>CAVXMS010000004.1:0-1510014 GCA_963763035.1 uncultured beta proteobacterium | reverse complement strand
AAGCAACTCATCCTGCAACTCAAGGCCCATGGCATGACCATCCTGCTGATCGAGCATGTGCTGCCCCTGCTGACCTCGGTCTCGGACCAGTTGATGGTGCTGGACCAGGGCCGCGTGATCGCGCGCGGCCACCCGGCCCAGGTGATCGCCGATCCGCTGGTGGTGGAAGCTTATCTGGGCCGGAAACCATGACGCCGCTGCTGCTCATCGAGTCCTTGAGCGGCGGCTACGAGCCGGTGCAGATCTTCAAGGAGGTCAATCTGGCGGTAGCGGCCGGCGCCTGCATCGGTCTGTTTGGCCCCAATGGCCACGGCAAGACCACATTGCTGCGCACCATCAGCGGCCTGATCGATCCCTGGGCTGGCCGCATCGTGTTCGACGGCGTGCAACTGAACCGCCCCGGCGAACACCGCAGCCGCCGGTCGCGCCAGCTCAATTACGACGTTCTGCAACGCCGCCGCATGGACCCCAAAAAAGTGGCGCGCGCCGGCCTGATCCAGGTGGCGCAAGGCTCCACCCTGTTTCCTGAATTGACGGTCGCCGAGACCTTGTCGATGGCACCGCTGGTGGCCCGTGCCGGTGGGCGCAGTGCCGATCCGGACCGGGTGCTGGCACTGTTTCCGCGCCTGAAACAGCGCCTGGGGTCGAAAGCCCGTTTTCTTTCCGGCGGCGAGCGCCAGATGCTGGCCATGGCCTGCGGCTTGCTGGCCGCGCCGCGGCTGCTGATGCTGGATGAGCCGACGCTGGGTTTGTCACCGAAGTTGCGGCTGGAACTGGCCGAGGCCATTCACGCCATACGCGCCAGCGGCGTGCCCATCATCGTGGTCGATCAGGACGTGGAATTCCTGCGCGAGCTGGTCGACACCTTGCATGTTTTCGACCACGGCTCGATTTCACGCGTCTTGCCGCGCGCCGAAATTCCGCGGCACGAGGCCTTGATGGCTGAGATGTTTGGCGCGGGCCATTGAGTCATGAGTGCGCAGACCTTGATGTCGATCCTGACCAGCGGCCTGATGCTGGGTGTGCTGTATGCCTTGATGGCGTTCGGGCTGGCGATTGTCTGGACCACCCTGGGCATCTTCAACTTCGCCCACGGCGCCTTCATTGCCGCCGGCGCCTACATCGCCTGGCAGTTCGGCAGTGTCGACGCTTTCGGCCTTGGCTTCTGGCCGGCGCTGCTGGCTTCGGTGCTGCTGATGTTCGGTCTCGGCGTGCTGCTGCAGTACCTCTTGATTCGCCCGTTCGAGCGGCAGGCCCAGATGGTGCTGCTGACCGTCATCACCACGTTGGCCGGCGCCACCATCATCAACAGCTTGCTCAACATTGTCTGGGGGCCGCGCGCCAAACAGATCGCGAACGCGTTCGACGGTGATCTGGTCTGGGGCCTGCTGCGCATCAGTTGGCAGGAGCTGATGATGATCGCGGTGGTCGGCGCGACCTTGCTGGCGCTGGCCTGGTTTCTGCTGCACACGCCGCTGGGGCGCTGCATGCGCGCGGTGGCCCAGAATCGTGACGCGGCCCAACTGATGGGGCTGGACGTGCCGCGCCTGTACGCCCTGACCTTCGGCCTCTCCGCCGCCATTGCCGGGCTGGCCGGAGTACTGATTGGCTCCACCCGTTTCATGACGCCCAGCATGGGGGACGACCCTCTGCAAAAAGCGCTGGTGGTGGTGATTTTGGGCGGCGTGGCGCGCTTTACGGCGCCGGTCTACGCGGCCTTTCTGGTCGGTTTCGCGGAGGCTTTTCTGACCTATTTTGTCGGCCTCTACTGGACCCCCACCCTGCTGTTCCTGGGCATGATTGTGGTGCTGGTGGTCAAGCCCGAAGGTTTGTTCGGCCAGCGCCAGAGGTCGGTCTGATGCGCTACGACCCACCGTTCCATCGCAGCAATGGCTTGTGGCCCACCGTCGCCTTGGTGGCTCTGCTGGCGCTGCTGCCGCTGTGGATCAGCAACAGCTACCTGCGCCACTTGCTGGTGCTGGCCATGATTTATGCGGTGGTGGCCGCCAGTTGGGATCTGAGCCTGGGCTTTGGCGGCCTCTTCAACTTTGCCCACGGTGCCCTGTTCGCCGTCGGCCTGTATACCTTTGCCCTGACGGCGAAAGTGCTGGGTGTCCCGCCCTGGCTGGCGATCGGGCTGGCCGGACTGGCGGCGGTGCTGGTCGCCGCCCTGATTGCGCTGCCGATCCTGCGGCTGGACGGCATCTACGTGATTCTGGTCACCATCGCGGTGGCGCAGCTGCTGTACCAGGCGACGGTCAGCCAATCGCAATGGACCGGTGGCACCTCCGGGCTGGTCTCCCTGCCGTCGCTGAAGATCGGTGACTACCGCTTGCTCAGCAACGGCAAGATCGGCTATTACTACCTGGCCTTGCTGCTGCTGGTGCTGTCCACCGCCTTTCTGCACCTCATCACCCGGTCGGCCCTGGGGCGCGCCATGATAGGGCTGCGGGATCACAAGTATTTCGCCATTGCGCGCGGCGTTTCGGAAGCCCGCACGCGGCTGCTGACCCTGACCGCTAGCGCCTTGTTCACGGGCATCGCCGGCGGTTTCTATGGCTCCTACGTGCGGGTCGCATCGCCCGATGTCTTTGGCATCGGCTTCCTGAATCTGATTTTGTCGATGATTCTGGTGGGCGGTGCCGCCACCTTGTGGGGACCCATCGCCGCCGCCTTCATCATGACTTTTCTGGCCGAGGCGCTGATCGATCTGGGCCCCTGGCGCGAAGTCATCATGGCGCTGCTGATCATCCTGGTGGTGGTGTTTTATCCGGGTGGTCTGTGGGCGGCTATCCAGGAACTGCGCGAGAAGCTGCACGGTGGCCGCAGCGCCTTCATCGCCGCGCTGCGGCGTCGCCGCGGACGGACTGAGCGGATGGCGCGCATGGGCGGAACCGAGGAGTTGCTGTTGACGACCCGGCACGGTCTGATTGCCGTGTCCGACACCGGTGGTGACCAGCCGCCACTGTTGCTGCTGCACGGCAACTCGGCCTGCAAGGAAGCCTTCACGCACCAGTTCACGGGGCTGCGCCAGCAGTTCCGGCTGATTGCCTTCGATCTGCCGGGGCATGGCGCCTCCGGCAATGCCGATCCGCAAACCAGCTACAACCTGATCGCCTATGCCGAAGTCGCCGAGGCCGTTCTGGAGTTGCGCCAGGTCCAGCGCCCCGTGGTGTTTGGCTGGTCGCTGGGCGGCTACGTGGCGCTGGAACTGGCGGCCCGCAAGAAGGTGGCGCTGGCGGGCCTGGCGATCTGCGGCACCGCGCCGCTCGGCGTAGTGCCGGACGACTACGCCGCCGGCTACGACCCCTCCTCGCATCTGCTCCTGGCCGGCAAGCAGTATTTCACGCGCCGCGAAGCAGCCGACTATGCCGGTTCGGCCACGGCACCGCCGTCGGCCGCCAGCGCCTTCCTGCACCGCAACCTGGGCCGCACCGACGGCCGGGCTCGCGCTTACCTGATGACCAAGCTGGGGGTGCTGAACTGGCCGCGCCAGATGCGCACGCTGCGCGAAGGCCAATTGCCGTTTGCCATCATCAATGGCGCCGACGATCCGTTCCTGAATCACGACTATCTGCGCGCCCTGTGCGCCAGCGAAGACTGGCCGCACCCGCTGCTGAACATCGACGGTGGCAAGCACGCGCCGTTTTTCAACCGGCCGCGGGAATTCAATGCCGCCCTGTGCTCGCTGTTTCTTGCGCCACCCAGGTAGTGCAGCGATGCCTGAGCCATCGCCGGCATCAGCGCCCGGTGGCCTGGGCAGCACCGGCACCTCTGCCAGACTGCATTGATAGTTGTCAACGCGGTGACGCCGCCCGGCGCTGACACTGAGCCCATTGCAACTCAATGCCATTGGCGAAGGCTTCTCATGTACCAGCGCATTCTCGTTCCCATTGATGGCAGCGCCACGTCCAACCAGGGGCTCGATGAAGCCATCAAGTTGGCAAAACTCACCGGTGCCAGCATTCGGCTAGCGCATGTCATGGACACCTGGTCGGTCGCCACCGGCTTCGAACCCTACGGCGTCTATGTCGCGGACGTGATTCCGCGCATGAAGGAGGCCGGTGAACAGCTTCTCACGCAGGCCAAAACCCGGGTCCAGGAGCAGGGTGTCAAGGTCGACTCCCTGCTTCTTGACAGTCTGGCGACCCGCATTTCGGAAGCCGTGATCGAGCAGGCCAAAGCCTGGGGCGCCGATCTCATCGTCATCGGCACCCATGGCCGGCGCGGTGTCGGTCGCTTGTTGCTGGGCAGTGACGCCGAACAGATCGTGCGCATGGCGCCGGTGCCGGTGCTGCTGGTCCGGGCAGCGGAAGTCAAAGAGAGCAAGGTCGCACCAGCCTAGCCAAGGGGGGGCAGCGAATGCCCGGCGGGTGACCGTCATGGCACCAGCACGGCGGCGCCATTGATGACGCCGGCGCGCAGGGCCGCGATCGCCTGATTGGCCTGCGCCAGCGCAAACGGCTGCACATGGGTTGCCACCGGATAACGTTCAATCAGCGAGAAGAAAGCGTCGCCGTCCTGCCGGGTCAGATTGGCGACCGAACGGATACTGCGCTCGCCCCAAAGCAGCGCGTATTCAAATGACGGGATAGCGCTCATATGGATGCCGGCGCAGACAACGACCCCCCCTTTTCGGACGGCGCGCAGGGCGGCCGGCACCAATGCCCCGACCGGGGCAAAAATCAGCGCGGCATCCAGCGCCGGACCGGCCCGGGTGTCGGAAGCGCCGGCCCAGCAGGCCCCCAGTTGCAGGGCGAAGCGTTGCCCTTGCTGGTCGCCCGGACGCACGAACGCATAGACCTGCTGCCCCTGTGCCACCGCCAGTTGGCAGATGATGTGGGCGGCGGCGCCAAAACCGTAAAGCCCCAGGTGCATGGCGCCGGATACGCCGGACATGCGGTAGGCCCGGTAGCCGATCAAGCCGGCGCACAGCAAGGGCGCGGCATGCACATCGTCATAACGCTCGGGCAGGGCAAAGCAGAAGCGTTCGTCGGCGAGCGCGTATTGCGCAAAGCCACCGTTGCGGTGGTAGCCGGTAAACACCGGCGTGTCGCACAGGTTCTCCTGCCGGTCCAGGCAATAGGCGCAGTGGCCGCAGGTGCCGCCCAGCCACGGGATGCCAATCCTGGCGCCGATCCGGAACCGGCTGGCGAGACGCCCCGCCGCAACCACTTGCCCCACCACCTCATGCCCCGGCACGATGCCCGGCTGTCTGGGCGGCAGATCGCCATCGACAATGTGCAGGTCGGTGCGGCAGACGCCGCAGGCCAGCACCTTGACGCGCACCTCGTGTTCGTCCGGTTCCGGCAGCGGCAGATCGGTCAAGAGCAGCGGCTGCCCAAGGCCCGGCAAGGTCATGGCCAGCACTTGGCAACTCCATCTTTGGGCGTTGTCACCCGCATGTCAAAAATCCCCGTCTGTCGCTTGTTCAATGCTGATTCCCGTTGGCCATGGTTGAAGTGGCAGCAGCAACCGATGAGCCCATGCCAATTCTCAAGCACAATGCAGCGGAAAACTTTTCCGTGTTTGAGAATTCGCAATGAATTCAGCGCAGACAGGGCTACAGTGAAAACGTACCTTGCATGGACGCCCAAGCGAACCAGAGAGGTGCAGAGCTGGGGGGCTCAAGCCATTGAGCCAAGTCTCGATGTCCTACATTGAGACGGATGGGAACGTCCCCAGACGTGTCAGGCCGACGAGCTGACCCGGGGTTCCCACTACCACCGCCAGCCCCTGAAAAGGCTGGCGGGTCTGTTTTGTAGCGGGCTACTTCGTCGCGATCATGGACTGTCATCGCGCGGCTGCCGGTTCTTCAACCGGCCTACAGGCGAAACCCGTGCCAGACAGTCAATGAACGCCGCGCGCCGCGGGAGTTCAATCGTCATCTTCTTCGTCTATGAAGGATGTGAAACATGAGCAGCTCGGAAGTTGCTGTTGGCAGTCCGCCTGGCGCCGAAGCGGCACCGCTGCTCGACGCGCGCGATCTGCGGGTTGTCCTGGGCGGGCATCCGGTGCTCGACGGCTTGGGTCTACAGATAAAGGCTGGCAGCGTGCTTGCATTGCTGGGTCCGAACGGCTCCGGCAAGAGCAGCGTCGCCTATACGATCATGGGCTGCGCGGGCTACGCACCGGAGGTTGGCAGCATCAGCTTCGCCGGGGAATGCATCGACCGGCTGCCATTGCACCAGCGCGCCCGGCGCGGCATCGCCTTGGCCTGGCAGGAACCGGCACGATTCGAGGGTCTTTCGGTGGCCGACTTCCTGTCGCTCGGCGCACAACAGCCGGACGTTGCGGCTTGCCTGGGCCGTGTCGGCCTGGCTCCGCAAGCCTACTTGTCGCGCTCACTGGACAGAACGCTGAGCGGCGGTGAACGCAAGCGCATCGAGTTGGCGGGCATGCTCGCGCTACGGCCGCGCCTGGTGATACTGGACGAGCCGACCGCCGGCGTTGACCTGCTGTCGATGGCGGATGTCGTGGCGCTGATCGACCTGCTGAAGGGCAGCGGCGCCGGCGTCCTGCTCATCACGCATCAGGAAAGCGTCGCGGCACAGGCCGACTCCGCCTGCCAGCTTTGTCGCGGGCGCATTGTGTGCAGTGGCGCGCCGGGCGACGTGATAGCGCACTACAAATCGCGCCAGTGCGAGCGCTGCAACGGCTCATGAGTGAACTCACGCACATGCTCAACGAGTTCCAGGCGGCAGGCGAGGACGCGCGGCCCCTGTTGGCCTCGGACTGTGCGCACCTTGTCGCTTATGGCCACCAGCTTGCCAGCCTTCAGTCGATCCCCGGCGTGACCGTGCTGGCGACCCAGACAGCGCACGGCATTCAGGCACGCGTCGACGTCGAGGCCGGCGTGCAGGTGGAGCAGCCGGTGCACCTGTGTTTCGGGCTGCTCGACCCCAGGGGGGTGCAAAACGTCCAGCTCGAGCTGGTACTGCACGCCGCTGCCGTGGTCACGGTTTGGTCCCACTGCCTGTTCAGTGCCGCCGAATCCGCAAAGCACGCCATGCAGGCGACGGTGCTCATCGAAGAGGGTGCTGCGCTCGACTTTCAGGAGTCGCACTATCACGGCCGGTCGGGTGGCATCCAGATCTGGGCCAGTGCCCGGGTGCGGCTGGCACGGCTGGCGCGTTATCGATCCGACTTCTCGCTGCTGCACGGCCGTGTCGGCAAGCTCGACATCGACTACACGGTCGATGCCGGGGAACAGTCGGTCGCCGAGTTGCTGAGCCGGGTCTATGGCGCAGGCACCGACGCGATTCGCATCCGTGAGCGTGTCGAGCTCAACGGCGAGTCGGCCCGCGCCGTTGTGAAGTCGCGCGTGGCGGTGCGCGACGATGCGACCGCGCAGATCATCGGTGCCACCTTCGGCAACGCGGCGCACACCCGCGGCCACGTGGACTGCGTCGAGATCGTGCGCGACCGCGCCGTGGCGAGCGCGGTGCCCGAGGTGCGCGTCAGCCATGCCTTGGCCAAGGTGACGCATGAGGCCGCCATCGGCAGCGTCGACACGCGCCAACTCGAAACGCTGATGGCACGCGGCATCGAACCCGACCAGGCGGTGGATATCCTGGTGCGCGGCATGTTGAGCCCGCGGCAATCGGCGGGCCCTATGGCGCCCCGGTGAACCTCATGGGCATGTGCAATTTCCCCGGCCAAGGGCGGCCGGTCCGGCCGCCGCTTCTGAGCCTGCGCCGGTGCCGCAATGCATCTCCCTCAATGACCAGGAAGAAGTCGGCTTGTCGCTGGACAGGTATCCGTCGGGTGCTGGTCCTTGCCTTCCTGGGCGAATGCCGGTTACTTGCGTTTTCTCAAGCCTGCCGGCGTGACCCTGGCTACGCTACGGGCCCTGATTTTTCTGTATCGGTTTGCACTGACGTTTTTTGATCGGGCGCTGGAGATCCAATGAATACCCAAGCCACTGCCGCTGCGTACTGGAGCACGGCCGCCACCGGCCAGGCAGCCGGCATGTTGGAAGCAGAATTTGCCGTGCTCGGTGCGCACCTGAGAATGTGCCGTCGGCCACATGGCGACCTGCTCGCGCTGCGAGCCGCGGAAAAAACCTTGCGCGGCTTTGTGACCGCGCATTTCGTGACGACCCTGGGATTGCTGGTGCTGCTGATCAAGATCGTTTCATTGCTGACATAGGGGCGGGCCGTGATCGACAGCCGTCGCGGACGCTGGTGTTTCAATAAAACTTCCACTCCTCTTGAGAATTCGCAATGGGTTCAGTCGTCCAACAATTAGGCTGGAGACGTACTCATGAGGGGGCGTGAGAGCGAACCTGAAAAGTACGGAGCTGGGGGACTCAAGCCATTGAGCCAAGTCTCGATGTCCTACATTGAGACGGATGGGAACGTCCCCAGACGTGTCAGGCCGACGAACTGACCCGGGGTTCCCACTACCACCGCCAGCCCCCAAAAAGGCTGGCGGGTCTGTTTCAAGGCGGCCCTGCACATGCCCGACATCGAGGCCAAGCTGAAGTTCCTGCAAACGCCTGCGACCTACGGCGAATCCGGGCCGCTCCTGGAGTGCATCGAAACCCATATGTCGTGGCTGTTTCTGCTTGAGCAACGGGTCTTCAAGCTCAAGAAACCGGTGTCTTTCCCATTTCTCGATTTCACCACTCTGAAGGCACGCGAGTTCTATTGCCGGGAGGAGGTCCGGCTCAATGCGCGCCTGGCGCCGGCCATCTATCTCGGCGTGGTGGCGCTGCAGTGGCAGGACGGAGCCTTCGCCCTGGTACCTGAAGCCCAGTTGCCGGCCGCCGGCGAGACCGTCGATTGGCTGGTAGCGATGCGGCGGCTGCCCTGGCAGCGAATGCTGCTGCAACTGATGGCAAGCCATGCCATTGCACCCAAGGACATTGACGCATTGGTTGACCTGCTGGGCCGGTTTTACCGAGCCGCGCCGGTAGCGCCAGTGAGTGCGGCCGACTACCTGGCCCGCTTCCAGAGCGAGCAGGCAGCGAACCGCGAGGTGCTACTGCGTCCGCAGTTCCAGCTGCGGGACGCCGCGCGGGTGATTGAGCGCCTGGGTACGGCGCTGGCCCAGGGCGCTGACCTGCTGCGCGCGCGAGCGTCGGGCCGTCGTGTGCTGGAGGGGCACGGGGACTTGCGCCCCGACCATGTCTTCCTGTTGCAGTCCCCGGTGGTGATCGACTGCCTGGAATTCAATCCTCAACTGCGCCAGGTCGATCCCTTTGATGAAATGGCCTATCTGGGTCTGGAATGTGAGATGGCGGGTGCGCCGTGGATTGGCAGCTACCTCACCGCGGGCGTTGCCGACGCACTGGGCGATCCGCCCCAACCGGGCCTGCTGCATTTGTACACGGCGCACCGTGCCTTGTTGCGCGCCCGCCTGGCCATGGCCCATTTGCTGGACCCGCAACCCCGTTCGCCCGAAAAGTGGCTGCCGCTGGCCCAGCGTTATATGGCGCGGGCGCTGGCGGCCAGCGATGCCTTCATCGCGGCCAAGCTCCATGGCAGGTCTTGATGGCCTGCGCAAACAGCGGCACGGCAGAGGCGATAGAAAGCTTGTCGCGCAGCTTCGAAGCCACTGGGAGCCGAAATGGCGGCACGCTGTCGGTCACGACAATTCTTGCAATGCTGCCGTCCGCCAGCGCCTCCTGCGCCGCGCCGGTGAAGAGTCCGTGCGCCGCGCAGGCCACTACCGCCCGCGCCCCCGCGCGCCTTAACGCCACTGCCGCGCGCCGCATGGTGTCGCCGCTGGCGATCAGGTCGTCGAGCAGCAAAACCGTCATGCCATCGACCGCGCCGGCGACCAGGTTTTCGCTGCTGACAAGGCCGGCGCTGCGGCGCTTGTCGACCATCGCAAAGCCGACCGGCCGCGCCAGCGTCTGCTGCAGCGACTCACGCCACAGCTGCGCCCTTTTCACGCCACCCGGATCGGGCGATGCCACCGCCAGCGCGCCCTGGCCGGCCAGTTCGCCAGCCAGGCGGTCGAAGGCGCGGTGCGCTTCCAGGTGCAGCGTCGGGCAGCGAAAAGCGTTCTGCAACGCCGCCACATTGTGGGCCTCCAGCACGATCAGCTGCGCGGTGCCGACAGCCTCGAACAGCTGTGCCACATAACGCAGGCTGACCGGATCGAAGGGCTTGGTCTGGCGGTCCTTGCGGGCATAGGCCAGATAGGGCACCACCGCCGTCACCCGCGCCGCGCCGTGCTCACGCAAGGTGGCGATGAACAGCAACAGCTGGCACAGCTTGTCGTGCGGGCTGTTCTCCAGATCGCCATGCAGGCTGTGGATAACGAAGGCATCATGACCGCGCGGGTCCAGCAGCGGCCTGAGCTTGTGCTCGCCATCCTCAAAGCCGCGGTTCTCATGGGGTGCCAGCGTGACATCGAGCTGGCCCGCCAAGGCCTGGGCAAACGCGGTGTTGGCGTCAAGAGAATAGAGCAGCAGCATTCGAATCCCTTCAGGCAGCGGCAGCGCCGGCCGGTGCGGCGTCCCAGCGGGTCGCGGAAAACATCTCGATGAAACGCTCCAGCTGAGCGGCCGGCAGATGGTCGATGCCGGCCGCGCCGGCGCGCCCGTCGCCGCCGAATTGGCGACAAAACTCCGCCGCCCCGGCCTGGGTGCACAGCGGCGCACGCACGCTGACCCTGAAGTCGCCGGCCGCCGTGGCCGTCAGCAAGGCATGTGCCTGCAGCGGCTGCGCCGCCGCCAGAAAGTTCGCCAGGCTGCCCGACACGCGCCGGCTCCAGGCGGCGTCGGGCAACAGGTAGACGCTGCCCCTGGCGTGTTGAAGATAAGGGGGCAGGGCACGCGCCCGCCGCATGTCGTCCTGCCGCAAGGCGTCGAGTTCCTGTCCGACGACCTCGTGTTGAAGAAAATCCAGCGGGTCGCGGTAGCGCAGCAGAATTTCGTACAGGCGCCCCGGTGCCATGTGAACATCCTGCTCGCTGTCGCCGTAAGCGTTGTAGTTGATCGATTCACCCAGGGTTTGCAGACGTCCCCGATCCTCCAGCGACAGCCCCAACTCCAGCGCCAGGCCGTGCGCCACGGCCGTCAGGTTGTCGCCGAAAGCACCGACCAGCGCCCAGGCCCGAAACTTGCCACCCAGATAGCGGTCCACCAGCAGGCTGGTGCAAGCGCCGCTGGCGACGTCAATGTGCGCGTCGAGCAGCGGGTGGACCGGGATATCGTCCACTTTGTGATGGTCGAAGTAGCGCACCGACACGCCGGCCTGCAGCAGGCGCAACAGGGCCGCCCGGTTGCGCCGCAGCGACAGGTCGCACACCAGCAACTGATCGCCCCGGCTGGCCGACACGCGTTCCAGCAGGGCAATGTCGCGTTTCAGTCCGGTCACCAGGTGGGCCGTTTGCGGCGCGTACAGACGCCACTGCACGACCGCACACAAGCCGTCGGCGTCGCCGTTGCATACATCGATGTAGTGCTCATTCACGCGTCATTCCTGTTCCCGTCGTTGGCCCCATGAACTTGAGCCAGTCTCGAATGGCTTGGCGGCTTGGGTATTGCGAAAAATCAATCTGTCACTGCACTGCCGCAAGGAATCACCAGCGCAACGACCAGCCCTTCAACTGATGCCGGCTCGGCAGCGGGTGGTGCGATGAGTGGCCACGCACCATGTCGGCGGCGCCAACATCGAACAGGCGGTGCGCGATGTTGCGGTGTTCCGGCGGCCAGTCGGGGCCGCAGTTCTCGCCCCAGAGATAGTCCGGTGCAACGGGTGCCGCGATCGGCCCGTTCACCGCTTCGGCCAGCCGCAGCGTGACGCTGGTTTTCGTGTTCATGCCGGCACTAGCCCTTGATGCAGATCAGCGGCGCCAGCCGGGCCACCTTGCGTGCCAGCCCGGCGGCTTGCGCGGCATTAACCACTGCCGTCACGTTCTTGTAGGCGCCGGGCGCTTCCTCGGCGATGCCGCGCGGCGACGGGCTGCGGATCAGGATGCCGCGGCCGGCCAGTTCGTCCACCACGTCCCGGCCCTGCCATAGCTTGGTCGCGGCGTGCCGGCTCATGGCCCGGCCGGCGCCGTGGCAGGCGGAAGCGAAGGCCAGCGCCTCGGAGCTGGCGGCGCCGGCCAGCACATAGGACCCGGTCCCCATCGAGCCGCCGATCAGCACCGGTTGCCCGGCCGCCCGCAAGGCCGCGGGCAACTCGGGGTGCCCCGGACCGAAAGCCCGGGTGGCGCCCTTGCGATGCACGTACAGCTGGCGCAGGTGGCCCTGGATGCGGTGCTCTTCGAGCTTGCAGGTGTTGTGCGACACGTCGTACAACAGGGACAGCTGCGCGGCCGGCAACAGCTTGGCGAACACCTGGCGCACCAGGTGCGTCAGGATCTGCCGGTTGGTCAGCGCGCAGTTGATGGCGGCGCGCATGGCGCCCAGGTACTCCCGGCCCAGTTCCGAGTGAATCGGCGCGCAGGCCAGCTCGCGCTCCGGCAGCGTCAAGCCATAGCCCGGCGCCGCCGCGACCATGCGGCTCAGGAAGTCGGTGCCGATCTGGTGCCCCAGGCCGCGCGAGCCGCAGTGGATCATCACCACCGCGTCGCCCAGCTTCAGTCCGTAGCTTTCGGCGAGGGCGCTGTCGAACAGCTGCGTCACCTCCTGCACCTCCAGGTAGTGGTTGCCGCTGCCCAGCGTGCCCATCTCCTCGCGCTGGCGCTTTTTGGCCTGCTCCGACACCATGCCGGGCTTGGCATGCAGCATCTGGCCGTGCATCTTCGATGCGTTCCAGGTCGGCGTCGGTACCCCAGCCGCGGCCGACCGCCCATTTGGCGCCGCCTGACAGCATCGCGTCCATCTGCGCGGCACCCAGACGGATCCCGCCGGTGCTGCCCAGGCCGGCCGGAATCTGCGTGTACAGCGCTTCGGCCAAGGGCTTTTGCACGGCCAGGATCTGTTCGCGTCGCAGTCCGGTATGCAGGCAGCGCACGCCGCACGAGACATCGAAGCCGACGCCACCGGCCGACACCACGCCGCCGGCCTCGGCGTCGAACGCCGCCACGCCACCGATCGGAAAACCGTAGCCCCAGTGCGCGTCCGGCATGACATACGACGCGCCGACGATGCCCGGCAGCGTCGCCACATTGACGGCTTGCTCCAGGGCCTTGTCGTCCATGGCGTGCAGCAGCGTGTCGCTGGCGTAGATCAGCACCGGCACCCGCATCTTGCCGCTCGCCGGCAATTCCCAGTGGCAGGGGCCGCGTTCAAGCAGCCTGCTTCGGTCCATCAGACATCCACCACCGTTTGCGCCAGCCACATGCCGTCCTCCCGCTGCGCCACGCGCAAGGCCGTGAAAGTGGCACCCTTGACTTCCACCGCCGGCTGGTGGCGCTCGATCGAGAGCGGCTCGCCGGCCGCCGTGGCCCGCAGCTGCAGCCCATCGATGGTCACGTCGAAGCGCGCAAAGAGTAGGTGGCGCACCGCCATCTGGTACACCAGCGCATTGAGCCAGCTGACCAGCAGGGACTCGATGTCGGCGGCCTCGCAGGCCAGCGCCACGGCGTCGCGCGCGGCGACGCGGCCGGGCTCGACGATGACCGCCATCAGCGCCAGCGCCACTTGCTCGAACGCCGCCGCCGGGCTCGCGCCCAAGCCGCGCACGCCGATATCGGCGCCGTGTTCAAAATGTTGCCAGTGGTCTTTCATGCTCGACTACGGGCTGCCGGGCTCAGCGCGTTGAAGCCTGCCGTCAGCCAAAAACACGCGCCACAAACTCGTCCATCGCCAGCCGCTTTGCATCGGCCGCCTGTTCCAGCTGTTCCGCCAGTTCGAGCTGACCGGTGGTCGGGCCGGACCCCT
Organism: uncultured beta proteobacterium; assembly: GCA_963763035.1. Lineage (GTDB taxonomy): Bacteria > Pseudomonadota > Gammaproteobacteria > Burkholderiales > Burkholderiaceae_C > Rhodoferax. The sequence continues at coordinate 1,496,225 of CAVXMS010000004.1, read as the reverse complement.
CGCCGGCAGCGCAACGCTCGAACTCATGCGTGACCCTGAAGCGGGCGGTGCGCGCTTCCTGATTGACGGCCAGCCATTCGGCCTGCATCGCCGCCCACTTCTCACCGTCCTGGATCGTAGCCATGGCAATCTCCTTCAATTCGAGCCGGCCGCACGACCGGCCGGAGCACTCCCGCTCTTGCGTGGGCGGCGAGTGCTTTCAGGTTGGCGGCCGAACGCCTTGCGCAGTTCGACCAGTTCCGCCACCCGCGCCGCCACCCGCTGGTTGATGCTGCCCGTCGGATAGGCGCCGCTGGCGTCCGCCGCGCCGGCCGGCACGCCGGTCAGCAGGGCGATCGCCTGATCGACATGCGCCACGGCATGGATGCGGAACTGCCCGGCCTCGGTCGCCGCCACCACATCCCGGCGCAACATCAGGTGCTCGATATTGGCCACCGGAATCAGCACGCCCTGCTCGCCGCTGAGTCCGCGCGCCCGGCAGATATCGAAGAAGCCTTCGATTTTTTCGTTGACGGCGCCGATCGCCTGCACCTGTCCCAGCTGATTGACCGAGCCGGTCACCGCCAGCGACTGCTTGATCGGCACGTTGGCCAGATTCGACAGCAGGGCGCACAACTCGGCCAGCGAGGCACTGTCGCCGTCGATCTGGCCATAGGACTGTTCGAACACCAGGCTGGCGGACAGCGCCAGCGGCTGGTTGCGCGCATAGCGTGACGCCAGGAAGGAAGACAGAATCAGCACGCCCTTGGAGTGAATGGCCCCCGAGAGTTTGACTTCGCGCTCGATGTTGACCATTTCTCCTTCGCCCAGGCGGCTGGTCGCCGTGATCCGGGTCGGCTGGGCAAACGCGAAGTCGCCCAACTGGAGCACCGACAAAGCGTTGATTTGTCCCGCCACCGCCCCCTGCGTGTCGATCAGCAACGTGCCGCGCAGAATCGCTTCGTGCAGTTGGCCGCGCACCCGGTCCTGCCGGTGTATTTGGGTGTCTATGGCCTGCTGCACGTTGCTCACCAGGACCACACCATGGCCGGCCTGGCGCGCCCAGTAGTCGGCCTCCTGCAGCAGATCGGCCACGCTTCTCATGTGCGTGGAGAGCCGCTGCGCATCGCCCACCAGGCGCGCACTATGGTCTATCACCCGGGCCACCGCGCTGCGGTCGAACGGCAACAGTTTTTCCTTGGTGGCGAGCGTTGCAATCAGGCGCGCATAGAGCATGTGGTTATCGGCATTGCGCGCTATGCGATCCTCGAAATCCGCCGCCACCTTGAACAGTTCGCCAAAATCCGGGTCGTATTGCTGCAGCAGGTAGTAAAAGAGACGATCGCCGAACAGCACGATCTTGACGTCCAGCGGGATCGGCTCCGGCTCCAGCGAGACGGTGCTCACCAGGCTGTACATCTGGCCCAGCGACTCGATGCGGATCTCGCGCGCTTGCAAGGCCCGTTTCAGGCCGTCCCAGGCAAATGGCTGCATCAATACCTTGCGCGCGTCCAGCAGCAGGTAGCCGCCGTTGGCGCGGTGCAGGGCGCCTGGCTTGATCAGCGTGAAGTCGGTCACCAGCGCACCCAGCTGGGCCGTGTGCTCTACCCGCCCGATCAGGTTGCTGTAAGTCGGGTTGTCCTCGCTGACGATGGGGGCGCCGGCCGGTTTGCCGTTGGTCACCAGCACATTGACCTGGTAGCGGTGAAAGCTCTCGCGGGCGACGATGGTCAGGCCCGAGACGGTGCTCGATTCCTCCTGCTTGCGGAAGTCGTCCACGTTCTCCACCATGTCCTGCTGCACCACGTCAAGGTATTGCCGGATGATGGGCAGTTCGGAAAAACGGCTGCGCAGTTCGTCCACCACGTGCTTGACGGTTGACAGGGTGGTCTCCCGGTTCAGCAGCTTGATCCGTTCGCTGCGTTCCTTCCACCACTGCGGCAACAGGCCCAGCAGTTTCTCCAGGCGCTCCTGCAAACCGGCGATGGCGGTGGCGATGGCCTGCTTCTCTTCTTCCGGCAATTTGGCGTATTCCTCCGGCGGCAGCACCTCCTGGTTGCGCGTCGGGGCCAGCGCGAAACCGCTGGGCGTGCGCAGCAGGACGATCTGCTGCTTGGCGGCTTCGTCGCCCAATTCGCGGAACGCCTGCTCCTGGCGTTTGTTGAACTCGTTCTGGATGGCTTCGGCCTTGGCGCGGTATTCGTCGCTCTCGAACAGCGCCGGGATGGCGCTGCGCAGATAGTCCACCAGTTGTCCCATGTGGTGGCGCAGCTCGGCCCCCTTGCCGGACGGCAACCGGATGGCCTGGGGTTTGTGCGGCTGGGCGAAGTTGTTCAGATAGCACCAGTCGGCCGACTCGTGTTCGCTCTGGGCCTTTTGGGCGAGAAACTGCCGCACCATGGTGCGCTTGCCCATGCCCGAGGGGCCCAGTACGAAGATGTTGTAGCCGGCATGATGGATGCCGGCGCCAAAGCGCACCGCGTCCATGGCCCGCATCTGGCCGATCAGCTCGGTCAGGCCCTCCAGTTCGGCCGTGGTCTGGAAACCGAATTGCGCCGGGTCGCAGGCGTGGTACAGCTGCTGCGGCGTCAGCGCGAGCGCTGAATTGGAAGTTCCAGGATCGATGCCGACGATGGTCATGGCGGTTCCTTGCCGGTATTCAAAAAATCATTTCGGACGCTAAGGCCGCCGCTGGTACCAGCCCATCAACTCGGCCTGCGCCAGCACGTGACCGTGCATGGCCGCCTGCAGCGTCGCCTTGGTGGGGCTTTCCAGATCGGGAAGCCGGGTGTCGAGCGCAAACAGCTTGTGGAAATAGCGATGCCGGCCAATCGGCGGGCACGGTCCGCCGTAGCCGGTGCGCCGCCAATCGTTGAGCCCCTGCAAGGTGCCGGCCGGCAGCTCTTCGGCCGCGATGCCGTCCGCCAGTTGATGCAGCTGCGGCGGCAGGTTGTACAAAATCCAGTGCACCCAGGTCATGGTTGGCGACTTCGGGTCCGGCGCATCCGGGTCGTCCACCAGCAGGACCAGGCTTTGCGCCTCGGCCGGGGTGCCGCTCCAGGCCAGCGCCGGCGAGAGATCGTCACCCTCGCAGGTGTGGCGCACCGGAATCGCGCCGCCGTGCTGGAATGACGCCGAGGTCAGAGTCAAGGGCATGGCAGCCTCAGGACACCGGGATCGACTTCACGCTGTCGCCACCTTCCTTGGGCAGGCGAACGGTCAGCACGCCATTCTTGAAACTGGCTTGGGCCTGGTCGATGTTCACGTTGCGCGGCAAGACAATGGAACGCTGAAACGCCCCGTAAGCCCGCTCCATGACGTGGTAGGTGCTGTCATCGGTTTCGCGCTCGAAGCGTTTTTCGCCGCTCAGATGAAGCATGTTGCCTTCGATCACAATTCTGCAGTCGTCCTTCTCCAGACCGGGCAGCTCGACCCGCACCAGCACATCCTTGGGCGTTTCTTCCAGCTCGCCGGCCAGCAGGCTCCAGCGCGGGAAGGTGGCCAGCGCGCTGCCGGCCGGCCCGGCATCGTCCTTGTGGCGTGTGAAATGGGTCAGGGCGTCGCTGCTGCGGCTGAGCAACTCGTGCCACCCCTCCGACAGGTTTTCCCAGGCACGATTGATCTTTTGGCCGATGTTTTTGCCGGTCTGTTGCAGGGAGTTCAGCATGCTCATATCTCCTGAAAGAGGTGGGTCCAGTCCGTTGCCATGACTTGCAGTCGCAAATTTCGCCGCGATCCGAAGGAACCAGGCAAGGCAACGACGCCACTCTAGGTCGCCAGGGGGTTGGCGACTTGATATTTCACAAGTGCCGTGCGCATCAAGATTTCCTGTTTCCCCGCGTGGCGGCCAATTGCGGAGCGGAAATAAACCCATCAACTGGGGCAAAAAATGCCCCCTGATTCCTGTTTTGACGGGTCGGCATTGCGGTGTAATCCACCCCAATGCAGTAGCAAAGGCCGAAACTCCACGCGCCGACTACACCCCTTCCCCGGCAGTAACAATCCTGACGACGCAAATTGGCAAAGCAAGAACGGATCATGAAATCATGTTGTGAAGTCAACGCACCACCTGGCGGTTGCGAGTGCGGGCGTCTTTGCCCGGTGCGGGAAGAACGTGATATGGATCCCGGTCTGCTCCGGCTGGCAGGCATTTTCTCGCTGCCGTTAAAGTGGTTGCAGAGGATTTTCCGGCGTTGACTGGCCGGCGGTGCCGGCTTGACCGTTGGGAGACAATGCAGCCACTTCCAGTCCAGACAGCACCCCATGAAGAATCCCAAGGGCGGCGTGTCCCAACACACCGTCACATTGCACACTCCGCTGCTGCGCGGCGCGCGCCGGCTGCGCGTCGCCCTGGTCGGCTTGCCGGGTGCCGGCAAAACCACCTTGTTCGATGCGGTGTCGAGCACCGCGCCGCAGACCGGCGAGCTGACCGACACGCACCGGGTCTACCGTGCCTGCACGGTGCAGATCGGGCTCGACGAAGCCAGCGTGGTGGACCTGCCCAGCATGCGCTCCCTGCACCATTTGGAAGACGACGACCTGAGCGCGCTCAAATACCTGCTGTGGGGCAACGAGCGCCCACCGGTGACAGCGCACGAGAGTGGCGCGCCGCCGGCGCCGTTCGAGCCGCCGGACCTGATCGTGCAGGTGGTCGACGCCAGCAACCTGCAAAGCCATCTTGAGCTGACGCTGGAGCTGAGCCAACTGGGGCGCCCGGTGGTGCTGGCGCTCAACCACATGGACGAGGCGCGGCGCAAGGGGCTGCACATCAACGTCCGCGCCCTGTCGAGCCAGTTGGGCATGCCCGTGGTGCCCACCGTGGCCACCATGGGGCAAGGCATTGCCGAGCTTTTCAGCACGGTCATGAACACGGCGCGCCAGGCCATTTGTCCGCTGCCGCAGGCCCCCAGCCGGCACATTGCCAGTTGCCTGGAGCCGCTCAGCAAGGCCTTGATGCGGCCGGACATCGAGGCCGCTTTTCGCGTGCCGCAGCAATTGCTGTTGCTGCTGTTCGCCTCCGGGCACGGCTATTTCGAGCGCGAGTTGCAAGAGCATTTCTGTGCCCTGCTGCCTTCCCTGCAAGCGCTGCGCGAGGCGGCCGCACTGGGTTTGCCGCGGCCGCTGGCCGAAGAGATCCATGCCGAAGGCCACCACCGCGCCGCCACCATCTTTGAAGCGGCCTTGCGGCCAGGGCCGGCGCAGCCGGGGCGCGGCTGGCGTTTTTGGCTGGATGAATTCCTGCTGCATCCGCAATGGGGCCTGCTGGCCAGCCTGATGTTGTTTGCCGGCGTGCTGTTCGTGGTCTTCGAAGTCAGCGGCTGGATCGACCGGCAGACCACGCAGCGCCTGATAGAGGCCACCGGCAGTTGGCAACCGCAGTCCACCGTCGGCGTCGTGGCGCGTGCCGTCATGGACGGCTTCATCGGCCTGATCGGCATCGTCGTGCCCTACATGCTGCCGTTGTTGCTGTTGCTGATCGCGCTGGAAGAAATGGGCCTCATGCAGCGCATCGCTTTTGTGGTGGACCGGGGTTTTCACAAAATTGGTTTGCACGGCGGTGTGGCGGTGCCGTTCTTGCTGGGCCTGGGCTGCAATGTGCCGGCCATCTCCGCAGTGGCGCGCACCTCGGCTGGGCGCGAGCGCTTCATCGCCTCGGTGCTGATCACCTTCGTGCCCTGTTCGGCGCGCTCCGCCATCATCCTGGCGGTGGCCGGAAAATACCTGGGCGTCATGGGCGTGATCGGCATCTACGCGCTGACGCTGCTGCTGGTGGCCGGCATGGGGCGGCTGCTGTCCCTGCGGCAGCGCGAGGTTGGCCCCGGTCAGGTGCAGGAGATTCCGGCCTACCGGCTGCCGAACTGGCGCGCCATGCTGCGTGAAACCTGGCTTCGCTCCAGCGACGTGCTGACCATCGTCACGCCGCTGCTGGTGGGTGGCAGCGTGCTGCTGGCGCTGCTGGGCCACTTCGGCGCCGACGCCGCCATCAACACCTTGCTGACGCCCCTGACCAGCTGGTGGCTGGGCCTGCCGCTGGTACTGGGCCTGCCGCTGCTGTTTGGCGTGCTGCGCAAGGAGCTCTCGCTGCTGATGATCTTCCAGGCGCTGGGCACGCAGAACATCGACACTGTGCTGCAGCCCGTGCAGATCATCACCTTGCTGGTGTTCCTGACCTTCTACGTGCCCTGCATCTCCACCTTCGCCGTCATGCACAAGACCCTGGGCCGCAAGGAAGCCTGGTTCTCGGTGCTGCTGTCGGTCGGCGTGGCTTTGTTGCTGAGTGCGGCGGTGCGGCTGCTGATGCTGCTGGCGCAAGCGTTGCTGGGGTAAGGATTAATGTCAAACACGCCTGACGTTGCGCTGCACGAAATCGGTATTACCGAGGAATGCCAGATTCCCATGGCGCATCCCGTCGAGGTACTCGCTTCATACTCCAACGCGCAGGCGGCAACGAATCAGGCCAGCCAGCAAGGTCTGCGATTTACCGGCAGCGGCTCGGAATACTTCCGCATCTGGAGCGTCAACCTAACGCTGACCGTGCTCACACTAGGCCTGTACAGCGCCTGGGCCAAGGTGCGACGCCTGCAGTACTTTTACCAACACACCGAACTCGACGGCGCGGTGTTCGACTATGTCGCCAGCCCGGTCGCCATTTTGCTGGGGCGATTGGTGGCGCTGGTGTTGCTGGTGCTGTACTACCTCGCGTTTGATTTTTCCGCGGCTGCGGGGGCGGTCGTCACGGCCTTGCTCGCCCTGGTGTTGCCGTATCTGCTGTGGCAGTCCAGCCGCTTCAAGGCGCGCAATACGCGCTATCGGGGCTTGTCGTTCGGTTTCGAGGGGAGTCTGGCCGACGCCTATCGCGTCTATCTTCCGCCGTTGGCGGTGCTGTTTGCGCCAGCGGTCGTCGCTGCGTTTCTGCTGGGGCCAAAGGCGCAACTGTGGGTGGGGCTGTTCTCCATTCTGGGCCTGTTGGCGCTGCCCTTTCTGCATGCCCTGTTTCGTCAGTACATCCAGACCCATCTGCGCTATGGGGTTACCCGCTTCGGCTTCACGGCGAAGGCGAAAGATTTCATGGTGGTGTGGCTCACCGGTCTGGGGGTCATGCTCGCTTGCGGTGTATTTCTGGCGGCCGTTTTTTTTGTCGTCGGTGCTTTTGTTGGAGGGGGAGTGGGCAGGTGGTCGACTGGTCTTATTTTGGCCACGACAGCGGCAACCGTTGGCTTGTGTTTGCCCTATTTCCTGATTGGCAGCTACTTCGCGGCCCGATTTCAGAAACTCATCTGGGAAAGGACGTCGGTTGGCGAAATCGGCTTGCGCTGCGATGTTTCAGCCCTCCGCCTGCTGCGTCTTCAGTGTGTGAACACGCTGCTGGTGGTCCTGACCCTTGGGCTGTACCGGCCCTTCGCCGCCATTCGCGTGGTGCGCTATCGGCTGGAGAGTATGACGGTCACCGGATCTGATCATTTGTTCGGATTTCAGGCCGGCGACTATCAGTCGCGTCGCGGTGCCACCGGTGAGAGTGCTGCCGAACTTTTTGACTTGGATGTGGGGCTATGAACGACGCCGACAATTCTTGCGATCCGAGTCCACTGCCAGTGCAAGAGTCCTTTGCTGGGGGCTACTACGACGGTAAGACCTCGGCGCGACAGCCGGTGTCGCTGGTCATCGTCGAACCGCATGTACGCATGCAAGGCGAGGCTTGGTTCAGGGTTGTTCTTGCCAGCGACACGCGTCTGTCCGAGCCTTCTTTGCACGTGCCTTTGCTATTGCACTTTGCCGATGGCGGCCATTGCGAACTACCGTATTCGCCGCAATTGCATGATCGTTTGCGCTCGGCCGGTGTGCCCATCACACGCATGTCCGGGCTGGCTTCGGTGCTGGAGGGTGACTGGCGATTGGCGGTGATGTCGGTGGCTTTCCTGGTGGCCGCGATCATGGCGTTTTATGTCTGGCTCTTGCCTTCCATCGCAGAACTGGCCGCGCCCATGATTCCGCGGTCGGTGCAAGCACGCTTGGGTAACACGGTGATGGATCAACTGGAGTCGCGCTGGTTCGAACCGTCGCGCTTGCCAACGGGTCAGCAGGCGGACATTCAGGGGCGCTTTCAGCAACTGCTGGGTAAACAGGCCGATCAATATGAGTTCTACATCCGCAAGTCGCGCATCGGCCCCAACGCCCTGACGCTGCCCGGCAACATCATCGTCCTGACCGATGAATTGGTCACTTTGGTGGACGGCAATCTGGACGCGGTCACGGGTGTGTTGGCGCATGAGCTGGGTCATGTGGCGAACCATCACGTGCTTCGCGGCGTGATCCAGGCTTCGGCCTTGACGATCATGGCATCGGCCATCATTGGCGACTACTCCTCCGCTCTGGCCGCGGTGCCAGCCACTGTGGGGCAATTGCACTACAGCCGCGCATTCGAGGCAGAGGCCGACGCGTATGCATACGACTTGCTGTGCAAGCAAGGCATTGACCCCGCCAAGACCGCGCTGCTTTTCGACAAGATCGCAGTCGGTCCGACCGGGGACGTGGACAAGCTCATACCCGAATACCTGAAGACGCATCCAGGAGCGTCAAAGCGCGCCGAGCTCTTCCGCAGTGGTTGCTAGATTTCTTTCGTGGCAGCGTGCTGCGCAAGGAGTTGTCCCTGCTGATGATTTTTCAGGCGCTGGGCACGCAGAACATAGACACCCAGCTGCAGCCGGTGCAGATCATCACCCTGCTGGTGTTCCTGACCTTCTACGTGCCCTGCATTTCCACCTTCGCCGTCATGCACAAGACTCTGGGCCGCAGGGAAGCCTGGTTCTCGGTGCTGCTGTCGGTCGGCGTGGCCTTGCTGCTCAGCGCGGCGGTGCGGCTGTTGATGCTGCTGGGGCGGGCGCTACTGGGGTGAGGTGGCCGCGCAGATAGTTGGCGTGCTGATGGGGCCGGTAGGGTCGGGGCAACCGAGTATCCGCATAGAGGCTGACTGTAGTCTTGGGGTGGATCAGATTTCCGTCTACAAACTGGACACTGATATCGACAATCCGATGTTCGGCAAAGTGCGGGTGCCTTCGTCTATCTGGCCACCAGACAATGACCAGTTGTTGCCTCTTGCCAATTCCGGTCTGAAGATCTGAACCCGTGTGGGTCATCCACCCGGAGCTCTGACAACATTTGGGATGTGCAGACGGCTGATGGAGCGTGGTCTCATCACCAATTCTGAGACTTGACCAGCGTTCGCACCAATGTGCCACCGCTCATTGAGGAGTTGTTGGAGCAATCACCCCCTAACCCACGATTGCTGACAAGACCGGGTATTGATGCTAGATTAGCCAAGACAAAGGCTACAACACGTTAAATAAGGGAGAACATATGCGGGATCTGATCGGGAAGACAACTCCGGAGGGGTGGTTTCTGGAACAGGCAGCAACCTTTCCAGCGGACCATACAGGCGGCTACTTTTCAAAATGTTTTCATGTCACACGTAAAGGTCAGAAAGCATTTCTAAAGGCCCTAGATCTGGACAAGTTTGACATTTTCAAAATCGTATCGTTCTTCGCGGAATTTCAGTACGAGCAGGAAACTCTGACTATCTGCAGGGACAAACGCATGAATCGCATAGTACGTCTGCTTGAAGCAGGAGCGATTCATCGTGGTGACGGTTTTCACCCGATACAAAGCCAAGTTCCATTCATCGTCTTCGAACTCGCGGACGGTGACATTCGAAGCACGCTGGACATCACCAAAGCCATTTCGAATCGTTGGCGATTCTTTGTGCTACATCAAACGACTCTGGGTCTCATGCAACTGCATGGGGGTCAGATAGCTCATCAGGATCTCAAGCCGTCCAATGTACTGCGTTTTGGTGACAAAGAACTAAAGCTGGGTGACCTCGGGAGGTCCACCGATCGGGGGAGACCGGCGCCGCATGACGGGTTGGCCAGACCAGGTCACATCAATTACGCGCCTTTTGAGCAACTCTACAGCTACAACGCGCCGGCTGAATGGGCCCAACGACGCATTAGTTCAGACGTATTCCAGTTAGGAACACTTGTGACCTATGCATTCACGTCAGTCGTCTTGCCGCGTTATGTCATGGCCAAGACTGACCCTACTTACCTTCCTGACAACTGGGGAGGCACATATGCAGATGTCATGCCATTCCTACAGGCTAACCTGGTGCAGTCTGTGCACGAAATATCGGCCGATCTACCCGCACCATTTCGCGATGAGCTGGTACAGATTATTCTGGATCTTTGCCATGTGGACCCATTGCAAAGAGGCAAGTTCGGGTCAAAGAATGGAGAACCGAACATGAACCCATTGTGGCTGCAACGGTACGTCGCGCGTTTCGACATTCTGGGAAAGAAGGCGTCGATACTGGAGAGCATCGCCAATGCTTGAAGAGTCAAAACCACGCAATGTCATCCCGCGATGGCGCTCATCTGCGATGACTCTTTCGACCAATGAGGCGAACTTTGGCGTAGCACTGCGCAAAATCGATTACTCCGCTGACCTCGCACAAAGCGCCACAGAGTTCAAACAAACACCTACGGTACCCCTTGCATCGGAATTAATGTTCCTTGCCAATGATGCCGGTGATGCCGTGCTTTCAGAAGAGGCTGCCAAATTCATCCTGGAGAAAAGGGGTTCGATTGGGTCCAACTCGCTGATTCAGTTTGCCCGAAAGGTGACAGGAGAGACTGATATAGGGGCAAGCGCTGCAGTGCGTTCAGGGACGGAATTTCTTAAAGAAGCGCGAAAGCTACTATTCATCGAATACAGGAACCCGATATTGTTGATGGATATGGCCCGTGAACTCACTTCAATGGGACACCATCGAAGCGCGCTTCGTTACGTCAGGACTGCCATCGGTTTGGCACCCGCGTCACGATTTGTCGTCAGATCTACCGCGCGTTACTTTCTGCACATCGGCGACTATGACCAGGCACATGAAATATTGCGCCGTTCGCCCAACATTAAGACCGACCCGTGGATTTTGGCATCCGAGTTAGCGGTGGCGACAGTCCGAAATCGACCTTCAATGTTGTCGAAACAAACGTTCCGCGCTCTTCTTCAAGCGAAAAGCATTGGCCCGGAAAGATCTGAACTGGCCAGTGCGGTCGCCACCATGGAGCTCAAATCAGGCGCCAACAAAAATGCGAAGCAGCTTTTTGGCAAAGCACTGGTAAACCCCAACGACAACAGCCTGGCACAGGCGGAGTGGGCCGCCGAACGGCTCAAACTTGTAGTGGATGAACGAGCCCTTAGCACCCCCTTGTCATTTGAGGCCAATAGTAATAATGCCTATCGTCGGATGGAGATTGGTGAAGCTATCACGCATGCTCAGCGTTGGGCAGCGGACGAACCATTTGCGTCACGACCTTTCGATGCACTCAACTACTACTACAGTTTGGAAGATGACTACGAAAACGCACTAAATTCAGCGGAAAAGGCCATCCGAACGGATGAGAGCGAGAGGTTGGTACTTTTACTCAATCGCCTGTTTGCAAAGATTCAGCTAGGGTATCTGGACGATTCGTTCGCCGATTTGCTGAAACTTGCGCACCATGCCGATGCGAGATTGCACGCCGTGCATATCTGTGCCGACTATGGCGCATTGGCCTACGCCGTAGGTGACACAGATCAAGGACGAGTGTTCTACGAAAAGGCAATTGAAATCGCTAGAAAAAGGAATGACCGCCATTCCGAAGGACAGGCCCTGGCGTTTTTTGCGCGTGCAGCCATCGTGCATGGCGACCCAAAATATGCAGAAATTCTAGACAGAGCGAACAAACAGGTTTTGAAGTTGCCAAGCCAAGGGGCTATCTACGTTGTATCCCGTCTGGTCAACGAAGAAAAACGCAAAGCTCTATTGGACGCTGCAACCGCTCGCGTTCAGAAGAGAGAATGGTCTTGGGATGCCGCAAGCAATACCCTGCGCGCTCTCGACTAATCTCCAACTGAAATTGGGTTGACTAAGATTGGCCGATAGGGAAAGAAATAGGAAGGCAGCTAGAAAGCTGTCATTGACGAATACCGGTATACGCTGCCCTTCGGCTGCCGGCTATTTTGTTGTAGCACTTGTCAGTGCGATGCCCAAACCGCCATAGTGGAATCCGCCAGCCGTCAACACCATCGGAGCCGCTTGGCCTTGTCCAGCGTCACGGCGTATACGCCGTCGCTCTTTCAGCCCGTTGCGCCGTCCGGGATCGCCAGCGCTGCCGAGTTGCTCGCAGTCGTTCAAGCCTGTCCGGTGACCTCGCTAAACCGTATCAGACTGCACCCGGTTTCTTTGGCCTTGTACATCGCTGCATCGGCCCAGCGTAGAAAATCCTCTTGCGTGCCTTCACTGTCGATGAAGACGACAACGCCAATGCTGGCGCTGCATCTATGCTCGACCGTGTCAACGGCCTTGTCATCGTGTTTGACCGGTAGAAGGTAGGGCGCGGACAAAGCATCCTGGATCTTCCTGGCGATGACGCCGGCTTGGGTCATGGACTCGGCCTTGTCCTTGCTCAAGTCACCCACGATCACCACAAACTCATCGCCGCCCAGACGTGCCACGGTGTCTATTTCACGAACGCAGTTCCGCAGTCGATGGGCCACCTCGATCAGCAGCAAATCGCCGGCCCCATGGCCATGCGTGTCGTTGAGGGATTTGAAGTTGTCCAAATCCAGGAACATCAGTGCGCCATGGTAGCCACAGCGCTTGGTCGCAATAATCGATTGACCAAGATGCTCATAAAGCAGGCGACGGTTGGGCAGCTTGGTGAGCGGGTCGTAGAAAGCCAGTTGACGCACTTCCTCTTCCAGTTGCTTGCGCTCGGTGATGTCCAGGTAGGCCGTCACAAAACCGCCGCCGGGGACCGGTTCGCCGTAGACCTCAAGCACTCTTCCGTTGGGGCGCTGGCGTTCGAACTTGTGCGGTTCAAATTTTCTGGCGCGTTCGACGCGGGTTGCGACCTGCGACTCGATATCGCCTGGACCGTACTCACCGCGTTGCGCGTTGAAGCGCATGATGTCCTCCAGGTTCAGATCGGGTTTCTCGAACAGCGAGTCGGGGAACTCCAGCAACTGCTTGAACTGCTTGTTATAGGCCGTCAGGCGCAAGTCGGCGTCCATCATGGAGATGCCGCCGGGAAAGTTCTCGATGATGGTGGACATCATGCTGTCGTGTTGCTGCAGTGTTCTTTCTGCCGTCTTTCGCTCGGTGATGTCGATGATCACCCCAATCAGTCCATGCTCCTTGCCGTCCGCGTCGGTAAAGCGCTTGCCGCTGAGGTGGCCCCAGAACTCGGTTTTGTCGGCGCGCCAATAGAGTCGATCCGACTCCACCGCCGCAACGTCACTGGCCAGCAACGCGAGCATTTTTTGCCGCGCGACTTCGCGCTCTATGGGGTCAACCAGGGCGACGTACTCAAGCCCCAGCAGGGTTTCCATGGAGTAGCCGAACATCTCGGCCATGCGATGGTTGGTTTGCGTGACGCGTCCCTGCAAATCGACCAGGAAGATGGCCACGCTGGAGGTATTGAGGACTTGCTTGAGCAGTGCCTCCCGGCTGGCCAGATCCGAGTTGGCCACGGCCAACGCCTTGGTGCGCTCGGTGACTTCTTCTTCCAGCTTGCCTTTGTGTGCCCTGAGCCGGGTCACCAGCACCGCCACGTAGGCCAGCAACAGGCTACTGGACAGGCCAATCAGCGCCTTCAGTCCAAGGCCCAGCGGGTCGCCCCAACCTTTGACCGGCGCGGCACTCAGGGTCCAGTTGCCGTAGGGCAGTTCCACCAATACATTGACCGGTTGGCGCAGCGCAGTGGAGGAGGAAGAAGCAATATTCTGCCTCCTTCCGGTGCGTGGGTGGGTACGCCAAAGATCGTAGTTGAAGCCGCCGTTTTCGAGCTCGGGCAAACGGGCGCCTACCAGCGCATCGGGAAAGCGGATCACGACACCGGTGAAACCCCAGAACAAAGGTTTGCCATCGGCGGCAGCGTCGAGAAACACCGGCAGCAGAGCGATGGCGGTCAAGCCACCGTGGCCCAGTTGAAGCGGACCGGCAAGAACCAGTTGACCCGTGTCTCGCGCCAGGGCGGCTTCCTTTTTCGTCGCCGGGTCTGTCAGCAGGTCGAGGCCAAGGATTTTTTCGTTGCCGACCAGGGGCGCGATGCGGCGGATGATGCCAGCGGGTGCCATGGTCAGATTTGTCGCTGCCGGGTAATGCGGGAGCAAGTCGCGGGCCACCGCATCAAAATCCGGGAGGCTGCCATGACCATGGCGGACCAATGCCGCCAGGGCATAGGTTGCCGACATGGATTGTTGAATGTTTTGCCGCAGTGCTTGCGCATGGTCGCCGACCCGGTTGAAGGCTTCGGCTTTCTCGAATTCCCGCCGATGTTGTTCCAGGTTCCAGATGACTGTCGCTGCCACAAGCAGGCCCAGCAAAAAGACGCACAGGCCTATCAGCCGCGCCATGGAGGCGCGTAGGGTGAATTTTGTTGAGGGCAGAGTCATCTCGGCGCGAGGACGGGGTGCTTCATTATTGCGCGAACGCCACAGGCGGACAAAAAAGTTGACTTCGATTTTCTCTTGCCCTGACCCAGCCGGCTTAATCCAAATCAACTTGTCGGTGCGATACTCAATGTGCCATGGTCGAATCCCCCAGCCTTCAGCAGCGTCGCCGCCTCCTGGCCTTGTCCAGCGTCGTCGCGGCGTATGCGTTGTCGTTTTTTCAGCGCTTTGCGCCGGCCGGGATTGCCAGCGATCTGGCGGCCGCGTTCAATACCACCGCTTCGTCGCTGGGCGCGCTGGCGGCCACTTATTTCTACGTCTACACGCTGATGCAGGTGCCCACCGGCATCCTGGTCGATACGCTGGGGCCGCGCCGGATTCTGCTGATCAGCGGCCTGGTGGGCGGCGCCGGCAGCCTGCTGTTCGGGCTGGCGCCGGGATTGGAGTTGGCGCTGGTCGGGCGCACCCTGATCGGGCTGGGCGTGTCGGTGACTTTTATCGCCATGCTCAAGATCATCGCCCAGTCGTTCGAGGAACGGCGCTTTGCCACGCTGATGGGGCTGGCCATGCTGATTGGCAATCTGGGTTCGGTGCTGGCCGGCGCACCGCTGTCCTGGTTGGCACAGGTCACCAGTTGGCGCGGGATTTTTGTCGCCCTGGCGGCCGTCTCCGTGCTGTTGGGCGGCGCTTGCTGGGTGCTGGTGCGTGAGCGTCCGGCTGCGGCCGGCCAATCGGAGCCCAAGCCGCGGTTCGACCGCGCGCTGGTGCTCTCCGGACTGCGCTCGGTGCTGAAGAACCGCGACACCTGGCCCACCGTGTGCGTCAATTTTGGTCTGTGCGGCAGTTTCTTCGCTTTTGCCGGGTTGTGGGCCGCACCGTTTCTGATGCAGGCGCGCGGCCTGACGCGCGACGTGGCGGCCAATCACGTCAGTCTGTATTTCGTCGGCTTTGCACTGGGCTGCGTGGTGATGGGGGCGCTGTCGGACCGCCTGGGCAAACGCAAGCCGGTGCTGATCGTGAGCAGCCATCTGTACCTGTTGTGCTGGCTGCTGTTGCTCTCCGGCCTGGCGCTACCGTTGACGGCAAGCTATGTTCTGTTCACCGTGATGGGCCTGGTTACGGCCGGTTTCATACTGACCTGGGCCTGTGCCAAGGAAGTCAATGCGCCGCAGCTCTCGGGCATGTCCACCAGTGTCACCAACATGGCCGGCTTTCTGGCCGGTGCCGTATTGCAGCCGCTGGTCGGTTGGGTGATGGACCGGGCCTGGCAGGGCGGCCGCACCAGCAGCGGTGCGCGTCTGTTTACCCCGGAAAATTTCCAGGCTGGTCTGTTGCTGCTGGTGGCAGTGGCGGCGTTCGGCGCCATCTCAACCTGGTGGATTCGCGAAACCGGTTGCCGCAATATCTGGAAGCCACCGGTGTAAGTCCTCATCAGGGAGTCATGCAGGTTCTATGGGATTCCCGGCTATGACGATGGCGCGAAAATCGTTCACGTTGGTCAAGGTCGGACCGGTCACAACCGAATCGCCCAGCGCTTCAAAAAAACCATGGCCGTCGTTGTCATCGAGTCGTTCCCTGGGATGCATTCCCTGGGCCCAGGCCCGCTCCAGCGTGTCCGGTGCCAGGAAGGCACCGGCAATTTCCTCCTGGCCATCAACGCCGTCGGTGTCGCCGGCCATGGCATAAACGCCGGGCTCGCCGTGCAGTGTCAACGCCAGCGATAGCAAGAACTCGACGTTGCGGCCGCCTCGTCCATGGCCCTTGACGGTGACGGTCGTTTCACCACCGGACAACAGCACACAGGGCGCAGAAAAGGGCTCACCACGGCGGGCGATCTGCCGGGCCATGCCGCCCATGACTTTGGCAACTTCGCGCGCCTCACCCTCGATCGCATCGCCGAGGATATGAACCGCCAGGCCGGCCTGCGAAGCAAGCCGCGCCGCTGCTTCCAGGGCCAGTTGGGGTGTGGTCAAAAACCGGGTCTCGATGGCCGGCAGGCGCGGGTCGCCGGGCTTCAAGGTTTCGCCGTCACCGCTCTCCAGCACGCGCAAAACCTGCGCCGGCAAATCAATGCGGTAGCGACGCAGGATGGCCAATGCATCAGCGCATGTTGTCGGGTCGGGAACCGTGGGGCCGGATGCGATGTCCATGGGATCGTCACCGGGAACGTCCGAAATCAGCAGATTGACGACGCGCGCCGGATAACAGGCGGCGGCCAAACGCCCGCCCTTGATGGCGGACAGGTGACGGCGCACGCAGTTCATTTCGGCAATCGTCGCGCCGCTCTTGAGCAAGGCCTTGCTGACTTCCTGTTTGTCTGCAAGCGTCAGCCCCGGCGCCGGCAGCGGCAACAAAGACGAGCCGCCACCTGAGATCAGACACAAGACCAGATCGTCTTTCGTCAACCCGGAAACAAAATCAAGCATGCGCCCGGCGGCCAGAAGACCGGCCTCGTCCGGCACCGGATGAGCCGCCTCGAGCACTTCAATCCGCTGGCACGGCACGGCGTAGCCGTAGCGTGTCACCACCAGCCCTTCCAGCGGTCCAGGCCAATGGTCTTCCAGGGCTTTTGCCATGGCGGCGGAAGCCTTGCCGGCACCGATGACCAGCAAGCGGCCTTTGGGCGCGGCCGGCAAGTGGCCGGCCATGCAGTTGGATGGCTGCGCGGCAGCGATGGCCGAATCAAACATCGAGCGCAGCAGTTGGCGCATCCTGATTTCTATTTCCGGGTTGTCCGATCGAGACATGCTGTTGCTCCGTTCAGGTCAGTCGCACAAGCAAAAACTGTCGCGACCGCGCTTACTGTACCCGTTTGCGCTGAACCGAAAATAGGCGGCACGAAAAGTACTCTATAAGGTACACTATACTCATGTCTTCAGCTCGGAAAATACCAGCGATCTTTTACCGATCTGCCAGCGGCGACGAACCGGTGCGCGAATGGTTGAAGGCATTGGATAAGGCAGATCGACAGGTCATAGGTGAAGACATTGCCTATGTTCAGTACAAATGGCCTATCGGCAAACCTCGGGTTGATCACCTGCGAGGCTCGATCTGGGAGGTGCGTAGCAAGATTGGCAACCGAATTGCGCGGGTATTGTTTGCTGTGGAGCAGTCGGAAATGATTTTGCTGCACGCATTTGTCAAGAAAACCCAGCAGACGAACCCGGCCGATATTGAACTGGCAACAAAACGCTTGAAGGAGTGGAAAAATGGCCAAAGCGACTAAAGTAAACCCGCACGCGGGTAGTAGTTTTGATGATTTCCTCAAGGAGGATGGCATCTTTGAAGAGGTACAAGCCCGCGCTCTCAAACGCGCATTGGCCGAGCAGTTGGACGACGCGATGCAGAGCGGCAAACTCAGCAAAGTGAATATGGCGCAGCGCATGGCCACCAGCCGCTCCCAACTGGACCGGGTGCTTGACCCGAGCAACCTGTCCATCCAGCTCGATACCTTGATCAAAGCAGCCAGTGCGGTCGGCAGAACCGTAGAAATTCGGTTGAAACGCGATACCAAACGCACTCGCGTCACGGCTGCCTGAAAAAGCCACGCAGTCCTCTCGGAATCTGCGCGGCCAGCTACTGAACTGGTAGCGTTCTCGGCGGCTGCTTGGCGCTACTTCGGCGCCCAGGTGCCGTCAGTGCTTGAGCCGCAAAATCGGCCAGCCGCGGGCTTCGGCTTTGGCGTGCAGCCGGGCGTCCGGATTGACGGCGATGGCGCGCTGCACCGCTTTGAGCAAGGGCAGATCGTTGATGGAATCGCTGTAGGCGGTACTGTCGAAATCCTTGAAATGGTGGCCGCAACCCTTGAGCCAAGCGTGCAGCCGGGTCACCTTGCCTTCACGCATGTTGAGCGTGCCGGTGGTGCGGCCGGTGAAGCGGCCGTCTTCCATCTGCGGTTCGGTGGCAATCAGATGCTCGATGCCGAAGTAGATGGCGGTGAGTTCGGTGATGAAGCGGTTGGTGGCGGTGGTCATCACCACCAGGTCGTCGGCATCCAGGTGGCGGTTCACCAGGTCCAGCGCCGCCGGCCCGATGCGCGGCACGATGGTGGTGGCCAGAAACTCCTGGCGCAGCGGCTCCCAGTCGCGGCGCGTGCGCCCGGCCAGAGTGCCGACGTAGAAGTTGGCGAACTCTTCCAGCCCCACGGTGCCGGCCTGGTAGCGCTGATCCATGTCGGCGTTGCGCGCGGCGAAGCTGGCGTGATCCAGCACCCCCTGCTGGATCAGGAAGTCGCACCACAAGACATCGCTGTCGCCGTTGAGCAGCGTGTGGTCGAGGTCGAACAGGGTGAGCTTCATCGCTTCGCCTGGCGCAGCCCGGCGGGTCAGCCGGCACTCCTGAGATGCCAGGCTTTGGGCCGCGTGAAGGTCTGGATGCCGTAGGTCGACAAGGTCAGGCCGATGCCGGAGTCGCCATGCCCGCTCCAGGGCAGGCGCGGGCTGACGCGGTCGCAGCAGTTCCAGTAGACGCTGCCGGCGTTGACCTGCGCCAGCAGGCCTCTGGCGCGCGCCTCGTCGGGCGTGAAGACGCCGGCGGTCAAGCCGTAGCGGGTGTCGTTCATGAGCTTGACGGCCTCGGCGTCGCCGGAGACTTTCTGGATGCCGATGATCGGGCCGAAGCTTTCTTCCCGCATCAGTTCCATGCTGTGATCGACGTTACTGAAGACGGTGGGTGCAAACCAGTTGCCGGGGCCGGGCAGGCGCGTGCCGCCGCACAGCAAGGTAGCGCCCTTGGCTTTCGCGTCCGCCACCTGGGCTTCCAGCACGGCCAGTTGCGGCGCGCGCGTGACGGTGCCGATGTAAGTGTCCTCGCTGGCCGGGTCGCCGACCTTGAAACCGCGCACCGTCTCCAGGAAAGCGGCAACAAAAGCGTCGTGAATTTTCTCGTGCACGTAGATGCGCTCGACCGAGCAGCAACTCTGTCCGGTGTTGTACATGGCGCCGTCGGCCAGTGACTCGGCCGCGTTCTTGACATTGGCGTCTTCACAGACGTAAGTCGGGTCCTTGCCGCCCAGCTCCAGTTGCAGCTTGACCATGCGCGGGCCCAGCGTCTGGGCAATCCGGGCGCCGGTGGCATAGGAGCCGGTGAAGAACAGGCCGTCGATTCTTTGCGCCATCAAGGCGGCGCCGACTTCGCCGCCACCGACCACCGCAATGAAAACGTCTTTCGGCACACCGGCCTCATGCAGCAGGCGCGCCATCGCCAGCCCGGTCAAGGTGGCGTATTCGGACGGCTTGTAGAGCACCGCGTTGCCGGTCAGCAGCGCCGGAATGTAGACGTTGGCGCCGACGAACCAGGGGTAGTTCCAGGCCGAGATGTTGACCACCACGCCCAGTGGTATATGCTGGATCTGCTCGGTCATGCCGCCCTCGGCAAAGACGGTTTCGGTGACCAGTTGCGCGTCCACCTCTTTCAGAAAAAAGTCGATGCGCCCCAGCAGGCCGTTGAGTTCGTTGCGCGACATCTTGATCGGCTTGCCGGTCTCGCTGGTCATGATGGCGGCCAGTGACTCCAGTTGGACCACCACGGCAGCGCGAAAGCGGACGATGCATTCCTTGCGCTGGGCCAATGGCTGGGCCAGCCAGCCGGGTTGGGCGGCGCGCGCCTGGGCCGTCTTGGCAGCGACCGAGCCGGCATCGTCGGCCGGCACCCGCGTGATCAGGGCAGCGGTTGCGGGGTTGTAGATCGACAGTTGGTTCATGAGGTAATTCCTTTTTTGGCTTTGGCGGCCTGCGCCGCATTTAGAAAATCTGTCAGCAGGGGCGTGTCGTCCAGCGTGCCCAGCTCCGGTTTATGGAACTCGGGGTGCCACTGCACGGCCGCCACATAAGCCGGCCCGCTATGGCGAATGGCTTCGATCACGCCGTCGTCCGGGCAACGCGCCTCGACCACGAAGCCGCTCGCCAGGTCCTTGATGCCCTGGTGATGAATGCTGTTGACCTTGCAGCTTTGGGCCTGCGCCAACAGGGTTTGCAGCCGCGTGTTGGGTACGATTTCAAGCTGGTGAAAATTGTGGTCGTAACGGTCCGCGTCGCGGTGTACCAGGGCCTCCGGTTGCTGCGTGGAAATGTCCTGCAACAAGGTGCCGCCAAAAGCCACGTTGATCAGTTGCAGGCCGCGGCAGACGCCAAACACCGGTTTGCCGGCGGCCACAAAAGCTTTCACCAGCGCTTGCTCGTACTCGTCGCGCAGGCGGTCGCCGCTCCAGCGCTCCTGCAGCGGGGTTTCGCCGTAGCTGCCGGGCCAGACATCGGCGCCGCCGTGCAGCACCAGGCCGTCCAGCCACTGCGCGTAGTCGTCGAAGTGGACCTCGCCGCGCCCCGTCTCGCCGGCCGGCGATGGGATCATGACCGGCAAGGCGCCGGTCGACATGACCCAGTGCGCCATCGACTGTTCAATGTATTGCAGCGTCTTCTTGGCAAACACCGTGCGCGTCGGGTCCGGGTGCAAGAAGCAGGCGCTGATGCCGATCTTCAGGCGGGACGTTTGCTCATTCATTTTTGTTTCAAGTTCAGGTTGATTCTGGATAGTTGGCTATTTTCCACTGGTGTATTCCCCCCCTATCCCCCCCGCCCCTTTCCACCCCCGCCGGGGCGGAAAGGGGGGCCAACAGCCATATTTGGCCATGTGTTTCAAGGTGAGAAGTGCACGCGGCACTGCGCGTTGCGGGAAAACGAAGCAAATGGGGTTCGGAGGGTTTGTCACCGAAAGAAGGATGGACGTCAGCTTCAAAAATGCCAACGGTAGAAACCTTGCCGAGGCACGTCCCCCCTTAAAAGATGCGGCCAAATATGGCTGTTGGCTCCCCTCTTCGGTTATTGGGGTCAGACACCAATTTCGCTGCGGCGCTTTGCGCCGCACCCTTTGGGCGAGCCGACGGCTCGGCGAATTTGGGCTCTGACCCCAAAAACCGGCGGGGGGGAGTGAGTGGGGAAAAAAGATCACATTGCTGCCTTGAACAGCGCTTCAAAGTCCGCCGCGGTACAGGGCCGCGGATTGGTCTGGTGGCAGATGTCGGCGGTGGCAATCTGCACCAGGCGCGGCAGTTGCTCGGGCTTCACGCCGTGCGCCGCCAGGCCGCCCGTGATGCCGACGCTGGCTTTGAGTTGTTTCAACCAGGGCACCAAGGCCTGGCCGCCGCCCGCCACCTTGCAGACGTGGGCCAGCTCGTCGAACTTGGCCGGCACGGTCTCAAAATTCCAGGCCATCACCGTGTCAATCATCAACGCGTTGGCCAGACCATGGTGCAGATCGCAGACGGCGCCCAGCGCATGGGCGCAGGAGTGCACGGCGCCCAGGTCTTTCTGGAAGGCGATGGCGCCCATCATGGACGACATCATCATGTCGGAACGGGCCTGCAGATTGCCCGGCTCCTTGACCGCGCCCAGCAGCGCCGCGGCGGCAATGCGCGTGCCCTCCAGCGCAATACCGTCGCACAGCGGGTGGTAGGCCGGCGACAGGTAGCTCTCGATGTTATGGGTCAGCGCGTCCATGCCGGTGGCGGCGGTCACGGAAGCCGGCAGGCCCAGCGTCAATTCGGGGTCGGCAAAAACCACCTTGGCCAGGATCTTGGGGCTGAACACGACGCGCTTCAAATGCGTGTCGTTTTCGCTGACGACGCTGGAGCGGCCCACTTCGGAGCCGGTGCCGGAGGTGGTCGGCAAAGCCACAAAATACGGTAGTTCGTTCGTGATCGGGCGCACCTGCGGGTGGTCCCAGACGTATTCGAGGATGTCACCCGGGTGGGTGGCGGCAATGCCCACCACCTTGGCTACGTCCAGTGCCGCACCACCGCCAAAGCCGATGATGCAGTCGGCTTTGTGGGCTTTGTAGGCAGCGCCGCCATCCATCACCTGGCTGCAGGTCGGGTTACCGAAGACGCCGGCGAACACCGCCACGTCCAGTCCGGACAGATGGGTTTTGAACTCGGCCAGCACCGGCAGTGCGGCCAGCGCCCTGTCAGTGACGATCAGCGGCCGTTTGAAGCCAAGTTCCAGCAGATGGGCGGCCACCAGCTTGCGCGCGCCGGCGCCGAATTTGATGGGAGTGGGGAAGGAAAAAGAGGTAATGCTCATGGTGGACTCAGTTGAAGGTACATATGTGTTTTATCGAAGGCGTGATTGTCGACCTTGATGGCACCGGGTTCAATGCCAAATGGCACAAAACCGGCACGTCGGTACAGTTTTCCTGCATGTTGATTGACGCTGGTAAAGGTCAATACCAGCAGTTCGATGCCGCTGGCACGGGCTTGTGCGATCAATGCCGACAGCAAGGCTTGCGCCACACCTTGTCTGGCATGCTCGGACGGTACGTACATGCCCACCACAGTGGCCTTGTGGCGGTTCTTGATGCGCGGCTCCCGGTCCAGTCCGACCGTGCCTATCAGTCTTGCGTCCGGCCCTTCGGAAAACGCGCCCCAGAACTTGGCGTCGGGGGCGCCACTCAGGCGCTGCTGTGCCGCGGCCAGCGGTTTCTGCGACTCCGTTTCGAAGTCCGAGGTGAAGGCTTCCGGGTGCTCGCGAAAAGCCCGCAGCCGCAATTCGCGGTAGGCCAGCGCATCGCTGGCAGCCAGACGCCGGATTTCCACCTCAGATGATCTCGAAATAGCGCTTCATTTCCCAGTCGGTGACGCCGTCCAGCCACTGGCGCCACTCCCAGTCGCGGGTGGCGGCGAAATGGTCGACGAAGCCGTCGCCCAGCCAGTCGCGCGCGATGGCCGATTGCTGGAAGATGCGCGTGGTTTCGATCAGGGTGCGCGGGGCGCGCGGGATGTGCTCGGCGCCGATATTGGTGCCGGTGATGGCCGCTGTGGTCAGCTTCAAGCCCTTCTCGACACCGTCCAGGCCGGCCGCAATCACCGCCGCCATCGCCAGATAGGGGTTGACGTCGGCGCCGGGGCAACGCGTCTCCAGCCGGGTCGCTTTCGGGCTGCCGGCGATCACCCGGAAACTGGCGGTGCGGTTGTCTATGCCCCAGGTCGGTTTGACCGGCGCCCAGAAGCCGTCCACCAGCCGCTTGTAGCTGTTGATGGTGGGCCAGATCATGGGCGCGAAGTCCATCATGCAGGCGATCTGCCCGGCCAGGTAGCTCTCGAACAGCTTGCTCATCTTGCGCGGATTCTTGGCGTCATAGAAGAGATTGGTTTTACCGTCCGACAGGCTCTGGTGGATATGCCCGCTACAGCCGGGAAGTTTCTGATCCGGTTTCGCCATGAAGCTGGGCATGATGCCGAAGCCGGCGCCAATTTCCTTGGTGCCGGTCTTGAACAGGATGGCCCGGTCGGCCTGCTCCAGCGCCTCGCTGAAACCGATCGCCGCCTCGTAGACGCCGGGGCCGGTTTCGGTGTGCAGGCCTTCGATCGGCACGCCGAAGGCCAGCATCTGGTCCATGATGGCGTTGAAAAACTCGCGGTTCTGGTTCATGCGCAACAGCGAATAACCAAACATGCCCGGTGTCAGCTGGGTCGGCGCTACGCCTTTCTTGGCGGCCCAGCTGTGCGGTGTTTCCAGGAAGTTGAACCACTCGAACTCCATGCCGGTCATGACCTTAAAGCCCATCTTTTCGGCGCGCCTGAGCACGCGCTTCAAGGTCTGGCGCGGGCATTGGGCGTGCGCAGTGCCGTCGGCGTTGACAAACTCACCGAGGAAGAAGGGCACGTCGTTATCCCATGGCACATAGCGTGCTGTGCTGAAGTCGAGCCGCGCCAGCGCGTCCGGAAAGCCATGCTGCCAGCCGGTGGCGGTGGTGTTGTCGTAGGTGTTGTCCATCATGTCCCAGCCCAGCACCACATCGCAAAAGCCGAAGCCGCCGCCCGGATAAGGCTCTGCGGCACCCAGGAATTTGTCGCGGTGCAGGTATTTGCCGCGCAGAATGCCGTCGATGTCGCTGACCGCCACCTTGACCTTGGGCGCCAGCGACCTTTGAATGGCCTGCACCGCCGGGTGCATGTTGTCTGCCGTCTTTGCTTTGCTTGTCACTTCAATCTCCTTGTTTGTATTCCTGAATGTCCCGCCGTCAGGCCGGTGCGCCGGATGCAATGCCCATGTCTTGCAAGGCCAGCGCCATGGCGTGTACCGCCTGCTCGATCTCGCAAGAGGTAATGGCGCCAATGCAGCCGACGCGGAAGGTTTCCAGTTGCGTCAGCTTGCCGGGGTAGAGGATGAAACCCCGCGCCCGGGCTGCCGCATAAAAAGTCTTGAAGTCGTATTTGGGGTCGGCCGGGGCATGAAAGGTGACGATGATGGGCGCCTGGATCGCCGGGTCCAGAAACGGCTTGAAGCCCAGCCTTGCCATGCCCGCGATCAGTGTCTGGTAATTCTGGGTGTAGCGCGCCAGGCGGGCCGGCTGCCCGCCCTCCAACTCGAACTGCGCGATCGCCTCGTGCAAGGCCACCACCACGTGGGTCGGCGGCGTGAAACGCCACTGCGTGGTTTTTTCCATGTAGACATACTGGTCGTGCAAGTCCATGGCCAGCGACTGGCTGCGCCCGGCGCAGGCCTCCAGAACGGCTTTGCGGATGAACACAAAGCCCATGCCCGGCACACCTTCCAGACACTTGCCGCTGGCCGCCACCAGGGCGTCGAAACGGGTTTTGCGGGCATCGATTTCAATGGCGCCAAAGGAACTCATGGCGTCCACGATCAGCCCTTTGTCGTGCGCCGCGCAGACATCGGCCACCGCTTGCAGGGGATTGAGCACGCCGGCGCCGGTCTCGCAGTGGATCAGCACCACATGGCTGATGGACGGGTCGCTTTTCAACCGCTGCGCCAGGACGGCCGGATCGACTTGAACTGCATCGTCGAAAGCCAGCACACTACAGCGCCGCCCCATCAGTGTCGTCAGCTTCGCGGCGCGCTTGCAGTAGGCGCCGTTGTCCAGCACCAGTACGTGGCCGTCGTGCGGCACCAGAGTGGCCACCGCCGCCTCGACGCTGAAGGTGCCGCTGCCTTGCAGCGGCACCACCACGTGGCTGTCCTGGCCATGCAGGATCGCCAGCAGGCTCTTGCGCACACTGGCCGTGACGGCGTTGAAATCGGCGTCCCAGGAACCCCAGTCCTTGAGCATCGCCAGCTTGGTGCGCAGCGTGGTGGTCAGCGGCCCGGGAGTCAACAGGATTTTGTCGCGGTCCATCTCATACCTCCTTCAATGTTCGATCTTTCCGGAATAACGACAGGGCGAAGGCGTGGAGGCAGGTGGCAGGATCAGACTGGTGGGGCACTCAGCTCCGCGGCTGTCCCCCGGCCTGCGGCCTCCTCCTTTATGCCGCTGCGCTGAGCGCCCCATCAGCCTGATCCAGGGGGGCTGTCCAGTGCGCGCAAACCACCGACGTCGCTGCAGAGGGCGATGGGGTGAGTGACGTAGCGAAATAAAGGCGGAGGCCGCAGGCCGGGGGACATTCGCGGAGTCACTCACCCCGGCGCCCTCGGGCCACAGGCGCTTGGCCCTGCGTTCCTGACTGGTGTTTGGACGGCGCATCGTGCCGGCTTTGGGCGTGCCGTGAATGCTGGAATCTTCAATAGGTGACAAGCGTGGGGGCCTCATCTTCCTCTCCAGGCTTGGGTGCGCCGGTTGGTCCACCAGGCCAGCGCCATAAACAGCAGCGTTGCGATCGAGGAGGACAGCGCAATCAGCACCGCCATCGCCGCCGCCGCGCCCATCTCGCCGGCCTCGTCCAGGTTCAGGATCGCAATGGAGGCCACCTTGGTCTCGGGTGAATACAGGAACACCACCGCTGAAATAGTCGTCATGGCGTTGATGAAAAAGTAGCGCGCCATGTCGATCAGGGCCGGCGCGCAGACCGGCAGCGTGACGCGCCAGAAGGTTTTGTAGAACGGTACTTTCAACGAAGCGCTGACGGCCTCGAACTCGCCGTCCAGCGCCTTCAATGCCGTGACCGCGGTCAGGTGGCCGGTGGTGTAGAAATGGACGACGGTGCACAGGGTCAGCAAGGTCAGGCTGTGGTAGAGGCCGTTCAGGGGGTTGTCCGCGGCATTGAAGAAGAAGATGTAGCCCAGACCCAGCACCAGGCCCGGCACCGCCATCGGCAGCATGGCCAGCAGCCGGACCAGGGCGTGCAGCATTTCCATGCCTTTGGTTTTCTCCAGCAGGTAGGCCCCGGTAAATACCAGCAGGGTGCCGAACAGGGCCGTCCCGGCCGCCATCTTGAGGCTGTTGAAAAAGGCCACGCCGACCTCGGCATCGAGCAGGCCCAACTGGTAGTGACGCCAGCTGGGCGTCAGGTTGTAGGGCCAGAACGAGGCAAAAGAGGCAAACACCGCCATCCCCAGCATGGCCAGCACCAGGGCGGCGATGACCGCGCAATAAAGCGTCATCAGCCGGTCGTAAGCCGGTGCGGCCTTGGGCGAGTACGGCACGGCGCGCGCCGTCAGCATGGCGGTCTGGCGCCGGCTGACGTAGTGGTCGACACCGAAGGTCAGTATGGCCGGTGCCAGCAGCAGGATCGCCACCACCGCGCCCCCGGAAAAATCCTGCTGGCCGATGACCAGCTTGAAGACGTCGGTGGCCAGTACATTGAAGTTGCCGCCGATCACCTTGGGGATGCCGAAATCGGTCATGACCAGCGTGAACGTGACCAGCGCGGCCGAGATCAGGCCGTACTTGGCGCCCGGCAAGGTGATGGTGAAGAACTTGCGCGTGGCACGGGTGCCCATGGCGTCGGCGGCTTCGTACAAGCGCGCATCGGACAGGCTCAAGGCGGTCACCAGAATCATCAGCGTGTGCGGGAAAACGGCCAGGCACTCGGCCAGCACAATGCCCGGCGCGCCGTAGATCTGGTCGATGCCGATGTCCTGCATCCAGTCTTTCAGCACGCCTTGATTGCCGAACCAGTAGATCAGGGAAATGGCGGACAACAGGGACGGCGCCAGCAAGGGGATCAGGGTAATGCCGCGGAACAAGGCCTTGTAAGGCATGCAAGACCGCGTCAAGGCATAGGCAAAGGCAAAAGCCAGCGGCACTGCGACCAGCGTCACCGTGCCCGACACCCAGACACTGTTCCACAGGCTGCCCAGCAAGGCCGGCGTTTTGGCGTAGGCAACAAAGTTGTCAAACCAGACGAATTGACCTTCCCGACCTTCCAGCGCCTGCAGCAGGATGGCGAGCAGCGGCGCGGCCAGGAAAGCGATCAAAGCCAGGGCGATCAGCGCGATCAAAACGTGAGCCAGCCGATCGACCCAGTGTTGCCTGAGCTTCACCGGGCGGGTCAATGAGGACCGGGGCAGAACGGCCGACATCACGGCGCTTCCGGAAATTCAGATTTTCGGGATGCAGCGCTAGGCGCCCGGAGCGCAGCAACCGGAATGTACTTCTGTACATGAGGATTGCGAGCACCGCGCAACAACGCGATGCGCCCGAAAAATGGATTTATGGAAGCGCCCATCAGAACACCTTGATGCGCTCTGGCAGCAGCCTCAGCGTGATGCTGGAGCCGACTTGCAGCGATTGTTCGGACAGGAAATTGAGCGACAGGTAGACCATCAGCTTGTGCCCGTCCAGCGCCGGCGAGGTGACGTGAACATGGCAGTAGGAACCCAGGAACTCGATCTTGTCGATGCAGGCGTCGAACACGTGCGGGTCGCCCGCTGCAATGGGACGGGCCAGCACGTCTTCGGGCCGCAGGTAGACCCGCACATCGCGGTCCAGGCCGTCGCCGGCCAGGCACATGCTGCCGAAGCGCAATTCGCCCTGCGTCACGCGGGCCGGCATGATGTTGATCTTGCCGACAAAATCGGCCACGAAGGGCGAGGCCGGTTCGCGGTAAACCTCCAGCGGCGTGCCGATCTGTTCGATGACGCCGTGGTTCATGACCACGATCCGGTCCGCCACGCTCAGGGCTTCTTCCTGATCGTGCGTCACCATGATGGTGGTGACGCCCAGCTTCTGCTGCAAGGCCCGAATCTCCTGGCGCAGACGGATGCGCTCCAGCGCATCAAGCGCCGACAAGGGCTCGTCGAGTAGCAGCAGGCCGGGTTTGGTGGCCAGGGCGCGGGCCAGGGCGATGCGCTGCTGCTGCCCGCCCGAGAGCTGCCCCGGGAATTTGGCTTCGCAGCCCGGCAGTCCGACCAGCTTCAGAAGCTCGGTGACGCGCTGCTTGATCTGGGCGCGCGGCGTTTTGCGGTTGACCAGGCCGTAGGCCACGTTGTCGGTCACATTCAGGTTCGGAAACAGCGCGTAGCTCTGGAACACGATGCCGTAGTCGCGCAGCGCCGGCGGCAGCAGCGAGATGTCGCGACCGTCCTGTGTCAGTTGCCCGGCAGTCTGGACCTCGAGCCCGGCAATGATGCGCAGCAGCGTCGTCTTGCCGCAGCCGGACGGGCCTAGAAAACAGACGAATTCACCCTGGCGGATCTCCAGGTTGATGTCCTGCAAGGCGGCGAAGCTGCCGAATTCCTTGCGAATATGGCGCAGATCCAGAAAACAGTTTTGACTCATGCCGGGAATTGAAAAGAGCCGCACAGTCCGGTCATGCGGCTCATGGGTTGCACAAACAGTCAGCGTTTTTCGGTTTTGACGTTGTAGCGCTTGGTCCACTCGTTCAGGATGCGCTCGCGCTGCTCGGCCGCGTAGTTGAAGTCAAGCTTGACCAGCCGTGCTTCGTAGTCCTTGGGCACATTGGCCAGTGGCGCGGCAACGCCCGGTTGCGCGGTAATGGCGAAGTTCTTGCCGTACAGCAGCATGGCGTCCTTGCTGGAAGCCCAGTCGGCCAGTTTCTTGGCGGCGTCCAGCTTCTTCGTGCCCTTGTGGATGGCGAAGGCTTCCAGATCCCAGCCCAGGCCTTCTTTCGGGAAGATCAGGTCGATCGGCGCGCCCTTGGCTTTGTTGGTGTTGCCGCGGTACTCGAAGGAAATACCGACCACAAACTCACCGCTGGCGGCCATGTTGCAGGGCTTGGAGCCGGAGTGCGTGTACTGCGCGATGTTGTCGTGCAGGCCGTCCATGTATTTCCAGCCGCCGCCCTTGCCGTCCTTGTCGCCAAACAGCGTCAGCCAGGCGACCACATCGAAGTAGCCGGTGCCGCTGGAGGCCGGATTGGGCATCACGATCTGGCCCTTGTAAGCCGGCTTGGTCAGATCCTGCCAGCTCTCGGGTTTGGGGATGTTTTTCTTCTTCGCCTCCACCGTGTTGAAGCAGACGGTGGCACCCCAGACATCCATGCCGAACCAGGCCGGCGGATTCTTCTTGTCGCGGTACTGGCTCATCAAGGCATCCAGGTTCAGCGGTGCATAGGGAATCAGCATGCCCTGTTTGTCCAGCAGGGCCAGACTGGAGGCCGCCACACCCATCACCGCATCGGCCTGCGGATTGGATTTTTCGGCCAGTAGCTTGGCCGTGATGACGCCGGTGGAATCGCGTACCCACTTGATTTCAATGTCGGGATAGGACTTGTTGAAACCCTCCTGGTAGGCCTTGACCTGATCGGTCTCCAGCGCGGTGTAGACCAGCAACTGGGTTTTCTGCGCCGACGCGGCAGCGGCAATCGCCAGCAGGCCGGACAAGACAAGCGACTTGGACAATATCGACAAACGCATGCGAAGCTCCTTCAAGTAAAAATGGCGATTTTGTGACCTGACAATGACAGTGTGATGACGGATGGCCGGGAACAGACTGGGTACTTACCCGCACGCAACTGCATTTTTATTTGACGCCGACCCTTGGCGCTTGTCAATTGTTTTTTGCAGATTGTTGACAATTTAATTGGTTGTGCTTCAATGCAGGGCATGAGTGTTGTGCTCCACCCGACCATCGCCCTGTTGCAAACCAGCTCACTCACCACCGTGGTGCAGCAGGAGATCGAACGCGCCATTCTGGTGGGCGAATATGCCCCCGGTTTCAAATTGAACGAGGCCGCCCTGGCAAAAAAAATGGGCGTCTCGCGCGGGCCGGTGCGCGAAGCCTTGCGCATGCTGGACGAGGCCGGACTGGTGCGCACCGAGAAGAATCGCGGCGTCTTCGTGCGCGACATTCCGGTCGACGAGGCGATCGAGATCTTCGATCTGCGGGCCGCCATGGACGAACTGGTCGGCAAGCAACTGGCGGTCCATATCACGCCGCCCCAGTTGAAGGAAATCCGGGCGCTGGTGAGTGCCATGGAAAAAGCGGTGAAGGCGCTGGACGCCCACAGCTACCACCTGCTCAACCTCAAATTCCATGACCGGCTGGTCGAGCTGGCGGGGAACCGCAAACTGACCGCGATCTACCGCAAGCTGATCAAGGAGTTGTCGCTCTTTCGGCGTCTGAATCTGGCGGACGGCTGGCTGATGCCGATCTCGGCTGGCGAGCATCGCAGAATCGTCACGGCGATTGCTTCGGGCGATGCCGGGAAAGCCGGGCGCGCCATGTTTGATCACGTGATGGACAGCAAGCAGCGCACCATTGCCAACGATTTGCGCCGCCAGTCGCGCGTCGACGGCGCTGCCCCAGCGGCCCAGCCGGCGGCCTGACGGCCGCTGCCTGGCCATGGCATGAGCTGTCACAATCAATCAACCGGGTCAATCAACTGCAAGGAGATGGCATGAACTTTGGATACAAGCGCAGCTACCAGGGGCCGATTGAAGCGGTACTGCTGGACTGGGCCGGCACCACCATGGACTTCGGCTGCATGGCGCCGGCGCACGTCTTTGTCGAAGTGTTCCAGCGCAAAGGGGTGCCGATCACGATAGCGGAAGCGCGCGCGCCCATGGGCGCCCACAAACGGGTCCACATCCAGCGCATCAGCGAGCTTGAATCGGTGCGCCTGCGCTGGCAGCAACACTACGGCCGGCCGCCCAACGACGAGGATGTGAGCGCCATGTTCGCCGAGTTCGTGCCGCTGCAGGTGGCCTGTTTGTCGGAGTATTCGACGCTGATTCCGGGCACCCTGGAAGTGATCGCCGAGCTGCGCCGGCGCGGCATGAAGATCGGCTCGACGTCCGGCTATCTGCCCGAGATGATGCGGGTGAATCAGGAGGACGCCAAGCGCCAGGGCTACGAGCCCGACGCCACGGTCTGCGCCGGCGATGTGCCGGCCGGGCGCCCCTACCCCCATATGTGCCTGCTCAACGTCATCAAGCTGGGCGTCAGCACGGTGCAGGCTTGCGTCAAGATCGACGACACGGTGCCCGGCGTCGAGGAGGGGCTCAACGCCGGCATGTGGACCATCGGCCTGGCGATCAGCGGCAATGAAGTGGGCCTGCCGCTGAAAGACTGGCAGGCGCTGCCGGCCGCCGAGCAGCAGGCCAAGCGCGAGCGCGCCTACGGCCGCATGCAGCAATGCGGCGCCCACTACACGGTGGACAGCATCGCCGACGTGATGCCCTGCATAGACGACATCCAGGCGCGCATCCGGCGCGGTGAAGCACCCTGATCGACGAGCCATGAACTCGACTGCCGGGCCGGTGGCTAGCGAAGGTGACGTCAACCAGTCGCCGCGTCGCCGGCAGTGGCAGGGCGAGCACCTCGATCAGGCCACAGGCACGCTGCTGGCGCGCGACAGTGCTGCCTTCCTGCGGCAAGCGGTTTCCACGCCCTGCCTGAATGCGATCGCCAAGGCCCAGGGTATCTGGATCGAGGACACGGCCGGCCGGCGGTACATGGATTTCCATGGCAACAACGTGCACCATGTGGGCTACGCGCATCCGCAGGTGGTGGCCGCCATCAAGGCCCAGATCGACCGCTTGAGTTTTGCGCCGCGGCGCTTTGCCTGTGAACCCGCGGTGGCACTGGCCGAGGCACTGGGCGCACGCTTCCAGGCGCTGACCGGCGTCGCCGGCAAGGTGCTGCTGACCACTGGCGGCTCGGATGCTGTAGAGGTGGCGATCAAGCTGGCCCGCATGGCGACCGGGCGTTTCAAAACCCTGAGCTTTTGGGACTCGTTCCACGGCGCTGGCTTCGGCGCTTCCAGCGTCGGCGGCGAGGCGCTGTTTCGCCATGGCCGCGCCGTCGGCCCCCTGTTGGCAGGCACCGAACATGTGGCGCCGTTTGGCTGCTATCACTGCGCGTACGGTCATTCAGTCGATGCGGAGGGTCAGCCGGACCTGGCTCAATGCAAGCTGGCCTGCGCCGGCATGCTGCGCTACGTGCTGGAGCGCGAGGGCGATGTCGCCGCCGTCATTGCCGAGCCGGCGCGCGCCGTGCCCTTCATCCCGCCGGTGGGCTACTGGCAAGCAGTGCGCGCGGCCTGCAATGCGCACGGCGCCTTGCTGATTTTTGACGAAATACCCACCGGCCTGGGCAAGACCGGCCGCTTTTTCGCTGCTGAACATGACGGTGCGGCACCCGATATCGTGGTGCTGGGCAAGGCGCTGGGCGGTGGCATCCTGCCGATTGCCGCCTGCCTGGCGCGTGCCGATCTGGATCAGGCCGGCGACTACGCTTTCGGCCATTACACGCATGAAAAAAATCCGGTCACGGCGGCTGCCGCCCTGGCCACGCTGGAGGTTATCGAGCGCGAGCAACTGGTCGACAACGCGGCCCGGGTGGGTGCCTACGCGCTGGAGCGCCTACAGGAGATGAAGCAGCGGCATCACCTGATCGGCGATGTGCGCGGCCGCGGCCTGCTGCTGGGCATAGAGCTCGTCAGCGACCGCGCCGCGAAGACAGCGGCACCCGAAGCGGCCGAGCGCGTGCTCTACGCCGCCCTGTCACGTGGCCTGTCGTTCAAGACCACCATGGGCAACGTGCTGACGCTGACGCCGCCCCTGATCACCACGCGTGAGCAGATGGGGCAGGCGCTGGACATTCTCGATCTTTGCCTTGCGGAAGTGGCGGGGTCCTGAGGGATTTTCGGTGATGCCAACCAAACCCCTGGCGCATCCTTCACCATGGCTTTAAGCTGGGCTATCGTGGCGGCGGTGCTGTTTGGCGCGCTGCTGCACGCCAGTTGGAACGCGCTGGTCAAGTCCAGCAGCGACAAAGACCTGGACATGGCGGTGATCCACTTGATCGGGTCTTTCCTGGCCATCCCGCTGGTGGCGCTGGTCGGTTGGCCCGATCCCAAAGCCTGGCCCTTCATTGCCACGTCGGTCGTGATCCACATCGGTTACTACCTGGCCTTGACCGGTGCTTACCGGCACGGTGAGCTGGGGCTCACTTACCCGCTGATGCGCGGCGTGGCACCGCTGCTGGTAGCGCTGTCAGCCACTTTCACGTTGGGCGAGACGCTGTCGCCGCTGGCCTGGATGGGCGTGCTGGGCATCAGTTGCGGCGTGCTGGTGCTGGGCCTCAATGCGCATGCCTTCAGGGTGCCCAAGGCCATCGGCTTTGCGCTCGCCAATGCCGTCATCATTGCCATCTACACCGTCATCGATGGCCTGGGCGTGCGCGCCTCCGGCAACGCGCTGCAATACGTCGCCACTTTGTTCATGTTCGACGGCTGGCCGTTTGCGCTGTTGATGTTTGCCACCCGCGGCCATGCGGTTGGGCGTTACGCGCGCCATCGCTGGCCGCTGGCCACGCTGGGCGCCTGCGCCTCACTGGGCTCCTACGGCATTGCCCTGTGGGCGATGACGCGCGCGCCCATAGCCACGGTGGCCGCGTTGCGCGAAACGTCGGTTCTGTTTGCCGTGCTGCTGGGTGCCTGGTTCCTGAAAGAAGCTTTTACGCCCAGACGGATTCTGGGAACCTGCGTGATTGCGGCCGGCGTCATGGCGCTGCGGCTGGGGTAGTTCGTGGCGCGTCACCCCTCTGGATGTAATCGGCGACGTATTTCAACTTTATACTTTTAATGCTTTTCATGACTGCACCTCTATCGCCCGATACGCCTGCTGCGGATCGTTCGGCTCTTGCGGATTGGTCATGGTCAGGCGCCCTTCGCGCATCAGCGGGCGCAGGTAGTTCTGCCGCACCACTTCAGGGTTGCGGCGCAGCACGGTAGACAACTCATCTGCACGCCAGGCCCGCACCTGGCACAGGGCAACGACCACATCGCGCACTTCATGCGGTGGATGGCGCTGCCCCAAAGCGCCCACTTTGGCGGCCAGTGTGCCGGGAATGCCGTCCAGCAATTGGCTGCGCAGGGCTTCATCGAACTTGCCTGGGGGGGTGCTGGATAAGGGCTCAGGGTTGCTAGATAAGGCAGAGGGGTTACTAGATAAGCCGTCAGACTCACTAGATAAGGCCTCGGGCTTACTGGATAAGCCGCAATCCAGTAACCTCTCGGTCGGTACATAGTAAGTGGCCGAGCCACGCCCTTTTTGGGCCAGCAGCCCGGCGTCGCGCAGGCGGCGCAGAGACTGGCTGGCGGCCAGGGTATCCACCTTGGTCAGCTCACGGTAAGTGCCGTTGTTGAGGGCACCGGCCTCGCGCACCACGATCAGGGCTTTGGCCTCGTCCTCACTCAGGTGCAGGTCTTTGAACTGGGCCAGCCAGGCAATGTCTTCGGCACCCAGAAAATGATGGAAGAAGTAGCGCGCCACAAACTGGTCATTGCCCCGGTCCGACTCAAACAAGGGCGGCGTCAGGCCCGCTTGCTCCATGCTCTCGCGCATGACGCGGATGCCGCTGCCTTTGGTTTCAGCCAGCCGAGTGTCGTACAGGGCGGCAGCAATTTTGGGGTTGCGCAGTTGGGAGCCGGGCTCACCCAGGTGGTCTTGCGACTTGAGCGAGAAGCCGGGGTTGCGAATCTCCAGCCGGTTCGCGTAGCGGATGATCTGCACCGGGCTGTGGCTGCGGTAGCTGCGGTGCATGAGGGCGTTGACCAGAGCCTCGCGAATGACACGCAACGGGATGGCGGGTTTGTCTTGCCGCTGCAAGTCGCCTTCTTCCAAGGCGAAACCCTTGGGCAGGTCGTCCAGAATGGCGGCCTGGGCGCGGCGCACCAAGCGTAAGAGCGGGTCGCGCAGGTCAATGGTGTCAAAGCGCCGGTCGGGGTGAGGCACCCATTCCCGGCCGGGCACGCGGATGTAGTCCACCCGCGTCATTGGGAAGCAGCGGCGCAGTGCCACCGGTTTGCCAAACAGCATGAGGCCGGCCACGGTAGGCTGCCACGCGCCTTGCAGGTTGCGCCGGATGCAACCCAATGACTGCAGCAGGTCTTCGTCGCTCCAGCGCAGTTCCTCGGCATCAGGGTTGGCTTCGGCGCGGGACTGGCGGTAGTCGGCAATGGCTTCGGGCAACAGGTCGTCCATGGTGGCATCGGTTACCAGCGTGGAGTCAAAGCTTTCCGTTTGACGGCCCTGGTAAAACACGGCCAAGTCGTCATCCGTGCAATGCTGGTCTGTGCTGCTGATGCGACGCAGCGCACCTTTGGGCAGGCCCTGGGCCTTGAAAAAAATCGGTTTGTCTTGCGGCTGCGCCTCGGGCACATGCACTACCAGCACAGTCTTACCGTGGATGGTCCCGCTGCTGATCTCCACGCGCACGGGCTGGTTGAATGTGTTGCGGCATTGGGTGGCGATCTCAGTGCCCAGCTTTTCAGGCTGGTCAATGCCCTCCACCTCGTAGGCCGGGAACAGGGCCTGCTCTTCACGCACCACGCCCAGCAGCAGCCAGCCGCCACCCAGGCCTGGTTCGTTGGCAAAGGCGCAGATTGTTTCCAGGACGGACTTGCCGACTTCCGAGGCTCTCTTCGCCTCTATGTGCTCGTTTTCGTCGAGCAGATTGAGGCTCTCAAGCAGCTCGACGGCCGTCACGCGGTGACCTCGCGCAACAGGTCAGCGATGGTCCAGATGAAGTTGGAGAGTTCGTGGCTTTTGCTCATTCTTGGATTTTCACACCTCTCTGGATGCAGTATCGAGGCGAGAAAGGTAACACACATCGTGGTGTCTTGGCACCTTCCATCTGTTCGTGATCACCCCGGTGATGGCAGGCTGGCGGTTCAGAAGAAATATGCAGACCGGGTGCAATAATTGCCACGATGACTGCGTGCATAGTTATGGCAACAAGGAGTTCGAAATGAGTCTTCCAAAACAGGCACAAATTGTGATTGTGGGTGGCGGCATTGTGGGTTGCTCCACGGCCTACCACCTTGCGAAGATGGGCTGGACCGACGTCTTGCTACTGGAGCAGGGCAAGCTGACCAGCGGCACCACCTGGCATGCCGCCGGGCTGGTGGGGCAGATGCGGCCTAACCGCAACATGACCCAGATGAGCAAATACGGCATTGAGCTGTACGCCGCGCTGGAGGCCGAAACGGGGCTTGCCACCGGCTGGAAGCAGTGCGGCAGTGTCAACGTGGCCCGCACCCCGGAGCGCATGCAGGTGCTGAAAAAGCAGACCGCCATGGCCAACAGCTTTGGCGTTGAATGCCGCCTCATCACGCCGCGCGAAGCCGGCGAGCTCTACCCCATCATGCGCACCGATGATTTGCAGGGCGCCATCTGGCTGCCCGGTGACGGCAAGGTGAACCCGGCCGACCTTTGCATGTCGCTGGCCAAGGGCGCGCGCAATCGGGGCGTGAAGATGCTGGAGGGCATCGAGGTGACCGGGGTCATCATCGAGCTGGGCAGGGCGGTGGGCATCGAGACCACGCAGGGTGAAGTGCGGTGCGAGGTATTGGTCAATTGCGCCGGCCAATGGGCACGCCAGTTCGGCCGCCTGGCGGGGGTCAACGTGCCGCTCTATTCGGCCGAGCATTTCTACATCGTCACTGGCAAGATAGCCGGCGTGCTGCCCAGCCTGCCGGTGATGCGCGACCCGGACGGCTTCATCTACTACAAGGAAGAAGTGGGCGGTCTGGTGATGGGTGGCTTCGAGCCCAAGGCCAAGCCCTGGAAGATGGACCCGATTCCGTCGACCTTTCAGTTCGAGCTGCTGGACGAAGACTGGGAGCAGTTCGAGCCCTTGATGACCAATGCCATGCACCGCACGCCCTGCCTGGAAACAGCCGAGATCAAGATGCTGCTCAATGGCCCGGAGAGCTTCACGCCGGACGGTAATTTCATCCTCGGCGAAGCACCCGAACTGCGCAACTATTTCGTCTGTGCCGGCTTCAACTCGGCCGGCATTGCCAACAGCGGCGGCGCCGGGCGGCTGATGGCCGAGTGGATCATCGGCGGCGAGCCGAGTACCGATTTGTGGGATGTCGACATTCGCCGCTTCGGCGCTTTCACCGGCAACCGCAAAGCCCTGGCCGAGCGCACCGGTGAAACGCTGGGCCTGCACTACGCCATGCGCTGGCCAAGGCAGGAACTGGAAACGGCGCGGCCGCTGCGGACCTCGCCCCTGTACGACCTGCTGGCAACAAAGGGAGCCGAGTTCGGTGCCAAAAATGGCTGGGAGCGCGCCAACTATTTCCGGCCACAGAATCAGGTCCGGCCCGAGCATGTTCTTGGCAAACCCGGCTGGCTGCCCTGGATGATGGAAGAACAGCGTGCCACGCGCCAAGCGGTGGCGCTGTACGACCAGACTTCTTTTTCCAAACTGCTGCTGCAGGGGCGCGATGCGCTGGCCGTGTTGCAGCGCCTGTGTGCCAACGAGATCGATGTGCCGGTCGACAAAATGGTCTACACCGCCATGCTTAATGAGCGCGGCGGCTTCGAGAGCGATCTGACCATCATCCGCCAGCCGCCCGGCAGCATGGGCGACAGCTTTCTGATCGTCACCGGCTCCGCGCAAACGGTGCGCGACTTCGACTGGATCGCACGCCACATCGGCGCCGACCAGCATGCGCTGCTGACCGATGTCTCTGCCCTGTACTGCGTGCTGTCGGTGATGGGGCCCAAGGCGCGCGAGTTGCTCGCGCGCGTCAGCCCGGACGATCTTTCGCCGGCCGGGCTGAAATTCTCCTGGACCCGAATGATAGAGCTGGGTTTTGCCCGCGTGCGCGCCGCGCGCATGAGTTATGTCGGCGGGCCCGGCTTCGAGTTGTATGTGCCGGTGGAGATGGCCCGCCACGTTTATCTGGCACTGATGGCAGCCGGTGCCGATCTGGGACTGCGGGATGCCGGCTACTACGCGCTGGACGCCTTGCGCATAGAGCAGGGCCGGCGCGCCTGGGGGGCAGAGCTGGGGCCGGACGAGACACCGTGGGAGGCGGGCCTGGCGTACGCTGTCAAGCTGGACAAGCCGGCCGACTTCATCGGCAAGGCGGCACTGCTGGCGAGCCGGGACCAACCCTTGCGCAAGAAACTGGTGACGCTGGTGTTTGAATCACCGGACGCCTACGCCTGGGGCGGCGAAGCGATCGTGGTGCAGGGCGAAGCGGTGGGCGAGATCGCCTCGGTCGGCTGGAGCCCGCTGGCCGGCGCCTGCGTGGCCCTCGGCTATGTGCGCGGTGCGGCGGCCAATCAGAGCCATGCCGGCACACTGGAGGCGATAGAGCTGTGGGGCGAACGCGTTCCGGTGCGCTTGTACGACCGGTGGCCGGTGAAACCCTGATTCCTGCCTATTGCGAGTTCCGAAACTCACGACACCGTTCCAGCCACGCCTGCCTGATGCAGATTGCTTTCGCAAGTCAACAACTCAGGCCCAGCCGTGGGTAGGCCGAGGGCGCCGGGGTGGGTAGCTCCGCGAATGTCCCCCGGCCTTCGGCCTCCGCCTTTTACAGGGACTTCCCACATAGTCAAGTAGCGGCTTTTGGTTTTGGTTTTCTTTCTTGATAAACGGTATTCCTGCATTCGCGTGCTTTGAAGCGGCGGTAAAACTCGGAACAGACTGCAACATCTACAGACGGCCTTATTGCACTGGCATATTGCCGTGCGGACCCAGATACGAACCGCTCAGCGGGGCTCCATTCATTTCCCGTGGTATTCACCGCAATCAGTGCCACGAAGGCGGAGTCGAGCTTGCCCGCTGCCGGTCTGACCTGTTTACTGCATCTTCGAATTCACGTCTGGCAGGAAATCAACAACAAACTTTTCTTACTGGCTTATGACGCTGTCACGCCGGTACTGCACCGCTCTGAGGCATCGCCGCTGGCGGCTTCACGCTGACGTGGTTTGCATCAAAGGCTTTACCGCGTACAAACACGGCCCACAGGATGCGAGCGTTCTTGTTGGCCAAGGCCACCACAGCCTTCTGCCAGCCCGACCTCTGTCTGATCTGGAGCACCCACCTGGAGATCGGGTCATTGCGTTTCTGCGCCGTCAGCACGATCGACTTGGCCCCCTGGATCAAGAGCGTGCGCAGGTACATATCCCCGTGCTTGGTGATTCTGCCCAGATTGTTCTTGCCCCCGGTGGAGTGTTGCCGTGGCGTCAGACCCAGCCAGGCACCGAACTGCGCACCGTCCTTGAACTGGTGGAAGTCGCCCACCGTGGCCACCACCGCAGAGGCGGTGACCGGCCCCACACCCATGAGTTGCTGGGCCTGGCGCACCTGTTCGTTGGTTTTGAGGTGTGCTGCGATTCGCTGGTCGCACCAGTGCAGGTGCTCATCGAGCTCCTGCCACTGCACCAAGGCGCGTTGCAGGGCCAGGCGTGCCAGGCCCCCCAACTCGTTGCTGGCATCCTCGATTGTCTCGGGCAGGGCCTGGCGCAGCAGTTCAGGCTTTTGCGGGAACACCAGCCCGAACTCGGCCAACAGGCCGCGAATGCGGTTGATGCAGGCCACACGTTCGGCCTTGAAACCCTCGCGCAGGCGGTGGATGCACAGCATGCTTTGCTGCTCCACGCTCTTGACCGGTACGAAGTGCATCTGGGGTCGGCTGGCCGCCTCGCAGATGGCGGCCGCATCGTTGGCGTCGTTCTTGCCGCCTTTGCCTTGCATGCGGTAGGGCGTGACCAGGTGGGCGGCGATGATGCGTGCATCCAGGCCCATGGCGATCAGCTTGCGGGCCCAGTGGTGGGCGCTGGAGCTGGCCTCCATGGCGACCAGGCAACCTGGGGGCAACTGCGCGCACCAGGGCAGGAATTTCTCGCGCGTCAATGCGCGTCCCGTGACCCGCAATCCTGAGGCATTGACCGCCAGGACCTGGATGACGCGCTTTGCCAGATCAACGCCAACTCGTGTAATCTCTTGCATGGGACTTCTCCTTCCAAAGGTTGTAGATTGACTTCCAAAAAACCAATCTTGGCACTTGATGCCGTTACCAGGAAGCGGGAAGTCCCTTCGTATTCATTTGGCAAAACCCCAAGTCCACGCATTTGGCAAAACCCCAAGTCCACGCTACGCCACCCACCCCGGCGCCCTCGGCGGCGGCGTTGGTGGTTTGCGCCGCTCGCATACCAACCCTGCTGGAAGATCAGGCTGGCGGGGCGCTCAGCGCAGGTAAAGGAGGAGCCCGCAGGGCGGGGGACACGGAGCTGAGTGCCCCACCAGTCTGATCCACCCGAAACGCTGAACAGGGTTCGGTCATTTCGGGAAAAATCCATAGACCGTGAGCGTTGCCCCGCACCGATCAGGATTTTTTCAGGCTGAGGGCCAATTCATAGAGGGTGTTGCGTGCCTCGCCGGTGATCTCGGCGGCCAGCTTGACGGCGGTCTTGAGCGGCAACTCCGCCAGCAGCAATTTCAGCACGCGGCTGTCGGGTCCGGCTTGCGCCGCGGTCTGCGCCGGGTGTAGCACCAGCACGAACTCGCCGCGCAGGCGATTCGGGTCCTGCGCCAGCCAGGCCGGCAAGCCCTCCGCACTGACGGTGGCAATTTCCTCGAACTGCTTGGTCAGCTCGCGCCCCACGGTGACCGGCCGCGCGCACAAGGTGGCCAACGCCGTGGCCAGGGCTTCGATCCGGTGCGGCGCTTCCAGCATGACGACGGCCCGCGGCTCCCCGCGCAAGGCCTCGACCGCCGTGGCCCGCTCGCTGGACTTTGCGGGCAGGAAGCCGGCAAAAACGAACTCGCCGTGCTGTGCACCTTCGCCCCAGATGCCGGCCACGCTGAGCGCGGCGGTGACGCTGCTGGCACCCGGCAGCGGAATCACAGTCAAGCCCTCCAGGCGCACCGCCGCCACCAGGCGCGCGCCGGGGTCGCTGATGGCCGGCGTACCGGCGTCGCTGGCGTAAGCCACGCGCTGACCCTGGCGCAGCCGTTCAATGACGGCCTGCGCCGCCTGAGCTTCGTTGTGCTGGTGCAGCGCCAGCAGTTGTGTTGGCGCTTTGTCGATACCGTAAGCGCGCAGCAAAGCCTGGCTGTGGCGCGTGTCCTCGCAGGCAATGCTGTCGGCAAGTTGCAGCACATGCAGCGCACGCAGCGTGATGTCGGCCAGATTGCCTATCGGTGTCGCCACCATGTACAGCGCGCCGGGCGGATAATTCTGACCAGCCGCCGCCTCGCTGGCGGCGCGCAGCGCAGAGGCATAAGCAACAGCATAAGTGGCAATCAATGGTATTCCCTCAAGTCAAGGCCGGCACGCAGAGCACCAAGCAGCTCGGCGACGCGGCGGAAGACGCCGCCCTGCGGCATCTGCAAGGGCACGGCTTGCGCCTGCTGGAGCGCAATTATCGGACGCCCGGGCGCGGCGGTGGAGAAATCGACCTGATCATGAGAGCACCCGATGGCACGCTGGTGTTTGTTGAGGTGCGCAGCCGCAAGAGCGCCAGCCACGGCGGCGCCGGCGCCAGCGTGACGGCCTTGAAGCAACGCCGCATTGTTTTTGCCGCGCGCCATTACCTGCTGCGCCTGCGCACGCCGCCGCCCTGCCGCTTTGATGTGGTGGTGTCGGAGCCGGCCGGCATCGAATGGTTGCAGGGGGCGTTTGATGCGAATTAGGAATTTGTCCGCAAAAGACTTTGAGGCACCAACATGATCAGGAAATTCGAGTTTCGCCATGGCTTGATGCGCCCGATCGGCGCCCTGCTGCTGTTGCTGGGCGGCTGCGCGACCCCGCAGCCGCCGGACCGGACGCCTGACCATTCTGCCCACTCCATTGCCAGCCTGCCAGCCAGGCAGGCCGCAGTCACCGCCCATCCGCTGGCGACCGGCGCGGCGCTGAAGATGCTGGAGCAAGGCGGTAGTCCGATCGACGCGGCGATCGCGGCGCAGATGGTGCTGGGGCTGGTGGAGCCGCAATCGTCCGGTTTGGGCGGCGGCTCCCTCATCATGAACTGGGATGCCGCGAGCGGTAAACTCACAAGCTATGACGGCTTGGCCGCGGCGCCGGCCAAAGCGACCGCCGGGCTGACCATCGATGTCGATGGCAGCGTGCTGAAATACCAGGACGTGCAGCGCGGCGGACGCTCGGTGGGGGTTCCCGGCACGCTGGCGGTGTTGCAGCAAGTGCACCAGCGCTACGGCAAACTGCCATGGGCCACCCTGTTGGCCCCGGCCATCGAACTGGCCGAGACCGGCTTCCCGATGCCGGCCTACCTGCACACCGTTCTCTCCGCGGCCAACGCCGCCGATCTGCCCGACATGCGGGCGCTCTATTTCGACGCCGACGGCAAGCTGCGACCGGTGGGTGCCACGCTGACCCATCCGGCTTATGCATCGACACTGCGGCGGGTTGCCGCGCGCGGCCCGGCGGCCTGGTGGCAGGACGGCGCTGATGGCGAGTTGCTGGCGGCGGTGCAGCGCGGCGCTCACCCTTCGCTCATGACCAAGGCGGATCT
Source organism: uncultured beta proteobacterium (assembly GCA_963763035.1). GTDB lineage: Bacteria > Pseudomonadota > Gammaproteobacteria > Burkholderiales > Burkholderiaceae_C > Rhodoferax. The sequence goes on along the minus strand of CAVXMS010000004.1, from coordinate 1,453,338 downwards.
GGCCGGCTATCGGGCCGAGCCGCGCGATCCGGTCTGCGCGCCGTTTCTGGTGTATTCGGTCTGTGTCATGGGGCCGTCCTCATTTGGTGGCGTCATGGTGCTGCAGCTATTGCAGATGCTGGAAGCGCGCACGCCGCCGGTCAAGGAGGCACAGCGCTTCAATTTTGACGACCCGGAGTTTGTCCATTACTACGCCGAGGCGGGCCGGCTGGCGCAAGCGGATCGTTTTCAGTACCTGGGCGATCCCGGCTTTGTAGCGGTGCCGACGGCCGGGTTGGTGGCGTCTTCCTATGTGCGGGAGCGCGCCCGGCTGATCGATCCTTCCCGCAGGACCCGGGAGGTGAAGGCGGGGGTGGTGAAAACCGGGGCCGCCGCGCTGTCTGGCGCGGCGCCGGTGTCGGACACGGCGGATGCCACCAGCCAGATCGCCGTCGTCGATGCCGCCGGCAACGCGCTGAGCATGACCACCACCATCAACCTCAATTTCGGCTCGCGCCTGATGGTCAACGGTTTTGTGCTGAACAACGCGTTGACCAACTTTTCCGCGGCACCCGGCCCCGGCCAGACTGCGCCCAACCGCATGCAAGCCGGCAAGCGGCCGGTTACCTCGATGGCGCCGACCATCGTGTTCGATCAAGCTGGCAAACCGGTGGTCGTCGGTGGCTCGGCTGGCGGCGGGCAGATCGTCGACTACATCAGCCAGAGTTTGATCGAAATGCTGGCCAACCAGCGCGTTCCGGCCGAGGCGCTGGCGCGCGGGCATGTTTCCACCGCACTGGCCGGCAAGCTGCAACTGGAGAAGGGCAGCACTGCGGCGTCGCTGGCGGCGGCCCTGGCGGCGAAGGGGCACGCGACAGAAATTGTCCCCCTGACCAGCGGCCTGGGGTTCCTGCTGCGGCGTGACGATGGCTGGCTGGGCGCTGCCGATCCGCGGCGTGACGGCGTCGCGCAAGGGCGGTAGCAGGCGGACTTGAAGGCGAACTTCGTACCCCATGACGTCCTGCTTAAGTCCGGCTTAAGCAGCGGCCGGGTATCATTGGCGCATGCTTGAGCAACGTATTGAACAACACTTTATCGACAGTGCCGACCTGAAGTACCAGGCGGCACAGGTTTTGAGCAAACCGATAGCGGCGGCGGTGCAGGCGATGCTGGCTTGCGTGACCAGCGGCGGCAAGGTACTGGCCTGCGGCAATGGCGGCTCGGCCGCTGACGCGCAGCATTTTTCCGCCGAATTTGTCGGGCGCTACGAGCGCGAGCGGCCGGAGCTGGCGGCCATTGCGCTGACCACCGACAGTTCCATCATCACGGCGATTGCCAATGACTACGACTTCAGCAGCATTTTTTCCCGTCAGGTGCGGGCACTGGGGCAGCCCGGTGATGTGCTGCTGGCGATTTCCACCAGCGGCAATTCGGCCAATGTGCTGGCGGCCATCGAGGCCGCCCACGAGCGCGAGATGGTGGTGGTGGGCCTGAGTGGCCGCGGTGGCGGCAAGATGAGCCACGCCTTGCGCGATACCGACGTGCACATCTGTGTGCCGCATGAACGCACGGCGCGTATTCAGGAAGTGCACATCCTGTCCCTGCATTGCATTTGCGATGCGGTCGATGCCCAGTTACTCGGAGACCAGGAAACCTCAACATGAAATTCCCAACTCAAAAACTGCTGACGATGGTGGTCTTGACCGCCTGCCTGGGCGCTTGCGCACCGGTCATGCTGGGGGGTGCCGTGATGGGCACGCTGATGGCCACGGATCGTCGAACCTCGGGCATGCAGCTGGAAGACGAGGGCATTGAACTCAAGGCCGCCAGCCGCATCCGCGATAACCTGGGCGAGCGTGGCCACTTCAACGTCACCAGTTACAACCGGCAAGTGCTGGTGACTGGCGAAGTGCCCAGCGCACAGGATAAACAGCTGGTGGAGCAGGTGGTATCCAAGGTTGAAAACGTGCGTTCCGTCGTCAACGAAATGGTCGTCACGGAGAACAGCTCGCTGTCGCAGCGTTCATCTGACGTTCTGATAACCGGCCGGATCAAGGCCAGCCTGGTGGACGCGCAGGATCTGTTTGCCAACGCCTTCAAAGTGGTGACCGAGCGCGGTACCGTTTATTTGATGGGGCGCGTGACCCAGCGCGAAGCCGGTCGCGCCACCGACATTGCGCGCGGCATCGACGGGGTTAAAAAAGTGGTTCGGGTGATGGAAATCATCAGCGATGAAGAGCTGCAGCGCATGCTGCCCAAACCGGCGCCGGCAGAACCCAAGAAATAAGGTCAAGGCCGACGTATTCAACGCCCGCAGCCCATGGATCCCGGGTCAAGCCCGGGATGACAATAGAGGCGCCAGCCCGGGATGACAAATTGATGGTCAGCGCAGCCGCTTGATCAGGCTGGAAGTGTCCCAGCGCTTGCCGCCCATGTGCTGCACGTCGGCATAAAACTGGTCTACCAATGCCGTCACCGGCAGGCGCGCGCCGTTGCGCTTGGCCTCGTCGAGCACCAGCCCCAGGTCTTTGCGCATCCAGTCCACGGCAAAGCCAAAATCAAACTTGTCCGCCACCATGGTTTTGCCGCGGTTGTCGAGCTGCCAGCTTTGGGCCGCGCCCTTGCCAATCACATCCAGCACTTGCAGCATGTCGAGCCCAGCCTGCTGGCCAAAGGCAATCGCTTCGCTCAAGCCCTGCACCAGGCCGGCAATACAAATCTGATTGACCATCTTGGCCAACTGACCGGCACCACTCTCACCCAAGTACGTAAAAGCCTTGGAAAAAGCCATCGCCACCGGCTGCGCCACTTCGAACGCCGCCTGATCGCCACCGCACATCACCGTTAGCAAACCGTTCTGCGCACCGGCCTGGCCGCCCGATACCGGGGCGTCGACAAACTGCAGACCCAGGTTTTTGGCCGTCCCGTACAACTCGCGCGCCACGTTGGCCGAGGCCGTGGTGTGGTCGACAAACAGCGCACCCGGCTTCATGCCGGCGAAGGCGCCGTCCAGGCCCAGCGTCACGCTGCGCAGGTCGTCATCGTTGCCGACGCAGCAAAAGACGATATCCGCATCGCGCACCGCCAGCCGTGGCGTGAGGGCATGACTCACAGTCGATGGCTGACCGACAGGCGGCGCGAACTCTGCGCACCAGGCGGCAGCTTTGCTGGCAGTCCGGTTGTACGCCGTGACCTGGTGACCGCTACGGGCCAGGTGTCCGGCCATTGGGTAGCCCATGACACCCAGGCCCAAAAAGGCAACTCGGCGCGCTGGCGTGGCTTGGTAATTTTTACTGTTGATGGCGTTCATACGATGGCAAAGTTTTCGGTTCCGCTGTTGAGGTCCTGTATTTTGCCGCGTTTGCTGTTGAGCTTGATCTGCAGGCGCAGGTCGTTCAGGGAATCGGCGTTGCGCAGGGCGTCCTCGTAGGTGATGAGCTTGGTTTCATAGGCGTCGAACAAGGCCTGGTCGAAAGTCTGCATGCCCAGGTTGCGACTTTTCTTCATGATCTCCTTGATTTCCGAAATGTCGCCCTTGAAGATCAGGTCCGAGATCAGGGGCGAGTTGAGCATGATCTCGACCACCGCCACCCGGCCTCTGCCGTCCTGCTTGGGAATCAGGCGCTGCGACACCATGGCCTTGATGTTGAGCGACAAGTCCATCAGCAGTTGCGCGCGCCGCTCTTCGGGGAAAAAGTTGATGATGCGGTCGAGCGCCTGGTTGGCACTGTTGGCGTGCAGGGTGGCCAGACACAAATGTCCCGTTTCAGCGAAGGCGACCGCGTGCTCCATGGTTTCGCGGTCGCGGATCTCACCCATCAAAATCACATCCGGGGCCTGGCGCAAGGTGTTCTTCAGGGCGGCGCCCCAGCTATCGGTGTCGATTCCCACCTCGCGCTGGGTGACCACGCAATTTTTATGCGCATGGACAAACTCGATCGGGTCCTCGATCGTGATGATGTGCCCGAAAGAGTTTTCATTGCGCCAGTCCACCATCGCCGCCAGGGTGGTCGATTTGCCCGAGCCGGTGGCGCCTACCATGATGCACAGGCCGCGTTTCGCCGTGACCACCTCCTTGAGCACCTGCGGCACGCCCAGGCCGTCAATGGTGGGCACGGAAAGAGGAATGACCCGCAGCACCATGCCGACCTTGCTCTGCTGGATAAAGGCGTTGACGCGAAAGCGCCCTATGCCCGGCGGCGAGATGGCGAAGTTGCACTCTTTGGTGCGCTCAAACTCGGCGACCTGCTTGTCGTTCATGACCGAGCGAGCCAGCGCCATGGTGTGCGCCGCGTTGAGTGGCTGGGGTGAGACCTTGGTCACTTTCCCGTCTACTTTCATGGCCGGCGGGAAATCCGCCGTGATGAACAGGTCGCTGCCGTTGCGGCTGATCATCAGCTTCAACAGGTCGTTGACAAACTTGGTGGCTTGATCGCGTTCCATGACGTGTAGTGCTCCCGGGAATCAATGTGTTTCGCTGAGCCGGGCGCTGACACCGCGCAGTCGAAGCGACAGCTTTCGGGCCAGCAAGGTGACCAGATTGGCGGTCAGGGTCGGGTCGGCGCTGAGCATCTGGTCCATCGCATCCGCGCTGAGAACGGCGATTTGGCAGTTACTGAGCGTGCTGCAGACGGAAAACCGGATGCCGCCATCGAGCAGCGACATCTCACCCAGTATCTCGCCAGCGGCCGCCTCCGCCAGACGCAGCCGCTCGCCCCAGGGTTGCAGGCGGTCGATGGCAATCGTGCCGCTCAGCAAAACCAGCATGAAGTTGCCGCGTTCATCCTGCCGGATCAGATCGCGGTTGGCGGCAACCGTGGCGAAATCAAGAAAGGGCTGCATGCGACGGATCGTTTCCGGGTCCAGCCGGCGCATGTACTTGTCCTTGCGCCACAGTGCCTGCAACAGCTTGATGCCCTTCTCGGAATCGAGTTTTGTGGCCCCCACCTCGACCGCCCGCGCCTCCCACGGCACCAGCAGATTGGGGTCGGCGTCGGCCCCCGACAGGGTGGAGCTGAACAGCTTGGAGTCAGGATCGTTTGCCTGTGCCGCAGCCGGGTTGTTCTGCCGCTGGATTCCGAACATACCTTTCATTGCGTGCTCCATGGAGGGATCGGGTCAGGTTCAACCGGGGAAGTTCTCGGGAATCTTGGCCTTGGAGCGTGCCTCGGCCGGGCTGATGATGTTGCGTTTCACCAGATCCGTCAGGTTCTGGTCCAGCGTCTGCATGCCGACGCTGTTGCCGGTCTGGATCGAGGAGTACATCTGCGCCACCTTGGCCTCGCGAATCAGGTTGCGGATGGCGCTGGTGCCGAGCATGATTTCGTGCGCCGCAACGCGGCTCTGGCCGTCCTTGGTTTTGCACAGGGTCTGCGAGATCACGGCCTGCAGCGACTCCGACAGCATGGCGCGGACCATCTCCTTTTCTTCCGCCGGAAACACGTCGATGATCCGGTCTATGGTCTTGGCGGCGCTGGAAGTGTGCAGGGTGCCGAACACCAGGTGGCCCGTTTCAGCCGCCGTCATGGCCAGGCGGATGGTCTCCAGGTCGCGCATTTCGCCCACCAGAATGGCGTCCGGGTCCTCCCGCAGGGCGGAGCGCAGGGCGGCGGCAAAGCTCAGCGTGTGGGGCCCGACCTCGCGCTGGTTGATCAGGCATTTTTTCGATTCATGGACAAATTCGATTGGGTCTTCCACCGTCAGGATGTGGCCAAACTCGGTTTCGTTCAGGTAGTTGACCATCGCCGCCAAGGTGGTGGACTTGCCGGAGCCGGTCGGACCGGTGACCAACACCATGCCGCGCGGCTTCAAGGCCAGGTCGGCAAAAATCTTGGGTGCATGCAATTGTTCCAGCGTCAGAATCTTGCTGGGAATGGTCCGGAACACGGCGCCGGCGCCGCGGTGCTGGTTGAAGGCGTTGACCCGAAAACGCGCCAGCCCCTCGATCTCGAACGAAAAGTCGATCTCCAGAAACTCCTCGAAGCTCTTGCGCTGCGTGTCGTTCATGATGTCGTAGACCATCGCATGCACCTGCTTGTGGTCCAGCGGCTCGACATTGATGCGCCGTACGTCGCCGTGCACCCGGATCATCGGCGGCAGGCCGGCCGAGAGGTGTAAATCGGAGGCATTGTTCTTGACGCTAAAGGCCAGTAGTTGGGTAATGTCCACGAGGTCCTTGATCGTTTGTTACGCTTGGGGTAATTATGACCATGATTGAGAAGAATTTACAAACCGTTCGCGCGCGCGTGGCAGCCGCTTGTGGCGCCGCTGGCCGCGCGCCCGGCGAGGTCACCTTGCTGGCGGTGTCCAAGACTTTTGGCCCGGCGGCGGTGGCGGCTGCCCACGCCGCCGGACAAACCGCGTTCGGCGAGAACTACATCCAGGAGGCGGTGCAAAAGATCGCGCAATTGCGCCAGTTGCCCCTTCAGTGGCACTGCATTGGGCCGATTCAAAGCAACAAGACGCGTCTGGTGGCCGAACACTTTGACTGGGTGCACACGGTGGACCGGCTGAAGACCGCGCAACGCCTGAGCGAGCAGCGCCCGGCCCATTTGCCGGCGTTGCAGGTTTGCATCCAGGTCAATGTCGATGGCGGTGTAGCGAAATCGGGCGTGCTGCCGCAAGAGGCACTGGCGCTGGCGCAGCAGGTGGCGGCCTTGCCGCGCCTGCGCCTGCGCGGCGTCATGAGCATCCCCGAGCCGGCGCCTGATTTCACGGCGGCCTGCGCCCTGTTTGCCCGCGTCAAGGCGGTCTTCGATGCCTTGAAGGTGGAAGGTCTGGCGCTCGACACCCTGTCGATGGGCATGAGCGCCGACCTGGAAGCCGCCATCCACGCGGGCAGCACCATGGTGCGGGTGGGTAGTGCTATTTTTGGTGGGCGGGCCAAGGTGGTTTGAGCCGGCAGTTTCGTTTCTTGCTGCCTGGGCTGCACTCGGGCAGCGACTCAGCTCGGCAGCGCCATTCCCGCCCCGCGCGCCGCCGCCCTGTCAAAGGTCACCGTGTGCGTGCAGCCTTCGTTCTCGGCCATCTGGGCGCCCAGGAAGCTGGTGTCAAGGCTGCTCAACTCTGGCTTGGCTGGTTGCGCGCAGCCGCGCCAACGGCGATGGCTTCATTCATGGTGTCGATGTTCACCGGTTGTTTGACCCGATCAGCAAAGCGACCCGTCAAGACGTTGGTGTCTCCCCCCGGTAGCATCGCCCAAAGGGGCACCGCCTCTATCCCGTCGGCCAGCTTGAAACGGTGCAGGCCCGGGTGGACAACGTACAGCGCATCGAGCTTCAGGTCATGCATGGCGATGCGCATGCTGGCGGTCACACGGGGAACGTCGGCGCGCTTGAACTCCACGCCTACCCGCTGGCTCCCTTTGAACAACAGAAGATCGAGCTCGGCGCCCTGGTGCGTGGCCCAGAACCAGGCTTGATCGGGTTGGGCGATGCGCAGCACCTGCTCCAGTGCAAAACCTTCCCAGCTGGCGCCGCATTGCGGATGGGTAAAGAGTTCAGTCACGGTCTTGATGCCCATCAGCGCGTGCAGCAGCCCGGTATCCCGAAAATAAATCTTTGGGGCCTTGACCTGGCGTTTGCCCAGGTTTTCATGCCAGGGTTGCAATTGGCGGATCATCAGCGTCTGTGTCAAGGTATCGAGGTAGCGGCGAATGGTGGGTTCCGAGACGCCCATCGACTGCGCGGATGGCGCCGCTGACCAGACTTGTCCGTGGTAGTGCGCCAGCATCGTCCAGAAACGCAGCATGGCGCGCGCCGCGATGTTGATGCCAAACTGGGGCATGTCCACGCGAACATGGTCTGCCACGGCCTGGGCGCGCCATGCGAAGCTGTCCTCGTCCGAGGCCGCCAGATAGGAACGTGGGAAACCGCCGCGCAGCCACAGACGCGTTGCAGCGTCATCGCTGTAGCCCCCTTCATGGGTGCTGACCTCCGCTAAGTCGAAGCCAGCCACTTCAAAGGTCTCGACGCGGCCCAGCAAGGACTCACCGGCCTGCCGCAGCAAGGCCGGTGACGCGCTGCCAAGCAGCAGGTACTGGCCCGGCGCATCGGAGCGGTCCATCAGTACGCGCAGCAGGGGAAACAAACTGGGTTGGAGCTGGACTTCGTCAATGACAACCAGACCCTTGAGTTGCTCCAGCGTCTGGACGGGTTGTTCCAGGCGTTGCGCGTGAGGTGGGTATTCCAGATCGAAATAATTGGGCGACTGGCGACTCAGAAACCTTTGGGCCAGCGTGCTTTTTCCGGATTGCCGGGGGCCGCTCAAGACGACACCGCGCGAGCGGCCAAGGGCTTTGCGGATGGAGAGTTCGAGGGCGCCGCGGTTCAGCATCGCTGGATGTTAGCATAAATCCATGAAATTCGAACATCAAATGTTGGAATTTCATGGTTAATGTGCGCAATGACTTGCCTCTGCGAGATGGCTCCCTGATCGGATGCTGCATGAAAAACCCCGCCGAAGCGGGGCTCTCCGAAGACCGCTGAGTTGGCTCAAGCGGCGGCAGCTTCTTTCTGTTGTCTGCGGTGCCCAACGTAACCCAGTAAACCAAGACCGGCCAGCAGCATGGCAAAGGTTTCGGGTTCGGGGACGGCAGCTACCGCTCCCATAACCTGCACATTCACGTCTGAAACCTTGTCCCAAGAAACGGGAGTTGAACTCCATGTTCCTACACTTCCCTGAACAAAGCTCCCGTTGACCACCTCACCCTCAAGCATCAAGCCATCGGCCCCGATTTGGGGCGAACCGCTCAACGCCGCATTGGACGCATGCGCAGATGGAACCGTATTCAAGCCACCAGTGCCGTCAAGGAAGAAGTCATAAGTCTGACCAGGAGCTAGTGTGATGTTGACGGAAAAATCGACTTGTTGCATAGGGCGACTCGTCCCGCTATACCCTATGTAATTGTTGCCATTTGCGTAGGTCGCAGACGATATCGCGCCTGAGCCGGGCACAAGACCGATGGTTGACCCTTCAATACCGCCCCAAAGAGTTGCGGTGCCGGCGCCGCCTACTGTCCACAGGCGAATTGTGTCGATGTTCCACGTCTGCGAACTGGTGTTGGTAAAAGTGTCGCCAACCAACCAGTAGTCCGCCGCCGTGTATCCACTCTGCGCCCACGCGACATTGGATCGGTTGGGGTCGTTGAGGCCATTGAGGTTGATCGTCGGGAGTCCGCGGTCAACGAGCAATGTTGATTGTGCGGTGGCACTCGTCACCCCGGCCAAACCAGCCAGAGCCAGTGCGGCTGCGCCAGTGTAGAACGCCACTTTGGCCCGTAATCGGGAACCGATACCGGCTCCAAATCCAGCTACCACACCAGTGGTCAATTGCTTTTCCATTGTCTTTCCCTTTCCCGACCCACACGGGCCGGCTGCGTTATCAGTTTTTAAATAACCTTAAACGATGAAGGGGAATAATGCTCTCGAAAGTGTAGTCTGTGAATAGCCCGTTCGGACTAACCGTTCGTCATATCAGAGGGAAACACTGCTGTTTCAGCCAAGACGCACATGCGGAATGAGATATCGCCGACCCCGCGCGCGCCGCCTTGACTTCTCCCATCAACGCGTCATTACGCGTTTTGCGAACCTACGACAGGCGATAGGTTTGCAGGTGAATGCTGGTCTCGGTGCTGCTGATGGTGCGCACCAGCCGGATGCGTTCCAGGATCTTGGACAACTCGGCCAGATTGGCGGCCCGCAACTCGGCCAGCAGGTCCCAGCGGCCGTTGGTGTCGTGCAGGCTGGCCACGCCGGGTTCGCCCAGCAGGCTGGCAATGACGGAGCGGGTTTCGTTGCCCTCCACGGCGATGCTCATCCAGGCACAAATTTCCGAAGGTTGCGCATCGGGCCTGAGCTTGACGGTGTAGCCGACGATGATGCCGGCGTCTTCCAGTTTGGCGACCCGGTTCGTCACGGTGCCGCGCGACACGCCCAGCTTTTTTGCCAGCGTCGCAACACTGGTTCGGGCGTCCTTGCGCAACAGCGACAGCAATTGTTGATCGGTGGCATCCATGTTGCCATTCTGACACTCATATCTATCTAAATGGTAAATGTTTGTCAAAAAGCAAGCAATATTGCTGATTTACATTGTCATGCCCTCTTGAGACACTGCTTGGCACTTCTCCGAGTACCGCATCATGAAATCAAGCTCAACCGTTCAAACCCAATTTCTAAGCGCCCAGGACGTGGCCTTGATCGTCAACACAATAGGCCCGGCGGCCGCCCTGCGCGGCATGGCCGACTACATTCACGAGGATTTTCTGCGCTGGCAGGACTTTGACAAATCCGCCCGTGTCGCCAGCCATTCGGTTGGCGGCGTGATCGAGCTGATGCCGATCGCCGACGCCCAGACCTATGCCTTCAAATACGTCAACGGACATCCCGGGAACACGCATATCGGTCTGTCTACCGTGATGGCGTTTGGCGTGCTGGCCGATGTCGCCACCGGTGTGCCGCGCTTGCTCAGCGAGCTGACCCTGAGCACCGCCTTGCGCACCGCCGCCATGTCGGTGGTGGCGGCTCGCGCGCTGGCCCGCCCCGGCAGCAAACGCATGGCGCTGATTGGCAACGGTGCGCAAAGCGAGTTTCAGGCGCTGGCTTTTCATCATTTGCTGGGCATCGCGGAAATCCGGCTGTTCGACACCGACCGCGCCGCCACGGCCAAGCTGATGCGCAATCTGCGGCACACGGCGCTGCGCCTGATCGCTTGCGAAAGTATTGCCCAGGCGGTGCTGGGAGCCGATATAGTGACGACCGTGACCGCCGACAAAACCAATGCCACCATCCTGACGCCCGGCCTGATCGCGCCCGGCATGCACATCAATGGCGTCGGTGGCGACTGCCCCGGCAAGACCGAGTTGCACCCTGATGTGCTGCGCGGGGCTTCAGTGTTCGTCGAGTACGAGCCGCAAACCCGCATCGAGGGCGACCTGCAACAGTTGCCGCCGGACTTTGCCGTGACCGAACTCTGGCAGGTGCTCAGCGGCAAGGCAGCCGGCCGCACATGGGAGAGTCAAGTCACCGTGTTCGACTCGGTCGGCTTTGCGCTGGAAGACTATTCGGCGTTGCGCTTCATGCGGGACGCAGCCCGTGAACTGGGGGTCGGCCAGGCGCTGTCGCTGATTCCGGAACTGGGCAACCCGAAGGATCTGTTCAGCCTGATTCGCCCGGTTGTTGAAGAGTTGGCGCTGGCAGCATGAACCAGCCGCCCGCCGCCAACCCGGTCGCTGGCGGTGTCAGCCTGATCGGTGTCCCGACCGACATTGGCGCCGGTACCCTGGGTGCCCGCATGGGACCCGAGGCCTTGCGCGTGGCCGGCATTGCCCAGGCGATTGCCCGCTTTGGCGTGGACGTCAAAGACTGCGGCAACTTGACCGGTCCGGCCAATCCCTGGCAAGGGGCCGTCAACGGCTTTCGCCACCTGCCCGAAGTGGTGCAATGGAACCGCCTGGTGCATGAGGCCATCTACGCGGAGCTCCAAGCGGGGCGTCTGCCCATCATGCTGGGCGGCGACCACTGCCTGGCGATAGGCTCCGTCAGTGCCGTGGCGCGCCATTGCCGCGAGCAGGGCAAAAAACTGCGCGTCCTGTGGTTCGACGCGCACGCCGATTTCAATACCGCCACCCTGACGCCCAGCGGCAACCTGCACGGCATGCCGGTGGCCTGCCTGTTCGGTCAGGGCCCGCGGGAGCTGATCGAAATGGGCGGTCAGGTGCCGGTACTCAAACCCAGGGAGATTCGTCAAATCGGCATTCGCAGCGTCGATGCCGGCGAGAAACGGCTGGTGCACGACATCGGTATCGAGGTTTTCGACATGCGCTACATCGACGAGATGGGCATGCGCCTGGCCATGGAACTGGCATTGGCGCTGGTCGACGCCAACACCCACTTGCACGTCAGTCTGGATGTCGATTTTCTGGACCCGGCCGATGCGCCGGGGGTCGGCACCACGGTGCGCGGCGGTCCGAGCTACCGCGAGGCCCAGTTGTGCATGGAAATGATCGCCGATACCGGACACCTGGCCTCGCTCGACGTGGTGGAACTCAACCCGGCGTTGGATCTGCGCAACCAGACGGCGGAGCTGGCAGTTGATCTAATCGAAAGTTTGTTCGGAAAAAGCACGCTGATGCGCAAAGCCGGCGAGAAAACCTGATCCGGCATTCGATAATCAAAAGTTGACGGCGAGTTTGCCGTAGACGAAATTTTTTTACCCGATCAACCACAACAGGAGACTGCGATGAAACGAATCAAGAAATGGGCCTTGCTGGGCTTGCTGCTGGCCGGTGCCCTGACGGCACAGGCCCGAAGTCTGGAGGAGGTCAAGAAAGACGGCAAGATCAACATCGCCACCGAGGGCCAGTTCGCTCCCTTCAATTTTTTTCAGGGCGCCAAACTGAGCGGTTTCGAAATCGAGCTGGCCGAGCTGGTGGCAAAGAAAATGGGTGTCACCATCGAGTGGAAGGCGCTCGGCTTCGATGCCTTGCTGGCCGGCCTGCGACAGGACCGCTGGGACCTGGTGATCGCCTCGCACGGCATTACTGAAGAGCGCGCCAAGGCCGTCACCTTTGCCGATCCGCACTATTGCTCGGGCGGCGCCATCGTGTCGCTGGACCCGGCCATTCGCCGGGTGGCGGACCTGAACGGCAAGACCGTTTCGGTGCAAACCGGCACCACTTACCTGGACAACGTCAAGAAGCTCGCCGGCGTCAAGGAAGTGAAGAACTTTCCGCAGGATACCGACGCCCGCGGCGCCTTGCTGACCAAGCGCGTCGATGCCTGGGTAACCGACAAATTTGTCGCTGCCATTGCCATTTCTTCCAACCCCAACGCCGGCATGAAGCTGGGCGACTTCGTGTTTGTGGAACGCATTGCAGCGGCTGTGGCCAAGGGCAACAGCTCGCTGGTGCAAGGCTATAACAAGGCCCTGGCCGAAGTCATGGCGGACGGCAGTTATGCCACCCTGTCGAAGAAATACTTCAACGAAGACGTACGCTGCCGCTAAGCGGCGCGCGAACCTTGCCCAAGCCGGATCAGCCAAGTGAAACTCGCTCTTCCTGAATGGCCCCGGAGCTGGAGCCGCCAGCAACGCTCCAGCGCCACCATTGCGGTGGCCAGCGTGCTGCTGGTTTTGCTGTTGTGGTTGATGGCCATCCCGATGGCCATGGCACCGGAGCCGATCGGCAACAACGCCCAGTACTTTGCCGATGGCACGCGCGTCACGGTCGAGCTGACCTTGGTCGCCGGTCTGTCGGGCATCCTGATCGGCGTGCTGGCCGCGCTGGGGCGGACTTCGCGCGTCATGCCGCTGCGCTGGCTGGCCTCCCTGTACATCTGGATCATGCGCGGCACGCCGTTGCTGGTGCAGATCCTGTTTGTGTTCCTGGCACTGCCCACTTTGGTGCCGGCGCTCAGGCTGGACGATTTCACCTCGGCCTGTGTCGCGCTGGCGTTCAACGTCGGCGCCTACAACGCCGAAGCCATCCGCAGCGGCTTGCTGGCCGTGCCCAAAGGCCAGATCGAGGCGGCACGCTCGCTGGGCATGTCGAGCTGGTATACCTTCCTGGATGTGACTTTTCCGCAGGCCTTCAAGGTCGCCCTGCCGCCGCTGGTCAACAACACGGTGGCCCTGCTGAAGGATTCTTCCCTGGCCTATGCCATCGGTGTGGTGGAACTGACCAACGTCGGCAACCGTATTCAGGCGGCCACCTTTCAGCCCTTGCCGACGCTGATCACGACCGCCCTGGTGTATTTGATTCTTACCACTGTCATGACACAGATCTCCGGTGCCGTGGAGCGGCGCTACGACGTGGAGGGGCGCCAGCCATGAGTTCAGCCCTGATCACGATCGAGAAGGTCAACAAACACTTCGGTCCGCACCATGTGTTGCGCGACGTCAGCACCCACTTCACGGCCGGTCAGGTGAGCGCCATTCTGGGTGCTTCGGGCTCCGGCAAAAGCACTTTGCTGCGCATGCTCAACCGGCTGGAGCGGCACGACTCGGGCCGCATCGTGGTCGACGGCATCGAGGTCGATGACGACCTCAAGCATCTGGATGCCTTGCGGCGCGAGCTGGGCATGGTGTTCCAGCAGTTCAACCTGTTTCCGCACCTCTCGGTGCTGGACAACGTGTCGCTGGCGCAGCGCCGCGTGCGCAAGACGCCGCGCGGCGAGGCCAACCAGCGGACCATGGAACTGCTGACGCGCGTCGGCATGGAAGAGCATGCGCACAAGTACCCGTTTGCGCTGTCCGGCGGGCAGCAGCAACGGGTGGCGATTGCGCGGGCGCTGGCGATGAACCCCAAGGTCATGCTGTTCGATGAGCCGACCTCGGCGCTGGACCCGGAAATGGTCAAGGAAGTGCTGGACGTCATCAAGAAGTTGGCGCAGTCGGGCATGACCATGATCATCGTCACCCATGAGATGGGGTTTGCCCGCGAAGTGGCCGACCGCATCCTGTTTCTCGACCAGGGGCAGGTGGCCCAGGATGCGCCGCCCGAAATCTTTTTTGGCGCCCAGGAAAGTGCCCGCGTGCGGGCTTTCCTCGGGCAGGTCAGTCACTGATTTTTATTTTATTTTTACTGGAGACAACGATGAAAGTATCGACAACCACCCTTGCGCTATTGGCTGCCGGCGTGCTGAGCCTGCCGGCTTTTGGTCAAACCAAGGCCGACTTTGACGAGATGCGTCAGGAAATTCAACGCTTGCGCCAGGAACTCAATGCGCTCAAGGCGCAATCCGCCAGCCCTGCCGCCGCCGCGGCGCCGGCCGCCAGCAACGCTGTCACGGAGCGCATCGAGCAGCTCGAAATCAAGCAAAAAGATGCCGTGGTGCTGGGTGACATCGGCAACAGCTTCCGCTTGCCGGGGTCCGAGACCTCGCTGCGCATTTACGGTTTTGCCGAACTCAATGCGGTCAAAGAATTCAAGGGCGACAACTCGGGCAACGATTACTCCACTGCCATCCAGTACGCCCCCATCAACGGCAGCACCACACGCACCGGCGTCAGCTACCTGACGGCGCGCACCACCCGCTTCGGGCTGGAAGCCTCCACCCCAACCGCTTATGGCCCGCTGGGCATCAAGATCGAAGGCGACTTCAACAACGAGCCGCGCACCGGCAACTCCGCTGTCAACGGTTCCGCCGGCAATATCTACACCCAGGGTTGGACCAACTCCTACAACTTTCGTCTGCGCCAGGGCTATGGCCAGTTCGGCGGCTTGCTGATCGGGCAGACCTGGTCCACCTTCATGGACCTGGACAACTCGCCGGAAACCGTCGACTTCAACGGCCCCATCGGCTCCACCTCCATTCGCCAGCCGCAAATTCGCTACGCCTACAACACCAAGGATTCCGGCACCTTTACCGTGGCGCTGGAGAACTCGGTCAGCTACATGCTGGACAACACCGGCAGTCCGGTGCTGCAAGGATTTTCCAAGATGCCCGATCTGGTGGCGCGCTGGGACAAGAGTTTCGACTGGGGTGCCATGAGCCTGCGCGGCATCAGCCAGGAGTTCCGGGTCAACGATGGCGCCGGCATGGATGTGTCCAAGCGCGGCTATGGCCTGGGTACCACGGCGTTCCTGAAAATGCGCGATGCCAAGGACTTCCTCAGCCTGGCTCTGACCTACGGCGAAGGCATTGGCCGCTACTTCAACGGCGTCGAGGGCGCCGCCTTTGACGGCAGCAATATCCTGCTGGAAAAAGTGCTGGGCCTGGTGGTCGGCTACCAGTACAAGGCCAGCGACACCTGGCGCGCCAACTTCGTGTTGGGGGCGCAGCGCAACTATGACAATGCCTACACCGCGTTTGCCACTGCCAATGGTCTGGACGTGGGCCAATACGGCATCAACCGCAGCATCTACCAGGCCCATGTCGGCTTCATCTATAACCCGATCAAGAGCGTCGATTTCGGTGCCGAGTACATCTTCGGACAACGCGAAACCCTGGCCGGCCAGAAAGGCGACCTGTCGCGTGTGAACCTGTCGGCCAAGTACTACTTCAACTAGGTGCTGGCGGGCGTTCGGGCGCGCCGGCTGGGGCTGGCCGCGCTGCTGCTGGTGACGTTGGTGTGGGGCACCACCTTCCCGGTGATGAAGCAGATCAGCGCTCAGTTTGGCGCGCTGGAGATCATTCTGCTGCGCTTCGCCATCGCCAGCCTGGTGCTGTTGCCCTTGCTGCGCGGCCTGAGCTGGGCCGAGCTGCGCTGGGGCCTGGCGATCGGCAGCGTGCTGTTTTGCGCGTTCTACCTGCAGGTCTCGGGGCTGGCGCAAACCAGCAGCAACCGCAATGCCTTCGTCACCGGTCTGAATGTCCTGATCGTGCCCCTGCTGGCTTATTTTCTGGGGCAACGCCTGGGTTGGCCCTTGCTGCTGGGGGCTGCGCTGGGGGTGCTGGGCCTGGGCGGTCTTTTTTACGAACAGGCGCCCTGGTCGCGTGGCGACAGCCTGACGCTGCTGAGCGCTTTCGTCTACGCCGTCTATGTGCTGATGTTCGAGTTCAGCGCCCGCGCCAAGACGGCGCTGCGCCCGGCGCGCATTGCACTGGTGCAGTCAGGCGTCATGGTGTTGCTGGCAAGCCTGGGCTTTAGCACGCTGGAGCCGGCCTCCTGGGGCGACCTGTGGTCGCGCAGCCAGAATCACGGCTGGGTCTTGCTGTACCTGGGGGTGCTGGCCAGTGCCGTGATGGTCTGGCTGCAGGCCTGGGGCCAGCACCGGGTGCGCGCGGTGGAGGCGGCCATCGTCTATGGCCTGGAGCCGGTCTTTGCCGCCCTGACGGCGGTCTGGTGGATCAATGAGACGATGAGCGGACGCGCGCTGCTGGGCGGTGCGCTGATCGTGTCGGGCGTCGTCATCTCGCAAATCAAAGCGGCTTGAGGCCCAGCAGGGCGCGCGCCTCGCTGGGCGTGGCGACCGCCCGACCCAGCTCCAGGCTGATGCGGGCCATGCGTGCCACCAGCTGGGCGTTGCTGCTGGCCAATTCGCCCTTGCGGTAATAGATGTTGTCTTCGAAGCCGACGCGTACATGGCCACCCAGCAGGATCGCCAGCGTGCCCAGCGGCAATTGGGCCGCGCCGATGCCGGCGACGCTCCAGCTGGAGCCGGCCGGCAACTGCTGGGTCAGGTACAGCAGCGCTTGCGGCGTGCCGGCCATGCCGCCGGCCAGGCCCAGCACAAAGTCGACATGCAGGGGCGCTTTCAGCCAGCCCTTCTTCAGCCACCGGCTGGCGGTGCTGAGCATGCCGGAGTCGAAGATTTCGAGTTCTGGCTTGACGCCCATCTCCTGCATGGCCCGGGCGAAGACTTCCATGTCGGCCGGATGGTTCATGAAGACGTCGTCACCGAAATTCACCGAGCCCATGGACAGCGTCGCCATCTCGGGCGCCAGCGTCACCGGTGCCAGGCGTTCGGTGGGCGTCATGCCGACGGCGCCACCGGTGGAGACCTGAACGATGACGTCGCAGCGCCGGCGAATGGCGGCAATGATTTGCCGGTAGGTCTCCTTGTCCTGCGTCGGGCTGCCGTCGGCATGGCGGGCGTGCAGGTGCACCATGGCGGCGCCGGCCTTCACGCATTCCTCGGCGGCGGCGGCAATCTCCTCCGGCGTGATGGGTAGCGCCGGTTGCTGCGCGCGGGTGACTTCGGCGCCGGTCAGTGCCGCGGTGATGATGAGTTTTTGCATGATGAGTGAGCTTAGCGGTGGATGCGTTGACAGTTTGCCGGCACCACGCAGGTGCCCGACGCCCGGCAGACCATGATCGGCGCGGCCAGAACGTCGGCCGCCGAGGCTTGATCTGCAATGCCGGCCGACTGGATCACTTTGCGTGCCTCGAACACCATTTTGCGCGAGGTCTGGCCCCTGGCCACGATGCGGCCGCTGGCCTCGATGTAGTCCCCGGCATGCACCGGCGCCAGAAACTCGACGCTGTCGTAGGCCACGAACAAGCCCTCGTCGCCATCGCTGCGGATCAGCAGCTCGGTGGCGACGTCGCCGAACAGCTGCAGCATTTTGGCGCCATCGACCAGGTCGCCGGCGTAGTGGGCGTCGTGCGCGCTGATGCGCAAACGGATCAGGCTGGTGATTTCGGTGGCTGTGGTCATTTCAGTTCTCCAGGGGGAGGCGCCAAAGGCGCCACAGGGGTGCCTCGTCTATTTATCCATTCATGGATGGCAAAGGATGCCACATCCTCGGCGTAGGTCTTGCTGCCAAAGCCCGCGTCGTAGCCCAGTTCCTTGGCCAGCTCGTGGCTGATGCGCGGTCCACCGACGATCAGGATGACCTGATCGCGCAGTCCCTCGGCCTCCAGCAGGTCGCACAGCTTGGTCAGGTTGTCGAGGTGGATGTTCTTTTGCGTCACCACTTGCGAGACCAGGATGACGTCGGCTTTCTCCTCGATGGCGCGCGCCACCAGGTCTTCCGAGTCGACCTGAGCCCCCAGGTTGATGGCCCGCATCTGGTGGTAGCTCTCCAGACCCTTGTGGCCGTTGAAACCCTTCATGTTCATGATGGCATCGATGCCCACGGTGTGCGCGTCGGTCTCTATGGTGGCGCCAATGACCACCATGCGGCGGCCCATTTTTTCCGCGATCAACTGGTTGACGGCGTCCTTGTCCAGCACCTCGTAGTCCGGCTTGGCGACTTGCAATGTGGAAAGATCGATCTGGTGTTTGCATTGTCCGTAGAGCACAAAAAAGCTGAAACCCTGGCCCATGTCTTCGGCGTGCACCACGGCCGGCTCCTCCAGGCCCATCTGCGCCGCCAGCCGCCTGGCACCTTCCTTGGCGGTTTCATCCAGGGGCACCGGCAGCGTGAACGAGAGCTGTACCCGGCCGTCGTTCAGGGTGTCGCCGTAGGGCTTGACCCATTGCTCTGTCAATTTCGTTTCAGACATCGCGGGCTCCTTCGGTGATCATCAACTGCGGGAACGGGTTGTAGTAATCGTCGGCCTTTTGCAGCACGCCGTCCAGCCCTTTGCCGCCGGTGGGTGTGCGCGAGATCTCGGCAAACATGCCTTGCCCGATGGCCGCCGCCAACCCGATTTTTTCAATGCTGGCCAGCATCTGTTCGGTCTGCGCCAGCACGCATTGCGCCCGCTGCTCGATCTGGCCGCCGCGTTTGAATTCGATCTCGTTGTGCAGGTCTTTCATGGTGCTGAAGACGTACCTGGCGTTCTGGATCGCCAGGAAGCGGTCCTGGATGAACGGCGTATGGATCGCCTCGGTCATCATGCCCAGCAGGTGGATGTTCTGCTGCGTGATGCTGCTGGCGACGTTGAACAGCGCGTCCTGCACCTGGCCCTTGAAGATGTTGCCGGTCATGTGCTTGGTCGGCGGCATGTACTTGAGCGTCGCCTGCGGAAAGACCTGGCGCGCCAGTTGCGCATGCGCCAGTTCCCACAGGAAACCATTTTCCATGCCGGGGTCGATCTCGAAGGCGTGGCCCAGGCCCATCTGCTCCGGTTTCAGCCCCGACAGGTAAGCGAACTGTTCGTTGATCAGCTGCGAGGCCAGCACCGTGTGCGCGGCCTCATAGGCGTCGGCGGTGGTCAGGTAGTTGTCTTCGCCGGTGTTGATGATGATGCCGGCAAAGGCGTTGACCATGCGCGAGAAGAACTGGTCAATGAAGGTGCGCTGCATGTTGATGTCGCGAAAGATGATGCCGTACATCGAGTCGTTGAGCATCACGTCGAGCCGCTCCATGGCGCCCATGGCGGCGATTTCCGGCATGCACAGGCCCGAGCAGTAATTGGTCAGCCGGATGTAGCGGCCGACTTTGGCGCCGACCTGGTCCAGCGCGGCGCGCATCAGGCGGAAATTTTCCTGCGTCGCGTAGGTGCCGCCGAAGCCCTCGGTGGTGGCGCCATAAGGCACATAGTCCAGCAGACTCTGGCCGGTGGAGCGAATCACCGCGATGATGTCGGCGCCCTGCTCGGCGGCGGCGCGCGCCTGCAGCACGTCCTCGTGGATGTTGCCGGTGGCCACGATCAGGTAGAGCCAGGGAAAGCTGCCCTGGCCCAATGACTTGAGTTGGGCAGCGCGCTGGGCGCGCTGGGACGCGATCTGCTGGCAACTGGTGTCGGCCAGCGCTTCAGCGGCGCTGCGGGTGGCCTGCTGGTCTTTGGCCCGGGTCAGCGTCAGCCTGCCGGCCGCCACCGCCTCGGCCACCTGCTGCGCGGTCCAGCCCCTTTCCTGCATTGCCTGGACGACGGCGGTAGTGGCACCGTGCTGCAGGATTTTCTGTTCCTGCAAGTGAGCGATGACACGGTTCGGCAGTGGCACCGCCATTTCGTCCACGCCGTCGATGCCCAGCAGGCGCAAGGTGGCGCGCTCCACGGTGGTGGTGGTGAACTGGCTCATCTCATCGAACACCTGACGCGCAATACGCCGCGCCGAGTCGCGTGCGCGCTCGATCTGGGCCTGGTCCAACAGCAACTGGCTCATCTGATTTCTTTCAATCGAGTGCGGACAGGGCTGTCCGGCACGGTTTTGCTTTCTTCCCGTACGACATCGCTGACTTCATAGTCGGGAAATGCCTGGCGTGCCGCCGCCAGAAACTGTTCCGCCGCAAAGCTGGCCCCCAGCGGGGAGCAGGGGTTGAGGGTGATGCCGACGATGTGGATGCCACGCCAGGCCAGCAGCCGGGCGCCCAGTTTCTGGAAGGCGAGCAGATCGGCATGTTCGATGAACAGCTTGCTGCCGTCGGCCACCACCACCGTCAGGCCGGGGTGATGCGCTGCCAGGGTACAGAGGGCTTGCCAAAGCGAACGCCCCACCGCGCCGCTGAGCGCGATGGTGCCGAGTTCGGCATCGGCATGTTGCAGCAGGGTCGCGGCGGCGTTGAGGGTGGCGATGGGGCTGTGCAACAGCAGTTCGCCCTGTCGGTTCCAGAGCGCCACGCCAGCGCTGGCAAAGAGCGGCGCGCAGCGGGCCCGTGTTGCCTCGTCCGCCGGCGCAATGCCCAGGATGGCGAGCCGGTTGCGCGTCTTTCGGATCACGTCTGCCATGCCACCACCGAGGGCGGCGCCGGTGGCCAGGATCACGCCATCGGCCATGGCCGGCGAGGCATGGTGGCTGCGCCCCAGTGCCCCGTCCAGCAGCACCAGGGCCGCGCCGCATTGCTGTAGTTGGCTGATGACTTTGCGCTGATCGGTGCCATGGCAGGCACCGGCGATTTCCATTTCACCGCGGTCCAGCACCTTGACGATGACGATCTCGCCCATGGCGCTGGCGATGCCGGTCGAGTGGAGCCGCTGGCAGCGTACCTTGGCGCGTGCCAAGGTGGCGCTGGCGGTCGCGACCAGCGTTCCCGGCCAGACCAGGATAGCCGGTTTGGGAATGAAAAAGACCTGGTCACGGTCTTCGCCGTCGCGTCCGATGGAACTCACGCCGACCGTCGTCCCGGCGTTGGCGGCCTGGGCCAGCAAATGGTTCAGCGCCACGGTCTTGCCGGTGTTCTTGCTCATCCCCATGACCGAGACGGTGCTCAGCCCCTGAGTTTGAATGGAGTGCCAAAGTGGGTTTGTCACGGGGTGTCATTGCGGGCTCGACCCGCAATCCAGTTCACCGCCGTGGATGCCGGATCATGTCCGGCATGACAGCGGGGGCGCCCGGGTTATTCACCCAGGCGGCACTTTTGCTATGACTTGCTTCCCTAAACATAGCGCTCCTCAAACAGCCGGCGCAGTGTTTCGCTTTCGCGCAGCAAGGCCAGCGACAACTCCGCGTGGCCCCTGGCATAGCCGTTGCCGACGATCATTTCCACGTCCTTGCCGACACCCTCGGCACCCAGTGCGGCGGCGGTGAAGCTGGTGGCCATCGAGAAGAAATAGATCTTCCCGCCTTCGCGCGTGCTCAGGATGCTGCCCATCTCGGTGTTCGGGATGTTGACGCAGTTGATCACCACATCGGCCATCCTGTCTTGTGTGACGGCGGCAACCGCCTGCATCAGGGCCAAGGCGTCGGTGGCGTCGACCCGCAGGGCGTGGTCGACCCAACCCAGCGTCTTCATGCGCTGGCAATCCTGCTCGAACGGCGAGGCGCCAATGATGCAGCCGCCAGGCCCGGCGCGTTTGCGGGCCTCAAAAATGCACAGAGTGCCGGACTTGCCGCCACCGCCGATCACCAGCACGGTGTCGCCGGCCTGCACCAGGCGGGCGGTTTGCGCCGGTGCGCCGGCAACGTCCAGAATGGCCAGCGCCAGGTTCTCGGGAATGTCGGGCGGCAGTTTGGCGTAGAGACCGGTTTCGAACAGGATGGCCCGGCCCTTGATCTCGATCCGATCCTGGTGCAGCTGAACCTTGCTGATCCGATCGATGCGCAAGGGGGTGAGCGACAGCGACACCAGCGTGGCGATCTTGTCGCCGACCTGGAGGTCGCATTTCGTCGCCAGCGCCGGGCCGATCTCCAGCACTGTGCCTATCAGCATGCCGCCGGAGCCGGTCACCGGGTTGTGCATCTTGCCACGCCGTGCCACGATGTCCAGCACAATTTCCGCGACCCTGGCCGCGTCCCCGTTCGCCTCCTGCTTGATCTGTGTAAAGCTGGCGGCATCGATGTTCAGCGCCGCGACGTCGATCAAAATTTCGTTGTCGAAAATTTCCATCGTGTTGTCGATCTTCCAGGCGCCCTGCGGCAGCACGCCCTGCGGTTCCAGCACGCGGTGCGTGCCGTAGGGGGATCCTTGTTTCATGGTGTCTCGATGTTACGGCCGGTTCGGGTCATTTTTAACCAATGCGCGTGGGTCGCCCGCCTTCAATTGCTTTGGGTCGGCAGGCTGAAGTCCTGGCCCAGGCCCGGCATCTCCACCGTCATGCCTTTGTAGTTGCGGCATTGGATGGTGGTGCCGCTGCCGTCCGGCAGCACTTCCTCGCGCACATAGCTGGGAATGATGGGCAACTTGCCCAGGCCGCCCATGCCGTCGACGATGAAGGTCGGCACCGCCGGCCCGCTGATCCAGCCGCGCAGGCCTTCGTAGAGCTCCAGCATGCGCCGGTGCGGCACGATGAAGTGGTGCGCGCCTTCCACCATGTCGGTCGAATAGACGTAGTAGGGGCGCACGCCCATCTCGATGCTCTGCATGAACAGTTCGCGCATCACCTCGACACTGTCGTTGATGCCTTTCAGGCAGACCGTCTGTAGGCCCATCATGACGCCGGCCTTCTGGATCAGCTTGACGCGGCGGCGCAGCAGTGGTGTGATTTCCTTTGGATGGTCGATGTGGATGTTGAGCATTTGCACCCGGTGCTTTTCCAGCACGGCACACAGCTCCGGCGTGACGCGAGTCGGCAGTTGCACCACCATGCGCGAACCGATGCGCAGGAAGCGCACATGCGGGGCGCGCCGCCGCAGTTCGCCCAGGATGTAGTCCAGGCGCTCGTCGGTGAAGGTCAGCGGGTCGCCGCCGGACAGCAGCACGTCGTCGATGTTCTTGTTGCCGGCGATGTAGGCAATGGACGCTTCGATCTGGTCCCTGGCGACCGAACCGGCCGGCTGCGAGACCATGCGCTTGCGGGTACAGAAGCGGCACAGTGTGGCGCAGGTGTTGGAGACCAGAAACAGCACGCGGCGCGGATAGCGGTGCACGACGCTGGTGCCGGGAATGGTGTCGCCTTCCTCGCCCAGCTCGTCCAGCGAGGTGGCAAAGCCGGCTTTGGTTTCTTCATGGTGCGATGGCAGGTACTGCATGCGGATTGGGCAGTTGGGGTCTTCGCGGTCCATCAGCTTGGCCATGTAGGGCGTGATCGAGACGGCAAATTTGTTATAGACGGTTTCGTTGACGTTCTCGATTCCGTTCAGCACAGCGCTGAGCTCCCAGTGGTGGGTGTAGCGGCGGGCAAACTGCTTTTGCCAGGATTCCGCTTCCGGGTCGTAGGCGTCCAGGGCTTCACGCGTCAGCAGTTTCTTGGCCGGATTGAAGTCGACTTTTTGCAGCATTTGATTTCCCCCAAAGTGCTGTGCTTGAGGTCAAGTTTAGGGATCGGTGCCGCCGACGGAAATTGGCAAATCGACTGAACTTGTCGGTCAATTTAAGTCACAATGTTCGTCTTTCATACAAATTGCCTGACATACCCATGGCCGCCTCTCTGGACACCCTGGATCGCCAACTGATTGAGCTGCTCAAAGTCAACGCCCGCCTGCCGGTGGTGCGCCTGGCAAAAGCACTGGGCTGCTCGCGCAGCACGGTTCAGTTGCGGCTGAAGGCGCTGGAAGATGGCGGCGTCATCACTGGCTACACGGTTGGTGTGACGCGAGCCCGCTCGGCGCCCGACATCCGGGCCATGGTGCTGATTTCGATCGAGTCGAAAATGGAGCCCGAGGTGGTGCGCGCCCTCGCCAAACGCCACGAAATCTTCAAGCTCTATTCGGTCAGCGGGCGCTACGATCTGTGTGCCATGCTGTCAACCGAATCGACCGACGAACTCGACGCTGTGCTGGACCGGGTCCGCGCCGTCAAGGGCGTGGTCGATACCTTCTCGACCATCCTGTTGTCGACCAAGCTGGAGCGGCCGGAGTAAGTTGCAGTCGCCGCGGCACTCACCGCGATCAGGCCATGCAGGCGAATAAATATCTATAAATTCGCCATTATTTGGCGAGTAATTCGCTAGCTACGGCGAGATCATAGCGATCTATATTAATTTGCCGGAGATAACCTTGCGCCTGCCTATTCCCTACCGTCCCGAAGCCGAAGTCGTCTCCAGGTGCCTGGGCTCCCTCGCGCACGCCCTGGACTGGGCCGCAGCCGCCCGGGTCGCGACACCCTGGGTGCAGGCCGTGCGGAGCAACCCGCCGCCGTTCTGGGCGCTGGAGAGCCTGCTGCAGGAGTACCCCATCTCCAGCGCCGAGGGCCTGGCCCTGATGCGTCTGGCCGAGGCCTTGCTGCGCGTGCCCGATGCGGAGACCGCCATTGCCCTCACCGCCGATCAACTGGGGCGGGCCGACTTCCACAGTGCCGGCGACAAGACCATGGCGCGACTCTCCAGCACGGCGATTGCGATGAGCAAGAAATTTCTGCCCGACAGCGAGGCGCCGACCGGCATTTTTGCCAAGCTGGGGGCGCGTTCTGTGGTGGCCGCCACCTTGCGCGCCGTGCAGTTGCTGGGGCGCCAGTTCGTGCTCGGACAGACCATTGCCGAGGCGATGGAGGAAGCGGCCTCAGCCAAACGCAAGATTGAAAAATTGCGCGTTACGCCGCCGGGCCGCCCCAAGGCGGAACAGCCCCCTGGGGGGGCAGCACAGGACGCGCAGCGCCAAGCGTGGGGGCTGAGGTTTAGCTACGACATGCTGGGCGAGGGGGCGCGTACCACGGCCGACGCTCTTAAATATCTGAGCAGCTATCAAAACGCGATTGCGGCCATCGCCGCCAATACGGACAAGAGCGCAGCCTGTGAGTCCAATGACGGCATCTCGATCAAGCTCAGCGCACTGCATCCGCGCTACGAGGACGCGCAAACCGAGCGCGTGCTGGCGGAACTGGTGCCGCGCGTCTGGGGGCTGTGTGAACAAGCGGCAAAAGCCAACATCAACCTCACCATTGACTCCGAAGAGGTGGACCGGCTGGAGTTGTCGCTGGAGGTTTTTGAAGCGCTGCTTGAACAGGTGGCGCAGCACTTCCCGCAGTGGGGCGGTTTTGGCCTGGCGATGCAAACCTACCAGACGCGTTCGCTGGAACTGATAGAACATGTCATCGCCCTGGCGCGGCGCCACAAGATCCGCTTGATGTGCCGCCTGGTCAAGGGCGCTTACTGGGACGCCGAAATCAAGCGCGCGCAGGAGATGGGCCTCTGCGCCTACCCGGTGTTCACCCACAAGCATCACACCGATGTCGCCTACCTGGCCTGCGCGCGTGCCCTGCTGGACGCGCCCGATGCGATCTACCCGCAATTCGCCACGCACAATGCCGGCACCATTGCCGCCATCGTGCAAATGGGCGCCAAGAGCGGCGCGCCGTTCGAATTGCAGCGCCTGCACGGCATGGCCGAGGGTGTCTACCGCGAAGTCCTGAAAAATCCCTTGATTGCCTGTCGTGTCTACGCCCCGGTCGGCGCCCACAAGGATCTGCTGGCCTACCTGGTGCGCCGCCTGCTGGAGAACGGCGCCAACTCGTCCTTCGTGCACCAGTTGGCCGACGCGTCGGTGGACACTCACGAGTTGCTGATTTCCCCGCTGCGTCTGGAGCCCGAGTCGTCGTTGCCGCTGCCGCCCAAGTTGTTCGGCGCCGCGCGCCAAAACAGCTTGGGGCTCGATCTGACGGTGCAGTCCATGCGCGCTCCCCTGCTGAGCGCTTACCAGACGGTGCCGGTGCCCCCGGTCTCCGTTTTCGACACGGCCTTGCTGGGCAGCGTCATGGCGACCAGCGCCGATAGTTACAAAACCTGGTGCAAGACGGCGGTGACCGAGCGCGCCGCCATGCTGCGCCGTGCCGCTGACGCGCTGGAAAACCAGTTGCCCAAATTCAGTGCCTTGCTGGTCAAGGAGGCTTTCAAGACCTGGGGTGACGCGGTATCCGAAGTGCGCGAGGCGGTCGACTTCATGCGTTACTACGCCAATGAGGTGGAGCGCATCATGGCGCCCATCGCCATGCCGGGACCAACCGGGGAGAGCAACGAGTTGCGCCTGATCGCACGCGGCCCCTGGGTTTGCATCAGTCCCTGGAACTTTCCGCTGGCCATCTTTGTCGGGCAAGTGGCGGCGGCCCTGGTCACCGGCAACACGGTGCTGGCCAAACCGGCCGAGCAAACCCCCGGCGTGGCGCTGGAAGCGGTGAAATTGCTGCACGCTGCCGGCGTGCCGGAAGGCGTGCTGCAACTGCTGCACGGCTCGGGCGAAACTGTCGGCGCTGCTTTGGTGGCCGCACCCGGTGTCGCCGGCGTCGTCTTCACCGGCTCCACCGCGGTCGCCAAAATCATCCAGCGTGCGCTGGCTGCCAAGGACGGCGCCATCGTGCCGCTGATCGCCGAGACCGGCGGCATCAACGCCATGCTGGTCGACAGCACGGCGCTGCCGGAGCAGGTCAGCGACGCCGTCATGCAATCGGCTTTTCGCAGCGCCGGTCAACGCTGCTCGGCACTGCGCCTGCTGTGCCTGCATGCCGAAATTGCCGACCACGTGATCGAGATGATCCGGGGCGCCGCCCAGGAATTGGTCACCGGCGACCCGGCCGAGCTGGCGACCGACGTCGGCCCGGTGATCGACCGGGAAGCCTTTGACGGCATCGGGCAACAGCTGCTGCGTTTGCGCCGGGAGGCAAGACCGCTGCTGGCTGCCGGCAACGCTGCGCCGGTGGCCACCGGGTCAGTCCCCCATCTGATTGCGCCGCAAGCCTTCGAGATCGACGCTATCGCCGACATGCAGCAGGAAATCTTCGGTCCGGTGCTACACATCGTGCGCTGGAGTGGCGACCCAATGGCAGTGATCGAGAGCATCAACGCGCTGGGCTATGGCCTGACGCTGGGCATCCAGAGCCGCATCGACAGCCGCGCCCAGGCGCTGGCGCGCCACGCCCACATCGGCAATGTCTACATCAACCGCAACCAGATCGGCGCCGTCGTGGGCGTGCAGCCGTTCGGCGGCGAAGGCCTGTCGGGCACCGGACCGAAAGCCGGCGGCCCGCACTACCTGTACCGCTTCTGCGCCGAGCAGACCATCACCGTCAACACCACGGCGGCAGGGGGGAACGCGGCGCTGCTGGCGGGGTGATCGAACGCCTTTGCAGTGTTGCGAGGGTTAGGCCGCCATCAGCACCTGCGTGGTTCCACGCTGCGCGCGCACTGCCGGGCGGATCAGAAAATCGACGTCGTAGCCCAGCGCGTTGAAAAACTCCAGCAGTTTCTCTGAGGAAAAATTATCCAGCCGGTAGTTCAGCAAGGCCGAAACGTTGGGTTGGGCGATGCCCAGCTTTTTGGCGATCTCGGACTGCTTCAAGTCAAGCGCTTTGATGCGCTCGTTCAGGCGCACGGCCAGCACCAGCTTGGTCTTGAGCTCCTCGGGCTGGGCCAGACCAAGGTCGGCAAATACATTGCCGCTGCTGCGCTCGAACTTGGTGCCCGGTGCAACTGCGCTAGATTTCTTGGCCATAGTGTTCCTCATAATGTTGCTGTGCGGCCTTGAGCCGTTGATGAATCAGATCGACATCGGTCTTGGCGGTGCGAATGCCGCTGGGTGATTTTTTCTGAAAACAGTGCAACACGTACACTGCCCTGGCAAACCGAACCGTGTAGACCGACCGGTAAGCGTTGCTGGCGCCGGACTCGACGATTTCCAGTACACCCGGGCCTTCTCCTTTCCAGGGTTTTGCGCCTGGATGCTTGGCACCCAACTGCGCCACGCCCAAGGCATAACCGATCGCGCGCCGCACGTCGTCGGGGAAGCCCATCAAATCGCGTTTCGATGAACCAGACCATTCCAGAACTTTTTCATCCACCATGCCGCATTGTATATACAAACGTATATGGTCGTTGCAACCGTGCGGGCGCACGTGGGCGGTAGTGCCTGTTTCAGGGCGTGAAGCGCAACTGGTAGTCTTTCGCGAAGTCGGCACAGGCTGCCATCATTCGTTCTCTTTGCCGCGCCACATCGGATGGTTTGCTGCAACTGAATTTGGCTTCGTCCCGGCCATAGCGGTACAGTGTTTCGGCGACACGCCTGGCGTCTTCGGCGGTGGCGGCAGCGACCGGGCGCAGTGCCGGATAACTGGTGGCGCGGCGGTAATGGGTCCAGCGCGCCAGCCGGTTGGCCAGCGCCTTGGAGCGGCGAATGGTTCTGACCAGCGGCCGGTCCATCACCAGCGGCGCGAAGGGGCGCCGCACCGTGTCCAGCCAGTCTTTCCATTTGAAGTCGTTGAAGCGGTGCGCCAGCACGCAGGCGGACCAGGGAATGCCCATGGCGTCGGCGCAGACCGCGCCGTGCAGTGATTCCGACAGGATGCGCGAACAAGCGCGCATTTGCGCCGTGACCGCGGCCGGTGCCTGCCTCGGATTGATGGCGACCATGCCGGCGTTGGCGGCTACATCGGCCCAGTCATAGCTGTCCCAGGTGGCGTAGTGCGGAATCAGCCCGATGGCGCCTTGTCCGTCAGCAGCGGTTTGAAGTTCGCGCCAGAGCCAGGCCGGGTCGCCCAGTGCCAGTTCCTTGGGGAGTTTGAATTCGCGCGCCGAATGCGGACCGCGGACCCAGCGGAAATCCCAGTTGGGGTCGGACAGGGCGCTGTTGGCCTCCCCGATGCCACTGCCCAGCACCACTTTTTTCTTGCGCTTGTCGTGGCGGCCGTCGAGCAGGGTGCCGACGCCGTAGAAGACGGTTCTTCCCTCCAGCTTGGCCAGATCAGGAAACAGGCTGGGCCAGATCAGGGCATTCAGATCGTCGCCGAAATTGCCCCCGGCGATGTGACAGTATTTCAAGACCATGGCTTACCCTCCGAGGCCATGTTGGCGCAGGCCGCAACATGAATTGCGTGTTTTCTTGTTATTGAATGCATGCCGCCAGTGTCAAAAGACGACGTTGCCGGCAGGTATCCTGTTGATGAAGTTGGGGTAAAGATTGAAACAGTTGGGCGCCGGAGCTCGAACCGGGTCCTCGGCTGCCAACAGTGCTCAGAACAAACCGGAGGCAATATTGATGGTCAGCGCAACCAGCGTGGTGTTGAAGAAGAATGCCAGCACGCAGTGCACCGTCCCGATTCTGCGCATCTTGCGGCTGGTGAAGCTGACATCGGCGGTTTGCCCCGAGGTTCCGATGACGCTGGCGAAATACAGGAAGTCGCCGTAGTCCGGCCGGTGGCCGCCCGGAAAGTCCAGCCCGCCGTGCTCGCCATGAACCTCCGTGGCGTAATAGTCATGCGCATAGTGCAAGGCAAACATCACCTGTGTGAAGGCCCAGGACGAGACGATCGTGAGCGCGGCCAGCGCCATGTGCAGATAGCGCAGCGAGCCCTGCATATTCTTCACCACGGCCAGCTCCGCCACGATGGCCCCCAGACACATCAGCGCCGCGCAGACCACCAGCACCAGCACCAGAATTCGGCCTTCGTCCTGTTGCAGGGCACGAATGCGCATGCGCTCGTGCGTCGACCAGAACATCATGCGGATCGCCAGCAGCAGGTAGAGACAGGCGCCCACGTTCCAGCCGATGATGGCTTTTGTAATTGTTTGTTGCGCCAGCGCCGGCGGCAGCAGCCATGCCGTTGCCAGGCCAATGACGAGGCACAGCAAAAGTCGGGGACGCCCCAGCACCAGACGCACCAGCAAGGGTTTCGACTGGTGGGGAAGAACGGGGGTTTGTGGCATGGCGTGGTCCAGGGGTGGCGGGTTTGGCGCTATCGTACACACTGCCGCGGCGGCCGGTTTCTGCCGCAACCGGTGCTTACATATTTGGCACCAAGGTTTTACATTCGCCCCTCAGAATCGCCCCTCAAGACGCAAACCAACCTGAGGAACGAAATGAAATATCACCATCTTGTTTGGGCTGTTTCCGCCAGTCTGCTGCTGGCGCTGGCCGGTTGCGGCGGTGGCAGCGGTTCTTCCGTCGCGGTCGGCGCCACCCCGTCCGGCGCCAGTCCCGGCGCCCTGTCTTCCGGGGCCATCACCGCCTTTGGCAGTGTGTTCGTCAATGGTCATGAGTTCTCCACCGTCAACGCCAAAGTCATGGACGATGACAGTGGCAATTCCGTGACCTCCACCGCCGGGCTCGAAGTTGGCATGGTGGTCGACGTCAAACCCGCCATGGCAAGTTCCGCCAGCCACCCCGAGGCCGGTGAATTGCATGTGCACCCGCTGGCGCGGGGTTACCTCGATAGCTCGGACTCCGTGGCCGGCACGCTGACAGTGATGGGCCAGCTGGTTCAGCTCACGTCCGCCACCAATTTCAGCGATCACCGTGCCTGTGTTGCCGCCACCCTCAATCCGTGCAGCGCCGTCACCGGCCAGTCCGGACTGGTTGCCACCGCCGGCGCCGGCGCCAGCGCCGTGGCCGGCAGTTACGTCACGGTGCATGGCTACCTGTTCGGCTCCACACCCGGCACGGCCAACATCGTCGCCACCCTGATCGCGCTGGCGGACGCGCCGGTCAGCGGCACGGCGGATGTCAATTTCAAGGTCGAAGGCGTGGTCACGGCGACCGCCAGCTCCGCCCTCACCATCGGGGGTTTGAGCGTCAATCTGTCGAACGCGGTGTGCCGCGTGGCCGGCGTTGCCAACGCCTGTTCCAGTGCCTTCAGCAGCGGGCAAGTGGTGGCCGTCATGGCCGCGCTGGCGCCCAGCTTGCCGGCGACGACGTTCATCGCCGAGCGGGCGCGCCAGGGGTCGAAAGTGGCCGTTGATGCAGCCGGCGCGACGGTCGAAGTCGAAGGCAGTGTCGCCAGTGTCAGCGCTGCGCCGGCGGCGTTAGTCGTGCGGGGTGTGAAGATCGACGCTTCTGCCCTGCCGGCCGGCAGCAGCCTGCCGGCCGTGGGTGACATCGTGCGCGTCGTCGGCACGCTGACCAGCGGTGGCCAGTCGGTCACTGCCAGCAGCCTGACGCTGTTGCACGCCGCGGCCAGCGCCAGCGTCGGCATCGAGGGCGATGCCGGTGCCGTGGCGGCCGGAACCAGCGCCAACAGCTACCTGCTGACGCTGCTGGGCCAGCCGGTTACCGTGACCGCGGAGACCCGGCTGGCGG
This sequence comes from uncultured beta proteobacterium, assembly GCA_963763035.1. Taxonomy (GTDB): domain Bacteria; phylum Pseudomonadota; class Gammaproteobacteria; order Burkholderiales; family Burkholderiaceae_C; genus Rhodoferax. The sequence goes on along the minus strand of CAVXMS010000004.1, from coordinate 1,421,714 downwards.
ACCGCTCCATCAGGGACTGGGACCACCGCGATCCGGCCAGCAACCCGTTCAACCTCAGCACCTTCCAGACCTATCTGGCGGCCAGCAAATCGCAGCACCTGATGGTCCGCGCGCAGTCCGACGCCAGCGGCAAGCTGAGCGCGCTGTCGGTCACCATCGTGCCGGCTTCCAGCCTGACCGGCGTCGCCGGTGTGGTGGACGCGACACCGGCCCCGGTCAACAGCGCCACGACCGGCAGCGCCAGCACGTTTTCGATCCATGGCATTGCCGTCAGCGCCGATCCGGCGGCCATTTTCCGGCCGCGCGGCAATGCCATGCAAAGCGTCACGGCGGGCGATGAAGTGCTGGCACTGGGGACTTTTGCCGCTGGCAAGCTGAGCGTTGCGGCAGCCGCCAGTCGGACCAACCTGGTGCTTGATTTTGGCGTCCCAACGCGGCCCGATCATGACCGCTTCTAGCACTTTGCCGGCTGCTGCGCCAGCGTCCGAGACGGCGCTGGCACAACTCGTGGCCGAAGTCTATGAGACGGCGCCGCTGGCCGAGCGCAGTCGCCTGCTGGAGCATCTGCTGCGGCCTTTGGGCGTGCTGGCGTTGGTGGTGATCGCCGATGGCATCTTCGCGAAAATCAGGTTTCGCAGCGGCTGGCCGGATCTGCGGGTTCGCTTCGAAGACGCGCAGCACGTGCGCGCCAGTCATGTCGTCGCCCTGGTTGAGCGGGTCCAGCAAGTCAGCGTCGAATCGCTGGACGGCCTGGTTCAGCTACTGCTGGCCTCGCCGATGATGGCCAGTTCGGCCGTTGCCGTGTTGCTGGTAAGCGCGCTGCTGCAGCGCGCCGGAAACCGGGGCGCCGTGGACTGAGTGGCGGTCGGGTGGAGTCTGCCCGCACCGGGCTCGTTGGCCCCTGCACTCGGGCCGGAATTTTCATTATTCGAAACCACAGTGAGGTGATGCAGATGCCTTGTTATCGTGTCCTGCGCGCAGTCGTCGCCAGCGCCCTTGTCGGTGCCCTGGCGGCTTGCAGCGTGCTGCAACCGGACGCGCAGCTGGAGGCCTTCAGCACCCAACTGACGGGCTTGAACCAGGTGCCTCCGGTGGCCACCCCGGCAACCGGCTATCTGGCCGCCGTGTTGAACAAAAACACCTTGCTGTTGCGCTGGAAGCTGTCCTTCAAGGGCCTCGGCGGGCCGGCCACGGCCGGCGACTTTCGAGGCCCGGCCGGCATTGGGGCCAATGCCAACAGCATCCTGGCCTTCAAGGGTCCGGTCCGCAGCCCCCTGGAGGGCCAGGCCACCTTGACCCCGGCGCAGGCGGTCGACCTGATGGCCGGAAAATGGTACGTCAGCATTCACACCGCGGCCCATCCCGGCGGCGAGATTCGAGGGCAGATGATTTTGCGGCAGTGAGCGCTGATCGGGGTGACAATGGGCTCTCACGCCTTGCCCCGATTTTCTGAAAGCGCTCACCGATGGCCAGTAGCCTGCTTGCCCTGATTGACGACATTGCCAGCGTCCTGGACGATGTGGCGCTGTTGACCCAACTCGCGGCGAAGAAAACCGTCGGCGTGCTGGGGGATGATCTGGCCCTCAACGCGCAGCAAGTGGCCGGTGTCAAGGCAGACCGTGAACTGCCGGTGGTCTGGGCCGTCTGCAAAGGCTCGTTTCTCAACAAGGCCATTCTGGTGCCGGCCGCCCTGCTCATCAGCGCCTTGATCCCGTGGGCGGTGATGCCGCTATTGATGCTGGGCGGTGCTTTCCTGTGCTTCGAGGGATTCGAAAAACTGGCGCACAAGTTCTTCACCAGCCAGGCCGAAGACGCGCGGCACCACGCGCAACTGGTGCAGGCGCTGGCCGACCCCAGCATCGACCTGGCGGCGCTGGAGCAGGAAAAAATCAGGGGCGCGGTGCGCACCGATTTCATCCTGTCGGCCGAGATCATCGTCCTCACACTGGGCACTGTGCAAGCCAGTTCGTTTGCCACGCAAGTGGCCGTGCTGGCCGGCATCGCCGCGCTGATGACGGCCGGCGTCTACGGCCTGGTGGCTTGCATCGTCAAGCTGGACGACGCCGGACTCTACCTGAGTCAACAAGCTGGTGACGCCGTGGCGCAGCGTCTTCTGCGCAGTATCGGGCGCGCTATTCTTCGGTCCGCGCCCTATCTCATGAAAGGCTTGTCGGTTGCCGGAACGGCGGCCATGTTTCTGGTCGGGGGCGGCATTTTGCTGCACGGCATTCCAGTGGCGCGCAGCCTGATCCAACCCTTGAGTTCGGGCTTGGCGGCGGCACTGCAACCGTTGATGGTGTTGGCGCTGGACGCCGCTGCCGGCATCCTGGCCGGCGCGCTGGTGCTGGTGGGTGTGACTTTGATGAAACGGCTGCGGCAGTATTTTCTTTAGGCCATCGCACTCCGCCCGGATCGGATAGCAGATTGCGCCTTCCGGCGGGTTACGGCTCCAGGTACTTGAAGAAGGCGCTGTTGAGTTTGGCCTCGGCCTCGATCAATCTGGCGTTGCGCTGGGCCAGCCAGGTCTGGTCACGCGCCAGCGATTCACGTGCCAGGGCCAGCATGCGTTTGACCTCGGCCGGTTGCGGGCCGCCAATACCGACCCGGCTGCGCACCATGTCGTCGGGCGCCAGCGTGGCCCGGAACACCGGCTCGCTCAAGGGCAGGCGGCTGTCGCTCAAGCCGTCTTGCTGGACCGCCTGGGCATACAGTTCGACCGCTCTGGCATACGGGAACTGGCTGGGGCTCAGCTTGTTCTTGCGCGCATCGGTGACCACCAGACTGGCAAAGTGATGGCCTATGCGGAACGGCACCTGGTGCAGGCGTTGCAGCGTTTCGGCCAATTCCATGGAGGTGGTCCAGTCGCTGTTGAGCTCCTCCAAGGAGCGCTGGGGGTCCACCTTCAGCGCTTTCAGCACGCCGACGAACTGGTTCAGCATTTCCACCGCCGACAGATAGGTGCGGGGCACCTCTTCCTTGTAGTCGGTCATGCCCGGCGTCACGTTGTGGGCGTGCAGGGTAGCCCACTGGGCCAGCGCCACCACATCGGTGGCCTTGGTCCGGGCGCCCATGATGAGACCCGGATTCTGCTTTTGCGGCATCGCGCTGCTGGTGTAGGTCTGGCTGGTGTCGAGCAGAATCCAGGGCCGGCTCTGGTGGTACTGGGTGTGCAAATCCTGCATCATGGCGCCGATCCGCAGCGCCAGCGAGCCGACGATGTTGGCGGCCTCGATCGGCACGTCGTAGGAGATCACCTGCCCCGCGTCGTAGGAGTTCAGCACCAGGCCGTCAAAGCCCAGCAACTCCGCGAGCCGGTTGCGGTTCAGCGGCCAGCTTGAATTGGCCAGCACGGCGGTCCCCATGGGGCTCAGGTTCAGGCGCGCGTAAAGCTCCCGGATGCGCTGGCTGTCGCGGGCAAACGAATCGGCAAAAGCCAGCAGATAGTGCGCGTAGCTGACCGGCTGCGCTTGCACGCCGTTGGTGTAGGCCGGCACGTAAGTGTCCACGTTGTTGGCCGCAAAATCGAGCAGCGCCAGCCGCGCTTGCAGCAACGCGTCGGCCGTGTCCAGCACCGCCGTGCGCAACTGCGCCACCCGGTAGGTCGCCAGCATGTCCTGGCGGCTGCGGCCGGAGTGGATCAGGGTCGCCTCGGGGCCGGCTTTTTCGGAAATGATCTTTTCGATTTGCAGCACGTCCCTGGGCCGCTTGCCACCCGGCTGATCGGCCTGTCGGATCGAATGAATGACCCCTTCGGCAATCGGCCGGGCCAGCCGCGCGGGAATGATGCCTTCTTCCGGCAGCATGACGGTGGACGCCATGTTGATGCGGCCCAGCCAGTAGAACTGATCCTGCGCCTTGGCCCGTGCGCTGGTGGCGTCCTTGCTGACGCTGCCGCGCAGGCGGTTGGCCTCGGCCTCGCATTGGGCGGTGGTTCGGCAGGCTGTATCGCGGATGTCGGCTGCCACCGCGCACAGGGGGGTCAGCGTCAGTGCCAGCAGCGCCGTCAGTTTCAGGTCCAAAGCTTTCATGTCACCTACTCCTTGAGAGGTTTACCAGCAGCGCGGCCCGCCGCCTGTTACAGCTTGAGTTCCAGCCGCACCTGCAGGCTGGGCCAGGACGGCGAACTGGTGCTGCTGGTCTCGCGCAAGGCCTGGCCGGCGCTGTTGCTTGATTCCAGCGTGTTGGTGGTCACGTAGTCGCGCGCCGCCAGGTTGCCCAGCGAGACGCGCAACTGGCTGCTGGTGCTGAGGGTCCACAAAACAAAGGCGTCGAGCACCAGCTTGGCGCCCTGGATGATGCGCTGGTCGTTGCTCAAGCGGGTGCTGTAGCCGGGGGTCCAGTTGAGGTTGCCGCCAAAGCTCAGGGGCAACTCGCGCAGCCGGTAGTCGGCGCCCAGATTGGCGGTGCCGTCGGGTTGCTGTGAGAGCCGGTTGTCGGGCGCCGGCACGCCTTGCACGCGCGATGCGAACAGGCTGGCATTGGCCCGCACGTCGATCCGGGGCGCGTTGGGCCATAGCTCGCTGGCGCGGAACTTGGCTTCCAGCTCCAGCCCCTGGGTGATGGCGTCGCCAATGTTTTGCAGCCGTGCCACCCAGCGCGGTGAATCGGCCCAGGAGACCACCTCCAGCGTGGTCTGGCTGCGCATCAGGTTGTTGATGTGGCGGTAAAACAGATTCGCGCTGAGCATGCCGCTGCCGGGCAGGTAGCGCTCGATGGCAAGGTCCAGGCCGCTGGCCAGCTCCGGCTTGAGGGCCGGGTTGCCAGCCCGATCAGGATGAATCTCGTCATTCGTGCCGCGTCCGGGGAACATGGCGTTGATGCTGGGCCGGGCAATCAGGTCCTGCAGGTTGGGTGAGCGGTAGCTGCGTGTCAGGCTGGCCCGAATCTGGTCCCGGCCCTCGGGATCGAACTTCCACACCGCATGCAGCAGCGGCGTCCAGACGCTGCTGCGGTTGCTGATGTCGGGCGTTCCGGCCGCCGGCGTGCCCTGGCTGACTATGCCTTCCCAGCGCAGGCCCGCATGCGCCGCGAACTGCGGCGTGATCGACCATTCATCCTGCGCATAGAGCGCGGCGCGCAGGCTGGCTGCCGTCAGGTTGCCATCGAACTCGGTCAGCGGCGACTGGCCATCGAGCAAGGTGCTGGCGGTCTCGCGGCGCCGGTTGTTCTGCAACTCGGCGCCGCTGACCAGGCTGTGATCGTTGGCCAGGGTGGTGGTCAGCTTGGCGCTGGCGCTGAAAGACAGGTCGTGCTGGTCCGACTGGTTGTCGAAGCGGCCGACCGAGGGGCCGGAGCCGAAGTTCTGCCGCGTGGAAGCGTTGTCCCAATCGCTCTGGCCCAGGTTGGCGCGCAGCAACCAGTTGCCGCCGTCTTCCAGCCGGTGCGTCCACTGCACGCCCAGGCGCCGGCTGCTGAACTGGCTGGTGCCGGAGCCGCTGCTGCTGTCATAGGGCGCGATGCCGCCGCTTTGCTGCAGGCTGCTGCTACTGCTGCTGCTGCCCTGCGAGTGCAGCAACATGGGCGTCAGCACCAAAGTGTCGCCGTTGTCGCCGCGCCATTGCAGCCGGGCATTGGCCTGCATGCCGTCGCGCTGGCCCATGGACTGGGTGCGCTCGGTCTGGTCCACCAGCTCGCCGCTGACCAGGTTTTCGATCAAGGTGCGGCTGCTGAAGTCGTTCTTGCGCTGGCTGTGCTGGGCCGACAGCGAGAGGTTGTAGATCCAGGCGCCAACCGTATCGTTGCGCGTCCAGGACAGGCCTGGTTGCCGGTTGCCGTTCTCCAGGCCGACGCCGACCCGAAGGTCGTTGAGGCGTCTGCTGTAGCCGCCCCGGGTGATGATGTTGATGGTGCCGGCAATGGCGCGGGCACCGGTTTCGGCGGTCGGCGCGCGCAGGATTTCAATCCGCTCGATTTGTTCCGGCGAGAGTTCGTCCAGCGAGAAACCGCGCGGCGCCGGTTCGCCGTCAATCAGGATCTGGGTGTAGCCGCCACCCAGGCCGCGCATGCGCGGCGCGCCGCCGCGCCCCGGGCGCCCCGGCATCGTGACGCCCGGCAGGCGCTTGAGCAGCTCGCCCATGGTGCTGTCGCCAAAGCGCTCGATGTCGTCGCGCCCGACAATGATCTTGCTGGCGGTGGACTGGCGTCGGCTCTGGGTCTCGTCGAGTGCCGCGCCGGTAACGGTCACCCGCTGCAATTCGCCGGCGCTGCGGCGTGGCGCCGGGACCGCCTTGGGCGTGCCCTCGGGTGTCGCGGCCGGCGCCGTGTCATCGCTTGCCCTGGCCGCCTCCTGGGGCTTGGTTTGGGCCAGCGCACAGGGCACAGTTGCCAGCAGCGACAGACCCAGTAACAGGCCGGGCAGTGGTCGCTGGGGGCTGGCGGGCTCGATTTTGGCAAACATGCGGGCGATTATCCGAGGCTTGTGTAAAGCCACGGTAACTTGGAACTTGTCCGTAGACAACTGCGGCCCCCAGTTACTCACGCACAGTTTCTTATGTGCCTTGGCGCACAGACCGACACAGTCAACAAGCGGATATTTCCATTTCCGGTCGCTGAATTGACCGTGCTCCGTACGGGGAACAAAATGAAATCGGTCCAATCCGCACTCGTCAAAGTGCCGGCCAAAGCGCCTACCGGCGTCGCCGGTTTCGATGCCATCACCGGCGGCGGCCTGCCGCGTGGTCGCAGCACGTTGCTGGTGGGCGGATCGGGCTCCGGCAAGACCGTGCTCGCGCTGCAATTTCTGGTGCATGGCGCGCAAAAGTGCAAGGAGCCGGGCATCCTGGTCGCCTTTGAGGAGAGCGCCCAGCGCATCCTTGCCAACGCCTCAAGCTTCGACTGGAAGCTCGCCGAGTTGGGGCCAAAAAAACTGTTTTTCATGGACGCCCAGCCGCTGCCCGATCTGGTCCGGTCGGGCGATTTCGATCTCGGTGGCATGTTGGCGGCGCTCGATGTCCAGACCCGGAAAATGGGGGCGCGGCGCATCGTCTTCGACGCCCTGGATGTGGCCTTGGCGTTGTTGCCTGACGCGTTGGCGAAAAGGCGCGAGGTCTACCGGCTGCACGAGTGGTTACTGGCGCGCGAGTTGACCGGCCTGATCACCTTGAAAGCGGGCGCCCAAGAGCTGAGCGCCATCGGCCAGCAGCCGCTGGGCTTCATGCAATTCATGGTCGACTGCACCGTGCTCCTGAACCACAGCGTGGTGCTGGGCGTGTCGCAACGCAATCTGCGGGTGCAGAAGTACCGCGGCTCCGGCTTCGATGAGGATGAGTCCCCATTCGTGATCGGCAAAGACGGCTTCGAGGTCGCCGTCGCGCGCACGCCCGGCCGGGGCGTCGACAGCAAGGTCAGCAACGAGCGCATTTCCAGCGGCGTGGAGCGGCTCGATACCATGCTGGGCGGTGGCTACTACCGCGGCGCCAGCGTGCTCATCACCGGCTTCTCCGGCACCGCCAAGACAACCCTGAGCGGAGCCTTCGCGCAAGCCGCCTGCCAGCGCGGCGAGCGCACCCTGTTCGTCAGTTTTGATTCGGACGCCAGCGAGGTCATCCGTAACCTGGCCTCGGTCGCAATCCCGCTTGATCGGTACCTGAAAAACGGCTGCCTGCACATGATCTCGGAGCGCAGCATCAGCGGCAGTGCCGAGAGCTTTCTGGTGCGCGTCAAGACGCTGGCGCGGCAGCATGGCGCCCGTTGTGTAGTGATAGACCCGCTGTCCACCTGGTCCAGGCCCGGCAATGCCTTGACCGCCCGCAGCGTGGCCGAGCGCTTGATCGACTGGGCCAAGGCCGACGGCACCACCCTGCTGTGCACCAGTCTGCTCGACGAGATGGCCAGTCAGTCCGAAGGCAGTTCCTCGCTCCAGATTTCGAAGATCGCCGACACCTGGATCCATCTCAACTACCTGTTGCAGGCCGGCGAGCGCAACCGGGGCCTGTCCATCATCAAGTCCCGTGGCACGGCGCATTCGAACCAGGTGCGCGAACTGATCCTGAGCAACACCGGGGTGACGCTGGCCGACACCTACACCGCTGGCGGCGAAGTGTTGATGGGCGCGCTGCGTTGGGAAAAGGAACGCGCCGACCGGGCTGCGACCGAAGTCAACGAAGTCGCTGCCAGGCTCAAGCGCGTCCGGCTGGATGCCGAGGAGGCCGAGCTTGAGGTCCGAGTCAAGTCGCTACAGACCGAGCTGTTGGCGAAACAGGTCGAGAAAGAGTTGTTGGTCCGCAGCGCCGAGAGCCGCAAGGGGGAGTTGTCGCGCGGCCTGACCCGGATGGAAGAGCTGCGCGGCGCCGATGCGGCCAAGCCGGCACGCAAGTGAGCCCGCCATGAGCCGACCCATCATCTTCAAGTTCCGGCTCTATGTCGCCGGCGACGCGCTGAACTCGGCGCAGGCGCGCGCCAATCTTACGGCGCTGTGCCGAGCGCAACTGGCCGGTCGGCACGAGATTGAAGTAGTGGATGTGTTCAGGGAGCCCCAGCGGGCATTGGCCGACGCCGTCTTCATGACGCCGACGCTGATCAAGCTGGCGCCGCTGCCGCAGCGAACCATCGTCGGCACACTCAGTCAGACGCAGACCGTGTTGCAGGCCTTGGGCCTGGAAGCGGTGGTTCCATGAAGCCGCAACAACCGGTCGCCGCGGTGGAAGAGACCAGGGAAATCACCGGGCTCATCCAGACCCTGCACGACACCGATCAATCACTGGAGCAACTGACGGCCGGCGAGGTCGATACGGTGACCGACCGGCGCGGGCGCACCATGCTGTTGCGCCGCGCCCAGGACCACATGCGGCACAACGAGGCCGCCAAGCAGACTGCCATCCTCAACGCCCTGCCGGCGTCCATCGCTTTGCTCGATGCCCAGGGGACCATTGTTTCGGTGAACCAGGCGTGGCGAAGATTTGACGGCGAGCATGTGCTGCAAGGCCCGGGCTATGGCGTCGGCCTCAACTACCTCGATATTTGCGACCACGCACAGGGCGATGACGCCGCTCAGGCGCACCAGGTGGCCGCCGGCATTCGTTCTGTGCTGGCTGGCGCGGCAAAGAGCTTTTCGCTCGAATACCCCTGTCATTCGCCCTCGGCCCAGCGTTGGTTCCTGTTGCTGGTGACCGCGCTGGTCGGTGAACCTGCGCAGGGCGCCGTCGTCATGCACCTGGACATCACCGAGCGCAAAAAGTCCGACCAGAAGTTCAAGGAGTTGCTGGAGTCCACGCCCGACGCGATGGTGATCGTCAACCACGACGCCGAAATCGTGCTGGTCAATGCCCAGGCGGTCAAATTGTTCGGCTGGTTGCGCGAGGAACTGCTGGGGCGCAAGATCGACCTGCTGGTGCCCGCACGCTTTCGGCGCCTGCACGCCCAGAGTCAGAATGTCTTTTTTACGGAACCTCTTGCGCGGCCCATGGGCGCCGGGCTGGAGCTGTTCGGGCTGCGCAAGGATGGCACCGAATTCCCGGTGGAAATCAGCCTGAGCCCACTGGAAACAAACGAAGGTACCCTGGTGATCAGCGCCATTCGCGACATCACCGAACGCAAAGCGGCAGAGCGCACAATCACACGCCTGAACCGCGTGTATGCCGTGCTGAGCGGCATCAATACGCTGATCGTGCGCGTGCGCGACCGTGACGAGCTTTTCAGCCAGGCCTGCCGGATCGCGATCGAGGCCGGGGGCTTTCGCATGGCCATGATAGCCATCGTCGATCAGAGTTCGAAGAAGATTGTCCCGGTTGCCTCGGCGGGCAAGGACAAGGAACTCCTGAGCGCCATCAAAGACATCTTGGCATCGAATGAAAGTGCTCAAAAAACCATGGGCGCGCGGGCGATCAACGGGAAAAAGGTGATTGTGTCCAACGATTCTCAAAGTGACCCCCAGGTGATGTTCAGCGCGAAATACGCCGAATGCGGCGTCCGCTCGATGGCGGTGTTCCCGCTGATGGTCTCGGATGAAGCGGTCGGCGTGCTCGCGCTGTACGCCAGCGAGAGTCAATTCTTCCAGGAAGAGGAATTGAAGCTGTTGACGGAACTGGCCAGTGACGTCGCCTTCGCACTCGATCACATTGACAAGCGGGAACGGCTCAATTACCTGGCTTACTACGATGTGCTCACCGGGCTGGCCAACCGCACCCTGTTTCTGGAGCGGGTGGCGCAGTACCTGCGCAGCGCGGGCAGTGGCACGCACCAGCTGGCCTTGTTTCTGATCGATCTGGAGCGTTTCAAGAACATCAATGACAGCCTGGGCCGGGCGGCTGGCGACGAGCTCCTGCGCCAGGTGGCGCAGTGGCTGACGCGCAACGTGGCGGGGGACGCCAGCCTGTTGGCACGCGTCGGGGCGGATCACTTTGCCGTGGTCATGCCGGTGGTCAGGCCAGGGGGCAATTTGACGCGCCTGTTGGAGAAATGGATTGCAGCGGTTCAGAGCCATCCGTTCCGCCTGAATGACGCGGTGTTCCGGATCGGGGCCAAGGTTGGCGTGGCGCTATTTCCGAATGATGGTGGCGACGCTGACACTTTGTACCAGCGCGCCGAAGCCGCGCTCAAATTGGCCAAGGCGAGCGGCGAGCACTTCCTGTTTTACACGCAGCAGATGAGCGCCGCGGTGGCCAGCAAGCTGACTCTGGAAAACCAGCTGCGCCGGGCGCTGGACCTGGGCGAATTCGAACTCTACTACCAGCCCAAGGTGAACCTGGCGAGCGGCCAAGTGACCAGCGCCGAGGCGCTGATTCGCTGGAACGATCCGCGCACCGGCCTGGTGCCGCCGGGCAGTTTCATCCCGATTCTGGAAGAAACCGGCTTGATCCATGACGTCGGACGCTGGGCGTTGCAGCAAGCCGTCAAGGACTACCTGCGTTGGCGCGCCGCCGGTCTGAGCGCCGTGCGCGTCGCGGTCAACGTGTCGCCGCTGCAACTGCGCAACCGCGCCTTCGTCGCCGAGGTCGAGCAGGCCATCGGTATTGACCCGCAGGCAGCGGCCGGGCTGGAACTGGAGATCACCGAGAGCCTGCTGATGGAGAACGTGGAGCACAGCATCGCCAGCTTGCAGGCGATCCGCGCCATGGGCGTGAGCATCGCCATCGATGATTTCGGCACCGGTTTTTCCTCGCTCAGCTACCTTGCCAAATTTCCGGTGGACCGGCTCAAGATTGATCGCTCGTTCGTGCTCCAGATGACGGTCGCATCGCAGGGGCTGGCGCTGGTCGCCACCATCGTCAACCTGGCGCATGCGCTCAAACTCAAGGTGGTCGCGGAGGGCGTCGAAACCGAGGAGCAGGCGCGCCTGCTGCGCGTGCTTGACTGTGACGAAATGCAGGGCTTTCTATTCAGCCAACCGGTGCCCAGCGCGACCTTTGAGACCAAATATCTGGCGGACCTGAGGCCGGGTGACCGATAATGCAGCGCATGCTGATGGTGGCCAACCATGGGTGAAGTGGATGGGTGCCATGCCTTTGTATTCAAAAGATGTCCATCCCATGAGTCCTGCCCTGCGCTTGGCGCCTTGTTTTCTCAAACAGTTACGCGCAGTTTGTCTTGCCGGGGGCGGCGCGATCCTGCTCGCGACGGCGCTGGCTGCGCCGGCCGAGGCCATCAAGATCGGCGGCACCGGCACCGGTCTGGGCAGCATGAAGTTGATGGCGCAGGAATTCAATAAATCCAGACCCGACGCGCAATTGCTTGTGACTCCCAGTCTGGGCAGCACCGGTGCCATCCGCGCTGTGTTGGCCGGTGCCGTGGACATCGGCATCAGCGCCCGACCGGTCACGGCGCAAGAGCAAGGCCAGGGTGCCTCGGCGCGGGCCTATGCCCGGACCCCCATTGTCATCGCCACCGGGATCAAGACCAAGGCTGCCGGCCTGACCCTGTCCGAACTGGCGCAAATCTATTCGGGCCATGCCGCCCGCTGGCTCGATGGCAGTCCGGTACGTCTGGTGATGCGCCCCGAGGCCGACGCCGACACCGTGGCGATGCGAGCGTTCTCGGCCGCCATGAACAGCGCGATCAGCATGGCGCTGACCCGGCCGGGCCTGCGGATGGCCGATACCGACCAGGACAATGCCGACGCGTTGGAGCAGCTTCCGGGCGCCCTGGGGGCCAGCACGCTGACTCAAATCCTGACGGAAAACCGTGCCCTTAGAGCGCTGGCCCTGGACGGGGTGGCGCCCACGCTGCAATCCCTGACGGCCGGACGCTACCCCTATTACAAGACCTTGTACCTGGTCACGGGCCGCAGTCCCGCGCCGTTGGCCAAGGACTTTGTCGCCTTTGTCCGATCACCGGCGGGCCAGGCGGTTCTTGCCAGGAGCGGCAATCTGGCGCTTCAGGATTAGGGCCAATTCGCACGCGTAAAAATAATGTGAACGGGCCCAAGGTGATTCGATGTCTGTAGCAGAAGGTGGCCTGATCCGAGCCCTGCGCTGGATCTCCGCCGGCATTGCACTGATCGTGGCGCTATCCCTGCCGCTGGGTTACTGGCTGGTGGTCTACAACTTCGTGGCGGAAGAGACTGTCAACGATGCCGCGGTCCATGCCCAACTTGTGACCCGCAGAATCAATGAGAACCCCGAGCTGTGGCGCTTCGAGGTCCCCAGGTTGGACGCCATTGTCGCCACCCGCCCCGTCTCCGCCGGCATTGTGGAGAGGCATTCCATCCTGGACGAACACGGTGTCGTGCTTTCCAGCAATGCACAGAGCCTCGCGCCACCGCTGCTCACGCGCGCCGCGCCGCTGCTTGATTCGGGGGCCGTGGTGGGTCAGTTTGTGACCAGTCGCTCACTGCTGGCGCAGTTACAAAATACCGCACTGGTGGGCTTGTTCGCCCTGCTGCTGGGGTTGGCGATTTACTTTAGCCTGAATCTGCTGCCCCTGCGGGCACTGAGCCGCACGCTGGGCGCGCTGGGGCACGAACGCGAACGCCTGGCCACCATCGTGGACAACGCGGTGGAGGGCATCATCAGCTTCAACGCGGACGGCCTGCTGCAGTCCCTGAATCCGGCGGCGGCGCGCATGTTCGGCTACGACAGAGCCGAAGCACTGGGCCGCAGTGCGGCCGATCTGCTGCCCGGGATCGATATCGTCAGGGCCGGGCTGCCGGGCTGGCAAGCGCCTCTGGGCACGCTGGAGGCCGACGGCCAGCGCAAGGACGGCCAGCACTTTCAGATCGAGTTGGCGCTCAGCCAGGCGCTGCTGGAAGGCAAGCCGCAGTGGATTGCCATCGTGCACGACATCACCGAACGCAAGCGCATGGACCAGGCCTTGCACGAGAGCGAGGCGCGTTTTCGCAGCCTGACCGAGATGTCGTCCGATTTCTACTGGGAGAGCGACCCCGAGCACCGGCTTTCGCAGCGCTACTGGGTCGACAAAAAATTGAGCGGGGCGTCGGTCTTCGGGCTAGGTTCGCCGATCGGCAAACGGCGTTGGGAACTGCCTTATCTGTCGCCCGACGAGGCCGGCTGGCAGGGACACCGGGCGGTGCTGGAGGCGCGCCGGCCATTCCGCCGTTTCGAGTTCTCGCGCCGCGGCGCGGATGGCAGCGAGCGCTATCTGTCGATCAGCGGCAATCCGATGTTCGACCCGTCTGGTGCCTTCAGGGGTTACCGCGGCGTCGGCACCGACATCACGGCGCGCAAGCGGCTGGAGCAAGCCTTGCGTGAAAGCGCGCAGGAACTGCGCCTGTTCGCCGACAACGTGCCGGCCATGACCGCGTCGTGGGACCAGAACCTGTGCTGTAGCTTCGCCAACAAGATGTACAGCGAGTTTTACGGCTTCAGCTCGGACAACATTCTTGGCCGGCACGTGCGCGAGGTGGCCGGGGAGGAGGCCTACCCGGAGATCGAAGGTCATTTTGCGCGGGCGCTGCAGGGACAACCCGTCACCTACCAAAGGACGCGCAAGCTGGCCAACGGCGAGACGCGTTACCTGGCCGTCAAACTGCTGCCGCATGTTGGCGACAAGGGGAAGGTGCTGGGCTGTTTTTCGGTGACCATAGACATTACCGAGCACAAGCTGGCCGAGCAGCGCATCCAGCGGGTGGCGCATCACGACAGCCTGACCGGCTTGCCGAACCGCCTGCTGTTCAACGACCGCTTGCAGCAGGCGGTCAGTCTGGCCAAACGCGACACGCGCCAGTTCGCCTTGCTGTACCTCGACCTGGACCGCTTCAAGCAGGTCAACGACAGCCTGGGGCACACCGCCGGCGACGAGCTGTTGCAAGCCGTCGCCGCCAGAATCCGGCGCCAGGTACGCGAATCGGATACCGTGGCGCGCATCGGTGGCGATGAGTTCACGGTCATCCTGTCCGATGTCACGCGGCCCGAGGAAGCGGCAACGGTGGCCCGGAAAATCATCGTTGCGCTGGGGAAGCCGTTCCAGCTCGACAGTCAGCACAGGAGCGTGGAGATCGGCAGCAGCATCGGGATTGCCATCTACCCGTCAGACGCAGGCGAGGCCGACGCGCTGGTCAGGGCCGCCGACAGCGCCATGTACAGCGCCAAGCAGCAGGGCAACAGCTTTCGGTTCTACGCCGCCAGTTAGACCTCGGGCTGTCATTGCGGCCCCCGGATCGGAGTCCGGGGCAGGCCCGATCCGCAATCCATGGATGTCACCGCCGCCTCCGAAATCGCTGCGCTACATCATCCCCAGCAGCCGCGGGAACCAGGTTGACAGGCCCGGCCAGTAAGTCACCACCATCAGGAAGCCCAGCATCGCCAGCAGCCAGGGCCAGACCGCCACCGTCAGCTCGGTGATGCCCATCTTGGTGATGCCGGAGGCCACGTACAGGTTCAGACCGACCGGCGGGTGGCACATGCCCACCTCCATGTTGACCACCATGATGATGCCGAAGTGCACCGGGTCTATGCCCAGCTTCATGGCCACCGGGAACAGGATGGGCGCGAAGATCAGCACGATGCTGGACGGCTCCATGAAGTTGCCGGCCAGCAGCAGCATGACGTTGACCGCCAGCAGGAAGGTGATCATGCCCAGGCCATTGCCCAGCATCCAGTCGGCCAGCGCCTGCGGGATGTTTTCGTTGGCCATGATGAAAGAGAACAGCACCGCGTTGGTGATGATGTAGAGCAGCATGGCCGACATATTGGCCGAGTTCAGCAGCACCCGCGGCACGTCCCTCAGCTTCATGTCCTTGTAGACAAAGACCGCCACCACAAAGGCGTAGACCGCACTCATGGCCGCCGCCTCGGTCGGCGTGAACATGCCGGTGTAGATGCCGCCCATCACGATCAGGATCAGCAGCAAGCCCCAGGCCGAGGTCTTGAAGGCCTTGAAGCGCTCGGCCCAGGTCGCCTTGGGCAGCCGCGGATAGTTGAACTTGCGCGCGCGGTACCAGGTCACGCCGCCCAGCACGCAGGCCAGCGCGATGCCCGGCACGACGCCGGCCATGAACAGGGCGCCGACCGAGGTGTTGGTGGCCACCGAATACATCACCATCACGATCGACGGCGGAATCAGGATGCCCAGGGCGCCCGAGGTGGTGATGACGCCGGCGCCAAAACTCTTGGGAAAGCCGGCCCTGACCATGGCCGGCATCAGGATCGAGCCGATCGCCACCACCGTCGCCGGCGAAGAACCTGACACCGCGGCAAACAGGGCGCAAGCCAGCACGCCGGCCAGACCCAGGCCGCCGTACCAGTGGCCCACCATGCTGGAGGCAAAGTTGATCATGCGCCGCGCCACGCCGCCGTGCGTCAGGAAGTTGCCGGCCAGGATAAAGAACGGGATCGCCATGATCTCGAACTTCTCGATGCCGGTGAACAGTTTCAGCGCCACCGACTCCAGCGGCACATGGGTAAAACCGAACAGGAAGGTCAGCACCGTCAGACCGAGCGAGATGGAGATCGGCATGCCGGTCAGCATCAGCACCAGCAGCAGCACAAAGATGACGGTGGCGTTCATTTCGTGCCCCCTTGGTCGGCGGCGGTTTCATCCGGGTGCAGGTTGTCCTGCATGCCATAGGGGTTGATGTCGACGGGCAGCACTTCGGCTTCCAGGCCATCAACGTGACCGTGGTCGTGGTGCGGCAGCTCGCCGGTCTTGATGAAACTGACCATCACCTGCAGGAAGCGGAAGCACATCAGGCTGCTGCCCAGTGGCACGGCGCTGTAAACCATCCAGGTGGGCCATTCCAGATCCGGTGTGGTGGGGCCTTCCGGAACCCCGTCCAGCGGCAGGCCCAGGATTTTCAACCAAGCGTAATGCGCGCCGTTGTCCCAGACAAAGCCGCTCGCCAGGGCCGCCACGATGCCGGTGAAGACGGCGCCGGCGCAGAGTCCAAAAATGATGAACTTGCCGCGCATCTTGTCGTTCATGCGGTTGATCAGCACGTCGACACCGACGTGAATGCCGGTGCGCACGCCGTAGGCGGCGCCAAACTTGCACATCCAGACGAACATGATGATGGTCAGCTCCTGCGCCCAGCTCATGCTGAGCGACAGCAGCCAGTCCTGCAGGCCTGGTATCGGCAGGCCCGCCGCATAGCGGTGCACCACCGCCACAAAGATGATCAGCGTCGCGGCGCCCATCAGGAAGGTGACCAGCCACTCTTCCAGGTGATCAAGAAATCTCATGCTTTGAACTCCGAATGTGCCCAGGGGTATGAAGAATTTGTCATGCCGGACTCGGATCCGGCATGCAGTGCCACGCACAGACTGGATTGCGGATCTGGTCCGCAATGACAACCGGCTTAGAGCTTGGTCGGATCAAAGCCGGTGGCCTTGTAGAACTCCTTGAGCGTGTCCTTGCCGACGCGGTCGGCCATCTTGATGTGCACCGGGGCCATCGCCTTCTTCAGCGCCAGACGCTCTTCCTTGGTCGGTTCGTAAACCGCCGTCTTGCCGCTGGCCTTGACGCCGGCCAGGGATTTGTCGTTTTCTTCCTGCGCAATCTGGTTGGCGTAAACAGTGGCTTCCTTCATCGCCTGTTCCAGCTGGCCGCGTACATCAGCCGGCAGGCCGTCCCAGAATTTCTTGTTGACGATGACGGCATAGCCCAGGTAGCCGTGGTTGGTGATCGAGAGGTGCTTCTGCACTTCATGCATCTTCTGCGTGTAGAAGTTGGAGATCGGGTTCTCGGTGCCATCCACCACGCCCGTTTGCAGCGCCTGGTAGACCTCGGAGAAAGCCATCACCTGCGGAATGCCACCGACCGAGCGAATCTGCTCTTCCAGCACCTTGGAGGACTGGATGCGGAACTTCTTGCCCTTGTAGTCGGCCGGCATCTTCAGCGGCGTGTTGGCCGAGAACGACTTGAAGCCGTTGTCCCAGTAAGCCAGACCCTTGATGCCCTTGGGCTCCAGCTTGGCCAGCATGGCGGCGCCGACCGGACCTTGCGTGATCTTGTGCAGCTCGGCGGTGTCGTCAAACATGAACGGAAAGTCGAAGGCCTCGAACTCTTTCACGCCCAGCGGCCCGAACTTGGCCAGCGACGGCGCCAGCATCTGCACCGAACCGATTTGCAGGGCTTCCATTTCTTCCTTGTCCTTGTACAAGGCGCTGTTGGGGTAGACCTCAACCTTGACTTTGCCGTGGGTCAGCTCGGCTGCCTTTTTGGCAAAGAACTCGGACGCCTTGCCCTTGGGTGTGTCGGCGGCGACGACGTGGCTGAACTTGATGATGGTTTGCGCGCTGGCGCTCAGGCCAAGCGCCAGCAACATGCCGGCGAGCAGGAATTTGAGTTTCATAGAAGTGTCTCCAAAACGAGGGTTGGTCAAGCTAACGGTCCAAGCTTAAACAGCATTCGACTGTGCGCCAACTGTGGCGTTCAACAGCTAGGGTTAACCCTGGGCGTTTTGCTTCAAGGCGTCGCGCATGGCGTTCATCCAGGGCAGACCGATGCGATTTGCCAGCGCCTTGTGCACCGGCTCGACGGCGTGGCGCAGCCGCTCGCGCTGGGCCTCGCTCAAGACATGGATGCGCGTGGTGCCGGCCTGGCGCAAGGCCGTCAGCGCCTTCTCGTTCTGGGCGTCCGCGATCTGGTTGCCGTAGCTCAGGGCTTCGCTCAAAGCCTGACCCAGCAGTTCGCGGTCGACGCCCGCCAGGCTGAGCCAGAAACGCTGGTTCGCCACCACCGCATAGCCCAGATAGCCGTGCTCGGTCAGGCTCAGATCGGATTGCACCTGGTGCATGCCTTGCGTCCAGAAATTGGAGATCGGATTTTCGGTGCCGTCGACCACGCCGGTCTCCAGCGCGCGCCGGGTTTCGCTGAACGCCAGGGTCACCGGTTGCGCGCCGAGGGCTCGCATTTGTGCCGCGATCACGCGCGAGGCCTGCACCCGCATGCGCAAGCCGACAAAATCTTCCGGTGCCAGCAAGGGGCGGTTGGCGCTCATCTGTTTGAAGCCGTTGTCGAAGTAACCCAGGCCGGTCAGCCCCTGATGGCTCAGGCGCTCCAGCAAGCGCTGCCCCAGCGGACCCTGCGTGATGCGTCGCACGTCGGCCACCTGGCCGAACAGGAACGGCAGGTCGAACAGCTCGAACTCGGGAAAGCCGATGCGGCCGAACTTCGACAGCGATGGCGCCAGCATGTCCACCGCGCCCAGCTGCAAGGCCTGCATCTCATCGTCATCGCCGTAGAGCTGGGCGTCCGGATAAAGCAGGACCCGGATGCGCCCGCCGGAGCGTTGCTCCACCAACTGCTGGAAGCGCTGGGCGGCCAGGCCTTTGGGCGTCTGCTGCGCCACCACATGCGAAAAGCGCAGCGTCACCGGTCGGGTCCGGCCGCTGGCGGCCGAGGGCACGGCCAGTGCCGAACCCAAGGCCGACGCCGCCAGGCCGCGCAAGCACAGACGGCGGCGGCGAAGGGCGGACAAGTCAGGCGCTGGCATGCTGGCTATTATGCGAGGACTTGTTTGCCTCAACAATGGCCAAAACCGAATCCACCGCCGCCGATCAGTCGCTCGACTTTGCGCTGCTGCAACAGACCATGCCCGGTCACGCCAGCCGCAACCGGCGCGCCTTGTTGTGGCTGCTGGGTTTGCTGCTGCTGCTGCTGGCGTCGGTCGTCGCGCTGGTCTTGTACCTCAACACCTTCGAGGCCGACGAGGAGGCGCGCAGCCGCGCCGCCGACGCCCAGTGGCTGGAGCAGAGCGTGCAGTTTCATTTCCGGCGGCTCGAAGACGACCTGCTGCTGCTGGCGCGGCAAACGGTGCTGGGCGCCAGCCACGGCGACAGCGCCCCGTTGCAGGGCGGACTGTTGTGGCGTGAGCCTGGCGTGCTGCTGGCCCATGGCTGGCTGGCAGCGGGCCAGCGCAACGACACTTGGGGCGGCCTCGAGCGCTGGCGGCAAGACTGGTCGGCGCAGGCGGCTAACGCCCAGGCGCTGGCCACCTTGCAGGACACAACCCGCGGCCTGCGGCGGTCCGCCTACGCCGGTTTGATGCTGCAGCCCGATGGCCAAGCGACCGATGTGGTCTGGCTGGCCGTGCCATTTTTTGACCGCGGCCAGTTTGTCGGCAATTACCTGGCCGCCCTGTCGCTGGAGCGCGCGACCGCGGCCTTGGTGCCGACCTGGTTTGCGCAAGACCATGCGGTGCACCTGGTGACCGACGAGGCGAAGCCGCCGGCCGACGACAGGCGGAGCAAGCAACCCTACCGCGCCGCCATGAACCTGGCCGGCACCGATCTGTTTCTGGAAGTAACGCCGCTGGGTGTCCATGCGGCCACCGTGCCGCGCATCTTCTTCCTGGTGGCGCTGCTGTTTTTGTTGGGCATGCTGGTCAGCCTGTGGGCTCTGCGCCGCGACTTCGTCAAGCGCCAACAGGTGCAAGCCCTGTTCCAGGCCCAGGTGGCTTTGCGCACGGCGATGGAAAACTCGGTCACCATCGGCCTGCGGGCCTGGGACCGCAGCGGCAAGATCCTGTACGTCAATGAGTCTTTTTGCAAGCTGGTCGGTTACACGGCGTCCGAACTGGTGGGCCAGTCGACGCCGCTGCCCTACTGGCCGCCGGACCAGGCCGACGAACTCGAGCTGGTGCACCGCGACATCATCGCGCAAGGCACGCATGAGGACGGGGTCGAAGTGCAATTTCAGCACCGCGATGGCCACCTGCTGGACGTCCTGATTCATGAGGCGCCGCTGAATACCGCCAATGGCCAACAGATCGGCTGGATGAGTTCGGTGCTGGACATCAGCGAGCGCAAACGCGCCGAGCGTCTGGCGGCGCGCCAGCAGGAGCGGCTGCAGGCCTCGGGCCGGCTGGTGGTGGTGGGCGAGGTGGCGTCGACCCTGGCGCACGAGCTCAATCAACCGCTGGGCGCGCTCAGCAGCTTTGCCAACGGCTTGCTCAATCGCCTGCGTGGCGGCCGCATTGCGCTGGCGGAGGTGGTGCCGGTGGTGGAGCGGATGGAACGCCTGTCCGACAAGGCCGGCCACATCATCAAGCGCGTCAACGCTTTTGTGCGGCGGCGTGAAATGACGCGCCAGCGCCTGGACCTGGTGGCCTTCATGCGCGCCACCCTGAGCCAGTACCAGTTGCAGCGCCAGGGCGGTTTCGAGCTGGCGCTGGGTCCGGCTCCGGTGTGGGTCGAGGCCGATGCCTTGTTGCTGGAGCATGCGCTGCACAACGTGGTCGGCAACGCCTTGCACTGGGCGCCACTGGCCGGCCGCCTGGCGCGCGTGCAGGTGCGCATCGAGTTGGACCAGGGCCTGGCCGGGATGGTGGTGGGTGACAGCGGCCCCGGCGTCGGCGAGGAACACAAGGAGCAAATCTTCGGCGCCTTTTTCAGTGCCTCGGCCGACGGCATGGGCATGGGGCTGGCGATTTGCCGCTCGGTGCTGGAGGCGCATCACGGTCGCATCGACGTTGGCCGCGATCCGGTCCTGGGCGGTGCCCGGTTCACCCTCTGGCTGCCGCTGTCGGTGGAGGATGCGCTGGCCGCCCCGGAGCGGGACAATGAGAACTTGTCCGTAAATAACTGGGGGTCGCGCAAATGAATTTTCGGGATGGGATGCGAGGCGCAAAATCCAAGCCAAGGCTGGTTGCCTTGGCTGATTTTGTAACGAAGCAGACCGCCCGAAAATCCGTTTGCCCGAAGGGTTGGGTCGAAATCGGGCGATTTGCCCACCAAATTCCTTGCATGGGCAGGCAGCCCATGCGGCGAAATGTTGGCGGACAACTCATCCCGATTGCGTCCCAACGCGGCCCCCAGTTATTTACGGACAAGTTCTAAGCCATGAACTGCGCCATTCACATCGTCGACGACGACGCCGATTTTCGCGAGGGTCTGGCCTGGCTGTTCGATTCGCGCGGCCACAAGGCCGCCACCTGGGCCGGCGGTGACGTCTTTCTGCAGGCCGTGCGCGCGCGCCTGCCCGACTGGGGTCAGGCCGTGGTGCTGCTGGACATCCGGATGGAGCCGCTGTCGGGCCTGAGCACGTTCGAGGAACTCAAGGCCCTGGGCTGCCCTTGGCCGATTCTGTTTTTGACCGGCCACGGCGACGTCAGCATGGCGGTGGCGGCGGTCAAGAACGGCGCCTGGGATTTTCTCGAAAAACCGTTTCAGAACAATGTGCTGGTGGACAAGGTGGAGCAGGCGCTGGCGGCGGCCTCCGCCATCAGCGACCAGCAGCAGCAGGGCCAGCGTCTGCGCCAGGCGCTGGCCAGCCTGAGCGTGCGCGAACGCGAAGTGCTGGACGAGCTGATCAAGGGCAACTACAACAAAACCATCGCCGACCACCTGGGCATAACTCCGCGCACGGTGGAGTTTCACCGCGCCAACATCTTCAAGAAAATGGAAGTCAGCTCAGCCATCGAGCTGGCGCACAAGCTGGGTCGTTACGAGGCTTAGGTTCAGCGCAGCAGTGGCGCGGAAACTTATTCAGTTACCAGTCTTGCATCTGCGGTGGAGACTTTCACGAGCATGACCCGTACCATGAGTCTTTAAAGGAAGTCACATGGCGATCACACCTCATTTCTTCAACAAGCGCGAAGCCCTCAACCCGGTGCGCCAAGGCACTCCCGCGAGCAACCCCGGTGGCGGCGTTGCGTCTGGCAACAGCGGCGCTCCACAGGCCGTCGTGCCCATCGCGGCCAATCCAGTGAATCCTGTTGCGCCGGCCAGGGACAGCGGCAGCAAACTGACGGTCGGACCCAACATCAAGCTCAAGGGGGTTGAAATTACCGATTGCGACACCTTGCTGGTCGAAGGCATGGTGGAGGCGACCATGGATTCGCGACTCATGCAGATTTCGGAACAGGGCGCCTTCAAAGGCTCGGCCGAGATCGACCTGGCCGAGATTCATGGCCAGTTCGAGGGCAACCTGACGGTGCGCCAGAAGCTGGTCATCCATGCCACCGGCAAAGTCACCGGCAAGGTTCGCTACGGCAAAATCGTGATTGAGGAGGGCGGCCAACTGACGGGCGATATCCAGTCGGGTGCGGTCGCTGTGGCCAGACCCGCCGGCCCGGAAAAGTCGGGTTTGTCAGTGGTCGCCTGAGGCCGGTCGGGCCGGGCTCTGGAGCGGCCGGCGCCCCGCCTCAAGGCCTCTGCAATTTGAAAACGGGCAGCCGTTCACCCACCGGCAAACCGCGCGCGTTGACGATGGTCTGTGCGCGCCAGGGCTTGAGTTCTTCGCGCTGCGCCGCGTCGAGCCAGCCCAGCTGCTCCAGCACTTCGACGCTGGCGGCAAACAGGGCTGGCTTGTTGGCATCGATGATCTTGATGGCAAAAGCCTCGCCGCGGCTCTTGCTGCCCAGCACCTGCACGCCGTCGGCGCCGATCTTGCTGACCCAGTCGCCGCGGCCGGCGCGCATGAAAGCCAGGTCGTTGCGGCCGGTGCCCGACACCAGGTCCGGGTGCGCCGTCATGGCTTCACTCAAAGCCGCAAAGCTGTCGCCAAATTCAGTGTCTCGAATGCCACTGGCCAACCTGGCATAACCATACGCCAAGCGCGATAGCGGCATCGCATAGTTGGGTGCCGAGCAGCCGTCTATGCCCATCTTGAAGTCGTTGGCGTCCATGCCGACGGCGCGCGCCACGTCACGCCGGATCGCCTGCTGTAGCGGATGCGCCGGATCGGTGTAGTCGTCCTGGCTCAAACCCATCTGCACGCAATAGGCCAGAAAGCCGGCGTGCTTGCCGCTGCAATTGTTGTGGCGCTCATCAAACGCCATACCGGTCAGCGGCGCCGTATCGCTCAGCGTGAACGCCATCGGCACATGGCAGCCGCAGCGCAGCGCTTTGTAGCCCAGGCCGGCTTTCTCCAGCATGCCCTGGACCACCGCCACATGTTGCGGCTCGCCGTTATGACTGGCGCACATCAGCGCCACCTGCTGCGCGGCAAAACCGAACTGCCGGGGTCCGCCGGCCTGCATGAAGGGCAAGGCCTGCAAGGCCTTGAGGGTGGAGCGCGAGAAGGTCAGCCAGTGCGCATCGCCGGCCTGCACCAGCAATTTGTTCCGGGTGTTGACAACCGCCACGGCACCGAAATGCAGGCACTCCAGGGTGCCGCCACGGTTGAGTTGGATCAGGGGGACAAGGTTCATTGTAAAAATTCTTTCGCTCAACGTTGGCGGGATTTCCAGCTCACGTATTTCATCATCAGGCGCTCCAGCAAAGGCGTCTTGCCGTGCGCCGCGTCCGGCTCGGAGCCGGCATTATCGACGCCGGCCGACAGATCGATGGCGCCGCCACCGGGCGCGTACATGGCGGCAAAGAGGTCCAGCACGCGGCGTTTCACCATGCCGCGCAGCGGCACATGCGACAACATGCCGTAGGTGGCGGCGCTGCCTTGCTGCGCCAGTTCCGGGTGGGCGCGCACCGTTGCCACGGCGGCTTGCAAATCGGCCAGATAGGCATCGACCACGGCCAGGTGCTGGGCCGTCACCATGGCATGCAGGCCGTCCGGATTCTGCAGCCGGTTGATGCTCCAGCCCCTGGCGTCCATCTGGTCGCCGACGGCGAAAATATTCACCGCCGGGTCGATGGAGCCATAGGCCAGCAAAGGCCCTTGCGGTGCCACCAGCAGCTTCAGGCCGGCGATGGCTTCGATGCCGGCACTCAGACGGTCCACCGCTTCGCAAGTGCGCGCCGCCAGCTCGCGGTAACCGGACTGGCCGAAATACTGCAGCGTGGCCCAGGCGGCGGCGTAGGCGCCACCGGGTCGCGTGCCCAGCAGGGCCGGCGAGGCAAAGACGCCGCCCGGCCAGTCCTGGTAAACAAACATCTGGTGCTTCAAATAATCGAGGTTGCGGTAGGTTATGGTGGAAGCGCCCTTGGCGGCAAAGCCGTATTTGTGCAGATCCGCAGAAATGGAGGTGACGCCGCTCACCCGGTAATCCCACAGCGGCAGTTGGCGTCCGTTCATCTCCATGAAGGGCAGGATGAAGCCGCCGACGCAGGCGTCCACATGCAGCGGGATAGCATGCCTTTGTGCAATCTGGCCCATCGCCTCTATCGGGTCTATGGTGCCGTGCGGGTACTCGGGTGCAGAGCCCAAAATCATCACCGTGTTGCGATTGATCAGGCCTTCCAGCCGGCTGACGTCGGCGCGCAGTTGGGCGTCCAGCGGCAGCAGGCGAAGCTTGACGCCAAAGTATTCCGAGGCTTTGAACCACGCTACATGCGCCGTCACCGGGATGATCATCTCCGGCTTCTTCACGCGCCGCCGTGCCGCCGCCAGATCGCGGTAGGTTTTCACCGCCAGCAGGCAGCTCTCGGTGCCGCCGGAGGTCAGCACACCGCAGGCCTCTGCCGGGCCGTGCAGCAAGTGGGTGGTGATGCCAATGATCTCGTTCTCGAAGCGCTTGAGGCTCTTGAAGGCGCTCGGGTTCAAGCCGTTGGCACCGGAGAAGGTCTGGTAGGTCTGGCCCAGAAATTTCTCGAAGTCCTCGTCCAGGTAATAGGTCAGACTCCAGAGACGGCCTTCCTTGTACTTGGGGTCCTGGCTGGCGAAGCCTTTGAGTTCTTCCAGAATCTGCGCCGCGGCGCGGCCGTTCTGCGGCAGGCCGCTGCTCATGACTGGACCTCTTGATTGCCGATCTCTCGCATGCGCCAGCTCAGCAGGCCCATGGTGATGGAAGCTGCGGCTGCCGCCACCACAATGGCCAGCAAGGCATTATCAAAATTGCCGCTGGCCGAGACGATGGCGCCTGGCACCACGCTGCCGATGACGCCGCCAATCACCAGGCTGATGCCGTTGTAGGTGCCGGTGGCGGCGCCCACCTCGGAGTCCCTGGCCAGCTTCTGCACGGTGGCGTGCTCCTGCGCCTGAAAAGCACTTTGACAAAAAACCGCCAGCGCGAACAGCGCCACCATGCTGCTCAGCGACTGCGCCGCTATCGCCTGGTACAGCACCAGCGCCGCCAGCAGGAAGCCGATGCTGGACAGCAGCACGCGGCGCCGCAGTTTGTCGCCCAACCAGGCCAGCGCCAGCGTGCCGACGATGCCGGCGCTGAAGACCAGCGTCAGCGGCCAGCCCAGGGCCGCGAAGTCTATGCCTTTGGCGCGCACAAAATAAGTCGGCAGCCAGCCCAGGATGCCGAAACCGCAAAACGCATTGAGCACGCCGCACAGCACATAAAGCCAGTAGTCGGGATTGCTGCGGAAACTGTGCTCGCCGCGAGCCGCCGCCGGCGCGCCGGGTCGGCCGTCCGGCACAAAAAACAGGACCAGCGGCAGCGCCACCAGCAGGCCGGCGGCGCCGATGATGACAAAGCTGGCGCGCCAGCCGTAGGCGCTGATGATGGGCACGGTGATCAGCGAGCCGATGGCGGTGGCAATGATCAGGCCGACGTTCCAGGTGGCGTTGGCGCGGGCGCGCACGGCGCTCGGAAAATGCCGCGCCGTGATCACGCCCATCATCGGCACGTGCACCGATTCCGCCAGCCCCAGCAACAGGCGCAGGACTATCAAGAGCGCCAGCGAGCCGCCCAGCGGCCCCATCGCCATGCTGACGCAGGAAAAGCCCAGGATCACGATCAGCAGGCTGCGCTTGGCGCCGAAGCGCTCGGCAATGCCCGCCAGCAACACCTGCGCCAGACCGTAGCTCAGGAAAAACGCACCCAGCAGGTACTGGCCGTACTCACCGAGTTGCGGGTCGCTCCAGTGCAGCTCGCTGGCCATTTGCGGCAAGGCAAACGAAATTGCATTGCGGTCCAGATAGTGGATGACAAAGGTCAGCGCAAAAATCAGCGGAATGTGCCAAGGCAGTTTGGTGTCAGGAGCTGGCATGTGGTGTTTCCCGGAGCTGCCGGGAATACTACTTCACTTGAAGACCGTCGGTATATATTTTGGCTGTGCCAGGGCTACGCCTTACCCAGCAGGCGGCGTGACAGCAAAGACTGCATGTCCCGGCGACCGTCCACAATCAAGTGGATATAGACCTTGAGGTCCAGCACCCGGTAAATAATGCGATAAGGCTTGAATGAAGTCTGCCGGTAATCCCGAATACCCAGTTCGAGCAACTCCCTGGGGTAGGTGCCGCGCTCGGGAAACTGCGCCAGACTTTGTGCCACTTCGAGCAGGCGGTCCAGCACACGGTTGGCATTTGCAGCGCAGTCAAACTCCGCGATGTAGTCGTAGAGATCCTCCAGATCCTGCTCGGCACCCTCGGTGAGCAGGACCTCGTAGCGATGCGATGACATCAAGGCGCTGCCAGTTTTGCCCGCAGTCGTGCCACAACCTGAGTCACCGGCTTGACCTTGCCGGCCTCGATCT
Organism: uncultured beta proteobacterium; assembly: GCA_963763035.1. Taxonomy (GTDB): domain Bacteria; phylum Pseudomonadota; class Gammaproteobacteria; order Burkholderiales; family Burkholderiaceae_C; genus Rhodoferax. The sequence continues at coordinate 1,395,057 of CAVXMS010000004.1, read as the reverse complement.
CCTGCTTGCCCAGGGCAAGAATTTTCAGCAGTGCCAGGGTTTCCTGGGTTTTGTCATAGGACGCAATATCCTGAATCACCGCCTTGGCCTCGCCGTTTTGCGTGATGATCATAGGCTCGCGTTGCTCGGCGAGCTGAAGTAGCACCTGTGCTGCGTTGGCCTTCAAGTAGCTGATAGGTTGGATCTGGGTGCCATAGCGCATGGTATATTCCTTGATTCGTCGGTGAACCAAATATAGTCTTTATTTGGTCCGACCGCAACACCAAGATTTTCCGGCAGTGTGTGGGTTGTGTCTATTGCGGTCGCACCATCTTGCACTGCGTGCCTTGCGCCAGCTCGTTGCCGCTGTAGACGGCGTCGGTGCGAAAACCATAGTTGGTGCCTTCCCAACCGACCTTCACCGCCTTGCCGTCCACCGGCGCAATGGTGTTGACCACTTGCGGCAGCAACAGCTGGTGGTCTTCGGCGCGCATGCGCACCGGGCCCACCACCGACTCAAAAGTCAAGTCCTCCAGGGCGTGGGCTATTCTGCCGGCGTCTAGCGACTGCGCCTTGTTGATGGCGGCCGCCAGCAGCAGCGGCGTGAACTCGATGCGCGGCGCCAGGAAGTCCTTGCCGGTTTTGGCTTTATAGGCTTTGGCCAGGGCTTCGGCCTTGGGTGTATCGGCCTGCCCCGGGTGCCACTCTGCCACCCAGGTAAGCTGCCCGATCTTGGCCTGCGACACCGCCAGCACAGTGCCCGGAATGGAGCCGGCACTGTGGTTGAAATAGCGGAAGTTGGCGCCGGCGTCGCCGCCCGCTTTCAGCAGCAGCGTCATGTCCTGGCCCCAGTTGCCGCTGATCACGCTATCGGCCCCGGTGGCCTTGATCTTGGAGATGTAGGGCGAGAAGTCCTTGACGCGGCCAATGGCATGAAAATCCTCGCCGACAAACTTGATGTCGGGGCGCGCCAGCGCCACCATTTCCTTGCCGTAAGCAGCCCACTGCCGGCCATGCGCATAGTCCTGGTTGAGCAGGTAGATGTTCTTGATGTCGCCTTGCTTCTTGATGTAGTTGGCCAGCGCCTTCATCTTCATCGCGGTATTGGCTTCGGTCTGGAAATGCCAGAAGTTGCAGCGCTTGCCGGTCAGATCCGGGTCTATCGACGAATGGTTCAGCACAATCACCGCCTTGTCCGGATTTCGCTCGTTGTGCTTGGCCGCCGCTTCCACCAGCGCCGCCACCACCGAGGAGCCGGAACCGCCGGTGACGATGACGCGCGCGCCCTGGTCGATGGCGGCCTGCAAGGCGCTCTGGCTTTCCTGCGCCGACAGCTTGCTGTCGAACTTGAGCAACTCCAGCTTGGTGCCCTTGAGCACGCCGCCCTTGGCATTGACCTCGCCAACGCCGTACTGCACATGGCTCAACATCAGCTCGCCGACATTGGCGAAAGGCCCGCTCAGAGGGTCAATATAGGCCAGCTTGAAAGTCTGCTGGGCCTGGGCGGCGCCGGCCAGCAAGCCTATGGCCAGGGCAATGGGGGTGATAAGTTGTCTCTTCATGGTTTCTTCTTTCGGGTTGGGGATTTTTTTGCGGCTGGGGCGGCTTGCCGCAGGCCGATGACGCGCCACGCCAGCCGGGACAGCTCGCGTACCATTTCTTCGGGATTCAGACGGCCGTCGGGCCGGTACCAGGCGTAGAGAAAACCGGGCAGGCTACAAGCCGCCAGGGCGGTGATGCGGGTCTCCATAAAGTCGAAGCTGCCGTCGCGCCGGCCCTGCTCCAGCAGCGCGCACAAGCGGTCGTAAAAATGATGCGCCAGCTTCTTTTGCGCCGCCAGGTACTCCGGGCGGTAGACCTGCGGTTCGCGGTACGGGAAAAAAGCCGCCGGGTAGTGGTTGATGGTGGCGCGGATCAGCCGCTCCAGGCCCTCGGTCACCTTCACCTGGGCCGGCCGCACATCGTCGTCGGGGAAGTCCATGGCGGTAAAGCAGGCCACCGTCGGGCGCCAGGACAAGGTCTCGAAAATTTCCTGCTTGTTGTGAAAGTAGTAGTAGACAAACGGCTTGGTCAGGCCCAGCTCGCGCACGATCTGTTCGATCGTGGTGTTGGCATAGCCTTGGCTGGCGAACAAGCGTTCGGCCACCTTCAGGATGCGCTCGCGCTTTTCGTCGGTGCCGGGCGTGGCGGTTTTTTGCCGGCGGTTGCGCAGTCGGGTGGGGGATGCGGTCATGGCGTGCTTGTCACCTTTGTTCTACCAGTTAGTAGAATTATTCTACCGATTGGTATATATTGGCAAGCGCCCGGACCGTTACAACCTTACGTACTTACCCTGAAAGTGACACCATGGAGACAGCACAAACCCCCAAGCTCGACGCCCCCCTGCACGACTACCTGCGCGCCCACGCCCGCCAGCAGCCCGACAAAGCCGCCTACCTGTGGTACGGGCGCGCCATCAGTTACGCCGAGCTGGACCGCGCCAGCGACGCCTTCGCGGTCCGGCTGGCGGCGCTGGGTGTAAAAAAAGGCGACCCGGTGGCGCTGTTCCTGAACAACTGCCCGCAGTACGTGATGGCGCATTACGCCATCCAGAAGCTGGGTGCCATCGTCTGCCCCTGTGGCCCGCTGAACAAGGAGCACGAGCTGCTGTACCAGCTTGACGATTTGCAGGCGCGCGTCATCATCGCCGCCGACAACCTGCTGCCGGTGGTGGCGCAGGTGCGCCCCAAGACGGCGCTGACGCATGTGTTTGCCGTGCGCTACGGCGACTTGCTGCCGGAGCAGCCCAGCGTCGACATCCCGCCCGAACTGCTGGCGATGAAAAAGCAGGCGCAGCCGCTGCCCGCCGATGTCGAGGATTTTTTGCAGGCGACCCAGGGCCACGCGAAGCCGCCTGCGGTCAAGATCGGAATGGACGACGTGGCCTTGATGACCTACACCTCGGGCACCACCGGCTTGCCCAAGGGCGCCATGCTGAGCTACCGCAATGCTCTCTACAAATCGGCGGCGGCCGCCAACTGCAACGGCGTCGCCCAGAGCGATGTGCTGCTGGCGGTGGCGCCTCTGTACCACATCGCCGGCATGGTGATGGGCATCAACGTCACCGTGTTCACGGGAGCCACCTCGGTGCTGCTGTTCCGCTTCGATCCGGTGGCCACGCTGCAGGCCATCGCGCGGCACCGCGTCACCTGGTGGTACAGCATCGCGCCCATGAATGTGTTCGCCATGCAGGTCTCCGGAGCCAAAGACTTTGATCTGTCTTGCCTGCGCATGAACCCGGTGACCAGCTTCGGCATCGTCTTTACCGAGGCGCTGGCCAAACAGTGGCAGACTTTTGCCCCCAACTGCAAGTCGTTCGAGGCCGCTTACGGCCTGAGCGAGACGCACACGGTGGACACTTACATGCCGCACGACGCGATCCGCTGGGGCACCCAGGGCAAGGCGATTCCGGGCAACGAGATCCGCATCCTGGATGCCGACAGCGGCCGTGCCTGCGCCGTCGGTGAAGTCGGCGAGATCGTGCTGCGCAGCGCCGGCGTCTTCAAGGGCTACTGGAACAAGCCGGAAGCCACCGCCAAGACCTTGCGCGAGGGCTGGGTCTACACCGGCGACATGGGCAAGCTCGACGCCGACGGCTACCTGACCTTCATCGGCCGCTTCAAGGAGATGATCAAGGTTTCGGGCTACAGCGTGTTCCCGGAAGAGGTGGAAACCATTCTGATCAAGCACCCGGCCATCGCCCAGGCGGCGGTGATCGGCGTGCCGGACGCCGACAAGGGCGAGGTGGTGAAGGCCTTCGTCGTGCTGAAACCGGGCCAGAGCGCCAGCGCCGCCGACATCGTGGCCTGGTCGCGTGACAACATGGCCACCTACAAGGCGCCGCGCGAGGTGGCGCTGATCGCCGCGCTGCCCACCACCGGCGCCGGCAAGGTGCTGCGCCGTTTGCTGAAGGATCCGGCCTGAGCCGATGCTGCCAGTACCTCAACAGAAAACAAGTCAATGATTGAAATCCGTTCCCCCCTGCAAGCGCAGATCGTCCGTTGGCAGGTGCCAGCCGGCACTACCGTCAACGCCGGCGATCTGCTGCTGATCCTGGAAGCCATGAAGATGGAGCACGAGGTGCGTGCCGAACAGGGCGGCCGCCTGGTCGAACTTTTTTTTGACGCCGGCGCTCTGGTGGCCGAAGGCGAGCTGCTGGGCAGCCTGGAGCGGGTTACGCAGAGTGCCCCGCAGGCGTTACCCGCCGCAGCCGCGCTGGCGCCGCCGCAGCCGGGCACCGCCAACTTGCGGGCCGACCTGCAACGCGTGCTAGAGCGCCATGCGCCAACGCTGGACGCAAATCGTCCCGAGGCGGTGGCCAAGCGCCACGCCCTGGGCCAGCGCACGGCGCGCGAGAACATCGCCGACCTGTGCGACGCCGACTCCTTTCTGGAATATGGCGCGCTGGCCGTGGCGGCGCAGCGCAGCCGCCGCTCAGCCGAAGACCTGATCAAAAACACGCCGGCCGACGGCATGGTGACCGGCATAGCCAGCATCAACCGGACGCTGTTCGAGCCAGAGCGCAGCCGCGCAGTGGTGATGGCTTACGACGCCAGCGTGCTGGCCGGCACGCAAGGTATGCGCAACCACCAGAAGACCGACCGCATGCTGGGCATTGCGCTACAACAAAAATTGCCGGTGGTGCTGTTCGCCGAGGGCGGCGGTGGCCGGCCCGGCGATGTCGACATGCCTATCGTGGCCGGCCTGCATGTGGCCACCTTCGCCAGCTTTGCGCGCCTGAATGGCCAGGTGCCGGTGCTGGGCATCGTCGCCGGGCGCTGCTTTGCCGGCAACGCGGCGCTGCTGGGCTGCTGTGACGTCATCATCGCCACCCGCGCCAGCAACATCGGCATGGGCGGACCGGCCATGGTGGAGGGCGGTGGCCTGGGTGTCTTCAAACCCGAGCAAATCGGCCCCAGCGACGTGCAGCATGGCAACGGTGTCATCGATATTCTGGTCGCCGACGAGAGCGCGGCGGTGGCCGCGGCGCGGCATTACCTGTCGTTCTTCCAGGGCCCCATCAAGGACTGGCAGGCGCCCGATGCCTTGGCCTTGCGCGATGTGGTGCCGGAGAACCGCTTGCGCGTCTACGACACGCGCGCCGTCATGACGGGCATCGCTGACCAGGGCAGCCTGCTGGAACTGCGCAGCGGCTTCGGCAAAGGCATACACACCGCGCTGGCGCGCATTGAAGGCCGAGCGGTGGGCTTGCTGGTCAACAACCCGCTGCACCTGGGCGGCGCCATCGACGCCGATGCGGCCGACAAGGCGGCGCGCTTCATGCAGTTGTGCAACGCGCACGGCTTGCCCTTGGTCAGCCTGGTCGACACGCCCGGCTTCATGGTGGGGCCCGAGATCGAGACCCGGGCCCAGGTGCGCCATGTGAGCCGCATGTTCCTGGCGGCGGCGCATCTGCGCGTGCCGTATTTGAGCGTGGTGCTGCGCAAGGGCTACGGCCTGGGCGCCATGGCCATGACGGCGGGCGGCTTTCACTCGCCCCTGTGCACGGTGGCCTGGCCCACCGGCGAGTTTGGCGCCATGGGCCTGGAAGGCGCGGTGCGCCTGGGTTACCGCAAGGAACTCGAAGCGCAGCCGGAAGGCGCGCAGCGCACGGCCCTGTACGAGCAACTGGTGGCCCAGCAGTACGAAAAAGGCAGCGCCCTCAACATGGCCGCCACGCTGGAAATCGACGCCGTGATAGACCCCGCGCAAACCCGCGCCTGGCTGCTGGGCGCCCTGCAGACGCAGCGCGAGCTGCCGCCGGCGCAGGGGTTGGCGATTGATGCCTGGTAGGTCGTAGCTGAATTGGCAAAACCCCAAGTCCAGGGCTCTGATCCCAATTCAGCGGGGCGTACCGATGCTATGTATGGCCTGGTCACTGGGAGGCCGCAGATCGGGGCAGTCCATGGACCCCAGCATTGCCTGACCACTGATGCATTAGGGCCATAATCTCTCGCAAACAATCTCAGGGGCGGGATAACAACAACGGCAACCCTCATTCCAGCGCTTGGCACCTGCGTATGACAGCGATGGGCGAAGACGAGTAGGAGGCAGCTCGGGCGTTTAGGCGCCTTGACCGAGCGGTGCTTTGCCGGAGACCCCGATGCGGCGCTGGAAGACTTGTTGATTGAGGATGAGGCGGTTAGGGGGCAAATATGAGCAAACCATCCGGCACAACGGAGCCTGGGAAACTCTCAACAGCAATGAGATTTTCTCCTGATCGGCAGCTTCTTTATGACGAGCTGCGTGCGCTGATTGCCAGCAGCCGCCAGCGTCTGGCCGGCGCGGTGAATGCTGAACTCACGCGCCTGTACTGGAGCGTTGGCGAACGCTTGCGCACAGAGGTGCTTGGCGGTGCGGACCGCGCCAAATACGGAGACCAGCTCATCAACCGCGTGGGTGAACAACTGGCGCAAGAATTTGGCCGTGGGTTCGAAGCCAAAAACCTGCGCCGCATGGTGCAGTTTGCCCAGACTTTCCCGCAGACCGAGATTGTCGCGACACTGTCACGACAATTGAGCTGGAGCCACTTTGTCAACCTGCTGCCGCTCAAAACCGAGCAGGCACGCCAGTTCTATGCTCAGCAAGCCGCCACCAACACCTGGAGCGTGCGCGAGTTGCGCCACCAAATCGAGCGCAAAGCCTTTGAGCGCACCGAAATTGCCAGTGCCCAATCGCCAGCGCTGCAAACCACAGACGCCGAGCCCGCCCAAGTCTTTAAAGACCCGTACTTTCTGGACTTTCTGGGCCTGCGCCAAGGCCATGACGAGGCCGACTTGGAGAGCTCCATCCTGCGCCAGCTCGAAGCCTTCATCCTGGAGTTGGGTCGCGGCTTTGCGTTTGTGGAGCGGCAAAAGCGCATGGTCATTGACGGCGATGACTTCTACCTGGATTTGCTTTTCTACCACCGCCGCCTGCGCCGCCTGGTGGCCATCGAACTCAAGCTGGGCCGTTTCAAAGCCGCGCACAAAGGGCAGATGGAGCTGTACCTGAAATGGCTGGACAAGTTCGAGCGCCAGCCGGGGGAAGAGCCCCCCATCGGCCTCATCCTGTGCGCCGAATCCAGCCGTGAACAGGTGGAACTGCTGCAAATGCACAAAGACGGCATCACCGTCGCCGAATACTGGACCGAGCTGCCGCCCAAGGCGGAGCTGGAACAACACTTGCACCAAGCCTTGCAGGAAGCGCGTGAACGGCTGGCGCGGCGTGGAGTGTTGTTTGATGGGGGCGAGAATGAGTGAAGTACCTGAGAGCTGGTTGAAGTCCCAATAGGTATGGGCAATTTGGAGGTGGCGCTCAACACCTTGGCCGACCTGGACGCGACCAAACCTTTCATTAACGCCACTTATGTAATGGGGCCATAATCCCTCGCAAACAATCTCAGGGGCGGGATAACAACAATGGCAACCCTCATACCGGCGCTTGGCGCCTGCACTTCAAGCATGACAGGCGGCGAGCGCCGACTGGCCGAGCGGCTGGAACAAAAACTCGACCCCGACTACCTGCTTTGGTACGACGTGCCTATTGGCCCCAAGCAAACGCACCCCGACTTTGTGCTGCTGCATCCCCGGCGCGGCCTGCTGATTCTGGAGACCAAAGACTGGAAGCTGGAAACCATCCAGCGCGCCACACGGCAAATGTGGGAAATTCTTGGCAGCAACGGCATCAGGGTGGTAATCAACCCACTGGCACAAGCGCGGCATTGCGCAATCCAGGTGGTGAACGCGCTGGAGCGGGACGCGCAACTGGTGCAGGCTGCTGGCGACCATCAGGGAAAGCTCGCCTTCCCCTGGGGCCACGGCGTGGTCTTTACCCACATCACGCGCAAGCAGTTTGACGCGGCCGGTCTCGGCGACGCCATCGAGTCGCACTACGTGATCTGCAAAGACGAAATGGAAGAGTCGGCGGATGCGGAACAATTTCAGCAGCGGCTGTGGAACATGTTTCCCCATGCGTTTGGCGGCGTCATGTCGCTGCCGCAACTGGACCGCGTGCGCTGGATCATGTTCCCTGAAGTTCGCGTGCAAACGCAGGGCGCGCTGTTTGACGACAGCGATGCGGATGCCGAGCTGCCCAGCATCATGCGCGTGATGGACCTGCAGCAGGAGCAACTGGCCCGGTCCCTGGGCGACGGCCACCGCGTCATCCACGGCGTGGCGGGCTCGGGCAAGACCATGATCCTGGGCTACCGCGCCGAGTACCTGGCCAAGGTGCACACCGCAACGTCCAAACCGGTACTGATCCTTTGCTTCAATGAACCATTGGGGGTAAAGCTGGCATCCGTTATGGAGGCCAAAGGCTTGACCGACAAGGTGCACGTCAGGCACTTTCATAAATGGTGCCGCGATCAGTTGGTGGCCTTTGGCCAAACGCTGCCGTCCTTCGACATGCCCGTAGCCGAGAAGATGGCAGACATGGTGCAGCGCGTCATCCGCGCGGTAGACCGCAAACAAATACCGAGCGGGCAGTACCAGGCCATTCTGATCGACGAGGGTCACGACTTTGCGCCCGAGTGGCTCAGATTGGTCACGCAAATGGTGGACTCCACGACCAACAGCCTGTTGCTGCTGTATGACGACGCGCAAAGCATTTACGAACGCAGCCGCAGCAAGCAGTTCAGCTTCAAGAGCGTGGGCGTGCAGGCGCAAGGCCGCACCACGATTCTGAAGATCAACTACCGCAACACCAAACAAATTCTGCAAACCGCGAGCCTGATTGCCGCCGACTTGCTGACTGCGGATGAGCAGGACGACGATGGCATTCCGCTGCTCAAGCCCATCAGCTGCGGGCGCGATGGCGAGGCGCCGCTGATCATCCGCCTGCCCACTCTGCGCGATGAGGCCACCAAGATTGCCGACCTGCTGAACGCCGCCCATCAGGAGGGCCATGCCTGGGGCGACATGGCGGTTATTTGTCGGCATTACCCAGTGATGGACGAATGCGCCAGTGCGCTGGCACGCAGAAAGCTGCCTTATCAGGTGCGCAAGGCGACAGGCAGCTTCAAGCCGAATGCCGACACCATCAAGGTGCTGACCATGCACGCCAGCAAGGGGCTGGAGTTTGCCGTGGTGGCACTGCCGGGGGTGGGGCGGATGCCTGCGCCAGGGGACGATGAGCAGGAGGAGGCGCGGCTGTTTTATGTGGCGGCGACGCGGGCGACGCATCGGTTGGTGATTACGGCTAGTGGGGATGGGGGGTTTGGGCGGAGGTTGGCGCCGTGAAATCGTCGACACCGGTTGCAGCGGTGCGTTTCCTGTTGTTGTGGTGGGTCGCCGCTGACGGACTAATGCAAGCCCTCCTGTCTTTATATCAAGTGCAAAATTGGATGCATAATGCTTCGGCCTAGCATTTGTTCAGCCTCGGCTGAGCCGGGTCGCGGGTCGCGATCCGCCTTGCATTTTTACCCTTCGGCGAAGGAGTCCAATTCGGATTCCCGCCAGTCGGCAGGAAGTCCGAATTGGACTCCTTCGACGATCAATGTAGGCTGTCATGAGCACGTTACTTCATAACAAAAGTGCCACTGGCATACGGCTTGAGAAATTCGGGCTGGCCCTAAAGGCCAGCCCACCTCTTTTGCTGCGAAATCGTCAACTGATTTTTTTGTGTGGTGCAAATCAGTCAGAAAATGTACCCTCAGCGCGTCGAACAGCGCTAAAAACTTTCATTCAAAAGAACTCCGCATCCTCGACTGTTATTTACGCAGAAGGTGTTTTTGGTGAGCTAAGAAAATACGGCAGCCAAAAAAATGCTCTTGATCTCGAGCACAGAATCGCCAAGATCGCTGACAAGGTGATCATAGTCTTGGAGAGCCCCAGTGCTTACTGCGAGTTTGGGGCTTTTGCGCATCACACTTTGCGCAAAAAACTGATAGTAGTAAACGATAGCCAGTTCAAAGGCAGTCAGTCGTTCATAAACCTCGGTCCTATCGCGGCGGTTGAAGAAGTTAAGTCGCCCGTTATTTGGTATCCAATGTCAAAGAATGGCGTTACCGTCTTAGATGGAATAGGTGCCGCGTTTCCTGAGATATTGCGAGCGGTAGACCATACATCTAGGGTTGGAAACCCTGTTGACTACTCATTGCTTTCCAGCCTGGCAATAGACAAGTCGTGCCTCTATTTCATTCACGATTTAGTACTTCTCGCAGGGCCGATTAGCCATGCAGAAATCGCCGACATTCTTAAACTTATTTTCGGAGACAAAGACTTTGACACGCTAAAAAGCCTGTTGGGTGTGCTGCGCGAGAGTAAGCTTGTTTCTGCTAGGCAAATGAAGGATGGAGTTTGGATATACAACGCAAGCACTACCGACTTCTTTCTCAGATATCGGGTGGACGTAAATGCTTTGATGGCTGCATTTCGCGCTCATCATCTCAAGGCCAATGCGGAGCGTTTCAAGAATGGATGAAATCCTTCAAAAAATCGCAACCGATTTGCTTCTGCCGCTTGATTTCGTTCAGCAAACTGTCAAGCATGCGCCAACGAGGGTCAAGCGATTCACGATAGCAAAGCGGACAGGCGGAACTCGCGAGATCATTCAGCCATCAGTTACCTTAAAGCCAATTTTGTCGTGGCTAAACTTTGAGCTACTAGCCGCGCTGCCAGTCCACCCAATTGCAACTGCTTTTCGGCAAGGGCAATCGATACTAAACAACGCAACTGCACACAGTTCTTCCCTTTACTCTGTTCGAATCGATATTTCAGCGTTTTTCCCATCTATCCTTCACACGGATCTTCAACAAATCTTGCTATCTTGCCGGGACTCACTACCAGCGTGGGCATCTGAACCTGATGGATTGGCGCTGGTATCAAAGGTCTGTTTTGATAGATATGGGACACTTCCAATTGGATACTCCACGTCGCCAGCAATTGCAAATGCGGTGATGTTTCAGATTGATTCCCGGCTATCTGAAATAGTTTCTAAAGCGGCTGACTTCGGGAATGCAGTGCTCACGCGTTATGCCGATGACTTCGTTTTTTCCACTGATCGAGTCGGGGCATGCAAGAAATTTGTGACGGTAATTACCGAAGTTCTTGCAACCACACACAGCCCAAAACTCCGTGTCAATGCTACTAAAACGCGGTTCATGAGTCGGGCTGGTGGCTCGACGCTAGTGACGGGTTTGCGAGTTAACAACTTGGGCAACGTTGTCGTGCATGCCGACTACAAGGACCACGTCAGACTGCTACTAAAACTCTATCGGGATGGGGTCTTAAGGTCGGGTGAAGTGCCACAGTTGATCGGGCATCTCGCGTATATCCAGCATGTAGATCCAGCCCTTTTTACTAAATTGTCCTTCAAGTTCTACGGTGAAATAGAACGTGTTCGCGGTGGCCACTCGCCCTCGCTTGCCTGATTGCGTCAGCCACCCACTACAAAGTCAGTAGCTGCCAACGGAGATTCCACAGGGGCTACAGCCCATCACCCCGCTTATACCCAGCCTCCCGCTGGGCCTGCACCGCCAGCAAAAACACCGTGTCGATAGCCGCCACATAGCGGTACAGCGCCACATAGCCGCGCGTGGCGCGGCCGATGACGAGTTCGCGTTTGCCGTCTTTCACCCCCGGCGGCCACCCAAAGTGCTCCACTTGTGGCCACCCAAACTGCTCCACCCCGGCCACCGTGTTTTGATGTGCTGATTGCAGTTCATCAGTAGTTCGGAGGTCCCTGGCAGGACGTTACTTTCACCCCCTCACCTTAGAGGGGATAACTGGAGTGAACGTCTTGAAGCCACATTTGCAAACCACCATTTGGACCCTGCTGCGCAGTGGAGCCACGCAGCGGGAGATTGAGCGCCAGACCGGCATCTCGCGCCACACGATCCGTACCTATCGAAAGAAGTTCGACAGCCAGGCTCAGGCCATGGCGCTCAGGTCGGATTGCGGTGAACCCGGTCAAACTGCTCCACCCTGGCCACCGACTCCACTGGCGCTACCGGCGCCACCAAACAGCACCGCCATCTCGGCTTGCGAGCCACACCGCGCCTTTATCGAAGCCCAACTGCAATTGCGCCGCAATGCCATGGCCGTCTACCAGGATTTGGTGGACCGGCATGGCTTTGCCGGTGCCTACAACTCCGTCAAACGGTTTGTGGCGAAGCTGCGCCAGCGCGAGCCAGAACAATTTGACCGCCTGTCCTTCTTGCCCGGCGAGGAGATGCAGGTCGACTACGGCGAGGGTGCACCCACGCGCGTGCCGGGCAAGACCCAATACCGCAAACCCCGCCTGTTTGTGGCCACACTGCGCTACAGCCGACGCAGTTTCCGTCGGGTCGTGTGGAACTCCAGCCAGCAAACGTGGGCCAGATTGCATGAGCAGGCCTGGCGCTACTTTGGCGGCTCCTGCCGATACGTCGTGCTCGACAACCTCAAGGAAGGCGTGCTCAAGCCCGACCTGTACGAGCCTGAACTCAACCCGGTCTACGCCGCAACGCTGGCCCACTACGGCGTGGTGGCCGACCCGGCCCGAGTGCGCGACCCCAATCGCAAGGGCACGGTTGAGAACGCGATTGGCCACACCCAGGCCACTGCTTTGAAGGGACGGCGCTTCGAGTCCATCGAAGAACAGAACGAGTTCCTGGAGCATTGGGAGACCAAATGGGCGGCGTCGCGCATCCACGGCAGCGAGCGCCGCCAGGTGCAGGCTATGTTCGAGGAGGAGAAACCCCATCTACAGGGGCTGCCCCTCATTGGCATGCAGTATTTCACCGAGTCCCAGCGCACGGTCTGTGATGACTCCTGCGTGCGGGTCGATCACAGCAGCTACGCCGCGCGCCCGGCCCCCATTGGCGCCAGAGTGCTTGTGCGCATCTTTGAACACCGCATCGAGATCCGTGAGATCAAGACACAAACCCTGCTGCGCACCCATGCCCGTGCCCAGCGAGCCGGAACGGTGGTCTTACCCAATGAAGAGCGCGTATTCAATCCCTCGCGCGAGACACGCCGCATCCTGGGGCAGGCCAAGGCCATCGGGCCTGATGCCGAGCGGCTGTGCCAGATGCTGTTTGCCATTGAAGGTCGTGTGGGCCAAAGAAAGCTCTGGGGCATTGTCAGTCTGGCCAAGAATTATCCACGTCGCCTGATCGATTCGGCTTGCGCGCGCGCCATCACCGATGGGGTGCACAGCTACCGCCATGTCAAGGCACTGACCGAGAAACTGGTAGCTGATGCGCTGGCGCAAATCGATTCCAGCGCCCTCCCAGTCCAGGCAGAGCTTGCCCTGACGCAGGAGCACGTCCTTATCCGCAGCGCGAGCGTGTATGCCGATTTGTTTGCGCAGTGCGCCGCCACCCAAACCACTGATTCTTCAACCACCCCTACCAGCGAGCGGAGTTCCCATGACTTTCAATGAGATTGAACGCGCCCTGCGCGCATTGCGCCTCTCGGGCATTGCCGCCACCCTGAGCACCCGCGTGATGCAGGCGCAAAGTAACCAGGAGCCATTCCTGGAGACCTTTGCCGCCATGCTACAGGATGAACTCGACCGGCGCCGCTCCCGACTGACTGAGCGGCGCTTCAAACTCTCGGGCCTGGATGAGCGCCTGGGCCTGGCCGATTTCGATTGGCGTTTCAACCCGAAGTTGCCGCGTCAGGCTTGCTTCGAATTGCACACCCTGAAGTTCATCGGCGAGGGTGTCAATGCGTTGATCATTGGCAAACCCGGCACCGGCAAGAGCCATGTGGCCAAGGCGCTGGCCTATCAAGCCACTTTGCAGGGTTTCAGCGTGCGCTATTTGGAGGCCGACACCGAGTTCGCCCGTTTCGGCATTGCCACCCAGGCCGAACAGGTCCAGATTCTGCGCACCTTTGTGGAGCCCGACTTGCTGGTCCTTGACGATCTGTTTCTGGCCCGCCGGATTGCCGATGTGTCAGCAGAGTTGTTGCAGGCCATCGTGCATCAGCGCTACAAGCTGCGCCGCTCCATCGTCGTGACCTCCAACCGCGTGCTACAGGATTGGGGGAAGTATCTTGGCGACGTCACCATGGCCTCCACCATCCTGGATCGGCTCATGCATCGCGCGGCCATGCTGGAGTTCGAGGGCAAGAGTTACAGACTCAAGGAGGCCGCCGCGCGCATTGCCATGACACCCGTTACCAACGCATAATTCAGTGCGTCCTGCCTGGAGCAGTTTGGGTGGCCATCAGTGGAGCAGTTTGACCTGGCCATCGGGGCTTTCACGGGTCGCCCAATCAAAGGGCTGTGGGTCAGGATTTGGATGGCATCCAGAATTTCGCCAATGCGCTGGGGCGCGGCGCCTGGGTCAAACTGGGCGATGTGCTCAAAGAAGCGGTCGAAATCGTCAAAGACTTCCGGGGCCAGCTCGATGCGCGTCATGCGAGCGCTCACTTGGCGAATTTGCGGGCTGCGGGTTTGCGCGCAGGCTCGCTGCGTGCTCGCGCTGCAAGGTAAGCTTTTGCGTCATCCCATGGCACCGCTTTGCCGCTGGCCTGAAGCTTGGCCCAGCGCCGGTCGGCAATGGCGTTGAAGGCGTTGTCCAGCTCCACTTGCTCCACGGTTTGGGAAATTGCTTCAAGAATGAAGGCATGCGCCGTCTTGCCGGCGCGCTGAGCTGCTGCGGCGACGCGGGCTTTGAGATCGTCGTCAATTCGGATGGTCGTCGTGGACATGCTGCAGTCTCCAGTGATCGTGAAATAGTAGCGCATTCGTGCTACACCTGCCACAGCAGCGCCGCTGGCACCGCGATTTGTCTTGAGATTTCTGGCTTTTCAGGCTGTCACTTCGGCGGTGCCCTCAAAGCGCTCTTCGCAGCCTTTGGTGGCAAGTAGTTGTCACCGGACACCACCGACTTGCCGGTTTGATCTTCAAGCTGCCGGCGGGCCTGGCGGGCAATACGACCACCCGCTTTGGCGGCGCTTGTGTTGTCGGCCATGCCGGTGGCATCCGTCGTTTCGGCAATCTGCCGGGTGGAGAGTTCGGCCAGCGCGGTAAAGATCAGCTCGGCCTCGGTCATGTGGTCGCGCAGGTTGTGGCTGGTCAGCCCTTTCGCCTGCTTGTGGTCCTTGACGCTCACGCCGGTCCATTTCTGGTGAATGATGTTGGTCAGGATGGCGAACTCCTGGCCTGCCTTGATCTCGTGCTCGCGCCAGTAGTCGGTGAGCTTGTTGCGGGTAACTTGGCCGGTCATGCGTTGTTGAATCCACTTGTCGCTGCGGCCATGTTGCTGCCAGGTCTGGCGCGCGCGGTCCAGCGTCAGCGCGGGGTCGGCCATTTCCTGCATGCGCTCGTAGCCCACCTTGGCCAGCCACAGTTTGATGGGCTCGGCTTTGGGGCTGGGCACCGACTGCACGAGACGGAGTAGGGTTTCGGCGGTGGCAACGTCCGTCAGGTAATTCTTGCCGTCAGCCGCTGGCAATTTCAGTCGGTGACAGTTTGTCACCGACTCACTGCCCTCCTTGCTCAGGCGCTCTTTGAGTTTGTTCCAGTATTTGCGCGCAGTTTGGTAATCCGCCTGCTGCGTCAGCACCTGCACCACGTCAATCACCGAAAACCACCAGATCTCCGTGTCTTCGTCGTACACGCGGCGGATGGACTGACCATCGAACTCAGTGGGCAAGATTTTCATGGACGCGCTCCTGTGGCAGATGTGTTGGCATTGCGCTTGAATGGATACTGTATTTTTACAAGGGGTATCCACTTAGCTCCAGTTGATGCAAAATAGCTGGATGGAAACCCATATAGTAGCGCCAATCCCCGGCAAGGACTATCCCCAGAACTGGAACGATTTTCTCGATTGGTTTGCCACCGAGGAGGCGTGTCTTACATACCTTGAGAAGCTACGCTGGGCAAATGGATTTGTCTGCCCGAGTTGCGGCACTGTCGCGCAGGCCTACCGCGCCAGCCGCACCCGGCTGATGTGCCGCGCTTGCCAGCACCAGAGTTCGGTAACTGCCGGCACCATCTTCGACAAGACTCGCACGCCACTGCGCGTGTGGCTGGCAGCTGCGTGGTATCTGACCAATCAGAAGCAGGGCGTGAGCGCTTTGGGACTGCAACGCGTGTTGGGTTTGGGTAGCTACCAAACCGCTTGGACGATGTTGCACCGATTTCGCCACGCCATGGTGCGCCCGGGCCGCGAACAGCTCAAGGGGCTGGTCGAGGTGGATGAAACCTTTCTAGCCATCACCGACCGACAAGCACCCATCTCCCCGGCGGGGCGCAAGAGCAATACGGCCAAGGTGTTGGTGGTCATGGCCGTGGAGATATTGCAGCCCAAGGGATTCGGGCGCATCCGCCTGCGTCGCATTCACAAGGACTGCGCATCCAACGTGATTCCATTTGTGCAGGAGGTCATTGAGCCTGGCGCGCAGGTGCGCACCGATGGCGCAGCCACCTACCGCTCGTTGGGTGAACTGGGCTATGAGCACCAGCGCATTGTCATGCTCGGTTCGGACGTGCCAGCCCATGTGTCCATGGCCGGAGTGCATCGGGTAGCGGCGCTTGTGCAGCGCTGGATTCTGGGCACGCACCATGGCTCGGTTCAACCCGAACATTTGGATGCCTACTTGGATGAGTTCGTGTTCCGCTTCAATCGGCGCACATCGAGTTCGCGCGGCATGCTGTTCTACAGACTATTGCAACAGGCCGTGGCCACAGAACCCGTGACGTATGCGCAGGTGGCGAGTCACACCAAACGCAGAAAGCCCACCAAACCCAAAATCCAGCCCAAAGCTTGAACATTTCAGAGCATTCGATAGAATGCTGTTAACTGGATATCCATCCAGTATCCAGTACTTACTGGAGCTAAGTGGATACCCCTTATTTTTACACAGTATTTGCATTTGTGGCGACCGAAAAGCGCAGGGTGACCGCAAGGCGTTGAGCAACCATCGATTACCATCCTCACGATTCAACTTTGCCCAATACCGGGCCCCAACGGAGAAAACGATGTTCAGTCATGTGATGGTCGGTGTGAATGACCTTGAGGTCTCAAAGAAGTTTTACGACGCGCTCTTGGGCACGCTGGGCATCGCCCCAGGAGTTGCCAACAAGAACCGCTATTTCTACCGCAGCCCGACCGGCACCTTTGGTATCACCACGCCCATCAATGGCCAGAGCGCGACGCACGGCAATGGCAGCACCTTCGGGTTCACGATGCAGTCGCCGGAGCAAGCCGATGCCTTCCATGCGGCGGGCGTGGCCAACGGTGGCACCACCTGCGAAGACCCACCGGGCTGGCGCGAAGGCGCGACCGGCAAGCTCTATCTGGCGTATCTGCGCGACCCCGACGGCAACAAGCTCTGCGCGCTGCACCGCCCCGCCAAGTAATGCGTGCTGCCTTGGCCTAATTGATCGAAAGCTGAGGCAGGTACTTTCCCAGCAACTCTTGCACGGTGTCGGCCTGTAGCGCATCGCGGCGGCGCTTCAGGGCGTCACGTTCGGCTTGGGTCGACATCCATCGCTTGAACGCCACGAACGTTGCCGGATGCACGGTGTTCATGCGCGCCATGGTGCCATTGCTGGCCACGATCACGGCCGAGAAGGCGGGCGAATCCAGCAGCACGTTGGCACGGCGCGCCTGGACTACCCAGAAGTCTTCGTCTTCATCGCTGAGTTTGATGGGGTGAGGGTCATCACCTGCGCGCTCCCGGCGGATGATGTCCACCTCAAAACCGTCTTTGTTGACGGCGGTGTATTTCTGGCCTTTGCGGATGCGAAAGGTGGCATCGACTTTCTTCAAGACACCGAGCATGGAACTGTCCACGCGTGCCAACTGGGTGGAAAAGATAATCCGTTTACGGGTGTCCCACAGCAGGTCGATGTCACGGGTGGCCAAGGTCTCGGCGTCCAGGCGCACCCCGGCGGCGGCTTCGTAGGCGTACAGCGCGTGGGTGCCCACGACGCGAAAGTGTTCGCTCAGTTTGGTGCTGGTCAGGCGGTTCAGTAACGCGACCACCAGCGGGTCAACCCGGCCCACGCGCAGGGCGCGATTGAGCCGCTGTTGTTGCACCAGCGCGGCTTGCAGGCCAGACACGCGCTCGGCACTTTCACGCTTTCTTTGCGTGAATCGCGCGTAGATGGCATCAAGCTCCGCTGTGCGTGGCCCCAGGCTGGTCTCCGCACCCGCAGGCGTGGTGCGCACCAGGTATTTGGCGTCGGGTGAAGTGGGCGGGCCTGCATGCCAGTACATGCCGCCGCGGACCTGTGTCGCCTCTTCCAGAGCCTCTTCCAGGGCTTCGAAGACCGCGACAGCGTCGATGTATTGGCGCGAAATGGAGGCACTTGTTTCCAGCATTTCGGTATATTAGTACGATTTTCAGTTTTGTGCCGAGTTTCTTTATAAAACAACGTGTTACGTTGCCTTTTCTGGCCCAGTAATTGTTTACGTACGTTTCCATGGGGCCGGAGGCAAATTCGGCATTCAACCAGCAATCATCTGCCACAACAGCGACGGCGGCCCAGCGTGCAACTTCTCGTCAAGCGGCGTCAAGGCGCCATCATGCCGAAAGAGAACGATCCGCCGTGCCCCCCGCCACCTCGGCCAGCATCCAGCTGCGCAGCGCCTGCAGGGCCGGCAGCTGTTTCTTCTCGGGCGGATAACACAGGTAGTAGCCCTGGCGCGCCATCACGGTCTGCGGGAACGGCTCCACCAGCGTGCCGCGCGCCAGTTCGTCGAGCACCAGGCAGCGCGGCACCATGCCGATGCCGAAACCGACCAGGGTCGATTTGATGATCAGTGAAAACTGGTCGAAGCGCGGCCCCATGGTGCCGTTGAGATCGCCCACCCCCTTGGCTTCAAACCACTCGGGCCACAGGGACGGCACCAGCAGGTGGTGCAACAGGGTTTGCGACGCCAGCGCGGCCGGTGTTTTGGGCTTGAGGCGGCGCGCCACGTCGGCGCGGCAGACGGCGGTGATCTCGCGCCCGCTGATGTAATCCGCCATCGCGTTTGGCCAGACCCCTTCGCCGTACTGGACGGCGGCATCGAGTTCGGCCATGGCGAAGTCGTGCGCCCAGGCGTAGCGCGTGAAGTTCAGCGTCACCTCCGGGTGCTGCGCGTTGAAACGGTGCAGCCGCGGGATCAGCCAGTTGGTGGCCAGGGTCGGCGGCATCGACAGGCTGAGCACACCGCCACGCCCCCGGTGCGCCAGCAACTCGGTGGTGGCCGACTCCAACAGGTTGAGGCCGGCGCGCACCTTGCCCAGGTAGCTCTGGCCGGCGTCGGTCAACACCAATTGGTGGTGCAGGCGCTTGAACAACTCCAGGCCCACCTGCTCCTCCAGCGCGCTGACCTGGCGGCTGACCGCGCCCTGGGTCACGCACAGCTCGGCCGCGGCGCGCGTGAAACTGCTGTGCCGCGCCGCCGCCTCGAAGCATTGCAGTCCGGTCAGGCTGGGGCAGATGCGGCGCATGGCAAGACCGGTAAAACGGTTGTGTTTTTCATAGGAAAGCCATTGTCCAACTTTCCGCGGACCAACAAAGCGGGTGGGCTTCAGGTGTTGTGGTGCGTACCCAGATACAGCTCGGTCATGCGCGCATCGTCCAGCAGCGCCGCCGCCGGCCCCGACAGCACGATGCGGCCCTGGTCCAGGATGTAGCCGCGCTGGCTGATGGCCAGCGCCTGGCGCGCCCGCTGCTCCACCATCAAGACCGACACCTGCTGCGCCGGCAGGGTTGCCACCAGCTCGAAGATCTGCTGCACCAGGGCCGGCGCCAGGGCCGCCGTCGGCTCGTCCAGCACGATCAGCCGCGGCGCCGCCATCAAGGCCCGGGCAAAAGCCAGTTGCTGGCGCTCACCGCCGGACAGGGTGCCGGCCAGTTGGCGCAAGCGGGGTTTGAGCGCGCCGAACAAGTCCAGCATCTGCGCCACGCGCGCCGGATCGACGCGGCGCCCCGCCACGCGCAGGTTTTCCTCCACCGTGAGACTGCGAAATACATTGGCCACTTGCGGCACGCAGGCCAGGCCGGCCTCGACGCGGGCTTCCGCTTGCAGGCCGCTGATGTCGCGTCCCTCCAGCAGCACGCTGCCCCGAACGCGCGGCAGCAGCCCGACGATGGCCTTCAGCAAGGTCGACTTGCCGGAGCCGTTGGTGCCGGCAAGGGTGACGATCTCGCCGGCCGCCACCTCCAGCGTCAGGCCATGCAGGATGTCGGTTTCGCCATAGCCGCCATGCAGCTCGCGCACCGCAAGAACCGCGCTCATACCACGCCCCCCATGTAAGCCGCCTGGACCCTTGGGTCGGCCAGCACCTGATGCGGGTCGCCGTCGGCCAGCACGCGGCCCTGGTCCATCACCACCAGTCGCTGCACCAGCGACTTGAGCGCTTGCAGGTGATGCTCCACCACCACCAGCGCGATGCCGCGCCCATGCAGATCGCGCAGCACCTCCACGATGGCGCCTATCAGCACCGGATTGACACCGGCGAACGGCTCGTCGAGCATGATCAGTGAGGGTTTGAGCATCAACACGCGGGCCAGTTCCAGCAGCTTTTTCTGACCGCCCGACAGGCCGCCGGCCAACTGGTCGCGCACCGGCGTCAGGCGCACAAATGCAAGGATCTCGTCGGCCTGCCGGATCAGCTCCTGCTCGTGGCGTTGCCAGCCGGGCCTCCCCAGCCAACTGGCCAGCAAGGATTCGTGGCGCCCATTGGGTGCCGCCGCCAGCAGGTTTTCCAGCACCGTCAGGCGGGCAAATTCGCGCGGCGTCTGAAAGGTCCGCGCCAGGCCCAGGCGCGCCCGCGCAAACACCGGTTGCCGCGTCACGTCGCTGCCGTGGAACAGGATGCGCCCGGCGCTGGTGGCCTGCTGGCCGGCCACCGCCGCAAACAGGGTGGACTTGCCGGCCCCGTTGGTGCCGGCAATGCCCAGCAGCTCGCCCGCCGCAACGCTCAAGGAGACTTCGTTGACGGCGCGGAAGGCGTCGAAATCGACACTGACTTGTTGCACCTGGAGCATCATGGCAGGCGCTTTCCGAACATGCCTTGCGGCCGGTACAGCACGAACAGTACCAGCGCCAGGCCGATCAAGGCCAGCCGCACGTTGGCCATCTGAACCTCGGCGATGCCCGGCAGCAGATCGCGCAGGAAGCGCGAGCCCTCCAGAAAAAACACCAGCAGGGCCGTGCCCACCAGCGCACCGCGCAGCGAACCGATGCCGCCCAGGATGATGCTCATCCAGACATAGAAGGTGACCAGCGGGATGAACTGCTCGGGCGTGATGAAGGTGATGAAGTGGGCGTAGAACGCGCCGGCCAGACCGGCCAGCGCGGCGCCCACCATGAAGACCCTGATTTTGAAGCCGGCCGGGTCCTTGCCCAGCGCCAGCACGGCCGCTTCGTTGTCTCGGATGGCGCGCAGCATGCGGCCGAACGGGCTGCGTTGCAGCAGCGACACCGCCAGCGCCGCCGCCGCCGTCAGCGCCAGCAGCGTCAGGAAAATGGCCCAGGCGCGCGCGCTGCCCGACAGCCCGGTGTACAGGCCCGGAATACCCGGCAGGCCTTGCACGCCGCGGGTCAGCCACTCTTCCTGCTGGATCACCAGGCGCACGGTTTCGGAAAAGCCCAGCGTGACGATCGCCAGGTAGTCCTCGCTCAGGCGCAGCGCCGCCAACCCCAGCGGCACGGCGGCCAGCGCGGCGACCGCGGCGGCGGCCAGGAACGACAGCGGCAAAGGCCAGCCGCGCAGCGCCAGCAGGGCCGAGGTGTAGGCGCCCAGCGCGAAAAAAGCGACATGGCCGAAATTGATCAGGCCGGTCTCGCCGTACTGCAGATTCAGCCCGATCGCCAGCAGCACATAGATCAAGACCACGGTGGCGACGGCCAGCAGGTAAGCGTCCATCAGCGCACCTTCTCGACGTGGCCCAGCAAGCCGCCCGGGCGCACCAGCAGCACCAGCAGCATGGCAACAAAAGCGACCGCGATCTTGTAGCTGGGTCCCACCAGCGGCACCGACAACTCCTGTGCCATCCCCATCAGCACGGCGCCCAGCACGGCGCCAACGGGGTGCCCGATGCCGCCCAGAATCATGGCGGCAAAAGCCGGCAACAGCATCTCCCAGCCCATGTCGGGCGTCACCACCGCCTTGACGCCCAGCAGCACGCCGCCGGCGGCGCACAAAGCGCCCGACAGCAGCCACAGCAACCACATCAGCCGCCGTGAGCGGATACCGCTGAGCCGGGCCAGATCCGGGTTGTCGGCAATGGCGCGCAACTGGCGCCCGCTGGCGCTCAGTTGCAGCCAGCAAAACACCAGCGCCAGCAACACCAGCGCCGCCGCGGCGATTTGCAGGTCGGTCGGCAGCACGCGCACGCCGCCCCGGTTCCAGGCCCGCGTCAGGGGCAGGCCAAAAGTGTGCAGATCCTGCCCGGCCACGATGCCGATAACGCTGCGGATCATGAAGCCGATGCCGATCGCCGCCAGCAGACTGGCCACCATGGGCGAGCGCGTCAGGCGCTGGAACACCAGGCGGTAGGACAGCCAGGACAGCAAGGCGCCGGCCGCCAGCGCACCCAGCACCGCCAGCGAAAAGAAGGCCACCCCGACCTGCTGCAAGCCCAGCGCCGCGTAGGCGCCCAGCGTCATGGTGTCGCCCGCTGCCGCATTGGGGAAGCGGTTGATGCCCATGATCAGCGTCAGCGCCAGCGCCAGCGCCGGCAGCGCAATCACCAGGCCCTCGATCAGGCCGTTGATCAGCAGGTTGAGGAAATCCGCCAACATCAGGCTCAGAGCTGGGGCGCCACCGCCACCACGTCACGGCGCACCAGTTGGCCTTTCTCGATCACGTAGACGCCGAAGTCGGGGCTGGCATCGCCGTACTTGTCGAAGTCGAGCTTGCTCGATGCGCCCTCGTAATTGACCTTCTGTTTTTTGGCCAGCAACGCCTTGCCTTCGGCGAAGGTGTAGGTGGCTGTGCCGGGCGGATTCGAGACCTCGCGCAGCTTGGCGTTGATCTGCTCCACGGTCGCATTGGGGCCGGCCGCTTCCATCGCCAGTGCCAGGCAGATCACCATGTCGTAAGTCATGGCGGCGTAGACGTTGGAGGCCGCTGGCTTGCCCATGGCCTTCAGGTACAGCGCATCGAAGTGCTTGTAGGAGGGCGCTGTTTCGCTGGAGACGGTGTCGACCGAAATAATGCCTTCGGTCACTTCCGGGCCTAGCACCTTGATCAGTTCCGGGTTGGCGGCCCAGCCGGGGATGATCCAGTTGGTCTTCTCGCCCGACTGGAACCACTCGCGCAGGATGATGGTGGTGTCGGGCAGGTAGGAGCCGGTGACGATGACATCGGGTTTTTCGGCCAGCACTTTTTGCAGCTCGCTGCGGTAGCTGGGGCGGTTGGGCTCGTACACCACGCTGGCCACCACCTTGCCGCCGGCGGCCGTCCAGGCCTTGGTGAAGCCCTCGGTGTTGCCGCGGCCGGAGGCGTTGTTGAAGGCCATGGTGGCCGGGCGCGTGAACTTGCGCTTCTTGGCGATCTCGGCAAAGGCGTAGCCGAAGCGGTCGTTGGTGGCCTGGAAGCGCCACACCAGATCCTTCTTGTCCTCGGTCGAAATGGCCGGGGCGCCCGACACGTTCATCTCGATCAGGCCGGCCGCATCGGTCAGCGGCATCACCGCCAGCGTGACGCCGGAGGCCCAGGTGCCCAGGATCGCCTGCACCTTGTTCACCTCGATCAGCTTCTTGGCCGCCAGCACCGCCGCCTGCGGCTGCGTCTGGCCGTCCTCGGCAAACACTTCGAGCTTGCGCCCACCGGCGCCGCCGGCGGCATTGACTTCGTCCACCGCCAGCAGGATGGCTTTGAGCATGCCCGGACCGTAGGGGCCGCCGGCGCCGGTGAGCGGGGTCAGGGTGCCGATGCGAAAAGTGCCCTGGCCCTGGGCAAACAGCAGACTGGGCACGGCGCAGGAGGCGGCGGCAAGACCGGTGGACTGAAGGAAACGGCGGCGATCAATGGACATGGCGGGAACTCCTCGGTATAAGAATTTAAGAATCAAACAAGCGACTTGTGAAACTGGCCGTCTTTCATGATGGCCAGCATATGCTCACCCTGACCCAGCAGAACGCCGATGTCGGTCAGCGGGTTGGCATCGAGTACCAGCAGGTCGGCCGCCGCGCCCGGCGCAATGACGCCCAAGCGGCCAACTGCCATCAGGATTTCGGCGGCGTAGCTGGTGGCCGAGCGGATCACCTCCAGATTGCCCAGCACCTGGGCCCGCAGCCGGAACTCCTCGGATTGCAGACGCTGCGACTGGCCCAGCAGGTCGGTGCCGAAGCCCATCTTGACGCCGGCCTGGGCCAGGGTTTCGAGGGCGCGCAGGCCGGGCTCGCGCACGGCATTGATCTTGGCCACCGCCTCCGGCGGAAAGCCGAACGAAGCGCCTTCGCTGAACAGCGCTTCATAGGTGATCAGGGTCGGCACCGCGTAGGCGCCGTGGTCGGAGAGCACCTTGGCCGCTTCCAGATCCGCCAGGTTGCCGTGCTCTATGGTGCGCACGCCGCACTCCACGGCGCGGCGGATCGCCGCCGAGGTGTAGGCATGCGCCATCACATAGGTGCCGGCATTGCTCGCCTCTTCCGTCATGGCGCGGATCTCGTCGCGGCTGTAGCCCAGAAAATGCACCGGGTCGTTGGGCGAAGCGACGCCGCCCGAGGCCATGATCTTGATCTGCGTGGCGCCCTTCTGGATTTCCTCGCGCACCGCCAGCCGCACGGCGTCGATGCCGTCGGCCACGCGCGAAATGGAACCCGCCTTGTGCGAGCAAAAGCACGGCTCCATGATGTCGTTGCGCGGTCGGAAATCGCCATGGCCACCGGTCTGCGAGATGGCGCGGCCGGCCGGAAAAATGCGCGGCCCCTTGATCACGCCGCTGCGGGTGGCCTCGGCCAGCGCCCAATCGGCGCCACCGGCGTCACGCACCGTGGTGAAGCCGCGGTTCAGCATGCCCTCGATGATGGGCACTGCGCGCAGCACCGCCAGCACGTTGGGCAGCTTGGCGTTGGTGCCCAGGTTGAGGTGCGAGGCCATGCAGTGCACATGACAATCGATCAGGCCCGGCATCATGACCTTGCCCTGTAGATCGATCACCTGGTCGGCCGGCACCGTCAGCGGCGTCTCCGACACCTGCACGATGTCGGTGCCGTCGACCAAAACATCACGGGGCGACAGAAGGCGCCCCAGCTGGGGGTCCAGAATGGCTGCGTTGCGAAAAATAATCATGATCTTAAAGGTGGCGCCGGAAGCGCTTTATAGCAAAGAATTCAATTTATACGGTTTATTCTGGACGGCCCGTTGCGGCACCGCAAGCGAGTAAATTGCATGACAGCATGAGAAATTCGCATGCTTGGTGGTCTGAAAGTCTGAACCTGACAAGGGTCAGGACCAGGGCCGGGCAGTGGTCGGTTGGCTCCCCGCAACGGCAGATTTGTGGAAGTACCCATAATGCAATCCTGTCAATCCGGGACGCACCATGTTCAAAAATCCTTTTCGCAAGCCGGCACCGCCCCTGGTCGATTCCCTGGTGCCGAGTGATTTTTCGACGCTTGAAATAGCGGCCGAAATGTTGACTGCGCCGTCGGCCCTGATGCAGCTCAGCCAGGCCGAGGCGCGCGTGGTGGCGCGCTACATGCAACCCCGCTTCATTGCCGAGGGCAGCGTGTTCATCCGCGAAGGCGATGCGCGGGACACCGGCTTCATGCTGCTGGTGCTGGACGGTGAAGTGACGGTGGAAAACATCGTCGTGAGTCGGGTCACGCCGATTACTGTCACGGTCCTGGGCGCCGGCAGCATGCACGGCGAGCTCGGTCTGATCGATGGCTTGCCACGCTCGGCCTCCTGCACTGCCAGCACGGACCTGCACTGCGTGGTCCTGACGCGTGACAGCCTGCAGCAATTGCTCAAGGACGATCCCGCCATGGGTGCCAAGCTGATGATGGCCATTGCCATGCGGATTGCGCAGCGGCTGCGGGACAATACCGAAAAGTTGAAGAAGTACGTGCAGTTGACCAAAGCCATGCAGCAGGAAATTGACCACCTGCTGCCAAGCTAGCCAGACAAGCAGATGGCTTTCTTCCGGTTCAAAAATAATCGCCGAGCCGCCAGGCGCTCCGGTAACTTGACGCGCATTGCAGCGCAGGCGCTGGTGCTGTGCACTGCCGGCGTTGCATTCGCCTTGTGGCTGTTTGATCCGGTTCCCATGCAGCGCCTGCGGCTGGCCCAGTTCGACCAGTTCCAGCGCTGGCAGCCACGTCCTTACACACCGGCGCCGGTGCGCGTGGTGGACATCGACGAGGCCAGCCTGAAGGCCTACGGCCAGTGGCCCTGGCCGCGCACCCGCATCGCCCAGTTGGTGCAGCGTCTGCATGCGGCAGGCGCCACGGCGATTGCTTTTGATGTGCTGTTGGCCGAGCCTGATCGCACCTCGCCGAAGGCCATGGCCGAGCTCTGGCAAGACCCTCAGGCGAGTGCCTTCCTGAAGGGTTTGCCGGATCACGACGAGCTATTGGCTGGCACCCTGCAGGGGGCGGGGGTGGTGTTGGGAACTTACTTCTCGGACAGTGGGGCTGCGCCGCCAGCCGCAGCGCCGACCGGCAGTTTGCCCAAGCTGCCCTATAAGCTGGTCAACCTCGGCACAGCCAATCCGGCGGCCTGGTTGCACCAATTCGATACCGCTGTCTGGCCCTTGCCGGTGTTGTCCGCCAGCGCCAGCGGTTTGGGCGCGATCAACTTCATTCCGGACGGCGACAGCGTGGTGCGCCGGGTGCCGCTGCTGCTGCGTCTGGGTGAGCAGGTGGTGCCCAGCTTGAGCGCCGAAGCCTTGCGCGTGGCGAACGGCGAAACCAATCAACTCGTGAACAGCACTGACGCGGGCGTGCAGGACGTGCAGATCGGCGACATCGCGAAAGTGGTGGTGCCGACCAACGCAGCGGGCGAAATCTGGTTGCACTACAGCGAACAGCGGGCCAATCACTTTATCTCCGCGGCGCAGGTCCTCGACGGCACGGTGGGCACCGAGCAGTTCAAAGGCAACATTGTGCTGGTGGGCACTTCGGTGCCTGGCTTGTTCGACCTGCGCTACGACCCCTGGGGCGAGTTGATGCCTGGCGTGCGCGCCCATGCCATGGCGCTGGAACAGATACTGACCCGGCAGTATCTGGATCGCCCGGCCTGGTCCAACATGGTCGAGGCACTGCTGCTGGCGGCGGGAGCGCTGATCGTCGGCCTGTACGCCTTGAGAGCGACAGCGCGGCGCTCGGCACTGCTGGCTGCAGCGCTTCTGGTGCTTCTGCTTGGCGGCGTCTGGTACGCCTACAGGTTCGAGCACCTGCTGCTCGACGGCGTCAATCCGGCGCTGGCGCTGCTGCTCAGCTTCGGCTTGACCAGCGCGGTGCACCACTTTGTCACCGAGCGCGAGCGGCGCTGGGTGCGGCAGGCGTTTTCACGCTATGTGTCGCCGAACCGGGTGGCGCATCTGATGGCGCACCCGGACCAACTGCGGCTCAGCGGCCGGTGCCAGGTCTGCAGTTTTGTTTTCACCGATCTGGTCGGCTTTACCAGCTTGATGGAGCGCTGTGACCCGGCCCAGGTGGTCAGCCTGCTCAACGAGTACCTGGAGGGCATGCTGGTGATCGTCTTCAAGCACGAGGGCACGCTGGAGCGCATCATGGGCGACGCCGTTGCCGTGCTGTTCTCGGCACCGGTGGCGCAAAGCGACTACCGCCAGCGCGCACTCGACTGCGCGCTCGACATGGACGTCTTTGCTTCGGCTTACGCGCAGCGGCTGCAGGCGCAGGGCGTGCCCTGGGGCCACACCCGCATCGGCGTCCACAGCGGTGAAGTGATCGTCGGCAATTTTGGCGGCAAGACCTTGTTCGACTACCGCGCGCTGGGCGACCCGATCAACACTGCGGCGCGGTTGGAGAGCGTCAACAAGCACCTGGGGACCCGGGTTTGCGTGTCGCAGGCGATTGCGCAGGGCTGCTCCGGCGTGCCCATGCGCCTGGTCGGGCGCCTGGTGCTCAAGGGCAAGAGCCAGCCGCTACAGGCTTACGAGCCGCTGGCGGCAAGCGACCCCGCGCGCTGTGCCGCGCCGGCCGACTACGCCGCCGCCATGCAGTTGTTGCAGTCGGCTGCGGCAGCGCCCGCCCTGGCGGCTTTCGAGCGCCTGGCCGCCAGCCATCCGCACGATCCCCTGGTGGCGCTGCACCTGCAGCGTCTGCGTCAGGGGGCCACCGATGACTTGATCGTGATGACCGAAAAATAAGGGTTCGTTCAGCGCAGCGTGATTTCGACCCGGCGGTTGCGCGGTTCGGGCGTCTCGTCCGGCGTTGGCACCAGCAGGTTGCGCTCGCCGTGCGACTCCACCGCGAGGGTGGCGTTTTGCAAACCCAGTTGGCGCAATTGCTGGGCGATGGCGTTGGCGCGTTGGCGCGCCAGCGCTTCGTTGGCGTCGGCCTTGCCCACAGTGTCGGTATGGCCGACCACCGACAGGTCCAGCGCCGTGCGGGCGTGGGCGCGCTGCAGGATTTTCGGCAGCAAGGCTTTCGACTCGGCGGTCAACTCGGCGCCGCCGGTCTCGAAGTAAAGCAGAAACTGCTCGGGCAGTTCCGGGCGCGCCGCCAGAGCGGCGCCGAAATCACGTTGCAGCTGTGCCTCCGTCACGAAGTACGGTTCCTTGTTACCGTCCAATGTGGTGGCTTTGAAGGCCTGGCTGAGAACCTGCTCGCCCTGTAAATTCTTTACCACGACGCTGCCCAGCTTGCCGTCCGGGTCGCGCAACAGCACCACGTAAGAGCCCGTGCTGCTGCTGGCACAGCCCGCCAGCAAAGTGATCCATAGCAGGACGGTGGCGAGAAAAGATGTTTTGACGGAGCAAATCATTTCTCATCCTCCACTTTGGCGACGAACTGGGTGCCGCGCACGCCGATGATGCCGGCCGGCGTCCTGACCGTTACCGCCTCGGGCTTGAGCCTGGCGATCACGCCCGAGATGTAGTTCAGCGTGCCCCGCAGCAGCCGCGTGCTCAGTTTGAGCTGGTCCTGCGCCGGCGCATAAAGGTACTCGTCCACCGTCAATTCGGTGTCGGGCCCGAACGACATCAGCGTGTTGTCCTTGAACGTCATGCCCAGCGACGCCGCCGCGCCGGTCTGGAGCCGGCTGCCCAGCAGCACGGCGGTGCCCGGTTGCGCCCTGACGCGTTGCCCGGCGCTGCTGACCCAGGCCTCGCCCGTGACGGTCTTGATGTAGCCTATCGGCTCCGTCTGGGCCAGGGCGAACAAGGGAAGCGTCAGCAGAAGCAAGCCCGGCAGCGCTCGCCAGAGAGGTGATTTGTGGTTCATTGCGGTGTCTCGAAAAGCGTATTTTTGTTGAATTCAGAGGTTCCGATTTTGCGGCAAGATGGCGTCAAACGCCTTGAACCGGCCTGGCTACGGGCCGGCCGACGTGCCGGGGCAGGCAAATTTCTTCAGAGAGTCGGGTACAGCGCCTGCATTTTCAGGGTCATTGCGGGGCTCAGCTTCTTTAACAGTTGGGCGTTGTAGGAGCCCGTGGGCATGGCCTTGATGCTTGGGTCATGGGTCGGGTTCCAGTTGGTCACGGCACTGGCACCCTTGACGATCTGCTGCGCTGCCACGGCATAGTTTCGCGATTTGGCGGCGGGCGTTCCGTCCAGGACGGCCGGGTCCACATTGGTCGTGACGATCGAGATCGTATAGTCGCTGTTGAGGTGGATTTCGAAGGTGCGCAACTGCTGCGGAAAATCTCTCAATGACGAGGTTTCAACCTGCCAGAAACCATTCTCGGGCGTGCTGCCGGTGCTATCGGCAAAGGCCTTGACGGTATTCATGTGGCGATGCCCGGAGAGCCACAATAGCAAGTTCGGATGGCTTTGCAGTTCGGCCCTCAAATCCGCCAGCGTGACAGCGTTTTGGGAATCGGCCCACCAGGCCATTGCGGTCCCAGGTATTTCAACGTCTATCGGTATGTGCGCGGCGATGATCATGAGTTGCCCCGCCAGATCGCCGGCCGCAAGTTCGGCGCGCAGCCAGGTCCAGCGCGCCAAGTCAAGAAAACCATGACCATGAATGTCGGCGGAGCCATCGTCTTCCCTCTGGGTGTCGTCGAGCACGATGACCTTGATCGGTATCGATGACTTGGGCACAAAGCTGTAACAGGCAAAGCCTTGGCCGGCGTCGGTCAAGTTGAAACCGTGACCGACCGGATTCGAAGTTGTGGCAAAGAATTCCTTCAACCATTCGTTCCTCGGCAGCGGACGACGCTCCGGATCGGCCGCAACCTGCGGCGCGCTGGTGAAGCTGCTGGCCAGTCCTGCGTATTGGATGTCGCCGTAAGGGGTAGCGCCGTCAATGACACCCATCGAGTAGGTATGGTCTTGCAGGCTGCTGCGCGCGGCCAGAACATCTCCGCAGGCGAAGACGGTGCCGCTGGTGTAGGACTCGCTAAGGTCGCTTCGAAGGCTGTGGTCCACCGGAATGGAGCCCATCCAGAAATGATCGTGGTTGCCCAGCGTCTGGTACCAGGGGATAGCCTTGTCCAGCCCCGCCGCCTGGTAAGGTTTTTGGTAATCGATGCTATCGGCGCCCCGATGCGCGCCGGAGCTTGGCGTGATGACCTTGCCGTCAAGTACATCGATGTACCAGCGCAGCTCGTTGTACTGCGCACTGTTGCAAACGTCGCCCAGGGAGATGCCGAAATCAAGCGGATTTTTTTGGTGCAAGGCGTTGATCGTCTGCACGGCGGCATTGAGCACCTGCGTGCTGCACAGCATGACGGGCGAGTAGAGCGAGGCCGCAACCGCCACTTTCTGTTCGTACAGTTGTCCCAGGTAGATCAGCTGATTGGGCGCTTCCTTGTCGGTGATATGGATGTCGCTGAGGGTGAAGAAATTCAGAAGTTTTACTTTTTTGGTGACGCTCGAGGCGTCGTAAAGAGCCGGCATCAGGTCGGTGCGGGTTTCGGCTCTGAGCGCGTCGCCAAGCGTCCAGTTGCCGTAGCCGTACTGTCTGAATTTCGAAACCTCGCTGAGGTGAATCGCTACCGCGGGTGTTGGCCCCGGCACGACCGTGTTCTGTAGCGTTGTAATAACTTCCGAAGCAATCGGATAGGCCGCAAGTTGGCCACCGCCGCCGCATCCGACAACGGCAAAACTGCTTACGGCGGGTACTGTCAGAACAGAGTATTTCAGGAAATCACGACGGTCCAGCATTTTTAATCCCTCCCAAAAAAGTGACAACGGACAGAGCCCATGAAACACCGGGCGGTGCATGAGAAAAGTCAGTCCGAGACTAGGTGTCTGAAAATCTGGCATATTGATGAACCTCATCTAAAACACACATCACAAGCTGTCACCCCAAGGAATCTCTATGGCCGATCTATCCGCTTTTCCGATCACCCGCAAGTGGCCCGCCCAGCATCCGGACCGCTTGCAGTTCTATTCGCTGCCGACGCCCAATGGCGTCAAGGTGTCCATCATGCTGGAGGAAACCGGCCTGCCGTACGAGGCACATCTGGTCAGTTTCGAGAGCAACGACCAGATGTCGCCGGAATTTCTCTCGCTCAACCCCAACAACAAGATTCCGGCCATCCTGGACCCCCACGGTCCGGGCGGCCGGCCGCTGGCGCTGTTCGAGTCCGGCGCGATTCTGCTTTACCTGGCCGAGAAGACCGGCCAGTTTCTGCTGGGGGCTGCGGCGCAGCGCTACGAGACCGTCCAGTGGCTGATGTTCCAGATGGGCGGCATCGGCCCGATGTTTGGGCAACTGGGTTTTTTCCACAAGTTTGCCGGCAAGGAGTTTGAAGACAAGCGTCCGCGCGACCGCTATGTGGCCGAATCCAGGCGTCTGCTGGGCGTGCTGGACCAGCGCCTGTCAAGCCGTGCCTGGATCATGGGCGATGCCTATACCATTGCCGACATGGCCACCTTTCCCTGGGTGCGCAACCTGATCGGCTTTTACGAGGCCGGCGATTTGGTGGGCATCCAGGATTTCCCGCACGTCAAGCGCGCGCTGGCGGCGTTTGTGGCGCGGCCGGCGGTGGTGAAAGGTCTGGGGATACCGCAGTGGTCCTGATTGGCTACTTGCTCAATGGCTGCTTGCGCGCATTCCACCAACTGTCAGCGCTGTACAGCAGCAAGGCAGTCCAGATCAGATAAAAGCCGATGGCGCGCGCCGGCTCGAAGGCTTCGCCATACAGCCAGACGCCCAGCAGCATCTGCAGGCTGGGCGAGATGTATTGCAGGATGCCCAGGGTTGCCATCGGTATGCGCCGGGCACCGGCGGCAAACAGCAGCAGCGGGATGGCGGTCACCGGCCCGGCCAGCACCAGCCAGCCCAGGGTGACCGGATCGGCCTGCACCAGGGCGCCTTGCCCATGCCACGCGCCCCACGCCAGCAGCCCCACGGCAAAAGGAAACAGCAGCAGGGTCTCCAGCGTCAAGCCTTCCAGCGCGCCCATCGTGGCCAGCTTGCGCAGCAGCCCGTAGATGCCGAACGTGGCCGCCAGAACCAAGGCCACCCAGGGCAGCCGCCCGGCCTGCAGCGTCAGCCACAGCACACCGGCGGCGGCCACCGCCACCGCCAGCCACTGCCCGCGGCGCGGACGCTCATTCAAAAAGACAAAGCCCAGCGCCACATTCACCAAGGGCAAAATGAAGTAACCCAGGCTGGCGTCGAGCACATGGGCGTTTTGCACGGCCCACACGTAGACCGACCAATTGGCCGACAACAGCAGGGCCGACACCCCAAACGCCAGCAGCACCCGCGGCTGCCGGGCCACCTCGCGCAGCCAGGCCCAACGCTTCAGCATGGCCAGCACGCACAGCAGGAAAACCAGCGACCACACCATGCGGTGCAGCACCACCTCGAACGCATTGACGTTGGCAAGCTGCTTGAAAAATACCGGGAGAAAGCCCCAGGCGGTGTAAGCCAGGGCGGCGTAAAGCACACCTGGGTTCATGGTCGGGAAGTGGTCATGCGAGGGTTTCTGATCGGTTGGGTACAGTTCAGAGTCTAGTGGCAATGGCGTGGCCGGGAGGTCACAATCCATCCAGCACCCACATCAAGAGCAGCAACATGACCCAGGACTTGAATCAAGCCACCGAATCGAAGGAGACCGGGCTTTGCGATTCGTGCGCCGGCATCCAGCGCAACTGGCGCCGCGCCCCCGGCCATGCCGAGCTGGTGCAAGGCGCCAACCGCAAGGAGCCGCGCAGCCACGGTCAGGTCACCATCACCAGTTATCGCTGCGACCGCTGTGGCACGGCGTGGGAGTACGAGAACAACAAGGTCAATCTCCACGCCGGCTGGTCGGTGGTGGGCTGATGGACGGCGCTGCATGAGCAGCATCCGGGACACCCAGCGCCTGAAGAAGGGCGGAAGGTGGAAGCAGGGGGAGGGCTTCAAATAGAAGTTTGCCGCGCTAACAGTTGGCGAAACGCGTGTTCGCCGGGCACCGCCGGACTTGCGCCATGTTCGCGCCGGGTGAGGCCCGCCGGAGGGTGCGTCCAGCGCACAATCGGGCCAGCAACGGAGACCCTGGATGGATCGCAGACTTCTTTTGACCGCAGTCGCTGGCCTGACGCTGGCCGATGGCCTGGGGCTGCAACCCGGCAGCATCACGGTGACGGAGGACGGCTTGACGATTGGTTTTGTGCCCAAGCCGCTGTGACGGCGAGCCCTGGCCCGATCCAGCCACAGACGATTTGACCTTGAGCCGTCAAGCGCCGGGTGTGGTCAGCGCCCGCAGCCACGCCAGCCCCTTCGACGTGGCGCCGCTGACGGCACCCAGCGCGGGCCGGTATTCGCAGCCGATCCAGCCATCCCAGCCGCACTGCTGAGCCACCTCGTCGATCACCCGGAACAGGTAGGCGTAATTCAATTCGCCGACCGAAGGCTCATGCCGCTCGGGCACACCGGCCAACTGGAAATGGCCGACGCGGCCGGTCGGCAGGTACTGGCGGATTTTGCTGGCCACGTCGCCCTCGACGACCTGGCAGTGGTAGAGGTCGAACTGCACCTTGAGGTTGGGTGCGCCAATCTTTTGCACGATGCGGTGCGCCTCGTCCTGGCGATTGAGGAAGAAGCCCGGGATGTCGCGCGTGTTGATGGGTTCGATCAGCACATCGCGTCCGGCGCTGGCGGCCTGCCCGGCGGCCCAGGCCAGATTGGCCTCATAGGTGGCTTGCAGTGCGGCGCGCTCGGCGCCGGTGGGCGCCAGCCCGGCCATGACGTGAATGCGCGGGCAGGCTAGCGCCTGGGCATACTCCAGCGCGCGCGCAAAGCCGTCGCGAAACTCGGCCTCGCGCCCCGGCAGGCAGGCGATGCCGCGCTCGCCGCCGTCCCAGTCGCCGGGCGGGGCATTGAACAGCACCTGCTGCAAGCCGTGGTCGGTCAGGCGCTGCGCCAGCTCCTGTGCCGGATAGGCGTAGGGGAACAGGTACTCCACCGCCGTAAAGCCGTCTTGGGCGGCGGCTTCAAAACGGTCCAGGAAGGCGTGCTCGTTGTAGAGCATGCTGAGGTTGGCGGCAAAACGAGGCATGGTTGAATTCTCCGAAAAGCAAAAATCAGGACGAGTGACAGCGTCTCACCAGCGCGCGCCGAAGTGCGTGCGCAGCTCGGCTAGCTGAGCTTCGGACAGCGGCGTGGGCCGGGTCAGCAGGTACAGGCGGGCCGTTTCTTCCAGCTCTTCCAGCACCGCGCTGGCCTCGGCCGGACTGCGGTGCCAGACGTTGGGCCCCAGGCGGTCCAGCATGACGGCGCGAAGGGGCGTACCGGCCTGCTGCATGGCAGCGATGCGCCGCGCCACTTGTTCGCCGACCGCCGGGTCGCCGGGGCGGTGGTAGGGGATCAGCGGCACATGGCCCACTTTCATCACGTAGTAAGGCGTGATGGGCGGCAGGATGTCGTCCGCGCGCCAGACGCCCATCAGCGTCAGCGCCACCAGATGGGTGGAATGGGTGTGGATGACGCAGCGCGCCTCTGGGTCGGCTTGGTAAATACGGCGGTGCAGGGCCAGCGTTTTGGAGGCGCGCTCGCCGGCGGTCTGCTCGCCAGCGGCGTTCACGGCCGCCAAGCGGGCGGGCTCCAGGGTGCCCAGGCAGGCTTCGGTGGGGGTGATGAGAAAGCCGCCGTCCTCGGTGCGGGCACTGATGTTGCCGGCCGTGGCGTGCACATAGCCGCGCGCAAACAGCGCGGCGCCGACGCGGCAAATTTCTTCCCGCAAGGTCTGGCTCACTGGGTAACCTTCGTGCCAAGCACGGCGGTGCGAGCACCTTCGGGCGGCCGTGCGGTGCTCACTGGAGTACCTTCGTGCTGCGCACTGCGGTGCGAGCTTGCTTGGGAACGGCCCGGCGCGGTGCTCATGGCGCCGCTTCCAGCAGGGTGAAGGCCTTGCTGAAGAAATCGGTGCTGCCGAAGTTGCCCGACTTCAGCGCTACGTGCAAAGTCTCGCCGGGCCAGCTGGCGGACTGCACCGCCGTCCACGGCACGCCGGGGTCGATTTGTGGGCCGATGGCCATCTGCCGTACGCCCAGCGCCTGCACCACCGCGCCGGAGGTTTCACCGCCCGCCACCACCAGTTGGCGCACCCCCAGGTTCACCAGTCCGACGGCGATGCTTGATAAGGCCTGCTCCACCAACTCGCCGGCCCGGGCCACGCCCAAGCGGGCCTGCACCGCCTGCACGGCGCTGGATTCGGCGGTGGCATAGACCAGTAGCGGGCCTTGCACCAGCAACGGCGCGGCCCAGGCCAGGGCCCGCGCCACCACGTCCTCGCCGGCCGCAATGGCCAGGGGGTCGACGGCAAAGGCCGGGCCGCCTTGTTGCCGGAAATGCAGCACCTGGGCATTGGTGGCTTGCGAGCAACTGCCCGACACCACGGCACGCCAGCCGCTGGCTTGGGGCAGGCTGTCGGCGTGCGCGCCCATGGCCAGCTCACCGCTGGCTTGCCAGTTGGCGGGCAGCCCGATGGCGATGCCGGAGCCGGCCGTCACCAGGGGCATGCCGGCCAGTGCGCTGCCGATGGACAGCAGGTCGGCATTGCTGACCGCATCGACCACCGCCACGCCCACACCCTGGGCCTGCAGGGCCACAAAGCGCCGCGCAATGGCTGGCGCGCCACGGCTCACCACCTCATGCGCCACCAGGCCCACCTTGCGCCGGGTCTGCGCCTGCATCACGCGCACCAGATTGGCGTCCGTCATGGGCGTCAGCGGGTGCTGGCGCATGCCACTGTCGCTGAGCAGCACGTCGCCGACAAACAGATGCCCCTTGAACACCGTGCGCTGGTTTTCCGGGAAGGCCGGGCAGACAATGGTGAAGCCCTGGCCCGGGCCATGCAAGGCGTCCAGCAGCGCGTCGGTGACCGGGCCGATATTGCCCTGCGGCGTGGAGTCGAAGGTGGAGCAGTACTTGAAATAGATTTGCCGCGCGCCCTGCGATTGCAACCAGCGCAGCGCGGCCAGCGATTGCACAGTCGCATCGGCCGGCGCAATGGTGCGGGATTTGAGTGCCACCACGATGGCGTCCGCATCGACAGAGGCCGCGGCGTCGTCCGGCACGCCAATGGTTTGCACCGTGCGCATGCCGGCGCGCACCAGGTTGTTGGCCAGATCGGTGGCACCGGTAAAGTCGTCGGCAATGCAGCCGAGCAGGGGGCGGGTCATGTATTTGTCTCCTGTAGCGGCGCGTGCAGCGGTAAATCCACAATGCCGGAATTGTCGTTCAGCTGCTCGCGCCGGGCAGCGTGATGCCGGGGAAGATCTTGATCACGGCGGAGTCGTCCTCGCGGCCATGGCCGGCGCTGGAGGCCTGCATGAACATCTGGTGCGCCGTGGCCGACAGCGGCAGGGGGAACTTGCTGGCGCGCGCCGTGTCGAGCACCAGCCCCAGGTCCTTGACGAAAATGTCGACCGCCGACAGCGGCGTGTAGTCGGCCGCCAGCACATGCGCCATGCGGTTCTCGAACATCCAGCTGTTGCCGGCACTGTGGGTGATGACTTCGTAAATCGCTTTGGCGTCGACGCCTTCGCGCAAGCCCAGCGCCATGGCCTCGGCGGCGGCGGCGATGTGCACGCCGGCCAGCAACTGGTTGATGATCTTGACCTTGCTGCCGTTGCCGGCCTTGTCGCCCAGCTTGTAGACCTTGGCCGCCATCGCGTCCAGCGCAGCGCCGGCCTTGGCGTAGGCGGCGGCGCTGCCGGCCGTCATCATGGTCATCTGGCCCGAGGCCGCCTTGGCGGCACCGCCGGAGATCGGGGCATCCAGGTACAGCACGCCTTGCTGGGCCAGCCGCGCCTCCAGCGCCACCGACCAGTTGGGATCGACAGTGGAGCACATGATGAACAGGCTGCCGGGTTTCAGCGCGGCAGCGGCGCCGCCGGCGCCAAACAGCACACTTTCAGTCTGCGCCGCGTTGACCACCACGCTGACCAGCACCTCGCACTGCGCCGCCAGTTCCGCCGGCGTGGCGCAGGCGACGCCGCCGTCCGCGGCAAAAGCCTGCGCCGCATCGAGCCGGACGTCGCAGACATGCACCTGGTAGCCGGCGCGGCGCAGCGAGGCGGCCATGCCTTGGCCCATGGCTCCCAGGCCGATGACGCCGATGTTTTTGTTTTCGTTCATGGAACACTCCTGTGGTTTCATTGGGGACCGATGACGGGTCCGATTTGCGGTAGTGACCGATGGCTACGCTTCTACCAGAAATGGAAAATTCTCAAAGAAGAAAAGCTCAAAAAATTGTAGGTGGCAAATGTCTGACAAGGGAAAATTGTATAAAGGAGGTAAACCCCTCCCTTTCCATGACCCATTACCCGGAAACACACAGCAGAGCCCGATGGCTGGTGCGCATGCACTATCGTATGCGTACCGTGTCCCTGGCCTTGATGTTTGTGGCCAGCGGGGTGCACATTTCGACAAGAAATTACGCTGCCACGGCCTGGGTACTTCTGGCCTTGCTGTTTCTGGTTTATCCGCACCTCCAGTATTGGCGCGCGTCGCGGGCCGCCGGCTCCCTGAAAGCGGAGATGGACAACCTGCTGATCGACTCTTTGCTGCTGGGCGTCTACATGGCGGCACTGGGATTTCCTCTTTGGTTGAGCTTTGCCGCCTTGATTGCCACCTTGACCAACAACGCCGCCAACAAGGGCTGGCGTCGGGTTCCGGTTACCGTGCTGGCGCTGTTGACTGGCGCCTTGCTGGGAGGTGCCGTCGGCGGCTTCCGGTTCTCGCCGCAGACCGATTGGCCGGTCACGCTGGCTTGCCTGGTTGGCATCTGCGGCTACGTGCTGGTGATCGGCCACGCCGGATTTACCCGCAACCTCCAGTTGCGCCGGGTCCGGGAGGCGTTGCGGGAACGGGAGAAGGAACTGCTGGCCGCCAACCAGACCCTGGTCCTGCATCTGCAGGAAATCGAGGGTTTGCAGCAACAGTTGCGCGAGCAGGCCACGCACGATGCGCTGACCACGCTCTATAACCGGCGCTACCTCGACAGCACCCTGGAGCGGGAACTGGCGAGCTGCAAGCGGGAAGGCAAACCACTGTCCCTGATCATGATCGATGTCGACGATTTCAAGAAATACAACGATCAGTACGGTCATCAGGCCGGTGATCAATGCTTGATATCGATCGCGAAAACCCTGCAGGCCAGCGCCAAGCGGGCCAGCGATCTGGCCGCGCGCTACGGTGGCGAGGAATTCCTG
This sequence comes from uncultured beta proteobacterium, assembly GCA_963763035.1. Classification (GTDB taxonomy): domain Bacteria; phylum Pseudomonadota; class Gammaproteobacteria; order Burkholderiales; family Burkholderiaceae_C; genus Rhodoferax. Next base: position 1,356,381 of record CAVXMS010000004.1, on the reverse strand, counting down.
CTGGTCTTGCCTGGCATGGATACCGGCACCGCGCAGCGGCTGGCCGAGGAATTGCGCCGTTCCATCGAAGCGCTGGAAATTCCCCACCCGCAATCGGACAGCGGCAAGGTCACCATCAGCAGCGGCCTGGCCGTCATGGTGAACGATGCTTACAAGGATGTGGCGGCCTTGTTGCGGGCGGCCGACGAGGCCCTCTATCACGCCAAGCATGGTGGCCGCAACCAGGTGCGACTGGCTCCGCCTGTACGCCAGGTTGCGGGCCTTGGGAAAAGTGTTGCCGAAAACCTGGTGCAACTGGTCTGGCAGCCGGCCTACGAATGCGGTCAAACCGGACTCGACGCCCAGCATGGCGCCTTGTTCGGACACGTCAACAGCGTTCTTGCGGCACTGCTTTCCGACCGGCCGATCGATGAGGTGGCAACCCTCATGGAGGTGCTGATTTGCGCGGTCGCCCAGCATTTCGAGGAAGAGGAAGAAATTATTCTGGCGACCGACTTTCCGGCGGTAGCGGGGCATGTTGCCATGCACCGCGAGCTGATCGATCACGCCCGCTATCTGGTCAGTCGCTTCAGAGCCAAGGACCTCGATATCGGGGAGTTGTTCCAGTTTCTGGCGCACGATCTGGTGGCGCACCACATCCTGGGGGCGGACCGCCAGTTTTTCCCCTATTTGAAGGCTCAAGCGGACCGCGCCGTGGCGGCCTGAGTTTCAGTGATCGCAAGGGCGCTCGCTGGCCACGGCCCGGCGCAACGCCGCGCGCGCCAGCAGCCGTGTCGAGTCCAGTGTCGGCAGCGCGGAATTTGCGTCGTTCATGAGCAAGGGAATTTCGGTGCAGCCCAGGATGACGGCGTCGCAGCCCTGGTCTTTCAAGCCTGCGAAGACCTTCTGAAAATAGGCCACGCTTGGCGGTCGGGCGACACCGCACACCAGCTCGTCCATGATGATGCGGTTGATCTCGCTGCGCTCGACCTCGGTCGGGCGCAGGTACGCCAGTCCACGGGCGCTCAGTTTTTCGGGATAGACCTCGCTCTCCACCAGCCAGCGCGTGCCGGTGATGCCCAGGCGCTGAAAGCCGCGCCGCGCGGCCTCGCTGGCGACGACCTCGGCGATGTGCAGCCAGGGCAGCGGAGAGCGGTTTTCAAGGTAAGCAAAAGCCTGGTGGATGGTGTTGTCGGGACAGATCAGAAAGTCGGCGCCGCTGTTCGCCAGCTTGGAGGCGGAGGACAGCATAAGCTGGGCCACGCCCGGCCAGTCACCGCGATTGAGGCAGTCCACGTAGTCGGCCAGCGAGTGCGTGTGCAGCGAGATCTCGGGATGCGCGTGCGGCCCGAGCAACTGCGCGCCTTCGATGCAGATCGTTCGATAACAAAGCGCCGCGCCTTCGGCGGAGCAGCCCACAATTCCGATGTGTTGCGGCATGGCAGGAGGCCCGTTACAAACCCTTCTCCACCATGTCCAGCAGCCGTTGTCCGACCTGCTGCATTTGCGGTCCGAGGACGTTGCGCAGCGGGCCGTCGACCACCAGCATGGCCAGCCCGTGCACCGCCGACCAGGCCAGAAATTCGGCGCCGGGGCGGCGCTTGGGTGGCATCACGCCGGCCTCCACCAGCTTGTCCAGGGCGGCACCCAGCAGCTCGAACGGGTTCAGGCCGCTGGCGCCGGCGGTGGACAGCTCGGGTGTGCCTTGCAGCAATTTGTCGGAAGCGGCAAAAGCAGTGCGGAACAAACCGGTCTCGGCCAGGGCAAAGCGCAGGTAGCCGGTGCCCACCGCGCGCACGCTGGCGCGGGCGAAGTCGGCCGGCGCCAGTTTGCGCGGCAAGGTCGCCAGCTCGGCTTCCATCGCTGCCGCCACCGCCTGCAGGGACGCCGCGCGCACCGCCTGCAGCAGCGCTTCCCGGCTGGCGAAGTGGCGATAGGCCGCGTTGGGCGCCACGCCGGCGCGCCGCGTCGCTTCGCGCAGCACCACGGCCTCGGGACCACCTTTGCGCGCCAATTCGATGCCGGCTTCCAGCAGCGCGCGCCGCAGGTCGCCGTGGCGGTAGGTGCTGCGCGCAGGCGGCGTCATTGTTGATTTGGCGGTCATGGCATGGCGGGTTGTGGACAGTGTCCATTATCTCTGCTATTCTATTGTGTACGGTGTACACAATCTAATCGAATCCAACGATGACCAGCAACAAACTCAATCCGGCGCGCATCGCCGATCTGCACCGGGTGATGACGGGCCACGTCGAACGCGGCGATATTCCCGGCATCGTCACGCTGATCGGTCGCGGCGACGAGGTTCATGTCGATGCGATTGGCATGAAGGCGATCGATGGCAAGGATGCCATGCGCCGTGACACCCTCTTCCGGATCGCGTCGCTTACCAAGCCGATCACCGCGGCCGCCACCATGATGCTGGTCGACGACGGCAAACTGCGGCTTGACGATTGCGTTGAACGCTGGTTGCCAGAGCTGGCCAAGCGCAAGGTGCTCAAGCGCATCGCCGCGCCGCTCGACGACACGGTTCCCGCCAGGCGAGCGATCACGCTGCGCGACCTGCTGACGTTTTGCCTCGGCTTCGGCAGTGTCATGGCGCTGCCGGGAAGCTGTCCCATCCAGCAGCCGATCCGCGACGGGCATCTGGGCGGCGACGGACCGCCTCATCCGTCGCTGACACCTGACGCCGATGAATGGATGCGCAGGTTGGGGCAACTGCCGCTGATGTACCAGCCGGGCGAACGCTGGGCCTACAACACGGGCTGCGACGTGCTGGGCGTGCTGGTGGCGCGTGTCGCAGGAAAATCCTTCGAAACCTTCCTGCGCGAGCGCCTGTTCGGTCCGCTGGGCATGAAGGACACGGCGTTTAGCGTTCCCGCGGCCAAGCTCCATCGGCTGCCGGGCTGTTATCAGTTCAATCACGACAGCAAAAAACTGGAGGTGTTCGACAGTTCGCAGAACAGCGAATACAGTCGCCCGCCGGCCTTCCAGTCGGGCGCCGGAGGGCTGGTGGCTACGGTCGACGACTACTACGCGTTCTGCCGCCTGCTGTTGAACAAGGGTGTCCGGGGGCGTGAGCGTCTCCTGTCCGAGGCTGCCATTGAAGCGATGACGCGCGACCAGCTCACCCCCGAGCAGAGACAAGGCGCGCAGATCTTTTTCGGCAATCACAGCAGTTGGGGTTTTGGCATGGCGGTCAACATCCACGCCGAACTGCCCTGGACGGTGCCGGGCCGCTTCGGCTGGGACGGCGGTTTCGGCACTTCCGCCTACTCGGACCCGACGCACGACTTCGTCGGCATTCTGTTGACGCAACGTTTGATGGATTCACCGGAACCGCCAGCGGTGTTCAAGGATTTCTGGACCCATGCGTACCGTTCGCTGGAAGCCTGAACGGCGCAGAAAGCAAAGGAGTTGGAGTTCACCGGCGGAAACGGTCTGATCCCGACATCTGACTTGACGGCAGCACCCCATGAAACATTTTGGTGATGGCCGCCAGCTTGTCACGCGCCACATTTTCGCCACAATGGTCTGACAGCAGCGCCATCAGATCAATGCGCAAATACCAAAGTGTCTGGATGTTGGCAGCCCGCGATACCTTGGCCCAGACCCGGGTCCAGGGCGCCGATCGTGTGCCCTGCTGATCCGGGAGTTCCGACATGATGGTCAGCATTTCCCGGCGGATTTCTTCGACGCGAATTTCAACTTCGGCGCTCGATGCTGATTCGCCGATAAGGCCCATCAGACTGGTCGTGAAACGGGAAACAAGGGAAAACATTTTGGCGGGTACCGATTGGCTGACAATTTGGGCACAACCCTTGCCCCAGTGCCGGCATCTTCCCCGTCGAGTCTTAGGGATTTCTTAAGGTGGAGTGAACAGGCCCTGGAGGAGCAAATCATGATGACGATGAAGCAAAGCCCGCTGCGGTTGGCGAAGACCTGGGCCCTGGCCTTGTTGCTGGGCTGCACGCTAGGGGCGAGCGCGCCGGCGCGTTCCCAAACTATGCTTTCCGACCGGCTGGTGGCCGTCTCGGCGGACATCAAGCTGCGCGTGATCGAGGCCGGTCCAGCGGAGGCCCAGGCGATCCTGCTGGTCCCCGGCTGGTGCTTCACGGCGGACATCTGGCGCAAGCAGATCGCCGCCTTGAGCGAGCGCTACCACGTGGTGGCGTTCGATCCGCGCTCACAAGGCGGCTCGACCCAGCTGGACCACTCCAACAGCCCGGATCATCGGGCCGTCGACATCGCCAACCTGATCAAGACGCTGCATTTGCACAAGCCGGTGCTGGTCGGCTGGTCGCAAGGCGTGCAGGACGTCGCCGCCTACGCGCTGGCGTTCGGCACCGCGGAAGTCGGCGGCCTGGTGCTGGTGGATGCCACGGTGTCAGCCGGCGCTGCGGGCGTCGACATCAGGGAGGTGCGCGCCAGCCTGGGACGTATGCCCTTCTACGCGGCCAATCCGCGCGAGTACCTGGAGGCGATGATGCCGTACATCTTCAGCCAACCGCTATCGCCCGCTGAACTTGGCACGATCGTCGGCAATGCCATGCAAACCCCCAGCAGCGTGGGCGTCGCCAATCTGGTGCTAGATTTCATGGGCAAGGACTACCGGCCCGCGTTCAAACGCATGGAGGTGCCGACTCTGCTGGTTGTGGCCCGCACGGCGCAAGACAAGAACGAACAGCTACAGCAGGCGATCCCCGGAGCCAGCAGCGCCGTTGTCGAAGGCGCCGGCCACGCCGTGTTCTATGACCAGCCGGCCAGGTTCAATGAGCTCCTGATGCAGTTTGTCGAGCAGCGCGTGAAAGCCAAGGCGCCCTCGTGAGCTGGCTCGCTCAAGTGGCCTCGGCGTAGACGTAGGATTGCCAGGGGCAGAAGCGCTTGACCGTGTTGAGCCAGTAGTCCTGGTTGGCTTCAACCATGCTGGGCCGGCCATCGCACAGTTCGATCGCCACTTCGACCAGGGAAGCATCCGAGAAATGCCAGCTCCAGCCGGGGTTCACACCGGCATTGCCGGCGGCGATGGCGCCGTTGACAAAGAGGCTGCGCTGCGCTTCGGGGAGCAGCAGTTGCGCCCGGGCCTTGGCGATGAAGTCGGCCGAGGCCGTTGCCACACGAAACTCCTCGCTGCCGGAAAACCCATGAAGCCGTATGACGAAGCTGACCGTGCCCGGCGGAACGGGAGCGCCGCCGCCACAGGAAACCGCCGACAGGTACAGGACGGTGACCTGTAGCAGGTGCAGAGACTTCATGTTGCGTGGCTCCTGACTTCACATAGGGCTGTTCAATGGGCGTCGGCCGCTGCCGGTGCTGCCGGCGTTGGCGCCGCGGCCTCAGGCCGGAAGCGCCGGCCCACGCTTTGCACCAGATCATCGACGAAAGTAAACACCACCGGGATCACCAGCAGGCTGAGGAAAGTGGAGGTGATCAATCCGCCGATCACCACGATCGCCATCGGCGCGCGAAAGCTGGGGTCGGTGCCGAAACCAATGGCGATGGGCAGCATGCCGGCGCCCATGGCGATGGTAGTCATCACAATCGGACGGGCGCGCTTGTGGCAGGCGTCCAGCAAGGCGTCCCAGCGGTTCAGGCCGTGCTCGCGGCGCGCCATGATGGCGTACTCGACCAGCAGGATGGAGTTCTTGGTTGCGATGCCTATCAGCATGATCATGCCAATCATGGACGGCATGGTCAGGTCGGTGCCGGTGATGAACAAGGCCAGGATGGCGCCCGGGATCGACAGCGCCAGTGCCACCAGGATGGTGACCGGTTGCACCCAGGCATGGAACAGCAGTACCAGCACGATGTAGATGCACAACACGCCGGTCGCCATGGCCAGGCCGAAGCTGGCGAACAGCTCGCCCATGGCCTCGGCGTCACCGACCGCGGTCTTGCTGATGCCGCTGGGCAGCTTGGCCAGACTGGGCAGCGCATCGGCCTCGGCCTGTACCTTGCCGAGTGGCTGGCCGTTCAGCTCGATCTCGAAATTGACGTTGCGCAGCCGGTCGTAGCGGTCGATCTGCGCCGGGCCGCTGTCGATCGCCAGCGTCGCCACGTTGCCCAATGCCACCGGCCCGCGGGCACCGGGAATCGCCAGCCGCTCCAGCAAGCGCAGGTCTTGCCGGGCGGCATCGGGCAGGCGCACCACCACCGGGATCTGGCGTTGCGAGAAGTTGAGCTTGGCCAGGCCCTGGTCGTAATCACCGGTGGTGGCGATGCGCAAGGTGTCGGCAATCGCCGCCGAAGTCACGCCCAGGTCGGCGGCGCGGGCGTTGTCGGGTCGCACCACCAGTTCGGGCCGCTGCAGGCTGGCGCTGGAGGTCACGGCGCCGATGCCGGGAAGGCCGCGCAATTCCTTTTCCACCAGCGCGGCGTGCGCGTTCAGCGCATCGCCATCGACGCCGGCCAGCACCAGCATGAATTTCTCCGACGAGCCGCCGAAACCGACGTTCAGGCGGGCGCCGGCCACGGCTTCCAGCGCGCGCCGCAAATCGCCTTCGATCGCCTGCTTGGTGATGCCGGGACGTTCGGCGCGCGGCGTCAGGTTGATCGTCAAGGTGGCCTTGCGCGCCTCGGCCGCGCCGGCCGACAGGAACGGGTCGGCACCGGCCTTGCCGCCGCCCACCGCGGTGTAGACCATCTTCACATGGGGATTCTTCTGTACGATCTGGCGTGCCTGTTCGGCCACCGCCAGCGTCTGCTTGAAGGTGCTGCCGGGCGTCAGCGTGATGTAGACCTGGGTCTGCGACAAATCGTCGGGCGGAATGAAGCCGCCGGCGATCTTGCCCATGAACAGCGGGGTGCAGGAGCCCAGCGCGAACAGCACCGTGGCCAGCAGCGTCCAGAGGCGGTGCTTCAGGCACCAGGCCGCGAGACGCAGGTACCACTTCATCCAGCGCGGCTCGGCGTGCGGTTTCTTGGGTGGGCGCAGGATGTAGGCGGCCATCATGGGCGTCAGCATGCGCGCCACCGCCAGCGAGAAGAAGACCGCGATCGCCGCGGTCCAGCCGAACTGCACAAAAAACTTGCCGGCCACGCCGTCCATGAAGGCGGTCGGCAGAAACACCGCGATCAGCGTGAAGGTGGTCGCGATCACCGCCAGCCCGATCTCGTCGGCCGCCTCCAGCGCCGCCTGGAACGGCGACTTGCCCTGGCCCAAATGCCGCATGATGTTCTCGATCTCGACGATGGCGTCGTCGACCAGGATGCCCACCACCAGTGACAGCGAGAGCAACGTGATGACGTTGACGCTGAAACCCATCCAGTGCATGGCCGCGAAAGTCGGGATGATGGACAGCGGCAGCGCGACCGCCGAGATGAAGGTGGCGCGCCACTCGCGCAGGAACAGCCAGACCACGATCACCGCCAGGATCGCGCCTTCGATCATCAGCGCCAGCGAGCCGTTGTAGTTCTCGATCACTGGGTCGACGAAGTTGAAGGCCTCGGTGATCGTCACGTCCGGGTGCTGGGCTTTCAGCGTATCGAGCGCGGCATGTACGCCCTTGGCGACCTCGACCTCGCTGGCGCCGCGCGAACGCGTGATCTCGAAACCGACCACCGGTTGGCCATTCAGCAGGGCGGTGGCGCGCTGTTCGGCCACCGTGTCACTGACACTGGCCACCTGATTCAGGCGGATGCGCCGGCCGTCATTGAGGGTCAGCTCCAGCGCGCCCAGCTCCTGCGCCGAATGGACGGTGGCGATGGTACGCACCGACTGCTCGGCGCCGCCCAAGTCGGTGCGGCCGCCGGAGGCGTCTTGCTGAACCTCGCGCAGGCGCCGTGAGATCTCCGCCGCAGTGGCGTTGAGCGCGAACAGCCGCGCCGGGTCAAGCTCGATGCGGACCTCGCGCTGCACGCCACCGACGCGGCTCACCGCACCGACGCCGCGCACCGCCAGCAGCGCCTTGCTGACCTGGTTGTCGACGAACCACGACAGCGCCTCGTCGTCCATGCGTGACGACGAAACGGTGTAGGTCAACACCGGCATGCCGGCAAAATCCATCTTGCTGAGGACTGGGTCGCGCAGATCGGCCGGCAAGTCGGAACGGATCCGCTGTATCGCATCCCGCACGTCGTCCATCGCCTCCTGGGTCGGTTTTTCGAGGCGGAACTCGGCCGTCACGGTGGCCATCCCATCCTGCACCTTGGTGTACAGGTGCTTGAGCCCCTGAATCGAGGCCAGCGAGTTCTCGATCTTGCGCGCGACCTCGGTTTCCATCTGCGCCGGGGCGGCGCCCGGCAGCGACGCGCTGACGATCACGTTGGGCAGATCGATGTCGGGGAACTGCTGGATCTTCATGGCGCGAAAGCTCATCAAGCCCACCAGCGTGAGCATGATGAAGAGCAGCACCGAGGGTACCGGTTTTCGGATCGACCAGGCGGAAACGTTTATTGCCATGGCCCGCTCACCTGGACTGCGCGCCACTGGCGCTGGCTGCACTCTTGGGCGCCGGCGCCGACGCCGACTCGGCCACGCGTACCGTGTCGCCGTCCGACAGAAAGCCGCCGCCGGCGGCGACGACACGCGCCTTGGCGTCCAGTCCGCCGGTGATCTCGATGCGCTCGCCGGCGCGCCGACCGACCGCGACTTTCGTCAGGGCGACCTTGGAATCGGCACCCACGCGCAGCACATAGCTGAAGCCGTCACGCAGCAGCACCGCGCTCTGCGGCAGCGTCAGCGCCACGCCGCTGCCGGTCTCGAACTCGCCGCGCGCAAACATGCCGGCCTTGGCCGCACCGTGCGCTGGCAGGTCGACGTAGACGATGCCCATGCGGGTGGCGGCATCGACCGTTGGCGCCACCATGCGCAGCGTGCCCTTGATGCGCGTCCCGTTGGCCGGCGTCACGCTGGCGCTCATGCCGGGTTTGAGGTAGGCCAGATCGGCCGACGAGACCTCGGCCCGCCATTCCAGCCGGCCCTGGCGAATCATGCGGAACAACTCCTGCCCGGCCGGCAGCACCGCGCCCACGGTGGCGCTGCGCGCCGAGATCACACCCATGTCGGGCGCCAGCACCTGGGTTTGCGCCAGTCGCAGTTGCTGCGTTCTGGCGATCGCGCGCTGCGCTTCGACGCGCGCTTGCGCGGTGCGTTCGGCGGTCAGGTACTGGTTGATCTGCTGCGCGCTGAGGGCGCCAGTGCTTTCGAGTTCGCGGGCGCGCTGGGCGTTGGCGGCGGCCTCCGACAAAGTGGCCTCTTCCTGCGCCAAGTTGGCGCGCATCTGGGCCAAGTCGGCCAGAATCATGTCGGGCGCGAAAGTGGCCAGCACCTGGCCGCGCTGCACCGGGTCGCCGACGTTGACGCGCACCTCGGCCAGCCGCAGGCCGTTGGCCTCGGTGCCTATGCTGGCTTCCTGCCAGGCCGCCAGGTTGCCATTGGCCTCGATTTTCGTTGGCAGAGTGGTGCTCTGCGGCTCGGTGACATTGACCGTGAGAGCTGGCTTGACCACGGCGGCGGGTTTCTTGGCCTCGGGCGTGCGATCGGTGAGGGCTAAGGCGGCCAGGCCCAGCAGCGTCAGCGACGCGACTGCCAGCACGATCCAGCGGGGTTGAAGGTGGTATTTCATGGACATGCTTGAATCAAGATTGGAATTCCGGTAATAGTCAGTTCTGGCTTGTGGTCTGCGCCGTAGCCGGCGTCTCGGCGGCCCAGCCACCGCCCAGCGCGCGGTACAGGGAGATCCAGGCAGCCACGCGTTCGCGCTGCAATTCGATCAGCGCACTGTGCGCCTGCACCACGCTGCGGCGCGCGTCTTCCAGCTCGAACAGGCTGGCCAGACCGCCCTTGAAGCGCGCCTCGGTGGCCTGGTAGGAGACGGCAAAGCCCGCGCTGGCGACCTGCGCGTCGCCGCCGCGCGCGGCCGTGCTTTGCAGTGCGATCAAGGCTTCCTCGACTTCGCGCACGGCACCGCGCAGCCGGGCTGCGTAGCTGGCGCCGGCTTCCCGGTAGCGCGCGCGTGCCGCGTCCACATTGGCGCGGCGGGTGCCGCCATCGAACAAGGGCAGCGATACCGATACCGGACCCAGGCTCCAGACCGTGTCGTCCAGTGTTCCGGCAGTGCTGGTGAAGCGCGCGGCGGCGATGCTGCCATTCAAAACAATGCGCGGGTAGCGTTGCGCCTGCGACTGGCTCAGGTCGGCGCTGGCGGCCAGCACCTCGCGCGCGGCGTTGAACAGATCCGGGCGCTGCGCCAGTACTTCGGCCGGAACACTGCTGACGGCGATCTGCGCCGGCTGCGGCAACTGCGCGCTACCGTTGGCGAGTTGGCCGCGCAAGGCCGGCTCGGCCAGGCCGGTCAGGGCCACCAGCGACTTGACGTTCAGGTCGCATTGGGCGTGTTGCTGGGTCAGCAGGCTGCTGCCCTGGGCTGCGCTGGCGCGTGCCAAGGCGGCCGTGGCGGGCGTTTGAAAGCCGGCCTTGGTTGCCAGTTCGGTCAGGCGCGCGGTCTCGGAGCGCGATTTGGCGTCCAACTGCGTTTGCGCCAGTTGGGCTTCGCAGGCGCGCAGACCGAGGTAGGCGCCGGCCACCTCGGCCGCCACCGACACGCGGGCCTCATGCCAGGAGGCCTGGGCGCCGGCCAGCCGGGCTTGCGCCGCGTCACGGCCGGCAGTGTTGCCACCGAACAGATCCAACTCCCAGGCTGCCTGCAGTCCGGCCGATGTGCTGTTGCCCAGCGGCAGGCTCAAGTCCTGGCGGCCGCGGCTGGCGCTGACGCTGGCATTGAGCGTCGGACCGAGGGCGGCGCCGGCCGCCACCTGCGCCGCACGTGCTTGCGCGATGCGCGACTGCGCCGCCGCCAGCGTCGGGCTGAGCGCCTGTGCAGCGTCTATCAGCTGCGTCAGCAGCGGGTCGTTGAACTGCTGCCACCAGCGGCTCAGGTCGGTCAGTTGACCGCCGTGCGGCAGCGGCGCCTGCCACCGCGGCGGTGCCGTCAGGCTTGCTGCTGCCGGTGTTTCGTTGGCGCCAGGTGGCAGACCGGCGCAGGCGCCAAGCGCCAGCGCCAGCAGCGGCAGCAAGCGACGCTGCCGGTCGAAAAAATGGCGCACCACGGGCCGGCGCCGGACCACACGATAGCCCTCGAAGGCTGCTGCAACAAGCATGTAAATTCCCTAAAAACCGAGGCGGCAAGGCGCAACCCAGGCGTTTCAATTTGACTTCGGAGGGTCGAACGCTTCAGGGTTCAAATTCTTAATGTGGACACCATCCACAATTAAATAATAGCACCGATTATGGACAGTGTCCACATGCGAATTATAGGACCACATTACCGCTGGTTTGACGCCGCCGCCGCGGCGGTGTCATTGCGGCCCGGGATCGGGTCCGGGGTTCCAGCACCCGCAATCCATGGAGGCCCGAGGTGGTGACCATGGTTGCGACGCGCCGGTAGAGCAATTGTTGACATGGCAGTCATGGCATTGCCAATTGTGGACATTGTCCATTATCATTGCGTGCTCAATGTGTACTCTGTACACAAACGAAATCAAATTCGACTTGCAAAGGAAATTGGAAACACTCATGGCGGAACTGACATTGACGACATTCCTCACGCTCGATGGCGTGATGCAGGCCCCCGGTGCTCCGGGCGAGGACAGCAGCGGCAACTTCCCTTATGGCGGCTGGCTGTTCCCCCACGCCGACGAAGACATGGGCCAGACCATGGTGGAGATCTTCTCGAAGGCGGATGCCTTTCTGCTCGGGCGGACCACTTACGACATTTTCTCCAGCCACTGGCCGCGGGTTACCGATCCTGCCGACCCGATTGCCAGCAAACTCAATGCACTGCCCAAATTCGTCGCTTCGCACACCTTGACCACGTTCAACTGGAGTGCCAGTTCGCCGATTCGCGACGTCGTGAAACAAGTCGGAGAGCTTAAAAAACGCTTTCCACGCGAGGTGCAAGTGCATGGCAGTTGCGGCCTGGCGCAGACGCTGATGGCGCACGACCTGATCGACGAGTACCGGCTGTTGACTTTTCCGGTCGTTCTGGGCACCGGCAAGCGGTTGTTTGGCGCCGGCGCGCTGCCGGCCACGCTGAAGTTGCTACGCTCGCATACCACCAGCAAGGGCGCTGTTGTCAGTGTTTACCGACGTGCCGGAGACCTCAAAACCGGCTCGTTTGCGCTCGACTGAGGCCGGCGTCCAGGCGCAGACCCGCATGCAGGAAATTGCCCCTTCCCATCGCTAACCTTGTGCAACCCCGTAGCCACTGCAAAAGGAGATTCCATGAAAGTCGAGCCGTATCTGTTCTTCAACGGTCAATGCGAAGCCGCCATCGTTTTTACCAGCAGGCACTGGGCGCCGGTGGGCAGGAGGTCCAATGCGGTTGGCTGACCGACAAATTCGGCGTCTCATGGCAGATCGTTCCGACGCTGCTGGCCAAGTTGCTGGGCGACCCCGACCCGGTGAAATCGGCACGAGTGATGCAAGCCATGTCGAAAATGAAGAAAATCGATATTGCCGCTTTGCAACGAGCCCAGGAGCCAGCATGAACACAGTCAAGCACATCCCCAAGGGGTTTCACGCCATCACGCCTTACCTTGCCGTCAAGGATGCGAAGGCCGCCATCGAGTTTTACCGGCGCGCTTTCGGAGCCAGGGAGATCGGGCGCATCGGCATGCCGGGCGGCGTTGTCGGGCACGCCGAACTGCAGGTCGGCGATGCCCGAATCATGCTGGCCGAGGAGATGCCGGCCTGGGGCAACAAAAGCCCGGCGACGCTGGGCGGCTCGCCGGTAGGCATCGCTTTCTACGTGGTCAACGTGGACGCCACTTTCCAGCGGGCGATTGATGCCGGCGCAACGGTGATAGAGCCGGTCAAGGACCAGTTCTATGGCGACCGATCCGGCACGCTGCTCGATCCGTTCGGCCACAAGTGGCATGTGCTGACGCATATCGAGGAGGTGTCATTCGACGAAATGCAGAGGCGCTGCGACGCCATGTTTTCAGCTCAACAGTAATTCCTTGAACTTGCAAACCGTGGGCAGAATGCAAGCAACTTGACGCACGCCCGGTAAGACGCTGTCATCCCGGGCTTGACCCGGGATCCATAAAAAAAACGCGCACGAGGCGCGTTTTTTTATAAGAACGAAAGCCGCTTACTTGGCCAACAGGCGTGCCATCTCCAGGCATTTGCTGGAATAGCCCCATTCGTTGTCGTACCAGGAGACGACTTTTACAAAAGTGCCGTCCAGTGCCATGCCGGCATCGGCATCGAACACCGAGGTGCAGCTCTCGCCGCGGAAGTCGGTGGACACCACCTTGTCGGTGGTATAGCCCAGCACGCCCTTCATGGCGCCTTCGCTCGCGGCCTTCATGGCGGCGCAGATTTCGGCGTAGCTGGCTTCCTTGTTCAGCTCCACCGTCAGGTCCACCACCGACACGTCGGAGGTCGGCACGCGGAACGACATGCCGGTGAGTTTCTTGTTCAGTTCCGGGATCACCACGCCCACCGCCTTGGCCGCACCGGTGCTGGAGGGAATGATGTTTTCCAGAATGCCGCGGCCGCCGCGCCAGTCTTTGTTGGACGGGCTGTCGACGGTTTTCTGGGTCGCCGTGGCGGCGTGCACGGTGGTCATCAGGCCGCGCTTTATGCCCCAGTTGTCGTTCAGTACCTTGGCCACCGGGGCCAGGCAGTTGGTGGTGCAGGAGGCGTTGGAAATGATGGCCTGGCCGGCGTAGCTGGTGTGGTTGACGCCGAAGACGAACATCGGGGTGTCGTCCTTGCTGGGGGCCGACATGATGACTTTCCTGGCGCCGGCGCTGATGTGCTTCTGCGCCGCTTCCTTGGTCAGGAACAAGCCGGTGGCCTCGATCACGATGTCGGCGCCGACCTCGTTCCATTTCAGCTCGGCCGGGTCCTTGACGGCGCTAAGGCGAATTTTTTTACCATTGACGACAAGCATGTTGCCCTCGACCGCAATGTCGCCCTTGAAGCGACCATGCACCGAGTCGAACTTCAGCATGTAAGCCAGGTATTCCGGCTCCAGCAGGTCGTTGATGCCCACCACTTCAATGTCCTTGAAGTTTTGCATGGCAGCGCGGAACACAATGCGGCCGATGCGGCCGAAGCCATTGATACCAATCTTGATCGTCATTTGCTTTTTCTCCACTAGTAAAAACCTGAAAATAAAAAATCGAAATGTTGGGAACAGAGCTGCCCAGTCTGCGGTCTGTCCCGCAAGCTCTACCTACGCAAAACTTTTTCCACCGTATCGGCCACATTCTTCGGGGTAAAGCCAAAGAGCTCGAACAACACCGGCGCCGGCGCCGACTCGCCAAAGCTGTCGATGCCGACGACGGCGGCGCACCCGTACTTCCACCAGCCTTCCGTCACACCCATCTCGACCGCGATGCGCGGCACGCCGGCCGGCAACACCGCGCTCTTGTAGGCCGCGCTTTGGCGGTCGAAAGTGGTGTTGCTGGGCATCGAGACCACGCGCACCGCAATCTTGCGGGTTGCCAGCAGCTCCTGCGCCTTGAGCGCCAGTTGCACTTCGGAGCCGGTGGCGATGAGGATGGCCTGGGCCTTTTTCTTCAGGCCCACTTCGCTCGGCTCGGCCAGCACATAAGCGCCCTTGCTGATGTCACCCAGACCCGCCTTGGGCGCGTAACAGATGTTTTGACGGCTCAGCAGCAGGGCCGTGGGCCTGGTTTTGTTCTGCAGCGCCACCGTCCAGGCGACCGCTGTCTCCGCGGTATCGCCGGGGCGCCAGACGTCCAGGTTGGGAATCAGGCGCAGCGAGGCGGCATGCTCGATCGACTGGTGCGTCGGGCCGTCTTCGCCCAGGCCGATCGAGTCGTGCGTAAAGACATGCACCACGCGCAGCTTCATCAGCGCCGCCATCCGGATGGCGTTGCGGCTGTAGTCGCTGAAGGTCAGGAAAGTGCCGCCGTACGGGATGTAGCCGCCATGCAGCGCAACGCCGTTCATGATGGCCGCCATGCCAAACTCACGCACACCGTAGTTGATGTGGCGCCCGCCATTGGCCTGGCCGGTAAAGTCGAAGCGCAGATTGGGCGTGCTCTTGGTGTTGGTCAGGTTGGAGCCGGTCAGGTCGGCCGAGCCGCCCAGCAGTTCCGGCAGGGCGGCGGTGAAGGATTCGAGGGCCAGTTGCGAGGCCTTGCGCGAGGCCACCGTCTCGGCTTTGGTGTGGGCCGCCACCGCAGTGTCGACCGCCACCTGGTTGAAGTTCCTCGGCAGTTCGCCCTTCAAGCGCCGCACCAGCTCCTTGGCCAGTTCCGGGTACGCCGCCTGGTAGGCGGAAAACTTGTCCTGCCAGGCTTGCTCGGCAGCAGCACCGGCGGCCTTGGCGTCCCAAGCGGCGTAGACCTCTTTGGGAATGACAAAAGGTGCGTAGGGCCAGCCCAGCGATTCGCGGCTGAGCTTGATTTCTTCGGCGCCCAGCGGCTCGCCGTGGGCTTTGGCCGTGTTGGCCCGATTCGGGCTGCCTTTGCCGATCGAAGTCTTGCAGATGATGAGCGTCGGGGTTTCGCTGGACTTCTTGGCCTCGGCGATGGTGCTGGCCACCAGAGCGGCGTCATGGCCGTCGATCGGGCCCAGCACGTTCCAGCCGTAGGCGACAAAGCGCAGCGCCGTGTTGTCAATGAACCAGGGTGCCACCGGGCCGTCGATGGAGATGCCGTTGTCGTCGTACAGGGCAATCAGCTTGCCCAGCTTCCACGCGCCCGCCAGGGCGGCGGCTTCGTGGCTGATGCCTTCCATCATGCAGCCGTCGCCCATGAAGGCAAAGGTGTGGTGGTCGACGATTGCATGGCCGTCGCGGTTGAACTCATGGGCCAGCAGTTTCTCCGCCAGCGCCATGCCCACCGCATTGGCAATGCCCTGGCCCAGCGGGCCGGTGGTGGTTTCCACGCCGGGTGTCACGCCCACTTCGGGGTGGCCCGGGGTTTTGCTGTGCAACTGGCGGAATTTTTTCAGCTCACTGATCGGCAGCTTGTAGCCGGTGAGGTGCAACACGGCGTACAGCAGCATCGAGCTGTGGCCGTTGGAGAGGACGAAGCGGTCGCGGTCGAACCAATGCGGGTTGGCCGGGTTGTGCTTGAGGTGGCGGCCCCACAAGGCGACGGCCATGTCGGCCATGCCCATGGGCGCGCCCGGATGCCCCGAGTTGGCGGCTTGCACGCCGTCCATCGCCAGGGCGCGGATGGCGTTCGCCACGGCGGTCGGCTGCGCGGTGTCTTTTTGTTCTGTTTGTGCTGTATCAGCCATCTGTGCCAACTCCGGGATAGTTCTGGGTAAGGGTAAACGCGCTATTTTACCGGGGTGTGAAGCGGGCGTTTGTGACTGCCTGGCGCTGTGCCCTGCGCTGGCATCAAGTCGTCATGGGCTATGCTTGCAATACATTAACTTTTAATCCAACTTGTCATCCCGGCCCCGGATCGGGTCCGGGGTTTCAGCACCCGGGATCCATGGATTGCGGGTCGAGCCCGCAATGACAACTTCAGGACATTCCCATGAGCAAACTATTTTCCCCTCTGCACTTGCCCTCGCCCCGGGGCGGCCTGACGCTGCCCAACCGCATCGTGATTGCTCCGATGTGCCAGTACCAGGCGCGCGATGGCGCGGCCACCGATTGGCACTTGATGCACTGGGGCAACCTGCTCAACAGCGGCGCCGCGCTGTTCACCCTGGAGGCCACCGCTGTCGTGCCGGAAGGCCGTATCACGCCGGCCTGTCTGGGCCTGTGGGACGAGCGTACCGCCGGCGCACTGGCCGATACGCTGAAACGCGCGCGCCAACTGGCGCCGCCGATGGCGGTCTGCATTCAGTTGGCGCACGCCGGGCGCAAAGCCTCCAGCGCCCTGCCCTGGAACGGCGCGCAGTTGCTCTCGCCCGCGCAGGGCGGCTGGGAAACTTTTGCACCGTCGGCCGAGCCGCATTTGCCCAGCGAGACCGCGCCCACTGCCATGACCCTGGAGAAGATGGCGCAGACGCGGGACGCTTTTGCGGCGGCCGCGCAGCGCGCCGACGACATCGGCATCGAGGCGGTGGAAATCCATTGCGCGCACGGCTATCTGCTGCATGAATTCTTGTCGCCCATTGCGAACAAGCGCAGCGATGCCTATGGCGGCAGTTTCGAGAACCGGATCCGCTACCCGCTGGAGGTTTTTGCCGCCGTGCGGAAAGTGTTCGACGGCGTGCTGGGCCTGCGTATTTCGGCCTCGGACTGGGTCGAGGGCGGCTGGGACGTGGTGCAAAGCGCCGAATTTGCCAAGCGCCTGAAGGCGGCCGGTTGCGACTTCATCCACGTCTCGTCCGGCGGCATCTCGCCAGCCCAGAAAATCACTTTGGGCGTCGGCTACCAGGTACCGTTTGCGCGGCAAGTGCGCCAGGCCAGCGGCATGGTCACGACGGCCGTCGGCCTGATCACCGAAGCCCAGCAGGCGGAAGCGGTTCTGCAAGCCGGTGACGCCGATCTGGTTGCCCTGGCCCGCGCCTTCATGTACCAGCCGCGCTGGGGCTGGCAGGCCGCCGCGGCCCTGGGTGCCCAAGTAACTGCCAATCCGGTGTACTGGCGCGGCCTGCCGCGCGAAGCGCAAGCGGTGTTCGGCAAGGTGAGCATAGGCGTGCGCTAAAAGCATATGACCCCCACGCTCAGCACTTTGTGTCCTCGCTGTACCGGTCGATGCCAGCCAAACGTATGGCAATTCGAGTCGCCACACCACCCCAACTATTGAAGGAGTTGTCATCATGAGTGCATTCACCTTGCGCCTGCCCGATTACAAGCACGAACGACTCAAGGCCATGGCCGAGCAGCGCGGCATGAGTCTGGCGCGACTGCTTGATGAGTTGACCACGCAAGCGCTGGTCGAGTTTGACACCGAGACCCGTTTTATGCAGCGTGCCCTGCGTGGCAGCAACCGCGTCGAACGTGGGTTCGAACTCTTGCGCAAGGCGCAGGAGGAGTCCGTGGCATGAGTACTGCACCCTACGCCCAACGCCGCGCCAAGCTGGCCAGCCTGCTGGGGCCCAAGGGCCTTGCCATCCTGCCTAGCGCGCCCGAGCAGCAGCGCAACCGCGATTCCGATTTTCTATACCGGCACGACAGTTACTTTTATTACCTGAGCGGCTTTACCGAACCCAGGAGCTGGCTGCTGATCGGCGGCGACGGCACGACGACCCTGTTTTGCCAGCCGAAAGATCTGGAGCGAGAAATTTGGGATGGTTACCGGCTGGGACCGACCGCAGCGCTGGCACAACTGGGAGTGGACGCCGCGTACGCGGTGACCGAGCTCGATGCCAGGCTGCCCGAACTGCTGGATGGGCGCGATGCCGTCTGGTACCCGTTTGCCACGCACAAGGCGCTGGAGACACGGATCGACGGCTGGCTGGGCAGCCTGCGGGCCCGCGTGCGCTATGGTGCGCTGTGCCCGGGGCAGCAGCGCGATCTGTGCGGTCTGCTCGACGAGATGCGACTGGTCAAGGACAGCCACGAACAAGCCATCATGCGCCGGGCCGCCGAGATCAGTGCCGGCGCCCATGTCCGTGCCATGCGTTTGTGCGCCCGCATGCTGCGCGACGGCCAGGAGGTGCGTGAATACCATCTGGATGCCGAGCTGCTGCACGAATTTCGCCGCCACGGCTCGCAGTATCCGGCCTATGGCTCGATCGTGGCGGCCGGCGCCAATGCCTGCGTACTGCATTACCGGGCCGATGCCGGCCGGGTGCGCGGCGGCGAACTGGTGCTGATCGACGCCGGTTGCGAGCTCGATGGCTATGCGTCGGACATCACCCGCACCTTTCCGGCCAATGGCAAGTTCAGCGGCCCGCAGCGCGCCCTCTACGAACTGGTGCTGGCCTCGCAGCAGGCGGCCATCGCCGCCACCCGCGCCGGAGCCCGTTTCACCGACCCGCACGAGGCCACCGTCAAGGTGCTGGCGCAGGGCATGCTTGATGTCGGTCTGCTGGACCATAACAAGGTGGGCAGCCTGGAGGACGTGATCGAGAAGCGCGCCTACTTCCAGTTCTACATGCACCGCACCGGCCATTGGCTTGGCATGGACGTGCACGATTGCGGTGGCTACATCGAACCGTCGGAGGTCGGCACGGTGAGTGAACGCAAGGACCCGCTGAGCGGCGAAGTCATCAAGGACCGGCCCAGCCGCGTGCTGCAACCGGGCATGGTGTTGACGATAGAGCCGGGCCTTTATGTGCGCGCCGCGGAAGGCGTGCCGGAACAGTTTCACGACATCGGCATCCGGATCGAAGACGACGCCATCGTGACGCAGACCGGCTGCGAATTGATCAGCCGGGGCGTCCCGGTGGCAGTGGCGGAGGTCGAGGCGCTGATGCGGGGCTGAGGGCGGGAACATGATTCTGTTGAACGTCATCAAGAATGTGCTGAGGCGCGAAGAGCCCCAGCCAGCAGTTCTGACGCCCGGCGATGGTGCGACCCGGCGCGTGCTCAATGTGGGCGGCGGCAGCCGGGAGATTCCGATTCCGCAGTGGTACCAAAACTGGTCGCACCTGCTGCTGGACATAGATCCCCTGACCGGTGCCGACGTGGTGTTGGACGCGCGCCAACTCGGGACCCTTCCGGGTGACCTGTTTGACGCCGTTTACTGTTCTCACAACCTTGAGCACTATTACCAGCACGACGTCGTCAAGGTTCTGGCCGGTTTTCTGCATGTCTTGACACCTGACGGCTTTGCCGAAATCCATGTGCCCGACATGCAACAGGTGATGCGCCATTTTGTCGAGAATGGTGGTGATATCCATGGCATTCTGTACCAGTCACCCGCCGGACCTATTTCGGTCCATGACGTCATGTATGGCTGGGGAAAACAGATCGCTGCCAGCGGCGTCGATTTTTACGCCCACAAGACCGGCTTCACACCCAACTCCTTGCGCGAGGTGCTGCTGGCGGCGGGCTTTGCCGAGGTTTGGCTCAATCCCTCGAACACCGAGTTTGCCATCGGCGCACTGGCGTTCAAGCAAACGGCGACGCCGGCGCAACGGCTGCTTCTGAACCTGCCGCCGAGGTGACAAGCGGTCACGGGGCAGACCGTTCTTGCCACATGGCATGCAGCGCCAGTTCGAACTGATGGGCGAAGCGTGGGGCGTCGAACAGGGGGGATGCCAGCACCTGCTGGCGCAAGCCGGCGCGCAGCAAGGCCAGACGGTTCAGATCGCCGGCATGCGACCTGGCGCGGGCCAGATAGTCGCCGCTATCGGCGGCAATCCACTGCGGCAACCCGGCGTTCATCAGCAACCCGACACCCTGGCGCGACAGGAAGCGCCGACCCGCCAAGGTCAGCACCGGCACACCCATCCACAAGGCCTCGCAGGTCGTGGTGCCACCGGTGTAAGGAAAGGGGTCCAACGCAATATCCACCCGCTGGTAAGTCTTCAGATAGTCGGCGCGAGGAGCGAGGCCTTCCAGGATCAATCGCGCCGGATCAATGCCTGAGGCGGCAAAACGCTCAGCGACGCTGCGCCGTACCGAGACTTCCCCGAGCTGCGGCGATTTGAGGAACAGGCGGCTGTCGGGGACAGCGGCCAGCACCTGTGCCCACAGTGCCACCACGCGGTCGTTCATTTTGGTCAGGTTGTTGAAACAGCCGAAGGTCAGGTAACCATTGCCGAGCGCGGGAAGCGGGTTGACGGCCACATTCACGTCGGGTGGCGCGAAGCACAGCCGGGTTTCCGGCAGGCGCCAGATCTTCTCCGTGAAATTGACTTCTTCGCTTCCCGGTAGCGTCCACGGATCGGCGATCAGGTAGTCGATGGCCGCGACACCGGTGGTTGCGAAATAGCCTAACCAGCTCAGTTGTAGCGGGGCCGGCTTGCAGGCGAACAGAGGCAGGCGGTTGTGCGCGGTATGTCCGGCGAGATCGATCAGGATGTCGATCTTGTCATCGCTGATGCGCCGGGCCAGGGCCTGGTCCGAGAGTCCCGCGACCGAGCACCAGCCATGGCATAGAGTCTTGATCCGCTGTGTAACTGCATCGCTGGAAGGATGATTGTGGTAGCAAAAAAACGCCAGTCGACCCGTTGTCCGGGACACCAGGGCAGCCAGTACCTCTTCAAAAAAATAGCTGACGGGATGGGCACGAAAATCGCCGGATACAAAGCCCACCCGCAAGCAGCGCTCAGGTTCCGGAACCGGGCGCCGGTGCACGGTTCCATGCGCTAGCCGTGCGGCCAAATCGCCATAGCGCCGTGCTTCAGACAGCAACTCCGACGCGCTTTTGTTATCGCCGTAATTGAGGAGGAACAGCAGGTTGCTGCGCGCCTCCAGGTAGCCAGGGTCGAGCGCCAGCGCCCGGCGGTAACTGGCTTCCGCCTCACTGAGCTGCCCCAGATCTTTCAAGGCATTGCCCAGGTTGTTGTGCCCTTGCGCATAATCCGGCTCGAGTTCGAGGGCGCGGCGATAACTCGCCGCGGCGTCATCAAATCGCCCCAGTTCTTTCAAGGCATTGCCCAGGTTGCTGTGCACTTGGGCGTATTCGGGTCGGAGCGCCAAGGCCCGGCGATAACTCGCCACCGCGGCATCAAATTGCCGCAGGTCGTCCAGCACGGCGCCCAAGGCCACTTCGGCATCGACAAAATCGGGCTTCAAGGCGATCGCCTGGTTGTAGGCAGACACTGCGTCCTGACGCCGGCCCAAGCGAACAAGGGCATTGCCGATGTTGTAGTGTGCCGCGGCGTAAACCGGGTTGTGGACAAGCGCAGTCTGGTAAGCCGCCAATGCCGCCTGGGCATCCCCCGACTCAAGCAAGACATTGCCGCGATTGAGGTGCGCACGCGCCATGGTCGGCGCCAGGCGAATGGCGGCTTCGTAGCACTGCTGGGCGCCCTCAAGCTGGCCTTCCCGCTCCAGGGCATTCCCTCGTGCAATCAAATCAAGAGCATCCTGTTCGGCGGTATCGGCCTGGCGCTCGCCGCCAGGTTTGAGAGTTCTGAATCGGTCAAACAAGCCCACCCGGTACCCTTTCGGTATCTACTTTGGAATTGCAGATAGCATACGCGGATATAGATTGAAGTCGGGACATCGCCGTCTTTCAGTTTGTCGAGGTCAAAATAGGAATCCATATGCTGTTTAAATGGTTTGATGCAAAAGCTGCAAACGAATTCGGTGCCGAGCTGGCTCGATTCTTTATCGAGAGGATGCCGCTCGACACGCATAGAGACGAAAAGAAGTTCGCCGTCAAAACCAGTGGCATCCTTGGCAAGCTGAGTCTTCGCCTAAGCCAGTTCAAGGCTGCCAACAAGTTGAACTTCTATACCAAGGCCCAACTTGCCAACAATTTCAAATGGACTCTTAAAGATGCCGGGTACGACGCCAAATACATTGACGACCTGACAGAGTGGCTGGTAAAGCAGTTGTAATCACGCCCCCTCGTTTTAAGCAACATGAGCAAATGGTTCGAACGTCTCTTCCCGGGCAAGAAAGCCGGCGTCGAAGGCGCTGCCGCAACGCCTGCCAGTTCCGACGCATTGGCCGAGAGCGTCGCGCACAGGCAGCGCGGCAATCAATTTCTGGACAAAGGTGACTTGCACAATGCCATCGATTGCTACCAGAAAGCTGTTACTTCAGACCCCAATTCCGCGGACGCCCATACCAGTTTGGGATTTGCACTGAAAGAGCTGGGCAAGCTTGAAGGGGCCCAAAGCGCGTTGCACATAGCATCAAGCCTGAAACCTGACGGTTTCGACCCGCTGTATCTGCTGGGCCAGACTTGCAACGACCTGCGTCAGTTTGAGAAGGCGGCCGAGTATTTTGAAAAAGCACTGGCCTTGCAACCGGTATTTGAATCCCTTTATGGCGAGTTGTGCCACGCGCTGTTTCAGATCAAGGCAGTGGACAGAGCCCGCGACATCATCACAACCGGTATTCAGCGCTACCCCGAAAACGCATCGTTCCACTTTTTTCTGGGTAATCTTTTCTCCTACCTGGAGCAGTGGCCAGAGGCCACCGCTTCTTATGCCACTGCATTGAAACTGAATCCGGACTTGACGCAGGCCCATACCAATCTGGCCGCTGTTTTTCGGGCCCAAGGAAATCTGGAATCGGCGCAGCGGCATGCCCGATTTGCATTGATTGCAGACCCGGCTTCGCCCGACGTGCTCGCCTGTGTCGCCGCCAATCATGTCGCATCAGGCAAGCTGGACGAGGCTCTTGCAGGCTATGAAAAAGCGCTTGCTCTCGATCCGGCACACGCTCCCTCGTACCGGGGGAAAGGCAACGTCTTGCTCAAATTGGGGAAACTTGATACTGCCATTCAAAGCTTCGATCAGGCCTTGACCATCGAACCGGATGCTGCCGAAACCTACCGGGACTTGGGCCTGGTTTATCTGGAATTGGGCCAATACCGGGAGGCGGAAGAGAACAGTCGAAAAGCCCTGGTGCTCAGGCCTTTGTACCCCAGCGCACAAAACAACCTTGGCATGGCACTCACGTCGCTGGGGAGATTGCTGGAGGCGGAACAATGCTATCGGACGGCATTGTCGACCGATCCGGATTCGGATGTTTATCTTAGCAATCTCGGAGGAACGCAGTTCGCGCAGGGACGAATGTCTGAGGCGGTTGCAAGTTTTCGTCGGGCGACCGAACTCAATCCCCATTTCATGACGGCGCACGCCAATTTGTTATATGCCTTGAGCGTCGATCCAACGGTGTCTGGCGAGCAATACTTTAACGAGGCACTTGCATTTGGAAAGCGCCTGACGGCCTCGGTTGGCACACCCTTTAGTGACTGGTCGGTAAGTCAGGTTGGTGGAACCGGTACGCCTTTGCGAATCGGGCTGGTCTCAGGCAAGTTTTGCAAGGGTCCGGTGGGTTATTTCTTGGAAAGCGTACTGGCAAATATCGATTCCACCAAGCTGCAATTGGTGGCGTATGCAAGCAGCGCCAAAGAAGACGAATTGACCATGCGCATGCGTCCCTATTTTGCTCAATGGGAGAGTATCACTGGACTGGAAAATGCGGCGGTTGCCGAAAGGATCAGGTCTGCTGGCATTCACATTCTGCTCGATCTCAATGGCTGTACAGAAGGCAACCTGCTGCCTGTGTTTGCCTTGAAGCCGGCGCCTGTTCAGGTGAGCTGGCTGGGCTATTGGGCGAGTACCGGCATGCCACAGATTGACTATGTTCTGGCTGACGAGGCAAGTCTGCCGCCAGATGACACGATTTATTTCAGTGAAACCGTTCACCATCTGCCGCAGACGCGGTTTTGCTTCACCGCGCCGGCGCCTGAAATATCGGTGGCGCCGTTGCCAGCTCTGCGCAATGGGTTCGTGACGTTCGGCTGTTTTCAAACACTGACCAAGATCAATGACCGGGTGTTGAGGTTATGGGGAGAGGTTTTGCAGGCAGTTCCCCATTCCAGATTGCGTCTGGCGGTCAATCAACTTAACGACCTTGCTTTTCAGCGGGGGTTTCGGCAGCGACTGCTGGAGGCGGGCATTGATGAGACCCGGGTGACACTGGTCGGGCCTGTGCCGCGTGAGAAATATCTTGCCAGCTATAACCTGATTGACTTCGTTCTCGACACCTTTCCCTACGCTGGCGGAACAACGACTTGCGAGGCGTTGTGGATGGGTGTGCCGACCCTGACTCTGAAGGGGTCGACAATGATCGCCAGGCAAGGCGTCGGCCTGCTCACTTGCGTAGGGTTGGATGACTGGATCGCACAGGATGCGGCAGATTATGTTGCCAAGGCAATTCGGCATGCAGCGGATCTTGATCGGCTGGTGGGCTTGCGAAGCAACTTGCGCGAGCGAGCGCTCGGATCTGCATTGTTCGACGCGCCAAGATTCGCCCGGAATTTGGAAAATGCGTTCAGGGCGATGTGGCAACAGAAGCTGAATCGGGCCAGGGAAGCGCCGCCAGCTCAGGATGTTCCAGCGCTTGATCTGCCCAGTACTTCCTGACCGCTTCGCATTGCGGTTGAGGCTCAATTCGGCACAATTTTTTCAGCCACTGCCGGGCCTCATCGGCTTGTTTGTTCAGTACCAGTGCCAGCGCCAGTTTGGGGATGGTGGCGGTGCCCGGGTAAGTTCTGGCAACCCTGCGCAGCCAGTCCAGATCGCCGGCACTCATGTTACTGGTTGGCTGAAGCCGGGACATGCGAATGAATTCGCGCAACTGGGTCAGCAACAGGACATCCGGTGGTTTGCCGGGGGTCTCGGTTTTGATGCGGGCCTGTTCAAAACGCAATTCCTGGTAGCTGGTCTCGACCCGCAGGTAGTCGCGGATGGTCAGTGACAGCAAGGCGACGGACGCGACCCACAGCAACAGCAGGCACCAGGGGCCGGTGAACAGGGTGGGTTTGGCGTCGAGTCGTGCATTCAGGGCGCCCATGATCAGCCCGGTCGGCAGCAGAAAGTAGGCGTAATGCAAAGGCAGTTCCAGCAGGGCGTGATTGCCGATCACCAGCAAAAAAAGCAGCAGCAGAGCGTCTTCCGCACAATTCACTGCGCGCAGCCGAAGCCAGAACCAGCGTACCAGGTAAAGCGATACCAGCAGGCCCACCGGTATTCCGCACCACAAAATGAGGTCAAGAAAAAGATTGTGCGAATGAGCGTAAAGTACTCCGGCGGACGGATGATCCAGCGCAACCGTCAACTGGGCCAGACCCACTTGATTCCATCCATAGCCCAGTACCGGTTGTTGCCAGACGGCATCATGGAAGATCGACCAGAGCAGCGGACGCAGCTCGTTGGCAAGGCGGACCGTTTCGCTTGCGCCTGACGGTTTGCCCAGCAGCAGGGACTGATTCAACCAAGCCAGCGATAAGGCACAGGCAGCGAAATACACGGCCAGTCCCGAGGCAAGCCAGGGCCAACGCCGGTCGGCCCACAAACGGCGCCAATACCAACTGGCCAGGATGAGCAGGGCAACCGCGATCCAGGCCGTGTGCGACTGCGTCAGGGCCAGACCAAACAGTAGAAACAGCGCAAGGAAAAGTGCTGGCCCAAGGGTAATACGACGGCGCAACAAGCCCCAGGCAGCAGCCAGCAAGCCCCATAGCAAAAAGGTAGCCAGCTGATTGGGTTGGCCAAAATTGGCGAACGGCCTGCCCTGGCCATCTCCCATCGACCAAGCGTTCAGTGCATCCAACCCGAGCCACTGGTGCAATTGCAGACCTACCGATAGCAGTGCGGCCAGACCAATCGCCAGGAACAGACCATCGGCCAACTGGCCCGGGCTGGCCAGTTCCCAGCGTGC
Organism: uncultured beta proteobacterium; assembly: GCA_963763035.1. GTDB lineage: Bacteria > Pseudomonadota > Gammaproteobacteria > Burkholderiales > Burkholderiaceae_C > Rhodoferax. Next base: position 1,330,213 of record CAVXMS010000004.1, on the reverse strand, counting down.
GCCGGTCAGCAAGGCCAGTAGAAAGCCGACTAAATAGATGCTGCTGATCCAGGCTGTTCCAGGCAGCAGCACCAGACCGAAACCGTACTGTAGACCTGGCAGGAGGACCAGCGCTGCGACCAGCAGCGTGATGCCGTGCCAGGCTACCCGGGCCTGTGCGCGAACAATCACCGCGATGGAACCCAGCGCCGACACGATGGCGATCCACGCATCCGCGTGAAAAGTTGACCAAGGTGGCTGGTGGTTGGGCAAAAGCCAGCCCACAGCCAGTGCGACGGCCCAGCCGATCAGCCAAAACAGGGTCATGACTTGTTGGGTGCTTGCCGTCATCTTGTCAATTGATCATTGCCGCCGGATTACAGCAGATTTTCGCGCCATAAAAAAAGGGCCCCAGTTGGGGCCCTTTTTGCAATACTGTAAGTGTCAATATTACTGGCAGCTTGCCGGGCGATATTTGGCCGCAATGGTGCCGCTGCAGACCCACGTTACCTGGCCGCTACTGTACGACCCCGTCATGGTGATGGTGCTGCCAGTGATGGAAGCGTCGCCTGCGGCAGTGGCCGTAATCTTGGTGCCATCCCAAGCAACGCCGCTCACATATTTGGAGACTTGGGAGTTAATGGTTACAGAACCGCTAGCCGGCAAGGCGCTGAAGGTGGCCGCAGCTTCGGAGACCGCGGTTTTGCCGGATGAGGCCGCAAGAATCACTTCCGACACCTTGGCACGTACCGTGTAATCCTGATAAGCCGGCAAGGCCACCGCAGCCAGAATACCAATGATCGCAACCACGATCATCAACTCGATCAGGGTAAAACCCTTTTGCATAGAACGCTTCATAAATAGCTCCTTAGTTACCAACAAAAACCAATGACGAGAGAGGGGTTAAAAGCAGGTTTCATGCCACGCATTTTTGCTGGCGAATAGGCTTGTTTTGCGACGGAATTTGGGAAATCCAAAAAAACGACGCATGTAGACTGACAAAATTGTCACTAAATGACATTTTTGTCTCTATCTTTTATGGCTTACTTGATGCAAACCGATCTGACCATCTTGATGTCGGTGAGGCCCATCATGATCTTTTCCATGCCGTCCATCTTCAGGGTGCGCATGCCGCCTTCCACTGCGGCGGCAAAAATCTCGGCCACGCGGGCACGCTCCTGGATGAGTTTCTTGATGTCGTCCGACGCGATCAGCAGTTCGTGCAGACCGACGCGGCCTTTGTAGCCGGTTTTATTGCACTTGTCGCAACCCACGTGGCGGAAAAACCTGAGTTGGCCGTCCTGCGCGTAAGTCTTGTGCCAGCCCTCGATCAATTTCTTGATTTCGCCTTCATAGTCGGCGGTCCAGGCCGCCGAGTGTCTGAGTTCTTCGGAATATTCGATCGCAAAAAGGCGCAATTCCTCTGCGTCAGGCACATAGGATTCCTTGCAATCGCACAGCTTCTTGGCCAGCCGCTGCGCCAGAATGCCCAATAGCGCATCGGCAAAGTTGAAGGGGTCCATGCCCATGTCCAGCAGGCGCGTGATGGATTCAGGTGCCGAGTTGGTGTGCAGTGTCGAGAACACCAGGTGACCGGTGAGCGAGGCCTCCACGCCCATCGCCACGGTTTCCTTGTCTCTGGACTCGCCGACCATGATGATGTCGGGATCGGCCCGCAAAAAAGCCCGCATGATGAGTGCGAAGTCAATGCCGGCCTTGCGGTTGATCTGAACCTGGCGCAAACCTTTTTGCGTGATTTCCACCGGGTCTTCGGCCGTCCAGATTTTGGTTTCTGGCGTATTCAGGTGCTTGAGGATGGAGTGCAGCGTGGTGGTTTTGCCGGAGCCGGTGGGGCCGCACACATAGAACAAGCCATAGGGTCGCTCAATGGTGCGAATGACACGTTCCTTGTTGTGCGGTGTCAAGCCCAGTTTGTCCAGCGGAATCGGTTCGCCAGCCGCCAATATGCGCATCACCACATCCTCCACACCCCCGGCGGACGGAATGGTGGCAACCCGCAGTTCGATGTCCAGTGGGCCATATTTCTTGAACTTGATCTTGCCGTCCTGCGGCTTGCGGCGCTCTGAAATATCGAGGTCGCACATGATCTTCAGACGGGTCACCATGGCCTGGCGAAAATGCGCCGGCACTTCGACATAGGGTTGCAGGGTACCGTCAATGCGAAGCCGGATGCCGGTTTTGAGCTTGCCCGGCATCGGCTCGATGTGAATGTCGGAGGCCTTTTGCTGGTAGGCATCGATGATGACCTTGTTGACGAACTTGACCAGTTCGTTGTCGGCCGCCGCTGACTCCAGCGAGTCGTCGTTGCTGCCGTCATCGAGCGCACCAACATCCATGTCGGCCAGCAATTCGTCGATGGAACCACCCTCCACCCCGACGCCGAATATTTGTCCCAACGTTTCCGCAAACTCGATCTGGGTGGTGACCCGGTAGGCAAAGCGGGTGATGCGGGGAAAAACTTGCGGTACCACCCGGGCGTTGCGCGTCGCTTCCGGGTCCAGACACATGATCACCAGGCCCTCCGGCGACTCTTCCAGCGGGATCCAGCCCTGTTCTTCGATGAACTCGCGCTTGAGCGAACCATGAAGCATTTCCGAACGGATGCGACCTGGGTTGAGCGGTTCATAGGGCACACCAAAAAACTTGGCCAACGAGGGGCCAATTTGTGCCGGGTGAACCTTGTAACGGGTGATCAGAAGTTGTTCCACCGGTATGTCTTCGTTGCGCGCCGCCTGCAGGCATTGCGCAAGTTCGTCCGCCGTCATGACACCATCGGCCACCAATCCATCGTACTTGGTGGCCTTGCGCCGGGCATTCTCGGCAGCCTTTTGGACGCGTTGCCGAATGGCGACCGCCAGTGTTTTGCAGAGTTGTGAAACACCCTCGACTTCAAGCTCGTTGAAGGGTTGATTGTTTTTGTTGTTGATGACCTGCAACACGCCATGCAGCGTGCCGCCTTCAAGAATCGGGGCCACCAGCATCTGACGGGTTCGATAGCCTGAGCGATGGTCCACCTCCTTCAGGAATGTAAGTGCCGGATGGATCTTCTTCAGTGTCTGGTCGTCGTAAACGTCAGAAAGGTTGAGCAACTGCTTGCTAAAGGCGACGTAGCCCGCAATGCTTTGAGGCGTGATCGGTAGCTTCAGTTCTCGACTGCTCTTGAGACCGGTCTTGACCTTGGAGACTATGGCGGTCTGGTCTTCGTTGACGGCATAGAGGGTCAGTCGTTCGGCGTTGAACAGTTTGCAGATGTCCTGACTCGCCTCCAGCATGATCTGCTCAAGGTTGTCGGTTTCGTGAATGCGGGCTGTTACCTGTTGGAGCTGCTTGTAAAAAAAAGCTTCAAACGTCATCCCCTGTTTGTCGGCGGGCGAAGTTCCAGTTTCGGAAACTGTGTTCCTGGAATTGCTCTGCAACACCGGCGGCTTTATTGCTTCACTCATGACGCAAACTCCTGACGTGCGCGCAAACAGCGAAGGTTGTGTGCACGGTAAATCAGGTCTGGATGAATTGCATCTGGGTACCTGCCAACTCAATCAGGTCACCACTCTTCAAAGGCATCGGTTCGGCCCCGACGGGAATCCCGTTGAGCGCCGGGCGGCCCGCACCTTCGACATGGTGGACCACAAAACTGCGCTGGCGCCGGGTGATCGCGGCAACTGCGACACCCGGTTTTCCGATGGTGGTTACTGCTTTGGTCAAGGGCACCTGACGGCCTGCTGCTGCACCTGACAAAACCTTGATCGCCGCTTCGGTGTCCCCCGCCTCCCCAGCCATGGAGGCAGCGCCGTCTTCGGCCGCTTCGCTGACAAACTGGATCTGATATTTGCCGACCTCTATGGTGTCCCCATTCCGAAGTAACTGCCGCTTGGTGGCCTTGCCGTTGACGTAAGTGCCATTGGTACTGTTAAGGTCTTCCAGGTAGACCTCGCCGCCCGCCATCTGCAATACGGCGTGCTCGCCACTGACGGCCAGATTGTCAATCACGATATCGTTATAGGGTCGCCGACCCAAGCTGGTGCTGTCCTTTGTCAATTGGACTTCCTTGATGACAACACCGTCGATCGACACAATCACTTTGGGCATGACCGACTCCTGATACTGAAACTGGTGGTTGAAGTTCTCATGAGCTTATTGTTTTCCAAGCCATCTGGATATTAAACCGCGTTTCTCCGGCGCGCTGTGGGCTTGCGTCAGCAACACAGTGATGTTATCCCGTCCGCCATTTTTGTTGGCCTGGGACACCAACTCGTTCGCCATTTGAGTTAAAGCCGAGCCATTTTGCAGGATGCTTGAAATTGCCGCGTCCTCCATCATGTCGGACAGTCCATCAGAACACATCAAGTAGATATCGCCAGCCTCCACGCGATGCTCGTTGATCTCGAGCAGCACTTCATTTTCGACGCCCACGGCCCGTGTTACCAGATTTCTGAGGGGAGAGGTTGCCGCCTGCCTGGGCGTCAACAAGCCGGCGTCAATCTGCTCTTGCAGCAGCGAGTGATCCTTGGTGATCTGCAATAACTCGTTGCCACGCAGGCGGTAGCAGCGGGAGTCCCCGATGTGCCCCAATACCAGCAGGTCTCCTTGAAAGACACCCACCACCAAAGTGGTTCCCATGCCTGAGTACTGGGGGTTGCAGCGGGAGGCAATGAAGATTGAGCGATTGGCGTTGTCAACACATATCTCGAGGGCCCGTCTGACTTCACGGATGCTGGCCTGCTCGCCGGCTTCGGAAAGCCACTTGGTCAACTCCGTTTTGATGAATGCGGTGGCCATGCCACTGGCAACCTCGCCGGCGTTGTAACCACCCATGCCATCAGCCAAAACGCCCAGGTAGGTGGCGTCATCGAATACCACCGAGTCTTCGTTGTTGTCCCGGACACGGCCTGGATGGGTTTGCGAGCAGAACGTGTAATTCATCAGCTACCTGTCTGAGGGTCCGTGGCATGGCGGTGCTGGAGCGCTCGCCCCAAGCCTAGCACCAAGACAGCACCCGTTGCCGCGCCGGCGTAATGTAGCCAGGGACTTCCGGAGGTCAGCCCTCTTAAAGCGACGTCGCTGACGATGGTTTCTCCCCCCACCCAACCAATCAGCGCAGCTCCCAGCGTCACGATGATGGGAAAGCGCTCCATCAGCCGGATCATCAGCGTACTGCCGAAAATCACCAGCGGAATGCTGATGGCCAGGCCCAATATCAGCAGCAGCATGCTGCCTTTGGCCGCCGCGGCCACCGCGATGACGTTGTCCAGGCTCATGACCAGGTCGGCAATCAGGATGGTGCGCACTGCCGCCAGCAGGCTGCCGGTCTCCTTCGCGTGTCCATCCCCCTCTTCCTCTTCGCTAAGCAATTGAACGCCAATCCACAGCAGCAGCAGTCCCCCGACGATTTGCAGAAATGACAATTGCAGCAACTTGGCGGCAACCACAGTCAGGGCAATACGCAACACCACGGCGGCACCGGAGCCCCAGAAAATCGCCTTTCTTTGTTGGTCATGCGGCAAGGAACGGGCGGCCAGTGCAATCACCACCGCGTTGTCACCCGACAAAATGATATTGATCCAGACAATCTTGAGCAGACCAATCCAGAAGTCGACACTTTGCAGCAATTCCATCCGCATTCTCCTGTGTTGCCAATGCAAGAAGCGCCCAAAACACAATGTTTAGAGCGCTTCTTGTGGGTTTCTCCGGGCAGTGTAGCGGTCTCTTGCCCGCTTACTGGTTGGTAGTTTTGCTTACAGCAGGGCTTTCAACAACTTGGCCATTTCGGACGGATTGCGTGTGATCTTGAATCCACATTCTTCCATTACCGCCAGCTTCGCATCCGCCGTGTCGGCGCCGCCAGAGATCAAGGCGCCGGCGTGCCCCATGCGCTTGCCCGCGGGAGCCGTTACGCCGGCGATGAAGCCGACGATGGGCTTTTTCATGTTGAGCTTGCACCAGCGCGCCGCATCGGCTTCATCCGGGCCGCCGATTTCGCCAATCATGATGACGGCGTCGGTGTCCGGGTCGTTGTTGAAGGCTTGCATGATGTCGATGTGCTTCAAGCCATTGATCGGGTCGCCACCAATCCCCACGGCAGTGGATTGGCCGAGACCAATTTCGGTCAATTGCGCCACCGCTTCGTAGGTCAAGGTGCCGGAACGGCTCACCACGCCAACGCGGCCTTTGCGGTGAATGTGCCCGGGCATGATGCCGATCTTGATTTCGTCCGGCGTGATCAAGCCGGGGCAGTTGGGGCCCAGCAGCAGGGTCTTCTTGCCACCGGCCGCTTCACGGGCACGCATTCTGTTGCGCACTTCGAGCATGTCGCGCACCGGAATACCTTCGGTGATGCAAATCGCCAGGTCCAGGTCGGCCTCAACGGCTTCCCAGATTGCCGCAGCCGCGCCGGCCGGCGGCACATAGATGACCGACACGGTGGCGCCGGTTTCCTTGGCGGCTTCCTTGACCGAGGCGTAAATCGGGATATTGAAGATCGATTCGCCGGCTTTTTTCGGGTTTACGCCAGCCACGAAACAGTTTTTGCCATTGGCGTATTCCTGGCACTTCTCGGTGTGGAACTGGCCGGTCTTGCCGGTAATGCCTTGGGTGATGACTTTGGTGTCTTTATTGATGAGGATGGACATGATTCACTTCTTGGTCAGTTGGGGACAGAGCTTGTTCGCTGCGCAGAATGCGGTCTGCCCCACAAGGTTTTAGGAATTGACTGCCGCAATGACTTTTTGAGCTGCATCGGCCATGGTGTCGGCGCTGATGATGGGCAGTCCGGAATCGGCCAGTATCTTCTTGCCCAACTCTTCGTTGGTGCCCTTCATGCGCACCACCAGCGGCACATTCAGGTTGGTTGCCTTGCAGGCGGCAACAATGCCCGTGGCGATCGTGTCGCACTTCATGATGCCGCCGAAGATGTTGACCAAAATGGCTTTGACCTTCTTGTTCTTCAACATGATCTTGAAGGCTTCAGTCACTTTCTCGGGAGTAGCGCCGCCGCCCACATCGAGGAAATTGGCCGGTTCACCGCCAAACAGCTTGATGGTGTCCATGGCGGCCATGGCCAAACCGGCGCCATTGACCAGGCAGCCGATGTTGCCATCCAGGCTGATGTAGGCCAGATCAAACTTGCTGGCTTCCACTTCGGCCGGGTCTTCTTCATCAAGGTCGCGGTAGGCCACGATTTCGGGGTGCCGGTACAGAGCATTGGCGTCAAAGTTGAATTTGGCGTCCAAGGCCTTGATGTTGCCGTTGCCTTCCAGAATCAGGGGGTTGATCTCGACCAGGGAGGCGTCGGTGTCCATGTACACCATGTAGAGTTTTTGCAGTACGTCGACGCACTGCGCGGTGGAACCGGCGGGAACGCCGATACCGTTGGCCAATTCTGTCGCTTGTGCAACGGTCAGGCCGGTAGCGGGATCGACAAACGCCTTGATGATTTTCTCCGGCGTGGCATGTGCCACTTCCTCGATATTCATACCACCTTCAGAGGACGCCATCAAGGCCACGCGCTGGCTGGCACGGTCGGTCACCGCCGATACGTAATATTCCTTTTTGATATCAGCGCCATCTTCAATCAGGAGCCGGCGCACTTTCTGGCCTTCAGGACCGGTCTGGTGAGTAACGAGCTGCATGCCCAAAATTTCACCGGCAAGCTGCCTGACCTCGTCGATCGAGCGCGCCAGCTTGACACCGCCACCCTTGCCTCGACCCCCGGCATGAATTTGCGCCTTCACGACCCACACCGGGCCACCCAGTTTTTGCGCGGCTTCAACCGCCTCCTGGACAGTGAACGCAGCAATGCCACGTGGCACCGGCACACCAAAATTGCGCAAGATTTCCTTGCCTTGGTATTCGTGAATCTTCATAAAATTTCCTAGTCAGTTGGGGACAGCGCTGAGGGTCTTTCCCACAAAGTTTCATTCTAAGTTGAGGACAGGGCAGGCTTGGCTACAGTTTGTCCCGCAAGGTTCAGGAGTGGAGATTTTTTGACCTGTCGCAAACTTGAAGGCATTGCGGCAGGCACTGGACAACACAGGATCGGACTGTATCATGCTGCAACGCACCAAACTTTTACCAGTCTTACACCGTATTCCACCTACGCTGATCGGGAGCCAGTCCATGCACAAGATATTCATTGATGGCGAAGCCGGTACCACCGGACTTCAGATTCGGGAGCGTTTGCAGGGCATGTCCGGCATTGAGCTGGTCAGCATTGCACCCGAGTTGCGCAAAAATGCAGCGGCCAAGCGTGACCTGATGTCACAAGTCGACTTGGTCGTGCTTTGCCTGCACGACCAGGCTGCCATTGAATCGGTCGCAATGATTGATGAATTGGAAGGGGCTACTGGCCGATCCGGCCCCAAGATCATCGACGCCTCCACGGCTCATCGCACAGCACCGGGCTGGGTGCTCGGCTTCCCTGAATTGACTCTCGGCCAGCGCCAGGCCGTGGCCAATGCGCGGCGGGTCAGCAACCCGGGCTGTCACGCCACCGGGGCCATCGCCCTGCTGCGCCCTTTGGTGGACGCGGGGCTTTTGCCATCCGATTTCCCCGTCACTCTGACCTCGACCAGCGGTTACTCTGGCGGCGGGCGCAGCATGATCGAAGCTTACGAAGCTGGAACGGCTCCCTTGTTCGAGATCTATGGCCTGGGGCTGGCCCACAAGCACGTGCCGGAGATCATGAAACATGGCGGCCTGACGCGGCGGCCGATTTTTGTCCCATCCGTGGGCAATTTCCGTCAGGGCTTGTTGGTCCAGTTGCCGCTGCACCTGGACGCCCTGCCGGCCAAGCCCAGAGGTGCGGACTTGCGCGACGCACTGCTGGCCCATTACAAGGGCAGTGAATGGGTAACGGTGGAAGCGCCCACTGAGAACGGTCGGCTGGATGCGCTGGCACTTAATGACACCAACAAGATGGAACTGCGGGTGTTTGCCAACGAGCCCTTGCGTCAGGCCGTGCTGGTTGCGCGCCTGGACAACCTGGGCAAGGGTGCCAGTGGCGCGGCGGTGCAAAACCTGCAACTGATGCTGGGTCTCTAAATAGCTCGCTTGGCAAGCCTAGTCTTCTTCGCCTGCGCCTGATACCACGCGGCGGATGGTGTCGCCAGCAAAACCGCGGCTGGCCAGGAAGCGCATTTGTTTGCCGCGCTCGGCGGCATCGGCGGGCGGGCTGGCAAACTTCTTATGCCAGACTTGGCGCGCCCGATCCACCTCATTTAGCCGCAATGGGTCCATGGCCAGGGCCACAGCCTCGGGGTCCAGGCCTTTGCCCAGCAACTCCTGCCGGATGCGTGTTGTGCCCAACTTGTCAGCGCGGCGGTGCAGCACCGATTCGATTACCCGTTGTTCGCTGATAAAGCCTTTGACCTGTAGCTCGTCCAGAATCCGGACCAGCGCGCCAGGCTCTGTTTCAAAGCTCTCAAGCTTGCGTTCAAGCTCGGCCCGCGAATATTCGCGACCGCTCAGCAACCGCAAGGCACGGCCTTTAAGGGAAGGCTGGGCAAACGACATGGAAGACTGCGACTTTGGATGGCGGCTGGTTCAAGAGGGGTTAAGCCGCTTTTTTGGCAGCGGGTTTGGTCTTCGCATCGGGCTCCGCCAGACTTGGCAACAAAGGAATGCTAAGCGAAGCACGCACCTTGTTTTCAATTTCATGCGACAACTCCGGGTTTTCGCGCAGGAATTCACGGGCGTTGTCGCGGCCTTGGCCGATTTTTTCGCCGTTGTAGGCGTACCAGGCGCCGGACTTGTCCAGGATGTTGGCGTTTACACCCATGTCGATGATCTCGCCGTGGCGGCTGATGCCCTCGCCGAACAGGATGTCGAATTCGGCCGTTTTGAACGGTGGTGCCACCTTGTTCTTGACGACCTTGACCTTGGTCTCATTGCCGATGGCGTCATCGCCTTTCTTGATGGTGCCGGTGCGGCGGATATCCAGGCGCACCGAGGCATAGAATTTCAACGCATTGCCACCGGTGGTGGTCTCGGGCGAGCCGAACATGACGCCGATCTTCATGCGTATCTGGTTGATGAAGATCACCATGCAGTTGGTCTTCTTGATGTGGGCCGTGAGTTTGCGCAGCGCCTGGCTCATCAGCCTGGCTTGCAAGCCAGGCAGGGAGTCGCCCATTTCGCCCTCCAGCTCGGCTTTTGGCGTCAGGGCCGCGACCGAGTCGACCACGATCAGGTCGACCGCGCCCGAGCGCACCAAGCTGTCCACAATTTCCAGCGCCTGCTCGCCCGTGTCGGGCTGTGAGATCAGCAAATCCTGCAGGTTCACACCCAGCTTCTGGGCGTACTGGATGTCCAGCGCATGCTCGGCGTCCACAAACGCACATTGGCCGCCAACTTTTTGCATCTCGGCAATCACTTGCAGGGTCAAGGTGGTTTTACCGCTTGATTCCGGGCCATAGATTTCAACCACGCGGCCGCGCGGCAAGCCGCCTACCCCCAAGGCGATGTCCAGACCCAATGAGCCAGTGGAGACCACCTGGATGTCTTCAATCACCTCGCCCTCGCCCAGGCGCATGATGGTGCCCTTGCCAAATTGTTTTTCAATCTGGGCCAAGGCAACTTGCAAGGCTTTCGCTTTTTCGCTGCTGGCGGGGCTTAAGGTTTTGGCGGGGGCGTCCATGAAATTCTCCTTGAATGGCAACAGGTTAGGTCGAGGCTGGACCGGATACACCCTCTGTTTTTAACAACAGGCTGGATGCTTGAACAGTAGTTTATTACAATTATTAAAATTCTCAAGTAGTTTTTTTAGTCAATTTAGTTTACGATTTTCAACGTGATAGACAGCTCCAAAACCATTCCCGCCTCAGCTCGCGCCTTGGCGCCGAGGGAGGGAGCAGACCGGGCGCACGATATCAGGCTGGGCTGGCGGCAAGCGCACCTGGGGCACTGGATGAGTCAGGCTCTACAGCGCTTTGATGCCCGTGTCCTGTTCCTGATGTCGCGCAATGAAGATGTGCCGCTGGCCCTGTCGAATCTGGCGGCGCGGGGCAGCCTGAGCGCGTCGCACATTCACATCACGCGCCATTTGGCGCTGGAGGGGTCGCGCTTGACGGACCTGGCAGCGCGCGCCAACATGAGCAAGCAGGCCATGGGCAAGCTGGTAGAACAATGCGAGGCATGGGGCCTGGTGACGCGTTTGGCTGACGCTCGCGATGCGCGTGCCCGGCGCATCGTATTCACCGCGGTGGGACTGAGTTGGCTACAGGCATTTGGTGCTGCGGTAGCGCAGGCCGAGGCTGAATTCCGCGCCGCTGTGGGAGCGGAGGTTGCCACCGTTGTGGCGATCGGCCTGGAAGCGTATGCTGCCTGAGTCAATGGCCGGGTAGCGGCGCCTAGAATTGCGCAAAAAAGAATGCCGCCTCCGGCCTTCACCCACAATGGAGACAGACATGCGAATTCTGATTGTTGAAGATGACCAGGTACTGGCCGATGGCCTGCTACGCACCCTGCGCAGTTCGGGCGCCGCGGTGGACCACGTGGCCAGTGGCTCCGAGGCCGATGCCGCGCTCATGACCAACACCGAGTTCGACTTGGTTATTCTGGACTTGGGGCTGCCCAAAATGCATGGCCTGGAAGTACTGAAAAAACTCCGGGCTCGCGGTTCGTCCTTGCCGGTTTTGATCCTGACGGCGGCCGACAGCGTGGATGAGCGCGTCAAGGGACTGGACTATGGCGCGGACGATTACATGGCCAAACCTTTCAGTCTGCAGGAACTCGAAGCCCGTGTTCGCGCGCTGGGTCGCCGTGGCATGGGCACTGCCAGCAGCACCATCAAACACGGGCCATTGATATACGACCAGTCTGGTCGGGTTGCCACCATCGATGGCGTCATGATAGAACTGTCAGCGCGTGAATTGGGCTTGCTCGAAGTGCTGCTGCAACGCGCTGGCCGGCTGGTGAGCAAGGACCAATTGGTGGAGCGACTGTGCGAGTGGGGCGAAGAGGTCAGCAATAACGCGATTGAGGTCTACATTCACCGCTTGCGCAAAAAGATAGAAAAGGGGCCGGTCCGTATTGCCACGGTTCGAGGCCTGGGTTACTGTCTGGAAAAAATCCCAGGGTGAACATCTTCCACCAGGAACAGCGCTCGCTGTTTGGGGAAATCCTGGACTGGATGCTGACCCCAATGCTGTTGCTGTGGCCGGTCAGCTTGGTATTGACCTGGCTGGTGGCCCAAAACATTGCCGGAAAGCCGTTTGACAGGGCCTTGGAGTACAACGCCGGCGCACTGGCACAACTGGTCAATGTCAGCAATAACCGGGTCCAGTTCAATCTGCCGCTGCCAGCGCGCGAATTGCTGCGTGCCGACGACTCGGACACGGTTTACTACCAGGTGCTGGGAGCGCACGGTGAGTTTCTCAGCGGCGAGCGCGACCTGCCATTGCCGGCGGAAGACGAAAAAGTTTTTTTCGGTGAGGTTCGCATCCGTGACGCCGAAGTCCACGGCGTGGATGTCAAGATTGCTTACACCTGGGTCAAACTGGCCCTGCCCAACGCCAGACCGGCTCTGGTGCAGGTGGCGGAAACGTTGGAGAAGCGCTCGATTCTGGCGACTGAAATCGTCAAGGGCGTCATGCTGCCGCAGTTTGTCGTGCTGCCGATGGCGGTGCTGCTGGTTTGGTTGGCGCTGGTGCAGGCCATCAAGCCCCTGAACCGGCTCGAAGAACGCATACGCGCGCGCAAACCGGACGACTTGAGTCCCATTGATGCACAAGCGGTACCGCTGGAAGTGGTTCCTCTGGTGTCTTCCGTCAACGATCTCCTGATGCGACTGAAGGACTCGATTGCCACGCAAAAGCGCTTCCTGGCCGACGCCGCACATCAACTCAAGACGCCTCTTGCGGGACTGCGCATGCAGGCTGATTTGGCGCAACGTGAAGGGGCCAATACCGAAGAGCTGAAACAGTCGCTGCGCCAGATTGGGCGCTCCAGCATCCGGGCAACCCATACCGTCAACCAATTGTTGGCGCTGGCCCGGGCCGAAAGCAGCGGTTCGGAAATGCCACGTACCAGCTGCGATCTGGCCGAACTGACCATGGAGGTGGTGCGGGACTGTGTGCCACGGGCCATCGAGAAGCACATTGACCTGGGATTTGAGGGAACCCAGCCAGGTGCTGAAGGGGGCCAGTTGGCGGGCAACCCCACGCTGCTCAAGGAACTGATTCGAAATCTGCTGGACAACGCCATCAATTACACCCCCTCCAGTGTCGACAAGCCCGGCGTGATCACGGCGCGGGTACTGACCGACCCTTTTGGCAAGACGCTGGTGCTGCAGGTCGAAGATTCCGGGCCAGGCGTCCCGCTGGCGGAACGGGAGTTGATATTTCGTCCGTTTTACCGCGCCTTGGGCACCGAAGTCGATGGCTCCGGACTGGGCTTGCGCATCGTGATGGAAATTGCCTATCTGCACAATGCCACGGTTGCCATCGAAGACACGCGGCCCGGACAGGTGCCACCAGGGGCCCGTTTCAGCGTGCGCTTTGTGGCTGAAACCGGTGCCGCCTAGCGGCAGGGACTTACCACCTTGTCCGCCAACACCGGGCGCAACGCTTCAAAGCGGGTGCGCAGTACGGGCTCAGCGCCCGACATCCGCAGCATCACGCCGCGCAGTTCGGTCCGTTCTTGAACCACTCGCGCGCTGCGCACGCCGCGCCGGCTCAAGGCGGTGAGTCCGGCCGCGGCAGCTGCCTGGGTCTCGAACTGGCCCAGCGACAAACCCAGTTGCAGCGCCGGATTGACCAGCGGCTGATAGCGCAAATTCAACGAGGCCAGTTCGGCACGCTTCTTGACCAAGGCCTCGTCGTTTGGAAATTTGCCCATGTAGACAATCCAGCGTGCTGGTTCCGCCGCAGCGTCCAGTGTCCACGAACCGGGCGGCAAGGTGGCCGCCAGCGCGGCGCGCAACAGCGCACTCTGTGCTTCGTCAAAAAGACCTGCCTGCAGGCACATCGGTGGTGGGGCGGCAACTGCCAGCTGGGCCTCGGCGGGGCGCGGCTCTGGCGCAGTGAGCAGATGCAGGCTGTCTGGTCGAAGCTGCCAACCCATGCGCTGCGGTTCGGTTTGTTGCTCGGGTGCAAAACCAGGCAACAGCCGGTGCGACCAGGCGAAATAAACGGCGTTGAGCAGCACCAGGGTCAGGGCAGCAAGACGCAACATAAGTGGGGCATTACAAAAAAAAGCGCGATCATCACAGTGCCGCCAAAGACGGCGGCGACAAGGGGCGCACGCTGACCTCGGCGCTGGTGATTTTCTGCGGACCTTGTGCCGTGTGAAGACGTAAAGCGCCAGTGCCATCGACCCCTTGCGCTACGCCGACCCTGCCGTCGCTCAGTGCAACGCTTAGCCCGCGGAGGGCATCGCGTTCAGCGAAACCCGCCTGAAACTGTGCAAACCCGTGTTGCTCAAACGTCTTGATGGTTTGCAGCAGCGGTGCGGCGATTCGCAGCAGCGCCTGCGACGCGTCCACCGCTGGCAGCAGTTCCTCCAACCAGGCGGCCGGGGTGGCAAGGCCGGTGCTGGCGCGGGGTTTGATGTTGACGCCGACACCGACCACGGCATAGCGGTTCTCCCCGAAGCTGGCGGTCTCGATCAGAATGCCTGCCAGTTTGCGCGCATGCCACCACACATCGTTGGGCCACTTCAAGCGCAGCTCAGGATGCAGGCTTTGCACCACGCTGAGACCAACGGCCAGCGACAAGCCAGACCAGTCGCGCGGCGCCAGGGGCAGACCGATCGAAAAAGTCAGCGAAGATATCGCCCCCACGCTTGTCGCTTTGCGTACTGCGCTGAACAGGCCGACCTCTAAGGCGTCGACTCTTCGCCCTGTCCCGCCCTGCGCAGGCAGGGCGGGAGCCGCAGGGCTTAGCCCCGAGGGGGCTGTTTCGCCTTGGGGCGGTCCAGCGGCGAAACTTGCCCCCACACTTGTCCCCTCCCCACTGAACCACTGGCGTCCCAGGCGGCCGCGACCGGCTGTTTGCTGCTCGGCCACCAGCAGCACTGGCTCCATTTGTCCGTCGCGGGCGCGACGCATCAGTTCGGAATTGGTGGAATCAACCTGCGTCAGAACTTCAACGCGAAAGCCGGGTAGATGGGCTGCCAGCGCCTGCCTGATCTGCTCCACCGGCCATCCCATTGCGCTGCTCATGGCCTCTTCTGGCGGCGTTGGCGCTTGGGGGCCAGTAGCGTGCCGCGGCAGTTCTTTGAGCTGCACCAGCATGGGTATTGCGCCTTGAGTTTGGGTGTGTAACGCTCGTCCACAACCAGTCCGTAGTCGTAGTTGAGCTCTTCGCCGGCTCGAATGTTACGCAGCGCCTTGATGAAAATCCGCCCGTTCTGCTCGTCGGCTTCGCAGTTGGGTGTGCAGGCGTGGTTGATCCAGCGCGAAGAGTTGCCGCCGATCAAGGCATCGATGACGCGGGCTTCGTCAAGGTGAAAATAAAACGTGTGGTTGGGATCGGTCGGATCGTGCGGATGACGCTTTTGCGCCTCCGACCAACTGATGATCTGGCCCACGTATTCGATCAGGGTTTCGCCTTCGGCAATATCCTGCAGCGCGAAAACACCTTTCCCATGCACGCCGGAGCGACGGGTTTGAATGCGGCGGCTGACTCCGGAGGCAACTTTTTTGGACACAGCTTAAAAATTTGGTATGGTGAACTCGTATGGGCGCGTGCGTGCGCGCTCACGTGCATGTGCGTGCGCCTGTGCGCCCGCGAGAGAATGGATTGTAGTCAGATGAAAACATTGATCATTGCCGAGAAGCCTTCCGTGGCTCAGGACATTGTGCGGGCGCTCACGCCTGTGGCGGGAAAATTTGAGAAACATGACGAGCATTTCGAAAGCGAGAAATACGTCGTTACCAGTGCCGTGGGGCATCTGCTTGAAATTCAGGCGCCGGAGGAATTTGATGTCAAGCGCGGCAAATGGAGTTTTGCCCACTTGCCGGTGATTCCACCGCACTTTGATGTCAAGCCGATGGACAAGACCCGGACACGGCTCAATGCCATCGTCAAGCAGGCCAAGCGCAAGGATGTCGGAGCTCTGATCAACGCCTGCGACGCCGGGCGTGAGGGCGAGCTGATTTTCCGCTTGATCCAGCAGTACAGCAAAGTCAAACTGCCGGTACAGCGCCTGTGGCTACAGTCGATGACGCCGCAGGCCATCCGGGATGGCTTCAACGCACTGCGCAGCGACCAGCAGATGCTGCCTCTGGCCGACGCGGCGCGCTGCCGCAGCGAGGCCGACTGGCTGGTCGGCATCAACGGCACGCGCGCCATGACCGCCTTCAACTCGCGCGATGGCGGCTTCTTCCTGACCACCGTGGGACGGGTCCAAACGCCTACTTTGTCGGTGGTGGTGGAGCGCGAGGAAATCATTCGCAAATTCGTTAGCCGCGATTACTGGGAGGTGCACGCCACTTTCGCTGCCGAGGCCGGTGACTACAACGCCAAATGGTTCGACCCCAAGTGGAAGCGCTCAGTCGCCAATGCCGCTGCCGGCAACACCGACGAGGCCGATGCCGAACTGAAAGCCGACCGCCTCTGGAGCGAGCGCGAAGCGCGCGCCATCGCCGAAGCCGTGCGTGACCAGAAGGCCAGTGTTACCGAAGAAAGCAAACCTGCGACCCAGGCGTCGCCCTTGCTATTCGACCTGACCAGTCTACAGCGCGAGGCCAACGGCAAATTTGGGTTCTCCGCCAAAACCACCTTGTCGATTGCACAAAGCCTGTACGAACGCCATAAAGCATTGACCTACCCGCGTACCGACTCGCGCGCCCTGCCGGAAGACTATTTGCCGGTGGTCAAGCAGACTTTTGAGATGCTCTCCGGCAGTGGCATGAGGCATCTGGCACCGCACGCTGCCACCGCGCTCAAAGGCAACTACCTGGGCAAGAGCAAGCGGATCTTCGACAATACCAAGGTCAGCGATCACTTTGCCATCATCCCGACGCTGCAGGCGCCACACGGTCTAAGCGAAGCGGAGCAAAAAATTTACGATCTGGTGGTGCGCCGCTTCATGGCGGTGTTCTTCCCCAGCGCCGAATATCAGATCACGACACGTATAACAACTGTGGCCCCCACGCTTGTCGCTACGCGTACTACGCTGGACAGGCCGACGTCTGAGGCGTCGACTCTTCGCCCTGTCCCGCCCAGCGCAGGCAGGGCGGGAGCCGCAGGGCTTAGCCCCGAGGGGGCCGTGCCTAGCTTGGGGCGGCCCGGCGCGTCGGCAGCCGCATCCACATATAGTTTCAAGACTGAAGGCAAGGTGCTGGTCAAGCCCGGCTGGCTGGCGATTTACGGCAAGGAAGCGGCGGACGAGGTCAAGGACGGCGACGACAGGAGTCCTGGCAACCTGGTGCCGGTCAAAGCGGGTGAACTGGTCATGGCCCAAGCCGTGGAGCCCAAGGCCCTGAAGACGCGGCCCCCGGCGCGCTACTCGGAAGCGACCCTGCTGGGCGCCATGGAAGGCGCTGGCAAGACCATTGAGGATGACGAATTGCGGGCTGCCATGCATGAAAAAGGTCTGGGCACGCCAGCCACCCGGTCGAGCATCATCGAAGGCCTGATTGTCGAAAAATACATGCTGCGAGAAGGTCGCGAATTGATTCCCACGGCGAAGGCTTTTCAACTGATGACACTGTTGCGCGGCTTGGGCGTGGAAGAGTTGTCCAAAGCCGAGTTGACCGGCGAGTGGGAGTACAAGCTGGCGCAGATGGAGCATGGCAAGCTCAAGCGCGAGTCTTTCATGGCCGAAATCGCCGCCATGACCGAGCGCATGGTGAAGAAGGCCAAGGAATACGACCGCGACACGGTCCCCGGCGACTACGCCACCTTGCAGGCTCCGTGCCCCAATTGCGGCGGCGTAATGAAAGAGAACTACCGCCGCTACAGCTGCACCGGCAAGACCGGCAGCGCGGACGGCTGCGGTTTCTCTTTTGGCAAAACCCCGGCGGGGCGGACTTTCGAGATCGCCGAGGTGGAGCAATTCCTGCGCGACAAGAAAATCGGTCCGCTGGACGGTTTTCGTTCCAAGGCGGGTTGGCCGTTTACCGCCGAGATGGTCATCAAATTCGATGACGAGAGCAAGAACTACAAGCTCGAATTCGATTTTGGTGACGACAAGAAGGGCGAGGAAAGCGGTGAACTGATCGACTTCTCAGCGCAACAATCGCTCGGCGCCTGCCCCAAATGCGGCGCTCCCGTGTTTGAACACGGCAAGAGTTACGTCTGTGAAAAATCGGTGCCCACGCTGGCGCAAGCGACCCCAAGCTGCGACTTCAAAAGCGGTCAGATCATTCTCCAGCAACCCATTACACGCGAGCAAATGAGCAAATTGCTGGCCACCGGCAAGACCGATCTGCTAGACAAATTTGTCTCCATGCGCACGCGCCGTGGCTTCAAAGCCATGCTGGCGTGGGATGCACAGGCTGGCAAGGTCAACTTCGAGTTTGCGCCGTCGAAGTTCCCGCCACGCAAGACGACCGCCAAGCCGCCAGCCAAGGCGGCAGTGGCGACAAAACCGGGAACCGCTAGTGCCGCAAGCACGGCGCCGGCCGGAAGAAAAGTGCCGGCCAAGAAAGTTGCTGCCAAACCAGCAACAAAGAGCGCCAAACCCAAGGCACCGCGTAAAACCAGCGGCGCCGGGGGTTTACAACCCAGCGCCGCGCTGGCCGCCGTCATTGGCGACCAAACGGTGGCGCGAACGCAAGTCATCAAGCAACTGTGGGACTACATCAAAGCCAATGGTTTGCAGGACCCGGCCAACAAGCGGGCCATCAACGCCGACGCCAAATTGTTGGCCGTCTTTGGTAAACCGCAGGTGACGATGTTTGAGCTGGCCGGCATTATCGGCAAGCATCTGACATAGTTGGTTTCAGTCGTGCCAGCAAGTCAACGCTGGCACCCCTCATCTGCCTCGGCCATCTGGCCATCGATGTAATACCAACGACCGTCCTGGCGTACAAAGCGGCTGGTCTCGTGCAGACGCTGGGCTCGGCCGCCATCGCGGCAGCGCGCTACAAATTCCACCACACCGGCGTCACCCGCAACCTGCGTGTGACGCACTTCCAGTCCCAGCCACTTGAGCGGTGCCAGCTCCAGTTCACCCGGCGCGGTGGACGGATGCCAGGTGCCTAGCAGGTAGTCGATCAGCCCCAGCACATAGGCGCTGTAGCGCGAACGCATCAGTGCTTCGGGAGTGGCGGCGTGTACGCCTTGCGTCAGGCCGCTATGCCACATACCGCAACATGCCGCGTAGGGCTGCGCACTACCGCAAGGACAGGGTGCGCGGTCCGATGGCCGGTTTTTCCTTCGGGCGCCATCAGGTCCCATCGGTCAGAGCGGGATGCGCAAGGTTTTTGCGACCACCTTGATGGCCTCCGGACTGTCCCATTCCTGGGCGCCATAGTATTTGTCGAGCACCCGACCCTGTGCATCAACCAGCAGCGTCAACGGCAGTCGGTCAGCCCCCAGCATATGTTCCAGCACCAGCTGACTGTCGATGAAGTGGCTGAAAGTTGTTTTGGCTTTCTTCAGGAAACCCTTGGCTTCTTCGGGATAGTCATCGGTCGAAATGCCGATCATTGTCAATTGCTTTCCGACTTTGCTGCGGGAGAGTCTTTCCAGCGAACCCATTTCCTGTCGACAGGGTCCACACCAACTGGCCCAGACGTTGATGATCAGCGGCTTGCCGCGAAATTCAGACATCTTTCGGGAGCGGCCTGACAGGCCCTGCAGCGTGGCCTCCCGCAGCGTTGCGCCGATCTCGACCTCGCCGGGAGTTTTTGCCGAGGCCAGAGATGTTGTGACAAGAAAACACAACAGCAACAAGGAGAGAATCGATTTCATTGTGGAAGTCTACCAGCCACCGATTTGCGGGCGCGAGCCCTTTTTGGCCTGCTCGTAAAGAGGAATGACTTTTGGCAGGTTTTTTTCAATATCGGCAATGCGGGACTGGCCGGAAGGATGGGTCGACAGCCATTGCGGCGGTGCGCCTTTGCTGGCGGCGCTCATTTTTTGCCATAGGGCGACACCGGCTCTGGGGTCGTAACCGGCACGGGCAGCCAGTTCCATGCCTACCAGGTCGGCCTCGGATTCATCGCCTCGGCTGAACTTCAGGGTCAATAGGTTGGCGCCGCCGCGTGCCAGTCCATCGGTCAGGCGCGGATCAATGCCCAACATGCTGGAGGCAAGGGCGCCGCCGACCCGCGCCGCGCCCTGGGTGAGGGCATTTTTACCCATGCGTTCACGGGCATGCTCGCGCAGGGCATGGGCGATTTCGTGCCCCATCACCATCGCCACCTCATCGTCCGAGAGCTTGAGCTGCTCCAGAATGCCGCTGTAGAAAACGATCTTGCCACCGGGCATGCAAAACGCATTGATCTGTTTGCTGCCAATCAGGTTGACCTCCCAGCGCCAGTCCTTGGCGCGTGGATTCCAGGCCACGGCCAGGGGAATGATGCGCTGGGCAATCGCGCGCAGCCGCTTCACCTGGGGGTGGTCCTTGCCCCCCAAGGCATTCTGCGCGGCCGCCTGTTGCAGCAACTGTGCATATTGCTGACTGGCGGAGCGCTCCACGCCGTCGGCCGGTACCAGCTTGCTGAACGCGGAGTTGGCGCCCACGTCAACGCCTTCGCGCGCCATGGCGAAGGGCGCGGTTGCGGGTGAGAGCGCCAGCAGCAGGGTCAGCGCTGGCCGGACAAGGCGATGCGGCAGGCGCGGTCGATCGGTTTGGACTATGGGTTTGTTGGATGTCATGCTCGGCATCAGAAATTGCACAAGGCGGCGCGTATTATTGACGCATGACACCAAGTGCCGCCGACGCCCGCCAAATCAAGCCTTCCTGGCTCGCCACTTTCAAGGTTTACCTGGAGTTGCCGACACTGCGCATGCTGCTCCTGGGATTTTCCGCTGGCCTGCCTTTGCTATTGGTACTTGGCACCTTGAGCTTTTGGTTGCGCGAAGCGGGTATCGACCGCACCACCATTGGCTACCTGAGTTGGGTTGGTCTGGCATATGCCTTTAAATGGGTCTGGGCGCCATTGGTCGACCGGCTGCCGATTCCGCTGTTCACAAGTTGGCTGGGGCGCCGCCGCAGCTGGCTGCTGCTGGCGCAATTGGCGGTCATGGGTGGCCTGGTGGCGATGTCCTTCAATAACCCGCAAATTGCCTTGCAGCCGGTCGTGTGGGGCGCCTTGGCGGTGGCTTTTGGCTCAGCCACGCAAGACATTGCACTGGATGCCTTTCGCATTGAATCCGCCGGCACCGAGCGTCAGGCGGCGCTTGCCGCGGCCTATCAAACCGGTTACCGCCTGGCCATGATCTGGGCCGGCGCCGGTGTCTTGTGGATTGCCGCCCGGGCTGAAGTAACCGGCGCTTCAAATTATCAGCACGCAGCGTGGCAAACGGCTTATCTGATCATGGCGCTATCGATGCTGCCAGGCTTGCTGACCGTATTGCTGTCGTCCGAGCCGGTGCAGCGGGCAATGCCCCAGTCAAGGAATGCGCGCGACTGGTTGCATGGTGCATTGGTGGCGCCTTTTGCCGATTTTTTACAGCGCTACGGCAAGCGGGCGCTGCTGATTTTGGCGCTGATCGCCGTCTACCGGATCAGCGATGTGGTGATGGGCATCATGGCCAATCCGTTTTATGTCGACATGGGTTACAGCAAGGACGAAGTGGCGGCGGTGACCAAGATTTACGGCGTCATCATGACGCTGGCCGGCGCCTTTCTGGGCGGTGCACTGGCGTTGCGGCTGGGCGTCATGCGGGTGTTGATGCTGGGCGCCATACTGAGTGCGGCCAGCAATCTGCTTTTTGCCTGGCTGGGAACGCGCGGCCATGACGTGACGGCGCTGATTTTCGTGATCTCGGCCGATAACCTGTCCAGCGGCATTGCCTCCGCGGCCTTCATCGCCTACCTCTCAAGTTTGACAAACATTAACTACTCCGCTACCCAGTACGCCATATTCAGTTCGATGATGTTGCTGGCGCCCAAGTTCCTGGCAGGTTATTCGGGGCGTTACGTGGATGCTTTCGGCTATCAAAACTTCTTTGTTGCAACCGCCCTGCTGGGGCTGCCTGTGCTATTTCTGGTAGGGCTGGCGTCCAGGATCAAAAACTCCTAGAGTAGGCCCGTTTTCATTTACTTAACTTTACGATCGCTTCAACCACCTGATCGGGCGCTGCCCTAGACTGCAACCATGAGTCAACATTTGCTAATGATCGAAGACGATGCCCGCCTGGCACAGATGGTGGGAGAGTACCTGGGGCAGTCCGGCTTTGCGCTGAGCCACGCTGGGGACGCGCAGAGCGGGCTGGATGCGGTGCAGGCCAGCCCACCCGATTTGGTGATACTGGATTTGATGCTGCCCGACATGGATGGACTGGAGGTGTGTCGGCGCATCCGGTCCATGCCTGGCGCCCTGGCGCAGACCCCGGTATTGATGTTGACCGCCAAAGGTGATCCGATGGACCGCATCATCGGGCTCGAAATCGGTGCCGATGACTACCTGCCCAAACCGTTCGAGCCGCGCGAATTGCTGGCGCGTATTCGCGCAGTATTGCGGCGTCGCGTGGAGGGCCTGCCCCAAGCGGGCAAGCAACTGCGGTTCGGCACGCTTGAGATTGACCGCGATGCCCGCACCGTCAGTGTTGCCGGCCAGGTTTGCGATTTGACTTCCTACCAGTTTGATTTGCTGGTGGCGCTGGCCGAGCGCGCGGGCCGGGTACTGACCCGGGATCAGATCATGGAGGCGGTGCGGGGCCGTGAGCTCGACGCTTTTGACCGCTCCATCGATGTGCACATGGGCCGCATTCGTGCCGCCATCGAGGTCGATGCGAAGGACCCCAAGCGCATTCTTACGGTCCGTGGCGTTGGCTATGTATTTGCCCGCCAGCAAGACTGAGAACCGCCAAGTTTCAAGCATGTTCCTGAAGAAGCTGTACGCGCGCATCTGGCTGGCCGTGGTGCTGGCGGTGGCGGTGCTGACTTTTTTGGTCGGCTGGGCCTGGCGGCTCACGGTCGAGCCACCGCTGCGTGACGTCGTCATCCGCAACGAAGCCGGGCAAATCATTGGCAATGGCCATTCCCGCCGCCGGCGCCCGCCCGGGGCGGCGATCATGGCGCGGCCCCACGGCGAGCCTGAAGCGCAGGCGCCGTCGTTTGGCTTGCAAAGCCAGAACGCCAATGGCCCTGAGTTTGTGGTGCTGATGCTCGATGGTCAAATTGTGCACATGCAGTTGCCGCGCCCGCCGCGGTCACCCTGGAATCTGGCTCCGTTCGGGTTTTTCTGGACCCTGGCGCTGGTGGCGCTGGCCGTGGCGCTGGCCACTTACCCGATCATTCGCAAACTCACCCGTCGCCTGGAATTGCTGCAAAACGGGGTTGAAAAATGGGGTGAAGGAGACCTGTCGATTCGGGTACCCGAAGCCGGCCAGGATGAGGTGGCTTTTCTCGCAGCACGTTTCAACCACGCAGCCCAGCGCATTGAAAATCTGGTGAAGTCACATGAATCCCTGCTGGCGTCGCAAAAATCGCTGCTGGCGAATGCATCGCACGAACTACGCTCGCCGCTGACCCGGATTCGCATGGGGCTGGAACTGATGGGCTCACCTTCGTCATCGACCTTCAAGAACGAGATCGCCCGCAATATTGCCGAGCTCGATCAGTTGATCGAAGAAATTCTGCTCGCCAGCCGACTCGATGCCCGTGAGGCCGATCTGGGCACGATCGAGCCGGTTGACCTGATTGGCCTGGCGGCGGAGGAATGTGCCCGGGTCGGTGCCGAGTTCGAATTCCAGGGGGGCAGTGACCCGGCCGCCCCTGAGGGTTCGCAGGGCGGAACTTCTGCCTTGCCGGTGCAAGGCGTTACCAAGTTACTGCGTCGGGTCATGCGCAACCTGCTGGAGAATGCGCGTCGCCATGCGGCGGGCAACATTACCGTGACCTTGGGTCGGGTCGATAGTCAAGCCGTGATCCGTGTCTGTGACCGCGGCCCGGGTGTGCCGTTTGAGTTGCGCGAGCGCATTTTCGAGCCCTTTTACCGACTGCCCGGGGCGACCGAGCGCGATGGCGGTGTCGGCTTGGGACTGGCTTTGGTCAAATCGATAGTCGTTCGTCACGGTGGCACCGTGGACTGCGAGAACCGTCCCGAGGGCGGCGCGTGTTTTGTGGTTCGCTTGCCCTTGGAGTTGGACAACAAGGGTTAATCCTTACAAAAAGTTGCCTTTTGGGTCAAAAAAAGAGCTTCATATCCCCCAAATGGGGGATGGTGCTCGTGGATGACGCTTGGTAAAGTTGGACCCAACTGCTGTCACAGTGTAAGCGGCTAGCCGTGGCACCTTGACGCAGGCGCCCGACATGTGCGAGGTCGTTGATTGCCTCAGCCCAGCGGCTGCCAGCGATGCGGGAGCAACTCGTCGATTCGGCTGTGCAGGTGCGATGGCAGCCGCGTGAGCACGTCCTTCAGATACGCCCACGGGTCATGGCCATGCATCTTTGCCGACTGCACCAGACTCATGACGATGGCGGCGCGCTGACCGGCAAGTTCACTACCCGCAAATAGCCATGCCTTGCGGCCCATGGCCCAGGGACGCATCAGGTTCTCGATGTGGTTGTTGTCGATGGGAACGTCGCCGTCCACCAAGTAGGCCGTCAGCGCCGTCCAGCGACTCAGGCTGTAGTCGATGGCGTTGGCAATGGCGCTGCCGTCGGGTACGCGCTGGCGTTCGAGTTGCAGCCAGACGTGCATTTCCTCATACAGTGGTTTGGCCCTGGACTGCCTCATATCGAGTCGCTGTGCGGCCGATAAGACCCGGGCTTCTCGCTCGATACCGTACAGCATGGCGATGCGCTGCACCGCCTGTGTGGCCACCGGACTTTGGTTGTCCTTGATCAGTTCGTCGAATTTTCGGCGGGCGTGTGCGAGACATCCTGCTTCAATTCGCCGCTGAAGTTTGAAGACGGTGTCGTAGGCCGCATACCCATCGCACACCAGTGTGCCGGACCAATTTTGCAGGAAGGCAACCGGATACTTGGCCCCTCGGCCCACGCAGAAGTCGTACACCACGCCGGGCAACACGTCGAAACCGCTGCGCGCATAAGCCCAAATGTAAGCGCGTTTGGTCTTGCCCGCGCCCGGGTCCAGCATATTCACCGGCGTCTCGTCGACATGTAATACATTGGCGCCGAGCACGAAACTGCGGTGCGCGTCATACAGTGGTATCAAACCGGCGCCACCTTGACCCGACCAGGCCGCCAGCGTCGAGCGCGGTGTGTGGATACCTGAGCGTGCGTTGATTTGTTCCTGGCGGTAGTACGGAATGTGATCGACGAATCGGCTCACCAGGGTATGTGCGATTAAACCCTCGGCTGGCATGCCCTTGTCGATGATGTGGGGCGCAACCGGTTCTTGCACCAATGTCTGGCAGCACTTGCAGGCCCACTTTCCACGAACGTGGCGATGTACGAAGAACTCGGCCGGCACGATGTCGAGCTTCTCGCTCACGTCTTCGCCGATGCGCACCATGGGCTGGCCGCAATCGCAGGTGGTGTTCTCCGGTTCGTGGTGGTGTTCCACGCGGCGCAGATGTTCGGGCAATGCCTGGCGCCTTGGCTTGCGCCCAGGCGCTTTGCCGGCAGGCTCGCCCGACGTACCGGTTTGGCCCTGCAAGGCTTCGAGCTGGGCTTCAAGACTGGCCTGATCGGCCGCCAGCGTCTCTTCAAACAACTGACGCTGCTCTGCGTTCATGCGTTCGGTCTTGGCCGCAAAGCGCCAGGACTTCAGCCGGGCCAATTCGAACGTGATGCGCTCGATCTTGACGTCACGAAACTGGATGGCTTGCGCCTGCGAGGTGATGAGCTTGCTCTGCTCGCCGATGTGTTGCAGCATCGCGGCTGCCACTTCAGCCAGTGCACTGGGGCTCAGACGCTGCAAGTCCTGGGCTTTGAGTTCGTGCACGTTGAGCATGTGCCCATTGTGCAAAACAAACCTTCACAGCGCCATTGGGGCATGTGCTTATTGTTCTTTTTGAACAGACCGACTCAAATAATTACATGCGCGTGATGGTCTGCATCTGCTCCAATTTTTGCCACGGCAAACCCAGCACCAGCGCGTCAAATTGATGTTGTGTCAGCTTCAGCGGCGCCGCTGCGTCTGTCACATCGCGTGGCCACACAAAACGATTCTGATTCAAACGCCGGGCCGCGCACCACACGCCAAAACCGTCGTGCACCAGCAGCTTGATTCTCGTAGCCCTTGCGTTGGCAAACAGGTAGCCGTGGTGGGCTCTGGCAGAGCCGAATACCTGCACCACGCGGGCCAATAGTCGCTCGGCTCCGGCGCGCATGTCAACGGGTTCGACTGCCAGCCACAGCGCGTCGATGCGAATCATCGCAGCCACTCACGTAGCCAGGTTGCGCACTCGGCTGCACATTGCGTTGGCCAACTCACCGTGACGGTGGCACCACCTCGGCGCAATTCCATGCGGATCTCCGATGAGCTCGCCGATATCGCCTGCGCCGGCAACTGCAAGGGCACAAACTCAGCGCTGGATCTGGCAGCCACCGTCACACGACTGCCAGCGCCTGCATCACCCCTTCGCCCTTCCAGCCGTCGCCACCGGTGAACCAAGTTTGCTTTCAACCCGTTGCGCAGTGCTATCGCGGCGACCGATGCCCCGCTCTGGCGACATGCCTGCAATATCTCGGTCCTGAATTCCGCGCTGTGCATCCGACGCGTGACTCTCTTCGTTTCCATGATGTCCACCTGATTGTTTCGTGGACACTATGTTTACCCGCTTGGTAGCACGATTCAAGATGACTTGCCTAGCCGCTTACGTCACAGTGATCATGTGTTGGAGCCTAGTCAAATTTGACAGTGCTCAAGCGCTTCGAAATGTAGCGTTCCAACGAAGTTCCCTCGGGAATTTTTCAAGCCACCTTCGGGTGGCTTTTTTTTCAGGTGCGCGCCCAGCATGGGCGCACTCTCGTTGAGCTACAGATACTGCCGATTATCCCTGTTTTGCTACAAATACGGTAGCACATCGTCGGCTCGAATATCCGTCAGACAGCGCGTATGCCCTAGTGGGCACAGCCGCTCAAAACAGGGCGCGCAGTCCAGGACCGGCCGGTAAGCGGGATTGTGCTTGAGCCATAGCACGCTGGCCTTGGGATTCAGGGGGGGGGTGTGCAACGGGCTGCTGGAGCCAAAGATGGCAACCTGATTGACACCCAAGGCGGCTGCCACATGCATCAGGCCGGAGTCATTGCTGACGGTTCCTTTTGCGGCGGCGATCACACGCAGGGCATCGGTAAGCGAAGTCTTTCCTGCAAGGTTGAGGCATTTGCCGGGTTGCTGGGCATTGACCGGTACGGCAATCTCGTTGCACAAGGCAAATTCCTTGTCTGAGCCCAGCAACACCACGGTCTGCTCCAGTCGGCGCGCCAATTCGGCAAAATGAGCCACCGGCCAGCGTTTGGCAGGACCGTATTCGGCCCCCGGAACAAAAACGTAATAGGCCGCGTGCTGCAAGCCCACCTGTTGCAGCGCCTGATCGACTTCGGCGCGGTCGAGTTGCAACTGAGGTCTATCGTTCGCAATGTCGGCGTCACCGCTGAGCGCCGAGTAAAACACCACCATCGGCGGACGCAGTGACTTGGGCGGGTTTTTCAGACGGTGCGTCAGCAGACCGACCCGTGCCTCGCCCAGATAGCCGATCCGTTTCGGGATGCTTGCCAGAAACGGCAACAAGGCGCTCTTCAGGGAATTGGGGCAGATATAGGCCGTATCAAAACGGCCCTCGAACTGGCGCGCCAGACTGCGCCGCGCCTTCCATTGAAGGCCGCCATGGGCAAACGGAAATTCAATGACCTCTGCCACTTGCGGCATCAGGCGATAGACCGGTGCCACCCAAGGCAGGGCGCCTACCGTGAGGCGTTGACCGCGCGTTTTCAGGCGGCGCAGCAGGGGCTCGGTCATGACCGCGTCGCCGATCCACTGGGGCGCTATGACGAGGCTGTTATTGCCGCCCAGGATCAGGTCGGCCCCGGACCTCGATCCGGAGGACGGGACGGCAGCGCCCGGCTTCACTGTGACTCAGTGGTGGCCGCTGAAGTGCTCGCCATTCTTCAGTGTGTACACGGTGCCGCAGTAGGGGCACTTGGCCTCACCGGTGTGGGCTACGTCCAGGTAAACCTTCGGATGGCTGTTCCAGAGCTTCATATCGGCTTTGGGATTGGGGCAATAGACACCGCCCTGGGCGTTCAGGTCTTTGGCAAGAAGTTCAATATTCGATTGGCTCATGTTCTTCCTAGGGATGTTTTTCTTTGGCGTTCAATCGGGGCAGTGTTTGACACGGGTTCAGACCTTCGAAAGCCAATGCGCATATTTGGGGTTGCGGCCATTCACGATGTCGAAGAACGCACTCTGGATTTTCTCGGTGATCGGGCCGCGCGAGCCGCCACCGAGCACAATGCGGTCGAGTTCACGAATCGGTGTTACTTCGGCGGCGGTGCCCGTGAAGAAGGCTTCATCGCTGATGTAGACCTCGTCGCGGGTGATGCGCTTCTGGATCACTTCCAGCCCCAGGTCTTGGCAGATATGGAACACGGTGTTGCGGGTGATGCCGTTAAGGGCGCCGGCCGACAGGTCGGGCGTGTAGACGACACCGCCCTTGACCACAAAAAGGTTTTCGCCGGCACCTTCAGAGACAAAGCCATTGGCATCGAGCAGCATGGCTTCATCGTAGCCTTCGTCGGTGACCTCCATATTGGCCAGGATTGAGTTGGTGTAGTTGCTCACTGCCTTGGCCTGCGTCATGGTGATGTTGACGTGATGCCGGGTGTAGCTTGAAATCTTGACGCGTATGCCTTGGCGCATGCCTTCTTCACCCAGGTAAGCACCCCAGGGCCAGGCCGCCACCATCAAATGAATGGTGTTGCCTTTTGGAGAAACGCCCAGCTTTTTGTCGCCGATCCAGGTCAGCGGCCGCAGGTAGCAGGATTCAAGCTTGTTCTCGCGTACCACTGTTTTTTGCGCTTCGTTGACCTCTTCCTTGGTGAACGGGATCTTCATGCGCAAAATCTTGGCGCTGTTGAAGAGTCGCTCGGTATGCTCTTCGAGTCGGAAAATCGCCGTGCCGTTGACCGTGTTGTAGGCGCGCACGCCCTCGAAGGCGCCGCAGCCGTAATGCAGGGTGTGGGTCAGCACGTGGATTTTGGCTTCACGCCAGTCCACCAGTTGGCCGTCCATCCAGATTTTGCCGTCACGGTCAGACATGGAAGGGGGTAACGGGTTCATCGTATTTCCTTTTTAAAATAATGCGGGCAGAGCTGACTCGCATCGCGCAGCTGGAGTCTGTCCGGCAAAGTCTCAGTTTAATTGAGGGCAAGGCTTGCGACGCCTGGCGTGATCACGACCTGCCTCGTCAAGTATCACGTCTTGCAAGACGCCGATTTTACGAGGCTCGGCAGACGCCCGGTTCATTCGCCGCTTCCTTGGCTTGAAGCGGGCGCATCAGCTCCCATTTTTTCAACTTGCCGTGGTGAAATTCGCAGCTCACATACGACTCGGTGCCATCGGTCCAACGGTACAACTCAGGCTGCATGTCTTTGACGCTTTTGAGTTCACCCAGCGCCTTGGTCATGGCCACTACGTGCAGCAGAGTGACGCCGGGCTTGAGTTTGGCGTTGAGCATCACCGCACTATCGACATACCCGATGGGTCGGTTGGCCGCACGCTTGAGCACCTGCATCATGCGGGTGAAATGCAACAGCAGCCACATCACCAGCAAGCCCACCGCGATCGCGACACCCCCCCAACCGTAAGACCGGTAAGCGGCAGCGACCAGCAGCACACCCGCAAGTGGTAAAAGTATCTTTTGAAATCGCATGGGTGGATTTTTACCAATTGTGATCGCGGGGTAGACGCAAGCTTGGTGGAACTCTGTCCACAACCGGTCGAGGAGGTTCGGGGACGAGTTTAGCCCGCTTGCTTGACGGGCCACTGTACCGTGACCGCCAGTCCGCCCAGCATCTCCGATCTCCTCACCTGCACCTGTGCGCCCAAGACCGAGGCAATTCTTTTGATAATTGACCAACCCAGGCCGTTGCCTGGCTGTTCGCTCCCCAGCACGCGGTAAAACCGTTCGCCCAGTCGAGCCATTTCCGGCTCCGTCATGCCCGCGCCGCTGTCCTGCACCCGTAACACAGCTTGCCCGGACTCGGTGGCCACACTGACCCAGACCCGTGCCCCCTGCGGGCTGTAGCGGATCGCGTTATCGATCAAATTGCGCAGCATCATGCTGACCAACATCTCGGAACCGGCCACTGCACAGGGGGCCACAGCATCAAGCTCCAGAGCTTGATGCCGGGCCAGCGCGGCCGGAGCCAGATCGGCCGCCACGCGCCGTGCCAGCGCACTCAAATCCATCATGGCGGTCGTAGCAGTGACTGGCGCTTCTTCCAGCCGCGCCAGCGTCAGCAATTGTTCGACCAAACGTGTGGCCCGATCACAGCCGGCCAGGGTGGCTTGCAGGGCATGGTCGCGTTGTGCGGGATCGTCAGTTGCGCCCATGGCCACTTGCGCCTGGGCCCGGATGCCGGCGATGGGTGTGCGCAGTTCATGCGCTGCATCAGCGGTGAAACGACGCTCGAACACCATCATCAAGCTGATGCGCTCGAACAAGGCATTAAGGGATTGCACCATGGGCTTCATTTCGGACGGCAGCCCGTCGATTTGCAGGGGCTCCAGGGCCTGCGGGCGCCTCTGACCGAGCAAGCGACTGAGTTGACGCAAGGGCGCCAACCCCTGCCGCACCGCCCACCAGCCAACCAGTGCCAACAGCGGCAAGGCGAACGCCAGCGGCCACAGCACGCCCTGTAGAACGGCCAGAAGAATGGAGTCGCGCGATCCGGTCTGCTCACCGACATAGACCTGGACATCGCTTTCGGCTCCCGTCGTCGCGAAGACACGCCATAACTCCCCGTCGCCCAAACGCTCCGTTGAAAAGCCATGGTCATGGCTTGAAATCGGTGTCGCGCCGGCATTGGCCGAGCGCATCATCAAACGCCCTTCGTGAAACACCTGAAATACAACTTTGGGGGCGTACTTGTGCAGCGAAGGCGCATCGTCCACGCTTTCCCGGTGGTTCTCGCCAGCCTGCTGCATCACCAGCAGGGCCGCGGCTTGGGCCAGATGACCGTCGAGCAATTCATCGAGTTCATGGCGGACGTCAAACCAGGTCAGGAGCACGGTACCCAGCCAGACGACGGTCAACAGGATCAGCAGGGGCGCCAGCAGGCGCGCCTGCAGGGATTTCAGGCGGCGTTCACGCTTCATGTCTTCTCCGGGGGGCGCATTACGGTGTAGCCAACACCGCGCACGGTCTGGATCAGATCGGGGTGCAATTTGCGGCGCAAATGGTGGATGTGGACCTCGATGGCGTTGCTGTCGACTTCATAACCCCAGCTATAGAGTTTTTGCTCGAGTTGCTCGCGCGACATGACGCGACCGGCATTGAGCATCAGGGCGTACAACAAGTCAAACTCCCGTGTTGACAGAGGCACAGCCTCGCCATCCAGACTGACCTGCCGGGCGGCGGGGTCGAGCAGCACTGCGCCACAACGCAAGGCATCCTGCAACTGGCCATGCGAGCGGCGCACCAGGGAGCGCAGGCGCGCGCCAAGCTCATGCAGGTCGACCGGTTTGATCACGTAGTCATCCGCCCCCAGGTCCAGGCCGCGAATCCGGTCGGGCACGGCGTCACGCGCCGTCAGCACCAGCACCGGGGTACTGATTTTGCGTGTCCGCAGGGACTGCAATACGTCAATCCCGTCTTTGACTGGCAAACCGAGATCGAGCACGGCTGCCGCATAGTCGCCCGACGCCAATTCGCGTTCGGCGGCGGCGCCATCGCGCACCCAATCAACCTGAAAGCCAAGCTGGCGCAAGCCTGCGCGCAGACCGTCGCCCAACATAGGATCGTCTTCAGCCAGCAGAATGCGCATCAAAAACTCCAGGGTGGCTCAGTCGTCTTGGGGTGACACGGCGACAACTAAGAACTTGTCCGTCAATAATAGGGAGCCGCGTTGGGATGCAATCGGGATGAGTTGTCCGCCAACATCACGCCGCATGGGCTGCCTGCCCATGCAAGGGATTTGGTGGGCAAATCGCCCGATTTCATCCCAACCCGAAGGGCAAACGGATTTCCGGGCGGTCTGCGGTGTTAAAAAATCAGGCAAGGCAGAGAGCCTTGCCTTGGATTTTTCGCCTAGCATCCCATCCCGGAAATCCATTTGCGCGGCTCCCTATTATTGACGGACAAGTTCTAATCATCGTCGTGGTGGTGGAACCCGTATTTTGCATTTTTCGTGGCGCTGGCCCCAGCACCGGATGCGGCGCGCGACGCTGCGCCGTGCCATTGCAGCCACCAGAAGCCCAGCACGCCCAGCAAAATAATGAGCGCCAGAGGACGCCAGGCGCGCCGGATACCGTCCTCGGACGCTCCCATTTTTTTGCCACTCAGCATGGAACGCACCAGGTTTTCGCGCTGCAGCCAGCTTGTCAGTACGACTCCGGCCAGATGCATGCCGACCAGCGCCAGCATGAAGCCCGCAACGCCTTCATGCAACTCTTCGATCCAGCGGCCGCCGAGGTTGTTCCAGTTGGCCCAGCCGGTGGCGACCGTGGCGGCGCTTAACAACAGCAGCCCGACAATCGCCATGGCGCCGGCCGGGTTATGGCCGGCATGCTGCTCGGGGCGGCCGTTCAAGAGGGCGCGCCCATACCGCATGACGGCCAGGGGACCGCGCACAAAGCTGGCAAAGCGTGCGTGGCGCGTGCCGATCAAGCCCCAGAGAATACGAAACGCCAGCAGCCCTCCCAGGGTGTAGCCTAAAGTCACGTGCACCATGCTCCAGCGCTCACTCTCGGCGGTCAGATAAGCGCCGGTAAAACTCAGCACCAGCAGCCAGTGAAACACCCGCACAGGAGCATCCCAGACCAGGATTTTTGTTCTTGTTTTAGCCATTTTTACTTTGGCAACCGGATGTCATGTTCATTGAAATGGCCCTGTGCCGCTTGGGGGTGGCAAGCCGCGCAATTGGCGGGGCTGCCGACGGCGGCGCGCTGCCAGATCCCCGCCGGCACCTCGCCGTCACGGTGCTTGCGCAAAAACCATGCCGATTTAGTCAGGCGATCCTGCGGCGGCTCTTCGTTGACCCGCTTGTAGCTGCCGGCATTGGCCTTGAGCCAGGCGCCGATCTCGCGCGCGCTGGCGTCATCCAGCGAGGCATCGGCGCCGTAATGTTTGTCGAGGGAAGTCATTAGGCGCTGCCACGACGCAGCCGGCAGCATGCCCGCTGGGTAGGCGATGTGACAGGCGGCGCATTCCTGCTGATACTTGGGCAGGGGCGCAACCCAGGGGCCTCGGGAGTCTGCGTGGGCCAGCGGGCTCAGCGCCGCGCCAGCCAGGATCAAAACGCGTGAGAAAGAAGTCAAAATGTGCATGGCACCTCCGTGGCATGCCATGGTAGGGAGCGCAGATTAAACATTTCTTAAGAAACGGCGGGGTCGCTGCCGGCAAGCTGCTTTTAGCCCGCATATTTCATGCAACACCACTGTACGGTCCGATTTGGGTTGATTCCGGTGCTGGACAGGTCTGAAGTGAACGTTTTGCAGACTTGGAGTTGTGATTTGTTGGCAGTCGAGCCGGTTGGGACGCAGTTGCCCCCACCCCGACTTGGGTTGCGGGCCTTGTTGAGGTCATCGTGCGGGCCAGGCACTGTATGAGGTTCAAGGCGAACGCAACTCACGCATGGCGTGCGCAAAGATGCCGGCGCTGGGCCAGTTGGAGGCCAGATACAGGCGAATGCGCCGCGTGTTGCGCGTGACCACCGCAGCGAGCTTGAGCAGCTTGATGCGCAGCGTATCGACCTGGGCTGTGGCCAATGCCGTTCCCTGTAGCGCCAGCGCACGTAGGCGTTCGATCAACACGTAGCCCAATGCTGCCAGCAACATGCGTAGCTGATTACTTTGGAAATGCTGGCAACTCGTGCGTGTGGCAAATAGGCCGACCTGAGCTTCCTTGATCCGGTTCTCGGCCTCGCCGCGCTGGCAGTACAGATCGTCGTAGAGTGTCTGTGGTTGACCCGTGAGGTTGGTCACCACGTAGCGCGGGTTGTTGCCTTGTTCGCCATACTCCAGCCTTGTGATCACCCGGCGTTCTTTGCTCCAACTCTGTGCGGCATAGACAAACTCACCGACCTCGCGCTGCTTGCATCCGGTGGCGACAAACTTCTGCCGCATGGCCAGTTCCAGGAATTCAGTGATGCTCTGTAGGCGCGGGTTACGAGCCAGACCAATGATGTAGTTCACACCGGCACGCTCGCAGTAGTTGATGATGCGCTGACGGCAAAAGCCTGAGTCGCCACGAAAGACGATGCGCACTTGGGGCCAGCTTTGGCGCAAGCGTTTGACCAGCAACTTCAGAATCGCTGCCGAATGCTTAGCACCATCGATGCGGCTCGGGCGCAGGTAGGCGCACAGCAACTGTTGACCGCAGAACACGTACAGCGGCAAATAGCAGTAGGAATCGTAGTAGCCGTGAAAGAAGCGGCCCTCCTGCTGTCCGTACAGCGGGTTGTCGGTGGCGTCAAAGTCGAGCACCAGTTCCCGTGGTGCGTCTTTGAAACTGGCGATGAACTGCTCGACCAGCACCTGATGCAGTCGCGCTGCGGTAGCACGATCAGCCCATTTCTCCAATCGGCACAGCGTGGGGGCGCTGGCCACCTCGCGATCAACACCCACCGCCGTTTGCATCGCCACGTCTTGGCGCAGCGCGCCGTGGTCGTTCAAGTCTTCCCATCCAAGAGCCAAGCCATAGACGCGCTGGCGCAACATGTCGACAACGCGGTGCTTGGTCAGAAGGGGGCTGCGCGGATCGGCGATACAGTGCGCTGCCGCCTGCATCAGACCAAGCTTGCGGTCGGTGGCCCCCAGCAACATCACTCCGCCATCACTGGTCATGCTGCCACCGTCAAAACAGCCCTCCACGACTCGTCGGCCAAGGTGGCCAAATTCAATCTTGCTTGTTTCAAATTCTTCGGTACAGTTTGGCATTGGCGGTCCCAGTTGTTGTTTGGCGTCGAATACCAATGACAACGCGCCTTCGGGCGGGACTGCCGACTCATTTGCGTGAAATATTCAGGTTAGCGCTTGTTCGCGGCGGTTGATGGTTATCAATCGGGACTCTTGGTTTTGTGCCAATCTGGCACCATTCTGTTATGGCAGTCCTCGAATTGAACCTGCCAATTTCATCTTCCTTGCATCAGGAGCAGACAATGGCAAAACCTTTCTTGATACTGGCCAGCGGCTTGTTGCTCTCGGGCCTGACCTTCACGGCCATTGCGCAGACGCCGTTGACGCCGAAAGCCCAATACGCAGCCGACAGCAACAGGGCGCTGACGCGCTACACGGAGGACAAAAAGCTCTGCAATGACGAAAGTTCGTCCAATGCCCGTCTACAGTGTCGGCGCGACGCCAAAGCAGAGTACGACAAGGCCCTCGCCACTGCCAAGGCTCAACTGGCCGCCGCTGCGCCAGCCTCCGGCGCGGCGCAGCCTAGCCAAGGTGCCTGCCCGGACTGCGGCAAGGTGACGGCCGTGAAAGTCACCGAAAGAGAAGGAGAAGGCAGTGCTGTTGGCATGATCGCAGGTGGCGTTACCGGCGCATTGTTAGGGCGGCAGGTTGGCGGCGGTCTCGGCAAAGACCTGGCCACGGTTGCCGGTGCCGCTGGTGGCGCTTATGCCGGCAAGAAGATTGAGGGAAAGGTAAAAACCCGCAAGGTGTGGACGGTCAGCGTGCAATATGCCGACGCTCACGCCCGTAGTTTCAATTTTGAACAGGACCCCGGCCTGAAGGTGGGCGACCCGGTGAAGAACTCAGGCCACACCATCGTGCGGGAGTGAAGTGAGCCCCACGCTTGCCACTTCGTGTGCTGCGCTGGACACGCCGCTGCCAGAAGCAGCGGCCCTTCGCCCTGTCCGGATGTGCGCGGGCACATCCGGAGCCGCAGGGCTCAGCCCCACGGGGGGCTGTGCTTGCTTGGGGCGGCCCGGCGCGGCGCACAATTAGCCCCCACGCGCCGCGTTATGCCAGCGAGCGCACCACTTCCAGTGCCTGCTCAACGCGCTCCACGGCGTGGATCGTCAGCCCCTCGATCGGCTTTTTCGGTGCATTGGCCTTGGGCACCACAGCAACGTTGAAGCCCAGCTTGGCGGCCTCCCGCAAGCGCTCCTGGCCACGTGGCGCCGGGCGCACCTCGCCGGCCAAGCCAATCTCGCCAAAGGCAATGAAGCCCTTGGGCAGAGGTTTGCCGCGCAGACTGGAAGTGATGGCCAGCAGCACTGCCAAGTCGGCGGCCGGTTCGCTGATGCGTACCCCGCCCACGGCATTCACGAAGACATCCTGGTCCATGCAGGCGACACCGGCATGGCGATGCAGTACCGCCAGCAACATGGCCAAACGGTCTTTGTCCAGTCCCACTGAGAGCCGCCTGGGAGACGGGCCGCCGCTGTCCACCAGTGCCTGAATCTCCACCAGCATCGGGCGTGTGCCCTCCAGCGTGACCATCACACAACTGCCGGGCACCGGCTCGGCATGCTGGCTCAGGAAAATGGCGCTCGGGTTGGACACGCCTTTAAGGCCTTTCTCGGTCATGGCAAAGACACCAATCTCATTGACCGCGCCGAAGCGGTTCTTGATGGCGCGCACCAGGCGGAAGCTGCTGTGCGTGTCGCCTTCGAAGTACAGCACCGTGTCCACCATGTGCTCCAGCACGCGCGGCCCGGCCAGCGCACCATCCTTGGTGACGTGGCCGACCAGCACGATGCACGTCGCCCGGCCACGGGCGACTCCGTCAGAGCGCCCGCTTGCCTTGGCATAGCGCGTCAGGTGCGCCGCACATTCGCGCACCTGCGCCACCGAGCCGGGCGCCGAGGTGAGTTGATCGGAGTACACGGTTTGAATCGAGTCGATGACGGCGATGTCGGGTTGCGTGGCATCCAGCGTGGCGAGAATCCGCTCCAACTGGATCTCGGCCAGCACCTTCACCTGACTGTTGTTCAGTCCGAGACGGCGCGCGCGCAGCGCCACCTGGGCGCCACTTTCTTCGCCCGTCACGTACAAGGTGTTTTGCCCGCTGCGCTGCAATGAATCGAGGGCCTGCAGCAGCAGGGTCGATTTGCCAATGCCGGGGTCACCACCGATCAGTACCACGCCGCCTTCGACCATGCCGCCGCCCAGCACGCGGTCCAGTTCCTCATGGCCGGTCGGTGTGCGCGCCATGTCAACGGCGTCAATCTCTCCCAGGGTGGCAATTTCGGCTGTCTTGGCCAGTGAGGCGAAGCGGTTTTTGGCTGGCGTCGTGCTTTCGGGGAGGGATTCAATCAGCGTGTTCCAGGCACCGCAACTGGGGCATTTGCCCAGCCATTTGGGGCTGCTGCCGCCACAGTCGGAGCAAACATAATGGGTCTTTTCTTTCGCCATGGCATCAATGATACTGGATGTAATCACAGATACCAGCAGAACCTTGCGACATCGGCAGTCGGTGCTCAGGCACTGGGCTGGCTGCGGCTTGTCTCATGCGTGTTGGTGAGGTAAGACATGACGATGTTCGGTCGTAGAGGATCGGTACTTTCCCTAGGTTTGCCGGATTGAAAGCGGATTGAAAGCTAGGCTACGGTACCGTCCACCCATACCTCAACCTAGGAGATCCCGTGAAACCCAACGCTACCCTGACCCGAGTCCTGCAGGCTCGACTTCATCCAGTCCTCGCCTTGGCCGCCTTGACAACTTTTACAGGGCTGGCGCAAGCCCAGACGGTTGAGGTATTCGGTTTGCTGGATTTGGGCTACCTGTACACCAGCGCCAGCGGCTCCGGCTCGGTCTCTTCGCTAAATCCTGACGGCAACACCTCCAGCCGGCTTGGCTTTCGCGGTACCGAAGATCTTGGTGGCGGGCTAAAGGTCAACTTCTGGCTGGAAGCCGCTGTCAGTCCCGACAACGGCACCGGCGGCTCCACCAGCACCAGCAACAAGGATTCAGTTGGCGGTGGTGGTTTGACCTTTGGCCGCCGCTCCACCGTGGGCTTGCTCGGCAGCTGGGGTGAAGTCCGTTTCGGACGCGATTACGTACCCAGTTTCAACAACTTGACGGTGGCCATGCACCCGTTCGGTACCAATGGTGTCGGCAATGCAGGTCAGCTGTTCTACCCGGTTAATACTGGCGGTACGACCGTGCGTACCCACGTCCGGGCCTCCAATTCAATCGGCTATCTTCTGCCCTCGACCCTGGGCGGCGTCTACGGTCAAGTGATGTATGCCATGGGTGAGCAAGCCAGCAACGCCGGTGCGACGGTGGACGACGGTAACTATCTGGGCGCACGCATAGGCTACGCTGCCGGGCCGCTCAATCTGGCTTTCGCATCTGGCACGACAAAATACGCCACGGGCGACTTCACGCAGACCAACTTTGCCATCAACTACCTGGTTGGACCCGCCAAACTGATGTACTTGTGGGGTAAAAACGAAGTGGGTGTTACCAAGACCACGTCCAACATGGTGGGAACACAGTGGAAGGTTGGCAAGGGCGAAGTACGCTTTGCCTACACTACCTTGAAGGCGGACGCCGTAGCCAATGACGCAAGTCAGTGGGCGGTCGGTTACGTTCATAACCTGTCCAAGCGCACGGCGTTGTACACCAACTATTCCCAGGTCAGCAACGACGGCACTGGCACCAAGTTCACGGTTGGCGGCGGTAACGCCGCTACGGCTCCCGGCGGCAGCAGTACGGGTTACGAATTCGGCATGCGGCACAGCTTCTGACCGCTCCCCCGCGCTGTTTACAGCGCCAGGAAAAGCCGCCTTCGGGCGGCTTTTCTGGTTTTGGTGCGGTGCCAGCCACGAAATTGACGTCATCAGGCGCGGTTGTCGCAATCGTTGGACACGCCACTTGCCACGTGGCCCGAGGGCACATGCCGGGACGCCGAGTCCACGTGTCCGGTCTGGTCGTCAAAAAAGAAATCGGGTTCGAACTCACGCAGAAATTCGCCCTTTGGCAAGCCGCCAAGAAACATGGCCTCATCGACCTCAATATTCCAGTCCATCAGGGTGCGAATGGCGCGCTCATGCGCCGGCGCGCTGCGGGCGGTGACCAGTGCGGTGCGAATGCGCATGTTGGGCGTGCCTTCTTTTTGCAGGCGTTGCAGCGCCGCCAGCAGCGGTTTGAAGGGACCAGCCAGCAGCGGCTGCTGTGCCTTGTCCTGTTCGTGTTTTTGGAATGCACGCAGGCCCTCGGACTGGTAGACCCGTTCGGCTTCGTCGCTGAACAGGACGGCGTCACCGTCAAAAGCAATGCGCACCTCAAAAGGATAAGCGTCACCGGCATGGGCTGATTGCGGATAAACCTGTGCCGCGGGCACGCCGGCTTCCAGTGCGGCACGAACATCACTTAAATGGGTGCTCAAAAACAGGTTGGCGTGCAGCGGTTTGAGGTAGCGCCAGGGAGATTGCCCGCGCGTGAAGCTGCCGCGCTGGATCGGCAAGCCGTAATGCTGGGCCGAGCGGAACACCCGCATGCCCGAGACCGGGTCGTTGCGCGACAGGATCACCACTTCAACCGGTTGCGCCAGCGGGTCGGCTGAAGTCTGGTTAAACGCAAGCAATTTCTTGACCAGCGAAAATGCCACACCCGGCTCGGCAGGTATGTCCAGTCTCTGTAGTTGCAGCGCCATGTAAGCGCGGTCGTCGTTCTGTTCAAAGACCTCGTTTTCCTGTTCGAAGTCAAACAGCGCGCGCGATGAAATCGCCACCACCAGCTTGCCGTCGAGGGAAGCGCTCATGTCTGCAAAAACATCCGGTAGACCGGGTTGCCGGTTTCTTCCACCCAGGGGTAGCCCAGGGTCTTCAGGAATTTATCGAAGGCGGCAGAGTCCGGCTTTGGCACCTGTAGTCCGACCAGGATACGGCCATAGTCTGCTCCCTGATTGCGGTAGTGAAACAGGCTGATGTTCCAGCTCGGGCGCATCAGGCTTAAAAATTTCAACAGGGCGCCGGGTCGCTCGGGAAAGACGAAGCGCAACAGGCGCTCGTCCCGCGCCAGTTTCGAGTGGCCGCCCACCATATGCCGAATGTGCTCTTTGGCCAGCTCGTCGTGCGTCAAGTCCAGCGTTTCGAACCGATGTTTGGTGAAATTGGCGGCGATCCTGGTGGATTCGCCTTTGCCATGGGTCGTCAGGCCGACAAACACATGGGCGCGGGCCGAGTCGCTGATACGGTAGTTGAATTCCGTCACATTGCGCGGGCCACCGGGCAAATCGCCCACCGCCAGGCAAAAGCGCTTGAAGCTGCCGAGTTCTTCCGGAATGGTGACGGCAAACAAGGCCTCGCGTTCTTCCCCTACCTCGGCGCGTTCGGCGACAAAGCGCAGGCGGTCAAAATTCATGTTGGCGCCACACAAAATGGCAGCGTAAGTTTCACCCTTGGTCTTGTGACGGGTGACGTACTGCTTGATGGCCGCAACCGCCAGTGCGCCGGCCGGCTCGACGATGCTGCGGGTGTCGACAAACACATCCTTGATGGCCGCGCACACGGCGTCGGTGTCCACCAGGACGAACTCGTCCACCAGTTCGCGGGAAATGCGAAAGGTTTCCTCGCCCACCAGCTTCACCGCGGTGCCGTCGGAGAATAGCCCGACGTCGGGCAGCGTGACCCGCTTGTTGGCCGCCACCGACTGGGTCATGGCGTCGGAGTCGTTCATCTGTACGCCAATGACCTTGATCTCCGGCCGCACCGCCTTGATGTAATTGGCGACGCCAGAGATCAGCCCGCCACCACCGATAGCCACAAACACGGCGTCCAGCCGGTTCGAGCCATGGCCTTGCAACTGGCGTAGCATCTCCATGGCAATGGTGCCCTGACCGGCAATCACGTCCGGGTCGTCAAACGGGTGCACAAAGGTCAATCCCTGCTTTCTTTCCAGTGTCGTGGCAAAGTTGTAGGCGTCGGAGTAGCTGTCACCATGCAGCACCACCTCGCCGCCAAAGTGGCGCACCGCATCCACCTTGACTTGTGGTGTGGTGGTCGGCATGACGATGACGGCGCGCGTTCCCAGCTTCTGGGCGCTCAGCGCCACGCCTTGCGCATGGTTGCCAGCGGATGCGCAAATCACGCCTTTCTCCAATTGTTCCGGCGTCAGGT
This sequence comes from uncultured beta proteobacterium, assembly GCA_963763035.1. GTDB lineage: Bacteria > Pseudomonadota > Gammaproteobacteria > Burkholderiales > Burkholderiaceae_C > Rhodoferax. The sequence continues at coordinate 1,288,948 of CAVXMS010000004.1, read as the reverse complement.
GCGCCATTCGGTTGTAGGCGCCACGCAGCTTGAAACTGTGCACCGGTTGCTGGTCTTCGCGTTTCAGCAGCACCGTGTTGTGCAGGCGTCGACTCAAAGCCTTGGCTGGTTCAAGGGGCGTCTCCACGGCCACGTCATAGACGCGGGCAGTGAGGATTTTTTTCAGGTAGTCAGCGGGTTGGAGGTGTTGCGTCTTCATGGAGCCTCCATGATAAGCGCCTGTTAGAGGCGACAATTCCAGACTTCAAAGCAACAGGCTATCAATATCATGGAATGCACAGTGAGTTGGACCGGAGCGCTTGGTACGCGCTCCGGCATGGGGTTTGTGGCCGAAACCGGCAGTGGTCACACCCTGGTGATGGATGGTGCGCCGGACCCCGACAAGCCGGAAATGGGTGGTTTGAACCTGGCGCCGCGACCGCTGGAAACGATGTTGGCCGGTACCGGCGGCTGCACCGCGTACGATGTGGTGTTGATTCTCAGACGTGGCCGTTTTGAGGTGCGCGGCTGCACTGTCAAGCTCACGGCCCAGCGTGCCGAGTCGGACCCCAAGGTGTTTACCCGCATCAATATGCATTTCACGGTATCTGGCAAGGGTATCCCGGCCGCGGCCGTGGAGCGAGCCATCGCCCTGAGCCACGAAAAATACTGCTCGGCCAGCATCATGCTGGCCAAGACGGCCGAAATTTCGACCAGCTTCGAATTGCTGGAGTCGTGATTCAGATCCGGTGCGCCACCGTGGTCATTACTTTGGCGGCAGCTCGCATCAGGCTCTTGACGGCTGGCGGCAACTCGGTGGCGCCTGCCTTTTGCGCGTCCAGTGCGTGGCGCACTTCGTCGTCCTTCATTTGCGCCACGATGGCGCGCGAGGCGTGATCATTGGCGGGTAGCAGCGTCAGATGGCTGTCCAGATGCGCTTCGACCTGATTTTCCGTCTCCACCACAAAACCCAGACTGACCCGATCGCCCAAGCGTCCCGCCAGCAGGCCGAGCCCGAAAGCTGCGCCGTACCAGAGCGGGTTGAGCAGGGATTTATGTTGCCCCAACTCCTTCAAACGCTGCTCGGTCCAGGCCAGATGATTGGTTTCCTCCAGGCTGGCCCTTATGAACTGGGCGCGTAGAGTGTCATTGCGGGTGACCAGCGCCTGTGCCGTGTAAAGCGCCTGGGCGCATACCTCGCCCACATGGTTGACACGCATCAAGGCGCCGGCATGCGCTTTTTCGGCGTCGGACAAAACGCTGGCTTGGCCAGCCAGAGTGGGGCAGGGCTGGCTGGCGCGTGGCGTCGCAAACAGGGTGCGCAAGGCCGCGTCGGCAGCGCTTAAGAGGGTGTCCATGGGCTTATTGTAAAACGCCCAAAATCTGGGACCGGCTTGGTTTTGGCTTGGTTTTCCCTGCCAGGGTGCTCGGTCCTGGCATGTAGCAACTTGTTGCAAGCTCACAACGAAAGCGCCAGCTTTGCCAAAGTTTACGGACTTTTCCTTTGCCAAGCCTCCCAGCCTCTGGTTCAATCAAGCCAACTTCCTGAAATAGGAGGTTGGCCCGGGGTCCGAAAGTATCAATCCGGAGCCCTATGTTTAACCTTGGAGTAATTTAATATGAAAAGATCCCTCGTAGCTCTGGCTGCATTGGCTGCTGCCAGCGCATTTGCACAATCCTCGGTCACCCTTTACGGCACGGTTGACGCAACCCTGGCGTATGGCAATGGTGATATTGCCAACAAAACCGCGTTGGCTAACTCCGGCCTGAACAGCAGCGAACTCGGCTTTAAGGGCATTGAAGACCTGGGCGGCGGTCTGAAGGCTGGCTTCATCCTGGCCGGTGGCGTCAACAATGACAATGGTACCGGTGCCAGCACCAACACCAACAACCAGTCCACTGGTGGTAGCGCGAGCGGCGGCTTTGTCTTCAATCGCCGGTCCTATCTGCAGATGTTCGGTGGCTTTGGCGAGTTCCGTGTCGGCCGTGACTACACGCCGGTATTCTGGTTGGAAGCGATTTATGATCCGATGGGCATCAACGGTGTCGGTACTTCCCGCGCGTTTCAAGGTGGTGCAGCCTACACCGGCGCTGTTGCGGTGCGTGCCTCCAACTCTTATGGTTGGCTGTCGCCAAGCATGAGCGGCTTCAAGGTCTGGGCGCAGGGCTACATGGGTGAGATGGCCTCCAACGTTGCCAATAGCAGCGCTGGCAATGGCGGTTCCTTCCTGTTGTCTTATGACCAAGGTCCTCTGAGCCTGGGTCTGGGCTATGGTTCCACCACCACTGGCGCTAGCACCGATCAGCAAGTGACCAACTTCGGCGGTGCCTACAACTTCGGCGCTGGAACACTGAACGCCTATGTCCAGAAGAACCAGGCAACTGGTCTGCCTGACATCAATGGCTATTTGGTCGGCGGCTCGGTTCCGGTTGGCGCTGGCTTGGTTCGCGCTTCGTACTCGAGCACCGACAACGGTACGGCCAAGACCAACCAGTTTGCACTGGGCTATGTGTATAACTTCAGCAAGACAACCCAGATGTATGGCACGTTCGCAACTGTGAACAACAGTGGCGGTGCGGCTGCTGCTCTGAACGGCTCGACGACGGGCGTCAACGGCACGTCCAACGGCTTCGACCTCGGTATTTCGAAGAAGTTCTAATCGGCTGCTGACGCAAGTCAGTTGAAGATTAAAGTTAAGAACCCCGCCATGGCAACGTGGCGGGGTTTTTTTACTCATGAAAACCCCAGTGTCGGCACGCCGCTTGCTATGTTAAATTCTGGCTTTCCCTGGTTCTGATTGATGTTCGTATTTATTCTTCGTCGCCTGATACAGGCTCTTGTAGTGATGGTGGCAGTTGCCTTCATTGCGTTCATGCTGTTCCAGTATGTAGGCGACCCGGTGGTGTTTCTGCTTGGGCAGGATGCCAAGCCGGATCAAATTCGCCAACTGCGCACCGATTTGGGCTTGGATCAGCCCTTTTTTGTGCAGTTCTGGCACTTCCTGAGCAACGCCGTGCAGGGTGAGTTCGGCCTGAGTTTGCGCCAGGGCGCCAAGGTGTCGCGCCTGATCGCCGAGCGCCTGCCGGCCACGCTGGAGTTGGCGCTGGTGGCGGCTGTGCTGGCCTTGCTGATCGGCGTGCCGCTAGGGGTTTACTCGGCCCTGAGACGGGGTAGTATTTTGAGCCAGGTGTTCATGACGATCTCTTTGTTGGGGGTGTCGCTGCCGACATTTCTGATTGGCATTCTGCTGATCCTGGCGTTTTCTGTAGGTCTGGGCTGGTTCCCCAGTTTCGGACGCGGCGAGGTCGTGCAACTGGGCTGGTGGCAAAGCGGTTTGTTTACGCTCGACGGCTGGCACCATCTGGTGTTGCCGGCGATCACGCTGGCGGTATTTCAGCTGACGCTCATCATGCGCTTGGTGCGTGCTGAAATGCTGGAGGTCTTGCGCACCGACTACATCCGGTTTGCCCGCGCCCGGGGCCTGAGCAACCGTGCCATCCATTTTGGCCACGCGCTGCAAAACACATTGGTGCCGGTGATCACCATCACCGGCCTGCAATTGGGGCAGCTGATTGCTTTTGCCATCATCACCGAGACCGTTTTCCAGTGGCCTGGCATGGGACTGCTTTTCATTCAGGCCGTGACCTTTGCCGATATTCCGGTGATGGCTGCCTACCTGTGTCTGATCGCGTTGATTTTTGTGCTGATCAACCTGGTGGTTGATCTGCTTTATTTTGTGGTTGACCCGCGCTTGCGAGTGGGTGCTATGGGAGGACATTGATGCAAGCAACGGGTTTTTATGCGCCGCTGAAGGTTCAGGGTCGCGCGTTCGCGCGGATTGCCGCTTTTCACCCTGAAATGACCGAATTTCGGCGCGACCTGCACGCCCATCCGGAGCTCGGTTTTGAAGAGGTTTACACGGCGGCGCGGGTGCAGGAAGCCTTGAAGCTGTGCGGTGTCGACGAGATTCACCCGGGTATTGGCAAAACCGGCGTCGTGGCGGTCATCAAGGGCCAACGCGGCAGCAGCGGGAAAATGATAGGCCTGCGGGCCGACATGGACGCGCTGGCGATGACGGAGCATAACGAGTTCAGCTGGAAATCGTCCCGCGCCGGCCTGATGCACGGTTGCGGCCATGACGGCCACACCGCCATGCTGGTCGGGGCGGCACGTTATCTGGCCGAGACGCGTAATTTCGATGGCAGCGCGGTGCTGATTTTTCAACCCGGGGAAGAGGGCTTCGCCGGCGCCAAAGCCATGATAGAGGACGGTCTGTTCGAGCGCTTCCCGGTGCAGTCGATTTACGGCATGCACAACTGGCCGGCGATGCGTCCCGGCACGGTAGGCGTCAACCCGGGGCCCATGATGGCGGCGGCGGACCGCATCACCATCGAGATCACAGGCAAGGGCGGGCATGGCGCCCACGCCTACCAGACGGTGGATCCGGTACTGGTGGCGGCCCACATCATCACCGCCGTGCAAAGCATCGTCTCGCGCAATGTCAGACCGATCGACAACGCCGTCATCAGTCTGTGCGCCATGCGCGCGGGTGAACTGGGCGCCATGAGCGTGATCCCGGGCAGCGCCACACTGGTCGGTACCGTGCGCACCTTCAGTCCTGCCGTGCAGGCCATGGTGGAACGACGTCTGAACGAGATGTGCAGCGCGGTGGCGCAGGGTTTTGGTGCCACTGCCACGGTTTGTTACGAGCGCTCCTACCCCGCTACCATCAACACTGCGGCCGAGGCTCTCTTTGCCGCGGATGTGGCGCAAAGCCTGGTGGGACCCGAGCATGTGGTGCGCGATCTGGAGCCGAGTATGGGCGCGGAAGACTTTTCCTTTATGCTACAGGTCAAGCCCGGTGCCTACATGCGCATTGGCCAGGGCATTGAGGGTGGTCCGGGCAGTTGTTTCCTGCACAATAGCCGCTATGACTTCAACGACCAGATCCTGCCTTTGGGAGCGGCTTTGCATGCCAGTCTGGTCGAGCAGGCGATGCCTATTTAGTCGGTTGAGAACGGAACTGGATCGTTTTGAGTCGTTGAGGAGAGAGCTTGTTCGTTTTGAGTAGTTGAGGACAGAGCTTGTTCGCTTCGCGTAACTGCGGTCTGTCCCGCAAATTTGTTGATTTTTAACTGGAGACAAGTATGAAATTTGGCATAAACAGTGTTCTGACACCCGTTGCGATTGCGCTGGCGGCGATGAGTGTGACGGCATCGGCGGCGACCTTGCGGGTTGCCAATCAGGGCGATGCGTTGTCCATGGACCCGCATTCGCTCAACGAGTCGCTGCAGCTCTCGGTTACCGGCAATGTGTTCGAGCCGCTGGTTACGCGCGGGCGTGACTTCAAGCTGGCGCCGGCGCTGGCAACCGACTGGAAACAGACCTCGCCCACGGTCTGGCATTTCAATTTGCGCAAGGGCGTCAAGTTTCATGATGGCACGCCTTTCACGGCCGACGACGTGATCTTCAGCTACGAGCGCGCCAAGGACGACGGCTCGGACATGAAGAGCTATGTGGGCCAGATCAAGGAGATCAAGAAGATCAATGACTATTCGCTTGATTTCGTTACCAGTGCGCCGTTCCCGATCCTGCCCGAGCTGTTCACCAACTGGCTCATGATGAGCAAGAAATGGTGCGAAACGAATCAGGCGACCAAGCCGGTGGACCGGCGCAAGGGCATTGAAAACGCGGCATCGTTCCGTGCCAACGGCACCGGCCCCTATCGTGTCCGCGAGCGCCAGCCAGGGGTGCGTACCACTTTTGTACGCAATGGCAACTATTGGGGCAAGATCGACGGCAATGTGGACGAAGTGATTTTCACGCCGATTGGCAACGACGCCACGCGCGTGGCTGCTTTGCTGTCGGGTGAAATTGATGTGATGGAGCCGGTGCCGGTACAAGACGTTGACCGCATCAAGAGCAATCCCAAGTTCAAGGTGATGCAAGGACCCGAATTGCGCGTGATCTTTTTGGGCATGGACCAGAAGCGCGACGAGTTGCTGTTCTCCAATGTGAAAGGCAAGAACCCGTTCAAGGACAAGCGCGTGCGCCAGGCGTTCTACCAGGCGATTGACATTGACGGCATTCAAAAGACCGTGATGCGCGGCGCCGCCACACCGGTCGCCCTGCTGTTGCCGCCTCAGGTGAACGGGTTCGACGCAACTCTGAGCAAACGCTTGCCGTTCAGTGTCGATGCAGCAAAGAAATTGATGGTGGAGGCAGGCTACCCGGCGGGCTTCGAAGTCAAGATGAACTGTCCGAATGACCGTTATGTCAACGACGAAAGAATTTGCCAAGCGGTGGCCGCCAACCTGTCAAAGATCGGCGTCAAGATCAACCTTGAAGCTGAAACCAAGGGTACTTATTTCCCCAAGATCCTGAGCCGCAACACCAGTTTCTACATGCTCGGCTGGACTGCCAGCACGGTCGATGTGCACAACGTTTTGTACCCCATCATGTCTTCTCCCGGGGAAGGCGGGCGCGGCCAGTTCAATCTGGGCGCCTACAGCAACGCCAGAGTGGACGAATTGACCCAAAAAATCGGCTCCGAGACCGATCTGAAGAAGCGCACCGAGATGATTCATGAAGCCCTGAAGATCCATCAGGATGAGGTTGGTCACATCCCACTGCATCAACAGGCGTTGAACTGGGCCATGAAGAAAAACGTTGATCTGGTGCAATTGCCCAACAACGACATGATCTGGAAATTCGTCAAGGTCAACCCCTGAACCTGGACGCACGACCTCGGATGAAAGTATGGTTGGCCCGGCTGGGCGACAGCGATATCGGCTACAGCTTTCGCAATTCGCCGGTGGCGGTGGCCGCCGCCATCATTGCTTTCGTCTGTATTTTTTGCTCTGTGTTTGCCAATCTGGTGGCGCCGCACAACCCGTTTGACCTCAGCACATTGGAGTTGAGTGACGCGCGGCTGCCGCCGGCTTGGGATGCGCTGGGTAGCGCCAAGTATCTGTTGGGTACCGATGATCAGGGCCGCGACATTCTCTCGGCCCTGATGTTTGGTGCCCGCATTTCGCTGGCGGTGGGTTTGGCTTCGGTCGCCTTGTCAGTGCTGCTTGGCGTGACACTGGGTCTGTTAGCCGGGTTCCTGGGCGGTTGGGTGGACGCCCTTTTGATGCGCCTGTGCGATGTGATGCTGTCGTTCCCGGCGATTCTGGTGGCGCTGCTGATCGCCGGTGTTGGGCGTGCCCTGTTTCCCAATGCACAGGATTCCCTGGCCTTCTTCGTGCTGATCATCTCCATCACACTGACTGGCTGGGTCCAATATGCCCGCACCGTCAGGGGTTCGACTTTGGTCGAACGCCACAAGGAATACGTGCAGGCGGCCCGGGTGACGGGCGTCTCAAGCTTGCGCATCATGCGTCGCCACGTTTTGCCCAACGTGCTGGGGCCGGTCCTGGTGTTGGCCACGATTCAGGTCGCGACCGCCATCATCATCGAAGCGACGCTGTCATTTTTGGGGGTCGGTGCACCGCCCACGGCGCCGTCACTGGGCACCCTGATTCGGGTCGGTAACAACTACCTGTTCTCGGGCGAATGGTGGATCACGGTTTTCCCCGGCCTGATGCTGGTCTTGATTTCCCTGAGCGTGAATCTGCTGGGCGACTGGTTGCGCGACGCCTTGAACCCCCGGTTACGCTGAATATGAGTCTTCTACAAGTCAAAAACCTGGTGGTCGAGTTTCCGCACCGGCGCGGCACACTGCGGGCGTTGGACGATATTTCGTTCGACATAGCGCCCGGCGAGATTTTGGGGGTGGTGGGTGAATCGGGCGCCGGAAAGTCCATTACCGGTGCCGCCATCATTGGCCTGCTGGAACCTCCCGGGCGTATTGCCAGCGGGCAAATCCTGCTCGAAGGCGAGCGCATCGACCAGCTTGGATTTGAACAGATGCGCCACATCCGGGGCAAGCGCATTGGCGCCATTTTCCAGGATCCGCTGACCTCGCTCAACCCGCTGTACACGGTTGGCCGCCAGTTGGTCGAGACCATACGCACGCACCTGCCCCTGAGTGAAAAAGAAGCGCGTGAACGCGCCATTGCCCTGCTCAAAGACACTGGCATTCCCGCGCCTGAGCAGCGCATCGACCACTATCCACACCAGTTTTCTGGCGGTATGCGCCAGCGCGTGGTGATTGCCCTGGCGCTTGCGGCGGAGCCCAAACTGATCGTCGCCGACGAACCGACGACGGCCCTGGATGTCTCCATCCAGGCGCAGATCATCACGCTGCTGAAGGCCATCTGCAAGCGCCACGGTGCCGCAGTGATGCTGATCACGCACGACATGGGTGTGATTGCCGAAACCTGTGACCGGGTAGCGGTGCTGTACTGCGGGCGCATTGCCGAGATCGGCCCGGTGCACGAGGTCATCAACCATCCAGCGCACCCCTATACGGCAGGGCTGATGGCGGCAATTCCCGACATTACGCAAGACCGTGAGCGTCTGAATCAGATTGACGGCGCGATGCCGCGCCTGAATGCCATTCCAACCGGCTGTGCCTATCACCCGCGCTGCCCGCAGACCTTTGCCAAGTGCAAGGGTGAGCGCCCGGAATTAATGAGCGCCGGAGTGACCCAGGCCGCCTGCTGGCTTCATGAGACTTTGCGGGACAGACCGGAGCGTAGCGAAGCCCTGTCCCCAACTGATCGTGCCTTGCCGGACGGCCCGCAGCGCAGCGAAGCTCTTTCCCTCACGGACTAATATGACTGCCCTGGTTCAAGCCAATGACTTGGCAATGACTTTTGACGTGTCGGCGCCCTGGCTCAACCGGGTGCTGGAGCGCAAGCCGCGCACCCTCTTGCACGCGGTCGATGGCGTCAGCTTCGAAATTGAAAAAGGCAAGACGCTGGCGCTGGTCGGTGAATCCGGTTGCGGCAAGAGCACGGTGGCCCGGCTTCTGGTCGGCTTGTACGAGCCGAGCCGTGGCAATTTGCAGTTTGATGGGCTCGATGCCCATGCCATCTTCAAGACGCCCCAGGGTTTGAAGCTGCGCAGTCGCATCCAGATGATTTTTCAGGATCCCTATGCATCCCTGAACCCGCGCTGGCTGGTGCAGGACATCGTGGCGGAGCCCTTGATCGAGCATGGCTTGGTGAGCGAACCGGCAGAGCTGAAAGCGCAGGTCGGCGAACTTCTCACATCGGTCGGCTTGAGCCCGTCCGATAGCGGCAAGTACCCGCATCAGTTCTCCGGTGGCCAGCGGCAACGTATCTCGATTGCCCGAGCACTGGCCACCCATCCTGAATTTTTGGTGTGCGATGAGCCGACCTCGGCGCTGGACGTGAGTGTGCAGGCACAGGTGCTCAACATCATGAAGGACCTGCAACGCAAGCTCGGTCTGACCTACCTGTTCATTTCACACAATCTGGCGGTGGTGCGGCACGTCAGCGACCAGGTTGGCGTGATGTACCTGGGGCGTCTGGTGGAGCTGGCCGACAAGCAGACCTTGTTTGCGAACCCGCGTCACCCGTATACCCGCATGCTGCTCGATGCCATCCCCAAGATGCACGATACCGGTCGCGCCCGTACGCCGGTGCAGGGGGAAGTACCGAACCCCTTGAATCCACCCGCCGGGTGCGCCTTCAACCCGCGCTGCCCGCATGCGAACGAACGCTGCCGGGCCGAGCGGCCGCAGTTGCTGGCATTGGGCGCCGACAAGGTCGCCTGCCATGCCGTTGAAGAAGCGAGAATTTAGCGCGCCTGGCTTTGTCATTGCGGATCTGGTCCGCAATCCATGGATGCCGGATCGTGTCCGGCATGACCAGCGCGCGCTTCAAGCGTAACGCTTGCTGCGCAAATTGTTCTTCATCTCGCGCAGCAAGGGCTGCAATTTGTCGCCCCCTATGCGCAAGGCCACACTGGTGGCGAGGATGTCGATGATCAGCAAATGCAGCAGACGCGACACCATCGGGCTGTAGCGGTCGTAGCCTTCCGGGTGGTCGGCGGCCAGGTGAATATGACCGGCTGCGGCCAATGGCGAGCCACTGGTGGTGATGACGATGGTGGTGGCGCCGTGCTTGCGGGCAATGTCGCAGGCGTCCATCAGATCGCGCGTGCGGCCCGAGTTGGAGATGATGACGACGCAGTCGCCCGGTCCCAGCAGGGAAGCGCTCATGACCTGCATGTGGCCGTCGCTGTAGGCGATGGCGTGCATGCCCAAGCGGAAAAATTTGTGCTGGGCGTCCTGCGCCACGATGCCGGAGTTGCCAACGCCAAAGAATTCGATTCGTTTGCCGTCCCGGTAGGCTTGCACCATGGCGACGGCGGCCTTTTCGATCGCCGCCACACCGGCATCGTTGCGGTATTTCAAAAATGCCGCCACCGTGTTGTCGATGACCTTGACCATGACGTCGCTGGTCTTGTCGTCGACATCGACGCTGCGGTGAATGAAGGGCACGCCCTCGCTGATGTTGCCGACCAGCTTGAGCTTGAAATCGGACAAGCCATCGTAGCCCACACTGCGGCAAAACCGCACCACCGTCGGTTTGCTGACGTGGGCTCGCTGCGCCAGTTCGCTGACCGGCAGCCTGGCAAAGCTGCGCGGATCGCTCAGTACCAGCTTGCCGACACGTTGTTCAGCCGGAGCCAGTGAGGGCAGGCAAGCTGTGATTCGGTCAAGCATGCAAGACTTCGCTTACTCTGTGCGCCACGACATGGCTGCGCTGATGCAATTTTCCGCCGGGCCGCCCCAAGGAAACGAAGTTCGGCGCAAGCCAAAATTAGACCCCTCGGGGCTGAGGCCCGCAGCTCCAGGCCTGCCTGCGCAGGCGTGGACGGGCCGAAGAGTCGCTGCCTCTGGCTGCGACCTGTCCAGCGTAGTACGCAACGCGACAAGCGTGGGGGTCAACATTCCTCGGCCCAACAGAAACCGTCGCGTGCAATCATGGCACTGGACGCGCTAGGTCCCCAGGTGCCGGCGGCGTAAAGGCGCGGGCCTTGCACCTCATTTTTCCAGTGTTCCAGAATCGGTTCGACCCAGCGCCAGGCTTCCTCCTGTTCGTCGCTGCGCACGAACAGGTTGAGGCGGCCGTCGATGACGTCCAGCAGCAGCCGTTCATAAGCCCCGACCCGCTCCGAGCCAAAGCGTTTGTCAAAGTCGAGGTCGAGTTGTACCGGTGCCAGGGTCTGTGAATTGCGCCGGTTGCTTTGTCCCTGCGCCAACAGATGCAATTCGAGGCCATCCTTGGGTTGCAGATTGATGACCAGGCGATTCGCCATGCCGATTTCAGAATTGAAAATGGCGTGCGGCGTGGGGCGGAAATTGACCACGATGCGGGCATCGCGGCCGGCCAGTCGCTTGCCGGTACGGAGGTAAAACGGCACACCGGCCCAGCGCCAGTTGGAAATTTCGGTGCGCAGCGCAACAAAGGTTTCGGTGTGGCTTTGCGCGCTGACGCCGGGCTCTTCGCGATACCCGGCCACCGCCGCGCCGGCAATCGTGCCAGCCGCATACTGACCGCGAATCACGTCCTGCGCCAGTGCTGTGCCGGACCAGGGCTTGAGTGAACGCAAGACCTTGAGTTTTTCGTCGCGGATGGCATCGGCATGCGAGTTGATGGGCGGCTCCATGCCAATGGCGCACAGCAGTTGCAGGGCATGGTTTTGCACCATGTCGCGCAGAGCCCCGGTGGTCTCGTAGAAGGCACCGCGTTTTTCCACCCCCAGGTCTTCGGCAATCGTGATCTGGATGTTGGCAATGTGTTCGCGCCGCCACAGCGGCTCGAACAAGGCGTTGCCAAAGCGCAGCGCAAACAGATTTTGCACCGCCGGCTTGCCCAGGTAATGGTCGATCCGGAATACCTGCTTTTCGCTGAACACGCGGCGTACGGCTTCGTTAATGGCGCGGTTGCTGGCCAGGTCATGGCCCAGCGGTTTTTCCAGCACGACACGGGTCCGGGCGGTGTTCAGTCCGGCGCGGGCCAGTTGTTCGCAGACGGTGGTGAACAAGGCGGGCGCCGTGGCGACATACATCAGCACGCTGTCGGCCTGACGTTTTTCCAGCAGGGTCGCAAGACTGGCATAGTCATCCGGTTTGGACAGGTCCATCTGGACGAAGTCGAGCAAGGCCGCAAACCGTGTGAACTCTTCCACACTGGGGCGTTTGGCCAACTCAACAGCGTCGAAGCGGGAACGGATCAGGGCCCGGTACTGCTCGGAACTGAGGGCGTCGCGGGCAACGCCAATGATGCGGCCGCCTTCGGGCAGCGTGCCATGGCGAAAAGCCTGAAACAGGGCCGGCATCAACTTGCGCCAGGCGAGGTCCCCGGTACCGCCAAACAAAACAAGGTCAAAGCTCATGGGTAAAAAAATTCAAGGTAACAAGATCGCAGAGTCCAGACCGGTAATGTAACTTAGTTTCATACAATTCAAAAAATCATGTAACCGGCGCGCCGGGCATTGCATTAAACTGAAAAATTCCCGAGTCCTCTGACGGAAAGCTACAGGAGTTGGAATGAAAATGCAGGTGCTGGCCGCCACTGCGGCCTTGTTTTCTTTCGCCGCACAGGCGCAGGGTCAGGTCAATATCATTTGTTCGGTGCAGGCCGAGTGGTGCAACATGATCGGTACGGTTTACGCCCGTACCACCGGCACCAGAATCAATGTCAGCATGAAGGGCTCGGGCGAGGCGCTGGCGCAGTTGATGGCGGAGAAGGACAACCCCAAGACCGACCTCTGGTTTGGCGGCACCGGAGACCCGCATTTGCAGGCGGCCGAGCAGGGTCTGTCGATCGAGTACAAATCGCCCAGCTTGGCGCAGCTCTATCCCTGGGCGCAACAGCAGGCGCAGCAAGCCGGTTTCAAGACCGTAGGCATTTATTCCGGCCCGCTAGGTTTTGGTTACAACCCGGAACTGCTGGCGAAGAAGAAGCTGCCGGTACCTCGGTCCTGGGCCGATCTGCTGAAACCCGAATACAAAGGCGATATCCAGGTCGCCAACCCCGGCTCCAGCGGCACGGCCTACACCATGGTGGCGACGCTGGTGCAGCTGATGGGGGAGGAGAAAGCGTTTGATTACCTGAAGCGCTTGCACAAAAATATCAGCCAGTACACCCGCTCCGGAACCGGCCCGATCAAGGCCGTGGCGCGTGGCGAGACGGCCGTATCCATCAGTTTCGTACACGACGGCCCGGGCGAAAAGATGAATGGTTTTCCGGTCGAAACCGTCACCCCCAGCGAAGGCACGGGGGCGGAGATCGGCTCCATGAGCATCATCAAGGGCGCGCGCAATCTGGACGCCGCCAAGAAGTTCTACGAGTGGGCGCTGACACCGGCGGCGCAGGAAATGGCGGCGGCGGCCAAGCAGTTTCAATTGCCGTCGAATAAGAGCGCGAAGAACGATCCGCGCATCCCCGACTTCAAGAGAATCAAGTTCATCAACTACGACTACGCCAAGTACGGTGCCAGCGCCGAGCGCCGCCGATTGATTGCCAAGTGGGAAAAAGAAGTCAATTCGCTGCCGCGTTAATGAGAACTTGCGGGACAGACCGCAGTTACGCGAAGCGAACCAGCTCTGTCCTCAACCTGCAGGGCGCTTTCGATTGAAGGGGTGATGAAGAAAGATCCCGACCAAGCCATTCGCGTCTGGCTGCTCATCGGCTTGCTGGCCTACCTGGTGCTGCCCTGGTATGCCATCCAGGACACCACCTGGTACAGCGTGCTGCCGCAGATCCTGGGTGGCCCGGAAACTGCCAATGGCGTGGTGCAGGCCCTGATCCACGGGCGCCAGTGGCTGCTGCTGGGTCTGCTCGGGTTGCTGATCGCTGCCACCGGCTTGGGTCTGTCCGCCGGCAAGGCGCAGGGCAACTGGTTTTTGGTCGGTGGCCTGACCGGTTTTGTCGGCCTGCTGGCCTGCGGCTTCCTGATTGGCGCCAAGGGCTGGTCCATTGACATCTTTAACACGCTGTTCGGTGCGCTCGCGGGCAATCAGTATGGCATCGGCGGTGGCGCCTTCTGTGCCCTGCTGGCCTTGTTGATGATGGCGGCCTTTGGTGTCGCCCGACGCGGTTACTTCAAAGGCGATCTGTTCATCGCAGCGGCGGTCGTGGGATGTTCTGTACTGCTGGTTTTGTTCATCGCTTTCCCGGTCAGCAAGGCCTTGCACGGTGCGTTCGTGAACGAAGAGGGGCGCTGGTCGTTCAGCGCCATTTTCGAGCGCATCGGCAACGAACGGGTGTGGGGGCTCAATTGTCTGGCGGGTGGCGTGCGTTGCGGTGTCGCCTGGAACACACTGTTCCTGGCCTTGGTGACGGCCAGCGGGACCACCTTGTTGGGAACCATGATGGCGTTGCAGGCCGAGCGCAGTGCCGGCCCGAAAACTCAAACACCGTTACGGGTGCTGGCCTTGTTGCCGATTATCACCCCGCCTTTCGTGGTGGGTCTGGGTTTGATCCTGCTGTTTGGTCGCGCCGGCGTCGTCAACCAGTTTCTGGAATATGCTTTTGAGGTCCAGCCGACGCGCTGGTTCTACGGCCTGTGGGGGGTCTGGCTGGCGCAATTGTTTGCCTTCACCCCGATCGCCTTCATGATCATGCGTGGTGTGGTGCAAGGGCTTGCCCCCAGTCTGGAAGAGGCGGCCCAGACTTTGCGCGCCAGTCGGGTACAAACCTTCTTCAGCATCACCGTGCCACTGCTCAAACCGGGCTTGGCCAATGCTTTCCTGGTTGGCTTCATCGAAAGCATGGCTGATTTTGGCAACCCGATTGTGGTCGGCGGGCAATTCTCGGTGTTGTCGACCGACATTTTTTTTGCCATCGTCGGTGCCCAATACGACCAGGGCCGGGCCGCGTCGCTGGCTTTGATCCTGACGCTGTTTGCCCTGACCGTGTTTGCGCTGCAGCGCGCCTTGCTGGGCCGGCAAAACTACACCACCGTCAGCGGCAAGGGTGACGCCGGCATTGCCATGGCACTGCCCGCGAGCGTGCGCCGCGGCTTGAACGCCGTGGTCTATCCGTGGCTGGCGTTCACGCTGCTGGTCTACCTGTTTGCCTTTGTCGGCGGCTTTGTGCAAACCTGGGGTCGTGACTACACCTTCACGTTGAATCATTTCAAGACCGCCTTCGCCCTGGAGTGGGGTCGCTTCGGGTTGGTGTGGGCCGGTAGCGCGTGGAATTCGCTCTTTACCACGGTCAAGCTGGCCGGCATTGCGGCACCGCTGACGGCGGCGACCGGACTCCTGATTGCGTACCTGCTGGCGCGCACCGAATTTCGCGGCCGTGCCCTGTTCGAATTTGTCGCCTTGCTGGCTTTTGCCATCCCCGGCACCGTGCTGGGCCTGAGCTACATTCTGGCCTTCAACGTGCCACCGGTGGAACTCACCGGCACCGGGCTCATCATCGTCCTGTGCTTTATGTTTCGCAACCTGCCGGTCGGTGTGCGGGCCGGTACGGCCGCCTTCAAGCAACTGGACAAATCGCTGGACGAGGTTTCCCTGATGCTGCGCGCCTCGACCGCGCAAACCCTCATTCACGTGGTGCTGCCCTTGCTCAAGCCGGCTTTGGTGGCGGCCCTGGTGTACAGCTTTGTACGTGCCATGACGACGGTCAGCGCGGTGATCTTTTTGGTGACCGCGGAGAACGAACTGGCCACCACCTACATCATTGGGCGTGTCGGTAACGGCGACTATGGGGTGGCGCTGGCCTATTGCACGGTGCTCATCATTTTGATGTCGCTGGCGATGGCACTGATCCAGTTCTTGGTGGGTGAGCGCAAGCTCGGACGGCGTAAAGGAATAACAGCATGATGCAGGGCGTCGAATTCAGAAATATCAGCAAACGCTACGGCACCGATGCAGCGGCACCCCTGGTCGTCAAGGGCATCAGCTTTGGCATTGAAATAGGCACCCTGACCACCATCCTGGGACCGTCCGGTTGTGGCAAGACGACCGTGCTGCGCATGATTGCCGGGCTGGAGTCGCCGACCTCGGGTCAGGTTTTCGTCGACGGCAAGGAGGTGACGACGCTGGGCCCGGCGGATCGCAATGTGAGCATGATGTTCCAGAGCTATGCCCTGTTTCCTCACATGAACGTGGTGGAGAACGTGATGTACGGGCTGAAGATGTCCGGCGTGGCAAAAGACGCCGCCCGCGCTCGCGCCAGCGAGGCCTTGAAGAACGTCGGGCTGGTGGCTTATGACGAACGCCTGCCCAGCGAGTTATCCGGTGGTCAGCAGCAGCGCGTGGCGTTGGCGCGCTCGCTGGTGTTGGAGCCGGCCGTGCTGCTGTTTGATGAGCCTCTGAGCAACCTGGACGCCCGCTTGCGGCGCGAAATGCGGGAAGAAATCCGATCCCTGCAGCAACGTCTGCGCCTCACCGTGGCCTACGTCACGCATGACCAAAGCGAGGCGCTGGCGGTGAGCGACCAGATCATTGTGATGAACGATGGTGCCATCGCCCAACGCGGCACGCCGCAAGACATGTACGAGCGCCCGGCCAGTGAATTTGTCGCCGGCTTCATGGGCGAAGCGATGCTGTTTCCAGCTCTGGCGGGCCAGGACGGACGGGTGCAACTGGGTCCCTTGCAGATCACGCCCAGGCAGCCCGTTGCGCCGGGGCTGGTGAAGGTTGCCGTGCGCCCCGAAGCCTGGCAAATCCAGCGCCATGACGGCGCTGCCCAGATCGGGGTTGCCGGCAAGCTGCTGAAGTCAGCCTATCTGGGCAGTTTTTTTGAATACACCTTCGAAACCGCGTTGGGCCGTGTATTTGTCGTGTCGCCGGACCTCACCGATGTGTTGCCGCTGGGGGCCGAGGTGGCATTGACTCTGGCCGATCATGGCGTGTCGGTGGTCAAGATCTCGACGCTGGGTGAGGCATAAGGCGCTGCTGAGCGGCGTGCCGGTTGCGACTGGATAATGGCGCCATGAACCAACTCGACGCACTCAAGCAATTCACCACCGTGGTGGCCGACAGCGGAGACTTCAAGCAGATTGATGCCTATCGGCCGCAAGATGCCACCACCAACCCGTCGCTGATTCTGAAGGCCGTGCAAAAGCCCGATTACCGCTCCTTGTTGACCGACACCGTGGCCCGCTATCGGGGACGCGGGCTGGACGAGGTCATGGACCGGCTGCTGGTGCGCTTCGGCTGTGAAATCCTGTCCATCATTCCGGGGCGCGTTTCTACCGAAGTCGATGCCCGGCTCAGCTTCGATAGCAACGCCACCGTGGCACGGGCCGAGCGCATCATCGAGCTGTACCAGGCGCAGGGCATCCACATCGATCGGGTTCTGATCAAGGTGGCCGCCACTTGGGAAGGGATCGCAGCCGCGGCGCAGCTGGAGCGGCGCGGTATTCACACCAATCTGACTTTGCTGTTCTCGTTCTGCCAGGCAGTGGCCTGCGGCCAGGCCAAAGTGCAACTGATCTCGCCTTTTGTCGGTCGTATTTACGATTGGTACAAAAAGTCCGCGGGCGCGGCCTGGGTGGAAGCCGATAACGCCGGTGCCTGCGATCCCGGCGTCAAATCGGTACGGCAAATCTACAACTACTACAAAAAGTTCGGCGTCGCCACCGAGGTGATGGGGGCGAGTTTTCGCAATGTCGGACAAATCACGGCGCTGGCCGGTTGCGACCTGCTCACCATCAGTCCGGATTTGTTGGCCACCCTGGCGGCGACGAAAACTCCGCTGGAGCGCGCGCTGGATGCGACGCTGGCCCAATCGCTGGACCTCACCCGACTGACTTATGACGAAGCCAGTTTCCGTTTTGCGCTGAATGAGGACGCGATGGCGACCGAGAAACTGGCAGAGGGCATTCGCGCATTTTGTACCGACAGCGCCAAGCTTGAGCAATTGCTGCTGGCGGCATGATCTTTGACCGTAGGACCGTTTTCCCATGACCCGTATCCGTTGTGACCGTAGCGCCGCCTGGAGTGCGCTCCAGAATTGTTTCATGCAAGAAGGGCAGGCCTTCGATCTGCGCAGCGCCTTTGCCGCGGACGCGGACCGCTTTCCGGCTTTCAGCCAGAGTGCCCCCCATGTCTTTGCCGATCTGTCCAAAAACTTGATCGACCGCCGGACGCAACAACTGCTGTTTGAGCTGGCACGCCAGTGCGGCGTGGAACAGCATCGGGATGCCATGTTCGCCGGTGCCGCGATCAACAGCACTGAACAGCGCGCGGTGATGCATTGGTTGCTGAGAACCCCGTCACCGGCCAAAGCCGATAGTTCAGAAGAAATCACGAAAAACGTAGCCGGGGAGTTGGCGCAGGTGCATGCCACGCTGGATGCCGTGCTGGCCTACGCCCAGACTGTGCGTGTGGATCCGGCCATCACCGACGTCGTCAACATCGGCATCGGTGGCTCCGACCTGGGTCCACAAATGGCGGTGCTGGCGCTGGATGAATTCGTGTTGCGCGCCAAACGTTTTCACTTCGTCTCGAACGTCGACGGGCACGAGCTGGCGGCGCTGCTCAGGCGCCTGAAGCCCGAGAGCACGCTGTTTTTGATTGCCAGCAAGACCTTCACCACCCTGGAGACCATGACCAACGCGCGCTCGGCCAAGACCTGGTTTGAAGCGCAGGGCGGGACCGATGTCGGGCGGCACTTTGCCGCCCTGACCACCAATGTGGCGGCCGCCAAGGCCTTTGGCATCAGTACCACCTTCGGCTTCTGGGACTGGGTGGGGGGACGCTATTCGCTCTGGTCGGCCATCGGCCTGCCACTGGCGATCGCCATTGGTGGCCAAGGTTTTCGCCAATTTCTGGCCGGCGCGCATGCGATGGACCAGCACTTCCGCAACGCACCCCTGGAACTCAATCTGCCGGTGCGACTGGGCTTGCTGGATCTCTGGTACCGCAACTTCCACGGCTTCACCAGCCGCTCCATTGCGCCCTATCACAGCGCCCTGCGCCGCCTGCCGGCCTATTTGCAGCAATTGGAGATGGAAAGCAACGGCAAGCGGGTGGACGCACAGGGTGAGGCCCTTCCGTATGGCACCTCGCCGGTGCTGTGGGGCGAGCCGGGCACCAATGGTCAGCACGCTTATTTCCAGATGCTGCATCAAGGGACCGACGTGGTGCCGGTGGAATTTGTGGCGGTCAAAAAGCCGAGGCACGAATTGCCCGGGCATCACGATTTGTTGTTGGCCAATGTGCTGGCCCAAGCCCAGGCGCTGATGCTGGGCAAGAGGGATGCGGGCGGTCATAAAGACTTCCCCGGCAACCGGCCCAGTACTTTCTTGCTGCTCGACGAGCTCACGCCCACCAGCCTGGGGGCTTTGATTGCCTTGCAGGAACACCGTGTCTTTGTCAGCGGCTCGCTGTGGGGCATCAACAGTTTCGACCAATGGGGTGTCGAGTTGGGCAAGGTGCTGGCCAAGGACCTGGAACTGCGTCTGGCCCATGGCGACTTGACCGGGCTCGATGGCTCCACGGCGGGCTTGCTGTCGCGCCTGCGCTCGACCGACCGGTGAATCCACGTGCTTGAGTTAAGCCAGACACAGGCCCGCCATTTGCAACTGGCGGCCCAGGGTTTGTTGCTGGCGCCTGAGCGGGCCGCCACCCGCCTGAGTCTGCGGCGTTGCCTGGAGCGCATGCAACTGCTCCAGATCGACACCATTCATGTGGTGGCGCGCAGCCCTTACGTGGTGCTTTTTTCGCGTCTGGGTAGCTACCCTACCGAATGGTTGGACCAGGCTCTGGCCAGCGCCGAGCTGTTCGAAACCTGGGCCCATGAGGCCTGCTTTGCCCCGATCCAGCACTTGGCGCTGCATCGCAGCTACAACCAGCAAACCCGCCGCCATTGGGGGATTGCCAGAGGAGAAGAAAGCCACGAGAAGCAGCGCGCACAGCTTGACGCGCTGCTGGCGCACATAGCGGCCAACGGCCCGGTCAAGTCCTCCGATTTCGAGCGCGGTGACGGCCAGAGCGGCGGCTGGTGGGGTTGGAAGGACGAGAAGCGCTGGCTGGAGGCCTTGTTCGCCAAAGGTGAACTGATGGTGGCACGGCGTCAGAACTTCCAGCGCGTCTATGACCTGGCGCACCGGGTCTGCCCGGCGATCAAGACGATGGCGTTGCCAGCGGCCGCGGAAGTGCACGGCCGCTTCATTGAAAAAGCCATCCTGGCACTGGGGGTGACGCAGGCACGCTGGGTGCATGACTACTTTCGCCTCAAGCCGCGTCTCAAGGATGCCGATCTGGACCCGCTGGTGGCGCAAGGCCTGCTGCGGCGTGTCCAGGTGCAGGGCTGGTCGGTGGCGGGCTATGTGCATGCGGCCCATGCCGGTCTGCTGAAAAAAGCCCTGACCGGGAAGTTGACGGCAACCCACACCACGCTGCTGTCTCCCTTTGACCCTCTGGTGTGGGACCGTGAGCGTGCCGCCGTCATGTTCGGCTTCGACTACCGCATCGAGTGCTACACGCCGCAGGCCAAGCGCACTTATGGCTACTTTGTGTTGCCGATCCTGCACCGGGGTCAGCTGATTGGACGGCTCGATGCCAAGGCGCATCGGGCGCTGGGCGTGTTCGAGATCAAGGCCTTGTTTCTGGAACCGGCAATTGAGATCAACGACGCGTCTGTGGTTGAGCTGGCGCAAGCGCTGACGCGTTGCGCCGTCTGGCATGGCACGCCCCAGGTGAAAGTGACGCGCACGGCGCCGCCTGCCTTGCGGGCCCGTTTGCGGCAAGCCTTGTCCCAGCTTTCGCCGGAAGATTGAGACGCATGAACCTGGTATTCGATTTCGGCGCGGTGCTGGTGGATTGGCAGCCGGCGCAGTTGGTGGCAGAACACTTTCCTGATTTGACAGCGACGCCGCAGGCAGCGCAGCATTTGGCCCGTTCCCTGTTTGGTCACGCGGACTGGCACGCGTTTGATCGCGGCCAGATCACACTGGAGCTCGTGGTCCGGCGCACGGCGCGGCGATTGGCATTGCCGCCGGGGCAACTGGGGGCCTTGGTGGCGGGTATCGGCGAGCGACTGCGCCCGCTGCAAGACAGCGTCGCTGTGCTGGCCGAATTGGCGGGAAGGCGCCGTCTGCGGGGGGATGTGCGCCTGTATTTTCTCTCCAACATGCCGCTGCCATATGCCCGTACGCTGGAGCAAAAACATGCCTTCCTGCAATGGTTTGATGGCGGCATTTTTTCCGGTGACGTTCAGCACATCAAGCCGGAACCTGCCATCTACCAACTGCTGCAAGCGCGTTACGCCCTGGAGTCGGCACAGACGCTGATGATCGACGATCTGAAAGGCAATGTTGACGCTGCCTGTGCCCTGGGTTGGGGCGGCATCCAGTTTGTGTCGGCGCAGCAGCTGCGCAGGAGTTTGGGAAACCTGCTCCATCAACCAGACCAAGGGAACCCCTGAAAGCCGGCTGGGAGATTGGCTTGGGCGTGCCGATTGGCAACTGCGCGCAAGTAGCTGGCGCCGCTCAAGCTCGATTGACTTATCAGGGGACTTGCTTTGCCGAAAGGTATTCCTTTATAAAACTGTGGAGTGTCGCCTGGTACTGCGCGTGACCCACTTGGTCCAGATCGCTGTGCGCGCCGCCTTCAATGCCGAGCCATTGTTTTGGGGGATTGGCTGCCGCGAATAACTTCTCACCCAGACGCACGGGAATCGTGCTGTCGGCGCTGCCGTGGATCATCAGCAGAGGCGCGCGCACCAGCGCTATTTTTTCAATAGAGGCAAAGCGTTCGTTGTTCAGGTAGCTGAGAAATTGCAGGATAAGTCCACCCTCGCGCGCCACATCGGCGAAGCTGGTAAAGGCCGACTCCAAAATCAGGGCGCCGTAGTCCATTCTGGGTTGCAGGCGGCTGGCCAGATCAACCGCCACGCCACTGCCCATGGAGTGGCCATAGATCACGCGCTGTTCGGCGTGTGGCTCGCGACGCTGCAGCTCAGCCCAGGCCACATCAGCATCTTGCAAGATGGTTTGCTCTGAAGGCGTGATCGGCGTGCTCAGTCCCCAGCCACGGTATTCCACCGCCAACACAGAAAAGCCTGCCTCGCGCAAGGCTTCGATCTTGCGCATGTTCTGGAACAGAGTGCGAAACGTACCGTGAAAATACAGCAAAGTGGGCGCGTTTTTGTCGGCATGGGGCAACCACCAGATTTCGACACGCTGCACGGCATCAACCGCATCAGTCGAGTTGTGGCCGATTGGTGGCACATTGACAAAGTAGCGTTCGTCACCGGAGCGAAGGCCGGTAAAGTCTGTCGGCACACCCTGCGTCGGACGGTAGATGATCTGACGTTGCTCGCCATCGAGCCAAGCGCAACTGGTGATCAACAGAAGTGAAAACAACAAAATTAGACGCAGCAAACAAGCCCACGTCAGGGGAGTCCTCAAGTCTGCAGAAGTTACACTCAACAGTTGTCGCATGGACAGTTTCGCATTGTTACCTTTGAAAACACTCATTCGCATCGTCTTTGGCCTGATTGTGGCCCACCTCGCTGGCTGTGCCTTGGCGCAGCAAGAGGCTGCGCCGGACCCTGCCAAGGGCAATGTGTTGCGACTGCAATTTAGTCCGTATACCCACCACTACACGTTCGATGCCGAGCACAAAGATGTGGTGATGATTGGCTTGGAGCGAGAGTACGTCGACACCACACTTGACGGCATCACACTTTTCAGGAATTCATTTGGGCAAGAAAGCTTGTATATCTACCCCTGGGGCCGTGTCTATCGTTCGATCGGCGGCGTCAAGCCCCTGGCGTTCAAATGGACGGCCGGGTTGATCTATGGTTACGTGGATTCTTTTAAAAATAAAGTGCCTTTGAACTACAAGGGTTTTTCACCCGGCTTGATTTTTGGTTTGGCCTATGAATTCAAGCCGGGTTGGTCGGTCCAAGTCAACCTGTTGGGGACAGCGGCCGCAATGTTTGAAATCAGTGCGCCATTGAATTGACAAGAAGCCGCACCGGCATTTTCCTCTCTCAATTCGATTTCGGCGGCAACGCCAAGCTTGATTCCTGGCCCGCGATGCTTGAATTTCCTGTCCGGGTCGATTCTTCAGCTACGCAGGATGGCCGATTATTTGCAGCGAGGAGGGCGGCTTCAAGGCCTTGTCAGGACCAGATCCGGTAGGCCCAAAAACTCTCGTCTTCTTGAATCGCCTTTTTCAACTCACTGGGGCTCAGGCCTGATATGCGGCGAGTTTCGCGACACAGATGGGACTGGTCGGCAAAGCCGCCGTCAGCAGCCATGGCGGCCCAATTGGGTTGGTAATTCGTTGTCTCTGAAGCAGAGGCCGTGCGCGTGTTGAGAAACGATTCCTCAGCCCGCGCCAGGCGTCGCAGCTCGCGCAAGGGCAAACCGGCCTTTTGCTTGATCCGGCGCTCCATCTGTCGCAGGCTTCTACCGATGCCCGAGCTGGCCGCCTGGAGTGCCAGCCCCTCTACCCAGTAGCGGTAACGATCCGTCCTTGGCATCGCAGCTTGGCGCACGGCGCGCCAGCGTGGCTCCAGAAACGCCTCGATCACTTGCACGCGCGCGGCGTCATCGTGCGCCTCCAGCACCGCCCCCGCCATGACCTGCCAGGACGCATCAAGAACGCTGCTGATCGGCACAATTCGGTTGACGTAGTGTGCGATATTCACACCGGCCATGGCCCGCAGCGTCTCTGGCATCAGCGCCAGCATAAACGCCTGGACCGGTCCGGGGTTGGCGTGGACCACGGGTATGGTGTGGGGTCCGGCGAACGAAACCGTCGGCACGGGCTCGCTGACGCATTCATTGCCGCGACGAATGATCTGCGCTTCACCCCGCAGTACCCACGTGATGCCACACAGGGGCGAGGCCGGGAAGTAATTGTTCCGTTGATCAGGGCGCAGCTCGGCTCCTAGCGTGCTTCGCGTCAGATAGGCCCGCACGCAGGACGAGAGTGACAGGCAGGGCGCGATCAGTGCGCTGTGCGGCAGCGTCCCTGTCGTGACTTGATTTCCCTGATCATCGGGGAGACTCATAGTCGCAGTTTAGCGCAGACGGTATGTCGAAATCGTTCTATACACGCCCTGCACGGGGTGGCACACTGTGCCGGTGGTTGGAGCGTGCTTGCCACCGGAGAAACCGGTAACGCTGCAGCGCCAGTTGAGCTTCTATCCGCCAATACCTACTCGCTAAAGTGCCATGCCTACAGTGATCCTGAAGCAGGTCAGCAAAACTTACCATCTTGACTCGGTAGGTGTGCCGGCCCTGTGCGACATCAATCTTGAAATCCGTCCCAACTGTTTCACCGTGATTTCCGGCCCGTCCGGCAGCGGCAAGACGACTTTGTTGAACTTGATCGGCTGCATCGATCAGCCCGATCAGGGCGAGGTCATCGTCGCCGGCCAATCGATACGCAGCCTGTCGGACGACGCCTTGTCCGACTTTCGGGCGCGCCATCTTGGTTTCATTTTTCAAAATTTCAACCTGCTGCCGGTGCTGACCGCGTATGAAAACGTTGAGTATCCGCTCATGCTGGCCAAGCTCGCGGCGGCGCAGCGCCGGGAGCGTGTGCTGGCATTGCTGGATGCTGTCGGGCTCGCCGACAAGGCCAACCACCGCCCGGGTCAGCTGTCCGGTGGTCAGCGGCAACGGGTGGCGATTGCGCGCGCGCTGGCACCCGCGCCGCAGCTGGTGCTGGCCGATGAGCCGACCGCCAATCTGGACAGTCAAACCGGTGCCGCCATCATTGCGCTGATGCGCCAGATGCAGCGCCAGCACCATGTGTCTTTTGTGTTTTCTTCGCACGACCCGCAGGTGCAGGCGGAAGCGGACGATGCCGTATTCATCCGTGATGGCCGCATCACCCATGTGGAGCGGAGCACCGACTTGGTGGAGGCCGGCGCATGAACACCTTTTTACTTGCCCTGCGCAATTTGCTGCGCAACCGTCGCCGCTCACTGACCACTTTGCTGGCCATGATGATAGGCCTGGGCGCCATTCTGATATTTGGCGGTTACAGCCGCAATTCAATTTACGCCTTGCAGACCGGCTATGTGCAAATGCACGGCCATCTGCAAATCCAGCACAAAAACTACTTTCTTTATGGCAGCGGCAATCCAGCCGCCTATGGCATCCCTGACTATCAGCGCATCATCAATGTTGTGAGGCTCGATCCGGTGTTGGCGCCGATGTTGACCGTGGTGACGCCAAAGCTGCAACTTGGCGGCATCGCGGGCAATTTCGCGGCCGGCGTGTCGAAGAATGTGATTGCCTCGGGCATCGTGGTGGGCGAACAAAATCAGCTGCGCCAATGGGACGATTACGGCAGCCTGAGCTACTCGCCGCAGTTCGCCTTGACCGGTACCGGTCCGGACGCGGTTGTCATCGGCACTGGCGTGGCCCGAATGCTGCAGTTGTGCCTGCCGCTCAAGGTCGACAACTGCCCAGCCGCACCAGCGCCATCGGCCGGCGATGCGCGTGCCGCACCGGATGACATTACCGCCCTTTCCGCGCTCGAGGCAAGCGCGGCGTCGCGCGCCAGCCCGACCAGCATCGAAATGCTGGCGGCCAACGTGCATGGCGCGCCCAACGTCGTCAGCCTGAGCGTCGTGAAAGCCGAAAACTGGGGCTTCAAGGAATTCGATGACACCGTCCTGGTCATGCATTTGGCCCAGGCGCAACGGCTGGTCTTCGGCGCCACGCCGCCGCAGGTCACGGCGATCCAGGTCCAGTTGCAGCACACTTTCCAAATTGCCGCCGCCAGAGCACGACTGGAACAGTTGCTGGCGACCACCTTGAAAGAGGCACCGCTTGAGGTAATGGACTTCGAAACACTGACGCCGATCTACGGCCAATCGGTTCAATTTTTCGATTCCGTGTTTGGTTTCATTGCCACCCTGATCGGTGTCATTGTGCTGTTCACCGTCGGTAATACCATGAGCATGGCGGTGGTGGAGCGTACCGTGGAAATCGGCACCTTGCGCGCCATCGGCCAGCGCCGCGCGGGCATCCGTTCCCTTTTCATGTGCGAAGGGCTGTTGCTGGGGCTGATCGGTGCGGTGCTTGGCGTGCTTACTTCCCTGCTGGTCGCAAGCCTGATCAACCACAGCGGCTTGACCTGGACGCCGCCCGGTTATGTGTACGCCTATCCGGTCAAGGTGCGGGTCTGGGGCGATCTGGGGCTGATTTTTGAAAGTGCTGTCGGCCTGATCATGGTGGCAGTGATTTCGGCCTGGTGGCCGGCCAATCGGGCCGCCAAGCTGATGATTGTCGATGCCCTGCGGCATGTCTGAGTGATATGGAAAAGAAACGAGGACCAACATGCGACCACTGACCATCGGATCGATGCTGCTGCTTTGTCTGGGCATCTGCCTGGGGCCGGCCCAGGCCACGCCCAGCGCCCAGGAAATCCTCGCCGCCAGTGATGCCGTGCGCAACCCCGACTATCCGTTCGGCCTGACCAACACGTTGATCGAATACCGAAACGGCAAGCAGACCGATACCAGCACGCTGGCGATCTACTCGAAAGCCGACCAAAGCAGCAGCCAATTTCGCAGCCTGGTCCGTTTTGTGCAGCCGGCGCGCGATGCCAACAAGCTGATGCTTTACAGCGGCAAGGACTTGTGGTTTTACGACCCGGTCAACAAGGTCAGCATCCGCCTGTCGCCGCAGCAGCGGCTGCTCGGGCAGGCCTCCAATGGCGATGTGGTCACCGTCAATCTGGCCAAGGATTACCAGGCCACGCAGGCGGGCGAAGAGGATATGCAGGATGGCGAGCGCAAGCTGCGCCACTGCTACAAACTGACGCTGGCCGCGCTGACGCCGGATGTCAGCTACCACCACATTGAAATCTGGATCGACACCAGCAACAACCACCCGATCAAGGCGCGCTTCTATGCCGAGAGCGGCAAGCTGCTGAAGACCGCTTATTTCCGCCACTATCAAAAGCAGCTTGGGCAGGAGCGGCCGACCGAGACTGTGATCATCGATGGCTTGGATCCGAATTGGGTGACGGTGATGCGCTTTTCCGATTGGGTCAAACGCGATGTGCCAGACGTCTGGCTGCAGCGCGATTACCTGCCGCGCTTCAAGCCCGAGTAGCTGCTTCGATCATGCGCAGCGTTGTGCAGCCACGCAACCTTTCAACTGGCGCAGTCCGGCGTGGCTGGAGGAGTGTGCCGATCCTGATGCTGCTGCTCACCATGGCCGGGTTGCCAGAGCCCGTTCTGGCCGATGATGCGGACGCATTGTCGCTGGCCGACAGCACGCCCATCAGCGTCAAAGCCGCCAGCGATTGGCAGTGGTATGCGGAAAGCGCGTTGGGCCAGTCGACGCCCCGCAGTGGCAGTGCTGCGACATCCAACCAACGGCTGTCCCTGGATATGCAGTTCGACAAGTCTTTTGCGCCGGGCTGGCGCGCCATCTTGGCGGATCGCTGGGATGTGACCTGGCCGGCGCAAGGCAGCGATCAACGCGGCATCAATACGCTCAAGGAAGCCTACCTGAGTTGGCAACTACAGGAAGACCGGATCGTTGACCTGGGCCGCATCAACGCGCGCCATGGCGTGGCGACCGGCTACAACCCAACCGATTTCCTGCGCACCGGGGCCATCCGTTCGCTGGTGTCGGTGGACCCCGGCAGCCTGAAAAAAAACCGCATGGGCAGCGTGATGCTGCGCGGCCAGACCTTGTGGAGCGGCGGTTCGCTGACGGCGCTGTATTCGCCCAAGCTGGCGGAACAGCCCAACGCGGCGCCATTCAGTGTCGACTTGGGTGCCACCAACAACCAGCATCGCTGGCTGCTGGCTATCAGTCAGCGTTTGACGGAAGACATCAGTCCACAATGGCTTGTTTATGGCGGCACCAACCAGTCGCCGCAGCTTGGTTTCAATCTGACGACACTGGTGGATGATGCTGGCGTGGTATTTGTTGAATGGTCCGGTGGACGCAGTCGCACGCAATGGTCCGAAGCCCTGCAAATGGCGGACCATGAGTCGTTTCGCAACCGCCTGGCCGCCGGCATGACCTATACCACCCAGCACAAGCTCTCGCTTACGCTGGAGTATGACTACAACGGCGCCGCGCTCGATGAGGAAAACTGGAATGCGTTGCTGCGTGGCTCTGCGCTGGCCTACGGGCAATACCGGCAGTGGGTTCAATACAGGCAGGAGATGCCAACCCGGCAGGCCGTATTTTTGTACGCGCTTTGGCAGGACGCCATGGTCAATCGTCTCGACCTGAGTGCCATGCTGCGTTTCAATGTCGCCGACCATAGCCGCTTGTCATGGCTGGAAGCGCGCTACCACTGGGATCGTGCCGACTTGGCATTGCAGTGGCAAGTCAACAGCGGTAATGCCGGCAGCGAGTACGGCGCCGCCCCGCAACAACGGGCCTGGGGGGCGTTGGTCCGCTACTATTTTTAGGACAAGTTGGCGCGTAGCTCCAGAGTCAATGGTACGAAAGCATTCAGAGCAATGGCAACAACAAAAAACCCCGCAAGGCGCGCGCTCTGCGGGGTTTTTGGATTTGTGTCGAGAGTCACTATGCTCGTCGACGCAGCATGGCGATTCAGGGCTAGGCGCGGCGGCGCAGACAGTACCAAAGGTACGACAAGCCGCCGCAACGACGCCCTGGATCGTCAGGCAAGGAGCCTACATGCCCATGCCACCCATGCCGCCCATACCACCCATGTCTCCGCCGCCCATGCCACCCATGCCACCGCCAGCGCCTTCGGCCTTGGGAGCCTCGGCCACCATGCACTCGGTCGTCAGCATCAGAGCGGCCACGGAAGCTGCGTTTTGCAGTGCCGTGCGGGTCACTTTGGTCGGGTCCAGGATACCCATTTCGATCATGTCGCCATAGGTGTCGTTGGCGGCGTTGAAGCCGTAGTTGCCTTTGCCAGACAGGACCGCGTTCACCACCACCGAGGCCTCACCGCCGGCGTTGAACACGATTTCGCGCAGGGGCGCCTCGATCGCTTTGAGCACCAGCTTGATGCCGGCTTCCTGGTCGGCGTTGTCGCCCTTGATCTTGCCAGCGGCTTGCTTGGCGCGCAGCAGCGCAACGCCGCCACCAGCCACAATGCCTTCTTCCACCGCGGCACGGGTTGCGTGCAGTGCGTCTTCGACGCGGGCCTTCTTTTCCTTCATTTCGACTTCGGTGGCAGCGCCAACCTTGATCACGGCAACACCGCCAGCCAGCTTGGCCACGCGCTCCTGCAGTTTTTCGCGGTCGTAGTCGGAAGTGGCTTCCTCGATTTGCACACGCACTTGCTTGACGCGGGCTTCGATGTCAGCAGCGGCGCCGGCACCGTCGATGATGATGGTGTTTTCCTTGCCCACTTCGACGCGCTTGGCCGAACCCAGGTCCGCCAGCGTGACTTTTTCCAGTGTCAGGCCGACTTCTTCAGCGATGACCTTGCCACCGGTCAGGATGGCGATGTCTTCCAGCATGGCCTTGCGACGGTCGCCAAAGCCCGGAGCCTTGACCGCCACGACCTTCAGGATGCCACGGATGGTGTTGACCACCAACGTTGCCAGCGCTTCGCCTTCCACATCTTCCGAGATGATCAGCAGCGGACGGCCCGACTTGGCGACTTGTTCCAGTGTCGGCAGCAGGTCACGGATGTTGCTGATCTTCTTGTCGTACAGCAGCACGAACGGGTTGTCCAGCAAGGCGGCTTGCTTTTCCGGATTGTTGATGAAGTAAGGCGACAGGTAACCGCGGTCGAACTGCATGCCCTCGACGACGTCGAGTTCGCTGTCCAGCGACTTGCCGTCTTCCACGGTGATCACGCCTTCCTTGCCGACTTTGTCCATGGCATCGGCAATGATCTTGCCGATGGCTTCGTCAGAGTTGGCCGAAATGGAGCCGACTTGAGCGATTTCCTTCGACGTGGTGGTGGCTTTGGAGGCTTTCTTCAGTTCGGCAACCAGGGCGGTGACAGCCTTGTCGATGCCGCGCTTCAAGTCCATCGGGTTCATGCCGGCGGCCACGTATTTCATGCCTTCGTGCACGATGGCTTGCGCCAGCACGGTGGCGGTGGTGGTGCCGTCGCCAGCGATGTCAGAAGTCTTGGAAGCGACTTCCTTGACCATCTGCGCGCCCATGTTCTGCAGCTTGTCCTTGAGTTCGATTTCCTTGGCCACGGACACACCGTCCTTGGTCACGGTGGGGGCGCCGAAAGAGCGCTCCAGCACCACATTGCGGCCTTTCGGGCCCAGGGTAACTTTGACTGCGTTGGCCAGGATGTTCACACCCTCGACCATGCGGGCGCGGGCTTCGCCGCCGAAAATAACGTCTTTTGCTGCCATGTTGGATTCTCCAGAAATTTAATAAATGCTTAACAGATGACTGTTGACGAGAAAAGAATTGCGTAGCGAGCGGACGTCAGGCTAGGCGCAGCGCGCGCAGAAACCGGAACGTACTTCTGTACGTGAGGATTGCGAGCACGGAGCAACGACGCATGGCGTTCGCGCAGTAGCAATTACTTCTCGACAACTGCGAACAGGTCGTCTTCCTTCATGACGAGCAGCTCATCGCCGTCAACCTTGACGGTTTGACCGCTGTATTTGCCGAACAACACGCGGTCGCCGACCTTGACCGCCATGGGGCTCAATTCGCCCTTGTCGTTCTTTTTGCCAGGGCCCACGGCCAGTACTTCACCTTGATCAGGCTTTTCGGCGGCACTGTCAGGAATGACGATGCCAGAGGCGGTCTTGGTTTCGTTTTCCACGCGTTTGACAATCACGCGATCATGCAGAGGACGAAGTTTCATGGGATCTCCTTGGATTTGAAATGGAGGGTTAAAACACGGACACCAAATGGAACCATCTGGCGCCCAATAGCTTGAAGAGAGAGTTCCGTCAGAATCAAAAGTCTGTTAGCACTCAACTCTCGCGAGTGCTAATGATAATGCCATTTGGCCGATTTTCAAGATCCGGTGGACGAAAGAGGCGAATATTGGCTTCCCCCGGATCTGGGCTGAAAAGTACGGAGGGGATCTTTCAGATGCTTGGTCTGAATTGCACAAAGCACAATAAAAATGCAAAATTTGACAGATGGAAACATTAGACAAGCTTGATAGGCGGATTTTGAGCACCCTACAGGCGAATGGACGCGCCTCCTATGACCAGATCGCACAAGCCGTGAGCCTGTCGCCCAGTGCCGTATTGCGACGTGTGAAGCGCCTGGAAGAAAGTGGTGTCATCGACCGCTACGTTGCGTTGCTGAAACCGGAGGCAGTGGGCCTTGGGCTGATGGCGCACATCAACGTACGGCTGGAGAAAAATACGGAAAACCATAAACGCAATCCCCGTGATCTGTTTTACGCCAGCGTTCAGACTTGGCCCGAAGTCATTGAGTGCGATGCCTTGAGTGGTGAAATGGACTACTTCCTAAGGGTCTTGGTTCGAGATATGAGTGCGTACTCACATTTCGTCATGGAGACGCTGCTCAAGCATCCCAGTGTGCAGGACTGCAGGACCAGCTTTGTGCTTGATCGCGTCAAGGCGACGACGGCGCTGCCGCTGTAGGGTGATTGGTAGTTTGGGCGGAACACTCTAGGGAAAACCCTTATAGTGGAGGTATGGTTGAAACAACCGATTTAATCCAGGCACCGCTGCCCTCTGAGCCGGAGCCGTTGTGCGCGCCGACAGAAGGCACGGCAGCACCGACTGAGCGCAGAACGCCGCCGGCACTGGTACCGATCCGCTCGCTGGGTGTCAATCATCGTGGGCGCATCGCCCGCCATCTGCTGGCGCTTGACCCGCATGACCGTTACCTGCGCTTCGGGTTTACCGCCAACGACGAACAGGTTCAGCGCTATGCCGATAGCCTGAACTTTGAGCGTGATGAGATATTTGGCATCTACAACCGTCGCATTGAGTTGATTGCCATGGCGCATCTGGCCTTCTCCGTGGACAGCAAACTTACCATTGGCGCCGAGTTTGGCGTGTCGGTATCGAAGTCGGCCCGCGGCCGCGGTTATGGCGCGCGCCTGTTTGACCGGGCCGCCATGCATGCGCGCAATGAGGGAATCAGCCGGCTGTTCATTTACGCCCTGAGTGAAAACGCCGCCATGCTGAAAATTGCCCGCAACGCCGGCGCCACGGTAGTGCGCGATGGCTCCGAATCGGAGGCCCATCTGCAACTTCAGCCGGCTACTTTCGACAGCCGTTTGACCGAGTTGCTGGCTGAACAGGTGGCGCAGACGGACTACCACATCAAGGTCCAGGCCAAGCAGTTCTGGGACGTGCTGGCCGGGGTGCAGGCGATCCGTCGCGATGTGCAGGAGGCACAGCGCAGCTGCCCGAAGTGAGGCGCTGGCGAGGCCGGCCACCAGGGGGTCACGCCAATCCGCTATCCTTGAGGGTCGTCAACAACCGCATGTCCTGCTTTTTCCACTGTGTCAGACCCCCATCCTGCGCGACATCCTGACCGAGAAGACAAGCGCACGTTTCTGCAAAAACTGGCCGAGTTCATTCACCCGGGGCCGGACTCCACCGCGGAGTTGATTGCGACCCTGGCCGAGGCGGAAGAAAACCACATCATCGGCGCCGATTCGCGTGTCATGCTGGAAGGCGTGATCCGCATGGCGGACTTGACGGCCGGTGATGTGATGGTGCCCGCCACGCGGATGGACCTGGTCAATATCAACGAACCTTACGATGCCCTACTGCATGGGGTGATCGACACCGCGCACTCGCGTTTCCCGGTTTACCAGGATGAACGCGAGAACATCATTGGCGTCTTGCTGGCCAAGGACTTGCTCAAGTTGCAGCGCGCTCCTGAGCTCAATATTCGGGCCTTGCTGCGTCCCGCCGTGTTCGTGCCGGAAAGCAAGGGTCTGAACGATTTGCTGCGTGAATTCCAGGGCAACCGCAACCATCAGGCGATCGTGATCGACGAATTCGGACGCGTTGCCGGTCTCATCACGATCGAGGACGTCCTGGAGCAAATCGTCGGCGAGATCGAGGACGAATTCGATATTGCCGAGGACGAGGGCGATATTTATGGTCTGGCGGATCGCACGTACCGCGTCAGCGGAGACACCACCATCGAGCGCGTTGACGACGCCTTTGGCGTCAAGCTGACCAGCACCGACCCGCAGGACCAGTTTGAGACGATTGGCGGTCTGATTGCCCATGAGATGGGGCACGTTCCCAAGCGTGGCGAGCGGCATACGCTGGCGGGGCTCGATTTTGTGGTGCTGCACACCAAAGGTGGTGCCGTCAAATGGTTCAAGGTTTCACCCGTGGTTGATGAATCCTCTTAAAGATCAAAGCCGCTGGCCCAGCCTGTTGCGAGGGGCGCTGGCCCTGATCGCAGGTGGGGCCCAGGCGGCCAGCATGGCCTGGCCGCTGTCGCTTCGGTCCGTTTCCCTGCAACTGCTGGGCGTGCGTCCCGGCGAGCCGGTTTGGTGGCTTCAATGGCTGGCATTGGCGTTGTTGGTGTGCCTGCTACGGGGCACGCGAAGCTGGCGTCAGGCGGCGCTGTCGGGTTGGTTGTTCGGCACTGCCTGGTTGCTCGGCAGCGTCGGCTGGACTTTTGTCTCGCTGCACACGTATGGTGGCTTACCCGCCCCTCTGGCAGCCCTAGCGGTACTGGCGCTGAGCGCCCTGCTGGCCTTGTACTACGCTGCGGCTTGCGCCCTGTTTGTCGCTCTGGCGCCTGCCGGAAAGGCCTGGGTCGCCACTGTTTTTGCAGCGCTGTGGTTGCTGGCCGAATTGGCGCGGGGCACCTGGCTGACCGGTTTTGGGTGGGGTGCCTCGGGCTACGCGCAGGTCGACGGGCCGTTGGCCGGCTACGCGCCCTGGCTGGGTGTCTATGGCTTGTGCGCCTTGTCGGCGTGGCTGGTCATGACACTGGCGCAAGCGTGGCAGGGTGGCTCCTGGCGTGATCGGGTACTCGCTCTGGCGGCTGCGCTGGTGCTGCTGGGATTGCCGTTCGCCTACTCAATGTTGGCACCCGAACTGTCAACGGCCAGTGGTCGCCTGAGCGTCACGCTATTGCAAGGCAATATTGCCCAGGACGAAAAATTTGAGGCCAGCACCGGTGTGCGGCAGGCCTTGCAGTGGTACGCGGAGCAGCTGCAAAGCAGTCGCACGGCACTGGTGATTGCGCCTGAAACCGCCATCCCGGTGCTGCCGCAACAACTGCCGCCGGATTATTGGGAAGTGCTGCAACAACGTTTTGCCACAGGCCAACAGGCCGCTCTGATCGGTTCACCTCTGGGCAACTACCAGCAGGGTTACACCAACTCGGTGGTGGGGCTGAAACCCGGGCAGGCGCAGCCCTGGCACTATGACAAACAGCATCTGGTGCCGTTTGGCGAGTTCATTCCGCCGTTTTTCAAATGGTTCACCGCCATGATGAACATCCCGCTGGGCGACTTCAATCGCGGCGCCCTCAGGCAGGCGCCCTTTGATTGGCAGGGGCAAAAACTGGCGCCCAATATCTGTTACGAGGATCTGTTTGGCGAGGAACTGGCGCTGCAATTTGCCGACCCGGCACTGACTCCCAGCATCTTCGTCAACGTCAGCAACCTCGCGTGGTTCGGCAACAGTCTGGCGATGGACCAGCACCTGCAGATCGCACGGATGCGGGCGAAGGAGTTTGAACGTCCTATTGTTCTTGCAACCAATACCGGCGTGACCGCCATAGTCGACCACCGGGGCAGCATCGTCGCCGCCGCGGCACGCGATACCCGGGCGGTTCTGGTGGGTGAGGTGGAGGGTCGAACCGGGGTTACGCCCTATGTCTGGTGGGTCTCCCGGCTGGGTCTGTGGCCCCTCTGGCTGTTGGCTTTGGGCTTGGTTTCGTTGGCGTGGCGTGCCAAGTTGCGAAAGTGCTAGCTGGCTACGGTGCTGTTGAACTACGCCGGCAGTCATCGAGCCCGTAAAATCAAGGTTTTACACGCGCCCGTCGAAGCTTACCCAGTCATGTTGACTTTCCAGCAAATCATTTTGAAACTACAGTCCTACTGGGATGCCCAGGGCTGCGCGCTGTTGCAGCCCTATGACATGGAGGTGGGTGCCGGCACCTCCCATACAGCTACTTTTTTGAGAGCGCTGGGCCCCGAGCCGTGGAAGGCGGCGTACGTGCAGCCGAGCCGCCGCCCGAAGGACGGCCGCTACGGCGAAAACCCGAATCGGCTGCAGCACTATTACCAGTACCAGGTGGTTCTGAAACCGGCGCCGGCCAACATTCTGGAACTGTACTTGGGCTCGCTGGAAGCGCTTGGATTTGATTTGAAGAAGAACGACATTCGTTTTGTCGAGGACGACTGGGAGAATCCGACACTGGGCGCCTGGGGCCTGGGCTGGGAGGTTTGGCTCAACGGCATGGAAGTGACCCAGTTCACCTACTTTCAGCAGGTCGGCGGCCTGGACTGCAAGCCCATCACGGGCGAGATCACCTACGGCCTGGAGCGCCTGGCGATGTATTTGCAGGGTGTGGACAATGTCTATAACCTGCTGTGGACCGACACCGGGTCGGCGCCGGGCCGCTCCCAAGCTGACCCAGCCCACTCGGGGGGCAGCGAGCCACACGCAGTGGGCGAGCGTGGGGGCAAAATCTTTTACGGCGATGTCTACCTGCAAAACGAAAAAGAGCAGTCGGCCTACAACTTCGAGCACGCCGATGCCGATTTTCTGTTCACCGCTTTTACCGCGCATGAAAAACAGGCTAAGTACCTGATGGAACAGCAACTGGCGTTGCCGGCTTACGAGCAGGTGCTCAAAGGCGTGCACACCTTTAACTTGCTGGATGCGCGCGGCGCCATCAGCGTGACCGAACGCGCTGCCTACATCGGTCGCCTGCGCAACCTGGCGCGCGCCGTGGCGCAAAGCTACTACGACAGCCGTGAGCGCCTGGGCTTCCCGATGGCCCCGCGCGAGTGGGTGCGACAGATGACGAAGAAGGCGGCATGAAACTGGTGTTTGTCATCCCGGGCTTGACCCGGGATCCATGGATGCCGGATGTTAAAACCCCGGACCCCGGATCAAGCCCGGGGCAGGCTCTGATCTGGGGCCGCAATGACAGGCTGACAGTCCGCTGTATTGGCGCTGCCTTCAACTAGTCAGGAATCATGGTTACTCAAAATTTGCTTGTTGAATTGTTTGTTGAAGAGCTGCCGCCGAAGGCGCTCAAAAAGCTGGGCGATGCTTTTGCGTCGCAACTGGCCGACCAACTGCGCAGCCAGGGCTTGGCCAGCGCGCAATCGGTGGTGACCGCTTACGCCTCGCCGCGCCGTCTGGCCGCGCACGTCACGCAAGTCTGGCGCAAGGCCGCCGACAAGGCGGTGCAGCAAAAGCTGATGCCGGTGTCGGTCGGGCTGGACGCCGCCGGCAAGGCGACGCCCGCCTTGCTGAAGAAATTGCAGGCGCTGGGCGCCGATCTGTCGGATCCGGCCGCTACCGTGAGGGCGCTCAGACGAGCGCCCGACGGCAAGGCCGAAGCCTTGTTCTACGACAGTCTGGTCACGGGTGCCACGCTGGACACCGGTTTGCAAAAAGCGCTGGAAGAGGCGATCGCCAAGTTGCCGATCCCCAAGGTCATGAGCTACCAGTTGGAAACCGATTGCGAGCTGCCGGGTTGGAGCAGCGTGCACTTTGTGCGCCCGGCGCACGGTCTGCTGGCGCTGCACGGCAGCACCGTGGTGCCAATCAAGGTGTTGGGGCTGGCCGCCGGCAACACGACCCAGGGCCACCGCTTTGAAGCCAGTGTGTCGCCGGTGCCGATTGTCGATGCCGACGCTTACGCCGCCACGCTGGCCCGTGACGGTGCCGTGATTGCCAGCTTCGCCGAACGCCGCGCCGAGATCGTGCGCCAGCTCCTGGCCGCCGCCGCCAAAGTGGGCAATGGTGCCCACCCGATTGAAGACGAAGCCCTGCTGGACGAAGTCGCGGGCCTGGTGGAGCGACCCAATGTGCTGGTCTGCCAGTTTGAGCCGCAGTTTCTCGAGGTGCCGCAGGAGTGCCTGATCCTGACCATGAAAGCGAACCAGAAGTACTTCCCGCTGCTGGACGTCGCCGGCAAGCTGACCAACCAGTTCCTGGTCGTCAGCAACATCAGCCCGGCCGACGCCAGCGCTGTGATTGGTGGTAACGAACGGGTGGTGCGTCCACGCCTGGCCGATGCCAAGTTTTTCTTCGATCAGGATCGCAAGAAGACGCTGGCGTCGCGGGTGGCGGGGCTGGACAAAGTGATCTACCACAACAGGCTGGGCACGCAAGGCGAGCGCATGGAGCGGGTGCGCGCGATTGCCCAAGCCATCGGCCAGCAACTCGGTGGCGAGCTGCTGGCGGCGCAGGCGGACACTGCCGCGCGGCTGGCCAAGGCCGATCTGCTGACCGACATGGTGGGTGAGTTCCCCGAACTGCAAGGCATCATGGGCGGCTACTACGCACGCCACGATGATCTGAGTGAAGACATTGCCGTGGCGATTGAAGACCACTACAAGCCGCGTTTTGCCGGGGATCAGTTGCCGCGCAATTTGCTGGGAGTCGTCGTTGCGTTGGCCGACAAGCTGGAAACGCTGGTTGGCATGTTCGGCATCGGCAATCTGCCCACCGGTGACAAGGACCCGTTTGCCCTGCGGCGCCATGCGCTGGGGGTGATTCGCATGTTGACCGAGCGTGATGTGCCGTTAGATGTTTCGTGGTTGATTGGCACCTCTTTCGATGCTTGTGAGCGGTATGAAATCAGGGGCGAATGGACAAAACCAGACGGTCAGACTTCTAGAACAACAACGCCATCCCAACTTGACCAGAAAACGCCGGAGCTTGTTGCCGCATTCGTCTTTGACCGCCTGGCCGGCACCCTGCGCGAACAGGGTTACAGCGCGCAGGAGGTCGAGGCCGTACTGGCGCTACAGCCGCAGCGCCTGGGCGAGGTGCCCAAGCGCTTGGCCGCCGTGCGCGCCTTCGCGGCCCGGCCCGAAGCCGCCGCCCTGGCGGCCGCCAACAAGCGCATCGGCAATATCCTGAAAAAAGCACAGGATGTTGATCCGCATGTCAGCGAGGTACTGCTCAAGGAGCCGGCCGAGATCGCCCTGTTTGCCGCGATGAAGGACGTGGTGCCGAAAGCACAGACGCAGTTCGAGGTCGGCGACTACACCGCTTCACTGCAAACCCTGGCCGCGCTGCGCGGTCCGGTGGACGACTTCTTCGACGGTGTCATGGTCAATGCCGAGGCGCTTGATTTACGCCTGAATCGCCAGGGCCTGCTGAAAAGACTGCACGAAGCGATGAACCGCGTGGCCGATCTTGCCAAACTAGCAACATGAGCCCCCACGCTCCGCACTTTGTGTCGTCGCTGTACATGCCGCTTCCTGAGTCAGCGTCTCTTCGCCCCGTCCCGGCCTGCGCAGGCAGGCCCGGAGCCGCGGGACTCAGCCCCGAGGGGGCTGCCCTGCCTTGGGGCGGCCCGGCGGCAGGTCGTCTTTTACTTCGAAGGCTCTCATGAAACTGGTCATCCTCGATCGCGACGGCACCGTCAATCAAGACAGCGACGACTATGTCAAATCGCCGGACGAATGGACGCCCTTGCCGGGTGCGCTGGAGGCGATTGCCCGTCTCAACCACGCCGGCTGGCACGTGGTTCTGGCCTCCAACCAGTCCGGCCTGGGACGCGGTCTGTTCGATGTTTCCACGCTCAATGCGATGCACGCCAAAATGCACGCCTTGCTGGCCACCGTCGGGGGCCGGGTGGACGCCGTGTTTTACTGTCCCCATGCGCCTGACGAGGGTTGCCACTGCCGCAAACCCGAGCCGGGCCTGTTCGAGCAGATTGGCGAGCGCTACGGGATTGACCTGCACGGCGTGCCGATGGTGGGCGACAGCGCGCGCGATGCCGTGGCGGCAATGGCCGCTGGTTGCGAACCGCATCTGGTGCTGACCGGAAAAGGGGCGGCCTACCGGGGGCGCACCTTGCCAGACAGCTTTCCCAAAGAGACGCAGGTGCATGCCGATCTGGCCGCCTTCGCTGATTTTTTGCTGGCCCGGGAGAGTACAACAGCGTGATGGCATTGATCCGGTCAATTTTGCACTTCGCGTGGATGCTGCTCACGGTCATTCCCTGGGGCTTGACGCTGGTGCTGATTTCGGTCTGGGTCAAGCGCACGCCGCTGTGGTGGTTTGCCGTCAACTGGTTTCGCCTGGTTATTTGGGGTGCCCGCGTGATTCTGGGCATTCAGGTGCGGGTCAGCGGCTTGGAAAACCTGCCCCAGGGCGTCACGTCCCCGGCGATTTTGCTGTCCAAGCACCAGTCGACGCTGGAGACGCTGCTGTTGCCGACCCTGATGCCGCATCCGCTGGCCTTTGTCTTCAAACGCGAGCTGCTGCGCATCCCTTTTTTTGGCTGGTCCATGGCCCGGCTGGACATGATCCATATCGACCGCGAATCACGGGCGCAGGCCTTGAAGCATGTGGTGGCGCAAGGCAAGCGGCTGCTGGCCCAGGGCACCTGGATCATCCTGTTTCCCGAGGGCACGCGCATGGCCCGCGGCCAGAAAGGCACTTACCAGACCGCCGGCACGCGCCTCGCGGTGGACAGCGGTGCGCCGGTGGTGCCGATTGCGGTGTCGTCGGGCAAATGCTGGCCGCGCCAGGGCTTCATCAAGCACGCCGGCATCGTCAATGTGTCGATTGGCAAGCCGATTGCCAGCGTCGGTCGTGAACCCAAGGAATTGATGCGCGAAGTCGAGGCCTGGATCGAAGCCGAGATGCGCCGCATCGATCCCGAGGCCTACCGCTAGTCGCAGCGCAATGCACCCCTTGCTGCGCTTCACGCTCGATCTATTTGCACCGGAGCCGGCGCCGGAGCCAGAAAAAGCGGCGCCGGCCACTGCCGAACTGAAGGCCGGGCCGGGTTTTCGCCATCCCCGTGCCAATCGCGAAGCGCGTCTGTGCGACACCTTGGTGGCTTATGAATTCAAGCGCCGCCAGCGGCGCAGCATTGGTTTTCTCGTTGCTCCGGAAGGTCTGGTGGTGAGTGCTCCGCGCTGGGTGCCGCTGCGCGAGGTGGACGCCGCCCTGCAGGAAAAGTCGCACTGGATCCTCAAGAAGCTGGGCCAGACGCGGGAGCGCCACGAGCGCCTGGATGCCCAGCGCATCGAGTGGTGCGATGGCGCCGTGGTTCTTTTCATGGGTGCACCGTTGACGGTGCGGCTGGCTCCGCCACACCCCTTGGCTGCTGTTGGCGGGGTGGAACTGAAGGCCGATGCGGCCGCTCCGGTTCTGCTGGTCAGTTTGCCGCCGGCCGCCACGCCAGATCAAATTCGCGACGCGGTGTGCGGCTGGCTGATGCGCCAGGCGAAGCGGGTTTTTACCGAGCGGCTGGATCACTTTGCACCACAACTGCAAGTGCAGTGGCGCAAGCTGTCGCTCAGCAATGCCGCTACCCGCTGGGGCAGTGCCCATATTGACGGCTCGATCCGACTCAACTGGCGCCTGATTCATTTTCGCCAGGCGGTCATTGACTACGTGGTGGCGCACGAACTCAGTCATTTGCGCGTGATGGACCACAGCCCGCGCTTTTGGGCCACAGTGCGCAGCGTGGTGCCGGATTACGCCGCGCTGCGCAGTCAGCTCAAGGATCAAGCGCCAGCGCGCTGGGCGTAGAACCGATACACCCCATCGCTGCCCAGCGTGCGCTGCAAGCGGCCTTCAAACCACAGCGCATGCAGGTGGGCGATCGACTCGCCCATGGCAAAAGTGGTCTGGTGCAGGTCAAGCGCGCGTTTGAACAGCACCGGTACCATGTCGGCCGCGCTGCAAGGCTGGGCCTCGCAGGCCTGCATCACTTCGGCCAGGCGCTCCCGATGGTGCTCATGCAACTGCCCGATGCGCTGATAAAGACCGGTGAACGGCTTGCCGTGCGCCGGCAGCGTCAGTGTGCCGGCGTCGAGTGCGCGGAACTTGTCGATCGAATCCAGAAATTGCCTGAGCGGGTTGGACTCGGGCTCCTGGTCGTAGACGCTGACGTTGGTGGAGATGCGCGGCAGCATCATGTCGCCACCGATCAAAACCCGCAATTCAGGGCAGTACAGCGAGATGTGTTCCGGCGCATGGCCGTAGCCGGCGATGCAGGTCCACGGTCGGGCGCCAATGGTCAGGGTGTCGCCGTCCATGAGACGCCGGTACTGGCGCGGCACCGAGGGGACCAGGGTCTGAAAATAGTTGGCGCGCCCCCTTATTTTGGCAACCGAAACCGGGTCATTCAGGCCATGGGAGGCGAAGAAGGCGGCCGCCGTATCACCACCGAAACCGGTTGGTCCTTCGCTGCCGATGCGCGCCAGGTTGAAATCCGTGGCGCTGATCCACAAACGAACCTTCCAGCGCTCGCACAGCCAATACGCCAGGCCGATGTGGTCGGGGTGCATGTGGGTCACGATCACCCGCAGGATCGGCAGTCCGTCCAGCTCATTGGCGAAAATCTGTTCCCACTGCTCCTTCGCCAGCTCGGTGCTGATGCAGCAGTCGACCACGCTCCAGCCGGCGCGACCGTCAATCTGATCGCGCAACAGCCACAGGTTGATGTGGTTGAGTGCGAACGGCAAGGCCATGCGCAGCCACTTCACGCCGGGCGCCACGGTCACGCTGGCGCCGGGGGCCGGCAGCAACTCACCCAGGGGATAGTGCAACTGCTTTTCGAGTTCATCGGCAGATCGGTTAGAGGGTGGATTCAAAGAGGCTCCTGATTTGCTACATAATTGACGTTTACGTAAACGTCAATCAAGGTCGACATTGTAGGTGGGGAGGCCCATTTGCACAGTCACCTTTGTCGAGCACAAGTTATGGCTATCACTTACAGCATCAGCGATCTGGCGCGCGAATTTGACCTGACCACGCGGGCCATGCGTTTTTATGAAGACATGGGTCTGCTGCAGCCCGAGCGCTCCGGTCCCGGAGGGCGCAACCGGGTCTACAGCGGGCGCGACCGCACCCGTTTGAAACTGACGCTACGCGCCAAACGACTCGGCTTGAGCCTGACCGAGGCCAAGGAAATCATTGACATGTATGACAGCCCGCGGGACACCGGGCCGCAGTTGCGCAAGTTCTTGCTGGTGATTGCCGAGCATCAAAAGCAGCTGGAAGCCCAGATGACCGACTTGCAGGCCAATCTCGATGAGCTCAAGGTGCACCAGCGTGAAGCCAAGGCCTTGCTGGCAAAAAGCCTCAGCAAGAGCGGGGCGAAGAACCGGGCCGCAAAACGAAACCTCGGGAACGAGTAGCCCGCGCCCGGGCCATGCCGCAACCCACAGGAAAGAAAACCAATGACAGATCAGACTCCCTTGGCGCGTGTGCAAAGCAGCTTCGAGCGACAGGGCATGATGCGGCACCTGGGCGCGCGACTGCTGCGGGTCGAGTCGGGCTTGTGCCAGATCGCCTTGCCGTACTCCGACAAGGTGACACAGCAGCAGGATGGTTTTCACGGCGGTGCGATCGGCGCCCTGGCCGATATTGCGGGCGGCTATGCTGGCTTGACACAGGCGCCGCCCGGCATGGAGGTCACTACGGTGGAGTACAAAATCAATTTTTTGGCGGCTTTTCAAGGCGGCGAGATACATGCCAGCGGGCAGGTGGTGAAGGCCGGGCGCCGCATCATCGTGACCCGGGTGGACGTTACGCACGTTGCCGCCGATGGCCAGGAGAGTGTTTGCGCGGTGATGCAGCAAACGCTGATGCCGGTACCGAAGACTTACTGATATTTTGCGGGACAGACCGCAGTTACGCGAAGCGAACAAGCTCTGTCCCCAACCGTTTGGAATTTGCGGGACAGACCTCGGTTGTGCGAAGCGAACAAGCTCTGTCCCCAAGCAATTGGGAATTTTTTACAAGGAAACAAACCATGAACATGCCGGGACTCAACTTTCAGCTTGGTGAAGACATTGACGCCTTGCGCCATGCAGTGCATGAATTTGCACAAACCGAGATCGCGCCGCGCGCCGGCGAGATTGACAAGCTGGATCAGTTTCCGATGGACTTGTGGCGCAAGATGGGTGATATGGGGCTGCTGGGCATCACGGTGGGCGAGGAGTTCGGCGGCGCCAACATGGGCTATCTGGCGCACATGATTGCGATGGAAGAAATTTCCCGCGCGTCGGCCTCGGTGGGTCTCTCCTATGGCGCACACAGCAATCTTTGCGTGAATCA
The DNA here is from genome assembly GCA_963763035.1 of uncultured beta proteobacterium. Classification (GTDB taxonomy): domain Bacteria; phylum Pseudomonadota; class Gammaproteobacteria; order Burkholderiales; family Burkholderiaceae_C; genus Rhodoferax. The sequence goes on along the minus strand of CAVXMS010000004.1, from coordinate 1,245,931 downwards.
GATCAAGCGCAACGGCACGCCCGAGCAGCGCAGCAAATACCTGCCCAAACTGATTTCCGGTGAGCATGTCGGGGCCTTGGCGATGAGCGAACCCGGTGCCGGCAGCGACGTCATCAGCATGAAACTCAGGGCCCAGGACAAGGGTGGCTTTTACCTGCTCAACGGCAGCAAGATGTGGATCACCAACGGCCCCGATGCCGACACGCTGGTGGTCTATGCCAAGACCGAACCTGAACTGGGCGCGCGCGGTGTCACCGCCTTCCTGATCGAAAAAGGGATGAAGGGGTTTTCGGTGGCGCAAAAGCTCGACAAGATGGGCATGCGCGGCTCGCACACCGGTGAACTGGTGTTCACGGATGTTGAAGTGCCGGCGCAGAACATTCTGGGGGGACTGGGCAGCGGCGCCAAGGTGCTGATGAGCGGGCTGGACTACGAACGCGCGGTGCTGACCGGTGGGCCGCTGGGCATCATGCAGTCGGTCATGGACAACGTGCTGCCTTACATTCACGACCGCAAGCAGTTCGGCCAAAGCATTGGTGAGTTTCAGTTGATTCAAGGCAAGGTGGCAGACATGTACACGGTGCTGCAGGCCGGACGCTCGTTTGCCTACACGGTGGCCAAGAACCTGGATCTGTTGGGTGTCGAGCACGTGCGCCAGGTGCGCAAGGACTGCGCCTCGGTCATTTTGTGGTGCGCCGAAAAAGCCACCTGGATGGCCGGTGAAGGGGTGCAGATTTTTGGCGGTAATGGTTACATCAACGAGTACCCCCTGGGGCGCCTGTGGCGCGACGCCAAGCTGTACGAGATCGGCGCCGGCACCAGCGAGATCCGCCGCATGCTGATTGGACGCGAGCTGTTTGCGGAGACGATGTAATGACAGCGGTGGCGCGCAGAATGGTGGCGATTGGCGGCGGCGGTTTTCTGCTTGATGACAACCGGCTGTTGCAGGAGGCCTACCTCAAATCCTTGTGCCGTACCGCGACACCGCGGGTGCTGTTCCTGGGCACGGCGGCGGGGGACAGCGAGCGCGCCCAATTGAAGTTTTACCGCGCCTTCACCGAACTCGGGTGTCGACCCGCCACGCTGGCGTTCTTTCCCTTTGACATGAAGCGCGACTACGCGGCTGCGGTGCTGGAGGCGGACCTGATTTATGTCGGTGGCGGCAATACCGTGGCCATGCTGGCCGTGTGGCGCGAGTTCGGTTTCGATGCCGTATTGCGGCAGGCCTACGCCAGTGGCACCGTGCTGGCGGGCATCAGCGCCGGCGCCAACTGCTGGTTTGAACACTACATTACCGACAGCATTCCGGGTGGCGGCACCCGGCAGGGACTGGGCCTTCTTGCGGGCACGTTTTGCCCGCACCTGGACAGCGAAGTCTGGCGTCAACCGCTGCTGCAGGCCACGCAAGGACCTGCGGCGGGCGTGGGTGAGAACGTCTGTGTGCTGTACCAGAACGAGGTTTGGAACGAGGCCGTGCAGGACACACCTTTAGGCCGCGGCGCCGAAGCCATGTGTTTGCAGCGCCCAGTGCACGCAGCGCCTGACTCGGCCCTGTTGCCAGTGGCGCCGCGGCCCCTGGTGGCCGGCACAGCACAGGATGCAGCTCGATGAGCGCCCCCGAGGTTCCGGTCCTTCCCGGCTCGTTCGCTTGCCCGCGTCCGGCGCCAGAGGCGGGTGCCAGCCACTAACATCGCACTATGAGCTCTACCCTTCAACACCTGTTCGACCACAACCTGGCATGGGCCGCGCGCATGGAGCGCGAGCGCCCCGGCTTCTTCACCCGGCTGAAAAACCAGCAGAACCCCAAATACATGTGGATCGGTTGCTCGGACAGCCGGGTACCCGCCAACCAGATCACCGGCCTGGCGCCGGGCGAGGTCTTTGTGCACCGCAATGTCGCCAATGTGGTGGTGCATTCCGACCTGAATGCGCTTTCAACCATTCAGTTTGCAGTCGAGCGCCTGAAGGTCCAGCATGTGATGGTGGTCGGGCACTATGGCTGCTCCGGCGTGCAGGCGGCGTTGCAAGGTGTGCGCATTGGCCTGGCCGACAACTGGCTGATCCATGTCCAGGACGTGCGCGATCGGCACCGCGACTTGCTGGCCCAAATTCCTGAGCATGCGCGCTACGACGCACTGGTGGAACTCAATGTGATCGAGCAAGTCATCAACGTGGCGCAAAGCACCGTGCTGCAGGATGCCTGGGCGCGCGCTCAAAGCGTCGCCCTGCATGGCTGGGTTTATGGCGTGCACGACGGCCTGCTGCACGACCTGCAGATGACGGTGGCCGGCCCGGATGATTTGGAGCGGTGCTACCAGGCTGCCGTTGCCGCGGTTGCGAATACCACCCGTCGAGACGGTAATAACTGATAAAACCGGGTCCAGTGATCGTCCTCATTGCGTAAAAAGCTACTGAATAGATAGCAATCATGTTTCCGACCCGTCTTGACTCCTCGATTGCCTACGACATCGCCAAAGCCATGATGGATGGTTTCAACCGGCACTACCGTCTGTTTCGGACCGAGTCGGCGCGCGCCAAACACCGTTTCGAGACCGCCGACTGGCACGGCCAGCAACGCGCCCAGCGCGAGCGCATCGAGTTTTACGACTTGAGGGTGCGCGAATGTTCGAGGCGGCTGGAGCGCGAATTCAAGGCCGGTGAGCAGCCGATGGACATCTGGCAACAGATCAAACTGCATTACATCGGCTTGCTGGTGAATCACCACCAGCCGGAGCTGGCCGAGACCTTCTTCAACTCGGTCACCACCAAAATCCTGCACCGCAGCTATTTCCAGAACGACTTCATTTTTGTGCGGCCGGCCGTCAGCACCGAGTACATCGAGAACGACGAGCCGGCGTCGCGCCCCAGCTACCGCGCCTATTACCCGACCAACGCCAACCTGCAGGAGGTGCTGGTGCGGATGTTGCGCGACTTTGACCTGCGCCTGGCGTTTGCCGACCTGGAACGTGATGCGGCGCGGGTGCAGGCCGCCATGCTGGCGCAATTGCGGGATGCCAGGCTGCGTGCCAACTTTCAGATCCAGGTCCTCACTGGTCTGTTCTTTCGCAACAAGGGTTGCTACGTCGTCGGCAAGCTGATCAACGGCTTCACCGAATTTGCGTTTGCGCTGCCGGTCCTGCATGACCAGGCCGGCAAACTGGTGGTTGATGCCACCTTGTTTGGCGAAGATGACTTGCTGATGCTGTTCAGTTTTGCGCGCGCCTATTTCATGGTCGAGATGGAAATTCCGTCGGCCTATGTGCAGTTTTTGCACAGCATGATGCCGCGCAAGCCGCGCAATGAAATTTACAACGCACTGGGGCTGGCGAAACAGGGCAAGACACTTTTTTATCGTGATTTTCTGCACCATCTGCGCCATTCCAGCGACAAGTTCCGCATCGCCCCCGGCATCAAGGGCATGGTGATGCTGGTGTTCGACCTGCCGTCGTTTCCCTACGTGTTCAAGGTCATCAAGGACTATTACCCGCCGCAAAAAGACACCAGCCGCGAGCAGATCAAAAGCAAGTACCTGCTGGTCAAACAGCATGACCGCGTTGGCCGCATGGCCGACACGCTGGAGTACAGCGAGGTTGGCTTTCCGCGCGACCGCTTTGACGACGAACTGATTGCCGAGATCGAAAAGTTCGCGCCCAGCCAGCTCGAGATCAGTGACCGGGATGGCGATGGCTTGATCGAAGTCATCGTCAAACACGTCTACATCGAGCGGCGCATGATTCCACTCAACATCTATTTGCAGGAAGCCTTCGACGCCGGCGGCACCGAAGCCAGCCCGCGCGGCGCCGCCGCGGTGCAGGCGCGCGAGCAGATCGAGCGCGCCGTCGTCGAGTACGGCAACGCCATCAAGGACCTGGTGGCGGCGAATATTTTTCCCGGCGACATGCTGTGGAAAAACTTCGGTATCACACGCCATGGCAAGGTGGTGTTTTACGATTACGACGAGATCGAATACATCACCGACTGCAACTTCCGCAAAGTGCCGACGCCGCGCAACGAGGAGGAAGAAATGTCCGGGGAGGTCTGGTACAGCGTAGGCGCCAAGGATGTGTTCCCGGAAACCTTTGGCCCGTTCCTGCTGGGCAACCTGGCGGTGCGCGATGCGTTCATGAAGCACCATGCCGACTTGCTGGAGGTGGACTTTTGGCAAGGCCACAAAGAGCGCATTCTGGCTGGCCACGTGTTTGATGTGTTTCCTTATGACCGCGACAAACGGTTCAACCCCGAGCCGCCTGGATAGGGTGGCTCAAAATGTTTTTTTAACCCCTGCAACAGGAGATCAATACCATGACTGATTCAATCGTTATCGTCGGCGCCGCCCGCACCCCCATGGGGAGTTTTCAGGGCGATTTCTCAAGCCTTGCCGCCCATGACCTGGGTGGTGCCGCCATCCGGGCCGCGGTGCAGCGTGCCGGCGTGACCGGCCCGCAGGTCGACGAAGTGTTGTTTGGCAACTGTCTGATGGCCGGGCAAGGCCAGGCGCCGGCCCGCCAGGCGGCCTTCAAGGGCGGTTTGCCGATCAGCGCCGGTGCCGTGACGCTGTCCAAGATGTGCGGCTCGGGCATGCGGGCGGCCATGTTTGCCCATGACATGCTGCTGGCGGGCAGCGCGGATGTGGTGGTGGCGGGCGGCATGGAAAGCATGACCAACGCGCCCTACCTGCTGCCCAAGGCACGGGGCGGCTACCGCATTGGCCACGACCGCATTTTTGACCACATGATGCTCGACGGTCTGGAAGACGCCTACGAGGCTGGCCGCTCCATGGGCACTTTTGGCGAAGATTGCGCCGCCAAGTACAGCTTCACCCGTGAGCAGCAGGACCAGTTCGCGATCGCCAGCGTGCAACGGGCGCAGGCGGCCACCCAATCGGGTGCTTTTGCGGCGGAGATTACGCCCGTGACGGTCAAGGGCCGCGCCGGCGATACGGTGATTTCCGTTGACGAAGGTCCCGGCAAAGTCAAACTTGAAAAAATACCCACCCTCAAGCCGGCCTTCAAAAAGGACGGCACCATCACCGCCGCCAGCAGTTCCAGCATCAACGACGGCGCCGCTGCCCTGGTGCTGATGCGTGCCTCGACCGCCGCCAAGCTCGGACGCAAGCCGCTGGCGCGCATTGTCGGTCACGCCGTGCACGCGCAGGAGCCCAATTGGTTCGCTACCGCCCCGGTCGGCGCCGTGAAAAAATTGCTGGCCAAGACCGGCTGGGCCGTTGCCGAGGTGGACCTGTGGGAGGTTAACGAGGCCTTTGCCGTGGTGCCCATGGCCTTGATGCAGGAACTGGGGTTGAGCCACGACATCGTCAACGTCAACGGCGGCGCTTGTGCCCTGGGGCATCCGATAGGCTGCAGCGGCGCGCGCATCATGGTCACCTTGATGTACGCGCTGCAGGCGCGCGGCCTGAAAAAAGGTGTCGCCACGCTGTGCATCGGTGGTGGCGAGGGCACCGCCGTGGCGCTTGAGATATTGTGAGACCTTGTGGGACAGACCGCAGCGACACGAAGTGCGCCAGCTCTGTCCCCAACCGATTGTCGGAAGTCGGAAGTTCACCTTGTGGGACAGACCGCAGCGACACGAAGTGCGCAGCTCTGTCCCCAACTGATTTGGATACCCCATGTTATTGACCCAAGACCAGGAAATGGTGCGCGACGCGGTTCGCGCTTTTGCACAGGCCGAGTTGTGGCCCAACGCCGCCCAGTGGGACAAGGATCACACCTTCCCGAAAGCCGCCCATCAGGGCCTGGCGGCGCTGGGGGCTTACGGCATTTGCGTGCCCGAAGAGCTGGGCGGTGCCGGGCTGGATTACTTGACGCTGGCCCTGGTTCTGGAAGAAATCGCCGCCGGTGACGGTGGCACCAGCACCGTGATCAGCGTGACCAACTGCCCGGTCAACGCCATCCTGATGAAGTTTGGCAACGCGGTGCAGAAGAAGCAATGGCTGGAACCCCTGGCGCAAGGCCAACTGCTGGGTGCGTTCTGCCTGACCGAGCCGCATGTGGGCAGTGATGCCTCCGGCCTGCGCACCACGGCGCTGAAAGAGGGTGACGGCTACGTCATCAACGGCGTCAAGCAGTTCATCACCAGTGGTAAAAGCGGTGATGTTGCGATCGTCATTGCAGTGACCGACAAGGGCGCCGGCAAGAAGGGCATGAGCGCCTTTTTGGTGCCCACCAACACGCCCGGCTACGCGGTGGCGCGGCTGGAGGACAAGCTGGGTCAGCATTCCAGCGACACCGCGCAGATCAACTTTGACAACTGCCGCATCCCGGCTGAGAACCTGATTGGCAAAGAGGGGGAGGGCTACCGCATCGCCCTGGGCGGGTTAGAGGGCGGGCGTATCGGCATCGCCGCTCAGAGTGTCGGCATGGCCCGCAGTGCGCTGGACGTGGCCATTGCCTACGCCAAAGAGCGCCAGAGCTTTGGCACTGCCATCTTCAACCACCAGGCCGTCGGTTTCAGGCTGGCCGAATGCGCGACCCGGATCGAGGCGGCACGCCAACTGATCTGGCATGCCGCCAGTCTGCGCGATGCAGGTCGCCCCTGCCTCAAGGAAGCCGCCATGGCCAAACTGTTCGCCAGCGAGATGGCGGAACAGGTTTGCAGTGTCGCCATCCAGACCCTGGGCGGCTACGGCGTCGTCAGCGACTTCCCGGTGGAGCGTATTTACCGCGATGTGCGGGTCTGCCAGATCTACGAAGGCACCTCCGACGTGCAGAAGATCATCATTCAAAGGGCTTTATAAAGCATTGCGGGACAGACCGCAGTTACGCGAAGCGAACCAGCTCTGTCCCCAACCGTTTGTCGGATGTTGGAGGTCCGCATTGCGGGACAGACCGCAGTGACAAACCTATCTCTTTGCGGGACAGACCGCAGCCACACGAAGTGGGTCAGCTCTGTCCTCAACTGGAAACAGGAAGTCCGCCAGCTCTGTCCCCAACCGGTCCCACTCTATCGACCGTACACATCCTCAAACCGGACGATGTCATCCTCGCCCAAATAAGAGCCTGACTGCACTTCAATGATCTCCAGCGGCAGGCGACCAGGGTTCTCCAGACGATGGGTGGTGCCTAGCGGAATAAAGGTCGATTCATTCTCCGACAGCAGCAGGGTTTCCTCGCCGCGCGTTACTTTGGCGGTGCCGCGCACCACAATCCAGTGCTCGGCGCGATGGTGGTGCATTTGCAGCGACAGTGTGGCCCCGGGTTTGACCACAATGCGCTTGACCTGAAAGCGTTCGCCGGCGTCAACACTGTCGTACCAACCCCAGGGGCGAAACACCTTGCGGTGAATGGTGCCCTCGGCGCGGCCGTTCTTTTTAAGGCTGTCGACGATTTTCTTGACGTCCTGGGTCTTGTCCTTGTGCGCGACCAGGACAGCGTCCGCCGTTTCCACCACCACCAGGTTGTCGACGCCCACGCAAGCCACCAGGCGCCCTTCGGACAAGGCCAGCGTCTGGTGGCAGTCTTGCAGCAGCACATCGCCCTGACTGACGTTACCCGACCCGTCTTTGGGCAGTACGTGCCACAGCGCGTCCCACGCGCCAACGTCCGACCAGCCGGCAGCCAGTGGGATCACGACACCGGCCGGGAGCGCGCCAGTGCCTGGGCTGGCCAGATTGGCGGCGATACGTTCCATCACTGCGTAGTCGATCGAATCCGACGGACAAGCGCTGAAGGCGGCTTTGCCAACCCGGACAAACTCGCCATCGGTCGAGCCTTGCTCCCAAGCGCTTTTGCAGGCCGCCAGAATGTCAGGCCGACAATGGCCCATGGCGGCCAGCCAGACCGAGGCACGCATCATGAACAGGCCGCTGTTCCAGAGGTAGGAGCCGCTCGCCAGGTAAGCCTGCGCGGTGGCCAGGTCCGGCTTTTCGACAAACCGGGCGATCAGCCGGGCCGGGTTGGCCGGTTCTGCGGGGGCTGCGTAGGCGGCACCCGCCTGGATGTAGCCATAACCGGTTTCCGGCGCATCGGGCGTGATGCCAAAGGTGACGATGGCATCCTTGGCCGCCAAGGCGGCACCCTGGCGCACCACGCTCTGGAAGGCCGCCAGGTCGGTGATGACGTGGTCGGCCGGCATCACCAGCAAGACCGGGTCTGCTCCATTTTTAACAGATGCCAGTGCGGCCAGGGTGAGGGCCGGCGCGGTATTTCTTCCTGTCGGTTCGAGCACGATGGTGCCTGGTTTGTCCATCAGGCGCAGTTGTTCGGCGATAACAAAGCGGTAGTCCTCGTTGCATACCACCATAGTCGGCGCCAAAGTGCAGCCCGTGATGCCGTCGACCCGGCGCAGCGTGGCCTGGAGCAGCGAGTCGGCACCCATCAGTGGCAGCAGTTGCTTGGGATATTTCTCGCGCGAGAGCGGCCACAGGCGGGTGCCGGAGCCGCCGGACAGGACAACGGGTTGCAGCAGCGTGGTGTGTGTCATGTTATTCATGCCCTGGCATCGCCCCAGCGCAACTGGGCGGTGTCGTCGCCCCGGTAGGTGGTTTCACCGTAGCGGTCGACGCAATAGTCGGGCGAGACGATCATCTCGAAAAACCGCATGTCGGCGGCAATGCGGGTGTACTCAAACAAAATGCTGCGCACCACCTTGGCGCCGGTACGGATATGGCTGCCATGCCCGATCCAGGCCGGACCGGTGATGGTGGCGCCGGGCTCGATGCGCACGCTCGAACCAATGTAGACGGGCCCCTCGATATTGACCTTGTCCCACGGAACGGAGGTGTTGAGGCCAACCCAGATGCCAGGTTTGATTTGCCGCCCGGGCATGCACATCTGGGCTACTTCGCCCCGCAACACGCGTTGCAGGACCGACCAGTAGTCGCTCACGCGGCCGATGTCGATCCAGTTGAAAGGGCGGTTCTGGGCAAAGAATGGCAGGCCATGCTCGACCAGGTCGGGAAACAATTGCGAGCCGATGTCATAGACCGTGTCGGACGGCACCAATTCCAGCGCGGCGGGCTCGAAGATGTAGATGCCGGTACTGGCCAGTGTGGATTTGGCCTCTGCCGGTTTCGGCTTTTCCTGAAAGGACTGGATATGCCCGTCCGCCGCCGCCACCACAATGCCGTAGCTCTGTACGTCCGCCAGGGGTACGTCCAGTGCCACCACGCTGGCGATGGCATTCTTCGCCTTGTGTTCGGCCAGTGCTGCCGTGATGTCCAGATCAATCAGTGCGTCGCCGCACAGTACCAGCATGGTCTCATCAAAGAAGCCGCTGAAATCCTGGATGCGCCGCATGCCGCCGGCTGAACCCATGGGCCGCGGCAGGATGTCGCCATGGTCGCGAACGCCCTCGTAGGAGTAACCTATTTGCACGCCCCAGCGGTGGCCGTCGCCAAAATATTCCTCAATTTTCTGATGATGCCAGGCCACATTCACCATGATTTCGGTGATGCCGTGACGCGCCAGATGCTCAATCAGGTACTCCATCACCGGCTTGCCCAGAATCGGGACCATCGGTTTTGGCAGGTCTCGCGTCAGGGGACGCACGCGGGTACCCTGGCCGGCCGCCAGAATCATTCCTTTAGCCATTTGCTTCGCTTTCGTGGTTCATTTTGAGGATTTGATTTACCGATGATATTCAAGTGCCGGACTCAAGAGTTGACGCGGCGTGCTGATCCTGACCGAGGAGGGCCACCAGCTGCGGCAGTGCCAGTTGGAGTCCGGCTTTGAGGGTGTGCGGCGGGTTGATGATGAACATCCCGCTGGCGGGCAGACCCGGGCGTATCACGTCGCCTGCTTCATTCGAGGTCAACTTGCTTGATTTGACGGTCAAGCTGGCATGCAGCCAATTCTTGCCGGCTTTGGCAGCCAGTGTTTTCAGTTTGCGCGGGACGTCGTGTGCCTCGGGTCGTGGAATGATCGGATACCAGACGGCATAAGTACCGGTGGCAAATCGGGCCAGCGAATCAGCGACCATGGCCACCACGCGGGCGTAGTCGTTTTTTATCTCGTAGCTGGGGTCGCTCAGCACCAGTGCCCGGCGTGCCGGTGGCGGCAGAAATTTCTTCAAGCCCTCAAAGCCATCCTCGCGCAGCACCGCGACCTGGCGTCCGGCCTCCAGTTGGGCAATGTTGGAGGACAGGGTTTTGGCGTCGGTCGGATGCAGCTCGAACAATTTGAGCTTGTCGCGCTCACCCAGCAGACGCTGAATGATGAAGGGCGAACCTGGATAGATCTTGCGGCTGCCCGCCGTATTGAAGCCGGCAACCAGATCAAGGTAGTCCTGGATCATCGGTGCCACCCCCTGGGCTATTGACTTTGCCGCGGCCGACACTTTTTCGCTGGCGACGACAGGTTTTTCCAGCGCGGCGATCAGGCGCAAAAAACCGTCGGTCGCTTCGCCACTGGTCTGCGCATAGTCACCGTCAAGCCGGTACAAGCCAGCCCCGGCATGGGTGTCGAATACCGTCAGAGCCGTGTCCTTTTGCCGCAAATGCCGCAAAATGGCAATCAGCACCATGTGTTTAAGTACGTCGGCGTGGTTGCCGGCATGGAAGGCGTGGCGATAACTGAACATGCCAACATGGTAACCGCGACCGGACTGCTCCAGTCTTGCGCCAAGTCCGGGCAATAGCCCGCAGCTCAGGGGGCAAAGGATTCCCCTGCCAAGGTAAAACGCGAGGTTTTGACGAAATCTCTTATAATGCCCGGCTTCGCAGCGCTTTTGTGGCTCCGCGGCGAAGCTTGATTCCCACCTAAGAGATTCCCATCAGAGGAACGCCGACCGTGGAAAAGAGCCCGGCAAACCCTCTTTTTTAGAGAAAACTCATGACCAAGACCTTCAGCGCAAAACCCGCTGACGTGGTGCACGAGTGGTTTGTGATTGACGCGACCGATAAGGTCCTCGGACGAGTAGCCAGCGAAGTTGCTCTCCGTTTGCGCGGCAAACACAAGGCCATTTACACGCCTCACGTCGACACCGGCGACTTTATTGTCGTCATCAATGCAGCCCAGCTGCGCGTCACCGGCGCCAAGCCGCTTGACAAAGTGTATTACAGCCACTCCGGCTATCCGGGTGGCATTTCCGCCATCAACTTCCGCGACATGCAAGCCAAGTTCCCTGGCCGCGCTTTGGAAAAAGCCGTCAAGGGCATGCTGCCAAAAGGCCCGCTGGGCTACGCCATGATCAAGAAGCTCAAGGTGTACGGTGGTGCCGAGCATCCGCACACTGCCCAGCAACCCAAAGTGTTGGAAATTTAAGGAGCTTCGATATGATTGGTGAATGGAACAATGGTACCGGCCGTCGCAAATCCAGCGTGGCTCGTGTATTTCTCAAGAAGGGCTCCGGCCAGATCGTGGTCAATGGCAAAGACATCGAAAAGTTCTTCGGTCGTCAAACCTCCATCATGATTTGCAAGCAACCCCTGTTTTTGACCAACCACGCCCAGACCTTTGACATCATGGTCAACGTTGCTGGCGGTGGTGAGTCGGGCCAGGCCGGTGCCGTGCGCCACGGTATTACACGCGCCCTGATCGACTACGATGCAACGCTCAAGTCCGAGCTGAGCAAAGCTGGCTTTGTCACGCGCGATGCCCGTGAAGTCGAGCGCAAGAAGGTTGGCTTCCACGGCGCCCGTCGCCGCAAGCAGTTCAGCAAGCGCTAATTTCAGACGAAATTACGGCAACCAGGTGTTGTCAAGCAACAGCCGCCAGAATGCAGGTTCCGGCGGCTGTTTACATTCCGGCTGTTAGACTCAGCGCCCCATACTCACCGCGCCATGCGACTTCGCCTGTTTCTCCGCCGCTTGACTGTCAGCGCCCCGCGCATGTCGGTGCGCAGTGCCTTGCCGTGGCCGTTTCGTTGGGCCGTGCTGGCAATCGTTCTTGGTTTTTGCGCGGCCATTGGTCTGTGGGCTTTTGAATTTGGCAAGGACATTGCCGGTCTCGATGGTGATACCAAGGAAGAACTACAGCAATTGCGCTCCGAACTGGTGAGCTTGCGGGCGCAAGTGGTGACCCTGACAGCGCAGCGTGACAAGGCGCAGTTGATTGCCGACACGTCTGGCACTATGATGACCTCCGAAAAAGTGGCGCAGGAAAGACTGGCCAGTCAGAACAAGCAGCTGGAGGCGGAAATCCAGAGTCTGCGTGACGATTTGGGGTTTTTCGAGAAGTTGATACCGAGCGCCGGCGTTGAGGGGATTGTGATACGTGGCCTGCAGGCCGAGGTTCGCAATGGACATGAAATAAGGTGGCAGGTGCTGGTGATCCAGGCGCGCAAGAATCCGCCGGAATTCAATGGCCGGCTGGAGTTGACGTTCACGGGTGTGCAAAATGGCAGGCCCTGGACCGCAACCCTGCCGGGCGGTGGCCAAGCCATCAAGCTCAAGCAGTACGGTCGCCTGGAGGGCGTTTTGGAATTGCCGCCGGCCACTCAGATCAAGGGCGTTGGCGCAAAAGTGATGGATGGTTCGGTTACCAAGGCGGTGCAATCCATCAAGTTGTAGTCCAGGGTATTTTTCAACTCATCGTGGGGTAGTTACGTGTTCAACAAGAAAAAGCAGCCTCCCATTCGAAGCCTGATTGCCGAGGGCAGCGAGATTGACGGAAACCTCAGGTTTTGTGACGGATTGCGGATCGATGGTGCGGTGGTCGGGGATATCAGCGCCAAGGACGAGCAGGCCAGCATCTTGGTGATCTCCGAGACCGCCACCGTGATCGGCGGCATCCGCGCCGACCACATCATCGTCAACGGTACGGTCAAGGGGCCGGTGCACGCGCGCGTCATGCTCGAATTGCAGCCCAAGGCGCGTATCCAGGGGGATGTCCACTACAGCGCGCTGGAGATGCATCAGGGAGCGATCATCGGCGGGCAATTGTGCCCGACCCTTGAAAGCGAAGAAAAACCCACACTCAAATTGGCGGCAAATAACAGCTAGCTGAATTGTTGAGCGAATTGCTGTAGTATTAATATAATTGACATTGAAAACTTGCGAAACAGGCCGCAGCTAGGCGACAGCCAAGCCAGTTCTGTTCGGAACACTTTAAAAGGAAATACCATGAGCGTCGTCGCGGAAAACGTGGAAATTGATATGCCGAGCCCGATTCTTTTCACGGACAGCGCAGCCGCGAAAGTGGCCGATCTGATCGCCGAAGAGGGTAACCCTGACCTGAAATTACGCGTGTTCGTGCAGGGCGGCGGCTGTTCTGGTTTTCAGTATGGTTTCACTTTTGATGAGATCACCAATGAGGACGACACCACCATGACCAAGAATGGCGTGTCCTTGTTGATCGATGCCATGAGCTACCAGTATCTGGTTGGCGCCGAGATTGATTACAAGGAAGATCTGCAGGGTGCGCAGTTCGTGATCAAGAACCCCAACGCCACCACCACCTGTGGTTGCGGCTCGAGCTTTTCGTAAACCTTGCGGGACAGACCGCCGTTACACGAAGTGAACAAGCTCTGTCCTCAACCGTTCGTCGGATGTTGGCTATCTGCCAGCTCTGTCCCCAGCTAATCTAGGAGCAGTCGTCCCCGCTTAGGCCGGGTAAATTGCTCCCAGGATGCGGGCGCCTTGGGCGCCCGTTACCGCTTTTAGACTGGCTGTTTCGCGCAAAACAGTCTTGCGTGCCAGCCATGCAAAGGCGGCCGCCTCGACCTGCAGCGGAGGCAATCCATGGGTTTGCGAGGATTGCACGGGGAGGTTCGGCAAATGAGCCTGTAGCCGCCACATCAGATGGCCGTTGAAGGCGCCACCGCCACACACAATCAGACTTTTGCTTCCAAATCCATAGCGCTGGATGCCTGTCGCACAGACGCTGGCCGTCAGTTCGGTCAAGGTGGCTTGCACATCTGCCGGCGCCAGCGCGCTAAACCCTTCAAGTTTCCTGGCAAGCCAGCTTGAGTTGAAGAGGTCGCGCCCGGTGCTTTTGGGTACTGGCAAGGCAAAGTAAGGTTCGTCCAGCAAGACCGCCAACAAGCCGGCATGAACCTGACCGCTGGCAGCCCAGGCGCCATCGGTGTCAAAGGCTTGGCCACGATGCTGTTGGCACCAGGCGTCGATCAGTGCGTTGCCGGGACCGCAGTCAAAGCCCATCACGTCGTCCGCCAGTTCGGGACCCACCACAGTGAGGTTGGAAATGCCGCCAATGTTGAGCGTGGTGACAGTTTCGCCCGGGCGCCCGAACACCGATTGATGAAAGGTCGGTACCAGCGGCGCGCCCTGTCCACCGGCGGCGACATCACGGCTGCGAAAGTCGGCGACGACATCGATGCCGGTCAATTCAGCCAACAAGGCGGGGTTGTTGAGTTGCAAGGTGTAGCCGGTGCCGTCGAACATCTGTGGCCGGTGGCGCACAGTCTGGCCGTGGGCCCCGATGGCGGAAACGGCGGCGCTCTCAATCCCGGACTGTTGAAGCAACTTGGCCACCACTTGCGCGTAAACGCGGACCAGCGCATTGGCTGCCAGGGCGGCGCGGTGCAACTCATTGCGGCGCGGGCTGTTGAGAGCAAGTAACTCCCGGGTCAAAGCTGGTGAAAACGACGCGCTGGCATGGGCCAGGACGGCTGGCCGGGTGCCTGAGAAATCCGCCAAAACCCCGTCTACCCCGTCCAGCGAGGTGCCAGACATCAGGCCGACGAAGAGCTCAGACACGCTTGGTGTGCCTTTGCCGCAAACCCTATTGGGCGCTGCTCTGTTGCACCGACGCCGCCGCTGCGAGCGCAATACGGTTCTCGGCGGCGAGGCGGGCAAACATCGGCTTGGCCGACGCCGAGACTGGCACGGACTCACTTTGACGGGCAATGGTGAGAGGATCGCGGTAAACACCATTGACCCTGAACTCAAAATGCAAATGAGGGCCGGTGGCCCAGCCCGTCGCGCCAACGGCGCCAATGGTCTGGCCCTGGCTTACGTTGGCCCCTTTGCGGACGTTGATCCGGCTCAGATGGGCGTACACCGTGTTGTAGTTGTTGCGGTGCTTCAGGATAATCACGTTGCCGTAGCCATTCTGGACGCCCGCAAATTCCACCACACCGTCGCCAACGCTACGCACGGGTGTGCCCGTTGGCGCACCGTAGTCGACGCCTTGGTGGGCTCGCATGGTTTGCAAGATCGGGTGCATACGCATCTTGAAGCCGCTCGTGATCCGGGAAAATTCCATCGGTGATGCCAGAAAGGCCCGGCGCAGGCTTTGCCCGTCCAGCGTGTAATAGCCGCCCTTGCTGCGGGCGTCGGCGGCACGCGAAGCATCGGCAGTTGGCGCGCCGGCGGTCACCGGGTCCTTGAACCACATGGCCTGGAAAGTCTTGCCGTTGTTGACAAACTCGGCGCTCAACACGCGCCCGGTCCGCAGTGGTTCGCCATCGCCCTCAAGGGTTTCATAAACAACCGAAAACCGGTCGCCTTTGCGCAGCGCGCGATGGAAGTCGATGTCACCAGCGAAAATCTCCGCCAGCTGCGTGGCGATGCTGTCCGGAATTTTGGCATCGTCAGTGGCGGCAAACAGCGAGCTCTGGATCGTGCCGCTGGCGAGCCGGGATGAGGCGGTCAAGGCAGCGATTTCAATGCGTGATTGAAAACCTTGGGCTGTCTTCTCAAGCACCAGACGGTTAAAGTTTCCGTTGTCTTCCGGGCTCCAGCGCGCACTGAGTTTCAGCAAGTGGTGGTTATCGTCTGTTTCAGCGGTCACGTTGCGGCCGTTGCGGCCAAGCAATATTTGGCGCGCAATGGTATCGGAGCGAAGGAAGGCGGCAGCGGACGCATCGTCAACGCCCAATCGACTGAGCAAGGTGTCGGCGGTGTCGCTGGAGCGCGTGACCTCCGATCTGAAAAGCTTCAAGGCCTGGAGGTCCAGGTCGGACGGAACATTGAGAGCCAGGGTCGGTACCGACTCCAGGACTTCGCGCACCGGCAACTCGGACGCATCAGGTGCCAGCGTGGCCACCGCAAATGCAGCGCCACCGCCAGCGAGCAGTAACGCAGCGACGAACGCCGTGATTCGTTTGGGATATTGTTTGACAGTCCGGCCGGAAAAAGTCAGGAAAGCAGTTCCGGCGTCAACAAGGCTGTTTATCAAAAGAACGGTTCCAGGTGAGGGTTGGTTGGTGTGCAACCGGACAGACAACGAAGGTACTTAGGCGGGTCGAATTAAAATCCCGTACTTGAGCAAGCGCAGAGTATAACTTCGCTCCATCCTGTCGCATCAAGAAAAACCCTTATGAATCAAGCACTGGCCCCCGAATTTCCTGTAACAGATTGTGTTCGGGAGGCGCTTGCCGTGTCTTTGCGGGCTTGCGAAGAACTGATTCCGCAAGAGGATTGGGTCAAGAAGCTGGCGCGTTCCGAGGCCACTGGCACGCCGCTGCGCATCAAGCTGGGCCTGGATCCGACGGCGCCCGACATTCACCTCGGCCATACCGTGGTGCTCAACAAAATGCGTCAGTTGCAGGACTTGGGGCACACGGTGATCTTTTTGATCGGCGATTTCACGACCCTGATTGGTGACCCCTCGGGTCGCAACAATACCCGCCCCCCCTTGAGCCGGGAGCAGATCGAGCTCAATGCCCAGACCTACTATCGCCAGGCCGCCATGGTGCTGGACCCGTCCAAAACCGAGATTCGCTACAACAGCGAGTGGGGTGATGCCTTGGGCTCGCGTGGCATGATTGAACTGGCGGCCAGGTACACGGTGGCCCGGATGATGGAGCGCAATGATTTCCATGAGCGCTTCAAGGCGGGCGTTCCGATCAGCGTGCATGAGTTCCTGTACCCGTTGATGCAGGGCTATGACTCGGTGGCGCTAAAAAGCGATCTGGAATTGGGGGGTACCGATCAGAAATTCAATTTGCTGGTGGGGCGTCACCTGCAAGCCGAATACGGCCAGGAGCCGCAATGCATTTTGACCATGCCGCTACTCGAAGGGCTGGACGGCATTGAGAAAATGTCCAAGAGCAAGAACAACTACATCGGCATCTCGGAAGACGCCAACACCATGTTCGCTAAGGTGTTGAGCATTTCCGACGTATTGATGTGGCGCTGGTACGGCTTGCTCAGCTTCAGGAGCGAGGCCGACATCGCCGCCTTAAAAGCCGAGGTCGATGCCGGCCGCAACCCGAAAGAGGTGAAAGTGGCGCTGGCCAAGGAAATTACCGCCCGCTTTCACTCGCACGCGGCGGCCGATGCGGCCGAGCAGGATTTCATCAACCGCAGCAAGGGCGGCGTGCCGGACGAGATTGCCCAGCTGTCTTTGCCCTTGGGTGAGGAGGGTGGCCCGCTGGGCATTGCCGCCGTGCTCAAGTTGGCCGGCTTGGCCGCCTCGGGCGGCGAAGGCAATCGCTTGATCGATGGCGGCGGCGTGCGTGTCGATTCCAGCGTGGTCAGTGACAAAGGACTGAAACTGGGCGCTGGCACCTATGTGATACAGGTCGGCAAGCGCAAGTTTGCCAAGGTCACGCTGGGCTGAGCCGACATGATTTCACTCCTGCCGATCCGTTTCCTGACGCCGCAGCGCCTGCTGTGGGCCTCGATCTCGGTGGCGGTCATCACCATTGTTCTGAAAACACTGGCCTGGTACGTCACCGGGTCGGTTGGTTTGCTGTCGGATGCGATGGAGTCGTTTGTGAACCTGGCGAGCGCCATTTTTGCGCTGATGATGGTGACCATCGCGCAGCGTCCGGCGGATGAAGAACATCCTTATGGCCACCACAAGGCGGAATATTTCTCCAGCGGTTTCGAAGGCGCTTTGATTGTGGGCGTGGCCGTGGGCATTATTTGGGCCGCTGCCTCAAGATTGTTGGAGCCGCAACCTTTGCAGGACCTGGGTTGGGGTCTGGCCCTGTCGGTGCTGAGTTCCGCACTCAACGGTTTGTTGGCCTGGGTCATGTTCAGCGCCGCCAAAGCGCATCGCTCGATCGCCCTGGAGGCCGATGCCAAGCACCTGGTGACGGATGTCTGGACCTCGGCTGGCGTGGTGCTGGGCCTGGCCGGCGTGGCGCTGACCGGTTGGGTCTGGCTTGACGCCGTGGCCGCCATCGGGGTGGCATTGAATATTCTGTGGGAAGGCGTTCATTTGATGTGGCGCTCATCGCAGGGCTTGATGGACGAGGCGGTGGAGCCCGAGGTATTGCGCGAGATCGAGAAAACGCTGGCCGATTTTGACCACCACACGATCCGTTTTGACCACGTCACCAGCCGCCGCTCGGGCCAGCGCCGCTTTGTCGACTTGCACATGCACATGCCCGCCAGCTGGTCACTGGGGCGTGCCGCCGCGGTGCGCACCAGTGTCGAGCAGGCGCTGATGAGCGCGGTGCCGGGCCTGCGCGCCACCATCCAGTTGCTGCCCAGCGATGTCGAAGCGCATTTTGACGACGCCCGGAACTTGCTATGAAGCGCACTCGGTGCCCTGCATGATTGCCCTCTTGCAACGTGTCAGCGCAGCGCGGGTAGTGATCGATGGCCAAGTGGTGGGAGAGATCGGCGCCGGCCTGCTGGTACTGCTGTGCGCCGAGTGCGGCGACAGCGAAGCCGAGTGCGAAAAAATGCTGGCCAAGATCGGCAAGCTGCGCATTTTCAGCGATGCGGCCGGCAAGATGAATCGCAGCGTGCAGGACATGGATGGTCGCGGCACCGCGGGAGGCCTGCTGGTGGTGAGCCAGTTCACCCTGGCCGCTGATGCTTCGGGTGGCAACCGACCGAGTTTCACGGCTGCGGCAAGACCGGACCAGGGACGCCGGCTGTACGAGTATTTTGTGGCCCAGGCCAGGCAGGTACACCCGAATGTGCAGACCGGGCAATTCGGTGCCGATATGCAGGTCCATCTGGTGAACGATGGGCCGGTGACGATTCCTTTGCGCATGGCACCTGAGCCACATCAATAGGAGGCAGTTTGACCCCTGTGATTTGGCAGGGCGATGTCATAATCGTTCTCGCGCGTGGGGTTAGCCTGCTAAATGCCCAAAAATAGTCTCAGGTTCAAAATCAGTCTGTATCTGATCATTGTCCTTTCAATGGCGATGGTGCTGTTTACGCTGCTGTTTCTGAAACACCGGCAGGAAGACCTGCAAAGCGTGGTTTCCAGACATGTCACACAGATTGCGGAAATGGTGGTTGCGAGCACCCGTTATACGATGTTGGTGAACAAGCGCGACATTGTCGAGAAGATCATTGAGGACATCAGCAAGCAAAAAGGCATTGAGCGTATCCGGGTGATCAGCAAGGATGGCACGATCATTCATTCAAACCACAAATCAGAAGTTGGGTACTCGGTTGAACAAAAGGACGAACCCTGCATCAACTGCCACCTGACCAGTCAGCCCCTGAAACAGGTCCCTGACGACAAGCGCTGGAAAATAATTGAAACTGCCGGCGGGCACCGAGTTCTTGGCACCATGCATGCGATACGCAACGAGCCCTCATGCTCGTCGGCGTCATGCCATGAGCACCCGGCCAGCCAGTCGGTGCTTGGCATCGTCGATATTGCCTACTCCCTGGATGAGCTGGACCAGTCAATGAAGACGCACGCCGTTCATGTCATCGGCAGCTCGGTCGGGTTTATTCTCCTTTTCTCGGTCAGCATCGGCGTCTTGCTTCAGCGTTTGATATACCTTCCCCTGAAAGACCTGGAGTCCGGCGCCAAGAAGATCGCCGCCGGCAGCCTGGACCAAAGTATTCCGGTGCGCAGTGACGACGAATTTGGACGCGTGGCCGGCTCTTTCAACCAGATGACCAGCGCCCTGAATGAATCACGACGAGAGATGCAGGAATTGGTGCAAACACTGGAGCAGAAAGTTGCGCAGAGAACGCAGGAGCTTCTTGCCGCCAAGGCCGAGGTCGCGCAAGGCGAAAAATTGGCTTCCATCGGCGTGCTGGCGTCCGGCATTGCCCATGAGTTGAATAACCCGCTGACCGGCGTACTGACTTTCACCTCCTTGATGCGCAAGAAAGCGCCGGAGGGGAGCGAGGATGCGGAGGACTTGGACCTGGTGATCCGGGAGACCAAGCGCTGTGCCAGCATCATCAAGCGGCTGCTTGATTTCGCGCGGGAGAAGGTTCCGGTAAAGGGGTTTTTCAACCTCAACCAAGTAATTGAAGACACGGTGCGCTTTGTCGAGCGGCCAGCCTCCTTGCAGCAGATAGCGATCGCGACCAAGCTCGATCCCGATTTGCCCCGAGTGTGGGGGGACGCCGATCTGCTGAAACAGGTCATCATGAACTTGCTGGTCAATGCCCAGCAAGCCATTGAAGGCAAAGGCAAGATTTTGGTGGAAAGCCGTGCCCTGATTGCCGGCGGCTCGAAGAAGCCGGAGTCCGAATCCTTCCCGATGGTTGAAATTGCCGTCACCGACACCGGTTGCGGCATTCCGCAAGCCAATCTACAGCGGATTTTCGATCCGTTCTTTACCTCGAAAGAGGTTGGCAAGGGAACCGGACTGGGCCTGTCGGTCAGTTATGGCATTGTCAAAGCCCACGGCGGCAGGATCAGTGTTGAAAGCGTTGTTGGTGCGGGCACTACTTTTCATATCTATCTCCCGATCACGCCTCCTTTTAATGAAACCGAACACCATCCTGATGAGAGTAGCCCATGAGTGCCAGAATTCTGATTGTTGACGACGAGGAAATTGTCATCCGGAGTTGTCGGCGCATCCTCAGTGACAGCAGTTATCTCGTTGATTCCACGCTGGACGGCCTGGAGGCCTTGAGGAAAGTCGACGAGACCGAGTACGACCTGATGATTCTCGACATCATGATGCCTGGCGTTGACGGCCTGGAGGTGTTGCAGCAGGTGAAGGAGAGACATCCGGACGTTGACGTGATCATGGTTACCGGGCTGTCCCAGATTCAGACCGCGGTCAAGGCCATGAAGCTGGGCGCGTTTGATTACCTGCCCAAACCGTTCGACCCGGATGAACTCAAGCACGTGGTGGATCGCGCGCTGGAGCGACGCCGCTTGCTGCAAGAGAACCGCAATCTGAAGTCCGAAGTCGGCTCCAAATACCGTTTTGAAAACATTGTTGGCGCCAGTGCGCCGATGCAGGCGGTCTATGGATTGATTGCCAAGTGCGCGCCTACCAACACCACCGTGTTGATCACCGGAGAAAGTGGAACCGGCAAGGAAATGATTGCCCGGGCCATTCATTACAACAGTCTGCGCAAGGACCAGCCGTTCGTCACCGTGGATTGCAACACGCTCAGCGAGAATCTGCTGGAAAGCGAATTGTTCGGTCACACCAAGGGATCTTTTACCGGCGCGGTGGTGAACAAGCGTGGCATGTTCGAGATTGCCAACAATGGCACTCTTTTCCTTGACGAGTTCGGCAATATCCCGCTTTCAACGCAGGCCAAATTGCTGCGCGTCATTCAGGAGCGCGAATTCAGGGCGGTCGGCAGTACCGTCACCCAGAAGACCAATGTCAGACTCGTCACCGCCACCAACAAGGATCTCAAGGCGATGGTCGGCGAAGGAACCTTCCGGGAGGATCTTTACTACCGGATCAATGTCTTCCCGATCCACGCACCGGCCTTGAGAGAACGCCGTGACGACATTCCCGCGCTGGCCTTTCACTTCCTCAAGGCGTTCTGCAATGAACTGGAAAAGCCGGTGTCCGAAATTTCGGAGGCCGCGATGAGCACGCTGGTCAACTACGACTGGCCGGGCAACGTCAGGGAACTGGAAAACACGATACATCGAGCCGTGATTCTGGCTTCCGACAAAGTCATTCATCGGGCCCACCTGGTCAACATCATCGATACTTCGCCGCGGCTTGATCTGGAAGTCCCGAGAACCGGTGAGGACCTCAAGCGATTGAAGAAAATCGCCAGGGAGAAATCGGTGGAGGATGTTGAAAAATTGTTTATTCAGGAGACGCTGAAACGAAACGCGTCCAACGTCACCAAAAGCGCGGAAGAAACCGGCATGCAGCGCTCCAACTTTCAGGCGCTGATGAAGAAGTACAACATTCGGGTCCGCGACACCGAGTACGGCCCCGACGAATCCCAGCCCTCCTGAACTGAAGTGCCGGCGCGCGGCGCGCAACGACGCGCCGCCATTCTTCAGGAGCCAGCACCATTTTTCGGTTCGTCTTCGATTTCCTCATAGCCGGTGATCATGGCCTTGAAATGTGCCGTCGGCGTGTGGCCCAGACTGGCCAGGTAAACGTGCACGACGATGAAGCCGCTGAACAGGATGAACAGCAAAACATGTACGGTATCGACGACGCGCACGCCGCCGAACATTTCCACCATGGATGAAAAGCGCGTCACGTCCCACATCAGCAAGCCCGTGAAGAACATGATGGGCACCAACAGCATCATGATGATCTGGTACATCATGCTCTGCAAGGCATTGAATTTGCGGTAGGCGCTGGGATGATGCGGATTGGGCTCGCCCCTGAAAATCCCATAGCCGTAGAACTGCATCTGCCGGAAGCTGGCCTGGAAGTACTTTCTCGGACTCAATTCAGGGTGATAGACCTTGATCTTGTCGGTGAACAAATAAAAGCCCAGCCAGACAAAAAAATTGGCGATCAGGACAAAGCCAATCCAGTTGTGAGCGACCACCGCCGTCCTGAACGACAGTACCTGAACCAGGTCGAGGTACCTGATCTGCAGCCCGGTGGCGATCAGCAGGACGAAACCGAAGGCATTGGTCCAGTGCCAGAGCCTGACCGGGAGGGGATGGATATAGAGTTTTTGCATGGCGATCTCCTGCTATGTTGAGGCGCTGTCATCGGTGTGACGATGGCCGGCTGGCGCTTGCTGACCGGCGTTCGAAAGTGCCGCGAGTTTCTCGGCCTCGAGTTTTTCCCTTACGCTCTTGAACAAGCGCTTGATCGCCATGTGCCCAAGCGGTACGCTGATGGCGCCCAGCAAGACCAGTACCAGCAAGGTGTCGAGCAGCTTGATGCGGGTGCTGCCGATGGCGTAAAACCCGCGCACCGAGTCCATGGAGGTCAGGGAGTTCAATACGTCTTTCTGGATGCCATGGCGCAACGGCCTGCCATCCGGACCGGCGATCGTCAGCGTCACGCTTTGAAAGGCGGCGGCACCTTCCCTGTGGCAGGTATCGCAGTCCTTGATGGCTTTGGACTTGTCGCTCAACTGATGGGCTTCGACGCCGGAGCGCACTTCCAGGCGGCCGCGCAAAACCATTTTGCCGTCACCGCCATCCTGATTGAATTCTTTCAGCAGGCTCCACAACGCCCGCTCGTCCAGACCCATGTCCTTGCTGTCGGCGGCATCCGTGCGCTTTTCAAATTTCGGCACACCGGTTTTTTCCGCAACCTGGCGTTTTGCCGTGCCGTCATAGAGCCTGAGGTTGACCCGGCGTTGCGCATCCGGCGCGTGACAGACCGGACAGGAGATGGCCTCAAAGTGCAGTGCCGTATTGGGCAGCCAGTCCTTGTGCTGAGTTACCGCCTCTTTGTGGCATGCAAGGCAGGCGTCTTTCACGCCATCGCCCAAGGAGGCGGCCTGGACCGCATGCGCCTGGTGGCAACCCGCGCACAGCGGGGCACTGATGCCTTTGGCAATACGCTCCTGGCCATGGACATCCTTGGCATAGGCCTTGAAGATATCCTGGTGGCATTTGGCGCAAGGGGTGTCCGTGATCGGCGCGACGATTTTTACCGAACGCACGGTGTGCGGATTGTGGCAATCGGAGCATAAAGGCGCCTTCTTGCTGCCGGCTTTTATCGAAGCTGCGTGGACGCTGTCTTCGTACTGCGTGAATTTCTTCTTGTGACAGTCGCGGCAGGTTTCACGCATGGTGAGCGAGAAGTCGCGCTTGTTGCTGATCGACTTCTTTACCTTGCCGTGGGTTTTGGCGTCGAGATTCGAATGACAGTCCTCGCAGCTGGTTCCGAGGTGCATCGATTCGACATAGGCTTTGGTCGAAATACCCAGGGCAAGTATTTCTCCGCTCTCCAGTGTCTTTGCCAAGCCCTCCTTGTCGTGACAAGACAGGCAAGCTTTGTCCTCCTTGGACAACTCGGCCTGGGCCGCGTGGGTGGTCAAACCCACAAAGATCAGGACCAGCGCAAGCAGGCTCGCCATCATCAGGCGCATTGGGCGTGATGACTGGAGCAGGTGGCCCATCGTGCGGGAGCTTTTCATTCAGGTTCCCCTATGTGTTGATTTTTGCCAGCAACAAAACCATCCGGGATGATTGTCTCCCCCGGATGCGGTGCGCATATTTCTGGCGTGGGAATTCATCGCGGGATTTGTGATGTAGCTCAAGGCTTCATTCTTTAGGGGTCTTCGTCAGCAAGGTCCGCCCGCCAAGCCAGGCCAGCATTCCAAGGCCGACGAAAGGGAGCATCACGGCATAAGCCAAACCGATGAACGGGGCGGCCAGGAAGAGGGCGATGTTCTTGATCCTGCCTCCCTCTTCAGGCGCCTCGCCCGGGACACTTTGGAGCGGGCTTGCTCCGATCTTCGCAACGCTGGCTGGCGCCGGTTGGCGCAGCGCCTGAATGGCGCTTTCTTCAATCATTTCAGGCGACAGGGGTTTGTGCATAAAGTCCGAGACACCAGCCGCCTTGGCTCTTTTTTCGTTGGCGGTTGTGCCGTAGCCCGTCACGATGACCACCGGCGTCCAGGGCCGACTCGCCTTCACGCGTTCCGTCAATTCGACGCCGTCCATGCCAGGCATCTTGATGTCGGTAAAGACGACGTCGTACTCTTGTTCGCGCAGCCTCTCCAACGCTTCGGCGGCATTTTGGGCCGTGATGACCAGATAGCCTTTTTCTTCGGAAAGAACGCGGTTGAAACTCTTGCCGACCACGGGGTCGTCATCAACAACCAAAACCTTACGCAGAGCACCCATGACATTTCTCCTTCATCAAAATAGCTTAAGCAGCAAAATTGCTACAAGTTCGAAACACAATTTCCCAATCTCCTGATCGCTACTGAACGTTGGCGCACTGCGCCTGGCGTTCATGATGCAAAGCCCACCTTTTATGCAGCATGGCGCCGTTGGCCGCGTTGATGACGTCGTCCGGGCCTATCGGCTTGGCCAGATAGTCATAGGCACCCAGCGTTACCGCCTCCTTGGCGGATTCAACTGCAGGGTATCCGGTGATCATGATCACCTCGCTATCGGGCCACTTTTCCTTGATGGTCTTCAAGACCGACATGCCGTCAATTCCTGGCATGCGCTGATCGAGCAGCACGACATCGAACGGATGCTGACCCATCATTTGCAGGGCATCGCTACCATTTCTTACCGCCTCCACCTTGCACTGCTCTCCGGAAAGGGCTCGGAGATAACTGAGTCGAATGACTTCCTCGTCGTCTACGACCAGGATCTTGGCTTTTTCATTCATTTGGCTTACCTCCGGCATCTGGTGCTTGCGCGAGACATAAGCAATCCTTATGCCATATCCAATATTTATCTAAATCATATTAAAGATCATGTACTTACATCAGATCGCAGGAGACGGAAGTTGGTTGATGATGGGTTTTATCGTGTCAAAGTACAGTTTTTATATACATTTCTGCGAACAAAAACAGGAAAGTCCCGCGCAATCAACGGGATACGGAGCCAAAGCAGGAAATATTTTTTATATGCGGTGAAATTCGAAACCACTCGAGCGTGATCGGCCCGGGTGCCTGGATTGACCGCTTTTGCGTTGACCCAGATCAGAGACCTCTCAGATGTTGTCTGGCAGTGCCTTGAAGCCGCGCAAAATGATGCCGCACCTGTTTTGTCATCCCGACCTGCAGGCTGTTATCGGTGTCAGTGATGGTATTCATCCGTCAAATGCAATGAGACGGAACTAAAAAGGAAACCTTGCAATGAAACTTTCAATTCCTCAAAAACTAGTCGCTTTGTCAGTTCTGGGTGTTGTGGTGGCTGCGTTCTCCAGCGCGTCCTACGCCGCGGTCAATGCCGATGCCGCCGCGGCGTTGGCAAAGAAGAGTGACTGCCTCAAATGCCATGCCATAGACAAGGACAAAAAAGCGGCTTCGTTCAAGAAAATAGCGGCGAAATGGAAGGGCAAAGCCGACGCCGAAGCCAAGCTGATTGACGCTGTGACCAAAGCGCCCAAGGTCAAGCAGCAAGATGGTACCGAAGAAGAACACAAAGTCATCGCCACCAAGGACGCGGCCGAGATCAAGAATCTTGTAGACTGGATTCTTTCCCAGTAAGAAGCAAAAGCCGTCGGGCTGGCGCCACCCGCCGGCCAAGCTCGACGATTGCCAGTGCTCAGATACCTCTGTGTCCGAGTACTAGTGCCGGGACATTTCTTGATAGGGGTTGTCAAACCCCAAGCCGGCAAGGATCAGCGCCTCGCGTGCTTCCATCGCCAGTGCGTTCTGTGCGCTGGTTTCGTGGTCCCAGCCTTGCGCGTGCAAGACCCCGTGCACCAGCAGGTGCGCGTAGTGGGCTTGTAGCGTCTTGCCGTTCTGTCGGGCCTCTGTTGCCACGACCGGGGCGCACAGCACCAGGTCGGCGCTGACGATGGGCTCTTGCGCGTAATCGAACGTCAGTACGTTGGTGGCGTAGTCCTTGTGCCGGTAGTCGCGGTTCAAGGCCCGGCCCTCCTGCGCATCCACCACGCGCACGGTGATCTCGGCGTCACTTTGCAGGGCATGGCGAATCCAGCGCGTCACTTGGTGGCGAGGTAGTGCGGCGCGGTGCGCCGCTGCATCCGGCAGATGGCCGAATTGCAATGACAGGGTCAGTCGGTTGAGCATGATTCAGGGCTGCGATGCCGTTCTTTTGCGCGACGAATCGTAAGCATCGACAATGCGCGCGACCAGCGGATGGCGTACTACATCGGCACTGGTGAAGCGGCAGATGGAAATTCCCGGTACGCGTTTAAGCACACGCTCGGCGTCGATCAGGCCGCTGAGCTGGGTTTTTGGCAGGTCGATCTGGCTGACGTCGCCAGTCACCACCGCCTTGGAGCCGAAGCCGATGCGGGTCAGGAACATCTTCATCTGCTCGGGCGTGGTGTTTTGCGCCTCGTCCAGAATCACGAAGGCGGTGTTCAGCGTGCGTCCGCGCATGAAAGCCAGCGGGGCGATCTCGATGGTTTGACGTTCCAGCGCCTTTTGCACCTGCTCAAAACCCATCAGGTCGTACAGCGCGTCGTACAGGGGGCGCAGATAGGGATCGATCTTTTGCGCCAGATCGCCTGGCAAGTAGCCCAGGCGCTCGCCCGCTTCCACCGCCGGGCGCGTCAGCACGATGCGCTGCACGGTGCTGCGCTGCAAGGCGTCCACCGCCATTGCCACGGCAAGGTAGGTCTTGCCGGTGCCGGCCGGGCCGATGCCGAAGGTGATGTCGTGGCTGGCGATGCTGTCCAGGTAAGTGGCCTGGTTCAGGGTGCGGGCTTTCAGGTCGTTGCGCTTGGTTTTCAAGGTCACGCTGTCAGCGCCGTCCAGGTCGGCGTCGCCGGCCAGCATCAACTGCACGGTGGCCGGTTCGATCGGGCGCGCCGCCATCTCGTACAGGGCTTGCAGCATCTCCATGCCACGCTTGGCATTGGCCTTGCTGCCATCCACCTTGAACTGCTCGTGGCGGTGCGCAATTTTGACTTGCAAGGCCACCTCGATGGTGCGCAAGTGCTCGTCCATGGGCCCGCACAGATGGGACAGGCGGGTATTGTTGGGCGGGGAAAACAGGTGTCTGAGAATCAAGTTGATAATTCCTGAAATAGGTTATCCATGATAGGCAATAAATGATAGGCAAACTGACGGGCACGTTGTGCGACAAGAATCCGCCCCAGGTTATGGTGGATTGCATGGGTGTCGGCTATGAGGTGCATGTGCCCATGAGCACCTTCTACAACCTGCCGGAGCTGGGCGCCAAGGTGAGTTTGTTGACGCACTTCGTGGTGCGCGAGGACGCGCAGATTCTCTACGGATTTTCCAGCGCCCAGGAGCGCGAAGCCTTTCGCCAACTGATCAAGATCTCCGGCGTCGGTCCCCGCACCGCCTTGTCGGTGCTGTCCGGCATGAGCGTGGCCGAACTGGCGCAGGCTGTGACGCTGCAGGAGGCAGGGCGCCTGATCAAGGTGCCGGGCATCGGCAAGAAAACGGCGGAGCGCCTGCTGCTGGAACTCAAAGGCAAGCTCGGAGCAGATATCGGCGTGTCGGCCAACGTCGCCAACGCCGACCAGGCCGACATCCTGCAAGCCCTGCTGGCATTGGGCTACAGCGACAAGGAGGCGGCGGCGTCGCTGAAGGCGCTGCCGGCCGGGGTGGGTGTCAGCGATGGCATCAAGTTGGCGCTCAAGGCGTTGGCGCGCTAGTCGACCCGAACTGCACGCTATAGTCAGGCCTCATTCAGCAGACCGCAACCGCCGTGAGCATTCAGACCGACGACTTCACCCCAGCGCCCGCCAAACGCATGCTGTCTGGCGCTGCCGCTTCGCCCAACGAGGAGGCGGTGGAGCGTGCCCTGCGACCCAAGCTGCTCAATGAATACGTGGGCCAGGGCAAGGTGCGCGAGCAACTGGAGATTTTCATCAGCGCCGCCAAGATGCGCGACGAGGCGCTGGACCATGTCTTGCTGTTTGGCCCGCCCGGCCTGGGCAAGACCACGCTCTCGCACATCATCGCGCATGAGCTGGGCGTGAACCTGCGCCAGACCAGCGGTCCGGTGCTTGAAAAACCCAAAGACCTGGCCGCCTTGCTGACCAACCTGGAAAAGAACGACGTTCTTTTCATCGACGAGATTCACCGCCTGAGTCCCGTGGTCGAGGAGATTCTTTACCCGGCGCTGGAAGACTACAAGATTGACATCATGATCGGCGAGGGGCCGGCGGCGCGCTCCATCAAGCTCGATCTGCAGCCTTTCACGCTGGTGGGAGCCACCACGCGCGCCGGCATGCTGACCAATCCGCTACGCGATCGCTTCGGCATCGTCTCCAGACTGGAGTTTTACAGCCCCGAAGAACTGGCGCTGATCGTCAGGCGCAGCGCCGGTCTACTCAAGGTTTCGACGGATGACAAAGGCGGCTTCGAAATTGCGCGGCGTTCGCGCGGCACACCGCGCATCGCCAATCGGCTGCTGCGCCGGGTGCGCGATTACGCCGATGTCAAAGGCATAGGCGAGATCACGCTGGATATCGCCAACCGCGCGCTGGCCATGCTGGATGTCGATCCGCAGGGTTTCGACCTGATGGATCGCAAATTGCTCGAAGCCGTGATCCATCGCTTTGACGGTGGCCCGGTCGGCCTGGACAACATCGCCGCCAGCATCGGTGAAGAGCGCGAGACGATTGAAGACGTGATCGAGCCCTATCTGATCCAGCAAGGCTATCTGCAGCGCACCCCGCGCGGCCGCATCGCCACGCTGGCCGCCTACCGGCACCTGGGCGTTGCGCCGCCCAATCGCGACGCCGAACTATTTGGCGCCTGAAGAGGCATCATCTTGCAGGCTGGGCGGTCGGGCGTTGTGGACCATCAGGATTTGCGCCAGGTAGTAGCTGGTCAGCACCCCTAAAGAAACCAGCGGCAGCGGCTGCACGAAGCGGTTGATGGCAATCAGTGCGTCGCTCAACATGAAGATGCAGGCGCCCAGCGCCACGGCGCTAGCGGCCGCATTGCGCAGCACCACGGCCCGGCCGATGGCCTGCGCCACCATCAGCGCGATCACACTCACGTAGGCGGCCACCGCCAGTTTCAGCACCGGGTCGGTCAGGCCGCCCCAGACCCAGAGGTACGTGGCGGCACCCACCGCCAGCGTGCCAAGCAGGGCACGACGGCTGGCAAACCAGGGCACACCGCGGCGGAACAGGGCAATGTAGAAAAGATGCGCCACCAGGAATGAGGCCAGGCCCGGTATGAAGTAGTTGCCGGGCAACATCAGGAAAACATCGCCCGCCAGCGAGGCCGCCAGTGCCGCCATCAGCAAAGTGTCGAAGCGGCTTGCCGCCGGCGATTGGCGGGCCCGCACAGCGACCAGCGCAATGGCCAGCAGCATGGCGAGTGGCTTGAAGATGAAGTGCAGCGTTTGCAGACCCAGCACGCCGGTAATGGTCGCCAGCGCCGCGACCGCTATCAGCATCAGTTCCAGCCGGCTGAGGCGCCCCGGCGGAGCGGCGTTCACCGGCTCAGGTGATGGTTTCGTCAAGTGCTTCATCGTCCTCCAGATGGCGGGCGTCGGCCCAGCCCACCAGCGTCAGGCCGTCGGGCGTCCACAGCAAACGGTTGATGGTGGCGTTGCCCAGGTTCCAACTACGCTGGGTTTGCAAGTCCTGACCGGTGGCGGCGCGGTACAGCACGTCCAGCACCCCGCCATGGGCCACCAGCACAATTTGTTCGCCCCCGTGCCGTTGGGCCAACTCGGAGACGGTTTGCACGATGCGTTCGCGCAAGTCCAGCAGCGACTCTCCGTTCTCGGGGGCCCAATGCGGGTCACGCTGGCGCCAGCAGCGGGCCTGTTCCGGCCAGACCGCTTCGATTTCAGTAAAGGTCTTGCCTTGAAAGACCCCAAAACCACGCTCGCGCAAACCCTCGTGGGCTTGCGGCGCCGGCCCACTGACCCGGGCGATCGCGCGCGCCGTGTCCCAGGCGCGCCGCAAATGGCTGGAGTAGATGGCGCCGATTTCCTCGCCGGCCAGCGCCCGTGCCAGGCGGCGCGCCTGCCAGCGCCCGGTTTCGTTCAGCTCGATATCAAGTTGCCCCTGGATGCGGGTGTCCACGTTCCAGGCGGTCTCGCCATGGCGAATGGCAATGATGCGGGTCGCTTGCATGGGTGAACCTACAGCTTGAGCACTTGCAGACTGGGCAAGGAGGCCAGCGGAAATTCTTCTTCGTCAAACATCTTGTCGCCATCGGCGCTGGCCACGCCGGTGGTCTGGATGTCCTTGAAGTTGTGCAGCGACGCGTCCATCAGGTGCGAAGGCACTACGTTGTGTAGCGCGGTGAACATGCTCTTGATGCGACCGGGGTATTTCTTTTCCCAGTCGCGCAGCATGTTGCCGATTTGCTGGCGCTGCAGATTTTCCTGGCTGCCGCACAGGGTGCAGGGGATGATGGGGAATTGGCGATGCGCGGCCCAGTGCGCCAGGTCTTGCTCGGCCACGTTGGCCAGCGGTCGGATGACGATATGGCCGCCGTCGTCGCTGACCAGTTTCGGCGGCATGCCCTTGAGCTTGCCGCCAAAGAACATGTTGAGAAAAAAGGTTTGCAGCATGTCGTCGCGGTGGTGGCCCAGCGCGATCTTGCTGGCCTTCAGTTCGTCGGCGACCCGGTACAAAATGCCCCGGCGCAGGCGACTGCACAGGCTGCACATGGTCTTGCCTTCGGGAATGACTTTCTTCACGATGCTGTAGGTGTCCTGCGTTTCAATGTGAAACGGCAGCCCCAGACTTTTCAGGTAAGCCGGCAGTATGTGGTCCGGAAAGCCGGGCTGCTTCTGGTCCAGGTTGACGGCGATCAGCTCGAAGTTGATGGGCGCCCTGGCCTGCAATTTGAGCAAAATGTCCAGCAGTCCGTAGCTGTCCTTGCCGCCCGAGACGCAGACCATGACGCGGTCGCCGGCTTCAATCATGTTGAAGTCCATGATGGCCTGGCCGACCTGGCGGCACAGGCGCTTTTCGAGCTTGTGGATTTCGCGTTCTATCTTGGGTGCTTGGGCGACCGGTGCGTCGGCCTGCCGTGCTTCAGTTGCTATTTCATCTTCTGTCCAGACGGCGCTCATGCATCTTTCCTTGTATTCGATTGGTACCGATTTTCTCTTACTCTTTGATTGTTCATTTTTTTGGTATTTTTCCCCCACTCACTTCCCCCCGCCCTCTCCCGCCCCGCCGGGCGGAAGAGGGAGCCAACAGCCGTATTTGGCCGCGTGTGGGAACGAACGGAGTGCCGCGCCACGGTACGTTGGGGGGATGATTTTCGGAGTGAGTCAGTCACTTGTACCGGGTCGGTGCGATTGACCCGGCAAACCCTGATGAAAAATGAACGACCGAGTCAAATCTCGCATTCGTTTCGCACAATTGACCAGTGCGAGAGCTTTTGGGCATATGACATGACAGCATTCGCCGGACTCGTGGACGGAAGTGTTCGTTGCCGAAGCTGTTGCATGGAGAGCGGCAAAAGCGGGAAGACGTGCTTTTGATACAGCTCCGCAGCCTTGGACCCATTGAAGCAGATTAGCGTCACTTGGGGGTGCGTGTTGAAGAATTCCAAAAAATTGTTAGGTACAGGATCGCGGATCGAGTTGTCCAGACTTCCTGGGCGGTATGCAGCGCGACAAACGTCCCAAAGGGCGACACCGCTGTCGATGAGCCTGGCAGTGCGTGCTGAATACGGCAGATCGGGTGAGGCACCAAAGAGTTCACCCACGATGCTCCAGAATCCATTCCGTGGCAGCGCGTAATACTGATGTTGCCGGAGCGATGCCTGTCCGGGCAAGCTGCCGAGTATCAGCACGCGAGCGCTTGAGGCCGCGATTGGTTCGAAACCCTTGGAGTGCATAAGCGCTAACTGAGTCTTAACGAATTATTTCGCATTTCCACAGATTAACAGCTATCACCACCCTCCCGGTGCGTGATGCTGAAGCATGCCACCCCTGAATCGCACACCTAGAGCATCAACGCGCTTGGGCACGTGTACTTCTTTCGTTCACACACGCGGCCAAATAGGGCTGTTGGCTCCCTCTTCCGCCCGGCGGGGCGGGAGAGGGCGGGGGGTGTGAGGGGGGAAATTACCACTCCCCGGTCTCCACCCGGATCGCCACTTCGCAATCCTCAAAAATTTCCAGTTTCGCAATTTTCACCCGCACGCCCAGCACGCCCGGCAACTGCAGCAAGCGGTTGGCGAGCTTGCCGATCAGGGTTTCCAGCAAATGGACATGTTCGGCCGTGCACTCGTTGATGATGATCTGGCGCACCTTGCGGTAATCCAACACGCGTTTGATGTCATCGTCGTGCGGCAGCAGGGGTTGGCGGCCGAGGTTGAGTTCGGCATCGACCTGAATCGGTTGCGGTGCGGATTTTTCCAACTCCAAAATGCCCAGGCTGGCATTGAACCGCAAACCGGTGAGCGTGAGGGTCTGGCGACCTTGGGTAGGGGGCATGGTGAAGTACCGTAAGAATGGTATCGGTTCGCTGCTAGTACTCAGACACAGAGGTATCGGAACAAAATGAAAGCGATGGATTCGCGCTCAGGCCTAGGCGCAAACCGCAGACATAGCTGTAGCTATGGCGAGGCTGAGGCCCGCGGCTCCAAGTCTGCTGAGCAGACTTGGACCGGCCGAAGGGCCGGAGCTCAGCGACGGCGCGGCCTGCAAGGCTTGCAACGACGGCATGGGTGCGAAGACGCGCTTTCATGTTTCGATATTTCCGTGTCTGAGTACCTGGGCATCACAGCAGGGAGAAATCGCGTTCGAATTTCATCAGGTGCTGGCCGCCATCGACCAGCAGCGTGGTGCCAGTGATGGATTGGTTGTCGATGGCAAATTTGACCGTGGCTGCCACATCGGCGGCGGTTGAGGAACGGCCCAAGGGCGACAACTGGTGCAGCGCATCGAACTTCTTCTGGCTCAGCAGATGGCTGGTGAGGGTCAGGCCGGGGGCCACGCCGACGACCCGTAGCTGCGGGCTCAGTCCCATCGCCAGCATGGTGGTGGCGGCTTCCAGCGCCGCCTTGGACAGCGTGTAGCTCAAAAAATCCGGGTTCTGGTTCCACAGTTTCTGGTCCAGCAGGTTGACCACCACACCCAGCGGCCGGCGCGCTTGCGCACTGGCCGACCCATCGCGACCCAGCACATGCGCATGCAGGGCCTGCGCCAGAATGATGGCGGCTCCGGTGTTGCTGCGCAAGTGCTTGTCCATGGCGGCAAAGCTGAAACTGGCCACCGTGTCGTGTTCAAAAGTGGAAGCACTGTTGACCACCGCGTCGACCCGGCCGAATTGCTGGATGACTTTTGGCAGCAAATTGCGGACCGCCGTCTCACTCGTCAAATTGGCCCGAAAAGCGGCACTGTGGCCGGCCAATTGGGCGCAGTCAGCGACAGTTTTTGTTGCCTCTTCAAGTGAATCCCGATAGTGCACGGCCACCTGCCAGCCGTCTTTGGCCAGCGCCAGCGCAATTTCGCGGCCCAATCTTTTGGCGGCGCCAGTGACAAGAACGGTGCGGGCGGGAGTGGGTGCGGACATTCGAGGACAATTCGGACTGTGATGACAACAGCCTACAGTTTAACGAGCGCCCTGCGCAGCCATGTGGCGCAAACCATTGCCGCGGCCGGTGGCTGGATCGGCTTCGATCAGTTCATGGCACTGGCCCTGTACACGCCGGGCCTGGGTTACTACGCCAACGACAGCGTCAAATTCGGCGCCATGCCCCATGGCCGCCAGGCCGACGAGCCGATGCCGGGTAGCGACTTTGTGACCGCCCCCGAGATGACGCCGCTGTTTGGTCAGACGCTGGCGGCCCAGGTGGCGCAAGCCTTGCAGGTGACGCAAACCAGCGAGATCTGGGAGTTTGGTGCCGGCTCCGGCGCCCTGGCGCTGCAATTGCTGAAGAGTCTGGAGGCAATGGGTCTGCCCTTGCCACGCTACAGCATTGTTGACTTGTCGGGTAGTTTGCGCTCACGCCAGCAAAAGACTCTGGAAAAGTACGCTCACACGGTGCGCTGGGTAAGCGAGTTGCCAGACAGCTTGCAAGGTGTGGTGCTCGGCAATGAGGTGCTCGATGCCATGCCGGTCAAGTTGCTGGCCCGCTGTAGTGGCGTTTGGCACGAGCGCGGCGTGGCCTTGGCGGCGGCTTCGCAGCCATCGCAAGCCGACGCGGCAGCGGCGTTCGTCTGGCAAGACCGTGCCACCGATCTGCGTCCGCCGGTCGACATTGACGGCGCGCACGACTATCTGACGGAAGTCCATCTTCAGGGCGAGGCCTTTATCCGGACACTGGCCGACAAGCTGCGCGTCGGTGCGGTCTTTTTGATCGACTACGGCTTTCCCGAGCATGAGTACTACCACCCGCAGCGCCACATGGGCACCGTGATGTGCCACCGCAGCCATCAGTCGGACGGCGACCCCCTGTCCGATGTGGGACTCAAAGACATCACAGCGCATATCAATTTCACCGGCATCGCGCTGGCCGCCCAGAACGCAGGCCTGGGGGTACTGGGGTATTGCACGCAGGCTCGGTTCCTGATCAATTGCGGCCTGGCCGGACACCTCGAAAATGCGTCACTGGCGGCGCGGGTGCAGGCGCAAAAGCTGATCATGGAACATGAAATGGGCGAACTGTTCAAGGTCATTGGCCTGTACCGGGGCGAACCTTGGGACGCCATCGGTTTCGCGCAAGGCGACCGAACCCATAAGTTGTAGCGTCCACTGACCGGCAGAAAGATTGCAAACAGGGCTTGAAGCCGGCCGGTTTGACCTCTATCTGAGGGGTTGAAAGGCATCCCCATGAGCGATTTCCTGCACATTGTCTGTCCGCATTGTCACACCACCAACCGGGTGCGTGGCGCTGATCTGGCCCAGGCGCCCGATTGCGGCAGTTGCCACAAACCGCTGTTTGTGGCGCATTCACTGGCACTCGATGAAAGCAATTTTGAGCGGCATATCAACCGCAACCAGATTCCGGTGCTGGTGGATTTTTGGGCGCCCTGGTGCGGGCCTTGTCGCCAGATGGCCCCGGCGTTCGAGCAGGCGGCGGCGCAACTCGAGCCCAGAGTGCGGCTGGTCAAGGTCGATACCGAAGCGTGCCAGCAACTGGGCGCGCGCTTCAACATCCGCAGCATCCCGACGCTGGCGCTGTTTTCGAACGGGCGCGAAGTGGCGCGCCAGCCGGGTGCCATGGGGGTGGCCGACATCGTGCGCTGGACACGGCAACAAGCACGCCTCAGTTGAACGGTTTTGCGGCCAGGAAAGTTTCGAAATCGCTCGCCGCCATCGGCCGCGCGAACAGGTAGCCTTGGCCATAGTCGCAACCGGCTGCCGTCAGCAGGTCGCGTTGTTGCACCGACTCGACGCCCTCGGCAATCACTTTCATGCCCAGTTCGTGCGCCATCACGATGATGGCTTTGCACAAGGCCAGATCGGTGGAGGTGGGCACCAGGTGGCGCACAAACGACTGGTCGATCTTGAGAAAGTCGATGTCGAATTTTTGCAAGTAAGACAGGGACGAATAGCCGGTACCGAAGTCGTCCAGTGACACCGCAATCCCGGCATCGTGGAGTTCCAGCAATTGCTGGGCCACGCTCGCGCTCGAGCTGAGCAGCAGCCCTTCCGTGATTTCCACCACCACGCTCTGACCCGGTAAACCCAGGGCTTCGAGTTGTTGTGGCCATTGCCGGTCGACACTGCCCCCGTGGTGAAACTGGACGGGTGATTTGTTGACGCTGATCTGAAATTGGGGATCCAGCCTGGCGCGCCAGGCCTGCACCTGGCGCGCCGCCTGCTGAAACACCCAGTCGCCGATATCGACGATCAGGCCGCTGGTCTCGGCAATCTCGATGAATTCGCCAGGGCTGACCAGTCCGCGGGTCGGGTGCTGCCAGCGCAGCAGTGCTTCGGCTTTGCGAATGGCTCCGGTGGCGAGCTCAACAATGGGCTGGTAAACCATGCGGAACTGCCGGTTGGTCAGCGCGGCGCGCAAGTCATTGCTCAGACGCAGCCGGTTTTGCGCCGCCTCCTGTAGCGCCGGCGTGAAGAAGCTGAAGCGATTGCGTCCCGCTCCCTTGGCCACATAGAGTGCCTGGTCGGCGTTTTTGAAAAGGTCTTCGATTTCGGTCGCATCGTGCGGGTAG
The DNA here is from genome assembly GCA_963763035.1 of uncultured beta proteobacterium. Taxonomy (GTDB): domain Bacteria; phylum Pseudomonadota; class Gammaproteobacteria; order Burkholderiales; family Burkholderiaceae_C; genus Rhodoferax. The sequence goes on along the minus strand of CAVXMS010000004.1, from coordinate 1,209,254 downwards.
ATGGTGACCCCGATGCTGGCTGAAATAAAGACAGTTTCCTGGTTCAGGCGGAACACGGTCTGTAGCGTATGCAGTAGTTTTTGCAGGATGCCATCGGCGCTGCTGGCCTCGGTCAGCTCGGTCAGGATGACGGTGAACTCGTCGCCACCCATGCGCGCCACGCTATCGGATTCGCGCACACAGCTGCGCAGGCGTCGGGCAGCTTCGATCAACAGCAGGTCGCCGCTGTCATGACCCAGCGTGTCGTTGACTTCCTTGAAATGGTCCAGATCAATGAACAACAAGGCCAGTTGCAGGCCGTCACGTTTGGCTTTCTTGATTTCCTGTTCCAATCGTTCGTGCAGCATGCGGCGATTCGGCAGGCCGGTCAGTGCGTCGATATGGGCCTGGTGCCAGATCAGTGTTTCCGACTTCTTGCGCTCGGTGATATCGGTGTGGGTGCCTATCATGCGCAGCGGCTTGCCCTGGGCATCGCGATTGATCACCATGCCGCGGGACAGCACCCATTTCCAGCTTCCATCCTTGCAGCGCAGACGGCGTTCATTGCTGAAAGTAGGTGTCAGGCCATCAAAATGCGCTTGCCGGTCAAGCTGGAGCTGTGCCCTGTCATCGGGGTGGGTGCGTTGGTCGAATTTGTCGACCGGATCGATTGCATCGTCGTCGCCATAACCGTACATTTTCAGCAGACTCTTGGAGAAAAACTCTTCATCGGTTTGGATGAACCACTCCCACATACCGTCTCCGGTGCTCTCCAGCGCCAGTTTCCAGCGCGCCTCGTTTTCCCGCAAGGCGGCATCTCTTTGCTTGCGCTCGGTGATGTCGGTGTGGGTGCCTATCATGCGCAGCGGCTGGCCCTGCGCATCGCGGCTGATGACCATGCCACGGGTCAGCACCCATTTCCAGCTGCCATCCCTGCAGCGCACCCGATGTTCATTGACGTAGGTCGGTGTCAGACCGTCAAAATGGGCCTGGCGGTCGCGCAGCACTTGCGCCTGGTCATCGGGATGGGTGCGCGTGTCTATTTCGTCGCGATCAAGTTCTTCGTGCTCGGCAAAGCCATACATTTCCTTCAGGCGTTTCGAAGAAAACCGCTCGCCGGTCTGGACGTGCCAGTCCCACACACCGTCGCCGATACTCTCCAGCGCCAGTTTCCAGCGTTGCTCGTTTTCCCACAAGATCGCATCTCGTTGCTTGCGCTCCGTGATGTCGGTGTGGGTGCCTATCATGCGCAGCGGTTGACCGTGTGCATCGCGGCTGATGATCATGCCGCGAGTCAGCACCCATTTCCAACTGCCGTCCTTGCAGCGTACCCGGTGTTCATTGACGTAGGTGGGTGAGAGACCGTCAAAATGGGCTTGCCGGTCATGCGCCATTTTCGCCCGATCATCGGGATGCGTGCGACGATCATGCTCGTCGACGTGATCAAGCATTTCATCCTCGCCGTAGCTATACATCTCTTTCAGGCGTTTCGAGAAAAACTCCTCGCCGGTCTGGATGTGCCAATCCCACACCCCATCGCCGGTACTCTCCAGCGCCAGTTTCCAGCGTTGCTCGTTTTCGCGCCATGCTGCCTCTGCCTGCTTGCGTTCGGTAATGTCCTGCAGCATCGCCGTGCGCTTGACCGGTCGACCATGCTCCCAGGTGGTGGCGCCCATCGAATGAACCCAGATGTGGCGCCCCTTGGCGGTGATCATCTCGATCTCGAAATCATGCGATTTTGGTTGCTTGACGACGTCCGCGTAGGACGCCTTGACCACGGCGCGCGACGCGGGCGTGAAAAACTGACCGGTCGTGGCCAGATCCGGTGTGTATTCCTCGGGCGAGGTTTCAAGGATGCGGTAAATCCCTTCAGTCCAGAACACCCGGTTGTTGGCAATATCGGCGTCCCAGCCGCCGACCCGGGCAATGGCATGAGTGGCATTGATCAGCAGGTTGAGCCGTTGCCGATCGGCCTCGGCCTGAACGTAGTCGGTCACATCGGTGAAGGTGCGCACCATGCCGCCGCTGGGCAGGGTTTGCGTTTTCACTTCCAGTGTGCGCCCGGCCGGCGTCACCCGCAAATAGCGTCTCGGGATCTCGCCCTTGCCGGCGGCCGCCACATAAGCGCGTGCGTCGCTGTCGACCAGACTTGCAGCGGGACCGAAGTCGCCTCTTTCAAGCTGATAGCGGGTCAGTTCCTCCACCGTGGTGTGAGTCGTCAGAATACTCTCTGGCAGATCAAGCAACTCCGCAATCCGGTGGTTGAAGGTGCTCACCCGTCCGTCAGCATCGGTCATGAAAATGCCCTGACTGATGCTGTCCAGGGTGGTTTGCAGCAGTTGGGATTTTTCGTTCAGTTGCGCGTTCATCTCCAGCAGCGTGATCTCGGTCAGTTTGCGTCCGGTAATGTCGCGCATGGCCACCAGGGCCGCCGGTTTTCCCTCGAAGATGATGGGCATGCCCTGAACCTCGACGTCGATGGCCGTTCCATCGAGCTTGAGATATTTCAGCTCGCGCATGGTCGTCGCGCTGCCCTGGTCGAGAATGCTCTTGGCCCGTGCCAGGGTGATTTGATGAAAGTCCGGATGCACCAGGTCGAGGATCGGTTTGCCCACCAACTCTTGCGCCGAGCGTGCACCAAACATCTTGACGGCGGCCTGATTGACATAAAGCAACTGCCCGTCCCGATGGATGTTGAACGCTTCGGGCGACCACTCGATCATGCTGCGGTAACGGTCTTCGCCCTCGGGCAATGCCACATCCAACCGTGCTGGTCGGTGCGGCGCCATTTCGTCGCCCGGTGGACTTTGGCCGGTCGGGGGATCGGCGGGTGGGGGCCGGGCGTCGTTCACGTTTCTGCCAGGCAGGTTGGTCGCTCAGCGGCTGGTGGCCGAGGCTGCCAGACGGTAGGGCTCTTCGAATGCCAGAAAGTCTTTCTCGGCCAGCGCCTGACTGATCCAGGTCTGCACGCCGGGTAGCGCGCAAACGCGTTCCAGGTACTCTGAAATGTCGGCTGGCAGCGGCAGCGCGTAGCTTTTCAGTCGCATGCAGACCGGAGCAAAGTAGGCGTCAGCGATGCTGAAACCACCAAATAGCAGGGGGCCGCCATATTCGTTTAGCAACTCCCGCCACATGACGACCAGACGTTCCACGTCGGTCCGCACCGCCGGCTTGTCGCGCCAGATCAGAGCGCCGGTGTCGGCCAGCGCGGCTTCGATGTTCATCGGGCAATTGCCACGCAAGGCGGTGAAACCGGCATGCATCTCGGCACACACGCTGCGTGCCCGCGCTCGGGCTGCCTTGTCCTGCGGCCATAGTGCCTTGTCGGGGAACTGCTCCGCCAGATACTCCGCAATCGCCAGCGTGTCCCACACCACCAGCGCGCCGTCCACCAGCACCGGTACCTTGCCGGTGGGAGTCAGCGCCTTGACGGTGCGCTTGAAGCTGGAGCCCGCGCTTTCGTCGAACGAGTCAAAGCGGACCATGACCTCTTCGAACGGGATGCCGGCCTGTTTCAGCAGCACCCATGAGCGCATGGACCAGGATGAATAGTTTTTGTTGCCAATGTAGAGCTTGAGCATGAGTTTCTCCAAAACGTCACAATTCTATTCAGATCAACCGGAAATCAGAGTGGTATCAGGCGCAGTCGCAGCGGCTGCCAGCCACCCGTCAGGCCCGCTCAGGGAAGGTCCAGGCCCGGTTCGGGCGCACTGGCATCGCGCGGTCCCACCAGTCCCAGACGCGCTTTCAGCGACTGCGGCTGGCCGGTCATCAGCGCCGCATAGCTGGTGGTGTTTGCCAGCACTTTTTTGACGTAATCACGGGTCTCGGTAAAAGGGATGTTTTCAATCCAGATGGCGGCTTCCATCAGCGCTGCGCCATTTTGGCCGCGCCAGCTGCGAGGCCGGCTGGGACCCGCGTTGTAGGCGGCGGCGGTCAGTGGCAAGGAGCCGTCGAAGCCGTCCAGCAGCAGCTTGAGGTAGCCCACGCCGATCGCGATGTTGGTGTCGCGCTCGTTGATCTGGTACGGCTTGAAATGGGTCAAGCCGATTTTTTTCGCGGTCCAGCGCGCGGTGGGCGGCATCACCTGCATCAGGCCGGCGGCGCCGACCGCCGACTGCGCGTCCATGATGAAGCGGCTTTCCTGCCGGATCAGGCCATAGACGTAGGCCGGGTCGATGCCGGTTTGGGTCGCGCGTTGCAGCACCGCTTCCTTGTGTGGCATTGGAAAGCGCTGCTCGAAGTCGACCACGGTTTTGGTTCGCTCACTGGTGTTGATGCAACGGTCCCAAACCTCGCGCTGACAGGCTAGATCGGCGGCCGCCAGCAACTCGCGGTCGTTCATGCCACCGCGACTGTGCAGGCTGGTGCTGTAGTTCCATTCGCGCACACCGTCGCTGCGCAAACCGATCTGGATCGCGTACAGGCCGCGCTTCAGTCCTGCGTTCAGGGCGGCGCCGTCCTTCTCCTCAGGGCGCAGGGGCTCCGGGCGGGCCGGTACCGTGATGCCCCGGCCCAATTCTTCCAGTGCCAGCTGTTCGTAAAAACCGCGCACGCCGGCAATGCTCTCCAGCAGGTTCCTGGCCGCGGCACGGTCGGCCTCGGTCCGGGCCAGCTTTAGCAGGGCCCGGGCTTGCCAGTAGACCCAGACCGCTTCCTGCCGAAGCGGAAGGCTCATGGCCCGGGTCGCGCTCAGCACCTCCTTCCATTGGGACTGGCGCAGGGCGGCGCGAACTTTCCAACCGAGCTGGCTGTCGCTCAGATCGCTGTCCTTTGCCTTGGCATAGTGCTGCAAGGCGTCGCTGCCCGGGCGCTGCGCCACCTGTTTGCCGATCACGCCCCAGACCCATGAGCGCTGCTCGGGGCTGAGGTGCACGCTCCAGTGATTCTCCAACAGGCTGGCGGCCTTGTCGGGCTCGCTCACGGACAGACGGATCAAGGCCAGCACGACGGCTTCCTTGCCGGTGCGGCCGGCCGCGCCGACGCGCTTGGACAGGAAACGGGTCGGATCTTTGCTGATCTCGTCAAGTGGTGCGGCGGCCGCCGCCGAGATGATCTCGGCCGCCAATTTGGCGACCTTGGGGCGATTCGCCTCCATCGCCAGCCGCGCCTTGCGCCAGACGTCGGCATCGCTCAATTGTTGGGCGGCATACAGGTGGGCCGCGGCAAAAAAACAAGCATCGTCGGCTTCCTTTTGCCCGTACCACTGGCGCTTCAGTTCGTCGGCACGGTCCACGCCGCTCGGGAGCGGCTCCAGGGCCAGCGCGTAACAGTGCACTTCGCGGTCGTCGTTCATGCGAAACAGCGGCAACTGGGCGGCAAAATCGCTCCAGTAGCGCCGCTGACCCAGCAGCAGCAGCCAGTCGTCGCGCAGGCGGTCTTCCTGGTAGCTGCCGGCAAAACGGGCAAAGAATTGCGCCACTTCACTGGGGGCGGCAGTGTCGAGGCGGGCGCGCAGTTCCCAGTAGGCCGCCCAAGGTTCCAGCAAATGGTCGCGGACTTGGGGCAGCAGCGCCGTCAGGCGCTTGCCATTGCCATTCTTGAAGGCTTGGCTCATTTCCAGAATCACCTCGTCGCCCTGGACCTTGGCCGCGGCCGGGGGCTGCGCCCGCACCGGCGAGATGGCTGTCAGCAACAGGCAGATCGGGAGCGCAATCGATGTCAAAATGGCGTGAAACTGCATGTGGGGATTATGGACAACTTGAATGGAAAAAAGGCGCTTGAGAAAAAAGCACTGCGCAAACTTCTGATTGAGCAACGTCTGAGCCTCCCGGATCGCCGACAACGGGTCGATTTATTACAGCGCGTGTTGCGCATCTGGCTGGTCGGCCGGCCCGATAGCGTGATCGGCGCCTATTGGCCGATCAAGGGTGAGTTTGATCCGCTGCCAGCCCTGCACCGCTGGAAAGAAGATGGTGAACTGATCGAGCAGCCGCATCCGCGCCGGATTGGTTTGCCGGTGGTCGACAAGGTTCACAAGAGCATGACTTTTCATGCCTGGTATCCGGGCTGCCCGATGGAAGAGGATGCCTATGGCATTCCCAAGCCCAAGGACACCGAGGTGATCACTCCGACCCTGTTGTTTGTTGCATGTGTGGGCTATGCACCGGGCGGTTACCGGCTCGGTTACGGCGGTGGTTTCTACGACCGCATGCTGGCCAAACTGGAGCCGCGGCCGTTCACCGTGGGGCTCGGCTTCGCAACCGATTTTCTGCCCGATTTCGAGCCCGAGCCGCATGACCTGCCGCTCGACGCGATTCTGAACGACAACGGCGTCGTCTGGCCGGCCTGAACCGGCCTGAACCGGCCTACAGGGCCTCGCCAATCGCCAATCGCGTCAACTCCGCCTGCGCCGTCAGCCAGTCGCTGAAGGCCAGAACCTCGGGCCGCGCGCTGCTGCGGGGACCGAGGATCAGCCAGTATGCCATCGGTGAGTCCAGCCGCAGGCCGGGGAAAATCTCGATCAGATCACCGGATGCCAGACTGTCGGCGACCTGTGGCATGCGGGCCAGTGCCACACCCTGACCGGTCAGGGCGGCCTGCACGATCTGGTGGCCGTAGTTGAAGTAGAGCCAGCGCTTGGGTTCCAGTGTTTTCAAGTGATGTGCTGCCAACCAGTGGCGCCAACCGGACCATTCCAGATGGGGTGTGCGGCTCGCTTCGCTGGCTTCGATCAAGGCGAAATGCGCCAGATCCTCAGTCCGCTTCAGGGCGTGTCCGCCTTTGAGCAACCAGGGGCTGGCCACCGGGGTCAGTTGCTCACCGAACAGGCGCACGGCAGAGGAAGGGACGTTGGCCGGTTTGGCGTGACGCAGCACCAGATCGACGTCGCTGGTGTCCAGATCGACCGTCACGTCGGTGGCATCAATCCGGATGTCGATGTCGGGGTGCTCGCTCTGAAAGGCCTCCAGCCGGGGTATCAGCCAGGTAGAGGCGAAAGAGGCCCAGGTGCTGATGGCCACACTTTTTCGCCCGGCACTGCGCCGGATCAGCCGCACCGCGCTGTCCATGCGTTCCAGCGCCGGTACCACCGCCCGCAGCAACTGGGCACCGGCGGCGGTGAGTTCGACGGCCCGGGTGTGGCGCAAAAACAAGGCCACGCCGACCTCGTCCTCCAGGGTCTGAATCTGGCGGCTGACGGCGCTTTGGGTCAGCGACAACTGTTCCGACGCGGCCCGGAAATTGAGGTGCCGCGCCACCGCCTCGAAGGCGCGCAACTGGCCGACCGAAATCGGTCGCGTGCGCTGCTGTTTTTCAGAGTTTTGCATCGGTTCAGGGGTTTGAGCAGGTTCATCAATTGATGCGTAAACGGAATCAATAGCTTATCCCGAATTCATTGGACGAACAAGCCCGTCGAAGTCATCATTGCTTACCCAATTGCACTCAAGGAGGCTGTCATGACGAGCCAAAATAATCTTCCATTCCAATCCTCCGACGCCGGCCCCGCTGTTGCGGGAAGCTGGCAACTGGTGGCCGGGCGAGCCATCAGCCTGCGCCCGCGTCTGGCCGGTGTGCTGCGCATCACACAGGGGCAGGTGTGGGCCACGCTGGACGGCCCGCAGCAAGGGGCAGGCAACGAGTCGGGCGATCATTTTTTGCAGAGCGGACAGCGCCTGCTGGTGGGCGCCGGGCAGCACCTGGTTCTGGAGCCCTGGACTGAATCGGGCGAGGCACCGGTCTACTTCGAATGGACACCGGTTGCCGCTGCGGGTAGCGTGCCGGCGGCGCGCTGGAATGCGACGGTGATTGAGCCGCTGCACGATCTGGGGCGGGCGTTGCAACTGGTTGGCAGTGCCTTGGGGCGACTGGCCCTGGGGCTGGCCGGTTACGCCGAGTTCCTGGTCGCCGGTCGCGGGCGGGTGCTGTCCAGATGCGAGGCTAACCGGCCTTAACGCCAGAGCGTGACCGGGCCGGGGATTTGGTTTTGGCAGACCGTCGGCTGGCCGGCTTGGATTGGTGCGCTTTCAGAGCCGCTTCCAGCGCCAGCCGGGCCCAGGGTGCCATCAGTTGCGCCGACTCCATGGCGTCATCGGGTGCGCTGTAATAGTTCATGCTCTTGGCCTGGCCTTTTGCCAGGTAGCTAAAACGCGTACAGCCGGCGCCTTCAAAGACCGGCCGCGACGTCTCGCCGGCCTTGAGCCAGAGTTTCTCGCCGTCACCCAGATCGACCAGCAGGGCCAGCGTCAAGCCGTCGCTGCTGATGCCGTAGCCGCCAAACATGCGGCGCGCCAGGCAGGGGCCGGCAGCGCTCAGCAAATCGCAGCAGTACTGGGCAAATTCGTTACGCGGTGCGGCCATGAGGAAATCCTAGCACTCCACAATATTCACTGCCAAGCCGCCGCGCGAAGTTTCCTTGTATTTGGTTTTCATATCGGCGCCGGTCTGACGCATGGTCTTGATCACGTTGTCGAGTGACACCACGTGCTGGCCATTGCCGGCAATCGCCATGCGGGCGGCGTTGACGGCCTTGACCGCGCCCATCGCGTTGCGTTCTATGCATGGCACCTGCACCAGGCCACCAATCGGGTCGCAGGTCAGGCCCAGGTTGTGTTCCATGCCGATCTCGGCCGCGTTTTCCACCTGCTCGGGGCTGCCGCCCAGCACCGCTGCCAGGCCGGCCGCGGCCATCGAGCAGGCAACCCCGACCTCGCCCTGGCAGCCGACCTCGGCGCCACTGATGGAGGCATTGAGTTTGTACAGAATGCCGATCGCTGCCGCGGTCATCAGGAAGTCGATCACCGCCTCAGTTCCCTGGTCCTGACCGTTGCGCTGATTGGGGTTCAGGATAAAGCGGTCACAGTAATGCAGGACCGCCGGGATGACACCGGCGGCGCCGTTGGTGGGTGCCGTCACGACGCGGCCGCCGGCTGCGTTTTCTTCATTCACGGCAAAGGCCCAGACATTGATCCAGTCCAGCACCGACAACGGATCGGCCAAGGCGCGCTCGGCGCGCTCGCGCAGTTGCGCCGCCAGCAGCGGCGCCCGACGCTGCACCTTGAACGGACCCGGCAGCGTGCCCTCGCTGCTCAAGCCGCGCTGCACGCATTCGCGCATGACGCGCCAGATATCGAGCAGGGTGGTCCGGATCTGCTGGTCGCTGCGCCAGGTTCGCTCATTGGCCCACATCACTTGCGCAATGCTCAAACCATGTTGCCGGCAGATGGCCAGCAGATGGTCGCCCGAAACAAAGGCATGCGGCACTTTTTGATAGGCGCTGAGCACGGCCTCGTTGGCGGCGCCAGCGGTGACCACAAAACCGCCGCCGACGCTGAGGTATTTGGCTTCCCTGAGCACGTTTCCCTGGCCGTCCAGGGCGCTGAATTTCATGCCGTTGGGGTGCTCGGCCATGGCCTCGCGCCGGTACATCAACAAGTGTTCCGACTCCCGGAACGCGATCGTTTTGCCGCCCAGCAAGTTGAGGCTCTGGCGGCTGCGCACCCCCCGTACCATGCCGGGCACCGCTGGCACGTCGACGCTGTCCGGGGCGTGCCCCATCAGGCCCAGCATGACCGCGACGTCGGAGCCGTGGCCCTTGCCGGTGGCTCCCAGCGAGCCGTAAAGCTCGCAGCGCACGCCCTCGGTGGCGGTGAGCAGGCCGCCACGCTGCAGTGCCAGGGCAAACAAGCGTGCCGCCCGCATCGGCCCCACCGTGTGCGAGCTGCTGGGCCCGATACCGATTCTGAAAAGGTCAAAGACACTGATGGCCATGCTGCGATCTTATCTTCAGCGATTTGGCGCCATCAGCGAGCGGGCATCGGCTTCGTAGTCTTTCAAAGTTTCAATGAGTCGCAGGCGTTGGGTCGGCGTGGCGCTGTTGTGCAGGGTGGCCAATGTCCGGCAATATTCCTGGGTCAACATTTCCGTGTAATTTCGATAGTCGGCGGCGGGCGAGTTCATGGCGCGCTCCAGTAGGGCGTGAGCGGCTGTTTTGACGTTGACCGCGGGCCCCGGGTCGGCCTGCAACTGGCGCAAGGTTTGCAGCGCGTCTTGCTGGCGGCGCAGTGCTTCCCGGTATTTCAGATTCGCATCGAAATGGGAGTGTGCCGCGCTGGCGCGCAAGGCGCTGAGTTGAGCTTCCTCCAGGGGCCCATAAAAGTGCTCGGCTCGGTCTGCCAACTGCTGGACGCGCCGGGCCGCGCGTTCCGCCTTGGAGTTGTCGAGCCACTCGGCGCGCCATTTCTGGTTGCGCTTGTCGAACTGGCGTGCCAGGTGCTCCAGTTGCGTGGCCGTGAGGGTCGGCGCCAGGGCCACCAGCGTGGGCTCGGCCCGATCGAGCAGGATTTGTAGCCGCGGCCGCAGTTCGTCATACAAGGAGCAGACTTGCAGCGGGCTCACCTCGGTGGCGGCCAGGCGCTGCAGTTTTTCCAGTGTGCTGACGTAATGGGGGAGTTCCATTTGCCGGTGCCAGATCTGCAGGGCAGTCAGGTCGGAGCGCAATTTGAGCGACTGCGTTTCGTTCAAATCGAGGTAACTGTCGAGCCACCAGTAGCCCAGCTCGGGGGCGTTGTTGTAGCTCAACTTGACGGCGCTACAGCCCGACAGGCCCAGCGTCACCAGCACCACCAGCAGCACACCGATAATGTGGCGCAGGTGAAGGAACTGGCAGGACAATCGATTGGAGCAGGGCATGACGGATTATTCAACAAACAGCACGGCGCCGGGCGCGGTGGATGTGGTGATCATGGCGGCGGGCAAGGGCACGCGCATGAAAAGCAGGCTGCCCAAAGTATTGCACCGCTTGGCCGGGCGAGCCCTGTTGCAGCACGTGGTCGACACCGCGGCTGAATTGGCGGCGCGTCAGGTGGTGGTGATCAGCGGTCATGGCGCTGCCGAAGTGGAACTGGCGCTTAGAGCGGGTAGCAGCACGGCGGCGGGATTGGCGATTGATTTTGTACGCCAGGAGCCGCAGTTGGGCACCGGCCATGCGGTGCAGCAGGCAGTGCCGGTGCTGCGCGATGACGGCATCGTGGTGGTGCTCTCGGGTGACGTGCCCTTGATCCGCGGTGACACCTTGCGCCAGTTGATTGCGGCCTGCGGCGGCAACGCATTGGCGCTCCTGACGATCGATTTTGCCGACCCCAGCGGCTATGGCCGCATTGTTCGTGAAGGCGAGGCGGTACGCGCCATCGTGGAGCAAAAAGATGCGACACCCCAGCAACGTGCCATTACCGAGGTTTACAGCGGCATCATGGCGGCGCCGGCCAGGCAACTCAAGGCGTGGCTGGCACGCCTGGACAACCAGAACGCGCAAGGCGAGTATTACCTCACTGATGTCGTCAAATTTGCCGTCGCCGACGGTGTGGCTGTGGTGGCGCACAAAATTAGCGACGCCTTGCAGGTGGTGGGCGTCAACAGTCCGCTGCAACTGGCCGAACTGGAGCGTGCCTATCAAATGCGAACAGCGGTCCAATTGATGGAGCAGGGCGTGCGCCTGGCGGACCCGGCGCGCTTGGATGTGCGCGGTGATTTGCAGTGTGGGCAGGACGTGTCGATTGATGTCAACTGCGTCTTTGAAGGTCAGGTGCGCTTGGGCGATGGCGTGACGATCGGTGCCAACTGCGTGATCTCCAATGCCAGCATTGGCACTGCCGCGGTGATCCACCCGTTTACCCATATCGAGGGCGGCAAGGCGGGGAACAAGGACTATGTCGAGGTTGGCGCCGCTGCCCTGATCGGTCCGTTTGCCCGCTTGCGAGCGGGGGCCAAGTTGGGCGAGCAGGTCCATATCGGCAATTTCGTCGAGGTCAAGAACTCCACCCTGGCCAAGGGGGCCAAAGCCAATCACCTGGCCTATCTGGGCGATGCAACAGTGGGCGAGCGCGTGAACTATGGGGCCGGCAGCATCACCGCCAATTACGATGGCGCCTTCAAGCACCGTACTGTGATTGAAGCCGACGTGCACATTGGCAGCAACTGCGTGCTGGTGGCTCCGGTCACCATTGGCGCCGGCGGCACCGTGGGCGGCGGCTCCACCATCACCAAGGACACGCCCCCCGGTGCCTTGAGCGTGGCGCGCGGCAAGCAGGTGAGCATTGCCGACTGGAAGAGGCCGGCAAAGTAGTAGTCCCCACGCTGGTCACTTGGCGTACTGCGCTGTCCGGCGGAAAATTCAGGCCGAGCCCGGTTTCGATGGCAGCGTCAGGCGGGCGCCAAATTTGCTGCGCTTGACGCTAAAGAAAGTCTTCACATTGCGCACATTGGCATCCGCGGTAAAAAGCCGTTGCACCAGGGCCAGGTAGTCGGGCATGTGGGCCGTGTGCACCACCAGACAAAAGTCCGGCCCGGGTGAAACCCGGTAACACTGCTGCACCGCGTCGTCGACGGCGACGCGCTTCTCGAACGCTTCCAGGGCGTCGCTGTCCTGGCGGTCCAGGGTGATTTCGACGATGGCGCATAAACCGTGGCCGGCCAGCGTCGCCAGTTTGTCGACGCTGAGCACCGCAATCTCGCGTTCGATCAGCCCGGCGTCGTGCAGTCGCTTGACGCGCCGCAAGCAGGTGGGGGGCGAAATGTGAACCCGCGCGGCCAGTGCCTGGTTGCTCAGCGAGGCGTCGGTTTGCAACTGTTCCAGCAGCAGCAGGTCTACCCAATCCAGGCTTGTCGGTTCCATGGCTTCATCACGATTCGGCTAGGCAGACGCGCCGGGTTCAGGATTTGCTGGCGGCAGCACGGCGGCGGCGTTCCAGAAAGGCATGCAGTTCGCCGACCACGCCCTTGCGGAAGGCCAGCACGCACAGCACAAATATCACACCAATGATCACGTTCACCCAGGAGCCGACCTTGTCGGCCAACATGTCCTGCAGCGAGATCACGATGCCGGCGCCAAACACCGGGCCGAAGAAGGTGCCGACGCCGCCCAGCAGTGTCATCAGAATGACTTCACCCGACATCGACCAGTGCGCGTCGGACAGGGTGGCAAAGCCCATGACCAAAGTCTTGAGCGAACCCGCCAGGCCGGCCAGCGCGGCCGACAGCACAAAGGCCAGCAGCTTGTAGCGATCGACCTGGTAGCCCAGCGAAATGGCGCGCGCTTCGTTCTCACGGATCATCTTGAGCACCTGGCCGAAAGGCGAATGCACGATGCGCGAAATGGCCAGAAAGCAGGCGACAAATACGGCCACCACCAGGTAATACATGGCGGTGTCGGACTCCAGTGGCAACAGGCCGAACAGAGCGCCGCGCGGTACACCTTGCAGTCCGTCTTCGCCGCCGGTGAAGGGCGCTTGCAGGCAGACGAAGAACACCATCTGTGCAATGGCCAGCGTGATCATGGCGAAATAAATGCCCTGGCGCCGGATCGCGACCATGCCGACCACCAAACCGAGCAGGCCGGCGCCCACGACACCGGCGACAATGCCCAGTTCCGGCGTCAACTGCTGCGTCTTGATGAGCCAGCCGGTGACGTAAGCGGCGGTGCCGAAGAACGCCGCATGGCCGAACGACAGCAGGCCGGTAAAACCCAGCAACAGGTTGAAGGCGCAGGCAAAAATGGCGAAGCACAGCAGTTTCATCACGAACACCGGGTAGAGCCCCAGCATCGGCGCCAGCAGTGCCAGCAGCAGCAGTGCGAGGTAGGTGACGCGAATCAGTTTGGCGGCTTTTGTCATGGTTCAAATTTCCTTGCCAAACAGGCCGGCTGGCCGGAACATCAGCACGATCACCATGATGACGAAGACCACTATGCTGGACGCTTCCGGGTAGAACACCCGGGTCAGCCCCTCGATCACGCCGAGCCCCAGACCGGTCAGGATGGAGCCCATGATGGAGCCCATGCCGCCGATCACCACCACTGCAAACACGACGATGATCAGGTTCGACCCCATCAGCGGATTGACCTGGATGATGGGTGCGGCCAGCACGCCGGCCAGTGCCGCCAGCGCCGCGCCGGCGCCGTAGGTCAACATCACCATGAGGGGCACGTTGATGCCGAAGGCCTGCACCAGTGGTGCGTTTTCAGTGCCGGCGCGCAGATAGGAGCCGAGCCGCGTACGCTCGATCAGGAACCAGGTGCCAAGGCATATCACCAGGGACACCAGAACCACCCAGGCACGGTAGTTCGGCAGCACCATGAAGCCCAGGTTGGTGGCGCCGGACAACAATTCCGGCACGTCGTAATTCTGGCCGGACGCGCCATACAGTTCGCGGAAAATACCCTCGGCGATCAACGCCAGGCCGAAGGTCAGCAACAGCCCGTACAGCGGGTCGAGCTTGTACAAATGCTTCAAGAAGAGCCGTTCGATCACGACCCCCAGCAGGCCCACCGCCAGCGGCGCCAGCAGCAGCGCAAACCAGTAATTGACGCCGAACTTGTCGAGCAGGATCCAGGCGGCAAACGCACCCAGCATGTACAGCGCACCGTGCGCGAAATTGACCACGCCCAGCAGGCCAAAGATGACCGCCAGGCCGAGGCTGAGCATGGCGTAGAACGCGCCGTTGACCAGGCCCAGCAGCAGCTGGCCGAGAAAGGCTTGAAGGGGAATGCCGAAAATTTCCATGGAGGCCTGTTAGCTCATACCCTGCAATGCGAAAAAATGGCTGGCCGCAGTTGCGACCAGCCGCCCAGAGTGTCAGATCACTTTTTCAGCAACGCGCATTTCGACTCGGCCACGGTGGTGAAAGCCTGTTCGCCCGGGACCCTGGCGATCATCTTGTAGTAGTCCCACGGCGTGGTCGATTCCTTGCTCGACTTGACCTCGAACAGGAACATGTCGTGGATCATGCGGCCATCGGCGCGAATCTGGCCCTTGCTGTAGAAGTCGTCGAACTTCATCGTCTTCAGCGTGCTCATGACTTTGTCGGTATCGGTGGTGCCGGCAGTCTGCACCGCCTTGAGGTAATTGGCAGCGGCGGAATAGTCGGCCGCTTGCAGGCTCGAAGGCATGCGCTTGTACTTGTCAAAAAAGCGTTTGGCAAACTTGCGCGAAGCATCGTCCTGGTTCCAGTACCAGCTGTCAGCCAGTTGCAGGCCTTCGGTATTGGCCAGACCGAGACTGTGCACGTCGTTGATGAACACCAGCAGACCGGCTACCTTCATGGTTTTGGTGATGCCGAATTCCTTGGCTGCCTTCATCGCGTTGGTAAAGTCACCGCCGGCATTGGCCAGCCCCAGAATCTGGGCCTTGGAGGACTGGGCTTGCAACAGGAAAGCGGAAAAATCGGACGCATTCAGCGGATGGCGCGCGGCGCCGGCCACGGTGCCGCCGTTGGCTTTCACGACGTTGGCCGCATCACCCTCCAGTGAGTAGCCAAAGGCGTAGTCGGCGGTCAGGAAGTACCAGCTCTTGTTGCCGGCCTTGACCAGCGCGGTACCCGCTACCTTGGCCAACGCCACGGTGTCATAGGCATAGTGAATCGAGTAAGGTGTGCAGTCTTCGTTGGTCAAGCGGGCCGAGCCGGCGCCAATGGCGATGAACGGGCGTTTCTTCTCGACCGCCACTTTGCTCATGGCCAGCGAGGTACCGGAGTTGGTGCCGCCTATCAGTAGGGACAGCCCTTCCTTGTCCATCCATTCGCGGGCTTTGGAACTGGCCACGTCGGCCTTGTTCTGGTGGTCGGCGGTCAGCACTTCAATCGGGCGGTTCAGCACCTTGCCGCCGAAATCCTGTGCCGCCCATTTAATCATTTCACCGCCGGCCGGGCCGTCGATATCAGCATACAGGCTGGACATGTCGGTGATGAAACCGATCCTGACCGGGCCGCTGTTCTGGGCCGAGGCGCAAGTGGCAAATCCAATGGCCAAAGCGGCGACGAGAGCGTTGAGTTTCATAGTGTCTCCTGGTTAAGTGGGGTTTGGAAAGCAGAGTAGGAAATACGGATGATGGGTGCTGGTCGCGGCGCCGTTAAACGCCCAGATATTCCTGCAGCATGTGCATGTTCTGCTGCAGCTCGTCTTGCGCAAACTGCTTCACGATGGTGCCGTGCTCCATGACGTAAAAACGGTCGGCCAGCGGTGCGGCAAAACGGAAGTTCTGCTCCACCAGCACGATGGTGTAGCCCTTGGCCTTGAGCGTGAGAATCATCTCGGCGAGTTTTTGCACGATCACCGGTGCCAGCCCTTCCGAGATTTCGTCGAGCAGCAGCAAGCGCGCGCCGGTGCGCAAAATGCGCGCCACCGCCAGCATCTGCTGCTCGCCGCCCGACAGGCGGGTGCCGGGGCTGTTGGCGCGCTCCTTGAGGTTCGGGAACATGGCGTAGATTTCTTCCACGCTCATGCCGCCGGGTGCCAGCGTGGGCGGCAGCAGCAGGTTTTCCTCGGCCGTCAGGCTGGAGAAAATGCCGCGTTCCTCGGGGCAGTAGCCGATGCCCAGGTGGGCCACCTTGTGCGGCGCCAGCTTGCTGGCCTCAATGCCATTGATCTTGATGACCCCTTGGCGCCGGCCGGTCAGGCCGACGATGGCGCGCAGGGTGGTGGTGCGCCCGGCGCCATTGCGCCCCAGCAGCGTCACCACTTCGCCCTGGTGCACCGTCAGGTTCACGCCATGCAGGATGTGCGATTCGCCGTACCAGGCGTGCAGGTCTTCAATGCGCAGCAGTTCAGGGGCCATCGAACGCGGCGCGGGGCCGCCCCGAGCAAGTTCAGGCCCCTCGGGGGGCAGCGCAGTACGCGAAGCGACAAGCGTGGCGGTCATATCAGTGGGCGCCCTGGAGTTCGGTATCGACAGTTCCCATGTAGGCTTCGATCACCTGCGGATTTTTGGAAACCTCGGCATAACTGCCATCGGCAATGATGGCGCCGCGTTGCAGCACTGTGATGCGGTCGGCGATTTTGGCCACCACATTCATGTTGTGCTCCACCATCAGGATGGTGCGCCCGGCGGAAACCTTTTTGATCAGTTGCGTGACGCGGTCGACGTCCTCATGGCCCATGCCTTGCGTCGGCTCATCGAGCAGCATCAGCTCGGGCTCCAACGCCAGCGTGGTGGCCAGTTCCAGCGCGCGCTTGCGACCGTACGGAAGGTTGACCGTCAACTCATCGGCAAAGTCCTGCAGGTCGACCGCCGCCAGCAACTGGCGGGCGCGCTCATGCAAATGGAACAGCGTGTTTTCGGCTTTCCAGAAGTGAAACGAAGTACCCAGGTTGCGCTGCAACGCGGCACGCACGTTCTCCAGCACCGTCATGTGCGGAAAAACCGCTGAAATCTGGAACGATCGGACAATGCCGCGGCGCGCCGTCTGCGCCGGTTTTTCCAGGGTGATGTCGACCCCGTTGAACTTGATGCTGCCTTTGCTGGGGTGCAAAAACTTGGTCAGCAGGTTGAAAAAAGTGGTCTTGCCGGCGCCATTGGGGCCAATCAACGCATGGATATGGCCGCGCCTGACCTTCAGGTCGACCTGGTTGACTGCCACGAATCCCTTGAATTCCTTGGTCAGTCCATGCGTTTCAAGAATGAACTCCGATGACAAATTGTGCTCCGGCGGTGGCAATCGAATTGGCGGGCACAACGGCCCGCAACAGAAGATCAGGCATGCTAACGAGTTGCGCGGCGCGACGATAGCGGGTTTGAACTTAGGTAGTTTTACTTGTGGCCTGACGTGACAAAAAGCAGCTTGTTGACGCTGCCATCGCAGCTTTGTGTCGGCTGTGTCCATTTATTGGCTAAATACATTTCATAAATATCAATATACTGAAATATTATGTCGTTACTAAAAGTAGGTGAAATATAAGACCAAATTTACTAAAAAGTAGATTACATATTTCCTTCTTCTGCTTTTACCATTGCCCTGTTCATTGATTGGAGCAATTTATGTGTGGCATTGTCGCTGCGGTCTCGACCCGCAACATCGTTCCCATTCTGGTGCAGGGTCTGGCAAGGCTGGAGTACCGCGGCTACGATTCCTGTGGCGTCGCGGTGGTTGCCAACGGTTTGCAGCGTGCCCGCAGCACCTCAAGGGTAGCGGAACTGGCCGAACAAGTGAGCGCCAGCAAACTTGAAGGAACGACGGGCATTGCCCACACCCGCTGGGCCACCCACGGTGCGCCGCTGGTGCACAACGCGCACCCGCATTTCAGTCACGGCGCCGGGCCCGACGCCGCCGGTCGGCCCGGCCGGGTCGCGCTGGTGCACAACGGCATCATCGAAAACCACGACGAATTGCGGCTCGCGCTCGAGCGCAAAGGCTATCTATTCCAGAGTCAGACCGATACCGAAGTGGTTGCTCACCTGATCGACAGTCTGTACGACGGCGACTTGTATGAGGCGGTCAAGGCGGCCTTGCCCCAACTGCACGGTGCCTATGCCATTGCCGTATTCTGCAAGGATGAGCCGCATCGCCTGATTGGCGCACGCGCCGGCTCACCGCTGGTGCTGGGTGTCGGCAAAGACGGGCAGGAACATTTTCTGGCCAGCGATGCCA
This sequence comes from uncultured beta proteobacterium, assembly GCA_963763035.1. Classification (GTDB taxonomy): domain Bacteria; phylum Pseudomonadota; class Gammaproteobacteria; order Burkholderiales; family Burkholderiaceae_C; genus Rhodoferax. Next base: position 1,190,921 of record CAVXMS010000004.1, on the reverse strand, counting down.
TGGCCCTGGCCGGTGTCACCGATCAGATCGTCTACCTGGACGAGGGTGACGTGGTGGACCTGCAACTGGGCAAGTACTGGTTGTTCGACAAAGCCGGCAAGCCGGTTACCAGCGCGCAGCGCCCCGTGAAAACGGTGCTGGCACACAGTGGTGCCGCCGAGTTGGGACCGTACCGTCACTACATGCAAAAAGAGATTTTTGAGCAACCTCGCGCCATTGCCGACACCTTGCAAGGCGTGGACGGCATCGTGCCCGAACTGTTTGATGGCAGCGTCAGCGCGGCGCGGGTCTTCAAGGAGATCGATTCGATTTTGATTCTGGCTTGCGGCACCAGCTATTACGCCGGTTGCACCGCCAAATACTGGCTCGAGAGCATCGCCAAGATACCAACCCAGGTCGAGGTGGCCAGCGAATACCGCTACCGCGATTCGGTGCCCAATGCCAGGACCCTGGTGGTCACCATTACCCAATCGGGCGAGACCGCCGACACGCTGGCGGCCCTGCGGCACGCGCAAAGCCTGGGCATGACGCACACCTTGACCATCTGCAATGTGGCCACCAGCGCCATGGTGCGGGAGTGCGAGCTGGCCTACATCACGCGCGCCGGGATCGAGATCGGCGTCGCCTCGACCAAGGCGTTCACGGCGCAACTGGCCGGCCTTTTTCTGCTGACGCTGGCGCTGGCCCAGGCCAAGGGCAGACTCAGCGCGGCCGAAGAGGCGCGCCACCTCAAAGCCATGCGCCATCTGCCCACCGCCTTGCAGGCGGTGCTCGCGCTGGAGCCGCAGGTGATTGCCTGGGCCGAGGACTTTGCCAAAATGGAAAATGCGCTGTTCCTGGGCCGTGGCCTGCACTACCCGATCGCCCTGGAAGGCGCGCTCAAACTCAAGGAAATCAGCTACATCCATGCCGAGGCCTATCCGGCCGGCGAACTCAAGCATGGCCCGCTGGCGCTGGTCACCAGTGCCATGCCGGTCGTGACGGTGGCGCCCAACGATGCGTTGTTGGAAAAGCTCAAGAGCAACATGCACGAGGTGCGGGCGCGCGGTGGCGTGCTGTACGTGCTGGCCGATGCCGACACCAAAATCGAGAATGGCGAAGGCCTGCACGTGATCCGCATGCCCGAGCACTACGGCGAGCTCTCGCCCCTGCTGCACGTGGTTCCCTTGCAGTTGCTGGCCTATCACACCGCCTGCGCCCGAGGCACGGATGTCGACAAGCCGCGCAATTTGGCCAAGAGCGTGACGGTGGAGTAGTGCTGGTGTGGGCAGCGAGACTGTTATTCCGAGCAATTAAAGTCGTAAACAGGCCTCCAGCATCCATGCGGGTTTGAGGGCCGTTGGATTTGCGACACGGATTTCTAAAGTCGTAAACACACGCTCAACCCAGGGTGATCAGATAAATAAAGAGTGTCAACAGAAAATAAGAGGTGTCAACGGCCGTGAACGTTGGGGAGTTCGGAACCCCTTGCTGTTCGCGCAGCAACTGAATTGACCCAGGGGGGTGCGGCGTAAATCTTGGACTGGTTTATGCCGTAAGTCCGAGGCTCTCTCGGTATTCGAGGGGGCTGAGTGAGCCAAGGGAGATTTTGATCCGCTTTTCGTTATGCCAGCGAATGTAAGTGTCAATGACCTGAATGAAGTGCTCAATGGTCGTAGCCTGCCAGTCCCGAGGATGGAATAGCTCCGTTTTTAGCCGTCCAAAGAAGCCTTCACAGGCTGCGTTATCAGGAGAGCATCCTTTGCGCGACATCGAGCGAATCAGCTTCGCATCGCGTATCCGAGTGAGCCACCCAGGCCAGCGATAGTGGGCATCACGATCAGAGTGGACGACCGGTCGGTCATGGCTATTACCCACCTTCTCGATGGCAGCATCCAACATGGCGTTCACGAGTTCGGCGTCAGGACGCGTGCCGATTGACCAACTGATAATCAGCCCATCGAAGCAGTCGATCATGGGCGACAGATGCACCTTGTCAGCTGGGATTTGGAACTTTGTGATGTCCGTGAGCCACTTCTCATTTGGGGCTGCAGCGTGGAAGTCGCGGTTAATGAGATTCTCTGGCGCCGGGCTGATTTCTCCCAGGTAGGTTCCGTACCGGCGCCGCTTCACTGCGGCCACGACCAGGCATTCCTGCTTCATTAATCGGCGTACGACTTTCTCCGAGAGGCTGAGCTGCTGCCTGCCCAGTGCCGCCTGTATCCGCCGACGGGGCGTGGGCGCCAATACGGCAATTCTGCCCGAGGGCTGGAAGGCAGGCTTCGCGAGTGCAGAACCAAGCCACGGATGACAAAGTGTGCTACTGCCTGGACGTGCTCGACCTGTTCATGGCCAAGACTGTCGCGAACCGGGAGAAGGATCGGGAATTCAACTTGGCCCTGCTGCGTTATGGGTACGTGAAGGCCAAGGAAGCAATCGACAGGGTCGTTTGTGCGTATTCCGGTGATCGTGACCGCTGATTCCGGTTGATCGTGACCGGTGGCGCAGCGTGCGGTATTGCGCATCCAAATTGTAGGGGTGTCGGTCACGATGGGTCTGGATTGATCTCCTTTTTGTTTGATTTTGGCTTCTGACGAAGAGACTCGCCCGTCAGGGTGAAACGGTGATTCTTTTGCATTACCCGGTCCAGAATGGCGTCGGCAATAGTGGCGTCACCGACCCATGCATGCCAATGCTCAATTGGTAGCTGACTGGTGATGATGGTGGCTTTGTTGGCAGCCCGGTCATCGATGATTTCCAGCAAGTCAGCACGGGTCTGGCTGTCGATACCGGCCATGCCCCAATCGTCCAGCAGTAGCACATCCGTCCTGGCCAACTGAATCAGCCACTTGCCAAACGTACCATTGCCATGGCGAATGCGCAGTTCCTCACTCAGCCTGGGGACACGTTGGTAATAGGCTGAGTGACCCCGGCGGCAGGCGTACTGCGCCAGCGCACAGGCCAGCCAGGACTTGCCCGCCCCGGTGGGACCGGTGATCAGCACACTGTGGCCACTGTCAATCCAGTCACCCAAAGCCAGACTCATCACCGCCTTGCGATCCACACCGCGCCCGGCGCGGGTGTCCATATCTTCAATGCTGGCCTGGCTGTATTTCAGCTTGGCATCCTTGAGCAGCCGGGCTTGGCGTTTGTCATTGCGCCAGTGGACTTCACGGTCCACCAGCAGCGCAAGGCGCTCCTCAAAGCTGATGGCTGTCATGCCAGCCTGGGTGAGTTGCTCTTCCAATCCCGAGGCCATGCCAGCCAGACGCAGATTGCGTAGTTGTTCAATTGTCGTGTTCATCATCATGGGTGTTCCAGTTGTCGGGTTGTTTGTTGCTGCTGTCATTGGTAGTAGCCAGGGCCGCGCACATGGGCGTGCTCCGGGCTGGTCCACTCCGCTGTGGTGCTGGGTGATACTTGGTCACGCCCATTGACCAGGATGTCGCGCACATGGGCGCTGTTGGTGGTGCCCAACTCCAGCGCCAGCACGCAAGCGGCCTCCAGCCGTGGCCTGGTAAAACGCTTGGCCAATGCCAGCAACCCCAAACAGGCCCGGTAACCGTGCTCGGGGTGTTTGCGCGTTTGCAGCAGGCGCGTCACCAAGGCCCCGGTGGCCACGCCAATGCTGTTGCCCCAGTGAATCAGCCGCTCTGGCGTCCATTCCATATGCGCCCGGTGGGCGGCGGACAAGTGCTCCGGCACTGTGGTGAAGCCACCCTTGTGCGCACAACGCAGGTGGGACGCCACACGCTGGCCCCGGTGCAGCAGTTCCACTGTGCGTGCCGTGACGCGAGCTTCCAGGATTTGACCGACCAGCGACTGCGGGACGCTGTAGCGGTGCCCCTCAAACTCGACGTGCTGGTCAATGTGCACCCGAACCGTCTTGTAAACCGCCAGTTCCCAGGTTTGCGCTGGCAAGGGTTGCAGTGCCGGAGCATCAAGTTGTGCAAACGCACTGGAGCGGCTGCCCGGTAGTTTCTGAAACGCCTTGGCATTGAGTTGCTCCAGCAGCGGTGTGATGGCTTCGTTGACGTCATCGACCGTGGCAAACCGCTGGTGGCGCAATCGCATCAGAATCCAGCGCTCCACCACCTGTACAGCGGACTCGACCTTGCCTTTGTCTTGCGGGTGATACGGGCAGGCTGGCAGAACGGAAGTGCCGTAGTGGCGCGCAAAGTCATGTACGGTCTCATTGGCCCTGGGTTCGTACCGATCGGCATTGGCAATCAGCGCCTTCGGGTTGTCGGGCACGATGAGCTGGGGCACGCCGCCAATGAAGCGCAGAGCCTGGGCGGTGGCACCGAGCCAATCGGCCATGGTCTCAAAGGGTGTGGCGCAAGCAAAGGTATAGCTCGATGCGCCCAGAGCAGCCACAAAGATGTGGGCGCGGCTGCCATCGCTGAGTTCGAGCGTCGGTCCGGCGTAATCGATGAACAGCTTCTCGCCGGCGCGGTGATTCTGGCGCATGGAGCGTTTGAGCCGCTTGGCATAGCAGCGGTAGTTCTCGCAGAACTGGGAGTAGCGGTGGGTGGCTTGGCCCGGATGTTGGGCGCTGTGTTCCTGCCACAGCAGCATCAGGGTCATGCCTTTGCGGCGCAACTCCTGGTGGATGCGGCCATAGTCGACCTGCACAAAACCACTGACTCGCTGGGGGGTGCCCAGTAGTCGGTTGTGCAGCGCCGTGTCATCGAGCAGCTGGATTTGTGCCCAGTCCAGACCAGCAGTGGTTGCCAAGCTCACGTACTTGGTGACAACGCCTTTGGAGATGCTCAGGGCGGCGGCGGTTTGCTCATGGGAGAGCCGAGCTTCAAGTTTGAGACGTAGGATGTCCCGTATCTTGCGCATATTGATCCTTCGGGTATCGGGCATGCCCACTCCAGCAAAGCCGAAGAGACTACCCGCACGGGTTAGGGAAATACGCGCAACATCACACGCTGCAATAGAACATTCCGGCGTCGTGACCGGTCATTCCGGTTAAACCTAAAAATCGGTCACGGTCGACCGGAATCAGCGGTCACGATAAATCGGAATCGTCGGTCACGATCCGCCGGAATGACCGGTCACGGTCGCCCGGAATACCCAGTTTGGATGCCGGTGGACGCTGCGAAAAAGCGAGACATGCGCGCGCATCAGGCGTTGGGCGAAGGCACTTAAAGAGCGCGGCTACGAGCTCCCGGACGGGTAGCCCAGCGCTGGCAAGGGGCGAAAGAGTTACAAGTGCTCAGACCTGTAGAGCTGATTGAACTTGTTAGTGAAGCCGCAGCGAACCGGCCGCTCTGCGGACACGACCGCGAGCCGAGGAGGCGATTTTGGCCGAAACCAATATCCGTGCAACAACGCCCAGCTAATGGCAACGTATTTGGTGTGGAGTTGCGCCAAAGCGGCGAGAAGTTGGCGCAAGGGTCATCTTCTGATGAGGGCTTGGCAGTTCCTGCAGGAGCGCGGCCATATCAAGCTTTGATAAGCGTGGTGAAGGCAGGTTTATCATCAGAGTATGACCAGTGCCCCCGATTTGGCGCAGATTCGCTTCGACAACGCCCTTGCGTTGTTTGATGAATTTGTCCGCAACACCATCAAACAGCCGGATACCGCCACACTGCGAGGACTCGAAGGGCGTTTTGCAGAACGGGTTCAGATACAAGCCAGCTACTGGAGCCAGATCAAGAGTCGATCACGCCAGATTGGTGAACGGCTGGCGCGACAGTTCGAGCAACTTTGCCACAAGCCGCACGGCTGGATGGACCAGCAGCACGGCGCTGGCGCACGCGCAGCCGAACCCGTCCCGACACCCGAATTGCCCAGTGACAGCCACGCTCCCAGGGATGACGACGAACGCTTCATAGTCGGACTGGTGCTGACCTACTACCGACGCCACCCACAGCGCGCGCGCACGCGCTTGCTCGACTTACTAGGGGAAGTGTTAATGCCCACCGCGAACACCGCACCACCGCTGTCGCCTGGCAGGGCGGGGGAGTCGGAGCTGCCAGCAAAACGCGCGCCCACGTCAGCCGAAGCCCACGCGCTGTGGTTGCGGTCACAAGCCGGTGTGGCGCCACTGCGACAAAAGAAATAGCGCATCGTCCATTTTGATAAATACTTCTTGCTCAAGATAATATATGATTTATCATTTGAGCAAGTTTGTTGTCGTGTCGCTGCTCCGGCTACCCATCACAACATGTCCGATCAACCTTAAAGCCCTCCGCCTAATGGTCTTGCCTGTGCCTGAAATTGCTGACGACTGCACCCGCTTCGCGTTGCAGCCGGGCATTCAGGACGGCCATGAGCGGTCGGGTTTTATCAATCTTCGCGCCCCGCCCGGGGCATCGTGAACTGACCTCAGTAGCGCGAGGTTCTTGTTCATGACGGCCCGGGTGCGAACCAGCCCCGGGCCGTTTTTATTTGTGTTGTCAGTGTTTGACCATAGGAGCATGTCATGACAGAAAGCTTGGCCTCGACAACTCTGCCGCTGTATCGCCCCCGCGGCTACTCAGGCCGTCGCCTGCTGGTTGTAGGGCTGCGCACTGCGAGTTTGGTACTCGCCCGCCTGGCGCGCCAACTGACTGCCGCCGAGCGGATGCGCGAACCGGTCGCCGCTTGCGCACCGATGCTGGAGTTCTACGCCGAAGCCGGCGCCCAGGAAGGCGCGCTGTATGTCGATGGAAAGCTATTCTGCTATCTGCCTGGGGTCACCAGGCTGTAGCATTGCGAGCCGATTGCAGAATGGCGCACGACATGCGTGTAGGCTTGTCCAAGCACGACAATGAAACCCAATGCCGCTTGCCACGACGGATCTGAGCAAATCAGGCAGGACGTATGAGCGCGTTTTGATCATCCCCACTGAGCCAATTGCAAAGTTCATACAGACCGGTACGAATCTGGAGCCAACCCCCCGCCTCCAGCTTCTATGTCGCGGTCACGAGGGCAAAGCAGAGTGTTGCAATCGTGCTTGATGAGGCTGGGGTGTCAGCGCTTCCGTTGTGGCAGCCAATTACCTGATACCAGCCATTGGTGGATGACAGCACCTGGCCAGTAGCGGCCAGTCAAGAACCGTCCAAACTCAGTTACCTGTCGCTGAGGAAGACGCGGGTGATGCACCCACCTTGCTTGCGACCGTCTTGGCAGTGCGGGCTACTGCTGCTGCGCCGTGTTCGATGCCTCTAGCGGCCGCCTTTGCACCCCGTTCAACTCCACTGGCAGCCGCGTGCGCGCCGTGCTCGACCCCACGCGCGCCTGCCGTCACTCCCTTTTTGACACCGCTAGTGGCGGCCCTCGCGCCACGCTCTATTGCCTTCTCTACCTTTACAACGACAGCCGGTGGTGCGCCCGCAGCAGGCGGAGTTGATTCTTCCGCGCTGGCTGAAACACAACCACAGAACATGAAGGCCAAAAGCGAAAGCCTGACTCGGAATAGAGAGTTCATGTGTGAGGAATTAAATACCGATTCAGCATAGCACGCTATGCGTCTCAAACACGTCTTACGTCCCGGCGCAGACCTGCCATGGGTGGTCGGGTTCTCCAATACTTTGATGGGCACTGACTTGGCGGGAACCGCCCGACCGGGAGCGGACCGTCACGCTTGGTGTCGAGTAATCTTCTTGCAACTGGTTACGCATTCCTGAGCTCAACAGTCTCGTCTATTGCCTGACAAAGGAGATGTCCACGGTTGTGCCATCCTGATACCTAAGCTTCCCGCTCATGTGGCTGGCGTCCGAAACCGTCGCGGCGTACACGGCGGACTTGCCATTGTCATACGTGAAGGAAAGAGCGGCCATCGGAGGCTGATATGTTCCGGCGACGGCAAGCACTCCTGAAGGGCCAGCCTCGAAGCTGTATGCGCCCGCTCCGACCACCGTGCCATTTTGGCTGCCCAACTGCAAGGTAAGGCTGCTGCCGACGACCTGAGATACGGCGCTCCACTTACCGTCGATGGAGGGAGGCGGCGCGCCTCCACCTCCGCAGGCGCAAAGAAACGGGAGGACGCCGAGAGTCAGTAGAAGTTTGTGCATTGCCAGGGCTCCTGCCGTGTGGATGCCTATCCGTTAAGTCGTTTAGCAATTGAACCGGGATTATCGAGCGTGGGCGGAATTGAAAAGATCCCACCTCTCGTTTTCGCTAGGACGCAGCGTAAGAATCTCGACACCAGTGTTTGTCACCAGCACCGTGTGCTCCCATTGGGCAGACAAGGAGTGGTCCTTCGTCACAACGGTCCACGCATCCGGCATCACATGCACGTCCTGCCGACCGGCGTTCAGCATGGGTTCAATGGTAAACGTCATGCCCGGCAACATCATTTGACCGGAGCCTCGCTTACCGAAGTGCCGGACTTCGGGTTCCTCATGCATGGCTGCCCCAATCCCGTGGCCGCAAAAATCCCGAACGACGCTGTACCCGCATTTGCCAGCGTGTGACTGTATAGCCGCCCCAACATTGCCCAATGGCGCGCCCGGTTTTACTTCGAGAATGCCAATGTAGAGACATTCCTGTGTGACGGCTGCCAATCTCTTTGCTGCGATGGTGGACTTCCCGGCGAAGTACATGGCGCTGCTGTCTGCGTGCATCCCATCTCGCGCCACCACCACATCAATATTTAGAAGGTCACCCTCCTTCAATGTCTTTTCCCCTGGGATGCCGTGGCAAACGACATGATTAACCGAAATGCAGGTCGCGTGCTGATAACCTTGGTAACCAACACACGCGGGAATGCCTCCATTGTCAACAATGTAGTCGTTGCAAAGCTTGTCAAGATAACCGGTAGTTACACCGGGCTTCACATACGCCTCAATCATCTCCAGCACACCGACCAGGACTTTGGCAGCGCCACGCATCTTTTGGACGCTCTCAAGACTCTTTGAGTGATTCACCATCAGCATTTAGAAATTCCAATCCAAAAACGAAAATTGTGGGGTGGGTTTTGATGACAACCCGCTCTGAAATGAACCAAACCTTGTCAGGGCGCATCCTTTCCACGGTGTTCCAGATCAGCCGTACCTTCCCCAGGTTGGGGAATAGTAGGCGATGTCTGCTCTCACTGCACAAGCGACGGTCAAATTGCGAGCCTGTCCTGAGAGGCTCGACCAGGAGCGAACAGTCAACCACCAGGCCAGAATGCCTCCAGAAACACATTGCTGACTTTCAGGTCTCCGCCGATTTAGTCGCCTGCCGAGGCCATTTGGAACCTTGACCTCATCATCTTGAAGGCGTTGGGTAACAATTCAGACCAACAACAGGCAGCAGCCACACCAGCACAGGAGCAGAATTGATCCGCCGATTACTCCCGAAGGGTACTGACCAAGGCATCCTGCCGATCTTTGCCGCCAGGGCGCTGCGCGGTTTCGCCGATGGATTTGTCTCCGTACTGTTACCGGTGTACCTGCTTGCGCTGGGGCTTGGAGGGGTAGAGGTGGGTGCCATTGCGACGGCAACCATGCTCGGGTCGGCCCTGGCGACACTCGCCGTTGGAGCTTGGGGGCACCATTGGAGCGGAAGAACGCTCCTGCTCGGTGCTGGCGCCTTGATGGCAGCCACGGGTCTGGGCTTTTCAGTGATTTCGTCCTTTTGGCCGCTGGTGTTGCTCGCGTTCCTGGGAACGCTCAATCCGAGTTCGGGTGACGTCAGTGTGTTTCTGCCGCTGGAGCACGCCCGTCTGGCCACAGCAACCGACCTTGCCAACAGAACCAGCCTGTTCGCCCGGTACGCGCTATTTGGGGCGCTGTGTGCGGCACTGGGAGCCCTCGCCTCAGGCTTGCCTGATCGCGCCGTCGCGCTGCTAGGTATTGATAGACTGGATGCGCTGCGTGGCATGTTCATCCTCTACGGACTTATCGGTGTCGTGGTGTGGGCTCTGTATCGAAAGCTGCCGGGAAACGAAGCATCCAGCAACACCAAGCCTGATCCGCTGGGGCCATCCAAGGCGGTGGTCATCAAGCTGGCAGCTTTGTTCTCGGTGGATTCTTTCGCCGGCGGCCTGGTGGTCAATTCCTTGCTTGCGCTGTGGTTGTTCCAGCGATTTGGTTTGTCACTCGCGGCGGCCGGGGCTTTCTTCTTTGGATCGGGTCTGCTGGGTGCCGCCTCGCAGCTTGCGGCGCCGCTGCTGGCCAAGCGTGTCGGTCTGGTCAACACGATGGTGTTCACGCATATTCCGGCGAGCCTGTGCCTGATCGCTGCGGCATTTTCGCCGGACGTCAGCTTGGCCTTGGGTCTTTTGCTGGCCCGTGCCCTGGTCTCCTCTATGGATGTTCCGGCCCGCAGCGCGTTCGTGATGTCGGTCGTGCAGCCCCATGAGCGGGCAGCTGCGGCCAGCTTTACCGCCGTACCACGCAGCCTGGCGTCAGCAGCGAGTCCATTGCTGGCGGGTTGGCTTTTTCAGTCAGGCTGGGTGGCGGCTCCACTGGTCGCCTGTGGCGTACTCAAGATCGCCTACGACTTGGCCTTGTGGCGTGCATTCAGATTGTCCGAAGTCTCCTGATGGCAGATCAGAATCTGGCTCACCGCAAATCAATGACATGATGCAAACGTTGGGGGCATCTAAGCAAGCATGTACGAAGAGTATCAAATTGAAATCCCGCAGTCCTTTATGGCGCTGTTCATCGACCCCGGACGGCAGAAACCCAATGCGTCGCGCGAGGTTGTGGCTGCCCGGTACGAGCTTTGCGAGGACATGGCCAGCATGCTGACTGAAACGGCCAGAGACATGTTTCTAAGCCTGGGCATTACCGAGGATGACGTGCTAATCCAATGCTACCGAGGCTTGACCGGGTCTGGGGCGGTGGTCGCTCAGCCAGAAGCAGTTTGGGTTGTTCACCGACTCGCTGAATTGCTGCAATGGCCACCGCTGAGAGCTGACTGGGTCTGAAAATATCAGTTGATTGCGGCAGCCCGGTTGGGTCCGTAATTTGGGATAACCCTTACCCCCCAGCTTTTCCGCTTGCACTCATCTCGCTTGCAGATTATCCCCAGCAGCGGTGACTTACTTTGTGGATAACTTGGGTCAGTTGCCCTTGAAGGCGCCGTGGTTATGGGCTTCGCTCGGGTTGCTCACGAATTAGGCAGAGGTCGTCAAAATGCCAAAAGCGTCTGTGCTAGATAAGACAACTGTATCGAGGGCTGCATCAGACAACAGGAATTGTGGGCGATGAAAGTCGAACCTGTTGCCCGGCGTGACCCTGCAACCTGCGGCGTGGACGATGCGATCGCGGACCACTTGCGCGAATCGGCCGAGCCAGCCGACCTTGGGTTCATCGCAGCAGCTTCAATGCCCGGCAATCGTCCGCGGTGCGAAATTCTTTGATGGAGAGCAGACCAGGAACAACCAGTTCTTGCCAGCTCTTGCGCAGCCGGCGCAGCGCACCTGGCAGCGCGCGCAATCCAACCTGTGGCGCGGTTTGCGCCATAAATAGCTGATAGACGCCTTCCTTTGCAGCAGCCAGTGTTTTGCTGGCAAGCACGATTTTGTCGGCCACAAGGTATGTCTGGAGATCGCCAAAGGCCACCAGCATGGGTTTCGCGGGCGGTTTGAAGTCCTTCAGACTCTGACCTGCCAACCATCGCGAGGCGTTCTGCGCTGCCAAGGCGCCCATGTCGATGGCGTTGTAGGCCTGTTTAGCGACCGGTTTGGGCAAGGCCGCGGCATCGCCAACGACAAAAATATTTTGCGCATAGCGACTCTGCAGGCTCTGATGAACAGGCGCCCAGGTATGAGGCGGGCGAATCAACTTTGCATCACGCAACAGGGGCGGCGGCGCAAGCCCGGCGGCCCAGATGGTGAGGGCCGACGGCACCCGCTTGCCAGAAGCCAGCCAAACGCCTTTGGGCGTGATGCGACCAACCGGGTCGCCGGTGTGAATCGACACGGCGTGTTCCTGGCAAATCCGTCGCAGGTCGGCATCAATTGCCTTGGGAAACCCGGGCATCAGCTGATTGCTGGCCTCGACGATGGCAAACGAAATTTTCGGCCGATCGCGGTAGCGACGCAACAGCTCGCCCAACGACTCAACGCCCGATATGCCGCCACCGACGACGACGACTTGAAGCGCAGACTCCGTGCGCCGCAGCGCGTCGAGCTGCCGCTCAATGGCCAGGCTGTCCGCGACGGTTCGAAACGGCCAAGTGTGGCTGTCCACGCCCGGTATGTGGTAGTTGTTTGTCACGCCCCCCACAGCCACGATGGCAACGTCGTAGCCCAGGGATTCTCCCGCGGCAGTCGCTACGCGCCGGCGGCGCGCGTCAATGTGGGTAACGCTGTCTTGTACAAAACGATGCCCCGCGCGCGCAATGATCTGTGCCCGATCCAGCTGCAGACCCCGCGGTGTCTTGACACCGGAGAGAATTTCGTGGATTGCCGGAATCCATTCGAAATGCGGCGATGGGTCGACCACCGTCACGTCCAACGTCTTGGGCAATTGGATTGCCGCGGTCAGTCCGGCAAAATTGGCGCCAATGATGACCACCTTGTTCCGTGTTACAGCCATTGAATGGGTCTCCAACAGTGATTATGTGACCAGTTCGACACAACACGACTGAATCGCCCCGGGGTATTGAGGCGGCTCCAGCCTTTGAGAAGAAGGAGCCATGGGCAGCAAAGCAACCGTCTTTCTCCCGAAGTGCGCGAACGCGCACAACGCTTGTGGTCCTAACTGCCAAACACCCGTGACGCATGCACCCCCAGACCCGTAGCGACGCTGGCCAGGCGATCGCCATGCACGGGGAGTGCAGTGGCAAAGCGGGCCGACAAACGTTCGGTCAACGGCGCCAAGCCGGTGGATCCGCCGGTGAAGTACAGCGCGTCTATGCGTTCGGGTGCCAGACCGGCGGTGCGCACGGTCTGCACGGCGGCCCGGGCGATGCGATCGAGGTCGGCGCGGATCGCGTCCACCGCCAGCGCCTGGTCTACCGTGGCGAGCAGACCCGGAGCCAGCGCGTCGAGCGCCACCTGAGCCGGTGTGCCGGCAGCAGCGCTGATCTTGGCGGACTCGCTCTTGGCGGCCAGCTCGTGGCCCAAGCGAAGCTCCAGCACGCGCATCAGTCGGCGGTGCAGCTCGGGGTCGGCGAACCAGTCGGCCATGGCGCGCCACTCCGCTACGCGCCGCGGGCGATAGCAGGTGTTGATCAGGTGCCAGGTGGCGAGGTCGTGGTAGACCGTGCTTGGCACTTGGCGTGCGCCTGGCCCGCCAGGTCCATAGGCACCCAAGCCGACCAGCGGCAGCAGCGCAGCCAGCTCGATCTGCCGGTCGAAGTCGGTGCCGGCGATATGCACGCCGTGGTTGGCCAGGATGTCGTCACGACGGTCGGCGCGCAACCGGCGCATGGGGCCCACGCGCACGACGCTGAAGTCGCTGGTGCCACCGCCGATATCCGCCACCAGTACGATCTGTTCTTGCGATACCTGCTGTTCATAGTCAAACGCTGCTGCAATCGGCTCAAACTGGAACCGTACATCGGCAAAGCCGGCGGCCTGCGCAGCGGCGGCCAGCGTGGCTTGGGCACGCGCGTCGCGTTCCGGGTCGTCGTCGACGAAAAACACTGGGCGACCCAGCACCACGCGATCGAGCGGCTGCCCGGCCGAGGCCTCGCCTGCGTTTCTGAGGTGGCGCAGGTAGCCGGTGATCACGTCCAGGTAGCGCACGGCGTAGCCGTTACCAAGATCCGTGGACTGCTCGGCAAGGTTCGAGCCCAGGATGGATTTGAGCGAGCGCATCAAACGGCCCGCATACCCGTCGACGTAGGCGGCCACTGCGGAGCGGCCGTAGGCGCGCGGCAGGGCACCCTCGGGGCGCTGCACGCCGTGGGCCTGGGCGGCCTCATGCTCGTCGGTAAAAAAGAACACCGCCGTGGGCATGGTCGGTTGCTGGTCCTCCAGTGGCACCAACCGCGTGCCGCGCTGGGTGTCGGCAACCACCACGCTAGATTTGGAGGTGCCGAAGTCGATTGCGCAATAGCTCATGAGGCGGGCGATTGTAGTGGGCGGTTCTTCTGACCGTTCAACTGGCAAAAAGTTGCGGTCACGCGGCATCGACATTTCGATCATCCCAAGCCTGTTGCCGGTTTCGTGAGCTGCGGCTGCATGAACGGCAATCGGCTTGAGTCAACAAAAGACCCCGAAGAGTCTTCTTTCTCTTTTGTCGGGTCACGGTGGGGTGTCGAGAACTCAAGAATCTCAACAGAGTAGGATGTGGCGGTGCCAAAACCACCCGAGACTTTGACCCGGAAGGCTTCGATGACCGCGCCCACCGGCGACCAGCGCCAGCGACTCCACCCCGACGTCTTGAAGCTCGGTTGGGTGAGCTTTCTCACCGACCTCAGTTCGGAGATGATTTTTTCGGTATTCGCGATCTTTTTCACCACCGTGGCTGGCGCTTCAAGCGCTTTACTGGGGCTGATCGAAGGGCTGGCAGATTTCTCGGCTTCGTCGCTCAACTACCTGGCCGGCTGGCTGTCGGACCGCAGCGGCCGGCGCAAGTGGTTCGCCACCGCCGGTTACGCATTCTCCACTCTGGCCAAGCTGATTCTGCTGGTGTCGTCATCGGTCGTCGGTTTAAGCCTGTTTCGTGTCGTCGAGCGGCTGGGCAAGGGTTTTCGCGGGCCACCCCGTGACGCCTGGCTGTCATCGATCGGTGGAAAAGACACGCGCGGCTATGCGTTCGGTGTGCACAAGGCGCTGGACAAGGCCGGAGCGGTACTTGGGCCGCTGGTGGCTTATGGACTGCTGTCGTGGCTGGGAGAGTCGACCCGCACCTACAGCACTTTGTTTCTGGTGGCCTTTGTGCCTGCGGTGATCAGTGTGGCGGTATTGACGCGCATTCCGGACCAACCCGGTGCCGCGCACGAGCGCGAGAGCGTGCGGCAGAACTGGCAGCAACTCAGCCCCGGGTTCAAACGCTTCCTGCTGCCGGCGGGATTGTTCGCGCTGGCCTATTTCAGCCTCGGCTTCATCTTGCTCAAGGCTCATGCCGTGGGCTTTGGCGTGACCGACATCGTGCTGCTCTACGCCCTGTTCAATACCACCTGTGTCGTGGCCGCGCCGCTGGTGGGCAAGCTGGGCGACAAGGTGGGTCGCAGCCGCATCCTGCTGCTGGGGTATGCGCTCTACGCGGCGATCAACCTTTGGCTGGTGGTCGCCAGCAGTCGATGGGAGATGGTGGCCGTGTTCGCGATTTACGGGCTGTTCTATGCGATTGACGAGTCGCAGAGTAAAGCCTTCATCGCCGACCTTGAGCCCGAGCGGCGCGCCACCGCGGTGGGCATCTACAACTTTGTCACCGGCCTGCTGTATGTGCCAGCTTCTCTGGTGGCTGGGGCCTTGTGGGTTTCCTCGCCGAACCTGGCATTTGCCGTGGCGGCGACACTCTCGCTGGCTGCCATGGCGGTTTTTGCGGCGCTGCGCCCGGCAGAACGGGGGCCAGTCTGACGCCGCCCATAGGTTATCCTTTTGACACACCGAGCCGCAATCTCGCGCCTGATTGCCGGTGGCTAAATGAGGCCGATGTCACGTGCCTTTGCGCCGGGGAAGATGCGATCGATTTGTCCCGCATGGAGTCCGTACAGACGTGCAAACAGGCCACCAAGAATGGCCCGGTATTCGTTCAGCACCGGAAGATCGCGATGCTGAAACAGGCTGGCCGCGTCGACGCGCGTTTGTTCACCCAGGATTCTTCCACCGCGCACGCCACCGCCCAATAGCCAATAGACGGTGCCGTGTCCATGGTCGGTGCCACGGTTGCCGTTTTCGCGCAAGGTGCGGCCGAATTCGCTGACCACGACGGTCACGGTGTCGCGCCATTCGGATCCCATCTCGGTCGCGAACGCGGCCAGACCGCGGCCCAGTTCGTCCAGTCGTCCCGCCAGGTAACCGGTGGCGCCACCCTCCCCGACATGGGTATCCCAGCCGCCGACATCGACAAAGCCGATGCGGTACTTGTCTTTCATCAGCCTGGCGATCCGGCGCGCCTCCAGCTCGAACCCCTTGGCGCTGATCGCATTGCGGTTGGCGGCGTCCATTTCGCTGGTCATTTCCCGCATCACGTCGTCGCGCACCATGAATCCCTGGTTCACCTGCGGCGCCAGCGCAGTGCCTTGGTACATAGCCGCAATGATGCTGCTTTGCCTAGCATCCAGGGACGGTTTGGCGATCGAACGCAGCGCTGTGTTCGGTACCATCAAGTCGCCCTGCAATATCAGCGGCAACTGATCGGTAAACGACATGGCGCCACTGTCATTGAGCGTCACCGCCAGCCGGTTGAGAAAGCCCGAGCGGTAATTTCGGCTGCGCTCCAGGGGCTGGCCCAGCTCGATGCTGTCCTGCGTTTCAAAATGACTGCGCGAGGAGTCTTCTGTTCCGGCAAAAGGAATGAAAGCGGCCTGACCCTTGGTGAACAAGGGGTAGACGCTGTCGCGCAGCGCCGGATGCAGTCCCCAATCGCCATCAAGCGCCAGCGCCGAATTGGGATCGGCACCGGGCCGCGCCACGGCGATGTTGGGCCGCGCTTCGTAATAGAACCGGCTGGACGTCGGAACCAACAGGTTGGCTGCGTCATAGCCGCCACGCAGAAAGACCAGCAGCAAGCGCGTTTTACTGGCCGGCGCGGCCCACAGGCTAGCGGCCAGGGAGGTCGGCGCAAGGGTGGCGAAGGCTTGCAACAGGGTACGGCGATTCATGGGGCGTTCCTCACCTTCAGCGGTACATCATTTCGGGCGACGACAGCAGGAAGGCATTCCATTCCTGCGGCGAGCCGGCCTGCTCCAGTGCCTGCTGCGTCGCCGGGCTCAACGTCTTCTTCAGGGATTCGAAATACAAGGGGTTGGCCAGTTGCGGAAATGCCGGTCGCTCCAGCGGCCGCGGTCCGTCGGTCTTGAACAGACCGGCACTGCCTGATCCAATGGCCTTGGCGATTTCAAAGCGCGTGCTCATTTGTCCGGGACTGGCCCAGGCGGTCTGGCCCATCGGATAGCCGTCGGGCGTCTGCCTGCCATAGAGTGGTTCACCCATGCGATTGAGCCAGTTCAGCATCGGTCCCGCATTCAGGATCACCTTGTCGTCATAAGCCAGGCGCACGGTGGATACGACGTAATGCACCGGATCCTTGAACTTGCGACCCAGGGATTGTCTGAATTCTTCTGACGTGAACAGCGTGTGCAGGGTCGCCGCAATGTCGCCATCGCTGCGCAGATAAGTCCGCGTCATGCGTTCCAGCAGCGGCGCCGGTGGCGCGTCCGAGACAAAGAAGAGGGCCAGTTTGTTGCTCAGAAAACGGGCCGTGGCGGGTTGCTGGCTGAGCATGTCGATCGCCGCGTCGAGTTCGGCCAGACCGCGACCGCGCACGGTCTGCCCCAGCAGTTGTTTGTCGCCGTAATCGTGCCGATTCGGATTGAACTCGAACAAGCCCTGGCGCAGATACTGGGCTTGCAAGTCGCGCCGCACCTTGGGCGTGGTCGATCCCAGGTTGACGCCGACGCCGGTCAGGATGCGCGCCAGTTCCTGCACGTCACGCTGGCTGTAGCCGCCGTTCACGCCCAGCGTGTGCAGTTCCATCAACTCGCGGGCATAGTTTTCGTTCAGGTGGTTGACGGCGTTCTGCTCGTTGTCCAGATAGCGCAGCATGGCCGGGTGATGCGCGGTGGCCGACAGCAAATCACGAAACTTTCCGAGCACATGAGGGCGAATCGCACGTTCCTCATAGTCACCCAGCAGGGCGCGCAGATTGTGTTTTCCTTGATGCACACTGAAATGATTCAGCCAGAACCAGGTCATCTGCTCCTGCAACTGGTTGGGTGAATACAGGGCTCTGAGCAAATCCCGGGTTGCGGCTTCGCGGGCCAGCCGGTTCAGCTCCTGCTGGTAGGCCTGCTGCGCCGCTTTCTTGTCGTCATCGTTGGCAACCGCGTCGGCCAATTTACGGCGTTGCTCCAGATCCTGGGTCAGCCATTCGAGCGGACGTTGCGCAATGGTCATCGAGTCGATCTGGGCTTGCACGGGCGGCGGCAATAAGGTTGGGCCTGGATGCAACTGCTGATCGAGGTAGCGCTTGAGTCCCAGCGCATCGACCTGCCGAATCGCGGAAGAATTGACACCCCAGGTCACCCGGTTGAGGACCTTGACAACTTCGGATGGACTGGGCAACGACGGCTTGTCTTCAGGCGTCGCAAGCGTCCCCGAACCGGTGTCCGGCGTGGCGCAGCCCGCCAACAGGCCGAACAGCCCGCAGGCCAGCGGCAGAATCAACCTATGAGAGGAGAAGGCAGCCATCTATGCTCCATGGAAATACCCACTGTCAATCGTCTGCTTCGCCAGCGGCACGACGGTGGAACTGTCAGGACAAACGCACACATGACGACAACCGGATTGCAGGGTTCATCCAGAACGCAGCCCGCCGTCCGGCCGATGACTTGGCGCGCATCAATCTCGCGACAATTTGTAAGCGCGCGGTGGCTGGCGTGACGATTTTGGGCACCATCCCGTCCGAGTGTCGGTCACGGCTTGGCAGGCCGCCCGAAAATAAATCAGGTGCTAGCATGAAGAAAGTCTGGTCCGCCGCCGTTAAAGAACCAAGACCGGTCGAAATGCAATGACTCAAACCAAAGTTACGCTCAGAAGCATTATTTGTCACCCGTTGTTGAGTTGCTCCGTTGCTACGCCGGTGGCTGAGGCTGCTCGACGAATGGCAGAGATGCAATGCAGTTCGATCCTGGTCGAGGATGAAGGGCAGATCGTGGGCATCTGGACCGAACGCGACGCCCTTGCCGTCGACCTGTCGGCTCCAGGGTCCAGCCAGGCGCCGATTTCCCGGTCGATGTCGTCCCCGGTCAAAACCATCCTCATCGACACCAGCCTGGGCGATGCGGCCTTGCAATTTCGTCGCGACAACGTGCGCCATTTTCTGGTGATAGACGATTCGGGCGAGCCCAGGGGCATCGTGTCGCAGTCCGACGTCGTGATCAATCAAGGCGTCGAGTATTACATTGCCCTGCGGGATGTGAAATCGGTATTCAGGCGCACGCTGCTGATTCTGCCGGGCACCCTGTTGGCGTCGAAGGCGATTCTGGAAATGGGGCAGGGTGGCTTCGATGCCGTCGTGGTTGCTGCGCCGGAGGGTGGCCTGGGCATCTTCACCGAACGCGACGCGGTGCGCCTGGTCGGCTCCGACCTGCCGTCAGTCACGGTCGGTGAACTGGCCACTTTCCCGCTCGTTACCATTCCTCAGAGTTCCAGCCTCTACCAGGCGCGCAAACAGTTCATCGATAAAAATATTCGCCATCTGGGCGTCAGCGACGACGATGGCGAATTACTGGGCCTGATCTCGTTTACCGACATCCTGGCCAACATCGAAAGCGAATATATCCGTGAGCTGGAGGAGGCTCTGAAGGACCGCAACGAAAGGCTGGAACTTTCGACCCAACACCTGCGCCTGGCAGCCAAGGTGTTTGAGAGCACCTTCGAAGGCATCTTCGTGACCAATGCCGACCAGATCATCGAATCGGTCAATCCGGCTTTCACCATGATCACCGGCTACGAGGCGCACGAGGTGATTGGAAAGAGGCCGTCGATCCTGTCTTCGGGCCGACATGATGGCGCTTTCTTCGAATCCATGCACAAGGCCCTGGCCCAGGTCGGACACTGGCAGGGGGAAATCTGGAACAGACGGCGCGACGGCGAAATCTACGCGCAATGGATCACTGTCAATGCGGTGAAAAACGATGCGGACGAAATCGGCAATTATGTTGCCATTTTTTCCGATATCACCCATCGAAAAGCGGTTGAAGAGAAGTTGAATTTTCTGGCCCAGCACGACGCGCTGACCAGTCTGCCGAACCGGGTACTGCTGGAAGACCGGCTGCTGCGCGCCATTTCCCATGCCCGGCGCTCCAACAAAAAACTGGCGGTGATCTTTCTGGACCTGGTCGACTTCAAGAAGGTCAATGATTCGGTTGGCCACCACGCCGGCGACCAGTTGTTGCAGGTGGTGGCGCAAAAACTGTCTTCCTGCGTTCGCGCCGAAGACACGGTGGCGCGCCTGGGGGGCGACGAATTTGTCGTGCTGCTGGAAGAAATCGGCGCCGGCCACGACATTTCCCTTATCGTGACAAAAATCCTGGATTCCCTGTCACAGCCGGTGATGATCGAGGGCCGGCAAGTCAGCGTCGGCAGCAGCATCGGCATCGGCCTGTACCCACAAGACGGGCAAGACGCCGGCGACTTGATCAGAAATGCCGACGCGGCCATGTACCGGGCCAAGCTGCAAGGAGTGAATACTTTTTGTTTTCACTCTGAGCCGGCGCCATCGTAGTCTCAAGGTTCCGCACCTGGCTTGGCTCAGTTACTGCCGCCGCGCTATCCATGGGTCGCGTTAACGGCAGGTGACAGGCATCCGTCGCCAGCAAGATTGGTTGCTACCTGGCGCACCTCCAAGCCGTCGTGCTGACGGCTATTCCAGTGTGAATCCGATCTTCAGGGAAACCTGCCAGTGCGCCACCTTGCCATCAACCACATGGCCCCGGGTCTCCGTGACGGTGAACCACTGCATGTTTCGCACCGTCTGATGCGCCTTGGCGATAGCGGTGTTCACAGCATCTTCAATACTGACGCTGGAAGAACCGGTGAGTTCAAGCATCTTATAGACATGGTTACTCATTGCATTGCTCCCAAGAGTTGGTGGGCCCGTCCCCTCTGATCCTACGCGTTTTGCGTTGCAACTACAAACGCAAAGCCAGCAAGCGCAAAACTTGCACGCCGTGTCCGGACTTTGACGGCAGCGGAAAATAATACTATAGTGATATCACTTTTATCTCAATGGCAAATTCGCAAGCGGGATCAAGGAAGTCTTCGATCATGGGATTGGAGCATCAACAGAGGACGGTTATGGAAAAACAGGCTTCCAATGAATATCTGGCTAAGACCGGCAATGGTTTTGCTGCCGTGGCGATCGGGATTGGCTTAATCCTGGGAGCGGCCCTGATGGTGACGCGCTCGCCGAGCGGGCCCACGCTGCTGCTGAGCGCATTGGCGCTGCTGGGAGCACTTGGGTGTCTGGCCGGCTTGTACACGCTGAACCCGAATCAGGCGGCCCTGCTGAAACTGTTTGGCAGCTACCGGGGTACCGATCGGGCCGAAGGATTGCGCTGGTGCAATCCGTTTTGCAGTCGCACCAAGGTCTCGACCCGAGCCTACAACTTCAACAGTGAGAAGCTCAAAGTCAATGACTTGCGCGGCAACCCGATCGAGATCGCTGCGGCGATCGTCTGGCGGGTGGAGGATACGGCGCGCTGCAGCTTTGACGTGGAGGACTTTGAGTCCTATGTGTTGACGCAGGCCGAGGCGGCGGTGCGGCACCTGGCATCCAGCTACGCCTACGACAATCTGGACGAAGTTGGGAGCGCCAGTCCGGCGGAGATCACCTTGCGCTCGGGCGGGGAGCAGGTTGGGACCGCCTTGCGGCACGAATTGCAGGACCGGTTTTCGCTCGCTGGCATTGTGGTCGTGGATGCCAAACTGACGCATCTGGCCTATGCTCCCGAAATCGCTGGCGCCATGCTGCGGCGCCAGCAAGCGCAGGCCATCATCGCGGCGCGCAGCTTGATTGTCCAGGGCGCAGTCGGCATGGTGGAATTGGCCTTGAGCGGCCTGCAAGAGCGTGGCCTGGTTGAACTCGATGACGAGCGCAAGGCGGCGATGGTGACCAACCTGCTGGTGGTGCTGTGTTCCGATCATGACGCACAGCCGGTGGTCAATACCGGCACCTTGTACAACTGACTTCGGACCCTCCCTGCATGGCAAGCCCCGACAAGAAATCCTTCGCCCTGCGCATTGATCCGGTCTTGTGGGCCCAGATTGAGCGGCTGGCGGCGGCGGAACTGCGCAGCGTCAATGCCCAAGTGGAATACCTGTTGCGCGAGGCCGTGCGGGCTCGGGTGCGCAGTCCGCCGGAGCCCAAGCCAGCCAAATCAAGGGTGAACGGCCGAGGGTTTGCTTCATCGCGCTGACCGGTACTGGCGCCAAGCTCCGTCACCTTGCCGCCCTCATCCGACTTGAAAGCGGCCCAAACCATGACCATCGTACCGCGACGGTAAACGCACAAGCACGCATCGAACATTCTTCCCCAATGCGACAATGTTTCGCCGAGCCGATTTCTGGCACCCTTTCCCCACCGGATACCTTGCCATGGCAGAAACACAAACGCTGACCATCACATCTGCCGATCAGCATCGCTTCGACGCCAACCTTTACCGGACGGATGATCCGGCCGCGCCCGTGCTCATCTTCCTCTCGGCGCTTGGAACGCCAGCGCGGGTGTATGGGCGGTTGGGCCGGGAGATGGTGCAGCATGGCGTGCAAGTTTGCGCGCCCGACTGGCGCGGCATCGGCAGCAGTTCCATCCGCGCTGGCCGGGCCAGCGACTTTGGCTACCGCCATCTCATTGAGCTTGATCTGACGGCCTTGATCGAGACCGTCAGGCAACGTTTTCCCGAGGCCCCGATCTGGCTCGGCGGCCACAGCCTGGGCGGACAGTTGGCCTTGCTCGGCGCTGCCGCCAACCCTGGCCCCATCGCCGGCGTGGCCTTGATCGCCAGTGGCAGTGTGCATTGGCCTTGCTACGCTGGCAAGTTGCGCCTGGCGGTTCGCTCCCTTGTGGTTTTGTCACGGCTGGCAAGTCCGGTGCTGGGTTATTTTCCTGGCGCCCGCGTCGGCTTTGGCGGGCGCGAGGCGGCCGGCGTGATGCGGGACTGGAGCCACCTGGTGGTTACCGGAAAGTACCGGCCGAAGGGATCGGACGTGGACTATGAGCATGCGTTGCGCTTGCTCAAACTGCCGGTGCTGGCGCTGACTTTTGCCGGCGATGCCTGGTCACCCGAGCCGGCCGCAAAAGCCTTGTTGAGCAAGCTGCCGGGTAACTCTTCAGTTCATTGGCACTGGCGCAATTCGGACACCGCGGGATTGGCGGTCGATCACTATTCGTGGATCAAGCAGCCGGCCCTGGTCGCTCCGGCCGTGGCGCGGTTCATCCGTCAACGCCGCCCGGATTGACGGCGCCATGATCCAGCTCATCGATTCCTATGGACAAGTTTCAAACCATGACCACTGCAACGCCCATCCATTTCACCGCCGTCCCGCTGGACAAAGCCTACCGTCTGCTGAACCACGGCCCGACCGTGCTGGTGTCATCCGCCCACAAGGACGTCGGCAACCTGATGGCGGCGGCGTGGTCGATGCCGCTGGACTTCGACCCACCCAAAGTGACGGTGGTGATCGATAAAGCCACACTGACCCGCGAGCTGGTCGAGGGCGGCGGCCAGTTCGCGCTGAATATTCCATCGCGTGCCCTGGCGGCCCAAACACTGGCTGTCGGCACCGACAGCGCCAGGGTGGTCCCGGACAAGCTGAACAAACACGGAATCAGCACTTTTGCGGCGCGTCAGATCGTGGCGCCACTGGTGCTGGGTTGTGTCGGCTGGCTGGAGTGCCGGGTTGTTCCCGAGCCCCACAACCAGCAGACCTATGACCTGTTCATCGGCGAGGTCGTCGCCGCGTGGGCCGATGCACGGGTCTTCCATGAGGGACGCTGGCGGTTCGACCGGGCGCCTGACGATTTGCGCACCCTGCACTATGTGGCCGGCGGCCAGTTCTATGCGGTTGGAGAGTCGCTGCTGGTCGGCTAAAGCGCGCGCGGTACCGGTTTTCGAGCGCGCCGACGCTAAGAGCGCTACGCCAATTTCAACTCCGAGACAAGCCTTGTAAGGCCGGCGCCGAGCGGCAGCCATATTGACCCCCAGGTGGCCTTTCTTCCCCGGATTTTGCCTGGATCGGTTCAGCGTGCGCGAACCTGCCGCCAGGTTGCAAGCAGTTTTAGGCCTTGTGGCTGGTGCTGGGCAATTCCTGTGACCGTGCGAAGGAGAGTGCTGCCAAACAAATATGGATTGCAATCTTGACGATGCGAATGATTCTCGTTTAGAATTAACCCATGCAAACTGAAAAGTTTGTCCCACCGAGTCGATCCTGTTC
The DNA here is from genome assembly GCA_963763035.1 of uncultured beta proteobacterium. Taxonomy (GTDB): domain Bacteria; phylum Pseudomonadota; class Gammaproteobacteria; order Burkholderiales; family Burkholderiaceae_C; genus Rhodoferax. Next base: position 1,166,953 of record CAVXMS010000004.1, on the reverse strand, counting down.
AATGCCCCTCCACAAGAAAGAACCCACGATGAAAACCTTGTCACTTCGTTCGACCAGCCAGGCGATGGGTATCGCCTTGCTGGCGGCAACCATTTCGAGCACAAGTTTCGCCGCTGATCTGGATGTTTCACTGGTCATCAAAAACCACCGCTTCGAGCCCGCCGAGCTCAAGGTGCCGGCCCATCAGCGCGTGCGCTTGACCGTTCACAACCAGGACAACACTCCCGAGGAATTCGAAAGCCACTCCTTGAATCGGGAAAAAGTTGTCCCTGGAGGAGCGAAAGCCGTGCTCTTCATTGGCCCCCTAAAACCCGGGCGGTATGAGTTTGTTGGTGAATACAACGAGGCAACGGCCAAGGGTGTTGTCATTGCCGAGTAACGGCTGGTTCAACGAAAGCCAATGATGTTTGCCACTGGTCTGATCGTCTTCCGAGAAACACTTGAAGCGGCCCTGTTCGTGGGCATTGTCGCCGCCGCCACGCGGGGCCTTGAGCGTCGCAGTCTGTGGATCGCAGGCGGCGTTCTGGCGGGCCTGACGGGCGCGCTGTTGCTGGCCGCCGGCATGGAGAAAGTCAGCGTCTGGGCCGATGGCATCGGTCAAGACCTGTTGAACGCGGCCATCATCACCCTGGCCCTGGCCATGCTCGCGTGGCACTGCGTTTGGGTTTCCACCCATGGTCGGGAAATGGCCCAAGAGGCCAGGCAAACGGGGCGGTCGGCCGCCGAGGGCACGGGTTCACTGCGGGCGCTGACTCTGGCGGTGGCGCTGGCGGTCTTGCGCGAAGGTGCCGAAACGGTTTTGTTTGTCGCCGGCTTCATGTCCGGGTCCTCGGGTGGTGCGTTGCCGATGCTGCTGGGCGCGCTGACCGGACTGGCCCTGGGCTCCCTCGCGGGGCTGCTGATTTACCTTGGTCTGGCCCGCATCAAAACGCAGCATTTGTTTGCCGTGACCAACACATTGATCCTGGTTCTTGCTGGAAGCCTTGCCAGTCAGCTGGCCAAAACGCTGATCCAGGCCGGCCTGGTGGTGCGTTGGTCGGAGCCGCTTTGGGACGGGTCGTTCCTGCTCTCAAACGAGTCGTCCCTGGGCATTCTGTTGCACGCCTTGATGGGCTACGACGCCAGCCCCTCGGGCTTGCAGTTGCTGTTCTATGCGGGGGCCATTGGAATGATTGGGATGGCCAGCAAGCAAGCCCAAATTTGGCAAAAACGGGATCGCAATGATGCCGTGATGCGCTAGCTTTCAACCCAACTTTTCCAAGGAATCCAATGCGATACACAAAACTCGCAGGGATGGCTATGGCCTCCTGCATCTCTCTTTTACCGGTGTTGGCCCATGCCGGCCCGAATGATGAAATCAGCATGCCAACCGTGGAGCCGGGCGAGCGGGAAATCGACTTCAAATGGGGTGCCCAAAAAGACAGAGAGGGTGCCCATCAGGCTGCTGCTTCCGTAGGTCTTGGATATGGAGTCAACGCCTGGTGGTCAACGGAAATCCATGCCAATTACAAACAGGAGTCCGGAGCGAGCAATTCCTTCGATGCCTGGGCGTGGGAAAACCGCTTTCAGCTGACCGAGACAGGGCGCTATCCGGTCGATGTTGGTTTTGTGTTCGAGATTGAACGCCCGAAAGATCGGACCGAGGGCTACGAGCTCAGCTACGGTCCCCTGTTTCAAGCGGAGTGGGGCAAGGTCCAGGGGAACTTCAACTTGCTGATTCAAAAACATGTCAGAGGCAGCGCCGCGTTCGATACCGAGTTGCACTATCAAGGCCAGTTGAAATACCGGCAGGCGGAACAGTTTGAATGGGGTGTCCAGGCCTTTGGTTCTTTAGGGCCATGGGACCACTGGAGTCCATCGGCGCAGCAAGAGCACAAATTCGGGCCTGCCCTGTTCGGAAAGATCAGGACCGGAACCGGGCCGGCCATCAAGTGGAACGCGGCGCTTCTTCGTGGGAGCAACGCTGCAACACGAACCACGACGCGGTTTCAGGCGGAGTACGAGTTCTAGTGCGAATAACTTGACTGCACAAAATAGTGCACATCGACAAACAGGTATTCGTGAGCTCGGTTGACAGCTACGTGAAGTCGTCTAGACTGAATCTGCTCACGACCTCAATTGCCGGAATGTATCCTTTGTGACGACCGCCAAAATCCCGCTCATCGATGCCGCGCATTGCTCGGGCTGTGGGCGCTGCATTGCCGCCTGTCACCTGCGGCTGTTCGCCTTCGAACGCCAGGGGTGGAGAAAAATTGCCGTGCTGCACGACGGCGACCGCTGTAGTGGTTGCGGCAAATGCGCTGCCATGTGCGCTATTGACGCGCTGGTCATGCAAGAGCGGGCGGCCCTCCCTGTGGCTTGCCTCGCCTGCTAGGACGCCTTGACCGGAAATTTTCCGTCCCGCTGCTGCTTCTTGAACCACTGTCTGAGCATTCGTTCTTCATAGCCAAAGCGGGTCGTTCCCAAACTGGGGGTGCTGGACAGAAAGTCCATGTCCTTGATGTCTTCCTGGCCGGTTACCAGGGTTTCCCGAGCGGGGCTTTTCAGGGTGTAGGTCAGAGACATCCTGGGCCAATAGATGTCCCTGACGACGCGGATGTCCTGCCACCGGGCATCGTGCATGCCGTTGACCTGGCCGGCCAGATCGAGATCGGTGACGGTGACCTCGAACAGATAGCCGTCAGGGAGCTGTTGTGCCAGATCGGCAAAGATCGATTCGAAGTCCTGGAACAATTTCGCCCGGAAATTGTCCCGCAATTCGGTGCCTTCGCGAATGTCGGTGTACTGGTCCGGCTCCTGCCATGTGACTTTGGCTTCGCCGGCGTAGGCGGCGCAGCCGATGAGCGACGTTGCCAGCCAAGCCCAAAGAAGTTTTTTCATGCTGAAACCTCCTGCTCCCGCTGCCACGAACCGTTTGAGCTCCTGAATGAAGCAGCTTGATTATCAGGGATGCAGTGTCATCGGTCCAATTTTGGAGGCGAAACCACTTTGACCCGAATGGTCAGCCGCCGCGCAACCCCGGCATGTCAGGCAGCCCGTCAACGTGGCTCTGGAGCGGCCGGCGCGGAAGCCGGCAGCGAGGCGGCCAGCGGCGCCAGGGTGGCCGGCGCATCGGCCGAAATCCTGGACACCCAACCGCCGCTGGCCCATTCGGCGTAGCGCCAGTCGCCATCGATTTGCTCAACGCCCGCAGGAGCGGGGCCAAGTGGCAGCTCCGGCACACCGTCCAGGGCGCGGGCCATGTAGGCGATCCAGATCGGCAGGGCCAGACCGCCGCCGGACTCCCGGTCGCCCAGACTGCGCGGGTCGTCATAGCCCATCCAGGCCACCGCCACCACGCTGGGATGAAAGCCGGCAAACCAGGCGTCCACCGCGTCGTTGGTAGTGCCGGTCTTGCCGTAAACGTCGCCGCGTTTGAGCTCGCGCTGGGCCCGCTCGGCGGTGCCGATGCGGGTGACATCGTGCAGCAGGCTGGTGGTGACAAAAACATTGCGTGCCGGCACCGCTCGCGTCTCCTCCGTCAAGGGCGCGGCGGGCGGCGCCTCGAACAGAACCTTGCCCTGGGCGTCGGTGATGCGCTCCACCAGCACCGGGTTGACGCGCCAGCCGCCGTTGGCAAACACGGCGTAGGCCTGCGCCAGTTGCAGCGGCGTGGTGCTGCCGGCACCCAGCGCCAAGGTCAGGTTGTCGGGCTGGCGCGCCGCATCCAGGCCGAAACGCTGCACCCAATCGCGCTCCGGGCCTATGCCTACCTGCTGCAGCAGGCGCACGCTGACCAGGTTTTTCGAGCGCGTCAAGGCTTCACGCATGGTGATGGGACCGTCGTAGCGGCCGTCGCTGTTCTGCGGCGACCAGCCGTTGGCGGCGGTGAACGGGGCGTCGTCGATCACGCTGGCCGGCATCACGCCATGCTCCAGCGCGGCCGAATAAAGAAACGGTTTGATGCTTGATCCCGCCTGGCGCCAGGCCTGAGTGACGTGGTTGAATTGTTGCCGCGTGAAATCGAAGCCACCAACCAGCGCCCGCACCCGGCCGCTGACCGGGTCCAGCGCAACAAAAGCACCCTGCGCCTGCGGCCACTGCGTGAAAACCCAGGCCTTGCCTTGCTGCATGACGCGCACGACGGCGCCCCGGCGCAGCGCCACAGCGGCTTTTGCGTTGGGCGACAGCGCCGCCTTGACCCACTTGAGGCCGTTGCCCGTGATGGCCACGCGCTGCCCGGAAGCCAGTTGCAGCGTGACCTCCACGGGCGTCGCCCGCAGCACCATGCCGAGGCGCAGCAACTCGTCGTCCCGGTGATCCTTCAGCACCTGCGCCGCCGCGCGTTCCACCTCGGGGCCATCGCCGGCCGGTAAAGTTTCACGGTCCTCCGGGCCGCGCCACAACCCTTTTCGGTCATGTTCAAGGACCGCGTGCCGCAGTGCGTTCCAGGCGGTTTGCTGATCCTGCGCGCGCAGCGAGGTTTGCACGCGGATGCCGCTGGAATAGGCTTCCGTGCCAAAGCGTTCGACGACAGCGCGGCGTGCCATCTCGGCCACATACTCGGCATGCAGCGGCACTTGCAGTGGCGAGCGGATGTTGAGCGGCTCGGCCCTTGCCGCCGCCAGTTGCCGCTCATCAATGACGCCAGTGGCGCGCATGCGCGCCAGCACAATGTGCTGGCGCTGGATCGCGCGCTTCAGATTGGTGACCGGATTGGCGTACAGCGGGTTCTGCGGCAAGCCCGCCAGCATCGCCACTTCAGCGATAGTCAACTTGTCCAGCGGCTTGCCGAAATAGACCTGCGCCGCGGCAGCGAAACCATAAGCATGCTGGCCCAGGTAAATCTCATTCAGGTACAACTCCAGAATGCGGTCCTTGCTCAACTGCTGCTCGATTTTCAAGGCGATCAGCATCTCCTTGATCTTGCGCTCGGCGGTCTGCCGGTTGCTCAGGAAAAAAGTTCGTGCCACCTGCTGGGTGATGGTCGAAGCGCCCTGGCGCCGCCCGCCCGACAGCATCGACAGCAGCGCCCGCGCCATGCCCTTGGGGTCGATGCCGCCATGTTCCCGAAAACGCGCATCCTCCACCGCGATCACGGCGTCCTGCAGCAGTTTGGGCATTTGGGCGATGGGCAGGAACTGTCGCCGCTCCAGCCCGAATTGCGCAATCTCGACGCCGTCGGCGGTAAAAATCTGTAGCGACTGGTGCGGCCGGTAATTGATCACCCGGTCCAGCGGCGGCATTTCCCAGGCCGCCGCCGCGGCCGGTATGGCGGCGGCGCTCAGCAGCAGCGCCAGCGCCATCTTCAGGGCATAAAAAATTCGATACGACATGCGGGAGAGGTAATGGAGGGGGCCGGAACTTGGTCAGCGAGCATACACGCAGATCGTCGGGCCAAACCCCGTTCAGCCTTCCGGGTGGATCAGGCTGGTGGGGCACTCAGCTCCGCGGCTGTCCCCCGGCCTTCGGTCTCCTCCTTTTACAGGGACTTCCCACATAGTCAAGTAGCGGCTTTTGGTTTTGGTTTTCTTTCTTGATAAACGGTATTCCTGCATTCGCGTGCTTTGAAGCGGCGGTAAAACTCGGAACAGACTGCAACATCTACAGACGGCCTTATTGCACTGGCATATTGCCGTGCGGACCCAGATACGAACCGCTCAGCGGGGCTCCATTCATTTCCCGTGGTATTCACCGCAATCAGTGCCACGAAGGCGGAGTCGAGCTTGCCCGCTGCCGGTCTGACCTGTTTACTGCATCTTCGAATTCACGTCTGGCAGGAAATCAACAACAAACTTTTCTTACTGGCTTATGACGCTGTCACGCCGGTACTGCACCGCTCTGAGGCATCGCCGCTGGCGGCTTCACGCTGACGTGGTTTGCATCAAAGGCTTTACCGCGTACAAACACGGCCCACAGGATGCGAGCGTTCTTGTTGGCCAAGGCCACCACAGCCTTCTGCCAGCCCGACCTCTGTCTGATCTGGAGCACCCACCTGGAGATCGGGTCATTGCGTTTCTGCGCCGTCAGCACGATCGACTTGGCCCCCTGGATCAAGAGCGTGCGCAGGTACATATCCCCGTGCTTGGTGATTCTGCCCAGATTGTTCTTGCCCCCGGTGGAGTGTTGCCGTGGCGTCAGACCCAGCCAGGCACCGAACTGCGCACCGTCCTTGAACTGGTGGAAGTCGCCCACCGTGGCCACCACCGCAGAGGCGGTGACCGGCCCCACACCCATGAGTTGCTGGGCCTGGCGCACCTGTTCGTTGGTTTTGAGGTGTGCTGCGATTCGCTGGTCGCACCAGTGCAGGTGCTCATCGAGCTCCTGCCACTGCACCAAGGCGCGTTGCAGGGCCAGGCGTGCCAGGCCCCCCAACTCGTTGCTGGCATCCTCGATTGTCTCGGGCAGGGCCTGGCGCAGCAGTTCAGGCTTTTGCGGGAACACCAGCCCGAACTCGGCCAACAGGCCGCGAATGCGGTTGATGCAGGCCACACGTTCGGCCTTGAAACCCTCGCGCAGGCGGTGGATGCACAGCATGCTTTGCTGCTCCACGCTCTTGACCGGTACGAAGTGCATCTGGGGTCGGCTGGCCGCCTCGCAGATGGCGGCCGCATCGTTGGCGTCGTTCTTGCCGCCTTTGCCTTGCATGCGGTAGGGCGTGACCAGGTGGGCGGCGATGATGCGTGCATCCAGGCCCATGGCGATCAGCTTGCGGGCCCAGTGGTGGGCGCTGGAGCTGGCCTCCATGGCGACCAGGCAACCTGGGGGCAACTGCGCGCACCAGGGCAGGAATTTCTCGCGCGTCAATGCGCGTCCCGTGACCCGCAATCCTGAGGCATTGACCGCCAGGACCTGGATGACGCGCTTTGCCAGATCAACGCCAACTCGTGTAATCTCTTGCATGGGACTTCTCCTTCCAAAGGTTGTAGATTGACTTCCAAAAAACCAATCTTGGCACTTGATGCCGTTACCAGGAAGCGGGAAGTCCCTTCGTATTCATGCCGCTGCGCTGAGCGCCCCGCCAGCCTGATCTTTCAGCCAGGGTTGGTATGCGACCCGCGCAAACCACCGACGCCGCTGCCCAGCGCACTCGGGCCACAGACGCTTGAGCCTCAGTTCTTGACTTCCGAAAGCAAGCTGCATCAGGCAGACTTGGCTAGAACGGTGTCGCGAATTTCGGAGCACTCAACAATCAAAACGCCCCAATTGATTGACGAAACTTCGAACTGCCAGGCCTGTTAGCTGCTAAGGTTGGCCTACCCCTTTGAAAGCGGCAAGACCCATGACCGACAGTCACGATGTTCCCGATGCGAATGACCCCTCCGTGCGCCAGCGGCTGCTCGATGCGGCGCGCGCGAGCTTTCTGTCCGACGACTACCACAAGGTCTCGACGCGCCTGATCGCCGACCGGGCCGACGCCAACGTCTCCATGATCCGCTACTACTTCGGCAACAAGGAGGGCTTGTACGAGGAGATGATCCGCGAGACCCTGGCGCCGCTGCTCAAGGTGCTGGACGGGCAGATGCTGAGTTCGGTGGCCGGCTTCAAGGACTTCCTGCGGCTGTACTACGACACGATGTCGCAGCAGCCCGAGTTTCCCAGACTGATCCTGAAAGTGTTGGCCCTGAATCAAGGCCCCGGGCGGCGCTTCATCCAGCAACTGCTGGAACGCGGACGCAGCCGCGCGGCGCAAAAAGTGCAAGACCTCAAGGACACAGGGCAGGCCGCAGGGGCACTGGACCCGGACATCGTGCGCCAGGCGTTTGTCAGTCTGGCCATGATGCCCATGTTGCTGAAAGACATTTTTGAAGCGCAGATGGGCAAGGCCATGGACGCCGCCTTTCTGGAACGCCTGGCCGCCTTCAACGGCCACCTTTTTGCTGCCGGCCTGGCCCCGGGCCGTCATTCTTAGCAGGAGCCCCCCATGTCATTCCAGAAGAACGCCGGCGCGGTGCGCCGCTTCGCGAAACTGATGAGGTTTGCGGCCTGGCTGCAAAACCTTCCCAACAAGCTGACGCCGGCGCCGTTTCGGCTGATGCAGATCGGCTCGGCCTTCTGGCAGTCGCGCGCGCTCTACGTGGCGGCCCGGTTGGACCTTGCCACTGTTCTGGGCGACCAGAGCCTGACGGCGCAGGCTCTGGCGGCGCGGGTTGAGGCCCAGCCGGATGGCGTCTTCCGGCTGCTGCGGATGCTGGCGGCGCTGGGCGTATTCGAGGAAGTCTCGCCCCGGGTCTTCCGGAACAACGCCTTGTCGGTCTGCTTGCGGCAAGACCGGCCCAACCATGTGCGCGCCATGATCCTGATGCACAACTCAGCGGAGATGAGCGCGCCCTGGTTTGAAGCTCTGGAGCAGGGCGTGCGCGCCGGCAGCGTCCCGTTCCAGACGGCCCACGGCAGCGAGCTGTATGCCTACATGGATGACCACGCCGAATTCGACGCCTTGTTTGCGACGGCGATGGACAGCGTGGAGGCCCTGACCGGCGATCGCTTCGCCACCGATTTCGACTGGGGTCGCTTTGATCGCGTGATCGATGTCGGCGGCTCCAAGGGCAGTAAGTCGGTGGCCATCCTGAGGCGCCACCCGGCTCTCCAAGCCCTGGTGTTCGACCGGGAGCAGGTGGTGGCAACGGCGCCGGGCTATTGGCGCAACCGGGAAGCGCCCGAATTGCTGGCTCGCCTTGCCTTCGAAGCCGGCGACCTGCTGGCCTCGGTTCCGGCAGCGAAAGGCGACAAGGACATCTACCTGCTGTGCGCCGTGCTGCATGGCATGGACGACGCGAGTTGCGTCCAGGCGCTACAGAATCTGACCGGTGCCATTGGCACAACCGGTGCCCGCATCGCCCTGCTGGAACTGGTGGTGCCGGAGGTGAAAGCCGATCTGGCCAGCGCCTCCTTCGACCTGCAGATGTTCATGGCAACCCGCGGCCGCGAAAGAACGCTGGTGGAGTGGCAAAGTCTTTTCGAATGCTCCGGCCTTTTGCTGGAAGAGCAGGTGGGACTGCAGTCAATCGGAAATATCCTGCTGCTCAAAGCGAGGAACTAAAGTCGATTCATTGGGGCGGCGCGGCCGGCACGGCCGCCGGATACGGCATGCTGACAAAGCCGCGGCTATTGCGCTCAAAGCGTGCCGGGTACAAGGCCTTGCTGCCCGAGCTAACGGCGGAGATCTCGGGCACCGTCAGGCCATCGTGAAAGCTCAGGTACAGAGGCGTGCTGCCGTCCGGGCTCAAGGCCATCAGTCCGGTGCGCCTGGGCACCGGCAACAAGGCATGGGGCAGGCGCAGCAGCAGCGGTTTGATCCAGGGGTGGTTGTGCAGCCAGGTCGTCACCGCGCTGCGCTCCTTGATGAGGCCGATCCAGAGCCGCCCCTGCGGGTCGCGCTCCAGCCCGTCGGGCAAGCCCGGCAACGACGCCTGCAACACTTCGTGCGTGCCTGCCTTGGGGCCTGACAGCAGCAGGCGCAACAGGCGGAAATTGGTGGTTTCGGTGACCAGCACCGACTGCTCGCGCCCACCGCTCGGGCCGGGCTCGATCAGGATGCCGTCGATGAAGGCGAAGCCCTGCGCCACCAGCCGCGCGCCGCGCGCCAGATCGATCAGCCACAGGCGGCTGTTGCGCGAACGGGCAATCGCCTCGTTCAAGGCGCCGCCCCCCATGGAGGCACCGGCAAAAGCATAGGGTTCGGAGAAGTACAGACGCTGGCCGTCGGCGCTGATGTCGAGGTCGTTGCAGAAAGCGATAGCGCGGCTGTTGCCGGGCGTCATGGCAGCCGGCGCCAGGTAGGTTGCACCCTCCTCGGGCAGCACGCGCTCGCGCTCGGGCGGCTCGCTGGTGGCCGCAACGCGCAGCGCAACGGCCTCGATCTGGCGCGTTGCCAGATGCAGCTTGTAGATACCCGGCTGCTCGTTGGCAGGGTGCTGCACGCCGTACAGGCGCGAGGCGCAGAAGTACAGCACATCAGGATCTTTCGGGTCCATCCGGGCGCCCGAAGGGATCAGCGGCGTCTTGACCCAGGGCTGTTGTCGGCCGCTGGCCAGGTCGACGCGCCAGATCTGGCCATCCATGGCCGTGACCCAGGCGCGCCCCAGGCTTTCCTGCAGCACGATGTCATCGTAGCCGGGCAATTCGCCGGGGCTGGTTTTGGCGCTCAAGGCCACATCATCGTGTTCGCTGCGGACTTTTTTCACCGCATCGGAAGGTGCACTGAGCGGGTACTGATCGTTCGCCAGGCGGACCTCATCGGGCGGCGCCGCCAGCACCCACCAGACTCCCAACAGCGCCAGCAGCGTCAGCAGGACGATGGGCAGTTTCCGCCGGGTCGAAGTTTTTGTTTTCACGATTTGGTCCTTTCCGCCGCCAGCGCCGCTTTATCCTTCTCGGCGCCCGTCGGATCGATGCAGACAAAAGACGGGACGTGGTCCTCGATGGCGTAGGCCGGCAGATTCGAGGAACTGGAGCAGACCCGTCCATCCCGGGTGAAGGACAGGTCGCGCAACACCGTCACCCGGGTCGGCATGGGGTAGCTCTGGAATGTCTTGCTGGCGGGTGAAAATTTCAGCACTCTATCGGTGTTGTTGGCGGTAATCCAGACATCGCCCGAGGCCTGGTGAACATTCAGGGCGTACGGGACTTCATACTCGTTGGCCGCCACGCCGGGGATTTTCCAGCTCTCGAAACGCTGCTTGCCGGTGTCGAAACTCATCAGGCCGCCTTCGTCGAAAGAGGGAATCCACAACACCCCCTGGCGGTCGAAACGGGGCCGCCGCGGACCCTTCATGGGGGTGTCGAACTCGGTCACCTGAAGCGTCTGGGGATCGACGCGGCCGATCTTGTTGGCGTACAACTTGGCGTACCAGATGCTGCCGTCGACCGGATTGACGTCGATGCCGTAGGGGAAGGCCAGCACGTTGAAGCCGAGGAACTTGTGGTGCGAAAAATTCAGCAGCAAGGCTTTGTCCGGAAACCACGACGAGATCTGCAACAGGGTCGGAAACAGCATGTCGCTGACCCAGCGGAAGAAACCGTTGGACGGCAGATTGAGCACCGTCATGGTTTCGCTCCTGGGGTCAAAGCGGCCCAGCTGATTCGAGGCAACGATGGTGAACCAGACGATGTCGTTCTTGTCGACCCGGATGGTGTGCGGATACAGCGCATCGTGTCCCACCGGGTAGGTCTTGAATAGCTTGCTCACCGGGTCGAAAGACATGAGGGTGCTGGACAGCGCGTTGGTGATCCAGATGCGGCCATCCGAGGTTTGCGCCATGCTGTGCGGACCGTGCTTGCCGGAGAAGATGCCGATCGGCAACTGCATGCCGGAAAACTTGCCGCCGCGCGGTAAATCGATGTCCGGCAGCGGGTACTTGTCTATTTTTCCGGAGGCGCGGTCCAGCACCCAGACGACGTCGTGTCCTTCATCCGTGCCATACAACTTCTGGTCCTGGGCAACGTCCAGGTCGTGGATGAACGACATGGCATCACCGACCAGCCATTCCTCCGTTTTGGCGCGTGCCAGTTCCGCCGTGGCACCGTAATCGTGCCGGGCACTGACCGGTTTGCCATTGAAGCCGCGGCTCAACACATCGGCAATGGTCTTGGCCTCGGCGCCCGACAACATGGCCAGCATGCCCTCCATCTTGGTGACGGTGGCGATCCAGTCCTGATGGCTGCGCGGCACGCGGGTCGTCAAATTGCCCATTTGATGACAATAGTTGCACTGGCTGACAAACGGCGCCCGGTCTTCGATGCGGGCCCAGGGTAAGGTGGCGTTGTGGGCGGAGGCCGACAAGGCGTCGGACGAGGCTTGCGGGGAGGCAAATGTCCTGAGCACCAGGTCCAGCTTGCTGCTCTGCTCCAGGGCGGCCTGCACGGTGACGCGATTGTCTTCATAGTTGGCCAGGCGCACGCGCACATCGAGATTGCCAGCGAACGGGGTGCGGATGGCGTAACTGCCATCGGCCGCGCTGTACACCGTCTCGCGGCGTTCCATGGCCTCCTGGAACACAGTGACCATGGCGCCAAAGGCCGGCTTGCCGTCGGGCGTGGTGACGGTGCCGGTGAACGAAGCGCCCAGCGCGCCGGGCAGCCAGACGGCGCTGACTATAGCCAGCAGCCAGCGGTTAAGGATGGTTTTGATTGGCATGGGATGGCTCAGAAAATTGAAGGGTGCGACTCAGTCGTGACGAGCGCCAAACCAGGCCGGCAGCAACGGGCTGAAGTACAAGGAGCCCATGATCGGCAGCGCCAGCAGCGACATCAGGGGGCCACCGCTGAAGACATTGCCGATCAGCATCACGCCGCTGATGTCGAGCTTGGGCAAATGCAGGGCATCGCCCAGCCCGAGCACCAGGATCAAGACCATGCCGCTGAACTCGTTGAGCAGCATGATGGCGCTGAACAGCTTCAGCGCCGATCCCCGCCACAGCAACACCGCCTGCAACAGCAGGCAGCCCGCCGAGACGTAGTAGGCGCTGGCACTCATGCCCAGCAATGCCATGAAGACGCCCGCGAGCAGCAGCAAGGTCGTAAAAAGCCGGGCTTGCAGCGGTCTGGATCTGGTTGGCGTGGTCATTCCGGAACTCTCCAAAAGCAGGGGGTCAAGCAAATGCATGAAACAGGGCGCGGGTTTGCGGGCTTCCCGGGGCCGCGCCAGCCAAGCTACTATCGCCAGGCGGCCAAGCGCAGACTGTCCGTTGTTGGCAATTGCGCCTCCGGATAAACCCTTGAAGAAAGCACCCTGCGATCGGACTGAAACCATGCAACATTTCACTGCCTCCCTGCCCAGCGACAGTTCCCTCATGCGGCTGCCGCAGGAGGTGCAACGGACCTTGCTGGCGGTGGCCCATCGCCGGCTGCTGGCGCCCGGCGAGTCGTTGTTTCTCAAGGGCTCGGCGCCGGACGCCTTGTTCGGCGTGCTCAGCGGCTCGCTACGGGTCAGCGTCGTCGCCGCCAATGGTCGCGAAGCAGTGATTGCCATGCTGGAAGCCGAGCACTGGTTTGGCGAGGTCTCGCTGCTGGTCGGGCAAGAGCGCGTCTATGACACCTATGCCGTGGAGGCGACCGAGATGGCGGTGGTCGGTGCCGCCGATTTCCACCGCTTGATCGTCACCCAGCCGGCCGTCCATATGGCTTTCACGCGACTGGTCTGCCTGCGGCTGCGCCAAGCGCTGAGCTGGATCGACGACGCCATCCTGAAGCCGCTGCCGGTACGCCTGGCGCATCGTTTGTTGACGCTGGATGCGCGTGCCGGCGATGCCCGCCGCGGGCAAAGTGTGCTTGGGGTTTCGCAGGAAGACCTGGCTTTCATGCTGGGGGTGTCGCGCCAGAGCGTGAACCGCCAACTCAAACTGTGGGAAAGAGAGGCCATCCTGCGGCTGGACTACCGCCGTGTCGTGCTACTGGACCGGGTCCAACTGGAGCGACAGGTGGCGACGCAGACGTGAGTCGCGCTGGCCGGCCAAGGGCAGCGAGCCGGCCCCTCTTGCCTGTCACTCGCGTTCTGGACAGGCCATAACCGGATATGCGTAAATCGCGCCTGTTTTCATTTTTTCCAGGACCCCCATGTCGGACACCACCCACCACCGTGTTTGCCCCTTGTGCGAAGCCTGCTGCGGCCTCGAGATCAAGCTGCGGGATGGCCAGCCGATCAGCATCCGCGGCCATGCCGCGGACGTCTTGAGCGCGGGCTACCTGTGCCCCAAGGGCGTGGCACTGAAAGACCTGCACGAGGACCCGGACCGGCTGCGCACCCCGCTGATCAAGCGCGACGGAGTGCACCAGCAGGCCACCTGGGAAGAGGCGTTTGCGGAGATCGAACGGCGCCTGCCGCCGCTTATGGCAGCGCATGGGCGCAACGCCACCGCCGTGCTGGTGGGCAACCCTTCGGCGCACAAGATCGGGCTGCTGAGCTACTTCCCGAAGCTGGTGCGGGCACTTGGCACGCAAAACGTTTTTTCGGCCTCGACCCTGGACCAGATGCCCAAGCAACTGGCCAGCGGCAGGTTGTTCGGGCATTGGCTGTCGATCGCGCTGCCCGACATAGACCGCACCGATCTGCTGCTGGTCATAGGCGCCAATCCGCTGGCCAGCAACGGCAGCATGTGGACCGTGCCGGACTTCAAGGGCAAGGCCAAGGCGATGCAGGCGCGCGGCGGCAAGCTGATCGTCATCGACCCGCGCCGCAGCGAGACGGCGGCCGTCGCCGATGCGCACCATTTCATCCGGCCCGGCGCCGACGTGTTTCTGCTGGCGGCCATGGTGCAGACGCTGTTTGCGGAAAACCTAGTGCGTCTGGGGGCGGTCGAAAACTGGGTCAACGGGGTCGACCAAGTGCGCGCCGCGGTGGCGCCCTTCAGCCCCGATGCCGTGGCGGCACGCTGCGGCCTGGCGGCACCGACCATCCGCAGCCTGGCCCGTGAACTGGCCGGCGCCGAGCGCGCCGCCGTCTATGCGCGCATCGGCACCTGCACCCAGGAGTACGGCACGCTGGCGAGCTGGCTGGTGGATGTGCTCAACGTGCTGACCGGTCACCTGGATGTGCCGGGCGGCGCCATGTTCGCCAAGGCGGCCGCGTTTGCCGCCAACACCATGGGCCGGCCGGGCGTCGGCAAAGGCATCGCCACCGGGCGCCATCAGGCCCGGGTCAGCGGCGCCCCCGAGGTGTTTGGCGAACTGCCCATCACCTGCCTGGCCGAGGAAATCGAAACCGCGGGCGCGGGCCAGGTGCGCGCCCTGATCACGGTCGCCAGCAACCCGGTGCTCTCCAGTCCCGACGGGCCGCGGCTGGCGCAAGCGCTGGACAGTCTGGATTTCATGGTCAGCCTGGACATCTACCTGAACGAAACCACGCGCCATGCGGACGTCATCCTGCCCGGTCTGTCACCGCTGGAAGAGATGCATTTCGACATGGCTTTTCCGCAGCTCTCGTGGCGCAACCAGGCGCGCTACAGCCCGCCCGTGCTGCCGCGCCCGGAGGGCCAACCGGAGGAATGGCAGACGCTGCTGAAGCTGGCGGCCATAGCCCAAGGCAAGGGCGCGCAAGTGGATGCCGATGCGCTGGACGATGTGCAGTTTGCGCAGGATGCGCAACGCCTGTTTGGTGCCCAGGCCGACGCCGTGATGCGCGCCACCCAGGGCTTGCGCGGGCCGCAGCGCGGCATCGATGTGGCTCTGCGCAGCGGCCCTTATGGCGATGGTTTTGGCAGCAAGCCCGAAGGCTTGAATCTGGCCAAAGTGATGGCGTCGAATGCAACGGGCGGCATCGACCTGGGTCCGTTGCAACCGCGCATTCCCGAGCTGCTGCGCACCGCCAGCGGCAAGATCGAGCTGGCACCGCCGTCGTTCATCGCCGACTTGCAACGCCCCATCGCCGATCTGCAACGTCCGGCACCCGAACTGGTGGTCATAGGCCGGCGTGACGTGCGCAGCAACAACAGTTGGATGCACAACCTGCCGCTGCTGGCCAAGGGGCCTATGCGCTGCACCGCGCTGGTTCACCCGATCGACGCGGCACGCCTGCAACTGACGGACGGCGCGCTGGCGACCCTTGAAAACGGCCCGCGCCAAGTGCAGGCCCAGGTCCAGATCAGCGACCAGATGATGCCCGGCGTGGTCAGCCTGGCGCACGGTTGGGGCCACCATCTGCCGGGCGCCAGACTGGCACTGGCGGCGCAGCGTCCCGGCGCCAACCTGAATGCCTTGCTGGACGACCAGTTGCGCGATCCGCTGTCCGGCAACGCGGTGCTGGGCGGCGTGGCGATTACCATGCGGCAATGACTTCGGTTTCTCCATCCCCTGGCGACCGCGCCGACGCTCCCTCTGCATCCCGGCCGGCGCGGTACCAAGGACTGCTCAAGCCCTTGCTGCTGGTGTTTGCCGCAGCCGCCCTGGCCTTGGCTTTTGCACTGCTTGGCAGCGAGGTCGGGGAAGGCGAGACGCGCACTTTCGACATGCAGATGCTGCAGCTCGCGCAAGCGCTGCGCGCCGCCCATCCCGGACTGGCGGAAGTGATGCGCGACCTGAGCGGCCTGGGCAGCACGGTGGTGCTGACGCTGTTCACGCTGGCCACCGTGGGTTATCTGGTGCTGGTCTCGAAAAAGACCACCGCCTTGCTGGTGGCGGCATCGGCGCTGTCCGGCACCGTCCTGGTCAGCGTCTTCAAGGCGCTCTTTGGCCGCCTGCGCCCGGACGCCGCCTACGCCGCGCTGACGAGTCCCGGCCTGAGCTTTCCCAGCGGCCACGCCAGCATGTCGGCGATCGTGTTCCTGACCCTGGGAACCCTGATTGCGGGCAGCCGCAGCCGCCTGAGCGAGCGCGCTTACATTCTGCTGACCGCCATCCTCATGATGGCGCTGGTGGGACTGAGCCGCATCCTGTTGGGTGTGCACTACGCCACCGACGTTTTCGGTGGCTGGGCCTTCGGCTCGGCCTGGGCCATGGCGTGGCTGGTGCTGGAGCGCCAGCTGGATCGTCCCTAAAGAGACAGGCCTCAGCCGCCGTGGCAGTTCTGCGGCAGCAACTTGCCCATGCTGATGCGCGGCTCGACGGCATAGCCCAGGGGCGCATAGAAAGCCGCAACCGCTTGATTGTTGGCCAGAATCTGAAGATTGACCTTGACGCAACCTCGGGCCGCCAGGGCGCGTTCGGCATGTGTGACCAAGGCAGCGCCCAGGCCTTGCTGGCGATGGGACGGGTGCACCGCGAGCGAGTAGAGCCAGCCCCGGTGCCCGTCGTAGCCGGCCAGGATGGTGCCCACCACACTGTCGCCTGCCAGCGCCACGAAGAACAGGCGGTCCGCCAGCGCCAGCTTCTTGTCGATCGCCAGCGCCGGTGCGTTGTGGGGCGCCTCATAACCGAACACCGTTTCCCAGAGCGCGATCACCTGGGACCGGTGCAACGGGTCCTGGTAGAGCGAAAGCGCCGGCTGCCCGGTTTGGGATGCAGCGCTTGCGCCGAGCGGCGCCGCGCCCTCTTCGTGCCGCAGTGCGGCCAAGACCTGGCGCAGCAGCGCCAGCCCCTCGCGCACTTCAGCGGGCGTGCTGTTGAGCGCCGGCATGAAGCGCAGGCTGCTGGGGCGCGGGGCGTTCAGCAGCAGCCCCCGCGAGCGGGCCAGGGTGACCACTTGCGCCGCCATGTCGCGCCCCAGTTCCAGCGCCAGCAGAGAGCCGTGGCCCCGAACTTCACCCAGTTGGAACTCCTTCGCCAGCTCGCTCAAACCGTCCGCCAGTTGGGTGCCGACCCGGCGGCTTGATTCAAGGAAGCCATCCGCCAGCAGGCTGCGCATGACCGCCACCCCGGTCGCGCACATCAGCGGGTTGCCGCAAAAAGTGCCGCCCTGGTCGCCGGGCCCGAAACAGCAGCAGGCCTGCTTGGCCAGCAGCGCCGAGAGCGGGACGCCGCCGCCCAGGCCTTTGCCCAAGGTCATGATGTCGGGCTCGACCCCATAGCGCTGGTAGGCGAACAGCGTTCCGGTGCGGCCGCAGCCGGTCTGCACTTCGTCGGCGATCAGCAGCAGGTGGTGGCGGTCGCACAGTTCCCGTAGCCCTTGCAGGAATTCGATGTCGGCCGGAATCACACCGGCTTCGCCCTGGGTCGGCTCCAGCATGATGGCCACAGTGGCCGGGCCGATGAGGGCGCGCACCGATTCCAGATCGTTGAAGCGGGCCTTCGGAAAGCCCGCCACTTGCGGCGCAAAAATGCTATCCCAGCCGGCTTTGCCGCTGGCCGACATGGTGGCCAGGGTGCGTCCGTGAAAACCATTGCTGAAGGTGATGATTTCGAAGGCGCCGTTCTTGTGCAACTGGCCCCATTTGCGCGCCAGCTTGATGGCGCCCTCGTTGGCCTCGGCCCCCGAGCTGGCGAAAAAGACCTGGTCGAAGCAACTCTGGCGGGTCAGTAGCTCGGCCAGTTCGAGGGCCGGCTCGTTGTAGAACGCCGGACTGGGATTGATCAGCGTGGCGGCCTGGGTCGACAGGGCCTGCGCCAGCGCGGCCGGTGCATGCCCCAGGCAATTCACCGCCCAGCCCTGCACCCAGTCCAGATAGCGTCGGCCCTGGCGGTCGTAGAGATAGGCGCCGGCGCCACGAACGAAGACGAGATCCGGGCGCTGGGTGACGGGCATCAGGCTGTGAGGGGTTGGGGCCGGGGTTGCCATGGGCATGCAAATTCTCCTGGGTTGAGCTACAAAAACAAAAAGGCCACGGGGTGAGCCGTGGCCTTGTCGGGAAATCCAATGTGCGAGAGATCAGGTCATCAGCATCTCATTCATCGCTATCGATCTTCCGGCAACGCAGCACGGCCTGCCTGACTGGCGTCGGGCAGAAGCATTGCGTCGGAAAGATCGGTAGGAGTGAAGCACGGGCTCGATACTAAAGTCGGTTCGACCGGCCGTCAACCGCTGCGCCACCGTGTAGGCTGCGCACAACATGGGCCTGGCGTTACTCAGTACCCAAGGATGAGCCCCTAAATTCTCTTTCCTTCGTCGGCGCCAGCGCTTAAGATACCAGCGCGACCTGGAGGAAGTGAAATGTGCAAGAAACTGATACTTGGCACTGCCGTGGTAATCGGGGCGGCGCTGCTGACGGCATGTTCGCTCAGTAATGTGAGCTACAGCAAGGACGTGCAGCCGATTCTCAGCAAGAATTGTTCCGAATGTCATGTGCCCGGCAAGCCCGGCCATGAGGCCAGCGGACTCGACACCTCCAGCTATCAGTCGCTCATGAAGGGCGGGAAATTCGGCTCGCTGATCAAGCCTGGAGACGCCTTCACCAGCACCTTGAACATGCTGGTGGAGGGGCGCGCGCATTCCGCCATCCGCATGCCCCACGGCAAGGAAAAACTGGCCGACAAGGACATAGCGACGCTCAAGGTCTGGGTCAACGAAGGCGCCAAGAACAACTGAGCGCGGCCGGGTCAGGCGCTGCGGATTGCGGGCTCGCGGCCCGGTGCCGACGGCTTTTGCGCCGGCTTGCCGGAGCACCTTCATCGCTGGCTTCTGCTATCGTGCAGCCATGCAGCCAACCAACACCAGCCAACTCGAAGCCTTCTTCCGCCAGCACGGCATTCGCGACGTCGAATGCCTCTTCGCCGACATCTCCGGTTACCCGCGCGGCAAGCTGATGCCGGCCTCCAGTTTTGCCGCCGGCGGCGAACTGCGCATCGCGCAGGCGATTCCGATGCAGGCGGTGACCGGCGACTACTCCTACGACCCCATTTTTCCGGACGCCGACCCCGATGTCCGATTGCTGCCGGACTACGCCACGCTCAAACTGTCGCCCTGGTCCAGCGTCCCGCGTGCCGTGGCGATTCACGACTGCGTCGAGCTGAACGGTGAACCTTGTGTCTTTGCCGCCCGCTCGCTGCTCAAAATGGTGCTGGCGCGCTACGCGGCGCGGGGCTTGACGCCGGTGGTGGCGCCCGAGATCGAGTTTTACCTGACCGCCCCCAACGTCGACCCGAGCCAGCCGCTGCTGGCCCCGGCGGCGCGCAATGGCCGCGCCGAGGTCGGCCAGTCGGCCTTCAGCCTGAATATGCTCAATGAACTGGCGCCGTTCTGGGATGAGTTTCGTGCCGCACTGGACGCCTTGGGCGTGCAGGCCGACAGCTGGATTCATGAGGTCGGGCCAACCCAGTACGAGATCAACCTGCTGCACGGCGACGCGCTGGCTGTGGCCGACCAGGCCTTCTGGTTCAAGTACGCGGCCAAGGAGACTGCCATCAAGCACGGTCTGAACGCCGTCTTCATGGCCAAACCGATAGCCGGCGCGCCGGGCAGTTCCATGCACCTGCACCAGAGCGTGCTGGACGCCAGCGGGCGCAATATCTTCAGCAGCGACGAGGGCGCCGAGAGCCCGCGCTTTCGGCACTTCATTGCCGGCTTGCAAACCCATGCGCCGGACCTGATGCTGATCTTTGCCCCGCACGTCAACTCGTACCGCCGCTTTGTCAGGGACAGCCAGGCGCCGGTCAACCTGCACTGGGGCTACGACAACCGCACCACCGGTCTGCGCATTCCGGTCAGCGGCCCCGCCGCGCGCCGGGTCGAGAACCGCATTGCCGGCGCCGACGCCAACCCCTATCTGGCGATTGCCGCCTCGCTGGCCGCCGGACTGGCCGGCATGGATGAAGCCCTGACGCCGACCGAGCCGATCGCGGTCACAGCCAGCGCCTACGATCAGGCGCACGCGCTGGCGCGCAGCTTCTTGCCGGCGCTTGAGCAGATGGAGCGCAGCGCCTCCAGCCGGCGCCTGCTGGGCGATGCTTTCGTCACCGGTTTTTGCGCCGTCAAGGCACTGGAATACGACAGCTACCTGCGCGAGATCAGCGCCTGGGAGCGGCGTTTCTTGCTGCCGCAGGTTTAGCGATCCTCTGCATAACTCGCGCCGCACGCCGGCAAGCGGCAAGCGCCGTCGCAAATCGAAGTCTGAAGTCTCGACTCTGGACTTGACCTTTACGCTTTCTTTACAGCCGCTTGATAAATCTCATCCCCGTTTTTACGCGCAGATAAGCAAACTTCCGTCATTCATTTGACTCGGGAGTTGCTCATGGATGTCGTTTTTGCTGCCGCCAGCGCCGGCCTGTGGGGCCTGATGGTGCTGCTGGTCTGGGGTTTCAGGAAGCTCGAAAAACCGCAAGGAGGCCGGTCATGATCAGCCTCAGTGTTCTTTACGGCCTGGGCGGCGTTTTGGCCGTCCTGTTGTTCGCCTATCTGGTTTATGCGCTGATCCGCGCCGAGGAGTTCTGATGACTACTTCCTCTTGGGGTCTGTTGGCCCTCTACCTCGTTTTGTTGCTACTGGCAGCCTGGCCGCTGGGCATCTGGCTGGCGCGCCTGAGTTCCGGCAACTTGCCGCTTTGGATGCAGCGGGTGGAGGCGCCGCTGTACCGTCTGGCGGGCACCTCCGCTGACAAGTCCATGAACTGGTCGCACTACGCGCTGGCGGTGCTGGCATTCAACGCGCTGGGCGTGTTCGCGGTCTATGCGCTACAGCGTTTGCAGGTCTGGCTGCCGCTCAATCCGGCTGGCATGGCCAATGTGTCGCCCGACTCGGCTTTCAACACTGCGGTCAGCTTTGTCACCAACACCAACTGGCAGGGCTATGGCGGCGAGTCCACCATGAGCTACCTGACGCAAATGCTGGCGCTGGCGGTGCAGAACTTCTTATCGGCGGCGACCGGCATCGCCGTGGCGTTCGCGCTGATACGCGGCTTCGCCGCGCGCTCCACCGGTGTCATCGGCAACTTCTGGGTCGATATCACGCGCATCACGGCCTGGCTGCTGCTGCCGCTGTCGCTGGTCTTTGCCGTGTTTCTGGTGGGCCAGGGCGTGATCCAGAACTTCGACGCCTACAAGGACGTGACGACACTGGAAGTCAACGCCTACCAGCAGCCCAAGAACGGTGCCGATGGTCAGCCCTTGAAAGATGCCAAGGGCAACCCGGTCATGGAAGACCTGAAGACCGCCACGCAAAGCCTCGCCATGGGTCCGGTGGCGTCGCAGGAAGCCATCAAGATGATAGGCACCAACGGCGGCGGCTTCTTCAATGCCAATTCGGCTCACCCCTATGAAAACCCGACGGCGCTGAGCAATTTGCTGCAGATGCTGGCGATCTTCCTGATTCCGGCTGCCCTGTGCTTTGCCTTTGGCCGCGAGGTCGGCGATCTGCGCCAGGGCTGGGCCGTGCTGGCGGCGATGACCGTGATGTTTGTCATTGCCGTCATCGTCATCACGCCCGCCGAGCAGGCCGGCAATCCGCTGATCGGTGCCCTGGGCGTGGACCAGACGGCCAGCAGCCTACAGTCCGGCGGCAATATGGAAGGCAAGGAAGTGCGTTATGGGATCAATGCCTCCAGCCTGTTTGCCGTCATCACCACCGCCGCCTCCTGCGGTGCCGTGAATTCCATGCACGACTCCTTCACGCCGCTGGGCGGCATGGTGCCCATGGTGATGATCCAGCTCGGTGAAGTGGTGTTTGGCGGCACCGGCTCGGGTCTCTACGGCATGCTGGTGTTCGCCATCCTGGCGGTGTTCATTTCCGGCCTGATGATAGGCCGCACGCCGGAGTACCTGGGCAAGAAGATCGAGTCGCATGAAATGAAACTGACCTCGATCGCGATTCTGGTGACACCCATTGTGGTGCTGATTGGTACCGCGATCGCTGTCGTGGCTGGCGACGGCAGGGCCGGTATCGCCAACCCCGGTGCCCATGGATTCTCTGAAATCTTCTACGCCTTCAGCTCGGCCGCCAACAACAACGGCAGCGCCTTTGCCGGTTTGTCGGCCAACACGCCGTTCTACAACTGGATGCTGGGCTTGGCGGTGTGGCTGGGACGCTTCGGCGTGATCGTGCCGGTGCTGGCCATCGCCGGAGCCCTGGCGGCCAAGAAACGCCTGCCGGTGACGGCCGGAACGATGCCGACCCACGGCCCGCTGTTTGTGACGCTGCTGATTGGCACGGTGCTGCTGGTGGGTTTGCTCAATTACGTGCCGGGACTGGCGCTAGGCCCCATGGTTGAGCATCTGATGCTGTGGTCGGGTCACTAGAACAAATGAGCAACGATATGAAAACGAAAACTTCTCTAACGCTGTTCGATCCGGTGCTGGTCATGCCCGCCATCAAGGCTTCCTTTACGAAGCTGAGTCCGCGCGTGCAATGGCGCAACCCCGTCATGTTTGTGGTCTATATCGGCAGCATCCTGACCACCTTGCTGGGCCTGCAGGCGCTGCAAGGCAAGGGCGAGGCCTCGGTCGGCTTTATCTTCGCCGTGGCGTTGTGGCTGTGGTTTACCGTGCTGTTCGCCAACTTTGCGGAAAGCTTGGCCGAAGGCCGCAGCAAGGCGCAAGCGGCATCGCTGCGTACCCTGAAAAAAAGCACCTGGGCCAAAAAACTACAGGGGTCGAAACAGGGCGCACGTTTCGCCGCCGGGCCGCCCCAAGGCGAAACAGCCCCCTCGGGGCTGAGTCCTGCGGCTCCCGATGTGCCTGCGCACATTGGGACAGGGCGAAGAGACGCTGCCTCTGGCAGTGGCATGTCCAGCGCAGCACACGAAGTGGCAAGCGTGGGGGCTCGCTCTTGGCTGCCTGAGCAGGCCGAAAACCTGCGCAAGGGTGACGTCGTGCTGGTTGAAGCCAACGAGATGATTCCGCTGGACGGCGAGGTCATCGAAGGCGTGGCCTCGGTCGACGAGAGCGCCATCACCGGCGAATCGGCACCGGTGGTGCGCGAGTCGGGTGGCGACTTCTCAGCCGTGACCGGCGGCACGCGCGTGCTGTCCGACTGGCTGGTGCTGCGCATCACGGTCAATCCGGGCGAGTCGTTCCTGGACCGCATGATCAGCATGGTGGAAGGCGCCAAGCGCCAGAAGACACCCAATGAAATTGCGCTCACCATTTTGCTGGTGGCGCTGACCATCGTGTTCCTGGTGGTCACGGTCACCTTGTTGCCCTATTCCATGTTCAGTGTGGAAGCCGCCAAGGCCGGCACTGCGGTGAGCCTCACGGCGTTGGTGGCCCTGCTGGTGTGCCTGATTCCGACCACCATCGGCGGCCTGCTGTCGGCGGTGGGCGTCGCGGGCATGAGCCGCATGATGCAGGCCAATGTGATTGCGACCTCGGGGCGTGCCGTGGAAGCCGCCGGCGACGTCGATGTGCTGCTGCTGGACAAAACCGGCACCATCACCCATGGCAACCGGCAGGCCACCCGGTTCCTGAGCGCGCCCGGCGTATCGGAGCAGCAACTCGCCACTTTTGCCATGCAGGCGTCGATGGCCGATGAGACGCCCGAAGGCCGCAGCATTGTCGCGTTGACCGTCGCCAAGGGAGCCAACACCAGCGAAAGCGCAGGCGCCACGGCCGTGCCTTTTACGGCCCAGACCCGCATGAGCGGCGTCGATGTGAAAAATGGCGATGGCAGCACGCGCCAACTGCGCAAGGGCGCGGTCGATGCCATCCGCAAACACATCGAATCCCTGGGCGGCAGCGTCCCGGCAGAAGTGGTCCGGGCCTCCGACGAGGTATCGCGCCGCGGCAGCACGCCGCTGGCGGTGTCGGACGGCGCCATGGTGCTGGGCGTGGTGGAGCTCAAGGACATCGTCAAGGCCGGCATCAAGGAGCGTTTTGGCGAGCTGCGCCGCATGGGCATCAAGACCATCATGATCACCGGCGACAACAAGCTCACTGCGGCGGCCATTGCGGCGGAGGCCGGCGTCGATGATTTCCTGGCCGAGGCCACGCCGGAAGACAAGCTCAAGCTGATCCGCCAGTACCAGGCGGATGGTCGTCTGGTGGCCATGACCGGCGATGGCACCAACGACGCACCGGCGCTGGCGCAGGCCGATGTGGCGGTGGCCATGAACAGCGGCACCCAGGCCGCCAAGGAAGCCGGCAACATGGTCGATCTGGATTCGAACCCGACCAAGTTGCTGGAAGTGGTGGAGACCGGCAAGGCCTTGCTGATGACGCGCGGCTCGCTCACCACCTTCTCGATTGCCAACGACGTGGCCAAGTACTTTGCCATCATCCCGGCGATGTTCGTGACCACCTATCCGCAGTTGTCGGCGCTCAATGTAATGCGACTGGAGAGCCCCTCGTCGGCCATTTTGTCGGCGGTGATCTTCAACGCGCTGATCATCGTCGCCCTGATCCCGCTGGCGCTCAAAGGTGTCAAGTACCGTCCGGTAGGCGCCGCCGTGCTGCTGCGGCGCAATCTGCTGATTTATGGCGTCGGCGGCCTGATCGTGCCCTTCATCGGCATCAAGGCGATTGACCTCCTGCTGGTGGCCATGCATCTGGTCTGATGGCTGGCACTGGCAAACAGATTTAAGGAATCCTCATGAAAAACATTCTTCGTCCCGCACTGGTGTTCTTCTTCGTGCTCACCCTGGTCACCGGCGTGCTCTACCCCCTGGTGGTGACCGGCGTAGCGCAGTCACTGTTTCCGGCGCAGGCCGGCGGCAGCCTGATTCTGCGTGATGGCAAGCCGGTCGGCTCCAGCCTGATCGGGCAGAACTTCAGCGACGCTAAACACTTCTGGGGTCGCCCGTCGGCGACCAGCCCGATGGCCTACAACGGCGCCAATTCCAGTGGCTCCAACCAGGGGCCGCTGAACCCGGCTTTGACCGACGCCGTGAAGGGCCGTGTTGAAGCCTTGCGCGCCGCCGATCCCGGCAATACGGCGCCGGTGCCGGTGGATCTGGTGACGGCTTCGGCCAGCGGACTGGACCCGCACATCAGCCCGGCAGCGGCACGCTACCAGGTGGCCCGCGTCGCCAAGGCGCGCGGCCTGGCGGTGGAACGGGTTCAGGGCTTGGTGGCGCAGCAGACCGAGGCGCCGTTGCTGGGCTTTCTGGGTGAGTCCCAAGTCAACGTGCTCAAGCTCAATCTGGCGCTGGACCAGCTACGCTGAAGAAGGCGATGGTGCTACGCTGCGCCAAGTGACTTTGAAAGACCCGATGCAACTGACTTCGTATGGCTAGTTTTCCGGACGCCCGCCCCGACCCCGACCTGCTGCTGGAGCAACTCCGCAGCGAAGGCGAGCGTGCCCAACGCGGCAAGCTGCGTATCTACTTCGGCGCCGGCGCCGGCGTCGGCAAGACCTACGCCATGCTCAATGCGGCGCAGCGCGAACAGCGCGCCGGACGCGAGGTGCTGGTTGGTGTGATCGAAACCCATGGCCGCGGCGAGACCGCCGAATTGCTGGCGGGTCTGCCGCAATTGCCATTGCGCGAGGTGCCCTACCGCGGCCGCACCCTGTTTGAATTCGACCTGGACGCCGCCCTGGCTGCGCACCCGGCGGTGCTGCTGGTCGACGAGCTGGCGCACAGCAATGCCCAGGGCTCGCGCCACCCGAAGCGCTGGCAGGACGTGCAGGAGTTGCTGGACGCTGGCATCGACGTCTGGAGCGCCCTCAATGTCCAGCATCTGGAGAGCCTCAATGGCACGGTGGGCGCCATCACCGGCATCCGCGTCCACGAGACCGTGCCCGACACCGTGCTGGACCGCGCCGATGAGATCATCCTGGTGGACGTCACGCCCGATGAACTGCTGGAGCGCCTCAAAGCCGGCAAGGTCTACCTGCCGCAGCAGGCGGAGCGCGCGGCGCAGAATTTTTTTCGCAAGGGCAACCTGATCGCGCTGCGTGAGATTGCCTTGCGCCGCACCGCCGAGCATGTGGAAGACGACGTGCGCAGCTACCGCATCGAGCAGTCGCAAGCCGGCGCTGGCGGCGCTATCGCCCGTGCGCCGGCCTGGAACACCTCGGGTGCCATCCTGGTGTGTGTCGGCCCCCATGAAGGTGCCGAGCACGCGGTGCGCAGCGCGGCCCGGCTGGCCGGCCAGCTCAACGTACGCTGGCATGCCATCTACGTGGAGACCCCGGCAATGCAGCGCTTGCCGGCCGCGCTGCGCGACCGCACGCTGGCGGTGCTCAAATTGGCCGAGGAATTGGGCGCTGGCACGGCGGTGCTGACCGGCAGCGACGTCGCTACCGAGTTGGTGCGCCAGGCCGATACCCTGAACTGCGCCACCCTGGTGACCGGCCGACCCAGCGCGCGGCGCTGGCAGGCGCTGTGGCGCGTCCGGCGCCCTACCGTCACGCGCCAGCTCGCGACCCTGGCGCCGGCGCTGGACATTGTCGAGATCGGCGTGGCCGACAGCACACGCCGCTTGTCGCAGGCCCTGCCGCGCGACGGCCGGGAGGAAGAAGCTGCACCGCCCTGGCGCGAGGCCTGGCCGGCTTATGCCTGGACCGGCGCCGCCTGTCTGCTGACCACGCTGCTGACCTTGCCACTGGCACCGCTGTTCGAACTGGCCAATATCGTGATGCTGTTCCTGCTCTATGTAGTGCTGGTGGCAGTGAAGCTGGGGCGCGGTCCGGCGATGCTGGCAGCCGTGCTGGGCGTCGCCTCGTTCGACTTCTTCTTTGTGCCGCCGCGTTTCTCGTTTGCCGTCAGCGACGTGCAATACCTGATGACGTTTGCCGTCATGCTGGCGGTCGGACTGATGATCGGTCAACTTACGGCACGTTTACGCTTTTCGGCCCGCATGTCGGCCAGCCGGGAGCGCCGCGCGCGCGCCCTGTTCGAGCTGACGCGCGATCTGTCGGCGGCGCTGCAGGCGGAGCAGGTGGTGGAGCTGGGCGAGGCGGCGGTGCAGCGCAGCTTTGGCGGCCAGGCGCGGGTGCTGCTGACCGACGCCAACGACCAGTTGCGGCTGGCTGACGACCTGCCGGAGTCCATCGATGCCAGCATCGCCGACTGGGCTTTTCACAACGGCCAGCGTGCCGGTCTGGCCACTGCCACGCTGCCGGCCCACGCCTGGCATTACGTGCCGCTGCGGGCACCGATGCGGATTCGCGGTGTGCTGGCGCTGCAACCGGCGCATCCGCGCTGGCTCATGATTCCCGAGCAGGTGCAACAACTGGAGACGCTGGCGCGTCAGATCGCCATTGCGATAGAGCGGGTGCACTATGTGGAAGTGGCACAAGCGGCGCTGGTGCAAATGGAGTCCGAGAGCCTGCGCAGCGCCTTGCTGGCGGCGATCTCGCACGATGTGCGCACACCGCTGACGGCCCTGGTGGGACTGGCCGAGTCGCTGGAGCACTCGGCGCCGCCGCTGGCGGCCGAGCAGGCCAGCTCGGCCCGCGCCATCGTCCAGGAAGCGCGGCAACTCAACGCGCTGGTCACCAACCTGCTGGACATGGCGCGCCTGCAAAGTGGCCAGGCCAACCTGCGCAGCGACTGGCACTCGGTCGAAGAGCTGGTAGGCAGCGCTATCCGCGCGGCACGTCATGCCCTGGGCGACGTGGTCGTGCAAACCGAGCTGCCGGCCGATTTGCCGCTGGTCGAGTTCGACGCCGCGCTGATGGAGCGGGTGCTGGTGAATCTGCTGGAGAACGCCGCCAAGTACGGTGTTGCCGCGGCAGCGCAGCGCCGGCCCATCCGGGTCAGCGCCCGGGTCACGCCGACGACACTGGTGCTCAGCGTGCGCGACCACGGGCCGGGCCTGCCGGCGGCCAGCCTGGGCCAGGAGCACACCTTGTTCGAGAAGTTCACGCGCGGCAAGACCGAGTCGGCGACACCCGGTGTCGGTCTCGGGCTGGCGATCTGCAAGGCGGTGGTGGAAGCGCACCGGGGCCACATCACCGCGGCCCAGGCCCTGGGCGGTGGTGCAGAATTCATCCTGACGCTGCCGCGCCGGCCGCCGCCGGAACTGCCCGACAGCGACGATGCCTAACCCTGAATCACGCCACCATGTCTGCCCCCGTTGCTGTCATCGTTGAGGACGAACCCCAGATTCGCCGCTTTGTGCGCGCGGCGCTCGAAGCCGAGGGTTGGCAGGTGCATGAAGCCGACACGCTGAAAAAAGGTTTGATCGAAGCCGGCACCCGCAAGCCCGATCTGCTGGTGCTGGACCTGGGCCTGCCCGATGGCGATGGTCTGGAGCTGATTCGCGATCTGCGCGGCTGGTCCGCTGTGCCGATCGTGGTGTTGTCGGCGCGCGCCGACGAAGCCGACAAGATTGCCGCCCTTGATGCCGGTGCCGACGACTATCTGAGCAAGCCTTTTGGCGTCGGCGAACTGCTGGCCCGGGTGCGTGCCAACCTGCGCCGGCCGCGCGCCGCGCCCGGCGAGGGTGCGGCAGAGGCATCCGCTGACAATGATCCGGTGTTCAGGTTTGGCGAGGTGGAGGTGGATCGGCAGGCGCGCATTGTGCGACGCAACGGCGTCGAGGTGCACCTGACGCCGATCGAATACCGCTTGCTGACGGTGCTGGTCGCCAATGTGGGACGGGTGCTGACGCACCGCCAATTGTTGCGCGAGGTCTGGGGCCCGTCACATGCCCAGCAAAGTCACTACCTGCGGATCTACATGGGCCATTTGCGCCAGAAGCTCGAAACAGATCCGGCACAACCGCGCCATTTGCTGACCGAGACCGCCGTCGGCTACCGGCTGCTGCGTGAACCTTGAGGCATCAACAGCCCGATTGCCCGACGGCTGTTTCGGTACCCGGTTGACAGCCGTCAGTTCAGCGGCTTCTGACAAGCCGCCGCCTTCACCTTCAAGCGCCACGCATGCAGCAGCGGCTCGGTGTAGCCGCTGGGTTGCGCCAGGCCCTTGAACACCAGATCGCAGGCTGCCTGGTACCAATTGGATAGCAATTCTGTGACCGCCGAATTCCTGAGTGCTAGCAAGAAACAACACAAAACTTGATAAAACTTGATTTTTAGGTTGTTTCCCCAGAAAATACACCGGGTATGCACAAAGTTATCCACAGCGAATCCATCAAAGCAGCCTTGACCTCACGGGGATGGAGCCAGGAACAGCTCGCAACGGCCGTTGGCGAGTCGCCCCAAGTGGTGTCCCACTGGTTGCAGGGCAAACACTTTCCGCGCCCCGAAAAGCTGCTCAAACTTGCCACAACCCTCAAGCTGGGGTTTGACCAGTTGGTGATGCCTGAGGCCAACCAGCCCATCATTGCCTTTAGAAAAAAGGCGGGCTCAAAAACCACCGACGAACATATCGTCAAGGCGATGGCCATGGCAGCGCTGCTTAGGCCGCTGGTGGACTATCTGCCAGAGAGACGGGCGCTGCACATGTCGCTACCCTCGCCCTCCACGGATTACGTTCCGCTGCAAAACGCAGTGGCACAAGTCAGGGCCAAGCTCGGCATTGGCGCCCAGGCAGTGCTGGGCTATGAGCACCTGATCAAGGAGTTCAAGGACAACGATGCGCTGCTGGTGCCCGCACTTTGGGGTGAAAAGAAGAACCATAAGAATGCGCTGCATATCTTGCTACCAGACAAGAGCGTCACATTCGTGTATCTGAACCTGGACACACACCTCGAAGACTTCAAGTTCTGGATGGCACATGAACTGGCGCATGTGTACACGCCAGAATTGGCAGGCACTAACGAGGGCGAGGACTTTG
The DNA here is from genome assembly GCA_963763035.1 of uncultured beta proteobacterium. Lineage (GTDB taxonomy): Bacteria > Pseudomonadota > Gammaproteobacteria > Burkholderiales > Burkholderiaceae_C > Rhodoferax. The sequence goes on along the minus strand of CAVXMS010000004.1, from coordinate 1,137,056 downwards.
CCGATGCCTTTGCTGGTGCGCTGTTGTTTCCCAAAGGCTGCGCGGAAGCGGCCTATGCGCAGGCGACACAGGTGCATGGCGCACAGGCCGTGCTGAAGACCTTGCTAGCGCATGCCCAGGCGCATTCGATCTCGCTGTACACGGTGTTCCGTGAGGTGCAAAACTTCGCGCAGGCCAAGGGTTTGCATCCCTTGCCGCTGCCACATGTTCAAGTCCACGCTGTACGCAGCAATCAACACAATGGATTGGTGAGCGAGGCACTTTTCAAGCCCGTGGCACCGAATGCAGAAACACTGATTGCGATCACGGCGAATTTGTTTTGCTCCGGGTTTTTCGTCGCACTGAAAACAATGCTGGTTGAGCGAGGAACAGGTCCTAGCTATTTGCAGCAGATTCTTGATATCGGACTGCAAGACGCTACAGCCTTGCACCGCGCACTTGTTGGAGATCTCTCCAGTTGACGCTGGTTCTGCTCGACACCAACGCCTACCTCAGGCTGGCCAAGCGCGTGCGCCCCATGCTTGGTAAAAAGTTCGGGCAAAAGGACTATGTGCTGACCGTCCTACCGGACGTAGAGGATGAGGTGCACCGCAGTCCACGCCTGCGACATGCCTATCCCTGGTTTGACGCGGCTGATTTGGCGACCGAACGTCTTGCCCACAGTCCGCGTCTAAGTGCCCAAGACAAAGCTACGCTGGTAGCGGCCACCAGTGTGTTGCTTGGACTGGTCCAAATGGACCCGGCCAGATTCATGACAAAGGGCCGTTCTCCGCCATCGCACACCGATTGCCGTGTTTTGGCGTTCGGACAGATTCGTCCAGCCATCGTGGTTACCGATGATCTCGGTATGCATGAATTGGCCAGCATGGTTGGCATTGATGACATCTGGCATGGTCCCGAGTTGCTGAAGAAGATGCTGAGTGCCAAACTGATTGACAACGGACTCGTTCGTGAAATTTACGCCGCTCTGGAAGTTAACCGCGACTTTACGGCGACATGGGTGGAAGCCAAGCACACAAGCTTTGTCAAAATATTTGGCAAAGCTACAGACTAAAGTACATCTTTCAAACCGACTTCACAGCCGCCGCCTTCACCTTCAACCTCCACGCATGCAGCAGCGGCTCGGTGTAGCCGCTGGGTTGCGCCAGGCCCTTGAATACCAGGTCGGTGGCGGCCCGGTAGGCCATTGAGGTTTCGAGGTGGCCCGCCATGTTCTTGTACAGCGGGTCGCCGGCGTTTTGCTGGTCCACCACGGCGGCCATGCGTTCAAACGTTTCTTTGACCTGCGCTTCGGTCACCACGCCATGGTGCAGCCAGTTGGCCATGTGCTGGCTGCTGATGCGCAGCGTGGCGCGGTCTTCCATCAAGGCCACGTTGTGGATGTCGGGCACCTTGGAGCAGCCGACGCCCTGATCGACCCAGCGCACCACGTAGCCCAGAATGCCTTGCGCGTTGTTGTCGAGTTCCTGCTGGCGCTCGGCGGCGCTCCAGTTCGGAGCGGCGGCAACAGGGACGGTCAGCAGGCCGTCTAGCAGGCTGTCGCGTTCCTTGCCGGCGTTGATTTTTTCCAGCTCTTTTTGCACCTCACTGACCAGCACCTGGTGATAGTGCAGCGCGTGCAGGGTGGCGCCGGTGGGGCTGGGCACCCAGGCGGTGTTGGCGCCAGCCAGTGGATGCGCAATCTTCTGCTCCAGCATGGCCTTCATCAGGTCCGGCATGGCCCACATGCCTTTGCCGATCTGCGCCTTGCCGCGCAGGCCGCAGGACAGGCCCACTAGCACGTTGTTGCGCTCGTAGGCCTGAATCCAGGCGCTGGTTTTCATGTCGCCCTTGCGTATCATGGCGCCGGCCAACATGGCGCTGTGCATCTCGTCGCCGGTGCGGTCCAGGAAGCCGGTGTTGATAAAGGCGACGCGGCTGCTGGCGGCGGCAAGGCAGGCTTTCAGATTGACGCTGGTGCGGCGCTCCTCGTCCATGATGCCCAGCTTGACCGTGCTGTCTGGCAAGCCCAGCATTTTTTCGACGCGGCCGAACAACTCGTTGGCAAATGCGACTTCGGCCGGGCCGTGCATCTTGGGCTTGACGATATAGACCGAGCCCTTGCGCGAGTTGCGAATGCCGTCCTTCTTGCTGAGCTTGAGGTCATGCAGGGCGATGGTGGTGGTGATCACGGCGTCCAGGATGCCTTCGGGGATCTCGCGGACCACGCCCTGCTTGTCGGTGTACAGGATGGCCGGATTGGTCATCAGGTGACCGACGTTGCGCACAAACATCAGCGAGCGTCCATGCAGCCGCACGGCCTTGCCCTTGCCGGAGGGCGGCGTGTAGAGGCGGTCCGGATTAAGGCCGCGGGTGAACGTCCTGCTGCCCTTGCTGACCTCTTCGGTCAGCGTGCCTTGCAGCATGCCCAGCCAGTTGCTGTAGGCCAGCACTTTGTCGTCGGCATCGACCGCGGCCACCGAGTCTTCCAGATCGAGGATGGTGGACAGCGCCGCTTCCAGCACCAGGTCGCTGACGCCGGCCGGGTCGCTGGCACCGATGGGCGTGGCGCGGTTGATCTGAAGGTCCAGGTGCAGGCCGTTGTGTTGCAGCAGCACGCTTGAGGGCGTCTTGGCGTCGCCCTGGTAACCGATCAGTTGCGCCGGGTTTTGCAACCGGGTGCTGCTGCCGTCGGCCAGTTTGACGCTCAGCTTGCCGTCTTTGATGCGGTAGCCGATGGCGTCGATGTGCGAGCCCTTGCGCAGGGGCGCGGTGCGGTCCAGCACATGGCGCGCGTAGGCGATGACCTTGGCACCGCGCCTGGGGTTGTAGGCCTTGCCTTTTTCGCAGCCATCGGCTTCCGAAATCACATCGGTGCCATAGAGCGCGTCGTACAGACTGCCCCAGCGCGAATTGGCGGCGTTCAGGGCGTAGCGGGCGTTCAGGATAGGCACCACCAGTTGCGGTCCGGCCTGCACCGCCAGTTCGGCGTCCACCTGCGCCGTCGTGATGCGGACTTTTTTGGGTTGCGGTACCAGGTAGCCGATTTTTTCCAGAAAAGCGCGGTAGGCCGGCATGTCGGAGATCGGTCCCGGATGCGCCGTGTGCCAGGCATCCAGCTCTGTTTGCAGACGGTCGCGCTCCTGTAGCAAGGCGATGTTCTTGGGCGCCAGGTCGGCCACCAGGGCGTCAAAACCCTTCCAGAATTTGGCCGGGGATACGCCGCTGCCGGGCAGGACTTTGCTCTCGATGAACTGGTGCAAAACGGTGGCGACTTGGAGTCGGTAAATGGGGGTACGTGCGGTCATGCTGTCAGACTCTGTTTAATGGGAGGGGCTTGGAAAAAAATCAAGGACGTCGCGCAGGTTGCTGCCGCTGCGCGTGGGCTGGGTGCCCAGTTCTTCAAACGGCAACTGGTAGCGGTTGACCCACAGCGTCTGGTAGCCGTACCAGGTGGCGGCCAGCGCGTCCCAGGCGTTGCTGCTGACGAAGAGCATCTGCCTGGCGGCCAGGCCGGTGGCCTGCTCGCCCAGGGCGTAGGCGTCGGGGTGGGTCTTGTATTTGCGGATCGGGTCGACGCTGATGACGTGGTCCAGCAAGCCGTCCAGTCCGGCCGATTTGACCGCCAGGTTCAGCATGGCGGCATCGCCGTTGCTCAGGATGCCGGTGGGGATGCCTCTGGCCTTGAGTTCCGTGAGCACCTGCCGGTTTTCGGGGAAAGCGCTCAGGTGCCGGTACTGGTTCATCAGGCGCTCGATCTGGCTGTCGAATGCGGTGCTGGCGGCCGACGCTGGCGCCGGAACCACGATGCGTTTGATGGCGTACACCAGCGCCGCCCGGGTCAATTGCCAAAACGGCTGGTAGTGGATGCCGTGGTTGCTGGTGGTCACCAGCCGGGTGTATTCGATCTGCTTGTCGCGCCACAGCACGCTCAGCGCCTGGCCATGACCGGGAAACAACTGCTCCGCCAGCAGCCCCACGCTGTAAACATCGAACAAGGTTCCGTAAGCGTCGAACAGCACGGCACGCGGCGCCTCAAGCCTGGAGGCTCTGGATTTATCGGCGCTGGCGGGACTTGTCTTTGACATGTCCCTACTTTATTCGACACCTCTTATGTGATTAATACCCAATAAATCTGTTTATCTGTGACGAAAATAAACGTAATTCTCTTGCGGGACAGACCGCAGTTACACGAAGTGAACAAGCTCTGTCCTCAACTGATCGTCAGATGTTGGATGTTCGCCAGCTCTGTCCCCAACTGATTGAGCCTTGTGGGGCAGACTTTGACCCCTCTCGATGTCAGCAAGGGCCGCTCTGCTGCCACGGCTCAGGCCGGGTTCGCCTCCAACAGCTCACCGAGTTTGCGGCTGCACGTCAGCACCTGTTTGACGAATCGGTCCTGGTAACGCGCGCTGGGCATGGTCAGCGTCAGTGCGGCGGCCAGCGTTGGTTGCCCCTGGCGGTCGGTCCGGAACACCGGGGCGGAAATGCCCGCCACCCCGGCCAGCCGGTCGCCGCTGGCGCTGTAGTAGCCCTGGGCCCGGATGCGAGCGTAAAGAGGCTTGTCCTTCAGGTGCCTGGAGTTTGCCAGTTCCGCGTCGAACGCTACCAAAACACGAGCGCCGGTGCCGCGGTCCATCGGCAGCAGATCGCCGGCCCGGATGTGGTCGCGGATCGGCTGCGGCGAGTCGACGCGGTACAGGCACAGCCGCGCCGACCCCTGGCGCACGTGGTAGGCCGCGCTTTCGCCGGTGGCGGCGACCAGCTCGCGCAGCACCGGCAACACCAGCCTGTCGAGTGAAAACGAGGCGGCATAGAGGCTGTGCAAGCGGGCCACCTCGGAGCCCAGACCGTAGCGGCCATCTTCCAGCCGCTGCACCAGCCGCGCGTGTTCCAGCGAAGCCAGCAGGCGCAGCACCGTGCTCTTGTAGAGCTGGGTGCGCTGGGCCAGTTCGGTCAGGCCCAGCGCCGTGTCGCCGGCTCTGAAGGCCGCCAGCAGCGTGAGAGCCCGGTCGACCGCCGCCGCGCCGCCGGGAGCGGCGCTGTCATCGGCCAGCGATGGGGTTTGCGATTTGCGCGGCATCGGTGTTGCTTCCGACAAGAGTTACTTGACAGTCTCGGCCAAGTCCGTAATCATTTCATGCAAAAGAACATGGTTCTATCCTACAGAATATCAAAAAAATTGCAATGACAAATTTCCCGGACGTGCTGATCAGCGAAGTCGGTCCGCGCGACGGCTTGCAGGCGGTCCAGGCCTGCATGCCGACAGCCGACAAATTGCGCTGGATCGATGCCCTGGTGGCCAGCGGCCTGCGTGAGATCGAGGTCGGCTCCTTTGTGCCGGCCAGGCACTTGCCGCAGATGGCCGATGTCGCCGCAGTGGTGCGCCACGCGCTCTCCCACCCCGGCCTCACGGTGATGGCCCTGGTGCCCAATGTTCGGGGTGCCGAGAGCGCCTTGCAGGCCGGCGTCCGCAAGCTGACGGTTCCCGTGTCGGCCAGCCTGGCGCACTCGCTGGCCAATGTGCGTAAGACACCCGAGCAAATGATCGAGGAGCTGCGCGCCATCGTTCGCCTGTGCCGCGAGCGTGCGCCGGGCGTCAAGGTCGAGGCCGGCATTTCCACCGCTTTCGGTTGCACCCTGCAAGGCGAAGTGAAGGAAGACGATGTGGTCCGCCTGGCCGGCGAATGCATTGCCGCCGGGGCCGACGAATCGGGCCTGAGCGACACCACCGGCATGGCCAATCCGGCGCAGGTGCGCCGCCTCTTCAACAAGGTGCGCGCCGTCATTGGGGACCGGACCGGCGCCGCCCACATGCACAACACGCGTGGCCTGGGCCTGGCCAACTGCCTGGCGGCCTACGACGTCGGGGTGCGCACCTTCGACAGTTCGCTGGGCGGCCTGGGCGGCTGTCCTTCCGCGCCGGGCGCCTCGGGCAACGTCGTGACGGAAGACCTGGTGTTCATGTTCGAGGCGATGGGTGTGAACACCGGCGTCGACCTCGAAAAACTGATCGCCGCCCGCGCCCCTTTGCGCGCCGGCTTGCCGGGCGAGACTATCCATGGCATGACGCCCGAGGCCGGGCTGCCCAAGGGCTGGCGCCAACGCGAAGCGTCCCCAATCCAGCCGCAACAGGGTTTGATATGACAGAGTCCAGCAGCCCCGCCAAGCCGCTGCCTTACGCCGGCATCCGCGTGGTCGAGTTCACCCACATGGTGATGGGCCCGACCTGCGGCCTGCTATTGGCCGATCTGGGCGCCGAAGTCATCAAGGTCGAACCGATCGGGCACGGCCGGATGGGCGATTCGACGCGCCATCTGGTGGGTTCGGGCGCCGGTTTCTTCCCCCTGTTCAACCGCAACAAGAAGAGTCTGGCGCTGGACCTGGAAACGCCCGCAGGCAAGGAGGCGGCGCTGCGCTTGATTGCCACGGCCGACATCGTGAGCGAGAACTTCAAGCCCGGCAGCATGAAAAAACTGGGCCTGGACTACGCCAGCCTGAAGGCCCTGAACCCGCGCCTGATCTATGTCAGCCACAAGGGCTTTCTGCCGGGCCCTTACGAACACCGGACGGCGCTCGACGAAGTGGTGCAGATGATGGGTGGTCTGGCCTACATGACCGGGCGCCCGGGCGACCCGTTGCGTGCCGGCAGCAGCGTCAATGACATCATGGGCGGCATGTTCGGCGCCATCGGTGCCATGGCGGCGCTGGCGCAGCGCGAAAAAACCGGCCTCGGTCAGGAGGTGCAAAGCGCCTTGTTCGAGAACAATGTGTTTCTGGTGGCGCAGCACATGATGCAGTTCGTCGTCACCGGCAAGCCGGCGGCGCCGATGCCGGCACGCATCTCGGCCTGGGCCGTCTACGACGTGTTCCAGGTCAGGGACGGTGAGCAGATCTTTCTGGCGGTGGTCAGCGACAGCGCCTGGCGCGTCTTTTGCGATGCCTTTGGTTTGGCCGACCTGAAGGCCGATGCGCGTCTCGCCAGCAACAACGACCGGGTCGCCGCGCGCGACTGGATGATGCCCTTGTTGCGCCAGCGCCTGGCAAGCTACAGCGCGGCCGAACTGAGTGCCATTTTTGAGAAGCACGCCTTGCCGTTTGCGCCCATCACGCGGCCGCAGGACTTGCTGGACGACCCGCATCTGCTGGCCAGCGGTGGCCTGACCCCCTTCACCCTGCCCGATGGTCGGGCCGCCAAAACAGTGCTGCTGCCCCTCACGCTGGACGGCCAGCGACCGGCGCTGCGCATGAGTCCGCCCAGGCTGGGCCAACACAGCGCGGAACTGCTGGCCGAGCTGGGTTACAGCGCGCCGGAAATTGCCGCACTGGGCGCCGGCCCGGCCAAGGCTTGAGACCGCCCCGATTCGAACTTTCAGGAGATAAAGCATGAATTGTTTACCGCGCATCCTGTTGACTGCCGCCGCACTGGGCAGCGCACTGTGGCTGAACGCGCAAGCCCAAACCGCCGCCTGGCCCGACAAGCCGATCCGCTTCATCGTGCCTTACACCCCCGGTGGCGGCACCGATACGGTGACGCGCCACATCACCGAAAGAATCACGCAGGACAGCAAGTGGACCTTCATCGTCGACAACAAGGCGGGCGGCGGCGGCAATATCGGTCTTGACATCGTGGCCAAAGCGAAACCCGATGGCTACACCATCGGCATGGGCCAGACCGCCAACCTGGCGATCAACCCGGTGGCCCTGCCAAGGATGCCGTTCGACGCGGTGAAAGACCTGGTGCCGGTGGCGTTGGTGGCGGAAGTGCCTACCGTGCTGGTGGTGCGTGCCGATTCATCCTGGAAAAGCCTGGCCGATCTGGTCAAGGCGGCCAGGGCCAGGCCCGGTGAAGTCAAGCAAGCACTGGCCGGCACCGGGACGGTAGGCCATCTGGTGGGCGAAATGCTGGCCCGCAAGGCCGACTTCAAGGTCTTGAATGTGCCTTACAAGGGCGCCGCGCCGGCCATCACCGACTTGCTGGGCGGCCATACCGACTACATGTTTGCCACGCCGCAAGCGGTGCTGGGCATGCTGGCGGGCGGCAAGCTGCGGGCCCTGGCCGTGACTTCGGCGAAACGGGTCGCGGCGCTGGCCGGCGTGCCGACGGTGGCCGAGCAAGGCTACCAGGGCTTCGAGGCGGTTGACTGGAAAGTCATCGTGGCGCCGGCCGGGACACCGCCGGAGATCGTCAAACGCCTGAATGCGGCCACCGCCAAAGCGCTCACGCATCCGGCGTTGCTGGCCAAGCTGGCCGACGAAGGCAGCAGCGCCATGAGCGGCAGTCCGAACGATGTGGTCAGGTACATCAAGGCCGAGCAAGCCGAGTGGGGCACCGTGATTCGGGAGGCCGGCATCAAGTTCGAGTGAACTAAGAACTTGTCCGTAAATAACTGGGGGTCGCGTTGGGACGCAATCGGGATGAGTTGCCCGCCAACATTTCGCAGCATGGGCTGCCTGCCCATGCAATGAATTTGGTGGGCAAATCGCCCGATTTCGACCCAACCCTCTGGGCAAGCGGATTTTCGGGCGGTTTGCTTCGTTACAAAATCAGCCAAGGCAATCAGCCTTGGCTTGGATTTTGCGCCTCGCATCCCATCCCGAAAATCCATTTGCGCGACCCCCAGTTATTTACGGACAAGTTCTAAAGCGGGCGTCTGCGCGGGCATCGGTATCGGCCAGACAGGTTGATAATGGGCCCTCATGAGCAAGCTCAAGCAACTTGAATCCTTTGTCTCGGTCGCCACCCGCGGCAGCTTGACCGCGGCGGCGCGCGCCGAAGGCGTGGCGCCGGCCATCATGGGGCGCCGGCTCGATGCCCTGGAAGAACGGCTGGGCGTCAAGCTGCTGGTGCGCACCACCCGGCGCATCACCCTCACGCACGAGGGCAGTGCGTTTCTGGAAGACTGCCAGCGCCTGCTGGCCGACCTGGCCAATGCCGAGGCCAGCGTGTCGGCCGGCGGCGTCAAGGCCAGCGGCCATTTGCGCATCACGGCGCCGGCCGGTTTCGGCCGCCGCCACGTGGCGCCGCTGGTGCCGCGCTTTCGGGAACAACACGCCGATGTCACTATTTCGCTGAACTTGAGCGACCGCGTGGTCGATCTGGCGGCCGAGGGTTTTGACTGCGCGGTGCGGGTCGGCGACATGCCGGACTCAAGCCTGATCAGCGTGCGCCTGGCCGACAATCGCCGCTTGTGCGTGGCCACCCCCACTTACCTCAAGCAACACGGCACGCCCATGCACCCGGCCGAGCTGGTCAATTTCGATTGCCTGACCTTGTCCAGCGATGCCTCGCAAACCCGGGGTTGGGCTTTCACCCTGCCCAAGGGCGATGGCAGCGAGCTGATTTATCTGAAACCCGGCGGGCCGCTGAACTGCTCGGACGGCCAGGTCTTGCACGACTGGTGTCTGGCCGGTTATGGCATTGCCTGGCGCAGCACCTGGGAGGTCGAGGCCGAGGTTGCGGCCGGCGCCCTGGTGGCGGTGCTGGAAGATTTTGCGGCGCCGGCGAACGGCATTTACGCGGTCTTTCCGCACGCCAGGCACATGCCGCTGCGGGTGCGCTTGTGGATCGATTTTCTCAAGCACCATTACAGCCAGGCCGGCTTCTGGCGAGCGCAATGACGCCGGCCGATGCCGCCAGCAAGGGCGTCATCCTGTGCGCCGACGACTTTGCCGTGCATGCCGGCGCCTCGCTGGGCATTGCCGCTCTGGCGCGCCAGGGGCGCATCAGCGCCAGCAGCGTCATGGTGTTGTCGCCGCGCTGGCCACAGGATGTGGGCTTGCTGCGCGAGCTGCCGCAAAAGATTGATGTCGGCCTGCATCTGGACTGGACCAGCCAATTTGCGGCCGCCAGCGGGCACGGTCTGTCCTTGCCGGCGGCCATGCTGCAAGCCACGCTGGGCGGCTTTGGCCGGGGCGCCGGCGCGCGCCTGACGCGCCCTGTGATCGAGCGCCAGCTGGACCTCTTTGAAGCCCACTGGAAGGCGCCACCGGATTACGTGGATGGCCACCAGCATGTGCAGCAGTTCGCCGGCATTCGCGAGGCGCTGGTGGCCGCGCTGCTCAGTCGCTATGCCGGCCGCGGCAGTTCCAGCCGGTTGCCCTACCTGCGGATTTCACGCGCGCCGGCGGGCCAGGCCGATCTGAAAAGCCGGGTGATCGCCGCCCTGGGTGCCGATGGGCTGGAAAAATTGGCGGCGCGGGCCGGCATCCAGGTCGCCGGCAGCTTGTCGGGCATCTACGACTTTGCCGGCGACCAGGCCCGTTATGGCCGGCTCATGGCGCGCTGGTTGGGCGGCGCAGAGCCGCACAGCATCATCATGTGCCACCCGGCACAGACGGCGCCGGCGGACGATGCCATAGGCGCGGCGCGAACGCGCGAGTTCGCCTATCTCGGCGGCAGCGATTTCCCGGCCGCGCTGGCCCAGGCCGGCGTCCGGCTGGTTCGCGGCGTTGCCGCGTAGCCGGGGATCTGGTTGGCCGCCCTGGTCGCCGCCAAGCAGGTCCATTTAGAATCCGCCGGTGAATACTTCGCGGACCGAACGTCAAAAATCCTGGCTGCTGCTGGCCGCCCTGTGGCTGCTGCTGTTGCTGCTGGCGGCGCTGCGGCCGCTGGCGGTGCCGGATGAGGGGCGTTATGGCGAAATTGGCCGCTGGATGCTGCAAAGCGGCGACTGGCTGACGCCGCGCCTGAACGGTATTCCGTTTTTTCACAAGCCGCCTTACCTGCACTGGCTGGAGGCCATCTCGCTGGCTACTTTTGGCATCAACGAGCTGGCCTTGCGGCTGGTGCCGGCGCTGCACGTGGGCTTGATGCTGGTGGCGTTGTACCTTGCGGCACGCTCCATCGGCGGCGAGCCCCTGGCGCGCCGCGCCGCCCTCATGCTGGGCACCAGCCTGACCTTTTTGATCGGTGGTCAGTATGTCAACCACGACATGCTGGTGGCGACCTGGATAGCGATCGCGATCTGGTGCTTTGCCTTCGCCTTCATGGCCGGCGACAAGCCCAACGCGACACTGGCCCGGCTCGGCTTTGCGGCCTGCGCTCTGGGCATGCTGAGCAAGGGCTTGATCGGCATTGCACTGCCCGGCCTGGTGATTTTTATCTGGCTGATCTGGACCCGCCAGTTCAAGAAAATACTGCATTTGCCCTGGCTCAGCGGCTTGGCGCTGTTTGCCCTGATCGCCCTGCCGTGGTTCGTCATGGCCCAGCAAAAATACCCGCAGCTGTTCGACTACATGTTTGTCAACCAGCATTTCAAACGCTATACCGCCAGCACCTACAACAACCCGCAGCCCTGGTGGTTTTACCTGGCGGCATTGCTGTTGCTGCTGTTTCCCTGGGTCTTTTTTATAGTCGGCCAATGGCGCCGGCAAGTCAGCCAGACGCCTGCCGTGGCGCCGCTGGTGGCTAAAGAGTGGACGGCCTTGTGCTGGATCTGGGCGATCGCCATCACAGTCTTTTTCTCGATCCCGCATTCAAAACTGGTGGGTTACGTGCTGCCGGTGGTGCCGGCGCTGGCGCTGTTGGCAGCCCTGGGCTGGCAGCGCGGCATGGCGCAACGCGCGCGTGCCGGCAAGATCTTTGCCGCGCTGTGCCTGCTCAACATCGGCATCGCCACGGCCATCGTGACCCAGGTCGCCGAGGTCACGCGCGATGGGCGGGCGCAGGATCTGGCCCAGGTGCTGGCTTGCGCCGCACAACCCACGGACAACGTTTATGTGTCCGGCGCCTATCCCTACGACTTGCCGTTTTATGCGCAGACGCGCAAACCCCTGCTGGTGCTGGAGGACTGGCCGCTACTGCGCCAACAGGCCGGCGACGGCTGGCAGCGGGAGTTGTTCGAAGGCGCCGATTTCGATCCGCAGGCGGCCCGGGTTTTGCAGTCGCTGGACCAATTGGCGCAGGCCGGCAGCGTCAGCGGCAACTGGTTTGTGGAGCGCGCCGGCAAGCCGATGGCCGCCGGCCAGACCGGCTGGAAGCTCTTTTATGAGGGGGCCGGTTGGCGGCTCTACCAGTCCGCCAGTCAGTCAGCGCCGAAAGGCCCAGAACCGGCTCAGCACGAAGGTCTGCCCGGCTGCAAAGACCAGCGCCACAAATAAGGCCAGCAGCGACGGCCAGTGCAGGCCGCGCAACAACAGCACAAAGACGATTTCATTGCTGGCAAAGCCGGCGATGGCGGTGACGGCAAAGCGGGCCAGGCTGGTGCCCACACTGGTGGCGGCGTCTTTGAAGCTGAGCAGCCGGTGGCCGGCAAAGCTGACAAAAAACGCAATGCAAAAGCCCAGGGCATTGGCCAGTTCGGGCCACATCCAACTCTGCGCCAGCGTGAAAACGGCCATGTGCGTGAGGGCGGCGCTGGCCCCCACCACTAAAAACCAGAAGCTTGAAGGGCTCAAAGCAAGGACGCTTCCCGGTCTTGCGCCGGCTCGGCCTGAGCCTGCGCCAGGGCCGCAGGCAGCCCGCTGCCCTGGCGCAGGCTGATCAGGTAGGCCGGCCGCTGTTTGACCTCTTCATAAATGCGGCCCACATACTCTGCCAGGATGCCGACGGCCAGCAACTGGATGCCACTGAAGAACATCATGCCGACGACGATGGTGGCGTAGCCGGGCACCGCGATGCCGGTCAAAAAATATTCCCCCACGACCCAGGCGCCATAGCCCAGTGCCAGCACCGACAGCACCAGGCCCAGCGCCGTCAAGGCGCGCAAGGGGGCGATCGAAAACGCCAGCATGCCGGTCAGTGCCAGCGAGATCGAGCCGCGCAGTCCGAAGTTGCTGCGGCCGTCGGCGCGCGGCAGGGGCTGGTAATCGATGGCCGTGCTGTTGAACCCGACCCAGGCGTACAAGCCCTTCATGAAGCGGTTGCGTTCGGGCAGCCGTTTCAGGGCTTCCACCACCTTGCGGTCCATCAGCCGAAAGTCGCCGGCGTTGGGCGGAATCTTGACCCGGTTGCCGAAGTTCACCAGTTTGTAAAAAAGCCCGGTCAGGCTGACCTGCAGGCTCGACTGGTCGTGCCGGCTGCTGCGCACTGCGTACACCACGTCCGATCCCTGGCGCCACTTTTCCAGCATCTGGGGCAGCAGCGCGACCGGGTGCTGGCCATCGGCGTCCATCAGTAGCACGACCTCGCCGCGCGTCGCATCGATGCCGGCGGTGAGCGCCGGCTCCTTGCCGAAATTGCGCGACAGTTTCAGGTAGACCACTTCGGAGTGGGCGGCGCACAGCCTCTGCATGACCGCCGCGGTGTCGTCGCGGCTGCCGTCATCGACCACGATCAACTCCACGCGCTGGCTCAAGGACGCCAGGGTGGCCAGAATATGCGGCACCACCGTGCCCAGATTGCGCGCCTCGTTGAAGGCCGGAATCACGCAGGAGATCGAAGGGGACTGGGCAGTGCGGTTCATCATGCCCGCATCATGCCAAAAGAAAACCCCGCCGGGCAAGCCTGGCGGGGAATATTTCTCTACCGATAACGGGAAGCCCGCTTATTTGCTCAGGCAGTCCTTCATGAAGGCTTTGCGCTCGTCGCCCTTGAGCTTCTTGTCGCCGGCGTCCTTGTTGCAGGATTTCATTTTGTCCTGCTGCGTCACCTTCTTGTTGGCGGTGGCGGTGGCGGTGGCGGCGGCGGCTGGGGCGGAGGCTGATTTGGCGGCCGGGGCGGCGGCCGCGGCGGCCGGTTTGGCGCTCAGGCAATCCTTCATGAAGGCTTTGCGTTCATCGCCTTTCTTGCCGGTGGCTTCCTTGTTGCAGGTCGCCATCTTGGTTTGCTGTGCCGTTTTGGCGGGGGCGTCGGCAGCGTAGGCAGCGCCCAGCGAAACAGACAGGCTGACAGCTAGCAGGGTGAATAATGTTTTCATTGTGCTTCCTAAAAAGTGAGGTTGGGAGGGAATCCCGGGCAGGATTCCACCACATAACGCCGGCGTTGGCAAAGCCGATGACAAGGCGTCATCCCGGCGTCCCCGTAAAATCGAAGCATGCTGTCCGTAAAAATTGAATTGCTGCAAACCCTGGCCCAGGTGCTGGAAAAAATGTCGCCCGGTGCCGGTGCCAAAGCCGTCTTCGAGTCGCCCAAGGTGGCCGCGCATGGCGATCTGGCCAGCACCGTGGCCATGCAATTGGCGAAACCCCTGAAGCTCAATCCACGCCAGTTGGCTGAGAGCCTGCGCTGTGCCTTGCTCGAGACGCCGGTATTTCAGCGCTGGGTCGAGGCGCTCGATATTGCCGGCCCCGGCTTCATCAACATCCGGCTCAAGCCCGAGGCCAAGCAGCAAGTGGTGCACCAGGTGCTGGCACAGGGGCCCAAGTTCGGCTGCCAGGCGGCCACCGGTCACCGCCTGCTGGTGGAGTTCGTTTCAGCCAATCCGACCGGTCCGCTGCACGTCGGTCATGGCCGTCAGGCGGCTCTGGGCGACGCCATCTGCAACCTGTACCAGACCCAGGGCTGGCAGGTCTACCGCGAGTTCTATTACAACGACGCCGGCGTCCAGATCAACACCCTGGCCAGCAGCACGCAACTGCGCGCCCGCGGCGTCAAGCCGGGCGACCCCCAGTGGCCCAGTGGTGAGAATGCAGCGGCCTACAACGGTGATTACATCGCCGACATCGCCACCGACTTCCTGGCCAAAAAGACCGTTCACTCGGACGATCGCGAGTTCACCGCCTCGGGCGATGTCGAGGCGCTGGACGACATGCGCCTGTTTGCCGTGGCCTACCTGCGCCACGAGCAGGACCTGGACCTGAAGGCGTTTGCCGTCCATTTCGACAACTACTACCTCGAATCCAGCCTGTACCTGAGCGGCAAGGTCGACGCCGTGGTGCAAAAACTGCATGACGCCGGCAAGACCTACGAGCACGACGGCGCCCTCTGGCTGAAGACGACCGAGTACGGCGACGACAAGGACCGCGTGATGCGCAAGGGCGACGGCAGCTATACCTATTTCGTGCCGGATGTGGCCTACCACATCAGCAAATGGGAACGCGGCTTCGAGAAGGTGGTCAACATCCAGGGCACCGATCACCATGGCACCATCGCCCGCGTGCGCGCCGGCCTGCAGGCCGCCAACGTGGGCATTCCCCAAGGCTACCCCGACTATGTGCTGCACACCATGGTGCGCGTGGTGCGGGGCGGCGAAGAGGTGAAGATTTCCAAGCGCGCCGGCAGTTATGTGACGCTGCGCGACCTGATCGAGTGGACCAGCAAGGACGCCGTGCGTTTCTTCCTGTTGAGCCGCAAGCCCGACACAGAATACACCTTCGACGTTGACCTGGCGGTGGCCAGGAACAACGACAACCCGGTCTATTACGTGCAATACGCCCATGCCCGCATCTGCTCGGTGTTGGCCGCCTGGCGCGAGAAGGACGGTGGCGATTTGGCGAGCCTGGGCGACGCCGATCTGACGCCACTGCAAAGCCCGCAAGCCCTGGCGCTGCTGCTGCTGCTGGCCAAATACCCCGAGATGCTGAGCGTCGCGGCGCAGGATTTTGCGCCGCACGACGTCACTTTCTATTTGCGCGAATTGGCGGCCAGCTACCACAGTTATTACGACGCGGAGCGGATTCTGGTCGACGACCCCATTGTCAAGCAGGCCCGGTTGGCGTTGGTCGCGGCCACCGCGCAGGTGTTGCACAATGGCCTGGCCGTGCTGGGTGTCAGCGCCCCGCAAAAGATGTAAACCAATAACCTTGCGGGGCAGACCTTTAGCTCTGTCCCCAACTGATTAGAAAGGGTAGTGCATGAAACAGCAACGCGGCGGAACCATCCTGGGTTTTGTGATCGGCGTCGTGGTCGGCCTGGCGGCCGCTCTGGTGGTTGCCGTCTACGTCAACAAAGTCCCGATTCCGTTCATCAACAAGGGGCAAAGCCGAACCCCCGATCAGGACGCGGCAGAGATCAAGAAGAACAAGGACTGGGATCCCAATGCCCCCTTGTACGGCAAGAACCCGGCCAAGCCGGCTTCGGCCGCGCCGGCCATGGCTACCGCCTCGGCCCCAGTCCCGGCCCAGGCCCCGGCGGCCAAAGCCGAGCTCAAGCCGGCTGTCACGGCCGATCCGCTGGGTGATCTGGCCAAGGCGCGCGCGGCCGCCGCCAGCAACGAACCGTTCATCTACTTTGTCCAGGTCGGGGCGTTCCGTACCCCCGAAGACGCCGAAAGCCAGCGTGCCAAGTTGTCGCTGGGCGGCGTGGAAGCCAAGGTGTCCGAGCGTGAGCAGTCGGGCCGAACCGTATTTCGGGTCCGGGTCGGCCCCTTTGACAAGAAGGAAGAGGCCGACAAAACCAAGGAAAAACTCGACGCCGCCGGCCAGGAGACGGCGCTGGTGCGGGTGCAGCGCTAGTGGCGCCAGTGCTAGCTGCTGGGGCGTTGCGGGAACTTATGGGCCGGCCCCGAGTCCACCTGTTGGTCCGCGCCAGGCCGCCGGCCGGCTTGCCGCGGCGCTTCGTTCCTCGCCGTGACGGATCAGGGTCTTGATTTAAATGGAGTTTTTGAAGATGAAACGTCGTGATTTTTCCCTCGCCTGTGGCGCCGCTGTTGCCGGCTCCGTGTTGCTTCAGCCGAACGCGCTGGCTCAGGGCAAGTCCCCTGAATCCGGTGTCGACTATCTGGTGGTGGAAAAACCCGCCGTGGTCGAGGCGCCGGCCGGCAAGATCGAGGTGGTCGAGTTTTTTTGGTACAACTGCCCGCACTGCCACGCTTTCGAACCGACATTCGACGCCTGGACCAAGCGTGTTCCCAAGGATGTTGTGGTGCGACGGGTGCCGGTCGCTTTCCAGGATAGTTTTGCACCGCAGCAGCGCCTCTACTACGCCCTGGAGGCGATGGGTTTGGTGGCCAAGCTGCATGCCAAGGTGTTTGCCGCCATTCACGTCGAAAAGAAAGACCTGACCAAGGGCGACGCAATTGCCGATTGGGTGGTCAAGCAGGGGGTCGACAAGGCCAAGTTTCTGGAGCAGTACAACTCGTTCTCGGTGGCCACCAAGGCGACGCGTGCCGTCCAGTTGCAAAACGCCTACAAAATCGACGGCGTTCCGGCGTTGGGCGTGGCCGGTCGTTATTGGACCGATGGCGTCATGGCCAAGAGCATGGAGCGCGCCCTGCAGGTGGTTGAGTTTCTGGTAGGGCGCGCCCGAACCGGCAAGTAAGGGCGGTGGACGATGCAAGAGGGCCCTGATCGGGCCCTCTTTGCACAGGAAGCCGGCCAACTGTCGCCGGTGATCGTTACAATCAAAAGGCAAGACCTCTGAGCAAGATTCGTGCCTTTATGAAACCACCCCATTTCCCCCTCCTTTTGATCGCTGCCCTGGTTCTTTTTACAGGCCTGGCCGGCGCTGAAAACGCGGATCGCAACAAGCCCATGAATGTCGAGGCTGACACCATGCGCTACGACGATCTGAAGCAGACCACGGTCTTCAGCGGACGGGTGGTTATGACCAAGGGCACGATCCTGATCCGGGGCGCCAGGATCGATGTGCGCCAGGACCCCCAAGGCTACCAGTTTGGCCTGGTGACGGCGGAGCCGGGCAAGCTGGCATTTTTTCGGCAAAAGCGCGAAGGGCTGGACGAGTTCTTTGAGGGCGAAGCCGAGTCCATCGAGTACGACGGTCGCGCCGACGCGGTCAAGCTCGTCAACAACGCCCAATTGCGCCGCTTCCGCAGTGCCACGCTGAGCGACGAGTTCACCGGCGGCGTGATTTTCTACAACAACACCAGCAACCTGTTGAACATCGACGGTGCCCCGGCCAAGGCCGGCGCCGGCGCGCCGGCGGGACGTATCCGGGCCATGCTGACGCCCAAGCCGGAAGCCGCCGCGGCAGCCCCGGCCTCGGCGCCGGTCACACCCGCGCTGCGTTCCACCGGCACGCTGGGTCAGGAGAAGAAGTGACAGAAGACGTGACGCCCGAGGGGCAGGTCGCCGAAGCCTCTTCGCGGGCTGATGCGGCCTGCTGCGAGAGCCGGCTCGAAGTCCGCCATCTGCAGAAGTTCTATGGCAGCCGCAAGGCCGTCAAAGACGTGTCCCTGGTGGTGTGCAAGGGCGAGATCGTCGGCTTGCTGGGACCCAATGGCGCGGGTAAAACCACTTCGTTCTACATGATTGTCGGTTTGGTGCATGCCAGTGCCGGCGACATCACGATCGACGGCCAGTCGGTGGCCCACATGCCCATGCACCGGCGGGCTCGTCTGGGCCTGAGCTACCTGCCGCAGGAAGCCTCCATTTTTCGCAAACTCAATGTTGAAGAGAATGTCCGCGCGGTGCTGGAATTGCAGCGTGACGAAACGGGCCAGCCGCTGACCAAGGCGGAGATCGAAAAGCGTCTGACCGGCTTGCTGCAGGACTTGCGGGTCGAGCACCTGCGGCAAACGCCGGCGCTGGCCTTGTCGGGCGGCGAGCGCCGGCGCGTCGAAATTGCGCGCGCCCTGGCGACGCAACCGCGCTTCATCCTGCTCGATGAGCCGTTTGCCGGCATCGACCCGATTGCCGTGATCGAGATCCAGCGCATCATCAGTTTTCTGAAGAACCGTGGCATCGGGGTTTTGATCACCGACCACAACGTGCGCGAGACCTTGGGTATCTGCGACCACGCCTACATCATCAGCGATGGCAGCGTGCTGGCGCAAGGCACCCCGGCCGAGATCGTCAACGACGCCGAAGTCCGGCGCGTGTATCTCGGTGAACACTTCAAAATGTAGAGATGAAACAAGGTCTGTCTCTCCGGGTTTCACAGCACCTGGCGCTAACGCCGCAGTTGCAGCAGTCGATCCGGCTGTTGCAGCTCTCCACACTGGAGCTGAGCCAGGAGGTCGGGCAGATGCTCGACGAGAACCCGTTTCTGGAACTCGACGCGGAGCAGGCGCCGCGCGAGGAATTTGGTCTGGCGCAAGCCGACACGCCGCCTCAAAAAGACGAGGCGGAGGCTGAATTTGCGAGCATTGCAGCGCCCGACTACGCCATGTCGACGTCGTCCAGTGTCGACAGTGACGCCGAAGTCACGCCCCTGTCGGCCGACGACGGCCAAAGCTGGGAGGGCGACGGCAGTGCCCCCCTGGCGCCCGATGACAGCGAGTGGGGCGGCGATGCCCGACCGCATGGCAACAACCTCGGCGCCGATGAAGAAGCCGACGTGACCGAGTTGGCGCGCTCCCAGCAATCGCTGCAAAGTCATCTACACGCCCAGGCGCTGGCTTTGCGCCTGAGTGCGGAGGACAGTGCCGCGCTGCGCTTTCTGATCGAGTCGCTGAACGACGAGGGCTATCTGGAAGACACGCTGGAGTCGCTGGCGCGGGGGCTGGCCGGCGACGATGAGGAACAGGTCGAACAACTGGTGCACCACTTCACCGTCGCCCTGGGCTTGCTGCAAAGCCTGGAGCCGGTAGGCGTCGGCGCGCGCGATCTGGCCGAGTGCCTGACGCTGCAACTCAAGGCCTTGCTGAAGCCCCAGCCGGTCGACCCGAGCCAGGCGCTGGCGAATCAAGCGCTGCAGGTGGCCTTGCGCATTTGTGCCCAGCCGCTGGACTTGCTGGCCCGGCGCGACATCAAACGGCTGACGCAACTGTGCCGCGCCAGCGACGCCGCGGTGCGCGAGGCAATTGCCCTGATCGGCCATCTGGAGCCCAAACCGGGCCGGCGCTTCCTGGATGTGGAGCGCAACATCGTGGTGCCGGACGTGTTGGTGGTCAAGGTCGGCAAAGGCGGGCAGGCCAGGTTCCAGGTCCGGCTCAACCCCGATGTCATGCCGCGTCTGCGCGTGCACGACATCTATGCCAATGCCCTCAAACAGCACCGGGGCGGTGGCAACGACGGCGCCAGCTACGCCGCCCTGCAGCAGCGTCTGCAGGAGGCGCGCTGGTTCATCAAGAATATCCAGCAGCGCTTCGACACCATCCTGCGCGTCAGTTCCGCCATCGTGGAACGGCAAAAGAGTTTCTTCAGCCATGGCGAGCTGGCCATGCGGCCGCTGGTGCTGCGCGAGATCGCCGACGAGCTGGGCCTGCACGAGTCCACCATCAGCCGGGTCACCACCGCCAAGTACATGGCGACACCGTTCGGCACCTTCGAGCTCAAGTACTTCTTTGGTTCCGGCCTGGGCACCGACTCCGGCGGCAATGCTTCCAGCACCGCGGTGCGGGCCCTGATCAAGCAATTCATTGGCGCCGAGAATTTGAAGAAACCGCTCAGCGACAACCAGCTCTCCGAGATGCTCAAGGAGCAGGGCATAGAGTGTGCCCGCCGCACCGTGGCCAAATACCGCGAAGGACTGCGCATTGCGCCGGCGTCCTTGAGGAAGGCGCTCTAATTGCGACCCCGTCAAATGTCATACTGGGAAATGTCCGATGTCATCCCGAGCCCAGTGGTTGTCATCCCGGGCTTGACCCGGGATCCATGGATTGCGGATCAAGTCCGCAATGACAACATTTGTGGCAATGAGAACATTTGTGGCAATGACCGCTTGATACTGCTGCCGGCGATGACAGGCTACTGGCCCGCAATGACAGTCCAGGAAGATTTATGAACCAGCTCCAATTATTTCTCCCCTGTCCCGCCGGTGTCGAAGAGTACCTGGCGGCCGAGGTGCAGCGCATCACCGGTTTGCCGGTGGCCGAGGTGCTCAAGCAGCGTGGCGGGGTCGCGCTGCGAACCACCTGGCGCGATGTCATGCTGCTCAACCTGCACAGCCGGCTGGCGCAGCGCGTGTTGCTGCTGCTGTCGTACACCGGTTACCGCAACGAGCAGGACCTGTACCGTGCCGCCAGCGAAGTGGCGTGGGAAGTCTGGTTCACGCCGCGCGAGTCGATCAAGGTCGAAGTGACGGCGCAGCACAGCCCGCTCACTTCGCTCAACTTTGCCGCCCTGAAAATCAAGGACGCGGTGTGCGACCGCTTCCGCGTCAAGGCCGGCGGTGTGCGGCCCGACGTCAATACCCAGTGGCCCGATGTGCGCATCTACACGCATCTCGGCACCGACAGTTGCTCGCTCTACATCGACACCTCGGGCGAGCCGCTGTTCAAGCGCGGCTGGCGCCAGGACAAGGGCGAGGCACCGCTGAAAGAGACACTGGCCGCCGCCATGATCGCCGCCAGTGGCTGGGCCGACGGCGAGGCCGATCTGCTGCCGCTCTACGACCCCTGTTGCGGCAGCGGCACCATCGCCATCGAGGCGGCCCAGATCGCCTGCAACATTGCGCCCGGCAGCTTGCGCCACTTTGCCTTCGAGAAATACCTGCCGTACCAGAAGCATGTCTGGGAGGCGATCAAGAAAGAAGCCAGCGCGGCCGAAGTGGTCCGGGCGGCTGGCCAGCAAGCGATCATTTTCGGCAGCGACGTGGCACACCGCATGGTCGACTTTGCCCAGCGCAACGCGCAGCGTGCCGGCGTGGCCGACGTGATCGAATTTCGCGGTGGCGATGCCTTGCAACGCATGCCGCCCAGCACTACGCCAGGCGTCATGCTGCTCAACCCGCCCTATGGCGAGCGGATCGAAGTGGCCGGCGTGGCGGCCGCGCACAAGGGTGGACGCGAGCAGGCGCAACTGGAGGATGGTGGCGAATTCTTTAACCGGCTGAGTTCGCACTGGAAGAAAAACTACCCCGGCTGGACCGCCTGGGTGCTGTCGCCGGACCTGAAACTGCCCGGCAAAATGCGCCTGAAAGAGTCGCGCCGGGTACCGATGTGGAACGGCCCGATCGAGTGCCGCCTGTTCCGCTTCGACATGGTGGCCGGCAAGATGGAAGAAAAGTCTCAGCGGTGAGCGAAGTTCGCACTATCGTCCTCGACACCAACATCGTGCTCGACCTGCTGGTCTTCGACGACCCCGCCGTGCAGGCTCTGAAGCTGGCGCTGGCCGCCGGAGCAGTCCGCTGGCTGGCCACCGCTCCCATGCGCGAGGAACTGCTGCGCGTGCTGGACTACCCGAAGATCAAGGCGCGGCTGGCGCTGCGGCAACTTGATGCGGCACAGGTGCTGCGGCAGTTCGACGGCCAGGCGCGCCTGGTGGAGGTTGCCGACAGGGTCAAACCCGTGTGCAGCGACCCGGATGACCAGAAGTTCATCGATCTGGCGGTGGCCCATCAGGCCACCCTGCTGAGCAAGGACCACGCCGTGCTGTGTTTGAAAAAACGCCTGTTGGCGTTGGCGGTCAAGGTGCAAGCAGTCCTCTGAAGCTGGGGCCATGGATCCCGGGTCGAGCCCGGGATGACAGCCTTGAAACCCCGGAGCCCGGATCGGAGTCCGGGGCCGGCCTGATCCGGGGCCGGGATGACAAGGCTTGCCAGGGAGGTCAGAGGGCCAAGTCCGGCGTGGCCGCTTCGCCCTCTGTGTTTGTCATAAATTATGAAGACCTCATTAGGCGATTTTGACCTGATCGCCAATCGCCACGCCACCCTGCGCCGGGTCGCTGATGCTGGCCTCGCCGGTCTCCACCCGGCCGGCAAAACGCCGCGAGAAGCCCGGCAAGCCCTTGACCGTCAGCGTGAAGTCGTACCAGTGGCCGCTGGCCTGCAAAGACCAGTGCTGCTCGACCTTGTCCTTGGCCGCCAGCGTACCGGTCCACGGACCCTCGCTCAGATAGGCGTTGGCGGTGATCGTGTAATTGGCCGCCACGGTGGCATTGTTGACCAGCTTGAGATAGACGTTGCCGTTGGCGATGTCGTAGCAGACCTGCACTTCGGGCAGTGGGTCGGCGGCCGTCGTCACCGCGCTGCCGGTGAAATGGCGGTGATAACCGGCGGGGCCCAGTACCCAGAGGTCGTAGACGCCGTTGTCGGTGGCCAGGTCCCAGTTGCCGACCAGTTGCTTGCCGGCTTCCACCGTGTAGCGGCGCGGAATCTGGTCCAGGTGCTTGCGATCGTAGACATGGAACACGGCGCCGGCGCCGCCGGTATTGCTGAAGGTCAGCGCGATGGAAGTGGCCGACAACACCTTGGCGGCAGTGTGCAATTCGTAGGGCAGGGCACGCGAGGGCCGGCTACCCGTGGCCTGCGTCGGCAGATTGGGCAGCGCCGGTGTCGGCGGTGTCGTCTTCTTGGTCAGTGCGCGCGCCCGGTTGGCCAGTGCCAGGGTGTCGGGGAACTTCTTGAAGAACGCGGTGTTGTCCGGGTCCTTGAAGTTGAAGGCGCTGGTCAGATCGCCGCAGACGGCGCGGCGCCAGGCGCTGATGTTGGGCTCCATGACGCCGAAGCGCTGCTCGACAAAGCGGATCACCGAGGTGTGGTCGAACACTTGCGAGTTGACCCAGCCGCCCTTGGACCAGGGCGAGATCACGTACATGGGCACGCGCAGGCCCAGACCGTAGGGGCGGTGCAGTGCCAGCGGCTCGTACGGATTGGTCTGGTAAGGCAAGATGATTTCGTGGTACTCGCCTTGGGTATCCACGGTCGAGGCGCCGGCCAATACCGCTTTCGCCGGATCGGCGTCATAGCTGGTGTAGCTGGGCGCGGCCGGCGGCGGCACGTGGTCGAAGAAACCGTCGTTCTCGTCAAAGTTGACGAACAACACGGTCTTGCTCCAGACCTCGGGGTTGGCGGTCAGCGCATCGAGCACCTTGGCCGTGTAGTCGGCGCCCTGCGCCGGGCTGGAGGGGCCGGGGTGCTCCGAGCCTTCGGCGGTGGCCACAATGAAGCTGACCTGCGGCAATTTGTTGGCCAGCACATCGGCCTTCAGCAGGTCCAGATCGCGCGTGCTGACGCCGCGGTCCTTGAGCGATTGCGAATAGCCGGGCTTCATGTAAAACGCGTCACGGAACACCTTGAAGCCGGCCAGCGGGTTGTCGGTGAAGTTGTCTTCCATGTTCTCGTAGACCTGCCAGCTGATGCCGGCGCTCTCCAGCCGCTCGGGGTAGGTGGTCCAGCTGTAGCCGCCGTTCTTGCCGGGGTCGGACTCGAACCAGTCGTAGTCGTTGTAGGTGGCCGGGCCGTTGGCCTTGCCCAGCGGGTCGTTGCTACCGGTCCAGTGGTACAGGCGGTTGGTGTTGGTGCCGCCCTGGAACGAGCAGTGGTAGGCGTCGCAAATAGTGAAGGCGTTGGCCATGGCGTACTGGAACGGCATGTCGGCTTCGCTGAAGTAGCCCATGGCGTGGTTCTTCTTCCACTTCGGCCAGGCGTTCATGCGGCCGTGATCCCAGGCCGCTTGCGCGTCCAACCAGCCGTGTGGCGTGCCGTTGACGCGCATGTAGTCGAAGGTCTGCACCGTGTTCAGGCGAAACGGCGCAATCATGCGCGGATTCGCCGGGTCGCTGTCATTGGCCTGGAACCAGACGTTCTTGCCCTGGTTGCCCAATGCGTCCATGACCGGAATCGGGAACCGGTCGCCAAAGCCGCGCACGCCGGCCAGCGTGCCGAAGTAGTGGTCGAAGGAGCGGTTTTCCTGCGTCAGGATGACGATGTGTTCTATGTCCTTGAGGGTGCCGGTCTGGTTGTTGGCCGGGGTCGCCAGGGCTCTGCGGATGGCGGGCGGGAACATGGCGAGCGCGGCCGTGGCACCAGCGGTGCTGACGACGGTGCGCAGGAAGTTGCGTCTGCTAGGAGTGGTCATGAATTTATCTTGAAAAAGAGGGGAAGGTTGCGGATCACAAATAGGCTGGGCGCTGTTATTGCGCGCAACGCATTTGCGGTGTCTTGGCATCGGCGGACGCAGTCTGGCTGCCACCGCCACCGCAGCCGGTCAGCAGTGTACTGGTCAGCAAGATTGCGACGGCCAGCGGGCGGAGCAAAGGCGGCACGTTAACGCGAGCTGCCGTGGAACATGGATGGGGCTTCAAGTAAATCTCCTGATATCCATTGATGGAAAACAAAACCCGGCCAGCACGACCGGGGCAGCCGCCGAGAATACGGGTGGCATAAGACAAGCCGATGACAGCCTCGGCGGTGCGGCAGGGCACAATGGAGCCATCCCCCAATCGAACGCCTGAGCGCCACCATGAACCAAGACCTGCCCCCTGCTGCTGCCGACTCTTCGCCCGGGTCTGCCATCCTTACAGCGGCGCCGCTGAGCGCCGACGAGTTTGACGAGATCGACGCCATCCTGGACGAGCTGCGCAGCCGTTACGACGAGACCCCGCAGTGGGAGTTTTGCGAAGGCTTCATGGCGGCGCTGATCTGCTGCCGCCGGCTCATCATGCCGTCGGAGTACCTGCCGGTCCTGCTCGCCATCGGCCCGGATGGCGAGGAGGATGAGGGCTCATTTGCCGACGCGGCTCAGGGCCGGCGCTTTTTTGAACTCTGGACGCGGCGCTGGAACGAAGTGGCGCAAGCGCTGGATGCCGAGATCGATTCGCTCGACGACGCGGCCGCCTACCAGCCCGAGGTGATGGATGTGCGGGGCGCCATCGCGGCCTTGCCCGAGGAGGAACGCGCCGCCCTGGAGGGCGACCCTGTGCCCTCCTTCGGCCAGATCTGGGCGCTGGGTTTCATGTACGCGGTGGAGGCCTGGCCCGAAGAGTGGGCGCCGCCGCGCGACAAGGAGGCCGTCAAGTGGCTCGATGAAGCGCTGGACGCCATCGTGGCGCTGACCGAAGACGACACCGAGCCGGCCACGCTGTCGGTGCTGGACGACGACGCGCCGCCCAGCATCAGCGTGCAGCGCCTGAACGCTTTTGCCGACGCCGTCTGGGCGGTCTATGACTTGCGTGAGTTGTGGCGCAACTTCGGGCCGCGGGTGGAGACGGTGTATGCCGAAGGCAAGCCGGGGCGCAACGACCCGTGTTTCTGCGGCAGCGGCAAGAAATACAAGAAGTGCTGCGGCGCCTGACCCGTTTTTTGCGCTAGCTAGCCGGCGACTCCTTACGTCTGGTCGGCCAACTCGAAGAAGTGCGCCGAGTGGATGCGGCGATGCTGGCCGTAGTCTTGGCTGGCCGCCAGCAGCAACCATTCGGCCATCGGCTTGTCGTGATGCCGGCGATCCTGCTGCGTGAAAAAGGTGATTTGAAAGCCTTGCATGCTGTTCTCCTCAAGCGGGCTTGAACAATTTTCCCGTTTTCATGCCGCCATCGTCATGTGGGGATTTTTCTTATCACCTCAATGCCGGGAGAGGCCGATCTCAAGGGCGTAAGTGGCATTACTCCGCTCGGGCGCAATAAGCCTCGATCCGATAACCGTCGGGATCGACGACGAAGGCGGCGTAGTAGTTGTCGCCGTAGTCCGGACGCAGCCCGGGGCGGCCGTTGTCTCGCCCGCCCAGCGCCAGCGCCGAGGCATGGAACGCAGCCACGCTGGCGCGGGTGGGCGCGCGGAAGCAAAAATGCAGGCCGGAGTTGGGGTCCGGCGCGACCGGGCTGCTGCTGTGGCTAATCCACAGCTGCACGCCGTCCTTGCCGTAGCCCAGCGACGAGTCGCCCGGACTCAGGCAGGTGTAGCCCAAGGGCTTGAGCGCGGCGTCATAAAACAATTTAGCGCGGGCAATGTCCGACACCCCAATGGAAACGTGATCGATCATGTGGCTACTTCCTTGAATGAGTTTTGGAGTCGCCATGGTGGCACGCGGGGCGATGCGCGACTTGGGGAAAATTGCTAACATTGTTCGCATGGCACGGCATGCTGTTGATATGGGGGAACTGGAGTCCGACGGCCCACCCGGTGCGCCGCAGGCACGCACCATTGCCACCGCGACGGACTGGGACATCGCCGAATACACCTGTCACTGCGGGCCGGCTGATCGCGCGTTTGAAGAACAGCATGGGCACTACACGATTGCCGCGGTGTTGCAAGGCCACTTCACCTACAGGACCGACAACGGGCGCGGGCTGATGCAACCGGGGCCTTGTTGTTGGGCAACCAGGGTAAATGCTTTGAATGCGGCCACGAGCACGGTGTCGGCGACCGCTGCATCGCTCTCCATATCGCGCCGCAACTGTTCGATGAAATCGCGGCCAGTGTCACTGGCGTGCTGAACTACAAATTCCGCCGCGCGGCACTACCGCCCATGCCGGGGTTGCTGCCCCAGGTGGTAAAAATTGAAGCGCTGGCCAGCCAGGGCGATGCGCTGTTGATCGGGCAAGGTGTGCCGACACTGGTGGCCTCGATACTGTCCGCGGCCTCGGGCCAACAACCGACGCGCCGGGCACCGACAGCCCGCGACGAGCGACGGGTCAGTCGGGTCCTGAGTTACCTGCAGGCACACGCCAGCAAGGAAGCCCTGGGGCTCGACGAGTTGGCGGATGTCGCCATTATGAGCAAGTACCATTTTCTGCGCACCTTCCAGCAAACGGTGGGTGTCACGCCCCACCAGTACCTGCTGAACCTGCGCTTGCGCGGCGCGGCGGTGCGCTTGGCGACCACAAGCGAGCCGGTCACAAAAGTTGCTTTGGACAACGGTTTTGGCGACCTGTCGACCTTCAATGACCGATTCAGGCGCATGTTTGGCACGCATCCCCTGGCCTATCGCGCACGCGGCGGATAAAGGTGTGCGCGACGCAGGTCGGATAGCGACCCGCCGAGAGGCGCAATCCCCCAGGACTTCGCTTTCTTCGCAGGTTTCGACTTGCCGACACGTGCCGAACCTTTCGAAAACCGGCTTCGCGCGCCAGTGTCAGTCTCTCCGGTGGGATAAAGACGCTGAGGAAGGCGTCCCGGCGGAACGGACGAACCTCTCGGGGGGCATGTCCGGTTATGGGGCTAATTTTCCCCATTCAACACCGCCGTAACGTCGCCAATATTGGCGCCCGCCAGTTGGGCCAATTCACTTGAGAAAGTGTCGATGGCGGCGGGCTCTACCGGGAGATCGAACTCCACCAAATTGTTGTCGGGACGGGCGTTCGAGTAGATCACAGTGTCCGCGACCTTTACTCGCACAACGACGTGCCCGGAACCATCTGTGCAGAGAAAGTGAACGCTGAAGTAGGAGAGGCTGTCGCTGAAATAGGTTGAAAAGTGAACTTCATCAGCAGTCGATTTCGGGAAGCCGCCGATTGCCTGCGACAACTTTCCCATTTCTTTCCTTGTCGTATAGCAGCGCGCCTCTCCGCAAAATTGGCCATTGTTGGCGCAAATGGCAACTTCAAAGAGGCCGTCATCCTCCCAGACGGAACTGATCTCAATGGATGGATGCATATTTGTCTTTAGAGTGTCGAACACCGTCGCCAGCCGCCGCCGCAAGCGCGCAGCACCCGATGTTGAGGGGAATGAATTGCGGGTGATTCATGGCTGGGCTTTAACGAAAGCAATGGCTTGTTGCAAGTGTGGAATGGCGCGCTATTTCATGGGTAAAGACCGAACAAAATCGAGTGCACAGGTCAACAGTTTATGACGCAGTGCGTCGTCGCCATAGGCCTGGGAATCGGCGCGCACCCAACCCTGCATGCGCCGGGTGCCCGAGAGCATTGGAACAATGCCTGGGGTTTGAATCGCCCACGCATCCTTGTTCTTGCCCAAACGCACCAGCATTCCGTCGTCGCGTGCGCCGCACAGGAGCTTGCCATCCAGCAGCCAGGCCCAGCCACCGAACATGGCCTTGTCTGTGACACCCGGTTCCGCTCGCAGCGCATCGTTCAGCAGTTCTTCCAGGCCTTTATCGCGTGCCATGATTCTTCCTAATCGTTGGTGTTCGTGGTACGGACATTTTCCGTCTCGACTGAATTGGCAACGGTTGGGAAAGCAAGTAACGCTGCGGCGGTAAAAACGAATTTGTCAAGATGTTTCCTCAGGTACGCAATACGTTTGAGCGGCTCAGCTTGCACTCTCCGCCGCCGCGAAAGCTTGCACCAGCATGAGCGCAGCAGAGCGAGCCAGCGCAACGTCCCGTGGTGATGTACCCAGGTCCTGGTCGAATCGCAGGACCAGTTGTGCGTAGAGCTTCAGAAGATGGGCGGTGCCAGCCTTTGGCAAGGACGACAACCGGGCCTCCATGCGAGCCACTGTTGCGTCCAACTCGGCAGTGGACACTTGTTCGGGTTCGGAAGGTTCGGGCGTTCCCTGGTGGTAGACGAGCTGCCAACCGGCTGTGCTCCGAGACCAGATTGACGCGCGACGGGCACGGTTGGCAAGTTCGCCGCTGGGACCAGCGTGTGCTGACCTGTACGTCAGCAACGCTGCGAATTGACCAAGGCTCAGAACGTTGAACTCCCCGGACCAAACGTCGGGCCGTTCGCCTTCAGCGAGCAGTCGCTTGATGATGGCGTCACGCGCATAGCAACGGCCGGATCGGCCGACCTCGGTGAAGTCGGGATGCAGCAATTGTTCAAGCCGCTCACGCGAGCCGCGAGCGGACGGGCGATGCAACTCAACCTCAAGTTCGCGCAGCTCGCTCAGCAACACTGCCTCTTCTCCTGAACTACGGATCACGGCGCCCCCAAAGAACGTCTGGCCACAGTTGATCATGTGCTCCCCAACCCAAGATGCCACATACCGGGATGGCAAGAGACCACAACGTTTCGCCAGAAGCCAGCCAAGCGATGAAGCCTGTGACGAACCCAATACCGACACCCACGAAGGACGAGACCAGTCGTTTCCTCGCGGCAGGTGGCTCGGGGTGCGGTGGAATAAATTGCGGGTGATTCATAGCTGGAGGTGGTTGCTTCAAGGCGTTCAGCACAAAGTTTCCCATCCATAAGCCCAATCACCACCAGACACTGCGGTTCAGTGTCAATTTGCCAGCCTGATTGGTTCCTCACGTTGTTAAACCGGCCCGTGGGAGCAAGCCTCTACGACCAGTTCAAATTGAGCTTGCGATGGGAAGCGGCACAGTCTCGCAAATACAAATTGATGAGGCTCTGGTACGGAATACCAGCTTCTTGCGATATCGACTTGAAGTAATCGATTGATTCTTCGTCAAGGCGAATGGTAATTTGCTTTTTAAGCTGGGCCGCATACGGGTTTTTCCTCGCAGCGGTGAAATCATATTCTTTGCGCATGGGTCACCTTCACGGGTAGGACTTTGATTCTTTGGCACTTGCTTTGCGGGCTGAGATGATTCGTATGACGTTGCCCTCGACACGATAGCAATGACACACCAGCAGCAAGCGCAGCGCACTGCTCAAACCAAGCAAAACGAAACGGTCTTCGTCTTCGGAGTGGTCTGGGTCGTCAATCAGCTTGGCCCGCTCGTCAACGAAGACGGATTTGGCCTCATCAAAACTGACCCCATGTTTCTTTGCGTTTGCCGCAGCTTTGCGCTCATCCCATTCAAAGCTCAGACTTCTCATGGGCGGATGATAACTACAACGTAGTTACAAATCAAGCGGTGTTTGGGGCGAGATCGAAAGGGAAGGTTGAATCGTTTTGTGCCGCCTGACGCTGGCGATGAACGGACGACAACGGTGCACTCGCCGACTGCTCGTGGCCGAACCAGAGCGGGAGCGTGCGCGGCACGCGTTCGCATTCGTCTTCGATGCCGGTGAGTGGACCACGGATGCTCATGATGCGGCTTCGAGGTGAACCGGTCAATGCGGCCGGCTGCATTCGGACGGTTCGACGGAGGAGAAAGGCGCCAGCTTCACTTGACGTCTCCCGCTGTCGAGGGCAGTTCATTGGTGACCACCCAGCCACGCTTCCCACTCACGGTTTCGACTGGAACTACGTCTGGGAATTTGGCGTCAACAGAGCCTACGGACTTCAACTCCGACTCACGGATCAACTCTATTGGCGTGGCGCCAAAATTTCCGCTCCGCACCGCTTGTGCGTCCTGGGGTGTCAAGTAAACCGAGACGACTCTTCCAGAAAATTTTCCATCGTGAACCGACTGGGTGGACTGGCAGCCAGCAATGCATAGAACTGTGATGGCCAGGCAGAGGCGCTTCATTGGCATGTCCTTGATCGTTTCGTCGGAAGGAGTCCTTGGCGTCTGGCGTCATGTCCGGAGCAAGAGGTGCTCAATATGCTGCCCCTATTGCGCCTTCTTCGCCACAATGAACAAAGCCTTGTTTTTGCCCGGTTGCCATTGGTAGTCGATTCCGAAACCGGCTCCGGTCAAGCTGGTTACCAATTCTCCTGTGGTAAAGACCTTGACCATGGGCAGCAACCCTAAGAATCTTCCAATGGGCGCGACAAGCTTCAGAAACTTCATCGTGTCTCCCAGGCACGCCGTGCTGGTGATGAAAATGCCTCCCGGTTTGAGCATTTTGTGCACCCTGGCGATGACTTCCTCCCAGTTGTCCAGCAGGTGCAAAATGTTGAGCCCCAACACGGCATCCAGGGTTCGATCGGGTGCGCTGAAATCAGCTATGGCCGAGCACTTGAAAGTGATGTTTTTGATATTGCCCGCGTCCGCCTTGGCCTGGGCGATTTCAATCATTTTCGATGAGAGATCGATCGCCAGAATATGTTTCACATAAGGCGCATGGGCCATGGCGGTCGACCCGGTTCCGCAGCCAAACTCCAACAGCTCCATGTCCGGCCGGAAATATTCGCGCGTGACCTGCAACTTTTTCTGGTAAGCCGCTTCATCGGCAATGGGTTGCCTCGAATAGCGCGCCGCGATCCTGTCCCAGAATTTGACCGACCGATCCATCACCACCTCCGTTTGTACTTTGCCCTTATCGCGCATTGTCCGTGTTGGTTGCCGGATTGACCCCTTGTACCTTCTCCATCGAGCCCATATAGCCACGAAAGAAGGCGGCGAACTTATTCATGCGGCCGAGTTGATGGCTTGTCTCCGTCATAGATGCCTCCCGCGCAAGATAGACCATGTTGGACCGGACCGCCGGCACAGGCGGCCGAGATAGGGGTTTGACAGCGCCCCTCTTTTGTTGGGTCAAATTATGACCGGGCGCGATGCGAGGTTGGCGCGAAGTTGTGGGTGCCGATGCAAACCGATGTCTCAATCGTGGCCGCTTGCCAACACTGTCCGCTCAGCCGTGTCCTCAAGGTGGACGCTGAGCAAACGCCTACTGGCTTTGCCCAAAAAACGCCAGCAGCGCCGCCGCCGTCTGCTGCGGCAACTCCTCCGGGATGAAATGCCCGGCCGGCAGGGCTTGCCCGGTCACGCTGCCGGCGCATTGCGCCTGCCAGAGTTCCAGCGGTTTGAACAAGCGGTGCACCACGCCACGCTGGCCCCACAGCAGCAGTGTGTCGCAGGCGATCTTGTCGCCTTGGGCGCGGCTGGCGCGGTCGTGTTCCAGGTCGATGCCGGCGCTGGCCCGGTAGTCTTCGCAGACGGCGTGAAGGGTGGCCGGGTTGCCGAAACAGCGTTCGTACTCGGCCAGTGCCGCCGGCTCGATGTGGTCCATGCCTTGCGCGCCCCAGCCGCCCAGTTTGGCGTGCAGATAGGCCAGCGCGCTGCCCATGATCATGGTCTCGGGCAGGGGCGCCGGCTGGATCAGGTGAAACCAGTGGTCGTAGGCGCACGCAAATTCAAAGTCGGTGGCGGCGTACATGTCCAGCGTCGGTGCGATGTCGATCAGGCACAGCCGTCGCACCCGCTGCGGGTGGTCCAGCGCCAGCCGGTGCGCCACGCGGGCGCCGCGGTCGTGGCCGCAGACATCAAAAGAATCCACGTCCAGCGCGTCCATCAGCGCCACCATGTCCAGCGCCATGGCGCGTTTGCTGTAGTTGCTGTGGTCGGCCAGGCCCGGTGCCTTGGACGAGTCGCCGTAGCCGCGCAAGTCCGGCAGCACCAGATAGAAATCCTGCTTCAGCTGGCGTGCCACCCGGTGCCACATCACATGGGTTTGCGGAAAGCCGTGCAGCAGCAGCAACGCCGGCCGCCCGGCCGGCAAGCCGCGCGAGACCCGGGCCTGGATATGTTGGTCATTGAAGTCGAAGTAGCGCGTTTCAAAATCTTCAAACCAGTGCATCGGGTGTTCTCGTGTTCAGGGGATTTTTGTTGTGTCCGGCAGCGGCTGCCTCAGGGCTGGCCGGCCAGGAATTTCTTCAAGTTGGCACCGGCTTGCGCCTGCACCTTGGTGCGCAACATGGGCGTCCAGCCCAGCAGCAGGCCCGGCGCCCCCAGGGCCTGGCGCGACCAGCGCCAGAAGCTGAAGCGGTCCTTGTGGCTGGCAATCAGGCCGTCCGGGGTGAAGGTGAACTGGGCGTCGACGACGTTGTGCACCAGCCGGCCGGTGGCGCTGAAGCGGTAATGCGCTTCCCAGTGCGCGCTGGCGCTGCTGCCATCGGCCTGGACGGCGCTGAACTCCAGCTTCCAGTCCTCGCGCCCCTTGGCCTGGGTGGCGGCGCACAGCATGCGCCACATGCCGCCGGCCTCGCGCCGTCCGCGCAGCGAAAACACCGGGTCGTCAAAGCGCACGTCCGGCGCGTAGCAACCGACCATGCTGTCGGCGTCCAGCGCCTGGAAGGCGCGATAGAACTTGGTGACGGTTTGTTGGTTGGCATTCATGGGGGCTCCGGCAAGAAATGAGGGCGCTGCGCGAGCGCGAAGGTTACCGTAAATTCTCCAATCACGTGCGCCAGCGCCAGCGCCAGGGAAGCCGCGCCGCAGACCCCCAATGAACCCATCTGTGTTCGATAGCCGACAGACAGCGCCTTAAAGATTCATGTATATTGAATCTTTTCAAAGATTCATGTAACATGCATCATTAGTAAGCCTCGATTCGAACTTACATCCACTCCTGTTTCAACGTTACCGATAAGGAATCCTCGCCATGCACGCAACGCGCAAACTCTGGACCTGGCTGGCCGTCATCTGTGTACTGTCTTTTGCCGTTTTAGGCTGGGTCGGGACCGAGATCTATCTGACGGCGCCGCCCATTCCGAAACAAGTCATCAGCCGCAATGGAACGGTGCTGTTCTCCGAGGGACAGATCCAGCGCGGGCAGGAAGCCTGGCTGTCGGCCGGCGGCCAGCAACTGGGCACCGTCTGGGGCCACGGCAGTTATGTCGCGCCGGACTGGTCGGCCGACTGGCTGCACCGCGAAGCGCTGGCACTGCGCGCGATCTGGTCGCAACGCGATTTCGGCAAATCCTTCGAGCACTTGAGCATTGGCCAGCAAGCCGAACTCAATGGCCGACTGAAGAACGAAATGCGGCGCAACACTTTTGATGCCACGACCGACAGCATCACCGTTTCGCCGGAGCGCGCGCAAGCGATAGAACAAGTCAGGCAGCACTACATGGGCTTGTTTGGCAACGACCCCTCCCTGGACAAGCTGCGCGAGCAGTACGCCATGAACGCCGGCTCCCTGCCCGACCCGCTTGACCTGCAGGCGCTGCCGGCCTTCATGTTCTGGGCGGCCTGGTCGGCCGCCACCGACCGACCGGGCGAGACCGACCTGAGCTACACCAGCAACTGGCCGCACGAGCCGCTGGTCGACAACACGCCAACGGCTGGTGCCGGCATCTGGTCCATCGCCAGCATCATTTTGATGATCGCCGCCATCGCCGGCATGATCCTCTACCACTCGACGACCCGGGAGGAGGGCGATCCGACGCCACCCAAGGCCGACCCGCTGTTCGACCTGAAACCGACGCCGTCGATGAAGGCGACGCGCAAATACTTCTACGTCGTGATCGGCCTGATCCTGGCCCAGGTCGCCATGGGCGCCCTCACCGCGCACTACGCGGTGGAGGGTCACAGTTTCTTTGGCTTCCCGCTGGCGCAGATCCTGCCCTATACGGTGAGCCGCACCATCCACACCCAGTTCGCCGTGCTGTGGATCGCCACCGCCTGGCTGGCCACCGGCCTGTACATCGCGCCGGCCATCTCGGGGCACGAGCCCAAATACCAGAAGCTGGGGGTGGATGTACTGTTCTACGCCCTGCTGTTCATCGTCGTCGGCTCCACCGCTTTGGGTTGGCTGGGTAGCTTGCAGCACCTGGGCAATAGTTTCAGTTTTTGGGTCGGCAATCAAGGCCTGGAATTCACCAGCATGGGACGCGTCTGGCAAGTGCTGCTGTTTGTCGGCTTGCTGTTCTGGGTCACTTTGCTGGGTCGTGGCCTGTGGCCGGCCCTGAAGACGCCGTCCGAGAGCCGCGGCTTGATTGCCATGGTGTTCCTGGCCGCGCTGTGCATCGGCGGCTTCTATGCGAGCTCGCTGACCTGGGGGCCGCATACGCATTACTCCATGATCGAATACTGGCGCTGGTGGCTGGTCCACCTGTGGGTGGAAGGTTTCTTTGAAGTGTTTGCCACCGCCGTGATCGCCTTGTTGTTCACCCGCCTGGGCCTGATTCGCGCCAGCACGGCCAACAGCGCGATCGTGCTGGAAACCATCGTCTTCCTGCTCGGCGGCATTCTGGGCACCTTGCATCACCTTTACTTCACCGGCACGCCGACCTTTGTGATCGCCATCGGGGCCATGTTCTCGGCGCTGGAGGTGGTGCCGCTGGCGATGATAGGGGTGGAAGCCTATCGCAACTACCAGCGTTCCAAGGCGGCACCCTGGGTGCAGACCTACAAATGGTCCATTCTGTGTTTCATCGCGGTCGGCTTCTGGAATGTGGTGGGCGCCGGTCTGCTGGGTTTCTCGATCAATACGCCGATCGCGCTGTACTACATGCAAGGCCTCAACATGACGGCGGCGCACGGCCACGCCGCGCTGTTCGGCGTCTACGGCATGCTGGGCATAGGCCTGCTGCTGTTCTGTCTGCGCGGCCTGTCAAGCCGCGCGGCCTGGTCGGATCGGCTGCTGGCCCCCATGTTCTGGTCGCTCAACATCGGTCTCGCCATGATGGTGTTCATCTCGCTGGTGCCGGCCGGTATCTACCAGGCCTGGGCCAGCATCACCCAGGGCATGTGGTTTGCGCGCTCACCCGAGGTGGTTCACTCCAAGCTGATGGAAACGCTGGTCTGGCTGCGCGTGCCGGGCGACCTGGTATTTGCCATGGGCACCGTGTTCCTGGCCTGGTTCGCGCTGCGTTTGCTGACCGGCGGCAAGCGCTCACTCCAGGCGGCGGTGCCGCTGGTGGGAAGCAACAGCGCCTGACCTCGGGGCCATGCCCGCTGGACTTGAGTCGACCGGGGGCGCCCGCCGCGCCACCCGGTCTTGCCGCGCCCGTGCCGGCCTACCTGGACGTAGTCAACTTGACCGCAGCGCGGCGTTTCGGCAAATTGGGCAGCCCGGCGCCGGACGAAGGCACCAGATCGGCCAGCGTGACGCCGTCGAGAACCCGCATATAGCTCTGCAAGGCCTGGTGCAGAACACTCTTCAGGCGGCAATGCCCGGTCAGCCGGCAACTGCCATTGGCCGGGTCGAAGCACTCCACCATGGTGAAGTCGGTCTCGGTATTGCGCACCACGGCGCCCAGCGCGATGTCCTTGGCCGGTTTCAGCAGGCGCAGGCCGCCGCCGCGGCCACGCGTCGTTTCCAGCAAACCCTGGTTGGAGAGTTCCACCACGATTTTGGTCAGGTGGCTGCGCGAGATGTCGTGCGCGTCGGCGATCTCGGTGATCGTCACCGGCTCGGCGCGCCCCTCGCTGGCCGCGCAATACATCAGCACGCGCAGGCTGTAGTCGGTCCAACTGGTAAGTTTCATCGCAAGCTCCTCTGGGTGGCCAATGGCGTCGCTCTGGAAAGTCCGAAAGCCAGGCGGCGTCTTAAAAGATGAACAGGTAATGCATTTTATCGGATAAAATATGCACACAGTATGAATCTTTAAAAGGAAGCCTCAATGAACGCTCAATTCGAATTGCCGGAGCAGCAACTTCTCCTCAACCGCGCCGACCAGGCACTGGGCCAGATCGCGGTGCAATTGGCCGGTGCCACCGCCGTGTTCCGGCGCCTCAAGCTCGACTTCTGTTGCGGTGGCCAGATCAGCCTGCGCCAGGCCGCCCAGGACCGCAAGCTGGACCTGGCGGCGGTGCTGGAGGAACTGGCCGGCCTACAGCGCGGCAGCGACTTGCCCCACAGCACGGCGCCGGCGGCCTTGATCGAGCACATTCTGGAGCGCTACCACGCGCTGCACCGCGTCCAGCTGCCCGAACTGATCCGGATGGCACGGCGCGTCGAGGCGGTGCACCGTGAGCATCCCGATTTGCCGGCTGGCCTGGCGCAATTGCTGGAGGCCATGGAACGCGAGTTGTTGAGCCACATGGAAAAAGAAGAGGCCATCCTCTTTCCGATGCTCAAGGCCGGCGGCAATCCGTTTGTGGTGCATCCAATTGGCGTGCTGCGCGGCGAACACACCGGTCACGGCGAACTGCTGGAGCGCCTGGCTGCCATGACCCACGACGCCACGCCGCCGGCAGACGCCTGCAACACCTGGCAGGCCCTGTACCTGGGGATCAGGCAACTGAACGACGACCTGATCAACCACATTCATCTCGAAAACAATGTGCTTTTTCCGCAATTCGAGCCCAGCCAAAGCAGCGGCAATGGCTGTGGCTGCGCGGGCTGAATAGAATCAGGCAGGTGCGTCCGGGAACGGCGCAGCCGCACTGCCATGGCAAAAAAATTTCCGATCCATCCCGAGCACCCCGAGCGACTTTGCTGGGGCTGCGACAAGTACTGCGCGGCCGATGCGCTGCGCTGCGGCAATGGCTCGGAGCGCACGCAGCACCCGGTTGAACTGTTCGGCGACGACTGGAAGACTTGGGGCCACGACTACGTGGCGGAGCCGGCAAAGACCGCGCCAGCGGCTGATTGACGGAGCGGGGCAGGGCTTCAGCGCCAGCCTTGCCAGCCGGTCCAGAGCGCCGCGAAAATCAGAAACAGGCCGACGCCGCGCCCGATGGCGATCTGCTGGCGCGGATTGTTGCGCAGCCACAGGCGCAGGCTTCCGGCGCCCCAGGCCATGGCGCCGTAGACCACGAACTGGGTCAGGGCGATGATCAAGCCCATGACGCTCGCCTGCACGGCCAGCGGTCCGTACTCGGGCCGCACGAATTGCGGAAAGACCGCCACCATGAAGACATAAGCCTTGGGGTTCATCAGGCAGGACAGGGCACCGCGGGAAACAGTCCGGGCCACGCTCAGCCGCGGCACGGCGCCGACCTCGCCCAGCGCGGCAGCGCCACGCCACAAGGTCCAGCCGATGTAGGCGATGTACAACGAGCCGGCCAGCAGCAAGGCGTTGAAGGCCAGTGGGTAAACGCTCAGCAACAGGCCGACGCCCAGCGTCGCCATCACGACGTGCAGCACGCCGCCGCCGGCGATGCCGGCCACTGCCGCCAGGCCCAGCTTGCGGCCACCGGCCAGGGAACTGGCCATCACATAAGCCATGTCCATGCCGGGCAGCGCGATGATGCCCAGAACCATCAGGGCAAACAGCCAGAGGTGGCTGGTTTCGGTCAATAACAGCATATCGTTCACTTCTTTGTTGGAGGGTGGAGTCGACTGTAGGGCGCCATCCGGACACTATCTGTCCTGATTCATCGCCGCACGGCATAAACTCGCGCCATGGCTTCCCCCACCACCCGTGTGCTGGCGCTGCTGGAACTGCTGCAAAACTTCGATGAACTCAGCGGCAGCGAGCTGGCGCGCCGGCTCCAGGTCGATGAACGCACGCTCAGGCGCTACGTCGTCAAGTTGCAGGGCTTGGGCATCCCGGTGCAATCCGACCGCGGCCGTTATGGCGCTTACCGCTTGACGCCCGGCTTCAAGCTGCCGCCCCTAATGTTCAGCGACGACGAGGCGCTGGCCATGTCGATGGGGCTGCTGTTTGCCGCCGGCCTGGGACTGGAGGGCAGCGAGACCGGTGCCCGCAGTGCGCAGAGCAAGCTGGAGCGCGTCATGCCGCAGGGCTTGCGCGCCAAGCTGCGAGCTTTGTCGGCGACCATGCAGCTTGATCTGTCGCAGCCGGTGGCCCCGGTCCAGAGTGCGGCGTTGCTGGAGTTGAGCGCGGCCGCGCATTGGCGACAGCGGGTCTGGATCGAGTACTGCGCCGCCAACGGCGCCGCCAGTGAGCGCGAGTTCGACTGCTACGGCCTGGCCTGGCGCGGCGGCCGCTGGTACGCTGTCGGCTACTGTCACCTGCGGAATGGTTTGCGCTCGTTCCGGCTGGACCGCATCAAAGCCGTGGCGCCACGCCCGCAGTCGTTTGCGGCGCCCGTCGATTTCGATGCGGTGCGGCACCTGGCGCTGGGCC
Organism: uncultured beta proteobacterium; assembly: GCA_963763035.1. Classification (GTDB taxonomy): domain Bacteria; phylum Pseudomonadota; class Gammaproteobacteria; order Burkholderiales; family Burkholderiaceae_C; genus Rhodoferax. The sequence goes on along the minus strand of CAVXMS010000004.1, from coordinate 1,098,181 downwards.
TGGCCACCTTGCCGCGGGCGCAAGCGGTGCGCGTGCTGCTGAAAACCGACATGGCGACGGCGCGCGCCGAGCTGTTCGCCGCCATCGGCTTGCTGGTGCCGATGGGCGACGCCGTGCTGCTGCACAGCCAGGTCGACGATCTGGCGTGGTACGCCCGGCAACTGGCGCGGCTGTCGTTCGATTTCGAAGTGCTGGAGCCGCTGGCCTTGCACCAGGCTCTCCGAGACGTAGCCCTTCGTCTGTTCAGGCTGGGGCTCAGACGCTGAGCCAGGCCCTAGCCGATGATCCCGAGCGGATTGCGTTTCATCTCATCCTGCCAGCGCGACAGCGTGGCAGCCAACTGCGCGACCCGCTCCGGGTAGCGCTCGGCCAGGTTGTAGGCTTCCCCCGGATCGGTCCTGAGATTGAACAGCATGGGCAGTGGGCCGGTGGTGTGGTTGCTCAATTTACCGAGCTTGCGGTTCACCGGCATCGGCCAGACATAGTGGTTGATGCTCTGGATATATTTCCAGTCGCCGGCGCGCATGGATTCCAGCTCGCCCTGATGGTAAAAATAGAGTTCACGCGCGGCTGGCGCGCCATCCGGGCGCAGCAGCAGCTCGGCGATCGAGACGCCGTCGATGACCCGGTCCTTTGGCAGCTTGATGCCGGCCAATGACAGCAGGGTCGGAAAGAGGTCGATGTTCATGGCCGGCGCGTCGCAAACCCGTCCGCGCGGGATTCTTCCATCCCAGCGCGCAATCAGCGGCACCCGGTAACCCCCTTCAAAACTCTGGCCCTTGCGGCCGCGAAATACGCCGGGACTACCGTCGTACCAGGGCCCGTTGTCGCTGGTGAAAAGGATCAGCGTGTTGCCCAGCAGATCGTTCTTTTTGAGCGCCGCCATCAGGCGCCCGAAGTTCCAGTCGATCTCTTCGACCGTGTCGCCGTAGAGGCCGCCGTCGGAATGGTTTCGAAACTGGTCCGACGCCGCCATCGGACGGTGCGGAAAAGTGTGCGCCAGATACAGGAAGAAGGGTTTGTCTTTGCCGGCTTCCACCACTCTGATCGCTTCGTCGGTGTAGATGCCGGTCAGTTTCGAGAGCTCGGTGATTTGACTCTCGACCATCTGGCGGTCGCGAAAGAGCGGGAACGGGCTCATGTCGTTGCTGTGCGGAACCCCCAGAAAACTCATGAAGCCGTGATTGAGTGGATTGAATTTTGGCTCGCTGGCGAAATCGCCCAAGTGCCACTTGCCGACCATGGCGGTCCGGTAGCCGCGCTGCTGCAGCGCTTCACCGAGAGTGAGCTCGAATTCATTGAGCCCCGCCGCACCTTGCGCCGAACCCGAATCCATCAGTCCGATCGCGCCGGCCAGGAACGAGGCCTTGAACAGCATCTTCTTGAGCAGCGAGGTGTCGCTGGACTGAAGCGGAAAGTCGAGCTTCATGCGCTTTGGGTAGCGGCCGGTCAGCATTCCGGCGCGCGACGGCGTGCAGACCGAATCGCAGGCGTGAAAGTCGGTGAAGCGAAGGCCTTGCGCCGCCATCTCGTCGATGTGGGGCGTCTTGATGGCGCGACTGCCGTAGACGCCCAGGTCGCCATAGCCGAGGTCGTCACAGTTGATCAGGATGATGTTGGGCGCCGGTCCGGCAAACGCGGCATCCAGTCCGATGACGTCGGCTACCGTTCTGCGCGCCGGAAAGGCAATGTCATCCTCGTTAGAGAAACAGCTTGCGCCAGCCAGCGCGGCGCCACCGAGCGCCAGACCGCCCAGTAATTTACGCCGTCCAATGCCATTGCCCGCCATTGATTTCCCTCAGTTGGCCAGCACGCCGCTGGGTCCAGGTGACCGGTTGCGCGCATCATAGAGCACGCCCGGGTTGAGGATGCCGGACGGATCGACCACCGCCTTGGCAGCGGCCAGCATCTGGCGGAACAGGCCCGGCACCTCGATCTCATAGCCGCTGCGATGGTCGCGGCCGACCGCGTGATGGTGCGTGATGCTGCCGCCCTGCGCCACCACCGCGGCGTTGGCCGCCAGCTTGATCTCGCGCCAGGCGGCCAGCGCACTGGCGACGTCGCCGCTGGGCGAACCCAGCACGGCGATCGTGAAATAAGGCGCCACGCCGTCCGGGTAAAGGTGCGTGATGCGGCAGGAAAGCAGGCTTTCCTGACCCGTCGCACGCGCTATGACGGACTGCACCTCGTGCTTCACGTTTTGATAGAAACTCTCGAAGCGATCCCAGGTGATGGCGCTCTCGAAAGTGTCCATGATCAGCCCCAAGCCCACCGCCGGGTCGCGCCAGTAGGGCATGCGGATAAAGGCCTGGCGCCAGGCGCCGGCGGCGCCCTGCCGGTGCTCCTGGCTGCCTTCGTTGGCCATGGAGCGCGCCACCGCTGCGGCGTCGTATTCGCCGCCGTGATCGTGCACCAGTTCCAGGGCGCGCGCCATCCAGGCCTGTAACGGATGATCGGCCGACTCGAAGCCCAGCACCAGCACTGCATGGCGCCCATCGCCAACGCCGGAGAAGACGGTTTCCATGGGATCGAGCAAACGGCAGTTGCTGGGGTTCAGGCCCGACTGGGCCAGTGCGCGCAGGCAGCGCGCGGCGCCAAAGTAGTCGGCAAATTTGATCGAGGCCGAAGCCCGAAACTTCGGCTTGCTTTGCAGCCGCATCCAGGCCTCGGTGATGACGCCCAGCGTGCCCTCGCTGCCCAGCACCAGCCGGTCCGGTGCCGGTCCGGCACCGGAGGCGGGCAGACGCCGCGTTTGCAGCACGCCGGCCGGCGTCACCATGCGCGTGGCTTCCACGAAATCGTCGATATGCGTGTACTGGCTGGCGTAGTGGCCGCCGGCGCGGGTGGCAATCCAGCCGCCCAAAGTCGAGAACTCGAAGCTCTGCGGGAAATGGCGCAAGGTCAAACCGTACGGGTGCAATTGCGACTCGATGTCGGGACCAAAGGCGCCGGCCTGGATGCGTGCCGCGCGGCTTACCGTGTCGATTTCCAGCACCCGTCCGAGGCGCTCCATGTCGAGCGCAATGGCGCCGGAAAAATCATTGCCGATGGCCGCTTCGACGCCGCCGCAGACGCTGCTGCCGCCACCAAACGGAATCACCGCCACCTTGCTGCGCGCCGCCCAGTCGAGGATGTCGATGACCGCTTGCTCGTCCTCCGGGAAGGCGACCCAGTCCGGCGGATTGGGCACACGGCGCAGCCACATGCGGGCGCAATCGGCGTAGCTCTTGCCGTAGGCGTGATTGAGCCGGTCCAGCGGCGTGGCAGAGAACATGGCGGCCAGCGCCGCCGGTGGCGTGATCCTGGGCGGCGGCAGCGCGAACTCGCTAGCCTGAATATTTCACGCAAATGAGTCGGCAGTCCCGCCCGAAGGCGCGTTGTCATTGGTATTCGACGCCAAACAACAACTGGGACCGCCAATGCCAAACTGTACCGAAGAATTTGAAACAAGCAAGATTGAATTTGGCCACCTTGGCCGACGAGTCGTGGAGGGCTGTTTTGACGGTGGCAGCATGACCAGTGACGCCGGGGTGATGTTGCTGGGGGCCACCGACCGCAAGCTTGGTCTGATGCAGGCGGCAGCGCACTGCATCGCCGATCCGCGCAGCCCCCTTCTGACCAAACACCGCGTTGTCGACATGCTGCGCCAGCGCGTCTATGGCTTGGCTCTTGGATGGGAAGACTTGAACGACCACGGCGCGCTGCGCCAAGACGTGGCGATGCAAACGGCGGTGGGTGTTGATCGCGAGGTGGCCAGCGCCCCCACGCTGTGCCGATTGGAGAAATGGGCTGATCGTGCTACCGCAGCGCGACTGCATCAGGTGCTGGTCGAGCAGTTCATCGCCAGTTTCAAAGACGCACCACGGGAACTGGTGCTCGACTTTGACGCCACCGACAACCCGCTGTACGGACAGCAGGAGGGCCGCTTCTTTCACGGCTACTACGACAGCTACTGCTATTTGCCGCTGTACGTGTTCTGCGGCCAACAGTTGCTGTGCGCCTACCTGCGCCCGAGCCGCATCGATGGTGCCAAGCATTCGGCAGCGATTCTGAAGTTGCTGGTCAAACGCTTGCGCCAAAGCTGGCCCCAAGTGCGCATCGTCTTTCGTGGTGACTCAGGCTTTTGCCGTCAGCGCATCATCAACTACTGCGAGCGTGCCGGTGTGAACTACATCATTGGTCTGGCTCGCAACCCACGCCTACAGAGCATCACCGAATTCCTGGAACTGGCCATGCGGCAGGAGTTTGTCGCCACCGGATGCAAGCAGCGCGAGGTCGGTGAGTTTGTCTATGCCGCACAGAGTTGGAGCAAGGAACGCCGGGTGATCACAAGGCTGGAGTACGGCGAACAAGGCAACAACCCGCGCTACGTGGTGACCAACCTCACGGGTCAACCACAGACACTCTACGACGATCTGTACTGCCAGCGCGGCGAGGCCGAGAACCGGATCAAGGAAGCTCAGGTCGGCCTATTTGCCACACGCACGAGTTGCCAGCACTTTCAAAGCAACCAGTTTCGTATGCTGCTGGCTGCCTTGAGCTACGTGCTCATCGAGAGACTGCGTGCGTTGGCGTTGCAAGGCACCGCATTGGCCAAAGCCCAGGTCGATACGCTGCGCAGCAGGCTGCTCAAGCTCGGTGGTGTGATCACACGCAATACCAGACGAATTCGCCTGTACTTCGCCTCCAACTGGCCCAGCGCCGCCATCTTTGCACACGCCATGAAGGCGCTGCGCTCACCGTAAATCCCATACAGTGCCTGGCCCGCACGATGACGCCAAAAGGCCCGCAACCCAAGCCGGGGTGGGGGCAACTGCGTCCCAACCAGCTCGATTGCCAACAAATCACAACTCCAAGTCTGCAAAACGTTCACTTCTGACCTGTCGAGTACCGGAATCAGCCCAAATCGGACCGTACAGTGGTGTTGTGTGAAATATGCGGGCTAGCGACAGGCGGCGCCACAGTGGCAAACTGTCCGCCCAATTGCTCCACCATGAATTTCACCGTGGCCTGCTCGCGCGCATCAAGCACCGCGTCGGCCGCGCCCCAGCCCCAGAAACGCCGCGCCGGCCGGCGTGAAAGACTGTTTGCCCGGGCGTTCATGCGTGGCGCTTCAAGGGAGTGCCTATTTGCCCGCGCCGGCCTCGGCGTTGAACTCCTCGATCAGTTGGTCCAGCTCGGCCGTTTGGGTGCGCAGGCAGCCCCAGTAGTTGCGGTGGTCGTCCCACTGGGCGCGTAGTTCTTCGACTGTCTTGCCGAGCTGCTCGACCCAGGAGAAATACTTGAGCTGGTGCACGCGGCGCTTGTCGACGTGGGAGAGTTCCAGCACGTGGTCGATTGAAATACCGCACAGCCGGTCGTAGTCGCGATCCGCCTGGCGCTGGTCATAGACGCCGCGCTGGGCGTTGAGTTCAGTCAGGCGGCTCTGGTACATCGCCATTGAATCGGTGAACACCGTAAAGACTACGTCGTTCTCTCCCAGCTCGTAATACTTGGCGAACTTGATCGCGCCTATCATGTTGCCGACGCTCGATATTCCCATCCACTCGAGTTTTTCAAGAACCTCCTTGCCGACACCGTTGTCCGCCAGGATTTTTTGGCCCGCGGCTTCGTTGAAGAGCCGCATGAAGCGGATTGGCAGTTCGTCGTCGACGCCGACGGCCATGTCGGTTTCACGCAGGTTGTGAATCCAGGGAATATGCTTGTCGCCAATGCCTTCGATGCGGTGATCGCCGAAGCCGTTTTCCAGAATGGTGGGGCACTGGAGGGCCTCGGCCACGCCGACCTTGGCGCCGGCGAAGGTGTCGCGCAGGTAGGAGCCGGCCGCCATGGTGCCGGCCGAGCCCGAGGAAAGGACGGCGCCGGCCACCGCATCGCCGGGCCTGGCGATCTGTCTGAACACCTCCTCCATCGCCGGACCGGTCACGTTGTAGTGCCAGAGCGAATTGGGAAGCTGGTCGAACTGGTTGAAGATGACCGCTTCCGGGCGCGTGCGCTCCAACTCGATGCACTTGTCGAAGATTTCCTTCACATTCGATTCGCTGCCCGGTGTCGCGATCACCTCCTCGGCCATGGTGCGCAGCCACGCGAAGCGTTCCTTGGACATGCCTTCGGGCAAGATGGCGACGCTGGGGCAGGACAGCAAGCGCGAGATGTAGGCGCCGCCGCGACAGTAGTTGCCGGTGCTGGGCCAGACTGCCTTTTTTGTCGTCGGGTCGAAACGGCCTGTGACGAGTTCGGGCAGCAGGCAGGAAATGGCGGGACCTACCTTGTGCGCGCCGGTCGGAAACCATTTGCCCACGATGCCGACGATCCTGGCCTTGGTGCCCGTGATGGCGCGCGGCAGTTCGACAAAATTGACGCCGCCGAAGCCACCGCCCTGCTCGACCGGCTGGTTGTGCCAGTTGATGCGGAACAGGTTTCTGGGATGGACCTGCCACAAGCCGATGCCGGCCAGTTCCTTCTTGATGGCGTCCGGGATCTTCGCCGGGTCGCGCATCTGGCCGTAGGTCGGCAGGATGATGCCTTTTTCGCGGCAGCGCTGGATGTTCTTCTTGCGCTGTGCCGGTTCGATTTTCAGATCAATCATTGAATGTGTCCTTGTAATTTCAGGATTCCAGTCCCAAGCCCCGTGCTGCCGCCTTGACGTCTTTCAAACCGGAGCCGGTGATCAGTAAAACACAGGTGTCCGCGGCCGGAATCGATTGCCGCACCTTGAGCCAGCCGGCGAAGGCGGCGCTGGAAGACGGTTCGGCAAAAAGACCGGAGCCGGCGGCGAGTGTTTTCTGGGCGACGAGGATCTCGGTGTCGGAAACGGTCACTGCCCGACCCGCGTATTTTCTCAGCTTGGCCAGCGCGTGCACGCCGTTGCGCGGAACGTCGACGGCAATGGAGTCGGCCAGCGTCTGGGACGGCAGCGGGCGGTCGAAGGCAGCGGCACCGTCATGCGGCGAATTAAGAGCGCGTGCGATCGCGCTGGATCCTTCGGCCTGGCAGGCCCAGACGGTGGGCATTTTCTCGATCCTGCCCAGTTTCAGCAGAGCTTCGAAGCCGCGGTAAACGCCGGCCAGGATGACACCGTCGCCGACCGGCACGAAAACATGGTCGGGCGCGCCGGCGCCGGCCGCTATCAGGTCTTGCACGATCTCGAAGGAAACGGTTTTTTTGCCTTCGATGGTCAGCGGGTTGTAGGCGGTGTTGCGCGACAGCGAGCCGCTGCGCCCGGAGTATTCCAGCGACAGCTCGAACGCCTGGTCGTAGTTGCCGTCCACCGGGATCAACTTGGCGCCGTATTGCAGCACCTGGATGCGCTTGGCGGCAGGTGCCGAGGCCGGCAGGAAGACCTTGACGCGCAGGCCGGCGCTAGCACCGACGGCGGCCATGCTGGAGGCCGCATTACCGGTGGATGCGAGAACTATTTCCGGCGCCCCATGCTGGCTGGCGAAAGCCGCGACCAGCCAGGAGGCGCGGTCCTTGAAGGAGCCCGAAGGATTGCAGGTATCGTCCTTCAGCCACAGATTGGGAGCCTTGAACTGGTCGCGCAGGCGCAGCGGTGACCACAGCGGCGTGCGCCCGACCGGGATCGGCGCAAACCACTTCGGCTCCACCGGCAAAGGGATGGTGTGCGGATCGGGATCGCCTTCCCACTCGACCTCCAGCACGCCTTCCAGCGGCCGGTCTGCTTGCTGGCGCTGCGCGCAGACATCGCACAGGTAGCGGCCAAGCACCAGCTCGTAGCTCGCGCCACAGGTGGCGCAACGGTAAAACCACTTCATGTTCAGTTCTTCAACGCGGTCATCACAGGGGCGGCGGGATGGCGCCCTTGCGCTCGACGATCATGCCGTAGTGTTCCGGTTCACGGTGTTTCGCGAAATTGAAGGTGGTGTTCTTGTAGGAGTTGCACAAATCCAGATCGCAGCGCGCCACCGCCAATTCATCGCCGGTGGTGGTGCAGGCGCCCACCGTTTCACCCGAGGGCGCGATGATCAAGCTGTTGCCGATCAGGTCGCAGCCTTCCTCGCAACCGGCCTTGGCGACGCCGACGACCCAGGTGCCGTTCTGGTAAGCGCCGGCCTGCATCACCAACTGATTGTGGAAATGGGACAGAGCGTCGTGCTCGGGCGCCGGCGGGTTGTGCACCGGCGTGTTGTAACCCAGCAGAATCATTTCGGCCCCTTGCAAGCCCATCACTCGATAAGTCTCGGGCCAGCGTCTGTCGTTGCAGATGCACATGCCGATGATGCCGCCAAAAGCGCGTGCCACGCCGAAGCCCAGATTGCCGGTTTCGAAGTAGCGCTTTTCAAGGTGCTGGAACTGCCGCCAGGGTTCGTGTTCGCTGTGCCCGGGCAGGTGAATTTTGCGGTACTTGGCGACGATCTTGCCTTCTTGGTTGACCAGGATGGAAGTGTTGAAGTGGCGAGCCCGGCCGTCCTCCTGCGTCAGTTCGGCATAGCCCAGGTAAAAACCGATTCCCAGGCGCGCTGCCTCTTCGAACAGCACACGCGTCTCGGGTCCCGGCATCTCGCGCTCAAAAAAGCTGTCGACCTCGGCCTGGTCCTGCATGTACCAGCGCGGAAAGAAAGTGGTCAGCGCCAGTTCGGGGAACACCACCAGGTCGCAGGCCATGGCATGTGCTTCGCGCAATAGTTCCAGCAAACGTTTCACCACGCTGGCGCGGCTGTCAGCGCGCTGAATCGGGCCCAGTTGCGCGGCGCCAATTTTGACGATTCTGGTCATGCCAGCGTTCTCCTCATCATGAAGCCAGCCGCAGCAAGGTATGCAGCAGCACGTTGGCGCCCGCTTCCAGGTCCGGCTGGGTTGTGAATTCCTTGACGTTGTGGCTGATGCCGCCGACGCTGGGGACGAAAATCATGGCCGTCGGACAAATCCGGGCCAACATCTGGGCGTCGTGGCCGGCGCCGCTGGGCAGGCGCTTGACGCTGAAGCCAAGTTGTTGTGCCGTGTCCTCCACCAGCGCGACGCTGGCCGGGTCAAACGCCACCGGTTCGAAGCGCGCCAGTTGGCGGCTCGAGACGGTGACTCCTTCGGTGCTGGCAAGTTCGGCCGCGTAAGCCTGCAGGCGGCGTTCGGCATCCTGCAAGGCGGCTTCATCGGTGTTGCGCAAATCGACCGTGAAGACGGCTTTGTAGGCAATCACATTGACCAGATTGGGTGACAAGGCCATGGCACCCACGGTGGCGACCTGATTGCCGCCCATTTCCCGCGCGATCTGCCTTGCATGATTGGCGATGGCGCAAGCCACATAGCCGGCGTCGTGACGCAAGCGCATGGGTGTCGTTCCGGCATGGTTGGAGACACCCAGTACCGTGAATTCGGTCCAGGAGATGCCTTGCACACTTTCCACCGCGCCGATCGTGATGCCTTCCGCTTCGAGCACCGGGCCTTGCTCGACGTGCAGTTCCAGGTAAGAATGCACCGCCGGCTTGCCGCAAGGCGCCGGGCCGGCGTAGCCGATGCGCCGCAAACAGTCGCCGACGCTGGCGCCGTCAATGCCCACGGTGGCCAGCGCGGCATCGAGCGCGAGCCCGCCGACATAGACCAGGCTGCCCATCATGTCGGGGTTGAAACGGGCGCCCTCCTCATTGGTGAAGAATGCCACCGCCAGTGGCCGCCGGGTGGTGATGCCGGCGGCGTTGAGCACCGCTATCACTTCGAGCCCGGCCAGCACGCCCAGGTTGCCGTCGTAGCGGCCACCGGTGCGCACCGTATCGATGTGCGAGCCGGTCATCACCGGCGGCCCCGGCTCGGTGCCGGCACGCACGCCGACCACATTGCCGATGGCGTCGATGCTCACCGACAAGCCCAGCGCTCTCATCCAGGTCAGCACCAGATCGCGCCCGGCGCCGTCTTCGGCGCTGAGCGCCAGGCGGCAGACGCCGCCGCCGTCAATCGCACCGACGCCGGCCAGGGCGTCCAGGCGCGCGCCAAGGCGAGTCAGGTCTATGCACAACGTTTTGTCAAGTCGGTAGGGGAGCACTGTCATGATGGCAGTGTAGCGGCTCGCGCAAACGCTTCGAACTCGTCGATCGGCAGCGGCCGGCTGAACAAATAGCCCTGGTAGGCATGGCAACCCTGGTGTGCCAGGAAGTCTCGCTGGGCCTCGATTTCAACCCCTTCGGCGAGGACCGCCAGTCCCATGCTGTCGGCCAGGGCGATGACCATCTTGGCGATGGCGGCGTCGTTCGGGTCGGTCAGGATATTGCGGACGAAACCCTGGTCGATCTTGAGCTGGTCCAGCGGCAAGCGCTTAAGGTACGAGAGCGACGAATAGCCGGTACCGAAATCATCCAGCGAAAAGCCGACACCCCGGGTCTTGAGGATACTCATCTTGGCGATGACGCCTTCCACATCGTCCACCAGCAGACTCTCGGTCAGTTCCAGTTTGAGCAGCTTGGGGTTGGCGCCACTGCGTTCCAGTACCGTCAGGACCTGATTGACGAAATCCTCGCGGTGGAACTGACGGGCGCTGACATTCACCGCGATGCTGAGCTGCGCCAGCGTCGGCTGGCTGGCCCAGCGCTTCAACTGCGCGCAAGCCGTCTCCAGCACCCACTGGCCCAATGAAAGAATCAAGTCGCTTTCTTCGGCCAGGGGAATGAACTCGGCCGGCAGCACCAGCCCGCGCTCGGGATGCTGCCAACGCAGCAGGGCTTCAACGCCGGTCAGGCGGTCCTTGCCCACCACCTGGGGCTGGTAGTACAGGACGAACTGATCTTTCAGCACCGCTTCCCGCAAATCCGCTTCGAGTGAGGCGCGGGTTGTGACCTCGGCCTGCATCTGTGGGTCGAAGAAGCGCAAGGTGTTGCGGCCGGCCGCCTTGGCCTGGTACATCGCCAGTTCGGCGCGTTTCAGGGGTTCGTCGGTGCTGCCCTGCTGCTGGCTGCTCAACAAGGTGATGCCGACGCTGGAGGTGCAGTGATGCTCGCCATGGTCGAGCTGGTAGGGCTGGTGCAGGGCCAGCAGAACTTTTTCACCCACTGTTTCGGCCTGTCTGGCGGCCGCCCGGTCGTTGCGGCTCAGGTTTTCCAGCAGCACCACAAATTCGTCGCCGCTGAGTCGCGCCACGGTGTCGCCCTCGCGCGTGCAGTTGCTAAGACGCCGGGCCACTTGTTGCAGCAGCAGGTCACCCTGGGAGTGGCCCAGGGTGTCGTTCAGGGTTTTGAAATTATCAATGTCGACGAACAGCAGCGCCCCCTTGCGCAACGGCCGGCCGCTGCCCAGCAGTGCCTGCTCCAGGTGGTCCATCAGGAGTCTGCGGTTGGGCAAGCCGGTCAGGGTGTCGTAGAAAGCCAGGTTTCTGATCTGGTCTTCGGCTGTCTTGCGCGAGCTCAGATCAGTGAAGGCGCCCACGTAGTGGCTGGTCTGCCCGGCATCGTCGGTGACGGCGCTGATGGTGAACCAGGCCGGAAACAGATCGCCGTTTTTGCGCCGGTTCCAGATTTCACCCTGCCAGGAGCCGTTGCGCGCAATGGTGGCCCACATGGCGGCAAAAAAGTCCGCATCGTGGCGACCGGAGGCCAGTAGGTGGGGGGTTTGGCCGACCGATTCCGCAGCCTCGTAGCCGGTGATCGCGGTGAAGGCCTTGTTGACCCGCAGGATCTGGCGCTGAGCGTTGGTGATCATCATGCCTTGTTGCGAATCGAAAGCGGTGGCGGCAATGCGCTGGGCTTGCTCGGCCTGCCTGCGCTCGGTGATGTCGCGTCCTATGATTACCAGCGCCTGACGCTGACCCTGCTCGTCAAAGACCGGCATCTTGCGTACTTCGAACTCGTGCGCTGCGCCGCCTTCGTCCATCATGGTTTCGAAGAACAGGGACAGGCGGCCGGCTTGCCACGCCTTTTCGTCGTCGACCAGACAGGCCTCGTGCGCCGCCCGGAACTCCGGATGCAATTGCGCCAACTCCAGTTCCGTCTTGTCCTGCCAGGCCAGACCGTGCAGGCGGAACAAGCGCTTGGCAGGTTCGTTGGTGATTTGCCAGCGACTCTCGGGGTCCTTGAAAAAAATGGTGTCCGGGATGGCCTCGATCAAGGCCTCCAGGCGCTTGTTGGTGAGCGCCAGCTTGACGACATTGCGCTTGTGCTCCGTGACGTCGCGCATGGCCACCTGAACGGCGGGCGCGCCGGCGTAGCTGATCCGCGTGGCCTGGATTTCCACGTCCATCGCGCTGCCGTCGAGTTTGACGAACTTCTGCTCGACCAGCGGCGCGACGACTTGATCGGCCGGCGTGTTCTTCATCCTTGCCAGCACGGCTGGAAGAAAATCCGGATGCACAAAATCAAGCACCGGGCGGCCTAGCAGGTCCTGCGCGGAGCTGGCGCCGAACATGGCGATGGCGGCCGGATTGACGTAGATCAGCAGCCCGTTGCGATGCACAGCGATGGCTTCGCGCGTCCACTCGATCAGGGTGCGAAACCGTTCTTCACTGTCGCTGATCCTGGCCTGTGCCAGTTTGCGCTCGGTAATGTCCGCGATGAAGACGGTGAAGTGCCCAGCCAGCCCGCTCTGTAGCGGCGTGAGGCTCATTTCCACCGGGAACTCCGAGCCGTCCTGGCGCAGGGCGAGCCTTTCGATGCGCTGGTTCAACGCCTGTTCCGGCACGGCGTTGACGAGGCTGCCGCGGAACGCGTCGCGCTGCTGCGGCGCAAGGATGGTTTCATCCAGCAGCCGTCCCTGCGCCTCGCCCTTGCGCCAGCCAAAGATCGTTTCGGCGCGCCGGTTCCAGTCGGTGATCCGACCCTGGGCGTCGATCTCGATGATGGCATCCAGCGCGGTATCCAGAATGGCGCGCGTGCGGCCCTGGTTTTCCAGCAGCTTGCGCATTGTCTGGTTGAGGCGATAGCCGACCAGCATGATCAATGCCGTGCCGCAGACCAGTGCCAGCGCCACCAGGCCCTCCTTGGCGCCGCCGCTGTAACAGAGCACCAGTGCCGGTGGCACGGCCACGGCCGCCACGAAGGCCAACATGGCGCTGCGCTGTTCCGCCAGCGAGATCATGGCCACCGTGCAGACGGCCAGCAACAGGGTGACCAGCAAGGTCAACTCGGGACCCCTGGCGTTGGCTATCAGCAGGCAGGGGCCAAGAGCCCAGGCGGCACCCGCCACCAGCGCGCCGGCCAGGAAGATATTGCGCCAGCGCGCGATCGCCGGCGGCTGGGGGGCGGCACGCTGGAACGCGGTGTATTCCAGGCAACCCAGTGCCACGTCGGCCAGCAGCGCCGCCGTCCAGAGCGTCATTTCGGTCGCGGAAAAGAGTTGCCACAAGAGGATGGCGATCAGCAGCGCCGCGCCGGCGGTGATCAGCAGGTTCAGCGGCTTGCGCGCATAAGCGGCATACAGCAGCCGGGCCTCGACATCGCCGCCGAGGTTCGGTGCAGTGTTGCGCAGATGCGAAATACTGTCGCTCATGGGGCCTCCCTGGTTGCGCGCCGGGCAGTTGCTGGTGTTCGGTTTGCCGCGGCACGACGACAAATCTTAAATCACTTGCGCTCCCGTGTGTAGGCCCACCAGGGGCGCGCTTCCTCGCCGGCCATGAAGCGTGTCACCGAGACGAAAACGTCCAGCACGCAGGGGTCCTGACGCAAGCCTGTTTCTTCGCAAAGCCTCTGGTACATCTCGATCGGGTTCTGGCCCACCAGCTGGCAGGGCCGGTGAATGCCCAGCCGCCGCAAATCCTCAGCGATGGCTGGCCCGACATTCGGCAGGTCCGTCAGTTCTACAACGCGAGTTCGATCGACTTTGCGCGGGTTCATGCGGACTCACAACATTCTGGTCATGAAAACGCTGTACGGATCCTGCACGTACGTGGCAAAGGGTCCGCAGCAGGAAAAGCCGAAACTCTCGTACAGTTTCCGGGCCGGCGCGAAGGCGTTGGCTGATCCGGTTTCCAGGCTTAGCTGGCGGTAAGCGCGACGTTGGGCTTCGTCAACGATGTGCGCCAGAATCTTCCTTGCCACGCCTTTTCTGAGATGCGACGTGGCCGTGCGCATGGATTTGATCTCGGCATGTTGGGTGTCCAGTTCCTTGAGCGCGCCGCAACCCAGCAACTGGGCACCTTCCCAGGCCGTCCAGAAAGTGATTTCCGGCTGACGCAAAGCCTCGATATCCAGCGCATGAACGCTCTCGGGTGGCGAATGCAGCGCCATGCTCTGAAGGTGTTCCTGCAGCAGTTGGTGGATTTCAGGACCGCGCAGGTCATCGACTTTGATGTTCATGAAATGATTGTGGCGTCATGCTGGTGCAGCGTTGCTGAAGCACTGGACATAGCCCTCCCACCAGTCGCCGGCCAGCGCGTGCTCGACGAAGTTGCCCCCGGTGCAGCCGCCGATCACGTTGCGCCAGAACGCTTGGGCTGCCAGGTTGCTGGCCATTTGCCCGACTTCCCACTGGCCCGGCAGCTCGGCAAACACGCGCAGGGCGATGGCTTTGCCAACGCAGGTGCGGCGATATTTCTTGAGCACGAAGAACTGATCCATCCAGCGGCCCACGTTGTTGACCTTGACCGCCGCGTCAACCAGGGCAAAGCCGACGTAGTGACCGGCTATCCTGGCGACAAACGGATGGCAGCGGGCATCCGTCCAATAGCGATCCAGCGCGTAGCCGTATTCCCCATGGGCATCGAGGTCCTGGTCCCAGATGTCGGACAGCTCGTACTGGTACAACTCCAGCATCCGGAGAATCGGGAGTCGATCTTCAGGGGTGGCGCGGCGGATTTCAAGGGCGGGTGCGGTCATGGGCGTGAAAAACCTACAGTTCACGTCGACGTAGAGGCCACTGCGTACACATACTCATAGGAACTCAATGACGGCTTCGATTTCGACCGCGAACCCCTTGGGCAAGGAAGCAACGCCTATCGCGGAGCGAGCGTGCTCGCCTTTGGCTCCGAGCACTTGAACCAGAAGATCGGAGCAACCGTTCACGACCTCGGTATGACCGGTGAAATCCGGTGTGGCGTTGACCATGCCAAAGACCTTGACGACCTGCTTGATGCGCTCCAGGTCGCCGAGTGCGACCTTCGCCACGGCAAGAAGGTACAGCCCGATCGCCTTCGCATGCGCTTGAGCCTCCGCTACCGACACCTCGGCGCCGACCTTGGGTACCCGATCAACGGCATCGCGCAGGGGTGCACCTTTGCCAGAGAGATAAAGCATGTTGCCGGCAATGACAAATGACTTGAAGCTGCCACGCGTCTGAGTAACGGGTGGGAGGACCAGCCGCAGGGCCAGTAGCCTGGATTCGATGCTTTCGGGCATGGGAGTGATATGAGGTTGTTCAGGGACCCAACGAACAGGTCAACCGGTGCGCATGCGAAGCACGGGCGTCCGCGTTGAAACGCCCGTGTGACCTTTGGATTGAAGTTTAATCAGGTTTTGCAGTTGTACAGCACTTTGCATCGGGTCGTATGTTGGACGGATCGGATTCGTGAAGCCATGCGATGTGCCGGCAACGATTTCTGCCTGCACGTTGGCTCTGGTTAGCGCGTCGATCAATTTGCGTGGCTCAAAGGATATTTCGTGCTCGGCAAAAATTGCCGAGACCTTGCAGTTTGGTGTGAGGTTGAGGTGGTCGCGGATTCTCGATCCGTAAATCAGATACCTGTTGATTAGCCTCCGCGCTCACAGCGGCGGTCGCCTTTGATTTACCCAACGCTGTACGGTTGGCCGAAGCCACTGTTGCTTTGCATACGCCGCCAGTCTTTCAGGCACTGAATCACCATTCATGACAAGACGATTGAGCATGAGCGCCAGGTCAACATCGGCAATGGACCACAGACCACATAGGTTTTCGGAGCCTAGGGGCAGCAGCACCTCGGCAGCTGTGAAGAGCTTCTGCGCAGACTCTCGTGCTGCCGCGGAAAGTGGCGGCTTCTTCGCTCCGTAAAAGACGACCTCAGTGGAACGCTCTTGCCTGATAGGCATCAGATCGCTACGAAGCCAAGCTTGAACTTGACGTGCTCTGGCCCTGCTTCGGGGGTCTACTGGATACAACGGAGTGCCCGGAAACAACTCGTCTATGTATTCGGTGATCGCGGATGACTCTGACAGGGAGAAATCGCCATGAAGCAAGGTCGGTACTCGGCGGGTCAACGACATGCTGGCGAAGGCGGCAGCTTGATTCTCGCTCGCTGCGAGGTCTACGGTCACGATCTCAAATGACAAGCCCTTCTCATGAAGCGCCACGAACGCAGACATTGCGTATGGGCTTGCGAACTGAGCATCTACGTAAAGGCGGAGGGATTCGTGTTCCAAGAAGGACTCCTGTGGGGGCTCAATATGGGGCGACAGGATTCTGTCGCCCTAACATGGTATTTGTCGCCCTGCCATCGGCGCCGGAATCCTTTGCCAAGCCGCATGCATCTGGGGTTCCACGACATTCAGAAGGCAAGTAAGTCACCATGACAACTCCAGAAAAAGCAGCGGGCTGGACAGACAACACCGTGCCACTATAGCCCAGCCATCCCTGCCGACACCTCGGTGGCGATTGGCTGTCCGCACCCTCGCCGTGATGAGGAGGCGAGTAGCGCAGGGTGCGGCGGAAAAGGAGGTGCAGATGTTTGAGGCGAAGCCGAGTTTCTGCGCATCCCGCCGGATACGAGCAACGCAGCGTGCCCGCAGGGCCGACGAATTCGGCTCGCCTTTCTAACCCCACCGCTCCGCTGTGAAATACCGCATCGCTAAGATGCCCCAACCATCCACCAGAAGGCTACCCATCATGATCCATATTCGCGAAATCGACCATCTTGTCCTGCGCGTCGTCGACCTTGACCGCATGCTGGGCTTCTACTGTGGCGCGCTGGGCTGCACGGTGGAGCGGCGGCAGGTCGAAATTGGTTTGGTGCAGTTGCGCGCCGGCCGGTCCATCGTCGATCTGGTACCGGTCGATGGCAAGCTCGGGCGAATGGGTGGCGCGGCGCCTGGGAAGGAAGCCCGCAACATGGATCACTTCTGTCTGCGGGTGGAGCCTTTCGACGAACCGGCCATTCGCCGCCAGCTGGAGGCGCACGGCATCGAGGTCGGCCCGGTGGCTTCACGCTATGGCGCGGAGGGTGAAGGCCCCTCGATCTACCTCACCGACCCGGAAGGCAATGTGGTGGAGCTCAAAGGTCCACCCGCCACCGCTGTACCTGGATACCAGATCGATTAGCGCCGATCTACTACCTGGTCACTGCAAAGTCTTGATAGCAAGCTACTAGCCTAAAGGTTCCCAAGCGTCATTTCCAATCTCGCCGGTCGGTTTCAGAATTTCTTCACTACTGAAACCGATCTGCGAGCTTGTATGAAATCCCTTAAATCGTTGCTGAATGTCTGCTTGGCTATTGCCGCGTCCTGCCTTGCTTTTTCCGCCGCGGCGCAGACGGCAAGCTATTCGCTCAACGCCACCGGAGTCAGCCAGTTTGGCTCGGGCGCCTACGGATCGGTCACCCTGACACAGAGCTTCAGCGATGTGCTGGTCAGTGTCTCCTTGCGCAGTGATCTCAACTTTGTCGACACCGGAGCGCACTCGGTCTTTTCTTTCAACCTGGGCGGTGCCTCGTCCGCCAGCGACATTACCGGCATCAGTTTCGCGAACGGACTCCATAACGTCTTTGCCGTCGCCAGCGGCACCAGCAATTCGCCTTTCAGCACTTTCAGCTACGAGATCAACTGCGTCAGCAATTGCAGCGCTGGCGGCTCGGCTGGCGGTTATGTCGATCCGCTGAACTTCACCGTCAAGAACGCGTCGCTGGCTGAATTGGGTCAACTCTCCACCGGCAGTGGAACAGCCGCCTATTTTGCCGCTGACGTCATCAATCTGGCTGGCAATACCGGCACCATTGGCGCCACGGTTGCGGCCGTGCCGGAGCCGGAAAGCTATGCCATGTTGTTGGCCGGGTTGGGTCTGATGGGATTCACCGCATGGCGCCGCCGGGAGTCTGCCGTGCGCGCTTGACGCACCGTGACCCCCATGCCAGACGGGCGGCTTGCGCTGAATGAAACTTCGCACCCAGATATTTTCCGGCTATATCCTGCTGGCAATACTCGTGCTGGTGGTCGGCCTGACCGGGTATCTGAGTCTCAACGCCATTGCCGAAGACTTTGATGGCGCCATCAACCGCACCCAACCGGTACTGAGGGCGCTCAACCGCATCCGCTTCCTGGCGACCAGGCATGCGTTTTCCGTGGCCTCCCAGCTGATACCCGACAGAGCGGCGCAGGCCGGCGAAGCAGCAGACAAAAAAGTCGAACCGTCCCTTGTCGCACTGATGGCCGCGACTTCGGAATACCGCGCCTTGGTCGAACAGCACTTTCCGGACGAGTTGACCACCTTGAAGGCGGTCGAACAGGCGGTGAAGAACTTTGGGTTGGCGATTGAGCAACTCGATCGCTACGGAGATGCGCTGGACGACGGCGCTTTTCATGTGCAGCTTGGTCAGGTCAGAGTCGAGCTCAAGACCTTGCTGGGCTTGGTGGCCGAGGCAGCCGCCAGCGAGGAGCGGGAGTTTCAGAAACACCAGGTCAATGTCGGTTCTGAATTGAGGCGGCACCTGGCTTTGCTGCTGGGCGCCTGTGTGCTGTCGGTACTGGCCGCCATCGGTGGCGGCGCCTGGTTCGCCAGGCGCATTGCGCAACCCATCAATGTGCTGCGCCTGGCGGCTTTGCGGCTGGGCGACGGGCATCTGGAGAGCCGCGCCGACGTGCAATCAAAAAACGAGATTGGAGAACTGGCCCAAACGTTCAACCAGATGGCCTCCGATCTCTCAAGCACCCTGGTGACCCGTGACTATGTCGAATTGATCATCGAGTCCCTCACCGACGGCGTCATCGTGGTGGACAAGGCCGGCCGCATCGTGCGCTGTAACTCGGCCATGCAGCAGATTTGGAACAGCGTGGCCACCTGGCCGATCCTGAGCTGCACGCTGGGGGAGGTGTTTGTCAACGAGGCTATCGGGCAAGCCCTGGCGGGCGATCCGCGCACGCCCCAGTCCTTCGAAAGCGGCCTGCGCGGCGAAACCAGTTCTCAGACCATCGTCAAGGTCGCCATCTCCCAGGTGATGCACGGCAGTGCCAATGACGAGCGGGTGTTGTTGGTCAAGGACATCACCGCGCAGAAGCAGATGGAAGAACAGGTGCGGCAACTGGCCTTTTATGACCCGCTGACGAAGCTGCCCAACCGGCGCATGCTCAATGACCGCTTGAGCCAAACCATGGCGGCCAGCAAACGCAGCGGGCGCTATGGCGCAATGATGTTCCTGGACCTGGACAACTTCAAACCCATCAACGACACACACGGGCATGGTGCCGGTGATCTGGTTTTGATGGAGGTTGCCAGGCGCCTGCTCAGTTGCGTGCGCCAGCGCGACACCGTGGCCCGCTTCGGCGGTGACGAGTTTGTCGTGATGCTGGCGGAATTTGACAGCGACAAGGCCAAATCGACGGTACAGGCTCAGGCGATTGCGGAAAAGATTCGGGCTCTGCTGGCGGAACCCTATTCGCTGACACTGAAAAAGGAAGCACAGGCAGAGTTCACGGTGGAGTATCGCTGCACGGCAAGCTTCGGCGTGGTGCTGTTCGTGGGCTATCAAGCCACCGAGGAGGATGTTCTGAAATGGGCCGACACGGCCATGTACCGGGCGAAGGACGCCGGTACCAATTCGATCTGCTTGTACGAGGGCTGAAAGACGCGCTCGGTTCGCCTCGGCGCATGCGTCAACCGGCGGGTGTTAACCTTGGCCCCTTCGGCCGTGCGCTGCATCCTTGAATCTGGCGCGCAGGTCGCAAACACCCCGAATCAAACCAGGCGCCTGGGAGCGCCGCAATCGTAAGGAAACTTAGTTATGGGCGCGCAGTGGAAAGCAAAAGGCAAGGAACTGGCGGCAAATGCCAGGGGCCGCGTTTTCGGAAAATTGTCCAAGGACATCATGCTGGCGGCGCGCAGCGGCGCCGACCCGGCCGGCAATGCGCGCCTGCGCTTGCTGGTGGAGCAGGCGCGCAAAGCCTCCATGCCCAAGGACACGCTGGACCGGGCCATCAAGAAAGGCGCCGGCCTGACCGGCGAGGCGGTCAATTTCGAGCACGTGATTTACGAAGGCTTTGCGCCGCACCGCGTGCCGCTGATGGTCGAATGCCTGACCGACAACGTCAACCGCACGGCGCCCGAAATGCGGGTACTGTTCCGCAAGGGGCAACTGGGCACCTCCGGCTCGGTGGCCTGGGATTTCGACCACGTGGGCATGATAGAAGCCGAGCCGACGGCCAAGGGGGCGGACGCCGAACTGGCCGCCATCGAGGCCGGCGCGCAGGATCTGGAGCCGGGCGATGAAGATGGCACGACGCTGTTCCTGACCGACCCCGCCGATCTCGACCTGGTGAGCCGCGCGCTGCCGACCCACGGCTTCACGGTCTTGTCCGCCAAGTTGGGTTACAAGGCCAAGAACCCCGTCAACCCGGCGAGCCTGAGCGCCGAGCAACTGGAGGAAGTGGAAAGCTTCCTGGCCGCCATCGATGCGCACGACGACGTGCAGAATGTGTTTGCCGGCCTGGCCGGCTGACGGCTGGAAGGCCGCCATGGTGGCCCCTCAGCCGAACTTGAACAAAATGCCGTGGCCGCCGCGCGGGTATTCCCAATCGACGTTGAAATGTTCGCTGCAGATGATGCGGCAACTACCGCATTCCAGGCAGCCGTCGGTGATCAGGGTCACGCTGCCGTTGCCCTCGGCTTTGTAGCAGGAGGCCGGGCAGACGAAGGTGCAGCTCTTGACGCCACAGTCGTTGGTGCAGATGCTGGCGTCCTTGATCCGAATGTGCGGACGCCCGGCGTCGACCCGGTAACGGTTCTGGAACAGTTTTTCTTCCACATTGACGCTGATGGCATTCATCGGATGGCCTTCCAGAGTTTGAACGCGTCGCCCACCAGTCCGCTCAACTTGCGGGTCTTGCGCAGGTGCGCGAATATTTCACGTTCCTTGGTCTTTTTGTCGACACCGTCCACCGTGATCATGGTGCGTGCCGCCTGCGCCACCATGTCGGGGTAGGCGGTGAAAAACTGCGGGCTCTTGTGCAACACGCCTGGCAGGTCGCGGTACTTGTGCAGATCCTTCATCACGAAACTGGCATCGAGCGCGTTCTTGTAGACGTAAAGCGAGTCGGCGCGGTAGCCCTGTCCGGCGGCCTTGGCCTGGATGATGGTTTCGGCCGCCAGGCGCCCGGTGGTCATCGCCAGGTTGGAACCCTCGCGGTGCGCCGAGTTGACGAAGCCGCCCGAGTCACCGACGATCATCCAGCCGTTGCCATAGACCTTGGGAATGGCATGAAAACCGCCTTCCGGAATCAGGTGGGCGCAGTATTCCTTCATCTCGCCGCCCTCGATCAAGGGGGCGATGGAGGGATGACGCTTCATCTGCTCCAGCAGCGCGTAGGGACTGGTACGGTTCGGGTTCTTCGCGAAATCGCTCAGCATGCAGCCGACGCCGATGGTCAGCGATTCCTTGTTGGTGTACAAAAAGCCGGTGCCTGTCATGCCGTCGGTGATGCGCCCCACCATCTCCATGACGACGCCGGATTCCTCGCCGACGTTGAAGCGCTGGCGAATGGTCTCCTCGGGCAGGAAGAGAATCTCCTTGACCGCCAGCGCCACGTTGCCGGCGGGAATCTCCGGATGAAAGCCGGCCTTGCGCGCCAGTGTGGAATTGACGCCATCGGCCAGCACCACCACGTCGGCGTAGACATCACCCTGTTCGCGGTCGCACTGCACGCCCACCACCTGATCGCCGTCCATGATCAGTTGCTTGACGGTGGTCTCGCAAATCAGCAGGGCGCCGGCCTCGCGCACCTTGGCACTGAACCATTTGTCGAACTGCGCGCGAATGATGGTGTAGCGGTTGTACGGCGGCTGGTTGTAGTCTTCACTGCGAACGTGGGTGCCGACGAAGGAGTTCTCGTCGAGCAGCCACATGCGCTGTTCGATGATGTGGCGCTCCAGCGGCGCATCGTCGCGGAAATCCGGAATGATCTCCTCCAGCGCCTTGGAATACAGGATGGCGCCCTGCACGTTCTTGCTGCCGGGGTATTCGCCGCGTTCGATCTGCAGCACCTTGAGGCCGGCCTTGGCCAGGGTGTAGGCGCAGGCGTTGCCGGCCGGGCCGGCACCGACCACGATGGCGTCGAACTGGTTTGGTTTTTTCATGGCATCTCCTTTAAGCGACCTGGCGACTGCGCAGCGCCAGATGGGCGGCGAAGGCTTGCGTCAGGGCCGGCAGCACCTGCAACGCGTTGCCGACGATGCCGTAGTGCGCGAAGTCGAAGATCGGCGCGTTGGCATCGGTGTTGATCGCCACGATGACGTCCGAAGCCTCACAGCCCACGCGGTGCTGGATCGCGCCGGAAATGCCGGCGGCAATATAGAGCCTGGGCCGCACCGTCTTGCCGGTCTGCCCGACCTGGCGATCGGCTTCCACCCAGCCAGCCTGCACGCAAGGCCGCGTGGCACCCACCTCACCGCCCAGCACACGCGCCAGTTCGAACACCAGTTTGAAGTTTTCCGGGCTCTTCAGGCCCTTGCCGCCGCTGACGACGACGTCGGCATAGGGCAGATTGATCTTGTTGCTTTGGGCGTCGGCGATGAAGTCCAGCAGCTTGGTGACGATCTGCGTTTCCAGCATGCCCAGGGTCTCGCGCACGATCTCGCCGCTGCGGCTGGCATCAGGTTTGGGCATCAGCATGACGCGTGGACGCACGGTGGCCATCTGCGGGCGGTAGGCCAGCGTCATGATGGTGCAAAACAGCGAACCGCCAAAGGTCGGGCGGGTGGCGGCCAGGGCGCGCGAGCTGGGGTCGATATTGAGTTCGGTGCAGTCGGCGGTCAATCCGGTGAGCAGCGTGGTGGCGACCGAGCCGGCCAGGTCCCGGCCCATCGAGGTGGCGCCCAGCAGCAAAATCTCGGGCTGGTACTTGTTGACCAGATCCGTGAGGCCCTTGGTGAAAGGTTCGTTGCGGTAGCCCCGCAGCACCGGGTCCTGCATGATGTAAGCCTTGTCGGCGCCATAGCTGAAGGCCTCGGCGGCGAACTTGTCCAGTGGCTCATCGAAGCCGCCCAGCAGCACCGCGCTGACCGCGCAACCGAGCTTGTCGGCCAGCTTGCGCGCCTCGCCCAGCAGTTCCCACGACACGCTGTGCACATGGCCGCGCTCGTGCTCGACGAAGACCCAGACCCCCTTGTAGGCCTTCAGTTCATCGGACAATTCCACATTCCGGCGCCCGGCCGGGCGCTTAACCGGCGCCGCCGTTGCGCCAGCAGAGTCAGGGGCTTCACTCATTGCATTTCCTTCATTAGCAGATCGGACTCCAGCAGCGGGTGGCGCGTGAAGATTTTTTGCAGCAGGTTCAGCGATACGTCGCGCAGGCTCGACGTCTCCAGGTCCAGCATCTCGACTTTCTGGCTGCGCGGCGTCGGGCCGAAGACCTTGCTGACCACTGTCGGCGAGCCTTTCAGGCCGATCTTGGCCAGATCCTCGATGCCGGCCTCTTCCTTGTTCCACTTGCGTACCGGGTAGGCGGCGGCGTGGATCATGGCGGGCAGCGCCGCGAAGCGCATCTCGTTGCTGTTCTCCAGCATCGTGATCAGGCAGGGCAGGGCGGTCTTGAGCACCTGCACGCCGCCCTCGGCGCGCCGCTCCACCGTGATCGTGCGCTGTTCCAGATCGGTCTCGATGATGCGCGAGACATAGGTCAGCAATTGCAGTCCCATGCGCTTGGCAATGCCGGGGCCGACCTGCGCCGTGTCGCCATCGATCGTCTGCTTGCCGGTGAAGACGATGTCCACCGCCTGCTCCCTGGCGATCTGGCGGATGCCGGCGGCCAGCGCGTAGGAGGTGGCCAGCGTGTCGGCACCGGCAAAGGCGCGATCGGTCACCAGCACCGCGTCATCGGCGCCAAAGCTGATGCACTTGCGCAGCGCATCCTCGGCCTGCGGCGGACCCATGCACAGCACGCTGACCTTGCCGCCGAACTTGTCCTTCAGACGCAGTGCTTCTTCCAGCGAAAACAGGTCGTAGGGGTTGACGATGGCCGGCACGCCCTGGCGCATGATGGTGTTGGTGACCGGGTGGACGCGAATCTGCGCCGAGTCCGGTACTTGTTTGATGCAGACGACGATGTGCATGGCGGTGTTTCCCTACTCTCTACGCGACAGCGCGCTGGGGTATCGATGCCTTCAGGCTGGCCAGCGTCACATGCTGGCGGCCGTCGGTGTCCTGGAACACCTTGAACACTTTTTCCTGGCCCGGCGTCGACTTGACGAAGTCGGCGTAGGCCTTCACCAACTGTTCGCGGTAGGCGGTGAACAGCCCCAGTTCATCGCTCTGTGCCAGCAGGTTCTGCTGCCGGATGTACTGGAAGAAGCGCTTGAGGATGTGCAGGCGGCTGACGTTGACCACTTGCTGGTCGAACGGCACGCTAAAGAATTGCAGGAAGTCCTCGGCCGAGGACAAGGCCTTGAGTTGTTGCAGAAAGTTTTCCATTGGGGTTTACTCCACGGTGGAAGGTTGCAGGAAGGATTGCTTGAATCCCGGTTCCGTGCAGGGCTCGTCGCAGACGCCGCAGGGTGCGTCATCAGTGGCGACGCCGCCGCCTTGAGCCAGCATGCGCTCCAGTTGCGCCACGCGGTCCAGCAGGCAGGCGATGGCCTTGCCGACCGGGTCCGGAATCAGATGGTGATCGAGGTCGAAGCCGTGCGTGGTGGGCCGGCGCGGTGCCACCACGCGGCCCGGAATGCCGACCACCGTGGCGCCGGCTGGCACCGCGTCGATGACCACCGAGTTGGCGGCCACGCGCGCGCGGTCGCCGACCAGGATCGGTCCCAGAATTTTGGCGCCGGCGCCCACCACCACCTGGTTGCCCAGCGTCGGATGGCGCTTGCCGACGCGCCAGGCGGTGCCGCCCAGCGTCACGCCGTGGTACAGCGTCACATCGTTGCCGATCTCGGCGGTCTCGCCGATCACGACGCCAGTGCCGTGATCGATGAAGAAGCGCGCGCCGATGCTGGCGCCGGGGTGAATGTCGACCTGGGTCAGAGCCCGCGCCACAAATGAAAGCCAGCGCGGCAGGTAGCGCCAACCGCGCCGCCACAAGGCGTGCGCCAGGCGGTGCATGGCAATCGCTTGCACGCCGGGGTAAATGGTCCAGACCTCAAGCAGGTTGCGCGCCGCCGGATCGCGTGCCAGCACACAGCGCACATCCTCGCGCAGCAGCGACCACCACGGGGCGTGCGGCAATTTCGGCACCATGGTTGGCGCTGCGATCAGGGCTTCTTCGGCTCGGTTCATGGCAGGTTTCAAGCCACCGCCTGGATTGCTTGCGAGCCCGGCGTCGCATGAGATTCGCGCAGAAAGCGCCGCAGGTCCAGCGACGTCGGCTCCTGCTTGGCGCGCATCGCGTGCTCGCGGATGCGTGACAGCAGCCGGCCGGTAAGGCCATCGTCGTCCAGCATGACGCCCAGCGCACCGTAGGCCCGGCGCACCGATTGCGAACCCGAATGCTTGCCCAGCACCGTGCGGCGTTGGCGGCCCAGCTCCGAGGGGTCGAAGCTCTCGTAGGTGGCGGCATTTTTCAGCAGGCCATCGATGTGAATACCAGCCTCATGGGTGAACACAGCTTCGCCCACAATGCTTTTGTTAAGGGCCACCGGGCGGCCCGAAGCGCGCGCTACCAGCTGCGAGATGGCGACTAGCGTCTGCGTGTTGACACCGGTGTCGCCGTGGTGCAGGTGGCGCACACCCATCACCACTTCTTCCAGTGCCGCATTGCCCGCGCGCTCACCGATGCCATTGACCGTGGTGTTGGCATGGGTCGCACCGGCGCGCAGCGCGGCCAGCGTGTTGGCGGTGGCCAACCCCAGGTCGTTGTGGGCGTGGATCTCGATCTCCATGTCCACCGCCTCGCGCAGCCGCGCAATGGCCTCATAAGTGGAAAACGGGTCCAGCACGCCCAGCGTGTCGGCAAACCGCACGCGACTGGCGCCGCAGGCCAGGGCACGGCGTGCCACCAGCGCCAGAAAGTCGCCGTCGGCACGGGACGCGTCTTCGGCGCCCAGCGTGACCTTGCGGCCACTGGCGGCCGCTTTTTCAATCACGCGAGCGACCTGCGCCAGCACCCATTCGCGCGACTGGCGCAGCTTGTGCTGCAGGTGAATGTCCGACACCGGAATCGAGAGGTGAATGATGTCGGCCCGGCAGCGCAGCGCCTGCTCCAGGTCGGTATCGGTCAGGCGGCCCCAGACCATCAAGGCAGAGGGCAGTTCCAGCGCGGCGATGCTATTGATGCAGGCAACCTCTTCCTCGCCCATGGCCGGAATGCCGATCTCCATCTCCGCCACGCCGGCGCTGGCCAGCGCACAGGCGATGGCGCACTTCTCGTCGACCGTGAAGGCCACGCCGGCCGTCTGCTCGCCGTCGCGCAGCGTGGTGTCGTTGATGATGAGATTGAGGGGCATGGTGCGGTGTCCTTTGCGAACCTCTAACGCAAGGTGCATGCCAGCGGTTTTGGGGGTGGTGGGCGTCTTTAACCACCGACTTCAGGGCCGGTTTGTCGGGTCAGGGAGCTTTGCCCCGGCTTGGCTAGCAGGTGTGCATGTCGGGAATGTGTTGTTTCGGACATTGCGCAGTGGGCCGGCTCTGGCCTCGACGATCGCCTATTTGAAAATCCATCTTATACGCTTAAAGCGTACAATAAGGTCATGCGTTACGAGTTCATTGAGTCGAGCCTGTTTTCCAAAATGGTGTACGACTATCTCAGTGAAGACGACTACGCGACGTTTCAGCAGTTCTTACTGGAACACCCGGAGGCAGGTGATGTAGTGCGGGGATCGGGCGGCGTGCGCAAGGTTCGCTGGGCACGCGCCGGGACCGGCAAGTCAGGCGGAGTGCGGGTGTGCTATTACACGCGCAATGCAGTCGGGCAGATTTTGCTGCTGGTGATTTATGCCAAAAGCGTGCGTGCCAGCATTGCTGGCGCGGTGTTGAAACAAATTAAAGAGGTGCTGGACCATGATGACTGATGCACAACTGAAAGCCCGCGACGCCAAGCGTGATATTGGAGCCGAACTGCTGCAGTCGGTGCGCGAAATGAAGGCCGGCCAATGGGCGCGCAAGACCACGTTTGAGCCCCTGGCCGATGGCACTGTGCGCCGCACGGTGTTGCGCGCCGACGGCACGCTGGAAAAACAGGAGGTGCTGGCAGGGCCGCAGTGGCAACTGATGGCGGCGCGGACTCAGGCCGGCCTGTCGCAGTCCGAATTTGCCCGCGCCACCGGCGTGTCAGTGCGCACGATACAAGAGTGGGAGCAGGGCCGCAAAGTGCCCAGCGGGGCCGCGCAAAGTCTGCTCAAGCTGGTAAGCCGCCACCCTGAACTGCTGGCCGAACTGGTACCCTGACTTGAGGGAGACCTGTGGTGCAAAGCACAGGGCTATACGGCAAAAGAGGAGGAGGACTTCGTCGGGCGACGCGCCTGCTCTTCGCCGGTCACAAACCGCCCTCAGACGTTTTGTGTCCGGGCTCAGCCCGCCGCGGACCCGCACGGTGGGTGGTGTGGGGGCTGGGAGTTGGAGGCTCCCGGCTATCCGATTAGGTTGACGCACGATTATTCCGCCCCCGCTGGGCCAAAGGCCCTGCGCTCGCCGGCCAAGCGTTCCGTGAGAAGGTTGGCAACACTCTCGAATGGGCAGTGCGAGAACACGAACTGTTCAGCTGCGAGTAGCGTCAACCCATTCAGCCCACGAACGCCGGTTGCCGGGAGGTTGCAGGTTCCAATGCCGGGAATGACTGCTTCATTACTCAAGTGCAGCAAGAGCAGGGGCGAGAGCGGGAACAAGGTGTGCACACCACTTGTGCCGAGACCCCATCGCTCCTCAGTAGGGTGGTAGGAGTAGACAGGATTCTCGGACGTTATGAAGTAGCCTTCGGTCGCGCGAAGCAGGCGCCAGTGCATCGCTTGGAGTCGCTTGCCGAGTCGTTCGCCTACTATGATCGCAGACTTCGCGAACAGTTCTCTCATCTCTTCGTCATCAAAATCCACCAACTCAGCTGAGAAGGAATTAGGAACGTTTGGCTGTTCCGGGCCAGTCCCGGATCGTATTTCCTGTCGATGACCGTGGATCAACTGCAGACCTTGCCTTGTTCGCATGTGGAGCGTGGCTATAAACCTTGCGAGGATTGAGGTAGCTTGTTCGTCCGCAGGAATGTTTTGCGATAACCTGAGTGCAGAGAGAATTGGTCCGACGTCGGACTCGAGTCGTGAGAAGGCCTCCTCAACAGCGTACGACTGGTGTTCAGTGCCGGGGGCCAGCGTGTAGAAGTGATTCTTCACGGCTATCTTATCGATTGAGGCGACGAAATCCTTGCCGACTTTCGTGTCGTACACATGTATCTGTTCACGCTCCAGCGGTTCGGCACAGAAGCCTCGGAGATAGACCTTGGGTACCCAATGTTGGCGAACAGGTTCGTTCTGCATCGTGACCCTAACTCAATATCGAGCGGCAGGATTTTGTCGCCCTAACCTGAATATTTCACGCAAATGAGTCGGCAGTCCCGCCCGAAGGCGCGTTGTCATTGGTATTCGACGCCAAACAACAACTGGGACCGCCAATGCCAAACTGTACCGAAGAATTTGAAACAAGCAAGATTGAATTTGGCCACCTTGGCCGACGAGTCGTGGAGGGCTGTTTTGACGGTGGCAGCATGACCAGTGACGCCGGGGTGATGTTGCTGGGGGCCACCGACCGCAAGCTTGGTCTGATGCAGGCGGCAGCGCACTGCATCGCCGATCCGCGCAGCCCCCTTCTGACCAAACACCGCGTTGTCGACATGCTGCGCCAGCGCGTCTATGGCTTGGCTCTTGGATGGGAAGACTTGAACGACCACGGCGCGCTGCGACAGGACGTGGCAATGCAAACGGCAGTGGGTGTTGATCGCGAGGTGGCCAGTGCCCCCACGCTGTGCCGATTGGAGAAGTGGGCTGATCGTGCTACCGCAGCGCGACTGCATCAGGTGCTGGTCGAGCAGTTCATTGCCAGTTTCAAAACTGCACCCGAGGAACTGGTACTCGACTTTGACGCCACCGACAACCCGCTGTACGGACAGCAGGAGGGCCGCTTCTTTCACGGCTACTACGATTCCTACTGCTATTTGCCGCTGTACGTGTTCTGCGGTCAACAGTTGCTGTGCGCCTACCTGCGCCCGAGCCGCATCGATGGTGCCAAGCATTCGGCAGCGATTCTGAAGTTGCTGGTCAAACGCTTGCGCCAAAGCTGGCCCCAAGTGCGCATCGTCTTTCGTGGCGACTCAGGCTTTTGCCGTCAGCGCATCATCAACTACTGCGAGCGTGCCGGTGTGAGCTACATCATTGGTCTGGCTCGTAACCCGCGCCTACAGAGCATCACCGAATTCCTGGAGCTGGTCATGCGGCAGGAGTTTGTGGCCACCGGATGCAAGCAGCGCGAGGTCGGTGAGTTTGTCTATGCCGCACAGAGTTGGAGCAAAGAACGCCGGGTGATCACAAGGCTGGAGTACGGCGAACAAGGCACCAACCCGCGCTACGTGGTGACCAACCTCATGGGTGAACCACAGACACTCTACGACGATCTGTACTGCCAGCGCGGCGAAGCCGAGAACCGGATCAAGGAAGCTCAGGTCGGCCTATTTGCCACACGCACGAGTTGCCAGCACTTTCAAAGCAACCAGTTTCGTATGCTGCTGGCTGCCTTGAGCTACGTGCTCATCGAGAGACTGCGTGCGTTGGCGTTGCAAGGCACCGCATTGGCCAAAGCCCAGGTCGATACGCTGCGCAGCAGGCTGCTCAAGCTCGGTGGTGTGATCACACGCAATACCAGACGAATTCGCCTGTACTTCGCCTCCAACTGGCCCAGCGCCGCCATCTTTGCACACGCCATGAAGGCGCTGCGCTCACCGTAAATCCCATACAGTGCCTGGCCCGCACGATGACGCCAAAAGGCCCGCAACCCAAGTCGGGGTGGGGGCAACTGCGTCCCAACCAGCTCGATTGCCAACAAATCACAACTCCAAGTCTGCAAAACGTTCACTTCTGACCTGTCGAGTACCGGAATCAGCCCAAATCGGACCGTACAGTGGTGTTGTGTGAAATATGCGGGCTAACATCGGCGCCAGAATCCTTTGCCAAGCCGCATGCATCTTGGGTTTTCCGGCATTCAGACGACAGGTGAGTCACCATAACAACTCCAGAAAAAGCAGCAGGCTCAGCAGAATGCATCGCGTCACTATAGCCCAACAATTCCTTGCAATGTCTCAGTGGCCGTGGGCTGTTTGGACTTCACGCCGTCCTGGCAGAGCTGAGCAGCGCAGCAGCGGGCGGATCAGGGCGGGCGTTGTTTGAGCGCAGCGAGTTTAGCCCGACCCCGACCGCTGCGAGCAGCGCAAGGAACCGCGTAGCGGCTCTGACTGCGGCTCGCCTTTCTTTTGCTTACTTTGCTTTGGCGAAGCAAAGAAAAGTGAGTCGCCCGCCGGGGCGAGACCCGGCAAGCCACGCGCTGTCGGGCGCATACCCCGACCAGAACCCTCAATGCTCCCTTGCATGATTCCTCGTATGCCGCGGAAACTCGACCGTGATATCGGCATCCCGCAGCCTGACGCAACACGCCAGGCGCGACTGCGCTTCCAGGCCCCAGGCGTTGTCGAGCTGGTCGTTTTCTTCGTCGTCCGGCGCCGCCAAAGAGGCACCGCCTTCACGCACCAGGACGTGGCACGTCGCGCAGGCCGCCACCATTTCGCAGGCGTGCTCGATCACCACGCCGGCCGCCAGCAGGCTGGCGCAGAGCGAGGCGCCACGTCGCACGTCCAGGCTGCGGCCCTCGGGGCAAAGCTCGGGGTGCGGCAGCAGGTGGACCAGGGGCATAAGGGTGCTTAGACCAGACTGTCGAGCGAGCGTCCGGCCAGCGCCTGGCGGATAGACGCATTCATGCGCCGCGCGGCAAACTCCGCCGTCGCCGACGACAGCGTCGCCGTCGCAGCCCGCAGGGGGTCCACCGGCGCCTCGGTTTCCAGCATGTCGGCAACGCTGAACATGGCTTGCTGGATGGCGCTCAGTTCGGCCGGCGACAGCAGTGCCGTGTCTTCAGCCAGCGCCGATTCGGTGGCATCGAGCATGCGCCGGGCATCCACCTGGGCCTCGCGCAAGGTGCGCAACTGCATGTCTGTCTTGGACGCGCCGATGGCATCCTGCAGCATGGTGGCGATCTGGCTGTCGGCCAGGCCGTACGAGGGCTTGACTTCGATGTGGGCCTCGATGCCGCTGCTTTGCTCGCGCGCCGTGACCGACAGCAGTCCATCGACATCGATCTGGAAGCTGACCCGGATGTGCACCGAGCCGGCAACGGCAGGGGGGATGCCGCGCAGCTCAAAACGCGCCAGCGAACGGCAGGCGGCCACCGTTTCGCGCTCGCCCTGTACCACGTGCAGCGACATGGCGGTTTGGCCATCCTTGAAGGTGGTGAACTCCTGCGCGCGCGCCATCGGCAGCGTGGAGTTGCGCGGGATGATCTTCTCGACCAGCCCGCCCATGGTCTCCAGCCCCAGCGACAGCGGACAGACGTCGAGCAGCAGCCATTCGTCGCCACTGCCGTTGCCGGCCAGCACATTGGCCTGCAAGGCAGCGCCCAGCGCCACCACCTGATCCGGGTCGATATCGACGAGCGGCTCGCGGCCGAAGAATTCGCGCACCGCCTCGCGGGCGATCGGCATCCGGGTCGAGCCGCCCACCAGCACCACGCCGCTGATGTCGGCAAGCGTCAGCCTGGCGTCGCGCAGCGCCCGCTTGGTGGCGGCCAGGGTGCGCTCCATCAGCGGCGCGCCGAGTTCGGCAAACTGGGTGCGCGACAGGATGGCTTGTTGCGCCCTGCCGTCGGCGTGGCTGAGGGACAAGGCTGCCGTCTCCTGTTGCGAAAGTGCTTCCTTGGCCGCGCGGGCCGCCGTCAGCAGGCCGCGCTGGGCTGTCGGCGCCAGGGCAGCCAGGCCTTCGATGCCGTGCTGGGCGCAGAACCATTGGGCGATGGCGCGGTCGAAGTCGTCGCCGCCCAGAGCCGAGTCGCCGCCGGTGGCCAGCACCTCGAACACGCCCTGGCTCAGACTGAGGATGGAGATATCGAAAGTGCCGCCGCCCAGATCGTAAATGGCGAAGGTGCCTTCAGCCGCCTTGTCCAAACCGTAGGCGATGGCCGCGGCGGTCGGTTCGTTGAGCAGGCGCAGAACAGTCAGGCCGGCCAGCCGCGCCGCGTCCTTGGTGGCCTGGCGCTGCGCGTCATCGAAGTAGGCGGGCACCGTGATCACCACGCCCGAGAGCGGGCCACCCAGCGCCACTTCGGCGCGTTCGCGCAAGGCGATCAGAATCTCGGCCGAGACCTGCACCGGCGAGCGTTCGCCCGAGATGGTGCTGATGCCCAGCATGCCGGGGCCATCGGTAAAGCGATAGGGCAGACCGCTCGCTTCTGGCAGGTCAGACAGGCTGCGGCCCATGAAGCGTTTGACCGAGACGATGGTGTTTTGCGGATCCTCGGCCTGACTTTCCTGCGCCTCGCGGCCCACCACGATACCGTTGCCCGGCAGATAGCGCACCACCGAGGGCAGCAAGGTGGCGCCGTCCTCGTCCACCAGCGCGCGCGCTTGGGCGCTCTGCACGGTGGCGATCAGCGAGTTGGTGGTGCCCAGGTCGATGCCAGCGGCCAGCCGGTGCTGGTGCGGCGCAGCGCTCTGACCCGGTTCGGCGATTTGCAACAAAGCCATGCTATACAGCGAAGCTTTCGCCGCAGCCGCAATTGGCGCGCGCGTTCGGGTTGTTGAACTTGAAGCCCTCGTTGAGGCCTTCACGCACGAAGTCGAGTTCGGTGCCGGCCAGCATGGCCAGGCTGCGCGGGTCGACGATGACCTTCATGCCGTGGGTCTCGAAGCATTGGTCGTCGGCATTGAGCGCATCGACGAATTCGAGGGCGTAGGCAAAGCCCGAACAGCCGCTGGTCTTGACCGCCAGCCGCAGGCCGATGCCGCTGCCGCGCTTGACCAGGGATTTCCCGACATGGCGGGCAGCAGCGGGAGTCAGGGATACGCTCATGGTTTTACCTTTCAGACCGAGAATGAACTGCCGCAGCCGCAAGTGGTCTGCGCATTGGGGTTCTGGATGACGAAGCGCGAGCCTTCCAGGCCGTCCTCGAAGTCGACGCGCGCGCCCAGCACGTACTGTTGGCTCACGGCGTCCACCACCAGCGCGACGCCTTCGGTGACGATCAGCGTGTCGTCCTCGGCTACCTGGTCGTCGAAAGCAAAACCGTACTGAAAACCGGAGCAGCCGCCGCCGCTAACGTACAAGCGCAGCTTGAGATTGGGGTTGCCCTCCTCGACGATCAATTCCGCCACCTTGGCGGCGGCCTGGGGTGTGAATTCCAGCAGGCTGGGCATGACGCCGGGGACGTTGGGACTGGCAAGGCTCAGAGCGGTTTCCATGTTGAATTCCTTCCTTGGAGAGGCTGTGTGGCGGTGGGCGAGTCAGGCCAAATTAGTGCTGGCAGCGGAGTCGCAAACCGGTTGCTCGGACAGCACCGCGGCGGCGCCCGCCGGGTGGCGCGCGCGGAAGTCGGCGACGGCCGCCTTGATCGCGTCCTCGGCCAGGATGGAGCAATGAATCTTGACCGGCGGCAGCGCCAGCTCTTCCGCAATGTCCGCGTTCTTGATCGCCAGTGCCTCGTCCAGCGTGCGACCGCGCACCCATTCGGTGACCAGCGAGCTCGACGCGATGGCCGAGCCGCAGCCGTAGGTCTTGAACTTGGCATCCTCGATCACGCCCTCGGCGTTGACGCGGATCTGCAGTCGCATCACATCGCCACAGGCCGGGGCGCCGACCATGCCGGTGCCTATGCTGTCGTCGCCGGCATCGAAGGCGCCGACGTTGCGCGGGTTCTCGTAGTGGTCGACCACTTTGTCGCTGTAGGCCATGAATATTCTCCGTGTCAGTGTTCGGACCACTGGATTGAGTTGAGGTCGATGCCGGCCTGCACCATGTCCCACAACGGGCTCATGGCGCGCAGCCGGGTCACGACCTGGCTGACCTGCGCGATCGTGAAGTCGATGTCCTGGGCGGTGGTGAAGCGGCCGATCGAGAAGCGCACCGAACTGTGCGCCAGCTCATCGCTGCGGCCCATGGCGCGCAGCACATAACTGGGTTCCAGCGAAGCTGAGGTGCAGGCCGAACCGGAAGACACGGCGACACCTTTGATGCCCATCAGCAAGGACTCACCCTCGACGTAGTTGAAGCTGGCATTCAAGTAGTGCACGGCGCGCTGGTGTTCGTCACCGTTGAGCACCACCGCCTCCATTTTCAGGAAGCCGGCCCAGAGCCGGTCGCGCAGGGCGCCGATGCGTGCGTTGTCGCTCGCCATGTTCTCGCGCGCCAGCCAGAAGGCCTCGCCCATGCCGACGATCTGGTGCGTCGGCAGCGTGCCCGAGCGCAGGCCGCGTTCGTGGCCGCCGCCGTGCATCTGGGCTTCGATGCGCACGCGTGGTTTGCGCCGCACGTAGAGCGCGCCGATACCTTTGGGGCCGTAAATCTTGTGCGCCGACAAGGACATCAAATCAATCGGCAACTGCTCCAGGTCGATCGCCACCTTGCCGGCGGCCTGCGCCGCATCCACGTGGAACAGCACCCCTTTGGCCCGGCACAGCGCGCCCAGCGCAGCGACGTCCTGCACGACGCCGGTCTCGTTGTTGACGAACATCACCGAAGCCAGCACGGTGTCGCTGCGCAGCGCCGCCTCGAACACTGCCAGGTCCAGCAGTCCGCTGGGCAGCACCGGCAGCACGGTCACTTCAAAGCCCTCGCGCTCCAGCTCGCGCATGCTGTCCAGCACCGCCTTGTGCTCGGTCGCCACGGTGATCAGATGCTTGCCTTTGGCGCGGTGGAAATGCGCCGCGCCCTTGATCGCCAGGTTGTTCGATTCGGAGGCGCCCGAGGTCCAGACAATCTCGCGCGGGTCGGCATTGATCAGTGCGCAGACCTGTTCGCGGGCCAGTTCCACCGCCTCGTCGGCGGCCCAGCCAAAAGCGTGCGAGCGGCTTGCGGGATTGCCGTAGAACTCCGTCAGGTAGGGCATCATTTTGCTCGCCACGCGAGCGTCCACCGGCGTGGTGGCCGCATAGTCGAGGTACACGGGCGGGGCGGCCCGGAAGTTGGCGTTGTCGCGACTGGGGTCCGTCATGGCAGGCTCCTGGGAAACGAGTTTGGACAGCACCGGTATTGCAATTTCGGTGCCATGCGTTTTGTCGCCTGAATCAGGAACTGCTGCGCGCGGATTGTTGTTTTTGTGCGCGACCGGTGTAGCGTGAAGCGCATGCCTTGTCTTGTTTGTCGCAACTGTGTGTCGCAGCGGGCGCAAGCAGCGGCTCGTGGTACGTTTCTTGCAAGCCAGGTGTCAAGACCCTTGCATTGCACATAACCGGAGCTCAATATGGTGAATACAAAAGCGATTGAAGCTCGGCGCGAGCTCAATGCGGTTTACGAAGTGAGCAAGACGCTGGCAACCTCGCTGGATGTGGCCAAGACCTTTCGCGAGGCCTTGAACTATCTGCTGCACGCTTTCGACTGGCGGCGCGCTTTTGTGGTGCTGAGCGAGCCCGGCGGGCGGCTGAGCGGCCTGTGCGCGGTGGGCCTGTCGCGCGAGGAGCAGCAGCGCCTGCAGTTCCAGAGCGGCGAGGGCATCGTCGGCCGTGTCTATGCCAACGGCATTCAGGTCGCCGTGCCGGACGTGCGCGCCGAGCCGCTGTTTCTCAATCGCACCGGCGGCGCCGACCAGAGCCCGGGCGTTCCGGTGGCCATGCTGGTGACACCGATCCGCGCCGACCGTCGCAGCGTCGGTGTACTGGCGGTCGATTGCCTCAACCCGGGCGAGCGCCGCGGCTTCTCGGACGACCTGCAACTGCTCAAGATGGTGGCGACGCTGATGGGGCAGGCGCTGCTGCTGCACCGTAGCGTCAGCGCCGCGCATAACAGCCTGCAGGATGAGGTGCGCCGGATGGACAAGATGCTCAAGCCCGGCCACCAGATTGACCAGGTGGTGGGCGTCTCGGCGCCCATGCAGGCGGTGTTCGAGCAGGTGCACCGGGTCGCGCCGGCCCGCACCACCGTGCTGCTGCGCGGCGAGAGCGGCACCGGCAAGGAGGTGATCGCGCGCGCCATCCACAACCTGTCGCCGCGCAAGCGCGAAGCCTTTGTGCGCGTCAATTGCGCGGCGCTCACCGAGTCGCTGCTGGAGAGCGAGTTGTTCGGTCACGAGAAAGGCTCCTTCACCGGCGCCCAGGGGCAGCGCAAGGGCCGCTTCGAGCTGTCGCACGGCGGCACCCTGTTCCTCGACGAAATCGGCGACATCTCGGCCTCGTTCCAGGCCAAGCTGCTGCGCGTGCTGCAGGAACGCGAGTTCGAGCGCGTCGGCGGCACCTCGGTGGTGAAGGTCGACGTGCGGCTGATTCTTGCCACCAACCGCGATCTGGAGCGCATGGTGCAGGCCGGCGAGTTCCGCGCCGATCTGTACTACCGCATCAACGTCGTCAGCATCCAGTTGCCACCGCTGCGTGAGCGGCGCGAAGACATCCCGGCCATGGCGCAGCATTTTCTGGACCGCTTCAACCACGAGAACGCCCGCAGCACCCACTTCAACGCCGCCGCCCTGCGCGTGCTGACCAGTTGCTACTGGCCCGGCAACGTGCGCGAACTGGAGAACTGCGTCGAGCGCACCGCCACCATGACGCACGACGACGTCATCACGGACCTCGCTTTTCCGTGTCACGTCAACCGCTGCCTGACCCAGGTGCTACACCACATCGAGCGCGAAAGCGCCGCGCGCCCGGCCCGCCTGGCCGACATTCCGATCCTGGAAGTGCCGATGCCGCCGCAATCCCAACCCGACACGGCAGCGCCGTTGCCAGCCGTCGCCACGCCGACGTCGTCTGCGGCCGGCGCCGACGAATCGGCCGACAGCGCCAATTCGTCCGCCGGTATCGAGGTTGCGTCGGCCGACGACGGTAAACCCGAAGGCGAACGTGAACGGCTGGTCTGGGCCATGGAACGCTGCGGCTGGGTCCAGGCCAAAGCCGCGCGCCTGCTGAAAATCTCGCCGCGCCAGATGGGCTACGCGTTGCACAAGCATGAGATCGAGGTGAGAAAGTTCTGAGAGGTTGCGGATGTGTAAACTCACCCGAAACAGGTGAACACCATGACCGAAGACATCCGCTGGAAGCAGCGTTTCAATAATTACCTTAAAGCCCTGCAAACGCTGGCCGAGGCGGTGGAACTTGCTCAACAACGTCCGCTCACCAAGCTGGAACAGCAAGGACTGATTCAAGGCTTCGAATTCACTCATGAACTGGCCTGGAACGTGCTGAAGGACTACCTGGATGCGCAGGGCTTTGTGGACCTGGTTGGCTCCAGAAATGCCACCCGTCAGGCCTTTAAAGATGCCCTCATCCAGGACGGAGAGGCGTGGATGGACATGATCAAGGCGCGCAACCTGACATCTCACACCTACAACACGGATGTCGCGGCGGGCATTGCGGGTGACATCCTGACCCGTTTTTACCCCGCCTTTACCGCCATGGCGAACACCTTCACAGCCCTCGGCGCCAAAGCCGATCCCGACGCATGAAATACGGGTTGCCGCAGCGCACGGTTGCGCAAATTTGCGCGGTGCTGGCGCAGTACCCTGCGGTGGACCGCGCTGTGCTGTACGGGTCGCGCGCCAAGGGAAATTACAAACCGGGCTCCGACATTGACCTGACCCTGTACGGCACCGGCCTGACACCCGGCCTGTGCGCCACCATTGCTGAATCTCTGGACGATTTGCTGCTGCCCTATACCATTGACCTGTCTGTGTTTGCGGAACTCAAGCATCCTGAGCTTGAGGCCCATATTCAGCGGGTCGGTGTGGTGTTCTTTGAACGGGAAGGCCGGGGTTTATAGCTATATCACGTTGGAGGTATCAATGAATACAAAATGGCATCGCGAAACGATTGAGGCGCTCGGAATGATGGCCAAGAAGCCGCGCATCGTTAACAAACTGAATGCTGTTGTCGCGCACTCGGACGACCCAGAACTGCGAAAATTAGCGGAGAAACTCATCAAAGAAATCCTCGCTGCAAGCTCAAACACCGAAGCCATTGCCCCCGGGCAAATGATCAATGGTGTTCCAACGGCAAAAAAAGCCATCGCATACTGCAACTCACTGGCCCATCGAGAGTAAGGTTGGGTAATGGGCCGTATCCAGTTTCAACTTGCGACTGGTCTTTCGCCTTCTCGGCCCAGATGACCGCATCCCCTTAAACTGGCGGTTCAAGCGCAACAAAGCCATCCTTTTTCGGTATGCGGACTGTCTTCGCTAAAAACAGACTCAACCTCGCAGCCTTCGTGCTGCCACCCCCAACAGAGCGCTCCAAGGGACGGTCGACCAGCTTCAATGTCCGCCCCCCCTGAGCTGCAACGGTTGAGTGCCTGTTATCGGAACATCTGAAAGACCGACGCAGCCTGTTTGACTCCCGGCTGCTTGGACTCCACGCCGTCCTGGCAGCGCAAGGAACCGCGCAGCTGCTCTGACTGCGGCTCGCCTTCTCTTTGCTTACTTTCTCTTGGCGAAGCAAGAGAAAGTGAGTCGCCCGCCGGGGCGAGACCCGGCCAGAGAATGTGCTCTTTGTCGCATCACAGACAGTGTGCGGCGAAATTGTGGGTTGGGCGGCGGGCGCGACAACCGACAAATCATTCAAAGCGCTGGTCTGAACAGACTTTTTCACGTGGCATGGATTTAGCTATGGAACTCTTGTGCGGCCGCGTCCGGTCGCGAGAAGGGTATCCATGCAAGCAAGCGCGCTCACCGGCTCCATGCCGGCCAAGACCTATGTCAGCATCGGCCAGATCAAGGCGCTGGGCGCCAAACTCGATCTGCCCGAAAGCGGTGGCGGTTGCGGCACGCAGGGCGGCGAAGGCAAGGCCAGTTGCGGCAGCTCGGACGGCCCGGACGACATGCCGCAGGAGATCTGGGACAAGGTCAAGAACCACCCCTGCTACTCCGAGGAAGCACACCACCACTACGCGCGCATGCACGTTGCCGTCGCGCCGGCCTGCAACATCCAGTGCAATTACTGCAACCGCAAGTACGACTGCTCCAACGAGTCGCGCCCGGGTGTCGTCTCGCAGAAGCTGACGCCCGAGCAGGCCGTCAGGAAGGTGGTGGCGGTGGCCAGCGAGATACCGCAAATGACGGTGCTGGGCGTGGCCGGTCCCGGTGACGCGCTGGCCAATCCGGCCAAGACTTTCGATACCTTCCGCATGTTGCAGGAACAGGCGCCCGACATCAAGCTGTGCCTGTCCACGAATGGTCTGGCGCTGCCCGACTGGGTGGATGAAATCTGCAAGTACAACGTCGACCACGTCACCATCACCATCAACATGGTGGACCCGGCGGTAGGCGAGAAGATTTACCCCTGGATCTTCTGGAACCACAAGCGCGTCACCGGTTATGAAGCGGCAAAAATCCTGCACGAGCGCCAGATGCTGGGCCTGGAGATGCTGACTGCGCGCGGCGTGCTGACCAAGATCAACTCGGTGCTGATTCCCGGCATCAACGACCAGCACCTGATCGAGGTGAACCGCGAGGTGAAAAGGCGCGGCGCCTTCCTGCACAACATCATGCCGCTGATCTCGGAAGCCGAGCACGGCACGGTGTTCGGCCTAACCGGCCAGCGTGGCCCGACGGCGTCCGAGCTCAAGGCGGTGCAGGACGCCTGCATGGGCGGCGCCAATCTGATGCGCCACTGCCGCCAGTGCCGGGCCGATGCGGTGGGCCTGCTGGGCGAGGACCGCAGCGAGGAATTCACCCTCGACAAGCTGGAGCAGATGGAAGCGGTCTACGACCTCGACAAGCGCAGGAGCTACCAGGACAAGGTCGAGCTCGAGCGCCAGGCCCAGCACGACGCGAAACAGGAGGCGCTGGCGGTCTCCAGCGCCATCACGGTGGCCGACGACCTCAAGGTTCTGGTGGCGGTGGCGACCAAGGGCGGTGGCCGTGTCAACGAGCACTTCGGCCATGTCACCGAATTTCAGGTGTTTGAAGTTTCCGCGACCGAAGCGCTGTTCGTCGGCCATCGCCGGGTTGACCTTTACTGCCAGGGCGGCTTTGGCGACGACGAACAACTGCCGTCGGTGGTGCGCGCCATCAACGACTGCCATGCGGTGCTGGTGGCCAAGATCGGCGCCTGCCCGAAGGATGAGCTTGAGCAAGCCGGCGTCGAAGCGGTGGACCAGTATGTGGGCGAGTTCATCGAAAAAGCCGCGCTCGCCTGGTTCAACGACTACCGCGGCCGCATTGCCAGCGGTGCTGTGGTGCACCAGAACCGCGGCGATGCACAAATCCGCCAGGGCGCCTACACCGGCCATGCCAGCGACCTGGCCCAGGCCGCCTGAGCTTTCATTTGCCCCAACCAACTATCGAGCATTTAGGAGAGTCACCATGCCCATGAAGATCATTTCATCCACCTGCACCGCCTGCTCCGCCTGCGAGCCGGAATGCCCCAACGTCGCCATCCGCGAGAAAAACGGCACCTACGTCATCGACGTCAAGAAGTGCACCGATTGCGAGGGCCATTTCGACGAACCCCAGTGCGTCGCCGTCTGTCCGGTCGACGGCTGCATCATCAAAGCTTGACCCTTCACTACAAGAGACCCTCAACATCATGTTGCCCAACGTCACCATCACCCCTGCCGCCACGAAGTTCATCAACCG
Source organism: uncultured beta proteobacterium (assembly GCA_963763035.1). Lineage (GTDB taxonomy): Bacteria > Pseudomonadota > Gammaproteobacteria > Burkholderiales > Burkholderiaceae_C > Rhodoferax. The sequence goes on along the minus strand of CAVXMS010000004.1, from coordinate 1,057,356 downwards.
CATCGTGCGCTTCTCCGGCCTGGCCGCCGGTGCTGGCTTTCGTCTGGCGGTGAGTCCGGGCGGCTGCTCGGGTTACCGCTCGGAGTTCAGCGCCGAGGCCGCCCCGCAGCCGGGCGAGCAGACGCTGGAGATCAATGGCCTGCGCCTGTTCCTGGGCGCCGAGAGCCGCTTGATGCTCGAAGGCATCACGATCGACTTCACCGAGACCGCCACCCAGTCGGGCCTGAGCTTCATCAACCCGAACCAGGCCGCCTGCGCCTGCAGCAGTGCCGAGACCACGCCCACCGTTGGCGTGACCAGGATAGCAGTCAGTGCCATTGGGCGCGGCCGTCCGGCGACTCCGATACTGGCGCCCTGACCAGGGCGTGCCATGGCTGACATCAACCGCGACGACAACGAAATCGAACTGGCCTCGCCGCCGCGCTTCAAGTATGGCGAACGGGTCGTTGCGCGCTCGGTGATCCGCAACGACGGCACCTACAACGGCCGCGACATCGGCGAGGTGCTGGTGAACAAGGGCGAGATCGGCTACGTCATCAACATCAACACGTTTTTGCAACAGTTCTACATCTACGCGGTGGACTTCGTCGATTCCGGCCACCGCGTGGGCATGCGGGCCAGGGAGCTTTGCACACTGGACAACCTGCCCGACGAGGTGCTGGCGCAACTGGGCGACAAGAGCGCCGCGCTCAAGGTACTCGGATCGGCCAGTTCACTTCAGGAGAGCCCATGAATGCCATGCCCGGTATCGAGCCGCGTGAACCTGCCTACGCCTGGGGTCAACGCGTTGTTGCGCTGGACGACCTGGTCAATGACGGCAGCTATCCCGAGCGTCCGGCCGACGCACTGCTGGCGGCCCGCGGTTCAGTGGGAGAGATCGTCAACGTGGGCCATGCGCAGGAATTGAACGAGCCGGTCTACCTGGTGCAGTTCGAGGCTGGTGTGATCGGCTGCCTCGAAATCGAACTGGTTCCGGCACCGCCGGGACTGCTGCCGGAGACGCCGGAGCTGACATGAGCGGGGTTGCCACCATGCCCGCCAGCGCCCAGGTACGGGACTTGATACAGCATCGCCTGGAGCGGGCGCTGAGGCAGCGCGTGCGCTACCGCTACGTGAAGCCGCGCGTGCTGCGCGAAGGCCAGAGCTACCGCATCGAGAGCCCCTGCTGCTCGCGCAACGTGGACCCGCGTGGCGGCGTGATAGACATCGCACTGCTGGTGCCCGGCGCGGCGCAGTGCTGGTGTCTGTGTGCGCGGGATCATGCCAATAGCATCTGGGTGCCGCGCTTTCAGAATCAGCCACTGGAGCAGCTTCTGGATCTGCTGTGCGTCGACGACGAGCGCCAGTTCTGGCCCTGAGTCAGTTCCACCGTCCCATGATTTACTTCGACCACAACGCCACCACACCGCCCGCGCCTGCGGTGCTGTCGGCCATGCTGCCGGTGTTCTCGGATCTGTGGGCCAACGCGTCGTCGCAGCACGGTCCCGGGCAGCAGGCCAAACGCGCCCTGAGTGCGGCGCGTGCGACGGTGGCGCGGGTGCTGGGCTGCAAGCCGGTCGAGGTCATCTTCACCAGCGGTGCCACCGAGTCCAATCACTTGGCGGTGCGTGGGCTGCTGGCCGCCGCCGCGCCGGGGCGCCGGCGCGTCGTCTTCAGCAGCGTCGAGCATGCCGGCCACCTGCGCCTGGCGCGCTCGCTGGCCGACAGTGGTGTTCAGGTGGATTTCATTGCGGTGCAGAGCGACGGCAGGCTCGATCTGGGGGCCGCCGCTGCGCTGATTGGGCCGGACGTGGCGCTGGTCTCGCTGATGGCGGCCAACAACGAGACCGGCGTGCTGATGCCGTTGGCTGAGGTCGCGGCCCTCGCGCAGGCGGCCGGCGCGGCTCTGCACGTGGACGCCACCCAGTTCATCGGCAAGCAGCCCTTCACTTTTTCAAGCTGCGGCGCGGACGCGGTGTCGCTGTCGGCGCACAAGCTGCAAGGCCCCAAGGGTGTCGGTGCGCTGTTGCTGCGCCAAGGCGTGGCGTTTGCGCCGCAAACACTGGGCAGCCAGGAGCGCGGCCGGCGCGGTGGTACCGAGAACCTGGCCGGCATTGTCGGCCTGGCGGCGGCGCTGGATGCGCTGGGTGATGTATCCACCGAGGCGGCACGCCTGGCCTGGCTGCGCGACACGCTGGAGGCGGGACTCTCGCGTGCGCTGCCCGGCACCCACATCTGGTCCCAAGACGTGCCGCGTTTGCCCGGCACCAGCTATCTGCGCTTTGGTCAACTGTCGGCCGATGTGATCCTGCAGCGGCTCGACCGTCTGGGCATAGCGGCCTCCAGCGGCGCCGCCTGTTCCTCCGGCGGCAGCGAGCCTTCGCATGTGCTGACGGCCATGGGGGTGCCGGCCGTGGAGGCCCTGGCCGCGGTGCGCCTGTCGCTGGGCCGCGGCACCACCCTGGAAGACGTCGCCTACCTGCTCAAGGCGCTGCCGCCGCTGTTGGCGCCCCTACTGCGCGAAGAAGCGCTGGCTGTTGCCTGACGGGAAGCAGAAGACTTGTGTTTACACCTACCACCTGGAGCCGATGATGAAAGTGATGATCCGCAGAGACAGCAAGGGCACGCTGACAGCGTATGTGCCCAAGAAAGACCTGGAGGAAGCCATCATCGCCATGGACCAGCCAGGCATGTGGGGCGGGCTGGTCACGCTGGCCAATGGCTGGCAATTTGACATGCCGGTGATGCCTGCCGATACGCCGCTGCCGGTCACGGTCGAAGCGCGTCGCCTGGCGCTGGCAGAGGATTCGGGAGACTGACCATGGCCATCACCAACGACTACTTGCGCAGCGCCGGCGAAGTCATCGGTGCAGCCTCATCGCTGCGCGACGCGGCGGCGCTCTGGCGCGCGCGCGATCCCGCCATGCGCGTGGTAGTGGTCGACGCGGCCGACATGCGCGACGAGACTCCGGCCTTGCTGCTGGGCCACCGGCGCGTCTACCTGGCCAGCTCCATGGGCCACTGCTGGCACATCACGCAGCAACCTTCCGAGACGACGGCGCTGATTCTGACCCAGGACTGAGCATGGACATCGACGTCATCTCCCTGTTCGAGCCCGAGTGCGGCGAGCGCGAGATCGAACTCGTCGGCGCCGTGCTGCGGTCGGCGCGCTGGGGTGACGGCCCGATGCTTGAATCCTTCGAGCGCGCCTTCGCCGGCTGGGTCGGGCGCAAGCATGCGGTGGCCGTGGGCAGTGGCACGCTGGGCACCTGGATTGCGCTGCGCGCCTTGGGCATAGGCCCCGGCGATGAGGTGATCTGTAGCGCCCATGCCTGGCACCAGGTGGCGCAGGCCATTACCCTGGCTGGCGCAACGCCGGTGTTTGCCGACATCAACTACTGGACCGGGAGCCTGAGTGTCGAGAAGGCGGCGCTCAAGATCACACCCCGCACCCGTGCCATCCTGGCTGGCAATAGCAATGGACATCCGGCCGATTGGGGGCCGCTGCGCGCGCTGGCCACTGCCCACGACCTGAAGTTGATAGAGGACAGCAGCGAAGCGCTGGGTTCGCGCTACCTGGGGCGGTGCGTGGGCAGCTTCGGCGATGTGTCGGTGTTTGATTTCTCTGCACCTTCGGCCCTGTGCACGGGTGAGGGTGGCATGCTGGTGACCGACGACGATGCGCTGGTGCACGAGCTGCGCTACCTGCGCCAGCGCCGCATTGCCGACCGCAATTCGGTCTCGGTCGGCTCGCGCGTGCCGCTACAGGCCGGCATGAGCGAGCTGACCGCCGCGCTGGGTCTGGCGCAACTGGCCGGTCTGGACGAACGGCTCACCGCGCGCAAGCAGGTCGAGGTCTGGTACCAGGAGCAGATGCAGAGTTTCGAAGGCGTGAAACCGCCCTATCTCGGCGAGAACGTCGACGAGGTGCACTGGATGCTGTATGTGGTGCATCTGGGCAAGCGTTTTTCGGCCAGCGCGAGGGCGCAGATGATCGATGACCTGCGCTCCTGCGGCGTCGAGACGGCGGCCTACAGCCATCCGCTGCACCAGCAGTTTTATTACATGAACGCCGGCGAGTCCATCGGCCGCCAGCGCGGTCTGCTGCGCGATACCGACCGCATCGGCGACCGCGCCCTGGCGCTGCCGTTGCACACCCAACTTGACGCCACCCAGGTCGCGTACATCGTCAAAACGCTCAAGGACACCGCCACCAATGTCGGTGCCGGAGCGGCCATTTACCTCTGAGGAAACCATGAACGACTTGATCCACGAGATTGCGCAAGCGCTGGACGCAGGCAGCATCATTCCCTACCTGGGTCCGGACATGTTGTCCCTGTGCAGCGAGCCCAAGGTACCCGCAACGCCCCAGGCGCTGGCCGAGAGCATGACCGCCAAGGTCAGCGTGCCGCACAAGATCCGCAAGCGTCTGACTCAGGCGGCGCAGTTCATCGAGAACTTCAAGCATCGCAAGTCGGTCGTGCACCTCATGAACGAGGCGTTTGCCAGCACGCCAGCGCCTTCGGCCCTGCATCTGGCGCTGGCCGCCAGCGGCTCCGGCCTGTGGGTCGATGCCTGGTATGACGACACTTTTTCCGCCGCGCTGGTACAGGAGCGACCGCAGGGCGGCTGGGTGCAGGTGCAGGGCTTGTCGCAGTCCGAACATTTCGGTCAATGGACCGGCGTGTACGGCGACGATGGCGAGTTTCTGCCGGTGCTGCCAGCCGAAGCCCAGGGCATTCTCTACAAGCCCATCGGTAGCCACGGCCCAGTGGGCAACTACCTGGTCTCCGACAGCGACTATGTCGAAGTGCTGACCGAAATCGATATTCAGACGCCCATTCCCCAGGCGGTGCAGGCCTGGCGCAGTGGCCGCAATTTTCTGTTTCTGGGTTGCCGCTTTGACGATCAACTGACGCGCAGCTTTGCGCGCCAGATCATGAAGCGCTCCAGCGACCAGCACTGGGCCGTGCTACCCGATGAGCTCACCCGCATGGAAGCGCGCTTTTTGCAGGAGCAGGGCATCACGCGCATCGACCTGCCGCTGGCGCAGTTTGCCGAGACCCTGATCGACGCCATGCAACCGGCACTGGCGGCCTGAAGACTTCTTCTTGTTTTCCTTTCCCAACCCACTAGAAATCATCATGACAACACTCGCTACCCCGGACTCTGCACAAATCACCATGACGACCCTGACCGTCATGCCTTCCGGCAAGTCCTATCAGGTCGCTGCCGGCAGCACTTTGCTCAAGGCCCTGCAATCCGTCGGCGAGCCGATTTTCAGCAAGTGCGGTGGCGAGGCCAAGTGCGAAGCCTGCCATGTCTTCGTGACGGCAGGTCGCAAAACCCTGTCCAGGATCAAGCCGGCAGAAAACGAAAAACTCGATGGCATGGTCGGCATCAGCTCCAACTCCCGGTTGGCTTGCCAGGCGGTGTTGGGCGAGGAAGCCGTGACGGTGGAATTAGTGAAGTAATCGCCATCATCAACAGGGCCCTGCTGCCTGTTTGTCAGAGGTTCTTCTTCCCCTTGAGCAGCTTGGCCTTGTCGGATGGGCTGTAGTGGTCGAGGTGGCCCTGGGCGGCGGCAACGCGGCGATGTGCCATGCGGATGGCTTCGATCTTGCCGGCCGGCGCGATGCGCGAGACCGCTTTTTCCAGCGTGCTGCTGGCGCATTGCCGGCAGATGGGCGTGCTGCCGGAGCGCACCAGGGCCTCGAAGCGGTGGCCGCAGGCCTGGCATTGGTAGTCGTAAAGGGGCATCGTGATCTCCTGGAAATTCAATGGGGCGAGGCGCCACTTTGCGCCAGCGCCAGCAGGCCGCTGGTCTGGTCGGTGATGGCCTGCACGACGGTCGGTTGCAGCCGCTGCAGCCAGCGCTGCGGCAGCCGGGAGGCGCCGCAGCGCGCGCCGGCCAGCATGCCCACCAGCGCACCGGTGGTGTCGGCGTCGTCGCCCTGATTGACGGTGGCAATCAGGGCGGTCTCGAAGTCCTGATGCAGCGTCGAGTAGTGCAGCACGGTCTGCACCGTGTCCACCACGTAGGCGGTGGCGCGACCACGGTAGGGCGTGAAGCGAAAGGCCGGGTTCTCGCCGGTCCAGCGCTCGGTCCAGCGTTGGCATTCGGGGTACTCGCTGCCCGCGAGCACGCGGCGCAGCAATTGGCCCAGGCCCAGCGTGGCGGCGTCGGACAGCGGGTGGTGGTGGGTCAGGCGGGCCTGCGCGATCGACAGGCGCTCGAACAGGGAATCGTTGCCCAACGTGGCCAGCACGACGGGCAGGTTGCGCATCAGCGCGCCGTTGCCGGCATCGCCCGGGTTGTAAGGGCCGGCCAGCGTGCCTTCGTGCAGAAAGCGCAGGATGCCGCGGCGGCAGGTGTTGCCGCAGTCCACCGGCTTGCCGCGCCACCATTGAACGTAAGCCACGCCGATGCCGCGCAGCAAGGTGTCATCGCCATCGGCGTGGCCGCGCAGCGCCAGCGTGCCGCCCCGCAGCAGCGCGCCGCCCAGTGCCAGGCTCATGGTCGTGTCGTCGGTGACCTGGCCGCGCGCCAGCTTGAGCCAGCCGCCGCCGACGATGTCGCGGTGCTGGCCGTACTGCGCCGCAATCTCACGCGGCCGCATGAACTCGACCGTCGCGCCCAGCGCGTCGCCGATGGCCAGCCCGAGGTAGGCACCCAGCGCCTTGTCGAACAGTTCACGCATAGCGCGCCACCACCTCAAAATCGCCGCCCACGGCCAGCACCTCCTGCTCGCCTTGCAGCACCTGTCCCGGCAGCAGGCCGGGGAACACCAAGACTTTGCAGGCGGGCACCTGTACCTCAAAAATCCAGTCGCCAAAGCAGGTCGCCTCATCGGGCGACAGACTGAAGGAGACGATGTTGTTCAGGCGCACGGTGCAGCGCCGACCGCGCAGCCGGCCGGCGATCAGTTGCTCCTCGCAACGCGTGCTGCCGCGCCACAGCCGCAGGTGCCGCGCCGGTGCCGCGCTGCCCGCCAGCCCAAAGCGCCGCAGCGCCCATTGGCAGAACTCATAGAGCAAATCCAACTGCTGGTGAATGTTGTTGTTGTGCTGGCGGCTGGCGGTCTTTTCTTCCAGATAGGCAACCCAGGCCGGCGACGGAAAGCGCGCCAGCGGCGCCTTGTGGAAGATCGGCACCAGGCCAAAGCGGCTTTCCACCCAGCCCTTGAGGACGGCGCCGGCCGGGCCGTTGGCGTCCATGCCCCAGCCCTGCAGCAACTTGCGCCAACTGCTGCGCCAGCGCCGCTGCTCGGCCGCGCCCATGGCGTCCAGCTCTTGCGGCTCGGGCTTGCGCAGGCCGAAAGCGATAGTCAGGTAATGGACAAACATGTCGCGCGCCTCGTTCAGGTCCAGGCTGCGCTCCAGCAGCGCGAACAGACCGGGGTGGGTCTCGCGCGTACCGGCGATGGCCAGTACCGACGGATTGGCGTTGAACGCAGCACTGGCCAGCAGCGGCGCCGGCACGCCGACCAGGTTGGTGCTGTACCAGCGATGCGGCTGGTCGGTATCATCGTCGCTCAAACCGGGCGGTTTTCGTTGGGGTTGCGTACCGGCCCCATCAGCGCCAGACCCTCGGCGTAGGTAATGGTGTCGAAGGTGATGTCGAACTTGAGCGCGGCATCGGCCACGGCATCGAGCTTGCCGGCGGTGTCCTTCTTTTTCAGATCGTTCTTTTCCAGGTAAAAAAGATCCAGCAGTTCGTTGTAGACGGTCGATTCATCGATCGGCAGCACGTAGAACATGGCGCCCTTGTAGGGCACCTGGTACTTTTTGGAGAGGTCGATGTTGTTGCAGAACAAGAAGTACTTGCCGCCGGCGCTCAGCGCATCGCCCAGCACCTCCGCCACGTCTTTCAGGTACTCGAAGCTGAGCAGATAGCCGGCAAAGAACGGCAACTGCTTCTCACCGACCCTGGCGATGGCCATGGCCTGGCCGCACAGCAGTTCCGGCGGGCGCGCCTCGTCCGCCAGCTTGGGCGCAAAGCGCAGCGCCAGTTCGCCGCGAAAGCCAACGCGGCCTGGCTTGTTGGTAGGCCCCTTGAGCAGCGGGTTGAGCAGTCGGCCCTCTGTTTCGAGCCGCGCAAACGCGGTGTCGGCTATCTCTTTGCGGTCTAGCGTGGCATTCATGAGGATTCCTTAGCGGTGGTTGAAATGGTTGGTGCGGGTGAGGGGCCGCTGTTGCGCAGCCAGTCGGCGGTCTTGAAAAAAGCATTCATCAGTGCGCTCTGTAGCGCCGGCGTAGCACCTACGTCCTGTAGCGCGGCCTGCATGCAGGCCAGCCAGACGTCGCGCTCAGTCACGCCGATGGCAAAGCCGCCGTGGCGCATGCGCAGGCGCGGGTGGCCACGTTGCGCTGAATAGTCTTTTGGCCCGCCCAGCCATTCGCACAGGTAGAGCACCAGTACCGCCTTGGTCGACGCCAGGTCGGCTGCGTGCATGGCGCGGATGCCGCGGGTGTCGGGCCGACTGTCCATGTGACGGTAGAAGGCGTCCACCAGCCGCACCACAGCCGCCGCGCCACCGATTGCCTCGAAGTGCGACAGTTGCGGCGGAACGGGCAGGGGGTTGGCGGCGGCGGGTTTCATGACCTCTCCATCAGCAATGACCGTACCAGGTGCAATTCGTGCGTGCGGCCCTGCAAACACGACACAAATGGGCCCGACGGACTGTGCTTGCTGGAAATTTTGCGACACCGTGTGTGCTTTTGTCGGGAACGGAACAAAGCATGAATTCCTTGCGCGAAGCGCCCCGAAATCATTGTTTTCACTCTGGCAAGCGGGTCCCTGGCAGCACCGGAGCAAGGCCTGTTTTGGCATGGCACGGAAGCTGCAATAGGGAAGCTGCGCGGACACCAGTCCGGCCGACGTGAACCTAAAGAAACAAGACCAACAGGCACGAAAGGCTGACCTAGTCGCGGCAACGCAACCTTGGTTTTTAATCTTTCTTAATGGAGTACTGCAATGGCTAAACTTCGGCAAATCGCCTTTTACGGCAAAGGTGGCATCGGTAAATCGACCACCTCTCAAAACACCCTGGCCGCACTCAGCGATCTGGGCCAGAAAATCCTGATCGTCGGCTGCGACCCGAAAGCCGACTCAACCCGTCTGATCCTGCACGCCAAGGCGCAGGACACCATCCTGTCACTGGCGGCGGAGGCCGGCTCGGTGGAGGATCTGGAACTCGAAGACGTGATGAAAATTGGCTACAAGAACATCCGCTGCGTCGAGTCCGGTGGCCCGGAGCCAGGAGTTGGCTGCGCCGGACGCGGCGTCATCACCTCGATCAACTTCCTGGAAGAAAACGGCGCCTACGACGGCGTCGACTATGTCTCCTACGACGTGCTGGGCGACGTGGTGTGCGGCGGTTTCGCGATGCCGATCCGGGAAAACAAGGCGCAGGAAATCTACATCGTCATGTCCGGCGAAATGATGGCCATGTACGCCGCCAACAACATCTCCAAAGGCATTCTGAAGTACGCCAACTCGGGTGGCGTGCGTCTGGGTGGCCTGGTCTGCAATGAGCGCCAGACCGACAAGGAACTGGAACTCGCCGATGCACTGGCCGGCATGCTGGGTACCAAGCTGATTCACTTCGTGCCACGCGACAACATCGTGCAGCACGCTGAATTGCGTCGCATGACGGTGATCGAGTACGCACCCGATTCGAAGCAAGCCGGTGAATACCGCACGCTGGCCAGCAAGATCCACAACAACGCCGGCAACGGCACGATTCCGACCCCGATCACCATGGATCAGCTCGAAGACATGCTGATGGAATTCGGGATCATGGAAGCAATTGATGAGTCAGTAGTCGGCAAGGCGGCTGCCGCGGCAGCCGCTGCGGCAGCGGCGGAAGCCGAAGCCCTGGCTGCCGCCTAAGAGGTGCCAGGCCCGGCCCGCTTTGCCGCAAGTCGAAGCCGGCCGGGTTTGCACCAGAAGCAAACTATTTATTACCTGGAGTTTCCCCATGACCGCCACCGTTGAAGAGCGCAAGGCCACGAACAAGGCCCTGATCGATGAAGTGCTGAAGGCCTATCCCGAAAAGATGGCCAAGCGGCGCGCCAAGCACCTGGGTACGTTCGAAGAGGGCAAACCCGACTGCGGCGTCAAGTCCAATATCAAGTCGCTACCCGGCGTCATGACCATTCGCGGTTGCGCCTACGCCGGCTCCAAAGGCGTGGTCTGGGGCCCAATCAAGGACATGGTTCACATCAGCCACGGCCCGGTCGGCTGTGGCCAATATTCCTGGGCTGCGCGGCGCAACTACTATATCGGCACCACCGGCATCGACACCTTTGTCACGTTGCAGTTCACCTCCGATTTTCAGGAGAAGGACATCGTCTTCGGTGGCGACAAAAAACTCGACAAGATCATCGACGAGGTCGAGGTGCTGTTCCCGCTGAACAAGGGCATTTCGATCCAGTCGGAATGCCCGATCGGCCTGATCGGCGACGACATCGAAGCGGTGTCGAAAAAGAAAAGCAAGGAATACGTCGGCAAGACCATTGTGCCGGTGCGCTGCGAGGGTTTCCGCGGCGTCAGCCAGTCGCTCGGCCACCACCTGGCCAACGATGCGATCCGCGACTGGGTTTTCGACAAGGTCGATCCCGACAAGCACCCCGAGTTTGTGTCCACGCCCTACGACGTCGCCATCATCGGCGACTACAACATCGGTGGCGACGCTTGGTCGAGTCGCATCCTGCTGGAGGAAATGGGCCTGCGCGTCATCTCGCAGTGGTCGGGCGACGGCACCATCGCCGAGATCGAGAACACGCCCAAGGCCAAGCTCAATGTGCTGCACTGCTACCGCTCGATGAACTACATCAGCCGGCACATGGAAGAAAAATACGGCATTCCCTGGGTCGAATACAACTTCTTCGGCCCGACCATGATCGAGAAGAGCCTGCGCGAGATCGCCAGCCACTTCGACGACACCATCAAGGCCAAGGCGGAGGAAGTGATTGCCAAGTACAAGCCGCTGATGCAGGCGGTAGTCGACAAATTCAAGCCGCGCCTGCAAGGCAAGACGGTGATGCTGTTCGTCGGCGGCTTGCGGCCACGCCACGTCATTGGCGCCTATGAGGACCTGGGCATGAACGTGGTCGGCACCGGCTATGAGTTCGGCCACAACGACGACTACCAGCGTACCACCCACTACGTGAAGGACGGCACGCTGATTTATGACGACGTGACCGGCTTCGAGTTCGAAAAATTCGTCGAGCAGGTCAAGCCTGATCTGGTCGGCTCCGGCATCAAGGAAAAGTACGTGTTCCAGAAAATGGGCGTGCCGTTCCGCCAGATGCACAGCTGGGACTACTCCGGCCCCTACCACGGCTACGACGGTTTTGCCATCTTCGCCCGCGACATGGACATGGCCATTTCCAGTCCGATCTGGGGCCTGACCAAAGCACCCTGGAAAACCTGAGCTCTCACACATCACACGGAGAATAATCATGCCTCAATCAGCCGACAAGATTCTCGACCACGAACTGCTGTTCCGTGAACCCGAGTACCAGGAACTCTTCCGCGCCAAGAAGGAAAACTTCGAGTTCAACCATGCCGACGAAGCGGTCAAGCAGATCGTCGAATGGACCAAGACCGAGGACTACAAGCAGAAAAACTTCGCCCGCGATTCGCTGGTCGTCAATCCGGCCAAGGCTTGCCAGCCGCTGGGCGCGGTCTTTGTCGCCAACGGCTTCGCCAAAACCTTGAGCTTTGTGCACGGCAGCCAGGGCTGCGTTGCCTACTACCGTTCGCACTTCTCGCGCCACTTCAAGGAGCCGACCTCCTGCGTGTCGTCGTCCATGACCGAGGACGCCGCGGTATTCGGTGGCCTGAACAACATGGTCGACGGTCTGGCCAACGCCTACAGCCTGTACAAGCCCGACATGATTGCCGTGTCGACCACCTGCATGGCCGAAGTGATTGGCGACGACGTCGACGCCTTCATCAAGACCAGCAAGCAAAAAGGCAGCATTCCGGAAGAGTTTGACGTCCCCTTCGCGCACACGCCGGCTTTTGTCGGCAGCCACATCACCGGCTACGACAACGCCTTGCTGGGCATCCTGCGGCATTTCTGGGACGGCAAGGCCAAGACCACCGAGGCCATGCTGCGCGTGCCTGACGACAGCATCAACTTCATCGGCGGCTTCGACGGCTTTGTGGTCGGCAACATGAAGGAAATCCGGCGCATCTTCGATCTGTTCGACGTCAAGGTGAACATCCTCTGCGACCCGTCCGGCAACTGGAACACGCCGACCGATGGCGAGTTCCGCATGTACGCCGGCGGCACCACCAAGGAAGAGGTGCAAGCGGCACTGCACGCCAAGGCCACCATCGTGTTCCAGGAATATTGCTGCGAGAAAACCTCCAAGTTCATCGCCGAGCATGGCCAGGAAGTGGTGGTCCTCAATGCGCCCGTGGGCGTGGCCGGCACCGACAAGTTCCTGATGGAAATAGCGCGCCTGACCGGTAAACCGATTCCCGCCGAGTTGGAGTTGGAACGCGGCCAGGTGGTGGATGCCATGGCCGACAGCCAGGCCCACCTGCATGGCAAGCGCTTTGCGCTCTATGGCGACCCGGACCAGATGCTGGGCTACACCCAGTTCCTGCTGGAGCTCGGTGCCGAGCCGGCGCACGTGTTGGCCACCAATGGCGGCAAGGAATGGGAGATCAAGGTGCAAGCCCTGTTCGACGCGTCGCCCTACGGCGCCGGCTGCAAGGTCTATCCGAAGCGCGACCTGTGGCACTTGCGCTCGCTGCTGTTCACGGAACCGGTTGACTTCCTGATCGGCAACACTTACGGCAAGTATCTGGAGCGCGATACCAAGACGCCGCTGGTGCGCATGGTGTTCCCGATCTTCGATAGACACCACTACCACCGCTATCCGACCTGGGGCTATGACGGCGCGATGCGCGTGCTGATCACCTTGCTGGACGAGTTCTTCGAAGCGCTCGATGCCAACACCATCGTGCCGGGCAAGACCGACTATTCCTACGACATTATTCGTTGAACCAAGGAGCACCGGCATGGCAGATGCTGTTCTCGTCAAAGTGACACAGGATGGCCGCAAGGTCGAGGTCATCGACGGCTGGGTCTGCCTGGCCGGTGCGCGCGAGGCCGACCGCCTGATCCCCCTGGAAGAGCATCCGAACCGCCAGGCCATTGTCAGAGCGGTGCCGGGGGCGACGCATGCCGCCGGTCGGCTGCCGCTGACGCACGTTGAAGCGGCCATGACGCAAGGCGCGCTGTCGGCCGCGCAACGCGTCTTTGACCCCAGCCCGGCCGGTATCACGCAGCGCCTGCGCCATGCGGTGTGGGCCAAGGCGGCGGCCGAAGGCGTGGAGTGAATGGGCGATCAACCCATAGGGAGCAGGCCGTGATCCATGTGCTGGAAATAGCCGGGCCGCGCCAGGCGCGTGCCTGGTTTGCGTTTGATAAAGACGATTTGTTGCGTAAGCTTGAGACGCTGGTGACGCGTGCCGCAGAGCATTGCGTGTACTGGGACGACTCGGAGGCGCTGGCAGCTTTCGAAGGCGGCGATCCACGCATCGCAGGTGCCTCCGGCTGGTGGGCGCGGCGCGCGCTCTACCACCAGTTGGTGGCGCTGGAAGTGTTGGCCGACGACTGTTGAGGCGCACCCATGCTGCACCGCATGCAATGGGACATCGTGCACGGCAGCGGACTGACTGTGGGCGCTTTGCTGGAACACTTGCAAAGTGAACACGAACTGTTTGCCAGCGCCAACACCTTGCAAATGGTCGAGGCGCATCTGCTGGTCATGGCGCAGACCCTGGCCCATCTGGCGCCGCCCCTGCGGCAGCGCCTGCTCCAGATCGACTGGCATGGCTGGCAGCGCCTGCGCCAACTGCTGGAGCAGAACGCGCAGCCGCGGCGCGAGGAAGTCTGGTACGCCATCCATGCCCTGGTGCCGACGACGCTGCAATTGATAGAGCAATTGCGCCGGCAGGAGCCGCTCTGGTTCGAGATCAACTACTGAACCCAGCGTTATCGCCATCGCCATCGCCATCGACCAGGCGCTGCGCGGCAGCGCAAGTGGCACCGAAGCTCGCCGGTTATAGTGCTGGAAACGCAAGCGCCGCAGCATTGTCATTGCGGGCTTGACCCGCAATCCAGGCTGAGTGATCGCTTGAAACAGGGGGAGATAGATGACGGGCTTTATAAGACCAGCACAGCACGCATTTTTGTGCGTTCACCCCCGCCGCAACCGCAGCATCCAATGTCCGCTTCGGCTCCGGTTGCAGGCGTGCTTTGTCGGTAGTTGGGTTTTATCCCGTCGGATAAACTGGATTTGCCAGAATAGACGACGAGCCATATTCGTTAGGTGCCATGATGCAACGGATTCGTGAACTGGTCGCGCTTGCCGAAGCTGCTCATCCAGCCGACCTATTTTTCAGAAATCTCGACCAAACACTGGCATCGATTCCAGAGGCGCGCGCTCAATATCAAGCGTATGAACGTGCCCTCTCTAGCCTCGATCAAGATTCTTGGAAAATACTACGCGAAAAGGCAATAGCACACTTTAGGGATCACAGGAAGGGGCAAAAAAAGCAAGGATTTTTCAATCAGCTCAATGAGGCATTCGCCTATGAGCATTTGATCAAAAGAGGTGCTCAACAGGTTCACATTCTGAAAGAAAGTGGGAAGACACAGCCTGATATCTTGTACGACAAGGATGGTGTTACGAAGTACTGTGAGGTGAAGACAATCTGCATCTCTGACGATCTAATCCGTCGCCGAGAGACCATACAAGTGACATCATCTTCGATCCACTATCAACTGTCTCCCGAATTTTTGAGCAAACTGGGCAGCAGCATAGAAACAGCTGATCGTCAATTGAGGGCGGCAGGAGCAAGTGGTTTAATTTTTCTTCTTGTAGGCTTCGATGATTTCACGCTTGAACACTACAAAACTTATCGGAAGCAAATCGTTGCCTGCATCGAAGGTCACTCATCGACGAACATCCATGTGAAGGTCGGAATTCTTGGCCGTAGGCGTATCCACAAGGGGCGCCTCGAAAAGCAAATATAGCTCTTAATCCTACTACTGGGACATCCTACGTAGTCATGTAGCGGCGAGTCTTTCCTTCGAAGCATTCCACCCCCGCAACCCACGATCCACTCATGCCTCACCTTTTTTCATACGGCACCCTACAGCAGGAAGAGGTGCAAATTTCGACTTTCGGCAGAAGGCTGGTCGGCCATGCCGATGAGCTGCTCGGGTTTTCGCAATCCCTGGTGAAGATCGACGATCCCGAAGCGGTGGCGACCAGCGGCAAGACGCATCACCCTATCGTCAAATTCACAGGCGCGAGCGGTGATCGCGTCGCTGGCACGGTGTTCGAAATCACGGACCTGGAACTCGCCAACGCGGACAAGTACGAGGTGGCGGCTTACCAGCGGGTCGCCGCCGATCTGGCCTCCGGTCTTCGCGCGTGGGTCTATGTCGACGCGCGCTTCGCACAACAGAATTAGCCAAGCCGCGGCTTTGCCGCGTGCCGGGCGCCTGCATCTCACCCCCTCAGCACACCCGTCGTCCAGACCTGGTACGTTGTTTGCGTTGCACTACAGCGCAACAGGTGCAGCCCTCTCAAGCGTCGAGTTTGATTGATTTGTCGCTTGGCGCTATGTAGCAAACGATACAACGCAGCGTAGGCATTGCTACGCGGCTTGTCAGTGAAACACGGTAGACCGTGGGGAAGGGTTTTGAATGAGTATTGCGCTGTCCATGCAGGCCAGCAGGGTCGGTGACCCTGGCTGTCCGGTTCGCCGTCGCCAGGGTGTCGGGTGGTCGCAAGACCTTCCCCCGGCGCTGCGCGAACTGGTTGTGGCGCCTGTCAGTTTTGACGTATTTCGGGAATACGAAATGGCGGCTGATCGCACCAGGGGGCACGACGCCGCCAATGAGCCGTGCTATTGCGCCTTTCGCCATGTTCTGACGCAATGGAGGTCGGATGACGACGAGGTGTTCTACGAGGCGCCGGTCCACGCCGAAACGCTGACCGCGTGGCGACTGCTGGATGCGCGCTGGCTGATTTGTCGCAGCACCGTCGATGATTTCGACCTTGGCGCGGGCCAGACCGATTTTTCCCTCAGCGACGCCATGCCACGCTGAGCGGTGGCTGAACGCGACATGACCGCGACGCAACCCAAACTGCTGGGCAAGCTCCTGATCGAAACTGCGATGGGCAGCTTTCTGGGCGACAAGCGGATCCGCTTGCTGGAGGCGATAGACCAATTCGGCTCCATCTCGCAGGCCGCCAAGGCGGTGCCTATTTCCTACAAGGCGGCGTGGGACGCGGTGGACGACATGAACAACGTGGCACCGGAGCCGCTGGTGAATCGCTCAACCGGTGGCCGGCACGGCGGTGGCACCGAACTGACTGCGTTTGCCCGGCGCCTGATCGCTTTTTACCGCGCGCTGGAGCAGGAATCCCAGCTTGCGCTACAGCGCCTGAGTGCCAATCTGGAACGCCGGGGTGTGGCGGGTGTGGCCGATTTCCGGCAGGTTCTAGGGAGAATGTCCATGAAGAGCAGCGCCCGCAACCAGTTTGCCGGACCCGTGGTGGCCATCCGCCAAGGTGTGGTGGACTGCGAGGTCAGCATTCGCCTTGATCCGCAGCTTGAGCTGACTGCCATCGTGACCCGCGAGTCGGCGGAGAACCTGGGCCTCGCGCCAGGCCGCGACGTGCTGGCATTCGTGAAGGCCTCTTCGATCCTGCTGCTGGTCGGTGAAGAGGGTGAAATCTCTGCCCGCAACCGCTTTACCGGCACGGTTGCCAATATCCATGAGGGGCAGGTCAACGCCGAAGTGACGTTGAAGCTGCCCGGCGACCGGCTTGTCATCACCGCCGTTATCACCGCTGCCAGCGTCAAGCGCATGGGGCTGCTGGTGGGCCAGCCGGTGACGGCCGTGTTCAAGGCTTCCAGTGTCTTTCTGGTGACCAACGATTGATTTCTTTCATTTCATTCAAGGACTTTTCCATGACGCTTTGCCGCCGCTTATCCATTCTGTTGTTGTCGCTGACGGGCGCCTCATTTCAAGTACGAGCCGACGAAGTCTCGGTGGCGGTGGCGGCCAACTTTACGGCACCGCTGCAAAAAATGGCGCTGGATTTTGAGAAGGAGACGGGTCACAAAATGGTTGCCTCCTTCGGCTCTACCGGCAAGTTCTATGCCCAGATCAGGAACGGTGCGCCGTTTGAGGTCTTGCTGGCGGCCGACGAAGAAACCCCGGCCCGGCTGGCGAAGGAAAACATGGCCGTGGCGGGTAGCCAGTTCAGCTACGCTGTTGGCAAATTGGTGCTGTGGTCGGCCAAACCCGCCGTCGTCGACAGCACCGGCGAGGTGCTGAAGAAGGGCGGCTTGGAGCACATTGCCCTGACCAACCCCAAGCTAGCTCCCTACGGTGCTGCCGCGGTGGACGCGATGAAAGCACTTGGCGTATTTGACAGCTTGCAATCCAGGTTTGTGATGGCTGAGAACATCACCCAGACCTACCAGTTCGTCAGCAGCGGCAATGCCTTGCTGGGCTTCGTCGCGCTGTCCCAGGTGCTCAAGGACGGAAAGATCGAAGGCTCGGCCTGGCTGGTTCCGGCCAGCCTGTATCCGCCCCTGCGCCAGGATGCCGTGCTGCTGGAAAAAGGCAGGGGCAAACCGGCGGCCCAGGCCTTGCTGAAGTACCTGAAAGGGGACAAGGCCCAAGCCGTCACCAAATCGTTTGGCTACGACTTGCCCTGACCGGCACGGAACCGGCCAGCTCAGTCAAAGACTCATTTTATTCGGACCCTGAATCATGAAGATCGCCATCGCTACCAAGGACAACGGGACCCAGGTGTCGGGCCACGCCGGCCAGAATCGGGACTGGCTGCTATTCGACTGCCTGCCGGGCCAGCCGCTACCAGAACCCCAACGCATCCTGTTGACCCGGGAGCAATTGCCGCACCATTGGCGCGATGACGGCCCGCATCCGCTGCATGGCGTCGAGATCATGATCGCCGCCAGCGCCGGCGATGGCTATATCCGCCACATGGAGAAATGGGGCGCCCAGGTGTTGCTCACCGGCGAGACCGATCCTCAGATCGCCCTGAAAAAAATACTCGCCGGCGAAGCGCTGGCCGATACCCGCTTCGATATCACGACCACCTTGTGCAAGTTGCGCGACCTGTTCTCCCGCCACTGACATGACAACGCGCAAGGGATAGGCCGGCGATGCAACTCTCCGCGGACACCGCAGCCATCGTGGTGACGGTCAAACTGGCCGGCCTTACCACGGCGCTGCTGCTGCTACTTGGCACTCCCATCGCGTGGTGGCTGGCGCGCAGTCGTTCGCGTCTGAAGAACGTCGTCGGGGCGATCGTCACTTTGCCTCTGGTGCTGCCGCCGGCGGTGCTGGGCTTCTATCTGCTGGTGCTGCTGGGACCCGAGGGGCCTATGGGCCGGTTCACGCAGGCAGTGGGTTGGGGTCTGCTGCCGTTTACCTTCGCCGGCCTGGTGCTGGCCTCGGTCATCTATTCCATGCCCTTCGTGGTGCAGCCGCTGCAACAGGCCTTTGCCGCGCTGGGAGAGCAGCCGTTCGAAGCGGCCGCCACGTTGCGGGCCTCGCCGCTGGATGCGTTTTTCAGCGTCGCCCTGCCGCTGGCGCGGCCCGGCTTCATCACCGCCGCCGTGCTCGGCTTTGCCCACACGGTGGGTGAGTTCGGCGTCGTGCTGATGATCGGCGGCAACATCCCCGGCAAGACCCAGGTTCTGTCGATGGCCATCTACAACCACGTCGAGGCGCTGGAATACGCCGACGCGCATTGGCTCGCCGCCGGCATGCTGTGCTTCTCTTTCCTGGTGCTGTTGGTGCTCTACAGCCGTGGCTGGAACCGACCGCAATGAGCCTGGTTGCCAGCTTCCAGATGAGCTACCCGGGCTTTGACCTGGATGTCGATCTCGGGCTGCCGGGCCGCGGCGTGACCGCGCTTTTTGGACCGTCGGGCTGCGGCAAGACGACGCTGCTGCGTTGCATGGCGGGTCTGACCCGCGCCAGCCGCGGTCGACTCAGCGTCAACGGCGAAAGCTGGCAGGACGATGCCACCTTCATGCCAGTGCACCAGCGCCCGCTCGGCTACGTGTTCCAGGAGGCCAACCTGTTTGCGCATCTGTCCATTCGCGGCAACCTCGAATACGGCCGATCGCGCGTGGCGCAGGCCGGGCAGGGTGTCGAATTCGATCATGCGGTGGAACTGCTGGGCATAGGCCATCTGCTGGAGCGCAAGCCGCTCGGGCTCTCTGGGGGCGAGCGGCAACGGGTCGCCATGGCAAGGGCGCTGCTTACCAGCCCGCGCCTCTTGCTGATGGACGAGCCGCTGGCCGCCCTGGATGTTGCGCGCAAGGATGAAATCCTGCCCTATCTGGAACGGCTGCACGGCGAACTGGATATCCCGGTCATCTACGTTAGCCACGCACCCGACGAAGTGGCGCGCCTGGCCGATCACCTGGTGATCATGGAGGCCGGCCGCGCCATCGCCGCAGGCCCTTTGACCGAGACCCTGGCCCGTCTCGATTTGCCGATCCGCCTGGGTGAGGACGCCGGCGTGGTGCTGGACGCCGTGGTTGCAGAGCGCGATGCAAGCTGGCATCTGGCCCGTGTCGAGTTCCCCGGCGGCAGCCTGTGGGTGCGCGACAGCGGCCACCCCTGCGGCCACCCAGTGCGCATCCGCATCCTGGCGCGCGATGTCAGCATTGCCCTGGAGCAGGTCAGCGGCACCAGTATCCTCAATTGCCTGCCAGCCACGGTTGCTCAACTGGGCAACGGTGGCCACCCGGCGCTGGCGCTGCATCGGCTGCAGGTCGGTCCGACGCCTTTGCTGGCACGCCTGACCCAGCGTTCGTCCGCTGCCCTGGGCCTCGCTCCCGGCCTGCCGGTCTGGCTGCAGATCAAGGCGGTGGCCTTGATTGGGTAGGGCTATTCCATGATCGACGCCTGGCTGTCGAAGCCATCGGGCTTTCTGCTACCGCACCTTCTGTCGCAAACTGTCTGTCGCAATTCCTTCAAACCTGCCAAAACGCTTTGTCGACGGCGGCCAGACCCCAAAAGAGCGGCTGAAAAAGGCGGTTTTTGCGCTGGCACCAAAAATGCATTGAGAGGACTAACCACCATGTCAGGAGTCTTCCATGTCAGTCTCGCTCAAGGCCAAGATCGCCGAAGTGTTCGAAGAACCTGGCTGTGACAAGAACCAGGGCAAAAGCGAAAAGGAACGCAAGAAGGGCTGCACCAAGCAGCTCAACCCCGGCGCCGCGGCCGGCGGCTGCGCCTTTGACGGTGCCAAGATTGCGTTGCAGCCGGTGGTGGACGTGGCGCACCTGGTGCATGGGCCGATCGCCTGCGAGGGCAATTCGTGGGACAACCGGCACAGCAGCTCGTCGGGTTCGCAGCTCTACCGCACCGGCTTCACGACCGACATCAACGAGCTGGATGTGATCTACGGCGGCGAGAAGCGCCTCTTCAAATCGATCCGCGAGATCATCGAAAAATACGACCCGCCGGCGGTCTTTGTCTACCAGACCTGCGTCACCGCGCTGGTCGGTGACGACATCGAGGCGGTGTGCCAGCGCGCGACCGAGAAATTCGGAAAGCCCATCATTCCGGTCAACGCCCCCGGTTTCGCCGGCCCCAAGAATCTGGGCAACAAACTCGGCGCCGAGGCCTTGCTGGACTATGTGATCGGCACGCGCGAGCCGGAATTCACCACGCCTTTTGATATCAACATCATCGGCGAATACAACCTGGTGGGCGAGCTGTGGCAGACCAAGCCGCTGCTCGACGCGCTGGGCATCCGGGTGCTGTCGTGCATTTCGGGCGATGGCCGCTACAACGAGATCGCCAGCGCGCACCGGGCCAAGGTCAACATGATGGTCTGCTCCAAGTCGATGATCAACATCGCCACCAAGATGGAGCAGCGCTGGGGCATTCCCTACTTCGAAGGCTCCTTCTACGGCATTGGCGACATGAACGAGACACTGCGCCAGATGGCCAGATTGCTGGTGCAACAAGGCGCGCCCGACGACTTGCTGGAGCGCACCGAGCGCCTGATCGAGATCGAGGAGGCACGTGCCTGGAAGCGCATCGCGCCCTACAAGCAGCGTCTCACCGGCAAGCGCGTGCTGCTGATCACCGGCGGCGTCAAGTCCTGGTCGGTGGTGGCTGCGTTGCAGGAGGCGGGCATGGAGATCGTCGGGACGAGCGTGAAGAAAAGCACCAAAGAGGACAAGGAAAAAATCAAGGAGATCATGGGCGACGACGCGCACATGATCGACGACATGACGCCGCGCGAGATGTACAACATGCTGCGCGAGGCGCGGGCCGACATCATGCTCTCCGGTGGCCGCTCGCAGTTTGTGGCACTGAAGGCGCGCATGCCCTGGCTGGACATCAACCAGGAGCGCTACCACCCTTATGGCGGCTATGAGGGCATGGTCGAGCTGGTGCGCGAAATCGACCGCGCCATCTACAACCCGGTCTGGCAGCAGGTGCGCATTCCCGCGCCCTGGGGAGACGACGGCGAGACCCTGGGGGCGGTGCCGCCTGCGCCGCAACTGTCTGGAGCAAGCGCATGGCCAGCGTAGTCGAATCCAAAAAAGCCTGTACCGTCAATCCGCTCAAGATGAGCCAGCCGCTGGGCGCGAGTTTTGCGTTTCTGGGGCTTGACTCGTGCATGCCGGTGATGCATGGCTCGCAGGGTTGCACCTCGTTCGGACTGGTGCTGCTGGTGCGCCATTTCAAGGAGGCGATCCCGTTGCAGACGACGGCCATGAACGAGGTTACCTCCATCCTTGGCGGTTACGACAATATCGAGGCGGCGCTGCTCAATATCCGCAAGCGTGCGGCGCCCAGGATCATCGCCATCTGTTCCACCGGTCTGACCGAAACCAAGGGCGACGATGTGGACGGCTACCTCGTCACGGTGCGCAAGCGCAAGCCGGAACTGGCTGACACCGAGATCGTCTACGTTTCGACGCCCGACTATGCCGGCGCTTTTGAAGATGGCTACAAGCATGCGGTAACCGCCATCGTGAGCACGCTGGTCAAGCCGCTGCCGGTGAAGTCCGACCAGATCACCTTGCTGCCTGGCAGCCATCTCTCGCCGGCCGACATCGACGAGCTGCGTGAGATCGTCGAAGCCTTCGGACTCTCAAGCGTCGTGCTGCCCGATGTCTCGGGCTCGCTGGACGGCCACATCCCGCCCGACTGGCGCGGCACCACGCTGGGCGGTACCTCGCTGGAGCAGATTCGCGCTGCCGGTGCCTCTGCTCTGACGCTGTGTGTCGGCGAGCAGACGCGCGAGGCGGCGCAGGCTTTGCAGGAGATTGCCGCAACGCCGTTTGAGATGTTCGAGCGCCTCACCGGCATAGCGGCCAACGACCGCTTGCTGCAACTGCTGGCGCAGCTCTCGGGGCGGCCGGTGCCGGCCAAATACCGGCGCCAGCGCAGTCAGTTGCTCGATGCCATGCTGGATGGTCACTTTTATACCGGCGGCATCAAGGTGGCCATTGGTGCCGAACCCGATTTGCTGCTGGCCGTGGGCAGTCTGTTGCACGAAATGGGTGCCGAGCTGCGCTGCTGCGTCAGCACCACCAAGTCGCCGGCGCACGCCTTGCTGCCGGCCGAGCAGGTGCTGCTGGGGGATCTGGAAGACCTGGAGACGGGCGCTGCCGACTGCGATCTGCTGATCACGCATTCGCATGGCCGGCAAGCAGCGGAGCGTCTGAAAAAACCATTCCTGCGCATCGGCTTTCCGCTGTTCGACCGCATCGGCAATGCGCACCGCTGCATGGTCGGCTACCGCGGCAGCATGAACCTGATTTTCGAGATTGCCAACCTCATGATCGACCAGATTGCGCACCACCATGCGGGCGACTGGCCGTTGACGCCGGAGGCGCTGCGCGCGGCGACCACCGTCACTGCGCCTCTGTGCGCAGTGACTCCCAGCGCAAGCATCGTTAAGGCAAACCTGGCCCAGGCCAGTGCCTGACCCAATCGAAACCAAAGTAAACCAAAGGAGTGTCTTATGAAAATCGCCTTTGCCACCCAGGATAAAGAGCGCGTCGATGCGCACTTCGGCTGGGCCAAGAGCATCGTCGTCTACGAGGTCTCGCCCGCGGGGCACCATTTTGTCGAGAGCTTTGACTTCGGCGACAAACTGGAAGAAGACGGCGACGAGGACAAGCTCGCGCCCAAGCTGGAGGCCATCAAGGACGTCGCCATCCTCTATGTGGCTGCCATCGGCGGCTCCGGCGCGGCGCGCGTGGTGGCCATGAAGATCCATCCGATCAAGGTGGCGCAGCCCGAATCCATCGCCGAAATTCTGGACAAACTGCAGGCCGTCCTCAAGGGGACACCGCCGCCCTGGCTGCGCAAGGCGCTGGCCAAGGATGGCGAACGTTGTTTCGATTTTGAAGATGAAGAGGTGACACCATGACAGCAACCGTCGGTATCGAGACTCCCGTCAGCGACGAGTCCTTTCTCGCCACCCCTTTTGTGCAACAGCTCGTCAAGCAACTGCGGGCGCAGGACATCCACGGCACCTGGGAAGGCAAGAGCGATCTGCAATTGCTCAAACCCTACATTCACACGGCCGAGGAACGGCGCGCCTTGCCGATCCTGGGCGACCCGGACCCCGAGACGCTGTGGCATCTGGAGATTTTCTACAACGCGATTGCCGTCGCGGTGGAACGCGAAACCGGCCAGATGGTGTCGCCGATGATGAAGATGAGTCACGAAGGCTTTGGCCGCATGGTGCTGATTGCCGGCCGGCTGGTGGTGGTCAACAAGCAGTTGCGCGACGTGCACCGCTTCGGTTTTCCGTCGCTGGCCAAACTGGCCGAGGCCGGCACCAAATTCCTGGAAGAGGCGATCGGCATGATACGCAGCTACCCGGCGGTGGCGCAATACGGAGCCTGAGCATGAGTGCTGACGCCGACGAACTCAAGGCACGCTTAAAGAAACTCAATGCCCGGGCGACGCAGGCCAAGATGGACCTGCACGACCTGTCCGAGGAACTGCCCACCCACTGGGAAAAGATACTCGAAGTCGCGCAGCGCTGCCACCAAGCCCACGCCGCATTGATGGAAGCGCGCAAGGCGGTGGCATCGTGAGGTTTTGCGGGACAGACCGCAGCTACCGACCCAAAAACTTGTGGGACAGACCGCCGTTACACGAAGTGAACAAGCTCTGTCCCCAACCGTTCGTCGGATGTTGGCTGTCTGCCAGCTCTGTCCTCAACTGATTAGGAAGAGTCATGAACCACACTTTTAACGTCACGCTGCCCAGCGGTGCCAGTTGGACGCCGACTTTTGTGGCGGCCCTGAACGAAGAAAAATGCATAGGCTGCGGTCGCTGCTTCAAGGTCTGCCCGCGCGGCGTGCTCCAACTGGTTGGCCTGAACGAGGATGGCGAGCGCATTCGCGTCGACCTGGACGAAGATGAGGACGACGAGGAATACGAAAAGAAAGTCATGACGATTGCGCACCAGGAGCTGTGCATAGGCTGCACCGCCTGCTCCAGGATTTGTCCGAAAAAGTGCTACAGCCACGCGGCGGCACTGGTGTGAGCGACCATGGACGCGCACCTTGTGCCGGCCCCCGACTGGCCTGCGCTGGCAGCGCGCATGGCGAGCCGGCGTGACGAAATTGACGATTTGCTGGGCTTGCTGCGCGACCATGCCGAGCCCCTTGCCGGTCCGGCTGAGGTCGGCGAGGCCATTGCCTGGGCCATGGCTTGCGCCAGCCTGGGCGACAACCATTTATGGCAAGACCTGGGGCTGCCTTCGCGGCTTGAACTCTCCAGGCTGATTGGCCATTGGTTCCCGCGTCTGGCGGCTCTCAACACACACAACATGAAGTGGAAGAAGTTTTTCTACAAACAGTTGTGCCTGCGCCAGGAACTGCTCATCTGCAAGGCGCCCAGCTGCGGCGTCTGTTCCGATCACGGCATCTGCTTCGGTCCGGAGGAGGCGCTGGTCGGTGCCATTGACGCGGGCGAAGAAATGCCAGTCCTCAAATGACCAGCGGCAGGGCCTGCGCCAGAAAATCATAGACGGCGCGGATGCGGCGGTTGCCGCGGATCTCGCGGTGCACCGCCAGCCACATCGGCAGTGGCGGAATTTTTAGCAGACCCGGCAGTACCCGGACCACCTCCGGATCGCTGCGGGCCACGTAATCGGCCACAAAACCGACGCCCAGCCCGGCGCGCACGGCCTGCCACTGCACGATGAAATCGTCGGTGCGCAGCACAAAGGATTCACGCGTGACCGGATAGCCCATGGCCTGAAAGCCCAGCAGGATGCCGAGGTCGGCGTCGCTGCCGATCAGCTCGTGCTGTAGCAGATCGGTGGCTTTGCGCGGTATCCCGCGCCGTGCCAGGTAGCTGCGGTGGGCGTAGGCGCCCAGGCCCACATTGCCGATTTTTTTGGCGATCAGCGAAGACTGGTCGGGCCGCACCATGCGCAGCGCAATGTCGGCTTCGCGGCGCAGCAGATTGCTGACCTGGTTGCTCGATACCAGTTCGATCTGGATGTCGGGCAGCGCCTGGCGCAGGCCGGCCAGCACCGGCGGCAGCATCTGCACCGCCACCGGCACGCTGGCGGTGATGCGCACCGTGCCGGCGGTTTGCGTTTGCACGCCGGACAGGGTGCGCTCCAGTTGCAGGGCGCCGGCCTCCATGCTGCGCGCCGCGTCGCTCAGGTGCAACGCGGTTGCGGTAGGCACCAGGCCACGGCCGGTGCGCTCGAACAGCACCACGCCCAACTGGCTTTCCAGTTCGGCGATGTGGCGCCCCAGCGTGGGCTGGCTCATCTTCAGGGTCCGCGCGGCCCCCAGCAGGCTGCCCTGGTCCAGCGCCGCGAGGAAGGAGCGCACCAGGCGCCAGTCAAAACCGTGTGGCATGGAGGTATTCATAAATGCATGTCTGCTATGGCTATTTATGCAATTGTGGCGCAAGCCGTTTGATTTCACAATTCCCCCGATCCAGCAACGATCTCTGCAACTGATTAGAGGAAAAACCATGTCATCCACTGTTCTCATCCTGGGCGCTCGCGGCCGTTTTGGCCTGGCCGCCGCCCGTGCCTTCGCCGACGCCGGCTGGCGTGTGCTGGGGCAAACACGCCCCGCTGCCGAGCTGCCGGCAGACCCGCGTATCGAGTGGCTGGCCATCGATTTGCACGATACCCAGGCTTTGGCCGTGGCCGCGCAAGGTGCCGCTGTGGTGGTGCACGCGCTCAACCCGGCCTACACCCACAAGGCTTGGCGCGCGCAGGTGTTGCCCATGCTGGAGGCCGCCACGACCGTCACGCGGGCTTTGAATGCCACCTTGATGCTGCCGGGCAATGTGTACAACTTTGGTGCCACCATGCCGGCCGTGCTGCGCGAGGACACGCCGCAGGCGGCGCAGACCGTCAAAGGCCAGATCCGCATTGCCATGGAGGCACAACTGAGGCGCTCTGGCGTGCGCGGCGTGGTGATTCGCGCCGGTGATTTCTTCGGCAGCGGCCGCGGCACCTGGTTCGACCAGATCATCGTCAAAGACATTCAAAAGGGCAAGTTCACCTACCCGGGTGAGCGCGATGTGGCGACCGCCTGGGCTTACCTGCCGGATCTGGCGCGAACTTTTGTTGCGGTGGCGGCGAAGCGCGCCCAACTGCGGGCGTTCGAGGTGTTTCACTTCAAGGGTTACAGCATTACCGGTCAGCGCTGGCTGGATGTGCTGGACCCGCTGGCACGCTCACAGGGCTGGGTCGAGCCGGAAGGTCATGTGCGCTTCAAACGGCTGCCCTGGCCATTGATGCGAATCGGCGCTCTCTTTGTGCCCACTTTTGCGGCGCTGGTGGAAATGCGCTACTTGTGGGACACGCCGCATGCGCTGGCCAATGACAAGCTGACGGCCCTGATAGGGGCGGAGCCGCATACCCCACTGTCGCTTGCCGCACAGACAGCACTCTCCGATCTGGGTTTGATGGCAGCGTCGGTCCCAAGCAGCCATCGGTTTGCCAAGGCCGCCTGACATCGTATTGACCGAGGACAAAACACCATGCAGCGTCGCAATTTCATTCGCATCGCAGGTGGCGGCACCGTTGCCGCCGCCCTGGGCAGCACAGCTCTGACGGCTTGCAGTTCCGGCATGCCGCTTGAGGCGATCGAGGCCTGGCAAGGGCCGGGCCGCGACGTGGTAGCCGACGCGGATGTGCGGCGCTGGCTGCTGAGCCATGCCATTCTGGCGCCGCACTCGCACAACCTGCAGTCCTGGATCGCCGACCTGGGCACGCCCGGCGAGATCACGCTGCGCTGCGACCTGCAACGCCTGCTGCCGCAGACCGATCCGCTGTCGCGGCAGATCATGATGAGCCACGGCACTTTTCTGGAGTTGCTGGACCTGGCGGCCAGGGAGCGCGGCCTGCGCGTCGACATCGCACTGTTTCCCGAAGGCGTGTTCGGTCCCGACAAGCTGGACCAGCGACCGGTGGCGCGCATCCGGCTGGCGCCCGATGCAACAGTACAGAAAGATCCCTTGTTTGCGCAGATTCTGCGGCGCCATACCAACCGCAACGCCTACGATCTCAAACGGGCCGTGCCGTCCGAGGCCTGGCAGGCGATGCGGGCGGCGGTGCAAGCCCATGCGCTGCGCTTCGGCTTTGTCGGTGCCGAGCAGGCTGAAGGCTTGGCTGCGCACCGCGCAATAGCCCAGGAGGCCTGGCGCATCGAACTGACCACCCCGCGCACCGTGATGGAGTCCTACAACGTACTGCGTGTTGGCGCCGCCGAGATTGCCGCGCATCGCGACGGCCTCACACTGCTCGATCCGATGGTGGAAACGCTCAACCGCGTCGGCCTGTTCGACCGCAGCAAGGCGCCGGCACCCGACGACTACGCCAGCACCAGCCAGATCAAGGACTTCGGCCACAAGCTGGATTCCACGCCGGGCTTCTTATGGATGGTGACCGAGGGCAATGAGCGCGTCACGCAAGTCAACGCGGGCCGCGCCTATGCCCGGGTGCAACTGGCAGCCACAGGGATAGGCCTGTCGCTGCAACCGCTGTCGCAAGCGTTGCAGGAATACGCCGAGCAGACCAAACCCTATGCCGACATCCATGCGTTGACCGGTGCCGCGCGCCCCGGTCAGACGGTGCAGATGTGGGCCCGCGTCGGCTACGCCGCGCCGGTAGAACCCTCACCGCGCCGGCGCCTACAGGATTTCATCCGCGCTTGAGATCGCTTTGCCACTGCGCCGATTCACCCAACCAGCAGCAAGCCCGCCATCAGAAACATCACCAGCGCGATGCTGCTGTCGAGCAGGCGCCAGGCGCTCACGTGCTCGAACACGGGCCCCAACAGCCGGGCGCCAAAACCCAGCGCTGAAAACCAGCACAGGCTGGCGGCGCAGGCGCCCCAGCCGAAGGTCCAGCGCCCCGGGTCGGGCCGCTGGTTGGCGAGTGAGCCCAGCAGGACCACGGTGTCCAGATAGACGTGCGGGTTCAGGAAGGTGAAGCCGAAGCAGATCGCCAGTGCGCGCAGGAGTGTGGTGCCGCCATTGTTCTTCACGTGCAATTGGCTACCACGCCAGGCACGCTGCGCCGCCAGCGCGCCGTAGCCGGCCAGAAAGAGCGCGCCGCCAAGGCGGGTCACAGCCAACAGCACGTCGTTGCCGCGGATCACGACGCCGGCGCCGCCGATGCCAGCCATGATCAGCGCGGCATCGGACAGGGCGCAGAACAGCACCAGGGGCAGCACATGTTCGCGCCGGATGCCCTGGCGCAGCACGAAGGCGTTCTGCGAGCCGATGGCCACGATCAGCGACAGGCCGGTGGCAAAACCGGTCCAAAAGTCCGCCAGCATCAGGAAGCGCGGTCCAGCAGTTCCACCAGCCGGGTGAAGGCGTGCCGCACGGTGGCGGCGCGCACGGCCGCGCGGTCGCCATCAAAGTGGCACTTTTCGGTGACGACCTGGCCCGGCACGGCGAAGCCGAACCAGACCGTGCCGACCGGTTTGGCCGGGCTGCCGCCGCTGGGGCCGGCGACGCCGGTGACGGCCACCGCCACTTGCGCGTGCGAGTGGGTCAGGGCGCCCGCCGCCATGGC
Source organism: uncultured beta proteobacterium (assembly GCA_963763035.1). Taxonomy (GTDB): domain Bacteria; phylum Pseudomonadota; class Gammaproteobacteria; order Burkholderiales; family Burkholderiaceae_C; genus Rhodoferax. The sequence continues at coordinate 1,028,226 of CAVXMS010000004.1, read as the reverse complement.
CCGCGCCACGCCTTCGCAGACGGCGCCGGCACGTTTCAGCCGCCGTTCCTCGACGCCCAGCAACTCGGTCTTGGCTTCGTTGGAGTAGGTGACAAAGCCGCGTTCGAACCAGGCGCTCGATCCGGCCAGATCGGTGCAGGCGCCAGCAATCAGGCCGCCGGTGCAGCTCTCGGCGGTGACCAGCTTCAGTTCCTGCTGCAACAGCAGGTCGGCCAGGCGTTGGCACAGTTGAGGTACCGAGGGTTCTGTTTTCGACAGCGGTGCGGTCATTGAAAAAATCTCCAGCCGGCAATGACGAACAAGGCGCAGCCGGCCGCCACCAGGTCATCCAGCATGATGCCCAGGCCGGCCTTGCGCCAGGCGGCGGGGTCATTCGCCAGATCGACATCGTGGAACAGCTGGTCGGCCCAGGCCACCGGTCCGGGCTTGACGGCATCGAAGAAGCGGAACAAGCCAAAGGCCAGCAATTGAGCCCAGAATCCGGCCGGCGTCACCAGCCACAGCACCAGCCAGAAGGCCGCAATCTCGTCCCACACCACGCTGCTGGGGTCCAGCACACGCAGGTTTTTGGCGGTGACGCTGCAGGCCCACCAGCCCAGCGGCAGCGAGGCGGCAATCAGCCAGGCCCAGCGCGTATCGTTCATCCAGGGTTGCAGCACCCAGAATGCCAGCCAAGCCCACAAGGTGCCGGCCGTGCCGGGCGCGATCGGGCTCAAGCCGGAACCGAAACCCATGGCCATGAAATGCGCCGGCTGCAACAGCATGAAGCGGGCGCTGGGCTGCCGGGGCGCGGTCGGAAATTCGTTCTGTGGCATGGTCCGATTATCGCGGAGGGGAACTTTGCGCGCCGGCGATCTGCGCCAACCAGTCGGCCCAGAAATCGATGCAAGCGCGGATTTTCGGCAGGCGCTGGCGTTCCCGCAGTATCACGGCGTAAATCGGTACCGGGGGGCTGGCAAAGTAGTCCTGCAGCAGCGGCACCAGGGCGCCGCTGGCGACCAGCCGGCGCGCCAACTGGTCCATCAGCCGCCCGATGCCGACGCCTTGCTGCACCAGCGCCAGCATGACGGCCGAGTTGTCGGTGCGGGTCTGCCCGGAGACCACCAGTTCGCCGCCCGTTTTGCCTTGAGCATCAGCACTGAGCAGCCAGCGGTTGAGCGTGGGGCTGGCGCTGCTGGCGATCAGGTGGTGCCGCGGCAGTTCGTCCGGGTGTAGCGGTGTGCCACGTCGCGCCAGGTAGGCCGGCGCCGCATAGAGCGAGCGGCTGTAGTCGCCGATCCGGCGCGCCACCAGGGTCTCGCTGTGCGGGGTACCGGTGCGAATGGCGATGTCAATGCCTTCGCGCGCCATGTCCATCATGCGGTCGTCGGCGTTGATGTCGATGTGCAGTTGCGGATGGCGCTGGTACAGGGCGCACAGGCTGGGCACCAGCAGGCCTTCGGCCAGCAGCGGGCTGACGCTGACGCGCACCCAGCCGCTGGGGCCGGCGAGCTTGCCGCTGAGTTCGCTGCCCAGTTCGGCAGCGGTTTCCAGCAGGCGCCGGCCGTAGCTCAAAAAGGTGTCGCCCTCGTCGGTCAGGCTCAGGCCGTGGGTGCTGCGATGCAGCAGCCGCACCTTGACGACCGCCTCCAGTCGGGCCAGCGAGCGTGTCACCTGGCTGACCGGCACATCGCGCTCGCGGGCCGCCGCCGACAGGGAACCCAGTTCGGCAATGCGGGTGAACAGGGCGACGTCGTCAAGCTGGAGTTGCATGGGGGGATTGTGGCGTGGTTTTGCAATAAGTGCAAAACCAATATGGTTTTTTTGCTGTTTCGGATGCTTGGCTAATTCAATAAAGTTCAAACCATCGTCAATCCACCAGGAGTTCAGCATGTTTACAAACCATCCCGATGCCGTCACGCAGGCCCGCCTGCATGACCTGGCCAAATGCGAGGCCGTTCGCTTGCGCGACCAAGCGGTCGGTGACTTCTGGCGCGGCGCCGATGCCATGCTGGGGACCACGGCCGACACTGCGCGCCGCAGTGCGCAACGCCTGGCGTACCGGCTGGCCCGCCGCGCCCGTCAGCGCAGCGCCGTCACAGTCACGCCGGCGTCGGGAGTTTGAGCATGCCCATCCTGCAACTCAAAGTTTCGCCGGTGCAACTGTCGCGCTACCGCTCGCTGGCGAGCGCCAGCTACGTTGTCGTGCGTGAACTGCCGGCCTTCGACTGGGGCTATGGCGGCCAGACCCAGGCGGCGCGCAAATTGGCCCGCATTCCCGGCAGTTAGGCCGTTTTTGGGTTGAGCGGGCAGTCTTGGGTTACACGCAGTGCCAGCGCCTCACGCAAGCGCTGCAAGGCAGCGATCCGCGCATCGATCTCATGCAGCTTCTCGCGCAGGACCAAGGCGATGGCCGGTCCCGGTTCCTCCGCATCCCAGAGTTCCGGCAGTTTGTGACCGATATCGGCCAGGGTGAAGCCAAGTTGCTGGGCGGTGCGAATGTAGTTGACGAGGATCAGCGTCTCCGCGGGATAGTCCCGGTAGCCGTTGTCCAGGCGGCGCGAGCGGATCAGACCTTGCCGCTCGTAAAAGCGCAGGGCTTCGCGCGTCAGGCCGGCGGCGCCGGCGAGTTCACCAATCAACATGGTCTTTTGCAGAAAGTGCTTGACCCTGAAGCTTACTTCATGGCTTAGCCTGCGCCTCTCATTGACTTTTCACAGGATATTCATGCTCAACTTACCCACCTACCTCAAGATCGTGCGCGCCAGCGCCTGGTACGACCTGCTGGTGACCTGGCCTTTCGCCACCCCCTGGTCCTTTGCCTGGCTCTATGGCAATCTGGCTCTGTTGGCGCATACCCTGGGGTTGCCGGGCGCCATGCCGGCGCTGGATGCCACGCATGTGCTGCTGGCCAATTTGCTGGGCTCCGTGGTCGTGGTCTGGGCGCTGGCCCGACTGCTGGCGCCGTCGCTGCGTTTGGGGCGGCTGGACGGTTTGGCGCGGGTGCTGTTTGCGCTTTGGCAAGTGGCGGCGTTTCAGGCCGGCGCCAATGCTGTGGTGCTGGGTTTCACGCTGTTTGAGCTAGCCTTCGCAGTGTTGCAGTGGTGGCCTGTGATGGGGTCGGATCAGGCCGCCGCCCGGCGCTTCGGAAGTTCGGCCACGGCAAGCCTGGGGGGTGAGTAGGACCGGCTTGGCCGTCGGCTCAAAAATGCCGACTCAACTCGCCCCAGGCCCGAACCGAGTTGGTACTGCCCAGTAAGGCCGGTACTGATCCGACCGGTTTGGCAATATAGGTCTTGGCGCTCCACTGCTGGCGCCCGCTCCAGTTCAGTCCGAGGCCGGCACCACTCAGGGTCGCGCTGTTTTCCCCCGCCACCCAGGTGCTCTTGTTGACTTCCACCTGTGCGCTGTCGACGAAGGCGATCAGTTGCCATTGCCCGCCCCAGGCGGCGCCCAGTTCATGCCGGTACTCCGCGCTCACAAAGTACCCACTGTCGCCCGACACCGCGCCGACGTCATAAGCGCGCACCGTGTAAGGCCCGCCAGCGCTCATCTTTTGCGATGGATCCAGATTGGTGCTGGCGCCTTGAGCCGAGAGGGCAAGGTACAGCGTGTTGCTCGCACTCAGGCCTTGCAGGCGCGACAAGTTGGCGTTCCATTTGGAGAAGCGGCCCTGTGTTTGGGCGGTCGCCGCATCGGCCAATTGCGCTTGCGCATCATCAAAGCCGACCCGTCCCGCGCTCCAGCCCAGGCTCCAGCTGTTGATGCCGCCAGACAGGATGGCATCCCGCGTATCCCCGGCCAGACTGAGCGTCCAGTTCTTCAGGCTGCGGTCGGTCTGGATGGCACTGGCATCGATATGGTCGCGCAGTTGCAGAGCGTCATACTGGAGCTGGGCGTAGAGATTGACATCGCGGCTGCGCACCAGCGGATGCCTGGCCCACAGGCTTTGCACCTGCGCCGTGCCGTGCGCACTGAGGGACGCCAGCGTATCGCCCAGCTTATAACTCAGCGCCGACCAGGAACCGCCCAGGCGGGTGCCCTGTCCGTTCAACAAAGACTCGTAGGCGAGGCGCCCATAGTTCATGCCACTGCCCGAACTCAGGCCGCTCACGCTGAAGATATCTCCGTGCTGTAGCGGGTTAATGAAGTTCGCTGTGCCACCGATGCGCGCCCTGCCGGTAGAGCGGTTGCCGTAGTTGTCCAGCACCCCATTGCCCCAGATGGCCACTCCGGGCGTGGCGCTCACCAGCAGGTCCGAGGTGCCGACGGCATCGCCTGGCCCCAACGTTGCGCCGACTGCAACGCCGGGAATATCGGAAAGCAGCAGCAAGGCATGGTCCAGCCCCGTCTGCGCAATGACCTGCTCGTTTTGCAGGGGGGCCAGCGTTTCCCGTAGCAGCCGGTCATTGACTCGGCTGCGGTTGTCGAGGCTGATTTTGCCGTAGCGCGCCACGACGATTTGGATATGCACCACCCCGTTCTGGATCACTTGCGCCGGGAGATAGGCCCGCGCCAGCGGGTAGCCCTGGCTGCGGTAGTAAGCGGTAATCCGGGCGGCCAGTTCATTCAATTGGGAAAGGGTGAGGATCTTCCCTTCCGCGTCCGCCACCAGGGCATGTAAGGTGGCGGTGTCAATCTTTTTGTTGCCCGAGATCTGGATCGACTTGACCTCGAAAGGAGCGGATGGCGGCAGCGTGTCGGCACCTTCTTGTTCAATCGTCAGGCCGGTCCGGCTGCTTGAAGGAATGGGCGGCACGACGGGCTGAATTTGCTGCAGGATAGCACCCGCGCCGGGCGCAACCGGACCGGCCGCCCAACTGGCCGGAGGCGCCAAGGCGACCAGCAGCGCCGCCAACAAAGGTTTCAAGGGGGCCAAGGGTTTGTCGTTGTGTTTCATGGTCAATCTCTTATTCAGTCACACCCGCCATATTGCCGGGCAGGCGCATGCCACCGTTGACGATTTGCAATGCCGGTCCCATGCGGCCTATCGTCATGGCGACATTCACCACGGTGCCGGTTCCGCTGCCGGAGCTTGACGAGGAGGTATCGCCGCTGCTGCCTTGTGTCACCGTAATGGTCGGCGACAGGTTGAGCGCGTCAGGACGGGTACCGGCCTGGGGTGAGAAGACGTTCGATGCCAGTTGCGTCGTCGCATTGAGTACCGGCGCCGGCGGCGTGCCGGGTTTGAGGCTCAGGGCGCTGGCGTTGCCCACATCCTGTGTGAACACGTAGTTGACGGCGCTCAGCCCGGCGCCGTTGATGGCGTACTGGGCCGGCGGGCTGGTCGTGGTCACCGGGCTGGTCCAGGCCAGGCTGCCGCTGCTGGAATTGGCCAGCGTGTCGCCGCTGACGAAACCGTTCACGCTGCCGCTCAAGCCGGACGGCGTCTGGCCGGCAAGGAAGCTGGCCGGCGTGGCGCTGTAAGTCAGGGTCGCCGGGCTGATGCTGGCGCTGCTGCCGGCCTGATCGGTGATGCGGTAGTTGCCGACATCGGCGCCGCTGTAGCTGCTGGCAAGGGTGACGCTCTTGGCTGTACCCACGTTCTTGTCGGCGAACGTGCCGCTGGCTTTGACGTTTAGCACGTCGCCGGCAATCAGCCCGGTGTAGCTGGCCGCTGCCGTGTTTACTGTCGCTGCCGTGCTGCCGTCATAGACCTTGTCGCTGGCAGTGATGCCGCTCACGCTCAAGGTCTTGGGTGTGATGCTGGCCGTGCTGCTCGCCGCGGTATTGAAGGTGTAGTTGCCCGCATCCGCACCGGCGACGCTGATGCCGCTGACGTTGATGGTCTTGCCGTTGGCGACGTTCTTGTCGCTGAAGTTGGCGGCGGTGTTGCCGAGGGTCAGCACGTCGTTGGCCACGCGGTTGTCGCCCAGGGTGACAGCGCCCGTGGTCGTGCCGTCATAGACTTTGTTCGCGCCCGTGGCAGTCACGGTCAAAACTTTGGCTGTGATGTTTGCCGTGGTTGATGCCTGATTGCCAATGGCGTAGTTGCCTACATCGGCGCCGGCGTAGCTGCTGGTGATGCTGACGGTCTTGGCCGTGGCGACATTCTTGTCACCGAACGCACCGTTCGCGCTGACGTTCAAGACATCGCCCGCAATCAGTCCATTCAAGCTGACCGCTGCGGTGTTCAGCGTGGCGGTCGTGGTGCCGTCATAGACCTTGTCGCTGGCCGTGATGCCGCTCACGCTCAAGGCCTTGGGCGTGATGTTGGCCGTCAGGCTGGCGGGCGCGCTGACGCTGTAGTTGCCGGCATCGGTACCACTGAAGTTGGCAGTCAGGCTCACCGTCCTGGCCTTGCCAACGTTCTTGTCGGCAAAGCTGCCTGTGACATTGGCCGCGAAGACATCACCGCTGATCAGTCCGTTGTAGCTGGCCTGCGTCACGTCTACTGCGGCAGTCGTCGTCCCGTCATAGACCTTGTCGCTGGCGCTGATGCCGCTCACGCTCAAGGCCTTAGGTGTGATGTTGGCCGTCAGGCTGGCGGGCGCGCTGACGCTGTAGTTGCCGGCGTCGGTGCCGCTGAAGTTGGCAGTCAGGCTCACCGTCCTGGTCTTGCCAACGTTCTTGTCGGTAAAGCTGCCTGTCACATTGGCTGCGAAGACATCACCGCTAATCAGTCCGGTGTAGCTGGCCTGCGTCAGGTCTACAGCGGCAGTCGTCGTGCCGTCATAAACCTTGTCGCTGGCGCTGATGCCGCTCACGCTCAAGGCCTTTGGCGTGATGTTGGCGGTGGTGCCGGCTTGATCGGTGATGCTGTAGTTGCCGACATCGGCGCCGCTGTAGCTGCTAGCGATGGTGACGTTCTTGGCCGCGGCGACGTTCTTATCGGCGAACGTTCCCTTTGCCTTGACGTTCAGCACGTCGCCGCTGACCAGGCCCGTCAGGCTGGCCGCTGCCGTGTTCACGGTGGCGGCAGTCGTGCCGTCATAGATCTTGTTGCTGGCGCTGATGCCGCTCACAGTCAAGGCCTTGGGCGTGATGTTGGCGGTAGTGCCGGCCTGGTCGGTGATGCTGTAGTTGCCCACATCGGCACCGCTGTAGCTGCTGGTCAGTGTCACGCTCTTGCCCGTCGCCACGTTCTTGTCGGCAAACGTTCCCGTTGCCTTGACGCTCAGCACGTCCCCGCTGATCAGGCCCGTCAGGCTGGCCGCTGCCGTGTTCACGGTGGCGGTGGTACCGCCATCATACACCTTGTTGGCGGCGGTGATGCCACCTACCGTCAGCGCTTTGGGGGTGATGGTCAGCGACCCGCTTGAATAGCTGACGTCGTAGCCTTGCTGGTTGGTGTACAGGCCCGAGGCCGTGACGGTGTAGTCGCTGCCGACGTTCTTGCTCGATATCGTGGTCACCGCCGTGCCCAGCAGGTTGCTGCCCGGTGTGATGTTGTAGCTCACGCCCGAACCGGCAGCCGTTCCGTCGTAGGTCTTGCTGCCGCTCTTGGCGGTGACCGTAAGCGGCGTGAGGAAGGTTCTCAACAGCGGTGCGGTCTGACCTTCGTAGATGCGCCACACCTTGCGCGTGCCGCCTGCATTATCGATGTCCCAGCCGGCATCGGTGAAGGTCGATAGCGTATGCATCTCGGCGGTGGTTTTGCCGATGGCGCCGCCGCCGTCACTGGTGCTTTGGCCGGAAGTTTGGGTATCCCAGAAACTGTTGGTTACCGTGCCGTGAAAGTTGTTTCCGACCAGGCCACCGATACCATTGCTACTCCCCCCCGAAACCAATCCGGTGGAATAGCTGTTGATGATCGTGCTGTTAGCGTTGTTTCCCACCAGACCGCCGACATTATTGAGCGCTGCCGTCACCGATCCCGTCGCGTAGCTGTTGCTGACCGTATTACCGCCGCCGTTGGCCCCGACCAGGCCGCCGACATAGCTATCGCCCGTCACCGCACCGGTGGCATAGCTATATTCGACTTGGTCGTAACTTTTGCCAACCAGGCCGCCGACATATTGATAGCCGGTCACCGCCCCAGTCGCGTAGCTTCGGCTCACCTTGCCGTTGGTGGCGTTTTTGCCGACCAGGCCGCCGATATTGATAGCGCTGCCAGCAGCTTCGGTTATCACGCCCGTCGTCGCTCCGGTGGCATAGTTGTCGCTTACCGTACCGGAGTTGTTACCGATCAGGCCGCCGACCTCGGTTTTGCCTTCCACCGCGCCGGTCGCGTGGTTGCCACTCACCGTGCCTGTATTGCTGCCGACCAGACCGCCGACGGAACTGCCGGTGCTCGACACCGTACCGGTGGCGTAACTGCCCTCCACGTTGCCGATACTGGAGGATTCCATATCGACGGCATTGCTACCAATCAGGCCGCCGACGCTGCTGATACTACCCGTCACCGCGCCGGTTGCGTAGCTGTTCCTCACCGCGCCAATGCTGTAGCCGATCAGGCCGCCGACGTTGGTTCTGCCCGACACGCTTCCAGTGGCATGGCTGGCACTTACTGTGCCACCGTTGTTACCGATCAGGCCGCCGACGCTGAAGCTGGTGCCTGTCACCACGCCAGTTGCATAGCTGTTGCTCACCGTGCCGAAGTTCCCACCGAGCAGCCCGCCGACGCTGCTGGTGCCCGACACCACAGCGGTGGCGTAGCTATCGCTCACCGTGCCGATGTTGTTACCGATCAGGCCGCCGACGTTGCTGATACTGCCCGTCACCGAGCCGGTTGCGTGGCTGCCCGTCACCGTGCCGCCACCGTTGTAGCCGACCAAGCCGCCGATGGTGGTGCCGCCCGATACCGAGCCGGTGGCGTAGCTGTTGCTCACCGTGCCGCCACTCTTGTAGCCGACCAAACCGCCGACCATGGAATCGCCGGTGGCGTTGACATTGGTCAGCCCCACGTTGCTCAAGGTGGCACCGGTGGTTTGGCCGAACAGGCCCTGATAGTTACTGGAGGAACGGTGGATGGTGAGACCGTCCATGGTGCGGTTCTGGCCGTCGAAGCTGCCGATGAATGCGGTCGTGTCATCGCCCACTGCCGTGAAACCGGTGGTGCTATTCCAATTGGCCGTGCCGCTGGCATCAACGTCGTTGGCAAGCACATAACTCAAGCCATGCATGCCGCTCGACCCCATGCCTTGCACGCCGTAGATGTCGGTCAACTGATAAGGCGTGTTGGTTGTGCCGTCGCCGCCCAGTGCGCGGATGAAGCTGCCGCCGCTGATTCGGAAGTCATAAACACCGAAGGCCGGTAAGGTGGAATTCACCTGCCTCCAGGTGCCGTTCTTGAGGTTGAACACCGCGCTGCCGGTGCCGCTGATGGCCGCGCCGGCGGTGATCGTGCCAGCGGTGGCTATGTTGAGCGTGCCACTGCTCCAGGTGATGGGCGCACTCAAGGCGATGTCGCCCGCCGCCCTGTCAGGGGTGCTGATGGTGCGGCTGGCTAAAACGAGGTCGTAGCCCTGCTGGGTCGAATACAGGCCCTTGCCCAGGCTGGCGGTATAGCCGTTGGCGGTGCTGCTGGAAAGGGTCAGGGTGCTGGCCGTGCCCAGCACCCTGGCGCTGTCATAGCTGCCGTTGATAGTGTTTGCGGCGATATTGGTCATTGGCGTGCCGCTGCCGTCGTAGGCGGGCGTGACGGTCAACGCGGTGAGAAAGCCCCTCAGCATCGGTGTGCTGTAGCCGTCGTAGATGCGCCACACTTTGCCCGTGCCGCCCGCGTCGTCGATGTCCCAGGTGCTGAAGGTGGAGAGGGTTTGCATCTGGGCGCTGGTCAGGCCGCCTCCACCGGCACTGCTGGCTCGGCCGGAAGTTTCCTTGTTCCAGAAGCCGTTGGTTAACGTGCCGTGGTTGCCACCAATCAGGCCACCGACGCCGAAGCCGCCGCCGCTCACCAACCCAGTGGCATAGCTGTCGCTCACCGTGCCGGAAATGTTGTACCCGACCAAACCGCCGACGAAGCCACCACCACCCGTCACTGCCACGGTGGCGTAGCTGTTGCTCACCGTGCTGGATGTATCGTTGGCCCCGACCAAACCGCCGACGTAGTTGTAGCCTTTCACCGTTCCTGTGACATAGTTGTTGCTCACCGTACTGTTTGCGGCGTACCCGACCAAACCACCGACGTAGCTGACAGTGAGGCCGGAGGTCGCGCCCTCGATGTCGGCATTGGTCAGCCCGACGTTGCGAATGGTCGCACCATCGGTATAGCCGAACAGTCCCTGATAATCGCGACCGGAATTTTCGATGACGGTCAGGCCGTCGATGGTGTGATACAGGCCGTCGAACCTGCCGGTGAATTTCGTGGCGCTCTTGCCCACCGCGACAAAGCTGCTCCCCTGCCAGACGTCTTTGCCGTTGGTGGCAGTGGCGTCGATGTTGTTGGCCAGGGTGTAGCTCGCGCTCTTGTTCATGACCATCAACTGCAACTGGTGGGCATTGCTGATGCTGGCCGACCATTCCGAGGCCAGCATGGGCATGGTCGCGCCTTTGTTGTAGGTGCTGGAATCAGCAGGGTTATACAGCGTGCCGTCGTTATTCACGATGACCCAGCCATCGCCGCCGGGCGTGCTGGTGAAGGTGAAGGCGTCCAGGTTCTCGTAGCCATCCCGCATCTGCACGGCGCTGCGGCCGAGGCCGCCAGCACTGCTGGTTTGGCCGGAGGTCGTCTTGTTCCAGTAGCTGCTGCTGACTGTGCCGGTGCCGCCCCCAACCAGACCGCCAACGCTACTGCTGCTGGCTGCCCCCGTCACATGGCCTGAGGAATAGCTGCTGCTCACCGTGCTGTTGTTGCCCCCGACCAGACCGCCGACAAAACCTGCCGCACCGGCAACCGTCCCGGTAGCGTAGCTGTTGCTCACCGTGCTGGAGGTATTGTTGAACCCAAGCAAGCCTCCAACGTAATCACCACCTCCCGTCACCGTGACATTGGCGTAACTGTTGCTAATCCTGCTGGAAAAATTATCCGCCCCCACCAGGCCGCCGACGAACTCGCTGTTGCCCGTCACCGCTCCAGTGGCGTAGCTGTTGTACACCGTACCGGAAACAAGGTTCGCAACTAGGGCACCGACGATCCGGTTGCCATGGATGTTGGCATTGATCAAGCCGACGTTACGAATGGTGGCGCCATTGGTGAAGCCGAACAGGCCCTGATTGTTGCTGCCGGGACGGTTGATGGCGAGCCCGGTGATGGTATGGCCCAAGCCATCGAAAATGCCACTGAAACCACTGCCACCCCCCACGGTCGTAAAGCCTGCACCACTGTTCCAACTTGCAGTGCCGCTGGCGTCGATGTCCGACCCCAGCACATACTTGGCCGTCAGGTTGCCACTCATCCCTTGCAGATCGGTGCCGGTGTTGCTGCCCGCCGCGCCCAGGCTGGTGAGGATGGTGTAGTTGACCATCGTGCCGTCGTTGCCCAGCAAAGTGCTGAAGCTGCCGGTGGAAGCAAGGTTGACCTTGGCGTTGACGTGGTAGTTAGAGGTGTTGCCCGCAGCCGCTGCGCCCATGCCGTATTCCAGCGCCAGCCCGGCCGTGCCGGAGCCGTTCAGGGGCGCGTTGATGTAGATGTCGTTCCAGGCCGTGAGCGTGAGGCTGTGGGCGTTCCAGGTGACGCTGTCGTTGACGTTGACGTTGCCGCTGCCAGACGTGCCATTGCCGCAATTCGCGCCGGGGCAGTTGATGCCAAGGTTGAGGGCCTTGATCTGGACATCGGTGCTGCCCAGTGCCGCACTCAGGGCCGCGCCCGTGATGTCGCCGCCGCTGGCGGCAATGGTGAAGTCGTAGGGGTCGATCAGCCAGCTTCCGCGCTGACCGTGGGCGGCATCGGTGGTAATTTTTACGCCGTCAGCCACCTTGACGTGCGCCGCGCTGGTCTCAACAAAGCCGCCGTTGCCGCCGTTGGGGGCGCCGGCATCCAGCGTGCCGCCGACATTGACGGTGCCTGCCGTCATGCCGCCCAGCAGGGTGATGTTGCCCTCATGATTCTCCACGGTGCGCGCTTCGATCACGCCGCTGTTGTTGACCACGCTGGCCAGCAGTGCGTCCTTGGCGCCGGCGCTCATGATGACGGTCCCGCCGTCGGCCCGGATCAGCCCGCCGTTCTCGGCCAGGCTGTTCAACACGCTTTGGTCCACCCGCATTTTCACCAGGCTGTTGCCGCCAAAGGTGAGGGTGGCGGCGCTGCCGGCCCCCACCGCCACGCTGCCCAGTTGCGCGCTGATGGTGCCCTGGTTGCCGACGTGATTGCCCAGCAGCGCCACATAGCCAGAACCTGCGGCATTGATCGTTCCCTGGTTGATGACGCTGCCGGTGCCGGTGCCGGAGAAGGTTCTGGAATTGCCGTTCAGGCTGGCGTCGTTCAGGTCCAGCGTGGAGGCAACCAGGCCGCCGACGTTGACCTGCGCGCCCTGGCCGAACAGGATGCCGTTCGGGTTGATCAAATAGACCTGACCGTTGGCGTTCAAGTGGCCCAGGATCTGGCTGCCGTTGGTGTCATAGATGCGGTTGACAGCGATGGCCGAGGCCGAGGGCTGGACGAAGTTGACCGTCTCCTGCTGCCCGACGTTGAAACTCTTCCAGCTGAGCGAAAGGTTTTGGCCGGCCTGCACTATGGTGGTGGTGGTGCCGGACTGGCTGATGCTGCCCGTGCCTGAGACCACTTGCCCGCCATCCGGCCCTGCCAGTGCGACGGCGGCGCTGAGCGACAGGGCGGCAGTGAGCGACAGGGCGGCGAGCTTGCGGCCGGAGCCCTTGCCCCGGCCTTTGCAGGTCTCGGCGACGGCGACAAAGGCTTGCTCCACATCGCTCCAGACCAGGCGATAGGTATGGTTCAAAGAAGCACGGCGCATGAGGTTTCCCTGAGGTTTGATTCTGAAGGCGCGGAGCTTACAGAACCAAAAATCACAAACCTTACGATTTCTTACCGTGTCGCTACAGCACTCCGATCTGCACGCACAACTGATACCCCAGCAGGCGCAGGACCTTGATCGACTGGGCACCTGTGCCCGCTTGCGTCAGTTTTTTGCGCAGTCGGAAAATTTGCACTTCCAGGCTGGCTTTGCTGTAATTGCCCTCGGACTTGCCCAGCAGCTCGATCAGTTGCCAGTTTTCCAGCCGCTGCCCGGGCGCGCGGGTAAAGGCACCGAGGATGGCTGCCTCGTGCGCGGTCAGGCCCACCGCCCCTTGGCTGCCGGTCAATAACAGCTTGCCACGGTCGAGCTGTAGCGCCGGGGCGCGCTGCGCGAGGCGCTTGAGGCGGCGCGCCAAGGCATGGATGGCGGCCGTGAGTTCGTCCAGTGAGGTGGGCTTGGTGAGGTAGATGTCGGCACCGCTTTGGTAGCCTTCCATTTTTTCGGCAAGCCGGTCGCGGGCGGTGATCATGATGATGCCAATGTCGGGTTGGGTCCGGCGGATGCGGCGGGTCAGACTGATGCCGTCCTCGCCCGGCAAATTGAGGTCGACCACCATCAGGTCCACCGGCATCACGCCCAATTGGTCTGCCAGCGCCTCGGCGCAGTCGACACCGATGACGTGGTGGCCCTCGCCCCGCAGGGCTGTGACCGTGACTTCGCGCAGGGCGTCGTGGTCTTCCACCACGATGATGTTCAGCAGGGCAGCCATAGGGAGAATCTGACTTTTTCTTGCGGCGCATCGTAAGCGATCACGCCACCGAGCAGCGCCGTGATGCTGTGCACCAGGTAGAGGCCAAGGCCGGAGCCGGTTTTGCTGTGCGCGCCGGGACTGCGGTAGTACTTCTGAAACACCTGCGCCGGGTCTGGCAAGCCGGCGCTGCCGGGCTGGTTCTGGAGGGTGATGAGAACGCCGGGCCTGGCCTGTCTTTGCTCGGGCCGGGCCGTCACCGCGATGTCTGTGTCGGAGGCGGCGTACTTGACGGCATTGTTGATGAGGTTGCCCAGGATGATGCGCAGCAGTTGCGGGTCGGTGGCGATGTCAGGCATGGGTTCCGTGCTGATCTGGAGCCGATCAGGCGCCCAACTGCTTTGTTTCAGATCGTCGAGGATTTCATCGATTCGGCAGGGCTGGGGTCGAATCAGCAACTTGTGTTGCTCCAACTGGTCTACCTGCTGGCACAGCTCAACGATGTCGTTCATGTCTTCGAGGGCAAGATCAACGTGGTTTCTGAGCGGCCCGTGCAATTTCATGGCGTCCAGCGACAGGCGTACCACGGACAAGGGGGTTTTGAGCTCGTGGGTCAGCATCACCATGAAGCGCCCCTGCTCTTCTTTTTGCGCGCGTTCCAGGTGCAGGTGCTGCTGCGCCAATTCCAGCGCCAGGCTGGCTTGTTGCCCCTCGCGCAACAGTTGACGCGACCGCAGGTGCAGGATCAGAAACATCATCCCGCAGGTAACCAGGCTGTGCACGTGCGCGGCATGCAGAGTCCACTCCGTGGGGACCATCCAACCGAGCAGGGGCAGTATGGAAATCCCCCATGGGAACAACACGACGCCGTAAAAAATGCGCAGCGTGGAACGGCTTGGAACAGACTCCTGGCGTGCCGTCAACACCTGTGCCAAAAGCAAAAAAGGCAGTACCAGAACGACCATGGAATTGACCTGTAGCGCGATGCGGGCTTGCCCCGCCGCGATGGCTGCCAGCTCCAGCAGAGACAGCCCTATCAACAGATTGAGCCCCAGCATCAATATTTTCGGCGGCAGGTACAAACGCAGCAGGGCCCGATGGAACAGCATGCCAAAAAGAGCGGCGCTAACGACCAGCAGACTGGTCATCAGGTCGCCCAGCGGCGCGGCCTGCGCCGGCACGAATGGCGCCAGGTAACCCATGATGGCGAGGTCATAAAAAATATGCACCAACTGGCACACCAAAAACCAGCCCGTCATCGACTGGCGCCGCACCGCGTAATCGTGTACCGCCCAGGACAGCAGCCACAGCATCACGCCCAGGTAAACCACTTGAATACCAAGGAGCCGCAAGTCCTCGACCTGAGCCACGCGAGACGCCAGCGCCTCGACGTACAAAAGGGAGGTGCTGGTGGTTTTGAGGCGCAGGTAGTAGACCGTCTGCGGCGCTTGCGGGTGAACGACAAACACCAGGGTGACGGCGGCGCGGTCACGCTCCTGGTAACTGTAGCGGTCGCCGGTAACGCGTGTTTGCCAGCCGCCCGGGCTGGCGGGGTCGGGCTCAAAGAGGCGCACTTCGTCCAAATAGGTGGGGCGGATGCGCAGTTCGACGGCGTCGCCGTGGTCCGGCGCTTTCACGCTCAGCCGTAGCCAGTGCACCGCATCGGTATAGCCCCTGGAAAGCATGGGGCCGACAGGCTGAAAATCTGCCCGAACAACTTGCTCAATAGACAGGCTGCCGGCCGGGTCGGCCAAAAAGGCGCGCGAGGTCACAAGATCATTGCCCCAGGCGGCGACGCTAAGGGACAAGCCCCATACCCAAACCAGCCATGAAAAACAAAACCGCATGGTGAATGGTAAACGGACAAGCCAGACTGTGGCGCGTCTCCAGGCTCTTGCTGCTGGAAGGCAGTTTTGTCACAAGCCTCCTGACACCCCGTTGTCAGCAGCCCTGGCGCAGCATCAAGGCTTCTTCAACACCTCAGGAAATATCCATGAAAAATGCCATCAGTTGGTTCGAAATTCCCAGCACTCAACTCAATCGCGCGCAAGCTTTTTACGAGGCCGTGCTGGGCAACAAAATGCGCCGCGAGCCGATGGGGCCGTCCGAGGGCGCCATCTTTCCTTACGACAAGGCAAGTGACGGCGTCGGCGGCGCCCTGATGATGGGCCCCACCGCAACGGCGCCCGGCGCTGGCGGCACACTGGTCTATCTGGATGCCTCGCCGTCACTGGACGCCGCCCTGGCGCGCGTGGTGGCAGCCGGCGGCGCCATTGCGCTGCCCCGCCAGGCGCTGCCGCCGGGCCTGGGCTACTTTGCCCACTTCACCGACCTGGACGGCAACCGCGTGGGGCTGCACGCGCTGGTATAAACCGGCATGCGCCGCGCCGACCGCTTGTTTCAGATTGTCCAGCTCATTCGCGGGCGGCGCCTGACCACGGCGGCGCATCTGGCACGGCGCCTCGAAGTGTCGGAGCGCACCATTTACCGCGACATCGCCGATCTACAGCACCAGGGCGTGCCGATAGAGGGCGAAGCCGGCGTCGGCTACCGGCTGGGCGCCGGCTTTGACTTGCCGCCGCTGATGTTCAGCCACGACGAGGCGCGAGCCCTGGTGGCCTCGGTGCGCATGGCGCAGGTCTGGCAGGACCCGGCGCTGGCGCAAGCCGCTGAAGTGGCGCTGGGAAAAATTTTGTCGGTGCTGCCGACGGCAGCGCGGGTGGCGGCGCAGAGCATGGCGATCTACGCGCCGCCGATTGGCCTTGATCCGGCCGTGCAGGCCACCCTGCAAACCTTGCGCGAGGCGGTGCAGGCACGCCGCAAACTGCGGCTTGATTACCGCGATGCCGGCGAGCAACTGACGCAGCGCACCTTGCGACCGCTGGGCTGTTTTTACTGGGGCAAGGTCTGGACGCTGGCGGCCTGGTGCGAGACGCGTAGCGATTTCAGAAACTTTCGGCTGGATCGCATAGACAAGGTACAACTGGTCGAAGGCCCGGTCGGTCAGTTTCGTGACGAGCCCGGCAAAACCCTGGCCGATTATTTTCGTGCGATGTTGCCGCCCGGTGTGCCGGCGACCTGGTGGAGCGAGGGCTAGGGCCTGTTCGCTCAGGGTTGAAACACATCCTCGATCCTGACGCCCAGCAGTTGCGCAATCCGGAACGCTAGCGGCAGGCTGGGGTCGTACTTTCCGGTCTCGATCGAAATGACAGTCTGGCGGCTCACGGACAGCGCTTGCGCCAGCTGTTGCTGGGTCAAGCCGCGTGCGGTTCTGAGCGCTTTGAGCGTGTTGTTCATGCTGTCTTCCCCAGCAATCCATCGGCCGCAATCTGCCGGATCTGGTCGTTCAGCGTGTCCGCCGCCGCCCGGTAGTGCAGCCCCAGCTCGGTCTGGCTGCGCCGCTGATTGAAACGCAGAGGATGGTTGACGTTGCGTGCCACATAACTGCGCTGCAAGCCGACCCAGGGGGCCATCAGCCACATCAGCGCTTTGGGCACCTCGCGGCGCGGAAGTTTGTCCGCGATGCCGGTGCCCGCTAGGCGCATGCGCTGGGCAATCTCCAGCAAGCGCAGGTCTTGCGCGACCACGATGTAGCGTTTGCTGGCCTGCGGCAGCAGGGCGGCTGCGACATGGGCTTGGGCGACGTCCCGCACATCGACCAGGCTCAACCACAGCCTGGGCACACCGGTGCGGAAAGAGCCATTCAAAAACTGGATCATGGTGTTCACGCTGCTGGCATCCACCCGCCGGGACAGTGAGGGGCCGAAGATGGCGCCGGGGTGAATGGTCACCAGATCCCAGCGCTGCTGCTGGCATTGCAGTTCCCAGGCAGCTTGTTCGGCCACCGTTTTGGAAAATGCATAGCTGTTGTGGCGGCTGTCCCGGTTCGGGTTGACGTCATCCTCCTGCACCGTGTGCTGCCGGGCGGCGCCGACATCGCAGGCGTCGTTGTACAGCGCCACCACGCTGCTGGTCAGCACCACCCGGCTGACCGTGGCGCTGCGATTGACGCTGGCCAGCACATTGCGCGTGCCCTCCAGCGCGGGCTCTATCAGTTGGCGCTGCGGGTCTTTCGCTTGGCCCAGGAAATAAGGCGAGGCGGTGTGAATCACCACCGAGCAGCCCTGCGTGGCGGCGTCAAAACTGCCGGGCGTCAGAAGGTCAGCCTCGAACAGTGTCAACTGACCCGGATGGCGCTCGGCCAGATCCAGCAGGTGCTGTAGCTTGCCAGTGTCCTGGATCTGGCGCACGGTGCCGTGCACCTGGTGGCCTGCGTCGAGCAACTGCGCGACGATCCAGGAGGCCAGATAGCCGGCCGCGCCGGTCACCAAAACAGTTTTTGTGGAAGACATGGTGTGGCTTGCCTTGTTGGAGTGGAAGTTACTTGAAGCGCCGGTCGGCCCGCATCAGCTGGACGCCCCACAGTGCAAGCAAAAGCCCCAGCGTCCAGAACTGGTTGAACAAGGGGATGAGTTGGTTGGCTTGCAGAATACCTATCAGTCCTGACACTGAGGCCACAACCGCCAGGCTGGAGACGCACGCGTGCTGATGCTGCAAGCGCTGCAATTCGTCGCCACGCCGGTAAACCCACTGCACCGCCGGAGCCAAGGCAAGTGCCAGGACGGCGAGCGCGGCCACCAGCCAACGCTGCTGCGCCAGCGAGGCGCCCGACAGCGGCAGCCAAAAGGCCGCCAGAATGACCAGGCACACGGCGAGCAGGCCCATCAGTACTTTGAGAAGGTAGATCGGTTGCAGAGGTGCAATAGGTGTTTCGTCGTTCATGCGGGACTCCTGTGATGTAAAAGAAACTTTACATACTGTAATGGCTCAATCGGCTAATGTCAAGTGTGCTTTACATTCATTTGAAGAGGACGTCCCGGTCAGCTCGGCTTGTCCTTGCTGCCCAGGTCCCAAGCAACATGCATAAAGATGGCGCATTTTGTCCCCTGCCTGTCCTGATTGGCTCTGGTGCGGCTATTTGTCCAGAGATAAGATGAGGCATCTTCATTTTTCTTGGAAACACAAAATGTCCCCTACCACACCAGCCAAAGCGGCCCTCGTCATCATCGATGTGCAACAGTCTTTTGCCCAGATGCCGTTCTGGACGCAGGATGATCTGCCGGCGTTCCAGAGCGCCTTGCTGCGCCTGGAGGCGGGCTGCCGGGAACGCGGGGTGCCGGTGGTGCACATCTTTCACGTCGGCCAGGGCGGGCCGTTCACACTGGCGTCCGGTTTTGTCAAACCCCTGCCCTGGCTGACCGGCACACCCGCGGTGCGCTTCGACAAACACACGCACAACGCCTTCACCGACACCGGGCTGGATCTGTGGCTGCGCCGGCGCGGCATTGGCAAGCTCATCACCACCGGCATGCGTACCGAGCAATGCTGCGAGACGACCGCCCGCGTCGGCTCCGACATCGGTTACGCCGTCGACTTCGTCTCCGAAGCCACGCTGACTTTCCCCATGACCCACGCCGGCAGCGGCCGCAGCTATTCGGCCGAGGAGATCAAGGCCAGAACCGAGCTGGTGCTGGCCGACCGCTTTGCCCGCATTGTCGATGTGGACGCCTGCCTGGCCAGCCTGAGCCCGCAGGCATGACCTGGGCCGCCATGCGTCCGCGCGACCTGGCGTTGGCCCTGCTGGTGATCGTGGTCTGGGGCGTCAACTTTGCCGTCATCAAGATCGGGTTGGTGGGGGTGCCGCCGCTGCTGCTGGCGGCGCTGCGCTTCCTGCTGGCGGCCTTCCCGGCCCTGCTGTTTTTGCAACCGCCCAAGGTGCCGCTGCGCCTGTACCTGGCCTTTGGCTTGACGATGTCGGTCGGGCAGTTTGCGTTTTTGTTCACGGCGATTCATGTCGGCATGCCGTCCGGGCTGGCCTCGCTGGTGCTGCAATCGCAGTCATTTTTCACGCTGCTGTTTACCGCCCTGTGGCTGAAGGAAAAGTGGCACGCCAACCAGCTGGCCGGTCTGCTGCTGGCCGCCGGCGGCCTGACCCTGATCGGCAGCGCGCACGGTGCCACCATGCCTTTGACCGGGTTTCTTCTGACCGTGGCGGCTGCCGCCATGTGGGCCTGCGGCAATATCGTCAGCCGGGCCGTTGGCCGCCACGGTCCGATGAACCAGCTGGCTTTCGTGGTGTGGGCCAGCTTGGTGCCGCCGCTGCCGTTTCTGGCGCTGTCTTGGCTGATCGAAGGTCCGGCCACCATGACCGCTGCGCTACAGAACTTCAGTCTACAGACCTTTGCCGCGGTGGCCTATATCGCCTGGGCTTCGACGCTGCTGGGCTACGCGGTGTGGAACTTTCTGCTGTCGCGCTACCCGGTCAACCGGGTCGCTCCCTTTACCTTGCTGGTGCCGCTGGTGGGTCTCTCGACCGGCTGGCTGGTGTTTGGCGAGTCGCTCAGACCGATTCACTTT
Organism: uncultured beta proteobacterium; assembly: GCA_963763035.1. Lineage (GTDB taxonomy): Bacteria > Pseudomonadota > Gammaproteobacteria > Burkholderiales > Burkholderiaceae_C > Rhodoferax. Next base: position 1,008,285 of record CAVXMS010000004.1, on the reverse strand, counting down.
GCCGGCGGCGCCTTGCTCATGCTGGGGCTGCTGGTCAACCTGTTTGGCGCCCCCTTGTTGACCCGCCTGCCATGGAGGACCTGACGCTCTCGGTCTGGCTGGTGCTGACGCCCAACGTGCTGCTGCTGGACTACGCCGGCCCGGCCGAGACGCTGCGCATGGCACGCGACATGGGCGCCGCATTGGTGCTGCACAGTTGCGCGCCGCAGCCGTCCGTTGCCACCTCGCTCGGCCCGTCCCTCGGCGGGCTGGAGCCCTTGCCCGAGACCTTGCCGCCCCACAGTCTGGTGCTGGTGGTGGGCAACAGCAATGACGCCAGGGATTACGCCACGCCGGCGGCGCGGCAGGTGGTGCGCTGGCTGCGGACGGCACCGCAGGCCGATACCCGGCTGGCCAGTATTTGTTCCGGCGCCTTGCTGCTGGCGCAGGCCGGTTGGCTGGCCGGGCACCACTGCACCACGCACCACAGCCTGCTTGAAATCCTGCAGGCCATGGAACCCACCGCTGCGGTGGCCGACGACCGCATTTTTGTCGACGACGGCCGGGTGCTGACCAGTGCCGGCATCAGCACCGGCATCGACCTGGCGCTCTACATCGTGGAGCAGCACGCCGGTCCCGAACTGGCGGCGCGCGTCGCCCGCCGCCTGGTGATGTACCAGCGGCGCGGCCCGCAAGATCCGCAAACGTCGCCCTGGCTGGCCTGGCGCAACCACATGCACCCGGCGGTGCACCGCGCCCAGGACGCCATCGCCCGCGATCCGGCGCGGCTCTGGACGCTGGCCGCGCTGGCCCAGGCGGCGCATGTCAGCCCGCGCCACCTGAGCCGCCTGTTTGCCCAGCACGCCGGCATTGGCGTCGTGGCCTACCAGCAGCAATTGCGGATTGCGCGGGCCAAGGAATTGCTGGCGGCGCTGCCGCCCAGGTCGGTGGAGCGGGTGGCGGAGCAGTGCGGCTTTGCCTCGGCGCGCGATTTCCGGCGGGTCTGGCAACGCTTTGCCGAAGGCTCGCCGGGGGCCGGGCGCAAGGCGGGGGGGCCTACCCCTGTCGCGGATCGGCAAAGCGCTGCCAACTGATGCAGCGCACGCCTTCGCGGGTGTAGTTCTCTGGTGCGCCGTGAATCAGCCAGGGCGCGGGTGCGGCTTCGCTGACAAAGCGCGAGGCGCGCTGACCGGCGCGCACCAGGTCTGGCGTGATGGTTTGACTGGACTTGATCTCAACACATTGCAGGCCGCCTTCGGTTTCGAACACCAGGTCGGCTTCCAGCCCATTGTTGTCACGCCAGAAATAGAGGTCGGTGGGCAGACCGCGGTTCACGCGAAACTTGCGAAATTCGTTCAGCACCCAGGTCTCGAACAGGGCGCCACGCATTGGGTGCAAGGCCAACAACTGCGGGTCGCGGATGCCCATCAACCATGCGGCAAGGCCGGTGTCGGTGAAGTACAGCTTGGGCGTCTTAACCAGGCGTTTGCCGAAATTGCGGTGGTACGGTTGCAGCAAAAAAAGCAGCTCGCTGGACTCCAGCACCGAGAGCCACTGCCGCGCCGTGGTGTGGCTGATGCCGGCATCAGTGGCCAGTGACACCAGGTTGAGCAAGGTGCCTGTGCGCGCCGCGCACAGGCGCACGAAGCGCTGAAAGGTAGACAGGTTTTGCACCTGCAGGAGTTGGCGCACGTCGCGTTCAATGTAGGTGACGACATAAGCGCCAAACCAGTCGTTGGCGTCCATGACCGTGCGCTCGGTTTGCCAAAGTGCCGGATACGCGCCGCGCCACAGATGGGTGTGGAGGTCATTGCTAATCCCCAGTTTGATCTCCGACAAGGCCAACGGCAGTAGTTGGGCAAGCCCAATGCGCCCGGCCAGCGACTGCGTAATACCCGCCATGAGGGTGAACTGTTGCGACCCTGTCAGTACAAAGCGACCCGGTGTGCGGTCGGCATCCACCAGCCCCTGCAAATGAGAAAACAAGTCTGGCCAGCGCTGCGCTTCGTCAAAGACGGCGCCTCGCGCAAAGCGTTGTAGAAAACCACGCGGGTCAGTTTGCGCAAAAGTGAGTTCCACCGGGTCTTCGAGAGACACGTAAGGTTTGTCGCCAAATAGCTGCCGCACCAGCGTGGTTTTGCCAGACTGCCTGGGGCCTGTGACGGCCACCACCGGAAACTGCTGCGCCATGCGTTGCAGCGTAAAGGACAAGGCACGGGGAAATGAGTTCATACAATCTGAAGAAGTAATGTGCAGATTGTATAGAAGTGTCAGCCCAACTGGGTGCGAGTTCACAAGCACAACTCGGACAGAGGTGGCACTCATTCCGGTGCGATTGGCTCGCCCTGACGGGAGTTTGGTGGTCACTCGTCAGATGCAGATCCCGATCAATGGCGTTCGGTTTTGGCGCTACCCATCCTTGCATTTCGCTCACCTGACGATCAATATGCAAGGACAAATAGCTACCTCTGCCACGCTGTGGCACTGTCGCCGCTTCAGGCGAAGTGGTCGAACGAGGTGTAGTTGTTGGGCAGCGCCTGGCCCTGGTCATCGACCAGGCGCAGGCCCATCTGCTGATCGATTTGGCCGATGCACTTGACCGGCGTCTGGCTGGCCCGGGCGGCGGCGGCCACCGCTTCGCGCCGGGACGGCGGCGCCGTGAACAGCAACTCGTAATCATCGCCGCCGGCCAGGGCCAGGCTGCGCCACTGGTCGGGGCCTATTTCAGCATCGGGCCGGTCCGGCGCCGGCGGGTAAGCGGCGCGGGCCGCAACCAGCGTTGCGCAGCTATCGGCATTGACCGTGGCGCCGACGCCGGACTGCTTCAGGATGTGGCCCAGATCGCCCAGCAGGCCGTCGCTGATATCGATGGCCGCCGTCGCAAGGCCGCGCAAGGCCAGGCCCAGCGCCACTCTGGGGCTCGGCATTTCCATGCGCAGCCGGGCCGCCTCGAACACCGGCGCCGGCACCGACAAGGTGCCGCGAAACACTTCCAGGGCGAGGCGGGCATCGCCCAGGTTGCCGCTGACGTAGAGCTCGTCGCCGGCTTGTGCGCCGCTGCGCAGCAAGGCTTGCGAGCGCCCGGCAAGCACCGGCACTTCGCCAAACACCGTGATGCAGATGTTGAGCGGTCCACGGGTCGTGTCGCCACCCACCAGCTCGCAGCCCTGCGCATCGGCCAGCGCGAACAGGCCTTGCGCAAACGGCGCCGCCCAGGATTCTTCGGCGCGCGGCAGCGCCAGCGCCAGGGTAAAGGCCAGCGGCCTGGCGCCACAGGCGGCCAGGTCGCTCAGGTTCACGGCCAGCGCCTTGTGGCCCAGCCGCAAGGGGTCTACTGTCGAGAGGAAATGGCGCCCTTCGACCAGCATGTCGCAGGAGATCGCCAACTGCGTGCCGGGGGCCGGTTGCCACAGCGCGCAGTCGTCGCCGACACCCAGCACAGCCTGGCGTGCCGGCCGCTTGAAATAGCGCTCTATCAGCTCAAATTCGCCCATCAAATCAGCCCCTGGTGAAGAACCGGTTGCAGCTCTCAGTGCAGGGTGCGGGTGCCGCCGCTGGCGCTCAAGGCGTCCAGCACGAACATGGGGATGTCGGTGTCGAACTTCTCGCCGTCCTCGGCGACGCAAAAGAAGCTACCGTGCATGGTTCCGGTGGGCGTGCGCAGGCGCGTGCCGCTGGTGTATTCGAAGGCTTCGCCGGGCTTGAGCAGGGGCTGCTGCCCGACCACGCCCAGGCCTTTGACGCGCTCGGTGTGACCTTTGGCGTCGTTGACGTTCCAGGTGCGCGAGATCAACTGGGCGCTGACCTCGCCGCTATTGGTGATGGTGATGGTGTAGGCAAACACATACAGCTCCTGCTGCGGGTCCGACTGCTCGGGCAGATACTGGGGTGAAACCTGAACTCGAAATTGGTACTTGGACATGACGCCATCCTATCCTGAAATATGGCGGGACAGGCGCTGTCCCCAACGGTTCAGAACAACTGATTAAACTCCGGTCATGACCTACCGCATCGCCCCCTCCCTTCTCTCGGCCGACTTTGCCCGCCTGGGTGAGGAGCTGAAAAACGTCATTGCCGCCGGCTGCGACTGGATTCACTTCGACGTGATGGACAACCACTACGTCCCGAATCTGACCTTCGGCCCGATGATTTGCAGCGCGCTCAAGCAGCACGCCAAAACGGCGGCCGGCGTGGCGGTGCCGATCGACGTGCATTTGATGGTGCAGCCGGTCGATGCCCTGGCCAGCGCTTTTGCCGACGCCGGCGCCGACCTGATCAGCTTTCACCCGGATGCCTCGGGCCATGTGCACCGCAGTATTCAGGCCATCAAGGCCAGGGGTTGCAAGGCCGGACTGGTGTTCAACCCGGCCGCGCCGCTGGATGTTCTGGACTGGGTCATCGAGGACCTGGACCTGATCCTCATCATGAGCGTCAACCCCGGCTTTGGCGGCCAGAGTTTCATTGACTCGGCGCTGCGCAAGATCGAGGACGCGCGCCGCCGCATCACGGCCAGCGGCAAGGACATCCGGCTGGAAGTCGATGGCGGCATCAAGGTCGACAACATCCGCCGCGTGGCCGATGCCGGGGCCGACACCTTTGTCGCCGGCAGCGCCATTTTCGGCAAGCCCGATTACCGGGCGGTGGTGGAGGCGATGCGCGCGGCGCTCAAGGCGGGCCGAGTTTCGGCAGCTCCAGCGTAAAAGACACCGGCCCATCAAGGCTGGCGGCCAGGGCCGCGCTGCGGGCGGCGACCGAGTGCAGCAGCAGGCTGTCGTTGACCGCGCTGCCGACCCGGTACGGTTTGGCCGGTTTGCCGTCGATCGAAATCAGGGCATAGCCGCTTTTGGCCCGGTTGGCCACCACCCCGATCAACTTGAAGTGGCTGGCGGCGCTGTCAACCAAGGTGGCTGTGATGGCTTTTTGACCGCCGCCCAGCAGCCGCGCCACCACTTGCGGGTCGGTCTGGACCTGGCGCGAGAAAGAGGGTGCGGCCGTCGGTGCCGGTGCCGACGGGACTGCGGCGCTCCACTTCAGCACCCAGTAGGCGGCGCTGGCGGCGGCCAGGGCGGCCAGCAAAAAGGTGGCGATCCGCAGCCACCAGAGGCTTAACGAGTGTGTCTTCATAGAACGATTATCATTGAAGCGGTAACCATTTTAAAGTGATGCAAGCCCATGAAAGCAAATCCCGCCACAATGCGCCACCGAATTCAGGATGGCTTCACGCTGATCGAACTGATGGTGGTGCTGCTGATCATTGGCGTGTTGGCGGCCCTGATTGTGCCCAATGTGCTGGACCGGGCCGATGACGCGCGCGTCACGGCGGCCAAGACCGACGTCAACAACCTGATGCAGGCGCTCAAGCTCTACAAGCTCGACAACCAGCGCTATCCGACCGCCGAGCAAGGCTTGCAGGCCTTGCTGACCAAACCGACCACTGCCCCGGTACCGCCGAACTGGAAGTCTTATCTTGACCTGCTGCCCAACGACCCCTGGGGCAAGCCCTATATCTACCTCAATCCCGGCGTCAAGGGTGAAGTCGATGTGATGTCCTTCGGTGCCGACGGTCAGGCCGGTGGCGAGGGTAAAAATGCAGATATCGGTAGCTGGCAGCCCTAGCAACCTGTCGGGCTTGGAACCCACGTTCCAAGCCCGACAGGCTGCTAGCCGCCGCAGCGTCGGGTTCACCTTACTGGAGTTGCTGGTGGTGCTCGCCATTGTGGCCATGGCCTCGGTCGGCGTCGGTTTTGCCATGCGTGACTCCTCCATGGTGCAGCTCGAGCGTGACGCCCAGCGCTTGGCCGCCCTGCTGGAGGCAGCCCGGGCCCGCTCCAGGGTCAGTGGGGTTCCGGTGCGCTGGCAAGCCAGTGCGCAGGGCTTTCACTTTGAAGGACTGGCGGCGTCCGACCTGCCGGAGCAATGGCTGGACCCCGATACCAGCGTTGCCGGTGTCGACGGCGTCAGCGACACGGTAACGCTGTTGCTGGGGCCGGAGCCCATCATCGAGCCGCAGCAATTGCTGCTGGTGTCGCGCAGTCACCCGGATAAGAGCGTGCGCCTGGCAACCGATGGCGTGCGTCCTTTTTCCGTATTGGCAGCAGCGCCGTGAAGTGGTTTCTGAAGCAGCGCGGTTTTACCCTGATCGAGGTGCTGGTGGCGCTGGGCATTGTGGCGATTGCCCTGACCGCCGGTTTGCAGGCCACGGCGGCCCTGACCCGCAATGCACAGCGCCAGTCGGATGTGTTGCTGGCCCAGATGTGTGCCGAAAACGAACTCATCAAAGTGCGCCTGGCCAAGCAGATGCCCGGCGTCGGTGATGCCAGCATCCGTTGCGAACAAGCCGGTTTGGTCTTTAGCGTGGCGCTGGCGGTGCGGCCCACGCCCAATCCCAACTTTCTGCGCATCGATGCCCAAGTGAGCCGGGATGAGGCCACCGTGCTGCGTCTGTCCACCGTGGTGGGGCGTTATTGATGCGCGCCCGGCTGCGCGGTTTCACCCTGATCGAGTTGCTGGTGGCGATCGGCCTGCTGGCGCTGATGGCGGCCTTGAGTTGGCGCGGTCTGGACGGCATGACGCGGGCCCAGGCGCAGATGCGCCAGCATTCCGACGAAGTACTGACCTTGCAGGCCGGACTGGCGCAGTGGGGCGCTGACCTGGATGCGCTGGCGTTGCAAGCCAATACGCCCAGTCTGGATTGGGACGGACGCGCCCTGCGCATCCTGCGCCGTGGCACGGCAACGCCCGGCGCCGGCTTGAGCGTGGTGGCCTGGTCGCGGCGCAATGTCGACGGCGTCGGTCAGTGGCTGCGCTGGCAGTCGCCGCCGCTGCGCACGCGCGGTGAACTGGAGTTGGCGTGGCAAAAAGCCGCCGCCTGGGCGCAGAGTCCGGGCGATGAGGAGCGCCAGCGCGAGGTTCATATTGCGCCGCTCGATCAGTGGCAAATTTTTTATTACCGCGGCGACGCCTGGAGCAACCCGCTGTCCAGCGAAGGTGCCGCCGGCGCCGGGCAGGCACCCAGCACGGCCGTCATCCCGGACGGTGTCCGTCTGGTGCTGACACTGTCGACTGGCCAGGCCATCAGCGGCGTCGTGACGCGCGACTGGGTCCGGTCCACCGTCGGGGGCGGCAAATGAGGCTGCAGGCACGCCACCCGGTGTTGCGGGCGCAACGCGGCGCCGCCCTGCTGACCGCCATGCTCACCGTGGTGCTGGTGGCCAGTCTGGCCGCCAGCACACTGTGGCAGCAATGGCGCGGCGTGGAGGTCGAGGCGGCCGAGCGCGGCCGCACGCAGTCCGGCTGGATACTCACCGGGGCACTGGACTTTGCGCGTTTGATTTTGCGCGAAGACGGACGCAACCAGGGCAGCGTGGACCATTTGGGCGAACCCTGGGCGGTGCCTTTTGAGCAGGCGCGCCTGTCCACTTTTCTGGCCATCGACCGCAGCGACGTGCTGGCCGCCGATGATGCCCAGGATGCTTTTCTGTCGGGGCAGATCATCGATCTGCAATCCAGGCTGAACGTCACCAACCTGGTGCAGAGCGGAAAGATCGATGAGCCGAGCCGGCTGGCTTTTACGCGGCTGTTCGAACTGCTGGATCTGCCGGCCAGCGAACTGGCGGCGCTGGTCGACAGTTTGCGCCTGATGCAGGACAGCAGCGCCGAGGGTCGCGCCAACAAGGCGGTACCGCTGTGGCCGCAGGAACTCGATGAGTTGGCCTGGCTGGGCCTGTCGGCGCCCAGCATCGTCCAACTGCGCCCCTACGTCACTATTTTGCCGGTGCGCACACCGGTCAATCTCAATACCGCCCCGGTCGAGGTGATCTATGCCTGTGTCGAGGCCTTCGAGCTGGCTGACGCCGCCAACTTTGTGCGTGCCCGTAACCTGTCGCACCTGAGCTCGTTGAATGATGCCAGCAAAGCGGCGGGCGGCGTGGCGGCCCGTTTCAATGAGGCCCAGCACGACGTGAAGACGCGCTTCTTCGAAGTGCGCGGCAGCCTGCAGGTCGATACCACCACGGTGCAGGAGCAATCGGTGGTGCAGCGCGACGGCATGGAGGTGAAAACGCTTTGGCGCAAACGCGGCGTGGCGCCGCCTGGCAGCCCTTTACAATGAGCCTCACTACTCAAACCCAGAAATATCGCAACATGAAAGCGCGTCTTCGCACCCATGCCGTCGTTGCAAATGCTCGCCATAGCTGCGGCTATGTCTGCGGTTTGCGCCTAGGCTTGAGCGCGAATCCATCACTTTCATTTTGTTCCGATACCTCTGTGTCTGAGTACCAGACCCGCGCATGACCACCTTAATCGTCACCCTTTCTTCAGAGCCGGCCGATGCGACGGCCTTGTACGACTATCTGTTGACGGTCGACGGCACTACTCTGAGTGAACAGTCGCGCGCTCCGTTGGCGCTGTTGCCCCAGGTCGGCAATGGCGGTGAGGTGGTGGTGCTGGTGCCGGCGCACAAGCTCTCCTGGCACCGGGTCCAGTTGCCCAAGGGTAGCCTGGGCAAGCGTCTTTTTCAGGACGGCGGGCCGCTGCGTTTGCGCTCCGTGCTGGAGGGTCTGCTGGAAGAACAACTGCTGGACGAGACGGCGCAACTGCACTTTGCGCTGGAGCCGCAGGCCAGTGACGCGGCGCCGGTCTGGGTGGCGGTGTGCGACCAGGCCTGGTTGCGCGCGGCCTTGCAGGTGCTGGAGCAAGCCGGCCGGCCGGTCAGCCGGATCGTGCCGGAGTTTGCGCCCGACGCGCTCACCGATGCGCTTTACGTCATGGGTGAGAGCGAGCAGGCGCAGCTGGTTTTCAGCAGCGCCGGTGGCGTTACCGTGTGGCCTCTGTCGAAGGCGTCGGTGGCGCTTTTGAATTGGCCCGAAACGCGCGCCATCGTGGCCGAGCCGGCGGTGGCGGCGTTGGCCGAACAGTTGTTCAAGCGCAGTGTCACACTGCAGCAAATCGGGCAACGTCGTTTGCAGGCGCTGCAATCGGCCTGGGACCTGGCCCAGTTCGAGTTGGCCAATTCGAGCGGCGCTCGCACGCGCAAGCGCCTATCGGATTCCTTTACCAGTCTGCTGCGCGCACCGCGCTGGCGCGCGGCGCGTTTCGCGCTACTGGCACTGCTGGCGGTCAACCTGGTGGGTTTGAATGCCTGGGCCTGGCGCGAGCAATCCCAGCTCAAGGCCCAGCGCGCCGCCATTGGCGGGATATTGACCAGCACTTTTCCGCAGGTTCGGGTGGTGGTGGACGCGCCCATCCAGATGGGCAAGGAGGTGGCGTCCCTGGAGCGCGCCAGTGGCGCCGCGACCCCTCGCGACCTAGAGGCCATGCTGGGTGTTTTCGGGCTGGCGGCCCCGCCCACCGCAATGCCGACGGCGATTGAATTTGCCGCCGGCGAGCTGCGTTTGAAAGGGCTCAAGCTGCGCACCGCGGAGATCTCTGGGATCACTTTCAAACTCAAGCCCCAGGCTTATGTGGCCAGCACCGAGGCCGACAGCCTGGTCATCAAACAGGTGTCCGCGCCATGAAATTACCCCCCTTCCTGGCAGCACGCTGGCAGAGCGCCGCGGATCGCGAGCGCCAACTGGTGCTGGCGGCGCTGGCCCTGCTGCTGCTGGCCTTGGTCTGGTGGGTTGGCGTGGCGCCGGCGCTGGCCACGCTGCGTTCGGCGCAGACCCAGCGCCAACTGCTGGATGCGCAACTGCAGCAGATGCAAAGCCTGCAAGCGCAGGCCAAGGCGCTGCAAGCGCAGCCGCGCATCACTTTTGACGAGGCGCGGCGTTTGCTGGAGGCATCGGTCAAGCCTTTTGGTGCTACCGCGCAGTTGATGCTGGCGGGAGAGCGCGCCACCCTCACTTTGCGGGGGGCCTCGGCCGACGCCTTGGCGCAGTGGCTGACCCAGGTGCGTCTGAACGTGCGCAGCGTGCCCAGCGAGGCGCGTCTGGTGCGCAACGCCAGCGGCGCCTGGGATGGCACTTTGACGCTGAATCTGAAGTGACACGGCAAACCGCCTCCCCCTGGTCCTGGGCCGCAGCCGGCGCCTTGGCCGGTTTGATTCTGGCCACATTGCTCAACGCGCCGGCGCACTGGCTGACCGGCCCTTTGCAGCAAGCCCTGGGTGGCCGGCTGGTGTTCGAGGATGCCCGCGGCACGCTCTGGAACGGTTCGGCCCGCCTGGTGCTCTCCGGTGGCGCCGGCAGCAGCGATGCCGCCACCTTGCCGGGCCGGCTGAGCTGGCTGCTGCGGCCTCACTGGTCTGGTTTGCGTGCCGTTTTGCAGGCCGATTGCTGTATGCAGCAAGCCTGGCGCCTGAGTGTCCAGCCGCGTTGGGGCGGTGCCCGTCTGGCACTGGAGGACAGCTTGTCGCAATGGCCGGCGCTGTGGCTGACCGGACTGGGGACGCCCTGGAACACGGTGCGGGCCGAGGGCCAACTGACCTTGTCGACGCAGGGGCTGGCGGTGCAATGGGCGGCCGGACGCCTGCTGCTGGCGGGCCGCGCCCAGCTCGATGCGGCACAGATTTCCTCGCGCCTGTCGACCCTCAAGCCGATGGGCAGCTACCGCATCATTTTGCAGGGCGGGGCGACACCCAGCTTCGCGCTGGAAACGCTGGAGGGCAGTCTACAATTGTCCGGCAGCGGTCAATGGGTGGGCTCCAAGCTCCGGTTTGAGGGACTTGCCAGCGCTGCGCCGGAGCGCCTTGAGGCTTTGTCGAATCTTCTGAATATCATCGGGCGTCGCGACGGCGCACGCGCCATCATCAAAGTGGGTTGAATCGGTATGAAATTAAGTCTCTTGCGGCGTCGCTCAAACGCTATTTGCCTGATAACCATCAGTGCTTTGGTGGCCGTTGCCAGCGGCGTTTTTCCCCTGAACCTGCAGGCTCAGACGGCGACCGCGGCGAAGGTCAAGGCGGGCGATCCGGTCACCCTGAACTTCAGCAACGCCGAGATTGACGCCGTGGCACGCACCATGGCCAGCATCACCGGCTTCAACGTGGTGGTCGACCCGCGGGTCAAGGGTACCCTGACACTGGTGACCGAGAAGCCGGTCAGCCGCAGTGCCGCCATGAACCAGTTTCTAGCGGCACTGCGGCTGCAGGGCTTTACCATGGTGGAGTCCGCTGGTCTGTACAAAGTGGTGCCGGAGGCCGATGCCAAGCTGCAAAGCGGGGCCGTGACGGTCAGCGGTGGTGCTGCTGACGGGGAACTGGCAACCGGCAACCAGATCAGCACGCAGATTTTCAAGCTGAACTTCGAGTCCGCCAACAATCTGGTGACGGTGCTGCGCCCGCTGATCAGCCCCAACAACACCATCAATGCCAATCCCGGCAACAATTCGCTGGTCATCACCGACTACGCCGACAACCTGCGCCGCCTGGCCCGCATCATCGCCGCCATGGACGTGGCCAACGCCACCAGTGTCGAGGTGTTGACGCTCAAGCATGCCATTGCGGTCGATCTGGCACCGCTGGTGCTGCGTCTGCTGGAGTCGCCTGGCACCGCCACCGTGGGCGCCGATACCTCGTTCAAGACCACCTTGCTGGCCGAGCCGCGCTCCAATACCCTGATGCTGCGGGCCGCCAACCCGGCGCGGGTGGCGCTGGTGAAGTCATTGGTTGAAAAGCTGGATCAGCCGGCGGCCCCCAACGGCAATGGCGCGGCCGGCAATATCTACGTGGTTTACCTGAAGAACGCCGACGCCACCAAACTGGCCGCCACGCTGCGCGCCGCCATGACCGGTCAAGCCCCGGCCGCGGCGGCGCCGGCCGCGGCCGGCGCCGCCGGCACCGCGGTGGCTGCGGCCGCGGCTGCCGTGTCGGCCACCGGCGGCCAGGTGCAAGCCGATGTCGCCACCAATTCGCTCATCATCACGGCGCCCGAACCGCAATACCGCCAGTTGCGCGCCGTCATCGACCGGCTGGATGGACGCCGCGCCCAAGTGCTGGTGGAGAGCCTGATCGTGGAGGTGAACGCCGACCGAGCCGCCGAATTCGGTATCCAGTGGCAGGGTCCCCTGGGGCAGGCGGGGGACGGCGTCATTGGCCTGCTGGGGACCAATTTCGGTGCCGCCGGCAAAAATATCATCAACCTGGCGGCCGGTGCCGGTACGGTGGCACCCGGGACCGGTTTCAATTTCGGCGCGGCGCAAAAAGTCAACGGGGTTTATGTGCTGGGCTTGCTGGCGAATTTTCTGGAGTCGAGTGGTAGCGGCAATGTGCTGTCGACGCCCAATCTGCTGACCCTGGACAACGAGGAAGCGAAGATCGTGATCGGCGAAAACGTGCCCTTCGTGACCGGCTCCTACACCAACAACAACACCAGCGGCAACACGGTCAATCCGTTCACCACGGTGGAGCGCAAGGACGTTGGCCTGACACTCAAGGTGAAGCCGCAGATCAACGAGAACGGTACCGTCAAGCTGGTGATCTACCAGGAGACCTCGGCCGTCAAGGCCGGCACTGAAACCGCCGCCAACGGACCGACCACCTCCAAGCGCACGATCGAGTCCACCGTGCTGGTCGACGACGGGCGCATCGTGGTGCTGGGCGGTTTGCTTCAGGACAAGTATTCCGGCAATCAGGATAAAGTGCCCGGCCTGGGCGACGTTCCGTTCTTTGGCAATCTGTTCAAAACCGACTCGCGCAGCCGCAACAAGACCAACCTGATGGTGTTCCTGCGTCCGGTGGTGGTGCGCGACGCACAAGCCAGCGATCGCCTGTCGATGGACCGCTACGAGCTGATGCGCTCGGGCCTGCAAGCCGCGCAACCGGTGCCCAGCCAGTTGGCGCCGATCAACGAGGCCCCGCTGTTGCCGGCCCTGCCCTTGGCGCAGCCGGTTCTTCCGCCGGCCGCTCCGGCGGTCAAAACGCAACCCTGAGCCGGGACCAGGCTGCCATGCGCTACCCGCTGCCCTATGCGTTCGCCCGCACCCACCAACTGCTGCTGGAAGAAGAGTCGGACCAGTTGACACTGTGTCTGCACCCCGACTCGGGCGCCAGCGCGGTGAGCGAGGTGATGCGCAAGTACCCGGTACGCCAGATCGAGGCGCTGGCCGCCCCGGCACTGATTCAGCGCATCAGCGCGGCCTACGCGCAAGGCGAGTCGAGTGCCGCGGCGGTGGTCAGCGAGGTCGAAAGCGATGCCGATCTATCGAGGATGATGCAGGAACTGCCGGCGATCGAGGATTTGCTGGAAACTTCGGACGACGCGCCCATCATCCGCATGCTCAATGCGTTGCTGACGCAAGCCGCCCGCGATGGCGCCAGCGATATCCACATCGAGCCCTACGAGCGTCACTCCAGCGTGCGCTTCCGGGTCGATGGCAGCTTGCGCGAGGTGGTGCAGCCGAATCGCGCCCTGCACGCCGCCCTGATCTCGCGCCTGAAGATCATGGCCGATCTCGACATTGCCGAGCGCCGCCTGCCGCAGGACGGTCGCATCTCCCTGCGCATCGGCACGCGGGCCGTCGATGTGCGCGTCAGCACGCTGCCCAGCGCACACGGCGAGCGCGCCGTGCTGCGCTTGCTCGACAAGTCGGAGGGCCGGCTGAGCCTGGAAGCACTGGGCATGCAAGGCGATGTGCTGAAACGCTTCGAGCACCTGGTGACGCAGCCGCACGGCATCGTGCTGGTTACCGGCCCGACCGGTTCCGGCAAGACCACCACGCTGTACGCCGCCATGGGCCGGCTCGATGCCGACCACAGCAACATCATGACGGTGGAAGATCCGATCGAATACGAATTTCCGGGGGTTGGGCAGACCCAGGTCAACGCCAAGATCGAGCTCACTTTTGCGAAAGCCTTGCGCGCCATCTTGCGGCAGGATCCGGACATCATCGTGATTGGCGAAATTCGGGATTTCGAGACCGCGCAAATTGCCATTCAGGCTTCCCTCACCGGCCATCTGGTGTTGGCCACCATCCACACCAATGATGCCGCCAGTGCGGTGACACGCCTGACCGACATGGGGGTCGAGCCGTTCCTGCTCAGTTCCTCGCTACTGGGGGTCTTGGCGCAGCGGCTGGTGCGCAAGCTGTGCCTGCACTGTAAATCGGGCTCTGACCCCAATTTACAGTCAACGGGGTACCACCCCGTTGGTTGCCAGCATTGTGGCCAGACCGGCTACGCGGGCCGCTCTGGCGTGTTTGAATTGCTGGTGACCGATGATGCCATCCGAGCGCAAATTCACAACCGCGCCTCCGAGGCCGATATTCGCGCAGCCGCCCTGGCGGCCGGCATGACCTTGATGCGCGACGACGGCGAACGGCTGGTGCAACTGGGCCTGACTTCACGCGAAGAACTGGTGCGGGTCACGCGCGACTAATATGGTGTCCCCACGCTTGTCACTTCGTGTACTGCGCTGTACAGGCCGCTTTCAGAGTCAGCGGCTCTTCGCCCCGTCCCGGCCTGCGCAGGCAGGCCCGGAGCCGCGGGACTCAGCCCCGGGGGGGCCGGCCTTGCTTGGGGCGGCCCGGCGCTGCGGCCCGGCTGTGGGATAAGTCAGAGCAGCGTATGCCGGTTTATTCATTTGAAGCCCTGACGGACCAGGGGCAAACCCGCAAAGGCGTGATCGAAGCCGATTCCGCCAAGGCGGCGCGCGGCATGCTGCGCAGCCAGGCCCTGGTGCCGATGAAGCTGGAGGTGGTTGGCGCCGAAGCCGGTCAGGTGCCGGGCAAGGAGGGCGCGGGACAGGCCGGTGGCCGCTTCAAGCGGCGCGTCTTCAATGCCACCGGTCTGGGCGTGTGGACGCGCCAACTGGCCGGTCTGGTGTCCTCCGGGCTGCCGCTGGAGCGCGCCCTGAGCTCACTCTCGGACGAGGCCGAGCGGGAGGTGGAACACCATCTGGTGGCGACCTTGCGCGCCGAGGTCAACGGCGGCTCCACTTTCGCCCGGGCGCTGGCACAACATCCGCAGGAGTTCTCGGCCATTTTCTGTGCCGTCATCGGTGCCGGCGAGCAAAGCGGCAACCTGGGACTGGTGCTGGAGCGTCTGGCCGATGATCTGGAGGAGCAGCAGGCGCTCAAATCCAAACTGATAGGCGCCGCGCTGTACCCGGCCATCGTGACCCTGGTGGCGATCGTGATCGTGCTGTTTCTGGTGGCTTATGTAGTGCCGCAGGTGGCGCATGTGTTTGCCAGCAGCAAGCGCGCGTTGCCGATTTTGACGATCATCATGATTGGCATCAGCAACTTTGTGCGCAGCTACGGTTGGCTCATGTTGGTCGCTCTTGTGTTCATGGCGATTGGCGCCCGGCTGGCGCTGGCCAACGCTCTTTTCCGTGAGAAATTCGATGCTGCCTGGCTGAACCTGCCGATCCTTGGGAAGCTGGCCCGCAGCTACAACACGGCACGTTTTGCCAGCACGCTGGCGATGCTGGCGGCGGCCGGGGTGCCGATTCTCAAAGCGCTGCAGGCGGCGGCCGATACGCTCTCCAACCGCGCCATGCGGACCGACGCGCTGGATGCCCTGGTGCTGGTGCGCGAAGGCGCGCCGCTGGCCTCGGCGCTGGCGCAAAAGAAGCGCTTTCCCGGCCTTCTGGCCATGTTTGCCCGCCTGGGTGAACAGACCGGCCAGTTGCCGCTGATGCTGCAGCGCGCCTCCAAGCAGCTCAGTACCGAAGTGGCGCGCCGCGCCATGCAGCTCGCCACCCTGCTGGAGCCCTTGCTGATCGTGGCCATGGGCGTCGTCGTGATGCTGATTGTGCTGGCGGTCTTGTTGCCGATCATTCAATTGAACCAACTGGTCAAATGACGCTGCTGTGCGCGCAGTTTGACGTCGACGCCGCCGTCGTCGATCTGGACGGCACCATGGTCGATACGCTGGACGACTTTGTGCTGGCGCTCAATCGCATGCTGGCTGATTTGCCGCCATCGCATCGAAATCGTCAGGTTGACCGCGCCGACGTGGCCAGGTTGGTCGGCAAGGGTTCTGAGCATTTGTTGAAAAATGTCCTGACCCTGGTAAACGGTGAGGCTCAGTTGCGGGTCGACCAACTGAACCAGCTCTATCAGCAAGCCTGGCCCAGTTACCAGCGCCATTATCTGGCCATCAACGGCCAGCACGCAGTGGTCTACCCCGGTGTCGTGGCAGGACTGCGCCAGCTCAAGGAGCATGGCTTGAAGCTGGCCTGCCTGACCAACAAGCCGAGCGCATTTGCACTGCCCCTGCTCAAGGCCAAGGGGCTGGCGGGATTCTTTGACCTGACGTTTGGCGGCGACGCGTTTGAACGCAAAAAGCCGGACCCGCTGCCGTTGCTGAAAACCTGCCAGGCCTTGGGCAGCACGCCGCGGCGCACCCTGATGATTGGCGACTCCAGCAACGACGCGCAAGCGGCCCGTGCGGCAGGTTGCCCGGTGCTGCTGGTGAGCTACGGCTATAACCACGGTGCGCCGATTCGCAGCGTGGACGCCGATGCCTTTGTCGATTCATTGGATCACCTGGTTTCTGCTTAGTCACGGACAAATCCGGGTTTGCTACACTGTTCCAATGTTCATTCATCGCATTTGTATCACGGGTTGTAGCGACCGGGGAGCTTGGCCTTGGCGTACGCAACAAGGTTCGTCGCTTCGCGACTGAGACGCCTCCCTTGCCTGTTGAATGAACCGCAGCCTGCCGCGCTGCTCGCTGGGCCCGCTACGCGCAGAAGGTCCCGCACTGATTTGAAAGAAACCGTTCCGTGATTTCTGAACTCGAATTCAAAAGCCTGAGCGCCCAGGGCTACAACCGGATCCCGCTGCTGGCGGAGGCCTTTGCCGATCTGGAAACGCCTTTGTCGCTGTACCTCAAGCTGGCGCACTCCAAAGATGGTGGCAGGCACAGCTTCTTGCTGGAGTCGGTGGTCGGCGGTGAGCGCTTTGGTCGCTACAGCTTCATCGGTCTGCCGGCCCGCACTTTGCTGCGCTCAATGGGCTTCGGCCCGGATGCGCGTACCGAGGTGGTGACCGATGGCGTGGTGGTGGAAACCTCCAGCGCCAACCCGCTGGACTTCATCGCGGCGTATCAAAAACGTTTCAAGGTTGCGCTGCGAGCGGGTCTGCCGCGTTTTTGCGGTGGGCTGGCCGGCTATTTTGGCTACGACACGGTGCGCTATATCGAGAAGAAGCTGGCGTCCTCGTGTCCGCCCGACACTTTGGGCTGCCCCGATATTTTGCTGCTGCAATGCGAAGAACTGGCGGTGATCGACAACCTGTCGGGCAAGCTGTACCTGATTGTCTATGCCGACCCGGCCCGTCCGGAAGCCTATGCCGGTGCCAAAAAGCGCTTGCGCGAGTTGAAGGAACAGCTCAAATACTCGGTCAGCGCGCCGCAGGTCTTGCCCACGCAAAGCTACCCGGCCGAGCGTGAATTCGCCAAGGCCGATTACATCGCTGCCGTGGAGCGCGCCAAGGAGCTGATTGCCGGCGGCGACTTCATGCAGGTACAGGTTGGCCAGCGCATCAAGAAGCGTTACACCGAGTCGCCCCTGAGCTTGTACCGGGCGCTGCGCTCGCTCAACCCCAGCCCGTACATGTACTACTACCACTTTGGGGATTTCCACGTCGTCGGTGCCTCACCCGAGATTCTGGTGCGACAGGAGCAGCTCAGTGCCGATGGCCGGACAGAACAGAAAATCACCATTCGGCCGCTGGCCGGAACCCGTCCGCGCGGCGCCAGCGCCGAGTTGGACAAAGCCGCCGAAGTCGAATTGGTGGGCGATCCCAAGGAGCGCGCCGAGCATGTCATGCTGATCGACCTGGCACGCAACGACATTGGCCGCATTGCCAAGATCGGCAGCGTCAAGGTGACCGAAGCCTTTAGCGTCGAGCGCTACAGCCATGTGATGCACATCGTGAGCAACGTGGAAGGCACGCTGCTCGATGGCATGTCCAGCATGGACGTGCTTAAAGCCACTTTTCCGGCCGGCACACTGACGGGCGCACCGAAGGTGCACGCGATGGAACTGATCGACCAGTTGGAGCCGAGCAAGCGCGGCCTCTACGGCGGTGCCTGTGGTTACCTGAGTTATGCCGGTGACATGGACGTGGCGATTGCCATTCGCACCGGCATCGTCAAGGACCAGACCCTGTACGTGCAGGCGGCCGCCGGGGTCGTGGCGGATTCGGTGCCGGAGCTGGAGTGGCGCGAGACCGAAGCCAAGGCGCGGGCGCTGCTCAGGGCCAGCGAGCTGGTGGAAGAAGGGCTGGAGTGAAACGCTTTTTTATGCGCTGGCGGCATTGGTTGCTGCTGGGCGCGTGTCTGGCCGCCTTGGCCGCCTATATAGCTTTCACTTTGGGGCGCGAATACCGCAGCATTGCCGCACTGGAAACCGAGCGCCTGAGTGCCCAGTCGAAAGTGGTTGAAGAGAATCTGCGGCGTCAGTTGGATACCATCAACCTGACGCTCGAGTGGATCGTGGCCGAGCTGCCGCGCTGGCAAGGGCGCGCCGATGGCCAGCATGAGGGCTTGCAGCATCTCAAGAGCCTGAGTACCGGGATGTCCTCGGTGCGCACCTTGGCGGTGGTGGACGCGCAGGGGACCATAACGCTGTCCAATCGGGAAGAAATGATAGGGCGCAATTTCGCGCTGCGCGACTACTTTCAGACCCCTTTGCGTTCGCTGGATCCGAAAACACTGTACGTCAGTGCGCCTTTCAATACGGTTCTGGGAACCTATGCGATCACCCTGACCCGGTCGGTGCTGGACGGTCAGGGTAGATTCACCGGCGTGGTGTTGGCAATCCTGGACCCGCTGGACATGCGAATTCTGCTCAATTCGGTGCGCTACGCCGATGACATGCGGGTCATGTTGGTGCACGGCGATGGCAAAGTGTTTGTGGTGGATTCGGAGTTGAACCCGGTCTTGGGCAAGGATCTGTCGCAGCCCGGTTCCCTGCTGCGCCGACACCTCGACAGTGGTCGCCCGATTAGCGATTTGGAGGAAGCCGACACCGGTGACGAGCGTCTGGCCGTGCTGCGGACACTGCGGCCGGCGGCCCTGGCCATGGACAAGCCGCTGGTGATAGGCGTTTCACGACAGTCGGAGGCGGTGTTTGCCCAATGGCGACGTGATCTGCAAAACCAGACTTTGACCTACCTGGGGTTGCTGCTGTTCACTGGCACGGGACTGCTTTTCTACCGGCGCCAGAGTGCCCGCCAGCGCGCCAGTCGGAATCGACTCAAGTTGGCAACCGAGGCCACCGGGGTCGGCATCTGGGAGTTTGAGCTGGCGACCCGACATTACCATTTTGATCCGGTGATGTTTCAACTGTTCGGGCTGGACCCGAAACTGGCGAATGCCCGCCATGACGACTGGCATCAACTGCTGTTGCCGGGCGAGCTTGAGCGCATCAAGGACGGAACCCGTGCCGTGATCAGAAGTGGGGAACCGTTTGAACTGACGTTCCAGCTGCGACGCCCGGACGGCGGCTTGCGCTACATGCACAACCGTGCGGTGCTGCAAAGCGATCACCTGGGTGGTGCGCCGACACGCCTGGTCGGTACCACCCAGGATCTGACCGAGCGCAAGCTGCTGGAGGCCGATCTGCGCGTGGCGGCGACCGCTTTTGACTGCCAGGAAAGTATTGTTGTCACCGACGCGAAGCAGCAAATATTGCGTGTCAACAGGGCTTTTACCGCGCTGTTTGGCTATACCCCGGCGGACGCCGTTGGGGCGACGCCGCGGATCCTGAAATCAGGTCGGTTGGAGCCGGCGTTTTACGCTGCCATGTGGACCGGCATTCAGCGCGATGGAGCCTGGCACGGTGAAATCTGGAACCGCTGCAAGAACGGCGTTGTGTTGCCGGTGTCGCTGAGCATCACGGCGGTGTGCGATGAGGAAGGGCGGGTGACGCACTACGTCGCCACGCACACCGACATCACACTGCGCAAGGTCGCCGAAGAGGAGATCAAGCAGTTGGCCTTTCACGACCCGCTGACGCACCTGCCGAACCGCCGCCTGCTGGATGACCGGTTGCGCCAGGCGCTGGTCCAGGCCAAACGGGATCACAAGCGGCTGGCTCTGCTGTTCATTGACCTGGACAAATTCAAGCCTGTCAATGACGACTTCGGACACCAGACCGGCGACGAACTGCTGGAGGCGGTGGCGCGGCGCCTGCAAACCTGCGTGCGCGAGTCAGACACCGTGGCACGCGTTGGCGGCGATGAATTTGTGGTGCTGTTGCCGATCTTCGAGATGCCGCGGGATGCGATGGCGGTGGCGGAAAAAATTCACCTGACGCTGCTACAGCCGTTTACCCTGTCGCGCGGGCAAACCATCCGCATCTCGTCGAGCGGCGGTGTTGCCATCTACCCGGAGCATGGCCGCGACGCCAACGAACTGACAAAACATGCCGATGCCGCGATGTACCAGGCGAAGGCCGCCGGGCGCGACCGGGTGGTGCTTTTTCAGAACGTCAATGAAAGCTTGATGGAACCGACACTATGAAACTTTTGATGATAGACAACTATGACAGCTTTACCTACAACATCGTCCAGTACCTGGGCGAATTGGGGGCGCAGGTCGAAGTCTTTCGCAACGATGAAATCACGCTCGACCAGATCGACGCGCGACTCAAGTCCGGCCAACTTGATCGCCTGGTGGTCTCGCCCGGCCCCTGTTCACCGGCCGAGGCCGGTATTTCGGTGGCGGCGATCCGGCACTGCGCCGGCAAGCTGCCGATCCTGGGCGTGTGCCTGGGCCATCAGGCGATTGGCGCGGCGTTTGGGGCCAAGATCATCCGGGCGCAGCAATTGATGCACGGTAAAACCAGCGTCATCAGCACCACGCAGGAAGGTGTATTTGCCGGGCTGCCAGCGCAGTTCACGGTCAACCGCTACCATTCCCTCGCCATTGATCGTCCAAGCTGCCCGTCTTGTCTGAAGGTGACCGCCTGGACCGAGGACGGCGAGATCATGGGCGTCAAGCACCGCACGCTGGACATTGAAGGCGTGCAGTTTCACCCCGAAAGCATATTGACGGAACACGGCCACGCCATGCTGAAGAACTTCCTGAGACCTCGCGGGACAGACCGCAGTGACGCGCAGCGCACCAGCTCTGTCCCCGACCGTTTGTCGGAGGTTGGAAGTCCACCTCGCGGGACAGACCGCAGTGACGCGCAGCGCACCAGCTCTGTCTCAGCCAACTGAAAGTCAATCATGAAAAAATCCACAGCCTTGAAAGTTGACCTGCGCAGCGACACGGTGACGCAGCCCACGCCCGCCATGCTGGAGGCCATGATGGCCGCGCCATTGGGCGACGATGTGTTTGCCGATGACCCCAGCGTGAACGCCTTGCAGGAAAAAATTGCCGCCCTGCTGGGCTTCGAGGGCGCGCTGTTCATGCCCACCGGCACGCAGAGCAATCTGTGCGCCATCCTGGCCCATTGTCAGCGCGGGGACGAGTACATCGTCGGTCAGTTCGCCCACTGCTATCGCTGGGAGGGCGGTGGTGGCGCGGTATTTGGCAGTGTGCAGCCGCAGCCCCTGAATCATCAAGCTGACGGCACGCTGGCGCTGGCCGAGATCGAGGCGGCGATCAAGCCGGATGACGCGCATTTCGCCCGCACACGGCTGTTGGCGCTGGAAAATACACTGGGCGGCAAGTTGCTGCCGTTCGACTATGTGCGCCAGGCCACCGAACTGGCCCAAAGCCGGGGTTTGACACGGCATCTGGACGGTGCCCGTTTGTTCAACGCCGCAGTGGCGCAGGCAGCGCAGACCGGCGGGGACATCTTTTCCGAGGCGCGCCGCATCACTCAATGTTTTGACAGCGTTTCGGTTTGCTTCAGCAAAGGTCTGGGCGCGCCGGTCGGCTCTGCCCTGTGCGGCAGCCGCGAACTGCTGGCGCGCGCGCACCGGATTCGGAAAATGGCGGGTGGCGGCATGCGCCAGTCCGGCCTGCTGGCGGCGGCCGCCTCGTATGCGCTGGACCATCATGTGACGCGGCTGGCGTTGGACCACGCGCTGGCGCTGCGGCTGGCGCAGGGTCTAAGCGATATCCCTGGCCTGCTGGTGGAGCCGCCCCAGACCAATATCCTGTTTGTCGACCTGGTGGGCGAGGCCAAGGCGCGCTCAAAGGAACTGATCCCTTATCTGGCCGCGCGCGGCATCCTGGTCACCGGCCTGTACCGCCTGCGTTTTGTCACGCATCTGGACGTGGACAGCGCCGGCATCGAGCGCACGCTGGCGGCGTTGCATGAGTTTTTTGCGGCCTGAGGGGCCCGGAGCGCCAGTCTGACATGCCCGATTTTCAGCATCTTCTCTGGTTCATCGCTGCCGGCTGGCTGCTCAATCTGACGCCCGGCCCGGACGTGCTTTACATCGTCTCCAGCGCCCTGCGTCACGGTGTGCGCGCAGGCGTGGTGGCGGGTCTGGGCATCACGCTGGGTTGCTTTGTGCACGTGGGGGCGGCGGCCATCGGCGTCAGTGCACTGCTGGCGACGTCGGCAATGGCCTTCACGCTGCTCAAGTGGCTGGGCGCGGCTTACTTGCTGTGGGTCGGTGTGCGGCTGTTGTTTTCGCGCAAGGCGCCGAATCTGCCTGCCACGTCCGGGGTGTCGGCGCCTGGCTTGCCGGTGAACTGGAGAACTGTTTTCCTGGGCGGCTTCTGGACCAATGTGCTCAATCCCAAAGTAGCACTCTTCTTCCTCGCCTTCGTGCCCCAGTTCATCGCACCGGACGCGGATAACAAAGCCTTGGCTTTCGTGCTGCTGGGCGTGCTGTTCAACGTCAATGCGATCCCGGTCAATGCCGGCTGGGCCTTGCTGGCGGCCTGGACCGCGCGCCGGGTCGGCGCGGTGCAACGCGCCCTGCACTGGCTGGACCGCGTGGCCGGCGCCATGTTTATCGGATTTGGACTGAAACTGGCGCTGACCGACAATCCTGTTAACTGAAACCTTGAGGGACAGACCGCAGCGACGTGAAACGAGCCAACTCTGTCCTCAACTAAACTGAAACCTTGTGGGACAGACCGCAGCGACGCGAAGCGCGCCAGCTCTGTCCCCAACTGATTAGAAATGAGCATGCCCAACACCAACAAAATCACCCCCCAGGAAGCCCTGCTGCGCACCATCGAGCACCGGGAAATTTTTCACGACGAGATGCTGCACATCGTGCGCCAGATCATGAATGGCGAGTGGTCGCCGGTGATGATCGCTGCGTTGATCACGGGCCTGCGCGTGAAGAAGGAAACGATTGGTGAAATCACCGCGGCGGCCCAGGTGATGCGCGAGTTTTCGACCAAGGTTCATGTGACCGACAGGACCCATCTGGTCGACATCGTGGGTACCGGTGGCGACGGCTCGCACACTTTCAATATTTCAACCTGCGCCATGTTTGTCGCCGCTGCCGCTGGCGCCAGGGTCAGCAAGCACGGGGGGCGAAGCGTCAGCAGCAAGAGCGGCAGCGCCGACGTGATGGAGTCGCTGGGGGTCAACATCAACCTTTCGCCCGAGGCTATTGCCCGCTGCATTGAGCAGGTGGGAGTCGGTTTCATGTTTGCGCCGAATCACCATCCAGCCATGAAGAACGTGGCGCCGGTGCGCAAGGAGTTGGGTATCAAGACCATCTTCAATCTGCTGGGTCCACTGACCAATCCGGCCAGCGCTCCAAATATTTTGATGGGCGTGTTTCACCCGGATCTGGTCGGCATTCAGGTGCGTGCGCTGCAGCGTCTGGGTGCCCAGCACGCGGTGGTGGTGTACGGCAAGGACGGCATGGACGAAGTCAGTCTGGGCGCGGCCACGCTGGTGGGGGAACTGCATCACGGCGAGATCACCGAGTTCGAGATTCACCCGGAAGATTTCGGCATGGTGATGGCCAGCAATCGCGCCCTCAAGGTGGAAACGCCGGAGCAGTCCCGGACCATGCTGCTGGGGGTGTTGGACAATGTGCCTGGTGCCGCCAGAGACGTTGTGATTCTCAACGCCGGGGTCGCGCTGTACGCCGCCAATGTGGTTGATTCCATGGCGCAAGGACTGATACGGGCGCGTGCGGCCATCGAATCAGGGGCGGCCAAGGCCAAGCTGACGCAACTGGTGGACTTTTCCCGGCAATTTCAGGGCACGACAAAATGACCGATATCCTGAACCAGATTGTTGCCGTCAAACGCCAGGAAGTGGCGACTGCGATCAAGCACAAATCGTTGTCGGCGATGCGCTTTGACGCCGAGTCCCGTGTTTTGACACGGGATTTCGTCGCTGCCATGCGTGCCAAAATAGCCGCCGGGCAAGCGGCGGTGATTGCCGAGATCAAGAAGGCCAGCCCGTCCAAAGGCCTGTTGCGTGAGGATTTTATTGCGGCCGATATTGCACAAAGCTATGCGGAATATGGCGCTGCCTGTTTGTCGGTGCTTACTGACAAACAATTCTTCCAGGGTTGTGTGGATTACCTGAAGCAGGCTCGTGCCTCTTGCCAATTGCCGGTGTTGCGCAAGGACTTCATGGTCGACGCCTACCAAGTGTACGAATCGCGTGCCATCGGAGCCGACGCCATACTGCTGATTGCAGCCATCCTGGACGATGCGCAATTGAAGGATTTCGAGGCGCTGGCGCGCAGCCTGGACATGGCGGTGCTGGTGGAGGTGCACGACGCGAGCGAGTTGGCGCGGGCCTTGAAACTGAAAACGCCGCTGATCGGCATCAACAACCGCAATCTCAAAACCTTCGAGGTGTCACTGGACACCACACTGTCCCTGATGCGTGAGGTGCCCCCTGAGCGCCTGCTGGTTTGCGAGAGCGGCATCCACACCCGTGACGATGTGTTGCGCATGGGCGCCGCCGGCGTCAACGCGTTTTTGGTCGGCGAAGCCTTCATGCGGGCGCCGGATCCGGGCCAGGCCCTGGCCACACTGTTCGGTTAATGCCATGTCTGGTACCCCCCCGGCGCGCCAGGAAACTTTGCTCCCCACTGGGCTGGACCCCGTTCCATGTCAGGCGGTCGATCAGTTGGCGCTGGCGGACCCGGCGGCTTGGCCGGTGGCGTCAGGCTGGCAGTCTTTGGTTACTGAGTTTTTCCAGTCCCAGGTGGGGTGCGACCTGCTCGAATTCCTGCGGCAACGGCTGCAAGCCGGGGCCAGCGTGTTTCCGCCGCAGCCTTTGCGGGCCCTGCAACTGACAGCGCCCGAATCGGTGCGGGTGGTGATTCTGGGACAAGACCCCTACCACGGGCGCGGGCAGGCCGAAGGTCTGGCCTTTTCCGTCGGACCGGGCGTGGCCCTGCCCCCTTCGCTGCAAAACATCTTCAAGGAGTTGCGACGCGACCTGGGGACGCCATTGCCGTCATTTCCCGAGCCCGGTGGCAGCTTGGTGCGCTGGGCGCGTCACGGTGTGCTGTTGCTCAACACCTGTTTGACGGTGGAGGAGGGCCAACCCGCCAGCCATGCTGGTCGCGGCTGGGAACGCTTGACCGACGCCATAATTCGCAAGGTCTCCAAGGAGGCGGCGCCGGCAGTTTTCATGTTGTGGGGGGCGCACGCGCAGGGCAAGCGTGCCCTGATCGATGCGTCGCGCCATCTGGTGCTGACGGCCAATCACCCCTCGCCACTGTCAGCCTTGCGCCCCCCGGCGCCATTCATTGGTTGCGGACATTTTTCACGGGCGCGGGCCTGGCGCGAGCAACATGGTGCAACCGGCGGTACCGAGTCGGGTGGGTAGGCCGGCTTCATGGAATGACGTGTCGGTATTTGCAGACTGTGCCGGCAGTTTCATGACAGTGGTAGAACTTCGTGGCATAATCCAAGGCTCACCAAGGAGAGGTGGCCGAGTGGTTAATGGCAGCAGACTGTAAATCTGCCCTCTTACGAGTACGATGGTTCGAATCCATCCCTCTCCACCAGTGTATTGAATTGAGAATTGACGCAAGAGCGGGCCATAGGCATGTTGGGGTTGACTGGTTCAGCCTCAATGCGGGAGTAGTTCAATGGCAGAACCCTAGCCTTCCAAGCTAATGACGCGGGTTCGATTCCCGTCTCCCGCTCCAGTGCTCAGTTGTCGTTGTGTTTGATGGAGTTCGCTGGAAAGCAGCGGGCCGGAAATGCCCATTTGGCTCAGTGGCAGAGCACCCCCTTGGTAAGGGGGAGGTCCCGGGTCCGATTCCCGGAATGGGCACCATGATTTTTGTTTTGACAGTCCTTTACTTTTCGGAGTCTGAAAATGGGAAAAGAAAAATTCACACGTACCAAGCCCCACGTCAATGTGGGCACGATTGGGCACGTTGACCACGGCAAGACCACCTTGACGGCGGCCATCACCAGCGTGATGGCGGCCAAGTTCGGTGGTACTGCCAAGGCGTACGACCAGATTGACGCGGCACCGGAAGAAAAAGCACGCGGCATCACCATCAACACCGCCCACGTCGAGTACGAGACGGCGAACCGCCACTACGCCCACGTTGACTGCCCCGGCCACGCCGACTACGTCAAGAACATGATCACCGGCGCAGCCCAGATGGACGGCGCCATTCTGGTTGTTTCCGCCGCTGACGGCCCGATGCCCCAGACCCGCGAGCACATCCTGCTGGCGCGCCAGGTGGGTGTGCCCTACATCATCGTCTACCTGAACAAGTGCGACATGGTGGACGACGCCGAACTGCTCGAACTGGTGGAGATGGAAGTACGCGAACTGCTGGACAAATACGACTTCCCCGGCGACAAGACCCCGATCATCCACGGCTCGGCCAAACTGGCCATGGAAGGCGACAAAGGCGAAATGGGCGAAGGCTCCATCATCAAGCTCGCCGAAGCGCTGGACTCCTACATCCCGCTGCCCGAGCGTGCCATTGACGGCGCCTTCCTGATGCCCGTGGAAGACGTGTTCTCGATCTCGGGTCGCGGCACCGTGGTGACCGGACGGGTCGAGCGCGGCGTCATCAAAGTCGGCGAAGAAATCGAAATCGTCGGCATTGCCGACACCCAGAAGACCACCTGCACCGGCGTCGAGATGTTCAGGAAACTGCTGGACCAAGGCCAGGCCGGCGACAACGTAGGTATTTTGCTGCGCGGCACCAAGCGCGAGGACGTGCAGCGCGGCCAAGTGCTGTGCAAGCCCGGCTCGATCAAGCCGCACACCCATTTTGTCGGTGAAATCTACGTTCTGAGCAAGGACGAAGGAGGACGGCATACCCCGTTCTTCAACAACTACCGTCCGCAGTTCTACTTCCGTACCACGGACGTGACCGGAGCGATCGAGCTGCCAGAAGGCAAAGAGATGGTGATGCCAGGCGACAACGTATCGATCACGGTGAAGCTGATCAACCCGATCGCGATGGAAGAAGGTCTGCGATTTGCCATCCGTGAAGGTGGCAAGACGGTCGGCGCGGGTGTGGTGGCCAAGATTATTGCTTGATTAGATGTAGGGGCGTAGCTCAATTGGCAGAGCGTCGGTCTCCAAAACCGAAGGTTGATGGTTCGATTCCTTCCGCCCCTGCCACCTGACTGTGTAGAGAAGGTGGATTCCAAGCCCGCTATGCGAATAGCGGGCTTCAGCGTCTCAAGACGGCTGATTTTGATTTGACATAAAGAAGCGCGAGATAGAGAAAAATGGCCACCCCACAAGTTCAAACTGTCAGTACCGGAGTCGATAAGGCCAAGCTTGCTGCCACGGCGGCGTTGGTTGTTGCGGCGCTGGCGGCCTTTTATTTGTTTGGCAAACAGGGGCAGCTCGTTCAGTGGGGTGCGTTGCTGCTGGGAATTGCGGCGGCGGCCGTGGTGTTTTTCACTTCCGAGCCAGGTAAGGCGCTCTATGCATTTGGTCGTGATGCCTGGCGCGAGGTTAAAAAAGTTGTTTGGCCGGCACGCAAGGAGGCGGTGCAGATGACGGCTTATGTGTTTGCTTTCGTGCTGGTGATGGCCTTGTTTCTCTGGCTTACCGATAAAACGCTTGAATGGCTGTTTTATGACTTGATTCTGGGGTGGAAAAAGTAATGAATGATGTTGTAGAAACCCCTTCGGTCGAACCGCTTGCGGCAGCCCAGGTTCTGGCGACTCCGCCGGTCAACCCTGATCTTCGTTGGTATGTGGTGCATGCTTATTCGGGCATGGAAAAAGCCGTCGAGCGCAACATCCTCGAGCGCATCAACCGTGCTGGCATGCAAGACAAATTTGGTCGCATCCTGGTTCCCATGGAGGAAGTGGTTGAAATCAAGAATGGCCAGAAAAAAACCACGGAACGCAAGTTCTTTCCGGGTTACGTGCTGGTCGAAATGGTGATGGACGATGACACCTGGCATTTGGTCAAGCACACCAACAAGGTCACCGGTTTCGTTGGTGGCGCCAAGACCCACCCGTCTCCCATTTCGGAGGCGGAGGTCAAGAAAATCGTCTCTCAGATGCAGGAAGGCACTGAGAAGCCGCGGCACAAAGTTGAATTTGTGGTGGGTGAGTTTGTGCGTGTCAAGGAGGGGCCTTTTACCGACTTCAATGGATCGGTCGAAGACGTCAACTATGAAAAGAGCAAGGTCCGTGTGGCGGTGACGATTTTCGGCCGCGCCACGCCAGTGGAGCTTGAGTTTTCGCAGATTGAAAAGACCTGAAACCTGAAGTATGGCGGGACAGACCAGGATTTGCGTGGCAAATTTGCGCTGTCCTCAACCAGGCTGAGATATTGCGGGACAGATCAGGATTTGCGCAGCAAACCTGCTCTGTCCTCAACTGATTAAGTAATTCGCATTTTCCGACTCGGTGCGAATGTAAATAGTGAGTCGTTAACCCCGGGGAGCCAGGGCCGGCAAATTCAGTAGCACGGTCAGGGCGTTATTACCCGCAAGGAGAAAATACATGGCGAAAAAAATCGTCGGTTTTGTCAAACTGCAAGTTCCAGCAGGCAAGGCCAACCCATCACCCCCGATCGGCCCGGCATTGGGTCAGCGTGGCTTGAACATCATGGAGTTCTGCAAGGCGTTCAACGCCCAGACTCAGGGTATCGAGCCCGGTCTGCCCTTGCCAGTGGTGATCACCGCTTTTGCGGACAAGAGCTTCACGTTCATCATCAAATCGCCGCCGTCGTCGATTCTGATCAAGAAGGCCGCGAAGATCGACAAGGGTTCCGCCACGCCGCACACCGTCAAGGTCGGCAAGGTGACGCGGGCTCAACTCGAAGAGATCGCCAAAACCAAAATGAAGGACCTGACTGCCGCCGATATGGATGCAGCGGTTCGTACCATCGCTGGCTCCGCCCGTTCGATGGGCGTGAATGTGGAGGGTGTTTAAATGACCCAACTCACCAAAAAACAAAAATCCTTCCAGGGCAAAGTTGACTCCAACAAGTTGTACCCCCTGGCAGATGCTCTGGGCATCGTCAAAGATTGTGCCAACGCCAAGTTCGACGAATCCATTGATGTGGCGGTGCAGCTCGGTATCGATGCCAAGAAGTCAGACCAGGTTGTGCGCGGCGCTGTCGTGTTGCCCAATGGCACCGGCAAGACCAAGCGGGTGGCGGTGTTTGCCCAGGGCGCCAAGGCTGAAGAAGCCAGGGCAGCAGGCGCCGACATCGTTGGCATGGATGACTTGGCGGCCAGAATCAAGACCGGTGACATGCCGTTTGATGTCGTGATTGCGGCGCCCGATGCCATGCGTGTCGTCGGTACCCTGGGACAAATACTGGGCCCCCGCGGTTTGATGCCGAATCCCAAGGTGGGCACTGTGACGCCCGATGTGGCAACGGCGGTAAGGAACGCCAAGGCCGGTCAAGTGCAATTCCGTGTCGACAAGGCCGGTATTGTTCACTCCACGATTGGTCGGCGTTCGTTTGACAACGACAAATTGCAGGGCAATCTGGCGGCTTTGGTGGATGCCTTGACCAAGGCCAAACCGGCGACCAGCAAAGGTGTTTATTTGAAGAAAGTGGCGGTTTCGTCGACGATGGGTGTGGGTGTCCGTGTGGACATGCAAACCATCGCGGCGTAATTGCGTGAATTCAAGCGACTCGAAAGAGCCGCTTGGTGTGGTGGGTCGTCGTTGCCGCAAGACAAAGACGAGTCATCCAAGACCGTTGGTGTGCCAGCCGTAGCGGTACGGGACAGCACTTAATCACCGGGTTGGGGGTTCGCCCACGGCCTGGAGCCAACGCAGATGGCGATCCCGCTGCAGATGGAATTGGTTTTCCGAAACAGTTGATCGCTGCAATGTAGCGTGTTTGAAGGCACAAGCTGACAGGCACATTTAAAAGGAGTAGACCTTGAGTCTTAATCGCAGTGAGAAAGAAGCGGTCATCAGTGATGTGACTGGCCTCGCCGCAAAAGCTCAAACGCTCGTGCTGGCGGAATACCGTGGCATCACGGTCGCTGACTTGACTAAATTGCGCTCCAACGCGCGCAGCAATGGCGTAAGCCTGAGTGTGTTGAAAAACACCTTGGCGCGTCGTGCCGTCGCGGGTAGCGGATTTGAAGTTGTGTCCGACCTGATGACCGGGCCGCTGATCTATGGCTTTTCTGAAGATGCAGTGGCTGCCGCGCGCGTGGTGGCCGACTTTGCAAAAACCAACGACAAGTTGGTGATTCGCGGGGGTGCATACGGCGGAAAAGTACTGGACGTAAACGGCGTTAAGCAGTTGGCAAGCATTCCTTCCAAGGAAGTGTTGCTGGCGCAATTGCTGGGCTTGATGCAATCCCCGATTTCGCGCATAGCACGGGTGCTGGCCGCAATCGCGGAAAAAAATGGTGGCGCCGCGCAGGATGCGCCCGCTGAGGCAGTTGCGGCCTGATGGCCCGCTGCATGTGGTAATCAAAATAACTGTAGGAAATCAAAATGGCATTCGATAAAGACGCATTTTTGACCGCGCTGGACAGCATGACGGTCATGGAACTCAACGAACTGGTGAAAGCCATCGAAGAGAAATTTGGTGTCAGCGCTGCCGCCATGTCGGCACCAGCCGCTGGCGGTGGTGTTGCGGCGGCGGTGGCGGAAGAGAAGACTGAGTTCAACGTTGTCCTGCTGGAAGCCGGCGCGGCCAAGGTGTCGGTCATCAAGGCCGTGCGTGAAATCACGGGTCTGGGCCTCAAGGAAGCCAAGGACCTGGTGGATGGCGCTCCGAAGAACGTCAAGGAAGGCATTTCCAAGGCTGACGCCGATGCCGCCTTGAAGAAGCTGGTGGAAGCCGGCGCCAAGGCCGAACTGAAGTAATCGACCTTTCAACAAGGGCTGGGTGCTCCAAAAGGGCCCCAGCCTTTGGCGCTTGTAAGAGAGCACCGAAAAACGCCTCTTTGAGGGTTTTGGGTGAGCCGAACGCTCACCCCAAAAATCGAAAGGCGTTTTTCAGTGTCTTCTGACCCCGACTGCAGAAGATGCCTTGGTTCGGGTTGCACGCAATGTGCAGCCGTCCGCCAATGATTGGTAGTGGCCAATCACCAAGAAGTACCCAGGAATCCTTAGTCTTTGCCCGGAGATCTCATGGCTTACACATACACCGAACGCAAGCGCATTCGCAAAAATTTTGGCAGTCGCGACAGCGTGCTCGAAATTCCCTACCTGTTGCAGATGCAAAAAGACGCCTACACGGCGTTCTTGCAGGCCGACGTTGCCCCGAAAAAGAGGACCGCGGAAGGCTTGCAAGCGGCTTTTGAAGCGGCCTTCCCGATTGTTTCCCACAATGGTTTTGTCGAGATGAAGTATCTCGAATACAACCTGGCCAAACCGGCGTTTGATGTGCGTGAATGCCAGACCCGCGGTCTGACTTTTGCTTCCGCCGTGCGGGCCAAGGTGCAACTCTTCATCTACGACCGCGAGTCTTCGACCTCGCAAAACAAGGTGATCAAGGAAGTCAAGGAGCAGGAAGTCTACATGGGCGAAGTGCCCCTGATGACGGGCAAGGGCTCTTTCATCATCAACGGCACGGAGCGCGTGATCGTCTCCCAGTTGCACCGCTCGCCGGGGGTTTTCTTTGAACACGACAAGGGCAAGACGCATAGCTCGGGCAAACTGCTGTTTTCGGCCCGCATCATTCCCTATCGTGGCTCCTGGCTCGATTTCGAGTTCGATCCGAAAGACATTCTCTACTTCCGCGTCGATCGCCGGCGCAAGATGCCGGTCACGATCCTGCTCAAGGCCATCGGTCTGAACCATGAGTCGATCCTGGCGAACTTCTTCGTCAACGACAACTTCCGTCTGATGGACAGTGGTGCCCAGATGGAGTTTGTGGCCGAACGTCTGCGCGGCGAAGTGGCCCGTTTCGATGTCACTGACAAGAGCGGCAAGGTGATCGTCGTGAAAGACAAGCGTGTCACCGCGCGCCACACCCGCGAACTCGAGCAGTCCGGTACCACGCACATCAGCGTGCCCGAGGATTTCCTGATTGGTCGCGTGGTTGCGCGCAACATCGTCGATGCCGATACCGGCGAAATTCTGGCCAAAGCGAACGAGGAGCTGTCGGAGGTTTTGCTGAAGAAACTGCGCGCTTCAGGGGTGCAGGATTTGCCGTGCATTTACACCAATGAACTGGACCAGGGGGCGTACATTTCGCAAACCCTGCGCAGCGACGAGACGACCGATGAGTTTGCCGCTCGGGTTGCCATTTACCGCATGATGCGCCCTGGTGAACCGCCGACCGAAGATGCAGTGCAGGCGCTGTTTCAGCGCTTGTTCTACAACCCTGACACCTACGATCTCTCGCGTGTCGGACGCATGAAGTTCAATGCCAAGATGGGCCGTCCTGAATCGACCGGTCCGATGGTTCTGACCAATGAGGACATCCTCGCCGTGGTCAAGATTCTGGTCGACTTGCGCAATGGTCGAGGTGAGGTGGACGATATCGACCACCTCGGTAACCGGCGTGTGCGTTGTGTCGGCGAGTTGGCTGAAAACCAGTATCGCACCGGCTTGGCGCGGATTGAAAAGGCCGTCAAGGAGCGCCTGGGCCAAGCCGAGCAAGAGCCGCTCATGCCGCATGACTTGATCAACAGCAAGCCGATTTCGG
Source organism: uncultured beta proteobacterium (assembly GCA_963763035.1). Taxonomy (GTDB): domain Bacteria; phylum Pseudomonadota; class Gammaproteobacteria; order Burkholderiales; family Burkholderiaceae_C; genus Rhodoferax. The sequence continues at coordinate 975,439 of CAVXMS010000004.1, read as the reverse complement.
CTGCGCTGAAAGAGTTCTTTGGCGCTTCGCAGTTGTCGCAGTTCATGGACCAGACCAATCCCTTGTCGGAAATTACCCACAAGCGCCGTGTCTCGGCGCTTGGCCCGGGCGGTCTGACACGCGAGCGCGCCGGTTTTGAGGTGCGCGACGTGCACGTCACGCACTACGGTCGGGTCTGCCCGATTGAGACGCCTGAAGGTCCCAACATCGGCCTGATCAACTCGCTGGCGCTGTACGCCCGGCTCAACGAATACGGCTTCATTGAAACGCCTTATCGCCGTGTCGTGAACAGCAAGGTCACCATGGATATCGACTATTTGTCGGCCATCGAGGAAGGCAAATATGTGATCGCGCAGGCCAACGCGGCGCTCGACAAGGAAGGTAAATTGACGGGTGAACTGATTTCTGCCCGTGAGGCCGGCGAGTCAATTCTGGTGGGTCCGGACCGTGTCCAGTACATGGATGTGTCCCCGGCCCAGATCGTGTCGGTGGCGGCCTCCCTGGTGCCCTTCCTGGAGCACGACGATGCCAACCGTGCCTTGATGGGCGCCAACATGCAGCGCCAGGCAGTGCCCATTCTGCGCCCGGAAAAAGCCTTCGTCGGGACCGGCATCGAGCGCGTTTCGGCGGTTGACTCCGGTACTGTCGTGACCGCCACCCGCGGCGGTGTGGTCGACTATGTTGACGCAACCCGTGTTGTGATTCGCGTCCACGACGCCGAAGCGCAGGCCGGCGAGGTGGGTGTCGATATTTACAACCTGATCAAGTACCAGCGCTCGAACCAGAACACCAATATCCACCAGCGGCCGATCGTCAAGAAGGGCGATCAACTGGCCAAGGGTGACGTGATTGCCGACGGCGCCTCAACCGACCTGGGGGAATTGGCCTTGGGTCAGAACATGCTGGTGGCGTTCATGCCCTGGAATGGCTACAACTTTGAGGATTCGATTCTGATCAGCGAGCGTGTGGTGGCGGACGACCGCTATACGTCGATTCACATTGAAGAGCTGGTGGTGATGGCGCGTGACACCAAACTGGGGTCCGAAGAAATCACCCGCGACATCCCGAATCTGAGCGAGCAACAACTCAATCGCCTGGACGAGTCAGGCATCATTTATGTGGGTGCCGAAGTTCAGCCCGGCGATACGCTGGTGGGCAAGGTTACCCCCAAGGGCGAGACCACGCTGACGCCGGAAGAAAAATTGCTGCGTGCCATCTTTGGTGAAAAAGCCAGTGATGTGAAGGACACATCACTGCGTGTCGATCAAGGCTCGCAAGGGACGGTAATTGATGTTCAGGTGTTCACCCGCGAGGGCATTGTGCGCGACCGCCGTGCGCAGCAGATCATCGATGACGAACTCAAGCGTTTCCGTCTTGATTTGAACGACCAGTTGCGCATTGTGGAAGCAGACGCATTTGACCGCATCGAGAAATTGTTGATCGGCAAACCGGCCAACGGCGGTCCGCAAAAGCTCGCCAAAGGCAGCAAAATCGACAAGGCGTATTTGACTTCGGTGGACAAGTTCCACTGGTTTGACATTCGTCCTGCCGATGAAGATATCGCCTCTCAGTTGGAGAGTATCAAGAACTCCCTGGAGCAGACCCGTCACAGCTTCGATCTGGCCTTTGAAGAAAAGCGCAAGAAGTTGACCCAGGGCGACGAATTGCCAGCGGGCGTGTTGAAGATGGTCAAGGTTTACCTGGCCGTCAAGCGCCGCCTGCAACCGGGTGACAAGATGGCCGGTCGGCACGGTAACAAGGGGGTGGTTTCCAAGATCGTTCCGGTCGAAGACATGCCTTACATGGCGGATGGAACGCCCTGCGATATCGTTCTCAACCCGTTGGGCGTGCCCTCGCGGATGAACGTCGGACAGGTGTTGGAAGTGCATCTGGGCTGGGCTGCCAAAGGCATCGGCCAGCGGATTGGCGACATGCTGCAGGCAGAGGCCAAACTGGCAGATTTGCGGAAATTCCTTGAGACGCTGTACAACAGTTCCGGCCGCAAGGAGGACATGTCGAAGCTCAGCGACGCCGAGATTTTGGAGATGGCGGGCAACCTGAGTGCCGGCGCCACCTTCGCCACGCCGGTTTTTGACGGCGCCTCGGAGGAAGAAATCCGCGCCATGCTGAAACTGGCTTACCCCGACGACATCGTCAAGGCCAAGGGTCTGACGGCGGCACGCACGCAAGCGAATCTGTTTGACGGTCGAAGCGGCGACGCGTTTGAACGCCCCTCCACCATTGGCTACATGCATGTGCTCAAGCTCCACCACCTGGTTGACGACAAAATGCACGCCCGCTCCACCGGTCCTTACAGCCTTGTGACGCAACAGCCGCTGGGCGGCAAGGCCCAGTTCGGTGGTCAGCGTTTCGGTGAAATGGAGGTCTGGGCGCTCGAGGCCTATGGTGCTGCCTACACCTTGCAGGAAATGCTTACCGTCAAATCGGACGACGTACAAGGTCGGACCAAGGTCTACGAGAGCATTGTCAAGGGTGAACATTCGATCGACGCCGGCATGCCGGAATCGTTCAATGTGCTGGTCAAGGAAATTCGCTCACTCGGTATTGATATCGAGCTGGAACGTGGCTAAGCCCGATGTTTTGCGGGGCAGTCCAAGACTGTCCTCAACCAAGAGTGAGACCTTGCGGGACGGACCGCCGCTACACGAAGTGAGCAAAGTCTGTCCCCAACTGATTAAGAAGGAAATAGCGTCATGAAATCATTACTCGACCTGTTCAAGCAGTTCACGCCGGATGAGCATTTCAGTGCCATCAAGATTGGCATGGCTTCGCCCGAGAAGATCCGTTCCTGGTCTTTCGGCGAAGTCAAGAAACCGGAAACCATCAACTACCGTACCTTCAAGCCGGAGCGCGATGGCTTGTTTTGCGCCAAGATTTTTGGCCCCATCAAGGACTACGAATGTCTGTGCGGCAAGTACAAGAGACTCAAGCACCGCGGCGTGATCTGCGAGAAGTGCGGTGTGGAAGTGACCCAGACCAAGGTGCGCCGCGAGCGCATGGGTCACATCGACCTGGCGGCACCCTGCGCCCACATCTGGTTCCTGAAGTCGCTGCCGTCACGCCTGGGCCTGGTGCTTGACATGACTTTGCGCGACATAGAGCGCGTGCTGTACTTTGAAGCCTATGTGGTGACCGACCCCGGCATGACTCCGCTGAAAAAATTCAGCATCATGTCGGAAGACGACTTTGACGCCAAGTTCAAGGAATATGGCGATGAGTTTCAGGCCAAGATGGGCGCCGAGGGTATCAAGGACTTGCTGCAGAGCATAGATATCGAAGGATCGATCGAAAAGCTGCGCAACGACCCGACCGGCTCCGAACTGAAGATCAAGAAGAACACCAAGCGTCTCAAGTTGCTGGAAGCGTTCAAGAAGTCCGGCATCAAGCCCGAGTGGATGGTGCTGGAGGTGCTGCCGGTACTGCCGCCGGACTTGCGCCCCCTGGTGCCACTGGACGGTGGTCGTTTTGCCACCTCGGATCTGAACGATCTGTATCGCCGCGTCATCAACCGCAACAGCCGCCTGCGCCGTCTGCTGGAACTCAAGGCGCCCGAGATCATTGCACGCAATGAAAAGCGCATGCTGCAAGAGGCGGTCGACTCGTTGCTGGACAACGGTCGTCGCGGCAAGGCCATGACCGGCGCCAACAAGCGTGCGCTCAAGTCCCTGGCCGACATGATCAAAGGCAAGAGCGGGCGTTTCCGCCAGAACTTGCTGGGCAAGCGGGTCGACTATTCGGGTCGTTCCGTGATCGTGGTGGGTCCCACGCTCAAACTTCATCAGTGCGGGCTGCCCAAGCTGATGGCACTGGAGTTGTTCAAGCCGTTCATCTTTGCACGTCTGGAAGCCATGGGCATTGCCACCACCATCAAGGCCGCCAAGAAGGAAGTCGAATCCGGCACGCCGGTGGTGTGGGACCTCTTGGAAGAGGTGATCAAAGAGCATCCGGTGATGTTGAACCGTGCGCCAACCCTGCACCGTTTGGGCATCCAGGCGTTTGAGCCGATCCTGATCGAAGGCAAGGCCATTCAACTGCATCCGCTGGTTTGCGCGGCGTTCAACGCTGACTTTGACGGTGACCAGATGGCGGTTCACGTGCCGCTTTCGGTGGAAGCCCAACTGGAGTGCCGCACGCTGATGCTGGCCTCCAACAATGTGCTCTTTCCCTCCAATGGCGAGCCTTCCATCGTGCCGTCGCAAGACGTGGTGCTGGGTTTGTATTACACGACCCGGGATCGTATCAATGGCAAGGGCGAAGGCCTGATTTTTTCCGATATCGGTGAAGTGCAGCGTGCCTTCGATGCCGGTGAGGTGGAGTTGACCGCCCGTATCAATGTGCGGCTGACCGAATACACCAAGAATAAGCAGACCGGCGAGCTGGTGCCTTCGACCAAGTTGTGGGAAACCACGGCCGGTCGCGCCTTGCTGTCGGAAATTTTGCCCAAGGGGCTGCCGTTTTCGAACATCAACAAGGCGCTGAAGAAGAAAGAGATTTCAAAGCTGATCAACGTTTCGTTCCGCAAATGCGGTCTTAAAGAGACCGTGGTGTTTGCCGACAAACTGCTGCAATACGGCTTCCGTCTGGCAACCAAGGCCGGCATCTCGATTTGCATCGACGACATGTTGGTGCCCTCTGAAAAGCAGGGCATCATCGAGCGCGCCGAGAAAGAGGTCAAGGAAATCGCGCAGCAGTACACCTCGGGTCTGGTGACCTCGGGCGAACGCTACAACAAGGTGGTCGACATCTGGGGCAAGGCGGGGGACGAAGTCTCCAAGGTCATGATGGCCCAGTTGTCCAAGGAATGGGTCACCGACCGCCACGGCAACAAGGTGCAGCAGGAATCGTTCAATTCCATCTACATGATGGCGGACTCCGGGGCCCGCGGCTCGGCGGCCCAGATTCGCCAGGTGGCCGGCATGCGGGGCCTGATGGCCAAGCCGGACGGCTCCATCATCGAGACACCCATCACCGCGAACTTCCGCGAAGGGTTGAACGTGCTGGAGTACTTCATCTCCACCCACGGCGCCCGAAAAGGCCTGGCCGACACGGCGTTGAAGACGGCCAACTCGGGCTACCTGACACGGCGTCTGGTGGATGTGACGCAGGATCTGGTCGTCACCGAGGTGGACTGCGGCACGCACGGTGGTTACCTGATGCGCGCCATTGTCGAAGGCGGCGAAGTGATCGAGTCCCTGCGCGACCGTATTTTGGGGCGTACCGCCGCCGATGACGTGGTGCATCCGGAAAACCGCTCGGTGCTGGCGGTGGCCGGCACCATGCTGGATGAGGACTTGATCGAGGAGCTCGAAATCGCTGGCGTCGACGAGGTCAAAGTGCGTACCGCGCTGACTTGCGAAACCCGCTTTGGCATCTGTGCCAAATGCTACGGCCGTGATCTGGGCCGCGGTGGCCTGGTCAATGGTGGTGAAGCGGTGGGGGTGATTGCGGCCCAGTCGATTGGTGAACCAGGTACGCAGTTGACCATGCGTACCTTCCACATTGGTGGTGCCGCGTCGCGTGCGGCGATAGCCTCCAGCGTGGAAGCCAAGTCGAACGGAAGTATCGGCTTTAACGCCACCATGCGGTATGTGACGAATGGCAAGAGTGAACTGGTGGTCATTTCCCGTTCCGGCGAAATCGTCATTCATGACGAACACGGTCGTGAGCGCGAACGTCACAAGGTGCCGTACGGCGCCGTGCTGGCGGTGAAGGCGGATCAATCCATCAAGTCTGGCGCGATTCTGGCCAACTGGGATCCCTTGACGCGTCCCATCATTACCGAGTTTGCCGGCAAGGCTCGTTTTGAGAATGTCGAAGAAGGTCTGACGGTGGCCAAGCAGGTCGACGAGGTGACCGGTCTGTCGACCATGGTCGTGATCGATCCGAAGCGCCGTGGCGCGGCCAAAGTGGTTCGTCCGCAGGTCAAGCTGATTGACGCTTCCGGCAATGAGGTCAAGATTCCGGGCACCGATCACTCGGTGACTATCGGGTTCCCGGTCGGGGCCCTGGTCCAGGTCCGTGACGGCCAGGACGTGGGTCCTGGCGAGGTGCTGGCGCGGATACCGATTGAAGGTCAGAAGACGCGCGATATTACCGGTGGTCTGCCGCGGGTTGCCGAGCTGTTTGAAGCCCGTTCGCCGAAGGACAAGGGCGTACTGGCCGAAATGACCGGTACCGTGTCGTTCGGGAAGGAGACCAAGGGCAAGATTCGTTTGCAGATCACCGATCCCGATGGTCTGGTCTGGGAAGAGCTGGTGCCCAAGGAGAAGAGCATCATCGTGCACGAAGGCCAGGTCGTCAACAAGGGCGAGAGCGTGGTCGATGGTCCGGCCGATCCGCAGGATATTTTGCGACTGCTCGGTTCGGAAGAGCTGGCCCGTTACATTGTCGACGAGGTGCAGGACGTTTACCGCTTGCAAGGCGTGAAGATCAACGACAAGCACATTGAAGTGATTGTTCGCCAGATGTTGCGTCGGGTGGTGGTTGAGAGCGCCGGCGACTCCAGCTATATCAACGGCGAGCAGGTTGAGCGCTCGGAGATGCTCAATACCAACGACGCCTTGCGCGCCGAGGGCAAGATGCCCGCAACATTCACCAATTTGTTGCTGGGTATCACCAAGGCTTCGTTGTCGACCGACAGCTTCATCAGCGCCGCTTCCTTCCAGGAAACCACCCGGGTGCTGACGGAAGCCGCGATCATGGGCAAGCGCGACGAGCTGCGGGGCTTGAAGGAAAACGTCATCGTTGGTCGATTGATTCCCGCGGGTACCGGCCTGGCTTATCACGAGGCCCGAAAAGTCCGTGAAAACATGGACGACGCGGAGCGTCGCGCCATTGCCGAGGCCGAGGCCGCGGAACTGGCCGGTCAGGCTGACGTGGCGCAAGCCAACGAGGGAGCGGTATCCGAGTAAAACTCCATTGCTGCTGAAACAGGTGGCGCCTCAAGCCTATTGCAGGATGGCTTGAGGCGCTTTCGTTTTTTTGTTGACTGCCTTTGACTGGGTCTGGAAAGTGAAGGAAATGAGTGATTCCGTCCTATTCTGGTCTGTCGTTGCCGTGTTGTTGTTCTGGACCATGGGGGCCTACAACCGTCTGGTGCGCCTGCGGTCGCAGGGAATTGTTGCTTATACGAGCCTGGAGGGGCTGTTCAAGCAGTACTTGTTGCTGGTGAAAACGCATTGCCCGGATCAGCCGGCAGCCCCTCTCTTGCAGGCTGCGGCGATTCAGGGTAACGAGGATTTTTATGCTGCCTGGACCGCGCTTGCGGCGGCTGCCGATCAGTTCAACGCCTCGCTGAGAGTGGCCCATTCGCAGCCCCTCAACGGTCCGACCACAAGTGCTCTCAGGACGGCCTATGAGACCCTGTGTTTGTCGTGGTCGCGTCTGCGTGGCCTGGCCACCAATCCGGTCGGGCTGGCGCTGCCGGACGGCTTGCCAGCGCAATGGGATCAGATTGGCGTTCAGGCAGAAATGGCCAGGGCCGATTTCAACAAGACAGTCGCCAATTACAACCAGGCCATCGGCCAATTCCCCACTTTGATACTGGCCCGCGTGTTTGGTTTTAGAGCGGCGCAGCCGATCTAGTCTAATGAACACGAATAAACAAAGTCCTCCCTTGTGGCAACAGTTGCAGGCGGTGGCCACGGTCTTGCAGGCGATCCGCTGCGGTGTTTCCGGAACGGCGGCGCTGGCCCATGTGCCGCAGGATTTACGGCCCGGCGCGCAGGCACTGATATTTCATGTTTTGCGCTCGCTGGGGCGTGCAGAGGCCTTGCGGCAGTTGCTCGCGAAACGTCCTCCACCGGCGCTGGCGGATGCCTTGCTTTGCTCCGCGTTGGCACTGACCTGGCATGAGCAGGAGGCGCCGTATGAGGTCTTCACGCTGGTCAATCAGGCGGTGGAGGCGGCCAAAAGGAATCCCGTTACCCAGCCACAGGCCGGCTTCATCAATGCCTGCTTGCGCCGTTTCTTGCGCGAACGCGACACCTTGGTGACCCAAACCGACAAAAATCCGGTGGCGTTGTGGAATCATCCGAAGTGGTGGATCGAACGACTGCAAAAAGAATGGCCAAACCGCTGGCAGGCGATACTTGCGGCCAACAACCGGCAGGCACCGATGAGTTTGCGAATTAACGCCAGGCGATCCGACCAGACGCATTATCTGCGGACGCTCGAAGCAGCGGGTCTGAACGCTGTGGCGGCCGGTGATTGGGGCGTTACCCTGGAACAAGCCAGGCCGGTGTCGGAGCTGCCAGGTTTTGCCGACGGTGTTGTGTCGGTGCAGGATGGTGCCGCGCAGCTTGCCGCGCCACTGCTGCTGGCGGGCCTGACGTCGGTTCGCCCGCTTCGCGTGCTGGACGCTTGCGCCGCTCCAGGGGGCAAGACCGCACATCTGCTGGAACTTGCGGATTGCAAGGTGACTGCGCTGGATGTCAACCCAGCACGTTGCGAGCGAATTCACCAAACACTGCAACGACTGGGCTTGCAAGCTCAGGTGCTGGCGGCCGACGCGGCTGACCCGGCAGCGTGGTGGGATGGTCAATTGTTTGATGCCATTTTGCTGGACGCGCCATGTTCCGCCTCGGGCATTGTGCGACGTCACCCGGATGTTCGCTGGCTGCGCCGGGAGTCCGATATTGCTCAACTGGCCCAGATTCAAGCGCGGCTGCTGAAGGCCTTGTGGCCCCTGCTGCGGCCGGGTGGGCGCCTGCTGTACGCTACCTGTTCGGTCTTCAGGGCGGAGGGGGAGGATCAGATAGAAACGTTTCTTGCGCACAACACCGAGGCGGTCTTGCTGCCTTCGTCCGGGCATTTAATGCCTTTTAATGGGGTAATTGGGGAAGCCGTCCCGGACAATCTGGCTTGTGACCATGATGGCTTTTATTACGCACTGCTTGAAAAACGCGCGGCTTGACCTGATCGGGCTGCTGGTCTGTGCCGGTCTGCTCTGGGCCGTTGGGGGGGCGGCACGGGCGGAAGTTCCGACGACGGAGATTTCAACTTTGCGCTTTGAGCGCGACGGCGAAGCCATTCTTCTTACGGCTGCTGTCAAGTTCGAGCTGTCGGCCGCGGTCCAGGAGGCGCTGTTCAAAGGTGTTCCCATGGTTTTCCTGGCCGAAGTGGACGTGTTTCGCGAGCGCTGGTACTGGACCAACAAGAGAGTGCTGAGCGCCGAACGCCACATGCGGTTGGCCTATCAGCCGCTGACCCGTCGCTGGCGATTGAATGTGGCCTCCGGTCTGATCACCCAGGCCGGGCTGGCGGTGGCCCTGAATCAGAATTTCGATACCTTGTCGGACGCGTTGGCAGCCGTGCAACGCTTGTCACGCTGGAAAATTGCCGACGTCTCGGAACTTGACCTTGAACAACGCCATCTGGTCGAGTTTCGTTTTCGCCTCGATGTGTCACAACTGCCACGTCCGTTTCAGATTGGTACGCTGGGTCAAACCGACTGGAATATCTCGGCCTCCTCCAGTCAACCCTTGGTGTTGGACGGGGTCAAGTGAACGGTGGCGCCGCCGCGACCGATGCAAAGGGCCGTTTTTCCCTGAGGAATTCCCGTACCCTGCGCTGGACCGTGGCGACCGGCTTGGCTGCCATGGTGGCGGTTGGACTGGTGTTGTTGTTCCTGCTGACACAAGCCACCACCAACCGCGAGATGTACGAACGCAATTACGCCCGGCTCTTTGCGCTCAATGTCGTGGTGGCGGGTTTGTTGCTGGCGGTCATTGTCTGGATTGCCTACCGCCTGATAACACGTTTGCGGCAAGGAAAATTTGGCAGTCGTCTGTTGGTCAAACTGGCCGCGATTTTTGCCCTGGCGGGGTTTGCCCCGGGCGTCCTGATTTATGTCGTGTCCTACCAGTTTGTGTCGCGCTCGATCGAAAGCTGGTTTGATGTGAAGGTCGAAGGAGCGCTGGACGCGGGTCTCAATCTGGGACGCGTCACGCTGGAAACCTTGTCCACTGAATTGGCCGAGAAAGGGCGTGCCACGGCATCGCAGATGGCGGACACGCCCGATGTCAGCGCGGCGCTGCCGCTGGAACGCGCCCGTGAACAGTTGGGGGCCAGTGATTTAACGCTCTGGAGTGCCTCGGGTCAACTGATTGCGGCGGCTGGCAAGGCTCGGTACCAGCTCAATCCCGAGCGGCCAAGCCAGCAGCAGTTTCGCAACGCGCGAGTCCAGCGGTCAATCACCTGGATTGAGGGGCTGGATGATGCGGTACCGGGTGCCGCGGGCAATGCCCGTGTCAAGGCGCTGGTTCTGGTATCCAGCAGCAGCCTGGGTTTGCTGGTCGAACCGCGCTTTCTCCTGCTGACGCAGACCTTGCCGCCGACACTGGTGGCCAATGCGCTGGCCGTCACCGAGGCCAACCGTGAATACCAGGAGCGGGCGCTGGCCCGCCAGGGGCTGCACCGGATGTACATCGGAACCTTGACGCTGTGCCTGTTTCTGGCCGTCTTTGGCGCCGTCTTGTTGGCGGTATTGCTGGGTAACCAAATTGCGCGTCCACTTCTGTTGCTGGCCGACGGCGTGCGGCAGGTGGCGGCAGGCGACCTGACACCGAAAGCGTCGCTGCAAGGAAGGGACGAGCTTGACGGTTTGACACGTTCCTTTGCCGACATGACGCAGCAGTTGGCAGACGCCCGACAGGCAGTCCAGGTCAGCATGGAGCAAGTGAATGCGGCGCGCGCCAACCTGCAGACGATTCTGGACAACCTCACGGCCGGGGTCATGGTGCTGGATGCGCAAGGGGTCATTCAGTCGTCCAATCCCGGCGCCACGCGTATTCTTCATGTTCCGATGGCTACCTTTGAGGGGCGGCGTCTGGCTGACATTGAGGGTCTGGAGAAATTTGGAGAAGAAGTGCAGCTCCGCTTCGATTCGTTTCTGGGGGCCCGCGAGGAGCATGGCCTGGATCATTGGCAGCACTCCTTTGAACTTGGAAATGCGAGCGCCAAACTGGTCGGCAGGCAGGCCGACGATGCGCTTATTCTGGTGGCGCGAGGGGCCGAACTGCCAGGTGCTTCCAGACTTCTGGTTTTTGACGATATCTCTGAAATTGTGTCGGCACAACGCTCCCAGGCGTGGGGTGAAGTCGCCAGACGATTGGCGCACGAGATCAAGAATCCCCTGACCCCGATCCAGTTGTCGGCTGAACGACTGGCGATGAAGCTGTCGGGCAAGGTGGCTCCAGCCGAGCAGGCTTTGCTCACCAAATCAGTGAAAACCATTGTCGATCAGGTCGATGCCATGAAGCGTCTGGTGAACGAGTTCCGGGACTATGCGCGGCTGCCGGCGGCCGAACTCAAGCCGATTGATCTGAACCTGCTGGTGTCTGAAGTGTTGCAGTTGTATGCCAGTGAAACGTCTCAGGTTCCGGTACAGATGGAGCTTGATTCGCGTTGCCCGAGAGTGATGGGCGACTCACAGCAGTTGCGCCAGGTGCTGCATAACCTGCTTCAGAATGCGCAGGATGCAACTGAAACTGCGGGTCATGGCAGCCACCTGCACAGCGTGACGGTCAAGACCCAGTGGCTGGAGACCAGCGGGCGCGTTCGATTGAGTGTGCTGGACTGCGGCTCTGGTTTTCCGGAGCACATCCTTAAGCGTGCGTTTGAACCCTATGTCACCACCAAGGCCAAGGGGACCGGACTGGGACTGGCCGTCGTCAAAAAAATCGCCGACGAGCATGGCACCCGTGTGGATATTGCCAACCGTATCGTCGACGGCAAGGTAGTCGGTGCCCAAGTATCGTTATCATTCACCACTGAGACTGTCGTGCCGGGCTAGCCGGGCGACTCAGGTATACCCAAGGAACGTGCTAAATCATGGCAAACATACTGGTGGTTGACGACGAGCTCGGCATCCGCGATCTGTTGTGGGAAATATTGAATGACGAGGGGCACAACGTCGAAGTGGCGGAGAACGCCGCGCAAGCCCGCGCCGCCCGCTTGCGAGATCGGCCCGATCTGGTGCTGCTCGACATCTGGATGCCTGACACCGATGGGGTAACGCTTCTCAAGGAATGGTCTGCCACCGGTGCGCTCACCATGCCGGTCATCATGATGAGCGGACATGCGACCATTGACACTGCGGTGGAGGCAACCAGGATTGGCGCACTGGCATTTCTGGAAAAGCCGATCACCCTGCAAAAACTTCTCAAAGCCGTTGAACAGGGCCTGGCGCGGGGCGCTATCCGCAAGTCGTTGACGCCTCTGGCGGCAGCACCAGCGGCGCTGCTGGCAGATGTGGCCGCCTTGGCCGGGAAGACCGTGGCGGCGGCGGAGGCCGGGCCGCTGCCCCAACAGAGCTTTATGCTCGACAAGCCGTTGCGTGAGACCCGCGACGAGTTCGAGAAGGCGTACTTTGAATACCACCTCGCCAAGGAAAATGGTTCCATGACAAGGGTCGCCGAAAAGACCGGGCTTGAGAGAACGCACCTCTATCGGAAGTTGAAGCAATTGGGGGTCGACCTGACACGCGGCAAGCGCAACGGGGCGTGACTTGCGAGCCTCGATGGCCGTCACATGCTGCTATAATTCGCGGCTCTGGCCCGGTAGCTCAGTCGGTAGAGCAGAGGACTGAAAATCCTTGTGTCGGTGGTTCGATTCCGCCCCAGGCCACCATCTTTTCTTCCCAGACGATTCCAAGTTAGCTCAGAGTCCTTGTAAATCAAGGACTTAGCCTGAAAAGGCGGCTCAAGCGGTATCGTTTGATTCCACAACGTCCCGTTCTTGCGTGTACCCAATGGTGTACCCCAGACTGCTTTTCAACTGCAGTCATTTTTTGGGTACACCATGGGACAACTCAACGAGCTTCAAATCAAGGCGGCACAGCCGCGCGACAAGGAATATCTGCTGTCGGACGGTGAAGGCTTGTACCTTCGCGTGAGGCCGACCGGAAAGGCTTGGGCCTATCGCTACAAAGAGGGCGGCAAGGAGGCCAAACTAAGCCTTGGACGGTATCCGGCCATGTCGCTGGCTGCAGCCCGCAAGAAGGCCCGTGCTGAGGCCGAAGGGCGGGCAGGCGGGGTAGACCCCCGCGAAGCCCGACGCGAGGAGAAGGAGCGCGATCGTGTCGCTGGTCTCAGTACATTCGAGTTGATGGCCCGCGCCTGGCACGCCCAAGCGAAGAAGGACCGGCAGTGGTCCACGAGCTACGCGGAGAAGGTGATGCGGCACTTGGAGTTGCACATATTTCCGTGGATTGGCGTGTTGATCATGGACGCTATTAAGCCGACCGAGCTTGTGCGGTGTTTGCACCGTATCAAGGAGCGAGGAAACTTGGAAACGGCACAGCGTGTCCGGGAGGCCGTTCAGCACGTTTTTCAGTACGCCGTTGACGTGGGCGCACTGGAACCGGCCAAAAACTTCGTAAATAGCCGGACAGGAGGGCTGCCGGCACCAAGGGCTCGTCACTACGCGGCGATCACCGACCCGCAAAAGCTCGGGCAGCTATTGCGAGACATCAGAGCCTACAACGGTAACGTCATCACGCGCGCGGCCTTGCAACTCTCGCCACTGCTATTCCAGCGTCCCGGGCAGCTCCGCCTGGCTCATTGGGAGGATATCGACTTTGAGCGAACCCTCTGGCGCTGCCCTCCCGAGAAAATGAAGCTTCGCGAATGGAAGAAACGCGACATTCGCACGCCGGCGCATTTCGTCCCACTGCCGACGCAAGCTGTCGAAATCCTGCGCGACCTTCTTCCATTGACCGGTCCTAGCGGGCCGATCTTCCGCAGCATGGCGAAGCGATCAGAAAAGACGCGCTACATGAGCGACAACACGATCAACAGCGCGCTACGCACACTCGGCTATGACACGAGGGAGGAAATCACAGGGCACGGTTTTCGAGCCACCGCCCGGACGCTGATTCGAGAACTGCTGGGTTGGGATCGGGAGATCATCGAGCGGCACTTGGCTCACGTTTCCGATGAAGAGTTGGGTGGCAGTTACGACCGAACGACATTCCTGGATCAGCGTCGCAGGATGATTCAGCTCTGGGCTGACCTGCTCGACGATCTGGCCGCCGACAAGGCGGTTGCGCTTAAGGCCGACATGCGTCAACCTACGTCGGTTGAAAAATCCTCCAGCCAAACGGAGGGCGCTGGTACACAGACGCTTAGGCTTGCGGCATAGCTACTCTGTAGCCTTCTGGATCGTCGATCCATTCCTGCAGTGCTGCACTCGGCCAAGCCGATGCTCGGCCGCCTAGACGGACCGGTGATGGAAACCGACCTTCCGCGACACGTCGATAGATAGTAGAACGACTGAGGGCCGCGATCCGCATCACGTCGCGCAAGCGGTAGAAAGCCGGTGGGGCCTTGGAAGTCGGTGGCTTGGGCAGGGGTTTGTGGAAAAACATGGAGAATCCTTCTCGAACGATTCCGAGAGGATGCGTCTCAATAGGGATCAAGAAAACTCACGCGAGCGCGCTGCACCGTGCCGGAGCGTACTCTGAGGCTTACTGCGGAACGTCGCAAAAAAGCAGCGAGGAGTGCGACGGGCCATTGAGTCGACGGCGGTCGGGTCTTGCCGAGGCGTGTCACGATTGGCCAATACCACGGAGGAACATATGACTCTAAAGAATGCAACTCACAGTCCACGCGAACTGATGCAGCTGGCAGTTGAGCTTGCCTCACAGTGCGTGAGCGAAGAAGGCCGGGTATCACCAAAAGTCGGTGCCATTGTGGCTCGCGACGGCGTGGTTTTGGCCTCTGCATATCGCGGTGAAATGAAGCCAGGCGAGCATGCCGAGTACACGTTGCTTGAGCGCAAGCTGCATGACATTGATCTGGAGGGCGCAACGCTCTACTCGACGCTTGAACCGTGCACGCACCGAAACCATCCGAAGATCGCCTGTACTGATCGTGTGATCGCACGAAAGCTCAAGCGTGTTGTGATCGGCACGCTCGATCCGAACGCAAAGATTCGAGGGTTGGGCGAGCTCCGAATGCAGGATGCCGGCATCGAAATCACGCGCTTCGAGCCAGACCTGGTGTTGCAGCTGCGCGAACTGAACAGAGAATTTTCAGCTCTGCATCCTGTGCGTGGCATTGAACGCGATGCGTCGCAGATGACGGATCCGGTGAAGCCAGGCGAAGTCGGCCCGAACGGCCACAAGATTGGCTACAACGAAGACGGTGACAAGGTCGAATGGATCCCCTCGGACGAAGAAGAAGGCGAGGTCTGGCCGATGCTTCTCCGCCGCAACGACGCGGCAATCCTGCGTGAGTACAACGATTTGTGGGACAAGGTTTGGTGGAACCGCCACCAGAACTGGCTGCACCGTCTCGAAACCGGCGAAGAGAAGCTCGGTCCAGGCCAGGAAGAAATCTTGGCCACGGCCAAGAAGGCTGCAGCCCGTATTGAAAGGAAAATCGGCAGGGAAAATCTTGGTTGGGACGACTTCCGGTGGGGTTTGTTGAGCGGCCGTATGTCTGCGCTCAGCTGGGTTCTTGGCTCGGATTGGGACGAGTCACTCGACACTTGAAGGCCCTGATTGGCGCCTCAACAATCAACGAATTTATTTCAAATCCCAGTTTTGCTGATCGCGTGCGGCGAACGGTGTCGATCGCATCGGAAATCTTCGGCCGCAGTGGGCCGCGGCATCATTCCAGTCAACAGAGAAGCCTCGATGCAGCGACGCACCTTAGCGAGCGCTCATCAGCAATGCAGCGAGCAATCCCAAACCGATCGCAATCGCCGCCGGATTATCCGGTTTCTCTGAAATCACATCGACGCCTTGCTGTTGCAGGCGCGCCGCATACTCATCTGCCCACTGGAGCACCTGCGCGGGATGCAGGCCGAGCTGTATTGCCGCATTTCTGAGCTGCGAAAGATTTAGTACGGAGTCGCCCGACTCAAGTCTGGAGTAAGCGGACTGAGAGAGCCCAAGCGTTGCCGCGAGATCACCTTGCTTGATCCCGCGGGCCTCACGTTGTTGCGCCAATATCTTGCCGACCAAGGCGGGATAGGTGACCAACGGTTTTTGAGGGGGGGTTGACTTTGCTTGCATGTATGCGTTTAATGCAAATATGTTCAACAGGAGGATACCATGATTCCTATTTCAAATCAGCAAAACATCTGGGCACTTCCCGCAGGAACCGTCATTCGGGTTAACTGCGGTTTCTACGATCATGTGGCGTTGCTCAGTGATCGATGGATTGGCGGGGAGCGTGGTGTCTTGTCGTTTTCGGCGCAAAGCTGTGGGCTCGTCGAGCAATGCATATCAACATTCGCGGCCGGTCGCTATGTAACGGTAGACGGATACCTCGGTGGCCTGCCGCCCGGAACCGTGATGCAGCGTGCGCGATTGAAGCAGGGACAGAGTTATTCGTGGACACAATTCAACTGCGAGCACTTCGTCCGCTACGCGCACGGCGTCCCCATGGAGAGCCCTCAGCTGCAGCAATGGGCGTTTCTGGGCAGTGCGTTCGGGTTTCTCGCGCTCATATCTGCAAGGGCATAAGCAGTCAGCCAGGACAGGGAGCCTGATGAAAAGCGGTTGGGCCTTAACATTCATGTAACAAAATAATCAAAAGGCGGGGCACGATGAGCAACTTCAACCCAGTGGGCTCGACATGGAAAAAATGGGACCTCCATGTTCACACGCCGTCCTCCATCGTTCAAAACTATGGTGGGAACACTGATGAAGCTTGGGAGAGCTTCATTGCGGACCTGGAAAAGTTGCCGCCGGATTTCAAGGTCATCGGCATCAACGACTACATTTTTGTCGATGGCTATGAACGAGTGCTCAAGGCAAAGAGAGATGGCCGATTAGCGAACATCGATCTGATTCTTCCCGTGGTCGAACTGCGCCTCGACAAGTTTGCTGGCGTTGTGAAGCGAGACAAGGACGGTTCCTATTCAAAGTCGGACTGGAACCGAATCAACCTTCACATCATCTTCGATCAACTCGATCCTGAAGTAATTCGTCAACAATTTCTCAGCTCCCTCGTGCAGTGCTACAGCCTTATTCCAGAGGCTGATCGATTCAAGGCCAAGTGGCAGGCGGTCATCACACCAGACAGCCTGACCCAGCTCGGGCAAATGATCATCGACTCTGCGCCGCCCGAAAAGAAGGCGGATTATGCGGGTCCGTTGCAAGAAGGATTCAACAACCTGTGTGTGAGCTTGGATTCCGTGCTTAAAGCGTTAGAGCGTCACGACTTGAAAGACCGTTTCCTACTTGCAGTTGGAAAAACAGAGTGGGAGAACATGAAGTGGGATGACCAATCCATCGCTGAAAAACGTAATGTCATCAATTGCGTCGATCTGGTTTTTACAGCATCAGAAAATCCCGATGCCTACAACAAAGCCCGCAAAAAACTGAGTGACGCAAACGTCCTTGACAGATTGCTGGACTGCTCTGATGCTCACGCGCTCAGCGATGCGGAAAGCAAGGATCGGATCGGCCAGTGCTTCACCTGGATAAAAGCGGACCCTACTTTCCAGGGCTTGCTCCAAGCAGTCACTGAATTTGACCAACGTGTATTCGTTGGCGACACGCCACCGAAGCAATTGTTGGTGGCCGGAAACAGAACAAAATATGCATCCGCGATCACGGTTAGGAAGAAGGCTGGATCGTCGCTGACGGATACCTGGTTCGATGTGGAAGTTCCGTTGAATCATGACCTGGTGGCGATCATTGGGAACAAGGGGAGCGGCAAAAGCGCACTTGCGGACATCGTTGCCCTCATCGGCGACACCAAAAATCACGAGAGTTTTTCATTCCTCAATGAGGATAGATTCCGTGACCCGCGCAATAAACTAGCGGCGCATTTCACCGGGACGCTACGCTGGCACGACGGAACCGATGCTCAGAAGGACTTACACGAAAGCCCCACCCCCTCCAGTGTTGAGCGAGTGAAATACCTGCCGCAGAGTTATCTGGAGACCCTGTGCAACGAACTGGCGGGCAATGGCTCCTCAACCTTCGACGGCGAGCTGCGGAAAATCATCTATACCCATGTTCCCGAAGAGCAGCGCATTGGCTTTCTGTCGCTCGACGAGCTCCTAAACTTCAAGATATCAGAACTTGAGGCCGAGCGTAAGCAATTGGCTGATGAGCTTGCCAAACTGAATGCTGAACTTGTCAACGTCGAGCACAAGCTCTCACCGGCGTTTCGTCAGTCTTTAGAGCAGCAGCTAGAAGCCAAAAAGAATGAGCTGAATGCCCTGGAAGGTGCTAAGCCGGCACCCGTGGATGACCCGTTAGAGTCAAACGCAGCAAAACAGGAAACCGCTGCAGCGACAGCAAAGCTCGCAGATTTCGAAGCGACTCTGAATACAGTTCGGACAGAGGAGCAGAAGGCGCGCCAGAAAAAAGCAGACGCCGTAAAGGGCGCCGCACACGTAACCCGAATTCTGCAAGCCATCAAAAATCATCAGAAGAGCCACGAGCAATTCATTGCGGAACTGGACGGCATGCTGGCTGAGGCGAATTCGACATTGAAAGCGAGTGAGATAGTTTCACTCAAGGTCAGCATCGCAGGGGTTATGGAGCTTGGCACCGCCTTCAAAACGGAATCGGACGCACAAGACGTTCTTCTTTCCGGCGACGGAGACGCGAATCTGCCACGTCGTCGCGAAGCGGTCGAGGCGGCGATAAAGACGCTCAAGAGTCAGCTCGGAGAGAAGCAGCGCTTGTTTCTGGTCTATAGGGAGCAACTGACGCAGTGGGAGCGCGCCAAAGTCGATCTGCAGGGGGACAAAGACAAGACCAACAGCATTGCTTGGTATGCAGCCGAAATAGGCGCGTTGGATGCCTTACCAGCGCAACGTGAGCAGCTGAAGAACGCTCGCCTCGTCATCGTTCGTCGGCTGCACGAGCAGATTGGCAAGGTCGTAGCGGAATATCGAACGCTTTATCAGCCGGTTCAGGGTTTCGTGCAATCGACCGCAAAAATGGAGATGCCATTGCCGCTGGATTTCGACGTACGAATTGCGGAAGAAGGTTTTCAGGAAAACTTCCTGGCGCGCGTCAACCGGCAAACTCGCGGAAGTTTTGCTGGGATTGATGAGAGTAACCTGCTCATTCGGAGTCTTCTGAAAGAAACCGATTTCATGAGCGCGGACGCTGTAGTCTCATTCGTCGAGAGAGTCGATGATATGTTGCATTTCGACCGGCGTACCGAGAGTGTCAACCATACAGAGCTATCCGTCGTAGACCAGTTGCGAAAAGGAAACCGCCCGGAGGAACTGTACGACTTCCTGTTTGGACTCGAATACTTGAAGCCACAGTACTCGCTGACTTATGACAAACAGGA
The DNA here is from genome assembly GCA_963763035.1 of uncultured beta proteobacterium. Lineage (GTDB taxonomy): Bacteria > Pseudomonadota > Gammaproteobacteria > Burkholderiales > Burkholderiaceae_C > Rhodoferax. The sequence goes on along the minus strand of CAVXMS010000004.1, from coordinate 956,144 downwards.
AATCAGTCAACTTTCCCCTGGAGAGCGCGGTTTGCTATTGCTGGTGTTCTATCTGTTGGTAGACAAGGATGACATCCCTCTTGTGATCGATCAGCCGGAGGAAAATCTAGACAACCAGACCATCTACAAAATCCTCGTGAGATGCATCAAGACGGCCAAACAGCGCCGTCAAGTCATCATGGTCACTCACAACCCGAATCTCGCCGTAGTTTGTGATGCCGAGCAAATCATTTGCGCCACGTGTGATAAAGCGACCAAGCGCTTTTCATACATCAGTGGTGCTATTGAATCGCCAGAGATCAAGGATCGTGTGATTGAGATTCTCGAGGGCACGGCGCCAGCGTTCGTGAACCGAAAAAAGAAGTATGGGTTCTAGTGAGTCGAGAAGAATGAACGATGAAACCGTGGCTGGTTCGATGGCTGCTTCGAGACTGGCGGTGGGCGTGTGGGGGTGGCGGTCTGCGCAGAGGAGAACCCCATACGGAGCAGAACGGCTGCAAAGCACGGGACTAACACTAAATAGCTTTCGCCCAGATACATGCTGTATGGCCAGGGCTGGTCGAGGAGGCAAGCACCTTGGTCGAAAAATCTAGAGCAGCAAAAGATGGCAACGAGTTCCATGAGACGTGGGCGGCGCGTCGCTCACTTGAACTCTTGATGCCGCGGGACGAGTTGGTCGGAATTGCCGTTGAGGGCTTTTCAACGCAAGATGGAGAGCATGTTTCCTCCGCTGCATCGGAAATCGCAGACCTCGTTCTCTATTACGGCGATGATTGTTCCTTCGAGTCCGCGAAGCGCGTCGAGGTCTCACAGTTCAAGTACTCGATAGCAAATCAGTACAAGCCGTTCGTCGCGTCAGATGCGAAGCAGACATTCGAGAAGTTTGCGGAAGCGGAGCGGGATCACCGCAAAAAATTCGGCAAGGCAAAGACCGAAAGAAAGCTCCGTTTCAGCATCGTTACGAATCGTCCGATCGACAGCCATTTCTCGTCTGCACTCTCAAAGCTTGCGGAGGGGGCGGACAGTCTCGATCTAAAGACAATCCAACAGGCGAATCAAATCTACGATGCATGCGGACTGTCTCCCGTCAGCATACAAAGCTTTCTCTCGCGACTCGAACTTCGAGGTGCCACAGGATCGTTGATTGCGCTCAAGTCAGACGTTTCTACCCGCATTGTCGACTGGTCGGTGTCTGCCGACTACGTTGCGCACGGGCGACTCGGCTCGCTAAAAGCTCTGCTGCGATCGAAGGCTGGAACTGAGGGGCAGGGTAGGAACGTCGTGCGCCTAGTGGACGTCCTAAGCGCGTTGGGCGTTGCGGATGACCGTGACCTCTTGCCAGCTCCCGCTAGTTTCGTCGACGTTGGACCAGTTGTAGCTCGACCAGACGTTGAGAATGATCTGATATTAGCTCTTCGCCTGAATAAGCCTGTCTTGGTTCACGCAGCTGGAGGAGTAGGTAAGACAGTTTTCATGCAGGGTCTGGCATCCAGGCTGATGGAATGGGGCGAGGTAGTTCTATTCGATTGCTTCGGTGGAGGTAACTATCGGTCAGTCGAGGATTCCAGGCACCTGCCCATCAAAGGGTTACTTCATATTGTGAATGCTTTGGCGTCGCGCGGACTCTGCGATCCAATCATTCCTGGCCCTGTTCTACTCGCCGACTTGTTAAGTACAGCAAGGCGGCGGTTCAATCAGGCGATAACGACACTTCGCATTGAGAATAAACAGGCTCGTTTATTCATATTGTTGGACGCTGCAGATAATGCAGCTCAGCAAGGAATCGATCAGCACGAGAAGGCATTTCCCACTCTCCTTATGGAGACCTTCTCGCAGCTCGGGACGCCGGATGGTGTAGGTCTGATCGCCAGCTGTAGAACCGAACGGATCGAAATGACAGCCGGTACTGCCGATCCGGTCACGCTGCCACTCCCTGCGTTTACGCGAAAGGAAACGAGAGCGTTTCTTTCTGCACGAGTGGACGCACTAACCGACGCGGAGATTGACATTGCGCAAGTTCGCTCGGAGGGAAATGCGCGCGTTCTTAATCACTTGGTGGAAGAATGGGATGCACTAATCCGACGTCCCGACCGTTCGGATGCGCCGATTCAAGTTGAGGAACTAATTCAGCGCAGGTTAGATCGCGCTATGGCATATGTAGCGAAGCAAGGACTGAATGAAGCAGTTCGCGCATTCCTATGCGGCCTGACCGTTCTTCCACCGCCCGTTCCCGTCAGCGAATATGCTGCGGCCATCGGCCTCTCGCACGCCGCGATAGAGAGTTTTGCCGCCGACTTGGCGCCACTGCTTGATCGCACCTCACTTGGAATTGTGTTTCGAGACGAGCCCACGGAAACCTTTGTCCGTACTAGATACGGCAACGATCCGGCGCTGCTCGCAGCCTTGGCGCAGCGATTGACGGCGGCACAAAAAACCTCAGCGTACGCTGCGCGAGCACTTCCGCGTCTTCTGAACTTAATCGGCGCCGCCGACATGGCTGTCGATCTAGCATTCAGTGACGATCTCCCGAGTGGCGTAACAAGTGACTTTGGCAAGCGTGCCATCCGCACTCACCGGTTGACTACGGCGCTTGCGATGTCGTCACGCAGCGGGCAGAAGGCACACGCCATACGGCTTTTAGTCGAACTCGCTTCGGTTGCTGCCAGCGGCGACCGACTCGATGACCTCATTGCATCCCATCCTGATCTGGTTGCAGCGGCAGCAGATGCCGAAGCACTTCGTAGACTGTTCGAAGTTCGCACAACATGGCCGGGGGCACGCCATGCTCGGCTGACAATCGCTCATCTTCTGATGGGCGACGAGTCGGAGGCGGCGCTTCATGCCGAGCGCAGTTTCCAATGGCTCCGGTGGTACTACAACCAAGACAACCGAGACAGGTCGATGAAGGGGCCGACGTCGATCGAAGCGGCAGCTAGATCCATACACCTGGCAAGCAAGGGGCAGCTTGATAAGGCTTTCCGCGTTCTTGGGGTCTGGCGCGCTTGGTTTGGCTTCCTTGTGGCCAAGGACTTTCTTCGAGTCGTGTTCAATCAACTTCAAATTCCTGCCAGTGCGATCGTTGAGACACTACGAGCCGTGCCACTTGAGGGGCCAGCGATCTATGCTGCTTGCATTGAGACCATGCCGGGGATTGAGACTGAGGATCGCTCCGCTCTCGTGGCGCTCCTCGCTCAAGCATGTCGGGCGAAAGTCGCCGACCCAAATCACGAACGTGATGAGCACGTGCCGTTTGAGAATGCGCTACTGCTCAGCGCCGGCATAGCTCTGCGAATGGGTTCGCCCCACCATGCTCGTTCGATACTCGCGCAAGTACACATCCGACGCCCGAGTTATCACACGTTTCAGGATAACTGGCCTGACGAACGTGTCGCGCGGTGGCTTCTGTTTGCGTGCCTGTCCGCCGTCGCGAGTGGAGGAAAGCCAACACTCGTGGACATTCTCTCTAGGGAGGCAAGGGAGAGCTTGCCAAAGAGACTTAAAGGTGACTATTCGGCAAAAGACATCGAAGAAAAAATCAAGAGGAAAGCGAGCCTTCGAGCACAAGCAGAGGCGGCGCGGGGTCAAAAGTCAACGTCAGAAGGCTACGAATCCTCGCGCGCCGTTTCGGACAGCATTGCGCCGCTGTTGCCGGTATGTGAACTGTTTTCGACGGAAGTTCTTACGCCTCCGAAGGCGCCGTTGTTTCCGATCCTTGATGCGTGGGTGGACTCGCAGGACGGTCACTCCATGCTTCGAGAAGCAACGCGTCGGCTGCGAGACCACCTGGGACGTTTTATGGCCCTGTTCTCGCTTCAGCTCGGAGGGAGTGACAGTTCGGCCTTTGCAGACCAATTTGTTGCCATTATCTCGACTAGAGTGAGTTTGCCTACATCGGTGGGCGTCGATTGTCTGCGCGTGTTGTCGTACAGCGCATGTACTTCTGGTGCGGGTCAAGCACTTCTTCCTTGGCTGGACAAACTCTTGGAGCGTGAAGACGATGCTAGTCGCAAAGGCGATCTGCTGGCTGATATCGCGACGATTCTTTTGGGGATGAGTCCGGAAGATGGCGTTCACTACTTCCAACGCTCTATGCAGCAACTCAACTCGCTTGGATCGGCAGATTACGAGACCGTTCAAGATCTCATGCCCCTTTTGGCAAAGCTGGAAGGCAGCTCATTGCCGCCCGAGAACTTTCAACGGTTTGCCAATCTTTGTGAAATGAATTTTCAAGGCGAACCAAGCAAGTTCGCTTGGAATGCGTTTGCACAGGCAGCTGTACCGGCGCAGGGAATTCGATCACTCGCTCAGATCGGCCGTTGGTGTTCGCGAGAAGCCGTTGATTTTGGCTACTGCGCGCCGCCACTAATCGTTGAACTTGTTCGAAGCCGCCGGCTATGCGTGGACTCCGCGCTCGCGCTGCTGACTCTCGATGAGGTTGGCGAGGCCCATTGGTTCTCCTGGGGTGACATCGCTGCCGTTCTCATGGACGCTGAACCAACTCGCGCAGAGCAGTTGGCCTTCCAGATAGTTCGAAAATTTGAGAAAGATCAGCCTTCGACTTCTTCATCCTATTCATATGAGCGACTGCGGGAGGCAATCTCGAAACGGCTGCCGATCACGTCGGCAGCTCTCGCCTATTTGACCGAAAGAGTGACCTTCTTTTCCTCACTTAAGGAGCCATACACCTCACGCGTCGCCGATCTTGGAGTCGAGAGCCGGCGATATGCGCGGCAAAGAGCTGTGAAGCAGGAGAAAGACGAGAAGTCAATAAGGGCGATGGGCGCCACCTGCCCTCCTCTTGATATCGCGGCAATCGCAGCATCACTCCGAATCATCAAAAGTATGGATGGAGCATGGGATGCAAGAAGAGGATTCTGCCGCGCGCTCGCCAAGCGAGTCCCGATTGCTCGTCGTTCGGTTTTTGTGGATCTACTGACAGAAGTCGAAGGTCTTGAACTTGATCTGCGATTGGACCTTGTCGAGGAGATCCTCCGAGAGTGGGAAGGTCACTCGCCCGCGCTGCGGGCACGCCGGAAAGTCATTTATGAACGCGTCCTTGTCCGGCACGCCGCGGAATTCGTTGGATTGAGTTGGGGCTTTTCGCGCACCTTTGAGCGCATCGCTAAGCTCGGTGGGATGCCTCACGATCGGGCAGCGCTTGTGCTGGCTAGCAACTTGACCCAGTTGCCGGTGGCATCGAACGCCAGGCATTGGCTGCAATTGGCGGTGTTTGTTGCGGAAGGCGACGATGGCGCAGCTGTGCAGCTCGCGCTGAATCGGCTTTTGGGTAGTTCCGCTCTAGCAATGGCAGGGGACTTTGGCGACGGCGCATTCCGAGCAGACTTTGATCCGGGCTTGGATGAGGATTGCATCGTTGCAGGTTTGATATGGACGAGGTTGGCTTCGGTTGATGCATTTGACCGATGGCGAGCAGCTCACGCGATTCGAAACCTGATTGACGCGAATCGATTGGGCGTGATCGATGAACTGGTAAGACTATTCCGGAGCGGCAAAGGCGGACCGTTTCTCGCGCTATCAACGAAATTTCACTTGTGGGACGCTCGCCTGTGGCTGCTCGTAGCGTTGGCGCGAGCCGCCAAGGATCACTCCCAACTAGTTGATCGATACCAGTCCTTCTTGCTTGAAGAGGCGTTCACGCCAGCAACTCCGCATGTCCTGATGCAAAGCCTGGCCGTTAACGCACTGCTTTGCGCACAGAAGGATCTTGCGGATACGCTAGAGCTCAAACGCTTGCTTGTCGAAAATGACCCGGCACGTGGACCTCGCGTGAAGTATCCACGGACTTCGGGTGACCCATACCGACCGGCGGGGGTACCAGCCTCAGAGTTCAAGTTCTCGCTGGATTACGATTTTCGAAAGCACGAGACTCGGCCACTTGGCGCTGCATTTGGTGTTCCGGCATGGAAAGTTGCAGAACTATTGGAGGAACAGGCCTCCAGTTGGGACCCCCAGTCACCTGGCATGTACGACCAGTACGGGCGACATTCGAGTGGAAGGCGGTCGAGCGCAGATGGACGGTTCCGCAGCTACGGAGCCCATCTTGGCTGGCACGCACTTTTCGTGGTCGCTGGACGATTGCGGGCAACAAGGTCATTGGCCGTGGTCGACGAGTGGGATCGCGACCCTTGGCGAGAGTTCATTGATCGGCATGCTCTAAGTCGAATCGACGGACTATGGTTAAGCGATGGCACTGACCCCTATCCCGCAGCAACGAATTACAGACTGCGCAGCAAAGGAAGCGACGGCGAAGAGTTGACATCGGATGTCCCTGCCTTGTTAAATTTGGCGGGGATCTCTGATAAAAAAGCTCTCCCCGCTATCGTGGCCGAAGGCGTATGGGAGAGCGGCGACGATGTCAAGATTTATGTGCACACAGCCATGATCAAGACAGACAAAGCAATCGCCGCGTGTAGTGCCCTCGCGGCGAAGAAGAGTCATGATGTTTGGTTGCCGCGCCATCGACAATACCGCGGATCCGATCAACTGGAGTCCGACCCCCGCTTACCCTTCGAAGCTTGGATAGTCACGGTGGAGGCCAGTCCTGGATGGGACGAGTTCGATCCCTTCTGTTCGACCTCGGCAATCACGCGACCAATGCCCGACGCTGCGTTTCGCACGCTGACTGGCGTGTCCGCAGCTGATCCATTTGCGCGAAGTTGGATCAACAAGGAAGGGGATGAAGTGATGCGCTCTATCGCCTGGGGAGAGCGTCGAGGCTATGGAGAGCATGAGAGAAAACTATCCGCCGAGGCCTTGCTGTGTGAGGCGCAGATCTTGAGGAAATACCTTGCAGCGACTGATCGTAGCCTTGTCGTTCTAGTCAGAATTGAGCGTTACACCGAGAAGCATTCGCAGAGTAAGGTCCGTTATCGTAGCAATGGCGCAGTGGGCGTTCTGACGGCGAGCGGCGCACTCGTTTTCTCTGCGGCAATAAAGCCAGTGGAGCGGACAAGCGACTGGTAGGCAGCGATCGTCGGCATCGCGTGCACCCGTTTGTGACCCATGCCGCCTTTGGTTCCCACGGTGGCCTGGCGATCGGTTATGCAGCCCATTCCCGCTCACGCTGCGCGTGAGCTTCGCTGCGTCATCCTCCTAAAAGGCGCCGGACCCCTCGACAAACCCCGGCGGCCACCCAAAGTGCTCCACTTGTGGCCACCCAAACTGCTCCACCCCGGCCACCGTGTTTTGATGTGCTGATTGCAGTTCATCAGTAGTTCGGAGGTCCCTGGCAGGACGTTACTTTCACCCCCTCACCTTAGAGGGGATAACTGGAGTGAACGTCTTGAAGCCACATTTGCAAACCACCATTTGGACCCTGCTGCGCAGTGGAGCCACGCAGCGGGAGATTGAGCGCCAGACCGGCATCTCGCGCCACACGATCCGTACCTATCGAAAGAAGTTCGACAGCCAGGCTCAGGCCATGGCGCTCAGGTCGGATTGCGGTGAACCCGGTCAAACTGCTCCACCCTGGCCACCGACTCCACTGGCGCTACCGGCGCCACCAAACAGCACCGCCATCTCGGCTTGCGAGCCACACCGCGCCTTTATCGAAGCCCAACTGCAATTGCGCCGCAATGCCATGGCCGTCTACCAGGATTTGGTGGACCGGCATGGCTTTGCCGGTGCCTACAACTCCGTCAAACGGTTTGTGGCGAAGCTGCGCCAGCGCGAGCCAGAACAATTTGACCGCCTGTCCTTCTTGCCCGGCGAGGAGATGCAGGTCGACTACGGCGAGGGTGCACCCACGCGCGTGCCGGGCAAGACCCAATACCGCAAACCCCGCCTGTTTGTGGCCACACTGCGCTACAGCCGACGCAGTTTCCGTCGGGTCGTGTGGAACTCCAGCCAGCAAACGTGGGCCAGATTGCATGAGCAGGCCTGGCGCTACTTTGGCGGCTCCTGCCGATACGTCGTGCTCGACAACCTCAAGGAAGGCGTGCTCAAGCCCGACCTGTACGAGCCTGAACTCAACCCGGTCTACGCCGCAACGCTGGCCCACTACGGCGTGGTGGCCGACCCGGCCCGAGTGCGCGACCCCAATCGCAAGGGCACGGTTGAGAACGCGATTGGCCACACCCAGGCCACTGCTTTGAAGGGACGGCGCTTCGAGTCCATCGAAGAACAGAACGAGTTCCTGGAGCATTGGGAGACCAAATGGGCGGCGTCGCGCATCCACGGCAGCGAGCGCCGCCAGGTGCAGGCTATGTTCGAGGAGGAGAAACCCCATCTACAGGGGCTGCCCCTCATTGGCATGCAGTATTTCACCGAGTCCCAGCGCACGGTCTGTGATGACTCCTGCGTGCGGGTCGATCACAGCAGCTACGCCGCGCGCCCGGCCCCCATTGGCGCCAGAGTGCTTGTGCGCATCTTTGAACACCGCATCGAGATCCGTGAGATCAAGACACAAACCCTGCTGCGCACCCATGCCCGTGCCCAGCGAGCCGGAACGGTGGTCTTACCCAATGAAGAGCGCGTATTCAATCCCTCGCGCGAGACACGCCGCATCCTGGGGCAGGCCAAGGCCATCGGGCCTGATGCCGAGCGGCTGTGCCAGATGCTGTTTGCCATTGAAGGTCGTGTGGGCCAAAGAAAGCTCTGGGGCATTGTCAGTCTGGCCAAGAATTATCCACGTCGCCTGATCGATTCGGCTTGCGCGCGCGCCATCACCGATGGGGTGCACAGCTACCGCCATGTCAAGGCACTGACCGAGAAACTGGTAGCTGATGCGCTGGCGCAAATCGATTCCAGCGCCCTCCCAGTCCAGGCAGAGCTTGCCCTGACGCAGGAGCACGTCCTTATCCGCAGCGCGAGCGTGTATGCCGATTTGTTTGCGCAGTGCGCCGCCACCCAAACCACTGATTCTTCAACCACCCCTACCAGCGAGCGGAGTTCCCATGACTTTCAATGAGATTGAACGCGCCCTGCGCGCATTGCGCCTCTCGGGCATTGCCGCCACCCTGAGCACCCGCGTGATGCAGGCGCAAAGTAACCAGGAGCCATTCCTGGAGACCTTTGCCGCCATGCTACAGGATGAACTCGACCGGCGCCGCTCCCGACTGACTGAGCGGCGCTTCAAACTCTCGGGCCTGGATGAGCGCCTGGGCCTGGCCGATTTCGATTGGCGTTTCAACCCGAAGTTGCCGCGTCAGGCTTGCTTCGAATTGCACACCCTGAAGTTCATCGGCGAGGGTGTCAATGCGTTGATCATTGGCAAACCCGGCACCGGCAAGAGCCATGTGGCCAAGGCGCTGGCCTATCAAGCCACTTTGCAGGGTTTCAGCGTGCGCTATTTGGAGGCCGACACCGAGTTCGCCCGTTTCGGCATTGCCACCCAGGCCGAACAGGTCCAGATTCTGCGCACCTTTGTGGAGCCCGACTTGCTGGTCCTTGACGATCTGTTTCTGGCCCGCCGGATTGCCGATGTGTCAGCAGAGTTGTTGCAGGCCATCGTGCATCAGCGCTACAAGCTGCGCCGCTCCATCGTCGTGACCTCCAACCGCGTGCTACAGGATTGGGGGAAGTATCTTGGCGACGTCACCATGGCCTCCACCATCCTGGATCGGCTCATGCATCGCGCGGCCATGCTGGAGTTCGAGGGCAAGAGTTACAGACTCAAGGAGGCCGCCGCGCGCATTGCCATGACACCCGTTACCAACGCATAATTCAGTGCGTCCTGCCTGGAGCAGTTTGGGTGGCCATCAGTGGAGCAGTTTGACCTGGCCATCGGGGACAAACCGCGGTCCATGGCGCGTCGCCTCGTTTGCGGCAATCATCTCCGTCGCCATCTGGAAGTCATTCTTGCAGGAGAACACATAGCGCTCTGCCTCCAAAATCTGAAGCGAATTGAAGTGCTCGACGCTTTTCGGCCGGCACTTCACTACGCTACCGGTCAGCATGGCATCGATCATTGGCCTGGTTTCAGAGCGCAGCTGTCGCAGATCGGCTGCATCCCCAAGCTTCGCCGCTGATAGCCTGTCAATACGCTCGATCCCGTCGATCATCGTGTCCAGGTAGGTTTTGCACATGAGGCATAAAGCCAGTGTTGGAGTCAGCGGAAAATAAATCTGCACTCCCTTGGAACGCAACCCCAAGGTCCCCCGTACGCTATTGCCTGGCTCGTTGTACCGCGCGAAAGGGTGGTCGCCCAGCAGGAATGGATCGCTCTCATCGGTCTGCAGCAGCAGCCACACCTTGTCCGTCAGCAAGGGAGCCAAGTCTTGCGGCGCATTGATGATCATCCGCGCGTAGTGCGCCTTCTTGGCATTTGCCTTGTCCCCGACCTCCGGCTCTGGTTCAAAAAACTCTTCTGGCGCACCCTCGGACCGAAAGTGGCTTTCCATGCGTTCGGACAGGTCGTCAAGAGTTGCCATGGTGGCTTTCGTTCGCACCAGCTGCACAGCGAGGAAGCTGGCCAGGATCGCTTTGTCCATATGCCATTCCGGATCAATTCGAAGGCTCTGGATGACCTTGGCCGAGACCTCGGCAGCTTTGGTTTCAAGGCCACTCAGCGAGGGCTCCAGGGTCATCGGAACGCCTTCGAATTCGAAATCGTAGATACCCCGCTCGGCAGCAACGCCCACCTTGGATTTTTTCGCGATCGAGAACGGAAAGGATTTTCCGGTGTGCTTGTCGTACGCGTGGACCAGATCCTTTCCGGAGGAGAAACGGCGCAGCATGAACTTGGGAATGTAATGTTGCAACGGATCGCTCATGGGATTGTCCTGGCTACACGATTAGTTCAAGTGCAAAGGTGTTGGCGCGGACGGCACGATGGGCTTCAACCATTCCACCGCCGCCTCAGCCGGTGGCAATGCACGCAGACGAACATCTTGCCAGAGATCGCCGGCCACCTCTTCTAGCTGCGCGGGATCTACCGTGCGCCACTGCTGCTGCAGGCGGTGGGCGCATGCAGCGATCCATAGGGTTGCGGGAATCTCGGCCATGCTTGAATTCTAGCAAGATACTGTGTATTTATAAGGGGTATCCACTTAGCTCCAGTAAGTACTGGATACTGGATGGATATCCAGTTAACAGCATTCTATCGAATGCTCTGAAATGTTCAAGCTTTGGGCTGGATTTTGGGTTTGGTGGGCTTTCTGCGTTTGGTGTGACTCGCCACCTGCGCATACGTCACGGGTTCTGTGGCCACGGCCTGTTGCAATAGTCTGTAGAACAGCATGCCGCGCGAACTCGATGTGCGCCGATTGAAGCGGAACACGAACTCATCCAAGTAGGCATCCAAATGTTCGGGTTGAACCGAGCCATGGTGCGTGCCCAGAATCCAGCGCTGCACAAGCGCCGCTACCCGATGCACTCCGGCCATGGACACATGGGCTGGCACGTCCGAACCGAGCATGACAATGCGCTGGTGCTCATAGCCCAGTTCACCCAACGAGCGGTAGGTGGCTGCGCCATCGGTGCGCACCTGCGCGCCAGGCTCAATGACCTCCTGCACAAATGGAATCACGTTGGATGCGCAGTCCTTGTGAATGCGACGCAGGCGGATGCGCCCGAATCCCTTGGGCTGCAATATCTCCACGGCCATGACCACCAACACCTTGGCCGTATTGCTCTTGCGCCCCGCCGGGGAGATGGGTGCTTGTCGGTCGGTGATGGCTAGAAAGGTTTCATCCACCTCGACCAGCCCCTTGAGCTGTTCGCGGCCCGGGCGCACCATGGCGTGGCGAAATCGGTGCAACATCGTCCAAGCGGTTTGGTAGCTACCCAAACCCAACACGCGTTGCAGTCCCAAAGCGCTCACGCCCTGCTTCTGATTGGTCAGATACCACGCAGCTGCCAGCCACACGCGCAGTGGCGTGCGAGTCTTGTCGAAGATGGTGCCGGCAGTTACCGAACTCTGGTGCTGGCAAGCGCGGCACATCAGCCGGGTGCGGCTGGCGCGGTAGGCCTGCGCGACAGTGCCGCAACTCGGGCAGACAAATCCATTTGCCCAGCGTAGCTTCTCAAGGTATGTAAGACACGCCTCCTCGGTGGCAAACCAATCGAGAAAATCGTTCCAGTTCTGGGGATAGTCCTTGCCGGGGATTGGCGCTACTATATGGGTTTCCATCCAGCTATTTTGCATCAACTGGAGCTAAGTGGATACCCCTTGTATTTATCCAGTTATTGCCAAATCCAGCTCTTCGCCCGTCGTAACGTCTCACGACAGCACCGGGCCGCGCTGTCGTGCTGCACTTGCCCTCCAGGGGACTGGCTAAAGCCAATCCCCGCCGCGCAGGCTTGGCGCCCCTCGATACCGCCGACCAGGCGGCGCCTGATAGGCCAACAACCCTCCATCGAGGCGTGCTGCTGGCGCGCAGGGGCGCTAGCCGCGCGGCAGATCAGCAAGCTTTTCTGTCCGAAAAATGTAGATTTATTTCGGACGACAGCGTTCAAGGCAGTCGGGCATCCCGGCACATAGTGCCGTCGGGCTCGCGGGCGTTGCCCCACGCCTCGTTCCGAGTCGCGGCCTTGTGGCTTTGATCCCTGACGCCTTCGGCCTCTACTTCGTTCCTGGCCTGCGCGCTGCGCTTACCCATTCGTGACTTCGTTGAAGGTGGGTTGGGCGGTTTTGCTGTGTCCCTTTACCGTACCACGGCGTGCTCGCCGTCAAGGGCTACGCGCCTCTGGCGCTTGCGGCCCGTGGCCGTCTGCGACCCCTGACTACTTGCGCTGCGCCGTGCTGGCGTCGGTTCCGGGCAATTCCGCCCGAGTAACCGGAGAGCAACCATGAATGACAAATCACACGTTTCGCTGGAACAACACGCCTGCCTGGTCTGTGGCATCGCCTATGACACCGGCAGCATTCTGCTCGACAAGCGCCTGCGAGCGAGTCTGAAGCACCACACGACGACAGGCTGGGGCTTGTGCGTCGAACACCAGAAGCTATCCGATGACGGCTTCGTCGCACTGGTCGAATGTGACCCACAGCGCAGTGGCAGGGCTTCAGTCGCCGATCGTTTGAAGCCGGAACAAGCTTATCGAACAGGCCGACTGGCTCACTTGAAACGCGACGTGTTCGCCGCTGTTTTCAACGTACCGATCGCAGCCGATCAAGCCTGCGTTTTCGTCGAACCCGGCGTGATTGAGCAGCTTCAGACGATGGTGGTACCGGCATCAGATTGATCGATTGGTGTAAGCATCCATTGCGCCGTTCCCGATGACTACGGGAGCGGTGTTTTTTTTGCTGCGCCTGATGTCGATTCTTCCGGCCCTGAGGAATTGCGCGCTGCGCTTGCCTCCAGGGGATCGGCTGGTCAGCCCATCCCCGCCGCACTCCGTTTGGCGCCCCTGCAATGCCGCCGAACAGGCGTTGCCTGATCGGCCAGTTCTTCCTGCTCATTTCGCGCGATGCGCTTGGCCCACCTCCAGCCAGGCGTGTCCCTGTTGGCAGGCACACGCAGGGGCGCTCGCCGCGCGGCGTGGGTCCGTCGCATCCCTGTTGATCTTTGGCCGTAGGTCGCTCATCCGTCTTATCCCTCCTTCATCACTGATCCCGCGACCGTAGCCGGTGGTGCCTGGCCGTCAAGGCGCGCAGGGCCGTGTCCTCGCCTGCGGCTGCGGGCCGCACCACTCCCTGCGCTTCTTCCTTGACGGCCAGTCCCCGCCGGCCCGGTTGTTCGCGGGCGATGAACTCAGGAAAGACGGCGACGCATGACGGTAACGGCGACCCGCCCAGGTCATTGCGCCGAACCCACCGAAGCCACACCGGGCTCCGAATCTTGGAATCCGGTTGGTTTTGGAAACCACAGGAGGGACGCGTATGCGGACATCAACAACGTGAATCGACATCGAAGTCTTGTTTCTAATTTCTCATTGTTATTAACGTCCCGCGAGGGACAGGAGCTATCACCATGAACACCGCTACCCTTGAAGAAACCCAGGCCTTGCAGGCCGCCATGCCAGCCCAGGACATGCGCCTCGTGTCGTTGACGCAATTGCGTTCGCGCCCTTCCAAGCGCAACGTGCGCAAGAGCCGACGCGCCTCCATTCCCGAACTGGCCGCCAGCATCCTGCGCGTGGGCCTGCTGCAAAACCTCACTGTCGTGATTTCCGCTGACGGCCAGCACTATGAAGTCGTGGCCGGTGGGCGTCGTCTGGCGGCGCTCAAGCTGCTGGCGAAGCGCAGACGCATTGCCAAGGACTATCAAGTGCCTTGTCTGCTGGTGGCCGATGCGTCGGCCCGCACGGCCAGCCTGACTGAGAACGTGCAGCGGGAAGCCATGCACCCGGCTGACCAGTTCGAGGCTTTCGCCGCCCTGGTGGCAGAGGGGCGACCGGTCGAAGATATTGCGGCGGATTTCGGAGTCACGCCTTTGGTCGTGCAACGGCGCTTGAAGCTGGCCAATGTCTCGCCACGTCTTCTGGAGGATTACCGGGCCGATGCCGTCACGCTGGAGCAGTTGATGGCGCTGGCCATCACCGATGACCACCCTGCACAGGAAGCGGCGTTCTATGATGCCCCGCAATGGCAACGCAGTCCCCAGGCCTTGCGTGAACATCTGACCCATGAAGAGATCGACGCCAGCCGCGATGCGCTGGCGCGTTTGGTGGGTATCGAGACTTACGAAGTGGCTGGGGGCGGTGTGCGGCGTGATCTGTTCTCGGATGCACAGCAAGGCGTTTACCTGACGGATTCGGGGTTACTGGATACCCTGGCGCGGGACAAGCTTGCCACCGTGGCCGATTCCATTCGGGTGGAAGGCTGGAGCTGGGTGGAGGTGGCACCGCGTGCCACCCATGCGGAACTGCACGCATTCCAGCGTGCCCGGCGCACGCGCCGCGACCCGAACAAGCTTGAAGCCAAGCGCATCGTCAAGCTGGAAGCCAGACAGCACGAACTGCAGGACCGGCTCGACGATGACGACAACGACTTGTCCGATGAAGAGGTGCAGGCACTGCATGAAGAAATCGACCGGCTCGGCAATGAGCTGGAGGCCATCGACCAGGGTTTGACCCTCTACGCGCCGGACGTGCTGGCGCTGGGTGGTGCCGTGGTGTCGGTCGATCACATGGGCGGAGTGGTGGTGCATCGCGGGCTGTTGCGGGAGGAGCAGGCCAAGGCACTGCGGGCCCAGGATCGGCAGCAGGCCGGGGAGATGGGCAGCGGTGCGGAAGAAGGCACGCAACTGCCGGTCAAGTCCGGTATTTCGGAAAAGCTGGCAAAGCGCCTGAGTGCGCACCGCACGGCAGCCCTGCAGGCGGAGGTGGCACGCCATCCCCACATCGCACTGGTGGCCGTGGTGCACCGGCTGGCTCTGCGGGTGGTGTTTGATGCCTATCGTTCGGAAGGGTCGCCGGTCAACATCAGCGCATCGCCGCAGGATGGGCTGGACGCCCATGCGCCGGACGTGGAGCAATCGCGTGCCGCCATCGGCATCCGGGAAGTCCGGCAGGCCTGGGCGGACCGCCTGCCCCAAGACCCGGACGCACTGTTTGCCGAACTGCTGGCCTTCCCCCAGTCTGAACTGCTGTCGCTGCTGGCCGTGTGTGTGGCTGCGACGGTCAGTGCGGTGACCGGGCGGGAGGGAGAAACACCTGCCGCCTTGCTGGCGCAGGCGGTCGGGCTGGACATGCACGACTGGTGGACCCCCACCGCTGCAGGCTACTTCGAACATGTCTCTAAGGCCAAGACCCTGGAAACGGTGCAGGTGTGCGCGCCCGAGCAGGTTAACCGGCTGGCCAAGCTCAAGAAGGCAGAACTTGTCAGCGAGGCCGAGCGACTGGTGGCCGGAACGGGGTGGTTGCCGGTGATGTTCAGGGGCGTGGACGCACCCGTCACCGAGGTGCCGGTGGTGTCAGAAGTTGTTGCAGAGGACGCTGCGGCTGATGCGGATCACGAGGAAGAGCACGCGCTGGCGTAAGCAAGAAGCCCCGGTCCTTTGGATCGGGGCTTGAGCCCCAACAGCGCGGCGCGCGCGGCAGGTGTGCCGCGCGCGTTTTGACTTCCGGCAGCCATCACGCCTGACTCCCCTCCAGCGTTGCCCCCTCGGGCAATCGCCGTGAACAGCGGTATCAAGCCCAGCTACGCTGGTGAACGCCCGAATAGGTTGGTCGTACGGTTCATCCGCACGAGGATCGAAAGCTGTTCCGGTCACCTCGCTTTGCGCGGGGTTCCCGGAGCGGATGAACTTCGACAACCTTTCCAAAAAATCTCTATGAATCACCAAGGCGTTAGTGAAATATCCTTTGAAGAAACCTACAGCGTGCCGCCAGAGCAGACGGCACGAGCTTTGTTTTCCAGGCTCCCGCATGGAAGCGATTACGCGGAGCGACTGATCGAATGCCTGGCGACCGGGTACTTGGTCGCCGTTGTCGAATCCATCTGCATCCGTGAGATGCAGCAGCATGTAGACGCGGCCACTGAAGTTGTGGTGGGTCGGACGATCCAGCTTGAGCACAAGGGGCCGATCCCGCCGGGCTCGTCGCTGAAGTTGCGAGGGTGGGTTGAACGGCTAGGAGAACGAAGCGCGACGTTTTGCGTTCAAGCGTCTGATGCACATGAGCTCGTTTGCGAGAGCTCTGTCACCCTGGTCGCGGCACGGCGGGCATCCATGGAGTCTCGAATCGCTGCAAAGGTTGGGGCACTTGTGGCGAGTTCCGATGGGGATTTTTTTTTGGCGGCGCGCGCGGCAGGTGTGCCGCGCGCGTTTTGACTTCCAACAGCCAGGACCCGAAACGTCCTGAACACGCCCCGCCGCAGGGGGGCATCAACGTGGGACTGCCTTTGCTGTGCCAGGTTATGCAATGTCGCACCGTCCTCAATCATGACGGGTAGGTCGCCATGAACGACGGCGGGGCGCCGACAAGCCATCCACCATGCCCGAACTGACCACGCCGAGACCGATCCAGTCGGCACCGATGCGGTGGGGCATTCATCCTTGCTGCGGTGGAACTGACCTGGACCGCATCTGGTGGCGTGCCGGAATATGTCTTCACGGTGAAGGTGCCCGGGCCATGCGTCCTTTTGGGGGCGGGATCGCACCCACAGCGGCCTTGTATTTGTCGTGAATCCTGGCGCGGGCACGGCTTCGCCTCGGGCTTGTTCGCTGCAACCGTCCGGCCCAAACAATTTCCCCGGCACGGTGTGCCTTCCTCGCGAAACAAATTCTTTGGGCCTCCCGGTCCTTCACTGCGTTGCGGCCGCTTTGCGGTGCAGCGCGCCCGGACCCGCGCCCATCGGATCACGCCAAGGCCGCGATGGTCGCGACCTGGTTAACTTCTAAAGGACTTCATCATGGCAAACATCGGCAATTTCACCGCACAAGGCAACAGCTTCACCGGCACGGTTCGCACCCTGACGCTCAACGTCAAGGTCAAATTCGTTCCCAACACCAAGGAGAGCGAAAACGCCCCGGACTACCGCATCGTCGCCGGCAACTTCGAAATCGGTGCGGCGTGGAAGAAAATCAGCAAGGCGGAGCGGCCCTACCTGTCGGCAACCCTGGATGATCCGTCGTTCCCGGCGACCATCTACGCCCGGCTGGTTGAAGCCGAGGACGGCACACACAACCTGATCTGGTCGCGCAGCAAGGGCGACTGAGCGTCGCCGTGACGCCCCGCCCTGCGGCGGGGCGTTTTACGAACCCCAGCAAGTGATTGGCCCGCCGTATGTCGCGGGCTTTTTTTTTACGTTTAACCTTTTTTTACTGATTGACGGGTTTGCGGAGGTACGGATTGGCGCAGATAAGTGATTCTGGATTTGTGCATGGGCGCAAAGTCGCCTTTACGGATGTACGGTTCTGTTCTTTTATGCAAATGAGTGAAGGCGGTTCCGTGTTTTTGAAGTTTTGAGTAAAAACGGATTGCAGGTTCCACGAATATCCGTACGTCCCCCGGCGATGCCGGGTCGCGCTGTCGTGCTGCGCATCGAGCCACCGATGGCGTCTCGCCCCTATGGGCTTTCATCCCTGACGCCTGCGTGCTTCGCTTGCCCTCCAGGGGACCGGCCACAAGCCCGTCCCCGCCGCGCGGTGCTTGGCGCCCCTGCAAATCCGCCGAACAGGCGGTGCCTGATCGGCCTTCGAATCCGACACATGGATTCCGGACTGCCTTGATGCGATGCCTAGTCGTCGGAGTTCATGGTGCGCACTCCTGTTGGGCCTGGCCGCATCCCGACCGGACAAGCCGCGCAGCTTGGCGCACGCCGCACGCCCGTCAACCCCCAGCCCGCACCGACCGAGTCGGGGGTGTGACGGCCGCGCTGTTCGCGCACGCCCGGATCGCAGCGCTCCGATCGGGAGCGTCCATTCAAGGAGTTGCGATCATGAACCTTATTTCCGACGAACTACGTGCCCAGTTGCTGGCCAATGGCCGACAATCCCGCGCAGAAGAGGGCTTTGACCCACCGCCAGTGGTCAAGCTGTTCACGCCTGATGCGGGTGCGACCTGGCTGCTAACCGAGATTGATCCAGGCGACGATGATCGTGCATTCGGACTGTGCGACCTGGGTTTCGGCTTTCCTGAGCTGGGCTATGTGAGCCTGACTGAACTCGCTACCGTGCGTGGCCGTCTCGGACTCCCGGTGGAGCGGGACCTGCATTTCAAGGCAGACAAGCCGATCAGCGCTTATGCGCGCGAAGCCCGATTGGCGGACCGCATCGTGGCGTAGGCACCACTGGCATCAACCGTCGGCCGGCGGTTGATGCCATTCCATCGGAAGCCTGGCTTCCGTCTCCAGCATCAGCTCACCCGCACTGCGGCCCAAAGCTCGGGCGATCTTGAACACCAAAGCCAGCGTGGGCATATGCTCGCCACGCTCGATCTTGCCCATGTGGGAGCGTTCGATGCCCGCCAGGTGGGCCAGCGTTTCCTGGGCAATACCGTCTTCGGTTCTCACTGCCCGCACTGCAGCCCCGAACGCTTGCGCAGGCGCGGCTTCAAAGGTCGTCGCGCCTGTCGGCCTTCCTCGCTGAATTCCACGCTTTTGCATGGACAGGAGCGTCGGCGTTTACAATACTTTAAACCACGTTATATTTAACTCAATTTGCTTTGAATGCAAATCTTCATTAGGGTTTTGGGGGATGTTCAGGGCGGTGATGTATCAGTAATATTCTGTAAATGATCCCTAGGCACCATGACCTTCCTCACTGAGCTGCAGCGCACGCAAATGCTGGCCAACGGCGTGGCCCGCGCGCGTGGCGAAGCCATCGATCCGCATCCAGTCGTTAAGCTCTACACCCTGGACGCCGGTGCCGTCTGGTTGCTGGTGAGTCTGGATGCGGATGGCGACCAGGCTTATGGACTGTGCGATGCGGGGACCGGATTTCCCGAGCTGGGAACTGTGAGCCTGTCTGCTTTGGAGGCTGTGCGCGGGCCGCGTGGCCTGCGCATCGTGGTCGATCCGCATTTCAAGCCACGTCAGCCGCTGTCGGCCTATGTTGCGGAGGCGATGCGGGATGGATCGATCAACGACTGACCATGCCGTGAACGCTTGCGTTGAACTCACAAGTTTCACTTTGTGTTACCTGGGCCGTTGCATGCTTTGATGCAATTCGTGGCACCCTCCAGCAAACACTGAAGGGAGCCATCGCAATGACGATTCATCACGATCTTGCCGACTTTTCTGCGCCATGGCGCGCTACGGCTGCATATCTCTACACGCTGGACCTGGACGGTCCTGCGCTGGCATGGGAATATCTGAGACGCCATGCAGGCTACCGGGCCGACTGGCTCAGTGGTCAACGCCGCGTCTCAGCTTCCCACTGGGGGTTGCAGAGTAGCCGAAGACCCGCAGCTCGATGCCCGTCAGGCATACCCGCTCTGGACCGCAGCGGCTGACGCGCTACTGCACGTACGTACCATCAACAAGCACGACACAAGCACCTGGCCCGTATTCAGCCTCTGGAAGATTCCCGGCCGCAAGCACCTGTCGCATACAGGCTCGCAACTGAGCCTCACGGCAGAGCATGGGCCGAATCGCTTGCGGGCCTCGCTGTCCTCTGAGCTAGAAGATGGTGCGGCCTATGGCTTGACTGTGCCGTTCGATGCTCACCTGCGCACGCGATTGACCGGGTACCAGGCGCAGGCCAACGCCATCCAGGGTCAATGGCCTCCTGTAGCCGCCAAAAAAGTCACCCGCGCTTCCCTGCTGCACCTGCACGCCCTGCAGGCGCTTGATGCATTGCAGGCCGGTGCTCACCATCGCGATATTGCCGGGGCGCTGTTCGGAATTGATGCCGCGCGCACGCGCTGGACGGCCGACGGCGAACTTCGTGCGCAGGTTCGCCACCTCCTGACACGTGCCGAGGGTTTGATGCGCGGTGGCTATCTGGCTTTGGCTGGCGTACGCCAGCAGCACACCAGCGCCCCCGGAGACGAACCCGCGCACTGAATATCTCCCTTCGCAGTTGGCCTGGCTTTCCTGAGACTCCCTCCATCTGGCGGCATTTCGCTGCCAGGCGATGACCGTCGATGGAGGCCTTCATGGCAACTGCGAATTCCCTGCCTTTGCATCCCTTGCCTGCGGCTGCGCAGCCGTCTGCTGCAACCCCTGGCAATCCTGAGTTTCTGACCAATGACGAGGCCGCAGCCTTTCTGCGCCTCTCACCGCGCACGCTGGAGAAGCAGCGCGTTCTCGGTGGCGGCCCGCGTTACCGGAAGTTCGGCGCACGTGTGCTCTACGCGGTGGGCGACCTGCGCACTTGGGCCGACGGTCGTGCCTATGGCATGACCTCCGATCCCGGCAGCCCTCAGCGGGCCTCGGTTCGCTGATTCGGCGTTGATTCAGTGTCCGATTCACAAACAGCTTTGTGGCCATGGTCAAACCCTTGAATGAACGTGATCAGCTCATGCTGTTCCGCGCATTGCCAGGCGGCGACATGGCCCCGCGAGATTCACAGGACCTGATGGCCTACCCGTTCTTCTCGTTGGCCAAGTCCCGCAGGGTGATACCCATCCGTTTCGAGGCAGGGGACGTGACGCTGACGGTCGAAGGCGTACCGGAACATGGCATCGCGACCATCTGGGATGCCGACGTGTTGATCTGGGCCGCCAGCCACATCGTGCAGGCGCGGGATCAGGGCTTGCGCACCTCGCGCCTCATGGCCGCGACGCCGCATGAGATCCTCACCTTCGTGCAGCGCGGCACGGGCTTCAAGGACTACCTGATGCTCAAGGCGGCGCTGGACCGGCTGCAGTCCACCACGGTCGCGACGTCCATTCGTCAGCCTGCGGGGCGGCGAATGCACCGCTTCTCATGGATCAACGAATGGAAGGAACTGCCCGGTGCTCGTGGCCGGGCCTACGGCATCGAGTTGATCCTGGCGGATTGGTTCTATGCCGGTGTGATGGAGGATGCCTTGGTCCTGACCCTGGACCCGGCGTATTTCCGGCTCACCGGCGGCTTCGAGCGCTGGCTGTACCGCCTGGTGCGCAAACACGGGGGCCGACAAGTGGAAGGCTGGCGTTTCGACCTGCGTCACCTGCACTTGAAGTCGGGCAGCTTACAGCGCTATGCCGACTTCGCCGTTCAGTTGCGGCGGCTGGTGCACCGGCAGTCGCTGCCAGGCTACTGGCTTTCTCTTGAGCACGTCGGCAGCACGGATTGGCTCAGGTTCCGTTGCTGGTTGCGCAGTCCACCGCAGCTCGACTTATCCACAACCAGCGGTGACAACTCAGTGGACAAGCTGTGTCCGGACTCGGGAATCGCCCGCACGGCATTCGGGGAATCACCCGCAACCGACACGGGTAATCACACGTGCGCATCGACCGCCAGCCCACGCCCCGCAACGGTTTCGGACTTCCTTAACTCATCTAACTAAAGACATAACTATGGATAAAAGAGGAATCACCGCTGCCCAAAAAACGGGCAGTACTTCATCCGGCACCGAAGAAAACCGTTTACCAGGAGCAGAAAAACTACCCGGCAAGGTGATCGCGTTGCTCAATCAGAAAGGCGGTGCGGGCAAAACCACACTGGCTACCCATCTCGCGGGGGAGTTCGCGTTTAACGGAAGCCGCGTGACGCTGCTGGATGCGGATCCGCAGGGGTCTGCCCTGGACTGGGCGCAGCGGCGCGCACAAAGCGGCCACGGCCGCCTTTACGGCGTGTTTGGTTTGGCGCGGGACTCTCTGCACCAGGAGGCTCCGCAAATCGCCTTGCAGGCCGATTTCGTCGTGATTGATGGTCCGCCCCGGGTCGCGGCACTCGCGCGTTCCGCGCTGCTGGCCGCGGACCTGGTGCTGATTCCGGTGCAGCCCAGCGCCTACGACGTGTGGGCCAGCCACGAGATGGTGCAGCTCGTTACCGAAGCCCGGGTGTTTCGGCCGCAGTTGCGCGCGGCCTTTGTGATCAACCGGCGTGTTGTCGGTACGGTGATCGGGCGCGAGGCGCGTGCCGCGCTCGCCGACCAACCGTTTCCCGCGTTGTTGGTGGAAGTCTCCCAGCGCATTGTGTTTGCCGACAGCGTGGCTGCGGGTCGGCTGGCGTTTGAAGTGGCACCGTATTGCGCAGCCGCGCGCGAGATCGCGGCGCTGGCGCAGGCCGTGAGGGAGATGCTGCAATGACCCAATCAAAGGCAATCGCCGTGCAGAGGCGTGCACCGATTGGCCGCCGGCCCGGTGCCGATCCAGCATCGGCCTGGGTGCAGCAGGTCGATGCGGTGATTGCAACGGCAAAGGCCTCGATCTATACCGCACGGCTCACCGTTGATGTCACGCCTGTGATGCGCGGGCGCATCAAGGTTGTGGCGTTCCAGCGTGGTGTCACTGCCGTGGAGATGTTGCGCGAACTGCTGGAGCGCGAGTTCCCGGAAGGAGCGTCATGATGCGGTCAAACGTGCAAGCAGTCGTGCAAACGATGCGGGCTGAATTGCCAGCGCGCAAACCCGTACCGATGCAGGTTTCGCTCGCGTTCGTCGAACAGCGGGTGAACGTGTGGCTGCGCTTTGGCAAGCCAGCGCGCGAGATCGTTCTGAACCGTTGGCGGCGCGTCGCGGTGTTCGAATCTGGCGCGGTCTGCTGCCGTGTGAAGTGGATTGCCAACGACTACGGGACGGCGCTCTGGCAGTTGATGGTGCTGCAGGCGCCCATGCCATTCGATGACGCGCAGCGCGTCGCGGGCGTGGTGCCAGGCGCGCGCATTCTGCTGCGTGCCGATGGCGAGCTGCAGGTCAAGGCGGTGCTGGTCGTTATTGACGGCATTGAGGCTTTGGGCATCGGTCACAGCACCGTGGCCGTGACGTATTGGCGTACGGTTGGCAACCGGCTTGCTGCACGCCAGCCGCTGCCAGAGTACACAGCCGAGCGGCATGCCGCGTACACCGCGCGCGGAGCGCTGCAATGAAGCGGACCGCCGTGATTCTCTGCATGGACATTGGCCTGACGGCGCTGCTCATGCCGCTGGCCATCCCAAACCGTGTGCACCTGGTCTACAACCCCAGCGACAGCGTGCCGCGTGGCTGGTACCACATCGGGCCTGCCGTTTCGCTGCACATCGGCAGCATCGTGCTGGCCCCGCTTCCGGCCAGGGCTGCTGCGTTGGCGGCTCAACGCAACTACCTGCCAGCCGGTATTCCCTTACTCAAGCGCATTGGTGCCGTGGCACCGCAACGGGTGTGCATTGAGGGAACATCAGTGCGCATTGACGACGTAGCAGTGGCCGCCGTGATGCGAGCCGATGGGCGTGGTCGGACGCTGCCAGTCTGGCAGCAGTGCCGAAGCCTGGCGCATGGCGAACTGTTTCTATTGAGCAGCACAAACCCGGCGTCTTTTGACAGCCGATATTTCGGCCCCATCTTGGCATCCAGCGTGATTGGCAGCGCGAAGCCGATTTGGACGTGGAGCCCGCCATGAACATATCTTCTGTTGTGCAGATGCCTTGCCGCCAGCGTGCAGCGCGAGCTGCGCCGGGGCTACCTGTTTGGCAGCGTCACACGAGTGGTGTGTGGCTGGCGTGGACTCGGAGCCGGGCACCTTGGGGACCGGTGAAGAGAGAGGGCAAGATAAAAGGGTCGGCACGCAGCCGACCGCAAAGCCAGTCTGCACGTGGGGTTGGCGCGGCACGGCGGCTTGCAGCCTGCGTGCCGTCGCAGAACGCAAACCCGCAAGGCATCAGGGTTGGCCGCGTGCCGTTTTCGATGCAGTATGTCAGCCTACGATGGAGCGTGTGTCATGGCCTCTCGTGACGATGACCGCTTCAGGGTCAAGCCAGGAGCGCCCAAGGGCGGTTCAGGTGCAGGTAACGGACAGCGTTCGCTGCGCTTTGTATCGCAGGTGCTGAAGCAGGTTTCCAAGGCTGGCGCGAATGCTTCTGGCAACCGTGGAGTCCGGCCTGCATCGACTTTCGGTCGAGGGCGCGTTGCAGCAGGCAGGGCAGGCCAAACGCTGGCGGTGACCGCCCGACGCGTGGTCATCAAGTCCCGCTATGTGGTGCTGAAGAAGGCTGGAGCCAAATCTGTTTCAACGCATCTGCGCTACATCGAACGTGATGGCGTGACGCGCGATGGAGAGAAGGGGCAGGCCTATGGGCCCAAGACCGACGCCGCTGATCTGAAGGCTTTTGAGGAACGCGGCAAGGGTGACCGCCATCAGTTCCGTTTCATCGTCTCGGTGGAGGATGCTGGGGAGCTGGAAGACCTGCGCGGCTACACGCGAGAGTTCATGCAGCGCATGGCCACTGACCTGGAAACCCGGCTGGACTGGGTGGCCGTTGACCACTGGGATACCGACAATCCGCATACCCACGTCGTGCTGCGGGGCCGGACCGGGGAGGGCCGTGGGAAGGGTCAGGACCTGGTGATCGCGCCGGACTATATGGCGCATGGCATGCGCATGCGCGCCAGCGAACTGGCGACCGAATGGCTGGGGCCGCGCACAGAGTTGGAGATCCGGCAAGGCCTGCTGCGGGAAGTGGAGCAGGAGCGTGTGACCAGTCTGGATCGCTCGCTGCTGAGACAAGCCAATGTGGATGTGGTGGACCTGACCCAGCATCCCAATGACCGGCAGCGCCAGACTCTTCTACGTGCCCGGCTGCAGCGCCTGGAGGCGATGGCGCTGACGCAGCGGATCGACGCGAACCACTGGCGGCTGGTCCCCAGCATGGAGCAGACCTTGACCGCCATGGGCGAGCGCGGTGACATCCTGCGGGCTATGCACAAGGCCTTGCGGGGGCAGCAGAGGGAGCTGGTGCTTGAGGCGCAGCCAGCAATGTCCATCGTCGGTCGTGTCGTTGCCAAAGGCCTGGCCGACGAGCAGCATGATCGGGGTTATGTGGTGGTCGACGGCATCGATGGCCGTGCGCACTACGTGCGCCTGCCAGTCGGCACTGATCTGTTCGAACTGCCGGTGGGCGGGATTGTGGAAGTGAAGTCAGCTCAGGGGCCGCGAGCGGTAGATCACAACATCGCAAGCCTGGTGCGTGAGAGCCTTTACCGTGGCGCTGACCATCTTGTGCAGCTTCGACGGGAGGGCACTCCAGACCCGCAGTCTGCAGTAGATGTGCATGTGCGCCGACTTGAAGCGCTGCGGCGTTCAGGGATTGTGGAGCGCGTGGCCGATGGTGTTTGGCGCGTGCCGCCTGATTTCCTATCGCGCGCCCAAGCGCATGACGCGCAAAAGACGGTCGGCATCACCATCGAGTTACGGTCGCATCTGCCCATCGAGCAACAAGTGCGCGCCCAGGGTGCCACGTGGTTGGATCGGCAACTGGTGGGGGAAGCCAACGACTTGGCGCAACAGGGATTTGGTGCCCAGGTGCGTGATGCCTTGCAGGAGCGGACGGATTTTTTGGTGGAGCAAGGTCTGGCCGTGCGGCAGAGCTCGCGTGTGGTTCTTGCGCGCAACCTGCTATCCACGTTGCGGGACCGGGAACTGCAAGAGGTCGGGAAAGCGATTCAGCATCAGACCGGATTGTTTCACCGCCCGCTGCGCGATGGCGAGAAAACAAGCGGTGTTTACCGACGCTCAGTCCAGCTTGTGAGTGGTCGATTTGCGATGCTGGACGACGGCATGGGGTTCAGTCTGGCGCCTTGGCGGCCTGTGGTGGAGCAGCGGCTAGGACAGCAGGTGGCCGCTGTGGTTCGCGGACAATCGGTGAGTTGGAATTTTGGGCGACGGATGGGACTGTAAGTGTATTTACAAATCCAGGCGACACTTGGAGAACTCCATGAGCAATCAACCTAAGGGGCAACAAAGCGTGTCAGGTAGCGCGGTGCGTATTTGCATCGTTGCGCATGCGCCAGGTCATTGCGAACCAGTTGTTTGACGCAGCTTCAATCCACTCGGAGAACGCTGTTTTAGCCGAAAATCCTCATCGGAACTGGACTGCAGTCACACAGAATTCCAAGCTGTCGGGCCCTTCCAGACTGTTAGCGGGTACACAAGAAAGTCCGCTATACGGTGCTCCAGTTCAACACCCGTCAGAAGTAGTGTGTGAACTTCGTCATCGTGCCATCAGTCAGCAACGCGAATTCAGCGTCTGCAAGCAGACGCTCAACGAAGTAGAAGCAACGGCCTGCGCCGCTTTTCCCGCAGGTTCAATTGACTGATGGGATGGGCGTCATTGCGCCGCCAGTCCCGACGTAGACTTGGCGAACACCCACTTCGTGACTGCTTGGTGGAGGCTCAAAGGGCCTGGAACGGTCTTGTGAGACTAGACGTACCGGAAGCCTGTTTTCTGTAGTGTCCTGTTTGGCGCTACATTGAACGCATTCGGCTCTCCGAAGCACCGTGCATTCGCAGCATCCTACTCATTGTTTGCTGATCTGGTTCAC
Source organism: uncultured beta proteobacterium (assembly GCA_963763035.1). Lineage (GTDB taxonomy): Bacteria > Pseudomonadota > Gammaproteobacteria > Burkholderiales > Burkholderiaceae_C > Rhodoferax. The sequence goes on along the minus strand of CAVXMS010000004.1, from coordinate 929,412 downwards.
GGTAGACGGCATTGGTCGCAATGGTCGAACGTTCGCACCTGAGTCTTGGGGATGAATTGCTTTGCCCAAGAACTCGGTCAGGCGAGGATCGCAGCTGTGAGCGACATTGAATCGCAAGTGTTCTCCGAACTGCCCGGTCGGTGAGAACATCTGGCCCTTGGCCAGAAGGATGTCCGCATCGAACGCCTTGCGAATCAACGAGTCCACATCAGTCACGCCCGGCAGGCGTCCCCACAAGAACATGCCTTCGGCCACGGAGGGATCGAGCAGTACGCCGGTTTCTGCCAGCGAGGTTTGTGCAGATTGTCTGAACATCGCCAGCTTGCGCCGGACCTGCTGTGTGTGGCGCTGATAACGACCGGAGTCGAGGGTGGCTTCGACGATGGCTTCTGTGAGACCCGGACTGCCCAGGACGCTGAGCACCTTCTGCCGCAACACACCATTCACCGCACTGCGCGGAACGGCCAAGAAACCCACGCGAAGCGCCGGGCTGAGCAACTTGGAGAAGCTCGACAAGTAGTACACGCGACGCAATTCGTCGAGCTGTGCAAGGCGTGTCGCACCCACGGGCGCGATGTCGCCGAAGATATCGTCTTCGATGATGGTTAGGCCGTAGCGCTCGGCGATCGACAAGAGGCGGTGGCACTTGGCAGCCGAAGTAGAGCCTCCTGTTGGGTTGTGTAGCAATGTTTGCGTCACGAACACCTTGGGGTGACGGTCCTTCATTGCTTCTTCCATCGCGTCAAGGTCAGGTCCATCTGCCAGCCGCGGCACAGGGACAAGAACCAGACCCATGGCACGCGCCTGCGCAGCATAGAACAGAAATCCCGGGTCCTCGACCATGATCGCGTCGCCCGGCACCAGCAGGGTCCGCAACAGCAGGTTGAACGCCTGGGAGGCGCCGATCGTGGTGATGATCTGGCTCGGCACAGCGGAAATGCTTGTAGCCAGCAGGCGATCGGCGAGTTGTCGGCGCAGCCCCAACGACCCTTGTGCAGGCGACGAGGCCAGCAGCGCGTTGCGATTCTTTGCTACGCGCGCGACCAGCGTGGACGGCACCACGTCGGCCAGCCACTCTTCCGGCAAAAAGCCCGAGCCGCAGCGAAGCGCGGCTCCCCCACTGTCCAAGACCTGCAAGACGAAGCCATGAACGTCTGCGGGGTCTGCGGCGATGGTTTCCAGTTCCGTAATCCCTGGTGACGAATGTTGACCGACGACGAAGTAGCCAGCGCCTTGTCTGGCGGCAATGAGGTTGCGGGCTGTGAGCTTGTCATAGCCCGCCATCACAGTGAAAGCGCTTACAGCCAAGCGTTCGGCCATCTGTCGTACCGAGGGAAGGCGCGCGCCCGTCAACAACTCGCCTCGTCGGATAAGCGTGGTCAGGCCCTCTGCAATCTGCTCGCTCAAGGGTGGGCCGTCAAATCGGTTCAGTTCAATCACAAAGCCTGCCTTTCATGCCTGGCATGTCCGACGCGTAGACGTCCACATTCTGCTCCATCCGTCTAGCCGCCCAGCAACATGCTTAATCCCGTCAGAGCCATCAACAGGGCCATCGTGACGTTAAAGATGAATCGTCGGCGTGGATGATCCAGCCAAGAGCTCAGCGCACTGCCGCAGACCGCCCAGATCGAGGTGCACGGAAAGTTGACAGCGACCAGAACCAAGGCCATCGACGCCGCCGCCAGAGGAAGGCTGCCGGACTTGGGCATGAAGACGCTGGCGACAGTCAATGCCGCCACCCATGCTTTCGGATTCACCGCCTGAAAGACCGCCGCTTCAAATATGGACAGCGGCCTGGCCGCATGGGTACTGCCTACCGCGCCCGCCCTCAATAGCTTGAAAGCCAGATAGAACATGTAGCCGATGCCGATCCACCTGAGCCATGCGTGCGCTGGCTGGAATCGGTCCAGTGCCACCCCAAGCCCGGTGCTTACGACGACGTTTTGTGCCGCGAAGCCGAGCGCAATGCCTGTCAGATGCGGCAACGTGCGCCGAAGTCCAAACCTGGCACCTGATGCCAGCACCATGACATTGTTGGGCCCCGGCGTGATCGACATCACCAGTACGTAGGCACCGAGGGCCAACCAGTCCAGCATTTAAGGTGTCTCCATTATCGAGACATGGTAGGTGTCTGCGCGCGCAAGCACCAGCGTCACTTCGCCGCAAACCCAACAAACTGTGCTGGTCAACATACCTGCACAGTTCGCACGTAGTGGGCGCAACTGTGACGGGTAAACGCGACGCCGCGGACATAGACTGACAACACATCAGCGAACAGGAAGCGATCGCTCTCGTCGATAGGGATGACGCGGTTACAGCCGACTTTATGTTTGCCGAAGTTCACCGATTAACTCGCCACCCGAACCTGCCTACGCTGAGCAGTGGAGCGAGTGGATTGGGAAGTTGAAGTTAAAGAATGACCAAGAGGACAGAGCATGAATATCCAGCGCGTTGCAGCATTTTCCAGCGGAAACTCCGGAGGCAATCCGGCGGGGGTCGCAATCGTCGACGAGCTACTTTCTTCCGCCGACATGCAGCGCATCGCGCACGAGGTGGGATTTTCGGAGACCGTGTTTGCATCAATGTCGGATACGCAATGGCGTGTGCGCTACTTCTCCCCCGAAGCGGAAGTCCCGTTCTGTGGCCACGCGACGATTGCTCTCGGCGCCGCGCTGGCCAAGCGCTATGGAGACGGTGTGTTTTCCCTGCAGCTCAACCAAGGCGCAATCACAGTCGAAGGCCAGCGTGACGGTTCGGTGTACGCTGCGGCGCTGCAGTCACCTCCCACTCGCAGCCTGCCTGCCACTGCGGGCCGCGTGGCCGTAGCGCTCGACCTGTTCGGTCTTGCCCCCGATGACCTCGATGGGCGCATACCACCCGCGTTGATTCACGCAGGCGCCGATCACTTTATGCTGGCGCTCAAGCATCGCTCAACGCTGGCTGCGATGAAATACGACTTTGGTCGCGGGCGAGAAGTAATGCAGCGGGAAGGCTGGGTGACGGTGCTGCTCGGACACGCCGAATCGCCGCAACGATTCCACACGCGTAACGCCTTCGCCTTCGGCGGTGTCTACGAAGACCCTGCAACGGGAGCTTCGGCGGCTGCCTTGGCGGGGTATCTGCGTGATATCGGCTGGCCTCACGCCGGATATATCGACGTGCAGCAGGGCGATGACATGGGTACACCCTGCCGCCTCCGAGCAGACATTTCCGGACAAGCCGGCGCGTCCATCCGCGTCTCGGGCAGCGCTCGGTTCATGTGAAGCGCTCATGGCCAAGCTGCTCGCTAAATCGCCGCCCATCGACGTGCACACTCGAACAAGAGACTTCGATCGAAAGGAAGAAAGATGACCAATGCAAGTGCTCCGAGGGCGACTCTGGTCGCCGTAGTCTGTGGCGGATTGATCATGGGCATGGCCCTTGGTATCCGTCATGCGCAGGGACTGTTTCTGGTTCCCATGACCGTCGATCGGGGCTGGTCACGGGAAACCTTTGCATTTGCGATGGCCATTCAGAACCTGTTCTGGGGACTGGCCCAGCCATTCACGGGAATGATTGCCGATCGCTTTGGCCCGGTCAGGGTGATGGCGACCGGAACACTGTTGTATCTCGCTGGCCTAGTCTTCATGGCGTACGCGACGACCCCGCTTGGTCTCACTCTTGGCGCGGGCGTAGTGATCGGGATTGCACTTTCCTGCACCACCTTCGGCGTCGTCTACGGCGCGCTCAGTCGAGTTGTGCCAATCGAGCGGCGAAGCTGGGCCATGGGACTTGCGGGCGCAGTCGGAGGCTTGGGGCAATTCGTCATGGTGCCACTCAGCCAGGAACTGCAGCATTGGTTCGGATGGCCAGCCGCGCTTATTCTGTTTGGAATTGCTATTGCAGCTCTCGCACCTACGGCCAGGACGCTTAGCGACCAGCGGTCTCAGGAGCCGATCCTGGCGACGGCACAGCCGACGCAATCAATGGGCGAAGCGATTCAAGAGGCTTTCCGACATCGTGGCTTCTGGCTGCTCAACGCCGGGTTCCTGGCGTGCGGCTTTCAATTGGCCTTCATTGCCTCGCACCTTCCGGCCTATCTGTTCGACAGGGGACTGAGCCCGAGGGACGGAGTGGCTGGACTGGCAATCATCGCTTTAACCAATATCGGCGGCACGTACGCCTTCGGATCGTGGGGTGGCATGTATCGGCGCAAGCACCTGCTTGCTGGCCTGTACCTAGCGAGAACGGCTGCCATCGCAATGTTCATGCTCGTGCCGCTATCGCCGGCATCGGTATATGTGTTCTGTGCCGTGATGGGATTTTTATGGCTGGGCACCGCTCCGCTGACGAATGGCCTCGTCTCGGGCGTGTTCGGCGTTCGCTACATCACTACGCTCTTCGGCTTTGTTTTCTTTGGCCACCAGCTCGGAGGATTCCTGGGTGTCTGGCTGGGCGGCCTTGTCTATGACAAGACGCATTCGTACAGCATCATCTGGACTGCGTCTATGTGCCTCGGCCTCATCGCCGCGGCACTGCACCTGCTTATCGACGATCAGCCTGTGACTCGGCCACTCCAGTTGCGCGAGGCCACATGACCGTTCGTCGATTGCGTATGTTGATGAAGGCCGCCGGCCTGACTGCCGTAACCGCCTCAGTCCTCGCATGGGTCTTCTTGGCGTACTTGAGTCCGAATCACCTGATCGACTGGCTCGTGATGAATAGCTTTTGTACATGACTAGCGACTCTTTCCGCCTCATTTAGCTAGGCGAAGCTGACATGTCCGGAGAACGTGATATCGAGAGGATGCAATGAATCGCGCTGATGCTCCTAGCGGGCGTACGCTTTCTGTCTCGGAATTCCACTGTTCTCATCGGAAATCAGTAGTGTCCCAACGTTCTTTAGAGGAGCGCGAGCTGATTTGGCTCGAAATCCGGCTCTGAATTTGTTGAGGGTGGCGTAAGTAGTTGATTTATTGGAATAGTTTCAAACATGGACAGGCTCAGGATTTGTAGGATTTCATACAGGCTGTGATGATCAAGATGCAGACGTTTCTTCGCAATAGCAATCAGCAAGTAGGTGGATATGGCAATCCAGATCTGCGTCTTCACAGCGTTTTCGCTGGTGCCAAAGAACACCTTGATACGCAGGTGTTGCTTGATCCACTTGAAGAACAACTCTACCTGCCAGCGTTGACGGTACAAGTCGGCGATCAGCTCGGGCTTCAAGGCAAAGTTGTTGGTCAGAAACACCAGCCGCTTGCCCGTGTCGTCCTTGACCACCACCCGGCGCATCGTTGTGGGATAGTCCCTGCTGGAAAGATAGGTCGTCAGCACACCCGTCTGATCGCACAGCACAGTGGTATTGATTCGATCCACCGGATGCGAGTAACGCCGCTTGAACTTGGTATTGCTCTTGGCGCGGGTCACGAAGAAAGCTTGAGCCTCGTGGATGACAAACAACCGCGAGAAATCCAGATATCCGCGATCCATCAGGTAGAACGCCCCAGGCCCCAGCACCAGAGAGTCCATCACGTTGACCTCGTGCGTCTTGCCGTCGGTGATGTGAATGAAGCTGGGAATATTGCCTCTCAAGTCCAGCAGCGTGTGCAACTTGATGGCCGCCTTGGTCGAGCGAAACGGTGCCCACGCGAATACCGACAGGCACAGATCGATGGTGCTGGCGTCGAACGCGTAGACCGCAGCGTCGAGTTCCAGTCCAAATGGCTCCGTGGCGTACAGGGGACGCGCCAAGCCAATCAGATGCTGGGCGGAGTCGGCATAGATTTGCCACGGACGTGTGGCGTTCGCATTGGCCAGCGTGTTGCGCGAAATCGTCTGACAACGAAAGCCCGTGTGATACAGCCGGCGGGCTTGGGCCTGCAAGTTGACCTCAATGTCGCGCATCTACTCGCGGTAGGGCAACTGCGCGAAGGCCATCGCGAAGAACTGATCCAGGCACGAGAAGTCCTTGACCTTGTGTTCGCCCCGATGGTCGGCGACGCAACGGCGAAACGTGCTCAGTGGCAGATAGAGCATGAGTTGCGCAAATACGAGCTTGCCTTGGTGCATGGCGGTTTTTGGCGGAAATCCGCAAAAAACCTCCAGTCTGACTTTCGACGTTCAAATCGAGACCAGACTGAAATACCAAATTCAACAAGTAAATCATCAACTTACGACGTCCTGATGTGCAAACGTTGGGACAATACTGATCGGAAATCAATTGCCGCTCCGAGGACAGCCTTTGCCACACCGGGCAGCGACGCGATCTCAACGCCATTTCGACTGAGAGTTAGCCTTGCCGACCGTCTGGAGTGTTTCCGCTCTTGCTGGCGCGCGCTGCTGGCGGGCTTGCGCTGGCATCGGGGCATCGGCGCTCAGGACCAGCAGCCTCACTCTCGCCAGACGGTCTTGCTGCTGGGCGAGCATAGGCTGGGCCACATCGAATTGCTGCGCGGCGCGGTTCCGCAGGTGACCCCCGACACGCGGGTCCGTATCGCCTGCCAGGCCGGACAAGCCTGGATCACCCGCGAAGACTCGTCGCTCGACAAAGTCCTTGCGGCCGGCAGTAGCGTCGAGATGGCCGGCATACGGATCTTCATTTCAGCAATGCCTACTGCGACGGTCAACTTCAACTTATCTGACAAGCCATGACTTGGGCTGTTGCCGAACACACCCATGCGCATGATCGCCAGAAGCGTCCATGAAGCGGCGCGCGACGTGGCGCAACGCATCGCCACTACCGAGCGGTCGTCTGTGGGCCGCAGGTGGCTCGTCGGCGCTCGCGTAGGCTGCCCGAAAGCCGGCGTCCGCCAAGTTCGGCTCCTGGTCGGGAGCGGGTTCTGGTTCGATTGAATTCGTTTCCATACTACAGACAATCAATCTGCAGGAGTCGCTGTCCGGTATCGAGAGGTCTGTTTTGATGCTCTCATGACCACACATCCGCGCCCGTGGGCTGGTTTTTTCTCGTCAAACACAGCCACAAGAACATCGACATTGACCGCCTTGGCAAAGACTCGTCACCAATCCAAAAATCGTCGATGAAGACAGATATATCGACGGCCCAACGGTCAAAGTCAACAGTCATTTTGAGCTTTCTTCAATGAGCTGCGCTGCGCTACGCCCGCGTGGGTGTGCGGCGTGGCGCTCTGACGCCAGACTTGCGTAAGCGCTGCTGCTGCACGCGCTGATTCGAGTCAATGCAACCAAAGGAAAAGCATGCCGACCGGTGTCATGTTCGGACAGATCGTGATGGTGTTCAGCGTTGCCTTGTGCGGCGTGTGGGCCGCCACGCAATGGACGGCAGCGGCACTGGCTTATCAGGTGCAGCTTGGATGGCCCTGGTTTGTTCTGCTCGGCATTCCAATCTATTACCCGTGGCGCTTGTTCGAGTGGTGGTATTTCTTTGATGCCTATGCGCCCGACGTGTTTCTGCGCGGCGGCATCATCGCGGCATCCAGCGGTTTGCTTGCAACCGGTGTCGCCGTCGCGATGGCCGTCTGGCGTTCTCGTCTTGCAAAGCGCGTCACGACCTACGGTTCAGCTCGGTGGGCCGAGCCGGAAGAAGTTCGGGCTGCGGGCCTGACCCAACCCGTTGGCGTGTTCCTAGGCAGGTTGCGGACGAAGGAAGGTGACTACCTTCGCCACGAAGGCCCCGAACACGTAATGGCTTTCGCCCCGACACGCTCTGGCAAAGGTGTCGGCCTGGTGGTGCCAACGCTTCTGTCATGGCCCGGCTCCGCCGTCATCCATGACATCAAAGGCGAGAACTGGACCTTGACGGCAGGCTGGCGCTCACGCTTCTCGCACTGTCTGTTGTTTAACCCAACCGATGCGAAGTCAGCTGCCTACAACCCGCTGCTCGAAGTCCGGCGCGGCATGCACGAGGTGCGCGACGTGCAGAACATCGCCGACATACTGGTTGACCCCGAAGGCGCGCTGGAGCGGCGCAACCATTGGGAGAAGACATCACATGCTCTGCTGGTCGGTGCCATCCTGCACGTGCTCTACGCCGGTGATGATAAAACCCTGCGCGGCGTTGCCAACTTCCTGTCCGATCCGGCCAACCCGTTCGAGATCACGCTGCACCGGATGATGACGACGCGGCACCTGGGCGATGTCACCCATCCAGTCGTTGCCTCGGCAGCCCGCGAAGTGCTCAACAAAAGCGATAACGAACGCTCTGGCGTTCTCTCCACCGCGATGAGCTTTCTGGGTCTGTACCGCGACCCTACTGTGGCCGAAGTCACTTCGCGCTGCGATTGGCGCATTGCCGATCTCATTTCAGCGGAACACCCGGTATCTCTGTACCTGGTGGTGCCACCCTCAGACATCAGCCGTACCAAGCCATTAATCCGCCTGATCCTGAACCAGATTGGCCGACGCCTGACCGAATCGCTGGACGGCTCGGACGGCATTGCCCGCAAACACAAGCTGCTGTTGATGCTTGATGAGTTTCCTGCATTGGGCCGCCTTGACTTCTTTGAGTCCGCTCTTGCCTTCATGGCGGGGTACGGCCTGCGCGCCTTCCTGATCGCCCAATCCCTGAACCAGATCGACAAGGCTTATGGCCAGAACCATTCGATCCTCGACAACTGCCACGTGCGCATTGCGTTCGCGACCAACGACGAGCGCACGGCCAAGCGAATATCCGAGGCACTGGGCACCGCCACTGAACTACGGGCGCAGCGCAACTATGCCGGGCATCGGCTGGCCCCGTGGCTCGGGCACCTGATGGTGTCAAGGCAGGAAACCGCACGCCCCTTGCTGACGCCAGGCGAAGTGATGCAATTGCCACCCGATGAAGAAGTCGTGATGGTCTCCGGCCATCCTCCGATCAAAGCCGCAAAACTGCGCTACTACCAGGACCGGAACTTTATGCTGCGAATGCTGGCACCGCCGGTGCTTGCGCTGGAGGGCTATGCGGACAAACCCATGGCACGAAAGGAAGACTGGAGTGGACTGGCGATACCTGCAATGTCTGAGGCCTTGACTGCAAACCAGTCAGGTGGCTTTGCCGACGAAGGCGGTCATCAGCTCAAGCCGGAATTGGACATTGCGTTTGATGCCCAGCCTTTGATGGATGTCGACGACCTGCTGGTACTGGATGACGAGGACGACATGCCGCTGCAGCCGCAGAGCCTGAAGCGGGACAGGCGGGATGAGCGGGATATAGGGGATACAGACCAAAGAATGCAGCGCAATGCGCGACTCGCAGCACTGGATCCTGACGACGGAATTGCTTTATGAGCCGGACTCGCCTCAATATCTTCATTGAACCTGATCACGCTAAGCGGCTGGATCAGCTCGCCGCGCACAAGGGCGTGTCCAAGTCGGCGGTGATTGCCGCTGCCTTGGCGTCGTTCCTCTCGCCCGATGCTGCCGACCAGCGCGAGGCAGCCATGGGCAAACGGCTGGACCGCCTCTCGCGCCAGTTCGACCGGCTGGAGCGGGACCAAGGCATTCTGATCGAAACGGTGGCGCTTTACATCCGCTACTTTTTGACGGTCTCGCTACCCGTACCTGACGGCCAGCAGGACGCCGCCCGCGCACAGGGCCGTGCCCGTTATGCCCAATTTGTCGAACAGCTTGCCCGTCACATCCAGCGCGGGCGCAGCCTGGTCCGCGAAGTCTATGAAGAGGTTGCGCCAGATGACCTGACTTCGCAGGCGACCACACCAGAACACAAGGAAGGGGAGAACTCCAATGATTCGCAAGCCTGACAAAACCGCTGGTGACGGCATGGATCACAGTGACGGTGACGGTAGCGGTGGCAGTGCCGCCGTTTCCCTGGAGCGCCGCATACGGATGCTGCGCACGGCCATGGGGCCGGAGATTGCGGCAGCGCTGGAAGACCCGGAAGTCGTCGAAGTCCTGCTGAACCCAGACGGTACCCTGTGGCTGGACCGGTTGGGCTCAGGTCGTGCTCCGACAGGCACGACGCTGCCACCAGCCGTGGCCGAACGCATCATCCGCTTGGTGGCAGCACACGTGCGGGCCGAGGTGAATGCTGGGGCGCCCATTCTGTCAGCCGAATTGCCCGAGACCGGGGAACGCTTTCTGGGGGTGTTGCCACCTGTGGTACGCGCACCCTCGTTTGCGATCCGCAAGCGGGCGCTGCGCATCATGACGCTGCGCCACTATGTGGCAGACGGCATCCTGACTGAAGCGCAGGCTGGGTTTCTTCGTACCGCCGTGCGTGAGCGGCTCAACATCGTCGTGGCTGGCGGCACCAGCACCGGCAAGACCACGCTGGCCAATGCGCTGCTGGACGAGATTGCCGACACCGGCGACCGGGTCATGATTCTCGAAGACACGGTGGAATTGCAATGCCGCTCGGATGACCACGTTTGCATGCGCACCGAGCCGGGTGTCAGCACCATGGCCGACCTGGTACGCGCCACGCTGCGGCTTCGGCCGGACCGCGTTGTGGTCGGTGAAGTACGGGGCGGCGAAGCGCTGGACCTGATCAAGATATGGGGCACGGGTCACCCCGGTGGCATCGCCACCGTGCACGCCGGTTCAGCCCATGGCGCACTGGTGCGACTGGAGCAACTGATTCAAGAAGTCTCCGTCACGGTGCCCCGTGCGCTGATTGCCGAGGCGGTCAATGTCATCGTCTTCATCGCCGGGCGCGGTCGCCATCGGCGCGTGCAGGAGATTGCACGGATCATCGGTTTCGACAGCCACGGCTACCAGCTCAGTACCGAGTTGATGCCTTCGTTTCCTTCCATCCCATCCCCCAACCTACCCACCACCGGAGAACCGCTATGACGACTTCACGCATTCACGTAAAACCAGTCTTTCAGGCCGCCGCAATTGGCGCGCTATTGCTGGCAGTTACCTTGCCTGCCTTTGCGGCCGGCTCAAACATGCCGTGGGAAGCACCACTACAGTCCATCCTCGAATCGGTTCAGGGGCCAGTAGCGCGCATCGTGGCGGTGATCATCATCATTACCACCGGCCTGACGCTGGCATTTGGCGATAGCAGCGGTGGTTTTCGCAAGCTGGTGCAGATCGTGTTTGGGCTGTCGATTGCGTTTGCCGCATCGTCATTCTTTCTGACCTTCTTCAGTTTCTCGGGTGGAGCGGTTCTGGCATGAGCGCTGCCACTGCCAACGCGCCGGGCTTTGAGGTGCCACTGCACCGGTCCCTGACCGAACCCATCCTGCTGGGTGGTGCGCCGCGCACCGTGGCGATTGCCAACGGCACGCTGGCCGCTGCGGTTGGACTCGGGCTGCAGCTCTGGCTTCCGGGTATTGCGCTGTGGATCATCGGCCACTCGCTGGCGGTCTGGGGTGCACGCCTGGACCCGCAATTCATGCAGGTCTTTGCGCGGCACATCAAGCACCGAGTGCTGTTGGACGCATGAGGTCACGACCATGATGCACCTCGCCGAATACCGCAAGCGCCCAGCCTTGCTGGCCGACTGGCTGCCCTGGGCCGGACTGGTGGCGCCGGGTGTCGTGATGAACAAGGATGGATCGTTTCAGCGCACAGCCCGCTTTCGGGGGCCGGACCTGGACAGCGCGACGCAGGGTGAACTGGTCGCGACCGCCGCGCGGCTCAACAACGCGCTGCGTCGGCTGGGGTCCGGCTGGGCACTGTTTGTCGAGGCTGAACGGCGCGAAGCGGCGGACTACCCGGAGTCGGTTTTTCCGGAGCCGCTGTCCTGGCTGGTCGATGAAGAGCGCCGGGCGGCTTTCGAGGAGGTCGATAGTCACTTCGAGAGTAGCTACCACCTGTCGCTGTTGTACCTGCCACCCGAGGAGTCTCAGGCGCGTGCCGCCAAACTGCTGTACGAAAACACCAAGGTCGAAGGCGTGGATTGGCCTAATTGGAGGGGGCGACTGGAAGGCTTCGTGTCGGAAATGGAACGCTTCTTTGGCCTGCTCGAAGGGGTGATGCCAGAGATCACCTGGCTGAACGACGGCCAGACGTTGACTTACCTGCATGGCTGTGTGTCCACGCGCCGGCATTCGGTAGCCGTGCCCGAGGTGCCTATGCACCTGGATGCGCTATTGGCCAACGAGCCGCTGACGGGCGGGCTTGCACCCATGCTTGGAAATCAGCACCTGCGTGTGCTGTCGGTGCGCGGCTTCCCGACCTCGACCTGGCCGGGTTTGCTGGATGATTTGAATCGCCTTGGTTTTGCCTATCGCTGGAGCACACGTTTCCTGTGTCTGGGCAAGGCAGAGGCCGAGAAGGAACTGACGCGCTTACGCCGTCAATGGTTCGCCAAACGCAAGAACATTGTGGCGTTGTTGCGAGAAACCATCTTCCAGCAGGAAAGCCCGCTGATGGATTCCGATGCGTCGAACAAGGCAACCGATGCCGACGCGGCGCTGCAGGAGCTGGGCAGCGATCAGGTTTCATTCGGGTATGTGACCGCGACGGTGACGGTACTGGATGCGGATGCCACTGCCGCCGATGAGAAGCTGCGCGCCGTGGAGCGGACCATTCAGGGCCGTGGCTTCGTGACGATCCCGGAAACCCTGAATGCGGTGGACGCCTGGCTGTCTTCGATTCCGGGCCACGCCTACGCCAACGTGCGCCAGCCCATTGTTTCAACGCTGAACCTGGCCCACATGATGCCGGTGTCGGCGGTCTGGGCCGGGCAGGAACGCAATGCGCACCTGGGCGGGCCACCCCTGATCGTGACGCGCACCGATGGCGCGACGCCGTTCCGGCTGGTCACGCACATCGGTGACGTCGGCAATACGCTGGTGGTGGGTCCCATCGGCATGGGCAAGTCGGTGCTGTTGGCCACGCTGGCGATGCAATTCCGCCGCTATCCGGGTTCGCGCATCCTGGCTTTCGACATGGGCCGTTCCATTCGCGCCACCATTCTCGGCCTGGGCGGCGAGCACTATGACCTGGGCAACGATGGAGGGGCGGACGGCGCTATCTCTTTTCAGCCGCTGGCGCGCATTGACCAGGACGGCTACCGCGCCTGGGCGGCGGAATGGATAGCGGGGCGTTTGCTGCATGAAGGCGTCACCGTCGGCCCGGCCGAGAAAGATGCGGTTTGGTCCGCTTTGAATAGCCTGGCTAGTGCGCCAGTCAACCAACGCACCATGACGGGCCTGTCCGTGCTGCTGCAGTCCAACGCCTTGCGCCAAGCCCTGCAGCCCTATGTGCTGGGTGGCGCGCACGGCAAGCTGCTTGATGCGGACTTGGACCGCCTGGGTACGGCCGATGTGCAGGGCTTCGAAATGGAAGAGCTGATGCACAGCAAGGCGGCGATGCTGGCCGTGCTGGGCTATTTGTTCGCGCGTTTTGAGGAACGCTTCGATGGGGCGCCGACCCTGCTGATTCTGGATGAAGCCTGGCTGTTCCTGGACGACCCGGTGTTTGCATCCCGCATCCGCCAGTGGCTCAAGACCTTACGCAAGAAGAACGTGTCGGTGATCTTCGCGACGCAATCGCTGGCGGATATCAAGGACTCGGCAATAGCCCCGGCCATCATTGAGAGCTGTGCGAGCCGCATTTTCCTGCCAAATCCGCAGGCGACCGAGCCGCAGATCAGGGTTATTTACGAAGGCTTTGGGCTCAACAGCCGACAGATCGACATCGTCGCCCAGGCGCAGCCCAAACGAGATTACTACTACCAGTCGCGGCTCGGGAACCGGGTCTTTGACTTGGGACTTGGGCCGGTGGCGCTGGCGTTTGCCGGCGCGGCCAAGCCCGAGGATCAACGCGCCATGGACGCGGTGTGCGATGCCATAGCGGCCTCGGGGCCGTCTGCGGACTTTGCCACCGCCTGGCTGCGCTATCGCGGCCTCGACTGGGCTGCGGACCTCATTCCATCTTTTACGTCCTTGTCGTCAACCCCTCAGGAGAAATGACTATGAAGAAGACTTTGCTGGCCATTGCCACCGCTCTGCTCGTCACCACCATGCCCGCTGCGCAAGCGCAGTGGGTGGTGATCGATCCGTCCAATCTCGTACAGAACATCATGACGGCCGCTCGTGCTCTGGAGCAGATCAACAACCAGATCCGGCAGTTGCAGAACGAGGCGCTGATGCTGATGAATCAGGCGAAGAACCTGACTGGCTTGAACTTCAGCGCGCTGGCCGAACTGCGTGCAGCGCTGTCTGCGACCAACCAACTGATCCAGCAGGCGCAGGGCCTGGCTTTCAACGTGTCGCAGATGGAATCGGAATTTAACCGGCTGTACCCCAATGCCTATTCCGCATCCGCCTCCGGCAGTCAGATGGCACTGGACGCGCGCCAGCGCTGGCGCAACTCGCTGGAAGCACTGCGTACCGCAACCAAGGTGCAGTCGCAGGCGGTGCAGAACTTTGCATCCGACGAGAAAACGCTGACCGACTTGGTGAACCAGAGCCAGTCGGCGGTAGGCAGCTTGCAGGCCACGCAAGCGACCAATCAGTTACTCGCCTTGCAGGCCCGCCAGGCGATCCAGGCGCAGCAACTGCAGGTCACGCAGGACCGGGCGACTGCCTTGGAACAGGCACGGCAGGTGGCGGTTCAGGAGCGTGCGCGCGAGGTACGCCGACGCTTTCAGGGTGAAGGTACGCCTTACACCCCGTACACGGTCAACTTTTATGGCAACTGAAGGAGTCACCATGAAACAGCTTCTGATGGTTGCGCTTGCGTTGTCGATATCGCTCTTGGTGGGCTGCGGCAAGTCGGTACCTGCTGACACGGTCGAATCGCTGGTCGCGAATCCTGAGCGCTTGAAAGAGCTTAGAGCCCAGTGCAAGGCTGACCACGTCAAGGTGGGGGATGCGGTCTGTGCTGCGGTATCCGAGGCTACGCGGCGTCGCTTCATGGGCGGCGGCAAGTCGCCTTACGCGAACGATCCCGTGCTGCCACCCACGCCACCGGCCACGTCGAAGGACTGACCGTCATGAACGACCTGTCGGTCATTGACCGCTTCCTGGATGTCTTCTCGCGCTACATCGATTCGGGCTTCGGGCTGCTGCATGGCGAAGTGGCGTTCCTGACCGCCACGCTGGTCGGGATCGACATGACTCTGGCGGGCCTGTTCTGGGCCATGAGCTATGCCAGCGGGGGTGGCGACGACGTGATAGCCAAGCTGGTCAAGAAGGTGCTGTACGTCGGAGCCTTTGCCTTCATCATCGGCAACTTCAATAGGCTGGCGGGCATCCTGTTCCGTTCGTTTTCCGGACTTGGGCTGGTCGCGTCTGGTTCTTCGATGACCCAAGCGCAGTTGCTGCAACCTGGACGCCTTGCGCAAGCAGGCGTCAATGCGGGCCGGCCCATCATGGCGCAGATCAGCGACCTGACCGGCTTTCCCGAGGTGTTCGCCAATCTCGACGTCATCACCGTGCTGTTCCTGGCCTGGCTGGTGGTGATCGTGAGCTTTTTCGTGCTGGCGGTTCAGCTTTTTGTGACGCTGATTGAGTTCAAGCTAACAACCCTGGCGGGCTTTGTGCTGGTGCCTTTTGCCTTGTGGAACAAAACAGCGTTTCTGGCTGAGCGGGTGCTTGGTAATGTGGTGTCGTCAGGCATCAAGGTGCTGGTGTTGGCCGTGATTGTCGGCATTGGCTCGGGCTTGTTTGCGGAGTTCCAGACGCCACCTGGGACGGAGCCATCGATTGACCATGCACTGGTCATCATGCTGGCTTCGCTCACGCTGCTGGGTTTGGGCATCTTTGGTCCCGGCATCGCGACAGGGTTGGTATCGGGCGCGCCGCAGTTGGGGGCGGGTGCGGCAGCAGGAACCGTGCTGGGTGCCGCTGGAATGGCCGTGGCAGGTGGTGCGGCCATTGCTACGGGCGGTGCTGCCGTAGCAGCCGGTGCGCGTATGGTGCCGGGTGCGGCACGCGCGGCCATTGGGGGTGGTGCCAGCGCGGCTCGTTCGGCCAGCACGATGGCTGCTAGTGCGAAGTCCGCCTACCAGGCAGGCGCCGCCGCATCAGGTGGCGGCGGTGTGCGCGCTGCGGGTGCAGGCCTCGCCAACGTGGCGAAGACCGGTGCGAGTGCCGTCGGCCAGCGTGTCGCGGCCGGGGCCACGGCTGTCAAGGACCGCGTTGCATCGGCTGTATCTGAAGCGGCTGCACCGGCTTCAGCCGCAGGTGCCACAACTGGCACAGACGCTATGAGCGCCGATGCACCGCCTCCCGCACCCGCGTGGGCGAAACGCCTGCAACGCAATCAGCGTCTTTCGCACGGGGTTTCTACTGCTGCGCACACCCTGCGTTCCGGTGACCACGGCGGCGGCGGAGCCAGTCCGAGCCTACGCGACGCCTCGAACCATTAAGGAGATCACTTCATGCTATTCAAACGACCCCAGGTGCGTTACTCGGACACGCCCGAGCCCGTCACCCCGTACCAGGCTGCCGCACAGGTCTGGGACCAGCGCATCGGCAGCGCCCGCGTGCAAGCCAAGAACTGGCGGCTGATGGCCTTCGGTTGCTTGTCCTTGGCCTTGCTGATGGCGGGTGGGTTGGTCTGGCGTTCGGCGCAGTCCATCGTGACACCCTATGTCGTCGAGGTGGACAGCGCGGGGCAGGTGCGTGCGGTTGGTGAAGCTGCCACGCCGTACAAGCCGAATGATGCGCAGATTGCTTATCACCTGGCGCGCTTCGTCACCGACGTGCGCTCGCTGTCGATCGATCCCATTGTGGTGCGGCAGAACTGGCTCGAAGCCTATGAATACACGACGGACAAGGGTGCCGCCACGCTGAACGATTACGCGCGCGCCAATGATCCGTTTTCTCACATCGGGCAGAGCTCTGTTTCGGTGGAAGTAACGAGCGTTGTGCGGGCCAGTGAATCTTCGTTCCAGATGCGCTGGATTGAGCGCAACTATGCGAATGGCGCGCCCTCGGGCACCGAGCGATGGACGGCGGTGGTGTCGGTGGTGCTGCAACCGCCCCGCACCGAAGAGCGCTTGCGCCGCAATCCGCTGGGTATTTATGTCAACGGCCTGTCCTGGAGCCGTGAACTCGAAGCGACACAAGGAGTAAAACCATGAAACCACTGATCCGTACTTACGCTTTGCCGTTAATCATGATCGCTACCCTGGCGACTATCACCGGCTGCGCCACACCCGGCAAGCCGCCACCCGCCATCACACTGGATGAACCAGTGGCAGCGCACCTGCTGCCGGAGGCACCCAAACCCATCGAGGTGGTGACGCTGCCTGAACCGCTGCCATTGCCTGCCCAGTTGAAAACGTTGCCGTTGGAAGCCGACGCGAAAGTCTTACCGGAAGCCACTGACGAAAAGGTTCGCGTCTCGCGCGCCAATCTGGAGGCGCGCGTGGCGCCCAGCCGGGAAGGCTACGTCAATGCCATACAGGTCTGGCCTTATGCCGATGGCGCGCTGTACCAGGTCTACACAAGTCCGGGCCGGGTCACCGTCATTGCCCTGCAAGAGGGCGAGGAACTGGTGACAGTGTCGGCAGGAGACACGGTGCGCTGGATTGTCGGAGATACGGCCAGCGGCGCAGGTGCGAATCTGCGCGTGAACGTTCTCGTCAAACCCACCCGCACCGGGTTGAAGACCAATCTGGTCATCACCACGAACCGGCGCATGTACTTGCTGGAGCTGTCTTCGACGCCGCAGGCCTGGATGGCTTCGGTTTCCTGGGACTACCCGAAGGACCGGATGCTGGCCTTGCAGAAGCAGGCGCAGCAGGCTCAAGTGGCGGCGCCGGTCGATTCCGGCCTGTCGCTGGAGCAGATCAAGTTCCGCTATGCCATCACGGGCGACAGTCCACCCTGGAAGCCGCTGCGTGCCTTTGATGACGGGCAGCGGGTCTACATCCAGTTTCCTGGGGGCATCGCGCAGGGGGAGTTGCCGCCGCTGTTCGTGATTGGCTCTCAGGGCGATGGACAGCTCGTGAACTACCGTTTCCGCTCGCCGTATTACGTGGTGGATCGGCTGTTTGGTGCTGCCGAGCTGCGACTCGGCTCCGACAAGGCCCAGGTGGTACGCATTGAGCGCACCGATGGTGTCGCCAGCACGGCGCGGAGGAACTGAGCATGAGTACGCCCGCCACACAGCAGGCTGGCACGCCGGTGCCTCCGAAGGTCGATCCGGACACCATGACCTTGCGTGCTCCGCCGCGTCCGGTGGTACGGCTGAACCGGCGCATGCTGGCGCTTGGTGCGGGCTCGCTGGCCGCTGCGGTGCTCGGAGGCACCTTGTGGTCGCTGCAGTCGCACAAGCGTGAGCGCAACCCGGCCACCGAGTTGTACAACGTGGATAGGGTCTCGCGGGCTGAGAGTCTGGACCAGTTGCCCAAGGACTATTCGAAGATACCGGTGCCGGTTAAACCCGCCATACCTGTTTTAGGTGAGCCGCTGCCGGGTGATCTGGGTCCAGCCATCCTTAGCGCAGAACGCCAGCGTCAAGCGAACGTATCGGCGGCGTACAACGATCCAGCGCACGCGGATCGATTGACGCGGCTGCGTGATGCGGAGGAAGCGGCGCGCTCTACGGTGTTCTTCCGTAGCAGTGGCAATGGGGTCAAGTCGGCAGCAAGTGCGACCACTGCTTCGGCGGTCGGTTCATCTATACCGGTGTCTGGTAATCAGTCGTTCAATCCGATGGGCGCAATGGCTGCCACCGCGCAGGCGGCCGACCCGACCGCTGCGCAGAACCGGCAGGAACAAAAGGCAGCTTTCGTCGCGAATGCGGGCGACACGGCTACGCGCAATCTGGCGACCCTGCAGATGCCTGTCTCGCCTTACCAGGTGATGGCGGGCACCGTCATCCCAGCCGCGCTGGTGACGGGCATTAACTCCGACCTACCGGGGCAGGTTATCGCCAACGTGACCGAGGCGGTCTACGACACGGCCACGGGGCGGTATTTGCTGATTCCACAAGGCTCGCGGTTGATTGGGCGCTATGACAGCCAAGTTGCTTTTGGGCAGCGGCGGGTGTTGCTGGTATGGACTCGGTTGATCCTGCCGGATACGTCTTCGATTTCACTGGACCGCTTGCCGGGCATTGACCCTGCGGGTTATGCCGGGCTGGAGGATGGAGTTGATTGGCACTGGGACCGGATTCTTGCCGGTGCGGCGCTGTCCACGCTGCTCGGGGTCGGAGCCGAGCTGGCCGCACCGGATCGCAGCGGGAGCGACGGGAAGGTGATCATCGCCGTGCGCCAGGGTGCGCAGGACACCGTCAACCAGGTCGGCCAGGAAATCACCAAGCGGAACATGAGCATTCAGCCGACGCTGACGATTCGGCCTGGATTTCCGATGCGGGTGATGGTGAGCAAGGATTTGATTTTGCGACCTTATCAGCCACTGTTTTTTGTCAGAGGGTCGTCGCAATGAGCGCGCCCGTCGCCAAATTGCGACTGGGGCCGCTGCCCAAGACCGAGACGGTGAAACTGACCATTGCGGTGACTACGGCGTTGAAGGTTGATCTGGAGCGCTATGTAGCGCTGCATGCACAGACCTACGGCGAACCGGTCGATGCCGTCACGCTAATCCCGCATATGCTGGAATCGTTCATCATGCGGGATCGAGGATTCAAGGCGCTGAAAACCAAACTGCCGCGTTCACGCTTGGGGGAGGGCGGTTAACGGGGTCTTTGCCATCTGGCTCTGGCCGTCCAGTCTTTTGATCGAACTTCTCATAAGAGAAGTGGACACCACGGACTCTGGTTAGCCCATCTTGGTTGAGAGTTAAGGCGATGCTTTATTCGCGTTGGCTTTCTGCTGAATAGTCTTGCATCGCTCCAGCAAAGATTCGAATGGTTCGGCTTCATCGAGAAATAAACCATCATCGACCATGTGCTGATAGTCGGCGGCCAATTTGGCCAGCGCACCAGCATCAGGTACGAGCTGGAGTCCCCCGGACACGGCAAGGTGATAGTCGATGACATTACCGTGCGCATTTTTCTCTGCAAAGAATACGCTTTTGTGATCAGCGACAGTCTGAGCAAGTGCTTTGTCCGCGATGGCGGCGTCTGCGAAGCCAGCGGCATCAAGTCGAGTCACGTCATGCCAGTGACGAGCGAAGCGGTCACCCCCACGGAACTCACCTTGGGCGCAAAAGACGTGGATCGCCGTGGCCTTTTCCCAAAAGGTTCGTTCGGCTCGCATGACCTGTGGCGTTGCAGTAGGAAACTCCACCCCCTGTAGATGCTCGGCTGCATCACAGCGAATGGTGCGTGACTCGCTGGGTTCGCCGGTGGAGCGGGCACCGAACTCCAACATGATGGACGGTGGAACATAGCCCGTCCCGGCGGCCAGTGGTTCGTAGTCGATAAAAACTTTGTCGCCCTCGGCCCGCACTGCTGCTGGTAGGCCTTGCTGCAAAAGAGCTTGTTTGAACTGGGGCACGATCTCAGCGTCAACCCAGCTTGAGAGGCGGGCACGAATCTCTTTGCTCCACTTCTTTTCCTGGCTCTTGCTGGCCGGCAAGGGCGAACCCGTGTCGCCTATCAAATCGTTTGCGATGGCTCGGATGTCATAGGTCAGGTCAACGTCTTCGGAGAAGCGTCGGATAACACCATAGGCCTTTGACAAGGATGTGCCGCCCTTGAAGACGAGGTGCTGAGCGTAGGGGCCAGTAAAGAGGTGTTGCAGTGACCAGACCACCCAGATGTCTTTTTCCAGCAGATGGGGTAATAGGCCGGATGTATTGGCTGCCGTATTGAGCGCTTCCAGACGTTCTGCGGTGGAGAGTTGGAAGAACTCAGCCATGGGTCACCAGCGCGCTCACCTCTTGGGCCATCCATGTCGGTAGGCGGGCACGCGCCGATGCTACTTCTTTCAGTTCCGCGGCAGGTAGTTTGGCACTCAGCTTACGGATTGCTTCGCTAGCTTTCTCTGGGCCCAGCCAGGCCAATGCCCGCACCACATCACCGGCAGTTCGGCCGGGGAAGATCAATTGCCAGATCGGCGCATGCCGGAACTCAACCATCTGCGCGCCCAGTTTCAACTGGCGAGTGCGCCCGGACGTGAGATAAACCGCCCGCATAGGCACTTGCGTTGTCAAGCCCAGCGCATTGGCGGCGGCGGCGCCATGAGACACGATGGTTTCCCTGCGCTGGCTCGCTAGGCCTTCGACCATCTTGAGGGCTGAGGGGGCACGTGAACCAAAGCGACTCTCGACGGGCAGGACGTAGATACCTCGGCCAGCGCGCAGCAAGGTGCCACGCCCCACAAGGCGGGACAACACTTGATCTATGGCCGCTCGATTGCCCAGGTGCAGCAGTTCTTTGGCGACCAAAGGTGTGCCCTCCGGCAATCGGGAAGCGTGCTCCAGAATTTGTTTGGCTAGGGTTTGCATGGTGATATCTCTTGATTGGTAGAATTATGACAATATTTCTGACACTTTTCAAGGCATAAGAACTTCGAAACAGAGTCGAATCCCCGGTATTTTTGGCTTGCACAAGGCGAAAAGGATTGACGAATCTTTAAAATTGCACAAAAATACGGTTGACGAAATTAAATAAGTGCACAAAATGACATTGCCATCGCCCTCCACCTTCAATACTGAACTTGTATCTGACCGCCTCGAAGTGGTGTCCCAAATGTTGCTGGATGAGTTGTACGCGACGGAAGACGATCTGTCGCGATCCACTGACAGCGGCTACACCCGCGGCTGCACTACCTTTGGCCGGCAGAGGAGCCGGATCATTGAGGAGGCAATGTCGGGGCGGTATGGGTGGCTAGGCCTGTCAAATGGCAGCAACGACATAGTCTTCACCATCGGCGGCGTGCCCTGTAGGTTCAGCAATGACGATCCATCGAACCCTTCGAAGGACGCAGTTTTAACGGTCAATCGCTATCAGATGGATTTCCTTGAGTTTGCTGCCGAGGGAGAGCCTGGCCGCTTCTGCTTCATCATTGATCGTGGTCAGAACGGTGCCGCCGAACCCCGGGTCGAGTTCCTTGGCTTTACGCCCAGTGGTGAAGTCGCGTGCCGCTGGATATCGAACGCTGTACGCGTCCTGCGGCTGGAAGGTCAACAGTCTTTGGTGCAACCCGTCCAAGTCGCAAAACCACAAGTGGCTCCGAAGCGGCGCGACGAAGGTGATGCCGCATCCGAAGCGGTGCAATGAGCGACTTCATTGGAACCAATCTTCGACTCATTCGCCTCTTCCATGACCTGTCGCTGACAGAGCTGGGGGAGCAAGTTGGTGTGTCAAAGCAGTTCCTTAGTCGTGTTGAAACAGGAGCCGAATCGGTTTCCGATCAGCTTGAGAACGCGCTGGCAAAGGAGCTGGAAGTCCTTCCGGAATTCTTTTATCACATCGATCTAATTCCGATAGCTGACGAACAGTGTCATTTCCGTCGGCAACTGACCACCAAGGTTGCCTTGCGCCAAGTCGCACGGGCGCGGGGCGAGATGCTCAAGCGTTTGGTTGGGGTGCTCGATGAGCATGTCGAGTTACCGCCCTATCAAGTTGGTGAGGCCGACCCCGGGTCGGCTGAGATGATCGAACACGCAGCGGAGAAGTTCCGTTCGCTCTTTGCTCTTGGCCTTGGACCGTTGAGCAATGTTACCCGCATCGCGGAGAACGCAGGCGCTGTAGTGATGAAGGTGGGCGGCCTGGCACCTGAAATCGATGCGGTGTCGTTCGCGACGAAGCGGCCGTTGATCGCGTTGAACGGCTCCGGTCGTTCGGCATGTCGCGAGCGGTTTGGTATTGCTCACGAGTTGGGACATTTTTCACTGCACATTGGCGTCATGACTGGGGACCGCTTAACTGAGACACAGGCAAACCGTTTCGCCAGCGCACTGTTGATGCCACGAAGCACGTTCACCAGTGAATGCCAACTGGCCATCCGTGGCACGCGTCTCAATTGGCCTGGTCTGTCTGAACTGAAGTTGCGTTGGGGTGTGTCAAAGGCGGCGATCATTTTTCGAGGTCGGCAGCTTGGGGTGTTTTCGGATGACCAGGCAAGGGCAGGGTACATCGGGCTCAAGCGCCATGGTGAAGCTATACAGGAGTCTGAGGACCATCTGATTGCGAATGAAGCGCCTGAGGTCATCGCTGAAAGTTTGAAGGTAATGAAGGAGCACTTTGGTGTACCGCAATCTGCTGTAGCGCGTGAAATGCGCGTGCAGCCAAGTCTGTTGGAGACGCTGTTGATGTCATCTAACCCAGAGAACATCGGCAACGTAGTGAGTCTATTGAGACCGCTGCGATTGCAAAAAGAGGCCCAGTCTTCGTCGTATTTTTAGGGTTTTCCCTATATTGTTCTTGATCGCAAGATCGCCATTTAGAAAGTTTGATGTATAGGAGGATTACTATGAGTGACGATCTAAGAAACCGTGGGCCAAAAGACCGCGCCCGTGTGAACGTTAACGAGGCGTGGGAAATGACGTACTGGTGCAAGGAATTCGGCTGTACCGAATCCCAATTGAAGGTGGCAGTCAAGGCGGTGGGCGTGATGGTTGTCGATGTGCGACGGCACCTGAGCAAATAGCCGGTGGCATCGAAGCCGCTGGATCCGGCCGAGATCAATTCCGGTCTTCTTGACCAACACTTGCCTGATCGACCATATGGCGTCGAAGCGTGGCGCTTTGTTTTGGAAACTGGTCAAGTCAACTTTGTGAAGGTGGATGCCTTCAATCGCGGCGAACACTACTTGCGTCGTCCTGTCTTCTTGGGTATTCGCACTACCCCTTTACCGGCTCAACAAGAGAGGCAGACGCCGCACGATGTTCGACATCACGCGGATCAGATTTTCGGCTCCGAGGGAGACGTTCTTGGTACCGTCGATGTGCAGCGCTTTCCGGACGATGTTTGGCGGGCAGTCCTCCGCCGAAACGACGGTACGCAGGTTGGCGATGCCCGCGGCCGCACGGGCAACGTAACGCCTGACGACTTTATTTCAGTTGCAGTGGCTGTGCTGTGGCGACATACGCAGCGCAAATCTTTGGCATAGAATCAGGTTTCGAAGGTTTGGGTGTACCCGAATGTGTACCCAAGAACTGCGACGTTTTTGAAAATAAGCACTGGCGCGGGCTGTAGCCGATTTTTCGATCCAGCCCCAGGCCACCAGTTTGAAGCCCGCGCAAATTCTAGGTTTGCGCGGGCTTTCTCTTTCCGGAATCCTGACACTTTTTGGCATCCTGTGCGCAATTTGATTGTGCAAGCAGGGTGGCTGGTCGTGAATAACAGATGTCAGGAGTAGCTGCGTGCGTCCTCGATCACCTTGCCGTCGTTAGGCAGGCTGCCGGGGAGCAGGAACTCGACGTCGCCCCTGAGTTTGGTGACATCCCGGATCGCTTCGCCAATCTTCGCCGCCAGTGCGTCCGGGCCACCGCAGGCGGTCTCCACCATCAGCGTCATGGCGTCGTTGGCCATTTCGCCAGTGACGACCAGCCGGGCGCGCGCCACTTCAGGAAAGCGCCTGACGATATCGGCGATCTGCCCCGGGTGCACAAACATGCCTCGAATCTTGGTGGTCTGGTCCGCTCGCCCCATCCAGCCCTTGATACGGGTGTTGGTGCGCCCGCTGGGACAGGACCCCTCCAGCACTGCGGACAAATCACCCGTGCCAAACCGGATCAGGGGATAGTCCGGGTTGAGTGTCGTCACCACAACCTCACCCACTTCACCCGGCGCCACCGGGTCGCCGGTGCCGGGTCGCACGATCTCGACAATCACGCTCTCATCCAGGACCAGCCCTTCGCGCGCATGCGTCTCATAGGCAATCAAACCCAGATCGGCGGTGGCGTAGCACTGATAACCGGCAATACCCCGTTCGGCAAACCAGTCGCGCAAAGAGGGCGGAAAGGCCTCGCCACCAAACATGGCTTTTTTTACACTGGGCAAGGCCACGCCCATTTCGGCCGCCTTGGTCAGGATGATTTTCAGGAAGCTGGGCGTGCCAATGTAGCCGGCCGGCCGCAGTTGGGCCATGGTCTGAACCTGTTGCTCGGTTTGACCGGTGCCGCCGGCAAATACAGTACAGCCCAGAGCGTGGGCTCCGCTTTCCATCATCGAGCCAGCGGGCACAAAGTGGTAACTGAAGCAGTTGTGAATCAACTCGCCCGGACGGAAACCCGCGGCGAAGATGGCGCGCGCCATGCGCCAATAGTCCTTGGCCGTGCCTTCCGGTTCGTAAATGGGGCCGGGGCTGGAAAAAATGCGGGGCATGTGCGCGCCAAAACCCAGCGCGCAAAAGCCTCCAAACAAATCGCCATCGACGCGAGCCCGCTCGGCCTGCTGGCGTTCCAACAGTTCATGCTTGCGGATCACGGGCAAGCCCGCCAACGCTTGCCGGCTGCTTACTTGCACCGGATTGACATCTTTCAGAATTTGACCGAATGCGGCCGATGAATTCTTGGCATGGGCTACCTGGCCTGGCAATGCCGCCAGCAAGGCAGCCTCGCGCGCAAAGTGATCGCGCGTTTCCAGCGCATCGTAATGTTCAAACATGTTACTTTCCTATGAGGCACCGACCTCTGTCAAGCCAGTGCGTGGAGTGAAAATTTCTTACGCCAACCACCGCTTGCGCCGCTTGTAGCTCTTGACATCCTTGAAGCTCTTGCGCTCGCCACCACCCACACCCAGGTAAAACTCCTTGACGTCCTCGTTGTTGGCCAGATCACTGGCCTCGCCGTCCATGACCACGCGGCCCGATTCCATGATGTAGCCGTAGTCGGCATATTTGAGCGCCATATTGGTGTTCTGCTCAGCCAGCAGGAAGGTCACCTTTTCCTTCACGTTGAGGTCTTTCACAATTTCAAAAACCTCCTGCACAATCTGGGGCGCCAGGCCCATGGACGGCTCATCGAGCAATACCATGCTGGGGTTGGCCATCAGGGCGCGGCCAATGGCGCACATTTGCTGCTCCCCGCCGGAGGTGTAGGCGGCCTGACTGCTGCGACGGGTCTTGAGGCGCGGGAAATAGGTGTAAACCTTTTCCAGATTGCGGGCAACCTCGCCCTTGTCTTTGCGGGTATAGCTGCCGGTGAGCAAATTCTCTTCAATCGTCAAGTGCGCAAAACAATGGCGTCCTTCCATCACCTGCACGACGCCGCGGCGCACCAACTCGGCCGGGGAAAGATTTTCAATACGTTCGCCGCGCAATTCGATCGCACCCTTGGTGACCTCACCCCGCTCACCCTGCAACAGGTTGGAAACAGCGCGCAAAGTAGTGGTTTTGCCGGCACCGTTGCCACCGAGAATGGCCACAATCTTGCCCTCAGGCACATTCAGCGAGACGCCCTTGAGAACCAGGATCACATGGTTGTAGATGACCTCGATGCCATTGACGTTGAGAACGATGTTTTTGGGTTCCATAGACTCTTACCTTTACCAATCGGCAGCACTGCGCGCAATGCTGCCGATTGGACTGTCATTGCCGCTGCTCAGCTTGTCATTGCGGACCTGATCCGCAATCCATGGATCCCGGGACCAGCCCGGGATGACAAGCCAAGCAGAGGATGACAGATCAAATCAAGACTGGCAGTCGGCCGGGGTGCGCGGCGCCAGCTTGTGGTCGGCGGCATACTTCGCGGCGGTAGACTTGACCAGCGGCTTGAGCACTTGCTCGTCGGCCTGCAGCCAGTCGGAGCTGAAGTTCCATTTCTTGCCATCCCAGGTATGAATGCGAGCCCAGTTGGAACCCATGTGATCCGCGCACGAGGTGCTGACCGGGCGCATCACGCCGGCAAAGCCCAGGGCATCGAGCTTCTTCTGATCGAGCGCCAGGTTTTCATAGCCCCAGCGCGCTTGTTCGCCAGTGACCCACTTGCCTTTACCAAAGCGGTCTTGGGCGCGGCGGACCCCCTCGACCCCCAACATGGCGCTTACCACTCCACGCATGTACAGCACCTGGCCCACTTCTTCACGGGGACCTGTGCCCTGACCCTTGTCGTGCAAGGTGGCCAGGATTTCTTTCACCACTTTTGAGTTGGGCTCAGCGCCGTGCTGAAACGCCGCCGCGTTGTAGCCTTTGGCGCCTTCGCCAACGTCCTTCACGTCCGGTTCCGCACCCGACCACCAGACGCCATACATCTTTTCACGTGGATAGCCGGTCGCTTGCGCTTCCTTCAGGGCGGTGGAATTCATGACACCCCAACCCCACAACAACACGTAGTCAGGCTTGGCCTGACGCACTTGCAGCCAGGTTGACTTCTGATCGACCCCGGGTGCCGTCACCGGCAACAACTGCAAATTGAAGCCGTGCATCGCGGCCCGCTCCTGTAGCAGGGGAATAGGCTCTTTTCCATAGGGCGAATCGTGGTAAACCAAGGTGATTTTTTTACCCTTGAGCTTGTCGAATCCACCTTCTTTCTTGGCGATCGCCTGAATCAGGACGTCGGCGGCCAGCCAGTAGGTGCCGACCAACGGGAAGTTCCACTTGAATACGGTGCCGTCCTGGCTCTCGCTTCGGCCATAACCAGCTGTGATCAATGGAATCTTGTCACCGGGGGCTTTTTCGGTGAGGGCGAACGTGATGCCGGTTGACAGCGGTTGAAACACGGTGGCGCCGCCATGCTTGCCCTTCAGGCGCTCATAGCACTCCACGCCGCGTGCCGTGTCATAAGCGGTCTCACATTCTTCGAAAATGATCTTCACACCGTTGATGCCGCCGCGCGCATTGGTCAGCTTCAGGTAGTCGGCGTAGCCATTGGCCCAAGGCACCCCGTTGGGGGCATAGGCACCCGTGCGATACGGCAGACCCGGGAAGAATTGCTCTTTGGCCTGAGCAAACGCCACCGAACCAACCGAGGCGATGAGAGCGGCCACTGCAATATGTTTGATTTTCATGCTTGTCTCCTAAGTGTGTGGCACCGGGGTGCCGGGTTAACGAAAAAATAAGGTCAATGCGGAAACGGCCACAGACGCAGCTTTTGTTTGCCAATGGACCACAACTTGGCCAGGCCATGGGGTTCCACGATCAGGAACCAGACGATCAGGGCGCCAAAGATGATCAACTCGGCGTGCGAAATGCCGGCGGTTGAAACCTCCACCCCCATCAAGCCTCCGAGCAGGGGTAGAAACTGGTTCAGGAAAATCGGCAGGACGACGATGAAAGCGGCGCCAAAGAACGCGCCCATGATGGAGCCCATGCCACCGATGATGACCATGAACAACAGCTTGAACGACAGGTCCACGGAAAATGCAGCGGGCTCCCACGATTCCAGATAAATGAAGCCCCACATGGCACCCGCCATGCCGACGATGAAGGAACTGACGGCAAAAGCACTGAGCTTGGCGTACATGGGCCGGATGCCGATCACCGCAGCGGCCACGTCCATGTCGCGGATGGCCATCCATTCGCGGCCGATGGCGCCGCGCACCAGATTCTTGGCCAGCAGGGCCAGCAACACCAGAATCGCCAAGCAAAACAAATATTTGGAAGTCGGACTGCTTATCTGCCAACCGAACACTTGCAAGCCGGAGACCGAGACCGAACCGGACGGCGCGTCATTGGTAAACCATTTGACGCGCAAGAACATCCAGTCGCTGAAGAACTGTGCCGCCAGGGTGGCCACCGCCAGATACAGCCCCTTGACGCGCAAGCTCGGCAAACCAAACAAAATGCCAAAAATGCTGGAGCACAAACCACCCAGAACCATGGCCAGCAACATCGGCATACCAGGTACCCGGACAAAGAAATTGAAGGCGGCGTAAGCACCCACCGCCATGAAAGCCCCTGAACCGAGTGAAATTTGGCCACAATAGCCGACCAGGACATTGACCCCCAGAGCGGCCACCGACATGATCAAGAATGGAATCAGGATCGCCCGAAACATATAACCGCTGCTGATCATGGGGACCACAATAAAGGCGGCGGTAACGATCAGCAGCACCGCCCAGCGATCCTGCGCGATCGGAAATATCTGCTGGTCTGCGCGATAGGTCGTCTTGAACTGGCCGTTTTCTCTGTAGAACATAACACTCTCTAATCAGTTGGGGACAGAGCAAATTTGCTGCGCAAATCCTGGTCTGTTCCGCAAAGTTTCAGACTCGATCAATGATTTTTTCGCCAAACAAGCCCTGTGGCCGGAACAGCAGAAACACCAGTGCCAGCACGTAGGCGAACCAGATTTCGATGCCGCCACCGACGTAAGGTCCCAAAAATACTTCTGACATCTTTTCACCAACACCGATGATCAGACCGCCAATGATGGCGCCGGGCACCGAGGTCAGGCCACCCAGAATCACCACCGGCAGGGCCCGCAACGCCACCGTGGTGAGAGAAAATTGCACCCCCAGTTTGCTGCCCCAGATCATGCCGGCGACCAATGCCACAACGCCCGCCACACACCAGACGATGAACCAGATGCGATTGAGCGGAATGCCGATGCTCTGGGCCGCCTGGTGATCGTCCGCCACCGCCCGCAAGGCGCGCCCGGTGCTGGTTTTCTGAAAGAACAGGCTCAGCAGCGCCACCAGTACCGCCGCAATCAGGGCGGCGTACAAATCCTCCTTGTTGAGCAGGATACCGCCCTCAAACACGGATTCGAAAGCAATCACGGGATCCTTGGGCATGCCGACGTCGATCTTGTAGATGTCGCTGCCAAAAATGGTTTGTCCAATGCCATCCAGAAAGTAGCCGATCCCCAAAGTAGCCATCAGCAAGGTGGTGCCTTCCTGGTTCACCAGATGACGCAGCACAAATCGTTCGATCAACCATGCCACCACAAACATCAGCACACCGGCGGCGGCGAAGGCTCCCACATTGGCAACAATCGGATTCGTGATGCCGGTCCAGACCGGGATCCACTCGGAAAAACGGGCCATCGCCAGCGCCGCAAACAGCACCATGGCGCCTTGGGCAAAATTGAACACGCCGGAGGCCTTGTAGATCAGCACAAAGCCCAGCGCCACCAGCGAATACAGCATGCCGGCCATCAGGCCGCCAAGCAATGTTTCAAGAAAAAATCCCATGGCTATTGACTCCCCCCTGCTGCTTGCTCGCTTCGCGTAGCCGCCTCCCCCCTCAAGGGGGCGATGCCAGTGGCCCGGCGAAGCCGGTTCCACGGCATCCCACGCTTGGCTGTCGTGGCGCGCCGACGCTCAATGTTTTCGATGATTGTGTTGGTGTGCATGGTCAATGTCCTGTTCCAAGATAGGCGCTGATCACTTCTTCGTTGTTGCGTACTTCGTCAGGCGTGCCGTCGCCAATCTTCTTGCCGTAGTCCAATACCACCACCCGATCTGAAATGTCCATCACGACACCCATGTCGTGCTCGATCAATACGACGGTGGTGCCGAACTCCCCGTTCACATCCAGCACAAAACGGCACATGTCCTGCTTCTCTTCCACGTTCATGCCGGCCATCGGTTCATCCAGCAGCAGCACTTGCGGCTCCATCGCCAGGGCGCGTCCCAGGTCGACACGTTTCTGCAGCCCATAAGGCAACTGACCGACAGGGGTCTTGCGATGGGCCTGAATTTCCAGGAAGTCAATGATGTGCTCAACCGCTTCGCGATGCAGCTCTTCCTCCCGTTGCGCGGGACCGACGCGCAAGGCCTGCCACAGCAGATTGCTTTTGATCTTGAGGTTACGCCCGGTCATGATGTTGTCAATCACGCTCATGCCTTTGAACAGTGCCAGACTCTGGAAGGTGCGCGCAATGCCCATTACGGCCACCTGGTGGCTGTCCATGTGATGGAAAGATTGGCCGCGGAAAGTAATGGAGCCTTGTTGCGGCGTGTAGACGCCGTTGATGCAGTTGAGCATGGAACTCTTGCCGGCGCCGTTGGGTCCGATGATGGCCCGCACCTCATGCTCGCAGACATTGAAGGAGATATCCGTCAGCGCTTTGACGCCGCCGAAACTGAGAGAGATATTCTTGACATCGAGAATGACGTCGCCGATTTGTTTTGTCGCCATGATGTTCAGTGTGTTTGGGTGCCTGGCAGGACAGACCGTGGCTAAGCGGCGCGGGTCAGCTTGGTTCCCGACTGATCAGGGACCTTGACCGGGGCAAAGGTTTTTGCGTCGTCTATTCTGAGGGTGGCACTGACGCTACCGGTGCGCCCGTCTTCAAACTTGACTTGCGTTTCGATGAACTGGGAGGTCTTGCCGCCGTACAAGGCGTCAACCAGCACGTCGTATTTTTCCGCAATGAAGCCGCGCCGAACCTTGTTGGTGCGGGTCAGTTCGCCGTCATCGGCATCAAGCTCCTTGTGCAGCACCAGAAAGCGGCTCACCTGCGAACCGGCCAACAAAACGTCCACGCTCAGGTCGGCGTTGACCTTCTCGACGCACTCCTTGATCAGCTGGTAGACCTCGGGCTTTTGCGCCAGATCGGTATAACCCGCGTAAGGCAGATTGCGGCGTTCGGCCCAGTTGCCGACCGCGTCAAAATCGATATTGATCATGACGCAGACTTTTTCACGACCATCACCATAAGCCACCACTTCCTTGATGTGGGGAAAGAATTTCAACTTGTTTTCCACGTACTTGGGGGCAAACATGGCGCCATCATTGGCGCCGCCGCGGATGCGGCCCACGTCTTTAACGCGGTCGATGATCTTCAGGTGGCCGTGGGCGTCGAGGAAGCCGGCGTCATTGGTGTGGTACCAGCCGTCGGCACTCAGCACTTCGGCGGTGGCCGTCGGGTTTTTGAAATATTCCTTCAGCAGTCCAGGTGACTTGACCAGAATTTCGCCGTTCTCGGCAACCTTGATTTCGACCCCGGCGATCGGGATTCCGACCGTGTCGGCACGGGCCTGATTGTCCGGCTGCAGACACACAAATACCGCCGTCTCGGTGGAACCGTAGAGCTGCTTGAGGTTGATGCCGATGGAGCGATAGAAGCTGAACAGGTCGGGCCCGATGGCCTCGCCGGCGGTATAGGCAACTCGCACGCGGCTCATGCCGAGGTTGTTGCGCAAGGGTCCATAGACCAGCAGATTGCCCAGGAAGTAGAGGATCGAATTGCCGAAGCCGATCGGCTGGCTGTCCATGCGTGCCGGGCCGACCCGTTGCGCCACGCTCATGAAGTAATGAAACATGCGGCGCTTGATGGCGCCAGCATCTTCCATGCGAATCATCACGCTGGTGAGCAGTCCCTCAAACACCCGGGGTGGCGCAAAGTAATAGGTCGGGCCTACCTCCTTGAGGTCAATCGTGACCGTCGCCGATGACTCGGGGCAATTCACCACGTAGCCGCAGGCCAGCCACTGTGCGTAGCTGAAAATGTTTTGGCCGATCCAGGCCGGTGGCAAATAGGCCAGCACCTCCTCGGAATGGGTCAATTTGTCAAAGTCGGCGCCGGCCTTGGCACGGTTCAGCAGTGAATTGTGGGTATGCACCACGCCCTTGGGGTTGCCGGTGGTGCCCGAAGTAAAAAACATGGCCGCCACGTCGTCGGGCCTGGCTTGGCTCACTTCGGACTTGAAAAAACCCGCGTCCAAGGCCGCAAATGCCTTGCCCGCAGCCAGTAAATCATCCAGCGGCGCCAAGCCCGGTTCGTCATAATTGCGCAGACCACGCGGATCGTCAAAGTAGAGGTTGCTTAGCTGCGGGCACTGCTCGCGAATCTCGAGCAGTTTGTCAACCTGTTCCTGATCTTCGGCAAAGGCAAAGCGTACGTCGGCGTTATTGATGGGGAACACGCACTCGGGTGCAGCGGCATCCTGGTAAAGGGGAACCGGGATGGCGCCAAGGGACTGGGCTGCCAGCATGGTGGCGTACAAGCGGGGTCGATTGGCGCCTATCACCACCATGTGTTCACCTCGGCGCAGGCCCGCCTGGTGCAGGCCGCAAGCCAGGTGCTCCACCAGCGTGCCCAGATCAGCCCATGACATGGCCTGCCAAATGCCGTATTCTTTCTCGCGCATGGCCGGTTCAGCCGCCCTTTGGACCGAGTGATTTAACAGAAGTTGAGGGAAAGTGGTCTGCATCCCGGGGCCTTGTCTTCAAACGAATGAACTTGCGGGGCAGGTCTTTGACACTGCCCCCCAATTGGCTGGCCGAACACAAAGCGCCCAGCCACGTCAATGGAGTGAATAATAGACATTCCATTGACGTCAAGTTGTCATTTGGACGACAATTTGAACTTTTCTCGGTAGGTGTTTTCCCTGCACGTTTGATCGATTCATGGAGTGGCACATCAATGAGTTACGACAACTCCCTGCACCAGCGCCGACGTCCGCTAACCACTGCGGAACTGGACGCCATTCCATGGATTGGTTTGCTGACGGCGCCGGAGCGTGAACGTGCCGTGGATGACCTCAAAATCACCGACGCCAGCGCTGGCGAATATGTGTGCCGCACCGGTCGCCCCGTGACCTACTGGTTTGGCGTGGTCGACGGCCTGCTCAAGATGAGCAGCGACAACGCCGAGGGCCGAACCATGACTTTCATCGGCATGCCGCCCGGTGGCTGGTTTGGCGAGGGCACGGCCTTGAAGCGCGAAAGCTACCGCTACAACATCCAGGCACTGCGCAAAAGCCGGGTTGCCGGTTTGCACGTGGACACCTTTCATTGGCTGCTGGACCACTCGATTGGTTTCAACCGTTTCATCATGAACCAGCTCAACGAACGTCTGGGCCAGTTCATCGCCGCCCGCGAAATAGATCGCTTGAACAACCCCGACATCCGGGTTGCCCGCAGCCTGGCAGCACTGTTTAACCCGGTGCTCTATCCGGGCGTCGGCGAGGTGCTGCGGATCACCCAGCAAGAACTGGCCTACCTGGTCGGGCTGTCGCGCCAGCGTGTCAATGAGGCCTTGACGACGCTGGCTGCTCAAGGCTCCATTCGGGTCGAATATGGCGGTCTGCGGGTCTTAAGCCTGCAGGCCTTGCGGGCTGCGGTTTTCACCAACAAGCCGGTCGTTTAATATCCGTGACAGCGATATCGTCCGGACATGACCCAAACTCAAGGAGACTTCAATGACATCATCCTTCCCCAATCTTCGCCGTCTGGCCATCATGGTTTTTGCTGGACTGGCGGCTCTTTCAATGGCAAGTCAAGCGTTGGCGCAGACTGCATGGCCGACCAAGGCGGTGAGAATTGTTGTGCCTTTTGCGCCGGGTGGTACCACCGACATCCTGGCCCGTGCGGTGGCGCCGGAGTTGTCGAAGGCGTTCGGTCAAAGTTTCATTGTCGATAACCGCGCCGGTGCCGGCGGCAACTTGGGCGCCGACATCGTCGCCAAGGCGCCGGCGGACGGCTACACCTTGCTGATGGGTACCGTGGGCACCCACGGCATCAACAAGTCGCTCTACAGCCGCTTGCCTTACGATCCGCAAAAGGACTTCGCGCCCATCACACTGGTGGCCGGCGTGCCCAATGTCATGGTGATGAATACCGAGAAGGCGAAGGCTCTGCGCATCAACAGTGTGCTCGACTTCATTGCCTACGCCAAGGCTCATCCGGGGCAACTCAACATGGCATCCAGCGGTAATGGCACATCGATTCACCTGGCGGGCGAATTGTTCAAAACCATGACCGGCACTTTCATGACCCACATTCCCTACACCGGCTCCGGCCCCGCCATGATGGGCATGGTGTCTGGCACGGTGGATGTGATGTTCGACAATTTGCCTTCGGCCATGCCGCAGATCAAGGGTGGCAAGCTCAAGGCGTTTGCCGTGACGAGCTCGCAACGCTCGGCCGCCATGCCTGAGTTACCCACGATCGAAGAAGCCGGCAAGCTCAAGGGCTTCGAGGCCAGTAGCTGGTTCGGTTTGCTGGCACCGGCAGGCACGCCGGCCGATGTCGTGAACCGGATTCAACAGGAAACCGCCAAGGCCCTCAACACCCCCGCCATCAAGGAAAAGTTGCTGGCCCAGGGTGCCATTCCCAGCGGCAACACGCCGCAGCAATTCGCCGCGCTGATCGATGCCGAAATCAAGAAGTGGGCGCCGGTAGTGAAGGCGTCCGGCGCCAAGGTTGACTAGGCCCGCCCCAAGGCTACACACCCCAGACGATTTCGTGTCCGGCCCGCTCGCAGCGGCGCAGCATCTCGATAAAAGGCAAGGCCCGCTGGCGCAGCGAGATCGCCTCAAAGCGGGGCGGGGGCTCCATGCGGGCCAGCGCTTCTGCCAGGACGACTTTTTGCTCTGCCTCTTCTTTGGCAACGGCCGCTTCCAGTGCTGCAATGGCTGCCGGCATTTGTTCCGGCAGGATGATGCCTTTGTCACCCGCACCGGGTCGGGTGTCTTTGCCGATGATGTCCAGCACGCGCCGTCCGTTGGGCTGCAGCATGATGAGGTCACCGGTGGATTTGGATTTGAATTTGTACAGCATAGAGTCGCATCGTAAACTGCGCCACGATGCGAAGTCTTCAGATCCTTGCCGGCCTGTTCCTGTCAAGCTTGCTGGCCGCGTGTGCCGACACCCATTACTACCTGCAATCGGTGGAAGGGCATCTGCACATGATGCTGGTGGCCCGGCCGATCGAGCAGTGGTTGGTTGATCAGAGTGCCGCGCCCGCGTTGAAACAGCGTTTAGTGTTGGCGCGGCGCCTTCGAAGCTTTGCCGTTACCGAGCTGCAACTGCCCGATAACGCCAGCTACCATAGCTACGCCGATCTGCAACGCCGCGTAGCCGTATGGAATGTGGTGGCGGCACCCGAGCTCTCGCTGACCCTCAAAACCTGGTGTTTTCCGGTGGTGGGCTGCGTCGGCTACCGGGGTTATTTCAGTGAGGCCGAAGCGCGCGCCCAAGCGCGGGCGCTGGCCCTGGAAGGGTTGGAGGTCAGCGTCTACGGTGTACCGGCTTACTCCACCCTGGGCTGGCTGAATTGGGTTGGCGGCGACCCCCTGCTCAACACCTTCATCAGTTATCCGGAAGGCGAGTTGGCGCGCATGATTTTTCATGAGCTGGCGCACCAGGTGCTGTATGTCAAAGACGACACCTTGTTCAACGAATCATTTGCCACGGCGGTGGAGCGTCTGGGGAGCGAACGCTGGCTCTCGGTCCACGGCTCCCAAGGGGCCAGGGAAGAATACGCTGAGTTTGACACCCGGCGCCGGCAATTTCGGGCACTGTCGCTGGCCACGCGGGTCCGCTTGCTTGATATTTACCGGAACACGGAGTCATCGGCCCTTGATCGGAAAGAACTGATTGCCAGAAAGAATAGGGTGCTGCAGGATTTTCGTGATGACTATGCCCGGCTCAAGAGCAGTTGGGGTGGTTATAACGCGTACGACGCCTGGGTGGCCGGCGCCAACAATGCCGCATTTGGCGCGCAGGCCGCCTATGACGAACTGGTACCGGGTTTTGAAGCCTTGTTTGCCCGCGAAGGCAAGAGCTGGCCGCGGTTTTATGATGCGGTCAGGCGACTGGCGAAAATGCCGACAACGGAGCGGGTCCGGGCCCTGAAACAAATAGCAACGGAGCACACAAGTGGCTGATCTTCATATCCTGCGCGAACACACACTCGGCTTGCCCGCGGCACGAAAAATTGCCTTCCGGTGGGCTGAGCATGTGGAAGAAGAATTTGGCATGAGTTGCACTTACGAAGAAGGTAAGACGGCGGATGAAGTGTGCTTTACCCGCTCCGGTGTTGACGGTACCCTGACCGTTACCAAGGACAAATTCGAGCTCAATGCCAAACTCGGTTTTCTGCTTGGCGCTTTCATGGGAAAGATCGAGAGCGAGATCGTGAAAAACCTGGATGACTTGCTCAAGACCAAACCGATGGCGAAAGCGCACCTGGTCAAAAAAAGATGATCAACTGGTCATGAAGGCTGTCATTGCGGGCGCGACCCGCAATCCAGGGCTGCCGGATCGGGCCTGCCCCGGACTCCGATCCGAGGTCCGGCATGACAGACACCAAGGCCTGGTGCGACTCAGCTCAGGGACTCAATCAGGTCAACGTATTGCTGCATCGCGTCTTTGCTGGTGGTGCCTTTGAGGCCATTCCAGGCGTCCCATTTGGCGCGCCCCACCATGTCGCCAAAACCGGGTTTCTTGTCGGTGTTGTCGCCCACGCTGGCCTGTTTGTACAGCGCGTAGATTTTGAGCAGCGTCGCGTTGTCGGGGCGCTCCGTCAGGTTTTTTGAATTGGCAACGGCGGCGTCAAACTTTGTTTTCAGGTCTGGCATGATTTTCCTAAATAGTTGGGAACGAAACTGTCTCACATCTGAAAAGTCGAGGACAGAACTTGTTCGCCTCTCGCAGCGGCGGTCTGTCCGGCAAAGTTCAGTAAGGGAAATACCCCACCCATTTGGCGTATTTGCGTAGTATCTTACGGTTCCAATTGCCTACAGAATAGGGGCATCCCCCAAGAACTGTATTTTCGATATTTAGTTTTACCGAGTCTGGAGTCCCCATGGTTACCCGAGTCACTGCCAAGAAAGTCACGCAACAAGTGGTCGATAGCGTGGCGCCAGCCGCGCAGCAGGCGGGGAAAAAGGTGCGCCGCGCGGCCAAGGTGGTGCGCAGGAACGTATCCGATGCCGTCAACGGCACCCTGGGGCTGACCGGCGAGCGCATGAGCAAGGTCGATACCGCCTGGCTGCGCATGGATTCTCCCAGCAACTTGATGATGATCGTGGGTGTCTGGATCATCAAGCCGAGGGTCAGCTACAAGGCGGTATGCGAACGTATCGAGGAACGCTTTCTCAAATACCCACGCTTTGGTCAGCGGGTACAACAAGATGCCGCCGGCGCCACCTGGGTCAAGGACCCGGACTTCAAGATCGAACGGCATGTGGTGATCGAGAAACTCGGACCCACGGCCAAGGGTCGTGAGCAGCAGGCCTTGCAGGATCGCCTGGCGGAACTTGCGATGCAGCCGCTGGATATGCAACATCCGCTGTGGCAGTTTCATCTGGTCGAGCATTACCAGGGGGGCTCGGCCCTGTTGGCGCGTATTCATCATTGCATTGCCGACGGCATCGCCCTGATTTCGGTCACCCAGTCGATGGTGGATGGCGGCGCTGCCCCGCCCCAGCGCACCGTTAGGGAGCCGCATCACGGGGCCCTGGAAAGTGCCGAGGACTGGATCATGGACACGTTGATCAAGCCCTTCACCGACGTGACGGTGAAGGCGCTGGACGCTGCCGGTGAAGGCGCGGTCAATGCCCTGGAGATGATGGTAGGGCCGCAAAAAGGCATGGAGAAGGGATTCGCCAGCTCTATTGAGTTGGCCAAGATGGCGTATCAAGTGATGCGTGACGGCGCCGCTCTGGCGCTGATGCCCGACGACTCACCGACCCGCCTTAAAGGCAATCCCGGTAGGACCAAGCGCGTCGCCTGGTGCCAGCCGATTCCGCTGGAAGAGGTCAAGGCCGTGGGCAAGGCCCTAAACTGCTCCATCAACGATGTTTTGCTGAGTTGCGTTGCCGGCGCGATCGCCGAGTACCTGAAGTCGTTCGGCGATGACGTTGCCGGCAAGGAAATCCGGGCCATGGTGCCGGTGAACCTGCGCGCCATGCAAGACGCCTACAAGCTGGGCAACCGCTTTGGTTTGGCGCCGGTGGTGCTGCCGATCGGTGTCGCGAATCCGGTC
Source organism: uncultured beta proteobacterium (assembly GCA_963763035.1). Lineage (GTDB taxonomy): Bacteria > Pseudomonadota > Gammaproteobacteria > Burkholderiales > Burkholderiaceae_C > Rhodoferax. Next base: position 891,086 of record CAVXMS010000004.1, on the reverse strand, counting down.
GAGCGTGTCTACGAAGTGCGCCGCCGCATGAGCCAGATGAAGAACAGCATGCAGCCGTTGATGGCTTTCGGTCTGCTGGCGGTGGCGGGGCTGCTGATCAAGCCGGCGCAGGACGCCATGCTCAGCCTGTTTTCAAAGAAGACCACCGCTGTCATGACCAATGTTCCTGGTCCGCGCGAAAAGCTCAAGTTTTGCGGCGCCACCCTGGAGCAGAGCCTGTTCTGGGTGCCTCAATCCGGCACGGTGGGCCTGGGGGTTTCGATCCTGAGTTATGGCGGTGGTGTGCAATTTGGCGTCATCAGCGATGCCACCTTGTGCCCCGATCCGCAGAAAATCATTGACGAGTTTGAGCCCGAGTTTGCCAAATTGGCGATGGTGACCTTGATGCTGCCCTGGAATGATTAATTGTTTGCGGGACAGATCTTTAGCTCTGTCCCCAACTCGAAGCGGGATGTTGAATCAGTCTTCCAGTTCTTCCCTGGCCATTTCCACGTCCAGTCGTTCCATGGCGTCGATCGGCTTGGCCGCTGCCGCTTGCTGGTACAGCCGGGTCGCTTCCTTGAGCATCTTGTCGCCTTCGAGCATGATCATGGCGTTGGCGTATTCGATCATGCCAATGGCCGATTCCAAGTTCAGCTTGAGGGCCTGTTCAAATAGCGCCAGCCCGGTGTCTTTTTTGGCGCCATAGGTCATGCTGCCGATGAGCGATCCCACCTTGTCGATGACCTCGGCGTGAAAAGCCCCCAAGGCGATATGGGCGTCGGCATGCTTGGGCTGCAGTTTGATCACGTTTTCCAGTGATCCCTTGACCTTGCTGCCAAGCCCTTGCGCCAAGGCCTTGGCGACGCTGATGCCCTGGCTGTAGCGGCCCAGAGCGTAAGCATGCCAGTAATGGGCATTGACGTTTTCCGGGTTTTCCTGCGCCTGCGCGCTGGCGCGTTGGGCTACTTCAAGGTACAGGTCAAGCCTGGCCTTTTCCATTTTTTCAAGGTAGGTGGCGTAGACGCATGCTGACTTGTTGGCCACGGTGAGACCGGCACCGCCAATTTTGAGGCCCATGTCCATGGCCTTCTGGAATTCGCCATTGTGAAACAAGGCCCAAGCCTGTAGCACCTTGGTGTTCCTGGGCAGCGGCTCGGCATCCCCGGCATGCAGACGCGCCCAGTTCTTCTTGACACTGGCGGCATCAAATACATAGTCACCCGCATAGGGAAAGGCGGTCCATTTGGCCATGTTGTCTCCTCTGCCTGACGCTATTGTTTGTCGCTGTTATTGTAGGCACCCGCCAGCTTTAGTAAATGCATGCGCTGGCCCTGCTCCAGATAGGGTGCCAGCAGGTTCAATACGTGCTGCGCACCGCGCAGCAGGGCGGCTTGTGCGTTTTCAGGTTCCAGGGCCCGGCGCGGGTCGCGTACGTACTCAAAACTAAGCCAGTAGGTCAGCACCACCACCATGCTGGTCGCAGTGGCCTCTACTTCACGCGAATCAATACTGACGGCGCCGGCGCGGCTCATGCCGTCCAGCAGCGTTTTCACGGCACGGGTCTTGTTTTTCAGGACCGACTGGAAATGCGTTTCCAGTCGCCGGTTCTTGCTCAGCAGATCGTTCAGATCGCGGTACAGAAACCGGTATTGCCAAATCAACTCGAACAAGGTGTGCATGAAAAACCAGGCGTCTTCCACGTCGCGCACGCCGTCGCTGGCGTTGAGCAAGTCATTCAGAGCACGTTCGTAGCGGTCAAACAGTGCGTTGATGAGTTCGTCTTTGGCCGGGTAATGGTAATAAAGGTTGCCCGGGCTGATGCTCAACTCGGCCGAAATCAAAGTGGTGGACACGTTGGGCTCGCCAAAGCGGTTGAACAGTTCCAGTGTGACTTCCAGAATCCGTTCGGCCGTGCGCCGGGGCGCCTTTTTTACCATGAGGGGCTGCCCCCGTGCGCGGCCGACCTGACGGCATGCCCCAGGTCGTCCATGATCTCCTGCAGTTTGTCGATGCTCCGCCCGATTTGCGTTGAGGCCTTGACTGGCGCGCTCAGATGCCGCTTTGGGTCATCCAGCGCCTCATGGTGCAGGGTAATGCCGTGGCGCCACAATTTGTCTGAAAGACCGGTTTTGTGCGAGCGCAGCAATTGACGAGTCTGCTGGTAGGCGTGCTCGGCCAAGTGGCGGCGCTGCGAATAACTGAAGGTGTTGGCAAGATAGAGTTCGGGATCGCGGTGATCGGGCTCGATCAGGAAGATGTCCGTATTCGGGTAGGCATGTTCGTATTGCCGCATGCCCAGGACCAGGCGCGAGTGAATCAAGGAGCGGAAGGTCTGGCTCAGGACCGCTGGCAGACCACCGTCCACGATGCGCGGGATATGGTGCTGCTCGGACGGCAGGCCGCGTCGCATGACTTTGGCGACCTGAGGGGCAGTGGCATCGAAGGGCACCAGCGGGTTCAGGCACAACATCAGGTCAATGCCCTGCTCCAGGGCGACCGACGCATGCATGGTTTTGTTCAAGGCGCCATCGACGTAATAGTTATCGTCAATTTCCACCGGTGGAAACAAGCCCGGCAGGGCCGCGCTGGCTTGCACGGCCTTGGAGATCGGTACGTGGTCCCAGCCCGGGCGGCCAAATGGGACGGCCTCCCCGCTGTCCAGATTGGTCGCCACCAGGGTGAGCTGGGTCTTGAGTTGGCGAAAGTCGTTGGTGCGGCCGGCTTGCGAAAAAAGGCGCTCGATCTGAACGTTGACCTGCTCGTTGGAGAAAATGCCGGCCGGCAGACCCGGCCCCAGGTGCTGCAGGGCCTGGGTGAATGGTTTACGACGCACGGTGACTTGCCACAAGGCGGACATCAACAAGGCTGGCAGCATGATGCCGCGACGCGCAAATTCACCGTAAGCCGGCATCATCAGCCAGGCTGGGTCAAATGTCTCGGAGGCAGTGTTGCCGTTTTCGATAAATGACGCACACAGCTCGCGTGGGCTGATGCCGTTGGCCAGCCCGGCGGCAATGAAGCCACCGGCGGATACACCCACATAGTGTTGCAGTTTGGTGAAATCGATTCCGTTCAGGGACTCGTCGAGCGCGCAGAGGGCGCCGATTTCGTAAATAGCGCCCAAAGGGCCGCCTCCCGCCAACGCCAGTGCAATTTTGGGTGCTTGTGATGGTTTACGCTTCATAAGAACAAAGTGTAGGGGTGATCGAGAGGAAAACTTGCTGCGATGCAGCAATGAGTGCCGACCAAAACAAGAAAGGGCGCCGGAGCGCCCTATGAGGAAGCCTTTCGTGTCCTTGGCACCATTGGCTTCTTGCGTCGCTGTAACGACGAAGTGTGATCAAACAGGGCTTGCAGGCGCCGCCGTTTTGCGCGGTGCGGCACGTTTGAGCGCCACCTTGGGCGCAGCTTTGACCGCCTTTTTGGCAGCCGGCTTGGGCGCTGTCTTCACGGCGGCTTTGGGCGCGGCGCCCTTGGCCGACAGCTTCTGCACGCTTTTGTTCAACTCGTCGATGCGCGCGATCAGGGCATTGATGTCCTTGGCGGAAGGGACGCCCAGTTTGTTCAGGGCCTTGGCCACACGGTCTTCGAAAATACTTTCCAGCTTGTCCCACTGACCGGAAGCCTTGGAAGAAATATCGGTGGCCATGCTTGACATTCTGCTGCTGGCTTCCGAGAGCTTTTCCTCGGCCGCCGATTGCGTTTTGCGCTGCATGCTGACACCCTCCTTGATCAGGGCTTCAATCGCCTTGGTGCCCTCCGCCTGAGCCTTGTTGAAAGCGCCGACGCCAGCTTGCCAGATTTGCTGGGCCGAGTCCTTAACCGATCCCGCCAGCGGCAAGGGGGCTTTTTTCGACGGATTTGATTTTTTCAGCTTGGTGACCATGGGAAACTCCAGACAGGTTGAGAAATGTTAACGCTGATGAACAATGCAAGTCAGTGCATGAGGGGCACTTTACGGGGCGATCAAAGCACTGTGTAGGTGAGGCTTCCTAAATTTGTAGGGACCGGGCTCTAGCGGAACACGGGTTTGTGCTGAATAGCAGATGCCGCAATATCGGCAAGAATGCGTCATCTGAATGGAGGTTTTGATGCAGTACTTTGTCACGGGTGCCACCGGCTTTATTGGTAAGCGGCTGGTTAAAAAACTGCTGGAGCGCAAGGGCTCGGTGGTCTATTTTTTGATTCGCAAGGAGAGCGAGGGCAAGGTTGCGGACCTGCGGCAATATTGGGGCGCCAGCGCGGCGCGTCTGGTACCTGTGTTTGGCGATCTCACCAGCAGGAAGCTGGGTCTGTCGACCGATAGCCTGAAGAAGCTGAAAGGCCAGATTGACCACTTCTACCATCTGGCGGCGGTGTACGACCTGGGTGCCGACGAGGCCAGTCAGATTGCCGTCAATGTAGAAGGCACGCGCAACACTGTGGAACTGGCCAAGGTCATCGATGCCGGACATTTTCACCACGTCAGCTCGATTGCCGCGGCTGGACTGTACGAAGGCGTGTTCCGTGAGGACATGTTTGAAGAGGCCGAAAACTACGAGCATCCTTATTTCATGACCAAGCACGAAAGCGAAAAAATCGTGCGCAAGGAATGCAAGGTGCCCTGGTCGGTCTATCGCCCGGCCATGGTGGTGGGCGACAGCCAGACCGGAGAAATGGACAAGATCGACGGTCCCTACTATTTCTTCAAACTGATCCAGCGCATGCGGCAGTTGTTGCCGCCCTGGATGCCCTCGGTAGGCCTGGAGGGTGGCCGCATCAACATCGTGCCGGTGGACTTCGTGGTCGACGCGCTGGACACCATCAGCCATCAACGTGACATTGCAAGCAAGTGCTACCACCTGGTGGACCCGGTCGGTTACCGCGTGGGCGATGTGCTCGACATCTTCAGCCGGGCCGCGCACGCGCCCAAGATGAACCTGTTCATCAACGCCGCCTTGCTCGGCTTCATTCCGCGCAGCGTTACCAAAGGCCTGCTGGCGCTGGCACCGGTGCGTCGGGTGCGCAACGCTGTCATGAAAGACCTGGGCCTGCCGGAAGACATGCTCACCTTCGTCAACTACCCGACACGCTTTGATTGCCGCGATACGCTGGCTGCGCTCAAGGGGACCGGCGTGGCCTGTCCGAATCTGAAGGATTACGCCTGGCGCCTATGGGATTACTGGGAGCGCCATCTCGATCCGGCTCTGCACATTGACCATTCCCTGCGCGGCACGGTGGCGGGCAAAGTGGTGTTGGTCACCGGCGGCTCATCGGGCATCGGGCTGGCAGCGGCACACAAATTTGCCGAGGCCGGCGCCACCACCATCATTTGCGGACGCGACCACGACAAGCTCGAAGATGCTTGCAAGGAGGCCAAGGCCAGGGGCTATAGTTTCGTCGCCTACCCGGTCGATATTGCTGACATGGCCGACTGCGACCGTTTTGTGAAGCAGTTGATCGGTGTCCATGGCGGCGTCGACTTCCTGATCAATAACGCGGGCCGCTCGATTCGTCGCGCCATCGAGTCCAGCTATGACCGCTTTCATGACTATGAGCGCACCATGCAGCTCAACTATTTCGGCAGCTTGCGCGTTACCATGGGCTTTCTGCCGGGCATGGTGGCACGGAAGAAAGGCCACGTGGTCAATATCAGTTCCATTGGCGTGCTGACCAATGCGCCGCGTTTCAGTGCTTATGTCGCTTCCAAGGCGGCGCTGGATGCCTGGACCCGCTGTGCTTCAAGCGAGTTCGCCGACCAGGGGATCTCATTTACCACCATCAACATGCCGCTGGTGCGCACGCCCATGATCGCGCCCACTGGTTTGTACAACAATGTGCCCACGCTGTCGCCGGAAGAAGCCGCCGACATGATTGCCCAAGCCTGCATTTTCAAGCCGGTGCGCGTTGCCACGCGCCTGGGCATCACCGGGCAATTGCTGCACGCGTTGTTGCCACGGGTGGCGCAAATCGCCATGAACACCAGTTTCCGTATGTTCCCGGACTCCGGCGCCGCCAAAGGTGCCAAACCGGGCGATAAGCCGGTCAAGCAGCACCTGTCGCACGAGGCGATAGCCATGCAGCAGATGATGCGCGGCATCCATTTCTGAGCCTTCCGCGCGGGCGGCGATAATCGAAGGGCGCTGTCGGCGCCCTTTTTTATAGGCAAATCCACAAGGGGGGAGATGATGATTCTGGTAACTGGCGGAGCGGGCTTTATCGGTGCCAATTTTGTGCTCGACTGGCTGGCCCAGTCGGAGGAGCCGGTGCTCAACCTGGACAAGCTCACCTACGCCGGCAATCCGCAAAATCTGCTCTCCTTGCAGGGCGATTCTCGCTATCTGTTTGTGCAAGGTGATATTGGGGACGCGGCATTGGTGGCGCAATTGCTGGCGCAGTACCAGCCGCGTGCGGTGCTCAATTTCGCGGCCGAGAGCCATGTAGATCGTTCCATCCACGGGCCGGAAGACTTCATTCAGACCAATGTGGTGGGCACCATGCGCCTGCTGCAAAGCGTGCGTGCCTACTGGCAGGGCCTGGACGACGGCTTGCGCGCCGCATTCCGCTTCCTTCATGTATCCACCGACGAGGTCTATGGCAGTCTCTCCCCCAGCGACGCCGCGTTTACCGAGACCCACAAGATCGAACCCAACAGCCCGTACTCCGCCAGCAAGGCCGCCAGCGACCACCTGGTGCGCGCCTGGCACCACACCTACGGCCTGCCGGTGCTGACCACCAATTGCAGCAACAACTACGGCCCGCTGCATTTCCCCGAAAAACTGATCCCCCTGATCATCGTCAACGCCCTGGCTGGCAAACCCCTGCCCATCTATGGCGACGGCTTGCAGGTGCGCGACTGGCTCTATGTCAAAGACCATTGCAGCGCCATCCGCCGGGTGTTGCAGAGGGGCCGGGTCGGGGAAACCTACAACGTCGGTGGCTGCAACGAAAAGCCCAACATCGAGATCGTGCACACCGTCTGTGCCCTGCTGGACGAATTGCGGCCCAAGAGCGACGGCAGCAGTTACAAGACCCAGATTACCTATGTCCAGGATCGGCCCGGCCACGACCGGCGCTACGCCATCGATGCCAGCAAGATTGAGCGTGAACTGGGCTGGAAGCCGGCCGAGACCTTCGAGACCGGCATTCGCAAGACAGTTCACTGGTACCTGGACCATCAAGCCTGGGTGACGCACGTGCAGACTGGCGCTTACCGTGAGTGGGTGCAAACCAACTACGCCGAACGCGCATGAAGATCCTTCTTTTTGGCAAGGGCGGGCAGGTCGGCTGGGAACTGCAACGTAGCCTGGCGCCGCTGGGCGAAGTGGTGGCGCTGGACCACGACAGCAGCGACTACTGTGGGAACTTTGGCAACCTGACCGGTCTGGTTGACACCGTCCGGGAACTCAAGCCCGACCTGATCGTCAACGCTGCCGCGCATACCGCAGTGGACCAGGCCGAGGGCGAACCCGAGCTGGTGCGCAGCCTCAATGCCCTGGCGCCCGGAGTGCTGGCGCAGGAAGCGGCCAGGCTTGACGCCTGGCTGGTGCACTACAGCACCGACTATGTGTTTGACGGCAGCGGCAGCCGCGCCTGGACCGAGACGGATGCCCCGGCACCGCTCAACGTCTACGGCCAGACCAAGCTTGAAGGCGAGCAACTGATACAGGCGGCCGGAGCGCGCCATCTGATTTTTCGCACCAGCTGGGTTTATGCGGCACGCGGCGCCAACTTTGCCAAAACCATGTTGCGCCTGGCGCAGGAGCGGGAGCGCCTGACGGTGATCGACGACCAGTTCGGCGCGCCTACCGGGGCCGAGTTGTTGGCCGACGTGACGGCGCACGCCATTCGTCAGGTGTTGCAGCGCCCCGGTGACGGCGGGCTCTACCATCTGGTTGCCGGCGGTGAAACCAGCTGGTGCGGCTACGCCAATTACGTGCTGAGCCAAGCCAGGCTGGCGCAGCCGACCCTTAAAATGCGAACCTCCGAAGTGGTTCCGGTGCCCAGCAGTGCCTTCCAGACCAGCGCCAGACGGCCCCATAATTCGCGCCTTGACACACGCAAGCTGCAAACCACTTTTGGCTTGAGTCTGCCACCCTGGCAGCAAGGGGTGGCCCGCATGCTGGCAGAAATCCTGTAACCGAAATAAACCATGATTCAACGCAAAGGCATCATCCTGGCCGGTGGCTCCGGCACCCGGCTGCACCCGGCCACATTGGCGATGAGCAAACAACTGCTGCCGGTGTACGACAAGCCGATGATTTATTACCCCCTGAGCACCCTGATGCTGGCGGGCCTGCGCGACATTCTGGTCATCAGCACGCCGCAGGACACACCGCGCTTCCAGCAATTGCTGGGCGACGGTTCGCAATGGGGGCTGAACTTGCAGTACGCGGTGCAGCCCAGTCCGGACGGCCTGGCACAGGCCTTCATCATCGGCGACAAATTCCTGGGCCAGGCGCCCAGCGCACTGGTGTTGGGCGACAACATTTTCTACGGGCATGATTTCGGGCCTTTGTTGGCCAGGGCGGACGAAAAAGTCGATGGCGCTACCGTGTTTGCCTACCATGTGCAAGACCCCGAACGCTATGGCGTAGTCGCCTTTGACGCCCAGGGCAGGGCCAGCAGCATTGAAGAAAAGCCGACGCAGCCGAAAAGCAACTATGCCGTCACCGGCCTGTACTTCTATGACAACCAGGTGGTGGAGATTGCCAAGGCGGTCAAGCCCAGTGGCCGTGGCGAACTGGAGATCACTGCCGTCAATCAAGTCTATCTGGAACAGGGCAAGCTCAATGTGCAAATCATGCAGCGCGGCTATGCCTGGCTGGACACCGGCACGCACGACAGTTTGCTCGAAGCCAGTCAGTTCATTGCCACGCTGGAGCGGCGCCAGGGCCTGAAAGTGGCTTGTGTCGAAGAGATCGCCTGGCGCAACGGCTTTATCGACGACGCCCAATTGCAGAGGCTGGCGCAGCCGCTGGCCAAGAATGGCTACGGTCAATACTTGCTGCGATTGCTGCTGGAACGCAATCGCCACGAACCGTGATTTACGAAACACGTCATGAAAACCATCCCCACTGCCATTGCTGACGTTCTTATCATCGAACCCAAGGTGTTTGGCGACACACGCGGGTTCTTCTTTGAAAGCTTTAATCAAAGAGACTTCCGGCAAGCCACCGGCCAGACGGTAAATTTTGTGCAAGACAACCACTCGCGATCGGCCAAAGGCGTGTTGCGTGGCCTGCATTACCAGATAGAGCAGCCACAGGGGAAACTGGTGCGGGTCGTGCGCGGCTCGGTGTTTGACGTGGCGGTTGACCTGCGCAAATCATCGGCCACCTTTGGCCAATGGGTGGGTGTTGAACTGACGGAAGAAAATAATAGGCAGATGTGGATCCCGCCCGGTTTTGCGCATGGTTTTTTGACTCTGAGCGACACAGCAGATTTTCTTTACAAGACGACCGACTATTACGCACCGCAGTTTGAACGCTGCATTGCGTGGGATGATCCGGCGTTGGCCGTGGCCTGGCCGTTGTCAGACGGTCCACCGCAGGTTTCAGTCAAGGATCAGACCGGTTTGGCACTTGCCAATGCGCCGGCGTTTGAAGGCGTTTGAGCAAGTTCATGATGACCCAACCCAAAATCTACGTCGCCGGCCACCAGGGCATGGTGGGCTCGGCCATTGTGCGAGCCCTGAAGCAACTGGGCCAGACCAGCATCGTGACCCGCACGCACTCCGAGCTCGACCTGTGCGAGCAGGCCGCAGTGCGCGCTTTCTTTGCCGCGGAAAAGCCGGACCAGGTCTACCTGGCCGCGGCCAAGGTAGGAGGCATCCACGCCAACAACACCTACCCGGCCGAATTCATCTACCAGAACCTGATGGTGCAGACCAACGTAATCCATCAGGCCTGGTGCGCCGGGGTGCAAAAGCTCCTGTTTTTAGGCTCCAGTTGCATCTACCCTAAACAGGTCCCGCAACCGATGCGCGAAGACGCCTTGCTCACCGGCCCCCTGGAGCCCACCAACGAGCCCTACGCCATCGCCAAAATCGCCGGCATCAAAATGTGCGAAAGCTACAACCGCCAGTATGGTCAGAGCCACGGCGTCGACTACCGCAGCGTCATGCCCACCAACCTGTATGGCCCCGGTGACAACTACCATCCGGAAAACTCCCACGTCATCCCGGCCCTGATCCGGCGCTTCCATGAGGCCAAAGAGAGCAAAGCGCCCAGCGTCACCATCTGGGGCAGCGGCACACCGCGGCGCGAATTTCTCTATGTCGACGACATGGCAGCGGCCAGCGTGTTCGTGATGAACCTGCCCCAAGCTACCTACGAGGCCCACACGCAAGCGATGCAAAGCCAGATCAACGTCGGCTACGGCCAGGACATCACCATCGCCGAACTGGCCCAAGCCGTCGGCCAGGCCGTAGGCTACCAGGGCAGCATCGAATTCGACCCCAGCCAACCCGATGGCACCCCCAGAAAACTGATGGACAGCAGTCGGCTCAATGCGCTGGGATGGCAAGCCAAGGTCAGTCTGGAACAAGGCCTGTCGCTGGCGTACCAGGATTTTTTACAACTGTCATTGCGGGCACCGACCCGCAATCCATGGATCCCGGGTGCTGAAACCCCGGACCTGATCCGGGGCCGGCATGACAACCCCACGCCATCATGACTAACCAACCCAAAACCGCCCTCATCACCGGCATCACCGGCCAGGATGGCTCCTACCTGGCCGAGTTCCTGCTTGAAAAAGGCTATATCGTGCACGGCATCAAACGCCGCGCCAGCTCCTTCAACACGCAGCGGATTGACCACATCTACCAGGACCCGCATATCCAGAACGCCAACTTCAAGTTGCATTACGGTGATTTGACGGACACCAGCAATCTGGTGCGCATCGTGCAGGAAACGCAGCCCGACGAGATCTACAACCTGGGTGCCCAAAGCCATGTGGCGGTCAGCTTCGAGAGCCCCGAATACACTGCCGACGTCGACGCCCTGGGCAGCCTGCGCATCCTGGAAGCCATCCGCATCCTGGGGCTGGAGAAGAAAACCCGCTTTTACCAGGCAAGTACCAGTGAACTCTACGGTCTGGTGCAGGAAACGCCGCAAAAGGAAACCACCCCTTTTTACCCCAGAAGCCCGTATGCCGTCGCCAAGATGTACGCCTACTGGATCACCGTCAACTACCGGGAAGCCTACGGCATCTACGCCTGCAACGGCATCCTCTTCAATCACGAGAGCCCAAGACGGGGTGAGACCTTTGTCACCCGCAAGATCACCCGTGCCCTGGCCAACATCAGCCAGGGCCTGGAACAGTGCCTGTTCATGGGCAACATCGACGCCCTGCGCGACTGGGGCCATGCCAAGGACTATGTGCGCATGCAGTGGCTGATGCTGCAACAGGACAAACCGGAAGACTTCGTCATTGCCACCGGCGTCCAGTACAGCGTGCGCCAGTTCATAGAAAAGACGGCCGCCGCCTTAGGCATGCAAATCCGCTGGGAAGGCTCGGGCGTGGATGAGGTGGGTTTTGCGGTCATTGCGGACGCAAAAGATGTCATCCTGGGCGTAGAAGGTGTCATTGCGGGCACCGACCCGCAATCCATCCCTTTGTGCCCCACGGACCGCCCCATCATCCGCATTGACCCGCGCTACTTCCGGCCCACTGAAGTGGAAACCCTGCTGGGCGACCCCAGCAAAGCCAAGGAGAAGCTGGGCTGGGTGCCGGTGATCACGCTCGATCAGATGGTGCAGGAGATGGTGGCGGCTGATTTGGCGGATGCGAAGAAGCATGCACTGCTGAAGACGCATGGTTATCAAATTTCAGTGAGCGTGGAGTAGTTGGAGTGAAGATTGCCGTCGCTGGCCTGGGCTACGTAGGCCTCTCCAATGCCGTTCTGCTATCCCAGCACAATGAAGTAGTGGCGATTGATCTGGTGCCTGAAAAAGTGGCCCTGGTCAACGCCAGACAATCGCCCATAGAAGACCCCGAGATTGAAGACTACCTGGCCCACAAAACCCTGAACCTGCGGGCCACGCTAGACAAGCAAGAGGCTTACGCCGAGGCAGACTTCGTCATCATCGCCACCCCCACCGATTACGACCCGGAAACCAACTACTTCAACACCCGCTCCATCGAGTTGGTCATAGAAGACGTCATGACCATCAACCCGAGAGCAGTGATGGTCATCAAGTCCACCGTTCCGGTAGGCTACACCGCCAAGCTGCGCTCTGTCATTGCGGGCTCCGGAAATTGTCATCCCGGACTTGATCCGGGATCCACGCCTTCAATCATCTTTTCCCCCGAATTCCTGCGTGAAGGCCGCGCCCTCTACGACAACCTGCACCCCAGCAGGATTGTGGTGGGCGAGCAGTCAGAGCGCGCCCAAACTTTTGCCCGCCTTCTGCAACAAGGCGCCATCAAACAAAACATCGACGTCCTGTTTACCGACAGCACCGAGGCCGAGGCAGTCAAGCTTTTTGCCAACACCTACCTGGCCATGCGCGTGGCCTACTTCAACGAGCTTGACACCTTTGCCGCCACCCATGGCCTGGATACCAAACAAATCATCCAGGGTGTGTGTCTGGATCCGCGCATTGGCAGCCACTACAACAACCCCAGCTTTGGCTACGGCGGCTACTGCTTGCCCAAAGACACCAAACAACTGCTGGCCAATTACAGTCAGGTACCGCAAACCCTGATGGGCGCGGTTGTTGACTCCAACAGCATGCGCAAGGATTTCATTGCAGCGGACATCCTTAAGCGCAATCCCAAGGTGGTGGGCATTTACCGTCTGGTCATGAAGGCAGGCTCAGACAACTACCGCGCCAGCAGCATTCAGGGCATCATGAAGCGCATCAAGGCCAAAGGGGTGGAGGTGATTGTTTATGAACCCGTGCTCAAGGAGGCTACTTTTTTCAACTCGACAGTGGTCAACGATCTTGCCAAGTTCAAGGCACAGGCCGATGTAATCGTGGCCAACCGCATTGCCGATGACTTGGTTGATGTCTGGGCAAGGGTGTACACGCGGGATTTGTTTGGTCAGGATTAAGTGCTAAAACACTTCAAATTCCTTATCGAGAGCCTCAGAGCACATCAGGGGTTTCGACGCTATTTTGCAAATACTTCGTGGATGTTTGCGGAACAGATATTGCGCATGGTTGTAGGTCTGTTGGTGGGCATCTGGGTGGCGCGTTACCTAGGGCCAGCCCAGTTTGGTATTTTTAGTTATGCCCTTGCTTTTGCCGCTTTGTTTGGCAGTATCGCCAAGCTGGGCCTGGACAGTATCGTCGTTCGTGACTTGGTGAAGGATCCGGCACGGCGCAATCTCTACATGGGTACGGCGTTCTGGCTCAAGCTGATTGGGGCGACCATCATGCTCGTCGCTATGCTGCTGGCGATTCGACTGACATCAAATGACTCTACCACCAATCTCTACATCTTCATTATTGGCAGCGGTACGCTTTTTCAGGCATTTGATGTCATTGATTTCTATTTTCAGTCAATTGTACTTTCCAGGTTTGTATCGATCTGTAGGTTGATGCAACTGCTAATTTCATCACTGCTGAAACTCTATTTCATTTTTACTGCTGCAGAATTGGTCTACTTCGTGATTGTGAGCCTGGTTGATCAGGCTACGCTGGCATTTTCTCTATATTTTGCATATCGATACCAGAAGCTTGGAGGATTCTGGCGTTTTGACTTCAATACCGCCAAGTTGTTGCTTGGTGAAAGTTGGCCTTTGATTATTAGTGGGCTTGTGGTCATGATCTACATGCGCATTGATCAAATCATGATCAAAGAAATATTGGGAGAGGAGAAAGTTGGCCTTTATTCGGCCGCGGTCCGGTTGAGCGAGGGATGGTACTTTGTTCCGGTAATTATTACTAACTCTCTCTTTCCCGCGGTTGTGAGAGCTAAGGAAATTAGTCAGAAGCTTTACCATAGGAGGCTGCAGCGGCTCTACACCTTTTTGGTATGGATGGCGATAGCATTCGCTGTGCCAATGACGTTCCTGAGTGATGGGCTGGTGGCCTTGCTGTACGGTGAGGCGTTCAGGGCGGCAGGTCAGGTGCTTATGCTTCATGTGTGGGCTGGTGTTTTCGTTTCCATGGGGGTGGCCAGCAGCAGCTGGTTTATCAGCGAAAACCTGCAACGGCTGGCGTTTTACAGGACCTTGCTGGGGGCGACAATCAATGTTGGATTGAATTTACTTCTGATACCGGCGTGTGGCATGCTGGGTGCGGCAATCGCCACCGTCGCCGCGCAATCAATGGCGGCATTGTTTTTTGATCTCTTTACTAGAAAAACCAGAATGGTATTTTTCATGAAATTGAAAACTCTCAATTTTTCAAACCTGAACTGAAGGAACGGAAATGCTTGCTGCGATGTTTCGAGTATTCAGATTCTTCTTTGTAAGAAAGGTTTTTTATCGATTTCATAAACTTATGTACAGCATCAGTTTACGGGGAATTGGTATAAGAAATTTTGAATCTGATATATTGAGTGGTGAGAAAGAATTTATCAAACAGCATGTTTCAAAAATGAAGGGTGGCGTAATTATTGATGTTGGTGCAAATGTTGGCGCATACTCAAAATCGATCAGAAATGCAAATCGAACTGTCCAGATTCACGCTTTTGAACCGCACCCAAAGACCTACCTGAGATTGACGGAAAACGTAGCTTCGTTGAATGTCGGGACATACAACGTCGCAGTTGGATCAAGTGCCGGGCAGTTACAGCTTTTTGACTATGCAGATGAAGACGGTTCGTCGCATGCATCGCTTTACAGGGATGTTATTGAACATATTCATAAAGAACAGTCCACAAGACATGAAGTTGAGGTGATTTCACTGGATTCATTCGTGGTCGACCAGGGAATTGAGCGAGTGGCTTTGCTGAAAATTGATACGGAGGGGCATGAGCTGGAAGTTCTGAAAGGCTTCTTGCGGTTTATCAAGACCAATCAGGTTGAGCTGATTCAGTTTGAGTTCAATGAAATGAATATTGTCAGTAAGGTGAGTTTCAGGGATTTCTGGGAACTGCTGCCGAATTATGATTTTTTCCGAATGCTGCCGGACGGTCTGGTGCCGATAGAACAATATAACCCGATTCATTGCGAAATCTATGCCTATCAGAATATTGTCGCTAAGTTGAAGGTTGGAAGGAATTGAGTTGGAGCCAATTGTGAATTCGAGTCACGCTTTGAACGGGAGCGGGCATCGTGCCGCGGCGGTTGCCCTCTTTGTTTTCAATAGACCCGACCATACACGGCGAACGGTGGAGTCGCTGAAAAGAAACAAGTTGGCTTCCGAAACTGATCTTTTCATATTTTCAGATTCATTCAAGTTTGACTCGCAAGCGCCATCTGTTCAACAGGTTAGAACCTATTTGCGGAGAATTGACGGATTCAAGTCGATCACGGTCGTTGAGCGGGATCGGAATTGGGGGCTTGCGCGCTCGATTGTTGAAGGCGTTAGCTCCCTGGTGAGTGCACGCGGGAGTGTCATCGTTCTGGAAGATGACATGGTGACGTCGCCATTCTTTCTGACCTATATGAACGAAGCCTTGGAAAAGTATCACGATGATGAACGCATTGTGAGCATACATGGGTACGTCTACCCGGTTGAGGCAGCACTGCCAGAGACGTTCTTTTTGCGCGGTGCCGATTGCTGGGGATGGGCAACGTGGAAGCGTGGATGGGACTTGTTCAATGCAGATGGTCAGCAGCTACTGGATGAACTGCGGCGGCGCGGCTTGATGCATGCATTCGATTTCAATGGTACCTATCCTTTTTCGAGGATGCTGAAAGGGCAAGTCGACGGAAAGAACGACTCCTGGGCGGTGCGCTGGTACGCGTCCGCATTCCTCGCCGAAAAACTGACGCTATATCCGGGCCGCAGCCTTGTGCACAACATTGGTAACGATGATAGCGGCACTCATTCTGGGGTGACTGCCCGGTTGGACAGCGTTTTGAGTAACACTCCGATCAGCCTGAATAATGTCGCAGTGCAAGCGTCGCCTGAGGGATGGCGTGCTTTCGAGAACTTTTTCCGCCGGAGTCAGTCAATTCAAAGGAGACTGCTGAGCAAGGTCTTTTCAGCCAAGCGAATTACGAGGCTAAAGGCCGTTGCCAGGGAATGGCTACCTCCGGCCTTGCTTCGCTGGGCAAGAGGGATTGTTGTCGGTGGTGGATTCGAGGGCGACTTCGCGACTTGGGAAGACGCCAGTGCCCGTTGCACCGGGTACGATGATCAGAGCATTCTTGCCAACGTACTTGATGCGACGCTCAAGGTGAAATCCGGGGCCGCTGCTTATGAGCGGGATTCTGTGCTGTTTGATGAAATTGAATACGCCTGGCCCGTCCTGGCGGGTTTGATGTCGGCAGCGGCGCGTGCTGGCGGCCGACTCAATGTTCTGGATTTCGGTGGGGCCTTGGGCAGTGGTTATTTTCAGAATCGCGGTTTTCTGCAGGGACTGCCAGAGGTACGCTGGAATGTGGTGGAGCAGGCCCACTATGTTGAAGCGGGGCGAAAGCACATTGAGCATGGGCCATTGCATTTCTATCGAACGATTGAAGAATGCCTGGCGCAGACTCAGCCCACTGTCGCACTGCTGTCGAGTGTGCTGCAATATTTGAAGTCACCGATCGAGGTTCTCAAGCGCTTGTCAGAAGCAGGTGTGACGTACCTGATCATTGATCGCACGCCGTTTGCAGTTGGTGGCGCTGGTAGGCTGGTCGTGCAACGTGTGCCGCCAAGCATATATACAGCCAGTTATCCAATGTGGGTTTTTTCGCAGAGCGAGTTCATGAATACTCTTGATGCCGACTGGTGCTTGGTGGCGTCTAGTTTGAGTCCGGAAGGTCGGGTGCATTCCAAAGAAGGGTTTGAGTTTTCCTTTCGTGGTATGTTGCTGGAGGCTCGCCGGTGAAGCAACTTCTGGAGTCCATCTACCGCCGTCAGATGTTTTTGCCGGGGTGGCTTGGCATCTTCATCAACCCGTTTTATTTTGCGCGCGCCGGGCTCCGTGATGCAATGACCGAGTTTGCACCTGCCCTTAGCGGTCGTCTGCTGGACGTCGGATGTGGCTCCAAGCCCTACCGATCGCTGTTTTCCGTGGACGCCTACATTGGGCTCGATATTGACAGCCCAATTTCTCGTCAGCGGGGTGTCGCGGATCAGTTCTATGCGGGGCATGTGTTTCCGTTTGCTGACGAAACATTCGACTCCGTACTCTGTAATCAGGTGTTGGAACATGTTTTCAACCCGGACGAATTTCTCGGCGAGATTGCGCGAATTTTGAAACCAGGTGGGAAACTGCTGCTGACTGTTCCCTTTGTTTGGGACGAACACGAACAGCCTTACGATTACGCGCGGTATTCAAGTTTTGGTCTGCAGGCCCTTCTGGAGAAGCAGAAGTTTCGTGTGTTGGTGCAGAAGAAATTGGGAACAGACGTTTCAACCCTTTTTCAGCTTGTCAACGTCTACCTGTTCAAGGTTATTCGGGAGCTACCCCTGTCCCTGAGGTTGCTGCTTACGGTCACGGCCATGGCCTTTGTCAATCTGGCGGGCTTGTTCGCCCGCCTGCTGCTGCCAAGCAATCCAGATCTCTTTCTTGACCATGTTGTCCTCGCCGAAAGACCCCGATGAAGTCATATAAGTATGCGAAAGTTCTTATTACCGGTGGCCTCGGATTTATAGGCTCTAATTTGGCTCGCGCATTGGTTGCCAAAGGTGCTGACGTCACGCTCGTAGACAGCCTCATTCCTCAGTATGGTGGTAACACCTTCAACATTGAAGACATCCGTAACAGTGTCACGGTGAATGTGTGTGATGTGCGCGATGCGTTTGCAATGGCCTATCTGATCCAGGGCAAGGATTACCTGTTCAATCTGGCTGGACAGACCAGTCACCTGGATTCCATGATCGATCCACAGACCGACCTGGACATCAATGCAGCGGCTCAACTGTCGATCTTGGAGGTCTGCCGCAAAGCCAATCCGGACATCAAAATCGTCTTTGCAAGTACTCGTCAACTGTATGGGAAACCGGACTATCTGCCGGTAGACGAGAAGCATCCGGTACGCCCAGTGGACGTTAACGGCATCAACAAGCTGGCGGGGGAGTGGTACCACCTGCTTTACAACAACGTATATGGCATTCGGGCCTGTGCATTGCGCCTTACCAATACTTATGGCCCTGGAATGCGTGTCAAAGATGCGCGGCAGACTTTCCTAGGAATATGGATACGAAATTTGCTGGAAGGCAAGCCCTTGCTTGTTTTTGGCGATGGGGCCCAGCTTCGTGATTTCAATTACGTTGATGACGTCGTTGAGGCGCTGCTTTTGGCGGCCCTCAGCGATGCAGCGGGTGGTCAGGTCTTTAATCTTGGCAGTTCCGAGGTCATTGATCTCAAACAATTGGCCACAACGCTGGTTGAGCAGCATCCAGGCGGGCGCTATGAGTTGGTGACCTTTCCGGCAGATAGGAAAGTGATCGATATCGGAGACTATTACAGCGATTTCCAGAAGATCCGGCAAACCTTGGGTTGGGAACCGAAGACGCCTCTAAAAGAAGGATTGCAGAAATCTCTGGCCTATTATGCGCAACATCATGCGCATTACTGGGAAGCTGATAAATGATTTTGATGAACGATTTCAAGGCTGAACCCGAGGAGTTACGGCAACTGGAACTGCAAGCGGTAGAACGAGTGCTGCGTTCAGGGTGGTATGTTCTTGGTACTGAAGTCCGGCAATTTGAGGATGCTTGGGGACGAGCCTGCGGAGTGCCACATGCGGTCGGTGTCGCCAATGGAATGGATGCGATTGAAATCGGCCTGCGCGCTTTGGGGATTGGCCCAGGAGACGAGGTCATTACAACCACCATGTCGGCTTTTGCCACGGTTCTGGCGATTGTGCGGGCGGGTGCGACTCCAGTTTTGGCAGATATCGATCCAGGCACAGCCTTGCTGGCAAGGTCTAGCGTTGAAAGCTGCATCACCGAACGAACGCGCGCCATATTATTGGTGCATCTTTATGGACAAGTGCGGGAGATGGATGAATGGATCAAGTGGTGCGCTGAACACAATCTTTTTTTGTTGGAAGACTGTGCACAGTCACATGGGGCTTGTTCGAAAGGACGCATCGCGGGGGGCTTTGGTGAGTGGGGCGCTTACAGCTTCTATCCAACCAAGAATCTGGGCGCATTAGGTGACGCAGGCGCTCTGGTTACTCATCGCTCTGACATCGAGTCCAAAGCGAGGGTTTTGCTCAACTATGGTCAATCCCAGCGCTATCACCACCCCGAACTCGGTTTGAACAGTCGTCTCGATGAAATTCAGGCGGCAATCCTGTCGGTGCGGCTGGACTTTCTTTCGCGGTTCACACTACGGCGGCAGCAGATTGCCCGATTCTATTTTGAGCGAATCCGTCACCCTGAAATTGAACTGTTGGTCAAACCGATTGAAGAGGGGAACCATGTCTATCATCTCTTTGTCATTCTCAGCCGACAAAGAGACAGGTTGGTTGAGCATATGCGAAGGCATCGTGTGGAGACCTTTATTCATTATCCTGTGCCAATCCATAAGCAGCGTCCCTGCGCCGCCATGAAGACCGCTGCGCAAGGTTTGTTGCATGCCGAGAGGCACGCCAGTCAATGTCTTTCGCTGCCCTGCAATCCACAGCTGACTGACGCTCAGTTAGGCGAGATTATTGAGGCCGTCAATGCATTCACCGGATAAGCCAAAGGAGCACTTTGTCACCCTGTTTGACAGTCGATTCTTGCCATTTGGGTTGACGCTGCATGCGTCGCTGCAAAGGCTAGCTCCGAATTCTCACCTGTGGGTCATCTGCATGGATGAGCTGGTCGAGCAGCAAATCAGCGGATTGAGTTTGAACCATCTCTCGGCCATCGCGTTGAGCAGCATGGAAACTGATGAATTGAGAGCCGTGAAGTCGGCGCGCACGGTTGGTGAATATTGCTGGACCATCACACCTTTTGCTGCCCAAGCGGTATTTGACCGCGCAACAGATGCTGACCGGGTCACTTATCTGGACTCTGACCTGTTCTTCTTTTCCAGCCCGATCTCATTTTTCAAAGAGTTTGAGCTGAGTGGAAAGCATGTTTTGATAACGGAGCACGGGTATGCTCCCGAACTTGATCGCACCGAAAAAAGTGGTCGTTTTTGTGTTCAGTTCATGACCTTTCGTCGGACTCAGGAGAGTTTTGAAGTGATGAGATGGTGGCAGGAACGATGTATTGAGTGGTGTTTTGACAGAATTGAAGATGGCAAATTTGGTGATCAAAAGTATCTCGATCAGTGGCCAGTACTGTTTCCAACCCAGGTTCACATCCTGGGCCAAGTAGACAGGACGCTGGCACCCTGGAATTCAGACCATTTTTTGAAAAACAGGCCGGTGGGTCACATACCGGTTTTTTTTCATTTTCAATCATTTCGGATAGTGACCGAACGATTGGCAAGACTTTATGTCGGATTTTCCATGGGCCGGCAGTCGATGATGTTCTATGAAGCCTACGTGCTCGCACTGAGGCAACAGATTGCTTTGCTCAAGCGCAACGGAATCAGTTTGTTAAAAATGCCGGAACCAACGCGTCGATTTGATATTTTCCGCAGGATCTATATGCGTCTGTTTGGCAAGGTTCGGTACGCCAAGTTGGATATTTAGCGTTGAAGTTGAGTGTTGATTCGCGGTCGAACTTTATAGAAGTGGCATCTTGATATGCGGTAGACGTCATGCACTCACGATCAGTAAAAACATGAAAGTTTCTATTATCACAGTCTGCTACAACGCGGCCGAAACAATTGCTGACACATTGCGATCGGTGCGTCAGCAAACCTATCACAATATTGAGCATATTGTTGTCGATGGCGGCTCAGTGGACAACACGCTGGCGGTGGTAGCTGCAGAGGGGTCGCACGTAGTCAAACTGGTTTCTGAGCGAGATCGCGGAATTTATGATGCTATGAACAAAGGGTTGGCTCTTGCGACTGGCGAGGTCGTTGGTTTCCTCAACTCAGACGATCTACTTGCGCATGGGGATGTGATCAAAAAAATTGCTCAAACGATGGCAGATCCAGCGATCAATGCGTGTTACGGCGACCTGGTTTATGTGGCTCAGGACGATACGAACAAGGTCGTCCGTTACTGGAAATCGCAGACGTACAGGCACGGGCTGTTTGATCGTGGTTGGGTGCCCGCACATCCGACGTTTTATGCCCGACGAGTCATATATCAGAGCTATGGCAACTTCGATCTAGGTATGCAATTGGCCGCCGATTTTGATATCTTGCTCCGTTTTTTTGTAGGGCACCGGATCACCAGTGCATACATCCCTGAGGTCTTGGTGAGAATGCGCCTTGGTGGCGCGACTAACGTGAGTTTGCGTAATGTTTTGCGCCAGAATATGGAAATTGCGAAGGCCTTTCGCAAATATGGTTTGAGAGTGGGATTGAAACCATTTGTCTTTAGACTGATGTCACGGCTCTCACAATTTGTGCGTAAACCCACGTTACGTCGGTAGGTTTAAGTGTGGATCGTTTAGGGGCGGCATGAATAGTTTTTTGGTTGTGAAAGCATGAAGGTCTTGGTTACCGGTGCGTCCGGTTTTGTCGGGCGCGCACTCACTGCCCATTTGGTGGTGCTTGGCGGCTGTGAGGTGATGGCGATGACGCGTGCGACACCTGACAATCCCGTGGTGGGAGCGCAGTATCTGCTGACTTCCCAGGTGCCTTGGCAAACCGCGCTGGCTGGTGTTGATGTGATGGTGCACGCTGCGGCGCGGGTGCATGTTTTGAACGACGATCCCGTCAAATCGGTTGGCGAATTCGAGCGTGTGAACGTGGATCTGACACTGCAACTGGCACGGCAGGCGGCCACGGCCGGCGTGCGGCGCTTCGTATTCTTGAGTTCAATTGGTGTCAACGGTGTCAGGACTGAAGTCGGCACTGCATTCTCCGAGAACGATCAACCGCAGCCTCATAACCCTTACGCCCATTCGAAATTGAAAGCTGAACTGGGATTGAGGCAAATTGCCAAGGAAACCGGCCTGGAAGTCGTTGTCATCCGCCCGCCCTTGGTGTACGGCCCCGGCGTTAGAGCCAATTTTGCCGCCCTGATGCGCGCTGTGCAACGGGGTTGGCCCTTGCCCCTGGGAGCCGTGCATAACTTGCGCAGCATGGTGGCGATCGACAACCTGGTGGACTTTATTGTTACCTGCATGACGCACCCGCGGGCCGGCAACCAGACTTTTCTGGTCAGTGACGATCACGATGTTTCCAGCGCTGACTTGGTGCGCAATCTGGCACAGGTGATGAGGGTCTCGGCCCGCCTGGTATCGGTGCCGGTGCCAGTCTTGTGGATCGCTGGCAAAGTGTTTGGCAATAGCGACGTCATACAGCGGGTGTGTGGCAGTTTGCGCGTGGATATTTCGAAGGCGCGCAGGCTTTTGGATTGGACTCCCTCGGTCTCGATGGACCAGGGTCTGCGCAGGGCGGTGGCGGGCATGCGAAAACCATGAAAAAGCTGATTCATCCCGACTCGCTCGCCCTCGGAAAGAAGGTTGAACCGGGCACCCCGGATATTTCAATTTCTGTTGTCAGTCACGCGCAGATTACGCTGGTGGCAGAGCTGCTGCGGGGCCTGGAGGCGCATTGCCGAGATTCGCGTTTTGAATTGATCCTGACGTTGAACCGGGATGAAACCCTGCCTTTTGCCCTGGACAGTTTTTCCTACCCCATCAAACTGCTTCGAAACGGTAGCCACAAGGGCTTTGGGGCCAACCAGAATCAGGCCTTCAGCCATGCCTCAGGACGTTTTTTTTGTGTCATCAACCCGGATATCCAAGTCACCGGCAACCCATTTACAGCTTTGTTGTCGTGCCTTGACGATTCTTCGGTAGGGGTGGTTGCCCCGTTGGTGATGAATGAAAATGGTGAACTGGAGGACAGCGCCCGCCGTTTCCCGACGCCAGTCAAAATACTGGGCAAGTTTTTCGGATACGGCTGGGGGCCGGACTACGCGGTAGGCAGTGCCCCGGTCTGCCCAGATTGGCTTGGCGGCATGTTCATGCTGTTTCCGCGCGATGTCTTTGAACGACTGGGCGGCTTCGACGAGCGCTATTTTCTCTACTATGAGGATGTCGATATTTGTGCCCGGCTGAGATTGCAGGGTCAGGAAGTGCGGCTGTGTCCCCGGGCCACCGTAGTGCACCATGCACAGCGCCACAGCCATCGTAATTTCAAGTATTTGGCGTGGCACCTGCGCAGTATGCTGCGCTTCTTTCTGTCGCCGGCTTATTGGCAAACCCGGCGCCGTTAGGTGTCATAAGCCAATCACGGTTGGTGTTCAAAGATGGGCTCGGCTTGGTTGACCGCGTGTCGCGGCAAGAATTCAAAAACGGTATGAAAAGAATATTCGATCTGGTGCTGGCGCTCTCCCTGGGTAGTTTGCTGCTGCTGCCCCTGCTGTTGATTGCCCTCTCGGTGAGACTGACTTCCAGCGGCCCGATACTCTATTGGTCCGACCGGGTTGGGCGCAACAACCAGCTCTTCAAAATGCCGAAGTTCCGCAGCATGCAAACCGGAACACCGGTGGTGGCCACCCATTTGCTCAGCAATCCGGATGCCTACCTGACTGCGGTCGGCAGTTTCCTGCGCAAGAGCAGTCTGGATGAATTACCTCAACTGTGGAACATCATCAAGGGCGAGATGAGTTTTGTCGGTCCCCGGCCGGCCCTTTTCAACCAGTACGATCTGATTGAATCAAGAACCCGCTGCGGTGTGCACCAGTTGCTGCCGGGTTTGACCGGCTGGGCTCAGATCAATGGGCGAGACGAGTTGCCAATAGCGCAAAAAGTGGCCCTGGACATCGAGTATCTGGAAAAAAGGTCTTTCGGCTTTGACATCAAAATCATAATACTGACGGCCTTCGCGGTATTAAGGAGAGATAATGTGACGCATTAGAATTAAAAAACTCGGCCTGCAGATTGCAGATCAATGGTGGAGCCTTAAATTTCAACAGGATGGTGTTCAACATGAGTAATTTGATCGAAATTCAAAGTCAGATTGAGAAACTGCAGAAACAGGCGTTGGAAATCAGGACGCGGGAGTTTGATAAAACTGTGCAGGACATTCTTGCCAAGATGCAGGCCTTCGGCATCACCTTGAAGGATTTGCAGCCCGGCAAGGCGCGTGGCGGCAAAGGCAGATCCAAAATCGCGGCGGTCGCCAAGGGCGCCCCCGGCAAAGCCAAAAAGAAGCCAAAAGACGCTGCGGTGGTTGCCGCCAAATTCCGCGGTCCCAACGGCGAAACCTGGAGCGGCCGCGGGCTGACGCCGCGTTGGTTGACGGCCCTTGTGGCCCAAGGGAAGACCAAGGAAGAGTTCGCCATCAAGAACTGATCTGCCAGCGCTGTCTCCAACCCTTTGAGCCGCCATGACCGACGTCAGCAACATTCCCCCGCGCGACAAAGCCGAAATACTGGCCCAGGCGCTGCCCTACATTCGCAAGTTCCATGGCAAGACCATGGTCATCAAATATGGTGGCAACGCGATGACCGATCCGGCATTGCAGGCCGACTTCGCGGAAGACGTGGTGCTACTCAAGCTGGTGGGCATCAACCCGGTGGTGGTGCATGGGGGCGGGCCGCAGATTGAGACCGCACTTAAACGCCTGGGCAAGAAAGGCGAATTCATCCAGGGCATGCGCGTGACCGACGCCGAAACCATGGAAGTGGTCGAGTGGGTACTGGCGGGCGAAGTGCAGCAGGACATTGTCGGCCTGATCCACCAGGCTGGCGGCAAGGCGGTAGGCCTGACCGGGCGTGATGGCGGCATGATCCGGGCGCAAAAACTCAAAATGGTGGACAGCAAAGACCCCAGCAAAGAGCACGACGTGGGCCAGGTCGGCGATATCGTCAGCATTGACCCCAGTGTCGTCAAGGCGCTACAGGACGACGCTTTTATTCCGGTCATCAGTCCGATCGGGTTTGGCGAGAACAACGAGAGCTACAACATCAATGCCGACGTGGTGGCGGGCAAGCTGGCGACGGTACTGCGTGCCGAGAAACTGATACTGCTGACCAACACTCCCGGTGTGTTGAACAAGGCCGGGGAATTGCTGACCAATCTGTCGGCACGCGAAATTGACGAGTTGTTTGCCGACGGTACCCTCAGTGGTGGCATGCTGCCCAAGATCAGCGGAGCCCTGGATGCAGCCAAAAGCGGCGTCAACTCGGTGCACATCATTGACGGCCGGGTTCCGCACGTGCTGCTGCTTGAAATTCTGACCGACCAGGCCTTCGGAACCATGATTCGGTCGCATTAGGCGATTTGAGGTCCATGCATGGCGGCACATCTCCGCCGGCCTGACTCCGCGAAAACCCTTGGGTCCACTGTGCGAGAATGAAATTATCATTCCGCCCTCTGTACCATGTCTGACGTTGAAGTTTCCTCCCCCGCGACTGCCCCAACCTCTTCAGGGGGCGAGAATGCTAGCCCGGTTCGCAAGCGGCCCAAGCCGGGCGAGCGCAGGGTGCAGATATTGCAGGCACTGGCGACCATGCTGGAGCAACCCGGTGCCGAGCGCATCACAACAGCAGCGCTGGCGGCGCGCCTGGCGGTGAGCGAGGCGGCGCTGTACCGCCACTTTGCCAGCAAGGCGCAAATGTTTGAAGGCTTGATCGAGTTCATCGAGCAAACCGTTTTTTCCCTGATTAACCAGATCACTGACCGCGAGAGTTTGGCCGACCCGGCGGACCCGGCACACAGCGCTAGAGCCGGCATGCGCCAAGCGGCCAAAATTGTGGCCATGGTGATGCAGTTTGCGGAAAAAAATCCTGGCATGACCCGCGTCATGGTCGGTGATGCACTGGTGTTTGAGAATGAACGCCTACAGCAGCGCATGAACCAGTTTTTTGACAAAATTGAAGCCACTTTCAAGCAGAGCCTGCGCGGCGCCACCGAATTGAGTGGTTCGGCCACGCCCAGCGTCGATAGCCAGGTGTGTGCTTCTGTTTTGACCGCCTTTGTCGTAGGGCGCCTACAGCGCTTTGCGCGTTCCGGCTTCAAGCGCCTGCCCTCGGAGCATCTTGAAGCCAGTCTGGCGCTGATACTCTAATCCGGGTAAACCCCCGCTTTCCCTAGAAAAACTTCTCTAGATTTGGCCCGCGACCAGCGAAGCCGATCAAAATGCTGCAAAATAGAACGGTCGTTCTTTTTTTGTAGCTTATGCCAGTTTCTGAATTGTCTGTAGTACCTGTGCGCTCCGGTGGTCGGCGCGGTGCCCGTGCCTTGCAAAAAGGGCAGCAAACCAAGCAGATCATCATTGACGCCGCGCTGGGCTTGGCGGCGCAGATTGGGCTTGAGGGCCTGAGTATCGGCACCCTGGCCGAGGTGACAAAAATGAGCAAATCCGGTGTCTTCGCTCATTTTGGATCGCGCGAAGAGCTGCAGATTTCAGTCATCCGCGAGTACTACGCCCGTTTCTCCGACGAAGTCTTTTTTCCTGCCATGGACGAGGCCCGTGGTCTGCCGCGGGTGCGCGCGCTGTTTGCCAACTGGATGAAGCGGGTCGCCGTCGAAATCCGGTCCGGCTGCATTTTCATCAGCGGCGCGGTTGAGTTCGATGACCGGCCCGGTCCGGTCCGCGACGCGCTGGCCAGCTCGGTCAAGACCTGGCTGGCCGCCATGTACCGGGCGGTGGTCCAGGCCAAGGAGGAGGGCCAACTCCAACCCGATGCCGACGAAGAGCAAATGGCCTTCGAGATCCACGGACTGATTCTGGCCCTGCACTATGAAGCCCGCTTTTTAAAGCATCCGGGCGCCCTCCAGCATGCCAACAAAGGCTTTGAAAACATTCTCGCGCGCTACGGCAAGCCTGCCGTCACCAAAGCGGCGCGCCCCGCAAAACCAAACCCATCCTCAAAGGAGTAATCAGCATGCCCACCTATACCCCGCCCTTGCGCGACATGCAATTTGTGATGCACGAACTGCTTAACGTGGTCGACGATTTCAAGCAGCTTCCAAAGCATGCCGATATCGATGCCGAGACCATCAATGCCGTACTGGAAGAAGGCGGCAAATTTGCCGCTGAAGTCACTTTTCCGCTGAATGTCAGCGGTGACACTGAAGGCTGCTCCATTGACCAGGCCAGCCATGCCGTGCGCACGCCCAAGGGTTTCAAGGAGGCCTATGCCAAATACATAGCGGGCGGCTGGGCCGCGCTGGCTTGCGAGCCCGAGTTTGGCGGCCAGGGTCTGCCCCTGGTGGTCAACCAGTGCTTCTATGAGATGCTCAACAGCGCCAACCAGGCCTGGACCATGTACCCCGGCCTCACGCACGGCGCTTACGCGTCCCTGGTGACCCATGGTACCGAGGAACAAAAGCAGACCTATCTGCACAAAATGACCAGCGGCGAATGGACCGGCACCATGTGTCTCACCGAGGCCCATTGCGGCACCGATCTGGGTCTCATGCGGACCAAGGCCGAACCGCAGGCCGACGGTAGCTACAAGCTCACCGGCAACAAGATTTTCATCAGTGCCGGCGAGCAAGACCTGACTGACAACATCATTCACCTGGTGCTGGCCCGGCTGCCTGATGCGCCTCCCGGCATCAAGGGCGTCAGCCTGTTCATCGTGCCCAAATTTCTGGTCAACGCGGATGGCTCGCTGGGTGCGCGCAACGGGATCTACTGTGGCGGCCTGGAACACAAGATGGGTATTCATGGCAATGCCACGGCCCAGCTCGTGCTGGACGGCGCCATCGGTACCCTGGTGGGCCAGCCCAACAAGGGCATGAACGGCATGTTCGTGATGATGAATGCGGCGCGCCTGGGCGTCGGCAACCAGTCCCTGGGTTTGACCGAGGTGGCTTACCAGAACGCATTGGCCTATGCCAAGGAGCGCATCCAGATGCGCTCCCTGTCCGGCCCCAAGGCGAAGGACAAACCGGCCGATCCCATCATCGTGCACCCCGACGTGCGCAAGATGCTTCTTACCGCCAAGGCCTACGCCGAGGGCGGTCGCGCCCTGCTGTGCTATTGCGCCATGCTGCTGGAAAAAGAGCACAACCATCCGGATGAAAAAGTGCGCAAGGACTCGGGCGAGCTGCTGGCCATGCTGACGCCCATCGTCAAAGCCTTCATCACCGACAACGGCTGGACCGCCACCTCGGCCTGCCTGCAGGTCTTCGGCGGCCACGGCTACATCAAGGAATGGGGCATGGAGCAGTTCGTGCGCGATGCCCGCATCAACATGATCTACGAGGGCACCAACACCGTCCAGTCGCTGGACCTGCTGGGCCGCAAGATACTGGGCAACAACGGCGCCACGCTGAAGAAGTTCGGCAAGCTGGTGGCCAAGCTGGTGGAAGAAGAAGGCGTCAACGAAAAAATGGCCGAGTTCATCACGCCGATCGCCGTGCTGGGCGAGCAGATGACCAAGTTCACCACCGAGATCGGCTTCAAGGGCTTCCAGAATCCGGATGAAGTGGGTGCCGCTGCCGTGGACTACCTGCGCGTTGCCGGGCACTTGGTGTTCGGCTACTTTTGGGCCCGCATGGCGCAAGTCGCGCTGCGCCAAATCGGCGCCGGCAATAGCGACAACTTCTATCTGGCCAAGCTGCAGACGGCACGTTTCTACTTTGCCAAGCTGTTTCCCGAGACCGCCACACTGATGCGCACGGCGCGCGCCGGCAGCAAGGTATTGATGGATACTGATGCCGCGTTGCTGTAAACGCATTTCAACAATTATTTTTTAGGAGACCTGTGATGAAAACTACGCGAACCGTGATTCGTGCTGCGCTGGCAGTGGCGGCTATCTGTGTTGTTGCTGGCGCCCAGGCGCAGACGACGCCGGTAGGTAATTGGCACAGCATTGATGACAAGACCGGGGAGATCAAAAGCCAGATCCAGATCAGCGAGAGCGACGGTGTGGTCAGCGGCCGCATCGACAAGCTGCTGCGCAAGGATGCGGATCAAAAAGCGGTTTGCAAGGAGTGCACCGATGACCGCAAGGACAAGCCCCTGCTGGGCCTGGAGATCATTCGCGGCGCCAAGAAGGTGGACGGCAAGGACGTCTGGGAGGGCGGCAACATTGTCGATCCCGACAACGGCACTGTCTACAAGCTCAAGATGACGCCCGTTGAGGGCGGCAAAAAACTCGAGGTCCGCGGCTTTATCGGCTTTGCCTTGCTGGGCCGCACCCAGACCTGGGTTCGCGTACCGTAACCAGTGGCGGACCGAGCTGGCAGCCATCCAGGCTCCGACAAGCCCTGAAGACAGAGCCGGTTGCTGCGCTCGGTCCCTCAAGCTTCTCCAAACTAATTTTCAGGAATAAACATGCCCCGCTTTAATGTGAAAAAAGTTGCCGTGCTGGGTGCCGGCGTGATGGGTGCGCAAATTGCTGCGCATCTGGTCAATGTCAAGGTGCCTGTCATCCTGTTTGACCTGCCGGCCAAGGAAGGCCCGAAGAACGGCATCGTGAGCCGGGCCATCGACGGCCTGAAAAAACTCAAACCGGCGCCCTTGGGCGTGCCCGAGGACGCCGCACTGATAGTCCAGGCGAACTACGAAGAACACCTGGACCAACTCAAGGACTGCGACCTGGTGATCGAGGCGATTGCCGAGCGCATGGACTGGAAGCTCGATCTGTACAAGAGAATCGCACCCTTCCTGGCGCCGCACGCCATCGTCGCCTCCAACACCTCGGGCCTGTCCATCACCAAGTTGAGCGAAGTGCTGCCCGAGGCAATAAAGCCGCGCTTTTGCGGCATTCACTTCTTCAACCCGCCGCGCTACATGATGTTGGTGGAACTGATCAACACCCCCACCACCGCGCCGCAAATCCTGGATGATCTGGAGGCCTTTGTCACCAGCAATCTGGGCAAGGGCGTGGTGCGCGCCAAGGACTCGCCCAACTTCATTGCCAACCGCGTTGGCATTGCCGGCATGCTGGCCACCATGAAGGAAGTGGCCAATTTTGGGCTGACCTACGACGTGGTGGACGACCTCACCGGCAAGAAGATGGGCCGTGCCAGCTCCGGCACTTTCCGCACCGCCGATGTGGTGGGCCTGGACACCATGGCCCATGTGATCAAGACCTTGCAGGACACCTTGAGCCTGGAGAGCGATCCCTTTTACGAGAGCTTTGCCACGCCCGAGGTACTGAAAACCCTGCTGGAAATGGGCAACCTGGGCCAGAAGACAAAAGCCGGATTCTTCAAGAAGGTGGGGCGCGACGTGTTGCGCTTCGACCTGGATTCCAAGGAGTATGTGCCGGCCGGCCAGAAGGCCGATGAGGTCTATGCCCGCATGCTGAAAAAGCCGGCGGCCGAGCGCCTCAAGTTGCTGCGCGACAGCGAAGGCGCACAGGGGCGCTTCCTGTGGGCCATTTTGCGCAACAGTTTCCACTACTCGGCCGTGCACCTGGCCGCCATCGCCGACAACGCGCGCGACGTCGACTTCTGCATGCGCTGGGGTTTCGGCATGAAGCAAGGCCCGTTCGAGTTGTGGCAGGAAGCCGGCTGGCTGACCGTGGCCAACATGATCAAGGAGGACATAGACGCCGGCAAGGCCTTGTGCCAGGCGCCGCTGCCGGACTGGGTCTTCAAAGGCCCGGTGGCCGACGCCGGCGGCGTGCACACGCCGCAGGGCTCCTGGAACCCCAGCACCGGCCAGTTCGTTCTGCCACGCAGCTTGCCGGTCTACGCGCGCCAGCACTTCCCCGAGAGCGTGCTGGGGGCCAATGCGCCCAGGGTTGAGGCCGCCGGCAAGACGCTGCATGAGGACGAGGCGATCCGCCTGTGGACGCTCGATGATGAAGTGGTGATTGCCAGCATCAAAACCAAGATGCACGCCATTGGCCCCGGCGTGATCGAAGGCTTGCTGCAGGGTTTGGAGCTGGCCGAGGCCCATTACAAAGGACTGGTGATCTGGTCCAATGACGAGATCTTTTCCGCCGGCGCCGATCTGCAGGCCATGTTGCCGGCCTTCATGCTGGCGGGCGTGCAGGCGATCGACGGCGCCGAACTGGAAATGCAGCAGGCCATGCTCAAGTTGCGTTATGCCAACGTGCCGGTGATGTCGGCCGTGCGCGGTCTGGCGCTGGGCGGCGGCTGTGAATTGGCGGCTTACTCGGCCAGGCGTGTGGTGGCCATGGAAAGCTATATCGGCCTGGTTGAAGTGGGGGTCGGTCTGGTGCCGGGTGGCGGCGGTCTGGCCTACATTGCGCGGCGTGCCGCCGAGAACGCGGCCAGTTCCACCGGCAAGGACTTGCTGCCGTTCCTGACCGAAGGCTTCACCGCGGCCGCCATGGCCAAGGTGGGAACCAGTGCGCTGGAGTCGCGCAGGCTGGGCTATTTGCTCGACAGTGACGTGATCGTGCCGCACAAGGACGAGTTGCTGTTTGTCGCCCTCAACGAGGCCAAGGCGATGTTCAATTCCGGTTACCGGGCGCCGCACAAGCGCTTGTTTGCGGTGGCCGGACGCAGCGGTGCCGCGACCATCAAGGGCTCGCTGGTGAATATGCGCGACGGCGGCTTCATCAGCGCGCACGACTTTCACATCGCCGGCCTGATTGCCAACGTGGTCTGCGGCGGCGATGTGGACGCCGGCAGCCTGGTCAGTGAAGAGTATCTGATGACGCTGGAGCGCCGCGCCTTTTGCGAGCTGCTGGTGAATCCCAAGACGCAAGAGCGGATCATGGGCATGATGTCCACCGGCAAACCGGTTCGTAACTGAGCAAGCTACTGCGGAGCCGCCATGCGTCGTTGCAGCCCACAAACAATGCTCACGTACAGAAGTACGTTCCGCTTGTTTGCGGGCACCCGCGCCTAGCCTGACGCCTCCTCGCTACGCTTGCTCTTGCTCTTGCTCAGTCACGAACCCACTTCGAGTACCACGCATGACCCACGCTGCCGTTTCAAAACCCAATCGCCTGGTGCGTTCGCTCCAGCAGCTCGACGCTGTGCCGGCGTTTGCCCGCGGCTGGGCGCGCAATCTGGTGTTGCACCGCGCCGTGCCGTTCACCGGCACGGCCGGGCTGGACTTTGCGGTGATGACGCCCCAGTGCGTGGAAATCACAGTAGCCAATGAGCGTCGGGTGCAGAACCACATCAAGGGCGTGCATGCGGCGGCCATGACGCTGCTGGTGGAGACCGCCACCGGCATGGTGGTGGGCATGAACGTGCGCGACGACTGCCTGCCGGTGGTCAAGGAACTCAAGGTGGCGTTCAAGAAACGCGCCCACGGCGCCCTGCGTGCCGTGGCAACGTTGAGCGAGCAGCAGCGCGCCCTGATGCAGCAGGTCGACAAGGGCGAAGTGACGGTGGCGGTGCAAGTGACCGATGAATCCGGTGCGCAACCGATCGAGTGTGAATTTATCTGGGCCTGGATACCCTCGGCCCCGCGCAAAAACTGAAAACATTGCAGGGCAGACCATGGCGGAAAGACCGCAAGTTCTGTTCTCAACCCTTTAAGGAGTCTCCCATGAAACAAGTGCAAGAAGCCTATATCGTCGCCGCCACCCGTACCCCGATCGGCCGTTCGCAGCGCGGATTTTTCCGCAACACCCGTCCCGACGATCTGCTGGTCAAGGTCTTGCAGGCGGCGTTGGCGCAAGTGCCCTCGCTGGACCCCCATACGATCGAGGATCTGATCTGTGGCTGCGCCATGCCGGAAGGTCAGCAAGGCCTCAATATTGCGCGCGTGGGCGCCGTGCTGGCCGGTCTGCCGACCAGCGTCGGCGGCATCACGGTGAACCGCTTTTGCGCCTCCGGCCTGAGCGCTGTGCAGATGGCGGCCGACCGCATTCGCGTCGGCGAAGCCGATGTGATGATCGCCGCCGGCGTCGAGAGCATGAGCATGGTGCCCATGGGCGGCAATTCGCCCTCGTTCTCGCCGGCCATGTTCCATAACGACGAGAACGTGGGCATTGCCTACGGCATGGGGCTGACCGCCGAGAAGGTGGCGACGCAGTGGAAAGTCAGCCGCGAGGCGCAGGACCGGTTCGCGGTCCAGTCGCACCAGCGGGCGCTGGCCGCGCAGGCCGCCGGTTATTTCGCCGCCGAGACCACGCCGATCGAAGTGACCGACCGCTCGCCCGATCTGCAAACCGGCCAGGTCATCGAGAAAAAACGCCTCGTCAGTGTCGACGAGGGAGCCCGTGCCGATACCTCCCTGGAGGGCTTGGCCAAGCTCAAGGCGGTGTTCGCGGCGCGCGGTTCGGTCACCGCCGGCAACAGCTCGCAAACCTCGGATGGGGCCGGCGCCCTGATTCTGGCCAGCGAGAAGGCGGTCCAGCAGTTCGGCCTGAAGCCGCTGGCGCGCTTCGTCAGCTTTGCCGCCAAAGGCGTGCCGCCGCACATCATGGGCATTGGTCCGATCGAGGCCATTCCGGCGGCGCTGCGCTATGCCGGATTGAAGCAGCAAGATATCGACTGGATCGAGCTCAACGAGGCGTTTGCGGCACAGTCGCTGGCCGTCATCAATACCTTGGGGCTGGACCCGGCCAAGGTCAACCCCATGGGTGGCGCCATTGCGCTGGGGCATCCGCTGGGCGCCACCGGTGCCATTCGTGCCGCCACCGCCATCCACGCGCTGCAACGCAAGCAGCTCAGGTACGCCATGGTCTCCATGTGCGTTGGCATGGGGCAGGGCGCCGCCGGCATTTTCGAGCGCGTCTGACGCGTCACGCACCGGACAGCCCTGGTCTGGCGTTGGCGTCACACTGTGGCCATGGAAGATCATCCGTTTGACCTCGCGCTGCGCTTGTTGCCGCTAGCGTCCGGCGCCTACGCCGGCGCCACCACGGCCGCCTACTGGAACATGGTGGGGCCGTTTGGTGGCGTGCTGGCGGCGACTGCCTTGAACGCGGTGCTGCAGCATCCGGCATTGCTGGGGGAGCCGATCTCGCTGACCGTGAATTACGCGGGCCAGATCGCGGCCGGCCCCTTCAAGCTGTCGGCCACGCCACGGCGCACCAACCGGTCCACCCAGCACTGGCTGATCGAGCTGTTGCAGACCAACAAGATGGGCGTTGATGAGGTGATGCTGACGGGGAGCGCCATCACGGCCACCCGGCGTGCCACCTGGAGCAGCGACGACACCTCCTTGCCGACCGTGTCGCGCCCCGACAACTTGCCAACGGTAAAACCGATGGGCAGCGTGGAATGGGTCAAGCGCTACGACATGCGTTTCATCGAGGGCATGTTTCCGATTGAGTGGGACGGCAAGGGCGATACCAGCTTGTCGCAGCTGTGGGTCCGCGAAACGCCGCCAAGGGCCCTGGACTTCTGTTCCCTGGCCGCCATGGCCGACATCTTTTTTCCGCGTGTCTATTTGCGCCGCGCCTTGCGGGTGCCCGCCGGCACGGTGTCGATGACGGTCTATTTCCATGCCGACGCTGCGCAACTGACCCAGTCGGGGACTGGCTTCCTGCTCGGTCAGGCACGGGCGCAGGCGTTTCGCAACGGATTTTTTGATCAAACGGCACAGCTGTGGAATGAAGCAGGCTTGTTGCTGGCCACAACACACCAGATCGTCTACTACAAAGAGTGACCATGAACAGAGTAGCGCTGGTTATCGGCGCGGGGGATGCCACCGGCGGCGCCATTGCACGCCGCTTTGCCCGCGAAGGATTCACCGCCTGCGTCACCCGGCGCCAGCTGGACAAGCTGCAACCCTTGCTTGAGAGCATCACTGCCGCTGGCGGCGCGGTGCTGGGCTTTGCCAGCGATGCGCGCAAGGAGGAAGAAGTGGTGGCGCTCATCGAACACATAGAGTCGACCGTCGGTCCGATCGAAGTGCTGGTGTTCAACATCGGCGCCAATGCACCCAGCAGCATCCTGCAGGAGACGGCGCGCAAGTACTTCAAGATCTGGGAGATGGCCTGCTTCAGCGGCTTCCTGAACGGCCGCGAGGTCGCCAAACGCATGGTCAGCCGCGCCACGCCGCAGCGCCAGCAGACCATCATCTTCACCGGTGCCACCGCCTCGTTGCGCGGGGCCGCCAATTTTGCCGCTTTCGCCGGTGCCAAGCATGCGCTACGGGCGCTGGCGCAGAGCATGGCGCGCGAGTTGGGGCCGCAGGGCATTCACGTCGCGCATGTGGTGATCGACGGTGCCATCGATACCGAGTTCATTCGCAGCAATTTCCCGGATCGTTACGCCCTGAAGGCGCAGCAGGGCATCCTCAACCCGGATCACATTGCCGAGCAATACTGGCAACTGCACTGTCAGCCGCGCGACGCCTGGACGCACGAACTGGACCTGCGCCCCTGGATCGAAAAATTCTGAATTTCCGCATCACCCTGGAGACCTTCAAATGAGCAAAACGGTGGAGTACTACTTCGACTTCGGCAGCCCGGCGGCCTACCTGGCTTCGACCCAGTTGCCGGCGCTGGCGAGCGACACCGGGGCCAGCGTGCTATGGCGCCCGATGCTGCTGGGCGGCGTGTTTGTGGCCACTGGCAACGCCTCGCCGGCCAGCGTGCCGGCCAAGGGCAAGTACATATTTCGCGATTTCGCTCGCTTCGCAGGGCGCTATGGGGTGCCGCTGAAGACCAATCCGTTTTTCCCGATCAACACCTTGACGCTGATGCGCATCGCGGTGGGCCTGCAAATGCGCCAGGACCCGCGCTTCATGGATTACTGCAATGCCATGTTTCGTGCCATCTGGGTCGAGGCGCAAAACATGAACGATCCGGCCACCGTGGCCAGTGTTTTGCAGGCTGCCGGTTTCGACGCCTCGGCACTGTTGGCGTTGGCCAGCGAGCAGGCGGTCAAGGACCAATTGAAGGCTGCCACCGAGGAGGCCGTGGCCCGTGGCGTCTTTGGGGCGCCGACTTTTTTTGTCGCTGAGCAGATGTTCTGGGGTCAGGATAGACTCGATTTCGTGCGCGAAGCACTGACCCATTGATTGAGAACCTGACATGAATGAACTGCTGATGGACCGCAGCGATGGCGTCCTGACCATCACCCTGAACCGGTTGGACAAAAAGAACTCCCTGACCCGGGCCATGTACGCGGCCATGGCCGATGTACTGGCGCAAGCCGACGCCGACGCCACGCTGCGCGTCGCTGTGCTGCAGGGGCATGAAACGGTTTTTTGTGCCGGCAACGACATTGGCGATTTCTTGAACCGGATCGCGACCTCCCAGGAGTCGCCGGCGTTTCAGTTCTTGCGCGCCATCAGTACTTTTTCCAAGCCGCTGGTGGCGGCGGTGTGCGGCCCGGCGGTGGGCATTGGCACCACCATGCTGTTTCATTGCGATCTGGTCTACGCCGGCGACAACGCGGCGTTCTCCATGCCGTTCGTCAACCTGGGCCTGTGTCCGGAAGCCGCCTCCAGCTATCTGGCACCGCAACTGATGGGTTATGGCCGCGCGGCCGAGGCGCTGCTGCTGGGGGAACCGTTCCTGGCCGAGACGGCGCTGGAAATGGGCTTGATCAGCCGCATCGTGCCACCGACCGAGGCGGCGGCATTGGCGCAACGCCAGGCGCGCAAACTGGCCGCCAAGCCCTTGGGTTCGTTGATAGAGACCAAGCGCCTGATGAAAAAAGCGCAGGCTGGCATCGTCGCCGAGCGTCTGCAGGAAGAGGGCGCCAGCTTTGCCCGCCTGCTGCAGGAACCCGCCGCCCGCGAGGCCTTCACGGCCTTCCTGGAGAAGCGCAAACCGGATTTCTCAAAGATTTAAATCGCAGGAAGGTCCAGCATGAGCACAGCAGAACAGAGTCCCGGCCTGAAAGGCAAAACCCTTTTCATCACCGGTGCCTCGCGCGGCATCGGCTTGGCCATTGCCAGACGCGCGGCGGCGGACGGCGCCAACATCGTGATCGTGGCCAAGACCACCGACACCAACCCCAAATTGCCGGGCACGATTTACAGCGCCGCCAAGGAGGTGGAGGCGATGGGCGGCCAGGCCTTGCCGCTGGCGGTGGACATCCGCGATGACGAAGCCGTCTTTGCTGCCGTGGCCAAGGCGGTGGCGGCCTTTGGCGGCATCGATATCCTGGTCAACAATGCCAGCGCCATCAGCCTGACCAACACCGAAGCCACGCCCATGAAACGCTTCGACTTGATGAACGGCATCAACGCGCGCGGCACTTACCTGTGCACCATGGCCTGCCTGTCAGAGCTGAAAAAATCGGCGGCCGCGTCCCGTAACCCGCAGGTGCTGACCATGTCGCCGCCGCTGTCCATGAAGACGCACTGGTTCCAGGGTCACACCGCCTACAGCATGGCCAAGTACGGCATGAGCATGTGCACGCTGGGCCATGCCGGCGAGTTCAAAAAATACGGTATCGGCGTCAACAGCTTGTGGCCGCGCACGGCCATCGCCACCGCCGCCATGCAGATGATTCCGGGCGTCGACGTCGCCCTGTGCCGCAAGCCCGAAATCCTGTCGGACGCGGCCTACCTGATTCTGACCGACAGCAATACCAAGAGCGGCAACTTCTACATCGACGACAGCCTGCTGGCCGCGCATGGCATCACCGACCTGGAAAAGTATTCGGTAACGCCCGGCACCAAGAACTTCATCCCCGATTTCTTTGTCGATTGAACCTGGGACTATGGATTTCCCCGAGATGAGGATAGGCCAAACCTGGTTCGGCATGGCGGGTGGATCAGGCTGGTGGGGCACTCAGCTCCGCGGCTGTCCCCCGGCCTTCGGCCTCCGCCTTTATGCCGCTGCGCTGAGCGCCCCACCAACCTGATCTTTCATGCGGGGTTGGTATGCCGACCGGCGCAAACCACAGTTGCCGCTGCCGAGGGCGGCGCGAGCGGGCGCCTGCAGCAGGACGATAGTGCTGCATTATTTATACAAAGCAATCGCTTGCCAAAAATAGGCAATCTGGGTATGCTGCGGAGCCATGACAGCCCCCGTTTTGCCCGCCGACCCTGAACCTCCAACGCCTGCGGGCCAGCTGTCCAAACGCCCGCGTGGCCGGCCGCGCAAGACTGAGGATGAACGCGATGACGGCAATCGCCGCCAGGCTTTGCTCAGCGCCGCCGCGCATCTGTTTCGCGTGCAGGGCTTCGATGCCACCAGCACGCGCGACATTGCGGCGGCCGTCGGCATGCACAGCGGCTCGCCTTTTTACCACTTCAAGAGCAAGGATGCCTTGCTCTGCGCCGTGATGGAAGAGGGCATGCACGCGGCCATCGCGCGCCAAGCCAAGGCGCTGCTGGGCGCCGCGCCGGACCAGCCCCTGTTGCAGATCAGGCGCCTGATCCGCGCCCACTTCGACACGCTGCTGGGGCCTGGCAATGACTTTGTGCCGGTGATGCTGTACGAACACCGATCCCTGAACGCGCGTCAGCGCGCCGCGCTGGCCAAGCTGCAGGTCGACTACGAAGCCGCCTGGACGCCGGTCCTCGAAGCGCTGCACGCCAGCGGCCATTTGCGCGCGCCGGTGAAGCTCTCGCGCCTGTTGATCCTGGGCGCGCTGAATTGGTCGGTGCAATGGTTCGACCGAAAGAAAGGCGCGTCACTCGATGGCTTGACCGACGCCGCCATGGCTTTGTTTTTGAAGGAGTGTTGATGGGTTACGGTTCTGTCTTTGCGACCGGTTTGTTTGCCGGCAAAGTGGTGTTGGTGACCGGTGGCGGTTCCGGCATTGGCCGCTGCGTGGCGCATGAGCTGGCGGCGTTGGGCGCGCATGCGGTGCTGCTGGGTCGCAAGGCCGACAAGCTGCAACAGGTGATGGATGAAATTGTGCAAGACGGCGGCCTTGCCAGTTTTCATGTCTGCGACATTCGCCAGGAAGAACTGGTCAAGCAGACGGTCGCCGCCGTGGTGGCTGCGCAAGGGCGCATCGACGGCTTGGTGAACAACGCGGGCGGCCAGTACATGACGCCCTTGGAGGGCATCAGCGCCAAGGGCTGGGAGGCGGTGCTGGCCACCAACCTGACCGGCGGTTTCCTGATGGCGCGCGAGTGTTTCCTGCAATCCATGAACCGGCACGGCGGTGCCATCGTCAACATCGTGGCCGACATGTGGGGCTCCATGCCGGGCATGGGGCACAGCGGCGCGGCGCGCTGCGGCATGGTCAGTTTCACCGAGACCGCGGCGCTTGAATGGGCCGGCCGCGGTGTGCGCGTCAATGCCGTGGCGCCCGGTTACATCGCCTCCAGCGGCATGGACAACT
Source organism: uncultured beta proteobacterium (assembly GCA_963763035.1). GTDB lineage: Bacteria > Pseudomonadota > Gammaproteobacteria > Burkholderiales > Burkholderiaceae_C > Rhodoferax. The sequence continues at coordinate 851,949 of CAVXMS010000004.1, read as the reverse complement.
ACCCGCCCGAGATGGGCCCTATGCTGCGCGAGATGGCCCAGACGGTTCCGCTGGGGCGCTTCGGCACCGAGGCCGAAACGGCGGCCGGCATTGTCTTTCTGCTCAGTCCGGCGGCCTCTTTCATCAGCGGCAGCGTCTTGCGCATCGATGGTGCCCGGCCGCAGGTCCGCCTGGGTTGGCCGATGCGTGCGGCCTCGAAGGAAGTGCGCCAGCGCGCCGCCATCAAGCCGTTTGAAGGCTTTCATCGGGCCCAGACGCCCAAGGTGTTTCTGCCTGACGCAGCTACCAAAAAGGAATGAGCATGTCGCCAACCGGGAACTGGGACGAAGAAGCGCAACTGCTGACGGACGGCGTGCGTCGCTTTATACAAACGGAAGTCGCTGCCCACCTGAACGATTGGGAGGAGGCCGGCGAATTCCCGCGCCACCTCTACCAGCGTGCCGCCGAACTGGGCTGGCTGGCCATGGGCTATCCGGAGGCCTTGGGCGGCACTCCCAGCCCCTGGTGCCTGCGCAATGCGATGACGGTGGCGCTGGCGCGTTTTGGCGGCAGCGGCGGCCTGATGGCCAGCTTGTTCAGCCACAACATCGGCTTGCCGCCGCTGCTGCGCCACGGCAGTGCCGAGCTGCAACAGGAAGTGGTGCCGGCCGTGCTGCGGGGTGAAAAAATCGCGGCGCTGGCGATTACCGAACCCGGTGGCGGCACCGATGTGTCGGCGCTGCGCACGACGGCACGGCTGGAGGGTAACGAGTACGTGGTGGACGGCGGAAAAGTGTTCATCACCTCGGGTATGCGCGCCGACTGGCTGACCGTGGCGGTGCGTACCGATGCCAAAAACAAAGGCCCCGGCGGCATCTCCATGTTGATGGTGCCGGGTGACGCAGCGGGGTTGTCGCGCACGGTCCTGAAGAAGATGGGCTGGTTGTGTTCCGACACCGCACAGTTGCGCTTTGACGCGGTGCGCGTGCCGGCCCGCTATCTGGTGGGCGAAGAAGGCGCCGGCTTCAGGATGATTCTGACCAACTTCAACGGCGAGCGTCTGTCCATGGCGGCCATGGCGCTGGGTTTTTCCGAGTGCTGTTACGACGAGGCGCTGGCCTGGGCGCGCCAGCGCAAGACCTTCGGCACGGCGCTGGTGGACCATCAGGTGATCCGCCACAAGTTGATGGACATGAAGATGCACATCGAATCGACCCGGGCCTGGCTCAACGCCGTGTCGGCCCGAGCAGACAGTGGCAACAAAGCAGACAAGGGCGCGGAGTGGGTGGCCGAAGTCTGCTTGTTGAAAAACCATGCGACGCAGGCCATGCAGTTCTGCGCCGACCAGGCGGTGCAGATTCTGGGCGGCATGGGTTTCATGCGCGGCACCGCCTGTGAGCGGATTTATCGCGAGGTCAAGGTAATGATGATTGGCGGCGGTACCGAGGAAATCATGAAAGAGTTGGCCTCGCGTCAGCTCGGTCTGTGAGAATGATGACATGACAAAAAAGACTGTGCTGCCGGCGGAACTCGAATTTGAACCTGAGTTCGTCACTGGCTTGAAGAAGATCTTCGAGGAAATGATCAATTTCAACCTGATTCTGGGTTTGAAGATCACCACCCTCAAGCCGACCCTGGTCAGAGGCCGCATCGACATGAAACCGGACCTGATCGGGCACTTCAGCTTCAACCGGCTGCACGGCGGCGTCATCAGCGCCGGGCTGGACGCCATCGCCGGCCTGGCGGTGATGGCCGCCATCGGTGCGCGCCACATGGACGAGCCGCCGCTGCAACGCCTGCACCGGTTCAGCAAATTGGGCACCATCGATCTGCGGGTCGACTACTTGCGCCCTGCCATTGGCGACTACTTCGAGCTGCGTGCCGAGGTGATGCGCCTGGGCTCGCGGGTGGCGTCCACCCGCATGGAGTTTCTGGGCGCCGACGGCGAACTGCTGTCGACCGGCACGGCCGCTTACATCGTCTCCTGAACGGCCGGCGGCGCCGCAACGGCGACCCCGGTGATGTAGACGGTGCCGGTAAAGCTGGAGATCACGGCGCCGTCGGCGCGGCTGACGTCGACCCGGTAGACCGCCAGCTTGCGCGATCGGGAGACCTCGAAAGCGCGGGCCAGCAGACAATCGCCCGCCTGCGCCGCCTTCTGGTAGGTCAGGTGCGCATCGATGCCGGCCGCCACCTTGCCATGCGAATTGGATGCCAGTCCGAAAGCGGTGTCCGCCAACGCGAAAATGACGCCGCCATGGCAGGTGCCATTGAAGTTCAGATGGCGCTGCGCCAGGGTCAGCGTCACCGTGGCGCAGCCCGCACTGGCTTCGGTGCAAGTGATACCCAGCGAGCGCGCGAACGGATCGGCCGCAGCCAGCCGCAGCACCAGCGATTGGGCATCTTCAGCCACGCTGGCGGTCTTGGTCGCCGGTCGGGCTGGCAGGCGCCGGCCGCGACCGGCCACGGCGGCGTGCCGGTCGATCGCGTCGACCAGGTCCGCCACACCCGCGCCGCTGTTGGCGCAGGAGTTCAGCACCGGCACCGTCCAGAGACCGGCGGTCGCCGGCGCGCGCAGATGCAGCATGTCTTGCAGGTCGCGCGCCGTGGCGTCGGCACTGGGCAGATCGGACTTGGTCACCACCAGCAGGTCGGCGATCTCCAGAATGCCGGCCTTCATGGCCTGCACCTTGTCGCCCAAGCCGGGCGGGCAGGCCACGATCCGGGTGTCGGCGACGCGCATGATTTCGACTTCCGACTGGCCGGCGCCTACGGTCTCGACGATGATGGTGTCGAAGCCGGCCGCATCCATCAGATCGACGATCTCCTCGGTGCTGCTCGACAGGCCACCCAGGTGGCCGCGCGCCGCCAGCGAGCGGATGAACACGTCGGGATGGGCACCGTGTTGACCCATGCGCACGCGGTCTCCCAGCACGGCGCCGCCGCTGAGCGGGCTGGACGGATCAATGGCCACCACGCCGATGCGTCGGCCGCGCGCCAGCAGCTCGCCCAGCATGGCGTGCAGCAGCGTTGACTTGCCGGCACCCGGCGCGCCGGTAATGCCCAGCACATGGGCCCGGCCCAGGTGCGGTGCCAGCGCCGCCGACAAGCTGCCGGCGGCGATCTGGCCATGCTCGACCTGGCTGATGGTGCGTGCCAGCACGCGCCGGTCGCCTGCCAGCAGGGCCGGCGAAGCAGTCCAGTGGCCGTGGCGGTCGGGGCGCTGACTCACACCACCGCCTGGACGTCGCCAAAACCCATCTCGCGCCTGAGGGTGTGGCAGATCTCGCCGTGCGTGCAACAGGCTTGCGCGGCTTCCACGACGCGGCCAAAGACGTTGTCCTTGGCATCATTGGCCGAGCGCGCCAGCGTGTCCAGGGCGGCTCGCACCTCGGCTTGCGAGCGCTCTGCCTTGAAGACCTTGAACTCGTCGATCAGGGCTTGCATGCTGGCGCGGTCCGGGCGCGTGTTGATGGGGCGGGCGCTGGCGTCCTCTTCCACGCAATAGGCATTGACACCCACCACGGTCTGCTCGCCGGCGTCGATTTGACGCTGGAATTTGCGCGCCGACTCGCCAATCATGCCCTGTACCAGCCCGATCTGCACCGCCTGGTACATGCCACCGGCGTCTTCCACCCTCTTCATCACACGCTCGATCTGGGCCTGCATCTGGTCGGTCAGCGTCTCGACGTAGTAGCTGCCGCCCAGGGGGTCGATGACGTCGGTCAGATGTGCTTCCTCGCGCAGCACGTTCTGCGTCGCAATGGCAATGCGGGCGCCGAACTCGCTGGGGCAGGACAAGGCCTCGTCGTAGGCATCGGTGTGCAGCGACTGCAAGCCGCCCAGAATGCCGGCCATCGCCTGCACCGTGACACGGGCGATGTTGTTCAGCGGCTGCTGGCGCGTCAGGTCGACGCCGGACGTCTGGGCGTGAAACTTGAAGCGCCAGGAGCGCGGGTCTTTGGCACCCAGTTGATCGCGCGTGATGCGCGCCCAGATGCGGCGTGCCGCGCGGAACTTGGCAATCTCCTCGAAGAAGCTGATCGAGACATCAAAGAAGAACGTGAAGCGCGGCAAAAACTGGTCCGGGTCCATGCCGCGCGCCAGGCAGTCGCGGGCGTTCTGGATGGCGGTGCTGAGCGTGAACGCCACCGCCTCGGCCGGCGTGGCGCCGGCCTGCTGCGTGTGTTGTCCCACCACCGACATCGGATTCCATTTGGGCAGGAAGCGGTTGCAGAACTCGATGTGGTCGGTCAGCAGGCGCCGCGCGCCCGGCAGCGCCAGCCGGAAAAACATGTGGTTGGCCGCGTAGTGGCTGAGGTAGTCGCTCTGGTTGGAGGTGCCGCTGAGCAGGCGCCAGTCGGTGCCGCGCCGGCGTGCCGTGGCCAGCATAAAGGCCAGCAGCGTGAACGGTGTCGGGTCGTTCTGGGCGCACGAGACCTGCGCCATGTCGACGCCCTGCAACGCACGGTCCATGTGGTGGCTGGTGTTGATCACGGTGCCGCAGGTGCCCAGCAATTCGATGTGCGACTCGTCCATGTCGTAGCCGCGGAACACCGAGTTGCAGGGCAGCAGCGAAACGGCGGTGGCGCCGTTGGCCAGCACGTCCAGCAGGCGCGCGTTGTACTCGGCCGGGGTGCCCAGGCCGGTGAGCTGGCGTTGCGACCAGGTCTTGCCGCGGTGCATGGTGGCATAGATGCCGCGCGTGTAGGGGGCTTGCCCCGGCAAGCCGAGGTCGGCCGCGTGCTCGGCGGCGTTCCAGTCACGATCGGTGTAGAGCGGCTGAATCGGAATGCCGGAGCGGTTGACGACGGTCTTGTCGATGCCAACCCCGGCGGCGTACTCCTGTTGCCATTTGCCGAAGGCGTCAGCCTCGGATAACAACTTGCTGGCTACAGCTTGGTTCATTGCAGGATCTCCCGGTTCAATCGCGTTCAGACGGCCACTCGGCGCGAGCGTCCGGCCACCGTCAGCTCGCGCACGTAAGAGGCAATGTTGGCCATCGAACTGCCCGGGTGGAAGACCCGGGCGACGCCGGCCGCGAGCAGCATTTGTTCGTCTTCGTCGGGCACGATGCCGCCCACAATCACCGCCACATCGGTCAGGCCCGCTTCGCGCAAGGCGCTCATCAGCTTGGGCACGATCAGGTGGTCGGTTGCCAGTGATGAGATGCCGATGACGTCGACGTCCTCCTCCAGGGCAAGTTTCACCACGCTGGCGATTTCCTGCCAGGGCGGCGTGTAGATCACTTCCATACCGGCGTCGCGCAAGCCGGCCGCCACCACCCGGCTGCCGCGGTCGTGGCCGTCGAAACCGATCTTGGTGACCAGCACCTTGGGGATCACAACTTGATTCATGTTGGCAGCTCCTGACCCTGGCGCAGCAGGGTGACGAATTTGTGCGCGATGGCGCGTGGATTGAATTTGCCGCTCGGGCGGTACCAGGTTTGCGACCAGTTCAGCGCCCCCATCAGCATCAGGCGCAGGGCTCCCCGGTCGGTGCCGCGGCGCAGGGGCAAGGCCTTGATCAAGGCGACGAACAAGGCTTCATACTGGTTGCGCAACTCGATCAGGTCTGGCAGTGCCGCCGGAACGTCGGCCGGCAGCACCCGGATCACCACCTGGGCGTAATCGTCGTCACGCAGGATAGCTTCCAGATGCGCCACGCAGGCTGCTTCCAGCCGATCCCAGGGATCGCTGTGCCGCTCCACCACCGTCTGCACCGCGCCGGAGATCTGCTTCACGCCCTTGACGTAGACCGCCGTCAGCAGCGCTTCCTTGGTGGCGAAGTGACAGTACAGGGAGCCCGGCAGCATGCCCACCGCGCGCGCGATGTCGCGCACCGAAGTGCCCTTGAAGCCCTGCGTTCGAAACAGTCTGGCGGCCTCGTCAAGGACCAGCGGCAGCCGGCTGTCGGTGTGGGGTTTGCGGGTGTTGCTCATGGTCTGGTTGGCTTGTCTTCAAAACCAGTATACCAAACAATCGTTTGCTTAGTTATCGGAAAAACCCTGCTTCCGGGTCGCCCGTTGAAAACGGTAATTCAAGACTACGTTGGGCTTGAGTCGGCGGGGGTGGGGTAGACGCCGGGCGCTCCGCATCCTTCGGACTTCTTAATGTCGCGATCACAGAATGGCTCCAATATGCCGGTCGGTGACACGCGCCCAACATCTACCCCCCCCCCGCGCCTTGCGTTGCGGCCTGCTGCGATCCGGGGGGTCATTGGATGTCGTCTCGTGGCCATGCAGCAGATGACGCAGTTTCTTCAGCTTCATTTTTCGAGACCTCAAGATCATCGTGACAATGAGCGCTACAAAATCCGTGGTTCCGGCGAATCACCACCGGCTTCCTGCTCCGGATTCAACTGATGGCCCCTTGAAATATTCTTCGTAGAAATGATAAATCGCCGAATCCCCATAACTGCCATCAGGCACAGGAACATCTCTTGGAAGTAAGAAAATGGCCTTGTTGTCATCCTTCAACCCAGGAGGATAGGTAAATCTCTTGAGCACAACATAGGCATTGCCACGGGATACCTCGGCAATCAAAGGTGAATGCGACATATCGGGTGGCACAAGATTATTACGCTTATATTTTTCTATATTGGCATTGAACCATGCTTGCGCATCAGCCGGAGTAGCACTCCTGATAGTTCCACGTTGAATCGCTGCTTCAAGCGCGGCGCGAGGATTTTCTTTCTCGATGGAGATAGGACTCTCAAATGTTGCTTTTGGCGTCTCCCTGAGAAACTTAACGACCTTTTGAATCGACACTAGCCATGCTTTTGACACAGCCATAACGTCATCCGGTGTTGCTTGGCCTGTTTTCAGCGCCCCCCGTTTCCATAACAAGTAGCTCGATTCCGGGCTCTCTGAAGGCACGATCTTTATGTTTCCATCCTGTAACAAGAAGACCGATAAAGTTTTGGCTGGCGAACTCGTATCATTCTTGAGAGCGTACTTTATCTCTGTGCCTTGCTGAGAAAGAAGTTGGAATTCCAATTTCCTGACCCCACCATATGCGCTCATAGTAGCTGAGTCACCATCAAATTCGTATGTAAATAAGGCCAAATATCCTCCCGCCAACCCAAACCACTCGGCGAGCTTGGTTGCGTTCGAGGGCGGAGTACCATTTAGCACAAAGTTCTCTGTTGCCTTTGGATCAACTATCCACGCTCCTTTCAGCTTGCCAGCAAGTCGCGAATTCTGGCGCGTTGGCTGAGTGGTTTCCCTATTTTCGATAGATGTAGAAGTTATGGCGGATGAACATTGTTTATCGGTAAATTCGATTCGTCCGTCAGGATAAGTACATTTGTTCATTGTGCCGGCAACAGCGGTAGTGGCTAGCGCCCACGACGATGCGAAAGCGAGAATTAGTGCAATTGATCGGCGGCTACTCACAGACCGTTTCCAGCATCGGGCTAGCGGATACGGCTCTGACAGCCAAGAATGGATAGGCGCAAGCAATGCCAGACCAATGACGCAAAATGCAAACATGTGACCCCCTTGTTGACTGAAACTATTTTTCTTGCGGTAGCGAGTAAACCTCCATCGAATAGCTTTCAGCCGAAATCACTGAAGAAAATGGAGGTAAAAATTCAACCGGGCCAGGATAGTCCGTGGTTAATTTGTGCGTAGAACTCAATGCATTGGGTAATGAAATGATTTCCAAAAAACCTGCGCCAGATGCAGGATAAACATATTCCCGGGTACCTGATAATGCTAGCATTCCTTTATCAGGCATAAAGGCTGCTGCATATATGAGTTTCAAGTTTGTTGGCAGCGAACGCTTAATCTTAAGAGGCTCTGTCGACCATTCATCGATTGAACCAAAGCGCGCTACAGAATAGAGGCTTCGACCACTGTCAGAGAATTGCAGTCCGACAACCCAATTCCCCATTGCATAAGGAGTTGTATTTGAAATCTTGACTAAAGTGGGTTTCCCATCTTTTACTGAGAAACTCAATATTTGTATCGTCCCAGAGGCTGAGCCTATTGCGACTCTGTCAGTTGAATAATCGTAAACTACTGTTGTCACAACGTCATAAGAAAATTTGAATATTTCTGGTAGCAGTACCTTGTTTTGGTAGTCGAAGATACGAAGCTCTTCACTTTTAGCAATGATATAGAAATGCTTATCAGAAGTCGCGCAAACTAGCCCATTAGCAAGTGGGATTGAGGATATAAGTTCACCTGATTTCGTATTCCAAAGCTTTGTATCTTTTTCAAAGTAAGAGCTGGAGAAAAATGCTTTTCCATCGGAGGAAAATGCAAGTGTATTTGCGCGATAATAGTGCGCCTTGATCTCACGTACCGACTTTGCTTTTGTTGCATCCCATATTTCAATATTTCCAGACTCGTGACCAACGAGTAGATACTTTTCTTGTTCGCTATATTTCAGACTGACAACTACTCTCGGTCTTGCGCCATCAGTTTTTTGACTACTTGTAAGATTCTGCAAGAAGTCCTCGTGAACAGGCGTTGAGCACGCCGAAAGAAGAAACAGCGAAATCAAAAGTGGTGTCAGTCTCAAATGTCGCATGCTTTAGTGCCCATTGGCCGACTAACGAGGCTGTGCAAAAACCTGTTCGTGCGCAGTGCCAACAGGTCCGTGAGATACGGATTTGATTTCATCGTTTCGCTCCCCCTTTGCTTCGTGTCTGTTATTGTTGCGCTCATTTTCGCACTGTTCGAATCTGATCAAGCCCTCTCGGGGATCTGGCTGGACTATGTTTCCCCCTGTCACTCTGGTATCCATGGTGCGCCTGCTTCTCAATGTTGTGCACCAGGCGGCGCGTTGAAGGCGCTCTGCCAGCGCCCGGTTGCTATCGGAGTACCTACAGGCGGTCGCTCATTGAAAAAGGTCATTCAAAACTGCGTTGGTCTTGAGTCGGTGGCGGCGGGGTAGACGCCTGGCGCTCAGCCTCCCTCGGACTTTTTGATGTCAAATAATGTTTGACACTCAGTCAAGGGAAGATCATAATTTGTCCAACATTGTTTTACATCGGAAGCGCCATGCAAGTTGAAATCGTTTTGCGCAAATTCGGCAACAGTACCGGGGCGGCGTTCCCACCTGCGGTATTGAAAGACCTTGGCTTGAAGGCCGGCCAGTCCATGACCATGGATACCACTGTGGACGGCAAAATCACTCTGTCGCCCAAGCGCAAGTACGTTCTGTCCGATCTGATTGCCCAGTGCAACAGGAAGGCTCCACCGCCCGCCGATATGGTGTTGTGGGACGCCGCCCGTCCCGTTGGCCAGGAGGTTTTGTAAGTGGCCGTCTTTGACCGTGGCGACATCGTGGTCGTGAGCCTTGAACCTGTGGTGGGCCGTGAAATGCAGGGTGAGCGGCGTCCTGCACTGGTGCTGACCACGAAGGAATTCAACGCCCTGGGCGATGTTCTGGTAGCGCCAATTACCCAAGGGGGCGACCACGCCCGATTTGCCGGGTTCGCTGTCTCGCTGATGAATACCGGCTGCAAGACGCAGGGAGTTGCCCTGGTCAACAAGTGCCGGATGATGGACTTGGCCGCACGCAAGGCGAAGAAGATCGAGCGTGCGCCGCAAGAAGTTATTGACGATGCATTGGGTCGCTTGATGGCTCTATTTGAGTGAGGAACCCGGAATATCGAACGCCGAACCTTTTGATGTTACGCCACACGAATAAGGTTAGGCCTCAACCTTGAGGAGGTACTTTGCGCGGAATTCTTCGACTCGATTCACAAACTCGCTCCTGTGAATCATGCGGTGGCAGTTCGAACAGAGAACACTGAAGTCTCGCTTCGGGTCGAGTAGCACCAGGTCGCCCTTCAGTTCACTCAGAGGGGTGAGGTGATGGGCTTCGATGAAGTCGGCGCCGATCGCGTCGTACGCTTTCTCGAAGTTGAAGCCGCATGCCTTGCAGGTGTATCCCTGCAACTTCTTGACTTTCGCGGCGAGCTTTCTGTTCCGTTCAATACGCTTGTGCTCGCGAAGGCGCTTCAACTTCTCGGGCTCAAGATTGGTTTCATCGTCTTCGGTATCCGCACGAAGGTAGAGGCTCGATTCGTTGTCGACAAGATGCCTGTACAGGCCGAGGAAGCGTTGAAGGTCTGTCTTCAGAACTTCTTCGCTCGGCAGGTTGTCGCGTGCGTAGAAGACTGAGCAGACGGAGCCTTGCTGATAGTCGGCTCCAAGTCCCTTCTTCACGCCAAGGTCTATCGGGCCGCAGGTTAGCCCTCTGGCAAGTGTGCCGAGGCGCGCGAGAAAGTCTTTGGCGCGTGTTGCCAATGCCTTCTTTGTAGACACTCCGTACTGCTGACGGACAGTCGTGACGCCCTGATTCAGTGACAGGTAAACGCCTGAGCAGTCCTCGTTTGCGAGATAGACCAGGTAGTAGCCCTGCTGTGCCGTCTCTGTCACCAGACGGTCGAGTACGGCAACCCAAGGCACATCCGCCCAGTTTCCCTTGCCAGGGCTACCGTCCACTTCGTACCGAGCATCATTTGCGACCGCCTCGGCAATCTCCTTGGGGAGGTCAACACGAAGCATGTCCGCCATCGCGTTCTTGGCGAACGCTTGGGATCGAGCTTGTGCGTACTCTTCGAGTAAGAGGCTGAGGGCGGCGTGGATGCTCACTGTTGAGGCCTAACGGTCAGCGTCTATCCGCCGCGCTGCAATGCTGATAGAGACCATGACCGCCTCCCGCGGCAGACTCGTCGTTCCCGCGAATCAAACTGGCTAGGTGAACCAAGGACGCCGGCTGCAGAGCTTGGGGTATGGGTCCGCGCCGATTTCTGGGCGTTTGACAGCATGAGGCGGGGGCCCATACCCCAAGCTCTGCCACCACGACCGTCGCCCAGAAACCGGTGGCGCGGTGATTTACTTCTTGGCCGGCGGCGCATCGTCGATGTACGGGCCTACCACCTTCCACTTGCCGTTCTGGATCTGCGACAGGCGCGAGGCGTCGCTGCCCAGGCGTTTGGTGGGCGAGAAGGTGGCTGGCGCGCTACCGAAGATGTCGGTCGGAATGCTCAGCGTGTCCATCACCTTGATGAAGCTGTCGGTGGTCAGGTTCTTGCCGGCCTTGGTGGCGGCGTTGGCGAAGGTGTTGATGATGACGTAGCCATAGACCGAGAACACGGCCGGGTCTTCGTTGAACTTGGTCTTGTACTTGTTGGCCCAGAAGCGTATCGCCGGCGAGGTCTCGTCGGTGTAGGGGTTTTGCACCGTCATCATGGCGTACAAGCCGTCCATCGCCTTGCCGCCCAGTTTGTGGATCAGGTCGGTGTAGGCGGCACTGGAGCCCAGAAACACCGGGTTGAAGCCGGTCTTGCGCGACTCGGCAATGGTGCCAATGGTCTCGCGGATGATGGTGCCCAGCACCACCAGCTCGCAGCCGGCCGCCTTCATCTTCGCCACTTGCGACGAGAAGTCGGTGGCGCCGCGCTTGAAGGATGTCTTTTCGGCGTAGTCCATGTTGACGGTCTTCAGGCCCGCCTCACCACCGCGCAACACCTCCAGCCCGAAGTCGTCGTCCTGGTAGATGGTGCAGACCTTCTTGAGGCCCTTGTCCTTCACCATTTGCGGCACGGCGCGGCGCATCTGGTCGAAGTAGGTGGCGGCAAAAGAATACTTGAGGCGGTGGAACGGCTCGTACATTTCGCGCGCCGCCGTCACCGGGAAGAAGTTGATCACGTTCTTCTCGAACTGGACCGGCATCGCGGCCATGTTCTGCGCCGTGCCGATGTGGCCCATCATCATGAAAATCTTGTCCTGATTCACCAGCTTTTGCGCCGCCAGCACCGCCTTCTTGGGGTCATAGCCGGAATCCTCCACAATCAGCCTGATTTTGCGGCCGTTGATGCCGCCCTGCTCGTTGATCTCGTCCACCGCCAGCATCATGCCCAGGCGGTCCTGCTTGCCGAAGCCGGCCAGCGGACCCGACAGATCCTGGATCGATCCCAGCACGATTTCGGTGTCTGTGACGCCTTGTTGGGCGCACCAGGCGTTGGCCGAAAAGGCGAGGGTGGCGAGTGCTATGACTGAACGTGTCTTCATCATCTGTCTCCTTAAAAAAATCAACGGTACATGGCCTCGATCTGGGCGGCATACTTCTTTTCCACCAGTTTACGCTTGAGTTTCATGGTGGGGGTCAGTTCTTCGTCTTCCGCCGTCAATTGGTTCTCCAGCAGGAAGAACTTCTTGATCTGCTCGACGCGAGCAAACTTCTTGTTGACGCGATCCAGGTCGGCCTGGATCAGCGCCTGCACTTCCGGGCTGCGCGTCAGCGATGCATAGTTGCCAAAGGGTACGTCCTGGTCCTGGGCAAACTTCTCGACGTTTTCCTGGTCGATCATGATGATCGCGGTCAGATACGGCCGCTTGTCGCCAATCACCACGGCGTCGGTGATGTAGGGCGAAAACTTCAAGTCGTTTTCCAGCTCGCTGGGCGTGATGTTCTTGCCGCCAGCGGTGATGATGATGTCCTTCATGCGGTCGGTGATGCGGAAGTAGCCGTCCGCATCCACCACGCCGACATCGCCGGTATGCAGCCAGCCGTCCGCATCAATCGCCTCGGCGGTTTTCTCCGGCAGGTTCAGGTAGCCGGCAAAGACGTTCTTGCCGCGCACCAGAATCTCACCGCTGGCCGGGTCGAGCCGGACTTCATTGAAGCTGGCGGCCGGTCCGATGGAGCCGGGTTTCATCTTGTCCGCCGGCACGCCGGTGGAGCCACCGCAGGTCTCCGTCATGCCCCAGACCTCCAGCATCGGCACGCCCAGCGCCAGGTACCAGCGCACCAGGTCCGGCGAGATCGGCGCCGCGCCGGTCACCAGAAAGCGGGCGCGGTGGATGCCGATCAGCTTGCGCACATTGTTCAGCGCCAGCCACTGCGCCACCTTGAACTTGAGCTTGAGCCAGCCGCTGACCGGCTGCCCGGCCAGCACCTGGTTGGCAATCGCCGTGCCCACGCCTATGCCCCAGGCGTAGGCGGCCTGCTGCACGGCGCCGGCTTCCTTCAGCGAAATCATGACGCCTGAATAGAACTTCTCCCAGACCCGCGGCACCGCGGTGAACACGGTGGGCGCGATCTCGCGCACGTTCTCGGGGATGGTCTCCGGGTTTTCCACAAAGTTCAGCTTGGTGCCGGTGTAGAGGGCAAAGTACTCGCCGCCCATGCGCTCGGCGATGTGGCACAGCGGCAGGAAACACATGCGCTCGTCCTGCTCATCCTGCGCGATCAGGGTGTTGAAACCACGCACGGTGTAGACCAGCCCGGCGTGCAGGTGCATGGCGCCCTTGGGCTTGCCGGTGGTGCCGGAGGTGTAGACCAGAATCGCCAGATCTTCCGGCCGGCAAGCGTCGATGCGTTGTTGCAACTCATCCGGGTGCTGCGCCAGATACGCCAGCCCCAACTTGCGAAAATCATCCAGACTGATGACGCCGGGGTCGCTCAGCTTGTGCAGCCCCTCCATGTCGAAGACCACAATTTTGCGCAGACCGGGCAACTGCTCGCGCACCTCCAGCGCCTTGTCCAGTTGCTCGTCGTCTTCCACAAACAGGATGCTGGTGCGCGAGTCCTGGCACAGGTAGTGCACTTGCGAGGCAGCATCGGTCGGGTAGATGCCATTGGAGACGCCGCCGCAGGACAGCACCGCCAGATCGGCCCAGACCCATTCGACCACCGTGTTGGCCAGAATGGAGGCGCATTCACCCCGGGCAAAGCCCAGGCTCAGCAGGCCGCCGGCAATCTCGCGCACCGCTTGGGCGGTCTGATCCCAGCTCCAGCTACGCCAGATGCCCAGGTGTTTCTGGCGCATCCAGACCGCCGGGCCGCGCTGCTTGACGCCATTCCAGAACAGCGCCGGAATGGTCTCGCCCGGCAGCACGATGTCGCGATTGGGCCGAATGTCGCTGAGATCCCAGAGTTGACTCATAGGTGTACCTGTCCCCTGTCATTGCGGGCCTGACCCGCAATCCATGGATCCCGGATCGGGTCCGGGATGACAAGCAAAGGGTCCGGGATGACATCGAGATTAGGACGGATGTCGCTGAGGTCCCAGAGTTGACTCATAGGTGTACCTGTCCCCCGTCATTGAGGGCCTGACCCGCAATCCATGGATCCCGGGTCGAGTCCGGGATGACAAGCAGTAACGCCGGGTTGACAAGCAGAGGGTCCGGGATGACAACAGTAAGCCGGGACAACAAGCAGTGGGTCTGGCATGACGGTATCAATTGTTATCTCCAGGTTTTCTTCTTTTTCCAGCGCCGCTCGCCGCGCACGCCGTCTTCCTTGAGCCCCAGGTAGAACTCCTTGATGTCGTCTTTTTCGCGCAGGCGGGCACAACTGTCTTCCATCACGATGCGGCCGTTCTCCAGCACGTAGCCGTAATCGGAAGCATTGAGCGCCATGTTGGCGTTCTGCTCCACCAGCAAGATGGTGGTGCCGCGGTCGCGGTTGATGCGCACCACGATCTCGAAAATTTCCTTGGTCAGCTTCGGCGAAATTCCCAGGCTGGGTTCGTCCAGCAGCATCAGCACCGGGTCGGCCATCAGGGCGCGCGAGATCGCCAGCATTTGCTGCTGGCCGCCCGACAGCAGGCCGGCGTCCTGCGCGCTGCGTTCGCGCAGGATCGGAAAGTAGGCATATACCGCTTCGATGTCCCTGGCGACGCCGTCGCGGTCCTTGCGGGTGTAGGCGCCCATCAGCAGGTTGTCGCGCACGCTCAGCAGCGGGAACACCTCGCGCCCCTCGGGCACATGGCTCAAGCCCTGCTGCACGATGAAGGCCGGGTCTTGCGCCGTGATGTCGCTGCCCTTGAACTCGATCGAGCCCTTGCGCGGATCGATGATGCCGGAGATGGTTTTCAGGATGGTGGTCTTGCCGGCGCCGTTGGAGCCCAGCACAGTGGCAATCTCGCCGCGCCGCACCTGCAGGCTGACGCCGCGTATCGCCTTGATCGGGCCGTAGGCGCTCTCGACGTTGAGCAGCTTGAGCACCGGCTGATCGCTGACCGGGGGCTGGTTCAGGTTCATGCGGCTGCCTCATGGGTGGTTTGCCGGCGCAGGGAAGTGACGTCGTCGACTGAGCCCAGATAGGCCTCGATCACCGCCGGGTTGTTTTGCACCTCGCGCGGCGTGCCCATCGCCAGCACTTCGCCCTGGTTCATGGCCAGTACCCGGTCCGACACCTTGGAGACCAGTGTCATGTCGTGCTCCACCATCAGCACCGTGATGCCCAGGTCGTTCTTGATGTCGGCAATCCAGAACGCCATGTCTTCGGTTTCCTCCACATTCAGGCCCGAGGAAGGCTCATCGAGCAGCAGCAGTTTGGGCTCGGTGCACAAGGCCCGCGCCATCTCGACCACCTTGCGCACACCGTAGGGCAGACCTGCCACCATGGCGTCGCGGTGGTGTTGCAGATCGAGAAACTCGATCACTTCCTCGGCCTTTTCGCGCGCATGAATTTCTGCCGCGCGCGCCGTCCGGGTAAAGAACAGGTCTTGCCAGAGCCCGGTCTTGCGCTGCGTGTGGCGGCCGATCAACAGGTTGTGCAGCACGGTGGCGTGCTCGAACAGTTCGATGTTCTGAAAAGTACGCGCAATGCCCAGCGCCGCCACGTTTTGCGGCGGCTGTTCGGTCAGGCACAGCATGCCCTGCGGCCCCAGGTAATCGATGGTGCCGCTGGTCGGGGTATAGATGCGGCTGATCAGATTGAAGACTGTCGTCTTGCCGGCGCCATTGGGCCCGATCAGGGTGAACACCTCGCCCTGTTGGACGTCGAATGACACATTGTTGACCGCCAGCACGCCACCGAAGCGCACGCTCAGTTGTTTGGCGGAGAGAAGCGTGGGGGTCATCTGAGCCTCTCAGATTTCTGGAACGATTTCTGCCGCTTGAACATGCCTTTGCGATAGAACGGGAACATCTGCAGATAGGTGCGAATTTTCAGCCAGCGGCCATACAAGCCCTGCGGCTCGAACAACACAAAGGCCACCAGCACCACGCCGTACACCAGGCCTTGCAAGCCCGGCGCCTGACCGATGGTGGGCGGCAGATAGTCCTTGATCATGGCGATCGCTTGCGGCATGGCGATCAGGAAGATGGCACCCAGAAAGGCACCATGCACCGAGCCGACGCCGCCGATCACGATCATCAGCAAGAGGTCTATCGATTGCAGGATATTGAACTGGTCGGGTGAGATGAACTGCAGCTTGTGCGCGTACAGGGCACCGGCGATGCCGGCCAGTGCCGCCGACAAGGCAAACGACAGCGTCTTGTAGCGCGCCAGGTGGATGCCCATGCTCTGCGCCGAAATCTCCGAGTCCCGGATCGCGACAAAAGCGCGGCCGGTGGGGGCGCGCAGCAGGTTCAGGATGCCCAGCGTGGCCAGCACCGTGATGACCAGGCAAAGAAAATAAAACTCTTCACCGGAACTGAGCTTCCAGCCAAAAACCTCGGGAATCTTGATGTGGATACCGGCGTTGCCACCGGTCACCGACTCCCAGCGCGCCAGCACTTCCTCCACGATGAAGCCAAACGACAGGGTGGCGATGCCGAGGTAAATGCCTTTGACCCGCAGTGCCGGCAAGCCCACCACCACGCCGACCGCAGCCGACAGGCCGGCCGCGCAAGCCAGGGCGATGGGAAACGGCAGGCCGGCATTGGTCAGCACCGCTTGCGTGTAGGCACCGACGCCCAGAAACGCGGCGTGCCCCAGCGAGAACAGGCCGGTAAAGCCGGCCAGCAGCATCAAGCCCAAACCGGCGATGGAATAGATCAGCACAAAAGTCAGTTGCGCCAGCCAGTACTCGGCCATCAGCCAAGGCGCCGCCAGCAGCACCAGCATCAGCGCGCTGTACCAGAACACGTGTCCGCCGTGCTTGGCAAGATTGATATCCTGCGCGTAGTCGGTTTTAAAAATAAAACGCATCTTGATCAGTTGAGGACAGAGCAAAATGGCTGCGCCATCCTTGGTCTGTCCCGCAAGGTTATTAGACTTTTTTCCTCAGCTTCTCGCCAAACAGACCATTTGGCTTCACCACCAGCATGATGAGCACCACCACGTAGGCCGCCGTGTCCTTGAAGCCGTCGGGCAGATAAAAGCCCGACAGCGATTCCACAATGCCGATCAGCAGACCGCCGACGATGGCGCCGGGCAGGCTGCCGAAGCCGCCCACCACCGCGGCCGGAAAGGCCTTCAGACCGATGAAGCCCATGTTGGCGTGAACAAAAGTGATCGGTGCCAGCAGCAGGCCGGCTATCGCCGCCACCGCCGCCGCCAGCCCCCAGGCAATGCCGTTGAGTCGTTTCACCGGGATGCCCATGTAGTAGGCGGCCAGCTGGTTTTGCGAGGCGGCCTGCATCGCAATGCCCAGCTTGCTGTAGCGAAACAGCAGGTACAGCAGCACGCACAGCACAGCCGTGGCGGCAATCACCACCATCTGCTCGACGTTGAGCACCAGGCCCACCACATTCCAGATTTGGTCCTTGTAGGGCACCGGCAAGGTGTGCGTCTCGGTCCCGATGTTGGGAATCATGGTGATCAGGCCGCGTATCACGTAGCCGATGCCGATGGTCAGCATGACGATGGAGAACGCCGGTTGCCCCAGGATCGGACGGATCACCAGGCGCTCCAGCAGCACGCCGAACAGAGCCATGCCGACAATCGTCGCCAGCACCGACAGCCAGTACGGGAAGCCCAGCATGGTCATCGCCGCCAGACCGCCGAAGGCGCCCAGCATCATCAGTTCGCCTTGGGCAAAGCTGACGGTCTCGGTGGCCTTGTAGATCAGCACAAAGCCCAGCGCGATCAGCCCGTAAATGCACCCTTGCGCGATGCCGCTGATCACCAGTTGTAAAAACTGCACTTGCTCTCCTGTTGCATGGTGCAACGGTTATAGCTGCAATCGCCGTCCCGGCTGACAGGGTTTTTACCGACCGTGTGTCAGGCCGGCGACAAGCGAATCAAATCGGGGCAAAAACAGGTCATGATATGGGTCATGAATAACCCTGTTGAAGTCCGCCAGCATGGCGCCATCACGGTGGTGACTTTGAGCCGGCCCGATGTGCGCAATGCTGTCGATGGCGCCACCGCGCGTGCGCTGCATGCCGCTTTTCTGGCCTTCGATGCCGATGACAATGCCAGCGTCGCGGTGTTTCATGGCGCCCATGGCCACTTTTGCGCCGGCTGGGATTTGCAGGCTGGCGCGCGTCTGGCGCAACAGGCGGGCGCCGCGCAGCAGAGTCCGCTGGACGGGCTTGAGTTTTCACCGCAAGACTGTGTGCCGCCCGGCCCCCTGGGTCCCATGGGGCCGTCGCGCTTGCTGTTGTCGAAGCCGGTGATTGCGGCGGTCAGCGGTGCGGCGGTGGCCGGCGGCATGGAGCTGGCGCTGTGGTGCGACCTGCGGGTGATGGAGCAGGACGCTTACTTCGGCGTTTTCTGCCGCCGCTTCGGCGTGCCGCTGATCGATGGCGGCACGGTGCGTCTGCCGCGCCTGATCGGCATGGGGCACGCCATGGACTTGTTCCTGACCGGGCGCAAGGTGGAAGCCGCCGAAGCGCTGCAAATGGGCTTGTGCAACCGCGTCGTGCCCACCGGCCAGGCGCTGGAGGCGGCGCTGGCACTGGCGCAGCAACTGGCCGACTTTCCGCAAAAAACCATGCGCGCCGACCGCCTGAGCGCCTACGCCCAGTGGGACCTGCCGCTGCCGCAAGCCCTGCACCAGGAATGGCAGCGCGGCAAGCAGTGCATTGAGGACGGTCTGCAAGGCGCGCTGCGCTTTGCAGCTGGTGGCGGCAGGCACGGGAAGTTTTAACCAAATCGGCCTCTAACGGCCGTTGAATATGCGCTGTCAGCTATAAAACAAGTAGCAAAGTCAAGCCAGCCCACGGGAAGATACTTGATCTGAGTTGGTTGAATTTCCTGTTCGTTCTGCCTGCCTGGATGCTATGCCAGTAGTTTCACCATGATGGCTGCCGCGATCAGCCAGCACACGGTCATACCGGACAGATACAGCACCGCCCGCCACGGTTGTACGCCGCGCAGATACACCAAGGTGTGCACATAGCGTATCAGCACATAGCCGGAAAATAGCCACGCGGCAGGCTCAGGCGCCGCGCCGAGCAAGGCATAAGTCAACGCCAACAACAAAAATAGCGGCAGATTCTCGACATCGTTGCGCCAAACGTTGGCGCAGCGCTGCACAAAAGGCGACTCGCTTGCGACCGCCCGAGTGCCGGCCAGTGCGGCATCTTCTGGTAGCAAGAAACGTTTGCTGCGAAAGCGACTGACAACTTGCAAGATGCTGGTCAGCGTGGTTTTGGCAAACAACGCCAACAGTGTCAGTGCAAACGGGTGCAGGGCAGGATAGTCCGTCATCAGTGGCTCCCTCTCAATTGGCGGATCCCTGCGCATCACGCGCGGCGACAAATTGCGCGATGGAGGCGGCGCTGGGTCGCAGTTCGCCCAGGCCGAACGACTCCGGCGCGCGCTCTTCGACGCTGACCCAGACCATTTTTCTGAAAGCCGGGTTGCCTCCCCCTTCGACCTCGACCAGGACGTCGGCGAGTTTGGTGATCAATGTCTGTTTTTGCTGTGCGGTCAGCATGCCCTGGAGGGTGGTGACGTTGACGAATGGCATGGAGTTCTCCTGAAGTGATTGAAACAAGCCTTCATCATCCGCATCTTTGTCCGTTGCCGCCATTGGCTGAATGGACAAAATTATGGCTTAATTCGCCACATGACATCCGGCAAAAAGCATTTCTGCATCGGCATCCTGGTCTACCCCGGCTGCCTGCGCAGCGGCGCGGTGGTGCCGCAAGATGTGTTCTCGATTGCCAATACCCTGATGCAGGCGCGCCCCGCCGCCCAGCGCATGCACTTGCAGGCGGTCTGGCTCAGTGCCCGTGGTCACAGCAACGAAATTGTGAATGGCTTGAGTTTTCAGACCGAGGCACTGCAAGGACGAAAGCTCGATGCCTTGATGCTGCCGGGCATCGATCACCAAAGCGCCTACGACATCAGCGAACGGCTCGACACGCTGCTGCCCGAGCAAGCCGCATTGCGCGATTACCTGCAGCGCGACCGCTTGCTGCTCAGCAGTTGCTCGGCCACTTGTCTGCTGGCGCAAACCGGCTTGCTCGATGGCCGGCGCACCACCACCAGCTGGTGGCTTGGCGCTTACTTCCGCCAACGCTATCCGCTTGTGAAGCTGGAGGCGGAAGAGTTGATCGTCCAGGATGGCAATCTGATCTCTTCCGGCGGGCTGGCTTCGTACCTCGATCTGGCCCTCTGGCTGGTGGGCCACTTTGGCGGCGAGGCATTGCGCCAGTTGTGCGCCAAAGTCCTGGTGGTGGATGCCAACCGCAGCAGCCAGGCACCGTACATCGCCAGCGCCATGGTGCAAAACCAGGGTCACGCCATCACGGAACGCGCCCGGCGCTGGTTGAACCAGCGCCTGGATCAGCCATGGACCATGGCGGAGCTGGCGCAGCACTGCCACACCAGTCAGCGCACCTTGCTGCGCCGCTTTCAGGAAGCACTGGGCCGCAGCCCGGTGCAGTACGCGCAGCAGTTGCGGGTGGAGCGCGCCAAGGCCTTGCTGGAGACCACCCAGCTTTCGCTGGAAGACATCACCGCGCGCTGCGGCTACCAGGATGTATCCACTTTCAGCAAAATATTCAAACGCTGGGCGCAGGTGACACCCAGGGAATACCGCAGTCGATTTGGCTTGCGGAGTTAACAGCGCCACCCGCAAGCCAAGCAGACTGACCCTGGCTATCGGACCGTTATCCCGGTGCGGAACGCCGCGCCAGCAACAGCATCGCCAGCCCCAGCAGCAGGGCACCGAGGCCCTGCTGCCCGGTCAGCGGCTGGCCCAACAGCCAAGCCGCCGCCACTGCGGCTACCAGGGGCTCCACCAGCGTGCCCACCACGGTGGCGGTGGGCGACAGGCGGCGCGCGCCCCAGGCAAACACCAGGTAGGCAATCGAGGTCGTGAAGACACCGGTGTAGCCGACTTGTAGCCAGGCCATGCCGTCCCGCGGCCAGGTGATGCCTTGCATGACGGCCAGCGCCAGCATCAGCAGGGCCGCCACACTCATGCTCCAGGCCGAGGCGCTGACGGCGCTCACCTGCCGTGGCATGCGCGCATTGCCCAGCACCACCAGCGCGTACAGCGCCGCGGAGGCGAAGGACCACGCCAGGCCCGCTGCGTAGTGCGCCGGCAGGCTCACATTGCCCGTCAGCACAATCAGGGCGACGCCGCCCAGCGCCAGCAGCAGGGCCGACAGCAGCCGGGCGCTGGCGCGTTCATAGCCCAGCAACACCGACAGCAGCGCCACCAGGACCGGCGCGCAGCAGATCGAGATGACCGTCGGCAGGGCCGCACCGATCAGGGTGATGCCGGCAAACCAGCACGTCACGTTCAGGGCCATGGCGCCGCCGGTGCCGACGATCAGGGCCTGCTCGCGCCAGAACAGATGTCGCCACTGTACGGAAGACGGTGTCGCCGCCTGCCGCCAATGCCAGCACCACAGCAGCGGCAAACCGAGCGCAAAACGCGCCAGCGACAAGCTGTTGGGCGCCATGCCGTTCATCATCACGGACTGGGCGACCAAGGCGCCCACGCCCCACAAGACGCCCGCGAGCAGGACGCCGCCCCAGGCCAGAGCGGCCGATGTTTGGGTTTTCATGAAAATAGTTCTCCATCCGTGCGCCTGCCCACCAGGGTTTGTGTGAAATGGGAGCAGGCGCGTCAACTCAAGGCCGCGCGTGGTTCCAGCAGAACCAGACGCAACCACTGGCGCAGCGCGGCATCAAGCCGGCTGCATTAGCGAGTGACGCGGGGAGGAGAAAGTTGCAGATGCATGAGCGGCATCATAGCCAATTCAGGCCGCGTATTTCGGTGCTTCAGGTCGTTGACGCAAACCCTGCACACGCACTGGCAGTGCGGCAGGGGTAGTCACCTGGGATTCCGGATAATCTCTGCGCCGGAACAGAAAAATGACCAGTACGACCACCATCTCGCCCGAGTTGATCGGCGCCCTGAAACAGGCAAAGCACGTTGTGGTCTTCACCGGTGCCGGCGTTTCCGCCGAGAGCGGCATCCCGACTTTCCGCGATGCGCTGACCGGTTTGTGGCAGCGCTTCGATGCCGAGGACCTGGCCACACCCGACGCCTTTCGCAGGGACATGGAACTGGTCTGGGGCTGGTACGAGTGGCGCCGCATGCAGGTGTTGCGCGCGCAGCCCAACCCGGCGCACATGGCTATTGCCGAGTTGGCACGGCATGTGCCCAGGCTGACCGTGGTGACGCAGAACGTGGACGACCTGCACGAGCGCGCCGGCAGTACCGAGGTGCTGCATCTGCACGGCAGCCTGCACGCGCCGCGCTGCTTTGCCTGCGGCCGGTCATACATCTTCCCGCCCGGCACCCCCGACGAGCCCGAGGGTGGGCGCCGACTCGGTCCCCCAAGTTGCCAGCATTGCGGTGGCCCGGTCCGCCCCGGCGTTGTCTGGTTCGGTGAAGGTCTGCCCCAGCAGGTGCTGGACGCTGCGTTTGCCGCCGCCAGAGCCTGCGATCTGCTGTTCGCCATTGGCACCTCGGGCCTGGTGCACCCGGCGGCACGCATTCCCTGGCTTGCAAAACAAGCGGGTGCCAAGGTGGTGCAGGTGAACCCGACGGCGACTGCGTTGGATGATGATTGCTCATGGTCCCTGCGCGGCGCCGCCGGGGCGGTTATGCCCAAGCTGTTGCAAGCAGCATTTCTGGCAGCGTGATTGGAGGATTTTGTTTCATCAGCCTGTGTGCGTATTATAAAAATACTTTGATAATTTATCAAAGTAGCTATATAGTCAAGGCATGAAAGCACTCAAATTCATGGGCAGCAGCCTCGATGACTTGGCAAAGCTTCCCGAAGAAGCCAAGAAGGTGGCAGGGTTTGAGTTGTGGCAAGTGCAAGTGGGTGCCATGCCCAGTGACTTCAAACCAATGCCTACTGTGGGAGCAGGAGCTTACGAGGTACGAATCAAGGTGCAAGGCCAGTGGCGCGTGATCTACGTTGCCAAGCATGAAGATGCGGTGTATGTGCTGCATTGCTTTCACAAGACCACACCTAAAACAACTAAGGCGGACATTGATTTGGCTGCCAAGCGATACAAACTAATTGGAGCTTGATTCATGGTTAAAAAAATTGTTTCCCGCGCTACAGATACTGATGCCGTGGTGACGCCATCGAGTGGCAATGTGTTTACCGATTTGGGCTTTGGTCCAGGCGAGGCTGCGGTGATGGCGCTACGCGCCGACTTGATGGCGCGGTTGCGCGTGTTGGTGCAGACGGAAGGCTGGACACAAGCTCAGGCTGCTGAGAGGTTTGGCATTGCCCAGTCGCGGGTGAGTGATTTGCTGCGCGGCAAATGGGACAAGTTCAGCCTGGACATGCTCATTACGCTGGCTGCGCGCGCAGGACGCAAGGTAGAGCTCGCGGTGGCTTGAGCGACTTTTACGGCGCCATCACGATCACCGAAAAATCATCAGTACCGTCAACCCAAATGATGCCGCACGCCGCGGTGCGCGGCCGGCAGGGCGCTGCTGATCAGGGTGGCGCCGGCCCACAGCAGCGGTGCCACACCCAGCGGCCCGACCGCCAGGCCGAAGGCGATGGGCACCATCACCGACGAGCCATTGCCGATCAGGGAGCGCAAGCCCAGCGCCTCGCCGCCGCGTCCACCGGGTGCTGCCGCATGCAGCAAGGACAGCATATTGGGCTGGCTGAAGCCAACCGAGGCGCCGAACAAAAATCCCAGCAGCATGAAGGCGACGGCGGCACTGGCCC
This sequence comes from uncultured beta proteobacterium, assembly GCA_963763035.1. Lineage (GTDB taxonomy): Bacteria > Pseudomonadota > Gammaproteobacteria > Burkholderiales > Burkholderiaceae_C > Rhodoferax. The sequence continues at coordinate 828,158 of CAVXMS010000004.1, read as the reverse complement.
ACGGCAGCGCGACAAACACCAGGGCGATGATCACCATCGCGGCGCGCATGATTTGCCATTCGCGAAAACGGGTCGAGAGCCAGGGCATCAGGGCCCGGCTGACGAAGGTGCCGACGGCAAACAGCGAGAACACGGTGCCGATGACGGAGGCCGAAAAACCCAGCCGCGTGCCCAGCACCGGCAGCATCACGATGAACAGGTCCCAGGTGCAGGCCAGCGTCATGCTGACGTAGTAGATGCGTCGCAGCTCGGGCGCCGCCAGCAGGTCATGCCAGGCCTGCGGCTTGCGTTGGTCGTCGCCGGCCGCTTCCGATTTGGCTGCCGCCGGCAGCTTGCGCAGTTTCTTGAATACCAGCCAGCAGGCGACGCAGGTAAACCCGGCCATGGTGGCAAACGCGGCGCGAAAACCGACATGGTCGATTAACAGGCCCGAGATGAAAGGCCCCAGCGCGCTGGAGGCCGAATGACCCAGGGCGTACCAGCCGAAGTTGCGCAAACGCTGCTCCGCCGTTTGGCCCTGCGCCATGGCGCCCACCGTGTGCTGGCTGGCCACCGACATGGCGTTGAAGCCGAAGCCGATCAGCACCGCCATTACAAACAGCGAGGGCACGCTGAGCCACAGCACCGGCACCAAGGCGCCGATCAGCACCGCCAGCACGCCAAGCCGTATCACCGGCAGCGCACCCATGCGGTCGACCCAGCGGCCGATCGACATCGCGGCCAGTGTCGGCAGAACCGAAAACATGGCCATGAAGATACCCACCACCAGCTCGGGCGAACCGACGCTCAAGGCGAACAGGGAACCTGAGACGCGCCCGCCCGACATGGCCATGTGGCCCGTCAGGGTAACCAGAATCAGGGGAAGGAGAAGAGGCGGAAAGTGCTTGGGCACGCCTCTATTATCGCGGTGTCTGGGCCGGTATGGGGCGCGGGCGGCCTTGCTCGTCGATGGCGACGTAGGTAAGCGAGGCCTCGGTCACCTTCACGTACTGCCCTTGCGCGGAGAAACGCTCGGCATAAACCTCCACCTTGACCGTGATCGACGTGCGCCCGATGCGCACCAGCTTGGAGAAAAAAGTCAGGATGTCGCCGACCCGCACCGGCTGCTTGAAGATGAATTCATTGACCGCCACCGTCGCCATGCGGCCCTGGGTGTAGCGCGCCGGGATCACCGAGCCGGCCAGATCGACCTGCGCCATGACCCAGCCGCCGAAGATGTCGCCATTGGCGTTGGAGTCGGCGGGCATCGGAATCACCTTGAGCACCAGTTCCTCATCGGTGGGCAACTTGACACCCGGCGGACTTGTGTTTGTAGACATGGGCACAATCCTAGGTTAGCTAGATAGCAAATATTTTGTAGGATTGTCCCCCATGCGCCGCTCTGGCGAACATAACCGCTCCCACGATGGCGCCGCCACTGCGGCCGCCCCCGCAGCCACCCGCTCCGACTGGGCCACTTTGCGCCGCCTGTTTCCGTACCTGTGGCAATACAAGTGGCGCGTCATGGCGGCGCTGGCCTTCATGGTAGGCGCCAAGCTGGCCAATGTGGGCGTGCCCCTGTTGCTCAAGCAGCTGGTGGACACCATGAACCCCAAGGGCAGCATCGATGCTCGCGCCTTGCTGGTGGTGCCGGTGGCCTTGCTGTTCGGCTATGGCTTGCTGCGCCTGTCCACCACCTTGTTTGCCGAGCTGCGCGAGCTGATTTTTGCCAAGGCCACGGAAGGCGCCTCGCGCACCATCTCGCTGCAGGTGTTCCGCCATCTGCATGCCCTGAGCCTGCGCTTCCACCTGGAGCGCCAGACCGGTGGTCTGACGCGTGACATCGAGCGCGGCACGCGGGCCGTCAATTCGCTGATCTCGTACTCGCTGTACAGCATCTTTCCGACGCTGATCGAAGTGGCCATGGTGCTGACCTACCTGGCCGTCAAGTTCGACGTCTGGTTTGCCGGCATCACCCTGGTCGCGCTGGTCTTCTATATCGCCTTCACGGTGACCGTGACCGAGTGGCGCACCAAGTTCCGCAAGGAGATGAACGAGCTCGACTCCAAGGCGCACAGCCGGGCCATTGATTCGCTGCTCAATTACGAGACCGTCAAGTACTTCAACAACGAAGAGTTCGAGGCGCGCCGCTACGACGAAAACTTGGAGCGCTACCGGCGCGCTGCGGTCAAGAGCCAGAGCACCTTGAGCCTGCTCAACACCGGCCAGCAACTGATCATCGCCAGCGGCCTGGTGGCCATGCTGTGGCGCGCCACGCAGGGCGTGGTGGACGGCCACATGACGCTGGGCGACCTGGTGATGGTCAACGCCTTCATGATCCAGCTCTATATTCCGCTGGGCTTTTTGGGCGTGCTGTACCGCGAGATCAAGCAGAGCCTGACCGATCTGGACAAGATGTTCACCCTGATGGAGCGCGAGCGCGAAATCGCCGATGTGCCGGGCGCGCTGCCGTTGGCACTTGATCAAGTTTGTCATGGCGGACTTGATCCGCAATCCACCCCCATGGGCCAGGGTGGCGCCAGCGTGAGTTTCAAAAACGTCAACTTTGCCTATGATCCGGCGCGGCCCATTCTGCGCGACGTCAGCTTCGAGATACCGGCCGGCAAGACGGTGGCGGTGGTGGGGCCGTCGGGCTCCGGCAAGTCGACGCTGGCGCGGCTGTTGTTCCGGTTTTACGACGTGCAAAGCGGCCAGATCCTGATCGCCGGGCAGGACATCAAGCAGGTCACGCAGGCCAGCGTGCGGCAAGCCATAGGCATCGTGCCGCAGGACACCGTGCTGTTCAACGACACGGTGGAATACAACATCGCCTACGGCCAGCCCGGCGCCACCCGCCAGCAGGTGGAGGAGGCGGCACGCGCCGCCCACATCCACAGCTTCATCAGTGCCACGCCGAAAGGCTACGACACCATGGTGGGCGAGCGCGGCCTGAAACTCTCGGGCGGCGAAAAGCAGCGCGTGGCGATTGCCCGCACCCTGCTGAAAAACCCACCCATATTGATCTTCGACGAAGCCACCTCGGCACTCGACAGCGCCAACGAGCGCGCCATCCAGGCCGAGCTGCAAAGCGTGGCGCAGAACAAAACCACCCTGGTGATCGCGCACCGCCTCTCGACGGTGGTGGATGCACATGAAATTTTGGTGATGGAGGCGGGCCGCATCATAGAGCGCGGCTCGCATGCGGAACTGCTGGCGGCCAACGGGCGCTATGCGGAGATGTGGGCGTTGCAGCAGTCGTCGGAGTGATCTTTAGAGATCGAAAACTTGAGGCGAGGATCCGCGCCAAATAATCTGCCAAAGCCTTCGGTCAACTCGGTTGGGCAGTATCAGATGTTTCAAACACCGATGGAAATGATCCCGTTCAATTCCTCACACGCCGACTCGAATACAGTGGGCGGGACTTGTTTCCAGGGATGCGGGCGCGCACCTCGGCTGCGCCAGGCAAATGATTTTGGTTGGTGTGCCAGCACGTAGCAAACTTCGCCTTTGGGTGTCACGAACTTGACCGCAAACGGGTTGCTGTCGTTTGATTGAGAGTGCGTCATCGGCAACCCAATGACAAGGTTTGTCCGCTCGTTAAAAGCTTTTGGCGACAGCACCATCATAGGATGCTCGTCTTTCATCTCGCCGCCGACCTGGGGGTTGAAATCAATCCAGATCATGTCGCGCCGATCCGGCACCCACAATTTGCCTGGCGTTTTCATCAGAACACTTCGGCGCCGACACGACCCGTTGCCATCACTTCACCGCCATGGATCGCCGGATCAAAAGCCTTGAGCTTCTGTGCCAGCGTTAACTGGGGCTTGCCCACGGCCCGAAGAAAGACACCGCCTTCAACCACCTCCACCTTGATGGGCAGGCCGCGCGCAAAGCGTGCCGCCTTGGCGATTGGCGCAGTAATTCTCACCCCAAGACCATTGCCCCATGCCTGGATTGTTTGTTCTGTCGTTACGGTTGCAATCATGACTGACCCCCTCTACATTGTTGATACAAGTATAAACCTTAACACGTACCGATGGCATGCGCCACCCTCAAGCTGCCAGCTTTGCACTTGCCAGGCGATTCAGGCTGACCCCTTGTTCGGCCGCCAGCAGCGCCAGATTGCGGTGGACCAGCGGTGGGATGCGCACACGGAACTCGCCGCTGTAGTTCTTTTCGGCCAGTGCCACGGGCACGGCTTCACCGCTGGCCCGCATGTCGGCCACCACGTCAGCCACCACCTTTTGGATGCCTTTGAGCGCAGCCTCGGGCGTCTTGGCCAGCCAGCTCAGAGACGGCAACTCGGCGCACAGGCCGACATGCTCGCCGTCTTCGGGCGACCAGGTTACGCGGTAGGTGTAATGTTTTGTATTCATGATTTGCCTTCAATTTTTTCAATGGCCCGCAGAACTTGCCTGACCTGATAGGGCTTTGCCTTGCCCTTGGCGTTCTGGATATTGACGCGTGGGTCGCCGGGCCAGGGTGTCTTGAAGATGGCGTGACTGCTGCCGTCTTGGCGGGGTTTGCCAAACCAGGTTTGGCAAACTTTCTTCAGATCGTTGAAGCCGACGTTGGCGGGCTCACGATGCATCTGTTCCAGAATTTTCTCAATGCTTGCCATGCGGATTCACATGGTGCCATTATTGGCCCCATGTGTCAATAGTTTTCCCAAGAAGAAGCGGTTGGCTACGCCGGTCCCCAACCGAAGCGACTCACGCGCCATGCCGTTCTGCCGCGATCTGTGGCGCCGCCCCACAATTGATCGAGCCAAGCTGCGATACTGCGGCTACGGCAGGCCAGTCGGATGGCCGCCGTTTCATTATTACTGACTATAAAGGGAGGTGTTTCATGGCGTTCATCGATCAATTGGCTGGTGTGCGGGACGGCGGTTGGGCCAAGAAAATCACGTTCTTCGTGGGGGCGTGCGTGGTGATCGCGCTGCTGGCTCCGGTGGCGATCGTGCCCGCCGGTAGCCGGGGCGTGATGACGACCTTCGGCTCGGCGCGCGATGCGTTGTATGAACCCGGTTTGCATTTCCGCTGGCCCATCGCCCAGTCCATGAACCTGATGAATGTGCAGATCCAGAACGGCGAGGGGGACGGCGATGCGGCGTCCAAGGACCTGCAGACGGTGCACACCAAAGTGGCCATCAACTACCACCTCGACCCTGCTTTTGCCGTGGAGGCATTCAAAAATGTGGGGCCGTCGACCGACATCCTGGCCGCGCGCATCATCATTCCGGCGACCCACGAGTCGGTCAAGGCCGTCACGGCCCTTTTCACCGCGGAAGAATTGATCACCCAGCGCACGGTGGTGCGGGATCAGATTGCCGCGTTGCTGAAGCAAAAAATGGTGCGCCACGGCTTGGTGCTGGACGAGTTCAACCTGATCAACTTTGCGTTTTCCAAGAGCTTTTCCGATGCCATTGAAAACAAGGTGAAGGCCGAACAGCAAAAGCAGCAGGCTGAGCGCGACTTGCAGCGCCTGCAGGTGGAAGCGCAGCAAAAAGTGGTAGGTGCCAAGGCTGAGGCCGAAGCGCTGGCGGTGCAGCGGATGCAAATCACACCCGAGTTGTTATCCCTGCGGCGCATTGAAAATGAACGTGCCGCGATTGCCAAATGGGATGGCAAGCTGCCCAGCGTGACCGGCGGCGCCACGCCGTTTATCAACGTCGACCATTCCAGCAAGTAGGTCGGCGCGGGGTGTCGTGTTGCTCGGCGTGTGGTCGATGGGGCGCGGACGCCTCAAGCAGGCCCGCCATGCAACAATTACCAACACCTTCAGGAGGGCACCATGTCATTCAAAAGTATTGCGTACGCTGTCGAGGGCCGCGTCGCCACCATCACGCTGAACCGGCCGGAGCGGCTGAACGCGATCGACGACCAGATGCCCAGCGAGATCGCCGAGGCGGTGGCGTTGGCCAACAAGGACAAGGGCGTGCACGTCATCGTCCTGACCGGTGCCGGGCGCTCCTTCTGCGCCGGCTACGACCTCAAGCACTATGCCCAGACGCCCGGTGCCAACCCGGGCCAGCAGGAAATGCCCTGGGACACGATGATCGACTTCGAGCTGATGTACGGCAACACGCAGAAGTTCATGTCGCTTTGGCGCTCTTACAAGCCCACTATCGCGAAGGTGCATGGCCATGCCGTCGCCGGCGGCAGCGACATCGCCTTGTGCTGCGACATGGTGGTGATGGCCGAGGACGCCAAGATCGGCTACCCGCCGGCCCGCGTGTGGGGCATACCGACGCCGGCGATGTGGGTCTATCGCCTGGGCGCCGAGCGCGCCAAGCGCATGCTGTTTACCGGCGATCTGGTGACCGGCACGCAGGCCAAAGCCATGGGGTTGGTGCTGGACGCGGTGCCCGAGGCTGAACTCGACGCCTACGTCGAGCATCTGGCGCAGCGCATTTCCAGCGTCCCGCGCAACCAGCTCATGATGAGCAAGCTGATGATCAATTCGGCGTTCGACAACATGGGCCTGACGACCACGCAAATGTTCGCCACCCTGTTCGACGGTGCGGCGCGCCATTCGCCCGAGGGCCAGTGGTTCAAGCAGCGCGCCGAGGCGGTGGGCTTCAAGCAGGCGGTCGAAGAGCGCGATTCTGGCGCGCCGATCGCGCCTCATGTGTCGCGCTGAAAGAGCAAGCCTGACCTGCTCCCGGTCGGCTTTGGCATAGACTGCAACGTTTCCTCCCTCCACTCGGAAGATTTCCATGCAATACCGCTCTCTAGGCAACAGCCAGCTGCAAGTCTCCGCCCTCTGCCTGGGCACCATGATGTTCGGTGACCAGACCGGTCGCGAGGAGGCCGCCGCCATCGTGGCCGACGCCCACGCCCATGGCGTGAACTACATCGACACCGCCGACGTTTATTCCAGGGGCGGCTCCGAGACCCTGGTCGGCGAGCTGCTCAAGGGTCAGCGCCAGGACTGGGTGCTGGCCAGCAAGCTGGGCAACAAAATGTCGGAGCGGGTCAATGAAGGTCATTACTCGCGCAGCTGGATGCTGAGCGCGGTGGCGGCGTCGCTGGCGCGCCTGCAAACCGATTACCTGGACATCCTGTACCTGCACCGCGATTACAACGGCATGAACCTGGAAGAGCCCTTGCGCGCGCTCGATGCCATGCTGCGCGCCGGCCAGATCCGCTACTGGGGTGTCTCCAACTTCCGCGGCTGGCGCATTGCCGAAATGATGCGCCTGGCCGGTCAGCTTGGCATGCCGGCGCCGGTGGTGTGCCAGCCTTACTACAACCTGCTCAACCGCATGCCCGAGGTCGAGGTGCTGCCGGCCTGTGCGCATTACGGCATTGGCGTCACACCCTACAGTCCGATCGCGCGCGGCGTGCTCACCGGCAAGTACCCGCCGGGGCAGACGCCAGACCCCGCCAGCCGCGCCGGCCGCGCCGACCAGCGCATGGCGGAGACCGAGTTCCGTGAAGAGTCGCTGCACATTGCGCAGCAGCTCAAACACCATGCCAAGGCGAAAGGCATCAGCCTGGCGCAGTTCGCCACCGCCTGGGTGCTGGCCAACCCGGTGATCAGCTCGGTGATTGCCGGGCCGCGCACGCTGGCGCAATGGCAAGACTACCTGCCGGCGCTGGACTACGTGTTCACCCCGGAGGACGAGGCCCTGGTGGACAGCCTGGTCAAGCCGGGCCACCCGTCCACCCCCGGCTATACCGACCCGGCCTACCCGCTCGATGGCCGGCTGCGCGGCAAATTGCCGGTTTGATTTGGATCGCGCTCAATCTGTACAATTTGAGTTTTAGAAAATGAAATTGTACAAATGATTCACCGTCAGGCTTCGCAGTTGCTCGGGCAGATGTCCAAGGGTTTTCCGGTTGTGGCCTTGACCGGTCCGCGTCAATCCGGCAAAACAACATTGGCGCGCCAGGCGTTCCCTGACAAGCCCTATTTTTCCCTTGAAGATCTTGAAATTCGTCAGCGGGTCATGGCCGACCCGCGGCAGTTTTTCGCACTCTTGCCGAAGGGCGCCGTGCTCGACGAAGTGCAGCGTTGCCCGGAGATTTTTTCTTATCTGCAAGGCGTGGTCGACCAGCGTGCCCGGATGGGAGAGTTTGTCATCACAGGCTCGCAGCAGTTTGGTTTGCTGGGGCGTATCACCCAGTCACTGGCCGGACGGGTCGGCTTGGTGCAGTTGTTGCCACTCTCGCTGGGTGAGCTAACAGCCGCCGGCTTGAACCCCAAAACACTGGAGCAGACCATGTGGCTGGGTGGTTACCCGGCCTTGTTTGATCGGCGGCGGCAACTCGACCGGCCGGCACAGTGGTTGAGCGCCTATGCGGCGACTTATGTTGAGCGCGATGTCCGGCAGGTGCTCGAAGTTTCGAATCTGTCCTTGTTTCAACGTTTTGTGTTGATGTGTGCAGCACGCACCGGCCAATTGCTGAACCTGTCTGCCTTGGCGGCAGACTGCGGCCTTAGCCACACCACAGCGCGCAGCTGGCTGACCGTGCTGGAAGCCAGTTACGTGGTGTACCTGTTGCAGCCCTACCACCAGAACTTTGGCAAGCGATTGGTCAAGATGCCCAAGCTGTATTTTCTGGATACCGGCTTGTTGTGCCATCTGTTGCGCGTCGACAGCCCCCAAACGCTGGCAATCCACGCCTTGCGCGGTCCCATTTTTGAGTCGTGGGTGGTGAGCGAAACCCTTAAACACCGCTGGAATCAGGGCTTGCCGGCCGACATCTACTTTTGGCGCGATAACCATGGCACAGAAGTCGATTTGCTGTTTGAACACGCGGGCAAACTGCATGCCGTGGAGATCAAGTCGGGTGCCACCTTCGCGTCCGACTGGGTGCACGCCTGTCAGCGTTGGCAACGCTATGCCGGCGCGGCTGCCGCCGACCCGGTGCTGGTGTATGGAGGGCAGGACAGTTATTCGGTCAAGAATGTGCAGGTCCGGGCCTGGCACACGCTGGGAGCTCAAGTAGTGAGGACAATAGCGGCATGACGCAAACCATTACCCTGACCCGACCCGACGACTGGCACTTGCATGTGCGCGATGACGCTGCCTTGCGTACGGTAGTGCCGCACAGCGTGGCCCAGTTCGGCCGCGCCATCATCATGCCCAATCTGCGGCCGCCGATCACTACCACTGCCGCTGCGCTGGCCTACAAGGCACGCATTCAGGCCGCCGTGCCCGAGGGCCGGCAGTTCGAGCCCTTGATGACGCTGTACCTCACCGACAAGCTGCCGCCCGACGAAATCCAACGTGCCCGCGACGCCGGCGTGGTGGCCGTCAAGCTCTACCCGGCCGGCGCCACCACCAACAGCGACGCCGGCGTGACCGATATGCACAAGACCTACCAGACCCTGGAAGCCATGCAGCGCGCCGGTCTGTTGCTGCTGGTGCATGGTGAAGTGACGGCGCCCGAGGTCGATCTGTTCGACCGCGAAGCGGTGTTCATCGAGACCCAGTTGATGCCCTTGCGGCGTGATTTTCCGGAGCTGAAAATTGTCTTCGAGCACATCACCACGCTGGATGCCGCGCAGTACGTGCAGCAGTCGGACCGCTTCACCGCGGCCAGCATCACGGCGCACCATCTGCTGTACAACCGGAACGCCATTTTCACGGGCGGCATCCGGCCACATTACTACTGTCTGCCGGTCTTGAAGCGCGAGACGCACCGCCTGGCTTTGCTGGCTGCTGCCACCAGCGGTTCCGCCAAGTTCTTTCTGGGCAGCGACAGCGCGCCGCACCCGGCGCAGCTGAAGGAAAACGCCAGCGGTTGCGCCGGTTGCTACACGGCGCACGCCGCCCTGGAGATGTACGCCGAAGCGTTCGATGCGGCCGGCGCGCTGGACCAGCTGGAGGCTTTTGCCAGTTTCAACGGCGCCGATTTTTATGGCCTGCCGCGCAACACCGGCCATGTCACCCTCAAGCGCGAAGCCTGGACGGTACCCCAGAGTTTTGCCTTTGGCGAGGCGCAACTGAAGCCCCTGCGCGGCGGCGAAACCATGCCGTGGCGACTCCTCTAGATGTTTGCGGGACAGATCTTCAGCTCTGTCCCCAACTCGCCAAGGTTTGCGGGACAGACCTTCAGCTCTGTCCCCAACTGCTTAAGGAGATTGACTGGGCAGCGCCTTGGCTGGCGCCCTGGCGCGCAGTCGGTCAGACCGTGGCGCAATGCGTGGCGGCGGGCCAGTCGCAGCCGGCAGCGTTGAATCTGGCGGCGCTGGGCCGGCCCCGTTTTCCGGTGCGTTTTGTACCGCAAAGCGAGTTGCCCACCGGTGTTGCCTACGAGCAGCACATTTTCGATACCGGCTGCGTGCCGACGCGCGACGGTTTGCACGACTTTTTCAATGGCCTGGCCTGGCTGCGCTTTCCACTGATCAAGCAGCGACTCAATCAGTTGCACCGGGCACAGATTGCACAGACCGGCATCCAGCCGGTGCGCGGTCCGGCGCGTGACGCCTTGACGCTGTTTGACGAGAATGCCGCCTTTCTGCAAGCGCCCGATGTGCTGTGGCAGGCGCTGGCCGTCAAGGACTGGCACGCCTTGTTCGTCGATCTGCGTCCCATGTGGCAAGAGGCGCATTTGCTGCTGTTCGGCCACGCCTTGCTGGAAAAACTGGTGGCGCCCCGAAAGCCGATCACGGCCCATGTCTACCGGGCACAGCCGAGCGGCAGTTCGCTGGCCGATCTGGATGACTGGATGGCTTCGGATCTAAGTGCTGAAAAGCTGGCGCGCAAACCGTTTGCGCATTTGCCGGTGCTGGGCGTGCCCGGCTGGTGGGCGACCAATGAAGAGCCGGCGTTTTACGCCGACGCCAGTGTGTTTCGGCGGCCCAGACCTTGAAATTGGTCGCCAAGCCCTTACTATCCGGGGCTGGCAGCCTCTTTCAGGCGTAATTAAAGGACACCATGAAACGCATTCTTTTGTTTGTATTGACCAACGTGCTGGTGGTGACGGTGCTGGGCATCGTGGCAAGTTTGCTGGGCGTCAACCGTTATCTGACGGCCAACGGGCTGAACCTCGGATCGTTACTCGGTTTTGCGTTGGTCATGGGCTTTGGCGGCGCCATCATCTCGCTGCTGATCAGCAAGCCGATGGCCAAGTGGACGGCCGGCGTGCGCCTCATCAACCAGCCGCAAAACGCGGATGAAGCCTGGATTGTGGAGACGGTGCGCAAACTCTCCAGCAAAGCCGGCATCGGCATGCCCGAAGTGGGCATTTTTGATGGTGATCCGAATGCTTTTGCCACCGGCGCCTTCAAGAATTCGGCGCTGGTGGCGGTCAGCACCGGGCTGCTGCAGGGTATGACGCATGAAGAGATCGAGGCCGTCATCGGCCACGAAATCGCCCATGTGGCCAATGGCGACATGGTCACCATGACGCTGATCCAGGGCGTGATGAATACGTTTGTGGTGTTCCTGAGCCGTGTCATCGGTTACGCCGTGGACAGCTTTCTGCGCAAGGGCGACGAGCGCTCCAGCGGGCCCGGCATCGGCTACATGATCACCACCATCGTGCTGGATATCGTGCTCGGTTTTGCCGCGTCCATGGTGGTGGCCTGGTTCTCGCGGCACCGTGAATTCCGGGCCGACAGCGGTTCGGCCCAATTGCTGGGCCGCCGGCAACCGATGATCAACGCCCTGGCGCGGCTGGGCGGCATGCAGCCCGGCGAGTTGCCCAAGAGTGTGGCGGCGTTCGGCATTGCCGGCGGCGTCGGTCAACTGTTTGCCACCCATCCACCGATCGAAGAGCGCATCGCGGCGCTGCAAAACGCGCCCGCCTGATGCGCCGCCAGACTGCGCGGGCCGTGCGTGTCTGACCGTTTCCTGTTCTGGCTGCCGACCCTGATCTGGGCCACCACCTGGCACGCCATCCTGTACCAACTGGGGGAGGTGGCGGTGTTGCATTCGGTGGCATTGCGCTTTGGCCTGGCCAGCCTGATGTTGTTTGCGATTGCGCGCTGGCGCGGCGAGTCGCTGGCCTTCGGCCCGGGCGCGCACGGCTGGCTGCTGCTGACCGGAGCGGTGCAGTACGGTTTCAATTACATCAGCACTTACCAGGCCGAAAGACACCTCGCTTCGGGTTTGATGGCGGTGTTGTTTTCGCTGATGATTTTCACCAACGCCATCGGTGGCGCGCTGTTCTTCGGCCAGGCCATCAGCCGGCGCTTCCTGTATTCCGCGGCGCTGGGGGTGCTGGGCATCGTCCTGATCTTCTGGCCCGACATCGCCAGCGCCCGTGCCGCGCCGGAAGTGCTGGGCGCTGTCGGTATCGGTTTGCTGGCTGTCACCTGTGCCTCGGTCGGCAATCTGTTGACCCTGCGCCTGACCCGTGGCGGCATGGCGCTGATTCCGCTGCTGGCCTGGAGCATGGGCTATGGCGCGGCCACGCTGCTGCTGATCGCCGCCGTTGGCGGCGTGCCGTTCCATCTGGACCCGCGCCCCAGTTACTGGTTGTCGCTGGCCTACCTCAGCGCCTTCGGTTCGGTGGTCGCCTTCCTGCTTTACTTCAAGCTGGCGCAGCGCCAGGGACCCGGGCGGGCGGCGCTCATAGGCATGATCATTCCGGTGATTGCGCTGCTGATGTCGGCGCTGTTGGAGGGCTGGCGTCCGACGCTGGTGTCGAGCGCCGGCATCGTGTTGTGCCTGGCCGGCCTGTGGGGTGCCACGCGCCCGGCAACGCCAACGGCAGCGTGAGTTCTCAGCACAGCAAATTTCTGGTCAATGCCTCGGCGACCTTGATGCCATCCACGCCAGCCGACAGAATCCCGCCGGCATAGCTGGCGCCTTCGCCGGCCGGATAGAGGCCGCGCGTGTTGCTGCTTTGAAAGTCTTCGCCGCGCGGCATTTTGAGTGGTGACGAGGTGCGCGTCTCCACGCCGGTGAGGACCGCGTCAGGCCGGTCGAAGCCCTTGATCTTGTGGCCAAAGGCGGGCAGCGCCTGCCGGATCGCATCGATCGCGTAGCCTGGCAGGGCGCCGCCCAGATCGACCAGCTTGACGCCCGGCTTGTAAGAGGGCTCCACCTCGCCCAGTTGGGTCGAAGCCCGGCCCGCCAGGAAGTCGCCCAGCAGTTGCCCCGGTGCGTCGTAGTTGGCGCCGCCCAGCACGTAGGCATTCGATTCGAGCTGGCGCTGCAACACGATGCCGGCCAGCGGATGCTGTGCCATGCCGGGCGCCAGTTGGCTTGGCACCTGTTCGCCCAGGGTGGCATGGAAGGCGTCGGCGTCGCTCGGGTAGTCGCTGGGCTCAATGCCCACCACGATGCCGGCGTTGGCATTGCGCTCGTTGCGCGAATACTGGCTCATGCCATTGGTGACGACACGACCGATCTCGGATGTCGCCGCCACCACGGTGCCGCCGGGGCACATGCAAAAGCTGTAGACCGAGCGGCCATTGCTGGCGTGATGCACCAGTTTGTAGTCGGCCGCGCCCAGCTTCGGGTGACCGGCATGGCGACCCCAGCGGGCGCGGTCGATCAGGCTTTGCGGGTGTTCGATGCGAAAGCCGATCGAGAACGGTTTGGCTTCCATCGCGACACCGCGCTGGTACAGCATGGCGAAGGTGTCGCGCGAGCTGTGGCCCAGCGCCAGCACCACCTGCTCGGCAGGCAGTTCATAGGACTCACCGCTCGCCTGGTTCAAGACCGTCAGACCACGCAGCTGACGGTCATCGGCAGCACCTTCGATCAGCACGTCGGTGACGCGCTGCTGAAAGCGGATCTCGCCGCCCAGTGCAATGATCTGCTGGCGCAGGTTCTCCACCACCTTGACCAGCTTGAAGGTGCCGATGTGGGGGTGCGCATCGACCAGAATTTCAGGCGGCGCGCCGGCCTTGACGAACTCGTTCATGACCTTGCGCCCCAGATGGCGCGGGTCCTTGATCTGGCTGTAGAGCTTGCCGTCGGAAAAAGTGCCGGCGCCGCCCTCGCCGAATTGCACGTTCGATTCGGGGTTGAGCTCGCGCTTGCGCCACAGACCCCAGGTGTCCTGGGTGCGTTCACGCACCGTCTTGCCACGCTCCAGCACGATCGGTCTGAAGCCCCCTTGCGCCAGAATCAGCGCTGCAAAAATGCCGCAAGGACCAAAGCCCACCACCACCGGGCGCGGCCCGAAGTTGGCTGGGGCTTGCGCGACCGGGTGGTACGCCAAGTCGGGTGCGGCAAAGATATGCGGATTGCCCGCGTGTTGCTGGAGCAAAGTCTGTTCCAGCGTGCTGCTGGCCAGGGCGACATCGACGATGTAGACCTGGATCAGCTCCGGTTTGCGGGCGTCAAAACTGTGTTTGAAAACAATGTGACTGACGAGTTCGCCGACGGCGATGCCCAGCGTCTTGGCAATCAGCAAAGGCAGGGCGTCAGCGGCGTGGTCTAAAGGTAGTTTGAGTTCGGTGATGCGGATCATGGGTAGGCGGGCTCGTGGCTATCAAGCAAGGTGCCAATGATAAAGCGCTGAACGTTGGGCAGCGCAGGGCGGGGAGGGGAGACAGGCGAAGGTATTACCATGGTAGTATTTGCTTCATGTCAGTCCACTGTTGCCGCGCGCCAAGGAGTCCACGCCATGCCCACCCTCTCCGTCAAATTGCCTGAAGAAACCAAGCGGCGGGTCCAGGCCCTGGCCCAAAGCCAGGGGATTACGGCGCATGCCCTGATGGTGAATGCCGTTGAAGCGGCCCTTGCCACCGCCGAGACCCACAACGCCTTGATGGCGACGGCGCTGCGTGCGCGCGAGCAGGTGGTGGCTACGGGCAAGGTGGTCGATGGCCGGGCCTTTGGTGACTACCTCAAAGCCAAAGTGCGGCGGCAAGCAACCCACAGGCCAAGGCCGATTGATCTGAACCCCGGCGAGGTGCATGGCTGATGGCGCGATGGGTGCTGAGCCAGTCTGCCGCAGAAGACCTGGAGCAACTGACGGATTTTTTGCTGGACCGCATGCCCGAAGAAGCGGTCCGTACCGTTGACTTGGTGGTCGATGCCCTGCATATTTTGGAGCAGCACCCGCGCATTGGCAGGCCCTTGAAGTTTGCCCTGCGGGAACTGGTGATCTCCCGGGGCAAGACCGGCTACCTGGCCTTGTACGAGTACGACGAGTCAAGCGATTTGGTCATCGTGCTCGCGGTACGCCACCAGCGCGAGCAGGACTACCACTGACCGCTATCAAATTGGCGGGTCGGTACAGCGGTGGCTTGAGTCGCCCCGATAGCAAACTGAATTCGCCCCATGTTTGGCTTATGTGGCAGCCTGTTTGGAATGGCAGGCAGACGATCATGTCTGCCTGGGCGCCATGCATAAAAGCAAACAATAGCCACGCACCGAGAAGCAACAGCAACGGACGCCGGCTGCATTAACTACGCCGGCAAGAAACCTTCAATCGACAAATACCGCTCCCCCGTGTCGTAGTTAAAGCCCAGCACGGTGGCGCCGGCCGGCAGATCGGGCAGTTTTTGCGCAATCGCGGCCAGGGTGGCGCCGCTGGAGATGCCTACCAGAATGCCTTCCTCGCGGGCGCAGCGGCGCGCCATCTCGCGTGCCGGCTCGGCATCGACCTGGATCACGCCGTCAAGCAAGACCATGTACAGGTTCTTCGGGATAAAGCCGGCACCTATGCCCTGGATCGGGTGCGGCGCCGGGGCACCGCCCGAGATCACGGGGGAGGCCACCGGCTCCACCGCGTAGACCTTGAGCTTGGGCCATTTGGCTTTCAGAACCTGGGCGCAACCGGTCAGGTGACCGCCGGTGCCGACGCCGGTGATCAAGGCGTCTATGCCATCCGGAAAATCGGCCAAAATTTCCAGCGCCGTGCTGCGCACATGGGCGTCGATATTGGCCGGGTTCTCGAACTGCTGCGGCATCCACGAATTGGGTGTGGCGGCCACCAGTTCTGTGGCGCGGGCGATGGCACCTTTCATGCCTTTTTCGCGCGGCGTCAGGTCGAACGTGGCGCCGTAGGCCAGCATCAGGCGGCGGCGCTCCACTGACATGCTGTCGGGCATCACCAGAATCAGCTTGTAACCCTTGACCGCGGCCACCATGGCCAGGCCGACACCGGTGTTGCCGGAGGTCGGCTCGATGATGGTGGCGCCGGGCTTGAGCTCGCCGCTTTTCTCGGCGGCCTCGACCATGGACAGCGCAATGCGGTCCTTGATGGAACCACCGGGATTGCTGCGTTCGGACTTGATCCAGACCTGGTGCGAACTGCCGAACAGGCGGCTGATGCGCACGTGCGGCGTGTTGCCAATGGTTTGCAGGATGTTGTCGGCTTTCATGATGAACTCCTTGGGCAGGTGATGGGTTGGGGCGAGGAAGGCCAGATTTTGGACCAGTTGATCGACAGTTTTCGATATAAGGTTATGGATAGCCGTGATAATCGAGGGGTGAAGCCCGCCAGACTGTCGCTGGTGCAATCCTGGAAACAGGGCACTGGAGGAACGTCCGGACTGCATAGGGCAGCGTAGCAGCTAACGGCTGTCCACTGAAAGCCGCAAGGTATAAGGTGAGGATCAGAGCAACAGAGACGAGCCGATTAAGTTCGGGTGAAACGGGCAATCTCTACGCGCAGCAATACCAAGTAGGCACACGTTGACGGGGCCCCCGGAGTGTGCGGGTAGGTAGCACCGAGCTGTTGGGCGACCAACAGCCCAGATTAATGGCAGTCACTTCTGCCGGCCCGCAAGGGTTGGCAGTTGCACAGAATCCGGCTTATCGGTGGGCTTCACACTTTTATGGATCGTTCCCGAAATGACCAAACCCTGTTCAGCATAGCGGGAGGATCAGGCCGGTGGGGCACTCAGCTCCGCGGCTGCCCCCCCGCCTTCGGCGTCCTCCTTTATGCCGCTGCGCTGAGCGCCCCACCGGCCTGATCTTTCAAGCGGGGTTGGTATGCGAGCTGTGCAAACCACCGACGCTCGTCGCCAGCGGCCCACACACGCCTGGGCCTTAGTTCTTGACTTGCGAAAGCAATCTGTATCAGACAGGCTTGACCAGGGCTGGCTACAAAATGCGGCCCGACTGGCGGAACCGTTGGTTCACAGCGTGGCGATGTCTTGAATCCAGGCGAGTTTCTCTGGTGAGAGAGTCTGCAGTTCTTTTTCTTCGATCCAGTTCTCACGCAGCAGCCTGCCGAATACCTCAATCAACTGTGAATACCGAAAGTCATATTTCGAGTCGATCTGACGCCGCTGCTGAGTGAGGTATTTTTCGATTTCCCACATGTCTTGAGGCGTCTTTGCGCTGGCCGCCAATTCCTTGAGCTTGGACAGGATCGCCGCAAGTTCTCGTTGCAGGGCTGCGTCGAACACCTTCCGTGCCGCCTTCTGCTCAGAATGGGTCCATTTGATGTCGTGCATGGTGTTTCACTCCGGTTGTGTGGTTGGTGGGGGCAGGTGAAGGCGGTGGATGGGGCGCTCAACTTGCGACTTTGACATAGCTAAGCACGTGGTGCGCCAGCAAGCCTGAGGCAACACCGTTGCATTCGGCGCTGCCATAGGCGCTGCGTTTCCCCAGCTTGAGAATTCTGGCAGTGCACAAAAGATCCTCCTGGCGAGCGCTGCGCAGAAAGGCGGTCTTCATGTCCGAGGTAACCCACTGTTCCTCGGCTCCCCGCTGCGTCATGATGGCCAGCCACATGGCGACGTCGGCGGCGCCCATCAGCGTCATGCCACTGACGATGCCGCCCGGCCGCTCAAGCGCCGGATTGAAGGGAACCCGCAGCACACACTCGCCAAGGGCGCAGGACTGGACGCTAAAGCCGTACGACTTCAGGAACGGCGTTCGCTCCAATACGGCGTTCAGATCGGTAACCGACGTTTGGATCGTTGTCATGGTCAAGCTAGCCTCGTTTCATTGGATGCCGAATGATGGTCTTCCATTGCTTCGGGTCCGCGCGCCGTATATCGCTCAGGTAAATTTCATGGTGTTTGCCAGTGCGGCCGGTGCGTGTGTCTATGAATTGATGCAGCCGCTCGATGGTTGGCCCTTCTTCCGCGAACGGCCCGACGTGTAGTACCTGGGCACAAAGACCTTCGCAGAAATTCTCCAGGCGCAGCTTGTCGAGGGCCGGCGGCTTCTTCTTCCGGCGGACTTCGGCAATGGCCGCCTGGATGGTTTCAGGGGCCACGAAGGATGGCTGCATGATCATCAGGGTCCATTGCCACTTTGCCTTGTCATCGGCTACGAAGGCGGACATGTCATCGGCCCACCAAAGCCCTTCCAGCGGCATGACGGCATAGTCAAGTTGCTGCGGCCCCTTCTTGAGCATGAACTTGACGGTGTAGGAGACGGAAAACAAGGCCTCCACCGCCTGGGCATATTCTGGCGAGGTGTTCGGATCGCCCCGGCCGTCGAGCATCAGGAATTGGAAGCTCGGAACGTCAAGCTGCACCACCTCCTTGGCGGACGCCTGGTAGAGTTGTTTCAGGTCTTTTTTGAGGTCGATCTTTTCCATGGACTCTGCCGACCGGCCGCTAAAAGCGAAGATTGACGTAGAAGAACGGAATCTCCTTCTGTCGCATGCGTTGCAGCGACCATGCGGTGTACGCCAGCAGCGCTGCCGAAAAAATGTGCGGATTGCCGCCACTGGCCGCGAAGGCGTCAATATCGTTGCCGCGGTAGCCGTCAACGCCGATGTAGCGGGTGTAATAGCTGTAGACATGGATGGCGTTGGACACCAAAGAGCTGCCCAGAACGCTTTGCGCAAAAGCAGAATCGTGCAGCGACTGGCGCTGGAGGACCAGTTCGCCGGCCAAGTTGGCCGCCAACAGGCCTGATCCGGCAATGGCTTGCGCCTGCCAGGGCTGGTAGCCGCCGGCCGGACTCTTGGAGGTTGTCTCTCCGCACAGCCGGCAACCTTCGCGCGGCACCTTGATGTCGATGTCGGTGGCGCCCAAAGCCTGGAAGGTCAGCGCATGGCCCATCTCATGAATCCAGATGCTGCTGTAGATGCCGGCGACGGTTTGCACCGCGTTGCCCAGATCGTTTTCCAGCGCCTGCGCAGGCGAAGACAAGGCGGCTGCGACCCCCAGCAGGAGGGCACTCAGGCAGTGTCTTGGAATGAGTGGCATGGCTGAAGCGTCAGGGTGCGTTGCGCGCCGGCCAACGGTAGCCCAGCACCGATGACAGCGGGTAGAAGTGCTCACGCACCTGTTCCAGTTGATTGCCGCCCAGCAGATGGACCAGCTGGGCATCGGCGCGCAGGAAGAAGCCGACATGACCTTTCCAGCCGCCAGGATCTTCGCGTGACAGGACAACGATGCAGCCGGGTACCGGCTCGCTCAGCGGCTCGCCCCAGGCCAGCCAGGAGCGGGCCAGCGCCGAGCCGGTGCCCTGAATGCCCGCTTGAGCCAGCGCCCAATTGACAAAGGAGGAGCACCAGGAGGCTTTGTCGTCATAGCCCCGGATGTTGGTGTGCGCGTGGTACTCGGTGATTCTGGGGTTGCTGGCGCCCGCCGCAAAAGTGCGCACACCAGTTTCAGCTGCGGCAATCGATAACCAAGGTGGGAGAGTCATCAGTGTTTTAGCGTTGATCAGTTGCGACAAGTCATGCGGCGCCGACACTATAACCGGCGTCGCCTCACGTCTCATTTGCTTGGCACGCTATTGATGACTGAAGGTGAATCGGCTATTGAAAATCCCGAAATTCAGGACACCGTTTCAGCCGAGCGTGGCTGATGCAGATTGCTTTCGCAAGTCAAGAACTACAGCCCAGGCGTGTGTGGGTCGAGGGCGCTGCGGTGGGTAGCTCCGCGAATGTCCTCCGGCCTTCGGCCTCCCCCTTAATTTGGCCAAACCCCAAGTCCACGCTACGCCACCCACCCCAGCGTCCTCGGCGGCGAGCGTCGGTGGTTTGCGCCGATTGCACACCAACTTGCTTGAAAGATCAGGCTGGTGGGGCGCTCAGCGCAGGTAAAGGAGGAGCCCGCAGGGGCGGGGGACACGGAGCTGAGTGCCCCTCCAGCCTGATCCTCCCGCTATGCCGAACCGGGTTTGGCATGTCATCATTTCGGGAAAGTTGATGCCAATGAGGCCTTTTGCCACTTGGCAACGAGAGCGTCAAATGCCGACACTTGCTGGGCACCGAGGCACCTGAACGGCAGTGGCATGGCGCCGCGGTGCATCTCAATGAGGTATCCCTGAGAGTACCGTTGAACCTCCAGAACTTCGGTCCATGGAACGAACAGGTTGCGCGAAGCCGCGCTTCTATGGATGCCGTCCTCGGCGATGACGAACCTGCAAATTGGCATGCGGCGCTTCTTGAAGAAGAAGGCGACCGAGCAGATGAGCGTCAGCGCCACGCCTTGTAACCGTGAAGGTGTTTGGACAGGTTTCCCTTTCGCGGCCAGAACGCGCTGCGTGACCAGAGGCGCATGATCCCGGGCGAAGCTCAAGTACTCCGCAAGTCGATACGAAACCGAGAACTCCAGCGCAAGTTGTGGCGGCACGCTTGAAGCGGCGACCATCACCGGTGGTGGCAGAACATCAGACTTTCCGACCAATACGACGTGCGACGCGTCGCTGGCCCTGGCCTCCTGTCGCATTGACAACTCAGCAACTGGTTTTCGGTTGCCGACAGGGCGAGGATGGCGAAAGGTAAACATGGTGTCCGCAGCGAGTGGTATTGGAACGTAGCTGGGTTGCGTGAAGGCAATCTCAATATTGAGCGGCAGGTATATTTCAACCCGTCATCAGGCGGGCTGGAAGTTAAACTCCGGCTCATGCCTGTGCGTTGCCTCAAGCCCCTTTTGCTTGCTTTGCTCCTATCCGCTGAAAGCGCCCAGTCTGCCCCGCCCTGCGCCGATTTTGCGGCCCGCTTGCCGAATCTGCGACGCGAGCTGTGCGAGGCCGCCAAGCTGCAGCCGACGGCAGCCAGATCCGTAAAAGGGCGAACGCTGTGGGTCAGCGATGTGAAGCCGGAACATGCCACGCTGCGGGTGTTGGTGGTAGGAGCCATCCATGGTGACGAGCCGTCATCGGCGGCGGTGGCTTTTCACTGGATCAGGCTGGCGGCGCAACTGCCCATGGTCGGCGCGCAGCAGGTGCACTGGCGTTTTGTGCCGGTGCTCAATCCGGACGGTCTGTTCAACCCGTCGCCGCGCCGCGTCAACGCCCATGGTGTGGATTTGAACCGGAACTTTTCGACGCCCAACTGGGAGCGCGACGCGAAGTTGTATTGGGAAAAGCGCACGCGCAAGGACCCGCGTCGCTGGCCCGGTCCGCGACCCTTGTCGGAGCCCGAGTCGCGCTTTCTGCACGACGAGATGCGCAACTTTCAGCCGCAACTGATTGTCAGCATTCATGCGCCTTATGGGGTGCTCGATTTTGACGGGCCGGTGGTGCCGCCGTCCAGACTGGGCAGCTTGTATCTGCACCAGGTCGGGATCTTCCCCGGTTCGCTGGGCAACTATGGCGGTGTACACCAGGGCATGCCGGTGGTCACGATCGAACTACCCAACGCGACGCGCACGCCGCGGGATGCCGAAATGCGCCAGATGTGGCTCGATCTGTTGCGCTGGATGAACGCGCGGGTAGCGGCGGGAAAGAACGTTGCCGCCGCGCCGGGTGGCTATCTGGACAATAAATTGGTGCCGGCGGCACCCACTGCCGAGTAGGTCAAGGCGCCGTGTGCCACGGCATAGAGATCCTGGCCGGTGGCGGCTGGGGTCAGCGTCCAGCTCAGGCCATCGGTGCTGACGAAAATTTTGCCGCCGGCGCCAACTGTCACAAACTGTGTGCCATAGACGACGGCATTGAGGGCGCCAGCGCCGCTCAAGGCCTGTGCGGCCCAGGTGCTTGCGTCGGTGCTGCTCAGCACGGTACCGGAGGCGCCTACCGCCACGAAGGTGTAGCTTACAACGCCGTCTGTGGAGGTGCTGGTCCTGTAGGCAACGCCGCGCAGGTCGGTCGCGCTGCCGGAGGTGACGCCATGCCAGGTCAAGCCGTCCGCGCTTTCCACGACGGTGCCGCCGGCACCGACGGCGACCCAGGTGCCACTGTTGTAGCTGGTGTAAGTCACCGCATACAAATCACGGCTGGTGGCTGAGCTGGTTGCCGCTGTCCAGGTGATGCCATCGGGGCTGGTGATGATGGTGCCGTTGGCGCCCACTGCGACATTCAAATTCGAATAGTTGCTGGCAATCGCGTACAGGTTTTGCGTTGTGCCGCTGGTTTGCGCGGTCCAACTGGCGGCATCCGAACTCGTCAGCACCAGGCCACCATCGCCCACCAATTTGAAGGTGCCAAAGTAAGCGGCGCCGTTGATTCTGTTGCTGGTGGCGTAGTTGATGGCGTTCCAGGTGACGCCATCGAGGCTGGCGTAGATCGCGCCGGCCGCGCCGGCCGCAATAAAGTTCGCCACCGAGCTGGTGGTCGTGGTGGCGACGGTTGCACCATAAGTCAGACCACGCAAATCGATGCCGCCGGAGATCGCGCTGGCGGCGCTCCAGCTTGAGCCGGCAATCCGGGGTGTCGCCGTAACCGGCGTGGCGCCGGGCCCGCCAGGCCCGCCATTGGTTCTGCCGTTGATCGAAAACGAGTAGCTCAAGCCGTTGGTCAGGCCGGACAAGACATACGGTGAGGTGGCTTTGATCACCACGTTGCCGCCCGGCAGGCCAAACCAGCCTTGCATCGATGTCGTGCTGCTGGGGGCCGCGCTGCTGGGACCGAAGAACAGCCAGTATTCAACGCCGTCAGTCATATCCCAGGACACCGTGACCGAAGATTCACCGGCGGTGACGGCCAGTCCACTTGGCGCCGGTGCCGGTTCGCCGTTGCCACAGGCCACCAACATGAGTGCGGTCATCAGCGCGGCGAAGAACAACTTGAAAGAACGGAAAATCATAAATGGATCCAAATCAATACTGGTTTCATTATCGAATATTTTCGGATGGCCGCTGGGGCAAGGCCGGGCACGCAAGTCTAGAAACGCTCATGGGCTTGCAAATAGCGCCAGCGGCCCATTGGCAAATGGGCCAGGGCGACGCGCCCGATGCGGATCCGTTTCATGCTCAGGATTTTCAAATTGACCCGTTGGCACAGATAGGCCAGCAGGCCGGGATGGGTTCCCTTGACGGCAAAACGCAGCTTGCTCTTGCCCTCGCCTGTGCTGTTGACGCTGACTTTGATGCGCGGCAAGGGCCCGGCGTCCGAGCTCAGTCCGTGGTTCAGTCGCGCCAGCGTGTCAGGGCTGGCGCTACCTTCGATCTCGACGATGATTTCGTGTTCGATCACGCTGGCGTCTTCCGTCAACTTGCGTGCCACCCGCCAGTCCTGGGTGAACACCAGCAGGCCGCTGGCGCCGGTTTCCAGCGGCACTGGTGCAGTCAGCGCGGCAAAGTGTCGCTTGAGCAGACGGATCTCCGATGGATCGTCCGGATCGCGCGTGGCGGCTTGCAGCAATTGCCGCGCTGCCAGGGGTGCGTTGGGTGCCGGTCGAAACCCGGCCGGGAGTTCGGCGCCATCGTCATAGCCAGGGGGCTTGTGCAGCAGCAAGGTGACCGGCAGGGCCGCCATCAGGCTGGCATCTTTATCGATTTCAATCTTTTGCCTAGCGACACGGAATTGCGGTTCTTCCACTACCTGATCGTCGACCCGCACCCAACCGCCTTCAATGTACTGCTCGGCCTCGCGGCGTGAGCAGGGGACCATGGCCGCGACACGCTTGGACAAACGTTCCCCGGCAACTTCGGCATCGGGCTGTGGTTTCTTGTCGGCAATCATTGGCAGGATGTTAACCCTCGTCGTGGTTTACCAACTGAGGGGGTCCAGGCGATAAAAAAGCGTCAGTTCACGGTACAGCGCCGGGTGCTCCTGGGCCATCCGCCCGGGTTGCTCAAAAAACACTTCCGAGATCACGGCAAAAAACTCCGCCGGGTCGCTGGCGCCGTAGTCGCTGAACAAAGTCTCTTCCCGCTCCGATGTCGCCCTTTGCAATTGCCTGAATTCGGCCCCCAGCACCTGCGACCAGCGCGCGTACTGGTCGCGCCGCGGCAGCACCGGTGCGCCATTGGCGGCGCCGGTTTCTTGATCCAGTTGATGGGCAAATTCGTGGATCACCACGTTTTGACCGTCGTCCGGAACGGCGGCGCCGGCCAGCGTGTCGTGCCAGGACAGGACCACCTGCCCGCGCTCCCAGGATTCGCCCGCCAGCACCTGGCGCGCGTGGTGGGCGACGCCGATGCCGTCGGTGTGCTCGCGCTCGACCACGAAGCTGCCCGGGTAGACCAGGATCTCGCGCAGTTTCGGGTAGTAGCCGCGCGAGCGGTTGAGGATCAGCAGGCAGGCCTGCGCGGCAATCGTCACCCGCATCTCGTCGGTAATCGTCAGGCCATCGCAGCCGATGAAGTTCTTCTCGGCCAGAAAGACCTGGATGTGCCGTTTCAACTGCAACTGCAAGTCGGCCGGCAGGTTGCGCACGTAGGGCACACGCTGCTTCAGTATTTCGCGCCAGGCGGCGGGGAAGGGCCGCTCGCGAATCCGCTGGCGTTTGCGCTCGGTCAGGTAGGGCTGGCCCAGCAGCCACAGGACAAAAGCCAGGGCCAGACAGGAAACAATGAGTGCTGGCAAAGGACCGTCCCCAAGGTTAAGAGTTCAACAGACCAGCAACTGGGCATGAAGCAGGCATTTTCAATAGACCAGGCTCTGCGGGTGGCGTCCCCTGGTTCAGGTGGCAAGTTTCGCCCTCGCGATGGGCAGGTCTGCAGCGTTAGGAGTCCGCTGCCAATGGCGGCTTCCTGGACACTCAGATGGACTGGCTATCAGTGATGTCACTGTTTTGTATCTTGTCACTTCGCAGGGTGCCCGGACTGTAGCCAAACTTCTTGCGAAATACCCGGCATAAATTGCTTGCATTACCAACGCCTACCTCGTCGGCGATGCTTGCGAGGCTGTGGTTCGAGTTGAGCACACGCCAATGAACATGATCAATTCGCATGGCTGACCAGTAGTCATGTGCACTGATCTTGAAGCGGTCGACAAACAGACGGTCAAGGTGGCGTCGCCCGATCCCTATGTGGTTGGCCAGTTCCGACACCGTCATCTGGTCAGCCATCAAAGTCCGCATCAAGGAAATCGCCCTCGACAGATGCCGACCAGCGTCTGGCACAGACTCCAATGATTTGAGTCTGTGCCCTTGGCCACGTGGTTCATCGGCCAGCATGTCTGCCAAGCCCTTTAGCGCCCGCTCTCTGCCGCAATGGCGGCTCAACAGTTCGACCGCCATATCAATAGCGGCAGAGCCACCGGAGCAACTGATTCGGTCACGGTCGAAGCAGTAAATCATTTCGCTGCGAATGTCGATGCGCGGGAATGCGGCGCGAAATTCAGGAACATGTCGCCAATGCAAGGCAACTTTGTAGCCATTGAGCAGTCCAGCTTGTGCCAGAAGAAAACTGGCGTTATCGACGCAGACCAGACTCAGACCGCTATGGGCGGCACGGCGCAAGAGAGGAGAGTAGTCGCGTGCCAAAGATTTTGAGCGCTCGGCGGTGCGGCTACCAAAAACTACCAAATAGTCGTAAGCCTGAAGGTCAACCTGTTCGGCGGTGACATCAACGCAAACAGCCACCCCGCTACTGGAGCGAATCGG
This sequence comes from uncultured beta proteobacterium, assembly GCA_963763035.1. Classification (GTDB taxonomy): domain Bacteria; phylum Pseudomonadota; class Gammaproteobacteria; order Burkholderiales; family Burkholderiaceae_C; genus Rhodoferax. The sequence continues at coordinate 802,623 of CAVXMS010000004.1, read as the reverse complement.
ATCGGCAGTCAGGCCAAGCATCTTCCATGCACAAAATCGCTGCCGACTGTGATCTTCTTCGTCTGCGGAAAACCGCAATTTGTCGAGAAAACCACCGAACGGCAGCAAGGTGAACTCTGGTAGCGGGAGCAACAAAAAACGCACATCCGGGCGATGATGCGTCTCGGAGCTACCGAGAGCTTTCTTCAAGATGTGGATTGGATGTTTGTGCAACGTAGTGGCCAATTATGAGTGGAATATGGCTAGATGTGATTATCATCAAAACAAAGCTGCGGCCTAGACTGAACGCATCAAAACACTCAGGTGGGCATGCAGATGGAATTAAGAACGTGGCTGATTTATATGCTTGCCGTGGTGGGACTATCACTGACGCCGGGGCCAAACAGTCTGCTGGTTTTGGCGCATGGGGCGCTGCACGGTCACCGTAAAACCCTCTGGACCGTTGCAGGCGGTGCGCTCGGTTTTGTGACGCTGATTGCGTTGTCAATGCTGGGTATCAGTGCCCTTTTGCGGGCTTACAGCAGCGCACTGACTTTGCTCAAGTGGATCGGTGGTGCTTACCTTTGTTGGCTGGGTATGCAACTCTGGTTGGTACCGGCACTTGTGCTTGACGTTGCAACCTCAGCCAAGAACGCTAGAAGAGGAACTCTTTTCCGTCAGGGGCTATTTGCAGCCATTTCAAACCCAAAGGTGTTGCTGTTTTACGGTGCGTTTCTCCCCCAGTTTATTAACCCCGACCGTTCGCTTTGGATACAGTTCGCGGTGATGGCAGCGACATTTGCAACGGTTGAATGCTCGGTCGAGTTTTTGTTGGCAAAACTGGCACACGGCATAAGACCCATACTGAACCGTGCGGGTAACAAATTCAATCGTGTTTGTGGCGTCTTGTTTGCGTTAATGGGGGCTGCCCTGCCGATGACAAACTGATTCCTTGCCAGGAGTTCGATGCTCTGTGATGACATCTTTCGCATCATCGCTTTGAATGTCAGCAATGGACATGGCAGATTTGAAGCCTGAAAGGCTGGACTGTGTCTACCGAAGTCAGTGGCCGGGGAGTTCGGCACTTACGCACTCGACCGACACCAAGCGCCGCTCAAGGCTCGGCAGTGGCCCATTGCCAATTGTCCCGGCCGGCTGCTTTGGCCGCATAGAGCGCGCCGTCAGCGCGAGCCACCGCGTCGGCCATGGACTCCTCATGCCCGGATTCTGCCAGTCCGGCGCTGACGCGCAAACTCAGCATGTGACCATCAGGCAGGCGCAAGGGGTTGTCGCGAAAGCCTTGGAGCAGGCGCTCTGCTGCCCGCTGCGCCACATCGCGATTGGACACTTGCATCAAGGCGATGAATTCCTCCCCGCCAAAGCGGAACAGGGGTTCACCTGCACGGCAGTGACTGCGCAGCAGGTTGGCAACATGTTGCAGTGCCAGGTCGCCGGCCGCATGCCCGTGGACATCGTTGACGCGCTTGAAATGATCGATATCGAGCAGAAGCAGGATCATCAGTTCTTTTCGGCGCATCGTCTGAGCGAGACAGCGCTGGAATTCTTCCTCCAGCCCATAGCGCAGCGGCAAGCCGGTCAAGGAGTCGAGTCGCGCACTGTGCGCCAGACACTGGGTCTTGAGAATTGCCAGATCGGCGATCACGCTGGCCTGGGTCCGCTCGAAATCGTCGATTGTCACGGCGTTGCCCGCTGCGCCAGAGAGTATGTCTCTACAAATGCTGCGGGCCGCGTCGTGCATCTGCCTATGCTGCTCGTCCAGGCGCTGTGTCGCCAGGGGCTCGAGGTTGTCAAAGCGTTCACGGTATTGCAGGAACCATTTGCCGAAAGCGCAGCGACAGTGGGCGTCATCGGCCAAAGCGTCATCTCCCGGCGAAATTTTCAATATGGCACAGCGCAGTAGCCGGCGTGACCATGCCATATGTGCCTGTTCGGCGGCGTCGAGCCGCGTGATGAAGTCCTGAACGTCGTTGCTGAAGACCGTGTCTGACATGGTGGGTCCTTCTGAAGGGGCACGGTCGGGAGTATGACTGAAAAAACAGAATCGTTGGCCGACTCAGCAAGCGGTCGGCAATGTGTGAACCGGTAGCCGGCACCGCCGCCCCGATGGCCACCCAAATCGGATCGGGCAGCAATGCAAGGCGGGGGTGGGGCGGATGTTGGGGGTGATTTTAAAAAGCGAAGCGCATGAGCCCCCGGCATCCGCCCCGCTCCCGCCGACACCCACTCAGGTCAATCGTTCAGGGATGAGTCGGCTTCGATGCGCGCCACATGCGCCAGCAGCGAGCGTTTGGCGACTGGCCACATGCGCTCTGGCACGTCGTCATAAGCCTGCGCCACCCAATCGTCCAGTGTGCCCTGCGGCAGCGTCTGCATGACCTGCAAAATCTTGGCCTCACGCTGCAGGCGATGGGTCTTGAGATGAGCGATGGCGCCAACGGCCTCACCGGCATAGCCACCGATGACGTGGCCGTGCGCCGGTAGTATGAACTCGACGGCGTGCTGGGCGCAGGCGGCGCTCAGCAGGTCCAGCGAATCGATGTAGCGAGTCATGTCGCCATCCGGCGGGTCGATCACGGTGGTGCTACCGCTCAGGACATGGTCGCCGCTGAACAGCAGACCGTCTTCCAGCAACACCAGGCACAGGTGGTTGGCGGCGTGGCCAGGGGTGTGCAACACCTTCAAGGTATGCGTGACAGTGGCTTCCTGCGCCCAACCCGAGAGCGTCAACTGTTCCTCGTGTTGCAGCGCGCGGTCGGGCGTGAATTGGCTGTGTTGGCGCGCCGTGGCGGCCGAGGGCAGACCCAGGATCGGCGGTGGCGGCGCGCACAAGGCTTGTAAGGGCGCGGCGCCGGGTGAATGGTCCGGGTGCGAATGGGTGCAGACGATCATGCGGATGTCGCCGGCGGCAGCGCGCCACAGTTTTTCCAGGTGCTGGGGGTCGGCCGGGCCGGGATCGATGGCGATATAGCCGGTGCCAGGGTCGCCCACCAGATAGCTGTTGGTGCCGGGGCCGGTCATGGCGCCGGGATTCGGTGCGGTCAGGCGCAATACGTTTTTCAGCAACGCCACCGGTGCTTCCGACTGCCAGTCCAGCGCGTGCACGATTTGGCCGTCGGGGCAGACCAGCGCCAGCTCGCCATAAGGCAGGTCGTGCTCCATGTAGCGTGCCTCACGGCCGGCCAGCAGACCGGCGCGCGGGCAACTGGTCCACAGCGGTTGTTCGGTGGCGGCGCAGGCTTGTAACACGGCGTCTACCGTTTCGTAGGCCAGCAGCCGTTCCAGTGTGCGTATGGTCGGGAAGATGATGAAAAACTGGCCTTCCTGGTGCCGCGCCAGGGCGTCCTGCGGGCGCACCCAGACCGGCTCGAATTGTTCCGACTCGTCGGCCACCGGTGTTTGCCCCTCGGGCATGCGCGCCACCAGAAACGGCACGTCAAAACGGCGCGCCAGGTCGCGGTCGGTGATCCAGTGGGCCAGCACAAAGACCTCGTCGGCGGCCAACGTCAGGCCGCGGCGCTGGCACTGGGCGGCGAAAGGCTTGGCGCGGTCCAGCGCGGCAATGTCGCCGTGGTCGGCCAGGCTGCCGTCACCGCGGCGCGCCAGCAGCACGCCCAGTTCCTCAAAACTCTCACGGATGGCGGCAATGGCTTGCGTCAGGTGCAGGTCGCCCTGCGTGGCGCGCCGCTTCGCCTGGGCGTGGCTGGCGGCGTCCAGCGCGTCCACGCCGCCGCCAGGAAAGACATAGGCGCCGGGGGCAAAGCTGGCGGTCATGGAGCGGCGCGTCATCAGCACTTCGATGCCGTGGGCAGCGTCGCGCAACAGCAGCACGGTGGCGGCGGGACGGGTAGCAACGGGTTCGCGCTGGGGGTGCAGGAGTTGGTTGGGGCGTGCCATGAAGTGAATTTTGCAACCAAAATCAGTGCGCCGGGTGTCGCGACGGCGATGTTTGCGTAAACCCCCATGGGCAATTCCCCCAACGCCAGCGTATGCTTTGCGGCCGACACTCGAATTTCTAACGGAGACAAACAATGAAATGTCAAACATGGGGCCGGTTTGTGGCCATCGCCATCGCAATCTGCGTGACAGCGCCGCTGAGCGTGCAGGCCCAGGTCTGGCCAAGCAAACAGCCGATCAAGCTGGTGGCGGTGTTCCCGCCGGGCGGCTCGGTCGATCAGGTGGCCAGGTTACTGGCTCAACCCCTTTCCCAGCAGCTCGGGCAAAGCGTTATTGTCGATAACAAGGGTGGCGCCTCCGGCTCGATTGGTGCCGCCGCGGTCGCGGCAGCGCCGGCCGATGGCTACACCTTTGCCGTGGTGTTTGATACGCATGGCGTCAATCCGAGTTTGATTCCGGGTCTGCCGTTTGATTCGAAAAAAGACCTGACCCCGATTGTGCTGATCGGCACTGGGGCCATGGTGCTGGCGACCCAGGCTGAGTCGAATTTCAAGACCTTTGCGGATGTGGTGGCCGCTGCCAAGTTAAAGAACGGCGTGAACTACGGCTCCATTGGTTCGGGCAGTTTGGGTCATCTTGCCATGGCCTTGCTGGGCAAGAGCGGCGGCATGGAATTTCAGCACATTCCCTACAAGGGCGGCGGCCCCTTGATGAACGATGCCCTGGCCGGGCATGTTCCCCTGGCCATCGGTTCGGTGTTTCTGGTCAAGCCCCATATCGACGGCAAGCGCCTGCGGGCATTGGCCGTGACCACCAGCAAGCGCTCAGCCAATTTACCCGATGTTCCGACGCTGGCCGAGAGCGGTTTTGCCGGTTTTGACGCCCCGGCCTGGTGGGCCGTGCTGGCGCCGGCCAGGACGCCACCCGAGATCGTCAAGCGCATGAACGAGGAAATCAACAAGGCCTTGAAACTGCCCGACGTCGCCAAACGGCTTGACTCCCAGGGTATTGATGTGGTCGGCGGGTCGTCCGATGCCGCCCGGGTGTTTATCGAGAAGCAAATGGATGTCTGGAGCAAGGTGGTGAAGGACAACGGGATCAAGGCAGAGTAATCAATCCTCCGGCGTCACGCCCAGCGCCACCAGAAACCGCGCCACCATGTTGTAGGTGGCAATCGCACTGGTCAACTCCACAATCTGCGTCGTGTCAAAGTGCTGGCGCAGCGCGGCAAATAACAGGTCGTCCACAGCCACGTTCAGCGTCATTTGCGCGGCGTACTGGACCACCAGCGTTTCCAGCTCACCCAGCATAGCGTCCGCGGGAACGCCCAGCGGGTCGGTCTTCACGAAGACCTTCAGGGCTTCAAGCTGAGCCTGCGTGCCGCCCGCAGTCAGAAAGTCGGGTGCGTGGTGCTGGTATTCGTAATGCGCGCCGGTGAGCAGGGCGACGGTGCAGATGCCCAGCTCGCGCAAGCGGCGGTCGGTGGACAGCTCGCTGCGCACGGCCTTCAGGAAGACGTTCCAGCCGCGCGCCAAGGGCTCGCTCCAGAGCAGGGCTTTGTCCAGGTTGAGCAGGCGGCCGCCGCGGCGGGCCAGGATGGCCTGGACCAGTTCCTGGGGCTGAGGTTTGAGGGTAGGGGTCCAGTCAGGGATGCGCATGGTTTTCTTTCAGAAGAGTGTCGAGGATAAAGGGATAATTCACCCATGCGAATTTCATTCACCAAAATGCAGGGCGCAGGCAACGACTTCGTGGTCCTGGACGAGACCCGTGGCCGGCTCGGCTTGTCCTCAGCCCACTACCGTTTTCTGGCCGATCGCCATTTTGGTGTCGGTGCGGACCAGGTTTTGACGGTACGCCCGTCACCAGCCCCGGGCATCGATTTTGAATACGTGATCCACAACGCCGATGGCGCCGAGGTGGAGCAATGCGGCAACGGCGCGCGTTGCTTCGCCCGCTTTGTGCGTGATCGGGGCCTGTGCGACAAGGACACGATCCGGGTGCAGACGCTGGGCGGCGTGATCGAGCCGCAACTGATGCCCGATGGGCGGGTGCGGGTCAACATGGGGCGGCCCGTTTTCGAGCTGGCCGAGATCCCGTTCCAGGCTGGCACCCTGCAAGCGCAAGCCGCTGGTGCCTGGCAACAATGGCCGCTGCGCCTGGGTGAGGGTGCGCAGGCCAGCACTGTCCTGGTGGCACTGGTGTCCATGGGCAATCCGCATGCGGTGCAACTGGTGGACGATGTCGACTGCGCGCCGGTGCCGGCGCAGGGGCCCTTGATTGAGCACCACCCGAGCTTTCCAAGACGGGTGAATGCCGGCTTCATGCAGATCGTGGACCGGGAGCATGTCCGCCTGCGGGTGTTCGAGCGCGGCGTCGGTGAAACCCTGGCCTGTGGCTCGGGTGCTTGCGCGGCGGTGGTGGCTGGCATCCGGCTGGGACTGCTGGACGATACGGTGGAGGTGCAGGCGCGCGGCGGCCTCTTGACCATCGCTTGGGCCGGCGACGGCGCCAACGTACTGATGACGGGGCCGGCGACGACAGTTTTTCATGGCGAAATTGATTTGAGCGAGAACTTATGAACACTCCGTTGACCCATCCCCTGACCGAAGACGATATTGCCAACTACCTGGCCAATTCGCCCGACTTTTTTGAGCGCCACGCCGAGCTGCTGGCCGCCGTCGAACTCAGCAGCCCGCACAGCACGCGTGCTGTCAGCTTGCAAGAGCGTCAGGCCAGCATGTTGCGTGAAAAGATCAAGGCGCTGGAGCATCGCATCATGGACATGGTTCGCAACGGCAACGAGAACCTGATCCTGTCCGACAAGCTGCTGCGCTGGGCCGGCAAGCTGTTTCAGACGACCGATGCGATGACCCTGCCGGACCAGATTGCGCGCCAGATTGCCCAGCAGTTCTCGGTGCCCCAGGTTGCCATCAAGGTCTGGGATGTGGCGCCGCAGTTTGCCCAGGCCGACTTTGCCGGCGGCGTGAGCGATGACGTGAGACTGTTCGCCTCCTCGCTGACGGAACCGTTTTGTGGCGTCAACACCGGTTTTGAGGTGGTCGGCTGGCTGGCCGATCCGCTGGCCGCCGCCTCGCTCGCGATCCTGCCCTTGCGCAGTGAGCCGCTGGGCGGCGCGGCAGCGGCGTTTGGTCTGCTGGTGCTGGCGTCGCCGGACGCGCAGCGTTTCAACAGCACCATGGGCACCGACTTTCTGGTCCGCATCGCCGAGCTGGCCAGCGCCGCGCTGTCCAGATTGAGATAAGTTGTTGGGGTCAGATCCCGATTCAAGACCACCATGTGCCCGCAGTACAGCCATCCCGAACGAAATCGGACTCTGACCCCAAATACGTCAGCCGCAGCGCCGGGCCGCCCCAAGCAAGGCACGGCCCCCTCGGGGGGCAGCGCAGCACACGAAGTGGCAAGCGTGGGGGCTCACTTGACCGAGGGTTATCTGGAGCACGTGCGGGTCGAAAAGCGTCTGGCGGCGCGCACCGTGGAGCTGTACTCACTGGACCTTCAGAAGCTGACAGACTATGCCGCACAGGCGAAGGTCGACCTGCTGGCGGTGCAAAACAGCCACATCCGGCGCTGGGTGGCGCAAATGCATGGCGGTGGTCGTAGCGGCCGCGGCATTGCCCTGATTTTGTCGGGCTGGCGCGGGTTCTATACCTGGTTGGGGCGCCAGGGCCTGGTGGCCAGCAATCCGGTGCAGGACGTGCGCGCACCCAAGGCCGCCAAGCCCCTGCCGAAAGCCCTGAGCGTCGATCAGGCGGTGCAACTGGCCGGTTTTCAGAGCGACGGCCTGGACCCCTGGCTGGAAGGGCGCGACGCCGCCATCGTCGAGCTGCTTTATGGCGCCGGCCTACGCGTTGGCGAGTTGACCGGGCTGGATGTGCTGGCCGGTGCCGGCGCGCGCGGCTGGATCGATTTGCAGGCCGCTGAGGCCCATGTACTGGGCAAGGGGGCCAAGCGGCGCACGGTGCCGGTGGGCGCCAAGGCGCTGGCGGCCTTGCAGCACTGGCTGGCGCTGCGCGACCCGACTGTCGGCTACGCGCAGCAGAAGGCGCTTTTTATCGGCCGCAACGGTACCCGCCTCAGTGCCCAATCGATCTGGCAGCGCTTGCGCCGGCGCGGCTTGCAGGCCGGGCTGGCGACGCCGGTGCACCCGCACATGCTGCGTCATTCGTTCGCCAGCCACCTGTTGCAGTCCAGCAGCGATTTGCGCGGGGTGCAGGAGTTGCTGGGCCACGCCAGCATCACCACCACACAGGTCTACACCCGGCTCGATTTTCAGCACCTGGCCAAAGCCTATGATGCGGCTCATCCACGCGCCAAGATCAAGTAATGGCGGCGCAGTCTTCTAATTTTTTGCCGTCAATTCGGCGAAACTCCAGCTCATTCATGGAAAGGTACTTTATGCGCAGTCAAATAATGGTTTTGCTGGACAAAGGGCTTGAATTTCATTTTCACGTCGAGGAAGGTCCACCGATGGTGCACGATGTAGCGCGGGCCTGGCTGGATGCCCAGTTCACGGCACTGGAGTGCGAACCGCTGCGTGCCAGCGGCAAGGTCTTGACAGCCGACAAGGTGCTGCGGGTGTCCGAGGCCGCCGGCGCGGCCTGGTTCGAGAACCCGAAATGGTCCTCCGAGTACGTCAAGGCGGTTCATGGCGCGCTAAGAAAACCCATGATCCGGGTCGACGTGCCGGCGATGGCCATTACCTACTGACCTTTTGCCCCGCCCTGTCGGGGCCGTGTGACAAAAAGGTATGGCGCTAATGCACCGGCGTCTGGCCCGACAATTGGCTTATGAAAACTATTCGTTTGAGAGCCGGCAAAGAGCGCTCGCTGCTGCGCCGCCATCCGTGGATTTTTGAGTCCGCCATTGCCAAGGGCGCCGCCGACGCTGGCGAGACGGTGCGGGTGGAGTCGCACGAAGGCCAATTTCTGGCCTGGGCGGCCTTCAGTCCGGCGTCAAAAATCCGCGCCCGGGCCTGGAGTTTTGATGAGGCGCAACGCATTGATGCTTCGTTTTTTGTAGCTGCCTGTGCCCGTTCTGTAAGTGCCCGAGAGAGATTTGACATCCAGAGCGATGGCCTGCGGCTGGTTCATGGCGAGTCCGATGGATTGCCGGGGCTGATCGTGGACCGCTATGGCGACACCCTGGTGGCGCAATTTCTCTCCAGCGGCGCCGAGCGCTGGAAAGAGGTGTTGACAGAGGCTTTGCTGGCGGCGACCGGACTCTCCAAGCTGTATGAGCGCTCCGATGCCAGCGGTCGCGAGCGTGAGGGCCTGCCGCTGCGCACCGGCTGGTTGCGCGGCAGTGGCGCGACCGATCTGCTGCTGCGCGAGCATGGCTGGCAATTGGCCGTCGATATTGCCGGCGGACACAAGACCGGCTTTTACCTGGACCAGCGCGACAGCCGCAAGAAGTTTGCCGACACCGCCCGGCGCCTGAACTTTGAGCGCGTGCTCAACTGCTATTGCTACACCGGCGGCTTCAGCGTGGCGGCATTGACCGGTGGCGCGGCCCATGTCACCTCCATTGACTCTTCCGGCCCCGCCATCGAGAAGGCCGCCGCCAACCTGGCCCTGAACGGTTTCGCGGCGAGCCGGGCCACTTTCATGGATGCGGATGTGAACGCTACCTTGCGCCAGTTTGGCGCTGACGGCAAGACTTTTGATGCGATCATTCTTGATCCGCCCAAGTTTGCGCCGACAGTGGCGCATGCCGAACGCGCGGCGCGCGCCTACAAGGATATCAACCGGCTGGCGTTCAAGATTCTGGCGCCCGGTGGCGTCCTGTTCACCTACTCCTGCTCGGGCGGCATCAGCGCCGACCTGTTTCACAAGATCGTCGCTTCGGCCGGCATCGACGCCGGTGTGGACGGTTATATCGTCGAGCGCCTGGGCGGCGCGCCGGATCACCCGATGACCATCAATTTTCCGGAAGGCGAGTACCTTAAGGGGCTGGTGGTGATGCGGAAATAGGCCTAGGGCCTGCTCACCCCTTTTCTTGCGCACCCGTAAAAATAGGGCGAACAGGCCCTGATCCAATTGCCCGCTACACTCCCCTCCTTCACGACCGTCCCAATCGATTGACAGAAACGATGAGTCTCATCCCTGCAACCATACTGACGGGCTTTCTCGGCTCGGGCAAAACCACGCTCCTGAAACGGGTTCTGGAAGAGGCGCACGGGCAGAAGATCGCCGTCATTGAAAACGAATTCGGCGAAGAAAACATAGACAACGACATCCTGGTGTCTGATACCAAGGAGCAGATCATCCAGATGAGCAATGGGTGTATTTGCTGCACCATCCGCGAGGATTTGCGCGAGGCGCTGCAACTGCTGGCGGCCAAAAAGCGCAAAGGGCTGCTCGATTTTGACCGCGTGGTGATTGAAACCACCGGTTTGGCGGACCCCGGCCCGGTAGCGCAAACCTTTTTCATGGACGATGAAATCGCCGAGAGTTACCTGTTGGACTCGATCCTGACGCTGGTGGATGCCAAACATGCGCAGGTGCAGCTTGACGAACGCCAGGAGGCGCGCCGTCAGATCGGGTTTGCGGATCAGATCTTTATCAGCAAGACCGATCTGGTATCCGGTGATGAGGTGGCTGCGCTGATGCACCGCTTGAAGCATATGAACCCGCGTGCACCGCAAAAAGCGGTGCATTTTGGCGAGGTGGCGCTGGCCGAGGTGTTTGACCTGCGCGGTTTCAATCTGAATGCCAAGCTTGATATTGACCCGGATTTCCTCAAGGAGGATGAGCATGAGGAACACGATCATGCGCCGGGCGAGCATTGCGACCATCCTTCGCACCAGCAGGGCGGTCATCACCACGCCCATGATGACGACGTCAAGAGTTTTGTTTTCAAATCGGAGCGCGCCTTTGACCCTGCCAAACTGGAAGATTTCCTGGGCGCCATTGTCAATATCTACGGTCCGCGCATGCTGCGTTACAAAGGTGTGCTGCACATGAAAGGGACTGACCGCAAGGTGATTTTCCAGGGCGTCCATCAACTGATGGGCAGTGATCTGGGGCCGGCCTGGGCCGAGGGTGAAAAACGTTCCAGCAAAATGGTGTTCATCGGTATTGACCTGCCGAAGGACATTTTTTTGCAGGGCATGGCGCAATGTCTTGTCTGATTCGGTTTTAAATCATGAGGTCAGAACCAAGATGTTTGTCTCGATTTTGCAACTTATGGGTTTCCCAGCGGGTAAACCTGTAAACTCGCGCGCCAGCCAAATTCAGCAAGACAAGCTTTCAAAGGCTTGTATTGACGAGCCAAGCCCCAAAAATAAGGCGTTGGACTCTGCTGCCAACGCAAAGCGAAGGTCGATCAGCGATGTACATGCGCAGCCAGATGCTGCGAGGAGACGAGAAGTGAAAGCTCAAGCCGGGAAAGTCAAAGTGGTGGCCAAAGTGGTCAAGGCCAAGCCTGCGGCGAAAGCCGCGGTCAAGCCCCCTGCAAAACCGGCGGCGAAAGCCAAGCCGCCAGTCAAAAGGGCGTCGCCGGTGAAAGTGCCTGCGAAGAGCGCCGCAGGCGCCAAGGAGCGCAAGCCGGCAGCCAAAGTGGTGCCCGCCAAGGTGGTCAAGTCGGCTGCGGTCAAGGCTAAAGCAAAAGACAAAGTCAAAGTTAAAGACAAAGTCAAAGTAAAAGTTAAAGAGAAGGATTCTGTGAGAACGATGATCGCGAAAGCAGCAAAGCCCCAGGTAGTGGCACCCAAGCCCAGCGCCGTGCCCTCGGTGTCGGCCGTCAAGACGGCGTTGCCACCACCAGGCCCGGCACCCAGTTCTGTAGTACCGGCCAGAGCTGGCCGACCCTCCTCCCGGCTGGCGCAATTGACGGTGCCCTCGATGGCACAGTCGGTCGCTTCAACCGCCGCCAAGGCCAGCTTTACCCAAAGTGTGGTATCTCCTCTGATTGTTCCGCCGCTGGCGTCGGCCATCAAGAAAGATCCCAAACTTGCCAACAACTGGAAATCCAAGGCGGTTGAGCAACTGAGCGACGCCGAGGTGATCGCCATGCCCGACGATGAGTACATGAACGAAACGCAGATGGCGTTTTTTCGTCTGCGCCTTATCAAGCTCAAGAGAGACATCCTGAGCAACGCCGGCGAGACCACCGAGCATTTGCGGGAGGACACCGTGGTGGTGCCTGACCCCGCGGATCGGGCCACCATCGAGGAAGAACATGCGCTTGAGCTGCGTACGCGGGACCGGGAGCGCAAACTGTTGAAGAAAATTGAACAGTCGATAGCGCGCATAGACGCCGGCGATTACGGTTATTGTGATGAGACCGGTGAACCCATTGGCGTTGGGCGTCTGCTGGCGCGCCCGACCGCAAACTTGTCGCTTGAGGCGCAGCAGCGGCGTGAACTCAAACAGAAGATGTTTGGAGATTGATGGCCTGTTGTTAGTGGTTTTTCGACCTACTATGTAGCCCCATGGCGACTAAAGGTACTACCGCTGGTTTGTTGTCCAAGGTGGCCAAGTTCGTTCGTCACCCGACGAAGGACTGGTCGGAGCTGGACAAGATCGAATCCGAGTCCGAGCCGGAACCGGAGCGAGGCTATAGCAAGCAGTCACTCAAGGAGATGATTGAGCGCAAACGGCAGAATGACTTTGTCCGTCGGCGGGAATTTGATGAATTGCGCAAATTGCGTCGCAACGGTCCGGTGATCCGTACCGATCTGGCGGGCCGCCCCTCTTTCTTTCAGGGTACCACCACCACCTCCAATCTGGACGAGCGGGCCGAGACGATCAAGAAGATTGATGAAATTGAAGCCCAGATGTCCAAACAGTGGTGGAAGGGCAAGCAAGACGAGACCACCGTCAACGGTACCAATTTCCCGATCTCCGCCAACCTGCCATTGCCGACCAGTGGCGCCGCGCCGCTGACTGCTGCACCGGGAGATGGCGCCAACGCTTTTGCCAATCGGTTGGCGTCCGCGGCTGGCGACGCTGGTGATGGGGGGCGAAATACCGACTTTGAAGCCACGCAGATGGGCCTGACGGAGCCGGCTGGGGTTGTGAGTACCGAATTGATGCCCGAGATGATGGCGTTCAAAAGTTCGGCAAGCAAGAATCCCGAGTCCAGTATCAGTGGCTTTACGCCCTCCAAGTTGTTCTCCATCGAGATGGGGGACAGTCTGGCCGATACTGACATGGAAGAGGCGGCGATCCGTTTCGCCAATGGTGATGATGTGGGCGCCGAAGCCGGTCTGCTGGCGGCCCTGAAGTCGGACAATATTCGTCCGGAGTCGGCCAACGGCTGGGCCGCAGCCTTGTTTGACCTGTACCGCGCGACCGGACAGCAGGACAGTTTCGACCGCGTTGCGATCGAGTACGCACAACGCTTCGGGCACTCGGCGCCGGCGTGGTTTTCCACGCCCGACTTATTGGGGCGCAAAACTGCCGCGGCGCCACTGGAGCAGCTTGCCCAGTCGGCGCAAGTAACGCAGGTCGTATGGGAGTGCCCGGTAGAGCTTGATTTTCAGGCCTTGCAAGCCATGCGTGCGAGCTTGTCGCGCTCGCCTGAGCCCTGGCATCTGAATTGGAGCCGGCTCGGGACAATCACGCCCGATGCGGGTGAAGCCTTGGCCGACTTGTTCAGCCAGTGGTGCGTGCAGCCGGTGATTTTGCATTTTGACGGCGCCGACGTGCTTGAGAAAGTTCTCAGGTCATTGACCCCCTCGGGCGACAAAGGGGTTGCCTTGTTCTGGTGGCGCCTGCGCCTGGATGCGCTGCGCATCATGCGCTTGCAGGATGAGTTCGAATTGGCAGCGCTCGATTATTGTGTCAACTATGAAGTTTCGCCGCCGCCCTGGCAGAACGCGCAATGCCAGTATGTTTCCGAGCGGATGAATCCGGCCAGTCGTGTCGAGGATGCCGACGAACTGATGCATGGCGTGGCGGTCTCCGACTTTCACCTTCAACCGGGTGAAGATGGCACCGAACTGATGGCATTTGATACGCAATCCGCCGTGATAGAACTGGCCGGCGAGGTGCTGGGTGACGCTGCGGAGGCGCTGGACAAACTTCAGGACGGGCTAAAAGGCGCCAAGCGCCTGATAATTTCCTGTGACCGGCTGATACGGGTCGATTTTTCCGCCGCCGGAAGCATTCTTAACTGGGTTGCCGCGCGCGAGGCCGAAGGCTGTCATGTTCAGTTTCGCGATGTGCCGCGCTTGGTGGCGGCATTTTTCAACGTGATCGGTATCAACGAGCATGCGCGAGTCATATTGCGCACCAGTTGATTCTTACGGCGGCTAGCATGGAACAATTTCACGGTACCACCATCATCAGCGTGCGGCGCAAGACGCCCGATGGCTACTCGGTGGCGATCGGCGGTGACGGGCAAGTCACCTTGGGCAATATCGTTGTCAAGGGCACGGCCCGCAAAGTGCGCAAGCTCTATCACGGCAAGGTGCTGGCCGGGTTTGCCGGTGCCACGGCCGATGCCTTCACCCTGTTCGAGCGCTTTGAAGCCAAACTGGAAAAGCACCAGGGGCATCTGGTGCGCTCCGCCATTGAACTCACCAAAGATTGGCGCACCGACCGGGTGTTGCGGCGCCTGGAGGCCATGCTGGCGGTGGCCGACAGCGAAGCATCTTTGATCATCACCGGCAACGGCGATGTGCTGGAGCCGGAGAACGGAATTGTGACGATTGGCTCGGGTGGCGCTTACGCACAGGCCGCGGCCATTGCCTTGCTGAACCACACGGACATGTCGGCGACCGATATCGTCAAGAAGTCGCTGGAAATTGCCGCCGACATCTGCATCTATACCAATATGAACCACACGATTGAAACTTTATGAGCCCTTGCGGGACAGTCCATGACACCCCAGGAAATTGTTGCTGAACTCGACAAGCACATTGTTGGCCAACAGCAGGCCAAGCGTGCTGTTGCCATTGCCCTGCGCAATCGCTGGCGGCGCCAGCAGGTGGAGCCGGGCTTGCGCGCAGAGATCACGCCCAAGAATATTCTGATGATAGGCCCGACGGGCGTTGGGAAAACAGAGATTGCGCGGCGCCTGGCGCGGCTGGCGGATGCCCCTTTCATCAAGGTCGAGGCCACCAAATTTACCGAAGTTGGCTACGTCGGCAAGGATGTGGATGCCATCATCCGGGACCTGGCTGATATTGCGGTCAAGCAAACCCGCGTCGTCGAGATGAAAAAAGTACGCGCACGAGCCCAGGACGCTGCCGAAGACCGGTTGCTGGACATCCTGATTCCACCACCGCGTGGCGATTTCGGCGGCCCGCAAAGCGCGGAGACCGAGGGCAGCGCGCGCCAGAATTTTCGGAAAAAGCTGCGCGAAGGGCAGTTGGCGGAGCGGGAAATTGAAATCGACCTGGCGCAGTCGGCCCCGCAGCTCGAAATCATGGGCCCCGCCGGCATGGAAGAGATGACCGAGCAGTTGCGTGGCATGTTTGGCCAGTTGGGGCAACAAAAGCGCCAGCTGCGCAAACTGAGAATCAGCGAAGCCTCCAAGCTGCTGATTGAAGAGGAGGCGGCAAAGCTGGTCAATGAGGAGGAGATCAGGACCCAGGCCTTGCACCTGCTGGAGCAGAGCGGCATCGTGTTCATCGACGAGATCGACAAAGTCACTTCACGCGCCGAGGGCAGTGGTGCCGAGGTGTCGCGCCAGGGTGTGCAGCGCGATTTGCTGCCGCTGGTGGAGGGCACCACGGTATCCACCAAATACGGCATGGTCAAGACCGACCACATCCTGTTCATCGCTTCGGGCGCTTTTCACCTGAGCAAGCCAAGCGACCTGATCCCCGAATTGCAGGGGCGCTTTCCGATTCGCGTCGAGTTGCAGTCTTTGTCGGTGTTGGACTTTGTCGCGATCCTGACGCAAACGCATGCTTCGCTGGTCAAGCAATACCAGGCCTTGTTGGCGACAGAGAATGTGCACGTCGAATTTCTGGATGAAGGCATTACACGGCTGGCGCACATTGCGTTCGACGTCAATGAGCGGACCGAAAATATTGGCGCGCGGCGCCTCTCCACGGTGATGGAGCGGCTGCTCGACGAGGTCAGTTTTGATGCCGCCAAACTGGCCGGCCAGACCGTCACGGTGGACGCTGCGTATGTCGACGCACGACTGGGCGAGTTGAGCCGGAACGAAGATCTTTCAAGGTACATCCTCTAAATGCTTGCGGGACAGACCGCAGCTACGCGCAGCGAGCCAGCTCTGTCCTCAACTGATTGAGGCTTGCGGGACAGACCAAGAATTGCGTGGCAATTTTGCTCTGTCCCCAACTGATTGTCATCGGACGTTCGTCAGCTCTGTCCCGAATCGATGGGATTCCCGGACATGTTCAAGCATCACTTTGACAACCAGCGCTAAGTTCTTAATTTAGAACGATTTTTCGTTTCAACTTTCTCAGAAGTTGGTCCTAAGTCCTTGATTTCATTGAAATAATTTGTTGCGCGGCCATTTGCAACGACTGTTTTTGCTGGTACAGTGCAAAAAAGTGCAATTAAGTGGTGAAAAGTGCCTTTGCACTTCCATTTTTTGTGTTTCTACCAATAAAGGTGCACTGTCGTGTTTCAAGGGGCCTCATCGTTAAGTCTGGATGCCAAGGGTCGGCTTTCTGTGCCGACCCGGTACCGTGACGTTTTGAGTGCCACTGCCAATGGCCAACTCACCATCACCAAGCATCCCCATGGCTGCTTGATGCTTTTCCCGCGCCCCGAGTGGGAAAAGTTTCGGGCGCGGATTGCGGCGCTGCCAATGTCGGCCCAGTGGTGGAAGCGGATTTTTCTGGGCAATGCCATGGATGTCGAAGTCGATGCCACTGGCCGTGTGCTGGTGTCTCCCGAGTTGCGCCAAGCCGCAGGCATCGCGAAAGACACCATGCTGCTGGGCATGGGCAATCATTTTGAGTTGTGGGACAAGGCGACTTACGAAACCCAGGAAGCCGAAGCGATGGCCAGCAACATGCCCGACGTCGTCAAGGATTTCTCCTTCTGAAGGTTGACGGTGGAAACCTCATGGAAACACAGCACCGTTTTGTTGAACGAAGCAGTTGATGCTCTTCTCGACAATCCGGCTGCCCGTCCCGACGATCCGGCGGCGCCGGCGCAGACTTATGTGGATGCCACCTTCGGCCGCGGTGGTCACGCCCGCCTGATTCTCTCCAGGCTGGCGCCGCAAGGGCATTTGATCGCTTTCGACAAAGACCCGGAAGCCCTGGCTGACGCCGCGAGCATCAAGGACCCCCGCTTTTCCATCCGGCACCAGGGCTTTTCCCATCTGGGGGAACTCGGCGACGCGAGCGTCGCCGGCATCCTGCTCGATCTGGGCATCAGTTCGCCGCAAATCGACAACCCGGCGCGGGGCTTCAGCTTCAGGTTCGAGGGGCCACTGGACATGCGCATGGACACCACGCGCGGGCAGAGCCTGGCGCAGTGGCTGGAGACGGCTGAGATTGACAAAATTGCGGAGGTGATACGTGACTACGGTGAAGAACGGTTTGCTGGCTCCATTGCAAAGGCGATTGTTGCTCGCCGACAGGAACGGGGCCCAATTTCAAGCACCACTGAACTGGCCCAACTCGTGGCTGATGCGGTCAAAACCCGCGAGCCGGGCCAGAACCCTGCAACGCGCACATTTCAGGCTTTTCGGATTTTCATCAACGCCGAGCTTGAAGAGTTGCAACAGGCGTTAGCCGCCAGTCTCCATGTTCTGGCCCCCGGTGGCCGCCTGGTGGTGATCAGTTTTCACTCGCTGGAGGACCGTATCGTCAAGCAGTTCATCGCGCAGCACTCGCGTGATGAATATGACCGGCGTGCCCCTTTTGCGCCGCCGAAGGTGATGCGTTTGAAAGCCCTGGCGCGCATCAAACCCGGCGCCGCCGAGGTGGCAGCCAATCCGCGCGCACGCAGCGCGGTCATGCGTGTGGCGTTGAGGACTGAGGCATGAGCGGCGCCGGGCCGTCCCAAGGCGCGAAGGACCCCTCGGGGCTGAGCCCCGCGGCTCCCGATGTGCCTGCGCATATCGGGACAGGGCGAAGAGACTCTGCCTCTGGCAGTGGCCTGTCCAGCGTAGTACACGCAGTGACAAGCGTGGGGGCGCAATCATGACCAGACTCAATTTCCTGCTGCTGCTGATGCTGCTGGCAAGTGCCCTGTATCTGGTGAACGTGCAATACCAGTCGCGCCAGCTCTACTCGGATCTGGACAAAGCCCGTTCGCAGGCGCACCAACTCGAAGCCGACAAGGAACGCCTGCAGGTGGAAAAGCGCGCGCAGGCGACGCCGCTGCGGGTCGAAAAACTGGCCAAGGAGCAATTGCAGATGCGCTCGACAACGCCGGCCGTGACCTACTACGTGACTTACGGCGCCGCGTCGTCTGCCGCGGCTTCCGCCGCTACCGCTTCGGAGCCCCGCGGCTCTGCTGTAACCGGGCGCATCCAATGAGCCGCAGCATTGCCTACACCTCCAGCCCCTTGCTGGCCAGCAGGACGCCGGTCTGGCGCAGCAAGTTCATTGTGGCCGCCATTGCCCTTGGCTTTGGCGCGCTGGCGGCGCGCGCTGCCTACATTCAGGTCATCGCGAATGATTTCTTTCAAAAACAGGGTGAGGTGCGTTTTGTTCGAACGCTTGAATTGCCGGCCAATCGCGGCCGCATTCTGGACCGCAATGGTTTGATTCTTGCCTCCAGCGTGCCGGCGCCCAGTATCTGGGCCATCCCCGAAGATATCGAGCGCGACCCGGCCCAGTTGCAGCAACTTGCCAAGTTGCTTGATATGCCGCTGGCGGAGCTCAGCAAACGGCTGGAAAACGAGGACAAGACCTTTGTCTGGCTGAAACGGCAAGTCGATGATTCGGTGGCGCAAGAGATCATGGCCTTGAAGATCAAGGGCGTCTACCAGCGCAAGGAGTACCGGCGTCAATATCCGGAAGGCGAAGCCGCTGCCCACGTGGTGGGCTTTACCAACGTGGAGGACATTGGTCAGGAAGGTATTGAGCTCGCGTTCAACAAGGAACTGGCGGGCCACAATGGGTCGCGCCGTGTCATCAAGGACCGCATGGGGCGGGTGGTGGAGGATGTAGGCGAGCAGATTGCACCGGTCGACGGACCGGATTTGCAACTCAGCGTCGACAGCAAGGTGCAGTTCTTTGCCTATCAGAAGCTGCGCGATGCGGTGCAGCTATACCAGGCCAAGGCCGGCAGTGTGGTGGTGCTGGACGTCGTCACCGGTGAAGTCCTGGCGCTGGCCAATTACCCCAGCTACTCGCCCATGCGGCGGCAGAACCTGAGCGGCGCACAGTTGCGCAACCGGGCGCTGACGGATACCTTTGAGCCCGGCTCGGTCATGAAGCCATTCACCATCGGGCTCGGCCTGGAGACCGGTCGCGTCACGCCGCAGACCTTGATTGACACCGGTGCCGGCAAGTTCACCATTACCGGCTCCACCATTTCCGACTCGCATCCCAACGGTGTGTTGACGGTGGAGGGCGTGATTCAGAAGTCCAGCAACATTGGCGCTGCCAAGATTGCGATGCAGATGCAGCCACGCGAAATGTGGGAGCTGTTTTCACAAGCGGGTTTTGGGCAAAAGCCGCAGATCAGTTTCCCCGGTGCCGTGTCGGGCAAGTTGCGTCCCTACAAGACCTGGCGACCGATTGAGCAGGCCACCATGTCGTATGGCTACGGCCTGTCGGCCTCGCTGTTTCAGATGGCCAGGTCCTACACCGTGTTTTCAAACGATGGTCAGATCATTCCGCTCACCATGCTCAAGAGCAGCGAGCCGGCGCTTGGCGTTCAGGTGCTGTCGGCACGCACGGCCGGGCAGGTTCGCAAGATGCTGCAGATGGCGGCCGGGCCAGGTGGCACCGGGCAGAAAGCGCAGACCATAGGCTACTCGGTGGGGGGCAAATCCGGTACCGCCTACAAACAGGTGGGCAAGAGCTACGGCAGCGCCGGTAACCGCAAGTACCGGGGTTGGTTCGTCGGCCTGGCACCGATCGAGAAGCCGCGCGTCATTGTGGCGGTGATGATCGATGAACCCAGTGCCGGCCAGTATTACGGCGGCGCGGTGGCGGCACCGGTGTTCAGCGAAGTGGTGCAACAGACGCTGCGCATGATGGGGGTGGCGCCCGATGTGGCGGTCAAGCCCCAGATCGTGGCACAGGCGGTGGAAGAAAGCTTTTGATGCTTGAATTTCATACGCCCATCGATGCCGCCAACTGGTTGCGCAGTCGCGTCAGTGGGACCATTCACAGCGACAGCCGCAAGCTGTGTCCAGGTGATGGTTTCATCGCCTGGCCGGGCGCTGCCAATGACGCACGCAAGTACGTGACCGGCGCTCTGGGCCACGGCGCAGAAGCGTGTCTGGTGGAGCGGATGGGCGCCGAGCGCTACGCCTTCAGGGATCAAAGGGTTGCGACCTACGTTGGCCTGAAAGCGGCCAGCGGCCTGATTGCCGATGCCTATTTCGAACACCCTTCCGAGCAGCTTGATGTGCTGGCGGTGACCGGCACCAACGGCAAGACTTCCACTGTTTGGTGGTTGGCCCAGGCCTTGTCGAATTTGAAGCTTGTGATGCCCATTCCATGCGCCATGGTGGGTACTTTGGGCATAGGACGACCGCCCGCCATCGTGGCTACCGGCCTGACCACGCCGGACCCGGTGCTGCTGCAGCAATCGTTCAGGCACTTTGCCGATGAGGGAGTCAAGGCCTGTGCGATGGAAGTGTCTTCGATCGGTATTGAAGAGCAGCGCTTGGCTGGCACCCGTGTCCGGACTGCCATTTTTACCAATTTGACACAAGACCATCTGGACTATCACGGCACGATGGCGGCTTACTGGCAGAGCAAGGCACAGTTATTTCAGTGGCCTGGCCTGAAGTCGGCGGTCATCAATATCGACGACCCCCAGGGCGCGGCGCTGGCCGGCACGCTGGCTACTGGCGCACTCGATGTCTGGACGGTTTCGTGCGCCGGTGCTGCAAGATTGCAGGCCTGCGACGTCTGCTACGACGCGCAGGGTTTGCAATTCACGGTGCTGGAGTCTGCGGTCGCGGCTGGCGAGAGTTATCGGCTGCAGACCAGCCTGCTTGGTCGCTACAACGTTTCGAACTTGCTGGGTGTGATGGCGGCCATGCGCTCGATCGGGGTGCCGCTGGCGGCTGTTGTCGACGCCTGCGCCGACTTGACCCCGGTACCGGGGCGCATGGAAGTGGTGTGCGGCGCTCGGCTGTCCCAGGACGCGACCCGCGTGGGGTCCACGCACAACCTGCCGGAGCAGCCATTGGTCGTGGTCGACTACGCTCATACGCCGGATGCCCTGGACAAGGCCTTGCTGGCCTTGCGGCCGGTAGCCCGGCAACGCGGCGGCCAGCTTTGGTGCGTGTTTGGCTGTGGTGGCGACCGCGATGCGACGAAACGACCCTTGATGGGTGCCATCGCCGCCCGCCACGCAGACCGTGTGGTGGTGACCAGCGACAACCCGCGGCGCGAAAAACCGGAGACCATCATCAGCCAGATTCTGCTCGGTCTGACCGGTCACGGCGCCGTCGCCGTGGCGCCCGACCGCGCGCTGGCGATTGCACAGACGCTGGCCCAAGCCGCCGCCAACGATGTGTTGCTGATCGCCGGCAAAGGGCATGAAGACTACCAGGAGGTGGCGGGCCGGCGGCTGGCGTTTTCCGATCAGGACCATGTGCGCCGTGCCTTGAACGCCTGGGCGGCACCCGCCTCCCCACCGGGGACGCTCCGTGAAAACGGCATGCTGACCCTGGAGCAGGCCCGGCAATGGCTGGGCCATGCGCGCCTGGTGGGCAGCGGTGAGGTCTCTTTCCGGCGCGTGCACAGCGACACGCGTAGCGTCGAGCCGGGCGATTTGTTTGTGGCGTTGCGCGGTGAGCGTTTTGACGCCAATGATTTTCTGCTTGAGGCCAAGGCCAAAGGTGCGGTGGCGGCCCTGTGCCAGGGCGACGCCGACGCGCGCTTGCGCGCCGCCGGCCTGCCGGGACTGGTGGTGGCGGATGCCAAGCTGGCCCTGGCGGCGCTGGCCACCAAGTGGCGCGCGCAATTCAAGCTGCCGCTGATTGCGGTGACCGGCAGCAACGGGAAAACCACGGTGACGCAGATGATTGCCGCGATCCTGCGCGCCTTCAAGCCACAGGCCTTCCTGGCCACCCAGGGCAATCTGAACAATGACATTGGCGTGCCCCTGACGGTGCTGCGTTTGCGCCGCCATCACGAGCTAGCGGTGATCGAGTTGGGCATGAACCACCCGGGTGAAATCTCGGTTTTGGCAGCGATTGCGCAGCCGACCGTGGCATTGGTGAATAACGCGCAGCGCGAGCATCTGGAATTCATGGCAACGGTGGCGGCGGTGGCACAGGAAAATGGTGCCGTCATCGATGCACTGCCTGACAGCGGCGTGGCGGTGTTCCCGAGCGACGACCGCTACAGCGCTGCCTGGGCGGCCCGGGCCAGGCAACGTGCGGTGCAGCGATTCTGTATTTCGGACGACAGGACCAGCCCGGTGGAGGTGCGCTGCAGGCAAGCGGCGTGGGCGGGTGACGCCTGGCAGGTGGCAGTTGATACGCCGGTCGGTCCGCTGCACTATGCCTTGCACATTGCCGGTCTGCACAACGTCAAGAATTCAACCGCCGCAATTGCCTGCGCGCTGGCTGCCGGCGTGCCGCTGACGGCGATCGCGCAGGGTCTGGCCGCGTTTGAACCGGTCAAGGGGCGCTCCCGTGCACTGGCGCTTCAGTGGGGCGCGCACCCCATCACCCTGGTGGACGACAGTTACAACGCGAATCCGGACTCGGTCCGTGCCGCCATCGAAGTGCTGGCCGCGCTGCCGGGTCGGCGTCTGCTGGTGCTGGGCGACATGGGTGAGGTGGGCGATCAAGGCCCGCAGTTCCACGCCGAAGTCGGTGCCTTGGCCCGCAGCCTGGGTGTCGATCGCTTGTTTACGTTCGGCGATCAGTCTGTGGCCGCCTCGACCAGCTTCGGAGCCGGACGCCATTTTGGCGACATTGATTCGCTCCGGACGGCGCTGTTGGCCGAACTTGCGCAGATCGACAGTGTGCTGGTCAAAGGGTCCCGCTTCATGAAGATGGAACGCTTGGCCGATGCCATAACAACCCAGGCTGCCAATGAAAAGTGGAAAAGAGAAAACCATGCTGGTTAACGTCAATTTCAGGAGTTCGCAATGCTTTTGAGCCTGGCTCAGTGGTTGCAGTCGCTGTCGCCTGAATTCGGATTTTTCCGGGTCTTTCAGTACCTGACCTTGCGTGCCGTGATGGCTGCTTTGACGGCCCTGCTGATCGGCCTGGGGGCCGGGCCTTTTGTCATTCGTCGCCTGGCGGAGCTCAAGATCGGGCAGCCGATTCGCGGCTATGGCATGGCGTCGCATTTGAGCAAGAGCGGTACCCCCACCATGGGCGGGGTCTTGATTCTGTTGTGTATCGCCGTCTCCACCCTGTTGTGGGCGGACCTCGGCAATCGCTTCGTCTGGATCGTGTTGCTGGTCACGCTGGGCTTTGGCGCGATTGGCTGGACCGACGACTGGCGCAAGGTGGTGGACAAGAACCCCGAAGGCATGGCCTCGCGTGAAAAATACCTGTGGCAATCCGTGATTGGCCTGGTGGCGGCGCTTTACCTGGTTTTCAGTATCTCCGAGAACTCGAATTTGCGTGTGCTGGAGCTCTTTTTCAAATGGGTGCAGTCGGGCTTTGATTTGAACTTGCCGCCCAAGGCCGGTTTGCTGCTGCCCTTCTTCAAGACCATCAGTTATCCCTTGGGCGTACTGGGCTTTGTCATTCTGACCTACCTGGTGATCGTCGGTTCCAGCAATGCGGTGAACCTGACCGATGGCCTGGATGGCCTGGCCATCATGCCGGTCGTAATGGTTGGCTCCAGTCTGGGGATTTTTGCCTACGTCACGGGCAGCGCGGTGTATTCCAAGTACTTGTTTTTCCCGCACATCCCGGGTTCCGGCGAGTTGCTGATCTTCTGTTCGGCGATGGCCGGCGCCGGCTTGGCCTTTTTGTGGTTCAACACGCACCCGGCACAGGTGTTCATGGGCGATGTCGGCGCGCTGGCACTGGGCGCGGCCTTGGGCACCATTGCCGTGATCGTGCGCCAGGAAATTGTGCTGGCCATCATGGGCGGTATTTTTGTCGTGGAGGCGCTGTCCGTCATGTTGCAGGTGAGCTGGTTCAAATTCACCAAGAAGAAATACGGTGCAGGCCGGCGGATCTTGAAGATGGCGCCGCTGCACCACCATTTCGAGAAAAGTGGCTGGCAAGAGACGCAGGTGGTGGTTCGCTTCTGGATCATCACGATGCTGTTGTGCCTGGTCGGCCTGTCCACCTTGAAGCTGAGGTAGGAATGACGACTCCCACGCCTGCCACTGCATTGGTCGCGCTGCCACCCGAAGAGGTTGTGCCGGGCCGCGGGCAGTCCGCTGCCGGCACGACCTGCAAGCTCAGTGGGCAACAGGTTCTGATCCTGGGCCTGGGTGCCTCCGGTCTGGCGATGGCGCGCTGGTGTGCCCGGGCTGGCGCCCAGGTGACGGTGGCGGACACCCGCGCCGCGCCACCGCAGCTCGCCGCGCTTCTGCAGGAGTTGCCGGCTGCCCGCTTTGTGACCGGTGCCCTCGATGCAGCGCTGGTGGAGGGCGCGGACCTGCATGCCGTGTTCAAGAGCCCGGGACTGACGCCCCTGGAAGTCGCCGCTGTTGCCGGCGCCGCGCGTGCCCAAGGGATCAGGATGGGCGGCGAATTGGGCCTGTTTTCCGAGGCCCTGGCCGAGCTCCAGGCGACACGCGGCTACCAGCCCAAGGTGCTGGCCGTGACCGGTACCAATGGCAAGACCACGGTCACTTCCCTGGCCGCTCATTTGGTCGGCCGCAGCGGTAAGAGCGTGGCACTGGCGGGCAATATCGGACCGACCCTGCTGGACACCCTGGCGGCGCAACTCGATGCCGATGCCTTGCCCGAGGTCTGGGTGATCGAGTTGTCGAGTTTTCAACTCGACACCGAGCACAACTTCGAGCCGAGCGCCGCCGCGCTGCTCAATATCACGCAGGATCACCTGGACTGGCATGGCTCGATGCAAGCTTATGGCAGCGCCAAGGCAAGGATTTTTGGCCGGCAGGGCCTGCTGGTGCTCAATCGCGACGATCCCCTGGTGATGGGTTTGTTGAGCGCCGCCGGACCAGCCCAAGAGGCCAAGCGTCCTGACTCGATGCGGGCAAAACCACAGCGGCCGCAATCCAGGTCCTACGTCACGTTTGGCGCCGACCGGCCGACCCGTCCCGGCGACTTTGGCCTGGAAGAGGTCAACGGCATGCTGTGGCTGGTGCGTGCCCTGGAAGCCGATGAGACGTTGAAAAAGCGCAAGGGCGATGAGCCGGAACTGCACATTCAACGCCTGATGCCGGCCGATGCCTTGCGCATTCGCGGGCGCCACAATGCGCTCAACGCGCTGGCGGCGCTGGCGCTGTGCCTGGCGGCAGATTGTGCGCTGGGGGCCATGCTCTATGGGCTGCGCGAATACCGGGGCGAGCCGCACCGGCTGGAATCGGTCGGCGTTTTCAATGATGTCGAGTTTTTTGACGACAGCAAGGGGACCAACGTCGGCGCCACCGTGGCCGCCCTGTCGGGCTTGGGGCCCGAGCGCAAGCTGGTCGTCATTCTGGGCGGCGTCGGCAAGGGGCAAGACTTTTCGCCGCTGGCGCCGGCCGTCTCCCGCTGGGCGCGCGCCGTGGTGCTGATCGGGCAGGACGCGTCGCTGATCCGGGCCGCGTTGCAGGACACCGGTGTGCCCTTGCTGGAGGCAGTCTCTATGGCGCAAGCGGTGGCCCAGGCCTCGGCCCTGGCCCGAGCCGGAGACGCGGTGCTGATGTCACCGGCCTGTGCCAGCTTTGACATGTTTGACAACTACCAGCACCGGGCCCGGATGTTTGTGCAGGCGGTCGGCGAGATGGCCGGCGCCGCCGGTGCCGTGATGGAGGGCGCCCCGTGAGTACGCGTTTGGGTGTCGCCGGCAGCACGCCAACGCGCGTCGTGGGCTTTGACCAGCCGTTGCTCTGGGTCACCATGGCACTGCTGGCCTGGGGGCTGGTGATGGTTTATTCGGCCTCGATCGCGATGCCGGAAAATCCGAGGTTCGCCAACTACACCCATACCTATTTCCTGACACGTCATGTGCTGTGGCTGGCGATGTCCCTGGTTGCGGCGCTGCTCGCGTTTCAGGTACCGGTAGCGACCTGGGAGAAGGCGGCGCCATGGCTGTTCGTGGCGTCTCTGGTGTTGCTGATTGCGGTATTGATTCCGCATGTCGGCAAGGTGGTTTACGGCGCGCGCCGCTGGATCTCCTTGGGGCCTTTCAGTTTTCAGCCATCCGAGCTGGCCAAATTCGCCGTGCTGCTTTATGCGGCCGATTACATGGTGCGCAAGATGGAGGTCAAGGAACGCTTCTTCCGGGCGGTGGCGCCCATGGGGGTGGCGGTGGCGGTGGTCGGCATGCTGTTGCTGGCCGAGCCCGATATGGGTGCCTTCATGGTGATTGCCGTGATTGCCATGGGGATTTTGTTTTTGGGCGGCGTCAATGCCCGCATGTTTCTGCTGATCGCCAGCGTGTTGCTGGTGGCGTTCGGGCTGATGATTGCGATGAGCGAGTGGCGGCGCGAGCGCATTTTTGCCTACCTGGACCCCTGGAGCGAGAAGAATGCGCTGGCCAAGGGTTATCAACTCACGCATTCCCTGATTGCCATCGGGCGCGGTGAAATCTTGGGTGTCGGGCTCGGCGGCAGTGTCGAAAAACTTCATTGGCTGCCCGAGGCCCATACTGATTTTCTGCTGGCTGTGATCGGCGAAGAGTTTGGACTGGTGGGGGTGGTTTGTGTGATCGGCCTGTTTCTTTGGCTGACGCGGCGCATGATGCAAATCGGGCGTCAGGCGATTGCGCTGGACCGGGTCTTCGCCGGGCTGGTGGCGCAAGGCGTCGGCGTCTGGATGGGCTTTCAGGCCTTCATCAACATGGGGGTGAATCTGGGTGCCCTGCCCACCAAAGGTCTGACCCTGCCGTTGATGAGCTACGGCGGCTCGGCCATTCTGGTCAATCTGGTGGCCTTGGCGGTGGTGTTGCGGATTGATTTCGAGAGCCGCTTGCTGATGCGCGGAGGCCGGGTATGAACATGAACCTCGCAGCCGGCGAAGCCACCAGCATGGAGGTTCGCAAGACGGCCTTGGTCATGGCCGGCGGAACCGGAGGCCATATCTTTCCGGGTCTGGCGTTGGCGCAGGCCTTACGTGAACGCGGCTGGCGCGTGCACTGGCTGGGCGGTTTGGGCACGGCGACGCAGCCCAGCATGGAGAGCCGCCTGGTGCCGCCGCAGGGCGTGAGCTTCGAGGCGATCGATTTCACGGGTGTGCGTGGCAAGGGATGGCTGACGCTGGTCGGCTTGCCATGGCGTTTGCTGCGCGCCTGCTGGCAAAGTCTTGTTGTGCTGCGCCGGGTCAAGCCCGATGTGGTGCTGGGGCTGGGCGGCTACATCACTTTTCCGGCCGCTCTGATGAGCAAAGTCCTGGGCAAACCACTGTTGCTGCACGAACAAAATTCGGTCGCCGGCATGGTCAACAAGTTGCTCTGTGTGCTGGCGGATCGCGTTTTTACCGCCTTTCCGGGGGCCCTCAAAAAGGGGATCTGGGTTGGCAACCCCTTGCGTCCGGCCTTCATAGGCGGCCCCGAGCCGGCCACCCGTTTTGCCAACCGCAGCGGCCCTTTGCGCTTGCTGGTACTGGGCGGCAGCCTGGGCGCCCGCGCTTTGAACGACATCGTGCCGCAGGCACTGGCGCTGATTCCTCGCCAGCAGCGTCCGCTGGTCATGCACCAGAGCGGCACCAGCCAGATCGAGGAACTGCGCGCCAATTACGCGCGGGCCGAGGTGCAGGCCGAGCTGACGCCCTTCATAGAAGACACCGCGCAAGCTTTTGCCGATGCGGATCTGGTGCTTTGCCGAGCCGGTGCCAGCACGGTGACCGAAATTGCAGCGGTCGGGGCGGCCGCTCTGTTTGTGCCTTTTCCGTTTGCCGTGGACGATCACCAGACCGCCAACGCCCGCTTCCTGGTCGACCAGGGCGCCGGCTGGTTGCTGCCCCAGTCCGAGCTGAGTCCCCGGCGGTTGGCGGACCTGCTGCAAAAGATGGAGCGTGCTGCGCTATTGGCCAGCGCCGTGGCGGCCAAAAAACTTGAAAAAGTTGATGCCACCGTGAAGATCGTGGCGGCCTGCGAGGAACTGATCGCATGAAACACGCTATCCGTCACATCCACTTCGTAGGCATCGGCGGTGTCGGCATGTCGGGCATTGCCGAGGTGCTGTTCAATCTGGGCTATCGCGTCAGCGGCTCGGACCTGAGCGACAGCGCCACCCTGAATCGCCTCGCCGGACTGGGCATCCAGACCTACCGCGGCCACGCCGCCGACAACATCGTTGGTGCTGACGTGGTGGTGGTTTCCAGCGCCGTGCCGGCCGACAACCCGGAAGTGCGCATGGCGCGAGAGAAGCGAATTCCGGTGGTGCAGCGCGCGCTGATGTTGGCCGAGCTGATGCGACTCAAGCAAGGCATCGCCATCGCCGGGACCCACGGCAAGACCACCACCACCAGCCTGGTTGCCGCCGTGTTGGCCGAGGCCGGACTGGACCCCACTTTTGTGATTGGAGGCCGTCTCAACAGCGCCGGGGCGAATGCCCGGCTCGGGCAGGGCGAGCACATCGTGGTGGAAGCCGACGAGTCGGATGCCTCGTTCCTGAACCTGTTGCCGGTGTTGGCGGTGGTCACCAATATCGACACCGACCACATGGCGACCTACGGCCACGATTTCGCTCGTCTGAAGCAGGCGTTCGTCGACTTTCTGCACCGCATGCCTTTTTACGGGTCGGCCATTTTATGCACCGATGACGTCCCTGTGCGCGAGATCGTGGCGCAGGTCAGCCGCCCCATCACCAGCTATGGTTTCAACGAGGATGCCCAGGTACGGGCGGTCGACGTGCAGGCCGTGGCAGGGCAAATGCACTTCACGCTGCGACGCCGCAACTGCGTGGTGTTGCCGGACCTGGCGCTGGTGCTGAATCTGGCTGGCCGTCACAACGTGCTCAATGCCCTGGCGGCGATCGCCGTGGCGGGAGAACTCGGCATCAGCGACAGCGTCGTGCAAAAAGCACTTGCCGGCTTCAAAGGCGTGGGCCGGCGCTTTCAGCGCTACGGCGAGTTGAAGGCGCGCGACGGTGGCGCTTTCACTTTGATTGACGACTACGGCCATCACCCGGTTGAAATGGCGGCGACCCTGGCCGCGGCACGCGGTGCCTTTCCGGGTCGTCGCCTGGTGCTGGTGTTCCAGCCCCATCGCTACACGCGTACCCGCGACTGTTTTGAAGATTTCGTCAAGGTCCTGGGCCAGGTTGATGTGCTTGTGCTGACCGAGGTCTACGCGGCCGGTGAAGAGCCGATTGGGGCGGCCGATGGTCGCAGCCTGGCGGCCGCTGTGCGTTTGGCGGGCCGCGTCGAGCCCGTCTTCGTGGCAGACATTGGCGCGCTGCCGCAGGCCATTATCGACCTGGCACGCGGCGCCGACGTGGTGCTGTGCATGGGCGCCGGCTCGATCGGCGGGGTGCCCGGCAAAGTACTTGAATTGCTATCGGCTTCAGGGCTGCCTACAAAGGAGACACAGGGACTATGAGTCATTCGGAGCCAAGTCTTGGAAAAGTCGCCGTGCTCATGGGAGGTGCTTCCGCCGAGCGCGAAATCTCCCTGATGTCGGGGCATGGTGTGCTGGAGGCCCTGCGTTCGCAAGGCGTCGATGCCCATCCCTTTGACCCGGCCGAGCGTGACCTGGCGGAACTCAAGCGCGACGGCTTTGCGCGTTGCTTCATCGCCTTGCACGGCCGTTTTGGCGAGGACGGCACGGTGCAGGGCGCACTGGAGTTGTTGCGCATCCCGTACACCGGATCCGGTGTCATGGCTTCCAGTATCGCCATGGACAAAGTCATGACCAAGCGCATCTGGTCGGCGGCCGGTCTGCCCACGCCTCGTTATGTAGTGCTGAACACCGAGCAGCAGCAGCGCGAGCAGATCGTGGCGGTGCCGGACGAACTGGGCTTGCCGCTGATCGTCAAACCGCCGCGCGAAGGTTCCTCCATCGGCGTCAGCAAGGTCAGGGGCTATTCGCAAATGCAGGACGCCGTGCGCCTGTCGGCGCGCTACGACCCGGAAGTACTGTGCGAGGAGTTCATCGAGGGCGAAGAGGTCACTTGCCCGGTGCTGGGCATCGGGGCCGGCGCGCACACGCTGCCGGTGGTGCGCATCAACGCACCGGAAGGGGCCTACGACTACCAGAACAAATACTTCACTGACGCGGTCTCCTACCAGTGCCCCAGCGGCTTGCCGGCCGACGAGGAGCGCGAGCTCTCAAATATCGTGCTGGCAGCCTACCGGGCGCTCGGTTGCCGCGGCTGGGCGCGCGCTGATTTGATGATTCGGGCCAGCGACCGCAAGCCTTTCCTGCTGGAGATGAACACTTCGCCCGGCATGACCAGTCACTCGCTGGTGCCGATGTCGGCACGGGCGGCAGGCATCAGCTACCCGGCGCTGTGCGTTGCGGTGTTGCGCTATGCCACGCTCGACTATCCGCAGACCGGCGCCGGCGGCCGGGCCAAGGGGGCGCCATGACGCAGACCCTGGCCACGCCGCTGGACGTGAAGCTCATGAACCTGACGGCATCCGCCCTGTTCCTGGTCTTTGCCTTCCTGGCGCTGAGCGTGTTGCTGGGGTGGGTTGCGCAGCAACCGCTGTTTGCCGTGCGCGCCATCGCGGTGACCGGCGATGTGACGCACAACAACGCGGTAACCCTGCGCGCCAATGTGGCGCCGCGGCTCAAGGGCACGTTTTTTACCCTGGATCTTGATCGGGCTCGGCTGGCCTTCGAGGCTCTGCCCTGGGTGCGCAAGGCGGTGGTGCGGCGCGAGTTTCCGAATCGCCTGAGGGTGGTGCTACAGGAACACAAGGCGGTGGCGTATTGGGGGCAGGAGGGTGATTCCAGACTGGTCAACAATTTTGGTGAAGTGTTTGAAGCCAATGAGGGCGAAGTCGAGCAGGAAGGCGTGCCGCGCTTGATTGGCCCCGACGGCCAGGGAGCCCAGGTACTGGCGATGTACCAGACGCTGCAGCCGGTGTTTGAAGTCATGGACATGACACTTGAGCAGGTCGAGTTGACGGGGCGCGGCGGCTGGCGGGTCCGGCTCGATAGCGGTGCACTGTTGGAACTGGGCGCCGGTTCCATGGCCGAGGTGCTGGCGCGCACGCAACGATTTCTCAAAACGCTGACCCAGGTGAGCTCGCATTACGGACGCGCACCGGATGCCCTGGAGACCGCGGATTTGCGACATGAAGACGGTTATGCGATCCGCTTGCGGGGCGTAACCACTTGGGCCGTGACCGGACCGAAAAAGTAGCGACAACACAAGCAACAGGTGAACATATGGCGAAAGAATACAAGGATCTGGTGATAGCGCTGGACATCGGCACGGCCAAGGTAATGGTGGTGGTGGCCGAGGTGCTACCCGGCGGCGAGCTCAAGCTGGCCGGTTTGGGTATTGCCCCCAGCAACGGCCTCAAGCGCGGCGTGGTGGTGAACATCGATGCCACCGTGCAAAGTATTCAGCAGGCTCTGAAGGAGGCTGAACTGATGGCTGACTGCAAGATTACCCGGGTCCATACCGGGATCACCGGTAGCCACATCCGGGGCATCAATTCAAGCGGCATGGTGGCCATCAAGGACCGCGAGGTCAGCGCCGCCGACGTGGCGCGGGTGGTGGAAACCGCCAAAGCCATCAATATCTCCACCGACCAGCGTTTACTGCTGGTGGAGCCCCAGGAGTTCATCATCGATGGGCAGGATGTCAAGGAACCGATCGGCATGAGCGGCATCCGCCTGGAGGCCAAGGTGCACATCGTCACCGGCGCCCAAAGCGCGGCCGAGAACATCATCAAATGCGTGCGGCGCTGCGGTTTGGAGGTCGAGCAATTGATGCTCAACCCCCTGGCCTCCAGCCTGTCGGTGCTGACCGAAGACGAGCGCGAGTTGGGTGTGGCCTTGGTGGACATTGGCGCCGGCACCACGGATGTGGCCATCTTCACCAACGGTGCCATCCGCCACACCTCGGTGATTCCGATCGCCGGCGACCTGATCACCAGCGACATTGCGATGGCACTGCGCACTCCGACCAAGGATGCTGAAGACATCAAGGTCGAGAGCGGGTATGCCAAGCAACTGCTGGCCGACCCGGACTCCCAAGTCGAGGTTCCGGGCCTCGGTGACCGTGGCCCGCGCATGCTCAGCCGCCAGGCCCTGGCCGGCGTCATCGAGCCGCGCGTGGAAGAGATCTTCTCCCTGGTGCACCAGGTCATGCGCGAATCCGGCTTTGAAGAAATGCTCTCCAGTGGCATTGTGTTGACCGGTGGCAGCTGCATCATGCCCGGCATGGTGGAACTGGGTGAAGACATCTTCCTCAAGCCGGTGCGCCGTGGCATTCCCAAATATTCAGGCGCCTTGTCCGACATGGTGGCCCAGCCGCGCGCCGCCACCGTCATGGGTCTGCTCGAGGATGCACGATTGGCGCGCTTGCGTGGCTTCAAGGTGGCGCAGAAGAATGGCTCCATGAAAACCGCTTTCAGTCAGGTCAAGGACTGGTTTGTGGGGAACTTTTAAAGTATGAAACCCCCACGCTTGTCACTGCGTGTACTACGCTGCCCCCCGAGGGGGATGGCCTTGCTTGGGGCGGCCCGGCGCGGCGGCCGGTGCTTGTGTGAACCAAACCTTTGGCTGGCGCGCGGCAGTCCCCATTGGCGATGGCGATGTACTGATCCACCGTCCTAATGCAGTACCAAAAAACGATTTGAACCAATTTCGGCAACTGTCAACTATTTGAAACTTCAGGAGAAAAAAATGCCCATCGAAATGATTGAAGAAGTAGCGTTTAACCAAGGCACCCAGATCAAGGTCATCGGTGTCGGCGGCGGTGGCGGCAACGCCGTGGCGCACATGATTGGCTGCGCCGTCCAGGGCGTGGAATTCATCTGCGCCAATACCGACGCGCAGGCACTCAGCCGCAGCGAAGCGCACAAGAGCATCCAGCTCGGCAGCAGTGGCTTGGGCGCCGGCAGCATGCCCGACAAAGGGCGTGAGGCCGCCGAACTGGCGTTGGACGACATTCGCGCCGCCATTGACGGCGCCCACATGCTTTTCATTACCGCCGGCATGGGCGGCGGCACCGGTACCGGGGCCGCGCCGGTGATTGCCCGGGTGGCGCGCGAGATGGGCATCCTGACGGTTGGCGTGGTCACCAAGCCGTTTGATTTTGAAGGAGGCCGGCGCATGAGCAATGCCGACAGTGGTCTGACCGAGCTGGAGGCCAATGTGGACTCGCTGATTGTGGTACTCAATGAAAAGTTGCTCGAAGTGCTGGGCGACGATGTGACACAGGACGAGGCCTTTGCACATGCCAACGACGTGCTCAAGAATGCCGTTGGCGGCATCGCCGAAATCATCAATGTGCCCGGGCATGTGAACGTTGACTTTGAAGACGTGCGCACCGTCATGGGTGAGCCCGGCAAAGCCATGATGGGTACCGCCATTGCTGCCGGCCCGGATCGGGCCCGCATCGCGGCCGAGCAGGCGGTTGCCTGCCCCCTGCTGGAAGGTATCGATCTCTCCGGTGCCAAGGGCGTGCTGGTGCTGATAACCGCCGCCAAGGGGTCACTGAAGCTCAGCGAGTCGAAGTTGGCCATGAACACCATCCGTGCCTACGCGTCGCCAGATGCGCATGTGATCTACGGCACCGCCTATGACGACAACCTGGGTGATCAGATCCGCGTCACCGTGGTGGCCACGGGGCTGTCGCGCCAGGGCCGGGGCAAGCCCGCCATTTCGGTCGTTCCAAGCGTTGGGCTGCGGACCGGTACCGACAACATCCCTTTTCACGTTCCGACTCTCAACGCTGCGCTCAATGGCGCACAGTCGTCTGCCATGGCGCCAACTGGCCTGGCTCAGCCGGACTACCAGTCGATGGCAACGCCCAGCGTCTGGCGCACGCGCGACCGGACCCAGGCGGCGGCCAAAGTCGATGCGCTGGCCAGTGGCGGCATGGACGACTTCGAGATTCCGGCTTTTCTGAGAAAGCAGGCGGACTGATTCTTGTCGCCATCCTGACTTCGATGGGTGTGATCCCGGACCAGATCCGGGATCCATGGATTGCGGGTCTGGGCCTGCAATGACAAAGCGATTGCCAGTAAAAGTAAAATTGACCGGTGCTAAAGCAACGTACTCTCAAATCCCTGACCCACGCTGTCGGTGTCGGGCTGCACAGTGGCCAGCGGGTTGAGCTGACGTTGCGGCCGGCGCAACCCGACACCGGCATCGTGTTCCGGCGCGTCGATCTGCCGGAACCGGTGGACATTGCGATCTCGGCGCTGGCGGTCACCGATACGCGTCTGGCCTCCACCATCTCCGCCCATGGGGCCAAGGTGGCCACGGTGGAACATCTGATGTCGGCCTGCGCCGGACTCGGCGTGGACAATCTGTACGTGGATATCAGCGCCGAAGAAGTGCCTATTCTGGACGGTTCGGCGGCCTCCTTTGTATTTCTGCTGCAAAGTGCCGGTATCGAACTGCAAAACGCGCCGCGGCGCTTCATCCGGCTGACCAAGCCAGTTGAAGTGCGTGAGGGCCAGGGCGCCTTGGAGAAGTGGGCGCGCCTGGAACCCTACCATGGCTACAAGCTCAGTTTTGAGATCGACTTTGACCACCCGGCGGTGGATGCCAGCGGCCAGCGCGTGCTGTTTGACATGAGCAGCGGCTCGTATTCCAAAGACATCGCTCGCGCCCGCACTTTTGGTTTTACCAAGGACGTCGAGATGATGCGCGCCAACGGCCTGGCTCTGGGCGGCGGTTTGGATAACGCAATTGTGATGGACGATTACAAGGTCTTGAATTCTGACGGGTTGCGCTATGACGACGAGTTCGTAAAGCACAAGATACTCGATGCCATGGGCGACCTCTATCTGGTGGGCAAGCCACTGCTGGCCGCCTACAGCGCTTTTCGCTCCGGCCACGCACTCAACAACAAGCTGCTGCGTGAGTTGTTGTCACGCACCGATGCTTGGGAACTGGTGAGCTTTGAGGATGAAAGACTCGCACCCAAGGGTTTTGCGCAACTGGCCAGAGCCTGGTAGGTTCTGGTGAACATGGCCACTACAGTAGTCGCTTCGTTTCCTCGCTGCCCCTCGAAGGGGCTGGTCTGCCTTCGGGCAGCCCGGCGCTCCAGCTAACTCCGAGACCCCGCATCATGCTGCTTTTCCGCTGGCTCATTCTTTTGCTGCTACTGGCTGCCGTTGTATCGTTCGTCTTCTATATGGCCACCGGGCAGCCCCGCTTCAGGCGTTACGGTCTGCTGACGCTGAAATGGGTTTTGCTTGCAGGGTTCGGCTTTTTTGCGGTGCTGATTCTGGAGCGAATCGCCTGACTTAGCGCGTGATGACGACTTTTTGGTACAGTCCGCCAAAATAGGTTTGCTTGTCAACCTTGCTGACCGCAATTTCGGTTGGCAGCCAGTTGGAAATTTCGCCGCGCCACAGGTCCATCGCAAACGGTTCCAGCGCGGTCAGGATCGGCACCATGAGGTAACGAAACGGGTTGGACACCACGGGTCGATGGTAGTCGACGAAGATCAGCTTGCCGCCGGGTCTGGTGATGCGCAAGGCTTCGGCGATGGTTTTGCGTCGCACTTCGACCGGCTGTTCATGCAGCAGAAAAAATACCACCACCGCATCGCGGCTTGCATCGTCAAATTGCATGTCGGTGGAATCTTGTCGCAGCACCGTCACCTGGCTGGTGTCTTTCAGCTTGCTATGCAAGTTCTTGATTTGGACTGGCGCCACATCAATCACATCCAGGCTACCCTGGGGCCCCAGGCGGTTCACCAGATGCTCGGTGAAGTTGCCGTAGACACAGGCCACTTGCAGTACCTTGCCGTCGATCACCTCGCCCAATTCCTGCAGGGCCGCGTCGCGTAGGCGGGCAAAGTTGCCCCATAAAATGAGATTCACCAGCCACTGGCGCTCGAACACGCGAACCGCGTTGGGATGGACATAAGCCCACCAATAGGTCTTTTGCAAATACTCTGGAATGGGAACCGGTCGAAACGATGACTCGGGGCTGGCGAGGGCCGCAGATTGTTTGGGACTCAAGAAAAAACCTCAAAAACCCCGGAGTGACACTCACCCCGCTACAGGATGGGTACCATGATACAACGCCCGCAAGTTCCGCCCTCAACTGGGCAGAACTTGCGGGCGTTTTGAGGGACTGCGGTCTGTCCCGCAAATCATTCAGTTTGTAACTGTGGTCTGTCCCGCAAGCTTGAAGTGTTGGGGACAGAGCTTGTTCGCTGCGCGTAACTGCGGTCTGTCCCGCAAGTTCACTAAATTCGCAGCAAGTACACGGCTGACAAAATGGTGCCGGCGCCAGCCACGATGTAAACCACGAAGGCAGCAATCGAATCCTGGCGCAGACCGAAGTCGTACACCGTGACACGCAACCGGTGCGCGGCGTGCCACAGAAACAGGGTGATTACCACCAGCAGGAACAGCTTGCCAAACCAGTGTGCGGCAAATGCGTGCAGGTTCGCGTAGCTGAGCAGATCAGGCGCGTGGCCCAGAGAGGCGAGCAAAAACAGCAGCGCCAACACCGGTGCCAGAAAAGCGGCCAGCGTGCCGCCGGCCGCAAACAGGCTCCAGAAAATGGGTTTATTGGATTTGGCCATGGTTACAGGACTCCCGCAAAAAACAAGACTACCAGCGAGGCAATTGCCCATACCGCGTAGTGAGCGCCAACAATGTATTTGCCGTCCAGGAATTCCTCGCCGACCTGCACCGGCATGGCTTTGGGAGTCACGTTAAACCAGTTGGTGGCGTTGTACACGGCAAAAAACAGGATGACCGCCAGTCCGAGAAAACCCCACGGTCCCTTGAGGGCCGCCATGAACGACTCATAAGCGGCCTGCCCCTCGGACAGGCGTTCCACCACGCACACCAGCAACAGCGCAAAGGCGGCAATCGGTATGCAGGTGACTTCACGTGACATGTATCGCATGTAGCGCGGGTGCTTCAAATACCAGCCGGTCTTGGAGACCTGCCGAACAAAGGGTTTGCGGCTCATTTTGTGCCTCCCGGTAACAGATGTTCCTTAAACCAGTCGATAGTGCTGGCAACCTTCACCTGCTGCAGCGCGCTCGCCGGGTCAACGGCCTTGGGGCACACTTCAGAGCAGGCACCGACAAACGAACACTCCCACACGCCTTCGTTGGTGGCGATGACTTCCTGACGTTCGTCACGTCCGCCATCGCGCGAGTCCTGGTTGTAGCGGTGTGCCAGTGTGATGGCAGCCGGTCCGATGAACTTGGGCTGCAGGGCATATTCCGGGCAGGCGGCATAGCACAACATGCAGTTGATGCACATCGAGAATTGCCGGTACTTCATCAACTGGGCTGGCGTTTGCTTGTACTCGCCTTGCTCAATGGTCTTCTTTTCCTTGGGGATCAGGTAGGGTTTGACGCGCTTGAGCTTGTCAATGAAGTCATCGGCCACCGTCACCAGGTCGCGTTCAATCGGGAAATTGGCCAGCGGCTCGACCCGAATCACGCCCTCATAGGAACGTAAAAAGGCGTGGCACGACAGCTTGGGCTCGCCGTTGACCATCATGCCGCAACTGCCGCATACAGCCATGTGGCAGGACCAGCGGAAGTTCAGGGTGGGGTCTATGCGTTCCTTGACGGCGTTGAGCGCGTCCAGCACCACCCACTCCTCGTTGCACTCCACCTCGTACTTTTGAAAGCGGGGCTCACGGTCCTTTTCCGGGTCGTAGCGCAGCACTTCCAGCCGAACCATGCGCTTCTTCAACTGTGTTGTCATTTGTGGTCTCCCGAGTAGTCACGCACGCCTGGGGGCGACTTGGTAATCACCACATCCAGGTAATCCAGACGCGGGGCTTTCAGACCTTGGTAATAGACCATGCTGTGGCGCATGTATTTCTGGTCGTCGCGCTGCACATAGTCAAGCCGCTGGTGCGCTCCGCGCGATTCCTTGCGTGCCAGCGCGCCCACCGTCAGTGCCTCGGCACAATCGAGCATCGAGCCCAACTCCAGTACCTGGAACAAGTCGGTGTTGAACACATTGCTCTTGTCGTTGAGCACAACTTTCTGATAACGCTGGCGCAGCTCGGCGATCTTGTTGACGGCTTCCTGCAGGCCGACTTCTTCCCGATAGATGCCGGCATTCTTCTCCATTGTGTCCATCATCTCCTTGCGCAGGCCCGACATCGACTCGGTGCCATCGGTGCGCGAGAACAGTTCGCGTATGCGTGCCTGGGATTCCTTGGCGCGTGCCTCAAGCGCGGCAGTATTCGGTTGCGGCAGACCCTTCATGTGTTCGATCGCCGACATGGCGGCGCTCTTGCCGAACACCAGCAACTCGACCAGCGAGTTGGAACCCAGGCGATTGGCGCCATTCAAGCTGACGCAGGCACATTCACCGGCGGCGAACAAGCCCGGCAGCGGCGTGGCCGCCTTGGTATTGGTGGAGATGCCACCCATCATGTAGTGCACCACCGGGCGGATCGGAATGGCTTCCTTGGCGATGTCCACGCCCAGGTAGGCAATGCCCAACTCGCGCACCAGCGGCAAGCGCTCGTCGATGTATTTTTCACCCAGATGACGCATGTCCAGCAACACGCACTCACCCCAGGGGGTGCTGACGGTATTGCCTTTTTGCAGTTCGTGCCAATAGGCCTGGCTGACGCGATCACGCGGACCCAACTCCATGGTCTTGAGTTGCGGCTTGCCCAGTGGTGTTTCCGGGCCCATGCCGTAATCCTGCAGGTAGCGGCGCCCGTTCTTGTTGAGCAGAACGCCGCCTTCACCGCGGCAGGCCTCGGTCAGCAAGCTGCCGGTATTGGGCAGGCCGGTCGGGTGGTACTGCACAAACTCCATGTCCTTGAGCGGCACGCCGGCGCGGTAGGCCAGGGCCATGCCGTCGCCGGTCTTGATGGCACCGTTGGTGCTGAACGGGAACATGCGCCCGGCACCGCCGCCGGCAATGATGACCGACTTGGCGTGGAACTGTTTGATCATGCCGCTGCGCATTTCCATGGCCGTGACGCCCTGGCAGCGACCGTCTTCCACCAGCAGATCAAGCGCATAGTACTCGTCGAAGCGGGTGATGGAAGGGAACTGCAGGGTCGTTTGAAACAGCGTATGCAGAATGTGAAAGCCCGACTTGTCCGCCGCAAACCAGGTACGCTGTTTCTTCATGCCGCCAAAAGGTCGCACCGCCACCGAGCCGTCGGCTTCGCGGTTCCAGGGACAACCCCAGTGCTCCAGCTGCAGCAATTCCTTGGGTGCTTCCTTGACGAAATATTCGACGCAATCCTGGTCCGACAGCCAATCGCCACCGCCTACGGTATCGTCAAAGTGCAGGTCATAGCTGTCGTCCTTCTTGATGACGCCGGCCGCGCCGCCTTCGGCAGCACAGGTATGGCTGCGCATTGGATAGACCTTGGAGATCAGCGCAATGCGCAGTTTCGGGTCGGTCTGGGCCAGCGCAATGGCTGCGCGCAAACCGGCACCCCCGGCGCCAATGATGGCGACATCGGTATTGACTATTTCCATTTTTTCCTTTCCATCACCGCAGTGATTGCAATCCAATCGACGAAATATTGTCGCATTGGAGTTTAGCCGCCCTTGAAGAACCCGATCGCAACCAGCGTCAGCAAGGTCAGACCGATCGTAATCAGGGTAAAACCAAGAACTTTCGAGGCCGCCAATTTACCCGGCGACGGAGCATCCACCAGATACTTCTCCAGCTCACCGCTGTCCAACAGACGCTGGTATTCCACGCCGTGATCGTGCTTGAACTCTTCCAGCGAGAAAGTGCCGGTAAACATCACCACCTCGAGCGGGAACTTGTCCGGTCGGAAGTGGTTGTTGAAGAAGTGCACCGTGAACAGGAAGACCACCGCCAGGAACGCCTCTTCACCGTGGAAGATGGCCGCCACGTTGAAGATCCAGCCTGGCAGGAAGGCGCCGAAGAAGCCAGGCAGCCACATCACGAGGCCACTGACCCCGATGATGGTGACGCCCCAGAACGGTGCCCAGTAGTCAAATTTTTCCCAATAAGTCCAGCGGTCAAACACCGGTCGCGGACCCTGACCAAAGAACCACTTGAACATGGCCAGCATGTCCTTGCCGTCCTGCAGGTTTGGAACCATGGAGTTCGGGCCGAAGACCTTGAAGGTCTTGCGGTTGCGCGCAATACCCCAGCCCATATAGAGCAGGTGCCAGAAGAAGACACCGGCAAAAACGACTGCCGCGACGCGGTGGATGATGCCGGCGGAGTGCGGGCCTCCCAATGCCCTCATGAGCGTCGGCGCCCAGGCCACGTCTGAGTAGAACAGCGGCATTCCGGTCAGCGTCAGCACCATCAGACTCAGGGCAAACGTCAAGTGGGCAATGCGCCAGACCGGGCTAAAGCGCTGGACATGTTTGCCCTTCATGTGTGCCGGCACGGAGTCAGGCTTGATGTGGGGCTGCCCGGCGCGCTCTTTGCGCTCCTTGTATTCACGGTAGAACCAGAGCGCGGTATGCAGCCAGAAGAAGCTGAAAGTACCCACCAGCAACTGGACCATGATTTGCCACGCAATCCAGATTTGGGGATAGCGGCCAAAATCGTGAGCGTTGCCGTGCGGCTGGAAGCTGGCAAAACCGGCCGGCACTTCAGGCAGGCCTTTCTTGGCATTGTGACAACTTTGGCAGGTCTTCATCCGGTTGTTCGGATGAACCATGGACTTGGGATCGTTGACCTTCAAGATCTGGTGGCTACCGTGGCAGTTGTAGCACTTTGCCGTATAGGCGTAGCCCAGGGTGCTGATCTGGCCGTGGAAGGTGTCTTTGTAGGTGTCGAGCTTTTCCACATGGCAATTGCCGCAATTGGCGGAAACGGTCAACTTGAAGGCATCACCCGAGGTGTTGGTGATGGAGTGTGCGGTGTGGCAGTCAGAGCAGACGGCGGCTTGCGCGAGCAGTTTCTTGCTGTTTTCCTGTCCATGCACCGAGCCTAGATAGGCTTCCAACTGCTCAGTGTGGCAGGCACCACCGCAAACCGTCGGGATGGTCAAACGCCACTGTGTGCGTTGCGGGCTGTTCTTGGGCGGAACACTGAAGCTGTGCGTGTCGTGGCAGTTGTCGCAGGCCGCGTTCGGCTTGGTTTTGTCATCTGAATTGGGGCGCGCGTGAAATGATTTCTTGTAGGCTTCAATATTCTGTGCCACCACCCCCAGACGCGGCCTTTCATTGGCCTTGCCATATTTCTGTGTCTGCTCCCAGAGTTCCAGATGGCAGCCGGCGCAATCCACCTTCTTCAATGCTTGTGCCGGATCCTTGGCGTGGGCATTGGCTTTTTCGGCATTGTCCGCAATGTCTGTGTGGCAGGCCACGCATTGCATATTGGCATGCACGCTCTGACCAAACTTGTCGGCGGCCACACTGCGCAGTGCCCGCGCCTTGCCGTCGGCTCCGGCAACCTCCAATTTGCCCTTCTTGCCGTCATGGCAAGTCAGGCAAGTGGCGTTGTCAAGTGAAGGGGGGGGCGTAGGGGTGGGGGTCGGGGCGGCGCTGGCCGACAGGGCCAGAAAGACACTCGCCAAGGAAACGAAAATGGCCCACAGGACCGAGCGCGCAAGTCGCATGTAAAGAACCTCCGGAGATAAGTGAAGCGAGTGTAACTTCAGCCATCGGGAACCTGACGGAGAGTGAGGGAGCTATGACATAGATCAAACGAGCGACTCATGTCATTTTGCGCACGGCACCTAAAGTGGTTGCCGATCTGGAAATCGGGCAACACGCGCCTCGCGGGGCAGGGACTGTTTTACCGGTTCAGCAACGGCGTCACGATGCCGCCAATCACGGTCGCAGCGGTGTAGAGCACCACCATGGCAGGGACTGCCGCAACCGAGGCCTTGATCAGAAACCAGAAGATCGTCATGAACCTCATGTCCAGGTCGCTGACCGAGACAGACAGAGAGCGGTCTGAATCAACCGGCAGGGCGCCGCAGTGGGGGCAACTCGCCGCCGTGTCGCTGACCTTGGCTTTGCATTCGTAGCAATCGATGAGCATGATGATTTCCTTTCGTTTCGATCAGCTGGCCAAGGCGCTATTTTTTGGCCGGACCGGCAGCAAACAATTCCTGCGGCCCCGGGCCGCTCGGCTCGGTGTGGGCAATGGCAAAGTGGCAATCGATACAGGTCATGCCCTCAGTACGCAGTTTTTCATGCCGTGCCTTGGCTTTGTCGGTCTGTTTTTCTGGGTCCATCTTGGCCGTGGTGTGGCAATGCCGACACTCGCGCGAGTCATTTTGCTTCATGTAGACCCAGACCTTGGCCGCCAGTTCGTAGCGCTTGGCCTCGAACTTCTCCTTGGTGTCAATCGACTTCGTTACGAAGTGGCCCCAGTAGTCGTTGAACAGATTCAGCTTGGCCAGATAATTTGTAATGTAGCCATGCGGCACGTGGCAGTCGTTGCAGGTGGCACGCATGCCAGTGCGGTTCTTGTCGTGGATGGTGTCCTTGTGCTCCGCCGCCAGAGGTCCCATCTCGTGGCAGGAGGTGGCACAGAACTTTTCGGAGTTGGCATAGACCATGAAGGAACCGGCCGAGAAAAACAGGGCCAAACCAATAATCAAGCCCACAATCAGCACGCCAAGGTTGCCTGGGCGCGAACCCAGGGCCCGAATCTTTTCAATAACTTTCATCTGAACCTACTCCTCTGGTACGCGCAACACATGGGGTGCGCGGGGAAACTGTCGCAATAATGCGTGCTTTAGAAAATCGAGCTTCTGGATATGAAGGCTTTGTCGACTTCAAGCTCTTGGGGTCCAGGGCCCTCTGGAACCTTGTGAGCGATGCCGTAATGACAGTCGATGCAGGTCATGTGTTCTTTTTTGGCCTTGATGTGGCGCGCTTTGGCCATTTCAGACTGTTTTTCGGGATCCATCTTCGCTTCGTTATGGCAAAAGCGGCACTCGCGCGAGTCATTGCCCTTCATGTAGGTCCAGACCCGGGTCGCCATCATCGGACGCTGGGCATCAAATTTCTCAGGTGTATCCACCGAGTGCGTGACGTGGTGGCTCCACAAGTCGTTCAGTGCGCCCATCTTGGCAATGTAGAGCGGAACCGGAGCGTGAGGAACGTGGCAGTCGGCGCAAGTGGCACGCACACCGGTGCGGTTCTTGTCGTGAATCGTGTCGCGATATTCACGCGTGTTGTTATTGGCCATTTCGTGGCAATTGTTGGCGCAAAATTGCTCGGTGCCGGTGTAAATCATGCTCGTACCGAACAGGCTCATGCCGACGATGCCAATGGCAAACCCCCCAAGCAACACCTTGATGGCCGAGTTGCCGGTGACCAACCTTCGCACCGTTGTGATTACTCTTTTAGGCATTTGCCGCTCCTCAATAAAAAACACGCATCAAGGCGCCGACCAGCCCAAGCAGTGGCGCAGCAATGCGTGTCAAATCGTCAAACTATTACAGCGACAGAATCCACTGAACCGCGTTCTTGATCTCGGCAGCGTCTTTGCTCTTGATCGCCTTGTGCTCTTCTTTCTTGCCGTCGATCTCGATCATGGGGCTCAGGGTAATGTGCTTGGTCAGCTTGTCTTCAGCATCGGCCTTGCCCTTGTATTTCTTGGCGACTTCCTTGTACGCCGGACCGTCCTTCTTTTTGTCCACGGCGTGGCATTTCATGCAATCGCTCTTTTTCAGCAGCGCTTGTGCCGCATCGGCGTCCACTGCCGCGTAGGCAAACGAGGCAGTCATCAGGCCGCAGGCCACTAGCAGGGTGGAAAGCATCTTCATTCTGGTAATCCTTCAAAGAAAAATAATGTGTGGCCGCATGCCACCGTGTCAATTTCACACCCCACCCGGCATGCCGGATGATCGCGTAAATCTTGCGGGGCATCT
Organism: uncultured beta proteobacterium; assembly: GCA_963763035.1. GTDB lineage: Bacteria > Pseudomonadota > Gammaproteobacteria > Burkholderiales > Burkholderiaceae_C > Rhodoferax. The sequence goes on along the minus strand of CAVXMS010000004.1, from coordinate 758,615 downwards.
TATCAGTGCTTTTTGCGAACTCCAAACGCTCAATCGCCAAATACTCCCAAACTTGATCTAAAGCAAACTCGGCGACCGGGGCCGGATGGGTGCCCTTGCGTCACTTCTTTTTACTGTAGAGCGCGGCATTCTTGGCGGCGTTCTTGTTGGGTTGCTTGGCGATGACCAGTTTCTTCAGATTTTCATAGGCGGCGTCGTCAATGAGCTTGCGCACCACCAGATCGGCCTTGCTGGCGTAGGGACGCCCGGCGATGATCTTGGCCGCCTCGGTGTCAGTGATGCCGGGCAGAGTCTTCAGCTCTTCGCTCTTGGCTGTGTTGATGTCGACCAGTTTGGTTTTGGCGGCTGCTTTGGGCTTGGCCACGTCCTTGCTCTTGCTGGCAGCTTTGCTGGCAGCTTGCTGCGGCGCCACCGCCTTGGTATCAGCGGCGATTGAAAAGTTGGCGCTCAGCAGCAAAACAGCGCTGGTCAGTGTCACGGCAATGGATCGGTAATTCATAAATTCCTTTTGTCAAAAAGATAACCCGGCTACGTCGCCGTAGCCGGGTCAATTTTAGGTCAGGCCAGCGGGGCACACTCTGTGGTGCCCCAGCCTGGCCGGGGTCAGCGGGCGTTGATCACTGATGGACCGACGCGATGCTGGCTACCTTGCCAGGACCGTGGCAAACCATGCAGGCCTCGACCTTGGTGAAACCACTGACGCGCGTGCCGGCAGCGGTGACGGTGGAAGCCAGCCCGTAGATGGTGCCACCGTTCAACTGCATGTGCGCAACCGCGATCTTGGTGTCGTGGCAGCCAAAGCAGGACGACGAGATCGGTGAGGTCACCAGGTTGTCGGCCGTGTAGTTGATCTGCCCTTTGCCCAACGACGTGATCCACGGCGAGAGACCAATGGAAGGAGCGCTGGTGGGGTTGCTCATGTCGGTCTTGGCTTCCGTGGTCCAGAGCAGGTTATTCACCGCAGCGGCGTTGGCCGTCGCACTGAAGTCGTAGGCGCCGGCAACGTGGCATTGCTGACAATCCTTCAACACGCCCGGATAAGTCACTTCCTGGAAGCCGTTCGGGTTCGCAGCAGTAGCTTCATAGGTGAAGGCCTGTTCGCGCTTGGCCGACGAATGGATCGAGTGCACCAGATTCTTCACGCTGACCGACCAGCCGCCGCCAAAACTATTGGCGGCACCGGTGTGGCCCGTGGAGGTGTTGGGTTGATGGCACATCGCGCAGCCTTCGCCGTTGTTGCGGGCACCGCTGTGGAACGATGGGCTGACACCCAGTTGTCCGTGGCAGCTATTGCACTTGGCGTTGCTGACGATGGCGCGCCGCGCCGTGTAACCGGTAACCGTCTTGATGGCAAACTGGGGCTCGCGCAGGCGGATGCCTTTCGGATAGGCGGCATGGTTCAACTGCACGAAGCCGTTGTAATTGATGCCGAGTCCGGCCGTGGCCATGGTGGCGGCATCCGGGATGGTGGCACCCAGGGTGGCGGTGTAATAGCCGCTGGCGTCGGGGCCAGTCTGAGAACTTCCGTTCTTGCCGTCACGGATGTCAATCACGTGGGCGCTGACGGAAGCATTCCAGTCGCTGGACGCAGCCAGACCATCCTGCGGGATTGCGTAAGCCACATAAATGTCGGGTGTACCGTCAACGTTGTCGATCAGTTTGCCGGTCGCGTTCAAGGTGACCGGGAGGCCGTCTTTCAGAATCCGATAGACCACTGTGGCTTTCTTGGCACCGGCGGCACCGGCAACGCTGGCTTGCTTGAGTTCGAAATCAATCTTGTAAACGCCGGCTGGCAGACTCAACTGCGAGGCCAACGGGATCGACGGACCTTGTCCGGACGGGAAGCCTACTGTTGGCGTGTCCAGTGCGGTGTTCAGCGGGTAACCGCCACGGCCATTCGCGCCAACCGGATCCACTGTTACGTGGTAGACGGCGATCTTGGCTGCGGTGTGGCACAAAGCGCACTGCGGATTGGTTGCGTCCTGGCCGGCAGCGTGGCCAGTCTTGGTGGTACCGATGGCTTTTCCGGCTGCCAGGTCGGCGGCCTTGTCGGCCAAGGTCACGCCCAGACCGGTCGTGAAGTTGATACCGTCATGGCAGGAACCGCATGCCAGCACGCTGGGGTTGTTCTTCCAGTTGTCGCCATTGGTGGTCTTGTTGACGGCCGTGGCTGAACCATCGTGGCACTTGGCGCAGTTGGTAATCGGTTGCGGATAGGTCACATCGTTGTACTTCCCTTCACCTGCGGCATTGAAGAAATAGCCTTGTTTGACCAGTTCCTTGCCCATGTGGGTTTTGTGGATCATGTTGGGGAAGTTGCCCAGGGCACGGCCATCAACGATGGCAGTCGTCGGACGGGTGGTACCGGTCAGGACCAGACCACCATTGGTGCTGGCGGCTTCCTGGCTGAAGGTGTACTTGATCTGGTCGGTGTGACAGGTCATGCAGTACTTGGGATCCTTGCGGCTACCGTGAGCCAGAACTTTTCCGTCGTGGCAGGAACTGCAGGAATCGATCTTGACGATGTCGCGCGTGTTGGTGACGGCGGCGCCATCGGGCCTGAAGTCATACACCACGTTGGCGGTGTTGACCATGTTGACGCCGGGATAGGCTGCGTTGGTCACGGCATTGGGCGTATTGGAGCCGGTACCAGGAGCGGCACCGCCAAGTTGAATGCCCAGGCGGTGCGTCAAGGTGGCGTCATAGGTCAAGTCGCCCAGATCAGCTTTCTTGGCCAGACCATCGGCCGAGTCGGTCAGGCTGGCCACAATGGCGGCGGCCTGTTTCGGATCGCGGAAGAAGGTGTACTGGTAACTGCCATCACCGTTGTCAACCAGGGTGCCCTGGGTGTCGGTGGTGGGGAAGGTGCCGCACCAGGTGGCAGCGGCGGTAGCAGTCTTGTTGCACGAGTCGGCGGCGCCAATGGTGCCGGCGGCTTGTGCCACGGTGACCGGTTTCATCACGTTGTAGCTGACCCATTTGCTGGGCTCGGCATTGTAGGTGGAAGTCACGCCATTGGCGGTTACCGTGTAGGTCGACGCCGGTACCAGTTTGGCCAGGGTGAAGGCGATGTTGGTCAGGCCGGCGACGGTAGCGGTAGCGCTCTGGGACTTGTTGCCCAGGCCGACGATCGGATTACCAGCGGCGTCCTTGACCGTGAATTTGACGACCGGAGCGCTGTTGATGGTGACGCTTTGCACCGTGACCTGGGGTGCCAGTGCTTGCCAGGCAGCGGCGGCGGTGGGAGTGGCAGGCGCGGCATTGCTGCCGGCATTGACCGTGGCGACGGCGTTACTGCCGGCTGGGCCAGTGGGGCCGGTGGCACCAGCGGGACCAGCGGGACCGGTGGCGCCGGTAGCGCCATCACTGCCACCACCGCAACCGGCCAGAGCGGCGACGGCGAGCAAACTCGCTGCCGCCAACTTGGTCCAATGCGGCGATGGCCGCCTATTAATTGACTGATCAAAATACTTCACAGCAGACTCCTTAAGTCCTAAGTTAACTACACCAATTTCACTTTACACGCACTTTACAGGGATCGATTTTCTGTGTACCAGTGGCCTCTCGGTTTGCTCTAGATCAAGCCCGACGAAGTTATCGCTGTTTCCTTTGGTCAAAAAACAACCCGGATACGTTGCCGTATCCGGGTTGTTTTCAGGTCAGGCTGGCTGAGGTCAGCCAGCCTGGATCATTTCTTATGAACCGCTGCAACGTCCTGGTCTCTGCCAGCACCGTGGCAAGTCAGGCAAGCCTCGGTCTTGGTCAGCGCCGTGGCGCGGGTTTCGTAGATGGCGCCACCATTGGTCGTCATGTGCGCTTTGGCCACGTTGGTATCGTGGCAGGCGAAGCAGGCCGAGCTGACTGGCGAGTTCACCAGCGTGGTCCCCTCGGCGGCAACCGTTTCGCCACCAGCACCGGCAACGTGCGCCGCAACCGTGACGCCATTGGATGTTGTATAGGCACTCACCGTGGCACCGACAGGTGTATAGGTGAACTTATTGCCATAGTTCATCACATTGTCCTTAACGACATAGGGTGATATGGCGCCGACTGTGTCGGTTGCACCGTTGAACTTGCCGGTGGCGGTGCTACTCCACAGCAGGTTCGGAGCCAGTGTTGCGCCGTTGGCACCGAAATTGACGGTGTTGGGCAGGTGGCACTGGTTGCAATCACTCAGCACACCCGGGTAGCCGATCTTCGAGTAATTGTCGGTTGTCGAAACTGCGTGCCAAGTGTAGGGTACGCTGCGCTTGCTGGCACCATGGATACCGTGAACGAACGAGCTGGCGTCTGCCGCCCAGCCGCTACTGGTGCGATTACCGTCGTGGCAAATAGCGCAAGCTGTACCGTCGTTGCGGGCACCGCCGTGGAAGCTCGGGCTGGTACCAAGTTGGTCGTGGCAGCTATTGCACTTGGCGGTATCGACGATCACGCGACGTGCCGTGTAGCCGGTGGCAACGAGCTTCTTCAGCACGCCAGGTGTTGCCAGCCCGCCGGAAGCAGACGTGTTCGGATTGACCGATACGTTGGCTGCCACATAGGGGTAAGCGGCCAGACCTTTTTGCGTGAAGCTGCCGATGATGGCGCCAGTCACCATTTTTGCCGTGGTGGGGATCACAATCGGGCTGGCCAGAACAGCCGTGTTGACGCAGGCCGCGGTAGCCGGTGCAACCGGTTTGGTGCAGCCAATGCCAACGGCCTGACCGACCAGGTCACCCGTCAAGGTGGCGGTAAAGTTGCCGGCGCCGTCGGCCGTCAGCGTGCCTGCCTTGGGCGAGCCAGCGGCCACCAGCAGGTTGGTCAGCGAGACACTCTGGTAGGCATTGAAGTCGGCCGGTGCCGCGATGCCATCCTGCGGTACTGCGTAAGCCACGTAGAGGCTCGGGCCACCAGCAAAGCCGGCGATCGGCTCATAGGCGGGAGACACCACTTGCTGACCCGTTGCGGCGTTGGTCACCAGGGTCGGCGCGGCCAGGGAAGTTACGGCAACGCCGTCCTTCTTGATCTGGAACGTGATGACCGGTTGCTTGCTGGCATTGACCGTGACACTGGTGATGCCGAAGCTGAAGCTGGTTACACCAGCCTTGGCGACTGGGTTATTGGGCGTGGCAAAGTTGGTGCGGTGATAGACCGCAATCTTGTCCGCGGTGTGGCACAAGGCGCACTGCGGATTGGTTGCGTCCTGTCCGGCGGCGTGGCCGGTCTGGGTGGTGCCGATGGCAACTTTGGCTGCCACATCCTTGGCCTTGTCAGCCAGAGTGACGCCGGCGCCGGTCGTGAAGTTGATACCGTCATGGCAGGAACCGCAAGCCAGCACGCTGGGGTTGTTCTTCCAGTTGTCGCCGTTGGCGGTCGCGACCGGGTTGCCTGCGGTGGCGGTACCGGTGTGGCACTTGGTGCAATTGGCGGGATCCTGCGGCAGACCAAAGCTGTTGTACAGACCTTCGGCAGAAGCGTTGAAGTAATAGCCTTGCTTGACCAGTTCCTTGCCCATGTGGGTTTTGTGGATCATGTTGGGGAAGTTGCCCAGGGCACGGCCGTCAACGATGGCAGTCGTCGGACGGGTGGTGCCGGTCAGGACCAGACCGCCATTGGTGCTGGCGGCTTCCTGGCTGAAGGTGTACTTGATCTGGTCGGTGTGGCAGGTCATGCAGTACTTGGGATCCTTGCGGCTACCGTGAGCCAGCACTTTTCCGTCGTGGCAGGAACTGCAGGAATCGATCTTGACGATGTCGCGCGTGTTGGTGACGGCGGCGCCATCGGGCCTGAAGTCATACACCACGTTGGCGGTGTTGACCATGTTGACGCCGGGGTAGGCTGCGTTGGTCACGGCATTGGGCGTATTGGAGCCGGTACCAGGAGCGGCGCCGCCAAGTTGAATGCCCAGGCGATGCGTCAAGGTGGCGTCATAGGTCAAGTCGCCCAGATCAGCTTTCTTGGCCAGACCATCGGCCGAGTCGGTCAGGCTGGCCACAATGGCAGCGGCCTGTTTCGGATCGCGGTAGAAGGTGTACTGGTAACTGCCATCACCGTTGTCAGCCAGGGTACCCTGGGTGTCGGTGGTGGGGAAGGTGCCGCACCAGGTGGCAGCGGCGGTAGCAGTCTTGTTGCACGAGTCGGCGGCGCCAATGGTGCCGGCGGCTTGCGCCACGGTGACCGGCTTCATTACGTTGTAGCTGACCCATTTGCTGGGGCTGGAGTTGTAAGTGGTGGTGACGCCGTTGGAGGTCACCGTGTAAGTCGAGCCGGGTACCAGTTTGGCCAGGGTGAAGGCGATGTTGGTCAGGCCGGCGACGGTAGCGGTAGCGCTCTGGGACTTGTTGCCCAGGCCGACGATCGGATTACCAGCGGCGTCCTTGACCGTGAATTTGACGACCGGAGCGCTGTTGATGGTGACGCTTTGCACCGTGACCTGGGGTGCCAGTGCTTGCCAGGCAGCAGCGGCGGTGGGAGTGGCAGGCGCGGCATTGCTGCCGGCATTGACCGTGGCGACGGCATTGCTGCCGGCGGGGCCGGTAGCACCAGCGGGGCCGTTGGCACCAGCGGGGCCGGTGGCGCCGGTAGCGCCATCACTGCCACCACCGCAACCGGCCAGAGCGGCGACGGCGAGCAAACTCGCTGCCGCCAACTTGGTCCAATGCGGCGATGGCCGCTTATTACTTGATTGATCAAAATACTTCACTACAGACTCCTTAGTCCTTAAGTTACAAACACCAACTTCACTTTACAAATACTTTACAGGGCTAGATTCTGAGTGGACAGGTGGTTTGCCAGTTTGCTTTGGATCAAACTTCACAGAGTTATCGCCGGGCCTTTTGGGACAGTACGGGACTGATGTGGGGCCACCGACAGCCCAGTCAGATCGCTGTTTGACGAATCCCCTGTCCCCAAAAATTAACCCGGACACGTTGCCGTATCCGGGTTAACTTGGGTGAGTAGGGGGAGGCAAACCTCCCCACGTCGTTGCTTTACTTGTGAACCACGGCCGGGTCAAATTCCTTGCCCAGGCCATGGCAGACAGCGCACGACTCGCCAGCTGCGTTTTGTGCGCTGCGTGCTACCAGGATCTGGCCACCATTGGTGCCCATGTGGGCCTTGGCGGTGGCTTTGTCATGGCAACTGACGCACGCTGCGGTGAACGGGGTTGTCACTTTGTCCAGCGCATTGGGCTGCTTCAGAGCGGCCTTGGCATCCGCCGTGGTGCGGCTCACGCCGTTCAGGAACACGCCATTGTCTGCTTCATGGGTTGTAACCAGGGTATTGGCCGGCACAGCGCTGTAAGCACCCGCTTTGTGGCAGGTGTCACAGTGGTTCAGGTTGCCCGGGAAGCCAATTTCACTGCCGTCGATCAGGTTGATCGCACTGGGAGTCCGGTCGCGCGCAATCTGGATCGGATTGGTGCGGTCTTTACCGGCGTGAATCCCGTGAATCATGTCCTTGAAGTTATTGGAAGTTTGTGGCAGCGCCAAGGCGGCGTTGGTCAAGGTCTTATTGAAGTTCCACAGCGCCAGGATCGCGTTGTCCGCGGTGGTGAACGGATAAGCCGTGATGGCGGCATCCGAGATCCCACGCCCGCTGGTGACCAGGCCCGGGTTGTGGCAGACCACGCAGACGACGATGCCATCCGATCCCAAACCAATGTTGCGGTTACCGCCATGCCCTTCAAACCACTCGTGGCAATTGCCACACTTGTTTGAGTCAACCACGGAGCGGCGCACCACATCACCCGTGACGGTCTTGACGACCGACAGGGTATGGCGCGCAGCTGCGGGCGAAATCTGGCTAAAGTAGCCTTGCAGTGCCACTGTGCGCAGGGCCGCCCCGGCCGGGAAGACATTGGTACCCACAATGGTTGCGGTGTAATAACCGCTTGCATCGGGACCAGCCAAGGTGCCGGAGGTGAGGGCCTTGTTGGTGTCTAGCAAGGCGGCGATCGATACGCTGACCGGTTGCGCATTTGCCACGCCATTGCCGAGGTTGTTGAAGTCAACCGGCGTTGTGACGCCATCCTGGGACTTGGCGTAAGCCAACAGGAAGCTTGGTGCGCCCGTGAAGCCCGCCAACGGATTGGTCACGCCAGCCGCCGGAGCCACGAAGGACGCGGCCACTCCATCCACGGTGATCTTGAAAACAACCGTGACGCTGCTAGCAGTTGCAGCTGCCGACTTGATTTCATATTTGAAATTCTTCAGCCCAGCTTGCACGGTCGGATTATTCGGCGATGCATTTTGTGCCGCGTGATAGACAGCAATCTTGTCCGCGGTGTGGCACAAGGCGCACTGCGGATTGGTTGCGTCTTGGCCGGCCGCGTGGCCGCTCTTTGTCGTGCCGATGGCAACTTTGGCAGCGACGTCTTTGGCCTTGTCAGCCAAGGTGACGCCAGTGCCGGTCGTGAAGTTGATGCCGTCATGGCAGGAGCCGCAAGCCAGCACGCTGGGATTGTTCTTCCAGTTATCACCATTGGCGGTCTTGTTGACCGCGCTGGCGGAACCATCGTGGCACTTGGCGCAATTGGCCGGATTTTGCGGGAAGGCAACATCATTGAACAGCATTGCACCGCCATTGGCATTGTAGTTATAGCCTTGCTTGACCAAGCCATTGCCCATGTGCAGCTTGTGCATGAAGTTGGGGAAGTTGCCAATGGCTCGGCCATCCACGATGGCTGTTTCAGCCCGTTTTTGGGTCGTAGTTCCAGAAACTCCACCGGTCAAGATGAGGCCGCCATTGGTGCTTGGCGCCTCCATGCTAAAGGAGTACTTGACTTGATCGGTGTGGCAGGTCATGCAGTACTTGGGATCCTTGCGGCTACCGTGAGCCAGAACTTTCCCATCATGACAACCAGCGCAGGAATCGATCTTGACGATGTCGCGCGTGCTGGTAACGGCGGCGCCATCGGGCCTGAAGTCATACACCACGTTGGCGGTGTTGACCATGTTGACGCCGGGGTAGGCTGCGTTGGTCACGGCATTGGGCGTATTGGAGCCGGTACCAGGAGCGGCGCCGCCAAGTTGAATGCCCAGGCGATGCGTCAAGGTGGCGTCATAGGTCAAGTCGCCCAGATCAGCTTTCTTGGCCAGACCATCGGCCGAGTCGGTCAGGCTGGCCACAATGGCAGCGGCCTGTTTCGGATCGCGGTAGAAGGTGTACTGGTAACTGCCATCACCGTTGTCAGCCAGGGTACCCTGGGTGTCGGTGGTGGGGAAGGTGCCGCACCAGGTGGCAGCGGCGGTAGCAGTCTTGTTGCACGAGTCGGCGGCGCCAATGGTGCCGGCGGCTTGCGCCACGGTGACCGGCTTCATTACGTTGTAGCTGACCCATTTGCTGGGGCTGGAGTTGTAAGTGGTGGTGACGCCGTTGGAGGTCACCGTGTAAGTCGAGCCGGGTACCAGTTTGGCCAGGGTGAAGGCGATGTTGGTCAGGCCGGCGACGGTAGCGGTAGCGCTCTGGGACTTGTTGCCCAGGCCGACGATCGGATTACCAGCGGCGTCCTTGACCGTGAATTTGACGACCGGAGCGCTGTTGATGGTGACGCTTTGCACCGTGACCTGGGGTGCCAGTGCTTGCCAGGCAGCAGCGGCGGTGGGAGTGGCAGGCGCGGCATTGCTGCCGGCATTGACCGTGGCGACGGCATTGCTGCCGGCGGGGCCGGTAGCACCAGCGGGGCCGTTGGCACCAGCGGGGCCGGTGGCGCCGGTAGCGCCATCACTGCCACCACCGCAACCGGCCAGAGCGGCGACGGCGAGCAAACTCGCTGCCGCCAACTTGGTCCAATGCGGCGATGGCCGCTTATTACTTGATTGATCAAAATACTTCACTACAGACTCCTTAAGCCTTAAGTTACAGACACCAACTTCACTTTACAGACGCTTGACAAAGTCGGATTCTGTGCGTAGCGAGAGCCCACGGGTTTGTCCCAGATCAACCACGGCGCGCATTGCCCAGCTAATTCCGGGCAAGGTACAGGGAAGAGGAAATGGAATCTGCCAGCCTCCATTTCGGCATGGCAGTGGCCAGCTTGATAGCGTTGGGTTGGACTTCCCGCGCCGTCCGTTTTCACTCAAGACAGTGACGCCAAGCGCCTGAAAACTCCGCCCCCCGCTTAACTCTCAGGGAGCTCGGGCAGCAGTCCGAAAAAGCGGTTGCCCCTCTAGAGAAAGGCGAACCTTTGCAACGCTGAATTACGGTAACTGGTAGACGTAGGTGACGCCGATCAGGCTGACCTTTTGCGTCTGCTTTTGCGACACGGTGCTGCCGTCCGAATAGGTGAACGGAACGCCGTTGAGGCTCCATGACCAATCGTTGACGATGTTGCGCTGGTGGACAAAATCGACGCGTACCGAGGAGCCTTTTTCCAGCGCGTATTTGCCAAACAGTTTCAATGCGGTCTGGCTGTACACGATATCGGGCAAGCCGCCGGTAGCGGCCAGCAGCGCGACCGAGTCGCTACCGGCAAAACTGTCCAGGGTCTGGGCGTAGGCGCTCTTGTCGCCAACATAGGACAGGCTGCCACCAACGTTGAGTTTGCCGCTGGCCTTGCCGTTGACACCGACACTGGCGCCCACATTGGTGTTGTCAAACGCCATCAGGTAGCCGGCAGCACGGGCCTGGTTCAGGCTTTGCAGGCTGCGCGACAAAGTGCCGTTCAAACCCCAGTTGTCGGACAGGGTATAGCCCCAATCGAGACTGAATTGGTTCATGCCGGTATCGCGCAGGCCATAGCTGCTGGGCGTGTCGAACCGATCGGTGCCGCGCTCGGCGCTGGCCTGCAAGGTCACGCTCTCGCTCGGTTGCCAGTCGGCAAACAGTTTGACCTTGTTGCGCTTGCGATCGGCCAGTGTCGGCATGAAGACGGCGGTTGGCGAAAAGCCGGTAACCGGGTCGGCCGGGTTGCTGACCTCGGTAACGCCCAGCCCACTGTTGTCCTTCAACCAGTTCGATCCGTCACGCCGACTGCTGGCGACGCTGACGGCGCCGCTGAAGTTTTCCGACATGCGGCGGCGCAATTCGGCGCGGACGCTGGTCTCGTCGGTTTTCTGACGCAGGGCACTGATACCGGAGATGGCGCTGCTGGCGGTGAAGACGCCGCGATCGATGCTTTCACGGTCGGCACCCAATGTGCCACGGTAGTCGCTATTGAACTGCCAACTGGCCTGCAGCTTGCTGTTGATCTTCCGGTTGGGAAGATCGCGGTTGGTGAAAGTTGCCGTGCCTTCGGTGTTGTAGAGGGCGATCGGGGTCTGGTCGTCTCTCTTCTCGTAGCGCAGGTCGGCCAGCAAGGACAGTTGCCGGACCGGACGCGAACTCAGACTGAGCTTGGCCAGCGTTGTTCTTACTTCGCCACCAAGGTTGGTGACACCGGCGGGTGCGCCGGTCAATCCGTCGCTGGCAAAGTCCGCGTTCTGCGTGGCCACGGTACGCCCGAGCTTGAAGGTTCCACGCGTTGTGCCGGTGAAGTCGTAACTCCCGCTCAGGTCGAACTGGTGCGCCTGATTGTCTGGTGCCAGGGCCAGCGGTTGGCCCAGGATGCCCTGCAAGCCGGTATTGAGCGGCAGCAGGGTGCCCAGCGGGTTGTACAGGCTGCCCGGGACGACCGGGTTAAGGGTGCTGTTGGTATTGCGGTAGAACGAGCCGTAGTAACCAACGTTGAAGCGAAACTTTTCCACTGCGTAGCTGAGTCGGGCTTCAATCTGGCTGTGGTTGGCATTGATCGGCTCCGGCAGCAGCAGTGTTGCCCAGCCGGTGTTGCTGGCGGTGGTGCCCAGGCAACCCGGTGCAATCACGGAGGGGCAGTTGATGCCAACGCCAAACAGGCGCGAGCCCTCCTTGTTCTCGCTTTTCAGGTCAAGCTCGAACTGCAAGGCCGGGCTGATTGTTTTGGCGAAGCCGATACCGAGGCCAGTCCGCTTGGTTTTCAATTCAAGGTCCGCCCCGGTGCCCGGGCCGGAACTCAAAGCCACTACTTGCGGCGTCGTTGAACCGGCGCCCAGCAGGCCGCTATTAACGGTGCTCGGGTCGTAGCGGACCAGTTCACCGTAATTGGCACTGAATTTCCAGTTGCCCGGGTTTTTCCAGACCAGACCCAGTTCACGTGTGTCGCCGAGCAGGTTGGAAGCTTCGAACTGGACCCACTGGCTGTTTTCAAGGTCGCGTCGGCTGTAGTCGATGCCCAGCGTGCCGAAGACACTGCGGTCGGGACGCAAACCGTTGTACTGGCCGAACAGGGCGTGATCGGCACTGTCGCCGCTGAGGGCGCCGAGACCGACGCTGATGGTGGTCAGCGCGCTGGCCTCGTCGCCTTCGGCCTGTGCCGCCATGGGAACGAAGGCGGCAGACAGCGCCAGGGCGAGCAGGCTGCGATGAAAGCGAAAAGAAGAATCGGACTTGATCATGATTGCTCTCGGTACTTCAGCGCAGCATGAGCTGGGGCGTCGGGTTGCTGGTCGACGGATTATTGGAACCATGAACCTGCGTATGGCAGTTCAGGCAGCTGCGGCCCTGCCACAGGTTGACGACGTTCTTGCCGCTGGAAGTGGCGTTGATCAGCGGCGCCGTCTGACCCGGTGCGGCAGCGCCGTAAACACCAGCCTGGCCACCGACGGCACCGACGCCGCCCGCCACGTGCGGTGTATGACATTGCTGGCATAGCAGCGGTGGGCGCGCCTTGAGCATGGCGGCGACCGTGCTGCCGTGCACGTTGTGGCAGTTGGCGCAGTCCTCGGCCACCGGTTCATGCTGATGCACAAAGGGACCGCGCTTTTCGGCGTGGCAGGTGTAGCAGGTGGCGTTGGTGCTGTCGCGTTTGACCAGCTTGGGGCCGGCCGAGCCGTGCACGTTGTGGCAATCGGAGCAGCTCATCTTGCCTTCCGGAACCGGGTGGTGCGAGGCCCGGTTCATTTGCGAGCGCTGTTCCTTGTGGCAGCTGTAGCAGACTTCGGTCTGGGTCGATTTGCTCAGCACTTTGTCACGATTGCCGTGGATCTTGTGACATGTATTGCAGGCCACATCGGCACCCTCATGCTGACTGCCGCTCCACAGCGCGCGCTTCGGGTCCTTGTTGTGGCAGCTCAGGCAGACCGCGCTGCGTTCGTTGGCGGGCAGCGCGAATTGGCGGATGAACAAGCGGTCCGGGCGCGGCCGTTCCTTGACGTCAGCGGGTTTCTTCGCATGGGTCGGACTGGGGCCGTGGCAGGTGATGCAGTCCGGCACCCGCTTGTCGGCCGAGAAACCGTGCGCCGACCGGCTCATGTCCGGCAGGTCTTCTTCGTCATGGCAGGTCACACAGAGTTTCGCCCCGGTTTCACCGGCGCCCCAAGCAGGCCCCAGCAGGCCGAACAGGCAGAGGCCGACGACGGCGATTAAACGATTGATTCGCATCCCAGATCCCTTCAAAATTGTCGCGGTCACTTCTGACCGTGGACGATGTCCACGCTCTTGGAGCCGCCGCTGGCGTGGCAATCGTCGCAGGTCTCGCGCGGCAGGCCGGCGATTTGCGCCTGGGTCTTGTCGCCAAAAGAGGCTCCGCCAAAACTGGCCACGTGATCGACCGCTTTGCTTGAGTCATGGCACGCCGTGCAACTGGCAGCCTTGGGCGAAATCACTTTCCAGAGGGTCGGGTCGGTGACACCGCTGTCCTTCTTGACGACAGCGCCGAGCGGACTCTGGTCCACCTTGTACGAGTTGTTGACGTGGCAGGCATTGCAGTTGATGCCGACGCCTGGCCAGGCCACTTCGGCGGCAAAGTTTTCCACACCCGCGGCAAAGACCAGGGTGCCATTGCAGGCGGCTTTGGCTATGTCGCTGGTGTTGGCGGGGTTGCAGAACGCCCCGACCACCTTGTTGCCGTTGGTGAACGGATAGGTCCGTTTGGAGTTGCCGTGGATGCCGTGAATCATGCGCTTGAACTGGTAGGACTCGTTGAGCGCCAATCCATTGGTCATGACGGTTGTGGATACCCGGTTGGCATCGTGGCAAACGACACAGGCCTCGACGATGGTGCGGGCGCCGCTGTGGAAGGCGTTGGGCAGCGTGTTGGAGCCGGAAGCAGCGCCCAATGCGCTGTGGCAGACGTTGCACTTCTCATTGGCGACGACGCTGCGGCGTGCTTGCATGGTGCCGCTCAGCGCCAGTTCCTGGTAGCTGTGCTGCACGCCGGTATTCACATAGACCGTGGGCACGACCTGGGGTCGCGGACTGGTCCCGGATGCGGCTGCCAGTTTGGGCTCTTTGATTTGGCCGATGCTGACGACACGGGCAGTGCCCTTGGCAATGGCCGTGGCGCTGTCATCGGGCACCGGAATGTTTACCGTGTAGTGGTTGCTGCCGTCGTTGCTGCCGGTGTGGGCATAGGCGCTGGCGCCGTTGCCACCGTTGTTGTAAGCCGAGAACTCGGTCACTGCATCGAGCTGGCCAACCACATTCTGATAGGCAAGGTAGAAGCGCAGGTTGCCAAACTTGGTGTTGTTGGGCGTGGCGGGTGTGGTGGTGGGTGGCACGCAAGCGCCCGCGGTTCCTGTGTAGGTGCAGTCGGGCGTGACCAGGTTGTAGGCCGCATTGCCATTGGTCGGATCGGACAGGAAGTACTTGACCGACACGCTGCGGCCTTTGTGATCAGGTGTGTCGTTGAAAGCGACGCTCTCGATATTCATCTTGTACTTGGCGGCGTTGGCCTCGACCTGGTTCCAGTGCACCGACTCGGCCGACAGGACAGAGCCGGCCCCATGGCAGCGCGCGCATTCCTGGTTCGGCAAGGCCAAGGCGGGTGCTCCGGCCGCGACAAATTCACCAGCGACGACTTTGTGCAGGGTGTCCCAGGCGGACCCGGTGTTGCTGGCGTGGCAGGTCAGGCAAGCCTCCTTGGACGGCTTGGTCTTCCAGTTATCGCCCTGTGGCGTATTCGGGTTGGCGCCCGAGTGGCACTTGGTGCAGTTGCGCAGGTCCTGCGGGAAGCCGACGTCGGCGTAACTGTGCTTGCTGTTTTGATAGCCCCAGATCGTGTAGTCCTCACCGCCGGCAGCGAGCTTGCTGTAAAGCAGCTTGCCGGCGTGAATCTTGTGCACCATGGTGGCGAGGTTGAGCACATTGCCGCTGTTGGCGTCGGTGGTGCCGGGGTTGTGACACATGACACAGAACTGCGTATCGACGCGGCCGCCCCCATGGAGCGCCAGTTTTTCGTGGCAACCATTGCAGGATGCGACATCGGTCATCTTGCGTGTTTTGGCCGGATCGGTAACGAGGACCGACTTGCCGTTGGCGTCGAGCGTGAAATCGATGTAGGGGTTGACCAACACGGTGGCACCGGCGGCATTCTTGTAGCTCAACTGGATCGCGACGCGATGCGTCCGGCCGGGCTCGAAGACCACGCCGTTGGTCTGGGCCGGGTTCGTGATATCGGTCTTGAAGGTATAGGTGTAATAACCGTCGGCGTTGTAGACCAGTTGCGCCGCCAGCAGCGCGGGGTCGGTCTGTTTGCCATCGGTAGTGGCTTGCATGGCTGTCGCCGCGGGCACTTTGGCGCCGCCCGGGCCGACACCCGTTGTCGCTGTTTCCTTGCGGTAGATGTAGTTGACCCACTGGTCCGGATCGCCATTGCTGCCCGGAACCAGCTTGGCGATGGCGACGCTGACATTGGCGATCTTCAGATCGGCCTTGACCCCGCCGTCCGAAAATACCGCGAAGTTGACCTTGGGCGCGCCGTTCACGCTGACGGCCGACAAGCCGGCACTTTGCACCACGGTGAAGGGGGCGGCGGAGTTGGCCGCCGTGTCATTGACCGGCAACACACTGGCCGCCGCGATAGCGCTATTGGTGGCAACAACCGGTACCGGTGGCACCGGCGCCGGTTGCCCATTGCCACCGCCGCCGCCGCAACCCGCCACAGCAACCGCCAAGATGCCCAACATGCCCCATCGGGCCAATGAATGTTTCATTTTTTCTCCGTCGTTTTCCGGTTAAACGACACGCCACGAACTGCCCAAAGCGGTTAGCGCGATACCGTTATCTCTATGCAATTCATTCCAGACAGTGAACCATTCTGCGTCCCGCGGGGCAGCCCAGTTGCTACTGCGCCAGCACCCAGTCGGCCAGATTCTTCAGCGCGGCTTGATCCTTGGTATCAATGATCTTGTGCTCTTCTTCGCTACCGTCGTCGAGTTTGACCTTGGCACCGCTGGTGATGTTCTTGATGATATTGGCCTGGCCTTCAGCCTTGCCTTTGTACTTGGCGGCAATCTTCTTCAGGGCTGGCCCTTTTTTCGATTTGTCGACCGCATGGCATTTGCTGCAATCATTCTTTTTGAACAAGGCCTGCGCCGCGTCGGCATCCACCGCCGCCATGGTTTGGGTCGAAAAACCAGCCAGTGCGGCGACCGCCAAGGGTAGCACGATTTGTGTCAATTTCATTTCAAATCCTTTCAGGTTACTGTTTCATCCGATTTAAGATTACCTTAAGGGTTTACTTAAGGTTTACCTTAGACCAGAGGATAAACCCCCATCTGGTTTTTGCAGTCCGGCAGGCTCCGATGCTAGCGGTTCCGGTTGATTTAGATCAAATGAATTTTAAGGTTTCAACGCCGGGTGTTGCATTTTTGCCTGCGGCCTATCGGCCAAGCGCTTGCAGCCACTGATCAAGTTCCTGTAGCGCTGCGTCGGTGGCAGCGGTCAGAGCCCGGACACCGCCCGGGGCGTCCGCAGTGGGTGCGCCGCGCTGCACCGTCAGGCTGCGTTGCGCCAGCCATTTTTCGCCTTTCGGGCCGGGCTGCGTCAAGGTGGCACGCAAGCGCAGCAGGCCGACACTCTGGTTGGGTGCCTCGAACAGTTGGCTGAACTCTTCAAGCTCAATGCGCAGTAATACCGGGTTTGGCGTGTCGGCGTCGCTGATGTCGCCGGGGCTGAGCAGGGCGCGCCGCTGGCTCAGGTGTTGGCGCAGACGCTGGCGCAGCAACTGGGCCGGCGTCATGCTCCAGCGTGCCAGGGCGTAGGGCCGCAGTTGCTGCTGGTCGGCATAGACCAAACGATAGAGGACAGCGGTGCTGTCAAGCGCCGGGCTGGCTTCAACCAGGTCCAGTGCCAGGGCCGGCAGTCTGGGCTCAGCCTCGGTCGGTGTCGCCGTCAGCGACCCCGGACCGAAGTCGTAGAGCGCCGGGCGCGCCGCCTGATTTGGCAGGGCGCAGCCGGTCAGCGTCAAAAATAGCAGAATGAAAAGACCCTTGGCGCGCCTGAAACAAGCGTCGATAGCGACTGAATTCATAGTGCCTTTCATGGTTTGCCAGGGCTCGCGGAAAAGCCCGGCTCGCCCGGGCCGGGCGTGATCGGCGCGTTGCCAAAGAGCAGCGACTGCGGGTTGTCGCTGACCATGCCGACGGTTCGGTCCAGTTGGCGCGCACTGCGGCTGGCGTCTTCGGCCACCCGATTGACGCGTGGCAGGGTGGTCGAATTCAGGCGTTGCCCGGTGGCCGCCAGCGTGGCGGCGCCGACCGCGAGTTGGTCCAGCGTGCCGTCTTTTGCATTCATGCGCTCGGTGACCGTTCTGAAGGCGCGCGCCGATTGGCGCGCCTCGTCGGCACTCTCACCGACCCGCACCGAACTGTCCTTCACGGTCTTGAGCGTGGCGCTGGCTTCCAGCGCCAGCGGCGGCAGCAACTGGCTCGCTTCGGCTGACAAATGCTTGATGCTGGCGGCGGCCTGGTCCAGACTGGCGACTGCCGCCAGCAGGCTTTGCTGGTTGGCCGGCGCCAACAGCAGGTTGACGCGGCGCGTGGTTTCTTCCAACTGCAACAGAATGCTGCTGCCGCGATCTGACAGCTTGGAGATAAGGCCGGGTCGCAGCGGAATGCGGGGCAGTGGCTGCTGGTTGTAATCGATCATCACCTTCGATTCGCCGCTGTCGTCGAGTTGCACAAAAGCCAGACCGGTGACACCCTGAAAGCCCAGTGTGGCGAAGGTCGAGCGAGTGATCGGTGCCTGCTCGTCAATGGCGATCCGAATCAGCACCTGGCCGCCGGCCTGGGGGTCCAGGCCAATGTGGGTGACCTTGCCGACGGCGACCCCCTTGAAGCGCACCGAGGCCTGCGGCTGCAGACCGGTCACCGGGTCTGTGCTGGTCAGTTCAAAGACCCGCAATTGGCGCGTATCGCGCGTCAGCCAGACCGCCAGCGCGACCAACAAGGTCAGCAGCAGCAGCAAAAAAGTGCCAGCTGCCAGGGCGTGGGATTTATTTTCCATTTTTCCGTCAGACTCTCTTTCTACACTGCCAGAGGCGGCGGCTGCAACATGGAAGCAGCGCGCCGTCCGCGGGCGCCCTGGAAGAAATCATGAACAAAGGGATGGGGATGGGCCATCACCTGCGTCGGCGTCCCGCTGACGACGATGTGCTTGTCGGCCACCACGGCGATGCGGGTGCTGAGTTCAAACAAAGTGTCCAGATCGTGTGTCACCATCACCACGGTCAAGCCGAGCTCGCGGTGCAGGGAGCGTAACAGCACGCAAAAGGCGTCGGCACTGTCGGGGTCCAGCCCGGCGGTCGGCTCGTCGAGCAACAGCAGCGGCGGATCCATCACCAGGGCTCGCGCCAGAGCCACGCGCTTGACCATGCCGCCGGACAAATCGGCCGGCATCTTGTGCGCCTGCGACGGATCGAGCCCGACCATTTGCAGTTTGACCATGGCGACGTCCCGGATCAGCGCACGCGGCAGGGTTCTGAGTTCGCGCAGCGGGAAAGCGATGTTTTCCAGCACGGTGAAGGCGGAGAACAGGGCGCCGTGCTGGAATAGCATGCCGACGCGGCTGGCGGCACCCTCGGAGCCCATGTGCGAGGCCGGTTGACCCGCCACCGTGACACGCCCGCGGCTGGGCGTCTCCAGTCCCAGGATCTGGCGCAGCAACACGGTTTTGCCGCTGCCGGAGCCGCCCACGATGGACAGCAGCTCACCCGACTCAATGCTGAGGTCCAGGTCTTTGTGAATCACCGACTCCTGCCCGGCGCTGCGAAACACCGACCAGAGCTTGTCGATCTCGACCATGGGGGCCGGCCTTGGGCTCATATCCCAATATCCTTGAAGATGACCGCAAACAGCGCGTCCACCAATATCACCATGGTGATGGAGGTCACCACCGAGGCGGTCGTACCCTGACCCAGACTTTCGGTGTTGGGTTTGACGCGCAACCCGTAGTGACAGCCGATCAACGCAATCAGCAGGCCAAATACCACCGACTTGCCGACCGCCAGTGTCAGATTCGACACTTGCACCGCGCGTGGCAGTGTTTCAAAAAAATACGCTGGCGTCACACCCATAACCAGGTCCGACGCCAGCATGCCGCCCAACAGCGCTGCCAGCGTGGTCCAGACCGTCAGCAAGGGCATGGCGATGGCCAGCGCAATGGCGCGCGGCAGCACCAGCCGGTAGCCTTTGGCAATGCCCAGCACGCGCATGGCGTCCAATTCCTCGGTCACTCGCATGACACCGATTTGAGCGGTGATAGCCGAGCCGGAGCGCCCGGCGATCAGGATCGCCGCCAGTACCGGTCCGAGTTCGCGGATCAGGGCGATACCCAGAATGTTGACGATGAAGGCATCGGCGCCAAACTGGCGTAGTTGCTGCGACATCAGGTAAGCCAGCACCACGCCAATCAGAAATCCGACCAGCGCTGTAATCGGCAGCGCGGTGGCGCCAATGCGGTACAGATGGCCTGACACATCGCGCCACGGGCCTCGACTTGGCGCTCTCGCCAGTTTGACGCAGTCGAGTAACAGTTGACCGGTCAGGCGTATCCAGTACTTGATGTGGTCCAACAAAACCAGCAGCCTGGCGCCCAATCGCAGGAACAGTTGCCAGACCGATTTACGGACCGGTAGCGGGGCCGTTGTGACGTACTGCGCGACCCTCGCCAGCATGGTGCGCTGCGTCTCCAGCAGCAACAGGCTGGCGGGCCAGCGATGGCCCCAGGCGTTCCACAACACTTGGGCTCCGGTATGGTCGAGCCGTTGCAGCTTGCGTAAATCCCAGGTCGTGCCCTCGGTTCCGGCACCGCAGCTAGCCGCCAGCTCGGATTCGATCAGCGGCCATGTCACCGGCTCGGCCAGGCGCGCGGCGGTCCAGCAGCCAGACAACAGCACGCTGTGCCCCTCGGGTGTGCCGAGGCGTGTGATGCGTGGACCGTTTTCCGCCATGGCGGCTCGCTCAATCAAAATGGTGGCTGAAATGTACTTGGTAACGCAGTGTAGTCAAGCGTTCAATGACCGTGTCTGCGTTGCGGCAGAATAGCCCAAACTGGAGACAACATGAACAAGCCCATTTTTTCGTCGATACCCGAGTTGAGCGTGGCGCAGCGCGGACCGGTGCTGTGGTTGACCATCAACCGCGAAGAACGGCGCAACGCCATGAGTCATGCGGTGCTGGCCGGTCTGACACAAGCTATTTCCGTGGCGCAGGGCCAGCGCGATATCCGCGCCATCGTGCTCACGGGCGCTGGCAGCAAGGCCTTTTGCGCCGGCGCCGATTTGCAGTCGGCCCAGGCATTTACCACCGATTATTCCGAACCCCACGGCCATCTGGCGCAGTTGCTGCGCGTGGCACGGGCCAGCTACGTGCCGCTGATTGCCCGCGTCAACGGCGCCTGCATGGCGGGTGGCATGGGCTTGCTGGCGATGTGCGACATGGCGGTGGCGGCGCGCCACGCGCTGTTTGGCCTGCCGGAAGTCAAGGTGGGCGTCTTTCCGGCCCAGGTGCTGAGCGTTTTGCAGCACTTGATACCGCGGCGCGCCCTCAACGAGATGTGCCTGACGGGCGAGCCCATCGATGCGGCGCAGGCGCTGGAACTGGGGCTGGTGAACTACGTCGATGATGACGTCGACCTCAAGCTGCAGTGGCTGCTGGAGCGTCTGCTGGACAAATCGCCGGCCGCCATCCGCCGTGGCTTGTATACGCTCAAGAAGGTGGAGGCCATGGCCTTTGAAGAAGCTGTTTCATTCACCGAAAGTCAGATTGCGCTGTTCACCTTGACCGAAGACGCCAAAGAGGGGCAGAGAGCATTTCAGGAAAAACGCAAACCGAATTGGGTCGGACATTGAACACGAGGCACGCATGAGTACCAGCTTTGACTACATCATCATCGGCGCCGGCACCGCCGGCTGTCTGCTGGCAAATCGTCTGTCGGCCGACGCCAGCAAGCGCGTTCTGCTGATTGAAGCCGGACGCCGCGACGACTACCACTGGATTCACATTCCGGTCGGCTATCTCTACTGCATTGGCAACCCGCGTACCGACTGGCTTTACAACACCGAGCCCGACGCCGGTCTGAACGGCCGCGTGCTGCGTTACCCACGCGGCAAAACTCTGGGTGGCTGCAGCAGCATCAACGGCATGATTTACATGCGCGGCCAGGCGCGCGATTACGACCAGTGGGCCAGACTGACAGGCGATGACGCCTGGAGTTGGGACAATGTGCTGCCGTATTACAAATTGCATGAAGACCACTACAAGGGTGCCAATGCCGCGCACGGAGCGCGCGGTGTGGCGTCGGAACTGCTGCGCGACGCCGGCACCCCTTACCGCAAGGTATTGCGGCATCGCAACGCCGGTGGTGAGTGGCGGGTCGAAAAGCAGCGCCTGCGCTGGGACATATTGGACGCGTTTTCGCAGGCCGCGCAGCAGGCCGGCATCCCGGCCACCGATGACTTCAACCGGGGCAACAACGAGGGTGTCGGCTACTTTGAGGTGAATCAAAGGGAAGGCTGGCGCTGGAATACCGCCAAAGCCTTCTTGCGGCCTACTTGCTATGCGCGACCGAATTTCGAGATGTGGACTTCGGCCCAGGTCGCCAAGCTGCTGCTGGAAAAACAGCCGGATGGCAGTCAACGTTGCAGCGGGGTGCAGGTCTGGGCCAGTTCCGAGATGGTGACGGCCAGCGCCAGCACGGAGGTCATTCTGAGTGCCGGCAGCATCGGTTCGCCGCAGATTTTGCAGTTGTCGGGCATTGGCCCGGCGGACTTGTTGCAAAGCAAGGGCATTGCCGTGCAGCAGGATGCACCGGGGGTGGGCGCCAACTTGCAGGACCACTTGCAGATTCGATCGGTTTTCAAGGTACAGGGCGTCAAAACCCTGAACACCCAGGCCAATTCGCTGTGGGGCAAAGCCATGATCGGCCTCGAGTACGTCCTCAAGCGCAGCGGACCGATGAGCATGGCGCCCTCGCAGTTGGGCGCCTTCACGCGCAGCGACCCGGCCCAGCCTTATCCCAACATCGAGTACCACGTGCAGCCGCTCAGTCTGGAGGCCTTTGGCGAACCGCTGCACAGCTTCAACGCCTTCACGGCCAGCGTCTGCAACCTCAACCCGACCAGTCGCGGCACGGTCCACATCAAGAGCGCCAATTTTCAGGAGGCGCCGGCGATCGCCCCCAACTACCTGAGCACCGAGGCGGACCGCAAGGTGGCGGCCGATTCACTGCGCCTGACGCGCAACATCGTGTCCCAGGCGGCCCTGGCCAGGTACCAGCCAGTGGAGTGGAAGCCCGGCACCCAGTTTCAGACTGATGAGGAGTTGGCCAGGTTGGCGGGCGACATTGCCACCACCATCTTTCATCCGGTGGGTACCACCAGAATGGGGGCGTCGGACGACCCTTATGCCGTGCTGGATTCGCGCTTGCGGGTGCGCGGAGTCACCGGCTTGCGCGTGGTCGATGCCGGTGTCATGCCCCTGATCACCAGCGGCAACACCAACTCGCCGGCGTTGATGATCGCGGAGAAGGCGGCGCAGTGGATTGTGCAGGACGCCGCTGCGCCAGGGAGAGGGTAAATCCTGAAAGGGTAAGCCCCGATGTGGCAACCGGTTTTGACGTGTACATTTGCCTGATCGTCAGCAGACCGCAGGTTTGTTGAACGAGAAGACCCCTGGAGACGCTCCTTAAAACACACACAAATGAAAAAAGGCATCGGCAACCCCGGTGCCTTTTTTTCATGGGTGACGCATTGAAATTAAGGGCTGACTGGCGGCCACGGAATTTCGGTCAGGGCGCGCGGCGTGCCGATCGGCGCCGTCGCCTGGGCTTTTTGCACCGCCGCGATGTCCTCCACGCTGGGGTACTGCTTGAGCAGCCAATAATCGAAGATGCGGCGGGCAATCGGAGCTGCATTCTGGGAGCCGAAACCGGCGTTTTCAACCACCATGGCGAGTGCGATTTGCGGCTCTTCAGCCGGTGCAAAGGCGGTAAATAGCGCATGGTCGCGAAAGCGCTCCTCGATTCTGGAGGCGACATATTTTTCATTCTCCTTGATTCGAACCACCTGTGCCGTGCCGGTCTTGCCGCCACTGGTGTAGCCGGCGCCACGGAAGGCGGCGGCCGAAGTGCCCTCGATATTGACGCCCATCAGCGCATTCTTGATGACCGCGATATGCTCGGCTTTGGCAATCGCTTGACCCATCGCCTCCCGCGTCGTGCTGGTGGGGGCATGCGTCAGGACGTCGACCACTTCCTTCACCAGATGCGGTTTCATCTTGATACCGTTGTTGGCCAGCGTCGCCGTGGCCGACGCCAGTTGCAGCATGGTGAAGTTGTTGTAGCCCTGGCCAATGCCCAACGAGATGGTTTCACCGGCGTACCATTTTTGCAGGTCGGCACGTTTATAGGCTTTGCGTTTCCACTCGGTGGAGGGCAGCAGGCCGCGCACCTCGCCGTAAATATCGATGCCGGTCAGCTCGCCGAAGCCGAAGCGCTGCATCTGCTCATGGATGGTGTCCACCCCCAGGTCGTTGGCCAGCATGTAGTAATAGGTGTCGCACGACTGCACGATCGATTGGTACATATTGACCCGGCCATGCCCGCCTTCCTTGTCGTCGTGAAAGCGGTGGTTGCCGAACATGAAAAAGCCGGGGTCGAAAATCGTTTGCTCCGGTGTGCGGGTTCCGGTTTCCAGCGCCGCCAAGGCCATGAAGGGTTTGTAGGTGGAACCCGGCGGGTAGGTGCCGCGCAGCGCCCGGTTGAGCAGCGGCTTGTCGGGCGATTCGTTGAGCGTTTGCCAGTTGTCGCTGTCGATGCCTTCGACAAACAGGTTGGGATCGAAGGTTGGTTTGCTGACGAAGGCCAGTATTTCACCGGTCTTCGGGTCCATTGCCACCAGCGCGCCGCGGCGCTCGCCAAACAACTCCTCGATCAGGTGTTGCAGCTTGATGTCAATCGACAGCTTGACGGTATTGCCAGGTGTGGCAGGGCTGCTGGCCAGCTTGCGCATGGCCCGTCCGCCGGCCGATGTTTCCACCGAGTCGACGCCGGTGACACCGTGCAACTGGGTCTCGAAACTCTGCTCGATGCCCAGTTTGCCGATGTACTCGGTGCCGCGGTAGTTGGCCTGGTCGTCGGAATCGTCGAGTTTCTCTTTCTCCGCCGGGTTGATGCGCCCGATGTAGCCGATGACATGGCTGGCCAGTTCCCCATAGGGGTAGCTGCGAAACAGTCTGGCCTTGATGTCGACGCCCGGAAAGCGAAAGCGTTGCGCCGCAAATTTCGCCACTTCTTCATCGCTGAGCCGGGTGCGCAGGGGCAGTGACTCGAAGCTCTTGGACTCTTCCAGCAACTTCTTGAAGCGGCGCCGGTCGCGCGCCGTGATTTCCATCACCTGGGACAATTCTTCAATCGTCTGCTCCAGGTTGGCGATCCTGGAGGGCGTGACCTCCAGTGTGTAGGCCGAGTAATTGCTGGCCAGCACAATGCCATTGCGGTCCAGGATCAGCCCCCGGTTCGGCACCACCGGAACAATCGCGGTGCGGTTGTTTTCGGCCTGCTCCAACAAGTCCTCGTGGCGCACGATCTGAAGGTACACCAGGCGCGACGCCACCAGCAAAAAACAGACCAGTACCGCGATGGTGGCAACCAGCACCCGCGTCCGAAAGCGCGACAGGTCGGCTTCAATATTGCGCAGTTCGGTCATGAAAGCGTGGGGGCCAGCGCAGCACGCGAAGCAACAAGCGTGGAGGCCATATCAAAGTGGTCGGTGCGCATCCGGATCGGGCGTCCTTCTTTGTGGCAACAGCAGAATCACGCTCATGACCGGCCACAGCAAGGATTCGAAGACCGGTGACAGCAAGATCAGGAAGCCGGGGAAGGCACCACCTGCCAGCAGGCGAACGCTCAACTCAATGGCGTGGGCCGCCGCAAACAGCGGAAAAACCTGAAAAGCTTGCGACGGCACATTGAACCACAGCAGGCGGCGGTGAATGGCGATGGCGAGAAAACTCAGTACCGTGTAGCTCAGGGCATGCTGTCCCAATAACGCGCTCTGGTGCACGTCAACGAAGATGCCAAAGACAAAGGCAAAACCAATGCCCACGCGCAAGGGCTGATGAATAGTCCAGAACACCAGCACCAGGGCCAGGAAATCCGGTGTCCAGGCGGCACGACCCGACGGACCCATGTTCAGCACCATGTTCAGGCCCAGTGCCGCCAGCAAACTGCCCAGGATGAAGAAGGGATTGGCCGGCAACAGCAGTTGATGGCCCGGGCGCATGATCATTTTTTGAGCCCTTTCTTGACCGGACCGGGCGCTGCTTCCACGGCCGGGCGGGGCGCAACCTGGGTGGCGACAGGTTTCAGCACCATCACATGTTCGACCCCCGAGACCAGGGCCAGCGGCAGACAGCTGATGCGGGCGAAGGCCGAGTCGACGCGGCGTTCCACCTTGCCCACGCGGGCCACTGGCAAGCCGGCCGGGTAGACGCCGTCGACACCGCTGGTGGTCAGCAGGTCGCCGGTCTGTACATCGGCGTTGGCGGCCATGAAGCGCAGTTCCAGCGCGTTGGCGCGCAAGGTCGGGTCGCCAAAGGCCACGCCGCGCGCACCGGTGCGGGTATTGAGCACCGGAATCGCCTGGTCACGGTCGGTCACCAGCGTCACTTCGCTGACCATCGGGTAGACCCGGGTGACCTGGCCCAGCACGCCGTTCTCGTCGAGCACCGGCGAGCCCGCCAGCACGCTGTCCAGCAAGCCCCGGTCGATAATGACTTTGCGGGTATAGGGGTCGGCGGCGTCGTACAGCACCTGGGCCGTCTGCGAAGGCGTCGTCAGCTTTTCGCGCAGACCCAGCAATTGGCGCAGACGCGAATTTTCAAGCGTCAGTTGTTCCACCTGGTTGGCGCGCAGCGACTGCAATTCGAATTTTCGGTGCGCCGCTTCCTGCTCCGCTTGAGAGGCCTTGAGAGATTCGAAATACTTGGCGCCCCCCTGGGTCCACAACACCGGTCGCAGTGCCAGCCATTGTGCCGGGTACAACACGGTCGCCACCACCACCCGCAACGGCTTGACGAGTTCAAAGCGCGCGTCGGCCACCATCAGGAACAGGGCCAGGGCACTGAAGAACGTCAGTTTGGACAGGGCCGAAGGGCCCTGCCGGAAGAAGGGGGGAGGCGTTGCGTCCAGCGTACCAAGTGGCATCGCTGCACCTGAAAATTATTCGCTGGTGAAAATGGAGCCCAGACGCTCCATCCGCTCCAGCGCAATGCCGCAGCCCCGCACCACGCAGGTCAGTGGATCTTCGGCCACCAGGACCGGCAGACCGGTCTCTTCGGCCAACAGGCGGTCCAGGTCGCGCAGCAGTGCGCCACCACCGGTGAGCATCATGCCGCGATCGGCAATGTCGGCGCCCAGCTCGGGTGGGGTTTGCTCCAGCGCATTTTTGACGGCCGACACAATGTTGTTGATCGGGTCCGTCAGGGCTTCCAGAATTTCGTTGCTGGAGATGGTGAAACTGCGCGGCACGCCCTCGGACAGATTGCGGCCACGCACTTCCATCTCGCGCACTTCACTGCCGGGGAAGGCGGAACCGATTTTCTTCTTGATCGACTCGGCCGTCGGTTCCCCGATCAGCATGCCGTAGTTGCGCCGGATGTAGTTGATGATGGCTTCGTCGAACTTGTCGCCGCCGACGCGCACACTGCCTTTGTAGACCATGCCGCCCAGCGAGATGACGCCGACCTCGGTGGTGCCGCCGCCAATGTCCACCACCATCGAACCGCTGGCTTCGCTGATCGGCAGACCGGCGCCGATGGCGGCCGCCATCGGCTCTTCAATCAGGTACACGTCGCGGGCGCCCGCGCCGAGAGCCGACTCGCGAATGGCGCGGCGCTCGACCTGGGTCGAGCCGCAGGGCACGCAGATGATGATGCGCGGGCTGGGGCGAAAGATGGAGCGCGGATGCACCATCTTGATGAACTGCTTCAGCATCTGCTCAGTGACCGTGAAGTCGGCGATCACGCCGTCCTTCATGGGCCGGATGGCCTCGATATTGCCGGGCACCTTGCCCAGCATCGCCTTGGCTTCCTTGCCGACTGCCTGAATCGTCTTCTTGCCTTGCGGGCCGCCTTCGTGACGGATGGCAACCACCGAGGGTTCGTCCAGCACAATGCCTTTGTCACGCACATAAATCAGCGTGTTGGCGGTACCCAGGTCGATCGCCAGGTCAGTGGAGAAGTACTGACGGAATGCTCCAAACATTAAAAATCCTCTCGGGCATGGCGGGCGCTTCGGCCCGCCATCACCACATTGACTGTGTAGATAGCGTATTTTCGGCAAAAAGCCGCGTCGCCGCAGGCATCGGGCCAAAGGCAGGATAATACTCCATCCCCTGTAAAAACTTTAACCGACGAAGCCGTTTGCCCGGTGTTTTACATCCGGTTTCGAGCGCCAATTTCTTATGTCCCTGACTTCTGCCGACATCGCCCGCATTGCCAATCTGGCCCGACTGGAACTCAAACCGCTTGAAAGTGAGCGCATGCTGACTCAAATCAATGGTTTTTTCGACCTGGTCGAAAAAATGCGTGCGGTCGATACCACCGGTCTGCAACCGCTGGCGCATCCGGTGGCTACGCTGCATGACATTGCCTTGCGCCTGCGCGAGGACCGCGTGAGCGAGCCCAACCAGCGCGAGGCCAACCAGCGCAGTGCCCCCGCGGTGGAACTGGGACTGTTTCTGGTGCCCAAGGTGATCGAATAAAAATGAAGAACTCCTCATCCCTGCATGACCTCAGCGTGGCCCAGTTGGCAATTCAACTGCGCACGCGCAAAGTCTCGGCCGTCGAGACGGCACAGCATTTTTTGGCACGCTTGCGCCAGCACGCCGCGTTGGGCGCTGTTCTCGATATCAACGAAGAAGTGACGCTGGCCCAGGCGCGCGCGGCCGATACCGCGCTGGCCGCGGGCGCTGCCGGCGCCGCCCTGCTGGGTGTGCCGATGGCACACAAGGATATTTTTGTCACCAGGGACTTCGTTTC
Source organism: uncultured beta proteobacterium (assembly GCA_963763035.1). Classification (GTDB taxonomy): domain Bacteria; phylum Pseudomonadota; class Gammaproteobacteria; order Burkholderiales; family Burkholderiaceae_C; genus Rhodoferax. The sequence continues at coordinate 730,362 of CAVXMS010000004.1, read as the reverse complement.
AACGGCCGGCTCCAGGATGTTGGCCGGTTACCGTTCGCCCTTTGATGCCACGGTGGTGGCCAAGCTGGCCGAGCAGGGCGTGGTGACCTTGGGCAAACTCAATTGCGATGAATTCGCCATGGGCTCGGCCAACGAGAACTCGGCTTTCGGCAATGTTAAAAATCCGTGGGATAGCACCCGTACACCGGGCGGCTCCTCCGGTGGCAGTGCGGCGGCCGTGGCGGCGCGGCTGGTGCCGGCCGCCAGCGGTACCGACACCGGTGGCTCGATTCGTCAACCGGCCTCGTTTTGCGGCGTCACCGGGATCAAACCGACTTATGGTCGCGCATCCCGCTACGGCATGGTGGCGTTCGCCTCCAGTCTGGACCAAGCCGGGCCGCTGGCGCGCAGCGCCGAGGACTGCGCCTTGCTGCTGTCGGCCATGTGCGGACCGGACCCGGACCGCGACTCGACCTCGCTGGACGTTCCGGCTGAGGATTTCACCCGAGCACTGAACGATGGCATCGCCGGTCTGCGCATTGGTGTGCCCAGGGAATTTTTTAGCGAAGGTCTGGCGCCCGACGTGCGCGCTGCCATCGAGGAAGCCTTGCAGGAGTTTGAAAAACTGGGCGCCAAGCTGGTGCCCATCGCGCTGCCGCGCACTGAGCTGTCGATTCCCGTTTACTACGTCATCGCGCCGGCCGAGGCCTCCAGCAACCTGAGCCGCTTTGACGGCGTCAAGTTCGGTCACCGTGCCGAAAAGTACACGGACCTGACCGATATGTACAAGAAGACCCGTGCCGAGGGTTTTGGCGACGAGGTCAAGCGCCGCATCATGATAGGCACCTACGTGCTGTCGCACGGCTATTACGACGCCTACTATCTGCAAGCGCAAAAAATCCGGCGCATGATCGCCGACGACTTCCAGCAAGCGTTCCAGCTGTGCGATGTGATCGCCGGGCCGGTGGCGCCGACCGTAGCCTGGAAGTTGGGCGGCCACGGCAACGATCCGCTGGCCGATTACCTGGCCGACATCTACACGCTGCCGGCCTCGCTCGCGGGGCTGCCGGGCATGAGCATTCCGGTGGGTTTTGGCGAGAGTCATATGCCGGTCGGCATGCAATTGATAGCCAACTATTTGCAAGAGGGCAAGTTGCTCAACGTGGCGCACCGCTTCCAGCAGGCAACCGAATGGCATGTGGCCAAGCCGGAGGGATTTTGAAGATGAACACAATGGTTGAAAAAGAGCCGGCCTCGGGTGCGCCGGTCCAGTCGCCGCTGGTGCTGGGTTATGAGGTCGTGATCGGCTTCGAGACCCATGCCCAACTCTCCACCCAGTCGAAAATTTTCAGCCGTGCCCCGACCGCTTTCGGCGCCGAACCCAACACCCAGGCCTGCGCGGTGGATCTGGCCCTGCCCGGCACTTTGCCGGTGATGAACATCGGGGCGGTGGAGCGCGCCATCGAGTTTGGTCTGGCGGTCGGCTCGCACATTGCGCCACGCAGCATTTTTGCGCGCAAGAACTATTTCTATCCGGATTTGCCCAAGGGCTACCAGATCAGCCAGTTTGAAATTCCGGTGGTGCAGGGCGGCAATGTCGAGTTCTATCTGGGCGATGAAAAGAAATCGGTGCGCCTGGTGCGCGCCCACCTGGAAGAAGACGCCGGCAAGTCCTTGCACGAAGACTTCGTTGGCCAAACCGGCATTGACCTGAACCGCGCCGGCACGCCGCTGCTGGAGATCGTGACCGAGCCCGACATGCGCTCCAGCGCGGAGGCCGTGGCCTATGCCAAGGAACTGCACAAGATCGTGACCTGGATCGGCATCTGCGACGGCAACATGCAGGAAGGCAGTTTTCGCTGCGACGCCAACGTGTCGGTGCGCAAGCCCGGCGAAGCGCTGGGCACGCGGCGCGAAATCAAGAACCTGAACAGCTTCAAATTCATGCAGCAGGCCATCGACTATGAAGTGCGCTGGCAGATCGAGCAGCTTGAGGAGGGCCGTGCGATTGAGCAGGCGACCGTGCTGTTCAACCCCGATAGCGGCGAGACCCGCGCCATGCGCAGCAAGGAAGACGCCGCCGACTACCGCTATTTTCCGGACCCGGATTTGCCGCCACTGGTGATTGCGCAGGAGTGGGTGCAGCGCGTGCGATCCTCGATGACCGAGTTGCCGCGTGTCATGGCGCAGCGTTTTGTGGCCGACTACGGGCTTTCCGAATATGACGCCACCGTCTTGACGCAGAGTCGTGCGATGGCCAGCTATTTTGAAGCGGCTTCCCAAGCTTGCGGTCAGCCGAAGTTGGTGAGCAACTGGATCATGGGGGAGGTTTCGCGCCGCCTCAATGCGCTCGAGCTGGAGATTGCGCAAACGCCGGTCAGCGCAACGCAACTGGCTCAATTGATCCGTCGTATTGCGGATGGCACGATTTCCAACAATGCGGCCAGACAGGTGCTGGACGCGCTGTGGAGTGAGGCCCATCGCGATGTCGATGCGGTGATCGAAGCCAAGGGTCTGAAACAGATGAACGACGCTGGCGAGCTGGAAAAAATAGTGGATGATGTCCTTGCCGCCAACCCGAAAAACGTCGAGGAATACAAGGCCGGCAACAGCAAAGCCCTCAACGCACTCGTCGGTCAGATCATGAAGGGCAGCAAGGGCAAGGCCAATCCGCAGCAGGCGAACGATCTGCTGCGCAAAAAGATCGGCTAGTCTGCGTCGCCCCCGTGCGTCAGCGTGTTTTGCTGGCAGCCGGGGCAACCGGCGACTGCATCGCCCAAAGCTGTTTCAGGCGCACCAGTTCCTCGTCAAAACGGGCGTTGACACGCTTGATTTCAGCGTCCTGATCGGCAATGAAACGTGCTTGCACGGACAGGCTGTGAGCCACATCCTCAACCTGGCGGCGTACCAGTGGTGGTGCTTTGCTGGGGTCCTTTTTGTAGAACTCCATCTCGTCCAGCACGGCAGCGCGCTGCCGCTGCAATTCTTCAACCCGGGTCACTGCCGCCTGTCTCACGACCCCGATCTGGGCCAGTGCCACGGCACGCTCCTTGTCGTGTACCGCCTTGCTGGGGTAGCGCACCAGCAGCGCCCGATCGCGCCGCTTTTCTTCGTTGATGCGCGCCAGCTCTTCCTGTGCTGCTTTCTCCTTGGCTTCGAGTTCAGTGCGCTCCTGTGCGGTCAGGTTGGGGCCAACCCTGGCCTTCACCGTGCCGCTGGGATTGAGCACTTTCTGTTCGCGGTCGGCACACTCGGCAATCGGCCGGTCGGAGGTGAGATTGCGGCCCTTGGCGTCGACGCAGGTATAGATGCCCTGGGTCACGCTTTGCTGCGCCTGCGCAGAGGTCAAAGGGCACAGCGCGGCCAGCAAGAAGCCACTCAGCAAGCCCCGGCACAGCTGCCGCAAAGCGGGTTTTTTTGATTTGAACATGGCTAATTTTCTCCTACGCCGTAACGCTGTCGGTAGGCCATGACACGCTGCCTGTCGGCTGCCAGCGCATCGGCACTGTGCCGGTCAAGATACTGCATCAAATCCGCCAGCTTCGCAATCGCGCAAACCTGTAGTCCAAGCTGTTGGCGCACATACTGAACGGCACTGTAGGCGACATCCCGGCCGTCCTCGGTGGCCTTCTCCTGGCGGTCCAGCGCAATCACGACCGCGTGCGGCGTGGCCCCGGCGCCGCGGATGATGGCAATCGATTCGCGCGTTGCGGTGCCGGCCGAGATCACGTCATCGACTATCAGCACGCGTCCGCTCAGCGGGGCGCCCACCAGGGTGCCGCCTTCGCCATGGTCCTTGGCTTCCTTGCGGTTGTAGGCAAAAGGCACGTTGCGTCCCAGGCGCGCCAGTTCGACCGCCACTGCCGCACCGAGCGGGATGCCCTTGTAGGCCGGGCCAAAAATCATGTCGAACTGGATGCCGCTGGCGAGCAGGCGCTGCGCATAAAATTGCGCCAAGCGCCCCAATTTGGCGCCGTCGTCAAACTGGCCGGCGTTGAAAAAATAGGGGCTGATGCGGCCCGCCTTGGTTTTAAACTCGCCGAAACGCAGCACGCCGCAATCGAGTACAAACTGCACAAAATCCTGGGCCAACGCATCCTGCGGCGCGCTTTGTCCGGTTTCTGTTGCAACACCTTCTGACATGGGGAATTCCTTGTTTAAATTGACCAGCCTGAACCTCAATGGCATCCGCTCTGCCAGCAGCAAAGGCCTTGAAGCCTGGCTGACTGAAGTCCAGCCCGATTGTATTTGCGTGCAGGAAGTGAAGGCGCAGGCGCTTGATGTGCAGGACCGGTTTGAACATCTTGCCGGCCTGCGGGGCCACTTTCATTTTGCCGAAAAAAAAGGCTATTCCGGCGTTGCCGTCTACACCCGGCATGAGCCCAGCGAGGTCGTGGTGGGCTACGGCTCGACCGAGTTTGACACCGAGGGCCGTTATGTTGAGTTGCGCTTTGATACGGCCGCCAGCAAACACTCCATCATCAGTTGCTATTTTCCCAGCGGCACCTCGGGGGAGGAACGCCAGCAGGCGAAGTTTCGTTTTCTGCAAGAGTTCTATGCGCATTTGAACCAGCTCAAGGGTCGGCGCCAGTTCGTCCTGTGCGGTGATGTCAACATCGCGCATCAGGAAATCGACCTGAAAAACTGGAAGGGCAACCGGAAGAACTCCGGTTTTCTGCCGGAAGAGCGGGCCTGGGTGACGAAGTTGCTCTCCGAGATGGGCCTGGTGGATGTCTACCGGCATTTGCATCCGGGCAGCACGGACGAGGCCTACACCTGGTGGAGCAATCGCGGCCAGGCCTACGCCAAGAACGTCGGCTGGCGGCTTGACTACCATTTGGCGACGGCCGAATTGGCGGCCGGTGCCCGTTCGGTTGCCATCTACAAGGAACGGCGCTTCTCGGACCATGCGCCGTTGACGGTCGAGTACGACTGGAAGGTTTGAAGCCAGGTTGCAGCCGCGGCAAGGGTGCCGGGTTTTAGAATCGGCCAACCGGGTTGGCAGCCCAGGCGGCCATGATCGCGCGGTGTTCCGGGATGTTGTGCAGGAAGCCGTGGCGTAGCGCATCATCGGCGATGCTGGCAGCCACGCCCAGCAGTTCGGCGTAGGCGCTGCCAAGCAATTGTGCGGCTCGCGGGTCGTTGCCACGGGCCAGCACCTGGTGGCAGGTCAGACGGATCAGGTAAGGTGCTTCCGTGCTCTCCAGCGCGCCGTCGCCGGCCAACTGCGGCAGCAGGCTGGCCACCGCTCGCAGGGCGGCGGCGACATCGCCTTGTGCCAGCGCCACGCGCGCCAGTCCGGCCGCGGCATCGTGTTGGGTCGCATTGTTGAGTTCCATGGCTACCGACCAGGCCCGTGCAAATGCCGTCTGCGCTGGCGCGTGGTGCCCCAGTGCCAGTTCGGCGTTGCCCAGCGAGCACAGCGCGATGGCCTCGAAGACCGGACTCCGGACCTCCATCGCGATGTCCAGTGCCGCCTGCGCATGCGCCAGCGCCAGGGCATCCTCACCGCGGCGCAGCGCCAGCACCGACAAGTTGGTCAGCGTATTGGGTTCGGTGGCGCGGTCGCCCACGGCACGCGCCAACTGCAAGCCTTCCTCCAGATAGCCTTGCGCCCGCGCGTGGCCGCCCATGCGCAGCCAGCCGTTGCCCAAATTGCCCAGGGCGATGGCCTCATTGCGCCGGTTGCCAAGCTCGCGGTTGATCAGCAAGTCCTGCAGGTCCATTTCCAGCGATGCCAACTGATCGACCTGACTGTCGGCGATGACAGACAGGGCATTCAGAAACAGGGCTTCAATCGGCCGCGCCCCCAGTGCGCGCGCGCTGGCCAACCCCTGGGCCGCCAGCGCGCGACCGCTCTGGCTGTCGCCCAGATAGGTGATGGCCAGTGCCAGACGATGCTGTCCGCGCAGCCTCAGCAGCGCGTCCGCGGTGTGTTCGGCCAACGCCATGCTTTGGCGCGCGGTGCGCTCCATGGTGCGGTAATCGCCGGTGCGCATGGCGAGGGTGCTGCGCCGCCAGGCTACTTCACAGCGACGGCGGTCGTCGTCCAGTGTGTCGGCAAGCTCCTGCAGGATGTCGATGTCAGCCAGTTGCTCGGTCCGCTTGCCCTGCAGGTCCAGTGTCCGCTCGCGCACATTGAACAAGCGCCAGCGCAACTGCGCCTGAGCGTCGTCGACCGGGCCATTGTTCGAGGCGGGATCGGGTTGGCACTGCAGCAGCGCGAGGGCGCTGGTCACGTGGCTGATGACGGTCTGGTGCGCATAACGCGCCGCCGCGTGTTCGGCGGCGCGAGTGAAGAACTCGCAACCTTGGGCCGCGTCGCCGGCCTTCACGAAGTGTTCGGCAGTGGCCCCCAGGAAGTCGTTGGCGCGGGCACCGGTTTGGCTGGCAAGCCATTTTGCGGCCTGCGCATGGTGGGCGCGGCGCTGGCGTTTGAGCAAGGTGTCGTAGGTGACCTGATGCAGCAGCTGGTGCGAAAAAGCGTATTCACGGACGTCTTCAATGGCATCGTCCAGTGCGGTATCGCAGTGCGGCACGGTCAACTCTCGCTGCACCAGCGAAGGCAGGGCCAGGGGCGACCTGGCGTCCAGGGCGGCCAAGGCCTGATCCCAAAACACGAACCCGATGACGCTGGCTTGTTGCAGTGCCAGTTTTTCGGTCGGTTTCAAACCGTCAAGGCGTGCCTGCAACACGCCGGTGAGGGTTTGCGGCACGTGCGTGGCGCGCAGTTTTTCAGGGTTTATGCGCCACTGCGGGTCGCCCGTGACAAGCGCGCCCTCGTCAACCAGCATCTTGACCAATTCCTCCATGTAGAAGGGGTTGCCGGCGGCGCCGTCGGTGATCAACTCGCGCAGCGGGGCGGGGATCTCGGGCAACTTCTGCAGCAGCTCGTTGACCAGTTGGTGACTGGCGTTTGGGTCCAGTGGATGCAGGACGATGCGCTGGCTGTCGGGCATGCCGGGCCAGTCGGCGCGCCGCTCGAACAGCGTTGGGCGCGTCAGGGTCAGCAGCAGCATGGGCAGGTCGCGATTGGCTTGCGCGAGATAGTTCAGGAAATCCAGTGAACCATCGTCGGCCCAGTTCAGATCGTCGAGCAGCAGAAGCACGGGTGCCCCGTCCCGCAGCGCGACGCGGCGGAACATTTGCGCGGCCGCATGAAAACCGAGGTTGCGGATCTGCCTGGCATCGTCCAGGATACCCTTGACGTGCTTGCTGTCGGAAAAGTCGAGCCCAATCAAATGGCCCAGCAGATGGGCGTGAGCCTGTGCCATATCTTCGTCGTCATCCACCAGAAACAGCGGGACCAGACCCAGCTCGATCTTCTGCTTGGCAAGTTCCAGGCTGTCGCTGTCGGCAATTTGCAGGTGCCAGGCCAGGATGTCGCGCAGCAGCCCGTAGGGTTGGGTCTGGGTCAGCGGGTCGGCGCGGCCCTGAAACAGGTGGTATGTTGGAGCATGCGTCTGAAGTCGGTTTCTGAACTCGTACAGCAGGCGGCTCTTACCAACTCCGGCATCGGCAACCACGGTCACCACAGCGAGCTTGTCCCGGTCGTACAACTGCTTGAAGGCATCTTGTAACTGCTGCATTTCGGCGTCGCGTCCGACCATCCGGGTCTCGACCCCTTCGACACCCCGCGTGCTGACGCGAAACGCGCGTGGCTGGCGCCGTCGCACCAGATAGGAGAGCATGGGATCGTCCACGCCCTTGAGCACCATCGGTGGCTGCGGTATCAGGTCGAACACGCCGCGGACATGGCGGTAGGTGTCGTGACTGATGCGCACTGTGCCGGCCGGTGCCGTTTGCTCCATGCGTGCGGCAACATTGACGGTAAAGCCGCGTATGCTGGTTTCGGCATCCATGCCGCCACCCAGCAGAACAGCGCCGGTATGCAGGCCGACGCGGATATTGAAGTCGGCCTGCCCGTAGTCCTGTCGCACGAACTCGGCCTGTCGCTTGCCCTCCTCAAGCAGGGCCAAGCCGGCCATGACGGCGCGTTCGGGGTCGTCTTCATGCACTTCGTCGGCGCCAAATACGGCCAACAGGCTGTCACCCGCGTAGTTCAGCACCCGGCCCCGATGCGCCTCGACGATGGCGGTCCAGCGGGCCAGGGCTCCATTCATGACGGCATGAACCTCTTCCGGGTCGAGGTACTGGCTCAGGGTGGTCGAGTTGACCACGTCGAGGAACAGAACCGTGACTTGTTTCAGGGCCTGATTTGCAACCGAGGCGGGGCTGGCGCCGGGCGCGGTGTCCAGCGCGGCCAGCCGAGCCCGCAGGGGCCCCAGCGCCGCATCCACCACAGCACTGCCCAGCGAGGCGCGTTGCCCTTCGAGCGCCCGGATGGCGGTTGTCAACTGTTGTTGTTCGATCGACACGATGAACTGGCGGGCCAGCGTTGCGACAGCGCCTGAATCAGCAGTGCCCCGGATGCGAGCGCCGATAGCCGCGACCGGCTTTCAGCCGGTTCTTCAATTTCTTGCGCAGCGCAGCCACCGCGTCGCTCGGGCCGGCGGGTTGTTCCCAGCGACCGGTCCTGGGATCGAAAATATTCAGGTAGCCACCCGGATTCATGCCGAACGATTCGAGGGTTTTGCCTGCCTGCTCGCGCCCCAGAAAATCATTGCGCCGGCCGACCTGTTCGCCCAGACTGAAATAGCTCGGCAAGACAAAGTTGGACACTTCCACCCCCTCGATCGAGTAGCTCTCGGCCTGCACGGCGTCGCACATTTCGAACAAGTGAAAGACGCGCCGGCGCCGGTCCATGGGATGATTGCCCTCGACCAGCAAATTGGCCAGCGGGTCCCCCACCAGCTCCAATGCCTCGTGGGACAGGGTAATCGACCAGGCCTCTTTCATTTGTTCACACAAGCCCAAAAAAACAAAGCCGTAGGGGATGTCCTTGTAATTCGCCAGATGCCAGCCCATGGCCCCCAAGGCGTTGCTGCCGTCGACCAGGTACAACACGGCGTCACCTCGCATGTCGCTCAGGGTCGTGCTGGGCTGTTTGCCGATGGGGCCCTCCAAACGCAGGGTCGCGCCAAAACTCCAATACGGTTCGAAGTCGTCCTTGAGCTGGCGGTTGATCACTCGAACGACTTGCTGGGCTTGTTCGTCGGCGACGCTTTCGGAGTGGTTTATCAGGGAGATGATCATCGCAGTCCATTCAAAAAATTGATTGACCTCACGTCACTGAACTAGCCTGCTGCCTTGCTTTGTCTGTCGAATGAGGTCGATTCACGGGCAGCGGGAAAATCAACCTTTTACAGCAAGTATCGCACCGTGAGCCGGTTGGGAAAAGGCGCTGTCTACCTCCCCTTTGATGCGGGTCCCGGTCCGACTGCCTAAGATCGGGTCTATTGGAACTTGCGGACAAGTTCATGGACAAATTCTTGGCAATCTCTCTTTCAAAGGTACGGCGCTGGAGGCGGCGGTGACGGGCATGCGGCCCAGGCTATTGCTGTTTTTGCTGCTGGTGCTGCTGGGCCACGGGGTCGGCTTGTCCTGGCTGCAGCGCCAGCTGCAGGACCTCAAGCCCTTGCGTGCCATGCCCGATCCGCTATTTACGCGGATCATTGAAGCCGTGCCTGCGGCGTTGCCGGTACGGCCGCCCGGCCCCAGACTGCGGCGCCCAGCTGTGCCGCCCAAGGATGCCCAGACCCCGGTGAGCGAGGCCCCATCGGCGGTCGCCACGGCCGTGGATCAGTCTGGGCCGGAATTGCCAAGTGAGATGCCGCAGCCCGAAGTGGCGGTGCCACGCGCGCTCGAAGTTGAACCAGGCGAACAGGAGGCGCAAGCAGCCCAATCCGGAGCCACCGTTCCCGCCCAGGCCTCTCCCGCTTCCGACGATTGGCCGGCCGATACCCGCCTGTCCTACCAGTTGAAGGGCTATTACCGGGGCGATCTGTCCGGCAGTGCTCGGGTGCAATGGCAGCGCGAGCAAAGCCGTTACCAGGTTCGGGTCGACTTGAGCATGGCGTTGGTGCTGCGGGTTTCCATGATCAGCCAGGGCGAGACCAGCGCCGCCGGTCTACTGCCAAGCGCCTATGAGGAGCAGTTTCCCTGGAGTCTGCGGCGCCTGGCGTTTGACGGCGGCTATGTCAGGTTGCACGACGGCACCCAACTGCCGCAGCCGCCCGCGGTACAGGACACGGCCAGCCAGTTCGTTGAGCTCGGCCACCGATTTTCAAGCGGACGTGATGAACTGAAAGTGGGTGCTCAGATCAGCCTGTGGCTGGCCCGGCCGCAGGGCATGGCCTGGTGGACTTACGACGTGATTGGGGAAGAGACGCTTGAACTCCCGCAGCTCGGACCGGTGTCGGCGTTTCACCTGCGGCCCAGACCGATTGCCAATCCGACCGGCGTGATCACCGCCGAACTGTGGTTTGCGCCGGCGCTGCAATATCTGCCGGTGCGGGTGCGCATCTCCCTTGGCGCCGATAACTTCGTGGACCTGCTGGTGGAGCGCATCGAACAAGGCGTTGCGCCCGCCCCCTAAAATGCGGTGCACATGTTGCGCTACAAAACCATTCCCGTTACCCCGTTTCAACAAAACTGCTCCATCGTCTGGTGCGATGAAACCTTGCAGGCCGCCATCGTCGATCCGGGAGGCGATATCGATCTGCTGCTGGCAGAAGTAAAGCAGCGACAACTGACGCTCACGCAGATCTGGCTGACGCACGCCCATATCGACCACGCGGGGGGCGTGGCGGAACTGGCGGCGCGGCTCGATCTGCCCATCATCGGTCCGCACCCGGCGGACCAGTTCTGGATTGACGGCCTGGCTGCGCAGAGCAAGATGTTCGGCTTTCCCCAGTCCAGTGCATTCACACCGGCGCGTTGGCTGTTTGACGCTGACACGGTTACGCTGGGCCACTGTACCTTGAATGTGCGGCATTGCCCCGGCCACACGCCGGGTCACGTGGTGTTTCATTCGCCGCTGGCCGGGCGTGCCTTTGTCGGCGACGTGCTGTTTGCCGGCTCGATCGGGCGCACCGATTTGCCACAGGGCGACCACGCGACGCTGATTGCCAGCATCGTCGAACGCCTGTGGCCCATGGGGGATGCCACGGTGTTCATTCCTGGTCATGGACCGGAGAGCACGTTTGGCCGGGAACGCGCCAGCAACCCGTATGTAGGCGGGACTTAGACAAGTTCTTGGCTGGACTCGGCGGCTCGCTTCAGGCGTGTGTTGCCCCGACCCCAAGCCACGGCACACAGGCCGGGTTTTACAAGCTGTTTTATGCCGGAATTGCCCGATAATGCCTCATTGCCTCACACCGGTGCATGAGGCGGATAAGAATAGGGAACGCGAAGATGTCCAAGCGTATCGATGATGCCGGCGCATTATTTCGGTCCTTTGGGCCCACGGCCGGCGGTTTTCGGGAATTGAACCGGGACGCGGCTGCGGGAGATGCCGAAAATCGATGGCCCCTGATCAGATCGATGCCGCTTGGCCAGCGCATTACGCCGCCGCCGCTGTCGATGCGGCAAAAGCAGGCATGGATTGATCGCCCGAAGTCGTCGGCAGAGCCGCAAGCGCTTGCTTTTTCGCGCCCGACGCTACCTGAGTATTCCGAGGCCGGAGAATCCGACGCCTGGGGCCTGTTCGGCACCACCGGTGATCATCGGCGTGCCAGCGCCTCCAGCAGCCAGGATTGTCTGCTCGATGTTTTCCAGCGTCTTGAGGGTGCCGCGGGGAACTGGGCCGGGGACGATACCCTGAAGTCCCTCTTTGATCGTTTGCCAGGTCGTTCCAGCCGCAGCACTACCTGGTAACTGACGGTTGCCATGGTTTATTTGCAGTGCTTGGCGCCGACCCCTGACGGCAAGGAAATCCGGACCGCTGGCAAGGGTTCTTTCCCGGACACGGAAGTTGGCACCCTGCCTGGAAGCCTATGAGTGTCATTGCCGTTGTTTCGATGAAAGGGGGGGTCGGGAAAACTTCCGTTACCGCCAACCTGGCTGCTGCCATGGCGGCCAGGCTTGGCGAGGGGCAGGTGGCGGCGCTTGATCTGGACCCGCAGAATGCCCTGCACTTGCATCTTGGCTTCGATGCGCTTCAGCGAGAAGGCGTTTGCCGGCAGTCGTTGCAGCACCGGTATTGGCGCGATGTCGCGTTTACCAGCCCCTTCGGCGTCAGTTGCTTGCCCTACGGCAGCGTCAGTGAGAGCGAGCGCGAGGCGTTCGAGAACCTGCTGGCGAGCGAGCCGGATTGGGTCCAAAGGCAGTTGGCGCATGCCGGATTGGGCGACGATCATGTGGTCTTGATTGATCTGCCGCCCGGGCCCTCCGTCTATTTGAATCAGGGCTTTGCCTGCGCCGACCTGGTCCTGGTTGTGCTGCTGGCGGATGCCGGGTCCTACTCTACAATTATTGCGATGGAGTCATGGATCAATGAAGCCGCCCTTCAGCGCCCGGGTCTCGAAAGCGTCTATCTGCTGAACCAGGTGGACGAGGAGGCACCCTTGAGCCGCGACCTGGGGGAGGTTCTGCGGCGGCGTCTCGGCCCACGCTTGTTGCCGATAGGGATTCACCGCGATGAAGCGGTGAGCGAGGCACTGGCATTTCTACAGCCGGTTTTGTTCTACGACCCGCGCTGCCAGGCAAGCGACGATTTTCAGCGCTTGGCGGCTTGTTTGCTTGAGCCCACGGCACCATGAGCGCACGCTCGTTGCTGTTGCGCTGGCGCGAGAACTGGGGACTGGGCAAGCGTTCCCGGCTCAATCCGCGCTATCTGTACGGCCTTCTCAATGAGTCCGGCAATCGGCTGGTGGACTGGTCGGCTTGGTCAACCCCGGGCGTGCTGGTGGCAACCTTGTGCGGCAGTGTTGTGCTGTTCATCCTGCTGATCGCGATTCCGTTCTCGCGCGACGAGCAACTCGTTTTTTCCTTGATCATCCTGGCCGTTTCCCTGTACATCCGCCGTTACGTGGGGACACTGGTGACGCTGATTCTGATCGGCTTGTCGGTGCTGGCCTCAACCCGCTACCTGTACTGGCGCTTCAGTACCAGCATGCAGATCGATCTGGGTGCCGATTTGCTGCTGGGCCTGGGGCTGCTGGCTGCCGAGTTCTATGCCTGGACCATTCTGATCATTGGATTTTTTCAGACCATCTGGCCGTTGAAACGCAAGCCGGTGCCGCTGCCCGACGATTTGTCCCAATGGCCCAGCGTCGACATTTTCATTCCGTCCTACAACGAACCGCTTTCGGTGGTCATGCCAACGGTCATTGCGGCGCTGGCCCTGGATTGGCCGCGCGACAAGATGAAGGTGTATCTGCTCGACGATGGACGGCGGCAGGATTTCAAGGAGTTTGCCGCTTCGGTCGGCGTGAACTACGTGACCCGCCCCAACAATTTGTATGCCAAGGCGGGCAACATCAATGCCGCCCTGCCCGATACGGATGGCGAATTGATCGCCATCTTCGACTGCGATCACATTCCTACCCGGACCTTTTTGCAGGCCACCGTCGGCTGGTTTCTGGCCGACAAAAAGCTGGCCATGGTGCAAACCCCGCATCACTTTTTGTCACCCGATCCGTTTGAGCGCAATCTTGACCTGTTCCGGCGCATGCCCAATGAAGGCGAATTGTTTTACGGACTGGTTCAGGATGGCAACGACCTTTGGAATGCCGCCTTCTTTTGCGGCTCTTGCGCGGTGCTTCGGCGCACCATGTTGCTGGAGGTGGGCGGTGTCGCGGTCGAGACCGTGACCGAGGATGCCCATACCGCGCTCAAGTTGCACCGCCTGGGCTACAACACGGCCTACCTTGGAGTGATCCAGGCCGCTGGGCTGGCGACCGAAAGCCTGTCGGCGCACGTCGGCCAGCGAATCCGCTGGGCGCGCGGCATGGCGCAGATTTTCCGTGTCGATAACCCCGTGTTGGGCAAGGGTTTGCGTTGGCAGCAGCGCCTGTGCTACTTGAACGCAATGATGCACTTCTTCTATGGATTGCCGCGCATCGTTTTTCTGACGGCGCCGCTCTCCTATCTGTTTTTTGAGGCGCACGTGATCCAGGCGTCGGCCGACTTGATCGCGGTTTATGCGTTGCCGCACCTGATCCAGGCGAATATTGCAAACTCCCGGATGCAGGGAAAATACCGCCACACGTTCTGGGCCGAGGTCTACGAGACGGCCCTGGCCTGGTACATCATGGTGCCCACCACGTTGGCGCTGATCAGTCCGAAATTCGGCCAATTCAACGTCACCGCCAAGGGCGGCCGGGTTGAGCGAGAATATTTTGACTGGAAGATTTCGCTCCCATACGTCGTCATCCTGGTGCTCAATGTGATCGGACTGCTGATCGGTATCGGCCGCTTGTTCTGGTGGAACAGCCATGAGTTTGGAACGGTTTTGTTCAACATCCTGTGGACCATCTACAACCTGACAATTCTGGCAGCGACGCTGTCGGTGGCACTGGAATCGCGGCAGGTCAGGCGCCACTGGCGGGTGCAACTGACGTTGCCGGCGATGATCAAGCTGCCGACCGGGCGCACCGTGGCGTGTGAAACGGAAGATTTTTCCGAAGGTGGCCTGGCGCTCAAACTTCCGGTCGAGGTGGCCATCGACAAGGGGAGCATGGTCAGAATCTCACTGTTCCGGGGCGACCGGGAATTTACCTTGCCGGCCGAGGTGGTGTTCAATCAGGGTCTGGTATTGCGGACACGGTTTGAACACATGACGATGGAGGACTACCGGGCCTTGGTGGCGGCCACATTTTCGCGTGGCGATGCCTGGCAGAGCTGGTTGCCCGAGCGCGACATCGACCGGCCTTTGAAGGGCTTGCGGGAAGTTCTGTTCGTGGGTCTCGATGGCATTCGCCGTTTCATCAAGAACGCTGGCAAGACTGCTCGGTGGAGGGGATTGGAAATATGGAAAAAATGAAAATTGACGAATCGTTCGGGGTCCTGCGGCGGCGGCGCCTGAAGCCGGCTCTGGTCACTCTGGTGCTGCTGGTATTGAGCGTCTTTGCAACCCTGCCGAGCGAGGCGAAATCGCGCAAGGCGACCGCCAGTGCCGAGCGGGCAAGCGCGCTTGCCGACCCAGCCTCGGTGGCCGGCGCCAGCCCGAAACAACGCGTGGTGTCGTTTACCTTCAAGCAATTGGGTGCCGTGACGCCGATCCGCTTGCGCGGTGTCGAGGCTACCGCGTCGCTCCCCTTTTCGATCCGATCGGATGAGGTGGTAACCGCGGCCAAGCTCAAGCTTGGCTATTCCTATTCGCCGTCTCTGCTGGCCGAACTGAGCCATCTCAATGTCATGCTGAACGGGGAGGTGTCGTCGGTGATCGCCTTGCCGCGCGAGAAAGGTCTCGCCAACACGCGCGAAATCGATCTTGATCCGCGTCTTTTCACCGACTACAACAAGCTCCAGTTTCGCCTGATCGGGCACTACACCTATAAATGTGAAGACCCGTTGCACACCTCGATCTGGCTGGAACTGAGCAATCTGGGTCGACTCGAACTGACTTTGGCGCCGCTGGCCTTGGTCAATGATCTGAAATACCTGCCGCTGCCATTCTTTGATAGACGCGACAATTCGATGCTGAAATTGCCGTTCGTATTTGGCGCCGCGCCCTCCTTCGGCACACTCAGGGCGGCCGGCGTCGTGGCTTCCTGGCTGGGTGGCCTGGCGAGCTATCGCGGGGCGCGCTTCCCGACCCTGCTGAACACCTTGCCGGAGGGTAACGCAGTGGTGTTTCTTCAAGGCAGCGAGAAGCTGGGGGGTCTGCGTGGGGCCGCGGCGGCCAGCGTTTCAATCGAACCGCATCCGACCAATCCGAACGCCAAACTATTGCTGGTAACAGGCGACAACGACGAAGAGATGAAGCGCGCGGCGCGGTCCATTGTCCTTGGCAGCAGCGTTCTCAGTGGGCAGCGGGTCACCATAACACAGGACGTTGAACCACCGGTGCGCAAACCCTACGATGCGCCGGCCTGGGTGCCCACTGATCGACCAGTGCGCTTTGCCGAACTGGTGCCGCAGGAAGAACTGCAGGTGCAGGGTTTTTTCCCCGACGTGATACGGGTAAATTTCCGCGTCACACCGGATCTCTTTACCTGGCGCAGCCCGGGCGTGCCGCTCGAATTGAAATACCGCTTCACCGCCTTACCGTTCAATAAGAGCTCCAGCCTCAATGTCAATATCAACGGCGACTTTGTGCGGGCCTTGGCGCTCGACGAATCGGGCAAAAAGCTGGAGGGCAAGGATTTGCTGCGCTTGCCGCTGCTCGACAAGAATCTGGCTTTGCGCGAAGACGTTCTGTTCGTCCCGCCATACCAGGTGGGCGGCCGCAACCAGCTGCAGTTTCACTACTACTTTGAGTTGGTAAAAGAAGGCGAGTGCCGCGACTCGCTGCCGGACAACCTGCAAGGGGCCATCAACCCCGAGTCGACACTGGATTTCAGCGGCTTCCCGCATTACAGTGCCTTGCCCGATCTGGCCTCCTTCAGCAGAATCGGGTTCCCGTTCACCCGCTTGGCGGATTTGTCCGAGACCGCCGTCGTGATGCCGGAGCAACCCAATGCGGATGAAATCGGTGCTTACCTGGTGTTGATGGGACGGATGGGCGAAGCCACCGCTTACCCGGTATTGCGTCATGCGCTGGTCTCGGCAGCGGAGGTCGATAAGGTGGCCAACCGCGATCTGCTGGTCATCGGTTCGGCACAAGACCAGAGCCTGATGACGAAATGGGCCGACCAGTTGCCACTGCTGCTGGTTGATGGTGAGCACCGACTGCGTGAGCCGGACATCTTCCGGCGCGCCGTCTATCGTTGGGAGGAGGAGGATGTTCAACTGACGCCCTTCCCCGAAGGTAGCTTGAAATTGAAGGGCGGTGGGGATCTGGCGAGCTTGATGGCGTTCGAATCGCCGTTGCAATCGAGGCGCAGCGTGGTCTTGTTGTATGCCGACAAGTCGGCCGATCTGGCGAAAATCGCCGATGCAATGTTTGACTCCGAACGTGTCAAGAACGTGCAAGGCGACTTTGTGGTGGTGGACGAGAAGGGCGATAGCCATGCCAAAGTTGGCAAGACCTATTACGTCGGATCCTTGCCCTTGACCCTGCATTTGCGCTGGATATTTTCGAAGCACCCGCTGCTGGCGAGTTTGCTGGGAATTCTGATTTCGGTGTTGCTGGCGACCATTGCCTATCGGACCCTGCGTCG
Source organism: uncultured beta proteobacterium (assembly GCA_963763035.1). Classification (GTDB taxonomy): domain Bacteria; phylum Pseudomonadota; class Gammaproteobacteria; order Burkholderiales; family Burkholderiaceae_C; genus Rhodoferax. The sequence continues at coordinate 713,215 of CAVXMS010000004.1, read as the reverse complement.
CATCGCCGCCCAGCGCCTGGGGAAGAGGGCTTGAACCAGGTCCGGTTGCCACGGCCGGCCGGTCGATGATCGGGTTGCATGTATTCGCGTCGACATTTCATTTCATCGGCCGCAGCGCTGGCCGGCCTGCCGATCCCGGTCGGCGCGGCGCAACCAAACGCTTGCAGCGAATGGTCCGGCTGGAACGCTTTCAGGGAAAAGTTCATTCAAGCCGATGGGCGCGTCATTGATTTTTCAGCCGACGGGCAGTCGACCTCCGAAGGCCAGGCTTACGCCCTGTTTTTCGCACTGGTCGCAAACGACAGGCCGATTTTTGAGCGATTGCTCGAATGGACTCGTTCCAACCTGGCGGGCGGCGATCTTTCCAGCCGTCTGATGGCCTGGAAGTGGGGCCAGCGGACCGATGGCAACTGGGGGGTCATGGATCGCAATGCGGCCAGCGATGCTGATCTGTGGCTCGCTTACGTGCTGTTTCAGGCGGCACGGCGCTGGCACGACAAAAGCCTGCGCGCCCTGGCCGAGCTGATGCAGGCCCGGATCGAAAAGGAACTGGTGGTACAGGTTGCCGGGGTCGGCCCGGTGCTGTTGCCCGGGCCGCAAGGTTTCGCGTTGAAAGCCGGCGGCTGGAAGCTCAATCCCAGTTATATGCCGCTGCCGGTGTTGCGCGGGCTGGCCAGCGAAGTGCCGTCCGGGCCATGGAGTTCCCTGGCCAAAACGACACTGACCATGTTTGAGGCGGTGACGCCGCGGCGCCTGGTACCGGACTGGGTCGCGGTCTGGCCGGAGCGAGGCTTCATGCTGGATGCCGAACTGGGGTTCGAGGGCGGGCATGAGGCGATCCGAACTTACCTGTGGGCCGGCATGACGTCCAGGCAGGACCCGGATCGCGCCCGTTTATTGGAGCGGATGAAGGGCATGGCGGCGCTGGTCGATCAACTGCTGGTTCCGCCAGCCCGGATCGATGCTTTTTCCGGGCAACCGGAGGGCAACAGCCCGGCCGGCTTTTCCATTGCGCTGCTGCCTTATCTGGACGCTGTGGGTGCGAAAATCTCGGCTGAACGTCAGCGACTCCGAATTGTGGCCATGGGCGGTATCCCGACGGTCTATTATGAGCAGGCGTTGGGTCTTTTTGCGCAGGGTTGGATCGAGCAACGGTTTCGATTTGCAGCCGATGGCCGACTTGATTGGGGAATGACTGCGACATGCAAAAAATGACTGGGTTTGGAAAGCAGAGCTGCTTGGTTCTGGCGCTTGGGTTCGCACTTCAGGCCGCCTGGTCGGCCGACGATCTGGCGGCACGCCAACTGGTTGAGCAAGCGCGTTATTGGCAACAAAACGCCCGCGAAGATCTGGCTGCCGACGCCTGGCGCAAACTGCTGCGTGCCGATGCCAATCATCCCGAGGCCTTGATTCGACTCGGCATCATCGAGGCACGCGCCGGGCGAGTGGCGCAGGCCGGGGAGCTCTATCGGCGCGCCGCTCAACTCTCGTCACCGCCAGCCGGCCTGGCCGATCTGGAGACGGCATTAAAGGCCGGGAAAAATGCGCCGGTCATCGACACCGCGCGCAAGCAGGCGCAAGCCGGTCAAGCGGAAGAAGCCGTAACCAGCTATCGCAGTGCGCTGGGCACCAGCAAACCGACCGGGCAAATGGGCCTGGAGTATTACCAGACGCTGGGTGCCACCCGCGGCGGCTGGGAGCAGGCGCGTCGCGGTCTGGAGGAGTTGCTGCGCAACAACCCCGGCAATCTGCGCTATCAGCTGGCCTTGGCGCAGCATCTGACGTATCGGGAGTCCGGGCGGCGCGAAGGCATCCGCCAGCTGGCTGCGCTGAGCCAACAGCAGCCGACCGATCCAGAGGTTCAGAAAAGCCTGCATCAAGCCCTGGCATGGCTCAATGCGCGGCGTGGCGACCGTGCCCTGTTCACGGCTTATCTCTCTCGTCATCCGGAGGATGAGGTGATACGGCAGCGCTTGGCAGGGCTCGATCGTCCTGCGTCCACGGCTGGCAAAAAGGCGCAGGAGAGGCCTGGTCAAATTGGTTTTCGCCTGTTGGCGCAGGGCCAGGTCGAGGCGGCAGCGCAGCGCTTCCAGGCTGTCTTGGCGAAACACCCGCATGACGCCGACGCCTTGGGCGGACTCGGAACGGTTCGGTTGCGCCAGCAGGCCTTTGGTGAGGCTGTTGGCCTGTTGGACCGGGCCATGCAGAGTGATCAACGGCATGCGGCGCGCTGGCAACAGGCGCGCGACAGCGCCCACTATTGGACCTTGCTACAGCAGGTGTTGAAAGCTCGGCAGGCCGGTAAATTGCTCGAAGTTGAAGACAAGTTGCTGGAAGCGACGCGACTCGACGACAAGCAGGTTTTGGGTCAAGTGCTGCTGGGCGATTTGTGGCTGGAAAAGGGGCAGTTGTCCAAGGCTGAAGCGATCTACCGCTCGGTACTCAAGGCACCCGAACCTGATCCCGGCGCGCTGCGGGGTTTGATTTCAGTGCTGATGCAGAGCGCACGGGAGCGCGAGGCGCTGGCCATGATGTCATCGCTGGATGAAGCAATTGCATTGAAAGTGGGTGGGATCAATCAGTTGAAGGCAGCCGCACTGCTGAAGCTGGCCGAGGCCGACGAGCGTGCAACAGACCACCAGGGAGCTGCCGGAAAACTCGAATTGGCCTTCTCCCTGGACCCCGCCAGTCCCTGGGTAAGGCTCGCTTTGGCACGCCAGTACCAGCGCCAGGGCGACGTCGCCAGAGCCGACGCCATGCTCGATACGCTGCTGCAAGCCAAGCCGGAATTGGTGGAAGCATTGCATGCACGTGCCCTGCTGTATGCGGAGCAAAAACGCTGGCCGGACAGTCTCAATACCCTGGAACGTATTCCGCTGGCGGCACGCAGCGCGAAGATTGTCGAGGAGCAGCGCCGATTCTCGGTCAACGCACAACTTCAGCGGGCGCAGCAGTTGCTCGAACAAGGCAATCGGCAAGCCGCTGAAGCGGCGATCCGGCAAGCGCAAGCAGGCGCGGGTCAGGATGCTTCGCTGCTGGTGCTGGTGGCGGCAGGTTGGTCCAGACTTGGGCAAGCCGGCGAGGCCTATCGTTTGATGCGTGAAGTCGTCAACAGTGCGCCGCCGGAAAATATCGACGCGCGTCTTCAATACGCCGGCATCCTGCTGGATACGCAACAGGATGTCGAGCTTGCCAGCGTGTTGCGCGACTTGGCTGAATCGCGGCGCCTGACTGCGGTGCAACAGGAAGACCTGAACAAGGTCATCCTGGCCTACACATTGCGCCAGGCGGACGCGCTCAGACAGGCCGGTCGATGGGCGCAAGCCTACGAGACCTTGCGCCCGGCACTGGAGCAATCTGACGATCCACACCTGCTGATGGCGCTGGCGCGAATCTACAACGATGCCGGTGAACCGCAGAAGGCGCTGCTGCTGGCAGAGGGTGTGATTGCACGCGAGCCGAATGATTTGGACCATCGTCTGTTTGCCAGTGGCGTCGCGCTTGGCGCCAAGGCGCCCGACAGAGCGCGGGCTTATGCCGAAGCGGCCCTCAAAATGGCACCAAACAACCCGCGTGCCCTGGCGGCGGCCGGGCGGGCCGAGCGGGAAAGTGGCAACGCGCGCCAGGCCCTGGCGTATTTTGAAAAGGCGCAAGCGCTCGAGCGTGCCACGCTGGCCTCTTCCGGGCGAGCCGGCACTGTGGCGTTCAATCGGATTGACGAGGCTCCCTCGGTGGCAGCGCCGGCACGCGCGCGGGCGAGCGACAGCGCCTGGAAGGACAGGCCTTTGCCAGGACGCTTCAAACCCGATGGAAAACGGGAAGGGGCCGATCGCGAACCACAGAGTGGCTATCCTTCTGCGTCGAAGGAACAGCGTGCCGGCCTGCTGCCGGTTCCGCAGATCGTTGCCAGCGCGGCGACAGGGGATTCCTTGATCCTCTCGCCGCAGTTGGCGCTGCCCCCCGCCAACGCTGGTTCCGAGAAGCGAGCGACAAGCGGACTGGCGCGCACCACCGCTGCGCTTGCGGTGGCCCAGAGCAGCGCGGGTGAGCCCGCACTGGATGATGAGATCGACGCCATCAAGTTGCGGCTTGCCACCACCATCGATGTGGGTGCCGGTTTTCGCTCGCGCTCGGGCGAGTCCGGGCTGGGCCGCTTGAACCAGGTCGAGATTCCGGTCGAGTTGACCATTCCGATCGACCAGAACGGAACCTTTACGCTGCGCTTGACGCCCACCCTGCTGAGCCCCGGGGCATTGAATGGTCTGGATCCCGGCACCACGGCAAAGATCGGGTCGGCCGCCCTCGGGCCGCTCGTCAGCAACCTCAATCTGGTGCCGGAACAGGACGCCAGCGGCATGGCCATTGCGGTCGGCTATCGCGATGAAAACCTGGCCCTCAATATCGGTACCACGCCGCTCGGTTTCCTGGTCAGCCACGTGGTGGGCGGCCTGCGCTTTTCCAGCCATCTTGACAGCCTGACCCTGAGAGGTACCTTGAATCGCGCTGCCGTGACCGACAGCATGCTTTCCTATGCCGGCATGCGGGACCCGCGGACGCAGGAAATCTGGGGTGGTGTCGTCAAGTCGGGCGGGCAACTCGGTTTCACCTACGGCGGCGACGAGAGCGGTGTCTATGCCGACCTGGGCGGCGCGACGCTGACTGGACAACGGGTCAAGGACAATACCGAATTCGAGGCCGGTCTGGGCGCTTACTGGCGTGTCTACCAGACGTCCGACAGCAAGCTGACCTTGGGTCTGAATTTGACGGCGCTGGCCTATCGCGACAACCTCGGATTTTTCACGCTGGGACATGGCGGTTACTTCAGTCCGCAGCAGTATTTCAGCCTTGGTGTTCCGTGGGACCTGGCCGGACGGCGCGGTGCCCTCTCCTACCAGGTAGGCGGCGAACTGGGGGTTCAGAAATTCTCGCAGGACCGGGCAGCGTATTTCCCGAATGATCCAAGTCTGCAAAGTGCCTGGGTAGCCAAAGCCGGTGCCACGTATCCCACCTACTATGAAGCCGAATCGGGTTCCGGTCTCGGCTACAAGCTGCATGGTGCGTTCGAGTACCAGTTGACGTCAAAATTTATCCTGGGGGGACGCCTGGGGTTCGAGAACAGCCGAAATTATGCCCAGCAAACCGGCATGCTTTACCTGCGCTATGCGTTTGACGGGTTTGCGCAGCGTGTCACGTTTCCACCGCGCGCGCTGATGCCGCCTACTCCTTGAGACTCCGGGTGAGGCCAGTGATGTGCAAACACGACAGTCTTGGCGGCGTCAAGCGATGCGAGTAGTCGCCTTCATTTCGGGTAAGGGAGGGGTCGGGAAAACGACCCTGGCGGCCAACGTGGCGATCGCGCTGGCTCAGAAGAAGAGGCGGGTGCTGCTGATCGACCTGGATATGCAAAATGCCTTGCGCCTGCACCTGGGCATGGATCCGGGCGATATCGCGGGCATCGCGCGGGAAGGCATTTCCTCCCAGTCGATATTCAAGAGCCCGTTTGGCGTCAAGTTCATTCCGTTCGGTATCGTGCTGAAACGTGAACTGGAGGAATTCGAGGCCGTGCTCAGGCAGGATCCGCACTGGGTCCGTGATCGAATCTTTTCACTCAATAGGCGCGCTTTTGATTTTGTCATTCTCGATACGCCACCGGGTCCCTCGGTCTATCTCCAGCAGGCCCTGTTGGCGGCGCACCATGCACTTGGCGTCGTGCTGGCTGATGCGGCGTCGTTTGCGACGGTGCCGCGACTATTTTCGCTGGTCCAAGAGTACACCAAGGCGAACCGACATTTCGAAGGTTTCAAATTGCTGGTGAATCAAATCTCGGATCAAAGCGAGTTGGGCAGCCAGATGCGCCTGGCGCTGCAGGCGGACTATGGCAAACGGATCGTTCCGATATCGATTCACCATGCGCAGGCAGTGTCCGAGGCCCTCGCCTTCGAGCAACCGGTATTGAAATATGACGCTGCCTGCAAAGCCAGCCAAGACATTGAATACCTGGCCGACTGGTTGCTGATAAACACCGAGCCGTGAATGCTTGGGGAAGAATTTCGCGCCAGACGATTCCCGCCGTTCACTCACTTGGATGAAAAAGTGAGCTGGTAGGAATAACTTCCGGGTGCCAGGGAATCGAAAACCAGGGCCGCGCGGTAGTCATCGATTTTCAACACGGTCGGTTTCGTCATCCCGATTTTCATCCCCTCCACGCTTGAGTGAGCGCCCTTCTGGGGCAACATGACAATCACACTGGCACCCTTGACAGCTTCTGTTCCGGTGATCGTGATATTGAACTCAAAGCGTTTGCCGCTGCTGCTGGCTGAAAGTCTGAAGCGTTCCCGATCGCGCCACCAGTCGGCCACTTGCCCCGCCGAGGCCAGCCACAGCGGTTCACGACGCTGTTTCAGGTGCTCAAGAAAACCCGGCATGGCGGCGGCCAGGACGCTGTCGGCCTTGAAATTCTGGCTGTGCACGCTGAGCAAGCCCAAGGCACCGGTATCCAGTGCCAAATCGAAATCGTCGATCAACGCTTTGGTGGTTTGTTCGGCCGTCAGCTTTTCCCAGTACAGGTTGATATCGTCGCGCTGGGTGCGGGGCAATACCACCAGCGCATCGGCCGGCTCCACGCCTTCGGTTTTGGTCAGCAGGGGCAGGCGGCCGTCGGTCCGATTGGGATCGGCCGTATGGTGGCGCAGACCCAGCTTTTGCAGCAGTTGCTCGGTGGTTGCATCGTAGCCCTCGGTGGGTGCCCGAAAGCCGGTGATGCCCTTGATGTCGGGAATCACGGAAGCCATTTCGGTTTGCATGGTCCGCATCCGCTGTTCTTGAACGCTGGCCGGTTGGCCCTTGAAACTGACATGCACATCGCCATGGTAGCCGAGCTCGAAATCACGGCCCAATTGCCTCAGGATATCCGGGAACTGCTTGCCGACCGAGGTGAGTATGTAAAACGTGCTGCGATAGTCGAGGGAACGCATCATGGCCGCAAAAGGCAACGCGTTGGCAAAGCCCTCTTCAGTGTCCATTTCAATCACCTGCGCCGCGCGCTTGCCATAGGGCCAGGCGGCCCGAACGATGGCCGGATCCCGACGCAACCATTGCAGCGTGTCGTCGATCAGATCGTAGGTACCCCGGATACGAGCTTCCCAGGCTGATTCGGCAAAGGCAAAAAATGCGACGCGGCCCAATTGTTCGGTGGCCTCGGTGAAAACGACGGCACCCTCAGCCCGTCGTGCATCGTCGGTAACGCGCGACCAGTTCATGAAGCGTGCGGCCACCATTTCGCCCTTCAAGCGCAGCAAGGCTTCCGACGTTTTGCTCAACTCCATCCGCTGCCCTGCCACCTGGGTGTGGGAGAGTGGTGATTCGCCCGTGAAAACCAGGTTGTGAGCGTCCGTGCTGGCCGGGATTTCACCGATTACCTTGGCGCCCAGATTTTCCAGGAATTGCCAACCCTGCCAGTCGCCTTTGCCGCTTCGGGTGCCGGTGGCCCAAGTCGAGAGTATGGCTCCGCCTTTGGCGCGGAACGCCAATATCTCGGCTCGCTCTTCGTCGCTCAGCGACACCGCGGAGGGCAGTATCAGGATGCCGCCGTCCTGCTTGCGCAACTGGGAGGCGTTCTGGACTTCCTTGAAAGCAATCTTGCGGTTGGTAAAGTAGCTGCGCCACGGCGCCAGCAACACTTCGTAATTGCCGCCGGTTCCCGAGAGATAGGTTTTGGTGTTGGAGGAGGCGTAGAGAAAGACGCCGGAACCGGTTGAACTGGTGTACGAAAGTGCCCCGTTGACACCCAGCATGGGCAGGTTCCAGCCCATGGACTTCATGAACAAGAGGTAAATCAGCGTCGGTATGGCCAGACTCAAGATGATCATGACGGGCAGATAAGTACCCATCCGATTGAAAACCGGACGCCGTTCGCGTCTATCCGTGTCAGATGATTTTGCTGCCGCGGGATGCATGACCAGGGCGCCTGTCATTGTTCATCTGAAGAAGGCTCGGTGGTCGGCTCGGTTCTGGATTCCGGCACGTAGCGCTTGAGAAACACCGGTTCCAGCGGCCCGCCAATGTTCATGGTTTCATCGGATCTGGCGCCGGTCGGCTTGCGTTTGTCGCGTAGCTTGAAGGCGGCATAGGCGCCAACCCCCACCACCATGGTGCCGATGGTGGTGATCAGGATGACGGTAGCCAGAATGGAAATAAGATCCATGTCAGAGTTTTCCTTCTCGCTCCAGTTTTCCCCAAGTCATGGTGTGACCGCGCCACTCTTCAATGGTGGCAAAAACCTTGGAAACATCAATGATGTTAATGTAAAAAAGACGGAACATGATGGCATAAAAAATCAGCGAGGGTTCTTCTTCTTCGATGACCACGCAGTACGCCGCGGCGACGACGTCCAGCACCGTGAGCTGCAGCCACCAATAGAAGAGGAGGGTGGCCAGACCATACTGGAGACCGACGAAGACGAAAAAAAGGTTGCCCAGCAGGTTGGAAAAAGGCCACATGATGCCTTCGAAAAGCATATACCAAAGAATATAGCAGTTGATCCCGGCCTTGCGTGGCTGCCACAGTGCGTGGCTATGCTTGCTGGTCGCTTGCAGGATGCCGCGGGTCCAGCGGTAGCGTTGCTTGAGCAGGTCAAGCAGGCTGCTGGGCGTTTCGACCCAGGCAATGGCGCGCGGCTCATAGGCAATGTGCCAGCCGCGCATCAGCAGTTTGAGCGTCAGGTCGCAATCTTCGGCAAAGGTATCCCGGTCGTAGCCGCCGGCCTGTTGCAGGACGGTTTTGCGAAACATGCCAAGCGGTCCGGGGATGATGTTGACCACGTGCCCAAAGCTTTGCGCCTTGCGCGCCATCGCCAGCCCTTCGACATACTCCAGCGCCTGGATCCGGGTCCACATGTTCTCGCGGTTGATCACCTTGACATTGCCGGCCACGGCGCCAACCAGCGGATTTTCGAAGTGGCGAATGCAGACCCGCAAAGTATTGGGCGAGAGCTTGGTGTCGCCGTCCATGTTCAGGACGAACTCGCCGCGCGCCAGCGTCATGCCGGTATTAAGTGCGTCGGCTTTGCCGCCGTTGCGCTTGGTCACCACCCGGACCTCGACGTCCTGTGATTCCCTCGCTACGGCAATTGCTTTTTCATAGGTGTCATCGGTCGAGCCGTCATCGACCACGATGATCTCGAAGTTGGGGTAGTCAAGCTCCAGCAGGGAGCGCATCGCCGCCTGGATCACCGGCCCTTCGTTAAAGGCCGGAACCACCAGCGAGACCATGGGTAGGGATTTGTCTTCGCGGTACAGCATGGCGGGCTTGCCGCGTATTTTGTACAAAGACTCCAGATGATCCATGAACGAATACAGGATCAACATGGCGAAACGAATAACCAGAAGAACCAGAAAAAATAACAGGTAATAGGTTACTGCCGCCAGCAGGTAGTTTTGCAGCAAGACGGCGAACGAGCCTTTGGCGTCACGAACCGCGTCGTAGCTGTAGACCAGTAGCAGGACAAGGCCGCCAACGGCCACTGCGGCCCAGGCATAGCGCCAGGCATAGCGCGCAACCTTTCTTATCTCCAAAGCTTTTCCAGATTTACAGTCGCAGACTGCGCACGGTAGGCGGCATTGTTGCGCCAACTATCCAGGGACCATAAATTCAGGCTGACTGCCAGGTCGTTCGAGAGCCAGCGTTTACCCCCGGCAGACAGGCTCCAGCTGGTCCCGGCATCGCCAAAAAGCCGCAGACCCGCCTGGGCGGAAGCATAGACATTCCAGTCGGCGGCGCCCCATTCCCCCAGGAGACCAGCGTAGGCCGTGCCAGACCCTTGGTCGGGTGACCAATAACTCGGGGTACTGAACTTGGCACCGCGGGCCTCCATCCCAAGGAAGGGTTTGAAGTGACTGCCAAGCGGCCGCCAGCCCGAGGTCAGGTGCAGGTTGCCGGTCATGACGGTGTTGTTGTCGGAAATGTCATAGTAGTCAAGCCGCCCCGACAGATTGCCAAATGAAAAATCCTTGGCCGCGTTGATGCCGGCGTGTATTGCCGACAAATGGGATGCCAGCGCATTGGGATTGGTCGCCATCCGGCCCCAGTTGACCCGACCACCGCTGAGCGCGAGCTGGTCATCAAAAAGCTTGATGCGAGCGCTACCGTACAGGCTGTGATCGTCTGCCGTCGGCATGCTCAACTCAAGACTCGGTTTGAGGACCAGGTTCAAACTCTGGTACCTGAGGGTGACGTCCTGCTGCCTGGCTTCGATGCCTGGCAAGGTGTCTCTGACGCCACTGGTCTCGACTTCCATGATGGTCGATCCGCTGCTGTCGCGCCAGCGGTGATTGAGGGTGACTGATTGGCGTTGGTCGTCGGACGAATCGCTGCCGCGGCCGAAACTCAGCAGGGTACGTGGGCTGATTTCACGCATCGCCAGGTCAAGGCCTTCCAGTGCGCTGGCGTTGCTGGGATCACTCGAAAGAACATTGCGATAAAGCGGCAGCGCCTGATCGTCGCGACCGCGCCAGCGATGCACATTGGCCAAGCCGACGGCAGCCTGGTTGGCGTATTTTCCGTTGGCCAGCCCCTGGTAGGTTGGAATCGCCTCCTTCAGGCGACCGGTCCAGGCCAGGCTGTTGGCGACTATCAGTTGTAGCTCGTCGTCCTGCTTTTCCTTCGAAATCAGGGCCAACCCCTCAGTGCCGGCGGCCCGATAATCGCCGGCCGCATTGAGATCGACAATGCGCTGCTGATCCGGACTGCGTTTTGGCAGTGCTGATTCCGCTGGCTGGGCTTTTTCCACCGCGCCCGCTTCGGGCGGTGGGATATATTTGAAAGGTGCCAGTGGCAGCAAGTCGCCCGAAGGTGTTGTGATACTTTGGCGACCACCGGCGGCACCCGGCGAAAAATCGGTGGTGTCGGCCAGGCTTGGCAGAGGCAAGGCCTGACAAAACAGCAAGGCCACCAGCCTCCATCCCAATGACTTGGCATGACAGGCCGTTATCGGTCGAGCGGTGAGGGGGAACTGGATCGGTTTCATGTTGCTTGCGCGACCTTTGATGACTCGATGTAATTGTTGCATGGAAGTTCCTCGCGGAGACGCTCTGGCCTGCATTAAATCAATTGGTCGGTTCCTCTGGCAGACGCTTCTCCTTGGGCTCACTTGCCGAGGCCGCGGGCGGCGCGGCGCGAGTTGCCCAAGGGACCTCTTTTTTCCCAAAGACCGGGGCCTGGGGCGTGCCCAGGGAGCCAAAAACAGAAACCGCAGCCGTGCTATCCGGCGCTGTGGCAATCGGGGCGGACACCGATACCCGCTTGACCTGGGGCGCGACGGGTGGTTTTGCAGCAGTGGCAAACAATGCCTTCTCAGTCAAGGCGCGCGTCTTTTCGGCGCTGACTGCCAAGGCGCTTGGTATCTCAGCTATCCGAGCGACCGCAGCGGCGGGAGCCTGGGCTGGCGTCGGTGCCAACGGCCGTGGCGCCTCCGGGGACGACTCCGTGACCGGCAACTCCGCTGGCTGGGGGGTCTCGCTCAGCGACGAATAGTCAGGCAGATCACCGCGCTCGGCAACGTGAGACAAGGCCGCCAACTCCGACTCGATTTCAGCGCGCGCAATCAGGAATCTGACGCCGTCGAAGGCGGCGTCGACCGACATGCCCAGAAGTCTTTCCAAAGTCGCCAGCAGTACCGTTTGCGGGCAGGCGTTCAGGAACAGATAGCAGTAGCTGGTATCGGCCGTGATCAGATCGCCGGAGCGCGACAAATTGATATGCCCCAGGATGTCGATCATGGTCGTGCTTGGGGTCGGCTTGCCGATGACCATCGCGCACGGAATGTTCAGCGTCTCGGCCCGATCAAGAATGACCTCGACCTCGCGCGCAAAGCGCAAGGGAAGCAGGTAGCCGCGTAACCTGGTGGGGGTCACGCTGGCCAGCGCGGCTTCAAAATTGATGTTGACGTCGCGGCTGAAAATTTGACCCTTGAGCGACTCCAGCAGCAGCGGCAGGCGGCTGGTCGGCACATCTTTGTGGACCACCAGGTTGACGCCAAGGCGCAGCAGCAAGGCCTCGTTCTGGTAGCGCAGGGAAGCGCCCTTTTCCTGGACCACGATATGGGCGCGCCGGCCCAGGTTAAGTCGCAGCGTGTGGACCGTCTCGGCGAGTTGCCGCAGGCTGGTGTCCGGTTGAAATCTGAGAATGGACGTCGCCGAGCGGGTGACGCGGGTGGCGTGCATCATTCCGACCAGGGTATCGACGCGTTGCCAGACTCCAGGCATCTGCTTGGCGACGCTGTTCAGGTCGGGGTCCATGTAAAAGAAATGAGGTTCCGCGTCTTCGACCTCTTGCACCGCTTGATTGGCGTCGTCGCCCGGCATCTGCTCCACCGGCGCGGCTTGGGTGGTGGCTTCGTAGAGTCCGGAATCAAGCGTTGTCAGGCGGTAATTCCGGGCCGCTATGGTGCCCTCCGGCGACTGCCAGTAATCGAATGTGATTTCCAGGCCTTCCTTGTCCCCACCCAGACGGGCAATGCCGGTCAAATTGTCCATCAAGGCATTGATGGTGTCGGAATGCGCTTCCGTGACACGCGAAAAAACCGCCAGCATGGTCACTTGCCTTTGCTCCAGCCATTTCCTGAGAACATCGACCTGGTCCAAAGCCAGGGAAATATCGTGCAGGCTGAGCAGTTCATCCGCCTGGTCGAAAATAAGATAACTATTTTCCGGAATACCAAAATGCTCCAGTTCCCGGACGAAGCCTTCCGCGCCGTAGCGAAACATGGTCTTGGAAAAATCGTCCTGCATCACAAAAATCTGAAGACGATTGGCGCTGATCAGCTCTGGTGTAATAGAGCTGTCGAACGATTCAATTCTCTGAATGAACTGCTCTGGATTCGCAGGAACAATGACGGTACATGTCAAACCCTCCTTGAGGGCGCTGCCAAGGCTTCCGGCCAACATCGGAAAGCGGGCCGACGGCGTTTCTGCGATCAGGACATACAGACCGCCGCCGATCATGTTGTTGGTCAGATTTGTCAGACCACGAATGCCAATTCGAACGACCGGTACGGTCGGTGCAAGGGTGGCTGGGTCATTCATAAGAGTGTCTCATTCTTTGAGTTTTATCATAATCGATTTGGGGGTCCTGGATGAATGATCTTGGTGCTCTTGACGGGCCAAACAGGGGATATAGATATGCTTTTTCGAGGTAACTTGTCGGTGCAACGCTGGCCAGGTGTTTTTTGCTCGGCGTGCCTGGCGTTGGCGTTGTGGCCGGTGGGTGCCGGTGCCCAGCCCATATCGCCCAGTACGTCCACGGGCGCGGTAAGCGGCCCACCCGCTGATTTCTTTGTGCCAGCCGGATTTTTCAAGAAGTTGGCTACTGACCCGAAGCCGGCAACTGTCGCTCCGGATTCGGCAATCGCTCCCCCGGCCGCTGGGGTACCGGCAACGCCGATGGTTCCCACGGTGCTGCTTTATGCGTCGCTCTCCACCCGTACGTTTTTTGCCGCAGGCGGTTTTGATGCCCGGGAAAACGTTCGGACCTGGGAAGTATTCCTGCGTAAATACAGGATTCCATTCCAGGTGCTGCCGTCGGTGGAGCAACTTGAAAAATCGCAGCCTGGCGTGCTTTTGCTGCCTTCAACAGTGGCATTGTCGGAGCGCGAGAAACAGGCTGTGATCGACTTTCGGGCCAAGGGTGGCGGGGTTCTGGCAAGCTGGCTGGCTGGGGTACGCAACGAAAACGGCGAATGGCGTGGCCTGGACTTCATGCAGAAGGCCTTGGATGTCAGGGTCGTGGGCAATACCGAAGCCGATAAAGATGATATCTTCATGATGCCGCATGGCGACAATCCGGTGACGCACAACTTGCCTGCGGGCTTGCGGATTTGGCTGGAACATGCCAAGAACTGGTACCCCATCCGAATGGTGGGGCGACATCCCGCCGCCAACATCATGGATTGGTCGCGTACGCTGGTCACCGAAAAGCCGAGCACCGTCATCGCTTTTGATGAGCGGGCCCAGTCTTCGGGCCGGCTGTCGCGTTCCGTTGTCCTGGGCTATCCTGAGCGTTTATGGGTTTCCGCCGATCCCAAGCTGCTGGAGGCAATTGCCCACAATGCCCTGATGTGGCTGCTGCGTCAGCCCGATGTCTACACTTCCGCCTGGCCGTATCCGTATGGCAGCGCTTTCGTCATGGCGGTCGATGCCGCAGATCTGATCGTGGACAAGGATTTGGATTTTGCGGCGATGCTGGAAGAGGCAGGCGGGCGGGCCAGCTATTACGTGTTGAGTGAAAACGCAGCCAAATCCGCCGCCTCGTTGAAAAAACTTCAAGGACGAGGCCATGAGATAGCCTACCTGGGCGATCACTATGAGGGTTTCAAGGACCAGTCTTCAGCCGTGCAGGCCAAGCGCTTGGACGCGATGCGCAAGGGGTTGACTGACTCGGGGCTAACGGTTGCTGCCAATGCCGGATTTCGGGCCCCCATGGATTCGTTTGACAAGACGACAGAAAAACTTGTGAAGGATCGCCCTTTTGGTTACTTCGTGGCCACCTTGGAGTCGTCGGAAGCGCGACTTCCTTTTTTTGCCGCGACTGATCCCGGCGCGGTCCAGGCGGCCGGGGCTTTAGTGGTTTTGCCGCGTACCCTCAGAGGGCCGGACGAGTTTCTGGAGGAGGGGGATCCGGTCGCCGGACTTAAAGCGTTCCTGGCTGAAATCGACCTCGCCGAGCAAATGGGGGGCGTCTCATTGGTCGGAATTCCGAATCAAAGCCTGCTCACCAAGGAGCAACTGACCGAAATCTTCAAGTACCTGAAAACCAGGCACCAGCGCATGTGGTTGACCACGGCCGGGCAGGTGGCCGATTGGTGGCGCGAGCGCGAGCGTGTCAGCGCAAGGCTGGAATCGAGTACCACGGGTCCTTTGTTGACGGTCACGATCAAGGGTACCGGTCCCCTGCAACGGGCGGTGGCATTGTGGGTCAATCTTCCGGAGTCTGGCGGTTCACTGCGCTTGGTAGGCGGTGGCGCCCAGGCCAAAGTGCCGAAGATCGCCAGCGTTGATCCCTGGCGCACGGCCCTGGTACTTGACGGATTCGCTCCCGGCGAATACCACTGGCAACTGTACTTTGAGCGCTCGCCGGCGGGCGCCAGCAAGTGACATGCACCGACTTTGGGTGTGCGGGATATTTTCAAGATTAAGGGATCGACATGCAATTCGGATCTGGCAGCAAGTTTCTTCATTGGGTGTTGGCGGCACTGCTGCTGTACTTGAGCTTTGGCGTTGGGGCGCAATCGACCGGTTTGCTGTATGACCCCGAACCGCCGGCCGATTCTTCCTATGTGCGAGTGATACTGGCCAGCCGCGACGGGGCGGTCGACATCTGGGTCGACGGCCGACCCCGCATTCAAAAACTGGCGACCGGTGAGGCCAGCGAATTCATGGTGCTGCCGGCGGGCAAGCACAGCATCGCGATTCATCCCGCAGGCAAACCGGTGGCCCGCGTTTCGACCACGCTGGATGTGGTCCGCGGACGGGCCATGACGGTGGCGTTCACGGCGCTGCAGACGGATGCGGTCCCGATCGTGTTCGAGGACAAAACCAACGCCAACAAGCTCAAGGCGCTGTTGGCCGTTTATCACCTCGATGCCAAGGCGGGGCCGCTCGATGTGCTGACGGTGGACGGCAACACCAAAGTGTTTTCGGGCGTAACCTACGGCACTTCAAAAGCGCTTCAGGTCAACCCGATCGCAGTCGAGTTGGTTGCCACCAAGGGCGGCGACAAGGTGCCGCAGGCCAGCGCCTCGCTGACCCTGTCGCAAGGCGGTACCTACAGTATTCTGTTGCTTCCCGGCGCGGGCGGAAAATTGCTGGCGCGAGCGGCACAAAATAAAATAGAAAGGTACACCGGCAAGTAGCCGGGCGAACCACTTGTTTCATTTTCCAGGCGGCAAGAATTTACCTTTTAACGAAGAAGAAAACTGATGAAGAAACGCACACTTAACAGCTGGCTGTATGCCGCAACGCTGGCCAATGCGCTGGGTATGGCGGTGGCTCATGCGGCAGACGCGCCACCGGGCATTGTCGGCAAGAATGAGTGGCTTTTTTATCAGTACGAGATGACTGAGGCCAACAACGCAGCCGCCGCCGACCTATCGCTCGACCTGATACAGCGCTTGAATAAATTGCTGGCCGCCAACGGTGTCAGCATGGCGGTGGCCATGGTGCCGTTGAAGATGCGCATTTATTCTGAGCACTTGCCCGGCACTGTCCAGATCAACGACTTCATGGCTGGCGACTACGAGCGCATGCGCAAGGTGCTGCAGTCGGCCCGGGTCAACGTCGTCGATCTGAACACCGCGTTTCTGAACAGCCCCAAACGCAGCAGCGACACACCGCTGTTTTTCCGGCTTGACACGCACTGGACGCCAACCGGCGCCATGCTGGCCGCCGAAACCATCAAGGCCGCGGTTGAAGCCGCGCCAAACCTGAAAAAGGCGCTGGAGGCGACGCCTGAGGAGGGGTTCAAGATTGCCTTGAGCAACCGCAAGCGGGCCTCAAGGTCACGGGATCTGGTTGAACAACTGCCCAAGGATTCCCCGGTCTTTGCCCCGGAGCAATTCGTTCAATTCAGCGTCAGTCGGGCCCAGCCGGCCAAGGAAGATCTGCTTGGCAACGTTCCCGTTCCCGGGGTTGCCCTGGTGGGCAGCAGCTACTCGCGCGATTGGACCGGCTTTACCGATGCCCTGCGCTACGCGCTACAGCGGGACATTCTGAGTGTCGCGGTCGGTGCCGATCAGGGTTTTTGGGTCGGCATGGAGAGTTATTTGCGCGACGACAGCTTTCAGACCAAGGCGCCCAAGTTGTTGATCTGGGAGATGCCAGAGCGGGACATGCGGGCACCGCCGGACTACAAATTTCGCGAAGTACGCTACGTGAGCAACAACACCGAATGGCTGTTGCGCGTTTCGGCGCTGGTGCAGGCGAGCTGCAAGCCGTCGGCCATAACGGCCAAGCTGGCGACAGTCGGTCTTGCAGCCAATGCGGCCAATGTGAAGGGCGCGGAGCTCATCACCGGGCCGACCAATGACAATGATTTCATCGAGATCGGGTTCGACAAGCCGATTGAGAAGCTAGATTACCTGGCGGCGCGGGCGATCACGGCGGGCTCGAAAACGATGACCTTGGAAGCGTCCGGTCCCGGTGTGGCAACGCGTCGATTTACCTTGAATGTGCCTGGCGATGATGCGGCGCACGCTGTTAAAACACCGCTGCCGTCAAATGGTGCGGGGTTTACCAGGGTACGTATCTATCCGGGCAAGAGCAATAGCTTTGCCTTTCAGGGTTTGCAAATCTGCCGCCAGCCGGATGATCTTCTGCGCTAGGGAGTTTTTTTGCGAGCCCTTATGCTTTTTATCCGATGCCAATTGGCCTCAGTCCTGTCATGAAGCCGGGTCGATCCCCTCTTCAAAATTTGCGGCACCGTCTAGCCATGGGGGTATTCGCCGCTCTGGGCATCGGGCTGGGGCATTCCAGCGTTGTCGCGGCGGTCGATAACACCGCGATAGTGGGCAAGAACGACTGGCTTTTTGTGCGGCACGAAGTTGTCCTTGAAGTATTGGACAAGGACGCCCAAAGTGCATTCGGCTTGATCGAAAAATTCAATCGCATGCTGGCACACAACCAGATCATGCTGGTGGTGGTGGTGGTGCCGTCCAAAATGGAGACCTATGCCGAACAATTGCCCGATGACTTCAAGGTCAGCGCCTACATGCGAGGTTTCAATGACACGGTGCAGGGCGCCCTGCGTGCCGGCGGCGTGCAGTTCGTTGATCTGAAAAAAGCGCTGCGCAACGCCGCGCTGCAAGATGCCACGTTTCCGGTCTTCTTTCGCCTGGACACCCACTGGACGCCCACCGGAGCAATGGTGGCGGCACAGACCCTACAGGCCGGCATCATGGCCAGCCCCAGCCTGAAGCAGGCACTCGACGCTGTGCCTGCCGAGAAATACAAGCTGTCCTGGGCGAGCAAGCCGCTCAGGCAAGTCAAAACTCGCGACATCGTCGGTTTTTTGCCGGCTGGCACACCCGAGTACCCGCCTGAAGAAGTTCTGCGATTCAAGGTAAGCAGAGAAAACGCTAACCGGGTGAGCTTGTTGGGCGGTGGCGCGGCGGGCGGTGAAATCAGTCTGGTCGGCAGCAGCTTCTCGGGTGACTGGACTGGCTTCCCCGATGCTTTGCGCTATACCTTGCAACGCGACTTGGTGAATTTTTCCATCAACGCCGATGCCGGGCAATGGGCGGTGATGCGCGCCTATCTGCGCGACGACGCTTTTCAAGTCAAGCGGCCAAAACTTGTCATTTGGGAGATCCCGGAGCGCGCAGTCGGTTTCAGGCCCAGCTACCCGTACCGGCATGAGCGCTACAGAGTAGACGACAACGAGTGGTTGCTGCAGGTTGCCGCTCTGGTACCGCAGGCTTGCGCGCCGGCGGCGATCACTGCAAAGCTTGAGCCGGGTGGTGTGTACAAAGGCAAAGGGGCAGTGACCGGTGCCGCCACGCAGGAGGCCGACTTCGTTGAAATCAGCTTTGACAAGCCGGTCGACCATCACAGTTACCTGTCTGCCCGCATTACCACCGATGGTTCCAACCAAATTCGTATCGAGGCTTTTGAAGGCGGCGTACTGATGCGCAAATTCAGTGTCGACGTCGCTGGCGATGAGCTTGCCCACCCGCTGAAAACCCCCTTGAGCCTGAGCAGCAAAGGGGTCAGTCGAATCAAACTCTACCCTGGCAAAGCCAACGCCTTTGGGGTGGCTGATGTCGAGGTGTGCAGGTACCCGGAGAATTGACGCAGATAGCCGTCGCGGCCTCTGGGGGTAATCCCCGCCGCATGACCATTTACCGCAGCTTCAAGCACCATCTCATCGGCTGCGTCGCGCAGTTGCGGTCGCCACAGATAGGTGATCTCAACCTGCTGGACCTTCCTCGCCAAAACATTCAGCAGGTTGGTGACATCCTGCAGGCTGACACCCGCCGCCTTCGAATGCTCTGGCCGCTTCAAGATAGCCTCATATGCCAAAAACAGTGGCACACTGCACACCCACTTGGGCAATAGTCGCCTGGCACACCATCCTTAGGAATCCCGTGGGCCGAAGTTGAAATATTTTTGCAAGAGTTGCCAGCTTGCCTTGGCAGCAAATATCGAGTTTGTTACCAGGTAGCGTTTCCATAATCGCCGAGGCTCGCTAAGTAGCCGATGCAACCATTCCAGCGAGTTCTCGCGCATCCATGACGGAGCGCGTGAGATCGTGCCAGCGTGAAAATCAAAGGCAGCACCAACGCCTAGCATCACGGCGTTAATCCGGCCGCGGTGTGCTTGCATCCAATGCTCTTGTTTGGGGCAACCTAAGCCAATAAATACCAGACCAGCGCCACTGCTGTTGATGCGCTCCACCGCGTCTGCGTCTTCCTCGGCTGTCATGGGCCTGAATGGGGGTGCCTCAAACCCGGCGACGATAAGGGAGGGGAATGCCGCGTTCACGCGCAGCGCGAGTTGAGCAAGCGTTTCGCGCGAGCTGCCAAAAAAATACACCGGCAAGCCTTCAGACTCACAGCGTCCCAGCAGCGCCCAGGTTAGGTCGGGGCCGGTTACACGCATTTGGCCTACTGCGCCCAACTGGCGCACCATCCAGGCAACGGGTGCGCCATCGGGAGCGGCCATATCGGCCGATGCCACCACTTGACCAAAATCTGGGTTTTGCGATGCGGTTACTACGACATGTACATTGGCAAGAACCACATAGCGACTCTGATGGGCGTGGCCCCAAACCAGAACACGGTCTATTGCATTGGCAAAACTAATGGCATCAATCGGAACACCCAGTAAATTCTTGGTAATCTTTCCAATCAGAGCTGGCACATTGACATCTTTTTGAGCATTCATCGTGTTGGCATGCGCTGCTGATGACGCGCTCTGCCATGAAATTGGCATCAACATCATACAGTGGGCGGGTGTGATGCCCGATAAAATTCCACGTTCAAACAAAACAAATTCATGAGCCACAAACACGGTGCATTCTTGACTGTTATGAACTATGCCATGGTGTTCTTCGCTTTGGCCTTGAACGCCTACGGCGACACCATCACCTCAAAGGGTAAGCCGATTGGATACGGTGCACCACTGGTCATTTCCGCGGGGGGTATTTATAAGGGTGATTGGGAAAGTGTCGTCCCCAACGTGCCCGCCATCACTGTCAATACAACGGCTGCTGTGGTGATTGAGGATTGCCACCTGCGCGGCAAGTCCCACATGATCCGAGCGCTTTTGTCGGGTACCAACATTACTGTCAAAAATTGCATCGCCCAGGGGATGAATCCCAATGTGCTGGATGGTGAAACTGGTCGTTTTGTCAGCGTCTACAGGCCTACAAAATTGGTGATTGAAAATAACACACTACTGGGCACCGCCGGCATTTACGTTGATGGCGCCGGCAAGTCAAACGAAGGCATCACGATTCGCTATAACAAGGCGCTCAACATAGAAGGTCGGCTCAGCAATGGTGTTGGTGGCTATTCATCCAAAAAATTCTTGCCTATTCATTTCACCCAACTCAACAATGTCAGGGCGACCAGTGGCATCGAAATCGCCTGGAACGAGGTGATCAATGAGCCCCGCAGAAGCCGGGTTGAAGACAACATTAACGTTTACCGAAGCAGCGGCACGGCCGACAGCCCTATCCTCATCCACGACAACTATATTCAGGGTGCTTACCCCAATGAACCGTTGATCGACAATTTCAGCGGTGGCGGCATCATTACTGACGGCGATGTCACCACGCTTGCGGAAGCCACCGGCTATGTGCGCATCTACAACAATCAGGTGGTTAGCACCAGCAACTATGGCATAGGGATTGCGAGCGGTCACCATGTGCTCGTGTGGAACAACCGCGTTATCGCTACAGGGAAACTGCCGGATGGCAACAGAATTGCGTCGGCCAATGTTGGCCTGTACGTCTCGGTCAATCCAAAGTCACCTGCTGAAATCTTTGCCGGCAATTCTGTTGCTAAAAATACTGTAGGCTGGCTCAACGCCAAGGGAGCATCAAGCCCCTGGTGGTTCCCATCCTGCCAAGCTGGGATGTGTGCCGCAAACACTACGATCATCCCCACAGAAGCGTGGGAAAAAGCCGAGTTCATCGCTTGGCAAACCAAGCTAAGTGGTACGAAAACCAGTGTTGGCTCGAATTTGACTAATTGACATCAATTCGAACGTTGATACTGGCTTTAATGTTTTGGCAGAGTGCGAAAAATGATGCTTAAGACTAATCCAACACAATTTTCGCAAGGAACACCGTTGCGAAGCATCACCACCTTCGGACAGATCAGGCTAAATATTTAGCTATTTTTTCACAGCCACGAACGACTTTGGTAAAAAAATAAATCTTTCCGTAATTACTTCTGCATCCTTGAATAATGCCTGGAACATTTTCTTATCGACTAGACGTGCGCTCTCTACAATTCTCACTGCCTCATCAATAGAATCAGCCCGTGCCCAGTTTCCCAACTTGAAATAAAATACGAGCCACACCCGAATAGGTTTTGGTAACCAGTGAAAGAAGGGGAACATACAATGAGGTTCGATTGGAAACCAGTAGCTCGGTGTTTGAATAAAGTATTGTTTTGCGACTCTTGAGAGTTCCGTTGCAAATTGTACCTTACGCCCCCAATCGCCAACATGTTCAATCACAGAATTAGAATGTGCAATATGAAATGTGTCATTATCAAATGCAGATAAATTACATCCATCTGCAGCAACAAACATGAAGGGACCGTGATCCATAGGTAATTCAGATCCGGGTAAATTTACTATAGTAATTTTAACCTTATGCTTATCGAGAAACTCCCTTGAAACAATATTCCAATAAAGCTCAGTACCACCTATGTCTATAATGTTCACCGAGCCATATACAATTGAAGCAGCTTTAATCAACTTCATCATCGGGACGATTCGTTTAGTTCTAAACTTTGATCCCAAGGAGTTTTGACTACTGTAATCAGTCAAAGCATTAGTTAGTTTTGTTAAAATGCTCATTTAAATCCTCTTCATATGAATATAATATTACATCGCCGTTTCTCTAATTCGACAGAGTATATATATGGTGCTTCATTGCAGAAAAACACATCAACAGAGCGCGGCAAAGGTTGTTATTGATACTACGCCGATTTATAAAGGATGGTGTTCAAAACTCATCGCAATAACAAACTGTAATGACCCAGTGGAAACTGCGGGCCCTTCGTCGTTTGGGCTACCCGCGAGCCACAGACAAAGCATCCGCATAGATTTGCATCAGTATTTTGTAGTTGATCTCTGGCGTTAGTGACTCTTCGTAAGTCCGACGAGCGGCCAAGCCCATTTCTGCCCAACGTGCGGGATCAGCAACCAACGAGCCGATGGCGATTGACAGCGCGTCAGAATTTCCTGGTTCGAACAACGCACCGTTCAGGCTATCTTCCACCAAAAGCGCCATCGCCCCCAAACGGCTCGCTAGCACTGGTAGACCGCAGCCAAATGCTTCCACTAGCGTACGCGGAAAATTCTCGTAGCAAATGCTCGGCAGCACTAGCATCTGAGCCTGCCGCATCAGCCTCAGAACCTGATCGCTGGGCAATGCACCCAGCAGCGTGACACCGGGCAGACCGGCCAACAGATCGGCCTGTGGCCCCGTTCCCACCACGGTCAACGCGACCCGCCCTTGTAGCTTGCGCATCGCGTCAGCTAGTACGCGAATGCCTTTTTCTTGCGATAGGCGACCGACGTAAAGTGCGCCACGGCGCTCACCGTTCAGGGAGGCTGGCCCCGCGTCTACGAAGTTTGGTTTCACCACAATGCGATCAGCGGGCAGTCCGCCCTGGATGAATTTTTGACGGCAGAATTCGTTCAATGCGATATAGCGTGTAACCTTGTTGCGCCAGGTTCCCAAGACTCGATGGGTTGTGAGCATCCCAGCGAGCACCCCGGTCTGAATTTTTGATTCTCGATAACAGCCGTGCATCACGCCGCGCCAGGGCACATGCCCAACACAATCTTCGCAAGGAACACCGTTGCGAAGCATCAATGCCTGCGGACAGATCAGGCGAAAGTTATGCAGGGTTTGCACCACTGGCACCCTTGCACGGGCTGCCGCCCAGTACACAGTAGGCGAGATCAACGGAAATGTGTTGTGACAGTGAACAACGTCAATGCGCTCATGGGTGATCAACTCGGCCACTTTATGAGCGGTATCACACGACCAAAAAGTTTGCAGCGCTGCTGTGGAACGGCTCATTTGGTTCAATTCGTCATTGCTGCGTCGATATTCGACCACTTTGTGGCCGTGCGAACGCAGCAGTCTGATTTCGGTATCGACCACCGAGTCTTCTCCGCCGCGGTGCTGGTAGGCGTTGTGAACCATGAGTATCGAGATCATTGGACTTCTCATTCGTTGAGCACAGCACGAGTAAATCGTCTGGTCGTTGCGTCATTGCACCAATAGTGCGTTACCCTTCAGACTGCGTACGACCGAGGGTGGATCAGCGCTACTTTGAATTGATGGCTCGAAAATACGATGTAGATCCGCGTGACTTTGGAGTGTCTAGGCATTTCCTGCACCTTTCTTGGTGGATTGCGACAATTTCGATAGACCCCAGCTACCGGCAATTAACAGCACTAACTCGTATGTGACTTTGGAGCAAAGAATAGTCCAGGCAGTCGGGTATCGCTGGGTTAGGATGAAAAGAACGATTAAGGTTAAAACGATCCCCAGCCCAGTGCCAATCAGCAAGGGCCTACCCACTCCGGTCACAGTCATGTACCAACGCAGGGGAGCATTGATCGCAATCAGACCTGATAGACCAAGCACCCAAGTCATTAGCCAGTACGATCCGCGGTACTCTGGCGAAATCAAGAGTTGAATCAAAGTCGCTGCTGGCGACCACAACCAGGCTAACAGACAAACCAACCCGAGAGGCGAGAATATGGCTAAAGCTGGCCAGGCAAGGGTAGCCAGCAATGATGAACTTTGCCCTGATGCCCCACCTGAAACTGTCTGGAGCTTGCGCATATAGATAGGGTCCAAAATTTGTGCCATGAAAAATACCGGGAAAAGCAAAAGTTCATAGGCCCGGAGTGTGGCGTATTCAGTAGATCCAATCAGCATCGGGGCGAGCAAAGATGCCGATTGACTGAACACCACATTGACAGCACCTGAGCCAACGGCAAGCCAGTCACCCTTTCGCAGTGCATGCAGAGGGCTGATGACGTGGAACAGCATTGCGCGCAACGGCAAGCGAAGGCCCGTCACGTCACTCTGCCAGGACATTACTGGCAGTACACCCAGCACATGAGCTAATACAAAGATAACAAGAAACCGCTCAAAGTCGAATACGCTTTGACTCCAAAAAGTGGCTACCCCGGCCCCAACGATCAATAGCGCACGTATGGTGTCGGCCAACGTCGCCATGACGAAGCGTCCACTCAGCAGTAGTTGTCTTCTGCGCGCAAAATATTGCAAGTAGGACGCCGCAGCCAATCCGACGCCCAGAACTTCCAGAAACGGTGCTGCGCCAAAGGCCCAACTCCGGTAGCCCCACCAAAAAAAACCGAAGAATAGAGCCGAAATACCGCTTAACCATAGCGAAAATTGCTCGAGTCGAGTGGCAGCATCATCGCCCATCAATCTCAGCCAGGTTGAGCTCAGCAAATAAATGTTCAATGAACTGCAAAGAGTAGTCAGCATGAAAAAAGCTGCCGCCAAGGCAAATGCTTGACTGGGAGCAAATCGTGCCATTCCTGCCATCAGCAAGAAACTGATCGCACTATGCAATGTCTGGGACGGCAGGGACGTGCGCCGCAACAGCCAGAATAGTTTCGAGTCCTGAAGTTCAGTGTTCATTGCAATACCTGATGCATGAACTGGATCATGTCCGTGGGGTACCAAATCCACATACCGTTGTCGTATGGTGTAGCCCTTTCAACTGGAACTCCATGCCCCATTAGAAAACTATGAAAGCTGTTCACATGGGCCTGTACGCCGGTGTCGCCGCTGGTCCGCATCAAAGAGACGATGAATATCCGCTTGCTCATGGTGAGCTGTCAGACGCTAAGTTGAAGTTGCAATGCCACATGCTGGCTTCCACTTGGAGTTGGGCGGGAATGTCATGGTGGGTGCCTGAGTGGTTTGCGAAATGTAGACCTGAAGGCCAATCACAGTGCCATAAATAAAGTAACTTGGTACTGCAAAATGAGCCACCTCGAAATGAGGCTCACCCCAGGCGTTTAACAGGCTGTAAAGCTCGTAAAACATCACCCCGAGAAAGTAGGCCGCCTGCGGGCGGTGAGTTAGATAGTGACGTCGGTAACCGGCCAGGCAAATCCAGAGTACGCTGGCATGCAAGGACAACATCACGGCGAGGCCTTGCAGGCCGGACCGGGTTAGCGTAGTGACATAGCTGTTGTGCGGCTCACGCACAATCATGGTTTGCCCTTCCGTGCCCGCAGTCGTGAGGTCGGTCAAAACCTGACCAAAACCGATGCCCAGAATTTGCGTTGAAATGTCTCGTGACCACAGTTTGAGTGAAAAGTCGCGCCATTGGCGCCGCTGATTCACACCACCCGCTGCTCCACTGAATTCGCTGCGTGAATCGCTGGATTGGCCTGTGAGTGTCATTACATGCTCGACGATACCTGACGCGCTTAGACGCCCGACTCGGCCTTTGAATTCGAGTCCAGACATTTCGATGGTCACCAGTACGGTCAGGCCGACCAGCAGCGCAAGCACCATTCGGGTTGCTTGCTTGGCTTGTCCGCCTATTATCAAAAATACAAACAGACTGATCATGACAAAAAGGTAGGCAATGCGTGCCTGGACCATGAAAAAGACCAAAAGTCCGGCAACGAAGATGGCAACACCCAAGACTGAACCCCAAAACCAGGTAGGCTCACTGGATTGCCAGCGCCACAGAGCCCAGCCAATCATGGCCATAAGACTGACGGCTGGAAATGATGTGAAGTGCCCAAAAATTGGCACACTTTGCTGCAGGCTGGTCACCCGTGGGGAGATCGCTTGAATGCTGCCACTGACGGGATAAAAAAGACCATAAATTGCCAGCAGGCACCCCAGGATCAACAGTACGCTGCGTATCCAGATTTGCCCACGCTGGCCTTCTTGCAGACAGATTATGGCTATCACAAAACCCGGAATGATGAATAGCATTTCGACGGTTGGCATGGCGTCGCGTGCCGCACCAACACCGTCGCGTATGAGGCCTGACGGTAAGTGCCATGCTAGGTTGAATGCAATCCAGAGCACCAAAAACCATAACGGCAAAGGCAATGACAAACGATTTTTTGCCAGCCAGATACGGTGTGCGCATGCACACAAGGCAACAAACAACACACATTCGGTCAGAGGCAATGGTATTCCGCCAACAAAAAATATGATGTTTGAGAAGCCGTAGCTGAACACCAATTGGCCCATCACGACTAAAAAACTGGCTTTGATCCACAAGGGTGCACCCGGTGCCACGTGTCGAACCAACCATGCCAGCGAGCCGAGACTGACGAGTACGATCATCAGTAAAAGCGCAAGCAAGGGCTGCACCGCTGTGATCAGACCAAGAATGACAGCGGTTAGCAGCCCAGCAATCAACACCAGGATGTGCCCACGTGTTGAGGTAATGTTATCCCGCGCGGTCACGACAAACCTAACCACCCGCTGCTGCCACAAGTTTGAGGACGACGGAATTGTTTGTGAGGCGTTCATTCAATCAGTGTGGTGTCCGTAGCCGACGTAAGTATTGTTCAATTTGATTTGCCGAAGTATCTTGGAACAAGAGCTGCTGACATGTTCTTTGACAGATCGTTCAAAAACTGGCTTTGCAATTTGTAGCTTTGCTCATCATTGGCTGCAAACGATGAAACCCTGAACAAAAGTCCATCGGGTATCTCACCGCGTAAACCATAGCGCATCTGAGTCAACTTTCGGCTAAGACCGGGTAGCGTGGCAGTATCGTCCATCGTTATCCAGTAAGTGATGGTTTCACGGCGTTGCCCCAGCACGCCCAGAAGGCGTTGAACATTGAGTTGATGACCACTAATATTGAGCGTGGCTTGACCCAGATTGCTTACCTTGAAGCCTTGTGCGCTGTAACAAAACTCTGGCCGGTGGACTGACGTGGCCTCGGAGCTTTGGTCGCTACCGTAGGCTATGGATAACATTACCCGTTGTCCGGTGCTATTGCGATATGTGCGGGCCAGTGTAGAGGAATAAAGCACATCCAGCTTAGCTTGAACCTCGGGATTGGGTAGTATGGGAATTAATAAAGTGTCTTCAGTCCAATCGCCAAATGCGGTTGGGATTTCAGTTACCAAATTGATTTTTGATCTTTGGTCAGCCAAACGTTTGGTTGGTTTGAACGTATGGGCAGCTAATGCAGTTGCAATCAATAATATGGCAATCATGAGAGATTGCGCCATGGATGGAGTTAGGATCGTTCTAAGTCGCACGGAGCGTTTCTTCTTTAAATAGTTTGCCCAAGACAGAATCCACACCAAGAATAAGTAACAACGCACTCAAAAATAGTGTCATACCGGCAAAACCATGCAAAAAACCTTGTCCTGCGGCATCTCCCAAGTGGTAAGTTACAAGCACCAAAATAACCACTCGGATGACGTTGGAGGTGAAAGAAATAGGAACTATCAGCAGGGCTAGTGTTAAATTTCGCTTGACAGAAATGTGCCCAGCCAGATTCATGTAAAGCAAACCCAAAGCCTCCAGGGAGAACAAAGTGTGCAAGCCGGCGCAAGCATCTGCCACCAGCAATTGATATTGACCAACTTGCAAGATAACACCAGTTCGCGCAATGGGATAGTCAAGCGAAAAAAGAAGGCGCTCAGCGACAATGGAAACGGCTGTTTTGAGCGGTATGGTGATCGCCTGCACAAACACACCTGGCAGCGGCACCATAAACAGCATGAAGAAAAGTGGGAACCACATTTTTTTCAATCCTGTCGGACCACGTGTTATCAGCAGTAGACCCATCAGTAATGGGATGACAGAGCCAACCTCCATTTGAACCACTGCTTGTGACCGACCGAGGGCGTAACTTAATAACCCAATAACAAGCAGTGTCCACCCCGCAAAATGATTGGGTTGTGAAACAGTATCTGTAGACACCCCCGACCATTTGCGGTAAATCAGCCAACATGAAATCATCAGAATAATCGGGCCGTGCGCTTGTTCATCGTCGCTCCATACTCCTTTGAACAAGTCATAAAGGCTGGGCACATACAACACCGCCAAGCCAAAGATGATGGGCAACCAAGTGAGTAGTTCGGTGCGCCAAGGTTTGGGGGTACTGGATGCCGGATCGGGTACGGCATGGCAGGGTTGGGGGGTGGGGGTCATGCGGCTGCCTCAAGCTCTTGCACTGCACGATGCAGGAATGCGGCAATTTCGTCTTTGCCAGGCAGTTCTATTGGGTAGCGTGAGACGAATAGGTTGTTGCTCATGTCGGCCTGGGCGTATTCGACCAGTTCGTGGTTTTTGCGGGTACACAGCAGGATGCCGATGGGCGGCTGGTCGCCGGGGTGCATTTGGCTGGCCTTGTAGTAGCTGACGTAGGTGTTGAGTTGGCGCAGGTATTGGTGAAATTGCGTTTGAACTGGTGGCAACTGTCTTCGCCGCATGCAATGATGGCGCTGAGTTCGACGGGTGTCATATGTTGCCGCGCTGCGTTCGCAATGATGGGTTCAGGGGATTCCGCAATGCCGAAGGCCTATCCCTCATTGAGGACTGAACCTACCAGCGTTACGCCGCCGTCTTGCAGGCGGCGGGCCAGCAGGGCCACGTTCGGTAACAGGCTTTGATTTTTGCGTGCCACTATCAGTGCGGCACCGGCGCGGGCGGCGATGATTTCGGCGTCGGCAAAGTCACTGCTGGCAGGGGTGTCGATAATGATCACGTCAAACTGCTGGGCGGCAGTGCCCAGCAGTTGGCCAAAGTTTGGACGACCCAATAGCTCTTGCGGGTTGGGCGGTACCGCGCCTGCGGGCAGCACGGTGAGACCCGGCAGGCCGGGCACCGGCAGGGCGACTTCTATGCCGGCGCGGCCGGCCAAGATGCCGGACAAGCCTGCACTCTTGTCCAGTTTGAACAACACCTGCTGCCCAGTACCGGGCGTGGCGCGCAGGTCCGCATCCAGCAGCAGGGTGCGCTGGCCTTGCTGCGCAAACACAATGGACAGGTTGGCGGCAAAGAATGTCCGGCCATCGCCTTTCCCGGCGCTGACCACCGCGATGACTTTGTGCAGCGGGTCGGAGTTGAACCAGCGCAGCATGAGTTGGCTGCGGACAGCTCGAAGGTTTTCGCCAACCGGGCTAAAGGGTTTGTAGGCGGCTACCAGTTCCGGGCTAAGGCTGGTGTCTTGCTGGCTCAGGTAGGCGTAGTCAAACTGCTTGGACAAGGCAAAGGCGATGTCTTCCTGGGTGAGCAGCTTCAAGGCAATAGCGGCGTCGCCAAACTGAAGCTTGTGTTGTTGCTGGTGCTCCATGATGCGCGCGGCATCCCCGCTGCTCAGGCGGCCGGCTTCCACCAGGATGTTGCCAATGGAGCGGGCCGCGCCTATCGGTGCGACGGCGCTCATGCACGCACTCCCGGTGGCCAGCGCCTGCGCCAAGGCTCGCGCGGGCCTGCTGCCGAAGTGATGCTGCCAAGCACGGGCAGGTCTAGTGTCACCGCTAGGTCTTGTGCCGAGCGCACGTAGCGCCTGCTTAGCTCTAGCATCAGCGCCAGGCCGATGCCCAGCAGGGTGCCTAAAAAGATCGAGACCAATAGATTGAGAAACACGCGTGGCTTGGACGGCTCGGTCGGCGCAGAGGCCGGGTTAAGTACCAAAATATTGGTTTGGTTGGTCTGGCTTTCAATGTTGGTCTGTGAGGCCCGTTGGCTCACCATCTCAAAGGCGCGCTGGGCCGATTCAATGTCGCGACGCAGCACGTTAAGTTCATCGCGCTGTTTGTTGATTTTAAGCACTCGGCTCTTTTGAGTCGACAGCGCGCCTTTGAGCTGCTTCTCGCGTTGTTTGCCGACCTGGTAAGTGGTTTCAATAGAGCTTGTGATTTTGCGGGTTTCTGCTTCCAACTGTGCTTTCAGGGTGGCCAGCTCAGCCTCGGTACGCTGGGTCTGGGGGTGATTCTTGCCGAGGTTGATGTTGCTTTCGGTGAGCTTGGCTTCCAGTCGGGCAATATCAGCCTTCAGACCGTTGATAAGCGGGCTCTGCATGACTTCAGCAATAGTGTCGGCCTTGGCGTTTTTGCGCTTGCTTTGACTGTCGGTGGTTTGGCCCTCAATGCCGGTGAGCTGGCTCGATGTTTCGTTGAGCTTGGCGGTTTCAAAGTCGAGCCGCTCGTCGATTGAAGTGATGCCGTTTTTTTGTTGGTAGGCTGACAGAGCTTTCTGGGCCACCTCAAGCTTGTCGCGTGCGGCCTTGGTTTGCGCGTCAAAAAATGCGGCGTATTGGCGGGCCGGGGCGAGACGCAGATCCAGGTTGACGTCCATATAGGCCTGGGCATACGCGTTGGCTACCGCAGCGCTAAAGTCGGGGTCGGTACCGGTGTAGTTGATGTTGATGACGTTGCTCTCTCGCGAGGGTTTAACGTCCAGATTCTTTTGCAGCAGGTTGGCCAGCCAGTCTATGAGTTGGCCTTTGCCTTTGGTGGCTTCTTGCCACTGTTGCTTGATGACAGCGCTTTCGTCCATACGCAGTAGTTTGACGACACCCTTGGCCACACGGTCGCTGTTGATGATGTCGATTTGGGTGGCCATGTAACCCGGTGCCATCATGCCCTGCAGCAGCAGGCCGCTGACGGCGTCAGGCGACTTGACGTCCACCACCATGGCGGCGCTGGCGGTGTATTGCTTGGGTAGCAGCAGACTGACG
This sequence comes from uncultured beta proteobacterium, assembly GCA_963763035.1. Lineage (GTDB taxonomy): Bacteria > Pseudomonadota > Gammaproteobacteria > Burkholderiales > Burkholderiaceae_C > Rhodoferax. Next base: position 682,251 of record CAVXMS010000004.1, on the reverse strand, counting down.
ATCAAGGTGGTTGCCACTGTTACTGCCAAGGCAATCAATGCGACCCGGTAGCGGGCGCGCAGGATGAGCAGAAATTGCTGAAGAGTCATAAGGACATCATGGATCCCGGCCTTCGCCGGGATGACAACAAGTAAGGGCGGGTCGACAACAAGTGGGGGCGGGGCAACAACAAGTGAGGGTAAGCCGACAACATGGAGCGGTGGGGCGAGAAGGAGTGAAGCCTGGTTGACAGAAGACGATAGAAAGAAAGCATTGGATCAGAAGATGCTTTCTTTGACGTAAATAACGTCATTGGGCAGTACCGGGTCGGTCAGCTGTGGCTCGATGAGCTGGATGCTGCCGTCGGCGGCCTTGCGGTGCAGGCGCAGGCGTTTTTCGCTGCCGCGGGCAGTCGGGCCACCGCCTTGCGCCAGTGCTTGCATGATGGTCATGTCGCGCTCGACGCGAAACGCGCCGGGGCGTTGTACTTCGCCATAGATATAAAACACCGATGCGCGGTGCACATAAATGCTGTCGCCGCCTTGCAGCACGATGTTGTCTTGCAGTTTGTCATCCAGAAAGATCGACGGAATGTCTATTTGCTTGCGAAACTGTCTGCCGTTGCGCACCCCGACGACGATGGCAATATCGTCACCCCCCGCAGTGGCACCGCCGGCATTGGCCAGCATGTCGCTCAGGCGCGTGTTGGCGGTTTCCAGCGGAAAGCGCCCGGGGCGATTCACCTGACCCAGCACCGACACCTGGTTGCCGCGGATCTGCATCAGCACGATGTTGACCTGGGGGTTTTGGATGAAGCCGCCGGTTTGCAGGGCATCGGCAATTTTCTTCTCGGCGACGGCAATCGACAGGCCACCGAGTTGCACCGCACCGATCAGCGGGTAGGTGATGGAGCCGTTCTCGGAGACGCGGGTTTCAATGGTGAGGTCGGGGTTTTGAAATACCTGGATCCGGATCGCGTCGCCCGCGCCTAGCGGGTAATCGGTAGCTTGGCTTTGAGCCTGGGCCGGTACGACCAGATTGAAAAATACCAGCAGCGCTACCAGCAGCAGATGAGGCATGCGGAACAAACTCTGTGTCATGGGCATGAGGTGTAGGTGGAATAGGGTTTAAGTAGCATCGGTTGTGCGTGGGCCTTACTTAAGCCCAGCAACACCTTTTTCTATGGCGGTCTTGCCATCCGCGGCAGGGGCAGCCGAGGGTGGGGCACTGGGCTGAGCTACAGAGGTACCAGGCTCGGTCTTGGCAAACTCACCCATATAGCTTATCTTGGCGGCGGCACGCAGTTGCTTGAGATTCGCGGCCACCGCCTCGGTGGCGCGTTGGTTGGTTAAAAATTGCTCGATACGTGGGAAGGCAGCGGCCTCGGCCACCGGCGACTGCTGTGACGATGCGACGCGCAGCAGGGTGATGGCCTGGGGGCCTTCGATCACGACGCTCTGCCCGTCTTTGAGGGCGTGGATCTGCGCCAGCCGCTCCAGTGGAATTTGTTCGGCAGCGCGGGTGGCGCTGCCGCCGTCAAACTTGATATTTTGGCTTTTTAACCAGGTTGCCACTTCCGTGATGGGTTTGCCCGCAGCAACAAAACCGCGCAGCTGTTCGGCTAAACCAGGTGCCGCCGGTACGACAATTTCCTGCACATTGAAAATTCGCCTTGCGGAAAACAGCTGGGGGTGCTCAGCATAGTATTTCTTGACATCTTCTGAGCTCGGTTTAGGCAGGGCTCCGGCAACTTTTTGCATGTAGGCGCGGGCCAGAATGTCGCGCCGGGCAGCTTCAATTTGCGCCACCACTTCGGGCGAGCGATGCAGCTTGTTTTCTGTGGCCTGCTCCACCGCAAGCTGTTGGTCTATGAGTTTTTCAAGCACCTCCCGAGCCATGGCCTGGGCCGCCTGGGGCGAAGCGCCCGCGGTATTGGCGCGACTAAGTATCTGGTTGATCTGATGTACCGAGATTTCCTCGGAGCCGACCTTTGCAGCAACCTGGGTGGCAGCCTTTTTGTCGTCCTTGTTGCCGCAGGCCGAAAGGCCAAGTGCCAGCAGGGCGACCAAAATGGCGTGCGTCAGAGTGGGGCGGAAAAAACGAAAATACGAGTTGGTCATGGTGCTGGAAAATCAGTAACTGAATTGGGCCGAAACAGTGGCCATTTTGCTCTCATAGTCAAGGCCTGCCAAGTTGGAATTGCGGCTGGTAGTTTCCAACGAGGTGCTCAGAGTAAGGTGTTTGTGAGCTTGCCAGATCAATGAGAGGCTGGCATCGTTGGTGCTGTCGCTGCGCTGAGTTGCAAGTATGCCAAAGGGCGAGCCCAGGAAGTCGCTCCGCGCCACTTCATAGCGCAGGCGCACAACCGTCTTGGGGCTGAGCTGCCACACAGGGCCTAGTGAAACGCGGTCGGTCTGGCTGTAGTTGGAGTCGTTGGTCTGGTAGCTGGAGAGTTCGCGCACCCAACTCGCAGCCAGGGTCGATTTGCCTGTGATGCTCCAGTTGAAATTGACACCGGCATTGAGCCCACTGTAGTCACGCTGGGCATAGTGCGGATGGCTGCGTTTGATGCGGGCGGCGCTCAGGTCTGCTGTACTTTTACCGGTGATGAGCCAGTGCAGTTTGAGCTCGTTGTCTATCTGCTTGAAACCATCGTCGTATAGGCCGGCTGAAGGCAATTGGTTGTTGAGGTAGCTGCCGCTGGTGTTCCTGAGTGTATAGGTCAGCGCGCTGCCAGAGGCAAAGGTGTAGAGCAGACCAAGGTTGGTGGATTTGTCGCTGTAGTCGCTCTCGGCGGTCAAGGTTTGCTGGTTGGTTTGGGCTGATTGCGACACGCCGGCCAGTACTCCCCATGCGCCGTCAAGCTGGTAAGCGGCATCCAAGCGGGTGCTGCTGTTGGTGCGCAGGTTCTGTAGGTTGAAGCCCTGGTAGTCGGCAAAGTTGTTGAGGGTTTGTTGGCGCTGGCTTTCAAGGTTGCCATGCAACTGCGGTGTCAGCGCCCAGCGCCAGGCGGCGTTGTAATTGTGGGCAACGAAGCTCAGATAGCTGAAATTCTGGTAACGGTAATTGGTCAGGTTGACGGCCAGCTCCAATTTCTGCAGGCTCAGTGTGGTGCTGAAATTCAGGCTGAGTGAATTGATGTCGATTTTTTCTGCCGCGCTCGGCTTTCCGATCAAGGCCTCGGTATTGGTATTGGCGGGCAAGCGAAACAGGTTGCTATCGAAGCGCAACGACGATTCCGCTTTAAGCGTCAGCGTGTCGTTGCTTTGGGCCCAGGTGGGGGCCGCACCGCACATTACCAGCAGGCCTGGAATCAGCCAGGAGCGGCACTGCGTCAGCATGCTCAGTAGGCCTTCTGGTCCTTGAGCAGAAGGCGGACGGTTTTGAGAATGATGAGGAGGTCCAACTGGAGTGACCAGTTGCGCAAATAGTCAAGGTCATAGTCGATACGGCCTTGCATTTTGTCCAGCGTTTTGGTTTCGCCCCGGTAGCCGTTGACTTGTGCCCAGCCCGTGATGCCAGGCTTGACCTTGTGCCGCACCATATAGCCCTTGATCAGTTTGCGGTAAAGCTCGTTGTGCGCAATGGCGTGCGGGCGCGGGCCTACGATGCTCATGCGGCCCTGAAGAACGTTGATGAATTGGGGTAACTCATCAAGCGAAGTCCGGCGCAAAAACGCACCCACCGGTGTAACGCGAGCGTCATTCTGCTTGGCTTGCTCAATGGTGTCGCCATCCTCGGTGACGCTCATGGAGCGGAATTTGTAGATCACGATTTCCTTGCCGTCTTCACCGCAGCGCCGTTGCTTGAAAATAACCGGGCCTGCGGACCCGATCTTGACAGCAGCGGCAATGACCAGCAGCAGCGGAAATATCATGATCAGGATCAGCAGCGACAAAACAATGTCACTCAGACGTTTGATAACGCCATCGATACCTTGAAACGGAGACTCGCAGACCGAGATAACAGGCATGCCGCACACGGAGTCTGGATGCGACTGAATCAGGTCCGTGACAAACATGTCGGGGACGAAATAGATCGAAACGGTGGTGTCTTTAAGCTCTTCGAGGATATGCAGAATGCGTGGCTGCGACGTCATGGGCAGCGACAGGTAAATGATCTGGATGCGTTCACTCAGGATCAGGCCGAGCAGTTGCTCCAGATTGCCCAATAATTGATGTGGACTGGCAGGCTTGAGGCGCTCGGAACTGCGGTTGTCCACAAAACCAACGAGCTCCAGCCGGGAGTAGGGTGCGTCACCGATTCTGGTGGCAAGTGCCAGGCCCTGCTCGTTCATGCCCACGATGATGGCACGCCGCGGCGGGCCTTGCAGCTTGAGCAACGCCGGGGCGGCAGCACGCAGCACAAGGCAGGCGCCGATCTTGGTGAGTGGCGCTACCCATAGCCAAGCGTATAAAACAGGTTTGGAAAAATCGTGAATGTAGCCTGAGGCGAAGCCAATAATCAGCAGCATGCCGGCGAGCCAGGCCCAATTCATGACGATATGGAATACCTCGGAAAAAAAGACGGACTGTAGTTTGGTATGGCCTGGAAAGCTGAGTGCAAAAACCAGGATGGACAAAATGAGATAGGGCGACTGGATCGTGCCTTCGTAGTAGTAGGCAAGCCCCCACAAAGAGAGAATGAAAGAACTGGGGCCGATGAAGGTTTCGAAAAAGCTGAGCAGGTTGTCTGTGCCCAATGAAACCGGTTTTGAGCGTTTGCTCAGGGCGGCGGCCGACAGACCCAAGGGCGCTCTAGACATTGCCGACCTGCATCTTGATCTTGCCAACCGCCTGTGCACGATTGCTGACATCGAGCTTCTTGAAGATACGCTGCAGGTGGTTCTTGACCGTAAACTCACTTAACTTCAGGATGTCGCCGATCTCGGGGTTCGTTTTACCCTGACTGACCCATTGCAAAACTTCCAATTCCCGGCCGGACAAGTGCCAATCTTGAGCCAAGTATTGCAGGCTGGAAACATCAATTTGCCTGAGTGCCTGGTGCGGTAGAAGTTCGACTTGACGCAGTACCACGTCAATGTAGGGAGTCAGCGCGGACATGGCACTCAGTTCGGTTTGGTCGTAACCTTTTTGGGCACGCAAGGCGATATAAAGGCAGACATGGCTGGCACGTTTGTCACAGATGCCATGCACCATGGCGGAACGCATTTGCCGGAAAGTTCTGCTGAAAATGCATTCGAGTTCGTTGTTTTTCTTCAGAAAACCGTTCGCCCCCGACTTGGTGGCAAACGGTTTTTGGCCACTTTCGCTCCAGCGCGCGAACAGCTCCATCAGCATGGGAGTCATGATGGTAGGACTTGAATCTCGCGAGCGCACGCCTACAAGGGTTGAAATAATGTCGTGGTGTATGGCGCCTGAATGAAAGTCACCCCAAGCGGCGAGCAAGATGTCATGCCGCAGGTAGCGTTGCATATCGCCTTGTAACCACACCAGCACATCCAAATGACTGCGTACCTGCTCCGCGTGCGTGATAACGCAGTGGTAATGGCGAAGTTCTTCCGGTGACAGCGAGGGCAGAAAAACCATGGGGGTCAAATTCAATCGAGGGCTAAGTGGCGCTCAACGTAAAGCAGTTGGTACATTTTAGGAGCAAACCCTGGGTCAGAAGAGCTACTCAGCCAGAAATCATCTTTGGGTGATTTCTGAGTTGCATGGTTTGCAAAACGAACCAAAAAAAGGGGATTGCCTTGCAATCCCCTTTGACTAAAAGTGAGCTCTTATTCGCGGCTCAAGCTGTACTGACTTTGTTGCGACGGCGAGCCACCATGCCAATCAAACCCAAACCTGCCAGCAGCATGGCGAAGGTTTCGGGTTCAGGCACCGCAACTACGCTATTCAACGCGACGTTGTACGACGAGCCGGACGGGTCAGCCGATCCAATGATATGCAAGGTATAGGAGGAAGATCCGGTTACGTTATTTAGCGACAAATAGGATGTGCCGGGTGTGCTGGTCGCACTGAAGCTCAGGGGAGCACCATTCAAAGTCGCCGCGAAACCAGTTTGGTTGATACCCCACCAACCAGTGACAAGAGCATTGAATGTCGTACTTGGATTTAAAGTGAAGGTGTACGTGTCATCAAAGGCGCCAGTATAGGTGGGTGATGCTCCACCCCCGAAATAATGACCATCGTTGAAGGAGGTTAACGCGCCGAGGTCAGTATTGCCGGGAGCAGCAACCGCAAAGTTACTGACGACGCCCATCGCGGCGACAGCCGAGATAACAATCAGTTTTTTGATCTTCATGGAGTTCTCCTGCAGACTAGACACATGACTGAGATAGTAGGGTGGTGTCAGGTGGTTGTCTATAGCCCGTTCGGACTAATGGAAAACCCGAATTTGTTCACTGCAGACCCACTTTTCCGAGCCATCCCTGCTCTCCGTCCAATTTGCTTGGCAAAAAGCGTTCAGGTATTTCCCATAGCAGAACTTTCGGCTTGGCCGAGCGGAACGCTTCGTCGTTTAGGTACTGCGTCGTTGCCTGTAAAAAACCACCCCCGTCTTTGGCTGCGTTGAGAACCTTGGCCGAGAGCGCCTGTTGCAAAAAACCATGGAAATTGCCGCGCAAGGAGTAGGAGGTACCGGTCAGAACGACCGGAACGAGGCTGTCGCCAAACAGCCCGACGGCGTTGTCAGCACTGGTTTGGCGTGTGACGACGAGTGCCTCCACGTCGGGTCGCGGGCCAAGCACTTTGGGCGCACCCTCAAGCCCCATCAGACGAATCAGATCGCCGGACCGCTCAACCGGATTGCCGCGGCTGCTGCTGCTGAAAGTGGTTTCTTCCAGTTCAAGTCCTATTCTCTTTACCTCCCGCGCAACAGTTTCCGCAGCCACTTGCGCCCCATTCTGGTTCCAGTGGGTGTCAGTACGGTAATAGACGTCCCCTTGAGTTGCAGCGAGGGCAAGTGGCTGGAGCAGGTCGACGACCGTCACGCCCTGTATTTGTAAAGCGCTGAGCGCATCTTGATAGCGCGAACTGTTGTATTCTGGGTAGTGGCCACTTGCTAACTTGCTCGAATACAAGCGAGCCTTGTCGGGAACCAGCGCCACGACCAGTTTGACGCCCTGCTGGTCGAGCCGGCGTGCGGTGCTGCCCAATAACGCGGCGCGTACCTGCAGATGAGTGTTTCCTCCGGCCTCAAAGCGCAATTCGTCGGCGAGAAACAACCATCCGTCCCGGCCGGTTCGCACCTGCTCACCAGCGCTACCGGTCAACAAGTAGCGCACGGTATTGGCGGCCGCAATCAGGGCGGTGCGCGCGGGCAGTTTCTGGTCCAGCTGTTTTTCGATGGCGCCGGTGCTGCGACCTTCGCGGAAATCGATCCAGGTGCGCGGAAATTCCAGTCCGCCTGAGTACAGAGCTGCAATGACCTGCCAGGCACCGATAAGCATGACGCACGAAAACGTCAACGCTACCAAGGCGGCGAAGAGGGACGGCGCGGGAGCGTCATTGACCGGGCATTCTTGGTTCGGCATGGCGACCTCAGAACTGAAAATACAAAAAAGGCGTGAAAGACTGCGCCGACAGCGTTGCCACCGCCCACAGAAAAAGCGGTGGCAGCAGGTAACGCAGGTGCGCGCCACCGGCGCGTTTAAGCCATGGCATCGCATAGACCAGCCCGCTACCCAGTAGCAAAACGATAAGCCTGTCAGGTGTTACCTGCCATTCGACTGCTGGACTGAAGGCGACGCCATTGAGCCCCAGCATGCCCTCAAACATGCGTCCGGCCCCAGCCATATTGGCGGCGCGAAACAAGACCCAACCCAGGATAACCAGCAGCATGGTTTTGAATACTCGCAGCCAGGCTGGCAGCAGGGGTTTGCCCCAGCGCTGTTCCCAGTAGCGTTCCAATATCAGGATGCCACCATGCCAGGCGCCCCACAGCACAAAGGTCCAGTTGGCACCGTGCCACAGGCCGCCCAGCAGCATGGTCAGAAACAGGTTGAAGTAGGTGCGCAATAGTCCTTTGCGATTCCCGCCCAAGGAAATATAGAGGTACTCGCGCAGCCAGTTCGACAGTGACATGTGCCAGCGTTTCCAGAATTCGGTAATGGAGCGCGACACATAGGGATCGTTGAAATTCTCGGGAAAGACAAAACCGATCATGAGCGCCAGACCAATGGCCATGTCGGTGTAGCCGCTGAAATCGAAAAAAAGCTGGATGGTGTAAGCGCCGGCGCCTAGCCAGGCGTCGGCCAGGGTCGGCAGGGGCGCCGAGAAAGCGGCGTCGACCAGCGGTGCGACGCTGTCGGCGATCAGGACTTTCTTGCAAAAACCGACCATGAACAGGATGCAGCCGCGCGAAAATCGGGCCAGCGAGTGAGTCCGGCTTCTGAACTGCTGCGCCAACAGGTGATAGCGCAATACCGGCCCCGCGACCAAATGGGGGAAGAGCGCGATAAACGCCGCGAAGTCGACAAAATTTCGTGCTGGCGGCGCCTCACGCCGGTAAATATCAACAAGGTAGCTGATGGCGTGAAAAATATAGAAAGAGAGCCCGATGGGCAGCAGTACACGGGTGAATTCAATGGCATTGAAACCAAGTCCGGTCAACGCCAGGTTGAGGCTTTCGATGCCGAAGTTGGCATATTTGAAGTAGCCCAGGGCCAGCAAGTTCAAGGTCACCCCGGCACTCAGTAGCCGGTGACGTCGGGTTTCATCGGTGCTTGCTCCAATTGCCAGAGCAAAACCGTAACTGACGCTGGTGACGCCGACCAGCAGACCCAAAAAGTCAGGCCGCCACCAGGCGTAGAAAGCATAACTGAAGGCCAGAATCAGGGCCGACTTTGCGCGCCAGGGGGTCAGGTAGTAACAGGCAAGAAACAGCGGGAGAAAGGCAAAGAGGAAGATATTCGAGCTAAAAACCATAAGGCATCCCGCAGGTCTTCAATTGCGTCGCCCTGTTTCGGGGGCTGCGTCAAGGATCTTCCGGACTCGATTGGCAACGTCTTCCCCGCTTCTTGGCCCTCTTCGTTTCAAGAAGTAATCGACCAGTTGACCACCATCGTAGCCAAGCAGAAAAAAGGCAATGCCACCGAGCTTCTCATCTGCCAGGTAGTCGCTCTTGCGCCGCAAACTCCACCAATCTTCGAACCAACCTTCAATAAATTGCCCGTTTTCTCTTTTGAATTGGTAGTAGGACGACCCGGTCAGTGGATCATGGGAAGCGCCGTATTGTTCGACCCGGTCCTGAACATTGAATTGCATCTCTGGCAGCAGCCCGGGGGCAACCGGGCCAAAGGTGGTGCTGACGCCCTTGCCAATCGTTGCACTGTGCAGCTTCGATCCCTTGACTTGCCACTCGTAGCCAAATAGCGGGAAACCGAGCAGCAAACGCTCTTTCGGTATGCCAAGCGCCGTTCCCAGGGTTACCGCCTTTTTCCAGCTCATGGCTTCATCGCCGGTCAGCGGTGCGACCGGCCCCGCAGTTTTGCTGTTGGGCCAATGCGCGTCATAGCCTTGCAGCACGACCTGGTCCAACTGCTGTAGGGTGGCGGCGTCATAGAGTTGGGATTCACCGCCGATGGGGAAGAAAATTGAAAGGTTTCTCGCCGGTGAATATTGGTGCAGTCGTGTTGCCAGTTCGTGGACAAAGCTCTGGTAGCGCTTGATCGCTTCTGGTCGCGCGAGACCGTATATTTCAATATCGAGTTGAAGTCCTGCCACACCGGTCTGACTTGCCAGGGAAGTGGCTTCGTCAAGCAAGCGTTGCGTCGCCTCGATCGAGGAAAACAGACTATCGAAGGTAGCCGGATCTTCCAGCGTCAGTGTCAGGTCGAGCGGCGTGTTGTGCTGTTCGACTGCGCGTCGCAAGTCGGTCCAGTCCTCCGGCCAGCCATTGCGCTCACTGATTTTCCCGCTGGAATTGACCTTTATTTCGATGAACAGGAGTCGATCAATTTCCCCCAAGGGAACGCTGCGCCAACCGTCTGGTAACCACCAGCCAACGTAACCCCAGGCTTTGGGTGCCTCCGCTATCGCCAGTGACTGAAACAGGAGGGCGGCAAGAAGAAATCCCAGATGCAGACACCGCAAGATCATTGTTCGATGCTGTCGAGCAGCCAATCGGCTACGCTTTGAATGTCCAGACTGGCTTTGCAGCCGGGTTCGTACTGGAGTACCGGTCTCTCGAAGCCGAGCGCCTGTGACACACGCGGGTCTTTGTGCACCGCGATCGGAACAAGCAGCTCGGCATAGTTTGCATACAGCGCTGAGCGTACCTGATGCCCCAGTTTGCTGTGTATCGGCATTTGGTTAATCAACAGGTTCATGCCGAAAAAGTCGGAACGCCCGGCCGTGTATTGCTCGACCAGCGAGGTGATTGTCGGTATCGTCGCGTAGGACGCGGCATCGGCCAGCACGACAACCAGCGCTCGATGCGCCGCCAGCAAGGCCTGGTGCAGGAAGACCGTCGGACCGGGTGGCGTGTCCAGAATGATGAAGTCAAAACAACCGGGGGTGAGGGAGTCGATTCCATCGGTCACCCAGTTCGGATGCAGTTTGAGTTCAGCCTCGAAATCTTCCAGTTCAGCCTCGCTGACGCGCCCAAATGGAATAAATTTAATGCCAAAGGGGCTGTCGAATATGGAGGTGTCCGAAATTCCCTCGCGCGTCAGACCCGCAATCTCGTCCGGGTTCATTCCCAGGTGCAGGCGTTGTGCATTCTGCGGATCCAGGTCGATCAGTAACACGCGCATTTTCCGTTGAGCCAGTGCCACCGCGACGTTGACCGCAAGAGTGGTCTTGCCGACCCCGCCTTTGCCGGAAATGAATGCGATAACTTGCATAAACCTTTTCTATAAACAAATTTCAGATGTCACGGACAGTTCGGCGCTACCTAATATGCCATCAAGAAGACACGGGTTTCAGGGACGAGGTTTGACATTGACAGGGTCCAGTGAAGTAGAGAATTTCAATTGGGGGTTGCCTGTTGCCGTACTTATGCTACCTTCATTCGCGCTGATCGTAAGGTCTGCGACCTTGGCCGTTTTAGCCGGCGCACTCTGTGGCGTTTGGATGGTGGGTGGGCCGACCATCTTGGTTGCAGGACCTTTATCACGTTTGGTTTTCGTCTTTTCCGGTCCCGGTTTGGCTGGTTCTGGCAAGGCGGATGGTGTTGGCAAGTCTTTCCGCAGACCTTTTGCTGCCGTTATCGCCCTGGACAACTCGCTTAATCCGGCTGCCGGTGTGGCTAGCTGAGTGGCGCGATTATAGAGGGCCTCGGCCTCGTTGAGATTGCCCGCACGGGCCTCGATGGTGCCGAGTTTGATCAGCGCCTCCAGGTGCTTTGGGTCGGCGCGTAACAGCTTGCGCCAGAGGTCGGCAGCGATATCGTCACGATTTTTCTGTTGCCAGTAGCGCGCCTGGTCTACCCATTGGCTCGTTATCAGATCATCGCCAGCCGCCGCCGGTTGGATGAACCAGGCAACGGCCAGCAGCGCGAGCCATGCCATCTTTCCCATGTTTTGCATGACAGGATCAGGAAGTCTTCTTGACCTGCCCGGAGTTGATGCGTTGCAATTTTCGGTAAACGACAGTGGCCATCAGCACGCAAATGAGAATTCCGATCAGACCCAGCAAGAGAGGTTGATCGGAAAAAAACCAACGAAATTTACTGAATAAGGGCAGGGCGCCCACGTAATAGCTTGGACTGACCTTGGCGTGGCTGACACTTTTGTCGTCGACTACGACGAAATCACCCTGAATCGAGGAAATCCGCTCCGGGTCGGTCAATACATCGGAGATTTTTCGTAAATCGGCCGCCTTGTCAGCGTATAAGAAGACCGCGCTACGGGTCGGCTGCAAAGGCGACTCAAACGCCATTACAGCGGCCAGATTGCCGATCCCGGTCAGGGTCAGACTGCCCTTGGGTTGGGGCGCTTGCTGAACATCCTGCTGTTCCCAGCGGTAAGTGGGGCGCCAGATCGCATCGGGTTCGCGCAGGTAGCGGTCACCGTTACTTTGAACCATCGGCAAGCGATCGGCCCATTTGGTCATCAAACCTTGACTTTTCGCTGACCCAATGACTATCAGATCCTTGGCCGACATCTTTTCCACTTCAGAGGTCGGGATCAGTGCATGGCGTAGCGCGGGATAGGCCGTTGCCTCACCCATTCGGCCCATCAGCGTCAAGTACAAACCGAGTTCGTCCGGATTCGGGCTTTCCGGCAGGACCACAGCAGTTTCAGACAGATCGGCCAGGCGTGTAAAGGGAAAACCCAGATTCGAAAAATAAGCCAGATTGGGCAGCGCGACGTAATGCGGGAAACCGCTGAAATCAATGGTTGATTCAGGGTCTATGGCCCCCTGAAAATTGTCCGGAGGCATGTTTTTGCAGGCGCCCTCCTTAAGGAAGTCAAAGTAGTAGCTGAACTGCAGTTGATCACGCCCGCCCACGGCGTAGGGCGGTATAAACAACAACTCCTCCCGCGGCATCATGTTGTTCTTGGTGCGATCCACCTCGCTGGTCTTCTTGTACGGATCATCAAGGGCTAGCGCCTGGATGAAATTGGAGTTGATCCCCACGTTCAGGCTCGAACTCTTGTGGATCGCCAGGCGCGTCGCACGGTATTTGAGCTTGAGTGGCGGGCCCGCTGAGCGCCAGGTAAACAGATCCGGTGTAACGCGATAGTTAAGGCGAATTACTTCTGGGAAATAGCCCTGTGTACGCAGTTCTTCCGGCCTTGCCAACTCGCCGAATCGGACCGGACGATCAACCGGAATCCAGGCTGGCGCGTCATACGGTTTGCGTGGAGCCGCCTCGGTTTCCTTGGTCACGGTAACTGACGGGCCCGTGAGTGTCGGAGCGAACAGGGCGATGGCGCGCACCGCACGCGCCAGATCTTCATCACTGCCACCGCTCAGCACCAATAATTTGGCTTGTGGATTGGCCGGATGGGGCTGGATCGAAACGGTTGCGGCGGTTGAGCCCTTGATCCCCTCGATAGTCTTGCCACCCTGCATGAAGACGACCGCATTGCCTTCCGGCAGAGCGTTGAGTGAAACCGGGAATTGAGCACCCCGGGAACCAGCTTGATGGCCAAACCAGGAGGCCAGGACCCCGGCCGCTTTGAGCGTGCCGAAAGAAGGATTGCTGGTAAAGACAAAGGGCAGACTTAGTGTTCCGGTGTCGCGCTTGTCAAAAAATGGTGCCGGCAAACTCTTCAGGTCGTTAACCGTGGACAAAGGAGCCAAGGTCAGTTCCAGGCGACCCAGATCACTCAAGGTCAGCCATAGTGAAGAGTGGAAGGGGTCTTCACAGTCGCGGGTGTAATGTCCGATCAGTTTGAACCGAAGATAGTTGACATCGAAGAACCAGCGCGGATCCAGGTCGATTTCGCGCGCATTGCCAACCCCCTTGTCTTTAGGCAGCGCCAGAACGGTGGCGAAGCGCTCATTGAGTGAAATTTTGAGGTGACTCAGCTCCGGAATCAGGGCCGGCGAGTAGTCGTAGGCTATTCTCAGTTTCGCGGCTACTACAACCTCGTCGGCCCGAATCGGGAACGACAGGGTCTGTGATCCATCGACACCCCGTAACTTGATCGCTGACCAGGCCCCCATCTGCTTGAAAGTGAGCGAGACAACACGTTCCTTGGGTTGGCTCTTTCGAGCCTCACTCTCCGCCGCTGCTTCCTGCTCTGCTTTGACTTTGTCGGCTTTGCTAGTGCGCGACTTCGATTCAGCCGGTGTTGCCATCAACAGGGTCGAGAGCGCTAAAAACAGAACCGTCAAAATGAAGGTCAAATTTGGTCGACGCAACCAATATTCCTGTTTGGTCATTTTTTCTTTTTCCATATTTGCATCCAACTACCGAAGCGCGGCCAGCGCGCAAACTTGCCGAAGTCCGCCACAAAACCCAGAACTGCGCTGCGCATGACGGTGAAAGCCCTGGGTATCCACAAGGGAATGGGCTGGTCGGCATCCTGAGCGGGCAACCATTTTGGCCAATCCTGCCCGCGGGAGTATGCCGCAACGCTGAGAGCACCGTAGACATTTTGCGCTGGGCCATCGATGGTGGCGCGCAAGACGCTGTCCTGCTCCAATGCTACCTGCGCAGGAAAGGAAAACTCGCGGTTCCCGTAAAAAATGGAAATACCTACCGTCAGCCCGTTTTCGATGGTCATGGGCGCCGGGAGTTTGAGGGCAAGAGCGATTTCAGGAAAATTCTCGGTCATGCAGGATACGGTGCGGCCAGACGGCAACTTGATCATCGCCGGCAACTGGGTTAGCAAGCGTATGTGTTGGCGCACATCCCTGCTCTCCTGTGCCACTGCGAGCATGGCTGCGAGAATCATCAAGTTGTAAACAGCCCATAGAAGAAAAAGAATAACGACAATTTCCTGCTCCTGGGTGTTCGGCAGGCGCAAGCGGTTCGTACCGACGATCACCCCCATCAGGCTGAAGGTAAAGATGATCACGTAGGGCAAGGCAAGCTTCCAGTCGAGAGCGGCTTCCTTTTTAACGTTGCCGATCTTGAATGGATTCCTGTAGCGGCTGAATTCGGTACGGATTAGCGTCAGCGTGGTTGCCAACAACAAGTACCAGGCGAGCGCCGTTTCGCGGACATCGGCTCCCACCGTGAACCGGTAATCACCCCTCATTCTCTGCCGGGCAATGTGGCCTTGTATCAAGTGCGGCAAGGCATAGGCGGCGAAGAGCTCCGCCGAAGTCTGAATAAGCTGAACATCAGCCAGCAGAAAAGCCAGCGGAGCGGAAAAAAAAATCAGACGTGGAACCGGATAATAAAATTGCAACATGGCTCTCAGGAAGGCCAACCGCTGTCTCCAGAGCAGCGATTTATCCCCCAAAGAACCAGTTACCTGAAAAATCACAGGTGCGGATTCTGCCCGTCGGTTCACCCTTAGCCTTGGCCCCTCGGTCACGTGGTGGCTTGCTTCGTTTGCGAAGCCGAAATAGGCGGCACGGTGTCCTCGTGCCTGCAATTTGAGCGCGGTGTTGGCCTGCTTGGTCACAGCTTGCGTTTCCACCCCGCCCACTTCAACCAACATGGAGCGACGCAGTATTGCGCCAGACCTGGCAAAGTCAGATCCACTCAATATTTCCAGGCAGCGTTCTGAAGGAGCAGGTGCCAGAAAATGCTGCGGCGTTAGTAGCATCCCCAGTTTCGTATCCTGTACGAACCAGCCGACCGTCATTTTCAAGAAATCGGCATCGAGGGGCCGATCACAGTCCAGGATGGCGATTAATTCACCTTCCGTCCCGGGTAATGCATGATTGACGTTGCCTACCTTGCCATCGGAATTGTCAGGATACGTCAAATAGGTGGCTCCGATCGAGTCGGCCAGCGCCTTGATGTCATCCTTAGGGCTGTCGTCGAGAAGATAAGTCCTCAATTTATTCTTTGGCCAATCGAGCGCAAGTGCCGCCAGCGCGGCTGACCTGATCGCGGCAGGCGGCTGGTCATCGCAGGGGATGAAAATGTCCACCGTTGGCCATTTGGCGGACTCGCTTGGCAGCGGTATATGTGGCTGCTTCAAGGGCCAAATAGCTTGTATCGATTTGAGGCTTATCAGCAGCCAAAGATGGACCTCTGCAACGCACAGGCAAAAACCCAAAACAAAATCAGAATTGGTATCCGGTACCAGAGTCGCGCCGAAGCGCCAGTACAGGTAGCGCATTGACACAATGAGGGCCAGTCCGAGCAGAACCAGCGTTACAAATCTGCCGGCATAGCGGCTGACATAAAGGCCGATGCAAACCAAAAAAACAGAAAATACGATTTGGCCGTTCAAGGTAAACCGGATTGTCAGCAAAAAAACAAAAAGCAGAAGGCACAGCAGCGAAGTGAGGATCGCCACGCCCGGCAGTGACCAGACAGACAGGCGCGTCAGCCGGTTACCCCATAGATTGATTTGACCCTGAAGATAGGGGGTGGCAAGAGTATTGCCGACAGATTTATCCCAGCGTTCGCGCCAAAGCCTTAGCAGTAGTCGCGGATTCATCGATTCAAGGTATCTATCATCCATGCCGCGAGTCGAGCAAGGTCATGGCTGGCTTGCCCATGCGGGTCGTAAGCCAGTACTGGCTGCTGGAAGGCAAGTGCTTCGCTGACGGCCTCGTCGCAATGAATGCCGATGGGGGCCAACCGATCACCGAGATGTTGCTGCAGCAGGTCAGCTACGTCGCGATTGAACGAATCGCTCCTGTCAACCTGGTTAAGTACATACACGCTTCGAAGACGCGGATAGAGAACCGACATTTCGTCCAGCCACGACTCCATTGCCGGAATCGTCGCATACGAGCCGGCGTCCGCCAGCAGCACGATCAGCACCAAATCGGCGCATGCGAAAGCTTGTTTCAAATAAACCGAAGAGCCCGGCGGCGTGTCGATCAGCACGACACTGTCGTTGTCGAGTCCGGTGCGTCTGATTTGATCACCTATCCAATCAGGTTCGTCTGCCAGCAGTGTCTCAAACGCTTCCCGATCGGATTCACTGGCCATGCCGTAGGGCAGGCAAACGACGTCGAATTCGTTAGTCAAGGCGACGCCACTCCAGTCATCGCCACGCAATGATTGCCGGCAAACACCTTCTGTTTGCGGGTCTTCCAGACCGAAATGCCAGTGCAAGGCGTTCTGCGGATCGAGATCAACGACAGAGACTCGACCCGGCCCAAGTTTGGTCGACATTGCTGCAGCGAGGTTGGCTGTGACGGACGTTTTACCTACTCCGCCCTTCATCGAAACAATGCCAATAACGCTCATCGTCTTCCTAGTCGTCCCAAAAATGAAGTCCGTTTGCTTGCTGGCTTGTCGGTGACTTTTTCTTTGCCTTCAAGGCGATTGAAAATGCTCGCGAGCGAGTCGTCGGCAGCGGCCACCGTCGGCACCTCGGGTTCGGCCGCCACCGGCTGCGTCGCCCTATTCCCGGACAGACCGACACCGTAGTTTGATCCTTCCTCATCGGCACCAAGTGCCGAGACTCTAGAGAAGAGCGAGCCGCGATTTTCTGTTGGAATCTCCTGCGGGAATTTCGGGGCGCTACGCATTACCTCACTCGACGATTTTTCCCGCTCGGCTCGCACGGTTGGTCGTTCCGCGGCCGCCCGTCCGGACATTTTGCTCAGACCCTGGGCCAGCTTGGTGCTGACGCCGGGCAGCGACAAGGCCGGCTTGCGTTCGCTCACATCGGGTCTGTCCTGGCTGCTCCAACGTTGTCTTTCCTGGGCTGACAGGGCAGGTGTTGGTTGCGGTTTTTTGGGAGACACTGCCTTGAAAAGAGGCCATCGCTGTTCCGCCTCGCGTGCCGCCGCAGTTGTGCTGGCCTGAAAATTTGCATTGTCAGGCCTGAGTGATCGGAACAATGTCGAGGGGTCGTCTCCAAGTTTGGCCATGCCTTCGCTCCTTTTTCTATATGTTGCTAATCTTGACGACCAAAGCGCAAGTGGATATCCATGCCGTTTGAGGATTCACCAACGCCTTGCACGATCATTGAATCGCTGGCGCCGAGCACCTTGAATATGGTCTGGTAAAAGCCTTCCAGCAAGCCAACGCTCCAGCCCAGTGCCTCATCGCCAAAGGCTTCCGCCAACGGGGCGGCCTGGTGCGTGATATCGATATAGCCTTTTACTTCCTTGAAATCGACCCAGCCCCAGTTGATCTGCGACCAAAAATCGTTAAGACTCTCCTCCAGTTGAGCAAGAGTTTGCACACCTTGAAAGCGATCTTCCGTATCATTGGCAAAGTGCTCGCCAATTTTGAAGAAAAGAAGCCGCAAGTCTTTGGCTTCCGCTTGGGCAGACATTTCAAAAGCCAAGGCGCGTAGCACCGGCAACCACTGTAGAGATACTTGTTGTCCTCTGAAATAGTTCTGTAGTTTGTCGTTTTCCATCGCTAATACTCTTATAAAAGTTGATCATAACCAATGAAGCGCAAATTCCCTCATGATTTTGAGGCCCGTAGAAGATTTGACCATATTGTCCAACAATAATTCGGCGGCAAATTTTGGTCATTTTTATGCGGTCAATTGTCGTTTTCTTCTTTATAGCGCTGCCTTGGTTAAATCCGTTTTCCTTCGGACCCTCGCCTGCCGTGGTGCCATGGCTGGTTACGCTGGGCAGTTTGGCATTTGCTCTGCCGTGGCTGGCGCGGGTCCGTCTGGCCGATGTGGCGCCCGGCGCCTGGCTGGTGGCCGCGCTCCTGAGCAGTGTGTTGGGTTTGCTACAGTATTTCGGCGCCACCGCCTGGCTGGGGCCATGGGTTAACCATACCGACGTTGGAGAGGCCTTTGCCAACCTGCGGCAACGCAATCAATTTGCGACCCTGACCAATATCGGTATGGCGACTTTGCTGTGGTGGTTTCCCCGGGGTCAATGGAGACTGGTTTTTGCCGCCCATGGGGCGTGGTTCGCGTCGACCCGCTGGCGCGCCGGGGCTGCTTTGGCGGCGGCCGTGTTGTTGGCGCTGGGCAACGCGGCATCCTCTTCCCGTACCGGAATGGTGCAACTGCTGCTGCTGTTGGCGCTGGCCTGGATCTGGCGTCCGCGAGAGGGTGGGCAGCAGTGGTTTGGACAGCGGCTGGTTCTGCTCGTGACCTTGTTGGCTTACGCGATCGCGGCCTTCGCATTGCCAGTTTGGGTCGGCCTTGATCCGCATGCCAATGGCATCCTGGCGCGTTTGCACGACGCTGGGCCGCAGTGCACCGGGCGCATGACTTTATGGTCCAACGTATGGCATCTGATCGCCCAACGGCCATGGCTTGGCTGGGGTTGGGGAGAGCTCGATTACGCCCACTTCATTACCCTCTATCCGGGCGAGCGGTTTTGCGACATTCTGGACAATGCTCATAACCTGCCCTTGCATCTGGCGGTGGAGTTGGGCCTGCCGCTGGCCTTGGCGGTTTGTGCTGGCGCTGTCTGGCTGGTAGGGCGCGCCAAACCGTGGCGTGAGACGGACGCGACGCGGCAACTGGCATGGGCGGTGCTGGCGGTCATCCTGTTGCACAGCATGCTGGAGTATCCGCTCTGGTACGGACCGTTCCAGATGGCGTTTGGCCTGGGTATCTGGCTGCTATGGCGAGCGCCGGATCGCTTTTTGAAAGAATCAGAAGGCTTGGGGCCGGCGGCCCTCTGGCCAGCAGCGCTGGCAAGTATTTCCTTGCTGGTCATAGTGGCTTATGCCGGTTGGGATTATCAGCGTGTCAGCCAGATCTACCGCGTTCCAGCAATGCGCTCGGAGGCCTATCGCGATAACACCCTGGAGAAAGTCAGCGATTCGTGGCTGTTCCAAAATCAGGTCCGCTTTGCCGAACTCACCACTACGCCATTGACGCCTGATAACGCCAGTCATGTTCACGAGCTGGCCACCGACTTGCTGCATTTTTCACCGGAGGCACGCGTGATTGAAAAGCTTATTGAGAGCGCTACCCAACTGGGGCTGGAGGACGAGGCCCGGTTCTACCTGGTCCGTTATCAGGCTGCATTTCCCGACAGTTATGCGCACTGGGTGAGCACGCACGAGCCATTGGAAGCGGATTAGAACGCAGCTCTAGCCGGCTACGAAATGACCCGATTTCCCGCCCTGTTTTTCCAGCAATTTGACGCCGGTGATGGTCATGCCACGGTCCACCGCCTTGCACATGTCGTAGATGGTGAGCAGTGCCACTTGCACCGCCGTCAGCGCTTCCATTTCGACCCCGGTGGGGCCCACGGTCTCCACCGTTGCAGTGCAATTTATGCTTGCAGTGTCAGGGGTATCTGCCATATTTACTTCGAAATCGATAGCGATGCGGGTTAGCGCCAGCGGATGGCACAGGGGGATCAGTTCGCTGGTTTTCTTGGCCGCCATGATGCCGGCGATGCGGGCAATGCCCAGCACGTCGCCTTTTTTGGCCGTGCCGGCTTCTATGATGGCCAGTGTGGCAGGTAGCATTTCTATGTAGCCACCGGCAACGGCGATGCGATGGGTGCTGGCCTTGGCGGCTACATCCACCATGTGGGCCTGGCCCTGGGCATCAAAATGGGTAAGAGTGCTCATGGGGAATTCGTTACAGTTCAACGGTCGCTGGTACACGCCAAATTTACAGAATGTTTATATCCACCGTGCATCATACGTGGCTACCAACTCTTGATATCCTTTGTGGAAACGCCTACAGACTGGCCAGCGACCATTATCTTGACTAAATTGTTGAACCCCATGAGTACGCGGGCGACCGCACGCAAAGCCTTGATGACTGCTGTTCTGGCAGCGGTTGGCGGCGCCTCGCCGGTGATGCTGATGGCTCAGGCCGGTGCTCCCGTGACGGGCAGCAGCACCGCCCAGTTGCCGACGCTGGGTGATGGCGCCGCCATGAGCAGCAGCGCCGAGCGACGTCTGGGTGATCGCATTGCGCGCGAACTCTACCGGGATCCGGACTATATTGACGATCCGGTGCTGGCCGAATACGTACAAGGTGTCTGGCAACCCTTGCTGGCGGCGGCACGCCTGCGAGGAGATATGTCCAGTGAACTTGAAGAGCGTTTTGCCTGGGAGATTGTGCTGGGACGGGACCGCACGGTGAATGCCTTTGCCTTGCCGGGGGGCTACTTTGGCGTGCATCTCGGTTTGATTGCGGTTGTCAGCAGCCGGGACGAACTGGCATCAGTGCTCGGGCATGAGCTCAGCCATGTCACGCAGCGCCACATTTCGCGTTTGATCAGCAAGCAGAGTCAACAAGCACCTTGGATGCTCGGCGCCATGATTTTGGGAGTGTTGGCGGCCAGCAAGAATGCCGACGCCGGCAATGCCCTGATTGTGGGTGGGCAGGCCGTTGCGGCCCAGAGTCAGCTCAATTTTTCCCGCGATATGGAGCGTGAAGCGGATCGTGTGGGTTTTGGCGTCATGACCCAGGCCGGCTTTGACGGGCATGGCTTTGTATCGATGTTCGACAAGCTGCAACAGGCCTCTCGGCTCAATGACAACGGTGCTTACCCCTACTTGCGCAGTCACCCGCTCACGACCGAGCGGATCGCCGACATGCAGACACGGCAATCGCTGGCAGTCGCGGGCTCTGGCAGCGATACGCTGACCCCTGAACATGCCATGATTGCAGCCCGGGCACGGGTCTTGTCCAATCCCGGAGTCGATGCTTTGCGGGCCTTCATTGCCGAGGCGGGTGGCAACCAACTTGTGACCTTGGCGTCGGCACGGCAGGTTGGGGTGTTGTATGGTGCGGCCCTGGCCGCCAGCCAGTTGCGCGATTTTTCCCATGCCAAGGAATACCTGGAGCGCTTGACTGCGCTGGTTCGTTCTGATGCGCCAGCAGCGCGCTTGTCCCGTTTGCTGGCAGTTGAAGTGGCCCTGGTTGAGCGGGATGCGCCGCGTGCCGCTTCGGTATTGCGAATGCCTGAGGCAGGGCACCTTGATGGCGATGGCGTCACCACTCCTGCGCGGCGTCCCGAGTTGTTCCTGGCGGCGCAGATTGCCACGTCGATGGGTCGGGGCGGCCCGGATCCGGCCCTTCGCGAGGCGGCGCAGCGCCTGCAAGTTTGGTTGGCTTCGCATCCGCGTGATGCGCAAGCCTGGCAATTGCTCTCCAGCGCTTACGCGGCGCAAGGTCAGACCCTGAGCGCCGTTCGGGCCGATGCCGAGAACCAAGTGGCACGGCTGGATTACGCCGCGGCGCTGGATCGATTCAAGGCGGCGCAAGAACTGGTCCGCGAGAGGCGAGCCAACAACGCTTCAGTGGATTACATCGAGGCGTCGATCGTTGACACCCGCAAACGTCAGGTCGAATTACTGCTTAAAGAACAATCGCTCGATCGCTGAATCTATCAGCACGCCAAACGCCGAGTAAATCAGCGAGCCCAGCAGCGCGGCGCCAAAACCTTGCACACGAAAGCCCTCCAGTATCTCCGCTGCGGCCCAGAACATCAGGGCGTTGATGACGAACAGAAAAAGCCCTAGTGTGACGATGGTGACGGGCAGCGTCAGCACCACCAACAGCGGGCGCAGAACCATGTTGAACAGGCCGATGACAAAAGCCGCAATCAAGGCGGCACCAAAGCTGGTGACCTGTACCCCGCTGTAGAGATAGGCAACGGCCAGCAGGGCGGTGGCACTGAGCAGCCATTTCACGATAGTTTTCATGGCCAAAGAATAGCACGCTGCGCCGGTGTGCACTTGGACGCCGGGCTATGATCCGTTCCCCATGGCAGGCATTCACATCACCGACATCGAATCGGCCATCAACTACTGGCGTGACAAGACACCTTCGCCAGACGGTTTTTCGCTGATGGCACCAACCCGGGTCCTGGCTGAGCTCTATGCCTTGATGGTTTTCGATCAGGTGTTGGAAACCGAGGAGTTCTTGATGCCGGCGGCCGCGCTGCAAGCCTGGCTGGCCTGGTATGCCACGACACCCGATACGCCGTGCATAGCGATTTGTTCCACCAGCCAGGGTGACGCGCAATGCAAAGGCTGTGGGCGTAGTTTTGCCGAGGTACAGCACTGGACCGAGATGCGCCCGGCCGAAAAACGCCAGACCTGGCGGCGCATCACGATGGAAGGCAGTTCCTGGCGTTTTAACAAGTATGCCGAGCGGGCGGTAGAGGGCGGCGCGTCACCGTCGGCCCCGGTCGCGGACCGGAGTTCGGCGCCGGCTTGACCCGGACCATCATGGCGGCACGGCGTGGTGGCGTCGACCGGCTTATTTCCAGCGCAAGGGCTCAATGTCAACGTGGAGCCGGCCGTCGCCCAGCATCAGCACGTCTTCCTGAATGGTGGCTTGCAACTGCATGCTGCGCTGGGCCATCGGGATGAGCGCTTGTGAGGCACTGGTTGGCAGCCGGAAAACCGTCAGATTTTGCGGGCGCGAGAGCTTGGCCTGCATGCTGCGCCACCAGACCTCGGCTGCCTGGTTGTAGCAATACAGCACCACCTCATCGGCACGACCGCAGGCCTTAATCAGCGGTTTGTCTTCGGGCTGACCGACTTCGATCCAGAGTCGGGTCAGTCCGGTGAAGTCGCGCAGCCAGACGTCCGGCTCGTCTGGGTCCGAAAGACCGGCGCCAAACGCCAGTGTACCGTCGCCGCCGCACACGGTTTGCAGTTTGTGCGCCTGCAGCGCCAGGGCGCATAAGCGCACCATCATGCGTTCGTCGGTTTCACTCGGGTGACGTGCCAGAGTGAGCGTCTGGTCGGCGTAAAAACCGTGGTCGATGTCGGCGATTTGCAGACTGGCCTTGAAGATGGTCGACTTGGTGGCCATCAGACTCGGCGAGCCAATTCAGCCGCCTTGCCGATATAGCTGCCCGGCGTCAAGGCCAGCAAGCGCGCTTTTTCGATTTCCGGAATCTCCAGCTTGGCGATAAAACCCTGCATCAGTTCGCGCGTCATGGGTGCACCCCGCGTGAAGGCTTTCAGTTGTTCGTAGGGCTTGGGCAGGCCAAAGCGGCGCATCACGGTTTGAATCGGCTCGGCCAGCACTTCCCAGGAGGCATCCAGGTCGGCGGCAATCACGGTCTCGTTGATTTCCAGTTTTCCCAGGCCGGTTCCCAGCGCCTGGTAGGCCAGCACCGCGTAGCCCAGCGCCACGCCCATGTTGCGCAGCACGGTGCTGTCGGACAAATCGCGCTGCCAGCGGCTGATCGGCAGCTTCTCGCTCAGGTGTTTGAGCAATGCGTTGGCCAAGCCCAGATTACCCTCCGCATTCTCGAAATCAATCGGATTGACCTTGTGCGGCATGGTTGAAGAGCCGACCTCGCCGTCGCGCAGTTTTTGTTTGAAGTAGCCCAGTGACACGTAGCCCCAGACGTCGCGCGACCAGTCAATCAGGATGGTGTTGGCGCGCGCCACCGCATCGAACAATTCAGCCATGTAGTCGTGCGGCTCGATCTGAATGCTGTAGGGCTGGAAGGTCAGTCCCAGACCCAGCGGCTCTGGCGTCTCCACCACCTTGCGAGCGAACGCTTCCCAATCAAAGTCGGGCCAGGCTGACAGGTGGGCGTTGTAGTTGCCGACAGCGCCATTCATTTTGGCCAGCAGCTTGATAGCGGCAATTTTTTCGCGGGCCGCCGCCAGGCGCACCACCACATTGGCGATTTCCTTGCCTACCGTGGTGGGGCTGGCGGTTTGCCCATGCGTGCGGCTGAGCATGGGCACCTCGGCAAAGGCATGGGCCATTTCGCGCAGCTTGTTGATGATGTTGTCGAGTGCCGGCAGCAGCACTTGATCACGCCCGGTTTTGAGTTGCAGCGCGTGGCTGGTGTTGTTGATGTCCTCGCTGGTACAGGCAAAGTGCACGAACTCACCCGCGGCCAGTAATTCCGGCCGTGCTTCAAACCTGGACTTGATCCAGTATTCGACCGCTTTTACATCATGGTTAGTGACTTTCTCAATGGCTTTGATGGCTTCGCCATCTGCTTCCGAGAAATGTTTCACCAAGCCCAGCAGGTAAGTCCGCGCACCGGGAGACAGCGGTTTGAATTCGGCAAAACCGCAGTCGCTCAGGGCGATCAGCCAGGCGACCTCGACCTGCACGCGGCGTTGCATATAGCCCTGTTCACTCATGGCAGGGCGGAGTTTGGCCAGTTTGGCGGCATAGCGGCCATCCAGCGGGGAAAGGGCTGAGATTGCGGAGAAATTCATGAGCGGATTGTAGGATGCACACAACGGCTTGGTGTCAAGAGGGGCTGGCGACAAGCTGATGTATAGAATGAAAGCTTCTGTAACATCAGATTTTTCATGAAATTACTCGGATCCAACACCAGCCCCTATGTACGCAAAGTGCGCGTCGTCATGGTCGAAAAGAAACTTGACTATGTTTTTGTACCGGAGGACGTGTGGGCGGCGCAAACCACGATCTCGGAAACCAACCCTTTGGGTAAAGTTCCCTGCCTGATCATGGAAGGTGGCGAGGCGCTGTTTGATTCGCGCGTGATTGTCGAATACCTGGACACTTTGTCGCCGGTGGGCAAACTGATTCCTTCGGTGGGCCGCGAGCGGGCCGAGATCAAGACCTGGGAAGCGTTGGCCGATGGCGTATTGGATGCCGCCATCCTGGCGCGGCTTGAAGCCACTTGGGCCGGGCGCACCAACGCGCAGCGCAGTCAGGCCTGGATTGACCGGCAACAGGGGAAAATTGATGCCTCCCTGAAGGCGATGAGCAAGGGTTTGGGTGAAAAGCCTTATTGCGCCGGCATTCATCTCAGCCTGGCCGACATCGCCGTGGGCTGCGCCCTGGGCTACCTGGACTTTCGGTTTCCACAGATTGACTGGCGAACCGACTACCCCAATTTGCAAAAGCTGTATGACAAACTGGCGTTGCGCCCCAGCTTTGCGGAGACGCAACCGGCTTGATTGGCAAGCGGACTTCCCGGCCGGTCGGAGGCGGGGGCTGATACATCACTTACATCGTTTTACACGATTCGAGGCGGCAAACGCGGCATCCGGCATTACAGTGTGCCTGCCATGGCCACCTTCAAGACCATCTACAAATGCCGTGAATGCGGTGCCACCAGCTACCAGCGCGTGATCGACCGGGCGCAAAATGGTGCCTTGCTGCCGACCGGTCAGTACCGCTGTACCGGTTGTCGAAATGTGTTTGCCACGGTGCGTGCCTGGTGGCAACCCCGGCGTACGCCGGAACTTCAATCCCACAGTACTTTCGGCTGAGATAGCGCGCCGGGTCTGCTAGCATTGACGGCATGAAAGACTTAGCCGTCATGGCTGACATTGCAGACAAAATCTGTCCGCGTGCCACGGTTGCCGCGCGGCTCGCCCGCTTACCTCGACCCCTGGTGTTTACCAATGGTGTGTTTGATGTGCTGCACCGCGGCCATGTGATGTACCTGGCCCAGGCGCGCGCGCTGGGAGCGAGTTTGCTGGTGGCGCTCAATACCGATGCATCGGCCCGCAGGCTTGGCAAGGGGCCGGACCGGCCCCTCAACAACGAAGCTGACCGCGCTTTCGTCATGGCCGCCCTGGCCAGCACCAGCCTGGTGACCTGGTTTGACGAAGACACGCCCCTGCAACTGATTGCCGAGATCAAACCCGACATTCTGGTCAAGGGCGGCGACTACGACATGGCCAAGCTGGCCGAGACACGGCTTGTCGAGTCCTACGGTGGGCGCGCGCTGGCGCTGCCTTTTGCGGACGGATATTCCACTACCGCGCTGGTGAAAAAGGTTCGCCAAGGTTCCCGTTAAAGACGCTGGTCGTCAATTCAACACTCGATATCTGTAGGTGGTGCTGTTGGCCGGTATTGCGGTGCAAGGGGGCTTGTGTTCTAATAACTAACAGACGTTAGGTAGATTTAACATGAACCCTGATACCACGCTACAGCACAATTTCCCCTATTTCACCAGCGAGCACGAAATGCTGCGCCAGACCGTCCGCCGGTTTGTGGCGGACAAGGTGGCACCTTACGCGCCCAACTGGGAAGACACTGGCATGGTGCCGCGTTCCGTGTTGCGGGAAATGGGTGAACTCGGGCTGCTGGGAATACGCTTTGAATCCGAATACGGTGGCAGCGAACTCGATACCTTGTCGACGGTGGTGCTGGCCGAGGAGTTGGGGCGTTCAACGTTCGGCGGCTTCGCGGTCACCGTGCTGGTGCATACCGACATGGCCGCGCCGCACCTGCACCATGCCGGCAATACCGAGCAAAAGAAGCGTTTCATGGGCGATATCGTGTCGGGCCGCAAGATTGCGGCGGTGGCGATGACCGAGCCCGACGCCGGATCGGACCTGGCGTCCATGCGCACCACGGCGCGCCGGGTGGGCCAGCACTGGGAGCTCAATGGCTCGAAAATGTTCATCACCAACGGGGTTCATGGCGATATCTTTTTTGTTGCGGCAAAAACCGGTGAGACCGGCCGCAACCATCAGGTCTCGATGTTCATCGTGGAGAAGGGGACGCCCGGGTTTAGCGTGGCGCGGCCGTTGAAAAAGCACGGTTGGCTCTGCAGCGACACGGCCGAATTGGTGTTCGACCATTGCCAGATTCCGGCCAGCAATCTGCTCGGCGAGGAGAACAAGGGTTTCTATGCCTTGGTCAAGAATTTGCAGAACGAGCGCATCGTGCTGGCCGCCCAGGCCATGGGCGAGGCCTCCAAGGCGATCGAATTGACGCTGGCCTGGGTCACCCAGCGCAAGGCGTTTGGCGCTACCTTGTGGGACAAGCAGGCGGTTCGGCACCGCCTTGCCATGTTGAGTGCGCGCGTCGAGGCCGCGAAGGCGCTGATTTACAACACGGCCTGGCGCGATGCACAAAAGCAGGTGGTGGTGTCGGAGGCGTCGATGCTGAAGGCGCTGTGCGGCGAGCTGGTGAATGAGGTCATGTACGACTGCCTGCAGTTTCATGGCGGCATGGGTTACATCCGTGAGACCGCCATCGAGCGGATGACGCGCGACGCCCGCATTCAGTCGATTGGCGGTGGTGCCACAGAAGTGATGCTGGACGAGATTGCCAAGCGCATGCGCTGAGCATCCGCTTGCCCGCCATGCCCAGGAATACCGCCAATCCGGCGTCGGCCAAGTTGCCCGGTGAAACGACAGGCGCCGGATCACGGCAACTGATTCTCGAAACCGCGGCCCGCATTTTTCGCCATGAGGGCTACGCCGCGACTTCGTTGCGGGCGATTGCTGCCGCCTGCAACATGAAGGCGGGCAGTCTTTACTACCACTTTGAATCGAAAGATCAGATCGTCAGTGAAGTGCTCGATATCGGCGTGCAAAAGGTGTTCGATTCAGTCAAATCGGCGGTCCAGGCGCTGGCTCCGGGTGCCACCCTGGGTGCCACTCTGCACTGCGCCATTGAAGCGCATCTGCGCGCGCTGTTGCACGCGCATGACTTCACGTCGGCCAACATTCGGATCTTCGGACAGGTTCCAGCGCCTGTGCGCGAGTCGCATCGGACGTTGCGCCGGGCTTATGAAAACTACTGGCGCGAGATGCTGGAGCAATTGCGGCGCCACGGAGCAATCCGGGCCGAGGCTGACTTGCAGCAAACGGTCTATTTCCTGTTCGGCGCCATGAATTGGGCCACCGAGTGGTACGACGACAAACGGTTCGACCTGAAACGGGTGGCCAACCAGATGGCGGACCTGGTGGTGCTTGGTTTGCAGGCTGCGCCTGAACACGCCAGCCCTGAGTTCAGACCAAAACAGCGAAAAAAGCAGGTGGGTTAAGAATGGCGATAGCGTCGAAAATCGATTCCCGAAGCGATGGCTTTGCGCGCAATGCGCAGCGCTACGCTGACTTGCTGGCGACGCTCAGGGAGCGCATGGCCTGGGCTGTGCGGGGCGGCGGCGACCAGCTGATGCAGCGCCACATCGAACGCGGCAAGCTGCCGGTGCGCCAGCGCATCGACCTGCTGCTGGACGTCGGCTCGCCTTTCCTCGAGATTGCGCCACTGGCGGCCTGGGGCATGTACAACAACGAAGTGCCGGCGGCGGGGGTGGTGGCCGGCATCGGCCTGGTGGAAGGCGCGCATTGCATGCTCATCGCCAATGACGCGACGGTGAAGGGCGGTAGCTTCTTTCGCGAAACGGTGCGCAAGCATGTGCGGGCCCAGGACATCGCGGCGCAGAACCGCCTGCCCTGCCTGTACCTGGTCGACTGTGGCGGGGCTTACCTGCCGGAGCAGGATCAGGTTTTTCCCGATTGGGGCCATTTCGGCACCACGTTTTACAACCAGTGCCGCATGAGTGCAGAGGGTTTGCCGCAACTCTCCGCCGTGTTCGGTGGCTGCACCGCCGGTGGCGCCTACATTCCGGCCTTGTCGGACGAGGCGATCATCGTTCAGGGCACCGGTCGCATCCACCTGGGCGGGCCGCCCATCGTGAAGGCTGCGATCAATGAAATCGTGGACGGCGAAACACTCGGTGGCGCGGCCATGCATACCCGTGTTTCAGGCGTCACCGATTACCTGGCGGCGGATGAGCGGCAGGCGCTGGCCAAGCTGCGCCAGATTGTGCGGCATCTGAACCTGCCCCCCTCCCAGCCTATGGCAGCCCGAGCGGACCGGCCGCCGCGCTTCGATGCCTCGGAAATCCCCGGCATTGTGGGATGTGACATGAGGCAGCCCTACGATGTGCATGAGGTTCTGCTTCGGCTGGTCGACGACAGCGAGCTGCAGGAGTTCAAACCCGAGTATGGCACCACCTTGGTGTGTGCAAGCGCCCACATTCATGGTCACCCGGTGGGCATTCTGGCCAATAACGGCGTCTTGTTTTCGGAATCCTCGATCAAGGGCGCGCACTTTATCGAGCTGTGCAACCAGCGCAATATCCCGCTGCTGTTTTTGCAGAACATTACCGGCTTCATGGTCGGTACCGAGGCCGAGCGGGGCGGCATCGCCAAGCATTCCGCCAAACTGGTTTATGCGATGTCGACGGCGCGGGTGCCCCGCTTGACGGTCTTGATTGGCGGCTCCTACGGCGCCGGTAACTATGGCATGTGCGGCCGTGGTTTTGCACCGCATTTCTTGTTCGCCTGGCCCAATTCCAGAATTGCGACCATGAGCCCCGAAGTGGCGACCACGGTGCTGACCGAGCTGCGCAAAAGCTCGCTCAAGGGCGCCAGTGCCGATGAACAACTGGCTGTATTGGCGCGCGAAACCACCGAGCAATTCACACGCCAGAGCGATCCCTACTACGCCAGCGCCCGCCTGTGGGACGACGGCATCATCGAGCCGGCGCAAACCCGCGATGTTTTAGGCCTGTGTCTGCAGTTGCTGGCGCAGTCAAACCCCCGTGCGACGGGTCCGTCGCCGGTTTTCAGGATGTGACGTCATGTTCAAAAGAATCCTGATCGCCAATCGCGGTGAAATTGCCTGCCGCATCATGCGCAGTTGCCGCCGCCTGGGGATTGAGACCGTGGCGGTCTATTCCGAGGCCGATAGCGGCAGCCGCCACGTCGCCGAGGCCGACTTCGCGGTGCCCATTGGCGCCGCCAGTGCCGCTGAATCCTACCTGCGGGCCGACCGCATCGTGGCGGCAGCGATGGCCAGCGGTGCACAGGCGATCCATCCTGGCTATGGCTTCCTGTCGGAGAAGCTCGAATTGCTGGATGCTTGCGCTCTGCACGGGATTGTTTTTGTGGGACCGAACCGGCGCGCGATCCAGGCCATGGGTTCGAAGATCGAAAGCAAACGCCTGGCGCGCGCGGCCGGCGTGGTCTGCGTGCCAGGTTACGACGAGGACGAGCAGACGCCGGCACGGTTGCAGCAGGAAGCACTGCGCATCGGCTTTCCGTTGTTGATCAAGGCAAGTGCCGGCGGTGGCGGCAAGGGCATGCGACGCGTCAACGCGGCCGATGAGTTTCCAGCCATGCTGGCCCTGGCGCGCAAAGAGGCACTCTCGGCCTTTGGCGATGAGCGGGTCTTGCTGGAAAAGTACATCGTCAATCCGCGTCACCTGGAAGTGCAGATCGTGGGCGACCGGCATGGCGGACTGGTGCATCTGTTCGAGCGCGAGTGTTCCATCCAGCGGCGCTTCCAGAAAATCATTGAAGAGGCGCCGGCCCAGCATTTGCCGACGGCTGTGGCGGCCGGGCTTTATGAAGCCGCTTTGCGGCTGGGCCGGGCGATGGCTTACGACAATGCCGGCACGGTTGAATTTGTGCTCGATGCGGATTCCAATGACACAGCTTATTTCCTGGAAGTCAACACCCGCTTGCAGGTGGAGCATCCGGTGACCGAAATGACGACCGGAGTCGATCTGGTCGAGTGGCAGTTGCGGATCGCCTCTGGCGAACCGCTGCCACTGCTACAGCACCAAATTCAGCGCAGCGGTTGGGCCATCGAATGCCGGCTCAATGCGGAACAGCCCGAGCATGATTTTCGCGCCAGCCTGGGCCCGCTGCTGGGTTACGCCGAACCGGCAGGCTCGGCCGGGATACGCATCGACAGTGGACTGCATTCACAGAGCCAGGTGTCACCCTATTACGATTCCCTGCTGGCCAAGGTGATCGGTTATGGCAGCTCACGCGGCGAGGCCGTTGCACGGGCTTGCACTGGCATCGAATCCCTGCGCATCGAGGGGGTGGCCAGCAACGCCGCCTTGCTGTTGCAAATCTTGCGTCATCCGGATTTCAACGCAGTGCTGACAACGCGCTTTCTGGAACAGAATTTCCCTCGCGGCCCGCAGCCGGAACCCAATATCCGCCTCCTTCACACGCTGGCGGTTGCCGCTGCCTGGGCTGCCAGCCAGCCGACCGCGCGAGGCGTATGGGGTGCTCTGCGGGCTTTTCGGCTGACCGGGCCGATCCGCCAGGGTGTTTCGATTGATTTGCGCTTGAGCGATGTGTCGGCCGCGCCGGCTGCCGAAGCGGTGCGTTTGATGAGCGCCGGTGACGCCTATTGGCTGGCGGCCAGGCCGGAGCTGCGGGCCAATGTGCAATCCGATCCGCAGGGCTGGCGGGTACACATCACAGACCACGAAGATGTTGACGTCACTGTTCACATTAAGAACACTGCGCGGCAACGCTGGTTCAGTTGGGTGCTGGGACGCAGCCTGGTGTGGGACGTCGAACATGAACTGGAGCACAGCCTGCATGTGAGCAGCGAGAAAAACCAGGATCGAAGCCTGTCGGCAACGCTGCCGGGTCGCATTTCTGAAGTGCTGGTGCGCGAGGGCGAGCTGGTGGTGGCCGGTACCCCGCTGCTGACCCTGGAAGCGATGAAGCTGTACCACACCCTGGCTGCGCCATTGACCGGACGAATTGACCGGATCCATGTCACGCAAGGCGACATTGTGGCGCATGGACAGTTGTTGCTTGAGCTGGAGCCGCAGACTGGCGAGCAGCTTGCGGCCGAAACCAAGGAGAACTGAATGGCGGGTTTGTACTGGGAAGATTTTCATGTCGGCCAGGTCTTTGAGCACCCCTGGGGGCGCACCATCACGGAGTCGGACAACATCATGTTCTCCTGCCTCACCCTGAATGTTCAGCCGTTGCACATCGATGCCGAATTCGCCGCCAAAACCGAATGGGGCAAGCCCTTGGTCAACAGCTTGTTCACGCTGGGACTGATGATCGGCATGACGGTCAACGACACCACATTGGGCACCACCATCGCCAATCTTGGCATGAGCGATGTGCGCTTTCCGAAGCCGCTGTTTCATGGCGATACGATCCGTGTCCGCAGCAGCGTCAAGTCACTGCGCGAAAGCAAATCAAGGCCCACCGCCGGCATCGTGGAGTTTGAACACGTGGCCCGTAATCAGCACCAGCAGGTGGTCGCTGTCTGTGTGCGTCAGGCGCTGATGCACAAGCGCCCTGCGAAAGCCACGTGATGCAGGCGACGGTTCCCGCAGCGGCAGCCCGCTCCTACCTGTTTGTACCGGGCAACCGGCCGGAGCGCTTTGCCAAGGCACTGGCCAGCGCTGCCGATGCACTGATCCTGGACCTTGAAGACAGCGTGCCGCCGGCCGAAAAAGAGCTGGCGCGGGAAGCGGTGATCCGTTGGCTGGAGACGGTTGATACCCCGCTGCCGATCTGGATTCGGGTCAACCCGGCAGGCAGCCAATGGCACCACGATGATCTGCAACTCCTGCTGCGGGCAAGTCCGACCGGGCTGGTGCTGCCCAAGTGCGAGGGCGCCGACGACTTGCTGCGCTTTGACTGTTCGATCAGCGAAATCGAACGGGCCGCCGGCCGGCCTCGCGGTTCGGTACAGGTGCTGGTTATCGCCACCGAAAGCGCCCGTGCCCTGCAACGCATTCATACTTTTGACCAGCCCATGCCACGTCTGGCCGGCATCCTGTGGGGCGCCGAAGACCTGGCCGCCAGTCTGGGTCGGCGCAGCCTGCGGGATCAGCAAGGCCATTACCTGTTGCCGGCGCTGCGTGCGCGTGATGCGGCCTTGTTTGCCAGCCATGCCTGCGGCGTTGCGGCGATCGATGCGGTTTACACCAGACTCGATGATCCGCAGGGGCTGGCGGAAGAAACGCAGGCCCATGCCGCGCTCGGCTTTACGGCCAAAGCGGCGATTCATCCAGCCCAGATTGCGGTGATCCATCAAGCCCTGCAACCCAGTCCGGATGACGTGGCCTGGGCGGCGGAGGTGATTGTTGAACTGGAAAATGGCGCCAAGGCTTCCGGTCGCGTCCGCGGCGCCATGGTCGATCAACCGCATCTGAAGGCTGCCCTGCGCATTCAGGCCTCTTTGGCGCGCCGGGGGACTCAGGAAAAATAGAAGGGTTACCAACAGATGGTTTTCTGCCGTACCGTAATCGTTCCCCAAGCCGAGCCTTCTGGCACATTCGGATCGGCCAACCCTTGAGGATCGTCAAATTGAAACGATGGCGCAGGCGTAGATTGAAGAGGTACCTGTCCGCGACCGATGGACCGGTTCGATTCCATTCGAAAACAGCGCCGGGCATTCAGGAAACAGGGGTGTAAGCTATGACAACAATGGATTTGCAATGGCCGATGCCGCCGTTTTACACGCCGGCCGAAGGGCACGCGGTAGGCGTGCACGGTCACGATTGCGTGGTGGAACTGACCGACCG
Source organism: uncultured beta proteobacterium (assembly GCA_963763035.1). Taxonomy (GTDB): domain Bacteria; phylum Pseudomonadota; class Gammaproteobacteria; order Burkholderiales; family Burkholderiaceae_C; genus Rhodoferax. The sequence continues at coordinate 648,799 of CAVXMS010000004.1, read as the reverse complement.
GCGGGTTGTGGCAGGCGCGTTGGCGCAGTTCGAACCCGGCCGCGGCGAGATCGCGCTCAAGACTGCCGAGTCGGGGGAGTTGATCCAATTCCCCATCGACAAGGTGCGCCTGGTCAGGCTCGTTCAGCCGCTGCTGTTGCAGCCCGACACTGCCGCGATAGAGGGTGTTGGCGGCGTCCATGCACAGGTGGCCGAGGAAAAGGATTTTCGTGTCCGCTTCAGCGATGGTGGTGAGCTCTCCGGCAAGACGCGCGGGTTCGTCAAGGAGGCGTCCGGGCTGTTCCTGTTTCCCGTTGACGGCAGCGCCGGGGCCACAGTCTCGTGCTTTATTCCCGCGCAAGCGCTGAGGGAAGTCAGGATCGGGCGGCTGCTGGGGGAAGCGCTTGCCGCGAACAACGTGGTACCGCCCAGTACGCTTGCCGCAGCCCTGGACAAGCAGGCCGCGTTGCGCGCCGAGCCGTTGGGCGAATTCCTGCGCAAGCGCGCCATTGTGTCGCCGGTGGCACTGGCAGAGGCGCTCAAGGAGCAGGAGTGGAGCCCGAACGTGCGGCTGGGGCAAGTGCTGATGGAGACCAATCTGATAACGCAGGGTCAACTCGATCAGGCATTGGCGGCTCAGAAGGCCAACCGCAGCCGGCCGCTGGGGGAGATCCTGGTCGACATGGGTGCGGTATCGCGTCAGCAGATCCAGGAAGCGCTGGCCATGAAGCTGGGCATTCCGTTCATCAATGTGCGCGAGTTCAAAGTGGATGCCGAGGCGCTGAAGCTGGTGCAGCCGGCCTACGCGAAGCAGTATCAAGTGCTACCTCTGATTCGCTCCGAGCGCGCGTTGGTGGTTGCGGTCGAGAATCCTCTGGCGGTCGATTTTTTGCAGGAAATGCGCTTTGCAACCGGCTTGTCAATCGTGCCGGTGATGGCCACAGCCAGTGAACTCAAGGCCCGTATCGTGAAGGAGTACGCCGGCCTGGAAGGCTGGAACGCGCCTTTCGACTGGGATGCGGTGGCGTTCGGTGCGGCGGATAAGCCGCTGAGGCCCGAGGCTCAGTCGAGCGACGGCCTCGAAATGGTCGAGATGCGGGATTTGGCTATCAAGCTCGCGCAGGAAGCCCCGCGGCCGGTCGAGCGGGCGCAGGCCGACGAGTCGGCGACTCGCGTCAGCGAAAGTACCCTGGTGCGCCTGGTCAACAAGATGATCATTGATGCGTACTCGCAGGGTGCCTCAGACATCCATATCGAGGCCAACCCGGGCAACCGCAATCTGCTCATTCGCTTTCGCAAGGACGGCGCCTTGGTGGACTATCTGGAACTGGAACCGGCCTATCGCGGTTCCCTGATTTCGCGCATCAAGATCATGGCCGATCTGGACATCTCGGAGCGTCGACACGCGCAGGATGGCAAGATCGATTTCAGCCGCTATGGAGGGATCCCGATCGAGCTGCGGGTTGCGGTGATTCCGACGGCAAACAATCTCGAGGACGTGGTGCTGCGCATTCTCGCCGGGGCCGAGCCGCTGCCGCTGGACCGGCTGGGCCTAAGCTCCCGCAACCTGGATGAACTGAAGAAAATGGTGACCCGAAGCTATGGCCTGATTCTGGTGTGCGGTCCAACGGGTTCTGGCAAGACGACCACGCTGCACTCGGTGTTGCGCCACATCAACCAGCGCGATACGAAGATCTGGACCGCCGAAGATCCGATCGAGATTACCCAGCCGGGCCTGAGGCAGGTCCAGGTCAACGCAAAAATCGGCTGGACCTTCGCCGCTGCCATGCGTGCGTTTCTGCGTGCGGACCCGGATGTGATCATGGTCGGCGAGATGCGTGACGAGGAAACGACCAAGATCGGCATCGAGGCATCCCTCACCGGACACCTGGTTCTCTCGACCCTGCATACCAACAGCGCCGCGGAGAGCATCGTGCGGCTGCTCGACTTGGGCATGGATCCCTTCAACTTCGCCGATGCGCTGATCGGAATTCTGTCGCAGCGGCTGGCGCCCAAGCTTTGCGCAAAGTGCAAGCGTCCTCACCTGGCGGGCGACGCCGAAATCAGCGAACTGGCGCGCGAGTATTGCGCCGGCACCGGACTGGAAATCGCCGCGACGCTAACGGCGTGGCGCGCGACCTTCGGAGAGGCGGGACAACTGAAGCTTTACGAAGCCGACGCAACGGGATGCCCTGCCTGCAACGCCGGCCACAAGGGGCGGGTGGGACTGCATGAACTGCTGGTGGCGACCCCGCGCATCAAGCAGTTGATTCACGAGCATGCCACGGCGGCGCAGATTGCCGAAGCCGCGATCGCCGATGGCATGACGCTGCTCCGGCAGGACGGTATCGAGAAAGTGCTGCGGGGGGAAATCGACCTCGCGAGCGCGCGCGGCGCTTTCAGCTGATCGGACCGCACCTCGGTCTTCAAGAATCGGCTCTTGCATTCAGCCAATCAAAAAAAGCCTGCTAGCAATCAAGTAGCAGGCTTTCTATGTCCCGTAAGGACTTGAATGGTGGCGCTTCACGGATTCGAACCGCGGACCTGTGGATTATGATTCCATCGCTCTAACCGACTGAGCTAAAGCGCCGAGCCGCAAATTATAACCAAAAGCCAAGAGGCGGGTGCTCCGCGCCGCCCTACTGATGCTTGAAGTTGGCTTTGCGTTTGTTGATGAAAGCGTCCATGCCTTCTTTCTGGTCGGCAGTGGCAAACATGGCATGGAACATACGGCGTTCGAACATGATGCCGTCGCTCAGCGCGCTCTCAAAAGCCCGGTTGACTGATTCCTTGGCCGCCATGGTGGCAATTTGTGAATGCTCACTGATCAGCAGGGCGGCAGCCAGAGCTTCATCCATCAGTTTGTCCAGCGTCACCACACGGCTCACCAGCCCGGCTCGCTCGGCCTCCGCAGCGTCCATCATGCGGCCGGTCAGCGCCATTTCCATGGCCTTGGCTTTGCCGACGGCGCGTGGCAGCCGCTGGGTACCGCCGGCGCCGGGGATGATGCCCAGTTTGATTTCGGGTTGGCCGAAGCGGGCGTTGTCGGCGGCGATGATGAAGTCGCACATCATGGCCAGTTCACAGCCGCCGCCGAGACAGAAGCCACTGACCGCCGCAATGACCGGTTTGCGCACGCTGCGAATCTGTTCCCAGTTGCGGCTGATGAAATCGCCTTTGTAGACATCGGCGAAGTTGTAGCTGGCCATGGCGCCAATATCGGCGCCGGCGGCAAAAGCTTTTTCACTGCCGGTAATAATCATGCAGCCGATGGCCGGGTCAGCGTCAAAGGCTTTCAGGGCGGTGCCCAGCTCGGTCATCAACTGGTCGTTCAGCGCATTGAGTTGCTTGGGTCGGTTCAGGCTGATGACGCCTACTTTGCCGGCTTCGGTGCGGACATTGATCATTTCGAAATTCATGGGTTTCTCCAGGTTATCGGTTGAGCCATTGGTCAAGAATTCTTTTGTCGCGCACAGCCAGACGCCAACTGGTGACGGCCGCAGGTAGTGTCAGTGAGAGTTTCAGAAGGCGTTTGTCGCGTGCCACCAGGGCGCCGATTTTCAAGGCAGTTCCGGCATAAAGCAGCAAGTCATCGAGCTTGCTCAGACGCCAGCCGGAGCTGGTCTTGCCGCTGCCGGTCTCCAGGCCCAGCCATTCGTCACCGGCAGCGAAACCGGCTTTCTCCGCCGCGCCACCGCGCAACACGGTCTTGATCTGAATCCCGCCGTCTTCACCGACACGCAGGCCCAGGCGCTGCGCCAGTTGGGCCGGCTCTGCCAGTAGCGTGACGCCTTGGCGCTCCAGCAAGGCCTTGAGCGGCAGTTCTGCAGTACCGTGAACCCAGCGCGCGATCTCTGCGGCAAAGGAACGACCGGAGAGTTCCGTCAGCACATTGGACAAGTCACTCTCAAGCATCGGCCCGCCTTGACAGCGCAGCCACAAGGCACGCATCACGGCATCAAGCGTGGTCTTTCCTTCCTGGCGCAGGGTCAGATCAAGACACAGTGCCACCAGCGACCCCTTGGTGTAATAGCTCACCGTGGCATTGGGCGTGTTTTCATCCTGCCGGTAATACTTTACCCAGGCATCGAAACTGGCTTGGGCGACGCTTTGCACCTCACGACCGGGTGTCTGCAGCACCTGGTTGATGGTGTCGCCGAGCAGTTTCAGGTAACCGGCGTCGTCGATCAGTCCGGCGCGCCGCAGCAGCAGGTCGTCGTAATAGCTGGTGAAGCCTTCAAAAAACCACAGCAATTGCGTGTAGTTTTCGCCGCCATAGTCGTAACGGTCGAATTCGGCCGGTCGCAGCCGCTTGACGTTCCAGGTATGAAAATACTCATGGCTGATGAGGCCCAACAGCTTGGTGTAGCCTTCTGCCGGCCACGCTTTTGTCTCGTTCGGCGAGCTTGCTCGGGGCGTCAGCGTCGGGTGGTCCAGGCACGGCAGATCCTTGCGTCTGCAGATCAGCGCAGTCGAGTTGTGATGCTCCAGGCCGCCATAACCGTCGGCCACGGCGTTGAGCATGAAAAGGTAGTTCTTGTGCGGCGGTTTGGTGTTCAAGCCGGAGCCGGCCTTGGCGCCATGCCAGAACTGGATTTCCGTTTCGCAAATTGCCCGGCTGTCGGCCAGTAGCTGCTGGCCGTCAAAACCGGGTGGCGCGCCGGCCACTACAAAACGGTGTGGCACGCCGCGCGCCGCAAAAGAGCCGCTCCAGAAGGGGCCCATCTCAACCGGCGCGTCCACCAGTTCGTCGTAGCTGGCGGCCAGATAGCTGCCAAAGCCGTTCTTGGTGATTTTTTGCGGCGTCAAGCCGGTTGCGACCTGCCAGCCGGGCAAGGTCTTGCCGGCCACCAGCTCCAGGGCGTGGGCTGAGTTTTCGTGGCCATGCACTTGCAGCAACAGACTGGTGCCATTGAAGAAGCCGCGCTGGGCGTCCAGCCAGGCGGTGCGCACCGAGCTGTCAAAGGCGTAAATCTGGTAGCTCAACTGCAGTGGTTTGTCGACCGTGCATCGGACCTGCCAGGTGCATTTATCGAGCTGCGTCAGAGCCACCGTCCTGGCGCCCTGACGGGCCTGCAACTGCTGCAGGTTCTTGGAAAATTCGCGCACCAGGTAGCTTCCCGGAATCCAGACCGGCAGGCTCACAAGCTGCAGCGCGGCCGGGTGTGTGATGGTCAGGGTAACTGCAAACAGATGGGCATGCGGGTTCTGCACCCGCACTGCGTAACCAATGGCAGCGGTTGGCATCAGTTTTTGCCGCCGGCCAGGTATTTTTCGACCTGGGCGGCAGCAATGGCGCCGGGGACCCGGGTGCCGTCCGCGAAGATCAGCGTCGGCGTCCCGGTAATTTTGTGCTTGCGACCGATCTCGGTATTGCGCTCAAGGGCGCTCGTGTCACAACTCGCCACTGCGGCCGGCTTGTCACGCACCATCCAGTCCTGCCAGGCTTTGGCCTTGTCCTTGGCGCACCAGATGTGTTTCGACTTCTCGTTCGAGTCGGCGCTCAGGATCGGGTAGAGGAACATGCTGATGGTTATGTTGTCGACTTTTTGCAGGTCACGCTCAAAGCGCTTGCAGTAGCCACAGTTGGGGTCTTCAAAGACCGCCAGCTTGCGTTTGCCGTTGCCGCGCACAATGGTGAAGGCATCCTTGAACGGTAGCGCATCGAAGCTGATGGCCGTCAGCTTGTCAACCCGTTCTTCGGTCAGGTTACGGCGCAGTTTGGTATCGATCAGATTGCCTTGAAGCAGAAAATTGCCTTCGGCGTCGGTGTAATAGATTTCCGTGCCGTTGACGCGAATTTCATACAGGCCCGGCATGGCGCTCTTGCCGACCTCGTCGATTTTCTGCAATTGCGGGATGCGCTCGGCCAGATTCTTGCGAATCGTCGCTTCCTGCGCGGTGGCGCTCAAGGTAACCAGCAAGGCCGTGGCCAGCATGGCGATTTTTGTCAATTTCATTGTCATCCGTTCAATAACCAATAACCAAAACCAATTAACCCATGGCCTGTCGTGCCACCCACTGTTTGACCAAGCCGCTGTGTTCGAATCCCTTCATGCCCCAGTTGCGGGCCGCCTGCCAACTGCCTCCGTGCCGAGAAAAGAGGCTTTGCAAACCATCCATTGCGGTGTCCATGACCAGCAACCCCGCCTTGCGAGCGCGCTCGTAGCGGCGCAACAGTTTTTCATCGCCGACATGGCGCCAGTACTCGCGCCCATGCAAAATTTCAGCCAGCGCCGCCACGTCGGACAACCCCAAATTCAGACCCTGCCCGGCCAGCGGATGCACGTTGTGCGCCGCATCCCCCGCCAGCACCCAGGCGCCGCCCGCGTGGCTGCCAGCCCAACGTCGTGCCTGCGCGCTTTGCAGCGGCCAGGCGCTGCGCGCACTGATCAGGTCGAGTTTGCCCAAGCGGTTTCCACTGGCAAGCTCGAGTTGTTGGCAGAACGCGGCAGCACTCTCATCAAGCAGCGCATCGGCCCGCTCCCTAAGTACAGACCACACAATCGCGACAGAGTTCCCCTGCGGCCCTTCCAGTGGCAAAAAAGCCAGGATCTCACCCTCCGAGAACCACTGGTAAGCGGTCTGGGCATGGGCCGTCTCGCATCTCAAGCGTGCCGCGATCGCCGTCTGGGGGTAGGGCGTAACGTCAAAGTCAATGCCGAACTCGGAGCGCGTGCTACTGGTCCGGCCTTCGCAGATGACGGTCAAGGTGGCGGCCTGGGGGGTGGCCAACAACTCGATTTGGGGCTGAAACCGCACCGCCTCGGCCAGTTGGGCTTCCAGCGCCGGTACATCGACAATCCAGGTCAAGCCCGGCACCTTGAGTTCGGCGGCGGAAAAATTAACCTCGCCACCATCGTCACCCTTGACCTGCATGGCCAGTACTTCGGTCGCGTGCAGGGCATCGGGCCAGCAGCGCAGCGATTCAAGCAAGGCCCGGGATTTGGCATTCAAGGCGTAGGCGCGTACATCACCGGTAGCGGGCGAGTCGTTTTGGGATGCTGCCGGGGGTGCCGCCACCAGACCGACACGAAGGCGCTCGCGTGCCAGCAAGAGCGCCAGTGTGCGCCCCACAATGCCGCCGCCACGTATGCAAATATCAAAAGCTTGAGTCATGTCCTGAATTGTAGGAGGCAGGCAACGAACCCAATGGCGGCCAGGTTTTGTAGGCCGTTTGTGGGACGATCGAATCCTGCCACTTGGCTGGGCAGATTGCCCTGGCGCCGTATGCCAGCACCTTCTATGGCACCTGAGTCAGGTCGAGGGGAATCTGATTCGGATCGCGCTCAGGGAAGCGAAGCGCGGGACGTCGGTCAAAGTCGGATTGCTTGGCGCTCCGGCCCGAACGTGGTGGCGTCTCTTTACTTCCCGGTTGACCTGCGCCAGCAGCTTTTCGGCCTCGGCTTGGGTCTGTTCCGCCGTGGCGTCTTTCACGTCAAACATGCGCATCAGGGCCATTGCGGCAAGGATGCTCGCAACGGGCAGAAATATTGCAATGCTCAGTACGATGAAGCTCATTTGAAGTTCCTCGCTGGTGACGGTCTTGCCGCTCGACTTTCAGGCGATGCCCAATGAAGTGACCCACCGGCCTTAATTCTGGGCGAAGGGTTGGCCATGAAGTTGAGAATTCTCAATCGATGCACCGAATGCGGGACACGTCAGCAACCGCGCGCCAAAGCCACTCGGAACGCGGTCATGCAGGATGCGTCCGTCTGGCGCGGTCGCCCTTTGAAGCAGGGATGCGCCGATCATTACAATCGACAGCAATCTCCCAGGACAAAACGAGGACAAAACTTTGCAGGAATGCAGCGTTTACGCCGGTTTGCTTTGATCTTGGCCGACCACGCCATTTGGCGCTGGCCCGGCACTTCGACGATGCCCACATGGGGTTCGGCAGTGCAATTTGGATATTGATTTATAAGGATTTTTATGAAGTGTGGCATTGTGGGCTTGCCCAACGTCGGTAAATCGACCTTGTTCAACGCCCTGACCAAGGCCGGCATCGCGGCCGAGAACTATCCTTTTTGCACCATTGAGCCCAATGTGGGCATCGTCGAGGTGCCGGATGCACGGCTGGATGCGCTCTCCGCCATCGTCAAACCGCAGAAAGTGCAGCGCGCCATTGTCGAGTTCGTCGACATCGCCGGTTTGGTGGCCGGTGCCAGCACCGGTGAAGGCCTGGGCAACAAGTTTCTGGCCCACATCCGCGAGACCGACGCCATTGTCAACGTGGTGCGCTGTTTTGAGGACGAGAACGTGGTTCACGTGGCTGGCAAGGTCGATCCGATTTCCGACATGGAGGTGATTCAGACCGAGCTGTGTCTGGCTGATCTGCAAGCGGTTGAGAAGGCCTTGCACCGTGTCACCAAGACCGCTCGTTCCGGCGACAAGGAGTCCCTCAAGCTGGTGGCCATTCTGGAAAAATGCCAGGCCGCGTTGAACGAAGCGAAGCCGGTGCGCACGCTGGATTTCAGCAAGGAGGAATTGCCGCTGCTGAAGCAGTTTTTCCTGATTACCGCCAAGCCTGCCATGTTCGTTGCCAATGTGGCCGAGGACGGTTTTCAGAACAACCCTTTCCTGGACCGCCTGAGCGCTTACGCCAGTGCGCAAAAGGCGCCGGTGGTGGCGATCTGCGCCAAGATGGAAGCTGAAATGGCGGACATGGAGGAAGAGGACAAGAAAATGTTCCTCGCCGAGATCGGCCAGGACGAACCCGGACTGAACCGTCTGATCGTTGCCGCCTACAAGTTGCTGGGCCTGCAAACCTATTTCACGGCGGGCGTGAAGGAAGTGCGTGCCTGGACCATTCACATCGGCGATACCGGCCCGCAGGCGGCGGGGGTGATTCACACCGATTTCGAGAAGGGCTACATCCGGGCCCAGACCATCGCCTTTGAGGACTTCATCGCCTGCAAGGGCGAGCAGGGCGCCAAGGATGCCGGCAAGATGCGCAGCGAAGGCAAGGACTACATCGTCAAGGACGGCGATGTGATGAACTTCCTGTTTAGCCCCTGAACACCCCTACAAGGGCCGCCGTCATGACCACGTAGCGGCCAAACTTGCCAACTGCCATGTAGGCCAGGCAGGGCCAAAACGGCAATTTCAGCCAGCCTGCAACTGCGCACAGTGGGTCGCCAACGATGGGCAGCCACGCCAGCAGACAGGCTTTCGGGCCCAGACGCTCCAGCCATTCCAGCGCCCTAAGGTGGTGCTTCGAGTGCTGGTATCTATCAACCACTTTGTGCGAGGCCAGGCCCATGGCCCAGGTCAGGGCGCCACCCAGAGTGTTGCCGACGGTGGCAACCCCGATGGCTGGCCAAAAGAGGTTCGGATTGAGCGTCACCAAGCCAAATACCACAGGCTCCGAGCCCAACGGAAGCAGCGTGGCGGAAATGAAGGACACGACAAACACCGTGCTCAGTCCGAACTTGGGCAGAGCGAGCATCACCAGCAGTTGTTCAAGCCAGGCGTCCATCGGTGTCCGAGTATAGGTTTGCGTTTCAATTGCTGAAATTTTGGGCAGCTAGAATCAGCAGCTCGCATGAATATAGGTTCTTTTCTTCTCCCCAATCGCCTCTTTGTCGCGCCCATGGCGGGAGTGACAGACCGGCCGTTCCGGCTGCTTTGCAAAAAGCTGGGGGCCGGCTATGCGGTGAGCGAAATGATCAGCAGCCGCGCGGACCTGCGCAACACGCCAAAAACTACTCGCCGCGCCGACCACCTGGGTGAGCCCGGCCCGATTGCGGTGCAGATCGCCGGGACCGAGCCGCTGATGATGTTCGAGGCCGCCGCCCACAACATCGATCAGGGCGCACAGATTATCGACATCAACATGGGTTGCCCGGCCAGGAAGGTGTGCAACAAGTGGGCCGGCTCGGCACTGATGCAGGACGAGGCTCTGGCACTGCGCATCATCGAGGCGGTGGTGGCCGCTTGTGCGCCACGCGGCGTACCGGTCACGCTCAAAATGCGTACCGGGTGGAGTCAGTCAAACAAGAATGCGGTGCGTCTGGCGCAGGCGGCAGAGCGCGCCGGCGTGCAGATGATCACGGTGCACGGGCGCACTCGCGAGCAGGGCTATGCCGGTGTGGCCGAGTACGACACGATAGCCGCAGTCAAGGCGGCCGTGCGCCTGCCGGTAGTCGCCAATGGGGATATTGATTCACCCGAAAAAGCCCGCGCCGTGCTGGTTGTGACCGGGGCCGACGCACTGATGGTTGGCCGCGCGGCGCAGGGGCGCCCCTGGATTTTTCGCGAGATCGCGCATTTTCTGGCCACTGGCAGCCAGCTGGCGCCGCCCTTAGTGGCGGAGGTCAAGCACCTGTTGCTGGACCATCTGCAGGAGCATTACGCCCTGTACGGTGAGTTCCTGGGCGTGCGTAGCGCGCGCAAGCATATAGGCTGGTACGTCAAGACCTTGCCCGGCGGAGATGACTTTCGCCAACGCATGAATTCGATTGAAAACTGCGACCAGCAAGTAGCCGCAGTGGCTGATTTTTTCGACCAGTTGAATGAGCGCATGGATCGGATCGGAGACGTCGTTGCGCCTGATTTTGCAGACAATGAAGGTAAGTACGTGGAGGCGACAGCATGAGCAAGAAATACATAGAGGAGTGCGTGCGCACCAGCCTGGAGACCTATCTCCGGGATTTGCGCGGTACCGAGCCCGATGGCATGTACAACATGATGGTCAATGTGGTGGAAAAGCCATTGCTTGAAGTGGTCATGCGCCATGCCGACAACAACCAATCCAAAGCCGCGCAATGGCTGGGCCTGAATCGCAACACCTTGCGCAAAAAGCTGCTGGAACACAAGATTGCCAAGTAGCAGAACCGGCCGCTTGGCCGGCCGGACCTTATTCACCGAACAAATTTTCAATACCCATGAACGCACTCTTATCCGTCTCCGACAAAACCGGCATCGTTGAATTGGCGCAAGCCCTGCACGCCCTGGGCATCAAGCTCATTTCCACTGGCGGCACCGCCAAGCTGCTGGCCGACAAAGGCTTGCCGGTGACTGAAGTGGCCGAGCTGACGGGCTTTCCCGAAATGCTGGATGGCCGCGTCAAGACCCTGCACCCCAAGGTGCACGGCGGCCTGCTGGCGCGGCGCGATGTGCCCGCGCACATGGCAGCGCTGAATGCCCACAAGATCGAAACCTTCGACTTGCTGGTGGTCAATTTGTACCCGTTCGAGGCCACCGTGGCGAAGGCCGGTTGCACCCTGGAGGACGCGATCGAGAACATCGACATCGGTGGCCCGGCCATGGTGCGCAGCGCCGCCAAGAACTGGAAAGACGTGGCGGTGCTGACCGATGCTTCGCAATACGCCGGCGTGCTGGCGGAGCTGAAAGCCGGCGGCCTGACGCTGAAGACCAAATTCGCCTTGTCGGTGGCGGCCTTCAACCGCATCAGCCAGTACGACGCTGCCATCAGCGATTACCTGTCTTCGCTGAACTTCGAGGAAGGCAACAACACGCCTGCCAAAAAATTGTTCCCGGACCAGTCGAACACTTGCTTCGTCAAGCTGCAGGATTTGCGCTACGGCGAAAACCCGCACCAGCAAGCCGCCTTCTACCGCGACCTGCATCCGGCGCCCGGATCGCTGGTGACGGCGCAGCAACTCCAAGGCAAGGAACTGAGCTACAACAACATCGGCGACGCCGATGCCGCCTGGGAATGCGTCAAGAGTTTCGACACGCCGGCCTGCGTGATCGTCAAGCATGCCAACCCCTGCGGTGTGGCGCTCGGCAAGGATGCGCTGGAGGCCTATGGCAAGGCCCTCAAGACCGATCCGACATCGGCTTTCGGCGGCATCATTGCCTTCAACCGCACTGTCGATGCCGATGTGGCGCAGTCGGTTGCGAAGCAGTTTGTGGAAGTGCTGATGGCGCCCGGGTTTACGCCGGCGGCGCTGGAGGTATTTCAGGCTGGATTCAAGAGCCGGGTTCGTATCCTTCAGATTGACCTGCCACGCGGCGGCCAGACCGACCGGGACAACGGCCGCAACCTGCTGGACGTCAAGCGTGTGGGATCTGGCTTGTTGATGCAGACCGCCGACAACCACGAACTTACCCTGGGCGACTTGAAGGTCGTCACCCAAAAGCTGCCGACGCCGGAGCAGTTGCAAGACCTGTTGTTCGCGTGGAAAGTGGCCAAATTCGTCAAGAGCAATGCCATCGTATTTTGCAAAGATGGCATGACCATGGGTGTTGGCGCTGGTCAGATGAGCCGGGTTGATTCATCGAGCATCGCCAGCATCAAGGCGCAAAAGGCCGGGCTCTCGTTGCAGGGAACTGTGGCGGCGAGCGATGCCTTCTTCCCGTTCCGCGACGGTCTGGACGTGGTGGTGGACGCTGGCGCCACCTGCGTCATCCAGCCCGGCGGCTCCATGCGCGACCAGGAAGTGATCGCCGCTGCCGATGAACGCGGTGTCGCCATGGTGTTCAGCGGCGTGCGGCATTTCCGGCACTGATGCGCAAGCAAGTCCAACGCCCGAACGTGGTCGAATAGGGGTAGGGCGGGCGGACCGGGTATCCGTTCTCTGGCCCACGCTCGCGGGCTTGCTTGTCTGGTTGGCCGATGGTGCGGCCTCAACGTACTGGTTTGTTATCCGGAGCTGTGGTGACCGCGAATGGGGCCGACGCCCGGACACCCGATCCACCCGCCCAACAAAGTGATGGGTACGCCGAACTCAAATCAGGTCCATCGTGGGCGGTGAAGATTGCCATCTGAACTGCGTCTTTGTAGTGGAAGCAGTCGTTTGGAAACTGGTTGTCTGAGGCAGAATCACAAACATGCTGATTGTTCTAAGTGGTCTTCCGGGCACCGGCAAAACTACCATCGCCCAAATACTTGCTTGTGAGTGTCACGCCACCTATTTGCGCATCGACACCATTGAGCAAGCCATCCTGTCCTCATTGCGTGTCCAAAATGATTTGGGTGCCTTGGGCTACGTGGTTGCCTACGAGCTGGCAAGGGCCAATCTCTGCTTGGGTGGCACGGTTGTAGCCGATGCGGTTAACCCGTTAACAGCTATCCGCGAGGCCTGGAGGGCGGTTGCTGAAAGTGCTGCTTCTGACATCGTCGAAGTGGAAGTTGTGTGTTCCGACACAAGCGAACACCGAAGGCGAGTGGACAGCCGCAAGGCTGACATCTCGGGGCACACCCTGCCGACGTGGGATGAAGTTCAAAGACGCGAATACGAACCGTGGGCGAGCAATCGTCTTGTCATTGATTCGGCACAGGTGAGCGCCAAAGATGCGGCGTCGCAGATTTTGAGGTCCACAAAACTGAGGCAATAGTGGTGGATGTCTGCTGCCTGATCCAGTAGTTGATGACACGGCGCAGGTTGCTTCAACCCGGCTGGTTCGAGGCAACTTGTCGGGCAACCCGTAACCCAAGGTGGGTGGTGCGGCTTGCGAGCGCAGGCCCCATTCGCGGCCACCACAGAGCGTGCGTGTCAATCGTGTTGTTGGTGTCGTAGCAGTGGCCTGCCGCTCCATCCGCCGCGAGCGTGGGCCGGAGTCCGCAAGCCGCGCCGCCCGCCTTGCGCGAGATGAGGCAGGCGTGTGCAGCCCTCTCGTTACAGCAGTTTGAAAACCTCGCGCGCCGCCGCTACGGTGGCTGCGATGTCTTGGTCGGTGTGGGCCGCGCTGACAAAGCCGGCTTCGTACAGCGCCGGGGCGATGTAGACGCCGCGGTCCAGCAGGCCGTGGAACAACTGGTTGAAGCGCGCGCTGTCGGTTTTCATGACCTGGGGATAGTTTTGCGGCAGCTCGGAGAGCAGGAAGAAGCCGAACATGCCGCCCTCGCTGTCCGCGCTGAACGGCACGCCTTCGGCTGCCGCCGCCGCTTTAAGGCCGTCCACCAGAGAACGGGTCTTGCGCGACAGGTCTTCAAAAAAGCCGGGCTTGCTGATCTCGCGCAGAGTGGCCAGGCCGCAGGCGGTGGCCACCGGGTTGCCGGACAGCGTGCCGGCCTGGTAAACCGCACCCAGGGGTGCGAGCTGTTCCATGACTTTGCGCTTGGCGCCAAAGGCCGCCAGCGGCATGCCGCCGCCAATGACCTTGCCCATCACCGTCATGTCGGGTTCAAAGCCCGGGATTTGTCGGGCGTAGACGCTTTGCGCGCTGCCCAGCGCCACCCGAAAGCCGTTCATGACCTCGTCGAACACCAGCAGTGCGCCGTACTGGCTGCACAGTTCGCGGCAGCGTTTCACGAACGGGACCGATGCGCGCACGAAGTTCATGTTGCCGGCAATCGGCTCTATCATCAGGCAGGCGATCTCCTTGCCATGCAGGGTAAAAGCTTCCTCGAGTTGCGCCACGTTGTTGTATTCGAGTACCAGCGTGTGCTGCACCACCTCGGGCGGCACGCCGGCGCTGGTGGCGTTGCCGAAGGTTGCCAGACCTGAGCCGGCCTTTACCAGCAGGGCGTCGGCATGACCGTGGTAACAGCCTTCAAACTTGATCAGTTTGCTGCGGCCGGTGGCGCCGCGGGCCAGCCGGATGGCGCTCATCGCCGCTTCGGTGCCGGAGCTGACCAGGCGCACCATGTCCATGGACGGCAGCAGACGCAGGATTTCTTCCACCAGTTCAATTTCGCGTTCGGTCGGCGCGCCAAAGGAAAAGCCTTCCAGCACCGCCTCCTGCACCGCCTTGACGACGGCCGGATGACCATGACCCAGAATCATCGGACCCCAGGAGCCTATGTAGTCGATGTAACGACTGTCGTTGGCGTCCCAGAAATAGGCACCCTGGGCACGCTTGACAAAACGGGGCGTGCCGCCGACCGCCTTGAAGGCTCTGACCGGGGAGTTGACGCCGCCGGGGATTACCAGTTTGGCGCGCTCGAACAGAGCTAGGTTGTGGTCAGTGGAGTGTGTCATGAAGATGTCGATAAGGGAGGGTGATAGGGACGGGGATGGAGTCTAGCCGGTTGCGCTTTGTGTCTGAACTGTTCCCTGGTCGGACTTCAATTGCCGGGGAAACTTTTGACGGAGAGCATGAGCTTGCTTTTGCTTTTCTTGAGGCAGAATGTAACGATTGTTACGAGTTTTGCATTTGTTGCAATCGTGGTCCATATTCAATGGTTACATTCTATTAGAAGGCACTTTAAGCTGTGAGCCAAACGAAAACCTGGATGTGTCTGATTTGTGGCTGGATTTACGACGAAGCCACGGGTGACCCGGAGCATGGGGTTGCCGCCGGGACACCGTGGGGCGCTGTCCCGGTCAACTGGACCTGCCCGGAATGTGGCGCTCGCAAGGAGGATTTCGAAATGGTGCAAATATAGGCCTTGGTGCTCTGCTGGGTACCTTGGCTTTGGTGAAACGTCAGTTCAGGAGCATTGTTTGGTGAATACGACTGGATCGACTTTCAAGGTTCTGGTGGTTGACGATAGCAACACCATTCGGCGTAGCGCGGAGATTTTTCTCAAGCAGGGGGGGCACGAAGTCATGCTTGCCGAGGACGGCTTTGATGCCCTGGCAAAAGTGAATGACTACCAGCCGCACCTGATTTTTTGCGATATTCTGATGCCCAGGCTCGATGGCTACCAGACCTGTGCCATCATCAAGCGCAATGCTAGGTTCTCGGCGGTGCCGGTAGTGATGCTGTCTTCCAAGGATGGCGTTTTTGACCGCGCCCGCGGGCGCATGGTCGGCGCGCAGCATTATTTGACCAAGCCGTTCACCAAAGACCAGCTATTGCAGGCCGTGCAGCAGTTTGGCGCGGTAGCGCAGGGAGTAGATTGATGTCGATAGAAAAAGTATTGATCGTTGACGATTCAAAAACCGAGTTGATGTTTCTGGCCGATTTGTTGCAGAAGAGTGGACTGGCGGTCCGCACTGCGGAGTCCGGCGACGAAGCTTTGCGCCAATTGGCTGAAGAAAAGCCCGATTTGATCCTGATGGATGTCGTGATGCCCGGGAAAAACGGGTTTCAGTTGACACGTGCGATTAGTCGCAACCCTGAGTACTCGGATATTCCAATCTTCATGTGCACCAGCAAGAGTCTGGAGACCGACCGGGTGTGGGGCATGCGTCAGGGCGCGCGCGACTACATCACCAAACCCGTCGACGCGGCCGAGCTGCTGCTCAAGATCAGGGCTCTGGGCTGAGGCATGGCCAATCGGGAAGCCCTCAGGGAACTGCAGACCCGCCTTGCCAGCCGCTTGCAGGCGGCTCGTACAGGGGCGGTGTCGGCCTCCTGGCTGGCGGTCACGGCGGGCCAGGCCAATTACCTCCTTCCTTTGGAGCAAGCGGGCGAAATCTTTCCGCTTCCGAATGTGCAACGGGTGCCTTATTGCCGACCCTGGTTCATGGGGGTGACCAATCTTCGTGGCGGTCTTTTTGGCGTTGTCGATCTGGCCGGATTCATGGCTGACGCTGCGCTCAACCCCAGAACCGAACAAACGCTGGCACAGGCCAGCGTCCTGACCTTCAATGCGGCGCTGGAACTCAACTGCGCGCTGCTGGTGGACACGCTGGCGGGGCTACGCAAGCGTGAAGCGTTCGCCGACGCCGTGGCGCCTGCGGAAGGTTCACCGGTTTATTTTGGCAGCCGGTTCGTTGACCTCAATGGGGTCTGCTGGCAGGAGATCAACCTGCAGTCTTTATCCCAATTCCCTGAATTCCTCAACATTTGCGCTTGAGTTTCACTCCAAGGCCCCATCATGTCCGTTGCCGATCCACTGAAAAATATGTTTGCCCAACCAGCGCCCGAGTCCGAGTTGGGTGAAAGCGATAAGTTCGATGAAGAATCGGGTGGCCGGATCTCGCTTCCGCTGCTTGGAAAAAGAACGGTGCTGGCGCATCAGCGCTGGTTGTCGATCGGGCTGGGCCTGGCGCTGGTTTTGCTTGCGCTGGTAACCTTGTTTGCGCTAAAGCAGGCGGATCGGGTGGCGCAGCAGTTGGGCGCTACCGGGCAGTCGCTGATGCAGTCGCAACGTCTGGCGAAATTGGTTTCGCAAGCATTGGTGGGTGGTGACAAGGAGTTTGCCGATGTCGCCGAGAGTTCGGCTGTTCTGTCCAGATCGGTGCGCGGTCTGAAAGACGGCGACGCCCAAATGCATCTGGATCCGGTCAGCGCAAGCTACCAGCCGGAGCTGGACAAAATCATGCCCTTGATGCTGCGCGCTGAAAAAAATGCGAGCATCGTGGCATCGCAACAGAAAATTCTGACCCCGGCAGGGGTGGCGCTGCGCCTCCTCAATCGCCAGTCTTCCGATCTGCTGAAAGCGGCCGAGAGCGTGGCGACCCTCAAGTTGCAGCAAGGCGCCGCCGCGACCGAGATTGCGGCAGCCGGTCAGTTGGTCATGTTGACGCAGCGTATCGGGAAGTCGTCCAGCGAATTCCTGACGCCCCAGGGAGCCGGCGCCGAGGCTGTGTCGCTGCTGGGCAAGGATTTGAATTTGTTCAAGGAAATTGCCCAGGGCTTGCTGGCGGGCAGCCCCGAACTGCGCCTGAGCGCCACCCGGGATCCGCAAACCCATGAGCAACTGCAGACGCTGCTCAAGCTGTTTGAAGAGACGCGCGCCCAGGCCGCCGTTATTCTGGGCAATCCCAAGGTCCTGGTCTCGGCGCGTGAGGCCCAGGCCTCCATCATTGCCGACAGTGAACCGCTGCGCCGGGAACTGGAAGAACTGCAAGGCATGCTGGCCTCGCATTCCGGTCTCGGCGCGGTTACCCTGGCGCTGTTGGTGGTGTCAGCTTTGCTGGCCTTGGTGTGCGCAGGTGGTCTGTCCTATGTCCAGTTGCAGGGCAGCCGCAAGCGTCAACAGGCGGCGGAGGCGCGGCGTATGGCGGCCGAGCACCAGGAACAGGAGGTGAGCCGCGTGAACGACGCCAACCAGGCGGCCATTTTGCGTTTGATGAACGAGCTGCAGGCGGTCGCCGAGGGCGATCTGACGCAGGAGGCGACCGTCACCGAGGACATCACGGGCGCCATTGCCGACTCCGTCAACTACACGGTAGAGGAACTGCGGTCGCTGGTCGGTAGCGTGCAAAACACGGCCGGCCGGGTGGCACAGACCACGGCTGAGGTAGATGCCACTTCGGCCGATCTGCTTGCGGCTTCCAACGAACAATTGCACGAAATTCGGGAAACCGGGCGCTCGGTACTGGAGATGGCATCCAGAATCAATGAAGTGTCGGTGCAGGCGCAGGAATCGGCGTCGGTGGCAAGGCAGTCACTGCAAGCTGCCGAGGTCGGTTTGCAAGCTGTGCAAAATACCATTGGCGGCATGAATTCAATCCGCGACCAGATTCAGGAAACCTCCAAGCGGATCAAGCGTCTGGGTGAATCTTCGCAGGAAATTGGCGAGATCACGGAACTGATCTCCGACATTACCGAGCAGACCAACGTACTGGCGCTCAACGCTGCCATTCAGGCTGCCTCCGCAGGTGAGGCGGGGCGCGGCTTTTCGGTGGTGGCCGAGGAAGTGCAGCGGCTGGCGGAACGATCGGCGGACGCGACGCGCCAGATTTCCGCGCTCGTCAAGGCCATTCAAACCGACACTCAGGATGCGGTCGGGGCCATGGAGCGTTCCACCCATGGGGTGGTGGAGGGAGCCAAGCTGTCCGATAGCGCCGGCTCCGCCCTGACTGAGATTGACCAGGTGTCGCGACGCCTGGCCGAGTTGATCGAACAGATTTCCAGTTCGACCTCACGGGAAGCCAACCTGGCCAACGTGGTGGCTGACAATATCCAGCACATTTTTGCGGTGACCGAGCAAGCCGGCGAGGGCACGCGCGCCACCGCGGCGCAGGTCCGGGAACTCTCCAAAATGTCCGAAGAGCTGCGCCAGTCTGTGTCGCGCTTCAAGATTGCCTGATGCCCTTGTCAAACTGAAGTTCTCATGAACCAAGAGTGCACCAACCCATGCGAGTAGACGTTGCCCTGACTGGTGCCGAGCGGTTGGCCAAGGATCTTGGGCCCTTGGCCTGGGTACTTGACGAGTTGCGCAAATCGCTCGATGGCGCGACCAAATCGTTGCGCCGCTTTGTGCGCGATGCCGAATTGGCGCGCGGCGCTGATCTGGCCGCGCTCGATGCCAGCCAGTTGCGTATCGCCCGCCAGCAACTGCATCAGGCGGTAGGCGCACTGGAAATGGTCGGGATGGCCATGCCGGCCAAGGTGTTGCGTGCCATGGAGGCACTGGCCCAGAGGTTTGTGCAGCGCCCCGAGACTTGCAGTGAAGAAGCCGCCAACAAGATGGAGCGTGCCAGCAGTGCGCTGACCGAATATCTGGAAGCCGTTCTGAAGGGGAAAGAGGCCTCCTCGGTGGCCTTGTTTCCGCAGTACCGGGAACTGCTGGAACTGGTTGGCGATGAGCGCGTGCATCCGGCCGATCTGTGGCCCATGGAATGGCGCTGGATCGAGGTGGCGCCGCCGGAACAAGTGCCAGCGCTGGTCTGCGACGCGGCGCTGCAGGCGCGCGTCGACCGGTCTATTCTGAAGGTTGTCAAGTCAGGGGACGCCGACGCCGCCATCGCCATGCGCAGCCTCAGTCTGGGTTTTGCGGCGGCACAGGAGACACTGCAAGCGCGCGTTTTCTGGACCCTTTGTGCCGCCTATTTTGAAGCCGTGGCACTGGGTCTTTGCCCGCCCGATGTCTACTGCAAACGGGCGGCGTCCCAAATTCTTCTGCAAGATCGGACGCTGGCGCGTGGCGAGACCGGGATTTCCGAACGGTTGATGCAGGACTTGCTGTTTTTTTGCGCTCAGGCAGTGCCGCAATTTGCCACGGATGCGTCGGTCCTCACGGCCGTGCGTTCGGCCTACGGTTTGACCCAGACGCAAGCCGTTGATTATGAAACGCCCCGCTTCGGCCGCTTTGATCCGGTGCTGCTGGCGCAAGCCCGCAAACGCATCGCGGCTGCCGCCGAGAGCTGGTCGGCACTTGCCGGCGGCGATACCAACCGGTTGAAACTCGCCGCCGATCAATTTGCCCTGGTCAGCGATTCGGTGTTGAAACTGCACCCGCAGAGCGGCGATCTGGCGCGTGCCCTGACCCGGACGGTGGAGGCGACGGTGCAGTCCGGCGCGGCACCGGCGTCGTCTCTTGCCCTGGAGGTGGCCACCGTCGTGCTGTACCTGGAGGCGATCTACGAAGACCTCGATGCAACTGATCTGAACCTGACCGAGCGTGGGGCCAGCCTGGCCAGGCGTCTGGATCGCGTCAATGCGGGGGGCATGCCTGAGCCGCTCGAGAAGTGGATGGAAGACTTGTATCGCCGTGTCAGCGATCGACAAGTCATGGGTAGCGTGGTCGATGAATTGCGCAAGACACTGGGGCAGCTTGAAAAGTCTCTGGACCAGTTCTTTCGCAATCCGCTTGACAAAGTGCCGCTGCATGAGGCGCCCAGCCAACTGGCGCAGATGCGCGGCGTCTTTTCGGTATTGGGACTGGATCAGGCGGCACTGGCGGCGCTGCGCATGCGCGACAGTGTTGAAAAATTCCTGGTTGACGATATCGACGTGGAGTCCGCTCGCACCGGCATTTTTTTGAAAATTGGCAATAGTCTGGGCGCCATCGGGTTTTTGATTGACACCCTGAGCTATCAGCGCGAGTTGGCGAAAAATCTGTTCGTCTACGACGAGGATTCGAGTGAATTCACGCCTTTGATGGGAATCGAGAAAAGAGCGGTTCAGGCCAGTGCCGTGCCGGCGATCGGAGCTGAAGCCGTTGCGCCAATGCTGGCGCCGACCCGGCAGCCGATGCGGCCGGCCGAAGCCGAGGAGCCCGACGCAGATGAGGTTGAGCTGAAGGACATCTTTTTGCAGGAAGCGCGTGAGGTCGTTCAGGCCGGTTTGGCTGCCGTCCACGGCCTGGTGGCAAATCCGTCCGATTGGGCACAACAGACCACTCTTCGCCGTGCTTTCCACACCCTCAAGGGCAGTTCCCGGATGGTCGGCTTCAACGAGTTTGGCGAAGCTGCCTGGGCTCTGGAACAACTGCTCAACAGTTGGCTGGCGGAACAAAAACCGGCCAGTCACGAGTTGCTCCGACTGGCCGACGAGGCCTTGCAGGGCTTGGGCCGCTGGGTCGAGGCGATCGGCTCCGACGCGGCAGAGCGGTGGCGGGCGCTGGCCTTTCGCGAGGCAGCGGACGCTCTGCGCCTGGACAACAAGCGGGTCGAACTTGTGTTGGTCAGCGACGTCGTGCCAGCGCCGACTGCTGTCGGGGTGGAGGAGCGCTTCGACCTGGACGGCACCGATTTCGAGGATACCTTCGAAGCAACGCAATCGCCGATCGAGGAGGCTGCCGCTGTCGTCGAAGACCTGAAGCCGGCCGACCTGACGCCGCAGGAGCAGGTCAAGGTGATTGGAACTCTGCGCATCGGTATTCCTCTGTTCAATGTCTTCTTGAATGAAGCTGATGAATGGTCCCGCCGCTTGCTCACGGAGTTGACTGAATGGGCTCTGGAATTGCACCGACCGGTTCTCTCCAGTACCGTCGGACTGGCCCACTCGCTGGCGGGCAGTTCGGCCACCGTGGGCTATATGGCCTTGTCGGACTTGGCGCGCGCGCTGGAGCAGGCGTTGCTGCATCTGCGGCGTCATGCGCAAAGCAGCGCCGAACACGTCAAGCTGTGCATTGACGCGGCCGAGGATATTCGTCGTTTGCTGCATCAGTTTGCGGCTGGTTTCCTGAAGGATTCCGATCACGCCCTGGTGAGCGCGCTCAAAGCCCTTGCGGAACTGGAATTTCCCACCGCCAGCGGCGTTGCCGACAGTGTCTACCCCGAAGCCTGGGCGGAGTCGGAAACTCCGGTCGATGACCTTGTCGCCGCCGCTCCGGCGCTCCAGGCGATGCCGGCGCAGCCGCCTTTGACCACCCGGCCCGGGCCGGCCGCTGTTGGCGCCGAAGCAACGCCGCTGCTCGGTGCCGGGGAAGAGGATGACATCGATGTGCTCGATGCCATCGACGTCGACCTGTTTCCGATTTTTGAAGAAGAGGCCCTTGAACTGCTGCCGCAACTGGGCGGCGCCTTGCGGCAATGGTCGGCGCGGCCAGACAATCTTGGCGCGCGCAATGAAGTGCTGCGGGTTTTGCACACCCTCAAAGGCAGCGCGCGTCTGGCTGGCGCCATGTACCTGGGCGAATTGACGCACCGCATGGAGTCGGCGATTGAGCAACTGGGGATGGAGGCCTTGCAGGCGCCCCGGCTCGAATCTCTGCTGACCCGTTTCGATGCGATTCAGGCCGGTTTTGAGCGCTTGCGCAGCACCCCTGAACAGGCCTTGGGCCGGCCGGAGGCGGGACCTGTTGTCGAGGATGTGATGGCGGCTGCCAAGCCACCGTTGACGCCGCCGGCTCCATCGCGTCAGTTGTCGAATCAGACCGTGCGTGTGCGTTCGCAACTGCTGGACCGCCTGGTCAATCAGGCCGGCGAGGTCATGATCACGCGCTCCCGGATGGAGGCTCGCGTCGGCCAGTTGCGTGGATCCCTGGACGAACTGACCGGCAATCTGGAGCGTTTGAGAAATCAGTTGCGTGACATCGAGTTGCAGGCCGAATCCCAGATGCAGTCACGCCTGGCATTGGCCAAGGACTCCGCGCACGGCTTCGATCCCCTGGAATTCGATCGCTTCACAAGAGTCCAGGAACTGACCCGGATGATGGCCGAATCGGTCGATGACATTGCCACGGTGCAGCGCAATCTGCAGCGTACCGTGGCTGGAGCCGAGGACAATTTGATCGCCCAGGCGCGTCAGACCCGCGAGTTGCAACGCGACTTGCTGCGCACCCGGATGGTGGAGTTCGAGAGTATTGCGGAGCGTCTGTATGGCGTTGTTCGCCAGGCGTCCAAGGACGCCAACAAAATAGTGAAGCTCGATATTCAGGGCGGCTCGCTGGACATTGATCGCAGCGTGCTGGAGCGCATGGCGCCGGCCTTCGAGCACTTGCTGCGCAATGCGGTCGCGCACGGGATTGAAGATGCGGCGACACGTCTGGCCGCTGGTAAACCGGCCAGCGGCAGCATCACCATCCGTCTGCATCAGCAAAGCAACGATGTGACGGTGGAGTTCAGTGACGATGGAGCCGGTCTGGACCTGGAACTGCTGCGAGCCAAAGCGCAGGCTGACGGCCATATCTCGAGCGACGCCTCGTTAACCGAGGCAGAGCTTGCGAATCTGATTTTCACAGCCGGATTTTCCACGGCGCCCCTGGTCACCGAGCTGGCCGGCCGCGGTATTGGGCTCGATGTCGTGCGCTCGGCTGTCAACGCATTGGGTGGCCGCATCGAAACGGCAACCCGGCGCGGCCAGGGCACCAGCTTCACACTGGTGCTGCCTCTTACCACCGCCGTCACACAGGTGGTCATGCTGCGCATGGGCGACCTGGTGATAGGCGTGCCGGCCAATTTGGTCGAGATGGTACGGCGCGTCAGCGCGGCGGAGCTGGAGCTTGCCTACCAGGACAGCGGTTACCTGTTCGACCGCGAAAAAGTTCCGTTTTTCTGGGCCGGCGCCCTGTTGCAGGTATCGGCTCGCAGCAGCGAGACCAAGGCCAAAACCCGCTCCGTGGCCATTTTCCGCAGCGCCGGTCAAAGGGTGGCGCTGCACGTCGACGAAGTGCTTGGCAACCAGGAGGTGGTGGTCAAAAACCTGGGACCCCAGTTGTCCCGTCTGCCCGGGTTGACCAGCATGTCAGTGCTGGCGTCGGGCCTGGTGGTGCTGATTTATAACCCGGTGGCACTGAGCGCCGTTTACGGTGAGCAGGCGCGCCAATTCAGACGCGGCGCGGCGGCGCAGGCCGGGGACGCGGCGTTGGCCTGCGACGGTAGTTCAAAAGCGGCACCCTTGCTTAGTGGCGGGCGCACACCGCTGGTGTTGGTGGTGGACGATTCAATCACGGTGCGCCGCGTTTCCCAGCGCCTGCTCAAGCGCGAAGGGTTCCGGGTGGCGCTGGCGGCGGACGGCTTGCAGGCGCTGGAACGTTTACAGGAGGAAAAACCGGCGGTCGTGATGCTGGACATTGAAATGCCGCGCATGGATGGTTTCGATCTGGCGCGAAATGTTCGAGGCGATCCCAAACTGCGCGACCTGCCCATCATCATGATCAGCTCGCGGATTGCCGAGAAACATCGCGAACACGCCCGCACGCTGGGGATCAACCACTACCTGGGCAAGCCCTATTCGGAAGACGAACTGCTGGGCTTGTTGCGCCAGTATTGCGCGCCGCCGCTGGACGCTACCGAGCAGGGCTGAGGGCGGCGTTGCCGGAATTATTCGGCCTTGATGCCCTGCGTTGCAATCACCCCGCCCAACAGGCTGGTGTCGGCCTTGATGCGGTTGGCCAGGCCCTCGGACGAACTGCCCACAACCTGCCAGCCCTGCTGGAACAGCTTTTGACGCATCTCGGGCGAACGCGCAATATCGCTGAACAGCGCCGACAGTTTGGCCACCACCGGTTTCGGCAAGGAGTTCGGCGCTGCCATGGCGTTCCAGATTTCCAGGTTGAAGCCCGGCACACCGGCTTCCGACATGCTGGGGAGTTCCGGCACCAGGGTGCTGCGTCCGCTCGAGGTGACGCCAATGGCGCGCAATTTGCCGGCTTTGATCTGGGCCATGGCCAGCGCGGGCGGCAGCATCGCCAACTGCAACTGTCCGCTCAGCATGGCATTGGCAACCTGGGGATAGCCGGGGTAGGGCACATGCACCGGGTTGATGTGGGTCTTGCCCTTGAGCCACTCCATTCCGATGTGGCCGACGGTGCCGACGCCCGGCGTGCCATAGCTCCACTTGTCACCGGCAGTGCGGGCCGCGCTGAAAAATTCTCGTGCATTGGCGCCGGGTGCGCTCGTGGGGGCCGTCAACACCAGCGGCGAGACGCCGATCAGGCTGATCGGCGTCAGGTCTTTCAGCGGGTCGTAGTTGAGCTTCGGGTTGAGCAGCTTGGCAATCGTCATATTGCCGTTGATCATCAGGCCGATGGTATGGTCATCGGTCGCTTTGGCCACATAGTCGGCGGCAATATTGCCGCCGGCGCCGACCTTGTTTTCGATGATCACCGGCTGACCCAGCGCTCTGGAGAGCGGCTCACCCAGGGTGCGCGCCGTCAGGTCGGGGGAAGAGCCGGCCGGAAAGCCGACGATGATGCGAAGCGTTTTGGTCGGCCAAGGCGCCGCTTCCCTGGCCATATTTTGAGCCGTGGCCCAGGTTGACAGGGCGGCCATCGCGACCAAAAAAGTGGCGCGTCGAAGTCTCAACTGCATCATTTCAATTCTGCCTATGGAAAAGGCATGATTGTCGCCGACCGGCCGGATGTGCCGGTCGTTCAGGCGTACTCAAGCAGTGATTTTTTCATCTTTTTCATGGCCGCCACCTCGATTTGGCGAATCCGCTCGGCACTCACGCCAAACTCCGCGGCCAGCTCATGCAGCGTCATGCCGCCCGAATTGTCGTCGTTAACCTTGAGCCAGCGCTCCTCGACAATGCGCCGGCTGCGCTGATCGAGCGCCTCCAGCGCGCTCGCAATGCCGTCGCTGGCCAGCACGTCACGCTCTCTGGCCTCTATCATCGCGGTCGGCTCATGCTTGGTGTCGGTCAAGTAGGCGATCGGGCCAAAAGCATCCTCACCGTCGTCCGACGGACTGGGATCCAGCAGCACGTCGCCGCCGGACAGCCGGGTTTCCATCTCGATCACCTCTTCTCGCTTGACCTTGAGTTCGGCCGCCATGGCGTCGATCTGGTCTTCGTTCAAGGTTTCACGATGGGTGCCGGCATCGGCCGCGGCGTCATCCGATTTGTAACGCTGCTTCATCGAGCGCAGGTTGAAAAAAAGCTTGCGCTGGGCCTTGGTGGTGGCAACCTTGACCATGCGCCAGTTTTTCAGGATGTACTCGTGAATCTCGGCCTTGATCCAGTGCAGCGCGTAGCTCACCAGACGCACGCCGTGGTCGGGGTCAAAGCGTTTGACGGCCTTCATCAGGCCCACATTGCCCTCCTGAATCAGATCGCCATGAGGCAGGCCATAGCCCAGATACTGGCGCGACACCGATACCACCAGCCGCAGGTGCGAGAGCACCAGCTTGCCGGCCGCATCCAGATCGTTGTCCTGCCTGAACTTGCGGGAGAATTCCTGTTCTTCTTCGAGCGTCAGCATGGGCAGGTGGTTGGCGGCCGAAATATAGGCGTCCAGATTGCCCAGCGGCGGTACCAGCGCCCACGGATTGGCCACCGTCAGGGCGGAGCTTGAAACTCCAGTTTGAGAAGCCATACCAGAACTCCTTTTTGTCATGACGTTAATGTTAGCACTCTCTTGGAGTGAGTGCCAATTCAAAAGTTCAATCAGGCTGATAGCTCCCTCACGCGCGGGTTGAAATCGAAAAAGCGGCTACACTGACGGTCTAGAGTGTTACTCTAATTTCTCTTGAAGCACGCGGAAAACCAAACCATGACGACCCGCGAAACCTTGCTGACCGCAGCCCTGGCGCAGTTTGACGAGCAGGGGTTTGAGCGCACCACGGTGGCGTCCATTTGCCGCGTCAGCGGTCTCTCCAACGGAAGTTTTTTTCATGCCTTCGCGTCCAAGGAGGCCCTGGGCGCGGCGCTTTTCCTGGCTGCCCTGTCGAGTTACCACGCCGTCCTGCTGTCCATTCTGCAAAGCCGGCCCGGCGCCATGGCAGGCGTTGCCCAACTGGTCAACGCGCACCTGAATTGGGTGGTCGGTCAGCGTCCGCAGGCGCGCCTGCTGTTCGAGCAGTCGCGTGCCCAGTGGCTTGCTGGCAGTCGAGTCCAACAGCGCCAGATCAACGACGACTTTCGCGCCGGGATCAATGCCTGGCGCTTGCCGCTGCTGCTGGCCGGCGATCTGGTGGCCCTGCCGGACATGCTGTTTTTCAGTCAGGTCATTGGCCCGGCGCAACTGTTGTGCCGGGCCTGGCTGGCGGACCGCAGCGCCACCGATCCGCGCCTGTTTGCCAAAGACCTCGTTGACTGCGCAGTCCGTGCAGTAGTCACCCCTAAAGGAATTCAATCATGATCATCGATGCATGGGGCCAACACCCCACACTGCGCCATTCCCAAGATCCGATTTTTGATTCGCTGCGGCGTTGGGTCAAGGCTGAAGTGCCAACCCGGCAATTGCCGCTGGCCAGCACCATTGCGGCGCTGGACCAGGCCGGCATCGACCTGATGCTCAGCAGTGCCTGGGTGGCGCCGCGCAATGTGATGATCTCCAACGACGAGGTGGCCGACTTTGTGGCGCAAGCCGGCGCTCGCTTGCTGGGCGTGGGATCGGCGGATATCTCGAAACCGATGGCGGCGGTGCGCGAAATCAGGCGCTGTGTCGAAGTGCTGGGCTTCAAGGCCATTCGCATCCTGCCCTGGCTGTGGGAGTTGCCGCCGACCGACCGCCGTTTCTACCCGGTGTACGCCGCCTGTTGCGAGGCGGGCGTGCCGTTTTGCACCCAGATCGGCCATACCGGTCCGCTCATGTCCTCGGAGGTCGGGCGTCCGATTTACCTGGACCAGGTGGCGCTTGATTTTCCGGAACTGGTGATCGTCGCCGGGCACATCGGCTACCCCTGGACTGAGGAAGCGATCGCGCTGGCGACCAAGCACGAAAATGTCTACATCGACACCTCGGCCTATACCGTGGACCGCTACCCGCGCGAGCTGGTGGCGTTCATGCGGGCGCATGGCAAACGCAAGGTGCTGTTCGGCACCAACTACCCGATGATCATGCCCCACAAGGCGTTGGAAGGACTGGAGAAACTGGGCCTGGACGATGCCGTCAAAGCTCTTTTTCTGGCTGGCAATGCGCAGCGTGTGTTCAAAATCCGAGGCCCGATGAGCCGGCCAGATAATGGCGTGTCGAATCAACCCGGAATCACATGAACAACAGCCACTCGAGCTCTGACACTGCCGCCACTACCCTTGCCCGCGTTTCGTCCCAGCCGCGCCTGACCAGCCTGTCGCATGGCGGCGGTTGCGGCTGCAAGATTGCGCCCGGCGTGCTGTCGGAAATCCTGAAAAACGTCAGTGCCATGCCGCTGCCCAAGGAATTGCTGGTGGGCATCGAAACCTCGGACGACGCCGCCGTCTACCAGCTCAACGACCAGCAGGCCCTGATTGCCACCACCGACTTCTTCATGCCCATCGTCGATGATCCGTATGACTTTGGCCGCATCGCCGCCACCAACGCCATCTCGGACGTCTACGCCATGGGCGGCCAGCCGATTCTGGCGCTGGCGCTGGTGGGCATGCCGATCAATGTGCTGTCAACCGAGACCATAGGCAAAATTCTCGAAGGTGGCGCCAGCGTCTGCCGTGCCGCCGGCATCCCGATTGCCGGCGGCCACACCATCGATTCGGTCGAGCCGATTTATGGGCTGGTGGCGCTGGGCCTGGTGCACCCCAGCCGCGTCAAGCGCAACGCCGATGCCCAAGTGGGAGATCGCCTGATTTTGGGCAAACCCCTGGGTGTGGGCATCCTGTCGGCGGCCCTGAAGAAAGAGAAACTCGATGCGGCCGGCTATGCGCGGATGATCGCGGTCACGACCCAATTGAACACGCCGGGACCGGAATTGGCGGCGCTGCCGGGGGTGCATGCGCTGACCGATGTGACCGGCTTCGGCCTGGCCGGTCACGCCCTCGAAATCGCACGCGGCGCCAATTGCACGGTGCAAATCGACTGGGCTCGCGTGCCTTTGCTGGCCGGTGTGCGTGAACTGGCCTTGCAGGGCCTGGTCACCGGGGCATCGGGCCGTAACTGGGCCGCCTACGGGCACGACATCAGCCTGCCCACAGACTTTGCCAAGATCGAGCAAGCACTGCTGAGCGATCCGCAAACCAGCGGTGGCCTGCTGCTGTCGTGCGCGCCCGAGGCGGTCGACGCGGTGCTGGAAATTTTCCGCCGGCATGGCTTTGCCGAGGCCACCGAGATTGGTCAGATCACGGCCGCTATGGCGGCCGGCAAGTTGCGGGTGCGTTGAGGGTTGAGTTCTCCGGGCGTTTTTCTTAGCCCCGGTGGCGGCGGACGTAGCGCCGGTCAAGCCAGTCTTTCAGCCACCACAGCCAACGCCCCTGGGCTGAAAAATGACCCCAACTGGCAATCGCCCGGCGATCCCCGCAAGACAGCAGATGCAGGGGATTGCCCGCCGGCCTGTGGTGACTCGCTGGCGCGCCGGTCAGCAGCGCGTACAGGTTGCTGGTCAGTGTCCGGTCTTCCTGCGCAGCGAGCTGGCTGGCGGCGAACACATGGGGGTGGCTGACCGAGCGCCGAGACGCGTCCACCGTCACCGAGCCCTGGGGGTCCAGCGCCAGTCCGCTGCCGCTGAGCCAGGCCGGGCTTTGCGTGCCGATGGCGATCACGGGTACGTCACAGGCCAGCCGGGCACCGCTGCCCAACAAAACCTGTCCGGCCTGAATACCCACAGCCAGGTCCGGCAGCAAGGTGATTCTGCGTTGCTTCAAGGCTTTCAAGAGACGCTGTTGAAAGCCCGCCGGGTAGCCGGCCGCGAGCTGCGCTGCGCTGATCAGGGTGACGGAGGAGGCCGGCAGGCGCTGCCGGATCGCCAGCGCCAGTTCGATCCCGGTCGCGCCGCCGCCAATCACGCTTACCCGCAGCGCACGCTCCATGCCCAGGGCGGTGACGCGCGGCCAGAGGGCGCCAAAGGTTTCCAGCGGGCGCACAAAAAGGCCCATCTCGCGGGCCCCCGGCAATACGGCTTCGATCTGCTGGCGGTCCTGCATGGGGCCGCTGTCGAGGCTCAGCCAGTCGAAGCCGAAGGTGCTGCCATCGGCCAGCCGGATGGTTCGTGCGTCGACGTCGAGTGCCGCCGTACTTTGGTTCAGCCAGCGCACCCCGGCTTTTTTCAACCAGGGTTCCAGCGGAATAAGGCAGTCGTCCAGCGTGTAGTGCCCAGCCACAAAACCCGGCACCATGCCCCAGTGGAGTTGCAGCGGATAGGGTGCCACCAAAGTGATCTGGACGTCGGCCGGGGGCTTGGCCGCCAAGCGCGACAGCAATTGGACATGGGCTTGGCCAGTGCCCAGCAGCATGATATTTTTCACGGCTGAAGAGGGTCCCGTTGGTTTGGCATGCAGTCGGTGCGCACGGAAGCGGATTATCCGGTTTTGCGGTCCTGCTGGTTGATAATGGATACCCGGTCGGACATCTTTTCGACCGCTTGGCCCGTATTTCCCGAAGAGAGAGTTTGCGATGAAAAGACTGGTGATTGTGGCGCTGCTGGTGGTGGCGACCGGCGTGCATGCGCAGGCCGCGGCGACCAAAAAAGAATTGGTGGCCAGGATTTTGCTGTTGCAGCAACCCGATATCGAGCAGGCGGCGCAGGCGCTGGTCGAGCGGCCCGCCCTGCAGATGTTGCAGCGGGCCGGTATGGTGCTGCAGTCGCAGGTTGCGGCCGAGAAGCGCGATGCGGTGGCGAAAGAGATTCAGGCTGATGCGAAAAAGTACGCCGACGAAACGGTGCCACTGGTGCGTGAGCGTGCCGTCAAGCTCGCGCCATCGACCGTGGGTGCCCTGCTGGAAGAAAAGTTCAGCGAAGACGAGCTCAAGCAGTTGATTGCCATCATCGAGTCACCCGTCAATCGCAAGTTTCAGCAATTGGGCGGCGAGATGCAAAAAGCCCTGGTCGACAAGCTGGTGGCTGAAACCCAGGGCGTGGTCGAGCCCAAGGTGAAGGCGCTGGAACAATCCATTGGCAAACGACTGGGTCTGCCCGCACCGGCCGGCGCCGCCTCCAAGGCGGCCAAGGCGCCGGCCAAGGCGGCCAGCAAGTAGCAGCCGGGTACCCGCGCTCAGCGCGGCCTGGGCGCCAGCACGTCGGCCAAAAAGACCGATATGTCGGCGATTTCGCGCGGCTGCACGCTGTGCTGCATCGGGTAGCCATGCCATTGCACGGCGTAGCCCAACTGGCCGAGCAAGTCGCGCGAGGCCTCGCCCCGCGTCGGCACCACCACCGGGTCCATATTGCCATGGCCCATGAAAATAGGGGTGTCGGCATTGGCTTGGGCGCGCTCGGCGGCCAAGCTGTCGGCCAGTGGCAGATAGCCTGACAGGGCAATGATGCCGGCCAGGCGTTGCGGGAAGCGCAAGCCGGTGTGCAAGGCCACAGCGCAGCCTTGTGAGAAGCCTGCGAGGACGATGTTTTGCGCCGGAATGCCACGGGAAATTTCGTGCGCTATCAGCGCGCTTACGGCTTGCGCTGATTTCCGGATGCCGGCGGCGTCCTGGCGTTGCACCAGGTCGGCGCCAAAAATGTCGTACCAGGCCGGCATCACATAGCCACCGTTGAGCGTGACCGGCAGGCTGGGTGCGTGCGGAAAGACAAAGCGGATTGGTGGGCAGGCGCGCAGGTCCAGCTCCGGCACCAGGGCCGCAAAATCGTTGCCGTCGGCGCCCAGCCCGTGCAGCCAGATGACGGCGGCGCCGGGCTGCGGGGCGCTTTCAAGCTCAATCCGGGGCAACAACTGGTTCATGACAGCAGCGCCTGCGCAAACTCGCGGGCGTTGAAAGTTTCAAGATCTTCCAGTTTCTCGCCGACGCCGATGAAGTACACGGGAACGGGCCGCTCCCTGGCAATGGCCGCCAGCACGCCGCCTTTGGCGGTACCGTCGAGTTTGGTGATGATCAGTCCGCTGAGTTGCAAGGCATCGTCAAAAGCCTTGACCTGGGTGAGCGCGTTTTGCCCGGTGTTGCCGTCAATCACCAGCAGTATTTCGTGCGGCGCCGTGGCATCGGCTTTTTGCACCACGCGTTTGATTTTGCGCAACTCTTCCATCAGGTGCAACTGGGTCGGCAGGCGCCCGGCGGTGTCCACCAGCACCACGTCCCGGCCGCGTGCCTTGCCGGCGCTGACGGCGTCAAAACTCACCGCCGCCGGGTCGCCGCCTTCCTGGCTGATGATCTCCACCGTGGTGCGCTCAGCCCAGACGCTCAGTTGCTCACGGGCGGCAGCCCGAAAAGTATCCGCAGCGGCCAACAACACGCTGGCGCCACGGTCGGCCAGATGGCGCGTCAGCTTGCCGATGGAAGTGGTTTTGCCGGCTCCGTTGACGCCCGTCACCATGATCACGGTGGGTTTGTGCTGTCCTATCACCAGCGGTTTTTCCAGCGCCAGCAGCAGGCTGGTGAGCGACTCCACCAGCAGTTCCTTGACCGCCGCCGGGTCAGTGGTTTTGCTGTCCTTGACCCGTTGTTTGAGGTCGTCCAGAAGGAATTGCGTGGCCTTGACGCCGCTATCGGCCATCAGCAGTGCCGATTCCAGGTCTTCGTACAAGGCCTCGTCGATGCGCGTGCCGGTAAAGACAGTGGCGATGCCCGAGCCGGTCTTGCGCAGGCCGGCCTTGAGCTTGGCCAGCCAGGTCTGGCGCTCGGCGGGGATGGCTTTCGGTACCTCCGCTTCGGGTACCGGGCTGCGGACAGGAGGTTTCTTTTTGAAAAAACTGAACATGGAGTGGGTTCTTGGAAGCGCTCCATTCTATGAAACGACCGGTTCCCCACTTTTCCCTGCCTTGCCGCCGCAGCCGGCAAGCCGGCGTTTTGCAATCCGCCAACGGGTAGCGGTGCGCCCCGCGGTGTCAAT
The DNA here is from genome assembly GCA_963763035.1 of uncultured beta proteobacterium. GTDB lineage: Bacteria > Pseudomonadota > Gammaproteobacteria > Burkholderiales > Burkholderiaceae_C > Rhodoferax. Next base: position 616,253 of record CAVXMS010000004.1, on the reverse strand, counting down.
GCGTGATGGCCACCAGCACGCTGCAAGGCGAATGCTCTATCAGCGTCCGGGAAATGGAACCACGCCACCAGCGCGCGGCCCAGCTGTCGAGGTGCTTATGGCCGACCACGATCAGATCGGCCGAAATCTTGCGCGCATGCTTGGTGATCTCGTCCACTGTTTCGCCGACCAGCACCTCGCCGGTGGCTTTGTGGCCGGCCGCCAACAGGCGGCGCATGCCCTCGTCGAGCACCGCCTGTAGCGCCTGTTTTTCCCGCTCCATCAATTGCGGGTCGTAGACGCCCACTCCCATGCCCATGACGTCCATGTTGAGCGGCATCACCGCCACCAGCGTCAGCTCCGCTTGCGCCCACTGCGCCAGGTCCTGACAGTCGAGTAAAGCCTGTTGGCCGCTCTCGGAACCGTCGTAGGCCAGCAAGATCTTCTTGTACATGGGGCACTCCTGTGTGGGGTAGGGGTTCAGTCAAATTCAAGCCAAGCATAGACCTTGCGCGGACCGGATGCAATCAGGGAAAAACCCGGGAACACCGTTCAGGGGCGCCGTCTGCCCGGTGCTTGCCGCCGCTGGTCCGGCAGTACCAAGCTGGCCGTCGGAGAGGGGGAACGGATGGTTCCACTGGTCTCACTTGGGTTAAGCTGTGCCGATGAAACAAAAAAAAACAGCGGCGCCGCGCAGCCCCGACCGTCCGCCGCGCCCCGTCCGCCGCAGCACCCCGCAAAGCCACCAGGTCCGCATCATCGGCGGTCAATGGAAACGCAGCAAACTGGCGGTGGCGGACCAGCCCGGCCTGCGCCCGACACCTGACCGGGTCCGCGAGACCTTGTTCAACTGGCTGGGCCAGGATCTGACGGGCTGGCGTTGCATCGACGTGTTTGCCGGTACCGGCGCACTCGGCTTTGAAGCCGCCTCGCGCGGCGCCAAAGAGGTGCTGCTGGTGGAGCAGGATGCGGCCCTGGTGCTGCAACTCAAGCGCGTGCAGGCGCAGTTGCAGGCCACTGCGGCGCGCATCGTGCGCGGTGATGGCGTTGCCGCTCTCAAGCAGCTTGATCCGGCCAGCATGAACGCCGTGTTCCTGGATCCGCCTTTTGACTCCCCGCTGTTCGAGGCCGCGCTGCAAGCCGCCGGCCGTGCCGTGGCGCTGGATGGCTTTGTCTACCTGGAGGCGCCTCTTGCGTGGGCCGATGCGCAGCTGGCGGACTTCGGTTTGACGCGGCACCGGTACCTGAAGGCCGGTGCCGTGCATGCCCATCTGCTCAAACGCCTGGCCTAGGGATGCTCTGCATAACTCGCACCGCGCGCGGCGCACTGCATAATGCGGCGCGGGAGCTTACCGAGAAAAAAAGCCGCTGAACTTTATCCTCAACTGACCGACAGGCGCACCATGGCTCATAACGTGATTGCTGTTTACCCTGGTACTTTCGACCCCATCACCCTGGGCCATGAAGACGTGGTGCGGCGTGCCACGCAGTTGTTTGACCGGGTGATCGTGGCGGTCGCAGCCGGGCACCACAAGAAAGCGCTGTTTTCGTTGCAGGAGCGCATCGACATGGCGCGGGTGGCGGTCAAGGCCTACCCGCAGGTGGAGGTGGAGAGCTTTTCCGGCCTGCTGCGCGATTTTGTGGTGGCGCGCGGTGGCAAGGCGATGGTGCGCGGCCTGCGTGCCGTCACCGACTTCGACTACGAATTTCAGCTCGCCGGCATGAACCGCAGCCTGATGCCCAACGTGGAAACCGTTTTTCTCACGCCCAGCGACAAATACCAGTTCATCTCCAGTACCTTTGTGCGCGAAATCGCGTCGCTGGGCGGCGAGGTGGACAAATTTGTATCGCCCGCTGTGAACCGCTGCCTGGTGGACAAAGTGCAAGGTCTGGCGCGCACTTGAACGCAGTCGGGAGCGAGTCCTAAACCAGCGGCGCCAGCCAGGCCAGCAGGGCCGCGTTGACCTCGGCCGGCCGCTCCATCGTCAGCATGTGGCCGCACTGCGGCAGCAGGATCAGCTCGGAGCCTTGGATCAGTGCCGCAATTTCGCGCGAGCATTCGGGCGGTGTGAGCTGGTCCGAGTCGCCGCACATGACCAGCGTCGGACACGACACCGCGCCCAGATGCAGCCGGGCGTCGGGGCGCTCCATCAAGGCCTGGTTTTGCCGTATCAACTGCTCGGCGCCGGCGCGCAGCACGAAGTCCATATAGCTTTGCAGCAGTGCCTGGTCGTCGGCCCGGCTGGGATGAAAAGCCAGGGGCAAGTTGGTTCTCAGCACCTCTTCGGCGCGGCCTTGGGCAAACAGCTCGATGGCCGCCGTTCGCAGCGCGCGCATGGCCTCGGTTTCCGGTCGCGCATTGGTGCCTAGCAGCGCCAGCGCCTTGATGCGCCGCGGTGCCTGACGCACCACCTCCATCGCCAGCATGCCGCCCATGGAGGCGCCGCACAGGATCAGCGGGCCTGTCTGTTCGCGCAGCAGGGCAGCGGCCATCTCCGGCAGGCTGGCGTGGCGGGCGTGCACATCGGTCACCACCGGGTTCAGGTGCACCGGCATGGCGCTCAATTGATGCCGCCACATGACGGCGTCGGCGGCCAGGCCGGGAAGAAAAACGAGTTGGGTCATGTAGAAAAAGCTCCTGCGGCAGACAAGCGTATATTGATTCTTCTTAAGACGTGGGCCGATAGGGTGGTTTACGCTTGAGACGTCCGATTCCCTATTCAAGCCGGAGAAAATGATGAAGATATTATTGCCTGTCGATGGTTCCGTTGTCGCCATGGAGGCGGTTCGCTTTGTCATACGCATGGCACGCGCCGGCCTTGAGACCAGCGTGGTACTGGCCAACGTGCAGGAACCGGCCACCTTGTACGAACTGGTGGTGTCGCACGATCCGCAGGTCATAGAGCAGGTCAGCGTCGCCGCCGGCGCCCACACGCTGGAGGCGGCCCAGGCCCTGCTGGACGAGGCCCATATTCCTTACGAGTACGAAGTGGCCTCGGGCGACCCGGCGCACACCATCATCGACATCCTGGAGCGTTTCGAATGCGATCTGGTGGTCATGGGAGCCAGCGGCATGAGCACCTTGCGCTCCGCTTTGCTAGGCTCGGTGTCGAATGAAGTGCTGCATGCGGCCGGCGTGCCGGTGATGATTGTCAAGTTGAACGAGATGTCTGAACCGGCTGCGCTTGATGCCCCGGAATGAGGGGCCGGTGCGGCACTGAAATGGACCCGGCGCAGGACCCACCCCCAGCCACTGCCGGCCATTGGCACCTGCAGGACGCGCATGAACTGGCGCGCCAGCACGGGGTAGACCCGGCACACGGCCTGCCGGATGAAGAGGCCAGCCGTCGCGCGGCACAGCACGGTCCGAACGAAATCCAGGGCCAACCCGGCCGCGGCCTGGCTGGCCTGTTTATCGACCAGTTCAAGGACTTCATGATCCTGGTGCTGATCGTCGCCGCCGTGATCTCGGGTGTCATTGGCGACCTGATCGATACGCTGGCGATCCTGCTGATCGTGCTGCTCAACGCGGCAATCGGTTTTGTGCAGGCCTGGCGCGCCGACAAGGCGATGGCGGCGCTGCAGCAATTGGCTGCCAGCCAGGCCAGGGTGCTGCGTGGCGGGCGGGCGCTGGCGGTGGCGGCCAGCGCCGTGGTGCCGGGTGACATCGTTTTGCTGGAGGCCGGCAACCAGGTGCCGGCGGACTTGCGATTGATCGAAATTGCCCAGCTCAAAGTCGACGAATCAGCGCTCACCGGCGAGTCGGTCACGGTGGCCAAACACACTTCCAAACTGACCGGCGTGGCGCACGCGCTGGGCGACCGCTTGAACATGGCCTTCAAGGGCACCACGGCCACCCATGGGCGCGGACGTGGTCTGGTGGTGGCTACCGGCATGACCACCGAACTCGGCAAGGTGGCCGCTCTGCTGGACCGTGACGTCGATCGCAGCACCCCTTTGCAACTGCGGCTGGCGGCATTTGGCAAGCTGCTGGCGCTGGCGGTGATCGCCATCTGCGCGGTGATTTTTCTGGTTGGCGTGTTGCGCGGCGAGGCGCCGCTGCTGATGGTCCTGACCGCCGTCAGCCTGGCGGTGGCGGCGATCCCCGAGGCGCTGCCGGCGGTCGTGACCGTGCTGCTGGCGCTGGGCGCGCGCCGCATGGTTTCGCAGAATGCCCTGGTCCGGCGTTTGCCGGCGGTCGAGACGCTGGGTTCGGTCACTTACATCTGTGCCGACAAGACCGGAACCTTGACGCAGAACCGGATGCGTGTGGAGGTGCTGTTGGCGGACGGGCAGGAGTGCTTGCCGGGCGCTGACAACCTCGGCCCGGTTCACCTGGAATTGCTGCGCGCGGCAGCATTGTGCAACGACGCCAGCCGCGGCCCGGACGGCGCCTGGCAGGGCGACCCGACCGAAACGGCACTGACGCAAGCGGCGCTGCAAGCCGGGCTCGACAAAGCCGCGCTTGAACGGCAGTTCCAACGTCTACAGGAACTGCCATTCGATGCCGAGCGCAAGCGCATGAGCACCCTGCACCGGGCCGGCGACGCTTTCATGGCCTACACCAAGGGCGCACCCGAAGCCGTGATTCCCTTGTGCAGCACGCAATGGCGCGCCGACGGCACGGTTGCGTTGCGACAGGAAGCGATGCTCGCCGCCGCCCAGGCGCTGGCGGCGCGGGGCTTGCGGGTGCTGGCGCTGGCACGGCGTTCGCATGCCGCACTGCCGGCACCGGGCGAGGTCGATGCAGTGGAGTCCGGCTTGAGTCTGATCGGGCTGCTGGGCTTGATCGATCCGCCGCGCCCGGAGGCCGCCGCCGCGGTGCGCAATTGCATGACGGCCGGCATCACACCGGTGATGATCACCGGCGACCATCCGGCGACGGCGTTGGCCATTGCTCGGCGGCTGGGCATTGTGGTCGATGGCTACGCCGAAGTGCTGACCGGGCCTGAGTTGACTGCCATGGCGGAGCCGGTCCTGCGCGAGCGCGTTGCCACGGTGCGGGTTTATGCACGGGTCGATCCAGCGCAAAAAATTCGCATCGTAGAGGCCTTGCAGGCACGCGGTGAATTTGTCGCCATGACCGGCGACGGCGTGAACGATGCACCGGCGCTCAAGCAAGCCGATATCGGGGTTGCGATGGGCCGTGGCGGCACCGACGTGGCGCGCGAAGCGGCCAGTCTGGTTTTGCTGGACGACAACTTTGCCAGCATCGTCGCGGCGGTGCGTGAGGGGCGCCGCATTTACGACAACATACGCAAATTTGTGCGCTATGCATTGACGGGTAATTCGGGCGAAATCTGGACCATTTTTCTAGCCCCGCTGCTGGGCCTGCCGATTCCGCTGCTGCCGATCCACATCCTGTGGGTCAACCTGGTGACCGATGGCCTGCCGGGCCTGGCGCTGGCGGCGGAACCGGCCGAGCGTGGCATCATGCAGCGTCCCCCGCGCGCGCCAAAGGAGAGTCTGTTTGCCCATGGCCTGTGGCAGCATATTTTGTGGGTCGGCTTGCTGATCGGCGGCTTGTGTCTGGCGCTACAGGCCTGGGCCATGTCCAGCGGCCATGCGCACTGGCAAACCATGGTCTTCACCGTGCTGACCTTGTCGCAAATGGCGCATGTGCTGGCGATACGCTCCGAGACCGAGTCCTTGCTGCGGCTCGGCCTGGCATCCAACCGGCCGCTGCTGGGTGCCGTGCTGCTGACCGTTGCGTTGCAACTGGCGACCATTTATGTGCCGGTGCTCAATCCGGTCTTCAAGACCCAGCCCCTGAGCCTGCCGGAACTGCTGCTTTGTCTTGGCGCCTCCGCCGTGGTGCTGGTGGCGGTCGAGATCGAGAAGCTCTGGCTGCGCCGCCAGCAACTGGCCCCTGCATAATCGAAGGCATGACCGAACTTATTCTGATCCGCCATGGCGAAACCGACTGGAACCGCGAGCTGCGCTTTCAAGGCCAGGTGGACGTACCGCTGAACGCCGTCGGGCACGAGCAGGCGCGCCGCCTGGGCCTGCGCCTGGCCGGCGAAGCGGCGCATCTGCTGGTGTGCAGCGACTTGACGCGCACCCAGCAGACTGCCTTGCCGATCAGCCAGCACAGCCTGCAAGCCATCAAACCCGGAACCGTGCTGGACGCAGCTTTGCGCGAACAGAACTTTGGTGTCGTCGACGGCATGCGGGTCGACGAGATCCAGACCCGCCACCCCGACGCCTGGACCCAGTGGACCAAGTTCCAGGCCGACTACGCCTTTACCGGCGGCGAGAGCACGCGCCAATTTCATGCCCGTGTGATGATGGCCGTGCGCGGCCTGGCGCTGGCCCATGCGCAGCAGACGCTGGTGGTGGTAACGCATGGTGGCGTGCTGGACATGATTTACCGTACGGCGCGCGCCTTGCCGCTGTCGGGGCCGCGCCAAAGCGAGATTCCCAACGCCGGCCTGAACCGGGTGCGCATCGAAGGCGATGCCATCGAGATCCTGACCTGGGCCGATACGCAGCACCTGGCCGACATGCCGGCACAGCCGGTCTACGATCAAAGCAAGTTGACCGCTTCGGGCGCAATGCCCAGCGCCGTATAGACCTGCCGCGCCTGGCGTTGCAGCCGGCTCGATTCGGGCTGACCACGCAGACGCTGTTGCACCAGATGCTGGGCGCCCACCCATTGGCCGTTGCGGACCAGGGCGTCGAGGTGGATCTGTTCGAACAAATCGCGCTGCGCGTGACTGCCGCCGATTTCCATCAGGCGCGGCAGCGCGCTGCCCAACTCCAGCACGGCACGGCTGTAGTCGCCGCCGGCGTGCGCCAGCAGGCCACGGCTGGCGGGCACGCAGACCTGCTGCCAGACCCGTTTCGAGTCGCTGTCGGCCGGTGTCGCCTGGTCATGGGCAAAGGCTTCTATGTTCTGCATCAGGGTCTGGGCTAAGGGCCGTCCGGCGCGGGCCAGACCATAGAGGTATTGCATGTCCAGAAACGGCAGCACGTGGTCGTCCAGCCGCGTCGCCAGATGGTCGGCCACGTCCTGCCAGCGCTCGCCGACGTCGACGCCGGCCAACTCCAGCCGCGCCAGCAGGGAGACGGCACCGATCTGGTCCTGCGAGTAGTCCTTGACGACGCCCCAGACCTGTTGGTCGTACAGCCGCAGCACTTCGTCATGCTGGCCCAGTTCCAGCGCAAACACGGCGAGGTGCCACCAGTTGTGCGTGACCATGAAAGAGTTCAGAGCGGTCCAGGTCGGACTGACCTCGCGCATGAATGCCAGACCCTCGACCAGGCGGCCCTGGGTCAGCATGACGTGGGCCAGCGCGTGCTGGGCCCAGGGTTCCTTGTGGCACAGGTCCAGCGCGCGGCGTGCCGCCGCCTCGGCCTGCTCCAGCAGGTGGCATTGCTCCCAGGCAAACGCCGCCATGCCGTGCAGGTAAGGCACGTCCGCCGCCGCCGGCAAGGCGGCCAGTGCCAGCCTGAGCATGCCCGGCGAGTTGCCGGTATTGAACAAGTGGTATTGGCCCAGCTTGAGCGAGGCCAGATCGCGCGGATAGTCGCGCGCCTGCTGCTCATGCAGCCGGATCGCTTGTGCTATATCGCCGTCGACCCAGGCCGCCACGGCCGCCACAAAACCTTGTTCGCGCTTTGAGACATTGCGTGAAGGGGTGATGCCGGCCAGGGCGCGGTCCATATGAGGCTTGGCATGGCGCACTGCCGTACCCGACTCGGCGAACATGTGCAGCGCGGCGCAACAGGCCTGCACCAGCGGGCTGTGGTCGGTGGCCGCCACGCGCAGGATGTTGGCGACCCGTGCTTCGCAGGAAATAAAGCCTTCGACAAAGTCGTTGAGCGCCGCCAAGCTGGCGGCGGCGTCCAGCGTGACGGGGTTGCCCAGGCTATCGGTCAACAAGGCGGCACCGGGCATGGCTCAGGCGTTGGGCGGACTGGGCCAGGGCCGCTGCGGGTCGCGCAGCAACTCGAAGGCGTGCGCCACTTGCAGCACGCCCAGGTCGTCGAAGCGCCGGCCGGCGATCTGCAAGCCGATCGGCAGGCCGGCCTGGGTATAGCCGCAGTTGAGGGAGGCGGCCGGCTGTTCCGACATGTTGTAGGGCACGGTGAAGGCGATGTGCTCCAGCGGACGCAGCGGATCGTCGGTGGGCGAGGGCAGTTCGGCCGCAAAAGCCGGCATCGGTGAAGTGGGCGAGATGACGAAATCGAAGGGCTGGCAGGCCTGCACGGTAGCGACGCGGGTGGCGTGAAACTGGCTGAAGGCGACGAAGGCCTGCGGCCCACTCATGCCAGCGGCGCTGTCGGCCCATTGCTGGATGTAAGGCAATACCGTGGCCCTCTTGTCGTCCGGCAGGGCCGCCAGATCGATGTGCGAGCGCAGGCGCCAGGCGTGGTCCATGCCGTCCAGCATGGCCGGCGTCAGGAACGGTGCCATGGTCTCGACGCTGGCCCCGGCACGCTGGAAAATCTGCGCGGCGCGCTCGACGGCGGCGCGCACTTCGGGCTCCACTGGCAGTCCGCAGCCGGCGTCCAGCAAGAGACCGATTCTGAGACCGCGCAACAGGTCGGTGCCACGGTCAAACTGGTCCCAGGCAATCGCCTGGTAGGGCAAGCTCATGCTGTCGCGCGCGTCCGGCAGCGACAACACCTGCATCATCAGCGCGGCGTCGGCCACGGTTCTGGTCATGGGGCCGGCGGCGCGGCCGGTGTAGGGCGGATCGATCGGGATGCGGCCCAGGCTGGGCTTGAGGCTGAAAATGCCGCACCAGCCGGCCGGCAGGCGCAGCGAGCCGCCGATGTCGGTGCCCATGTGCAGTGGGCCGTAGCCGGCTGCCGCCGCGGCGCCGCCACCGGCGCTGGAGCCGCCCGGTGTCTTGCTGACGTCCCACGGGTTGCGCGCCAGTGCATGAAAGCTCGACAGGCCGCTGGAGAGCATGCCGTAGTCGGGCATGGTGGTCTTGCAGACCATCACGGCGCCAGCCTCGAACAGCCGCGCCGGCGGCGGCGCGTCGGCGGTGGCCGGCGTCAGGTCGGTGGCCAGGGTGCCTAGCGGCACCGGGTCGCCCCGGGTCGCCAGATTTTCCTTGATGGTGACCGGCACACCGTCCAGCGCGCCGCAAGGCGCACCGCGCAGCCAGCGCGCCTCGGAGGCACGCGCCTGGGCCAGCGCATGCTCGGGGCGCAGCAGGTAGCTGGCGTGGATATGCGGCTCCCAGCGGGCTATCTGCGCCAGCACCGCTTGGGTCACTTCCACCGGCGAGAGCTCGCGCCGGCGGTAGGCCGCAATCAGTTGCGACCCGCCCAGCTCATGCAGCTTCACGACCATGACAGCGCTGAAATGTCATTGACAAACACCGGCATGTCTTTCCACAGCCCCTTGAGGTTCTTGTTGGCCACCGTGATCCATTGCGGCTGGTACAAGAAGCCGTGCACGGCCTCATTGGCCAGCAGGCGCTGCGCGTCGCCCAGCAGCTTGGCGCGGTCGGCCGCCCGCGGCGCGTTCTGGATCTTGTCGAACAAGGCGTTGAACTGCGCCGATTCGTAACCCCAGTAATAGCCGGGCTTGGCGAAATTGCCCAGGTCAAACGGCTCGACGTGCGAGATGATGGTCAGGTCGTAGTTCTTGTTGGTGTAAACGCCGCTGAGCCACTGGGCCCACTCCACGTTTTCAATTTTGGCGATGATGCCGATCTTGGCCAGTTGCGCCGCAATCACCTCACCGCCCTGGCGCGCATACGGCACCGGCGGCAGCTTCAGGCTCAATTCCAGTGGCGTCTTGACGCCGGCCTCGGCCAGCAGGCTCTTGGCTTTCTCGATGTTGAAGGGGTTGATGCCGGTGGTGTCGACAAAGCCGAAGGCGCCTGGCACATAGTGGCTGCCAATCGGCACGCCGTAGCCGTCGGCAGCGCCTTCGATGACGGCCTTGCGGTCGATCGCGGCGGCAATGGCGCGGCGCACCCGCACGTCATCGAGCGGTTTCTTCTTGTTGTTGATGGCCAGAATGGTCTTGGCGCGCGAGCCGCTGACCACCACCTGGAACTTGGCATTGGTCTTGAATTGAACTACGCTGCGCGGCGTCACGCGCGGGAAGGCGTCGACGTCGCCGGCCAGCAAGGCCGCCACCTGGGCCGCCGGATCGCTGATGAAGCGGAAGGTGACTTTCTTGATTTTCGGGCTGGCAACGCCGTGGTAGCCGTCCCATTTGCTCAGTGTGACGGAAGAGCCCTTGGCCCAGGCGCTCAGTTGGTAAGGGCCGGTGCCCACCGGTTTGGTGGCGTTGCCGTCCGCGCTCTTGGGCTCCACGATGGCGGCGGTGGCCTGACCCATCAAGAACAGGAACTCGGGGTCCAGCGATTTGTTCAGAATGACCACCGTGTAGTCGTCGATCGCCGCCACGCTTTCCATGCTGGCGAAGGTGCGCTTGTCCTTGTTGGTGCTTTTCTCGGCGGCGGCGCGCTCGAAGGAGAACTTGACGGCCTTGGCGTTGAACGGCTCCCCGTTCTGGAACTTGATGCCCTTGCGCAGTTTGAAGGTGTAGGTCTTGAGATCGGGCGACACTTCCCAGCTCTCCGCCAGCAGGGGCGAGACGCTGCCGTCGCTGTTGATTTTGGTCAGGGTCTCGAAGATGTTGTACTGGACGATCTCGGCGATCGCGGAGGCCGCACCGGCGGTCGGATCGAGGCCCGGCGGCTCCAGTGTCATGGCCAGCACAACGCTGTCCTTCTTTCCTTGTGCGGTGGCGGCCCAGGGCAGTGCCGCCAGTGCGGCGCCGCTGGCGGCGGAGGTGAGGACGTGACGACGATTGATCATGATGACTTCTCCTGTGAAAAAAGGGTTGGGTACCGAAATCTTGCGCAACAACAGGGCGAACAATACCATTCCTGATGCTAGGTATCAGGCATAAGCTCAGAACCAAAATGACAGGCTACCTGATGCCCTGCACCTATCGTCCTGAGTTCCGGGCGCTCGGCGTCGCACTGCGCTTGCGCCTGCGGGCAGCGCCCGGCATAGGGACAGGCGCCGGCGGGATGTGGGCGCGGCGTGATCATGGGGCCGCGTCTTCTGGCTACCGGAGCTGCATTCGGGGCGACACGCGGGACGGCACTCAGCAGCGCCCGGGTGTAGGGATGGGCGGCGGCGCGGAACAGCGTCTCCGGCGAGCCCTGCTCCACAATTCGCCCCAGGTAGATCACGGCTACTTCCTCGCACAGGTAGTCGACCACCGCCAGATCGTGGCTGATGAGCAGGTAGGTGACGCCAAACTCGCTGGCCAGATCCTGCATCAGATTGAGTACCTGGGCCTGCACCGACACGTCCAGCGCGCTGACCGGCTCGTCGGCGACTATCAGTTTGGGGCGCGTGATGAGGGCGCGGGCGATCGCCACCCGCTGGCGCTGCCCGCCGGAAAACTCATGCGGGTATTTGTCCAGATCGTTGCTGCGCAGACCGACCGAGTTCAGCACGTCGCGTGCCCGGGTGCGCATGTCGGCGCCGCTGCTGCCGCCCAGCGCGGCCAGCGGCTCGGTGATGATGCGCTCCACCGTCTGGCGTGGATCGAGCGAGCCATAGGGGTCCTGAAACACCATCTGGAAGTCGCGTCGCGCCGTGCGCAGGGCGGCCGGGCTGAGCCGATGGAGGTCTTGTCCGAGGAATTGAACGCTGCCGCTGCTGGGCGGCTCCAGCGCCATCACCAGGCGCGCCAGGGTGGACTTGCCGGAGCCGGACTCGCCGACGATGCCCAGGTTTTTGCCGCTGCGCATGCGCAGGCTGACACCGCGCAGCGCCTGCACCTGCGGTGGTGCACCCCACAGCCGCTCGCGCGGCAGCGCATAGTTGCGCGTGACCTGGTCCAGTTGCAACAGGGGCGCTGTCATGCGGTCGCTCCGGTCAGGACCGCGTCCAGGCGCAGGCAGCTCGCCTGATGCGACTGGCCCAGATCGGTGGGCGCCGGCAAGGTGTTGGCGCAAGCCGCAATGGCCAGCGGGCAGCGTTCGAAAAACGGACAGCCGGCGGGCAGGTCAACCAGCTCCGGCACGCTGCCCTCGATGGTGGTCAGGCGCCTGCCGCGCTCTGCGCCCAACTGGGGCCGTGCGCCGAACAGACCGCGCGTATAAGGGTGCGCCAGGCGCTCGAAAACTGCTTGCGTCGGACCGCTCTCCACCACCGTGCCGCCGTACATGACCAGCATGCGCGACACATTCTGGGCGATCACACCGAGGTCGTGCGAGATCAGGATCAAGGCCATGCCGCGCTCCTGCACCAGTTCGCTGATGAGGTCCAGGATCTGGCCCTGGATGGTCACGTCCAGCGCCGTGGTGGGTTCATCGGCGATCAACAAATCAGGCCCGCAAGCCAGTGCCATGGCAATCGTGATGCGCTGGCGCTGGCCACCGGAAAACTGATGCGGGTAGGCATCGAAGCGGCGCGCGGCATCGGCGATGCCGACCCGGTCCAGCAGGGCAATGGCCTGCTGACGCGCTGCCTTGACGGAGGCGCCGCGGTGCAGTAGCAGCGGCTCCGCCACCTGGTGCCCAATGGTGTGCACCGGGTTCAGCGCCGTCATCGGCTCCTGAAAAATCATGCCGATGCGGTCACCGCGCAACTGCCGCAGTGACGCATCGTTCATGCCCACCAGTTGCTGCTGCTCAAAGCGGATGCTGCCGGTGACGACGGCGCGCTCCGGCAACAAACCCATCAGCGCCATCGCCGTGATCGATTTGCCGCAACCCGACTCTCCGATCAGGCCCAGCGTCTCGCCGCGTTCCAGTTTGAAACTGACGGCGCGAACGGCATTCGCCGGACCGCGCTGGGTTTGCAATTGCACGCACAAATTATCAACTTCAAGCAATGCCATTTATCGCTTTCGGGCCAGACGCGGGTCCATCAGGTCGCGCAGGCCGTCACCCAGCAGGTTCAGGCCCAGCACGGCCAGGGCAATCGCCAGGCCGGGGAACACCGCCAACTGCGGTGCCTGGAACAACAGCGTCTGGGCCTCGGCCAACATGCGGCCCCAGGAGGGCTGCGGCGGCTGGGTTCCCAGACCCAGATAAGACAGCGCGGCTTCGGCCAGGATGGCCAGCGCAAACTGGATCGTGGCCTGCACGATCAGCGCCGACAGGATATTGGGCAGCACGTGTTCGATCGTGATGCGCCAGGGCCCTTTGCCGCAGGCGCGTGCCGCCAACACGAATTCGCGCGACCAGATGGCGTTGGCGCTGGCGCGCGTGATGCGGGCAAAAGTGGGGATGTTGAAGATGCCGATGGCAATGATGGAATTGACGATGCCGGCGCCGAAGACGGCGGTCATCATGATGGCCGACAGAATGGCGGGGAAGGCAAAGGTGAAGTCCGCCAGCCGCATGATCAGTTCCTCGACCCAGCCGCGCCGCGCCGCCGCCAGCAGGCCCAGGGCGGTGCCCATGCTCAACCCGATGCCGACGGCAATCACACCGACCAGAATCGAGTTGCGCGCGCCCACCAGCAGCAGCGAGGTGACGTCGCGGCCGAACGGATCGGTGCCCAGCCAGTGATGGGCATCGGGCAGTTGCAGCTTCGCCGCCATGTCGATCTCGTAGGGCGACCAGGGCGTCCAGATCAGCGACAGGGCGGCGGCCAGCAGCAGCAGCAGCGTCAGCACGGCGCCGATCACGAAGCTGCGGTGCGTCAGCGCGCGCGCCACAAAGGTAACTGGCGGGCGGGCCGTTGTCGCGCTCGGCTGACTCATATGTCGCTGGCCTTGACGCGTGGATCGATCACGGCGTACAGCACGTCGACCACGAAGTTGACGACGATCACCATGGCCGCCAGCAGCATGACACAATTGCGCACCACGATCAGGTCCCGATTCGAGATCGCCTGGAAGATCAGCCGCCCCAGTCCAGGCAGGTAGAAGACGTTTTCCACCACGATGGTGCCGGCCAGCAAATTGGCAAATTGCAGCCCCATCACGGTCACCACCGGAATCATGGCGTTGCGCAGCACATGGCCCCACAAGGTGGCGTTCTGCGACAAGCCCTTGGCACGCGCGGTGCGCACAAAGTCCTCCCGCAGTACTTCCAGCACTGCCGAGCGGGTGATGCGCGCCAGGATGGCGGCTTGCACCACGGCCAGCGAGACCGCCGGCAACAGCAGCGATTTGAGGGCTTGCGCGGCGCCTTCGTCCCAACCGGGGAAGCCACCGGCCGAGAACCACTGGAGCTGCACCGAGAACAGCAGGATGAGCAAAATGGCAAACCAGAAATTGGGCACGGCGATGCCGATCTGGGCCAGACCCATCATGCCGACATCGCCCAGACGGTTGTGGCGCGAGGCCGCGTAAATGCCCACCATCAGCGCCAGCACGGTGGTCAATACCATGGCCATCAGGGCCAGTGGTACCGTCAGGGCCAGTCGTTCCAGCACCAGATCCAGCACCGGGCTGCTGTAGGTATAGCTCAGCCCCAGGTCACCCACCAGCAGCCCGCTGACCCATTGCCAGTAGCGCTCCAGTGGCGGCAGGTTCAACCCCAGCTTGACGGCCAGCGCCTGCACCGCTTCCGGCGACGCGTCCGGACCCATCAAGATCTGGGCTGCATTTCCCGGCAGTATCTCCAGTACCAGGAAGATTACCACCGAGGCCCCCAGCAGGGTGGCCAGCAGCGTGGTCAGGCGTTTAAGAAGAAATAAACCCATGGGTTCTGTTCAGGCCGGCTTGTGGTGCAAAGCAAAGATGGAAATATGAAGTCCCCGCATTATCAGCTGCTTGTCTCTCGGACGCAGGGTGTGAAACCGGCGCTTCCGGTGATCACCGGACGACGCCATGGGAGCCGCCTTCATGCGCTGGCCTGGCTCACTTCGTCCCGGTAGGAAGGTCGCGCCGCCAGGCAGTCGGCGATGGCCCGGCCCACTTCCGTGGTGCCGGCCGTGCCACCCATGTCCCGCGTGCGCGGGCCGTCGGCCAGCACGGTCTCGATCGCCTCGACGATGGCTTGCGCGGCGGCCGCGTAGCGTGGCCGGCCCTGGCCCAGGTGCTCCAGCATCAGCGCCGCCGACCAGATCTGGCCGATCGGATTGGCCACCCCCTGACCGGCGATGTCGGGCGCCGAGCCGTGCACCGGCTCGAACAGGGACGGGTATTTGCGCTCGGGATTGAGGTTGGCGGACGGTGCAATGCCGATGGTGCCGGTGCAGGCCGGACCGAGGTCGGAAAGAATGTCGCCAAACAGGTTGGAAGCCACCACCACGTCGAAGCGGTCCGGGTGCTGGACGAAGTGCGCCGTCAGGATGTCGATGTGGTACTTGCTGGCGTGCACTTGCGGGAACGCCTGGCCGATTTCGGCCAGGCGTTCGTCCCAGAAGGGCATGGTGACCGAGATGCCGTTCGACTTGGTTGCCGCCACCAGATTCCTGCGCGGCCGGCTTGCCGCCAGCTCGAAGGCAAACTTCAGGATGCGATCGACCCCGGTGCGGGTGAAGATGGAATCCTGGATCGCAATTTCCCGCTCGGTGCCTTCGAACATGCGGCCGCCCACGGTGGAATACTCGCCCTCGGTGTTTTCCCGCACCACGATGAAATCGATGTCGCCGGCGTGGCGACCCGCCAGCGGGCTGGGCACGCCCGGCATCAGGCGCACCGGGCGCAGATTGACATACTGGTCGAACTCGCGCCGGATCTTGAGCAGCGAGCCCCAGACCGCAACATGGTCCGGCACCTTGTCCGGCGCGCCCACCGCACCGAAGTAGATCGCCTCGTGTCCGCCCAGGCGTTCCTTCCAGTCGTCGGGCATCATTTTGCCGTGCCGCTCATAGTAGCCGCAGCACCAGTCGAAGTGCTGGTATTCGAAGGCAATGCCGAATTTGCGGCTCACCTCATCGAGTACCCGCAAGCCCTCGGGGACGATTTCCGGTCCGATGCCGTCACCCGGGATGACGGCGATCCGGTGCGGTTTTTGTGTCTTGGCGTGAAGAGGCATGGCAGTGTCGCGTTGGAAGTTACGGCGACTTTAGACAGGGCCGGCGCCACTGTCCATTTGCATTTCGGGAATCGGGGCCTTCTAATTTGGCGAACCCCCCTGCGCTTCAACCGTGTTCAGAGGCCGTTTGAGCAGGTGTTCCACCAGTTTGCGGGTCGGCAAGGGCATGGGTTCTTCGCGCACGCAAACGAACATGGAGCGCTGCGCCCAAGGGTCCGTCAACGCCACGAAGCGCAAGGCCCATTCGCGCCGGAAACGTTGCACCACGCCCTCGGGCAGGATGCCGATGCCAAAGCCGGCTTCTATCATCCGGCACACCACCTCGAAGCTCCTGACCTGAATCCTGAGCCGCAAGGGCTTGCCGGCGGTTGCCGCTGCCGCCTCCATCGCGCGGTGGATATTGGTGTTGCTCTCAAGGCCAATGATGTCGTAGTCCAGCAAGTCGGCAAACTGGGCTTTTTTCTTGCGCCAGGGATGCTGGCGCGGCAGTATCGCCACCAGCCTATCGGCGCAGTAAGGATAGGCGCGCAGTCCGGCAAGCTGGGCCGTTCCGGTGACGATACCGACATCGGCCGAGCCTTCGCGCAAAGTCTGCAAAATGTCGCGGCTCACGTACTCCCTGATTTCGAGCTTGATGTCCGGATACTGCTGGCTGAAGGATGCCAGTTCGTCGGGTAGCGACTGGCCCATGGCCGAGACATTGGCGCGCAGGCGGACATGGCCCCTGGCACCTTGGGCGTAGTCGGTCAGCTCGGCCCGCATCTGGTCGACGTCGCGCAACAACTGCCGGACATGGGTCGCCAAGGCTTGCCCGGCACCGGTAGCCTCCACTCCGGTTGGCTTGCGGTGCAGCAGGGCGACGCCGAACTCCTCCTCCAGCAGGCTGATGCGGCGACTGGCGGCCGACAAAGCGATGTGCGACTGCTGCGCCGCCCGCGACAGACTGCCGCTGTCGACCACCTTCAGAAAAAGGGCCAGCGAGGTGAGATCAAGGCGCGTCACGGAGGTCCCATTTTGTTTCGGTGTTCGAGTGTCAAAACACCAGTCTAGACCAGTGGTGTATCGGATTTTTTCAGTGTGCGCAGAACAAAGCTCGATTTGCTGTGCCGGATGCCGGGAATCTTGTAGAGTTTTTCCCGCAGCAGGCGCTCATAGTCGCGTGTGTCGCGCACGGCGATCCGGATGTAGTAGTCGTAATCGCCTGAGATCAGGAAGGCCTCCAGCACTTCGGGAATGGTCTCCAGCGTGCGACCGAACTCGTACAGCGTCTGGTCGCTGTGGCTTTCCAGGTTGACCTGGACGATGACGGTGTCGCGGTAGCCCAGCTTGGCCAGATCGAGCTTCACGGTGTAGCCCTGAATCGCGCCGGCCGCTTCCATGCGTTTGATGCGGTTCCAGCAGGAGGTGGTGGACAGGCCCACCTCCTTGCCGATCTCCTGCAATGTCTTGCGCGAGTCGGCCAGCAGGACGCGCAGGATGGCGAGGTCCAGCCGGTCGAATTGTTTTTCCTCGGATTCTGTATTTGTGCTCATTTATTTTCATCAAAATTCATGAATTGACTGAAATTATGAATCATTTTCAGGCCATCAATGAATAGGATTGAGGCATGAATACGTCCCTACCAGCGCTGGCATCGGCGCCAAGTACCCGCAGTCCGTCCACCGCCACGGAGACTTTGCCCTATGGCGCGCAAATCCTGTTGCAGACCTTGATCGCCTGCGGCGTCGATACCGTTTTTGGCTACCCGGGTGGCGCTGTGCTGCCGCTCTACGACGCCTTGCACGGCGAGCCGCGCCTGCGCCATGTGCTGGTGCGCCACGAGCAGGCGGCGGTGCACGCGGCGCAAGGCTACGCGCGCTCCACCGGCCGCCTGGGCGTTGTTTTCGTCACCTCGGGTCCGGGCGTGGCCAACACCATATCGGGCTTGCTGGACGCCCTCAGCGATTCGATTCCGGTGCTGTGCATCAGCGGGCAGGTGGCATCGCCAACCATAGGTACAGCGGCCTTTCAGGAATGCAATGCACTGGGCATTTCCAGTCCCGTCACGAAATGGAACGTTCAGATCCGCAACGTCCATGAGATTGCCGACCTGACGCGCCAGGCCGTGAGCATCGCCACGACCGGGCGCCCGGGGCCGGTATTGATCGATTTTCCCAAGGACATCCAGGGCCAGACCGCCGGCTGTGAAGCCACGCCGGCGCCGCGTCAGCCCGCTTGCGGTGTGAGCGCAGCGACCGGCGTCGTGTCGGCGCCCCTATTGCGCGAGGCGGCAGAACTGATTGCGAAATCCCGCCGGCCGGTCTTTTACGGTGGCGGCGGCCTGATCAACTCGGGTTTGCAGGCTTGTGCGCGTTTCGCCGAACTGGTGCGCAGGATCGACGCGCCGTGCACCTTGACCCTGTTGGGTCTGGGTGCCTTCCCGGCGTCCGATCCGCGTTTCCTGGGCATGCTGGGCATGCATGGCACGCTGGAAGCGAATCTGGCGATGCACCACGCGGATCTGGTGGTCTGCGTCGGTGCCCGCTTCGACGACCGGGTGACCGGGCGGTTGAAGGATTTCTGCCCTGGCGCCGGCGTCATTCACGTCGATATCGATCCGGCCTCCATCAACAAGGTCGTCAAGACGCAAGTCCCCCTGGTGGGCGATTGTGCGCAGGTTCTGGCGGCATTGCTGCTGCAACTGAAGACCTTGACGCGCAATCCGTCCGGCAACGGGGATTGGTGGCGCCAGATCGCGCGCTGGCGGGCCGAGGATTCGCTGCGCTATGAGCCCCAAGCGGACGTCATCATTCCGCAGCAACTGATGGGGACACTGGCGGCACGCCTGTCTGGCGTTGACGCCATCGTCGCCACCGATGTCGGCCAGCACCAGATGTGGGCCGCGCAGTACCTGCGCTTCGAGCAAGCCCGGCGCTGGCTGACTTCCGGCGGGGCCGGCACCATGGGTTATGGCTTGCCGGCGGCCATCGGCGCCCAGATCGCCCATCCAGACAAACTGGTCGTCTGCGTCAGCGGCGATGCCTCCATCCTGATGAACATTCAGGAACTGTCGACCGCGCGCCAGCACCACTGTCCGGTCAAGCTGATCCTGTCGAACAATGCTTGCATGGGCATGGTCCGGCAATGGCAGCAACTGCACCATGGTGCCCGCTACAGCCACAGCTATACCGAGGCACTGCCCGACTTTGTTGCGCTGGCGAAAGCCTTTGGCTGGTCAGCGCGCCGCGTCGAGCAGCCGGCGCAACTGGCTGAAGCGATGGACGCTTGTCTGTCGGC
Organism: uncultured beta proteobacterium; assembly: GCA_963763035.1. Taxonomy (GTDB): domain Bacteria; phylum Pseudomonadota; class Gammaproteobacteria; order Burkholderiales; family Burkholderiaceae_C; genus Rhodoferax. The sequence goes on along the minus strand of CAVXMS010000004.1, from coordinate 597,063 downwards.
ACCCGGTCCGTTCCTGCTGGACGTGGCGGTGGCGCAGCAGGAGAACTGCTTCCCCATGATTCCCGCCGGCCGGGGGCATCACGAAATCATGCTGTCCGAGCGGCGCTGGTACGACGCTGTCAAAGGCACTGCCGGATAAATCGGTTTTCAGCCTTGAATCCGGTCGCCTGGCATCTGCCAAGCGACGCTGCTGCGCAGCCCCGGCGCGTAACGCCGATAATTCGGTGCATGCGATTCAGACCGAATATTTTCGATGCCACGGTGGATGGAAAACCATGGCTTTGATCATCACCGACGAGTGCATCAACTGCGATGTGTGCGAGCCAGAGTGCCCCAACGCGGCCATTTACCTGGGTCAGGAAATCTACGAGATCGACCCGCACAAGTGCACCGAATGTGTTGGCCATTTTGCCGAGCCTCAGTGCGTTCAGGTGTGTCCGGTGGCTTGCATACCGGTCAACCCCAAGTTCGTGGAAGATCGGGAAACACTATGGCAAAAATACCGGCGACTACAGCGCGAACTGAACCCTGCGCCGGCCACTGAATAGGCCGGCGACGCCAGCCGGCATCAGGGTTTACCGGCGTTCTTTTCTGCGGCCATCTGCTGGGGCGTTTTCTTCTTCTTTTTCTCGACGGGCGCCTTGACGAACACGATTTTCGAAGGCTTCTTTTTCCTCGCCTTGCTGGCTGAAGCAGGGGTGGCCGGTTTTATGGCTGGCATGTTGGCGGCAAGGTCCTTGGCCTCTTGCTGCAAGCGCGCCTTTTCCATGGCGTTGGCGATCTGGGCATCGCGTTTGCTGGCTTGATCGGTTTGCGCTTTCTGGGCCTGGGTTCGCTTGTCCGCAGTGTCGATGATGGCGGCGCCGGGGCAGGGCGTCTGGCTGTAGCTATCCCCGCATCGATAGGTATTTTGGGCCTTGGCGCCGCTAGAAAAAGCCATCACGGCGACGAGAAAGATGGCGTTGAAGACAAAGCTTTGCATCGATGACTCCCTTTTGATGCACAGCAGTTTACTGCGGCGCAGTTTCGGGCCTGGGGGGCTTGGGTCGGGGTGGTTTGCTGGTATGCACCAGCAGCGTGGCTTTGTCCATATCTCCCGCCAGCAAGTGCGGCAAGGCCTTGAGCGCGCGTGCTATGGCCTGGTCAATCGCCAGCCGGTGGTCCAGCGAAGGCCTTTTCAGTACCCAGTTGACGACCTCCGACTTGATGCCCGGATGGCCGATGCCCAGGCGCAAACGCCAGTAGTCGTCGGTGCCGAGTTGGGCATGGATGTCGCGCAATCCATTGTGTCCGGCGTGGCTGCCGCCGAGCTTGAGCTTGGCCTCGCCGGGGACGATGTCCAGCTCGTCGTGCGCCACCAGTATTTCGCGTGGCTCGATCTTGAAGAAGCGCGCCAGCGCCGCAACCGATTTGCCGCACAGGTTCATGTAGGTTTGCGGTTCCAGCAGCCACACCGTTTGCCCGCTGATCGACGTTCGCGCCACCAGGCCATGGTAGGCCTTGTCCATGACAAGCGTTGTTTTCAGTTCGCGGGCGACCGCGTCCAGCCACCAAAAACCCGCGTTGTGGCGGGTCGATTGGTATTCAGGACCGGGATTGCCCAGACCGACAAATAGCTTGATCATGTTGAACCCGGATGCCTCGGTTGACCTAGCGCCGCAGTGTAACCGTGGACCTTGGATGCGAATTGGGAATGCAGCGATCCAGGAGACAAAAAAAACGGCCCAGCAAGTGGGCCGTCAGTTTCAAGTTGCGGTATTTACTTCTTGGCAGCCGGAGCTTTGGCAGCGGGTGCCTTGGCAGCCGCTGCGGCCTTGCCGGCCGCCGCCTTGGCAGCTGCGGCGGGCGCGGCTGCGGCAGTTGCCGCGGCGGCCGGTGCCGCAGCGTCGCCTTCGGCGGCTGGCGCTTCTTCCGTGGTGCCGGAAATGACCACCACGGAGACCAGAACCGGGTTGTTTTTGCCATGCGTCACAGCCGTCACACCCTTGGGCAGCGCGATGTCGGCCAGGTGCAGCGATGCGCCTTTTTTCAGACCGCTCAAATCCACCTTGATGAATTCGGGCAAGTCGGCCGGCAGGCACAGAACTTCAATTTCGGTCACCACATGGTTGGCAATGCAGCCGTCGGTTTTGACAGCTGGCGAGTTCTCGTCGCCGCTGTAGTGCAGCGGCACCTTCATGTGCAGTCTGGTGTTGGCATCGACACGCTGGAAGTCAATGTGCAGGATGAGCTGCTTGAAGGGGTGCATTTGCACGTCACGCAGCAAGACCTTGCTGGCTTTCCCGTCGATTTCCATGTCCAGGATGGTGGAATGGAAGGCTTCCTTCTTCAAGGCATGCCAGAGGGCGTTGTGATCGATTTCGATCTGCTGCGGCTCAGCCGCGCCGCCATAGACGATGCCGGGTGTGCGACCCGAGATGCGGAGACGGCGGCTCGCACCCGTGCCCTGCTTGGCGCGCTCAAAAGCGACGAATTTCATAGTTTCACTCCAGAAGGAGTCCACCGCGACCAGTGTGACTCCGATTTAAAAAAGCTCAAGGCACGTTGATGTGCATGCGGTGAGCCCACTTTTGCTCGAATCAAAAAAGATTTCATAAAAATCAAAAAAAGATTTTGTATAAATCTCTTTTGAGATTTTGCAGAAACCTCAAAAGAGATTTTCCTGATCCGAGAACAAACTCATGACCGACTCGCCCTTGGCAATGCGCTGTATCGTTTCAGCGATCAGCGGCGCCACCGACAGTTGGCGGATTTTTTTGCAGGCAGACCCCGCCGCACTCAAGGGAATGGTGTTGGTCACCACCACTTCATCGAGCGCCGTGCCATTGGTGATGCGTTCGATGGCCGGGCCGGAAAAAATCGGGTGCGTGCAATAGGCATAGACCTTTTTCGCACCGCGTTCCTTCAACACCTCGGCCGCCTTGACCAGGGTGCCGGCGGTGTCGATCATGTCGTCCATGATGACGCAGTTGCGGCCGTCGATTTCGCCGATGACGTGCATCACCTCGCTGACATTGGCCCGGGGGCGACGCTTGTCGATGATGGCGAGATCGCAATTGAGTTGCTTGGCCAGGGCGCGTGCGCGCACCACACCACCGACGTCGGGGGACACCACAATCAGGTCTTCGTAGTTCTTCTGCCGCAAATCTCCCAGCAACACGGGGGAGGCATAAATGTTGTCGACCGGGATATCAAAAAAGCCCTGGATCTGATCGGCATGCAAATCCATGGTCAGCACGCGTGCCACGCCCACCGCCTGCAACATGTTGGCCACCACCTTGGCGGTAATGGGCACGCGGCTGGAGCGCGGACGCCGGTCCTGCCGGGCGTAGCCAAAATAGGGGATGACGGCGCTGATGCGCTCGGCTGACGCACGCTTGAGGGCATCCACCATGATGAGCAATTCCATCAGGTTTTCATTGGTCGGCGCACAAGTGGACTGGACGACGAAGACATCCCGCGCCCGTACGTTCTGGTTGATTTCAACCGTCACTTCACCGTCCGAGAAGCGGCCCACTGTGGCGGCACCCAGGGAAATGTTCAGATGACTGGCGATTTGCGCCGCCATGCCCGGATTGGCATTGCCGGTAAAAACCATGAAATCAGGGGGTTGCGGTACCTGCATGAGTATTCCAGCGGTTGAGTGATGATTGCGCCTGTGCGTTCAGCCAGTGGCACGCACCACACCAGAGTGAAGTGCACGTGTCACGAATAATTTGGCAGGGGAAGAAGGATTCGAACCTTCGCATGCTGGAATCAAAATCCAGTGCCTTAACCAACTTGGCGACTCCCCTACACGGGTTGACGGCTAACCGCCGCCAACCGACAAACTGTTGCTGGTTGCCCAGCCCACCAGGGGATGAACATCCAGACTGCTACATAGCCTGACCTGAAACGCGCTGGGTGCCTGCCCCAAGTCAACGTGTTGCAACAGGGGTGCAAACACCGCGCTTCCAGAGCCCGTCATCCGGCCACTGAGTCCACGTGAGGCAAGCCATTCAAGGGCTTCGGCGACACCCGGACACAGTCTTTGGGCAACGTTCTGCAGGTCGTTACGGCCAAAGCCGAATGGATCTGTAGCGAAGCCGGAAATTATAGCAGTCTCGCTGTCCCTTTTCAGCGCTGGGTCCGAGAAAATCAGTCCGGTATCCAGTCCCTGGGCTGGTTTAAGCACCAAAAAACGGCCTGCTGGCAAACTGACGGGGGTTATTTTTTCCCCTATGCCTTCAACCCAGGCGTTGTGCCCGGCCAGAAAAAACGGCACGTCGGCACCCAGCTGCAGTCCGATCTGGCTGAGCTGCTCCAGGGAATAATCGAGTTTCCACAGCCGGTTGAGTGCCAGCAAGGTGGCTGCCGCGTCGGACGAGCCGCCGCCCATGCCAGCTTGCGTCGGAATGCGTTTTTCGATGCCGATGTGAACCCCCAGCGGGCTGGCGCTGCCCGCTTTCAGGGCACGGGCGGCACGCAGCACCAGATCTTCGATCGGCAGTACCGTGCCCAGGTCTTCACGGCTGATTTGCCCGTCGGGGCGCAGGTCGAAATGCAAGGTGTCGCACCAGTCGATCAGCATGAATACGGATTGCAGCAGGTGATAGCCATCGCTTCTGCGCCCCGTCACGTGCAAAAACAGGTTCAGTTTGGCCGGGGCGGATATGTCGTAAAGGGACTTCATACGTTGCTACCTTGCGGGACGGACTTTGGCGCTGTCTCCATCAAGGACGTTCGAATACCAGACGGAGTTCCGCCAGCGGCGCCGGCTGCGTGCGCTGGGCGGTGATCCGGCCATTGGCATGTTGCGACAGGTCGGCGCGCCAGCCGGCCACGGTCATGTTGTCGCCGGCCAGCCAGGCGAACAGGGCGGCCACAGGCACCTCGGTACCGATCGCCTGCTTGAGCAAGGCATCCAGCGACTCGAAATGACGCACCTCGCCATTGGAACGCAGCACCGCGGCTTGCGGGGACCAGGAGAGGGCGGCGGCGGTTGTGCCCAGCGGCGTAGACAAAGTCAATTCGCCGACCCGGGCGTTGCCGATCAGCTCAAATCCGGCGGAAAAGGTTTGCGACTGGGTCTGGGGCGGGTCGGCCTCGATGCGCAGCGCCAGCCGCCCGTGCCAGGGCGAAACTTCCGGCTGGCCGGCGCTGCCTGCCCCCCTCGGCACGGCGCAGCCGGCGAGCAAAAGCGCGGCCAGAATAATTGCCGCGGAAACGACTTTCAGCACATGTCTCACAACTTGACGCGCAGGCGTTTGAGCGTTTCCAGCAGGGTTTCGTTCTCGGCATTGATTTGCTGGCCGTCCTTCCAGGCGCTCAGTGCCTGCTCCCGTCGACCCAAGGCCCACAATACCTCGCCCAGATGGGCGGCAATTTCCGCATCCGGCCTGGCTTTGAAGGCGCCCTGCAGAATATGCAGCGCCTCGACCAGATTGCCGCTGCGAAATTCAACCCAGCCCAGGCTGTCGGTGATGAAAGGGTCGTTGGGGGCAAATTCCAGCGCTTTCAAAATGAGTTGTCTGGCCTCCGCCAGGCGCGTGTTGCGCTCCGCCAGCGAGAAACCGAGCGCGTTGTAGGCATGTTGATACTCGGGTTTGCCGGCGATCACGCTGCGCAGCAGGCGCTCCATTTCATCGTAACTTCCCATCTTCTCGGCCACCATGGCCAGATCGTAAACAAGATCAAAATCGCCCGGGTTGCGCGAGATGGTCTGCGCCAGAAGGTCGTGGGCCGGTTTGTATTGCTTGCTCTCGCGCAACAACTGGACTTCAGCGCCGATCTTCAGTCGCGCGTCCTCTGGCGACTTCTCCGGCTGGCTGCGCACCAGCTTGAGCGCCTCCTCGAGTTTGCCCTGGCGGGCCAGAATGGAGGCGCGACGCAGTTGGGCGTTGAGCAAATCTTCCGGGTTGTCGACCCGTTTCAGCCACGCATCTGCTTGCGCGTAATCCTTTCGTTGCTCGGCAATCTGGGCCAGCGAGAGGTAGGCCTGGACCAGCCCACGCGCGGTGTCCGTACGTCCCGCGCCGGCACGTTTGGCACTCGCCAATTCCACATACCGGTTGAACGAGCGTTCCGCCACTGCCGGTTTGCCATCCTGCAATTCGAGCGCACCCCGTACCAGCCAGGCTTGCAGAAAGTCTGGTTTTTCGGTGGTCATGATTTGCAGTTGAGCCGCTGCCTCGGCATAGCGCTGCGTGTTCAGCAAAGCCCGCACGTATTCCATGCGCAACTCGGGCTGGGCCTGACCTTCGAGGTGCTTTTTCACAATCGCTTCGGCTTGCGGCGTTTTCGGACTCATCATTGACAAAGCCAGCAACGCCGGTCCGTCCGACTTGGGGTCCATCGCCTGTGCCTTGCGCGCGGCGTCCAGGGCACCGGTGTTGTCGCCGGCGCTGGAACGCAGGTGTCCGATGACGGTCCAGGCGGTAGCGCCCAGCGTCGGTGTCGCCAAGTGGCTGGCCAAGGCTTGTTCTACCGTGCCGGCGACAAGTTTGCGGTCGGTGGCACGCGCAAAATAGCGCGGAATGGTCAGTATGGCCGCCACGCGGTCTTTCGGATCGGCCGCCGTTATCTCCCGTTTCAGGGGTTCCACAGTGTCACCAATCCGGTTCATGCCAATCAAAATCTGCAACAGGTAGCGATTCGCTTCCCTGGACGCCGGCAGCGCCTGCCGCCAGGCACGAGCCGCCTGCAGCGCGGAGTCGCCCGAGCGCCCTTGTAGCGCCAGGTCGACGGCCCGCTGGTACAGCTTGCCGTCATTCGTTTTGCGCGCTGCGTCAAGCAGCAGCGAATAAGCGGCACCCAGGTCCCCGTCCCGGGCATTGAGTTCTCCCAACAGGAGTTGGTAAAAAAGCTCACCGTCGAGGGCGGAATTCAGCGCGGGGTCCGTTTTGGCGTCGGGCGTTTGCGCATGGGCGGCCAGCGCGCAAAGGAACAGGACAAGCAGTGAAAAGCGGTTGAAAAGCGACATCGGACCATAATAATCCATGTCTGTCCAAATTGGTTTGCCATGCCTGAATTGCCTGAAGTTGAAGTCACGCGCTTGAGTTTTGCCGATCGCATTGCCGGAGCAGAAGTGTTGTCCATGCATTTGGGCAAGGCCTTGCGCTGGCCTTTGGGCTGTGCTCCTGCGAAGTTGGTGGGGCGAACCGTGCAGGCAGTGCGCAGACGTGGCAAATATTTGCTGATCGATCTTGATCAGGGCTTGCTGCTGGTGCATCTGGGCATGTCGGGCAGCCTGTGTTTTGCTCGGCGCTTGGCGGCCCTTGGCAAGCATGACCATTTCGAGATGCGCACGACCCACGGCACGCTTCGACTCAATGACCCGCGCCGCTTTGGTGCCGTGGTTTACGTCGCCGGCGAAGAGGCGCCGCAGGCCCGCAAGTTGTTGGGAAAACTTGGCATGGAGCCCTTGTCGGACGATTTTGATGTTGCCCGGTTCCATGCCGGCTTGAAGTGCCGCAAGACAGCCATCAAGCAAGTGTTGCTGGCGGGCGACGTTGTGGTCGGGGTGGGCAATATTTACGCTTCTGAAACACTTTTTCTGGCTGGCATCCGACCGACCTTGAATGCGGCTCGATTGAGCCGACCGCGCGCCGCCAGACTCCATGCGGCGATCCGGGATGTGTTGGGGCGTGCCGTGGCCGGGGGCGGCAGCACTTTGCGCAACTTCAGCAGCGCCGCCGGTGAAACGGGTCATTTTCAGCTTGAAGCCATGGTCTACGCCAGGGCCGGGCAGGCATGCCGGGTTTGCGGGACAGCGATCAAATCCTTGCGCCAAGGTCAGCGTTCGACGTTTTACTGCCCCCACTGCCAAAAGGCTTGAGCGTTGCGCAGTCGCGCGGTGCTATATTGAAAATATTCAGGGGAGAAAACTTGGCAACATCATTTGGCGAACAGTTTGATCGGCATGTCACGTGGCGGCGTGAGTTTGCTCTTCGTCTGAAGTTGCTGGCCGAGTGGATGAAAGACCATGAGTTGCTGGATGCCGCCCTGCTCGAGCGTTTGCAGCGTCTGGAAGCCAGGGTTCGCGCCGACAAGGTGATGGTGGCCTTTGTCGGCGAGTTCTCGCGCGGAAAGTCAGAATTGATCAACGCCATCTTCTTTGCCGGCCATGGTCGCCGCATCGTGCCCGCCAGTGCCGGACGGACCACCACGTGTCCCACCGAGATGGCGTATGACCCGGATGTGCCCTCTTGTTTGCGTTTGTTGCCGATAGAAACACGCCGGCAACCCCGGTCGCTGATGGAATGGCGCATGGTGCCGGAGAAATGGACGCGCATTGATCTCGATGAGAGCGACCCGAAGCAGTTGTCACAGACGCTTGAAAGAGTGGCCGAAACCTTGCGTGTGACACCCGATGAGGCAAGAACGCTTGGCTTCTGGCAAATCGAGGTGCCGCATGACAACCCGCCGCTGGACGCCCAGGGCCTGGTGGAAATACCCAAGTGGCGTCATGCGCTGATCAATATCGCGCACCCCCTGTTGAAGCAGGGGCTGGTTATTTTGGACACGCCGGGGCTCAATGCCATCGGCCCCGAGCCGGAACTCACCGTCAGCCTGATTCCACAGGCGCAGGCCGTTGTTTTTGTGGTGGCGGCCGATACCGGCGTCACCCAATCGGATCTCTCGATCTGGCGCGAGCACCTGGTCACCGACCCGGATGACAAGAGTGCCAGGCTGGTAGTGCTCAACAAGATTGACACCTTGTGGGATGCTCTGGGTTCCGCCGCCCAGGTGGCGGAGCAGCTTGAGCGCCAGTGCGCGGCTACCGCCCAGATTTTGGACGTTCCCCGGAGCCAAGTGGTCCCGGTCTCCGCGCAAAAGGGTTTGCTGGCCAAGGTGACTGAAGACCAGACGCTGCTGGAGAGCAGTTGCCTGAGCTTGCTCGAAGAGAGCTTGAGCCGGGGCATCGTGCGTCAGCGGCAAAAAATACTCAGTGCCGCGGTATTCAGCGGGATTTCAGATTTGCGCAAGGAGGGCGGCCGGGTCATCAATATTCGTCGCCGTGACCTGACCGAGCAGATGATGGAACTCAAGGGTCTGCAGGGAAAGAACGCGCCAGCGATCAGGAGCATGCGTGCCAGGATTGCGCAGGAGCAGATCGAGTTTGATCTGAGCGGCGCCAAGATCCAGGCGCTGCGTTCGGTGCATCTGAAGTTGCTGCGTGAAATATTCGGACTGCTGAGTCCGGCCGTGCTGAAGAAGGAAATGACGCAACTGACCAAGGTGCTGCGGCATGAGGGATTGAAGCTGGGCGTGAAACGGGCCTACGGCGAGACCTTTGAGCAACTGCGCCAGGGCTTGCGCAAGGTTCAGGCAAGCGCCGCCGAAATCCAGGTCATGCTGGCGGCGACCTTTCGGCAGTTGAATGCCCAGCACGGTTTTTCGTTGCAGGCTCCCCCCGATCCCGCGCTGGACAGCTATCTGCGTGATCTTGATCTGGTGGAACGCAACCATCTGCGCTACCTGGGTATCGGCAATCTCTTCCGGTTGGCGCAGCCCGAGTTTTCAGACCGACTGGTGCGCGCGCTCTGTACCCGCCTGCGCAGCATCCATGAAGCGGTGCTGGCGGACATTGAGCTGTGGAGCAAATCCGCCGCTGCGCAACTTGATGTCCAGTTGCGTGAGCGGCAGCGGAACTTTGGCCGCCGCCTGGAAGCCGTTGACCGCATACAGCAGGCCACCGGCGGGCTGGAAGACCAACTGGCTGAAATTGCGGCCCGGACGGACGCCTTGCAGAAGCTGGAGGCCAGGTTGCTGGCCTTGACCGACTATCTTGTGACTGCGACGGAACGGCTGGCTCCCGAGCCGGCGCCCGCCGCAGTTCTGGTTTGACGGGCCATGGCGATCGACTGGGCCACGCAAGTGGTTGGCTGGCAAAAGGTTTCCGGACGCAACGATTTGCCATGGCAGCAGACGCGGGATCCGTACCGGGTCTGGCTGTCTGAAATCATGCTGCAGCAGACCCAGGTGGCGACCGTTCTGGACTATTTCCCGCGCTTTTTGAAAACCTTCCCCACCGTGGTGTCGTTGGCCGCGGCGCCGCTGGACCAGGTGCTGGGTTTATGGAGCGGTCTGGGCTACTACTCCCGGGCCCGCAACCTTCATTCATGCGCCACCAAGGTGGTGGCTTTGCACGCCGGCCATTTCCCCCAGACCGCCCAATTGCTGCAAACCTTGCCGGGGATTGGCCGCTCCACGGCCGGGGCCATTGCCGCTTTGTGCTTCGGTGAGCGCAGCGCCATGCTGGACGGCAATGTCAGGCGACTGTTGACCCGGGCACTGGGTTTTGCGGCCGATTTATCGATTGCCGCCAATGAGCGCCAACTCTGGGACCTGGCATCGCAGCTGTTGCCGACGCATGATTTGCAGCAGGCCATGCCGCGCTATACGCAGGGTGTGATGGATTTGGGCGCCACTGTCTGCACTGCCAGAAACCCCCGTTGCGGGGTCTGCCCGGTGGCAAGGTCCTGTCAGGCCCGGCGCCAAGGGGAGCCCGAGCGCTACCCGGTAAAGACGCGCAAAGTCAAGCGCAGTGCGCAATCGCTTTGGTTGCTGTGGGCGCATACCGCGCAGGATGCTGTCTGGCTGAGCAAGCGGCCGACACCCGGCGTCTGGGGCGGGCTTTACTGTTTGCCCTTGTTCGATGGGCTCGATGCGCTGGCGGCGGCCGTGCCAAAGCGCTACCGGGAGGCACTGCAGGAGGCACCGGCTTTTACCCATGTACTGACCCACAAGGATCTGTATCTGCACCCGGTCCAGGTGCAATTGCCGCGCTCGGCGATGCTGTCTTCGCAAGGGGCTTGGGTGGCGGCGCAGGAGTGGCCCAGCCTGGGCTTGCCGGCACCGGTCAGAAAATTGCTGACCTCGATCAGATAGCTTCCAGCTCGCGGTGCCGCTTTAGCGTCACCCACTGCTCCTCAAACAGCTTGACCAACTGTTCCACCAGGTAAACGGATCGGTGTTGTCCGCCGGTGCAACCGATGGCCACGGTGACGTAACTGCGATGGTCGCGTGCCAGCGCGTCAAGCCAGTGATGCAAGAATTTCTGGATCTGTTCAAGCATCTGAACGACGTCCGGCTGTTCCTTCAGGAAAGCGGCTACCGCCGCGTCCTGGCCCGTCAGGTGACGCAGCTCGGGCTCATAGTGCGGGTTAGGCAGCATGCGCACATCGAACACATAGTCGGCATCATTGGGGACGCCGCGCTTGAAGGCAAAGGACTCGAACACCAGCGTCAGCTGCTCGTTGGGGACTGAAATCAGCGACTTCACATAGCTCTGCAATTGCGACGGGCGGATGATGCTGGTGTCAATGACGTGGGCCTGGTCGCGCAGGTCGGTCAGCAACTCACGTTCCAATTCAATGGCATCCACCAGCGCCCGCCGCATGTCACCCGAGGCTGGGTCAGAGACCGCCTGCGACAGGGGATGTTTGCGTCGGCTCTCGGAATAGCGTCGCACCAGCGTGCCGGTTCCGGCATCCAGAAACAGCGACTTGACCATGATCCCCTGATTTCTCAGGACCGACAGCTGCGCCGGCAGCAAGGGCAGCGAACTGGCGTTGCGCGCATCCATGGCAATCGCCACCCGGCTGGCGTTTTGCTGCCGTTCCAGCGCTACAAAGGGCACCAGCAATTCGGGCGGAAGATTGTCAACACAGAAGAAGCCGGTGTCCTCCAGGGCGTGCAGCGCCACCGACTTGCCGGAGCCCGACATGCCGGTGATCAGCACAACCTGTAAATTGGGAGTTTCGGATTTCATCAAATAAATTATTGCAGCTGCAACATTTCCCTGGCGTGCGCCAGTGTCGTGTCCGAAAGGCGTTCGCCGCCCAGCATGCGGGCCACTTCAGCCACCCGCTGCTCACCTCGGACCTCATCGACCGAACTCAATGTAGTCTGCTTCTGTGTCATTTTTGTGACCACCAGATGCTGGTCGGCACTGGCCGCCACCTGGGGCAGATGGGTCACCGCCAGCACCTGCCGGTCAATCCCCAGTTGTTTCATCAGGCGCCCTACCGTCTGCGCCACGGCGCCGCCCACGCCGGCGTCGATCTCGTCGAATATCAGCGTCTGCGCGGTGCCCAGCTGGCTGGTGGTAACGGCAATGGCCAGCGCCAACCGGGACAGTTCGCCGCCGGAAGCCACCTTGTTGACCGGCCTGGGGGTGCTGCCGGCGTGCCCCGCCACCAGAAAACTGACGTCTTCCAGGCCGTGCTGCATGGGCTGCGCCGAGGCTTGCAGCGCCACCTCGAATTGGCCGCCCTGCATGCCAAGACCCTGCATCGCCTGGGCAATGGCCTTGGCCAGTTGCGGGGCCACCTTGGCGCGGGCTCGGGACAGCGTTTTGGCTTCCCGCAGATAGGCTTGCTGCGCGGCCGTCTGCGTCGCCTCCAGGCCGGCCAGATCGGTTGCGGCATCGAGTTTCTTCAGTTCCTGTTTCCAGGTAGCCAGCAGATCAGGCAACTCGGCCGGACTGCGTTTGTAGCGCCGCGCCAGCGACAGCCACAAGGCCATGCGCGCATCGAGTTCAAGCAGGCGCTGCGGGTCCGGCTCGGTCTTTCGCAAATAGCTGCGCAGCCCGTGGACGGTGTCCTCCACCTGCGCCAAACTGGAGGATAAAACCTCTGTCAGCTCTTTGAAATGGGGCTCAAGGTGCTCTTGTTGTTGTAGCAACTGGCAAGCGCCCAGAAGCGCGTTGCGGGCACTGTTGTCGTCGTCATCCAAACCGGCAAGCGCGCCTTGGGCGGCTTCCAGCAAGGCTTGGGCATGGGACAGGCGGCCATGCTCGGTGCTCAAGGCGTCCCACTCGTCGGGCAGCGGTGCCAATTTCTCGACTTCACTGATCTGCCACGCCAGGCGCTCGCGCTCGGTCTGCAAGGAGGCCTGCGCTGCCTGCGCTTGCGCCAGATCGCCTTGCGCTTGCCGCCACTGTTGCCAAAGGCCGGCCAGGGCGGCGGTCGAGATGCCGGCGTAGGCGTCCAGCAGGCCTCTGACGGCGTCGGCCCGGGTCAAGCTCTGCCAGGCATGCTGGCCATGAATATCGAGCAGTTGTTCACCAAGCTCGCGCAACTGGGTGGCGGTGGCCGGGCTGCCGTTGATCCAGCCGCGGCTCTTGCCTTGCAGGTCCAGCGTGCGGCGCAACAAAAGCGTCTCGCCGACCTCGAAGCCGGCCGCTTCCAGCCAGCATGCCAGGCCATCGTCGGCATCAAACTCGGCGCTGACATCGGTACGGTCGGTGCCTTCGCGGATCGCGCCAACGTCGGCGCGGCCGCCGGTGACCAGTTGCAGGGCGTCGATCAGGATCGACTTGCCGGCGCCGGTCTCGCCCGTGAGCACCGTAAAGCCGCCGGCCAGCTCGAGATCGAGTTCACTGACGATGACGAAATTGCGCAAAACGATGCGTCGCAAACTCACGATCAGGCTACTCCTTCGTTCCAGTGCAATTTTTGCCGCAATGTATCAAAGTAAGACCAGCCCTTGGGGTGCAGAAAGCGGACGTGGTGTTTGGAGCGCGTCACCACGATGCGGTCGCCGTGCAGCAGCGAGGCCAGCGATTGCATGTCGAAACTGGCGCTGGCATCCCGCCCGGCCACTATTTCAATCGCAATCTCGGTCGCATTGGCCAGCACGATGGGCCGATTCGACAAGGTATGCGGCGCGATCGGCACCAGCACCCAGCCTGGAATGGAAGGATGCAACAGAGGTCCGCCGGCCGACAGCGAGTAAGCGGTGGAGCCGGTGGGCGTGGCAATGATCAGGCCATCGGCGCGCTGGTTGGCGACGAAATGACCGTCCACCTCGACCCGCAGTTCAACCATGCCCGAGGTGGCGCCCCGGTTCACCACCACATCGTTCATGGCCAGGGCGTTGAATACGCTTTGGCCCTCGCGCATGACTTTGGCGTTGATCAGGCTGCGATGGTCTTCCTCAAACTCGCCGCGCAGCATGGGCGCCAGCACGGACTTGTAACTGCCCAGCGGGATGTCGGTGATGAAGCCCAGCCGTCCCTGGTTAATGCCGATCAGCGGCACGCCGAAATGGGCCAGTTGACGGCCAATGCCCAGCATGGTGCCGTCGCCGCCCACCACCAGCCCCAGATCGCATTGCTCTCCAATGGCCTGGACACTCAGTACCGGATAACCCGAAATTCCCATGTTGTGCGCCGTGTCGTGTTCGAAAACCACCGCACAACCCTGGGCCTGCAAAAATTGGGCAATATCCTCCAGCGCGCCGCGCGAAGACGTGCCCGACGCCTCCGACGCGATGGTCTGGTACTTGCCGATCAATGCGACGAGCGGGAATTTAGATTTCATTCTCAAATTACATCACTAAAATGACCTGATGCTGGATGACCGTGCCAAGTTGTTATTGAAAGCGCTGGTTGAGCGCTACATCGCCGATGGGCAACCGGTGGGTTCGCGCACCCTCTCGAAAGCTTCCGGGCTCGAGCTGTCGCCCGCCACCATCCGCAACGTCATGTCCGATCTGGAAGATCTGGGCCTGATCGTCAGCCCGCATACCTCGGCCGGGCGCATCCCGACGGCGCGCGGCTACCGTTTGTTTGTCGACACCATGCTGACGGTGCAGCGGGGGCAGTTGGCCGCGCACAGCCTGGCGCCCGACCAGCCGCAAAAAGTGATATCGAACGCGGCGAACCTGCTCTCCAGTCTGTCCCAGTTTGTGGGGGTTGTGATTTCGCCGCGCCGCTCTTCCGTTTTTCGCCACATCGAATTCTTGCGGCTCTCGGAGCGGCGCTTGCTGGTGATCATCGTATCGCCCGAGGGGGATGTGCAAAACCGGGTGATTTTCACCGAGCTGGATTATTCGCAGGCCCAGCTGGTCGAAGCGGCCAATTACCTGAACAGCAATTATGTCGGGCTGGCGATCGAACAGGTGCGCGAGCGCCTGCAGCGCGAGGTCGAGACTTTGCGCTCCGAAATTGCCAGCCTGATGCAGGCGGCGGTCGCGGTAAGTTCCGATGCCATCTCGGAGACCCAGGACGAAGTGATTATTTCGGGTGAGCGCAACCTGCTGGCGGTCACTGATTTTTCCAATGACATGGGGCATCTGCGGCGGGCCTTCGAGCTGTTCGAGCAAAAAGCCCAACTGATGCGCTTGCTGGACATTGCCGGCCAGGCCGAGGGCGTGCGGATTTTCATTGGCGGCGAGAGTGGGGTGGTGCCCTTTGAAGACCTGTCCATCGTCAGCGCACCTTACGAAGTCGATGGTCAGGTGGTCGGCACCCTGGGCGTCATCGGCCCGACCCGCATGGCCTACGACCGCATGATCCAGATTGTGGACATCACCTCCAAATTGGTCAGCAACGCCCTGAGCCACCACAAGTAGGCCTTTACAATCCCAGCTTCGGTCGGGACATTAGCTCAGTTGGTTAGAGCAGAGGACTCATAATCCTTTGGTCGTAGGTTCAAGTCCTACATGTCCCACCATCCCCTACGGACCAAAGGGCTACCTTATTTGGCGGCCGATGCGGCCGATGCGGCTGATGCAGCGGATGACGCTGCTGCCGCCGGTGCCGGTGCCGGCGCTGCCGCTGCGACGATCTCGATCTTGGCTTTGGCCTTCAGGCCGTCCAGTTGTTTCTTCAGATTCTGCTGCTGCAACTGTTGGGTCAGGTTGGCTTTGACCTGTTCCAAGGGCGGCGCTTCGATCGGCTTGGAATCTTCCAGCAGAATGACGTGGTAGCCAAACTGGGATTTCACCGGTTCCAGGGTGAACTTGCCTTTTTCCAGCTTGCTCACGGCGGCGCCGAATTCGGGCACCATGCGGCTCAAATCAAACCAGCCCAGATCGCCGCCGGCTGCTTTGGAGCCGGTGTCTTTGGACTTTTCCATGGCCAGCTTGGCGAAGGCGCCGGCATCTTTTTTGAGCTTGGCGATGATGTCCTTGGCGTCGGCTTCTTTGTCAACCAGGATGTGGCGCGCCTTGTATTCGCTGCCGGTAATGGTGGCCTTGATACGCTCGTATTCGGCTTTCACGGCGTCGTCGCTGACCGGGTTGGTTTTGATGTAGTCCTGCACGTAGGCATTGGCCAAAACCGATTGCCTGACCATTTCCAGCCGCTCCGTCACCTCGGGCGATTTGTCCAGTCCCTTCTTGACCGCTTCCTCGGCGATCACCATTTGCATGGCCAGTTGGTCGATGATGGCGGCTCGGGTTTCCGGGCTGTCCGGCTTGCCGGAAGCCGCCCCCTGCTTGATCAGCATGTCGATACGGGTTTTACCGATCGCAGCACCGTTGACGGTGGCCACAGTGGTGTCATTCGGGGCCGACGCCGCGGGCTTTGGACTTAGATCGGTGTTGCAGGCGGCCAAGGTCAGCAAAGACACTGCGCCGAGGGCGAGAATTCCAGTTTTCATTGATCTCATTGAATAGGCCTTGGGGTGGTTAAAACGATAGATTGTCGCAGGCCCGCCGGATCTGCCGTAGCGGGGGTCCCATCACACGCGCAAGACGTCAGAAAACCTTCCCAAGCAACACTGTCAGACCCGTAAAGAGGGTGAATTTAGGCGTGTCGCTGTTCAGGCCGACGGCAAACCCGCCGTCGATAACAAGGCGTTTATTCACGGCGTAACTGACCGAAGAAAGAAATTGCGCGGTCGACGGCGCGCCCCTTTGGTTGGTACCCGAGATGTCCCCTGCCAGCGTCCAGGCGTCGCCGATCTGGCGGCTCACAGCGGCGGCCCAGGTCCATTGGTAATTGCCTTGATCGACGGCGACGCCACCGAGCCGCGTCGCCATCAGGTTGGTGTCGAGGTGAAAAGCATTCGGCAGATCGATGCCAAAGATTCCCTTCAGGCTGTAGTCACGCTGGCCGCTGCCGATTCCGTCCAAGGCTGTCGGCAGCTTGACCGTCGCTTCAAGCCCGAAGCTGCTCCCTTCCAGCACATCCGGGGCGCGGTATTTCAAAGTCAGGCTGGTATCGCCCCGTCCGCTGAAGGGGGGCGCCTGCGCCGGTGCCACGCTGACATAGGCATCGCCACCGAGCAGCAAGGCAAAGCGATCATTGAGCGAGTATTTGAGCAGGTAGGGCCAGCTGTTGCGTTGGTCCGCAGCGTTTCCACCCAGGCGCTGACCGCCCAATTCGAGCTCCAACCAGCCAGGCGCCGAGAGATTGGCGCCGCTGGTGACGGTCGGTCGAAAAGGGGTCGCGCTGGGTTCCTCCTGTTCGGCGTGGGCCAGGCTCGAAGTCAGCAGGGCAAGAGCACAAACACCGGTGAGGGCGAAAGGCCCAAAGTTGCTGATGGCGGGCGTTCTGGCCATGGCTTGTACTGCTCGACGGGTGGGCCGCGAAATGGAGGGCACTAGGATCGACAGCGCAGTCTCTTCAGCGGGCGGCTTCGTTGAGGAAGTCCATCAAGGCGAGCGTGAAAGCCGCCGCCTGCTCCCAGTTCGAGAGATGGGCCGCATCCAGCTCCAGATAGCGTGAGCCGGCAATCCGGCGCGTGATTTCACGCCCCAACTCGGGTGGCGTCGAGCCATCCTGCGCGCCGGCAATGACCAGCGTTGGCGCACTGATCGTCGCGAGGTCCTGCAACTGGTCCAGGTCGCGAATCGCCATCACATTGGCTTCGTAGCCCGGCGCCGAAGTCCCCAGCAGCATGGCACGCACACGTTCAATCGCCTGTGGCGCGCGTTCCTGAAAGCGCCGGGTGAACCACCGATCAAGAATCGCGGGCGTCAAGCCAGCCATGCCCTCGCGGGCCAGCAATTCGAGGCGTGAATTCCAGATCTCGGGTGTGCCCAGCCTGCTGGCAGCGGTATTGCAGAGCACCAGGTGCTTGATGCGATCGGGGTGATGGCTGGCCAGCCACATGCCGGTCATGCCGCCCATTGACAGGCCACAAAAATCGACCCGCTTGAGTCCCAGATGGTCCAGCAACGCCAGCGCATCCTGCCCCAGTTGCTCGATGCTGTAACGGCCCGCTGGAACATCGGACTGACCATGTCCGCGCTGGTCGTAGCGCAGAACCCGAAACTGGGTCAGCAGGATCGACATCTGGGGTTCCCACATGGCCAGTGTGGTGCCCAGGGAATTGGACAGCATCAGGACCGGCGCGTCCGGGTCGCCTTCCAACTGGTAATGCAGTGAAACGTTCTTGAAAGTGGCAAAAGGCATGGCTATTTCCGGTGAAATGTTCAAAGCGGGACTGCCCTGCTGGAGTCTCGTTGCCGAGGTCAGGCTGACCCGTCGGGTCTGCTCTCCTGCGCCAGAAAAACCACGATCATGATCCAGCCGATGACAGGAACCAGGACGATCAACTGCCACCAACCACTTCGATTGGTGTCGTGCAGTCTGCGCGTTGCGGCCGCGATGATGGGTAGCAAGGTTCCAAGTGAAAAAAGGGCGTTGACCACCGGTGAAATGATTTCGGTAGCCAGCCCGCCAAGAATGCAGAACAGCGCGAACCACCAGTATTCGGGGCGCGACGCCCGGCCAGTGAAATCGGCGTATTTTGAGAAGCAGATCTTGATTGATTCCTGAAACGTCATCTCTTCCTCCATGGATTGACCGGAAATCTTAACCGCGATCATCGGCAAGCCCAAACTGCCGCATTATTCAAAGTCGTCGCTCAAGCGTTTTTGCAAATCCCGGCGATCCCGTTTGGTCGGCCGGCCATGGGCCAGGGTCAGGGCCGGCTCCGGGCTCAGGCGATTGCGCTCCAGCACCCGGGCTCTGTTGTCCAGGCTGTCCGGCGTCTCTTCATAAAGCTGTTGCGCCAGCGGGGCCGGCCCGCGCTGTTCGCTCAGGTCTTTCACGATCACGGTCCGGGGTATCTTGGCCTGCATGACGGTGATCAGGTCGCCGACCCGGATTTCCCTGGAAGCTTTGACATCGCGCTGGTCCATTTGCACCTGTCCATGGTTGACCGCATCGCTCGCCAGGGAGCGCGTCTTGAAAAAACGTGCGGTCCACAACCACTTGTCGATTCGGATTTTGTCCATGCTTTGATAGATCAGGTTTCACCCACCGGTCCAGGCGCTCGCTCCCATCACGGGCAAGGCAATTGAGTCATCGGGACTATACCTCCCCGAAGCGCTGGCAGTCCTGGTGAGCATGGTCAGGCACCGCCGCAAACCCATATCATGTGGCCTGCTCTTTAACTTCTTTGGACTCTCCATGAACCGTGTTATTGCCCACACCGGCGCCAGATACCCCATCATTCAAGCCCCCATGGGCTGGATTGCGCGCACCCCTTTGGCCGCTGCCGTGTCACGCGCCGGCGGGCTGGGCATTATCGAGACCTCGTCCGGCGAAACCGAAATTTGCCAGGCCGAGATTGGCAAGATGTGTGCCCTGGGCCTGCCTTTTGGCGTGAACCTGCCGATTCGCTTCCTGCGTGACGATCAAATGCTGCGCTTCGTCTGTTCCTCCGGCGTCAAGTTCGTCACCACTTCCGCCGGCAGTCCGGCCAAGTTCATTGCACCGTTGAAGGACGCCGGCATCACCGTCTACCATGCCGTGCCCACCGTCGACGCCGCCCTCAAATGCGTGGACGCGGGCGTTGACGGGCTGGTGGTGGAGGGCGCGGAAGGCGGCGGCTTCAAGAACCCGGAGGAGGTCTCCACGCTGGTGTTGTTGCAGGCGATTCGGGCCCGCACCGATGTGCCGCTGATCGCCGCGGGTGGTATTTGCGATGGCCGGGGCATGGCAGCGGCGTTTGCGCTGGGTGCCGAGGGCGTTCAGATGGGCACCCGCTTTGTCTGCTGCGCCGAAAGCCCGGTGCACCTCAATTACAAGAACGCCATCGTCGACGCCGGGGAGACCGGCACCTGGATGCTGAACAAGAAAGCCACGCCCTGCATCCGTGCGCTCAAATCACAACGCACGCAGGCCATCCACGAACAGGGGGTGATGTCCGCCGATGCATTGAAAGGCATTCTGGGTGTCTACTTTGATGGCGACATGGAAGCCGCTCCTGCGCTGGCCGGCCAAACGGTGGGCCTGATCGACTCGATCAAGTCGGCGCAGCAAATCATTGACGACACCGTTGCCGAGTTCTTCGCCATCACCGCGCGGCTGGGTGCCATGGCCCAACAGCGCTCATTTGGGTGAGGCCAATGTGCGGTTTCGCACAGACCCGATTCTGTAGCCGTCTTCTAATCAACTGCGTGACCCCAATGCACTGAAAAGACCAACCTATGGAGTTCAACATGAACAATATGAATACACGACGCAATCTGGCCAAGATTCTGCTGGCCACGGCTGCGGCGTTCGCGATCGCCGGCAGCGGCAGTCAAGCCTTTGCGGCAACGGCCGAGGACCTCCAAAGAGACGCGGCACAGGCGCTCCAGACGCTGTACAAAACTCATCCGGGCGCGGAAAGATTCTCCAGAGAGGCAAAAGCCGTGCTGGTGTTTCCAAAAATCATCAAGGCGGGGCTGGTATTTGGTGGCAGCTATGGTGAAGGCGTGTTGACCCGGGGCTCTCAGTTCGACGGCTACTTCAATTCGGTTTCCGCCTCGTGGGGCTGGCAGGCCGGTGCCGAGACTTACGGCTACGTCGTCTTCCTGATGAATGACAAGGCTTTGAAGTACCTGGACGAATCCAAGGGTTGGGAGGTGGGCGTCGGACCCACCGTGGTAGTGATGAGTGAAGGGGTGGCGAAAAATGTGTCAACCCTGACGCTCAAGGACGATGCCTATGCCTTCATCTTCGACCAGCAAGGGCTGATGGCCAGCCTCAGCATTGAGGGCACCAAGATCACACGGATCAAGAAGCACTGAGGAACAGGATGGGGTCGACCATGGCGCGGTTCAGGCTCACCGACCAGTGCAGGTGCGGCCCGGTTGCGCGGCCAGTGGCACCCACTTGACCGATGCTGGATCCGGCATCGACCCGATCGCCGGGCTTGACCTGAATCGATGACAGGTGGCAGTACATGGTCAGAAAACCGGAACCATGATCCAGCCAAACGGTGTTGCCATTGAAGAAGTAGTTCCCGGTGTCGATCACGATGCCTGGCGCGGCCGCCAGCACCGGCGCACCTTGCGGCGCCGCAATGTCCATGCCGCTGTGCGGGCTGCGCGCCTGGCCGTTGAAAACCCGCCGCAATCCAAACGAGCTGGAGCGCCGGCCGACGGTGGGCTGGCGCAACTGCAATGAGGTCGGTTGGGCGTCGCTGAAAGTCGCCATCACTTGCTGGAGGTGGGTCCGTTCGCGTTCATAGCGCGCGACATCTTCGGCCGACAGATCGACTTGACCCGGCGCCACCTTCAAGCGCTGCTGCGGATAGCGAAAAGGCTTGATCTCGAACGGCACAGCAGTGTCCGGCGCAGCGTCCTTCCGGACGTTGAGGGAGGCGATGCCGGGCAGTGAGGCCAGGGGAATGCCCACCACCGCGGTCCACTGCGCGCCCTCCTGTACCACCAGCACCGCAGAGCCATTGAAGGTGGCTTGCGGCGCTTGCGCCGAGGCGCCGAGCCCGATTCTCGCCACGCCGCCGGGCGTGACCCGCTGCCGCGGCAATTCCACGGCGCCAACTGGCAAAGACAAAGCACCAACGAGCAGCAGCACAAACGTCCTGAAGTGATGGCGGGCCAGCATGGCCAACGGTTCTGATGTCATGAAAGAAGGTGCCTTAAAATTTCCTGAGTTTAGGTCGAGGGAGGTGAGGGCTGTTTTGTCCTGATCATTCCTTGGTCGTAACTTCAAGTCCTGCCTGTCCCGGCGCATGCCAAACCGGGGCTTGTCTGGCCCACTGCATTGATTGACCACAAACGTGGCACTGACCGGGGTCTTTCATGAATAGCGTCGAGCAACTTAGAAAAATTCTCAAACAAGGCCACAGCATTGCCGTAGTCGGGCTGTCGGCTGAATGGCACCGGCCCAGTTATTTTGCCGCCAAATACATGCAGGAGCATGGCTACCGGGTATTTCCGGTGAACCCGCGCTATGCCGCGTCGGGTACCGAGATTCTGGGAGAACGCTGTTACGCCAGTCTGCTGGAAATCCCGGAGCCGGTCGACATTGTCGACGTCTTCCGGCGCAGCGAGGATGTGTTGCCGATCGCGCAGCAGGCGCTGCAGATCGGCGCCAAATGCCTGTGGCAACAAATCGGTGTCACCAACCAGGAGGCGGACCAACTGGCGCGCGAAGCCGGACTGGACTCGGTGATGGACCGCTGCGTGAAGATCGAATACGCACGCCTGTTCGGGGGCTTGAACCTGGTCGGGGTCGACACCAAGATCATTTCCGCCAAACGGCCGCTGTAGGAGACACCATGGCTGAACATCAATTCCAGGCCGAGACGCTGGCCATTCACGCCGGGCAAATTCCGGATGCCGCCACCGGCGCCCGCGCCTTGCCGATCTACCAGACCACCAGCTTTGTCTTCGACAGTGCCGAGCACGCCGCCAGCCTGTTCAACCTGCAGACTTTCGGCAACGTCTACTCGCGCCTGTCCAACCCGACAGTGGCGGCACTGGAAGAGCGGGTGGCGGCGCTGGAAGGGGGTCGCGCCGCGCTGGCCTCCGCCAGCGGCATGGCGGCCGAAGCGATGGCCTTGATGACGATCTTGCAGCAGGGCGACCATGTGGTGGCGGCCGGCGCTTTGTACGGCGGCAGCGTCTCCATGCTGGCCGTCAACCTGGCGCGCTTCGGCATTGAGGTCAGCTTCGTCGACGCGACCGACCCGCAAGCTTTTGCGGCGGCCATGCAGCCCAACACCCGGGCTGTTTTTGCCGAGAGCCTGGGCAACCCGAGCCTGGTGGTGCTCGACATTGCGGCAGTGGCTGACGTCGCCCACGCGCACGGCGTGCCGCTGCTGATCGATAACACGGTGCCGTCGCCGTTCTTGTGCAATCCGCTGCGCCTGGGCGCCGACATCGTGGTGCACTCGGCCACCAAATACCTGGGCGGCCACGGCACTACCCTGGCCGGGGTCATGGTCGAGGGCGGCAAGTTTCCCTGGGACAACGGCAAGTTCCCGGGCATGACGGAGCCGTCCAAGGGCTACCACGGCGTCAAGTTCTATGAGACCTTTGGCGATTTCGGGTTCACCATGCGGGCCCGCATGGAGACCTTGCGTGTCTATGGCGCTGCCTTGTCGCCCATGAGCGCCTGGCAAATCCTGCAAGGCACCGAGACCTTGCATGTGCGCATGGAGCGGCATTGCGGCAATGCGCGCAAGGTGGCCGAGTTCCTGAAGAACGATGCGCGCATCAGTTGGGTCAACTACCCCGGCTTGCCGGAGCACCCGCAGTACGCGCTGGTCGAAAAACAGATGCGCCAGGTCGACGGCGCGCCGGGCGCCTCCGGCTTGCTGGCCTTTGGCGTCAAGGGTGGCATGGAGGCCGGCGTGCGCTTTATCGAACGGGCGCAATTCCTCAGTCACGTGGCCAATATCGGCGATACCCGCACCCTGATCATTCATCCGGCATCGACCACCCACCGGCAGCTCGATGCCCAGCAGCAAATCGCCGCCGGCGTGCTACCTGACATGGTGCGCATGTCGGTGGGCATCGAGCACATAGACGACATACTGTGGGACATCGACCAGGCACTTGGATAGGAAATTCAGCATGAGCAGCATCTTTGACCAGCACCTCGATAAAAATGCCGCCAATTTCGTGGCGCTGTCGCCGGTCAGTTTTGTCGAGCGCAGTGCTGATATTTTTGGCGATCTGCCGGCCGTGGTGCACGGGCAGCGTCGCTACAACTGGCGCCAGACGCGGGAGCGCTCGGCGCGTCTCGCGGCGGCACTGCGGGCGCATGGGGTAGGGCGCGGCAGCACCGTCAGCGTGATGCTGCCCAACACACCGGAAATGGTGGAGGCGCATTACGCCGTGCCGGCGCTCAATGCGGTGCTCAACACGCTCAATACGCGACTCGATGCGGCTTTGCTGGCCTGGCAGATGAACCATTGCGAAGCGCAGGTGCTGATCACCGACCGCGAATTCGCAGCCACCATTTTGGAGGCGCTGCGCATCCTGAAGGTCCGGCATGGCCGCGAAATTCTGGTCATCGATGTCTGCGACAGCGAATACAGCGGTGCCGGCGACTGCCTGGGCAGTTTCGAGTACGAAGCCTGGCTGGCTTCGCATCCGCCCATGCCGGTATTGCCGGGGCCGTCCGACGAGTGGGATGCCATCGCCGTCAGCTACACCTCCGGCACCACCGGCGACCCCAAGGGCGTGGTGACGCACCACCGGGGTGCCTACCTCAATGCGGTCTGCAACGCCGCCACCTGGACCATGCCGCATTTCCCCACCTACCTGTGGACGCTGCCCATGTTCCACTGCAATGGCTGGTGTTTTCCGTGGACCATCGCCATGCTGGGCGGCACCCACGTCTGCCTGCGCCGGGTCGATGCCCCATCGATTCTGGAGGCGATGAGCCGGCATGGGGTCGACCACTACTGCGCCGCGCCCATCGTTCACAACCTGTTGATCGCGGCGCCGGCGGCACAGCGCGCCGGCATCCGGCAAAAGGTTCGCGGCATGGTGGCCGGCGCCGCGCCGCCGGCGGCCATGATCGAAGGCATGGCGCAGATCGGTTTTGACATCACCCATGTCTATGGCCTGACGGAGGTCTACGGCCCGGCCTCGGTGGCCGTCAAGCGCAAGCAATGGGCACATGAAACGCTGGCCGAGCAAACCCGGCTCAACGCCCGCCAGGGCGTGCGCTACGTCTTGCAGGAAGGCATGACGGTGCTGGACCCCGAGACCCTGCGGGAGATCCCGGCGGACGGCCAGAGCATGGGCGAAATCATGTTCCGCGGCAACATCATGATGAAGGGCTACCTGAAGAACCCGGCCGGCACCGAACAGGCGTTTCAGGGCGGCTGGTTTCATACCGGTGACCTGGCCATCATGGACCCGGACCGCTACGTCAAGATCAAGGACCGCAGCAAGGACATCATCATCTCGGGCGGCGAGAACATCAGCTCGCTTGAAGTGGAGGACGCGCTGTACCGCCATCCGGCTGTCATGACTTGCGCCGTGGTGGCCAAGCCGGATGCCAAGTGGGGCGAAACGCCGCTGGCCTACGTCGAACTCAAGCCGGCAGCCGAGGTCAGCGCGGCTGAACTGATAGCCCACTGCAAGGGACTGCTGGCTGGCTACAAGGTGCCGCGCGACATCCGCTTCGAGGCCATCCCGAAAACCTCAACCGGAAAAATACAGAAGTCGGAACTGCGAGCCCGGGCGAAAAAAATTGTGGGGTAGCAAGGCGTCAGAATGACCTTGGCCGGCACCGACAGAACGCCGCATTATCAGTTTAAGAAAAGCCAATAGCCGAGAGGTGAAACGGTATGCAAAAAACGATTAAGACCCGTAACGGGCGCGTGCTCATTCTGCCGACGCCTGCCGAGGATGCCGCAATCACAGCCGCCACAATGTCTGACCCCGACGCCGTGCCGTTCACGGATGCCGAATGGGCTCAAGTTAAACCCCTGGTGCGGCGTGGCCGCCCGTTGGGCAGTGGCATTAAGACGCAAATTACACTGCGTCTTGACGTGGACGTGGTGGACAAATTTAGAGCGTCGGGTGAAGGCTGGCAAACACGCATCAATGACGCATTGAAAAGCTGGGTCCAGACACACGCATGAAGATGCGATTGACGTGAATTTAGAGGACTACCACTGAGGAATGATTATGAAGTCGCTACGAAATCCCAGCCGCAGGCCGACACATCCGGGGGCAATCCTGCGCGAAGATGTTCTGCCCGGACTCGACATTACGCAGACCAAGTTGGCTGAACTGATGGGGGTGAGTCGGCTCACGGTATCGCAGATCCTCAACGAGCATCGTGCGGTAACTCCTGACATGGCCGTGCGCCTGGAAAGGCTACTGGGTAGCGGCGCGGAGAGCTGGCTGCGCATGCAGGAAGCGGTTGACTTGTGGGACGCCCGTCAACAAACCGAACGGTTTGCATCGATCAGACGACTGCCGGCGGTGGCCGCATGAAATAACGCGAAGCCCTGGTGCGTTCTATCAACCCTCTGGAAGCCGCATGAAATATAGGGTTCTGGCGGAAGCGGTGAGATTCGAACTCACGGACGGTTTCCCGTCGCCGGTTTTCAAGACCGGTGCAATCGACCACTCTGCCACGCTTCCGAGCCGCGTATTCTAGCTGGCCGGCCCCGTGTCCTTGTGCCGGGTGCCAAAATGGCGCCATGCAAGTTCCACCCCCGCACCCTGCACAACCCCGCAATCCACTGCACGGCCTGACCCTGGAGGCCATCGTCACGGCACTGGTGGCGCACTATGGCTGGGCGGGACTGGGCGAGCGCATTCCGCTGCGCTGTTTTACCAGCGACCCGAGCCTTGCGTCGAGCTTGAAATTCCTGCGCAAGACACCTTGGGCGCGCGACAAGGTAGAAGGGCTCTACCTTTTCATGCTGCGCGAAATCCGCCGCGCGCCAAAGCCCTAGCGGCGCATCGGTTGCTAGTTGCCGCCGGCGCCGTGATGAGCGTTGGCGACCGCCAGCGCGGTCATGTTGACGATGCGCCGCACCGTCGCGGACGGCGTCAGCACGTGCACCGAGGCCGCCGTGCCGAGCAGGATCGGACCGACCGTGACACCATGACCACCGGTCATCTTGAGCACATTGAACAAGATGTTGGCGGCATCCAGATTCGGGCAAATCAGCAGGTTGGCCTCGCCCTTGAGCTTGCTGTCCATCAAGGCGGCATGGCGCATGTCTTCCGACATGGCGGCATCGCCGTGCAATTCACCATCGCATTCGACATCCGGTGCCAGTTGGGAAAACAACTCGTAGGCTTGCCGCATTTTGACCGCCGACTTGCGGCTGGAAGACCCGTACATGGAGTGCGAAAGAAAGGCCACTTTGGGTGGCAGGCCAAAACGCCTGACTTCCTCCGCCGCCATCATCGCGATGCTGGCCAGTTGTTCGGCATCCGGGTCTTCGTTGACGAAGGTGTCGGCGATGAACAGCGTGCGCTTCTCCATCATCAAGGCGTTCAGGGTGGCAAAGCCGGAAGCCCCTTTGCGGGTGCCTATGACATCGCGAACATGGTCCAGGTGCACGTCGAAACGGCCGTGCATGCCGCACAGCATGGCATCGGCATCGCCCAGCTTGACCATCAGGGAGCCGATGGTGGTGGTGGAGCGGCGCACCGCCGCCTTGGCCGCCTCGATCGACACGCCACGCCGGCCCATCAGTCGGTGATAGGTCTCCCAGTACTGGCGAAAACGCGGATCGTCCTCGGGGTTGACGCAGGACACATCCTTGCCGAGACGGATGCGCAGGCCGGCTTTCAGCAGCCGGGCTTCGATCACCGCCGGGCGGCCGATCAGGATAGGCCGCGCCAGGCCTTCGTCCACCGCCAGTTGGGCTGCGCGCAGCACCCGCTCGTCCTCGCCCTCGGCGTAGGCGACGCGTTTGCCGGCATCGGGCACCGACTTGGCGGAGGCGAATACCGGGCGCATGAACATGCCGGTCTGGTAGACAAAGCGGGACAACTGCTCACGGTAGGCGTCCATGTCCTTGATCGGGCGCGTGGCGACGCCGGACTCTTCCGCCGCCTTTGCCACGGCCGGTGCAATGCGCAGGATCAGGCGCGAATCAAAAGGCGTGGGGATCAGGTACTCGGAGCCAAAGACAAGTTCCTGGCCGGCGTAGGCGGTGGCCACTTCCTCGCTGATGTCGGCTTTCGCCAGATCGGCAATCTGCCTTACGCAAGCCAGTTTCATGGCCTCCGTGATCTTGGTCGCGCCACAGTCCAGTGCACCGCGGAAAATGTAGGGAAAACACAGAACGTTGTTGACCTGGTTCGGGTAGTCCGAGCGTCCCGTGGCGATGATGCAATCGGGCCGCACGGCCTTCGCCAGTTCCGGCCGGATTTCGGGCTCCGGGTTGGCCAGCGCCAGGATGATCGGTTGTTTCGCCATGGTTTTCACCATGGCTTGCGTCAGCACACCGGCGGTGGAGCAGCCGAGGAAGACGTCGGCCCCGTCGATGACGTCGGCCAAGGTGCGCAATTCGGTTTTCTGTGCGAAACGGGCTTTCGATTCATCGAAGCCGCCGGGTCGGCCTTCATAGACCAGGCCTTTGGAGTCACAGACGTAAATGTTCTTGCGGTTCACCCCCAGGCCCACCATGACATCCAGGCAGGCCAGCGCCGCGGCGCCGGCGCCCGAGACCGCCAGCTTGACTTCGCCGATCTGTTTGCCGACCAGCTCCAGGCCGTTCAGCAGGGCCGCGCTGGAGATGATGGCGGTGCCGTGCTGATCGTCATGAAACAGCGGTATGTTCATGCGCTCGCGCAACTTCTTCTCGATGTAGAAGCATTCCGGCGCCTTGATGTCTTCCAGGTTGATGCCGCCCAGGGTGGGTTCCATGGCGGCGATGATCTCCACCAGTTTGTCGGGGTCGCGCTCGGCCAGTTCGATATCGAAGACATCGATGCCGGCAAATTTCTTGAACAGGCAGCCCTTGCCCTCCATCACCGGCTTGGATGCCAGCGGGCCGATGTCGCCCAGGCCCAGCACCGCGGTGCCGTTGGTGATGACGCCCACCAGATTGCCGCGCGAGGTGTACTCGGTCACCAGAGAGGGGTCGGCCTCGATGTCCAGGCAGGGGTAGGCAACGCCGGGCGAATAGGCCAGCGACAGGTCGCGTTGATTCGACAGCGGCTTGGTCGGGGTGACCGAAATTTTTCCGCGTGTCGGCGTTTTATGGTATTCGCGGGCGGCTTCGCGCAGGGCATGCTCGGCCGGGGACAGTTCTTTACTCATTGTTTCTCCAGTGTTGCTCTAAAAACCTAAAGGCTACCGAATTGTGAACCCGCCAGACCTGGGTGGTTCTGAGCCAGCTCAAGTCAATGCGCATCTGCCTGCCGGGCGGCTTGAATGCTGGCCTGGGTATCGCCGCTGCCGCCATTGAAGAACAGGTTCAGGGCCACCGCCGTCAGCGATGCCAGCAGAATGCCCGATTCAATCAGGGGGTGAATGGTGTGCGGCAGCCACTGCTTGAAGTTGGGTGCGATCAACGGAATCATGCCAAAGCCGATGGAGACCGCGACGATGAACAGGTTGTTGCGGTTGCCCCGGTAGTCCACGCCGGCCAGAATGCGAATGCCGGTAGCGGCCACCATGCCGAACATCACCAGACCGGCACCTCCCAGCACCACCGTGGGCAGGCTCTCCACCAGCGC
The DNA here is from genome assembly GCA_963763035.1 of uncultured beta proteobacterium. GTDB lineage: Bacteria > Pseudomonadota > Gammaproteobacteria > Burkholderiales > Burkholderiaceae_C > Rhodoferax. The sequence goes on along the minus strand of CAVXMS010000004.1, from coordinate 567,927 downwards.
CGCCATCTTGGGCATCAAGCCCAGCACAATCAGGATCAGGCCACCGGCGACGCAGACATAGCGGCTCTTGACACCGGTGACGCCAACCAGGCCCACATTCTGTGAAAAACTGGTGTACGGAAAAGTATTGAAGATGCCGCCAATCAAGGTGCCCAAGCCATCGGCGCGCAAGCCGCGGGTCAAATCCGGCGGCGTAATCGGGCGCTCGGTCATGTCGCCCAGGGCCAAAAACATGCCGGTGGATTCAATCATCACAACGATCATGACCAGGGTCATGGTCAAAATCAGGATCGGATCAAAGACCGGCACGCCGAATTGGAATGGCAGGATCAGGTCCAACCATTTGGCGCCGGCAACCTTGTCAAAATTCATCATGCCGACGGCGGCCGCCACGATACCGCCCACAATGATGCCCAGCAGCACCGAGATGTTGTTGATGAAGCCCTTGGCGTATTTGGCGATCAGCAGAATCGACAGCAGCACGATGGCCGCCACGCCGATACCGTCCAGCGCGGCGTATTTGGGGTTGGGCACCGAACCGACCAGCGCCAGGCCTTTGGGCACGGCGGGGACGCTGCCGGCCATGGCGCCGACCTCCGCCAGCCATTTGGCGTGCTCGGGATTGACCACGCTGGGTGCCGTGGGACCGAACGGGTTGCCGAAAATCCAGTTGATGCCGATGCGCATCAGACTGATGCCAATCACGGCGATGATGGTGCCGGTCACCACCGGTGGAAAGAAGCGCAGCATCCGGCTCATCACGGGCGCCAGCAGCATGGACATGATGCCCGCGCCGATGATGGCACCGAAGATGATTTGCGCGCCGGGGGCGCCGCTTGTGGTGTTGGCCATGGCCACCATCGGTGCCACGGAGGCAAAGGAGACGCCCATCATGACCGGCATCCGGATGCCAAACCATTGGGTCGCGCCCAGGGACTGGATCAAGGTGGCGATGCCACAGCAAAAAAGGTCGGCCGAGATCAGATAGGCAACTTGTTCGGGTGTGAGTTTGAGCGCCCGACCCACGATCAGCGGCACCGCCACCGCCCCGGCGTACATCACCAGGACATGCTGCAAACCCAGCGCCGCCAGACGCCCGGCGGGCAGGCGTTCATCCACCGGATGGGTTGTCGAATCTGCCATCAAGCATCTCCTGAAGAGTGGTTCGTCAAGCGTTCACAGGGCGTCGTCACCGCGGCTCAAAAGGTCTCTGAGTTTGACCTCCGAGACTGGTTTCATGTCCGGGTTCGGAGCCGCGATTACAGCATGTTACCAATTCACCGGAGCCGGGGAAATCCCGGCATAAGGCAAGCGTTGCGAGTCTAGACCAGCAGGTCCTTCAAGCTGCGGGCGATCACTTTGGTGGCGCGGCGCAAGTCTTCCAGAGCCAGTCGTTCATCGGCACGCTTGGCATGCGACTCCAGTACGGTGCGCGGCCCGGCACCGTAAATGACACCGGGAATTCCGGCCTCGCAGAACAGGCGCACGTCGGTGTACAAGGGCGTGCCGATGGCGGGGATGTGTTCGCCAAACAGCGCGCTGCCGTGCTTCTGAAGGGCATCCACCAGCGGTTGGTTGCCGGCCAGCGGTTGCAGCGCCTTGGCCAGCAAAGTGCGTTTCACATCGACCGTGATGCCGGCGCATGGGGCCGCGGCAGCAGCGATGAGCTGGCGCAGGCTGGTTTCCACTTGCACCGGGTCCTCTTCCGGGATCATGCGGCGGTCGAGTTTGAAAGTGACGCGGCCCGGTACCACGTTGGTGTTGGTGCCGCCTTCAATGGTGCCTACATTCAGATAGGGGTGCGTAATGCCCGGCACCGCGGAGCACAGCTTTTTGTAAAGTGGGTTTTGCGCGTACAGGGCAGCGAGTATCTGAACTGCCGCCTGCAAGGCGTCGACACCCGATTCGGGAATGGCGGCGTGCGCCATCTGGCCATGCACCGTGACCTCCAGTTGCAGGCAGCCGTTGTGGGCGGTGACAATCTGGTAGCTGAAGCCGGCGGCGATCACCAGATCAGGCTTGATGATTCCGTGCGCCAGCAGCCAGGCCGGACCGACCATGCCGCCAAATTCCTCGTCATAGGTAAACAGCAACTCGATGCTGCCGGTGGTCGGCCTGGCCACCGCTTCGAGAGCCCGCAGCGCGAACGCATAGGTCGAAAAATCGCACTTGCTGACGGCGGCGGCGCGGCCATAAATCTTTCCGTCCTCAATCTCGCCGCCATAAGGATTCTTGCTCCAGCCTTCGCCCGGCGGCACCACATCGCCATGGGCATTGAGGAGGATCGTCGGGCCCGGACCGTATCGGCGGCGCACCAGCAGATTGGTAATGCTGTGCAGGCCCATCGCGTGCACCTCGGCGGGCGGCACCGGGTATTGTTCGGCCTCCAGCCCCAACCCCTGCAAGAGCGCAGCGGTGCGCTGGGCATGCGGTGCATTGTTGCCGGGCGGCGTGTCGGTGGGGACGCGGATCAACTCCTGCAGAAAGCGCACCTGTTCGTCAAAGTGGGCGTCGATCCAACTGTCAAGCTGCTCGTAAGTGCTCATGAAAATAAGGGCCTCAAAGTCCGAATTCGGCAGCCACTTGTTCAAGCAACTTTGAAAACGCCTGGACTGCCAGTTGCATGTCGTCGCTGGTGGTGGACTCCAGCGGGCTGTGACTGATGCCGGCGTTTTGCCCGCGCACAAACAGCATCGCCTGCGGCAAGATGTCGTGCAGTTTCATGGCGTCGTGGCCGGCGCCGCTGGGCATGCGGTGCAGCGGCACGCCCAAGGCGTCGAGGGCTCGCTCCCAACGTTGCTGCCAGGCCAGCGCACTGGGCGCAGCGGCGATGCGCATGGTTTCTTCCAGGTGGTAACTGACTTGCCGATGCTGGCAGATTTCGGCCAGCGCCGCCAGTACGTCCCGCACCATGGCATCTCTTTGCGCATCGCTGGGGGCACGCAGGTCAAGCGTGAACAGGCAGCGCCCGGGGACTACATTGGTGGAACCATTGGGCACTAGCAATTGGCCCACGGTGGCGACCGAGTCGCCGTCCCTGGCGGCACGCTGTTCGGTGGCAAGTATCACCTCGGCCGCGGCCGCGGCCGCATCCTGGCGCCGGTTCATCGGTGTCGTGCCGGCATGGCATGCCGTGCCCACGACTTCGACCGTGTAGCGCACACCGCCGTTGATGGAACTCACCACGCCCAGCGGCAGGTTCAGCTCGCTCAGTACTGGGCCTTGCTCGATATGGACTTCGACGTAAGCCAGGTAATCGGCAGGCCGGCGTTGCAGTTGGACAATGTCATCGATGTTCAGTCCGGCCTGCTGCATGGCCTGGCGCAGCGTGATGCCAGCGCCATCCTGCTGCTCCAGCCATTCGGTCTTGAACTGCCCGACCAGTGCGCTGGAGCCCAGGAAACTGGTTTTAAAGCGCTGCCCCTCCTCCTCGGCAAAGGCGACAACTTCCAGGTGAAAAGGCAGGCGTTGACCCCGACCGGCAAGCTCATGCACGCAGGCCATGGGTACCAAAATGCCCAGGCGGCCGTCGTATTTACCGGCGTTGCGCACGGTGTCGTAATGCGAGCCTGTGAGCAGCGCTTTCGCGCCCGGCTGGTCGGAGCGGTAACGCCCCACCACATTGCCCACTGCGTCCAGTTCCACGCTATCGAAGCCGCATTCCAGCATCAAGGTCTTGAGGTGAGCGGCGCAGGCGCGGTGTGCGTCGCTCAGGTAGGTCAGGGTCAGGCGACCTTGCTCCGCGCAACCGGCGTCGGTGTGGCGTGCCAAGGCTTCGGCCCAGTCCCAGACCAGGTTGCCGCTGTGGGGTTCCATGCCCAATTCATCGTTCAGACGAATCTCGGCCATGCGGTGAAGGTTGCGCAGGCATTCCTGCAACTCGAAGTCCGCCTGACCTCGCAAGCGGCGCTCGAAAGTGGCAATGATTTCCTGTTTGCCCAAGCCCGTGCCGCGCGGGCCGCGCGGCGCCAGGAGGAAGGGAAAACCGAATTTGGCCTGGTAGTCGGCATCGAGTTGCCGGATTTTTGCCATTTCATCCGGCGTGCCGTCTGTCAAGCCGGCCCGTTCGGGACAGGCCCGCATCAGCGTCAACTGGGCCTCGCGTCCGGCAGCTTCGACGACCCGCGCCATGGTGTACTTCAGCTGTGTCAGCGAGGCGAATGGGCGTGCCTCCAGCGCTTGTTCGGTTACCCAGGGCGAGTTCTGGTACAGGTCGGCCAGCAGTTGCCTGGCCTCCCAGATCGGTGCGGCGTTGAGTTGTTCAAGAGTCAGGGGCATGGGGTGTCCCGCAAAGTGATCGATTCGGAACTGCGGTCGGTCCCACAATTGCTTACAGTTGCCCTTCCGTCAGCGTGTCGAGCTGGAAGTAGCCGCTTTTGTGCCACAGCCAGGTGTCGGTGTAGGTCACACGGCCCAGTCGCACGGGCGCCGGGAAGGGCGCTGCCTGGCGCACTGTTCGCTCAATCTCGGCAACGACTTCCGGGGCCTGGCTGGGAGCCCGCATCCAGTGCGTGGCGGTGACGCGGCCCTGGCCGTCGACTTCCACCTGCAGCACACCAATGGCATACAGCAGGGGCGGCATCTTGCCCTTGAAAATCCGGTGTGCGTTTTGCCCGTACAGATGACTGGCGGCGTCGCGGCGATAGTCGCGCGGACTGGTGGCGTTGGAGATGGTTGTCATCGCGGGGGCTGGGCTGGGTTGGCTGCTAACGGGCGGCGCCGGCTTGGCTGCCGGCAGCGGGGCGGGCCGAGGCGGCGGTGGGGTCGGTGCTGGCGGGCTGGTGCAGCCCGCCATGAAGGCGACAACGCCGGTGACGCCGGCTGCCAGCAGCGCATAGCCGAGCTTGGTGAGGGGGGTCATCACGGTCTCCTGAACATACAAGTTGTTTTTGCTGGACGATCTGCAGTGTCGCTCACAATGCAGGAGCATACTTTGCCCGAAAAAGAGGTATTTTGGGCGTCATTTCGGTTTCAAAAGGTAATGCTTGCTGATGATCAGAGACACATTTCTTTCACGTTTGACAGCCGAAGACGCTTGTTTGATCACGCTACATGCCAGTCGTGGCTCGGTGCCCCGCGAAGAAGGGGCCTGGATGGGTGTCTTCAGCCAGGGTGCGGTGGGCACGGTGGGTGGCGGCCAACTGGAGTTTCAGGCCCTGGCCGAGGCCCGCCGGCGTCTGGCGGGCAATCCGGGTGAGCCGCTGCTGCGTTACGCCCTGGGCCCCACCCTGGGCCAATGCTGTGGTGGCGAGGTGCAGCTTTGTTTTGAATTGGTGGCTGCGGCCGACATAGCCGTGCTACAGCGACGCTTGACGGTCACCTATGTACCGCTGGCCCTGTTCGGCGGCGGCCATGTCGGGCACGCGTTGGTTCGGGTGCTGGCGCCGTTACCGCTGCAGGTGAGCTGGATCGACAGCCGCGATGAGATCTTTCCGGTTGATCTCCCGGCCAATGTCGGCTGCGAGCATTCCGACCCGGTGCAGGCGGCGGTCGCCTCCCTGGCCAGTGGTTCGCGCGTCCTCATCATGAGCTTCAGCCACGCCGAAGATCTGGACATCGTGGCGGCTTGTCTACTGCGCCAGCGCTTGCGGGCGGACCTGCCCTATGTCGGGCTGATCGGCAGTCGGACCAAATGGGCGACCTTTAGTCGCCGCCTTGAGGCGCAGGGTTTTACGCCGCAGGAACTGGCGCATGTCACCTGTCCGATCGGCGTTGCCGGGATCAGCGGCAAGCAACCCGAGGTGATTGCCGTCGCGGTCGCGGCGCAAATATTGCAGACCTTGCCGGGCTGAGTCTTGTGCTGCTGTACGTTGCCGCCCGCGGTCGGCTATGGGGGTCCAGGGTCTCGCGTTTGTGCGCGCGCGGCTTCGTTTTCGCCCCACATGGCGTTCAGGATGGCCAGCAGCACGGCAAAGCTAACGCCCAGCATCCAGGCAAAGTACCACATGCGATGTCCTTTCCACAGCGCTCAGGCTGCGTTGCTTCTGTCGTCTGAAAGAGCTTGCGTCAATAAGCGCCATGCTCGTTTTCCTTCACGTAAGCGACCGTGACCTTGCCGCGCATGACGCGGTAGGCCCAGGAGGTGTAGAACAGGATCAGCGGCATGAAGATCAGCGTGACCCAGAACATGATGCCCAGCGTCAGATGGCTTGACACGCTGTCCCACACCGTCAGGCTGGCCGCCGGCAGGGAACTCGAAGGCATGATGAAGGGGAACATGGAGGCGCCGGCGGTACCGATAACGCCCAGCAAAGCCAGCGACGAGCAGACAAAGGCGCTCAGCGTGCGGTCGGTTCGCAGCAGCAAAACGGCCAGCAGCGGGCCCAGCACGCCCAGTGCCGGCAGCAGCCACAACCAGGGTTGCCGGCCGTAGTTGGCCATCCAGGCGCCGGCTTCACGCACCACCGTTTTGCTCATCGGGTCGATCAGCGCGCCCGGGTCGATGACCGAGCTGATGCGGTAGCCCGCCATGGATTGCAGCCAGACACCGGCACCGACGAAAGCCAGCACCATGACCAGGGCCGCGGCCGTCGCACCCCGGACGGCACGGGTCTGGATCAGCCCCTGGCTGCGGTGCGCCAGGTAGACGCCACCGTGCAGGGTGATCATGGCGCTGCTGACGACGCCGGCCAGCAGGGCAAACGGATTGAGCAACTGCCAGAAGCTGCCGCTGTAACTGGAGACCAGGTAGTTGTCAAACTGGAACGGCACGCCTTGCAGCAGGTTGCCAAAGGCCACGCCGAAGATCAGCGGCGGCACCGCGCCACCGACAAACAGGCCCCAGTCCCAGGCGCTGCGCCAGCGGGCGTCCTGAACCTTGCTGCGGTAGTCAAAGCCGACCGGGCGCAGGAACAGCGCTCCCAGCACCACCAGCATGGCCCAGTAAAAGCCGCTGAACGCTGCTGCGTAGACCAGCGGCCAGGCCGCGAACAGGGCGCCGCCGCCGGTGATGAACCAGACCTGGTTGCCCTCCCAGTGCGGGCCTACCGTGTTGAGCACGACGCGGCGTTCCAGGTCGTTGCGGCCGACAAAAGGCAGCAGCGTGCCGACACCCATGTCGTGGCCGTCCATGACGGCAAAACCGACCAGCAGCACGCCCACCAGCAGCCACCAGATGATCTTGAGGGTTGCGTAATCAAGCATCGTGTTCCCCTTGGGCCGGCGTCGGCCCGGTGTGATGAACGGCTTCGTTGTGGTAGCGGCCACTGCCCAGGCTGGCGGGACCGAGGCGCGCGTACTTGACCATCAAAAACATCTCCAGCACCAGCAGCACGGTGTAGAAGCCGACGAAGCCGGCCAGCGAACCGTACAAGCTGTTGACACTCAGCGTGGAGACGCTCAAGTGCGTCGGCAGCACGCCGTAAATGGTCCAGGGCTGGCGCCCGTACTCGGCGACAAACCAGCCCAGTTCACAGGCAATCCAGGGTGCCGGCAGCATCCACAGCGCCCATTTGAGCAGCCAGGGCTTTTGCATGTTGGCGGATTTGATGGTGCTCCAGAAGGCCAGGGCGAACAGTGCCAGCATGGCGAAGGCCAGGCCCACCATGATGCGAAAACTCCAGAACATGGGGGTCACGCGCGGCACCGTGTCGTTCACAGCGCGCTCGATCATCTCGGGTGTGGCCTGCCGCACGTCGCCTACGTATTTCTTCAGCAGCAGACCAAAACCCAGATCCGCCTTGTGCTGCTCGAACACTTGTTTGGCCGCGTCATCGTCACGCTTGGCGCGCAGCGTTTCCAGTGCGTTCACGGCAACCATGCCGCGCAGAATGCGTTGGCGGTTTTTCGCCTTGATGTCGTGGATGCCGGGGATCTGCTTGCTGACGGAGCGCGTGCCGATCAAGCCCATCAGCCAGGGAATCTCGATCTCCCAGTCGTTCTTTTGTGCCGCTTCGTTGATGCCGGCCACCATGGTCAGCCCCGCCGGCGCCGGCTTGGTCTCCCACATCGCCTCTATTGCCGCCATCTTGGTCTGCTGGGATTCGCCCACCGTGTAGCCGGATTCGTCACCCAGCACGATCACGCTCAGGGCCGATGCCAAACCAAAAGCGGCGGCGACGCGAAAACTGCGCTTGGCAAACTCGATGTCGCGTTTTTTCAGCAGGTACCAACTGGAGATAGCCAGCACAAACATGGCACCGGTCACGTAACCCGCTGACACCGTGTGCACAAACTTGGCCTGCGCGTCGGGGTTGAACACGACGGCCCAGAAATTGACCATTTCCATGCGCATGGTCTGGTAGTTGAACTCGGCCCCCACCGGGTTTTGCATCCAGCCGTTGGCAATCAGAATCCACAGCGCGCTGAGGTTGGCGCCGACCGCCATCAGTACCGTCACCATCACGTGCTGCGTCCTCGACAGGCGGTCCCAACCGAAGAAGAACAGGCCGATCATGGTCGATTCGAGAAAGAAGGCCATCATGCCTTCGATCGCCAGCGGCGCACCGAAGATGTCGCCCACGTAATGCGAGTAATAAGCCCAGTTGGTGCCGAACTGAAACTCCATCGTGATGCCGGTCGTCACACCCAACGCAAAGTTGATGCCGAACAGCTTGCCCCAGAAGCGCGTCATGTCTTTCCAGACGACATTGCCGGTCATCACATAAACGCTTTCCATGATGACCAGCAGCCAGACCATGCCAAGGGTCAGGGGCACAAACAGAAAATGGTAGAGGGCGGTGACGGCAAACTGTAGTCGCGACAGATCCACCAGTTGTTCAGAGATCAAGGTGTTGCTCCTTTCGCCGCCGAGGGTACCGCTTGCAGGAGTTGCGTGGCCACGCTGTCGGCATCGACCGTCACGCGCTGTTCCCGAACAAAACCCAGCCACAGTACCAGCAGCACGGCGAATTTGAGTACCAGTACCAGCGCCAGCTTCCTGGCCAGGGGTTTGTCCATCGGGTTCACAGCGCGCATCCTACTCCGTCATCATGACGTTGGAAATAGAGCATGGTTTTCTCATCGGCGCGGCGGGTCTGTACGCAAGCGCACAGAGAAATTGTCGACGCCTTCCTAGCATGGCGGATGGGTCAGGTACCGGCGGCCTGCCGGGGGTACCTGAGTTCAGGCCTGTGGGCGCAAGCCCGACATCAATTAATCAAGGAGCATCGACATGCCGGAGTTCAGATCACCTTTTGCTGGCTTGGCAAACGACAGAAAGCTTACCGACGAGGAGCTCGTCAGAGCCATTCGTTTCATGATCGCCGCGGAGTACGAAGCGACGCAGCTGTACACGCAGCTTGCCGAGTCCACCGACAACCAGCTCGCGGCGCAAGTGCTCAAGGAAATAGCGAACGAGGAACTGGTACACGTGGGAGAGTTTCAGAGATTGCTGTACGAGCTTGCCCCCGATGAAGAAAAGTTCTATGCCAAGGGGGCAAAGGAAGTCGCCGAAAAAATCAAGAAAATGAAGTAACCGGTTCACAGGAAAACTGCCCGGCTGCCGGCCAAAAAAGGGGGTGGCATCAATGGCTACCCTGGCGACGAATGAAACGCACCAGGACCAGCGCAACACTGACCTGCCGGCATTCCTCAAGACTTGAGCTGGCTCTGTCGGCGCCCACACCGCTGCGGTCCCGATCAAGTCAAACAAATCGCATTCTCCGGCCCAATTGGGCGTGGCGTGCGCTTATTTTGCCGCCGTAGCGCTTATGATCGGCGCCCGCGTGTCAAACACGTGTGGTCCTTGCTCAGCAGACCTTCGGCGGACCGATCGCCTCACCTTTCTTGCCGCCCGGAACGCGACCATCATGCAAACCGAGTCACCGATTCACTTCTTCCCCGCCACCGCGCCAGCGCCGGTCGCACCGTCAGACCCCGACCCCATTGTGGGTGGCCGGGTCGAGCTGCAATTGCTCACCACGCTCAAGTGCAACCTGAAATGCAGCTACTGTTCGTTGGGGGTGGGCGAGGTGTTGGGCTCGCAGATCCATGTCGAGTACGACGTTGAGCAGCTCACGGCTTTCATCGACAAACACTTGGCGGGCAAGGAAGTCTATGTCACCTTCTACGGCGGTGAGCCGACGCTGAACAAGCCCCTGATGCTGGAGGTGATGCAGCGTTTTCCGCGCTTTCGCTTTCAACTGCAGACCAATGCCACACTGATCGACAATTTGCCCGACTGGGCGCTCGGCCGCTTGTCCAATGTGCTGGCCTCGATCGACGGCGGAGAAGCCATCACCGACGGTTACCGGGGACGCGGTATTTATCGCCAGGTGATCAAAAATCTCACCGAGGTGCGGAAAAATATAGCTGGCTCGGTGACGGCCCGTGTTACCTGGGGCAACCCCGATACCTGTTTTGAGGAACTCGACCAACTGGTCGGCGACGGCATGCCGTTTGATTACCTGTACTGGCAGTTCGTGGCCGACGAAATGTACGCCGGCGACTCGGTGGCCAAGCGCCAGGCGGTGCTGGTGCAATTGATCGACAAGTTTTTCTCCCGCAGCGACCGGTTGTACCCGTTGATTCCGCTGATGGGCATGCTGCGCAACAAACTCTTTCCCACCCGCGCGCAGGAGTTGTATGCGGGCCGCGCCCAATGCCGAGTGTCCAGCCACTTGCTCAATGTGATGCCCAGCGGCGAGATCTACCCCTGCCCGGACATGCTGTACGCCCCCGACATGAAGATGGGGGATGTGAAGAGCAACTGGCTGCGCCAGAGTCCCCTGCAGCTCAGCCCGGCGATGCCGTGCCAGGGTTGCGAGGCCTATTCCTGGTGTCGTGGCAATTGCATGAAGAACCTGTACATCGGCTACGTCAAGCAGGATGAGCGCTACCGCCGCAACGTGGTGGAGCCGATTTGCGAGCTGATTCGCTTCATGGGACGCGAGATCGACAAGCACCAGCCGCAGGCCTGGTTTGAGCAGGCCACGCTGCCGGTGCGCAAGCAGATCATGGACTGCGAAGTCTATGAGTACGTGGAGATCATGCCCTGAGCCCGGGCCGGGATTGGCAGATCCAGGGTTGTTACTCTATTCGGCGCATATTGATGCGTCTGTGGGTTCCTGAGCAAGAGGCCAGGCAACGCAAGGTGAAGGCCCAAGGGACCCCGCCACGGCCTCAAGCAGTGTGTTTTTTCACCCAGGCAAGGTACTGGTCCATCCAGCCTTGCAGGAATGTTTTGCTGTCCATGTCAAGGTTCCCGGCATCGTCGAACAATCCCTCCTTGGCCTGGATGAAGGCTTCTGGCTGGCCCAGCACGGGTACGTCCAGACACGCAAGAATATTGCGCAAATGCTGTTGTGCCAGGGCAGTACCGATGGCACTCACCGAAACACCCAGCACCCCGGCCGGCTTGCCGGTCCAGGCGCTCTGGCCGTAAGGGCGCGAGGCGTGGTCGATCGCGTTCTTGAGAACACCGGGGATCGAGCGGTTGTATTCGGGGGTAACGAACAAAAGGCCTTGAGCAGCCAGGATGTCGTTCTTTAAGCGCTTGACGGGCTCTGCCTGGTTGGCGTCGTCGTCCTGGTTATAGAGCGGCAAATCGCCGATTTGTACCCGCTTGAACGAGAACTCTGCAGGCGCCAATTTCGCGAGGGCGTTGGCCAACTGGTGATTGAGTGAGTCCCGACGAAGGCTGCCGACGATAACTGCTATCTGGTGTCTGGCCATGAAAATCTTCTTTGAACGTGAAGGATGCCACGTTATGGGGCGGGCCTGCATCCGTCTGTGCGTTAGCACTCAAAACCAGAAATATCGAAACATGAAAGCGCGTCTTCGCACCCATGCCGTCGCAGCTCAAGGCCACGAAATTTCGTTGCTTTGTTCGTCCCCGCACGGAAATCTGCATGGCATGCATTTAGTCTGCCAGCATGGCAAGTCTTGCCATTCAAGTGACGTCGGTTGGTCGGTGGCCGTCTTGGCGCCAGCCGTGCCATGTTATTTTTACTTTAAGGATTCCGAACGATGACACACAATCGACCGTCGGCGCCGAAAGCCCCTGCCGCAGGCGCGCCCGTGCCGTCGGACAGTGACCAGATCAGCCAAAACATCAACGCTGTGTTGAATTTCTACACGCGTGAGGAAGAAAAAATAAGCTACTGGCAGCGCGTGTTGGAACGCATCAGTTGCCTGATCGGGCAACCGGCGTTTCTGGGCTTCATTTTGTTGTTCGTGGCGCTCTGGATGCTTGCTGACACGGCCCTGCGCCTGGCCGGCCGGGTTGAATTTGACCCGGCCCCATTTTTCTGGCTGCAAGGCCTGGTCGGGCTGGGGGCATTGCTCACCACCACCGTGGTTTTGACCAAGCAAAACCGGCTCGCCAAGCTGGAGGAGCAAAGAGCCCATCTGGACCTCAAGGTCACGCTGTTGACCGAGCAAAAGGCCGCCAAGCTGATCGACTTGCTGGAAGAGCTGAGACGCGATTTACCGAATGTCAAAAATCGCCACGACCCCGAAGCCGCAGCGCTGCAACAGTCGATGAACCCGGATCTGGTGCTGGCGGCGCTGGATGAACGGAGCGAGCTTGACGAGGCCGCCAAGACCGCCGCCGCAGCCAAGGCAGAGGAAACCAGTGCGATGGGAGGCGACGCTGCCTGACCGCTGCCGATTTCGCGGTCTCCGTGATCTAATTTTGGCATCACGCCTATAGACATTTGATGCTTGTGGGGTCACCTTGCCTGGCACACAATGTGTTCGCACAGAGCAAAAGAGCGGCTCAATCGGGCCATTGGCTTTCAGTGATTCGCAACACCAGGAGAAAACGCAATGAACGATTCCGTGAACATGGCGCGTCGGCGCTTATTGGGCGCTTCGGCTGCGGCCGGGGGCTTGGCGGCCGGCGGTGCGCTGCTCTCGGTGCAAGCCCTGGCGGCGGACAAGGTGGCCGTGAACATGCAAATCGGCTGGCTGACCGGCGGCAACCAGATCGGCGAGGTGGCGGCCAAGCGGCTCGGCTACTACGAGCAGGAAGGCATTGATTTTTCGATCCAGCCGGGTGGCCCCAATATCGACGGTGTGGCCTTGATCGCCTCGGGACGCTACGAATCGGGGCAGGTGTCGTCCAGCCCCTCCATCATGCTGGCGGTGTCGCAGGACTTGCCGATCAAGTGCTTTGCTACTGGCTTGCAACAACATCCCTACACCTTCTTCTCGCTCAAGAAGAACCCGGTCCGCAAGGCGCAGGACATGGTCGGCAAGAAGATCGGCATGCAACCCACCGCCATGGTATTGCTGCGCGCCTTGTTGGCCAAGAACAAGATTGCCGAGAAAGACGTCAACATCATCCCCATCGGCGGTGACATGGGACCCTTGATGACGGGTCAGGTGGATGTCGTTACCGGCTGGCAAACCAACACCACAGCGATGAAGGTGCTAGGCCCGGACCGGGTCGATCTGCGTTTGTGGGACACCGGCGTGCGCCTTTACGCCTTGCCTTACTACGCCACCACGCAAACCATTCAAAACCGATCAGACGTGCTACAGCGCTTTTTGCGCGCCACGACCCGCGGCTGGGCCTATGCCCTGAAGAACCGGGAAGCGGCCACCGATCTGCTGATCAAGGAGTATCCCAACCTCAACCGTGCCGACGAACGGGCGGCGCTGGATGCACTGATGGACTACGCGTTCAACGCGGCGACCCAGGCCAACGGCTGGGGCGCCATGGAGCGCAGCAATTGGCAGGAGCAGATTTCGCTGTACGCGGAACTGGGCCAGTTCACCAAGCGTGTGCCCAAGGTGGAGGAAGTCATGACCCTGGACATTCTCAATGCAACACGGGACTTCCGTCTGAAAGCCTTTTCGGCAAGCTGAGGGACAAGCTCATGCCAGCAGTTCATGCCATGGCGCCGGCGGCGCAGCGGGTCAGCGCGCCCGTGGCGTCACCAGCCTCCGGCTTGTCGATTCATTGCCGCGATATCTCGGTGCGCTTTTTTGCCGAGCGGCGCAGCATCACCGCCTTGCAGGCCCTGAGCCTGGATGTGAAGGACGGCGAGTTTCTGACTCTGCTGGGACCTTCGGGCTGTGGCAAATCCACCTTTTTACGGGTGGTGGCGGATTTGGTGCCACCGAGCCAGGGCCAGCTTCAGATTCTGGGGGTGACGCCGGAACAGGCGCGTCTGCGGCGCGACATCGGCTTTGTGTTTCAGGATCCGGCCTTGCTGCCCTGGCGCACCGCTCTGCAAAACGTCGAGTTGCCTCTGGAAGTGGCGCGCGGCAAGACGCAAGGTTTTAAAAAAGCACGCGCCACGCCACGCGAATTGTTGGAGTTGGTGGGACTCAAGGGCAACGAGCAGTCTTATCCGCATGAGCTCTCCGGCGGCATGCGCCAGCGCGTCTCGATTGCCCGGGCCCTGGTCAGCGATCCTCGCATTCTGCTGATGGACGAACCCTTTGGCGCCCTCGACGAGATCACACGCGACCGCCTTAATGAAGAACTGCGCCGCGTCTGGAAAGAGCTGGGCATGACCATACTGTTCGTGACCCACAGCATCCACGAGGCCGCTTTTCTGGGGCAGCGCGTTCTGATGCTGGCCAGCAACCCGGGTCGGGTGCAGGAGATCGTGCCGGTGCAACTGTCAGAAGAGCGTGACCTCAGTGTCCGCGAAACCCCTGAATTTGTGCAACTCGCCGCCTACCTGCGCCGCGTGCTTGAGAAATGCTGACGAAAGATGCGCTCATGAGTACGACCGAAATCAAACTGACGATGCCCCCGCCCCTGGAAGACGCCGAAACGCTGGCCTGGCAGGCCGCGCGGCGACGCCAGCTCTGGCGCCAGCGCATCCTGCCGGCCTTCGGCATCGCCTTGCTGCTGTTCACCTGGTGGGCGGTGGTCGTTGGCCTCAACGTGAAGCCCTTCATCGCACCGTCACCGCTGGTGGTTTTGCAGACCTTGTTCGACAAGCGCAGCGTGCTGCTGGACAACATGCTGCCGACCGCGCTGGAGGCCGCCGGCGGCTTTCTGCTGGGCAACCTGGTGGCCATCCTGATCGCCACCGTCTTCGTGCACAACAAGACGCTGCAGGACATTTTCTTTCCGGTCGCCTTGATGTTCAACGCCATTCCTATCGTTGCCAAGGCGCCGGTGCTGGTGCTGATCATGGGCAACGGCATGGAGCCCAAAATTGCCATTGCGGCATTGGTCTGCTTCTTCCCGACGCTGGTCAACATGGTGCGCGGGCTGAACGCGGCCAACCCGCAGGCGGTGGAATTGATGCGGGTCCTGTCGGCCAGCAAGACCGAGGTCTTCTTCAAGTTGCGCCTGTTCAGTTCATTGCCCTACCTGTTTTCGGCGCTGCGCATCGCCGCTTCCATGTCGGTCATCGGTGCCGTCGTCGGCGAGTGGATAGGTGCCACCCAGGGCATTGGTGCCTTGATCATCCAGGCCACCTACAACTTCGACTCGGCCTTGCTGTACTCGGCGATCGTCATGAGTGCTTGCCTGTCCGGCGCCTTCTTCCTGGTCATCGCGCTGCTGGAACGCTGGATCGTGCGCTGGCAGCCGGAGCAGGCGCATTGGTAAGCAGCGACCGAAGTCAACCGCATTTTGAGGGACAAAACATGAACAACATAAACGACTGGGTTCAACAGCCGGCCTGCAATGTGCGAATTGCCGCCAAGGCCGACGTGGTGGTGGTCGGCGGCGGTCCGGCCGGCCTGTCGGCGGCACTGGCCGCCGCCCGCAACGGCGCCCAGGTGATTCTGCTGGAGCGCTACAACCACCTGGGCGGGCTGGCCTCCGGCGGCATGGTGCTGGTGCTCGATGACATGTGGGACAACCATCAACTGGAGGTCTCGGTGCGCGGCGTCTGCATGAGCATGCTGGAGCGCATGGCGGCTCTGAAGCTGGCGGTCTTCCCGTGCCAGAACGACTGGGGCATGGACCCGGCGGCCGGGCGCCGCTGGCGCCGTTGGGGCACCTTCGATTTTCACAGCCATCAAAACCCGCACCCGATCTGCTTCGCCGCTGCCTTCGACCCCGACGCCATGAAGCGGGTGGCACTCGAGATGGTGCAGGAGCTGGGTATCCAGTTGCGCCTGCACTCGTGGTTCTCCCAGACCCTGGTCGAAGACGGCAAGGTCAAGGGCGTGATTTGCGACACCAAAAACGGCCGCGAAGCGATTCTGGGCGAGGTCGTGATCGACGCCACCGGCGATCTTGACGTCGCCGCCTCGGCCGGCGCGCCGCACACCGGCGGCAGCTACATCATGACCACGGTCTTCCGCCTGGGCGGTGTCGACACCGATGCGGCGGAGCGGTTCGAGCGCGAACAGCCGGAGCCATACGCGCAACTGGACCGGCAGGCCAAGAAGATTCTGGGCGGCTCCTGGGGCTATTGGTGGCTGAAGACACCTTTGCCGGGCGTGGTCTGGTGCAACTGCCCGCACATGACCGGACTCGACGGCTTGCGCGTGGAAGACCTGACGCGGGCTGAAATCCAGGGCCGCAAGCACATCCACGCGCTGGTCGATTTTGTGCGCGGCGCCATGCCCGGTTTCGAAAAATGCCAGGTCATCGATGTCGCGCCGCAAACCGGCGTGCGCCAGACCCGTCTGCTGGAAGGCGAGTACATCCTGACCAAGGAAGACCTGGCGCAACGCACCCGTTTTGACGACAGCATTGCCCGCGGCCGCGACTACTACATGCCGTACCGCGTGCTGTTGCCGCAAAAAATCGACAACCTGCTGGTGGCCGGGCGCCACTACTCTGTGACATCGTCGGCGCAGAAGATTTCGCGCGAGATCCCACCCTGCATGGCGATGGGTGAAGCCGCCGGTGTGGCCGCCGCGCTGGCGCTCAATGCCGGCGTCAGCGTGCGCCAGGTGGATGTCAAGGCGCTGCAAAAAACCTTGCGCGCGCAAGGCGCCGATCCCGGTGACCGGATCGGTCGCAACCCCGACGTACCCGCGCTGGTGGCGGCTTTGGCCACCGGTCCTCAAGTTCTGGAGAATGCATGAGTCAAACCCGTCAAGAGACGCCCGAGCTGCCGCTGGCCGGCGTGCGCGTGATCGATTTCAGCCAGGTGATGATGGGGCCGGTGTGCACCCAGGTGCTGGCCGACTACGGTGCCGATGTGGTCAAGATCGAGCGCCAGGGCAGCGGTGACCTGAGCCGCTCCACCTTCGAGCCGGTGGCCGGTGCCGACAACCCGATTTTCTGTAGCCTGAACCGCAACAAGCGCAGCGCCGCGCTGGACTTGCGTCAGGCCGAGCACCTGGATGCCATCAAGGCCTTGATCGCCGATGCCGATGTGGTGGTCAACAATTTCCGCGCCGGTGTCATGGAGCGCAACGGCCTGGGCTACGAAGACTGCCGCGCCCTGAACCCGCGCATCATCTACGCCGTCGGTACCGGTTATGGCGAGAGCGGCCCCTACGCCCACAAAGGCGGGCAGGACGTGCTGGCGCAGGCGATGAGCGGCGTCATGGCGCGCCGCGCCGACGACGCCCTGCCGCTGTCGGTCTACCCCACCGCGCTGGCCGACTACGCCGCTGGCATGCACATGGTGCAAGGCATTCTGCTGGCCGTGCTGCAACGCCAGCGCACCGGCGAAGGTCAGAAGGTCAGCGTCTCGCTTTACAACTCCATGCTGGCCATGCAGATGCAGGAGGCGGCGATGATCATGATGGCCGATTCCGAGGTCAACTGGGCCGCCATGCCGCTGTCCGGCGTCTTTGATACGCAGGATGGCGCCCTGGTGCTGGTCGGCGCTTTCAAGGAGAACCCGCTGCGCAACATCTGCGCCGCGCTGGCGCTGGCCGATCTGTCGCTGGACCCGCGCTTTTGCAACCTGAAGCAGCAGTTCAAGCACAAAGCCGAACTGCAAACCATGTTCCGCCAGGCCTTCGCCAGCAACACCCGGGCCTACTGGCTGGAGCGGCTCGACGAACAGGATCTGCTGTGCGCGCCGGTGCGCGACCTGCGCGAGGCGCTGGTCGACCCGCAAACCCTGCACAACCAGATTTTGCTGGAGGGTCAGGGGGAAGGCCAGCCGGTCAAATTTGTCGGCAGTCCGATCCAGTTGTCGGCGGCGCCGGTCACCTTGCGCCGGGCGCCGCCGCGCTTGGGGCAGCACACCGAGGAAGTGCTGGCCCAGGCCCACGCCGCCCGGGAGACAGCATGAACGTAGTGCTCAAGATCGAGCAGCATGTCGCCACCGTCACCCTGTGCCGGCCCGATGCGCTCAATGCCGTTGACCTGGCGACCGAGGCTGAGCTGCAGCGCATCTGGACCGAGCTGGAGAACAACCGCGACATCCGCGTGATCGTGCTCACCGGCGAGGGCCAGCGCGCCTTCTGTGTCGGCGCCGACCTGAAGAACCCGTCGGTCAGCGGCGTCGACTACTGGGCCGCGCCACGCCCCGGCGGCTTTGGCGGCATCGCCTTGCGCGAGACGCTCAATGTGCCGGTGATCGCGCGCGTCAACGGCTACGCGCTGGGCGGTGGCTTCGAGATGGTGCTGGGCTGCGACATCGTGGTGGCCTGCGAGGAGGCCAGCTTCGGCCTGCCCGAGGCGCTGGTCGGGCGCATGCCGCTCGATGGCGGCATGACGCTGCTACAGCGCCAGGTGCCGTTTCGCCAGGCCATGGCCATGTTGTTCACCGGTCAGCGGGTCTCGGCCGCGCGGGCACTGGAGATGGGATTGATCAACGAAGTGGTGCCGCGTGCAGAACTCGACCAGGCCGTGACGCGCTGGGTCGACAACATTCTGGCCTGTGCGCCGTTGTCGCTGAGGGCCATCAAACAGGTGGTGCGCGGCACCGGCACGCTGTCGCCGTCCCAGGCCCAGGCGCTGCGTCTGCCGGCGCTGGTTGCGGCCCTGCAATCGAATGATGCCGACGAGGGCGTCAGAGCCTTCCAGGAAAAGCGCAAGCCGCGTTGGCAGGGCCGCTGAAGTGGCCCATGGGGCCAAGCCCGGCGGCGCCGACAGCGTAGCCGCAAGGCCTTGTGATCATCCGACCGTGGCGACGGCCCGGGGTACGATTGGCGGCTAGATCCCCGGAGAGTTGCCGATGCATGCAGTCATCCTGAAGTACTTTGTCGAAGTGGCGCGTTGCGGCTCGATCCGCAAGGCGGCGAAAAACCTGTTCGTCGCCTCCAGTGCGGTGAACCGGCAGATCCTGCGTCTCGAGGACGAACTCGGCACCGAACTGTTCGACCGCGTACCCAAGGGGCTGCGCCTGAATGCGGCGGGCGAGCGGCTGTTGCAGCATGTGCGTGGCACGCTGCACGACTACCACCTGATGCGCACCGAACTGGCAGCGCTCAAGGGCGAGCGCAAGGGGCATGTGTCGGTGGTGGCGATGGACTCGCTGCTGATCGATTTTTTGCCGGCCGCGGTGGAGGAGTTTTCCGACACCTACCCGGCGGTGCAGTTCTCGATCCATTCGGCCATGCCCAGTGATGTGCCGGAGCGCGTGATGGCGGGCGATCACGACATCGGCATCTGCTATCTGGGCAAGCTGCCGGCCGGTCTGGAAGTGGTTGCCAAGGCGCAATTTCCGCCCGGCGTGGTGATGGCGCCGTCGCATCCGCTGGCCAGAATGGCGGCGCTGTCGTTCGATGACTGCCGTGGTCACGCCTTCTTGCAGATCAGCCGGCTGTCGCCGATTCACAGCATCGTGCTGCCCGAGTTTGCCCGCTTCTGGGATGCCCTGGAACCGGCCATTTCATGCAACTCGACGATCATGGTCAAGCGCCTGCTGATCGCCGGGCGCGGCCTGTCTTTTTTCTCCAAGATCGGCTTCATGGACGAACTGGCGCGCGGCGAGGTCGTGTGGCGCCCGCTGGCCAGTCCGGCCATCAATGCCATCAACGTCGGCATCGTGGTACCCAGCCACCGCGCGCTGTCACATGTCACGCTACAGTTTTTGGACCGCATCACGCGGCGCCTCAAGCAAATGGAGCTGAGCGCTTCGATGATGGATTAGGATTTTTCCCGAAATGACGACATACCGAACCCTATTCGGTATACCGGGTGGATCAGGCTGGCGGGGCACTCAGCGCTGCGGCTGTCCCCCGACCTTCGGTCTCCTCCTTTATGCCGCTGCGCTGAGCGCCCCACCAGCCTGATCTTGCAAGAGGGGTTGGTGTGCGACCGGCGCAAACCAGCGACACTCGCCGCCGAGGGCGCCGCAGTGGGTGGCGTAGCGTGGACTTGGGGTTTTGCCAAATAAAGGGGGAGGCCATGGGCCGGAGGACATTCGCGGAGCTATCCACTGCGGTGATCTCGGTCCACACACATGGATCGCAGTTTGGACTTGCGAAAGCCATCTGCATCAGGCCGGCTTGGCTGGAACAGTGTCGTTAATTTCGGAACTCACAATAGGCTGAACTGACCCTAATCCACCCGCGCACCCGACGCCTTCACCAGTTTTTCGTATTTGGCGCGCTCCGTCTTCATCAGCGTGCCAAATTCTTCGGGGGTAGTGGGCACCGGTTCGGCCAGCAGGACGGCAAAGCGGGTTTTGGTCTCGGGCGCATGGAGTGCCGCCACAAAGGCTTGATTCAGTCGGGCCAGCACCTCTTTCGGTGTCGCTGCCGGCGCCACCAGGCCCCACCAGGTGTCGATGGCAAAGCCTTTGAGCGTGTCGGCCACCGGCGGTACGCCGGGCAGGGCGCTGGAGCGCGCCAGGGTCGTCACGGCCAGCGCCTTGAGCTTGCCGGAGCGAATGTTGGGGGCGGCGGTGGCCAGGTTGTCGAAGTTGAAATCGACCTGGCCGCCCAGCAGCGCCAGTTGCGCCGGGTTGCCGCCGTTGTAGGGAATATGCACGGCAAAGATGCCGGCATCGCGCTTGAACATCTCGCCCGCCAGATGACCGGCGCTGCCGTTGCCGCCGCTGCCGTAGTTGAGCTTGCCCGGGTTGGCCTTGGCATAGGCGATCAGGTCCGCCAGGGTGTTGATGTTCAGGCGCTGCGCCACCTCGGCGTTCATCACCAGCACGTTGGGCACCCGCACCATCTGGGTGATCGGGGCAAAGTCGGTCGCCGCGTTGTACGGCATCTTGCTGTAAAGCCAGGGGTTCACGGCATGGGTAGCGGTGGCGGCAATGCCTATGGTCAAGCCGTCCGGCGCGGCCTTGGCCACCGCGTCGGCGCCGATATTGCCACCGGCGCCGGGGCGGTTTTCGATGATGACAGTCCCCAGCGTGTCCCTGACGCGCTCCGCCAAGGCGCGCGCCGTGACGTCCAGCGGGCCGCCGGCTGCGTAGGGCACGATCAGGCGAATCGGTTTGTTTTGCGCTTGCGCCACAGGCGCGACGACAGAGGTGATGAAGGTCAGGGCGGCGAGGATCAGTGTTTTGTAGTTCATGAGCGTATTTTGGCTGATTTCAGGCTGCCAGCGCGTCGCGCGCCTTGTCGGCTTCGGAGGTAAAGGCGTCGGCAAAGAATTCGTCTTGCGGCAAACCGGCGCGCAAGAAATCGCTGCGGGCCGCCTCCACCACGATGGGCGCACCGCAGGCGTAGACCTGGTAGCCGCTGAGGTCGGGCAGATCCTGCAGCACGGCCAGGTGCACAAAGCCGCCGTGACCATTCCAGTGGTCCTCGGGCAGCGCGTCGGAGACCACCGGCACGTAGCGCAGATTGGGCATTTCAGCCAGCTTGGCCTTGACCCAGTCGTCCAGGTACAGGTCATGTGGGCGCCGGCCGCCCCAGTACAGGGTGACGGCGCGCCCTATGCCCTTGAACTGCATCTGTTCCAGCAGCGCCTTGATCGGCGCAAAGCCGGTGCCCGCGGCCAGCAGCACGATAGGTTTGCTGCTGTCTTCGCGCAAGAAGAAACTGCCGTAAGGCCCTTCGACGCGCAGGATTTCCTTCTCCTTCATGGTGCCGAACACCTGGTCGGTAAATTGACCGCCCGGCAGGTGGCGCAGGTGAAACTCCAGCGTACCGCCGGCGGCCGGCGTAGGGGTTGCGTTGGCCATCGAGTAGCTGCGCCGCACGCCGCCGGGCAGCAGGAATTCCACGTACTGGCCGGCGTGGTAGCCAAAGCTTTCGGTGGCCGGAAGCTGCAGTTTGAGCAGCATCACATCGGGCGACTTTTTCTCCAGCAGGCTGACACGGGTGGGGAATTTCCTGACCGGGAAGGCGCCCGCTTGCGTCACCTGGCGCGACTCCAGCACCACGTCGCTGTGGGCCACGCCGCAGCAGGTCAGCACAAAGCCCTGGGCTTCTTCTTCCTCGCTCAAGGCCTTGCTCTGGTGTGCCCCGTGCACCACGCTGCCGGAGAGCTTTTTGCACTTGCAGGAGCCGCAGGCGCCGTCCTTGCAACCGTAAGGCATGCCAATCCCCTGGCGAATGGCTGCCGCCAACATGGTTTCCCCGGCGCTGGCCGTGAAGGCGCGGTCGCTGGGCTTGACGGTGATGCGGAACTCTGGCGTGCCAATTGCGCTGCTGCTCATCTTTTCTGTATCCTTGGGCGGAGTAGTATTTGGAATATTTTGCCAGTCCGATTTTGCCTTCAAACCAAAGCCCCCACGTCAGCCTGTACGCGACTCGCCCCGGTGCGTTGCCGGCCCGGTTTCGCCGCACCCGCGTCCTGCTGGTCGGTTGTGGTGATGTCGGTTTGCGGGTGGCGCAGGCGCTGCCGGCTGGCTTGCGTCTGCTGGCGCTGACCTCCAGCGCAGATCGAAAAGAGGAGTTGCGCGAGCGTGGCATCACGCCTTTGCTGGGCGATCTGGACGACGGCGCGTCGCTGCGCCGGCTCTCCGGCTTGTGCTCCCGTGTCATCCACTTGGCGCCGCCACCGGATGAGGGTTGGCGTGATACGCGCACCCTGGCCTTGACCCGCGCCCTGCGTCTGCGCAGCCTGCCGCAGGCTCTTGTTTATGGCTCCACCAGCGGTGTTTATGGCGACTGCCGCGGCGACCTGGTCGATGAAACACGAGCGCCCCGCGCCGACACACCCAGGGCCAGGCGGCGCGTGAATGCGGAGGATGCGATCCGCTTCCTGGGCCGTGCCGGGCAAGTGCGCGGCACCATCCTGCGCATTCCGGGCATCTATGCCACCGACCGCGCGGGCGGCACGCCGCGGGCGCGTTTGCTCAAGGGCACGCCGCTGCTGGAGGCGCGCGATGACGTCTATACCAACCATATTCAGGCCGACGATCTGGCGCGTGCCTGTATCGCCGCCTTGTGGCGCGGAAAGCCGCAGCGCGTCTACAACGTGAACGACGACAGCGGTCTGAAGATGGGCGAGTATTTCGATCTGGCGGCCGATTTGTACCGTTTGCCGCGTCCGCCGCGCGTGCCCAGAAGCCTGGCCAAGGACCAATTGCCCCTGCTGCTGCTGAGCTTCATGAGCGAGTCGCGCCGCATGGACAACACACGTCTGAAGCGTGAACTGCGCTTGCGGCTGCGCTATCCCACGGTAGCCACCGGTTTGCTGGTGCCACTGCCTAAAAATTCAGCATGAGCGGGGCAAGCATAATTGGTTTGAATCGCAAATCGGCAAGTCATTCAACATTTTGAAATGGAAGCATCATGGCCAACAGCAAGAAGTATGTTTATGCATTTGAAGAGGGCGATGGAAAAAACAAAATGCTGTTGGGCGGCAAGGGGGCCAATCTGTGCGAGATGACGCAGATCGGCCTGAACGTGCCACCGGGCTTCACCGCCACCACCGATGCCTGTCTTGCCTATCTGGAAAAAAATCAGTTGCCGGACGGTTTGATGGACGAAATCAGGGTCCATATGGCGGCACTGGAAAAGAAGACCGGCAAAGGCTTCGGCGATGGCCAGAACCCGCTGCTGATTTCGGTGCGCTCGGGCTCCGCCATGTCGATGCCCGGCATGATGGACACCATTCTCAATCTGGGACTCAATGAAACCTCGCTGCAAGGCTTGATCAGGCAAACCGGCAACGAGCGTTTCGCTTATGACGCCTACCGCCGTTTCATCCAGCTTTTCGGCAAGATCGCGCTCAACATCGGTGACGAACATTTCGACGAGCGCATGGCGGCCATCAAGCGCAAGTACGGCGCCCCCCTGGATGTCGATCTGCGCGCCGAACACCTGAAAGAGTTGGCGGGCGAATTTCTGGCCATCGTCGAGCACCACACCGGCAAGCCCTTTCCGCAAAGTCCGTTCGAGCAACTGGAAATTTCGGTCGGCGCGGTGTTCCGCTCCTGGATGGGCAAGCGCGCCGTCGACTACCGCAAGCAGTTCCGCATTACCAAGGAGCAGGCCAATGGCACGGCGGTCAATATCTGCACCATGGTGTTCGGCAACATGGGCAATGATTCCGGCACCGGCGTCGGTTTCACGCGCAACCCCGGCACTGGCGAGAACCTGATCTACGGCGAGTACCTGGTCAACGCCCAGGGCGAGGACGTGGTGGCCGGCATCCGAACGCCCAAGGCGATTGCCGAGATGGAACAGGAAATGCCGGAGATTCACCGTCAGTTGATGACCTTGCACAACCGGCTGGAGTCGCATTACCACGAGGTGCAGGATTTCGAATTCACCATCGAAAAAGGCGTGCTCTACTGCCTGCAAACCCGCAACGGAAAAATGAACGCGCGCGCCATGGTGCGCACCTCGGTGGAAATGTTTCGCGAGGGACTGATTTCCAGGGAACGCGCCCTGTTGCGCACCGAACCGGCGATGCTGGAACAGTTGCTGGTGCCGCAACTGGCGCCCAATTTTCACGGCAAGTCGCTGGCGCAAGGTTTGGCGGCCTCGCCCGGCGCCGCCTCCGGAAAAATCGTGTTCGATGCCGATACCGCCGAAGTGCGCGGCCGCGCCGGCGAAAAAATCATCCTGGTGCGCGAGGAAACCAAGCCGGAAGACATCCATGGTTTCTTCCAGGCGCAGGGTATTTTGACCAGCCGTGGCGGCAAGACTTCACACGCCGCGGTGGTGGCGCGCGGCATGGGCAAACCCTGCGTTTCGGGCTGCGAGCAGATCGTCATCAACGATCAGTTGCGTAGCGCCAGGATCGGCGATACCACTTTGCAGGAGGGCGATGTCATCACCATCGACGGCGGCACCGGCCACGTCTATGCCGGTGAGGTGCCCACCGTGGAGGCGGAGTTTTCGCAGGAAATGGAAACGCTGCTGGGCTGGGCCGATGAGGTGGCGCAACTCAAGGTCATGGGCAATGCCGACACGCCGGAAGATGCCCGCCGGGCGCGCGAATTTGGCGCCATGGGCATAGGCCTGTGCCGCACCGAGCGCATGTTCAACAGCACCGACCGCCTGCCCATCGTGCAGGAAATGATTCTGGCCGAAACGCTGGAAGACCGGCAGTCGGCGCTGGACCGCCTGCTGCCGATCCAGCGCTCCGACTTCACCGGCATCTTCAAGGCCATGAAGGGGCTGCCGGTGACGGTGCGCCTGCTCGATCCTCCCATGCACGAGTTCCTGCCGACGGCGGCGCAGCTGGAACTGGAAATCGCCCACCTGCACCAGTTGCGCGACACCATCAAAGGCCTGGAGGAGCTGCCCGACACGCTCAAGCTGCTCAACCCCAAGCTGTACCAGCAGTATGCCGACGGCCTGACCAAGTTGATGGGCAGCTTGCATACCTTCAAGGGCTCGCACCTGGAGGAAGACGTGATCGGCAGAAAGGAGCGGGTCCTGAAGAAAGTGCGCGCCCTGGCCGAAGTGAATCCGATGCTGGGTCATCGCGGCGTGCGCCTGGGCATCACCTACCCCGAGATCTACTCGATGCAGATCCGGGCCATCATGGAGGCGGCCGCCTTGTGCGCCAAGCAGGGTGTGGAAATTTACCCCGAAATCATGGTGCCGCAAGTCGCCACGGTGGAAGAGCTCAAGCGCATTCACAGCTATGTGCAGCGCATTCACAAGGAAGTCAGGGCCACCCACGGCATCGATGTGCAGTTCAAGTTCGGCTCCATGCTGGAAGTGGTGCGCGCCTGCGTGCGCTCCGGGCGCATGGCCGAAATCGCCGAATTCTTCTCCTTCGGTACCAACGACCTGAGCCAGGCCACCTTCTCTTTCAGCCGCGAGGATGCGGAGAACAAGTTCCTGCCGTTCTACAACGAGACCGGCATTCTGGAAGACAACCCGTTCGAGGTGCTGGACATCAAGGGCGTCGGGCAGTTGATGAAGATGGCGGTGCAGCAGGGCCGCGCGACCAATCCGGATCTGAAAATCGGCATCTGCGGTGAACATGGCGGGCACCCCGGCTCTATCCATTTTTGCCATCACATCAAGCTCAACTACGTCTCCTGCTCCGGTCCAAGGGTGCCGATCGCGCGGCTGGCCGCGGCGCAGGCCAAGTTGCTGGAGGCCCAGTACCGGGAACCGGTCTGATGGCCTGATTGCCGGGGCGGCTTGTCGCCGCTTTTTCGCGCTTCCTCGCACTGTGCGGCATTCCGTCGCATGGCGCGTGCAATCGGAAAGCGGCGCGCCTACATTCTCCCCAACGGGCCACGGTGGCCCGAATTGGGAGAAATCATGAACTACCGCACAGGCCGCGCCATTCGCCTGATCGGCCTTGTGGTTGCGGTGTTGATCACGGCAACCTTGCAAGCTGCCATGCTGTCGGGCTTCGATACCGTGGCGCATAACGCCACGCTGGAGCGCAGCATCCTGTGCGCCTCGGAGCCAGGCCCGGAGCAGGCCGTCAAGGTGCGCTAGCCGAAAGCAGGGCGCAGAAACGGTCCAGATCCACGTTGCCGCCGCTGATCAGCACGCCAACGCGCTGGCCGCGCAGATCGGCTTTCATGTTGCGCGCGGCGGCAAATCCCAGGCAACCGGTAGGCTCCACCACGATCTTCATGCGTTCCGCGAAGAAGCGCATGCACTCCACCAGTTGCGCATCCGTGACGGTGAGGATGTCATCCACGTCGCGCCGAATGATCGGGAAGGTCAAATTGCCCAGGTGCTGGGTTTGGGCGCCGTCGGCGATGGTCTTGGGCGTCTCGATATGGACGATGGCGCCGCTGCGGAACGACTGCTGCCCGTCGTTGCCGGCCTCCGGCTCGACGCCGTAAAGCTTGCAGTCGGGCGCCAAGGCGCGGGTGGCCAGGGCCGAGCCCGCAAGCAGACCGCCGCCGCCCAGGCAGACAAAGAAGGCGTCTAGCGGGCCTGCCTCTTCAAACAGCTCCTTGGCTGCGGTTCCCTGGCCGGCCATCACATCCGGGTGGTCGTAAGGCGGAATCAGCGTCAGGCCGTGTTGTTGCGCCAGGTCGCGGCCGATCTGCTCGCGGTCATCCTTGTAGCGGTCGTACAGGACCACGTTGCCGCCATAGCCCCGGGTGGCGGCAATCTTGCTGGCCGGCGCGTCCTGCGGCATGACGATGGTGGCCGGAATGCCCAGCAAGCTGGCCGACAGGGCAATGCCCTGGGCGTGGTTGCCGGACGAGAACGTCACGACCCCGGCGCGGCGCTGCCGGGCATCGAAGCGGGACAGGGCGTTGAAGGCGCCGCGAAACTTGAAAGCGCCCATGCGCTGCAAGTTCTCGCACTTGAAGAACAGCTGGGCGCCGAGCTCCTGGTTGATGGTGCGGGAGGTCATCACGGGGGTGTGATGCGCATGGCCCTTGATACGCTGGGCAGCGGCGCAAACGTCATCGTAAGTTGGCAAAGTGAGCATGATTAAATACCTTCCAGGATGATGACGGTGCGGTCGGCCGATTGCTTGCCGATTTTCAGGACCTCCTGGTATTCATCGGACTGGTAGAAAGTCTCGGCCTCCTGAGCGGACGGAAACCTGACCAACACCATTCGGGTCGGCGCCCACAGTGTGTCCTCCTTGACCGACAGCTTGCCGCCGCGGGCCAGGTACTCGCCACCGTATTTTTCGACCAGTGGTTTGGCCTTGACCTTGTAGAGTTCGTACAACTCCGGGTTGGTGAGCAGGGTATCAACCACGAGATAGGCAGCCATGTTTTTTTTCCAGTTTGAAGGTTGCGAGCGCAACCAGGTTAACAAAGCATTTCCAGCGTCCATGCCACGAATTCCTCGGGCGACGCCAGTTCGGCAATTTTCTTCTTGTTGGTGGCATTGTCGAAGATCTGAAAGGTCGCCTGCCTGAAGACACCCGTGTGCAGGATGACCACCACGTAGCCCAGCAGCAGGGCCAGCCGATGGGCATCGCGCCAGTTGGAATATTCTTTAACCTTGGACTTCAGTTGCTGGGCCAGTTCCTGCGTCGGCGCATCGAGCGCCGGCTGTCTTCTCTTGGGGCGCTGAGCGACTTGACTTTCCGGCGCCGACGCGGCCAGCGGAGCGAGGTCCTGCTGACGCTGGGCACCACCTTCTGGATCCTGCCGGGCTGCCGTGATCGAGTAGCCCCTGGATTCAAGCAGGGCCCTGGCCTGCGCAACTTGCTGCACCTGCAACAGGGCAGCTTGTTGCTGTTGCTGGGCCTCAAGTTCCGCCACGCGCTGCTTCAGGTAACTGGCTTTCGCCTGGGCCTCATTGCCGGCGGCCTGGGCAAACGATTTGGCCCAAAGTCCGGCCCGCCTTTGCTTGCTTTCGAACTCGGTCAAGGCGCTGGCCCACATCAGCTCCTCGGTTTGCCCGGCCGCCGCCGCCGGGGCTGCCACAACCAAGGCTGTCGAAGGCGGCAGGTCAGGCTGCCCGCTGACCTGTGAAGGATCTTCAAGCGGCTTTTCCCGGGTCTTGAAATAACCCCAGGCCAGGCCGGCAAGAAAAGAAAACAGGGGAAACACAAACACATTGAGCAGCGCCTTGGCGACCGCGCTGTTCAGGCTGTCGTGGTAGAAAAAGTAGGCCGATGACAGTACCGAGAAAAAGGAAACATAGGCGGCCCAGGCCATGCCATGGTCGACCACCGTCCTGGCTTGATGGGGGGCGCCCCAGATTCTGTATTTGATGAACAGGCCAATCGCCATTCCGATGACCACGGAAAGTGTTGCCCCGACCAGTGCTTCCATATTCATCGTTTCTTGAGAATTCAACCTTGACCGCCTTGAATCTTAACCGTGCCACGCCAGGTGCAAATTCAACGCACAATCCAGACCCATGAACGAACTGAAGCAACTTGAAGCGCTGGGCCTGGTTCTGCCCAGCCCGGCTTACATCCTGGGCGCCATCCTGTTCGGCATCATTGGCTACGTGGTGTTTCGGCGCGGCAGAAAAATACCGGACAGCATGCTCACCTGGAGCGGTGTTGCCTTGATGCTGTACCCGTACGCGATTTCCCAAACCTGGCTGCTGTGGCTGCTGGGCCTGGCCCTGTGCGGCTGGGTCTACGCCAAGTGGAAATGAGGAATTGACATCTCGCCGGGAGTGGGGTGAGGCAAGTGCCATTGCCCTCAAGCCGTTATTCCCGCGCTGCCAGAAAGACCTTCGAAACTGAAGGTGTTTTCGGAAAAGAGCTTGAGACAAACATCCGCTACCGCCGGGTCATAAAATTTCCCACGGTTAGCCCTTAACTCTTTCAAAGCCGCTTCGATGCCCAATGCGGGCCGGTAAGGACGGTGCGAAGATATCGCTTCCACCACGTCCGCCACCGCGATGATCTTGGCTTCCAGCAGGATTTTGTCGCCCTTCAGCCCGGCGGGATAGCCACTTCCGTCGATGCGTTCGTGGTGCTGCAGCACCGTTTGGGCAATGGGCCAAAGGAAATCCACGCTTTTCAAAATTTCGTAGCCCGACTCTGCGTGAGACTTGATCATTTCGTATTCAATTTTGGTGAGCTTGCCGGGTTTGCTCAGAATTTCTGCCGGAACATGTACCTTTCCAAGATCATGCACGATGCCTGCCAGCTGCAGCCCGTACACTTTTTGTTCCGGCAGTCCCATGGCGCGCCCAATTGCCACCGCCAGTCCGGCCACCCGCTGTTGATGACCGGTGGTGTAGGGGTCGCGCATTTCGACCATGTTGGCGACAGCCTTGATGGTTGACTCCATGCTTTCCTGCAAGCGCCCCACACTCTCTTCCTGGGCGACATTGGTGCGCAAGGCAGTGATGCCATAGGAAAGATCGTCCGCCAGTTCCGTGATCAGTTTCACCTCTTCAGCGTGAAAAGCGTCCGGATCGGAAGCATAGATCGTGAGCGCACCCAATTTTTCTATCTTGTGTCGCAGGGGCAGGGCGAGGACGGATCGGTAGCCGCGCTTCAATAACTCATCATGCCAAGGTGTCATCGTGGAATCGCCTGCGGAATATTGGTAGATCTGCGGGGTCCCGGACCTGATGGCGCTACCCCAGGGACTGCGACCTTGATCAGTGTCGGCCCAGCTGAGTTGAATGCCATCCAGGCAGTCTTTTTCATAGCCGTAATGCACCATTGGCTGCACGGTCCTCTCTTCGTCGTGCCGAGCGAAGCCGACCCAAGCGAACCGGTAGCCGCCCACTTCCACCAATACGTGGCAAATTTGTTCCATCAGCGCGATTTCGTTGGCCGCACGGACCAACGCCAAATTGCAGCTCGAACGTGTCAGGAGCGCGCGGTTGACTGCCCTTAACTCGCGTTCGGCTACTTTAAGTTCCGTCACATCGTGTTCAACAAACGACACGCCGACAAGATATCCACTCTTATTCCTGATGGGCGAGAGCGCCAGCGAGACGTCGATCAAGCCACCGTCTTTTCTGATCCGGGTCGTCTCAAAGCGTGGCACTTCTTCGTCGCGCTTGATCCTCCCTATCAGATTTTCTATTTCGGCCCGGCTGTCGGTCGGAACCAGCATGGCGGCCGGTTGCCCGATCATTTCAGCGGCGGTATAGCCATAGACATTCTGCGCACCGAGATTCCAGCTGGTTACCAAGCCGTTCAAATCGACGCCCATGATGGAGACCACCGAGGATTCGACGATGGCTGCAAGTTGCATGCGCGCGGCCTCGGCGAACTGGTGTTCGGTCACGTCGCGCAGGATGCCGACCGCGTTCCAGCGCTGGTTCAGTCGGAGTGGATATATCGACAGGGAAATCGGGAATTCTCTGCCATCTTTGTGCATTGCAATCAATTCCGTTGTCTTACCGACAATCGGACCGGCGCCGGTCGACCGGAATTCCGCAAAGCTGCTCTCAAAGGCCGCCCGGTAGCGCGCCGACGCGAGAACATGGTGGAATTCCTGACCCAGCACATCTTCGCGGCGATAGCCAAACATGCGCTCTGCGGCCAGATTCCAGTAGGTAAACTTGCCTTCATCGTCGACCATGACAATGGCCTCCTGGGTCGCGTTGGCGATGCCGTCGAATCTTTCTTCGCTTTGCTTGATCTCTTCCAATAGACTCTGAATTTTTCCCGTCAACATTTCCGCATGGTTTTTGCATTCGGAATTTCCTTGGGTCAATTTTTCAATATGGCTGTCACGCGCCAGACGGTAAAAATACAAGAGTCCCATGGCCATCAAGGCGGCGCCAAGAATCCAGCAGTCCGACCAAAAATCAAAACCATTCACCCGGGCTAGCGCGGCACAAATCAGCAGTGTGTAGGTCAATGAAAATGCGATCGCCTTTTTGATGTCGAGCCAGAAGTAGGCGTAGACGATGGTCGGGTAGAGCCAATAGACCGCCATCAGGCCGTTAAAGTAGACGGCAAAAAAAACAATGCCGGCCATCAGCGTCAACAACCAGATGGACGGAACCAGAAGTCTGTTTTTGTATTTGATCCAGATTATTTGAAGAACACAGGCGACTGCCCCCCAAAGGTCAATGGCAATGAGGACGGAGGGTCCGGTTGCCCACAAGGAGATTGCGAAAAAAAGGGTGGCGGCAAGGGCCAGTAGGCAGCTGGACACCATGAGCGGTATTTCAACAGCCTGCACGTCAGCCAATGGCTCTAACCGAAAAAGCGATGTATTCATCGTGAGCGCATTTCCCGCCGTTTGACCGACTAAGCCGCAGGCCTCCCTTGAGCATGGCTCAAATCAAATATAGAACTGGTAAGTTGGCATTCCGGTGCTGTCGAGGCAATTCGAAGCCTTACTCACGTTTCAGTTTCATACGCCGAATCTCCAGTCACAAGCCTGCCAGGTTGCCTAGGTTTGCCTTTGAGATTAAGTCTGGAGACTGGAGCTTGCGAATTGAGAAAACGCAAAGACTGGCACGTTCGGGGGCAAAGGCACCCTGGAGTTCAAGCTGGGACGGGAGTACGTGCCGGCAGCACCGCAAGCGCGGGTGCAAGCTTCCCAGCGTTTATACGGTGTGTGTTGATGGTGGGAACTGAGAGATTCGAACTCTCGACCTACGGATTAAGCGTAGACGATATGTCATTTCCCGACTGTTCCTGTTTTGTATAGAACCTAGCATTCATGCGGGTTACAGCAGGATTGAATGCTTACGAACCTTCCCGGTTATTCCCTTGTTTTGGGTAATATTCTTGGCACGATTACACAGGAATTGCACTATTTTTTTAACTGGCGACAAATGCGGGGAAGACACAGTCTTTCAGCCGATTGCACATGATATTAGCCGCATTGGCCGCACTGCCCGAACTTCGGGTTAGCGGCGTAACCCGCCGATCACGACGGTCAGCTTGCTGGAAGTCGAACCGCTTACGCCGCCATTCACGCGGCGATATTCAATACTGGATTCCGATTGAGAAATCTAATGTTTAGAATGGCCTTATAGGGGACGGGGTCAAAATGACCCCACAAGAAACAATAGTGGAAAAATTTTCCATCCGGGCACACCTCAAGACGCCGATCATTTTTCGTGGTCCAGTGACGCTGGACGCGTTATTGATGTCTGTATTGGTCAGGGGTGACGTTAGTCACCTACTTCATTGCGATGATGATCTCTACTTTGCGAGTGCTGGAATTCCCGAGCACACTGGGCTAGAGCAACGTGCTGCATTCGTTGCAAGCATGCGGCCAGAACATACGCCGGAGTGGCGCGACCTAATCCGGCCAAACACCAAGACAGAGGGACTGCCAGCCCTCCCCGCTGGCACCGGGCGATTGAATGATGTTGTGATTGGTGTGGCAAGACAGCGGACCGCTGGGAACATATTGAGCGGTTACTGGGCAAAGTCCACCCCTTTCGTTGAGTGGCACGCCATCGGCGACCCTGAGGCGGTCATGGATGTCCTAAAAGATGTTCCCTATATTGGCAAGCGGAGGGTTTCTGGCTATGGTGAAGTAGACCGCTGGGAGCTAGGCGAGAGTGAACTCGACGGTGTATGTGGCTACATGCATGAACCACTTCGCCCGGTTCCCGTGGAGCGATGGATACATGGCGGTGATTGGATTCCAGTTGAAGCTGCTTGGAAAGCGCCTTACTGGGACGTTCGTAACCGCACAAAATGCTATGTCCCAATAACAGCATGAACGGTCCTGAATTCTTCATGAAGCACGCGGGGTACAAACTGCTGCCCAAGGAAATGCATACCGATGATGCTGTTGCGGATGCAGCGTTGCTTTTTTCAATGTCGATCCCGCAAAGTCAAGGCTCTTTCTTACGTCTTTCGTCATGCTGGTTCGTGGTCACTGCCGAGTGGGCCGCGACAAGCTTCAAAGTGTTGCCGTCTACAGGGTTCCAGACCGGTCTAAAACGCCCGGACACTATCAGGATGGCATTGAAATCAGGCAAGCCTTGCCTGATCTTGGCGCTGGGGAAACGCACCGTCGAACCTAGAGATTTGTTTGTTACCTACGATCCCCGCGCCGTGCGCATGTGCAGCGAAGGTTCGACCAAGACATACGACGCTACCTTGGAGAAAGATTGGACATCCTGATCGATAAGCCCCCAAGGGTGAGGGGCTACGCATTGCACCGTTTGGTCGAGCAGTACCAGCAGGGCAAGCCTGCGCTATGGGCAGACGAGGGCAAACAGGTTCGCATTCGCCCTCGGGATGGCACCCCTCCCAGTTTTGAGGAAGGGAAGATTCTCGGATTCACCGTCAAGGCTTGTGTTGCTTACAGCAGTGGCAACCAACACGTTTACCTCCCGCTTGCTGACTGGCGAGGCCGACGACAGTGGCTTGAAAAGCGTGCCGCCAAATGTGGTTTCCAGTTGGTGGGTGTGCACGTATCAGGCGCAATGGAAGAAGTGCAAGCGCACGATGGTCGAAATTTCACAATCGACGCTACTGAGTTCACCGGGTTGTTAAAGATTCTGGACCTCGATGCCTTCAACCGCTGCTATATGTCTGGGTTGGGCAAAGTTGGCAAGAGCTTTGGCTTGAACATGATCGTGGTCGAGTAATCTGAACAGGGAGTAGACAATGACACAGCAGTATCAATTCGTCATCGGCGACATCTCGCTTGAGACAGTCCAGCCACTGACATACACGCACCATGGGGTCAAGGAACTTCCGCAGATGATTCGCGGCGTCGATGCCGAGGGCAAGCCACTGAGGACCGTTTATCTGCCAGCAGGCCAGCTAAGGGGGCGCATCCGACATGAGGCTGCGCTGGCAGTGATGCGGGGCAAAGACGAGAAGGTGAAACTGGAAGAGGCCTATATGCTTGCGCTCGGGCAAGACCTCCGACCAGAAGAGGACGAAGCGCCCGAGGAAATCCGACTGGGCGATCAACTCAAATTCCGCGCAGCAAATCCTTTCCTTGATCTGTTCGGCACATGGAAACTGTCCAGCAGGCTCTACGTTTCGCACCTCATGCCAGACCAGAACGTCCAACCTGACATTGTTCGCTC
Organism: uncultured beta proteobacterium; assembly: GCA_963763035.1. GTDB lineage: Bacteria > Pseudomonadota > Gammaproteobacteria > Burkholderiales > Burkholderiaceae_C > Rhodoferax. Next base: position 533,451 of record CAVXMS010000004.1, on the reverse strand, counting down.
CATTCGACGCGATCTTGACACCAATGAGGACATCATGAATGAGCTTGGTGACGGTGAACAGGACCGGATGTATGAACGTCAGGCAATGCAGTCTGGCGCTTCAAAGGTCGGTAAATTCATCGAAATTGCTGAACGTGAACTCAAAGTTGCCAAACGCGCCAAAGACAAGGTGAAGATCGATGAACTTGAATTGAAGATTGCTGAGCTGAAAGCACAGAAAAAAGCGCAAAAAGGAGAGGACGAGTCCGACAACACCAAGCATCTGGTTGAGCATTTCGTCATACCCGCCGGAATAATGCTGCGGGGAAAGCTGACCATCGAGAATCCCAAGTCATCAGACCTCCCAACGTTGATTGCAGCCTTCGGCGGTATCAGCATCAAGCCCTTCTTCGGTGCCCAACGAGCGCGGGGATGCGGCGAGGTTCGCGGTGCGGTGACTTTCAGGACAACCGCTGGTGAAACCCTTGCGACGATCAAGTTTGGCGACTTTCAACCAGCAGACGTTCAGATGACCGAAGCTGGAAAGACTTTTATTGAGTCTGGTGCACCAACCCAGCAATGAAATACCGTAGCGCCGAGCAGACTGCATACGCCAAGCTGATTTCCGGTGCACTGCGGCCCGGGCCGCCACTTTTGGCGGGCGCTGCTGCCGGTCTTGGCAAGACCCATGGGTTCACCATTCCTCTGATCGAGTCTGGAAAGAGGGTTGCCATTGCCCTGAGTACAAGGCAGCTTATCGACCAATATTTGAGCAGTGATGCGTTGAAACAAGCAATGGCGTTGCGCAATGCCAGCGTAGTTGCCTTGCAGACCCGGCGTCAATTTGCATCAGATCGGCAGTACCGTGAGCACAAAGAGCTTGCCAAGGCGGCTGATGTACTGGTGGTGACACATGCCGGGGCGTTTATTGATTCATTCATGCCCCATTACGCCGATCTGAGAAGCCGAGATGTTCTGCTATTTGACGAAGCTGATTTGCTGGCAGACGCTGCTGACCTTCGCAGCACGTTCAGCATTGATTTATCAGTATTGCAGGATTGCGCTGCGGTTGGGTTGGGCCACCTTGACGCCGCACTGAGGGTCAAGAAGTCGGCTGAAACGGACGAGGATCGCGCTGCGGCATCGGCCATTATTTACGCTTTGGAGCATCCTGCGTGGTATCGGGAAGTTGGCAAGGAAGACAACGGTGCACTGACGCTAAAACACCGAATGCCCGGGCGCATGCTCAAGCGGTTGATCGCCGATTCGCCAAGGTGCATATTCACAAGCGGCACCCTTCAAGTTTCTGGTCGATTTGACCATTTCGTTCAGGCCATGGGGTTGCAGGCCATCGCTCCGGAAAGTCGCCACATTGACCCAGCTAAGCACGGAACGCTACGCGTTGAACTGGCATCGGACCCGATAACCTCAGACGATATGGCTAGGCGCATATCGGTGGCTGAACGACCCGTGCTGGTCCTGACAACAAGCCATGCACTTACCGCCGAACTCGGAAACCTTTGTCAGGGTTCAGTAGCACGCCTGCCCGACGAACCTTTGGTCGATGCTTTGGCCCGATGTGCCGATGACGGCATCCTCATCGCCGCTGGGGCTTGGTCCGGTCTTGATGACCCGAGGTTACGCTGGAAGACAGTAGTCATCCCGAAGACACCTTATCTGCGTCCAACCATCTTGGATGAAAGACCGGTAACCCGGTACCTTGACAGCAAGGTAGTTGCCATTCGGCGAACCTACCAAGGATTGCATCGTGGACTGCGCACACCCGATGCTCACTGCACCCTGCTACTCCTTGACCCGCGAAGTGGGCGTGATGAATTGCGGGAGGCCATCCCTGCCCGGTTCAAGGTTGAATGGGAGTCCTTTGAAGAGGGGTCCTTGGTTGTCAGGACGCATCTGGCAGAAGAGAAACTGCGGTCAGCTGCGCTCCGCAACGCTGCCTTGAAGCATCATGGCGCTCGATGTTCGTATGCTGGATGCCAAGTTACTGCGGTACACCTGCTTGACGTGCATCACCTCATCCCCATTTCACACGGAGAACGGAAGACCACGTTGGCCGACGTTGTCGTACTCTGCAAAAATCACCACGCCGATGCGCATCATCAGATGCGGATGACCGATCTTGCGAATAGCGAATCGGGTGTTGTTCCTTAATAATCAACTGGTTAGGAAAGTTCGGATCAAGCCACCTTTTATTGGAGTGGTTACTAGAACGTCGATACCGCTGTCGTGAACAAGGCCAAGGATCAAGCCACCTTTTAGTAAGCGGCTAGGCAAGTCATCTTGAATCGTGCTACCAAGCGGGTAAACATAGTGTCCACGAAACAATCAGGTGGACACCATGGAAACGAAGAGAGTCGCGCGTCGGATGCACAGCGCGGAATTCAGGGCCGAGATATTGCAGGCATGTCGTCAGAGCGGGGCGTCGGTCGCCGCGATAGCACTGCACAACGGGTTGAACGCAAACCTGGTTCACCGGTGGCGACGGCTGGAAGGGCGAAGGGGTGATGCAGGCGCTGGCAGTCGTGTGACGGTGGCTGCCAGATCCAGCGCTGAGTTTGTTCCCTTGCAGTTACCGGCGCAGGTGACATCGGCGAGCTCATCGGAGATCCGCATGGAATTGCGCCGAGGTGGTTCCACCGTCACGGTGAGTTGGCCGGCGCAATGTGCAGCCGAGTGCGCAACCTGGCTACGTGAGTGGCTGCGATGATTCGCATCGACGCGCTGTGGCTGGCAGTCGAACCCGTTGACATGCGCGCCGGAGCCGAGCGACTATTAGCCCGCGTGGTGCAGGTATTCGGCTCTGCCAGAGCCCACCACGGCTACCTGTTTGCCAACGCAAGGGCTACGAGAATCAAGCTGCTGGTGCACGACGGTTTTGGCGTGTGGTGCGCGGCCCGGCGTTTGAATCAGAATCGCTTTGTGTGGCCACGCGATGTGACAGACGCAGCGGCGCCGCTGAAGCTGACACAACATCAATTTGACGCGCTCGTGCTGGGTTTGCCGTGGCAAAAACTGGAGCAAATGCAAGTCATTACGCGCATGTAATTATTTGAGCTTGCCTGCCAAGAAAGAACAATCAGCACATGCCCCAATGGCGCTGTGAAGGTTTGTTTTGCACAATGGGCACATGCTCAACGTGCACGAACTCAAAGCCCAGGACTTGCAGCGTCTGAGCCCCAGTGCACTGGCTGAAGTGGCAGCCGCGATGCTGCAACACATCGGCGAGCAGAGCAAGCTCATCACCTCGCAGGCGCAAGCCATCCAGTTTCGTGACGTCAAGATCGAGCGCATCACGTTCGAATTGGCCCGGCTGAAGTCCTGGCGCTTTGCGGCCAAGACCGAACGCATGAACGCAGAGCAGCGTCAGTTGTTTGAAGAGACGCTGGCGGCCGATCAGGCCAGTCTTGAAGCCCAGCTCGAAGCCTTGCAGGGCCAAACCGGTACGTCGGGCGAGCCTGCCGGCAAAGCGCCTGGGCGCAAGCCAAGGCGCCAGGCATTGCCCGAACATCTGCGCCGCGTGGAACACCACCACGAACCGGAGAACACCACCTGCGATTGCGGCCAGCCCATGGTGCGCATCGGCGAAGACGTGAGCGAGAAGCTCGACATCGTGCCGGCCGAGTTCTTCGTACATCGCCACGTTCGTGGAAAGTGGGCCTGCAAGTGCTGCCAGACATTGGTGCAAGAACCGGTTGCGCCCCACATCATCGACAAGGGCATGCCAGCCGAGGGTTTAATCGCACATACCCTGGTGAGCCGATTCGTCGATCACATTCCGTACTACCGCCAGGAACAAATCAACGCACGCTCAGGTATCCACACACCGCGCTCGACGCTGGCGGCCTGGTCGGGTCAAGGTGGCGCCGGTTTGATACCACTGTATGACGCGCACCGCAGTTTCGTGCTCGGCGCCAATGTATTACATGTCGACGAGACGCCGGTGAATATGCTGGACCCGGGCGCGGGCAAGACCAAACGCGCTTACATTTGGGCTTATGCGCGCAGCGGTTTCGACGTGTTGCCCGGCGTGGTGTACGACTTCTGCGTGGGCCGAGGGGCCAAGTATCCGGTTGCCTTCCTGCAAAATTGGTCCGGCACACTGGTGTGCGATGGGTATGCGGCCTACGACACCGTCTTCAAACTTCAGCGGCGAATTGAAGCAGGATGTCTCGCACACGCCCGCCGAAAATTCGACGAACTGATCAAGGACAACCAAAGTCCGGTGGCCACACAGGCGGTGCAGCGCATCGCCATGCTGTACGGTATCGAGCGAGAAGCCCGGGTCTTATCGGCCGCACAGCGACTCGATATGAGGCAGTCCAGGGCCAAACCACTGTATGAGGAAATGCACGTCTGGCTGCAACTCGAACGCCAGCGCGTACCCGACGGCAGCGCCATTGCCAACGCCATCGACTACAGCATGAGTCGCTGGACGGCGCTGACGGCCTACTTGGTGGACGGCGACGTTCCCATCGACAACAACCACATCGAGAACCTGATGCGTCCCTGGGCCATGGGCCGCAAGGCATGGCTATTTGCGGGTAGTGAACTTGCCGGTCAGCGCGCCGCCATCGTCATGAGTCTGGTGCAGTCGGCAAAGATGCATGGCCATGACCCGTGGGCGTATCTGAAGGACGTGCTCACGCGGCTGCCATCGCACCTGAACAGCCGAATCGACGAGTTGCTCCCGCATCGCTGGCAGCCGCTGGGCTGAGGCAATCAACGACCTCGCGCATGTCGGGCGCCTGCGTCAAGGTGCCACGGCTAGCCGCTTACACCTTTTATTGGAGTGGTTACTAGAACATTGACAATCTCGCGCGCACGCGCCAATTGGATCAAGCCACCTTTCATTTGAGTGGTTACTAGAACATGATTGACCTGTCAACTGTGTACGCAGTCGGATCAAGCCACCCTTCGTTGGTGTGGTTGCTGGAACAGCAGCGTCACACAAGGCGCGACGGCCTATGATCAAGCCAGCCTTCGTTGGTGTGGTTACTAGAACGGCAACGAGACGCAAGCCATCACCAGCGAGGATCAAGCCACTCCTTTGTTGGAGTGGTTACTGGAACAGCATCTTGTCCACGTTGATGCCCTGCTGGGATCAAGCCACCCTTCGCCGGTGTGGTTACTGGAACACCGCCATGCGCAACACGGAGACCGGCGAAAATCAAGCCACCCTTCGTTGGCGTGGTTACTAGAACGCCGCCGTCACCAGCTACGCAGTGAACATGGATCAAGCCACCCTCCGTTGGTGTGGTTACTGGAACCAAAACGGCGTGCAAAATTTGCCCATGATTGAGCAAGCCACCTTTTATTGGAGTGGTTACTAGAACTACACCAGGCGGGGCACGATGATGGTGCCGAATCAAGCCACCTTTTATTGGAGTGGTTACTAGAACTTGTTGCGCACGCCATGGCTCATCAGGTCGAATCAAGCCACCTTTTATTGGAGTGGTTACTAGAACATGGACGGCATGAAGTCGATTGTCGAGTCGGGTCAAGCCACCTTTTGTTTGAGTGGTTACTAGAACGTTTCCACCGGATTGAACTCGACAATCGCGGTCAAGCCACCTCTTATTTGAGTGGTTACTAGAACTACAACCCCGGCTGGGCCATCCGCGCCCTGGATCAAGCCACCCTTTATTGGAGTGGTTACTAGAACCTGATTGCTGGCGCCCAGTTGGTGGGGTCGGATCAAGCCACCTTTTATTGGAGTGGTTGCTAGAACTAATATGTCGTTCCGTTTGCGTTGATGTCGGATCAAGCCACCTTTTATTGGTGTGGTTACTGGAACTCCGCCTGATTCCTCTCACCGCTTAATTCTGATCAAGCCACCCTTCGTTGGTGTGGTTACTAGAACACCAGTGTGACCAACGTTGCGCCCGCCGGTGATCAAGCCACCCTTCGCCGGTGTGGTTACTAGAACAAGGGCAACGATAACAATGCGCTGCACAGCGATCAAGCCACCCTTCGTTGGCGTGGTTACTGGGACATTGGCATCAGCGTGCACAAACAGCGCGCGGATCAAGCCCCCCTTCGTAGGTGTGGTTACTGGAACTACCTCGACCAGATGGCGTCGAACGTGACGGATCAAGCCACCAACTCCTTGATAAGCCGCATTTAAGCTGCGACCGAGACAGGCATGTCCGAGCGCCAGCGCAGGGTGCGAACCAGAACATTAGTACCGGCACCGATACCAAAGTTTTCACCCGCACCCAAGCGCTAAAAGAAAACCCGCACGACGGCGGGTCGGATCAGGCTCCACCAGAATGCTACTTTGCCCGTTCCCAAGGGAGCGGCATAAAGCTGGCCTGCTGTCTTTGCCTCAGGCATCCATATCTCACAGCATCAGCAGCATGATCGGGTCCGGAACTGTCCACATCCTCTACGCGCTTTTGATCCCTTGCGAGGTAGGGCACACTCGCCCAAAAGTATTCACAGGCTCGGCTCACGTACAGGCCGGGCATGTCAACCTTGCCAGCATCAGCGAGCAAGCGGCGCATCAATTGCCAGCCTGAAATTCTGTCCGCCTTCTTTGCTGGCGTGAAGCGCACACCGACACGGGCAAACTCATCCGCAATCGACCCTGAGCTGTGTCCGGTGCCACGGGCGAAGCAGGCATCGTCTGCCACGCCAGTGGGTTTTATCTTCCACTTGGTACACATCTCCCTGATTGCTTCGCCTGTGGTGGCTGCGCTCCATCCAAGGCCCATGTTGAGGTTGTCTCTGCGCACGGCGGCCAGCTCATCGATCAGCACCAGCGAGTCACGCGGGTAGAATTTGCCCTCATGGGTGTCGCCGGGTGACTTTGCGAAGATGCCACACGATTCTGGACGGACCACAGCGCCTGGAACAATCAACCGGGAACTGGCTACGCTGTCGCACCTATTCGCACAGGCGATTGAATGGAAATGGTTGACCACAGAGAAGCCAAAAATGAAACGGCTTCCCGAAGGCGACGGGCGCATCGTTTGCCTGACCCGCGAGCAGGCTCAGCGGTTCCAGAACGCGGCGAAGGCGTCGGACTCTGCGCAGCCATACGCGCATCAGGACGATGAGCACATTCAAGCAGCCATGCAAAAGCTGCAAAACCGGATAACTTTGGTGAAGTTTGCCTGACACAGTTACACAGGAATTGCATAATTGAAAAGCCTGCTTTCAAAAGTGATAGCAGGCTTTCTAGTATCTAGAGGGTCTGTAGTGGTGGGAACTGAGAGATTCGAACTCTCGACCTACGGATTAAGAGTCCGCTGCTCTACCAACTGAGCTAAGTTCCCATTCGGAGAATTTGGATGAATCGGACGGGGGTCGAACCCCGTTTTTCACCAGCGGGGATTCTAGCAGGTCTTGGGCGCCAATCTTGGCGCCTGAGGCATGCCAGTCTCACTGATAAACCCGTGCCCGTATCAGCGGCTGCGGCAAGTCAGCGGGTTTGCCGTTGTGCTTCCACTTGAAGGTGAATTTCTCGAAGCGAAAGCGCATCCGTAATTCACGCTTGTCAAAAGAACTTAACCCATGGTTGATCGCCTTTTCCAGCCATTCGAGATTGCAGTCTGCGTAGTAAGCCTCTGGCGCCAGGACACACAGGGTGACATGGCTGGCCCTCAGCAGTGGCAAGAGCGCGCTGTCATAGGCAAGGTTGTTCGCTTTGTTCTGCCGCGAGGCCAAATAGACCAGGCCACAACCAAGAATTTCCATGGCCGCGTACAAGGGCGTGTCAGATTGGATCTTCAGTTCGATCAAGTCGTAGTGTCCCAGCTTGAGGTCGTAGACCAGGTCAACCAGGCGGCGCTTGTCTGTTCTTGAGCCGAACAGACCGGACGCCACCGGCATCTGATGGGTCCAGTCCTGGGGCCATCTTTGCACTATGGCGCGTTCCAGCAGCAGCTCGTCGCTTTCATTCTTGGCCCCCGGCCCGATGGCCTGCGGCTCACCGGGTGAACGGATTTTCCAGTTGTCGGGCGAGGGGGCTCTGTCAGGGCGCCTGGCCAGGTTGTCCTCGATGCGCTGGTACATGGCGGCGATCAGCTTGGCGCCGTCGAAAGACTCCGGAGGACTCTTGCAGAGGGCGTTATAGCTGCGCTTTTGGTGATGGCGAAAGCTTTTAAATTGATCTCCCGCCAGAAGATGGCGGTCGATCAACGCATCGAGCCCGTCCAAGACGCCTTTTGGAATATCACTCATGCCCTGTTTTCCCTTCTCGAAGATAGCCGGACTGAACCAACTGCAAGCTCCATTTTTGCTCAGTTCGGGTTGCGCCATAAGTAAGTCGCCACTCGATGGTATAGCGGTTTGTCAGGCGCCCGATCCGCTTGGTGCGTCGGCGCACAGAACTTGATGGCGCAAGAGCCCATCATGCCGATGCGAAACACTATTCGGCCTGAACCTTTTGGAGAACCTTGATGAAGAAACTCGCAGCACTCGCGCTCAGTGCTTGTGCCTTGGCACCGGCGCTTGGACAAACCAACGTGGGGGTATCCATCGGCATCAACCAGCCCGGTGTTTATGGCCGCGTCGACATTGGCAACTTTCCACAGCCGCGCCTCGTTTACCCGCAGCCTGTCGTGATCGTGCAATCACCGGTGGCGCATTATCAGCAGCCGATCTATCTGTATGTGCCACCCGGACACCAGAAGAACTGGGCCAAGCATTGTGGGCGCTACAACGCCTGCGGGCAGCCGGTCTACTTTGTTCAGGAGAGCTGGGTGCGGGAGCGCTACGACGAGCACCGTGGCCATGACAACGAGGGTGGTCGTGGCAAGGGCAACAGAGGCAAAGGCGGACACAAGGACTAATCTCGATTTCATTTGGCCTACATCAAATCGATCCGGTAAAAGTAGTTTCCCTTTTTGCACGCGTCAATACAATCAAAGTTGTTCACTGAGTTTGTTTGTAAAGCTGTGGATAAGCGGAAGAAATGAGTGCGAATTTGTTGCTGCGATTGGGTTTGCCGTGGTTGCTCCTTTTTTGAGCAATGATGGGTCTGTATGCCAGTCAAAGAGTTGCATGCGCATCAAACTGGCATCCTGACCCCAGGTCAGCTGTTTCCCAATAGGACTTTCACGGAGTGGCTGCTTTTATGTCTTTTGCTATTTGTCGTAGGCGGTTATTTCGCCTATGCCCTGCACGCGGACCACGACCGCATTGATACGCGGGAAAGAGAGCGACTGAGCCACCAGTGCGTTGTGGTGAGCATGAACCTGGGCCGCCAGTTCAGTGCCATCAACGCAGCATTGACCGGCATTCTCGCCGAGGTGCCGACTTGGCGAAAACAAAAAGATGGCCGGACCTTGGCTGTCGGGCAACTCAGGATGCTGAACAACGCCATGTCAGGCGTGCGCACATTTCTGATCTTCGATGCCAAGGGGACGGTGGAAGCCTCTGACAAGCCCGAACTGGTTGGTAAAAACTTTGCCCAACGAGACTACTTCCAGGCCATTAGCCAACACCCAAATCCGACCACCCTTTACGTCAGGCCGCCTTTCATATCGAGTCTCGGAAACTTCACGATGAACCTGGCGCGCGTGATTCCGGGTCCGAACGGTGAGTTCGATGGTTTGGTCATTGCCGCTCTCGACGCAGAGGAGTTCAAGGTCTTGCTCGATTCCGTCATCTACAGACCAGGCATCAGAGCGGCCTTGATTCATGGTGATGGCGTGCCCTTTTTGATGGCGCCCAACAGCAAGGACGTGGAGGGGGTCGATTTGGTCAAGCCAGGGTCGTTCTTTGCCAAACACATGAGCAGCGGGCGGCGTGCGAATGTATTTGCCGGCGCCTTCAATTTTGTTGGCGATGAGCGCATGGTCGCACTGCAAACAATCCAGGATCCAGCCTTGTCCATGGACAAGCCAATGGTCATTGCCGTGGACCGCCGCTTGCAGGCCATGTACGCGAGCTGGAATCGGGAGCTTCTCAAGTACTGTGTTTCGTTTGCCGTTCCGGCCCTGCTTCTGGCAACCGGCTTGTTGCTGCACCAAAGGCGCCGACGCCTCCTGGTCCGTGTCAAGGCCGATCATCAGACCGAACGCCTGGCGGCGATGGAGGCGTTGCGTCAGAGTGAAGAGCGGTTCCGCAACTTGATCAAACTGTCATCCGATTGGTATTGGGAACAAAACGATCAGTTTCGCTTCATCCGCCTGCCTGGTGATCTGGATCAGAAAACCCGCTCCGCGAACGAGGCTCACGTCGGAAAAACACGCTGGGAGATGGGAGCCCTGAATTTGACAGAGGTCGATTGGCAGGTCCACCGAAGCGTGCTGCAGTCGCATCAAGACTTTCATGATTTTGAAATGCTGCGGCGCGGCCATGATGACAAGATCCACTGGACTTCAGTCAGCGGGATGCCAATCTTTGACGCCTCCGGCAACTTCAGGGGTTATCGTGGCGTGGCCCGCGACATTACCGAGCAAAAGATGTCAGAAGAACACATCAAGCATTTTGCCTTCTACGACAGTTTGACCCAGTTGCCGAATCGACGTTTCCTCAATGACAGATTGACCCTCGCATTTGCAGCCAGCAAACGCAGTCAACGGTACGGTGCACTCCTGTTCCTCGACCTGGACAATTTCAAGCCGCTCAATGACCAGTACGGACATGAATTCGGCGATTTGCTCCTGATTGAAGTGGCTGATCGACTCAAAGTCTGCGTTCGAGAAATGGACACTGTGGCTCATTTTGGCGGAGATGAGTTTGTAGTGATCTTGAGTCATCTCGATCTAGAGAAGAATCAATCGGAAATCGAAGCGGGTCAGGTTGCAGAAAAAATCCGCGCCAGTCTGGCTCAACCGTACGTACTGACAGTCCCGCAGGAGGGCGGCACGGCGGCGACCGTCGAACACCATTGCACCGTGAGTATCGGCATCGCCCTGTTTTTCAATCATCAGGAGAGCGATGAAGAAGTCCTCAAACGAGCTGACATGGCAATGTACCGCGCCAAAGAGGCCGGACGTAATGCGGTTCGAATTTTCTAGATTGAATGGGCTTGCCGGGTTTTGCCGCACAGCACGACAGCAGCACGCAATTCATATCTGAGTGGCATGCAAGGTTACTGAGTTAACAGTACATTTATTGCCGGTTTCGCGCTATCAAACCACTAGCAGCCCGCGCTGCGGTTCTGATATTCCAGTGCGCCGACCACACCCCGTTCGCTTCTTCTTCTCATTTCACCCTGAGGCCCCATGAATTTGTCTAAACCTTTGATCAAGGTCTGCCTCGCCGTTGCTGCGTCGTTTTGTGCCTTCTCCGCCGCGGCGCAGACGGCGACCTATTCACTCAACTCCACCGGAGTAAGTCAGTTCGGCTCCGGTGCGTACGGTTCGGTGACTCTGACGCAGAGCGCTGCCGACGTGCTGGTAAACGTCTCTTTGCGTAACGATCTGAATTTTGTCGACACCGGCGTGCACTCCCTATTTTCATTCAACCTGGGTGGTACCTCGTCTTTGAGCGATATCACGGGCATCAGTTTTGCAAACGGCCTGAACAATGTTTTTGGCGCCGCCATCGGTACCAGCAATCCCTCTTTCAGTATCTTTAGCTATGAAATCAATTGCCTGAGCAACTGCACCGCCGGCGGCTCTGAAGATGGTTATGTTGATCCGCTGACCTTCACCGTCAAGAACGCGACGATTGCTGAATTTGCTCACCTGTCCACGGGCAGTGGAACCGCTGCCTACTTTGCCGCTGACGTGATCAACGGTTCAGGCAACACGGGAACCGTTGGCGCAACCTTACCCGGCGTGGTCGCGGCAGTCCCGGAACCGCAAAGCTATGCCTTGTTGTTGGCCGGTCTGGGTGTAATGGGAGCGGTGGTACGCCGCCGCAAGAACACCCCGGTCTGACCCATTTTGCTGTGCTTGTTTTTGGGCGGGGGCTTCGGCTCCCGTTTTGCATTTGGGGGCGCCGGGTTCGGCATTGCTTCGGTTGGCTGCCGCCAGGGTGCCAGTGGCGGCCGACGAAAGAATTTGCGTTGGCCCTAAACTCGCCCCGTGAACTTCAAGTCGACCACCCGTTCACCGTGAGCACGTCAAACTGCTGGCAAGCATTTTTGCCGACGTATTTTGGAACAGGAAACAACCATGAGCAAACGCAACTTCTTCCGCACCTGCACGGCGCTGGCGCTGGGCTTGTCCACCCTCAGTGTCGTGGCGCAAGAATTCCCGCCCAAGAAGACCGTCACCATGGTCGTGGGCTTTGCCGCTGGTGGAGCCGCGGACACCGGTGCCCGGATCATTGCCAAGAAACTGGCCGAGAACATCGGCGCTGCGGTGGTCATCGATAACCGTGCCGGCGCGGGCGGCAATATTGCTCACCAGTTCGCAGCCACCGGTCCGGCGGATGGCAGCGTCATCCTGTTGGGCTCGGTCGGCCCCCTGGCCATCGCACCCCACTTGATGAAGTTGCCCTACGATCCGGTGAAAGACTTGGCGCCCATTACCATGGGGGTGAACTTTCCCAATGTGTTGGTGGTGCATGCCGGCACCAACATCAAGACCTTTGCCGGGTTCATTGCCTACGCCAAGAAGAATCCCGGAAAACTCGATTTTGCTTCCACCGGTCCTGGTTCGGCATCGCACCTGGCCGGTGAAATGCTGAACGACATGGCCCGGATTGACACCGTGCATATTCCCTACAAGGGCGGCGCACCGGCCTTGCAGGATCTGTTGGGCGGTCGGGTTGCGGCTTATTACTCCACCTTCTCCACATCGCAGGCCTACATTGAAAACGGCAAGTTGATTCCCTTGGCCAGCACGGGCGCGCAACGACTCGCGGCACTGCCCAACGTTCCCACCATTGCGGAGTCGGGCTACCCCGGGTTCAGCGCAACCAACTGGTACGCCTTTGTGGCTTCGTCGAAAGTACCGCCAGCTATTTTGGAGCGTTGGAACACCGAGTTGGTCAAGGTGTTGAAATCGCCCGAGGTGGTCGAGCAGCTCAACAAACATGGGCTCACTCCCATGCCTGGCACGCGCGATGAACTGGCCAGGTACATTGCGAAAGAATCGGCCACTTGGGGTCGCGTCATCCGGGAACGCAAGATTACCGGCGAATAAGTCTTCTGCGCCGGTGCGGTCCTACATCAGCAGGTGTTCACCGGCGTTGTCGCCGCCCAGCGTCACGTAGTTGACCTTGCGGATGTCCATCAGCTTTTTGCCGCCGGCATAACTGATGGAGCTTTGCACGTCCTGCTCCATCTCGATCAAGGTGTTGGCCAGCGTGCCCTTGATCGGCTCCAGGATGCGCTTGCCTTCGACGTGCTTGTATTCGCCCTTGTTGAAATCGCTGGCCGAGCCGTAGTATTCCTTGAACAGCTTGCCGTCCACTTCCACGGTCTGGCCAGGGCTCTCTTCGTGGCCCGCCAGCATCGAGCCAATCATCACCATGGTGGCGCCAAAGCGTATCGATTTGGCAATGTCGCCGTGCTCGTGGATGCCGCCATCGGCAATGATCGGTTTGGTGGCGACGCGGGCACACCACTTGACGGCGCTGAGTTGCCAGCCGCCGGTGCCAAAGCCGGTTTTCAGTTTGGTGATGCAGACCTTGCCCGGGCCTATGCCCACCTTGGTGGCGTCGGCACCCCAGTTCTCCAGATCGATCACCGCTTCGGGCGTTGCCACGTTGCCGGCAATGATGAAGGTGGAGGGCATCTTCTCCTTCAGATAGCCGATCATGTTCTTCAGGCTGTCGGCATGGCCATGGGCAATGTCGATGGTGATGTACTCGGGGGCGAGCCCCAGCGCCAGCAAGCGATCGACCGTGTCGTAGTCAGGCTTTTTGACACCCAGCGAGATCGAGGCATACAAAGCCCTGGCCTTCATGTCCTGGACGAATTGCACGCTGTCCAGATCGAAGCGGTGCATCACATAGAAGTAGCCGTTTTGCGCCAGCCAGACGCAGATCGCCTCGTTCACCACGGTCTTCATGTTGGCCGGCACCACCGGGATGCGAAAGCGCCGCCCGCCCAGCTCTACGCTGGCGTCGCACTCGGAACGGCTTTCCACGCGGCATTTGCGCGGCAGCAGAAGAATGTTGTCGTAGTCGAAAATTTCCATGGTCCGAGCTCCTTTTCTTTCCTCAACGGGTTGGGTAAGAGCGCTTGGATTGGACCCGGTAAAAAAAACCGGGTCGCAATTGCTTGGGCCCGGTGCCTGATTCTATCGGGTTCATGATCGCCGTTAAAATAGTCGCATGTCCGGAGATTTTGCCCCCACCAACCTGACGAATCATTTTTTGATCGCCATGCCTGGTTTGCAGGATGCGGTTTTCTCCCGGAGTGTGGTCTATGTCTGCGAGCACAGCGAGCGCGGTGCGCTGGGGCTGGTGATCAACAAACCCTGTGACATCGACCTGAAACGCCTGTTTGAAAAAGTCGACCTGCCGCTGCGCCGCGAGGATCTCGCCAGCGCCCCGGTTTTTCAGGGCGGACCGGTGCAGACCGAGCGCGGTTTCGTCCTGCACGAGCACTTCTTCACCGCGGCCGACAAGCCCGCCGAGTCGGTCTACGCCTCCACCATGACGATCCCCGGCGGCCTGGAGATGACCACCTCCAAGGACGTGCTGGAAGCGCTGTCCAGCGGCGCCGGCCCGCGCAAGGTGCTGGTGTCGCTGGGTTACTCGGCCTGGGGCGAGGGTCAGCTGGAGTCCGAATTGTCGGACAACAGCTGGCTGACGGTGGCCGCCAGCAGCAGCATCATCTTCGATACACCGGTGGCCGAGCGCTATGACCAGGCCTTGCTTTTGCTCGGCTTCGAGTCGTGGATGCTGTCGCCCGATGTGGGGCGTGCATGAGCGATTTGCCGATCTCCGTGCCGGTGAAATTACAAACTTTTCTGGCACTTGATTTTGGCATCAAACGTACCGGTTTTGCAGTTGGCAACCGCCTGCTGCGCACGGCCCAGCCGCAAGGCACCATAGCCGCCGAGGGCGACGCCCGCTTCCAGAAGATTGCGCACCAGATCAAGGAGTGGCAGCCTGATGCGCTGGTCGTGGGGGTGCCGTTTCACCCGGACGGCGCGGCGCACGAAAACACCTTGCGGGCGCGGCGTTTTGCGCGCCAGTTGCAGGGCCGCTTCAAGCTGCCGGTGTTCGAGGTGGACGAGCGCTACAGCACCACCGAAGCGTTGGCGGCGGGCGCCAGGGACGCCGATGCCGCCGCCGCCTGCATCATTCTGGAACAGTTTTTAAGGAGTATTGCATGAGCACACTTGTGCTGGACGCCGAGGCCCTTTACCTCGAGCTGCTAAAAGGCGTGCGCGCCCTGTTTCGTCCCGACCTGCACTTGGTCGGGGTCACCTCGGGCGGCGTCTGGCTGGCCGAGCGTTTGCAGCAGGACCTGAATTTGACGGAGCGTCCGGGCGTCATCTCGTCCTCCCTGCACCGCGACGATTACGCGCGGCGCGGCATGACGGCGGCGGCGCAGACCAAGATTGCCTTTGACGTCAACGAAGCCAACATCCTGCTGCTTGACGATGTGCTCTACACCGGGCGCACCATACGCGCCGTGCTCAACGAGCTGTTCGACTTCGGCCGCCCGGCCAGCGTCATGCTGGCGGTGCTGGTGGACCGGGGCGGGCGCGAGCTGCCGATTCAAGCCGACATCTGCGCCGCCCGCGTGGCCTTGCCGGCAACCCAGTCACTGGCCCTGGCCCGCAGCGCCGCCGGGGTCTTCAGTTTCAACGTGGAGGCCCGCTAGTCATGTTGTACAAACGCAATCTTCAACTCAACCAACATGGTGAATTGATTCACCTGCTCTCCACCGAGGGCTTGCCCAAGAGCATCCTGACCCAGGTGCTCGATACGGCCGCCAATTTCGTCAGCGTCAGCGACCGCGAAGTCAAGAAGGTGCCGCTGCTGCGCGGCAAGAGCGTGTTCAACCTGTTCTTCGAGAACTCGACCCGCACCCGCACCACGTTCGAGATCGCGGCCAAGCGGCTGAGCGCCGACGTGATCAATCTGGACATTGCCAAGTCGTCCGCCGCCAAGGGCGAGACGCTGCTCGATACCGTCGCCAACCTGAGCGCCATGGCGGCCGATCTGTTCGTGGTGCGGCACAGCGAATCGGGCGCGCCGTACCTGATCGCGCAACACGTGGCGCCGCATGTGCACGTGATCAATGCCGGCGACGGCCGCCACGCGCACCCGACGCAAGGTCTGCTGGACATGTACACGATACGGCATTACAAGAAGGATTTTTCGAATCTGACGGTGGCCATCGTGGGCGATGTGCTGCACTCGCGCGTGGCCCGCTCCGACATCCACGCCCTGACCACGCTGGGCTGCGCCGAGGTGCGGGTGGTGGGGCCCAAGACCCTGGTGCCGGCCAGCATGGCACCGATGGGGGTGCGCGTCTGCCACACGCTGGAGGAAGGCATACGGGGCTGCGACGTGATCATCATGCTGCGCCTGCAGAACGAGCGCATGAGCGGTGCCCTGCTGCCCTCGACGCAGGAGTTTTTCAAGAGTTACGGCCTGACGCCGGAGAAGCTGCAACTGGCCAAGCCGGACGCCATCGTGATGCATCCGGGACCGATCAACCGGGGCGTCGAGATCGACTCGGCGGTGGTCGACGGCGGCCAGAGCGTGATCCTGCCGCAAGTGACATTCGGCATTGCGGTGCGCATGGCGGCGATGAGCATTGTGGCGGGGAACGAGGCCTGATATGAAGACACAGACGAACATTCTGATCAAGGGCGGCCGGGTCATCGATCCGGCCAGTGGTTTCGACGAAATTGCCGATGTGGCGCTGGCCGACGGCGTCGTGCTGGCCATCAAGAACGTGGCGAGCGATTTCCGGCCGGCGCAGACCATAGACGCCAGCGGCTGCATCGTGGCACCGGGTCTGGTGGACCTGGCGGTGCGCCTGCGTGAGCCAGGGCATGAACACGAGCGCATGCTGGAGTCCGAGCTGGCGGCCGCCGTCGCCGGTGGCGTCACCAGCCTGGTCTGCCCGCCCGATACCGACCCGGTGCTCGATGAACCAGGCCTGGTTGAAATGCTGCGCTACCGGGCTGAAAAACAGCACCAGTCGCGCGTTTACCCGCTGGGCGCCCTGACGCGCAACCTGGCCGGTGAAACCCTGACCGAAATGCTGCAACTGACCGAGGCTGGCTGCGTTGCTTTCAGCCAGGCCGAGGTGCCGCTGGCCAGCACCCAGGTGTTGCAGCGGGCGTTTCAGTACGCCAGCACCTTTGGCTACGCTGTCTGGTTGCGGCCGCAGGAATTTTTCCTCGGTCAAGGCGTGGCGGCCAGCGGTGCGCTGGCCACCCGCATGGGCCTCGCCGGCGTGCCGGTGGCGGCCGAAACGATTGCCCTGCACACCATTTTCGAGCTGATGAGGGAGACCGCCGATGTCAGGGTGCATCTGTGTCGGCTCAGCAGTGCCGCCGGTGTCGCGCTGGTGCGCCAGGCCAAGCTGGACGGCTTGAACGTGACCTGCGACGTCAGCATCAACTCGCTGCACCTGACGGACGGTGACCTGGGCTACTTCGACAGCCGGGCCCGGCTCAATCCGCCGCTGCGCCAGCAGCGCGACCGCGATGCCCTGCGCGCTGCTCTGGCCGACGGCACCATAGACGCCCTGGTGTCGGACCACACGCCGGTCGACGAAGACGCCAAAGACCTGCCTTTTGCTGAAAGCGAGCCGGGCGCCACGGGTGTCGAGTTGTTGCTGAGTCTGGCGCTCAAGTGGAGTGCCGACAACGGCGTCAGTCTGGCGCGCGCGCTGGCAGTAGTTACCAGTGCGCCGACGGCGGTGCTGGGCGCTTCCCTGGGCAAACGGCAGAACCGTGTCGGACGCTTGGTGGTGGGGGGTGTGGCCGACCTGTGCGTTTTTGACGCCACTGCTGCCTGGACGGTGCAGCCTGATGCCTTGCGCAGCCAGGGCAAGCACACGCCGTTCTCGGGCTACGAACTGCCGGGCCGCGTGCGCTGCACCGTCATCGGCGGGCGCGTCGCCTTCCAGGCCTGACGCTCGACGGCCGCCCGAGGCCGGGGCGGCACCTGCCAAAGTGGGGCTTGAGATTCTGCGCGGACGAATCTACCATTGACTTGCCTGGGCTCTATTTTTGGAGGTTCCATGTTTGGCAAAGTACTCTGGCTGGCAATTTGTCTGACCGGCCTTGCCGGCTGCGCCAGCGCTCCGAATGTGCCACTTTTGTCGCCGCTGCCATGGCATGACGAGGCCTTTGCCTACGATGCCGGTCTGGTGACTGTGAGCCCGCAAGACCTGTTTCGGCTGGACCCCGGGTTGCAGCAAAAGCTGAGGGACCCGGCGCTGCGGCGGCTGAGCACGCCCAAGCGCCTCAGGTACCTGGTGGGATTGCTGTACGGCGAGGAAATGAAACCTTTTCCGTACTCACCGGGTCATTCCACCGTCGCTGCCGAAACCTGGCAACAAAGGCGTGGCGATTGCCTTTCGCTGACCGTGCTGGCCTACGCCATGGCCCGCGAAATCAACCTGCTTGCGCAGATCCAGGAAGTTCCGGTACCGGTGTTGTTCGATCGGCGTGACGGTGTCGACTTCCTCAATCAACATGTCAATCTGCTGTTCCGCCGCAGTGGCCCGCTGAACTGGATCGAGGGCAGATTGCAGGCCGACGACACGATTGTCGATTTCGAACCCCAGATCGGTTCCAACCGCGAGGGTCGAGCCCTCTCGGAGAACGCCATTCTGGCCCGCTATTACAACAACATCGCGGTGGAGCACCTTGCCAGCGACAGGCAAGCGCTGGCCTACGCCTACTTCAAGGCGGCGATTCTGGTGGAGCCGGAATATTCGTCCAGCTACGCCAATCTGGCCTTGCTCTATCGACGCGCCGGCCAGCCGGCCGATGCCGAAGAATTGTTGCGCCGGGCCATCGCCCTGAACGGCGAGGACACGGTTGCCCTGTCTGCGCTGCATCAATTGTTGCTGCTGCAGGGCCGGCCGGCGGAGGCGGAAAAATACGCGCGCCTGTTGCAGGCCAGGCGCGACAATGATCCGTACTACTGGATCGGTCTGGGGCTGCAAGGCTTGCGGGAGGGCAGGATCCAGCAATCGATCCGCGCCCTTGAAGAGGCGCAACGCCTGACCAACGGCTTTGAAGAGGTGCACCGTTACCTCGCCGTCGCCTATTGGCGGGCTGGAGAACCGGTACAGGCGAGCCAACAACTCAGCTTGCTGGCGTCACTGAACCGCGACAGCGCGGATGTCGACACCTTGCGCAAGAAGTTCAACGCCCCGCCACCCCGGCACTGATGTCTTCGATGCCGCGGTTCTGGAAGAAGCGTCGGGGTTGATCGCTAAACACCGATAGTGAGATTGACCCAGGCATCGGGCAGCCACTGAAGAACCTGCGACTCCAGCCACTTGTCGCCGCCGGTCAGGATGGCGATTCCCATGGCAGCGAGCAGCAAGGCAAAGCCCAGTCTGACTCGTTCAATGCGAGCCAGCACCCAATCTCTGGCACGCATGAAGCCGCTGCGCGAGGCATAGGCGACCGCCACCAGCGCAACCGCCGCGCCCAGGCCAAAGATGCCCAGCACGACGCCGCCACGTGCCACTCCGCCTTCACTGGCCACCAGCGTCAGTGCCGAGCCCAGCAAGGGCCCGGAGCAGGGACTCCAGACCAGGCCCAGAACGCCGCCCAGCAGCAGGGCACCCGACAGCGAACCGCCATCCAGCCTGGCCGAAGCGGCGTTCGCCGTGCTGGCGATGGGCAGCATCCACTGCGTGAAGCGCCGGCCCAGGGCGGGTACCAGCATCACCAGGGCAAAGGCGATCAGCAGGGCCGCGCCGCCAGTGCGTACCGTATCGCCGTCAATGCCCAGCGCCGGGCCCAGGGCGCCCAGCAGCATGCCGATGCCGGCGAACGAAGCCGTCACATGCCCAGGCCCATGGCCAGCGGCGCCAGGCGACTGCCTTGCAAGGCGCCTCCCAGCACCAGGGGCAGCAGCGGAAAGACGCAGGGCGACAAGGTGGTCAGACCGCCCGATTTCGACCCAACCCTGCGGGCAAAAGGATTTTCGGGCGGTCTGCTTCGTTACAAAATCAGCCAAGGCAAGCAGCCTTGGCTTGGATTTTGCGTCTCGCATCCCATCCCGAAAATCGATTTGCGCGACCCCCAGTTATTTACGGACAAGTTCTAAGCCCCAGTTGCGGCAGAGACAGTGCGACCGACATCGGCAGCCCCGGATCAGAGCGCCGACTTCAGGGCGCCACGCAAGCCATCCGGCGAGGTGTCGCCGACAACGCGGGAGGACTCCTTCTGGCCGTGCAGCACCACCAGCGTCGATTGGGCGCGCACGTTGAAGCGGCGTTTCAGGTCTTTCTCGGTGTCGTAGTTGACGGCCAGCACGGTCAGGTCGAGGCCGGGCTCGGCCTTCAGGGATTCGAGTACCTTGTCCTGTGCGCGGCAGGTCGGGCACCAGTCGGCACGGAAGTGCAAGGCCACCGGCTTGCCGGCTTGCTGCGCTTCGGCCAGGGCCGTCGCCGAGTAGGGTTTGACTTCCAGCGCGTGCGCCATCACGGCGGCGAAGAGCAGCAGCGACGAGGCGATGAGTTTTCTGATGTTCATGGAATTTCCTCAATAATGGGTGACTTCTCCTGGGCATAGTCGGGCCGGCGCCGGGTTTTCTTACAGCAGGGCCGACAAATTTCCTGGCCGGCCGGATGGAAGTCCATGGCAAGGCAACGGTCGCCATCAATTCGACAACAGCGGTGTAATAGGTGGCACCTGCGCCGCGACTGAGTAATCACTATGAAAAAACTCGTCCTGGTCGGCGGCGGCCACGCCCATTTGTCGGTTCTGCGTGCCTTGGCCGCCAAGTCCCGTCCGGAAATGGACGTCACACTGATCACGCCCTATGAGCAGCAGAATTATTCCGGCATGTTGCCCGGCTGGATCGCCGGACACTACGCCCAGGCCAAGTGCCGGGTCGAGCTGCGGCCTCTGGTTCAGGCGGCGGGCGCGCGGCTGATACTGGAGCAGGTGGTCGGCATGGACGCGGCGCGGCGCTGCGTCGGACTGGCCGACGGTCGTCAGCTTGAGTACGACTGGCTGTCGCTGGATATCGGCAGCGAAACCGATACCTCCTGGCTGGAGACGCTGGGCGACAAGCTGCTGCCGATCAAGCCGCTGGACAACTTCTTTGCCGTCTGGCCGCGGATTCTGGCCCACGCCAAAGAGAAAAGTGATTACCGGCTGGTGGTGGTGGGCGCCGGTGCGGCCGGGGTCGAGATCGCCCTGGCGGCGCAGTACGCCTTCGCTGGCAGCGCGCCGCAGGCCCGGGTCGATCTGGTCGCCTCCGAAGCAGGACTGCTGCCGGGCTATCGGCGGCGGGTTCAGGAGCGGGTGCGGCGTGTCGCCCAGCGTGCCGGGCTGGGCCTGCATTTCTTGCGCGGCGTCGGCAGCGGCGACGGTGTGCTGCTGGCGGACGGTCGTCTGCTGCCGGCGGATCAGGTCATCGCCACCACCGGGGCGCGAGCGCCCATCTGGCTGGGTCTGTCGAAACTGGGCCTGGACCAGAACGGCTTTGTTCTGGTGGACAGCCAGCACCGCAGCCTGTCGCATCCCAATGTGTTTGCGGCGGGCGACGTCTGCGCGCGCCCCGATACAAACCTGTCGCGCTCCGGTGTGCACGCGGTGCATGCCGGACCGGTGTTGGGGGCCAACCTGATCGCGGCGCTGGATGGCCAGCCGCTGCAAGCCTACCGGCCGAATCGCTACTCGCTGTACCTGCTGTCCTGCGGAGCGCGTTACGCCGTCGCATCCTGGGGGCCGTGGTCGGCACAGGGGCAGTGGGTCTGGCGCTGGAAAGACTGGATCGACCGGCGCTTCATACGGAAATTTTCTGGGCCGAACAGCCAAGGCAAGGCGCACTTGCAAGAGAGGACAAGATGAGCTGGTTGAAACAATTCGGTGGCTGGATCAGCAAGCCAAGATCCATGGAAAAAATAGCCGTTGACACCTCGGCCTACCACTTGCTGACCAGTCTGCTCATGATGGCCTGGTTCGTGGAGGCCAGAGACCCTTACACGGGCGGCCACCTGTGGCGGGTTTCGCGCTATTCGCGGCTGCTGGCCGAACACGCCGGCTTCGGCGCTGTCGACGCGGCGCGCATCGGCTTGGGCGGCTTTCTGCACGACCTTGGCAAGATCGGCATATCCGATGCCATTTTGCGCAACCCCGGGAGTCTGACCGAGCAGGAGTATGCCGTCATCAAAACCCATCCCGGCATAGGCCGGAGAATGTTGGCGAGTCATCCCCTGGCCTCATTGGTCCAGGACGCCGTCCATCTTCACCACGAACGTCCGGACGGGAAAGGCTATCCTCTTGGCCTCCGGGCGGCAGCGATTCCAGAGATGGCCCGAATTGTCGGCATCTGCGATGCCTTCGATGCGATGACCAGCCACCGTCCCTATCGCCGGGGGATGCCCCGTGACAAGGCGCTGGACATTCTGAACTTCGAAAAAGGCAATCAGTTCGACGCCCATCTGGCCGAGGTCTTTATCGGTTTGGGTGAAGCCGGTCATTTGGACCATGTGATGGGCCATAGCGACGACGGCATCCCCCTTCAGACCTGCCCCATGTGCGGGCCGACCTTGGTGTTGCGCAAGGGGCAGCATGCGGGTGAGCACATCTACTGTCCCAATTGCACCGGCGAATTCGAACTGAAAACCGGTGACGGCTGCCTGATCGCCAGCACCACCGGGAAGCAGGGCGGACCCGCGGAGCTGGAGCCCGAGGCCGATACCGAGTTGATCCACCGCACCGTGCTGGCTTCGGTGCAAGCGCTGCCGAGCAACGAATTGCTGGCGCTGGCGGCGGCATCGGGCCGGAGTCGTTGATGCGAGCGCTGCTGCGGATCGCCTGCTCGCGCCGGATTGTCATGAATGCACTGCGCATAGCTCTGCTGGTGGGGACGGTGCTCAATCTCGTCAATCAGGGTGGCGCCATCATTTCCGGCACGGGGGTCTCGTGGCTTCATCTGGTGTTGAATTACGCCGTCCCGTATTGCGTCGCGAGTTACAGTGCAGCCAGGAACCAAATGACACAGCGAGACCATGAATGACTGGAACTACGGACAAAGAGAACCACGATCTGCCCGAAACATCGGTGCTGACGGACACTGTCTTTCTCAACGAGTTACGGCGTCAGATGCTCAAGTTTGCAACCTTGCAGTTGTCAGACAGTCATCTGGCCGAGGACGCGGTGCAGGAAGCCTTGATAGGGGCGCTGAAGAACGCCAAGTCCTTTGCCGGTAGAGCCGCCCTGAAGACCTGGGTCTTTGCCATTCTGAAGAACAAGATTGCCGACGTTCTGCGGCAGAAGCAGCGTTTGGTCGACGCCAGCAGCCTGCTGCGCGAGGATGAGGAAAAAGAGGACTTCTCCGAACTTTTCGACCAAAAAGGTTTTTGGCAAAAAGATGAGCGCCCGGCCAACTGGGGCAATCCGCAGGATTCGCTGCACCAAAACCAGTTCTGGAAGGTCTTCGAGATCTGCCTGGAAGGTTTGCCCGGTAATCAGGCCCGGGTTTTCATGATGAAGGAATTTGTGGAACTCGATTCGCAGGAAATTTGCGCCACGGTGGGCATCTCGACCAGCAACCTGAACGTGATGCTGCACCGCTCGCGGCTACGGCTGCGCGAGTGTCTGGAAAACAGTTGGTTCATCAAGGGAGAACGCGCATGTTGAATTGCCGTCAAGCCAGCCGCCTGATCTCCGAGGCGCAGGAGCGTCCCCTGTCGCTGCCGGAAAAAATTTCGCTGAAGATGCACGTCCTGATGTGCACCGGGTGCAAGAACTTCAGTCTGCAAGTACCCTTTCTCAGCAAGGCCATGCGCGCTTATGCCAGAGGTAAAGACGAGGAGAGCGGGAAGTGAGGCGCTGGCACCAGTGCCGCCCGCGCCACATCAGCTCAGCGATAACGTTGCGCGATCCAGTGGTCCAGCGACAGTTTGCCGGGTCCTTGCATCATCAGGTACAGCAGGACGGCGGCCCAGGTACCGTGCGTTGGGTAAGCATCCGGATAGACAAAGAGCTGGATCGTCAAGGTCATGCCCAGCAAGGCCAGCGCGGACAGGCGGGTGGCCAGCCCCAACAGAATCAGCAGCGGGAAGAAGTGTTCCGCAAAAGCCGCCATCGGTGCCGCAATTTCAGGGGCGATAAAGGGCAGGCGGTATTCCTCCTTGAACAGGGCAATCGCCGAGTCCGACAGGCGCGGCCAGCCGACAGTGAACTCGCGGTTCACGAGGTCAAGCGCGAAGCCCTGGACCTTGGTTTCACCGGATTTCCAGAACACCGAGGCAATCGAAAAGCGGGCCAGCAGCGCGACCAGGGAATGGGGGATGTGCTGGCAGCCAACGATGAAGCGGCGCAGCAGAGCGATTGCCGAAGGCGTCTCGGTCGTATCGAGCGCCGGCAATTCCTTGGTTCTTGCCATCATGATGTTGTGTCTCCGGTAGTGAGGCGGGTGATGAGCTGCCAGCGGATCAGCAAGGCCAGGGTGTCGGCCAGATCGAACGCCTGATCTGCGCCGCTTGCGGCTTGCGCTGCGGTGAGCAGCGCTTGGCCCTGTTGCAGGGCTTTGACAAACTGTCCGGCCCCGGCGCCAATTTCAAGTACTTGCACGTCCAGTCCGTTTCTGAAAGCCAGTGCCGTCTGTGCCAGCGCCGGATCGACCGCGGAAATCGACAAGGCGCCCTGGTGCGCCGCCCACAGTGAAAAAATGGCGAACGCCGATTCGATCACCTGCACTGAAGGATGCAAGCTCAGCCGCAAGGACACGAGTTGTTGCGGGTCGGCCAGCGCGGCCGGCAGGGCTTCAGGCTCCAAAGGCGGCATATCGGCGGCGTGGTAAGCCCGCACCCAGGCCATTTCCAGGCGCGCCACGTCGGCCAGATAGGGCAGCGAGGCGGCGGGTGTGAAGGAGGCGACAAAGTCCGCAAACGCTTCGCCGTAATACGCCATCAGGCGCGAGCGCGGCGGCTGGGCGCGAACAAAAACCCCGGCCATGGCCCGGAAAAATTCCTCACCCACCAGCTCCTGCAGCACCGGAAAAGTATCGGCCAGGGCGTCGATCAAGGACACCACCACATTGTTGCGGTAAACCGCGAAGCGGGTCTCGGGGTCGGAGCCGTTCCAGGTCTTCAGGCCGCTGGGGCAGGCCCGTTGGGGGTCGAACAAGGCCTGGGCAAAAGCGGTCTGGCCGTTCATGCGGCAAGCTCCACCCTGGCTGCCACGGGCTCATGCGCCGCGCCGCGCGGCAGGGCACGCAACTGCCGCTCGGCCAGTTGCGCCTCGGCGAACAACACGGGCCAATGCGGCACGTCGTTGTCGCGTTCGATCAAGGTGGCCACGGCGCCGGTCAGGTTCAGCGTGAAGGCATACAAGTCCCATACCGCCTGGGCCACCGGCGAGCCATGGCTGTCAATCAGCAAGTCATCACCCAGGCTGTCCTGCTGCCGGGCAAAGCCCGCCAGGTGAATCTCGCCGACCTCGGACAGGGGCAAGGACCGGATGTAGGCCCGCGCGTCGCGCCGGTGGTTGACGCTGCAAACGTAGACGTTGTTCACGTCCAGCAGCAGGCCGCAGCCGGTGCGGCGCACCACCTCGCTGAGAAACGTTGCCTCGTCCATGGACGATTCGGCAAACTCGACGTAGGTGGCAGGGTTCTCCAGCAGCATTCGGCGTTTCAGGTGCGACTGCACCTGGTCGATGTGCTCGCAGACGCGCTGCAAGGTGGCAGCGGTGTAGGGCACCGGCAGCAAATCGTTCAGAAAAATATCGTTGTGGGTGGACCAGGCCAGGTGTTCGGAAAAGGACTGCGGCTGGTAGCGTTGTAGCAAAGCGGCCAGCGCATCCAGATGGCTGCGGCTCAGCGGCGCATCGGCGCCGATGGACAGCGCCACACCGTGGATCGAGAGCGGATAGCGCTCGCGGATGCGGCCCAGGTAATGGTGAAAAGGTCCGCCCGCCACCATGTAGTTTTCGGCGTGGACTTCGAAGAAACCGATGTCGGGTTTGGTTTCCAGAATCTCCCGGAAATGTTCCGGTTTCAAGCCCACGCCGGCGCGCTTGGGCAATGCGTGGGCGGGAGCACCTGAGTGCGGCGACTGCAAGTGAAATTGGTTGGGCATGTCAGGTGCTCCGCTTTGGCGCTGGAAAAATCAGGCCTTGACTTCCTTGAACTCGTGCATCTGGCCAAAGCCCGTGGGCGAGGTCCTGGACACCGTCTTTTCGCAAGTGCCCTTGGGCACCATGGACCAGGCATTGCCCTGGTAGTCGATCTTGGAAGTTCCGGCGCACGTGGTCCCGGCACCCGCCTTGCAATCGTTTTTGCCTTTGAGCGCAACGCCGAAGCATTTGTCCTTGTCGGCCATCTGGGCTGCCGCCGGCGTGGCGGCAATGGTCAGGGCGGCGCTCATGGCCAAGGCCAGGGCGGCGGCGGATGCGTAGCGGGCAGTGGTGGTCTGGTTTTTCATTTGAAGATCCTTTAACGGTTTAACAGTGGGTTGTGAGTAGCGCGGCATGCGTTTTGTATGCCTTGCTGTTGAGGTAGTCGGAGACGTCGATGCTTTCTTACAGTCAGGCTTGCGATTTTTTTTCGTCGAGCAAACAGAACCGCGGATGCCAGCCATTTGCCGGAGTCGTTACGATAGGCCATGGACCAATTGACGACCTTGCTGAACCACTTCTCGCTGCACGTCGGCGTGTTCTACACCGGGAACATCTGCGGCGTTCACGATTACGCCGCCGACAGCCAGCGCGGACACATCCATCTGGTCAGGCACGGACCGGTGCAAGTGATAGGAGAGCGCCATGGCGTGATCGACATCATGGAGCCCAGCCTGTTGTTTCTGCCACGCCCGGACCGGCACCGCCTGATCACCGACGAGCGGACCGGCGCCGATGTGGTTTGCGCCACGGTCCGTTTCGGTGGCGGCGGCAGCAATCCCATCACCGATTCGCTCCCCGGCGTGGTGTTGATCAAACTGACCGAGCTGGCGAAGGTGCAGGAGCTGCTGGACCTGATGTTCGACGAGGCCTTCGCCGATCAATGTGGCCGTCAAGCGGTACTGGACCGCTTGTGCGAGGTGCTGATGATTCGCCTGCTGCGCTATTGCATGGCGCACGGATTGACGCAGCGCGGCACCCTGGCAGGGCTGGCCGACCCGCGCCTGGCGAAAGCGCTGACCGCTATCCACCAGGACCCGGCACGGGAGCGCGACCTGGCCGGCATGGCGGCTTTGGCGGGCATGTCGCGCGCGCGTTTTGCCGTCAGGTTTCGCGAGGTCACCGGAGAAACCCCCGCCGACTATCTGGCGTCGTGGCGCATCATGACGGCGCAGCATCTGTTGCAGCGGGGCCGGCCATTGAAGCATGTCGCCGACGACGTAGGCTATGGCAGCGCCAGCGCCCTGACGCGGGCTTTTGCCAGAAAACTGGGTTGCTCGCCAACGGCATGGCTGAAGGCGCGGCAGGACGTCGGGACAACAAAGCGAGACGCACGGTAGACACAGCAAGGCGATAGCTTTTTAGCATCGGGTTGTGTCGGTTGCCTGACCGAAAAGGGCCGCCGGCATTTTTTTCAAACCCTCATTCAAGAAAGCTTCCCATGTCTGCCCAAGCCATTCTCCACACCTTGCGCCCCATAGACCCCGCCACGGCCCAGGGTGCGCAAAAAGAGATTCTCGACCGAGCCGTCAAGCAAGTCGGATTCCTGCCCAATATGTACGCCAACATGGCCAATACGCCGGCCGTGCTGGACACCTACCTGCACGGTTATGCCTTGTTCCGCTCCGAGTCCGGCCTGAAGCCGTCGGAACAGGAAGTGGTGTTCCTGGCCGTCAGCCAGGTCAACGGCTGCAACTACTGCACGGCGGCGCACAGCATGATGGCCGACAAGAAGTCGGGCGTGCCGGCCGATGTGTTGCAGGCGATCCGCAGCCGCCAGCCGATACCAAATGCCCGGTTCTCCGCCTTGTACGCCTTGACGACGGAGATGGCGAGCACGCAAGGGCGCCCCAGCGCCGCCACCGTGCAGGCGTTTCTGGCCGCCGGATTCCAGGAAAAAGACGTGCTCTACGTCGTGCTGGCCATCGCCGTGAAAACGCTGAGCAACTACACCAACCATCTGCTGGCCACGCCGGTGGACGCCGTGTTCTCTGCCTACAAGGTCGACTGACCAGGGCGGCTGCCGATCCGGCGCCGGACCCTCATCACCACTGTTAAATCTTCCGCCCGCACTCTGGCGGGCGGCGCCCTATTTTTACAAGAGGAGAATCAAAATGACTATTGGATGCCACGTTTGCGGCTATGGTCCGGTGCGCTTGCTTGTTCTGCACGGCTGGCTCAGCGACAAAGGGGTTTACGACGTTGTCGCGCCCTGGTTCGAGCAGGCTCGCTACAGCGTCGCCCAGATGGACTTTCGCGGCTATGGGCGCTCGCGCAATCTTCACGGGAATTACGAAATCGATGAAATTGCGGACGATGCCCTGGCACTTGCCAGCGAGCTGGGCTGGCCTGAGTTCCACGTTCTGGGTCATTCGATGGGCGGCATGGTGCTGCAAAAAATGGCCTTGAAAGCGCCGGCCAGGGTGTTGTCGGGCATCGCCGCGGCACCGGTTGCGGCTTCGGGCTTTCCGATGGACGAAGGGACGCGCGCATTTTTTCAGTCCGCGGCCGACGACGACGCGGCCTTGACCGAAATATTCAACATCCTGACCGGCAAGCGTCACGCCGAGAGTTTTCTGCAAGGCCTGACTCAAGCGGCCAGGCGCGCCACCACGCGCACCGCCTTCCTTGGCTATCTGGACGCCTGGACGCGGACCAATTTTGCGGCGGAAGTTGCTAGCCTGGCGACGCCGGTGCTGGTCATTGCGGGCGCGCACGATGGCGCGCTGGGGCCTGGTGCGATGCAGGAAAGCTATCTGAAACAACTCAAAAATGTCCAGATGAAAGTCATCGAGGGCGCCGGTCACTACCCGATGCTGGAGACGCCGGCCGAGTTCTTCGACCTGGTGGACGGCTATCTGGCGCCAAGGAGCTGAAGCGCATTCGGCGGCGACAACGACGATGGCAAGGTCATTGTGGCGGGTCATGCAAACGCCACAATACCGGCCCACAATGCAAGCCGGAGACGACATGAGCAAGACTTCCCTACCCACAAAACTGGAAATTGTCGAAGGCCTGATGCAAACGCCGCCGGCTATTTCACCCAAGTATTTCTACGATGCCAAGGGCTCGGCCCTGTTCGAGCAGATCACGCGTCTGGCCGAGTATTACCCGACGCGCGTCGAGCGGCAAATCATGGCGACGCACGCGGCCGCCATCGCCGCGCATGTGGGCAGCGGCTGCACGCTGATCGAACTGGGTGCCGGGAATTGCGAGAAGGCCAAAATTCTTTGCGAACTGATTGCGCCGGCCTGTTTCGTCGCCGTCGATATTTCCGAAGAGTTTCTGCACCAGGCCGTGAAGGAACTGCGAATGGCCCTGCCGGCCATCGATATCCGCGCCGTGGCCGGCGACTTGAATCGGGACATCGCACTGCCGACGGACCTGCCGCGGCAGCAGCGGCTGCTGTACTACCCCGGCTCGTCGATCGGCAATTTCGATCCAACCCAGGCCCAGGCGCTGCTGTCGCGCATGCGCGGCCTGCTGGACGACGATGGCGCCTTGCTGATCGGTGTCGACCTGCTGAAGGATCTGGCCGTGCTGGACGCCGCCTACAACGACGCTGCCGGCGTGACGGCAGCCTTCAACCTCAACGTGTTGCAGCATGTGAATCGATTGATTGGCAGCGACTTTGACGTGTCGCAGTGGCGGCACCTGGCTTTTTTCAACACGACTGAATCCCGCATCGAAATGCATCTGGTGGCTGCCACCGACACCCTGGTGCGCTGGCCCGGCGGCGGCCGCAGCTTTGTCTCGGGCGAGCGCATCCATACGGAAAACAGCTACAAATACCGGGTCGAGGATTTCGTCGCACTGCTGAGTCGCGCGGGATTTCCCCGGACCCAGGTCTGGACCGATGAGCGTGGCTGGTTTGCCGTCATGCTGGCCCGTCCCTGAAACAAGCCCTCTTGGAGCAGCCCCGATGAACCCGTTCGCACTCGCCGAAACCTACCGCGGAGTGCGCCAACGCACCCTGGCACTGGCATCCCCCCTGTCGGCCGAGGACTGTTGCGTGCAGTCCATGCCCGATGCCAGCCCGACCAAATGGCATTTGGGACACACGACCTGGTTTTTTGAGACCTTTGTGCTGGAACGCTGGGAGCCTGATTTCAAACCTTTCGACCCGGCGTTTCGCGTGCTGTTCAATTCTTATTACAACGCGGTGGGCGACAAGCATCCGCGTCCGCAGCGCGGACTGCTGACGCGCCCGGGTCTGGAGCGGGTGCTGGCTTACCGCGCCGACGTCGACAGGCGCATGCAGACTCTGCTTGCGGCACCGGACGATGCGCTGACTGCGCTGCTGGAACTCGGGCTACAGCACGAACAGCAACACCAGGAACTGCTGTTGACCGATATCCAACACCTGTTTTCACGCAACCCGCTGGCTCCCGCGTATGGCGAAGAATTGCTGAGCACCGATACGCCACCGGAACTGGTTTGGCACGTATTTACCGGTGGCTTGACTGAAATAGGCCACGCCGGGGCAGGTTTTTGCTTTGACAACGAAACCCCGCGCCATCAGGTGTTCCTGCAGCCCTATCAATTGGCGTCGCGCCTTGTCACGAATGGCGAATACGCGGCTTTCATTGCGGCCGGCGGTTATGCCGATCCGGTGTTCTGGTTGGCCGAAGGCTGGGACTGGCGCGTGTCGCAGGGACGAACCCATCCGCTGTACTGGCGCGAGTCGAACGGCGCCTGGCAGGAGTTCACGCTGGCCGGCCTGGTCGCGCTCAATCCGCATCTGCCGCTGAAGCATGTTTCGTACTACGAGGCCGATGCCTACGCGCGTTGGGCCGACGCCCGGCTGCCTACCGAGACCGAGTGGGAACATGCGGTTGTCAATGGAGCGGGGCTGAGTCAACTCTTCAGCGAGGCCTGGCAGTGGACCTCGTCCAGCTACGCGCCGTATCCCGGCTTTCGGGCCGGCACCGGTGCCGTCGGCGAATACAACGGCAAGTTCATGGTCAACCAGTACGTGCTGCGCGGCGGCTCCCGCGCGACACCGGCGGGACATTCCCGGCCTACGTACCGCAACTTTTTTCCGGCCGCTGCCTGCTGGCAGTTTTCCGGCATCCGGTTGGCGCGGGACGTCTAGACCGTCACTGAGAAGATCAGTGTAAATTCCGGCAATTCCGTCAAACAGGAGAATGACCATGAAGATCAGGGCACTCGCGTTCGATACCGGAGGCACCATCCTGGATTGGCACAGCGGCGTTTGCAACGCCTTCCAGCGAGTCGGGCAACGCTACGCAATTTCACTCGATTGGCATGCCGTCACAAACGACTACCGGCGCCTGGCCATGCAAGGAATCGTCGGGCAGCTTCAGCCGGCATTCAACATGGACCATGTGCATCGCACCGCCTTGGACGAAGTACTGGCCAGGCACGGGCTGAAAGAATTCGATGCGCAAGACCGGCAACAAATTTTTCAGGCCTGGCACGAACTCTGGGCCTGGCCCGATTTTCCGGCGGCATTGGCGCGCATCCGGCAAAAGCTTCCTGCTGTTTCGTTCACCATGCTGCCGCTGTCGCTGGTGCTGGATGTTTCTCGCAAGAACCACCTGGACTGGGATGCGGTGATCTCCTGCGAGATGATTGGCGTCTACAAGCCACACCCGCAAGCCTATTTGAAAGCAGCGCAATGGCTGAATCTGGAGCCGTCGGAGATTCTGATGGTGGCCTGCCACAACTTCGATCTGAATGCCGCCCGTTCCTGTGGCTTCACGACGGCATTTGTCCGCCGGCCCACCGAATGGGGGCCGCAAGGACCGCCGGATCCGACGCCGCATGCGGACTGCGACCTGGTTGTCGACGGTTTTGCTGCCCTGGCCGATGCCTTGGGCCCATGACACCAGGTAGTGAGCCAGGCTTCCAGCCTGTGTAATAAATCGAGGGTCGGCTGCGACTACAGGGACAGAAGGCGACGCTGCGTTGCCAAACACAACATCCCAGGACTGAAATGCACGCCACTTTGCCCCTGCTCGAATCGACCGAGTTCCCGCCCCTCAAGCGCCAGCGGCTGACCACTTTGCAGGTCAATCTGGGCTACCAGTGCAATCAATCCTGTGTCCACTGCCACGTCAATGCCGGCCCGACACGCACCGAAAGGATGGACCCGGAGAACCTCCGCCTGGTCAGCCAGGTACTGGCGGCGCGCGACATAGCGACCCTCGATCTGACCGGTGGCGCGCCGGAATTGCATCCGGACTTCAGGCGTCTGCTGGTCGAGGCCCGCTTGCTGGGGGTGCGCGTCATCGATCGCTGCAATCTGACGATTCTGTTCGAGCCCGGTCAGGAGAATCTGGCGCAATTTCTGGCCGAGCAGGGGGTCGAGGTGGTGGCCTCGCTGCCTTGCTACTCGCTGGACAATGTGGACAAACAGCGCGGCAAAGGTGTTTTCGACAAAAGTATTGCGGCCTTGCAGCGACTCAATTCGCTGGGCTACGGGCGGCCGGGGTCCGGTTTGACGCTGAACCTGGTCTATAACCCGCAGGGCGCCAGCTTGCCGCCCAACCAGGTCAAGCTACAGGCCGATTACAAGCGCGAACTGGCGACCCACTTCGGCGTCCATTTCAACGACTTGTTTGCGCTGGCCAATATGCCTATTCAGCGCTTCGGCTCCATGCTGATTTCCAAAGGTCAATTCAACGACTACCTGCGGCTGTTGAAAGAGAACTTTGCCGCCGCCAATCTGGCCAACGTGATGTGCCACAGCACGGTCAGCGTCGACTGGCAGGGATTTCTCTATGACTGCGACTTCAATCAGCAATTGGGACTGGCCTTACCGGGTGCCGGGCCGTCGTTGCGCGCATCGGCCGGACGGCCGCATCTGCGCAGCTTGTTGAGCGAGGACCCGGCGGGGCGGCCGATACGGGTTGCCGAACACTGCTATGGCTGTACCGCCGGGCAGGGCAGCAGTTGTGGCGGCGCCCTGAAAAACGAGAGCTGCGCCGCATGAAGCGCTGGCTGCTGGTGCTGCTGGTCCTGGCGGTGCTGGCCACTTTCTTCGCGCTTCACCTGGACCGTTACCTGACGCTGGAGGCCATCCAGCAAAGACAGAATGACTTCCTGGCGCTCAAGGCGCGGTCGCCCTGGCTTGCGACCCTGATCGGCTTTGCCCTGTACGTGATGGTCGCGGCCTTGTCGCTTCCGGGGGCTCTGATCATGACGCTGGCCATGGGCGCACTGTTCGGCCTGTTGGGCGGCACCCTGCTGGTCTCGTTCGCCTCCAGCATAGGCGCGACGCTGGCCTTCCTGGCCTCGCGTTTCGTGCTGCGCGACGCCGTTCAGCGACGCTTCGGCGCCAAGCTCAAGGCGATCAATCAGGGCGTGGCGAAAGACGGGGCGCTGTACCTCTTTACCTTGCGTCTGGTGCCGGTGGTTCCGTTCTTTCTGATCAACCTGTTGATGGGTCTGACGCCCATGCGTGCCAGTACCTTCTATGCGGTCAGCCAGCTCGGGATGCTGGCCGGCACGCTGGTGTTCGTGAATGCCGGCACCCAACTGGCGCAGTTGCGGAGTCTGTCGGGCATTTTGTCGCCCGGCCTGCTGTTCTCTTTTGCCTTGTTGGGGATATTTCCTATCGTTGCCAAAAAAATCGGCAACTGGCTGCAACGGCGCCGCGTTTATGCCCGGTGGCAGCGTCCGCGGCAGTTCGATCGCAATCTGATGGTCATCGGTGGCGGCGCCGCCGGCTTGGTCACCGCCTACATCGGCGCCGCGGTGAAGGCCAAGGTCACGCTGATCGAAGCGCACAAGATGGGTGGCGATTGCCTGAACTACGGCTGCGTGCCCAGCAAGGCCTTGATCAAATCGGCCCGCATCGCCCATCAGATGCGCCATGCAGATCGCTATGGTCTGAGCGCTGCCGAGCCGGAATTCAGTTTCCGCAAGGTGATGGCGCGGGTGCATGAGGTGGTGCGCACGGTGGCACCGCACGACAGCGTGGCACGCTACACCGAACTGGGCGTCGAAGTGCTGGAGGGCTACGCCCGCATCGTCGACCCCTGGACGGTGGAAGTCAAACTCGCCAGCGGCGCCACCCAACGCCTGAGCACCCGCAGCATTGTGATTGCCACCGGTGCCGGCCCCTTTGTGCCGCCCATGCCGGGCCTGGACGATGTCGGCTATGTCACCAGCGACACGGTGTGGGACGAGTTTGCCAAGCTCGATGCGCCACCGCCGCGCCTGGTGGTGTTGGGCGGCGGTCCCATAGGCTGCGAGCTGGCGCAGAGTTTTGCCCGCCTCGGCTCCCAGGTGACGCAGATCGAGATGGCGCCGCGCCTGATGCTGCGCGAGGACCCAGAAGTCTCGGAGTTGGCGCGCGCTGCGCTGGCAGACGACGGCGTCAGCGTGCTGACCGGTCACAAGGCCTTGCGCTGCGAACTGGAGGGTGAGCGCAAGTTCATTGTTGTTGAACAGCAGGGCGCCGAGTTGCGCATCGAATTCGACGCGCTGCTGTGCGCGGTGGGGCGCGTGGCACGCTTGCAGGGCTTTGGGCTGGAAGAGTTGGGCATTCCAACCGAGCGCACCGTGGTGGTCAACGACTACCTGGAAACCCTGTACCCCAACATCTTCGCTGCCGGTGACGTGGCCGGCCCCTACCAGTTCACGCACATGGCCGCCCATCAAGCCTGGTACGCGGCGGTCAACGCGCTGTTCGGTGATTTCAAGAAGTTCAAGGTCGACTATTCGGTCGTACCCTGGGCCACATTCATTGAGCCGGAGGTGGCCCGTGTCGGACTGAACGAACAGGAGGCCGGGGAGAAGGGCATAGCCTACGAACTCACAAAATATGGACTCGACGAACTAGACCGCGCCATCGCCGACGGCACGGCACAGGGCTTTGTCAAGGTCTTGACGGTGCCGGGTAAGGACCGCATCCTGGGCGTCACCATCGTCGGCGAACACGCCGCCGATCTGCTGGCGGAGTTCGTGCTGGCCATGAAGCACGGCTTGGGCCTGAACAAGATACTGGGCACTGTTCACACCTACCCGACGCTGGCCGAGGCCAACAAATACGCCGCCGGAGAATGGAAGCGCGCTCACGCGCCGCAAAGGATATTGGCCTGGCTGGCGCGTTTTCATGCCTGGAGGCGCGGCTAGCCATGACGCTCTCCATCATCGTTCCAGTACTCAACGAGGCGGCGGCGCTGCCGGCCCTGCTGGAGCGCTTGTTGCCGCTGCTGCGCCAGGGTTGCGAAGTGTTGATCGTCGATGGCGGCAGTGAAGATGGATCCACCAACCTGGCGCAGTGTGCCGGTTTCAAGGTGCTGCACGCCCCCCGCGGCCGGGCTCGGCAAATGAACAGCGGTGCCGCGCAGGCCAGCGGCGAGGTGCTGTTGTTCCTGCACGCCGACACGCAGTTGCCCGAGACTGCCATCGCCTTGGTGACCGGTGCGCTCGCCAACGACCAGCACTGCTGGGGCCGCTTCGATGTGCGCATCTGGGGCCGTCATTTCATGCTGCGCATTGTCAGTCGCATGATGAATGTGCGCTCCCGGCTGAGCGGGATTGCCACCGGTGATCAGGCCATTTTTGTCAAACGCGCGGCTTTTGAAGCGGTGGGCTCTTTTCCGGACCAGGCCTTGATGGAAGACATCGAGCTGTCCAAACGCTTGCGCCAGCTATCGCGCCCGGCCTGCATCGATCGCTGCGTCAGCACCTCGGGGCGACGCTGGGAAACACGGGGCGTATGGACCACGATTCTGTTGATGTGGCGTTTGCGCTGGGATTACTGGCGCGGCGTACCCGTTGCGCAACTGGCCAAGGCCTATCGATGAAGCCGGTGCGTACCGTGATATTTGCCAAGGCGCCGCTGCCCGGCTTGGCAAAAACCCGGTTGATCCCGGCCCTGGGCGCCCAGGGTGCGGCCGATCTGGCGCGCCGCTTGTTGTTGCGTGCCGTGCAGGAGGCACTGAGCGCCGATGTGGGGCCGGTCGAGCTGTGCGTGACGCCCGCCCCGACAGAGGAAGTGTGGCGGACGCTGCCGATACCCGCTGCGGTGCAGTGGACCGAGCAGGGTGAAGGGGATTTGGGCGAGCGCATGGCGCGCGCCGCCCAACGCGTGCTGGACTCCGGCGAAGCGGTGCTGCTGACAGGCACCGATTGCCCGGAACTCGGCGCCGCGCAACTGCAACAAGCCGCCGGTGCCTTGCGCTGCTGCGACGCCACCCTGGTGCCCGCTTTTGACGGCGGCTATGTACTGTTGGGTCTGAATCGTTTTCACCGTTCGCTGTTCGAAGGTATTGCCTGGAGCACCGACAGCGTTGCGAAGGAGACGGTGCAGCGCTTGAAACAACTGGAGTGGTCGGTGCACAGCCTCCCGAAGCTGCACGATATTGATGAGCCCGAGGATTTGAAATGGCTGTAACAAAAACCCGCTTCGCAACGACTGAAGAGAGAACCTATTTCCTCAAATACCCG
Source organism: uncultured beta proteobacterium (assembly GCA_963763035.1). Lineage (GTDB taxonomy): Bacteria > Pseudomonadota > Gammaproteobacteria > Burkholderiales > Burkholderiaceae_C > Rhodoferax. The sequence goes on along the minus strand of CAVXMS010000004.1, from coordinate 496,876 downwards.
GACCACTACTGACCATGGAACTGTTGCAGAAATTTCTCCTTGCCTTGCTGGCCACCGTTACCTTCACCAACGCCGGTGCGGCCGAGGCGCCCCTGAGGCTGGGCGTCGGGCTGTTCCAGCCGGACAAGGACAAGAACGACGCGACCTATAGACCGCTGGCCAGCTATCTGGCCAAGAAACTGGGGCGCACGGTGGAACTGCGAACGGTCGACAGTTGGGAGGGGCTGGCCAAGTCGCTGGCCAACGGCGAGACCGACATTGCATTGATGGGTCCGTGGGGTTACGTGCTGGCCAACCATCAAGCCCAGGCCCAGGTGGTCTCCACCATTCTTTACGACGGTAAACCGGAATACTTTGCCATCATCGTGACGCATCCGGCATCGGGCATCCACAGCCCCAAGGATTTGAAAGGGCGCAGCTTTGCTTTCGGCGACAAGGGTTCCACCTCCGGTTATCTGATCCCCCTGCATTACTTCATGCAAAACAACATCGACCCGGAGCGCTATTTCAGCAAGCTGATCTACACCAAGCACCAGGCGATCGAAACCCAGGTCACGCAAGGTGCGCTGGACGCCGGGGCCGACTACAACCGCAATCGCAATGCGATGATCGAACAGGGCTTGATCAAGGCCGAGGCGTCCAAAATCATCTGGCAATCGCCGCCGCTGCCCAACGATGCCGTCGCGGTCAGCCGTGAGCTGGCGCGCGACCCCGATTTCGTCAAGCGCTTGCGCAGCGCGCTGGCGGGCGTGGGCGACGCACTCAGGAGCCAACCGGACTTGCTGCCGCCGCACTACACCGGTTTCGTCAGCCGCGACAACGACTTCTACAAACCGATACGCGACGCCGGCCTGGCGACTGGAACACTGCAAGCCCGTTAGGCATGTGGCAGCGTATTTCCGGGCGGTCCGCCGGCCGGTTGGGCTTTTTGGGGTTGACCCTGCTTTACGCCGTCCTGCTGGCGGCCTGTCTGGCGTCATTGATTGGGGAGCGTGAACTGTCGCTGGGCCGGCACCCGCTGGAAAACCTGCTCAAGACGGCCGGCGAATTTGCCCATCCCAGTTTTCTGGACGTCTGGTTCGGCAACCCGCGACTGGAATACCGCAGCGACGACGGCACCCTGCTGCGCCAGGAAAACCGGCGTGCCGTCGAGGCCCATTACCTGGAAGGCTTGGCGGCAGCGACCTGGACCACCTTCCGCATCGCCACCCTGGGTTCCCTGCTGGGGGCGCTGCTCTCGCTGCCGCTGGCCATCCTGACGGCGCGCAATCTGGCGGCACCCATGCCCCTGCGCCTGCTGGCCAAGGCGGTGCTGGATGTGGCGCGCGCCATCCACACTCTGGTATTCGGCCTGGTGCTGGTGGGCATCGTCGGGCTCGGACCCACCGCCGGCATACTGGCCATCGCGCTGCATTCGATGGGCAGCTACGGCAAGCTGTTCGCCGAGGCGATCGAAGCGCTTGACATGGCCGCGGTGGATGCCGTGCGCAGCGTTGGCGGCAGTCCGATGCAGGTGTTCTTCAACGCGGTCTGGCCGGCCGTGTTGCCGCAGTTCGTCTCCAGTCACCTGTACCTGTGGGAATTCAACATCCGCGACTCCACCATTCTGGGTGTCATCGGCGCCGGCGGACTGGGCTTGCTGATCACGGAAGCAACGTCCCTCTTTCAATGGGGTCGCTTGGCGACGGTGTTGCTGGTGGTGGTGGTGCTGGTTTCCAGCTTCGACGCGCTGGGCAGCCGGATCCGGAAAGCTTTGTCATGAGCGCAGTGATTGTTCTGGACTCGGTGGATTGCACCAGCGGCGGTTCCTTTCGCCTGCAAGTCGATCAATTGAGGGTCCATGCCGGTGAGCGGATTGCCATCGTGGGTCACAACGGCGCCGGAAAGTCGACCCTGTTTCGCCTGCTCAGCGGTTTTGTTCGCCCCAGCGCCGGGCAAGCCCGGGTGTTGGGCCATGCCCTGCACAGGCCCGTCGCCGGCCATGAGTTGCGCGCCCTGCGCTGCTCGCTGGGCCAGATCATGCAAGGCCTGCACCTGGTGCAACGCCTGACGGCGCTGGAGAACGTGCTGATCGGCAGCCTGGGGCGCGTCACCGGCTGGCGCAGTTGGACCCGCTGTTACACGGCGACCGAGATCCAGGCGGCGCAAGCCGCCTTGCGACAGGTCGGCATGCTGTCACGCGCGGATACGCGAACCGACCGCCTGTCCGGTGGCGAGCGGCAAAAAGTCGCCATCGCAAGAATGCTGATGCAGCGGCCGCAACTGATTCTGGCCGATGAACCCACCGCCGCGCTGGACCCGGCGGCGGCCACCGAAGTTTGCAAGCTGATGGTTGCCGCGGCGGGTGACGCGGCCTTGATCTCGGTGGTCCACAACCCGTCCCTGCTGCCCTTGTTGGCCCAGCGCGTGATTGGTATGAAGCAGGGGCGCATCGTTTTCGATCTGCCGCTGGCATCGGTAGACGCACCCTGTCTGGACCAGTTGTACCGTCAGGATGGCGATATGAAAAAGTGCATGAGGGTTCCGTTGTGAACCTGATCGCCGGTCGCAGTTGTCCGCTGGCGTACCGCCACGGCGCTGCGGCGCTGGCGACAGCTCCGACCCGACCGGTGCAGACCTTGTACGTGGTGGGCGGTCTGTACGGCAACCCTTTTGCGCTGGACTGTGTTCAGGCGCTGGCCGAGGCCGAGCCGGAACCGGTGACGATCTGCTTCAACGGCGATTTCAACTGGTTCAACGTCGACGATGAAGGCTTTCGCGCCATCAACCAGGCGGTGCTGCGACATCACGCCACGCTAGGCAATGTGGAGTTCGAGTTCGCCAGCGCGCAGGACGCGGCCGGCTGCGGCTGCGCCTACCCGGCGACGGTGGAGCAGGGCGTGGTCGAACGCTCCAACCGGATTCACGCACAACTCAAAAATACGGCGCGCCAGCACCCCGACATCATGGCGCAACTGGCGGCGCTGCCTCTTTTTGCACGCTACCAAATCGGCGCCATCCGAATTGGCGTGGTGCATGGCGATGCCGATTCATTGGCCGGCTGGCAATTCGATGGCGCCGAGCTGGATCGGCCCGCCAATCAAAGCCGAATTGCGACCGCCTTCGCCGCTGCCGAGGTCGACATTTTTGCCAGCAGCCATACCTGTCTGCCGGCGCTCAGGCATTTCAGTTTGAACCACGGCCAGGGGGTGGTTGTCAACAACGGGGCGGCCGGGCTGCCCAACTTCCGGGGTCGGCGCAGCGGGCTGCTGACACGCATCAGCCGCCATGCTTCGCCGCATGTGCCACTTTATGGGTCGGAACTAGGGGAGGTCCGCATCGACGCCTTGCCGATTGACTATGACGGCGCTGCCTGGCAACGCCATTTCCTGTCGCTCTGGCCGCCCGGCTCGGATGCCCACAGCTCGTACTTCGGAAGAATCACCGATGGCCCGCAATACGTTCTGTCGCAGGCCTACGGCCCTTCGCGCCAGAGCCATGGCACCCGATGCTCATAGAGCGGGCAGTCGAGCGGCAGCTTGCAAGACCTCGTTCCTGCGCTGCGCCGCGAGCTTCCCCATCGCGGCGTTGTAGCTAGCAAGCACTTCAGGCGGCGCCGTTTCCGGCCGGCCCGCGTTGAACGGAGGCGCGGGTGCGTATTCCAGTCCCAATTGAATCGCTTGTGCGCTGGTGGCGCCCGCGATTTCGGCAAGCAGCGTGAGCGCAAAGTCTATCCCCGCCGTTACCCCGCCGCCGGTGATCAGCTTGCCGTCGCGCACGACGCGCCCAGCGTCCGGTATGGCGCCATAAAGGCTCAGCAAGTCGCGCCGGGCCCAATGGCAGGCCGCCCGTTTGCCTTTGAGAAAACCGGCGGCGCCCAGGATCAGCGAGCCAGTGCAAACCGAGGTGACGTAGCGGGCGTCCGCGCCGAGGCGCTTGAGTTGGTGGATGAATTTTTCGTCCAGCGCGACGCGCGTCGCATTCGCGCCACCCGGAACGCAAAGCAGATCACAACTTTCAACATCGGCCAACCGAAGGGTGCCGGCAAATGCCAGGCCATCGGCCGCGACGGTGCCGCCATCGACGCTGGCCACCAGCGTCTCGCTGTTCGGCAGGCGACTCAGGAATTGATGGGGGCCGGTGAAATCCAGATGGGTCATGCCGGGATAGATGGCAAACAGAATGCGAAATGGCGCTGTAGACAATTGAAGGTCCTCGGTGGGTTATCAGACCGGCCATTGTGGGTTCGCGTCAGCTTGGCTGCAATGACATAATTCCGGCATTTACAGCCATGAAGCGAACGGTCGCCTTTTTCATCTTTGACGGCTTTCAGTTGCTCGACGCAGCGGGCCCCATTGCAGCCTTCGAAATGCCCATGCAGGGCCTGACACCGGCGCCCTACACGATCAAGGTGTTGTCTCGAAACGGGGGCGCGGTGGTCAGCTCCTCAAAGGCTGTGCTGTACTCCGAGCCGATCAGCCATGCGGGTGCCATCGACACCTTGATCGTGGCCGGCGGCGATGGCTCGCGCGATGCCAGCCGCTGCCCCACCACGTTGGCGTTCGTGCGCAAACAGGCCAAGCGCACGCGGCGCATTTGCAGCGTTTGCTCCGGCGCCTACATCCTGGCCGCGGCCGGTCTGCTGGACGGACGGCGGGCCACCACGCACTGGAGCCGCTCCAGTGACTTCGCCGCAAAATTTCCCAAAGTGAAGCTGTTGCCGGACAAGATTTTTACCCGGGACGGCCAGGTCTGGACATCGGCCGGCATCACGGCCGGCATCGACATGGCGTTGGCCTTGATCGGGGAAGATCTGGGCGACCCGGTGTCCAAGCGCGCGGCACAGCAGCTGGTTGTCTATCACCGTCGCAACGGCGGACAGTCGCAATTTTCCGCGCTCCTTGAGATTGAAACAGCGCAGGGCAGATTGACGCACTTGCTGGCCTGGATCCGGGAGCACATCGGCGACCCCTTGACGGTTGAGCGCCTGGCGCGGCAAGCGTGCATGAGTGAACGCAATTTCGCCCGCACATTCGTCGCCGAAATCGGGCTCACCCCGGCCAAGGCGGTGGAAAAAATCCGGCTTGAGATGGCGCGGGAGCAGGTTGAGTCCAGCATGCAGACTATCGACAGGATCGCCGCTGATTGCGGCTTTGCCGACGCCGAGCGCATGCGCAAGGCGTTCCTGAGAATATTTGGTCAACCACCCCAGGCCTTGCGACGGACCGCACGGAGCCGCCACTGACCGGCCCCAATTGGGTCGGGGCAGCGCCGGCCCTTCAGCGGCGCTGGGGCGGCGTCGGGCACGGTGCCAATACGCTGATAGTTATCAAGAAGGTCTTTATCCATTGTCTTAGCGTTGAGCAGTTTTTCGTTCATCGTTATCAGGAGGGTTCCATGAAGTTGGCTGAAACAGGATATGACAACCAGGAAACCGGGTGCTGCGCAAAGCTGGACGAGGCACGTTGGGAGGGTCAGGAATTCGTCTGGAAAGACAAGCCCTTCGTGAAAGACCATATTCGGGAGTTTCTGCACGTTCCGCTCAATTTCGGATCGGTGATGACCCGCGACCAGGCCGCCATCGAACAGGCGCAGGCTTACGCCGCCGAGCCTTTGTGGCTGGTTGACGAAGTATCGCCTTGGGGTTCCGACGTCTACATTGCCACCGACCGTGCCGTGCCGGACATGCAGACGGAGTATCTGTCCGGTACCTTCCTGACCAAAGTGTTTACCGGGCCTTTTCGGGACATAGGCGCCTGGATCGCGCAGACAGAAAAATTCGTCACGGAACGGGGGAGGGAGTTGGACAAGCTCTTTTTCTTCTACGCCACCTGCCCGAAGTGCGCCAAGCATTTCGGCAAGAACCAGGTGGTGGCTTTTGCCAGGGTGAAGTAATTCACCGGGCATTGCGGCTGCCCAGGCGCGCGAAAAGGGGGGATTTTGGCGAGGGCCAAGTGTGTGATACTTGGCCCTCCGCTGTTGGAAAGCCTGTCCGTCTGGTTTTGGGCGACTCAACCTTCTGATTCAATAACCCGATGCCGGACAAGTGCCTTTTCGCTGACGCCGCAGGATCGCCATGACGCTACCGCGGCGGCTGGCTTGGCTGTGTTGCTTTCTCTCGATGGCGTTGACGCTGGGAGCAGGGCCGGCCCGGGGCGCCGGGCCGGGTGATCCGGGCAAGGCGCTCACCCAGTACAAGATCGATGGCTGGCAGACCGAGCAAGGGCTGCCCCTGAACACCGTTCAGACTCTGCTGCAGACGCGCGACGGTTACCTCTGGGTCGGAACTGCGGGCGGGCTGGCCCGCTTCGACGGCGTGCGCTTCACGACCTATGAATCGCCGCAGGTGCCGGACGTGTCCTCCCAGCCGATCTTTGGTCTGATGGAGGACGCGCAGCAAAATCTCTGGATCGGCCACAGCAAGGGCGCGGCCCTCTATCGCAACGGAAAGTTTCAGGTTGCCATCTCCGAGCAGGTGAGCGCCGGCCGGCGCGTCTGGGCCTTTGCTCAAGCCAGCGATGGGGTCGTCTGGGCCGCCACCGAGAACGGGCTGGTGCGCTGGGAAAACGGCGTCACCAAGGTTTACCAGCAGGCTGACGGCCTGCCCACCAACCGGCTGCGCGCGCTGGCTTTTGACCGCGACGGTACCCTGTGGATCGGCAGCACCGGCGGCGGTCTGGTTTCGTTCGCGGCGAATCGGTTCCAGGTCCTGACGCCGGCGAACGGCTTTCCCAGCCTGGAGGTCCGCTCGGTGCTGGCCGATCCGGGCGGCGGCATGTGGGCTGCCACTGCCGGGGGTGGCCTGGCCCATGTGGAGCACGGCAGCATCAAGACCTACACAGTGGCCGACGGTCTGCCCACCGACCAGCTGACGGCACTGGCGCGCGATCAACAAGGAGCCCTCTGGATCGGCACCTGGGGCGCCGGCGTCAGCCGCATGAGCGCGGGCCGCTTCACGTCCGTTTCGACCGCCGGCGGGCTGGCCGGCGATCAGATCTGGGCGCTTCACGTCGATCGGGAAGGCAGTGTCTGGACCGGCACCTGGACCGGCGGCCTGAACCGACTGCGCAACCGGGCCTTCGTCGCCTTCGGCACGCCCGAGGGGCTTTCCAGCGACAACACCCGTTCCGTGCTGCACGCCCGCAACGGGGTGACCTGGGTGTCCACTGCGGGTGGCGGGCTGAACCGGATCGAAGGCGATCGGATCACAGTGATCGGGCAGAAGGAGGGCTTGCCGACCGACGAAATCTCCAGCCTGCTGGAGGATCGCGAGGGCTCACTCTGGATCGGCACCTACACCGCCGGGGTGGCACGCCTGCGAGACGGGCGGATAGCGCGCTACGGTGTCGCCCAGGGACTGCCCAATCCGGAAGTGCGGGCCCTGTTCCAGGACCGCCAGGGCATGCTGTGGGCCGGCACGCGGGCCGGCCTGGCCCGCTTCACCGGGCAAGGCTTCGCCCCGGTGCGCGAGCCGGGGGCGCCGCTGGAAGGGGTGCTGACGATTCTGGAAGACCGCGCCGGCAGCCTCTGGTTCGGGACCACCGGGCAGGGGCTGATCCGTTACCGCGACGCCAAGTTCACGGCACTGACCACGGCCGATGGCCTGGTCTCGAACTGGATCCTGGCGCTGTACGAAGACGCGTCCTCCAACTTGTGGATAGGCAGCAACGGAATGGGCATGAACCGCCTGCGCGACGGTCGATTGAGCGCCATCCGCCCGGCCGACGGGCTTTGGGACGGCATCTCCCAGACCATTCTGGAGGACCGCCTGGGCTACCTCTGGATGACCTGTAACCGGGGCTTCTACCGGGTCTCTCGGGCCGACCTCAACGCTTTCGTGGAAGGGCGCCTCAAGAAGGTGAACGCTACCGGCTTTGGCCCCGGCGATGCGCTGCGCAGCACGACTTTTGCCGGCGGGCATCAGCCGGCCGGCGCCGTCGATGCCAAAGGCCAGCTATGGCTGCCCAGCAACAAAGGCCTGGTCATCGTCGATCCCTTGAACCTGCCCGGCTCGGGCGCGCCACCCAGCGTTCGGTTCGAGAACGTGCTGGTGGACGGCGTCAGCGAAGCAAGCGACGCCGAGGTGGTTCTGCCGCCCGGGTCGGCTCCCCTGTCGATCCGCTATACCGCCATGACGCTGAACAACGCCGACCGCGTGAGATTCCGTTACCGGATGGAGGGGATCACGCGTGACTGGGTCGATGCGGGCCGCAGTCGCGAAGCCTCGTTCCCGGCCTTGCCCCATGGCAGCTACCGTTTCCGGGTCGCCGCGTCGATCGACGGGACGCACTGGAGCGAGAGCCAAGACGTGCTGCCCATCCGCGTGAAACCATACCTCTACCAGACCGCCTGGTTCAGGGCTGTTGCGCTGCTCGCCCTGTTGGCCGGGATCGCGACCCTGTTCCGCTTGCGGACCCGGAATCTGCGTGCCAGGAATCTGGAGATGGAGCGTCTGGTGAGGGAAAGAACGGAGGAGCTCAGGCTGGCGAACGAGCACCTGTCGCGGCTTTCGTTCGTCGATGCACTGACCGGGCTGGCGAACCGCCGCTGCTTTGACGAAACCCTGGACAAGGAGTGGCGGCGCGCCAGTCGCTTGCACATGCCGCTGGCCGTTGTGATGGCCGACATCGATGGTTTCAAACAGTACAACGATGCCATGGGGCATCCGGCCGGGGACCGCTGTCTGGCCGCGGTGGCCGATATCTTCTTTCAGTCGCTTGGCCGGGCCGGTGACCTGGCGGCGCGTTACGGTGGCGAAGAATTCGTCGTCCTGATCCCGGCCGCCGATCACGCCACGGCGCTGGCCGTGGCCGAGGAGCTAAGGGCCGCCTGCGAGGCGCTGGCGATTGCGCATCCCACCTCACCGGTGGGGCCGGTGGTGACCATCAGCCTGGGGGTGGCGTCCTGCATTCCTTCCGAGCAGACCTCGGCCGCAGCCCTGGTTGCGCAAGCCGACGCGGCACTGTACCGGGCCAAGCAGGAAGGGCGCAATCGGGTACGCTAAGGGTTCCCAATTTTGAAACCGGAACAGCAGACACATGAACACGACCATCGCCGGTCCCGACGGAAAATCACGCTGCCGCTGGTGCGCGGCCGCACCGGAGTTTCTGGACTATCACGATACCGAATGGGGCTTCCCGGTCAGCGATGATCATCGCCTGTTCGAGAAATTGTGTCTGGAGGGTTTTCAATCCGGATTGAGTTGGCGCACCATCCTGGCCAAGCGGCAGAACTTCCGCGCTGCCTTCCATGATTTCGATTTCGACCGGATAGCGCGCTTTACCCAGCTTGACCTTGATCGTTTGCTACGGGACGCGGGAATCGTCCGGCATCGCGGCAAGATCGAGGCGGTTATCAACAATGCACGCAGAGCGCAGGAACTGGTCAAACAGGAGGGCTCGCTGGCGGCCTTCATCTGGCGTTACGAACCAGGCCCGAAGCAGCTTGCCAAACCGCAGACCGCATCGACCTCCGCCGAATCGCTGGCGCTGTCGAAGGACCTGAAGAAACAAGGCTGGAAATTCGTCGGACCGACCACCGTGTACGCCTTCATGCAAGCCATGGGGCTGATCAACGATCACGCCGAGGGCTGCGTGATCCGGGCCGACGCCGAGCGCGCGCGCAAGAAGTTCAAGCGACCCGGGCGCTGACAAATTGTCTATTCGCGCATGGAAATGATGGAGTCCATGATGCAAATGATGATGGACCGTTTGCCGCCGACCCAGTAACCCATCAGGCCGGGGCAGACCGTTCTTAGTCCTTGCCAATGGAATCGGCGCTCGGCCCATTGGGGGATCGTACGGTGGGTGGTGTGGGGGGCGACGGCTAGAAGCCGTTGCCTACCCGATTAGGCATCAGTTCTTGCCACGAGAACCCATGACCAAGGCTTCAATCTGCTTGCCAACCTGTTCAGCATCCGAGCTATCAACTTGAATGCATGTCGTGCCCTCGCGCAGGAACGGCAGTGCTGATTCGTACTCTGTATAGAGGTATCTGAGGAACGCAGGCACCTTGCTTGCAACTCGACGCGGGTCAGCGTCAGCCATGACCCGAGTGTGAACGGTATCGTATGACGCGTGAAGTGTTACGAGCAAGATGTGTGGCTGCGAGTGCAGTGCGTCGATGAGTTCGTGTTGCTCGGCTTCGGTGAGAAAGCCTCCTTCGACGATGACTACACTGGCGACTTGCTGAAAGAAGTGGTCAGAGAGCACGGCAGCAGATTGCCTTGCGGCTCGCCAGGTATCTTGGTCATCAAAGCCATCGCGTTGCCGAACCATGCAGTAAAGCTGATCCAGGTCCAAACATGCGACAGACAGGCCAGATGATCGAAGGTGCCGCGCCGCCGCATTTGCCGACGTGCTCTTGCCGACACCGACTGGCCCAGTGAGTATGACCAGGATTCGTGAGTGGCGGTGGTCCATCTTCTGACGCCTAACCTCGGCGCTGCCCTGTAGCGGCATCCTGCGGCCGAATGTCCGAGACGAGCAACCTCAAAGTTGCCTCGCCGAACCTGCCGAATAGTCGACAAGCGCCTCTGCCGCCAACGGGTCGAGCTTGCCAGAGGCCGCATCCTGCTCGATTTGCCTATCCCACGCGTTGCCATCGAACTCGGCGAACCACCGCCGGAATTCGGCTAGCTCCACAGGGGGAAGCGATTCAACAGCGGTCTCAATCGATTTCACGTTTCCCATGCTTACGCCCCTTTTGCGACGCAACCGTTCGAAGTATGCAGCAAGTCAACTACCACCGGGTTTCTTGTCCGATACCGTTAAGGCCTTCTTCCACTCCATCATGGCTCGTGTGAGTTTGGTGGAAAGTTTCGCGAATTCACCGTAATCACGTAGCATCTGCTCGGCTTCGACCTTCTTGCGGTCCAAGGCCAGTGTGGCGATGTCAGCAGCCATTTTGTGGAACTCGGCATGATGATTTTTCACCACCTCGTAGTGGATCGATGCTTTGTCCATTGGCGTGAAGGCAGAGCTGTACAACCACTTTCCGAAAGCACACTCATTGTCTTGGCACATTGTTTCAATGGGCGTATCAGTCTCCCCTGTGGCGATGGCCATCTGGAGTCGCGATTTCCACATTGCGTGAGCACCAATTGCTTTGTCAAGCTCTTCAATGTTTGTCATGGATACCTACCTACTTGTTTGCTGAGAACGGCTTGCAGCCTTGATTTCAGCGAGATCGATTCTATGCGTCAACCAGGCTGACCTCAAAAGATGGGGAGCACATCTCGAACGACCGTTTTCGCCCATAGAATTCCTCGTAAGATGACCTGACGGTGATCGATCAGCCTTGCCAGGGATGGAGGCGCATGGATCGAGTCAGTGTCCCCAAAAAAGAAAAGATGCTTCTCACAACTCACCCAAGTCTTCACGCTACGCCGGGCACCAGCTTTGCCGGCCTGATAGCACGCTACGTGCGTCAGAATTGGCGCCCTTATCTGTTGTCGGCCCTGATGCTGGCGGCGGTGGCGGCGTTGACGGTCTTCATTCCGCGCCAGGTGGGCCATGTGGTGGATGGCCTGGCGGCCGGGCGCCTGGAGCGCGGTGCGCTGCTGGGCCAGTTGAGCTGGCTGCTGCTGGCTGGTGTGCTGATCTATTTCCTTCGGGTGGCTTGGCGCCTGCAACTGTTTGCCGCCAGCTACCGACTCGGCGCCCAGCTTAGAGAGCGGCTGTACGCGCGCCTGTGCCTGCAGGGTCCGCACTTCTACCAGCAAAAACGCACCGGCGACTTGATGGCGCTGGCCACCAACGATATCGATTCGGTGGAAATGGCCTCCGGTGAAGCGATGTTGGCGGGATTCGATGGCACGTTGACCCTCATCATGGTGGTGGCCATGATGACACTGGGCATCGACTGGCGACTGGCCGGCGCGGCCCTGCTGCCTTTCCCGCTGATGGCTTTTGCCTTCTGGCGTATTTCCAGCCATATTCACCAGGCTTCCAAAGACTCACTGGAATGTTTTGGCAAGCTCAACGATCACGTGCAGGAGACTCTCACCGGCGTGCGCACCTTGCGCGCGCTGGGGCTGGAGACGCGCAGCGCCAAACGCTTTGCCGAGTTGGCCGAACACGCCGCCGCTGCCAGCCTGCGGGCCCAGCGCTGGGAGGCGGCCTTCGAGCCCGCGGTGGGCATCACGCTGGTGAGCGCCACCGTCCTCACGCTGGGCTTGGGCGGCTATCTGGTGTGGCAAGGCGAACTGACTATCGGCGCGCTGACGGCTTTCAGCATGTACCTGGGTCAATTGATCTGGCCCATGTTTGCCGCCGGCTGGGTGCTGGCCTTGATGGAGCGCGGACGTGCCGCCTGGAGCCGCCTGCAGCCGACACTGGACGCACCCTTGTCGATTGAAGACCATGGCACGCAAACCAGCGTGTCAGCGGGCGCGTTGGCGTTCGAACGGGTTGCCTTCTCGTACCCGGGACACCAGGCACTGGCCTTGTCCGGCATTGATTTCTCTTTGGCGGCGGGGCAGACGCTGGGCCTGGTGGGCCCTACCGGTGCCGGCAAGTCCAGCGTGCTGCGCCTGATCTTGCGCCAGTATGCGGTGCAAGATGGTCACATCAACTGGAGTAGCAAGGCCCTCGCGGATTACCGGCTCGACGCCTTGCACCAGGCCATCAGTTGGGTGCCGCAGGAGCCGTTTCTGTTCTCGGCTTCGATTGCTGAAAACATTGCGCTGGCCAAGCCCGAGGCCAGCCGCGCCGAGATCGAGCGCGCCGCGCGCCTGGCCTGCATCCACGACGACATTGCGCGCATGCCGCAGGGCTACGACACGCCGGTGGGCGAGAAAGGCGTGTCGCTGTCGGGCGGACAACGCCAGCGCGTCGCCATCGCCCGTGCGCTGCTGACGGATGCGGCGCTGCTGTTGCTCGATGATGCGCTGTCGGCCGTGGACACCCAGACCGAGACCGATATCCTGCTGCACCTGCAACAACTGCGACTGGCCAAGCCGGGCAGCAGCACCATCATCGTCAGCCACCGGCTCAGCGCGGTGATGGATGCCGATCACATCCTGGTGCTCAAGGCCGGACGGATCGCCGAGCAAGGCGACCATGCCAGCCTGCTCGAACGGGGCGGCTGGTACGCGGCGCAATGGCGTTACCAGCAACTGGAGGCCAGCCTCGATGCAGCCTGAAGCCGCCACCCCACCGCGCAACACGCGCCGGGCCATTGCACTGTTGCTGCACGCGGCGCGGTCGGAGCGCCATCACGTGGTCAAGGGCTGTTGCTGGCTGATCGCCGCGGCGCTGCTGGAAGCCATGGGCCCCTTGCTGGGCAAGTACTTCATCGACCAATACCTGTTGCCGCGGCGTTTTGTTTCGCTGGACATTGGTTTGCTGCTGGGTGGCATCCTGCTGGCCGGTGCTATTGCCAGCGTCATCCGCTACGCCCAACTGACCCGCCTGGCCGGCGTCGCGATGCGCTCGGTGCGGCGCCTGCGCGAAGAGGTCTACGGCCACGTGCTGCGCCTGCCGATGGCTTTCTTTGACAAGGCCATTACAGGCCAATTGGTCAGCCGCGTGACCAACGACACTGAGCAGGTCAAGAACCTCTACGTGCAGGTGCTGTTCGTCATGCTCGACAGCAGCATTGTGGTGCTGGGCGCGCTGGGGGCCATGGCCTGGCTGGACTGGCGCTTGATGCTGATCGTGCTGACACTGATTCCGGCGGTAGTGGTCATCGTCTGGTTCTACCAGCGCTGGAGCGCACCGGCGGTGGCCAGAGCCAGGCAAAAGCGCAGTGACATCAATGCCCAGATGTCGGAGTCGATAGCCGGCATGGCGGTATTGCAGGCCAGCAATGCGCAGTTGCGTTTTCGCAGCAAGTTCGACCGCACCAATCAGCAGCACCTGGGCGCCCGGACCGACGAGATGCGCGTCAATGCCTGGCTGCTGCGCCCGATGCTGGACCTGATCAACGTCTTGTTGCTGGCGGTGGTGATCTACAGTTTCGGCCAACGCGCCCTCGGTGCGCTGGAGATCGGCGTTCTTTACGCCTTTGTCAGCTACATCGGGCGCGTGGTTGACCCGCTGATCCAGATCACGCTGCAGTTCGGCCAGTTGCAGCAAGCCGTGGTGGCGGCGGCCCGGGTCGACGCACTGCTGCAGGAACAGCGCCCGCCAGCGATGATAGGCCCGCAGCGCATCGCGCAGGGTGCCGTCAGCATCGGGCAACTTCGCTTCGGCTACGACCCTTCCACCGTGGTCTTGCATGAACTCAGCCTGGAGATCCCGGCAGGGGGTTTTTACGGTTTAGTGGGTCACACCGGCAGTGGCAAGTCGACCTTGCTGAGCCTGTTGTTGCGCTTCTATCAAGCCCAATCGGGCAGCATCCGGCTCGATGGCATCCCCTTGGCCAATTTCAGCGACCAGCAATTCCGCGCCGATGTCGGCCTGGTGCCGCAAGACCCATTCCTGCTGGCCACCAGCGTGCGCGAAAACATCGATATGGGTCGGGGCCTGTCGCTGGAGGCGGTGCAAGGGGCGGCTCGTGCCGCCCACTGCCATGACTTCATCATGCAACTGGAGCAGGGCTACGAAACCTTGCTGGGCGAGGGCGGCGCCCGCCTGTCGGTCGGTCAAAAACAGTTGATTGCCATCGCCCGCGCCCTGGCCGGCAACCCGCGCATCCTGTTCCTGGACGAAGCCACCGCGCACATCGACTCGCAGACCGAACAAATCGTGCAGGCCGCCTTGTCGGAACTACATGGGCGGGTCACCGTGATCGCCATCGCCCACCGGCTCTCCACCATCCGCGGCGCCGATTGCATTGTGGTGCTCAACCATGGCTGCATCCATGAACAGGGCACGCACGACCAACTGATGGCGATCGATCAAGGCATTTATCAGCGCCTGTACTTGTTGCAGCAGATGGACGACTGAGCCCGGCCCGCGCCGGCGCCCCAGGGCTTATTCAAAGATCCTCGGTAACTGCCCGTTGCGGGTCCACTCAGGCAGAGATTCGCCTCGAACAAAGCGCGACCAACAGCTGTGCATCTCGTGTGCCAGGGCCGCGGGGGCTTGGGTGCCGATGAATTCCTGGGCGCGCGCCGAAGCGCTGTTGCCCAGTACAAAAGGGATTTCCATGGCGTGCGCCGCGCCCATGCGGCCCTGGAGCAGCGGCGAGTGCCAGGCAAATTCATATTGCAGCGTTTCGCAGCCGCCCTGGCGCAGGGCTTGTGCCAGGGCGTTGGCGGGTTGCCGGTAGTAGTAATCCGACTGGATCTGGCAAAGCAGCTCGCCGGGGCTGGCCTCCGGGGACTGGGAGGCATACCGTGCCAGCAACTCTTCGGCGCCGCCGATGTCCTGCACAAAGCGTCTCAGACCCGCCTCGTCGATGCGGTCGATCTGGCCGCCGGGCACCAGGTAAAAGCGCATCTCTTGCGCATTGCAGCCCAGCAGGACCGGCCAGCGCGCAGTGCCTTGGTCCAGACGTTTCTGGATCGCGGCCAGTGGCGCGGCCTGCACCATGCGTCCGTCGATCACCGGGCGCACTGGAAAGTAGTTGCGTGGCCGCAGGCCCCATTGCTGCTTCAGGCCTTCGTTGCCGACAAAAGAGAACAACGCCTGTGTCAAGGGGCCTAGCGGCACGTCCGCCAAGGCGGCCCGGGTGGGCGCCACGCCCAGCACGCCGGCCAGTGCATGGCGGATGCGCTGGGCATCTTCCAGGTCATGGGTTTGCAGACTGGGGCTTTGCAGGACCACGCGCTGGAACAGGCCGGCGCTGGCCGGCATGCCCATGAGGTGGCTGATGGCGCCAGAACCGGCCGACACCCCCGCCACCGTCACGCGCTGGGGGTCGCCGCCAAACAGCTCGATGTGGTCCTGCACCCAACGCAGCGCGGCCAACTGGTCTTGCAGGCCGCGGTTCGGTTGGGCATCGTCAAAATGCATGAAGCCGTCAACGCCGATGCGGTAGTTGATGGACACAAAGACGATGCCTTGGCGCGCCATGGCGCTGCCGTCGTACAAGGGGTCGGCGGCGCCCCCGCGCAGGAAGCCTCCGCCCGGCACCCAGACCATGACCGGCCAGGGGCGTTCCCCCTCGGCCGGGCACCAAACGTTCAGGCTCAGGCAATCGAAGTCGCCGCTGTGCGCATTGCTGCCCGCGGGGCCTGCCTGCACCGCCAGCGGACCGAAGCGGTCGCAGACACGCGTGCCGGTCCAGGCGGGCGCGGACTGTGGCGCTTGCCAGCGCAGTGCTCCGGTCGGCGCGGCGGCGTAAGGCAGGCCCTTGAAGACGTGCAGCCCGGCTTCTTGCGTGCCCTCGATCCAGCCGCCAGGCAGTTGCAGGCGGGGCGCGCCGGCCAACGGCTTATTCAACCGCCAGGCCCAGCTTGTCGATCAGCGGTTTCCAAACCGCGATATCACGCGCCGCCCAGGCAACTACATCTGCGGGTTTGCTGGCGGTCAGTGTCACGTTCATGGTACTCATGCGGGCTGCGTAGGCGCTGTCGTTGCGGCAGTTGTTGGTGGCCTCGTTCAATTTGGCCAGCAGCTCCGGCGGCGTGCCCTTCCGGGCGACGATGGCGATCCATGCCGGACGCGCCAGGATTTTGGGGCCGCCGGCTTCGCTGATGGTGGGCACTTCCGGCATGAGGCTGGAACGCTCGCTCGCGAACACCGCCAGCGGCACCAGCTTGCCGGCCTTGACCTGCGTCGCGGCGGTGCCGATCACCAGCGTCATGGCCTGAATCTGCCGACCCATGAGGGCCGTCAGGCCGGCCCCCTCGCCCACAAAAGGCACATGCGTGGCTGGCCAGTTCATGGCTTCGGCCAGTGCCGTGGTCAACAGGTGCGCCGGGCTGCCCTTGCCGGGCGAGCCAAAATTGATGCCGCCCGCTTGCGAGCGGGCCACTTTTCCCAGATCGGCCAGATTCTGAATGCCCATCCCGGCCGGCACCGCCAGCACCAGCGGCGATGTGCCAATCAGCGCCACGCCGTCAAAGTCCTTGATCGGGTCGTACGGCATCTGCTTGTGCACAAAGGGCGTGATGCTCATTTGCGACATGCCGATCGACATCAGGTTCAGGCCGTCGGCCGGCTGAGCCTTGAGGTAGTTGATGGCCAGGATGCCGTTGGCGCCGGGTTTGTTCAGCACCACCAATGGTTGGTTGATCTGGCGCGATGCGCATTCGGCCCAGGCGCGGGTCATTGCGTCGGAGCCGCTCCCCGGCGGTTGCTGGGCGATCACTTGCAGCGGTGTCTGGGCCTGGGCCGTGGTGCTCAATGCCAAGGCGGCCAGGCCGGCCAGGCGGGACAAGCACAGTGCAATTTTCATGGGGTTTCCTCGGAAGGGGCGGAGAAGGTCTGGATGACCTGGGACAGAACCTGCAACTGCGGCTCGATCACGGACGCGGGGGCGAACGGGTTGACCAGGCCGAGGCCGCGCAGGGACGAAAGAATCAACGCAAAACGCGCCTCGGCCTGCCCGCCGCGCGCCAATTCGGGGAACACGGCGAAGAACTTTTGCCGCATCTGTTGCTGAAGCTGTGAGCGTTGTTCGACGATGTGCGCGGTCATCGCCGCATCGTCACGCGCCGCCAGATAGGCCGACCAGGCGGTGGCAAAGCGCGGCTGGCTGTAGAGCTGCTGCCAGGCTTGGCGCACGAAATGATCGGCCCGGCGCCGCAAGCTCCAGCGCGGCGAGGGCCAGAAGTCGCTGCTGCTCTCAAGAGATTCGATCAGGCGACTGAGCACCTGCATCATCAGCGCCGCCTTGGACGGAAAGTGGTGTTGCACCGCGCCCGTGGTCATGCCGGCAGCCCTGGCCACTTCCTGAATCGAAATCTGACCGGCTCCTTTTTCTTCCATCACCCACAGTGCGGAGCTGAGCAGGCGCTCCCGGGTGAGTTCGCTTTTGGCTTGGTGCAGGTTCATGACCATCGGTCCATGTGTTTTTGAATTTACATTATGGTTGTAATGCAATTAGGCGGTGTCGGGATTTACCCTGATCGCCCCCCGGACTGCCGAATCTGAAATTGCAGCAGGAGCACCCTACACAAGAGCCCCGTGCCGAGTCTCCACCTGTTGGGTTCAAATCGCGTCCTAGCGTTCTTCTAATTATTGGGGGTACAATTAAATTGTGTTAACAGTCATCGAGTCCCCTGAATTCATTGTCTGGTCGGCCAAAGTCTGGAGCGACGATGAACGCGAGGAATTCATTGACTGGATCAGCGAAAACCCGATGGTGGGCGATGTGATACCGGGCGCCGGGCCGCTGCGAAAAGTGCGCTGGTCGCGCCAAGGTGTAGGCAAGCGGGGTGGGGCCCGGGTGATCTATTTCAACCGACTGGCGAGCGGTGAAGTCGTGTTGTTGCTGGTCTACGCGAAGACCAAATTTGACAACCTGCGGCCTGAGTTCTTGGTGAAACTGAAGGAGCGTTTTGATGGGCAAACTTAAAACTGTGATCGACCCCGAAGTGATCGAATTCGAGGAGGCGCTGCTACGCTCGATTGACCAAGCGAAGCGGGGCGAGTTGGCGGCTGTGCACACGCCAAAAAAGATCATGGCGCGTCGCGGCCGTCCCGTGGGCAGTACCAAGCCGGACGCCAAGGTGGCGATCAAGCTGCGCCTGGATCCCGATGTTGTGGCGGCGCTGCGTGCCTCCGGGCGGGGTTGGCAGACTCGGGTGAATGACCTGCTGCGCGAGCGGGTGGTGACGACGGCTTGATCAGGGCTCACTCCGGTTCTTGATAAATCCGGCTTTTGGCGCCCCCGACGGGAATCGAACCCATATCTAGCGCTTAGGAGGCGCTCGTTCTATCCATTGAACTACGGCGGCGGTGGGGCGCATTGTAAGGCCCGCCGTCGGCCGCCTCAGTCGTAGCGCAGCGTGAAAATCAGGTCGACGGCGCTTTGCTCGCCGGTCTGTGCGCGCAGGGTGAAACGGCGCGACAGGTCGTAGAAAATGTAGAAGGTGCCCAGGGCGCCGGCCAGGCTGCGTTCGTAGGCAACGTAGAAGTTGCGCGAGACGCGCTTGCCCAGCGTGACGGTAGCGCCGCTGGTGGTTCCGTCGGCGCTGCTGGTGGCGGCGCCGCGCACCGACAACTCGTCCAGGCCCAGCGATTCGGCCAGACTGCCCGACAAGCTCCTGCCCCTGCCGCCCAGCAGCGCCAGCGCCGCCTGTTGCAGCATGGCGGATTCGGCACCGCCATTGGCGGCCGAGCGGCCCAGCACCAGCCAAGCCAGTTTGTCGGCTTCGGCCATGTCCGGTTCGGCGTACAGCCGCACCACCGGGGACAAGGCGGTGCCGCTGATCTGCACGCCCACGCGCTGTTGCAGATTGGGGCGCAGCGCCAGGATGTCGAGCGCCGGGTTGTCGTACGGTCCGGTGAAACGCAGTTGGCCTTCTTCAATATCCAACTGCTGGCCATAGGCTTTGTAAGTGCCCCCCACGGTATGCAGTTGGCCGCTGAGCTGCGGCGTCAACCCATGGCCCGGCGTGCTGCGCAGTTCCAGCGTGCCGGCCAGATGGGTCGCCAGACCGCGCCCACGCACTTCGAAGTTTTGCCCCAGATCGAGGCTGACGGCGACGTCAGGCGTCACCCGCTGCTGCGGCACCGGGTTGGCGGGCTGGGGGACTGGCCCGCGGCCGGTCTGGCTGTCGCCGGCAATGCGCACCCGCACGTCGGCGCCCAGCTGCGGCGCCGTGTCCTCCGGCAGGATGAACAGTGCCTCGTCGGCCTTGAGCGCTCCGCGCAGCGTCAGGCGCGCGTTGTCCAGCCGCGCCGTCAGCTTGCCCGACAGCACCAGGCGTTGGTCGGCGCGGGCCGTCACGCGCAAGGTCTTGGCTTCAAAGTCCAGTGCCATGCGCAGGCGTGACAGCGGGCTGGCCATGCTTGGCGTGGCAGGTAGCCACACTGCGGAGCCCGTCACCGAAAGCCGGCCGCCGCTGTTGCCGCCGGCGCCTTGCAGCGTGAAAGAGTCGATGTCTAGCCGCTGGCCAGTCAGGCTGGCGCGCAGCGTGCCCTGGCTGAAGTCGATGCCGTCCGCCAGCGAGCGCACGGCCAGTTCTTGCGCCCCCAGCGTGCCGCGCCATTGCGGCGCACTGCGGGTACCCGACAAGGTGGCATCGGCGGCCAGCGTGCCGCGCAGGCGCCAGCCGGGCGGCGCCAGCAAGGACCAGGCGCCGCTGCTGGGCAGTTGCGCGCGCAGCGTGCCGCTCAGAGGGGCATCGCCGGGCCATGTCCAGACGCCGTCCTGGCGCCGCAGCAAGGTGCTGAAATCAGCCTGCACCTGGCCGGCACGTTCGCTGTCCCAGCGCAGGCTGGCAGCCAGTTGCTCGGCGTCGGCGCTGAGCAGCAGGCGCGCCGTGCGCACCCCGGCTTGCAGGGTGGTCGCCGGGCCGCCCGTTTCAGCCGCATCGGTCTGCAATTGCAGGTCGCCGCTGCTGCGCTCCAGCGTGGCGCGCAGGCGCAGCCGATCACCGCCGCCAAGGTCCCACTGGCCACCAAACAAAAGGTCGCCGCGCAAACCCAGGTTGGCCATCTGGGTCTGGCCTAGCAGGTCCAGCCAGGCCAGCGGCAGTCTCTCCAGGCGACCCTGGGTTTGCCAGCCGGTTTGCGCTGGATTGCCGCCACCGCGCGACCATTGCGCCGCCTGCCAGTTGACGGTCGCCGCACCCGGAACCGGTCCGCTCAGAGCGGCACTGCCGGCAGCGATGTGCAGCGACTGCGCGCCCTCGCTTTGCTTCCAGTCCAGGGTTACGCTCTGGCGCAACTGCAAGTTCCAGAGGCCGGGGCGCAAGCTGTCTTGCGCGCTGAGCTGCGCGGTCTCCAACCGGGCTTGCCACAGGCCGTCGCCCAGCCGTCCTAGCTTGGCCTGCATCTGTAGCGCGAAGTGCCGGCTGGCTTGATCGGCCTGGCCGCGCGTACTCAGGCTCAGGGCGCTCAGCGTGCCGGAGATGTCGGCTTGCCAATCGCGCAAGCGCCAGCCCTGATCGGCCGTTTGGCCGGTGGCGCGCAGTTCAAGCTTCGGTGCCCGCAGGCTCGCCGCAAGGCGCAGTTCCTGACCCTGATTTTTCCAACCGCCTTGCCAGTTTCCGTTCATTTCCGCGGCGCCCTGGAGGCCGGTTCGGTTCAGCACGACCGGTGCCCCTGGCCAGCGGGCCAGCCAGTGGGCGGCCAGTGCCGCGTCGGTCACGCGCATACTCATCTGGCCCTGGCCAGTGCGGCTGGCCAGGTCGCCTTGCAGGGTCGCGCCGGCACCAGGCAGGGTCAGCGCCAACTGGCCTTGCGCGGCTTGGCTGAGGGTGTTGAAGCTCAATTGGCCTTGCAATTGCGCGTCGTCGCTTTGCAGCGCCAACTGCTCCAGCTTCAGCATGGGCGCCTGCCAGATTCCCTGCGCCCGCAGGGTTTGCAGGCGCAGGCCGGCCAGGGCACCACCAGCCGGCGAAGCGGTCTTGCCATGGGCGCCTTGCAGGCTGGTTTCGAAGGCGATGCCGGTGGGTGTTTGCCGCGCCGTCACCTGGCCGTCCAGCGCCGTGGCTGCCAGTCGCGAGTCGAGTGCGGCCGGGTTGATGCCATGCAGGCTGGCGCTGCCTTGCCAGTTGGCGGCGCCGCTCACTTGGCCGCGCCCGTCAATGCGCCCGCCGGCGCCGCTGGCCTGTAGCGACGCTATGGTCCACTGCCCCGTTGCGAACACCAGCCTGGCGTCCAGTTTGTCGATCGGCAGGCGCTGCTGGTTCCATGGGCCGCTCAGTGCGTTGCCGAGCTGGATGGCGGCCTGCCAGCTCTGGCCGGCTGGCGTGACCGTGGCGTCACCGCGGAGCAGCGTTTGCGGTGCCCGCGGCCACAGCGCCGCCAGGTCCAGTGCCTGCCAGTGCGCCGTGGCGGTGACGACCGGTTGTGGCTGCCAGGGCTGAAGCTCCGCCGTGACGCTGGCTTGCATCGCCTGCTTGATCGCTGGCCCGGTCTGTTTCGTGTTGCCGGGGGTGCTGGGCAGTTGGGGCTTCAACTGGGCCTGCAACGCCAGCCGGGCGTCAGGGCCGACCAGCGTGCCCTGTAGCGTGGCGTCGGCCCGCAGCGTGACACTGCGGCCCCCGGAGGGCAGCTGGGTTGCCAGCGTGCCCTGCATTTGCAGCGCCAGCGCCATGGGGGCCAGCGCCTGCAAGCGGCCCATGCCGCGGTAGTTGCCGGAGGCAAGCCGTAGGCTGGTCAGCTCGAATTTATGTTGTTGGTTGTCAAAGGCGTAGTGCCCCGCCAGGCCACTGATTTCCAGCGCGGCGGGGCTTACCCACTCCAGCGTGGTGACGCTGAATGGCGCGGTTACACGCAGCGGCAGACGCAAATCGGTGGGTGCTGTGGCGCTGGCGCTGGGGCGCCGGTCTTCGATGCGCAAGTGCCCGATGGAAAGCTGGCCAAGGCGCAGTTCGCCGTCCAGTAGCGTTGGCAGCGACCAGGCCACACTGACATCGCGTGCCTCGACGCTCAGCGCGCCCTGTTGCCAGCGCAACCAGCCGACGTGGCCGCCCCGGCGCAGCGAGCCTGCGACATCTTTCACCTCCAGTGTCTGGCCGGCGGGAAGATGCTGCGCCAGTTGTTCCAGGGAGGTCGCCAGCGAGGTGCCGGCGCCGCTCCAGAGCCACAGCGCGCCGGCCAGGGCCAGCAGCGTCAGCAGTGTGGTGCCCAGTGCGCTCAAGGCAATGCGCAGTGCTTTCATCAGAAGGTGAATCCCACGTTCAGATGCAGCCGCAAGCGCTCCACCGCGACACCGTAGGCCAGGTCGATTTGCAGCGGGCCGACCGGGCTCTTCCAGCGTGCGCCGACGCCGATACCGACCTTGGCGCGCAATTCAGCGGGCTTGTTGGCGACGGCGCCGGCGTCCATGAATACGGTGCTCTCCCAGTCCGTCAGGCGGCCGTTGGCAACGATGGGGCGCTGCCATTCGACGCTGGCCACGGTGAGGTAGCGGCCGGCGCTGACAGTTCCATCGGGCAGCGTGACACCGAGGTCGTGGTAGCCATAGCCGCGCACGCTGTTGTCGCCGCCGGTGAGGAACAGTTGCGTGCTGGGCAGGGCGATGTCGCTCTTGGCCAGCACGGCGCCGGCCTGGGCGCGCAGCGCCAGGCGCCCGCTGCGCAGGGCGCCGGCTGCGGTGTCGCCGCTGCCGCCCAGTGGCACATAGCCGAGTAAGCGCCCCAGCACGCGGCCGTAAGGGTCTTGCTGGCTGCCCAGTGTGCTGCCGCCGCCCACTTCCACGCCCAGCCCCCAGCCGCTGGCGGGGAAGGGCAGGCTGTCGAAGTTGCGCACGGTGAAAGCGTAGTTGGCACTCAGCGCTTGCGCCACCACCGGCACGCTGCCATCGCGGGCGGCGGTCTCGGCCCGGTCGTATTGCAGGTAGTAATTGCGGTCTATGCGCTGGCCGCCCTGGCTGCGTCCGGCGCGCAGGCGCAGGCTGCTGATGTCGGTGCTGCCACTATTTTGGTTTTGCAGCAGGGCCGAGCTGACCCAGCGCCAGTTGTCGGCGTCGGGCGGTGCCGTCAGCTCGCTGCCCAGGGAACGTGTCTCGCGGTCCAGCGACAGCTTGCTGACGGCGCGCCAGCCGATGCCTGGCACCCGGTGGTGTGTGTGTTCGGCCGACAGGCGGGCGCCGCTGTCGGTGCTGGCGCCGATACCCAGCACCAGTTTTTGCATCAAGGCTTCGCGCAGTTGCACCCGCACCGGTGCTGCCAGCGGATCGCCAGCGGTGTCCAGCGAGACGAACACCGAGTCGAAAAATCCACTGTCCGTCAGGCGCTGCTGGGCTTGCACCAGTTGGGTTTGGTCGTAGTCGGCGCCAGGCGTCAGGCGCGCCAGCCGGGTCACCAGTTCGGTGTCATAACGCTGGGCGCCGCTGATCTCCAGAGCGCCTAGCCGGTAGGCTGGTCCGCTGTCCAGCGTGACCGACAGGCGCGCGCTGTGGTTGATCGGGTCGATGTCGGCCAGGCTGCTGCCGATTTGCCCGGCCGGGTAGCGTTGCCCGGTGAGCTGTCGCATCGCCTGCTGCTTGGCCGCGTCCCAACTGGCCTGGGTAAAGCGCATGCCGGCGCGCAGTAGCCAGTTGGCCTCGATTTGCTGGCGTTGGCTGCGCGCCGCCGGATCGTTGGCGATGGCGCCGCGGAACTCGATCTGTACCGCGCTCACCCGTGTGGCGGTGCCGGGTGCCACGCTCAGTTTGATCCGGCGCGCGGCCGCTGCACTGCTGCCCCCTTGCTGCTCGATGCCGATGTCGGGCGAGAAATAGCCCAAGGTGGCCAGCAGGTCCCGGGTGTTTTGTCGGGCGCTGGTGAGCAGGCGTGCCAGCTCAGCGTCACTCAGATCGGTCAACTCGCGGTAACGCAGCAACTCAAGGTGGCGCTCCAGCAGGGCTCGAATTTCATCCGGCGCGGCGATCTCGAGCTCGAACGCGCTGGCGCTTGCCGCTGCGCCAGTGCTGGCGGGCTGGGCTTGCGCTGGCAGCAGGGCCGGTGCGCCGGCCAGCAGCGCCAGCGCCAGCAGCCATTTCATTTTGTCAGCAGTCGCATGGCTTCTTCCAGTCCCTTGATTGTCAGTGGAAACATGCGCTGGCTCATGATTTGCTGGATCACGCTGATGCTCTGGCGGTATTGCCAGACCCCTTGCGGCTCCGGGTTGATCCAGGCGAATTTGGGGAAGGCGCTGGTCAGGCGTTGCAGCCATTCGACGCCCGCTTCCTCGTTGTTGTATTCGACGCTGCCGCCTGGTTGCAGGATTTCGTAGGGGCTCATGGTGGCGTCGCCGACGAAGATCAGCTTGTAGTCCTTGTTGTACTTGCGGATGATGTCCCAGGTGGCAAACTTTTCGCTGTAGCGGCGCCGGTTGTTCTTCCACATGAAGTCGTAGACACAGTTGTGGAAGTAATAGAACTCCAGGTGCTTGAGCTCGGTCTTGGTGGCACTGAAGAGTTCCTCCACGCGCTGGATGTGCTCGTCCATGGTGCCGCCGACATCCATCAAAAGCAGCACCTTCACGTTGTTGTGGCGCTCCGGCACCATTTTGATGTCCAGGTAGCCGGCGTTGGCCGCCGTCGACCGGATGGTGTCGTCCAGGTCCAGTTCTTCTTCATGGCCCTCGCGGACAAACTTGCGCAGACGGCGCAGTGCCACCTTGATGTTGCGAGTGCCCAGTTCCTGCGTGTCGTCGTAGTCCTTGTAGGCGCGCTGGTCCCAGACCTTGACGGCACTCTTGTTGCGGCTTTTGTCCTGGCCGATGCGTATGCCTTGCGGGTTCTGGCCGTAGGCGCCGAACGGGCTGGTGCCGCCGGTGCCTATCCATTTGGAGCCGCCTTCATGGCGTTCTTTTTGTTCCTCGAAACGCTTCTTGAGCGTTTCCATCAGCTCGTCCCAACCCATCTTCTGGATCTTGGCGAGTTCTTCCGGGCTCAGGTTCAGTTCCAGATTCTTGCGCAACCACTCCAGCGGGATCTCCTTGCTGAAGTCGGCGATCATCTCGACGCCCTTGAAGTAAGCGGCAAAAGCGCGGTCGAACTTGTCGTAGTTCTTTTCGTCCTTCACCAGCGTGGCGCGGCTCAGGTAGTAAAAGTCGTCGATCTTGTAACCGCTGGCCTGCGTCTCATCTTCAGGCGCCGGCGCGTTGGGGCCTACCACGCCGGCCTTGAGCGCTTCCAGCAGCGTCAGATACTCCTTGACCGACACCGGCAGCTTGGCCGAACGCAGGGTGTAGAAGAAGTCAATCAGCATGGTGTTCCTTCATCTCTCGGTATCAGATTCTGCCGCCCAATTTTCCAGCTTCAAGCCTTGCACCCGTGCAAATTCGCGGGTGTTATGGGTCACCAGCGTCATGCCCAGTGCCAGCGCATGCGCGGCGATCCACAGGTCGTTGCCGCCAATCGGCGTGCCCGCGGCTTCAAGTTGCGCCCGAGCGCTGCCATAGTGCTGCGCCGCGTCAGCGGGAAGTGGCTGTACCGGGATGGCACTGAACAGCCCGTCGAGTTGACGCGCCAACAGCGCGGATCGGCGCGACGCCGGCAGCCGGCGCAGGCCATAACGCAGCTCGCCCGCGCTGATGGTGGAGATGGCCAGTTGCTCCGGGGTGCTGTTCAAAATGCGCCGGTTCAGGGCAGGCGAGGCGCCGCGCAGGAAGTAGCTGACGATGTTGGTGTCTAGCAGGTATCTCATGCGCGGGACGACTTCCTGCGCCCGCTGCGCGCTGTCGGACTGGTTGCGACCGGGTCCGGTGGTGCCAGCCCCAGTAGCGTATTCCAGTCGCGCTCCTGAGGTTGGGGATCCGCGATGAGCGCGGCAATGCGCTCCCAGTCCTCGGTTCCCCCGGTGCCCAGCGCAGGCAACTGTCGCAGGATGTCGCCGACGGTACGTTTCTTTTCGCGCAAGATGATTTCGTCGCCCCGGCGCTCGATTTCCACCGTACTGGAACTGACTCTGAACGCCTTGGGCAGGCGAACCGCCTGACTGTTGCCGGACGTAAAAACCGTGGTCGTTTGTTTGGCTTGGGTATGTGGTGTTGGTGCGGGAACCTTGTTCATGAGGGCGCCTCCATGTATACACTTTGAGTATATACATATTTGAAGTAGTTGTCCTGATTCGTTCGGATCAAGACGACTACATCGGGTCACTTCTCCATTGCTCTTGTGGTTACGCCACCGGATGCCGTGACGGCAAGCGCTTTTCGCGTCAGCGTGGCTTGTCCAGCAGGTACAGCAGCTGCGCCTTGGCTTCGGGCCATTCGCCGCTGCGCATGCTGTACATCACGGTGTCGCGAATGGTGCCGTCGCGACGCAGCGCATGGCCTCGAATGACGCCGTCTTTTTGCGCTCCCAGCCGCTCGATCGCGGCCTGCGAGGCAAAGTTGAAATTGTCGGTGCGCCAGCCCACCAGCTTGCAGCCCACGGTCTCGAAGGCATGCGTCATCAGCAGCAGCTTGGCGACCGAGTTGACGTGGCTGCGCTGGCAGCGCTTGGCATACCAGGTGTAGCCAATCTCCACGCGCTGCACCGCCGGCACGATGTCGTGGTAGCTGGTACAGCCCAGCACAGTGCCGCTGGCGGCGTCCAGCACGGCAAAAGCGAAGCGGTTGCCGGCTTCCCGCATGGCCAGCGCGTCCTCGATGTATTTGCGCGTTTGCTCCGGCTCGGGCACCGAGGTGACGCGCAACTTCCAGAGTTCGCCGTCGGCGGCGGCGGCGCGCAGCCCGTTTTCATGGCTCAAGGCCAGCGGCACCAGTTCGATGCCGCGCGCGGCCAGGGTAATGGGTTCGATGTAGGCCATGTTCAGTCTTCGCTCAATGATGGAGGGTGTCCGCCCATTTCAGCGGTTATGCCGTTGCATGAACACCAGCTTTTCAAACAAGGTGACATCCTGCTCGTTTTTCAGCAAGGCGCCCACCAGCGGCGGCACCGCCACTTTGTCGTCCTTGGTTTGCAGCGTCGCCAGCGGGATGTCTTCGGCCAGCAGCAGCTTGAGCCAGTCCAGCAATTCGCTGGTGGACGGCTTCTTCTTCAGGCCTGGCAGGTTGCGCACGTCATAAAAGGTTTTCATGGCGGCCGTCAGCAACTCCTTCTTCAGGCCGGGGAAGTGCACGTCCACGATGCTGCGCATGGTGTCGGCATCGGGAAACTTGATGTAGTGGAAGAAGCAGCGGCGCAAAAAAGCGTCCGGCAGTTCTTTTTCGTTGTTCGAGGTGATGAACACCAGGGGCCGGTACTTGGCCTTGATCAGTTCCCGGGTTTCGTAGACGTAAAACTCCATGCGGTCGATTTCGCGCAACAAGTCATTCGGGAACTCGATGTCGGCTTTGTCGATTTCATCGATCAGCAAGGCTATCGGCTGCTCGGCCGTGAAGGCTTGCCACAGCACGCCCTTGACGATGTAGTTGTGGATGTCCTTGACGCGTTGGCCGCCGTCCAGGTCGGCCAGTTGCGAGTCGCGCAGGCGGCTGACGGCATCGTATTCATACAGGCCTTGCTGCGCCTTGGTGGTGGACTTGATGTGCCATTGCAGCAGCGGCATGTTCAGGGCGCCGGCCACCTCTTCGGCCAGCATGGTCTTGCCGGTGCCGGGTTCGCCCTTCACCAGCAGCGGGCGCTTGAGGGTGATGGCCGCGTTCACGGACAGCATCAAGTCCTCGGTGGCAATGTAGTTTTTGGATCCTTGGAATTTCATGGTTCTGGTTGGATTGGAAAAGCAGCGTCAAGGTTAGGCGAAGGACCGCGGGCCGATATAATTAATTGTTGATCTATCTCAAACTCTGGTTGATTGTCTCCCGAAAATGAACAAATTCCTGCTAATACCGTCCGCCCTGTTTGTCGCTTGCGCGACGGTCTTCCCGGCCCAGGCCCAGCCCGTCAAGGGCGATAGCAAGGCCGGCGAGAAAAAGATCGCCATGTGCGTCGGCTGCCACGGCATCGTCGGCTATCAGGCCAGCTTTCCGGAAATCTACCGGGTACCCAAAATTTCGGGTCAGGGCGCAGGCTACATTGTGTCGGCTCTCACGGCTTACAAAAAAGGCGATCGCCGGCATCCCACCATGCGCGGCATTGTGGACAACCTGAGCGAACAGGATATCGCCGATGTGGCCGCCTATTACTCCAGCCACGGCCGGGTCGAAGGGGCCGCCGCACCGGGCAAAGCGGCGGCCGGCAGCGCGAGCGCCGCCGCCCTGGTTGCCAAAGGCGCTTGCGTAACTTGCCACGGTGACAGCTTCAGCAAACCGCTTGACCCCAGCTACCCCAGGATTGCGGGGCAGTACGCCGACTACCTTTTCGTCGCTCTCAAATCATACAAGACCACGGGCAATCCGACCTGGGGCCGGGGCAATCCGATCATGGGCGGCGTGGCCAAGCAGTTTTCCAACGCGGAACTGAAGGAACTGGCCAATTACGTGAGTTCCTTGCCGGGCGAGATCAAGACCCTGCCGCAGTCCGGTTTTCGTTAACGCTGGGCGGCTCCGGCTGCCCCCACAGCTGAGTTCCTGATTGCTCCAGGTAAGTCAGGTAAACGCGCAGTTCGAACTCCAGTTGATGGTAGTTGGGCTCCATGTAGCTGCAAAGCTGGTAGAAGGCCTTGTCGTGGGCGCGCTCCTTGAGGTGGGCCAGTTCGTGCACCACGATCATTTTCAGGAACTCGGGCGGCACCTCCTTGAACAGGGCGGCGATGCGGATCTCGCGTTTGGCCTTGAGGCGGGTGCCTTGCACCCGCGAGATGCTGGTATGGGTGCCCAGGGCATGCTGGACTGCATGCAGTTTGCTGTCGAACAGCACCTTGGCCAGAGGCTCGGCGCCCCGCAGACAGGCCAGCCGCAGCTCCTGCACGTAGTCGTAGAGGGCTTTGTCGGTTCGAACCCGGTGCGCCGCCGGATACTTATTTTGCAGCCACCCACCCAGCCGATTGGCAAGCAGTAGCTGTTCGACCTGCGCTACCGTGTCACGGGAATAGCCTTGCAGGTATTTCAGCCGCCGGGCCGCCGGCCCAGTCATGCCTCCCGGCGCAGCGCCGGGAACAGGATCACATCGCGAATGCTGGCGCTGTCGGTCAACAGCATCATCAGGCGATCCAGGCCGACACCGCAACCGCCGGTCGGGGGCATGCCGTATTCGAGGGCCCGAATGAAGTCGTGGTCGTAGTACATGGCTTCGTCATCGCCTTCTTCCTTGGCCGCTACCTGGGCCTGGAAGCGGGCCGCCTGCTCTTGCGCATCGTTGAGCTCGGAAAAGCCGTTGCCGAATTCGCGCCCGGTGATGTAGAGCTCGAAACGTTCGGTCACACCCGGCTTGTGATCGCTGGCGCGGGCCAGCGGTGAGATCTCGACGGGGTGTTCGCAGATGAAGGTCGGCTGCCACAATTTTTCTTCCACCGTCTCTTCAAAGTACATCACCTGCAAGCTCGGCAGTGAGCGGCTGGAGAGCTTGTTTTTGCCTTCGGTCAGGCCCAGTTTGCGCAGCGCATTAATAAGCCAATCCCGGTCTTCCACCTTGCGTCGGCTGCTGCCCTCCAGGCATTCGCCGGCTTCGGTGTGCTTGCAGATGGCCTCGACAATGGTGAGCCGCTCGAACGGCTCGGTCAGATCGACCTCCCGGCCGCTGTAGCTCAAACGCAGGCTACCGACCGATTTTTCCGCGGCATCGCGAATCAGCGCTTCGGTGAAGGTCATCAAGTCCTGGTAATCCCAGTAGGCCGCGTAGAACTCCATCATGGTGAATTCGGGGTTGTGGCGTACCGAGATGCCTTCGTTGCGAAAGCTCCGGTTGATCTCGAAGACGCGATCGAAGCCGCCCACGATCAGGCGTTTCAGGTACAACTCCGGTGCAATGCGCAGGAACATCTGCTGGTCCAGCGCGTTGTGGTGGGTGACGAACGGTTTCGCGTTGGCGCCACCCGGAATCGGGTGCAGCATGGGCGTTTCCACTTCGAGAAACTGGTGTGCCACCATGAACTCGCGGATGCCGCTGAGCGCCTTGCTGCGTGCCACAAAGCGCTTGCGGGTGGCCTCGTCGGTGATCAGATCGACATAGCGCTGGCGGTATTTCAGCTCCTGATCGTTGATGCCGTGAAACTTGTCGGGCAGGGGGCGCAGGCTCTTGGTCAAAAGGCGCACGTTGCTGGCGTGGATCGAGAGCTCACCGGTCCGGGTTTTGAAAACCTTGCCTTCGGCGGCCACGATGTCGCCCAGATCCCAGTGTTTGAAACTGGCGTACAACTCGTCACCTACGTCTTCCCGCTTGATGTAGATCTGGATCCGGCCGCTGCTGTCCTGCAAAGTGGCAAAGCTGGCCTTGCCCATGACGCGCTTGAGCATCATGCGGCCCGCGACCTTGGCGACGGCGCCTTGTTCCAGCAGCCCTTCAGGCGTTTGCCCGGCGTGCGCAGCAAACAGGTCGGCGGCGTGGTCGGAGGGTTTGAAATCGTTGGGAAAGGCCGGGCCTTTGCCCTCGGCTTGGGCTTGCCGGAGGGCCTTGAGTTTTTCGTGCCGCTCCAGAATCAGCTGGTTTTCGTCCTGGGGGGCTGGGGCAGTGTTGTGATCAGACATGAGAGGCGCAGTAGTGGGGGCAACGAAAGAGGTGGCTCGGGCGGCCGGTTAGCCGAAAGGTCTGATTTTAAGTGGAGCGCGCGCTGTCGCTATGATGCACAGAGATTGACAGCTGAACCAATACTGTTGGATGGCTGTCTTTGCGGCCCCGGATCAGGTCCGGGGTTCCAGCACCCGCAAGCCATGGATGCCTTCGCGCCGTGGATGCCGGATCAGGTCCGGCATGACCGTAACCAAACCGCAGTGACAACCGAGCCTATGTTCTATCAAATCATTTCCCTGTTGCTTGAAGTCGTCGTCGGTGTCCTGTGTGGCGCCTGTCTGCTGCGGCTCTACATGCAGTATCAGCGCATCCCCATGGCGGCACGTTCCGGCAATCCGCTGGGGCGCTTTGTATTTGCCTTGACCGACTGGCTGGTGTTGCCTTTGCGGCGCGTCGTGCCGGCGTTGGGGCGCTGGGATACGGCCAGCCTGGTGGGTGCTTACTTACTGGAGCTGGCGCAGTTCTTTTTGCTGTGGTTGCTGGCGGGCGCCCAGGGCGGCTTGTATGCGGTCCCCATTTTGGCCGCTTTTGGTTTGCTGCGACTGCTGATCTCGGGCTTGACCGGCCTGGTGATCGTTTACGCAGTGTTGTCCTGGGTGCCGACCCAGTCCCTCATGTCGGATCTGATAGGGCGGCTGTGCGCACCACCCTTAAGGCCCATCCGCCGCCTGCTGCCGCTGGTCGGTGGTGTCGATTTGTCGCCGCTGGTGCTGTTGGTGTTGCTGCAAATCGTCTCCATTTTGCTGGGGCATTTGCAGGGCCTGGCTTTGCTGGCGACCTGACGGTAGGGCCCGTTCACCCCATTTTTAGCTCGCAAAAATAGTGTGAGCGGGCCCTGGCTCAGATCACTGCGTCGGCTGGCTGGCGCTGCAATATGGCCAGCGTGCTGGCGATGGTCTTGCGCAATTCGCGGCGGTCGCAGATCAGGTCGATAGCGCCCTTGGTTTGTAAAAACTCGGCGCGTTGAAAGCCTTCTGGCAGCGTCACCCGCATGGTCGATTCGATCACACGGGGCCCGGCAAAACCAATCAAGGCCTTGGGTTCGGCAATCACCACGTCGCCCAGGAACGCAAAGCCGGCACTCACCCCGCCCATCGTCGGGTCGGTCAGCACGCTGATGAAAGGCAAGCCTTTTTTTGCCAGTCGTGTCAGTGAAGCATTGGTTTTCGCCATTTGCATCAGACTCAATAGCCCTTCCTGCATGCGCGCGCCGCCGGTCGAAGTGAAACAGATGAAAGGTACTTTTTGCTCGATGGCGGTATGCACACCGCGCACAAAACGCTCGCCCACCACCGAGCCCATGCTGCCGCCCATGAACTCAAATTCAAAACAGGCGGCCACGACGCCAATCCCATGCACCGCGCCGCCCATCACCACCAGTGCGTCGGTCTCGCCCGTGTTTTCCATCGCTTCCTTCAAGCGCTCGGGGTATTTGCGGCTGTCCTTGAACTTGAGTGCATCGACTGGCAGCACCTCCTGCCCAATCTCGTAGCGGCCCTCGTTGTCCAGAAACACATTGAGTCGGGCCCGTGCGCCGATGCGGTGGTGATGGCCACAGGTCGGGCAGACGTTCTGGTTTTGTTCCAGGTCGGTCTTGTAGAGCACCGTTTCGCAGCTTGGGCACTTGATCCACAGACCTTCCGGGACGCTGCGCCGGTCGGCCGGGTTGGTGTGCTGAATTTTGGGGGGCAGAAGTTTTTCGAGCCAGCTCATTGAATGTCTCCGCAGGTCGGGGGGCTAGGGGCTAATTATGAATCCAACGCGGTCCGGATTTCACGCAGGAAATTTTGCGCCACCGCAGCCACCTGGTCGCGCGCTTGGGCATCGATCAACTGGATGATTTTGCTGCCGATCACCACCGCGTCGGCCACTTTCCCGATGGCGCGGGCGGTGGCGGCATCCCGGATGCCAAAACCGACACCCACCGGCACGTTCACATGCCGGCGAATGCGCGGCAGCATGGCCTCGACGGCCCCGGTGTCGAGCGTGCCAGCGCCTGTCACGCCCTTGAGCGAAACGTAATAGACATAGCCGCTGGCAATTCGCGCCACTTGCTGCATCCGTTCGTCAGTGGAGGTGGGCGCCAGCAAAAAGATCAGGTCCAGCCCCTGGCTTCGGAGTTCGGCGGCAAAGCCTTCGCACTCTTCGGGCGGGTAGTCGACGATCAGGATGCCGTCGACGCCCGCGGCGGCGGCATCCAGCACAAAAGCGCTCTTGCCGTCGTGGCGGTCGTGCTTCTGGTTGTAGCGCTCCACCGGGTTGGCGTAGCCCATCAGCACCACCGGTGTGCTGGCGTCCCGGGTCCGAAATGCGCGCACCATGGCCAGCACCTGGAGCATGCCGATGCCTAGGGCCAGTGCCTTGTCGCCGGCTTTTTGAATCACCGGGCCGTCGGCGCTGGGGTCGGAAAAGGGCACACCCAGCTCGATCACGTCGGCGCCGCCAGCAACAAAAGCGTGCATCAATTCGGGCGTGATGTCGGCGAACGGGAAACCGGCCGTGACATAGGGAATCAGCGCCTTGCGGCCTTGCGCTTTCAGTTGGGCGAAAGTGGTGGCGATGCGGCTCATTGCTGCACCTGCACGATCTGCTGAGCGGCATTCAGGGTGGCGGACTCCGCCCCTTTGACCGATTGACCCTGGCAACTGGGGCGGCAATAGAAGTTGGCGTGACTGAGGTCGGCCACGGTGCCTATGTCCTTGTCGCCCCGGCCCGACAGATTGACCAGAATGGACTGGTCCGGCCGCATGGTTTTGGCCAGCTTCATGGCGTAGGCCACGGCGTGGCTCGATTCGAGGGCCGGAATGATGCCCTCGGTACGGCACAGGTAATGAAAAGCGGCCAGCGCCTCCTGGTCAGTGATGCCCACGTACTCGGCGCGACCGATGTCATGCAGGAAAGCATGCTCCGGGCCGACGCCGGGATAGTCCAGCCCGGCGCTGATGCTGTGCGTCTCGGTTACCTGGCCGTTGTCGTCCTGCAGCACATAGGTGCGGTTGCCGTGCAGCACGCCCGGGCTGCCGCGCTGGATGGAGGCCGAGTGGCGGCCGCTGTCCAGGCCCTCGCCGGCCGCTTCGACGCCGATCAGGCGCGTATTTTCATGCGGGATGTAGGGGTAGAAAATCCCCATGGCGTTGCTGCCGCCGCCGACGCAGGCCACCACGGCATCGGGTTGCGCGCTCTGGCAGCCCTGCTGCGCCAGCATCTCGGGCATCTGCAGCAGGCACTCGGTGCCGATCACGCTCTGGAAGTCGCGCACCATCATCGGGTAGGGGTGCGGGCCGGCCACCGTGCCTATGATGTAGAAGGTGTTGTCGACGTTGGCGACCCAGTCGCGCATGGCCTCGTTGAGGGCATCCTTCAACGTCCTGCTGCCGCTCTCGACCGGCACCACGGTGGCACCCAGCAGATGCATGCGGTAGACATTGGGGCTTTGGCGCTTGACGTCCTCGCTGCCCATGTAGACCACGCATTCCATCCCGTAGCGGGCGCAAATGGTGGCCGTTGCCACGCCGTGCTGGCCGGCACCGGTCTCCGCAATCACGCGTGGCTTGCCCATGCGTCTGGCCAGCATGGCCTGGCCTATGGTGTTGTTGATCTTGTGGGCGCCGGTGTGGTTGAGGTCCTCGCGCTTGAGGTATATCTGCGCGCCGCCCTGTTCCCGGCTCATGCGGGCGGCGTGGTAGATAGGGGACGGGCGTCCCACAAAGTGTGCCAGCTCGTAATTGAATTCCTGGATGAAGGCTGGATCGTGCTGGTAGCGTGCGTAAGCCGCCTTGAGTTCGTCGATGGCGTGCGTCAGCGTCTCGGAGGCGAAGCTGCCGCCATAAATTCCGAAGTGACCGCGTGGGTCAGGTTGTTGATACTCGAACATGTTTTGACATTTCTGCAAGTTGCCTGTCGGCGGCGCGAACGGCGGCGACAAACTGGTTGATTTTTGCGGGGTCCTTCAGGCCCTTGTTTCCCGGACCCGAAATCTCTACCCCCGAACTGACATCGACAGCCAGGGTCTTACACCGTGGCCGCAGTTGCAAAATGGCCTCGGCCACGTTTGCAGCGTTCAGCCCACCACTCAAGACGAGGTGAGCGTTGACGTTTGGAGGAAGCAGTGACCAATTGAATGTTTGCCCGCCACCACCGTACCCGTCGACCTGAGCGTCGAGCAGGATGGCCTGGGCTGTTGAGTAATCGAGCGCGTATTTTACGAGATCGAAGCCGCCACCGGCGTCGCCCAGCGGGATGCGCGCCGCGCGCAGGAATGGCCGGCGTCCCCGAGCCGTGGCAGCAAGACATTGCTCAGGCGTTTCGTCACCATGAAACTGGACCGTGGCCCCCGCAATGGCTTCGCAGGCAGCTATCACTTTCGCAGCATCCTGGTTCACGAACAGCAACACGGGCGTGACAAAAGGGGGCAACCGACGGGCCAACTCGGTAGCCCGTCGCAGCGACACATGGCGTGGACTTCTGTCGTACAGGACGAAGCCAACGGCGTCGGCGCCGGCCGCCACTGCCGCATCCACATCGGCCTCTCGGGTGAGGCCGCAAATCTTGATCCGGGTGCGCTGCGTGGTAGCGGTCATGGCAATCCATCAAAGGCAGGGGTGCGATCGGGCAGACCCCAATGCGCAGCATAACGCGGGCCGAGAAAGTACAAGCCGGCGGCTGAAAACGTCGGTGCCGCGGCATCCCGGTCGCGGGCCAGCAGCACGTCTCGCAGCCAGTCCGGCGGTTGTTTGTGCCGGCCCACGGCAATCAGGCAACCCAGGATGTTGCGAATCATGTGGTGCAGAAAGGCGTTGGCTTCGAAGTCAAAGCGCCAGTAGGCGCCGCGCCGCGAAATATCGATGTGCAGCAGCGTTTTCACGGGCGACAGGGCTTGGCAGGCGGAAGCTCGAAAGGACGTGAAATCGTGCTCGCCCAGCAGGTGCAGCGCCGCTTGGCGCATGGCGTCCAGGTCCAGCGCCTGGAAAACCCAGCCGACACGGCCGGCCTCGATGCTGGGGCGTACCGGTGACTCCAGCAAGATATAAGCATAGCGGCGCGACAGGGCACTGGCGCGGCAATGAAATTCGTCCGGCACCGCCTGTGCCCATTGCACCGCAATATCACGCGGTAAATATGAATTCGTGCCGCGCACCCAGGCCGCCGGCGAGCGATCGAGCCGGGTGTCGAAATGGGCCACCTGCATCAGGCCGTGTACTCCCGCATCGGTGCGGCCAGCGCACAGCGTCGACACTTTATGGGCACTGAATTTGCTCAGGGCCAATTCGAATTGATCCTGAACGGTTTGACCGGACAACTGACTTTGCCAGCCTTGGTAGGCCTGGCCGTTGTAGCTGATTCCGAGCGCCAACCTCACGGCAGGTTGATCGTGGCTAAAGCTGGCCCAGGGCGCGCTGGGCCTTGAGCTTCATGTCACCGGAGGCTTCCGCGATGACCTCTTCTATCAGGGCGCGCGCACCGTTTTTATCGCCAATGGCGCCGAATTCTTCAGCCAGTGCCAGCTTGGTCGCCAGCGGATCTTCATGCGTATCCGTCGTCCGGTCGGCTTGCGGCGGCGCAACACCGTCTTCAAGGTCAAGCGACAGCGAGCCGAGGTCGAACTCCAGCATGTCAAAGTCTGGCGCCCTTGGGGTTGCGGCTTTCGCACTGTCCGGCGCTACCGGAGTGCCGCCATCAACTCCGGTGGCGGGTTGGTGCTTTGGCTCGTTGCGGTTGGCACCGGCTTGTGACGGCGCATCATGGGGTGTCGGCGGCGCGTCCGGCAGAGCGAAGTCGAGCGCATTCGAATCGGCGTTTGACGCGTCTTCCTCTTTGTCAATCGGCGTGGTCGCTCCATTGGCCGGGCCGACCTTCAGGTCAAGCGGACCCGGCGTCGTATCGGCAATGCTGGAGGAGGTTTCCTGGATTGCTGCGGCGGGCTCTTCATCGAGCGAAAAGTCCAGATCCAGGTCGACAAAAGCACTCGGCTGGGTGGCCCGCGGGGCGCCGTTGTCGGTCAGATTGTTGGCGCCGTCCAAGGGTGCCGGACGCGATGGCGAGCCGTTCGCTTGCCGGGGTTGACCACCGGGCTGGTACAGGGGATTGTTGGCGTCAACGCTGAGGCCAAGTTCACGGATGCGCTCCCAATCCGGCCCCTCGCCGTTGCTTGCCTTGAACGCCAGCACGGCGATATTTTCAAATGATTTGGTGTCACGTCGCTTGCTGAAAAGTTCCAGCAATTTTTGATGGATGGCGAGGCGGCCCGGGTTGCTGCGCAGGGCGTCCTTCAAAATTTCCTCGGCCTGCAAATCACGGCCGTAGGCCAGGTAGACGTCGGCCTCGGCGACCGGGTCGACGTCGTCCACCGCGTCCAACTGGCTGGGTGAATAGACCAGTGAGGAACCGGTCGGCGGTCCGTTATGGGTATCTACACTTTGCCCGCCACTGCCACCGAAAAATGAGTCCGGCCGCAAGCGGTTTTCCAGGAAGACACTGTCAACCTGCGCGGTGTTCTTGCGCTGGCGCGCGCGGTAGAGACCAAAAAAGGTTAACAGAGCGATCAGCCCGACAGCGCCGGCGGGGAGCAGGGGACTTTCGATCAGCCCATCCAGCAACCCGGTCTGGGGTTGCGGCAGCGGCATCGTCGGCGCGGGTTTTGCCGCGCTGGAGGCCGTGCGAACCGGCGCCGACGCGACGACAGTTGCCGGGGGTGCACTGGCCGCCACCGCAGGCGGGTTGACAAGGGGACTGGTGATGGCCGTCGTGCCGGGCTGGGCGGCGGCACTGGCGGGCGCCACCGGGCTGCCAGCGACGGCCTTCGAGGCGGCGCCAAGACTGCTGAGGTCACTGATGTTTTTGGCGATTTCCGCGACCCGGCTGGCCGCCTCGCGGGCACTGCGGTCTTTGACCAACTTGTCTTCGGCGGGCAATTTCTGAATACCGCCCTTTGACAGCGTCAGTTTGTCGGGCGCCGTTGCGGCCGGCTTCTTGTCGTCGACGCTGGCTTGCACGGCACCACTGGTTTGACGGCTGGCCGCCACGGTCGGGGTGTCGGGTGCGTTGACGGCGAGTTTTCTGCGGAAATCGTTGAAGTCCTTGCTCTGGGCAACAATGATTTGAGTGGCTTCGCTGGCGGAGGTCGCCCCGGCTTGTTCTCCCGTCGGGATGTCCAGGATGGCGCCGGCCTTGATGCGATTGATGTTGTCGCCCATGAAGGCGGCGGGATTGGTGCGTAGCAAAGCCACCAACATCTGATCCAGCGACACCTTGTCCGGTTTTGTTGCGGCAGCTATCCGGCTGGCAGTGTCGCCGGCCTTGACGCTTACTTGTCCGGTCCGGCTAGCGGGCGGCTTGACGACGGCCGAGGGGACCGGAACTTTGGCGGCAATTTTGCTGCCTGGCTCGGCAGCCTGGGTCGCGGTCAATCCGGGCGTTGCCGGCGCCGCCGACTTTATTGCCGACGCTGTCCGGCTGGCCGGCGCCGGGGCGGTAACCTGGGCCGGGGTTGGTGTAGTTGGCGCCGCAGCGCGCAGATTGGGCGGGTCGAACAACAGGGTGTAGTCGCGAACAATGCGACCCGTCGCCCAATTGGTTTCCAGAATCAGGTCGACGAACGGGTCGTTGATGGCACGGTCGCCGCTCAGGCGAATATAGGCGCGTCCGTCCGCGCGCCGTTGAAGACTGGCTTGCAGGCTTGCCAAGGCCTGGTTGTATTCCAGGCCCGCGCTCCTGAAGGCCTCGGGCAGGGCAATGGAGGTCCGTAGCGAAGAGGCCTCTTCGGCGTTGATGTCGAGCACCTCCACTTCCGCGCGCAGAGGCTCGCCAAGGGCAGATTGGACTGTGATACGGCCCAAGGAGAGGGCCATCGCATTGAATCCCCAAAGGCCGCAAAGCGCCGCCACCATGGCGGTTTGGCGCCAGCGATGTGATTTAGCAATCAATTTGTGGACTCCGGTATGCGGATGGCTGAAAAATAAGTCTCATTATGCGAACAAATGGATCGATACAAAAACGCCAAAAGCACCATAACATCAATGTCTTAGGCTGACAAGCAAGGGAACTTTGAACGCTCCCCGGCTTGGCGTCAGGGTCCCCGCCGCCCGATTCTATGTTGTCGAGCGACAACGACCGGCAACACTTTTTTACACCGAAGAGCAGGGCGCTGAAACGGGTTCGACACTGGTTCAGGCAGCCAGCAAGATGCGCAACATGCGGCGCAAAGGTTCTGCCGCGCCCCACAAAAGCTGGTCACCGATGGTGAACGCGCCTACATATTCCGCTCCCATGGCGAGCTTGCGGATGCGGCCCACCGGGATGCCCAGCGTTCCGGTCACGGCCACCGGCGTCAGGTCCTTGATACTGGCTTCGCGGGTATTGGGAATCACCTTGACCCAGGCATTGTCGGCCGCGATCAGGGCTTCAATGTCGGCTGTCGGCACATCTTTCTTGAGCTTGAAAGTCAGCGCCTGGCTATGGCAGCGCATGGCGCCGACGCGGACACAGAAACCGTCCACCGGTACCGCCGGTGTGCCGAAACCTTCGCCTTGGCCCAAGATCTTGTTGGTCTCGGCGCCGGCCTTCCATTCCTCGCGGCTGATGCCATGGCCGAGGTCCTTGTCTATCCACGGAATCAGGCTGCCGCCCAGGGGTACGCCGAAATTGGCCATTTCAGCGCCGGTCAAGGATTGCTGCTTGGCCAGTACCTTGCGATCAATTTCAAGGATGGCGGACTTCGGATCGTCCAGCAGGCTCTTGACCTCCGCATTGAGGGTTCCGAATTGAGTCAGCAATTCACGCATGTGTTGCGCGCCGCCGCCCGATGCCGCCTGGTAAGTCATGCTGGTCATCCACTCGACCAGGCCGGCCTTGTACAGGGCACCGACGCCCATCAACATGCAACTCACGGTGCAATTGCCGCCAATCCAGTTGTTGCCGCCCTTGACCAGGGCATTGTTGATGACCGGCAGATTGACCGGGTCCAGGATGATGACCGCATCGCTTTTCATGCGCAGCGTCGAGGCGGCGTCGATCCAGTGACCGGTCCAGCCGGAAGCACGTAGTTTCGGGAATACTTCGGTGGTGTAGTCGCCGCCCTGGGCGCTGATGATGATGTCGCATTTCTTGAGCGCGGCTATGTCAAAAGCGTCTTTCAGTGCGGTTTCGTTTTTGGCCTGAACCGGAGCCTTGCCGCCGGCGTTGGAGCTGGAAAAAAAGACCGGTTCGATCAGGTCGAAGTCACCCTCCGATTGCATGCGGTCGATCAACACCGAACCGACCATGCCACGCCAGCCTACCAAACCGACCAGATTACCAATTTTCATCATGTTGCTCTTTCAAGTAGTTGGAATAAAGGAATGTCAAACCCTATAAGGCGGCGACCACGGCGGCACCCATTTCCAGCGTGCTGACCCGCGTGGTCCCCTGGCTGAAGATGTCTGCCGTGCGCAGACCCTGGGCCAGCACCGATTTCACGGCGGCTTCAATGCGCTGGGCTGCCGCTTCCTGGTTCAGGCTGAAACGCAGCATCATGGCGGCACTCAAAATGGTTGCCAGCGGGTTGGCGATACCTTTGCCGGCGATGTCCGGCGCGCTGCCGTGACTGGGTTCAAACAAGCCCTGGTTGCTGGCGTTCAAGGAAGCCGAAGGCAGCATGCCGATGGACCCGGTCAGCATCGCCGCCTCGTCGCTCAAGATGTCGCCAAACATATTGCCGGTGACGACCACGTCGAATTTCTTGGGCGCACGCACCAGTTGCATCGCCGCGTTGTCCACGTACATATGGTCCAGTGCCACATCCGGGTATTGCCGGCCGACCTCGGTGACCACGTCTTTCCAGAACTGAAAGGTCTCCAGCACGTTGGCCTTGTCCACGCTGGTGACGCGTTTGCTGCGTTTGCGGGCGGCCTGGAAGGCGACGTGGGCGATGCGCTCGATCTCGGGCCGCGAATAGCGCATGGTGTCGAAGGCTTCCTCGGCGCCGGGAAAGTGGCCGTCAGTTGCGACGCGGCGGCCGCGTGGCTGGCCAAAATAGATATCGCCCGTCAATTCGCGGATGATCAGAATATCAAGACCGGCAATCAGTTCCGCTTTCAGGTTGGAAGCGCCCACCAGTTGCTCGTAGCAGATGGCTGGGCGGAGGTTGGCAAACAGTCCCAGGTTTTTGCGCAGTCCCAGAATCGCCTGCTCGGGCCGCAGGTGGCGGTCCAGTGTGTCGTATTTCCAGTCGCCGACCGCGCCAAACAGCACGGCGTCGGCCTCTTTGGCCAATTTCAGTGTTGCCTCCGGCAAGGGATGACCATAGGCCTCAAAGGCGGCGCCGCCGACCAGTGCGGTCTCGAGTTCAAACTTGAGGTCCAGCGAATTTAAAACCTTGACCGCTTCGGCCACAATTTCGGTGCCAATGCCGTCGCCGGGTAACACTGCAATTTTCATGAAGAATTCAACTCTCTTTAAAATGTTGAGGACAGAGCTGGCTCACAACGCGCGAGCTGCGGTCTGTCCCGCAAGATATCAAAATGTCGAGGACAGAGCTGGCTCACTTCGTGTAGCTGCGGTCTGTCCCGCAAAGCCTCAATAGGTCGAGGACAGGGTTGGCGCACAACGCGCAAGCGAGGGTCCGTCCCGCAAGGATTCAAAATGTACGGTCTCCTAAGCCAGCAGCGTGCGGGCCAGCCACGGCTTTTGTGCCAGGCGTTGCGCTTCAAAAGCCTCGATCTTGTCGGCGTGGCGCAAGGTCAGGTCAATATCGTCAAAACCATTGAGCAGGCAGTATTTGCGAAACGCTTGCACCTCAAAAGGAAATTCCTCGCCGCTTGGTTTGACGACCAGCTGTCGCTCCAGGTCGATGGTCAGCGCATAGCCGGGGAAGGCCGCGGTCTCAGCAAATAGCTGGCTCACCTGGGCCTCGCTTAAAACAATCGGCAGCAAGCCATTCTTGAAACTGTTGTTGAAGAAGAT
Organism: uncultured beta proteobacterium; assembly: GCA_963763035.1. Taxonomy (GTDB): domain Bacteria; phylum Pseudomonadota; class Gammaproteobacteria; order Burkholderiales; family Burkholderiaceae_C; genus Rhodoferax. Next base: position 454,906 of record CAVXMS010000004.1, on the reverse strand, counting down.
GTCGGCATAACTGGGCGCGATGATGGCGCGAATACCGTATTGATCGAGCGCCCAGGGAGCATGTTCGCGTGACGAGCCGCAGCCAAAGTTTTTCCGCGCCAGCAGGATCGACGCATTCAGGTAGCGAGGCTGGTTGAGCACGAAGTCAGGGTTGGGCTTGCGACTTTTCGGGTCCTGGCCCGGAAAGCCGGCATCCAGGTAACGCCATTCGTCAAACAGATTCTGACCAAATCCGGTCTTGTGAATGGATTTCAGAAACTGCTTGGGGATGATGGCGTCGGTGTCGACGTTCTCGCGGTCCATGGGGGCCACCAAGCCCTTGTGCAGGGTGAATTTTTGCATAGTGATTCTTTACTTTTTCTTGGCCGCGTCTTCAATCTTTTCGCCGGCCTTTTGCAGGTCCTGGCCAACGCCTTTGACGGTGTTGCAGCCGGTCAGGAAGACAAGCAGGGACAAAGCGATCAATGCAGAAAATTTTTTCATGAAGTTCTCCTGGATGGAACGGTCAGACAAACTTCCTGACATCGACAAAATGGCCCAAAATGGCGGCCGCGGCGGCCATCGCCGGACTGACCAGATGGGTGCGTCCGCCGGCGCCCTGGCGTCCCTCGAAATTGCGGTTGCTGGTGGACGCACAGCGTTCCCCCGGCTCCAGCCGGTCGGCGTTCATGGCCAGGCACATGGAACACCCTGGTTCGCGCCACTCGAAGCCGGCAGCTTTGAAAATCTCATGCAAGCCCTCGCGTTCGGCCTGTTCCTTGACCAGCCCCGATCCCGGTACGACCATCGCCAGCTTGACGTTGCCGGCTACTTTCTGCCCCAATTTTTTGACCAGGGCAGCAGCTTCACGGATGTCCTCAATCCGGCTGTTGGTGCAGGAGCCGATGAAAACCTTGTCCACATACAGGTCGGCTAGCGCCTTGCCTGGCTGCAGGCCCATGTAGACCAGGGCACGTTCAATAGCGCCACGCTTATTTGCGTCTTTTTCCTTGTCAGGGTCGGGTACGTGACAGTCAATCCCAAGCACCATTTCCGGCGAAGTTCCCCAGGTGACTTGCGGAACGATCTGTGAAGCATCGAGTGTGACGACGGTGTCGAAGTTGGCATTGGCATCGCTGCGCAGCGTTTTCCAGTACGTCACCGCCTGCTCCCATTCGACGCCAGCCGCCGCGTCGTTGACAGCGCCATGCCCGGGTGCCAGGGGACGGCCTTTCAGGTACTCGATGGTCTTCTCGTCGACCGCCACCAGTCCGGCGCGAGCACCGGCTTCGATCGCCATATTGCATACCGTCATGCGGCCTTCCATGCTCAGGGCGCGAATGGCGGGACCACCAAATTCAATGGTGTAGCCGGTGCCGCCGGCAGTGCCAATTTTGCCGATGATGGCCAGTACGATATCTTTGGCGCCACAGCCGCGTGCCAGGGTGCCGTCAACCCGGATCAGCATGTTCCTGGCCTTTTTGGCCAGCAGCGTTTGGGTGGCCATCACGTGTTCCACTTCGCTGGTGCCTATGCCATGTGCCAAAGCGCCAAAGGCACCATGGGTGGAAGTGTGTGAATCGCCGCACACCACCGTCATGCCGGGCAGGGTGGCACCGGTCTCGGGCCCGATGACGTGGACAATGCCTTGGCGTTTCGAAAGGAAGGGAAAATAGGCGGCGGCGCCGAATTCCCGCATGTTGAGGTCCAGTGTCGTGACCTGTTCCTTGCTGGTCGGATCGGTGATGCCGTCATAGCCCAGTTCCCAGTGCGTGGTGGGTGTGTTGTGGTCGGCTGTGGCAACGACGGAACTGACCCGCCACAGTTTGCGCCCGGCCTGGCGCAAGCCTTCAAAGGCTTGCGGACTGGTGACCTCATGCACCAGGTGGCGGTCTATGTACAGCAAGGCCGTGCCATCTTCCTCCGTGTGAACGACGTGTTCGTCCCAGAGTTTGTCGTACAGCGTTCGTCCGTGTGTCTCAATGTCTATCCGGCCCATGTGGTCTTTCCTTGGCAATGCTTGATTTTAGACGGCGGGCTGAATCGGCGCGCCGCAAACAAAACGCCCGCCGGTGTTGCCATCCGGCGGGCGCTCCAAACCAGACAGTATCAGCGTTGGGCTAGAGGCAGCACATCGCGCTTGACCGAGCCGGAGAACAATTGGCGCGGTCGACCAATTTTGTACTCGGGGTCGCTGATCATTTCATTGAGCTGGGCAATCCAGCCGACCGTGCGGGCCAGCGCGAAAACGCCAGTGAACATGTTGACCGGAATGCCGATCGCGCGTTGCACGATGCCGGAGTAGAAGTCGACGTTGGGGTAGAGTTTGCGTGAGACGAAATAGTCGTCTTCCAGTGCAATCTTTTCCAGCGCCATGGCCAGTTTGAACAAGGGGTCGTTTTCGAGTCCGAGGGCGGTGAGAACTTCCTTGCAGGTTTCCTGCATCAGTTTGGCGCGCGGATCGTAATTTTTGTAGACCCGGTGCCCAAAACCCATCAGCTTGACGCCGGAATTCTTGTCCTTGACCTGCTCCATGAAGTGGCCGACCTTGGCAATGCCGCCGGTCTTCTGGATCTCTTCAAGCATGTTCAGGCAGGCTTCGTTGGCACCACCGTGCGCCGGACCCCAGAGGCAGGCGACGCCGGCGGCAATGGCGGCAAATGGGTTGGTACCGGAACTGCCGCACAGGCGAACGGTGGAGGTGGACGCGTTCTGTTCGTGATCTGCGTGCAGCACGAAAATGCGGTCCAAGGCGCGCTCGATGACCGGGTTGACCACATAGTTTTCGCAAGGGGTAGCGAACATCATGTGCAAAAAGTTGCCGGCATAGCTCAGGTTGTTCCGGGGATACATATAGGGTTGCCCCATGCTGTATTTGTAGGCCATGGCCACCAGTGTCGGCATCTTGGCAATCAGGCGCAGGGCGGCAATTTCACGATGTTCCGGATTGTTGATGTCCGTGCTGTCATGGTAGAACGCAGACAGGGCTCCCACCAGCCCGGTCATGATGGCCATGGGATGGGCATCACGACGGAAGCCGCGCAGGAAGAACTGCATTTGTTCGTTGACCATCGTGTGATGGGTTACGCGTTTGGTGAAGTCGGCTTTCGCGGCGGCATTGGGCAGGTTGCCGTACAGCAGCAGATGGCATGTTTCCAGAAAGTCGCAATTGGTGGCCAATTGCTCAATTGGGTAACCACGGTACAGCAGTTCACCCTTGTCACCGTCAATGTAGGTAATGGTCGACTGGCAGGATGCGGTAGACAGGAACCCTGGATCGTAAGTGAACATACCGGTCTGTGCGTAGAGCTTGCGGATGTCAATGACATCAGGCCCGACACTGCCCTGATATACCGGCAAATCGACACTGGGGCTGCCGTTACTGAACGACAGGGTGGCTTTGTTGTCAGCTAATTTCATTTCTTTGCCTTTCAAGGGTTTCTTTCAACATACACAAAACTTCACGTACCTGGCCCCGACCAAGACCGGCGTTGACTTGCGCCGGCGCTAGGTGCGCCAGGAGCAGGTCCGGCAGATCGTTGTCACTGAGTTCCTTTCAAGCGTTCAGAACTTGCGACCGCTGGTCGGTCAGTCTCAATCATCAAAACGCTGAAAAACCGCTCGACGAAAAAATCGCTCCCAAGCAAGCTGCGACGACAACGCCATTTCAACTTGCCAAGGACCTCGAATCGATCAGATCGCTGGTTTGTACCATAGCGCGTCGGCTCCGATATTGATCAATCTCAAAGCTGCGCATCAGCGTCGTTTTTTGATTTTACCGGCTGCTCCGGTTGGATCGAGTCCCTTGGGGCACACTTCGACGCAATTCGCGGCAGGCGTGGCGGAGCAGCCGGTGGGGGCTGGCATACCGCCAGGCGCGCGAACCGCAAAGCGCTCAGCTTAATCGGTTGTGGTAATAATGGGTGTCGGTACGGTAGTAGCCGCGGCGCAGTTCCATCGGCACGTCCTTATAGGTATAGGCAATCCGTTCGACGCTCAGCAAGGGCGTGCCAGGCGCCACCTGCAATAGCTTTTCACGGCCGTTGGCGGCCGGCTCAGCGCGTATTTTTTCCTCGGCCCGAACCATGCGAACATTGAATTCGGTCTCAAACAAGGCGTACATGGGACCCTGATAATTGGCCAGGCGTTCGGCGGTCAAGCCTTTGAAAGGGGCGGCTGGCAGCCAGATGTCTTCCAGAATGGCGGGGGTGCCGACAAAACTCAATACGCGGCGTGCCTGCAGCACAGCATCGCCGGTGCGCAGAGCCAATGCGCGCGCAACATTGGCGCTGGCGCTGGTGCGGCGGCACTCGATGATGTGGCGCTGGGCCGGGCCCTCGCTGCCGGGTGTGCCGCTATTGGGTACCAGTTTCAGGAAACGGAATTGCGCCTGCTGCTCTGCATGCGTGGCGACAAATGTGCCCTTGCCTTGGCGTCGCACCAGCAGGTTCTCGGTGGCGAGTTCGTCGATCGCCTTGCGTACCGTGCCCTGACTGACATGAAAGCGGCTTGCCAGGTCCATCTCGCTGGGAATCATCTCACCCGGCTTCCATTCGCCAAGCCGCAGGCCGTTCAATATCAGCCCTTTGATTTGCTGGTAAAGAGGACTGAATGAGGGCGTCAGCGTGGCACCGCCAGCGCTGCTGCCATGGCTGGCCGCGGGAATGTTGTTGGCAGATCGGAAGGATGTTGTGGACATGGGTGTTCAATCTCGCACAGCGTAACGCGCCAAAGGTTGAGCTGAATCATATCTCTTATATAAGACATAAGACAAATTGACCGTTTAGGGTTTTCCAGAGTAAACTTAGAGTCAATTTTGTGGGACTCAGGTGGTCCGCTTGAGCTGTCCCAGCACCCGTTTCACAACAACTCTGGAGTACTCACCATGAGCAAGAAGCCCGTCCGCGTTGCCGTTACCGGCGCCGCCGGTCAAATTGGTTACGCAATCCTGTTTCGCATCGCTGCCGGCGAGATGTTGGGCAAAGACCAACCCGTCATTCTGCAATTGCTGGAGGTTCCCCTGGAAAAGCCGCAGCAAGCCCTGCAAGGCGTCATGATGGAGCTACAGGACTGCGCTTTCCCATTGCTGGCTGGCATGGAGGCACATTCCGACCCGATGACGGCGTTCAAGGACGTGGACTACGCTCTGTTGGTCGGTGCGCGTCCGCGTGGCCCCGGCATGGAGCGGGCCGACTTGCTCGCAGCCAACGCCCAAATCTTCACGGCTCAAGGCAAGGCCCTCAACGCCGTGGCCAGCCGCAATGTCAAGGTTCTGGTGGTTGGTAACCCGGCCAATACCAATGCCTACATCGCCATGAAGAGCGCGCCCGACCTGCCGCGCAAGAACTTCACGGCCATGCTGCGGTTGGACCATAACCGCGCCTTGAGCCAGATCGCCGCAAAAACCGGCAAGGCGGTCGCCGATATCGAGAAGTTGACGGTGTGGGGCAACCATTCGCCCACCATGTACGCCGACTATCGTTTTGCCACCATCAATGGTGCCAGTGTCAAGGACATGATCAACGACCAGGACTGGAACGTCAACACCTTCCTGCCCACGGTGGGCAAGCGCGGGGCGGCCATCATTGCTGCTCGTGGCGTGTCTTCGGCAGCCTCCGCGGCGAATGCCGCCATTGACCATATGCGCGACTGGGCACTCGGTACCAATGGCAAGTGGGTCACCATGGGCATCCCCTCGGACGGCCAGTACGGCATTCCGAAAGACACGATGTTTGGTTTTGCCGTGACTTGCTCGGGTGGCGAATACAAGCTGGTTGAAGGCTTGGCAATTGATGCGTTCAGCCAGGAGTGCATCAACAAGACCCTCAAGGAATTGCAGGACGAGCAAGCCGGCGTTGCGCACCTGCTGTAATTGGCCGGTTGAGCCGGACCAGGTTGGTGCATCTCTGCGCGAAGCGGTCTCGGTTTGCGGTGATGCGGGATCCTTTGGCGCTGGGTGATCCTGCACAAAAGAAAGCGGATGAACTGGTTTGGGTTCTTCCGCTTTTTGCTGATTGTCGACTTCTCAACAAGAGATTGAGTTGCCGACAAGCAGCACAGCGTTTGCTGCGTCGGCGGAATTTCCCGCCACGCCTTATTTGTTGGTCTAACGGGTTCCAAGGAATGCCATGAAGTTCGTTTTTGCACTTGCAGTCCTCTTTATTGCACCCGTACTGGCGCTGGCTCAAACCAGTCAGCCGAGTTCGACCGCCACGAAGGCCGCGAAACCAGCTGCCCCGCATAAGTCACCTGCCAAAGTGAGGCGCTCCGCGCTCAAGGCGGTGGAAGAAATAACGCCTATTGATGATGACCTCAGTGTCACCCTGACGGCGGAAGAACTCGAAATTGCCAAGCGTGTTTACGTAGGATCGATTCCCTGTGAACTGGGTGCATCGGTCACCATCACGCCGAGCGAAAAGCGCCCTGGCTTCTTCCTGGTGCGAACCAAGACCACCAGTTTTCGCATGCATCCGGTGGCCAGCCGCACCGGTGCGATTCGCCTGGAAGATCCCAGAGCCGGCGCGATGTGGCTGCAGTTGGGTAACAAGTCGATGCTGATGAGCCAGAAACTCGGTCAGCGGCTTGCTGACGAATGTGTCAGTCCGGATCAGGCGGTGATGGCCGAGATGTTGAAAAAGAATCCGGCAACCAGCATTCTTGATGCACCCAAGGCGGTTGCGAAATAAAAGTAAGAAAGCGGGTCGATTCATCAAGCCCGAGCCCATTTTGTTGATTGATAAGGAGTAGACCATGTTGCAGATCTATCGCGTCCACGTCGCCGAACGCGCGGCCCTCGGCATTCCCCCGTTACCCCTGTCTGCCAAGCAGACCGGCGAGCTCGTTGAACTGCTGAAGAATCCGCCCCCGGGCGAGGAAGCTACCTTGCTGGATCTGATCACGCATCGCGTGCCGGCAGGGGTCGATGATGCCGCCAAGGTCAAAGCCAGCTATCTGGCGGCGCTGGCCCATGGCAGTGAAAAATGCCCACTGATTTCCCGCGAGAAAGCCACCGAACTGCTGGGCACCATGCTGGGCGGCTACAACATCAGCCCGCTGATCGATTTGCTCGATGACGCGGTCGTCGCGCAAGTGGCGGCCAATGGGCTGAAGAAGACGCTGCTGATGTTCGACCAGTTCCATGACGTCCAGGAAAAAGCCGAAAAGGGCAATGCGCAGGCCAAGGCCGTGCTGCAAAGCTGGGCCGATGCCGAATGGTTTACCTCGCGTCCGGAGGTGCCGCGATCGATCACGCTCACCGTATTCAAAGTGGAGGGCGAGATCAACACCGACGACTTGTCGCCGGCACCCGATGCCTTCAGCCGTCCCGATATTCCCTTGCATGCCCTGGCCATGCACAAAAATGCGCGCCCCGGCATTACGCCCGAGGAAGACGGCAAACGCGGCCCGGTCAAGTTCATCGACGAGCTCAAGGCCAAGGGCAATCTGGTGGCTTACGTGGGCGATGTGGTGGGCACCGGCTCGTCCCGCAAATCGGCCACCAACTCGGTGCTCTGGTTCACCGGGGAGGACATTCCGTTCGTGCCCAACAAGCGTTTTGGCGGTGTCTGCCTGGGTTCAAAGATCGCCCCGATTTTTTACAACACCATGGAAGACTCGGGCGCACTGCCGATCGAACTGGACGTGCGGCAGATGAACATGGGCGACGTGGTGGAACTGCGCCCCTACGACGGCAAGGCGCTGAAAGACGGTAAGGTGATTGCCGAGTTCAAGCTCAAGAGCGAGGTGCTGTTCGACGAAGTGCGCGCCGGTGGTCGCATTCCCCTGATCATCGGCCGCGGACTCACCGCCAAGGCGCGTGAGGCGCTGGGCTTGCCGGTCAGCACGTTGTTCCGTTTGCCGCAGAACCCGGTGGATACCCACAAAGGGTTCACGCTGGCGCAAAAAATTGTCGGCCGCGCCTGCGGCTTGCCGGAAGGTCAAGGTGTGCGTCCCGGCACCTACTGTGAGCCCAGGATGACCAGTGTCGGTTCGCAAGACACCACCGGCCCCATGACCCGTGACGAACTCAAGGATCTGGCTTGCCTGGGTTTCAGTGCCGATCTGGTGATGCAGTCGTTCTGTCACACCGCCGCTTACCCGAAGCCGGTGGATGTGAAGATGCACCACGAGTTGCCTGAATTCATGAGCACACGCGGGGGCGTGCCGCTGCGCCCCGGCGACGGCATCATCCACAGTTGGCTGAACCGCATGTTGCTGCCCGATACCGTGGGCACCGGCGGTGACAGCCACACCCGTTTCCCGATCGGCATCAGCTTCCCGGCCGGTTCCGGTCTGGTGGCCTTCGGTGCCGCCACCGGTGTCATGCCGCTGGACATGCCAGAGAGCGTGCTGGTGCGCTTCAAGGGCAAGATGCAGCCTGGCATCACGTTGCGCGATCTGGTCAACGCCATTCCCCTGTACGCCATCAAGGCGGGCTTGCTGACTGTGGCCAAGCAAGGCAAGAAAAATATCTTCTCCGGCCGTATTCTGGAGATCGAAGGCCTGCCGGACCTCAAGGTGGAACAGGCCTTCGAATTGAGCGATGCATCGGCCGAGCGCAGTGCCGGAGGTTGCACCGTGCATCTGAACAAGGCGCCGATTCAAGAGTACATCAGCAGCAACATCACGCTGCTGAAATGGATGATCGCCTCGGGCTATTCCGATGTGCGTACCATCAATCGCCGGATCAAGGCGATGCAGGCCTGGCTGGCCGATCCGCAGTTGCTGGAACGCGACGCCGATGCCGAATATGCCGCCGTCATCGAGATCGACCTGGCCGACATCCATGAGCCGATCGTGGCCTGCCCGAACGATCCGGATGACGTGAAGACGTTGTCCGAGGTTGCCGGCGCCAAGATCGACGAAGTCTTCATCGGCTCCTGCATGACCAACATCGGCCATTTCCGCGCCGCCAGCAAGCTGCTGGAGAACAAGCGCGACATTCCGGTGAAGTTGTGGATGGCGCCGCCCACCAAGATGGATGCCAAGCAGTTGACCGAGGAAGGCCATTACGGCGTACTCGGCTCCGCCGGTGCCCGCATGGAAATGCCCGGTTGCAGCCTGTGCATGGGCAACCAGGCCCAGGTCAGGGAAGGTGCCACCGTGTTCTCCACCTCCACCCGCAACTTCCCGAATCGTCTGGGCAAGAACAGCTACGTGTACCTGGGCAGCGCCGAGCTGGCGGCCATCTGCTCCAAGCTGGGGCGCATCCCGACCAAGGCAGAGTACATGGCCGACATGGGGGTACTGATGGCGGCCAGTGACAAGGTTTATCAATACCTGAACTTTGACAAGGTCAAGGATTACACCGACGCTGCCGCTTCCGTCAAGGAAAGTGCTGCCGCCTGATGGGTGATATCGAGCCCCGAAAAGGCTCGATAGCCGAACCGGCAAGCGCCCCGCAATTCAATTTGCGGGGTTTTTTTTGCGCCAGCTCAGGGGCGCGGGTGCCGGATAATCCGCGGCATGAACGCGCTTCAATCCATCCCCTTGTCCCTGCAGACGGTCTTGTTGCTGGTGGGCAGCAATATCTTCATGACTTTCGCCTGGTACGGCCATCTTAAAAACCTGGCGAGCGCACCCTGGTATGTCGCCGCGTTGGCGAGTTGGGGCATTGCGTTGTTCGAGTACGCATTGCAGGTGCCGGCCAACCGCATTGGTTTTCAGCAAGCCGGTTTCACTGTGGCTCAACTCAAGATCACGCAGGAAGTGATTACGCTTTCGGTGTTTGTGCCATTTGCCATGTTGTACCTGAAGGAACCCTTCAAACTGGACTATCTGTGGGCGGCGCTGTGCATGGTGGGCGCGGTGTTCTTTATTTTTCGCAATGCTTGATTTTTCCGGGGTGTTCCCGGCAGGGCGGGCGGTTAAACTTCGCGCAGTCACAAATACGTCATATCTTTGATATCTTCCCTTGAGGAGTCAGCCATGTTCTTTGGCAAGCTGTTGCCGCGCGATGGTAATTTTTTTGAAATGTTCAACCAGCATGCTGACCGAATCGTTGAGGCGGCACGGGCGTTTTCCAAGCTGGTGGCGAACTACAGCGATCTTCACCTGCGCCAAAAATACAACCAGGACGTGGACAATGCCGAGCGGGCCGCAGACCGGGTCACGCATGATGTCAACAAGGCGATTCATATCACGTTCATTACACCGATTGATCGAGAACAGATTCATACGCTGATCAACACCATGGACGACATTGCGGACCTGATCCAGGACTCGGCCGAGACCATGGCGCTGTACGACGTGCACCACATGACGGAAGACATCACGCGCCTGACTGACCTCAGCGTCAAGTGTTGCGAACGGGTGCGCGATGCCGTCAGTATGTTGGCCAAGGTCGCCGACCCGGCAACGGCGGCGGCGGCGCTGAAGACCTGTGAGGAAATCGACCAGCTTGAGTCGGATGCCGACCGCGTCATGCGAAGTGCCATGAGCAAGCTGTTCCGGGAGGAGCCGGACGTGCGTGAGGTGATCAAACTCAAGGCGATCTATGAATTGCTGGAGACCATCACCGACAAGTGCGAAGACGTCGCCAACGTTATCGAGGGCATTGTCCTCGAAAACTCCTGAGCCGCTACTGTCATGGCATCGGTTCAGGTGGGGCTGTGGGTGGTGGTGATGCTGGTGGTGCTGGCGCTGGCGTTCGATTTCATGAACGGATTTCATGATGCCGCAAACTCGATTGCCACGGTGGTATCCACCGGTGTTCTGAAACCCGGGCAGGCCGTGCTTTTTGCGGCGGTCTTCAATTTCATCGCGATCGTGATTTTTCAGTTGAGTGTGGCGGCGACGATTGGCAAAGGGCTGGCACAGCCCGGGGTGGTCGACGTGAACGTCGTTTTTGGCGCGCTGGTTGGTGCCATCAGCTGGAACTTCATCACCTGGTATTACGGTATCCCCAGTAGTTCCTCGCACGCGCTGATCGGGGGCATTGTCGGCGCCGTCATTTCCAAGGCCGGCGCCTCGGCGCTGATATTTGCCAGCATAGCGAAGACGGTGGTGTTCATATTTGTGTCGCCCCTGATGGGATTCCTGTTGGGCTCGCTGATGCTGATTGGAGTGTCGTGGCTCTTTCGCAGCAGCACACCCAGTCGCGTTGACCGCTGGTTTCGGCGGCTGCAACTGGTGTCGGCCGGTGCTTACAGTCTGGGCCACGGTGGCAATGATGCACAGAAAACCATCGGTATTGTCTGGATGCTCCTGATCGCCACCGGCTACACCGCCGCCGCGGACAAGTCGCCGCCGACCTGGGTGGTGCTCAGTTGCTACACGGCGATTGCCATGGGAACCTTGTTCGGCGGCTGGCGCATTGTCAAGACCATGGGACAAAGACTTACCAAGCTCAAGCCGGTGCACGGGTTCTGTGCCGAAACGGGGGGCGCCATCACGCTCTTCACGGCAGCAATTCTGGGTATTCCGGTTTCGACCACCCATACCATTACGGGGGCGATCGTGGGGGTCGGTGCGACCCAGCGTGCCAGTGCTGTACGCTGGGGGGTCGCCGGTAACATCATCTGGGCCTGGATCCTGACGATTCCCGCCACGGCCTTCATCGGCGCAATTGCCTATTGGGTCAGTCTGCAGGTTTTCTAGCACGGCCGAAGGGCGTCGCCTGCCAACTGCCTGCTTTATTGAGAAATCTTGCGGGCTTCCTCGATTTGGTATTCAAAGTAGTGTTGAATACTCCACACAATACTGCTCATCAGCACTGTGCTGCCCACCAAAAGGGCCAACACGATCGCTCCAATGGTCGCCCAGTTGCTGTTTCCCGAGGCGGCGTCCGGGGGCACGGACGGGTTGTACCGGGCGTTCCATTTCTCCGGGCTTGTCAGGCCGTAAACAATGGCCGTCAATGCGCAGCCGGCGATGGTAAAACCCAGTAGCGGGATCAACAGCCAGCTCCACAAGTCGTCCAGTCCATTGCGCCACACCCGCTCAAGACCGTACAGGCCCAAGGCGGTGGGGACGGGTAGTAACCAACCCACCAGGTCGCCGTTGCCGTGCAAGTAAAGACGGTGCAGTCCCAAGGGACCGCCGATCAATGCCAGCCAAGCGGCCAGAGTTTTGTTTTTCATGACATCCTGCTGCTATTGCGGGGCGCTTGTGGCGCCCCAACCCAGCGCCTTGTCCATCATGACCACATCCCGCCATTGATCAAATTTCCAACCGCAGGTTCTAAGTACGCCGACGTGGGAAAACCCGACACAACGGTGGACCCCGATCGATCCGGTATTGGCCGAGTCGCCAATCACCGCGATCAATTTTCGCACGCCCGCGTTTTCCGCTTGCACTGCCAGTTCTGTCAGCAGCGCCCGACCGAGGCCTTGACCCTGAGCCTGCGGGGCCATATAGATCGAGTCTTCGGCCGAGAATCGATAGGCTGGGCGTGGCTTGAACCAGTTGCAGTAGGCAAAGCCCAGTAGCGTATCGCCTTCGACCGCCACCAAGTAGGGCAAACCTTTGGCCAGTACATCGGCACGGCGGCTCGCCATCTCGTTTTCAGAGGGCGGTTCAAGCTCGAAAGTACCGGTTCCGGTGAGCACGTGATGGGCATAAATGGCGGCAATAGCCGGCAGGTCTCGGGATTGGCTGGGGCGAATAATAGGCATAAATAGAGGAAACGTTATAATAAAAAGCTTTCCAGTGTGTCGCTGACCGGGTGGTCATGTCGCGTGTCTCAACGCTGGATTGAGTGCTTATTAAATGGTGGAAATAAAACTCTGCCACCCCAAAGGATAAATCATGGTCGTCATTCGACTCGCCCGTGGCGGTGCCAAAGCACGCCCGTTTTTCAATATTGTCGTCGCCGACAAGAGGACCCGCCGTGACGGTCGTTTCATTGAGCGCATTGGTTTTTATAACCCGATAGCGACTGCCAATGAAGAGAGCATCCGGATTGCTCAGGACCGTCTCACTTACTGGAAAAGCGTAGGCGCCCAGGCCTCCCCCACGGTGGAGCGTCTGGTCGAGCAAGCTGCAAAAAAAGCGGTCTGATGCGATTGTGATGCTGCCTGGCCTGGAAGCCGCCGAACTGCCGGCGGATGCCATCGAAGTCGGGCGCGTCAATGATGCCTGGGGCATCAAAGGCTGGTTCAGAGTCCTGCCTTACAGCGCCGATCCGGAGGCGCTTTTTTCTTCCAAGCGCTGGTTTCTTTTGCCAGCCGAGATCGGGGCAAAAACTTTTTCCGGCGTTGGCAAGCTGTCCATCGTGCAAGCCAAGATGCACTCTGGCACGGTTGTCGCCTCAGCGCGTGAGGTTGATGACCGCGATGCGGCTGAAGCCTTGCGTGGCGCCCGTATTTTTGTTTCCAGGTCCAGTTTCCCAAGCACCGAAGAAGGTGAATACTACTGGGTTGACCTGATTGGTTTGAATGTCGTCAATCGGGCCGGCGCGGCGTTGGGGACGGTCAAGGAACTGTTGTCAACCGGGGCGCAAACCGTGCTGGTGATGGAGGGCGAGCAAGAGGGCAGGAAGTTCGAGAGAATGATTCCCTTTGTGTCGACCTACATTGACGACGTTGATTTGCCCGGGCGGCGCATTTTGGTGGACTGGCAAGCCGACTATTGAGGGGTGTCAAATGCGCTTCGACGTTGTCACGCTTTTCCCGGAATTGTTTGCGCCGCTGTTGACCAGCGGCATCACCCGGCGTGCCTTTGAATCCGGCCAGGTGGATGTGCATTTTTCCAATCCGCGCGATTTTGCTTCCGGGAATTACCGACGCGTCGATGACAGGCCGTTTGGTGGTGGTCCCGGCATGGTGATGATGGCCGAACCCCTGACCCTGTGCTTGAAAAGCATTCAGGTGGAGCGCAATGATGCTGTCCCGGTGGTGCTCTTTTCGCCCGCTGGCGTGCCGCTTAATCACTCTGTGGTGGCGCGCTTGGCCGACAGCCAGGGGGCGGTACTGATTTGTGGCCGCTATGAGGGGGTTGACCAGCGTTTTGTCGACGCCCATGTCACGGAGCAAATCAGTTTGGGCGACTTTGTTCTGTCGGGTGGTGAAATTGCCGCCATGGCTTTGCTGGACGCTGTCGCTCGCCTGCAGCCAGGGGTCCTGGGCAGTGCTGACAGCCACCAGCAGGACAGCTTCAATCCGGCGCTGGACGGCCTGCTGGACTGTCCGCATTACACCCGCCCGGAGAACTGGTCTGGCTGTGCGGTGCCGGAAGTTCTGCTCTCGGGTCACCATGACCGCATCGAACGGTGGCGGCGTGAGCAGCGGCTGGCCCTCACTGCCCGCTTGCGGCCTGATCTGATAGCGCAGGCGCGGCAGGCCGGGCGGCTGAGCCCCATGGACGAAGCTTTTCTGCTCGGGCACTGAGGTCCGGTTGGGCACCGGACGTTCGATCGGGTTATAATTTAAGGCTTATCGATCCTCTGGTTGGCCGCCTTGCTTCGTTTGCAGTGGGGCCTTTGCGTCAATCCCGACGCTGGCGCTTCCAAGATCATTTGAGGAAAACATGAATTTGATTCAAACCCTTGAGCAGGAAGAAATTGCTCGCCTCGGGAAAACAATTCCCGAATTCGCCCCCGGTGATACGGTGATTGTCAGCGTGAACGTCGTTGAAGGGGCTCGTAAACGTCTGCAAGCCTATGAAGGCGTCGTCATTGCCAAACGCAATCGTGGCCTCAACAGTGCCTTCATCGTTCGAAAAATCTCCAGCGGAGAAGGTGTTGAGCGTACTTTCCAGACCTACAGCCCGCTGATTGCCAGCATCGAAATCAAGCGCCGTGGCGATGTGCGCCGTGCCAAGCTGTACTACTTGCGCGATCGCAGTGGTAAATCGGCCCGTATCAAGGAAAAGCTGCCGGCCAAGAAAACCGCTACTCCAGCCGCCAGCGCATAAAGCGAGCTGTTTTGGAAAGGCCGCCCAGCGTATGCTTGAGGCGGCTTTTTTGTTTTTAGGTTTTTTCTCTTCGTCTTTTCCATGGCGTCAAGCGCACCCAATGTCTCCTTGTCCAGTTTGCCGAACTTCGACCCGCGTCGAGTTCCGGTGCTGGGCGTGGATTCACATCTGCCGGTAGTGCCGCGGGCATCGCTGCAGCCAGTGGCCTTGCGGCGGCGCTTCGCTTCACCCCCGCTGTGGGAGCCCGAATTGCTGGCGGAGACAAAATTTGTCGACCGGGCACCGACGCATGCCTCGGTGCTGCTGCCGATCGTCATGCGCGAGCAGCCCACCGTCCTGCTGACGGAGCGCACCCTGCATCTATCGACCCATTCCGGGCAAATTGCTTTTCCGGGTGGCAAGGCCGAGGCAGACGACGCGGATGCGTCGGCCACCGCCTTGCGCGAGACGCAAGAAGAAATTGGCCTGGATCCGGCTTTGGTGCAGGTGCTGGGCCTGTTGCCCCAATACGCGACCGGTTCCGCTTTCATCATCACGCCGGTGGTCGGTCTGGTAGAGCCAGGCTTTACGCTGGCCCCCAACGCCTATGAAGTAGCCGATGTGTTCGAGGTGCCACTGGAATTCCTGATGAACCCAGGCCATCATCGGCGTCATGTTTTCGAGTGGGAAGGGGTTCGACGCGAATGGTTCTCGATGCCGTACCAGGACCGCATGACGCAGCGTTTCATCTGGGGTGCCACCGCCGGCATGCTGCGCAACTTCTATCGAATGCTGTCGGCCTGAGGCACAGTGCAGCTATGATGGTTGCATGAGCTTTATTTCGGTGCTTATTGCCCTGTTGCTGGAGCAGGCGCGTCCTCTGAGTCTGGGTAATCCGGTGCATGCCAGCATGCGTGCCTGGGTGCGCTGGAGTACCCGAAATTTTGATGCCGGCAAATCCTTCCATGGCTGGTTGGCCTGGGGCTTTGCGGTGGGCGGCCCGTCGCTGGCAACACTGGCCATTTACAGCCTGCTGGATGCTTTTCTGGGCTGGCCGGTGGCTGTCATCTGGAGCGTGGCGGTGCTGTATGCAACGCTCGGGTTCAGACAATTCAGTTTTCATTTCACCCAGATCAGGAATGCCCTGGCGGATGGGGACGAAGATCGCGCTCGCGAATTGCTGGCAAGCTGGAAACAGATTGACGCCAGCGAGTTGCCCCGCAGCGAAATCGTGCGTCACGTGATTGAGCATTCGGTGCTGTCGGCCCACCGCCATGTCTTCGGCGTGCTGACCTGGTTCTCGGTGCTGGCGGCTTTTGGTTTCGGCCCGGCCGGCGCGGTCCTGTACCGATTGAGTGAATTCGTCGCCCGCTACTGGCAGCACAGGAGCAGGACGCACCATCAACCGGTCAGTGAAGCGCTGCAACAGACTGCTGCTGACGCCTGGATGGTTATTGACTGGGTGCCAAGTCGTGTTACCGCGATCAGTTTTGCCGTGGTTGGCAGCTTTGAAGAAGCGATTGATGGCTGGCGCAATTACGAGCCGCATTCTGTTGGCGACAACGATGGCGTCGTGCTGGCGGCGACAGCGGGCGCGGTCAATATTCGGCTGCAGGGTTCAGAAAGGCAGAGTGAACCGTCTTCCGGGCAGGTGCCCGAACTTGCGCATCTGGCCGTGGTGGTCGGCCTGGTCTGGCGCACGGTGGTCATGTGGATGGTACTGCTCGCTCTCCTGACGCTGGCGCGCCTGCTGGGCTAGGGCCTGTTCACCCGATCTTTCAATATTTTTTTGCCTGGCTCAGCTCGGCATGCAAGTCGCTGTAAATTTTGTAGCGATTGGCACTGATGCCTCCGGGATCAGTGTCTGGTTTGATGGCGGCCATGACGCCGCAACCGGGCTCGTGAAGATGGCTGCAGTTGTAGAACTTGCAGTTGGCCACGTGGGGTTTGAGGTCCGGCATATAAGCCGCCAACTGTGCCGGGTCGATGTGGTTCAGACCAAATTCCTGGAACCCTGGCGAGTCAATCAAGGCCGTCGTTTTATCCTCGTCCACCCAGTACCAGGTGGTGCTGGTGGTGGTGTGTTTGCCCGAATTCAAGGCTTGGGAAATTTCACCGGTCTGCGCCAGCGCGCCCGGTGCCAGCAGGTTGATCAAGGTACTCTTGCCGGCTCCGGACGGACCCAGTACCAGTGTCGTTTTGCCCGCCAGCAGCTTCAACAGCGCGGCCCGATCCACCATGGCCGATTTTTTGAGCGACAGCGGGAGCACGCCGTAATGCATTTGCCGATAGGGCAGCAACCATTCCCAGGCGCGCGCGAAGGGCTCGATCAGGTCGCTCTTGTTGAGCGCAATGATGGGCGCGATGTGTTCTGCCTCCGCCGCGATCAGGGCGCGCGAGAGTTGACTGCTGGAGAATTCGGGTTCAGCCGCGATCAGGATCAATATCTGGTCCAGATTCGCGGCAAAAGACTTGGTGCGGATTTGATCCTGGCGGTAAAACACATTTTTCCGCGGTTCGATCTTTTCGATCGTGCCCTCGTCGCGCGAGGCCTGCCACAGGACCCGATCCCCCACCAACCCCTGGCTCTTCTTGCCGCGCGAATGGCAGATCAGGCGCTTCCCGTCTGGTGTTTCGACCAGAAAGTGGCGGCCGTAATTGGCGACGATCAGGCCGCGCTGGAGCGTGTCTTGTTGCATCGACTGATCGCCTTGCGGGTGGCGGTCGTTGGCTCAGACCCGCATCCGTGCCAGGCGCTCGGACGCTGGCGGGTGAGAGTAGTGGAACTTCACGTACACCGGATCGGGTGTCAGTGTCGACGCGTTGTCTTCATAAAGCTTGAGCAAGGCGGTGCTGAGGTCCTGGCCGCTGGTTTGAGCCACGGCGTAGGCATCCGCTTGAAACTCGTGCTTTCGCGAGAACCAGGTAAACACCGGGGCGATGAAGAAGCTGAAGACCGGCACGGTGAGCATGAAAAGCAGCAGGGCCAGAGCGTCATTCGGGGCGTTCAGGTTGGGCTGCACTCCCAGCCCGTGGTAGAACCACAGCCGCGTTGCCAGCCAGCCCAGCAAGGCAAAACCGAGCAGGCTCAGGGCGAACATTGAAACGATGCGCTTGACCAGGTGTTTGTGCTTGAAGTGTCCAAGTTCGTGCGCCAACACGGCGTCCACTTCGCCGGCCGACAGTTTGGCCAGCAGCGTGTCATAAAACACCACGCGCTTGGCCGCGCCAAAGCCGGTGAAGTAAGCATTCGCGTGGGCGCTGCGTCGGCTGCCGTCCATCACAAAAAGTCCTTTTGCGGCAAAGCCGCAACGCTGCATCAGGGCTGTCACGCGAGCTTTGAGTGTTTCGTCCTGCACGGGCGAAAACTTGTTGAACAAGGGGGCGATGAAGGTCGGGTAGATCAGCAACACGAGCAGATTGAAACTCATCCAGACGCCCCAGGCCCACAGCCACCAGCGGTTGCCGGCGGCACCCATCAACCACAAAATAAGCGTGGCAATGGGCAAGCCAATGATGATCCCGAGCAAGCTCGATTTGATCAAATCGACCAGCCAGAGCTTGAATGTCATCCGGTTGAAGCCGAAACGCTCCTCGATGACGAAGGTCTGGTACAGCGTCAGCGGCAAATCAATAAGTCCGCTGATGAGCACAAATCCTGCCAGCAGCGCAATCTGCTGCCCCATGCCACCGCCCAGCCAACCAAGCAGCGCCAGATTGAGTGTCGAGAGTCCTCCAAACAGGGTCCACAGCAGAAGAACCAGTGAACCCAGCACCAGTTCGAACAGACTAAAACGCACCTTGGCGATCGTGTAGTCGGCGCTCTTCCGGTGCGCGCTCAGGCTGACGGTGCGCGAAAATGCTTCCGGCACTTCAGCGCGGTGTTGTGCCACATACCGGATTTGGCGGGCGCTGAGCCAGAATTTCAGCACCATGCCTGCGATCAGGGTCAGCGCAAAGGCGAAGGTCAGCAACATCGAAGGGGAAGACGGAAGAAACGGATCAGGCATGGCGCCCGAGTTTAGGTCATCGGCGACAATTCCGGGCATGAATGTACAGAACCCCAACCCAGGCAACGCATTGCTTGTCAAATCCGACCAAAACCTTGTCTGGCTTGATTGCGAGATGACCGGGCTTGAGCCCGAACATGAACGAATCATTGAAATCGCGGTCGTCGTCACCGGTCCAAAGCTTGAATGTCGCATCGATGGCCCGGTGCTGGTTATCCACCAAAGCAATGAGCAACTTGACAGGATGGACGCGTGGAACAAAGGCACGCATGGGAAAAGTGGCCTGATTGACAAGGTCAAGGCCTCGACCTTGACCGAAGAGGAGGCGCAAGCGCAGCTGATTTCGTTTTTGACTCAGTACGTACCCAAGAACGCTTCTCCGATGTGTGGCAACAGCATTGGGCAGGACCGACGCTTTTTGGTCAAGTACATGCCTAAATTGGAGGCATTTTTTCACTACCGCAATCTGGACGTAAGCACCCTCAAGGAGTTATCCAAACGTTGGCGCCCGGAGGTCTATGCGTCGTTCAAAAAACAGCAGCGGCACACCGCCTTGGCCGATGTGCACGAGTCCATTGACGAGATGGAACACTATCGGGATCACTTTTTGAAACTGGGTGATTAGGTAGAAACCCGAATTTATGTCATAATGGAAAGCTGCACTGGAAACAGCGGTGCACATTTGTACATCTCCCTTCATTCACAGGGTCCAAAGCCGGTTCACTATGCGAACCTGCAGAAAATGACCCCCGGCGCTGCTTGAACTCCCCGTGAGTTGGCGCAGGTTCCGTTTGATGGTTGATGTTTTTTAACCATTGACGGAGCCGTTGCAAACGCTGCAGCGCTCGCGTGTGAGTAAATCCATGACTGACGCTTTTCAAGCGACGGGCGATATTTCGCTTGTCGAAAATTTTTCCAATCAAACGGCCGAAATGCCAAACAACGACGACCAGGCAGCGGCGGTCGCTGCCGAGATCCCGAATGGCTTTCTGACTTTCGGCTTGGCCCCCGAATTGCTTCAGGCGGTGAAAGATCTGGGCTTCACACAACCGACCACGGTGCAGTTGAAGACCATTCCGCTGGCGCTGCAAGGCCACAGTGGGTCGGATGAAGCGGCGCGCTTTATCGACCTGATGGTGTCGAGTCAGACCGGTAGTGGCAAGACTGCCGCGTTCCTGTTGCCGGTCCTGCATACCTTGCTGACCCAGCAAGCGCAGGCCGAGGCCAAAGAACGTGCCGACTTTGAGCGTGCCGTGGCCGAAGCTGCGGCAAAAGGCGAAGCGCCTCCCAAGCGCGCCAAACGCAAAGACCCGACCAATCCGCGCAACTTTTCGGCCACCGCACCCGGTGCCCTGATTGTTTGCCCGACGCGTGAACTGGCCCAGCAGGTGGCGCACGATGCCATTGACCTGGTGCAGCATTGCCGCGGTCTGCGCATTGCCAACATTGTGGGTGGCATGCCTTACCAGCTGCAGATTGCCAAACTGCAAAACGCCAACCTGGTGGTGGCCACGCCCGGTCGCTTGCTGGATCTGCAACGCTCCATGCAGATCAAGCTCGATAAAGTGCAGTTTTTGGTGGTCGACGAAGCCGACCGTATGCTGGACTTGGGCTTTTCCGATGACCTGGCTGAAATCAACCAGTTGACCATGGGGCGCAAGCAGACCATGATGTTCAGCGCCACCTTTGCGCCGCGTATTCAGCAGTTGGCTTCGCGCGTGATGCGTGAACCCCAGCGCTTGCAGATCGACAGCCCGCAGGAGCGGCACCAAAACATCCAGCAAAAACTCTTCTGGGCGGATAACGCCCAGCACAAGCGCAAATTGCTGGACCACTGGCTGCGCGACACCACCATTAACCAGGCGATCGTCTTTGCCAGTACCCAAATCGAATGCGACGGCCTGGCCAATGACTTGCAGCAAGAGGGTTTTTCCGCTGTCGCATTGCATGGCGCCTTGAGCCAGGGTTTGCGCAACCGCCGGTTGATGGCCTTGCGCCAGGGTCAAGTGCAAATTCTGGTGGCCACCGATGTGGCGGCACGCGGTATCGACGTACCCACGGTGAGCCATGTGTTCAATTTCGGTTTGCCAATGAAGGCGGAAGACTATACGCACCGTATTGGCCGTACCGGACGCGCTGGGCGCGATGGCCTGGCCGTGACGTTCGCCGAGTTCCGCGATCGTCGCAAGATCATGGACATTGAGTTCTACAGCCACCATCAATTCAAGGGCGAGACCGTTCCGGGTCTGGAGCCCAGGCAGCGTTTCCCTGATTCGCGTCCCAGTTCCAATTTTGGAAATCGTGAAAACCGGGGTGGCAATGACCATCAGGGGCGCGACCGCAATTTTGCTGGCGCCGGCCGTGCTGCCGGTTTCGGCGCCAATCGCGGCGGTTTTGCCGACAGGAATGCCGGTGCGGCTCGCGATTCGGGCGCCAATGGCTATCAAAACAACAACGCGGGCGGATTCGGTCAGGCCGATGGTCGCAGTGGCGGCGCGCGTGAAGGGTTCAGCTACGAACGCAAAGGCGGCTTCAATGACCGTTTTTCCGGTGCCCGTAATGACGGCACAGCGCCACGCGGTGATTTCGGCGCCCGCAAGCCTGCGTTTGGCAAACCGATGGGCGTAAGGCCGGGCAATGGTGGCAAGGTCTTCGTGCCGCGCGATGCCAAGAAGCGCCCGGTACGCAGCGCTTGATCAACGTCGTTCCACTGCCACAGGCAGTGGAAACCCTCGATTATTGGCCTATAATGCAAAGCTGAGCAAAGAGATCTCGAGTCATTTTTGCTTGGTCCTTGCAGGATTCCTGCTCCGACAATTTCCGGAAATTGTTTCATTAACTCACTAGGTATTTTTCAAATGAAAAAATCGCTCGTTTTGGCCGCTGTCATTGCCGCCGCCGCTTTGGTTGCTTGTGGTAAGAAAGAAGAAGCACCTGCTCCCGCACCGGCACCTGCCGCTGCTCCGGCTCCCGCTCCCGCTGCTGCTCCGGCACCTGATGCTGCTGCTTCTGGCGCAGCACCGGCTGCTGCTCCGGCACCTGATGCTGCCGCTTCTGGTGCTGCACCGGCTGCCGCTCCGGCTGCCAGCGCTGCGAAGAAGTAATTTCTACCGGCTCAACTTGGTTGAGCCAAAAAAAAGCCACCGTCAGGTGGCTTTTTTTATGGGCCGAAGAAACTGGCTCGACAAGCCCGGACCGCCAGCTCCGGGCATCAGGTCAGCATGGCGGGTTGGCTTACTTCAGGTCATCGGCAATGAGTTTGACGATACGTTGTGCGTTGGCCGAGTTGTCCGGCGCCCCGCTTTCATTGAGTACGGATACCGTTGTCGATTCCCCTTGGCTGACAACTGCAATGCGGTATTTCAATGGTGTCGCACCGGCTTTCGAGCCGCCAAAGAGTGAACCGAAGAAGCCGGCTTCCGACTTGTCTGCTGTCGGCTCGACATAACGGACAAAGTAAATCCCTTGGCTACGGTCCCGGTCCTCCACCGTGAAACTGGTGCGGTCCAATGACAAGCCGACACGCCGCCAGGCACGGGCGAAGCCCTCGTCAATTTGGACCACCGTTTGCCCATTGACCACGCTGACACGGGCACCGCTCTTGTTGACCTCAGCGGCCAGCAAAGCTTTGGATTGTTCTTTCGTCACGCCCAGTTTCACCATCAGCCGGCCCAGGAACTCGGCCTCGAGTTCCGGATCGGGGACACGGGGTTGCCAGACCGTTCCGTCTTTCTCTTTGTTGGCGTATACCTCCACCATGCCCCGGTGGCTGATGAAGATTTCGGTTCCACCGCTCGCATTGCGTTCCAGACGCGTGCGAAATTTGTCACGCTCCCCGGTCGAATAAAGTGAGTCGAACACTTTTCCTATGGCACTGCGAATAAAGTCCTGCGGTATTTTGGCCCGGTTTTCCGCCCAGTCGGTTTCCATGATGCCCAAATTGGCTTGTTCCATGACCAGCAGAAAACCATTTTCCTGCCAGAAATCACGCACCGGATCCCAAAGTTTGTCGGCCGGTCGATTGACCACCAGCCAGCGCTGGTTACCGGCACGCTCGATACGAACATCGCCCAGCGCGGTGACCGCAGTAGGGGTCGACGGGCTGGCTTGGCCCAGCTGGAAACTCGACGCCGTCACCGCTCCACCGGGAACGGCATAACGGGAACTGGCGGAGAGTTGGGTCAAATCCGGCGGCACTTCAAGCGACGGTGCTTTGCCGGCGCTCTTATAGTTGATTTTTTCGCTCTCGAGAACCGAGCACGCCGCCAGGGCGAGTGAAAGGCTCAGCAGTGCAAGTTTGGAGAAATGATTCACAAAAGTATCCCTTGGGGTAATGAATGGGGTAGGCGAAATAGGGTAAGCCCGACCGGGTCAGATCAGACCGACTGCCTGCAGGGCACGTTCAACCACGGCTTCATTGGCGTGGCTTAAAGGTGTCATCGGCAGACGCAGTGTTCCACCGCACAGCTTGACTCTGGCCATGGCCCATTTGACAGGAATGGGATTGGCCTCGGTAAACAGATACTTATGCAAAGGCAGCAGTTTCAACTGAATTTCCATGGCCCGTTGTGTGTCGCCGGCGATCGCCGCAACACACAGTTCATGCATCAGGCGTGGAACCAGGTTGGCCGATACGCTGACATTGCCCTGTCCACCGCACAGCATCAAGGCCACCGCGGTCGGGTCATCCCCGGAATAAATGGCAAATCCCTTGGGCGCTTCCCGGATCAGCCACTGGGCCCGCTCAATATTGCCAGTGGCTTCCTTGATACCCACGATGCCGCTGACCTGCGCCAGGCGCAGCACGGTGTCGTGCGCCATGTCTGCCACCGAGCGGCCGGGTACGTTGTACAGCACGATCGGCAGATCAACCGCTTGCGCAATGGCTTTGAAGTGCAGGTACAGCCCTTCCTGGGTTGGCTTGTTGTAATAGGGCACAACCTGCAGTTGGCAATTTGCCCCCACCGCCTTGGCAAACCTGGCCAGCTCGATCGCCTCCGCCGTGGAGTTGGCGCCGCAGCCCGCCATGACGGGCACGCGTCCCGCGGATTGTTCCACCGCCACTCGGATGATTTCGCAATGCTCCTGCACATTGACGGTGGGCGACTCGCCGGTGGTGCCAACGACGCACACGCAGTCGGTGCCTTCGGCGATGTGCCAGTCGATCAGTTTGCGCAGCGTCGGGTAGTCGACACTGCCATCTTCGTGCATGGGTGTGACAAGTGCCACGATGCTGCCCGTAATTTGGATGCTGGAGGAGGTCATGTCCGAGTGGTGGTTAACAGTAATAGAGCATTCTAACTAGAGCCTGTAACGCCTGGGCGGCTGATTACC
Organism: uncultured beta proteobacterium; assembly: GCA_963763035.1. Lineage (GTDB taxonomy): Bacteria > Pseudomonadota > Gammaproteobacteria > Burkholderiales > Burkholderiaceae_C > Rhodoferax. The sequence goes on along the minus strand of CAVXMS010000004.1, from coordinate 430,751 downwards.
CGCACCTCCCAAATCAGCCCGCACGGCGGTGATCCGCTGCACGAAGCGGGAGGGATTTTCCACAAATCCTTCTTCAAAAGCAAGGGTGCGCAGCCCGGCAAAAGCCGTCAGCAATTCGCCCGGGCGCAACAAGAAATCCGGCCGCGACGGCTTGCCCACGGTCTCGTTCCCGCTGGAAAAAGTTTCGTAAATCAGCAGGCCAGCCGGCGCAACACATTGCGCGATCAGCGGCAACAGCGGTCGCCACAAGTAGTTGCTGACAATCACCGCGTCGAACTGGCGAACCTGGCTGCCGTTCATCAGGGGCCAGGGCGCCATTTCAATATCGGCCAGAACGACCGCGCCGAAGTTTGCCGCTAGCGCCAAAGCCGTCGGCGAGCGATCGATGCCGGTGACCGCGTGCCCCTTCTGCGCAAACCACTGCATGTGACGCCCCCGGCCGCAAGCGATGTCCAGCACCGAGCCTTGGGGCGCAACCAGGTGCGACCAGCGTTGGACCCAGCTTGATGCCGGTCCCGCGCCATCGATCAGGGTTGCAGAGGATAGCTCCGGCATAGGGTCAGAAACAGACCCAGATCTGGTTCGCCAGGGTAAACAGGAAATCGGGCCGCATATAGAGCGAAAAAACCACCAGAAGCAGCAAAACCGCTGCGCCGTAGAACAAAATTTTGCGCCCGCGGTTCACAACTTCACGCCCCTTGCAAAGCGTCTTTGCGGTTGATGGAAGCTTCCTTGATGGGCAGGTTCACCAGCGCCGCCAGCACGCCCAAAACGATGGCGATGTACCAGACCAGGTTATAGCTGCCGGTGCGGTCGTACAGGTAGCCCCCCAGCCAGACGCCCATGAAAGAGCCGATCTGGTGGCTGAAGAAAACAAAGCCACTGAGCATCGAGAGGTGCGCCACGCCAAATATCTGCGCCACCGTGGCGTTGGTGGGCGGCACCGTGGAGAGCCACAGCAAGCCCATGACGCCGGAAAAAACGTAGACGCTGGCAGGCGACAGCGGGACCAGCAGGAACAGGCTGATGGCGATGGCGCGCGCCAGGTAAATGAAGGCCAGGATGTTTTTCTTCTGCATTCGTTGCCCCAGCGCGCCGGCCGCGTAGGTGCCGAACACATTGAACAAGCCGATCAGCGCCAGTGCGTAACCGGCGACCTGCGGCGGCAGACCTTTGTCCCGCAGGTAGCTTGGCATGTGGACGCCAATGAAAACGACCTGGAAGCCACAAACGAAATAACCGGCCATCAACAGCTGGAAGCTGGGGTATCTGAAGGCCTCGGTCAAGGCCTGGAAAATGGACTGTCCGCGGCGACCGGCGGCGTGACCGGCAAAGCCGGGTTCGCGCAGACCGGTGGCCAGCGGCACCATCAGCAAGGAGGCCAGACCGAGCATCATCAGGGCTTCTTTCCAGCCGAAACTGCTGATCAAAAACTCCTCGGTCGGCACCATCAAAAACTGGCCGAAGGAACCGGCCGCGGCCGCGATGCCCATGGCCCAGGAGCGCTTGTTGGCGGCAACGTTACGGCCGATCACGCCGTAAATGACGGCATAGGTGGTGCCGGCTTGCGCCATGCCAATCAGCACCCCGGCCGTCGCCGAAAACAAGAATGGCGTGCTGGCATGGGCCATGCCCAGCAGTCCCAGCGCGTACAAAATCGCGCCACCCAGAATCACCCTGAAGGCACCGAAGCGGTCTGCCACCATGCCGGCAAAAATGCCGGAAAAACCCCAGACCAAATTCTGGATGGCGATGGCGAAAGCAAAGGTTTCGCGGCTCCAGCCCTGACTTTGGGTCACCGGCTGCAGCCACAGGCCAAAGCCGTGCCGTATGCCCATGGAGAGCGTCACGATGGCGGCGCCGCACAGCAGAACCTGCGTCATGGAAAGTGTCTTGGGGGTTGGATTGCCAGGCATGCCAAATGAGGTTGGGTTGCGATTGAAGGGTGAGTGGCTCGCGCCAGTCCGGTGGGAGATCGTGCTTGATTTTACGTACCGGCAGCGGCCGACCCGGTAGTGCGCGAAAATGGCACACAGAGAATCAGGTTTCCAACCCCCCCCACACCCATGAAAATCGAAAAGAACACCGCTGTGACCTTGCGCTACAAGCTGACCGATGCGGCCGGCAAACTGCTGGACCCGGGGCGCGAGCCCATGGTTTACCTGCACGGGGGCTATGACGCTATATTCCCCAAGGTGGAGGCGGCGCTGGACGGGCAACTGCCGGGTTACCAGACCACCTTACTGCTGGCGCCGCAAGACGCTTTTGGCGAGCGCGACGAGAGCCTGCTGCAGACCATCCCGAAAACCCAGTTTCCGCCCGGTGTCAAGGTTGGCGGACAACTGCAGAGCCTGGCTGCGGATGGGCAGGCGCGCATGTTCAACGTGCTGAAAATCAAGGGTGACACCGTCATGCTCGATGGCAACCACCCGATGGCCGGCAAGAGCTTGCGCTTTGCCCTGACCGTCTCCGCGGTGCGCGCCGCGACCGAGGAAGAGATTGCGCACGGCCATGTGCACGGTGCCCATGGGCACCCTCATTGACCGCATGTCGCGGTCACGCCGTCACCCATGGCGCCGACAAGCATTGACCCGTCTTTGCGGCCTCACCCTGGCACTGGCTGGCTGGCTGCTACCCGGTCCGGGCGCTTTCGCGCAGACCGCGCAAGCAGCGGCGCGGGCGCCGCTTCGCGTCATGAGCTACAACATTCGCTGCGGCTCCTGCGAACGTGAGGACGACGTCAACCATTGGCGCCAGCGCAAGTTTCTGGTGGCCGCGGTGATTCGGAAGTCGCAAGCCGACCTGATCGGCTTGCAGGAGGCCGAGCTGTTTCAGGTCAAGGACCTGGTGTCCCTGCTGGGCCAGTTCGACTGGGTCGGCGTCGGTCGCGACGACGGCAAGGAACAGGGCGAAATGAACGCGGTGCTGGTGCGGCGCTCGGCCTATTCGATTGAGTGGCAAAAAACCTTGTGGCTGTCCGCCACCCCGGAGCGCGTGTCCAGGGGTTGGGACGCCATGCTCAATCGGACGCTGACGCTGCTCAAGCTCAAAGCGCGTGACAGCGCCCGGGAAATGTATTTTTTGAACACCCATTTTGACCATGTCGGCGAGCAGGCGCGGGAGGAAAGCGCCCGGCTGATAACGCAAACGGTGCGCTCGCTGGGCGACCAACTGCCGCTGATCCTGACCGGCGATTTGAATGCCAGGCCGGACTTTGCCGGCTACCGCACGCTGACCGCCGTACTGCAGGACGCCGCCGTCGCGTCGCAAACGCCGGCCCAGGGCGGTGGCATCACCTTCAACGGCTTTGGCAAGGATCTGCAACCCGGCAACAAGATCGACTACGTTTTTGTCAGCCACGGGCAGACGGTGTTGTCGCACCGGGTCATCACCGACTTGTACGATGGGCTTTACCCCTCGGATCATTTCCCCATTGCCGTGGCAGTCAAACTGCACTGAGTGCCCATCGCTCAGGGCTGCTTGAACGGCTCCGGCGCGTTCGCGCTGTTCATCCACTTCAGCACCGGGGCGTTGACCTCATAGGGCACGCTGCCGAACAGCTTGAAGAAATCCTCGATCTCCTTGAGAGAGGCTTTTTCGAAGTCCAGCTCGGGCACCGGGGCACCCTCGGCATTGGTCACCAGACCCCAATTGACCGGGGCCTTGCCGCCAGTGCGGCTGAGCTTCTTGAAGGACCAGGCGGTGCTGGCCCAACCCAGCCTGGCGTAGGCATCGAAACTGGCACGGGTGATTTGTCCGCTCAACTCCGGTTCCAGCTCGGCCCAGGGCTGGAACTCGCCGATGTACAGGGGCGTGTTCAGCGCCGCCATGCGGGCTTGCCATTGGCACAGGCCGGCGCCGTCGGGACGGCACTCAAGCCAGTCGCGGTGCACCTCCAGGCCCGGTTTGCCCCAGCCAAAAAAGCCGGGATAGGGGTGGGTTTCAAAGACCACGTCATGCATGCCCTGTTCGCCGGGCTTGCCGTAGGCCGCGATGCCTTTGGGGTGGTCGGGCAGGATGATGATGTGCTTCGGGTCCACCGTGCGCACCGCTGTGTAAAGCGCCTTCACCACGGCGGCCAACTGCTCGGCGGTGCTGCCCCAGGGTTCGTTCAGCAGGCCGTAGCCGGCCACCACTGGGTTGTCCCGGTAACGGGTGGCGATTTGCTGCCACAGCCAGCTGGTGCGCGCCTGGTACTCCGGCGTGCTCCAGTACAGGTTTTTGCCGGCGCAGCCGCTATGGTGCTCGGTGCCCTGGGCGCCGACGGCGCCGTGCAGGTCCAGCACCACGTACAGGCCGCGGGCCTGCGCCTGGGCAATCGCGTCATCCAGGTAATGCCAGGCATCGGGGCGCAGATGGCGTGGATTTTTCTCGTCTTCGATGACGCTCCAGATGAAGGGCAGGCGCACCAGATTCAGTTTGAATTGAGGGATCAGGTCCCAATCGCGCCGGGTCATCCAGTGGTCGCGAAACAGCTTGAGCAGCCGCTCGCGCTCGGCCAAGCCAAAGCGCCGGTCCAGCACGGCTTCCAGCGTGCACTGGTCGTTGACGGTGGCGTTGTCGCCATAGCCCATCATCCAGAACTCGGGCATCAGCCAGTTGCCAAGATTGACGCCTTTGAGTTCGATCGCGCCGCCGTCGGCCTTGACCCAGCGTGTACCCTCAGTGCGCAGCATGGAATAGGGGATCGGGTTTTTTGGAGCGGCAAGTGCCTTGGTAGCGGGAGCGTCCACGGTCGAGCCGCTGCTGGGCGGCATGGCGCATCCGGCAGCCAACAGGAGCAGCGCCAAGCCTGCGCAGGCGAGAAGATTTTTTTTCAGCACAAGCGGTCCTATGGCGTCAGTTCGAAGTTGGTGCGCAAGCGGATGTCCGCCGCCGAGGCGCCCACCATCAACTCAAAGTCGCCGGGCTCGGCGGCCCATTGCAATTGGGCGTTGTAGAAAGAGAGCTTCTCGCGATCGATCGTGAAGTGCAGGGTTTGGGTCTGGCCGGGCTCAATCCGCACTTTTTGGAAATCCTTCAATTCGCGCACCGGCCGCACCACCGAGGCGACCTTGTCGCGCAAATACAGTTGTACGATTTCTTCGCCCGCGTACTTGCCCGTGTTCTTCACGTTGACCGAGACCGCAATTCTGTCGCCGCCGCGCATCACGTTTTTGTCCAGCACCAGCTGCGAATATTCAAACTCGCTGTAGCTCAGGCCATAGCCAAAGGGAAAGCGCGGCGTGCCATCGAGGTCGATGTAGCCGCTGACATAGCCCGAGGCAGCGCCAGCGGCCTGCGGGCGTCCGGTGTTGAAGCTGTTGTAGTAGATCGGAATCTGGCCCTCGCTGCGCGGAAAGCTGATGGTCAGCTTGGCCGAGGGGTTGACGTCGCCCGTCAACACGTCGGCAATCGCGTTGCCGGCCTCGCTGCCCAGCCACCAGGTGTAGAGAATGGTTGGCACGTTCTCGGCGATCCAGTTGAACACCAGGGGCCGACCGGCGTTGAGCAAGACCACCAGGGGCTTGCCAGTGGCGTGCAGCGCCTTCACCAGCTCTTCCTGCACGCCCGGCAGGCGCAGGCTGGCGCGGCTGCGGGCTTCGCCGCTCATGTCCCAGCGCTCGCCGACGCTGACGATGACCAGATCGGCCTGGCGCGCGACCTCCAGCGCCTGCGCAAAACCACTTCTGTCGTCGCCCTCAATCTCGCTGCCCTTGGCGTACAGCAGCCGTGTGCCGCTGCCGATCTTGTTCTTCAGGCCGTCCCACTGCGAGACCACAAAAGTCGAATAGTCGACCCCCGGCAAGGTGACGGCCCAGCCGCCCAGATTGTCCTTGTGAGCTTGCACCAAAGGCCCGATGAAGGCGATGGTCTTCAGGTCTTTCGACAAGGGCAGCAGCCTGGCGCTGTTCTTCAGCAGCACGATGCTTTTCGCCGCCATGTCGCGGGCCGCCTGACGGTTCAGGGGATTGTTCAAGGCGGTCTGTTCACGTTGCGGATCGCTGAAACGGTAGGGGTCGTCGAACAAACCCAGCTCGAACTTCTTGCGCAGCACGCGGCGCACGGCGTCGTCCAGCAGCGCCAGCGGCACCTTCTTGTCGGCCACCAGTTGCGCCAGGTTGCCCCGGTAGGCATTGCTTTCCATGTCCATGTCGCTGCCGGCGCTGATCGCCGCCAGTGCCGCGCCCCGGTTGTCCTTGACGTAGCCGTGCGCCACCATTTCGCCGATGGAGCCCCAGTCGGAAACGACGAAGCCGGTGAAGCCCCACTGGCCTTTCAGGATGTCGCGTTGCAAGTACTTGCTGCCCGAGGCCGGGATGCCGTTCAGGTCGTTGAAGGAGTTCATGAAGGTGGCGGCACCGGCGTCCAGCGCCGCCTTGAACGGCGGCAGGTAGCTCTCCCACAGCATGCGCTCGCTCATGTCCACCGAGTTGTAGTCGCGCCCGCCGACGGCCGCGCCATAGGCCGCGAAATGCTTGGCGGTGGCCATTACGGCATCGGTGTCGCCCAACTGGCGGCCCTGAAAGCCCTTGACCCGCGCGAAGGCGATCTTGGAGCCCAGGTAAGTGTCCTCGCCGGCGCCCTCCATGACCCGGCCCCAGCGCGGGTCGCGGGCAATGTCGACCATGGGCGCAAACGTCCAGTGCAGGCCGCTGGCCGCCGCCTCGGTGGCGGCGATGCGCGCCGAGCGTTCGATGGCCGCCAGATCCCAGCTGGCCGCTTCCGCCAGCGGGATCGGAAAAGTGGTTTTGTAGCCGTGGATCACGTCCTGTCCGAACAGCATCGGTATCTTCAGGCGCGACTGCATGGCGACTTCCTGGTACTGCCGGGTGGAGCTGGCGCCGTGCACATTCAGCATGGAGCCGACGCGGCCGTCCCGGATGTCTTGCTTGAGATTGCCTTTGAACATGACCGGGCCGGTCGCGTTCCAGTTGCCCGAGTACTGGGTGAGCTGGCCGACCTTCTCGTCGGGCGTCATTTGCCGGAGCAGGGTTTCAATTCGTTCCGGGACCGAGGGAGCCGTTGCGGCGCTGGCCAGAGGGCTGGCCAGTGCCAGCAGCAGAATTGCGCTGCGGGCGTTTGAAATAGGAAATGGTTTCATAAAAAATCAGCCAATGCGCAGACCACTGTGCGCGTCAAACCAGTTGGCGTGCGCCGCGTCAAGCTCGATACCGGTTTGCTCACCGACTTTGATCGGGCAATGCGGCGCGGTGCGTGAGGTGATCAAGCCGGCGGCCGTCTTGATCACGATGAAAGTGTCGGCGCCGGTCGGCTCCACCAGTACCACCTGGCCGCGCCAGGGCGCGTCGGCGCTGGGGTGCACATGCTCGGGGCGCAGGCCCAGCGTCACCGCGCCGGCCGGCGGACAGTCCAGTGCCAGCGCGCCGCCACTAAAAACAAAACTTCCCTGGCGGCCCGGCGTCTCAATCCGGCCGGCGATCAGGTTCATGGTGGGCGAGCCGATGAAGCCCGCCACATAGGTGTTGGCCGGACGGCTGTAGATGTCGTCGGGCGTGCCGATCTGTTGCAGGATGCCGTCCTTCATGACGGCAATCCTGCTGCCCAGTGTCATGGCCTCGATCTGGTCGTGCGTCACGTAGACGCTGGTAATGCCCGAGAGCTGGTGCAGGCGCTTGATTTCGGAGCGCATTTCGACGCGCAGCTTGGCATCCAGATTGCTCAGCGGCTCATCGAACAGGAACAACTGCGGGTCGCGCGCCAAGGCCCGACCCATCGCCACACGTTGCCGCTGACCGCCCGAGAGTTGCGCCGGACGGCGCTCCAGCAAGTGCTCGATTTGCAGCATCGCCGCCACTTCGGCAATGCGCTTGGCGCGCGCCGCCTTGGGTACCTTGCGCATCTCCAGGGCAAAGCCGATGTTGTCGGCCACGCTCATGGTGGGGTACAAGGCATAGCTCTGGAACACCATGGCGATGTCGCGCTGCGCCGGCGCCACGCCGACCACGTTCTTGCCGCCTATGCGCAGTTCTCCCTCGCTGGGCTGTTCCAGGCCGGCGATGATGTTGAGCAGGGTCGATTTGCCGCAGCCGGACGGCCCTACCAGGATCAGGAATTCACCGGGGGCGACCTCGATCTCGATGCGTTTGAGCACCTCCACCGCCTTGTCGCCGGTGCCATAGATTTTGCGGATGCCCGCGATGTGAAGTGACGCTGCCATGATGTGTTCTTATCCCTTCACAGCGCCGGCTGTGAGTCCCTTGACAAAATACTGGCCGGCCAGCACGTACACCAGCATGGTGGGCAGGCCGGCGATCACGGCGGCGGCCATGTCCACGTTGTAGCTCTTGACGCTGCTGGAGGTGTTGGCCATGTTGTTGAGACCGACCGTGATCGGCTTGCTGTCGGCGCCGCTGAAGGAGACGCCGAACAAAAAGTCGTTCCAGATGTTGGTGAACTGCCAGATCAGCGTCACCATCAGGATCGGCGTCGACATTGGCAGCACGATGCGCCAGAAGATGCGCCAGAAACCGGCGCCATCGATGCGTGCCGCGTTCACCAGTTCTTTCGGAATGGCGCTGTAGTAATTGCGGAAGAACAGCGTAGTGCCGGCCATGCCGGCCAGGCAGTGCACCAGCACCAGACCGGCCACCGAACTCGACAGACCGAGGTAACCCAGCACCTGGCTCATGGGCAGCAGCACCACCTGAAACGGCATGAAGACACCGAACAGCAGCAAGCCAAACAGCAACTCGCTGCCCTTGAATTTCCACAGGCTCAGCACATAGCCGTTGACGGCGCCCCAGGCGGTCGAGAGCAGCACCGCCGGCACTGTCATGCTGACCGAATTCCAGAAATAAGGACGCAAGCCGCGGCAATCGACGCCGGTGCAGGCGCTGGCCCAGGCCAGTTGCCAGGCTTCGAAATTGAGGCCGGCGGGCAGGCTCAGCAGATTGCCGGCGCGGATCTGCTCGCCATCCTTGAGCGAAGTGACCAGCATGACATACAGCGGCGCCAGAAAGAACAGCGCGGAGAGCAGCAGCACGCCATAGAGCAGGGCGCGGGACAGGTATTTAGCGATCATGGGGCTTGCTTCTCAGCTCGCTGTACAGGTAAGGCACCACGATGGCCGCCACCGTGGCCAGCATCATGCTGGCACTGGCGGCACCCAGACCAATCTGGCCGCGGGTGAAACTCATGACGAACATAAAGGTGGCCGGCACATCGCTGGCGAAACCGGGGCCGCCGGCGGTCAGTGCCATCACCAGGTCGAAACTCTTGATCGACAGGTGCGACAACACCAGCACGGTGGAAAAAACCACCGGTCGCAGTATCGGCAAAATAATGCGCCAGTAGATGCGCGGCAAGGAGGCGCCGTCGATCTGCGCGGCCTTGATGATGCTGTCGTCGATGCCGCGCAAGCCGGCCAGGAACAAGGCCATGGCGAAGCCGGCCGATTGCCAGATGCCGGCAATCACCACGCAGTAAATGGCGGTCTCGCTTTGCACCAGCCAGTCGAAGTGAAAACTCTGCCAGCCCAGATCGTGCATCAGTTTTTCCAGCCCCAGACTGGGGTTCAGAATCCATTTCCAGGCGGTGCCGGTGACGATGAACGACAGCGCCATGGGGTACAGGTAAACAGTGCGCAAGGCGCCCTCGAAGCGGATTTTCTGGTCCAGGAAGATCGCCAGCAGCAAGCCCAGGGCCAGCGCGCCGGCCACATACAGAACGCTGAAAATGCCCAGGTTGCGCAGCGCCACCCACCAGCGATCCATCTCGAACAGGCGCTGGTATTGCGCCAGCCCGACGAACTCGTCGTAGTTGGGCAGCATGCGCGAGCCGGTGACGGACAGCACGCCGTTCCACAGCATCAAGCCGTAGATGAAAGCGAAGCCCAGCACAAAAGCCGGTGCCACCACCAGCTTCGGCAAAACGGCTTCAAAAGATTTCATAAACACTTTGCCTTTGGTTTAACACCTGGGGCCCCCTTGTTGGAACGCCTGCGTAACACAAGAACCTGACGGGGCGGGTATTCCGCTGCGTTCGTGTCCCCCGACCGAAAGCCTGCGGCTTCCGGTCTTCTCCTTGACCTCACTTCGCGAAACACCCGCCCCATCAGGTTCCGCAAGGTTTTCGGCTTTTGGCAAGCAAGCCAATATCTCAAGCATCAGGGTTGGGGTGCGTGCCATAGCGAAGTAAAGGAGGAGCCCGCAGGGCGGGGGACATGAGCGGTGGCACGTACCCCAACCCTGATGCGGGCGCCTGCAAAAGATGCCTGCAACTGGCTCTTGCGACCTCCGACTTACTTGGTGGCCGCCGCCTTGGCGATGTTCTTCATGCCGTCCGCCACTGAGATCTTGTCGTCGTTCCAGAACTGGCTGACCGCATCCTTGATGGCGCCTTCGGCGGCCGGCTTGATCGCCATGCCGTGCGCCACGGAGGGCACCAGGCCGCCGGTTTTGGCGGTCGCCACGAAGTCCTTGCTGGAGAGCTTGGCGCAGTCGTCGAACTTGTCCATCGCCATGTTCAGGCGCACCGGGATCGAGCCCTTGTTCAGGTTGAACACCTGTTGAAATTCGACGCCCATGATGGCCGCGGCCAGATCGCTCTGCGCTTTCTGGGCGCCCGCGTCCTTCAGTTTGAACATGGCGAACGAATCGACGTTGAAGGTGTAGGCGTTGGCGCTGCCGGGCGCCGGCGCGCACAGGAAATCCTTGCCGGGGGTCTTGCCGGCAGCGACGAATTCGCCCTTGGCCCAGTCGCCCATGAATTGAAACGCGGCCTTGTCCTGAATCACCATGGCCGTCGACAGATTCCAGTCGCGCCCCGGGGCGGCCGGATCAATGTAGGACTTGATGCGGCGCAAGGTCTCCAGCGACTTCTTCATGTTGTCGCCGGTCAAGGCCTTGGGGTCCAGCTTGACCAGCGCATCCTCGTAGAACTTGGCGCCACCGACACCCAGCACCACCGACTCGAAGGTGGTGAAGTCCCAGATGTTCTGGCCGCTGTGGGCGACCGGGATGAGTCCGGCCTTCTTGACCTTGTCGGCCGCCGCGAAGAACTCGTCCCAGGTCTTGGGCATGCCGGCGACGCCGGCCTTCTTCAACACCGCGGCACTGCCCCAAAGCCAGTTCACGCGGTGCACGTTGACCGGCACCGCCACGTAAGCGCCTTTGTATTTCATGACGTCGGCCACCACCTTGGGCAGCAGGCTGTCCCACTTTTCGGCCTTGCCGACGCTGTCCAGATTGGCCAGCACGCCCTCAGCCGCCCACTCCTGGATGGCCGGGCCCTTGATCTGGGCCGCCGCCGGCGGGTTGCCGGAGACGACGCGGCTCTTGAGCACGGTGGCGGCATTGTCGCCACCGCCACCGGCCACGGCAAAGTCTTTCCAGACGTGGCCCTTGGCTTCCAGGATTTTCTTCAGCTCGGCGACCGACTTGGCCTCGCCGCCGGAGGTCCAGTAATGCAGCACCTCGACCTGGCCGGCGCTTGCCGCCGCGCTTGCCGCCACACATGCCACCGCAGTGACCAATTTGGAGAGTTTCAACATGTTTTATCCTGGATTGGACTCCGGGGCCAGCGCCCCTGGAGCGAGGTTGAATCGCACCGGCACCGTGCTGCCGCTCGATTGAGGTTGATCTTCAAGCACGGGTAGGCCCAAATCGATCGGTGCTTGGCCTGGGGCGGCACCGGCTTGAGCCGAAGAATGAGTACAAAGGGTTGGCAACATTGGGTAGCTGTGATGTGAGTACCATGCGCTGCGCCGGCGGTCAGCGCGGCGGGTTCCAGACAAAGGTGGCGACGCTGGCACCGGGCATGGTGTGCTCGAAAGTCCGGTTACCGAAAGCGACCGAGAAACGGCGCGAATCGGCCGCACCGTTGAGAACGATCAAGGCAATCGAGTTGTCGTCGGCGTTCTGGAACGCCACGCTCTCCAGACCGTCCAGGCCGCTGCTCGATTCGATGCGGCGCGCCCCCGGCCGCACAAAGCGGCTGGCATGGGCCAGTGCGTAATAGTCGAAGTTGCGCGTGATTTCACCGCTTTTCGAGTCGATCGTGACGACACCGCGGCAATCGGTGCAGCCGCCCAGATGAGGTCCATGGTTTTCATCCAGCGCGATGTTCCACAGCAGCACGCCCTTGGCCCAGCCGCGCGTCGTTCCTATGATCAGGTTGTGCATGTACCAGGGCAGGGTCTCGCGCCAATTGGGCTTCCAGTCGCCGCCGGAACACTCGGTGAAATAGGTTTCCTTGTCCGGGTAAGCGTCGTGCACCAGGGACTGCGCCGCGACATCGCCCGCGTAACAGTGCCAGGCGACACCGGCCACGTAAGAGCGGGCTTTCGCATCGGCCAGCACCTGCAGCGGCGCCGTCGGGTCGTCCCAGTTGTGGTCCCACTCCAGGATGCGTACCGGCTGGGTCCGCTGGGCGAACAGGGGCCCCAGGTACTCACCGACGAACCTGGCACGGCCCATCGAATCGACGCGCATGCCGGGATAGTCCTTCGGTTCGAAGTGCGGCTCGTTCTGCACCGTCAGCGCGTACAGGGGAACGCCCTCCATCGCCATGGCATCGGCAAACTTCGACAGATAGCGGGCAAACGCGTCATAGGCCTCGGGCCGCAGCGCGCCCTGCACCAGACTGTCATTGGTTTTCATCCAGGCCGGCGCGCTCCAGGGCGAGGCCATCACGCGCAGCTTGGGATTGAGGGCCAGCGCGCTCTTGACCACCGGCAGCACATCGGCGCGCAGCGGGTCTATGGAGAATCTGGCCAGGGGGTAATCGGTCTGACCGGCGGGCACATCGTCCAGCGAGTAATGGCGGCGCGAAAAGTCGGAGGCGCCGATGGTCAGGCGGGTGAAACTGAAACCGGCGCCGCTCCCGCTGCCGAACAAATCCTGCAACAGTGCATCACGTTGCGAAGCGTTCAGTTTGTTCTGGATCAACCAGGCCGAGGCATCGGTAATATTGGCGCCAAAGCCTACCATCTCCTGGTAGCGCTTGGCCGGATCGACCTCGATGTTGAGCGGCAAGGGCGAACGGGCTGCAAACCGGAGGCCCTCCAGCGGGGCCAGCAGCTTGGACTGATCGGTGTGGGTGACCCAGGCTTTGACCGCCGCGCCGTCCGGATTCGGGTTGATGGCGGTCGACTGGGTCTGTCCGGCGCCGCCGCAACCCAGCAAAAAGACCAGCACCAGCACCGGCGCCGACACCTTGTTCAACTGCATTTGCCGCAGGGTTGAAAACCTCTTGCGCAACGTATTCTTCAGGTTCATTTCGGTCATAAGTGGTTTTTCGGGTTTCACAGTCGTTGCTCCGAGGTCTTGTCGAACAGGGAGACCTTGGCCGCGGCGATGCTGAAGCGAACGCTTTCATCGACCGCAATAGCGAGGGTGCCGGTGACCACCGATGACAGCAGGTGGCCGCCAAAATCCAGCCACACCACATGGTGATTGCCCATCGGCTCGATCAGCGAAACGGTGCCCTGAAACTCGCCGCTGCCAGCCAGCGCCAGGTCTTCGGGACGAATGCCCAGCAGCACATCCTGCGCATCCAGCGGCTGCTCGCGGAACGGGTAGGGCGCCAGGTCCAGCGTCAGGCTGCCGCTGATCAGCCGGACGCCGTCCGCCGTCACCGCCAATTTGCCGGGCAACAGGTTCATCCCGGGAGCGCCCAGGAAGCCGGCGACAAACAAATTTTCCGGCTTTTCATAGACATCGGCCGGGGCGCCGATCTGCTGGATCTTGCCGCCGCGCATGACCACGATGCGGCTGGCCAGGGTCATGGCCTCGATTTGATCGTGCGTCACATAGATCATGGTCGAGTGCAGATTCTTGTGCAGCAGCTTGAGCTCGCGCCGCAGTTCGGCGCGCAGCTTGGCGTCCAGATTGGAGAGCGGCTCGTCGAACAGGAACACGCCCGCTTCGCGCACCAGCGCCCGCCCGATCGCCACGCGCTGGCGCTGGCCGCCGGACAACTGCGAGGGTTTGCGCTCCAGCAGCGGCTCCAGGTGCAGCATCTCGGCGGCGCGCTTGACGCGGCGCGCGATCTCGGCCTTGGGCGTGCCCTTGACGCGCAAACCGAAAGACATGTTGCGCTCCACGCTCATGGTCGGGTACAGCGCATAGGACTGGAACACCATGCCGATGTTGCGGTCCGTCGGATCGGCCCAGGTCATGTCCTGGCCGCCGATGAAGACGCTGCCGTCGGCGACTTCGATCAGGCCGGCAATGCTGTGCAGCAAGGTCGATTTGCCGCAGCCCGACGGCCCCAGCAAGACCAGGAATTCGCCCTCCAGCACATCCAGGTCCAGGCCCTTGATGACTTCGTTGTCGCCGAAGCGGATGCAAAGATTGTTAACGCTGACACTGGCCATGGCCTTACCCCTTTACCGCACCGGCGGCGATACCCCGCACGAACCAGCGTCCGGAAATGAAATAGATGGTGAGCGGCACCAGCGAGGTGAGAATCGTGGCCGCCATGTTGACGTTGTAGAGCCGGGTGCCGGTGGTGGTGTTGATCACGTTGTTGAGCTGCACCGTCATCGGCAGGTTGTCGCGGCCGGCGAATACCAGACCCAGGATGTAATCGTTCCAGACCCCGGTCACCTGCATGATGGCGGCGACGATGATGATCGGCGTGGACATCGGCAGCATCAGTTGCACAAAGATGCGGATAAAGCCGCCGCCGTCGATGCGCGCGGCCTTGAACAGCTCCTGCGGAATGGACAGGTAGTAGTTGCGAAACAGCAGCGTCATCACCGGCATGCTGAAGATGATGTGGATCAGCACGATGCCCGGCAGCGAGCTGAACAGGCCCAGCGTTGCCAGAATCCGCACCAGCGGGAACATCATCACCTGCACCGGAATGAAGGCACCCAGCATCAGAATGCCGAACAGCACATTGGCGCCGCGCGGCCTCCAGAACGACAGCGCGTAGCCGTTCAGCGCGCCCAGCAGGATCGGCAGGATGGTGCTCGGAATCACTATGAAGACCGAGTTCCAGAAGCCGCCGCGAATGCCTTCGCAAGACACTCCCGTGCAGGCCGTGGTCCAGGCCGCGACCCAGGGTTCCACCGTGATGGCCACCGGGAAGGCAAAAATATTGCCCAGGCGAATCTCATCCATGCTCTTGAACGAGGTCACCAGCATGATGTACAGAGGCATCAGGAAAAAGGCCGCCGCCGTCAGCAGGAAGGCGTAAACGCCGATGCGCGCCGGGCTGAAACGGTACGGACGCTGCTTCGGCGATGCCAGGGTGGCCGCAGTCGTCATTTGTGCGCTCCGGCGGCGTTGGCACGGCTGCGCGCATACAACAGCGGCGCCAGCAAAATCAGCACCGTCAGCAGCATCACGATGGAGCCGGCCGACGCCAAGGCAATGTTGGCGCGACCGAACAGGTAGTCCATGATGAACTTGGCCGGTACTTCGCTGGCCGTGCCGGGGCCGCCCTGCGTCATGGCCGCCACGGCGTCGAACAGCTTGATCACGGCGGTGGAGAGCAACACGAACACGGTGGCCACGGAAGGCCCCAGCATCGGCAGGATGATGGAGAAGTAGACGCGCCAGGTCGGGATGCCGTCGATGCGCGCGGCTTTCCAGATCTCTTCGTCGATGCCGCGCAGCCCCGCCAGCAGCATCGCCATCACCAGGCCCGAAGCCTGCCAGACGGTGGCGATGACGATGGTGTACATGACCTTGTCCTGGTCGATGATCCAGTCGAAGGTGAAGTCTTCATAACCCATTTGCCGCACCGCCTGCTGGATGCCCATGCCGGGATTGAGCAGCCACTGCCAGACCAGACCGGTGGCGACAAACGACATGGCGTAGGGGTACAGGAAGATCGTGCGCAGGGCGCCCTCGGCCATCACTTTCTGGTCGATGAAGACCGCCAGCAGGAAGCCGATCACCATGCAGGCGACGATGAACAGCACGCCGTACAGCGCCAGGTTTTGCAGCGACAACAGCCAGCGCTCGTTGTCGAACAGGCGCTGGTATTGCGCCAGGCCGACGAACTCGTCCGAGGGGAAGGTGCGCGAGTTGCTCATGGACACCTTGATCGACCACAGCACCGTGCCCAGATAAGCCACCAGCACCGTGGTCGCCAGCGGCAACAAGGCGGCCCAGGTGGTCAACTGGCGCAGCAATTGTTTGGGCTTGATTTTCATGGGCAGCGCCTGGATGCGTTTTTATTTCTTCAACGCCGCGGCGATGTCCTTCTGGACTTTCTCCACCGCAATGTTCTTGTTCCAGTAAGCGGTCAGGATGTCCGCCAGCGAGCCGTTCTGATCGGGGTTCAGATAGACCTCGCCGTTGCCCAGATGCCGCGACTTGTCCTTCATGATGGCCAAGCCCTGCTGGGCACAGATGTCCATCTTCGAAGAATCGACGTCGGTGCGTACCGGGATGGAGCCCTTTTTGTTGCTGAACGCCACCTGGGTGGCCGGCGCCAGCATCAGACCGGCCAGCACTTTTTGCGCCTTGATCTGCTCCGCATTGGTGGTTTTTGGAAAGACGAAGACATCGCCCTGGATGATGTAGGGCGACTTGGGACCGAAACCGGCAATGCAGCCGTAGTCCTTGCCCGGCACCTGGTGCGCCAGCGTGAACTCGCCCTTGGCCCAGTCGCCCATGATTTGCACGCCGGCCTTGCCGGTGATCAGCAGCGCCGTGGCGTCATTCCAGTTGCGCCCGGGAGAGCCCTTGTCGACATAGGATTGCAGGCGCTTGTAGGCCAGCAGTACCTTCTTGAAGTCTTCGCCCAGAATCACTTTGGGATCCCGGTCACGCATCACCTTCAGGTACAAATCCGTGCCACCCAGATTCGCCAGCACGGCGGTGAAGACGGTGTTCTCCTGCCACGGCTGGCCACCGTGCGCCAGCGCAATCAGGCCCGCCGCCTTGAGCTTGTCCAGCGCCGCGAACAGCTCGTCCATGTTCTTCGGTTCGGCCGCGATGCCGGCTTTCTTGAACGCCGCCTTGGAGTACCAGAACCAGGTCGGCATGTGGATGTCCACCGGCGCGGCGTAGTAGTGGCCCTTGACCTTGACCACGTTCAGCACGGTCTCGGGCAGGAACTTGTCCCAGCCGTCGCGGATCGCCACTTCATCGACGTTGTTCAGCATGCCTTGCTCGACCACGTCCAGAAACTGCTTGGAGGTATTGAACTGCGCCATGGTCGGCGGGTTGCCGCCGACGATGCGGTTGATGGCCACCGAGCGCGCCTGCTCGCCCAGCGCCACGGCGGTATCCACCCAGATGCCGCCGGTGGCGGTGTAGGCGTCGGAAAATACTTTCACCGCCGCCGATTCGCCGCCGGAAGTCCACCAGTGGATCACTTCCGCCTTAGTGCCGGCGGCCTGCGCCCCGGCCGTGGCCAGGGTTGCCAGCAGCGCTGCCAGCAGCCGTTGTTGCAGAGTCATCATGCTGTTTCTCCTCGCAGGAAATCACGGTACCACTGGCCGCTTGCCTTCAGGCGGCGCTGCTGCGTCGCGAAGTCGACATGGGTCAGGCCAAAGCGGCGGATATAGCCTTCGGCCCACTCGAAGTTGTCCAGCAGGCTCCAGGCAAAGTAACCCTTGACCGGAATTCCCAGCGCCACAATTTCCTTCAGCGCGGCCAGGTGCCGCATCAGATAGCGACGCCGCTGGTGGTCCTCGATCTGCCCGTCGGCGCCGACCACGTCGTCATAGGTCGAACCGTTCTCGGTCAGGTAGATTTCGGCCGGCTGGTAGTCCCGCGCCACGCGGCTCAGCAGTGTCACCATGCCCTCCGGCGAGACCTCCCAGCCAAAGGCCGTGCGCTCCACGTTTTCGGCCTCCACCACGCGCGTCGCCAGCACGCCCTGGCCCGGCGCATCGGCCACGATCTCGGGAAAGTAGTAGTTGACGCCCAGGAAATCGGTGGCCGTGGCGATCACCTCAAGGTCGCCCGGTTGCACCTGCGGCGCGTTGTCGCCGACCCGTTGCCAGATGTCGGCCGGATAGCCGCGTCCATGCAGGGGATCGAGAAACCAGCGGTTGCGCAAGCCGTCGTGGCGCAGCGTGGCGGCTGCGTCCTGCGCGCTGTCGGAGGCGGGTTTGAGCGGATGCAGGCTGAGCGCCGCGCCAACACGCGCAGCCGGCACGTTGCGCCGGATCACCGGAATCGCCAGGCCATGCGAGACCAGCACGTTGTGGCACACCTGCAGCGCCGTTTTGAAACTTTTCAGCCCCGGCGCGTGCACGCCTTCATAGTGGCCGTTGAAGGCGGTGCACCAGGGTTCGTTGTGCGTGATCCAGTGCTTGACGCGGTCCCCCAGGTGCCGGCTCACCACATCCGTGTAGTCGACGAAGGCATCCACCGTGTCGCGATTCGCCCAACCGCCCTGGTCTTGCAGGGCTTGCGGCAGATCCCAGTGGTACAGCGTCACCCAGGGCTCCAGACCACGCTCCAGCATGCCGTCGACCAGACGCGAGTAGAAGTCCAGTCCCTTCTGGTTGGCAATGCGGCCGCGACCGTTGGCGAAGATGCGGGGCCAGGCGATGGAGAAGCGGTAGGCGTTGGTTCCCAGGTTGCGCGCCAGATCCAGATCCTGCGGCCAGCGCCGGTAGTGATCGCAGGCCATGGCGCCGCTGGAGCCATCCCGGATGTGCCCCGGCGTGGCACAGAAGCGGTCCCAGATCGACTCGCCGCGCTCATCCTGATCGACCGCGCCCTCGATCTGATAAGAGGAAGTGGAGCAGCCCCAGCGAAAGTCGTTTGCGAAATCGCGGCGTTGCAGAGAAGAGAGATCAATATTATTTGTGTTTTGCATGTTTTTTTGTATTACCCAACGCGCGATCCTTGGCGCTGCCGATGGCGATCGCCACCGAGGCGCGCCAGGTCACGCTGACAGGAAACTCGCGTACCACGGAATAGCTTGCGTCATAACACCGGTTGAGCAGCCAATGCAGGCCATTCAAGGTGATGTCGCGCCACGGGATATGGACGGAGGTAAGACGCGGTGCTGAAAATTCGGCGCTGGGGGTATCGTCATAACCCAGCACCGAGATGCGGTCCGGCACCGAAAGGCCGGCCTGCTGAAAATACGACAAGGCGCCCACGGCCATTTCGTCGTTGGCGCAGAACAGCGCCGTGAACTGGTGCCCGCAGGCGATCAGGGCTCGGGCCGAGGCCCAGCCACCCTCGGGCGAGAAATCGCTCTGCAGCGTCTTGACCTGGCTGTCATCGATCTGGTGCCGTGCCAACTCGGCCATGAAGCCCGAAATCCGCTGCACGTTGTCGGGCGAGCTGCTCGGTCCGGCGATGACGGCAAACTTTCGATGCCGCAATTGCAGCAAGGCCTGCGCCGCCAAGACGCCGCCGCGCACATGGTCGGCCGTGAAGCACTGCTCCGTTATGCTGTCGAAGTGATGGTTCAGCACCACCAACTGGCTTTGCTTGGGACCCAGGGACTCGATGTCTTCGGCCAGCAAGGCGTTGCTGATCACCACCAGGCCGTCGCAACCGCGTTCGATCAGGAACTCCAGCCCTTCGATCGCCTGCTGGCGCGCGTCGCCGTCGCCGCAGCCGAAGGCAACCACCATATGGTGGCCGCTGGAGCGCAACTCGGTGTCTATGGCCTGCAGAATCGGCGTGTAAAACGTGCCCTTCAAGACCGGGATATAGACACCTATCATCTGGCTGTTGCCCGACAGCAGCGAGCGCGCCGCGTGGGACGGCCTGAACCCCAGTTCCTCGATCGCTTTCCTGACGCGCTGGGCGGTGGCCAGTGCCACCGAGCCGTTGCCGCTGACGACACGCGAGGCGGTGCCGACCCCCACTCCGGCCAGGCGCGCTACGTCTTTGATGGTTGCCATGAATGATGTTTATCCTGTCGCTGCACAATTTTTGGCGATGAATTCGGCATGCGTGGGCATGACGTCGACGCACTTTCGGATGACGGACTCGATGTTGCCAAGGTAGGCCTTGATTTCTTCCCTGGGACGCAAATCCACCAAAGGGTTATAGCCCTTGGGCCGGATACCCTGGCCGTGCATCACCTGCACCCAACTCACCTCGCCAAACAATTCGCTGCCTTCGCGGTAGGCCCGGCCATTGCTGCTGAACAAGTCCATCCGGTGCTGTAGCGTAGCCGGTATTTCCATGGCCCGGCAGTGCTTCCAGAACGGCGAATCGTCGCGTTGCGTGGCCTTGTAGTGCAGGATGATGAAGTCGCGTATGCGCTCGTACTCGAACTGTGTTTGCGCGTTGTATTCGTCGATATCGGCTTGTTCAAAGCCGATGGCCGGAAACAGCCTGATGACGCGGGCGATGGCGGACTGGATCAGATGAATATTGGTCGATTCGATGGGTTCGAAAAAACCGCTGGACAGGCCCACGGCGACACAGTTCTTGTGCCAGGTCTGCTTGCGCCGTCCCGGCACGAACGGGATGTAACGCGGCTCGGCCAGTTGCTTGCCGTCCAACTTGCTCAGCAGGATGGCCGTGGCTTCGTCCTGGCTCATGAAGCGGCTGGAATAGACGTGGCCATTGCCGATGCGGTGCTGCAACGGAATGCGCCACTGCCAACCCGCGCTGTGGGCCGTGGAACGTGTGTAGGGAAGCAGCGGCGCCACGGATTCACAGGGCACGGCAATCGCCCGATCGCAGGGCAGCCAATGCGACCAGTCCTCGTATTCGCGCTTGAGTGCGTCTCCGATCAGCAGGGCACGCGTGCCGGAACAGTCGATAAAGAAGTCGCCGGAAATTTTTTCGCCGCTGGCCAGCACGACCGCTTCGATGAAGCCATCCGATTCCCGCAGCAGGGTTTGCACGATCCGGCCCTCGGTCCGCAGCACGCCGCGCGCCTCCGCGTAGCGGCGCAAGTATTTGGCATAGAGACTGGCGTCGATGTGAAAGGCATTGGCGATGTCGCCCAGGGGCGAGCCGGCCATTTCGGGCTCGCTGCGAAGGTATTTCGACTTTCTGGGGGCCAGTGTATTGATCGAATAGTTTTCCAGATCCGAGGCTTCACCGGCCTGGCGCATCTTGAGCCAGTATTGGTAACAGGGAATCAGGCCCAGATCGTGACCGATCTTGCCGAAACCGTGGATATAGGAATCGCCGATTCGGCCCCAGTTGACAAACTCGATGCCCAGTTTGTAAGTGCCTTGCGTTTGGCGCAGGAATTCGTTCTCGTCGATTTCCAGCGCCACATTGAAGTCCTTGATCAGCGGAATGGTCGCCTCGCCGACGCCTATGGTGGCGATCTCGTCCGACTCGACCAGGCGTATGCGATAGTGATCGCCCAAAACATTGGACAGTGCGGCGGCCGTCATCCAACCGGCGGTGCCGCCACCGACGATGACGATGTTCCTGAGCATATTCCCGGCCATGATGTCGTCCTTCAAATAAGAAAAGTGGTGCGATACAGGTTCACGGTGACAAGGTTACCAAGGATTGCGCGCGTCAAACTGTTGCGCTGCGCTAAAAAAAGGCCCTGCCGAATTGCATCGGCAGGGCCTTTTACCCACGGCCCGGGTTAGAACTTATACGAAGCGCCCAGCAGCACGGAGCGGCCGAAATTGTCGTATTTCCAGGGCAGCAGGCCGGTCTTGGACCCGGCATCGCCGACCACTTCGGCGCTGCGCTGTTGCACGGCCGGCTCGTTGGTCAGGTTGTTGACCTGGAACAGGATCGACAAGCCCTTGTAGCGGCCTGTTTCAAACGCGTAACCGACCTGGAAATCCAACTGCTTTTCCGCATCGATATGGGTGCTCGACTCGGTGCCCAGCAACACGCTGCGGGTGGTGGCGGTAAAGGGCGAACGATAGCGCTGGCTCAGGCGCGTGGAAAAACCGTTCTTCTCGTAGTAGAAGGCCAGGCTGTTGACAATGCCCGAGAATCCATCGAGGTTGATCGGATTGCCGTTCTTGTCCAGCGGCAGGCTGTTGCGCGTGATGGACTCGCTGGCAATGATGCCAAAACCATCCAATGAAGGCACGAACAGGCCGGCGTCCAGCGAAGTGCTCAGTTCCACGCCATACACCTTGCCGCCTTGACCATTGGTCTGCGTGCTGATGGTGCCCAGGTTGGGATTGCAATTCGGTGTTGCTGCCGAGCAGCCCGGGGTCAGGGTCGTCGAATAGTTTGTGAAACCGGAGAAGTCGCGCACGGTATCCTGCTGGTAGATGAAGCTGTCCAGCGCCTTGTAGAAGGCCGCACCCGCCACATAGCTGCGCTTGCCCAGGTATTTTTCCAGCGACAGGTCCAGGGACTTGGCGCGCCAGGGATCCAGATCCGGTTTGCCGCCATTGCCGGCCTGCCAGGTTCCGATGTTGGAGCCAGGACTAACGGCCACCAGCTTCGGCTGATCCGCTCCGGCACGCATATCGTCCATGCGCGGACGGGCCATGGTTTTGGCCACGCCAAGGCGGGCAATCAGATCCGACTGCAAGTTGAAGACCAGGTTCAAGCTGGGCAGGAAATCGTTGTAGCTGGTGCCGCCGTGGACCGGTATCACGTTAGGCCCAGTGGCTCCCGGCGTGCCGCCGCCGTCGTTCCATGCGTAACCGTCGGAATCCTGTTGCGTGTGAACCGCCTGAACCCCGACATTGCCTCGGACCGGAACGCTGCCCAGGGCGGAATCGATATCCAGCTTGGCGTACGCCGTGGTGACTTTTTCGTGTACCGCGTACTTGTTGTCCTTGGCACTCCACGGATCTTTCGGGGTGGCGGTGTACAAGCCCATCACGGCGGGCACATTCCAGGCCAGTACGTTGGTATTGATGCCACCCACGCTGATAGCCACCGGGGCGCCCAGGGCGCTGGTCGGTATCGCCACGTTGGTGCTGGCCAGCGACAGCTTGAAGGCATCGGACTGGACGTTCTTGTCGCGCTGGTTATAGGCCAGGCCAGCTTCGAAAGAGGAGAAGGCTCCCCATTCCAGGTCGCGCTTGCCGGACAGGCGCAAGGACTTGATCTCGTCGTTGTAGGTCGGTGTCCGCAATTCAGCCCAGTCGGGATCATTGGTCAATTTGACATTCCCGGCATCGGTCAAATTCTGCGCCGTCGACCAGGCCTGGTTACCGCTGCTGTCAAGACCTGAAAATGTGAATGGACCGCCCGCCAAACCCTTGGCAACCGATTGAATGTAGGTCTCGTTGCGATTGGCGCGCGAGTAGCCCACATCGGTCACTGCCGTCCACTTGTCGGCCAGTTTCAACTCGTTCTTCCAGCCGATCGACGTGATTTCGTCGCTGCGGTGGAAGTTCTTGTCGTAGACCAGGCTGCGTCCGCCGTCCACCGTGCCGCTGGAAATGATGGTGTCGCCGTTGACGACCGAGGTGCCGACGTTGGAGAACTTGGCACCGCCACTCCAAAGTCCGATATCCCCCACCCAGTGGTGGCCAACCCGGTCCTGGTCGAACTTGGAGTAATACAAGTCAAGGACGCTGTGCACGTCCTTGCTCGGCTTGAACTCCAGCACGGCCATCAAGCCGTCGCGCTTTTGTGTGCTGGACGTCACGCTGGCTTCGAAACCTTGAATGAAGGCCGCACGGTCGTTGCCGGTTCCCACCTTGGGCACGCCAGTCGCTCCGGCACCCCACTGCCCGGCATAGTCGCCATATTTCCAGGCTTCGTATTTCTTCTCTTGCCCGGGGGTATCAAGATGGGCGAAGCCGATCGCCAGACCGACCGTGTTGTCGGCAAATTGATTGATGTACGAGGCGCTGACACGGTTGCCCATGGCACCTTTGCCATCGGGCGACAGCTGGCCGTTGGAATTCTGCTCACCGCGCACGTTGACAACCATCTGGCGACCACGCAAATCCAGCGGCATCACCGGACGAATGTCAATCGTGCCGGACAGGCCTTGGCCGATCAAAGCGGCGTCGGGCGTCTTGTAAACGATCACCGAATTGACCAACTCCGAGGGGAACTGATCGTACTCGGCAGCACGCCCGTCGCCGGAACTGACGACCTGGCGGCCATTGAGCACAGCGCCGGCGTAATCCGGACCCAAGCCGCGAATCGAGATCGCCGACGGACGTCCATCGATGCGCTGCGCGGCCAAACCGGGCAGCCGCGCGATCGAATCGGCAATGCTGGTGTCGGGCAGTTTGCCGATGTCTTCGGCCGATACCGCTTCCACGATGGAGTCGGAATTGCGCTTGGTGGCAATCGAATTCTCAATGCTGGCCCGGATACCGGTCACCGTCACGGTGTTCAGGTTGGCCGGGTTCTGCTGCGCGTATGCCGCACCCATCGCGAACAACAGGGTTGAGCAGGCGGCCGCGATCGGGCTGATGCGTAGCGCAGCAGGTCGACGGGTGCCGTGCTGACTGCGCTGGGTAGCGGAACTTTTCATTCAGATGTCTCCTAGAGTCTCGGTTTGATATTGCTGCTTCAACCATGTCGGTGGCATGAGCAAGCAAGGTTTAAATTAAGTGGGCGGCCAAATTGGAAACGTTTCCAATTGACCGCAATATAGCACCCGGAAAAGCGCGCTCTTATCAGGGGATTCCCTAGGTTTTGAAGAAATTTCGGCCGCTGGAGTAAAAAAAATTGGGCTCATGAAAGTGCGATACAGTCGGCCCGCGCCAGCTGCCGCGCGAGGCACGCATGGTCAGCAAAAATCATCTTTAAACAAAATGGGGAGCTTGTCACAATGACCTGGAGTTTGTCTTTTTTTCGCCGCGTTGTGCCGGCGTTGTTGCTGCTGGCGCTGGCCGGTGCCAGCTTCGCCCAGACCAGTCTGCAGGATCTGTTCAGGAATCCCAAGTATGGCTCCGCCAGCCTGTCGCCGAACGGCAGATACCTGGCCACCACGGCCAATATCGGCGGCCGCTTGCAGTTGGCGGTGGTGGACCTTGAAACCGGCACGGCCAGCAACGCGGCCGGTTACGAGACCTTCGATATTCAAGGCGTCCGCTGGATCAACAATGAGCGCATCGTGTTCCATATCGTGGACCGCGAAGGCGAACAAACTTCGTCCGGTGCCGGCCTCTTTGCGATCAACCGGGATGGCAGCCAATCGGCCGTCTTGATGCAATCACCGGAACATATCCTGGGACGCCTGGACCATGCGGCATGGGTCTCCGAGCCGCGTGGCATGGAAATGGTGGGCGTCTCCGAGGACCAGCCCAACAACATCCTGGCGTTGGGCTATTTCCCCAATGGCAATGTGGTGCCGTACCGGGTCGACAGCCTGACCGGCAAGCGCAAGGAAATCGACTTCGATGTCAAGGGGCTGGCCGTGGGCTTTGCTTTTGACCGCAAGGAGCAACTGCGCGTGGTGGTCACCGCCAATGCGACGCACAGCGATTTGGTGGTCTGGTACCGCGAGCAGAATGCGCCAGGCTGGCGCAAGCTGTCGGAACACCCGTCGTTCGCCCCCAGATTCACGGTGCTGGGCTTCGACGCCGATGACACCACCCTGTTGGTCTCCGCGCCCACCAGCGAGGGCCGGTTGGGGGTTTACAAATACGACTTCGCCAACAACCGGCCGGGCGAATTGCTGGCCTCCGACAAATCGGTGGACGTCGGTGGCGGCCTGGTGTTTGCCCCCGATTCCGGCAAGTTGCTGGGTGTGCGCATGCAAACGGAGCCGCCTCGAACGGTCTGGTTCGACAAGAGCCTGGCGAGCTTGCAGGCTGGCATCGACAAGGCTTACCCCGGCCTGGTCAACGTCATTCATCCGCGCAATGCCCAGGCGCCCATGCTGATCCATTCCTACTCCTCCACGCAGCCGGGCCAATACGCGCTCTATTTCCCGGACAAGAAGAAGCTGCAAAACCTGTTTGCGCTGCGGCCCTGGATAGAGCCCCGAAAAATGTCCACCCAACTGGTGTACGACTATGTGGCACGTGACGGCTTGCCCATCATGTCCTACCTGACGCTGCCGCTGGGTCGTGAAGCCAGGGCGCTGCCGCTGGTGGTGAATGTGCATGGCGGCCCCTGGACCCGGGACCACTGGGGTTTCAATCCGGAGGTGCAGTTTCTGGCGGGCCTGGGCTACGCCGTGCTGCAACCGCAGTTCCGCGGTTCCACCGGCTTCGGCGCCGCCCATTTCAAGAAGTCGTTCGGTCAGTGGGGCCTGGCCATGCAGGACGACCTCACCGACGGCGTCAACAGTCTGGTCAAGCAAGGCGTGGTAGACCCGAAACGGATCTGCATCATGGGCACCAGCTACGGCGGCTATGCCACCATGATGGGTCTGGTGAAAGACCCCGATCTGTACCGTTGCGGCGTCAACCTGCTGGGACTGACCAACCTGGCGTATTACCTTTCGGATTGGAACAAGTACCGGGTCTCCGAATACTCGCTGAAGGAAATGCTGGGCGACGGCGACCTGCTGCGCGACCAGTTCATTGCCACCTCACCATCCAAGCAGGCCGACAAGATCAAGGCGCCGGTGTTCATGGCTTATGGCGAGAAAGACTACCGGGTGCCGCCGGTGCACGGCGAGGAAATGCGCGACGGCCTCAAAAAACTGGGCAAGGTGGTCGAGTACATGGAACTGGAGAAGGAGGAACACGGTTTTGCCAAGGAGGAAACCCGTTACCGCCTCTATGGCGCGATTGAGACTTTCCTGAAAAAATACAACCCGCCCCAGCAACCATGACCTTGCTTGCCAGGGAGAAATGGCTGTGCAGCTCATTGCTTGCAGCGCGGCCAGGCCATCGCGGTGTGGGGCTGGGCCTGACGGACCAGGCCAGGTACCGCTATTGAACCGGACAGCACCTCTTTCATCCGCCTGCTTTACCATGGCACATTTCCGGCAGCATCGCATGACAACTCACAACACTTCTTCTGGTGGCGTCGACCTGTTGCATGTCCGCCAATTTCCCTGGGCCGCGTGGGCCTGGCTGCTGGGCCTGAGCCTGCTGGCGCTGCCGGTCCACGCGTTCGACCTGCAGTCGCATCGCGGCGGGCGCGGACTGCGGCCGGAGAACACGCTGGCCGCGTTTGAAAACGCCATCCGGATGGGCAGCACGACGCTGGAGCTGGACATCGCCATAACGGCCGACGGTGTGCCGGTGATTTCACATGACTCGGCCCTCAACCCGGCCATCACGCGCGATGCCGGCGGGCAGTGGCTGAGCGAGCGCGGCCCGCTGATCCACGCCCTGACGCTGGCCCAGGTGCAGAGCTACGACGTCGGCCGCATCAACCCGGCCAGCCGCTACGCGGCCGAGTTCCCGCAGCAGCAGGCGCGCGATGGCCAGCGCATTCCGACGCTGGCGGCGCTGTTCAAACTGGTCAATCAGCTGGGCGCCAAGGATATCCATTTCGACATGGAGACCAAGATCAATCCGCACTACCCGCAGAGCACGCTGGCACCGGAGGCTTTCGTCAACGCCATGCTGGTGGTGATCCGCGAAGCCGGCATGACAAAGCGCGTGATGGTGCAGAGCTTCGACTGGCGCACGCTGGAGCTGCTGCACCAGTTGGAGCCGGCGCTGCGCACCATGTACCTGACGATAGAGGCGCCCGACTTCAATACCTTGAAAGACGGCTCCTGGAGCGCCGGCCATCTGCTCAAGGACCACGCCGGCTCGGTGCCGCGCATGGTGCGCGCCTCGGCCGGCCAGGCCGCCGGCGTGATCTGGGCACCGAACCAGAACAACCTGACCGCGGCGCTGGTGAAAGAGGCCCAGGGCCTGGGTCTGCAAGTCATCCCCTGGACCGTCAACCAGCCGGCCCAGATGGAACGTCTGATCGATTGGGGGGTAGACGGCATCATCACCGACTACCCGGACCGCCTGCGCGAGACGATGCGGCAAAAAGGGCTGCCGCTGCCCCAGGGCGTCGGTTACTGAACTCAACGTTGCTACTGGTCAGCCCCGGTTTTTCCATCGGTTTGGCGCGCCCGGCCTGATTTGAGGTAAAGTGGAAACCTTTCCAATTTTCTTTCTGACCGTTGGATTGAACGCGGCTGGCGAGCATCGCAGTGCCACCAGCGCGATTAAAAAAGAGCCATTCGAGGAGACAAATATGCGTGCTAACAAGCCCCTTGCCGTGGGCAAAATTCTGGCGTTGATGCTGTGGCTGGTTGGCACCGGTCTGGCGCATGCCCAGAGCCAGACCTTGTCCGTGACGGCCTATCCGGCGGTCGACGAAATCATCAAGACGGCGTTGCCCATGTGGAAGAAAAAACATCCGGATGTGGAAATCAAGCTGGTCAGCCGCGCTTTCGACGACCACCATACGGCGATGACCACGGCCTTGTCGACATCAAGCAACCTGCCCGATGTGATGACGCTGGAGTTCAGCTATGTCGGTCGCTTTGCCGCCGGCGGCGCGCTGGAAGATCTGTCCCAGCCGCCTTACCGCATCAAGGACACGCAAGCGCGTTTTGTGCCCTTTGCCTTCAAGCAGGCCACCACCGCCAGCGGTGCCGTGGTGGCGGCGCCGACCGACATCGGACCCGGCACGCTGCTGTACCGCGCCGACCTGCTGAAAAAAGCCGGCGTCAGCGAAGCCGAGTTGACTCAGTCCTGGGACTCTTTTGTGGCCTCCGGCGTGAAGATCAAGGCCGCCACCGGAGCCTATCTGATGGCGCATGCGCGCGACATGAAAGACATCCTGATCCGCAGCAACGTCAAGCCGGGCGACGGCCTGTACTTTGACGCCGCCGGCAAGGTGCTGGTCGATTCGCCGCGCTTTGTGCGCGCCTTCGAACTGGCGCGCAAGGTGCGCCAGCAAAAGCTGGACGGCAAGATCGGCGCCTGGTCGACCGAATGGTCGCAGGGTTTCAAGAATGGCGCCATCGCGACCCAGATGTCGGGCGCCTGGCTGGCCGGTCATCTCGCCAGCTGGATCGCACCCGGCACCAAGGGCTTGTGGCGCGCGGCCCAATTGCCGGAGAAATCCTGGGGTGCCTGGGGCGGTACTTTTTACACCATTCCGAAAGCCGCCAAGAACAAGGCGCTGGCCTGGGAGTTCATTCAAATGATGACGCTCAGCCGGGAAGTGCAGCTCAACGCCTTCAAGGCGCAGGACGCTTTCCCGGCCTTGCTGGAGGCGCACAACGACCCGTTCTACGACCAGCCGATCGAGTTCCTGGGTGGCCAGAAGGCGCGCTTGTTGTGGCGTGAAGCGGCACTGAAGATCACTGCCATCGACGTCCACAAGCTGGACCCGATTGCCGACGAGATCATCAACACCGAGTTGGACAAGGTACTGGCGCAAGGCAAGGACATCCCGACCGCGCTGGCCGACGCCAAGAGCCTGCTGGAGCGGCGCGCGCGCCGCTAGGATATGACCCCCACGCTCGGCACTTCGTGTCCTCCCTGCCCCCCGAGGGGGCTGATCCGGCTTGGGGCGGCCCGGCGCCGGATCCTGCCCCTGTACTTCATGTCATGAAACGCAAGCTGTTGCCGCGCCTGTCCCCCGAGTGGGCGCCCTATGTGTTCCTGAGCCCGTTTCTGCTGCTGTTCGTGGTGTTCGGCATCTTCCCGCTCGGCTTCTCCTTTTACCTGGCGTTCCAGTCCTGGGAGCCGACCGCGGGCCTGGCGGCGATGAAGTTCGTCGGCCTGGAAAACTTCGCTTTCGCGTTGCACGACGAGTGGTTCTGGAAGTCGCTGAAAAACACTTTCTGGCTGGCCACCGCGGCCGGCGTGCCGCAGCATCTGGTGGCGATCCCGCTGGCGTTCTTCATTCACTCCTCCTTCAAGCGCTGGCGCAACGCCGTGGTGGGCATTTACTTTCTGCCCTACATCACCTCCACGGTGGCCATCGCCATGATGTTCAGCACGCTGTTTTCCACCGACTACGGCATGATCAACCAGGCTCTGCACGCCTTGGGCCAGGTGCCGGGGCTGGGCTGGCTGCTGCCGGCGCAGCCGATCGACTGGCTGAACCGCGCGGAGAACGTCAAGCCGGCCATTGCCATGGTGGTGTTCTGGCGTTACCTGGGTTTCAACACGGTGCTGTACCTGGCGGCGCTGCAAACCATCCCCAGCGACATCTACGAGGCCGCCACCATGGACGGCGCTGGCCGCTGGCAGCAGTTCTGGTTCATCACCCTGCCCAGTCTGAAGCCGATGATTTATTTCGGCGTGACGCTCAGTGTGATCGGCGGCCTGCAACTGTTTGAAGAGCCCTTCATCCTGACCGGCGGCCGCGGCGGCACTGACCAGGCCGGCATGACGACGGCCATGTACATGTACCGCACGGCTTTCGAGTTCAATGACTTCGGCACCGCCAGCGCCCTGTCGTGGCTGCTGTTCGTCTTCGTCGCGCTCTTGACCTGGATGACCAACCGGGTGTTTCGGGAGAGGCAGGTGAGGGCGTGAAAAATTGTTTCCTGCATCGCTTCCCACGGGGTGAGTCTGCCTTCCTGGCGGGGGTTGTGGCCCTGCGGGCCGGGTCCTTTTCCCCCACTCATACCCCCCCGCCCCTCTCCCGCCCCGCCGGGCGGAAGAGGGGAGCCCCATTTGGCCGCGTGTACAAACAGGGGACGCGCAAAGTGGAAGGTTTGTACCGGTGTGACGCAAGCCCTGGTTGGCACCTCGACCATTCGCGCCTTGTTGGCCTACCCATGCAGCGTGCGCTGGCGCGGGTACGTGTGCACTTTCGCACGCGGCCAAATGGGGCTCCCCTTTCCGCCCCGGTGGGGGTGGAAAGGGGCGGGGGGGATAGGGGGGGTAAAGAAAGCCCCTCGCAGAGGTACGGGCGGAGAAAACAGAGCCGGCCCGCAGGGCCAACCACCGCGCTGGCCGCGCACGGCCGTTCTCCGTATAGCGTTCAGTGGGGAAACAAATGATTCGCCAAGACCGTCTGGCCCCCTGGGCCGCTTATCTGTTGGTGGGCATAGGCACCCTGATCATGCTGGCCCCGTTCTACTTCATGTTCGTGTTCGCCAGCCACGCGCGCAGCGACATCTTCAGCCTGCCGCCGCCGCTCTGGTTTGGCCAGGATTTCATGCTCAACTTCGGCATCCTGAGCGAGCGCATCACGTTCTGGCGCAGCCTGGGCTGGAGCCTGTATGTGGCGCTGGCCGCCACCGCGCTGACGGTGCTGTTTTGCAGCATGGGCGGCTACGCTTTTGCCATGTTCGAGTTTCCATTCAAAAAGCCTCTGTTCACGCTGGTGATGGGCACCATGCTGCTACCGGCCTTCCTGGGCATGATTCCCAGCTTCATGATCATGGATGCCTTCGGCTGGATCGACCAGCCGCGCGCCCTCTACATCCCCGGCGCCGCCAGCGCCTTCGGCATTTTCATGATGCGCCAGTTCATCGCCTCCAGCATTCCGCGCGACCTGATCGAGGCCGCGCGCATGGACGGTTGCGGCGAGTTGCGCATTTACTGGAGCGTTGTGCTGCCGCTGTTGCAGCCGGCCATGGGCACGCTGGGCTTGATCACTTTCATTGGTTCCTGGAACAACTTCATCGGCCCGTTGATCGTCATGCGCTCGCCCGAGATGTACACCTTGCCGCTGGCCTTGCGCAGCCTGCAAAGCCCGGTCAATACCGAATGGGGCGCGCTGATGGCGGGCGCCGCCATTGCCACCGTGCCGCTGCTGGCGCTGTTCGCCATTTCTTCCCGCCGCCTGATCGACGGCCTGACCGCCGGCGCCGTGCGCGGCTGATTTTTCTTCCGACTTCACCATGACCATTTCCGCAAAATCCGCATTTCCCAAGGACTTCGTCTGGGGCGTTGCCACCAGTGCTTTTCAGATCGAAGGGGCATCCGACGCCGACGGCAAAGGCCCCTCCATCTGGGATGATTTCTGTCACATCCCCGGCGCCATCCAGGACGCCAGCGATGGCCGCGTGGCCTGTGACCACTACCACCGCTGGGAGTCCGACCTGGACCTGATCGCTGGCCTGGGCGTAGCCGCTTACCGCTTCTCCATCTCCTGGCCGCGCGTGCAGCCGCTGGGCTCGGGGGCCTTCAATGAAGCCGGTTTCGCGTTTTACGAACGGCTGGTCGATGGCATGCTCTCGCGCGGCCTCAAACCCTATCTGACCCTGAACCACTGGGACCTGCCCTCAAACCTGCAAGCCCAGGGTGGCTGGCAGAACCGCGACACGGTGCAGCATTTTGTCGCTTATGCCTGCGAAGTGGCGCGCCGGCTGGGTGACCGCGTGGTGTCCATTTGCACCCACAACGAACCCTGGGTGATTGCGGTGCTGGGCCACGAAGTAGGCAACTTCGCGCCTGGCATCAAGAGCCGTGCCGTGGCGATCCAGGTGGCGCACCATTTGTTCTTGAGTCACGGCATGGCGCTGACGGCCATGCGCGCGCAAGGCTGCCAGGCCGACATGGGCATTGTGCTCAACCTGTCGCCGATAGACGCCGCCACCGACTCGGAGGCCGACCGGGCGGCGGCGCGGCGCGCCGACGGCGGCGGCTTGCGCTGGTATGTGGAGGCGCTGCTCAAGGGCCAGTATCCGGCCGATGTGCTGCAAGACCTGGGTGCCGATGCGCCCAAGGTGATGCCCGGCGACATGGAGAAAATCATGGTGCCGATGGACTTTCTGGGCATCAACTACTACATGCGCAGCGTCGCCAGCGCCGGCCAGCCGTGGGACGTCAAGACCAGCGGCCACGAGATCACCGACATGGGCTGGGAGGTCTATCCGCAAGGTCTGACCGAGCTGCTGCTGCGCTTGCACCGCGACTACGTCTTGCCGCCGATCTACATCACCGAAAACGGCGCCGCCTTCCCGGACCAGGTGGTGGACGGCCAGGTGCACGATGCGCGGCGTCAGGCCTATATCGCCAACCACGTTGCGGCGGTGGCGCAAGCCATGCGCCAGGGCGTGCGGGTGGACGGCTATTTTGTCTGGAGCCTGCTGGACAACTTCGAATGGTCCTCCGGTTACGCCAAGCGTTTCGGCATTGTGCGGGTGGACTACGACACGCAGCAACGCACGCTCAAGGACAGCGCGCTGTGGTACCGCGATTTTCTCGCCTGTTGAGGGTTCCTTGAATCATGACGCGAACAAGGGGAGACGTTGTCATGCCGGACTTGATCCGGCATCCATGGATTGCGGGTCAAGCCCGCAATGACAACACGGATCCGTTTTTGTGCACCGGTGTCGTGAATTTCGAAAACCTCAATAATCAGTTGAGGACAGGGCTCGCTTTAGAAGTGTCTTTGACAGCGGTTGGAAAGAAATAAGAGGAGTTTGACATGGGACATCTGGCGCTGAAAGGCATTCGCAAAAGCTACGGCGACGCGGCGGTGATTCACGGCGTCGATCTGGAGGTGCGCGACGGCGAGTTTCTGGTCTTTGTCGGGCCCTCGGGTTGCGGCAAATCGACCATGCTGCGCATGATCGCCGGGCTGGAGAGCATCAGCGCCGGCGATTTGCTGATCGACGGCACGCGTGCCAACGATCTGCGGCCGGCCGACCGCGGCGCCGCCATGGTGTTCCAGAGCTACGCCTTGTACCCGCACATGACGGTGGCCGAGAACATGGGCTTCTCGCTGCGCATGGCCGGCATCAGGAAGAGCGAACGCGAGCAGGTGGTTGCGCGCACCGCCGAGGTGCTGCGCATCTCGCACCTGCTGCCGCGCCTGCCCAAAGCCTTGTCCGGCGGCGAGCGCCAGCGCGTGGCGATTGGCCGCGCCATCGTGCGCAAGCCCAAGGTGTTCCTGTTCGACGAGCCGCTGTCCAATTTGGACGCCGCGCTGCGCGTGACCATGCGCATCGAGCTGTCGCGCCTGCACAAGGAACTGGGCACCACCATGATCTACGTGACGCACGACCAGGTCGAAGCCATGACCATGGGCGACCGCATTGCCGTCTTCAACAAGGGCCGGGTCGAGCAGTTGGGTGCCCCGATGGACTTGTACGCGCGCCCGGCCAACGAGTTTGTCGCCACCTTCCTGGGCGCGCCGCGCATCAACCTGATCAGCCGGCCGGCAGCGGGCGCATCGGCCGCGCACAGCGCCTTGTGGAGCGCCGTCGCGGCGCAGGCGCCGCAAGGCAGCAGCAAGGTCGGCATCCGCCCCGAGCACCTGCACCTGGGCAGCGCGGAGCAGGGCGTGCCGGCCCAAGTCATGCTGGCCGAGCACCTGGGCGATGCCTCCATCATTCACCTGCGCGTCGACGGTGTGGATGACTTGCTGAGCGCCAAAGTGGCGGCGCTGGAGGGGCGCGTGGCGCCCGGACAAACAGTGGGCCTGAGCTTCGATCTGGACGCGGCGCTGGCGTTTTCCGGGGACGGGGTGTTGCTGGGCGCATAGCCGGCCGCATCCGACGCGGGGTCCCGCCTTGCGCCAGCGCTCAATGCGGGTGCTGCCCACCGCTACAGCGCTCTATGCCGCTCAGGTCGCGCCTGGACTGGACGTTGACAAAGCCGACCTGCCGCAGTAGCTCCCGTACTGCCATCGCTTGGTCATGGCCGTGTTCCAGCAGCAGCCAGCCGGCCGTGTGCAAACGCGTCGGCGCCTGGGCGATGATGTGGCGAAGATCGGCCAGCCCATCGACCCCTGAAGTCAGCGCCTGCATCGGCTCGTGCCTGAGGGCTTCCAGGTGCTGGTCCTGCGCCGCCACATAGGGCGGGTTGGAGACAATGGCGTGGTAGCGGCCCGTTACCTCGTCCAGCCATGAACCTTGTGTGAACGGCACTTCGAGTTGCAGGAGTTGGGCGTTGGCCCGCGCGACAGCCAATGCATCGGCACTGGCGTCGATCGCGCTGACCTGCACGTCGGGCCGCGTCGCCTTCAGCGCCAGGGCGATGGCGCCGCTGCCGGTGCCCAGGTCCAGCACGGCGAGCGGACCGGTCCCGGCCGTTGTCTGCGCCAGTACCTCCAGCGCCCATTCGACCAGCGTTTCGGTGTCGGGCCGCGGCACCAGCACGCGCTGATCGACCCGCAGGTCCAGACCAAAAAATTCCTTGTGGCCGGTGATGTAGGCCAGCGGTTCGGCGCCGGCGCGGCGCTGCACCAAGGCGTCGAAACAGGTCTGCGCGGCCGCCGGCAGCTGGTCGGTGTCGTGGGCCAGCAGCCAGGCGCGCCCGGTGGCCCGTTTGCCCAGCGCATGCAGCAACAGCAGTTGCGCATCGAGCCGGTCCAGCCCGTGAGACTGCGCCCGGAACAGGGCTTGCGAGACAGTGAGCACCTTCAAGCGCCGGCGCCCACTTCCAGCGCCGCCAACTGCTGCGCCGCCTCATAGGCTTGCAGCGCCTGCACCACGTCATCAAGATCGCCTTCCATGATGCCCAGCAGCTTGTACAGCGTGAGGTTGATGCGGTGATCGGTCAGCCGCCCCTGCGGAAAGTTGTAGGTGCGGATGCGGTCGCTGCGGTCGCCGCTGCCGACCAGGCTCTTGCGCTCGGCGGCGTCCTTGGCGGCGCGCTCGCTGCGGTCTTTTTCATGGATGCGGGCGGTCAGCACTTTCAGCGCCTGCGCCTTGTTGCTGTGCTGGCTGCGGCCATCCTGGCATTCGGCCACGATGCCGGTCGGCAGGTGCGTGATGCGCACCGCCGAGTCGGTCTTATTGATGTGCTGGCCACCGGCACCGCTGGCGCGGTAAGTGTCTATGCGCAGGTCGGCCGGGTTGATCTGGATCGCCTGCGCCTCGTCCTGTTCGGCCAGCACCGCCACCGTGCAGGCGCTGGTGTGGATGCGGCCCTGGGTTTCGGTGGCCGGCACGCGCTGCACGCGGTGGCCGCCGGACTCGAATTTGAGCGCGCCGTAGACGCCGTCGCCTTCGATCCGGATCACCACTTCCTTGTAGCCGCCCAGTTCGCTGGGCGATTCGCTGACGATTTCCGTCTTCCAGCCGCGGCGGTCGGCATAGCGGCTGTACATGCGCAGCAGGTCAGCGGCGAACAGGGCCGACTCGTCGCCGCCGGTGCCGGCGCGGATTTCGACGAAGGCGGCGCGCGCGTCGTCCGGGTCCTTGGGCAGCAGCATGCGCTGCAACTCGTTTTCCAGTTGCTCGATCTCTGCGTTGGCGCTGTCGATTTCTTCCTGCGCCATGGCGGACATGTCGGCGTCACTGGCAGAGGCCTCCAGCAGTTCCTGCGCCGCCGCCAGATCGGCCTCGCGCTGGCGGTAGCGGGTCCAGCGGCTGGCCACGGCAGAGACCTCGGTGTGCTCGCGCGAGAGCAGCAAAAACTGCTTCATGTCCTTCATGATGTCTTCGCGCGAGAGCAGAAATTCAAGCTCGCCCAGGCGATCGGCGTAGCGTGCGAGTTGTTGACGGAGAAAGGGTTTCATGAGCAGTGGGAATGGGTGGGCAAAAGAGGCTGTATTGGCTGTCATCCCGATCCGGGATCCATGGATTGCGGGTGCTGAAACCCCGGACCTGATCCGGGGCCGCAATGACAGCTAACGCTCTTTGCGCAGGAAAAAGTGCTGAATGGCCGAACTGGCGCGTTCCCGCGCCTCGGTGTCGCCGGCCCGCAACTCGGCCATGGCGCCGTGCAGCATCTTTTGCGTCAGCCCCTTGGAGAGCGCTTCCAGCACCGCTTCCACGTCTTCGCCCTTGGCCAGCAACTTGCGGGCACGGCCGATTTCGGCGGCGCGCCACTCGTCGGCTTGCGCGTTGAGTTGCTGGATCAAGGGCACCGAGCCGCGCTGGTCAACCCAGTGCATGAAGCTCTGCACGCCGGCGTCCACAATCGCCTCGGCCTGCGCCACCGCCGCTTGCCGGCTGGCCTGCGCCGTTTGCACGACGCCGGCCAGATCGTCCACGGTGTACAGGTAAATGTCTTCCAGCGCCTTGACCTCGATCTCGATGTCGCGCGGCACCGCCAGATCGACCATGAACATGGGACGGTGCTTGCGCCGCTTCAAGGCGCGCTCGACGGCGCCCAGGCCGATGATGGGCAGGGTGCTGGCGGTGCAACTGACGACCGCATCGAATTCATGCAGCCGGTCCGGCAGGTCGCCCAGACGCATCACTTCGCCGCCAAAGCGGCTGGCCAGCTTTTCGCCGCGTTCCAGCGTGCGGTTGGCGATCGCCAGGCTCTTCGGGTTCTTCGCGGCAAAGTGGGTGGCGCACAGTTCTATCATTTCGCCGGCACCGACGAACAGGATTTTGACCTGGCCCATGTCCTCGAACAACTGGCCCGCCAGGCGCACCGCGGCGGCGGCCATGCTGATCGAATGGGCGCCGATTTCGGTCGAGGTGCGCACTTCCTTGGCGACCGCAAAAGAGCGCTGGAACAACTGGCTGAGCGTGGTGCCCAAGGCGCCGGCGGCCTCGGCGGCGCGCACCGCGTCCTTGATCTGGCCCAGGATTTGTGGCTCGCCCAACACCATCGAGTCGAGCCCGCTGGCAACCCGGAACGCGTGGCGTGCCGCCAGACTGTCTTCCATGGTGTAGGCGTGGGCGCGCAACAGGCTGCTGGAGACGCCGCCGCTCTGGGCCAGCCAGTCCAGCGTGTGTTCCAGTTGCGGCTTTTCGCCGGCGCAGTAGATCTCGGTGCGGTTGCAGGTGGAGATCAGGGCTGCCTCCGGTTGGCGCGAAAGCGAATCGCGCAAGGCCCGCAGGGTGGGTTCCACCTGCTCGATGGCGAACGCAAAGCGACCGCGCAGATCGAGCGGTGCGGTCGTGTGATTAATACCTAAAGCCCAGACTGCCATGCTGCGATTATAAAATCAGCGCGCGCCGAGAAAGAAACTGATGCATTTTCATTGCCATTGATGGGCCCTCTTGACATCCTGAACCATGTGCTGAACTTCCTGGCGCCGGCGTTCTGGCTGGCGCTGCTGCTGCCATTGGGCGCTCGCTTGGTCATGAAAAAGCGGTCTGCGGTTCCCACCTTCTGGACCCAGACCGCGGTCAATTTCGGGGCCAATGCAGTGGTGCTGCTGCTGGGTCTGTGGTTCTTTGGCCATGATGGCAAGATGGCCACTTACGCCGGCATGGTGCTGGTTGGCGCCACCAGCCAGTGGTTGCTGCGGCGCGGCTGGCGCGCCTAAGCTGAGGGCGAAAACAGGTCCACCCGATCGGTGATGATGCCGTCGGTGCCCAGGGCCAGCAGGCGCTGCACGCCCGCCTCCTCATTCACGGTGTAACTCAGACAGCGCAAGCCGGCGTCTTTCGCCTGTGCCACGCTGGTCGGGTTCCACAACGCCTGATCGCAGACGATGGCCACGCATTCCAGCGCCACTGCCGTCTCCAGCCAGCCGGGCCACAGCGAGTCCAGCAGCAGTCCGCGCGGGAGTTGCGGCTGTGCCATGCGGGCCGCTTCCAGCGCCGGCGGTTTGAAGGAGGTCAGCAGGGGCGGCACGGCGGAGTCTTGCCAGAGCCGGGCGGCATGCCGCGCCACCACTTCGCCGGTTTGGCTGGCCAGTCCCGGTGTTGGTTTGATTTCGATGTTCAGGAAATAACCGTTGCGCAGGCAGTAGCGGGCGATGTTTTCGAAACTGGGCAGCGGTTCGCCGGCAAAGGCCGGTGAATGCCAGCTGCCGGCATCGAGTTGCGACAGCAGGCTCCAGGGCTGCTCGCCGGCTATCGCGCTGGCCCCGGTAGCGAGCTTTTCGACTCCGTTGGTGGTGCGTTGCAGATTGGCATCGTGCAGCAGGAAGGGAATGCCGTCGGCGCTCAGTTTGACGTCGCATTCGAACATGCGGTAGCCATGGCTGGCGCCCAGCCGGAATGCCGCCAGGGTGTTTTCGGGCGCCAGCTTGCCGGCGCCCCGGTGCGCGATCCAGCGCGGGTAGGGCCAAGAGGGCAGTGTCATTGCGGGCCAGCCCCGCAATCCATGGATCCCGGATCGGGTCCGGGATGACAGTCATGGGTCGCCAGGCGCTTGCCGCTGGCGGCGTCAAAGTAGTGAATCTTGTCGGCGCGCGGGGTGACGTGGATGGTGCTGCCCACGGCCGGAACGGTATGCCCTTCCTCGGTGCGCAGGATCACCACCTCGTCGCCGCTGCCGTGGCTCCAGCGACCGTAGACCAGGCGCTCGGCACCCAGCATTTCGACCGCGTCGACCTGCAGCCCCCAGCCGCTGGGGCTGATGTCCAGGTGTTCGGGACGGATGCCGGTGATGGTGCCGGGTCGGCCATCCGGGGCATTCTTGAGCAGGTTCATGGGCGGCGAGCCGATAAAACTGGCGACAAAAGTGGTGGCCGGACGCGTGTACACCTCCTCGGGCGTGCCGAACTGCTCCATCACGCCCCCGTTCATGACCAGCATGCGCTGCGCCAGGGTCATGGCCTCGACCTGATCGTGCGTTACAAAAAGCGAGGTGATACCCAATTCGCGGTGCAGTTTTTGAATCTCCAGGCGGGTCTGGGCGCGCAGCTTGGCATCCAGATTGGACAGCGGTTCGTCAAACAGAAAGACCTTGGGCTGGCGCACGATGGCGCGGCCCATCGCCACCCGTTGCCGTTGGCCGCCCGAGAGTTCGCGCGGTTTGCGGGCCAGGAACGAGCCGATTTCAAGGATTTTGGCGGCCTTGTCGACGCGCGCCTTGATTTCGTCTACCGGCACTTTGGCGATCTTGAGGCCGTAGGCCATGTTGTCGAACACGCTCATGTGCGGGTACAGCGCGTAGTTCTGGAACACCATGGCAATGTCGCGCTCGGACGGTTCCAGATCGTTGACGACTTGCTCGCCAATGGAAATCTGGCCGCTGCTGATCTCTTCCAGTCCGGCCACCATGCGCAGCAGGGTCGATTTGCCGCAGCCCGAGGGGCCGACGATGACAACGAACTCGCCGTCCAGAATATCGGCGCTGACGCCGTGGATGACCTGGTTGGCAGTCTTGCCGCTGCCATAGCGTTTGACGACGTTTTTTAAAGTGATTGAGGCCATAGTTCTATTCAGTTGGGGACAGAGCTGGCTCGCTTCGCGTAGCTGCGGTCTGTCCCGCAAACATGTTACTTTTCGGTATCGACCAGTCCTTTGACAAACCATTTTTGCATCAGTATGACCACCGTGGCGGGCGGCAGCATGGCCAGCAGGGCGGTGGCCATGACCACGTTCCACTCGTTTTGAGAATCGCCGCCGGCGACCATCATCTTGATGCCCACCACCACCGGGTACATCGCTTCCGAGGTGGTGGCCAGCAGCGGCCACAGGTACTGGTTCCAGCCGTAGATGAACTGGATCACAAACAGCGCGGCAATGGAGGTTTTGGACAGCGGCACCAGAATGTCGATGAAAAAACGCATCGGGCCGGCGCCATCCATGCGCGCCGCCTCGGTCAGTTCGTCCGGCACCGACATGAAAAACTGGCGAAACAGAAAGGTTGCCGTGGCCGAGGCGATCAGGGGGATGGTCAAGCCGGCGTAGGTGTTGAGCATGCCCAGGTCGGCCACCACTTTGTAGGTGGGGCCTATGCGCACTTCCACCGGCAGCATCAGGGTGACGAAGATCGCCCAGAAGAAGAAACTCTTGAACGGAAAACGGAAATAGACGATGGCAAAAGCCGACAGCAGGGAGATCGAAATCTTGCCGAAGGTGATGATCAGCGCGGTCACCAGACTGACCCACATCATGTGGGCCACCGGTGCCGTGGAACCGGCGCCGGCGCCGCCGCCCAGCAAGGCCTTGCGGTAGGTTTCCCAGAAATGGCTGCCGGGCAGCAGGGGCATTGGGGCCTGCACAATTTCCTGCGCCGTGTGGGTCGAGGCGACAAACGCCAGGTACAGGGGAAAAGCAACAATCAGGACGCCCAGCAGCATCACCGCGTGCGAGAGAAAAGTCAGAAAAGGACTACGTTCAACCATATCAGTAATTGACCTTTTTCTCGACAAAGCGGAACTGCACCACGGTCAGCGCGATCACGATGGTCATCAAGACCACCGACTGCGCCGCCGAGCCGCCCAGGTCCATCGCCTTGAAGCCGTCGTAATAAACCTTGTAAACCAGAATCGAGGTGGCCTGCCCCGGGCCGCCGTGGGTGGTGGCGTCGACAATGGCAAAGGTGTCGAAAAATGCGTACACCATGTTGATCACCAGCAGGAAGAAGGTGGTCGGCGACAACAGGGGAAACTGGATGGTCCAGAAGCGCCGCCAGGCTTTGGCACCGTCGATGGCGGCGGCTTCGATCAGGGATTTCGGGATCGACTGCAGGCCGGCCAGAAAAAACAGGAAGTTGTAGGAGATCTGCTTCCAGACGGCGGCCATCACAATCAGCGTCATGCCGTGCGCCTCGTTGAGCAAGTGGTTCCAGTTGATGCCAAGGTATCCCAAGGCGTAGGACACCACCCCCAGGGAAGGTGAAAACATGAAAATCCAGAGCACGCCGGCCACTGCCGGTGCCACCGCATAGGGCACGATCAACAGCGTTTTGTAGAACATCGCGGCTTTGACCACGCGGTCGGCAAAAATCGCCAGTATCAGCGACAGACCGATGCCTAAAACCGCCACCAGAACGGAGAACAGCGCCGTCGTCTTGAACGAGGCGAGGTAGCTGGCATCGGCCCAAAGGCGATTGAAATTTTCCAGGCCGACCCACTTTGTCGAAATGCCAAAAGCATCCTGCACCTGGAACGATTGCAGCAACGCCTGGGCCGCCGGCCAGAAGAAAAACACGCCGATCACCAGCACTTGCGGTGCCAACAGCAGCCAGGGTAACCAGGGGGAGCGGAATTGAACGCGCTTTTCCATTTTTATGTTTTTAGATCTGACTCAGCCATGCCCACGGCGCAGGCTTGCCAAAGGGGTCATGGCT
This sequence comes from uncultured beta proteobacterium, assembly GCA_963763035.1. GTDB lineage: Bacteria > Pseudomonadota > Gammaproteobacteria > Burkholderiales > Burkholderiaceae_C > Rhodoferax. The sequence continues at coordinate 389,242 of CAVXMS010000004.1, read as the reverse complement.
GACTTCACGTTGTCATCGTTGTTATTGCGGACCCCGGATCGCAGTCCGGGGCAGGCCCGATCCGCAATCCATGGATCCCGGGTCAAGCCCGGGATGACAACTAGCGGCCCGGGATGACAACCACCGTGCCGGGTTGACAACTGGGCCGGGTTGACAACTGGGCCGGGTTGACAACACAAGGCCTGTGGCAATTTACTTGTTGGCCTTCTCGAAGCGTTCCAGGTACTCGTTGCCGCGCTTGACGATCGCCTGCAAGGCTTCCTTGGCTGACTTCTTGCCGCTCCAGACCTGTTCCAGTTCTTCGTCTTCGACCTGGCGAATCTGCACATAGTTGCCCAGACGGATGCCGCGGCTCTTGTCGGTGACCTTGCGGATCATCTGCGTCACGGCGATGTCGGTGCCCGGTTTTTCCTTGTAGAAGCCGGACTTTTCAGTCAGCTGGTAAGCCGCCGTGGTGATCGGCAGGTAACCGGTGCGCTTGTGGCTGGCCGACTGCACTTCCGGGCTGGAGATGTAGTTGAAGAAGGCGGCAACGCCTTTGTATTCAGCCGGTTTCTTGCCGGCCATCACCCACAGGCTGGCGCCACCAATGACGGTGTTTTGCGGGGCACCGGGCACATCCGGGTAGTAGGGCAGGGTTGCCAGGGCGTAGTTGAACTTGGCGTTCTTGGCGACGTTGCCGTAAAAGCCGGCCGAGGTGGTGATCATGGCGCACTCGCCCGAGACAAAGCTGGCCTCCGGCACATTGGCCCGGCCCTTGTAGATAAACAGGCCTTGCTTGGCCATGTTGGCGAGGTTCTCGATGTGCCGCTGGTGCAATGGCGAGTCCACTTTCAGGCGCGCATCCATGCCCGCCAGACCGTTCGATTTGCTGGCGAATTCGACGTTGTGCCAGGCCGAGAAGCTCTCCAGTTGCGTCCAGCCCTGCCAGGCGATGGTGAGCGGACACTTGTGGCCGCTGGCCTTGAGTTTGGCGGCGGCAAGGGCCACTTCAGGCCAGGTGGCGGGTGGCTTGGCGGTGTCTATGCCGGCCGCTTTGAAGGCATCCTTGTTGATATAGAAAATGGTGGTCGAGCTGTTGAACGGAAAGCTCAGCATCTGGCCATTGGGCGCGGTGTAGTAGCCCGCAACAGCCGAAACATAGGCCGTCGGGTCGAACTTGTAGCCGGCGTCCTTCATCACTTGCCCGACCGGCACGATGGCGCCTTTGCTGGCCATCATGGTGGCGGTACCGACCTCGAACACCTGCAGGATGTTGGGTGCATTGCCGGCCCGGAAGGCGGCGATGGCGGCGGTCATGGACTCGTCGTAACTTCCTTTGAAGGTGGGAACAATCTTGTACTCCTTCTGACTGGCATTGAAATCCTTGGCCAGGTCGTTGACCCATTCGCCATTCACGGCGGTCATGGAGTGCCACCACTGGATTTCGGTCTGGGCCTGCGCGGAAGCGGCAAAAACCGCTGCCAGGGCAAGGGCTGTAACTTTCAATTTCATGCAATCTCCTTGGGATTAAGAGGGCTTAGCATAGCCGTGGTTTGTGACGGCCAGACGACAAAAATATGTCAAAAAGCAGAAAGCTTGATTAAACACATGTTTTTACGGGCGGTGTATCCGGGTTTCCATCAGGGTGTCCACCGGGCCAGTAGGTGAATGCTGCGCTGCGATAATATGCAGGACCAGCCGGGCCCGACCCGATTCCAACCGGTGTCATGTTCCGGCTGCAACGACAGAACCCGATGACCCCCCCCATTCAGCTCAATCATTCAGAGTCCGTAGCGGCGTATGTGCCGCACGCGCACCCGCGCATTCGCGAAATTCCCTACAACTACACCTCGTTTTCCGACCGCGAGATTGTGATTCGTTTGCTGGGTGCGCGGGCCTGGGAGATGCTGGACCGGCTGCGTGAGGAGCGCCGCACGGGGCGCTCGGCACGCATGCTGTACGAGGTGCTGGGCGACGTCTGGGTGGTGCAGCGCAATCCCTATTTGCAGGACGATTTGCTGGACAACCCGAAGCGCCGGCAACTGCTGGTGGAAGCGCTGCGGCACCGTCTTGGAGAAGTGCAAAAGCGGCGCACGCCGGAGCTGGACCCGGAGCGCGACGCCATGGTCGGCGAACTGCTGACGGCGGCCGATGCGGCGGTGCAGGGCTTTGACGCCGCTTTTGTCGAAACTGCCGCCTTGCGCCGCAAGACGCAACGTGCGCTGAACCGGTTGACGTCCCGGGACAACATCAAGTTCGACGGTCTGTCACGGGTCAGCCACGTCACCGACGCCACCGACTGGCGCGTCGAGTACCCGTTTGTCGTGCTGACGCCCGATAGCGAAGCCGAGATGGCGGGCCTGGTCAAGGCCTGCATCGAATTGGGTCTGACCATCATTCCGCGCGGCGGCGGCACCGGCTACACCGGCGGCGCGATTCCCCTGAGCTGGAAGAGCGTGGTCATCAACACCGAAAAGCTTGAAGCCATGACGGAAGTCGAGATGGTGACGCTGCCGGGCCTGGACCACGCGGTGGCCACGGTCTGGACCGAAGCCGGTGTTGTGACGCAGCGCGTGGCCGATGCGGCCGAACGCGGTGGTTATGTTTTTGCAGTGGACCCAACGTCGGCGGAAGCCTCCTGCATCGGTGGCAATATCGCGATGAACGCCGGCGGCAAGAAGGCCGTGCTGTGGGGCACGGCGCTGGACAACCTGGCCAGTTGGCGCATGGTGACGCCGGACGCCGAGTGGCTGGAAGTCACGCGCCTGGCGCACAACCTGGGCAAGATTCACGACGTCGAACTGGCCAGCTTCGAGCTGAAATACTTCAAGGCCGACGGCAAGACGCCACTGCGCACCGAACGTCTGGACATCCCCGGCAAGACCTTCCGCAAAGAGGGCTTGGGCAAGGATGTAACCGACAAGTTCGTGAGCGGTCTGCCAGGCATTCAGAAGGAAGGTTGCGACGGCTTGATCACCAGCGCGCGCTGGATCGTGCACCGCAAGCCGGCCCACACCCGCACCGTCTGTCTGGAGTTCTTCGGCAACGCCAAGGATGCGGTGCCCAGCATTGTCGAGATCAAGGATTTCATGTTCGGCGAACAGAAACACTCAGGTGTGCTGCTGGCCGGGCTGGAACATCTGGACGACCGCTATCTGAGAGCGGTCGGTTACGCCACCAAGTCGAAACGCGGTGGTTTGCCCAAAATGGTGTTGTTCGGCGATATCGCCGGTGACGACGCCGACGCTGTCGCGCGTGCCACTTCCGAAGTGGTGCGGATTGCCAACTCGCGCAGCGGCGAGGGCTTCATCGCCATCAGTGCCGAGGCGCGCAAGAAATTCTGGCTCGACCGCAAGCGCACGGCGGCCATCAGCAAGCACACCAACGCCTTCAAGATCAACGAGGATGTGGTCATCCCGCTGCCGCGCATGGCGGAATACACCGATGGCATAGAGCGCATCAACATCGAACTCAGCCTGCGCAACAAGATTACCCTGTGCGACGAGCTGGAAGACTTTTTCGGCGCCGGTAATTTGCCCCTGGGCAAACACGACGACGCCAGCCAGATCCCGTCGGCGGAGTTGCTGCAAGACCGCGTGGTGCAGGCCTTGGCCCTGATCGCCGAGGTGCGAACGCTGTGGCAAGGCTGGCTGCGGGATCTGGATGCCTTGTTTCCCCAGTTGCAGGATCACAGCCTGCGCGCCAGCTGGAAAACGCAGCTGCGCGCGCCGCTGCAAAACATTCTTACCGGTGCTGCTTTCGAGGCCATTCTGCGCGAGTGCAACGCAGTGCACCAGCGGGTGCTCAAGGGGCGCGTCTGGGCGGCGCTGCACATGCACGCCGGGGATGGCAATGTGCACACCAACATCCCCGTCAACAGCGACGATTACGACATGCTGCAAGCGGCGCACGGCGCCGTCAAACGCATCATGGCGCTGGCGCGTTCGCTGGACGGCGTGATTTCGGGCGAGCACGGCATCGGCATCACCAAGCTGGAGTTTTTGACCGACGAGGAACTGCGCCCCTTCACCGAGTACAAGGCCAAGGTGGACCCGGAGGGGCGCTTCAACAAGGGCAAATTGCTGCGCCAGCAAACCGGGCCGGTGTTGCCGGCCGATCTGACCAATGCCTACACGCCCAGCTTCGGTTTGATGGGACACGAGTCGCTGATCATGCAGCAGAGCGACATTGGCGCCATTGCCGACAGCGTGAAGGATTGCCTGCGCTGCGGCAAGTGCAAACCGGTCTGTTCGACCCACGTGCCGCGCGCCAATCTGCTGTACAGCCCGCGCAACAAGATTCTGGCGACCTCGCTGCTGGTGGAGGCTTTTCTGTACGAGGAGCAGACGCGCCGCGGCATCTCGATCCGCCACTGGCAGGAGTTCGAGGATGTGGCGGACCATTGCACGGTGTGTCACAAATGCCTGTCGCCATGCCCGGTGGACATCGACTTCGGCGACGTCACCATGAACATGCGCAACCTGCTGCGCAAGATGGGCCAGAAGACGTTCCGGCCGGCCGGTGCCGCCGCCATGTTCATGCTCAGTGCCACCAACCCGGAAACCATCCGCCTGGCGCGCTCGGTGATGGTCAATGTGGCCATCAAGGCGCAGCGCCTGGCCTCGGACTTTTTAAAAGTGATAGCACGCCGACAAACCAAGGCGCCGCCGGCCACGGTCGGTACGGCGCCGATCAAGGAACAGATCATCCACTTCGTGAACAAGAAGTTGCCCGGTGGTTTGCCCAAGAAGACGGCGCGCGCGCTGCTCGACATCGAAGACAAGGATTACGTGCCCATCATCCGCGACCCGCGGGCGACGACGGCCGAGACCGAGGCCGTGTTCTACTTCCCCGGCTGCGGCTCGGAGCGCTTGTTCAGCCAGGTCGGGCTGGCAACGCAGGCCATGCTGTGGCACGCCGGCGTGCAGACGGTGCTGCCGCCGGGCTATCTGTGCTGCGGCTACCCGCAACGCGGCGCCGGCCAGTTCGACAAGGCCGAGAAGATCATCACCGACAACCGGGTGCTGTTCCACCGGGTCGCCAACACCTTGAACTACCTTGACATCAAGACCGTGGTGGTGAGTTGCGGCACTTGCTATGACCAGTTGCAGGGTTATGAGTTCGACCAGATTTTTCCCGGCAGCCGCATCATCGACATTCATGAATACCTGCTGGAGAAAGGCATCACTCTGAAAGACGCCGGCGCTTTCCTGTTCCACGACCCCTGCCACAGTCCGATGAAATTGCAGGAACCGATCAAAACGGTCAAGGCCTTGCTCGGGGCCAACGTGATCCAGTCGGAGCGCTGCTGCGGCGAGGCCGGCACGCTGGCGCTGAACCGCCCGGATGTTTCAACGCAAGTGCGTTTTCGCAAGGAAGAAGAGATCCGTCAAGGCGAAACCCAGTTGCGCCAGCAAGGTCTGCTGGGTGCCAAGGAAAACGTCAAGATCTTGACCTCCTGCCCGGCTTGCCTGCAAGGCTTGAGCCGTTTTGGCGACGACTTGAACAACGGTCTGCTGGAGGCCGACTACATCGTGGTCGAGATGGCGAACCAGATTCTGGGCCAGCAGTGGTTGCCCGATTACGTCAAACGCGCCAACGCCGGCGGCATTGAGCGCGTGTTGGTTTGATATGGCCCCCACGCTCGGCACTGCGTGTCCTCGCTGCCCCCCGAGGGGGCTGATCCGGCTTGGGGCGGCCCGGCGCCGGATCGTCGCATGACGCTGTCGACTTGCCCCTTGTGCGCGGCCCCCGGTGGCGCGCTGGTGTTTCAGGCTGAAGAATTTCGGGTGATCCGGGCTGATGAGGCTGGTTTCCCGGCCTTCTACCGGGTGGTGTGGACAAACCATGTGGCCGAGTTCTCCGACCTTGGCGACGCAGACCGAAATTTGTGCATGGCGGCGGTCGCGGTGGTGGAGCAAGTCTTGCGCAGGCATCTGCAACCGACCAAGATCAACCTGGCGGCCCTGGGCAATTTGGTGCCGCATCTGCACTGGCACGTGATTGCGCGCTTTGACTGGGACACCCATTTTCCGGCGCCGGTATGGGCCGACGCCAAGCGGCCGCAAGACCTGGCCCGCCAGTCCGATCTGTGCGCCAAGCTGAAAGCCGCGGAGCGGGCGATGCTACAGCAACTGGTTCAGTTGGGGAAAACATCCCTAGATTAGATTCGATTGTTGTGCTTTAATTCTTCTAAAAAGGCCTGGGTTTTATAGGGGAATTACCTGCTGGGGGAGTTGCATCGTGTCGAGTCATGCATCGCTGAACCATATCTACCGCACCGTGTGGAACCAGGCCCTGGGAGTTATGGTGGCGGTCGCCGAGATTGTTTCCGGCCGAGGGCGCGGCTCCGCGACGGCCAGCCGCCGCCAGCCCAGCCTCGCGGCACCACCCCAGTCCACCACCTTTCTCACGGCTTTGTCTCTTGGCATCGCCATCGCCTGGGGCTGCATCCCGTCCAGCGCTTTGGCCAATCCGGGCGGTGGCGTCGCCATCGTCGGCCAGGCCAGCCTGGTGAACCAGGGCAACAAGCTCACGGTGACGACTCAAAACGGTGCCGGCGGCAACTACTCGGCCATCAACTGGCAAAGCTTCTCCATTCCCTTGGGCAGCACGACTTATTTTCAGCAACCCAACGCCACCAGCACCTCCATCAACCGCGTTGTCACCAATACCCCATCGCTGCTTTTTGGCACGCTGGGCAGCAACGGCAAACTGGTGCTGGTGAACCAGTCGGGCATTGCGGTGGGTGCCGGTGCGGTGGTCGACACCGCCGGCTTTACCGCATCCAGCCTGCGCATGAGCGACGCCGACGCGCTGGCGGGGCGCTTGCTGTTCGGTGATGGACTGGCGTCTGGCGCGGCGGTTTCGGTGCAGGGCAGGATATTGGCGCGCAGTGGCGACGTGGTGCTGCTGGGCTCCAGCATTGAGACTGGCAAGGAGGCCTTGATTCAAGCCCCCAATGGCAGCACGATTCTGGCGGCTGGCCAGCAGATCGAGTTGACCGGTCGGGGTCTGGAAGGCATCAGCCTGCAAGTGCAGGCGCCGGCCAACCAGGCCGTCAATCTGGGCACGCTCAAGGGCGATGCGGTGGCCATCTTTGCCGGCACGCTCAAGCACAGCGGCCTGATTCAGGCGACCACCGCCAGCCTGGAGGGCGGCAAGGTGGTGCTCAAAGCCAGCGGCGACGCCTATGTCGAGGGCAGCGGCAAGATCGTTGCCAGCGGCTCGGTGGGCGGCAGCGTCGATGTGCTGGGCCAGCGTGTGGCGCTGACCGATCAGGCGCAGATCGACGTCTCGGGCGAAAAGGGCGGCGGCACAGTCCGTGTTGGAGGTGACTATCAGGGCAAGAACCCCGAGGTACAGAACGCCAGCATGAGCTACTTTGGTCAGCAGACGTCCATCAAGGCCGACGCCACCGGTAGCGGCGATGGTGGCAAAGTGATCGTCTGGGCGGATGACACGACCCGGGCCTACGGCAGCATCTCCGCGACTGGCGGAGCAACGGGCGGCAATGGCGGATTGGTCGAAACTTCGGGCAAGCGTGCGCTCGAAGTTACTGGAATCCGTGTTGACGCATCAGCACCGCAGGGGAATCGTGGCTTGTGGCTGCTGGACCCGTCGGACATCACGGTTACCCACGGCGCTGCTGGGGCTTTTGTGGACGGTGCTGGCCTATTCAACCCAACGACCTCGCCGTCCAGCATAGGTGACTCAGAGATCAGTGCGCCTCTGAATTCCGGGACCAATGTCACCCTTCAGACCTCCGGCGGAATAACCGGAACCGGTACCGGCGCCATCGTCGTGAACGGCAGTGCCGATAGCGGCGGCGCGGCCGTGATCACTCACAACATCGGCCTTGGCACACGGACACTCACCCTGAGTACCTTGGGCACCATCAATATCCACTCCGGCGCCAACATTAATGGCCTCGGTGCGTATACCTTGAACGTCGCCCTGAACGGGGCCAGCGGCAACACCATTGCGGGAATGATCGACAACAAGGGCGGCACGACGACGCTGACCGGGGCGACCACCCTCAGCAGCAGCGGCACGATCAAACGCGGCACCCTGACCAGCGCGGACACTTTGACCAGCAGCAGTGGAACGCTGGACGCAGTGACGCTGGGTGGTACCTTGAGTTTTGGCGGCAGCGGCAACACCTTCATCAACAACGGCATCACGCTGGCAGCCGGGGCGGTGGTGAACAAGGGGGCCAGCAATTGGTACTTTGGCACGACCGGGGTGACGCAGCACATTGCCAGCACCGGCACAGGCACGATCAACAGCGCGGGCGGCGCTTTATATGCCGGCTGGGGTGTTGCGAACCAGACGCTACAGATCGACAGCGGCATCACGTATCAAGGCTACGGCAACATTGCGGACAGCTCAGCGGCCAGCATTATCAATGCCGGAACGCTTGCTTCGAATACGGCAGGGCAGACCCTGACCATCAGCCCGACCAACTTCAGCAACGCTGCCAGCGGCATTGTGTCAACCGGCGCAACGGTCACGACGCTGACCATCGCACCGACCAACGCCACGGCGCCGAACTGGAGCAACGCCGGCATCATCCAGACGGGAGTGGGCAGCACGGTCAACCTGGGCGGCAGCTTTACCACGGCAGGCCTGGGCACGATAACCCCAGTGGCTGGCCGCTTGGTCAATGTCACGGGCATTCTGGACAACACCGGCAGCACGCTGAACCTGGACGGTACCGGGCAGTTTGGCACGGGTGGTCTAACCACGCTCACTGGCACCATCAAGAACGGCACGCTATCGAGCACAACTGCTACGCTGACCAGCAGCAGCGGCAAGCTGGACGGCGTGACGCTGAGCGGGACGCTGAGCTTTGGCGGCAGCGGCAACACCTTCATCAACAACGGCATCACGCTGGCAGCCGGGGCGGTGGTGAACAAGGGGGTTGGCAATTGGTATTTTGGCAGCGCCGGGACGCAGCACATTGCCGGCACAGGCACGATCAACAGCGCGGGCGGCGCTTTATATGCCGGTTGGGGTGTTCCGAATCAGACGCTACAGATCGACAGCGGCATCACGTATCAAGGCTACGGCAACATTAGCGACAGCTCAGCGGCCAGCATTATCAATGCCGGAACGCTTGCTTCGAATACGGCGGCGCAGACCCTGAGCATCAGCCCGGGTAACTTCAGCAACACCGCCAGCGGGGTATTGAATGCGGCGGCGGGAACGCTGACCCTCAACCCGAGCAACGCCACGGCGCCGAACTGGAGCAATGCCAATACAGGTGGTTTGCAGGTCGGGGCCAGTGGCACCTTGAACCTGGGCGGCAGCTTCACAACGGCCAGCCTGGGCACGATAGCCCACACGGCCGGTGGTGTGGTCAATCTGACCGGGATATTGGACAACACGGCAGCCACATTGAACCTGGACAATGCGGGTCAGTTTGGCACGGGTGGTTTAAGCACACTCACTGGCACCATCAAGAACGGCACACTGTCGAGTACCGCCGCCACCCTGACCAGCAGCAGCGGCAAGCTGGACGGCGTGACGCTGAGCGGGACGCTGAGCTTTGGCGGCAGCGGCAACACCTTCATCAACAACGGCATCACGCTGGCAGCCGGGGCGGTGGTGAACAAGGGGGTTGGCAATTGGTATTTTGGCAGCGCCGGGACGCAGCATATTGCCAGCACCGGCACGGGCACGATCAACAACGCGGGCGGTGCTTTATATGCTGGCTGGGGCGTTTCGAACCAGACGCTACAGATCGACAGCGGCATCACGTATCAAGGCTACGGCAACATTAGCGACAGCTCAGCGGCCAGCATTATCAATGCCGGAACGCTTGCTTCGAATACGGCGGCGCAGACACTGACCATCAGCCCGGGTAACTTCAGCAACACCGCCAGCGGGGTATTGAATGCGGCGGCGGGAACGCTGACCCTCAACCCGAACAACGCCACGGCGCCGAACTGGAGCAATGCCAATACAGGTGGTTTGCAGGTCGGGGCCAGTGGCACCTTGAATCTGGGCGGTAGCTTCACAACGGCCAGCCTGGGCACGATAGCCCACATGGCCGGTGGTGTGGTCAATCTGACCGGGATATTGGACAACAGTGCCAATCTGTCTGCGTTGGACCTTGGCAGCGCGGGGCGGTTTGGCACGGGCGGCCTGAGCAGCCTGAGCGGCACCATCAAGGGTGGCACGCTGATCAGCAGCGATGCGACGACACCGACATTGAACAGCAGCTACGGCACGCTCGATGCAGTAGTCCTGGGCGACAGCATCCACAGCACACTCACCACCAGCGGCAATTTCTACATCAACAACGGTCTGACCCTGGCCAACGCCATGACCGTCAACAAGGGCAGTGGCACCTGGTACCTTGGCGGTGCCAGCCTACAGCACATCGGGGTACTGGGCACTACAGGGAGTGCGGCCACCCTCAACAATGCAGGTGGGTATCTTTATGCGGGCTATACGTCGGGCGGCTCCCTGCAAATTGACACTGGCGTCACGGTGCAGGGCTATGGTGGCTTTTACAACTACAGCACAGCCGGCCTGACCAACAACGGCAGCATCATCGCCAACACCGCAGGACAGACCTTCACGATCAGCAATAACACGTTGACCAACAACGGCACGCTGAGCGCAACGGCCGGGACGCTGACGCTCAGCCCGACGACCTTCAGCAACACCAGCGGCAGCACGATCAGCGTCAACGGTGGCACGGTCAACATCAACCCGGCGAACAGCACGGCGTGGAGCAACATGGGCAGCATCAGCGTGAGCGCTGCAACCGGAAGCACACTGAATCTGGGTGGACTGTTCACTACAGCCGGGCTGGGCACGCTGACGCGCAGCGGTGGTGCATTGAATATCACCGGCACACTGGACAACAGTGCCAATTTGTCTGCGTTGGACATTGGCAGTGCCGGGCGCTTTGGCACGGGTGGCTTGAGCAGCCTGAGCGGCACCATCAAGGGCGGCACGCTGATCAGCAGCGATGCGACGACACCCACGCTGAACAGCGGCTACGGCACACTCGACGGCGTTATTCTGGGCGACAGCACCCACAGCACCCTCACCACCAGCGGCAATTTCTACATCAACAACGGCCTGACCCTGGCCAACGCCATGACGCTGAACAAGGGCAGTGGCACCTGGTACCTTGGCGGTGCCAGCGTACAGCACATCGGGGTACTGGGCACTACAGGGAGTGCGGCGACTCTCAACAATGCAGGTGGGTATCTTTATGCGGGCTATACGTCGGGCGGTTCATTGCAAATTGACACTGGCGTCACGGTGCAGGGCTATGGTAGTTTTTACAACTACGGCACAGCCGGCCTGATCAACAACGGCAGCATCATCGCCAACACGGCAGGACAGACCTTCACGATCAGCAATAACACGTTGACCAACAACGGTACGCTGAGCGCAACGGCCGGAACCTTGACGATTAACCCGACGACCTTCAGCAACACCAGCGGCAGCACGATCAGCGTCAACGGTGGCACGGTCAACATCAACCCGGCGAACAGCACGGCGTGGAGCAACATGGGCAGCATCAGCGTGAGCGCTGCAACGGGAAGCATACTGAATCTGGGTGGACTGTTCACTACAGCCGGGCTGGGCACGCTGACGCGCAGTGGTGGTGCATTGAATATCACCGGCACGATGGACAACAGTGCCAATCTGTCCGCGCTGGACATTGGCAATGCCGGGCGCTTTGGTACGGGTGGCTTGAGCAACCTGAGTGGCACCATCAAGGGCGGCACGCTGATCAGCAGCGATGCGACGACACCCACGCTGAACAGTTATTACGGCACGCTCGATGCCGTGGTTCTGGGCGATCCCGGGCACGGCACATTGACCACCAGTGGCAATTTTTACATCAACAACGGCCTGACCCTGGCCAACGCCATGACGCTCAACAAGGGCAATGGCACCTGGTACTTTGGCGGTGCAAGCCTACAGCACATTGGGGTACAGACCAATGCGCAGGCTGGTGTTGGCAGTGCAACAGTGAATGATGCGGGTGGCTATTTTTATGCCGGCTACAGCTTGGGCGGTTCATTGCAAATTGACGCTGGCGTGACTGTGCAGGGCTATGGTGGCTTTTACAACTACAACACAGCCGGCCTCATCAACGCCGGCAGCATCATTGCCAACACGGCCAACCAGACCTTCACGATCAGCAATAACACGTTGACCAACAACGGCACCTTGAGCGCAACGGCCGGAACCTTGACGCTCAGTCCGACGACCTTCAGCAACAGTGCAGGGGCCAACGTTAGCGCCAGCAGTGCCAGCATACTCAACATCACCCCCAACAGCATAAACAATGCCGGCACGATGACTTTGGGCGGAGCCAGTCATACGATCGGGACGAACTACTACAACAGCACCAGCGCCAGCTACACCTACACCGATCTGACCAACACCGGCAGCATCGCACTCAGCGGCGGAAGCCTGGACCTGAAACTTGCGGCTACCAGCGCCAGCCTGGCAAGCAACCTGGGTGCCATGTTCTCAAGCCGGGCGGTCGGTACCACCGTGAATTTCGGCGGTACGCTGGACAACAGTGCCGTCGGCAGCATTCTGGACGTTGGCAGCGCCGGGTTATTTGGGACCGGCGGCCTGAACACGTTGAGCGGCACCATCAAGGGTGGCCGGCTGATCAGCAGCGATGCGACGACGCCGACGCTGACCAGCAACTACGGCACGCTTGATGCCGTGGTTCTGGGCGACAGCACCCACGGAACGCTCACCACCAGCGGTAATTTTTACATCAACAATGGTCTGACCCTGGCCAACGCGATGAGCGTCAACAAGGGCAGTGGCACCTGGTACTTTGGCGGCACGGGCACGCAACACCTCGGGGTGCAGGCCAATGCGCAGGCTGGTGTTGGCAGTGCCACGTTGAACAATGCTGGTGGTACTCTTTGGGCGGGTTATACGTCGGGCGGTACTTTGCAAATTGACAGCGGTGTCACGGTGCAGGGCTACGGGAGTTTTTATAACAACTACACAGCCACTATCACCAACAACGGCAGCATCACCGCCAACACAGCAGGACAGACCTTCACGATCAGCAATAACACGTTGACCAACAACGGCACCTTGAGCGCGACGGCCGGGACGCTGACGCTCAGCCCGACGACCTTCAGCAACAGTGCGGGGGCCAACGTTACGGCAAGCACGGGCGCTACCCTCTACCTCACCCCCAACAGCATAAACAATGCCGGGACGATGACTTTGGGCGGAGCCAGTCATACGATTGGGACCAACTACTACAACAGCACCAGTGCCAGCTACACCTACACCGATCTGACCAACACCGGCAGCATCGCACTCAGCGGTGGAAGCCTGGACCTGAAACTTGCGGCTACCAGCGCCAGCCTGGCAAGCAACCTGGGTGCCATGTTCTCAAGCCGGGCGGTCGGTACCACCGTGAATTTCGGCGGCACGCTGGACAACAGTGCCGTCGGCAGCATTCTGGACGTTGGCAGCGCCGGGTTATTTGGGACCGGCGGCCTGAACACGTTGAGCGGCACCATCAAGGGTGGCCGGCTGATCAGCAGCGATGCGACGACGCCGACGCTGACCAGCAACTACGGCACGCTCGATGCAGTGGTTCTGGGCGACAGCACCCACGGCACACTCACCACCAGCGGTAGTTTCTACATCAACAACGGCCTGACCCTGGCCAACGCCATGACCGTGAACAAGGGCAGTGGCACCTGGTACTTTGGCGGTGCAACCCTACAGCACATTGGGGTTCTGGCCAATGCGCAGGCTGGTGTTGGCACAGCCACGCTGAACGATGCAGGTGGCAATCTTTATGCGGGCTATACGTCGGGCGGCACATTGCAAATTGACAGTGGCGTCACGGTGCAGGGTTACGGCGGCTTGTATAACAACTACGCAAGCACCATCACCAACAACGGCAGCATCATCGCCAATACCACTGGACAGACTTTTACGGTTCAGCCTTCCAGTCTGGTCAATAACGGCACATTGAGTGCGACGGCCGGGACGCTGAACGCCAGCGCTACGACCTTTACCAACAATGGCACGATCAATCTGGCGTCCAGTGGAACATTTGCCCGCAGCGGCGGTTTCACCAACCCTGTAGGTGGGGTTATTCAAGGCAACGGTTTCATCAATCTATCGACTGGCACTTTGATCAATCAAGGTGCCATCAATCCGGGTGGTTTGGCTGGCATTGGTCAGTTGAACATTACCGGCAATTTGACCAATTCAGGCAATGTCAATATTGACATTGGCGGTCTGGTGCCCAGCACGCAGCATGACAAGCTGATGGTCAGCGGCACAGCGACCTTGGGCGGTAACCTGAACGTCAGCAACCTTGGCAGCTATGTGCCAGGCGCCACGGACTCTTTCAATGTGCTGGGGGCAGGCACCATCAGCGGCACTTTTGCCACTGTCAGCACACCGACTGGTTCGGCTTATGCGCCCCAATACAGCAGCGCTCTGGCATGGCTGAGTTGGTCTACCAGCGCCTTGCCCTCAAGCATCAATGCCTGGCTGCCGGATGCCGATGGCAACTGGAACGTGGCAAGCAACTGGACCAATCTGGCGCTGCCCACGGCCAGCAACAGCGTGGTGATTGACCGTCCTAACGGTGTTTATAACGTGACGGCTTCCTACGGGACCCTGCTGGCAGGCTCTCTGATGAGCAACGAAAACCTGCTGGTTTCCGGCGGCAGTTTGAACCTGGGGGCGGCTTCATCGGTGAATTCCTTGAGCGTGAGCGGCGGGACTCTGACGGCCAACGCAGGATTGACGGCGACTAACTATAGCCAGACCGCCGGCACGCTCAATATCGGCGGCACCACCTTGCTGAAATCCACCGGCAGCATGACTGTCAGCGGCGCGATTGCCAGCACCACGGGTGGTACGCTGACGCTGCAAGCGGTGAACAATATTTCGCTTGCCACCGGTGGCTCGATTGGCGCGACCGCTGCGCCATTGAATGTGATTTTGAATGCCAATTCGACCAATGCGGGCGGTTCGATTTCGTTGGCGAGCGGGACCTCAATTTCCAGCAACGGTGGCAACATAAGCCTTGGTGGCGGCGCCGGCGGCATCAGCGCGGGTGTCGGCTTTGCCCAAGGTTCACGTGGCGTTGCCGTCGGGGGCAATCTGAGCGCGGCGGGCGGCAATATTGTCATCAATGGCAAGGCCGATACCGCCAATGCAACGCCGGTGGGGGTCGAAATCAGCGGTGCCACGGTCAGTACCACAGGCACTGGCACGATCACCTTGACCGGCCAATACCTCAATGCCGGCGGAGTGGGTGGGATCACCGTTGGCACGGCCTCCCAGGCCGGCTATGTGAACAGCGTGGATGGCGCCATTCTGATGAATGGCGTATCGGGCAGCGACAATGCTTCCACCGGTGTGCTGGTGTACAACGGATCGATTGTCAAAGCGACCGGTTCGGGCAGCGTTACGCTCAATGGCACGGCGGGTAACACGCTTGCATCGACCAACCATGATTCGCGTGGTGTGGATGTCGAGAATACCGCGCGGGTTCAAACCAACAGTGGTACGCTGACTTTGAACGGCAATAACGTTTCAGTCAGTTCGGCCGGGTTCCGCTATGGCATCAACATTGACGGCGGCGGCACGGTCAGTTCTCAAACCGGTGCGATCAATTTGATCGGCACCGGGGGCGCAGGCACAACCGGGATTGCGCTTAACCGGTGGGCCTACACCAGCTCGGGCAATATCAGTTCCACCAGCGGCAATGTCTTGCTGCAATCCTTGTCAGGCACGGGTATCGAATTGGCCGACTCGGCAACGGTGAGCACCGCGGGCAGTGTCTCCGTGGATGCGGTGGGTGGCGGGGCCATTGCGCCGACCAGTGTCTCCATCAATGCAGGAGTTTTCACGCTGAACAACGGCAACTGGAATCAGGTGGCGGCAACGCTGCCTGCCTTCACAGCCAATGATTTCAGGATTGCGGGTGGCACGTTCATTCGTGCCCTTGGCGGCGATGGCAGCGCTGCAACGCCGTACCAGTTAACCGACATCTATGGTGTGCAAGGCATCGGCAGTGCCGGGGTGTTGGGCAAGTCCTACGTCCTGGCCAGTGACATCAATGCTGCTGGCACGACGGGCTGGAATGTCGGGGCGGGATTTATGCCGATCGGGGCTTTTGCCGGCAACATGGACGGCGCGGGGCACACCATCTCCAGTCTGGTAATCAATCGGCCAACATTGGCCAATGTCGGTTTGTTTGGCGTGGTGAATACGGGCGCCCAGATCAAAAACCTGGGTTTACTGGGGGGCAGCGTCAGCGGCACCGGCAACGTGGGCGCTCTGGCCGGTGTGAACTCCGGCGCTATCACCAACAGTTACGAAACGGGCAGCGTCAGCTCCGCAAGTGCTTCTGCCGGCGGGCTGGTGGGGTCCAACGCGGGGTCGGTCAGCAACAGCTATGCCACAGGCAACGTAAGCGGCGGCGGCCCCGTCACTTACGCCGGTTTCGGTGGCTTGGTCGGAAACAACGCCGGCTCGATCAGCGGTAGCTACGCGACGGGCAACGTCACCGGCGGTAATGGTGGTTACATGTACTTTGCGGGTGGCGGACTGGTGGGCTACAACCCCGGCGGCAGCGTCGTCAACAGCTATGCCACCGGTAGCGTGAGCAACATGGGCAATGCCGCTTCCGCCGGACTGGTGGGCTACAACGGGGGCTCGGTCAGCAACAGCTATTCAACCGGCAGCGCTCACATGGGCTCCACTGCCAGCCCCACCAATGGCTATGGGTTGATAGGCTACGGCAACGCCGCCGTCAACAGCTTCTGGGATATGACCCTCTCGGGCTTGCCAAGTTCCTCCAGCGGAACGGGCCTGACCACGGCACAAATGATGCAGTTGTCGAGTTTCAGTAGCTGGAACACAGCCAGCCCCAACACCATCGCCAACACTGGCGGTAGCGGAGCCGTCTGGCGTATCTATGAAGGGCATACGACGCCCTTGCTGACCAGTTTCCTGAAATCGTTGGGGCCGGCAGTCAGTGGCTTGTCCGATGTTTCAGTGACCTACAACGGCGCAGTCCAATATGGCTCCAACATTACCAGTGCCATCAACGGCGTATCGGGCGTGCGTGCCAGCGGAACCAACGCTGGCTTTTATAACGGGTACTACTCCAATCAGCAGGGCTACGACATCTTCGGCGGCAATTTGTACATCAGCGCCGTCACCCTGAATGCGATCAGCCTGAACGGTACGCGTGTCTACGACGGCACGGCCAACGTGGCGGCCGGAATCTTTACGCTCAGCGGTCTGGTAAGCGGTCAGGACCTTACCTTGACAGGTTCTGGAACCGTCGCCGACAAGAATGTGGGTGTCAACAAGCCGGTTACGCTGGGGACACTAACTCTCGGTAACGGTACCAACGGTCTGGCCAGCAATTACACATTTACCGGTGGTACGCAACTGGCCACCATCACCCAGCTTCCCAGCGTCGCCTGGACCGCTGGGGCCAGCGGTAACTGGTCGAATGCCGCCAACTGGGCCGGTGGCGCCATCCCGGACCGCTCCAATGTGGCGGCGGTAACGATACCGGCGGGTGTCACGGTAACTTATGACAGCGCTGTCGCAGGCACGACGACCTTGAACACCTTGAACAGCAGTGGTGGCTTGACCATGGCGGCTGGCGCGCTGGCGTTGAACAGTGCCAGCAGCGTGAGTGCCTTGGGCATGACGGGTGGCACCCTGACGGCCAGCGGCGGATTGACGGTGGCAGACTACACGCACACTTCCGGCACGCTCAATGTCGGCGCTACGACGCTGCTGAAATCCACCGGCAGCCTGGCCATCAACGGTGCGATTGCCAGCGCCGTGGGTGGTTCGCTGACGCTGCAAGCCGCCAACAATATTGTGTTCGGTACCGGTGCTTCGATAGCCGCCACAGGTGCACCGCTCTCTGTCGTTCTGAATTCCAACTCGACCGGCACGGGCGGCGGCAATATCCAGATGAATACTGGTTCAAGCATTGTCAGCAACGGCGGCAACATTGCTCTGGGCGGAGGCGTGGCGGGCAACGGAACCGGCAATGCTACCGGCACGGCATTGAACCCCGAGGGCATCCTGCTGAATGGTGCCACGCTCAATGCAGGCGCAGGCAACATCAGTTTGCGCGGCACGGGTTTTGCCGGAACCACGTTTAACGATGGCGTTCATGTCACGACTGGAAGCGTTATCCGAACCACTGGTGCGGGCAGCATCACCCTGAACGGCACGGGCGGTGCGGGAACAACCGACAACTATGGTGTTCGCCTGGGCACCAATTCAGCCGTGTCGTCAGTCGATGGCGCCATTTCCATTACGGGGCAGGGAGGTGCGGGAACAGGGTCATGGAATATCGGCATCTATGTGCATGACAGCGCCGCCATCACTTCCACCGGGGCCGGCAGCATCACGCTGAACGGCACGGGCGGCAATGGAACAAGCGACAACTACGGCGTTCGTCTTAGCTCGGGGATGCAGATCAGTTCCGCCAACGGCGACATCGCCATTACCGGGCAGGGTGCGGGAACGGGTAGCTCCAATTACGGCATCATCGATACGAATAGCAGCGGTGCGATCACCGCCACCGGCTCTGCCAACATTACTCTGGATGGCAGAGGCGTGGGAGGTGCGGGGATCAATTCGGCCGCCATCATCCACGGCTCACCCTCAAGCGGTAACGTCACGCTGGTTGCGGACACGGTTGGCGGTGCGAGCAGCATTGTGCTTTCCGGTGCCACCATTTCGGGCGCCGGCAACCTGCTGCTTCAGCCGCTCAAGCCGGCAACACCGATCGAACTGGCGCGTAGCCTGCTCACCACGGGTGCTTTCAATCTTACTTCGGCCGAACTCAACACCATCCAGCCCGGCTTTTCCTCCGTGGTAATCGGCCGGCCCGATGGTACCGGGATGATCAGCCTGGGTGCTGGTGCAGGTGCCGGATATACCTTCAACGCCAACACCCAGATCCAAAATCCGGGCCAGGGAAGCGGCGGCATCTATATCAACGAAGCATTGAGCACGGGGCTCAAGAGTTTGACGTTCAATTCAGGCGGTAGCCTGAATGTCAGTGGCGCGGTCAGCGCGGGAACGTTCACGCTGAGCGGAGGCACCTGGAGCCAGGTGCTTGCCACGCTGCCCGGTTTCACTGTCAACGATTTCCGCATTGCGGGCGGAACATTCGTGCGCGCCCTCGGTGGCGATGGCGGCACCACGCCGTATCAATTGACCGACATTTATGGTGTGCAAGGTATGCAGACCAGACTCAGCGATCGCTTTGTACTGGCCAATGACATCGACGCCGCCGGCACGGCGAACTGGAATACGGGTGCCGGGTTCGCGCCGGTGGGCAATGCCAGCAATCGCTTTGCCGGCAAGCTTGACGGCCAGGGTCACACCATCGCGGGCCTCACCATCAATCGCCCGAATACGGATTACGTTGGTTTGTTTGGGTATAACTCCTACGGCACCATTGGCAACATCCACCTTGGCGGCAGCGTCACGGGCAATAATTATGTGGCTGGGTTGGTGGGCTACAACGAGAACGACGGCGGCACCAGCATCAGCAACGCCCATGCCAGCACCAATGTCAAGGGCAATATGTACGTCGGCGGTGTGGTCGGCTACAACACCTGGGGCAATGTCATTACCGGTGCGCACGCCAGCGGCTCAGTCACCGGGACTGGCGGCTATGCTGGCGGCTTGGTCGGCTATAACAATGGACGTATAGAAAAAAGTTATGCCACCGGGAATGTCAACGGGGGTGGGGACAGCGGAGGCCTGGTCGGCAAAAACAACGATGGCAATATCTATTACAGCTATGCCACCGGAAATGTGGCTGGCCCCTCTCGGGTGGGTGGTTTAGTCGGCAACGCTGACGGCGGCACCATCAGCGACTCGTATGCCACCGGCAATGTCAGTTTCAGTACCTCTTGGTGTGACTGTAGTGTTTCAGGAACCGAGAAAATCGGCGGCCTCGTGGGGTATAACCACTTTGGCGCATCGATCACGCGAAGCTACGCCAGTGGCAGTGTGACTGATCTTGGCACCGGCAGCAGCGGTGGTTTGGTGGGACATTATTTCTCCGGCACGCTCACCGATAACTTTTGGGATACCACGACGACCGGCAAGCTCAATGGCCTGGATGGCACCAATCCTGGCGTCACCGGCCTGACCAGCGCCCAGATGAAACAGTTCGCAAGCTATGGCAACTGGAATACAGCCACGCCCAATACGATTGCCAACAGCGGTGGCAGCGGTGCCGTCTGGCGTATCTACGATGGCAGTAGCTACCCACTGTTGCGTAACTTCCTGACGCCGTTGACAGTGAGCGCGGATAACATGGTCAAGGCTTACGACGGCAACCCGGTTACCAGTTTGACCAATGCCAGCTATTCTGTCGCTGGAGCCGCCGCTAGCGGGCATCTTTCAAACATTGGCAATCCGTACAACGGTGCCGTCAATGTTGGCAGCTACAGCCCCGGTCTTTATTCCGACCAACAGGGCTACGATATCAGCTATGTCAACGCTCTGTTGACCATCAACCCGGCTACCTTGAGCGCAAGTCCGATCAGCCTGAACGGCAGCCGTGTTTATGACGGCAGCAATATCGTCAACGCGAACATTTTTTCACTGGCCGGCTTGATCGGCGCTGAAACGCTGACGCTGACTGGCAGTGGCACGGTGGCGGACAAGAATGTTGGCGTCAATAAGCCGGTGACTTTGGGCAGTCTGGCCTTGGGCAATGGCACAGGCCTGGCCAGCAACTACACCTTCACGGGTGGAAAGCAAGTGGCCACTATTACGCCAGCGGCGATCAGCGCAGTGAACGGCATCACGGCCAGCAACAAAGTCTATGACGGCAATACCAGTGCCACCCTGAACATCGCTTCGGCGACCCTGGCCGGTGCCTTCGGCGGCGACAGCGTGACAGTCTCTGGCGGCACGGGTAACTTCTCTGACAAGAACGCCGGTATCGGCAAGACCGTCAATATCACCGGCCTGAGTCTGGTTGGTGCCGATGCCGCCAACTACGCATTTACCCTCTCATCAACTTCCACAAAGGCCGACATCAGCAAAGCAGCGCTGAGCGGCGTGAGCGGCATCACGGCCAGTAACAAAGTCTATGACGGCAATACCAGCGCCACCCTGAACATCGCTTCGGCGACCCTGGTCGGTGCCATCGGCGGCGACAGCGTGACGGTCGGCGCTGCCACGGGTGCTTTCAGTGACAAGAATGCCGGTATTGGCAAGACCGTCAATATCACCGGTCTGAGTCTGGGCGGTGCCGATGCCGTCAATTACACCTTGAGCGCCAACACAGCGACTGCCACAGCCGACATCGGCAAGGCAGCGATCACGGGGGTCAGCGGGATTGCCATCAATGACAAGGTCTACGATGGAAAGACCGCTGCAACGGCCGTAACAACTGGCGCCAGCCTGGCCGGTTTGGTCGCCGGTGACCAGGTAACAATTGGCACCGTCAATGCCATGTTTGACGACAGAAATGTGGGTGTCGGTAAAACGGTCAACCTCACCAACCTTGCCTTGAGCGGGCCTGATGCCGCCAATTACACCTGGGCCGGCAGTGCTGCCAGCGCCAAGGGCACGATCACCGTGCGGCCGCTGTCGACCTGGACTGCGGCGGGCAGCGGTCAATGGAGCGACGCCGGCAATTGGGATGCCTTGCCGGACGCTTCCAACGTGTTGGCGGTGGCCATACCAGCGGGCGTGGTGGCCACCTATGACGCTGGCGCAGGCAGCACCAGCGTACAGTCGCTCGGCGGCGCAGGTGGCTTCTCCCTATCTGGGGGTAGCTTGTCAATTGGCAGCGGCTTGAGCACACCGCAGTACAACCAAAGCGGTGGTTCACTCAATTTGGCCGGCTCTCTGAGCGTCAATGGCTCGTTCAATCAGACGGCCGGCAGCATCGCCGCCAGCGGGCCGGTGACAATCACGCAAAGTGCCGGCGATTTGATGGTGGGCGCGATCAATGCGCCGGCCATCAGTCTCTCCGCGCCGGCTGGCAGTGTGGGTCAAAGCGCGGCCCTGGTCACAAAAGGTTTGCTGGCAACCCAGTCCCTGGGAAGCACCTTGCTCCATGATGCCGGCAACCGGATTGGCAGTTTCAAAGCGGCCAGCACCGGCAGCGGCAATATTGAGCTGACCAACGTGGGCGTGATCGATGTTCAGGGTATCAATACGGCGGCCGGCAATATCACCTTGTATAACACCGGCGGTATCAGCACTTCGGGCCCCGTGGTAGCCCATGGCGGGAAGGTATCGATGACGGCCAACAGTCCCTTGACGATTGGCTCGGCAGGGGTGTTGGCCAGTGGTGATATCGACCTGGTGGCCACCGACCTGACCAGTGCCGGCAACCTGACCCTGAACGGTGACCTAGTCTCCAGCGCCGGGGCCATCGGGCTGCGCGCGGCCAACAATTTTGTGCAGAACAGCAAGGTGTCGGCGGCGCTGGGATTGGTCGTCAGCGCCGGCGGCAGCGTGACGCTTGGCCCGTCAGCCATCAGCTTTGGCAATCCGGTCAGCTATCCGGCCCAGGGTACTTCGGTCGCAGCGCCGCCTGGGTCTCTGACGACTACCAGCGGCAGTGCGCCGACCGATTACGTGGTGGCCTTTGTGACTCAATTTGAAAAAGCCGTTGTTGCGCCGCTGCTGGTCAGTGTCGACACGCTCGGTTTAATCGATAAAGACAAGGACAAGAAGGGCACAACGGTTGAGGGCGACATATGTTTGCGCTGATCAATAGCAGTCTGATCCGGCTTGCCATGAGACAGCTGGTTGGCGCTATTTTGATGGGGGCCGCCCTGGTGGTGGCGGCACAACCCGCCGGCGAGGTTCAGTTTTCGCGCGGCGTGGGTTTTGCCCAAACGCCGGGACAGTTGCCGCGCACCCTGGGCAAGGGGTTGCCGCTGATGGAGGGTGATCGCCTGACGATCGCCGAGGACTCCGCGGCCATCATCAAGTTGCAGGATGGAACCCGCATGACGTTGCGGCCCAATTCTGAAATGATCGTGCAGCGATACCAGTTCAAGGAGGGCGCGCCAGACAACGCCATGCTGATGCAATTGCTGCGCGGCGGCTTTCGGGCCGTCACCGGTTCGATTTCCAAGGACGCGCCGAATGCGGCAAAAATTCAGACTGCCAATGCCATGGTGGCTATCCATGGCACCGATTTCGATGCCCGTCTGTGCGCTCAGGAGTGCAAGGCCGAGGCTGCCAAGGTGACGGAAAAGGCGCAACCCAACGCAGTGCAGGCGAGTGCCAAGCTGATCTCGGCGCAAGGGGATATCAGTGCCACCGATGGCGTCGGGAGCAAACGCAAGCTGGTGGAAGGCGCCAGCGTCTACCCGGGCGAAACGGTGGAGACCGGTCCGGTTTCCAAGGGCGTCCTGATATTCCGGGATGAAAGTCGCCTGACGCTGGGCTCCAGCACCCACTTCAAGGTGGACGGCTTTGTGTTTGATGACAAGAATCCGACCGAGGGGCGTTTTTTCATTTCGCTGGTGCGTGGCTCGATGCGCGCCCTGACCGGATTGATTGGCAAGGCGAACAACCGAAATGTCAAATTCGTTGCCCCCACGGCCACGGTCGGTATCCGGGGAACCGGTCTTGATCTTGATTGTCCCGCGCCTGATGAAGGGGCAGCGCCGGAGCAGCCTGTCAGTTGCAGTTTCTTTACCTGGCTGGGGAGCATCGAGGTGGCCGCCGCTGGGAGGACCGCTGTACAGATACTGCAAGCGGGGCAGGGTTTGTTTGTCAGTCGCACGGCCATTCGACCCCTGACGGCCCCGACGCTGGAGAGACTGCAAAGACCTGACACGGTACCGGTCAATATGAAGCAGTTGTTTTCCGCCGGTGGTGTGTCGGTCGAGGACGAGGGCTTGTTTGTGACGGTGCGGGAGGGACACGTTGAGGTGGCTTCAGCCAGCGAGACCCTGCAACTCGGACGCGGCGAAACCGGATTTGCCGGCATCGATGGTCGTACCGGTCGCCCGATCGAAACCCCCTTGTTCATCCAGTTTGACAGAGTGCCCTTGCCCAACAGCCCGAATCCCATGTTGCTTGGCATCGTCGGCGAGGTCAGAAATCGGTCCAGCAACCAATGTCGCTAGAGGTACTGTTTTTTATGCCAAATTTGTTCAGCAGCAGCGGGCCGGTTTCAGGTGCAAAAAGTGCGGTAGCCAGCATGCTGGCAGCGGCGACATTGCTGTGGCCTGGCTGCGGGTCTGCACAGCAAGCGATGCCGGCGGCGACCGGGGCCACGGCGCGTTTCAGCATCAGCGGTTTTGAATTGACCGGAGATAACCCGTTGTCAAAGGAACAGACGTCCCGGGTACTGGCCCCATTTATCGGGCCTGACGCGACCTTGAGCACCTTGCAAAAAGCCACGGCGGCGCTGGAGGCCGAGCTCAAGGCCAAAGGTTTTTCACTGCACCGTGTCTCTTTGCCGCCGCAGGAAGTGGGTGCCACGGTGACCTTGAATATTGTCAGGTTTGTGATTGGCAAGGTCACGGTGGAAGGACAAACGCATCACAGCGAGGCCAATATTCGCGCCAGCGTGCCAGCGTTGCAGGAAGGCCAGTCCCCCAATTTCAGGGCCCTGGCGATTCAGACCGCGATTGCCAACGAAAACCAGAGCAAGCAAATACAGGTGTCGCTCAAGGAGTCCGAGGAGGCTGACAAGATTGATGCCAGGCTGCTGGTCAGGGAAGTCAAACCGTGGAATTTTTCAGCCAATTTGTCCAATACGGGGTCGGCGTCGACGGGGCGCGACCGGCTGTCGCTGGTGGGCGGGCATTCAAATCTGTTCGATCTCGATCACCAGTTTTCTGTCGCTTACACCACCTCTCTGGAGCGGATCAAGGACGTCAAGCAATTGGGTCTGAATTACCGTGTTCCCTTGTATCGGCAGGGCGGCGTTCTGGGCCTGGCCTACACCCGTTCCGACGTGGTCGGCAGCTTTGGTACTTTCAACAGCACCGGTGCCGGGCAGACCTTGGGCGTCAACTACAGCCATTACCTGGAACCGGACGGTGGACGGCGAAGCTATGTGACGCTGGGGCTGGATCAGAAACTGTTCAATGTCGCCCTGGTCAATGATATTCCCGTGCCGGGCCAGATGGAGCGGGGCAGTCGGCCCCTGAGCGTCGGCTACACCGCCCGGGTCGAGTCTGATGCCGCTGTATGGGGCTACAACACCGAACTGGCCATCAATCTGCCGGGTAGCCGCGGCAATGATTTGACCGCTTACCAAAGTGAGGACGTGCGCGTCACCAGTGTCAACTGGAAGGCCTTGCGTGGCGCTGCCAACTACCTGTCGTCCTTCGGGTCGGGCTGGATGTGGAGTGCTCGAGGGCAGTTTCAGTACAGTGCCGGCGCACTGATTTCGGGTGAACAGTTTGGTGTTGGCGGCAGTGCCTCGGTGCGCGGTACCGGCGAGCGAGCCATCGCTGGCGACAGTGGTCTGTTTTCGTCGCTGGAAATCACCGGCCCTGAACTCAGGCCGGGACTGCGTGCGCTCGGTTTCCTGGATGCCGGCTGGTTGCGCAACCATAACGCGGATTTGAATCCCAACAAACCCGGCAGGGATCGTTTGGTCAGCATTGGGCTGGGATTGCGTTATGGCTCGGGTGCTTACGGCTTCTCGTTGGACTGGGGTCGTCTGCTGGTTGGCAGTGTCTTGCCGATGGCCAGCGGCTCGGACTTGCCGCAGACCGGAGATCAAAAAATCCATCTCAATTTGACTGCCAATTTCTGAATCGGTTTTCGCAGATGAAAAAAGCCGGCTTCTTCAGGCGCCACGCGCTGCGCATCGGCCTCAGTTTCATGATGACGACGTTGATGGCGTTGCATGTTTGGGGAACGTACGATCTGGGTTTTGTCCGGCTGCTTGAAAACGTCACCTACGACCTCAGGCTCAAATGGACCATGCCGGTTGAACGCGATCCGCGCATTGTGATCGTCGACATCGACGAGAAAAGTTTGCAGGAACAAGGTCATTGGCCATGGCCCAGAAACAAGTTGGCGCACCTGATTGATTTGCTGTTTGACAAGTACAAAATCGACGTGCTGGGTTTCGACCTGATTTTTGCGGAACGCGATGAGAGTTCAGGGCTCAAGAGCATGGAGGCACTGGCCCGGGCGGAACTGAGCGGCGATACCAATTTCAAGTCGGCGCTGGACCAACTCAAGCCGCAACTGAATTACGACCAGTTGTTTGCCGACAGTCTGAAAAACCGGCGCGTGGCTCTGGGCTATTACTTTCGCCATGAACAGCAGCGCAGTGTTGGCGTTGGCACATTGCCAGCGCCGGCGTTGCCGCAAGGCAGTTTTCAGCCTGACATTGTCGGTGCTGCGGAAGCCAGCGGGTTTGCCGCGAATCTGCCGGAATTGCAGGCCAGTGCGGCAGCCGGAGGGTTTTTCAACGCCTCACCCATGGTGGATACGGACGGTGTATTCCGGCGCATATCGCTGCTGCAAAGGTACGACGGGGCCTTGTACGAGACCCTGGGGCTTGCTGTGGCCAGACTGAATTTGCGCGAGCCAAAAATCGCACTCGATTACGAGGATAACGAGAAGACCATCGATGCCCTGACTAAGCTCAAGTTGGGTGTGCGGCGGATTCCGGTGGATCGCGATGTCGCGGCTCTGATTCCGTTTCGCGGCAAGCAGGGCAGCTTTGCCTATGTCTCGGCCAGTGATGTGTTGCGGGGCAAGGTGTCGCCGGAAATTTTGCGCGACACCATTGTGCTGATCGGCTCCACGGCGCCGGGACTGATGGATTTGCGCTCGACGCCGATGCAGGACGTTTATCCCGGCGTTGAACTGCACGCTAACCTGGTGGCCGGCATCATTGACCAGAATATCAAGGGGCGCCCGGCGGATGTGCTGGGGTTCGAATTGAGCTTGGTGCTGATGATCGGTGCGCTGCTGGCGCTGGCGTTACCGGTGCTCAGCCCTTTGTGGGCCAGCGCGTTGTCGGTGGCGGTGTTGGCGGCCTTGCTGGCTTTCAATCTGTCGATGTGGAAGTTCAGTCACGAGGTCTGGCCCCTGGCTTCGGGCTTGCTGTTGGCGACCGTCCTTTTCGTCTTCAACATGGCCTACGGCTTTTTTATCGAGTCGCGTGGCAAGCGTTTATTAACCGGCTTGTTCGGCCAGTATGTGCCGCCCGAGCTGGTCGATGAAATGGCGAAAAACCCGGGCGCTTACTCGCTGGCCGGCGAAAGCCGGGAGTTGACGGTGCTTTTTTCCGACGTGCGCGGCTTCACTACGATTTCAGAGGGCCTTGATCCGACCCAGCTGACGCAGTTGATGAATGAATTTCTGACCCCCATGACGCATGTGATTCACCAGCATCGCGGCACCATTGATAAGTACATGGGCGATGCGATCATGGCTTTCTGGGGAGCCCCGGTGCGTGACGAGCAGCACGCCAGGCATGCGCTGCTGGCCGGGTTGGACATGATCAAGGGCCTCGAAGCGTTGCAGGATCATTTCAAGGCCAAGGGCTGGCCGCCGATCAGGATTGGTGTTGGCATCAACACGGGCGAAATGACGGTCGGCAACATGGGGTCGGAGTTCCGCCTGGCCTATACCGTGATGGGCGACGCTGTCAATCTGGGCTCCCGCCTGGAAGGCCTGACCAAGGAATACGGCGTGCAGATCATGGTTAGCGAGTTCACCCGGGCTGCCGTGCCGGACTTTGTCTACCGCGAGCTCGATCGCGTGCGCGTCAAGGGCAAGGACAAGCCGGTGGCCATTTTTGAGCCGATCTGCGCGGCGGGGCAGGAAAGCCCGGAACTCAGGGAAGAGCTGGCGCTGCACGAGGCGGCGTTGGGCTTTTATCGGGAACAGAACTGGCCACTGGCGGAAGCAAAATTCGCTCAGTTGCGGGGGCTCTACCCGGATCGCTACCTTTACGGCGTGTATGCAAAACGCATAACGTACCTGCGCGAACACCCACCCGGGGCCAACTGGGATGGGGCGTTTACCTTCACCACCAAATGACGGCACCATAATAGGCATCGGTTGGCTACGGCTTTTCCCGAGGTGGAGGTCCTGTTGTGACTGGAAGCGTGTTACCGTGCTAGTAGTTGCGGTGCGCGTCGGTTGGGCGTGGACCGGTTTTGAATTTGTTTTCAGCTCGCAGAAGCGGGTTGTCGAGGGTAATTTCAAATGGCAGGTTTGCAATCAGGCGCTCCGACGCCGCAGGCGATTACGGTGCATGGTCAGTCCAGGGTGCTGGAGGTGAGTTTTTCGGACGGCGCCGAGTTTCGCATTCCGTTCGAGTTGATGCGGGTGTACTCACCTTCGGCCGACGTGCAGGGTCACGGACCGGGGCAGGAAGTGTTGCAAACTGGCAAGCGGCAGGTGGAGTTGACCGCTCTTGAGCCAGTCGGCAACTATGCCGTGCAGCCGACCTTTTCCGACGGTCATGACACCGGCATTTTTTCCTGGGATTACCTCTATTTCCTGGGCTCCCGGCAAGAGCAACTGTGGGCCGACTACGAGGCCCGCCTGAAAGCCGCCGGTGTCGAGCGCGACACGCCTATGCCCGAGAAGGCCGGATCAAGTTGCGCCAGTCGCTGACAGCGTAATCGGCATCCCCCATTTGGGGGATATACACAGTTCTTAGCGCTCGATAAAGTAGACGCCAACTAAACCGGCCCCAGGGAACTGAGGGCAATCGGGGGGTGGCGCGTGACGGCAGATTCAGGGGTGCTCGCGACCGGCGACGCGAGTGCGGATGAGGGGCTTGTACATCCAGTCAATTCAGATTCACTGGCGCCTTTGTCTGCCCTGTGCGCAGTAGCCCGTTTCCACCAGGTTGCCGCCGATCCCGCCGCACTGGCCCATCAACTGGGTTTGTCTTCAAGCGTTCAGCTCACCATTACTGATGTGCTGCGTGCCGCCCACCATCTTGGCCTCAAGGCCAAGCTCTCCCGCACCAGCATCGAACGCATCGGGTTAACGCCATTACCCGCCCTTGCCGTGATGCGAACTGAGGATGACAGCTTGCGCCTGGTCATCCTGGCCCAAAGCGACGGCAAGCGCGTGCTGTTGCAGGATGGTGGCGAGCGCCCCATCATCGAACCGGTTGAAGTCTTTGCAGCTCAGTGGAGCGGTGAACTTATCCTCATCAGCAGCCGTGCCAGCCTGATCGGTGAACTTGCCAAATTCGACTTCTCCTGGTTCGTCCCAGCCCTGGTCAAGTACCGCGCGCTGCTGGGTGAGGTGCTGCTGATCTCCTTCATGCTGCAACTCTTCGGCCTGGTCAGCCCGCTGTTCTTCCAGGTGGTGATGGACAAGGTGCTGGTGCACAAAGGCATGACCACGCTCGACGTCCTGGTCATCGGCCTCGTGATTGTGGTGATCTTCGAGAGCGTTCTCAGCGCGCTGCGCGCCTATGTCTTCAGCCACACCACCAGCCGCATCGATGTCGAGCTGGGAGCCCGCTTGTTTCGCCACCTGGTGCAACTGCCGCTGGCCTATTTTCAGGCGCGCCGGGTCGGCGATTCGGTGGCTCGTGTGCGCGAGCTGGAGAACATCCGGTCCTTCCTCACCGGCAATGCCTTGACCGTGCTGCTGGACGTCTTCTTCTCCTTCGTCTTCATCGCCATCATGCTTTTCTACAGCGTACCGTTGACCCTGATCGTGCTGGTCAGCCTGCCGCTGTACTTCGGCCTGAGCCTGGCCGTGGTGCCGATCCTGCGCCAGCGGCTGGACCTCAAGTTTTCCCGTGGTGCCGAGAACCAGGCCATGCTGGTGGAAACGGTGACCGGCATCCAGACCGTCAAGGCCACGGCGCTGGAGCCGGCCTTCTGCAAACGCTGGGACGCTCAACTGGCCGGCTATGTATCAGCCAGCTTCAAGACCCAGAACCTGGCCGGCGTGGCGCACGAAGGTGTCAACCTGATCGGCAAACTGGTCAATGCCGCCACCCTGTGGTACGGCGCCCAACTGGTGATGAACAACGACTTGACTGGCGCCGGTCTGACGGTCGGCCAGTTCGTCGCCTTCAACATGTTTGCCCAACGCGTCAGCCAACCCATCATGCGCATGGCCCAGCTCTGGACCGACTTCCAGCAAACCGGCATCTCGGTGGCACGCCTGGGGGACATCCTCAACACCCGTACCGAAGTCCCGCCCAGCAGCGCGGCGCAATTGCCGCTGCTCAAAGGCCGCATCACACTCGACGCAGTCACTTTTCGCTACCGGCCCGAAAGCGCGCCGGTCCTGAACAGCATCAACCTCGATATCAAAGCTGGCGAGGTTGTAGGCATCGTCGGGCGTTCCGGTTCCGGCAAGAGCACGCTGACCAAGCTGGTGCAGCGCCTGTACACCCCCGAAGGCGGCCGGCTGCTGGTCGACGGCATCGACATCAGCCTGATCGACGCCGCGCAGCTCAGAAGACAAGTCGGCGTTGTCCTGCAGGAGAACCTGTTGTTCAACCGCAGCGTGCGCGAGAACATCGCCATCACCGACCCGGCAGCGCCGATGGAAGCCGTCATGCGGGTGGCGCAACTGGCTGGCGCCCACGAGTTCATCGGCGAGCTGCCCGAGGGATATGACACCCTCGTCGGCGAGCAAGGCGGCAACCTCTCCGGCGGCCAGCGCCAGCGCGTGGCAATAGCCCGAGCACTTTTCACCAACCCGCGCATCCTGATTCTGGACGAAGCCACCAGCGCGCTGGACTATGAGAGCGAGGCCATCATTCAGCGCAACATGGCCCACATCTGCCAGGGCCGTACCGTGCTCATCATCGCGCACCGTCTGTCTGCCGTGCGCCGCACCCACCGCATCATTGTGATGGACAAGGGCCAAATCGTGGAGGTGGGAGCGCATGACGTGTTGGTGAACAAGCGGCATGGTTTGTACGCCTACCTGTGGCGCATGCAGGATGGTGGAAAAGCGACCGAAGGGACTGCCCAAGAGCACACCGGAGATGCCAGTGAAGGGGTGACGGCGTGAGCGAAGCTCCTCAATCCAGGCACCCCATCATCGGGCTGTTGGGCCGCTATCGGGCCGTGTTTCAGGCCACCTGGGCCCATCGTGCCGAGTTGGCCGGACCCAGCAGGATGGCCGACGAGATCGCTTTTCTGCCGGCGGCCCTGAGCCTGCAGGAAACGCCTGTGCACCCAGCACCGCGCCGACTGGCCTGGGGCCTGATGATTCTGTTTGCGCTGGCACTGCTGTGGTCCATGCTGGGCCAGGTGGACATCGTGGCAGTGGCGCCGGGACGCATCATTGCAAGCGACCGCACCAAGGTCATCCAGCCGCTCGAAGCCAGCGTGGTGCGCCGGGTGCTGGTCAAGGACGGCGAGCGCGTGCACTCTGGTCAGGTGCTGGTGGAGTTGGACCCGACCATGGCTACAGCAGACAGGGTCAGCGTGCAGGAGCAACTCAGGACACAGGCCTCGGAAGTCATGCGTACCGGTGCCTTGCTGCAGTCGCTGTTCCATCCGAGCTTGCCAGCACCCGTGCTACGCGGGTTGGAGGCAGACCTGATCCAAGACCCGGCAACCCGCGAGCAACTGCAGTCCGAGTGGCAGGACATCAGCGCCAGACTCGCCAAATTCGATGCCGAAGCGGCGCGCCGCCAGATGGAGATAGCCACCGTCAAGGAAACCATTGCCAAGCTGGAAGTGACCGTCCCAATGGCGCAAACGCGTGAGACCGACTTCAAAAAGCTGGTGAACCAGGGCTACATTTCCGGCCACGCCACCCAGGACAAAACGAGGGAACGGGTGGAACTGGAACGCGATCTGGCGACCCAGCGTGCCCGTCTGGCGGAAGTTCAGTCCACCGCCAGGGAAACCGAGCAGGCCAAAGCCTCCTACCGCGCCGAAACCATGCGGGTTTTACGCGACCGCCAAGCGCAAGCTGCTACCCGGCACAGCCAGCTTCAATCAGAGCACACCAAGGCCAGGCAGCGCGAGCGCCAGACGCAACTCGGCGCACCGGTGGCCGGTGTCGTCCAGCAGCTGGCGGTGCACTCGGTTGGCGGCGTCGTTACCCCGGCTCAGCCGCTGATGATTGTGGTGCCCGATAGCGCCACCGTAACCGCCGAGGTAAGTGTTGCCAATCAGGACATCGGTTTTGTCAATGCCGGGCAGATGGCTGAGGTGAAGCTGGAGACCTTTGCCTACACCCGCTACGGCACCGTATTGGCCCGAGTGGATGTGGTGACGGCGGATGCTGTGACGGACGACAGGAAGGGCTCTTACTACCCGGCCACGCTGACTCTGAGCCAGAAAGACATGCTGATCGACGGCAAGCGCGTCCCCTTGAGCCCGGGCATGAACATCACGGCCGAGATCAAGACCGGGCGACGGCGGATCATCGAGTTTCTGCTGAGCCCGGTGCAGCGGGCGGGCAGCGAGAGTTTGCGGGAAAGGTAGGAGGCGACAGGCACAAGACGCCGTCCATGCATCAACTGGCAATGTTTTGAACGATCTTATTTGGAGGACTACGGCATGAGAACCGATTACCGAATGTGGGAGCGAATTACGAAACTGGGACTATTTTTAGCGATGGGAGTGAGTATGAATGCAGAGGCAGGGGTATTCGGATTCGGCGGCACAAGCTGGAAGGAGGAAGTGCTGCTGCATGACGGCAGCAAGGTCATTGTGAAACGTTCACAAACACGTGGTGGACGGCATGAGGTTGGTCAAGAAGTCCCGATCAATTCACACAAGATTTCCTTCACGCGGCCCGGAACACGCGAAGCCATTACGTGGGAAACAACCATTGGGATGAAAGACAGTGATTCAAGTTTAGGGTTGTTGGCACTCAATATCGTCAAAGGAGTGCCATACATTGTTACCAGTACCTATGGTTGCCATGCCTACAACAAATGGGGCAGACCGAACCCGCCTTATGTCTTCCTTAAGTATGACGGTAAGACTTGGCAGCGGGTTCCGCTTGAAGCATTTCCCACGGAAATCAAAGAAGCAAATGTAGTGATCGAAACTCAAGAAAACGAGCACCAACTTGACTCACACACCGGTGTGGTGACAGCCGCAGAAATCAAAAGCATTAACGGTACGTTCAGCCACGATGCGGCTTATCTTCAAGTGTTTGTGCGAGAGGAAATCCAGAGTTCAGATAACGCACCAGTGCTTGGTTGCTCAAAATTTCAGTAATTTGTCCATTCATAACGGGAGAACGAAATCATGACTGCTGCTCTTGAGTATGCTTTGATGTCCGGCGGGTCTTACCTTTCAACACGTGGTCCCAGAAACCAATTCCCAATTCCGGGAGGATGGGCGCAGCTGGGTACTTCGCTAGATGACAATTCCGGCTTCGAGGCTGTCGCTTTTCAACATGGAAATGAAATTGTCATCTCCTATGCAGGTACATACCCTGGATGGGCTGACATCGCCGCTGATGTTGCCCTCAGTTCAGGAATATTCTGGTCGGCGCAACTTGGCGAAGCTGCTGCTTTCTATTTGGGATTGCGCCAGATTTACCCCAACGCCACCTTCAGCTTCACTGGACATTCTTTGGGTGGCGGATTAGCGTCCCTGATGGCTGTGTTCTTTGATAAAACCGCCACCACCTTTGACCAGGCACCCTTTGCGCTCAGTTTGGGGATGCGCGACACCTTGATTGCACACCTCAAAGTTGACTATGGCTACACGGACCAACAACTGCTGGCCCTTGCACCAACACTGGTTAACCCCTTGATGCCTGGCAGTGGTGCAAGCAACGTCACGGACATTCGTTTGGTCGGCGAATTGCTCTCCAGTACGCCACCTATCTCCTGGTTGAATAGCATTGGCAGCGAACTGCCACCGTTGGTGAATGGTAATGGAGGGGTATCGGCGTCGGACGTTCACTCCATTGCTCTGCTGAGTGCCTTCGTGCAAAACGATTCTTTCCGCCAAGTGACGTTGAAACTCACGGAACTGGAAAAGATGATGTTCGATGGCAATTTGTATGCAAATGACACTGGCGTT
This sequence comes from uncultured beta proteobacterium, assembly GCA_963763035.1. Lineage (GTDB taxonomy): Bacteria > Pseudomonadota > Gammaproteobacteria > Burkholderiales > Burkholderiaceae_C > Rhodoferax. The sequence continues at coordinate 355,253 of CAVXMS010000004.1, read as the reverse complement.
GCCAATAGAGCGAAGGATAATTTCCTCGAACGCCTTCTTCGCCACGAGCTTGGCAACGCCCCCGGTGTTACCACATCCGACGCCATGCTCACCCGCATCACTAGAGATCTCTGGAAACTGGCCCAGGACGGCGGCCTGACCATGGCGGACGGGAATGCACTTAACCAGCAGCTCAATGATGTAAGCAAAACCCTCATGGCCTTTGCCATGCAGAAGTATTACGAGGAAAGCAGCACCAGTGCTGGCTACAAGAAGGAACTCTTCACCGACCTCGGCACGGAAAATTCGGGCAGCAACGGAGTCCAGCTCGACATGGCCGATGTGTCCGCCAAGTTCGCCACCGCACTTCAGAACTACGACAGACTCAATCTTGCTGACGCCAAAGGCTTTGTCCTGTATTTCAAGAACTACCTCCAGTCGTTGGGCAGCTTCAGCGATGAAGAGCGCGAACTGATTCAATCGATGCTACCCAACATGCGCGACTGGTATGTGCAGGCCGGTGCGGACGCCATGGCCGCCACCGACACCTTGAGCCGTGGCGCCTTCATGCTGGGTGGCAGCGGTGCGGACACGCTGACGGGTGGCAGATCGGCCGACCTTCTCGTTGGCAACGCGGGCAGCGACACCTTGGCCGGTGGGCAAGGCAACGACCTCCTGCTTGGCGGAAAAGGTAATGACACTTACATCTACCAATCCACCAACGCCGCCACTGGTTACACGGGCGACGGCCTGGACACCATCGTCGATTCGGATGGACAAGGCAGCATCCAGATTGACGGTCAGACCGTATCTGGTGGTGCCCAATGCGGGAATGCGCGCGTGTACCGCGATGCCAACGGCCACGTCTATACCGACGTAGGCACGGGCCTCATGATCGACGGCAACATGCTGGTGCAGAACTGGCAGGTCGGTAAGCTGGGTTTGAATATGAGCGCGGCGGTAGCTGATGTCAATCCAGCGACCACGCTCGACATCACAGGCGACCTCGCTCCGATAGACCAAGACTTGAGCATCGCCAGCGTCCAAATTGGTTTCGACGCCTTGGGCAATGTCCTCGCCAACCCCGCCGTAATCGAAACAGACCGCGTCGACTTCCTCTACGACAGCGCAGCCAACGACCACATCGTGAGCGGGGGTGGAGACGACGTTATCAGCGCGACACGCGGCGGAGACGATGTGATCGATGCCGGAGCGGGGCGCGATGATGTCTTCGCTGGCGCAGGAAATGACGTCGTCAGCGGCGGCGCAGGTGGCGATGTAATCGATGGCGGAACTGGCGACGATCTGATCTATGCGGACAGCCAGACTGATGTTGCCGGCGCCATCGCTCAGGGCAATACAGTTGCCGGGATCAATGCACAAGGCGATTGGCTGGCAGGTGCGCAGGGCGACGATACGCTGGTTGGTAGCGCCGCCAATGATGTCCTGATGGGAGGCGCGGGCAGCGACCTGCTCATCGGCGGTGCGGGCAATGACGACATCATGGGCGACACCGACTGGCTGGCCAGTGATTTCAATTGGACCGTGACCGATCAAGCGGGCGGCATGCGCTACTTTTACCCCGTGGTCAGTTACGCACAGCCCACCGACGGCGCGGCGGACGTCATCTACGCAGGGGATGGTAACGACTATGTCTGGGGAGATTTGGGCAACGATGTCATCTTTGGTGAAGGTGGCGTGGACAAACTCCAGGGCGGGGCAGGCAATGACATCATTCTGGGTGGGGCGGGTGAGGACTGGCTCTACGGCGAGGGCAATCTCTCCGATGCGGCAGGCAACGACTACCTCGACGGTGGCGCAGACAACGACATCATCTATGGCAACGCCGGCGACGACATCATTGTTGGTGGCACGGGCAACGACTATCTGTACGGGGGCGCAGGCCAGGACACCTACATCTTCAACCGCGGTGACGGCACCGACACCGTTTACGACATCAAGGGCGAGAACAACATCCTGCGCTTTGGCCCAGGCATCAGCTCAAACGATGTGATTCTGCATCTGGGCTCCCTGATGCTCGATCTGGGCAACGGCGATGCCGTGCACATCAGGGACATGGACGCCAGTGGCGTGCTCACGGGCTTCGATTCGAACGATGTGTTCAACGGTTCCTCCATCGGCAGCTTCGAGTTTGCCGATGGCACAGTACTCAGCAGCGCCGAACTGCTGGCGCGTGGCTTCTACCTCAGTGGCACGGCAGGCAATGACCTCATCACTGGCACCAACGCAACCGACCGCATCAACGGACTGGGCGGCAATGACTATCTGACCGGCGGGGATGGAGCCGACACGCTCGATGGCGGCGCCGGCAACGACACTCTTCTGGGCGAAGCAGGCGATGATACCTATCTGTTCGGCGCGGGCGGCGGGCAAGACACGCTCAGGGATACGCAAGGCGCCAATACCGTGCGGTTCGCTGAGGGTGTCCTACCCACCGACATCAGCTTCAGTCGCAGCGGCGTGGACATGGTGCTTGGCATCATTGGGACCAGCGATCAACTGACCCTACAGAACTGGGGAGTCGACAACGCATCGCGCATCAGTCGTGTTGAATTTGCCGATGGCACAGTGTGGGACCAAGCTCATCTGCGCGCACAAATCCCGGAGATCATCATCGGCACGGCAGGCGACGACGCGCAAGCCGCCTGGTTCGACCAGAACACCCTCATGCAAGGCAATGCGGGCAACGACATCCTGAGCGGCAACGACGGCGACGACTACCTGGACGGCGGCTTGGGCAACGACTTCCTCAGCGGCGGTGCGGGAGCCGACCTCTATAGCCTCAAGCTCGGTTCCGGGCACGACAAGATCGAAGTCACCGACAATCTTGACGGCATTGTGTTCGGGGCAGGCGTCTCAGCATCGAGTGTTGTTGCCAGTAGGACCCCGAATGGGATGCTTTTGCGTTATGGCAGCGCGGGCGACGAGGTTTTGATCAGGGGTGGCGTGCTGCGCGATCTGTATTTCGCCGACGGCTCTTATCTGGCAATGAATGAACTGTTTGCCGCGCAAGATGGATACGCGTTGACGGGAGGTGCGGAGGCCGACGTCCTGGCCGACAATTCGCGATGGGCAACAAGTTTCGACGGTGGTGCCGGTAACGACGTTTTCTTGGGCAGCACAGGCAACACCACTTACAACTTCAAACCGGGTGACGGCGATGACAGTTTGCTTGACCTCGGGGGTCAGGATACTTTGTCATTTGGCGCCGGCATCAGTGTCAACGACATCTGGTTTGACGACCAGCGCCTGAACGGCAACGGTTCTCTATTGAATGTCCATTACGGCCCGGACGACGTCGTGAGGATTGTGAACGGCGCTCAGGGCGATGCTGAGCTGTTTCGCTTTGATGACGGATCGGTGTTCAGTTTCAATCAACTCGCCGCGTTGCAGGACTATGCAGCAGGGCCGGACTCCGCCAGCGGTCGTCCCATCGATTTGCCCAGGGGTTCCCACCGAAGTCCACAACTGGTTGTCGGTACGGCAGGCCCGGATGTCATTACCTCTTCCAATGAAAGCGATGATATCTATGTTGCGGGAAGAGGGGATGACAAGATCACTATCAGAGAGAACGATGGAGAGGGGCGCTGCCAATTGGTGTTCAATTCGGGCGACGGCGACGACACGCTCATAGTGACGCCCCATACGACCCTGGTTTTCGGCAGTGGGATTGATCCTGGTTCATTGAGGTTTGACCAGACCAGCCGATTGGTCACTACTTCCCCCGTCTTCGGTCAACCAACCACCCTCACGGTCTATGACACCACCATCCATTACGGAAACCAGGGTGACAGCCTATTCCTTGACGGCTTCTACCAGGGGGGCTCGATCAACAATATCGAGAGTTTCGAATTCTCTGATGGGAGCAGTTATTCCGGCGCCCAGATGTACTCCCTTGCCTTGTGGGCTGGACCGGGAGGACCCGGTGGAGGGGGTGGCGGTGAATCGAGGCGCCGATTTGACCGTGGCGACTCGTCAGTCGTGGTTGGCAAGCAACCGACTTCTCCGGGCGGCGTCATTACCGGTGTGCAGTTTGGTTGGGGCATTGATTCTTCGATGTTGACTTTGGGTACCGGCTCATTGCTGATTCGGGTGGGCGACAATGGCGATCAACTGCATCTCACGGAGTTCAATCCGGATGACGTGTACGCGCCCAACACGATCCAGGATTTTCTGTTTGCCGATGGCACCGCGCTCACCTACAAGCAGCTCATCGATCTGGGCTTTGATCTCAAAGGCGGCGTGCAAGATGATGTGATCAATGGCACCAATGCTACGGATCGAATCTATGGCTACGCCGGCAATGACACCTTGAACGGTGGCGCGGGCAACGACGCCCTGAATGGCGGCGCCGGCGACGACTGCTATTTATTCGGTTATGGCGATGGCATCGATCGGATCTATGACTACAACCAAAGCACCAACCTCGACAAAGTGCTGTTCAAGGCGTCGGTGCTGCCCGGCGACGTTCAGGTTGCGCGCAATGGCGACGACCTCGAACTGCACCTGGCCCAATCGAGCGATGCGCTGATCCTCTCCAACTGGTATCCGGATAGCAGCTACCAGATCGAGCAAGTGCAGTTCGCCGACGGTACCACGTGGGACACCGCCTACCTGCTGGCGCAAGCCCCTGTTTCACCGATTGTGGGAACGCCAGACGACGATGTACTTCGGGGACAGGATGGGGTGGGAACCAGCTTTCTGGGTCTGAGCGGAAATGATGTCCTGGTGGGCGGTTATGGCAACGATACGCTCGATGGCGGCGCGGGCAATGACACGCTGGACGGTGGAATTGGCAATGATGCTTTGTACGGCGGATCGGGAAGCGACACTTATCTGTTCAATCGGGGCGGCGGGCAGGACACGATAGTCACCAGCCTTAAGTCGGTGGGTGATGTCGTTCAGTTTGGTGCGGGGATCGTCGCCGGGAATGTGCAATTTTTCCAGCAAGGAGCGGATCTTCTCATCCAATACGGAGCCGGGGACAGTGTGCTGATAAAGGACTCTGCTCCGAGTGGCGTGACCGGTAATCAGGTCATCGGACAGTACCGGTTTGCCGACGGTAGCCAAGGCGTCTATACGACCGACGGACAAGGCAACGCCAAACTGGATGCAACGAGTGCCGCCGGCCGCGTGGTGGGTGACTTCTGGCGTCACGCGGACGGCCGGTTCGGCAACGACACATATAACGTCGATGGTTCCAGTAGCGGGACAGAACACCATATGGACGGCAGCTACGCCAGTTATTCGAATGATGGTCTTGGCAATGTGATAACAACGAATCATGATGCCAACGGCATCCGGCTGAGCGACAGCTGGGCCAAAGCCGACGGCAGCTACGGCACCGACACCTTTGGCGTCGACGGTTCCAGCAGCGGGACAGGGCACGATCTGGACGGAAGCTATGCCAGCTATTCCAATGATGGTCATGGCAATCTGACGACGACGATCCACGACGTCAGTGGCATCAGGCTGAGCGACACTTGGATCAAGGCAGATGGCAGCCATGGCAACGACAGTTTCAACGTCGATGGTTCAAGCAGCGGAGCGAGTTACACCCCGAGTGGCAGCTACAGCAGTTATACGAACGATGGTGTGGGATATCTCGTTACAACGAACCACGACGCCAATGGCATCAGGCTGAGCGACAACTGGACAAAAGCGGATGGCAGCTACGGCAACGACACTTTTAACACCGATGGTTCAAGCAGCGGGGCGAGTTACAGCCCGGGCGGCAGTTACAGCAATTTCACGGACGACGGACAAGGCCATATCAGCAAACACAGCTACGACGTCAACGGTATCCTGATTGGCACCTACAGCAGCCAGAACAATTACGATGCCAACGGCAACCTGACAAATTCCAGTGGCGGTGGGAATAATTTTGATGTCAACGGCGTTCTGATCGGTTCCTATTCCGACAGCAGGGAGAATAGTTTTGATGCTGACGGTAATTTGACTTATTCCGGTGTCAGTGGCAATAGTTACGATGCCAACGGTGTTCTGACCAGTTCCTATTCCGAAGGCAGTGAGAACACTTTTGATGCCGGCGGTAATCTGACCGACTCCTATTTTTATAGCGAGCAGAGAAATTATGGCAGCTATGGCGTTGCAAGTAGTTCATGGCAGAACAGCGATGGTGGCCATGGCAGCTATATCTACAACGCCGATGGCTCCAGCAGCGGGAGCAGCCATAACCCGGACGGCAGCTACTACAACTACACCGACGATGGCCTCGGAAACTACAACGAGCTGGATTACAACGCCAACGGGGTCAAGGTGGGCGATGTGTGGAACAAGGCGGATGGTTCCTATGGCGACGACACTTTCAATGCCGATGGCTCCGGCAGCGGCACGGCAACATACGTCGATAGCACCTATAGCACCTACACAAAAGATGCCGTGGGCAAGATCACCACGACAAATTTTGATGTCAACGCGAATCAAGTGGGGTGCAGTACGCTGATCGGCGATGGTTCCGGCAACGATGTTCTGGCGTGGGTTTCCGGATTGGTGACATTGACCGGAGGCGCCGGAAACGATACGTATCTGGTCGACAACGCGAATACTTTGGTGGTCGAAAAGGCCAACGAGGGCAAGGATACGGTACTCAGCAGCATCAGTTACGGCTTGGGTGACAACGTCGAGAACCTAACGCTGACGGGGACTGCGGCCATCAATGGCGTCGGCAACAGTCAGGACAATTTACTCGCCGGCAACATTGCCAACAACACACTTACGGGCGGCGCCGGCAACGACATTTACGAATGGGGACGGGGCCAGGGCAGCGACACGGTTGTTGATGGGGTCGGCGCTGGCGGTGTCAATTCGATTGTCTTGACCAATCTGCTGCCGCAAGATGTGAGCGTGACGCGCGTGACCGCCAACAACGACCTGCTGGTGACGGTCAAAGACACCGGGGAGACCTTGACCGTTGCGAACAACTTTGCTGCCGGTGGCTATGCCGTTGAACGGATTGTGTTTGCGGATGCTACGGTGCTGACATCGCAACAGGTTGCAGATATGGCTGCCAACCATGCACCGGTGGCGGCGCTCCCTATTGCCGGGCAGCAGGCACAGGCGTCGCAGTTTTTTGTTTACACGCTGCCGGTTGGCGCCTTTGTGGATGTCGATGCGGGCGATACGCTGACCTACCGCGCGCTGCGGGTCGGCGGCGTGGCCTTGCCAGGTTGGCTGAGCTTCGATGCCGCCACACAGACCTTTACCGGCACACCGGGCAGCGGCGATGTTGGCCCCGTCAGCGTCGAGGTAACCGTCACCGATGCAGCGGGTGCCACCGCCAATTCGGGTTTCAGTGTCGATGTGTTGCCCTTGCCAATCAATCAAACGTTGTATGCCGACACCAGCAACACCCCGCTGTATGGCGGAGCCGGTGACGATACGCTCTACGGCAGTTGGAGCAGCAGCACTTTGATCGGTGGCGGCGGCAATGACACGCTGACTGCGCGGGGCGGTCCCAGTAACTTGCTCGACGGCGGTGCGGGTGACGACACATTGATCGGTGGCTGGGGCCAGGACACCTTGATTGGGGGTAACGGAAACAACATCATTCATGCCAACGGCGGCAACAGCGTGATCAGTGCCGGCGCTGGCAGCGACCTGATTACCTCCGGCTGGGGCAGCGATCAAATCACGGCAGGAGACGGTAACAATCAGATCAGCGCAGGAGGCGGTAGCAATACCATCACGACGGGGAGTGGGCTTGATGTCATTACCACCGAATGGGGAGATGACACCATTGACGCGGGCAATGGCAACAATGTCATCAGCGCGGGAGAAGGCTTCAATACCATCTCCAGTGGCAGCGGCGACGACCAGATTTCTGCCAAGGGTAGCAACCTCATTCATGCCGGGGCGGGTAATGACCAGATCACTACCGGGTGGGGCGCGGACAACATCGATGCCGGAGCCGGGAACGACGTCATCCACGCCGGCGGTGGTGGCGACACCGTGCGAGGCGGCCTTGGCAACGACCAAATTTTCAGTGCGCAGTGGAGCGATGATCGCTATCTGTTTGCCGCAGGCGATGGACAAGATCTCATTGCCGACGGTGGTGGCCAAGACAGCTTGGTACTGGAAGGTGTGCGTTCGGACCAAATATGGTTCAGCCAACTGGGTAATGACCTCTCCGTCGGCCTGCTTGGCGCGCAAGACAGCATCACGCTGCAAAACTGGTATCTGGGCAACCAGTACCACATCGAGCAGTTCAAGACCAGCGATGGCAAGACGCTGCTGGACAGCCAGGTACAAAACCTGGTGAGTGCGATGGCGGCGTTTTCGCCACCGGCGGCGGGCCAGACCACACTGTCTGCCAGCTATGCGGCGGCTTTGAACCCCGTGATTGTGGCGAACTGGCAATAGCAGGGGCCCGTAGAGTCGGCAAAGCGCGTTTTGTCGGTGAGAAAGTCGGCTACGCTGCTACCATTGGAGCCATGACGACAACACATTTTGGTTATCAATCGGTTGAAGAAACCGAAAAAGCAAAGCACGTGCGCGGCGTGTTTGATTCGGTGGCGCCCAAGTACGACCTGATGAACGACTTGATGTCGATGGGGCTGCACCGGGCCTGGAAGGCCTTTACGGTACTGGTGGCCAACCTCCAGGAAGGTCATCGGGTGCTGGACATTGCCGGTGGCACGGGCGACTTGGCGCTGGCTTTTTCCAAGAAAGTCGGGAAAAGCGGGTGCGTGGTGCATACCGACATCAACGAAGCCATGTTGCGCACCGGGCGGGACCGCTTGCTGGACGCCGGCGTGGTGCTGCCAACGCTGGTTTGCGACGCCGAGAAACTGCCTTTCCCCAGCAACCATTTCGACCTCGTGAGTGTGGCCTTCGGCCTGCGCAACATGACGCACAAGGACATTGCGCTGGCGGAGATGAACCGGGTGCTCAAACCGGGCGGCAAGTTGCTGGTGCTGGAGTTTTCCAAAGTGGCGCCACCGCTGGAAAAAGCCTATGACTGGTATTCCTTCAATGTTTTGCCCAAATTGGGGAAGCTGGTGGCTGGCGACGATGCCAGTTATCGCTACCTGGCGGAGTCGATTCGCATGCACCCGGGACAGGAGGAACTGAAAACCCTGATGAAGAGCAGCGGCTTCGGTCACGTCGATTACCATAACCTGACCGGCGGACTGGTGGCCTTGCACGTTGGAGTCAAGTGCTGAGGCTTGTGATTTTGCTAACCGTCCTCAACTGATCGGTTGAATATTTGGGAGATATTATGAAATTTTGGTCTTTGGTACTGGCGGTATTTTTTCTGCTGGTAAGCGTCAATGCCGACGCCGCGCGTCTTGGTGGCGGGAGGTCTATTGGCCGACAGTCAAGCAATGTGACGCAGCGTCAGGCGGTGCCGGCGCAGGGCGCGGTGAAACCCGCAGCCGCACCGGCGCCCGCCGCTCCGGCTACTGTCGCGCCCAAGCGGCCCTGGGGTGCCATGCTGGGCGGCTTGGCGGCCGGCTTGGGCCTGGCCTGGCTGGCAAATTCACTGGGCCTGGGCGAAGCCTTTGGCCAATTCATGATGTTCGCGCTGCTGGCGCTGGTCATCATGATGGCGGTCGGCTGGTTCATGCGCTCCCGCAGGGCGGCGCAAACCGCGAATGCCGGCAGCACGCCATTTGCATTTCAGGGCGCGTCGAGCGCAAACACGATTCAGGCACCGGTCAGCTATCGACCGGAAAACGTGGGTAACGACGCCTCCGCCCGACCTTGGGAACGCAGCAATTCGACGTTCGATGCGCTGAAGGCTTTGCCCGCAGGTTCGGGGTCCATGATTGGTTCAGGTTTGTCCGGTTCGCAAAATTGGGGAATTCCGGCTGGTTTTGATACCGAAGGTTTTCTCAGGGCTGCGAAAGCCAATTACGTTTCCTTGCAGGCAGCGTGGGACAAGTCCGATGTCAACGCCTTGCGCGTCATGATGACCGATGGGATGCTGAAGGAAATCCAGGCGCAACTCACCGAACGCGAAGTGGGTGGCGGTGCCGCCAGTCTCACCGAGGTTGTGATGATTGAGGCGCGACTTCTGGGCATTGAAGATCTGGGTGACGACTACATGGCCAGTGTCGAGTTTTCCGGCATGATCCGCGAAGAGCCGTCGGCGGGAGCCAGTCCGTTCCGCGAAGTCTGGAACATGACCAAACCCAAGAGTGGTCAAAGTGGCTGGTTGGTGGCTGGAGTGCAGGCCCTGCAATAGACCACAAGCCGGGTTTGCGCCAAGGCGCTTGGAGATTCAGGGAATAATAGGGGACTATGGCAACACAGTCCCCTTTTTTATGGCTGGAAGGCTTTCTTCAGAACCTTCCCCTTCCCCCCTTGCAACCTCCCGCATGGGCGGTGGAGGAGGTCCGACGGCGCGTCGTACTCTTGTTGAATCACATTTTGCTCCAGGAAAAAGAGGCGACAAACCGCCTTTTGGGGCAAAAAGGCCGCATCGTGCACCTACAATGGCGCGCTTTTTCCATGACCTTGGTGGCAACCCCGGCCGGTCTTCTTGATCTCGCCCCAGCGCAGGCGAAGCCCGATCTGGTTCTGGCCGCCACCGAAGAGTCTGCGTTGGTTTTGGCGCAGGGAGTACTGCGTGGGGACCGGCCGGCGGTCCGAATCGAGGGCGATGTGCAACTGGCGGCCGAGGTGAACTGGCTGGTTGACCATGTTCGCTGGGATATTGAAGAAGATCTTGCGCGCGTGATTGGCGATGCGCCGGCGCATACCCTGGGCCAAGTTGCCCGCGGTATGGCCAAGGCCTTGCGTCAGTTCATTGGCAGCACGACAGCGACCGGCCCCGACAGGGCGACTCAATGACGCGTCTATTTCGGGGCGGTTTCATTTTCTGGGTGATATTTCGCTATGGCCTGGATCAGCTGTTCCTGACAAGTTTTCAGAAGCCCTGGCTCAACGGCATTGCCAGAATCCTGTCCATCGGACGAAATCTCGAGGCACCTCGCGGACAACGCATTCGCGAAGCGCTGGAGCGGCTGGGTCCTATTTTTGTCAAATTCGGACAGGTACTGTCGACCCGGCGCGACCTGATGCCGGTGGACATCGCGGATGAGCTGGCCCGCTTGCAGGACCGGGTGCCGCCTTTTGACAGCGACGTGGCGATTGCCACCATCGAGCGCGCATTCCAGAAGAAGGTGACTGACATCTTTGTTTCGTTTGACCGGGAGCCGATTGCCAGCGCCTCGATTGCGCAAGTGCATTTTGCGGTGCTCAAAGACCGGACCGGCCAGGCCCGGGAGGTTGCCGTCAAGGTGCTCAGACCGGGTATGTTGCCGGCGATTGAAAAAGACCTCAGCCTGATGCGATTGATGGCCGGTTGGGTCGATGGTTTGTCGGCCGGTGGCAGGCGCCTCAAACCGCGCGAAGTGGTGGATGAGTTCGACAAATACCTGCACGACGAACTGGATTTGGTGCGTGAGGCAGCCAGTGCGGCGCAGTTGCGCCGCAACATGGCTGGACTTGATCTGGTATTGGTGCCGGAGATGTTCTGGGACTATTGCATGCCCGAAGTCATTGTGATGGAGCGCATGCACGGGGTTCCGGTCAGCCAAGTTGATCGCTTGCGCGCGGCGGGGGTGGATATTCCGAAGCTGGCGCGGGACGGGGTCACGATATTTTTCACGCAGGTCTTTCGTGATGGTTTTTTTCACGCCGACATGCACCCCGGCAACATTCAGGTCAGTATCGAGCCGGCGACCTTTGGCCGCTATATTTCACTCGATTTCGGCATCATCGGCACGCTCAGCCGGTCTGATAAAGAGTATTTGGCACAAAATTTCACGGCCTTTTTCCGCCGCGATTACAAGCGGGTCGCGGAGTTGCACATCGAGTCAGGGTGGGTTCCTCCAGCCACCCGGGTCGATGAGTTGGAGTCCGCCATTCGCTCGGTGTGCGAGCCGTACTTTGACCGGCCGCTGAAGGATTTTTCGCTGGGACTGGTGTTGATGCGCCTGTTTCAGACCTCCAGGCGTTTCTCGGTTGAAATCCAGCCGCAGTTGGTGCTGCTGCAAAAGACACTTCTCAACATCGAAGGTCTGGGGCGTCAGCTGGACCCTGATTTGGATCTCTGGAATACCGCCAAGCCGTTTCTGGAACAGTGGATGATCGATCAGCTTGGCCCCAAGAAGCTGATCGATCAGCTGCGCAACGAGGCGCCGCTCTACGCCAAATTACTGCCCGAATTGCCAAGACTCTTGTTCGACTTTCTCAAGGACAGCAAGTCCGGCCCGTCCCGTGCACTCGATGAACTGCTGCTTGAGCAGAGGCGAACCAACCGCTTGCTGCAAGGGCTCGTGTATGGTTGTGTCGGCTTTGTACTGGGTCTGCTGGCAATGCAATTGATTGCGCATGTTCGGCTTTTCTAGGCGGGACATTGAGGGGCATGGGCTGACAGAAGCGACGCCTTATAATTAAAGACTTTGCAACCTGAAATCAGAGTCTTATTGTCATGCCAATTTACGCGTATAAGTGCGAGTCCTGTGGATTTACCAAGGACGTGCTGCAGAAATTGTCGGATGCTCCGCTGACGGATTGCCCTGCCTGTGCCGCGTCCACTTTCAAGAAGCAGTTGACGGCAGCGGGCTTCCAACTGAAGGGCTCGGGCTGGTACGCCACTGATTTCAAGGGGGGCAGTGCCGCGGTACCGGCTGCAACGGCCAGTTCTGACGCTGCTCCGGCGGTTACACCCAGCACCAAGCCGGCTGAGACTTCGGTTGCAAAATCAGACTCGGCGAGCAGCGCTGGCGGCTGTGGTGGTTCCTGCAGTTGCCACTGAGGACGCGCTGGCGAAAACCTGGATTTTTCTGTGCCAATCAAGAAGTACCTGCTTACCGGCCTGCTGGTCTGGTTGCCGCTGGCCATCACCATATGGGTGTTGTTGTGGCTGGTGGGCTTGCTTGATGCCATATTTGGTGGCTTGCTGACGGGCGTTGGCGCTTTGACGCCGAGTTCAACGGCCAGCTTCATCGAGCCGCTGCGTCATATCCCGGGTTTGGGCGTGGTGCTGGTTTTTTCGGCCTTGCTGGTGACCGGGGCGCTCGTTAGCAATGTGGCGGGTCGCTGGTGGCTGGCTCAGTGGGACCGGTTGTTTACCCACATTCCGATCTTCAGGTCAATCTACAACAGTGTGAAAAAGGTGTCGGATACACTTTTTTCCAGTAACGGCAATGCTTTTCGCAAGGCGATGCTGGTCCAGTATCCGCGGGCCGGTGTATGGACCATAGCGTTCCAGACCGGCACCCCCAGCGGCGAGGTGGCAGGGCACCTGGGCAGCGACTTTGTAAGTGTCTACGTACCCACCACTCCGAATCCGACCAGTGGATTCTTTTTGCTGTTGCCACGCTCCGAAGTCATCGAGTTGCAGATGAGCGTCGATGAGGCGCTGACCTATGTGATTTCCATGGGTTCGGTGGCACCGGCCGCTCCAGTTGCCACTGTTCCAAAATAGTTTTATCAGTAACCTGTGCCGCCATTCGTGGTCGGCTTTGAAAGTTGTCTATGGCCATGCGTTCCCACTATTGCGGTCTTGTGACCGAAGCCCTGCTGGGCCAAACCGTCAGTCTGTGCGGCTGGGTCAACCGTCGCCGGGATCATGGCGGTGTGATCTTTGTCGATGTTCGGGATCGCGAAGGTTTTGTGCAGGTGGTGTGCGACCCGGATCGCGCCGCAATGTTCCAGACCGCCGAAGGCCTGCGCAACGAGTATTGCATCCAGGTCAAAGGCCTGGTGCGCGCGCGCCCGCAAGGCACCACCAATGACAGCCTGAAAAGCGGCAAGGTCGAGGTGTTGTGCCATGAGCTGACCGTGCTCAACCCTTCCGTCACGCCGCCGTTTCAACTTGACGATGAGAACCTGAGCGAGACCACCCGATTGACACACCGGGTGCTCGATCTGCGCCGCCCCTACATGCAAAACAACCTGATGCTGCGTTACCGCGTGACGATGGAAGTGCGCAAGTTTCTGGACGCCAATGGTTTCATCGACATTGAAACTCCCATGTTAGGCAAATCGACACCGGAAGGTGCGCGTGATTACCTGGTACCCAGCCGCGTCCACGCGGGCCACTTTTTTGCCTTGCCGCAAAGTCCCCAGTTGTTCAAGCAGTTGCTGATGGTGGCCGGCTATGACCGTTACTACCAGATCACCAAGTGCTTCCGGGATGAAGACCTGCGCGCCGACCGCCAGCCCGAATTCACGCAAATCGATATTGAAACCTCGTTCCTCGGCGAGCAGGAAATTCGTGACTTGTTCCAGGGCATGATCACTACCGTGTTCAAGACCACGCTGAATGTCGATCTGGGCGAATTCCCGGTCATGGCTTACAGCGAAGCCATGCACCGCTATGGCTCCGACAAACCGGACTTGCGTGTCAAGTTGGAGTTCACCGATCTGACCGATGTCATGTCGGACGTCGATTTCAAGGTCTTCGCCAGTGCCGCCAGCATGCCGGGCGGCCGTGTTGTTGGTCTGCGCGTCCCGGGCGGCGCACTTGAGACCGGTGGTCTGAGTCGCAGCGAAATCGATGCTTATGCCGAATTCGTGAAGATTTATGGTGCCAAGGGTTTGGCCTACATCAAGGTCAATGACTTGGCCAAAGGTCCGGGTGACAAAACCCTTCGGTGGCCTGGCCTGCAAAGCCCTGTTGTCAAGAATCTCCATGACAAAGCGCTGGCCGAAGTGTTGGCGCGCACTGGTGCCCAGAATGGCGACCTGATCTTCTTTGGTGCCGATAAGGCCAAGATCGTCAATGACGCGATCGGTGCCCTGCGCATCAAGATCGGGCACAGCGAGTTCGGTCGGAAGACTGGGTTGTTCCAGGATGGCTGGCGCCCAATGTGGGTGGTCGACTTCCCGATGTTCGAGTTTGACGAGGAAGCGCAGCGTTACACCGCGACCCACCACCCGTTCACGGCGCCCAAGGAAGGCCATGAGGACTGGATGGCGACGGCCCCCGAGAAGTGTATTTCCCAGGGCTACGACATGGTGCTCAACGGTTGGGAGATGGGTGGTGGCTCGGTCCGTATCCATCGTGCCGACGTGCAGAAAAAAGTATTTGACGCCTTGAAGATAACGCCCGAGGAAGCTCAGGATAAATTTGGTTTCCTGCTTGACGCCCTTCAATATGGCGCACCACCCCATGGTGGACTGGCTTTTGGTCTGGACCGGATCATCACCTTGATGACGGGTGCCGAATCGATCCGCGATGTGATCGCCTTTCCCAAGACCCAGCGTGCCCAATGCCTGCTGACCCAGGCGCCATCCCACGTGGATGAAAAGCAGTTGCGCGAACTGCACATCAGGTTGCGCACGCCGGAAGCGGTAAAACCAGCTTAGGTGGTTCCCGTGCTGGTATTCAGGCAGAATGAAAGGGCGCTCAACTGGCGCCCTTCTTATGTCGTGCCGCTACAAAATTCCCCAATCAGTACTGGTGGTGATCTACACCCCGGCATTCGATGTGCTGCTGATCAAAAGGGCCGACGCGGATGATTTCTGGCAATCTGTCACCGGCAGCAAGGACACGCTGGAAGAGTCTTATGCACAATGTGCGGCGCGCGAGGTGCTTGAAGAAACCGGAATTGAATGCGCTTGCGGTACCTTGCTGGGTGCTGGCCTGAGCGACTGGCAGTTCGAAAATGTGTATGACATCTATCCGCGCTGGCGACACCGTTATGCGCCAGGCGTGACACGCAACACCGAGCATGTTTTTGGTTTGAGGGTGTCGCCCGGAACGCCCATTCGTTTGAACCCACGCGAACACACGGCTTACCAATGGCTGCCATACCGGCAAGCCGCGGCGCGCTGTTTTTCACCTTCCAATGGCGGGGCCATATTGGGATTGTCCGGTTTTGCAGAATCCGGGGTGCAAGCATGAATATCGTACGTGTTGCGACCTATAACATTCACAAAGGTGTTCAGGGGGTTGGCCCGCGGCGCCGTCTGGAAATTCACAACCTGGGCCATGCCGTCGAACAGTTCGATGCCGACATTGTCTGTTTGCAGGAGGTGCGAAAACTGCACCGACGCGAGGAACAGCATTTCACCCGCTGGCCGGA
Organism: uncultured beta proteobacterium; assembly: GCA_963763035.1. Classification (GTDB taxonomy): domain Bacteria; phylum Pseudomonadota; class Gammaproteobacteria; order Burkholderiales; family Burkholderiaceae_C; genus Rhodoferax. The sequence goes on along the minus strand of CAVXMS010000004.1, from coordinate 339,186 downwards.
TCTGCCGCAAGCCGAGTTTCTGGCGCCGGAAGGCTATGAGGCCGTGTACCGGACCAACGCGTTCACCCGCCATGGGGAGCACGGGAATGCCGTATTGTCGCGCTGGCCGGTGGTGACGCACCAGCACGAGGATATTTCCGATCACCGATTTGAGCAGCGCGGCCTGCTGCATGTGGAGGTGATGGTGCATGGCCGCTCCGTGCATGTGGTGGTGGTTCATCTGGGCTTGATTCGCTCCAGCCGTACCCGTCAGGTGGCACAGATGCAGCGCTTTATCGAGCGCGAAGTGCCAGCTAGCGCGCCGCTGCTTGTGGCCGGAGATTTCAATGACTGGGGAGCCCTTGTGCAGAGGGCATTGAGTGCTTCGCATTTGAGAGCATTTGAGGGACAGCAACATCCCACTTTCCCGGCCCGGCTGCCGCTGGTGCAACTTGATTATGTTTACGCCAGAGGTCTGACGCCGCTGGGGGTTCATGTGCCACATGGGCATATCTGGTGGCGCATGTCGGATCATTTACCGCTGATCGCCGAGTTCAGCCTGCCGCAAGTACGGTCCTCGACTCTTTAAAGTACATGCATTCGCTGCGGCCAGGTCATCAGGTCCAACTGCTACAAGGCGGGCAAGCTTTTTTTGCCGCACTGGTGCAGGCCATTGACCGCAGTGCACATGAAATCCGGATGGAGACTTATATCTTCAACGTCGCGGCGAGCGGCGAGCAGGTGGCTGCGGCGCTGGAGCGTGCCGGGCAGCGCGGGGTGGCGGTTTATCTGGCACTTGACGGCGTTGGCACACCCAGCCTGCCGGCGCCATGGGCGGCTCGTTTTGCCGCGGCGGGCGTCCAGTGGTGCATTTTCTCGCCGCTGGGGCGTTTGGGCGTCCTGATTCCAAGTCGCTGGCGGCGTTTGCACCGAAAGCTGTGTGTGGTGGATGGCACCGTGGCGTTTTGCGGCGGGATCAACGTGCTGGACGATTTTTATGATCCCAACCATGGCGTTCTGGACTCGCCGCGCTTTGACTTTGCGGTGCGCGTGACGGGTCCGCTGGTGCAGGCGGTGCATGAGGCTACCGCCCAGTTCTGGTGGCGTTTGCAGGCCGCCAGCACGGCACGCAGCAGCGATTTTTCGGCCGCCTGGCGGGCCTTGCAGGAAGCGGTGTCGCTGGCGCTAGAGGCGCGTTCCGACGCGCAGGCAGAGGCGCAAGCTCCAGTTATGGGTAATCTGGAACACAGCACCAATGCGGAACTGGTGCTGCGCGATAACCTGCGCAACCGCTCCCGGATTGAACGTGCTTACCGAAAAGCCATTGGCCTGGCGCGGCAGGAGATCATCATTGCCAACGCCTATTTCCTGCCGGGCCGAAAACTGCGCAAAGGTTTGATCCTGGCGGCCCAGCGCGGGGTCCGGGTCCGTTTGCTGCTGCACGGGCGCTACGAGTATTTCATGCAGTACTACGCGACCCGACCGGTGTACGGCGTCCTGTTGGCGGCAGGCGTCGAAATTCATGAGTATTCGGTCGGGTTTCTGCACGCCAAGGTGGCTGTGATTGACGGCCACTGGGCAACCGTGGGTTCTTCCAATCTGGACCCGCTGAGTCTACTGTTGGCGCGCGAGGCCAATGTGGTGGTGGACGATGCGTCCTTTGCGCAAGACTTGCGCGCGCGACTTGAGAACGCCATGGCGCAGGGCGGCGTTCCGGTTGATCCGGCGGTTTACGCCAACCGGCCGTGGCGGCAACGTCTGCTGGATTGGATCGCGTTTGGACTAGTCCGGATTCTATTGTTCCTGAATGGGCAACGCTATTGATTCAGTAGCGTGTCATTCTCAATTGGCGTGCTCTTGTCGCCAAAAACCCTACCTCTAAAACGCTGCTACCATTGTTCCATGTTAATGAAAAGTCAAAGCACCATGAATCCAGTCGATGCCGATGAAGGCACCCCCGTATCGGTCAAGATCCGGGAGCGCTTGCTGGCGGCGCGCAAACGCTTCAATGCCAACGACAACATTGCCGACTTCATCCGGCCGGGCGAGCTTGATCGCTTGCTGGACGAGGTGGAAGAGAAGATGAAAGGCGTTTTGAGCAGCCTGGTGATTGACACCGAACGCGACCACAACACCGACCAGACGGCGCGTCGCGTTGCCAAGATGTACCTCAATGAGGTTTTCCTGGGGCGTTACGTCGATGCGCCGACGATCACCGAGTTTCCCAACGCCGAGCATCTCAACGAACTGATGATCGTCGGTCCCATTACCGTGCGCAGCGCCTGTAGCCATCATCTTTGCCCGGTGATCGGCCAAATCTGGATTGGTGTGCTGCCCAATGAGCACACCAACGTGATTGGTTTGTCAAAATACGCCCGTCTGGCCGAGTGGGTCATGGGACGGCCTCAGATTCAGGAAGAAGCGGTGGTTCAGCTGGCCGACCTGATTCAGCAGAAAACCCAGCCCGACGGCCTGGCCATTGTGATGGAAGCGACCCATTTCTGCATGGGCTGGCGGGGCGTCAAGGACCTGGACAGCAAGATGATCAACTCGGTGATGCGGGGCAGCTTTCTTAAAGACCCCAATTTGCGTCGCGAGTTCCTCTCGCTGATCCCGAAGAAAGCTTGATCATGTTGGTACGTTTGCTTTATGCCAGTCGCGCCATCGACACCAGTGCGGAGGCTATCGATGCGATTCTGAGCCAGTCGCGCAAGCACAACCCGGAGTGCGGGATCACCGGTATTCTTTGCTATGGTGGCGGCATTTTTCTGCAAGCCATCGAGGGCGGACGCATGCCCGTGAGCGAGTTGTATGGTCACATTCAAAAGGATCCGCGCCACAAGGACGTGGTGTTGCTGCACTACGAAGAAATTCCCGAGCGTCGCTTCGGTGGCTGGACCATGGGGCAGGTGAATATGTCCAAGATCAACGCTTCCATTTTGCTCAAATATGCAGAAAAGCCGGAGCTTGACCCCTACTCGGTGTCGGGCAGTGTGTCCCTGGCGTTGCTGGAAGAATTGATGGCGACCGCCTGCATCATTGGTCGCGCCTGAGCCGTACCAGCAGACTGCGGGTTACTTGCCGGCAACCGGTGCCGCAATCGGGTCTTTGTAGTCGGCGCCGTTGACGGTCAGGCCCTGGGCCGAAAGTTTGACGGCATTTTTCCGGCCCAGTCCCTTGACGCGTGCGATCAGGTCGTTCCAATCCTTGAAGACACTTTTCTTGCGTTCGTCCAGAATTTTGCCCGACAGGGAGGGCCCTATGCCCTTGATGCCATCAAGGTCGGCGGCGTTGGCCTGGTTCACTTCGACGGCGGCAAAGCAGGTGGCGGCGCACAACAGGGCCACAACAGCCAGCATTTTCTTCAACATGAATCAGCTCCCGAAGTTGACAAATACAAAGATGAAACGCAGACCCCGGTCTTGGTCGGGGCCAGCATCACAACGAGATCAATGCCTGGCGCGTTGACACGCCGGTGAGCTAATAGCCGGCAAAAATTTGGACTGCTCAGGCTTGGTTGGCCAGCCATTGCACGTATTTCGAGACCCCGCTCTGCACGTCGGCAAAAGCGTGGTCGCAGCCGGTGGCACGCAAGGCAGTCAAGTCGGCTTGGGTGTAGCACTGGTACTTGCCGCGCAGGGCCTGCGGGAACGGCACATATTCGATCAGGCCGGCCGCGGCGATGGCCTCATGCGGCAGCGCAGGCTCACCTTGCAGCCCCCGCAGCGTGTTGACTACCGCGGTCGCGACGTCATTAAAAGGCTGTGCCCGACCGCTGCCAAGATTGAAAATGCCGGAGATACCGGGGTGATCATAGAACCACAGGTTGACCGCCACCACGTCGTCTATGAAAACGAAGTCGCGCATCTGGGCCCCCGGGCCATAGCCACCGTAATCGGCAAACAGTCTCACTTTCCCTTCGCTTTGAAACTGGTTGAATTGGTGAAAGGCGACACTCGCCATGCGGCCCTTGTGCTGCTCGCGTGGCCCGTACACATTGAAGTACCGAAAGCCCACCACCTGGCCGATCCGGTTGGCCAGCGAATTCTGAAAGTTGACACCACATTCGCGCCGCATGCGCTGGTCGAACAGGAGCTTGGAGTAACCATAGACGTTCAGAGGCCGCTCAAAAGAAGGGTCCTCCCGGAACGTGTCCGACCCACCGTAAGTGGCAGCGCTGGAAGCGTACAGCAGTCGCGCGCCGCGTTTCTGGCAAGCGTGGAACAGGCTGCATGACACAGCGTAGTTGTTGTCCATCATGAACTTGCCGTTGGATTCCATGGTGTCGCTACAGGCACCTTCGTGAAACACTGCCTCGATCTGGCCGAAGGAGCCACGTGTCAGCATGTCGTAGAAGACGCTGGCATCGACATAGTCCGAAATCTTCAGATCGGCGAGGTTGCGAAATTTGTCGCCTTGCGTCAGGTCATCGACGGCGATGATGTCGTCGATACCGCGGGCGTTCAGACCTTTGACGATATTGCTGCCAATAAAACCCGCAGCTCCAGTAACTACAACTCTCATGCGAACCTCTTGCGGGTTTCAGTGAAGACTAACTTGCACCCGCAAGTTATGTCGGAGCTAAAACCCGCAGCTCCCGTAACGACAACTCTCATGCGAACAACTCCTCATAAGTAATCGTGGCGGTGCCGAATTTGCCCACCACCAAGCCGCCGGCCCGGTTCGCCAGCGGAAGTGCCGAGCGCAGGCTCATGCCGGCGGCCACCAGCGCTGCCATGGTCGCGATCACTGTGTCGCCGGCACCAGTGACGTCAAACACTTCGCGTGCCTGGGCGTTGATATGCAGCCGTCCCTGGGCATCAAACAGCGTCATGCCTTCTTCGCTGCGTGTCAGTAGTACCGCTTGCAGGCCGAGTTGCAGGCGCAGGTTGTCGCACCTGGTTTGCAGATCAGTCTCGTCCGACCAAGGCCCAATGACTTGCGCCAATTCGGTGCGATTGGGGGTGATGACACTGGCATTCTTGTAGCGCGAATAGTCCGTGCCCTTGGGATCGATCAGGATCGGTTTGCCGGCCGCGCGAGCCCGTGCGATCATTTCGCTTATGTGGGCCAGGCCGCCTTTCCCATAGTCTGAAAACAGCACCGAATCGTGGTTCGGCAGCAGTTCACCGAAGGTTGCGCTTTGCGAGGCCAGCACTTCAGTCTTGGGTACGTTTTCGAAGTCCAGGCGCAGCAATTGTTGCTGGCGTCCAATCACTCGCAATTTGACGGTTGTCTTGAGACCGGGGTCGCGGCCAAAGTGGGCTCTAATGCCGGTTGCCAGGACCAGCGCTTCGAGCTTGTGGCTGGCTTCGTCTTCGCCCACCACGGTCAGCAGGGAGGCTTGCGCGCCCAATGTCGCGACGTTGTAGGCGACGTTGGCAGCGCCGCCACTGCGCTCCTCTTCGCGCGTGATACGCACAATGGGAACCGGCGCTTCCGGCGAGATGCGGTCCACCGCGCCGTACCAGTAGCGGTCCAACATGACGTCACCGACCACCAGTACGCGTGCTCTGGACAAGGTTTCTTTGGAAATATTCATCATCTTTTGCATGAGTCTAGGCAAGCAACGGTGGTGTTCACAATTCCTCCACCCGCCTGGCCGGGTAACTGTCCCACGCCTGGCAACCCGGGCATTGCCAGAAGTGTTGCTTGGCCTCAAAGCCGCAAGCAGCGCAGCGGTAGCGCATCAAAGGTTTGACCGCATGGTCCAGCGCCCGTTGTACCTGCGGGTGAAATTGCTCGTGTTCGAGCTTTTCACCGGCTATCCATTTGCTGGCGGCGACCAGTGAAGGTTCGTGTTCCAGATGCCGCACGTACCAGTCGCGCGCCGTTGACGATGGGTGTTTCAGGGTGGCTTCGAGTGCCACGATGGCATCCAGAACATCCAGCGAAGGGGACTGTTCGTAGTTGGTCTTGAGCAAATCAAGAGCCTCTACCGCATGCCCGGACTTGACCGCGAACTCGGCCAGACTGGCGGCAATCAGGGGTATCGCCGCGGGGGAAGAGGCCAGTGCCTGTGCTAGCGCCGTGTAGGCTGCTTCATGTTTGCCCTGGCTGTGCAACAGGTGCGCGACGGCGATACGTGGTCGTGGCGCATCGGGGGCTGTGATGATCGCTTCCTGCAGCAAGGACAAGGCCGGCTCGGTCTGCTGGTTGGCCAGGCAGGCAACAGCCTGCTCGCACAGATAGTGCGCCAGTCGGCCGTTGAAGTTGCCTTGGTTGGCGGCGGCCAGTTTTTGGGCAATTTGTGCTGCCTGCAGCCAGTCACGACTGCGTTCATAGTTGGCCAGCAGAGCCAGGCGTGCCTGCGCCTCAAAAGGTGTTCCTTCGAGTTTGAGTAGGGCGGCCTCGGCACGGTCCAGCAAACCGGCTTTCAAATAGTCCAGTGCCAGAGCATGCTGCGCGCGTTGATGATCGGTCAGATTCAAGTCGCCACGTGACAGCAGATGTTCGTGAACCCGCACCGCACGTTCGTACTCGCCCCGGCGGCGAAACAGATTGCCCAGGGCAAAGTGCAATTCCGATGTGTCCGGGTCGTTCTGTACGGCTTCAATGAAGGCGTCGATGGCCTGATCCTGTTGTTCATTGAGCAGGAAATTCAAACCCTTGAAATAGGCTTTGGGGGCCTGATGGTTCTCAATCCGCAACTGGCGAAGATCAAAGCGCGAGGCCAGCCAGCCAAGCACGAAGGCCAGGGGTAGACCCAGCAGTATCCAGCTCAGGTCAAAATTCATGCGGGAACGGCGTTGGTTTGGCCGGCGCCATGTTGGATTCCGGCGACGCCTGCGTTCTCTGGGTCGCGGCGCGGCGTTGTTTCCACCAGCGCGGCACCATACCCAGCGCGCCCACAGCCACCCCGGCGGCAAAAGTCCCCAGCACCACCAGGACCTGCGGTGCGCGCCACTGGGTGCCAAAGAAAAAATGCACCGTGGTGTCTTGCTGGTTGTTCAGCGCGAAGGCAAACAAGGTAAAAAAAATGGCGGCTTTAAGTACCCACTTAAGCAGCCACAGGAGGTTTTTCATCGATCTTCCCAGTGACGGGTCGATTCTAACGGTCAGGTCTTACTCTTGTTTTCGAGTTCGGCCGTGCGCAGGTCCACTGCTTCACGCAGGGCCTTGCCCGGTTTGAAGTGAGGCACTCGCTTTTCCGGAACGGCTACGCTAGCGCCACTACGTGGATTGCGTCCAATGCGTGGTGGTCTGTGGTTGATGGAAAAGCTGCCAAAACCCCGAATTTCGATTCGATGTCCGCGCACCAGCGCGTCGTTCATTGCGTCAAGAATGGCCTTGACCGCGAATTCAGCGTCGCGGTGGGTGAGCTGGCCGAATCGGGCAGCCAGTTCTTCGACCAAGTCGGAGCGGGTCATTTTTGACGGGCTAGTTGAGGGCAGAGCAGTCGATTGGCGTTACCAGGTCGCTTGCTCTGTCCCGCAAGCGCATTACTTTTCGGTGTTGTCCAGCTTGGCGCGCAGCAAAGCGCCGAGGCTGGTCGTGCCGGCGTTTTCACGTGCCGAGGCCTGACTCAAGGTGGCCATGGCTTCGCTTTGGTCGGCAGCATCTTTTGCCTTGATGGACAATTGAATGTTGCGCGCCTTGCGATCCACGTTGACCACCACGGCGGTGATTTCGTCGCCTTCCTTGAGCACATTGCGGGCGTCTTCCACGCGGTCGCGCGAGATTTCGCTGGCGCGCAGGTAACCAATAATGTCGTCGCCCAGATCGATTTCAGCGCCTTTGGCATCTACCGATTTGACCTTGCCGGTGACAACCTGGCCCTTGTCATTGATGGTGGCAAAGGTGGTGAACGGATCGGAGTCCAGTTGCTTGATGCCCAGGGAGATGCGTTCGCGGTCGACGTCCACGGCCAGCACGATAGCTTCCACTTCCTGGCCTTTTTTGTATTCCCGCACAGCAGTTTCGCCGGGCTCGTTCCAGGACAGGTCGGAGAGGTGAACCAGGCCGTCGATACCGGCTGCCAGACCGACGAACACGCCGAAGTCGGTGATCGACTTGATCGGGCCCTTGACGCGGTCGCCACGTTTGGTGTTCTGCGCGAATTCTTGCCATGGATTGGCCTTGCACTGCTTCATGCCCAAGGAGATCCGGCGTTTGTCTTCGTCGATTTCCAGAACCATGACTTCGACTTCGTCACCCAGGGCAACGATCTTGCTGGGTGCCACATTCTTGTTGGTCCAGTCCATCTCACTCACGTGCACCAAGCCTTCGATACCTGGTTCGAGTTCCACAAATGCGCCGTAGTCGGCGATGTTGGTGATCTTGCCGAACATGCGGGTGCCTTGCGGGTAGCGACGGTTGACACCCATCCAGGGATCGTCGCCCATTTGCTTGAGGCCTAGGGAGACGCGGTTTTTCTCGGTGTCGAACTTGAGGATCTTGGCGGTGATTTCCTGACCAGCCGTCACCACTTCGCTGGGGTGACGAACACGACGCCAGGCCATGTCGGTGATGTGCAGCAGGCCGTCGATGCCGCCCAAGTCCACAAAAGCGCCGTACTCGGTGATGTTTTTCACAACGCCTTGCACCACGGAGCCTTCTTTCAGGGTGTTCATCAGCTTGGCGCGCTCTTCGCCCATGCTGGCTTCGACCACGGCGCGGCGCGACAGCACGACGTTGTTGCGCTTGCGGTCGAGCTTGATGACCTTGAATTCCATGGTCTTGTTCTCATACGGAGACAAGTCTTTGGTGGGACGGGTGTCGACCAGTGAACCAGGCAGGAAGGCGCGGATGCCATTGACCAGTACGGTCAGGCCGCCCTTGACTTTGCCACTGGTGGTACCGGTGACGAATTCGCCGGTCTCCAGGGCTTTTTCCAGACTCATCCACGAAGCCAGACGCTTGGCGGTGTCGCGCGACAGAATGGTGTCGCCATAGCCGTTCTCGATGGAACCGATGGCCACCGACACGAAGTCGCCAACCTGGACTTCGATTTCGCCCTTATCACTCTTGAACTCTTCAAGCGGTACGTAGGATTCAGACTTGAGGCCAGCGTTGACGACCACAAAGCTGTGCTCGATACGAACTACTTCGGCAGTGATAACTTCGCCTGGACGCATTTCGGTGCGTTGCAGGGACTCTTCAAACAGGGCGGCAAAGGATTCTGACATTTTTGATGCGGGGTTTCCGCGGTTTAGTTTGTTGAACCACACCAGCAGTGCGCAATGTGCTGCGCGAGAGGGCTGGTATGGGCCGGGTACAACCCTTCAGATGGCTCCGAAGGGCTGCTTGCTCTGCCACCAGGTCAACACCAGATAGACTGATTCTTCAACCGTCATATCTGAGTTGTCCAGCAACCGGGCATCTTCAGCAGGTTTGAGAGGGGCGACACTGCGGGAAGAGTCCCGTGCGTCGCGTGCTGCCAGATCGGCGTGAAGAGATCGGAGTGTAGCCGAAATCCCCTTTGAAATCAATTGTTTGTAGCGCCTCTGTGCGCGTTGTTCAGCGCTGGCGGTCAAAAACACCTTGAGGGGCGCCTGCGGGAAGATGACTGTGCCCATATCGCGTCCATCGGCGACCAGGCCCGGTAACTGGCGAAAACCGTGCTGCAAGTCCATTAGCGCCAGGCGGACTTGGGGCAAGGACGAAACCTTGGAGGCATTCATGCCTGCTGCCTCGGTACGGATGGCGTCGCTTACATCGATGTCATTCAAAAATATACGGTCCGATACAAACTGAATCGACAAACCTTTGACCAAGTCTGCAATGGCTTGTTCCTGCGCGGCATCCAAGGCCAAGCCAGCCTGCTCGGCAGCCAGTGCGGCGATGCGGTAGAGCGAGCCGGAATCCAATAAATGGTAGCCCAGCTTTTGCGCCAGCGACGCCGCCAGCGTACCTTTGCCGGAAGCGCTTGGGCCATCGATGCAAATGACGGGGATGGTTTGCGCTGCTGTTTGAACCAGTGCAAACAGGGCTTCAAAATAGTCCGGAAAGGTCTTGCCCACGCACTTTGGGTCTTCGATGCGCACCGGAAGCCCTGCCGGGTTGAAGGCGGCCAGGGAAAAACACATGGCGAGCCGGTGATCGTCGTAAGTGTGGATGCTGGCTGCTTTCCAATCGGCGGCACTGGCCGGCGGCGTCACCCGAATGTAATCGCTGCCTTCTTCCACCGTGGCGCCGAGCTTGCGCAATTCACGGGCCATCGCGGCAATGCGGTCGGTTTCCTTGACGCGCCAACTGGCGATGTTGCGCAGCGTCGTGCTGCCACGGGCATACAAGGCCATCACCGCCAGCGTCATCGCTGCATCGGGGATGTGGTTGCAGTCCAGTTCGATGGCTTTGAGCGGCCAACTGCCGCGCGACACTTCAAGCCAATTGGGGCCGCTTAGCACCCGAGCACCCATCATTTGCGCCGCTTCGACGAAACGAATATCGCCCTGGATAGACTCCGCGCCAACGCCTTCAATGCGCAAGCCTTTTTGCCCCCTCGCGTCAGTAGCTATGGCGCCCACAGCGATGAAATAGCTGGCGGACGAGGCGTCGGCTTCAACGTGCAGCGTGCCGGGTGATGTGAACCGGCTGCCGGCCGCAATGGTGAAGCGTTGCCAGCCGTCACGCACGACCCGGATGCCAAAACGCGCCAGCAGATTGAGTGTGATTTCAATGTAGGGGCGGGAGATCAGTTCGCCTACCACCTCGATGATGATTTCTTTTTTGGCTACCAGTGGCAGTGCCATCAGCAGCGCGGTGAGAAACTGGCTTGATACGTCGCCTCGCACCCGGATCGGCGTGTCCAGCGAAAGCGTCGGTTTCGCTATGCGCAGCGGCGGGTAACCGTGCTGGCCCAGGTAATCGATATGGCAGCCCAGCTGACGCAAGGCATCGACCAGATCGCCGATCGGGCGTTCGTGCATGCGGGGCACGCCACGCAATTCAAAATCGCCTCCCATCACCGCCAGCGCCGCGGTAAGCGGGCGGATCGCCGTGCCGGCATTGCCCATGAACAAATCGGCTTTGCGATTGCCCAGCTCGCCAGCCAGACCGTCGATCTCCACCGTGCTGCCGCTTTGGCGCACGGCACAGCCCAGCACGCGCAAGGCGTCGAGCATGACACGGGTGTCGTCGGACTCCAGCAAATCGTGCAGCGTGGTTGTGCCCTGGCTTAATGCAGACAACAGCAGCAAACGGTTGGAAATGCTTTTGGAACCGGGTAGAACAATAGCACCGCTGGCTGTCGTGAGGTGCGGGATGTCAAGAAAGGCAGTGGCAAACATTATTTCTGGTTTTGCGCCATGCGCCACTTGGCACGGGTCAGACTGGCCTGGTCGATCAAGCCCTCAAGAGCCTCGCTATTGCCACTGGCGATCATCAGTTCCAGAGCCTGGAGGTTGTGTTGGAAAATTTTCAACTGGGTCAACAGTTCCTCGCGGTTGGACAGCAGGACGTCGCGCCACATCTTGGCGTCGCTGGCGGCAATGCGGGAGAAATCGCGAAAGCCGGGACCGGCCAGCGACAGGTAGTCTTTGCCCTGTGCTTGGCCCGAAATGGCGTTCATGAGGGCAAATGAAAGCAGGTGTGGCAGGTGGCTGATGGCGGCAAAGGCGGCGTCATGCGACTCCGGCGACATGGTGACGACGCGGCAACCAAGCGCCGTCCAGACGTCCACTGCTTTTTGCAATTGGACCGTCAAGGTCCGTTCTATCGGCGTCAGAATTACCTGCTTGCCGTGGTACAGGTCGGCGTCCGCATGTTCTACGCCGGAGACTTCCCGACCCGCTACCGGGTGGGCTGGCACGAAGGAGCCGATTTGCTCGCGCAGGGCCCGGCGGCCAGCGTCGATCACATCGCGCTTGGTGGAACCTACATCCATGATCAGCATCGCTGGTGTTACCAGGTGTTTGATGGCTTTGAAAGTGGCTTCCGTTGCCGCCACGGGTACGGCGATCAGGACAAGGTCGGATCCGGACGCCGCCAGCATGGCGGAGGGAGCTTCCACATCTATGACGCCCATCTGGAGGGCACGTTCGGTGCTGGAGGGCGATTTGCTGTAGCCGACGATCCGCTTCACCAGTCCGGCACGTTTGAGCGCAAGCGCAAACGAGCCTCCCATCAGACCACAACCAATGATGCCAAGCTGTTCAAACATCAAGACTCCCGACGGGCCGCCCCTAGGGAGGCTTGCGCCCCCTCGGGGGGCAGCGAACGAATGTGAGAGTGGGGGCGCATGTTAAGACTCCCGACGGGCCGCCCCTAGGGAGGCTTGCGCCCCCTCGGGGGGCAGCGAACGAATGTGAGAGTGGGGGCGCATATTACTCAGCCACCGGGTAAGTACCCAACAATTTGTAGAACGCACAAAGTCCCTGCAGTTCCTTCAGGGCGGCGGCAACATGGGGCTGCGCCGGGTGGCCCTGAATATCGATATAAAAATAGTACTCCCACTGGCCGGTGCGGGCTGGCCGCGACTCGAAACGGGTCATTGACACACCATGTGTTTTGAGCGGTACCAGAAGATCGTGCACCGCACCGGGGCGATTTGGCACGGACACAATCAGACTGGTGCAGTCCTTGCCCGAAGGGGGTGGTGTTCCCATCGTTTGCGGCAGGCAGATGATGGCAAAACGGGTCCGGTTGTAGGCGTCGTCCTGGATTGCGTGCGCCGCAATATGCAGGCCAAACTGGGCTGCCGCACGCTCACTGGCCAGACCCGCCCAAGCCGGGTTTGTCGTCGCCAGTTTGGCGCCCTCGGCGTTGCTGGAGACCGGGCGGCGCTCGGCGTGGGGCAAGTTCTTTGACAGCCAGCTCTGGCACTGGGCCAACGCCAGCGGATGCGCCAATACGGCTTCGATTCCATCCAGCGAATTCACCAGCCGCAGCAGGTTGTGACGAACCAGCAGCGTGATCTCGCCGATCACGTGCGTGGGTGAATGCAAAAACAAATCGAGTGAGCGCGTCACCATGCCTTCGGTCGAGTTTTCAACCCCGACGACGCCGAATTGCGCGCTGCCGGCTGCGGTGGAGTGAAACACTTCATCGAAGTTGGCACAGTAGATCAGGTCGGCGGCGCCACCGAAGAATTCAATCGCGGCCTGCTCGCAAAAGGTCCCGGCGGGTCCTAGCACGGCGACCCGCTGCGGCGCTTCGAGGGCCAGGCAGGCCGACATGATTTCGCGCCAAATGGCCGCCACGTGCGGATTCTTCAGGGGCCCCGGATTGGCCAACTGAATCTTGTCAATGACCTGAGCCACGCGATCAGGTCGGAAGAACGCCGTGCCTTCACGCTTCTTTACTTCTCCGACCTTTTCCGCCACCAGGGCGCGGCGATTGAGCAGTGTCAGCAACTGCTGGTCGATGGCGTCGATCTGGAGGCGCAAGTCAGACAGACTTGGCAGCGGAGCGAGGGATTTGGTCACAGGTCAGGCTCGCTTTTGTTCAAATTCCCGCATGTAGTCCACCAGCGCCTGCACGCCCTCGATCGGCATGGCGTTGTAGATGCTGGCGCGCATGCCGCCCACCGACTTATGGCCTTTGAGTTGCAGCAGACCATGGGCACGGGCACCGGCCAAAAAAGCCTCGTTGAGGCTTTCATCACGCAAAAAAAACGGCACGTTCATGCGCGAGCGGCAGTTGCCGGCTACTTTATTCAGGTACAACTGCGAGCGGTCAATGGCGTCGTACAGCAGTGCCGCCTTGGCCTTGCTGCGGGCCTCCATGGCGGCGATGCCTCCCTGGCGTTTGAGCCACTGAAACACCAGCCCGGCCATGTAGATGGCATAGGTGGGAGGGGTGTTGTACATCGACTGGTTGTCGGCCACCGTTTTGTAGTTGAAGGCGCTGGGGCAGATCGGCAGTGCCTGACCCAGCAGGTCTTCCCGCACTACCACCAGTGTCAGGCCGGCCGGCCCGAGGTTTTTTTGGGCGCCGCCAAACGCCAGTCCGACCCGCGACCAGTCCACCGGCCGCGATGCCACATGAGAAGAAAAGTCGATCACCAGTGGCGCGTCGCAGCCCAGGGCCTTGAGGTCGGGCAGTTCGTGGCATTCAACACCGTTGATGGTCTCATTGGTGCAAACATGCACGTAGCTGGCGCCCCGGCTGAGACGCCAACTGGCTGGGGCGGGTAGTGTGGTGTGGCCGTCCGGCGCAGTGTTGGCCGCGGTATTGACGCTGCAGTATCTGCCGGCTTCATTGGCCGACTTCTGGCTCCAACTGCCGCTCACCACAAAGTCCACCACGCCGGCGTGCGACAGGTTCAGCGGCACGATCGCATTTTCCGCGAGGCCACCGCCCTGCATGAACAGGGTCTTGAAGTTGCCCGGCACCGCCAGCAGTTCGCGCAGGTCGGCCTGCGCCTGCTGGTAGATGGTGCCGAACTCCTTGCCGCGGTGGCTCATCTCCATCACGCTCATGCCGCTGCCGTGCCAGTCCAGCATTTCGCCGGCGGCCTCGGTCAGTACTTCTTGCGGCATGGCTGCCGGTCCGGCGGAAAAGTTAAAGGGTCGGTTTGTCAAGATTTGCACGTCAAAATTTTTTGCTCTCAGCCCACGAGCTTACCTAGCTACGCAAATGGTAGCAGTCAACTGGTCGTATCGATGTTGTCTTCGGCACCGCTGTCGGTGTCATCTACTGTCGGATTGGCGTCGTTTTCAACAATCCGCTGCAAGCCACTCAACTGGGAACCTTCGTCCAGGCCGATCAAGGTCACACCTTGCGTGGCGCGGCCGAGTTCGCGAATCTCGCTGACACGGGTGCGTACCAGGACACCCTTGTCGGTGATCAGCATGATTTCATCGTCGGCATGCACCAGTGTGGCCGCTACCACTTTGCCGTTGCGTTCTGATTGGGTAATGGCAATCATGCCCTTGGTGCCGCGGCCGTGGCGCGTGTACTCGGTGATGCTGGTGCGCTTGCCAAAACCATTCTGGGTCGCGGTCAGCACACTCTGCTGTTCGTCCTCGGCCACCAGCATGGCGATGACGCTCTGGCCTTCTTCCAGCGTCATGCCGCGCACGCCACGCGCTTGCCGGCCCATCGGACGTACATCATTTTCGTCAAAGCGCACCGCTTTGCCGCCATCACTGAACAGCATCACGTCGTGCTGTCCGTCGGTGAGCGCGGCGCCAATCAGGAAGTCACCCTCGTCCAGGTCGACGGCGATGATGCCGGCCTTGCGCGGGTTGCTGAATTCATCCAGCGCTGTCTTCTTGACCGTGCCCATGCTGGTCGCCATGAACACATACTGGTCAGCCGGGAAGCTACGCTTCGGACCGGTAAGCGGCAGCACCACGGTCACTTTTTCGCCCTCGGTCAGAGGGAACATATTGACGATGGGGCGTCCGCGGGAGCCCCGCGAGCCCTGCGGCACTTCCCACACCTTGAGCCAGTAGAGGCGGCCGCGGTTGCTGAAACAAAGAATGTAGTCGTGCGTGTTGGCGATAAAGAGCTGGTCGACCCAGTCGTCTTCCTTGGTGGCGGTGGCCTGCTTGCCGCGGCCACCGCGCTTCTGTGCCCGGTATTCATTGAGCGGCTGGCTCTTGATGTAGCCGCCGTGCGACAGCGTCACCACCATGTCGGTGGGTGTGATCAGGTCTTCGGTGCTCAGGTCGAACGAACTGTGCTCCACCAGGCTGCGTCGCGCGCCCAGCTTGGTTTGGCCGAACTCGGTCTTGATGGCGGTGAGCTCTTCGCTGATGATGGTGGAGACGCGCTCGGGCCGGGCCAGGATATCGAGCAGGTCGTCGATCTCGGCCATCACCTCCTTGTATTCCGCCACGATCTTGTCCTGCTCCAGCCCGGTCAGGCGCTGCAGGCGCATTTGCAGGATTTCCTGGGCCTGGGTATCCGACAGGCGGTACAGGCCGTCGCGGCCCATGCCGTACAGTTTCTCCAGACCGTCCGGCCGATAGTCGTCGGCATTGACCACGCCACCATCGGCGCGGGTGCGGGTGAGCATTTCACGCACCAGGCTGCTGTCCCAGGCCTTGGCCATCAGTTCGACCTTGGCCACCGGTGGCGTCGGGGCATTGCGGATGATGGCAATGAATTCGTCGATATTGGCCAGCGCGACAGCCAGGCCTTCGAGCACATGACCGCGTTCGCGCGCCTTGCGCAGGTTGAATACCGTGCGCCGGGTCACAACTTCGCGGCGATGCTGCAAAAAGACTTCGATCAGGTCCTTCAGGTTGCACAGCCGGGGCTGACCGTCGATCAGTGCCACCATGTTCATGCCGAAGGTATCCTGCAACTGCGTCTGCTTGTACAGGTTGTTAAGCACCACCTCGGGTACTTCTCCGCGCTTGAGTTCAATCACCAGGCGCATGCCCGATTTGTCGGACTCGTCCTGGATGTGGCTGATGCCTTCTATTTTCTTCTCGTGCACCAGCTCGGCCATGCGCTCCTGCAAGGTCTTTTTGTTGACCTGGTAAGGCAGTTCATCGACGATGATGGCTTGGCGCTGGCCCTTGTCGATGTCTTCAAAGTGGCACTTGGCACGCATCACCACCTTGCCGCGGCCGGTGCGGTAGCCGTCCTTGACGCCGTTGATGCCGTAGATGATGCCGGCGGTGGGGAAGTCGGGGGCCGGGATGATCTCCATCAACTCGTCGATTGAAGCTTCCGGGTTGCGCAGCAGGTGCAAGCAGGCATCCACCACCTCATTGAGGTTGTGCGGTGGAATATTGGTGGCCATGCCCACCGCAATACCACCCGAACCATTGACCAGCAGGTTGGGCAGCCGGGTCGGCAGGACCAGGGGCTCTTTTTCCGAGCCATCGTAATTGGGGCCAAAATCGACCGTTTCCTTGTCCAGGTCGGCCAGCAGTTCGTGGGCGATTTTGGCGAGGCGGATTTCGGTGTAGCGCATGGCCGCCGCGTTGTCGCCGTCGACCGAGCCAAAGTTGCCTTGACCGTCGACCAGCATATGGCGCATCGAAAAATCCTGCGCCATCCGGACGATGGTGTCGTAGACCGACTGATCCCCGTGCGGGTGGTACTTGCCGATCACATCGCCGACGATACGGGCCGACTTTTTGTAGGCTCGGTTCCAGTCGTTGTTGAGTTCGTGCATCGCAAACAGGACGCGTCTATGCACCGGCTTGAGACCGTCTCGCGCATCGGGCAGGGCACGACCCACAATCACGCTCATGGCGTAGTCGAGGTAACTCCGTCGCATTTCCTCTTCGAGACTGATGGGCAGAGTTTCTTTGGCAAACTGGGTCATGGGGCGGCGGTCGTGGCTGGAGGCTAAAGTCAAGGACAGACCTCGATTCTAAAGGGCAGATCTTGTGGTGTCGGTGCAACGGTGAAGTGTATATATCGCTTGCTTTTGAAATCGAATTGCCTGAGGCGGTATTTGGGGTTTGTGGCCCAATCTGACTGTGGCACAATGGCGCGAACGCTTTAGGTGATGGGCATTTAGGGCGTCATATAACTATTCGCAGCGCTGCTGCGGCTTTTTCCCTTAAGGAGAACCATGAAGAAATTTAACAAAGTGGCAATGCTGATTGCTGCCGCAGCACTGTCAACCGTTGCGGGCGCGCAAACGATCGATAACTGGCGTAGTGCTACTGGCGATGTCTGGAAAAGCGCGACCGGCCTGTGCTGGCGCGATGCGACCTGGACGCCTGCGACGGCTGCCCCTGGTTGCGATGGCGCCATCGTGGCTCCCAAGCCGGCACCGGCCGCAGCTCCGGCTCCGGCTCCCAAGGCAGCCCCGGCACCGGCCGTGGTTGCTCCGAAGCCGGCTCCGAAGCCCCAGCCTCCCGTGGCCACCAAAGTGACCTATGCAGCTGACGCTTTCTTCGACTTCGACAAGTCGGTGCTGAAACCTGAAGGCAAGGCCAAGCTGGATGATCTGGTTGGCAAAGTCAAGGGCATCAATCTGGAAGTCATCATCGCTGTCGGTCACACCGACTCCGTTGGTAGCGATGCCTACAACCAGAAGCTGTCGGTTAAGCGTTCTGAAGCCGTGAAGGCTTATCTGGTGTCCAAGGGCATTGAGAAGAACCGCGTTTACACCGAAGGCAAGGGCGAGAAGCAGCCTGTGGCTGACAACAAGACCAAAGAAGGTCGCGCCAAGAACCGCCGCGTGGAAATCGAAGTGGTCGGTACCCGCGCAAACTGATAGCGCGTGTTTGTAGCCACAAGCGGTCGGTAGCGACCGCGTCAAAAAACCCCGCCTGGCGGGGTTTTTTGTTTTCAGTCAGTCTGGAACAGGTGGGAACCTGGACCTTGTTTTGCGGATAATCTCCCCATGACTTCAACATTGAACGCTGATCCGGCCGAACTGGCCAAGTTTTCTGACCTGGCCCACCGTTGGTGGGATATGGATGGCGAGTTTCGTCCCCTGCATCAAATCAATCCCCTGCGGCTGGAATGGATCAACAGTCTTTGTTCAATCAAGGGGCAACAGGTTCTGGACGTAGGTTGCGGTGGTGGTATTCTGGCCGATGCCATGGCGCGCTGTGGCGCCCAGGTGACTGGTATTGACCTGGCCAGCAAAGCGCTTCGGGTGGCACAACTGCATGCCATGGAAACGCAGACGCCCAATGTGCAGTACCAGGAAGTCAGCGTCGAAGCTTTGGCGCAGCAGCAGCCGCGGAGCTTTGACGTGGTGACTTGCATGGAAATGTTGGAACATGTGCCGGACCCGGCATCGGTGGTGCGGGCCTGTGCTGCCTTGGTCAAGCCGGGGGGCTGGGTGTTTTTTTCGACCCTGAACCGCAACCCCAAATCCTTCTTGTTGGCGATAGTGGGCGCCGAGTACGTGCTCAACCTGTTGCCGCGTGGCACCCATGAATTCGCGAAGATGGTCCGGCCCAGCGAACTGGCCGCTTACTGCCGCAGCGTCGACCTTGAATTGCGCCATACGCGGGGTATGGCTTACAACCCGTTGACCCGGCGTTACTGGCTGAACGCAGACACCAGTGTGAACTATCTCTTTGCCACGCAAAAACCTGGGAACGGATCCCGGTGACTGGGATTGCCGGCATGTTTGCGGATGTGCAGGCGGTGCTGTTCGATCTGGATGGAACCCTGATTGACAGCGCGCCGGATATGGCGACTGCGGTCAACAGGATGCGCAGTGTCCGGGGCCTGCCTGCCATGCCGCCCGAACGCTACCGTCCGGCAGCCAGCTCCGGCGCTCGCGGCATGCTTCATGTTGCTTTTGGTCTGACACCCGCGGATGCCGAATTTGCAGCCTTGCGGGAAGAATTCTCCCGCAATTATGAGCAGTGCATGACGCAATACACCTGCGCTTTTACCGGTGTGCCCGAACTGATTGCGCAATTGGTGGCGCTGGAGCTGCCCTGGGGTGTTGTGACCAACAAGGCCTCGCGTTTTACCGACCCCTTGATCCGCGCCATGCCCTTGTTTGCGTCGGCCCGGACCATCATCAGCGGTGACACCACGCCCCATGCCAAACCGCACCCCGAACCCCTGCTGGAGGCGGCAAGACGACTGGCCATTGAACCGGCGCGCTGTCTGTATGTGGGCGACGACGAGCGGGACGTGGTGGCCGGCCTGGCCGCTGGCATGGGCACGGTGGCCGCGGGCTACGGCTATCTTGGCCTGCAAGGCGATCCGGCACAGTGGGGTGCGCACGCCACCATTAATTCTCCAGCGGCGCTCTTGCAATTGCTGGACAAGGCCTAAAATAGCAGGCTTGGGGCTGCATTGGTTTCGACGTGGGTACGGAATCGCTGTGGTGCATGTCGAGCTGAATGCGCTCGTAAAACAGATTCAAAAAAACTAACTGCAAACGACGAACGTTTCGCACTCGCTGCTTAATAACCAGTGAGCCTTACAACAGCAGGCCGGTGGGCTGGGCAAGGGGTCTTTAACGCAAGTTAAGGGCTCCCGGCTGTAAGGTCATACACATCGGCTGGCGCTGGATCGGGTACCTTGATCTGGCGCAAGAAAATAGGGTGCTGGCGTCCTGTGTAGCGTGTGGCTGCGCGATACAGGTGGCGAGACTCAAATCAGACCACTAAACATGTAGATCTGCTCGAAGATGGCTTGCGGACGCGGGTTCAAATCCCGCCAGCTCCACCATTTCACCTGAAAAAGGCCGCTAAGGACATATCCTTGGCGGCCTTTTTCTTCTGTAAACTCATCCACAACAGCACCTCAGAGTTCCTGATCTTTACCAGTCAGGCGGGTGAGCAGCGCAGCGAGGCGCGCAATAAGGGCAAAACTCTCCTGCACAAGGAAAAGATGGAGGCTTGAATGAGCAAGAACAAGCAACCGCAAGTTCCCGAGAAAAATGCGGTCTCACTCGTCCGTTCGTCAGCGGCTGAATATCTGACCTTTGTCGCCGCTGGCGGGCAATCGGAAACTAGCGTGGAAATGCGCTATGAGGACGAGAATATCTGGCTGACGCAGAAGATGATGGCCACAGTCTACGATGTGTCGGTGCCTGCCATCAACCAGCATCTGAAACGCATTTTTGCAGACAATGAACTCGAAGAAGCGGCAGTCATTAAGCAGTACTTAACAACTGCTGCCGATGGCAAAAACTATCAGGTCAAGCACTACAGCCTACAGGCCATCATCGCCGTGGGCTTCAAAATTGAAAACGAGCGCGCCGTGCAGTTCCGCAAGTGGGTCAACCAGATTGTCAAGGATTACACGATTCAGGGTTGGACCATGGATGTGGATCGCCTTAAAGGGGGCGGCAGCATCCTGACAGACGAATTCTTCGAGCGGCAACTGGAAAAAGTCCGGGAAATCCGCCTTTCCGAGCGCAAGTTCTACCAGAAGATCACCGACATCTACGCCACCTCGCTCGACTATGACACGTCTGCCACGGCGACCAAACGCTTTTTTGCGGCGGTTCAGAACAAGCTGCAGTACGCCATTCACGGCCAGACAGCGGCAGAAGTTATTGTGGATCGGGCCGATCACAAGAAGGAAAACATGGGCTTGGCCAGTTGGGAGGGCGCGCCCCAAGGGAAAGTCCATAAATACGACGTCACCATTGCCAAGAACTACTTATCGGAGTTCGAACTGGCACAGATGCAGCGGATTGTCTCCGCCTATCTCGATATGGCAGAACTTCAAGCCATGCGCCGTATCCCGATGACGATGGCGGACTGGGAAGAACGTCTGGGCGGCTTCTTGAAACTCTGGGACCGGGACGTGCTACAGGACGCCGGCAAAGTGACGGCAGAAATCGCCAAGGCACACGCTGAAAGCGAATTCGAGAAATACCGCATCGTGCAGGACCGGTTGTTTGAGAGTGATTTTGACCGGATGATCAAACAGATCGAGTCTGAACACAAGCCCGGCGGCGATGGGGAATAAGGAATGGCCACCCAGAAAAACGCAGCCTCGTGGAGTGACGTCAAAACCAGACTGGCCGATTTCGACCGCGCCGGCTTGCTTGGGCTGCTGCAAGACCTGTACGCGGCCAACAAGGATAACCAAGCCTTCCTGCACGCCCGCCTCAGTCTGGGCGACGATGTGCTCAAGCCTTACAAGGCCAGCATCGACCGCTGGCTGTGGCCCGATGTGTTCAAGCATCAGGACACTTCGGTCGCCAAAGCCAAGAAGCCTATCGCCGATTACAGGCGTGCCATCGGCCAAGCGGAAGGTCTGGCCGAACTGATGGTGTTCTATTGCGAACGGGCAACGGGGTTCAGTAATGATGTCGGCCTGCAGGATGAGGGATACTTTGATGCGCTGGTGCGAATGTTCGAGCAGGCCTTGAAAACCATCGCCAGTTTGGCCGACGCGCAGCACCAGCCGTTGTGGGACAGGCTGGATACCGTGCGCAACACCTGTCACAACTTCGGCTACGGTGTGGGTGACGATATGGACCGCCTGCTTGTCGAGTACGGGGCCGATGATTGAACGCGATCGATTGGCCGCGCTGCAAATCGAAAACGCCCGCCTGATCGCGCTGCTGGAAGATCACGGTATCGAATGGGGCTTGCCACCTGAGCCAATCTCGCCTGAGTCTGCGCCGCCGGTACCGGAGCCAGAACCATCCCGCTTTTCCACCGTCGAAAAGGTGGCGTTGTTTCGTCGGTTGTTTCGCGGGCGCACCGACGTCTACCCAATCCCCGATGGCCAGGTCAAACTGCTCCACTGATGGCCACCCAAACTGCTCCAGGCAGGACGCACTGAATTATGCGTTGGTAACGGGTGTCATGGCAATGCGCGCGGCGGCCTCCTTGAGTCTGTAACTCTTGCCCTCGAACTCCAGCATGGCCGCGCGATGCATGAGCCGATCCAGGATGGTGGAGGCCATGGTGACGTCGCCAAGATACTTCCCCCAATCCTGTAGCACGCGGTTGGAGGTCACGACGATGGAGCGGCGCAGCTTGTAGCGCTGATGCACGATGGCCTGCAACAACTCTGCTGACACATCGGCAATCCGGCGGGCCAGAAACAGATCGTCAAGGACCAGCAAGTCGGGCTCCACAAAGGTGCGCAGAATCTGGACCTGTTCGGCCTGGGTGGCAATGCCGAAACGGGCGAACTCGGTGTCGGCCTCCAAATAGCGCACGCTGAAACCCTGCAAAGTGGCTTGATAGGCCAGCGCCTTGGCCACATGGCTCTTGCCGGTGCCGGGTTTGCCAATGATCAACGCATTGACACCCTCGCCGATGAACTTCAGGGTGTGCAATTCGAAGCAAGCCTGACGCGGCAACTTCGGGTTGAAACGCCAATCGAAATCGGCCAGGCCCAGGCGCTCATCCAGGCCCGAGAGTTTGAAGCGCCGCTCAGTCAGTCGGGAGCGGCGCCGGTCGAGTTCATCCTGTAGCATGGCGGCAAAGGTCTCCAGGAATGGCTCCTGGTTACTTTGCGCCTGCATCACGCGGGTGCTCAGGGTGGCGGCAATGCCCGAGAGGCGCAATGCGCGCAGGGCGCGTTCAATCTCATTGAAAGTCATGGGAACTCCGCTCGCTGGTAGGGGTGGTTGAAGAATCAGTGGTTTGGGTGGCGGCGCACTGCGCAAACAAATCGGCATACACGCTCGCGCTGCGGATAAGGACGTGCTCCTGCGTCAGGGCAAGCTCTGCCTGGACTGGGAGGGCGCTGGAATCGATTTGCGCCAGCGCATCAGCTACCAGTTTCTCGGTCAGTGCCTTGACATGGCGGTAGCTGTGCACCCCATCGGTGATGGCGCGCGCGCAAGCCGAATCGATCAGGCGACGTGGATAATTCTTGGCCAGACTGACAATGCCCCAGAGCTTTCTTTGGCCCACACGACCTTCAATGGCAAACAGCATCTGGCACAGCCGCTCGGCATCAGGCCCGATGGCCTTGGCCTGCCCCAGGATGCGGCGTGTCTCGCGCGAGGGATTGAATACGCGCTCTTCATTGGGTAAGACCACCGTTCCGGCTCGCTGGGCACGGGCATGGGTGCGCAGCAGGGTTTGTGTCTTGATCTCACGGATCTCGATGCGGTGTTCAAAGATGCGCACAAGCACTCTGGCGCCAATGGGGGCCGGGCGCGCGGCGTAGCTGCTGTGATCGACCCGCACGCAGGAGTCATCACAGACCGTGCGCTGGGACTCGGTGAAATACTGCATGCCAATGAGGGGCAGCCCCTGTAGATGGGGTTTCTCCTCCTCGAACATAGCCTGCACCTGGCGGCGCTCGCTGCCGTGGATGCGCGACGCCGCCCATTTGGTCTCCCAATGCTCCAGGAACTCGTTCTGTTCTTCGATGGACTCGAAGCGCCGTCCCTTCAAAGCAGTGGCCTGGGTGTGGCCAATCGCGTTCTCAACCGTGCCCTTGCGATTGGGGTCGCGCACTCGGGCCGGGTCGGCCACCACGCCGTAGTGGGCCAGCGTTGCGGCGTAGACCGGGTTGAGTTCAGGCTCGTACAGGTCGGGCTTGAGCACGCCTTCCTTGAGGTTGTCGAGCACGACGTATCGGCAGGAGCCGCCAAAGTAGCGCCAGGCCTGCTCATGCAATCTGGCCCACGTTTGCTGGCTGGAGTTCCACACGACCCGACGGAAACTGCGTCGGCTGTAGCGCAGTGTGGCCACAAACAGGCGGGGTTTGCGGTATTGGGTCTTGCCCGGCACGCGCGTGGGTGCACCCTCGCCGTAGTCGACCTGCATCTCCTCGCCGGGCAAGAAGGACAGGCGGTCAAATTGTTCTGGCTCGCGCTGGCGCAGCTTCGCCACAAACCGTTTGACGGAGTTGTAGGCACCGGCAAAGCCATGCCGGTCCACCAAATCCTGGTAGACGGCCATGGCATTGCGGCGCAATTGCAGTTGGGCTTCGATAAAGGCGCGGTGTGGCTCGCAAGCCGAGATGGCGGTGCTGTTTGGTGGCGCCGGTAGCGCCAGTGGAGTCGGTGGCCAGGGTGGAGCAGTTTGACCGGGTTCACCGCAATCCGACCTGAGCGCCATGGCCTGAGCCTGGCTGTCGAACTTCTTTCGATAGGTACGGATCGTGTGGCGCGAGATGCCGGTCTGGCGCTCAATCTCCCGCTGCGTGGCTCCACTGCGCAGCAGGGTCCAAATGGTGGTTTGCAAATGTGGCTTCAAGACGTTCACTCCAGTTATCCCCTCTAAGGTGAGGGGGTGAAAGTAACGTCCTGCCAGGGACCTCCGAACTACTGATGAACTGCAATCAGCACATCAAAACACGGTGGCCGGGGTGGAGCAGTTTGGGTGGCCACAAGTGGAGCACTTTGGGTGGCCGCCGGGGCCCAATCCGCTGGGAAAGCAAAACAACCGGCAAATCTGGCTACGCACCGGCCTGCGGCAATGAATGGCTGGCCGGTGTTTGCGAAAAGCCGCGCATCAAATGCGGGGAATGCAATAACCGTTTGCTGATCCCAATTTCGGATACGGTCATCTACGAGCATCTTGCTGGCAAACGCACCATTGGTGTCTATCCACTACTGGCTGACGACACTTGTCATTTCCTCGCTGCCGATTTCGATGAGGCGGAATGGCGGCAGGATGCCAAGGCGTTTTACCAGTCGTGTCACGAACTGGGTGTGCCAGTCGCTCTTGAAATATCACGCTCCGGCAACGGCGCGCACGCCTGGCTATTCTTCTCCGGCAGCATATCGGCTCGGGATGCACGCCGACTCGGCACCGCCATCATCAGCCACACTTGCGCCCGCACTCGCCAGCTCAAGCTCGAATCCTACGACCGCTTGTTTCCCAATCAGGATACGATGCCCAAAGGCGGTTTCGGCAATCTGATTGCGTTGCCATTACAGAAGCGTCCGCGAGAGAACGGATGCAGCGTGTTCGTGGATGCTGACTTTCGGCCTTACCGGGATCAGTGGACGTTGCTGGCCTCCATCCTGTCGCTGCCTGTGCACGATATCGAACCCACCATCCTGAGAGCGACGGGCAACGCGCACCCGCTCGATGTAATGTTCATCGATGAAGAAGATCAAAAGGAGCCGTGGAAACGATCCGCTTCCGTCACCAAGAAGCTGATCGGGCCGATGCCGAAGTCACTCACGCTGACGCTGGGCAACCTGATCTATTTCGAGAAGGCGCAACTCCCGCAGTCATTGGCGAACCGGCTGATTCGTTTGGCGGCCTTCCAGAATCCTGAGTTTTACAAAAAACAGGCGATGCGTTTTTCCGTTTGGGATGAACCGCGTGTGATCGGCTGCGCCGAAAACTATCCCAATCACATCGCATTGCCGCGCGGTTGCCAGGATGCCGTGCTGGAGTTGCTTCGTGACAACGCCATTGGCTGCGATCTGGTCGACCAGCGATACGCTGGGTCGCCGCTGGACGTCGCGTTTGCCGGCACCTTACGTCTGGATCAAGAATTCGCCGTGGCCGCCATGCTGCATCACGATGCAGGCGTTCTGTGCGCACCGACTGCTTTTGGCAAAACGGTTACGGCTGCTGCGATGATTGCACGCCGTGGTGTGAACACGCTGGTGCTGGTACACCGAACCGAACTGCTCAAGCAATGGCAGGAGCGCTTGCAATCATTCTTGGGCGTTGGCAAGGGCGTGGTCGGTACCATCGGGGCTGGCCGTGCCAAGCCGACAGGCAAAATCGACATCGCGGTGATGCAATCGCTGTCGCGCCAGGGCGAAGTCAATTCGCTGGTTGAAAACTACGGTCACGTGATTGTGGACGAATGCCATCACGCCGGCGCAGCGTCGTTCGATGCGATTCTGAAGCGGGCCAAAGCCAAATACGTGCTCGGCCTGACTGCCACACCGATTCGCCGCGATGGCCAGCAGCCGATTATTTTCATGCAATGCGGGCCAACTCGCCACACCGCCGCCAAGCCTACGGGTGCGCCGCACGATCTGGCGGTCACGCCGTGCACATTGCACTCGCGAATTGACTTGCCGCGGGAGGCAGGGATTCAGGATGTATTCCGGCACCTTGCCATTGATCAGGCCCGGACGGACGCGATTGCTACCGAAGTAGTAAACGCCTATGGCCAAGGCCGAAAGGTGTTGGTGCTGACCGAGCGCACCGAACATCTTGATGCCATCCAAACAGCTTTGGGCAGCAAGGTTCCATCCTTGTTTGTCCTGCACGGACGAATATCCAAGAAGCTGCGTGCCGCCCTGATCGCGCAACTCAATGCACTGCCAGCGGATGCCCCGCGCGTTCTGCTGGCGACCGGCAAGTTGGTCGGAGAAGGATTCGACCATCCACCGCTCGATACTTTGGTGTTGGCGATGCCGGTTTCGTGGAAGGGGACCTTGCAGCAATACGCAGGCCGACTGCACCGCGAGCACGCTACCAAGACTGACGTGCGCATCATCGACTTCGTCGACACCGGACACCCAGCACTGTTGCGGATGTGGGAAAAACGCCAGCGTGGCTACCGGGCGATGGGCTACCGAATGGCGGACGAAAAGGGGACAAGTTGATGCGAGACCCGCGCCGTTTCTCACAATCCCGCACCATTGCCTGCAACCTTGGAAGTCCACAGATTGCTTGGTCAGCTGTCCGCTACCCAGACCCATGATAAAGGCCGCCAAGGGCATACACTTGGCAGGCTTTTTCCTGGAAATTTGAAGATGAGGAATCATGTTGAAAATAAGGCCCGTCGCTGCCGACCGACTGCCCGAACTGCTGCGACTTATGCCCAAGGCAGAACTGCATATGCACGTGGAGGGCTCGCTGGAGCCGGAGTTGATGTTTGCGCTGGCTCAGCGCAACGGTGTTGCGATGGCCTACCGCGACGTTGAGGCGCTGCGCGGCGCCTATGTGTTTGACGACTTGCAAAGCTTTCTGGACATCTACCATGCGGGCACGCTGGTGCTGCGCACCGAGCAGGATTTCTACGACATGGCGCATGCCTATCTGGCGCGCGCCGCGGCGGACAACGTGGTCCATGCCGAGATTTTCTTTGACACGCAAACGCATACCGGCCATGGCCTGAGTACGGACCTGGTGATCAAGGGTTTGCACCGCGCCTGCGTCGCTGCCCAGGCAGAATTTGGCATCAGCGCGGCCCTGATTCTTTGCTTCTTGCGGCATCTGAGCGAGCAGGAGGCGTTGGAGTGTCTGGAGCAGGCCTTGCCGCAGCGCGACAAGTTGCTGGGGGTGGGGCTGGCATCGAGTGAAGTGGGTCATCCGCCGGAAAAGTTTGCCCGCGTCTTTGCCCGTGCCCGCGCGCTGGGTTTCAGACTGGTGGCGCACGCCGGCGAAGAAGGTCCGCCGGCCTACATCTGGAGTGCGCTGGACGTCCTCAAGGTGGAGCGTATCGATCACGGCGTGCAGGCCATGCGCGACCCGGCGCTGATGGCGCGTTTGGCCAGAGACCGCATTCCGCTCACGGTCTGTCCCCTGTCAAACCTGAAACTGCGCGTGTTTCCTACCTTGGCCCAGCACAACCTGGGGCGCTTGCTGGATGCCGGCATTGTGGCGACCGTCAACTCGGACGACCCGGCTTACTTCGGTGGTTACATCAACCAGAACTTCACCCAGACCTTTGCCGCGCTGGATTTGAGTGCTCAGCACGCGTACCAGTTGGCATACAACAGTTTTGCAGCGAGTTTTATTGACGAGACGCTCAAGCGCCGGTACATCGAGCGCCTGAACGCCACCTTCGAGAATTTCAACTGAGACGCGATTGACCGGGTGCGGCTAAAATAACCCCAAGGCCCGCTGCTCCGGCGGGCTTTGTTTTGTGTTTCGGAGCCATGTAGAGGACTACCATGTATAAAAACCTCGCAGCCGCGCTCGCGGCCGCCTGTTTTATTTCCCCCGTTTTTTCCCAAACCACCGCACCAGCCGGCGCCGCCAAAGAGACGCTTAAAGTCGGCTTTGTCTACGTTGCACCGTTGACCGACACCGGTTGGGTGCGCCAGCATGATGAGGGTCGCCGGGCCATGGAGGCGGCGCTGGGCGCCAGGGTTAAAACCACTTATGTTGAAAATGTTGCAGAAGGGCCGGATGCCGAACGCGTGATTCGCGATCTGGCGGCCACCGGCCACAAGCTCATTTTCACGCCCAGCTTTGGCTATATGGAGCCCACGCTCAAGGTGGCGCAGGAATTCCCGGACGTCAAGTTCGAATCCATCACCGGCTACAAGACCGCGCCCAATGTGGCGGTGGCCAATGCCCGTTATTACGAGGGGCGCTACCTGGCGGGCATCGCCAGCGGGCGCATGACGCAAACCAGGCTGGTGGGCTATGTGGCGGGCTTTCCCATTCCCGAAGTGATACAAGGTATCAACGCCTTTACGCTGGGCCTGCGTTCGGTCAATCCGAAAGCGGAAGTCAAAGTGGTCTGGCTCAACAGCTGGTTCGACCCGACCCGCGAACGTGACGCCGCCATGACGCTGTTCAATCAGAATGTGGACGTGATTGCATTTCATACTGCGTCTTCGGCCATCATGGCTGCTGCGCAAGAGCGCGGCAAGCTGGCCGTGGCCTACCACTCGGACATGCGCAAAATTGCGCCGGACGCCCAGATCGTGGCCGTGACCCACCAATGGGGCAAGTACTACACGCAGCGCGCTCAGGCGGTGCTGGACGGCAATTGGAAAAGCGGCGACGTTTGGGGTGGCGTGGCTGCGGGCATGATCCGGGTAGAGGGCTTTGGGCCCAAAGTCCCTAAGGCCGTGCAGCAGGAAGTGTTGGCGCGGCAAAAAGACATTGCGGCGGGCAAACTGCATCCCTTCCACGCCGGTAAGGCGTTGCTGGACAATGAAGGCAAGGAAGTCGTTGCCCAAGGCCAGACCCTGAGTGACGAACAGATCCTGAAGATGAATTGGCTGGTGCAGGGGGTGCAGGGCAAACTGCCCTGATGGCTCTAGCGGTTAAGCTCATCCACCATGAAAGCTTACCGTGCCGCCATCCTTCGCTTCGCCCCTGAGCGCGAGCCACGCCACGCTGCCATTTTTGAAGAAGACGGCTTGTTGCTGGTGGGGCCGGATGCCAATGGCATGCAGGTGGTACAGGCGGTCGGCCCCTACCGTGAACTGCGGGAGCAATGGCCCGACGTGGTGCCGGAGCATTTGCCGGGGCGCATCATCGCACCCGGCTTTGTCGACCTGCACATCCACTTCCCGCAAACCAATGTCATAGGCGCCCCCGCCGAGGGTCTGCTGCCGTGGCTGGAGCAACACACATTCCCGGAAGAAAGACGTTTCTCGTCGTCCGAATACGGCGCGCAGGAAGCCACGTTTTTCACGGCCGAATTGTTGCGCAACGGCGTTACCACGGCGCTGGCGTTTGCCAGCTCGCATGCCGAATCGGTCGATGCCCTGTTCGCCGAGGCGCAGCGCAAAAATATGCGCCTGATCACCGGGCTGTGCCTGATGGACCGCAATGCCCCGCCCGGGGTCCTCAATCGGGGGGCGTCGGACGGTGTCCTTGACGCCACCGAGCAGAGCCTGATCGACTCTGAAGCCCTGATCAACAAGTGGCATGGCAAGGGCCGCCTGGGCTACGCCATCACACCGCGCTTTGCACCCGGCTGTAGTGACGCCCAGTTGCACGGCGCCGGTGCGCTGGCAGCCCAGTACCCCGACGTGTGGATTCAGTCGCATGTGGCGGAGAACACGGATGAAATCAGGTGGGCACGCCAGCTGTTCCCGGCTTCCCGCAGCTACCTGGCCACTTACTTCGATTTCGGCCTGCTGCGCGAGCGTGCCATCTATGCCCATTGCATCCATATTGATGACGCTGATCGCGGCCTGATGCGTGACAGCAGCGCGGCGGCGGCAGTCTGCCCGACCAGCAATCTGTTCCTGGGCAGCGGCTTTTTCGACTACGCCGGGGCGGACCGGGTCGGCTTCCGGTACGGCCTGGCCAGCGACGTCGGCGCGGGCACCAGCTTCAGTCCATTTCACACCATGCTGGCGGCTTACTGCGTGGGGCGCGAAGGGCAGACCAAGCCGGGATTGTCCCTGTCGCCGCAGCATCTGTGGTGGCAACACACGGCCGGCGCGGCGCAAGCACTCGGGCTGGACGGCAAAAAAGGCAGACCGGCGGTCGGCAACCTGTTGCCAGGCTGCGAAGCCGACTTTGTCGTGCTCAACCCGCAGGCCACGCCTTTGCTGGCGCGCAGAACGGCACAGGCCGACAGCCTGGACCAGTTGCTGTTTGCCATGATTGTGCTGGGAGACGATCGCCTGATTGAGAGAACGGTGATCTCGCAAGAGCCCCTGCGTACAATCTGCCAACCTTAGGAGTTGTGTCCCCATGAGTATCAAAAGCGACAGATGGATTCGCCACATGGCGGAGACCACCGGCATGATAGAGCCCTTCGAGCCGGGCCAGATCCGCGAGCGCGACGGCCACAAAATTGTCAGCTACGGCACCAGCAGCTACGGCTATGACATCCGCTGCGCGCCCGAGTTCAAGGTTTTCACCAACATCCACAGCACGGTGGTGGACCCGAAGAATTTCGACGAAAAGAGTTTTGTCGACTTCAACGAGGACGTCTGCATCATCCCGCCCAACAGTTTTGCCTTGGCGCGTACCCTGGAGTATTTCCGCATTCCGCGCAACGTGCTGACCATCTGTCTGGGCAAGAGCACTTACGCGCGCTGCGGCATCATCGTCAATGTGACGCCCTTCGAGCCGGAGTGGGAGGGCTATGTGACGCTGGAATTCTCGAACACCACACCGCTGCCGGCCAAGATTTACGCCGGCGAGGGCTGCGCGCAAGTGTTGTTCTTCGAAAGCGACGAAGTCTGCGAAACCAGCTACAAGGACCGGGGCGGCAAGTACCAGGGGCAGCATGGCGTAACGCTGCCCAGGGCGTAACCGGGTTTGCCGCCGCGCCGCCGCCGGGCTTCCCGGCGGTTTGGAGGATAATACGGGTTTGCCCCCAGTCCGTGGGGTGCACCACGCTATCGGACTGATAGCGCCAGATACTGGCTGTGAATGACCGATTTGACTTCTGATTTGACCCCTGACGCGTTACCGATGGCCTTTGCCCAGCTGCAACTGGCCGCACCACTGGCCCGCGCCGTGGCCGACCTTGGCTACGAGTCCATGACCCCGATCCAGGCGCAAGCCATTCCTGTGGTGTTGCAGGGCCGCGATGTGATGGGCGCGGCCCAGACCGGCACCGGCAAGACGGCGGCGTTTTCGCTGCCGCTGTTGCAACGCATGCTCCAACACCAGAGCAGTTCAACCTCGCCGGCCCGCCATCCGGTGCGGGCGCTGGTGTTGTTGCCGACGCGTGAGCTGGCCGACCAGGTGGCGCAAGCCATCAAGGATTACGCCAAGCACACCCAGTTGCGCTGCGCCGTGGTGTTTGGCGGCATGGACATGAAGCCGCAGACCATTGAGCTGAAAAAAGGCGTTGAAATTCTGGTCGCCACGCCGGGTCGCCTGTTGGACCATATCGAGGCCAAGAACGCCGTTCTGAACCAGGTCGAATACGTGGTGCTGGACGAGGCCGACCGCATGCTTGACATCGGCTTCCTGCCCGATTTGCAGCGCATCCTCTCCTACCTGCCCAAGCAGCGCACCACGCTGCTGTTTTCCGCCACCTTCTCGCCCGAAATCAAGCGGCTGGCGGGCAGCTACCTGCAGGACCCGGTGACGATTGAAGTGGGCGGTTCCAACGGTACGGCGGCCACTGTGGAACAGCACTTCTACAGTGTTGGTGACGATGACAAGCGGCACGCCCTGCATCAGATACTGAAACAGCGTGATTTGAAGCAGGCCTTTGTTTTTGTCAACAGCAAACTGGGCTGTGCCCGCTTGGCCCGTTCGCTGGAGCGCGAAGGCCTGAAAACCACCGCCCTGCATGGTGACAAGAGCCAGGATGAACGCCTCAAGGCGCTGGACGCTTTCAAGAAAGGCGAGGTCGATCTGCTGGTCTGCACCGACGTCGCGGCGCGCGGTCTGGACATCAAGGATGTGCCGGCGGTTTTCAACTTCGATATTCCCTTCAATGCTGAGGATTATGTGCACCGCATCGGTCGCACCGGACGCGCCGGCGCGCTCGGTCTGGCGCTCAGTTTTGTCTCCAAGAGCGATGCCCGCCTGGTGGCCGATATTGAAAAACTCCTGAAGACAAAAATCGAGCTGGAGGCGGTCGAATTCGATGAGGATGTGCCCGACATCCACCGCCAAGGTCGCATCAACGACGGCCGTCGCATGTACGCGCAAGGTGTGCCGGATGACTCGCGGCACGGCAGCCATCGTTCTGGCGCCCTGCGCGACGTCGCGCGGGAAGGCCAGTTTGCCCGGCCGGAACGCCCGCCGCGGCGCGATTACACGCGGCCCACGCCAGCGGCGCGCGATCCGTTTTTCGACAAGCCCTACGAAGCCCCGCCAACGGCCGAGACCACCCCGGCCTGGGACGCCACGGTCAGTCGGCCGGGTGCGCGCAGCATATCGGCCAACATCAAGCCCAAGCGCCGGGTGGCGGCCTTGTTCAAGGCTGAGTAGCGTTTCGGAACGGCTGCGTCAACCTGGCTTCTGGGCCTGTTGACATTTAACCTGGATCAGTTCTTGCGCCAGCACTGCGGCCTTGTCTGAACTGGTCGCACCACCGATGCGCAGCGCGCTCAGGCAGCCGCCCCAAACGCAGCCGGTGTCCAGCGACAAGACGTCGGAGCGCGCCAGCCAGCCCAGGGTTGACCAGTGCCCGAAAGCGACGGTGACGTTGGCCGTCTGGCGGCCTGGCACATCAAACCACGGCAGATAGCCTGGCGGAGTGGCGGCGGTGCCTTCCTTGCTGGCAAATTCCATCCGGCCGTCGGCATCACAAAATCGCAGCCGGGTCAGGCTGTTCACAATCACACGCAGCCGGGCCGCGCCGCTGAGCTGGTCACTCCAGGAACTGGGCTCATCGCCGTACATCCGCGGCAAAAATTCCGCCAGTGCGGGGCCGCGCAGAACCTCCTCCACTTCTCGTGCCAAGGCCATTGTTTGGCTGGCAGTCCAGGCCGGAAGAACGCCGGCATGAACCATCAAGACTGCATGGCCATCGACTATTTCGAGCATCGCCATGTGCTGCCCCCTTAACCAGTCCAGCATGGCCTGGCGGTCCGGTGCGTCCAGAATGGCGTCCAAGGTGTCCTTGTGATGTCGCTTGCGCGCACCATAGGCCAGCGCCAACAGATGCAGGTCGTGGTTGCCCAGCACGCTCCGCACCGACCCGCCATAAGCCATCAGACGGCGCAGCACAGCGGCCGAGTCCGGTCCGCGGTTGACCAGATCGCCCAGCAGGTAGAGTGTGTCGCGGCTGGCCGAGAAGGAAATTTCATCCAGCAGCCGTTGCAATGCGCTGTCGCAACCCTGAACATCGCCAATAAGGTAGAGTGCCATGGTGTTCATTCTCGCTGCTGATCCATGGATTTTTTGCTGATTGTCTTTTTGACCCTGCTCAACGGCGTGTTTGCCATGTCGGAGCTGGCCCTCGCAGCAAGCCGCAAAGCGCGCCTGAACGCCATGGCCGAGGCCGGCGACAAAGGGGCACAGGCGGCGCTTACGCTGCTGGGCAATCCGAATCAGTTCCTGTCGACGGTGCAAGTCGGCATTACCTCCATCGGCGTTCTCAACGGCATTGTCGGTGAGTCGGCTTTCAGTGCCGGCGTGGCGGCCTGGCTGCATGGTTTTGGCGTTGCCGACAAGGCCGCCGCCATCTCCGCCACCGCCATCGTGGTCACGCTGATCACTTTCACGACCATTATTTTTGGCGAGTTGGTGCCCAAGCGCATCGGCCAGTTGCACCCGGAACCGGTAGCCCGCTGGGTGGCGCGCCCGATGCTGTGGCTGGCCACCGCGGCCAAGCCATTTGTGAAATTGCTCTCAAGCACCACAGCGGCGGTGCTCAAGTTGTTGCGCATAGACACCAACACGGTGCGGCCCGTGACCGAGGAGGAAATCAGTGCCAGCCTGGAAGAGGGCGTGGACGCTGGCGTCATCGAGCAGCATGAGCACCAGATGGTGCAAAACGTCTTTCAACTCGATGAGCGACCGCTGACTTCGCTGATGGTGCCGCGGGCGGATGTGGAGTGGCTCGATGCCGGCAATAGCGTTGCGCAAAGTCTGAATTTGGCTGGTAGCGGCGGCCAGGGCGGTGCCCATTCCTGGTACCCGGTGTGCCGTGGCTCGCTCGACAACGTGGTGGGTGTGATCAGCGTCGCCCGCTTGCTGCAACTGGGCCCGGCGACGCCCGGCAGCATCGAGTCTCACGCCATACCCGCCACTTTTGTACCGGAAACCCTGAGTGGCATGGAATTGCTGGAACAGTTTCGCGCCAAGGCCGGTCGTTTTGTCTTTGTGGTCGACGAGTACGGCGTGGTGCAGGGCACGCTGACGCCGCGCGACCTGCTGGAAGCCATCACCGGCGAATTGCAGCCGGGGGCACAGGCCGATGCCTGGGCGACGCAACGCGACGACGGCAGCTGGCTGCTGGACGGCTTGATGCCGGTGGGCGAACTCAAGGTGCGTCTGGACCTGGACGATCTGCCGGAAGAGGACAGAGGCCGTTACAACACGGTGGCCGGTTTGCTGCTGTCGGTGTCGGGCCACCTGCCGGCGGTCGGCGAGCGCATCGAGTGCGCTGGCTGGTTGTTCGAGGTGCTTGATCTGGATGGCAGGCGCATCGACAAAGTGCTGGCCAGCCGGCTGGAACAGGACATTGCCGACGCCCTGGCCTGACGGTTTGGGATGCGACAATGGTGACGGCCAAGGCGCCTGTGGTGTCGTCACAAGGTGCCAGGGGATACTTTAAATTCAAAGGATTTTCACCATGTTCAAGCACATACTGGTTCCGGTAGATGGTTCAGCGACAGCGCAGTTGGCGGTTGACAAGGCGATCGGTCTGGCCAAGGCCTTTGACAGTCGCGTGACTGCCATTTTTGTCATCGATCCCTACCCGTTTACCGGGGTCGGGACCGATTTCGCTTACGGCCAGGCCGAGTACCTGAGCGCCGCCACGGCCGAGGCCAACGCCGCCATCAAGGCCGCCAAAATGGCGTTGGAGCAAGCCGGTGTCAGTGTCGAGACCTCGGTGATTGAATCGCATGCGGCCTGGCGCGGCGTGGTGGAGGCGGCCCAGGCTATGCAAGCCGACTTGATCGTGATGGGCTCGCACGGCCGCAGCGGGCTGGAAAAACTGGTGCTGGGCAGCGTCACGCAAGCGGTGCTGTCGCACACGCAACTGCCGGTGCTGGTGGTGCGCGGCTGAAGCCGCCGCGCTTCACGCCCTCAACCGCACTGCCCGACGTAGCCGCAGGCGGTACAGAAGTCGCAACCGTCCTTGTGAATGACGGTCGGGTTGCCGCATTCCGGGCACACCTTGCCGGCCATGGTAGTCGGCGCCGCCTGGTTCTTCGGTGCATCCAGCACACCCATTTCACGCAAGGGCAAGCCTTCTTCGTCCAGCACGCCCAGCATGGCGTAGCGATGGATGATGAGGCGTGCGATATAGGCCACGGTGGAGGGCCAAGTCTGCTGACGCCGCTCGCCATGCGGCAAGCCCGGCACAAAGGCCATGAAGTGGCCCAGCGGTTCGGCATAGTTGAGCAGTTTGCGCAGCTTCATGCCGATCCAGGCCGGATCGATCACCCGCATGTCCAGTGACAACAAGCGGGCCAGGCCATCCAGGGCGCGCGGGTAGTTGCCGGAAAAGCCGACCGCGCAAGGCCGGGTCACGATGACGCCATCCTGGCCCGGCAGATTGACTTCCTTGAGGGTGACCGTGAAGGATTCGCCGGTGGCCGGGTTGTCGACGTCGACCGACCAGGCCAGGGTGCCGGAAGGGCCTGTTTGCGGCTCACCGCGGCTGAACATGGCGTCCAGCACCGGGGTTGCGGCCTTGGAGCCCTTGCCCGGCAAGGCCTTGAGCTGGTCGCAGCGCCAGCGGATGACTGCCGCCGTGGCCGCCACCACGCCCGGGAACAAGCGGTGTTCACCGTGCGGCGGGAACGGCATCTCAAACGAGTGCTCCTCGGCCACCGTGGCCAGGGCGTCGAGCTTGAGTTCCAGCCAGGCCGGGTCATTGGCGCGCAAGTCCATGGACAGCGTCTTGGCCAATGCGCCCAGGCCGCGCGGCTGCTCGGTGCCGTTGACCCAGACCTCGAACGGCTTCGGTGCGCCGCCCTCTTCGGGTGCCAGTTCGCCGACAAACAAGGCGAAGTCGCCGAACGGGTGATGCACCATGAAAGTCCAGGCCGGGTTGCCGCCGGGTAGTTCGGGCCGGCTCGGCCAGCGCAGCGACGACAGCACCGGGACCGGCAGACGCTCCAGCGACAAGCGATGATTGGTGCCCTCAATTTGCAGCGGTGCGGTGGTGCTGGGCGTGACGCTCAGCACCGAGCCCAGCACCGAGTTGGGCCGGTAGGTGGCCAGGCCCTTCAAACCGGAGTGCCAGGCTTCCATGTACAGGTGTTGAAAATCGGCATAAGGGTAATCGGCCGGTACGTTGACGGTCTTGGAGATGGCGGTGTCTATGAACGGCGCCACCGCGGCCACCATGGATTCATGCGCCTGGGCGCTCATCTCGAGCGCCGTGACAAAAGCCGGCGTCAGCGCCGCGTTCTCGCCGTGCAGATGGCGGTACAGGCGCCAGGCGTGATCCTCCACCGCATATTCCTTGAAGCTGCCGTCCACCATGCGTTTTTTGCGCGTGTAGGTCCAGCTGAACGCCGGCTCGATGCCGTTGCTGGCGTTGTCGGCAAAAGCCAGGCTGATGGTGCCGGTCGGCGCGATCGAGAGCAGGTGCGAATTGCGCAGCCCGTGCGCGCGCACCCGCTCCTTCAAGGCGGCCGGCAAGCGCGAGGCAAAGTTCTGGCCGCTCAGGTAGAGGTCGGCATTGAACAGCGGGAAAGCGCCTCGCTCACGCGCCAGTTCGACCGAGGCCTCGTAGGCGGTGTCGCGCATCAATTCGGAAATCTGGCGCGCCATGTCGCGCGCCTGTTGCGTGTCGTAGCGCAGGTTGAGCATCACCAGCGCATCGCCCAGTCCGGTAAAGCCCAGACCGACGCGGCGCTTGCTGCGGGCTTCTTCCTGCTGCTGCGGCAGCGGCCAGACGGTCACGTCAAGCACGTTGTCCAGCATGCGGGTCGCCACCCGTGCCACCTCGGCAAAAGCCGCTTTGTCAAAGTGCGCCCTTTCCTCGAACGGATGGACTATGAAGCGGGTCAGGTTGATGGAGCCCAGGCAGCAGCAGCCGTAGGGCGGCAGCGGCTGCTCCGCGCACGGGTTGGTGCTGGCAATGGTTTCGCAATAAGACAGGTTGTTGTCGCGGTTGATGTGGTCCAGGAACAGGACGCCAGGTTCCGCATGATCGTAGGTGGAACGCATGATCTGGTCCCACAATTCACGCGCCTGCAACTTGCGATAAATCCACAAGCCGCTATCAATCGACTGGTAGGCACCCGCTGCCTTCTGGGCGGCGCCGGGTTCGGCGCGATGGACCAGGGCGAATTCGCCGTTCTTCTGCACCGCCTCCATGAAGGCGTCGGTGACGCCGACCGAGATGTTGAAATTTTTCAGGTCGCCCTTGTCCTTGGCGTGGATGAATTCCTCGATGTCAGGATGGTCGCAGCGCAAGACTCCCATTTGGGCGCCGCGACGCGCGCCGGCGGACTCCACCGTTTCGCAGGAGCGATCAAAGACCCGCATATAACTCACCGGCCCGGAGGCACTGCTTTGCGTGCTGCCGACCCAGGCGCCATGCGGCCGGATGCGCGAGAAGTCATAACCGACGCCGCCGCCGCGGCGCATGGTCTCGGCGGCTTCGGTCAGTGCCGTGTAGATGCCGGGGTGGCCGTCCTCGATATGCGCGATGGAGTCGCCGACCGGTTGCACAAAGCAGTTGATCAAGGTGGCCGACAAGGTGGTGCCGGCGGCGGATTGAATGCGGCCGGCCGGCAGGAAGCCCGTTTGCAGGGCCTGCAGGAATTTGGCTTCCCACTGCTTTCGCTGCTCCGGCGCTTCGACTTCAGCCAAGGCGTGAGCCACGCGTTGGTTGACGTCCAGGATGGTTTTTTCGGTCCCTTTGCCGTATTTTTCAAGCAGCACTTCCTCGCTGATTTGCTGAGGAGCCAGTGCCTGGGCTGGTTTTGTTCGTTCTGGGGTTTTTTGCGACATGACTTGTTTCTTGAGGACTACGCTGAAATGTCAGGGCCTGTTGTTCGAGTGTTGGGGCTTGTGGTTCGAGCGCTGTTGCCGTGAAGCAAGGTCGACCCGAAAAATTATTGTACTCGTTCGGCACTACCGGTAGTGCTCATAAGATGGGCAGTCAACTACATCTAGTGGTTTTACCGGATTGACGCTGCGCCAGGCGGCGCTGGCGCCAAGCCAGCAACTGAGCTGGGGAGGGGCCTGCGCCCATGCTCAAATATCAGAGTGCTCGGTCATTGAAGCAGCGGTGTGTCGGCCGCTTCAAGATCCACCCCAACCACGCTGGCGGCGCCGGCCAGCAGACTCAAATACTGGCGCAAGGCCGTCACATAGCTGCTCTGCCGCAAGGCCATGGCGACGGCGCCATGGACCGCCTCGAAGGCTTGCGGGACGCCCGCCTCGCGTTGCAGAACTTCCACCACGTGCAGGCCAAAGCGGCTGTGCACCAGACGCGGCAATACGCCTACTTCAGTCTGTCCGAAAATTTCCTTGGCGAATTCCGGGGCGCAGTCGCCCGCCCGGAGCCAGCCCAACTGGCCGCCGGCGGCGCCGCTGGGGCAGTTGGAGAGTGTGCCGGCCGCCTTGGCAAAGAGGGCCGCGGAATTTTTCCCGTCATGACAGCGCACTTCCAGCAGCGTGGTCTCGGCCTGTTGGCGCAAGGCGGCGACGTCAACGCCTTGCGTCACGGCGAACAGAATGTGGCGCAGCTCGACCCGTTCGCCACTGCTGTAGCGGGCCAGGTGGGCGGCGTAGTGACGCCGGCAAGCCCCTTCGGAGGGTTGCGGCAGCGCCAGTTGCTGCTCCAGCAGCAACTCGATGGCGTCACTGGCCTGCTCGCTGAGCACGCCGTCCGTCGGCGCAGCGTCACTGGCAGACAGCAGGCCTGCGCTGACGGCAGCTTGCCGCAATAGCTCCGAGCAGGCGCGCTGGCGCAGCTCATAGTCGCCCAGCGTGTCGTCTCCGGCATGGAGGGCCACACCATTGACGCTGGCAATTTCGGGCTTGACGAGCGTATTGTTTTGCATGATGAATCCTTCAACGCGGGCAGTTAAACGCGGGCATCCGGACGGCGCGGCTGATTATGGCCGGCCGGCACGTTCAGGCGCCGTGCGCGCACGACCTGGTAGGGACGGAACAGGTAGGCGACCGTGCCAAAACCGCTCCAGACATGGACCAGCCGCGTGAACGGGAAGATCAGGAAGATGCTCATGCCCAGCAGCATGTGCGCCTTGAAGATCCAGCCGACTTCGGCCAGCAGTTCCGGCGCGCCGCTGCGCAAGGTCACGATGCGCTGCGCCCACTCGCCCAGCAGCATCATCATGCCTCCGTCCAGATGTTGCCCGGAAACCGGCACCGTGGCCAGGCCCAACGCGAACTGCAGCCACAGCAGGATCAGCAGCACGATGTCGCTGATCTTGGAGTTGATGCGGATGCGCGGTTCGGTCAGGCGCCGGTGCAGCAGCAGGCTGGCACCGATGAAGCCGAGCAGGCCGGCCGTGCCGCCCGTGATCATGGCCATTAGTTGCTTGTCATGCGCAGTGGTGAAATGTTCATAGATGAAGTGCGGCGTCAGCAACCCGGCAAAGTGGCCAAAGAACAAGAACAAGATGCCGATGTGAAACAGGTTGCTGCCCCAGCGCAACTGCCCGGCTTTGAGCAACTGCGAGGAGTCGCTCTTCCAGGTGTATTGGTCGCGCTCGAAGCGGATCAGGCTGCCCAGAAAGAAGACCGTCAGGCAGATGTAGGGATACAGGCCAAACAGGAAATGGTCCAGTGCATTCATGGTGTGACTCCGGCTTGTGCGGTGGCGCCTGCGTTACGGCGCGCCGCCTCGTTCCTGACAAAGTGAATCGGTTGAACCTGACCCGGCTTGGCCTGGCCCTTGATGGAGCAGCCGTCGAACACGACCGGCTCTTCCCAACTGGCGTCGATCGCCTCGTCGGGCACGACCTTGACCGCGTGCGCCTTCTCGCCGCTGAGTTCCAGCAGCGCGCCCAGCACGCTGGCGTAGGCGCTCTGGCGCTGTTGCAGGGCGTTGAAGATGGCGTTGAAGATGTGCGCCATCTCGCCGAGGAAGGCGCGCGCTTCGCGCGGCGGCTGGGTCGAAACGAACTCCAGTACCACCGGCAGGTAGTCCGGCAACTCACCCGGCGCCAGAAAGAGCCCGGCCTTCTCATAAGTCTGGGTCAGGTCGATCATGGCCGGACCACGGTCGCGCGAGTCGCCATGCACGTGCTCGAACAAATGCAGCGAGGTGGCATGACCGCGGTCGAACAGTTCGACATAGGCGCTCTCGATGTCGATCTGGTTCGGACTGGCCAGTGTGCTCATCAGCGCGTCGAGCTCGGCCAGTCGCGCCGGCGGCAGGCTGCGCTGGCTATGCAGGGCGTCGCGCATATCGGCCAGGTCGGCCTGCAGTGCGGAGTCCGGGTAGGACAGCAGCCGCGCCAGCACGCGCAGGCTGATGGACGTGTTACGGTGTGCCATTTCTATACCTCCGCCTTGATCGGTATCGTGCGGCGTTTGGCGCCGCCGAACAGGCTGGTTTCGCTGTTACCGTCCGAGCAGCCGTTGCCGAACGAGAAGCCGCAACCGCCCCGTACGTCGAAGGTGTTCTCCGCATATTCGCGGTGCGTGCTGGGAATCACGAAACGGTCTTCGTAGTTGGCGATGGCCATCACGTGGTACATCTCTTCGACCTCGGCCTGGGTCATCTTTACCTGGTCCAGGGCGGCCATGTTGATGCGCCCATCCACATGCTTCTCGCGCTGGTAGGCGCGCATCGCCAGCATGCGCTCCAGCGCGCGTTCCACCGGCTGCGTGTCGCCGGCAGTGAGCAGGTTGGCCAGGTACTTGACCGGAATACGCAGTTGCTTGACATCCGGAATCTCGCCATTGATGCCGATCTGGCCGGCGTTGGCCGCGGCACTGATGGGGGATAGCGGCGGCACATACCAGACCATGGGCAGGGTGCGGTACTCGGGGTGCAGCGGCAGCGCCACTTTCCAGTCGACCGCCATCTTGTAGACCGGGCTCTTGCGGGCGGCTTCCAGCCAGTTTTCCGGTATGCCATCGAGCCGTGCCTGCTCTATCACCTTGGGGTCGTTCGGGTCCAGAAAAATATCCAACTGCGCCTGGTAAAGATCGCGGTCCTGTTCGACACTGGCGGCATCAAGAATGCGGTCGGCATCGTACAGCAGCACGCCCAGGTAGCGAATGCGGCCGACGCAGGTCTCACTGCACACGGTGGGTTGGCCGGCCTCGATGCGCGGGTAGCAAAAGATGCACTTCTCGGCCTTGCCGGATTTCCAGTTGTAGTAGATCTTCTTGTAGGGGCAGGCGCTGACGCACATGCGCCAGCCACGGCATTTGTCCTGGTCGATCAGCACGATGCCGTCCTCCTCGCGCTTGTAGATCGAGCCCGACGGGCAACTGGCGACGCAGGCTGGGTTCAGGCAGTGCTCGCACAGGCGCGGCAGGTACATCATGAAAGTGTTTTCGAACTGGCCGTACATGTCCTTCTGGATGTCGTCGAAGTTCTTGTCCTTGCTGCGCTTGGAGAACTCGCCGCCCAGGATTTCTTCCCAGTTGGGACCCCATTCGATCTTCTCCATGCGCTGACCGGTAATCAGGCTGCGCGGGCGTGCTGTCGGTACTGCTTTCGATTCGGGTGCCGATTGCAAATGCGCGTAGTCGAAAGTGAAGGGCTCGTAGTAATCGTCGATTTGCGGCAGGTTGGGGTTGGCGAAGATGCGCATCAGCAGCTTCCACTTGGCGCCCTGGCGCGGTTCGATCTTGCCATTGGCCTTGCGCACCCAGCCACCATTCCATTTGTCCTGGTTCTCCCACTCCTTGGGGTAGCCAATGCCGGGCTTGGTCTCAACGTTGTTGAACCAGGCGTACTCCATGCCGGGCCGGCTGGTCCAGACGTTTTTGCAGGTGACCGAACAGGTGTGGCAGCCGATGCACTTGTCCAGGTTCAGCACCATGCCGATTTGCGCGCGGATTTTCATGCTGCCTCCTGCCGAGCCGCCTCAAAGGAGGCAAGCGCCCCCTCGGGGGGCAACGAACGAATGTGAGTGTGGGGGTTCATACAGTTGCTCCTTGTGCTTCTTCTTCCAGCCAATCGATCTTGTCCATCTTGCGCACCACGACGAACTCGTCGCGGTTGGTGCCTATGGTTCCGTAGTAGTTGAAGCCGTAGCTGAACTGTGCGTAGCCGCCAATCATGTGGGTCGGTTTGAGCACGATGCGGGTCACCGAGTTGTGGATGCCGCCGCGGGCGCCGGTGATCTCCGAGCCTGGAGTGTTGATGATTTTTTCCTGTGCGTGGTACATCATCACCATGCCGGGATTGACGCGCTGGCTGACGATGGCGCGCGCGGCAATGGCGCCGTTCAGGTTGAACAGTTCGACCCAGTCGTTGTCGACAATGCCGGCGCGTTTCGCGTCGTCTTCGCTGAGCCACACCACCGGGCCACCGCGGCTCAGCGTCAGCATCATCAGGTTGTCGCTGTAAGTGGAATGAATACCCCACTTCTGGTGCGGCGTGATGAAGTTGAGCGCAATCTCGGTGTTGCCATTGGGTTTGATGCCGTGGATGCCGGCCGTGGTTTTCAGATCCACCGGTGGCCGGTAGCTGGTAAAGCCCTCGCCGAAGGCCGTCATCCAGGGATGGTCCATGTAGAACTGCTGACGCCCGGTCAGCGTGCGCCAGGGGATCATCTCGTGCACATTGGTGTAGCCGGCGTTGTAGGAGACGGTCTCGGACTCGATGCCGCTCCAGGTCGGCGAGCTGATGATCTTGCGTGGTTGCGCCTGGATGTCGCGGAAGCGGATTTTTTCGTCCTCGCGGTGGAGCGCCAGGTGCGTGTGGTCCAGGCCGGTCTGCTTGCCCAACGCTTCCCAGGCCTTGACGGCGACGTGGCCATTGGTTTCCGGCGC
The DNA here is from genome assembly GCA_963763035.1 of uncultured beta proteobacterium. GTDB lineage: Bacteria > Pseudomonadota > Gammaproteobacteria > Burkholderiales > Burkholderiaceae_C > Rhodoferax. Next base: position 295,789 of record CAVXMS010000004.1, on the reverse strand, counting down.
CAGTTGCAACACCACCTCGCAGGCGTCGATGTCGGTGTCGATTTTTGGCATACCGCAGGTGACGCCCTCAAGGGTCTCAAGGCCATTGAGTTCGCCCAGTTGCCTGACCTCGGTCTGCGTATTCCAGTTGATGCCTTTGCCGCCGTTGCCGACCTTGTTCATCAGCGGGCCCAGGGCCGTGAAGCGCTTGTACACGTTGGGGTAGTCGCGTTCCACCACAGTCATATTGGGGGCGGTCTTGCCGGGGATCAGGTCGATCTCGCCGCGCTTCCAGTCCTGCACGCCGAACGGTTGTGCCAGTTCGGCCGGCGAGTCGTGCATCAGGGGGGAGAGCACCATCTCGCGCTCGACACCCAGATGGCCGATACAGACTTCGCTGAATTTTTTGGCGAAGCCCTTGTAGATCTCCCAGTCGCTGCGCGACTGCCATGCCGGGTCCACCGCCGTGGACAGCGGGTGAATGAAGGGGTGCATGTCGCTGGTGTTGAGATCGTTCTTCTCGTACCAGGTGGCGGTGGGCAACACGATGTCGGAATACAGGCAGGTGGTGCTCATCCGGAAGTCCAGCGTCACCACCAGGTCCAGCTTGCCTTCGGGAGCCTTGTCGTGCCAGACTACCTCGGTCGGTTTGGCCTCGTCCTGGCCGAGATCCTTGCCCTGCACGCCGTGGCTGGTGCCCAGCAGGTGTTTCAGGAAGTACTCGTGACCCTTGCCGCTGGAGCCCAGAATGTTGGATCGCCAGACGAACATGTTGCGCGGCCAGTTGTCGGGGTGGTCGGGGTCTTCGCAGCTCATCGCCAGTGAGCCGTCCTTCAAACTTTTGACGGTGTAGTCTTTAGGCTCCATGCCGGCCGCCGCGGCGTCGCGCACCACTTGCAGCGGATTGGTCTTGAGTTGCGGCGCCGACGGCAGCCAGCCCATGCGCTCGGCGCGCACGTTGTAGTCGATCATGCTGCCTGCGTAGAGCTTCTTATCGACCAGCGGTGACAGCACTTCTTCCATGCCCAGCTTCTCGTAACGCCACTGGTCGGTGTGGGCGTAGAAAAAGCTGGTGGAGTTCATTTGCCGTGGCGGGCGAATCCAGTCGAGCGCAAAAGCCAGCGCGGTCCAGCCGGTCTGCGGCCTGAGTTTTTCCTGCCCCACATAGTGCGCCCAGCCGCCGCCGCTTTGACCGATGCAGCCGCACATCATCAGCATGTTGATGACGCCGCGGTAGTTCATGTCGGCGTGGTACCAGTGGTTCATGGCGGCGCCTATGATGACCATGGACTTGCCATGCGTCTTGTCGGCGTTGTCGGCAAATTGGCGCGCCACCGTGATGAGCTGCTCGCGCGGCGTGCCGGTGATGCGCTCCTGCCAGGCCGGTGTGTAAGGGGTGTCGTCGTTGAAGTCTTTCGCCGCCATTTCCCCGGGCAGGCCGCGTGCCACGCCGTAGTTGGCGACCTGCAGGTCGAACACGGTGGCCACCAGCGCCTCGCGCTTGTCGCCTTCCTTGCCCAACGAGATGCGTTGCACCGGCACCGTGCGCACCAGCACGTTGTTGCTGGCGTCGCCGCTGGCGTTGTTGGGAAAATGCTCGCTGACAATGCCGCCGAAGTAGGGGAAGCCGACCTTGGCAGTCTCAGTGCTGGGATTTTCGCCTTCCATCACGGTGAGCTTGAGTTTGACCGCATGGCCGTGGCGCGCTTCCTTGGCTTGCAGGTTCCACTGCCCCTGGTCGGCGCGGCCGTCGGAGCCCCAGCGAAAGCCGATCGCGCCCATCGGCAACACCACTTTGCCGGTGTCGTCCAGGGCCACCGTTTTCCATTCCGGATTGTTGGCGGCGCCCAGCTTGCCGTTGAAGTCGGAAGCGCGCACGTAGCGGTCCGGCACCAGCACCGTTTCGCCTGTAGGCAGTTGATGCTCCTTGAGCATCACCAGCATCGGCATGTCGGTGTAGCGGCGCACATAGTCGTCGAAATAGGCGCTGTGCGGCTTACCCCCGTCGGGGAAGTAGAACTCCTTGAGGATCACATGGCCCATGGCCATGGCCACAGCGGCGTCGGTGCCCTGCTTGGGTTTCATCCAGATGTCGGCCAGCTTGGCGACTTCCGAATAGTCGGGTGTCACGGCCACCGTCTTGGTCCCTTTGTAGCGCACCTCGGTGAAGAAGTGGGCGTCCGGCGTGCGCGTCTGCGGCACGTTGGAACCCCAGGCCATGATGTAAGTCGAGTTGTACCAATCGGCCGATTCGGGCACGTCGGTCTGCTCGCCCCACACCTGCGGGCTGGCTGGCGGCAGGTCGCAGTACCAGTCGTAAAAACTCATGCAGACACCGCCGATCAGGCTCAGGTAGCGGCTGCCGGCGGCATAAGAAACCATGGACATGGCGGGAATGGGAGAGAAGCCGATGATGCGGTCCGGCCCGTGCTCTTTGATGGTGTAGACATTGGCCGCCGCCACCATCTCGTTGACTTCATCCCAACTGGAGCGCACAAAGCCGCCCAGGCCGCGCACGCTTTGGTACTCCTTGCGTTTGGCATCGGATTGGGCGATGGAGGCCCAAGCATCGACCGGGTCATTGGACTGGCGCGCTTCCCGCCACAATTTGAGCAAGCGGCCCCGCACCATCGGGTATTTGACGCGATTGGCGCTGTACAGGTACCAGCTGTAACTGGCGCCGCGCGAACAACCACGCGGCTCGTGATTGGGCATGTCCCAGCGCGTGCGCGGGTAATCGGTTTGCTGGGTTTCCCAGGTCACGATGCCGCCCTTGACATAGATCTTCCAGGAGCAGGAGCCGGTGCAATTGACGCCGTGCGTGGAGCGCACGATCTTGTCGTGGGCCCAGCGGTCGCGGTAGGCGTCCTCCCAGGTCCGGTCCTCGCCGGTGGTGACGCCGTGCTCGTTGGAGAACGGTTCCCGGGGTTGAGAAAAGTAGCTGAGTCGATCTAGAAAGTGGCTCATGGGATGCCTCCGAAGATATGCTGAAGTCGTATAAACCTGTTATGGCCGACCCGGATTTGTCATTGCGGGTTTGACCTACTCTTGTCATTGCGGGCTAGACCCGCAATCCATGGATCCCGGATCGGGTCCGGGATGACAGCTTTGGTCCGGGATGACAGTGGAGTAGTCCGGGATGACAGTGGCTGTGTCATGGATTCTTGATTTCCGAGCCGGCGCGCAGATAGAACCACCAGTTGAGTACCAGGCACAGGGCGTAGAAGACGGCGAAGCCGTACATCGCCATCTGCGGTGTGCCGGCTTTGATCTGGGCACCAATCACCACCGGCGCGATGAAGGCGCCGTAAGCGGCCACGGCGGAGGTCCAGCCCAGCACCGGTCCGGCTTGCTGGCGATCAAAGATCACGCCGATGGTGCGGAAGGTCGATCCGTTGCCGATACCGCTGGCCGCAAACAGCACAACGAACAGCCACATGAAGGTCGAGAAGTATTGCTCCGGCGTGGCCGAGCCATAGGCTTGCATCATGACGTAGCCGACCGCACCGGAAGCCAGCACCATCACTGCGGAAATGATTTGCGTGACGATGGAGCCACCGACCTTGTCGGCGATCCAGCCACCGACCGGACGGATCAGGGCGCCGACAAAAGGGCCGATCCAGGCGTAAGTCAGGGCCGATGGCGCGTTCGGATTTTTCAGCGTGTGCTGCAGGACGCCGGCCGCGTCCGGGACATGGCTGATGCCGAAAATGACGGTGATCGACAAGGGCAGCGCCATCGAAAACCCGATGAAGGAGCCGAAGGTCACGATGTACAGCAAGGTCAATGACCAGGTGTGTTTGTTCCTGAAGATGGCGAACTGCTTGGCGATGTTGTCCTTCATGGTGCCAAAGGCCGCCAGCTTCATCAAAAACAGGGTGCCGACAATGATCAAGGGCATGGCAATCCACATGTTCACCAGCCCCAGGCCGGCCGGTGCCGGCAGGTACAGATACAAACCGATGCCGGCCGGGATGAAGGTCAAGGTGTAGATCCAGGTGACCTTGATAAAGGCCATCAAGGTGCCGCCGATGTTGGGAGAAATCGGCAGCAGGTTGTTCATGCCGAACCAGCACAGCGCGGACAGGGGAACCAGCGACAGAACCCAGGCAAAGCCGGCGTTTTGGATGTAGGTGGGGGTGCCGGCGGCAATCTTGCCGAAGATCCAGCCGCTGTCCTTGACCAGCGGCATTGGGTCGCCGCCCCACGCACCGAACATGCCCACCGTCATCACCAGGGGGATGATGATCTGCATGCTGGTGACGCCGAAATTGCCCAGGCCGGCATTCAGGCCCAGCGCGGTACCCTGCAAACGCTTCGGAAAGAAGGTGGTGATGTTCGACATGGAACTGGCGAAATTGCCGCCGCCGACGCCCGACCACAGCGCCAGCATCTGGAAGATCCAGAGCGGCCAATCCTTGTGCTGCAAGGCGATCCCGGTGCCCAGGGCCGGTGCCAACAGCATGGCGGTGGTCAGGAAAATGGTGTTGCGGCCACCGGCCAGACGGATGTAGAACGACGAGGGGATGCGCATGGTGGCACCGGCCAGGCCCGAGATGGCGGTCAGGGTGAAGAGCTCGGCCTGGGTGAACGGAAAGCCCAGGTTGAGCATCTGCACCGTGATGATGCCCCACATGCCCCAGACGGCAAAGCCGCACAGCAGGCTGGGGACCGAGATCCACAGATTGCGGTAGGCAATTTTTTTGCCGATGCTCTCCCAGAATTGTTCATCTTCCGGACGCCAGTCGGCGATGTCGGCGCGGGAGGGTCGGGCATTGGTCATGGCGTACTTTCAGAAAAGAAGAGCTGTGTCAAAGAGTGAAGGGGACGGCGTTCTTGCCCATCAGTTCGCGGCCGCGCACTTCCGTCCAGAACATCCAGATCAGGGAGACCCAGACCACGCCATACATCAGCATGAAGGCACTGGAGCGAACGCCGGTCAGGTCCATCAGCGCGCCGAACATGATGGGTAGCACAAAGCCGCCCAGGCCGCCGGCCAGGCCGACGATGCCGCTGATGGTGCCTATGTTCTGCGGATAGTCATCGCTGATGTACTTGAAGACACTGGCCTTGCCAAAGGCGAAGGCAATACCGAGGATGAACATCAGCGTGGTGAAGAGGTAGACGTTCAAGCCGATGTGAAAAGTCTTGGGGCCGTTCACGGTGGCGACGGTGAAATCAAACTGCGGATAGCTCAGCAGGAACAGGCAGACCCAGCTTACCCACAGCACCCACCAGGTCACGCTGTGAGCGCCCCATTTGTCCGACATCCAGCCGCCCACGGCGCGCAGCACACCGCCAGGCAACGAGAAGCAGGCGGCCAGCAGGGCGGCGGCACGAATGTCCAGACCGAATTCGCCGACGTAGTACTGCACCATCCACAAGGACAGCGCCACGTAGCCGCCGAACACGATGCTGTAGTACTGGCAGTACTTGAGTACCTTGGGGTCTTTCAGCGCTTTGAGCTGGTCGCTGAACTTGACGTGGCTGGGCACCAGGTGGCTGGGGTCGCTGTGGCTGAAAAACCAGAACAGGACCACGGTGCCCAGCATGATGGCGGCATAGACCTGCGGCACCATGGCCCAGCCAAAGGCCACCACCAGCGCGGGTGCGACAAACTTGTTGACGGCGGCGCCCGAGTTGCCGGCGCCGTAGATGCCCATCGCAAAGCCTTGCTGCTTTTTCGGAAACCAGCGTGCCACGTAAGGCGTGCCGACGGAAAACGAACCGCCGGCGAGGCCGACGAACAGGCCGATGAACAAAAAGTGCCAATAAGCGGTGGCGTAACCCATCATCCAGATGGCCGGTACCGTCAAGGCCATCAGCAGCGTCATGACGATGCGGCCGCCGTATTTGTCGGTCCAGATGCCTAACGGCACCCGGATCAGGGAACCGGTCAGTACCGGGGTGGCGGTCAGCAGGCCGAATTCCGTGGCATTGAGTCCCAGTGCCTTCTTGATCGGGATGCCGATCACGCCGAACATCATCCAGACCATGAAGCAGACCGTGAATGCCAGTGTGCTGACCATCAGCACGGAGAGTGCTTGCCCTTTTTTTGTCATGTCCAAAAACTCCTTCAACAAGGTTTCAAGTCGGTGACATGACTTTAGGTTGCAGCGGCCGAAAGCGGCATCCCTCTGAAGGATCGGCGGACAAGGTAATTGGAACTATGCGCGCCTCCAACGGTCTAGTTCCAAAGAACTATGGATCTTTCCCGAAAGATGACATGCCAAACGCCGTTCAGCGTTGTGGGTGGATCAGGTTGAAGGGGCACTCAGCTCCGCGGCTGTCCCCCGGCCTTCGGCCTCCGCCTTTATGCCGCTGCGCTGAGCGCCCCATCAGCCTGATCTTTCATGCGGGGTTGGTATGCCGACCGGCGCAAACCACAGATGCCGCTGCCGAGCGCACTGGGGTGAGTGGCGCAGCGTGGACTTGGGGTTTTGCCAAATAAAGGAGGAGCCCAGAGGGAGGGGGACATTCGCGGAGCCACTCACCCCAGTGCACTCGGGCCACAGACGCTTGAGCCTCAGTTCTTGACTTGCGGAAGCAATCTGCATCAGGCAGGCTTGGCTGGAACGGCGTCGTGAATTTCGGAACTTACATCTCAAAAAGAGGGCTTGATCCGCTTCACCGGCAACAGGAACCAGGCGAAGGCAAGCCCCTGCACCGCCAGCAGCGTGGCCAAGGTAACGCGGAACGCATCGGCACGCGCCATGCCGCCCGCAGTGAACGCATCCACAGCGGCACCGATGCCCCATTGCAGACCGAAAGCACCGACGAAGACCACCAGGTTGAGGGCGGTATTGACCCGGCCGGAGAGGGTGATCGGAAAGGCTACGGTCAGTTGCGAATAGGCGATGTTGCTGAGACTGAAAGACAGTCCCAGCAGCGGCCATAGCCAGGTCGCGCGCGCCAGATCCATGATGATGGCCAGTTCCACCAGCAGCCCGAGACCCATGCCAGCGGTCAGCAGTAGCATGGGTGCGATCTTGTGCCGCGCCAGCCAACCCGAGCAGGTCGCGACGAAGATGAAGCCGGCCAACATCGCCAGACCCATCAGAAACAGGACACCGGCGGCGGCGGAGCGTGTGGCGCCATTGACCTCCATCAGCCAGGGTACCGCCCACAGACCCTGGATTGCCATGAAGCCGCCGCTGATCAGGCAGCCTTGCGGCGCGAAACGCCAGAAAATGCGGTTGCCAAAGATCCCGGTCAGCGTGCGAATCTGCGTTGCCAAGGACTCACGTTGACCTCCAGTCATCTGGTCCGGCACCGTCATCAGAAAGCCGGCCGCCAGCAGCAGCAACCCGCTGAAAAGAAAAAACATGCCGCGCCAGCCCAGCAGCGGCAGCGCGGCCTCCACCGGCACGCTGGCGCTTAGCGCGCCAAGGCCGCCCGCCACCATGATGGTGGCCGTCAGCGAGGGCAGACGCTCGACCGGGAACCATTGGCTAAAAGCCTTGAAACTCGCCATCAGGCAGGCCGAGACACCGAGCCCGATCAGCGCGCGTGCCAGCGCCAGCGTTGATAAGGTCGTCCCGCTGCCGAACAAGGCGCAACCGGCGGCGGCCAGCAGCAGCAGCGCTGCCTCAACCCGGCGTGGACCGAAGCGGTCCAGCAGCAAGCCGAGTGGCAACTGAAACAGGCCGAAGCCGAGAAAATAGGCGGAGGTCAAGAGGCCCAGGCCGCTGGCCGTGACGCCCAACTCCCGCATCAATTCGGGCGCGATCACGGCGTTGACGCTGCGCAGTCCGTAAGACAGGAAATAGCCGGCGGCATAGGCCGGCACCAGACGAAGCCAGAGCTGGAGCCGTTGGTTCATGGCCGCCAGCTCAAAGCAAGCCATGCTCGGCCGCCATGACGGCGGCATGGACGCGGGAACTGACGTCGAGTTTGCGCAGCACGTGTTGTACGTGGATTTTGACGGTGGTCTCGGCGATGCCATGTTCGCGCGCAATCTCCTTGTTGCTGGCGCCACGCACGATGCCGCGCAAGATATCGAGTTCGCGTGGCGACAGGCTGGCAATCAAGGTTTCGGTGCTGGTGGCGACTGTGGTCGCGGGTCCCTGGCTGGCACCCCGGTAAGCGGCTACCAGTTTGCTGGTCATCTCGGGTGCGATGACGCTGTCGCCTTGCATGGCACCCTGGATGGCGCTGGTCAAGGCATCACCTTCTATGGTCTTGAGGAGGTAGCCGGCGGCCCCGCCGCGCAAGGCGGCGGCGAGGTCGTTTTCGTCTTCGCTGACGGTCAGCATCAGGATGCGGGCGCGCGGTGCCGCTTCGAGCAGGGCGGGCAGGGCGTCGACGCCGTTGACGCCCGGCAAATGGTTGTCGAGCAGGATGACGTCGGGTTGCAGTTCTTGCGCCTTGCGCTGGGCCTGGCCGGCGTCGGCCGCATCGCCGATGACGCACAGGCGCGGGTCGCGCATCAGGAGCGCGGTCAGACCGCGCCGAAACAGCGTGTGGTCGTCAACCACCAGAATCCGAATCGGAGAGGGGTCAGTGGGTTGCATTCGGGTCCGTTGGCTTGGCCGGCATCGGGTGCGCCGGTGTTGGCAGAGTGAGAATGATGGATGTGCCATGGCCCGGCGTCGAGATCACCTCCAAGGCGGCGCCTATGCGCTGGGCTCGCTCGCTCATGATGCGAATGCCGACATGGGTTTCATCGAGTTGATCGCTGCCCGGGTCAAAGCCGACGCCGTCGTCACGGATTTCAAAACGCCAGGCCGGTTGCTGCTGCACATCGAGCCAGACCTGCGAGGCGCGGGCATGTTTGCGAACATTGGACAAGGCTTCCTGAATAATATGCAGCACCTGGATTTGCAGGTCGGGCGACAAGGGCATGCCTTGGCCTTGCATGCTCAGAGAGGTTTTCATGGCGCTCTGGTGTTCGAATTTGCGCAGCGTGGTGGCCAGTGCCGGCTCGATGTCCTCCGCATTGGCACGGGTACGAAAGTGCAACAGCAGCTCGCGCACATCGCCGTAGCTCTCGCGTACGCCGATGTCGATTTCCTCCAGCACCTGTTTCATTTGAGCTGCGTCACCGGCCTGCTGGGCGTCGCGCATCAGTTGTACCTGGATCTTGAGAAAAGCCAGCGACTGCGCGATCGAGTCGTGCAGTTCGCGGGCCAACAAATGCCGTTCCTGCGACACGGCCGCTTCTTTTTCCAGTGCATTGAGCCGCAGATTCTCCATCGCGCCGGCCAGATGGCTGCTGAGCGCTTCCAGGAGCGATCGCTCCGCCTCGGATGGGTTGACGCGGGCATGAAAAAACAGATCCACTTCGCCCATCAGGCGCTGGTGCAGATGGACCGGGACGTTGACCACGGTCTCGAACCCGGCCTTGGCGCAATGTTGCAGCGAGGGCTGGCCCATGGCCTGGATCGGAATCACGCGCAAGCCGACTGCCGCCGAGGCCAGCCCGCACTGGCAGTCGCCCTGGTCAATGCACAGTTCTCCGTCCACCATGGAGGTTGGCAGGCCTTGTGCCGCCAGCATCAGGTAGCGCTGATTCGCCTGGTCCGACCAGCGCAAGGCGACGCCGTCGGCGCGTGCAATCCGGCTGATGCTTTTGGCAAAGCCGTGCGCCAATTCGTCCAGCGAGTTGGCTTTCGCGGCCAGCGCCGTGACCTCGTACAGGCCTTCCAGGCGTTCACGTTTTTCTTCCAGTTGTACGGTTTTTTCCGCCACCTTGTGTTCCAGATTGCGGTACATCGATTGCAGGTGTTCCGCCATGCCATTGAAGCCGTCGGCCAGGGTGCCGAATTCATCGCTGGTCCCGCTGTCAACGCGGGCGTCGAAATCGCCCGATTGGATCTTTTCAATTGCCAGCTTGAGCTGGCCGACCGGCTCCAGCACAAACAGATAGCCGGTATAGAGCAAAACCGCGGCGCCCAGAATGGCCATCGCCAACATGCTCATTTGCAACAAATGCAGCATTGCGGTCCAGTGCGCCATATGGACTTCGATGGCCGTCACAAAGGCGTCGATGTGCGAAGCAAAATCCACCGTTTCAGCGCGCAAGTCACTCAGCATGGTTGGCTTGGCATCAATCCAGCGGGACCGAAAACGGGTCCAATCCTGCTCCACGCTGGCGAAGCGTGCGCGTGTCGTGTCATCCCAGGAGACAAACAGCGGACGCTCCGGGTCACCGCTGCGCAGCGTGCTCAGACTGTGGTCGAATTCCTTGACCTGCCCGGGCAGGGCACTGGTCTCACCGGTCCCAATCGACAAGGCCATGCGGTAGGACTGCATGCGCATGCGTCCGGCTTCATTGACTGCCGCGGCGCCGCCGTCGAGCTGCCACGAGACCCACAGCGTGGCGGCGGTGGAGAGCAGCGCCAGCAGCAGAAACGGTGCACCCACCAGAGTCAGCTTGGCGCCCAGACTCCAGTGCTTGTGCTGTGTCATGGCCGGCCTGAGAGACGGGATCCGGTACTCAGGAGACGCGCTCGAAGATGGCGGCGATGCCCTGACCGCCGCCGATGCACATGGTGACCAGCGCATAGCGGCCGCCGATGCGCTGCAACTCGTAAAGTGCCTTCACCGTGATCAGGGCTCCAGTCGCGCCAATCGGGTGGCCCAGTGAAATGCCGGAGCCGTTGGGGTTGACCTTGGCCGGGTCCAGGCCCAAGTCGCGGCTGACGGCGCAGGCTTGCGCGGCAAAGGCTTCGTTGGCCTCGATCACGTCGAGGTCGTGCACCGTCAAACCGGCTTTCTTGAGCGCCAGTTGCGTGGCCGGAACCGGGCCTATGCCCATGTACCTGGGATCGACACCGGCGTGGGCGTAAGCCAGCAGACGCGCCATCGGCTGCAGGCCACGCGCCTTGGCGGTGGCGGCTTCCATCAGCACCACGGCGGCGGCGGCGTCGTTGATACCGGAGGCATTGCCGGCGGTGACGGTGCCGTTTTCCTTCAGAAACGCGGGCTTCAGCTTGGCCATGTCGGCCATCGAACAATTCGGGCGGAAGTGCTCGTCGGTCGTGAAGGCGACGTCGCCCTTTTTGCTCTTGAGGATGACCGGCATGATCTGCTCCTTGAAGTAGCCCGCGGCGGTCGCGCGCTGGGCGCGGTTGTGGCTTTCAACCGCAATCGCGTCCTGCTCTTCGCGCGTAATACCCCATTTGGCGGCGATGTTTTCGGCCGTCACGCCCATGTGAATGGTCTGGAACGGGTCGTGCAGCGCGCCCACCACCATGTCGACCAATTTGCTGTCTCCCATGCGGGCACCCCAGCGGGCGCTCAAGCTGGCGTAGGGGCCGCGGCTCATGTTTTCGGCGCCACCCCCGATGGCGATGTCGGTGTCACCGAGCAGGATGGCCTGGCTGGCCGAGACGATCGCTTGCAGGCCGGAGCCGCACAGGCGGTTGACGTTGAAAGCCGGTGTACTCTGGTCGCAGCCGCCCATGATGGCGGCCACGCGCGACAGGTACATGTCCTTCGGTTCGGTGTTGACCACGTGGCCGAACACCACATGCCCGACCTCGCTGCCCGCCACCTTGGCGCGCGTCAGCGATTCGCGCACGATTTGTGCCGCCAATTCGGTCGGGGGGATGTCCTTCAGGCTGCCGCCATAAGTACCAATGGCGGTGCGTACAGCACTGACAACAACAACTTCACGACGCATGAGAGACTCCTAAATTTTGAGAGGGATGGAAAAACAATTGAGATGATCGGGTGCGATCGAGAGGATTCTTTCAGGAGGAGCTAATTTCGTGCAACGCGACCAGGTTGATGAGAGCGGACAGCACTTCGTGTTTGAAGCCGACCCGGGCCTTGCCGTCGCCGTCGTCGCCATTGAGTACCAGTTTCTGCAGGTACTCAACGCATTCCTTGTGGCCCCAGAAGACGTCGATTGTTTTTGCAATACGCTCATGGTGCCTCCGGATGATTGCCATTTCATGCTCGATGCGGACTTTGCGGGGCCGTTCGTGCAGCGGCATCGGCCGGGTCAATTCAAGCTCCTGCTCCGCAATAAGCTCCGGGAAGCCCACACATTCATCCTTCTTGTTCATGGCTGGCCTTGTCATTTTCGATATCGGTCGAGTAGCGCGCAATCTCCAACGGGGCGCCCGCTGCGGGCAGCGTTTCAATCATCCCGCATTTTGCCTCAGTGGCAGCCGTAGGCTGCGGTCCGGTGCCGGAGACGGTCGCCATCGGCTCGCGATGGTCCGGGTCGATGCCGACCCGAGCGGGAATTTGAGCTACGCGGTGGCTGGCTCGTTGCCGCAAGCGACGCAATTGCGCCCGTTGCGCTTGGCGATGTAGAGACCTTCATCGGCGGTCTTGATCAAATCCTCGAAATTTTGCATGTTGGCTGTTTTCACCGCAACGCCGACGCTGATCCGGCCCAGCCATTCACCGCCGGTCAGGGCGACGCGCAATTTTGCGACGTCTTGCCGCATTGTCTCCGCAATGTGAAATACACCGTCCAGGCCGGTTCCCAGACAGATGATCAGGAATTCATCGCCCCCGATGCGACAGACGACATCATTGCCACGCACGGCGCGGCGAAGACGCGCCGACAACTGGCGCAGCACTTCATCGCCGGCGGCGTGCCCATGGCGATCGTTGACCTGCTTGAAACCATCGGCGTCTATCATCATGCAGGCCAGCGGCGTACGGTCACGCTCGGACTGCGCCCAGGCCTGCGCCAGCCAGGCCATCGCCTGACGGCGATTGGGCAGCCCGGTCAGCACGTCGGTCAGGGCAATTTGCTCCAGCAACTGATTGGCTTCGGCCAGCGAGTGGGTCCGTTCCATTACTTTCGCTTCCAGCGTACTGTTCAACTGCTTGAGCTCGCGGTTGCGCTGCGATACCTGATGGAACAGCCCGTTGAGCGCCAGCAGCAGCGGTTCGGTTGCGCCTTCTTGCATCCTCTCCGCCACCAGGTAAGCTGTTTCCGCTGTTTGACCCGAGCGCATGGCGGCAATCTGCTTGGCCATTGATTGATCGCTACCCAGAATATGGTAGGCCAGCCAGTAAGTGAGAAATTTCAGCAGTCCGTCCGATGTCTGCGGGCGCTGGGCGGCATCCTGGTGCAGCGCCGTCATGTCCTGCACGAAATCGGCGTGCGCTTGTTGGTGCTTCCGGATATGGCGCGGGTCCAGCCCGATCCGCTGCATCAGGCCTTCTTCCTCCCGGAAGTGGTACTCCGCATAGGCCGCCAATTGGCCGAACAAGTCCTCGATGTCGGCGAGCGGGACACTGCCACCCTGAAGCAACAATTCGCCAAAGCGGTTGATCAGATCAACCAGGCCGTGATGTTGCTCGTCAACCATCTCGAGTCCGGTTTCAAAACACTTGTCCCAGTGGAATGCTGCCAAGCCAGTCTCCTGTCATTGTTGTGGTTTGATTATGGCATCGCCCAGGGGCGGTAGCGCTGCCGGGGCTGCGGTCTGCGCGGTAACATCCGACGATGGACAACACCGATTTGCTGCCTCGTGACGCCCAGAGCATTCTGGAGTTGGCGGCGCGCTCCATGTTCGAGCTGTTTGCCAACGCCAGCCAGGGCATGATGCTGGTGGACCGACAGGCCCGGGTGGTCTGGATCAACGAGCAGTACAAGCGGTTCCTGCCGGCGTTGGGCTTTGAGCGGGTGGAGGATTTTGTCGGGCACCCGGTTTCCAGTGTCGTGCACAACACCCAGATGCACCACGTGCTGGAGAGCGGCAAGCCGATCCTGATCGATTTGCTGACCAATCGGGCCGGTACTTTTGTGGTCAGCCGCATTCCCTTGCGCGACAACCTCGGGGAGGTGATCGGCGCCCTCGGTATCGTGTTGTTCGACCACGCAGAAACCAGTCTGCAACCCCTGGTCGGAAAGTTTGCCGTCTTGCAGCGCGATCTCGATGACGCCCGGCGCGAACTGGCCAGTCAGCGCATCAACCAACGCAACAGCGAACGCCAGGGCCAGCGCCAGTCGCGCTACACGTTTGCCAGTTTTGTCGGCGCCAGTGCCCCTGCGGTCGAAGTCAAGCGACAGGCGCGGCGCGCCGCGCAAACTGCCAGCCCGGTATTGCTGCTGGGTGAAACCGGGACCGGCAAGGAGTTGTTGGCGCACGCCATCCACGGGGCCTCGGCACGCGCCAGTGGTCCTTTTATCAGTCTCAACATTGCCGCGGTGCCAGATACCTTGCTGGAGGCCGAGTTTTTTGGCGTCGCGCCGGGTGCCTACACCGGCGCCGAGCGCAAGGGCCGCGAGGGCAAGTTCCGGTTGGCCCATGGCGGCACGCTTTTTCTCGATGAGATCGGCGACATGCCGCTGGGCTTGCAGGCCAAGTTGTTGCGTGTCCTGCAGGAGGGCGAAATCGAGCCGCTGGGCTCCAACAAGTTGATTCCGTTCGATGCGCGGGTGATCGCCGCCACCTCGCGCGATTTGAACAAACTGGTGCGCGAGGGAAATTTTCGCGAAGACCTGTTTTATCGCCTCAACGTATTGCCCATCCGGGTGCCGCCGCTGCGCGAGCGCCGCGAGGACATTGCTGCCCTGGTCGAGGTGTTGGGCGAAGACATGGCCTTGCGCAGCGGCGCGCAGCCGCCGGAGCTCAGCGCCGAGGCGCTGGCGCTGCTGTCGGCGCAGGTTTGGCGCGGCAATATCCGGGAACTGCGCAACGTGCTGGAGCAGGCCATGATGCGCAGCGATTCGCATCGCATCGTGGCGTCGCAACTGGAGGCGGTGTTGCGCGAAGCGGGGATTGAGCCACCGGTGGCAGCACCGCTGGTGGCGGCACCGGCACTGGCGCGCGCCAGTGCCGGCGAGGCGGTTCGACCGCTGGCGCAGCAGGTGGCCGAGCTGGAACGCCAAGCCATTGCAGCGGCCATGACGGCGGCTTGCGGCAACAAGGTGGTGGCTGCCAAAATGCTCGGTATTTCGCGCGCAACACTCTATCAACGGCTTGGTGAATCCGTCTAAAGTATAGACAGATGTCTTAATAGTAGACAGTTTCATATGTCTAATAAGTAGACATAATCGGAGTCCTCTGAATTTAATTCAATAAATTCAAGGGCTTGCAATTTGGCACGTTTGGTGCATCATGGATTCCCAGATTGACTATCACAACAGGAGACAAATATGCATCGTCGTACTTGGATCGCGCGCGCCGCGCTGGGCGCTATCGCCATGGCTTGTGCCTTCGCCTCGCCCCTGGCCTTGAGCCAGAACAAGCAAATCAAGATTGCCCACATCTACAGCAAGACCGGTCCGCTGGAAGCGTATGGCAAGCAAACCGCCATCGGCTTCATGATGGGCCTGGACTATGCCACCGGCGGCACCATGATGGTAGGCGACAAGAAACTGGTGGTGATTGAAAAAGACGATCAGGGCAAGCCGGATCTGGGCAAGTCGCTGTTGGCCGCCGCCTATTCCGACGACAAGGCGGATCTGGCCGTGGGGCCGACCTCTTCGGGTGTTGCATTGGCGATGTTGCCAGTTGCCGAGGAATACAAAAAGATCCTGTTGGTGGAGCCGGCGGTGGCCGATTCGATCACCGGTGACAAATGGAACAAATACATTTTCCGCACCGGCCGCAACAGTTCGCAGGATGCCATCTCCAACGCCGTCGCGCTGGACAAGCCCGGCACCGTCATCGCCACCCTGGCGCAGGACTACGCTTTTGGCCGGGACGGCGTCAAGGCCTTCAAGGATGCCATCAAGAAGGCCAAGCTGGTGCATGAGGAGTATCTGCCCACCAGCACCACCGATTTCACTGCCGGTGCCCAGCGTTTGATCGACAAGCTGAAAGACCAGCCCGGCCGCAAGGTGATCTTCATTATTTGGGCCGGTGCCGGCAATCCCTTCAAGATCGCCGACATGGACATCAAGCGCTACGGCATTGAAATCGCCACCGGCGGCAATATCCTGCCGGCGATGGTCGCCTACAAGCAGTTCCCAGGCATGGAAGGCGCCGCCTACTACTACTTTGGCCTGCCGAAAAACGCGGTCAATGACGCCATGGTGGCGCGTCACTACAGCCAGTTCAAGGCGCCGCCGGATTTCTTCACGGCCGGCGGCTTCTCGGCCGCAATGGCGGTGGTCACGGCACTCAAGAACAGCAAGGGCGATGCCAGCGCCAACACCTTGATCAAAACCATGGAAGGCATGAGCTTCGACACGCCCAAGGGCAAGATGACGTTCCGCAAGGAAGACCACCAGGCGATGCAGAGCATGTACCATTTCAAGATCAAGGTCGACCCGGCGTTTGCCTGGGGCGTGCCGGAACTGGTGCATGAGATCAAGGCCGAAGAGATGCAAATTCCGATAAGGAATAAACGCTAGTTGAAGTTGTCGTCCCTGCCCCGGATCGAGGTCCAGGGCAGGCTTGATCCGGGATCCTTGGATTGCGGGTCAGGCCCGCAATGACAGCCCTACAAAGAAGCGCTCACTTTTTTGGGCTCCTTCGCACATGCTTGAAACCAAACAACTGACGGTGCGCTTCGGTGGCCATGTGGCGGTGAATGCTGTCAGTTGTGCCTTCCGGCCCGGTACCCTGACGGCCATCGTCGGCCCCAACGGCGCCGGTAAAACCACTTATTTCAACCTGATTTCGGGCCAGCTCAAGGCCAGTTCGGGCGATGTTTTCCTGAACGGCAACAGTCTGGCCGGCCTGAGTCCGTCGGCGCGTACCCGCGCCGGTCTGGGCCGGGCTTTTCAGTTGACCAACCTGTTCCCCAATCTGTCGGTGCTGGAGAACGTGCGGCTGGCGGTGCAGGCAGCGCGCTCCGGTGCCCATCTGCGCGGCCTCAACCTGTGGAGCATCTGGAGCGACCACAAGGCCTTGACGCAGTTGGCCGAGGAGGTGCTGGAAGCGGTGGCCATGAGCGACAAGCGCGCTACGCCGGTGGCCAGCCTGCCGCACGGTGACCAGCGCAAGCTGGAGGTGGCGCTGCTGATGGCGCTGGAGCCCGATGTGTTCATGTTCGACGAACCGACCGCCGGCATGAGCCATGACGAGGCGCCGGTGATTCTCAATCTGATTCGAAAGCTGAAGGACGACAAGCGCAAAACCATTCTCCTGGTGGAGCACAAGATGGACGTGGTGCGCGAACTGGCCGACCGCATCATCGTGCTGCACAACGGCAGCCTGGTGGCCGATGGCGAACCCGCGGTGGTGATTGCCTCGCCCATCGTGCAAGAGGCGTATTTGGGGGCAAGCCCGAAAAACGCCGGCGCGCAGGACGAGACGCCCCCTGAACCCGGTGTTGCGCCAGAAGGGGGAAGGAGGGCGACGCCATGAAGCAAAACCTGCTCACGCTGGAAGGTGTCCACACCCACATCGGCGTCTACCACATCCTGCACGGTGTTGACCTGCTGGTGCCGCGCGGGCAACTGACCATGCTGCTGGGGCGCAACGGCGCCGGCAAGACCACCACGCTGCGCACCATCATGGGCTTGTGGCACGCCAGCCAGGGCCGCGTGACTTTCGATCAAGCTGACATCACCCGGCTTGCCACCCCCGAGATTGCCACCCAGGGTATCGCCTACGTGCCGGAGAACATGGGCATCTTTGCCGATCTCAGCGTCAAGGAAAACATGCTGCTGGCGGCGCGCGCGGCCAAGCGCGCCAGCCAGATGGACGAGGTCCGCCTGAAGTGGATTTTTTCCCTTTTCCCGGCCGTCGAGAAATTCTGGAATCATCCGGCCGGCAAGCTCTCGGGCGGACAAAAGCAGATGTTGGCGGTGGCGCGTGCCATCGTCGAACCGCGCCAATTGCTGATCGTCGATGAGCCCAGCAAAGGCCTGGCGCCGGCCATCATCAACAACATGATTGATGCCTTTGAAGAACTCAAGGCGACCGGCACCACGATCCTGCTGGTGGAGCAAAACATCAACTTCGCCAAACGGCTGGGGGACCAGGTAGCGGTCATGGACAACGGCCGCGTGGTACACGCCGGCGCCATGCGGGCGCTGGCCGAGGACGAACAACTACAGCAGTCGCTGCTGGGGCTGGCGATATGAAAACAGCGCGTCAAAAGTCAAAGAATGCAGCCATGAGCGACGCCGGGCCGCCCCAAGGCGCGAAGGCCCCCTCGGGGGGCAGCGCAGCACATGAAATGGCAAGCGTGGGGGCAACATTCGATTGGCAGCCTTTGGCGCTGGTGCCGCTGCTGGCGTTGGGCGTGCTGCCCTTCATCGGCTCAAGCTCGACCTGGCTGACGCTCACCGTGGCCGGCTTGGCGATGGGCATGATCATCTTCATCATCGCCTCCGGACTGACGCTGATTTTCGGGTTGATGGATGTGCTCAATTTTGGCCATGGCGTGTTTATCGCGCTGGGCGCTTTTGTCGCCACCAGCGTGCTGGCGTTGATGGGCGACTGGACCGGCTCAGCCGAACTGTGGCGCAACCTGCTGGCGGTATTTCTTGCCATGCTGCTGGCGATGGCGGTGTCGGGCGCAGTTGGACTGGCGTTCGAGCGCTTCATCGTGCGTCCGGTATACGGCCAACACCTGAAGCAGATCCTGATCACCATGGGCGGCATGATCATCGGCGAAGAGCTGATCAAGGTGATCTGGGGGCCGCAGCAGATTGCGCTGCCGCTGCCCGAAGGCTTGCGCGGCGCCGTGCTGCTGGGTGACTCTGCGATCGAGAAATACCGCTTGCTGGCGGTGCTGGTGGGGGGCGCGGTTTTTGCGCTGCTGGCCTGGACCCTGAGTCGCACCAAGATTGGCTTGCTGATTCGCGCCGGGGTGCAGGACCGGGAAATGGTGGAGGCGCTGGGCTACCGCATCAAGCGTCTGTTTGTTGGCGTCTTTGTGGTCGGCAGCGCCCTGGCTGGCCTGGGTGGTGTCATGTGGGGGCTGTACCAGCAAAACGTCACGCCGCAAATGGGCGCGCAGGTCAATGTGTTGATCTTCATCGTCATCATCATCGGCGGCCTGGGTTCCACCGGCGGCGCCTTGATGGGTGCCCTGCTGGTCGGTTTGATGGCCAACTACACCGGCTTCCTGCTGCCCAAGGCGGCCTTGTTTTCCAATATTGCCCTGATGGTGGCGATTCTGCTGTGGCGGCCGCAAGGTGTTTATCCGGTGGCCAAGCGCTGACCAGCCATGCGTCAAGCTGCGCCAACCGATGTTGCCACCGCGCCGCTCGCCGGCCACCGTTTGTTCACGTTTGTGAGGGCTGAAGCATGCTGAAAAGAATCCTCTCCAACGACTTCCCGCGCAGCCGCCTGCTGGCGCTGCTGCTGATCGTGCTGCTGGTGGCATTGGCCGGGACACCGTTCATCTTTACCGGTGTCAAGGCGCTCAATGTGGCGGCCAAGGTGCTGGTGTTTATCGTGCTGGTGGCCAGTTTTGATTTGCTGCTGGGCTACACCGGCATTGTCAGTTTTGCGCACACCATGTTCTTTGGCATTGGTGCTTACGGCATAGCGGTTGCCAGCACCCGACTGGGGCCGACCTGGTTGGCGCTGGCGCTGGGCTTGCTGTGCGCACTGGCGCTCTCGTTTGGGCTGGCGCTGCTGGTCGGTTTGTTCTCGCTGCGCGTGCGCGCCATCTTTTTTGCCATGATCACACTGGCCGTGGCCTCGGCTTTTCTGACCCTGGCGTCACAACTCTCCGACATCACGGGTGGCGAGGATGGTCTGTCGTTCAAGGTGCCGGAAGTTCTGTCACCCGGTTTTGAGTTGACGCAGCAGCCTTTCCTGGGCGTCATGCTCGATGGCCGGCTGCTCTGCTACTACCTTTTGTTTGCGACGGCGCTGCTGCTGCTGCTGGCCATGCTGCGCATCGTCAACTCACCGTTTGGTCGCGTGCTGCAGGCGATCCGCGAGAACGAGTTTCGGGCCGAGGCGATTGGCTATAGGGTGGTCGTTTACCGCACCACGTCGAGCATTTTGTCGGCCCTCTTTGCCTGCCTCGCCGGCGCCATGCTGGCGCTCTGGCTGCGCTACAACGGACCCGATACCTCGCTCTCGTTCGAGGTCATGATGGACGTGTTGCTGATCGTGGTGATCGGCGGCATGGGCACCATTTACGGCGCCGCCATCGGCGCGGCCTTGTTCCTGGTGGCGCAAAGCTATCTGCAGGATTTGCTGCGTCTGGGCAGCGAGTTGGCGGCCCCCTTGCCGTGGCTCGCCGCCGTGCTGTCGCCGGACCGTTGGCTGCTTTGGCTGGGCGTGCTGTTTGTGCTGTCGGTGTATTACTTTCCTACTGGCGTCGTTGGGCGCTTGCGTGCCGGTGTCGCCGGAGGTGGATCATGAGCCTGAATTCATCCTTTTCTTCCAACTATGTGACTTGCGCCGGACGCGAGATTCATTACACCGAGTGGGGCGCACAGCATCGGAAAACCGTGCTGGCCTGGCACGGCCTGGCGCGCACCGGGCGCGACATGGACGAGCTGGCCGCCCACTTGAGTGCGCGCGGCTACCGGGTGATTTGTCCCGACACGATCGGGCGGGGCTTGAGTCAATGGAGCCCGCTGCCGGCGCAGGAGTACTGCCTGTCGTTCTATGTTCGTCTGGCGCTGGAGTTGCTGGATCGGCTGGGGATTGAAAAAACCCATTGGGTCGGTACCTCGATGGGTGGCGCCATCGGCACGGTATGCGCGTCGGGCCTGCTGGACGGCGGCAGCAAGCAGCGCATTCAGAGCCTGACCCTGAACGACAACGCGCCGCAGTTGGCCGAGGCTGCCATCGACCGCATTCGCGCCTACGCCGGTAGCCCGCCAGCGTTTGCCACGGTGCTGGAGCTGGAAGCCTTCTTCCGCCAGGTCTACCAGCCCTATGGCTGGTTGAGCCAGGCCCAGTGGCGTCGCCTGACTGAAACTTCGACCCGGCGCTTGCCCGACGGCCGGGTCACGCCACACTATGACCCGGCAATGGTGCAGCAGTTCATCAGTCATCCTGACGATTATTCGATTTGGCCATACTACGATGCGATCGCCATTCCGGTGCTGTGCTTGCGCGGTGCCCGGTCGGACCTGGTGTTACCTGAAACCACGCACCAGATGATGCGTCGCGGCCCCGGTTTGGCGGGTCTGCTGGAGGTGGTTGAAATTGCCGGCTGCGGCCACGCACCGGCTCTCAACGTGGCCGATCAGCTGGAGCGCGTGAGCGCTTTCATTGCTGCCGCGGACTGAACCTCTTGTCCCGGCTCAAGGCGGCGAAACAAAGAACCGAACCCCATTGCGCCCCGCCTCCTTGGCCTGCTGCAGCGCGCGGTCGGCGCGCTTGAGAAGGTCATCCTGACTGCTTTCGTGACCGAGAAACAGGATCACGCCGATGCTGACCGAGCCCTGGTGCGCAACCGGAGTGTTCGCCTCGCCCTCGCGCTGCAGGCTCAGCGAATAGGGTTCTGACAATCTGCCGCGCATTCTTTCGGCGATGGCCGCCGCATGCGTTACCGATTCTGACTGGTTCACGAACTCGCTCAGTATCACGACAAACCGATCGCCGCCGAAACGCGCCACGGTGTCGATCTCGCGCACACATTTCTTCATTCGATTGGCCGCTTCCAGCAACAGCAAATCGCCGGCTGGGTGCCCCTGAGTGTCGTTGAGCAGTTTGAAGTGGTCCAGGTCGAGCAGCATCAGCGCACCATAGCGGCCACTGCGCTGGCTGGCATTCATGGCCTGGTTCAGACGGTCGATCAGCAGGCGGCGGTTGGGCAACTGGGTGAGTGCGTCGTGGAATGGCAGTTGCTGCACCTGGTCCTGCAATTGTTTGCGTTCAGTGATGTCCAGAACCGCGCCGGCGAAGCTGACCACCTCACCCTGCCCATCGCGGGACAGGATTCGGCCCTGGTCCAGGACCCAGCGCCACGAACCGTCACGATGGCGCATGCGGTACTCGCAGATGCAGGGCGTGCCGTCGCGAAACGCGTCCTCGATGGCCTGACGCTTGACGGCCCGGTCGTCCGGCCACATGCGCTCGAGCCAGGTCGAGAAGTGGTTCGGCCGGTCATCCATTCGATAATCAAAAATCTCGGCCCAAAGGGCACTGCACTGCACCGCGTCGGTCTTCGGGTTCCAGTTGTAGAGGCCCAGGCCGGCCGTGGTCACCGCCAGATCGAGTCGTTCCCGCTCCACCCGCAGCGACTCCTGCGCGGTACGCAGACGCAGCATGGCGTGGATATGAGCCAGGAACTCGGGTTTACCCAAGGGCCACGAGAGATAGCCGTCGGCCAGACCGTGTGCCCAACCGGTTGCTTGGTGCTCGCCGGAAGTGTTGAGCCCGGACACCAGAACTACAAAAACGCCGGTCAGCGTCGCTTCATTCTTCAATTGACGCGCGATGTCGACGCCGTTGCCGTCGGGCAGCACGGCGTCGAGCAGCAACAGCGCGGGCCGGTGCCGCCGGGTGAGTTCAAGGGCCTCGGCCGCGTTGCCCCCGGTGATCACCTGGTAGCCGGCCTCGACCAGAATGCGGGCGGTGGCCGCCAGCCCGTCGGGATCATCGGCAATGACCATCAGCGTGGTTGCAAAAGTATTAGGCATGCTGTTGCTTGGGGCTGGGGTGGGAAGATCGGTCACTGCTATCCCGAGCCGACGGTTGGGCCGATTTTTGGGCGTTTCGCAGTGTTGCACAGTCAGGCAAGGCAGACTCCCTTGCCCTGGACTTTTCGCCTAGCATCCCCTCCCGGAAATCCATTTGCGCAGCTCCCAATTGCTATTGCTTATGGGTGCATTCTAAGTCCAATGCGGGCTCCGTTGGGTCCACTTGGACGGCTGAAAAAGAGGGGCAACGGTTGACTCGCACGGTAGTCCTGGCCGGCTCAATCGCCATTCGGCCGAGGCCTTAGCTCAGGTCAGCGGGCTGACTCTCCTGCTCCAGGGACGTTAGTTGATCGAGCATCAGCTGATGTAGCCGGCGCAGCCTGTCGAGCTGCGCCAGCGCCTGCGCCTGGCGGCCTGCGGCGCTCAGTTCGAGCAGCTCGGCGGCCAGCGTCCGCACCTGTTGCCGCAAGGCCTCGATGTCCCGCCAAACTGGTTTTGCGTCATGTTGTGCCGGCATCCGACCGCGTGGCCACAGGGCAAAGAGGTCGTGCAGCGGGTCGAGTACCGGTGGTGTCTGGCGCTCGCCCTTGAGGAAGGACTCAAGGCCAGCTATCCAGGCGCGGTACTCGACGCCGGCACGCAGCAGCGGCAGATCGTCGCGTCGCACTCGGCTCAGACCGGCCCAGCTCGGGTCAGGTCGCCAACTGGCTACCCAGGCCGGCAGGTCGGCGGCTGGCATCGGGCGCGCAATGCCGTAGCCCTGCGCCAATTCACAACCGAGTTGCAGCAACAGCGCGCCGTGGGCCACGCTCTCCACGCCCTCGGCGACAACCTGGCAGCGAAAGGCGTTGGCCAGCCCGATCACGCCCTCCAGGATGGCCAGGTCGTCGGGGTCGTCCAGCATGTTGCTGACAAAACTGCGATCAATCTTGAGCAAGGTGACGCGCAGGTGTTTGAGGTAGGTCAGCGAGGAGTAGCCGGTACCAAAATCGTCCAGGGCAAAGCCGACACCCAAGCGGCCGCAGGCCTCAATCACCTGGCCGATGCGCCCGATGTCTTCCAGCGCGCTGGTCTCCAGCACTTCGAGTTCGAGTTCGCCGGCCTTGATGCCGGGATGAGCTTGCAGCAGCTCGCGCAGACGCGGCACGAAGTTGGCTTGCTGTAGCTGGTTGGCGCCGACATTGACACTGACCGGGATGTTGAGGCCAGCTTCTCGCCACAGTTCCATCTGTGTCAGAGCACTGTCGATGACCCATTTTCCGATCTCGACGGCCAGCGGATGATCTTCGATCACGGGCAGGAACAGCGCCGGCAACAGCAGTCCTTGCTCCGGGTGCCGCCAGCGGATGAGCGCCTCGGCTCCGGTGACGAGGCCGCTGCGCATATCGACTTTGGGCTGGTAATAGAGCACGAATTCGTGTTCCGTCAGTGCTTGCCGGATGCGCACCACGCTTTCATGACGACCGCGGATGCTGCTGTCCTGTTCGGCGTCGAAGAAGTGGTAGCGGTTCTTTCCCGCCAGCTTGGCCTGGTACATGGCTTGGTCGGCCTGGCGCAGAAGCTGGTCGGCATCGATGTCCTGGCTCTGCGGATAGAAGGTGACACCGACACTGGTCGAGACCTGAAGGTTGATCTCGCCCAGTTGCACCGTTTGGGCGGCGGCGCCGAGCAAACGGGTGAGCATGGGAACACTGGCGGCGACATCGCTCAGGTCGATCAGCACAGCGATAAACTCATCGCCACCCAGGCGGGCCAGTGTGTCGCCCTCGCGCAGGGTCTGTTTCATGCGACTGGCCACGGTCATCAGCAACTGGTCGCCGACCTCGTGTCCATGGTGGTCATTGACGGCCTTGAAACCGTCCAGATCGAGATAGACCACGGCCAGGGTCTGGTTGCGCCGCTGCGCTTGCGCCATCGCCTGGTGCAGCCGGTCGGTCAGCAGCACCCGGTTGGGCAGGCTGGTCAGTACGTCAAAATGGGCCAGGTGTTCGAGCTGTTGCTGGTGCGCCTTCTGCGCCGTGATGTCGGAAAACAGTGACACATAGTAGTACGCCTTGCCCTGCTCGTTGCGCACCGTGCTGACGGTTTGCATCTGGGGGTAGATCTCGCCATTCTTGCGCCGGTTCCAGATTTCACCGTCCCATTGACCCTTGCTGACCAGTTCGCGCCACATCGCCTGGTAGAACTCCCGGCTTTGCCGCCCCGACTTGAGGATGCGCGGGTTTTGGCCCAGCACTTCCGCGCGGCTGTAGCCGGTGATCTGGCTAAAGGCCTGATTGACGTTGATGATGGTGCCGTCAGCTTGCGTGATCATGATGCCTTCGCGCGCGTGGGTGAAAACGCTGGCGGCGAGTTGCAGGCTTTCTTCCGCGGCTTTGCGGGCGCTGATGTCAATCAGTGTGCCAACGTAGTGGGAGAGTTTTCCGTCGCTTCCCATCACGGAACTGATAGTCAACCATTCGGTATAGGGTTCGCCATTTTTTCGTCGGTTGGGAACCTCTCCCTGCCATTTCCCCTTCAGCGTGACGCTTTCCACAATGGCTGCGTTGACTGCGCCATCATGGCGCTCGGCATTGAGCTGGCGTCGCGTCTTGCCGACCGCCTCTTCAGCGCTGTAGCCGGTAATTTCCGTGAAGGCCTGGTTGACGCGCAGGATCACCCGCGCCGGATCGGTGACAAAAATCCCCTCCTGCGCGTCGAATGCGGCGGCGGCAACGCGCAGCGCGTCTTCCGCGTGTTTGCGCGCCGTGATGTCGCGCGTCACCGACAGAATGCACTGCTCGCCCTGGAGGCTGATCACGTGGGCGGACATCAAGCCGGCGATCACCCGGCCATCCTTGGCGACGAAGTTGGCGTCCAGGTTTTCACAATAACCATCGCGTTGCATGGCTTGCACCAGCCGCCGCCGGTCGGCCAGGTCCTGCCAGACGTTGAGTTCCTGCGCCGTCCGTCCAATGACTTGGTCGCGCGTGTGGCCCATCATGCGCAGGAAACCGTCGTTGACATCGAGATAACGTCCGTCCACCAGGCGCGTGATATTGACGGCGTCGGGACTGGTCATGAAGGCGGTGCGGTAGCGCTGTTCGCTCTCGCGCAGTGCCACTTCGGCCCGGTATTTCTCGCTGACATCGCTGAACACCAGCACTACGCCAACGATTTCACCGGCGGCATTGCGGATCGGCGCGGCGCTGTCGGAAATCTGGTACTCCGCGCCGTCGCGGGCCAGCAGCACGGTGTGGTTGGCCAGGTCCACCACATGGCCATGCGCCATCACCAACTGCACCGGGTCGGCTACCGTCTCGCGCGTGTCGGCGTTGATGATGCGAAAGACCTCTGTCAGGGCGCGCCCACGGGCCTCGGCCAGCGCCCAGCCCGACAGCCGTTCGGCGGTCGGATTCATGCGGGTCACACGGCCGACCGGATCGGTGGCAATCACCGCATCGCCAATCGAATACAGCGTGATGGCCAGCTTTTCCTCGCTCAGGCGCAATTGCTCCTGGGCCAGCTTGCTGCTGGTGATGTCGCGTGCAATGGCCACGAAGCGGGGTGTCTCGGCGGCCAGGCTGGCTTTGCGCGCCATTGAAAGCTCAAGCCACATGAGCCCATGCGGGCCCATCAGGGCGAATTGTTTGCCACTCGAATGGCCGCTGGCATTGGCCTCCTGCAAGGCGGCCAGACAGACCGCCGCTGCATCGGGCGGCAAGACCTCCGATATCAGCTTGCCAAGAAAGTCCGGTGCCGGCGCGATTTGCAGATCGGTGCGTGAGGCGTGGATATGGTGATAGCGGCCTTCGAGGTCAATTTCAAACCAGAGATCGGGAATCGCCTCCAAGGTGGCGTTCATCTGCGCCAGCGTCTGCTCTGTGACCTGCTTTTCCAGGCCCAGTGCCGTCAATGAGCTGGACAGCTCGGCGGTCTTGGAGCGCACACGCCGGCGCAACGTCAAGTTCCAGAGCGCCAGCGCCAGTGCCACCAGCGCAACGCCAAGCAAGGCATAAGCGGCGTAGCGCGCGTAGGGCGCAATGCCGGGTCCCTGAATTTCGGAGCCATACCATTTGGTTTCAATCTGCTGGCGTTCGGCAGCACTGATGCGGCCGAAACCGTCTTCCACCAGCTTGAGCAGGGCGTCGTTGCCCTTTCGCACCGCACGGTGAAACTCACCCGTGTACAAGGGCACCGAATGGCGAAATTCCTTTTCGACGCCGAGCTGGTTGAGCAGGTAAGCTGCCGGTGGGTGATCGACGCAAAAAACGCGTACCTCGGCCGCCGCCGCCGCCGCCACCACGGCCGAATAACTGGGGTACGGCTTGGTGCTGTCGACGCCGTGCGCGCGCAGCACGTCGATGCAGGCATCGCCGGCCTTGACGCCAACCGTGAAGCCCTTCAAGGAATTTGCGTCGACGATGCCACCGATACTTTGGTGGAAGAAGATCGGGACGTCGAGCTTGGCATACGGCGCACTGAAGGAGTAGATGCGTTGGCGTGCTTCGGTCAGGAAGATGGTATCGATGACATCGGCCTGACCGGCTTGCATCATCTGTAGCGCCTTGGCCCATTCCATCGGCAACAGCTTGACTGCAACGCCGGTGCGCGCCTCCCACAATGCCCAACTGTCTTTCAGAATTCCCTGTATTTGGCCGGCGCTGTCGCGAAAGATGAAGGGCGGGTAGTTGTCGTCCAGCACCACCGTGATCGATTTTGGCGGCGTTTCGGATGGCAGTGTTTGGGCCGGCGTCGCGCTAACGGTGCAACACAGCCCCAGCAGAGCCCACGCCGCGGCGCGTAGAAGCCGTTGCAGAAACCATCCGGGGTGAAACCAGCGGGCCGACGACCAAGTGGCGACTGTGACGAGAATCTTGAGCTTGTTCACTGATGAAACATCGATTCGTTGCGGCAAGTGGTCGAGCCAGGATTGGTTCACGCCAATGAAGGGTAATGTGACGGCTTCATTAGACTCTCATGTCGCATGGACCGCAACGGCCCTTGGCCTTGCGCGGATGGGAATCTGGCTTAATGGAAGCACATTTCGGCTTGCTCGCGGTCTACTGCTTGGCGCCCAGCGCCAGTGCGGCGGACCGCGACCTGGCCAAGGTCTGGGCCGTCGGGGTGGCCTGGGTTGGCCAACCGGCCAGATGCTGCTCGGTCAGTTCAGACAGGGCGCTGATCCAGGCCGGGTCGTCGTTGAGGCAGGCAATGTAGCGAAACTGCTGGCCACCCGCTTGCAGGAAGGCGGCGCGACCTTCAATCGCGATTTCTTCCAGTGTCTCCAGACAGTCGCTGGTAAAGCCGGGGCACACCACGTCAACCCGCTTGACGCCGGCCTGGGCCAGGGCAATCAGGCTGGGTTCGGTGTAGGGCTGCAGCCATTTGGCACGGCCCAGGCGCGATTGAAAAGTTACTTTGTATTGCGCCTCGGTCAGACCCAAATGCTCGGCCAGCAGGCGGGCGGTTTTGAAGCATTCGCAGTGGTAGGGGTCGCCCAGCTGCAGCGTGCGCTGAGGCACGCCGTGAAAGCTCAGCAGCAGCTGATCGGCTCGGCCATTGGCGGCCCAGTGACGCTGGATGTGGGAGCTCAGTGCCTTGATGTAACCGGGGTCGTCGTGATAGCGGTTGACAAAACGCAGTTCCGGCAGATTGCGCACCTTGGCGGTCCACAGGTAGACCGCGTCAAACAGGCTGGCCGTGGTGGTGGCCGAGTATTGCGGGTAGGCCGGCAAGATCAGGATCCGGGTGATGCCTTCGGCTTTGAGCGCGTCGAGTTGCTGGGCAATTGACGTGCTGCCATAGCGCATGGCGTAGCGCACCTGCACGTTGTGCCCGCGCCGGGCCAGGCCGTCTTGCAGCAGCTTGGCCTGTATTTCGGTCCAGACCTTGAGCGGTGAACCCTCAGGCGTCCAGATGCTGGCGTACTTGGCGGCCGACCTGGCGGGTCGAAAACGCAGGATGATGCCGTGCAAAATCAGCCACCAGAGCAGCCGTGGGATCTCGACCACCCGCCGGTCGCTCAGGAATTCTTTCAAGAAACGTCTCACGTCGGCAGTGCTGGGCGTATCGGGGGTGCCGAGGTTGCAGAACAGCACCGCGGTGCCTGGTGTCTGACCATGGGTGAATGAAGGCTCTGGCTTGAAAGAAGTCATGGCGCTATTCTGCTGTATCTGCGGGGAGTTTTCCCATGTTCCCTGCTATTTCCTGTTTTTGTATTCTTCCGATCTTTTCCCCACTCACTCCCCCCGCCCCTCTCCCGCCCCGCCGGGCGGAAGAGGGGAGCCTCATGTGGCCGCGTGTGAAAGATGCGAAGTGCCTCTTTCAGGCTTTGACCGTTGGGATTTGTGGCAATAACCTTTTATCTGCTTGCCGTTGACCTGCTTGTGGTTGGCCTCAGATCGGCTTGGCGCAATGGCCGCGCGAATGCAGTTCATCACCTTCCCCCAGCGCGTGGTGGCGCGTGTACTTCTTTTGTTTGCAGACGCGGCCAAATAGGGCTGTTGGCTCCTCTCTTCCGCCCGGCGGGGCGGGAGAGAGGCGGGGGTGAGAGAGTGGGAAAAAGAAAGAAAAAATGAAAAGAATACAGAAACAAGAGTCTTAGCGTACCGGCGCGAGTGTCAAGGTGCTGCGGGTATTGGCCGCCACATCGGCTTCACTCAGGTGTTGCGGCACGTAGCCGCCGGCGATGAAGGTCTGCGCCTGGTCCTTGTAGTGGGCGTCGAACAGCACACCGCTCTGGCCCACCGGGTTGATGCCCATCGCCTTGTTGGCATCGGCAAAATCGATCACCCGACGGGTCGACGGGCCATAGCTGACGGCCCACGGTGCCGGGCCGATCGAGCCGCCCAGGTTGTTGGGTGTTTCACGTCCGCCGGGCGCCGCAAAAGGGCCGATGTTGAAGAGTTTGTCGAGCGGCTTTTGCGCCGCCAGCGGGTGGCCGTGGGTCAGCGTGTGGGCTTTGCCCCAGGCCCAGCCGTTGCTGTCTTTGCCCAGCGTGGCTTGCAGATGGTCCATGGTGGCGCGCCACACCACTTTGAGGGTGTCGGCGCGGCGCTCGACGGCCGGCGTAGTGCGGTTGTCCCACCACGGTGAGTTGGCGTCCGCCGCCAGTCGGGGCAAGGCAAAGTCCAGGGCGCGCGTGCCCAGCAGGTTCTTGAACTGCACCTCGCCCATTTCATCGGCCAGGGCGCCGCGCGCCAGTTCAAACAGAAACTGGTTGAAAACAGTGGCGGCGATGCTGTCGACATTGTGTCTGCCATCCCAGGTCGCCAGGCCCTCCAGCAGCGCCTGCTCCGCCGGATCGGTGACGCTGCTCCGCAAGACCGGAAGCAAAGGTTTGAGCAGGCGCTGGCTGTAGCCGGTCTGGCTGTCCAGCTGCAGCGCCTGGCTGGCTTTGACATCCCATTTCACCGAGTCATCGCGCAGCCGCTGGTCGAGTCGCTGGGCGCGGTCTGCCAGGTTGTAATAGCCGGGTACCGGCACACCGTTGGCGGGCTTGGGCTGGTGATTGGCCGACACGATGTAGCCGCGCGCCGGATTTTCTTCCTGCGGGTTGTCGCTGAACGGGTAGTAGCCGAGCTTGTCGGCTTCGGCGCTGCTGCCGTCGAGGATGAAGTTGGGATTGACCCGGGCCGGGCGGATCGGCAGCTTGGCGGCGGCCCACCAGCCGATGTCGCCGCTGGCGTTGGCCCACACTACGTTCAGACCGGGTGCATGAATTTTGCTGGCGGCGGCGCGCGCCCTGGCCAGCGTGTCGGCGCGATTGAGCTCATAAAAGGCGTCCAGAATCGGATTCTCGGTTTCCAGAAAAGCCCACCACATGGCCACCGGCGTTTTACCCAGGCTGCTGGCGAAGGCGTCGGTGATGATGGGGCCGTGCGGCGAGCGCCGCAGCGTCAGCTGGATCGGTGCGGCGCCCTTGACATGAATGGTTTCAATGCGGCTTTGCAGATCGACCCACTGGCCGTGGTACCAGACCTGATTGGCATTGTCCGGATTGGCTTTCTCGGCGATCAAGTCCATGTCATCGTTCTGGAACATGGTCAGGCTCCAGCCGAATTGCGGGTTGTGGCCCAGTAGCGCGCTGGGATTGAGTGCCTGGTGGTGGCCATACAACTCGAAGCCGGGCGCCGACAGGTGCGCCTCGTACCAGACCGAGGGCGCCGAGTAGCTGATGTGCGGATCGCCGGCCAGCAGCGGTTTGCCGCTGGCGCTGCGCTTGCCCGAAACAGCCCAGGCATTGCTGCCCTCGAACTGCGCCAGGCCGGCGGCCTCCAGCGCTTGCTGGCTGATCCGCGCCAACTGGTTGAGCTCGCGCCAGTCGGCGCCATTCAGAGCGGTCGTCGCAGCCGGCGTCAGCACACCCTCGGGGTGGCCGTCGAGGTCGAATATTTTCAAGTAATCGGGGCCTAGTTTGTCGCGCACATAGGTCAGGGACGGTTCGGTGCGGAAAGTGGCGGCAAAGCTGTAGGCCAGGTAGCCGGACACAGCGATCGTGTCCTGCGCCGTGAAGGGTCGCTTGGGGATGCCCAGCAGGTCGAATTCGAGCGGTGCCGGATGGCTGGACTGAAACTGGTTGATGCCGTCCAGGTAGGCCACCAGCATTTTGGCAGCGGGGCTTTTCATGTCCATTTTGGCGGCGCTGGCCTGGGCATGGGCGCGAATCCCCAGGGTCCGGAACAGCCGGTCCACATCGACCAGTTTAGGGCCTAGCACTTCAGCCAGTTCACCTTGCGCCAGGCGGCGCACCATCTCCATCTGGAACAAGCGGTCCTGCGCGTGCAGATAGCCTAGCGCGCGGTACAAGTCGGTTTCGTTCTGGGCCCGGATATGCGGCACGCCGCGCTCGTCATAGCGCACACTCACCGGCGCCTGGAGTTGCGTCAGGGTCAGCGTGCCGGAGCGCTGCGGCTGCTTGCCGTGCAGGTACCAGGCGGTGCCGGCCGCCGCCAGCGCGATCAGTGTGGCCAGCAACAGGGCAATGATTTTGAGGGCGCGTTTCATCGACTTGGCTCCTTGCTTGTTGTGTTCATCCCGGTTCGGCATCATAAGCGTCGAGCCTGGTTGCCTTGACGGCTGCCGTTGCGCTACGTAGCGCGCCCTCCAGCGTGGCCGGGTAGGGGCCGTCAACATAGTCGCCACAGGCCAGCAGGCCGGGCGCTATGCAAGCCGCTGGGCGCTGTAGCGCCGGCGTGCAGGCAAAGGTGGCGCGCTTTTCGACGATGGTTTGAACCGCTTGCAGCGTCAGGCCCAGTTGCGCCCGTGCTTGTTGCAGCACCTGTGCTTGCAAGACTTCGCGTTCGCCGCTGCTGGCGCTGACGACAAAAGCCAGCAGGCCCGCGGGTCCGCCGAGCTGGCCCCGGTCAAACACAAACTGTGCCGGCGCTGCTGCATCAGGGTCGAGGTTGTTGCGCAGAGTCAGCATGGGCTGCGCCAGGACGGCGTCGGCGGCCCATGCATAGACGGTGCCGATAGCCTCAAAGCGCAGGGCGCGGCCGACCTCAGTCCAGTGGCGGATCTTTGCCGCGATCGGAGCGGGCGTTGCGGGGGCGCTTTTTTCCAGCAATCGGACCGATTCAGGGGCCGGTGTGGCGAGAATCACGGCGTCGAAGCAGTCACCCCGGACTTGCCACTGCGAACCTCGCGACAACACCGATTCGACCCGCGCGCCCAGCTGTAGCTGAGCGCCATGGCCAGCCAGCCAGCGCGCCGCAGCCTGCGGAAACAGGGCCGAGAGATCGACCCGTGGCAGCAGCAAATTGGAGCCGCCCGCTGCCCCAAACAAAGCGTCTTTCAGTACCCGCAAAAAAACCTGCGCGCTGGCCTGCTCGGGCCGGGTGTTGAGGGCCGAGATACACAGCGGCTCAAGCAGCTCGGCCAGCACGCGCGGGGCGAGCTGCTGGCACAGTTGTGCGACCGAGGTGTCGGCCGCGCACTGAAAGCCCTGCCGGTGCCAACGGCTCGCCAGACTCAACAAAGACCACTTGTCGCCCCAACTCCAGCCGCGCGCCGTCGCTATGCCGGCCAAGGCGTCCAGCGGCGTCGGCCAGTCGGGGAACTGCAAGCCGCTGCCATCGGCAAAGCGCAGCGTCATGGGCTGGCGCAGCAGGGCGGTCTGCGGGTCCACGCCGACCAGTCGTAGCAGACGCAAAGTCTCGCGGTAGGCGCCGATCAGGATGTGCTGGCCGTTGTCCAGCGTCACCGGCGTGCCATCCGGCAAGCTGCCAGCGACGGCCCGGGCTCTGCCGCCGATAAGGTGGGAGGCTTCAAAAACAACCGCATGGTGGCCGGCCAGCGTGGCCTCCACGGCCGCCGCCAGGCCGGCCCAGCCAGCGCCGATGACGGCTATTTTCATTGGCGGGCACCCCACGCAATGTTTGGCGGCGGGGATGGCATGGGTGTCATATTTTTCCCAGTGCCTGGACCTTCCAGGCCAGCCACAGTTTGCGCAAGGGGGTGAGGCTGATGCGTTGGTGCAGTACCTGGAAGTTGTCGCGTTCTATTTCCTGGAGCAAGGCGCGGTAGATGCTGGCCATCATCAGCCCCGGCTTCTGGCTGCGTCGGTCAGCCTGCGGCAGCAGGGCCAGCGCCTCGTCGTACAGGTTGTGGGCGCGTCGAGCCTGAAACTGCATCAAATTGGTGAACCGCTCGGAGTAGCTGCGTTTGAGGATTTCGTGGGTCTTGACGTCAAATTGTTGCAACTCGTTCAGGGGCAGGTAGATGCGCCCGCGCAGCGCGTCCTCACCGACGTCGCGGATGATGTTGGTGAGTTGCAGAGCCAGCCCCAACTTGTGGGCGTAGGAGGTGGTTTGCGCTTGCGTCTGGCCAAAGATGTTGGCTGCCACTTCGCCCACCACGCCAGCCACCAGATGGCAGTAACGCAGCAGACCCGGGTAGTCGAGGTAACGGGTCTGGCTCAGATCCATCTGGCAGCCTTCGATCACGGCCTGCAGGTGGCGCTGTTCGATCTGGAAGTCGGCCGCCAGCGGCATCAGAGCCTGCAGCACTGGATGGCTGGCTCGACCGGCAAAGGATTGCGCCACTTCAGCCTGCCACCAGGCCAGCTTGGTGGCGGCGACGCCCGGGTCCACGGCATCGTCCACCACGTCATCGATTTCACGGCAAAAGGCGTAAAAAGCGGTGATGGCGGCGCGCCGCGGCGCCGGCAAAAACAGGAATGCGTAGTAAAAACTGCTGCCCGAGGCGGCGGCTTTTTGCTGGACGTATTCTTGGGGTGTCATGAAAGGCCGGTTGTGAGATAGATGTCGAGTTTAATCAGCTCGCATGCGCCAGGCCCGCCATGCCAGCAGCGGTAGGTCCGGCAGGCCGAGCCGGGGACGCTGACGCCAGCTCTCATGGTTCATGGCCTCGATCTTGTCGAGTATGCGCAGGCCGCCTTGCACCACCAGGCGCAGTTCCCAACCGGCGCGGCCCGGTATGCGCAGCGCCAAAGATGAACCTTGCTGCATCATGGTCTTTGCGGTGAGCGAGTAGGCTGCAACCAATTGGCTGGCGTTGGCGGATCGATGGCGGGATCGCAGGTCGGCGTCTTGTACGGCGTGTTGCCGCATCGCCTGCACACTGGGGTACCAACGCTCCCGCGCTACATCGATGCTCAGGTCCTGCCAGAAGTTGATGAGTTGCAGCGCGCTGCAAATCTGGTCGCTTTGCGCCAGCGAGTGCGCATCCCCGATGCCGTAGAGGTGCAGCAAAAGCCGGCCCACCGGGTTGGCGGAGCGCGTGCAATAGTCCAGCAGTTCGGCGTCGGTCTGGTATCGCCTGGCGTCGGCGGTATGGCGTACATCCTGTTCAAAAGCGTCCAATAGCTGCTCCAGCAAGGCACTGGGCAGGTGAAAATCCCGGAGCACCGGACGCAAGGGGTCAAATACCTGGGGCCATCGGCCAGCATGCGGCAAGCCGGCGGCAACGGCGCGCAAGTCGTTGCGGAAGCCGGCCAGATCGGTCAGGCGCTGCGACGCCGGCGCGTTGCCTTCATCGGCGATGTCGTCGGCGCTGCGGGCAAAGCTGTAAATGGCCAGAATCGCCGGGCGTAACCCGGGTGGGCAAAGCCAGGAGGCGACCGGGAAATTTTCGTAATGGTCCATCGGCGTGGTCGTTGCGAGGCGGTTGTTCAGTTGCGACGGTCGTTCAGCAGGGTGGTTCGGGTTGGCATGGCATGGCTTGCCTTGCCTTGCCTTGCCATGATTTGCCGACAATGTACGCTACCCGGCTGTCTGGCGAGTTTGACGACCTGTAAACAAACGGCATAGACTGTATATTCAGCTTATCCAGAGGAAAGATCATCATGACTACAGCGAAAAAGAAGATCGGAAATACCGGTTCCGCTGCCAACGCCGTTATCACCACAACGGTTGCTGCCACGGTCTCCAGGACGCCGGTAAAACCGCTTGCCAGAACAGCGGTCAAGGTCGGGCACCCGGCAAAAGATTGACGTCCGGGTACCCGCAAGGGGCACAACCCGTCGCCGTGTCATGAGCCGATAGCCAGTCTGGTGTGCGGCGCGGCAAGATTTTTGTCTTGTGAAGTCGGTTCGAAAGAGGACCGGCCAGTCAAATGAGGTCCATCAAACAAAGTCTGTTCAAGCCCGCCGAATGACATGAAGCGATTACCTCCAGTCTTGCCGCTGTGCCTGCTCCTGAGTGGCCCAAGCGGAGCCCAATCGAGCCGTCTGGACCGGGTGCTGGGGGCCAGGGAATTGCGGGTCTGTATCTGGCCAGACTACTACGGCATCTCCTATCGTGACCCCAGAACCCAGCAACTGTCGGGCATGGACATCGATCTGGCGCGGGACTGAGCATGCGAATCAATGGCGGCTTCAGCCGGCGCTCG
This sequence comes from uncultured beta proteobacterium, assembly GCA_963763035.1. GTDB lineage: Bacteria > Pseudomonadota > Gammaproteobacteria > Burkholderiales > Burkholderiaceae_C > Rhodoferax. The sequence continues at coordinate 260,541 of CAVXMS010000004.1, read as the reverse complement.
ACTTTCCTCCTGGTGACGCTGAGCATCGCGGCCTGCGCCAGCGCTGCTACCGTCTTTACCCTGTGGCGCCTGCGCACGGAAGCCATCAATCGCCAGTTCCAGGTGGCGACCATGTATGCCCGTGCTTTCGAGGATCATCTGACCCAGAGTTTCAATGTCATCGATCTGACCCTGACCAATGTCGTCACCGAGAGTCAGCCGACCGCCACGCTGGCCGAGGCACTGCGGCATGCGCCTTACCTGCGATCGCTGTCCGTGCTGGATGCAAAAGAGACGATCGTCGCCAGTTCCGACCCGCGCAATGTCGGCGTTTCGGTGGTGCCGGGCGACTTCCTGCCGTCGGCACCCGAATCCAGAGGCGTGCTGCGCGTCGGGCGGCCCTGGGTTGGGCACGATTTTCATGATGGGCGGGCGGCCAGACCGGTGCCACCAGCGGTACCCGAAGCACTTGGCCTGATACCGGTGCGGCGCGACATTTCGCTCGATAGTGACCATTGGGTTCCCCTGCTGGCATCGGTGAATTCCGATTACTTCCTCAACTATTACAGTCACAGCGTGGCCGCCGCTACCGGCGTTGTGGAGTTGTTGCGCTACGATGGCACTCTGCTGCTTTCCACCGATGAGAAACAGAGGCCAGGCGGCCGCGCCAGGGGCACTGGCCTGGTCAGCAAGCTGGCCCAGGAAGAGTTCGGTCAGTTCGAACAATCCTGGGACGATGGTCGCGCGGTGCTGACGGCCTATCGAAGTTCCCGTGCCTACCCATTCCTGATCGTGGTTCATCTGGACAAGGATGTTGGCTTGGCCGGCTGGCGCCGCGAAGCGGCACGCACGCTGGCCGTCGTCGGCAGCATGCTGCTGGTGGCCCTGGCCTTGGGCAGCCTGTATTTCGTGCGTACCGAGCGCGCCGCTCGCCAGCGTGATGCCGACGTGAAGCAATTGCGTTTGAGTGGTGCCGCGCTTGAGGCGGCGGCCAATGCGATCATCATCACCGATCGAATGGGGACGATCGAATGGGCCAACCCGGCGTTCTGCGCCCTGAGCGGTTACACCCTTGAGGAAGCGCTGGGCCGCAATCCGCGGGAATTGATCAAGTCTGACGTGCAGACGCCCGGCGACTACCAGGAGCTCTGGCACACCATCCTGTCGGGGGACGTCTGGCGTGGTGAACTGATCAATCGGCGCAAGGATGATACGCAATACCTGGAGGGTCAGACCATCACGCCGGTGCGGGACGAAGACGGCACGATCGGTCACTTCATCTCCGTTAAAAGAGATATCACCGAGCGCAAGCTGGTGGAAGATGCGCTGAAAAAGCAAATGAAATTCGCTCATGCGCTCAACCAGATCGCCGAAGCGATCGCTGCGCACGGGGTTTCCAGTTCGATCCTGGAAGTGGCCGCCAGCGTTGTCGGCGAGACACTCGAGGTGGATGGAGCCTTGATCTACAACATGTCTTTCGAGAAGCAGCAACTGATCGGTCTGTGCGAGTGGCTCAATCCGCGGTACCCAGACCTCATGTCAGCCAAAGCGACCTACCCGCTCGACATGTTTACCGGCGCGGCCACCGAGATGCGGCGCACACAGCATTGGCTGGTGAGTCAGGCCGACAACATCAACCCGCATTTTCTGGAAGATGGCTCCGGCCAGCTGCTTCACCTTCAGATGATGATCAAGAGCCTGCTCTGGTATCCCTTCGATTTCCGTGCCGATGCCTGCCATCTGTTGGTGTTGAATCAGATTCACTCCAAGGTGAAATGGAGCAACGAGGAGTTCGATTTTCTGGCGGCGGTCAGCCAGCAGGTGAGCATTGCGTTGACCAAGATCCACATGATGGACGAGCGCCAGCAGAGCGAGGCAAGAATGCATGAATTGTCGCGGCATCTGGTGGTGGTGCAGGAGAGTACGCGCCGGCGCCTGTCCAGCGAACTGCACCAGCGCACCAGCCCCAATCTGGCCGCCATCGGGGTCAACCTTGATGTCGTCAACGCCATCATGCGGGAACAGCAGTCGCCGGTGCTGTCCGCGCGCATCGACGATATTCGCGCACTGATCGAGGATACGACCGCCAGCATTCGCGAAATCTGTTCCGATTTGCGCCCGCCGGTGCTCGATTACGCCGGTCTGGTGGCGGCATTGGAGAGCTACGTCAAGCAGTTTCAGCGGCGGACCAGCATCGCGGTTCGGATCGACTGCACGTGCCCCACTGCGCGGCTGGCTCCGGTGTTGGAGTCGGCGCTGTTTCGCATCGTCCAGGAAGCGTTGACGAATTGCGCCAAGCATTCGCGTGCCAAATCAATTGTGGTAGCGTTGAGACTGGACAGCCCGCCCATTGCACTGATGGTGAGTGACGACGGCATCGGGTTCGATCTGGATTTACTGGGGAAAACCAGCCATACCAGCGGTCTTGGAATTCTCACCATGAGAGAAATGGCCGAATTCTCCAGCGCCAAATTCACCATCGAGTCAAGCCCGGGGCAGGGCACGCGAATCAAGGTGGAAATGTATTCCGTTGAAGGACAGACATGAACGTGCGCATCCTGCTAGCCGACGATCACCGGATGTTTCGTGAGGCCCTGCGCTTCCTGCTGGACCGAAATCCGGACTTCACGGTGGTGGCCGAGACCGGCGACGGACTCGAAGTCCTGGCCCTGGCGCGTGAAAGAGCGCCGCATATCGTTTGCATGGACATCGACATGCCCGGTCTCAATGGCATTGAAATCACACGGCAAATCGTTGCTGCCTTGCCCGCGGTCAAGGTGATCGCACTTTCGACCTTCTCCGACCGTGGCTACATAACGGACATGTTAAAGGCCGGCGCTTCCGCCTACGTTACCAAGGCGGCGGCCGGCGTCGAACTGCTGCGCGCGATCGAAGCGGTCAGCCAGAACCATTCCTATTTGTGCCCGGATGCCACGGACGCGGTCAAGGAGGCAATGTGTGGTCATGGTGGCGAAAAGCCGGCCCCAGGCAGCAAGCTCGGCGCGCGCGAAGTTCAGGTTTTGCAGCTGGTTGCGGTGGGCTTCACTTCGGTACAAATTGCCGAACAATTGGCCATTGCCCAGGCCACCGTCGAAGTCCATCGGCGCAACATCATGCGCAAGCTCAATGTCAGCAGCGTCGTTGGGCTCACCCGTTACGCCATCCGCAACGGTCTCGTCTCCAACGTCTGAGCGCGTCGGCGACGGCGGTGCCCGGCCGCCATTACTGGTTTACCGTTAGTTGCAGTACGCAGATACCGGAATAGCTATTCACGCCCCCCATTAGTAACATCACCTATTCGGCTGAATGGTTCGCCACCAGCGTCCTGGAGGGGGCGCTGGCCTGACTTCTGGTGTCGCCGAGACAGAGGGGGGATTTAATGAATGACAGTGCCACTCTTGAGAGCGATCAATACCCGGCTACGCGGGACGGACTGGCCGAGGCTCTGCAAGCCATCGATCAGGGTTATCTATGGCTGGACGACAAGCTGACGGTTCGTGGAAACAATCAGGCTTACTGCAAGTTGCTGCGGCTTGAAGATGACCACCAACTGATAGGCCAACCGTATTGGGACGTTCTCAAGCTGCTGCTCAAACGTGGCGAGTTTTTCGATAGCGGCGACGACGTAAGCTTCATTGCAGAGAGCTTGCGCAGCATGCGACGCCGGGAATCCCGGCGCTTCGAGCGGGTGCGGCCCAACGGGACGGTGTTGCGTATTGCCACCGCTCCGCTGCCGTCCGGCGGCTATGTCCATACTTGTCTGGACATCACCCACGAGAGCCGGGCGCTGGAGGACATACGGCGTAACGCCAAGGCAACGGTTGTGGCGATGGCCAATTTCTCGGAACATCGGGATACCTATGCCGGCATCCACGTGTTACGAGTGGCCAGACTGGTAGGGCAGACTGCCTGGCAGTTGTATCGCCGCGGTCTTTTTCCGGCCGTCGTTGACGAGGACTTCATTGATCAAGTCTCGACCGCCAGTATTCTTCACGATGTCGGCAAGATCGCCACACCGGACCGGATTCTGTTTAAGGCCGGACCGCTGACGGAAGAAGAGCGGGCGAGCGTGAAACTGCATGCTGCGGCCGGCGCCAAGATGCTGCGTCAAGCCAGTCTGATGGTGCCCGACAGCCGTTACCTGCGGGTTGGGGCGGAAATCGCTCTCACACATCATGAATGGTTCGACGGCACCGGCTATCCACAGGGTTTGACAGCTGAAGATATTCCAATCTCGGGACGTATCTGCGCCCTTGCTGACGTGTTCGATACGCTGACATCACGCCGCCCCTATAAAACTCCCTGGAGCACCGAGCGGGCGGTGATGCAGGTCCACCGCCAAGCGGGTAGCCAGTTCGATCCGTTGCTGGCTGAGGCTTTTCTGGAAGTTGTCCAGCGTTGTGAAACGGTGTCGTTGGTGCAGTGGTCCGAAGCCATGAGCGTGGGCCATCTGCACATCGATGAGCAGCACCGGATCCTGATCGACACCATCAACCAGCTTGCCAGTGCCGAGAGTCAGAGCGATCGCCCGGCAATTGCCATGATCATTGACGAACTCATAAGCTATACCGCCTTCCATTTCAACTTCGAGGAACAACTGATGGAAGACTCCGGCTACCCCGAGCTGGAGCGCCATCGACGAACTCACCAGGGTTTTGTGAAGCGGGTTCAGGAATTGCGCGAGGAATTCATTTATTACCGTCGACGTCAATTGGGCGAGCGCATTCTGGGCGTTTTGCGCGACTGGTTGCGAGAGCACATCCTTGGTGAGGATCAAGCTTATCGTCCCTATATGGGTGGATTGGAATGAAGGTGCCGGAGATGCCCAAAGACTTGGACCCGCACCCGCGGCCGAACGCCAGGCCGACCCTTGCGACGGCCATGAGGCTTCGTTCCATTTTGGACGCGCTTGACCTGAAGGCCCAGATCGCCATTGTTGCCGTGGTGCTGTGCACTGGTGCAACCTGGTTGCTGGTTCATGACCTGGACCGCAAAATTCGCGACAACCTTCAGGAAGTGCTGGCCGCGCAGCAACTCCAAACCACCCAGAACTTTGCCGGCAACCTTGACGACGCCATCAGGCTGCATATCAACGCACTGGTCGATGTAGCCGCCCAGATGAATCCCGAGGGGAAGGACAGCACGGAGCACATGCAGGCATTGCTGGCGCGGACGCCCCTCAACCGACTCTTCAACTCAGGCTTGTTTGTGATCTCCAACAAGGACCTTGGGTCCGGCGTTCTGCCGACGCCGCAGGGACGTCAGGGCGGCAACTTTGCGGATGCCGATTTCTTTCGCGAGGTCATCAGAACGGGGCAAGCTGTTGTAGGCAAGCCCATGCTGGATCGCTTCACGCAGCAGAGCGTCGTCAATATCGGGGTACCCATCAAAAACAGCCGCAACGAAGTCACGGCCGTGCTGGTGGGTGCCAGTCAAATTACCGGCAGCGGCTTGCTCGGCGCAAACGTGCCAAAAAGCGCGGTCGCGAACGGTGACCTTCACGTGTTGTCTCCCAAGGATGGCCTATTCGTGACCTCCACTGACCCGAAGCACATCATGCAACCCGATCCGGCCGTGGGCGTCGACAAGATGTACGATCGCTACCGCCAGGGTTTTGAGGGCTCCGGGGTCGCGGTCGGTTATCAGGGGAGCGAGTCACTTAGTTCGGCAACGCGCGTGGCCAGCACCGGCTGGCTTGTCATGGCCACCCTGCCGACCGCCGTCGCCTTCAAGGCAATTGAATCGGTGCGCGGGGATATTTACCTGCAGGCCGCCGTGGCCTGCGGCGTCATTGCCCTGTTGCTGTGGTTGATCCTCTATTGTCAGCTCCGCCCCCTCGCTGACTCGGTGCAGATCTCGGCACAGATCATCGATGCCATGGCGGGCGGACGGGAGCCGCTGCGCCCTCTGCGGATCGAGGGCAGCAAGGAAATCAGGCGTTTGTTGGCCAGCTTCAACAAGTTGCAGCAACACATCAAGACACAGAATCAGACCTTGCAGGAACATGCGGAGCAGATGCGGTTGGCCGCCTCGGTGTTTGAGGGAACCGGTGAGGCCATCATGATTTGCTCTCCTGACAACCGCATCATCAGCGTCAATCGGGCCTTTTGCAAAATGACCGGATACGACCCCGGCGAGCTGATTGGGGCCAATCCGGGACTGTTGAAGTCGGGGCGACAGGATCGCGTCTTTTACCAGAAACTGTGGACATCGTTACAGAACACGGGCCAATGGCAAGGGGAAATCTGGAACCGGCGCAAGAGCGGAGAGATATACCCCGAGCGCTTGACGATTTCCGCGCTGCACGACGAAGAAGGCAAGGTTCTGCGGTATATCGCCATTGCCGCTGACATCACGAAGCAAAAACAGGCCGAAGCCGTCATTTGGCAACAGGCCAACCATGATCTGCTGACCAAGCTGCCGAATCGCCACCGGCTGAACGAACTGATGCGGCAAATGCAGGAGAAGTCGCTTCAAGAGGGATTTTCACTGGCGGTGCTGCATATCGATTTGGATCGTTTCAAGCAAGTCAACGACACACTGGGTCACGACGCCGGCGATCAGTTGATCGTCGAAACCGCCAGGCGGATTTCCTCCTGTCCCGGGATAGACGTGGACCCGGTGGCACACCTTGGCGGAGACGAATTCGTCGTCGTACTGAGTGCCCTGAGCGAGGCATCGCCCAGGGTGGCACAGGTGGCGGGCGAGATCCTGCACACGATTGCACAACCGTTTTGTCTCGACGGAGAGACGGTCTATATCTCGGCCAGCATTGGCATCGCACGTTATCCTGCGGACGCGCAGGACGTCGCCAACCTGCTCAAGAATGCCGACCAGACCAAGTACGCCGCCAAGAGCGAAGGACGCAATCGCTATTGCTACTTCACAGCCTCCATGGAACTGGCGGCAAGGACCCGCATGCAGCTTGCCAACGACATGCGCGGTGCGCTTGCCGCCCATCAATTCGAAGTGCATTACCAACCGATCGTGGACTTGGGCACAGGAATGATCGTCAAGGCGGAGGCCTTGTTGCGTTGGCATCACCCGGAGCGCGGGATGATCAGTCCGGTAGAGTTTATTCCGATTGCCGAAGAAACCGGCTTGATCAGCGAAATTGGCGATTGGGTTTTCAGGGAAGCGGCGCAAACGGTCAAGCGTTGGTGCCGCCGTTGCAGCTTCTCGGAGAATGGTCTCTGTGCCAAAACCAGGGCGATCCAGGGTGCTGGGGCAGGTTGCCGGCATCAAATTACCGTGAACAAATCGCCGCGCCAGTTCTTTACCGGCAACACGGACAGGACCTGGATCGACTACCTGCGGGAGCACGATATCTGCTCCGACTGCATCACCATCGAGATCACGGAAGGCTTGCTACTCGATCAGCATCCTGAAGTCATGGAGAAATTGATCGCCTTCCGGGACGCAGGAATTCAGATTGCGCTGGACGATTTCGGCACCGGATACTCGGCTATGTCCTACCTCAAAAAATTCGACATCGATTATCTCAAGATCGACCGCTCGTTTGTGCGCGATATCGTCACCGATCCGAGTGACCGCGCGATTGCCGAGGCCATCATCGTGATGGCGCACAAACTCGGGTTGAAGGTGGTTGCCGAGGGCGTGGAGACCATCGAACAGCGCAACCTGCTGGCGCAAGCCGGTTGCGACTACGGGCAAGGCTACCTGTTCGCCAGGCCCATGCCACGGGCTCAGTTTGAAAACTTGTGCATGAGCAGCGTCGATCCCGAACGGGGAGAGAGTTTGACCACCTTGTAAGCAGGGGCTTTTCCCTTCGCGGCAAGCTGCCAGTCAGCAAATTGCCGCAGCTTCAGTGCTTGGCAATACGGCGGCACGGCCGGCTATCGTCCCGCCTTTGGGCCGGGCCGTGGAAGGCGGCAGGCGGGTGGCGCACGCAGCAGGGTAAAATGACCGGTTGATCAATTTCATGGGGGTGGTCTGGTAGACCGACCCCTTTGTTTTTGCGCGGGTGGCGAAATTGGTAGACGCACCAGGTTTAGGTCCTGACGCCAGCAATGGTGTGGGGGTTCGAGTCCCCCCCCGCGCACCACTTGTTTTAACTTGCGGGACAGTCCGCAGTCGCAAAGCGGCCAACTCTGTCCCCAACCATTTAGGAGTATTGCGATGACTGTTACTGTTGAAACCCTGGAGAAGCTGGAGCGAAAAATGACCCTGACCTTGCCCGTCGGCAAAGTCAAGTCGGAGGTCGAGTCGCGTCTGAAGAAGCTCGCTCGCACCGTCAAGATGGACGGTTTCCGCCCTGGCAAAGTCCCCATGAATGTGGTGGCACAACGCTACGGTTACTCGGTTCATTATGAAGTCATGAACGACAAAGTCGGCGAGGCCTTCGCCAGCGCCGCCAACGAAGCCAAGCTGCGTGTCGCCGGTCAGCCCCGCATCACCGAAAAAGAAACGTCGCCGGAAGGTGAAATGGCTTTCGATGCCGTTTTCGAGGTTTATCCGGATGTCAAAATTGGCGATCTGAGCGGCGCGGAAGTGCAAAGAATAGCGACTGAAGTGACGGACAGCGCGATCGACAAGACGCTCGACATCCTGCGCAAGCAGCGCCGGACCTTTGCCCAGCGCGCCCATGATGCCGCGGCACAGGTGGGTGACCGCGTGACGGTTGATTTCGAGGGCAAGATTGATGGTGAGGCATTCTCCGGCGGGAAAGCAGCCGATTTCCAGTTCATCCTGGGTGATGGCCAGATGCTCAAGGAGTTCGAAGACGCCACCAGTGGCATGAAAGCGGGCGAAAGCAAGACCTTCCAATTGGCTTTTCCGGCCGATTACCACGGCAAGGACGTGGCGGGCAAGACTGCCGACTTCATGGTTACCCTGAAAAAAGTCGAGGCTGCCCATCTGCCTGAGGTGAACGATGCCTTGGCCAAGTCGCTTGGCATTGCGGACGCCACGGTGGACGGTTTGCGTGCTGATGTGAAGAAGAACCTGGAGCGTGAAGTCAAATTCCGCTTGCTCGCTCGGAACAAGCAATCGGTCATGGATGCACTGGTGGCGAAGGCCGAACTGGACCTGCCCAACGCCAGCGTGCAGGCCGAAGTGAGCCGTTTGATGGAAAGTGCCCGCGCCGACTTGAAGCAGCGCGGCATGAAGGATGTCGACAAGGCGCCGATGCCCGAGGATATCTTCCGACCCCAGGCCGAGCGCCGGGTGCGTCTGGGCCTGGTAGTGGCCGAATTGGTGCGTACCCATAACCTGCAAGCCAAGCCTGAACAGGTCAAGGCGCATATTGAGGAATTGGCCGCCAGCTACGAAAAACCGGCCGAAGTGATGCGCTGGTATTACAGCGACAATAATCGTCTGGCCGAAGTCGAGGCGATTGTGATTGAAAACAATGTCACAGAATTTGTGCTGGCCAAGGCCATCGTCAGCGACAAGAGCCTATCATTTGACGAATTGATGGCGCAAAATTGACCTTTAAATTTTGCGGGGCAGACCCCAGCTACGCGCAGCGAGGCAGTTCTGTTCTCAACTAAACTGAGACCTTGCGGGACAGACCGCATGCTCCATGCGGCGAGCGGCTCTGTCCTCAACTGATTAGGAGAAAACATGAACGAGCGATTTGGTGCAATGGAAACGCAAGGCCTGGGCATGGTCCCGATGGTGATTGAGCAGTCAGGTCGCGGTGAGCGGTCTTACGATATCTACTCGCGCCTGCTGAAAGAACGAGTGATTTTTCTGGTCGGTCCGGTCAATGACCACGTGGCGAATCTGGTGGTGGCGCAGTTGTTGTTTTTGGAGAGTGACAATCCGGACAAGGATATTTCTTTTTACATCAACTCTCCCGGTGGCTCGGTCAGCGCCGGCATGGCGATTTTTGATACCATGAATTTCATCAAGCCTGATGTTTCCACCCTGTGCACCGGCATGGCGGCCAGCATGGGAGCCTTCTTGTTGGCGGCCGGGGCCAAGGGTAAGCGCTTCTCGCTGCCCAATTCCAAAGTCATGATTCACCAGCCGTCGGGCGGCAGTCAAGGTCAGGCGACCGAGATCGAGATTCAGGCCCGTGAGATATTGAAGACGCGCGAACAGCTCAATAGAATTTTGGCTGAACGTACCGGCCAGCCGCTGGAGCGCATTGAGCGCGACACCGAGCGTGACTATTACATGTCTGCCGATGAATGCAAGGAATATGGTCTGATCGACAAGGTTATCTCGAAACGGGCGTAGTTCACATGGCTGAAAAAAAAGGTCCTTCGGGCGAGAAAACCCTTTATTGCTCCTTCTGCGGCAAGAGCCAGCATGAGGTTAAAAAACTGATTGCCGGCCCGTCGGTATTTGTCTGCGATGAATGCATTGAACTTTGCAACGAAATCATTCGTGATGAATTGCCGGGCAGTACCGAGGCGCGCGGCTCAGGCGGAGAATTGCCGACCCCAGCCGAGATCAAAGCCAATCTGGACAATTACGTGATCGGTCAGGAGCCGGCAAAACGTACTTTGGCGGTGGCAGTTTACAACCATTACAAGCGCTTGCGGCACAAGGAAAAAGCCAAGAAAGATGACGTCGAGTTGGCCAAAAGCAATATCTTGCTGATCGGCCCGACCGGCTCCGGCAAGACGCTGCTGGCGCAGACTTTGGCACGCATGCTGGACGTGCCCTTTGTGATGGCCGATGCGACGACCTTGACGGAGGCCGGTTACGTTGGCGAGGACGTTGAAAACATCGTGCTCAAGCTGCTGCAGAGCTGCAATTACGAAGTCGAACGGGCCCAGCGTGGCATTGTCTACATCGACGAGATTGACAAGATTTCCCGCAAGTCCGACAACCCCTCGATCACGCGCGACGTCTCGGGCGAGGGGGTGCAACAGGCGCTGCTCAAGCTGATTGAAGGCACCATGGCCAGCGTGCCGCCGCAAGGCGGGCGCAAACACCCGAATCAGGATTTTGTCCAGATCGATACCACCAACATCCTGTTCATTTGCGGCGGCGCATTTTTCGGACTCGAAAAAGTGATTGACAATCGTACGCAATCTTCCGGCATCGGGTTTGGGGCGTCGGTCAAAAGCAAGGCGCAGCGCAGCCTGACACAGGTCTTCAAGGACGTGGAGCCGGAAGACTTGATCAAGTTCGGCTTGATTCCTGAACTGGTAGGCCGCATGCCGGTGGTGGCGACCTTGGCTGAACTGACTGAGGAAGCGCTGGTGCAGATATTGACCGAACCCAAGAACGCGCTGGTCAAGCAGTACGCCAAGCTGCTGGCGATGGAAGGTGTGGACCTTGAAATCCGTCCCTCGGCTCTGAAGGCAATTGCCAAGAAAGCGCTGGCCAGAAAAACCGGCGCGCGTGGCTTGCGCTCGATCCTGGAGCAAGCCCTGATCGATACCATGTACGAACTGCCAAACACCACCAACGTTGATAAAGTTGTGGTTGACGAGTCCACCATCGAAGAGAACAAGCCGCCTTTGCTGGTTTACCGTGAGGCCGCCCGCAAGGCCTGATTTTTCCCCTTGCGGCTTGAAAATCGGCGTTGCTGATCCATATTCAACAGGTAACGAAAAGGTTTTTCCCATGTCTAGCCATACCCAATTACCTGCCACTGCCCTCGATTTGCCACTGCTGCCGCTGCGTGATGTGGTTGTTTTTCCGCACATGGTGATTCCGCTTTTTGTCGGTAGACCGAAGAGCATCAAGGCCCTGGAAGCGGCTATGGAGTCCGAGCGTCGCATCATGCTGGTAGCGCAAAAAGCTGCCGCCAAGGACGATCCACTGGTGACCGACATGTTTGATGTTGGTTGTATCTCGACCATTCTGCAAATGCTCAAACTGCCTGACGGCACGGTCAAGGTGCTGGTTGAAGGGCAGCAGCGCGCGCGCGTCAACCGGATCGAAGACGGTGAATTGCATTTCCTGGCCAATGTCACACCGGTTGAAGCAGTCACCGAGGCGGAGCCAAAGTCACGTACCAGAGCCAGTGAAATTGAGGCATTGCGCCGTGCAGTGATGCAGCAGTTTGAACAGTACGTCAAACTGAACAAGAAAATCCCACCTGAAATTCTGACCTCCATCTCCAGCATCGATGACGCCGGACGTCTGGCCGACACGATTGCCGCACATCTGCCATTGAAGCTTGATAACAAGCAGGCGGTGCTCGACCTCGCGGGCGTCAAGGAGCGGCTGGAGAACCTGTTTGAGCAGATAGAACGTGAAGTTGACATCCTTAACGTGGACAAGAAAATCCGTGGTCGTGTCAAACGGCAGATGGAAAAAAACCAGCGCGATTTCTACTTGAATGAACAGGTCAAGGCGATTCAGAAAGAGCTTGGTGAAGGAGAAGACGGCGCTGATATCGACGAGATCGAGAAGAGAATCAAGTCTGCCAAGATGCCCAAGGAAGCACTGAAAAAGGCTGAAGGCGAGTTCAAGAAACTCAAACTCATGTCACCCATGTCGGCCGAAGCGACCGTGGTGCGCAATTACATCGATGTGCTGACCGGTTTACCCTGGGTCGGCAAGACCAAGATCAAGCATGACCTGGGCAATGCTGAAAGAGTCCTTAACGAGGACCACTATGGCCTCGACAAGGTGAAAGATCGGATTCTTGAGTACCTTGCGGTGCAGCAGCGGGTCGACAAGGTGAAGGCACCGATCCTGTGCCTGGTCGGGCCTCCGGGGGTCGGGAAAACCTCGCTCGGGCAATCGATTGCCAAGGCGACTGGGCGAAAGTATGTGCGCATGGCCTTGGGCGGTATGCGTGATGAGGCCGAGATTCGTGGTCACCGGCGCACCTATATCGGGGCCATGCCGGGCAAGGTGCTGCAAAGCCTGTCCAAGATTGGAACGCGCAATCCGCTGTTTCTGCTCGATGAAATAGACAAGCTGGGAACGGACTTCCGGGGCGATCCGTCGAGCGCGCTGCTGGAGGTGCTGGACCCTGAGCAAAATCACAAGTTTGGCGACCACTACGTCGAGGTTGACTTTGATTTGAGCGACGTCATGTTTGTGGCCACTTCGAACTCCATGAACATTCCGCCGGCGTTGCTTGACCGCATGGAAGTGATTCGCCTGTCGGGTTACACGGAAGACGAAAAGACAAATATCGCCATCAAGTTTTTGCTGCCCAAGCAACTCAAGAACAATGGCGTCAAGGAAGAAGAGTTGAAAATCGCCGATGAGGCGGTGCGCGATATTGTTCGCTACTACACCCGTGAAGCCGGCGTGCGTTCGCTGGAGCGCGAACTCTCCAAAATTTGCCGCAAAGTGGTGAAAGGCTTGCAACTTGGGAAAATGACGCCGCAGGTCAGAGTGACGGCCGACAATTTGAATGATTTTCTGGGTGTTCGGAAGTTCAGCTATGGGCGTGCCGAGCAGCAAAATCAGGTCGGGCAGGTGGTCGGTTTGGCGTGGACCGAGGTCGGCGGCGATCTGCTCACGATTGAAGCCGCCATGATGCCTGGCAAGGGCGTCATCGCGCGCACCGGGTCATTGGGCGATGTGATGAAAGAATCGGTTGAGGCCGCCCGCACAGTGGTGCGCAGCCGCTCGCGGCGCCTGGGTATCAAGGACGAATTTTTCGAGAAGAAAGATATTCATATCCACGTACCGGATGGTGCCACACCCAAGGACGGACCGAGCGCCGGAGCCGCAATGACCACCGCTTTTGTTTCTGCCATGACGGGCATCCCGGTGCGCAGTGATGTCGCCATGACCGGCGAAATTACCTTGCGCGGCGAGGTGACGGCAATTGGTGGCTTGAAGGAAAAGCTGCTGGCAGCCTTGCGCGGTGGCATCAAGACGGTGTTGATCCCGGAGGAAAATGCCAAGGACCTGCAGGATATCCCGGAGAATGTGAAGAACGGTCTTGAGATCGTGCCGGTGCGCTGGATCGACAAGGTGCTCGAAATTGCCCTGGAAAGAGCGCCAACGCCCTTGCCGGAGGAAGAACCGGCGTTGGCAGCTGGCGCTGCGGTTTCGGTGGCTGCGCCAGAACCGGTCGGGTCGGTTAAGCACTAGACGGGACGGTCGCTTAAACTTTTTGCAGCGGTGCGCCATGATGAGAAAAAAATTGCGCTATAATTTATGGCTTGAAACGCGGGAATAGCTCAGTTGGTAGAGCGCAACCTTGCCAAGGTTGAGGTCGAGAGTTCGAGACTCTTTTCCCGCTCCAAATTCCAAAAAGGGAAGCCCAGGCTTCCCTTTTTTGTCAGGAAAATTGGCGCGATAGCAAATCGGTTATGCAACGGATTGCAAATCCGTCTAGCCCAGTTCGACTCTGGGTCGCGCCTCCATTAATTTTGACCTGCGCCCGAGTGGTGAAATTGGTAGACACATCGGACTTAAAATCCGCCGCTTCCAGAAATGGGGCGTACCGGTTCGATTCCGGTCTCGGGCACCAGTACACTAGCGATCCATGTCAAGCTATAACCGCCCCCTAGAGATCCATGTTCATGGCCAGGTGATTCTGCGGGCCGAGGTCGCCTTTGCACAGTTGCAAGACGCTCTCAAGCCCCTCTGGAAGTACGCCGGTGCGCGTTCCTTGGCGGATGCAGCCGACAGTTCCTACGAGGACGAACCGGGCATCAAGTTTGATCCGCAGGAACACCTGTTGCAAATGTGCTGGACCATCGAGGGCGATGACGATTTTCGCCAAACGCTTGATGAGATGTGCATGAACCTCAACGAGTTGGCGCAAACCGGCGCCGCCATTGAAGTCACTTTTTACGACACCGAGTTTGACGACGAGGACGAAGAGGAGTCGGACGCGCAGTCGCGCGATGATTTCGTCATGCTCTTCGTCGGACCAGACCCCGCGGCCATCATGCAGGTGCAGCGCGATTTGCTGGTCCAGGACGTTGTCAACCTGATGGAACGTCATTTTGACGGGGCCGAGCTGGGTGGTGTGGTGGCTGAAATCGATAAACTGTTCGGCCAGCGTTTTGATGACCTGGTGAATTCGTTGCAGCTTGGCAAGCCGCCGCGGGGCTCGGGTGGTGGCCATGGTGGCCTGGGCCACGGCGGCGGACGCAAGCCGCGCCATTTGCATTAACGCGTCCGTTCTCTGTTGTATTGCTGCTGCGGTCCGGTCGGGCAACGGCAACAAGAGACCTTCAAGCTGGCTTGGTGTTGACCGCGTACTTGCCCAATTCCATTTTGGCAATCGAGTTGCGGTGTACTTCGTCCGGACCATCGGCAAAGCGCAGGGTACGGGCATTGGCATAGCTGTAGGCGAGCGGGAAATCATCGCACATGCCGCCGCCGCCATGCGCTTGCATCGCCCAATCGATCACCTGACAGGCCATGCTGGGCGCCACCACCTTGATCATGGCAATCTCGTTCTTGGCGAATTTGTTGCCGGCAACGTCCATCATCCAGGCCGCTTTGAGTGTTAACAGACGCGCCATGTCGATTTTGCAGCGTGCTTCCGCGATCCGCTCCTGAGTCACGGTTTGCGCCGCGATGGGCTTGCCAAAGGCCACCCGCATGGAGGCGCGCTTGCACATCAGCTCCAGTGCCCGTTCCGCCAGGCCAATCAGGCGCATGCAGTGGTGAATGCGTCCCGGCCCAAGGCGCCCTTGCGCGATCTCGAAGCCACGGCCTTCGCCCAGCAGGATATTGGTCACTGGCACCCGCACATTTTCGAACAACACTTCCATGTGACCATGCGGCGCGTCGTCGTAACCCATCACATTGAGCGCGCGCACCACCGTGATGCCGGGCGTGTTGGCCGGAACCAGCACCATGCTTTGCTGCGAATGTCGCGCTGCCTCGGGGTTGGTTTTCCCCATCGTGATGTAGACCGCGCAACGCGGGTCGCCGGCGCCCGACGTCCACCACTTGCGACCATTGATGACGTAGTCATCGCCCTGACGCTCGATGCGGGTTCGAATGTTGGTGGCGTCACTGGACGCGACCTCGGGCTCCGTCATGGCAAAAGAGGATCTGATTTTGCCTTCCAGCAGGGGCTTGAGCCAGCGCGCCTTGTTTTCCTCCGAGCCGTAGCGAGCGATGGTTTCCATGTTGCCGGTGTCGGGCGCCGAGCAGTTGAAGACTTCGCTGGACCACATCACGTGGCCCATGATTTCGGCCAGTGGTGCGTACTCCTGATTGGTCAGGCCGGCACCAGCGTAGCCCGAAGCAGCGGCGCTGTCGACTGGTAGAAACAGGTTCCACAGGCCAGCGGCCTGCGCCTTGGGCTTGAGGTTTTCAATGGTCTGCAGTGGTGTCCAGCGCTTGCCGGCCGCCGTATTGGCGGCAATCTCGGCGTGGTAGGCACCTTCAGCCGGGTAGATGTACTCGTTCATGAACGCTTGCAACTTGCCTTGCAGCTCTTTTGTTTTGGGTGAGTAGTCAAAGTCCATGGGATCTCCGTTGATGTCAGTTGAAATTGGGTTAGCTTTGTTGGGCGAATTTCCAGGCCATTTGGGCCAGCGGTCTGGCGCCGGCGGCGGAACTGACGGCTTGCGCGCTGGCTGCGGTGCCAGCCTCCACCCGTTTGGCGATGCCTTGCAGGATGGCGGCAATGCGAAACAGGTTGTAGGCCATGTAGAAATTCCAGTCGGCCTTGAGCGCCTCCGGCGTCGTGAGCCCGGTGCGTTCGCAATAGCGGTGGATGTAGTCGTCTTCGGTCGGAATACCCAGGCTGGCCACGTCGAGCCCGCCGATGCCGCGGAAGGAGCCGGGCGGAATATGCCAGGCCATGCAGTGGTAGCTGAAGTCGGCCAGCGGATGGCCCAGTGTCGACAGTTCCCAGTCCAGCACCGCCACGATGCGCGGCTCGGTCGGGTGAAACATCAGGTTGTCCAGCCGGTAGTCGCCATGCACGATGCTGACCATATTTTCGGCTCTGGCCATGGCCGGAATGTGCTGCGGCAGCCAGGCCATCAGATGGTCCATCTCGACAATCGGCTGCGTGATCGAGGCGACGTACTGTTTGCTCCAGCGGCCGATCTGGCGTTCAAAATAATTGCCAGGTTTGCCGTAGCCGGCCAGCCCGCGTTCGGCGAATTTGACGGTGTGCAGGGCAGCGATGACGCGGTTCATTTCGTCGTAGATTTCGCCGCGTTGCTGGGTGCTCATGCCGGGTAGGGTCTGGTCCCACAGAATGCGTCCTGGCATGAATTCCATGACGTAGAAGGCGCGGCCAATGACCGTTTCGTCCTCGCACAGGCAGTGCATGCGGGGTACCGGCACATCGGTGCCATGGAGTCCGCGCATGACGGCAAATTCGCGCTCTATCGCATGTGCCGACGGCAGCAATTTGGCGACCGGGCCCGGCTTGGCGCGCATGACATAACTTTGTGTCGGCGTGCTCAGCTTGTAAGTGGGGTTGGACTGGCCGCCTTTGAACGATTCCACGGTAACGGGGCCACGGAAACCGTCCAGGTTTTGCGCCAGCCAGGCGGACAGGGCACCGACATCGAAGGCCTGGCTTTCCGAGACCGGACGGGTGCCCGTGAAATGATCAAAGTCGCTCATCGTGCAGTGCTTCTTCAGAGGGTTAGTTGTCGGCTTCAATAATGCGCATCAAGGCTTCTCGGTTGCGAATCACCAGACCGCCGGGTTCGATCCGAATCGCTTCCTCGCGCTCCATCGATTTGAGTTCCTGATTGACGCGCTGGCGCGAAGCACCCAGCAACTGCGCCAACTCTTCCTGGGCCAGTTGCAAGCCGATGCGCATCTCGCGTCCGTCGCTCAGAGAGGGCACGCCGTAGCTGCGCACCAGATGCAGCAATTGCTTGGCCAGACGGGCTCGCAGCGGCAGCGTATTGAGGTCTTCCACCAGGCCGTACAGTTGGCGGATGCGCCGCGCGTGCAGGCGTAAGAGCGCTTCGTAGAGTTCGGTATGCAGCGCCAGAATCTTCTTGAAATCGGCCTTGGCCACGCACAGAATCGTGCTGTCGCCGTGGGCATAGGCATCGTGCGTGCGCCGGTCGCCGTCGAAGATGGCGACATCGCCAAACCAGATGCCCGGCTCGACATAGGTCAGGGTAATTTGCTTGCCCGAAATGGAAGTCGAGCTGACTCGCACGGCACCGCGGGCGCAGGCGATCCACTCCTGCGGCTGCTCGCCGCGGGCAGTGATGAGTTCGCCATCCTTGTAACGTTTGACGTAGGCGCATCGCAGAATGTCGTGCCTCAGTGAGGGTGAGAGGGTCGAAAACCAGCGACCGGAATTGATCGCCTCGCGTTCCTCGATGGTAAGAATAGGGTCGTCCATGGCCTGTCTTTTGGGTGACTGAAAACACCCCCATTGTCGCGCTGGTGACGGCCCTGGCGCTTAAGCCTTGTCGCCTGCGTGTCTTTGATCACCGGGGGACAGAGCTTGCGAACTTCCAATATCCCGGTATCAGTTGGGGACAGAGCTTGCTCGCTTCGCGTAACTGCGGGCTGTCCCACAAGGTATCAAGCTTCTTCGTGCAGCAGGCTCAGGCCGATGGCGCCGCGTCGCCGCAGCCAGGGGCTGGGACGGTAGCGTGGGTCGCCATAGACTGTTTGCATGTTGAACAACACTTCGAGGATGTTGGTCGGACCATAAAGATTGCCCATGGCCAGTGGCCCCAGGGGGTAGCCCAAACCCAGCGTGACTGCGGTTTCAAGATCAGCCGGCGAGCAGATGCCTTGCTGGCAGATGTCGCTGGCAATGTTGACAATGGTGGCCACCACCCGCTGGCTTACAAAGCCGCCACTGTCCCGGATCACGCTGACAGCCTTGCCGTCGCGCGCCATCAGGGCGTGGGCGGCATTGCGCATGTCGAGGCGGGTGGCCGGGTTGGTGGCCAGCACGCGCCGCTTGCTGACAGTGTCGTCGACCAGCATATCAATGCCAATGGTGCGAGCCGGGTCCAGTCGTTCCACCACGGCCACCGTGGTGATGTCGAAGCCCAAGGGCGCTACCAGGGTCAGAGCCTGAGGTGAGGGCGCCGCACCGGTCTCAATCCTGGCCCCCAGATTCTTCAGCAGCAAGAGCAGATCGGCGCGCCGCGCGGCGCGCGGTGAGACCCATACCGGAGGCATGTCATCGACCGCTGGCGGGGCCGGCTCGGGCTCGATCCGGGCAATCCCTTTGTCATATCGGTAAAAACCTTCACCCACTTTCTTCCCGATCACGCCGCCGGCCAATCGTTGAGCGGTGATGACGCTGGGCCGGTAGCGTGGTTCTTCGAAGTACTGGTGGTAAATCGATTCCATCACCGGGTGGGATACGTCCAACGCGGTCAGGTCCATCAATTCAAAAGGGCCAAGTTTGAAGCCAATCTGGTCTTTCAAAATCCGGTCCACGGTGGCGAAATCGGTGACCCCTTCGCTGATGATGCGCAGCGCTTCGGTGCCATAGCCACGGCCGGCGTGATTGACAATAAAACCGGGTGTGTCTTGTGCCCGTACCGGCGTGTGGCCCATTTGCCTGGCATAGGCGCTCAGATCGGCGCAGACGCCGGCGCCGGTCTTGAGGCCGGCGATGACTTCAACCACCTTCATCAAGGGCACCGGGTTGAAGAAGTGAAAGCCGGCAAACTGCTGCGGGCGCTTCAGGCGTGCCGCGATCGCGGTGACCGAAAGGGACGAGGTATTGGTCACCAGGACGCTGGTCGGGGCGACCAGGGCTTCGAGTTCCGCGAACAAACTGGCCTTGACATCCAGCCGTTCAACGATGGCCTCCACAATCAGGTCGCTGCCGGACAGCGCGGCCAGCGAGTCGGCGCAGTGCAGGCGGGATTTGTACAAGGCAGTTTGAGCGGCGTCCAGGCGGCCTTTTTCGCAAAGCTTGTCCCATTGGGTAAAGACAGCGGTTTGCGCTGCCCGCGCCGTCTCGGCTTGCAGGTCGAACAGCAATACCGTGCTGCCGGCTTGTGCGGCAATCTGGGCGATGCCACGTCCCATGGCGCCGACGCCGACGATGCCAATGTGTGAAAAAATTGGTTTCATGCGACCAATTATGACGCGACACGCAGGACATAGGTGACGGGCTGCGCTTGTGACACAATGAACTTGGCCCTGGTTCCTCTGCGTCGCCGGCATTGGGCCTTAACCTACTATTTCAACTGCCATGACGATCAAGCTATGCGGTTTTGCAGCCAGCAATTACTACAACAAAATCAAACTTCAGTTGCTCGAAAAAGAAGTTTCCTTCGAGGAGGAACTGGTCTGGACCGGCAACAATCACGCCACACTGGTAGACCGATCGCCGCTGGGCAAGGTGCCGTTTCTGGACACTCCGGACGGCCCCATCTCCGAATCGATGGCCTGCGCCGAATACATCGAAGCGGTCTACCCGCACAAGCCGCTGCTGCCAGCCAACCCGTATGCGGCGGCGAAGGTGCGCGAACTCATCATCTACAGCGAACTGCACCTTGAATTGGTCGCCAGGGAACTCTACCCGGAGGCCTTTTTCGGCGGCAAGGTCAGTGACGGCAACAAGGAGCGCACGCGCAAGCTGCTGGTGAAGGGCGTCGCTGCTTTTGCCAAGCTGACCAAGTTTGATCCATTCATTGCCGGAGCCCAATTTACCCTGGCTGACTGTGCCGCTATCGCTCATCTGCCCCTGGTGCGGATCGTCAGCAAGCAGATTTACGGTGAGGACTTGCTGGCAACCCTGCCGCTGAAGGATTACATGCGCCTGCTGGGTCAGCGTGTAACGGTGCAAAAAGTGGAGGCCGATCGCAAGGCCAATACGGAACTGATGCTGGCAGCGGATTCGTTAAAAACCTAGTTCAGGCGAGATTCAACGACGGACCTGCAAAGCACCCGGATTGACGATATTGGTCGGGGTACCCTTGATGAAGTTGATGACGTTGTCGAAAGCAGCGTCAAAATACATTTCATAACTGTCCTGCTCGACATAGCCGATGTGGGGTGTACAAATGCAGTTTTCGATGCGCAACAGAGCGTGACCCTGCAGAATCGGTTCCGTCTCGAACACGTCGACCGCGGCCATGCCGGGTCGGCCCCGGTTGAGGGCTCCGATCAAGGCGTCGGGCTCTATTAATTCGGCGCGTGAAGTGTTGACCAGCAGCGCGGTCGGCTTCATGCGCGCCAGATCATCGAGCTTGACAATGCCACGGGTTTCGTCCGCCAGTCGAAGATGCAGCGAGAGTACATCGCATTGAGAAAAAAAATCTTCGCGGCTGGGTGCGGAGGCAAACCCGTCCAGAATGGCTCTCGCGCGTGACGGTGCGCGCCCCCACACCAGCACGTTCATGCCGAAGGCTTTACCGTAGCCTGCCAGCAACTGGCCGATTCTTCCGTAACCCCAGATACCCAATGTCTTGCCCTTGAGAATGGTTCCCAAGCCAAAATTGACCGGCATGGAGCCGGCCTTGAACCCCGATTGTTGCCAAGCGCCATGCTTGAGATTGCCAATGTACTGGGGCAGGCGGCGCATGGCTGCCATGATCAGCGCCCAGGTGAGTTCGGCCGGCGCCACCGGTGAGCCAGCCCCGTCGGCCACGGCAATGCCGCGTTCGGTGCAGGCGTTGACGTCGATGTGCTCGCCGATGCGCCCGGTTTGCACAACCAGCTTGAGTTTGGGTAGTTTTTCGATCAACTGGCGGGGTAGGTGAGTGCGTTCCCGGTTCAGCACAATGATGTCGGCATCCTTGAGTCGAAACGACAACTGCCCCAGTCCCTTGACTGTGTTGGTGTAAACCTTGGCCTGATAGGGTTCCAGTTTGGTGGCGCAGTTGAGCTTTCGAACCGCATCCTGGTAATCGTCAAGAATCACAATATTCATAAGTCCTTATTGTGCCTTGGCAATTCGTCTGCCGGCCACAGACGCTAGCGGGAATGCCGACTCAGTGCAGGGCTGCCAGCCGATCCAGCTCGGCGCAGACATCGGCCATACGGCCTGAGATCACCATGCGCCCGACGTTGGCGGGAGCTTGGCCTGCCTCCAGGATACGCACGATGCGCAGAGGCTTGTGGGTTGAGGTCTTCATGGAATTTTTCCGCTCAACCTTGGAGCAGTGGGTAGTGTCAGTGATTGCCGTTATCGGAACTTGGCAAGCCCCCCGGTCGCCGCCTGACTGGGCCGGTCCAAGCGCCGCGTTGGGCATCAGCCAGCGCCACAAACCGTGCAGTGGTGCCAGTACTCCGGGAACAGCGGATAGTGCAGTACTCATTTGAAATCTTTCAATCGGTGCCAGCAGCGGGCTTACATCAGCATGGTGTTACGGATCAGGCCAACGGCAAGCCCTTCAATTTCAAACGGCTCTCCGGGCTCAACCACTATGGTTTGGTAGTCGGGGTTTTCGGGGTGCAGTTCTATCACGTTCTTGTTGCGCCGGAAGCGCTTGACGGTCACTTCATCGCCCAGGCGGGCCACCACAATCTGTCCGTTTTTGGCGTCTTTGGTGGATTGCACTGCCAGCAGGTCGCCATCCATGATGCCGGCGTCGCGCATGGACATGCCGCGCACCTTGAGCAGATAGTCGGGCTTGCGCTGGAACAGACTGCTTTCCAGGTAATAGGTTTGGTCGATATGCTCTTGCGCCAGAATCGGTGAGCCCGCAGCGACCCGCCCAATCAGTGGTAATGCGAGCTGGGCCAAGCTGGGTAGCTGGAAAGAGTACTGCTTGTTGCGGGATTCATTAATGGAACGCAAGGCGTCGCTTTTGAGGCGGATGCCGCGCGAGGTGCCACTGATCAGCTCGATGACGCCTTTGCGCGCCAGGGCCTGCAAGTGCTCTTCCGCCGCATTGGCCGACTTGAAACCCAATTCCGTGGCGATCTCGGCCCGGGTCGGTGGCGCACCGGTACGGGCAATGGCGCTCTGGATAAGGTCCAGAATCTGTTGCTGACGGGCGGTCAGTTTGGGGCTTTCAAGCATGGCGACTCCTTGGGGTTTGGGTGGGTCTTGCTGTTGGTTTGTACACGCTGTGTTGATATCCAGTAGCTGTATTTTTAACCAGTTTCTGGAAATATGCAAGCGTTGCGTGTTCTCCGGCCTCAAAAGCGGCTTTTTGCGTGACCCGTGACGGTCGAGTCCGATAGGCGGCTGGAGGCGAGGCATTAAAATCGGGCACTTTCACTTGCCGGGCATCCAGATGATTTCGTTATCCTGCCACGCCATCCTTTCTGGACGCGCACCCTCTGACACTCCCATCATCGTCCGTGGCTGGGTTCGCACCCGACGTGATTCCAAGGCGGGCTTGTCTTTTGTCCAGGTCTCGGACGGTTCATGCTTCCACCCGGTACAGGTCGTGGCACCGGCAGCACTTGCCAATTACGCCAGTGAAATCCAGAAGCTCACTGCGGGTTGTGCCGTCGAGGCGGAGGGAGTGATTGTGTCCTCGCCCAACGCCGGCCAGGCTTTTGAGATGCACGCAACGGAACTCAGAGTCGTTGGCTGGGTCGACGATCCGGACACCTACCCGATCCAGCCCAAGCCGCACAGCATGGAGTTCCTGCGCGAGGTGGCGCACTTGCGCCCGCGCACCAACGTGATTGGTGCCAGCGCCCGGGTGCGGCACACCTTGGCCATGGCGATTCACCGGTTCTTCAGCGAGAACGAATTTCTCTGGGTCAACACACCCATCATCACCGCCTCCGATGCCGAAGGAGCGGGAGAACTGTTTCGCGTGTCGACACTGGACGCGCTTAATCCGCCGCGCACGGCCGATGGAAAGGTGGATTTTTCGCAGGACTTTTTCGGGCGTGAGGCATTCCTGACCGTCTCCGGGCAGCTCAACGTCGAGAGCTATTGCATGGCCTTGTCCAAGGTCTACACCTTTGGGCCAACGTTCCGCGCGGAAAACTCCAACACCAGCCGCCACCTGGCCGAATTCTGGATGGTCGAGCCGGAAATCGCCTTTGCCAACCTGGCGGCCAATGCCGATTTGGCGCAGGCTCTGCTCAAGTACATCTTCAAGGCCGTGCTGACCGAGCGGCCTGATGACATGGCCTTCTTCGAGGATCGGATCGAGAAGGGTGTGATCGCCAAGCTGCAGGGCATGGTCGAGCGCGAGTTCGTGCGCATGGACTACACCGAGGCGGTCAGGATCCTGGAAAATTCCGGACATCCATTCGAGTACCCGGTGAAATGGGGCATCGACCTGCAAAGCGAGCATGAACGCTACCTTGCCGAGAAACACGTGGGCGGCCCCGTCGTGCTGATGAATTACCCGAAGGAAATCAAGGCGTTTTACATGCGGCTAAGCGATGACGGCAAGACTGTGGCGGCGATGGATGTGCTGGCGCCCGGTATCGGTGAGATCATTGGCGGGAGCCAGCGCGAGGAGCGGCTGGATGTGTTGGATGCGCGCCTCGAGGCCACCGGCCTCGACAAGCACGCCTATGCCTGGTACCGTGACTTGCGTCGCTACGGCAGCGTTCCCCACGCCGGATTTGGACTGGGCTTCGAGCGCACCGTTGCTTATGCCACTGGCCTCTCCAATGTGCGCGATGTGATCCCGTTTCCGCGCACGCCAGGCAGCGCCCGCTACTGAACCTTTTCGCGCCTGGCCTGGATATTGGCGTTCAGGCAACGATCAGTCGGCTAGCGCGGCGAGTGCCTTGGTCCTGATCTCGTCGACACTGCCGGTGCCGTCGATGGCCCGGTACTTCGGTGCCGCGCCGGGCTCGGCTTTGGCCCAGTTGGCGTAGTAGTTCACCAGCGGGCGCGTCTGGGCGCTGTACACGGCCAGACGCTTCTTGACGGTTTCCTCTTTGTCGTCATCGCGCTGAATCAGGGCTTCGCCGGTGATGTCATCGACACCCGCGACTTTGGGCGGGTTGAATTTGACGTGGTAGGTACGACCCGACGGCGCATGCGAGCGTCGGCCGCTCATGCGCTCGACGATGGCCTCGAACGGGACGTCGATCTCCAGCACGTAGTCGAGCTTCACGCCCGCCGCTTTCATGGCGTCGGCTTGCGGAATGGTGCGCGGGAAACCGTCAAACAGGAAGCCACCGGCGCAGTCGCTCTGGGCAATACGTTCTTTCACCAGGTTGATGATCAACTGGTCGCTGACCAGGCCACCTGAATCCATGACCTTCTTGGCTTCAATGCCCAGCGCCGTGCCGGCCTTGACAGCGGCACGCAGCATGTCGCCGGTGGAAATTTGCGGTATGCCGTATTTTTGGCAGATAAAGGTCGCTTGTGTGCCCTTGCCAGCGCCGGGTGCGCCCAACAAAATAAGTTTCATGGATGTCCTTCGAATAAGTGAATATCAGGCAGCATCACCGTGCTTGTTCCGGGGCAGGCCGCAATGCTTGGCTACAGTGAAGAATAGCATGCCGGAGTTGCTTGCTGACCAGGAACTTGGCCCCCTATTGCGTTCGGACAAGTTCTCACAAGCGCCGCTCAGGACTTGAATAGTTGGCGCACCCGCTCCAGGTCTTCAGGCGTGTCGACCCCGGGGCCGGGTGCGTGCTCCGTGATGTGGACCGCAATGCGGTGGCCATGCCACAGGGCGCGCAATTGTTCCAGCGCTTCCGTGATTTCGAGCGGCGCTTGCGCCAGCTTGGGGAATTGGCGCAAAAAACCGACCCGGTAGCCGTAAATGCCGATGTGACGCAAAGGCGCCGGGTTGGGCAGGGCGTCGGGCCGATCGCGCCAATGCGGAATCGGCGCGCGACTGAAGTAGAGCGCCATGGCGCTGGCATCCAGCACCACCTTGACGACGTTGGGGTTGCGGAAGTCGGCCAGAGTCCCGATGGCATGGGCCGCAGTGCTCATGCTGGCCTCAGGTCGCCGGGCCAGCAGTTGCGCGACCGCGCCCACCAAGGCCGGATCAATCAAGGGTTCATCGCCTTGCACGTTGACCACGATCTGGTCGTCGGCAAGACCCAGCAACTGACAGGCCTCGGCCAGACGGTCGCTGCCCGAAGGATGGTCGGTGCCGGTCAGCAAGGCCTCTATGCCGTGCTCCTGACAGGCCTTGACGATGGCTGGGCTGTCGGCTGCGACAATCACCCGGACAAGGCCGCCAGGACGGGAGATTGACGTGACCCGCTGCGCCACGCGCACCACCATCGGCGCGCCGCCGATGTCTGCCAGCGGCTTGTTGGGCAGGCGGGTGGACGCCAGACGGGCCGGAATCAGAACGGTGAAATTCAAAGTCCGAGTTCCTCGTCCGTGAGGGTGCGCGCCTCATTTTCGAGCAGGATGGGTATGCCGTCTCGCACCGGATAGGCCAGGCGCGCGCTGCGGGAAGTCAATTCCTGTTTTTCGCGGTCGTATTCCAGGGGGCCTTTGGTGACCGGGCAAACCAGCAGTTCAAGTAATCGTGTGTCCATGGGGTGATGATAGCGTTGGCTTCGGTTTGGCGGCCAGCAAAACTGACAGCATGGAGTCGAACTTGGCCAGGAACGCCGGTTCAGGCGTGAACAGCAGCGGTATTGCCAGCGCATCCGGTTGTTTATGCCACAGCTTGACGGCATCCTTTTCGGTGCAAATAACGGTGTAGCCGCGGTAGTCGTCGGGCGACCAGGCAGCAAAAGAAAAGTGATCCGGCAGTGCCATGGTGCTGGCCAACTTCAAGCCCTGACCGCGCAGCATGTCGAAAAATTCATCCGGCTTGGCGATGGCAGCCACCGCCAGCAGGGGCTTGCTGCCGGCACGCATCAGATCGGTCAAGGCGATCTGGCTGCCGTCGGTACGCTGGGCCTGCCGGGCCAATGTACGTTGCGCGGTGAAGCCGGCAAAAGCTGGCTGCATCCCGGTGTGCAGCACCAGGTCGACGGCGCGCGGCCAGGGCTCGCGCAAGGGTCCGGCCGGCAGCAAAAAACCGTTCCCGATGCCGCGGTCGTCAAACACGCAAATCTCCAGGTCGCGCCCCAAGCCCAGGTGTTGCAGGCCATCGTCGCAGACGATGACTTCGGTGTCAGGATAGAGTCGCAGCAGCGATCTGGCTGCGGCAAGGCGACGCGGCGCCACAAAAACGGCGGCCGAGGTGTTGCGTTTGATCAGCGCCGGTTCATCCCCTACCTCCGAAATGGGGCTGGTTGAAAGGACTTCCCGGCAGTCCCTGTTACGGCGACCGTAGCCGCGCGAGATCACTCCTACCTGCAGGCCGGCGGACTGCAGGTGGCGCACCAGGGCAATGACGACAGGGGTCTTGCCGGAACCGCCCGCCACCACATTGCCGACCACGATCACCGGTACCGGCACGCACCCAGCCTGGCACCAGCCGACGCGGTACAAGCCGCGCCGCAGTGCCGCCAGCGCACCAAACATCAGCGCGACCGGCCAGAGCAGCCAGGCCAGTGCTCCCCGGCGCGTCCAGGCGCTGGTCAGCACGCGCTGCAACGCTGACTGTTGCGCTGCTCCGATCATGGCTTACCGGCTCCTGGCCTGGGCCGACGACTGGGTGGTAAAAGTGATTTGCGTCAGGCCGGCACGCCGGGCCGCTTCCATCACGGTGACTACCGCCTGGTGCCTGGCACTGGCGTCGGCGTTGATGATCAAGACCGTCTCCTTGCCGGCTTTGGCGCCTTCCAGCAGGGCTGCCGCGAGGGCATCGGCGCTGCGCTCAGGCAGCGGCATTTTGTTGACCGTGTAGGTGCCATCGCTGCTGACGCTGACCATGACTTCCCTGGCGTAGTCGCGTTGTACCTCGGCATCCGCCACCGGCAGTTTGAGCTGTAGTTCGGTGAATTTGTTGTAGGTGGTGGACAACATTAAGAAAATCAGTACCACCAGCAATACGTCGATGAACGGAATCAGGTTGATTTCGGGTTCCTCGCGAACTCGGGGGCGGAAATTCATGATTCTTGTTCTTTACCTGCGCAGGGTATTGAGATGGCGCGCCAGGCGTTCGGAGGCGAGTTCCAGGATCAGCAGATAGGCGTCCAGTCGAGCCCGGAAGTAGCGCCAGAAAATCAGCGACGGAATGGCCACAATCAAACCGAAAGCAGTGTTGTACAGGGCAACCGAGATGCCATGCGCCAGCTGTGCCGGGTTGCCACCGGTGGCAACGCCGGACGGAGTCTGGGCGCCAAAGATCTCGATCATGCCGACCACGGTGCCAAACAGGCCCATCAGCGGCGCAGCCGAGGCG
This sequence comes from uncultured beta proteobacterium, assembly GCA_963763035.1. GTDB lineage: Bacteria > Pseudomonadota > Gammaproteobacteria > Burkholderiales > Burkholderiaceae_C > Rhodoferax. The sequence continues at coordinate 232,591 of CAVXMS010000004.1, read as the reverse complement.
ATCGTGGCCAAGGTGCTCAAGTAGCGCTCCAGCCGGTGCGCGACCAGGCGGCCAGTTCCTTCCATGGCGGAGCGAAGGTCGGCTTCACTACAGCGCGGGTTGCTGTTGAGCGCGCGCAAACCGCTGGCCAGAACCTCGCCCAATGCCGAATTTTTTTCCAGTTGGGCGACTATGTCTGGCGCAGGCACCGTGGTGCGGGAGACGATCAACACCTCTTCAAGCAATCTGGGGGGGGCAACTTTTGCGGTCTTGAGGCTGATAAAGCGTTCAATGACCAGCGCCAAAGCCAGGACAGAGCAGGCAATCAGTGGCCAGATCGGCCAGCCGGCGGCTTGTATGATTGAAAGCAAATGAAATCTCCGCGCAGATGAGGGCCACGCGATTATGTCCCACGCACCGGCATTTTCAGACATGGGGAGTTGCCATGGCAGTTCAGGCCCGTCGCCTGGCCGTCGTCACCCACAAAATCTGTGGATAACTTTGTGAAGAACCATGCGGCGAAGTGTCGCCAAGCCGCATGGGCTGTGGCTTGTGACACATTGATGACAAATTGAGCGATAAAAAATCAAATGAAATCAATGACTTGCAACATAAAATAGGCGTTTCCAAGGTATTTTGCCGAGACCCCGACGATGCAACTTGCAGTGGAACACACTGGTTCTTGTAGCTTCCCGTGATAGACCCCCAACCATCAACTCAGAACCTTGTGGGACAAACCGCGGTCACACCGGGTGAGCAAGCTCTGTCCGAAACCGATTGGGGGTTTGCCAAGACCCATGTTTTGATCAATGCCTGAAAACATTTCACCTCTATCGGCGCTAAAAATATGGCAGGTCGGCGCGCTGTGCCGCGCCGTAGCGGATGCGCTGGAAGCAAGATTCAACCCGGTCGTGGTACGTGGCGAGTTGTCCGGCTTTTCCCGTGCGTCCAGTGGTCACTGTTATTTTTCCCTGAAGGACGAAGGTGCCCAGGTTCGGTGTGCGATGTTTCGCAGGGCCGCCAGCTTGCTGGATTTTTCACCGCGCGACGGCGAACTGGTTGAGTTGCGCGGCCGCTTGGGGATTTACGAGCCGCGTGGCGATCTGCAACTGATAGTGGAGAGCATGAGCCGGGCCGGACAGGGGGCGTTGTTTGAGCAGTTCCTCAAGCTCAAGGCCAAGCTCGAAGCGCAAGGGCTGTTCGACGCTGCCAGAAAGCGCACCCTGCCGGCGTTGCCGCGTGGCATAGGCGTGGTGACTTCGCTGGGTGCGGCAGCGCTGCATGATGTGACCAGTGCCTTGCAACGGCGCGTGCCGCATATCCCGGTGGTGCTGGCACCGGCCCTGGTTCAAGGGGTCAATGCGCCGGCCGAGTTGATCCAGGCGCTGTCGAACTTATACCGGCTGACGCCGCAAGGACGTCTTGCAGTCGATTTCACGGCGGATGGACAAGGCGCGCCAAGCCTGTCAGGTCCGATCATTGACGTCATCCTGTTAGTGCGCGGTGGCGGCTCCATGGAGGATTTGTGGGCTTTCAATGACGAGCAACTGGTGCGCACCCTGACGCAAAGCCCGGTCCCCATTGTCTGTGGTGTCGGGCACGAAACCGACTTCACACTGGCTGATTTTGCTGCCGACCTGCGGGCTCCAACCCCTACTGCCGCAGCCGAACTGGTGGCGCAGCCGCGCGAGGTCTGGCTGGGGGCCATCGAGGGTCTGGCGCAGCGTCTGCGGGACGCGGCTTACCGACACATCGATCAACGGAGTCAGCAGCTCGATTTGACGGCTTCCCGGTTGGGGCGACCGTCCGCGCTGGTCGGTCGACAGCGTTTGCAACTGTCCTCCAATGCGCAGCGGCTGCACCTTTTTACCTTGCAGCTATTGAAACAAAGACAGCAGGAATTGCAACGCTTGCAGGACTCTCTGCCAGATGCCATGGGGCGCGGTCTGCGTCGTGCCGAGGAGCGCTTGCAGCGCGCCTCCCTGAGCTTGGGCCTGCTGGACCCGACACTGGTCTTGCAGCGCGGCTATGCCTGGTTGCGCAACCGTGACGGTGACACTGTCAAAAGCGTGCAGCAGGTCCGGGCTGGCGAGTCTCTGCGGGCTACCCTTGCAGACGGTGAGCTTGATTTGACGGCGTCCAACCCAAAGTAAGCAAAGTTTCTACAATCGCCCATCTCAACCACCCGACCAACGAGGATCTCATGGAACATACATTGCCTGCACTGCCCTTTGCGCTGGACGCCCTGGCGCCGCACTACTCCAAGGAAACGCTTGAGTACCACCATGGCAAGCACCACAACGCCTATGTGGTGAACCTCAACAATCTGCAAAAAGGGACCGATTTTGAGAACATGACGCTGGAAGACATTGTCAAAAAGTCCAGTGGCGGTATCTATAACAACGCGGCCCAGATCTGGAATCACACCTTTTTTTGGAACTGCATGAAGCCTCAAGGTGGTGGCGAACCTTCAGGTGCGCTGGCTGCGGCCATCAATGCCAAGTGGGGTTCCTATGCGGCGTTCAAGGAAGCATTCGTCAAGTCCGCGGTGGGCAATTTCGGATCCGGCTGGACCTGGTTGGTAAAGAAGGTCGACGGTTCGGTAGACATCGTCAACATGGGCGCCGCCGGCACGCCGCTGACTACTACCGACAAGGCTTTGCTGACCGTTGACGTGTGGGAGCACGCCTACTACATCGACTATCGCAATATGCGTCCCAAATATGTCGAAACGTTTCTTGACAAATTGGCGAACTGGGGTTTTGCCGAAGCCAACTTCGCCTGAAGTTCAGGTTTGATCGAAAAAGCCGCCTGCGGGCGGCTTTTTCGTGCGTGCGATAGGTCTTACCTGGATTGAAAAGGTCTTCCACCAAGCTTGAAGCCGGCTTTGATGCCTTTTCTGGCGAACCAGCCCTGGTTCATTTCCAGCACATAACGGACTGGCTGCGATGAGCAATGCGAGTCGGTTGTCTGCGGCTTCATGTCGGCCAGATTGACGATGGTGCCATCGTCCGCCACAAACGCCGCGGTCAGGGGTAGCAAGGTGTTTTTCATCCAGAAACACTGCTGGTCGGCTTGTTCAAAGACGAACAGCATGCCTTCCGATTGAGGCATGTCTTTGCGAAACATCAGCCCGGTGGATCGTTGCTCAGGGGTGGCTGCCACTTGGGTGTCGATCAGATGTATGCCAGCCGAGAGTCTGACCCGGGGTAGTTCCAATTGCGGTGCATTTTGAGCCTGGCTTGTATTGCCCAAAGTGGCAACCAAGCCAAGAAGCAGCATCAAAAAGTATTTCATTGCTCTATGTTGTCGTAACTATTACGGCCGCCATGGTAATTCACTCATAAAAAAATGCCCGCTTAAGCGGGCATTTTGAGCAAGTCCAGAAGATCTACTTCTGGGATTGGTCTTACTTGGCAGCAGAAGCGGCAGCCTTCTTGGCGGGAGCTTTTTCAGCCTTTTCACCCTTGGCAGCCTTGGCAGCAGCGGCCTTTTCAGCCTTGGCAGCCTTGGCAGCAGCGGCCTTTTCAGCCTTGGCAGCCTTGGCAGCAGCGGCCTTTTCAGCCTTGGCAGCCTTGGCGGCAGCAGCCTTTTCAGCCTTGGCAGCCTTGTCGTCAGCCTTGGCGGCGGGAGCGGCGGCGGCCGGTGCAGCGGCAGCCGGAGCGGCGGCGGCTGCGGGAGCAGCAGCTTTAGCAGGAGCTGCGGGAGCTTGAGCGAAAGCGCCAGCAGCGAAGAGACCAGCAACCAAAACGGCGAGAAGTTTGTTCATTTTCAATTTCCTTGAGATAACGTTATTTCAAAAATTCCCCTCCATACATTGGAAGGCTCGTCCGTAACGGGTTTGGTTTACCACCGGTTGACAGAAATAGGTAATTTTTTGGGACTAAAATTCAAATACGCCTTCAAACCAGCCTGAAACAAGGATTTTTGTTTGGTTTTGGCACCGATCAACGCGTAAATTGAACCACCAACGGAGAATCAGTTACTTATGTATCAGCACATCAAGGTGCCCTCAGCAGGCCAAAAAATTACCGTCAATACCGACATGTCCCTCAATGTCCCTGATCAGCCCATTATTCCCTTCATTGAAGGCGATGGCACTGGCTTGGACATTACGCCGGTGATGCTGAAGGTCGTTGACGCGGCGGTCGCGAAGGCTTACCAGGGTAAGAAAAAGATCCACTGGATGGAAGTTTATGCCGGTGAAAAGTCGACCAAGGTTTATGGTCCAGACGTCTGGTTGCCGGCAGAAACCCTGCAAGCGCTGCGCGAATACGTGGTTTCCGTCAAGGGTCCCTTGACGACGCCGGTCGGCGGCGGCATCCGTTCCTTGAACGTGGCCTTGCGCCAGGAGCTTGACCTGTATGTCTGCCTGCGCCCGATCCAGTACTTTGACGGCGTGCCCAGTCCGGTGAAAGAACCGCAGAAGACCAATATGGTGATCTTCCGTGAAAATTCCGAGGATATTTACGCTGGCGTCGAGTTCGAAGCCGAGTCCGACAAGGCCAAAAAGCTGATCAAATTTCTGCAGGAAGAATTGGGCGTTACCAAGATCCGTTTCCCGAATACCTCGGGTATTGGCATCAAGCCGGTGTCGCGTGAAGGTACCGAGCGCTTGGTGCGCAAGGCACTCCAGTACACCATTGACAATGACAAGCCCAGCCTGACCATCGTCCACAAAGGCAACATCATGAAGTACACCGAAGGTGGCTTCCGTGATTGGGCCTACGGCCTGGCACAAAAGGAGTTTGGTGCCGAGCTGATTGACGGCGGACCGTGGTGCAAATTCAAAAACCCGAAAACGGGCAAGGAAATCATCGTCAAGGACAGCATCGCGGACGCGTTCCTGCAGCAAATCCTGTTGCGTCCCGCCGAATACAGCGTGATTGCCACCTTGAACCTGAATGGTGATTACATATCCGATGCGCTGGCAGCCCAGGTCGGTGGCATCGGTATCGCTCCAGGTGCCAATCTGTCTGATTCGGTTGCCTGTTTTGAAGCCACGCACGGCACGGCGCCGAAGTATGCGGGCAAGGATTATGTGAATCCAGGCTCCGAAATTCTCTCGGCCGAGATGATGCTGCGTCACATGGGCTGGACCGAAGCGGCCGACCTGATCATCAGTTCCATGAAGAAGTCCATCAACAGCCGAAAAGTCACCTACGACTTTGCCCGTTTGATGGAGGGAGCCACGCAAGTCAGTTGTTCGGGCTTTGGTCAGGTCATGATCGATAACATGTAAAACTCCCGGCTGCTGTTGGCGAAGTCCTGCTTCGCCAGCACCGTGACCGCTCTGGCCGGCTGGCCGAGAGCGGTTTTTTTATGCTTGTCGCTTGAATGTGGAAAACCCGCCACCAATTTCAGTGTGCGCTGCAGTGCACCGGTACGCTCGATAGAATGAAACCATGGCAACCAAATCTCCCATAATTCCACCGGTTTCACCGACACGGCAGCCAGACCGGGATGATGGCGGCTCGGTGGTGCTTGAGCGGCGAACCCAGAAGGTTCAGCCGCCGCAGATGTACCAGGTGGTGATGCTCAACGACGATTACACGCCAATGGAATTTGTCGTCGTGGTGATCCAGGAATTTTTTGGCAAGGATCTGGAGGCGGCGACGCAAATCATGCTCAAGATTCATCTGGACGGCAGGGGTGTTTGCGGGGTTTATTCGAGGGATGTGGCAGCCACCAAGGTGGACCAGGTTCTGGATGCGGCGGCGAAGGCGGGGCATCCTTTGCAATGCATCAGCGAGCCGGTGGAAGCTTGAAAATTTGGGGAACCGGCTGTGCAGTTATACGAAGCGAACAGACACTGGCTCCATGGGTAGCGGGATGTTGAAAGTTTGCCAGCACTGTCACGAAGCGGTTGGATGACCGCGCTTCGGAATTAATATTGAAATCAGATTACAGTTAAACATCAAAGCAAGGCAAAAAGGAAATCACATGATTGCCCAAGAATTGGAAGTCAGCCTGCACATGGCGTTTGTCGAGGCGCGCCAGCAGCGGCATGAGTTCATCACGGTGGAGCATCTGCTGCTCGCACTGCTGGACAATCCCAGCGCTGCGGAGGTGCTGCGCGCCTGTTCCGCCAATATCGACGATTTGCGCAAGTCCCTGGCAAACTTCATCAAGGACAACACGCCTCAGGTGGCCGGTGCCGATGATGTCGACACCCAGCCTACCTTGGGCTTTCAACGTGTGATTCAACGCGCCATCATGCACGTGCAGTCCACCGGCAGCGGAAAAAAGGAAGTCACCGGGGCCAACGTGCTGGTTGCGATCTTTGGCGAGAAAGATTCGCATGCGGTGTATTACCTGCATCAGCAGGGCGTGACGCGGCTCGACGTGGTTAACTTTATTGCCCACGGCATCAAGAAGAACGATTCCACGGAGACCGCCAAATCGAGCGAAAACCAGGCCGAGGGCGAGGAAGCGGGCGGCGAAAAGAGCGAGAAACAGTCGCCGCTGGAGCAGTACACGCAAAATCTGAATCAGCTTGCCAAGGACGGCAAGATCGATCCGCTGATCGGGCGCGAGTATGAAGTCGAGCGCGTCATCCAGATCTTGTGCCGCCGGCGCAAAAACAACCCCTTGCTGGTCGGTGAAGCGGGCGTTGGCAAGACCGCCATTGCCGAGGGTCTGGCCTGGCGCATCACGCAAAAGGAAGTGCCGGAAGTTCTCGCTGAATCGGTGGTTTATTCGCTCGACATGGGCGCCTTGCTGGCCGGTACCAAATACCGGGGCGATTTTGAGCAGCGACTCAAAGGCGTGTTGAAGTCCCTTAAGGACAAGCCCAACGCGGTTCTGTTCATCGATGAAATTCACACCTTGATTGGTGCCGGTGCGGCCTCCGGCGGTACCCTGGACGCGTCCAATCTGCTCAAGCCGGGTTTGAGTTCGGGTGCCCTCAAATGCATTGGTGCGACGACTTTTACCGAGTACCGCGGCATTTTCGAGAAGGATGCCGCGCTGTCGCGCCGCTTCCAGAAAATCGACGTGGTTGAGCCAACCATTGAACAGACCGTTGAGATTCTGAAAGGCCTCAAGTCCCGTTTTGAGGAGCATCACAACGTCAAGTACGCAGTGGCCGCCTTGCAGGCAGCGGCGGAGTTGAGCGCCAAGTACATCAACGACCGCCATTTGCCGGACAAGGCGATTGACGTTATCGATGAAGCCGGTGCCGCGCAGCGCATTTTGCCGCCCTCCAAGCGCAAGAAGATTATCAGCAAGTCCGAGGTCGAGGAAATCGTCGCCAAGATTGCCCGTATCCCGCCGGCCAATGTGTCCAATGACGATCGCGGCAAGCTCAGGACGCTGGACCGGGACCTCAAGAACGTGGTGTTCGGCCAGGACAAGGCGATTGACATGCTGGCCTCAGCCGTGAAGATGGCACGCTCGGGCCTGGGCAAGGGCGACAAGCCGATTGGGGCTTTCCTGTTCAGTGGCCCGACCGGGGTCGGCAAGACCGAGGCCGCCAAGCAACTGGCCTACATCATGGGCATTGATCTGATCCGCTTTGACATGAGCGAGTACATGGAGCGTCATGCGGTCAGCCGCCTGATCGGTGCGCCGCCCGGTTACGTCGGTTTTGACCAGGGCGGATTGCTCACGGAAGCGGTTACCAAGAAGCCGCATTGCGTGCTGTTGCTCGATGAAATCGAAAAAGCGCATCCCGACATCTTCAACGTGTTGCTGCAGGTGATGGACCATGGCACCTTGACCGACAACAACGGGCGTAAAGCGGATTTCCGCAACGTCATCATCATCATGACCACCAATGCCGGTGCCGAGACCATGAACAAGTCGGTCATGGGGTTCACCAACACGCGCGAAGCCGGCGACGAGATGGCCGACATCAAACGCCTGTTCACGCCGGAATTCCGCAATCGGCTGGACGCCGTCGTCAGCTTCAAGGCGCTCGATGAGATCGTCATCATGCGTGTGGTCGACAAGTTCCTGCTGCAACTCGAAGCCCAGTTGGCCGATAAAAAAGTGGACGTCACCTTCACCGACAAACTGCGCAAGCACCTGGCCAAAAAGGGCTTTGATCCGCTCATGGGTGCGCGACCGATGCAACGCCTGATACAGGACACGATACGCCGTGCACTGGCCGATGAACTGCTCTTCGGTCGGCTCACCGAGGGTGGTCGCCTGACGGTCGATGTGGATGACCAGGATGAAAGCAAGACCGAGGTCTTGCTCGATATTCAACCCCTGCCGAAGAAGGAAGGCCGCTCCAAGCCCGAGGCACAAGAGGTGGCGGCTGGCTAGCAGTCGATTGAAGCCGCCGCGGTCCCTGCTGGCTTGGCTGCCGGCCTGGTCAGCGCTGTGGGTGGCGCTGCTGCTGGCCGGCTGCGCCTCGACTCCGCTACCCAGTCCCGTGCCGCAGCCCCCTCCCGCGGCGCCGACGGTCGCCAGGAAGCCGGCCAAAATTGGCTTGGTCCTGGGCGGTGGCGCGGCCCGGGGCTTTGCCCACATCGGGGTCATTCAAGTGCTGGAAGAGGCCGGCATTCGTCCCAGTCTGGTGGTCGGCACCTCGGCCGGAAGTCTGGTTGCCGCCTTCTATGCCAGCGGCAAGACCGGTACCCAATTGCAGCAGGTGGCCGAAAGCATGGAAGAGGCCACCATTACCGATTGGACTCTGCCTATTTTCAGTCGTGGCATGTTGCGCGGCGAAGCTTTGGCGCGTTATGTCAGCGCGCAGGTTAATGGCCGGCTGATTGAAAGCATGCCATTGCCGCTGGGCATTGTGGCGACCGATCTCAACAGCGGTGAAGGCGTGCTGTTTCAGCGTGGCGATACGGCTACCGCGGTACGGGCCTCAAGTGCTGTGCCGGCCCTGTTTCAGCCGGTCAAGATTTCCGGCCATGAGTATGTGGACGGTGGGCTGGTGTCGCCGGTACCGGTGCGTTACGCGCGCCAGATGGGGGCGGAGGTGATCATCGCGGTTGACATTTCCGACACACCCGAAAGCAACACCGCCAGCGACACCTTGCAAATTCTGCTGCAAACGTTTTCCATCATGGGCAAAAGCATCAACAGCTTTGAACTGCGCAACGCCGATGTGGTGGTGCGTCCTTCACTGCTTGGCGTGGCGAGCTCGGACTTTGCGGCGCGCCGGCGCGCGATTGTGGCCGGCCGCGTCGCCATGCAGGCCATGTTGCCGCAGCTGCGGGCTGCCATGCAAGCTCACGAGTCTGAGGCCAAGCCGGGACGCTGACCTGTCAACTGAGCGCGAATGATCCGATGGGCTTGCAGGGCCAGTGATTTTCGGTTCTGACCGTGTGCCGGGATGCAGTCCCCAAACTGGACCCGCGTTTTGATGCCGGACCTGGCCATCACTTTTCGCAGCGAAGATACCAGCGTCATGTCCCCTGTGAACAGGGCGGCATCGCTGGGCCGGCCGGTAGCGGTATCCAGGTACTTCAAAGTTACTGGTTGAACGTAGCTGTGGGCCTTGATCGCGCTTTCAAAAATGTTGGCGTGAAAGTGCGCCAGATCCGAGCCATCGCTGCTGGTGCCCTCCGGGAATGCGATCACCGAATAGCCCTGCTGGAGCGCCGCCAGCGCGCTCTCGATCATGCGCCGGGCCGACTGCCGTGACGAACGTTCGACAAAAATGGTGGCGCAGGCCCGCGCCATCCAGCCGACCAGCGGCCAGCGCCGGACCTCCGCCTTGGCCACAAACACGCCCGGCAACAGCGACTGGAGCACCAGGATGTCAAGCCACGACAGGTGGTTCGCCACCATCAGTCCGGCACAGCTTGCGGGCAGCGGTCCATCGCATTGGACCCTCACCTCCAAAATCAACAGCACATTTTTGGCCCAGCGCTGAATTTGCCTGAGCTTGTCGTCCCGCTCAAGCCGTGGAAACAGCAGCCGCAAAACCAGAATGGCACGGAAGAATTCAAGCGCCAGCCGCAACAGCTTGACGAGCGGAAAGCCGCCCGCGTGGGTGATCGGCTCGGCGCTGGCGGGCGCCTGGGGCAGGGGTTGGTAAAGCATCAACAAGGTGTAACAGAGACTCGTGACAAGACCGTGACTTTCTGTGAATGGATAAGATGAGACGTTGTTCGATAAACTGCCATTCACCGCAAACTTCCACGGCGACCGGCGCATCGCGGATTAACCATGCCAATTGACAATCCAAATGCCTATCCCGAGATCCTGCTCCGGCTCGGCCTGGCCTTGCTGGCTGGCATCTTGCTGGGATTGAACCGTTGGATGCACCATAAGTCCGCTGGCATCCGGACGCATTCCCTGGTTGCCTTGGGCTCCGCACTGGTGATGTTGCTGATCGGAAGTTTTCCCGGCGCCGATGCGCAGGCCAGCAGCCGCGTCCTTCAGGGCTTGATCACGGGCATCGGTTTCCTGGGTGCCGGCGTCATCATTCACCAGGACCATTCCCAAACTGTTCATGGTCTGACCACGGCCGCCAGCGTCTGGGCTTGCGCGATTCTGGGGGCTACTTTTGGGGCCGGTTTTTACGTGCTTGGCGTATGCACCATTTCGACCATTCTCTTTATTCTGATCGTGGGCGGCCCGATTGAGCGGCTGGCCAGAACTTACCTGGGTATTCGAAGAGAGTCCGAAGTGTCGGAAGATCCCAAGGATCCTTCCGAACCGAAGGATTTTAAGCGCTGAAAAGTCCCGCTTCCGGTTAAAACTGAACGCGTCGACTCTGCAGGCGGGAACGCTGCAAGGCAAGGAATTCGAGCACACCCCAGACTATGCAGGCCGGGATGGCCATGGCGCGAAAGAAAGCAACTTTGTGTGACATGGTGATAGCGAGACAGAAGCGTTGAAGAGTGGGTGGCAAACGCAAGTTACACGCACACTGTGACAGCTTCGTGTCAGTGCCAAATTACGACGCCAGCAGGCTCAAAGTTTGCCTGCGCGGCTGCGGCGCCTGTATGCTTCGCGACCATGCTGACCGTCTTGCACCCACACCCTTCAGGTAACTGTGAGCCTGGCTAAGCTGCCCGAACTGGTGGCCTTGGAGCGCATCATCGAGTTGGGCGCTGGTTGGCTCGAAGCACGCGTGGTGTGTGATGTGAAATTGCCGGGCGGCGGCAGCTACCCCGTTCACGTCATCACCTTGGGCAACCCGGCGCGCGAGCTGCCGGCGGTGGGTTATTTCGGTGGCGTTCATGGCCTGGAGCGCATCGGTACCGGTGTGGTGATTGCCTATCTGCAAAGCCTGGTGATGCGTCTGCAATGGGACAGCACCTTGCACCGGCAGCTAGAATCGGTGCGTCTGGTTTTCATGCCCATCGTCAACCCCGGCGGCATGGCGCTGGGCACCCGGGCCAACCCCAATGGCGTGGACTTGATGCGCAACGCGCCGGTCGAGGCCAGTGACCCGGTGCCCATTCTGGTTGGTGGGCAACGCTTCAGCGCCGGCTTGCCCTGGTACCGCGGCCGCAAGAACAAACCGATGGAAATCGAGAATCAGGCGGTCTGCGATGTCGTCCATGCCGAGTTGCTGACGCGCGACTTCAGCCTGAGCGTGGACTGCCATTCTGGCTTCGGCAGCAGCGACCGGATCTGGTTTCCCTATGCCCACAAACGCGCGCCCATCGCTCACTTGGCGGAGATGCACGCGCTGAAAAACATCTTTGTGCAGTCGCACAGCCATCACCGCTACATCATCGAGCCGCAGAGCCTGCAGTACCTGGCGCACGGGGATCTGTGGGACCATTTGTACCTGCAGTCCTGCGCGCAGCCGCAGCGCGTGTTTTTGCCGCTGACGCTGGAGATGGGCTCCTGGCTGTGGGTCAAGAAAAATCCACGCCAGTTGTTCTCGCGGCACGGCATTTTCAACCCCCTGATCGAGCACCGGCAACAGCGGGTGCTGCGCCAGCACCAGTTGCTGCTGGACTTTCTGTCGAGGGCGGCTTGTGGCCACCGGCTTTGGCTCCCTGGCCCCGAGACTCGCAGCTCGCAGCATGCGCAGGCCTTGCAGGACTGGTACTGAGGTCAAGCGATCCCTAGGGAAAGCACCTAGCCGTGTAGTAATTCCTTGTTACCCCAGTGCCGCAAGGGCGTCGCAAACTGGCAGTCCCAACTTTTCAGGAGATTGTGATGGGCAAGAAAATTCTCATGCTGTGCGGCGACTATGGCGAGGACTACGAAACCATGGTGCCGTTTCAAACCCTGCTCGCGGTGGGCCACACGGTGCACGCGGTTTGCCCCGACAAAAAGGCCGGCGACTATGTGATGACGGCGATCCACGACTTCGAGGGCGCACAGACCTACAGCGAAAAGCCGGGCCACCGCTTTACGCTCAATGCCAACTTTGCCGACGTCAACAGCGCCAACTACGACGCGCTGCTGATTCCGGGCGGCCGTGGCCCCGAGTATTTGCGGCTCAACGCCCGGGTGCTGGCCATCACCAAGGAATTCGCCGACGCCGGCAAGCCGATTGCCGCCGTCTGCCACGGCGCGCAGGTGCTTGCCGCCGTGCCGGGCATCCTGCGCGGCAAGCGCATCAGCGCCTACCCGGCGTGTCGGCCGGAGGTGGAACTGGCCGGCGCCATCTTTGCCGAGATTGCGATTGACGCCGCCGTCACCGACGGCCAATACGTCACGGCACCGGCCTGGCCGGCGCACCCGGCCTGGTTGTCGCAGTTCATGGCCTTGCTCGGGACCAAGATCTCGCATTGACCGCGCTGGCGGCAAAGCGGCCCCGGGCGTATGCTCGGGGCCGCTTTTCCCGCCTGCGAAGGAGACCGCTATGTGCCAAATTTTTGTCCGCGCCAATCCGCAAAGCTATGAAGCCACCACGCGCAGCATCCGGCTGCACGGGGTGGTGACCAGTGTTCGCCTGGAAAACCTGTTTTGGGACACGCTGGAGGAAATTGGCGCCCGCGATGGCATGAGCGTGCCGCAACTGCTCTCCAAGCTGTACGACGAACTGCTGGAGCACCGCGGCGATATTCCCAATTTCTCCAGTTTCCTGCGCGTCAGTGGCCTGCGCTACCTGGCCTTGCAGGTGGACCAGCGCATCCCCAGCGATCTCAGCATACCGATCCGCTCGCTCAACCCGCATGCGGTGCTGCGCGGTGTGCGTCCCAGTCTGGTGGATGTCGCGGCAAGCTGATTCCATCACCCTGGCGCCTGACCTGCTGCGGTCGTTTACAACAAGCCGTGCCAGCTTGCAACGAGCCGCAACGCTGGCTGGTTTCGACCGGTAACGAGGTCAGCTCAAGCGGTGCATTTCTTTCGATTTGAGGTCAACCCGATGGCTTCGCAACGGAGCCGGGGGTAAACTCAAATCCGAATCACCTACTCGCCAAAAGAGCCCGCTCCATGTCCCTCGAAAAAGTGTCCGAAATGCTGAAAAAGCAGAAACTGGTTGAAGACATGGTTCATGGTCAGAGCATGCCGCGCCAGGATATTGTTGAAACCCTGGTGCAGCGCCAACACCTGGCGGAACTGCACAAGCTGATGACCGAATTGCCGGTGGGAGAAATTGGCAGCATTCTGGAGGCCTTGCCGGTGGCCGAGGCGAGGCTGTTGTGGGAGCAGATCCCGGCCGCTCGCCAGAACGATGTGCTGTGGGAGGTTTCCGACATCCGCCGGGAACAGTTGGTCGGTAGCCGCGAACCGGCCTTCGACGAAAGCCAGATGAACGCTTTCGAGCTGGTGGAGGGGCGCTTGCGGCAAATCCCGATCGAAAGCCGCAAGAACCTCGAAGGTGTGAAACCGATCTGGATCGATCTGCTGGGCGCCACCAAGGCCGAGCGGGCCTACGTCGGGGCTCATTTCGGCCTGACGCTGCCCGACCCCGGCGACGTGACCGACCTGGAGGTGAGCTCGCGCTATCACATCGAGGAGAACGGCGAAATCCACCTGCTGTCCAATTTTCTGCTGGACCGCGAGGGCAATTCGCGCAGCGTGCCGGTGGCCTTTATCGTGCACCAGGGGATTCTGTTTTCTCTGCGCAATGAGGAGTTGCCGGTGTTCCGGCTACAGCGCCGCCGGGCCCGCACCCAAGTCGGCTATGTGACCGACTGCACCGACGTGCTGCTGGACCTGTACGGGGCCGATGTCGAATACTCGGCCGATTCGCTGGAAGACATTTACACCACCCTGGGCAAAGTGGGACGACAGGTGCTGAGCGAAACCATCAGCGACGGTGAAGCCGCGGCAATTCTGGGCGACATTGCCGAAGAAGAGGATCTGAACGGCCGCATCCGGGGCAACATTCTGGATACGCAGCGCGCCATCAACTTCATGATGCGCAGCCGGATCTGGTCGCCGACCCAGTTCGACGACGCCAAGCAGGTGTTGCGCAACATCGAATCGCTCAATAGCCACACCTCGTTCCTGTTCGACAAGATCAACTTCCTGATGGACGCCACCATCGGTTTCATCAACATCAACCAGAACCGACGCATCAACCAGCTGACCATTTTTGGCGTGGTCTTCATGCCGATCAATATTCTGGCCGGTATCGGGGGCATGTCGGAATTTTCCATGATGACCCAAGGCGTTCCCTGGCCGCTGGCTTACGGCGTGTTCCTGCTGGGTGCCAGCCTGATGGGCGGGGCGACTTACGTGGCCCTGAAGCATTTCGAAAAAAGACAGGTCAGGGTCGGAAAAATCGGGCCGGCCAGAGCCCAGCCCAAAGAATAGCGATTTGACAAAGATCGAGCCGGCCTGAGCGGCCATGCCGGCGCCGGGCTAGGGCCCGTTCACCCTATTTTTGCACTCGCAAAAATAGGGTGAACAGGCCCTAGAGCGTCGGGAGCGTCAACACCCGTCCCGCTGCGCTGCCTGGCGGACAGCACTTGTCTTGAATGCCGCCCGTGCTTTCGCTGCCGGCCCCGGCACCCTCCTTGTTTTTAGCACACCGCAAACAGCACCGGCAGCGGGCCACCGCTGTCACGCAAATGCCATCAAGTTGCCATAAAGCGGTCATCAATAGGCCGCACCATCGGGCGCTGAAACTACAAGGAGAAAGAAATGAAAGAACTGCCCAACCCGACCTTCGCTTTGTCCCCGCTGTCCTTGCCCAAGGGCTTGCGGCGGCGCTCGCTTTCATTTTTCGCCAACTCGAACCCCGCACCCTTGGCGCCGGATGAGCGTGGCAGTCTCAGCGTTTCATGGGCCAAACACGCCGACGAGGTGCGCCAGGCGCAGCGTTTGCGGTTTCGCGTTTTCGCGGACGAAATGGGGGCTCGCTTGAACACCAGCGTGGCCGGGCACGACATCGATTTGTTCGACAGCTACTGCGAGCACCTGCTGGTGCGGGATCAGCTCACCCAGGAGGTAGTGGGGACCTACCGGCTGCTGACGCCGGCGCAGGCCCGGCGCGTCGGCAGCACCTACAGCGACCTTGAATTCGATCTCACCCGGCTGCGCAGTCTGCGTGAGAGCATGGTCGAGCTGGGGCGCAGTTGCGTGCATCCCGACTACCGCCATGGCGGCGTCATCATGGCCTTGTGGGGTGCCCTGGCCGAGTTCATGGTGCGCAACCAGCTCGACACCATGATAGGCTGCGCCAGCATCCCGATGCTGCACAACGGCATCGTCAGCGGCGACGTGGCGGCCAGCATCTGGCGGCAGCTCAAGACCACCCACCTGGCACCGATTGAGCACCATGTGCGCCCGCGTCTGCCGCTGCCGGTGGAGCAACTCGACTGCGCTCTGGAGGTGGAGCCGCCGGCTCTCATCAAAGGCTATCTGCGCCTGGGCGCCAAGGTGCTGGGGGCACCGGCCTGGGACCCCGATTTCAATACCGCCGATCTGCCCATGATGATGCGTATCAACGATTTGCCAAGCCGCTATCGCAAGCATTTTCTGGGTGCCTGATGCGCCTGGCTTTCGACTTCATGGCGCCGCTGGTCAGCGGCGGCCGGCCAGCGCAAGCCGACGATCCGGACGATGTATTGACGCGCGGGCGCTACCGGGCCATCTTCATTTCCGACCTGCACCTTGGCACGCCCGGCTGTCAGGCTGGCGCCTTGCTGGATTTCATCAAAGCCCACCCCAGCGACTATCTGTACCTGGTTGGCGACGTGGTGGACGGCTGGCAGCTGCGGCGTCGCTGGTATTGGCCCCAATCGCACAATGACGTGGTGCAAAAACTGTTGCGCCGGGCCCGCAAAGGCTGCCATGTGGTCTATGTTCCGGGCAACCACGATGAGTTCGCCCGCGGCTTTATCGGACACCGGTTCGGCGGCATTGAAGTGGTGGATGAGGCGGTCCACCGCACCGCCGATGGGCGCAGCTTGTGGATTACCCATGGCGACTACTTTGATGGCGTCATCCAGTGTGCCAAGTGGCTGGCCTATCTGGGCGACAACCTGTATGAATTCACGTTGAAACTCAATCGCCATCTGAATTACTGCCGGGCTCGCCTGGGCCTGCCCTACTGGTCGCTCTCGGCCTATCTCAAACACAAGGTCAAGAAGGCCTTGAACTATGTCACCGAGTTCGAGCTGGCGGTGGCGCACGAGGCCAGGCGCCGCGGCCATCAAGGCGTCGTCTGCGGCCATATTCATCGCGCCGAAATGCGCGACATCAACGGCACGCTGTACTGCAACGATGGCGACTGGGTCGAGAGCCGTACGGCGCTGGTGGAGCACTTTGACGGTCGCCTGGAATTGCTGCATTGGGCACCGCTGCCCGAAGCCGTCAAGCAGGGCCTCAAGGCGGGGGCGCTGACGGCATGAAGATCGCGTTGATCACCGATGCCTGGCAACCCCAGGTCAATGGCGTCGTCACCACCCTGGTCGAGCTGGTGCGACAGATGGAAGACCTGGGCCACCAGGTCGGGGTGATTCATCCGGGCTTGTTCAAGACCCGCCCCTGCCCCGGCTACCCCGGTATCGACCTGGCGCTTCGTCCGGCCCGGAGCCTGCGCCACATGCTTGAGGCCATGGCGCCGGACGCCATTCACCTTGCCACCGAAGGCCCCTTGGGCTGGGCGGCCCGGGCGCACTGCGTCAAGCAAAAGCTGGCGTTTACCACCGCGTTTCACAGCAAGTTCCCGGAGTTTGTCCATGCCGCGCTGAAAATTCCGGTGGGCCTGGGCTATGCCTTGCTACGCCACTTCCATAAGCCATCGTCGGGCGTCATGGTGCCCACGCAAGGGGTTTTGCGCATGTTGCAGCGGCGCGGTTTCAGAAACTTGCGCGGCTGGACGCATGGTGTCGACATGCGTCTTTTTCGCTACCACGAACAAACCCTGAATCATCCTTCGCTGAACACCTTGGCGCGGCCGATTTCCCTGTTTGTCGGACGCCTGTCTCATGAGAAGAATATCCAGGCGTTCTTGCAACTCGATATCCCGGGCAGCAAGGTGGTGTGCGGCACCGGGCCGCAGGAAGCCGTCCTGAAAGAACGCTATCCGCAAGTGCGCTGGCTCGGTATGCTGCGGCGCGACGAACTGGCCCAGGTTTACGCGGCTGCCGACCTGTTTGTCTTTCCCAGCCGCACCGATACTTTCGGTTTGGTGATGCTGGAGGCCATGGCCTGTGGTACGCCGGTGGCGGCGTATCCGGTGGACGGGCCGACGGAAGTGGTGGGGCAGGGCAATGCAATTGCGAAGGGTGGTGTGCTGCACGAGGATCTGGCGCAGGCCTGGCGGCAAGCGCTGGCGCTGCCACGCCACGAAGCGCGCAGCCGCGCGCTGGAGTTCACCTGGGGACATAGCACACGACTGTTTTTGGCGCATCTGGTGCCGGTATGAAAGTCAATTCCAGTCGAATCGGGGTCAGGTAACTTGATTGTTGTCACACAATTGACATCAATTGAGTCAACAATAAGTCATCTATCTGTAATAAACAGGCTTGGCATTTCATGTCTCCTCCACTCCATCAGTCGAAGTTGATGCAGACCCCCGCTGCCAGTGTGACGCTGTTGGACCGTGATCACAGCATTCTGGCGTTCAATGAGCGGGTGCTCAATTGGGCTTATCGCAAGGATGTACCCTTGCTGGAGCGGCTGCGTTATCTGTGCATCGTGTCATCCAATCTGGACGAGTTTTTCGAGGTCAGGGCGGAACCCCATTTGGCGGCGAAGCAGCGCAGGGACGAGCGTGGCGTCTTCTCGGTCGAGTCGTTTGAAAAACTGGCGGAGGTGGCGCACACCCTGGTGGCGCGCCAGTATGCCTTGTACAACGACGACTTGATGCCGGCGCTGGAGGCGCAGGGCATCAAAATCATTTCCCATGGTGATCGCAACCCGGCGCAGCGGCGCTGGGTCAGGCAGTACTTCGAACGCGAGGTGCGGCCCCTGTTGCTGCCGGTCGGGTTGGACCCCTCGCATCCGTTCCCCCAGGTGGCCAACAAGTCGCTCAACTTCATCGTCCGCCTGGGCGGCCGCGACGCCTTTGGTCGCGAGAACGAGATTGCCATCGTCAAGGTGCCGCGCGTGTTGCCGCGCATGATCCGCATGCCCGACAAGGTCTCGGGCGACAGCGCCTTGTTCGTTTCGCTGTCGAGTGTGATTCGGGGCCATCTGGCGGAGTTGTTTCCGGGCCGCGACGTTGGCCAGTTTTCACAGTTTCGGGTAACGCGCCACTCGGACCTGGCGGTCGACGAGGAGGATGTCAAGAATCTGCGCACGGCCTTGCGGCAAGGCCTGCAACACCGCAATTTCGGCGAGGCCGTGCGGCTTGAGGTATCGGCCGGCTGCTCGACCCATCTTTCGGATTTCTTGCTGAAGCAATTCGCTTTGCCCGAAGGCGCCCTGTACCGCGTGCCGGGTCCGGTCAATCTGGTGCGCCTGACGCAATTGATAGACCTGGTGCACGCGCCCAAACTGTGCTTTCCCACTTACCGGGCCTGCTACCCGACGCAACTGACTGCGGGTGCATCGTTCTTTGAACGACTCAAGCTAGGCGATGTCTTTATCCACCAGCCGTTCGAGAGTTTTGACGGTGTGCTGGCATTTTTGCGCGAGGCCGTGAATGACCCACAGGTACTGGCGATCAAGCAAACCATTTACCGCACCGGCACCGACTCCGAGCTGATGGACTTGCTGCGCGAGGCGGTGCGGCGCGGCAAGGAAGTGACCGTGGTGGTGGAGTTGAAGGCCCGCTTTGACGAAGAGGCCAACATCAACTGGGCCGAGATGCTCGATTCCATCGGGGCCCAGGTGCTGTACGGGGTGGTGGGCCTGAAAACCCACGCCAAGATGATGCTGGTGACGCGCCGCGAGGGCAAGCAGCTCAAGCGCTACGCCCACTTGTCGACCGGCAATTACAACCCCCGCACGGCGCGTCTGTACACCGACTGGAGCCACCTGACGGCCGATCCGGCACTGACCACCGATGTGGAAAACGTGTTTGTTCACCTGGCCAGCCACAGCCGCTTGCCGCAACTCAACCAGGTCTTGCTGGCACCGTTTTATCTGCACCTGGAACTGATCGGGAAAATCAATGAACTGGCCCGGCTGGCGGCTTCTGGTGGTGTCGGTCGAATCGTTGCCAAGATGAATGCCTTGACCGATGAGGCCTTGATCCAGGCGCTGATAGCGGCCGGCCAGAAGGGCGTCAAGATCGACCTCATCGTGCGGGGTGCCTGCATGTTGCCGGCGCAACTGCCAGGCCTGACGGACAACATCCGTGTGCGCTCCGTGATCGGTCGTTTTCTGGAACACTCGCGGGTTTTTTACTTCCGTCGCGACGCGCTGGAAGAGCTTTATTTGTCCAGCGCCGACTGGATGAACCGCAACATGATGCGCCGGGTCGAACTGGCCTGGCCGGTGACCGATCCGGTGCAGCGCCAGCGCATTGTGGAGGAAGATCTGATTGCCTATCTGCATGACGGCGTCGATGCCTGGGATTTGTTGCCCGATGGCAGCTACGCCCGTGTTACGGCCGAGGGCCGGCGCCCGGCACATGGGGCCCAAGCGGCCCTGATGGCGCGCTACGCCGGACACGACGACGCACGGGGTGACTGAGATGGATCTGGTCTTGTGGCGTCACGCGGAAGCACAGGAGTGGGTTGAGAGCTGCGACGACATGGAGCGCTCGCTCACTTCGCGCGGCGAAAAACAGGCCGCCCGCATGGCCAACTGGCTGGACCGCCAGTTGCCCGAAAGCACGCGTATTTTTGTCAGCCCGGCACGCCGCTGCGAGCAGACGGCGCTGGCCCTGGGTCGCAAATTCAAGATCAGACCCGAGCTGGCACCCGGCGCCAGTGTCGCCCAGTTGCTTGAACTGGTGCAGTGGCCCGAGGCCAAGGGCACGCTGCTGGTGATCGGCCATCAACCGACGCTGGGCCAGACCATTGCCCAATTGATCGGCTTGAGTGCCGCCGAATGTTCGGTGAAAAAAGGCGCCGTCTGGTGGCTGCGCAACCGGGAACGGGAAGCGCACTCGCAAACCGTGGTGGTCACGGTGCAATCCCCCGAAGTGCTTTAGCCTGTTGATGCTTCCGGAATTCACGACACCGTTGCACGAGAACCGATGCAACGTTGTCATTGCGGGCTTGACCCGCAATCCAGTGCGCCCGTGAAGGCGCATAAACAGCACGGTGCAAGTCCGTGTCAGGGTAAGCCAAGCCCTGTAGCTGAAGGTAACTGCGTCACCGCGAGGTGGGGTGGAGAGCAACCGAAGGCGAATTGGCGGTCTGTAGTAAAGCGAACTCGATTCGGCGGGGAATGACGGCGAGCCTGCTGGATTATGGTGAAGTCTGAAACACATCGGATGCGCTGGCAACGGCGTGTAAAGCGATACCGGGGTGCACAACGTGGTTGGAGGCGGAACGTTGGGAAGATGTAGCGAGATAAGCGGGGAGACCTGCCAGCCGAGGTGACGGGAGGCAGGAGTCAGAACCATCGTAGTACCGATGGGTTGCAAGAGCGAAACAAGGCCAAACGGTCTGGAAACGGATGTTTAAAACGGGGTGCGCCCCTGGTGCCTAAACTTTGCAGACGGCAGCCTGAAAAGCGCGGAGTAGGAAAGCCGCGTGAGGCAAGGGTGGCAGGAAAGTGGAAACGTAAAGTGCAGAAAGTATGAGAAGCATGAGCGAATCAGTGACAGTGCCAGAAAAGGCTAAACAAACTGAATCTGCCCCAAGCCAATGGGTGTGGGTGGATCGTGCTATCTGGACCGAGCGAATGTTGGCGGCGCTGGGCAACGGCGTCAAAGGAAACAAATGGTTCAGTCTGATCGACAAAGTCTACCGCCCAAGCACCCTGCAAGCGGCTTGGGAACAAGTCAAAGCGAACCGGGGAGCCGCAGGCATAGACCGGCAAAGCATCGAAGCATTTGCGGCCAATGAACAGGCGTATCTAAACGAACTGGCGAAAGACCTCGAACAAGGAACGTACAGGCCCCAAGCGGTGCGACGGGTAGAAATACCCAAAGCGGGCGGTAAAACGCGACCCCTGGGCATCCCCACTGTCAAAGACAGAATTGTCCAAACGGCGGTGAAACGGGTGATAGAGCCGATCTTTGAGAGAGAATTTCTGCCGACGAGTTACGGATTTCGACCGGGCAAAGGCTGCAAAGACGCGCTGCGCGATGTTGACGCATACCTGAAGGAAGGCTACACCCACGTGGTGGATGCCGACCTCAAAGGCTACTTCGACAGCATCCCGCACAAACTGCTCAAAGAGCGAATCGAAGAGCACATCAGCGATGGTCGCCTGCTGGAATTACTGGCGGGGTGGCTGCGACAGGACATTGTCAAAGGGCTGGAGAGTTGGACACCCACGGCAGGCACCCCACAAGGGGCCGTGATCAGCCCGCTGCTGGCCAACCTGTACCTGCACCCCCTGGACGAGAAAATGCAGCAGTTGGGCTACGCAATGGTGCGCTACGCCGACGACTTCGTGATCCTGTGTCAGAGTGCTGAAAAAGCGCACGCGGCATTGGCAGAAGTCAAAGCGTGGGTAGAAGAAAACGGCTTGAGCCTGCATCCTGAGAAGACCCACATCGGGGATTGTCGGATAGAGGGACAAGGGTTCGAGTTTCTGGGCTACCGGTTCGAAGCGGGCAAGCGCTGGGTGAGGAAGAAAAGCCTGCAAGGGTTCAAGGACAAGATACGCGAAAAGACGGGTCGCTCCCGGGGTGAGAGCTTATTTGCCATCATTGCCGACCTCACACCGATGATCAGAGGCTGGTATGGCTACTTCAAGCATGCCTACCGAAGCACGTTCCCAAGTTTGGATAAATTTATTCGCCGGCGACTGAGGGCGATCCTGCGCAAGCAGGAAAAGAGACCGGGCTTTGGGAAAAGTTACGCCGATCACACACGCTGGCCAAATGCGTACTTCGCAAACCTTGGGCTGTTCACCATGACAGAAGTCCGGATGTTAGCGAGCCAACCCCGATGAGGAAACCACTAACTGGAGAGCCGTGTGCGGGAAAACCGCACGCACGGTTCGGAGGGAGGGGAGGATGAACGTCCTTCTCTACCCCTATTGGATGCCGGATGTTGAAACCCCGGACCCGATCCGGGGCCGGCATGACAGTGTCTCGTCTTTTGGACGTCATGATTTACGAAAACCTCAATAAGCCCTCAGTTCACGCGCGTAATCCGGTCCAGCGCCGGCGCGTTGACGATGCCTTTGACGCGGAAATAAAGCTTGGCCACCACCGAATCGATGTCACCGGTCTGCAGCTTGCTGCCTTGCCGCAACACGCTGAAATTGTCGCCGCCGCCGGCCAGGAAATTATTCACCGTGACGCGGTAGCTTTTGTCCATCTCGATCGGCACGCCATCGAGCTTCATGGAGCCTGACACGATGCGTTGACCGGTGCCCGGCGCCGCGCCTTCGGGTTGGCTGGCATCCCAGGCATAGCTGAAGCCGCGGGAGACCGACAGAATGCGACCGCCCGGCAACTGCGGACTCTCCCATTGTTGCTCCAGCAAACGCAGCAGTTGCCGGCCCGTCAAGTCCATGCTCACCAGGTTGTTGTTGAACGGCAGCACATTGAACAGCTGGCCAAAAGTAACGCTCAGGCTGGCGCTCAGATCGGCGCGCACACCGCCCCGGTTGGTGAAGGCAATCTGCGCCGGCCTGGCGCCGTCAGCGGAGCCCGAGGAGCCGGCCAGAAAAGCATCCGCAATGACCGCGCCCAGGGTGTATTCTCCGGCCGCGTTGGCCTTGCGGTCCAGCGGCGCCGCGAGGCGCCCCACCACCACATCGCTGATGGAGGCCGACAGGTCGCCATAACGAGCTACCACCCGGTCGATCGCCGGGTCGCGCTTCAGGGCCTGGTATGGGGCCGGCAGGGGCAGCGCTTGGCCAGCGCTGTCTTTCACCGCCACATCATTGAGCACCAACTGGTTGTTGGCGTCCTTGGCGATCACCTTATGGGTCAAGCGGTCGACCGTGAGATCGATCTTGGTCAGCAGACGGCCATAGGAGCCGGCTTGTGTGATGAGCTTGCCGTCCGGTCGAAAGCAGACGTATTCCTGGTGCGTGTGGCCGCTGACGATCAGGTCGACGGCCGGGTCCATGCGGTCGGACAAGCCGACGATCTCGCCGTTGAAGCCCGGGCAGGACTTGTCCAGCAGGGTTTTTGCCTTCGTTTCGCCGCCCTGGTGCAGCAGCACCACGATCACCGTGACGCCTTGCTCCTTGAGCAGCGGAACCAGGCGGTTGACGGTATCCGCTTCATCGTCGAACCGCAGACCGGCGACACCGGCCGGGATCACCATGCTGGGCGTTTCTTTCAGCGTCAAGCCGATGAAGCCGATCTTGACACCGGCCAGGCTGCGAATGGCATAGGCCGGAAACAAGCTGTCTCCGGTCTTCTGGTCAACCACATTGGCCGCCAGGTACTGAAAGCCGGCGCCCTTGAACTGGCCTTGGTTCATGCAGGTATCGACGCCGATAACACCGGCGCTGCCATCCGCCGTTTTCGGAAAGCAGCCGCCTTTTTGCAGGCGCAACAATTCGGCGCGGCCCTTGTCGAACTCATGGTTGCCGACGCTGGAGATATCGAGCCCGATCTGACTCAAAATGTCTATCGTCGGTTCATCGTGAAACAGGCCCGAAGTCAGTTGCGAGGCCCCTACCATGTCGCCGGCCGCCAGCACCAGCGTCTGGTCCGGGTTCTGTTGCTTCAGACTGTACACCAGCGTCGACAGGTAGGCGGCACCGCCTACCGACACCCGGGCGCCGGCCGCATGGGCCGGGTCCGGCACCAGCACGCTGCCCGGTGGCGGCAGGATGTTGCCATGAAAGTCGTTCAAGGCCAGCAGCGAGAGCGTGATCGGCGCCCTGGCTGCCGGTTCGGCGGCCAGGGCCGGATGGGAAAGGCCGGCCAGGGCCGCCAACAGGCAGGCACCGACCTGCCAAGCCCGGCGGGCGGCTAGTAACTTGAGCATTGCGAAACTTCCGTGGTCCGTCATCGGATCGATATTAGCTGCTTAGAAATCGGTGCGCAGGGTGATCGAGACAAAGCGCGGTGCGCCCACGTAATAGGAAGGCGTGCTGCCGCCGGCGCCCAGCGCCCGGGTCGTGAACAGACTGCCGCTGCCGGAGTTGATTCGCAGGTATTCCGTGTTGAAGAGATTGCTCACATTGAGCTGAATGCTGGGTTTCTTCAGGAAGGCGGTGTCGGCAAAGCGGTAACCCAGCGTGCTGTTGACCAGCGTGCTGGCGTCCACCGATTCATCGTTGACCAAGGTCGAGTAGCTCTTGCCGGTGAACTTGGCGTCCACATTGCCATACCAGGGCCCGCTGGCATAGTTCAAGCTCAGGCCACTGAGCCATTCCGGGGTATCGGGCATTTGCTTGCCGGTGGTGGCCTCGTAGCTGCTGGCGGCGGTGCGCAAATCGCTCAGCATCTTGCTGCTGGTGTAGGACAGCGATCCATAAACGGTCCAGTTCGCGTTGAGCCGGTAACCCGATTCCAGCTCGAAGCCCTTGGTCGTCACGTCGCCCACGTTGTAGTCGGTCTTGAGGCCGGCCACCGGGTCATAAGCGCTGGCAATGCGGTTGCGGAAGTTGATGTGGTAGAGCGAGCCGGAGAAGGTCCAGGCCGCATTGGCGTAACGGTAGCCCAGGTCCAGGTTGCTGGAGGTTTCCATGTCCACGCCGGGATCGCGCAGGCTGGCGCCGCTCAGGACGCCGTTCGCCCACTTGCCGCCGCTCAACAAGCCGCCGTAGCTGAAGTTGCCCGGCGCTTTCATGTTGCCGGCGAGGTTCAGGAAGATCTGTTGCTGCGCATCCAGCGCGTAGCGCGCGCCCAGGCTGGGCAACACCTTGCTGTAAGTCTTGGCGACGCTGTAGTCGGCGCCTTGTCCAAAGCCCTCGTTGGCAAAATTGTCGAACTCGCGCTTGATGGCGGAGTTGCGCAGGCCCAGTTGCAGGTTCAGCTTGTCCTGCAACAGGTTGATGCTGTCCTGCAGGAACAAGGAGGTGCCGGTGCTCACCGTCAATTGGTCACGTCCCTGGTAAATGCCGCCGCTTTGGCGCCTCAGGTAAAGGTCGGAATTTTCCAGCCAGCGATCGGCCGAGTTGCCGTTGCTGTCGATGGTCACCGCCGGCTGGGTCTGAAAGTGGCGCGCGCGCTCGACCCAGTAGCCGGCCAGCAGGTTGTGATTGTCGAGGCGGACGTTGGCCTTGAACGTGATGCCGGGACGGTAGGTGCGGGTGACCGAACTGCGGTACACCAGCACCGTGTCCAGCGTGTCGCCGTCGCCGTTGATGTCGCGCACGCCATTGCCCAGCAAGGTGCTGGCATTGCCTTCCTTCAGGGCTGCCAACTGGCCGCCGCCGGTGCCGTAGCCGTACCAGAAGTAAGGCTCGGCCGAGATGGAGGTGTCCTTGCTGGTCTTGTATTCCGTCTTGCCGGTCCAGAGGTAGTTCTTGAACGGGTTGATGTTGAACTGATAGTAGCCGTCGGCCGGCACCGCTTCCACTTGGGCCGTGCCGGCCACCGGTGCCAGATGCGTCGGCGGCGTCGCGCTGAAGTCCAGTTGCCGGCCCGAGACGGCGATTTGCGCGTAGCTCAAGGTGCGGAAATTGTTGTTGATGGCGTTGTTGTAGAGAAAGCTGGTGGAGGCAAAAAAGCGGTCGTTGGGCTTGAACTCGGCGCCGAAGTCGATGTGTTCTTTGTCGGCCTTGCCGGGGCCCTTGAACTTGTCGGCTTTTGTTTTGGAGTAGGAAATGAAGGCCTTGCCCCTGTCGCCGGCAAATTTGCCGCTATCCAGGCGCAAAAAGGTCTTCGAATAATTCAACATCCCCAGCGACTGGGAAAGCCGCAAACGGTACTCATCGGCCGGTGCGCAAGTGACCATGCCGATGTTGCCGCCGGAGGCGCCGACGTGCGGTGCCTCGGTATCGGTGGAGCCTTGGGTGACAAATATTTCGCACAGGTTTTCGGAATCGCTGTACTCCTGGGGATAGACCGAGAAGCTGCCCGAGTCGTTGACCGGCGCACCGTTGATGGTGAAGCCCATTTGATCGGAGTTGGCGCCGCGCACCCGCAGGCCGCCGCCGAACAAGCCGGTGGCGTCGTTGCTGAAGGTGTTGACGCCGGGCAGCAACTCGATCGCCTGGTAGGGATTGCTCGACGGGTTGAGCGTTTCCAGGTGCGCCCGATTGACCGAGCTGCGCGCCTTGGGTGTGTCCTCCTGCACGATCAAGCCGGAGTTGCTGCCACCGGGCTGGCCCTCGACGGCGATGCGGCCGACGTCGGTCGGTGCCGACTGCTGAGCCCACAGTGCGGGCGCACTGCACAGAGCGCCTAGCAGCAGCGCGATCGGGGTGGGTTTGATTTTTTTCATACAGGAAAAGTTGTGCAAGTTGGTTGAAAAAGAAATGGGAAACTGGGGCGCCGCGGCGTCGTGTCAGGTGCTGGGCGGACGGAAGTCAATCTCGGCGCTGAACTGGTGGAACTCGTGATCGACCCAGGTGTTGGCCGGGAACGGTGGGTAGAGGCCGCGGCGCACCGTGGCAATGGCGGCATCGTCCAGCAAATTGGAGTTGGAGGACTCCAGAATGCCGGCCTCCAGCAGGGCGCCGCCGCGCGCCAGCGTGAACCAGACCTTGACCTTGCCCTGGGGCCGCTGCTGGCTGACCGCGCGCCCGGTGGGGTAGCGCTTGGTGGCATTGAGCATGGCCCGCACCAGGCTGGCGTATTCGCTCTCCAGCGTTGCCGCCTGGGCTTTGCTGGTGTCGGGCGCCGGTGTCGGTGTCGGCGCCGCCATGGCCACTGGCGTCGGCTTGGTCGGCGGCGGTGTGTCGCGCACCGGGGCTTCCAGCGGGCTCAGCAGCGCTGGCGTAGGCAGGTCTGCTTGCCGGGGCGGCGGCGTGGTTTCGGTTTTGGGCGCCAGCGGCTCAGGGGTTTTGATTTCCTTGGGCGGCGCTGGCAGTGGCGGTGGCGGTGGCGGCGGCAGAAGCACCTCCTGGATCACCACCGCTTGCAGCGGTTTCTTGATCAGGTTCAGTCCTTTGCGCGCCATGCCGGAGACCAGCGCATAGCCCAGCAAGGCGTGCAAGGCAATCACGATCAGCACGCCCTTGACCCGTCTGGAGGGGTCGCGGGGCTGGTAGCGATAGTCCAGGGCGAGCGTATTCACTGGATGACCCGCGCCCTGGCAAGCGCTGCTTGAGCAAAATAAATCTGCACCGTGTTTCCCCCTGGCGGCTGTGGTTGAGTCTGGAATTTGGCGTTGGTAGCATTACGTCCCTTCACACTGATGCTTTACTCGCCGGAGATGTACTCGCGCCGGCACCAACATGCGGAGAATTTAAGGGGGAAAAATGACACTATGACGACAGCGCCGGCTAACCCATTGAGAGTTCCGAGACGGTGGCCGGCCAAACCCCGTTCAGCGTAGCGGGAGGATCAGGCTGGAGGGGCACTCAGCTCCGTGTCCCCCGCCCTGCGGGCTCCTCCTTTACCTGCGCCGAGTGCCCCGCCAGCCTGATCTTTCATGCGGGGTTGGTATGCGACCGGCGCAAACCACCGACCCTCGCCGCCCTCGACCCACACACGCCTGAGCCTCGGTTTTTGGACTTGCGAAAGCAAGCCGCATCGGGCAGGCTCTGAACGGCGTCGTGAATTTCGGAACTCTTAACTCTTTTGTCCGATGGCCAGGCCGCGCAGGAATTCGATCAGTCCGCGATCGACGTCCAATTCCGCCACCAGCGCCGCCGCCTGCATCACATCGCGCGTCGTTCCCAGATCGGTTTGCAGCTCGCTGGCCTGCCGGTACCAGCGCTCGGTGCGCTTCCTGGGCAGCAGGTGACGCAGGGCCTCGATGTCGTAGCGCAATCGCTTGGCGAGGATGCGGGCACGGTGTTGATGGTCCGGCTGGTCGGCCTGCTTGCGTGCCTGCTCCAGTTGCTGATGCAGGTGCGCTATGCGCTGCTTGAGCCAGTGGCGCAGGGACACTTCGGGTTCCGGCTGCGCAGCAATGGTGTCACTGGAAGGCGCCAGGTCGGCCAGCCACTGGGTGGTGGCCAGCAGGCCGGCGCCTACAGCCGGTTCCTGCAACGCGTAGCGAACCGTTTTGCGCTGCAATTCGCAGGCCTGGGTCAGGGCCAGTGTCATTGCCTGCCAGCACTGTGCCCGCCTGGCATCGCCGCCAATGTAGGCGTCGGCCAGCGGCGGCAGCGTCTCGCTGCGGGCCACATCGAGGTCGCGCAACGTGCCCAGACAGGTCAAGAGTGCTTGCAGGGTCTGCCCATACGGCGCTGCGCCCGCTGCCAGCAGCGGCTGGAAAAGTCGCATGGCACTTCTGAAGCGCCGCCAGCCGACACGGGCCTGGTGCACCACCTCGGGATGGTCGGAGCTGAGCAAGGTGTTCAGGTTGCCGGTGAAATGGATGAACATCTCGCCCAGCACACGCTGTGCCAGCTCGGGCAGCGGCAGATCGGACGCCAGCGGCAGCACCCGGGCGCGCAACGCCGGGTCCACCTCACCCAGCGCCAGGGCGTAGCCGCGCTCCGCCTTGCTGGCGTTGAACGGCAGCACGGCAAGGGTCTGGGCGATCTGCCGGGCGACCTCGAACAGTGCCGTCACCGGCCCGGCTTTGAGTTCAAGCTCCAGCTCGCACAGAGGGCTGCATCGGTCGCCGGCCACGATCTGTCCCAGGTCCAGCGCCACTTCCACCACACTGCCATCGCGCCGGCGCAGCAGCCAGCTGGTGCGCTCGAAGTTGGTTTCAAAAACGGGCGCCAGCGCCGCAAATACCGCGCCATCAGGATCAATTTCCGACCACGGCGTATCTTCAAGCTGCTTGCGGGACAGGACGGCGCCGCGCACAGGCGTTTCCCATTCGCCGCGCCGGCTCAGCGCAGAATCGTTGCGGCCCGCTGTCTTGAGGGTTTGCCGCCATTTTGGTTTTGCCGCATCGCCCAGGCGTCGCAGCCGCAAGGCCACGCGCTGCTGGCGCAACAGAAGTTGCGGCGTGTCGTAGTAGATGTTGTGCAAATGCAGTTGCGTCGCCTTGCGTCGCGCCAATAGCGGCGTGCGGGACAAGCGCTTTGCCAGGCCGGACGGATCGGACGTCGGCAGCGCCAGTTTGAGTTCGACTTCTTCCGGGTTCGCGGCCCGGGGTGGCTCTTTCATGGGCTGTTCATGGCTCCGGTGCTGGGGCCACCTTGGGTCGGGCCGGCCGTGCCACCTTTGATGAACTCGCGGTAGGGCGTGGACCAACTCGCGGCTCCGGTTTCAAGCCGCTCGCGCGTCTCCAGTTCGTGTTTTACCTGCCGCACCAAAGCATCCTC
Organism: uncultured beta proteobacterium; assembly: GCA_963763035.1. GTDB lineage: Bacteria > Pseudomonadota > Gammaproteobacteria > Burkholderiales > Burkholderiaceae_C > Rhodoferax. The sequence continues at coordinate 202,954 of CAVXMS010000004.1, read as the reverse complement.
TTCGCCATAGCGAAGCTGTAGCTTGCGGCACAGCCTTCTCATGTTGTCCAGATGTCTCGGCATGTGATTTTCCTCAAAGAGCGTGTGAGTATTAACCACGGGCCGGGGCATGGGTGCAGCGAAATATCGCCGCTGTTTGATGTAAAACAAGCTTCAACTCCTTCGCCAATCCCCGCGCCGTCAGCGCCCTCAAGCGGCGTAACCGAGCACCGCAAAGAAGTGAAATCCAGTGCCCAGAGCGACGAAGCCATGCCAGACCGCGTGTGCGTATTTCAGCCTGGAATCGAGCACAAAGAAAACCACGCCCAAGGTGTAGGCCAGGCCACCGGCGACCAGCAATTCGACACCCGGCAGGGGCACTCTCTGAACCAGTGGCACGGCCGCAATCAGCACCAGCCAACCCATCACCAGGTACAGGCCGGTTGACAGCCAGGGCCGCGACAGGCGGCCGAATGATTTGAGCGTGATGCCAAGGGCCGCCAGCGACCAGACCACGCCGAACAGCGTCCAGCCCCAGGAACCGGCCAATGCGCCCAGCGCGAACGGTGTGTAGCTGCCGGCAATGAACAGGTAGATCGCACCGTGGTCGAGCTTCAGAAAAACGCGCTTGGCGCGACCCTGGGGCAGCGCATGGTACAGCGTCGAGCTCAGGTACAGCACCAGCATCGTTGCCGCAAACACGATGGCGCCGACAAAGCCGGCGGTATTGCGCTGCCGCGCCACCGCGATCAGCAGCGGTACCACGCCGATGGCTGCCAACAGGGCAACGCCGTGGCTCACGCTGTTGGCGATTTCCTCACCCCGGCTTTGGCAACGGTGCGTCATAAGAGGAATAGATCCCAGTAACTGTTGAAGAGCGCAAGCGCATAGTCTGAACCATCTGCAATAGTTTCACCGAATAGCGGGCTATTGTCCCAGGAGACCCTTCTTCAGCATGCCATCGACCGGCTTGTCGCCGACAAAAATACCCAGAATCGCGGCATAGAAATCAGCACCAAAAATGGCCTGACCCTGCTTGACGCCGTTCACCGCCAGTTGGGTACCGAGTCCCGGCAGGTAGTCAAGGTTGATGACGTCGCCTTTTACCGTCAAGCCTATGTTCTTGATTGTGAGTTCCAGTTGGCCCAGCCTGTCGGCCAGTCGCAGCAACTCCGATTCACCGGCGTTTTTTCGAATGCCCGCCACCAGTGCGCTGTTGAAATCATCGGGGCCGGCACCTCTGAGCATGCGCAATTGCAGGCGCTTGGGCCCCGGCAGGGCAAGCAATGCCGGCAGCGTGGCGGCTTTTTCGTCGACGTAGAGACCTGCCACATAGGCCTTGATGAAGAAAAGTTTTCGCACACCCAGGCCATTGAGGCGCAGTTCGTGTCGGGCCAGCCGGATGCCGTCCTCGAAATCCTGCCCTTCCAGCGTCGCTGCGCCAGCCTTCGCGTTGAGCAGCAGGCACAAGCCCAACAGCGTGACGGCGAAGCGGTTGCGGTTGGTCGGATGTGTCTTGAAACGCGGCATCAAGTAGACGGATTCTCACCGCCCGCTGGTTAGCAAAAGGATCGCATCATTATGGGTCATCAACATGTCAGGATCATGACCGCGCCGCTGCGCCGTGCCTGCCGGCACTGCAAGCTGAGCCTCAATCAGCGATCAACTGCCCGTCGACGTAGTAGCAAAACCGGTTGCAGCGCACGGCGATTCTGGCAGCGCGCGGGGGAACCGGGACTTCCCGGGCCAGCTTCATGCGCGCCCTTGCCTGGCCCAGCGCCAGTTCCAGAATTCGAACACTGCCGTGGTCTTCAATCGACAGGATGGAGGCCGGAAAACTGTTTTCGTCGAGTGGATCGGCAAACGACAGATGCTCGGGCCGGACGCCCAGTGTGATGTCACCTTCAGGCAGCGCTTTGGGTACACGCGTCAGCTGCTGGGCACCCAGCGTCAGTCGCTGGCCGTCGCGCTGGAGCGCAAGGAAGTTCATGCCGGGAGAACCGATGAAGGTTCCCACATAGCGGTTGGCCGGGCGTTCGAACAGCTCTTCCGGCGTGCCGCGCTGCACCACCTGGCCGTCCTTCATGACCAGGATTTCGTCGGCGAAGCTCATCGCCTCGTTCTGGTCGTGCGTCACGTAGATGACCGTCATCCGGGCATAGGCGTGGGCCTGCTTGATGCGCCGGCGCAATTCGAATTTCATTTGCGGGTCGATCACCGTCAGCGGTTCATCCATCAGGATGGCGGCCACGTCGTCGCGCACCAGGCCGCGTCCCAGCGAGATCAACTGCTTCTCATCGACCGTCAAATCGCGTGCCGGCCGCGCCAGCCGGGAGGTCAGGCCCAGCATGTCGGCCACCGCCTTGACGCGCGGGCCGATCCGCGCTCGGTCCCAGTTGCGGCATTGCAGTGGGAAGGCGAGGTTCTCGAACACGGTCTTGGACTGGTAGATCACCGGGAATTGAAATACCTGGGCGATGTTGCGCTGCGCCGTCGGAATCGCCGTCATGTCGCGCTGATCGAAAAAGACCCGGCCCTCGGACGGCTGCAACAGGCCCGAGATGATGTTGAGCATGGTGGTCTTGCCGCAGCCCGACGGACCCAGCAAGGCGTACGTCCGACCGTGCTCGAAGACCAGGTCGGCGGGCTGCAAGGCGTAACTGTTTTCGCTGTAGGCATGCCCCACGTGCGAGAGATGAAGGCGGCTCATGATCTCTCTCCGGTAGCGGGTGCCGCCAGCAGGGCTTGTGACCCAGTGGCCTCGAAGGCGAACAAGCGCTCGGCCGGGATGCCTATCCCCAGCCGGGCGTCCAGATCGTGAATGTGAACGCCCTGCACCTGTAGCGTCAGGGGCCCGACGGCGGAGTCGACGTAGAGAAAGGTTTCCGAACCGGAGACTTCCGAAAAAGTGACCTGGCCGGTCAGCGAGGTCTCACCCAACCGCAACTCGTTGGCGCGCACGCCAAACCAGTAGTCGCCCAGGGCCAGACTCTCCAGATGCCAGGGCAGGTCGATGCGGGTGCCGCCGGCCAGTTCGATGCTGCCCTCTATTTTGCTGCCGCGGATGAAGTTCATGGGTGGGTCGTTCACCACTGCGGCGACTTGCAGCGAGGCCGGGTGATCGAACACTTGCGCCGGTGTGCCGATCTGCAGGATGCGACCCTCGTGCATCACCAGCACCGTGTCGCCCAGCAGCATGGCTTCGACCGGATCGGTAGTGTTGTAGATGACGATGGTCTGCTTCTGCTGCGAGAGCAGACTGCGAAACTCGCCGCGCATTTGCTCGCGCAGCTTGTAGTCCAGGTTGACCAGCGGTTCGTCCAGCAGCAGGATGCCCGACTCGCGCGCCAGCGAGCGCGCCAGCGCCACCCGCTGCTGCTGACCGCCCGAGAGTTGCGACGGCCGGCGCGTCTCGAAGCCGGTCAGGCCCACCTTGTCCAGCACGCCGCGCACGCGCTGCGCGATGACCGTCTCGTCGAGCTTCTGGCGGCGCAGTGGAAAAGCGACGTTCTGGGCCACATCGAGGTGCGGGTAGTTGATGAACTGCTGGTACACCATCGCGATGTCGCGCTGCCAAGGCGCCAGGGCTGAAAAGTTCTGCCCGTCAAGTTGCAGCGCGCCCCGGTCCAGCGGCTGCAAGCCGCAGATGGCGCGCATCAGCGTGGTTTTGCCGGCCAGGGTTCGGCCGATCACGGTGGTCAGTTGGCCGCGCTGGAAGCTGGCGCTGACACCCCCCAGATGGGTGACGCCGTCCAGCGCCAGGCTAAGGTCATGAAGTTGCAGGCTCATGCTGATGCCCTAGCGGATGGCGCCGGCCAGCGTGCCGTGCGACAGGAAGCGTTCCACCACAAAGGCCACCAGCAGCAGCGGCGCCACCGAGATCAGCGCCGAGGCCGACAGACTCCACCAGGGTGTGACCGACGAGTTCAAGGCGACCACCGCCACCGGCAGCAACTGCGTGTCGGTAAAGGTCAGGGTGAAGGCAAAGAAGAAATCGTTCCAGCCGAAGATCAGGCAGAACATGCCGGCCACGATGATGCCCGGCAAGGAGTTGGGCAGGATGACGCGCAGGAAAGCCTGCATCGGTGTGCAGCCGTCCAGCATCGCCATCTCGTCGATCTGGCGCGGGATGTTGTTGAAGAAATCCACCATGATCCAGACCGCGATCGGCAGCAGCAGCGCCACGTAGACCAGGATCAGGCCGATCCTGCTGTCCAGCAGTTCCAGCCACTTGAGCATCAGGAAGAACGGGATCGCCAGCACGATGGGCGGCATGATGCGCTGCGAGATGAAGAAGAAGATCAGGTCCGCGTTTTTCACGAAGCCGGCCCGGTAGGTGAAGCGCGACAGGCCGTAAGCGGCCAGCGATCCCAGCACGATGCTGATCAGGCTGGCGCTGGCCGTGACGATCAGGCTGTCCATGTAGGGCTTGACGATGTCGATGCCGCCACCACCGCCGAACAGGCTTTTCCAGCCGGCCAGCGAGGGCTCGTATTGCAGCCATGGCAGGTAGGTCGGGCCGCCCGTGACGCCGTTGGCGGTCTTGAAGCTGGTGGTCAGGGCCCACAGGAAGGGTGTCACGACAAAGACGCTCCACAGCGCCATCGCCAGGTATTTCAGAAACAGATAGAGACGCGACATCAGGTGCGTCCTCCAACCAGCGCGCGGTGCAGCAGTTTGCCGACCAGGGTGAGAAGCACGATCATGATGAGCAGGTAAGTGATGGAAAGCGATGCCGCGTAGCCGATGTCGAAATCGCGCAGACCCTTGATGTAGATGTAATAGCCGGAGGTCTCGGTGGCGGTGCCGGGGCCGCCCGAGGTCAGGACGTAGACCGTCTCCATCAGCTTGGAGGCCTCGATCAGCCGGATCATGATGGCGCCTATGGAGACCGTCGCCATCAAGGGGAAGGTCACGTTCAGGAAGGTCCGTATCGGACCGGCGCCATCGATGGCGGCGGCCAGAAACGGCTCGCGGGGCAGGCTGATCAGGCCGGCCAGCAGCAACAGGAACATGAACGGCGTCCATTGCCAGATCTCGACGATCATGACGCTGGCGACAGCCCAGCCGCCGGCCGTCAGCCAGGGGTAGGGTCCCAGGCCCAGCAGGTGCAGGAAGTCATTGGCCGGCCCCAGCGACTCGTGAAAAATGGTGCGCCAGATGACCGACATGATGACCGGCGTGGTCATCATCGGAATCAGAAACAGCAGACGAAAAAAGCGCCGCGCCTTGACGTCGCGCCAGACCAGCAGCGCCAGCGCAAAACCCAGCAGGTACTGGATCAGCACGGTGCCCAGCGCCATGGCGCCCAGGCGTGCCAGCGACTGCCAGAAGCGCACGTCGCCCCACAACTGGGCATAGTTGCTGGCGCCTACCCAATTGAGCTCCGGCGTGATCGCATCCCAGCCCGAGGTGCTGACGCGGATCGTGAACAGCAGGGGGAACAGAATAATCGCCAGCAGCGTCAGCAGACCCGGCAGAAGAAAGGCCAGTTTGTACGGTCTGAGTCCGGTTTCACCCATGAAAACACCTTGGTTCGCGCGGCCCGCCTTGGCCGGCGGGCTGCATGCAGGAAAGCAGGAGGCAACGTTACAAGGACACGGTCAAACCGCGCACGATTTGACCGTGTCCTTTACGGAACAGGCGCAACTCAGCGACCCTTGTCTTCCAGCGCCACCACGTTTTTGTAGGCGGCGCGCACCTTGTCGACGCCGATCTTGTTGACGATGTCGGTCCACTGCTGGGCCGCCGCATCGAGCGCCGCCTGCGGTGTCTTCTGTCCCGCCATGGCTTCGGCCACACCGTTGGCCAGCGTCGACATGAACTGGTTGACGCCCGGCACGCGCAGGTCGAAGACCCGGTTGTTGCTGGCATCCATGCCGCCCAGCGTCTTCACGTAGTCTTCGGCAACGGTTTTGTCCCAACCCAGCTTGGACTGCCAGAAGCCGGCGTTGAAGTGCGCCTTGCGGTAGGGGTTGATGCCGAAGCGGCCGATCTGGAGATCCAGGTCCGCGTTGGCCTCGTTGGAGAAGAAGCACAGGTAATCAAAAGCCATGTCCTGGTTCTTGGAGGCCTTGGCCACCGCCGAGGTCCAGCCCCAGGTGATGTAAGGCGGTGCATTGGGGGTCTCGAAGTGGTCCCACTTCCCGGTCACGCGGTTCCACACCTCATTGGAGCCGGGCAGCGGGGCGGCCGCGACCTTGTTGCGGATCGGGCTGCCCTGTTCCATGGCCTGGATGAACGCGTCGTCCCAGCTGTAGCTCATCAGCGTCTGGCCGCCACCGAACGAGAAAATCTCGTCGCCCAGACCGAAATTGCTGCCGCCGGGCGGGAACGCCGCCTTGGCCTTGATGAACATCTCCAGACCGCGCACCCAGCCCGGGTTGTTGATCTGCGGCTTCATGCTCGCCAGGTCGAAGAAGAAGCCGCCTTTTACCTTGGGATTCTTGGCGTAGGCCGCGACCCGGCTGATGAAGGCCGAGAACATCAGGTCGTCACGCTTGGTCACCTCGGCGCTGCCGAAGTGGGGCTTGCCGTCACCGGCCCAGTCCCAACCCGAGAAGAAGGCCGCGACGTCGTTGTACTCTTCCCAGGTGGCGGGCACCTTCAGGGTCTTGCCGGTCTTTTCCTTGTAGCGCGCTTGCATTTGCGGGTTGTTGAAGATATCGGAGCGGTACTTCATGTAGTGGCGGTCGCCATCGACCGGGTACTGCACCATCTGGTTACCCCAGGTCGCTACGTCGCGGTAGTTGGCCGTGACGTCCTTCATGCCGCTGGCGGCGGCATAGGCGGCCGGCACCGGTGCCAGAAAGCTCTGCACATCGCCAATCCACAGGGAAGGGTAGAACAGCACATCGTAGGCCGCCTGCCCGGTCTGGAACGGAATCATGACGCGCTGATACAGGTCGCCGAACGGAATATGCACCACGTCGACCTTGGCACCGGTCAAGTCCTGGAATTGCTTGGCATGAATGTCTGTCGGCTCACCCAGCACCGGCACCGCATGGGTGATGATCTTCAAGGTGCGACCCTTGTAGTTTTTCTTCGCAGTGGCCTCGTAGGAACACATGCCCGGCACGTCGGCGGCCGAGCCGTACTTGGCGTAGTCGCCGTATTTGCTGTAGCTGATATCGGCCGCCGTTGCGCTGACGCTGCCAAACTGCAAGACAGCGGCGGCGACGGCGCCCAGCAGTACCGGAACAGTCTTTTTCTGCTTCAGGGCAGAGATTCGAATCGATGCGTGTTTCATGTGTCTTCCTCTTTGTGTGCTTGGTTTGCGGGGGGTGGTTTACGGAATGAGCACGGCGCGCCCGTGTATCTTTCCGTTGTGGAGATCCTTCAGCGCCTGGTTGGCGTCGGCGAGCCGGTATTCCACCGTCGCCAGATTGACCAGGCCTCGATCGGCCAGGGCCATCAACTCGACCAGCTCGGCCCAGTTGCCGACCAGATTGCCGATGATGTTTTTCTCGGTGATGATCAGGTCGACAGCCGGCACCTTGATGTCCTCGCCATAGCCGACGATGTAGTAGTTGCCCATGGGGCGGGTCATCGCCAGGCCTTTGCTGGTGGTGCCTTTTTCGCCGACGAAATCGATCACCGCCTCGGCGCCCTGGCCATCGGTCAGCGACAGCACCGCTTCCACTTCATTGCCGTCGGCCAGGATCAGATGATCGGCGCCGCTCTTGCCGGCCAGCTTCAGGGAGGCTTCCGACTTGTCGACGACGATGATGTCGGCCGCGCACATGGCTTTCAGGCACTGGATGCCGATGTGGCCCAGGCCGCCGGCGCCGATGACGACGCAGCGCTCGCCGGGCAGCAGGTGGCGCGTCGCCTTCTTGACGGCGCGGTAGGCGGTCAGCCCGGCGTCGGCGTAGGGCGCCACGTCCTTGGGCGCCAGCGTCTTGGGCAGCGGCACGATGTTGCGCTCCGAGGTGCCCAGGTACTGCGCGTAGCCGCCGTTGGAATCCAGCCCCGGGAACTTGCCGACGCCGTGCATGTCGTGGCCGCGCCGGCAGGCGAGGCAGGTGCCGCCGGTGATCTTGGGATGGACGATGACCGGGTCGCCGACCTTCAGGTTCTCCACGTCCTTGCCGACGGCCTCGATCCAGCCGGCGTTCTCGTGGCCCATGATGAAGGGCAGCAGGGCCTTGCCGGTCGGGTCCATGTGCGGCTTCCAGACGCCCTCGATGATGTGCAGGTCGGTGCGGCAGACGCCGGCGCCGCCGATGCGCACGATGACGTCGGTCGACTTGCTGATGGTCGGATCGGGAACATCCTCCAGCGACACCCATTGGTCCGCAGTCAGTTGTTCGTCGTAGGCTTTAAGCACTTGGGCTTTCATTTCGGTGGTCTCCTGTGGCGGCGACATGCCGCGAATCAGGTCACACACTGCACGCTTCGTGCCAACAGCAACAATCGCTTGTTTGCCTTGAGAGGCCGCGGTTTGGCCGGCTAGATCGCGTCCATCAAATGAACGTTCAAGCCGTTGCACTGTCCAGTTTCTGCACATTGAAGATTTGCGTATTCCCCCTAGAATGGCCCGTTCCATTCGTGCGAAGTACATGAAGGAGGAGACATGCAACAGTTATCCGGGATCGAGCGCGCGCGCCGCGCGCTGGAGAGCGGTCACCGCTTTCCGGCCGCCAGCCTGACCACCTCCGTGGCCGCCAGTTGGCAGCGCTGCCGCGACTATGGGCTGGCCCCGTGCGCGCAGCCGCGCGACATCGTGCTGCCTTTTGCGGAGGTGCGGCAAAAGCGCGAGCGCAACGCGGTGCTCAGACGCCTGGCGCTGGCGGAGATGCACAACCTGTACGCCCAGATCGCCGGCTCCAACTTTTTGATCGCGTTTGCCGATCCCGACGGCGTCGTGCTCGACACCGTCAGCGACCAGGACTTTGCCGACAGCCGCGCCGGCAAGACCATCATTCCGGGCAGCGTCTGGCGCGAGACCGACAGCGGTACCAACGCCCTGGGGCTGGCCATTCTGGAAAAGTCGCCGGTCGCCATCTATGGCCGCGAGCATTACTTCAGCGGTTACGGGCAACTCAGTTGCATGGCGGCGCCCATCCTGGATGCCAAGGGCGAAGTGGTGGGCTTGCTGGATGCCTCCTGCGCCAGCGAGGTGCGCCAGCAGCACACCCATGCGCTGGTGAAAATGGCGGCGGCGACGGTCGAGAACGGCTTGATCTACCAGGAGAGCAGCGGCCACTTCATCCTGGCCTTTCACCCCCGCTCGGAATACCTGGACACCTTGTCCTCGGGCCTGGTTGCGGTATCGCGCGACGGCGCGGTGGCCTCCGTGAATCGGCCGGGGCAGTCGCTGCTGGCCGGACTGCCGGCCCGCCAAGGCGTTCATTTCGATGCCTTGTTCGACGGCAAGTTCGATGTCGCGATCGAGAACCTGATGCGCGGCGGCGTCATCCGGATACGCGATCGCGCCGGCAGCAGCGTCTTCATGGTGTGCCGCCAGATCGGCCTGCGCGGCCAAGCGGCCAGCGCTTTGCGGGCAGCGGCCACCGTGGTGCCGAAGGTCGCCATCGTGCGCGAACAAGGCGACATCGGCTTTGTCTGCCAGGACGCCGGCCTGAGCCACGCGATGGCCGGCCTGAAAAACGCAACGCGTTTGCGCATGCCCATCCATTTGCACGGCGAGACCGGCACCGGCAAGGAATTGATGGCGCGCCATGTGCATGAACTCAGTGGCCGCCAGGGCGAGTTTGTGGCGCTCAACTGCGGCGCCATACCCGAGGCCTTGTTCATCTCGGAAATTTTCGGCCACGAGCGCGGCGCCTTCACTGATGCGCGGCACGATGGCGCGCCGGGGCTGGCGCGCCAAGCCGATGGCGGCTCGCTGTTCCTGGATGAAGTGGCCGACATTCCGCCGGCCGTGCAAACCGTGCTGCTGCGTTTTCTCGACAGCATGGAGGTGCGCCCGGTGGGTGGCAAGGCCGGCCGAAAAGTGGATGTGCAGATCATCTCGGCGACCAACAGCGATCTGACCGAAATGGTCGCCGCGCGCCGCTTTCGGGCCGACCTTCTGTACCGGCTCAACGCCTATACGCTGAGGCTGCCGCCGCTCAAGCAGCGGCAGGATTTTGCCGCCATCGTCAAGCGCCTGATGGATGAGCTGGCGCCCGACGCCGCCATCACCGACGCCGCCATCAACCATTTGCGCAAGGCCGACTGGCCCGGCAACATCCGCCAACTGCGCGGTGTGTTGCAGCGTGCGCTGGTGCGCCGAAACATGGAATACATAGACGAAGTTTCCTTCGATGATCTGGCGCTGACGACGGACGATGCCGGCGAGGTCTGCGACGGTTGCCGCGGCCACCCGCTGAACCAGCACAAGTGCCGGGAGATCCGCTTGAAGTACGCCTCGGCGGGGCACAATATTTCCGAGACGGCGCGCGCCCTGGGGTTGTCCCGCACCACGGTCTACAAACACGTCTGTTGATTCCGTGGCCGGTGGGCCGGGACGGCCTGTTTCGGTTGAATTGACATCTATCTGACATATTGCGCAGTTAAGTTAGCGGCTTCCCACAGGAGCCCGCATGGTCACTGCCATCCGCATCAATGCACTGAATAAAACCTTTCCCGGCGGCCGCAAGGCACTGCAGGAAATCCATTTGAATATCGAAGCCGGCGAGATGGTGGCGCTGATTGGCGCCTCCGGCTCCGGCAAATCGACGCTGCTGCGGCACATCGCCGGCTTGATGGTTGGCGACGGCGCCAGCCAGGGCCTGATCCAGATCCACGGCCGCACGGTGCAACAGAACGGAAAGATCGCCTCCGACATCCGCCAGACCCGGGCCGGCGTCGGCTTTGTGTTCCAGCAATTCAACCTGGTGGACCGGCTGCCCGTGATCGTCAACGTGCTGGCCGGCACCTTGCACAAAGTGCCCATGTGGCGCAGCCTGCTGCGCTGGTTCACGGCCGCTGAAGTGGCGCGCGGCGTCGAGGCCTTGCGGCGTGTCGGCATCGCCGAGTGCAGCGCCCAGCGCGCCTCCACCTTGTCGGGCGGCCAGCAGCAGCGCGCCGCCATTGCGCGCGCCATGGTGCAGGGCGCCAAGGTGATCCTGGCCGATGAGCCGATCGCCTCGCTGGACCCCGAATCGTCGCGCCGCGTGATGGACATCCTGGCGCGCGTCAACCGCGAAGATCAATGCACCGTGGTGGTGTCGCTGCACCAGGTGAATGTGGCCATGAAATACTGTCAGCGCACCGTCGCCCTGCACCAGGGCCGCGTCGTCTACGACGGCCCGTCAGTGGCGCTGACGCCCACCTTGCTGCGCGAACTCTACGGCGCCGAGGCCGACGAGATTCTGGCGCTGGGCGACCACATCTCCAGCCTGCAGGACAGTCCCCGCGTCAAACCCGTTCCCACGTGGCGTGAGCCGCTGGCGCAAGCTGCCTGAAGTTCCCACCGTTTTCCAAACCACTCCGACCCAACCCAACCAGGAAACACCAAAATGAAGAAACTACTTTTCGGTTTGACCGCCGCCCTGGCGATCGCCATGACACCCGTCGCCGCCCAGGAAACCAAGGAAATCAATTTCGGCATCATCGCCACCGACTCGTCGAGTTCGCTCAAGAAGAACTGGGAAGCCTTCCTGGGCGACATGGAGAAATCCGTGGGCGTCAAGATCAACCCCTTCTTTGCCACCGACTACGCCGGCATCATCGAAGGCATGCGCTTCAACAAGGTGCAGGTTGCCTACTACGGCAACAAATCGGCGATGGAGGCGGTGGACCGCGCCAACGGCGAGATCTTCGCCAAGCTGATCCGGGTCGACGGCTCCGAGGGCTACAACTCGCTGCTGATCACCCACAAGGACTCGCCCTACAAGAGCGTGGACGACGTCATCAAGCACAGTAAGGAAATCAACTTCGGCATTGGCGACCCCAACTCCACCTCCGGCTTCCTGGTGCCCAGCTATTACGTCTTTGCCAAGAACAACCTGAATCCCAAAACCGACTTCAAGACCCTACGCGGCGCCAACCACGCCAGCAATTTCATGGCGGCGACCAACAAGCAGGTGGACGTTGCCACCTTCAATACCGAAGACTATGAAAAGATGGAACTGGCGCAACCGGCGTTGGTGAAAAACATCCGCATCGTCTGGAAGTCGCCCCTGATTCCGGCCGATCCGTTTGTCTGGCGCAAGGACTTGTCGGCCGACCTCAAGGTCAAGATCAAGGACTTCATGCTGTCCTACGGCAAGGGTGCCAACGGCGCCGAGCAAAAGGAAAAGATCAAGTTGCTGCCGGCCGGTGGATTCGCCGCGTCCAGCGACGATCAACTGGTCCCGATCCGTCAGATTGCCTTGTTTTCCGCGCGCATCAAGCTCGAAGGCGACAGCAACATGGATGCGACTGAGAAGAGCAGGAAGATCGCCGACATCAACCGCAAGCTTGACGAGTTAAACCAAAAGCTCGCCCTGCTGAAGTAAGCCAGTAACGCAACCGGGTGACGCAACCTTGGACAAAATAACTTCCGTAGCCCAGGTCCGCCCGGTCATGACACCTCTTGCGACCAGCGCTTCGGCGCAGCACACGCTGCTGCAGCGGCCCGCCCTGGGCACACTGGTGCTGTGGGGCTTGCTGGCGGCCGTGCTGGCCGGTTCCTGGAGGGGCGCCGACATGCGGCCCGCCGCGTTGTTCGCGGATGGCGGGAACATGGTAACCTATATCGCCAGTTTCTTCCCGCCCAACTTCAGCGACTGGCGCATCTATTTGCAGGAGATGCTGGTCACCGTGCAGATTGCCGTCTGGGGCACCGTGCTGGCCGTCATCTGCGCCGTGCCGCTGGGGCTGCTGTCGTCAACCAACATTGCCCCGGCCTGGATTTATCAGCCGGTGCGCCGCCTGATGGACGCGGCGCGCGCCATCAACGAGATGGTGTTTGCCATGTTGTTCATCGTCGCCGTCGGGCTGGGACCTTTCGCCGGAGTATTGGCACTGTGGGTCCACACCACCGGCATCCTGGCCAAACTGTTTTCGGAAGCGGTGGAAGCGATAGACGCGCAGCCGGTGGAAGGCATACGCGCCACCGGCGCCAATGCGCTGGAAGAAATCGCCTACGGCATCATTCCGCAGGTCCTGCCGCTGTGGATTTCCTACTCTCTGTACCGCTTCGAATCGAATGTGCGTTCCGCCTCGGTGGTGGGCATGGTGGGCGCCGGCGGCATCGGCGTCATCCTGTGGGAAATCATCCGCGGCTTCCAGTACGCCGAAACCTGCGCCGTGATGATCATCATCGTTGTCAGCGTGACCGTGATCGACGTGATCTCGGCCCGCATCCGCAAATCGTTGATTTGAAAACCTTGCGGGACAGACCGCAGTTACACGAAGTGAACAAGCTCTGTCCCCAACTGATACAGGGATGCCGCCCTGTGTTGGCCAGCGCACAGTTGGCAGGGGTCGACAAGAGTATCCTGCTGCTGCCAACATAGCCTTGGGCCGCGCCGAGTTTTGCCATTTGCAGGGGTCGGTCGGCTCAGGCAATTGTGTGAAACAGTCAAGCCACCAACGAAAGGCCATCCATGATTTACAAGTTCAAGTCACAAGCGGCCGCAGATGTCATCATGCTGCAGCTCAACGGTGATCAAATGCTCGCCATTGTCGGCAAGCAACCCTCCCCGCAGGGCATCATCACGGTAGCGCAAATTCCGGCTGCCATTACGGCGTTGGAAGCGGCCATTGCGAGGCACGAGGCCGTGCAATCCCGTCGTGCCGAGCAGCCTCAGATGGAAATTGAGGCCGAAGGCGACAGCGTCGATCTGCGCCAACGCGCCGGCCCGTTCATCGAGCTGTTGCGCAACAGCGCGCAGGCCGGCAAGGATGTGGTCTGGGGCGTGTGAATGACATGAGCTGGGCTGGAGACAGTAGGGCGGCTGGGCTGGCACCAGCATTTCGCCATCCATCCGGTCGGTAGTACAAGCCTTTTCTATTGGGCCTTGTCCCTTTCGCTCACCCCGGTCGCGGTCGGCACCGTCCTTAAGTGGCGAACCTTCCAATCGGCGGCAAGTGTCTGCTTTCGTATCCAGCGAAGACCATCATCGTCATAACCGTCACAGTGATTGACGTGATCTCGGCCTGCATCCGGAAATGACTGATCTGAAGGCTTTGTGGGGCCTCTGCACAAACCGGACAGATTACTTGCCAAGAACCGGACAACTCATTTACTCCTAACGCCCCCGGCATCAAGGTGGCATGTCGGTATCCAGGCGGATACAATGTGGCACATGAATACCTTTGAGCGTTCCGATGAATTCGACGCATGGCTCACCGGCTTGAAAGACAAAGTGGGACGTGCCCGGATCGTCCTTCGCATTCGTTCCGCCGAGCATGGCAATTTCGGTGACTGCGGGCCGGTGGGCGAAGGCGTCTCGGAAATGCGCGTCCACTTCGGCCCAGGATATCGGGCGTATTTCACGCGGCGTGCCGAGGTCGTCTATTTGCTTCTCTTGGGTGGCGACAAGTCATCGCAGAAACGTGATATCAAACGCGCCATTGAAATGGCGCGAGCTTTGGATAAGGAGTGAACCATGGTGAAATTTGCACCCTTTGATGCTGCCGACTACCTCGACGATGATGAAACCATTGCCGAATACATAAGCGCCGCACTGGAAGATCCCAATCCCGACGTATTTCTAACCGCCGTGCGCGATGTGGCCCGCGCCCGTGGCATGGCACAACTCGCCAAAGATACGGGTCTTGGGCGTGAGAGCCTTTACAAGGCACTTACACCCGGCGCCAAGCCACGTTACGACACGATGCTCAAGCTGCTTCATGCGCTCGGCGTCAAGCTGTCCGCTTCCCCCGTTCATACATGAGCCATTTGCTGGCCGGGAAGTCATCCGCAGTCAATAACAGGTACAACTAACGTCAGGTTGCTCAAATTCCATGAACCTCCATCTCTCCGGCCTCACTGCAGTCGTCACCGGTGGCTCTTCGGGCATTGGTGCCGCCATCGTCCGCGTGTTTGCCGAAGAAGGCTGCAACGTAGCCTTCTGCGCACGACATCAGGCACGAATCGATGTCATGCTTGCCTCCGTTTCCGGCCTGCCCGGGAAAGTGTCGGCACGAAGGCTTGATGTCACTGACAAAGCGGCGTTCGAAAGCTGGCTCAACAGTTTGGGATCGTTCGACATATTTATCCCAAACGTCAGTGCGCTTTCAGACAACTGGCAAGCTGCGGTGGAAACCGACATACAAGCCACGGTCAACGCAACCGAAGCTGCGGTTCCGTTCCTGCTTCGGTCGCCACATGCGGCCATTACCTACATCGGGTCAAAGGCAGGCTCGCTGGCTGCGCCGCGATCAGCGGCCTATGGGGCGGCCAAGGCGGCCATGGCGCACTACATGAAATCCCTGGCCTCACGTCTTCTGCCCGCGGTACGCGTGAACACCGTGTCTCCGGGGGACACGCTTGCGGAAGAAGGCTTCTGGGACAAGGTACGCGTACAAGAGCCCGACGCTTTCACGAAAGTGCTCGAACGGAACCCGATGAAGCGCTTGGCCACACCGGACGAAGTCGCACGTGTCGTGGCCTTCGTATCCAGTCCCGCCGCGAGCTTCGTCGCAGGTGCGAACTGGTATGTCGATGGCGGCTCTATCAATCACGTGCAAGTGTAGAGGGCAACCCGTCCGGGGCGGGGTGCTTCGGTAGCGCCAAGGCGAGATCGACAAACAGGTGCGGCGGCGGTTACCATGGCTGGCCTGGAGACAGTAGGGCTGCCCGGCTGACACCAGCAAAGGCCGCAAGGCTTCTTTCTATTCCGATGGGGCGGCAGGAGGAAAGAAATGGACTCACCTTCGAAACAGCATGCGCCAATTTTGAGAATCGGTGTTGCAGTGCTCCTGTTGGTCGCCATGGGGATGGGGGCGTGCGCGTATTTCGCCATCCATCCGGTCGGTAGCACAAGCCTTTCGTATTGGGCCCCGTTCCTGTCGCTGACCGCGGTCGCGGGCGTCAGCTTCTTCGGCTTCATGTGGTACATGCAATCGCTGGGCGGCCCAGGGTCGCTGAAGGGGTGTTCAGTGCGCGTCCGGAAATCCTTGATCTGAAGGTCTTGCGATCCTTTGATGAACACAAGGCCTACTTCGCCTTTGAAGCGGGAGCGGGTATGGTCTGCGTAGTCGGCGCTTCTGGCGCTTGAATCTGCACTGGGACAAAGGCAAGCGAAATATCTTGTTCGCTCGGTGACACGTCCGAGCGTGGACTGAGAACACTTTGCCCCTGGGACTTGATGATCCACAACTGCAGCAAATTTGCTTTGATGCCATGCTGCATTGCCATGCGCGCCACCGACACGCCAAGCTCCATGCACCGAGGCACTAATTTCTGCTTTACCTCTGGGTCATATCGGTACTGCCCATCACGCTTGGGTCCCACCACCAATCCGACCCATACCCTTGAGTTGTTCTGCATCGCTTGTGTCCACGTTGTTTACGTGGACATAAGCATCACGGATTCCACCCCAGAATGATAGGACGTGGCTAATTGATCGCTTACATCTGGTTGACACATTCAGACTTCAAAATCAGACCAATGCCCTGATATGTATTGACCTGTCAAGTTCTTGATAAACGGTATTTGTCATCTTGCAATGTGTTGGTAGCAGAACGGACGGCTTGTCGACGGTTGATCAGTCTGATATGCGCGGGTTGGTTACCGCATGACAACCGATTCGTCGGGGAGCTGCCTTTCTCTAAAAACGAGGATCATGCCGTTACCGGACGCCTCCTAGGGCCATCAAGGGTTCTCCCACCGTTGTCCATTCTGCTACCGACACATTGCATCATTTCTCTCTCCCTATGCCTTGGCTAGCCCGCATATTTCATGCAACACCGCTGTACGGTCCGATTTGGGTTGATTCCGGTGCTGGACAGGTCTGAAGTGAACGTTTTGCAGACTTGGAGTTGTGATTTGTTGGCAGTCGAGCCGGTTGGGACGCAGTTGCCCCCACCCCGACTTGGGTTGCGGGCCTTCTTGGCGTCATCGTGCGGGCCAGGCACTGTATGGGATTTACGGTGAGCGCAGCGCCTTCATGGCGTGTGCAAAGATGGCGGCGCTGGGCCAGTTGGAGGCCAGATACAGGCGAATGCGCCGCGTGTTGCGCGTGACCACCGCAGCGAGCTTGAGCAGCTTGATGCGCAGCGTATCGACCTGGGCTGTGGCCAATGCCGTTCCCTGTAGCGCCAGCGCACGTAGGCGTTCGATCAACACGTAGCCCAATGCTGCCAGCAACATGCGTAGCTGATTACTTTGGAAATGCTGGCAACTCGTGCGTGTGGCAAATAAGCCGACCTGAGCTTCCTTGATCCGGTTCTCGGCCTCGCCGCGCTGGCAGTACAGATCGTCGTAGAGTGTCTGTGGTTGACCCGTCAGGTTGGTCACCACGTAGCGCGGGTTGTTGCCTTGTTCGCCATACTCCAGCCTTGTGATCACCCGGCGTTCTTTGCTCCAACTCTGTGCGGCATAGACAAACTCACCGACCTCGCGCTGCTTGCATCCGGTGGCGACAAACTCCTGCCGCATGGCCAGTTCCAGGAATTCGGTGATGCTCTGTAGGCGTGGGTTGCGAGCCAGACCAATGATGTAGTTCACACCGGCACGCTCGCAGTAGTTGATGATGCGCTGACGGCAAAAGCCAGAGTCACCACGAAAGACGATGCGCACTTGGGGCCAGCTTTGGCGCAAGCGTTTGACCAGCAACTTCAGAATCGCTGCCGAATGCTTGGCACCATCGATGCGGCTCGGGCGCAGGTAGGCGCACAGCAACTGTTGACCGCAGAACACGTACAGCGGCAAATAGCAGTAGGAATCGTAGTAGCCGTGAAAGAAGCGGCCCTCCTGCTGTCCGTACAGCGGGTTGTCGGTGGCGTCAAAGTCGAGCACCAGTTCCTCGGGTGCAGTTTTGAAACCGGCAATGAATTGCTCGACCAGCACTTGGTGCAACCGCCAAGCCGTTGCTCGATCAGCCCATTTCTCCAGACGACACAGGGTGGGGGCGCTGGCCACCTCGCGATCAACACCCACTGCCGTTTGCATCGCCACGTCTTGGCGCAGCGCGCCGTGGTCGTTCAAGTCTTCCCATCCAAGAGCCAGGCCATAGACACGCTGGCGCAGCATGTCGACAACGCGGTGTTTGGTCAGAAGGGGGCTGCGCGGATCGGCGATGCAGTGCGCTGCCGCCTGCATCAGACCAAGCTTGCGGTCGGTGGCCCCCAGCAACATCACCCCGGCGTCACTGGTCATGCTGCCACCGTCAAAACAGCCCTCCACGACTCGTCGGCCAAGGTGGCCAAATTCAATCTTGCTTGTTTCAAATTCTTCGGTACAGTTTGGCATTGGCGGTCCCAGTTGTTGTTTGGCGTCGAATACCAATGACAACGCGCCTTCGGGCGGGACTGCCGACTCATTTGCGTGAAATATTCAGGCTAGCGGTTGCCCCAATGCCTGTCCTATCGCCCAGATAAAACCTGTCAGTTCCCGCGCCATCGCCGTGCAAACTTGCACCTTCGGTTTGCCTCGACCCTCCAGCAGTTTGTAACGCCCGCACATGCGTTTTTGCGCCTTCCAGGCGATCTCTTGCACGACCTCCGGGGCCCTCTCGGCACGGCGTTGCAACGCTCTTGTCTTTCGCGCAGGATGGCGATATGTCCAGGCTGCCTCCACCAGTACCCGGCGCACATGACCATTGCCGGTCTTGGTGATGCCCCCGCGCAATTTGGTTCCTCCACTGGAGTGCTCACTGGGCACCACGCCCAGATACGCCATCAGTTGCGGCGCTGAAGCGAAACGCTTGAGCTCCCCTATTTCGGCAACTATCGTTGTCGCTGTCAGCAGGCTCACTCCGCGCAAGGCCATCAAGCCTTGAACCACAGGCCAGAACGTCGACTCGAACGCTGCACCTTCGATCTGCTTGTCCAGCGCATCGACCCGCTTGCTCATTGCCTTGACCGTATCGACATATTCCTGGAATACGATTTGCTGAACGGGTTGTTCAAATTTCACTTCTTCAAGCCAGCGATAGTGCGCCTGCGTCCAGTTGCTCTTGCCGCTATAGCTTTTGCCATGCCTGAGCAAGAATGCCAGCAGGCGCTGCTTGGCTTGGTGTTGCAGATGTTTCAAGTCTTCGCGCGCCCGGGTCAGGTCGCGCAGCGCTTCCTGTGCACCATCTGGCACCCATACTGGCGCCAACTCTCCTGCCCGATGCAGTCTTGCCAACGAAAGACTATCGCGTCGGTCAGTTTTGACCCGATCCCCCGCTTTCTTCGGAATCAGCGACGGTGCCACGACTTGGCATTGCCAACCCAGTTCACACAATTGCCTATGAATACCGTAGCCGCAGGGACCAGCTTCATAACAAAACTTCAGATCTGCTCCCTCCTTTCGGAGTTGCTTGACCAACTTCTCAACCGCCTGCGCCGTATTGGCTATCTCCCCAACGTAGCGAACCTCTGCTCCATCGCTTGGGGCCACAGAAACCGCTATCGTTTGCTTGTGCACATCCATGCCGACGTACTTGATAGACTCTTTCATGACCTGCCTCCTCAATTTCGGCTCTGCGCCTTAGGTTGAAAAACCCCAAGCGTAATCCGCGTCGCTTGAGGTAGGGTAGGTCAATACATGTTGTCTAACTTGATGATGGCTGACCATGAAAATTGAATTTGAAAAGCATTCTTCCTCTTTGCGCGTCGTACTGGCGGCGGCGTCACTTGCGGCTGTTTTGTCGGCTTGCGGTGGCTCTGACAATGTGAGTTGTGCCTCCACTGCCCAAGGGGCGGCAGCGCTTGCCCGTTGTTCGGCCAAGACCGGCGACCTCATCGAGGTCGTGCTCAGTGATGTCAAGCCCACCCAGCCGTCACTCGGGTATGACGAGGTTTATTGCAAGTTGGGCCGTTACGGCAGCGCCAGCAAAGACACCATCAACAAGCGCTTTGCTGACTGGTGCGAGGCCAATGGCCAGTTGGACGCGGCCAGCGCCCCGGCTGGGGCCACTATCAAAGATGCCAAAACATTCACCTGCACTGTCGCCCTGGGTGCCGAGACCGCTGAGAGCAAGGGGCTGATGAAAACGGCGGTGATCGGCCCCAAAGGGGTGGCCTATCTGACCGATGGACACCATACCTTCACCTCATTCCTCGAAACTCCCGATGGCGGTCCCAATGTGCGGGTGCGGGTGCGCGTGCAGGCCAACTTCAGCGATTTGACGGAAGCGGCTTTTTGGACCGAGATGGAAAAGCAGCAGATGACGTGGCTGAGCGACACCGCCGACCGGCCCATCACGCCGCAACAGTTGCCGGCCACGGTGGGTTTGAAGAACTTTGCCAACGACCCTTATCGCGGCGTGCTGTACTTCGCGCGTGACGTGGGTTACGAGCAACGTCCGTCTAGTGCCACTTTTCTGGAGTTCTATTGGGGCAAGTGGCTGCGTGGCAGCACGACGATCAAGCTGGTCGACTACAACCTCAATGACCTGACCTCTTACCTGGCTCTGGTGAAGAAAATATCCGAAGAGCAGACTGCAATGGCCCCGACAGCGATCGTCAGCGAAGGAAAAACCGCCCAGCAGCTCGGCCAACTTGCGGTCTGGGATTCCAAGGGTGAGTTCGCCAAGCTGAGCAAGCCCTATTCAGACAAAAAACCCGGCAAGATCGCTTACTCCCTTGAGTACAAGAAGACTTTACCATGACGTGTCAGGGGTTTAGAGTCCCGCATCTGGGATGCACAAACCCCTCGCCTTCAGGCGAAGGGAAGGACTCCTGACGGGTTTGGTCCCGCCCGTGGGAGTTTCGGCGATGCCCGTGGCTGGTGAATTTGGGCAAGAGCTTTTGCTTGCCAGAAAGTGCGATGTACCAAGGTTTTGACGCGGCACCAAGGCGTTCGGTCGTGAGGCCGACTTATAGCGGCTTGAGCCGTAACACGAACGCCTCGCCTTAAGGCGAGGGTCGTTCTGGGCGCGACCGTGCCACCAGGTAGTCTGCCAATTGGCGGTGGCTGCCGACCATGATGTTGCGCTACCCGCAGTTCTTTTGCAGCGTCCAGGCTACTCGCACGTTCACGCAAAATGTCGGGTTTTATTACGACCCAAGGTGAGATACTTGGTCTGGGGCGGCTGAATTCACCATCCGTCCCCAAAGCCAAAAACTCCGACAAACAAGAGGAGAGACATCGTGCGTTTATTTCCCGTTTTTCGACTCGTCGTTCTCGCGCTGATTTTTTCATTGCCTGCCGTTGGTTTTGCGCAGGCCTGGCCCGGCAAGCCGATCAAATGGATCATTCCTTATCCGCCCGGCGGCATCACCGACAGCGCCACGCGCATGGTGGTGCAAAAAGTGCAGGAGCAAACCGGCTGGACCATCGTGGTCGAGAACAAGCCCGGCGCCAATTCCATTTTGGGCGCCGACATTGCGGCCCGCTCGGCGCCCGATGGCTACACCTTTCTGACGGTGATCGGCGCGCACGCCGCCAATGCCACGCTGTACGCCGGCCGCTTGCCGTATGACGTGGTGAAAAGTTTCGCGCCGGTGTCGCTGGTCGGCATCGCGCCCTTGGTCATGACGGTGAACAACAATTTCCCCGCCAAGGACATGAAGGAGTTGATCGCCTATGCCAAGACCCACCCGGGCAAGGTGTCGTTCGGTTCCTCGGGTGTCGGTGCGGCCGCCCATTTGACGCAGGAGTTGTTCAAGCAGGTGGCCGGACTCGATCTGATTCATGTGCCCTACAAAGGCACCGCCCCGGCGCTCAACGACTTGATGGGCGGCAGCCTCAACATCCTGACCGATACCGCCAGCGCCCTGATGCCCTTCGTGCGCAGCGGCAAGATCAAGGCCATCGCCGTGTTTGCCAACAAACGCGTGCCCGGCGCCACCGAAGTCCCAACCATCGTCGAGGCCGGCGGGCCGGCCATAGAGGGCTCCACCTGGGTCTTGTTTCTGGCACCCTCGGCAACCCCGCGCGACATTGTCGCCCGCATGTCGGCCGAGACCGCCAAGGCGGTGAATTCACCCGAATTGAAAGCCCGCTTCGATAGCCTAGGCATCGAAGGCGTGGGCAACAGCCCCGAGCAGGTAGCCAAGTTTCTGGACGACGAAATCGTCAAATGGGCCAAGGTTATTGCGGCGGCCGGCGTGAAGGCTGAATAGGCGGCTGGCTGTTTCCTCACGCGCTCTCTTGCTGCCGCCAGGCCATCTTGGCCGCATCCACGATGTGCTGGGCGTCCACGCCGAAGAAGTGGCGTAGCGCGGCGCGCGTGTCGCTGCGGCCGAAACCGTCGGTGCCCAGGGTGATGTAGCGCCGGCCTGCCGGGACGAAGGCGCGAATGCTCTCCGGCACGGCCTTGACGTAATCGGTGGCGGCGACGATGGGGCCGCCGCTTGGTTGCAGCAAGGTGGTGATGAAAGGCGGCGGCACATCCTGTTGACCTTGCAGTTGGCGTTGTTGCTGTGCCTGGCCGTCGCGCCCCAGTTCGCTCCAGCTGGTGACGCTGAACACCTCGACCTCGAAGCCCTCGCTCGCAAGCCGTTCGGCGGCCCGGATCGCCTCGTTCAGAATGGCGCCGGAGCCCAGCAGGGTCACCGTTCTGGATGATGTCGAGGATGATGCACTGTTCTGTGCCGCCTTATAGCTGCCAAAACGATAGCAGCCGCGCAGCACATGGTCTTCCACGCCGGCTGGCAGATCGGGCTGCGCGTAGTTCTCGTTCATCAGCGTGACGTAGTAGAAGACGTTCTTTTGCGCCAGCATCATCTCGCGCATGCCGGCGTCCACGATCACCGCCATCTCGCCGGCAAAAGCCGGGTCGTAGGCCTTGCAGTTGGGAATCGTCGCCGCCAGCAGATGGCTGCTGCCGTCCTGATGCTGCAGGCCTTCGCCGCCCAGCGTGGTACGGCCCGAAGTGGCTCCCAGCAGGAAGCCGCGCGCCTGCTGGTCGGCAGCCGCCCAGATCTGGTCGCCAACGCGCTGAAAGCCGAACATCGAGTAGTAGATGTAGAACGGCAGCATCGCCAGGCCGTGCACGCTGTAGCTGGTGGCGGCGGCGGTCCAACTGGCGATGGCGCCGGCTTCGTTGATGCCTTCTTCCAGGATCTGGCCGTCCAGCGCCTCGCGGTAGCTCAGCACCGAGCCGATGTCTTCCGGCGAGTAGCGTTGCCCCACGCTGGAATAGATGCCCACCTGTTTGAACAGATTGGCCATGCCGAAGGTGCGCGCTTCATCGGCCACGATGGGCACGATGCGCGGACCCAGTTGCTGGTCTTTCAGCAAGGCGCCCAGCAGGCGCACAAAAGCCATGGTGGTGCTCATTTCCTTGCCGGCGGCGTGCAAGGCAAAGCCGGCGTAGCCGGCCAGTGCCGGCACCGCTACCGGCGCGCAAGCGGTCTCGCGGCGTGGCAGGTAGCCGCCCAGTTGCCGGCGCCGGCCTTGCAGGTACTGCATCTCGGGGCTGTCTTCGGCCGGCTTGTAGAAAGCCAGTGAGGTGGCCTGCGCGTCGCTCAGCGGCAGATGGAAGCGGTCGCGAAATTCCAGCAACTCCTCGTCACCCAATTTCTTCTGCGAGTGGGTGGTCATCTTGCCTTGCCCGGCGGCCCCCATGCCGTAGCCTTTCTTGGTGTGCGCCAGGATGACGCTGGGCTGTCCGCGATGGCTGGCGGCGGCGCAGTACGCGGCATGGATCTTGACCAGATCATGACCGCCGCGTTTCAGGCGATCGATCTCCTCATCGGTCATGCCTTGCGCCAGCCGCTTGAGTTCCTCGTTCTGGCCGAAGAAGTTGTCGCGGTTAAAGCGCCCGTCGCGGGTCGCAAAAGTCTGCATCTGGCCGTCCACCGTCCTGGCGAAAGCGCGCGCCAGCGCGCCCGTGGTGTCGCGCGCGAACAAGCCGTCCCAGTCGCTGCCCCACACCAGTTTGATGACGTTCCAGCCGGCACCGGAAAACAGTTTCTCCAGCTCGTCGATGATGCGGCCATTGCCGCGCACCGGGCCGTCCAGGCGCTGCAGGTTGCAGTTGACAACCCAGACCAGGTTGTCCAGGCCCTCGCGCGCGGCCAGCGTCAGGGCGCTCATCGATTCGGGCTCGTCCATCTCGCCGTCGCCGAAAACACCCCACACCTTGCGCCCCGCGCAGTCCAGCAGGCGGCGGTGGCTCAGGTAGCGCATAAAGCGCGCCTGGTAGATCGAACTGATGGGGCCGATGCCCATGGAGCCGGTCGGAAACTGCCAGAAGTCGGGCATCAGGTAGGGGTGCGGATAGCTGCACAGGCCGCGCCCACCGTTGCCGCCGCTGGCGGCCGGTGCCGTCAGCTCCTGGCGGTAATGGGCCAGATCGTCGGCGCTGAGGCGGCCCTCCAGAAAGGCGCGGGCATAGACGCCGGGCGAGCTGTGCGGCTGGAAGAACACCAGATCGCCGCGATGCTGGCCCTCGCCGGTGCCCTCGCGGGCATGAAAGAAGTGATTGAAGCCGGCCTCGAAAAGATCGGCCGCGCTGGCGTAGCTGGCAATGTGGCCGCCCAGATCGCCGTAACGCTGGTTGGCCCGCACCACCATGGCCAGCGCGTTCCAGCGCATCAGGGAGGCCAGCCGCTCCTCGATCGCCAGATCGCCGGGGAAAGCCGCTTGCTGTTCAACGCCAATGGTGTTGACGTAGGGGGTGCAGAGTTGGGCATGCCAGCCGATGCGGGCCTCATGCGCCACGCGGGTCAGCTCGTCAAGCAACTGGCGCGCACGCTCGGGCCCCTGCGCGGCTGCGACGGCCCTGAGCGCGTCGCGCCATTCAAGCGTTTCCTGCGGGTCGGGATCGATGAGGGGAGACGGGTCGAGCAGGGCAGGGGTGGGTAGGGAGGCGTTCATGGGGTGCTGGCGCAGCTTGGCTAAGCTTCAAACTATAAGGCGACCGGTGCCGCACAGGCAGCTTTTTTAATCCGTTGGTGCTACTCATAGAAGCATAAAATTCTTTTAAACCAAAGATTGCTGGCAGAAAATGAAACTAAGTACCAAAGACATCCGGATCCTGAGCGAATTGCAGGCCGATGGCGCGCTGACCAATGTGGACCTGGCGCGCCGGGTGCACCTTTCCCCCTCGCCCTGTCTGGCCCGGGTCAAGGCGCTGGAGGCATCGGGCGTCATTGCCCGTTACGTTGCCCTGCTGGACCCGGTCAAACTGGGCCTGGGGCTCAACGTGTTCATCTCCATCAGTCTAACGGCGCAAAACAAGGCCTCGCTGGCCGAATTCGAACGCCGCATCGCCGAGCACGATGAAGTCATGGAGTGTTATCTGATGACCGGCGACAGCGACTATCTGATCCGCGTCGCGGTGGCCGATATTGCGGCCCTGGAAAAATTCATCATCGAGCAACTCACGCCGATCCCCGGCATTGAAAAAATCAGGTCCAGCTTTGCCCTCAAGCAGGTTCGCTACAAAACCGCGCTGCCGCTGCCCACCGGGTCGCATGCCGGCTGAACCGGGCGTTGACCGCGGGGTTTGAGCAGCAAGACTTCCGCCGGCAATACCTTCCGCGCAATTTGCATTCAGTACCTGAAAATGGTACCATCCGTCCATGAAGCTGAGGCACCGGAGAACTGTCGAATTGATCTTTGCCCGACCAACCAGCGCGAATATCCAATGGCGGGATATTGAAGGTCTGTTCGTTGAACTGGGCGCGGAGATCGAAGAGCGGGCGGGTAGCCGGGTCTCGGTATTTTTGTTTCAGGAGGTGCGGGTGTTTCACCGCCCACATCCTTCCCCGAATACTGACAAGGGTGCCGTGGCAGGTATCCGCAAGTGGCTTGAGCAGCACGGAGTTGAACCATGAACGTAATGACGGTTGGCGATTTTCACGCAACGATTGAATTCGACCCTGATCTCGATCTCTTTCGGGGAGAGATTCTGGGCCTTAACGGTGGTGCCGATTTTTATGGAAAAAATCCAAAAGAATTGCGTGCCGAATTCAAGCGCTCACTCCAGGTTTTTCTTGAGGTCTGCGCTGAGAAGGGCATTGAGCCTAGGCGTCATTTTTCAGGCAAGTTTAACTTGCGAATTTCCCCGGATTTGCACGAGAAGCTGGCTATCGCTGCGCAAGCCCAGGGGAAAAGCATTAACACCTTGGCGCAGGAAGCGTTGCGGGAGTGCGTTGCTGCGTGAGGCGCCAAGTTCGACCGACGGTGCTGCAAGACTGTCAGTCCTCCCGGCCTGCCGGAACCGGGCTTGCGTGAAGCAGGTAGTCCACCAACTGGCGGCCGGCGTCGGCCAGTTCGCCCTGGTTGACGATGGTGCAGTCGGCACGCAGTTCCCGAAAGCGCGCGTTGCGCGCCAGCCGCGTGGCCACCTCCTGCGGCGCGTCGCGTCCGCGCTGTGCCATGCGCAGCGCAAGCCGCTGGGCCTCGGCCACGACGTGCACCACCCGCCGTTGCGCGGCGCTGGGCAGACCGTCCACATGCTGGCGCGAACCATTCACCACCACCACCCGTCCGGCCGCCACCTCGGCGGCGTAATGCGCACTGACGCCGTAGTGAAAGCCGTGCGCCTGCCAGCGCCAGGCCAGCGCGCCCGAATTCAGCATGCGGGAAAACTGCTGCGGCGTCACGGCGTCGTGGTCCGAGTCGGGCCGCGACGCGCGGGTCACCAGGCGGCGCGCAAAGACAATGTCGGACCAATCGGCCAGATGCCTGCTAGCCCAGTTCATCACGCTGTCCTTGCCGGCACCCGAGGGACCGCAGACAAAAACCCAAAGCCCGCTCATGACGCCATCTCCACATCGGCGACCCGTATCAAGGGCTGCCCCGGCGCCGTCTCGACAAACAGGCACAGACGGTCCAGCAGCAGAGGTGCCGTTGCATTCAACTGCGCTACCGGCCCAAGCACCGCTTGCATGACCCGCTGCGCATCCGCCGCGGCCAGCGGACCGCTCAGGCTGAAATGGAATCGAAAGCGCTCCAGCACATAGGGGTAGCCATAAAGCTGCAGCAACTCCAGCTCGCGCGCATCGAGTGGCGCGCTAACCCGCATATTTCACACAACACCACTGTACGGTCCGATTTGGGCTGATTCCGGTACTCGACAGGTCAGAAGTGAACGTTTTGCAGACTTGGAGTTGTGATTTGTTGGCAATCGAGCTGGTTGGGACGCAGTTGCCCCCACCCCGACTTGGGTTGCGGGCCTTTTGGCGTCATCGTGCGGGCCAGGCACTGTATGGGATTTACGGTGAGCGCAGCGCCTTCATGGCGTGTGCAAAGATGGCGGCGCTGGGCCAGTTGGAGGCGAAGTACAGGCGAATTCGTCTGGTATTGCGTGTGATCACACCACCGAGCTTGAGCAGCCTGCTGCGCAGCGTATCGACCTGGGCTTTGGCCAATGCGGTGCCTTGCAACGCCAACGCACGCAGTCTCTCGATGAGCACGTAGCTCAAGGCAGCCAGCAGCATACGAAACTGGTTGCTTTGAAAGTGCTGGCAACTCGTGCGTGTGGCAAATAGGCCGACCTGAGCTTCCTTGATCCGGTTCTCGGCCTCGCCGCGCTGGCAGTACAGATCGTCGTAGAGTGTCTGTGGTTGACCCGTGAGGTTGGTCACCACGTAGCGCGGGTTGTTGCCTTGTTCGCCGTACTCCAGCCTTGTGATCACCCGGCGTTCCTTGCTCCAACTCTGTGCGGCATAGACAAACTCACCGACCTCGCGCTGCTTGCATCCGGTGGCGACAAACTCCTGCCGCATGGCCAGTTCCAGGAATTCGGTGATGCTCTGTAGGCGTGGGTTGCGAGCCAGACCAA
Source organism: uncultured beta proteobacterium (assembly GCA_963763035.1). Taxonomy (GTDB): domain Bacteria; phylum Pseudomonadota; class Gammaproteobacteria; order Burkholderiales; family Burkholderiaceae_C; genus Rhodoferax. The sequence continues at coordinate 175,202 of CAVXMS010000004.1, read as the reverse complement.
TGATGTAGTTCACACCGGCACGCTCGCAGTAGTTGATGATGCGCTGACGGCAAAAGCCTGAGTCACCACGAAAGACGATGCGCACTTGGGGCCAGCTTTGGCGCAAGCGTTTGACCAGCAACTTCAGAATCGCTGCCGAATGCTTGGCACCATCGATGCGGCTCGGGCGCAGGTAGGCGCACAGCAACTGTTGGCCGCAGAACACGTACAGCGGCAAATAGCAGTAGCTGTCGTAGTAGCCGTGAAAGAAGCGGCCCTCCTGCTGCCCGTAAAGCGGGTTGTCGGTGGCGTCAAAGTCGAGCACCAGTTCCCGTGGTGCGTCTTTGAAACTGGCGATGAACTGCTCGACCAGCACCTGATGCAGTCGCGCTGCGGTAGCACGATCAGCCCATTTCTCCAATCGGCACAGCGTGGGGGCGCTGGCCACCTCGCGATCAACACCCACCGCCGTTTGCATCGCCACGTCTTGGCGCAGCGCGCCGTGGTCGTTCAAGTCTTCCCATCCAAGAGCCAAGCCATAGACGCGCTGGCGCAACATGTCGACAACGCGGTGCTTGGTCAGAAGGGGGCTGCGCGGATCGGCGATACAGTGCGCTGCCGCCTGCATCAGACCAAGCTTGCGGTCGGTGGCCCCCAGCAACATCACTCCGCCATCACTGGTCATGCTGCCACCGTCAAAACAGCCCTCCACGACTCGTCGGCCAAGGTGGCCAAATTCAATCTTGCTTGTTCCAAATTCTTCGGTACAGTTTGGCATTGGCAGTCCCAGTTGTTGTTTGGCGTCGAATACCAATGACAACGCGCCTTCGGGCGGGACTGCCGACTCATTTGCGTGAAATATTCAGGCTAAGCCGGCGTGCCAGCTCAGCCGCCGACAAGGGCGCACGCCAGGCATCGAGCGTGCTCACGCACTGCGCCGCCAGGGCAGTCAGTTCCTCCGGCGCTGCGACTGGCATCAGCGCCACAAAATTGCCCAGCCTGGCCACTTGCATAAGGCCCAGCGGCAGCGGTTTCAGGCTGGCCGCCAGCGTCTGCATCTGCGCCAACAAGTCGGCGACATTACGCCCGCCACGCAAGTGAAATGGTGCTTTCAAGGTGGCATGAAAACCATAGCGGCGCGGCTCCGCTGTGACGGCTTGCAAGTCAATGGTCGAGAATTGCGACAGCTCCGGCGGCGCCAGCGGCGCACCGTTGCATTCGTCGCGGCCCAGCCAGTGCGCGCCGAACTGCCACCAGGGGGAATGGCGCTCCGGTGAAAAATAGATGGCGTAGCGCGCCGTCATGCGGCGTCCCCCGCATGCACCACCAGTTGCACCCGGTCGCCGCAAAAAACCGTCTCGCCATACTTGATGGGCCTGCCCTCCAGGTCGACATCGACCGACTCCACGCACAGCAGCGGCCGGGTGCTTGGTTGCTTGAGCAGGCGCGCCGTCTCCTCGCTGGGCATTTGGGTGGTGATGCGGCTTTGCGCGCGCAGATAGTCCTGCACGCCAAAATGTTTCAGGATCTCGGTGCTGCGCATGCCCTCGGCCAACATCTCCAGCAGCCCGGCAAAGCGTTGCGCCGGGTAGTAGGCGGTGGCCAGGCCGATCGGCTCGCCGTTGGCCTCGTCCAGCAGTTCCACCAGCAGTACCTTGGCGCCCTTGTCCAACTTCAGTTCAGTGGCCACCCGCAGCGTCGCCGGTGTCTCACGTGCCGTTAGCAACTGCTTGCTGGGCAACAAGCCTTTGCGCAACAGGTTTTCGCTGAAGCGGGTGCGGCTGCTGAGCGCGTAGTCCAGCAACTCGTGCTGCACAAAAGTGCCGCGCCCAGGCTCGATGCGCACCAGGCCGTCCGTTTGCAGCGCGGCGACGGCCTGGCGCAAGGTATGGCGATTGACGGCGAAGCGCGCCGAGAGTTCGATCTCGCCGGGCAGGCGACCGGTGTCGGCATAAGCGCGGTCCCGAATCTCGGTGGTCAGCGTATCGGCAATCTGGCGCCACACGGTAACGCCGCTGCGCCGCCCGGGGGCACTGGAAACCAGTTGTGCAAATGTCATAAATATTTCATGTTGAGGGAGTGAACTACGGGCATTGCACACCTCTTCGAATCGGTGGGCCATGGTTCACAACTCTAGCCACTGATTTAGACATCCGTATGACAAGCGACACAACAACAAGCGAAACACCGGCGCGCTGGGCCTGGCTGGCGGTGCTGGCGCGCGCCAGCCAGGCCGAACTGGAAGACCGGTTGCCGGCGGCGAGCGAATTGCCACCCGTGCAAGCGGTTCGCCCGGCGGAGATTGGCATGGTCATGCTGCGCGGTCGCGTTGGCGGCACCGGCAATCCGTTCAACCTGGGCGAGGCCAGCGTGGTGCGCTGCGCGCTGCGGCTGGGTGACGGTCCGCTGGGCGTCTCCTATGCGCTGGGCCGCGACAAGCGCCGGGCCGAACTGGCGGCGCTGGCGGATGCCTTGTTGCAGGACCCACGCCACCACGACGCGCTGCAACGCGCGCTGATCGCACCGCTGGCTCAAGCTCAGGCGCAGGCGCGCGAACGCAGGCAGCGTGCCGTGGCCCCTTCCAAGGTCGAGTTCTTCACACTGGTGCGAGGTGAGACATGAAAGCGGTACAAACTCTGGCGGCCGGGCTGGTCGATGGCGTGCATGAAAGCCAGCAGGCGTTTCGCGCTCTGCTCGATGCCTTGGCGCGGCCGGGGCAGGCGCGCTGGGTCGGAGAGGCCTTGCCGGGTGTGGCACTGGGCGGCGCGCTGGCGCGCTTGCTGCTGTGCCTGAGCGACGATGAAACGCCGGTCTGGTGGCAGCAGGCAGACGCCGGCCTGCCACAGTGGCTGCGTTTTCACACCGGTGCGACGCTGGCGCAGCGGCCCGAGCAGGCCGCCTTTGCGGTGCTCAGCGGCATCCAGCAGGGGCTGGCGCTGGCCCATTTCGCCGCCGGCAGTACCGAGTCGCCGGAGTTTTCCTGCACGCTGCTGATCGAGTTGCCCAGCCTGAGCGGCGGGCCGGAGCTGGAATGGCGCGGCCCCGGCATTCAGACCCAGCAGCGCGTCGCGCTGCAAGGGCTGCCCATCGATTTCTGGAGCCAGTGGCAAGTCAACCACGCCGCTTTTCCGCAGGGCGTGGACATTGTTTTTACCTGTGGCGAGCAGGCCCTGGGTTTGCCGCGCACGACCCGTGTGCGGCGACTGGAAGGAATCTGAGATGTACGTTGCCGTAAAAGGCGGCGCTGCCGCGATCGAGAGCTCCTGGCGCCTGCTGGAGCAGCAGCGCCGGGGCGACACCGGCATCGCGGCGCTGTCGGTGGCGCAGATACGCGCCCAGTTGTCGCTGGCGGTGGACCGTGTGATGAGCGAAGGCTCACTGTATGACCCGGAGCTGGCGGCGCTGGCGATCAAGCAGGCCAGTGGCGACCTGCTGGAGGCGGTGTTCCTGCTGCGTGCCTACCGCACCACCTTGCCGCGTCTGGGTTACGCCTTGCCGCTGGACACCGCGCGCATCACGCTGCTGCGGCGCATCTCCGCCACCTTCAAGGAGGTGCCGGGCGGCCAGTTGCTAGGGCCTACCTACGACTACACGCAGCGCCTGCTGGACTTCGCACTGCTGGCCGAGCAGAGCTCCGGCGAGAGCGCGCCGGCAGCACCTGAAGCGCAAGCGGACAGTGCGCCCGATGCCAGTGCCACCAGCCCGGAGCCCGGCGCGTTGGTGTCCCGCGTCAACGATCTGCTGGCGCGCGAAGGGCTGCTGGAAACGCCGCGGCCCAGGGACGATGCACTGACCGGCGACCTGACCCGTGAACCTCTGATGTTTCCGGCCGACCGCGCCTTGCGCCTGCAGGCGCTGGCGCGTGGTGACGAGGGCTGGCTGCTGGGCATGGGTTACTCGACGCAGCGCGGTTACGCCAACTCGCATCCGTTTGCCGGCGAGATCCGGCGCGGTTTCGTCAGCGTCGAACTGGTTCCCGACGAGCTGGGCTTTGCCATCGATATCGGCGATCTGGAAGTCACCGAGTGCCAGATGGTGAACCAGTTCAGCGGCAGCCGCGAGTTGCCGCCGCAATTCACCCAGGGCTATGGCCTGGCTTTTGGCGGCTCCGAGCGCAAGACCATGGCCATGGCCCTGGTGGACCGCGCGCTGCGCGCCGACGAACTGGGCGAGCCGCGCATCGCGCCGGCGCAGGACCCCGAATTCGTGCTCTCGCACGCCGACAACGTGGAAGCCTCCGGCTTTGTGCAGCACCTTAAATTGCCGCATTACGTGGACTTCCAGGCCGAGCTGGAACTGGTGCGCAAGCTGCGCGCCAGTCACGCTCAGACCGCGCTGGCGGCGTCCGGCGGTGTTGCTTCTTTTTCCGGCGAACAGCAGGAGGCCGCATGACGGACTCGCACTACAACTTTGCCTTTCTGGACGAACGCACCAAGAAGCGCATACGCCGCGCTCTGCTCAAGGCGCTGGCGGTGCCGGGCTACCAGGTGCCGTTCGGCTCGCGCGAGATGCCTTTCGCTTACGGCTGGGGCACCGGCGGCGTGCAGATCACGGCCAGCATCATCGGCTTGAGCGATGTGCTGAAAGTCATCGACCAGGGCGCCGACGACACCACCAACGCGGTCAACATCCGGCGCTTCTTTGCCCGTACCACCGGGGTGGCGACGACCGAGAAAACGGCAGCGGCGACGCTGATCCAGACGCGCCACCGCATCCCCGAGGTGGCGCTGACCGAAGCGCAGATCCTGGTCTACCAGGTGCCGATGCCGGAGCCGTTGTTCCGGCTGGAGCCGCGCCGACGCGAGGCCATCAAGATGCATGCTTTAAGCGAATACGGCTTGATGCATGTGCGGCTCTACGAGGACATCGCGCAACTGGGTGCCATCTCGCACAGCTACGACTATCCGGTCATGGTGAACGAGCGCTACCTGATGTCGCCGTCACCTATCCCCAAGTTCGACAACCCCAAGATGCACATGAATCCGGCCCTGCAACTGTTTGGCGCCGGCCGCGAAAAACGGCTTTACGCGATCCCGCCCTACACCCCGGTGCGCAGCCTGGATTTCGAGGACCATCCGTTCGAGGTGCAGCGCTGGGAGCATGCTTGCGCGCTGTGCGGCGCCAGCGAGAGCTATCTGGACGAGATGATCGTGGACGATGCGGGCAGCCGGTTGTTCGTCTGTTCCGACAGCGATTACTGCGAGCAGCGGCGCGACGCCGGCCATGTCGGCAGCCAGCAGGCGGTGACCTTGCGCGATGCGCTGGCCGAGCGATCACCGGCAACCGTCCAGGAGGCTGCATGAGCGCCGCGCCGGGCCGCCCCCAAGCCAGCTCGCACCGCAGTGCGCAGCACGAAGGTACTCCTGTGTCGCCGTCCGTGTTGCTGTCGGCGCGACGCTCTGGCAAGGCTTTTGTGCAGCAAGGCCAGCCGCGCTGGGCTTGCCGCGATGTCAGTTTCGATCTCTATCCCGGCGAGGTGCTGGCGGTGGTGGGCGAGTCGGGTTCCGGCAAGAGCACGTTGCTGCGCCTGCTGGCGGCGCGCCTGCCCTGTGATGAGGGCGCGGTGCATTACGACTTGCGCGCCGAGTCCGACAGCCAGTCCGGCGCGCTGGTGGACCTGGCCACGCTGTCGGAGGCGCGGCTGCGCTGGCTGGCCCGCACCGATTGGGGCTTCGTCGAGCAGCATGCCCGGGACGGCCTGCGCATGAATGTCTCGGGCGGCGCCAATGTCGGTGAGCGCCTGATGGCGCTGGGTGCCAGGCATTACGGCCAGTTGCGCAGCGAGGCGGTCGCCTGGATGCAGCGCGTGGAACTGGACACCGCGCGCATCGACGACCTGCCCGGCACTTACTCCGGCGGCATGCAGCAGCGGCTACAGATTGCGCGCAACCTGGTGACGCAGCCGCGTCTGGTATTCATGGACGAGCCCACCACCGGCCTCGACGTCTCGGTGCAGGCGCGCCTGCTGGACTTGCTGCGCGAGCTGGTGGACGACTTGCAACTGGCGGCGGTGGTGGTCACGCACGACCTGGCGGTGGCGCGGCTGCTGGCGCAGCGCATGCTGGTGATGAAGGACGGCCGCGTGGTGGAGCAGGGCCTGACCGACCGCGTGCTGGACGACCCCCAGCACCCCTATACCCAACTGCTTGTTTCCTCGGTGCTGACGCCATGAATCCCCTGATTGAAGCCATTGCCCTGTCCAAGACCTTCACGCTGCACGGCCGCGGCGGCCTGCAACTGCCAGTGTTCACCGGCATCGATTTGAGCGTGTGCGCCGGCGAATGCCTGGCACTGACCGGCCATTCGGGCAGCGGCAAGAGTTCCCTGCTGCGCTGCCTGTATGGCAACTACGGCGCCAGCAGCGGCGAGGTGCGCATCCGCCATCTGGGCGACTGGGTCAGCCTTTCCAGCGCCGCGCCGCGCGAGGTGGCCGACGTGCGCCGGCGCACGCTGGGCTATGTGTCTCAGTTTTTGCGCGTCATTCCGCGCGTCGCCACGCTGGACATCGTGGCCGAGCCTCTGCGCCGCCTGGGACAGGGTGCCGACGAGGCACGGGCGCAGGCGGCGCTGTGGCTGCAACGGCTCAACCTGCACGAGCGGTTGTGGCACCTGCCGCCGGCCACTTTTTCGGGTGGCGAGCAGCAGCGCGTCAACATCGCCCACGGCATGATCAGCGCCCCGCCGGTGCTGCTGCTGGACGAGCCGACGGCCTCGCTGGACGGCGACAACCGGCGCGTGGTGGTGGAACTGATACGCGCGGCGCGAGAGCAGGGCAGCGCCGTGATCGGCATCTTTCATGACGACGAAGTGCGCGCGGCGGTGGCGACACGCTCGCTGGATGTCGAGTTGTACCGGCTTGATGCGTCCATGGCAGGGGCCTCGCAGTGAGCGCCGAGCTGGTTTTCAGCAATGCCCGCATGGTGCTGCCGCAACAGGTGGTGCTGGGTACGCTGAGCGTCCATGGCGAGCGCCTGAGCGAGGTCCACAGCGGTGGCACGGCTTTGCCGCAGGCGCTGGACATGGAAGGCGACTATCTGTTGCCGGGACTGATAGAGATCCATACCGACAACTTCGAGCGCCACCTGATACCGCGGCCCAAGGTGCACTGGGTCGAACTGCCGGCCTTGCTGGCGCACGATGCCGAGATCGCGGCGGCCGGCATTACCACCGTTTTCGATGCCATGGGAGTGGGGGATGTGGAGCACGACAGTCTGCGCGGTGGCGACATGGGCCGGGTGATTTCAGTCATCGACCACGGCACCGAGCGCGGCATGTTGCGCGCCGATCATCACCTGCATGTGCGCTGCGAGTTGCCGGCGCCCAATACGATTGATTTGTTCCAGCCTTTTCACGGCCACCAACGCCTGTCCCTGATCTCCCTGATGGACCACACCCCAGGCCAGCGTCAATGGGAAAACCTGGAGCATGCGCGCGTCTACTACACCGGAAAAAAAGGCTGGAGCGCGGACAAGTTTGAACACCAGGTGGTGCATGCCGAGTCGCTGCAAGCGCAGTATGCGGTGCCGCATCGGGCTTACTTTGCCGACTACTGCCGCAGCCACGGCATCGCCATGGCCAGTCACGACGACACCACGGCGGCGCATGTGGCACAGGCGCACGCCGAGGGTGCTTTCATCTCCGAGTTTCCGACCACGCTGGTGGCGGCGCGCGAGGCGCATGGCCGCGGCTTGCTGACGGTCATGGGCGCGCCCAACGTGGTGCGGGGCGGCTCGCACTCGGGCAACGTCGCGGCGGCGGAACTGGCGCGGCACCAGTTGCTCGACATCCTGTCGTCCGACTACGTGCCGGGCAGTTTGCTGACCGCCGTTTTTCGGCTGGTCGACGATGGCCTGATGTCGCTGGCGCAAGCCGTCTGCACGGTCAGCCGCAATCCGGCGCGCGCCACCGGATTTTTGGACCGGGGCGAGATTGCCAGCGGCCTGCGCGCCGACCTGGTTCGCGTACGCATGGTTGAAACGCCCGACGGAAAACATCACGGCGTGGTGCGGTCGGTCTGGCGCGAAGGGCTGCGGGTGCTTTGACAATGAAGCAAGAATGTCCCGCCCCATGCCACCGAAGCCCTTGGTGTTCGATCAGCCCAACTCAATTAGTACCGGTTGATGGTCAGACGCGCGCGTTTGCGTGTTGACCTCCATGCTTTTGACGTGGGGCTGCAAGTCCTCGCTCACAAACACGAAGTCACAGCAGGTCGGCTCAGGCCCGTAGCGCCGGTCAAACAGGCGGAAGGTCGGGGCCTGCGGTGTGTCGCCATGGACCAGACGCCAGGCATCGGTCAATCGGCTGGTGCCCGGCGCCGATGCCGGTGCCTGGAGGCAGGCGTATTCGGCGTTGCAGGTTTCAAAGTTGAAGTCGCCGCAAAGAATCGCGCTGGCGCTGTGCACCTTGTTCTGGAACGGTGCACCGCTTTCATCATGCTGCGGCGGCTGCGCTGCCTGGCCGCAGGCCTGGGCATGAAGCTCGCGCAAGGCCAGCGCCTGGGCCATGCGCTGGCGGCCGGAATAGAACTCCAGGTGTGAGGTCATGACGCGCACCGGCCCCAGCGCCGTCAGCAGCGTGGCGCTGCTGCACATGCGCGGCATGGAGCGCACGCCGCCGTCTGCCGGATAAGGCAGCGGGTAATGCTGCACCTGGGCCACCGGCAGCCGCGTGGCAATCAGATTGCCGAATTGCTGGCGCTGCCCGTTACGCCCCAGCTCATTCACCGCCGCACCAAAAAACAGCTCGAAGCCGGGCAGCAACTCGCGCAGACGCTCCACCTGATCGAAGCCGGCGTTGCCGGCGAGCTGCGGGTAGTTGACGGCCACTTCCTGTAGGCACAGCACGTCGAAGTCGGCCATGGCGCGGGCCTCGCGCAACACGCGCTCAATGCTGACAACTTCATCGAGTCCGCAAAACCATTGCACGTTCCAGGTGATCAACTTCATGCGTCAAATCTTACTTGATGCCGGCGCGCATGAAGCTTTGCACGAACTGCCGCTGGAACAGCAGGAAGGCGATCAGCAGCGGTGCCGAAGTCATCAAGGTGGCGGCCGTGATGATGGACCAGTCCACGCCCTGGTCGGTGGATGAAAACACCTGTAGCCCCACGGTCAGCGGCCGTGAGGTCACGCTGTTGGTGATGATCACGGGCCACAGGAAGTTGTTCCAGTGAAAGCTCACCGACACCAGCGCAAAAGCGGTATAGACCGGCTTGGCCAGCGGCACGTAAACGCGCCAGAGAATTTGCAGCGCACTGGCGCCCTCCACGCGCGCCGCTTCCACCAGTTCCTTCGGGATGCTCAGGAAAGTTTGGCGCAGCAAAAAGATGGCGAAGGCCGAGGCGAAGTAGGGCAGGCCGACAGCCAGCAGCGTGTCCACCAGACCCAGGCGCGCCATGGTCTTGTAGTTCTCCACCAGCAGGATGTCGGGCATGATCATGAGCTGCACCAGCACCAGCGCAAACAGCAGCCCCTTGCCGGGAAACTCGTAGCGCGCAAAGGCGTAGGCCGCCAGCGTGCTGCACACCAATTGGCAGCACAAAATCATCGTCACCAGCAGGGTTGTGTTCAAAAAATAGCGGGCGAAGGGTGCGGCATCCCAGGCGCGCGCAAAGTTGTCCAGCGTGAGCGGCGCCAGCAACTCGAAGCGGGTGGAATACTCGGACGGATGAAACGCCGTCCACACGGTGTAGACCAGGGGCAGGATCCACAGCAGGGCCAGCAGCCAGGCGGCGACGGTGTCGATGCGTCCGGGGTCGTTGTAGACCAGGCGCGTTGGCGCAGTTTTCTGTGTGCCCCCACGCTCGTCGCTGCGCGTACTTCGCTGCCCCCCGACGGGGGCGTTCGCGCCTTGGGACGGCCCGGCGCCGCTCATTGGTAATGCACCTTGCGATCCAGCACGAAGAACTGAAACAGTGCCACCGTTGCCAGCACCGCCAACAGCACCACCGTGAGCGCGGCGGCGTAGGCCGTGTCCCAATACTTGAAGCCCACTTCGTACAGGTGGTAGAGCAAAAGCGTCGAGGCGTTGTCGGGGCCGCCGCGCGTCAGCACCACCACATGGTCCACCATGCGCACGGCGTTGATGACGGCGTTGATCATCACGAATAGCGTGGTGGGCATCAACAAGGGCCACTGCACGCGCCTAAAAAAATACCAGCGCGAGGCGCCTTCAATCGCCGCGGCTTCGCGCAGGCTCGGACTCAAGGATTGCAGCGCGGCCAGATAGAAAATCATGAAGAAGCCGGCCTCTTTCCAGATCGCCACCAGCGTGATGGCGCCTAAAGCGGTGCTCTGGTCACCCAGCCAGTTGTGCGAAGGCAGTCCGAAGAAACCGGTGATCTGCTCCAGCAAGCCATAGCCGGGCGTGTAGAAGAACAACCAGATGTTGGCCACGGCAATCATGGGCAGCACCGTGGGCGTGAAGTAGGCCATGCGCAGAAAGCTGCGACCGGCGATGCGCTCGTTCACCCACAGCGCCATGGCCAGTGCCAGGGCTATGGAAAAGGGAATGGTCGCCAGCGCGAACCACAGGTTGTTGGTCGCGGCCTTCCAGAACACCGGGTCGCCCACCATCATCTGGTAGTTTTCCAGACCGACCCAGACGCCGGGGCGTGCGCCTTTGGGCGTGGAGAAAAAACTGTCGATCAGCGTGGCAACGGCCGGGTAGTGCGTAAACGCCACCAGCAGCACAAAGGCCGGCAACAGCAGCAGGTAGGCGTGCAGCGCTGTCGTGCCGGGGGTTTTGGAGGTCATGAAATTCGAACACTCTGGCACGCAAGGGCCAGAGTGTGTGTTGAGCTATATTATTTATAGCTACGCAGAATGCGGTCGGCTTCCTTCTGCGCGTCCTGCATCGCTGCGGCAGGTGTCTTGCTGCCGGTCAGCGCGGCCTGCAAGCCGTCGTTCAATGCTTTGGTGACGCGCTGGTTGTCGTGCGTGGAAAACTCGGCGACGGCAAACGGCAACTGATCGCGCGCCACCAGGGCTGGTGCGAATTCGCGGCCGTATTTGCGCAAGGTGTCGGTGGCGTAAGCCGCTTCCGAGACCGCGACGTAGCCGGTTTCTATGCTCCAGCGCGCGGCGCGCTCGGGCTGCGTCACCCACTTGATGAACTTGAAAGCGGCTTCCTGCTGCGCCGGTGTGGACTTCTTGAAGATGTAGAAATTGCCGCCGCCCGTGGGTGAGCCCTTGCGCTTGCCGGCTGGCAGCATGGCCACGCCGAAATCAAACTTGGCGTTGTTCTTGACGTTGGTGAGGTTGCCGGTGGTGGTCCACATCATGGCGACCTTCTTCTCGAAGAAGTCCTTCGGCGTGGTGCCCCATTCGACCACGCCTGTGGGATGCACGCCCTGCTTGCCCAGGTCCACCCAGTATTGCAGCGCTTCGATGACTTTGGGATCGTCGAACTTGACCGCGTTGCCGGCGTCATTGGCCAGCAGGGCGTCGTTCTCGATTGCCAGCGCCTGAAACAGCCAGTACGGGAAACCGCTGGACGGAATCTGCACGCCGTATTGTGTGACCTTGCCGGAAGCGTCTTTCCTGGTCAGCTTCTTCGCATAGTCCGTCATCTCAGCCCAGCTGGCCGGCCCCTTGTTCGCGTCCAGCCCGGCCGCCTTGAACAGTTCCTTGTTGTAGTACAGCACGATGGTGGAGCGCTGGAACGGTACACCCCAGGTCTTGCCGCCGGTCTGGCTGTTGGCCATGAAAGCCTTGTAGAAGCCATTCAACCAGGCCTTGTCGTCGGCGGTCTTGACAAAGTTGTCGATCGGAACGATGGCGTCTTCGTCGATCAGGGTGAACATGTCGGTGGACAAAAGCACCGAGGTGACCGGTGGCGTGCCGGACTTGTGCGCGGTGAGCGCCTTGACGATGGTGTCCTGGTAGCTGCCGGCGTAAATCGGTGTCAGCTTGATGCCCGGGTTTTCCTTGGTGAACTCGGCCGCCAGATCGTCAATGTATTTGGCAATCGTGCCACCGACGGCCACCGGATAGAAGAAGGAAATCTCGGTCGGCGCTTGCGCCATCGCGCTCATGGGCAGGACGCCTAGCGCGATGGCCGATGCGGCGATGAATCTACCAAATGTTCTCTTTTGCATGTCTGTATTCCTTGTGAGGTTGGTTGATGTTCAGTTAACTCGGCTGCCTTGCAAATCAAAATAGTGTTCGGCCTGCGCCGGCCATTGCAGCGTGACTTGTGCGCCCGCGCTCAAATCGGACTTGCCATCGGCACGTACCGTGATCAGCTCCGACCCGACAGCACAGCGCAGCACCAAATCGGCGCCCAGGTATTCCAGGCTTTGCACGGTCGCGGGGATGTGCCCGCCCAGAGACACCGATTCAGGCCGTATGCCTAACAGGGCGCCGGCGTGTTGCACCGCCACCTGGCTGCCCGCGATATGGCTGTTTTCAATTTTCAGCAAATTCATCGCCGGCGTGCCGATGAAGCGCGCGGCAAAGGTGCTGGCGGGGCTGGAGTACAGCGTGCGCGGTGCGGCACATTGCTCAATGCGTCCCTTGTTCAGCAGCACCACCTGATCCGCCATGCTCATGGCTTCGGTCTGGTCGTGCGTGACATAGACCACGGTCAGGCCCAGGCGTTGCTGCAGCTCGCGCAACTCACGGCGCATGTCCTGGCGCAGTTGGGCATCCAGATTGGACAGCGGCTCGTCCATCAGGCAGACCTTGGCCTGTGCCACCAGTGCCCGACCCAGCGCCACGCGTTGCTGCTGCCCGCCGGAGAGCTGCGACGGCTTGCGGTCCAGTAATTTTTGCAGTCCCAGCAACTCGGCCGTGGACTGCAGGCGCCGCGCGGTCTCGCTGGCCTCGACCCGGCGCACCGACAGGCCGAAAGTGATGTTGTCGGCCACACTCAAGTGCGGGAACAGCGCGTAATTTTGAAACACCATGGCAATGCCGCGCAGCGCCGGTGGCTGCTGCGTCACATCCTTGCCGTCGACGAAGACCTGGCCGCTGCTGGCGGATTCAAGCCCGGCAATGATGCGCAGCGTGGTGGACTTGCCGCAACCCGAGGGCCCCAGCAAGACACAAAATGTGCCGGGTTCAATCGTCAGGTTGATGGCTTCCAGTGCTTTGGTGTCGCCCCAATCTTTGGAGACGTCAACGAGTTGGATTGATGACATTGCGCCAGTATATGTAAAAACGGTGACAGTTTCGTGACGTCCGAAGCCGCCGCCTGCCTCAAGGCGAAGCGTCCTCCGGCGCCGCCACCAGCACCTCGACCCCTGCCTTTTCGATTTCCTGCCGGGTGCCGGGGTCTATGCCGGCATCGGTGATGACGCGCGTCACCTTGTCGAGCCGGGCGATGCGAAAGATCGCCTGCGCGTGGAATTTGGACGAGTCCACAATCACGTTGACGGTTTGCGCGGCATCGATGAAGGCGCGGTTCATGGCTGCCTCCTCGGCGGACAACATGCCGATGCCGCCGGCGCACGAGATGCCATGCACGCCAAGAAAAGCCGCGCGCACCGAGATATCGTCGAAGGCGCCGGGGGCGGGGCGGCTGACCGAGGCCATCTTCTTGAAGTCGATGCTGCCGGGCAGCAGGTAGACCGAGGCGTTCTGGCTGCGCGCGAACTCCATCGCCACCGTCAGCCCGTTGGTCACCACATGCAGGTTGTTGTGCGCGCGCAAGGCTTCGGCCAGATGGCGTGAGGTGGTGCCGCCGTTGAGCAGGATGCAGTCGCCGTCGGACACCAGTTGCGCGGCGATCTCCGCAATCGCGCGCTTTTCCCGAAAGTTCTCCCGCTCCCGTTCGGCGTAACTGATGCTCTCGTAACGCGCCCAGCCTTCGGCGATGACCTCGCCGGAGACGGCGCCGCCGCGCTTGCGCTCCAGCAACCCGCGTTCGTGCAGCTCGATCAGGTCGCGCCGGATGGTGATCGGCGAAGTCTGAAAGCGCTCGGCCAGGGCATTGACCTCAACGCCGCCACCGCCCTGAACCAGGGCCAGGATTTCCTTGTGACGAGCGGCTTTGAGCATGCGAAATCTCCGGGATGGACAAGCACCGTATTAGAAACCAGAAACGAACACAAAAAAACAGATTGCCGCTGTGGCAACGAGGATTTACGTCATCAAAATGACATTGTATGTTCGTAGTATTCCAGTTATGAACAAAAACGATCATATTCGATCAGTTATTTTTGATGTCGACGGTACCTTGTTCGACACCTTGCCATCGCTGTCCGCTGCCGCCAACCAAGTGTTGCAGGAATCCGGTTGGCGGGCGGTCCCGGCCTCGCTGTTGCAGTCGGCGCTCAACGAGGGTTTGCGGCCCATGTTTCACCAAGCCATCGCCTTGCAACGGGAGGCCGTTGATGCGCAGACAGCGAGCCACCTGGAAAACGAGTTCATGGCGCGCTACCTGCGGCACGGCTTGTCGACAGCGCCTTTGTTTGCCGGCGTGGCGGACGCCTTGATCGCCTTCAAAGAACGCGGGCTCAAGCTGGGTGTCTGCACCAACCGGGACCGTGCTTCGACCGCGGCGCTGCTGGCGGCGGCGGGCATCGCCGATTCTTTTGACGCCATCGTCGGCCTGGGCGATGCGCCGCTGCCCAAACCCGCGGCCGACCCTTTGCTGCTGCTGCTGGAGCGCCTGCGGGTGGCGCCGGCGGAAACCCTGTTTGTTGGCGACTCCGCTCTGGACGCGCGCTGTGCGCAACTGTCCGGGGTTCGCTTCGCCGCCCATCTGGGCGGATACGCCGGACAAGCCGACGAGCTGCTGCCCCATGTTTTGAGTTTTGGCGCTTATCAGCAGCTCACAAGCTGGCTGCTCAGGCGCTGCCCTGCTTCCGTTTTCCCCCGTCAGCTTCACTTTGCCACGTCCCCTCAACCCTTGTCCATGAATCAGGAGCACTTATGAAACCCTTGTTGTCACCCACCCGCGCACTGCGCCTGGGCCTCGCACTTTTCTTGACCGCGATCCTCGCCGCCTGCGGCGGCGGAGGTGGCGGCAATAACGCCGTCGCAACGCCGGACCAGGCCGCTGCCGCCCCCAAGACGCCGGTCATGCGTTGCGCGCCCTGAGTCATCTCACTGCAATCCTTCTTCCCATCATCAGGAGTACCTACCCATGAGCATCGATCGTCGCAACTTCCTGCGCGTGACAGCCAGCAGCGGCGCCGCCGCCGCCGCGCTGGCCGCGCTGCCTCTGAGCATTCGCAAAGCCCTTGCCGTTGAACCCGCCGTGCAAACCGGCACCATCAAGGATGTCAAACACATCGTCATCCTGATGCAGGAGAACCGGGGCTTCGACCATTATTTCGGCACCATGAAAGGGGTGCGCGGCTTTGGCGACCGCTTCCCGGTGCCGCTGGAGAGCGGCAAGCCGGTCTGGTACCAGTCCAACGGCAGCACCGAAATCGCACCGTTTCACCTCGACCCGAAACTGTTCAATGCCTTGTTGGCACCCAGCACGCCGCACAGCTTCTCGGATTCGCAAGCAGCCTGGAACCAGGGCAAGTTCGGCAACTGGCCCAAGTACAAGAACAACAACTCGATGGGTTACTACAAGCGCGAAGACATTCCGTTCCAGTTCGCCTTGGCCGAAGCCTTCACTATCTGCGACGCTTACCACTGCTCCATCACCACCGGCACCGACCCGAACCGGATCACCTTCTTCAGCGGCTCCAACTTCAATCCGGTGCTGGCGGCCCAGGGCATCAATTGCACCGACACCGACTCCGAGCCCAACAACGTGCGCTGCTGGATCGGCAACCCGGCGGTCGACAAGTGGCCGGTGCCGGGCTACACCTACAAGGACACGGCGTTCAAGTGGCCCACGCTGCCGGACCTGCTGGAAAAAGCCGGTATCAGTTGGCGCATCTACCAGGACCCCAACGACAACTGGACCGGCGCCATGCACGGCTGCCTGGCTTTCGAGAGTTTCCGCACCGCCCAGCCCGGCTCTTCGATCTACAAGAACGGCATGTCGCTGTGGACGCTGGACGACCTCGCCAACGATGTCAAGAACAACACGCTGCCGCAAGTCTGCTGGGTGTTGCCGCCCCAGGTGTTTTCCGAGCATCCCGGTGGCCCCTCCAGCCCTCTGAAAGGCAGCAATTTCACCGAGCAGGTGTTGAACGCGCTGACCATCAACAGCGCGGTCTGGGCCACGACGGCGTTCTTTTTGACCTTCGATGAAAACGACGGTCTGTTCGACCATGTGCCGCCGCCGGCGCCACCGTCCTACAACGCGGACGGCAGCCTGGCCGGCAAGGCCACGCTCAAGCTCGACGGCGAGTACTTCTCGGACCCGGCCGGAAAATACCGTAAAGCGGATGACACCATTTCAGGCAGCGTGCGACCCTTCGGGCTCAGCGCGCGCGTCCCGATGTACGTGGTCTCGCCCTGGAGCAAGGGCGGCTGGGTCAGCTCGCAGGTGTTCGACCACACCTCGATCGCGATGTTCCTGGAAAAGCGCTTCGACATCAGCGTTCCCAACGTCAGCCCCTGGCACCGGGCCGTCTGCGGCGACCTGACCTCGGCGTTCGATTTCACGCACCCCGGCGATGCGGTGCTGCCCAAGTTGCCCGATACCAGCAACTACGCCGTGCTCGATGCACAGCAGAGAACCATGCTGGCCTACAGTATTCCATCGAAGAATCAGCCGCTGTTCCAGGAGTCCGGCACGCGCTTTTCGCGCAAGCTGCCTTACGAGCTGCATGTCAATGCCACGGTCACGGCCGGCAGCAGCGTGGCGCTGACTTTCGCCAACACCGGCACACAAGGGGTGGTCTACCACGTCTACGACAAATTGCACCTTGAGCGCATTCCACGCCGCTATACGGTGGAAGCCGGCAAGACGCTGACCGATAGCTGGGATCTGTCGGCCGACCAGGGCCGGCACGACTTGTGGGTCTACGGACCGAACGGCTTTGTGCGCGTTTTCAAGGACGATGCGCCCAGCGCGGCCAACCTGGCGAGTCCGGAATGCAAGGTCTGCTACGACGTCGCCAACGGGGACGTTTACGTCAAGCTCAGCAACGCCGGCAAGCAGGCCTGCACGCTGACCATTCAGGACAGCGCTTACGGCAGCGGCGGCCCCTGGGTGCTGAAAGTCGAGCCCGGCAAGGTGGTGGAGCAATCCTGGCCGCTGCGCAAGAGCGGTAACTGGTATGACTTCAGCATCACGGCAGACACCAGCAAGGGCTATCTGCGGCGCTTTGCCGGCCGGGTCGAAACCGGCCAGCATGGCCTTAGCGACCCGCTGCTGGGAACGGTGTAACAGCTGTCAGGGGCCGCCTTCAGGAAGGCGCGCCCCTGGCGCCCACTTTATTGTCAAAAAATTGTCATCAATGTTTCACACGAGCCACCTAGACTGCGCGGCTTGTAACCCATCCGGAACCTCAGCATGTATTTCAAGCCGACCTTTCTAACTTTGGCCCTGGCGGCCACGGTGTTCTCAACGGCCGGTGCCGCGCAGACCATCTTCCCCTTGAGCCGGGCCGATATCCTGGCTGGCTCGCATTTCGATTTCAAGGTCGAGTTCGATGGTGTGGTCGATGCCGCGCAAGTCAAGGTCAGCATCAATGGCCAGGACTACGCCAAGGTTCTGGGCAAGTCGGCGGAACTGGTGGCCCGGGAAGACGGCAAGGACGTTTCCAGTTTGATCCTGCGCGATGCCAGCCTGGCCAAGCCCGGTAGCTACACGGTCACGGCCAGCGATGGCAAGTCCAGCAAATCGGTGACCTGGAGCGTCTATGCCACGCCCGCCAAACGGCGGGCCAAGAATGTGATCCTGTTCATCGGCGACGGCTTTTCCATAGGCCACCGCACGGCGGCCCGCATTCTGTCCAAGGGGATAGAGGGCGGCAAGTACACCGCCAAGCTGGCGCTGGACGACATGCCTTACATGGCCTTGTTGTCGACACAAGGCACCGACTCCATCATCACCGACTCGGCCAACGCGGCGCATGCCTACACCACCGGACACAAATCCTGTGTCAATGCGCTGGGTGTTTATTGCTCGCGGGCCGCCAGTACGCTGGATCACCCCAAGGTCGAAACCATCACCGAGCTGGCCAAGCGCCGCGGCATGGCGGTGGGCACCGTCACCAACTCCGAGATCGAGGACGCGACGCCGGCGGCGATGGTGGCGCACACGCGTCGCCGCTCCGATTACAACGACATCGTGAAGATGTTTTACGACAGCAAGATCGACGTCATGATGGGCGGCGGCTCACCCAACTTTCTGCCCAAGTCAACTCCGGGCTCCAAGCGCGGCGACGAGGTCGACTACATCGAACGTTTCAAGCAGGCCGACTACAAGCTGGCAACCAGCAAGACCGAAATGCTGGCGGCCGCCGACGATGGCAAAACCACCCGGTTGCTGGGGCTTTACAACACCGGTAATGTGGACGGCGCGCTGGACCTGAAGTTTCTCAAGAAGGGCTCGGTCAGCCGCTTCCCGGACCAGCCCGACGTGCCGGAAGAAATGGCTGCCGCGCTGAAGGTGCTGTCGCGCAACAAGAACGGCTTTGTGCTGATGGTGGAGAGCGCCCGCATCGACAAGTACTCCCACTCGATGGACGCTGAGCGCGCCATTTATGACACCATCATGCTCGACAGCGCGGTCCGGCAGGCCAAGGATTGGGCCAAGGCGCATGGCGACAACACCTTGATTCTGGTGACCGCCGACCACGCCCACGCGGTCAGCGTGATCGGCACCGTCGACGACGACGCGCCCGGCAGCGAGATGCGCAACAAGGTCGGCACCTACGCCGAGGCCGGTTTTCCCAACTATCCGGCGCCTGACGAGCAGGGCTATCCCAGCAAGGTCGATGTGTCGCGCCGAGTGCGCCTGACCTTTGGCGCCTACCCGGACCACTACGATACTTTCCGCCCCTTCATGGACAGTGAATTCGTACCCACCATCCGCAATGCCGAGGGCGTCATGGTGGCCAACGAAAGATACAAGAACGTGGCCGGCGCCGTGCTGCGCGAGGGCAACCTGCCCAACAAGGGCGCACGTGGCAGCAACAGCGGCGTTCACTCGGGTGACGACGTGATTCTGACGGCCATCGGCCCGGGGGCCGACAAGGTCCATGGCCAGTTGGAAAACACCGAGGTCTTCCGCATCATGGCGGAAGCCCTGGCGCTGGCGCCGCAGGCCACAGTGGGCGCCGCCAAAGCCCGGAAAAAGTGATGCCCGTGATGGCGCAGAAGTCCGGCGCTTCGCTGCGCCGGACTTTTTTGCTTTCCCCTTTGCTGCTCTGGGCGACTGCCCTTCAGGCGGCCGACAACCTCAGCCTGGATAGCTTGCTGAGTTTCGAGTCGCTGTACAAATCGGTAGGCATCCTGGGCACCCAGTATTCGGAGCGGGCCAAGGCGCTCAAGGGCCGGGAGGTTCGCATGCGCGGCTACATGGCGCCGCCGATCAAGCCGGAGAGCAACTTCTTCGTGCTGACCCGCGAACCGGTGTCGGTCTGCCCTTTTTGCGCATCGGATGCCGAGTGGCCGGTGGACATCGTCGTCATTTACCTCAAGGGAACGCTAGGCCCGGTCAATTTTTCGCAGCGCATCGAAGTCAGCGGCAAGCTGGAGATGGGCTCCTGGACCGACCCGCAGACCGGTTTCGTGAGCCAGGTCCGCATCGTCAACGCCGAGGTCGCCAAACTGTGAGTGGCCAGGGCCAGTTGCAGGTGCGTGATCTTGCGCTGCGCTTTGCCGGCCAGCAGAAAGCCTTGTTCAGCATTCCCGCACTCGATCTACAGACCGGCGGCAGCCTGGGCATTTGCGGCGTTTCGGGCGCCGGCAAGACCACCCTTTTTCACTGCCTGGCCGGCATTGCGACTCCCACGGCGGGGCAAATCTGCTGGGGTGGCACCGACATCTGCACTTTGCCGGCGCCCGCCCTGGGGCGCTGGCGGCATCGCAACCTGGGGCTTGCGTTTCAGGACTTTCATTTGATAGACGGGCTCTCGTCCCTGGACAACGTGCTGCTGCCGGCTTATTTCGACCGCTGGCGGCCGGCCGCCGCCGTGCGTCAGCGGGCCCGCGATTTGCTGGCCGCTACCGGTATCTCCGCGTTCGACAGACTGGCCGCCCAGCTGTCGCGCGGCGAGCGGCAACGCGTCGCTTTGGCGCGTGCGCTGCTGCTGGAGCCCTCCATCGTGATGGCCGACGAGCCGACCGCCAGCCTGGACCCCGACCATCGCAGCCAGATCGGCGATCTGCTGACCGAGCTGGTCCGCGCCCAGGGTGCAACGCTGATCGTCATCTCGCATGAACCCGAGTTGCTGGGACGCATGCAGCATTGCCTGCGCTTGCAGGACGGGGCCTTGCAGCAACTCTGTTCCTCGCCATGATGCGCGGCTTCAATCCCTGGCCCATGGTGCGTGCCGACCTGCGCCGCAACCGCTTGCTGGTGTGGGTCACGCTGTTGCTGGTGGCGGTTTCGGTCGCCACCGGCATTGCGGTGATTTCGCAGGAGCGCGCGTTGCGCCAAGGCAGCGCCCGGGCCGCCGATGATTTTGATCTGCTGCTGGGTGCACCCGGCAGCGCCACCCAGCTGGTGCTGACTTCGGTCTACCTGCGGCCCCAGGCTATTCCCCTGCTGGACGGCGAGCTGCTGGCCAAAGCCAGCAGCGCCGCTGGCGTCAAATATGCCGCTCCCATTGCCTTCGGAGACAACTGGCAAGGGCATTCCATCGTCGGCACCATCGCAGCCTTCGCCAGCCGGGGCGGCACCCTTGCCCCTACAGAAGGGCGAATTTTCGAGAAGCGGGGCGAAGCGGTTGTCGGCGCCGGCGTCGCTCTGGCGCTCGGTGCCAGCTTCAGTCCCGCGCATGGTTTGCACCGAGCGCAGGAAGACGAGGAGGAACATGCCGACGCCGCGCATGGCGCGCTGCGCTACACCGTCGTCGGGCGTCTGCCGGCGCGCCACACTATCTGGGATGCGGCCATCCTGGTGCCGGTGGAAGATGTCTGGCGCGTGCACGGCTTGCAGTCTGCTCAGGCCGTCACCGAGGCCACGCACATAGGCCCGCCATGGGATGCCAAAGCCCTGCCGGGCCTGCCGGCCATCGCCATCAAGCCCGACTCGGTGGCGGCGGCCTACCGTTTGCGCGGCCAATTTCGCACGCCGCGCAGCGTCGCCCTGTTTCCGGCCGAAGTCCTCAACGATCTGTACCTGGCACTGGGCAACGTGCGCGACCTGATGTCGCTGTTGGTGATCGCAACCCAGGTGCTGGTGGTGGCGGCGGTGCTGATGGCCTTGCTGGTCGGTTTTCTGGCACGCCGGCGCCAGTTCGCCGTGCTGCGTGCCATGGGTGCCAGCCGCCTGTACGTCTTCAGCGTCGTCTGGATTGAAGTGGCGCTGCTGATCACTACCGGGGCCGCCATCGGCGTCTTGTTGGGCTGGGCCGCTTCGGTGGCCTTGTCGTACGGGCTGCAGTCGCAAGTCGGCTTCGACCTGCCGGTGCGTCTGGGCGCCGCCGAAGGTGTGCTGGTGGGCGCCCTGATTCTGGTCGGCGCGCTGGTCGCCACGCTGCCGGCCTGGCTGGTCTTTCGACGCTCCATTGCCGAGGGGCTGGTCGCGGGTTGAACTAGGGCCTGTTCACCCTATTTTTACGAGTGCGAACGCGATGAAAAATGCGCCAATCAAGGCCCGCGGGCGTCGGTTCAGTCTTTGCTCGGGCGCCCGGTCTTGATCGCCGGCACGGCCTTCAAGGCGGCCAGCAACGCAGCGTCGGGCATGGCGGCCAGCGCCTTGATGCCGGCACGGATCAATTCGCTCTTCTTCACGGCATGGGCCAATTTGCCGGCGCGCTGTTTCAGCTCGTCGAGCACGGCGTATTCAGCCTTCGGGATGGTGAAGCTGTCGCGCACCAGTTTCGGCTTTTTCGCCTTCACCGGTTTTTCTGCTTTGATCTTGAGCACTGGCTTGGCTGGCGTCTTGGCGACTGTTGCGGCAAGCGGCTTGGCGGTCGGCATTTTAGCAACTGTTTTCTGCTTTGCCTTGCTGGCAACTGGGGTAGCGCGCAGCGGGGCCGCCGGCGCTGGCGCGACTGCGGCAGCAGTGGCAGGCACGGTTCTGGCGGGACTGCTGGTTGTGATTTTCTTCTTGGCTGTCGTCATGGTGAACAGGTCCTCTGAATAAACGGGGTATACAGTTTATACCGTTTATTTGACGCTCGCTGGCGCCTGCTTGCGTGGGTGTTTGGGCGGTCATGGTTTTGCCACGGTCTTGTCACGAATTTGTCATCACCTGCTCCTAGACTGCAAGCTGAGCCCTGAACAATGGAATTCCAGATGAGCATGACGCAGCAGGCGGTGACCACGGCATTGCCGGCGATCGAGTTTTTTTCCAGTGTGGTGGAGATCAGTCCCGGTGCGGGCGCCAAATCATGGTCCATGCCCGCGTTGTCGGATGGGGTGCGGCGCGGGCGGGGCGCCCTGGCCGGCTTGATTCGCGGCGAAGGACTGTATCCGGTATTCCAGCCGATCGTGTCGTTGCGCGACGGCTCCATCTACGCGCACGAAGCGCTGATCCGGGGGCCGCAAGACACTGCGCTGCATACACCCGATACCTTGTTGACGGCCGCGGCACAGGAGGGTTTGAACTTCGAGTTTGAAAACCATTGCGTCATCGCTGCCTGTCAACGCTGGGGCAAGCTGGTTGAAGCCGGGCGGCTGTTTGTGAATATCAGTGCCGAGGTGCTGGTGCAGATTCTGGAACAACACGGACGCGCCGCCCTGCTGGAACTGATCAACGGATTTGGTGTCTTGCCGCGCAAGCTGGTGTTCGAGATTACCGAGTATCAGCGGGTCGCCGACATGGACCACCTGGCGCGCGTGGTGCGCGAGTTGCGCTCGGCCGGGGTGGCGATCGCGCTGGATGATTTTGGCGACGGCCGCTCCAGTCTCAGGCTTTGGTCGCAAGTGCGGCCCGAGTTCGTCAAGATCGACAAATACTTCACCCGCAACCTCAGCCAGCACGCCGACAAGCTCAAGACCATCCAGGCGCTACAGCAAATCGGCGCGCTGTTCGAGACCGCGCTGGTGGCCGAAGGCATTGAGACGGAAGACGACTTGCGGGTCCTGCGTGACCTGGGTATCGAGTGTGGCCAGGGCTATTTTCTGGGGCGGCCGGCGCTGTTGCCGCGCGAGCAGGTCGAGGCGGGCGCGCTGGCCGTGATGCGGGACCGCCGGGTGGCGGTGTTTCCCGAGTTGCGCCGGGCGTCGCAAAGTGGCGTGCTGAGCCGCATTGCCCTGCTGGACGCGCCAACCGTGACGCCGAGCACCAGCAACGATGAATTGGTGGCCTTGTTTTTGAATCATAAGAAGCTGCACGCGGTGGCCGTCGTCGATGGCCACCGGCCGGTCGGAATCATCAACCGCTCCAGTTTCATGAACGAATACAGCAAGCTGTACTACCGCGAGGTGTGGGGCAAAAAGCCGTGTCTGGTGCATGCCAACCTGGCGTCGCGCCTGATCGAGCGCAACCACAACGTGGACGAGTTGATCGGTATCCTCACCTCCGACGACCAGCGCTATCTGACGGACGGTTTCATCGTCACGGAAAACGGCCGCTACGTCGGCTTGGGCACCGGGGAACAACTGGTCCGCTCGGTGACGGAAACACGCATCGAGGCGGCTCGGCACGCCAATCCGCTGACTTTCCTGCCCGGCAATATTCCGATCAGCCAGCACATTGAACGCCTGCTGGCGGGCGGTGCCGAATTTGTCGCGTGTTACGCGGACCTGAACAATTTCAAACCGTTCAACGACCAGTACGGCTATTGGCGCGGCGATGAAATGATCCGGCTGCTGGCCCGGCTGGCGCTGGCCCACTGCGATCCGAAGCGCGATTTTGTCGGGCATGTGGGCGGTGACGACTTCATCATCCTGTACCAGAGCGCCGACTGGCAGCAGCAATGCCAAAGCATCGTCAGCGAATTTGCCGCGCGCGCGGTGGATTTGTTCGACGAGGCAGCCCGCGCGGCGGGCGGCATTCATGCGGAAGACCGGCACGGGGTCTCAAGGTTCTTCCCGTTGACGACCTTGTCGATAGGCGCGGTCAGGATTTGTTCTGACGAATATGCCAGCGCGGAGCAGGTGGCCTCCGTCGCGGCGCGGGCAAAACACGAGGCCAAGACCGCCAGGTCCGGTCTGCTGGTACTCGAAACCGCTGATCTCAGCAATCACTAAGGCTCAGCGACCAGGGGGTTTTCTGCCAGGCCAGCACCTCCTCGCGCAGCAGGTGGGCCGACTGGGGAAAGGTCTGCGCCCAGCCGGC
This sequence comes from uncultured beta proteobacterium, assembly GCA_963763035.1. Classification (GTDB taxonomy): domain Bacteria; phylum Pseudomonadota; class Gammaproteobacteria; order Burkholderiales; family Burkholderiaceae_C; genus Rhodoferax. The sequence continues at coordinate 150,965 of CAVXMS010000004.1, read as the reverse complement.
ACGCCAACCCAGGTGGAAGCTGTGGCTGTTCTCGGTCGCCCGTGTCAATGTCAGGCCCGTCAAGTCCGGGTCGCGCCGGGCGTGGCACAAAATGACGGCCAGGCGCAGGCTGAGCAACTGCTGCACGAAGGTTTCGTCTTCAAAGTCGGCTTCCAGCTTGCGCAGTTTTCCGCGATGCCCCAACACCAGCTGGCTGAGCTTGTGCAGTTCGGACAAGGCAAAACCCAGGGCATCCGAATTGTCCAGGATGTAGGCGCCGTGCTTGTGGTAGTCGCTGTGCGAAATCTGGCTGCCGATTTCATGCAACTGGGCGGCCCAGGCCAATTTTCGGCTCAGGCGGTGCTCCTCCGCCGGGTCCTGCCGCGGCGCTGCCTGGGGGCGCAGCTGGGCAAACAAATGGAGCGCCACTTTTCCGACGCGCAGGCCATGAACCTCATCGGTGCCGAATTTGCTTGCCAGCCGTTGCACCGATTTGGAACGCACATCGGTTTGGTCCGAGGTGTTGCCGGCCAGGTCAAACAGAACCCCATGGCGCAGGCCGCCCGTTGCCAGTTGCATCTGATCGATCTGGAGCAATTCGAAAACCGCCCGCAGAATGCTCAAGCCACCGCCAATGATGGGCCGCCGGTCTTCTTTCAAGCCGGCCAGACGGATCCGGTCCGCGCTTTGCGCGGCGATCAGTTTGTCCTGCAACCAGTCCAAGCCCTCCAGCGTGACGACGCCGGCCGGCCAGCCGGCGGCCAGCAGCACGTCGCCGACCGCGCCCACCGTGCCGGCGGAGCCATAAGCCACTTCCCAGTCGTCGCGCCGGTAGGCATTGAGGGCTTCGTCCAGCACCGCCTTGGCCGCAATGCCGGCCATTTGAAACGCGTGTTTGGAAAACTGCTGGTTCGGAAAATAGCGCGTTGACCAGGCTACGCTGCCAACCCGGTAGGACTCCATCAACCTGGGCTTGAAACCCTGGCCCAGAATCAGTTCGGTCGAGCGGCCGCCGATGTCGATCACCAGGCGGCGCTCGCTGCCCTGCGGCAGCGCATGGGCCACCCCCTGGTAGATCAGGCGCGCTTCCTCCCGGCCCGAGATGACGTCGATCGGGAAGCCCAGCACGGCATTGGCTGTCAGCAGGAATTCGTCGCGGTTGTGCGCCTCGCGCAAGGTCTGCGTGGCCACGGCACGCACGGCGGCGCTGTCGAAGCCGGCCAGACGTTCGCCAAAACGGGCCAGACAATCCCAGCCCCGCTGCATCGCCTCCGGTGTCAGGTTGCGCTCGCCATCCAGGCCACTACCTTGGCGGACGGTTTCCTTCAAATACTCGGTGCGGTAATACTGGTCGTGCTCGATACGTCCAATTTCGAGGCGAAAGCTGTTCGACCCCAAATCCACCGCGGCCAGGCGTGTTCCTTCTTGCATCAGCTATGGTTTCCTGTGTTTCAGCGCTCAGCATAGCATTGGCACTGCGCCCGTCACCGGCGATCGTGTTGCGATCCACTCTCTGGTGGTTTTACTTTTTGTGCGGCGGCAGTAGCACGCTGTCGACGACGTGAACGACGCCGTTGCCGGCCTGGCCATCGGCGCTCTGGACCACCGCTTGTTCAACGGCGACAAAGTCGCCGGCCCTGGCCAGCGGTTGAACATGCAAGGTACTCCCGAAAAATGAAGACCCAAGCCTAGTGTTGCCGTGTGACAAGTTTGTGACGATGGGATGACTTTGTGCGCACTCCCTGCGAGCCGGGGCAGCGCGGCATCGACGCCGGCTTATTCGCGCCAGAAACTGACAAATGTCACATTACTGTCACACAAGCTACTTATATTTGCCTGCTAGCAGCCAAAGTCCTCTCTTGTTCAACTCAAAAGGTATCGCGATGAAAACCAGTTTCAAAATCTCCTTGATCAGCATGGCGGGCGCCCTTGCCATGTCGTACGCCAGTCTGTCCGGCGCGCAGGAAATTACCGGCGCCGGCGCCAGCTTTCCGGCTCCCGTTTATGCCAAGTGGGCGGCCGACTACAACAAGGCGACCGGCGTCAAGATCAACTACCAATCGGTCGGCTCCGGTGCCGGCATCAAGCAGATCGACTCCAAGACCGTTGATTTCGGTGCCTCGGACATGCCGCAAACCGACGAGGTTCTGAAAGCCAAGGGACAGTTCCAGTTCCCCACCGTGATCGGCGGCACCGTGCCGGTGATCAACATCAAGGGTATTGCTCCCGGGCAAATGAAGCTCAATGGCCAGGTGCTGGGCGACATCTACCTGGGCAAGATCACCAAATGGGACGACGCCGCCATCAAGGCGCTGAATCCTGGCCTGGCTCTGCCCGACGCTGCAATTGCCCCGGTGCGCCGCGCCGATGGCTCCGGTACCACCTTCAATTTCACCAACTACCTGAGCCGCGTCCATCCCGAGTGGAAGACCAAGGTCGGCGAGGGCACCGCCGTCAACTGGCCGCTGGGCGCCGGCGGCAAGGGCAATGAAGGGGTGGCGGCATTTGTCGCTCGTCTGCCCAATTCCATTGGCTACGTCGAGTACTCGTATGCCAAGCAAAACAAGATGACTTACACCTTGATGAAGAACCACGACGGCGTATTTGTGGCGCCCAACGAAGAGACCTTCAAGGCCGCTGCGGCCGGTGCCAACTGGAACCAGTCGTTCTACCAGCTCATCACCGACCAGCCGGGCAAGAATGCCTGGCCTATTTCGACCGCCACCTTCATTCTGATGCACCTGAAGCAGGACAAGCCCGCCAATGCCACCGAGACCTTCAAGTTTTTCGGCTGGGCTTTCAAGAACGGCGGCAAGGTCGCTTCTGATCTGGACTACGTTGCCATGCCCGACAGCGTTGTCGTGGCGATTGAAAAAGCCTGGGGCCAGGTCAAGGATGCGGCCGGCAAGCCGGTGGCTCTGAAGTAAGCGGTTGCTGAAGCAGCGGGCCTTTTTCCAGGGAGAGCAAGCACGTGTCAACTACACTTCCGGTCAATCAGTTGCCTGTCAACCCTTCTGCAAGATCCTCCGGACGTGTCATGACCAATCCTCCCCCGGCAAAGTCGGCCCGTTCCGGCCCCCTGGCGGACCGTCTCTTCGGCTGGCTGGCCAAAGGCGCGGCCTGCCTGACCCTGGGCCTGCTGGCGGCCATTCTGCTGTCGCTGACCATCAGTGCCTGGCCGGCCATCAGCAAGTACGGCCTTGGCTTTCTTACCAGCACCACCTGGGACCCGGTGAAGGAGGAGTTCGGCGGGCTGGTCATGATCTACGGCACCTTGATGACCTCGCTGATCGCCTTGCTGATCGCCGTGCCGGTGAGTTTTGGCATTGCACTGTTCCTGACCGAGCTCTCTCCGGCCTGGCTGAAACGCCCGCTGGGTACCGCCATCGAGTTGCTGGCGGCGATTCCCTCCATTGTTTACGGCATGTGGGGCCTGCTGGTGTTCGGCCCGCTGCTGGCCACTTACGTTCAGCAGCCATTGCAGGCCTGGTTTGAAGGGGTGCCCCTGCTGGGCGCCTTTGTCTCCGGCCCACCGGTCGGCATCGGTATTCTGTCGGCCGGCATTATTCTGGCGATCATGATCATTCCGTTCATTGCGGCGGTCATGCGCGATGTGTTCGAGGTCACGCCGACCCTGCTCAAGGAATCGGCTTACGGGCTGGGCGCCACTACCTGGGAGGTGGTCTCGACGGTGGTCCTGCCCTATACCAAGGCCGGTGTCATCGGTGGCATCATGCTGGGCCTGGGGCGAGCCATCGGAGAGACCATGGCGGTGACGTTCGTCATTGGCAACTTCAACCAGCTCGATTCCCTGAGCCTGTTCCAGGCCGCCAACAGCATCACCTCGGCACTGGCCAACGAGTTTGCGGAAGCCGGCGAGGGTTTGCACCAGGCCTCCCTGATGTACCTCGGTCTGGTGCTGTTTTTCATCACTTTCGTGGTCTTGACGCTGTCCAAGATACTGCTCGCGCAGCTCAGGAAGAACGAAGGAACCAAGACATGAGCGCCGCGCCGGGCCGTCCCCAAGCAAGCTCGCACCGCAGTGCGCAGCACGAAGGTACTCCAGTGAGTACCGCTGAACTTCTGCTGCGCGCCGCCGCGCTGGAACAGACGCGCCAGGCCCGCTATGCGCAGCGCAAGCTGGTCAATCGGGTGGCGTTGGCGCTGTCGTTGGCGGCGATGGCGTTCGGCTTGTTCTGGCTGTTCTGGATCTTGCTTGAAACCTTCCGGCTGGGTGTCAGCGGACTGTCGCTGGCCACCCTGACCCAGATGACACCGCCGCCGAACGACCCGGGGGGGCTGGCGAACGCCATCTACGGCTCGTTCCTGATGGTTCTGCTGGCCACTTTTGTCGGCACGCCGATCGGCATCATGGCCGGCATTTACCTGGCCGAGTTCGACAGCAAGGGCTGGCTCGCCGAAACCACGCGTTTCGTCAACGACATCCTGCTGTCGGCGCCCAGCATCGTGATCGGGCTGTTTGTCTACGCCGTGGTAGTGACGCGTTTCAAGTCGTTCTCCGGCTACGCCGGCGTCATGGCGCTGGCCTTGATCGTCATTCCGGTGGTCATTCGCACCACCGAGAACATGCTGCAACTGGTGCCGGCCGGTTTGCGTGAGGCCGCTTATGCGCTGGGGGCACCGAAATGGAAAGTCATCGTCAGCATCACCTTGAAGGCGGCGCGCTCCGGTGTGGTGACAGGTATTTTGCTGGCGGTGGCACGCATTGCGGGTGAAACCGCGCCGCTGCTGTTCACGGCGCTGAGCAATCAGTTCTGGACTTCGAGCTTGAGCGAGCCGATGGCGAGTCTGCCGGTCACCATTTTCAAGTTCGCCATGAGTCCCTACGAGAACTGGCAAAAACTGGCCTGGGCCGGTGTTTTCATCATCACCATAGCGGTGCTGGGCCTCAACATTCTGGCCCGGGTTTTAACTCGCAACAGGACCTGAGTCGGTCGCTGCAAAAGCTACAGGAATAGGCTAAACATGAATACGGCTATCGCTGCGCAGGAAACGTCCAAGATTTCCGTCAGGAATCTGGATTTCTATTACGGCAAGTTTCACGCGCTCAAGGGTATCAATCTGGAAATCCCGGAAAACAAGGTGACGGCTTTCATTGGCCCGTCCGGTTGCGGTAAATCGACCCTGTTGCGCGTTTTCAATCGCATGTTCGAGTTGTATCCGGAGCAGCGCGCCGAGGGCGAAATCATGCTGGACGGCGAAAATTTGTTGACCAGCAAGAAAGACGTGGCCCTGTTGCGCGCCAAGGTCGGCATGGTGTTCCAGAAGCCGACGCCATTTCCGATGTCGATCTTCGACAACATCGCCTTTGGCGTGAAATTATTCGAGTCGCTGCACACCACTGACATGGAAGAGCGCGTCGAGTGGGCCTTGCGCAAGGCGGCCTTGTGGACCGAGGTCAAGGACAAGTTGAGCCAGAGTGGCGCCAGTCTCTCGGGTGGGCAGCAACAACGGCTGTGCATTGCGCGCGGCATTGCGATCAAGCCCGAAGTCTTGTTGCTGGACGAACCCTGCTCGGCGCTGGACCCGATCTCGACTGCCAAGATCGAGGAGTTGATCACCGAGCTCAAGAGCGACTACACGGTGGTGATCGTGACGCACAACATGCAACAGGCGGCGCGCTGCAGCGATTACACCGCCTACATGTACCTGGGCGACCTGATCGAGTTTGGTTCCACCGAGCAGATGTTTTTCAAGCCCACGCGCAAGGAAACGGAAGATTACATCACGGGCAGGTTTGGTTAACTTGTGTCCCCAACCGATCAAAGTATTTAGGAGCACAGCATGCCTGAAAAACATCTTTCCACCCAGTTCGACAGCGAACTCAGTGCCGTCTCGACCCGGGTCATGGAACTGGGCGGTCTGGTCGAGTCGCAGATTCAGCAGGCAATCTATGCCTTGTCGCAGTTCAGTGTCGAGGTCGCCAACCAGGTGATCGCCACCGAGTCGCGGGTCAATGCCATGGAGGTCGATATCGACCGCGAGCTCTCCAGCATCATCGCGCGGCGCCAACCCACGGCGCGCGATCTGCGGTTGCTGATTGCGATCTCCAAAACCACCGCCAACCTGGAGCGCGTCGGTGACGAGGCCGAAAAAATTGCCCGCATGGTGTGCTCCATCATTCAAAGCGGTTCGCCGCGTTCGCTGCCCGCGCTGGAACTCAGGGTGGCAGCCGACATGGCCTCCGGTTTGCTGCGCAAGGCGCTGGACGCCTTTGCCCGGCTCGATACCGCGGCAGCGGTGGCGATCCTGAAGGAAGACGATTTGATCGATCAGGAATTCAACGGTTTTGTGCGCAAGCTGATTACCTACATGATGGAAGATCCGCGCATGATTTCGCCCAGTCTGGATTTGCTGTTCCTGGCAAAAGCGATAGAGCGCATTGGCGACCATGCCAAGAACATTGCCGAGTTCATCATTTATGTGGTCAAGGGGGCGGACATCCGCCACACCTCGATGGAACAGATTGAATCGGTGCTGAAATGAGACATCAACCGGGCGTTTTGATTGTTGAAGACGAGCCGGCGATTGCCGAGCTGATTGCAGTCAACCTGCGGCACAACGGCTTTCGTCCGACCTGGGCCATGGACAGCGCCTCGGCGCAACGCGAGCTCGATGCGGTGCTGCCGGATGTCATTCTGCTGGACTGGATGTTGCCGGGCGAGAGCGGGCTTTTGCTGGCCAAGCGCTGGCGCGGCAATCCGCGCACCAAGGCGGTTCCCATCATCATGCTGACGGCGCGCAGCGATGAAGGGGATCGGGTCGCCGGCCTGGACGCCGGGGCCGACGACTATATCGTCAAGCCGTTTTCCACCAAGGAACTGCTGGCCCGGGTACGCGCCGTGCTGCGCCGGCGCTCGCCGGAGCAGGTGGGAGGCACCGTTTCCATCGGCGCGCTGTCGCTCGATTCCTCAACTTACCGGGTCTCGTTCGAAGACCAGTTGCTCAAGCTCGGTCCGACCGAATTCAAGTTGCTGCACTACCTGATGAAACACGCCGAACGCGTGCACAGTCGCTCGCAGTTGCTGGACAAGGTTTGGGGCGACCATGTGTTCATCGAGGAGCGCACGGTGGATGTGCATGTCAAACGCCTGCGCGAGGCGCTGGGCGCCAACGCCGGTCAAATGATAGAAACGGTGCGTGGCGCTGGGTATCGTCTGACGGCTCAAACCGCGTCCGCCGTGTCGGCACAGGCCGGCGTTTGATCTGAAGAGACCGGCGCAGCCCTGGCCGCCGTTCTGAATCAACCATGTTCTGGCGAATTTTTTCCTTCATCGCCTGTCAGCTTGCAGGAGGCACGGCTGGTTGGCTGCTGGCCTCCGCCAGCCACAGCGCGACCAGTGCACTCGAAGGTCTGGCGGCCGGTCTGCTGCTGGCCGGCTTGAGCTGGTTCCTGATCGATCTGTCGCGCGCCGGGCGTTTGTTGCGCTGGCTGCGAGCGAATGAGTTCTCCAGCGCGGCGATGAGTACCGGCTTGTGGGGTGAAGTGTCCGACCGTGTGCGCCGTCTGATCCGTCTCAGGGAGCAGGCCGCGCTGGAGAGCCAACGTCGCTTGCAGGATTTTTTGGCGGCGTTTCAGGCTTCGCCCAACGGCGTTGTGCTGCTCGATGCACAGGGGCGGATCGAGTGGTTCAACTCGATGGCGGCTGCGCATTTCGGTCTGGATGCCCAGCGCGACATGCTTCAGCACATTGGCAACCTGGTGCGCGACCCGGGTTTTGCCGGTTATTTTGCCGGTCACGATTACCAGGGTGAAGTCCTGATGCCGGGGCGCGAGAACTCGCCCACCCGGCCGGTCCGGCTGTCGGTGCACCTGCATCCCTATGGCGCGGGCCGACTGCTGCTGCTGTCCCGCGACGTCACCGCGCTGGAGCAGGCGGAGGCCATGCGCCGTGATTTCATCGCCAATGTGTCGCATGAAATCCGCACGCCACTGACGGTGCTGACCGGCTTTGTCGAAACCTTGCAGAGCTGTCCTCTGGACGAGCCCGAGCGGGAGCGTTATCTGGCCTTGATGGCGCAGCAGGCGCAGCGGATGCAGACGCTGGTCAGCGACCTGTTGACGCTGTCGCGCCTGGAAGGCAGCCCGCCGCCGGGTGACTCGGATTGGGTGTCGGTGGCGGCGCTGACGGCGCAACTGGAACAGGATGGACGGGCTTTGTCGGCCGTGCTGAGCCCGGCCTCGGAGCCGGTCCATCGGTTGCTGTTTGAAGCGCCGCCGGCGCTCCAGATTGCCGGCGCCTCGACTGAGCTGGCCAGCGCCATGAGCAATCTGGTGGGCAATGCCATCCGCTATACGCCACCCGGCGGGGAAATCGGCGTGCGCACCGTGTTGCTGCCCGATGGCCGGGCCGAGTTTTCGGTGTCCGACACCGGCCCCGGCATTGCACCGGAACATTTGCCGCGCCTGACGGAACGGTTCTACCGGGTCGATCACAGCCGCTCGCGCGATACCGGCGGCACCGGTCTGGGTCTGGCGATCGTCAAACACGTGCTACAGCGCCACGGCGCCCAGCTGAGAATTGAAAGCAAGCCTGGCGTGGGCTCCACTTTCATCATCACTTTCCCGGCCGGTCGCGTCCGGGCCCAGCTGGACAGCTGAGGGCCTGTTCACCCTATTTTCGCACTCGTAAAAATAGGGTGAACAGGCTCTAGCGCGGCGTTGCCGCCAGGCGTTGAAAGATCAGTACCGTCTCATCCCTGTCGGTCGGGTGCTGGGCGCTGCCGCGCAAGCGCCAGTTGGCCGGGTCAACAGCTTCCGGCAGCGTTGGCAGGGCGTCCTGGCTGACGATCAACCAGGGGCAACCGGCAGCCGCTGCGGCCGGCTTGAGCGTCAGGTGGCCGTGGAATTGAAGGGCCGCGATCTGGCCGCGGCTCAGACCATGCGTCTCGGCGCAGCCGCCCGGTGGTTGCAACACGACCATGGCGCGCCGCACCAGCGGGGCATAGCTGCGCGCGAAATCGAGCAGCGGCAGCCACAAGGTCATCAGCAGCACAAAGCACAGTACCGCCCCGCCCGCCGGCAGGACCAGACTCTTCCAGATCGCGGCACGGTGCCGGCCGGCGCGCCATTTCACGAGCCAGGCCCAGGCCAGCGTCGCGGCCGTGGCGAGCACAAAGGGAAAGAGGGAGAAGCTGGGTTCAAACCCTGGCGCCAGCCGTGCGACGTTGGCGGCGGGTTGACTTGGCACCCCGGTCTGCATGGCGATCCAGACCACCCAGATGGTAAAAGCGCAGCCTGAGAAAAAGAGCAGCGTGAACCAGTCGATCAGCGCGGCAACGCTGCGCTTGAGGGTCGGCAAGGCAAACGCCGCCAGGGCTGCCAGGGCCGGCAGGGCCAACAACAGGGAGCGGTCGGCCGACGCGGTGCTGAAGGTGGCGGTCAGTGCCACGCCGGCAAACCACAGGGGCAAGGTCAGATGGCGGCTCGGCGTGGCGCCTTGAACCAGTTGATGACGCCAGCGCCACAGCGTCCACAGCGCCAGCGGCCAGGCCGGCCAGGTGAACCACAGCAGCAAACGCCCCATGCTGCGCCACTCGGCCCAGCTCGCTTGCGGCAACTCGATGCGCCAGCGCCACAAATCCAGCGCGCTCGCCAGCAGGACCACCAGCGCGCTCAAGAGCGCAATGCTGGCGCCCGCGCGCAAGCTCTTGTTGCGCGCCGCGGCCGGCGCCGGGGCGCGCTCCAGCAGGTAGATCGCCGCACTGCCGGCGCCCAGCAAGGCGGCAATGGTTGGCGCACCGGACAAGGCCAGTCCGGTCAGGCCCAGCACGGCGCTGACCAGGGGTAGCAGGGCGCGATGGGGCAAGGCCGTGAAGCCAAAGAAAGTCAGGGCGACAAAACAGAGTTGGGCCTGCGCCGGCGTGGTTTCGTGCGACAGCTGAGCCAAGCCAAGACAGGCAATCAAGGCCAGCAAGCTGCCGTCGGCCATGGCGCGTGCATAGTCGGGCGGCAAGGCCTCGCCGCCAAAGGCAAAGGCCACTGGTTGTGCCGCCGGGCTGCGCGCCAGGTAGTAGCTGGCGTACCAGGTGGCAACCAGGGTCAGCGTCAGCAGCAGACCAAAAGGGATGCGCGCCGCAAAATCAGGCGTTATCCAGCTCGGTGCCAAGCGCATGGCCCAGGCACCCAGCCAATAGGGCAGCAGCGCGTCGACGTCGGGCGGCAGGTCCAGCAGTCGTGGCGAGAGCCATTCGGTGGCACCACGTGCCATCTGGGCCATGTAGCCAAAGGCCGTCATGTCGGCGCTCTTCCAGGGTGCGCGGCCGACAAAGCCGGGCAGCACGTAGGCGATGCACAGCAGCAGCAGCGCGGTACGCGGCAAGCGGCGCACGGCACCCTGGGCGACGATGGCGGGGGTCGGTTGATTCACGCGGCAATACTAAGGCAAGTTGGAAGGCTAAAACCGATTTTCGTCAGCGCTTGGCGGCGGCTCGCGTTGGCGCCGCGTTGCAGCGTGCCATGACGGATAAATGAAAAAGGCAGCGCGGTGACCCGGGCTGCCTTTCACAAGAAGCGTTTGCCAGTCTATTTGGCTGCGGTCTTGCCGAAACGGTTGCGGAAGCGCTCGACGCGGCCACCCATGTTGTCCACCGATTTTTGGGTGCCGGTGTAGAAAGGATGCGACTCGCTGGAGGTATCGAGTTTGTAGAGCGGCAGTTCGCGGCCGTCTTCCATCTTGATCATCTCCTTGGCCGCGGCGCAGGAGCGGGTCACGAATTTGAAGCCATTGGACGAGTCCAGGAAACAAATATCGCGGTAATTGGGGTGAATGCCTTCTTTCATATCTTCTCCATCAGTTGCGCTAGCCGCGACAGGCCCTTGAGCAAACCATTGCGCAATTCAAAGCCCACCGTACTTGTCGCGTAAAACCGTAAATTATACCTTGGCTTGTCATTGCGGACTTGATCCGCAATCCATGGATCCCGGGTCGAGCCCGGGATGACAAGGCTTGCCCAGGATGGCAAGGCTTGCCCGGGATGGCAAGGCTTTTATCCGCCGCGGCGCATCATGTCGAAGAACTCGCTGTTGTTCTTGGTCGCGCGCATTTGCTTGAGCACCATCTCCATCGACTCAACCTCATCCATGTTGTAGAGGAACTGGCGCAGGATGCGGGTTTTTTGCAGGATTTCCGGGGCCAGCAGCAGTTCTTCGCGCCGCGTGCCGCTGCGGTTGAGCTGGATCGACGGGAACACGCGTTTCTCGTACAGCCGGCGGTCGAGGTGAATTTCCGAGTTGCCGGTGCCCTTGAACTCTTCAAAGATCACCTCGTCCATGCGGCTGCCGGTGTCAATCAGTGCGGTGGCAATGATGGTCAATGAGCCGCCTTCTTCCACATTGCGTGCCGCGCCCAGAAAGCGTTTCGGACGCTGCAGCGCGTTGGCATCGACGCCGCCGGTCAGCACCTTGCCGCTGGATGGCACGACGTTGTTGTAGGCACGTGCCAGCCGCGTGATGGAGTCGAGCAGAATGACCACGTCTTTTTTCAACTCGACCAGGCGCTTGGCGCGCTCTATCACCATCTCGGCCACGTGCACGTGGCGCGCCGCCGGTTCGTCGAAGGTGGAGGCAATCACCTCGCCCTTGACGGTGCGCTGCATCTCAGTCACTTCCTCGGGGCGCTCGTCGACCAGCAGCACCATCATGTGGATCTCAGGGTAGTTGGCGCTGATGGCATGCGCGATGTGCTGCATCATCACCGTTTTACCGCTCTTGGGTGGCGCCACCAGCAGCGCGCGTTGGCCCTTGCCAATGGGGGCGATGATGTCGATGATGCGCCCGGTGATGTTCTCATCACTCTTGATGTCCTGCTCCAGCTTCATCTGCACCTTGGGGAACAGCGGCGTCAGATTCTCGAACATCACCTTGTGTTTGTTCTCTTCCGGGCCGCCACCGTTGACGCGGTCCAGCTTGTTCAGGGCAAAGTAGCGTTCACCGTCTTTCGGCGTGCGCACTTCGCCTTCGATCATGTCGCCGGTGTGCAGATTGAAGCGGCGTACCTGGCTGGGACTGATGTAGATGTCGTCGGTGCTGGCGGTGTAGCTGGTGTCCGGGCTGCGCAGGAAACCGAAGCCGTCCGGCAAAATTTCCAGCACGCCGTCGGCGATGATCTGCTCGCCGGTGCGGGCGCGCTTTTTGATGATCGCGAACATCAGCTCCTGCTTGCGCATGCGGCCGGTGTTTTCAATCTCAAGCTCCTCGGCTTGCTTGAGGACTTCCGACACGTGCAGTGCCTTGAGTTCGTTTAAGTGCATGGAGTGGCTAACTAGGAAGTTGAACGGAACGTGGGGGAGGTAAGGGTGAGGCGGGACAGTTGCCACAACCTCGGAGTTTTGAACCGGAAACTCGAACCAACTCAAGGGGAGTTGGTGAACTGGCGTGATTATGACAGGAAAATCTGGAGAAATCCGATACCGGGGAAACGCCAAAATTGTTTATGCAGTTGGCATTGCGGCCCCGGAGCAGAGCCTGCCCCGGGCTTGATCCGGGGTCCGGGGTTCCAGCAGCCGCGATCCAGTGCTTGCGTGGCAGGGATGCCGGGTCAGGCCCGGCACGACAAAGTGGTGCTGGTTGCGCCGTCTACAGTCAGGCCAACTGCTGGTCGATGAAGGCGATCATCTGGGCCTTGCTCATGGCGCCGACCTTGGTGGCTGCCAACTGGCCGTCTTTGAACAGCATCAGCGTGGGAATGCCGCGAATGCCGAATTTGGCCGGGATGTCGCGGTTTTCGTCCACGTTCATTTTGGCAATTTGCAGTTTGCCCTCATAGCTGGCCGACAAGTCGTCCAGCAGGGGGGCAATCATCTTGCACGGACCGCACCACTCGGCCCAGTAGTCCACCAGCACGGGCAAGGTGGATTTCAGCACGTCGGCCTCAAAAGACGCGTCGGACACATGTTTGATAAGTTCGCTGGCCATAATTTTTCCTAGAAGAGTGGTCGGTACAGGTAAAGTGGGGAAATTGTGACAGAAACCAAGCCCCCTCCCCGACAGACGATTGCCTATGGCTGAGATAGCAAAAAAACATCATGTCGACGAGGCCTGGGACTGCGTCATGGGCCAGGTCCGTGCCCGGATGGTGCAGCGAAAGGTTGATCCGTCGCGCACTGTGGTGCTGCTGCCCTATGCCCAGCTCATGCAGGAAGCACGCAAGGCCTGGCTGCGAGGAAGTGACAACTCGCCGACACCCGCACAGGCGCAATTTTTGCCCCGCTTCGAGACCAGCATGAACTGGACCCGCAGTCTGGGCGGCTTTGAGCCCAGTGGCGACGACTTGCGGCAAGACGCTGCGCGCGACCTGCTGACCGCAGCTTCGCTGTTGTCACGCACCGGCTTGTCCGCGCAGCACAGGGTGCTCGGCGCTCGTCTGCTGGAAGACGCCTGGAGTCTGGCACGGATCGCCGCCGCCCAGCCGCCCAGCGCACGCACGCAGTGGGGCACTGAGCTGGGCGCCGCGCTGCTTGCCGGCATGGACTCACCGCTGCTGGCTCTGGAGGCTGCGACCGCCCGCATCGCCCTGGCGTGGGCGGCAAATTCGAGTTACCCGACGGATTCTGTTTTTTCCACGGCGCCCGATTTGCTCGTGGTGCTGCAAGGTTTCCAGACCGAACCGCTGGTGCTCGCGCTGCAACAGGCACTGGGTGACCGGGTCTTTGCCTTGTCGTTGGATGGGGCGCCAGGCTCGGATCGTGACAGCGGCAAGTTGGCACTGCATGCCGCCGCCGATGCAGAAGACGAGGCTTATTGCGCGGCTGCCTGCGTGCTGGCGCATCTGGCCCAGGGTCGCAGCCCGGTAGCCCTGGTGGCGCAGGACCGGGTGCTGACGCGTCGGGTGAGCGCCATGCTGGGAGAGTGCGGCGTGGTGCTGCGCGACGAAACGGGCTGGACCTTGTCGACCACAAGGGCGGCCGCCGCATTAATGAGCCTGCTGCGTGCACTGGCGTGGGATGCGGCTACCGACGCGGTGCTGGACTGGCTAAAAAATGCGCCGGCTTTTGATCCGCACGCGGTGACACAGTCGGAGGTCATCTGGCGCCGCATGGGTGTGCGCGAATGGCGTTCGGTGCCGACCGCCGATGGCGTGGTGCAACAGGTGCAAGCCTTGCGTGACACGCTGCAATCCGGGCGGCCGCTCCGGCAGTGGCTGGTGGATCTGCGCGCTGCACTGGCGGGCGCCGGGCAATGGCCTGGCCTGCTGCAAGACAAGGCCGGTCAAGCCGTGCTGGACGCCTTGCGTCTGCGCGAGGGTGCTGAAGATGAATTTGCGGATGTCCCGGCGCGCATGAGCCAGAGCGAGTTCATCGCGTGGGTCAGTCAGACGCTGGAAGCCAGGAATTTTTCGCCGGAGCACCCGGCTGACGCGCCAGTCGTCATCCTGCCACTGAGCCAACTGCTGGGGCGTCCCCTGGCGGCGGTAGTGCTGCCGGGGTGTGATGAACAGCGACTGCCGGTGTCGCCCGAGCCGCCCGGCAGGTGGACCCCGGCCCAGCGCGCCTTGCTGGGCCTGCCTGCGCGCGAGCAACTGGCCGGTGCCGCTCGCGCTGGCTGGAACTACGCTTTGCGGTTCCCCCATGTTGATGTGTTGTGGCGTTTGAGTGAAGCTGGTGAGAACCTGATGGCCAGCGGCTTTGTGCAGGAGCTGCGGCTGCAACAAGCGCCCGCGCTGGCGCCCGACCCCAGCCCGTTGCGCGCCCTTGCGCTGCGGCCCTGCGCCATGCCCGCGCCCAGGGGCGATGCGCTGCCTGTGCAGCGACTCTCCAGCTCCGCTTATGAAGACCTGCGGCGCTGTCCGTACCGTTTTTTTGCGCTGCGCCAGCTGAAATTGCAGCAGTCGGATGAACTGGACATCGAGCTGGACAAACGCGACTTCGGCAATTGGCTGCACCTTGTTCTCAAGCTTTTTCATGAGGGCTGGAAAAAGACCCCGGAGCCGGAATTACCGGCGCGCGCAGCCGGGCTCGATCAGGCCGCTGCGCAGGCGACGGCTGAGCTGGGTTTGTCGCAGAGTGAATTCCTGCCCTTCGCCGCCACCTGGCCGCGGGTGCGCGAGGGCTATCTGCAATGGTTGGCCGCTCACGAGGCCGGCGGCGCGACCTTCCGAGAGGCCGAAGTCTGGAAGGAAACTCCGCTGGGTAGCTTGACTTTGGTCGGCAAGATCGATCGCATTGACCGTCTGGCGGACGGCAGCGCGCTGGTGATCGACTACAAAACCGAGGCTCGCAACAACACTGCCCAGCGCATCAAGGACGCGTTGGAGGACACCCAACTGGCCTTTTATGCCGCCTTGCTGACCGATGACACGCTGGCCGCGGCCTATGTCAATGTGGCTGAAAAAGACGGCACCAAGAGCTATTCTCAAGCCGATATTGTGGGCTTGCGCGACCAACTTCTGGAAGGCATCGCACAAGACATGGCGCGTATCTCGGAGGGACATCCCATGGCGGCGCTGGGTGAAGGTAAAGCCTGCGAATTTTGCGCGGCACGGGGTTTGTGCCGGAAAGATTTTTGGGAATGATGTGAAGGTAACTATTTTTGAAACCCAGCCCGCCTACCAGCACAACGGCCAGCCGGTCAGCGCCGAGGCCTTCTACGCCATAGCCTGTGACCCGCGCCGTAGCGTCGCGGTGGAAGCTTGCGCAGGTGCCGGCAAGACCTGGATGCTGGTGTCGCGCATTGTGCGGGCCTTGCTGGATGGCGTGGATGTGCAGAGCGGGCAACTGCGGGTGCTGCCGCACGAAATATTGGCCATCACCTTCACCAAAAGAGCGGCCAGCGAGATGCGCGAGCGGCTGTACCAATGGTTGGCCCAATTTGCCGCTGCCGATTCAGAGACCCTGATCAAGGAACTGCGCGATCGCGGCGTCGCCATGCCAGACGGCGGACCGTCGCCGACCCTGCTGGCCCAGCAGTTGTCGACGCTGTATGAAAGAATTCTGGCCAGCGGACGCCAGGTGCAGGTTCGCACTTTTCACAGCTGGTTTGCCGCCCTGCTGCGCAGTGCGCCGCTGGCGACCCTGCAGCAAATGGAACTGCCTGCCAATTACGAACTACTGGAAGACGACGCGCCGGCCAAGGCGCTGGTGTGGCGGCGTTTTTTTGCGGCGCTGGTGACCGACGTCCAGCGCCGGGCGGACTTTGAAGCGGTGGTGTTCGAGCACGGCCGCGCGCAGACTGAAAAAGCCTTGCAGACGGCACTCGACAAGCGCACCGAGTTTGCCCTCGCCGATGCGCAGGGTGTGGTCGATCAATCGGTGTCGCACTTCCGTGATCAGTACCCCGAGTTCGCGGCCCTGGCGGCACCGGATGACTTTCTGCGAGCGCAGCCGCAACGCTGGCAGACCCTGCTGGATGCCGCCAGGGTGCTGGCGCGCGCCGGCGCCAAAACGTTCGCTGCCAAAGGCATTGAGCTTGAAGCCGCGCTCACGCAAGGCAATTTGTCGGCAGCGTTTGAAGCCTTGCTGACGAAAGAGGGCGCGCCGCGCAAGTTTGGCGAGAAGATGGCTGGCATCGAGCTGGTGCGCGCCGCGCAGAAGCTGGTTCTGGGCGTGCTGGCGGCCAGGGCGCAGCATGCGGCCTGGCTCTACCAGCAACGCATGGCACGGCTCAGCCGCGTGCTGCTCAAGGAGTTTGCCGCGCTCAAGTTGGAGCGTGGCTGGATCGATATGAATGACGTGGAGCGCGCCGCGCTGGTCTTGTTGGGCGACCCCGTGCTCTCGGGCTGGGTGCAGGAGCGCCTGGATGCGCGCATCAAGCACTTGCTGATCGACGAGTTTCAGGACACCAATCCGCTGCAGTGGCAGGCGCTGCGGTCCTGGCTCAGCGGCTACGCGGGTGCTGGCGGCAGCGCCCCCAGTGTCTTCATCGTGGGCGATCCCAAGCAAAGCATTTACCGCTTTCGTCGCGCCGAGCCGCAGGTGTTCCGGGCAGCAAAGGATTTTGTGTGCGCTGGCTTGAAAGGGGATTTGCTCAGTTGCGACCACACCCGGCGCAATGCCACGGCGGTGATAGCCACGGTCAATGCGGCGATGGCCGAGGCAGCGCAGGCCGATGGCTATGACGGCTTTCGCCGGCACACCACCAGTTCCCTGGAGGCGGGTGCGGTGTGCCAACTGCCGCCCATCTTGCGACCAGCGCGCCAGGCGGGTGACGCTGATTCAGCGAGTGCCGAGTGGCGGGACAGTCTCGCTACCCCGCGTGAGCAGCCCGAGGAAACCCTGCGCACACTGGAGGCGCGGCAGGCGGCGCGCTGGATCGCGCAGCAACTCGTTGACCGGCGGCCGTCCGATGTCATGGTGCTGTCACGCAAGCGCGCTGCTCTGCTGCCCTTGCAGGACGAGTTGCGCAAGCTGCACATCGCCGCCCAGATTGGCGAAAAAACCGATCTGATCGACTGCTGCGAAGTGCAGGACCTGGTGGCCTTGCTGGATGTGCTGGTGTCGTCGCAGCACGATCTGTCCCTGGCACGCCTGCTCAAGTCGCCCTTGTTCGGCCTGCCCGACGATGCCTTGGTGCGGCTGGCGCTGGCGCAACGCGAAGCGGGCGGGTCGTGGTTCGAGTTGCTGCCAAAAACACAACTGGTCGCGCCGGATGGCCGCGTGGTGATGGATTGTCTGATGCGGTGGAAGGCCTGGCTGGCCCAGTTGCCGCCGCACGACGCGTTGCAGGCCATCTATACCGATGGCGATGTGCTGGCGCGCTTTGCCGCTGCCGCACCCGCCAATCAGCGCGACTCGGTGCTGGCCAATTTGCGTGCCCTGCTGGGGGTGGCGCTGCAGCTGAGTGGTGGACGGTATGTCACACCTTATGCCTTTGTCCGCACCCTGAAGGCCGGTGGTGTGCTGGCGCCCGCGGCGGTCAACCCGCTGGCCGTGCGTCTGCTCACCATCCACGGTGCCAAGGGGCTGGAAGCGCCCGTCGTGCTGCTGCTCGACACCGATACTCCCGAGCGCAACGCCGAGACCATGGGCGTGCTGGTGGACTGGCCGGGTGAGGCGGCCTGGCCGCAACAATTCGTGTTTCTGGCCAGCGAGAGCCAGCCGCCCGCGTGTGCCGTGCCGACACTGGAGGCTGAACGTCTGGAGCGTCAGCGCGAAGAACTCAATGCCTTGTACGTGGCTCTGACGCGAGCCCGGCACACCCTGGCGATTTCCAGCATCGAGCCGTACCGCCTGGCCGAGCGCAGCTGGTGGCAACGCCTGTCCAGACTGGCGACACCGGTGACCCCTGGTTTACCCACCGCGTTGAGCGCGCCGGCAGCTGCCTCTGTCTGCGTCACGGAGGCTGTCTTCTACCTCAAAGAGCTGCCGCTGGTCGGCGCGCAATACTTGCGACCGCCAGCCAGCAACCAAGCGCAGGTCGACCAGAGCGGCATCGGGGATGAACCAGATTGCGTGGCGGTGCGCATCGGCAAAGCCATGCACCGTCTGCTGGAATGGGGCGCTGTCTCGGTCGACAATACCAGTGCCGCGGCGCGCGAGTTTGAGCTGACGCCGGAGCAGGGCCGGCAAGCCGCGGCAATGGCGCAGCGCATCCTGCACGGTGAGGGCGCCTGGGCCTGGGACAAGACGGTGGTCGGCTGGCAGGGCAACGAAGTCGAGCTGATGTACCAGGGTGAGACGCTGCGGCTGGACCGCCTGGTGCAGCGCCAGGACGGTCCGCATGCGGGGCATTGGTGGGTGCTTGACTACAAGTCGGCCGAGTCGCCGCAAGACCAGCCCGAGCTGGTGGCGCAATTGGGTCATTACCGCGCGGCCGTGCAGTCGCTGTACCCGGATGCGGTGGTCAAAGCCGCGTTTTTGAGCGCCCAGGGCGCCTTGCTGGAACTTGAGGACGGTTCATGAAAAAAGTGATGGTGGTGGGTGGCGGCCCGGCCGGACTGATGGCTGCCGAGGTGTTGTCCGGCGCCGGCGTGGCAGTCGATTTGTATGACGCCATGCCCTCGGTCGGGCGCAAGTTTTTGCTGGCCGGCAAGGGCGGGCTGAATCTGACGCACTCCGAGCCGTTCGAGGGCTTTGCCTCCCGCTACGGCGCGCGCCGCGCCCAGCTCGAGGCCTTGCTGCGCGACTTTGGCCCGACGCAGGTACGGGCCTGGGCCAAGGAACTGGGGGTTGAGACTTTTGTCGGCACCTCGGGCCGGGTGTTCCCGGCCGACATGAAAGCCGCTCCTCTGCTGCGCGCCTGGCTGCACCGTTTGCGCCATCCGCCGGACGGACCGGGCGTGCAGTTCCACATGCGCCATCGCTGGACCGGCGGCAGCGCCGAGCGGTCCGAAGAAGTCCCGACCCTTGCCCTTGGCTTCGACAGCCCGCAAGGCCCGGTGCAGGCGCGCTCCGATGCGGTGGTGCTGGCCCTGGGCGGTGGCAGTTGGGCACGGTTGGGATCCGATGGCGCCTGGCTGCCCTGGCTGCAAGCGCATGGCGTGGCGCTGGCGCCGCTGCTGCCGGCCAACTGCGGCTTTGATGTGCAGGGTGGCTGGAGCGCGTATTTCAGCAGCCGTTTTGCCGGTCAGCCCTTTAAATCGGTGGCCCTGTCCTTTGCCACGTCGCAAGGTGTCAGGTTTGCGCGCAAAGGCGAGTTTGTGGCTACCACCACAGGTGTCGAAGGCAGCCTGATTTACGCAGCGTCGAGCTTGCTGCGCGATCAGATCATGGCGCACGGTGCGGCCACATTGGATCTTGATCTGTTGCCCGATCTGAGTCCTGAGCGGGTGCTGGCCGAGGTCAGCCACCCACGCGGTTCGCGCTCGCTGTCGAGTCACCTCAAGAGCCGCCTGGGCATCGAAGGCATCAAGGCCGCCCTGCTGCATGAACGCTTGACCAAAGACCAACTGCACGATCCGGCTCAACTGGCTGCTGCCCTCAAGGCCCTGCCGATCACGCTGGCGGCCGCGCGCCCGCTCGACGAAGCCATCAGCAGCGCCGGTGGCGTGCGTTTCGAGGCCATGAACCAGGACCTGATGCTGACGCAGTGGCCGGGCGTGTTTTGCGCCGGCGAGATGCTGGATTGGGAGGCCCCCACCGGGGGCTATCTGCTAACCGCGTGCCTGGCCAGTGGCCGGCGCGCCGGGCAGGGGGTGCTGGCTTACCTGGGCGTCATGCAGACCTAGCCGCTGCTGAGTTCACGCAACAGCCGGGCCTTGCACAAGCCCTTTTTGAGCAGCAACGAGGTCAGCATGGTGGTCCTGACCAGGTTCAGGATTTCGAACGCCTGACAAACTTGAAAGAGATCGCGATTTCATTGAACCGACACCAAGAATTGACTGACTCACATAGGTAGATCCGGATGCGCATCCCTCTGAGTTGAACCGCAAAGAAGGTTTGGTCTTGGCCCTTTCCCACCCTATAGGAGCAGTGAGATGAAGCAACAACAGAAGATGCGAGCCATGACGCGCTTGTTTTCACCCGCAGTACTGGCGTTGGCGCTCTTGTGCAGCGGCGCAGTGGCGCTGGCGGGGAACCAGGTAGCTGGAGTCACGGCGTTGGTCGCTGACATGATCATACCGATAGGCCTTGAGGGCGACCCTGGCGGCATCAAAGTCAACACCAAGACCGACGCCAATGGGAATTACAGTTTCTCCGGCCTGCCACCCGGAAAGTACAAACTCATCATCCCCGGCCAGTCGCCCCAGACGATCATCATTGGCAAGGATGGCCGCTTGAATGGTCGGGTTCAGAGCAAGGACGTCAAGGGCACTGTCGCGCCTTCAAAGTAGTGCGGCTGAAACGTGCAACCGAGGCTGCGCCGTTTTTCTGCATGACCGGCTATCCGCTTGCACTCGATGCAATTTTGAGGAAGACCAATTCACAGGAATACAAAATGAAACCAATCAGCAAACTATTTCTGAGCGCCGCGCTCCTGTGTAGCGGCTCGGTGGCGCTGGCGGCTGGCGCAACTCCGTATGTGGAGGGCACATTGACTTATCCCGGCGGCATTGTGGTTAAGGTCCAGCCTGACGCGAATGGGGACTACCTGTTTAGCAAGCTAGCGCCGGGCAAATACCAACTGTGCTTTGCCGGTCAAGCCTGTAAAACGGTTGACGTTGGCAAAGATGGGATGCTCAGGGGCAAGGTTCCAATCCCTCCCACGGTGGCCTTGCGACCAACCACCTCCCCGCCCACCCGCCCTCCCTCCAGCGGACCTGTTGCCGGAGTTCATACCATCGAAGGGATTGAAACAGAGTCCGATGTTGTGGAATACAAGGACGGCGAAGATGGGGTTAACCGCACTCGTCCCGGAAACCATAAGCCTGGAAAGATGCTTTCCCAGACGATCATCGTCCCCAAGGATGGCAGCTTCAAGGGTCAGGTTCCGCGATCCGCGAGTGCCGGAGTGATCGCGCCGGTCAAGCCAGTCATCGTCTTCAATTTGCAGAGAGGGTTCTCGTTGGAGATTGCCGGCTTGCCGGCTGCTCGCGAGACCAGGGTCGAGGGCCTGCAAGAGGCCTTGGGTAAGGCGGAATCCAGCGCCAAGGCGGCGGGCGGCAATGGCGCGTCGCCGAAGCCGGGGAAGATTGTCATCACCAAGGATTGGTCGAACACGCTGGAGTGGTACACCTGGAGGAAGAAAGTGCTCGACGGAAAGACTGATCGCCGGTCCGTGTCGATCATCTTCCACGATGATGCGGGCGCGGAGGTCGGCAGGATGAACTTCTATAACTGCTGGCCGACCCGGCACGTCATGCCCGCAGCCGATGCCCAAAACTCCGGGCGCGGGACCGAGCAAATCGAGTTGGCCTATGAAGATGTGCGGTTGAAGTAGCGATCAGCCGAGTTCAACGGTGAGCGCGTTACCGCAAGCGGCCGAGGTGTCGAGCTGACAATATCATGGCGAAGTCAAATTTGATGAAGTTTGTCTTTGTGCTGCTGATAGTTCTTCTATGCGGTGGAGCGGCGGCGGTACTTTCAAAAAGCGTGATTGAGCTGAAACTCCATGGAGTCAAGTCGGCAGGTCAGGTCATCGCTTCAGGTTCAAGGAGTGTGAAAGTCGAATACAAGGATGCGTCTGGCAAGGCGTATAAAACGTCGGGTGCGCCATCGATGTTCGGAGATTTCCAGCATGGGGACGTGGTGGAGGTTCTATATCTCGCTGGTCATCCTGAGGAAGGCCGCCTGAATACCTGGGAAGAGCTGTACATGATGCCTGTCGTTTTCGGGCTGTTCTTTCTCGCTTTTTTCAGTTTGTTCAGATTACTGCTGATCAAGAAGATTTCATTCTGAGCATTTGAGACCAGTGAGGTCGCTTGAATCGTCATCAGCATCGTAACCGGGGACACGAAATGAAAAAATTGATACTCGCGCTGTACTTGTTCATCATTGCAACTTGTACAAGTTGCTTTGCCGACACGATATTTGGAAATGGCAAGAACTACAAAGTGAAATTATCAAATTTGATTTGGAGTAAGACCATCGAAGGCGTGGGTCATGTCTACCTGAAAGGCAGTAACATTATTTATGGCAGCAATCATTATTCAAAATTTATTGAAATATCTTCTGAAAACGGCGATATTTTGACTGTGCTGAATCCATATACGGTTGCGGAAGAAAAAGAGTCATTGATTATCAACGGCACAACAGTCTATAAAGATGGATATAGATTGACTCGTGTGGTAACCAGCAGTCAGAAATACGTTGATGTCAGCTTAAAAGCTATGGACAGGCGGTATCGTGGCGATAACGAAACTTATTATCTGATTGTTAAAACAAAGGATGGCAAAGAAATTTCATTTTCATTTAGGCGCGGGCAGTTTGAATCCATTTCAGATATCACACACTTGAGAGACGGTAAATTCATCGTCACTTTCAATGGCGAGGCGG
Source organism: uncultured beta proteobacterium (assembly GCA_963763035.1). GTDB lineage: Bacteria > Pseudomonadota > Gammaproteobacteria > Burkholderiales > Burkholderiaceae_C > Rhodoferax. The sequence continues at coordinate 128,156 of CAVXMS010000004.1, read as the reverse complement.
GCTACGAGAAGAATCCTTACACCTGTCATCTTGGACTGCTGGATTTGGACAAAATCATGAAATAAGCGGAGGACCGCGTTCCGGGTTTCAGGCCGGCGTCACGCTGGGCGGCAGTGGGCAGTCGATGGCCATGCCGATGGTGCGCAGCAATTCGACTTCGGCCAGCAGCAGCCTTCCGTCAACCAGCGCAGTTTCCACGCAAGCTGAAATCAGGTCTTGCTTCGCGACTGGCGTCAGCTGGCGCAAGCGGTCCAGGGCGGCGTTCATGGCATCGGCTGCGAACGGCGCGCCGGGCGGCATGCCGGGCTCAAAACCGATGCGCGTGGCCCCGCGTGCAAACGCGGCTCTCTGTGCTGCCGGGTCGGCATCGCCAGCGCGAGCCAGGGTGACGAGCAGCAGCAGCACGTCGGCCTTCACGGCATTGAGGTTGCCCTGACTTGCACGCTTGCGGCCAGACGCCTTGCTTGACAGCTGGCGCTTGAGAATGGTGACAACAACGAACTCGGCCAGCGTTACCTCCTGGTCGGCCTTCACGCATTGGTCTACGGCGCCGAGGAAGGTCTTGCGCTCCGATGGACTCATCTGGCGCAGTGCCGGTGTTGCCAGGGTCAGCACAGGCAGGCGGCCGGCGGGGCCGAGTTCTTGCAGGCTTTTTGAAAGCTCGTCGAGGGTCGACGTCGTGTCTCCATCGCCGGCGGCGCTGAAAGCGCTTATCTGCGTTGCGCGAAGCTTTGCATCGCTTGAGAGAAGCAGCGCATAAACGGCGGCGCGCGCACCCTGGGCCGAGTTGAGCGCTTGGCGCAACGCCCGGGGCATGGCGTCCAACATCCGCGTGGCTTGCTCCACGTGCAGCGGCGTGGCGCTGAAGTTGGCCACGGCGGCTTGCGGCACCGACCACGCTGGCCCCTCTTCCATCGTCACGCTTGACGGTGGTTTTGCCGGCCCTTCCGGTCTATGGCCGGTAATGCTTGCCAGACGTTCATCGATCGAAGGATGGGTGGCGAACCAGTTCTTGAGAAGGGCCGCGTCAATCGCCTGGCTGAAGAACATGTGGCTCAGTTCGCCGGTCAAGGCGTTGCTGACCACGGAGCCATCGCCGCCGCGTATCTTCTCCAGGGCACTGATCAAGCCGTCAGGATTGCGCGTGAATTGCACCGACGCCGCGTCTGCCAGGAACTCGCGCTGACGCGATACCGCAGCCCGGATCAGGCGAGCGAAAAGCACGCCGATAGAGCCCACGACAATGATCAGCGCGGCAAGGATGAGCACGGTCTTGCCTCCCAGCATGGTGCCCATGGCGCCGACGTACAGCAAGCCGGCCATGAGCAGCAAGAGGGGAGACGCGACGATGAAGAATACCGGTAACCAAATGACGGCTTTCCAGCCTTGCAGCCGTTTGTCAAATCCATCTTGAATCTTCGAGACGAAAAAGCTCATTGCGCCCAAAAGCGCGGCGGGTATCGCCAGCAACAAGACGATGACGCCTTTGGCCGTTGTGCCAATCGCCGCTAGGCCGGCCAGAACGCCGATCAGCCGGACGTTGAGCCGCATGTCGCCATTGAGAATGTGGCTGAACTCATGGCCGATGACGCCCTGCAACTCGTCGCGATTAAGTTGCGTGAGCATGCCTTGCGTCACCACGATGACGGCCTGGTTTGGGGAGTAGCCGGCAGCAAGGGCGTTGATGCTCTTTTCGGCGTCCATCACCCATACCGATGGCACCGCCACACCGGAGGCGATGGCCATTTCGTCCACCACGTTCAGAAAACGTCTCTCTTCAATATTCTCGGCATGCCGCAGCAACTGCCGCGCCCCGATAATTTTGGCGACAGCATCGCCACCGCCGCGCAACTGGTATTCGCGCCACAGCGCGCAGACGATGATGGCGACGATGGTGGCACCAACCAGCAGGGGGTGAAACAGCCAGGGCAGATCTTCGTCCTCAAGAACCAGAGTGACGCCGACGGTGACCAACAAATCGGTCACCGTGATCACGGCCATCACCGCGAACAGCAAAAGCAACACCAGGCGCCAACTGCGCTGGCGCGCGTCAACCTGTTTGGCGAAGAAATCCATGCGAGGCGGCAGGCGGCGGGACTATCTGAAAGAGACTTTGGGCGCCTGGCGCTCTTCGGCCGGATTTTCAAGTGCCAGCAATTCGGCGCGGGGGAAGCCGAAGGCGCCAGCGAAGACAAGGTCCGGGAAGGACTCGACGCAGGTGTTGAATTCCATGACCGAATCGTTAAACGCCTGGCGTGCAAAGGAAACCTTGTTCTCGGTACTGCTGAGTTCTTCCGAGAGCTGCATCATGGTCTGATTCGCCTTCAGATCCGGGTGGGCTTCAGACAAGGCGAAAAGCTTGGACAGCGCCCCCGAGAGACCAGCCTCGGCGCTCGCCAGCCCCTGCATCGCCGTCGGTTCGCCAGGTGCCTGGGCGGCCTTGCCGGCAGCGGTCAAGGCGGTGTTACGCGCCACAATCAGGGCTTCAAGGGTTTCGCGCTCGTGGGCCATGTAGGCCCGGGCCGTTTCAACCAGGTTGGGGATTAGGTCATAGCGGCGTTTGAGTTGCACATCGATCTGGGCAAAACCGTTTTTGTAACGGTTGCGCAGCGCCACCAGGCGGTTGTAAATTGATACAGCCCATGCCAATAAACCCACGACCACGACAGCACCGATGATGAGTTCCATTTTGATTCGCTTTCTTCAATTGACGACACTTTGATTGACTGGCCTCTGTTGCTTTTGCAAAACTTCCAGAACGCCGCTCATGTCTTGCCGCTTGAGACCTGCCAGGTACCTGGCGAACTCTGTAGCAGTCAGGTTGTCACTCGCCTTGCCAGGGCGTTTGAACTTGATACTTGGATCTGCGCCATTTCGCAGCAAGTGCTCAACCAGGACGGGTTCGTTTGCCAAGACGGCCCCTTGCAGCGGTGTAAATCCATTCCATGGCGTGTTAACTTGCGCTCCCTTTGCAATGAATTTTCGGGATAACTCAAGTATGATTTTGTTTTGCCTTGAATCCCCGGACCCGTATCCGGCGACAATGAAATTGAGCGCTGGCATGCCATAGTGGGTGCTGGCATTGGGATCGAAATCACTGAGGTACAAATACATCTGCGCAATGCTGGCGGGGATTCCCGGAATCGCGTCGGTAGTGATTGCCAGGATGGGGACATCAATATCTTGTCGTAGGTTGTACCATGCCGCGGCCAGATAACCTGACACAAGCAGCAGGGGGATGGCTGCCAATATTGACTTGGTGTGTTTGGTCATTGGTGCCGGCAATAAGGGGTTTGATGCATCACTGGCGTCGAAGCTGCCCGTGGTCTGAAAACCAAGCCTCCAGCCCCACCTTCTTCGTGAATTTGCGCTGGACATAGCAGCTCACTCTGGGATAGTTGTCGAGGTCGCTGCTGACCATGCAAGTTTCCTCGTGCAGTTTTCCATGCTCTTTGAAGCTGACGCGCAGTACCGGAATCTGATCGGGTGTAGCGGTGCTCATTTCTCCCTGGGCCTGGATGGAGCGCCCATTGATCACGCGCGTAATCTTCAACCCCTGTTCGTGGGGCGACACGGTTATGCGTCCGGCGTAGGTTTGTTCCGAGTCAGGGTGTTTGCCAATCATGGCATAAGAGCCCTTCAGATAATTGAGACGCTTGTCTTCCGGTTTGTCTGTCGCGCCAGCGGGTAGACCTGTCAATATCAATGAAGCCAGCATCAAGTAGTGTCTCATTCGATGGTCATCGGGTGATCACGAAGCGGTTTTTGAACATTTTCGGATGGGCTATTTGGAGCTCAGTTCAGACAACACGCGACGAAATGTTTCGTTCCCTAAATACCCGGCAAATGAAGAGTCGGTTGCCGGGTTCGGGAAGCGCTCGCCGGGGATCATGTTGTTCTTGTATTTGAATGCCAGGGTCAGCTTGCTGAGCGCGTTATCCAGATCATTCATTTCGGCGTACAGGCAGGCCAGGTTGTAGTAGAACATCGGAAATTTGTCGTCCTTGGCGGAGCCATACTCGAATACTTCCTTAGACTTGCTCATGTTGCCGATTGAGTAGTAGCTGTAGCCCAGGTTGTCCACCACAACTCGCCAGACATTGGTTTCAAGCGTGGGTGCTTTCATTTCTTGTTCAAGTGCCTTGTTGTAGAACAGGATGGCCTGTTTGTAGTTCTTGGCAAGATAAGCACGGCTGCCCTCACTGACATACTGGCTTGTGGCGACATCCCGCAGCAAAGCGTCATTGGGCACGTTTCCCTTGGCGCTTGCCTGCGCCCATGCGTCGAAGCCGCCAAAGCACATGGCGACAATTGAGAGTGAGATTGCAAGCAGCTTGTTCATCAATATTTCACCCGGTCATAAGTCCACACATTCAAGGGCCACCGCACTTGGGCCACGCACCCTGGCTACAACTCCTGACGGATTTTGCGCACCATGATTCCCACCGTGTTCAGCCTGGCCATCGACAACTCGTTGGGCGAGTAGAGGGAAACCGCCCGAATTCGCAGCAGCGATGCTTCGTCCTGTTTCGACAGGCTGCGAAACAAGGCACCCTTCACCGCTTCCAGCCCGAAACCCTTGGCGTCAATCAGCAGTTCCAGCAGTTCTGCCTTCTCGGCGGCGCCAAGCACTGGCGGCTGCTTCAGGGCAGCTTCCTTGAGCAGCCCGTGGTCACTCAGCCAGCGCATCACGGGCGAAGTGAATAGCGTGCCGAAGCGAGCCGCGAAGCTGGAATTGCTGGTGACGTCACGGCCATGTTTGGAGTCGGGGCGGGTCTCGGCTTTCAACCATCCCAGCGCGTCTTGTCGTTCACGAGAAGACTTCTGACCCACCGGTTTGACCGTTTCCATGAACGAGATGCCGTCGTATCCGGCCAATTCCACGAAGGCAAACATGGCGGCGGCCTGCACGGCATCGTCTGTGGTGTGCTCAAGCAGATTTTTCACGAATGCCAGAGACTTGGGTGAACCTATCATCGACAGCGCCCGCAACAGCGATGCCTTGACGGCTGGATCCGACTCGACTGCCAACTGCTTCTGGATCGGCTCTGCCGAGGATAGGAAGATGGCGTTGTACTCCAGGTAGTGCGCCCAGAAAGACCTGCGGCTGTCATCCCTGGACGCCAGCTGCGAGACGGCCAGCATCTCGCCCGGCTCACCCGCGGCGATGGTGCCAACGACCAGAGTTTCGCCAACGTTGCCATCACCCAGATCGGCGGTTTCATGCTGTGCCTTCAGGTAGGCCAGGCCGGTGCCGGGGTCATGCACGATCAGGTTGTGACCCAGCGCCAGGAACAGCGGGTCGGGGGACTTCACCAAGCCTGTGGCCAGGGCCTCGTTGAACAGAGACACCTCCCGTGCCACCGCCTCCTGTGAAATGGCCGTGCCGGAAATCGTTTCGCCATAGCCGCCCGACACCCGCTGTCGCCGCATCTCCGGGGTAACCGTTTGGAAATGGCTGGTGAGCGCCTGGACCAGGCGATTGGGCGCCGTCCCTTGGGCCATGCCAGCTGATCCGCTTACCAACAGATTGGCGGACAGAATCATTTTGAGGGTCGCAGAAGCGATGCGGCAGATTGCCATTTGAAAGCCTCCCTTTGCTGGTGCTGCTCCCGCCCTATTTCGCGGCGCGCGATGCTTCCTCCGACGTTCTGGCGATCCGCGATGTGGATCCGTCGCCCCACGCGATCTGCGTTATCCCGTTTGCAATCGAAACAACGCCCTTCTTGCTCTTATAAATGACCGCGGTGCCTATTTGCAGAGGCCGATCCACCTTCAACCATCCATCGAAAGGCGGTACGAATTCGCCAATGCCAGGAGTGTCAGTATTTGGCGGTGCAGCAGTGCGTTGGGCTGTTATTGAGGTTTGCAATGCGGTGATCTGTGATTTGACCTTGCTCGGGTCAGCCTTGGAATCGTCAGCGGCCGTTTTGGTAGCAGTACCGGAGGCGGCAACTGTATTCAATGTCGTTGTTATCCCGCTTTCGGTATGCCCACCTGCGACTGGGGTGGCTGTACGCGCATCGAGTTTGGTATTTATCTGCGTGAAATCATCGGCGTATTTATTCTTTCCGGCGCCTTCACAGTTTTGTGTTTTCGGGTTGAAGTGGTATGGGTCGTTGCACTTGTAGATCGCCCGAATCGCCCTTGACCCCGCCATGCTGCAGGTGATGGCGGGTGCCATTGGTGAACTGCAAGAACTGGAAATAGTTATTCCGCCCAAGCCCGGCACATCCTTCCACTGGTAGAAATGCGCGGTCGGCAGATTGGCAGAGGCCAGCAATTTGATGTTGGTGGTCGATGGCAGCCCAATCTCCGAACAATCACCGCTTGTCGCTAGCGCCGCGCCGGACGTCATGGGGCAATTGATGATGGAAGGAGGTGAGGGTGGAGCAGAGACGACGGTGCCAGCGGGAACATTCAGTGGTCCGTACACCATGGGCGCTGTCTCGACAACGATCTGAACCTTCAGGTCGAACTTCTTCGCAGGGGCAACTGGTTGTGCGCGTCCGCTCAGCGCTATCAGTGCGATAGCTGCGCCGAGCACCAGCGGCGTGACGATGTGTTTCATGGGGGTCTCCTGTGTCGGTTCGGTGAATATCGGCGCCATTCGGCCCCTTCAATCTGAGTCGAGCACTGGCTGGCGCCGGTTCAATCGAGCGTGGATTTGTTTGGCAAACCTTCAGCTGATCTTGTGGGGAACGGGCTGCGTCTGCTTCGACGGCAAGGGCTGCGCGCGGAGTCGGTCAGCGCAAGCTGTGGCGACGCGGCCGTTGAGTCAAAGATCAACCTGTGGGACCCCCGAAGCGCGCTCCCCCATCGTCCGGTAGTAACTGCCGCCGCGGAAGTACCACGCCATGCCTGCCAGCACGGCCGCCGCTCGCTCGGGCGTGAGTCCCTGGAGCTCCTCAAGGCTTGCCAGGCCTCTGAAATAGCGACCCGATGCCGTGAACGCCTCGTACTCGACGAAGTACTGAAGCCACTTCGATCCACAGGCCTTGCAGGTTTCAACCGAGACCTCGCCGAAACGCAGGTTCGTCATGTCGATGCCGAGGGCCTGCGAATCAAAGTCACCGCGGTGAAAGGGCGGCGTCATGCACCGACACTCACTCATGACGCACGCTCCGCTGGCCCAATGATCATGACCTTTTTACGCCGAGCCTCGCTTGAAGGACCTAATTTGTTTTAGGCTTGGCCGCGGGTGCGATCTGGTTGGCACGATTGGCCACGCTGGCAAATTCGCAGCCTGTTCCCCTACCAAGGGTGGAGACGGTAGCTGGCACCTTGATATTGTTCCAATACACCACAGAACCGGGGAGCGCTGGGGCGTTCTGAACACCCGAATCCGAAAACGCGACCGTTAAGTTGTAACTGCCGGCCTGAAGGGGGAAAGTCTGCAAACTATAAAGCAGTCCGTAGTAAAACGTGCTGATTTGACCCGTGCCGACGTTTTGAAACGAGTACCGGTAGACATAGCCACTGCTGGGGAGGGCCGGGGGGTAAGCCATCACTACCCGGACCGTATGAGGTTGACCACTGACAACTTTGCATTCGACGTGCACGGAGTCAATAGACATTGATGCCGCCGAGGCGAACTGGACAAAGGTCAGGCTGCCTGCGAGCGCGAGCAGGGGGAGGCCACTGTTGAATTTCATCTGCATTCCTTTGAACTAAAACCGGTGCCAGCCACCGCGATGAAGCGCGGTGGGCGACACTCCGCGTAAGGCATTAGGGTATCTGTCGATACGCACACGCGTTGTGTCTGCACTTTGTGTAGTCGAGCGCTGTTCGGCACCGGTTCAATTGCTTCTTTTTTTTCTTCGAGCCTGCCGGTACGACCGTTCCGCACAAGGGTATTCCCTTGCCAAAACAGAGCAATTTGTTGCCAATCACCCAATAAGTCGGAGTAGAGTGAATCAGGTCACGCTGAGGTGCAAACAAATCGGTGATCCGGGACGGTGGCAGGCGCTACCCGTTTCAGGAAAACACTAGAAGGAGACATGACCGACGCAAACCATCGAGCCTTGCTGGGCCGGATTGCCGAACGCAGTCCGGACAGCGAGGTCGCCATGACATTGCTGTACCGGGCGCTGGCCGGCAGTGTGTTTGCGTTTGTGCGTCGCCGCATGAGTTTTGCCGACGATCACGAGGCGCAGGCGGTGGTGGTGGATACCTTGTACGAGGTGTGGCGGGCAGCGCCCGACTTTGCTGGTGACTCGCTGGTCAAGACCTGGGTGCTGGGCATTGCACGCCACAAGGCGCTCGACGCCGTGCGCAAGAACCCGCACGCCACAACGCACAACCATGTTGATATCGACGACTTTGCCGATTCGCTGGCAGATCAAGACGCCGATTTGCTGTCTATCCTGGCGAACCGGCAGCGCGCTCAGCAATTGGACTATTGCATGAGCCTGTTGCCCACCGAGCAGCGCGAATGCCTGCATTTGCTGCTGGTTGAAGGCCTGAGTGTGAAGGACATCGCTTTAGTGCAAAATTGCCCCAGCGGCACCGTGAAAACGCGGGTGTTTCATGCCAAGGCCAAGCTCAAGGCGAGCTTGGCGCAATGGCTCCATGAGGATCGTGGCCTGAAAGAACCCAGTTGCAGTTGTGCGCGACAAATGCCGGATCGGCGGAATCTACAGTAAGGGAGCCTGGAGAATTGATTCGGAGTGAACCGGCAGCACTTGCGCTACGACCCACTGTGATGGCGAGCGAACCACGATTTCCCAACGACCCGGAGTTCTGCCGTGCATGAGCTGGAACGCGTGCGCGAGCTTTTGCCCTGGCATGTGCGGGGCGCGCTGGAGGATGAAGAGCGCACCTTCATGGAGTCGTGGCTTGCGGAAAACCTGGCGCAACACCCGGACATCGAGGTGGAAATGGCCTGGCTGAAAAAAACGGCCAACCAGTTGCAGCACCTAGCCCAGCCCGAGCCGGCCTTGGCGGAGGCCGGTCTGAAGGCGCTGATGCAGCGCATTGAGCTCGACAAAGAGGCCCAGGGCGCGCAAAGCCGCAAGGCAACCGTTGTTCATCGGCCCCCCCTGGCTGACCGCATCACGGGCTGGGTCACGGCTCTGCTGGGTGTCCGCCTGCCTGCGCTGGCGTTGAGCCTGACGCTGGTGCTTATCGTGCAGATCGGTGTCATCGGCGCCTTGATCTTCACGGAACCGGCCAGTCAGGCCCTTTTGGGCAGCGCGTCGGCGCCGATGTCGGCGCAGCCCGGCCAAGTGCTGCTGACCGTTGCCTTCAAGCCAACGGCTTCGGAGGCCGCCATGCGGGGCGTATTGGCCAATGCCCAACTGCAAATTGTGGCCGGACCCAGCGCACTGGGCCTGTACACGCTGGCGGTGGCCAGGGATCATGTTGACAGCGCCATCCAGCAACTGCGGCAGGCCTCGGCGGTGGTCGAGTCGGTGCAGCGTTGAGACGGCGCCAAGGGCCAGGATGAAGCGCATCATCCTGCTCGCGCCCTGTGCCTTGTGGCTGGTCTTGGGCACGGCGGCCGCCCAAACCGTAACGCCCACAGCCGCCGGTCCGGCTTCGGCACGGGCCAGTCAGCCCGTTGCGCCAACCCTTTCATCTGCCCGGCCATCCGGCACGCCAGCGGCCGTGGCACCAGCGCCACCAGCGCCACCAGCCAGTGCGGCACCAGCGCCGCAGCCGGCGGTGTCGGCCGTGCCGCCGTCAGAGCCTGTGCCAGCGCCTGTGTCGCCACCTTCGCCTGTGCTTGCGCCGCCGCCATCGCCATCGCCATCGCCTGTGCCTGTGCCTGTGCCTGTGCCTGTGCCTGTGCCGGCAAAGTCGGCCACGGCGCCGCCAGTGGTGCAGGCGCCAACCCTGTCGTCTGCGCCGTCGCCGTGGGCGCCAGCCTCCTCGGTGCCAGCGACAGCTTCGGGTCTGCCGGCCGTCGCCTCGGGTGCCGCGCCCATGTTCGTGGCACCCGCGTTCAATCCCACACCGGCCGAGAAAGTCAGCCCGCAGGCGGCTTTTGAACCGGGCCAGCTATTGGTCCTGTGGCTGAGCGATGAAACTGCCGCCCCGGGCCTGTCAACCCTGCAACAGCGCTACCAGCTGCGGCCACGGCAGCGCTATAGCCTGGGCAACCTGGGGTTTGTGGTGGCCATGTTTGCCCTGCCCGGCGAGCCCGAGGCCCAAGCCATGCGCCAGCGATTGCGCGCCGAGCAGCCGCAGTGGATCGTTGACCTGAACGCACGCAGCCTGCCGATGCAGGCGCCAGCCGCTGCCGGCAACATCCCGCCCAGGCTTTATGCGCAGCAAATGCTGGGCGGTGCGAACCTGAAACGCCCCCAGGCGCCGACCTTTCGGCTCGGGGTGGTCGACACCGGAGTCGATCCCGCGCTGACGCAGCCGGCCGCGCTGAATGGCAGCCTCATCACGCAGCGCAGTGTGCTGGGTCCAGCAGACAAGGCGGCCGATACGGCGCACGGAAATGCCATTCTGCAATTGCTGGCCGGTGTTTCACAGAGCAACGGCTTCGCTGGTTCGGCCCCGCCGGTGCAGTTGGCCTGGGTCGCTGCCATGCGCGAGCTCAACGGCCAGCCCGCCACCAACAGCCTGGCGTTGGCGCTGGCACTGGACTGGTTGCTGGGGCAACAGGTATCTATGATCAACATGAGTTTGGGGGGCCAGGGGGACGACATCCTGAAGGCCGTGGTGAACCGGGTGCTGGCAAAAAATATAACCCTGGTGGCTGCCGCCGGTAACCGCCCCGACGGCGACGCTCCGCCCACCTTTCCGGCGGCCTATCCGGGGGTCTGGGCGGTGACCGCCATCGACGCGGCCGGCCAGCTCTACGCGCAGGCCAGCCGCGCCGGCTACGTTACCCTGGCGGCTCCCGGCGTGGAACTCTGGGTCCCCACGGCCGGCGGCGAAGGCCGCTATGTCAGTGGCACTTCCTACGCCGCGGCACTGGCCAGCGCGGCGCTGGCCTGGCAGGCGCCGCGTTTCTGGACTTTGTCGGCGCCACAGCGGCGCGAGGAAGTCTGCGCGCAGGCACGCAAGCCGGAAAAGAGCAGCGTGCCGGGCTGCGGCCTGGTGCAGAAAAATTCCAACCGGACTGCCCTTTAGTCTGGGCCGGCTTACGCCGTTGCACCCGACTCTGCAAATATTTATTCGCCCGCTTTGAACCGCGTCTGCTTTCGGTTCGACCTACCTATGAAGCGATGACCCTATGGTCGATTTTGCAGATAGAAGCGAGGTATTCATGAGATTCACCATCAGTGTCCTGGCGGTCGGCATGGTTCTGGGTGCCACAGCCCCTGGCGCCGCGTTGGCGCAGGCAACCGCTGCCGGTTTTGAAGCCAGTTTTGCCGGAAAAACGATAGCCGCCACGGACAGCGTCTCTCTGGTTTTCGCCAGCGCGGTGAACGCCAGCGACGGCCAATTCGCCGTGATTGTGGGTACCGAGGATGTGACAGCGAATTTTCGATGGGTGTCACCCACCAGACTGGAAGGCGTGTTCGCTGCCATGCCTTTGCCAGCAGGCAGCAACCTGTTGCGGGTGTACCAGATCAGCACAACCAACCAATGGCTTGAAATTGGCCAGGCTTCAATTTCCGTGGCGCCGCCACCGGCTGGCAACAGGGCGCCTGTTTACCGTCCAAGCCTGATCGTCGGAGCCAAGTCGCAACTGGCCGAGTCCCATTCAGACACCGCCCAGCCGCCGACCCGATCCACCTATGCCGACCTGACAGTACAGGGGGGTCTGCAAACCGAGCATGGGGGTGCCGACTGGTCGGTCAAGTCACAGTTCAATGTCGCGGGCAGCAGCTACCGACCCGAGACCGTCAGCTTTGTCAGCCGGGGTGATGATGCACCCAAACTGGATGTGACCAGCTATTTGATCGACAGCACTTTCAACAGCGGGGTGGGCCAGACCGGGCTGGCCCTGGGCCAGGTGCAGGCCGGCACCAACCCTCTGTTGGCCAACGCCATCGGCAACCGGGGCGTGTTGTTGACGCAGAAATTTGGCAGCCGGGTGGACCTGGTCGCGGCACTGCAAAACGGCACGCAGACGCTAGGGGCCACCAACTTCCTCGGCGTGAACGACGTCGAGCATCGCTTGGCCACCGCCACCGCCGGCGTGGAACTGCTGGAACGTGTCGGCGGTTTCAGGCTGGAAGCCACTTCGTTTCAGGGCGCCGTCAAGCCCCAATTGGTCGCCGGCATCGCCAGCTTGCAGGACGCTGAAGAGAGCCGTGGCTGGGGGCTGCGGGCGCAGTCCCGCAGCCAGGACGGCCGTTTGCGCGCGGACCTCGCTTTTGCGCACAGCGATTTCACCAGTCTGGGCAATGCGGTGCTCAATGTGGCGCCGCTGCCAACCACTTCGGGCGACTCGTGGTACGCGGACCTGGCTTACGATCTGGCAAGAGGTGCGCAGGTCAGCAAAGACTACGCATTCTCGGCGACGCTGCAGGCGCGCCACGAGTATTCGGCGGCGACCTACAAGTCGCTCGGGTCGCCGCAAGCGGCCAACTACATCAGCGACACGGTGGCCCTGAATGCCAGCCTGGGCGTGCTGGCCGGCCAACTGCAGTTGGGTAACCGATCCGACAACGTCGATAACGCAGCGGCCTTTCTGATCAACCGTGCCCAAACCCTCAACTTCATGCTGACGGCACCGTTGGGCCAGATGCTGGACAGCGTGCAGCCGCCGCCGTGGGCGCCCACGCTCAGCTACACCCACGGCCGCAACCACAACTTGGCAGACACAAACCACATTCCGCTGGGACAAACGATTGCCAACCTGCCTGATGTCATGGTGACGACCGACGGTGTGGGATTGAACTGGACGGTGAGCCGCTTCAGCTTCGGTTACCAGTACAGCCGCAACCTGCAAGACAACAGCCAGTCGGGCCTGGAGTTGCAGGACCTGCTGGACGTGGGACACATGGTGACGGCGTCCTACCAGGCAACGGAATTCCTGAGCCTCAATGGTGGCGCCGGCAAGCGCCGCTCGGAGCAGCGCGACAGCGGGATCGAGCGTTATAACAACACCGCCCAGGCCGGCTTGAATTGGCGTTTTGGCGATCGCTACAACGTCATCGCCAACGTCACTGCCAGTCACGACCGCGACTCCATCTTCAGCAACGACAACGAAACCCTGCTGGCCCAGTTGCAACTGACCAAGCAATTCAATCTGACTTCGTTCGGTGCCAAGTTGCCTGGCCAGTGGAGCTTGAGCTACAGCGACAGCAACGTCAATTCGCTGGGCATTGGCATTCGCTACAAAACCCTTAACGCGGCCCTGAGCCTGTCGTTTCTTTAACTGAAAGCGCTGCATGAAACACTCCTGCATTCCAGAAGAACTGTTGCCAGCACAGAGCGTCCTGGCCCGATGCCGCCGCTGGTGTTTGCTGCTTGCCATGGCGGTCGTGGTGTTGCCGGTGCAGGCCCAGGTCTTCGCCGTCGCGCCCAGTACTTTCAATTTGAACGTCATGACGGGTGGCTCTGTCATGGTGACGGTGACGCCGCTGGCACGCAGCGGCACGGGTGCCCGTTTGCCCGACGCCACCGTCTGCGCCGTGCTCGCCGGGGGGGCGCCAGGGGTTGGCCTGGTCAACCCGTGCCAGACAAGCAGCGTGTTGGGGAGCGTCAACGTGGGCGCCGCGGCCAGTAGCACCACGCCGCAAACCTATGGTGCCAGCTACACTCCGGCGCAGCTCAGTGCCATGGTTTCCACACTGGCGGCTTATGGTCAGCGTTACGGTGGCCGGCAATTTTTTGTGGTTACCCAATTTCAGAGCCAGAGCTCTCCGGCGGCGCCGCCCATTGCCGCGCGTTTTGTGACATTCCAGGTGAATCTGATCGAGCCGGCTCCGGGCGGCATCATCAGCGCCACGTCTTCGTTACAGGATGTCGCCCAGGCCGCGGCGTCCACTGTGCTGGTGCGCTATGCCCTGGCGAGCGCCGACACGCCCCTGGCCGGGCAGTTTTGCGCTGCGCTGAATGGAGCCTACCCGGTCAGTGGCGTCAGCAACACCAACCCCTGCCAGCCCGGCAGCAGCCTGGGCTTTGCGAATGCAGCCATGGGCTTTGGCGCTGGCTTGCTAACCGGCGAAACGCTTTCGGTGCCGGAAACCATTGCGCGCCAGGCGACCCAGCGAGCCCTGGCCAGCGGCAGCGGCATTTTCTATTTCGTGCGTCAGTTCAGCTCTGGCAAGTACGCCGTGGTTCAACTGCGGCTGGGCGGCAACGCAGCCAATGCGCCGCTGGCGTTGACCGAGATACGCCTCGGCTTCAGGGAAGGCGGGAGCCTGCAAAATATCGGTTTCTTCAAGCGCGGCCAAGTCTTGCCGGCGGTCGGCGCGATGCTGCGCTATCAGGGGGCTGGTGTGCTGCGTGCCCGCTGGGAACTGGTGGGGCCCAACGACATGCAACCGACCACACTGGACCTGACGGCCGAATCCAGTTTGACTCCGCTGGAGCGGGCGCAGCAACACCGTTATCAGGTGCTGGAGCGCGTCAACGTCTATTTGCCGGCGATCGGTCAGGCCGTGCTGGCCGGTCCGAATCCGAAATTGCTGGCCAACGAAAACTATGGCCAGTACCAGTTGCTGCTGCGCATTGAGGCCAGCGATAGCCTGGCCGGCGTGCCGGCCGGTGCGGCGCCTTTTGTGTTGCCGGTGCTGCGTTACTACATTGGCGAAGGCGGTGGCCCGGTGGCGGGTGCCAAAGCGGCACCGGAGCCCATCACCTTGCTGGCACCGCCAGCCGGTGCCGTCCTAGAAAAAGACGCCGCGGCAAGCTTTCAGTGGCTGGAAAACAAGGGCGTCAGCCAGTACCGGCTGGAGATCGAGGCCAACGGCAAGCGGATCTACTCGGCCCGTGTCGCTCCGCGCGCGCAGGAGGGGATGAACCGCTATACCGCACCGCCCTTTATCGCCGCATCGCTGGTCAACAAGGCCGGGCGCTGGCGCGTCGTTGCGCTGGCCGGTGACGGCCAGTTTGTGGGTGAGAGCGAATGGCGCGAGTTTGCCAACGCGCCTTGAATTCCACGCCTGGGGCGATACGGTAGCGACCTCTTGCCGCGCTACATAGAAGGAGTAAAACATGAAATCCAAACTGAAATCTTGCCTGGTCAGGTGGCTGCTGCCGCTGCTCGGCGCGGCTATCTTCCAGCTCTCGGTAGGGGCCCAGACTGTTGGACCTCTGGGCCGATCTGCAGGGCCTCTGGTTGCCACGCAATTTTCGGGCCCCGACCTGAAGGTCGATAACGTGTGCGCGATCAATGGATCGCAATCGGTGCTCTGCACCGTCACCGTCAAGAACATTGGCGGCATGGCATCGCTCGCGCCGATGACCATTGTGGACACGTCGACGGTGGTCGCGCCAAACTCCCTGATGGCCGGTCATGGTGGGAGCCTGATGCCGACGTGCTCGCCCGGACCTGGGGGCTCCATCCAGCCCAAGACCTGCACCGCCAATGTGTCCCTGGCACCCGGCGAGTCGAAGTTTGTCTTCTTTGGGTTTGGCTTTGGTCAGGGCGGCTCGCTGACGAATTGCGCCACGGTGACCCAGGCCACCCCGCCCAGCCCCAAACTGGCTGACCACGATCCGGGCAACAACACCAATATTTGCGCCTCGGTGGTGGTGCCAGCGCCGCCACCGCCCACTGGGGCAGACCTGGGCGTGACGAATACCTGCGCGCTGGACCCGGCCCATGGGCCGCAGGCGGTACTGTGTACCGTCGGGGTGCATAACGGCAGTAGCAACACCTATTCCGGCAGCCCGGTCACACTGACGAGCAAACCGGTGGCGCCACCTCCGGGCACGCTGTTTACAAGTTCCAGCGGCAGCTTTACCTGCCCGGCGCCGGCGGTGCCTGCGGGGCCGGTTCCCGCTTCCATGCCCTGCGTCTACAACAACACCATACCTTTCGGGCAGAGTGTGAATGCCTCGCTGCACTACAACGTGGCGCAAGGCGGCACATTCCAGAACTGTGCGACGGTGACGCAAGGCGCGTGGGTCGATTCCAGCTCCGCCAACAACACCAATATTTGTTCCTCGATTGTGGTGCCGCCGCCGGCTCCCGTTCCCGGCATCTACATGACCCTGTCTCCCATGTCATACCAGGATTTTGGCAGCGTCAAACTGGGAACGTCACCCGCCTGGCGAACCATCACGCTGGGAAATGCGGCCAACTCGAACGGCTCGCTGAATATCACGGTCGGCAATTTGAATCCGCCGTTTTCAGTCAGTCCTTCCGGGACATTCACGATAAATCCGGGACAGAGCAAATCCTTCAGCCTGTATTTCGGGCCAGCGCAGACCGGGGCTTTCAATCAGATATGGTGGATCAATCACAATGCAATCAATCAGCAGAATCCTTACCAGCTCACCCTGCATGGCAGCGGCTGCAGCTTCTGTTGATAGGGAGAGGGGAATCGAAATGAATCTGCTACATCGCCGTGGATCGGCGGCAATCTTGTGCTCGCCGGCAGGTATCGCGCTGGCATTGGCCTTTGGCTTGACGCTGACGAGGCAAGCTGCCGCGGCCGGCAACCCGGCCACCCCCCTGTCCACCGGCACGCTGAAAGTGGCCGGCGAAATGTTCGACACCAACGGGGCGTTGTTTCTGCTGCCTCATGTGATGGCGTCATTCAGTCTGTCTTGCACTCCGGCCGGGCCAAGCTATCAGAACCTGGCTTTGCAGAATCGTGGCCGGCCCAGCTATGTGGTCGCGGGCGGAAGTACTTGTTCGGTGGCTCTGCAAAATGAGAACCCGATGACTCCCGTCGCGCACTACGTGGGTTGCGCTGGCGCGAGTGCCTCGTGGACCAAGCATTACTCGCCGCAACAAATCGTTATCCCGACCGGCGGTACCGTAACCATGACATTTACACAGAGACTCACATGCGACCCGATTGCGCGTCAGCGCGCGGAGAAGCCAACCCCGCCGCAGCAATGATCATCGGCGGTAGCGGGCGGGTTACGGCCATGCCATCTGAATCGGGCACGGGTTGCTTTCGGTTCCATGAGCTGGCGATTTTTTTCGCCAGCCATCGCTGCATCAATGCGATGCCGGCCCATCTGGGGGTTAGCCGCTGCTGAGTTCACGCAGCAGCCAGGCGCGCGCCAGATTCCATTCGCGTTTCACGGTGGCGACCGAAATGTCGAGCGCCTCGGCGATCTCGCTGTTTTCCATGCCACCGAAGAACTTGAGCTCGACGACGCGGGCGGCCCGGGCGTCGACCGCCTCGAAGGCCAGCAAGGCTTCGTGAACCGCCACCACATCCTGCGCCTGTGATGCCAGCGGCAGGTTCTCCGCGAGTGTCAAGGGCGCCAGGATCACGTCGCGCTTGTCGGCCCGTTTGGCCGCCGCATGGTGCACCAGGATGCGCCGCATGATGGTCGAGGCGACCGCCAGAAAGTGCGAGCGGCTGGCCCACTGGGTTCGTGTCTGCTCATTCATCCGGAACCAGGACTCGTGCGTCAGCGCGGTGGTGCTCAGGGTGTGCCCCGGATGCTCCTTGCGCATATGGTTGCGCGCCACCCGGTACAAGTCGTCATACAGCCAGGCGAACAAGGCATTACCGACCTCGGGAGGATGTGGCCCGTCGCCCGACGCCAGCACGTTGAGCCAATGGGTGATGTCTTGGGGTCGGTCCTGCATGCGGCAAAGATAGCATGCGTTCGAGCACGCCAGCTTACGGAATTCTTATGACATGCACAAAAAATAGTTGAACAGCATGAGCCTTTGCGCAAGCAAAACCACCGTATACCTGTAACCGGTCGCCACTACTGACGTCTGCGGAACTCGCGACACCCTTGCGCAAAGGCGGCTGTGGCCTTGTCATTGCGGGGCCGACCCGCAATCCAGTCGATGCGCGGCACTGGATCCCCCGGATCGGAGTCCGGGGCAGGCTCATCGAGCCCGGGATGACAGGTGTGCAGTCCGGCTTGTGCTTTGTGTGTCATGTTTTGTGGAACCTTTATTAGCTTTTTATGCCAACACGCCATCTGAGTACATCAGCGAACTGGGTCATGGTCAAAAGTCTGTACGAGCAGGTGGTTGATCTGTCGGTGGCCGAACGTGAGGTGCTGTTGGCGAGGGCCGAAGTGGACCCGGCGGTACGCGCCGAAGTCAGGTCGCTGTTGGATTACAACCCGGACCAAACGGGTAGTTCGCATACAGATTTCTTGCGGGAGCCGGCGGCGGCCCATGTGCTGGCTGAAGCCAGCCGCATCGGCGAGCAGCTAGGCGCCTGGGAAATTGTGTGCGCCATCAGCTTTGGCGGCATGGGTGAAGTCTTTGAAGCACGTCGCTCCGATGGAACTTTTGAAGGGCGCGCAGCCATCAAGATCCTCAAGCGCGGCATGGACAGCGCCAGCGTGTTGCAGCACTTCGCGCAGGAGCGTCAAGCCCTGGCACGCATGAGTCACCCCCACATTGCCACGCTGCTCGATGCCGGTCTGAGCGCCGATGGTTTGCCCTATTTCGTGATGGAGTATGTTGAAGGCCTGCCGATTGACCTGACGGCTTCGAAGCTGCCCATCGAACAGCGTCTGGCCTTGTTCCTGCAACTCGCCGACGCCGTCGCCTACGCCCACGGAAACCTGTTGGTGCACCGCGATTTGAAGCCCGGCAATGTGCTGGTGACGGCGCAGGGACAGGTCAAGCTGCTTGACTTTGGCATTGCCAAGGCGCTTGATCCCAGCGACGCCCTGGGTGTCACGGCCGGGCATGCCGGGGCCGGTGGGCCGCGGCCCTTTACGCCGCAATATGCCAGCCCGGAACAGGTGCGCGGCGAACCGGTCGGCACCGGTACCGATATCTACAGCCTGGGCGTGCTGCTGTACCAGTTGTTGACCGGCCTGCGCCCGACCGGGCGCACTGCCACCACGCCGATCGAGATCGCGCGTAGCGTGCTGGAAGAAGAGCCGACGCGACCCAGCAATCTGAGCCCCGATCTGGTGACCGACCCGAACTGGCTGGCGACGCGCAAGCACCTCAAGGGCGACCTCGACAACATCCTGCTGATGGCATTGGAGAAGTCGGTGGAGCGACGTTACTCCAGCGTCGAAGCCTTGGCGCAGGACATCCGCAACTATTTGAGCGGTCACCCGGTCAGCGCGCGCGCCCGAACCTGGAGCTATGTCACCTTCAAACTGTTGCGCCGACACCAGTTGGTGGCTGTATTGGGGCTGTTGTTGAGCGCTTCGCTGATCGCAGGCGCCGCGATTTCAACCTGGCAGGCGAACCAGGCGCGCAGCCGACTGGCCGGCATCAAGGAGATCACGCGCGACGCGGTGTTCCGCTTTGGTGACGCAGTGACCTATGTGCCGGGCGGCATGACCATCAAGGCCGATTTGCTGCAGCAACTGACGAAGATCCTGGATCGGTTGGTGGAGGCCAGTGACGACGACGTTGATTTGCGTGCTGATGCGGCGCAGGCTTATGCGCGTCTGGCCGACATCGAGTTCAATGAAAACTCAACCGCCTTGCAGCGCGCCGAGGCGGGCCAAAAGCATTCGGACAAGGCTCTGGCCCTGGCCAGAAGCGTGCGCGACGACAAGCAGGCAGACGCCTATTTCCTGATCTGGTACTGGCGCGCTCTGGGCACGCGGGCCCGACTCCAGCGCAGCAACGGCCAGCCCGAGGCAGCCTTGGCGAGCTTGGCCGAAGTGACACCCATGTTGAGTCGCGGCATTGACCTGGCCAAGGCTGAGGGCCGCCAGGATGCGGTTTTGGCCTTGCGCGTCGAACGCGCGCGAGCCCGTCATCTGATCAGCCAGGTACTCTACAAACCCGGCATGCCGCATTTGAACCGGGCCGACCAGGCGTTGGCGGAACTTGCCGCGGCGCATGAGGAACTGGTCGAGCTTCGTACCCAGGACAAGCACCCGGAAATAGCTTACCTGTTGGGTGCGGTGGACGGCCAGGAGGCCATCGTGCACGAGTCACGCGATGCACTGGATCAGGCGCTGGTCGCGGCGCAACTGGCGATGTCGGCGCGGCGCGCCACGCTGGAGGTTTTGCCGAAGGACGTCGAGTACCGTGATGCCCTGGTGACCGAAAGTACCAATCTCGGACGCGTGCTGTTGCGCTTGCAGCGCGACCAGGAGGCCCTGGTGGCGACGCAGGAAGCCTGGGACATCAATCTTCAGCTTGAGAGCGAGCATGCCGGCGCTGCCAACAACAAGTGGACTGGGCGCCTGCCGACACTGGCCACGCACCACGGCCGCGCCCTGCGCCGGGCCGGGCACCTTGCGGCGGCTTTGCCGGTACTGGAACGCGCCCTGGCGCACTGGGAGCAACTGAGCCGCGCTGAACCACAGAATCTGGACGCCGCGCGCGCCCTGGCCTGGATGCAGGCGGAGCGTGCCCAGGCCCTGCACAGCCTGGGACAAAGCGCACGGGCGCAGATCCTGGCGCGCGACGCCTTTTCCCATTACCAGGCGCCCACCGGCGACCCGCCACAGCGCCGTGCCGGCTTGCTGGTGCAAGCCCAGTTGGCCATGGCCATTTTCGACAGCGCCAAGGGCAATGAGCCAGCGCATTGGAAAGCCACGGCACTGCAACTGCTGGCCGAGTCCGATGCCCTGGCCCCGCTGGCTGGTGAGCATCGCGCCTGGCTGCGGGCGCTGGCGACCAAGCCCTAGAAACGCCGACGACCGATTGCACTGACACGCCCGGCACGGCGCTCCGTGCCGGTTCGCCCATCGGCCGCGCCTGCGAGTTTTTAAAAAATATTTTCGGTGAGTTGAGCCTTTTGTCCATCGAAGTCGGCGTAGCCAATATAGGGGATCGTTTTCGAGCGTTTCTCGGTACCGGGATTTACCCATCACGCTGTCACACCGTTGCTCCATCACTCTTGTCATTCTTAGCGCAAAACCATGCTGTATTTTCATCGGAAGTCGGTGCCACTGATCGGTTGTGGCGCCACCTTGCTGACAATTTGGCAACAAGCATTGATCAATGCCGGCCACTTCCGCGTCATCGACATGACGCGGACGGCGTCTTTGCGCCTCTGGCACGCCTGCACTACCGGGCCAGCGTCGGACGCGCACCACTTTGCGACAACAACCGCCACCACATCACTGCTATTCAAGGGGAAATTGGTATGACGCCAGGCCACATCGCAACTGCCAACACCAAGCCGTGGGCTGCGCGCAGCAGCACACGCAAGCATGCGCGGCGACCCGCCGCCACGCGCATCGCACGCTCCATCGCCCTGGCTTTCGGTTCATTGCTGCTGGGCACCAGCGCCCTGGCACAGCTTGGCTCCAATGCGCTGCCGACGCAGGGCAAGGTGGTGGCCGGCAGTGCCAGCATTGCCAGCAAGGGCAATGCCATGACCATCACCCAGGGCACAGCACGCGCGGCGATTGACTGGTCGACGTTTGACATTGGCAGCGCTGCCTCGGTCATGTTCCTGCAACCCAGCAGCAGCTCGGTGGCGCTGAATCGGGTGCTGTCGGGCTCCGCCAGCGAAATTGCAGGGCGCCTCAGCGCCAACGGCAAGGTCTACCTGGTCAACCCGGCCGGGGTTTTGTTCAGCAGCACGGCGCAGGTCAACGTCGGTGGCCTGGTGGCCTCCACCCTGGGCATGAGCAGCGCCGACTTTATGGCCGGCTCGACCACCTTCGACGGCGCAGGCTCCGGCCGCATCGCCAACGAAGGAAGCATCTCGGCGGCCAATGGCTACATTGCCTTCATCGCCAGCGACATTGCCAACACCGGCAAGCTTCAGGCCAATGGCGGCAGTGTGGCGCTGGCGGCGGGTGATCGCGTCACGCTGCGCATGGCGGGCGACTCGCTGATGGACTTCAGCGTGGACCGCAGTGCATTGCAAACCATGGTGGACAACCGGGGCGCCATCATTGCCGACGGCGGCCAGGTGCTGGTAGGTGCCCGTGCGGTGGGCGACCTGACCGCCAGCGTCATCAACAACAGCGGCCTGATCGAGGCCAACAGCCTGCAAAACGTCAACGGTGTGATTCGCCTCTCGGGTGCGCACGGTCTGCAAAACGACGGACAAATTGTGGCCGCCGGCGGCAGCATCAGCACCCAGTCGACCAATCTGTTGCAACAAGGCGTGGTGGACGCCGCCGATGTCGCCCTGCGTGCCAGCGGCAGCGTGCTGCACAGCGGCATCACCCGCGCCAACGCCAGCATGGGTGGCTCGGTGTTGATCGAAGGCGGCAAAAACGCTGACAACGGCGACGGCGTTTACCTCTCCGGCACGGTGCAGGCCAACGGCAGCAGCGGTCAGGGCGGGCGCGTGGCGATAGCGGGTGCCAGCCTCACCCTGGCCGGTGTGTCCATCGAGGCTACTGGCGCGCAAGCTGGTGGCAGCGTCACCGTGGGCAAAGGGCTTGATGCCAGTGGCGACGCCCAGTCCGTCAACATGCTGCCCGGCAGCCGCATCGATGTCAGCGCGACTGACCACGGCGACGGCGGCACGGCACAACTCTGGTCAACTGGCAGCACGCGGTTTGGCGGAGCCATCGTGGCCCAGGGCGGCAAAAACGGTGGCAACGGCGGCGCGGTCGAGGTCTCGGGCAAAGGCCTGGCCTATGTGGGCGATGTGGACACCTCGGCTGCCAACGGTAGCGCGGGCAGCCTGCTGCTGGACCCGATGAACATCAACATCGTCAGCAGCGTCACCCCCTTCTCGCAACTGACCGACTACTTCATCAACCCGCATCCCGCGGGCACCGGCTTTGCCACACAGGTCACGGCGCTGGCCAGCGGCGGAACCAACACCGGCTTTTACACGGTGACGGCACCGACGGACAACCTCTTGGCTGCCAGCGCGGGTGCGGTGTACCTGTTCAACGGCAGCACCAAAGCACTGGTCTCCACCCTCACCGGCAACGCGGCCAGCCAGCAAGTGGGCTTGGGCGGTGTCACGGCACTGACCAACGGCAATTTTGTGGTGGCATCGCCATCATCCGTCACTTGGGGCAATGGCACGACTGGCGTGGCAGGAACGGTGTCTGCCACCAACTCGCTGCTCGGGTTTTCAACCTACCTTGGTAGGAGTACACCTGGTATGTACCCGCCCGCTGCTGTCACGGCTTTGAGTAACGGCAACTATGTGGTGGCAGACCCCTACTGGGGTGGAACCCTTGGTGCCGTCGCCTGGGGCAATGGTGCGGGTGGCACGGTGGGCACAGTTTCAACCAGCAACGCCTTGGTCGGTACTGGGAGTGACTACGTGGGTTCACTGGGTGTTACGGCTTTAAGCAACGGCAATTACGTGGTCAACAGCCCATACTGGAACAACGGCACCACTCTGAAAGTGGGTGCCGTCACCTGGGGCAATGGCAGCACGGGAACGGCTGGCGTGGTGTCGGCAAGTAACTCCTTGGTTGGCACTACGGCTAATGACTCGGTTGGTGCCGGTCTCAGTTCTGCCTCCATCACGTCCACCGCCAGCAATCTTGCAAGCTACCCGGCGATACAGGGCGTCACCGCGCTGGCCAACGGTAACTACGTGGTGCGCAGCGGCAACTGGGGCAACAGCGGATCCGCCTACAACGGCAAAGGCGCAGTCACTGTGGTGGACGGCAGCAATGGGTTTACCAAAGGGGCGGCCAGCGCGGGCAACACCATTTCCGCAGCCAACAGCCTGGTCGGCAGCACGGCGGGCGACCGCATCGGCTCTCACGGCGTCACCTTGCTTGCCAACGGCGGCGTCGGCACCAACAACTTTGTCATCGACAGCCCTTACTGGCACAACGGCGCTGTGGTCAATGCCGGTGCGGTGACCTGGAGCCAAGGCACACCCGCCACGGCCACGGTGGGGGCGGTTTCCAGCAGCAACAGTTTGGCCGGCACCGCCACCAATGATGCGGTCGGTTCGCGCTTCTACAGTTGCCCGAGCGGGTGCAATGGCCCCTATGTGGGTTTGTACGATTACACCCCTGGCGGTGTCACAGCGTTAACGAACGGTAATTACGTCGTCACCAGCGCCAACTGGAATGCCAGCATGGGCGCGGCCACCTGGGTGAACGGCAGCACAGGGCAAACCAAAAACAGCCTCAACGCCATTTCCAGTGCCAATAGCTGGGTGGGCGATTCAAGTTCCGGGGCCAGCCTGAATGGTGACAACATTGGCTTGAATGGTGTCACAGCGCTTTCCAATGGCAACTATGTGGTGGACAGCAGCTTGTGGGGGCCTGGAGCTGTGGCAGCCAATGGCCACTATGGTGCGGTAACTTGGGGCGATGGGGCAGCGGGTTCAGCAGGCACTGTCAGTGCCCTTAACAGTTTGGTTGGAAGCGCGTACGGGGATCAGGTGGGGCGTGGCGCAGTCACATGGAGCACATCGGACCCATTTACCGAATCCGGCGTTTTGGCCTTGAATAACGGCAACTACATCGTGCGCTCGCCACGCTGGGGAGCCGCCGGTGGAACCTGGGCTGGATCAAAAGGTGCAGTCACTTGGGGCAACGGTGCTGGCGGCACCGTAGGTGCCGTGTCTGCTGCCAACAGCCTGGTTGGTTCGGTGATTGGCGACGATGTGGGTTACGACGGCGTAACCGTGTTACCCAATGGCAATGCTGTGGTCGCAAGTTCCTATTGGAGTGGAAGTAAGGGAGCCGTCTCATTGATGAGCGGAACGGCGGCCACGGTGGGCGCTGTTTCTGTAGCCAACAGTTTGGCGGGCGTAAGCGCCAACGACCGCGTTGGCTCTGGCGGTGTGACCGTTTTGGGTAATGGTGGCAACTATGTGGTGGCCAGCCCGCAGTGGATCAACGGTGGCGTTTACCAGGGTGCAGTCACCTGGAGCAACGGCAGCAGTCCGGCAAGCTCAACGGTGGGCAGTATTTCAGCCGCCAACAGTCTGGTCGGCTACGCCCTGCCAGCCTATGCCGCAGGCGTGCAGTTCGGCAGCGGCGGTGTGGTGGCCGCGCCCAATGGCGACTACGCGGTGCTGACCAATTTCATCAGCGGCGTGACCTATTCTTCAGTGGCTGCAGGTGGTACTGCCACCACCGGTGGCACGGGTGTGGCCAACCCGCAAGGCATGATCTTCGGAACCAATGCCACGATGGCCAACTTGGGCAACTTCACTGGCGTCAATGGCTACTCGGTGGGCAGCAATTCTTTCTTCAGCGCAGCACTGACCAAGCAGGTAGTGGGCCTGGGCAGTGGCATCTACAGCGGTGGCACACAGTTTGCCACTCTGCCTTTTGCAACGGTAGACCTGGTGGCCAGCAACCTTGCCAGCACGCTGACTGGTGGCACAGCGGTCACCCTTCAAGCCAATAACGACATCAATGTCAATGCCGCCATCACAGAGGGCGCGGGCGCTGGGCACGGCACGCTGACCCTGCAAGCCGGGCGTAACGTGAACATCAACGCCAACATCAGCACTGGCGGTGGGGCGTTAAGCATCACGGCCAATGAAACCGCCGCGAATGGCATGATTTCCAATAGCGGGTATCACCGACAGGCAGGCACCGGCGGCATCACCATGGCCACGGGTACTGCGCTTGACAGTGGCTCTGGCGCGATGAGTCTGACAGTCAACAACGGAACCAACTCGGGCACTCTGGAAGTGCGTGCGCTCACGGGTGGAGCCATTACGCTCACCAACAGTGGCGCACAAGCCGGTAGCAAGATTGTGGTGGATGGTGCGGTCAATGGCGCCAGCATCAGCGCCACCGATTTGGTGGGCACGGGTGGCATCACCATCAACGCAGGAGGCTCACTCACAGGCACTGGCACGGGCAACGCCATTGTGCTGCGAACGGCCGGCACGGCGGCCAGCACGGGTTTCGTCAACAACGCCGGTGCGTCAGCCCTGAGCGCCACCAACGCCAGCGGCCGCTGGCTGGTGTATGGCACCACCCCAGTCGATGATGTGCGCGGCATGACCGTGGACGGCAGCAGTATTTTCAAACGCTACAACTGTAGCTACTTGGCCAGCGGCGGTTGCGCCAACGCGGGTGCGCCCAGCGTGCCTGCAACAGGCAGCGGCTTCTTGTACAGCGTGGCGCCTAACTTGACTTTGACGGCTACGGGCTCCAGCACGTCGGTGTATGGCAATGCGGTCACGTTCAGCAATAACAACATCACTTTCACTGGTTCCAGCGGCTACATTGATGGCGACACCAGCGCCACAGCACCATTGACCGGTACCCCGACTTTCTCGACAGCGGCTACTTCCACCAGCAACGTAGGCAGTTACGGCATTACTTATACCGGCGGTATGGGCAGTGTGCTGGGTTATGGCATTACCAATAGCGTAAGTGGCTTGAATCACACGATCACGGCCAGGCCTTTGACGGTAGTGCTCAATTCGGTCAACAAGACCTACGATGGCTCGGTGGCGGCAGGAGGGGTTGCTCCCTGTAGTCTTACCAGCGCCACTTGTAGTTTGCTAAACATAGCTAACGGTGACGCGGTCTTTGTCGGCGGAGCATTATCCGGACAGGTGAATGGGGGGCCTGGCTATTATGTGGCCCAGACAGGTGTCAGCACCTCCTTTGCCGACAAGAATGTAGGAACTGGCAAGGCGCTTAGTCTTAGTCTTGGCGTTGCATCCCTGGTGCCTTCTGCCAATGTGATTGCCAATCCGGGTGGCTGGGGGGTTGGTTCGTACTGGGTGCGTAACAACAACTACACGGTCGCCGCCATCGATGCCACCGCAACCGGCATCATCACGGCAAGGCCGTTGACGGTTACACCCAGTGCAAGCAGCAAGGTGTATGACGGCTCCACGCTCGCCACGGTGTCACTGAGCGATAACCGGGTTCTTAACGATGTGCTGACGGTAGCTTCCACCAGCGCCACCTTCAACAACAAGAACGTGGGCACTGCCAAGCCCGTGACGATTGCCGGTGTTTCCCTTTCCGGCACCGATGCGCTTAACTACAGCCTCGCCGGCACCACGTTGAGCACTGCGGCCAATATCACCGCGCGCCCCATCACGATTACGGGCGTGACGGCATCCGACAAGGTCTATGACGGCAACGCCACAGCCACCATCAACGGGGGCGTGTTCAGCAACTTTGTAGCAGGTGACGTGGTGACGGTCGGTGGCCTGACTGGCGCTTTCAACAATGCCAACGCCGCCAATGGCAAAACGGTCACGGTCACCGGCGCCGCTACCTTTACCGGCGCCGATGCCGGCAACTACACCATCACCGGCGCCAGCCCGGCCACGACCACGGCCAACATCACGCCCAAGCCGCTGACGGTGACGCTGACCCCGGCCAACAAGGTCTATGACGGCTTGACCGCCGCAGCCAGCAACAACTACACCCTCTCCGGCGCCGTGGCAGGGGAGAGCGTGGGCCTGAGTAATGGGGCTTTGACACCCTACCAGTACAACACCGGATTTGGTTTTACAACACTGTATGGCCTGACGGCAGTTCCTACCTCGTTTGGCGACAAGAATGTGGCGAACGGTAAAACCATCACGCTTGACCCCGCGCCAGCGACTTTGGTGCTGGCCTACTCCAGCTTGTTTAACGGCGCGGCTCAGACATGGAGTGGCACCGGCAACTACACAGTGGGCACGGTGGTCAACAGCACCGGCAACATCACGCCCAGATCGGTCAGTCTGACCGGCACGCGCACTTACGACACCGGCACAACGGCCAATGCGTCCATCCTGTCGGTCGCCAATCTGGTGGCGGGCGACGGCCTGTCGCTGTCGGGCAGCGCCACACTGGCAAGCAAGAATGCCGGTGCCGAGGCGATCAGCAGCATGGGCAGTCTGGCTCTGGGCGGTGTTGACGTGAACAACTACACCCTCACGGGTGGCAGCGGCAGTGTCACCGTCAACCAGGCGGCGCTGACCGTCGCCGCGCCCACGGTGAGCAAGGTTTACGACGCCGGCACCTCCGCCAGTGGGGCGCCCACTTTGGTCAGTGGCCTGTTGGCCGGCGACACGTTCAACGGCGGCACGCTGGCCTTTGCTGACAAGAACGTGGGTGCGGGCAATAAGACAGTCAATGTCGGCAGCGTCAGCATCGGCGATGGCAACAGCGGCGCCAACTACGCCGTCACCAAACAAGCCAACACGCTCAGCACCATCAGCGCCTACAACCTGAGCGCCACGGTTGCGGCGGCCAGCAAAGCGTATGACGGCGCAACCAGTGCCACCCTCACGGGCGCCAGCCTGTCGGGCGTGTTTGCCGCTGACGCCGGCACGGTGAGCACCGACGCCACCACTTTGACGGGTGCCTTCGTTGACAAGGACGCAGCCAATGGCAAGACCGTCAACCTCACCGGCGCCTTGGCGCTGGGCGGCGCCAACGCTGGCAACTACACGGTTAGCACGCCCAGCACCACGACCGCCAATATCACGCCCAAGGGCGTCACCCTCACGGGCGTGACAGCGAGCAACAAGGTCTACGACGGCACGACGACTGCCAGCATCACGGGCACACCGGGTTTGTCTGGTGTACTGCCTGGTGAGAGCCTGAACCTCAACAGCGGCGCTGTGACCGCCAACTTCGTGGACCGCAATGTCGGCAACGCCAAGTCGGTCAACGTCTCGGGCGTGACCCTGGCCAATAGCGCCACCGGACTGGCATCGAACTACAGCCTCAACAGCGGCTCGACCACGGCGACGGCCAACATCACGGCGCTGAACCTGACGGCGGCAGTGACAGCGGCCAACAAAGTCTATGACGGCACCACCAACGCCAGCCTGAGCGGAGCAAACCTCAGCGGCGTGCTGGCCATTGACGCCGGCACCGTCGGCACCAGCGCCTCCACCTTGAGCGGTGCCTTTGCCGACAAGAACGTGGCCAATGGCAAGACCGTCAACCTGACCGGCACGTTGGCGCTGAGTGGTGCCAACGCAGGCAACTACACGGTGACGACACCGGGCACCAGCACGGCCAACATCAGCGCACTGAACCTGACGGCCACAGTGGCAACAGCCAACAAAGTCTATGACGGCAACAGCAACGCCAGCTTGACTGGCGCAACGCTGAGTGGCGTGCTGGCCGCCGATGCTGCCAGCGTCGGCACCAGCGCCTCCACCTTGAGCGGCGCCTTTGTCGACAAGAACGCCGCCAATGGAAAAACCGTCAACCTCACTGGTACCCTGGCACTCAGCGGCGCCAGCGCGGTCAATTACACGGTGACAACACCGACCACCAGCAGCGCAGACATCACCGCGCGCAGCCTGATCGTCACCCCGAGCGCATCGAACAAGGTGTACGACGCCAGCACCGCGGCCAGCATCACCGCGGTGGCAGACAACCGCATTGCCGGTGACGTGCTGGCGGTGGCCTACACCAACGCCACCTTCTCCGACAAGAACGTGGCCAATGGCAAGACCGTCACCCTGAACGGTGTGAGCCTGAGCGGCGCGGATGCCGGCAACTACAGCGTGACGGCGCCCAGCACGACGACGGCCAACATCAGCGCCTACAACCTGAGCGCCACGGTTGCGGCGGCCAACAAAGCGTATGACGGCGCAACCAGTGCCACCCTCACGGGCGCCAGCCTGTCCGGCGTGTTTGCCGCTGACGCCGGCACGGTGAGCACCGACGCCACCACTTTGACGGGTGCCTTCGTTGACAAGGACGCAGCCAATGGCAAGACCGTCAACCTCACCGGCGCCTTGGCGCTGGGCGGCGCCAACGCTGGCAACTACACGGTTAGCACGCCCAGCACCACGACCGCCAATATCACGCCCAAGGGCGTCACCCTCACGGGCGTGACAGCGAGCAACAAGGTCTACGACGGCACGACGACTGCCAGCATCACGGGCACACCGGGTTTGTCTGGTGTACTGCCTGGTGAGAGCCTGAACCTCAACAGCGGCGCTGTGACCGCCAACTTCGTGGACCGCAATGTCGGCAACGCCAAGTCGGTCAACGTCTCGGGCGTGACCCTGGCCAATAGCGCCACCGGACTGGCATCGAACTACAGCCTCAACAGCGGCTCGACCACGGCGACGGCCAACATCACGGCGCTGAACCTGACGGCGGCAGTGACAGCGGCCAACAAAGTCTATGACGGCAACACCAACGCCAGCCTGAGCGGAGCAAACCTCAGCGGCGTGCTGGCCATTGACGCCGGCACCGTCGGCACCAGCGCCTCCACCTTGAGCGGCACCTTTGCCGACAAGAACGTGGCCAATGGCAAGACCGTCAACCTGACCGGCACGCTGGCACTCAGTGGTGCCAACGCAGGCAACTACACGGTGACGACACCGGGCACCAGCACGGCCGACATCACGCCAAGAACAGTCAGTCTGACCGGCGCGCGCACTTACGACACCGGCACAACGGCCAATGCGTCCATCCTGTCGGTCACCAATCTGGTGGCGGGCGACGGCCTGTCGCTGTCGGGCAGCGCCACACTGGCAAGCAAGAATGCCGGTGCCGAGGCGATCAGCAGCATGGGCAGCCTGGCTCTGGGCGGTGCTGACGTGAACAACTACACCTTGACCGGCGGCAGCGGCAGTGTCACCGTCAACCAGGCGGCGCTGACCGTCGCCGCGCCCACGGTGAGCAAGGTTTACGACGCCGGCACCTCCGCCAGTGGGGCGCCCACTTTGGTCAGTGGCCTGTTGGCCGGCGACACGTTCAACGGCGGCACGCTGGCCTTTGCTGACAAGAACGTGGGTGCGGGCAATAAGACAGTCAATGTCGGCAGCGTCAGCATCAGCGATGGCAACAGCGGCGCCAACTACGCCGTCACCAAACAAGCCAACACGCTCAGCACCATCAGCGCCTACAACCTGAGCGCCACGGTTGCGGCGGCCGACAAAGCGTATGACGGCGCAACCAATGCCACCCTCACGGGCGCCAGCCTGTCGGGCGTGTTTGCCGCCGACGCCGGCACGGTGAGCACCGACGCCACCACTTTGACGGGTGCCTTCGTTGACAAGGACGCAGCCAATGGCAAGACCGTCAACCTCACCGGCGCCTTGGCGCTGGGCGGCGCCAACGCTGGCAACTACACGGTCAGCACGCCAAGCACCACGACCGCCAATATCACGCCCAAGGGCGTCACCCTCACGGGCGTGACTGCGAGCAACAAGGTCTACGACGGCACGACGACTGCCACCATCACGGGCACACCGGGTTTGTCTGGCGTACTGCCTGGCGAGAGCCTGAACCTCAACAGCGGCGCTGTGACCGCCAACTTCGTGGACCGCAATGTCGGCAACGCCAAGTCGGTCAACGTCTCGGGCGTGACCCTGGCCAATAGCGCCACCGGACTGGCATCGAACTACAGCCTCAACAGCGGCTCGACCACGGCGACGGCCAACATCACACCACTGAACCTGACGGCCACCGTGGTGGCAGCCAATAAAACGTACGATGGTGGCACCGCTGTCACACTGACGGGTGCCAATCTTCCGGGCGTGTTCGCAGTGGATGCCGGCACCGTCGGCGCCAACCTTGGCGCCATGAGCGGCGCCTTTGTCGACAAGAACGTGGCCAATGGCAAGACCGTCAACCTGACCGGCACGCTGGCACTCAGTGGTGCCAACGCAGGCAACTACACGGTGACAACACCAGGCACCAGCACGGCCGACATCACGGCGCGCAACCTCAATGTCACGGCGACGGCCCTGAACAAGGTCTATGACGCCACGACGGCGGCAACTATCACGGCCATCGCCGATAACCGCATTGCCGGTGACGTGCTGACGGTGGCTTACAGTGGCGGCACCTTCTCCGACAAGAACGTCGGCGTGGCCAAGACTGTGACTCTGAGCGGCGTGGGCCTGAGCGGAACCGATGCCGGCAACTACAACGTGGCAACGCCGAGCACCACCACAGCCGACATCACGGCGCGCAACCTCAACGTGACGCCCACCGCCGCCAACAAGGTCTATGACGCCACGACGGCGGCAAGCATCACTTCCACCGCCGACAACCGCATTGCCGGTGACGTGCTGACGGTGGGCTACGCCAATGCCACCTTCTCCGACAAGAA
The DNA here is from genome assembly GCA_963763035.1 of uncultured beta proteobacterium. Lineage (GTDB taxonomy): Bacteria > Pseudomonadota > Gammaproteobacteria > Burkholderiales > Burkholderiaceae_C > Rhodoferax. The sequence goes on along the minus strand of CAVXMS010000004.1, from coordinate 96,259 downwards.
CGTTGGCGTGGCCAAGACGGTGACTCTGAGCGGCGTGGGCCTGAGCGGAATCGATGCCGGCAACTACAGTGTGGCAACGCCGAGCACCACCACAGCCGACATCACGGCGCGCAACCTCAACGTGACGGCCACCGCTGCCAACAAGGTCTACGACGCCACGACGGCGGCAAGCATTACTTCCACCGCCGACAACCGCATGGCCGGTGACGTGCTGACGGTGGCTTACAGCGGCGGCACCTTCTCCGACAAGAACGTCGGCGTGGCCAAGACGGTGACTCTGAGCGGCGTGAGCCTGAGTGGCAGCGATGCCGGCAACTACGCCGTGCTCAGCCCGAGCACGACCAAGGCCGACATTACGGCGCGCAACCTCAACGTGACGCCCACCGCCGCCAACAAGGTCTATGACGCCACGACGGCGGCAACTATCACGGCCATCGCCGACAACCGCATCTCCGGTGACGTGCTGACGGTGGCTTACAGCGGCGGCACTTTCTCCGACAAGAACGTCGGCGTGGCCAAGACGGTGACTCTGAGCGGCGTGAGCCTGAGCGGCAGCGATGCTGGCAACTACGCTGTGCTCAACCCGAGCACGACCAAGGCCGACATCACGGCGCGCAATCTCGAAGTGACCGCCACTGCCGCGAACAAGGTCTATGACGCCACGACGGCGGCAACTATCACGGCCACCGCCGACAACCGCATGGCAGGGGACGTGTTGACGCTGGCTTACAGTGGCGGCACCTTCTCCGACAAGAACGTTGGCGTCGCCAAGACGGTGACGCTGAGCGGCGTGAGCCTGAGTGGCAGCGATGCCGGCAACTACGCCGTGCTCAGCCCGAGCACGACCAAGGCCAATATCACGACGCGCGATTTGACGGTGGTCGCAGACGACGCCAGCAAATTGCTAGGGCAACCCAATCCGGTATTCACAGCCACGGTGACCGGACTGGCGCCCGGCGACAGCCTGACGACTTTGGGCGTGCTTCAATTCACCAGCTCGGCGGAGCTGAGTTCGCCGGTGGGTAGCTATGCCATCGTGCCAGGCGGCCTTAGCTCTGGCAACTACGCCAGCCATTACGTGAACGGTGCGTTGACGGTCAGATCCCTCACGAACAGTGTGCCGCAGGCCGGCGTCGTCGCGTTGGGCAGCGGCCAGGGCAATGAGCGACTCTCGGACGGCGAAGGTGCCGGTTGCGGTGGACGACGCGGTTCCTTCTTTGCGTTTTTTGACAGCAACAATTGCCTGCCTGATACGCGCATGCAGCCGATGCAAACCATCCAGGCAACTGAAATATCCATCGTCGACGGAGGTCAAAAACTTCCGATGGGCATCGAGTTGTCACAAAAACAGAGAACGTTGCAATGAAATCTACAAAGGCTTTGGGCCAAATGTTTGTGGCTGCACTGGCCACTTTGATCGGTGCGGCAATTCACGCACAAACCACCCCGGACGCAGGACGTTTGCTCAACGAAGGTACAAACCGCATAGTTCTTCCGCCGCGCGTGATGCCGCGCCTGCAAGACACGGCGCCCGAGGCGTTGCGGCCTGCCTTGACAGCAGTGCAAGCAGTGCCGATCCAGGTCAGCGCGTTCCGAATCACGCATGGCACCGTCTTTAAGGAAGCCGAACTACAGGCGGTTCTTTCGCCCTATGTCGGCAAGAGCCTGAGCTTGACCGAATTGCGCCGCGCGACAGACCTGCTCACCGATTACTACCGTGCCAGAGGCTATCTCCTGGCGCGCGCCTATTTGCCTGAGCAGGACATCGTCGATGGCGTGGTGGAAATTGCGCTGGTCGAGGGGACCATCAGCCAGGTGAGTGCTGAGCTGGCGCCGGGTGTGCGCCTCGCCGAGAGCCGCATCAATGCAGCACTGGAGGCCCAGCAAGGCGGCGTCGCACAAGTCGACCGGATTGACCGTGCGATGTTGCTGCTTAACGACCTGCCAGGCATCAGTGCCAGGGTCACGCTCGCGCCGGGTCGCGACAGCGGTAGCTCCGAGCTGCACTTGCGAGTGGATGAAGGAGACTTGCTGAGCGGCCTTGTGGACAGTGACAACTTCGGCAACCGCTTTACCGGCGACAAGCGTGTTGGGGTCGAGCTCAATCTGAGCGACCCTACTGGACGCGGCGACCTGGCGACCTTGCGTGGGCAAGCCACTTCCGACCTGCGGCTGGTACGTGCGGGCTACCAGTTGCCGCTGGGTAACGACGGTTTCAAGCTGGGGCTCAATGGGTCCGCGCTACAGTACCGCTTGTGCTGTGACTTCACAACGCTGGACGCCTCAGGCAAGGCCAACGAAGTGGCGCTGGTGGCCAGTTACCCGCTCAAGCGATCCCGGCTCGTCAACACCAATGTCAGCGCCAGCGTGACGGCGCGCGACATGGTCAACCAGACCAGTACCGGAATCACCAGCGACAAGAACGTTCGCACCCTCAGCGTCGGCGTGAATGGGGATGCCCAGCAGGGCGACGGCATCACCATATGGAACATGAGCGTCACCACCGGTCGTGCCGACTTGTCGGCATGGGCGCCAGACCTTGCCGCGGATGATCTCTCGGCACGCGTCAACGGGAACTTTGCCAAATGGGCTTACTCCATTCATCACGAGCAAAGAGTGACTGATGCATGGTCGTTCCGGATCTTGTTCACGGGGCAGATTGCCAAGAAGAATCTCGACTCATCGGAGCAACTCTCACTCGGCGGGCCGTTTGGCGTTCGCGCCTATGCAGGCGGAGAGGCCACGGGGGACAGTGGTCGCCTCTTGAACATGGAAGTCAAGTACCGCGCCGGAGCCTCATGGGAAGTGGCCGGATTTTTGGACCAGGGATGGATACGGCTGCACCACACGCCGTGGCTCGGGTGGCAAGGAAACAATGCCGCTTTGCCGAACGATTACAGCATAGCCGGTGCTGGCGCCGGTGTGACCTGGTTCATGAACCGCTCCACCTCGTTGCGCTTGCTTTGGGGCCACCGGCTCGGGGACAATCCGGGCGCCAGCAGCGCGGGCAAAGACTCGGATGGAAGATCTTTGATTGATCGTTTCTGGCTACAGGCCAGTTCCCAGTTCTGATAGAACTTTCGACTTCACTTTTTTGGAAACAGCATGAACAACCATTTGCCACTCTATGGCGACATCGTCCCCCTGGATCGCGGGCTTCATCGTGATTGGCGATTTCAAAAATTTGACGATTTTTCATTTGCCCGCACACTGCACGCGGTGCTGCTGTTGGGCAGTGAATTCCCGCAGGCCTGCCACGACTACCCGATTGTCTTTGTGCGTGAAGACAAGCGCGTTGCACCGGTCGCGCTGCTGGGCTTGCGCGAGGGTGAAAATCTATTCATCACCGAGCAGGGCCGCTGGGATGCCCGCTACCTGCCCGCCTACCTGCGCCGCTATCCGTTTGTGTTTGCCGAGACGGCGCCAGACCAGTTGTTGCTGTGCATCGACGCCAAGTGTCCCAATCTGCACAGCGGGGGCGAAAGCGGCGAGCCCCTGTTCGAGACGTCGGGCGAGCCAGCGCCTTTCGTGCGCAACATGCTCGACTTCACGCAGCAGTTTCAGCTGGATTACCAGCGGACGCTGGATTTCACGTCCCGTCTGGACCAGCTTGGCCTGTTCCGTGACATGACTTTCAACGTGGGGATGGCGGGTGCCCAGGGCTTTGCGATGAGTGGTTTTCAAATCGTCGACGAGGAGAAATTGGCGAAACTTGAGTCGGCGCAGGTGGACACCCTGTTCCGCGGCGGCCTGCTTGGTCTGGTGCACACCCACCTCTGCTCGCTGGTTCTGGCAAATTCACTGGTGCAGCGTCTCGCACCCCAACCGGACCCAGCGGCCGCCAACAGGCGGTAGGGGACTGCGACAAAGAAAATTCGACCGCGTGAGCCTTTTGGCCACCGCATGGTGCACCAGGATGCGCCGCATGATGGTCGAGGCGACCGCCAGAAAGTGCGAGCGGCTGGCCCACTGGGTTCGTGTCTGCTCATTCATCCGGAACCAGGACTCGTGCGTCAGCGCGGTGGTGCTCAGGGTGTGCCCCGGATGCTCCTTGCGCATATGGTTGCGCGCCACCCGGTACAAGTCGTCATACAGCCAGGCGAACAAGGCATTGCCGACCTCGGGAGGATGCGGCCCGTCGCCCGACGCCAGCCTTGTAGTGGTCGCCGACGCCCTTGCCGGGCGGCTTGCGGGCCGGTGCCGCCAGGCCGGGTTGGTCGGGTTGTCATCAATAAATGGAGGTGGGTGAGCCTTTGGGCAAGGAAAGATGCCGTAAGCTTGAGACAGCCTGTCCTTTCGATAAATTTCAGCATGCCAATTTCAAAGCCTGATTTGCACCCGGCAGACGCATCCCTTGCTGCGTCGTCCCCAGCCTGGCCGACCGTCAAACGCTTGTACCAGCAGGCACTGGAGCTGTCCGGTCCGGCGCGGGAAGCGTTGCTTGCCGCCGCCGAGGTCGACGACGCGGTCCGTGCCGAGGTCAGGTCTCTGCTGGCTTACAGCCCGGACCCAACCGGCCAGGACAATACCGGCTTTTTGAGCGCGCCGGCGGCTATCGACGTACTGGGCCGGACCGAGCGCAGCGGCGAGCAACTGGGCCCCTGGCAGATCGTGCGTGCGCTCGGGGCCGGCGGCATGGGCGACGTCTTCGAGGCGCGGCGCGCGGACGGCAGCTTTGAGGGTCGTGCCGCCATCAAGCTGCTCAAGCGCGGCATGGACAGCGTGGCGGTGTTGCAGCGTTTTGCACACGAGCGGCAGGCCTTGGCGCGCCTGAACCACCCCCACATCGCAACGCTGCTGGACGCCGGACTGAGCAACGACGGTTTGCCTTACTTTGTGATGGAGTTCGTTGATGGCACGCCGATCGATGAGGCGGTGCGCGGCTTGAGCCTGCCGCAGCGACTCGGGCTTTTCCTGCAACTGACAGACGCCGTGGCCTACGCGCACCGCAACCTGCTGGTGCACGGTGATCTCAAGCCCGGCAATGTGCTGGTAACGACTCAGGGCCAGGTCAAGTTGCTCGATTTCGGCATCGCCAGGGCGCTCGACCCGCTCGATGGCGGGACCGTGGCAGCCGGCGACAGCTCGATCGGCATGACCCGTCCGTTCACACCCAACTACGCCAGCCCCGAGCAGGTGCGCGGCGAGCCGGTCGGCACCGCGACCGACATTTACAGCCTGGGTGTGTTGCTGTATCAACTGCTGACCGGCGTGCGGCCGACCGGGCGCGACGCCACGACACCGGCGCAGGCGGCGCGCAGTGTGCTGGATGAAACCCCTACCTGCCCGAGCACCCTGCCCGCCGATCTCACCAATGACCCGGACTGGCTCGCCACGCGCAAGCACCTCGCGGGGGACCTGGACAACATCCTGCTCAAGGCCCTGGAAAAGCCGGTGGAACGTCGCTACGCCAGTGTGGACGCACTGGCGGCCGATGTGCAGGCCTTCCTGGACGGTCGACCGGTGACGGCGCGCACCGCCAACTGGCACTATGTCGCAGGCCGCTTCGTGCGGCGCCATACGGTGCCGGTGGCCCTGGCTGCGCTGCTGTTTGTCTCGCTGGTGGCTGGAGTGGGTGTGTCGGCGTGGCAGGCGCGCGAGGCCCGGCTGGCGCGAGACGCGTCGCAGCGTCATCTGGCCGACGTGCGCCGCTTGGCCAACGTGATGATCTTTGAGGTCAACGATGGCTTGCGCAACGGTGCCACGCAAGCCCGCAAGGTATTGGTCAAGACGGCAGCCGACTACCTTGGGCGGCAAGCGGCATACACGGATCAGACCGACGCCGAGCGCATCGATCTGGCGCAAGCGTTGAACGGGCTGGCCAAACTCGAAGGTCACGCCTACACCGACAATGTGGGCGAACTTGACGCCGGGCGTGATCACTATCGCCAGGCGCTGGCACTCCTGGAGCCGTTGTCGCCCAGCCAGGAGGGCAACGCCGACTGGCAGTCGGCCATGGTGTCTGCGCTGGAAGGCTTGTCGTCGATTGAACGCGAGCGTCACCACCTCGAAGACGCCATGGCGCTGATGCGGCGTGTGGCCCACCATGCACGCCGTGTCGCTGCCCTGCGGCCCACCGACATCAAGTCCAGGGCCTTCGAATGTGCCGCACAGATCGAACTGTCGTCGCACCACTACATGGTTGAACGTGACCATGGGTTGAATCAACTTGATCAGGCCATGACCGAAGCGGAGCGGGCACTGGATTGCACCGCGCGCCTGGTTGGATTCGCTCCTGGCCATTTTCGGGCCTGGAAGCTGCGCTCATACGCGCTGCATACGCATGCCGGGTTGCAAGGCATCCTGGGGCGGTTGGAGGCCTCGGCTGAAGAGGAGCGACTGGCGTGGGAAGCCGCCGAAAAAGTGTTTGCCTTGCCGGGCGGGGCCGTGCAGCGGACCATGATGGTGACCAGCGCGCAGGTTCACCTGCAACTGATCTACACGCGCTCGGGTGCTGAGGAGGATGCCGAGCGCCATGGATGGACCGCCATGGAGCGTGCCGAGGCCGATCTGCGTGACGATCCGACGAACCAGCGCTTCCGAGCCGAGTATCTGGTGGCGGCGCGCAACCTGCTCTATCAGTTGCTGCGCGTCGGCGCTCAGGCCCGCATGCCAGCGCTGTACGAGCGCATCGACCGCGTGTTGGCCACCACGGCGCGAGACCGGCCTGTAGAAGATGTGCAGGTTGAGCGCGCGGGACTGGATGCCGTTCAGGTGATGGGTTGGGCCCAGCTAGGACGCCGCGACCGTGCGGATGCCGGCATGGCTCGGTTGCTGGCATTGCTGGAGGCGGGGAGACTGGTGTCGGAGCTTGAGCACACACCAGGGGATTCGGAGTTGCTGGCTGCAGTGCGCACGGCACAGGCGGCAGTGGCTGTGCTAGATGGTCACCCGGACCTGGCGCGCAGCGCCGCTCGCCAGGCGATGGCCGCGCTGGACGCGATGCGCTCCAGCCGGGATCCGCGCGACGTCGTTGAGCAGTTGATCGCCAGTGAGTATCTGGTGCTGTTGGCGAAGTTGAACTACGGTGCCGACGGCCCTGCTCGCTCTATGCACGCGGAGCTGGTGTCTCGCGCACGCTCGCTGCTGGTGCCCCTGGCTGAGCGCCGCGTGCTGCCAGACCGTGCCCGTCCGGAAGGGCGTTGGCTGGCAGCTCAGCCGCCAGCTTGAACGGCCAGGCACGCTTTCCCTCCCAAGACACTGAATTTTCCCTGTCTGCCAGGGGCATGAGCCTTTTGGTCTGAACAAACGCCGTAAGCCATGGAGCGGTCTGATTTCGTCGCAGGCCGAACTCAGTCCGAGGTCACTGGCCGGTCGGGCGCGTCAGCGGCGAATGACCTTTGCCAACAGAAGTTTCATCATGCTCTTCTCAAAATTCAATATCTTCAAACTCATAACCGCGTCGGCCTTGCTGGCGCTGACAGCCTGCGGTGGCGGCGACGGCGTGGTCAACCCGGTCAACGGAACTTTGGCTGGCACGGCGGCGGTCGGCAACCCGATTGCTGGCGGCACGGTCAAGGTGGTTTGCGCTGGCGGTAGCGCACTACCCGGCACCACCACCAGCGGTGTGGGTGCCTGGCAGGTCACGCTGGCCGGACAGGGCCTGCCCTGCGCGGTACAGGTCAGCGGCGGCAGCGTCAATGGCGTTGCCAACACCACTGCTTATCACTCCATTGCGCTGGCCCTGGGCACGGTCAATGTCACCTCGCTGACTGATTTGCTGCTGGCCAACCTGGTGGGCAGCGCGACACCGGCTACCTGGTTCAGCGGCCTGACGACAAACCCGGCGGCGCTGGCAGGCATTGGCCAAGCCCAGGTCGATAGCGCGCTGGCCAAGCTGCGCGGCGCCATGACCGGCCTGGCGCCGCTGGCCAGCGTCAACCCCATCACGACCAGTTTCACGCCAGCGCCGGGCAACGTCAGCGACGACATGCTGGCCGCCTTGCAAGCGGCGATGAAAGCCACAGGCATCCCCTATTCGACGCTATTGAACAGCGCCGCCGCGGCGGCCTTCACAGCGCCCGGTTCCGCCTTGACTACTGCCCTGACGAAGGCTTACACGGAGACCGCGAGCGGCACACCGGCCATCAGCATTCCTGCGGCGCCGGCCGGCCTGACAGTGGCCGCCAGCGGCACCACGCAGCTCAACCTGAATTGGGTCAATGTGAGCGGCGCCATCAGCTACAACATCTACCGATCGACCTCACCTTCGGTGCAAATCGTCGCCGCCAACAAGATCAGTTCCGGCAGCGCGCTCACCACGTCCGGACCATTTTCGGATTCCGGCCTGATGCCGGCGACGGCTTATTACTACCGGGTCACGGCTGTCAACCTGGCGGGCGAGAGCATAGGCTCGGCCGAGGTCAGCGCCAGTACCAATGCCGTGGCGCCGACGCCCACCGTCATCGGCTTCCTGCCCGCCAGCGGAGCGTCAGGCACCAGTGTGACCATCAGCGGCATCAACCTGGGCAGCTTCACGCCGGCGCCGCTGGTGAAGTTCGGCGGCAGCACCGCGACCTCGACGCTCAGCAACGGTCAGACGATTCTGGCCGTGGTGCCGGCGGGACTCGCCGCAGGCAACTCCGCGATCACGGTTGCCAATGGCGATGGCTCCGGTTTGATCAGCGTGGGCACGTTTGCGGTGACCGCCGCGCCCGGCGCTCCGGTGGGTGTTGCAGCCGCAGCCACCAGCGGCAGCCAGATCAGCCTGAGCTGGACGGCGGTGACGGGAGCCACCGGCTACAACGTCTATCGCTCCACATCGGCCGGCGTGCAAGCGCTTGCGGGTAACAAGGTGACCGCCACACCGCTCAGTGCAAGCCCCTTCAGCGATAGCGGTTTGGCCGCCGCAACACATTACTACTACAAAGTGACGGCGCTGAACGCCAGCGGCGAGAGCGCTGCCTCGGCTGAAGCGACGGCCAGCACCAATGCAGCTTCCGGTGCTGCCGGTTCGGCCATCGGCGTGGGACTCTACAGTGCCGTGCTGCCCGCCGACAACGCTGCTTTTCTGGCCTTGCTGAACACCGCCTGCCCGACCAAGACGGTCATTTCGGGTGCGACCATCTACAGCAATTGCACACAGCCGGCCATGGCCAGCTTTGCAAGCAACCTGACCGCCAACATGTACCTGGGCGGTCTGCCCTACCAGACTGGTGGCAGTATTGTGAGCGGCCCCAGCAGCTACGCCCCCCGGACGGCCAAAGTCGCCAGCAATCAAGGTATGAGCGGAGTTGCGTTGAATGACAGCTGTACGGTCAACATCGCCGAGCCGTACATCCCAATCGTACCGGTTGAAACCAAGGGCGTGCGGTACTTTGCCTCGGGCGTCAGCTTCAACTTCAAGGGCACCCCCGACGACAGCATCACGGTTACCAGCGCCGGGGTGGTCAATGAATACACCATGACCAACGGGCAGGGTGGCAAGATTGAAGTTCATCCCAATCTTGCCTTGTTCGATGCAACCCAGTCCGGCGCCGAGGCCGTGGTGGGAAGCGTTGCCAATGGGATGTGGAGCAACTTTTTCCTGTGCAAGTAGCCAAGCCGCTACCGGGTTAACTCTGGCGACCTGTCTGGCCACAGCGGGTCGTCTATTTCCTGGTGCGCTGTGAAGCTCGGCGCGTTAAAAAATAAGTCAGATGAGCCTTTTGGCTGCTGAATTGGGCGTAACCCAAAGAGAGCAGCACTCATCGAGTGCCCCTGCGATCCGGATTTACTCATCACGCTGTCACACCCTAACCCATTCACTTCACATTTCCTGGAGAACAAAATCATGAAACACAACAGTCAACGTCCCTTTCGGATCATCGGCGTCGGCGCCGCCGTTTCGACCCTGGTCGCTTGCTTTGGCGGTGGCCCCGCGCCCTTGAACCTGAACGGCGTCGCCGCCACCGGTGCCGGTCTGGGCAATGCCAGCGTGACCGCCAAGTGCGTCAGTGGCGCCCCCATTACCGGTACCACCGCGGCCGATGGCTCGTTTTCACTCAGCCTGTCGGGTGGCCAGGTGGCACCCTGCATGCTGGAGGTGGTCGGCGGTTCCCCCGTGGTCACCCTGCATGGCTATGCCACGGACGCCGGGCGCGTCAACCTGACACCGTTGTCCGAACTGGTGCTCGCCAAAGTCCTGGGTACAGACCCCGCCATGACCTATGCCAGCTTTGGCAGCGCTAGCGCGAGTCTGATTACACCGGCCCTGGAAAGTGCCAAGACCGCCATCAAAAACCAGGTCAGTGCATTGACCGGCAGCACGCTTGCCGTCGACATCATGACGGGTACGTTTGCGGTGGGGGGTGCCGATGACAAGGTACTGGACCAACTGATGGCCATGGCCAAAACCGCCGGCAAGGCACTACCCGATTTGCGTGCTGCCGCCATCAGCGGCACGGCACTGCAATCGGCACTGGCGCCCTCTCCAACACCGACACCCACACCCACACCCACACCCACACCCACACCCACACCGACGCCAACGCCAACGCCAACGCCAACGCCGACGTCAACGCCAACACCGACGCCAACGCCAACGCCAACGCCCAGTGGTTTTGAGTGCACGCCCATGGTACCCAAAGCAGGGGATTCGCTGACCTACAAGGGCAATATGCTGCCCGCCGTGAGCGACTACACCATGCGTTATGACTATGGAAGTGGTACCTATCAAGGGCAGTCGGCTGTGACCTCCAGAGTGACAACCACGATGCCCGGCGGCGCCAGTACAACCGGAGGGGTCATCTATCTGAGTCCGACCACCGGAACCTATCTGGGCTCGGTCGATGGGAGCAGCACCGACAACATAGTGACTACTTACGATCCGCCGGATTACGAGTACCGGCTGGCTCAAACCGTGCTCAATGTCGGTCAGGTGACCAGCATCGCCGTCAAGGCGCGGCTGAGCGGCCCAGGCATCAGCAACGCCTTTGCCACCATCGGCGGCGGCACCGCATTGACCATGGACTACACCTATTCGCTGGAGCGCAAACCCAACGAGTCGTTGACGATTGCCGCGGGTACGTTTGCCAATGTCTGCAAGTTGCAAGTGAGCGTGACGGTGAAAAACGTCAAACTTGAAGGCAATAATGGCAGCAACCCCTTGTTCGCCAGCATGTTTGATTTGCTTTCAGGCAGCATGGCCTATCCCTTCAACGTCACGCTCTGGTTGACCAACCAGTTGCCCAACGCGCCGAAGTCGTCAACGACGACGGCTGTGGCAGGTGGTGGTAGTGCGGCCACCGAGCTGACAAGCTACACCCTGGCGCCGCGTTGAGATGGCTTGTTGGGTGCCCGCCAGGCGGGTGCCGGCGCTGAATCTGACGGCCTGACTGATCTCAGTCAGGCCGTCCTCTTTTTGCGCTGCATCAAGAGCTTGTGTCATTTGGCTGACAAGCCGTCGGTCAGCGTGCCGGGATTGAAGGCGCCGTCTGTCAAAATCGTCTGGCAGCAACTTGACGGCCAGTCATGAATCCAGGGAGACCTCACCGTGCACCCATCAGACATTGAAATTGCCCAGGCGGCAACGCTCAAACCGGTCATGCAAATGGCGCTGGAGCGCTTGGGCATTCCGGCGCAGGCACTGGAGCCTTATGGCCACTACAAGGCCAAGATCGACCTCGCCTGGCTGAACCAGCAGACCGGTCCCAACGGCAAACTGGTGCTGGTGACGGCCATCAGTCCGACACCGGCCGGCGAGGGCAAGACCACCACCGTGGTGGGCCTGGGTGATGCCTTGAACCGGATCGGCAAACGCACCGTCATTGCGCTGCGCGAACCCTCGCTGGGACCGGTGTTCGGCATGAAAGGCGGGGCCGCCGGTGGCGGCTATGCCCAGGTGGTGCCGATGGAAGACATCAACCTGCATTTCACCGGCGACTTCAACGCCATTGCGCTGGCCCACAACCTGCTGGCCGCGCTGATCGACAACCACATTCACCACGGCAATGCGCTGCGCTTCGATTTGCGCCGCATCGTCTGGCGTCGGGTCATGGACATGAACGACCGTGCCCTGCGCTCCACCGTGATTTCACTGGGCGGCGCCAACAACGGCTTCCCGCGCGAAGACGGTTTCGACATTGTGGTGGCGTCCGAGGTGATGGCCATTTTTTGCCTCGCCACCTCGCGCCGGGATCTGAAGGACCGCCTGGGCAAGATCATCGTCGGCTACACCCGTGACCTGACCCCGATCCGGGCCAGCGACCTGCAGGCGCAGGGCGCCATGGCCGCCTTGCTGAAGGATGCGATCAAGCCGAACCTGGTGCAAACCCTGGAGAACAACCCGGCCATCATCCACGGCGGGCCGTTTGCCAATATTGCGCATGGCTGCAACACCGTCACCGCCACCCAGGCGGCCTTGAAGCTGGGTGACTATGTGGTCACCGAGGCCGGCTTTGGCGCCGATCTGGGGGCCGAGAAATTCATCGACATCAAATGCCGCAAGTCGGGCCTGCGACCCGACGTGGCGGTGATCGTCGCCACCTTGCGTGCGCTCAAATACCATGGCGGCGTGGATGTGAAAGACCTGGGAACAGCCAATCTGGTGGCACTGGAAAAAGGCCTGCCGAATCTGGAGCGGCATGTGGAAAACATACGCCACCGTTATGGACTGCCATGTGTCGTGGCGCTGAATCACTTCACGGCCGATACCGAACCGGAACTTGCCTTGCTACGCCGGCATATGGACCGCCAGGGGGTGCCGGTGGTGGTGGCCCGGCACTGGGCCGAGGGCTCCGCCGGCACTGTGGAACTGGCGCACGCGGTGGTCAAGCTGGCCGAGTCCGGCACCGCCAATATGCGTTACGTCTACCAGGACGAAGACAGCTTGTGGGACAAGATGAAGACCATCGCCACCAAAATCTATGGCGCCGCCGATATTTCGGCGGACACCGCGGTGCGGGCCAAGATTGCCAAACTACAGCAAGACGGATTTGGTCACTACCCGGTGTGCGTGGCAAAAACGCAGTACTCGTTTTCGACCGATGCCAAACTGCGCGGCGCGCCATCCGGTCACATGGTCAATATCCGCGAAGTCCGGCTGGCCGCCGGGGCCGAGTTCGTGGTGATGATTTGCGGCGACATCATGACCATGCCGGGCCTGCCCAAGGAACCAGCCTCGGCGCGCATCGACATCGATGACGATGGAAAGATTTCGGGCTTGTTTTAGGCCTGTACAGCCTGCCCGGCAGGCCCGGCATGCCGGGCCCGATCCCAAGCCAATGGTCTGAATTCTTTCGCGTGCAGGTCTGCCAGTGCGAGCATGGCTTGCGCCGCGCTTTGATTGAATCCAATACGGTTGTGCCCCATTCCATCGCCGCCATCCAGGATCAGCTTGTCGATGTAGATGCCACATTCCTTGTGACTCCACAGGCTGCGTATGACGCTGGCAACGCGCTGGTGGTGCAATTCGATGGTCTTCAGCGGACCGTCCCGGCGTTCTTCAAGCGGTTTTCCATGAACCCTGATAAGCTCTATCGAAACCTTCGGCGCGGCTCCTGGTTCCTTCTTCTGAGCAACGGTCAGGGACGAGTCCTCAGCCGGCAAGGGAGTGTGATTCAAGTCTTGCTCGACCAGTGCGCAATCCCACAAACGCCAGGTCGTTGTGGGGTCATCCTCGACAACTTCGAGTCCGCTCAATTCCTCCGCGTAAGCGCCCGCCTGATTGGCCGTCTGCTCTTTATACCCAGGCAATTCTCCAAGCGCTGAAGGCGCACCGAGTGCAATAGCTTGGTTCCTGGACAATACTGCCTTTCCCAGAGTCTCCATGAGGGTATTGATATGGGCATCCTGATCGTCAAGTGGTAACCCGAGAAGGGTCATGCCGGCGCGCAATCGTTGCAACAACAGCGGTATCTTCCGAATCGCGTAACTGTGCCCGGTTGGCTCAATCAACTCGCCGGCGGCACCGATCAGGTCGGTCGCTGTCTTCTTGAGCCAGAGGGTGTCCGCGTGCTGCAAGCCTTTGCGCACCGCGGTCACAGCCAGGACCTCAGCCCATACCTTGAACAGAAAGTCACGTATTTCAACTTGCGCTGGCTTCTGTTTGAGCAAGTCGCGCAGGGCGATCAGGTACTGAACCCGAAGCGCTTCCTGCTGGTCTTTTTGGCAAACCACACAGTCAACCTTTTGCAGCGACTCAGGGTTGGTCTGAAATCTCGCCAGAAATTGCTCGAACTCATCGTTGGCTTGTTCGTAGACCCGCGTGCCAACCTCAGGGTACTGCTCGATCAGCAGCACCAGTCGCTTGATTTCTTGCTCGAGCGCGCCACAAGGAAGGGTATCGCCGCTAAAACCCATGGCACTGGAGCCAAATCGGGCAAGCAAGCGGCGCGCCGGGTGCGTCTGCTCCCGAAATGAATCCGGATCAGTCAGGGCTTGCCGCATGACGGGCGTCTGCAAGCGTGCAATCGACACGCGAAGCAGGGGCGAGAGACGGTCCTCCTGCAAAATGGTTTGAAACAGGAGTGCCAAGGACTCGACGCCGCTGCTGGGGCAGGCCCCGGAATTTGCCACTTCGGCGACGCTGAACAAGCGCTTGAGTTGTTGTAGGACACCCTTGGCAGGGCCGTGCTCGCCGTCGAGCGAGGGCGTTGACGCCGGGTCCATCGCGGCCATTGCGCACTCAAAGCTGGGTCGCGCTGCCGGGACAAGTGTAAAAACACGATGAAGCGAAGAAACTGACGACTTGAGTGTTGATGCGGGCATGATGCAGTGCCTTTCGGAACCTGATGCCTCAAATATAGTTATCCACCCTAAGGCTTGGCTCTCAAATGCTCTCAGTTTTGAGAGCATCTGGAACGACGCGCGGCAGCGCACGCGGCGCTGCTAAATCGGCAGGCTCAGCACCAGGACCGCCCCATGCGGCCGCCTGTCACGTACCAAAGCTTGCCCACCATGTGCCAGCGCGATGTCTTGCACGATAGAAAGACCCAGACCACTGCTGGTGGACACCGGCCCATCGCTGTCCGCGAAGTCGTGATAAGGGTCGGCATGGTAACGCTTGAACACCCACTCCTTTTTGTTGTCAGGGATGCCGGGCCCGTTGTCGGCCACCTGTAGCTCGACACGGTCGGTCTGAAGCAGTAGCGAGACACGGATCACTTGGCGCTCTGGCGGGGCCGGCAAACCATGGCGTAGCGCATTGTCGATCAGGTTGTGCAGCGCAATGCCCAGCAGGGCAGCGTCTGCCGTTATGCGTTGCGGCCCGGCGGGCAAATCGGCCACGACGTCCGGGTTGGCGGCATAGCGCGCCATCACGTCAAGCACCAACTGGTGCAGGTCCAGTGCCGCCATGTGGGGCTTGAGGGCCAGTTCATGCAGCCTATCCTCATTGATCAAGTCGTTGGCCAGTCCGATCATGCGCAAACTGGCCTGGCGCATGTTGGCCAGGCGCGACGCGATCTCGGGCGGAATCCGGTCCTTCAGAATCGCCAGGGAATCGAGCGAGGCCTTGATCCAGGCGGCGGGCGTGCGGAACTCGTGCGAGGCCATGGCCAGCAACTGGCGTTGCGACGATTCGGCTTGTTGCACGTCGTGCAAGGCCTTGGAGAGACTCTCAGTGCGACGTTGCACGCGCGCCTCAAGTTCCTGGTTTTGTTGTGTCAGTTGGGTCAGCAAGTGAGCGCGTTCCTGCGCGTGCCTGCGTTGCGCATCCCTGGCGCGGGAGAACATCGCGACCTGCAGTGATAGCAAATTGCAGAGGCTGGCGACCTGCCAGGCAGATGCGCTCAACTCTGAAACCGGCAACCAGGAGGTTCCGATGGCAGCGATGGTGACAGCGCCAATGAAAAATGTGAGCAGGAACATGGGGCCGTAGCGCAGGCTCGCCGGGTGGCGTCGGACCATCTGCAACAGGGTGCCGACGAACGACAAGATCATTAGAAAGATGAAGAGCGGCACCAGCACGGGGGTGAGCTTTGGCAGTGTCAGCGCAATTGCAGCGCCGCCGCCGACCAGGGCCAGCACGGCCCAAACAATGAAAAAGCGATGCAGCCAGCGGTGCAGGGCTTTGAAATCGAACAGCACGTTGGCAAACAGCGCGGTCACCACAACGGCGGCGACTATGAAGCCGTTGGTGACCTTGTTGACGTTGTACAGATGGTCCCAGTGCAGGAATCTGTAGCCGATGCCGGAAGACATGAAGGCCTGGCCCGTCGTGGTCAGGATCACTGCGAGCCAGAGCAGGTAGATCCTTTCACGCAAAACCCAGAACATGCCCAGCGCCACGACGCTCATCATCAGGAAAGCGGCAGACTCGAGTCCCAGCAGCAGGCCTTCTGTCGCCTGTACCGAAGGAAAGTGTGTCGCACGGTAGAGCTTGACAATGGCTACTTGCGAGCTGGCGGTTTGAATGCGCAGCAGCACCGTGGTGCGGGCAGCACCCGAAAGTTGCAGGGCAAAGCTGGGCTTGAGGGCGGGTATATCGACCTCGGCCAGAGGCACTTGGTCGCCGGCCCGGCCCAGCAAACTAAGCTGACCGGCCGCATCGGCCTGCCAGGCGCTGACGTAGTCAAGATAGGCGGGACCGACCTGGGCGACCAGAAACTTCAGGTCGCCCTGTGCGGCAGGCACATCAAAAGCCAGCCAGACGGCATCTTTTTGGAAGCCGCGTCCCAGGAAGCCAGACAGTTTTTGAAACTGGCCACCGCGGTAAGCGGCGAGTGCCTCTTCGGGGGTGGCAAAGTGCGTTTGGAGCGGACTGGCCCACAGGTGGCCCGCGACTTCGAAGTTGGTGCCGCTGGCGTCCAACTCGACTGGCTGGGCTTGCAGCGAGTCCCCGAGGCCGCACAGCGACAAAAACAAGATAAGCTGTAGCCACATAGTTACGCCTTAAGTTGCCTCATTATGAAACCCGAACCCATAACACCTTCAAAGCCCAGTGAATCGGATTTCACGGTGTCGGTCGTCGAAGACGAGCCGGTGTTGCGGCAGGAAATGGTGTTCCAGCTCGGTCACCATGGTTTTGCCGTGGAGAGTTTTGAGACTGCGGCCCAGTTCTACCGCTACCTAGCGCAGCGGCCGGCCACCATTGCGGTGCTCGACATCGGTCTGCGCGGTGAGGATGGTCTGTCGATTTGCCAGCACCTGCGCCAGCATGACCAGAACATGGGCATTGTGTTCGTGACAGCGCGCAGCCTGCGAGCTGACCGTTTGAGCGGCCTGACAGCGGGTGCCGATGCCTACCTGGTCAAGCCGGTGGACATGGACGAGCTGGTGTTGATTTTGAAACGTCTGGCGCGGCGTTTTGCTGCACCGCTGAACGCAGTACCGCAGAAAGTGGCAGGCGCTGCTGCTAGTCAGTGGCAGTTTGAGCCCGGTGGCGGTTTTATTGTTGCGCCCAACGGCGTGCGCATCCGCCTGTCGGTGAGCGAAGGGCAACTGCTGCGTGCCCTGGTCGGTAAAGCCGGCGCCGCTTGCGCTGACGCCGAGTTGGCAATTGCGCTGGGACTGTTCCCGGAAGAATACGACAAGCACCGCACCGAAGTGATTGTCAGCCGCCTGCGCGCCAAGGTGGAACGCGAAAGTGGCTTGAGTCTGCCATTGCGCTCGGTACGTGGAGTCGGCTACAGCCTGGATCTGTGAAGACAATGCCCGACTATTGGAAGTAAAGGTTTCGACCCTGCATCACGCCCTATAGCCCAGCAGTCTGGCCGGCAGGAACAGCAGGGCCTTGAGCAACGCCAGCACCGCGCCGACGCTGATGCCAATCAATTTCAACGGAATTGAAAGCAGCCAGACCAAAGGCCATAGCAGCAAGGCCAATAAGGCCAGGGGCCAGCACAGGACCAGCAGAATAAACCAAACCGCCAGCGGCAGAAGTGTTTTCACGGTTGTTCGCCAAAAATCAGGAACGGGGCGCAACGATAGTAACTTGTTCCAGCGTCACCAGGCTTGGGCCTTGACTGGCCTGCGCCAACGTTCCTTTCTGAGCGACGTTATCAAACTGCCAGAGCAAGCCGGCGTTGATGGCCAGCGTCATCGACACGGCAAACATGAATCCAGCCAGGCGGGTCGTGCGGTTGGTTGTGAACTTCATAATCTCTCCAAATTCAGGCCACTGTGGCCGGTTGAAGAGAATGTAGGGGCTCTGCTTTCGGATTGCACGCGCCATGCGACAGAATGCGCCACGCTGCGAGGAAGCGGCAAGCCGCCGCGACAGACGGTTGTGCAAAAGGCGGCTGGCGGCTCCCCGGAGTGACCTTGGAGGGACTGGAAAGCGGCTTTGAATGAGGTTGACGAGCCTTGACCCCGGCACTGGCTCCACAGTTAGGGCTGCTTGGTTCCCCACCTGACCCGGTTGGCCGCTTCACCATGCGGGAAGGCCCGTCAGCCTCCATTGTAGGCGAGAGTTGACTTGCCTTGTCTCCCGCCGCAGGCTGTGCGGATCAGTTTGGCAGGGCGCTCTGCTCCGTGTCCCCCGCCCTGTGGGCTCCTCCTTTACCTGCGCAGATCACCCAGCCAAGCTGATCTGGGAGTGGCGTGTGCGCGCAAGTGGCGAAACACCAGTCCCGCCGCAGGCTGTGCGGATCAGTTTGGCAGGGCGCTCTGCTCCGTGTCCCCCGCCCTGCGGGCTCCTCCTTTACCTGCGCAGAACACCCAGCCAAGCTGATCTGGGAGTGGCGTGTGCGCGCAAGTGGCGAAACACAAGCCCGTGCCAGCGGCGGGACTGGGGTGTATTGCAAAGCGAGGTAAAGGGGGAGCCCGCAGGGCGGAGGACACGAGCGGCGCAATGCACTCCAGTCCCGTCGCTGGCGCGAGTGCTGCACCCCGTAGAATCGCTGCCATGTCCTATCTCGTGCTCGCCCGCAAGTACCGTCCCCGCAATTTCACCGAAATGGTGGGGCAGGACCATGTGGTGCGGGCGCTCTCCAATGCCCTGGGCACACAGCGACTGCACCACGCCTATCTGTTCACCGGTACCCGCGGCGTCGGCAAGACCACGGTGTCGCGCATTCTGGCCAAGTCGCTCAATTGCCAGGGGCCGGACGGGCAGGGCTCCATCACGGCCACGCCGTGCGGCGTCTGCCAGGCTTGCAGCGACATCGACGCCGGTCGTTTTGTCGACTACACGGAGCTCGACGCAGCCTCCAATCGGGGCGTTGACGAGGTGCAGGCCTTGCTGGAGCAGGCGGTCTACAAGCCGGTGCAGGGACGCTTCAAGGTCTTCATGATCGACGAGGTGCACATGCTCACCGGCCACGCCTTCAACGCCATGTTGAAGACGCTGGAGGAACCGCCCGCGTATTTGAAATTTGTGCTGGCCACCACCGATCCGCAAAAAGTGCCGGTCACGGTGTTGTCGCGCTGCCTGCAGTTCAATCTGCGGCCGATGGCGCCCGAGACCATTCGCGAGCACCTGCAAAAGGTCTTGCAGCAGGAGCATGTGTCGGCCGATGTGGCGTCGCTGCGCCTGCTGGCCCGCGCCGCGCGCGGCTCCATGCGCGATGCCTTGAGTTTGACCGATCAGGCGATTGCTTTCGGGGCCGGAGAACTGAGCGAGGCCACGGTGCGCCAGATGCTGGGCAGTGTGGACCGCTCGTATGTGCTGCGCTTGCTCGAAGCCCTGGCCCTGGGTGACGGCAAGACTGTGGTCGAGACCTCCGAGGCGCTGCGCCTGAACGGCTTGAGCGCCGCTTCCACGCTGGAAGAAATGAGCGCCGTGTTGCAGCGCATGGCGGTGCTGCAGGCGGTTCCTGGCTTGGCCGCGCAGGCCGATGAAAGCGACCCGGAAGAGGCCGACCTGCTGCGCCTGGCGGCGCTGATGCCGGCCGATGAGACCCAGTTGCTCTACAGCATTTGCCTGCACGGGCGCGCCGAGCTGGGTCTGGCGCCTGACGAGTATGCGGCGCTGACCATGGTGCTGCTGCGCTTGCTGGCTTTCAAGCCAGGCGCTGGTGGGCAGCAAGGGGCTGAAAAAAAAACTCTGAAATATCCGTTACCCGAGACACCACGGATCGTTGACAAGGGAACAGCGCAAGCGGCACCAGTTCCAGTTCCAGTTTCAGTTTCAGTTCCAACAACGCCAGTTCCGCTGCCAGCGGTGCCGGCACCGCTGGGTCAGCAGTTGCACGTGGTCAGCACCGTGGTGGCCGCGGGCCAGCCTTTGGTGAGTGAACAAAACAAGCCCATGGCGATCAACGACCGGGCGCAGGAAGCGGTGTTGGCCATTCCGCTGCGGGTGCAGGCCGATTCGCGTACCGAGGCGGTGGCCAGCCAGTCCGGCGCGGCCCAGCTGCAGCCGACCGAGGAGGGCGATTTCTGGCATGCCACGGTGCAGCAACTGATCGCCAGCGAAGCCATTACCGCCATGGTGCGCGAGCTGGCACTGCAGTCGCAACTGGTGGCGCGCGATACCGATCAGTGGCTGCTCAGGGTAGAGCGCGAGTCGCTCAACCAGCCCGGCAGCCGCGACCGCCTGGTGAGCGCCTTGCAGGCAGAAGGT
Source organism: uncultured beta proteobacterium (assembly GCA_963763035.1). Lineage (GTDB taxonomy): Bacteria > Pseudomonadota > Gammaproteobacteria > Burkholderiales > Burkholderiaceae_C > Rhodoferax. The sequence continues at coordinate 75,834 of CAVXMS010000004.1, read as the reverse complement.
CACGCCGTGCGTCTGGTGGTGGAAGTGGGGCGTGTTACCGACAGTCCGGCGCGGCGCAACGGGGCGTTGGCCGCGGAGCGCCAACTGGCGGCTGAGAAAATCGTTTTTGACAATTCGTTTGTGCAGGGGATGATGCGCGATTTTGGGGCGAAAATCGTGCCCGGCAGCATCAAGCCAGGCTGATTCCTCGCGATGCCTCAGTGAACTGACCGATCGCCTGAATTGCCGCGCTACGCTTGCAATGACGAATTCAGCTATTGCAAGAATTTCTTTCCAACCTAAACCAAGGAATATCGATGTTCAACAAAGGACAACTTGCGGGTCTCATGAAGCAGGCCCAGGCCATGCAGGACAACATGAAAAAGGCACAGGATGAGCTGGGTCAGGTCGAAGTCAGCGGCGAGTCCGGCGCCGGCCTGGTCAAGGTCACCATGACTTGCAAACACGACGTGAAACGCGTCAGCATAGATCCCAGCCTGCTGGCCGAGGACAAAGACATGCTGGAAGATCTGGTGGCCGCCGCTTTCAATGCCGCCGTGCGCAAAGCCGAAGAGACCTCGGCCGAGAAGATGGGCAAGATCACCGCAGGCATGCCAGGTTTGCCGGGTGGTATGAAATTCCCCTTCTGATGATGGGCTACTGCGCGCCTGTGAAGCGTCGTTGGGCGGTGCTCGCAATCCTCACGTACAGGGAGTACGTTCCGGTTGCTGTGCTCCGTCCGCCTAGCTTGACAGCCGCTCGCGACGCCCTGTAGTACTGTTGGTAAATATGTCCAATGCCAACTCACTTGATGTCTTGATCCAGGCGCTGCGTCGTCTGCCGGGGGTGGGCGTCAAGTCGGCTTCGCGGATGGCATTTCACCTGCTGCAACATGACCGGGCGGGGGCGCTGGCGCTGGCGCAGGCACTGCAAGTCGCCGCCGACTGCGTGCGCCACTGCCAGCGTTGCCATACCTTCACGCAGGCCGACATTTGCAGCACCTGCCTGGACCCGCAGCGCGACGCCAGCAAGCTGTGCGTGGTGGAGACGCCGGCCGATCAGTCCGCGGTGGAGCGCACCGGCGCGTACCGCGGCCTGTATTTCGTGTTGATGGGCAAACTCAGTCCGCTCGACGGTATCGGCCCCAAGGATATCGGCCTGCGAGGTCTGTTCGAGCGGGCCAACGACGGCTTGGTGCAGGAAGTGATTCTGGCCACCAACTTCACGGCCGAAGGCGAGGCCACGGCCCATGTGATCAGTGAAGGCCTGAAGACGCGTGGGCTGCGTCTGACCCGTCTGGCGCGTGGCGTGCCGGTTGGCAGCGAGCTGGAGTACGTTGACTTGGGCACTATCGCGCATGCCCTGGTGGATCGGCGCTAGCGTCGATCCCGGCAAACCGCTAGGTAGAAACACTCACGGGATGTTCCCGATGCGGGATTGAGTGTGGCTGGCTATGCTAGCCGCTGATTCAATGAAATTTTCGACAAGGGATGTAAATGGCCAATAGAGGGCTGAAGCGGCGTACTTTTTCGTCCGCGCTGGCGTTGCTGGCCAGCGCTGCGGCGGTGCCGGCACTGCGGGCGCAGCCGCGCCTGGAAAAAACCAGGATAGCCATCAACGTCGGGGCGAAAGGGGACTTTTGCAATTTGCCGCTGACCATTGCCGAACAGCTTGGTTATTTCAAAGCGGAAGGCCTGGAGGTCGAAATCGCTGAGTTTCCGGCCGCTTCGCGCATGGCGCAAGCGACGGCCGGTGGGGCGGCGGATTTGTTTTCCGGCAGCTATGAGCACACCATTCGCCTGCAGTCCAAGGGACAGAAATTCCAGTCCATCGTGCTGCAGGGTCGGGCGCCGGCGATCGCCTTGGGCATTGCTGTCAAGGCGCTGCCCCGTTACCGGTCAATCGTCGATCTGAGGGGCAAGAAGATTGGCATTTCGGCACCCGGCTCGGTCGGTCATATGGTGGCCAATTTGATCCTGTCGCGTGCCGGTCTGAAGGCTGGCGATGTGAGCTTCGTAGGCTTTGGCACGGTTGCCGGCACCTTGACGGCCCTGCGTTCCGGTCAGATTGACGCCGTCTGCAATGCCGATCCGGTGATGACCATGCTGGAGCAAAGAGGCGAGCTGCGCATCGTTGCCGATACCCGTACGCTGAAAGGGACGCTGGAGGTGTTTGGTGGCGCGATGCCGGGCGCCTGCCTGTACGGTGCGGTCGACTTCGTAAAAAATAATCCCAACACCGTGCAAGCCTTGACCAACGCCATGGTGCACAGCCTGAAGTGGCTGCAGACCGCCGGTCCCGGCGACATCATCAAAACCGTTCCGGAAACCTATCTGATGGGTGACCGGGCGCTGTACCTGGCGGCGTTCAACAAGGTGCGTGAGTCAATCTCTCCGGACGGCATGATCCCCGATGACGGTCCGCGCACTGCTCTGAGGGCGCTTGCCGGCTTCGATCCAAGCATCCGGGCCGACAAAATCGAACTCTCCAGAACCTACAGCAACGAGTTTGCGAAGAAGGCCAAAATACGTTTCCTGGCCTGACGCCCGGCCCATTTGGGCGCGCTAGCGTTTGGCAATATGGGTCGCTTTGGCCGGCTTGTTTCGCGCCAGCTGGAGGCCTGGTTTTCCCTTGCTCTTCGCCTTGCCTTGCAGCACCGGCTTGCCGCCCTTGCGGCTGGCCCGCTTGACCGGTGCCACCGCCGCCAGTGACAGTTGACCGTTGTCGGCCAGGTGCACGGCGACATCGGTTTCAAGATGGGTCGAACGCGGCACCAGCAGGCTGGAGCCGGCCTTGATCACAACCCGGGGCGGGATGTTGTTGACACTGCGCAGCGCCTGCTCGGTCATGCCCACGCGCTTGGCGGCGTCGGCCGGTTTCATGGTGCTGGGCGCCAGCCAGACCGTCCAACTGGCCAGGCGACCGCCGCCGTAGGCCTCCAGGTTGCTTTGAAAAATGACGGCGTTGTCCCAGGGTAGCAGGATTTGCGGCGTGCCCGCGGCCAGGATGACGGGGCGGCTGGCCGAAGGGTTCAGCGCCTTGAAGTCCTCCAGCGAAATCTCGGCCAGTTTGGCGGCCAGGGCGACGTCGATATCGCGCTTGATGTCCACGGTCTGGAAGAAGGGGTGATTTCCAATATGCGGCAGGCTTGAATTGAAGGCTTGCGGGTTGCTCACAATGTTTTTCATGGCCTGCAGCTTGGGCACGTAAAGACGGGTTTCCATCGGCATGTTGAGGTCGGCGTAGGAGGTGCCGAGGCCGGCGCGCTGGTTCTTCGCGATGGCACGGCTGACGCTGCCTTCACCCCAGTTGTAGGCGGCCAGCGCCAGTTGCCAGTCGCCAAACATGGTGTACAGTTTTTGCAGGTAGTCGAGCGCCGCGCGGGTCGAGGCCAGCACGTCACGCCGGTCATCGCGAAAAGCGTTCTGTTTCAGTTCAAAGGTTTTGCCGGTGGCGGGCATGAATTGCCACATGCCGGCGGCCTTGGCGCTGGAGACCGCTTGCGGATTGAAGGCGCTCTCGATAAAAGGCAGCAAGGCCAGTTCGCTGGGCATGTTGCGCCGCTCCAGCTCCTCGACAATGTGGAACAGGTATTTGCGCGAACGCTCGGTCATGCGCAGGATGTAGTCGGGTCGACTGCTGTACCACAGCTCGCGGTCATGCACCAGACTGTTTTCCAGATCGGGCATGCCATAGCCACGCCGGATGCGCTCCCACAAATCGGCCGGTGGCAACAGCTGTGCCACCGCCTGCGAGGCGGCCGGTGTCGCCGTGATCGGCAGCAGTTCGCTGCCGGGATTGACCGGGGGGTGGGTGCCGGCGGCGGGTGCCTTGGTGCCGGCACTGCTGGCGGTTGTTGCAGCGTTGCCGGCAATCGGGTCGATCGGATTGATCAGGCCGGTGCTGGCGCAGCCTGCCAGCCAGATCAGGCTGCCGAGGCAGACAAGGGTGAAAATTTTCATTGGAATTGGTTTTTCCATTGACGAAGCGCAGCAAAGATGCTGACCTCATCGTTGGCTGTTGCGTCAAAACCCTGCGCTGCCCGGATCACGGCAGCTTGGCGGGTACGCAAAAAGGGGTTGATCTGACGTTCCAGCAAAAGGGTGGAGGGCAGGGTGGGTTGCTGTTTTGAACGCAACTGCCGGGCACTGGCGGTGTAGCTGGCCAGCAGAGAGTTGTCGGGTTCGACTGCGGCGGCAAATTTCAGGTTGCTCATGGTGTATTCATGGGCGCAGCATACACGGGTGCCATCCGGCAAGGCGGACAGCCGGTCAAGCGATGCCAGCATTTGGGCCGGGCTGCCTTCAAACAGACGCCCGCAGCCGCCGCTGAAGAGCGTGTCGCCACAAAAAAGCAGGGGCGAGCCATCCATGTCCGCGCAGTAATAGGCGATATGGCCAGCGGTGTGGCCCGGAACAGCCATGACCTTGAAGTTCAAGCCGAGAAACTGCAAGGACTCAGCCTCGTCAACCCGGGTCAGCGGCTCCGGCATGACTTCGCGCGCCGGACCAAAGACCTGGGCTCCGGTGGCTTGCCGCAGAGCGGCGACGCCGCCGGTGTGGTCCGGGTGATGGTGCGTGACTAGAATGGTCCCGAGTTGCACCTTGCAACGCTGTAGCGCTTCAAGCACTGCCTGCGCATCACCGGGATCGACCACCAGGGCTTGTTGGCCATCGTGCAGCATCCAGATGTAGTTGTCGGTGAAGGCGGGTAGTGGAATTAACTTCATGAACGATCAAATTATAGGTTTGCATGACTGGTTTGCGACGCCGCCCGGACGCTATCTGCTAGCCTGGGAGCGTGCCCAACTGGACCTGGCGGTGGCAAACATTTTTGGTTTTCATGCTTTGCAACTGGGTTTGCCCGAGCTTGAAGGGCTGGCGGCCAATCGCATGCCACACCGCTGGCTGGCGACTCCGCTGCCGGCGCCGGGCGCCGACATCGTGACCGATTTTTCGGCACTGCCGTTTCCGGCCGGCAGTCTGGACCTGGTGCTGCTACCCCATTCACTGGAACTCTCCAGTGACCCGCACACCACGCTGCGCGAAGTGGAGCGCGTTCTGGTGCCCGAAGGACGGGTCGTGATTTGTGGTTTGAACCCGGTTTCGTTGTGGGCTTTTCGGCAGCGGCGCGCACGCTTGTACCGGCGGCTTGGTTTCGGGGAATTATTTTTGCCGCAGGAGGAGTTCATCGGCTACTGGCGCTTGCGCGACTGGCTCCGTCTGCTGGGGTTTGAGGTCGAGCAGGGGCGCTTTGGCTGTTATAAACCAGCCTTGCCGAACGAAAAATGGCTGCACCATTTTGACTGGATGGACTGTGCCGGGGATCGCTGGTGGCCGATACTGGGGGCCGTGTATTTCCTGGTGGCGGTCAAGCGCGTGCGCGGCATGACGCTGTTGGGCCCGGCCTGGAAAGCGTCCAGAACGCTGGCTTCGGCGCCAGTTTCGGTCGCCAACAGCGCCAGCTTGAAAGAGGCCGCGGGCCGCAATGAAATGAGAAAGAGGATTTCCGATTGAACGCGATAGAAATTTACACCGATGGCGCCTGCAAGGGCAACCCGGGGCCCGGTGGCTGGGGTGTGCTGCTGAAGTCAAAGGACGCGCAAAAAGAGTTGTTTGGCGGGGAGCTTGGCACCACCAACAACCGCATGGAAATGATGGCCGTGATCGAGGCCCTGTCGGCCCTGAAGCGGCCCTGCCATGTGACGCTGCATGTGGACAGCCAGTATGTGCTCAAGGGCATGACCGAGTGGCTGGCCGGCTGGAAGGCCAGAGGTTGGAAGACAGCCGCCAAGCAACCGGTGAAGAATGTCGATTTGTGGCAGCGCCTGGATGCCCTGGTCAACACGGCGGGGCACAAGATCGACTGGCGCTGGGTCCGCGGTCATGACGGCGACCCCGGCAACGAGCGCGCCGATGCGCTGGCCAACCGGGGCGTTGAGCAGGCCTTGCGAAAAAAATAGCGCAAGGCAGGGCGCTGTCCGTCGTTGACCTCAGACCAGGTCGCAGGCCACCTCGGTGTCGGCGTTCAGAGCCCGCAGCACCGGTATTTGCACGGCGCAATTGGCGATCGCCTTGGGACAGCGGGTGCGGAAGATGCAGCCCGACGGCGGGTTGATGGGTGACGGCAGGTCGCCTTGCAGCAATTGCAGCGTCTTGTGCCGTTCCAATTTCGGGTCCGGCAGTGGAATGGCGCTGAGCAAGGCCTGGGTGTAGGGGTGACTGGGGCGCTGGTAAATGGCCTGCTTGCTGGCGAGTTCCATGGTGTGGCCCAGGTACATCACCATGACGCGCTGGCTGATGTGACGCACCACCGCCAGATCGTGCGCAATGAAGACCAGCGCCAAACCCATCTGCGCTTGCAGTTCCATCAGCAGGTTGATGATCTGGGCCTGGATCGAGACATCCAGTGCCGACACCGGTTCATCGCAAATCACCAGCTTGGGCTCCAGCACCAAAGCCCTGGCAATGCCGATGCGCTGGCACTGACCACCGGAAAATTCGTGCGGATAGCGGTTGATCTGTTGCTCGGTCAAGCCCACTTTGACCATCATGGCGCGTACCTTTTGCATGACCTCCTGGTTGGCCATGCGTGGGAAATGGGTGTGCAAGGGCTCGGCGATGATTTGGCCCACCGTCATGCGCGGGTTCAGCGATGCCAGCGGGTCCTGAAAAATCATTTGCACACTTTTGCGCAACGTGTGCCAGACATCGGCGCCGGCACCGCGCATCTCCTTCCCCTGCCACACGATGGAGCCGGCGGTGGCGGGAATCAGGTTCAACATGGCGCGCGCCAGGGTCGATTTGCCGCAACCCGACTCGCCGACGATGCCCAGGGTTTGGCCCGGGAAAATATCAAACGACACACCGTCGACCGCTTTCAGCAGGCGCGGCGCGGCCCAGGGCCAGGGCGAATCCGCCGCCAATTCGAAATGCACTTGCAGATCACGCACCGACAACAGGGCGGCTTGTGCACTCACAGGCTGAGCTCCCTGGCGTGCTGCATGACCTCGGCCGCGCTTTTGTGGCAGGCCCGAAGCACATCCGGTGGGTCGCCGATGGGCGACAAAGCCGGCCGGGTGTTCAGGCAACGCGCCTCCGACAGCGTGCAACGCTCACAGAACGGGCAGCCGCTGGGCAGCCGCGCCATGTTGGGCGGCGCGCCGGGTATCGCCACCAGAGCGCCGCCGCCCTGTTCCAAGCGCGGTATCGCACCCAGCAGGCCCACCGTGTAAGGATGCGTCGGCCGGTAAAAAATGGACTCGGCACTGCCTTGCTCCATGACCCGTCCGCCGTAAAGCACCATCACCTGGTCACACAAGCCGGCCACCACGCCCAGGTCGTGCGTGATCATGACAATGGCGGTGCCATGGTCGCGCTGCAGATCGCGCAGCAAGGCGATGATCTGCGCTTGCACCGTGACATCCAGCGCGGTGGTCGGCTCATCGGCAATCAGCACGTCCGGCTCGCACAGCAAGGCCATGGCGATCATCACGCGCTGGCGCATGCCGCCGGAGAACTCATGCGGGTACATGCCGATGCGCCGCGCCGCCTCGGGTATCTTCACCGCGTCCAGCGCCTGCACCGAGCGCGCTCGCGCCTGGCTGCGTGTCATTCCCTTGTGGAACTCCAGCACCTCGGTCATCTGGCGCTCCACCGTCAGATAGGGGTTGAGCGATGTCATCGGGTCCTGAAAAATCATGGCCACGCGGTTGCCCCGGATTTTGTTCAAGGCACTGGCCGGCAGGCTCAGCAAATCCTGCCCGTCGAACAAGGCCTGACCGCTGGCGCGGCCATTGATGGCCAGCAAGCCCATCATGGCCAGCACTGCCTGGCTTTTGCCGGAACCGCTTTCGCCGACGATGCCCAGGGTTTGCCCCTTGTCCAGGGCGAAGCTGATGCCGTTGACGGCGGTCACCTGGCCATCGGGTGTTTCAAATTGGACGTTCAGGTTGTTGACTTCTATCAGGGGCATGTCGGTTACCGTTCTTTCGGATCGAGCGCATCACGCATGCCGTCGCCAATGAAGTTGAAACAATACAAGGTGGTCGACAGCAGGCCGGCCGGGAACAGCAAAATCCAGGGCGAGACTTCCATCACCTTGGCGCCGTCCTGAATCAGGACACCCCAACTGGTCATGGGCTCCTGGATGCCCAAGCCCAGGAACGACAGCACCGACTCGGTCAGGATGACACCGGGCACGGTGATCGTCGTGTAGATGACCACTACGCCCAGCAGATTGGGCACGATGTGGGCAAAGATGATGCGCCGGGTCGAGACTCCCATGGCACGCGCCGCCTCCACGTATTCCATGGAGCGCAGCGACAGCGTCTGGCCGCGCACCACCCGCGCCATGTCCATCCAGGAAAACACCGTGATGGTCAGCACCACCAGATAGAACTCGCGTCCCAAAATGGTGACCAGCAATATGGCAATCAGCAAATAGGGGATGGCATACATCATGTCGACAATGCGCATCATCAAGGCATCCACCTTGCCGCCCAAAAAGCCGGCCGTGGCACCCCAAACGATGCCCAGTGACACGGACGCCAGTGTGGCCAGCAGACCGACCGTAAGCGAGATGCGTCCACCAATCAGGCAACGCACCAGCAGGTCACGCCCGGCTTCATCGGTGCCCCAGAAATGCGAGTTTTTCAGAGTCGGCCCGAGACTCATGGCGTCCCAGTCGGCGCTGTCAAAGGCGTGCGGCAACAGCCAGGGGCCCACCACGCAGGCCAATGCAATCAGCGTCAGCAGGCCCAGGCTGACGACGGCGGCCCGGTTGCGCAGGAAGCGCCGGCGCGCATCGCTCCACAGGCTGCGGCCGGCCACCAATCCTTCGAGTTCTTCGGGCTTCAACATGGGGGCCGGCTCAATAGCGAATCTTGGGGTCCAGCCAGGCGTAAGCCAGGTCCACCAGCAAATTAAGAGTCACCGTGAGCACGGCAATTAGCACCACCAAACCCAGCACCAAGGTGTAGTCGCGGTTGCCAGCGCCATTGACGATGAGCTTGCCAAGACCGGGCAGGGAAAACACGGTTTCCGTGACCAGGGCGGAAGTAATGGAAGAAATGGCCAGCGGCCCCAGCAAAGACACCACCGGCAGCAGCGCGGGCTTGAGCGCGTGGCGCAGTACTACCACCCGTGTCGGCAAGCCCTTGGCACGCGCGGTGCGGATGAAGTTGCTGTGCATCACTTCGATCAGGCTGCCACGCATGACGCGTCCAATGGTCGAGACGTTGATGAAGGTCAGCAGCGCCATCGGCAGGATCATGAAGCGCGGCTCAAAATTGTTCCAGCCGCCGGCCGGCAGCCATTTCAACACAATTGCAAACACGATGATCAGCACCGGTCCGATGACAAAGCTGGGTACCGCGCTGCCGACGTTGCCAATGAGCATCACCAGGTGGTCGGCCACGCTGTTTTGCCGTAGCGCCGCCACAATGCCCAGGCCCACCCCGATGATCAGCGACAAGACCAGCGAACCGCCACCAATGGCAGCCGACACGGGCAGCGCGTTGGCGACCAGATCGTTGACCGACCAGTCGGCATAGCGAAAGGAGGCGCCAAGGTCGCCTTGCAGCAAGCTCTTCAGGTACATGAGGTATTGCTGCCAGAGCGGCATGTCCAGGTGGTACTTCGCCTGCAGATTGGCCAGTACCGCCGCCGAGACCTGACGTTCACTGTCAAACGGCCCGCCTGGCGTGGCGTGCAGCAGGAAATAGCACACCGATATCACCGCCAGCATGGTCGGAATCGTCGCCAGAATCCGGCGCAAGGTGTAGGTCCACATGGTGCGACCGCGCTCAGTGCTTGATGATGTAGAAGTCTTTGCTGCGGTAGTGGTCTTGCGGGTTCAACTCGGAATAGCCACCGACAAAAGGTTTGATCAGGCGTGGCAACGAGTATTGCACCAGCGGAATCATCGGGTAGTCGTCCATGATCATTTTGGAGGCTTGTGTCAGCAGCGCCTTGCGCTTGGCCGCGTCCGTGGATTGGGTTCCCTTTTGAATCACCGCCTCGGCTTCCCGGTTGCAATGGTGATTGGTGTTTTGGTCCGAGTCGCAACGCACCAGCGCCAAAAAGGAGGTGGCATCGTTGTAGTCGGCCAGCCAGCCATTGCGCGCGATCTGGAACGACCCATCGTGCCGTTTTTTCGCCAGCACCTTGAATTCCATGCTCTCGGTTTCCATGATGATGCCCAGCTTGGTCTTCCACTCCGAGGCCACAAAAATCGCCATCTTCTTGTGGTATTCACTGGTGTTGTAGGAAAAGATGTACTTGGTGCCCGGTTTCACACCGGCTTGCTCCAGCAACTTCTTGGCCTCGGCCACGCGCTTGTCCATGGGCCAGGTGGCCCATTCGTAGGGCGTTGGGTCGGCCCCGACCACCCCCGGAACGATCAGGCTGTAAGCGGCCGCCTGCCCGTCTGCGGTGACGCGCTTGGACAGAATCTCACGGTCAATCACCATGGAGAGCGCCTTGCGCACGCGCTGGTCCTTGAACACCGGGTCTTTGGTCTGGTAGTCGTAATAGCGCAGGCCGATGATGGCCTGGTTGCGCAGTTCCTTGGGGTATTGTGCTTTGTACTTGTCGAACACACCCGGCGGCAGTTGATAGACGTAATCGGTCTCACCCGACTCCCACAGTTTGACGTCGGCAGACTGATCTTCGATCGGCAAATAAGTCACTCGTGTCAAACTCACGTTGGCCGCATCCCAGTATTGCGGGTTTTTTTCCACCACGATGCGGTTGTTCACCTGCCAATCCTTGAGAACATAGGCGCCGTTGCCCACCATGTTGCCGGGTTTGACCCAGTCCTTACCCCACTTTTCCACCGTGGCCTTGTGAACCGGCCCCAACTGGGTGTTGCTCACCAGTTCGGGCATGAAGGCAACCGGGTCTTGCGTCTTGAGTTCCAGAGTGAGTTTGTCCAGCGCCTTGACACCGATCTCGCTGGTCGGCTTTTTACCCTGCGCAACTTCGAGTCCGTTGAGCAGAAAGACGCCGAAGGTCGTGGCATAAGGGGATGCTGTCTTGGGATCGACAAAGCGGCGAATGCCATAGACAAAATCTTCGGCAGTGACCGGCTCGCCATTGGAGAATTTCGCGTTCGAACGCAACTTGAAAACCCAGGTTGTCGGGTTGGTCTGCTTCCAGCTCAGCGCGACGCCGGGCACGGTTTTGCCGGTTGTGTCGGTGGCCGTCAGACCTTCAAACAGATCGCGCAAGATTTGGTTCGCGGGGACGGTTTCAGCCACTGCCGGGTCCATGCTCTCCGGCTCTGAGCCGTTGCTGCGGACAAAGGTCTGGGTCGGATGCAGTTGCACGCCTGGCGGAATGGTCGCTGCTTGGCTGGCGAGGGTCAAGGTGGTGGCCAGCGTCAACGCGCACAGCGACTGTTTCAAAATAGGGTTCATGGTTTCCTCAATTTGTTGGGGACAGAGCTGGTTCGCTGCGCGTGACTGCGGTCTGTCCCACAAGGTCTCAGTGGGTTGATTATCGCGTGCGTGGCCAAGGCATCACTTGGGCAGTTTGCTGGTGTCAATGTCCACGTAGCGCCAAAATGCCCTCGATGTCGGATGACGCCGGTAGCCCAGCAGCCAGGGTTGCATGACGTCGGTGCGGATGCGATGGGTGGAAAATTTGTAGGGCATGTAGGCCACCATGATCTTGGCCAGCTGCTGCATGATGGCCAGGCGCTCGGGGCCGTCCGGCATCACCAACTGCTGGCGGTAGAGCTTGTCGTACTCGGCGTTCTCAAAGCGGGCCAGATTGCCTTCGCCTTTTTGCGGACCGTAGGCGAGGTCCAGGAAACCGCCGCCATCGGGTGTGCTGGCGCTATATCCCAGCCCCCACATCATTAGTTTGCCGGCGCGAGCCGCCTTCAGGTGCTCGGGCCATTTCCCGGTCTTGAAGACGATTTTGATGCCCACCGCGTCCATGTTCTTCTTCCAGATTTCATTCAGTTCGCGCGAGGCAGCATCGGGTTGTGTCGAGTACTCCAGCACCAGCGGCTTGCCGTCCGGCAGGTCGCGCCAGCCGTCACCGTCCTTGTCCACATAGCCGTACATATCCAGCAGCGCCAGGGCGCGGGCGCGGCTGAATTCGCTCATCTCGGTCTTGAACTTGGGGTCATAACCCCAGGTCATGGGAGGCGTCGGGCCTTGCGCCGGAATGGCCTGGTTGCGTCGTGGCAGACGGATTTCTTCTTCGATGTTGTAGGCCAGCGAAACGGCACGCCGCAGTGCCACCTTGTCGGGCGTGTTGCCGCCCACGACCGGGTCTTCCATGTTGAAGTAGGTCATGGTGACGTCGGGGACTGCCACGCGCTCTATGCTGATGCCCCTCTTTGCCAGATTGGGCGCCAAGCGGTTATTGGGGATGGCCTGGGTGGCAAATTGATTGGGCAAATACATCAGAAAATCGTGCTCGTTGCCCAGGAACGAGAGCCAGCGCGGCTGCACTTCTTCGACGACCGAAATTTCAACCCGGTCCACCAGGGGTATGCGTTTGCCTTTCATTTGCCGGTAAATTGCCTGCGAGCGGGCGTCATCGGCGGGCGGATCGGCCTCATAGAACTGTTCGCGAAAGTTCGGATTTTTCACAAACGTCATCTTGGAGGAGCGCGTCCACTGGTCCAGCTTGAACGGGCCTGTGCCCACCGGGTGCTCCATGATCTTGTCGCCGTATTTTTCAACCACCTCGCGCGCCACCGCGCCGACGATGCTGGAATCGGCCAACCGGTAGATGAAACGCGGCTGGGTGTCCGCCATCTTGAACTGGATGGTGTAACGGTCCAGCGCGCGCAAGCCTTCCACCTCGCTCTCGTAGTTGAAGCTGGCACCCGGTTTTTCGGCTTCGCGACGCAACTGGTCCATGCCCAGCAGCTTGACCTCCTCAAAATCGGTAAACACCTGGCTCTTGGTCTTGGGGTCGAAGATGCGCTTGAAGCTGTAAACAAAATCGTAAGCTGTGAGTTCGCGCTTCTTGCCGCCAAAGGCCGGGTCATCGGCAAAATAAATGCCGGGTTTGACCTTGACCGTGTAAGTGCGGAAATCATCGCTGACGACGGGCATGCCCTGCGCCACGTTGGGGATCACCTTGGCCGGCCGCGCCAGGTAGTCGTAGCCATACAAGGCATCGAAGATGTTTTCGGTGACAGTGCGCGAGTAGTAGTCTGAAATCTGCGCTGGGTCGAAGCCGGTTTCGGCAATCTCGAAGGCATAGCGCAGCACTTTCTCGGGGGGCTTGTTCTGCGCCTGGAGGGTGCCGGCGCCGCTCAGGAACATGCAGGCAAAGCAAAGAAAGCGCAATAAATCGTTTTTCATAGTAGGAAACACCAATACCGATCCGAACGGGTGCAAGCATAATCGCCCCGGATAGTAAATCCATGGGCGTTTCCCCCAAGCGGACAAAAATATGTTTTCCTACATTCTGCGACGCATCTGGCAAATGATCCCCACACTGCTGGGGGTGATTCTGCTGATCTTCTTCCTTTTCAAGCTGTTTGGCGGCGATCCGGTCGAGATCATGGCCGGCTTGAAGGCTTCGCCGGAACGCATAGCGTCCTTGCGCGCGCAACTGGGCCTGGACAAATCGGTGCTGGAGCAGTTGTGGGTCTTTGTCCAGCAGGTCTTCACCTTCAATTGGGGCAAGAGCTGGACCACCAATGAAGCGATCTCCGACATCTTTGCCTCGCGCTTGCCCGCCACGCTGACCATCATGTTCCCGATCCTGATACTGGGCTTGGTGCTGGCCATCATCGCCGGCTTGGCGGTGGCCTATGTGCGCGGCAGCCTGACGGACAGGGCCGTCATGATTGTCACCACGGTGGCGCTGTCCATCAGCTTTCTGGTCTACATCATCGTCGGCCAGTATCTGTTCGGCTTTGTGCTGGGCTGGTTTCCGGTGCAAGGCTGGAGCAACAGCGTGTGGACCAACCTCACGACCTATGCGCCGCTGCCGGTGTTTCTGGCGGTGCTGGTCGGTCTGGCGCCGGAGACCCGCCTGTACCGCAGCTTTTTCCTGGATGAAATCGGGCAGGACTACGTTCGCACCGCGCGTGCCAAGGGTGTCAGCGAGAATGCCATTCTGCTCAAGCATGTGTTGCGCAACGCCATGATCCCGATTCTCACCAACGTCGCCACCGGCTTGCCGGGGGTCTTCATCGGTGCCTTTCTGATAGAGACATTCTTTTCCATCCCGGGCCTGGGGCGTGAAATTCTGGTGGCGGTGAACCGCAGCGATTACCCCGTGATTCAAGCCGCCACGGTCTATCTGGCGGCGCTGACGATGGTCATCAATCTGGTTACCGATGTGCTCTACAAGTTTGTCGATCCAAGGGTGGTGCTGAAATGAGTACCGAACTGTTGCGTGCCTTGCCCCAGTCGCCGGGCGTCTGGGCCCAGGCATGGAAGCGGCTCAAGGCCGATCGGGTGGGCATGGTTTGCCTGGGGCTGACAGCCGGCTTCATTGTTTTGGTGCTATTGGCGCAGCTCGGGCTGGTGGCCAAGGACTGGCAAAAAGAGGTCGGTACGCCTTTTGCTCCGCCGTCCTTTGTCGGCAAAATGGTTGATGCTTCACAGACTGCGGTGATCGACGGCATCGCGGGACCCAATGTGGATATCAGCGATGTCGATCCGCTTGCCGCCCGTTACCAGGAATGGCAGGAACGCGCGGCCAAGTTCAAGACTGTTGTCACCCAGAAGTCCGACACCTTGCCCTTCGGTGCCGATCAGTTGGGCCGCGACGTGTTGGCCAAGGTGATCAAGGGGGCGCAGGTGTCCATTACGGTGGGTTTGGCGGCGGCGTTGATGGCCACGCTGATCGGTACCGTGCTGGGCGCCGTGGGTGGCTATTTTGGTGGCCGCGTGGGCGATTTGCTGGAGTGGTTTTACAACGTCTTCACGGCCATTCCCTACATCCTGCTGGTGTTTGCCCTGGCGGCGGTGCTCAAGTCGGGACCGCTGGCCAGCACCCTGGGCAATGGCCACTGGACCGTGATCATCATCCTGGGCCTGGTCGGCTGGACCGGTATTTACCGCCTGGTGCGCGCCGAATACATGAAGCACCGAACGCGCGAGTATGTGCGCGCGGCCGAGGCGATTGGCGCAACCCACGCCTCGCGCATGTTCACCCACATCCTGCCCAACATCAGCCACGTGGTGCTGGTGCAATTGAGCCTGCACGTGGTGGGCTTCATCAAGGCCGAGGTGATCCTGTCTTACCTGGGGCTGGGTGTGCCACTGGACATGGTGAGCTGGGGCACCATGCTGTCGGAAGCACAGACCGAGCTGGTGCAGGGCAAGTGGTGGCAATTGGCGGCGGCCACCGCCTTCATGGCCACTTTTGTCACGGCCTTTGCCCTGTTGACCGATGCCTTGCGCGATGCGCTGGACCCCAAACTGCGGTAATCAAGGAAACAACAAGATGAACCCATTGATTAGCGTGCAAGACCTGCGGGTTTCCTTCCGCCTGAGCAAGAGCGAGATCACCGAGGCGGTGCGCGGCGTCAGTTTTGACGTGCCCGCCAACAGCACGGTGGCGCTGGTCGGCGAATCCGGCAGCGGCAAGAGCGTCAGTGCCATGAGCATCGTGCGCCTGCTGCCGGAGAATGCCATTGTGTCACAGCGGAGCAAGATTCTTTACAACGGACGTGACTTGCTGGGTGCCCCGATCGAAGACATGCGGCGCCTGCGTGGCAAGGATATTTCGGTGGTGTTCCAGGAGCCCATGAGCTCGCTCAACCCGGTCTTCACGGTCGGTGAGCAGATTGCCGAAGTGCTGCGTATTCACCTCGGGCTGAGTGCCCGTCAGGCGCTGGACCGGGCCCTGGAGTTGATGACCGAGGTGGGTATTCCCAACCCCAGGGAACGCCTCAAGTCGTATCCGTTCGAACTCTCTGGCGGGCAGCAGCAGCGCGTCATGATTGCCATGGCCATTGCCTGCGAACCGAAACTGCTGATTGCGGACGAGCCGACCACCGCGCTCGATGTCACGGTGCAGCGCCAGATCATGGATCTGCTGGCCAAACTGCAACAGCGCCAGAAGATGAGTATTCTGTTCATCAGCCATGACCTCGGGCTGGTGGGTGAAATTTCGAGCCAGGTGGTGGTGATGCGCAACGGCGAGGTACGCGAGGCCGGTGACGTGGCACGTATCTTCAATGCGCCGCAGGACAGCTACACCCAGGCCTTGCTGGCCTGCCGGCCACGGCTCGATACGCGCCCGCGCCGGCTGCCGGTGATTGATGACATCATGAACCACAGCCCCATCATCACCGAGCAGCGCCATTGCGCACCGATCAGTGACTCACCCCTGGTGGAAGTCAAAGGCCTGGGCAAGGACTACGCGCTCAAGACCGGCCTCTTCAAGCGCAGTGTGTTCAGTGCCGTCAAGCAGGCTGATTTCTCCCTGTACAAGGGCCGCACCCTGGGTGTGGTGGGAGAGTCGGGCTCCGGCAAGACCACCATCGGCATGATGCTGACGCGCCTGACCGACGCCACGGCCGGCAGCATCATGTTCGAGGGGGTGGATCTGGCGCAGCTCAGCGCTGCCCAGATGCGGGTTTACCGCAGCCGCATCCAGATCATTTTTCAGAACCCCTACGCCAGTCTGAACCCGCGCTTCACGGTGGGGCAGATCCTGATCGAGCCGATGCGCATTCATGGCATTGGCCAGAACGACGACGAGCGGGCACGGCTGGCGCTGACCTTGATTGAAAAAGTGGGTTTGAGCCGGGACGATTTCGGCAAGTACCCGCACGAATTTTCGGGCGGTCAGCGCCAGCGCATCGCGATCGCGCGCTGCCTGACCATGAAGCCCGAGATCATCGTCTGCGACGAAAGCGTCAGTGCCCTCGATGTCAGCGTGCAGGCGACGGTACTCAATCTGCTGCTGGACTTGCAGGAGGAGTTCGGTCTGACCTATATGTTCATCAGCCACGATCTGGCGGTGGTGAAATACATGGCCGACGAGATTCTGGTGATGAACGAGGGCCAGATTGTCGAGCGCGGCAGTTCCGAGGAAATCTATGCCCGACCGCAGCACCCTTACACCCAGCATTTGCTGGGCGCCATTCCGCGCGGTCTGGCGACGCCCGCCTGAGGACTTTGCCATGAACCGATTGTTTGTTGTGACGGCGATCTTGACCTTGCTCTTGTCGGCCTGCTCCAAAGCGCCGGAGCCGGTTGCACCCACTGCGCCAGCGGTGCCGGCCACGGTGGCCTGGGTCAAGCCTGAAGGCGCCAATATCGATGCCATCTTTGCCCAGGCCAAGGCCGCCAACAAGCCGGTGTTCTTGTACTGGGGGGCGGTCTGGTGTCCGCCCTGCAACCAGATCAAGGCCACCGTTTTCAAGCGCCAGGATTTCATTGAACGCAGCAAGTTGTTCGTGCCGGTTTATCTGGACGGCGACACTTCAGGTGCTCAAAAGCTGGGCGCGCGATTCAAGGTGCGCGGCTACCCGACCATGATTCTGTTCAAGCCAGATGGTGCCGAGTTGATGCGCCTGCCGGGCGAGGTCGATGCGGCGCAGTACATGGAATTGCTGAGCCTGGGGTTGGCCTCCAGCAGTTCGGTCAAGGAGTCCCTGGCGGCCGCGTTGGCCGGCGCCGGCGCGACGCTCGCGCCCGAAGCCTGGCGCTTGCTGGCCTATTACGCCTGGGAGCAGGACGAAGCGCAACTGGTGCCGCAAAAAGAGCGCGCCGCCACTTTGCACAAACTGGCCCAAGTCTGTCCGCCGGCGCAGCGCGAAGCGGCCTCACGCCTGGCCATGAAGGCAGTGGTGGCGGCTGCGCTTGACAAGACGGTGTTGCCGGACGCGCCCGTAGCCTTGGCCCGGGTGCAACAGATTTTGGCTGATGCACCTTTGCTGCGGGCAAACTTTGATGTGTTGGTGAACTACGGTGCGGAGATGGTAACGGTGCTGACCCCGGCCGGCAGCGCCCAGCGCAAGGCCTTGCTGCTAGCCTGGAATACGGCGCTGGACCAGTTTGCCGCTGACGGCACACTGTCCAATGGGGACAGGCTGTCTGCCGTCTCGACCAAGGTGGCGCTGGTCAAGCTGGGCCGGTCAAAAACGGATAAGACCGCGCTGGAGGCCGGCTTGCTGACCCAGGTGCGCGCCGCGGTGGTGGCCGCCGACAAGGCGGCCACCAGTACTTATGAACGGCAGGCGGTCATTCCCAATGCCGCTGATTTGTTGAGCGAAGCTGGCCTGCTTGACGAGTCCGATGCCTTGCTGAAGGCCGAGTTGCCCAAGGCGTTGTCGCCCTACTATCACATGCTGGTGCTGGCCGCCAATGCCAGGGAGCGCGGCGACAAGCTGGGGTCGCTCGACTGGACCGAGCAGGCCTGGAAGGGCGCCAAGGGAGCGGCCACACGTTTGCAGTGGGGCGTGGGTTACGTGAATCGTCTGATCGAGCTGGCGCCGCAGGATGCCCAACGCATCGAAAAAGCGGCGTCCGGCGTACTGGCTGAACTCGATGCCGTGCCGGAAACTTTTTACGAGCGCAACCGGCGCGGCCTGGAAAAAATGGGAAACAGCCTGCGCGCCTGGAACGGCAAGGGTCAACACGCTCCGGTGCTGAGCAAGTTGACGGCACAGCTCAATGCCGTGTGCGCCAAGTTACCGCCCCAGGATGAAATGCGGGTCGCCTGCAACGGCTTGTTCCAGGCCCGCCCGGCGGCGAAAGCGTAACTTTGCTTCTTCCGGAGTCGTGGCGTGCCTACCTACCTCGCAGGCCTGAGACTGATTGAAGCCGGCATTGCCGGTGTGCCGCGCCAGCTCAGGCCCTGAAATCAGCCTATTGTCACGTGAGGCTGCTGTTGGTCGCAAATCGGGTGCGCCACGGGCCGGGCTTGGGTACATTGCATCCGATCAGAAATCGGAGCCCACCATGTCTACACGCCACTCTCCCAGACAGCCTTGGAGCTGACGCCATAATCGAACCCTTTGCGCATGAATCGAAGAATATCAAGTCATGCCGAACCCCAAGCCACTGGTTTTCGCCTCGGAGATTTCTCTATGCCTCGCCTACTGTTGATTGCTGTCACGTTGCTTGCCTGCCTTTCTGCTTGCGACAAGTTTCCGGGAAAAGGTGACAAGAAAGACGCCAATGCGGCGCCGGCCAGACTGGTCGTCGCGCCGGAAGACATCCTGGCCGTCCAGGCCAATGCCCTGTTGTCGGGTCCGGTCGTGACGGGCTCGATCCAGCCCGAGCGCAAGGCTGACCTGCGGGCCGAGGTATCTGCCGTTGTGCTGCAAGTGCTCAAGGAGAATGGCGACAGTGTGCGCCGGGGTGACGTACTGGTGCGCCTGGACGAAACCTCCATCCGCGACAACCTGCAATCGGCCCAGGCCAATGTCCGCAACGCCACCCAGGCACTGGATCAGGCGGAGCGCAATCTGGAGCGCCTCAAAACACTGCGCGCCTCCGGCATGACTTCCCTGCAGGCGCTGGACGATGCCGAAGTGCGGCGCAACGCTGCCCAAAGCGAGTTATCGGCGTCCAATGCGCGTGCCGTGCTGGCCCGTCAGCAACTCGAGCGCACCGTTGTCCGAGCTCCGTTTGATGGCGTGGTGAGTGACCGCAAAGCGTCGGCCGGCGACACGGCGTCCATCGGCAAGGAACTGCTCAAGGTGATTGACCCCGGCAGCATGCGCTTTGCCGGACGGGTGTCGGCCGACAAAATCAGTGTGGTCAGCGTCGGCCAGGCGGTGAGCTTTCGCATCAACGGCTACACCGGCCAGGAATTTCGCGGCAAGGTGACGCGCGTGGATCCGAGTGCCAATGACGTGACGCGTCAGGTGGAAGTGCTGGTCAGCATCGACGATGCGAAGCGACCCCGGGTGTCGGGTCTGTATGCGGAAGGAACCATAGAGGCCAGCAACGTGAAGGCCCTGACACTGCCGGAATCGGTGCTGCTGCGCTCCGGCGACAAGGCCTCGGTATGGCGCGTCAAGGCCAACCGGCTGAACCGGATCGAACTGGCACTCGGCGCGCGCGACCCCCGCACCGGCTACTTCGAGGTGCGCAGCGGGCTAGCCGATGGTGACCTGATCCTGCGCAGCCCGGGGTCCAGCTTGAAAGAAGGCCAGAGCGTTGAACTGGTCAGCGCCAAACCGCCCGCTGCCGCCGCATCCGCTGCTTCTGCCACGCAAGGGACATAGCCATGTTCTTGTCTGACTTCAGTATCAAGCGGCCCATCCCGACCATCGTATTGATCATTGCCTTGATGGCGATGGGCTTGCTGGCGCTCAACAAGCTGCGCGTGAACCAGAGCCCGGACGTGGAAATTCCGGGCATTCAGGTCTTCATTGCCTACCCGGGGGCTTCGCCGGATTCGGTGGAACGCGAGATCGTCAATCGGCTGGAAAAATCACTGCAAAGCGTCTCGGGTGCCACCGATGTCTACTCGACCAGCAGCGAAGGCAATGCCAGTTTCTGGATCCAATTTTCGTTCAAGAAGAACATGATCGAGGCGGCGGATGACGTTCGCACCGTCATCTCCAGTGCCCGCTACAAGCTGCCCACCGAGATGCGCGAACCGATCGTGCGGCGCTTCGACCCGGCGGCACAGCCCATCATGAACCTGGCCTTGTCGTCCAGCACGCAGAGTCACGCCGAAATTTCGCGCTTGGCCGAGGATGTGCTGGCCGACAAACTGCGCGGTATCGCCGGCGTGGCCACGGTCAACATCAATGGCTCCCTGAAGCGCGAGTTGTCGGTGCTGTTGCGGGCGGAGAAGCTGCGTGAATACAACGTGTCGGTGGGCGAAGTGGTGGCCGCGCTGCGGGCGCAGAACAGCAACGCTCCAGTCGGCAAAGTGCGTGGCAAGCTCGATGAAGAAAGCATCCGTCTGGTGGGGCGCATCGAGTCGCCGGAAGAATTTCAGAACATTGTGGTCAAGCGCTTCGATGGCCAGATCGTCCGCCTGGCCCAGGTTGCCAGCATTGCCGACAGCTTCGCCGACATCGACTCCTTCAGCATTCGCAGCGGCAAGCCCAACGTCGGTATTTTTGTCACGCGCTCGCGCGACGCCAGCACCGTCAGCATCGCCACCGCGATACGCGACCTGGTGAAAGACATCAACACCGAGCTGGCCAAGGAGCACCCTGGTACCCAGCTCGAAATCACCCGCGATGGCGGAGTGGAGGCGCAAAACAGTCTCAACAATGTGATCGACTCCCTGATGCTGGGCGCGGTACTGACCATCTTTGTGGTCTATGCCTTTCTGAACTCATGGCGCTCCACGCTGATCACGGCGCTGAGCTTGCCGACTTCGGTGATTGCCGCGTTCATTGCGGTGTGGCTGTGCGGCTTCACGCTCAACTTCATGACCCTGCTGGGGCTTTCGCTGGCCATTGGGGTGCTAATCGACGATGCCATCGTGGTGCGGGAAAACATCGTGCGCCATATGCAGCGCGGCTCGGACCGGCGCACCGCCTCGCTGGAGGGCACGGCCGAAATTGGCATGGCGGTGGCAGCCACCACCTT
Source organism: uncultured beta proteobacterium (assembly GCA_963763035.1). GTDB lineage: Bacteria > Pseudomonadota > Gammaproteobacteria > Burkholderiales > Burkholderiaceae_C > Rhodoferax. Next base: position 54,353 of record CAVXMS010000004.1, on the reverse strand, counting down.
TTCCATCATCGCGGTGTTCATCCCGGTGGCCTTCATGCCCGGCGTCTCGGGCGAGTGGTTTCGTCCCTTTGCCCTGACGGTGACCTGTTCGGTACTGGTGAGCCTGGGCATCTCGTTCACGCTGGACCCCCTGTTGTCGGCCTACTGGGGCGATCCGGTGGGTCATCACAGTGCGCCCAAGACCGGCATCAGCGCGCTGCTGGCACGTTTCAACCACTGGTTTGACCAGCAGGCCAACCGCTACGGTCAAGTGATCTCATGGGCCTTGCAGCACCGCCGCTGGATGACGGCCATTGCAGTGCTCAGTCTTTTTGCGGCCATCGGGATGCAGGTCAAGTGGGGTGGCACCGCCTTCCTGCCCGCCACTGATTCCGGCAATTTGATGATTGATGTGCGCACGCCACCCTCATCGTCGGTCGAATACGCCCGTCTGAAGATGGAACGCGCCGCCGCGCTGGCCCGCACCATTGCGGAGACCAAGGAAACCAACAGCAACATCACGGCCGGTGGCGGCCGCATTTACGTTGATATCGGCAAGCGCCATACCCGCAGCCGCACGGCCAAGGAAATCGCCACCGAGTTGCGCGAGAAAATACACACCCTGGTGGGGGCCGAGTACACCGTGATAGACGACCTGAACAACGGTGCGCGCAAGCCGATCCAGATCGACTTTACCGGCCCCGATTCGCGCAAGCTGCTGGAGATCACCAGCGCCTACATGGACAAGCTGCGCATGGTTCCCGGCGCGGTGGATGTCGGCCTGTCCCAGCAAGACCCCAAGAAAGAGCTGAAAATTGAACTCAACCGGGGTCTGGCCAATTCCATGGGTATTTCGGCCTTTGACGCGGCGCAGGCCCTGCGCGTGGCCTTTGCCGGTATTGAAGTGGGGGATTGGGTGGACCCCACCGGTGAGACCCGCGATGTGGCGGTGCGCCTGCACCCGCTTGATCGCGTCAGCAAGGAAAACATAGAGCGCTTGCCAATTGCCGTCTCCGGCACCAACCTGATGGTGCCACTGGACCAGATCGCCACCATCAGCATGGGCAAGGGTCCTTCCGGCATTGAGCACGCCAACGGCAAGCGCAACATCACCGTGTCAGCCAACGCGCAAGGCCGCTCCAATGGCGAAGTCACCGACGATGCCATGAAACTGGCCAAGTCCTTCGACTATCCGCCGGGCTACGGGCTTTCGCTCGGCGGGGCCGGGCAGGACCAGAAAGAACTGTTTACCGAGATGCTGATCGCGCTGCTGTCGGGCATTGGGCTGATGTACCTGATCCTGGTCATGCAGTTCGGCTCCTTTACCGCGCCGCTGGCGGTGATGCTGTCGCTGCCCCTGAGCCTGATTGGTGTCGTCATCAGCTTGCTGTTGACGCACGACACCCTTAACCTGATGAGCTTCATCGGCATCATCATGCTGATGGGGCTGGTGGCAAAGAACGCCATCCTGCTGCTCGATTGTGCACGCAAGGAGGAAGCGCAAGGCACCGACCGCGAGGCTGCGCTGATGCACGCCGGGCGGCTGCGACTGCGCCCGATCCTGATGACCACTTTTGCCCTGATCGCCGGCATGCTGCCGGTGGCCATCGGCCTGGGCGAGGGGGGCGAGTTCTACCGTCCACTGGCTGTTGCCATCATCGGTGGCACCGTCACCTCCACCCTGTTGACGCTGCTGGTGGTGCCGACCTTCTACGACAGCATCGAAATCACACGGGACCGGGCGATTGCCAAGTTTCACAGACGTTCGGAGCGTCGCAATCCGTTTCTGGCCTTTGTGTTGACCTTGCTGGAGGCGATATTGGCCTTGCTACTGGTACGGTGGGTCTATCGGATACTGAAGACCATGGTGACGTGGGGCCGGCAACGCCTCGTCAGCAAATAGGGGCAGAGGCGGGGGCGCAGGGCGGAAAAAAAAGGGTCCCACTTTCGTGGGACCCCTCGTTCTGACGGTTGTCGCGGGATGATCAGAACTTGTACTTCACACCAATATTGAAGTAGCGCCCAATCGCACCGTAGGGGTTGTAGGTCGGGTTATAGCGGGTAAGTCCATAGGAAGCCTGAGGATCGAAGGAGCCGAGACGATCAAACAGGTTCAGGATCGAGCCGGTAATCTCAAGGTTCTTGTTGACACTGTAACGCCCGAACAGATCGAAGGTTGTGATCGAGGCTACCGAGCATACATCGTTACCATTCGAATCACTGGCCAGGCAGGTCGGATCCTCCTGACTCTCGATCAGATTTATCGAACTGGTGTAATTGACGCGGCCTGTCACCGACACGGGTCCGCTCTCTCCGGTCAATGTAAAGACGGCTCGCGTTTTCGGCATGCCGGCGGAACTGGACAGAGCCGTCGGACCATAGGTGCCAGCGTAGTTGTAAACCGTGCCGTCCGGCATGGTGCGAGTGAACGCGTGGACGTACGAAATGTTCAAGCCGGCCGTCAAGCGCACACCGCTGTCCATCCGTTGGCCTTTGTAGTTCACGTCGATATCGACGCCGTTGGTCTTGGTTTGTGGCCCATTTTGGTACGGTGCCAAAATGGCAAGCAAGGTCCCTGAATTGGCGATACCAGGGATGGCTGTGGAGGCGTCGCGAATGATCTGCGCCGTTGGATAACCGGCCGGATTGTTCAGGATGGCCTGCACGTCAGCGCCAATGATTTCGTCCTTGCGCGTGATTTGCCACAAGTCAACCGACATATTCAACTGCTTCGTCGGCTCGAACACAAAGCCCAGGTTGAACGAATCAGACTTTTCCGGCTTGATTTGCGTATTTCCGGTGCTGAACGCCACCGCAGAGCCAGAACCGCAATCCTGCAAGGCGATGGCTCCGGCGATGGCCGTACCACCCGGGCAGCGCACCGGATCGACATAGGAGGTATAGCCGGCTGAAGAGCTGTTGCCACCTTCCGCCGCGCCTGGCGCCCGGAAGCCCTTGGCAAAGGTACCCCGAATCAAGAGCGGCTCTGCCACTTGCCACTTGGCTCCGATCTTCGGAGTAAATGCATTACCCCAATCCGAGTAATGGTCATTGCGTACCGCGGCAGTCAACTCCAGTGCCTTGGTGACGGGGGCATTGATTTCGGCAAATACCGCAGATACGTTGCGCGACTGCTGGAACGCAGCATAGCCAAGACCGATGATGTCTCCCTCTGTCGTGTAGGGGGTTGCCGGGCTGTCAAGTTTTTCGGTACGGAACTCGGCGCCGATCGCCAAACCCATGGCGCCACCGGCCAGAGTGGTGAGTTCACGACTGGCCTTGGCATCGATTGACGCCACCGATGTCTTGGTGCTGTTGTTCAGGGCCGGCGACACGGCGGCGTTTACCGCAGCCGAATTCAGGCCGGCATCGACGCCCAACCGATAGTAGGTATTGGTTGGGTTCATCCCGCTAAGGTTGGTGCCGTTCAGGAAATCTTTCAGCACGCTGTTGCGGACATAGCCATTGCGCACGATGTCGGTCTTGCTTTCCGTGTACAGAAGGCCAGTGTCATAGTCCCAGGCGCCAGCCGTGCCCTTGATCCCGGCCAACAACCGACTCACTTTGGTGTCGTAAGCACTGTTGCGTCCACCCTCATCCGCCGTCACATAACGCAGGCGGGCGTACTGACCCGGGAATGGATTGTCCGGATGATTTGGACCCATGGTGATGTAGGTGTTGTTCATCACCGAGTTGTTGGCGGCATTGGGCCAGACGCCGGATACGGAGGTGGGCGTGTAATAAGTCCATACCTTGGATTCAAACAACCCAAACTCGGCATAGGCCTGGGTATTGGCATTGATGTTGACGGTGCCGCGGCCAAACAAGTTGAGTTTGTCTTCCTTGGGCATTATGTCGATGTAATCGTAGACGTTCCACAGACAGGCCGGACGGGCATTCACGGGTGCCAGGGTCTGGTTGGTCAGGTTGGGTACGCAGGCGGAACTCAGTTGCGTGTAGGCGCCGGACGCTGCAGTACTCCCAGGCCCGCTCACCTGGCGGGCCCAGCCGGTCGGACTGGGAGAGACCGAGGCATTGCTGAGCGAGTAGCCGCGCACCATCGAGAGGCCGGTGTTCAAGAGATCAAAACCCCAGGGTGCACTGTCTGGTACACCGATGAACTCACGCTTGCCATTGCGGTCGTTCATTGTGACCCGGTTTTGATGCGACGCTTCGAGGTTGAACAGCACGTTGTAGTTGTCTGCCGACAAGTCACCAAAACCCGCGGTCACAGAGGCGCGCCCGCTGCTGGCGTCGCTGTAGCGCGAGGTCCCTGCGGTAGCGTTGACAATCGCTCCCTTGAAGCTCTTGCGCAGAACGATGTTGATGACGCCGGCAATGGCGTCCGAGCCGTAAACAGCTGAGGCACCGTCTTTGAGAACCTCAATCCTGTCGACCAATTCCAGGGGGATCGAGCTCAAGTCGGAAAAATTGCGTTGTCCGTCGTCGGCCAGGCCATAGGGTGCCAGACGGCGGCCATTGAGCAGCACCAGTGTCGAGTTCACAGACAGGCCACGCAAGGAAGCACCCGAGGCGCCGGCCGCGAAACCGTTGCCGAAGGTGGTGGGAACCGATCCATTGTTGTTGATGGGTAGCCCCTGAATGACTTCAGCCAGTGTCAGTTTGCCTGAACTTTCAATGTCGGCGCGCGTCACAACCAAGATCGGGGATGAGGTTTCAGCATCCACCCGCTTGATGTTGGAGCCGGTGATTTCAACGCGTTCCAGTGTTTGCGCTGCCGCAGGCAGTGCTTGTACAGCAACGCCGGCCGAAAATGCAACAGACAGCGCCAAACTCAACTTTGATCGTTTAAACATTGAAAACCCTCTTAATTAAATAGGTTGAAGTTTTACGGCATCGCTCGTCGGACGGCGTCCAACGAACTCCCGCTCCAGACACACATCATGCAAGAATTTTGCCGTCAAAGGAACAGAAAGTTACATGTTGCAAGGCGTTCAATTTCTGAAAATGAAATGTTTCGATGGTCTGAATTGGAAGTCGTCAATTTGACCTAAAGCATTGATTTAAAACACTTTTAGTTACATCTAATTTACAATTTTGTTGCCTAATTTACTGAAGATTTAATGAAGCCCCCAATGGGTTAATACCTAGGGGTAAAAGTGGATTGATCGTTGTCACTTTGCAACGATTTCACCACTGCGCAACAAATCCACGCTAAGCAAACCAGAACGCCCCATGTGCTCAATGCACACGAGGCGGCATTTACCGATCAATGGGCCAAGTATTTGTCCAAAAAATCCAGCATCTGGTTATACAAGTCAACCCGGTTTTCAACCTTGCTGAAGCCGTGTCCTTCACCGGACTTGACCACGAAGGCCTTAGGCGGGTTGCCGGAGTTTGTCAATGCTTTTGCCATGCGGTCAATCTGATCGATGGGGACGCGCACGTCGGCGCGGCCGGCGTAGAGGAATACCGGTATCTTGATGCGATCCGCCAAGTAAAGGGGGGAAATCTGCCGCACTATGGGCGCATCCAGGTCGTCCGACCCAACCACCTTTTTCCAGAAGTCTTGCCAGCTGACATTCAAAGCCGTATCGCCGTCCATGGTGGTGAGTTGGTACTTCATGTCCGTGGGTGCCAGTCCGGAGATGGCGCACTTGTAAAAACCGGGGTTTTTGGCCGGCCCCATGAGTGCCGCGTAGCCGCCGTAGCTGGCACCCGAAATACAGACCTTGGCCGGATCGGCAAAGCCTTGCTGCACGGCCCAGTTGACGGCGTCTTCATGGTCTTCGATCATTTGCCGCCCGTAGCTGCCAAAACCGGCATAGTAGTTCTTGCCGCCCAAGCCGGGCGTGATGCGGAAGTTGGGCACTATCACGGCATAACCTCTGGAAGCGAACATCTGCCCTTCAAGATAGCCAAACCCGCCTCCCCAATAGTCCGCCCGCGCGTGCGGGCCACCGTGCACGTGAACAATGGTTGGCAGTTTGCTGCCGGGCTTGTAGTCCGGCGGCAGGAAGTAGTAGCCTGTGAACTCCAAGCCATCGCGTGACTTGAAGACAAAAGGCTTTTGCTCGATCAGCTTGCCCTCCAGATCCGGGCGGGCCGCTGCCAATTCTTCCAGCTTGAGCTTGGCCTCGTCGAGGAAATACCAGCGCACGGGGACTGTATCGGAGTACGAGGTCACGAACACCTTTTTGCCATCCGGTGTTGGTCGAAAGCGATTGACGCGTCCGGGCAGCGATTGGTCCAGCAGCTTCTGGATGCGAGCATATTTGGGGTCGGTCCAGACGGTTTCCGGTTTGTCGGCGTCGACACGGTAGCCGATAAGTGCATCGGTCTCGGGATCGACGATGACGCCCGGGACATCGTCTCCGGCGGCATTTGCACCCATGTCAAAGCGCGGGTGCTGGGCGATGCGCTCGCCCACAGTGCGGGTTTCGGGGTCGTAGCGAAAGACGGCCATGGTGTCGCGGCCACCGTTGTAAGCGACTTGAAGCGTCTTGTCGTCCGATTCGAATGCCAGCGGCACCAGAGTAGGCCCCTTGGTCTCGTCAAAGCGGGCGATTTCATTCCAGGGGCTGCTGCCGTCCTTGCGGTAATACACGACCTGGGTCAGCGTATCCTTGATGGTGCCGGTGACCACGCGCGGCACCAGTTTGCTGTCGAGCAGCCACGAATGGGTCTGCTGTGCCGGACGTCCCAGCGTAATCTGTGTCAGCTTGCCGTTGGTTACGTTGAGCCGGTACAGATCAACGGCATCGTCTACGGTTTGATTACCCTCTGCAATGATTTCCTGCACATTTCCCGGAATCACCTTGTGTACCCACAGTGCATGAAACGCGCCACCTTCTGCCCGCGCTTCCTGCACCGATCGCGCCAGCCGACGGTAGCCGCTACCGTCGCGATTGACCACGTACAGCCCCCCGCCCTCAAACTCTCGCGCCCAGTGAGGTGCATCGTACTTGCCGATGGAGAACAGCAGCCGCTCATCGCCCATCCACTGGACGTTAATGGCATCGACGTCGGAGAAATTGGTCAGCGTGGTGCCTTTGCGCGTCTCCAGATCGATGACCATCAGATTCATGCGGCCATTGAACGAGGTCGTGCCAGCCAGATAGCGGCCGGTGCGGGACAAGGTCAGCCCGTTGAGCTTGGGGTAGCGCGACAGTTCCTCAACCGTCGGCACCGTGTATTTGGCTTTGACCGGCGGTGAAGCTGGTGTCTGGGCATAGGTCAACCAGGACAAGGGCGTCGCTATCATCAGCGCGGCAGCAAGACCCAGAAATTTCAATTGCACCTTCATTTCACTCCCCTTCAATTTGCGTATGGCACACTCAATGAAAATTTGTGTTCGGTTCTTTGGATATTTTTGAGCTCACAAGGTCGTGTTGAGTTGCATTGTTGTCAGCGAGGCCCGCTTGGGCGCAACTCATTTGAACGAAGCAGAATTTGGATTCACTCCAGCTTGAAATTAAATTCCTGAGTAGCGACGACCTCGGCGCCATCGGAGATGCACTTGTACTGAAGCATGGCGGCCTTGACCGCAGCATGAAAAACCCTTGGCCCGGACAGGATGGTGACCTCCTGGATGACCCCGCCCTTGATGCGGATCTGGGCCTTGACGACGCCCTCCGTGCCCTCCTGCATCGCCTTGCGCGGCATCTCCGGGGGCACCTGGGTCGGACAGGCGACCCCGATATCGTTGCGATTGGGTGCCGGCCTGGCTGGCGCGGGCGGCGGTGGCGGTGCAATCACCGCCGGCGTCTTGGGCAGCACCGCGGTCGACATGATGGACGGTGCGTTGGATGAGACCTGCGGCGCCACATCGGGCGGCGGCACATAGGGAGGAGGCGGTGCCTCCACCTTGGGCAAGTCCTTGGGAACTTCCACCTTCTTGGGCGGCGGCGGTGGCGGCGGCGGCGGAATGATCACTTCCTGGATCACCACCGCCTCCAGCGGCTTCTTGATGAAGTTCAGTCCCTTGCGCGCCATCCCCGAGACCAGCGCATAGCCCAGGAAAGCGTGCAGGGCAATCACGATCACCAGACCCTTGATCCTTCTGCTTGGATCCTTGGGCTGGTAGCGGTAGTTCATGCCAATGACGGCGTCGGCAGTGCTGTTCATCGCTGGCTCACTTGACAAACTGCTCGCTGCCGATGACCGCGATCTTGGTCAGACCGATGCGCTTGGTGCTCGAGAGCACATTGGCAAACACCGCATAACTGGCCGCCTTGTTGGGGCGCAGATGCACCTCGGGTTGTACCGCAGCGTTGCTCAGCGTCTTCATATTGGCTTCGAGCTCCTGGGCTGTTACGGGTAAACCCTGCCAATAGACCACGCTGCGCTCATCGATATCGATCTGGATCTTCTCGGGCTTGATGTTGTTGACCGGCGGCGTGCCCACCGGCATCTCCAGATTGACCGAGTGCAACTGGATCGGGATGGTGATGATCAGCATCACCAGGAGCACCAGCATCACGTCGATCAAGGGCGTGGTATTGATGTCCATCAGCACCTCGGGTTCATCCGAGCTGCCAGAGCCAACGTTCATGCTCATGGAAAGAGTCCTTGCATAGGGTCAGGTCGGTCGGTCGGCCTCAGCCGCCCAGCGCTGGCGGCTCGGTGATGAAGGCCACCTTGACGATGCCGGCCCGCTGGCAGGCATAGAGAATCTTGCCCACCCCTTCGTACTGGGCCGTCATGTCGCCGCGGATCTGCACCTCGGGCTGCGGCTTGACGTGGGAGACCTTCTTGAGCTTGTCCACCAGCGCCTCGACGTTTCGGATGCGCTGGTCGTACCAGTAGACGTTGCCCGCCGCATCGACCGAGATGATGACGTTCTCGGGCTTGGTCTCGCGCACTTCGACGCGTTCCTTGGGCAGGCTGACCTTGACCGAGGTCGTCACCACCGGAATGGTGATCAGGAAGATGATCAGAAGCACCAGCATCACGTCCACCAGGGGCGTGGTGTTGATGGCCGACATGACGGTGTCTTCACCCTCACCGCCAGAGCCAACGTTCATTGACATGGGGGTTTCAGGCCTTCTTGACCGAGCCCAGGATGACGGCGTGCAGGTCGGCGCCAAAGGCGCGCACATCGCTCATGGCGTTCTTGTTGCGTCCGACCAGCCAGTTGTAGGCCAGCACCGCCGGCACCGCCACCGCCAGACCGATGGCGGTCATGATCAGGGCTTCGCCGACCGGACCGGCCACCTTGTCGATCGAGGCCTGGCCCGAGATGCCAATGGCCGTCAAGGCATGGTAGATGCCCCAGACGGTGCCGAACAGGCCCACGAAGGGAGAAATGGAGCCGACCGTGGCCAATACCGACAAACCGCTTTGCATGCTGGCCTGGATGCGCTCGACGGCGCGTCCTATGCTCATGGTGACCCAGTCGTTCAAGTCGACATGGCCCATCAGGCCGTCGTGCTTCTTGGTGGCGTCCAGCCCGGCTTCGGCGATGAAGCGAAACGGGCTGTTGGCATCCAACTTGGCGCAGCCCTGCTGCACGGTGCCGGCCGACCAGAACTCCTTGGCCACAACTTTGCACTGACGGGAGACCTTGCTTTGCTCGAACAACTTGACGATCAAGACGTACCAGCTGCTCACGCTCATGACCAAGAGCAGCATCAGCACGGTCTTGGCCACTGCATCGGAGGTCTTCCACAGGGCTTCGATGCCGTAGGGGTTGTCGCTGACTTCAGCGGCTTTCTTCGGGGCGGCGTCCGGGCTGGCTTCGCTGGCGCTCGGCGCCACTGCGGTTGTGACGCTGGCCGCGGCGGCCGGTGCCGGCGTTGCGCTGGGGGTTTGCGCCACGGCGCCCACCACCGGTAGTAACAGTCCCAGCGCGCACGCGCAGGACGCAATCATTCGAGTGACTTTCTTTTGCACTGTGGTTCCTTCGACAGAGATGGAGGGCGGCAACCTCAACCGTAGGCTTGCCAATACCCGAAAATTTAATGGCGTGAGTATAGAGGACGGCGCCAACCACTTTGGCTAGGATAAGCCCTTAGTCAATACGAGCACTCTTTTCCCGGCTTTAAACGACACCGTCAAACATCATGACATCGAGTTCGTCGCCTGCGCCAATATCGCCCTGTTGGTGGTGCAACACGATCAGGCCGTTGGCACGGACCATCGAACTCAGCACCCCCGAACCCTGGTTGTCGTCGGCTTTGACCCACAATGAGCCATCGGGCGCGCTGCTGACGGTGCCACGCTGGTACTCGGTGCGCCCCGGTTTCTTCCGCAGGGGCGCCAGACTGCGTGCCTTGAGCATGGGAGGTACCTGACGCGAGCACCCCATCATTTTCAACAAGGCAGGGCGCACAAAAGCGAGAAAGGTCACCATCACCGCGACCGGGTTGCCAGGCAGGCCAAAAAGCACTGAGCGCCCGATGCGGCCCACGGCCATCGGGCGACCCGGCCGCATCGCAATCTTCCAGAAGGCAACATCACCGAGTTTTTTCATCATCAGCTTGGTGTAATCGGCCTCGCCGACGCTGACCCCGCCACTGGTGATGATGGCATCGGCCTCCAGCGAGGCGCGCGTGAACGCCGCCTCCAGCAGGGTCGGATCGTCGCGTACCACGCCCATGTCGATGACCTCGCAGCCGAGGCGGGACAGCAGGCCAAACACGGTGTAGCGATTGCTGTCAAATACAGCGCCTTCCCGTGGTGCCTCGCCCAGACTCAGAATCTCGTCGCCGGTAGAGAAGTAAGCGACCCGGAGTTGGCGCCACACCGGTACTTGTGCAATGCCCAGACTGGCCAGCAGTCCCAGTGCGGCGGGCGTCAGCAGTTCACCTTTCTGCAGTGCCGGCTGGCCCTGCATCAGATCTTCGCCGCGCTTGCGCCGGTTGTCGCCGGCCTGTAGCAAGCCCGCCGGCACGCTGATGCTGGCCCCTTGGCCGGTCACGAATTCCTGCGGCACCACGGTATCGAGGCCTGGTGGCAGAACCGCCCCGGTCATGATCTTCACGCATTCGCCCGGGGCAACACTGCCTTGCCAGGCGCTGCCGGCCAATGCCGTGCCGACGACCCTTAGCATCAAAGCTTGTTGATCCCCTGCCGGCGTCGACAGTTGTCCGCCGTCAAAAGCATAGCCGTCCATGGCCGAGTTGTCGTGCGGCGGCACACTGATGGGGGAAATCACGTCATCCGCCAAAACGCGACCCAGAGCCTGGAAAATTGCCGTTGTCTCCCAGGTCGTGACCGGCTCCACCAGACGTGACAAGAACTCGCTCACGCTGCTGGCGCGCAAGGCCTGGGGGTCATAGCCCTCAAGTTCGGCGGCGATGGCGGCCAAGGTTTTCATGCGCCGGTGTCTTCCAGTTGCCGCAACTCGTCCAACGAATTGGCGTTGCGGAAAGCACGGACGTCATCGCCCGGCAAATCGAAGGGCACCAGCACCGTTTTGTGCAAGGCGGTCCAGGCGTCGACCTTGCGGCCACCCTCATGGGTGAATTTCACCAGACTCTCCAACAAACTCACGCGCAACAGGCAAAAAACCGGCTGACCGCGAACCTGTCGCTGGCCCAGGCGGTCTATTTCGGGCGCGCTGACCATGGCGATGTCGGCGTCCTGCGTCTCCATGGCCTGAGCCAGGCGCGGCACCAGGTCCAGCGGCAACAGGGGCGTATCGCACGGCACCGTGACCAGGAATGGTGTTTCGCAGCGCTCAAGCCCGGTCAGAAAACCGGCCAGCGGCCCGGCATAGTCGGCCAGAACATCCGGCCAGACCGAGGCGCCAAAAGACTCGTAGGCCGCCAGATTGCGGTTGGCGTTGATCATGATGTGACCCACTGCGCCACCCATCTGCAGGCGTGTCAAGGTGTGCAGCGCCAGGGGCATGCCCAGAAAAGTCTGCAAGCCCTTGTCCAGGCCCCCCATGCGAGAGCCGCGCCCACCGGCCAGAATCAGAGCGGTGATTTGGTCCGGGCTAATCATTGAACATTAAACCAAGGGCGCAAGCAATTCTCCGCCGGGCCGCCGCAAGGAAACGAAGTTCGGCGCAAGCCAAAAATCAGCCCCCTCGGGGGGCAGCGATTTACGCGAAGCGATAAGCGTGGGGTCATATTCAGCCACCTATGTAGCTCATTTCGACACGCCGAATGGGGGTGCCGGTGTCGGCTGCCAGGGCGCTGCGCAATTCGGAGTAGCGGTCGCCGCGGTGTTGCCATAGTTGCGTGATGGCGGAAGCCAGGGCGGCGTCCGGGGCCTGCGCGCGGATCAGCGAGCGCAGGTCGTGACCCTGGGACGCAAACAGGCAGGTATAGAGCTGTCCTTCGGTTGACAACCGGGCGCGGTTGCAGTCGCCGCAAAATGCTTTGGTCACACTGCTGATGACACCGATTTCGCCCATCGCCTTGTCGTGCTGACCGAGTGCATCGGCATAACCCCAGCGCTGGGCTGTTTCGCCCGGACTGGACGGCTCCAGTTGCACCAGCGGCAACTCGGCGTGAATCAGTTTGACCACTTCCTCTGACGGCAGTACCTCGGTCATGCGCCAACCATTGGTGGCGCCAACGTCCATGTACTCAATGAAACGCAGCACCATGCCGCTGCCCTTGAAGCGTCGCGCCATCGGGAGAATTTCCTGCTCGTTGGTGCCGCGCTTGACCACCATGTTGATCTTGATCGGACCGAGGCCGGCGGCGCGTGCCGCGTCGATGCCCGCCAGCACGTCGGCGACCGGAAAGTCGACATCGTTCATGCGCCGAAAGACGGCGTCATCGAGCCCGTCCAGGCTGACGGTGACACGTTGCAGCCCTGCGGCCTTGAGCGCGCTCGCTTTGCGGGCCAGCAGTGAGCCATTGGTGGTGAGGGTCAGGTCCAACGCCAAGCCGTCGGGGGTGCGCAGCGCGGCCAACTGCTCGATCAACCGTTCTATGTCCTTGCGCAGCAGCGGTTCACCGCCGGTCAGCCTGATTTTTTGCACCCCGTGGGCGATAAAGACTTTGGCAATCCGGGTGATTTCTTCGAAGGACAGCAGGGCGCTGTGCGGCAGGTAAGGATAGTCCTTGGTGAAGACTTCCTTGGGCATGCAGTAGTTGCAGCGAAAGTTGCAACGGTCGGTCACACTGATGCGCAAATCGCGCAACGGGCGACCGCGCAAGTCATACACAGCGGGCCCCGTCAACCTCTATGCAAACGCCACTGATGAAAGCCGCCTCGTCGCTGGCCAGGTACAAGGCGGCGTTGGCCACATCCAGCGCCGTGGAGAAGCGGCCCAGCGGAATGCTGGCGCGAAATTTGGCCTTGCGCTCTTCAGTCAAGGGGCCGCCGGCAAATTCGGTGGCCAGTCCGGTGTCCGGGTTGAAGACCGGGTTGATGCAGTTGACCCGGATGTTGTCCGGCCCCAATTCAGCCGCCAGCGATTTGGAGGTGGTGATGACGGCACCTTTGGAGCCGTTGTACCAGGTCAGGCCCGGACGTGGCCGCACGCCGGCGGTGGAGGCAATGTTGATGAAGCTGCCGCCGCCATGCGCCCGAAATACCGGTGTGGCGTGAACGGTGGCGAGGTAGATGCTCTTGACGTTGACGGCATAGCACTTGTCGAACTCTTCTTCGCTGACCTCCAGCGCGGGGCGGTTGCGGTGCGTCCAGCCGGCATTGTTGACCATCACGTCCAGCGTGCCATGGCGTTGCACGGCGGCGGCCACCAGCGCCCGCATGTCGTCGGATTTGGTCACGTCGGCGGCAAAGAACGAGGCGTTGCCCCCGGCAGCCACAATTTCGGCGACCACTTTTTCACCCAAGGTCGGGTTGATGTCGTTGACGATGACTTTGGCGCCTTCGGCGGCCAGCCGTTTGGCAATGCCTTCGCCAATGCCGCCGCCAGCGCCAGTCACGATGATGGATTTGTTGTTAACGCGCATGATCAGATACCTCGATATTGGTTGATGGAGTTGTGGTCCGGCAGCGGTTACCCATGCCTGATGGCAACGGTCTTGAGTGTGGTGAACCCATACAGCGCTTCAAAGCCTTTTTCGCGACCATGGCCACTGGACTTGACGCCGCCGAAAGGCAGTTCCACGCCGCCGCCAGCGCCGTAATTGTTGATGAAAACCTGGCCGCTTCGCAGCCGCCTGGCAACCCGAAACTGACGTCCTCCGTCAGCCGTCCAGAGACCGGCCACCAGACCGAATTGGGTGGCGTTGGCGAGTTCGACGGCGTGGTCTTCATCGCGAAACGACATGGCGCAGAGCACCGGACCAAACACTTCTTCTTGCGCCAGACGGTGTGTGACCGGTACGTCACGCAGCAGCGTCGGGGCCTGGTAGAAGCCGGTTTCCGGCGCTTCGTCGACCACCTTGCCCTGCGCCACCATGGCGATATTGGCGACCTGGGCGTCGCTCAGAAAATCCCAGACCCGTTGTTGCTGGCTCTGACGAATCAGTGGACCCAGGTCCAGGTCGAGTGTTGCCGGGCCGACCCGCAGGCTCTCGAACGCCTGTCCCAAGCGCTTCAACAAAGGTTCGTAAATGGACTGCTCCACCAGCAGGCGCGAACCGGCGGAACAGGTTTGGCCCGCGTTTTGCACGATGGCATTGACGATGGCAGGAATCGCCGCATCGAGATCGGCATCGGCAAAGACGATCTGCGGACTTTTGCCGCCCAGCTCCAGGGTCACCGGGCAGTGGCGCTGCGCCGCCACCTGCTGGATCAAGGTGCCAACCGTCGGGCTGCCGGTAAAGCTGATGTGATCAATACCGGGGTGGCGTGCCAGAGCATCGCCAACTTCGTGGCCATAGCCGGTGACGATGTTGATGACGCCAGGCGGGAAACCCACTTCGGCCGCCAATTGCGCCACACGGATCAGAGACAGGCAGGCATCTTCGGCCGGTTTGACAACGCAGACGTTGCCGGCCGCCAAGGCACCACCGACGCTGCGACCAAAAATCTGCATCGGATAGTTCCACGGGATGATGTGGCCGGTAACGCCATGCGGCTCGCGCCAGGTCAGCACGCTGTAACCGTCCAGGTAGGGAATGGTTTCGCCATGCAGTTTGTCGCAGGCGCCGGCGTAAAACTCGAAGTAGCGGGCCAGAGCGGTGGCATCGGCGCGTGCCTGCTTGGTGGGCTTGCCGCAGTCGCGCTGCTCGATGGCCGTCAATTCCTGGGCGTGGGCGCTGATCTTGAGCGACAGGCGCATCAGCAGGCGGCCGCGCTCGGCGGCACCGAGCTTGCTCCAGACGCCAAAAGCCTGTCGGGCGGCGCCCACGGCGGCGTCGATGTCGGCGGCATTGCTGCGCTGGATTTCGTCATAGGGCTGGCCATCCGAGGGGTCCAGCATGGCAATCGTTTGACCGGACGAAGAAGGCTGCGATGTATTGGCGATGTAGTTGAATTGCATGAGGGTGATTTTCCTAGAAAAACAAGTCCCCAGCCAAGGGCTGGGTTAGCGGGTCAGGATGGCTGGGCCCATTTCCTGCAACGGTCCCAAGGGGTTGGTGTTGACTTCAACTTCGTTGACGTTGGGCTGTCCGCCCCAGGCGCGGTAGACCACCAGGTCGTTGACCAGCAGGATCAAGGCGTTGAAGCGCCAGCCGGTGGTCTCGGAGCGGCGTGAAAAATTGGTGAAATCGGCAAGAAAATTGCCGGTTCTGGCCTTCCCTATGCGGGCGGCGGTAATTTCCCATCCACGACAGGCTTCGCGCGCTTCCAGACAGGCCAGTACGCCCGGATCGAGGTCTTCGCGCTTGAGCAAGGCGCTGGGCACAAAGCGGCGCACGATATCGGCTTGCGTCAGGATGGTCGTATTCGCCTGCTTCACCGGATCGATTCCCATCCGGGTCAATGCCGCTACATCGCTTTTCATTGGAATCAGGGCGTCGATGGCCTGGCGCGCTTCGTCGAAGCTCGCGAACGGTGACGATTCGCTATGCACCTTGGGCAGCATGGACGAGCAGCCACCCTGCAGCAGCGCCGCTGAAATCAGACATGCGCCAAGGATCGGATTGGGTTGGTTCAAGAGGGCACCGTTCAGAAATTCTCAAACCCGATGGTAGCGGAAGCCGTTTGCCGTCATTTGACGTTGCTCAGCTACCCGCATTAAAAAAGCCCGCCAGAGGCGGGCTTGAGAGAGTGGTCGGTTCGATCAGCCGCCGTGAATCTTCATCATCACCGGCACGATCAGCAGCGCCACAATGTTGATGATCTTGATCAGCGGGTTGACGGCCGGGCCGGCGGTGTCCTTGTAGGGGTCACCAACGGTATCGCCGGTCACGGCCGCCTTGTGGGTGTCGGACCCCTTGCCGCCGAAATGACCGTCTTCGATGTACTTCTTGGCATTGTCCCAGGCACCGCCACCGGTACACATTGAGATCGCCACAAACAGGCCGGTCACGATGGTGCCCATCAGCAAGCCACCGAGGGCGGCCGGGCCTAACACCAGACCGACCAGAATCGGCACCACCACCGGCAATAGCGACGGGATCATCATTTCCTTGATCGCGGCGGTGGTCAACATGTCGACAGCCGTGTCGTACTCGGGCTTGCCGGTGCCTTCCATGATGCCCTTGATCTCCTTGAACTGGCGGCGTACTTCGACCACCACGGCACCGGCGGCACGGCCCACGGCCTCCATCGCCATGGCACCGAACAGGTAGGGAATCAGGCCGCCGATGAACAGGCCGATGATGACCATCGGGTTGCTCAGGTCAAACGTGATATGGCGGCCGTAGGCTTCCAGTTTGTGGGTGTAGTCGGCAAACAGCACCAGCGCGGCGAGGCCGGCGGAACCGATGGCGTAGCCCTTGGTCACCGCCTTGGTGGTGTTGCCAACGGCATCCAGCGGGTCGGTAACGTCGCGCACGCTCTTGGGCATCTCCGACATTTCGGCAATACCGCCGGCGTTGTCGGTGATCGGACCATAAGCATCCAGTGCCACCACGATGCCGGCCATGCTGAGCATCGATGTGGCCGCAATGGCAATGCCGTACAGGCCGGCCAGGGCATAGGCGGTGTAGATGGCAATGCAGACAAAAATCACCGGCCAGGCGGTGGAACGCATGGACACGCCCAGACCGGCAATGATGTTGGTGCCGTGACCGGTGGTGGAGGCCTGCGCGATGTGCTTGACCGGTGCGTACTGGGTGCCGGTGTAGTACTCGGTAATCCACACCAAGGCCGCGGTCAGAATCAGGCCAACGGCGCAGGCGCCAAACAGTTTGATCTGGCTACCCGATGCCGCGAGGGCATTGTCGGGGATCAGCCATTGCGTAACGAAGAAGAAGGCGATCAGCGACAGTACACCAGCCACTGCCAGGCCCTTGTACAGCGCCGGCATCACATTCTTCATGCCAGGCGTTGCTTTGACGAAGAAGCAACCGATGATCGAAGCCACGATGGACACAGCCCCCAGTGCCAGCGGGTACACCACGGCACTGGTACCGGCACCAGTGACCAGCAGGGCGCCTAGCACCATGGTGGCTATCAACGTCACCGCATAGGTCTCGAACAGGTCAGCGGCCATGCCGGCGCAGTCACCGACGTTGTCGCCGACGTTGTCGGCGATCACGGCCGGATTGCGCGGGTCATCTTCCGGGATGCCGGCCTCGACCTTGCCGACCAGGTCAGCGCCGACGTCAGCACCTTTGGTGAAAATGCCACCGCCAAGCCGGGCAAAAATGGAAATCAGCGAGGAACCAAAAGCAAAACCGATGAGCGGGTTAAGCAACTGAGCCATATTCTTATCGGGTGTCAGGTTGCCGTTACCGGTCAAAAACCAGTAAAAACCAGTGACACCCAGCAAGCCCAGACCGACCACCAGCATTCCGGTGATGGCGCCGCCGCGAAAGGCCACGTCCAGCGCCGGGCCAATGCCTTTGGTGGCAGCCTGTGCGGTGCGCACATTGGCACGCACCGAGACGTTCATGCCAATGAAGCCGCATGCGCCTGACAGCACGGCACCGATGACAAAACCGACTGCGCTTAAAGAGTCAAGAAAGATCGCGATCAGAATGGTCAGCACCACGCCCACAATGGCAATGGTTTTGTATTGCCGTGCCAGGTAGGCAGCGGCGCCAGTTTGAATGGCGGCTGCAATTTCCTGCATCCGCGCATTGCCGGCGTCCTGGGAAAGAATCCAGCTGCGTGCCCAAAAGCCGTAGGCCACGGCGATAAAGCCACAAAAGAGCGCCAGAATAAGCGCTGAGTTGCCTGTCATATAAATCTCCTGTCGTTGGTTCGCTAAGTAGGGGTGCAGCGCAATCGGCACCACCGCTGCGTTGCTTCCTCGCCGCGAAACACCAAACACGAGTTGATGCGGACGATTGGCCAACCGCGAGACTGTACCGTGAAATCGGCCGGTTTCCGGACCTGGCCGGTGGGGAGCCGGTAAAATCAGGGTTAATACTTAGCCATTCCTGATTTAACTCAATACACGTACCAAGGCTCCTTCATGTCTCTCGATAACGTCACTCCCGGTAAAGATGTTCCGGAATCCTTTAACGTGATCATCGAAATCCCGATGAATGCGGATCCTGTCAAATACGAGGTGGACAAAGAGACCAGCGCGATATTTGTCGACCGTTTCATGAGCACGGCAATGCACTACCCGACCAACTATGGTTATGTGCCCAAGACCATCAGCGGCGACGGGGATCCGGTGGACGTGCTGGTGATCACGCCGGTGCCGCTGATTCCGGGGGTGGTGGTGACCTGCCGTGCCATCGGTATTCTGAAGATGGAAGACGAGGCCGGACAGGATGGCAAGGTGCTGGCGGTGCCGATCGACAAGATTTTGTCACTCTACACGCGCTGGCAAAAACCCGAAGATTTAAGCCCGGTGCGCCTGAAGACCATTGCCCACTTTTTTGAGCATTACAAAGACCTCGAAGTCAACAAGTGGGTCAAGATTTTGGGTTGGGAAGGTCCGGAGGCGGCCAAGGCCGAAATCATGGACGGCATTGCCAACTACAAGCGTTTGCACCCTTAAAGATTGGTGGCAGGGCGGGCGGACCGGGTATCCGTTCTCTGGCCCACGCTCGCGGGCAAGCCTGCCCGGTTATCCGACGGTGTGGCCTTGGCGCTTTGGCCGGTTATCCAACGCCGTAGTGACCGCGAATGGGGCCGACGACCGGACACCCAATCCACCCGCCTCACCACGATCTGTCGAGTCGCCAACCTACAAATCAGCGCTTCGGGTCGGGGAAAATCATGCCGTGCAGGCCGCGCTTGCGTTCGAAGGGTTTCCACTGACCTTCGGCTTGCGAGAGGCGGTCCGCCACCGCCCACCAGGTGCTGGGGTTCAAACCCAGGCCGATGTGACTGGCGATGACCTCGAGATTTTCCGTCAATGGATTGGTACGGCTGGGCGTCTGAACGCTGGCAGGCCAGGCGACGACGCCATCGGTGCGAGAAAAAATCGACGTCGTCGGTACTGGCGGCGCTGTCGGCAGGTCGAATTGTTCAACCTCGGCGTGGATGTTGCGCCCGCTGGTGAGCTCATACAGTCGCCAGGCATTGGTGCTGTGGTGCGAGCCGGCGAAGGGCGTACCCATGGTGATGACGTCGCGCACGCAGTCAGGCAGTTCCTTGGCCAGTTCCCGCGCATAAATGCCACCCAGGCTCCAGCCGATCAGGCTGACCTTTTTGCCGGTGACCTGGCAGGTATCGATGACCTGCTGCTTGGCTGCCTGCAGCACGCCGGCGCGCGGGCCGAAGTTGAAACCCTGATTCCAGCCCGAAACGTCGTGGCCCAGATTTTCAAGAAAACCGCGCAGCGGCAAGGTCGAGCCATCACTGGCCGAGAGGCCGGGAAACACAATGACGGAATGACCATCGCCGGCCGGGGCACGACGCAAAATAGGCCAGGCCGGAATGACTGAACCCAATTCCCAAAGAGCGCGAAATTCCATGGCAATAAGCCACGGGCTGGGTGCCCGACGAGGGTGAATGGTGTCGTGTATTGCCTTGCTTGCCATGCGGTGGAATATTTAAGACCGGGGGTTTCGCCGAGTTTGTCTGGCGCCAGTTTAACGGTAGCCTCCAGCTTCGCGAAAGGCTTTACCTGGGCTGGCTTTTGAAGGGGCTGCGCTGACCCAGGTCGTCAAGGTAATGGCCAATGCCCTCGCCCTCACGTTCCAGAAAACGCTCCACTGCGTCTGCAAACGCAGGATGTGCCAACCAATGGGCGCTGCTGGTCTTGACCGGCAACAAAGCCCGCGCCATCTTGTGCTCGCCCTGGGCACCACCTTCAAAGCGCCGGTAGCCGTGCGCCATGCACCAGGCCAGTGGCTGGTAATAGCAAGCCTCGAAGTGCAGACAATCAACCCGCTCCAGCGCACCCCAGTAGCGCCCGTAAGCAACCGGCCCGCCGTGGCCGCTATGAATAGCTATCAAGCTCGCGGCTATGGGCCGCCCCTGGCGCTCGGCTATGAACAGCAGCCAGTTTTCGGGCATGGTGCGGGCCATGGTCTGAAAGAACGCGCGGTTCAAGTAGGGCGGGTTGCCGTGTTCCAGATAAGTGCGCTCGTAGCAGCGGTAGAAAAAGTCCCAGTCCCGGGGCGCAATGGAGGCCCCCAGAGACCATCGGAAAGTGACGCCCGCGGCCGCCACTTTGCGCCGTTCCTGGCGGATTTTTTTACGCTTGTCTTGTGACAGCGAGGCCAGGAATTCTTCGAAGTCAGCATAGGCAGGGGTACCGGTTTCGCCGCCGGGCCGCCCCAAGGCGAAATGCGCTCCCTCGGGGCTGAGGCCCGCGGCTCCTGACAGGCCTGCGCCGGTCAGGACGGGACGAAGAGACGTTGCCTCAGGCGTCGGCCCGTCCAGCGCAGCACATGAAATGGCAAGCGTGGGGGCCATATTCTTCCAATGAAACTGCACCGTGTGGCGTAGCATCAGGCCGGCTTCCTGGCACGCCTGAATGTCAGCAGCGTCGCAATACAGCAGGTGCAGGGACGACAGTTGCTCTGCTGCACACCATTCGATCAAGACCTCGAGCAATCGGGTGCGGTCAGCCGCGGTGCGCGCCAACAAACGCGTTCCGGGCACCGGCG
This sequence comes from uncultured beta proteobacterium, assembly GCA_963763035.1. GTDB lineage: Bacteria > Pseudomonadota > Gammaproteobacteria > Burkholderiales > Burkholderiaceae_C > Rhodoferax. Next base: position 33,405 of record CAVXMS010000004.1, on the reverse strand, counting down.
TGAAAGGCACGGCTACCACCGCTTTGGGATAGTAGGCCAGGCCGTGCTGCGCGTAGGCATTGGCCCAGGCGTGGTCAAACACATACTCGCCATAAGAGTGGGTCTTGCGGTACAGGGCGCAGGCCGCGACCATCGCACCATCACGCGTCAAGGTGATGAAGCGGGGTGTCCAGCCGGTCTCAGGCGTGGCACCGCCGCTGCTGTGCAGCGCCGCCAGATACTCGTGACGCATGAATGGGGTCGGTTCGGCCTGCAAGCTCAGCAAACCGTTCCAGTCGGCGGCATTTACGTCAAGGGGCGAACTCACTACCTGAGTGACATAATCGTTCGTCTGGTGTTTCACTGGCTTCTCTCTCGTTTTCATTTCTGCGGTACATGACACTCAAAATCTGCGTTGCCCAACTCAATTTCGTGGTTGGTGACTTGCCCGGTAATTCGCAAAAAATCATTGCCGCGGCGCGTGCCGCCTACGCGGACGGCGTTCGCCTGCTGCTGACGCCGGAACTCTCCATTTGTGGCTATGCGGCGGAAGACTTGTTTCTGCGCCCTGCCTTTATTGCCGCCTGCGATGATGCCGTGAAAACAGTGGCCCGCGAATTGGCCGGGTTAAAAGACTTGACCGTGGTACTGGGACATCCCAGTGGCGGTGACAGTCGAACTCGCTCAGTAGCGGTGTCAAACCGTCATAACGCTGCCAGCGTGTTGTGTGAAGGGGTGGTGCTGGCCACTTACGCCAAACGGGAGTTGCCGAACTACCAGGTATTTGACGAACGCCGTTATTTCACACCAGGGCAGGCCGTCTGCGTCTTTGAAGCGGGCGCGGCGGGCAACAAGGTCAAAGTGGGCCTGTTGATTTGCGAGGATGCGTGGTTTGAGGAGCCCGCGCGGTTGACCAAAGAGGCGGGTGCCGAGTTGCTGGCGGTTATCAATGCATCGCCGTTTCACATTGGCAAGGGCTTGGAGCGCGAACAGATGATGCGCGAACGGGTGTTGGCCTGTGGCTTGCCGCTGGTGTATGCACATTTGGTGGGCGGGCAGGATGAGGTGGTGTTTGAGGGCCATTCGTTCGCCCTCAACGCCGACGGTACGGTGGCAGGCCGGGCTCCCAGTTTTGTCGAATACGGGTTTGTAGTGCAGGCCGGTCGCACGCAAGCCAGGATTCATTTGGCCGGGCAGGTGGCACCGGAACGCTCGGCTGAGGCAGATTTGTGGGACGCTCTGGTGCTGGGTGTGCGTGACTACGTTGGCAAGAACGGTTTCCCCAGTGTGATTTTGGGTCTCTCCGGCGGCATTGACTCGGCGCTGGTCCTGGCCGTGGCGGTGGACGCGCTGGGCAAGGACAAGGTCCGCAGCGTCATGATGCCGTCGCCCTATACGGCCGACATCAGCTGGATTGATGCGCGTGAGATGGCGCAGCGGCTCGGTGTGCGTTACGACGAGATTTCAATTGTGCCGGAGTTTGAGGCCTTCAAGGCTTCGCTGCAGGGTGAGTTCAAAGGTCTGGCCGAAGACACGACGGAGGAGAATATCCAGGCCCGTATTCGGGGCACGCTCCTGATGGCCCTTTCCAATAAGTTTGGCAGCATCGTTTTGACGACCGGCAACAAATCCGAGATGGCTACCGGCTATTGCACGCTCTACGGCGACATGGCGGGTGGTTTCGCCGTGATCAAGGACCTGGCCAAAACCACGGTGTTCAGGCTGGCCCGCTGGCGCAACGCCAACGACCCCTATGGTACTGGCAACAAGCCGATTCCGGAACGCATCATTGCGCGTCCGCCCAGTGCCGAGTTGCGCCCGGACCAGACGGATCAGGACAGTTTGCCGGCCTATGAGGTGCTCGATGCGATTCTGGAGCGCTACATGGAGAACGATCAAGGCATTGAAGACATCATTGCCGCCGGCTTTGCCCGTGCCGACGTGGAAAAGGTGACGCGCCTGATCAAGATCAATGAGTACAAGCGCCGGCAGGCGCCGGTGGGTATTCGCGTCACCCACCGTAGTTTTGGCAAGGATTGGCGTTACCCTATCACCAACCGTTTTCGGGCCTGAAACGGACTTTGCTGGACCGATTCGCCGCGGCGCGAAGCGAGCAGTTCCATCCTCAACTAAAATTGGCGAACCAGTCCGAAGCTACGCAAAGGGGGCCGGCCCTGTCCTCAACCAATCCAAAGAAGTTAACCATGAAGCAGATCACCGCCATTGTCAAGCCGTTCAAACTGGAAGAAGTGCGCGAAGCGCTGGCCGAATGTGGTGTAACCGGACTTACCGTCACCGAGGTGAAGGGGTTCGGTCGCCAAAAAGGCCATACCGAGCTCTACCGAGGCGCTGAGTATGTGGTCGACTTTCTGCCCAAGGTGAAGGTGGAGGTGGTAGTCAAGACCACCGATGTCGATCGCTGTGTCGATGCGATCGTGAAGGCTGCCCACACCGGCAAGATCGGGGACGGCAAGATATTCGTGACCAGTGTGGAACGCGTGGTGCGTATTCGTACCGGCGAGCAGGACGAGTCAGCGGTTTAAATTTCGTCCAGCCGTGGTGTGTGCGTCTGGCCGGCTGACTGCACCAATTCCCGGAGCAGGGTCGATGGCTCCAATCCAGTGCGAATCAAATCCATTTGCCATGTTCCCATAAACTGCTGCTCAACTGCGTTGTCCAGAAAACCAAGCAGCTTGTCGTAGTAACCGGCGATGTTCAAGAGTCCGATAGGTTTATCGTGGTAGCCGAGCTGGCGCCAGGTCCAGACCTCAAAAAGCTCTTCAAGGGTACCGATGCCGCCGGGTAGCGCCAGGAATGCGTCTGCACGCTCGGCCATCATGCGTTTGCGATCATGCATGGTGTCCACGATATGAAGCTCGCTGCAACCCCGATGGGCCCATTCCTTTTCCACCAACGCTTTCGGTATGACGCCCACCACCTGGGCACCCGCTTGCAAGGCAGCGTCCGCCAGCAGGCCCATTAGCCCGCTTTTGCCACCTCCATAAACCAGTTGCCCACCGTGCTGCCCGATCCAGCTGCCGACTTGCCGCGCAACATCTGCGAACGCCGAATTCAGGCCGGGACGGGAACCGCAATAAACGCAAACAGTAAAGGCTGGGCGCATGGTCATTGCCGACTCTTGGGCGCAGTTGAAACGAGCCGGGTGCCTGCCAGGGCGTCATGCCAGAACTGTCGTTCGGGATGAAACCGGCTCAGGATCGCCCATATGGCCACCCAGCCAAGCACGATGACAACAGATTCAAGGGTCGGCAGCTTGAAGAGTGCTGTTGCCGCCAGCCCGGGCAGGAACCAGAGCCAGCAGAGCAGGTAGCGCAGCAGGGCACGCATCTGTGTGATCGGTCGGCCTGAGCGATCCACCACCGCGATTTTCCAAGTTTTCATGGCCAGGGTTTGCCCCTTGGTCCACAACCAGACGAAATAGATACCGAAGACGACGAAAAGAAAGGCCTGAAGAGGATGCCGATTGTCCATGGCGTTTCGGGTCTGGCTCAGGGTGCCGAACAGATAGCCGGCAATGAAGACGATGCCGAACATCAACAGACCCTCATACAGCCAGCAAGCCATGCGGCGGGCCAAACTGGGAGTTTGCAACGCGGGTTTCATCGGAGCAACACCGCACCGTTCAGTTTTTCTGGGTCGGAGTGGCCTCAGCCGGCGGCAGCGGCTGCGGGAGCAAGGTGTTGTGATTCAAGGCATGATTGGTGCCGGCCAATTTCGGCGTTGCCTGGTGCGTATGTCTGGTCACAGGCACCACTGCCAGTTTTTGCGGGGGGACCGGTTTTGCGGCCGTGGCGGCGCCGCCAGGTTTGGATGCAGCCGAAACAGCGAGTTTTTGTTTTTCTTCGGGGCTGAGCGCCTGGTACGCCTTCCAGGTGGCTGTTTTTTGGCTTGGCGTTAGTTGTTTTGTCTGTGCAAAATTCAATCTTGCCTGGTTACGCTGCTTTTGGCTCAGAGATACCCATTCAGTCATGCGACTGTGCAACTTGGCCTGCTCGGTCGGCGCCAGGTTAGGGTAGTTCTGTGCTATGGCGATCCATTTGCGTTTTTGAGCTTCTCCCAGCGTGCTCCAATTCGCCGCCAGGGGTTTCAGCGACAACTGCTGCAGCGGCGTCAGGTCTTGCCAGCTTGGCTTGGACGAACTCGCAGGGACGCTGGAACGCTTTGCCTGCGTACCCGATGCCGGTGTCTTTGCGTAAGACTGTGTCAACAGGGGCGTCGCAGTGGCTGCTTGAGCCAAGGCACTCGCGGCCGGTGCGCTTAATACCGCCAATAGAAAAACCGCAACTCCGAAAGCCGATACACCGGCGCTAGGGCGGCGATTTTGTTGATCAGTGGCACTCCTGAACATCGTCACGCCCAACTTATTGACTCTGCCCGGAATTGCTGTTCAGGAATTGTGCAAAACCGGGATCCGCATAAGCCGCCGGGGGCAGGTCATCGGTCAATAAGGCAGCATCAATTTCAGCAATTTCATTGGCACGCCTGTCGTTCTGAATGACATTGATGGCGACCAAACCAAAAATCAGGGCCAACAGTGGAAGGGCAGCGGCGACGCGATCCCACCAACTGAGGGGGTCATTTCCGAAAGTGAGGGTTCCGGCACCACCAGACAGTGCCACCTGAGTAGCAGTTTGGGTGACGGCGATTTTGCGCTTGCCCAAGGCCTGCGCCCGTGAGGCACGCAAACGCTCCGAAATATCGTAAGAGAGGTCGTCAGCAGCGTCTGAGAGGCGCGCCGTAATCCGCAGCCCGAAACGGTCTTGCGCAAGTTGATTCTGATAAAGATAAGAATTGCTCATAGTGTTATTCCCTTCGCCCTCAATGCTTTGCCGAGGGCCTGGACCGCCCGTGAACAGTGCGTTTTAACGCTACCTTCCGAGCAACCCATGGCCGCAGCAGTCTCTGCCACGTCTAACTCCTCCCAGTAACGCATGAGGAACGCTTCCCGTTGACGGGCTGGCAGTTCTTGAATTTCGCTTTCAATTGCATGCAAGGTTTGTGCCCGTTGCGTCGAGGTCTCCGGGTTTTCGGTCTGGTTCGAGTGTTCCTGTACATCCAAAGTCCCGAGCAGATCAAATTCTCCGTCTTCCCCGTCGGACTCGAAGTCACTCATGTTTGAAAAGAGCGCGTTTCGGGTTTTTTGTCGGCGAAACCAGTCCAGTGTGCAGTTGGACAGAATGCGCTGGAACAGCATCGGCAACTCGGCAGCCGCTTTATGTCCATAGTGCTCAGAAAGTTTCATCATGCTGTCTTGCACGATATCCAGCGCAGCTTCTTCGTTGCGCACGTGATAAACCGATCGCTTGAAGGCCCGTCTTTCGACGCTTTTCAAAAAATCTGAGAGTTCTTGTTCAGTTGCCAAGAGGTTTTTGCCTTCAAACGGCCGTCAAGTTGATTCGTCCCGCATGGCCCCAGTTAACAGAAGTTGGGGGGCTGTTTGGCGCCAATTATGGCATTCGAAAGGGTTTATTCTCCTGGCTTGCACCTGCCTTAATTTGTCCGGTGCCATAATGCGAGCTGCCAACCAAAAAGCAAACGAGTCAAGGTCCGGCGCAAGAATCACTGCGCTTATGGCTTTGGCTTTAAGTTCCGACGCGACGCCACGAGTGTTTGCGAAGGAGCACCCAAGGTTTTTCGTCAGAGAAATTCACAAAGGTTGATCATGAAAATATCAAAAGCCGAAATCGCTTCGGCCACTGCAACAACAATTACTGCCAAGACGATCCCCGCGACGGCCAACGAACAAGAGCTTCGGGGTGCCGAAATACTTGTAAAGGCCTTGCAGGCCGAAGGCGTCAAGTATGTGTGGGGTTACCCCGGCGGAGCGGTTCTGCACATTTACGATGCTTTTTACAAACAGGACACCATCCAGCACATTTTGGTGCGGCATGAACAGGCGGCAGTCCATGCCGCCGACGGCTACGCGCGTGCCACCGGCGACGTCGGCGTGGCCCTGGTTACATCCGGCCCAGGGGTCACCAATGCGGTTACCGGGATTGCCACGGCCTATATGGACAGTATTCCGATGGTGATCGTGACTGGGCAAGTGCCAACGCACGCCATTGGGCTTGACGCTTTCCAGGAGTGCGACGCGGTTGGCATCACCCGCCCGGTGGTGAAGCACAATTTCCTCGTCAAGGACGCCCGGGATCTGGCCGAAACCATGAAGAAGGCTTTTCACATCGCCCGCAGCGGGCGACCCGGGCCTGTCGTAGTGGATATTCCGAAAGACGTTTCGTTCAAGAAAGTGCACTATTCGGGCTATCCGAAAACTGTTGAGATGCGTTCCTACAACCCGGTTCGCAAAGGTCATGGCGGGCAGATCCGCAAGGCACTGCAACTCTTGCTGGCGGCCAAACGCCCCTATATCTACACCGGTGGCGGGGTTATTCTGAGCAATGCTTCTGCCGAGTTGCGCACGCTGGTGGACATGCTGGGCTACCCGTGCACCAATACCTTGATGGGGTTGGGCGCTTACCCGGCAAGCGATCGCAAGTTCCTCGGTATGCTGGGCATGCATGGCACGGTCGAAGCCAATAATGCCATGCAGCATTGCGACGTGTTGCTGGCCGTGGGCGCTCGCTTTGACGACCGGGTGATCGGCAACCCCAAACACTTCGCCCAGAACGAGCGCAAGATCATCCATATCGACATCGATCCTTCGAGTATTTCGAAGCGGGTGAAGGTCGATATTCCGATTGTTGGCGATGTCAAGGAAGTATTGGCCGAAATGATCGCCATGATCCAGGAGGGGCCGACCAGGCCGGACACGCAGGCGCTGGACGCCTGGTGGGACACCATCGAGACCTGGCGCAAGCGTGATTGCCTCAAATACGATCATGGCAAGAATGATGTTATCAAGCCACAGTACGTGATTGAGACGATCTGGAACATGACCAAGGATGTGGATACCTACATCACGTCGGACGTTGGTCAGCATCAGATGTGGGCGGCTCAGTACTATCGTTTTGACGAGCCACGTCGCTGGATCAATTCCGGAGGCCTGGGGACCATGGGTGTCGGCATTCCCTTTGCCATGGGCGTCAAACTTGCGAAACCCGATAGCGAGGTGTTCTGCATCACTGGTGATGGTTCGGTGCAGATGTGCATTCAGGAACTTTCGACCTGTTTGCAGTACAACACGCCAATCAAAATCGTGTCGCTCAACAACCGGTATTTGGGCATGGTTCGCCAGTGGCAGGAAGTCGAGTACGAGGGCCGCTATAGCCACAGTTACATGGATGCGCTCCCCAACTTTGTCAAACTTGCCGAAGCCTACGGCCACGTCGGTCTGTTGATAGAGCGGGCACAGGATGTGGAGCCCGCCTTGCGCGAAGCACGCAAGTTGAAGGATCGCACTGTTTTCATGGACTTCCGCACCGACCCCACTGAAAACGTGTTCCCCATGGTGAAGGCCGGCAACGGTATCACCGAAATGTTGCTGGGGTCCGAGGACCTTTAATTAATTTTGGATAAATCTATTGTTTGCCAAGCCCGATGGTTACCGCCATCGGGGGAGGGCAGCGAAATGAGGAGTCGTATTCATGAAACATATCATTGCGGTCTTGCTGGAAAATGAACCTGGCGCCCTGTCGCGTGTCGTCGGCCTGTTTTCGGCGCGGGGCTATAACATCGAGTCCCTGACCGTGGCGCCGACGGAAGATGCAAGTCTGTCGCGCATGACGATTCAGACCACAGGATCGGACGAGGTGATCGAGCAGATTACCAAGCATCTGAACCGGCTGATAGAGGTTGTGAAGGTGGTTGATCTGACGGAAGGGGCCTACACCGAGCGGGAACTGATGATGGTCAAGGTTCGCGCGGTGGGCAAGGAGCGTGAAGAAGTGAAGCGCATGGCTGACATTTTTCGAGGTCGCATCATTGATGTGACCGAGAAGAGCTACACCATTGAGTTGACTGGAAATCAGGCCAAGAACGACGCCTTTCTGGAGGCCATGGAACGGGGTGCCATTCTTGAAACCGTTCGCACCGGTTCTAGTGGTATTGGCCGCGGTGAACGGATTTTGAGGGTTTAATTTTTTACAACGGAGAGAGAAATGAAGGTTTATTACGATAAGGACTGTGATCTCAGTCTCATTAAGGGCAAGACGGTCGCGATCATTGGCTATGGTAGCCAGGGCCACGCGCACGCTCAGAACCTGAACGATAGCGGCGTCAAGGTTGTGGTCGGCTTGCGCAAGGGTGGCGCTTCCTGGGCCAAGGTTGAAAAAGCCGGTCTCCAGGTCGCCGAAGTCGCTGCTGCGGTCAAGGCGGCTGATGTGGTCATGATTCTGCTGCCGGATGAACAAATTGGTGCTGTTTATACCAACGACATCGAGCCGAACATCAAGCAGGGGGCCTCCCTGGTGTTTGCCCACGGCTTTAACATTCATTACGGTTTGGTGAGTCCACGTGCCGATTTGGATGTCTGGATGGTGGCTCCAAAGGCGCCTGGTCATACCGTACGCGGAACCTATGTGCAAGGTGGTGGCGTGCCGCAGCTGATTGCCATTCATCAAGACAAGTCGGGCCGGACGCGCGACCTGGCGCTGAGCTATGCGATGGCCAACGGCGGCGGCAAGGCCGGCATCATTGAAACCAGTTTCCGTGAAGAAACCGAGACTGACCTTTTCGGCGAGCAAGCGGTTTTGTGCGGCGGTACGGTTGAACTGATCAAGGCCGGTTTTGAAACCTTGGTGGAAGCCGGTTACGCGCCCGAGATGGCCTACTTTGAATGCCTGCACGAATTGAAGTTGATTGTCGACATGATTTATGAAGGTGGCATTGCCAACATGAATTACTCGATTTCCAACAACGCCGAGTACGGCGAATATGTGACTGGCCCGAAGATCATTACCAGCGCCAGCAAAGACGCGATGCGCCAGTGTCTGAAGGATATTCAGAGCGGTGACTATGCGAAGAGTTTCATTCTGGAAAACAAGGCTGGCGCCCCCACACTGCTGAGTCGTCGCCGTTTGATGGCTGAGCATCAGATAGAACAGGTGGGCGAAAAACTTCGCGCCATGATGCCCTGGATCAAGAAGAACAAGCTGGTTGACCAGACCCGCAACTAAGCCACTCGATTGCCGAAACAAAGGCCACTTCGGTGGCCTTTGTTACTATGCAACGCTGGAGGCCAAATTCTATGCATGACGGAAAAGAAGCAGACTGCGCCGAGGGCGATGGCGTGGTGGTGAGAAAGCGCCGCAAAGGCATTTATATCTTGCCTAACCTGTTTACCCTGGCGGCACTTTTTGGTGGTTTTTACGCCATCGTCATGGCCATCAATGGCCGCTTCGATCTGGCTGCATGGGGCGTTGGTTGCGCCATGGTGCTCGATAGCCTTGATGGGCGGGTGGCACGCATGACCAACACACAGAGTGCGTTCGGTGAACAAATGGATTCACTCTCGGACATGGTGTCTTTTGGCGCGGCGCCGGCACTTATCTCTTATGTGTGGTCGCTAAAAAGTCTGGGACGTTGGGGCTGGATTGCCGCTTTCGTCTACTGTGCCTGTGCCGCCCTGCGTTTGGCCCGCTTCAACGTCAATACCGGCGTGGTTGACAAACGCTATTTTCAAGGCCTTCCGTCGCCGGCAGCAGCGGCGTTGATAGCGGGTTTTATCTGGTTGCTGACCGAGTCCGGGATCAAAGGTACCGATGCGTTGTGGGGAGTTTCGATTCCCTGGATCATGTTTGCGTTGGCCTTGTATGCCGGGCTGACCATGGTCACCAATGTGCCGTTTTACAGCTTCAAAGAGTTTCACATGAAAAGGAGTGTGCCCTTTGCCATGATTGTGTTGATTGCGCTGCTGATTGCGGTCATCAATATCGATCCTCCCATTGTCCTGTTTGGTATCTTTGTCGCCTACGGTTTGAGTGGCTATGTGGTTTATTTTTGGCGCAAGGCCAAGGGTGTCCAGACCAGTGTCATCAGCACCTCCACCGAGGAGCCTGATGAAAGAGGCCTGCATGAGTGAAGGATGCGAAACAGACCGGACCATGTTTGCCGCTCCACTACTTGTGGTACATTGAGACCATGAAAAAGATGTTGCTAGCGCTACTGCCGCTATCGCCAGACGGGCGGAGACGGTAGCGCACGCGCTCACCAAAACCAAAAGCCCGTATGCGTCCGCAGCGGGCTTTTTGTTTTAGGCGCCAATTTTTTCGTTTGCGGATTTTCAGGAACACAGGAGAAACCAGATGACTGACAAATTGATTATTTTTGATACCACTTTGCGCGATGGCGAGCAGTCGCCCGGCGCGTCCATGAACAAAGATGAAAAGCTGCGCATCGCTCGTCAGCTCGAGCGTTTGAAGGTCGACGTTATCGAAGCCGGTTTTGCCGCCAGTTCAAACGGTGATTTCGAGGCCGTGCAAGGCATCGCCCAGGCGATCAAGGATTCGACCATCTGCTCGCTGTCGCGTGCCAATGACCGCGATATTTCGCGGGCCGCGGAAGCACTCAAGAGCGCCAATCGCGCCCGCATCCACACTTTCATTGCGACCTCCGCGCTGCACATGGAAAAGAAGCTGCGCATGACGCCTGATCAGGTGTTCGAGCAAGCCAGGCTGGCCGTGCGCTTTGCGCGCAACCTGGTTGACGACGTGGAGTTCAGTCCGGAGGACGGCTACCGCAGCGATGTTGATTTTCTGTGCCGTGTTCTGGAGGCTGTGATTAGCGAGGGCGCCACCACCATCAACGTGCCGGACACAGTGGGTTATGCCATCCCTGAACTCTACGGCAATTTCATCAAGAATCTGCGCGAACGGATTCCAAATTCGGACAAGGCCATCTGGTCGGTGCATTGCCACAATGATCTGGGCATGGCAGTCGCCAATTCATTGGCGGGCGTGAAGATCGGGGGAGCCCGTCAGGTCGAGTGCACCATCAACGGGCTGGGCGAGCGGGCGGGTAATTGCAGTCTGGAAGAGGTGGTCATGGCGGTCAAGACGCGCCGCGACTATTTCGGGCTTGATTTGGGCATCGACACCAAGCATATTCTGGCCGCCAGTCGCATGGTCAGCCAGACCACTGGCTTTGTAGTTCAGCCGAACAAGGCGGTGGTTGGTGCCAACGCCTTCGCCCATGCCTCCGGGATTCACCAGGACGGCATCCTGAAAGCGCGCGACACCTACGAAATCATGCGGGCGGAGGATGTGGGCTGGACCGCCAACAAAATCATTCTGGGCAAACTCAGCGGGCGCAACGCTTTCAAACAACGCCTGCAGGAACTGGGAGTGCAGATGGAGAGTGAGGCCGACATCAACGCCGCTTTTGCCAAATTCAAGGAATTGGCAGATCGCAAGAGCGAGATTTTTGACGAAGACATACTGGCGCTGGCAAGCGATCGGGATGTGACGCACGAGCCGGAACAGTATGGTTTTGTTTCGCTGTCGCAGCACAGCGAGACGGGCGAGCGTCCGCAAGCGAGTATTGTTTTCACCGCCAACGGCAAGGAGGTGAAGAGTTCCTCAGATGGGGATGGTCCGGTCGATGCATCCCTCAAAGCCATCGAAGCCCATGTCAAAAGCGGCGCCGAGATGGTGCTCTATGCAGTGAACGCGATCAGCGGTTCGACCGAAAGCCAGGGCGAAGTCACGGTGCGTTTGCAGAATAGCGGACGGGTTGTCAACGGTATTGGCGCCGACCCCGATATCATCGTGGCCTCCGCCAAAGCCTACCTGAGTGCGCTCAACAAATTGCATAGCAAAGCGGATCGGGTGGCTGCACAAGGCTAGGGTAACCACCTATTTCCAGGTTTTTGTTTAGGAAAGTCGTGCAAGTATTTGATATTGTGCGACTTTTCTGTATAAACTTGAGCCATCGAGAAATATGTCCGGAGTTGGATAGATGTCCTTTTCTCATCAGATTGCGTTTGGAAGCACTTTGCGCCGATTACTCTTCTTCTTTGGCTTGACGGTTTTTGCTCTTGCCCTCTCGCTGCCGCAGGCCGATGCCGCGCAGAGCAAATCTCAGCTTGGCAAGACGGCCAAGACCAAGGTTGTCGCCAAACGAAAGGCGGTCAAAACATCGGTGGCTGTCAGGCGTAAATATGTCGTTCGCGCCGAAGCTGTGCCACTGCGGCCTTCTTTTGGGCAGCTTGCCGGTTTGCATGGCGCTCGCGATTCGCTGGATTTGAAATCCAGCGCTGCCCTGGTGATCGACCAGGATACAAGTGAAGTGTTGTTCAGCAAGAATGACAAGGCCGTTTTGCCTATCGCGTCTCTCACCAAGCTGATGACCGGTTTGGTTCTCAGTGAAGCCCACTTGCCGATGGACGAGATGATCACGATTTCCCAGGCCGATGTGGACACCGAAAAAGGTAGTTCGTCGCGTTTGAAAGTGGGTACCGAGTTGAGCCGGGGCGAGTTGCTGCATTTGGCTCTGATGTCCAGTGAAAACCGTGCGGCGCATGCCCTGGGACGCAGCTATCCGGGCGGATTGCCGGTCTTCGTTGGCTTGATGAACGCCAAGGCCCGGTTAATTGGCATGAACGACACCAACTACGCGGAACCGACCGGACTCTCCAGCAAGAATCAGTCCAGTGCGCGCGACCTGGCGAAACTGGTGAATGTTGCGCATGGCGATCCAATCTTGCGTGAATTGACTACTTCACCCGACTACCAGGTGGCCGTTGGCAAACGAACGCTCCAATACAGAAACACCAACCGGCTGGTGAAGAATCCTTTGTGGGACATCGGTTTGCAGAAGACCGGCTATATCACGGAAGCAGGGCAGTGTCTCGTGATGCAGGCAAGAGTTGCCGGACGCAAACTGATTATGGTTTTTCTTGACTCGGCCGGTAAACTCAGTCGTATCGGTGACGCCGAACGGGTACGGCATTGGGTCGAGTCGACGCCTACCGCAGGCTCAACCCCGGCGCCTGTGACGGACGCCGTCGTGAGTGGAAGATTCAGCGCCAAAGCCAGGGGCTGACCTGCTGCTAGCGCTGGGAGTCGGGCTTAAACCCCAAAGTTCTTGAAATTTCCCGCGCAGTCGACTGCAGCTTGGGCAGCCAAGCTTCTTCCAGGCGTCCGGCCGGGGCAGAAATTGACAAACCTGCCACCAGTGTGCCCTGGTCATCGTAGATACCGGCGGCCATGCAACGTACTCCAAGTTCCAGCTCTTCATTGTCGTGTGCAATACCATATTGGCGCACCTTGGACAGCTCTCGTTCCAATGTCGACAGTTGAGTCAGGCTGTTTTTTGTATGGCCGCTCAAGCCGGTTCGTGTGGCATAGGCGCGGACCCGTTGCGGGTCATCTGCCGCTAGAAATAGTTTACCCACAGAAGTCAGGTGCAGTGGCGCACGACCTCCAATGGCACGAACCACCTGCATGCCGGAACGCTCACTGTAGGCGCGTTCAATATAAACAATCTCGTCACCCTGGCGCAAGCTCAAATTGACGGGTTGCTGGATTAATTTGTGGAGTTCCCGCATGGGTAGCAGGGCTGCGTCGCGCACGTTGAGGCGACTTTTCACCAAATTCCCCAGTTCGAGAAGACGCATGCCGAGCCGATAACTCCCTGGCTGAGGATGTTCGACAAAACGTCCGGTAGCCAGATCGTTCAACAAGCGGTGTGTGGTGGACAGATGCAGACCGGATTTCTCGCTAATCTCTTTCAGTGAAATCGCTTCTTCCCGCGACGCCAAAACGTCAATCAAGGTAAACATGCGCTCGATCACCTGAACTGTTGGTGTTGTGGCAATGCTGGAATCTGCTTTTCGCATGGGAACTCCTGGTCTGCGTTTTCTTGATTTTATCTGGTGAAATGTTGGGGTGGATTTGGCCAGATTCAGTTGGGTTTGTCCGTAACCCATTTCCCTGCTACAAGGAACTCAGAGGGACGGAAATTGGCCTTGTATTGCATTTTCCGACTTTCACCGACCCAGTAGCCGAGGTAAATATGAGGGAGTTTGAGTGTCTTGGCTTGGGCAATGTGCCACAGGATGCCGTAGCTGCCGAAACTATTCCCAGGGTCTGGTTCGTAAAAGGTGTAGACACATGAAATTCCATCGTCAAGGAGGTCCAGTATCGAGACCATTTTCAAACGGCCCGGGCTGCCATCGACTGGTTGGTCGCGAAATTCAACCAATCTGGAATTTACCCGGCTCTGCAACAGGAATTGTGTATATTGGCTGACGTTGTCCTGGTCCATGCCGCCGCCGGGGTGTCTACCGTTTTGATAGCGCCAATACAAGTCGTAGTGTTCTTCCACGAAACACAGCTTGAGTACCCGGGCCTGCAAGGTCGAATGGCGCGACCAGGCGCGGCGCTGACTTCTGTCGGGTTCGAATTCGTTGACAAGAACCCGTATCGGTGTGCAGGCGTGGCAGTCATCGCAATAGGGCCGATAGGTGAACATGCCGCTACGCCTAAAACCCTGGCTGACCAGTTCGGAATAAGTCGTGCTGTCAATCAAATGACTCGGAGTCGCGACCTGCGACCGAGCCTGTTTTCCGGGCAGATAGCTACAGGCATAGGGCGCAGTTGCGTAAAACTGTAGCGCTTGCAGGGGCAGATCTTTGAGATGTGTCACGTTGGAGAGGGTTTCGAAGGCAGCAGTTCGTTCCAGTATAGGGTGTCAAAGCGCCAGACCGGCGCGGTCTGAGCGAGCCCGACCGCTACCTGCTTGAGAAACTGATCGCGTGGGATCTCGTGTGCGCCCAAGGAGGCGAGGTGGCGGGTGTTTTGCTGGCAATCAATTTGTCCGATGGCGTGCCGGCGGCAAAAGCAAATCAATGCTGCCAGCGCAATTTTGGAGGCGTCGGTGAGGCGGCTGAACATGGATTCGCCAAACACGGCCTTGCCAAGTGCGACGCAATACAAGCCTCCCGCGAGCTGGTCATTGACCCATACCTCCACGCTATGGGCAAATCCGGCTCGGTGCAGCGCGCCGTAGGCGGCAATCATGTCGGGCACTATCCAGGTACCGGCCTGCCCCGCTCGGGGGCTGGTTGCGCAAGCTCCAATGACTTGTTCAAAGGCGGAGTCGATTCGAATTTCACAGAGAGCTGTTTTGCGAAATCTTTGCAGTGTTTTCCTGAATGAAGGATGGAGTCGGAATTCCGAAACATTGAGCACCATTCTGGGATTGGGACTCCACCACAAAGTGGGTTGACCTTCGCTGAACCATGGAAAGATCCCTTGACTGTAGGCTTGGCACAGGCTGTCGACATCCAGGGCGCCACCTGTGGCCAGCAGCCCTGGCGCGGGAGAGCCTTCACTCCAGGCATGACTTGCCGGGGGAAAGTCCTCACCCGGTCTAAGCCATGCAAGAGGAGGTGGTCGGGTCGGCATGGCCAGAATGTATCCGATGGCTTGGCCGACAGGGCTGGTTTGGTCAACCCAAAACGACTGTTTTCCGGAGGAAACGTCGATGTCACCCGTTACAATAGCATTGTGTCGGGGCGTAGCGCAGCCTGGTAGCGCATCTGGTTTGGGACCAGAGGGTCGAAGGTTCGAATCCTTTCGCCCCGACCATGTCTTTTTTCTCTCGATCTCTGCCCGTAGCTCAGTTGGATAGAGCAACAGCCTTCTAAGGCGTCGATTGGGGAAATTGGGCTGAATTGCAATCCCATTCTGAGTTGAAAGATTGTTGATTTAAAAGGAAATTTATAATTTCCGAAGTCGATAAATCTTTGAATTCGATGGATTTATCACTCCACGACTTGGGATAAATTTGGGATTTTTGGTGTGGCGTCCACACCCCGCCGAGGCATTCCATTGCCCTTAGAATTCAAGCACGCACAGCCAGTAGCTCATCAGGATAGAGCACGAACCTTCTAAGTTCGGGGTAGGGGGTTCGAGTCCCTCCTGGCTGGCCATATGGAGGGGCGATGGGAAACAGGCAAGCCATTCTCGAGGGGCTTCTAGTCGAATACAACGGAGCGAAGGTCCTCTATGCGAAAGATGTCGCGAAGGAGCTCGGGAAGCCTTCGGCTGCTGCCGCCCGGGCCTTGATGAACAGTCCGGGCTGCCCGCTTCCGGTAAAGCAAGTGGGAGGCCGGCCAGCGGTGACGGTGTTTGACATGGCCACTTGGCTTGCTGGCGAGCCGATCACGTCGATTGAAGTCCCATTGCCAAAAGAGAGCGGGACTCCTACCAAAAAATCATCCACAGCGACAACCTCGCACATCCCACCAGCAAAAAGGCCGCCTCGCGAGAGCTTGGGGAAATACTTGACCTTGCTGAGAGCTCAGCGGCAATTCCTCGAAGAGCTGTATGACGAGTTGGATGCCATGACAGTCGCCAGCGAGGTGAGCGAGGAAGGATTGCCCCCAAAGGCCACATTGGAAACCCGCTTGGATATTCTCTAATGATGGCAGGCAAAGGCTATCCAAAAGGTTATTTCAGCTACTGGACTCACACACCTTGGATGTGATCCATCAAGGCCTCCCGCTCCAAAGCAGCATTGATGACCTGGCTTTTTGAGCCTGCAATTTCCACTGGCGTTCGCCCATCCCTGTCCCGGGCATGAAGTTTGGCACCATGGCCAAGCAGTAGCTCAATCAACGCCTCCGCGTCGTCACAGTAATAGCCGACCAGGGCCTCGGCAACTCGGTGCAAAGCCGTTTCCTGTCGATCCCGGCTGATCGCATGAACGCTGGCATGGCGTGCCATCAGTTCCTGGGTCAATCCAAGCCCCCATTGCGGACAGTTCAGAATCAATGGACCGTCCCACCCTTCCGAATTGGCATCCATGCCAAGCTCCAGCAAGACACGGACCGATTCTTCTCCGCCATGCATCATGGCCACCTCGGCGGGAATGTGTCCCTCGTCATCCACCACATCCGTTCGGGCACCGCTGGCAAGCAACAAACCAGCGGTTTTCCAGCCAAAGCGACTGTCATCGCACACCACCGCATGCAGAGCCGTGCTCCCAAACTCCCCCTGATGCTCCGGATCCGCCCCCGCCAGCAACAACGCCCGGACAATTTCAAAGCGGTGGATACCCGGAATCTTGGCTGCAATCTGTAATGGATGATCGCTACACCCCCAGTCGGGATTCAAGGCGTTCGGATCACAACCCCGCTTCAGCTGGGCAAGTACACCCCCGACATCCGCACTGCGGATCGCCTGGAACAACGACACGGACAGGTCTTGTTCCTCGGCATGGGGGCTGAATTTACGGTGTTGTCCATTCTTCATGGCTTGTTCCTTGTGCTCGATGTGTTCGGTATGGGGATGGAAAGGGCCAACATCCAGGGGCAGCCGGTTTGACCGCTCCACCCCTGGATCCAGAATCGGGTGCGGCATCAGGCCTCTGCATCCCCGAAAGGGTTGTCCTGGGTGACCGTGTCCATATCCAGTCCATCCCCCAGACGCAGATTCACAACGTAATGGCGTTGCCCATCCAGACGTGCCTGGGAAGACTTCATCCCTTCAAGGTGTGAAGCCACAGACTTCCAGAAAGCACTGCTGTTTCCAGCACGCTCACCGTTGGCACGGCACCATTTGGCATAAGCCTCGAAGACATCGGCCTTGCAAATTAAAGCTGACGCGGACACCTTGACGGACTGCTCGTCAATCCAGCGAGCCACCGGGTCAGAAGCCAGAATCGCCGTGCGTTTGGCCTTGACCATCGAAGCAGTTGGATCGGGCAGCCGTGACCGCTGCATGAGACGCTGCAAACCCAGCAGACACCAGTCCAGATACACCTTCAGCTCCTGGGCAATGATCTTGTTTGCCAAACCGGGAATCACCTCATCCGCGTCTATCTGGTGGTCAAAGGCGATGATTGCCTGGCGACGCCACAGGCCATGCGAGTTATCGCTGCTGCGAAGATCGTGGTTCGTGGCAATCAATAACTTCGCGGTGTTGTGGTAAGTGATTGGGCGGAGGTATTTGCGGTCAATCTGCAAGCCTTCCCCCGAGGCAATGGCCTTGAAAGTCTGCTCATCAATGCCGCGAGCGGGCATTTCTTCGGCAACCAGCATTGATGCCCCTACCACCGAGCTCAAGCCAAAGCCTGAGAGCCGGTCCAGACGAATGCTCTGGGGATTGCCCTGCAAACTCGTGGCCAGTCGCATCAGGACGCTTTTTCCGTTCTGACCACCGCCCTTGAGGATGATGGCGACTTGATGCTCGGTCGACGAGCACAAGGTGTAACCCATGAGCTCCTGCAAATAGGCCTGGTTGTCAACATCCGGCATGGACGTATTGAGGAAACGACTAAAGAGGCTATCCGGGGCAACGGGAGCAGGCACATAGTCACCCGTCCCGGATCCCGCTGCAATCTTCAGGGCATAAGTCATCCCAAGGGCAGGATCGGGCGAGAGGCGACGGATCGTCTTGCCGTCGGACATGACTTCAAGATAGCAATCGGCCAGCGGGATGATGCAACGTGCCGGATCCATCGCTGGCACTAAGGGCACCATGCGGGTGAGCCATGCGACGCAGTTTTTGGCAGTGGCGTCATTGGCCCGCTCCAGATGGTGGGCCTCGATCCACTTGCAGGCCAGAGTAAAACTTTCTTCCTCGCCCAGGACCTTCCAGTGGTTCTGTTTCCATTGGAACAGCACGCCATCCTTGCGACCCAGGTCGTGGGTTTTCTTGATGTAGGTGTAGAACTCGTGCTCGATGGACATCCGCTCCCCCGAACCCATGGCCGTCCCCGGTTGGGGAAGCTGGATGGGCTTGGCAGAGATTGGTGGACTCATTGCGGAACTGCCCATCTTGGCCTCAGGGCTAGCCCCATAGGTCTTGAAACGTGGGGCAGGTCGCACCGGAATGGCCATGGGATGGCTGGCAGAGACCGTCGATGCCTTGGGGGGCACGGCTGCTGGAGAAAGCGAATCAGGGGAAACGCTGTTCTTGAAGTTGATCTGTGCGATGGATGGGTTCTGAAAAAACATGGTGATTCCTAAAAAAATGGACGAAGCTGTACTTGGCGACCCCCCCACGGGGGGTCGCTCAAAGTGGTGAATGGAAGTAACGGGTGAAGGAGCTGGAGGCTCAGATCCGTGTCGTGTCAGATTTGCCCGATGCCGCATCGACAGATATCAGGGAGTCAATTTCCTGCTTCTCGATGACAGAGAGGAATCCGGCATGGTTGGCCAGTGCCTTGTGACCATCTGTGTTTCCCGCAATGGCGGATTGCAACAGGATGCGGGCAGATTGAGGATTTGACTTTGCCCAGTTGATCAGCGAAGCCTCCCAAAAAATCGTCCCCCAGGTGAAAAACCCCCAGCCGCTGTCTTCATCCAGTTCGAAGGCATTCACGCGGACAACAGCCCAATCGTCAGTCCATTTGGGGCAGTCATCCTCATACTCAGCCTCGTGCTCCTTTAATGGGCGATATCCATCTACAGCGAGCTTTTGAACCATCTTGTCGATGGCTTGCTGCTTGCTGTTTGCGGTGAAGATGTTCACGGTGTCGAACTGTTCCTCGTCATCATCTTCTTCATCTTCGGAAGGTTGTGTGAAGTAACCGTGGACCAGGCAGCAATTGCTTTTTGGAGCGACCGGATTTTTGACAGGGTCGACGGCTTGGCCAGTGACTGGGCTCATGGGCTGGGCGGTGGTCGCGTCATGTTGGTCAGTGGGGTTGCCATTTGCCATGTCTGCGTTGGTGTTGGTCGTTGTCATAAAAAATGTCCTTTCAGAAAAATTGAGAAAAAGCTGTACCCAGCGGCTCCGCTAGGAGTCGCAAAAAAGGTTGTTGGCGATAACTACGAGGGCTGGTCGATCAGCCCCAACCCGCGAGGGTCATGTGCAGCGATGCGGCGGTGATGCAGGCCCGTGCAGGCCCAACTCAGCTCTGGAGTGCCTGGCAGTAGTGGTCATGGTGGAACGGTCCATGGTGGATGGCGATGGGATGGCTTAAACCGACAGGGCCGCGTATTGCGTCCAGAAGATTTGTTCCAGCGGCGGGAACTTCTTGAGAAACGGTATCCCCTGTATGAGGGATTTCAAATCCCATCCTTTGGACTGTGCAAAGGGCTTCAACTCAGCCAGGAAAATGGACACCACCTCATGGGTGATCAGGGTGATCTCGGTGATCTCACTTTCGAACACTGGATCGACCAGCCAGTTCCCAAGTCGGTAAATGATCTGGGAAGGGCTGTCAATGTTCTCGCGAATGATGGGGCCGTTATGGGCCATGCCCAGCTTAAAGATTTCAACAACGATCGACCAGGCTTTGAAGGCTCCACACAGTTCCGAAGGGGAGATGTGGACGGTTTTTCCTGCACTGGGAAAGTGCAGCTCCAGGCGAACGTATTTCTCCATGTCGATGCCCATGATGCGTTCCATGGCGACATAGGATTTGCGAAACTGGACAAGGTCATACTGCTGGATGGCCTTTGAGATGGCTTGGCGAAACACCAGTTCCAATCCTTGCAGACCGTCTTTGTCAGACGATGGGAAATTGATCTTGGAATGCAGCATTCCATTCGCATCGGTGTATCCGAATAGGGTGATTAAGTCGTCCATCTGTGTATAGACGCAGGTAGGCGTTGCAGTGCTGGTTGGGTTGACGAAAACTTGTTTGGTGACGCGTGGTTTGTTCTTGCTCATGATTTGAAACTTTCATAAAAAAATGGACAACACTCCCCCCGCGGTGCCAGTACGGGCACCGCTGGCTTCCCGAACACAAGGTCCGGGACAGTGGTAAAGAGGGGGATTAGGGTGTGATCGACGATGCCGTCAGGGCATCAACGCACACCATGGCTTAGTCGATGCGACCCCGGCGAATGGCACGCTTGATTTTTGAGATCAGTTTGTCGAGATCCGGATCCGGGCCGATCAGCGTCTGTGGCGTAGGCTCAGCAAGCAGCCAGCTTTCTGCGGTGTCGGGGTTTTCCATGGCCCAGTTCAGGACTTCTTTAAGTGGATCGACAAATGACTGCATCCACTCGACCCCCAATGAATCCGGGTAGCTGAAAATCAAGAAGTCCCAGAATTCCGGCTGGTCACGGTTGATGACACAGATTTCCCAGAAATTGTCGATCAGGTTGCCGTCTTCATCGGTCACCGTGAGCTTGCTGCGTGCAAAACAGGCAGGGTCTTTTTCCACCTGATACCAGCCGCAACTGTCTCCCCACTTAAACTGGAGGTCATATTCTTCATCCAGACACGCTGGCATACTTCCGGCCCATGTCCGAGGGTCGTAGTCATATCCGATACTTTCACGTTTCTCCAGTTCTGGTTGATAGATTTCTCCGATGGACTCGATTTCAAATCTTGCGTATCCCCACGCGATCTTTTCCGTGCTGTGGAAGCGGGCAACGGCAAACAGGGGTTGCCGGCCCTGAAAGCGGGGCAGCGTTCCGTCGTAACCGGGGACGCTGATAGCTTGATCCGCGTTTTCAGTTTGGGTGTTTGAATGAGTCATGCTTTTCTCCTTAGGTTGTGAAAATATGGTGTTGTGATGAGATGCAGATGCAAGCAATGCAACCAGTTGCTATTTGTTCAATGGTTCGAATCCTTGTCGGACAGCCGTGGATCAGTAGAGGTTGCCGTCCTCATCTACATAGTCTTTCGTTAGACCCAAGGAAATGAGGAGGGCACATACTTTGGAAGCCCTGAAGAATCGTGCACAACCCAAGAGCGAGTAAACGCAATTGGTATCGGTGTCGCGGAACCCCACAGTCTCGATGGTCAGATTGATTTGCGGCAGCATGTGCAGCAAAACACTGACTTTGGCCACGTCGTCGTTGATAGCCGCTGTTAGAAAGGTGGTCACGAACTCAATGTCTTCGTCGCAGATGTCGTTAACAATCGATTTATTTTCCTCAGCCTCATTGGCGAGATTTGCACTAGGTTTGTATGGGCGGGCATTTGGGTTTTTGTTGTTTGCTGTCATAAGTAAATCCTTTCAAAAAAATGAAGAAAAAGCTGTACCCGGCGGCTCCAGTTGGAGTCGCGAAGAGTGGTCGATTGGCGATAGCTGTTGGGGCTGGTCGATCAGCTCCAGCCTGTTGCGGTCAGTGCAGGCGGCGAGGCAGCAATCCTGGCCCATTAGGAGCCAGCTCACCGGTAGATCGCTCAGCAAACATGGTCATGATGGACTGGCACTTCAGTGATTCGGGATCGCATGCCTTCAGGCCTACGCCGATGATGAAAGCACTTACCTTATGAGACTCAAACGACTGAGCTAAACCCAGCAATGAGACTGGTTTGGCGGCAGGATCGGTGCTGTCGACCAAATTGATGCTGAAGACGTTCAAATGGAATGCTGGCAAACACTGAATCGCCTCTTCTAGAGCACATACGTCATCGGAGGTAATGGCGTAGAGAATGTCTGCAATTAACTGATCTTCGGAATCAGAGGCATCGAAACGTGACCCGTATTTCTGCGCCTTTTCTGACGCCATTTGAAAAGTTTTGTTTTGAACCTGATGCATTGGATACTCCTTTAAATTTGACTTGCCGGTGTGGCCTGTCCATGGTCTGAATCATATTTTCTGGAGGGCATTTAGAGCGTGTTTTGAGGGAAGGTGAGGGAAGGTGAGGGAAGGTGAGGGAAGGTGAGGGAAGGTGAAACGGGCCGACAATTTTCCCGTCCGCTTTGGACGCGAACGGGTAAATCTTGATTTCGAGAAGTGCGCCGAACTGGCGGAGGTTCCGGTGAATAACAGAGTTTGTACAACCGCTCGGCAGGTCTGATAAGTTGAACTAGTTGAGGCAACGACGCATGTAGATCAAGCTATGTAAGTATGTGATCCATGTCCTAGAATTGGCGAAATTCATGACATTTGATTCCAGGTAATTCATGGCCACCAAGACCAAGGCGATCAAGAACAATCAGTACTGGACGATGTTCGAAGATGTATCGTTTCCTGACCGCATAAACGCGTTACCAGATACCCAGCTGTTAACTTCGGCTGAAGCAGCGGTTTTTCTTGATGTCGCACCGGTTACTTTGGAGCGATGGGTCACTGACAACCATGGCCCTGTGCCGAGACGCATTGGCCGAGGGAAAACTGCACCTCGTATGTATCTCAAACAGGATTTGTTGGAATATCAAAAGGAGGTGGGGAGTCCGAGTGGAGCCTTGCCTCTCGATATGCGGAAAATTAGGCACTTCACCAGTGTTGCTGATCTCACGTTGCAACAACCTTATTACCTCGATGAATTTGATCGAGTCGCTGGGTTGGTCGCAAGACAGCCGCTTGGCGTTGTGATTGAACACCTTGGGGCTTGGAATATTGTTTGGCTCAATGCCATTGAGGCCTCTTCCCGGAGTTGGTCAAATTTGAGTGACCACAGGAAATTTGCTCGCGAGGTGTCAAAGATCCTCAACCAATCAAAGCGCTCTATTTCTTCGGGCTTAGAGGGTACCGAGATCGCCCAGGACCTGGAAGTGCCGAGAGGCGATTCAAATGAAATAGGTTTGAAGCAGCGAACTAAAAAGAGGTTGCCACCGTTTTAGTCGGCTCGGCCAAAGGTCGCAGTGTCGAACGCAGAAGCTCGAATTCTGCGGCATTTGAATCCAAGGGCTGGGCAACCGAACTCTCAGGAAAAATCGTCTGGTGCCGTTCAGGGTACTTTACCGAATGGTGCATTTGGGCCAATTTCTGACTAGTCGCTCAACATTCAATTTCCTCTCTTTTTGGGCTCTCTGTCCATCCCCGGTCACTGGTGTCACGTGTGTCATGGGCTGTTTTGCAAGGTCGTTTGACTGAGCATGATGCACAAGTTTCCGCCGCACAGAGTGGTTTCCCTGAAATGGGCATGAAACCCATGCCACCCATGACCGCTGTTTGGATTCAGCGGCACTCACCGCACCGGCCCCAAATCCTGTTGTTTTGGATTTCCCCCAAAAGCAGCTCTCTGTATCGCAAGCTGCCCCAGCAACTTCAAACTCTTGGAATCGCGCCCCGAATTCAGCTGAGCAACCTGCACAGTTTGAGGCATCAAAGATGCCTGTCGCCGAATCCAGTCCAGAAGCCGCCCCTTCTCCTTTTGCATCAGTTCAAGGAACTTCACCCTTGAGGCTCTGAGCCTATCCACAATCGCCAAACCGCCTCCAGCACCAGCCCACGCAGTTGCATTCCCTTCAGCCCGAATCAATTTTGGATCCACCACCTGCAAATCCATCCCATGCCACTTGTCCAGGCTCCGGGTCGCCTTATGCATCACCATGGCCCGGTCCGATTCGAGCATATGAAACTGCAGCCTCTCCCGATGCCGGGTGGCCATCACATAAAACAGTTCCTTGGACAAGAATGAACCCGCCACCGCAAACACCGAATCCACCGTCATTCCCTGGGAGCGATGCACCGTGGTGGCAAAAGCATGGTCCACATCCCCCAACACCTTGCTATTGAGCCTCACTATCTGTGGCTTGCCATCCGCCTTGGGCGTATCGAGCTGACACTGGATATCCAGACTCCCATCGGACAGACGCGAAATCGACAACACCGACGCAAACTCATTCTTGGCAATACCAGCCTTGCCCTTTCCATCACTGGCATGTTTCCTGTCCTTGCTTTGGTCTGGATCTTTGACCCGATCCCCACCATCAATACGTTCCTTGAACACAATCCGGTCCCCGAGGCAGAGCTCCAGGGTGGAATCCGGCAGCTTCCAAGATCCATGCAACTTCCCCATGGCTTTGAGCCGCTCGCGTACCGCCGCGTTCAAAGCCTTCACCTGCGCATTGGTGGTTGCCAGAATCAACTTCTGGCTCGGGGCGGCAGGATCGAGCAAATACGCCTGCGCCAGATCCTCATTCAGGTGGGAGGATGTCATGGCACCATGAATGCAGTCCCGCTTCTCGTATTCCGCTAGCCCTTGAGACACCATGCCCTGGGAGAAGAAAGCACTGGCCTGCTTGGCCCAGTCATGCTTCTGACGGCTGATCTTGTTCCAGTCCGACAGATTGCGACCCAGATACAAGAGCGCATCCGGGGTGGAGACCAGAGCATCCATTTCGGTGAGCTTGCGCAGCACATTGCCCCGGGCCACCGCAGGCAACTGCTCCGGATCTCCTGTGAGGATCAGCTTGCAACCTGATTGGACGGCCCAGCCCATCAGTTTCTCCATCACATCAAACCCGGCCATTCCGGCCTCATCCACAAAGACCACCGTCTTCTCATCAAGCGTCTGCCTTCCCGCTTTCAGATCCAGCAGCAGCCGGTCCATGGACGTTGCATCAATCCCCAATTCCCGCCCCAGACCTGATGCCGCCTTGTTAGATGGCGCGACCCCCAGCACCCGCAAGCCCTGGGATACAAAGATCTCCTTGGTGAACAAGGCCGAAGTGGTCTTGCCCATCCCGGCCCCTGCGATCTGCACACACAGCTGACTCTGTCCACATGTCGCCTGCAACACTGCCCCCACCTGAAAATCCCGCAATACAAACGCCTTGCCCCCCTTGGACAGGTTGTCCGCAGAGAGTCTGGCCTCCAGTGCCTGAATAACATCTTGTGCCAGCGCCTTTTCCAGTACCCAGGAGGGAGTGGACAAAGATCCACCAGACTCCGAACCTCCCACCGACTTGACTTTGAGCAGGGCCGGGACAGTCTCCCCAAACAGGCAGATCTCCCGAGCACGCAAAGAATGCGTGGTGAACACCGGCTCCCCAAAGCGGTTCAGCCCCGTCTGGAACCCGGCCTGGGCCGGTGCATCCAGATCCATCACCTTCAACAGATCGGGACTGCGCAGCACGCAGCGCAAACGCTCTTCCACATAAGCATCCAGATTCATCGGGGACTTCAAGCCGGGATGTGAATCAGAATCCGAATGCAAACCTGAGTTCACCATTCCCACAAACTGCGCATCCTCCCAAAGCAGTTGCCGGATATCCGCCAACGAGAAATACGCATCCTTCTCCAGCAGGGTTTGCAGGATCTGGGCATCGGTCCGCATTCGCGCAACCCGTTCCCGTCCCATGCGACGGGCAAAGGAAGGCAGGGCAGCATCCGGGATCTGTCTGGTTACCGCATCCCGGGCAATGGTGTCGGCCAGGGTGGCGGTCTTGACTACCTGTGGATCCACCTGTAACAGCGCAAACACCTGCTTCCAGGCCTGCAACACCTCAACGCCTGACAGGGCGTTTTTGGCCTTGCGGCTTACCAACTTGGAATCCCGAGCCGAGACACCCGCTTCCTGTAAGGCTTCAATATCGGCAGTGCGGGCGCTCAAGGCCTTGGCCTGTTCCCTGCCAATGCCATTGAGCGCAAAGAACACCCCCTGACTCTGGGCATCCCGTTCGGTTCGGTAGCCTGCTTCCAGAAGATTCTGGGCCAGTCTGGCCCGGTACATGGCGCCCAGGGCCTTGATGTTCTGGCGGATGTAATCGGTATAGGCCGCATAGATCTCGCCATCGGCGCCACGCACCGGGGCAAACAGATTGATGTGGTCATGCAGCTGGGGGTCGGGAACACCGGCCATCAGACTGGTTTCGCCTTCTGAATTCAGGGCTCCCACCGATTCCACCGGTCTGGCATCAAAGTGCCGCCACTGGCAGGCAATGACACCCTGGACCACCTCGAAGAGGCGGTGACCTGCTCCTGCACCACCACCATCCCCACCCCTAACCCTCTTTCGGGTCATCACAAACTCGGACTGCATGTGCTCAAATGTCTCCCGCACCGCCTGGTCGTGGGCCGATTCAATGGCTTTGGCGCCCTCGGTGTCTCCTGTGGCGGCCAGCGCAGCCCACTGCATGGAGACCGACTTCGGCGCAGAAAACACCAGATCACTGCCGGGGCGCAACGATTTCTGCTGGGCCTGGCGGTAAGCCTTGTCGGCTATGGCAAATGCCTTCTTGCATTGGGTATGGCGAAGTTCCAGGGTAGCCACGGGAGAAGCGCTGCCTGTTTCCTGAGCTTTGGCTTGCTTGATCTCCTTACGAATCTGGTTGAGTTGCATCAAGGCTTCCCAGCGATCCTTCTTGCAGTCTGCCCGGACCTTGGCATCGCGCATCTGTGCCTTCTTGCTCTTACCATCAGATCGCAGGGGGCCACCGGTGGTGGGGTGTAGTCCGTAGTAGATGGATTCAAAGTCAGATGCGCGCACCGCATCGCTGGCTGTAACTGTGCTGCCGATCAGACCGATCTCCGCACTGAGCCTGCCCAGCCAGCGGCCTTGGCGCAGGAGTGGATCGGCATGCTGGCTGGCCCCATCGACTCCTGCAAAGTATTGGAACGCCTCACCCGAACTCGCTGCCGAACCCAGGTAGTAGTCGGGAGAGGCCAATGGGGCAATGGACAACATGTATCACCTTCAGCCCGCTCTGCCGGGTGGATCAAACCGGTGTGAAGGTCTGCCCCCGGATCCCTTGAGATCGGCCACAGCCATGGAAAGGGCTTCATTAGTCTGGGCAAACAACAGCATGGCATCCGTACAGGTCTGCATGTCCGCCACCAGGGTCTCGGTATGCCTTTGAAGGGCATCCAGTGCATGGGAGAGATACTGGATCCTGTCTTGCAGCCAGGCGCCTTCTTCGGAGATTCGCTCTTGCATGTGTTCCAGAGAGATGCGCATCTCGTTCAAGGGGTGGTCCATTCCGGTGCAAAGGGCCTGGGCTTTAAATGCTGCGGCGACTGACGGATGGCCCTTAGCGATAGCCAGGGTCTGGAAGTAGTGGACCTGTTCGGGAGTCAGCCGGGTGGTAAAGCCAAACAGGGAAGGGCGTTTGGATTTGGGGCTGCTGTCAGCAGGCATCAGATCGGGGCGGGCTGGAGGAGCAGGGCGTTTTGCAGCGGATGGGGAATCAAGGGGCGCGAAATCCATGGGGATTGCCTCCGATTGGCAGGGGATGGATTTACCTTGGCAAAAAGTAGAAGGGATTGCAAGCGCCTGGACTCGCTGGCTTAACAGGGAACTGTCACGGGTGTCATGGGTGGCACAGGGTGTTTTACAAACTTCTTTTAAAGCAGAGGGATTGCTCCCGGATTGCCGTGGAAATGGTTTTCTGAAATGACCCGTGACAGTCGTGACACCCGTGGCAGCTGGGAATCAACAGTGCTCCCATATCGGAAACAGGGTGGAACTGTCACGGTTATGCCGGTTGGGGTTGTTCAAGGAAATGTATGCGTATGCCACTCCCTATGCTTACGGCCTCAACTACACGGCACAAATGCGCTACACCGGTTCGGAAGTGATGCTTTTTAGCAAGCGTATTGAAGCCACATTGGAGGCGTTAGAACAAATCCCCGCATAAATTTGGATTTCAACATTTGGATCTGATCGATTTGGCTTGAAATTGCATGTCCTGTGGTGCCCAATACCGAAGGAAGGTGGTGGGTAAATAGTGGTGCAACAACGCAAGGCGTTAAAACATGGCGTTTTGCGAGGGGAGGGTAGGAAAGTCCGGTCAGAGGCTGCGCACTGTATCACCCCTCACGTCGCAGCCCGCAGGGCAGACCAACCGCCGGTAGGGCGATGGTCTGTATAAGGCGAATTATGAATCGGGATTATTTAGATATCTCCGCAATTCTTGAGAACCGCTTAAGGCTTCAAGTGCCGCTATTTCTAATAGCGACACTATTGAATGAATTGGACTGGGCTCAACCCCAAGCCAGATGCAAGTCAAAATCACATCACAGCTCGGATGCATCAATTACCTGGCGCACTTTGAAAATTACTCTAGTGGAACAGTCCTCCGCCGACAACGACAGATGCAAGGCGACGTCCATGTTACTTGAATTAAAAGAGACGGTTTGTATGGATTTTCCACCAACTTCAAACGATCCAATCACGTGGCTCTCACCGTAGATTCTTACAAGCTCAGATTGCGCAAGCCGAAAAGGGGTGCGCTGGCTGCACTGATCTCTCGATGCTGTGCTTAGGTACTCGACTCTGTTTACAAGTCCTTTCAAAATATAATAGATCACCACGAATGGCTGTTGTGCGAAGTTCATGTCTCGCAACACCCATTTGCCGCGCGAATTGCGGGGGCCAGGCACTGGCTTGGGAGTACGCTTTAGTTCCGGAATGGTTGCGACCAATATTTGCTCTGACAAACCCAGAACCGCCTCTGCGCTCGCACATGTCGCACCGCACCGTTGCGCACTGGCTAAGATAGGCATGGTGAGTAAGGTCAATGCAAAGATTCGCCAAAACTTGATCATCTTCTTCGACTCAACACAGCTGCGACCCTTGCATTTTGAAGTCGGAGCGAAACATGATCCGAGATGTCGTCTAGACCAGCTGTTAAGCAAGCACTGACACTTTGAATAAAACGCTTTCTAAGCACAAGGGATGCAAGCAGCGCGCTATTTTCATCAGACTTTGCTCGTTTAGAAAGATGTTTTGCATCGGATTTTTTCGCGCAGTTTAGATTTCGAAAATCGACTTCAGTGGTCGCTTCAAGTCTATGGCTGGCGGCTGATGCGGACGCATTGCCCATAGCACTACTGCCCATGAAGCGTCGGTGCGGCTCGGCTGCCGCCACTTTCTGGAGTTCTTAGCGCACCAGAAGCCAAATTATTCAGCCGCCGCAACTGCAGGTCTGCCAATGAGGGATACAGCGGCGCGCTGATAAGTCGTGAAACACCGCTGGCAACCAATGCACTGGCCATCAAGCTCATCACGAGGGCATGGCCATCCACCATCTCCATCACAATAATGAAGGCCGTCAACGGAGCTTGCGTGACGGCGGCGAGAAAGCCCGCCATACCAAGCGCAATTAACGTTGGAGCATTTGCATAACCGGTGAATTGAGCGATATCGTTCCCAAGCGCCCCTCCAATGGCCAGTGAAGGCGCGAAAACCCCCGCGGGCACACCCGCCCAGGTCGATATCCAGGTCGCAACAAACTTCAGCATCACGTACAACGGTGAAGTGTCATTTGTATTTTCCAGCATCGCACGGTTATGTGCATACCCGCTGCCAAATGTTTCCCCATGGCTGACAACTCCGATGACTGCTACAACGAGTCCACAGCCTGCTGCAAAGGCAATCGGAGAACTTTTCCGGAAGCGACTGAAACAGTCAGAAGATTCAGCAGTGAGTGAAACGATGAGCAATCTTGAAAAAACTCCACCAGCCAGTCCACAAAGAACTGCCAACAATAGCGCGGGAAACATCAATGCCACGCCAAAATCTTGCACACGCATGACCCCAAAATAGCTAGCGTTTCCATATGCAGAAACACCCATCAGACCAGCGACCACAATCGCCACGACGACAAGGCTGTTGCTACTTTGCCCCTGTTTCTTGGAAAGTTCTTCAATCGCAAACATGACTCCGCCCAAGGGGGTGTTGAACGCGGCGGCAATTCCTGCCGCACCTCCAGCAATCAGCAAGCTATGGTCAGAAATATGTGCCCGCTTTGGCATCCATCGCCTTGCATGGTGCATCACCCCCGCTGCTATTTGTACTGATGGACCCTCCCGACCGATCGAGAGGCCCGCTAATAGCCCCCAGGTTGTCAGCAGCACTTTTGCGACGGCCAACTTCATTGACACGTACAACCCCCTGGCTGCACCGGTAGCTTGGGGCTCCAAGGCCGCCATGACTTGCGGAATGCCGGACCCAGCGGCTCCCGGCGCGAATCGCATCGTCAACCAGACAATGGCGGAAGTGGAGAGGGGGATCCAAAGAAGCGGCCCCCACCAGTAGGCCTTCTGCAGCACAAAAAACTGAGCTAATGCGTGTTCTGCCAGCCAAGTGAATGCCACTACGGTGATACCAGCCAGTGCCGCAAATGCAAGCACCACGCCGCGCCCTGTCCACATATGCCAGTCTGAGATCTCCCTTTTGAAGGTTGTAGGGACGTGGGGATGTTTACGCATTTTGAGTGTCAGGGTGGTTTATAAAATGCTGCGCAATAATTACATTGTAGCAAATGTATAAATTTTCTTGCGACCATTGCACTTCGCTAATCTGGCCTGCGATATCAAAGCCAAAACCTGACGTTCAGGAATTTCCCCACTCGACCTCCAATCAGAATCACTAGACACCGAGCGCTTTCAGTGGATGCGTGGTTAGAACTGTGTGGATGGATACCGTGCAATCCATCTTTACCTGTAGGATCGGGCAATGGATACGATTTGGAATCAGCTTCTGCAATTTTTCAATTTGGGCAGCATGATCGAGCATGTACTGGAATGGGTGCCAAGACTGTTCGCTGCAGCTCTGGTGATGTTGGTTTTTTGGGCGGTTTGGCGCATCGCACGACGCAGTGTTTCGCTGATTATTCGGCGCGCAAAACTGGATGCCACCATCGGGGCATTGATTCAATCCGTCCTAAAAACTGTGCTCTTGACCATCGGTGTCGTGTCGGCTCTGGGCAAGGTAGGAGTCGATATTGCGGGCTTGCTTACGGGCTTGGGTGTGGTTGGATTGACCATCGGTTTTGCCGCAAAAGACACCTTATCCAACATGATTTCGGGCATCTTTATTCTTTGGGATCGTCCTTTCACCATCGGTGATCTGGTTGAAATTGGGGGTGCCTATGGTCGTGTGGATTCCATCACCATGCGCACCACCCGAGTGGTGACTGTGGACGGCCGTATGCTGGCCATCCCCAATAGTGAAGTCGTCAACAAAACCGTGGCCTCTTACACCAATTTTCCGCACCTGCGTCTCGATGTTGCTTTCACCGTGGCCGTTACGGAGAACCTAGCCAAGGTGCGACAGGTTGCCTTGTCGGTTTGCGGCGCGGGTACCGGCTACATGACGGAGCCAGCGCCTGTTGTGGTTGTAACTGCGCTAAACGACTATAACGTAGCCATGCAGCTCAGCGTGTGGCTCGACGACGAGACGACCCACATTGCAGCGCGTTTTGCACTGCGCGAACGCCTTTTTGAGGCACTGCGCGCAGCCAGCGTGGATATGCCCTTCGAGACCTTGGCATTGGTGCCCGCTCTGGCGGGCAAAGTGTCGGTAACAATAGATCAAACCTCTGGAGACTTACCATGACTTTGCGCGCGGCGGTTTTGCTTGCAGCATTTGCCGTCTTGTTTGGCTTTATCGGGCTCAACTGGACAGAGTTTTCTACCCCTTCCATGCTTTCCTTCGGATTCACCTCGGTGCAAATGCCAGTAGGGTTTGTCATGTTAGGGGCCTTGGTGGCAGTCGTAGCGTTGTTCTCGGCATATGTTATCTACCTCCAGGCCAGTTGGGCACTACAGCAACGTCGGGTTTTCAATGAGTTGGCGTCGCAACGAAAAATCGCAGATCAGGCCGAAGCGTCTCGTATTGCCGATGTCTTAAACCGGGTGAATACCACGTTCGACGCGCTGACCCTGTCCATTGCAGCCAGCACAGATACATTGGAGAAGAGACTTTCCGACACGGCTGGTGCCACTCAGCGCGCGTGCGCTGAGGCGACCCTCTCGTTAAGTGCTCATCTTGGCGAAGTAGAAGATAAATTGGACAAAGTAATTGCCTCCCACAAATGACTTTGAATTGCGAAGTGTCGTCATTTCACAGTGACAATTTCGATCAGCAAATCACCCTTCACAACCCGTGGCCCAACCTCGTTGACTTCCACCACGGGCGTGCCGTTGCGAATTAGCCGAACGACTAAACCGGATTGGATTTCAGCCAGCAATTTACCCTCGTCTTCGGGCAGTGCTGGGCGCTCGCGCAGCACCGCGCTTCCGTCGGAACTGGCAAGGTCGCGCAAATAGTCCACGGCGTACTGGTGCGCTGACGAACGGGCCAGCAAGTTACCTCCGAGATTCACGGGGTTGATCACTACGTTGGCACCCGCTTGGTACATAAGGCTTTCGTTCTCTTGGGCGCGCACCGACACACTGATTTTGACGGTCGCATTGAGTTGCCTGGCCGAAAGCACGACAAGAGCTGTCGCATCGTCCAGGTTTGTTGTGACCAGTAATGCTGTGGCCGCAGATATTTTTGCGGCTTTGAGTGCTGCGTTGCTGCGTGCGTCTCCAACGATACCAATCAATCCGAGGGCAACAGCTTCCTCGATCCGCTGGCTCGACAAGTCAATCACAATGATCGACGCTGGTTCATGGCCAGTGAGCAATAGCTCCTTTGCAGCGACCTCGCCGCTGGTGCCAAAGCCGCAAATAATGGTGTGTCGCATAAGCCGTCTTCTCGTAATGCTGGTCCTAAATTGCTCCCATTGGTGCTGCAGAACAAAAGTATATGCAGTGCCCAAAAAGATCAACCAAATGAAGATCCGAATGGGCGTCACCACAAAGGTGTCAAACATTCGGGCTTGGTCCGTCACTGGGACGATGTCACCGTATCCCACGGTCGTGATGGTAATGGCCGTGAAATACACGACATCCAATAGTGAAATCTCTCCGTCGACGTTGTCGCGCAAGCCAGTCCGATCCAGCCAATGGCCGCCAACTGCAACACCAACCAGTGTGAGCACCACTAGAGCCCGCACCACAAGCGACTGCCAAACAGTGAGCCGCGCCTTGAGTTGAAACGCCAGACGCCCAGATGTGTTTGCTACTTTGGCAACAGTGCTGGAATTCATGGCTCGTGGCGTCACTCAAACATCACATCAACTGCCGCA
>CAVXMS010000003.1:0-2909511 GCA_963763035.1 uncultured beta proteobacterium | reverse complement strand
GTCTTTTAACGAATGTGCTAGCTTTGTAGAAAATATCTCATCGGAAATGCGCTCAAACTGTGTCCAGTCGTCAAACCTTCGGCATGGGGCCACCATGTGGATAGATGAGCGGCTCCAGGGGTCTGGATGCACAAAATCCAGTGTCAGCCATCTGCAAAAAAGGCGACGCCGCAGACATCGCTATGAAAAGCGGCGTCAGGGCTTGTAGTGCGTTCCCAATCAAAATGGCATTGGCCTCGGACGAGGCACCAATGTGTACATGCATTCCATAAGTCGAAAATCGTTTGGGCAGAAAACCAAAGCGTTCAGTCAACTCTTGCGCGCGCGGGGTAGGGGCAATCACCCGCTCATTCCAAAACTGCGTCAATTGTGTGCCACCACCACGCAGGACCAGGCCCAAGGGCGTCGCCAAGTCGGTAAGCGTCTTGGTCAGCGCTAGCGTTTCCGCCAGCATCGCATCTGCGTCGTCATGCACCGAAGTGTTCATCTCAATGGTGGCAAGCGTGGCCTCCAATGAAAATCGCCCCACATTGTCCTTGTGCTTCAAGACTTCCCAAAACTCCCCGCTCGAAGGGGAAAGGCGACCGTCCTGTCGATTGACAATTTGGAGCTCTAACTCTAGGCCAAAGGTCAGGTCTTCAGATTTAGCGAAATTCATTTTGCAGATCCAATGTAAATAAGGGGATTGGCCGAGGCAAATCAATAATCACATCGCCATCATGTAGTGGCAATGATTTCGACACCGTTGTCGTAAACATCCTTGCGTTTGTCATACAGGGGTATCGGTCGTTCCGTTCACGCGGTTGGACACCAGTTTTGCAAGATCAACATCCGCAATCACAATTTGCTCCGAGTTGGCCATGCCTTCTGCCGCGATACCGTCGCGTGCAAAAGGAAAGTCGGACGGGGTGATGATGGCCGCCTGACCAAAATGTAAGCCCAATCCCTCCACTGCCAAGTTACCCACCGTCCCAGTGACGGCCACGAAAACTTGGTTCTCTATTGCGCGAGCATGGCAACAATAGCGAACCCGCCAGAATCCTTGGCGATCATCGGTGCAAGAGGGTACGAAAATAATGTCTGCCCCTTGTTCGCACACCATACGCGACAGCTCCGGGAACTCTATGTCATAGCAAATGAGTATCGCTATCCGACCATATGGCGTGTCGAAAACGCTCAGATGATCGCCAGGGTCACCTTTCCACTTTTCCTTCTCCCACCGTGTCAGGTGAATCTTATCTTGCGTGAACACACTTCCAGTCGGGCTGAAGAGGTAGGCCCGGTTCAGAAGCTTTTCGCCAACGATAGTGGGGTGAGTCCCTCCGATGATATGGACACCCCATTGCTGGGCAAGCTCAACGAAAAGTGCAACATACTGGTCCGTGAATTCATCCAGCTTTCGCACCGCCGCTTTCAAGTCCGATGTGCCAATGAATGACAGAAGTTGGGTGGTGAATATTTCAGGAAACATCACGAACTGCGGTTTGTACTCTCCGGCAGCTTTCATTACAAACCGAACCTGGCTTTCGAAGCCGTCCCAATCTTGCAGGTTGCGCAGTAGATACTGAACCGCTGCTATTCGCACGATTCCCTGGCTGGGACTAAACACCGGTTGCATATCTTTCGTCGACACAGGAGTGGTCATGGTTTCAATGCCTTAGGAATATCGCGGTAATGAAGTGGGGGACGTAACGCGTCGTAGTCCGGATTGATCCAAACAATGAGGGAAGCTTGCCCGGCAGATTCGGTGTCTTCTGGGAGATAGTCCTTCATGATTCCGCAGTATCGAAAGCCTTCGCGCAGCTGGAAATTCAGCACTGCATCAGTCAAGTCGCCCCACAGTACTTTTTTTGCATAGAGTTCAACTGTCATAGCTTCCGCATGGCGGTGATAACCCGGCAAGCGGCCACATGCAATGATTCGGCGCAAGTTCAGACGCTTGCAAAGTTGACGACGTCCTTCGTACAAATGGTGCCCAACGCCTTTGCCGCGCGCAATCGAGTCTACAAAAACTTCCGCGCCATAAAGTGTGAACCCATCCGGGTTATGGGTGCTAAATGTGCCCGCAGATGTAATGTCATGCCAGGTGTGTTCGTCCGCCCACTCGTCCCAGAGTATGACCAGGGAGCTGGCGCAACCGACAATTTCACCATCTGACACTGCAACCAACTGCCCCTCGGGAAACACTGTAAGTTGATGTGCCAAGTGATCCCGATGCCACGGGTCAATCGACGGATAGACCCGGTCTTGCAAACTCAAAACCGAATCAATATCGCTAGGGGTAGTTGGCCTGACTGAGACAGTTGGAGAGTTCATTAATTGCCTCGGTACATACTGGAAAGTTGGATTCGCACGAAAGTACAGCACTGCCGCACGATCAATTTCGCTATTTCAGTGCCACAGCAGCACGTCGCCTGCGCGGTGGAACCACGGCCGTCATTGCGCCCAAATGGGAAGCATCATCTTGTGGGCATACCAATACAGGAATCTTGGAGACTGTAATGAGGCTTGGAATGATGCTTCCTGAAATAAGCCGCATAACGGCATTCTTACCAGTAGACGTAACAACAATCAAGCCGCACCGCTTGGCAATGGCTGTTTCGACAATATCCACCGCTGTCACGCCACTCATTGCTGTACTGCGTTGGCCTTGGACGCCAAAGGTGGTTGCCGTTTCGACCGCCCACTTCAGCGTTGCCGTTGCAGCCTCTCGACTTTGTTTTTCAAAAAGCTGGCTTGAGGTCGCGTCGTAGGCACCCAATGCATCAGCGTGAAGACCGACAACGGGAAACGAGTAAGCGGGCAGGACATAGAGAAACTGAACGTTCGAACGCATCGCCGCTGCAAGCTTGATACCTTGGCGCACACCGGACAAGGACGATGGTTGATCGTCGATCAAAATCAGAATCTTTTTGTACATTTTTCGCCTTTCCTGCGCTTTTATCCGTCCATGACGACGTGCACTACCGCCCCAATTCGCAGGTCAGTAGATGTGATGTGTTATTCACCCGTGATCCCTCTCCCATAGGTATGGTAGATCCGCGCTGCATTCTGAAGTCCCAAATCTTTGTTTTGGAACATGCGATCTTGCTTGACGACTACAGGAGGTTATGTGCGAATTATATTTGTGCAAATGTAATCTGTCAACAGATCGAATTTGCTTCACCGGTATTGTTGCAATATTACATTTGCTTCAATATAATATGAGGGTGAAAAACACTCTTACACCATCCCAAGAATTCGGCCTTTCGCAGCTTTCCTCCATTGGGGCTACGACGACATCCACACTGACGACAATCGCGCCAGCTGAAGATACGACGATCGTTTTCTATGAAGCTGGAAGATGTTCGTTGACCGAGCCGGAAATAGGCGCATTGGCGCATTGGGTGCATCAATGGAATACTCCCAACAGTCGATGCCGCCTGTATCTGGGCGGTGCCGACGAGACATCCCGCGCTAACCGGCTGCGCCGACTGAGTGTCTTACTGTCCGTACTTGAGCATATTGGTGTGGATCGCAGGCGAATTCAAGTCGATGGGGAATGGCTGAGACCAACTCGCATGGGTATCATCGACGATCTGCCCGCGGACACCATTTGGTTACAAGTCAGGGGATTCCATGCACCGTATGTAATGCCAGCCTCCGAATTCAGTCGACAGCATACGTATTGAGACCGATCACAGTGGGCAGATCAGTAGTACTGTTTGCTCCACTAGATGGGGTCTTTTGGGAAATGCATGTTTGAAGTTGCCATAATTTGTCTAGTAATCACGGCCTTGATGGCCTACGTCAACCACCGATGGGTAGGCTTGCCTAGCACGGTTGGCGTGATGGCAATTGCCATGCTGATTTCTATCAGTCTTGTGCTGGCGCATCAGTTTGGTCTTGGGGATGCGACCAAACCGGTGATGCTGTTTTTACGTGGCATTGATTTTTCCGTTGTGCTGATGGATGGCATGCTCTCCCTGCTATTGTTTGCTGGAGCGCTGCACGTTGACCTCAGTCAACTTCGTGATTACAAATGGCCCGTCCTTGGGTTGGCGGTGCTAGGGACGCTCGCATCTGCCTTGATCGTCGGTTTTTGCGTCTACGAGTTGCTCGTGCTTACTGACATGCAGATGCCATTTTGGTATTGCATGGTCTTTGGTGCGTTGATTTCGCCGACAGACCCCATCGCAGTAATGGGCGTTTTACGCCAAAACAAAGCCCCCGATAGCTTGGGCGTTGTGATTTCGGGCGAGTCGCTTTTCAATGATGGTGTTGGGGTCGTGCTTTTTACGGTACTTCTGGGTATTGCGCTCAAGGGCAGTTCGCCAGACGCAGCCACTATCTCTTACTTGGTTTTGCATGAAGTTGGCGGCGGCCTTCTTCTAGGTTTGGCGCTCGGCCTCCTGCTGTACTACATGCTCCACAGCATTGACAACTACAGTGTCGAAGTCATGCTGACGCTTGCCGGAGTGTTGGGTGGGTACTTGCTGGCGACCAAGTTGCACGTATCAGGGCCGCTGTCGATGGTGGTGACCGGGCTCCTAATTGGCAATCACGGGCGCGAAACGGCGATGTCCGACACCACCCGTCACCATCTGGATTTGTTTTGGGAGCTGATTGACGAAATTCTGAACGCGGTTCTATTCGTGCTTCTTGGGCTGGAGATTATTTTGTTGTCTCTTTCGTGGGCTTTGTTTGGGTTGAGTCTCATCGTGATCGTGATCACGTTGTTGGCGCGCTGGCTCACAGTTGGGTTGCCGGTGAGCCTTGCATCAGATCGTATGAAGTTGCCAAAAGGGGCTTGGAAGGTTCTGACTTGGGGTGGACTCAGAGGAGGTATATCCGTTGCATTGGCATTGTCATTGCCTATGGGAGAGAACCGCGATGTAATTCTGGCATTGACCTACGGTGTCGTTATCTTTTCAATGCTTGGTCAAGGCCTCACCATCGGGCGTGTCATTGAGAAGTCCATACGAGCCTGAAGTTTGTTCAAATGAAGCATGAAACCCGAGTAAAAGATCAAATATGCGACCCGACAACGCGTTGAATGTAAATACAAACCACCCCAACCTGCGACAGGTTATGGCGCACCGGTTCAGCCTGCTTGAAGACAAGGCAGAGGACTCGGAGATTGAGCGTCGTATTCGCGAGGGGGTCGAACTGGTCGGGGCCACGCCGTGGATTCTCATGTTTGCCATCTTCGTCGCTTCTGTGGGCTTGAACGTCAACTCGACGGCAGTCATCATTGGCGCGATGCTGATATCGCCTTTGATGGGACCGATCATGGGAGCAGGCTTGGGTGTCGCGGTGTATGACTTCGATTTGGTCAAACGGTCGCTGCTCAATCTGGGTATTGCGACGTTGATCAGCTTACTGGTGTCTACCTTGTATTTTTTGGTGTCACCGCTACATGAAGCTCAATCTGAACTATTGGCACGCACCACACCAACCATCTGGGATGTGCTGATCGCCTTGTTTGGTGGCTTGGCTGGCATTGTGGGCGCCACGCGACAGGAGAAATCCAATGTAATCCCTGGAGTGGCGATTGCCACTGCGTTGATGCCGCCCGTATGCACAGCAGGTTATGGTGTGGCAACCGGGCAATGGGCATTTGTAGGCGGCGCTATGTACCTCTACACCATCAATTGCGTCTTCATTGCGTTGGCAACCATGGCCGGCATTCGCTTACTCAAACTCAAACGACACGGATTCGCAAATAGCCAGGTTGAGCGCCGTGTCAAAGTTTCGCTATTGTTGTTGGTGCTGGGCACCACAGTACCTAGCACCTATCTCGCCATCAACTTGGTGAATGACGAGGTCTACAAGAGCAAGGTGAATCAGTTCGTTAAGCGCGAGTTTTCTCTTGAATTGACGCAGGTAGCTGAATTCAAGATCGATTCTAAGTCGCGTCGAATTGAGGTT
This sequence comes from uncultured beta proteobacterium, assembly GCA_963763035.1. GTDB lineage: Bacteria > Pseudomonadota > Gammaproteobacteria > Burkholderiales > Burkholderiaceae_C > Rhodoferax. The sequence goes on along the minus strand of CAVXMS010000003.1, from coordinate 2,903,601 downwards.
GCGTTAATTGGCGCTCCTTTGTCGCAATCCACACTACAGGGGATTGAGGCACGTCTGATAGGTGCTGGACTGGATGGCACTAAAGTTGTTGTGCGCCAGTCTGGCGACAACAAGGTTGATGTCGCTGCACTGAAATCCACTTTACTGACAGACCTATATCAAAGCAGCCAGGACGCGTTACGGCTGAAGGAAGACCAGTTACAAAAACTCAAGAGTGAATTGGCATCCAAGAATGCATTTACTGCGCAAACTCAAGATATCGCGACTGAATTGCGGGCGCAGTATCCGGCGACAGACGCTGTGTTTGTTAGCGAAGGGTTCGAGTTTGTTCCTGGAGCTGACAAGAAATCCCGTTACCAATTGAGTATTCGAACCAAATTGGCGCTGTCAAAATCCGATCAAAACCGAATTGAAAACTGGTTTAAGGCCCGAACCAAAACTGAAAATGTTTTGCTGAACTTTGAGGTGGTCAACGCAAAGAGATCCATCAAAAAAGGGTGATCTCAACTGAGCACTATGGTTGAGGAATCAAAAGGAATTTATGACAACTGAAAAGCATGACGAACAAGCGCTAAGAATGTTTCATGACGACTTTAGGCGGTCTTTGCTAATGCACAGGAAAGGTCGCCTACGCTGCTTCTTTAACCTGATTTTTCCGACGGAACTCAGTCCGTTTGATGCAGAGATTGACATCCTGAAGCAACTTGATTTCAGGCTTTGGCTAACGCATGCTCCGCCCAGTGCAAGCACACAGTCTCAGTTATACCAGGAACTTATAAAACAACAAGAGAGATTGCTTGATTTGGCGAACGCCGCGATGAAGGCAACTACTGACCGGACTTTTTCACCGGCAGATTTTGCAGAGTTGGCACAAGCCATGTCCGATTTGGATCGACTGGCCAACCGGCTCATTTCCGGATTCACCAACGCACTCACCGACGTGGATCGACTGACTGGACTGCTGAACCGCGCGGCCATGCATCGTGATTTGGCGTTGGAAGCCCAACGCGCAGTTCAAAATTCGACGACCTATTCCCTTGCCATGATCGACCTGGACCATTTTAAGAGCGTCAATGATCGATACGGGCACCCCGTGGGCGATGCAGTGCTTGAACAGATGGCAGAACGCTTCTCGGAGAGCGTGAGGCCGTCCGACAGGGTCTACCGATACGGCGGCGAAGAGTTTCTAGTCTTGCTGCCCGAGACTGGTGGCGATGCAGCGCACCCAGTCCTTGAAAGGCTTCGACAAAGGGCATGCGTTCGACCGGTGTCGGATGGCGTTATCAAACTCACGCAGACGGTTTCGGTTGGGTTAGTTGAAGTGTCCAAGGGCGAATCCCCGGACGAGGCCATTCGCCGTGCCGACCGTTGTTTGTATCGAGCCAAAGAGTCCGGACGGAATCGCGTCGAACGCGATCATTGAGTCAATTCGTGATGACAAGCCCTGTTTTCAGGTCTGACATTGATTCGTCACTATTTTCCGAACCCTATTCACCATGCCCTTCCAGTCTCCTTCATTACTAATCGGGGTCTCTGCGCGAATTTACTATCCATCTGGCCCCGTCTTGGACTTGGGTGGAGTCTGGACAAAGACCCTTCACTATTTGGAGCAGTCGGTAGCGCAGATGCTCATGCGTTGTGGTGCTTTGCCAGTCATGATTCCGGCAGTGGATGCCCAAAGTGTTGTACAACGGGAAGAACTCAACCTTAGCCACTATGCAGAGGCACTGGATGGGCTGGTTTTGCAGGGCGGCAACGATGTTGCTCCCGAAACTTATGGTGAATCACCAATTGCTATCGACTGGCGTGGAGATGCCGTTCGAGATCAGTACGAAGCGGAACTCATCGGCGCATTTGCGGCGGCGGGAAAGCCAGTGTTTGGCATCTGTCGCGGACTTCAAATGCTCAATGTCGCTAATGGAGGAACACTGTGGCAGGACATTCGCACACAGATCCCAAATGCTCTGGAGCATTTCAAGACAGAGATGTATGAGCGCAATGTACACCCTGTGGAAATTGTCGCAGGAACACACTTGGCCTCACTGTACCCGAACACCAGCCGTGGATTGATAAATAGCATCCACCATCAGGCCATTCGCGACCTAGCGCCGGGTTTTGTGGTGGAAGCACGCAGTCCAGAAGACGGCATCATCGAAGCAATTCGGCGCAAAGGTCCTGGATTCATGGCGGGGGTGCAATGGCACCCGGAATTTCGTCAACGAACCGACCCTCGGACTTTCGATGACAACCCTATTCTTTTTGATTTCCTCCAATATGCACGCAGTCTGAAATGAAAGTGGCAGACCTTTGGAATCCTACCGGTACAAATTGGAGGATCTAGTGCTGCCAATAGATAAAATGAACAAGGGTGCACTTGCTACGTATGTTAGCTTGGCAGGTTTCAGCGCTGGTCGGGCCGCCACGCTACTTTCATATGAGTGAGAACCCGATGCCCGACATTTCAATCGAACTAATTGCGGCTGCCCTTTTTGCATTCGCGCTGATTCACACTTTTGCCGCGAAGCTGTTTGAGCGGTTGGCACACCGCTATCCAAGGCATGCGGGACTTTTCCATTTGTTGGGTGAGGTCGAAGTGGTCTTTGGCTTCTGGGCCATTGTTCTAATTTTTACCATGGCAGTGGTTAGCGGGGGCGACAGTGCCCTCGCCTATGCGGAGTCTAGGCAATATACGGAGCCATTGTTCGTCTTCGTAGTGATGGTTATTGCAGCATCCAAGCCCGTTCTGCATGTGGTCACGTCTGCCGTGAACGCTATTGCCAGAGTTCTTCCAGTTCGACGTTCGCTTGCAACAACCTGGCTTGGGCTGGCCGCAGTGCCGTTATTGGGGTCTGCAATTACTGAACCGGCAGCGATGACCATCGCTGCACTCATGTTGGCACCTCAGGTTTTCAGACCCGGTGTGCCTGAGCGGATTAAGTATTTTGCTCTGGGCGTGCTTTTTGTGAATATTTCAATTGGTGGCACGCTGACATCATTTGCGGCCCCCCCTGTCCTTATGGTTGCATCAACATGGAATTGGACATCTGCATTCATGCTGGCTACGTTTGGCTGGAAGGCAGCCATCGCTGTCCTCGTAAACGCGACGATTGCGGTTTTTGCATTGCGAAACGTACTGCTTGAAACCGATGCTCCGTTGGCGGGATCTGCGGACAACAAAATGCCGATAGCATTGGTCGTAGTACACCTTACATTTTTAGCTGCTGTTGTCGCTCTTGCCCACCATCCCGTGGCGTTTCTGGGCTTGTTTCTGATGTTTTTGGGGGTGACACAAGCTTACGAACGCTTTCAGAACCAGCTCATCATCAAGGAATCGCTTCTGGTAGCATTCTTTTTGGCGGGGTTGGTCGTGCTGGGTGGCATGCAGCAGTGGTGGCTCCAGCCCATTGTTTCGGGCATGTCCCCCAAGGTTTTGTTCTTTGGTGCAACGGCCTTGACAGCACTTACTGACAACGCCGCTTTGACTTATTTGGGGTCGCTCATTGAAGGAATTTCTGACGAAGCCAAGTACAACCTGGTGGCCGGGGCTGTCGCGGGTGGAGGCCTAACAATCATTGCCAACGCTCCCAATCCGGCCGGTGTTGCACTGCTTCGACGAGGTTTTGCGGATGAGTCAATTGGCGCTGGTGAACTGCTTGTCGGGGCGTTGATACCCACATTCATTGCGATTGCAGCATTCACTTTGATTTAGGGCGATGCTAAAAAAGCCCTCCACGAATCAGTTTTGCGTGAAAATTACTGAGCCATGAGGCTTTTACTGCGCCCAAAGTGGCAAAACCAAGGCGGCACACCGAATTGACACATCCTATTCGACAAATTGACAAGTTAACCATTTGGCTGTTAGCCGGCGGCGCCATGGCCTATTTCTTCATGCCGGTTTTCCATACAGAGGCAAGTCAAGGTCTCTTCTTGCTGATGTTTTTTATGATCATGCTAGGAGCGTCAGACTTATGGAGGATGGCAGCTAGCGGCATTGTCCTGTTTTGTAGGCGGACTTTTCGCGAAGGTGACTATCTGCGGATCGGCCAGTATGAGGGGACAGTGGCCAAGTTGGGTATGTTTTTCACCCGCCTTACATCGGATCTAGGTGAAGAGCTGACTTTGTCCAATATCACTGTTCTCAAAAGCAGAATTACGAACTATTCCAAAGCTGCGGATGGCGGTGGTTTTGGATTGGAAACCACGATCACTGTTGGTTACGACACGCCCAAAAAGAAGGTTCAAGACATCCTCCAATTGGCTGCACATCGAACAATAGGTGTATCGAAAGCATCTTCACCAATAGTGGTTCAGATAGCGCAATCTGATAGCTATCGGAAATATCGACTGACCTGCCAGGCAACGCCGACAAAATTCCGCACTCGCACGATGTTGTTAAGCGATTTGCATGCCAATATTCAAGACGTATTGAATGAGTATGGCGTGCCATTAATGTCGCGGCACATTGTTGAAGCTTGAATGCGAAAGATTGCTCGCCAAAAATTTAACTGAATCAACTCGCGACTAGGTGTCAAAAGAATATTTCCGTGTTTCCTTGTTGATGCAAACTTCTAGTCAGTGACACTCACAATGAGTAATTGATCATTCTGACCAACGTCATTGCCCAAACCCATCTCTCGCGCCATTCTGAAACCTCCACATCGAGGTTTCCATGGACAATCAGCGACCCATCGAGCAAAACTGGGGCCTGCGGCAAAACATAGCCCCCACCCAACGTCGCACTGACCCCTACGCCTTCATTACCGGTAGCCTGACGCTCGGTCTCACCGTCAGCGCCATTTCTCTGTGGATCCTGTGGCGACCACTACCCCTGATTGATTTGCCCGCCGGAACTTTCGGTGAACAGGTATCCCTTGCCAGCAAATGGCTGCTGCACCAACTGCTACCCCACACCTTCACCAAAGACGCCCAGGCGTACGCAGCCTTCCTGTCCAGCCAGACCCTGTCCATCAAGATCGGAATGCTCCTGCGTCTGGGGGTATCCCTTGCTCTTGGAACCGCGCCAGCCTTCTCCCTGGCCCGCACCCACTTGAAGCCCCGGGATGCCATGATGGAAATTCGTGGTGGTCACAGGTTTGAACTGCAGGACGGTGCACAACAACTCCAGCGCCATCTCAGCAAAATCCACAACGCCATCCCCGATCTGGAATTCGGACAAGGTGTCATCTACCCCAGCCAACTCTGGACCCAACATGTTCTATTGGTCGGTGGCGTGGGTGCCGGTAAATCGACCTTCATGCGTCCCTTGCTCAGTCGGATCGTGGCCTCCGGGGACCGATTGCTGTGCTTTGACCCCAAGGGAGAATTCACCACTGCCTTTGCCACCACAGCTATCATTGCCCCCTGGGATGCCCGTTCATACGCCTGGGATATCGCCAAAGACATGCGCAACCTCGGCGACATGGAACGCTTTGCCGCTGCCCTGATCAAGGACAGCCAGGATCCCATGTGGTCCAACGCCGCCCGGGGCATCCTGGTAGGGTTTCTCGTTTACCTCAAGAAGGCCCGGGGCACCGACTGGACCTGGCAGAACCTCGCTGACTTGCTGTATTTGCCGGAAGAAGACATCCTGGGACTCATGAAGCGATACCACCCCGAAGCCTCACGCTCCATAGCCGGTGGCTCTGTCACCAGTAAAGGCATCCTTATCAACCTCGAAGCCTTCTGCCGACCCATCTACCACTTGGCCCGGGCCTGGGGAGAAATCCCACCAGAACGCCGGATATCCTTTGTCGAATGGACCAAAGGCGCGCGCCCAACAGCTACCCATGCAAAAGTTGCCAGCTCTCCAGCCCGCCAGATCATGCTCCAGGGCAATGGAGCCTATCCCGAACTCACCCGGGCCTATGTTGAAGGCATTTTTGCCGTGGTCAGCGGCATCGTCAATTCCGTGGAGATGGATGATGATCCCGAGCGCAAGATCTGGATCGTGGCGGATGAATTCGTCCAAATGGGCAAGATCCCCATCCGCCCACTCTTTGAAGTGGGCCGCTCCAGAGGGGTGCGCTGCATTGTTGCTTGTCAGGACTTTGCCCAATTGGAAGAGGTCCATGGCAAAGAAGGAACCAGGGCACTCATTTCCATGTGCGGAACCCTGATGGTGGGGAGGGTAGGCCCAGGTGAAACCGCAGAAACCCTGTCCAAAAACCTTGGCAACCGCGAAGTCGAACGCAGCAACGTTTCCCAAAGCTTTGAAGGAAAGCCTGGATCCAGTGGTCCAACCACCACCCTGACTTACTCCCGGGATTCGCTGGCCTTGTATGTTCCTGCTGAACTCGCATCAAGATTGGGTGAGAAACCTGCCCAGCAGGGCTGTGTGTTTGCCGTGTCCGTACAGGGCGCCATCTTTGAGATCCTGTGGCCCTACGTCAAACTCGCCAAACAACGCAAAGCCCATCTGCCAGCTTGGTGGACTCTGGGAGAGGAAGTGCCCCAGTCCAACCCCTTCAAAGGAACCCCAAGTGGATCATCCACCGTAACGCCATCCGGAACCCAAACCGGATCCAGCCCACCGTCACGGGTGTCATGGGTGTCACGGGCAAATTCAGACAATAGTTTGGCCGACCCTGCCGATTCCAGGCAGTGTAGTGATTCAGCAAGGCGGTTAGGCAATTCACCCGTGACAGTCGTGACACCCATGACAGACGCAGAAACAGCGCCGGGGTCCCACGCAACCCTGGCGCATGAATCTGACCCGGTTGCAGCCGTCCGGGAGTTGACCTCATCCCATGATCCTGCGGAGACTGCAGCCCATCTGGCTTTGAAGGCCATCGAAATGCTCAAGGCCCGGCCCGGTCCTGCACAACGGGTGGTCCCCAATCCCCAAAACGGACCACCTGCCAACCGGTGAGGAGTCAAGGTGCCAAATTCCGGAAAGCCGTCAATCAATAAAACAAAGAACGAAAGAAAGAAAGGAGACCCGCATGACCAACACCAAAAAATCCCCCAATCCCTGGAATGCCGCAAGCCGTGCAGAGATGGATGCCCATGGCATTCGTCTCTGGAACGAGATGGCGCAGCGCCAATGGGAGGAAGCCCGGCAGTTCTCTGCTGGCTTGAGTCCAATGGATACGGATCTTCGGGAGACGCAGGATCCCGATGTTCCGTATGACCCCCTCACCGAGATCGACTTCCTCACCCCAGAGGAGGTTTGGGAGATCGGTGACCTTGGGGATTGGGAGAGTGCAGGCTCCACTACCCAAGGGCAGTAACCAGAGAAAAAAGGAAGTTCAGACCACCACACCAAACCACTCCACTATCAGGGAGAGACCATGAGCGATGTACTCGAAGCACAAGAGCAACACAAAGAGGCGGATGCCAACCGCGCCGCGCAGCCACCCCGCCTGGATATTCGCAGGGAAGTGACCCAGAAAATCATTGAGGCAATGGAATCCGGAAATACCCCATGGCAAAAGCCTTGGTCGGCTCCTTCGATGCGTCCAGTCAACGGTGTATCTAACAATGGCTACCGCGGTGTGAACCGCCTTTTGCTTACTATTGCCGGACAGGAATATGGAGATCCACGGTTTGTGACATACCAACAGGCTGCTGCCAATGGCTGGAATGTCAAGCGGGGTGCCAAAGGCCACATGGTGATCAAGCTGTTGGAGTTTCCCCAAGGAGAGGGCCAGGAACAAGGGGCAGGGGAGTCTCGCTCTGAATCCGAAGCCTCCCAGGGTGCATCGGGGTCATCGGGCAAGCGGTTCGGGCTGAAGAGGTATTGGGTTTTCAACGCAGAACAAGTGCAGGGCATGCCTGCTTTGCAAGGGGTGCAAACGCATCCGGAGTTTGATCCGGTGCAGCGGGCAGAGAACGTGATGCAGGCCCTCAAGGAGAAAACCGGGCTGCTCATCCTGCATGGCGGCAATCAGGCTTGCTATTTGCCCGACATGGACGAAGTGCGCCTGCCGCACAAGAAATTCTTTTCTGATCAGCATTCGTATTTTTCGACCGCATTGCATGAGTGCGGACATGCAACACTCTCAAAAAACAGGCTGGATCGCCGTGAAGCCCTGGGTGGACGCTTTGGCGATACGGCCTATGCCATGGAAGAACTGCGGGCAGAGCTCTGCTCAATTTACCTCAGTGCAGACACGGGAGTCCCACACCATGCCGGTCAGGATACCGAGGAAGCCAGGTGCCATTTGAACAACCACGCCGCTTATACGAAGCACTGGACCAAAGTGCTCAAGAAGGATCCGCTGGCGATATTTTCTGCGGCAAGGGACGCGGATCTGATGGCGACTTATCTGCTGGATCTGGAGCGGGACTGGTCAGCGATGAAGGAGCACAAGGAATGGGTGACTGAGTATGACGGGGCGCTAGCAGCCGGGCCGCAGCGTTGAAAAGTGTTTAGTGTCACCCGCAGGCGATCATGCGGAATGGCTCGCGTGGACACACGAATGAATCGGCGGTGGCGGCGGCGGCGACCACTGCTTTGAATGCTACTGGTACTGCTTAATCATTTGGTGATAGCTTCCATCTTGTCTGCCAGATAGCTCTGTCGCAGCTTCATATAACCTTGGAGGGTTCTGATGTTGGTGTGGCCGGTCATCGACATGATTTCCGCATCGCTCAAGTCGGTTTCCTCGAAAAGGCGGCTGATCCCTTCGTGGCGGAGGTCATGGAACGTCAGGTTTTCGATTTTGGCCCGCTTGGTGATGCGTTTGAACCCGGTCGATAACACATTGGAGTTGGCCCACATCCAGAAGATGCGGTTTTCTCCATCCTTCTTGAAATTTTCCAACTCCTCCAGCAGGGCAAGTGTCTTCGATGGCATGGCAACTTGACGGAAGGTCGAAGTCTTCACATGCTCGGGCGGGATGTTCCACGCCTTGCCCTTCACATTGGCATCGCTCCATCTGGCTTTGAGTATTTCCTGCGCTCTGGCCCCGGTGCGCAAGGCCCAGTCGATGATGAGCTTCCATTCAGCTTTCCACGCATAGCCACGATCAATGGCGGCATGGAGCCGCTCTAGCTCGCCTTCTTCCAGCCGCCGCTCCCGTTTGCCCGCCCATGAGGCCGGAATGTCGTGGTTGCGAAAGGTGGACTCATCGAGTGGATAGCGCTCTTTGAGCGAGTGCCATTCGAGTACTTTCTTGATGGCGTAGTAATGGTGGCGGACTGTGCTCTCGGAATTCATCCGCACCCGCGAGCCGTTGTAGTAGGGGTGCTCCTTCTTCTTATTGGCAGGCGGGTCGATGGGCGTTTTTAACAGCAAATCGATGTAGGCCTGTATGCGCTCGTTGGTCATGAGGCTTATGCGATATCCGCCGAGGTCGTAGCCTATGCGTGCAACCAGTCGGCGGTCGCCCGCCGACAGCCGTGTCTTGATGAGCGAAGGCGAGCCATCTATGGGAAGGCCCTTGTCATCCAGGAATGGGTTGGCGACTTCCGTGAACTCCTCAACAGGTTTTCCTGGCTTCTGCCCGGCAGGCAGCTTCTTTGGGGCGTTGTCCTTGCGGCGGGGGCGGTAATCGAGGAAGAAGGACAGGCAGGCTTGGGCGAAAGTGAACGACTCTGCCTTGAGCGTCACGGTCATGCCTCGATCAAGCTTGGCCTCAGTCTGTGTCTCCCATTTCTTAGCCTCGTCCAAATTCTTGAAGCTCTTAGAAATGGGTTTGGGCCGGTCCGCCCGAAACAGACGGACCTCGTAGCTGTATCGGGGCTTTCCGTCGGGGCCGTTGCCTTTGAGCGGCTTGCGTCTGATCGACATGCTGAATCACCTCTCCTTGGGAGAAATTTGGGATTTTTCAGCAATTATGCACTTTCATGTGCTTGAAACCTGCATGGATATTAGGTTTTTAAAATTTATTCGTATGGCCTTCTAAGCTGTGGGTCGGGGGTTCGATCCCCTCCGGGCAGACCACGCTGGATTTGTGAGACTCTGTAATTTGCGCCAGCGTTACCCGTATGAACCGTGATAATCCACCGGTAACCTTATCGCGTTTGAGTTTGAGATTTCACATGCAACAGCTTTTCCGGTTGGATATTGTTCGAATGGTGCTGCTCGGTCTGGCGCTGGTGAGTGGTGCTGAAGAATCGATGGCAACGCTGGGGCAAGCACCAACCCCAGCGGTTGTGCCCTCCGGAGCAAGAAGGCTAGCGGCCACGCCCGCCGCGCAACCCGGTCTTTACGTTCTGCATGAGACCCTGCTTGAAAATGGGACCAGGGTTCGGGAGTATGCGACACCTTTCGGGGTGGTTTTTGCGGTGACGTGGCGCGGTCCGGTGCTGCCTGACCTGAGTGCGCTGCTGGGCGACTATTTCACGACCTTCAAAGCTGAAACTGATTCGGCACGCTTGATCGGCAAGCGTGGCTCGCCAGTGCACCTTGAACGAGTTGAACTGGTTGTGAGGTCCGGCGGGCGCATGCGAAATTTTTTTGGCCATGCCTATGCACCGGCCCTGATCCCCAGCGGTGTCAATATCAAAGATGTACTTGAATAATTTCTTGCATCGGGCGACCGCACTGGCCCTGCTGGCAACTCTGCTTACTGCGTGCGGTGGTGGTGGATCAGCGCCGACCCCAACCCCCATTCCAACGCCAACTCCAACACCTACCCTGAGTAATGTGCTGGGTGTCACGGTCGATACCGGTCCCGCTGGTTCGGGTTACAACGTCAATCGCCTGTATGCCACGGTCAAAATTTGTCAGCCTGGCAGAACCACCCAATGTGGGACCATTGACCACGTTCTGGTGGATACGGGTTCCACTGGTTTGAGGCTGCTGTCCAGCGCGATTGCACCCTCTCTTGGTCTTCCCCGAAGCACTGGCGCCACCGGTTTTCCTTTGCTCAATTGCGTGCAGTTTGTCGATAACACCTTTGCCTGGGGCCCGGTGGTGACAGCCGATATTGTGTTGGGGGGCAAGACTGCTTCAGCCGTGCCGATCCAGATCATCGCCGATCCGGCCTTCAGCAGCCCGGCTGGGGCCTGTTCGATCGGAGGCACGGCCATGACAAGCAGCGCCAATCTGGGCGCCAACGGCATCATTGGGCTTGGCTTGTTCAAGGAGGACTGTGGCGCAGGGTGTACAGCCACCACCCACAACGGCTTTTATTACACCTGTACCAGTGCCAGTTGCACGGCCACCACCGGTGCCAAGGTGGCCCTGGCCCAGCAGGTAAAGAATCCGGTACCCTTGTTTGCGACCGACAACAACGGTGTGTTGATTGACTTGCCAGCGGTCAACTCGACCACCGCAACCAGCCTGACCGGATCGCTCATTTTCGGTGTTGCCACGCAAGCCAATAACCAGCTTCCGTCCGGCACTGTGTTGACAACGAGCACCACAGGTTACTTCACTACCCAGTTTGCGGGGCAAAGTCTGAACACCAGCTTCCTCGACACCGGATCGAATGGTCTTTTTTTCAATTCCAGTACGATTCCCGCCTGCACCGACAGCAGCGTCGGGTTTTATTGCCCAACCTCGCTTACCAGTTTGACGGCCACGCTGGTGGGCGTGAATCGGGCGAGTGCTTCAGTTTCGTTTTCAATTGACAACGCAACGGCATTGTTTACGGATGCTCGCATGGCTGTTCTTCCGACCCTGTCCGGGCCCTTCGGTGACAGCACCAGCTTTGATTGGGGCTTGCCGTTTTTTTACGGGCGTCGGGTGTTCTTTGGTATTGAGGGGCAGACATCATTGCTTGGGCAAGGTCCTTTTTATGCGTTCTGAGGGCCGGTTTGGTTGGCCGCCTGCAGACCATTCCTGAAGTGTTCCTGCATCCGCTGTCTGGCAAGCGCCGGATCATGAGCCAGAATGGCCGCCATCAGCGCCCGGTGTTCATTCAAGGATTCCTCAATGCGCCCTGATTTCAGTAGCGAGTTGTGGCGGTTGAGTTTCATGACCTTGCGCAGGTCGGCCACCATCTGATCGCGCCAGCGGTTGTTTGCGATCTCCAGCAGGCGCATGTGAAAACGTTCGTTGATCTCAAAAAAGCGTTCACGGTCCTGTTTCCCAGGCTTGGCCGAAGCCTCGAGCTCGTGGTGCAGGCCTTGCAGGATTTCAATTTGCGCGCTGGTGGCCGCGCTTGCGACGACGCCGGCCGCATCCGCCTCCAGTAGGCCCAACAGGTGGTACACATCGGCCAGGTCGCGCTCGGATACCTCGGTCACGTAGGCGCCGCGGCGCACTTTCATGGTGACCAGGCCTTCGGCGGCCAGCACTTTAAGCGCTTCACGCAGCGGTGTGCGGCTGATGCCGTAGGCTTCGGCAATCTTCAACTCGTCAATCCAGCTGCCGGGCTCCAGTTCACGCTTGAAAATTCGCTGACGTAGCAGTTCAGCCACTTCTTCATAGAGTGCCCGGGGGGAAAGGGAAAGTGCTGCCATGGCCTGAATTGTAAGCTTGAAATAATATTCTGAATCAATAATTATAAATAACGTAAACTACAATTCTGGCACAAAGGCAGGCCCGGGCGGTTGCTGTCCGGCCTTGTTTCAGTGTCAGATCATTTCGATAAACTCAGCGCGAACGGCAGCCGTCATGACCTCCAATAATCGAGAATTTCAAATCGCCAGCCTTGAGGCGTGGCGCAAGGCGGCCGCCAAGTCCGCGCCGGATGGCGCCGTCGACGCCTTGAACTGGCAAACGCCTGATGGCATTACGGTCAAGCCGCTTTATACCGCCGCCGATACGCAAGACCTGCCTTACGCCAACACCTTGCCCGGGTTTGAGCCCTACCTGCGTGGCCCGCAGGCCACCATGTATGCGGTGCGTCCATGGACCATCCGGCAGTACGCCGGTTTTTCCACGGCGGAGGAATCCAACGCTTTTTACCGCAAGGCCCTGGCGGGAGGCGGGCAAGGAGTGAGCGTCGCCTTTGATCTGGCGACGCACCGGGGTTATGACAGCGACCATCCGCGTGTCACCGGCGACGTCGGCAAGGCTGGCGTGGCGATCGACTCGGTTGAAGACATGAAAATCCTGTTCAACCAGATTCCGCTGGACAAGGTGAGTGTCTCCATGACCATGAATGGCGCCGTGCTGCCGGTGCTGGCGGGCTATGTGGTGGCGGCAGAAGAACAAGGCGTGCGGCAGGACCAGCTTTCGGGAACGATTCAGAATGACATTCTGAAAGAGTTCATGGTACGCAACACCTACATCTACCCGCCCGCGCCCAGCATGCGCATCATTGGCGACATCATCGAGTACACGGCCAAAAACATGCCGAAGTTCAACTCGATCTCGATCTCTGGCTATCACATGCAGGAAGCCGGCGCCAATCAGGCGTTGGAACTGGCCTTTACGCTGGCCGACGGAAAGGAGTACGTGAAGACCGCCATTGCCAAAGGCATGGACGTGGATGACTTTGCCGGGCGCCTGAGTTTTTTCTGGGCCATTGGCATGAACTTCTACCTGGAAGTGGCCAAGATGCGCGCCGCGCGGCTGCTGTGGTGCCGCATCATGAAGAATTTTGATGCCAAATCGCCCAAGAGTTTGATGCTGCGCACTCACTGCCAGACATCGGGCTGGTCGCTGACCGAGCAAGATCCCTACAACAACGTGGTGCGCACCACCATCGAAGCCATGGCGGCGGTGTTTGGCGGCACGCAGTCACTGCATACCAACAGCTTTGACGAGGCGATTGCCTTGCCCACCGAGTTCAGTGCCCGCATTGCCCGCAACACCCAGCTCATCATCCAGGAAGAGACCCACATCACCAACGTGATCGATCCTTGGGCCGGTTCTTACATGATGGAGAAGTTGACCCAGGACATGGCTGACGCAGCGTGGAAGATCATTGAAGAGGTCGAAGCCATGGGCGGCATGACGCAAGCGGTGGACAGCGGCTGGGCCAAGCTGAAGATCGAGGCTGCCGCGGCTGACAAGCAGGCGCGCATTGACAGCGGCAAAGACGTTATCGTCGGTGTCAACAAGTACAAGCTGAAGACCGAAGACCCGATTGACGCCCGCGATATCGATAATGTGGCGGTGCGTGACGCTCAGATCGAGCGACTGAAAGTCATCCGGCAAAAGCGCGATGCGGAACTCGTGAAGGCTGCTCTGACGGCCATCACTGTTGCGGCCGAAACCAATTCCGGCAATCTGCTGGAATTGGCGATCAAAGCGGTTCGCCTGCGTGCCACCGTCGGCGAGGTGAGTGACGCACTGGAAAAAGTTTACGGACGCCACCGCGCCGACACTCAAAAGGTGACCGGCGTCTATGCTGCGGCTTATGACTCGGCCGCCACAGGAGGGGACGCCATGAAATATTGGGATGACCTGAAACAGGAAATTGACGCCTTTACCGAGGCCGAGGGTCGCCGTCCGCGGGTCATGATCTCCAAGCTGGGACAGGACGGCCATGATCGCGGCGCCAAAGTGGTGGCCAGCGCCTTTGCCGACCTCGGTTTCGACGTCGATATCGGCCCGCTATTCCAGACGCCCGAGGAATGTGCGCGACAAGCGATCGAGAATGATGTGCACGCGGTGGGTGTATCGACGTTGGCGGCCGGTCACAAGACCCTGGTGCCGGCCATTGTTGCCGAACTGAAGAAGCAGGGCGCCGATGACATCATCGTGTTCGTCGGCGGCGTGATTCCGCGGCAGGACTACGAAATGCTTTACCAGGCTGGTGTGAAGGGCATTTATGGCCCAGGTACTCCGATCCCGGTGAGCGCCCGGGATGTGCTGGAGCAGATCAAGAAGGCGAAGCAAGCTTGACTCAGGCCATGCCAACGTTTGCTTCAGTTGCCGGCAGCGACTTCGACCAGATGGTGACCCTGCGCATCGAGGCGCTGAGAGAGAGTCTGGAGCGCTTGGGACGCTTTGATCCGATTCGTGCGCGCGAGCGACTGGCGGCCGGATTTGCGCCGGAATACATGCTGCACATAGAACTCAATGGTGAACGCATTGGCTTCGTTACGCTACGCCCAAACTCCCAGCCTGTGCCGCCGGCCCTGCAACTCGACCACTTGTATATCCGGCCCGCTTACCAAAACCGGGGTATCGGCGCTTGGACCCTGGATTGGGCCAAGGTGCTGGCTGCAGCACAAAACTGCGACATCACTTTGTCGGCACTGAAACAAAGCTCCGCCAATCGCTTTTACCTGCGTCATGGATTCGTCCAGGTTGGTGAGGGTGAGTTTGATCTGGATTACCGCTGGTTCCGATCGCAGGGAGAGCCGGTGTGAGTGTGCTCGAATCGATTGTTCACGCTTCGGCCGCGGTGCAGCGCCGCGCCATTGCCAAGGCCATCACACTGCTGGAGTCGACCCGTACCGACCACCGGGCGCAGGCCGATGAGTTGCTGACGGCTTTGCTGCCGTACACCGGCAAGTCGTTCCGCCTCGGCATCAGCGGCGTGCCGGGTGTGGGGAAATCAACCTTTATCGAAGTGCTGGGCCTGTACCTGATAGCGCAAGGCCACCGCGTGGCGGTGCTCACCATCGATCCGTCTTCCAGCGTTTCCGGCGGCTCCATTCTGGGTGACAAGACGCGCATGGAAAAGCTCTCCGTGCATCAGAGTGCCTACATCCGTCCCAGCCCCAGCAGCGGCACGTTGGGTGGGGTGGCCGAGAAAACGCGCGAGGCCATGCTGGTATGTGAGGCGGCGGGCTATGACATCGTGATCGTCGAGACCGTGGGTGTTGGCCAGAGCGAGACGGCGGTGGCCAACATGACCGACATGTTCGTACTGATGCAACTGCCCAACGCGGGTGACGATCTGCAGGCGATCAAGAAGGGCGTGATGGAACTGGCCGACCTGGTGGTGATCAACAAGGCGGACCTTGACGCGGCTGCCGCGACCCGGGCGCAGGCTCAAATCACGTCTTCTCTGCGCCTGCTGGGGCTGCATGGCAATCCCGAGCATGCCCACCATGATCAGAAAATCTGGCACCCGCAGGTGATTCAACTCAGCGCCTTGCGCGGGCAGGGGGTGGATCGATTCTGGGCCGCGGTGCTGCAATTCCAGTTGCTGCAAACCGAAAACGGCAGCCTGCGCGCGCGCCGACAACAGCAATCCCTGGCTTGGATGTGGGAGCGCATCGAGGCTGGTTTGAAACAGGCGTTTCGGCGCAACCCCGAGGTGCGCGCGAAGCTGGGCGGGTTGACCGAAAAAGTTCTTGACGGCCGCATGGCGGCGTCTACCGCGGCGCGGCAACTTTTAATGACTTGTCATCCCGAGCCTGATCCAGGATCCAAGGTGGCGCGAAACACAGACCCGGAGCAGACCCGGGACGACAAAAACGGAGAAAACCAATATGCACGACATACTTGAACAACTGGAAGCCAAACGCCAACTGGCCCGCCTGGGTGGGGGTCAAAAGCGCATAGACGCACAGCATAAAAAGGGCAAGCTGACGGCTCGTGAGCGCCTGGAACTGCTGCTCGACGAGGGCACCTTCGAAGAGTGGGACATGTTCGTGGAGCACCGCTGCGTCGATTTCGGCATGGAGGAAAACAAGATTCCGGGCGATGGCGTGGTCACTGGCTACGGCATGATCAACGGTCGTTTGGTGTTTGTGTTCAGCCAGGATTTCACCGTGTTCGGCGGCGCCCTGAGCGAGGCCCATGCGGAGAAGATTTGCAAGATCATGGACCAGGCGATGAAGGTCGGCGCACCGGTGATCGGTCTGAACGACTCGGGTGGCGCGCGGATTCAGGAAGGGGTGGCCAGCCTGGGCGGCTATGCCGATGTGTTCCAGCGCAACGTGATGGCCAGCGGCGTGGTGCCGCAAATCAGTCTGATCATGGGACCCTGCGCGGGCGGCGCGGTTTACAGCCCGGCCATGACCGATTTCATTTTCATGGTCAAGGACAGTTCCTACATGTTCGTCACCGGCCCCGAGGTGGTGAAAACGGTGACGCACGAAGATGTGACGGCGGAAGAGCTGGGTGGCGCGATCAGCCACACCACCAAGAGCGGCGTCGCCGATCTGGCGTTCGAGAACGATGTGGAGGCGCTGTTGATGCTGCGCCGCCTGTACAACTACCTGCCGCTCAACAACCGTGAAAAAGCGCCGGTGCGCCGCGGCGGCGACCCGGCCGAGCGCATGGACATGAGCCTGGACACCCTGGTGCCAGACAACCCGAACAAGCCGTATGACATGAAGGAGTTGATCGTCAAGACGGTGGACGATGGCGACTTCTTCGAACTGCAACCGGAGTATGCCAAAAACATCCTGATCGGCTTTGGCCGCATGGAGGGCCAGACGGTGGGCTTCGTGGCGAACCAGCCGCTGGTGCTGGCCGGTTGCCTGGACATCAAGAGTTCCGGCAAGGCGGCGCGCTTTGTGCGTTTTTGCGATGCCTTCAACATTCCGGTGATTACCTTTGTCGACGTGCCCGGCTTCATGCCCGGCACGGCACAGGAATACGGCGGCATCATCAAGCATGGCGCCAAATTGCTCTACGCCTTTGCCGAGTGCACGGTGCCCAAGATCACGGTCATTACGCGCAAAGCCTATGGCGGCGCCTACGATGTGATGAGTTCCAAACACCTGCGTGGCGACGTCAACTTTGCCTGGCCTAACGCCGAGATCGCCGTCATGGGTGCCAAGGGCGCGGTGGAAATCATCTTCCGCGAAGACAAGGGCGACCCGGCCAAACTGGCGGCCAAGGAGGCCGAATACAAAGCCCGTTTTGCCAACCCGTTTGTGGCCGGCGCGCGTGGCTTCATCGACGACGTGATCCTGCCGCACGAGACGCGCAAGCGCATCTGCCGCTCGCTGGTGATGCTGCGCGACAAGAAGCTCGAGAACCCGTGGCGCAAGCACGGCAACATCCCGCTCTAAGGCTTGACTCGAATGGTGCACTTCTGCGCTTGTTTACTCCGCGCGCGATCGCGCTTGCTTCGCGCGAGATCAGGCAGCCTGGATGCTCTGCTCCGTGTCCCCCGCCCTGCGGGCTCCTCCTTTACCTACGCAGAACACCCAGACAGCCTGATCCCGATCCCCAGGTATTCCAGCGTGAGAGCCAAAGTCGGCACTTCGCGGCGGCAGATACCCCCACCCTGCCGCGGGCTCAGCAAAAAACTCTGCCCCTGTCGTCCGGACGCAAACTTAATTCTGTACTGAATTTCAATCTTGCCGACTTCATCAAGTTAGGAAACCTATGTTTACCAAGATACTGATCGCCAACCGCGGTGAAATCGCTTGCCGGGTCATCAAGACCGCGCGCAAGATGGGCATCAAGACGGTGGCGGTGTATTCCGATGCCGACAAGGACGCACGCCATGTGATGCTGGCCGACGAGGCCGTCAACATCGGTCCGGCACCGAGTCGCGAAAGCTATTTGCTGGCCGACAAAATCATAGCGGCCTGCAAGCAAACGGGTGCCCAGGCAATTCACCCCGGGTACGGTTTTTTGAGCGAGAACGCAAGCTTCGCCAAGCGTGTCGAGGAAGAAGGCATCGTCTTTATCGGCCCCAAGCATTACTCCATGGCGGCCATGGGCGACAAGATCGAATCGAAAAAACTTGCCGCTGCCGCCGGTGTGAACTGCATTCCGGGTGTCAACAGTGCGATTGAAACGGCTGAAAGTGCCGTTGAAATCGCCAGGGGCATTGGCTATCCGGTCATGATCAAGGCCAGTGCCGGCGGTGGCGGCAAAGGCCTGCGCGTCGCCTTCAATGACAAGGAGGCCTTCGAAGGCTTTACCAGTTGCCGCAATGAGGCACGCAACAGTTTTGGCGACGACCGCGTGTTCGTTGAAAAATATGTTGAGGAGCCGCGTCACATTGAAATCCAGTTGATGGGTGACAGTCACGGCAATATGGTCTACCTCAATGAGCGCGAGTGTTCGATTCAACGCCGGCATCAAAAAGTGATTGAAGAAGCGCCGTCTTCGTTTATCAGTGACGCCACACGCAAAGCGATGGGCGAACAGGCCGTTGCCCTGGCCAAGGCGGTCCAGTACCAGAGCGCCGGCACGGTGGAATTCGTGGTCGGCAAGGATCAGAGCTTCTACTTCCTGGAGATGAACACCCGCTTGCAGGTGGAACACCCGGTGACCGAGTGCATCACGGGCCTGGACCTGGTCGAATTGATGATCCGTGTGGCGGCTGGTGAAAAACTACCTCTAACGCAAGCCGATGTGAAGCGCGATGGCTGGGCGATCGAGTGCCGCATCAATGCCGAGGACCCGTTTCGCAACTTCTTGCCTTCGACCGGCCGTCTGGTGCGCTTTCAGCCGCCGCTTGAGACCATGTTTGCATCCGATACCAGTCAGTGGCAAGGGATTCGGGTCGACACCGGCGTGCAAGAGGGCGGCGAGATCCCCATGTTCTACGACTCGATGATCTGCAAGTTGATCGTGCATGGCAAAGACCGGCAGTGTGCAATTGCCAAGATGCGGGAAGCGCTCAACGGTTTTGTGATTCGTGGCGTCAGCAGCAGCATCCCGTTTCAGGCGGCCTTGCTGGCACACCCCAAATTTGTTGCCGGCGATTTCAACACCGGTTTTATTGCCGAAAACTATTCACACGGCTTCAGGGCGGAAGACGTGCCACACGATGACGCGGACTTCCCTGTTGCGCTGGCGGCCTTTGTGCATCGCAAGTACCGTAACCGCGCCACCGCCATCAGTGGCCAGATGGAAGGCCACGAGGTGGCCGTCGGCGAGGATTTCGTGGTGGTGACCTTGGGCCAGCAGGGAAGTAGCAGGCCGACGCCGGTAGCGGTCACCGGATTCGAAGGTAAAACAGGCTCCAGCTCAATCAAGGTTGGTGCAAATTGCTACAAGATTTGCAGCAACTACCGCTTGGGGGAAGTTCGCATTGAGGGTACTTGCAACGGCCAGCCGTTCACGGCACAGGTCGAGCGCGGCAGCTTGGCAGGCAAGAACCCGCTGGCGATCCGTGTTTTGCACAATGGCACCCGGATCGACGCACTGGTGCTCTCGAAGCGGGCTGCGGCGCTGTACGCCCTGATGCCCTACAAGGCGCCGCCTGACATGAGCCGTTTCGTGCTGTCGCCGATGCCCGGTTTGCTGGTTGACGTGGCGGTTCAAGCTGGTCAAAAAGTGCTGGCCGGTGAGCGTGTTGCCGTGATTGAAGCGATGAAGATGGAAAACGTTTTGTTTGCTGCGGCGGACGCTGTGGTGGGGAGAATCCTGGCCGTCAAGGGTGAAAGTCTGGTTGTTGATCAGCCGATTATTGAGTTTTCATGAAAACGAACCGACCTTTCAAAGTTCTGGGCATCCAGCAGATCGCCATTGGTGGCCCTGACAAGACCCGGTTGCGCAAACTCTGGGTGGATATGCTGGGTCTGGAAATAACGGGTACCTTTCGCAGCGAGCGCGAGAACGTGGACGAGGACATTTGTGCCATGGGTAGCGGAGCGTTCAAGGTGGAAGTGGACCTGATGCAACCCCTGGACCCCGAGAAAAAGCCGGCGGTACACAGCACGCCGCTGAACCATGTAGGCCTGTGGATCGACGATTTGCCCAAGGCGGTGCAATGGCTGACGGCCCAGGGCGTGCGTTTTGCGCCAGGTGGCATACGCACAGGGGCGGCCGGCTTTGACATCTGCTTTGTGCACCCCAAGTCGAACGATGAATTTCCGGTCAGTGGTGAGGGCGTTTTGATTGAGTTGGTGCAAGCCCCGGCGCAGTTGCTGGCCGCTTTCGACAGATTTGCTGCACAACAGGCCTGATGCCGCAGCGCCACTTCCGCAGAGCCCATTTGATGTAGGTCAATGTCTGCCAATCGGCACCCCGGGCTGGGCGAGTCCGTCAGGCTTTTTGCAGGTTCGCTGGCGTACACTTCCGCTTCACTTAGCCGCCGTTGCGGTGTACCCAAGGTTTAGGAGACCGACTTGCAGCCTACCAACATCGCCAGTCCAAACTATTTTCACAAAGTCGTTGATTGCCAATGGGCCTGTCCCGCCCATACCCCCGTGCCCGAGTACATCCGTCTGATCGGGCAGGGCCGTTATAGCGATGCCTACATGGTCAACTGGGTTTCCAACGTGTTTCCCGGCGTGTTGGGTCGCACCTGCGACAGGCCCTGCGAACCGGCTTGCCGCCGGGGTCGGGTGGAAGAGAGCAATGGGGAGCACCCCGAGCCGGTGGCGATTTGCCGCCTCAAGCGGGTCGCTGCCGATCACAAGGACGATGTCAGAAGTCGCATGCCCGCTGTGGCGCCCAAGAACGGCAAGCGCGTCGCCTGTGTCGGCGCCGGACCGGCCTCCCTGACCGTGGCCCGTGATCTGGCACCGCTGGGTTATGAGGTGACGGTGTTTGATGGTGAGGCCAAGGCCGGCGGCTTCATCCGCAGTCAGATTCCGCGCTTTCGCCTGCCCGAGTCCGTAATCGATGAAGAGACCGGTTACATCCTGGATCTGGGCGTCGACTTCAAGAGCGGCCAGCGCATCGATTCCATGCGCAAACTGTTGACGCAAGGCTATGACGCCGTGTTTGTCGGTTGCGGTGCGCCCCGGGGGCGTGATCTTGAGGTGGCGGGACGCCGGGACATCAGCGAGAACATTCACATCGGCATCGACTGGCTGGCCTCGGTCTCGTTTGGTCACATTACCAGCATTGGTAAGCGGGTCATTGTCCTGGGCGGCGGCAATACCGCGATGGATTGCTGCCGGTCGGCGCGCCGTCTGGGCGGTGCCGACGTGAAGGTGGTTGTGCGCAGTGGCTTTGAAGAGATGAAGGCTTCGCCGTGGGAGAAGGAGGATGCCTTGCATGAGGGTATCCCGATTCTGAACTTCCATGTACCGAAGGCGTTCGAGCACGTCAACGGCAAGCTCACCGGCATGCGCTTTGAGATCGTCAAGGCGATTTATGACGACAAGGGCAAGCGCAGCCTGGTGCCCACCGGTGAAGCAGATGTGCTGATCGAGTGCGATGTGGTGCTGATTGCGGTCGGTCAGGAAAATGCTTTTCCCTGGATCGAGAGCGATGTCGGCATCCAGTTCGACAAATGGGGTTTGCCGGTGCTGGTACCGGATGCATTTCAGTCCACTTTGCCCCAGGTCTTTTTTGGCGGTGACGCCGCTTATGGCCCGAAGAACATCATCACCGCGGTGGCACATGGGCACGAGGCTGCGGTTTCTATCGATCGCTTCCTGCACCGCGAAGACGTGCATCGGCGTCCGGCACCGCTGACCAACCTGATGTCGGCCAAGATGGGGATTCATGAGTGGAGCTACGACAGCAATGTGTCGGTCGACACCCGCTTCAAGGTGCCATGGGCCAAGGCCGAGGTGGCGCTGGCCAGCATCCGGGTCGAAGTGGAGTTGGGCTTTGACGCCGCCACGGCGTTCAAGGAGGCGCACCGTTGCCTGAACTGCGATGAGCAGACCGTGTTCACCAAGCACACCTGCATCGAATGCGATGCCTGCGTCGATATTTGTCCGATGGACTGCATCACTTTCACCAAAAACGGTGATGAGGCCGATTTGCGGGCGCGTTTGAAAGCACCGGCGAAAAATCTGGCGCAAGACCTTTATGTAGCGGGCCCTTTAAAAACAGGACGGGTGATGGTGAAAGACGAAGACGTTTGCCTGCATTGCGGTTTGTGTGCCGAGAGATGCCCCACCGGGGCTTGGGATATGCAGAAATTTTTATTCAACACGACCCAGGCCGGACCTAGATGCCGCGATGGAAAAGTGGTTCGCCGCGCGATGGAGGTCGCATGAAACGTATTGAAGCAGTCAACGACTTTGTCATCAAGTTCGCCAACGTCAACGGTTCGGGTTCGGCCTCGGCCAACGAGTTGTTTGCCAAGGCCGTGATGCGAATGGGCGTGCCGGTCAGTCCGCGCAACATTTTCCCGAGCAACATTCAGGGCATGCCGACCTGGTACGAGGCTCGCGTTTGCGAAAAAGGCTATGGCGGGCGGCGCGGCGGTGTCGACATGATGGTGGCCATGAACCCGCAGACCTGGGATTCGGATGTGGCGGAGATCCAGAGCGGCGGCTACCTGTTTTACGACAGTACGCGACCGATCCCGGAGTCCCGTTTTCGCAAGGATATCGAGGTCATCGGCATACCGCTGACGGACATCAGCAATGCCGCCTATTCGGAACCGCGCCAGCGCCAGTTGTTCAAGAACATCATTTACGTGGGTGCCTTGTCGGTGCTGCTGGATGTCGAGGCCGAGGTCTTCGAGAAGCTCTTTGCCGAACAGTACCGGGGCAAGGAGATGCTGCTGGACTCCAATGTGCGCGCCTTGTACCTGGGGCGCGATTACGTCAAGCAGAACTTGAGCGCGCCGCTGGGGCTGCGGGTGCGCCGTGCCGACAAGGTCGGCAACCAGATATTCACCGACGGCAACAGTGCCGCCGCCCTGGGCTGTGTCTATGGCGGCGCCACCGTGGCCGCCTGGTACCCGATCACGCCGTCATCGTCGGTGCCCGAGGCGTTCCAGAAGTTTTGCGACAAATACCGGGTCGATGAGCATACCGGGCGCAGCAATGTTGCCATCGTGCAGGCCGAGGATGAGTTGGCCTCGATTGGCATGGTGGTGGGTGCCGGCTGGAACGGCGCGCGGGCTTTTACCGCCACCTCGGGCCCGGGCATCTCCTTGATGTCCGAGTTCATTGGCTTGGCCTATTTCGCCGAGATCCCGGTGACCATCATCAACGTGCAGCGCGGCGGACCGTCTACCGGCATGCCGACGCGCACGCAGCAATCCGACTTGCTCAGCTGTGCCTACGCCTCGCATGGCGACACCAAGCATGTGATGCTTTTTCCGGAAGACCCGTACGAGTGTTTTGAGCATGCGGCGGCGGCGCTGGACCTGGCAGACCGTTTGCAGACGCCGATCTTTGTCATGACCGATCTGGACATCGGCATGAACCAGCGCTTGTGCAAACCCTTTGTCTGGGATGACGCGCGGGACTACGACCGCGGTAAGGTCATGACGGCCGAGGAACTCGAAGCCGGCAAGGATTTTGGCCGTTATAAGGACGTCGACGGTGATGGCATTCCGTGGCGTACCCTGCCTGGCACGCATCCGACCAAAGGCAGCTTCTTTACCCGCGGTACCACGCGCGACCCGTATGCGCGCTATTCCGAACGCGGACCGGATTACATCTACAACATGGAGCGACTGCTGCACAAGTTCAAAACGGCAACTGAGCTGGTGCCACAGCCGGTGCAGCGCAAGGCCGAGCGCCCGACCCGTTTTGGGGTTCTTTACTTTGGTTCGACCAGTCCCGCCATGCAGGAGGCTCTGGACGTGCTGACAGCATCCGGTATCGATCTGGATGCCATGCGCTTGCGTGCGTTTCCGTTCCCGGCATCGGTGGCGCGTTTCGTGGCGGAGCACGACAAGGTGTTTGTGGTGGAGCAGAACCGGGACGCGCAAATGCACTCGCTGTTGGTCAATGAGGCGCTGGTCGATCCGGCGCGACTGGTCAAAGTGTTGCATTACGACGGTACACCGATAACGGCGCGCTTCATCACCCAATTCATTGAAGATAACCTGCAACCGGCGTCGCAGTCTGCGTCGCCGACTGCCCAGCAACAGGAGGCCGCATGACCTACCTCGCCAAACCCAAGCTGCATCACCCCTCTCTTACCACCAACAAGGTTGGCTACACGCGGCGTGATTACGAGGGCCGAATTTCCACTTTGTGCGCCGGCTGCGGGCACGATTCGATCTCGGCCGCGATCATTCAGGCTTGCTGGGAACTCGATATTGAGCCGCATCGCGTGGCCAAGCTCTCTGGCATCGGTTGCAGTTCCAAGACGCCGGACTACTTTTTGGGTGCCTCGCACGGTTTCAATACCGTGCATGGGCGCATGCCTTCGGTGTTGACCGGCGCCAACCTGGCGAACCGCGATCTGCTGTACCTGGGCGTTTCGGGCGACGGTGATTCAGCCTCGATCGGCCTGGGGCAATTCGCCAATGCCATGCGCCGTGGCGTGCGTATGGCGTATATCGTGGAGAACAATGGTGTCTACGGTTTGACCAAGGGGCAGTTTTCCGCCACCGCTGACCGGGGTTCGAAAAGCAAGAAAGGCGTGATCAACAGCGACAACCCGGTTGATCTGGTCGGCCTGGCACTTCAATTGGGTGCCACCTACGTGGCGCGCAGTTTCTCGGGCGACAAGGCGCAACTGGTGCCGCTCATCAAGGGTGCCCTCGACCACGGTGGCGCGGCCTTCATTGACGTCATCAGCCCGTGCGTCACTTTCAACAACCACGGCGGCAGCACCAAGAGCTACGACTATGTGCGCCAGCACAACGAAGCGGTCAGCCGCATCGACTTCATGACCTCGCGCGAGGAGATCACGGCCCAGTACGCACCGGGTGAAGTGATTGACGTGCAGCAGCACGATGGATCCACGCTGCGCCTGCGCAAGCTGCACCAGGACTACGATCCAACCGATCGCTACGCGGCCTTGAGTTACATGAACGCGCATCAGGTGCGTGGTGAAGTGGTGACTGGCCTGCTGTATCTGGACCCGATTGCCACCGACTTGCACATGTCCCTCAACACCAGCGACACCCCGCTCAACAGCATGGGTGTCAAGCAACTGTGCCCGGGGTCACGGGTGCTCGAAAAGATCAACGCGTCGCTACGCTAGGAATACGAAAAGATCAACGCGTCGCTACGCTGGGAATTGTCTGCCGCCATCTGAAAACGTGATTTTGAAAGGACTTTTGTTATGCCTGAACGCACCGTTTTTCAATCCTTGACCCAGCGCCACGTGGTCACCTTGCCACAACACGCCAGCGTGTGGGAGGCGGCTTGTGTCATGACCAAGGCCAATTCCAGCAATGTGCTCGTCATTGACCCTTCGGGCAGCATGTTGGGGATTCTCACGGAACGTGATTTGATGACGCGTGTCTTGGCGAAGGCGCTCAATCCGCAGACTACCCAGGTCTGCGATGTCATGACACCCAACCCGCAAACTGTGGGTCCGGACATGAAGGTGGCCGAGGCCGTTCTGATGATGATAGAGCGCGGTTTTCGGCATCTGCCCATCGTTTCGGAAAGCGACAAGACACTGGGGGTTTTCTCGGTGCGCGACGCGATGCCGCGCGAAATCGGCGATGCCGTGAGCCTGGCCGAATTCAACGATCAGGTCAATGACGCGCTTGGATAGCGCGAACTGGTCCTAGCCGGCGCCTTTTCCGGAGTCGCGTTTGGCGCGTGCGCGCTGTAGCGCCGCTTCGATCACGGCGCGCTTTTTGTCCAGTATGGCGGGGTCGGTGTGCTGCGAATGGTGCGCCAGATCCGCCAGTTTCATCATGGCTTTTTGTTCCAGCCGCAAGTCGTTCTCTTGCGCCTCGCGATCGCGTCGGTAGCTGCTGAATTGATAGCGATCGCGCGCCAGCTCCGCGTCTTGCGCCGACCACGCGTCCCAGCCGCTGGCCGTACCGGTTACGTTTTCAAGCTGAATGCAATCCACCGGGCAGACCGGAAGACACAGTTCGCAGCCGGTGCAGTAGGCCTCGATCACGCTGTGCATCAGCTTGTTGCTGCCCACGATGGCGTCGGTCGGGCAGGCCTTGATACACAGGGTGCAGCCTATGCACCAAGCCTCGTCGATGACGGCGACGCTGCGCGGACCCTCGGTACCATGCACTGGGTTCAGCGCGACGATCGTCCGTCCCGTCACGGCTGCCAGCCACTCAATACCCTGGGCGCCCCCCGGTGGACACTGGTTGATGCCGGCCACGCCCTGGGCCACGGCCAGCGCGTAAGCCGCACAGTCCGGGTAGCCGCAGCGCGTGCACTGGGTTTGCGGCAGCAGTGCCAGCAGCTGGTCGGCCAGCGAAGACATTATTTTTTGCGAACCGTCTTCCCGGTCGCGGTTTTTGCGCTGCTGGACGCCTGTTTGATCGGCGCGGCAACTGGTTTCGAAGGGACCCCAGGCGCCTGGGGAAGTACGGTTGCCGGTTGGTGACTGAGGATGAACGATTTGACTTGTGGGTACACCACTTCACGCCAGCGGCGACCGCTGAAGATGCCATAGTGCCCGGCACCTTGTACCTCCAGATGTTTTTGCTCGGATGCAAGCACCCCGCTGCAGATGCCGTGAACGGCCTCGGTCTGGCCCGAGCCGGAAATGTCGTCAAGCTCGCCTTCGACCGAGAACAGCGCGGTGCTGGTGATGTCCTGCGGTCGAACGCGCTCAATCTTGCCATCAACGCCTTTTACGTCCCAGGTGCCGTTGACCAGACTGAATTCCTGGAACACGACTTTGATGGTGTCCAGGTAATAGTCGGCGTCCATGTCCAGCACCGCGTTGTACTCGTCGTAGAACTTGCGGTGGGCCTCGGTGCTGGCGCCGTCACCCTTGATCAGGTCCGTGAAGTAGTCGTAATGACTCTTGGCATGGTTGCTGGGATTCATGGCGACAAAGCCGGAGTGCTGTAGAAAACCTGGGTAGACGCGCCGCCCGGCGCCGGAGAAGTTGCTGGGGACGCGGTAAATCACGTTGTTCTCGAACCAGTCGTGACTCTTGTTCATGGCCAGGTTGTTGACCGCCGTGGGGGACTTACGGGCGTCGATCGGACCGCCCATCATGGTCATGGTGAACGGTGTCACTTCACCCCGGCTGGCCATCAGTGAAACGGCGGCCAACACCGGCACGGTGGGCTGGCAGACGCTGACCACATGGCAATTGCCATAAATGCCTTGCAGATGACGAATGAACTCCTGCACGTAGTTGACGTAGTCATCAAGGGAAAACGTCCCCTCGGACAGCGGTATCAAACGTGCGTTCTTCCAGTCCGTGATGTAGACCTTGTGGTCTTTCAGCATGGTCTTGACGGTATCGCGCAGCAGCGTCGCGTAGTGGCCGGACAGGGGCGCCACGATCAAAACCGCTGGTTGTCCCTTGAGTTTTTCTAGCGTCGCCGGATCATCGCTGAAGCGTTTGAAACGACGCAATTGACAAAATGACTTGTCAATTTCGATGCGCTCATGGATCGCAATCCCGATGCCGTCTACATCCACCGTGCGCAGGCCGAATTCCGGCTTTTCATAGTCTTTGCCCAGACGATGCATCAAATCGTAGCCGGCCGAAATGCGTTGCGCAAAAGGGCTTTGTCCAAACAGGGACAGGGGGTTGCCATAAGCCTTGGCCGCGAACTGGGCCAAGTCGCTAAATGGTTCCATCAAGGACCGTTGGGTTTCGTAGAGTTGGTAAAGCACAGTGAGTTTGCCTTGAAGAAATGTTGCAGTGCAATATAACAGTTCCGATCAGACTTTGGTTGGGGAGCAAGTACCAAAAGCCGTCAAAACAGCATATTTTTGCAGACTTCAAGTCGGAATGCCGCCATTCGCAGTGGGCCAAGACCAGCTTCTGGGAGAAACGGAGGGTCTGCGCGGCTTCCCAGCACTCAAAATAATCAAAAAGAGGTCGCAGGAGGACCTTCTTTCCCGGTCACGGCCACCGGCACCGCCGTTGAAAACAAGGCGTCTGGAACTGGCCGGCAGCGCTTGCTGCTTGGCAACCGAGGTCTACAGCAGGAACGGTTCGGCGCGTTTGAGCAGTTCTTCCAGGCCCGGTTCCTTCGGATTACGCGGTTTGCCGGGGTGGATGATGGACACTTGGCAGTTCTCCGCCGCCTCCACCAATTGGGCGTAGCTGCCGGCGTTGATGTCGGCGATGTAGGCCTGCTGGTTCCCATCGTAGGCGAACATCTTGTTGTTGAGCGTGGTGCACTCGTTGCAAGTCGAGCAGCGCGCGGTCTCGATGTAGGCTTCGTCGGGCGATCTTTCCGGTTCCTGTTCCACCGGCGCGCTGGCCGCGGCGGGCATGGCGGCCGCCAGCGGCGCTGCCGTCACGGTAGCGGGGGTTGGTGCAGTGGCCGCTTGCGCTTCAGCGGCTTGTTGCATGCGCTCTTCCCAAGCCTTCTTTTCCCGTGCCAGCAGTATTTCCGCGTGGGAATTGTGAACGCCGCCAAGCTCCTGCAAGCTGTGCCACATTTCACGGCAACGGCGTGCTTCCCGGATCAGGCGCGCGTCGACAATCACTTTCTGTAGCACGTTGTCGGCGTCGACCATCAGCAGGCTGGGTACCTTGTCGGGCAGGCCTTTGCGCTCGCGTGTCAGCGATTCGTCGACGGCAATCATGCTGCCGTTCCACTTGCCGCGGGGAACGCGCGCCAGGTGTTTGGCGTAACGGTGGTCGCCAGCGACAAAATCGACCAGTGTGAAGGCCAGATCCTGCGAGACTCGCTGGTGCTGCTCGTCCTCGTAGGTAAATACCTGTACCGGCCAGTCGAGGTCAAGCTGGGCATTGGCTTCGAGGTAAAAGCGCGAAGCCCAGTTGGGGCCGGCCGAAGGGTCGTAGCTGAAGGCCGGGAAGGCACGCGACTCCATCGCCGCCGCCGCCATCAAATAGGGCGGCAAACCGGAGGCCTGGGCAATGGCGCCGGAAAACACGCTGAACAGGGCCGGACCGCGGTAAGCCAAGCCACGCAGCAGGCGTTCGCGGAACCTGAACAGGTTGGAACTACTGGACTGCAATACGTAAACTTCGTTGAGCCCGATCGCCATGTTGGCGATCTGCCGGCTGCGCATGCCGGCGCTCAGCTTGCCTTCGCCTTCGGGTGACTCTTCCAGGATGTCGTCGATTTGCAGCAACACCTTGATCGGCAAACCTGAAGAAAGAATCTCCATCAGATGGGCGTGCTCCGCGGCCTGCATTTTTTCAGCGTTAAGGCACACCAGATAGTCGGGAAACTGGGCCAGATCCAGCGGATCAAGCCCGTTGGCACCGAACTGTTCGAACAAGGCGTCGTGCCTTGCTTCGCTGTACTGGCCGTCGATCTCGAGCCCGGCGATGGTAATTGCCTTGGCCAGCGCGATCAATTTGGGCATGCGCTCGCGAAACGCGGTCAGCGCGCCAGCGCAACTGTCGAACAGGAAAGAGTAGGGTTTGGCGGCGCCGGCGCTCGAGGGAATGAATTGCTGGGTGCTCAAGGTCTCGATCAACGCCCGTATGCGCTTGCGACGGCTCTCGGGAAAAGCACTTTTTGGCAGCGCCTTGGAGAGCATGCGCGACATCGCGTCGAAGTCGAAAGCGTTGCCAAAGCCGGTTCCCACCGCAGCTTGCAGGTGTTTCGCGCTACGCCCGGCGTCGGAGCGTTGGTAGTCGGCTTTCAGGATGTCGGAGAGTTTCAGTACCAGCCGGTCAAGTTCCTTGCGGAAGACCTCGGCCTTTTGTCTTTGCCCTGCTGCCCAGGCATGTTGCAGCAGGCGCGCGGGCAGTGCCGCATCGCAGTCGACCACCGCGCCGTTGACCTTGATCGCGGCGCGGGTGCGGCGCAAGCTGTCTTCGAACGATTTATCGCCTATCTTTGCGAGCTGGCCGGCGGCTTTGTCCCACAGCGTCGAAAACGTGCTGACGGCGCTGCCGCTGGCAAGTGTGCGCATCTCCTGCTCCAGTCGCAGCACATGCTTTCGGATGCGCTCGCCGTCCTGGCCGCGCGCGACACTGGTCAAGGCGGCGTCGACGACACCCGACAACGATTGCGCGAACAAATTGTCGGTACGACCATCGACCAGCAGCAACGGAAAATCATAGCGAAGCTGGGTCAGTTCCCGATAGCCGGCAAAAAGAGCCGGCCGCAGGCCAAGGCCATCGACTGCGTCCAGGTGCTCACTGGGACGCCTGCCGGTCAAGAAAAAAGCAACCTGTGCTTGAGTGTCTGCTTCCATGGTTTTACTTACCTGCCTTCTGTTCTGCTTGCTGCGGCCATACCGTGTATTTGTCCAGCTCGGCGTTAAGTCCGGTGCGTGTCAGTTCGGGCGTACGCAGTTTGTTCGAGAGCCGCAGGTCCTCGTAGCACGGAACGCTAGCGTTGCGGTACAGAATTCCAACCGGAATGGCGTCGTGGCCAGAGGCGATTTCACGTGCCCTGTCAATGTTCGACGGGTCGTGTTGCAACTGGTTCTTGTAGATCCTGGACATGCCGTCGCTGATCTGTAGACCGTTCTCGTGACTGAGCAATTGGACCCGGTTCGGATCATGCATCCAGGGGTCGAGAGCGGTTGGCAACCACTCCGGGCAGCGCTGAATGATGCGAACGAAGGACAAGCCCTTGTGGTGGTAGGCGGCCTTGACAATATCGAACAGGACCTCCGGAATCCAGTCGGCCGCCTGTGCCACGAAGGAGACGTTCTGCACGCCCAAGGTTACCGTCAGCGGGTTCAAGGCTTCGAGGTAACTGCCGCGCGGCGTGGTATTGCTTTTGGTTCCGATCGGCGAGGTTGGCGACGCCTGCTTCTTGGTCAAACCATAAATCTGGTTGTCGTGCAGGAACACCGTGATGTTCATGTTGTAGCGGATGGCGTGGATCCAGTGCGCGGCGCCTATGCTGGTGCAGTCGCCGTCGCCGGTATTGACGAACACGGTCAGGTCAGGCCGTGCCATCTTCACACCCTCAGCTACCGGCAGTGCGCGGCCATGGATACCGTGGAAACCATAGGTCTTCATGTAATGGGGAAAGCGACTGGAGCAGCCGATGCCCGATACGAATACCGTTTTCTCCGGCAACAAGGCCTCGTCCCGGCACAGCCGCTGGACCGCCGCAAGAATGGCGTTATCGCCACAGCCGGTGCACCAGCGCGGCACCCCGCTCTGATAGTCCTCAAGCTCGAAGTGCTCGTCGCACATCTCCAACAGGCATTCCGTGGCGGACATCATGTTCATGGTGTTTTCACCTTTCTGTATTTTTACTTTTGCAGTTGTTTCAGCAACACGCGGCGGATCGCACCGGGTTTGATCGGCTGGCCCTTGCAATCGCTCCAGCAGTCGATGTCGACCAGGTAGCGCGAGCGCAACAGGATCGCCACCGAGGAATAACGACGATTGGTTTCGTCGATGATCTCGTCCTCCGGTCGGTCGCTCCAATTGCTCTCTATGGTCATGACTTTCTTGAAACCCTGCATGATTTCCTTGATCCCCGGGGGCAGCGGCTGTAGGAACTGTAGGTGCATGGAAGACACTTTCTTCCCTTCGGCGCGCAACGTATCCACCGCTTCCTCCATCGCGCCCTTGGTGCTGCCCCAGCCGATCACCAGCAGATCGCCCTTGCGGTCACCGAATACCGTGGGCGCGTTCAGCGTCTTTTGCAATGCCGCCAGCTTCAGGCTGCGGGCGCGCAAGCTTTCCTCGTTGGTGCCCGGGTCATAGGCCACATGGCTGTCTCTATCGTGAGCCAGCCCGGTCAAGGTGTGCATGCCGCCGGGTTGTCCCGGAATGAAGCGGCGCGCCAGACCGGTGGTGTCGTCCCAGTCGTAGGGTCTGGCGCCCTTGGGAATCGGGCTTTGGTCAACCGGTGGCGCCATCCAGGTCTCGCTGAACTCGGGGCGCTTGAAGGGCTGCTGCGAGGTCGCCAACGCGGCGTCCGAGAGGACCACCACCACCATGTTGAAGGTTTCGGCGATCTTGCGCGCCGTGATGATGGAGTAAAAACACTCTTCGATGGTGCCGGGCGCCATCACCACCTTGGGTGCGTCGCCGTGGCTGCCGAAAATGGCCGTCATCAGATCGCCCTGTTCCATCTTGGTCGGCTGGCCGGTGCTGGGACCGCCGCGCTGAACGTTCACCACCACCAGCGGAATCTCGCCCATGACGGCCAGGCCGATCGCCTCCTGCTTGAGCGAATAGCCGGGGCCGGAAGTGACGGTGACGGTGCATTTGCTGGCGTAGGAGGCACCGATGGCGAAAGCGCAGGCCGCGATCTCGTCCTCGGCCTGGTGCACCATGCCGCCGACATTCTCGAATACTTCAGACAGATAGTGCGAGGTCGAGGTGGCCGGCGTGATCGGGTACATGGCGCAGATCTCCATGCCGGACGCCAGTACGCCCAACGCCATGGCCGTGTTGCCGTTGACCACCACCTGGGGTTCGGTCGAGCGCGTTGCCGGAATGCTGTAGCAAAAATCGAGATTGGCCTCGGCCCACTTTTTTCCGGCTTCCAGCAGCATGATGTTCGCATCGACCACGCTTTTATCTTTCTTGCCGAAAGCGAGCACGATTTGATCGACCGCGAGCTTCAGGTCCAGGCTGTAGATGTAGCACAGCATGCCCAGCACGTACATGTTCTTGCCGCGCTTGGCATCCGCGACCATGGTGCGACACTCCTGTTCCATCGGAATTTCGTACACCTTGTAGCCGGCCGCCACCACCCGGTCATGGGTCTCGATGTAGGAGGCCACAATCTTGGGGTCCTTGTGGCTGCGCCACATGTTCTCCATCAGGATGATGCAGCCGGGCTTGAGTTCCTTGGCCCGCACGCGTCCCAGCAGCACCTGTTCATTGAACGCCACCACCAGATCGGTCTCATCGCCGCCGTTGGTGATATAGCCCGATCCGATGCGGATGCGGTTGCCGCTGGCGCCGGCGACGCTGCGCGCCGGTGGCCGGATTTCGGCCGGAATGATTTCCGTGGTCCAGATGCCGTTGCCCATCTGCGCCGCGATGGCGCCCAGGGACTGCCCGCATTTCTGCGCACCTTCGCCCGAATCGCTGATGATCTCAACGATGTGCTCCTTCAACCGGATCGGCGTTTTTGCGCTGCTGGTCGAGGGGGTTTTGCCACCGGCCTTTTTGATCGGTTTCTGCTTGGTCATTTGGTTCATGCTATTTTCCGTAGACGCTGTTGAGCGATTCTTAGGCAACCCGCACACGCGCGAAATTGCGCTCCCTGGTGTCAATCCCGAACAAGGTGTTGGAGCCGCTCCCGTCCGCGCCGCTGTAAGTCAGCGCCGAGTCCCTGATTCCGAGGTAGGCCTTCATGCTGCGCGCGGCCTTGCGACCGGCGCCCATGGCTTCGATCACGGTGGCCGCGCCGGTGACGATATCGCCGCCGGCAAAGACGCCGGCCACAGAAGTTGCGAGGTTCTCGTCGGCACCGATATAACCCCATTTGTTCAGTTTCAGCTTGGAGGTCTGGCCCATGATCGGATTGGCATTGGTGCCGATGGCATAGACGATCAGGTCGGCCTCGAAATCGAACTCGCTGCCAGCCACCGGAACCGGCCGGCGCCGGCCCGAGTCATCCGGCTCGCCCAGTTCCATGCGTATGCAACGCATGCCGCGGACACTGCCTTTGCCGTCGTCCAGCACCGCCACCGGATTGGTCAGCCAGTGGTACTCCACCCCTTCCTGCTCGGCATGATGGACTTCCTCGGCCCGCGCCGGCGCCTCGGTGCGCGAGCGGCGGTAAATGCAATACACCTTCTCGGCACCGAGCCGGATGGACACCCGCACCGCGTCCATCGCCGTGTTGCCGGCGCCGACCACGGCGACCCGCTTGCCGATCGGCAGCGGCGTATCGAAGTTCGGGAAATCCCTGGCCCGCATCAGGTTGCAGCGCGTCAGCAACTCGTTGGCCGAGAGCACGCCATTGAGAGAATCTCCGGGGATGTTGAGCATCGTCGGGTAGCCGGCACCGACACCGACAAAGACCGCGTTAAAGCCCATCTCGTCAATCATCTGTTCGATCGTGAACAAGCGCCCGACCAGGGTGTTGCATTCGAACTTGACGCCAAATTTCTTCAGATTGTTGATCTCGGCGTCGATCACCGCATTGGGCAGGCGGAAATCGGGGATGCCGTATTTCAGGACACCGCCTGGCTGATGAAAGGCTTCGTAGACGGTGACGTCGCAACCCGCTTTGGCCATGTCCGCCGCGCAGGCCATGCCGGCCGGTCCCGAACCGACGATGCCGACGCGGAAGCGATTCGGTTCGATGTACGGAATGTTGACCCAGCCCTCCTTGATGGCGGTGTCGCCGACAAAGCGCTCCAGGCGCCCGATGGCCACCGCTTCGAGCGACTCGCCGACCGTGCACTTGCCTTCGCATTGGTTCTCCTGGGGGCAGACCCGGCCGCAGATCGATGGCAACAGATTGGTGTCGGTCAGGATGTCGTAGGCGCCGCGAAGATTTTTTTCGCCTATTTTCTGGATGAAGCCGGGGATATTGATGCCCACCGGGCAGCCAGAGATGCAGGGCTCATCCGGGCACATCAGGCAACGATCAGACTCGCGCAACGCGTCTTCCAGGCTGTAGCCGCAGGCCACCTCCTCAAAATTCTTGGCCCGAATCTTCGCGTCCTGCTCGCGCATGGGCGTGCGTTCCTGCGGAATCGTTCGTATTGTCTTTTTCTTTGCCATCTGTTTATCCTCTAGCGACTATTCAAACATGCGCGAGTTACCCGAGCGGCGCTGAGAAAACCCGCACCATGAAGCAACAAACCAATTTAACTTTGAGGCGTGTCCATGACCGGCTTGGTCATGCGACAGCTTTCCGACCAGCGTTCGTGAGCCTCTTTTTCGACCTTGGTGTAACGCTGCAAGCGCAGCATCAGGTCGTCAAAATCGACCAGATGGCCATCGAAGTCGGGTCCGTCGACACAGGCGAACTTGACCTGGTCGCCGACCTTGACGCGGCAACCCCCGCACATCCCTGTGCCATCGACCATGATCGGGTTGACGCTGACCATGGTCTTGATTTTGGCGGCACGCGTGGCATCGGCACAGGCTTTCATCATCACCGGTGGACCGATGGCAACGACCTCTTCGATATCGGCGTGTTTGTCCATGGCGACCTTGATGCCGTCGGTGATCATGCCTTTCATGCCGGCTGAGCCGTCGTTGGTGCACAAGATAAGTTCATCGCAGCAGGCCCGGAACTTGTCTTCCCAGAACACCAGATCCTTGTTCCGAAAACCGAGCACGCCAATCACATAGGCGCCGCTTTCCTTGAAGCCGCGCGCCTGCGGAAAGATCGGCGCCACGCCCAGGCCGCCGCCCACGCACACCACCTTCTTGGCGTGGCTGATCGGGCTCGGTATGCCCATTGGACCCACCATGCCGTAGAGCGAGGTGCCAACGCGGCACTCCTGCTGCATTTGTTTGGTGGTTTTGCCGACCGCCTGGATCACCAGGGTAATGGTGCCCTTTTTGACGTCGAAGTCGGCGATGGTGAGGGGGATGCGCTCGCCGGTCTCATTGAGCATGACGATTACAAACTGCCCGGGCTTGGCGGCTTTGGCCATCATCGGATGACGCACCTCAAGCAGGTAGGTGACGTCAGAGAAATCCTCGCGTGTCACGATCTCAAAATTGGACATTGCACTTGCCTTCATATCGAGCCAGCATGCGCCGGCTTAGCTATTGGGGTATTCTGGTATCTGCTTGCACTCGCCGTGACCGTCTTTAGTGCCACCGACAGGACGGAGCCAGTATCTTCGCTATAGGCAAAATATGTTTTGATCCATATCAAACGGGGAACAGTGAAGCAATAGCGTTAACCCGGTGCTGGCTCGTTGGCGTGAGCAGCACCGCAAACCTGAGGATGATCATGACTGACGAAACTACCGTTGTTGCTGCGCACGAAGCTGGTGCCTTGCGCAAGAGCCGCCGCATGCCGGTGGTCTTTCTGGGGCACGGCAGCCCCATGAACGCGATCGAAGACAACGCCTACCGCCGCAGCTGGCAGTCGCTGGGCGGCGAGTTTGGTGTCAAGTGGCCGACACCGCAACTGATCCTGTGCGTTTCCGCTCACTGGCTGACCCAGGGCTGGTGGCTGACCGGCATGGCCCAACCGAAAACGATTCATGATTTTGGCGGCTTCCCGAAAGCGCTGTTTGATCAGCAATATCCGGCGCCCGGATTTCCCCAGGCGGCACAGGAAATAAGTGAACTTGTGCGGCAACCCGGCAACGCCCAGCCCTTGTCACTGGACTTGCAGCACTGGGGTCTTGACCACGGCGCCTGGGCGGTCTTGAAGCCGATGTTTCCGCAAGCGAATATTCCAGTGCTGCAACTCAGCATGGACTACAGCCGTCCGCCAGCCGAGCACTACGCGCTGGGCCAGCAGCTCAAGGCCTTGCGCGAACTGGGTGTGCTGATCGTGGGCAGTGGCAATATCGTGCACAACCTGCGCACCCTGCAAATGGGCGCGCTGTCGCAGGCCTATGACTGGGCGCTTGAATTTGACCAGACCATTGCCCGCTATTTGCAGCAGGCCGACTTTGCCGCGTTGCAGGATTTTCAAAGACTCGGGGCTGTGGCTCAGCAGGCGCATCCCAGCCACGAGCATTTCTTGCCCCTGCTGTACTGCGCCGGAGCCGTAGCTGCCGATGAGGCGCCGCAGTTTTTCAACACCAGTTTTCAGGCCGCATCGATCTCGATGCGCTCGGTGCTCTGGCCCTGATTACTTTGCGCTGCCGGCCTTCAGAACGCCCCGCACCAGGTTGCGGCTGTGGGCACCAAAATTACCCATCAATTCGGCCGTGATGCCGTCCAGCCTAGCCCGCTTGGCAGCGTCCTGCTTGCCGAGTTCGGCCACCAGATTGATGCCTGACTCTTTCACGCCAAAATCGAAGGCCGGGTCCGACACATAGCCCGGCGGCAACGTGTCCACCAGTATCTCCGTCAGCCGGGCTCCAAGGTCATGCGACTGGCGGCTCACCACGTCGCGCGCATACAAATCGGACCAGGCCGGGTAGCGGTTGTCTTTGTCGTTGTTGCGCAGCGCCTTCTCGATGCCGGTCTCGGCTTTGGCCTGCGACGCGTTGTAGAGCATTTGATTCTCGTACCTTTCAAGTGCCAGATGGCGGTTCGAGAGCAACACAATCATCTCGTCTTTCATTTTGGGGAAGCCGGCCATGGCCAGCAGGTTGATGCCGATCAGCTTGAGCGATGCGTTGCCCGGCGACAGGCTGGCGTGGTAGGGCTGCGTCAAGTCCTCAACGTAGTGCAGTGCCAGGCCGGTAAAGCGCCAGCCCCAATAGGCATGGCCGGTGCGGAAGGCCAGCGCAGCCAGGCTGCTGTACTGGTGTATGCGCAGCAGAGGAAAAGTTTTTTTGACGAACGGTGCTGCCAGGTAAATGATGCGGTCTTCGTGGTAGAAGCCCATGTGAAAAGGGGCCTGGGTCGAGAAGTAGAGCGCCGGGTTGCCAAACGGCAGCGCCTCGAAGCCGTAGATCTTGCCCCACTCCGAAGGGCTGTCCGACCACAGGTTGATGTCCAGACCGTAGTCCGGCTCATCCGTCGCCGAAGCCAGCACCGCCAGCGGCGGCACGCTGTCGCCGGCCTTCAGGGCGACAAAGCGGTAGCTTGAATTGGCTTGCTCGGGCAGTGTGTCGACGGCAGAGTGTGCCAGCAGTTTGGCCCGGTCCGGCGCGGCGCCCCAGGGATCGGGCTGGATGTAGAGGGCGAACTTGCTGTTGGGTGCCACCCGCAGCGCCATCAAAAATGCCAGCCGCCTGGCTTCATCGGTTTGCCCCGGATTGGCCGTGAAGGCCAGTTTGGCGGGACGCGGCGGGTAGACTTCCAGATTGCTCTTGGCCCAGGTTTCCTGAATCGCCAGCAGGGCTTCGATGGAATTCTCCTGCGCCTTCAAAAAAGCTTCCAGAGGTTCCACCGGCACTGGGGCCGCATTGGCCACCTCGGGCATTTTCTCGAACGCGCGGTAGGCGGCATAGGTGTGATTGCTCCAAGCCAGCGCGTTGCCCGCCGCAAACACCAACAGGCCGACCAAAGTCAGGGTGAATCGAATCATTTGAAGTCTCCTGATGGATGTGTAGGCATCATAGCGAACAGTCCGCATCAATCTTGAACGTTGAGCCCGGCAGCGGCTGGACTCTGTCCGCGCACGCACGTTGGTCGCTGTCCTCAACCTTTTTTCGGATACCCCGTAATCTCCTGAATATCCCGGTACAAGGGTTGCAGCCGCTGGTACATGCGGCAGTAAACGCGGCGGTAGAGTTGCTCGTAGGTATGGGCGTGTTCCGGCTCGGGCACAAAGACCCGGCCGATGCGCGTCATCTGCGCAACAGCAGTGGCAAAGTCGGGCTGCAACTTCAGCGCGACGGCGGCCAGAACGGCGGCGCCCAGGCCGCTGGTCTCGTACAAATGGGGTCGCTCGCAGGGCAGGTTGAAAACGTTGGCCGTGATCTGCATGGCGGCATCGCTTTGCGAGCCGCCGCCTGAAACACGCACCCGCGTGATGCGCTGACCGCCCCGTTTTTCGATTCGTTCCTTGCCCTCGCGCAAAGCGTAGGCCAGGCCTTCCAGAATGGCGCGGTACAGGTGGGCACGGGTGTGTACGTCGCCAAAGCCGATCACGGCACCCTTGGCCTCGGGGCCCGGTACCTTGATGCCGGGATTCCAGAACGGTTGCAGCAGCAAGCCTTGCGCGCCCGGCGGCACGCTGTTGACCAGGGCATCAAACAAGCTCTCCGGTGTGACGCCGCGTTGCACAGCAGTCTGCTGCTCGTGCAAGCCAAATTGTTCCTTGAACCAGCTCACCATCCAGAAACCTCGTGTGATCTGGATCTCGCTGTTGTAGTGGCCCGGCACAGCGGCCTGATAAGGCGGAATGAAAGGTGTCGCTTCCAGGTAGCGTGGCGTGGTGGTGTTGATGGTGGCGGCCGTGCCATAGGACAGGCAGGCGATGTCGGGCGTCAGGCAACCGGCGCCAATTACTTCGCAGGCCTTGTCGGCGGCGCCCGCAATCACTGGCAGCCCTTGCGGAATACCGCTGTCCGCGGCGGCCTGGGCGCTGACCTGGCCGATCAGGGTGCCGGCCGGTACCAGCTCGGGCAGCATGGCGGCGGTGATCGGCAAGGCCTGCCACTTCCAGTCGTGCCTGGCGGCCCAGCAGCCCTTTTTGTAATCGAAGGGGAGATAGCCGACCTGGGAGGCTACCGAATCGACAAAACGGCCGGTAAAGCGGTAGTTCAGGTAGCCCGAGAGCAGCAGGAATTTGTCGGTTCTGGCCCACAGTTCCGGCTGGTGCTGGGCGATCCAGTTGGCCTCGGCTTCGTGCTGAAAAAAGCGCACGGTCTGGCGCATGCCGATGGCGCGAAAAGCAGCGTCCCACCACCAGGCGAGTTTCGGAATTTTGTCGGCGCGACGCTGGTCCAGCCAGATCATGGCCGGTCGCAAGGGTCGCCCCTGCCGGTCCAGCGCGATGGTGGTACCGCGCTGCGTGGTAATGACCATGCCGGCAATGGCGCTCCTGGGCACCGCCGTTTTGGCCCACAGCAGTTGACAAGCCTGGCACAGGGTTTGCCAGAAGGCTTCGGGGTCGTTCTCCATCCAGCCCGGCTCGGGCGACTGGTAGCTGTCAATCGCCACCTGCGCCTTGTCGACCAGATTGCCGTCCAGATCGAAGAGTAGCGCGCGCACGCTCTGGGTACCGTTGTCTATGGCCAGCAGGTAGGTTTTGCTCATTGCGGTGAGGTCTCCGGGCTTGGAATGGGCAGGCTGTAGTGTGCCGCAATCAGCGCGCGGTAGCGCTGGACCTCCGCTTCCCACTGGGCTGCGTCCCAGTTCAGGTACGGCTCGCAATCGCTGCGTATGCGCGCCAGGTGGTCGAGGCCACCACGCGGCAGCAAAATACCCAGCCGGGTGCGGCGCAGCAATAAATCGTCCAGATGCAGCACAGCCTCGTGGCGTGCCGCCAGCGCCAGTTCCAGCCACAAGGTATCGGTGCCGGGGATGGTTTGGAGCTGAGCGTCCGTCGCGTCGGCACAAAGCTCGCCAGCCCGATAACCATAGCGTGCTGCCAGCCGCTGCCGCACAGCCGGGCTCCAGCGTGGGTTGAGCTCGCCCACCGGGGTGAAGATGGCGCCGTCGTCGCGTACAAACGGCTTGCCGACATGCGCTGCTGCCAGCGCCAGCGCGTCTTGCGCCATCAAGCGAAAGGTGGTGAGTTTGCCGCCGGTCAGCGTGACCAGGCCCGATTCGTCCAGCACCACATGGTCACGCGCAGCCTTGGAAGCTGAGCCGGAGCCGTCGTCCACCACCGGCCGCACACCGGCATAGCAGGCGCTGATGTCGGACGCCTTGAGCGCAACTGCGGGAAACTGGTCGTTCACCGCTTCCAGCAGGTAAGCCACTTCCGCTGGGGTGATGCTGGCTTCTAGGTCCAGGTCTTGCTGGTGATCCAGATCGGTGGTGCCTATCAGCGTGGCGCCTTCCCAGTGGTAGAGGAACACCGGACGGCCATCGCGCGGATGCATCAGGCTGACCGCTTGCGCCACCGGCAAGCGCCAGAACGGTACCACCAGGTGGCTGCCGCGCAGCGGACGCAGCATCGGTTTGCCGCCGACGGCGCCGCGTAGCCGGTCGGCCCAGGCGCCGCTGGCGTTGACCACGGCCTTGGCGCGCAAGCGGTAGTGCTGACCGCTTGCCACATCCTGCACGCTAAGGCCTGAGACACGGCCGGCGTCCAGCTGCAGCTCAAGTGCCGCCAGGTAATTCAAAACCCTGGCACCGTCGCGCTGTGCTTCCGACAGCACGCGCCAGACCAGCCGCGCGTCGTCGGTCTTGGCGTCCTGGAACAGCAGGGCACCACGCAGGCCGGGCGGCGCCAGGCCCGGCACCAGTGTCCGGGTCGTGGCGAGGTCGGCCCAGCGCTGGCTGCGTTGATGGGCCATCAGGTCGTAAATCATCAATCCGAGTTGAAACAGCCAGCGGCCCGGTTTGCGGCCCACGCAATTGGCAAACAGGAAACTCTGCGGCGCTATCAACTCCGGCGCCTCGCGCAGCAAACGCTCTCGCTCGCGTACCGAGTGCCAGGTGGTTTTGATATCGCCTTCCTTCAGGTAGCGCAGGCCGCCATGCACCAGCTTGGAAGAGCGGCTGGAAGTGCCCCAGGCAAAATCGCGCTGCTCGATCAACAGCACGGTCCAGCCCTGGCGTGCCGCTTGCTGTGCTACCCCGGCGCCGCTGATGCCGCCGCCAATCACCACCAGATCCCAGCTCCGGGCCTCAAGCTGCGCCAGCGTCCGGGCGCGATTGGTGGCGGGGTCTAGCTGGCCCACGGTCCACCGTCTTGCAGCAGCTTGCCGGGGTTCATGATTTTTTGTGGGTCGAAGTGGCGGCACAACTCGGCCAACGTGGCCATGCCCAGCGGCCCTTTTTCATCTTTCAGATGGGTTGCGTGGTCGCGCCCGACGCCGTGCTGGTGGCTCACCGTGCCGCCATGCGCTGCAATGGTGGCTGCCACCGCGGCCTTCAGGCGCTGCCAGCGCTCCAGGTTGGGTGCAAAACCCCCGGCCGCGGTGGCCCAGACAAACTGCGAATAAATGCTGCTGCCCTGGGGGTAGACATGGGACAGGTGCGTGAAGGCGTGCACCGGCTCGCCGTACTGTGCAAACACATCGCGCGCGGTCTGCTCCATCGCC
The DNA here is from genome assembly GCA_963763035.1 of uncultured beta proteobacterium. Lineage (GTDB taxonomy): Bacteria > Pseudomonadota > Gammaproteobacteria > Burkholderiales > Burkholderiaceae_C > Rhodoferax. The sequence goes on along the minus strand of CAVXMS010000003.1, from coordinate 2,861,499 downwards.
AGCATCAGCTTCTTCACCTGTGGCCAGTCCACCGCTGTTTCGATGGTGTCGGCGCTATAGCCCTGCTCCCACAGCGTGTTGCGCAGGTAAGGGCCTTTGAAGCGGTTGGCGGCCCATTTGCTGCCCATGGCAGGCCCGATATAAACGCCGCCGTGGCGTGCCAGCAGGCGGCGCGCCTCGCGCAAGGTTTGGCGAGCAGTGCGTTGGTCGGCTGTGACGCCCAGCATCAGCATGCATTTGCCCTCGCCGCAGCCGCGCCAGCTCAAGTAGCGTTGTAACCAACTAATCAAGCGCGCGTGGCCGGCCAGCGTCAGGTTGGTTTCGGTCTCTATGCCATTGGACAGGCGCAGCATGCTCAACAGCAGTTTGCGCTGCACCAGTTCGCGCACGGCCGCTTCGGCCGCGTCCCAATGAGGGAAGAACAGGGCGTGAAAACTCTCATGCTCCGGCAACGGCGAGACCCGCAGTGTGGCCTCGGTCAGAACGCCAAAGCGGCCCTCCGAGCCCAACACCAGTTCGCGCAAATCCGGCCCGGCGCTGGCCGCGGGTAGCGTTGGAATAGTGAGGGTTCCGACCGGCGTCTCCAGCCGGCCGCCGGCAAACAACTGCTCAATGCGGCCATAGCGCAGCGACTGCTGACCACTGGAGCGCGTCACCACCCAGCCGCCGACCGTGGAGTATTCAAACGACTGCGGAAAGTGCCCCAGCGTGTAGCCCTGGGCACGTAACTGCGCTTCCAGCAGCGGCCCCGCCGTGCCGGCGCCAAAGGTCGCCAACTGGCTGCTTTTGTCCAGGTGCAGCAAGCGGTTCATGCGGCTCAGGTTGATGGACAGGATGGGACGCCGGCTGATCGGACAATCCAGATGCCCGGCCACGCTGGTGCCGCCGGCAAAGGGAATCACGATCCAGTTGTGCGTCTGGGCCAGGTCCAGCAATTCGCGTACTTGCTCGGAAGACTCGACAAAGGCGACGCCGTCGGGGACCGGGGGCAGGGCGCCAAAGCGCTTGCGAATCCAGTCGCCAAAACTCTCGCCCAGGGCCATGGCAAAGCGCGTCGAGGGGTCGGTCTGGATCAGTGCGTGGGGCGGCAGGCGCGACGCCGGAATGCGTGCCACGATCTCGTCACGCGTGGCGTCAAGCCCCGGCCGTCCTGGCCCCAGACGCGCCGCCAGCATGGCCAGCGCGTCCTGGTTCAGACTCAGGGTGGTGGCGTCATCGCCCCAGCCATTCCATCGTCGCATCGGCTACTCCCTTGTATCAGGCTTAGAACTTGTCCGTAAATAACTGGGGGCCGCGTTGGGACGCAATCGGGATGAGTTGTCCGCCAACATTTCGCCGCATGGGCTGCCTGACCATGCAAGGAATTTGGTGGGCAAATCGCCCGATTTCGACCCAACCCTTCGGGCAATGGGATTTTCGGGCGGTCTGCTTCGTTACAAAATCAGCCAAGGCAACCAGCCTTGGCTTGGATTTTGCGCCTCGCATCCCATCCCGAAAATCTATTTGCGCGACCCCCAGTTATTTACGGACAAGTTCTTAATTGTCAGCCAGGGCCAGCGTGCCTGGTAGTCCCGGCATTTGGACTCGAACAGGGCGCCGTGGTCCAGCGTCGGGTTCGGGCTCAGGACGCCATGGTACAGGTCGGCCAGCCCCTGCGGCGCGTAGACCTCGAACCCGTCGCCGGCCGGATCGCTCCTGGCGCGTATGCCGACGCTGGTGCAGGCAACCAGAAATCGGTCTATGCCCTCGCAGGAACTCCCAAGCGCCGTGTAAGGCCGGCCGAAATAGTCCTGGTACCAGGTGTGCACACGGGCCTGGTTTTTGATTTCCAGAGGGACGCCAAGATCGGCGAAGAGCAGGGCAGCGCGCTGGTTCACGCGCTCTTCCGCGGCGGCAGACAAATCGCTGCCGTCAAAGTAAAAAATATCGTAGTCCCGGATGCCCGCTTCGGCGGCTTGGCCCGATTGCAGGTTCCAGACGGTTTGGAACAGACAGCCCGCCACCAGCCAGGCGTCGGGCACATTCAGACCGCCCAAGCGTTGCAGGATGGTGCGATTGAAGCGGTTCTGAAGAACGTCGGCAATGAAGCCGTCAGTCCCGGCCGGCATCTGCAATGGCTGCCGGCGCGGAGCGGGCTGGTGCGGATGGCTACTTAAGCGACGAATTTGTCAAAGCACCTTGGCGATGGCCGCGCACACGTGAGCTATGTTCTTGCTGTTCAGCGCCGCCACGCACATGCGGCCGGTGTCGGTGCCGTAGACGCCAAACTCGTTGCGCAAGCGCACCATCTGGTCCTTGCTCAGGCCGGAGTAGCTGAACATGCCGACCTGGCGCGTGATGAAACTCATGTCCTGCTTGACACCGGCGGCCTTCAGGCCGTCCACCAGCTTCTGGCGCATCGCCTTGATGCGAGTGCGCATTTCGCCCAGTTCCTGCTCCCACAAGGCGCGCAACTGCGGATCGCTCAGCACGGCTGCCACGATGGCGCCGCCGTGGGTCGGCGGATTGCTGTAGTTGGTGCGGATCACGATCTTGAGCTGGCTCAGCACGCGGCCCGCCTCTTCCTTGTTCTCGCACAGCACGCTCAAGGCGCCGACGCGCTCGCCGTACAGGCTGAAGCTCTTGCTGAACGAGGTGGAGACAAAAAAGGTCAAACCGGCGGCGACAAACTTCTGCACCGCAGCGCCGTCCTCCGTCAGGCCCATGGCAAAGCCCTGGTAAGCCATGTCGAGGAAAGCGACAAGGTTTTTGGCTTTGACGACAGCCACCACCTGGTCCCACTGCGCCGGCGTGATGTCGTAACCGGTCGGGTTGTGGCAGCAGGCGTGCAGCACGACGACGGTGCCGGGCGCGGCGGCATTCAGGTCGGCCAGCATGCCCTCGAAGTTGAGGCCGCGCGTTTGCGCGTCGTAGTAGCGGTAGGACTCGACCTTGAAACCGGCATTGGTAAACAGGGCGCGGTGATTCTCCCAGCTCGGGTCGCTGATCAGCACCTTGGCGTTCGGGTTGAGATGCTTAATAAAATCGGCGCCGACCTTGAGGCCGCCAGTACCGCCCAGCGCTTGTATGGTGGCGACACGGCCCGTTTTGACGGCTTCGCTGTCGGCGCCGAAGACCATCGCCTTGACGGCGCTGTCATACGCCACAATGCCATCGATCGGCAGGTAGCCACGTGCCTTGGGGGCTTCCATCATGGCTTTCTCGGCCGCCTGTACGCACTTGAGCAGTGGCAGCTTGCCCAGGTCGTCGTAATAGACACCGACGCCCAGATTGACTTTGGCCGGGTTGGTGTCGGCGGCAAATTGCTCGTTCAAACCCAAAATCGGGTCGCGTGGGGCCATTTCGACAGCGGAGAAGAGAGACATGAAACAGATTCCTTCAGGGTTGAGATCAGAGGGGCCGCCTCTGTGGAAGAGTTCGGCGCAGGGGTTCGACGACAGTCCCGATTTTAGGCAATCCCGAACCAGGGGCCTTGTTCCCAGTCAAACTATGAAGGTTTTCACCGATCATGAAACCTGGGCGGTGTTGCTCCTTCCAGCAGGGTGAGCCTGCTGGCCAACCGGGTGTCGGCCATGACAGCGGCGCAAGTGCCTATTGAAACCGATACGATGCAAGGTTCGCCCGATTATTCAATGTCAATTCCGATGTCCACTTCCACTCCGCTTGCTGTTGCAGACTCTGACCGGGCCGATCCGGTCCGAACCGGCATTTTTGTCCATTTTCCCGATTCCCCATTCGAGCTCTACCAGCCCTACCCGCCGGCCGGCGATCAGCCCGAGGCGATCGACAAGCTGGTCGAGGGCGTCAACGATGGCGAGGTGTTTCAGACCTTGCTGGGCGTCACCGGCTCCGGCAAGACCTTCACCATGGCCAACGTGATTGCCCGGCTGGGCCGCCCGGCCATTGTTTTTGCGCCCAACAAGACGCTGGCGGCTCAGCTCTACAGCGAGTTCCGCGAGTTCTTTCCGAAGAACGCGGTGGAGTATTTCGTCAGCTACTACGACTACTACCAGCCCGAGGCCTACGTGCCGCAGCGCGACCTGTTCATCGAGAAGGATTCGGCCATCAACGAGCACATCGAGCAGATGCGACTCAGCTGCACCAAGAGCGTGCTGGAGCGCCGCGACGTGGTGATCGTGGCCTCGGTGTCGGCCATTTACGGTATCGGCCAGCCCGAGGCCTATCACAAGATGGTGATGACCTTGCGCGCCGGCGACAAGCTGGGCCAGCGCGACCTGATTGCCCAACTGGTGCGTATGCAGTACCAGCGCAACGACATCGACTTTTCGCGCGGCAAGTTCCGGGTTCGTGGCGACACCATCGATGTTTTTCCGGCCGAACACAGCGAGATGGCGCTTCGCATCGAGCTGTTTGACGAGGAGATCGAGTCGCTGCAGCTGTTTGATCCGCTGACCGGGCGCATCCGGCAGAAGATTCCACGCTTTACCGTGTACCCCAGCAGCCATTACGTGACACCGCGCGAGCAGGTGCTGGCGGCGGTGGAGACCATCAAGGCGGAGCTGTCCCAGCGGGTCAAGGAATTTGTCAGCCAGGGCAAGCTGGTGGAGGCGCAGCGCATCGAGCAGCGCACCCGCTTCGATCTGGAGATGCTGAGCGAAGTGGGGCATTGCAAGGGCATCGAGAACTACAGTCGCCACCTCAGCGGCGCCGCTCCCGGTGAGCCGCCGGCCACCCTGACCGATTACCTGCCCAAGGACGCGCTGATGTTTCTGGACGAAAGCCACGTGCTGATAGGCCAGTTCGGTGGCATGTACAACGGCGACCGTTCGCGCAAGACAACGCTGGTGGAGTATGGTTTTCGCCTGCCCAGCGCGCTGGACAACCGGCCGCTCAAGTTCGAGGAGTTCGAGGCCCGGATGCGCCAGGCGATCCTGGTCTCGGCGACGCCTGGGCAATGGGAAAAAGACCATTCCGGTCAAGTGGTGGAGCAACTGGTGCGCCCCACGGGCCTGGTGGACCCCGAAGTGGAGGTGCGCCCGGCCAGCAGCCAGGTCGACGACGTGCTACAGGAAATCCGGATCCGGGTGGAGAAGAACGAGCGGGTGCTGATTACCACGCTGACCAAGCGCATGGCCGAGCAGTTGACCGATTATTTGAGCGACAACGGCGTCAAGGTGCGCTACCTGCACAGCGATGTCGACACCGTGGAGCGGGTGGAAATCCTGCGCGATCTGCGCTTGGGCACGTTCGACGTGCTGGTCGGCATCAACCTGTTGCGCGAGGGCCTGGACATCCCGGAGGTCTCGCTGGTGGCGATTCTGGACGCCGACAAGGAAGGCTTTTTGCGCTCCGAGCGTTCGCTGATCCAGACCATTGGTCGGGCCGCGCGCAACCTGGAAGGCCGGGCGATTCTGTACGCCGACAAGGTGACCGACTCGATGCAGCGGGCGATCGGCGAAACCCAGCGGCGGCGCGTCAAGCAGGTGGCGCACAACCTGGCGCATGGCATCACGCCGCGCTCCATCGTCAAGCAGGTGCGGGACTTGATTGACGGGGTTTACAGCGAAAAAGCCGGCAGGGAAGCGGAAAAGCTGGAGCGCGACGCCATGCAGCGGGCCCAGGTGGAGGAGATGAGCGAAAAAGACATTTCCCGGGAAATCAAGCGGCTGGAAAAACTGATGCTGGAGCACGCGCGCAACCTGGAGTTTGAAAAAGCGGCGCGGGTGCGTGACCAACTGGGCATCCTGAAAGAACAGGTCTTTGGTGCGGCCGGAAGCGATAACGTGCTTACTTGAGCAAATTGCTGGGTTTATTGCTATACTTGACTCCGTTAGTCAACCAAATTTGAATGAAACCTTGCGGGACCGGCTATTAGCTCGGCCCCCAACTGATTAGGAGTAGGCGATGCGACTCACCACCAAAGGCCGTTTTGCGGTCACCGCGATGATCGATCTGGGTTTGCGTCAGAGCAGCGGCCCGGTGACCTTGGCTGCCATCAGCCAGCGCCAGCAGATTTCGCTGTCCTATCTGGAGCAGTTGTTCGGCAAGTTGCGCCGCCACGGCCTGGTCGAATCGACCCGTGGCCCCGGCGGCGGCTATACCCTGGCGCGCAATCCGGCCGAGATCACGATCGCGGAAATCATCACCTCGGTGGACGAACCTATCGACGCCACCCATTGCGGCGGCAAGGAAAATTGCCTGGGCGAGGGCGACCGCTGCATGACGCACGACCTGTGGGCCGCCCTGAACCTGCGCATGGTCGAATTTCTGGATTCCGTGACCTTGCAGAAGTTGGTCGACGATCAACTGGCCAAAGGCTTGCGAGTGGAGGACAAGCCGACGCTCAAGCGCGCCATCTTCAACATGCCGACGGTCAGGCCCAGCCACGTGAACGCGCCGAATTCTGTTTTTGCGCTGGGCAATGCGTTTTCCGAGCCCTGAACCGAGCCGGTAGATAATCAAGTTTCAACTATGCAGTAGCAGCGAAGCCGTCATGGACACCACTCCCCATTTCCCGATTTACATGGACTACAGCGCCACCAACCCCTGCGATGAGCGGGTCGTGGAGGCCATGATTCCCTGGTTGCGCCAGCATTTTGGCAATCCGGCATCGCGCAGCCATGCCTGGGGCTGGGAGGCGGAGGCGGCGGTTGAAAAAGCACGTGAACAGGTGGCGACCCTGATCGGCGCCGACGTGCGCGAGATTGTCTGGACCTCCGGCGCGACCGAGTCCAACAACCTGGCGCTCAAGGGGGCCGCGGGCTTTTATAAAACCCGGGGCAAGCACATCATCACGGTCAAGACCGAGCACAAAGCGGTGCTCGATACCTGCCGTGAACTCGAACGCCAGGGCTTTGAAGTGACCTATCTGGATGTGCAGCCGGATGGTTTGCTCGATCTGGAAGTCTTCAAGGCCGCAATCCGTCCGGATACCATTTTGGCCAGTGTCATGTTCGTCAACAACGAAATCGGCGTGATCCAGGACATTGCCGCGATCGGGACCATTTGCCGCCAGAAGGGCGTTATTTTCCATGTCGATGCGGCGCAGGCGACGGGCCGGGTCGATATTGATTTGAGCCAGTTGCCGGTCGACTTGATGAGTCTGACTTCGCACAAGACCTATGGCCCCAAGGGCATAGGCGCCTTGTTTGTGCGGCGCAAGCCGCGCGTGCGCATCGAGGCGCAAATGCACGGCGGCGGTCATGAGCGCGGCATGCGTTCCGGCACCCTGCCGACGCACCAGATCGTCGGCATGGGCGAGGCCTACCGGATCGCCAAGGCGGAAATGGCGCAGGAGAACCTGCGCATCCGGGCGCTGCACGACCGCATGCTGGCGGGTTTGCAGGGGATCGAGCAGGTGTTCATCAACGGCCACCTGGAGCAACGCGTGCCGCATAACCTGAACATGAGCTTCAACTATGTGGAGGGCGAGTCCCTGATCATGGGCATCAAGGGGCTGGCGGTATCAAGCGGCTCGGCCTGCACCTCGGCGTCGCTGGAGCCCAGTTATGTGCTGCGCGCCCTGGGCCGCAGCGACGAGTTGGCGCACAGCAGTTTGCGCATGACGATTGGCCGCTGGACTACCGAAGCAGAAATTGATTACGCGATCGAGACCATCAAGGTCAATGTCGCCAGACTGCGCGAGTTGAGTCCGCTATGGGATATGTACAAGGAAGGCATTGATATTTCGACGATCCAGTGGGCCGCGCATTAACTGAACTGTCGGCGCGGGCCGGACCCGCAATCCATGGATGCCACCGGATCGGAGTCCGGTGCAGGCTCATCAGGCCCGGCATGACCGACGGGATCAAGTCCGGCAAGTCAAACAGAAGGAAACGATATGGCATATTCTGAAAAAGTTGTAGACCACTACGAGAACCCGCGCAACGTGGGATCTTTCGACAAGGGCGACGAGTCTGTGGGTACCGGCATGGTGGGTGCGCCGGCTTGCGGCGACGTCATGAAGTTGCAGATCAAGGTCAATTCCGAGACCGGAGTGATCGAAGACGCGCGCTTTAAAACCTACGGTTGTGGCTCGGCCATTGCGTCCTCGTCCCTGGTGACCGAGTGGGTCAAGGGCAAGACCCTGGAGCAGGCGGCGGCGCTGAAAAACAGCGAAATCGCCGAAGAGCTGGCCTTGCCGCCGGTCAAAATTCATTGTTCCATCCTGGCCGAAGACGCGATCAAGGCCGCGGTGAACGACTATCGGACCAAGCATTTGTAGAACCAAAATGGCTGTTACCCTGACTGAAGCTGCTGCCCGGCACGTTACCCGTTACCTCAGCAAACGGGGCAAGGGGGTTGGCGTGCGCTTGGGCGTCAAGACCACCGGTTGCTCCGGCCTGGCTTACAAACTGGAGTATGTGGACGCGATCGAGCCGGAGGACATGGTCTTTGAAGGCCATGGCGTCAAGGTGCTGATCGAACCCAAGAGTTTTGCCTACCTCGATGGCACGGAACTCGATTTTGTGCGTGAAGGCCTGAACGAAGGCTTCAAGTTCAATAACCCGCGAGAACGTGATCGCTGCGGCTGCGGCGAGTCGTTTCGGGTGTGAATCTGCAATCGAACGATTTCGAACTGTTTGGTCTTGCACCCCAATTTGCGCAAGACCGCTCGGCCATTGACGCGCGCTGGAAAGACCTGCAACGCGAAGCCCATCCCGACAAGTTTGCCAGCCGGGGCGCGGCGGCGCAGCGCGTGGCGATGCAGTGGTCGGTGCGCATCAACGAGGCTTATCAGCGGCTCAAGGACGGCTTGAAACGTGCCGCCTACCTGTGCGAGCTGCATGGCGAGCCGGTCAATGCCGAGAACAACACGGCCATGGCGACAGAGTTTTTGCTGCAGCAAATGGAGTGGCGAGAGGCGCTGGAAGAGGCGCAGAGTGCCGCCGAGCTGGAGCAATTGTCGGCCCAGGTCGCCTCCGCCAGGCGTGAGGCGCTGCAACAATGCGAACGCCTGCTGGACCAGCAACAAGATTACCGCGGCGCGGTGCAAGAGGTGCGCGCGCTGATGTTCATAGAACGCTTTGCCAGCGACGTTGAAGCCGGTCTGGATCGGCTGGACGCCGCAGACAGGGGACAATAGTCCCCGGATTTCGAAAAAACAAACATGGCACTGCTGCAAATTTCAGAACCCGGTCAGTCTCCCAATCCGCACCAGCGGCGGATTGCGGTGGGTATCGACCTGGGTACCACCCACTCGCTGGTCGCCTCGGTGCGCAACGGGGTGGCCGAATGCCTGCCGGATCAGCAGGGTCGCGTCATTTTGCCGTCGGTGGTGCGCTACCTGGCCGGCGGCGGGCGCCAAATCGGTTTTGAGGCCCGCTCGGCGCAGGCGCTGGACCCCGAGAACACGATCGCCTCGGTCAAACGTTTCATGGGGCGCAGCCTCGCGGATGTGGCGGGTTCCGGCAAGCTGCCCTACCACTTTGTGGCGCACTCCGGCATGCTGGGTTTGCAAACGGTGCAGGGTGAAAAATCGCCGGTCGAAGTGAGCGCCGATATTCTGGCCACTTTGCGCTATCGGGCGGAAGACACTTTTGGCGACGATCTGTTTGGCGCCGTCATCACGGTGCCGGCTTATTTTGACGATGCCCAGCGCCAAGCCACCAAGGACGCCGCACAGCTGGCGGGCCTGAAAGTGCTGCGTCTCATCAATGAGCCCACGGCGGCGGCCATTGCCTACGGACTGGACAACGCCAGCGAAGGCGTTTATGCGATCTACGATCTGGGCGGCGGCACTTTTGACATTTCGATTTTGCGACTCACCCAAGGTGTCTTTGAAGTCCTTGCCACCGGCGGCGACTCGGCCCTGGGCGGCGACGATTACGACCGCGCGCTGGCCGATTGGGTCATGGCGCAAGCCGGCGTGCAAGCCAGGACGCCGCAAGACAAAGCGATTGCCATCATCGCGGCACGCGCCTGCAAGGAGGAGTTGTCGGCGGCGCACTGCGCCGCCTGCCACGCCTGCATCGGCGGCGAGAACGTCAAATTTGAGGTGGTGAACGAGCAGTTCGAAAAACTCACGGCGCAACTGACGCAGCGCACCATGACCGCGGTGCGCAAAGCCTTGCGTGATGCCCGCCTGGAGAAGGACGATGTCAAAGGCGTGGTGATGGTGGGCGGCTCCACTCGCATGCCGCAAATCCGGCAGGCGGTCGCCGACTTCTTTGGCCGTGCGCCGCTCACCGACCTCAATCCGGATGAAGTCGTGGCGCTGGGCGCGGCGATCCAGGCCAATCAACTGGCGGGCAACAATGCCGGCGGCGACTTGCTGTTGCTGGACGTGATTCCGCTGTCGCTGGGCATCGAAACCATGGGCGGTCTGGTGGAGCGCATCGTGCCGCGCAACGAAACCATTCCGACCGCCAAGGCGCAGGACTTCACGACTTACCAGGATGGCCAAACGGCCCTTGCCTTGCATGTGGTGCAGGGCGAGCGCGACTTGGTGGCGGATTGCCGCAGTCTGGCGCGCTTCGAGCTGCGCGGCATTCCGCCGATGGCGGCGGGAGCGGCGCGCATCCGCGTCACCTTCACGGTGGACGCCGACGGCCTCTTGAACGTCAGTGCCAGGGAGCAGATCAGCGGCGTGCAAGCCCAGATCGACGTCAAGCCGTCTTACGGTCTGGCGGACGAGCAGATTGCCAGGATGCTGCAGGACAGTTTCGCGACGGCCGAAGCCGATATGAAAACCCGGGCGCTGGTGGAAGCGCGGGTCGACGCTGATCGCATGCTGCTGGCGACCCGCAGCGCGCTGGCGGCGGACGGTGATTTGCTGTCCCTGGCGGAGCGTGCCGCCATCGATACCTTGATGGCGGCGCTGGACGGCGCGCAAGCGCTGACGGATACGGCGTTGATTGAAGCCGCCACGCAGGCACTGGCCAAAGGGACCGAGGCGTTCGCCGCGATGCGCATGAACCGGGGCATTCAGAAAGCCTTGGCCGGTAAAAACATTGAGACGGTCTGAGCCCGAGCCACCGGAAAACACATGCCCACCATCAAAATACTGCCGCACCCGGAATACTGTCCGCAGGGCGCCGAAATATCGGCACCGGCCGGCACCTCGATTTGCGAAGCCCTGCTTGACAACCACATCAGCATCGAGCATGCCTGCGACATGAGTTGCGCCTGCACCACCTGTCACGTCATTGTGCGCGAGGGCTTTGCTTCCCTGAACCAGGTCGATGAAAACGAGGAAGATTTGCTGGACCGGGCCTGGGGCCTGGAACCGCATTCGCGTTTGAGCTGCCAGGCCTATCTGGCGCAAGAAAATGTGGTGGTCGAGATACCCAAATACTCCATCAACCACGCCAAAGAGAATCACTGATCCATGCGTCAAATTTTTCTGGATACGGAGACCACCGGCTTGTATGCCGACAACGGGGACCGTATTGTTGAAATTGGCTGTGTCGAGTTGTTCAACCGCAAACTGACCGGCAGCAACAAGCATTTCTATCTCAACCCCGGGCGCGACAGCCACGAAGAAGCTCTCAAGGTGCATGGCCTCAGCAGCGAGTTTCTGCGCGACAAGCCGGCATTTGAGGCGGTGGCGGACGATCTGCTGGAATACCTGCGAGGCGCTGAAGTCATCATCCATAACGCGCCGTTCGACGTCGGTTTCCTGAACCGGGAACTGGCGTTGCTGGGCCGTCCCCTGTTCCAGGAATTTGTGCTCAGCGTGACCGACACCCTGGTCATGGCCAAGGAAATGTTTCCCGGCAAGCGCAATTCGCTCGATGCGCTGTGCGCGCGCCTGGGGGTCGACAATTCCGGGCGCACCCTGCACGGGGCGCTGCTGGATGCCGAATTGCTGGCCGAGGTGTACATCAACCTGACGCGCGGGCAGGAAGCGCTGCAGATCGATGTCGGGTCGGTCCAGAGCGCGGGCCCCAGCGTTGTGTCGGTTGACCTGCGGTCCTACGAGTTGCCGGTGCTGTGCGCCAACGAGCAGGAGATCGCCGCCCATGACGAGGTCCTCCAGCAACTCGATAAAGCCAGCGGTGGCAAAACGCTATGGCGTTTATCGGCCTGAAAATAAGGCATAATCCAACGCTTTCCTGAAACGAATTCAGGGCGGTTAGCTCAGGGGTAGAGCACTGCATTCACACTGCAGGGGTCGCAAGTTCGAAACTTGCACTGCCCACCATCAATTGGTGACTAAGAAAAGCCCGCAAGTCATGGCGACTGCGGGCTTTTTTGACGAGACTCAATCATGGATCAGGTCGACTGCGTTGTCATCGGCGCCGGTGTCGTCGGGCTGGCGGTGGCACGCGCGCTGGCGCTGCAGGGGCGCGAAGTCATGGTGCTGGAGGCGGCCGCTGCCATCGGCACCGGGACCAGTTCGCGCAACAGCGAAGTGATTCACGCCGGCCTCTATTACGCCCCGGGCTCGCTCAAGGCACGTCTTTGCGTGGTGGGCAAGCGCATGCTGTACGACTACTGCGCCGAGCGCGGCATTGGGCACCGGCGTTGCGGCAAGTTGCTGGTCGCAACGGCGCCGGAGCAATTACCGCAGTTGCAAGGCATCGTGGCACGGGCCGTCGCCAATGGCGTGCATGATCTGGAACGGCTGAGCGCCGCGCAAGCCCGCGCCATGGAGCCGGCGCTGTGCTGCGAGGCGGCACTCCATTCACCCAGCACCGGCATTGTTGACAGCCACGCCCTGATGCTGGCCTTGCAGGGGGACGTCGAGAACGCCGCCGGCATGGTGGTTCTGAATGCCCCGGTGCAACAGGCCAGGTGCACCCCATCTGCCATCGAGGTGACGACCCAGGACGGCACCTGTCTGCGGGCCAAAACAGTGGTCAACGCCGCCGGTTTGCAGGCGCCAGCGCTGGCCTCCCGCTTCCAGGGGCTGGACCCGCGCCATCTGCCACGGGCTTATTTTGCCAAGGGGAATTACTTCACGCTGGCCGGGCGCGCGCCGTTCTCGCACCTGATCTATCCGGTGCCGCAAGCGGCCGGGCTGGGCGTTCACCTGACACTGGACCTGGGCGGCCAGGCCAAGTTTGGGCCGGATGTGGAGTGGGTGGCTTCGGCCGACGATCTGACGGTGGACGCGGCGCGCGGTGACGCGTTTTATGCCGAGGTGCGCAAGTACTGGCCTGCGCTTCAGGATGGCGCCTTGCTGGCCGGCTATGCCGGCATTCGCCCCAAGATTCACGCGCCCGACGAGGCGGCCCGTGACTTCATGATCCAGGGACCGACCGAGCACGGCGTGCCGGGTCTGGTCAACCTGTTTGGCATTGAATCGCCGGGCTTGACCAGCGCGCTGGCGATTGGCAACTACGTGGCAGACTTGGTTTCAAGAGCCGCATCGGTTTGAGTTGTGTTTGTCATTGCTGGCCCGACCCGCAATCCATCTTGATACCAGCTTGGATACCGGCCTGCGCCGGGATGACAACCGGGTCAGCAAGTTTTTTTAATCAGTGCGGCTGACTGTTTCACCAGCGCTGGCCCCTTGTAGATCAGACCGGTATAGATCTGCACCGCATCGGCACCGGCCCTGATTTTGCTGACGGCATCTTCGGCGCTCATGATGCCGCCCACGCCGATGATAGGGAAGCCCGGTCCCAGCGCGCTGCGCAGTTGCGTGATGACGCGGTTACTCAGGGCCAGCAGCGGGGCGCCTGACAGTCCGCCGTTCTCCTGGGCGTGCGCTTGTCCCCGCACCGCGTCGCGGCCCAGCGTGGTGTTGGTGGCGATCACGCCGTCCATGCCGTGGCGTTTCAGCGCATCGGCAATCGCACCGACCTGGGCGGGGTCCAGGTCCGGCGCAATTTTGAGGAACAGGGGCCTGCGCTTGCCATGCCGCCGGGACAGTATTTCGCGGCGTTGGGCCAGGGCACCCAACAAGCCATCAAGCGCTGCATCACCTTGCAGCGAGCGCAGGTTTCGGGTGTTGGGGCTGGAGATGTTGATGCTGACATAGTCCGCGTAAGGGTAGACGCCGTCCAGGCCGGTCAGATAGTCGTCGGTGGCGCGTTCCATCGGCGTGGCGGCGTTCTTGCCGATGTTGAGTCCCAACAGCAGGGGTACTGCTTTCCCGGCCGCTCCCGGTTTCAGCGCAGCGGCGCTCTGGCGTTGCCGGTACAGGGCCGAGCGTTTGACGTTGGCTATGAAAGCATCCAGCCCTTCATTGTTGAAGCCGAACCGGTTGATCAGGGCTTGGGCCTGGGGCAGACGAAACAGGCGGGGCTTCGGGTTGCCGCTTTGCGCCAGCGGGGTGACGGTGCCGACTTCGACAAAACCGAAACCGATAACGCCGAAGCCGTCGATGCAGCGCGCGTTCTTGTCCAGTCCGGCCGCCAGACCGACCCGGTTCGGAAACGTCAGACCGGCCAGTTCAATGGGGTCGCTGACCCGCTCTTCGCCATACGCCCATTGCAGCGGGGTGCCTTGTGTGCTGGCCAGGGCATGGAGCGTCAACTCGTGCGCCGTCTCCGGATCCAGGCTAAATAAAAACCGGCGGGCGAAGGTGTAGGGGACCAGAGACATTGGATAATTCCTGCAAAGTATTTTTCTAACCCAGCCGATTTTCCCAGATGACCTCTACCCAGCCTTCCACAAGCTCTGCCATGTCGCAAGACGAACTCAAAACCCTGGTCGGGCAAGCTGCCCTGCGCTTCATCGTGCCGGGTGAGATTGTCGGTGTCGGTTCCGGCTCCACCGTCAACAAATTCATTGCCGCGCTGGCTTCCATGAAGGCTCAAATCAGGGGCGCCGTGTCGAGTTCGGTGGCCAGTACCGAGCGTCTGGAGGCCTTGGGCATTCAAGTTTTCGACTCGAATGAGGTCGATCGCTTGTCGGTTTACATCGATGGCGCGGACGAGATCGACCACCAGGGCAATATGATCAAAGGCGGCGGAGCAGCACTGACGCGCGAGAAAATCGTGGCCGCCCTGTCAAGCAAATTTGTCTGCATTGTGGACGAATCGAAACTGGTTCCGACGCTGGGCAAATTTCCGCTGCCGGTGGAAATCATCCCGATGGCCAGGCGGCGCATAACGCAGCAGTTTGAGGCGATCGGTGGGCGGGTCCAGGTGCGCCTGAAAGACGGTCAACCTCTGGTGACCGACAACGGCCAGATGATCCTGGATGTGAGTGGCTTGCAGATTACCGATCCGCGCGCTTTCGAATTGGAGATCAGTCAGTGGCCAGGGGTCGTGACGGTGGGGGTCTTTGCCTTTCAGAAAGCCCAGGTTTGCCTGTTGGGCACCGCCAGCGGCGTCAAGACCATGACTTTCTGAAACCTTGCGGGACAG
Source organism: uncultured beta proteobacterium (assembly GCA_963763035.1). Classification (GTDB taxonomy): domain Bacteria; phylum Pseudomonadota; class Gammaproteobacteria; order Burkholderiales; family Burkholderiaceae_C; genus Rhodoferax. The sequence goes on along the minus strand of CAVXMS010000003.1, from coordinate 2,846,275 downwards.
TCCAAGGCTACAGGAGCGAAGCGAGTGAGCTTGCTCTGTCCCCAACACGAAACGGGAAGTTGGAAGCCCACCTTGCGGGACAGACCGCAGCTACGCGAAGCGAGCCAGCTCTGTCCCCAACCGTTCAGAATCTGATACCGGCTGGATTGGCCGGGGTGGTGGCCGGGGTCTGGCTGGGTTCCACCGGTGCCGGCTGCGCCGGTACTTCATCCGGCTTGGCTGTCGGGGTCGCTTTTTGCAGCACTACCAGCGGTGTTGCCGGGGGCGCGCGGTAACCGGCGGGTAACAGCGACGTCTTCGGGTATCCCGCAGCGTCCAGAAATTGCGTCCACTCGGAATCGGAAAAACCCTTGATCTGCTGGCTGCCGATGGTCAACAAGGGCAGCGAACCGGCACCGCTGATGCGCTGTAGCGCTTCGGAATCCTCGGTCGTGGTTACGGTTCTTTCTGAAAACGGAATACCGCGGCGGCTCAGCAGTTCGCGGCCCAAGGCACAGGGTGAACAGCCGTCCGAAGTGTAGAGTGTCACCGGGTATTTGCCGGCCACCTGGCGCAACTCCAGGGGCAACACGGCAGCCGCCGGGCTCATGGGCCTGCCCCCGGCCCCCAAGACCGTGGCATTGTCGACCACCGTGGGCGGCTTGTCCGAGAAGGTGACGCGTCCGTCCGCGCCCACGATACGGTAGATGGTCTGGGCCGGCGCTGGGCCAGCCAGCAGCAGCGTGGCAATAGCCGCGGCCGCAGCCAGGGCGGCCTTGACGGCGAGGCTGGCTGACCTGCCGGGATGGCTTGCAATTTTCAAATTGGACCTCTTCACTTTTGCCCGGCCATGCCTTGATGCCGCAACAAGGCATCCAGCGTGGGCTCCCGCCCGCGAAAAGCCTTGAACGACTCCATGGCCGGGCGACTGCCACCCGCTTCCAGAATGGCTTGCCGGTATTTTCTACCGGTTTGCACATTCGGTAAACCTTCTTTACCCATTGTTTCCTCAAACGCGGCATAGGCATCGGCACTCAGCACTTCAGCCCATTTGTAGCTGTAATATCCGGCCGCATAACCGCCGGCAAAAATATGGCTGAAGGTGTGCGCGCTGCGGCTCCACGGCGGTACCGGCAGCACCGCCACTTCGGAGCGAACCTGGGTCAACAGGGGCATCAGGTCCAGCGCTGGATCGTGGACCGTATGCAGCAGCATGTCGAACAGCGAAAACTCGATTTGGCGCAGCGTTTGCAGGCCACTCTGGAAGTTCTTGGCGGCCAGCATCTTGTCGAACAGCGCGCGCGGCAGCGGCTGGCCGGTGTCCACATGCGCCGTCATGTGGCGCAGCACGTCCCATTCCCAGCAGAAGTTTTCCATGAATTGGCTGGGCAACTCCACCGCGTCCCACTCGACGCCGTTGATGCCTGACACGTCGCGCTCGCTGACTTGCGTCAGCAGGATGTGCAGGCCGTGACCAAATTCGTGAAACAAGGTGATGACATCGTCATGCGTCAGCAAGGCAGGTTTGCCGTCCACCCCTTCGGCAAAGTTGCATACCAGATGCGCCACCGGCGTCTGCAATTGCTGCGTATCCGGGCGTAGCCAGCGGGTGCGCACATCGTCTGCCCAGGCGCCACCGCGTTTGCCGGTGCGTGCCGACGGATCGAGGTAGAACTGTCCCACCAGAACACCGGCGCGCTCTATCCGGTAAAACTCGACGCCAGGGTTCCAGAGGGGGGCGCTGTCCTGCCGGATGCTGACATCGAACAAGGTTTCCACGATCTTGAACAAGCCGGCCAACACCTTGGGCGCCGTGAAATACTGTTTCACTTCCTGCTCGCTGAAAGCGTAACGGGCCTCCTTCAGTTTTTCGCTCACATAAGGCCAGTCCCAGGGCTGCGGATCGGGCAGTGCCAGATGTTGCGCGGCATAAGCGCGCAGGTCGGCCAGATCCTGCTCGGCGAAGGGCCGCGCCCGGTTTGCCAGATCGCGCAGAAAGGTGATCACATGCTGCGGCGACTCGGCCATTTTGGGCACCAACGAGAGTTCGCCAAAGTTGCGGTAACCCAGCAATGTGGCTTCTTCCAAACGCAAGGACAGCAGCTCGCTCATCAAGGTCGAGTTGTCAAACTTTGTGTTGCCGGCGTCGGCCTGGTCGGAGGCGCGCGTGACGTAGGCGCGGTACAACTTCTGGCGCAGGGTGCTGCTGTCGGCAAACTGCATCACTGGCAGGTAGCAGGGCATTTTGAGCGTCAGCTTGTAGCCTTCCTTGCCTTCCGACTGGGCCAGGGCCAGGGCGGTTTGCTGGACGTCGTGCGGCACACCAGCCAACTCCGAGGCAGCGGCGTAGTAGGCGAAAGCGTCGGTCGCATCGAGTGCGTTCTCGCTGAACTTCTGGCTCAAATCGGCCTGGCGTTCCTGAATGGCGGCAAAGCGCTCGCGCTGGGCGCCCACCAGTTCCGCGCCGCCCAGCACAAAATTGCGGATGGCATTTTTGTGCGCCTGGCGTTGTTCCGGATTCAGCGCCGACGGATCGATCGCCTTGTACTTGGCATACAGCCGCTCGTCCGCGCCCAGGCGGGTGGAAAACTCGGTCACCTTGGGCAAGGCTTCGTTGTACGCGGCACGCAATTCGGGCGTGTCGGCGACGCTGTTCAAGTGGCTCACCGCGTTCCAGGCACGTCCCAGCTTTTCGGTGGCGACATCCAGCACGCCGGCAATAGCGCTCCAGCGCGCCGGATAGTCGACGGCGGTGACGGTCTCCAGGGCGGCGCTGGCGTCCAGCAACAACTGGTCAACGGCGCTGGCCACGTGTTCGGGCCTGATCTGGTCAAAGAGTGGCAGGCCGTCGAAAGAAAGCAAGGGGTTGTTCATTGGATTGCGGCGCGTTCGGCGGCTTCAAGGGTGTTGACCAGCAACATGGTGATGGTCATGGGGCCGACCCCACCGGGCACCGGCGTGATGAAACTGGCCACCTCTTTCACGCCGGCAAAGTCCACATCGCCGCACAGTTTCCCTGCATCGTTGCGGTTCATGCCCACATCAATCACCACGGCACCGGGTTTGACCATGTCGGCCGTCACCACATTGCGCTTGCCCACCGCTGCCACGATGACGTCGGCCTGGCGCGTATGGTGGCCCATGTCTTGGGTGGCGCTGTGGCAAATGGTGACCGTCGCGTTGGCTTGCAGCAGCAACAGCGCCATCGGTTTGCCGACCGTGTTGCTGCGGCCTATCACCACCGCGTGCTTGCCGCGCAAATCGATGCCGGTGCTCTCTATCATTTTCATGCAACCATAAGGCGTGCAGGGCCGAAAACCGGGTGCCCCGGTCATCAATTCGCCAGCGCTCAGGGTGGCGTAGCCGTCGACGTCCTTGGTGACGGAAATGGCCTCGATTACCTTGTGCGGGTTGATGTGCTTGGGCAGGGGCATCTGCACCAGAATGCCGTGCACCGTGGGATCGGCATTGAGCGCCGCGATGCGCTCCAGCAGAGCCGCTTCGGACAGATCGGCGGCGTATTTTTCAAATACCGAGCGCACACCGGTATCGGCACAGCCCTTGACCTTGTTGCGCACATAAACGGCGCTGGCCGGGTCCTCGCCGACCAGGATGACGGCCAGTCCGGGTGTCACGCCGCGCGTCTTGAGTGCCAGGACGCGGCGGCCGACGTCGGCGCGAAGTTGGGCCGAGAGAGCGATGCCATCAATGATCTGGCCGTATTTTTGAGTTGTCATGATTGCTGTTCCATAATTAAAAACGCCCGCTGGTCTGGTCGGGCGGGCGTCGGTGGCGGTAAACCTGAGACATTGCGGGACAGACCGAAGCGTGAAACCTTGTGGGACAGACCGCAGTTACGCGAAGCGAACAAGCTCTGTCCCCGACATTTCCAAGCGAACAAGCTCTGTCCTCAACTGATTGGATAGTTCAGGCTTTCGCGGTTTGTCCCAAGGCAATCTTAAGGAGATCGGCCACGGTGTTGGCGTTGAGCTTTTCCATGATATTGGCGCGGTGCGCCTCCACCGTCTTGATGCTGATGCCAAGGTCGTCGGCAATCTGCTTGTTCAGGCGCCCGGCCACGATGCGCTCCAGCACCTGCGCTTCGCGCAGCGTCAGACGTGCCATCAGGGCGCCCCGGTTGGCGGCACTCTGGTGCTCGGCGAAAGTGTCCTTGGCCTGGTCCAGCATGCGCTCCACCAGCGCCACCAGTTGATCTTCCTTGAAAGGCTTCTGGATAAAGTCCATGGCGCCCTTCTTCATCGTGTCAACCGCCATCGGCACGTCGCCATGACCGGTAATGAAGACAATGGGTAGCGGTGAGCGGGCCTCGATCAGTCGGTTTTGCAACTCCAGGCCGGTCATGCCGCCCATCCGGATGTCGACAATCAAACAAGCCACCTCACGCGCGTCGTAACGGCTTAAAAATGACTCGGCGGACTCAAAGCAGCGAACCCGGTATTCCTTGCCCTCCAGCAGCCATTGAAGCGAATCGCGTACCGCTTCATCGTCATCGACCACGTAAATGGTGCCCTTTTTCGGTATCAAACTCATGCTTTATCCCGGCTTTACCCTGGCGTCCTTGGTTGTTTGAGCGGTGCCGACGGCCGGCAGGGATTCCGTCACCGGAATCCAGAACGAGAAACAGCACCCCGTTACCTGGGCGCCATTGTAGATGTTCTCGGCCTTCATCCGACCCAGGTGCGATTCTACGATTGAGCGGCACAGACTCAGGCCGATGCCCATGCCGTCAGCCTTGGTGGAATAAAAGGATTCATAGAGCCGCGCCATCACTTCCGGCGCCAGTCCCTGGCCGGAATCGATGACCATGAACTCGACTGCCGGCTTGTCGTTGACCTGGGTCGGCACCACCCGCAACCTGACGCTGCGTTGCGCCGTCGGTCGTTGCGCCGAGTCGATTGAATCGGCCGCATTCTTCAGCAGATTGACCAATACCTGCTCGATCAGAATCGGGTCCACCAGCAAGGCCGGTATGCGGGGTGCCACATAGTGAGTCAGCCGTACGTTGCGGCGGCGCATTTCTATTTCCGCCAGTTCAAGCGCTTCGTCCACCATGGCGGCAACCTCCGACAGCGAGCGATTGGGCTCGCTGCGTTTGACGAAGGAGCGAATGCGTTGAATGATCTGACCGGCGCGCTGTGCCTGTTTGGCGGTTTTTTCCAGCGCGCTGAGTAAATCCTCTTCGCTGATTTGCTGGCCTTTGATGCGCGACACCATGCCGTTGCAGTAGTTGTTGATGGCCGTCAGCGGCTGGTTGAGTTCATGCGCCACGCTGGAGGCCATTTCGCCCATGGTGATCAGGCGGCTGGCGGTCTGGGCGCGTTCGGTTTGGGCGGCCGCCTGGGCCTCGGCGATGCGGCGCGCCGTGATGTCGGTGGCGATCACCATTTGCGCCAGGCGGCCGTCGACCCAGCTCAGATAACGGGTGCGGACTTCCAGCCATTTGCCCAGGGCATCCAGATAAACCTCGGAACTCTCGGCTTCGGTATCGGGCAGCGAGTCGGTGGGCAGGCCGGCGAAGGCGTCCACGTTGTCCAGCGATTCATCACTGGGCGGCGTGACCGGAACGCCGGCCTCGGCGACCAGTTGCAGATGTCCGCCGGCTTGCGTGCCGAACCACAGACGATACAGCTTGTTGGCAAACAACAACTCGTCGCTGCCCAGCGGGGCCACCGAGATCGATGCATCGAGTGCTTCGAGCACCGTGGTAAAGCGCTCATGTGACGCCGACAACTGGTCCCGAATCCGGTTCGGTTCGGTGATGTCGGTCATCGAAGTCATCCAGCCGGTCTGCACGCCATGCGCATCAATCAAGGGCGAGACGTAGAGTCGGGCGTCGAACAGCGTGCCATTCTTGCGCTTGACGCGGAACTGGATGCCGCTGGCCAGAACTTTGCCGGCCAGTTCTTCTTCCAGCCGGGCGTTCAGCGAGTCAAGATCGGCTTCAGGCCAATACGGGAACGGCGCCGTGCGGCCCACCAGATCGGACTCGCTCCAGCCCGTCATCTGGCAAAAAGCCGCATTCACGTAGGTAATGCGACCTTGCAGATCGAGCGCCCGCATGCCGGTCAACATGGAATTTTCCATGGCCCGACGGAACACCGTTTCCGACACCAGGGCCTGCTGTGCTTGCATGCGCCGGCGCGTATGGCGCCAGTTGGCAATCAGCATCCAGGCCGTCATGGTGCTCAGCGCCGTCACCAGCCAGAACAGTCCGCTACCGATCACACCCAGGGAAGTCCGATAGGCCTGGCCCCGTATCACCAGACCGTTACCGACCGGCGATACCGGCACCTCATAGACGTTGGCCGGGTTGTCCCACGGCAGCAGGCGGGCCGCCGGGTTGCGTGCCGGAATGCTCATGCCCGCCAGCAGGCCGCCTTTGGCGTCGTGAAGTGAAATCGCATAACGGGCCGATACCTCGGCCGGCACGCCGTACCGAAACAAGCCGTCGACCGAATATTCGGCCAGCACAACACCCGCAAAGCGGGCGCCTTCGCTCAAGGGGATGTGCAGTTGGAGCGTGGCCGAATTGTCCGGTGCGGCGGAGCGCTGCGCGTAGATCGGCTGTTGCAGGTCGCGCGCCAGACTGTAGGCACTTTCGGTTTCGCCCATATTGAGCGTGCTGCCCACGATCTTGAGCTGGTTGGTTGACAGGCTGGCGGTGCCGACGCTGGCTTTGATGCGCTTGCGCTCGTCGATCCAGCTCAGACTCTGCAACTCGGGGTAACGGTTGATCAGGGTCTCGGCCCGGCCCTGGAAATCTTCGGCATCGAGCTCGCGGTTGGATACCTCGCGGGCCACCCGCATCAACTGCTCCTGACGTTCCAGCAAGCGCAGACGCAGGCGCTGCTGCGTGTATTCGACGTCACGTCGGACCGCTTCCTGTTCCCGATCGATTTCTTCCAACCGCAAATAGCCGAACGCGGCCACGATGGCCGCCAGAAACAACAACACGGCGGCCAGTGGCGCCAGCATCGCAAAACGATCCTGCCGTTGCGGCGTCAGGCGGCGCCACCAGCCCTGTAGACGCGCCAATGGCGGCAGGTTCATGGGGTTGGGCAGGGCGGTCGGACGCAGCAAGGGCATGGCCTGAAGTGTAGGGGAGGTACTGCCTGGATGCGTGGACCGCAGGCTCATGGCGCCGAATTTATATCGTATTATAAAATTCAATCGCACGACACGGAATATTTTGGCAAATATGAGAGAATTGCCAAACTGCACTAAATTACGCAAAACCAGGAGGCAAGTATGTCAGCAGTTCCCGAATTTTTTCCCGGCGCCGGCGCGCCCGACGCAGATGCTCTGGAAACACGTGAGTGGACGGACGCCCTGTCCGCCGTGATCCAGAGCGGGGGCCCAGCGCGCGCGCACTTTTTGCTGGAGCAACTGCTGGAGCACGCGCGCCAGAGCAGCATCGACATGCCGTTTTCGGCCAACACGGCCTACGTCAACACGATTGCCCCTGACCAGGAAGAGCGCTGCCCCGGCAATATCGAAATCGAGGAGCGCTTGCGCGCCTACATGCGCTGGAATGCGATGGCCATGGTGGTCAAGGCCAATCGCCATCATCCGGTCGACGGCGGCGATCTGGGCGGCCACATCGGTTCGTTCGCGTCGCTGGCCCATATGTTTGGCGCCGGTTTTAACCATTTCTGGCACGCCGAGAGCGAAAACCACGGTGGCGACTGCCTCTACATCCAGGGCCATGTGGCACCCGGCGTCTATGCCCGCGCCTATATGGAAGGGCGCCTGACGGAAGAGCAACTGCTCAACTTCCGCCAGGAGGTGGGCGGCAAAGGCCTGTCCAGCTACCCGCACCCCAAGCTGATGCCCGAGTTCTGGCAATTCCCGACGGTCTCCATGGGTCTCGGGCCGCTGATGGCCATTTACCAGGCGCGCTTTTTGAAATACCTGCATGCGCGCGGCATTGCTGATACGGCGAACCGCAAGGTCTGGGTCTTCTGCGGCGATGGCGAGATGGACGAGGTCGAAAGCCGCGGCGCCATCGGGCTGGCGGCGCGCGAGAAGCTGGACAACCTGATTTTCGTCATCAACTGCAACTTGCAGCGCCTCGACGGCCCGGTGCGCGGCAACGGCAAGATCATCCAGGAACTGGAGGGCGAGTTTCGCGGCGCCGGCTGGAACGTCATCAAGCTGATGTGGGGCAGCGACTGGGACCCCTTGCTGGCGCGCGACAAGGACGGCGCCTTGCGCAAGCTGATGATGGACACGCTGGACGGCGACTACCAGTCGTTCAAGGCCAACGATGGCGCCTACGTGCGCCAGCACTTCTTCGGTCGCGACCCGAAGACGCTGGAGATGGTCGCGCACATGACTGACGACGAAATCTGGGCCTTGCGCCGCGGTGGTCACGATCCGAAGAAGGTCTATGCCGCCTACCACGCCGCCGTCAAGCATGTGGGCCAGCCGACCGTGCTGCTGATCAAGACCGTCAAGGGCTTCGGCATGGGCAAGAGCGGCGAGGGCAAGAACAATGTGCACCAGACCAAAAAACTGACCGACGAAGACATCAAGATCTTCCGCGACCGTTTCAACATTCCGGTGCCCGACAGCCAGATTGCCGACATCCCGTTTTACAAACCGGCCGACGACACGCCCGAGATGCGCTATCTGCATGAGCGGCGCCAGGCGCTGGGCGGCTACCTGCCGTACCGCCGGACCAAGGCCGACGAGCAATTTACCGTGCCGGCACTGGAGATTTTCAAGTCGGTGATGGATGCCACGGCACCGGGCCGCGAGATCTCCACCACGCAGGCTTACGTACGTTTCCTGACCACCTTGTTGCGGGACCAGGCGCTGGGTCCGCGTGTGGTGCCCATCCTGGTCGACGAGGCGCGCACTTTCGGCATGGAAGGGCTGTTCCGGCAGATCGGCATTTACAACCCGGACGGTCAGAAATACACGCCGGTCGACAAAGACCAGGTGATGTACTACCGAGAAGACAAGCAAGGCCAGATTCTGCAAGAGGGCATCAATGAAGCCGGCGGCATGAGCAGTTGGATCGCGGCGGCCACCAGCTACAGCACCAACAACCGCATCATGCTGCCGTTCTACGTCTACTACTCGATGTTCGGCTTCCAGCGCATTGGCGATCTGGCCTGGGCCGCCGGCGACATGCAGGCGCGCGGCTTCCTGCTGGGGGGCACTTCCGGGCGCACCACGCTCAATGGCGAGGGCCTGCAACATGAGGACGGCCACAGCCATATCCTGGCCGGCACCATTCCGAACTGCGTCAGCTACGACCCGACGTTCGCGCACGAGGTCGGCGTCATCCTGCACCATGGTTTGAAGCGCATGGTCGAAAAACAGGACAACGTGTTTTACTACATCACGCTGCTGAACGAAAACTACGCCATGCCGGGCTTGGTCGCCGGCACCGAAGAGCAAATCATCAAAGGCATGTACCTGTGCAAGGAAGGTGCGGAACTAGCCCCCACGCTTTCCGCTGCGCGTGATGCGCTGCCCCCCGAGGGGGCGCATTTGCCCTTGGGGCGGCCCGGCGGGCAAACATCTACTCCACGCGTGCAGTTGATGGGTTCCGGCACCATCCTGCGCGAATCGATTGCGGCGCAGGACTTGCTGGCGAAAGACTGGGGCGTGCTGGCCGACGTCTGGAGCTGCCCCAGTTTCAATGAACTGGCGCGTGATGGCCAGGACTGCGAACGCCACAACCTGCTGCACCCGGAGGCCGCCCCACGCCTGCCGTTTGTTGCCCAGCAGCTTGAAAAACATGCCGGCCCGGTGGTCGCATCTACCGACTACATCAAGGCTTATGCGGAGCAGATTCGCGCCTTCATTCCGAAGGGCCGCAGCTACAAGGCACTCGGTACCGACGGTTTTGGCCGCAGCGATTTCAGATCCAAATTGCGCGAGCATTTCGAGATCAATCGTCACTACATCGTGGTGGCTGCCCTCAAGGCCTTGAGCGAGGATGGCAAGCTGCCGCTGGCCAAAGTGGCGGAAGCGATTCGGCGCTATGGCATTCAGACCGACAAGGTCAATCCACTGCACGCATGAAAAGAACGTCTTCGTCGTGACTGTCATGCCGGGCTTGATCCGGCATCCATGGATTGCGGGGCAGGCCCGCAATGACAGTCTGGCGATCTGCAAATTATCAGGAGATAAATATGTCTTTTATCGAAATCAAAGTGCCTGACATCGGCGACTTCAAGGATGTCACCGTGATCGAGATCATGGTCAAGCCGGGCGACAACATCCGGCTGGAGCAGTCGCTGGTCACGGTGGAATCCGACAAGGCGGCGATGGAGATTCCGTCCAGCCACGCCGGTGTTTTGAAAGAACTCAAGATCAAGCTGGGCGACAAGGTCAATGTCGGCGACCTGCTGGCGATAGTGGAAGGGGATGCTGCGGCCATCGCTGTGACGGCGGCTCCCGTGGCACCGGCCGCTGCGCCTGTTGCCGTGGCGGCGCCGGACGCTGTGGCGGCTGCCCCTGCGCCGGGCGCTGCTGTTGTCCCGGCAAGCGCGCTGGCGGCTCCGGCGCTGCCGGCGCACAACCCCAGCGCGCCGCAGGGTCAACTGCCGCATGCCTCGCCCTCGGTGCGCAAGTTTGCGCGCGAGTTGGGTGTGCCCTTAAACGAGGTCAAGGGCACCGGTCTGAAAGGCCGCATCACCGACGCCGACATTCAATCCTTCACCCGCTCCGTCATGAGTGGTGCCGTGCAGACGGCGGCGATCGCGACACAAGGCAAGAGCGCTGTGGCCGGCAATGATGGCGCCGGTCTGGGGCTGATCCCCTGGCCGGTTGTGGACTTCGCCAAGTTCGGTCCCATAGAGCGCAAGGACCGGCCGCGGATCAAGAAGATCAGCGCCGCCAACCTGCACCGCAACTGGGTCATGATTCCGCACGTTACCAACCATGACGACGCCGACATCACCGATCTGGAAGCCTTCCGCGTTGCCACCAACCTGGAAAACGAGAAAGCCGCGAAGTCTGGAAACAACGCAGGCGTTGTGAAGGTCACCATGCTGGCGTTTTTGATCAAGGCCTGCGTCGCGGCTCTGAAGAAGTTTCCCGAATTCAATTCCAGCATCGACGGCGACCAGTTGGTACTGAAACAGTATTTCCACATCGGCTTTGCCGCCGACACGCCCAACGGCTTGATGGTGCCGGTGATCAAGGACGCCGACAAGAAAGGCATCTTCCAGATCTCGCAGGAGATGAGCGAACTGGCCAAGAAGGCGCGTGATGGCAAGTTGAGTCCAGCCGAAATGTCGGGCGCCGGCTTCACCATCTCCAGCCTGGGCGGCATTGGCGGGCGCTACTTCACACCCATCATCAACGCACCCGAGGTGGCGATTCTGGGGGTTTGCAAGTCCGCCATGACGCCGGTGTGGGATGGCAAGGCATTCCAGCCGCGCTTGATGCTGCCGCTGTCGCTGAGCTGGGATCATCGCGTCATCGACGGCGCCGGCGCGGCCCGCTTCAACGTCTATCTGGGCCAGATCCTGGGCGATTTCCGTCGCGTTCTGCTCTGAGCCGTGGCAGTGCTGAGAACACTGCCTGTCATGCCGGACCCGATCCGGCATCCATGTATCTTGCGTGAACAGGAATAGCAAAATGTCATTCATAGAAATCAAAGTTCCCGACATCGGCGACTTCGCCGAAGTCACGGTCATAGAACTGATGGTCAAGGTAGGTGACACCATCCGTGCCGATCAAAGCCTGATCACCGTGGAGAGCGACAAGGCCTCCATGGAAATCCCTTCCAGCCAGGCTGGTGTGGTCAAGGAACTCAAAGTCGCTCTGGGCGACAAGGTCAAGGAAGGGTCTCTCGTGCTGATGCTGGAAGCCGCCGGCGCCGATGCCGCCAGCCCCGCCGCAGCCGAAGCACCTGCATCCAATCAGCCTGTAGCCACAGCGAAGCCTGCGCAATCCGCTGCTGAAACTGTAGCGGTTGCAGCGCCAACGCGCACCCCCGCTGGGGACAGCTACGCCGGCCCGGTCGATCTGGACTGCGACCTGCTGGTAATGGGCGCCGGACCTGGCGGCTATTCGGCTGCCTTCCGCGCTGCCGATCTGGGCCTCAAAGTCATTCTGGTGGAGCGCTATGCCCAGTTGGGTGGTGTCTGCCTGAACGTCGGTTGCATCCCCAGCAAAGCCTTGCTGCACGTCGCCGCGGTGATGGACGAAGTCAGCCACATGGCAGCACTGGGCGTCGATTTTGGGGCGCCCGTGGTCAACGTTGACAAGCTGCGCGGCCACAAGGAAAAAGTGGTGACCAAGCTCACCGGCGGCCTGGCTGCGATGGCCAAGATGCGCAAGGTGACGGTGCTGCGCGGCTACGGCGCATTCGTCGGGGCCAACCATGTGCAGGTCGAAGAGACCAGCGGTACGGCACAAGAGAAGACCGGCAAGACGCAAACTGTTGCTTTCAAAAAATGCATCATCGCCGCCGGCAGCCAGGCGGTGCGCCTGCCTTTCATGCCGGAAGATCCGCGCGTGGTGGACAGCACCGGCGCATTGGCCCTCAAGGAAGTGCCCAAGCGCATGCTGATCCTGGGCGGCGGCATCATCGGTCTGGAAATGGGCACCGTCTACAGCACACTCGGTGCGCGGCTGGACGTGGTCGAAATGCTGGACGGCTTGATGCAGGGTGCCGACCGCGATCTGGTCAAGGTCTGGCAGAAAATGAACGCGCCACGCTTCGACAACATCATGCTCAAAACCAAAACGGTGGGCGCCAAGGCCACGCCTGAGGGCATCGAAGTGACATTTGCTTCAGCGGAAGAGGGCGGTACTGCGCCGGCGCCGCAGGTGTACGACCTGGTACTGCAAGCGGTGGGCCGTACGCCCAACGGCAAGAAGATCGCCGCCGACAAGGCGGGCGTTAGCGTGACGGATCGCGGCTTTATCCCGGTGGACATCCAGATGCGCACCAATGTGCCGCACATCTTCGCCATCGGCGACATCGTCGGCCAGCCGATGCTGGCGCACAAGGCGGTGCATGAGGCGCATGTGGCAGCCGAAGTGATTGCCGGAGAACTGCAAGGCAACAAGGAGTTGGCCAGCACCGCTTTCAACGCCCGCGTCATCCCCAGCGTCGCCTACACCGACCCCGAGGTGGCCTGGGTCGGCCTGACCGAAGACCAGGCCAAGGCCCAAGGCATCAAGGTGAAAAAGGGCTTGTTCCCCTGGGCGGCATCCGGCCGTGCCATCGCCAATGGCCGCGACGAAGGCTTTACCAAGCTGCTGTTCGATGACAGTGAGGAAGCGCATGGTCACGGCAGGATTCTGGGTGGCGGCATCGTTGGCACCCACGCCGGCGACATGATCGGCGAGATCGCGCTGGCGATCGAGATGGGCGCCGACGCGGTGGACATCGGCAAGACCATTCACCCGCACCCGACCCTTGGGGAATCCATCGGCATGGCGGCGGAAGTGGCGCACGGGAGCTGCACCGATTTGCCGCCGGCGCGCAGGTAGCTCGCCTTTCGAACCCGCGACCCAAAGCCGACAGCGGGAGACTGCGTGCCTGAACAGTTCTCCTTGCCGGGCTTCGGTGACGTTCCACCAGGACCTGCGCCGGCTGCCAAATTCAAAATGCCGCGTGGCCGGCGAATGCCTTACAACCTGTTCTTCTCCATCTTCCCTGACCCCGACGCGGCCGGGATGATTGCGGAACAGAGTGCGCGTTTGGGACAGGAACATGAACTGAAGGGCAAGCCGTTACTGGCACACCGCTTGCACGTCACGCTGCACGACCTCGGTGGACACGTCCAATTGCCGCAGGACCTCGTCGAGGCCGCCAGACAGGCCGGCGACGCTGTGTCGGCGGACGTGTTCGAGGTGGTGTTCGACCGCGCGATGAGCTTTCCCAGCAGCGGAACCTATGTGCTGTGTGGTGGCGCCGGCACCGCGCGGCTTGCCGCTTTCCGGCAAAGCCTGGGTCTGGCGATGGGCAATGTCGGGCTACCGGTCAGGCGAAGCTTTACCCCGCACATGACCGTTTTGTACGATCGCCAACCCGTTGCCGAGCACGCCATCGAGCCCATCCATTGGACAGTGAAGGAATTTGTCTTGATCAACAGCCATGTCGGGCAAGGAGTGCATGAAGTGTTGGGGCGTTGGCCCCTGCATGTCTGAAACTTCTCAGATCGTGGTGAAGGTATTTCACGTTCCAGTCCTTCAAGCACCAAGGTGTCACAGTCCGTTCCAAGGCATTACATCCACGCCCTCTCGGGTAAATCGCGTTTCGCCGCCGTACACCAGACCGGGGTAGATGGCTGAAAAGTTGCCGCGCTCGCTGGCGTACGCCTGCCATTTCTTGAGCCTGCCAAAAGCATCGGACGCAACGGTAATGCCGGATTTGATCTCGACCGCGGCAATCTCGGTACCGCGTTCCAGAATCAAATCGACTTCGGTGCCGATGTTGTCACGCCAGAAGTACAGTGGATCACGCTGGCCGGTGTTGCAGCGGCTTTTCAGAAATTCATTCACCACCATGGTTTCGAACAGCGCGCCACGCAAGGGGTGGTTTTGCATCTGAGTGGTGTTCTGAATGCCAATGAGCGCCGCGGCCAGGCCCACATCGGTCATGTAAAGCTTGGGGCTCTTGGTCAAACGCTTGCCAAAGTTGGCAAAGTGCGGACGCACGTAGTGAATCAGATAGCAGGTTTCCAGAATCGACAGCCAGTTCTTGGCAGTCTTATCCGACACGCCGGCGTCGCTGGCGAGGGATTGCATGTTCAGCAGTTGGCCGGTGCGCGCGGCCGTCAGTTTCAGGAAGCGCTGAAATGCTCCGAGGTCCTGAATGGCAGCCAGCTGGCGCGCATCGCGTTCGGCGTAGGTCACCAAATAAGCCTGCAGCCACTCGTAAGCTTCCAGCGGGCGCGAGTAGAGGGCCGGGTAAAAGCCCTTGACCAATTGGCTGGCATAGTCAACATCGAGCAAGCCGGCGTCTCTCAGTTCGGCAATCGATAAAGGCAGCAATTCAACCAGCGCGGTGCGACCGGCCAGGCTCTGCGTCACGCTGGCCAGCAGCGACAGGTTATGGGAGCCTGTCAGAACAAACTGCCCCATGGCGCCTGACGCATCCACGACCCCCTGCATTTGAGAGAACAGTTCGGGTGCGTTTTGTGCTTCGTCGATGACCGCGCCGTTGGGGAACTGAAGCAGGAATTCTGCCGGCTGGGTGCGTGCAAACTCGCGCTGAGCCGGAGCCTCCAGCGACACATAGGGTTTGTTGGCAAGCAACGCGCGCACCAAAGTGGTCTTGCCGGACTGACGCGGTCCGGTGACCGTGACGATGGGAAAGCCCTTCAGTAGCCGCAGCAGCCGGGGCGCGGCATGGCGTGGAATCATTTGTTTTTACAAATCCGAGTTTCGATTCCGGAAGTGTAAATGACAAAGGGGTCGGGCTCAAGTAAGCAATGCCACGTCGTCCACATATCCATCTGCTGCTGACGCCGCCGAACGCCGGGGCAGGGGAATTACTGGGGTAATTGGCAGTTTGCAGCTAGCATGGAATTGGTATATATTTGATAGATACTACTTGATCCTGAAGACTGATATGAAACCCAACATCGATTCACCGGCACGCGCCAAACTGTTTTTTCACGGACGCAGCCAGGCGGTGCGCTTGCCCAAGGAATTCCGCTTTGAGGGTACCGAGGTCTATGTGCGCCGCGTTGGTGCCGACGTGGTGCTGAGCAGCCAGCCCAAGGCGTCTATACAAAACCTGCTGAATGCGCTGGATGAGTTTGAGCCGGGGTTCGTCATGGAACGTTCGCAGCCCGCGCGCCAGGATGCTCGCGAAGCGCTATTTTCATCTGCCAAGCGCTGATTCGCGCCATGAGCGCCACGTCATCGAGCCTTCCCATCCGCTATTTGCTTGACACCAATATTTGCATTTACGTGATCAATGCCCGACCGCCTGCCGTGCTGGCACGCTTTGTGGCGCACGAAGTCGACGGCTTGGGCATTTCAGCCATCACCGCCAGCGAGTTGTACTGGGGCGTGTGCAAGAGCGGTTCGGTGCGCAACCGGACCACATTGGAGAAATTTCTTTCCCCGTTGGCTGTCCTCGATTACGACCTGGGCGCTGCGCAAAAGTACGGCGAGTTGAGGGCTTACCTGGAGTTTCAGGGCACGCCTATTGGTCCGCTTGACCTGCAAATCGCCGCCCACGCGCTGGCGCTTGACATCACGCTGGTGACCAACAACCTGCGCGAGTTTGAAAGAGTCCCGGGATTGCGCCTGGAAAACTGGGTTTGAAGCTCCCCGCCGGTAACGGCGATGCCTACTGCTTGGGCAGCTTGGCCGGGTCGCCACCAATGGCGATGCTCAGCTTTTCCGGGTTCAGGTACTTGCGCGCGGCGGCCAGGGCTGACTCCGGTGTGACGGCGCCCAGTGCCTGGTCGCTGGCGCTGACCCAGTTGCCGTAGCTGCGGTCCAGGAACATCAGGTCGGTCCAACCGCGCGTCAGTCCATTGTCCTGGGCGCGGTTCTGTAGGCGCAGCTTGAGCAGGCCTTCGACGGCGTCGGCTACTTCCTTGGCGGTGAAGCCGTCCTTCAGTGCGCGGGCCACTTCCTCGCGCATGCCGGTTTCGACCTTGGCGACGTTCTGCGGCGCGGCGATGGCGTAGACGCCCCAATCGCCGGCGTTGTCGAGGGCGTGGGCGGTCAGCCAGGAGCCAACGCTGTAGGACAGGCCGTCTTTTTGCCGCAACCGGTCGCCCAGGCGCGAGCTGATCTGGCCACCACCGATGATGTGATTGGCCACCTGCAAGGCTGGGAAGTCCGGCGCATCATCCTTGATGTCAATGTTGCCGCGGGCCAGGAAAATTGCGTTCTCCTTGTCCGGGGTTGGCGCGACCAGCTTGGCGGGCGCAACGTCGGCATAAGACCTGAGAATAGGGCTGTACGCTTGCTGGCTCTTCCAGGGGTCGAATTCGGCCTGCAACACCTTCAGAGTGGCGTCGGCGTCGAAGTCGCCGACGATGGCCACCTGACCGTGGGAAGCACCGTAGAACGCCTTATGCAGGGCGCGCACCTCATCGAGCTTGACCGCCTGGATATCGGCAATGGCTTCATCGATGCTGCTGCTATAGCGCCAGTCGCCCTTGGGGTAGCGGTTGAAGTGCTTGCCCAGCAATTCGCCGGCACGCGCATTGGGTTCGTTCTTCTGCGATTCGGCGCCGGTGAGGAATTGCTTGCGCAGTTGTTCGAACTCGGACTCGGGGAAGCTGGCGTCGCGCATGGCGTGGGCCGCCAGGCGCAGGGCGCCTTCCAGATTGGCGCGGGTGGTCTGGAAGTCGAAGAAGCCGCCGGTCATTTTCAGCTTGTCACGGGCGTCGGAGAGCTGCTCGCGGCTCATCTTGTCGGTGCCGCGGCCGATCAAGCCCGACATCATGTCGCCGATGGCCTTCTTGCCGAACAGCGATTTCTCGTCGCCCCAGTTGAGGCGGATGGACACGCTGACAGTCTCGCCGCGATTCTTCTTGGGCAGCAACGCTACCTTCAGGCCGCCGGCCTGCGCGAAGCGGGTGCGCGCCTGGATGTTGATGGGTGTCGGCTCGAAAACTTCGCCGGCCGCGGCGGCTTGCTTGGGCTTGAATTCCTTCAGCACCTCGGAGAGTGCCGGTGCCGCCGGGATTTCGGCGCGCTGGGGCGCGTCTTCCGGCTGGAAGATGCCCACCGTGCGGTTGTCGCGGCGGAAATACGTTTTGGCGGCCGCACCGATCGCCTCGGCGCTCAGCTTGGCGACGCGCTCCCGTCCGACAAAGAACAGGCGCCAGTCGCCCAGGGCAATGTATTCCGACAGCATGATGCCGATTTGTTCGTGGTTGTTGAAGGCATGTTCCAACTGCTTTTGCACCTGCAGTTTCACGCGCTCGAGTTCCTGCGCCGTGGGTGGGGTGCCGCCCAGACCCTCCACCTCGCGGATGATGGCATCGCGCACCGGCTCCACCGGCTCGCCCTTTTTCACCACGGCGCCGAACAGCGCCAGGGAAGGGGCGTGGAGATTGAACTGGAAGCCGAACACCTGGGCCGCCTTGCCGGTCTCCACCAAAGACTTGTGCAGGCGCCCGGTCGGCGTCCCGGCCAGCATCGG
This sequence comes from uncultured beta proteobacterium, assembly GCA_963763035.1. Lineage (GTDB taxonomy): Bacteria > Pseudomonadota > Gammaproteobacteria > Burkholderiales > Burkholderiaceae_C > Rhodoferax. Next base: position 2,828,178 of record CAVXMS010000003.1, on the reverse strand, counting down.
GCTGGCCACGGCCAGGGCCGTGGCATCGGGGTGCAGCGCGGCCGGAACCTTGTAGGCAACCAGCACCAGTTGCTCGTCCGCCTTGCGCCGGACCATGAAATTGCGTTCGCCGTCCTGGGTCGGCTCCACCGTCCAGAACGGTGGCAGCACGCGGCTCGGTTTCGGGATCTTGCCGAAAGACTGGGCCACATAGGCCAGCGCCTTGTCGCTATCGAACTTGCCGGCCACCAGCAACACCGCGTTGTCTGGCTGGTAGTAGGTGCGGTAGAAGGCTTGCAGGTTCTCGATTTTCACGTTCTCGATGTCGCTGCGGTTGCCTATGGTGTCGCGGCCGTAGGCGTGCCAGTCGTAGGCAATGCTCTGCAGGCGTTTGAGCATGACCCGAAACGGGCTGTTCTCGCCCATTTCGAACTCGTTGCGCACCACCGTCATTTCGCTGTCCAGGTCTTTGCGCGCGATGAACGAGTTGACCATGCTGTCGGCTTCCAGCGCGATGGCCCAGCGCAGGTTGTCGTCGCTGGCCGGCACCAGCTCGAAGTAGTTGGTGCGGTCCAGCCAGGTGGTGCCGTTCCAGCGGGCGCCACGCTGCTTGAATTCGTCGGGGATGTTGGGGTGGCTGGGCGTGCCCTTGAACACCAGGTGTTCCAGCAGATGCGCCATGCCGGTCTCGCCGTAGTTCTCGTGGCGCGAGCCGACCAGGTAGGTGATGTTCACCGTCAGGGTCGGCTTCGCGGCGTCCGGCAACAGAAGCACGCGCAGGCCGTTGTCCAGGCGGTACTCGGAGATACCTTCCACCGCGGTGACGTACTGCACGCCGGGCGGTAACGGGGCGCTGTCGGCCAGCACCGGCGGCGCGAGAAACAGCGTGACAAGAATCAGCAAGCCGCCGGCGAGGCGGCGCAAGGTTGGATGCAGCATGAAAATCGACTCCCTTTTTTTGTTGGTTGATGCGCGATCGTGATGCTAGCACGGGGTTGTTGTCGGACCGTGACCAAGCTGCCTGCGGCGCGTTGGGCAGTAACGCCCAGGATGCGATACTTGAAGCGAGGCGGTTCAATTTCCGGGCCGCACTGATTTTGGGGTGTCCATGTCCGAAGAAATATTGCTCGGCGACGAAGCCGTTGCGCGTGGCGCGATCGATGCCGGCATCAGTGCCGCCTACGCCTATCCCGGCACGCCGTCGACCGAGATTTTGCAGACCATCCAGGACCACGCGAAGGAGCTGGGCTTGCCGGTGCGCGGCCTCTGGTCGACCAACGAGAAGGTGGCACTGGAGCAGGGTGTGGGCGTTTCCTACGCGGGCCGGCGCGCCATTGTGTCGATGAAGCACGTCGGGCTGAACGTGGCGGCCGATCCGTTCATGAACGTGGCGGTGTCCGGCGCGCACGGCGGCCTGGTGCTGGCGGTGGTGGACGACCCGTCCATGCACAGCTCGCAGAACGAGCAGGATTCGCGCTACTTTGCCGACTTTGCCATGGTGCCCTGCCTGGAGCCCGGCGACCAGCAGCAGTGCTACGACTTCACGCGCGAAGCTTTCGACTTGTCCGAGAAGTTGCAGGTGCCGGTGCTGCTGCGACTGGTGACGCGGCTGGCGCACAGCCGCGCCAGGGTCACGCGGGCCGCGCCGCGGGCGCAGAACGAGGCGCGTTATGTGGACGACCCGAGCCGCTTCACGCTGCTGCCCGTCAACGCCCGGCGTGCCTACGCCAAGCTGGTCGACAAGCAAGCTGCCCTGCAGGAATATTCGGAGTCCCATCCGGCCAACGCACTGACGCTGCGCGGCGAAGGCCGGCCCGGCATCCTGGTCAGCGGCCTGGCCTGGAACTATTTGCAGGAGGCGATGGGCGACGCGCTGGACGGCTACAACCTGCTGCGCGTCGGTGTCTACCCGCTGCCGGTGAAAAAAATCCGCCAACTGCTGGACGCCTCCAGCGAACTCTGGATCGTGGAAGAGGGCTACCCCTTCATCGAGCGTTACGTCAGCGCCCTGGGGTTGATGCGCGAGCGCCCCATCCGTGGCAAGCTCAGCGGCGACCTGCCGCGCATCGGCGAGTTGGACCCCGACGCCATCAAGCGCTGCTTCGGCCTGCCAGTGAGTCCGTCGCTACAGATTGCCGGGCTGGCGGATGTGCTGGTGGGGCGGCCGCCGCGCCTGTGCGACAAGTGCCCGCACACCGACGCCTTCATCGCCATCAACGAGGTGGTCGCCGAACTAGGCCCCGGCGTGCGCGTGATGGGCGACATCGGCTGCTACACGCTGGGCTACCTGGAGCCCTACCACGCGATCCACTCTTGCCTGTGCATGGGCGCTTCCATCGGCATGGCGATAGGCGCCGCGCACGCCGGCATGAACCCGTCGCTGTGCGTGATCGGCGACGGCACCTTCACGCACTCCGGCATGACGCCGCTGCTGGACGCCGCCCGCGACAACACCAACATCAAGGTCTTCATTCTGGACAACAGCATCATCGCCATGACCGGTGGCCAGCCCACCATGGCGACCGACGAGGAGGTGGTCGACCTGGTCGCCGGGCTGGGCGTGCCGCGCCAGCACATCCGCGTCGTCGAGCCGACCACGCACAAGAAGGACCAGACCATCGCCACCATCCGCGAGGAACTGGCTTACCAGGGCTTGTCGGTGATCATCGCCCGGCGCGCCTGCGTTACCTACGCCAAGCAGATCAAGGCCTTCAAGCGCGGTTGCCAGGAGGCAGCGCAATGAACTACGACCTGGTGCTTTGCGGTGTCGGCGGCCAGGGCGTGCTGTCGATCGCCTGGGTCATCGACCACGCGGTCCACGAAGCCGGCTTGTACCTGAAGCAGTCCGAGGTGCACGGCATGGCGCAGCGCGGCGGCGCCGTGTCGGCCTATGTGCGGATCTCGGACACGCCCGTCGCCAGCGACCTGATCGCCGACGGTGGTGCCAGCCTGCTGCTGGCGGTGGAGCCGATGGAAGCGCTGCGCTACACCCGCTTGCTGCGCCCGGATGGCTGGATCGTCACCGACGTCACGCCGCTGGAAAACGTTGACGTCTACCCGCCGCACGAAGCGCTCTACAAAGTGCTGTTCTCGGTACCGCATCTGGTGGCGCTGGATGCCACGCAGCTGGCACAGAAAGCCGGCACCGTGAAGGCGCAGAACATGGTGGTACTGGGTGCGGCGGCGTCGCAGTTACCACTGCCTTTGGCGCTGCTGGAGAAGCAGATCGAGGAACTGTTTGCCGGCAAGGGCGAGCGCATCGTCAAGGCCAACATCAACGCTTTTCGCATCGGTGACGCGGCAAGCCGCTTCGCGGCGGCCCTGGTTGCCGCCGGTGTGGCGTCGCCGGTGGTAGCCCGCGTGCTGCCGCGCCTGGTCTTCGAGCCGCAACCGGTGTCGCAGGCCAGCGTGGACGCCTGGTGCCAACGCCTGCTGGCGGCCGATGGCGCGCAGACCGCGCTGCGGCTGTTCGAAGCCGGTGCCAGCGTACCGGTTGAGGCAGCCCCCTGATTCAGGGCCGGCCGACACCGGGCACGGTGACCGCCACGGTATGGATGGCGCCGGGCCGTGATTGAAGCGATTGTTCGGCTGGCAGCATGACCTTGGTGGTCAGCACAAACAAGGTGCGGCGGTCCGGCCCGCCCAGCATGCAGGCCACCGCCTGGCCGGGTGTGGCGATGCGGTGCGTGACCTCGCCGCCCTCGCGTACCCGCAGCACCTCGCGGCTGGTGGGGGAGGCCAGCCAGATGGCGCCCTCGGCGTCCAGGCAAATGCCGTCCGGCGCCGCCTTGTCTAAAGTCGCCCAGACGCGCCGGCCGCTCAAGGAGCCGTCTTCGGCAATGTCAAACGCGGTCAGGCGAGCGGCGTAGCTCTCGCCGATGATCAGGGTGCGAGCGTCCGGCGTGATCACCGCGCCATTGGGGAAATACAGATCGTCCGCCACCACCCTGGCCTGGCCGTCGGGCAACACCAGGATCAGGCCGGTGGGGCATGGCGTCTGCCGGGCCATGAAGTCGAAGCCGAAGTTGCCGACGTAGGCACGGCCTTTGGCATCCACCACCATGTCGTTGCAATGAAACGGCGCCAGCGCCGACAGATCGGCCAGTTCGGTCAAAACGTCACCATCGAGTCGCAACAGACGCTGGTCCGTCATCGACACAATCAGCAACGTGCCGTCGGGCAGCCAGCCCAGACCCGAGGGTTGGCCCGGTACCGTCACCACCGTCTCGCAGCGCCCCGCCATGGCTACCCGCTGCACGCGCCGCGTGTGGAAGTCCGAGAACCACAGGGCGCCGTCGTGCCAGCGTGGCGACTCGGGGAAGGCCAATTGGTCCAGAAACAGCGTGAGCGGGAGGTCGGTTTGCATGGTGGGTGGGAGCTTAAGCGCTACTTGTGTCGCCAGATGTCGCCCTGGCGCAAGCCCTGCGGCGGCGCCAGCCGACCGCGCGCCGCGGTGTCGCCCAGCAGGGTGGCGCGCCACCAGTCGCTGCTGATGCTGGCCACCAGCGCGTGGTGGGCCGCCTGTAAATCGCGCGTGACCTTTTGGCGCGGCACGATCTCCACGGCGCGGCCAAGCTGCCCGGCGAAGGTCATGTGGTCGGCATCCTGCAACACCAGTTGCGCCTTGTCGCCGGCCGGCAAGGCGTCAAAAACGGCCATGCGCCGCTCGGGCGTGGAATTGTTGCCAGCCACATCCGCATCCAGCGTGCCGGTCAGGCACAGCATGGGCTGTGTCATCCGGTCAAAGGCTTGTCTGGCATCGCCCACTGCGGGCAGGGACGGTGAAAACGCAATGAACGAGGCCAGCCGCGGCTCGGCAATACCTTCAAAGCCGGCGTAGCGTTGCCCCGCCATGCCCAGCGTGGTGTGGGCGCCAAACGAATGGCCGCTCATGCCGATCTGCGTAGTCCGCACCGTGCCCCAGCGTCCTTGGCGGGCCGCGTGACGCCGCCCGATTTCATCCAGCGCAAACGTCACGTCAAGCAAGCGCGCCAGCAGTTGCGCCGGACTGGCAGCCAAGCGTAGTGCCTGCTTGTCGGTGAAGGTGTTGGTCACCGCTTTGACGGCCGCCAGATCGCTGCCCGGGTGTTGCAGATGCAGCACCACAAAGCCCGCCGCCGCCCAGGCCCCGCCCCACACCGCGCCGCCGTCGCGCGTGCCACCCAATCCGTGCGAGAACAGCACCACCGGAAGCGACCCAAGTTGCGTGGCGGCATCGGGCCAACGCACTTTGACGGGCAGTTCGCGCTGGCGTGTGGCGTCCAGCCAGGTCTCGTCGATCACCGTAGCGCCGTTGGCTTGAGCCTGTGTTTGAAGAACGGGCAGGGCGGTCGCCAGCAAGGTGCTGATGCAGGTGCGACGGGTCAGGTTCATGAGCATGATTATGGGGCTGGGGCGGGCCTCGCGCTGGCCCTAGAATGCCGGTAAAGGAGACGGCATGACGCCAGAGCAAAAAGCCAGAGTCAGCATTGACGCCTTGCTGACCCAGGCCGGTTGGCACGTTTGCGATATGGCACACGCCAACATCCACGCCGCCCGTGGCGTCGCGTTGCGCGAATTTCCGCTGAACACCGGCTACGGCTTTGCCGACTACCTGCTCTACATCGATGGCAAAGCCGCTGGTGTGATCGAGGCCAAGAAAGAGGGCAGCACGCTTACCGGCGTCGAAGTGCAGTCCGCCCGTTATGCGCAGGGCTTGCCCGCCACACTGCCCGCTTGGGTGCGACCCTTGCCTTTCAGCTACGAGTCCACCGGTATCGAAACCCACTTCACCCAGGGGCTGGACCCGCAGCCGCGCGCCCGCGCCGTGTTCGCCTTTCACCGGCCCGAAACACTGGCGGCGTTCTTGCACTATATGCCCGCGGCCGGCGCAGCAGTACCCACAGGCGCCATCCATACCGGTGGCACTATCCCGGCCAGCGCGGACTTTATCGGTCCCACCTTTCTCAGTCGCATGCAAGCCCTGCCGCCGCTGATCGAAGACGGCTTGTGGCCGGCGCAGATCATCGCCATCCGCAACCTGGAGGCCTCGCTCAAAGCCAACAAGCCACGCGCCCTGATCCAGATGGCCACTGGCAGCGGCAAGACCTTTACCAGCATCAGCTTCATCTACCGCCTGATCAAGTTTGCCGGTGCCCGGCGTGTGCTGTTTCTGGTGGACCGTGGCAACCTGGGGCGCCAAGCCAAAAAAGAATTTGACCAGTACACCTCGCCCTACAACAACTACAAGTTCGGCGAGGAATACATCGTCCAGCACCTCACCAGCAATCAGCTTGACAAGACGGCGCGCGTTACCATCTGCACCATCCAGCGGCTGTTCAGCATGCTGAAGGGCCGCGAGCTGGCGGAGGAAGATGACGAGCAAAGTGTCGATCGGTTGGGCAATCTGTTCACCAAGCCCGAGCCCATCGGCTACAACCCCAGCTTTCCGATAGAGACCTTTGACATCATCGTCACCGACGAAGCCCACCGATCCATCTACAACCTGTGGCGCCAGGTGCTGGAGTACTTTGACGCCTACCTGATCGGCCTGACCGCCACGCCATCGAAACAGACCTTTGGCTTCTTCAACCAGAACCTGGTGATGGAATACGGCCACCAGCAGGCCGTGGCCGACGGCGTCAACGTCAACTACGACGTCTACCGCATCCGCACCCAGGTCAGCGAACAGGGCAGCGAGGTGGAAGCCGGCTACTCCGTGGGCTACCGTGATCGCCTGACGCGCAAAACGCGTTGGCAAGAGCTGGACGAAGACATGGCCTACGACGCCGACGCGCTGGACCGCGCCGTGCAAACGCCGGACCAGATCCGCACCATCGTCCGCACCTTCCGCGACAAGCTGCACACCGAGATATTCCCGGGCCGCACCGAAGTACCCAAGACCATCGTGTTTGCCAAGGACGACAACCACGCCGAGAAGATCGTGGAAATCCTGCGCGAAGAGTTTGCCAAGGGCAACGACTTTGCGCAGAAGATCACCTACCGAACCACCGGCGAAAAACCAGAGAACCTGATCAGCGCCTTCCGCAACAGCTACTTCCCCCGCATCGCCGTCACCGTGGACATGATCGCCACCGGCACCGACATCAAGCCGGTGGAAATTGTGATGTTCATGCGCTCGGTGAAAAGCCGCAACTTCTTCGAGCAGATGAAGGGCCGCGGCGTGCGCATCATCCCGGCCACCGATCTGCAGGCCGTGACGCCTGACGCCAAGGCCAAAGACCACTTCGTCATCGTCGACTGCGTGGGCGTGTGCGAGCAAGACAAAACCGACTCCGCCCCCATGGACCAGAAAAAGTCCGTGCCCTTCGACAAACTGCTGCAAGCCGTGGCACTGGGCAACGTCGAGCCCGAAGTGCTGTCCAGTGTGGCGGCGCGGCTGGCCAGGCTGGACCGCGACATTACCGAGGCCGACAAGCTCAAGATCATGCAGGCCTCTGGCGGCGCATCCCTGAAAGACCTGGCGCGCGGCATCGTGGATGCGCTCAACCCGGACCAAGAGAATGTCATTGCGGCGCAGGCCGCAATCCAGGCGTCAGTGCGCCCCTTCTCCTCGCCCGAACTGCGCAATCTGCTGATCGCACTCAAGCAGAAAGCCGAGCAAATCATAGACACGGTCACGCAAGACACTTTGTTGCAAGCCGACTTCAGCGAAGCCGCCCGCGAGCGCGCCAAAGGCACAGTCGAATCCTTCGAGCGGTTCATTGCCGACCACAAGGACGAAATCACCGCCTTGCAAATTCTCTACAGCCGCCCGCAAAGAATGAGCGACACAGACCGAGGGCAGGGTGCAGAACCCCTGACCTTTGAAGCGCTCAAGACATTGGCCGACGCCTTGCAAGCCCCACCGCACCTGTGGACTGAAGGCCAACTGTGGCAAGCCTACGCCGCGCTGGATAAGAGCAAAGTCAAAGGCGAAAACCGCCGCCGCATCCTCACCGACCTGGTCAGTCTGGTGCGCTTCGCCATGCATCAGGACAATGAACTGGTGCCCTTCCCCGAGCGCGTCAACATCAACTTCAAGGCCTGGCTCGCGCAATCTGCCCAAGTACACAACGCCACCGCCTCACCTCAATCCACCGCATCTCGTCATTCCGGCGACCCTACTTGTCATTCCGGCGAAGGCCGGAATCCAGGTCTTCCCTTCACCCCCGAACAACTCCACTGGCTAGAAATGATCCGCGACCACATCGCCGCCAACCTGGGCATCGTGCCCGACGACTTCGAATATTCCCCCTTTGCACAAGAAGGCGGCATCGGCAAAGTGCACCAGTTGTTTGGCGCGGAATTGCCCAGGGTGCTTGAGGCGATGAATCGGGAGTTGGCAGCGTGAGTGATTGGAAATCAGTTCGACTTGGTGATATCTGCGAAAAAATTACTGACGGAACTCATCACTCTCCCGCTAACGGTCCCGTCGGTGACTTTATGTATGTGACCGCCAAGAACATCAAGCCATGGGGTCTTGATCTCAACGACATTAGCTACATCGATGCAAAGACGCATCGCGAGATTTACGCCCGATGCGACGTTCGGAAGAACGACATCCTGTATATCAAGGATGGTGCAACGACTGGGCGTGCAGCGTTGAATACGCTAGACAGAGAATTTTCATTGCTATCCAGTGTTGGCGTTCTTCGCCCCGGACCCTTGGTGAAGCCAAAGTACTTGCTCTACGCGTTGCAAGTGCCTGTGGTACTGGATCGCATGCTGGGCGATATGGCTGGCGTTGCCATAACTCGCTTAACTATTCGGAAACTCAAAGACGCGGAGATTCCACTTGCTCCCATTGGGCAGCAAGACGAAATCGTCGCCGAAATCGAAACACAGTTCTCCCGCCTCGACGAAGCCGTCGCCAACCTGAAGCGTGTCAAGGCCAACCTCAAACGCTACAAAGCCTCCGTCCTCAAAGACGCCGTAGAAGGCCGCCTCGTCCCCACCGAAGCCGAACTAGCCCGCCGCGAAGGCCGCAGCTTCGAAACCGGTGAGCAGCTTTTGCAGCGGATTCTTGAGACTCGGCGGAGTCAGTGGCACGGGCGTGGCAAGTACAAGGAACCCAATGCGCCACAAGAAACAGATTCCTTCGAACTGCCGGGATGGGTTTTGAGTAATGGCGGCCAGTTGTTCCAGTGGTCGAGCGGTGTCAATCTACCAGTGAAAAAATTGACGGGTGGCGTTGTGCCAGTCTATGGGGGCAACGGGGTCAATGGTTGGCACACTGAGAGCAATGTCAGTAGTCCAACGCTTGTAGTTGGCCGAGTTGGCGCCGGTTGCGGCAATGTGCATCTCGCGGATCGTGCCGCGTGGATTACTGATAACGCGATTTACGCCACATGGGTTCCTTGCGGCTGTAGTCTTGCATATCTTTGTGTTGTGCTGGCAGTCGCAAATTTGAACTCGGTTGCGGCAGGGTCAGGCCAACCATTTGTAAACCAGACCATCCTGAACGACACATTGATCCCACTTCCATCTACGGTTGAACAGAACCGCATCGTTGCTGAAGTTGACCGTCGCCTATCTCTGGTTCGCGGCGTCGAGGGGGAAGTCGATGCCAATCTCAAGCGTGCACAGGCGCTGCGGCAATCCGTGTTAATCAAAGTCTTTGGTCAACGATTGGTGGGGTAGTTTACAAACAACAAAGGGAGAGAAAGATGGTAGATCGTCCGTTCGAGTTTGATCTATTTCGCTTAGTTATTGTTGAGCCTGATGTCTTTGACTTCATTGGCGACGCAGTCAATGGTGATGAAGGCATTTTGAAAATGGTCCAAGAAGGGTGTTCCTCAAAGCATGATGTCACCACGTCAGGAGCAAAGAATCACTGGAAGTGGAGTCTTCGCGATTTTGATACTTCGAGCCCCAATATTTTTGGCGCGCATGGGGACATTGTTTCTACCCGCTACGCACGGTCACTGATTGAGCAAAACACAGCAATCGTTACGGACGACTCAATCGTTGAGGGCACTTCTCACGCCGAGCCGGCGGCTGCAACGCCGATTCGCATTGTCTTCTACATGCAGCGGCACTTGGTTGCTGTCGAACACAGCAGTGCAGTTATGAGCACCCATGCGTGGTTGGATGCGTTGCATCAGGTACTTGATTCCGCTGCGGTCGCGTTGAATATTCGAACCCAAGTTCGATTGGAGCCGGTCCCAGAGGCCAATCAAGTAATGGAAGCGTTCTTTTCTTTCCAACGTTTGACGCAAATTCGGGTAACGCTTCGGCTGCCAAATCCGGAGATTTCTCGATATGCCAAGGGGTTGTTTGACCAAATGAAAAGCGGCGGTATTCGCGAGTACTTGAATGACCTAAAGAATGGAAGCGGTCTGAGTCAGTCTCAAGGGCAACTGCCACATGCAATTGCGTCGCTCGCGCAAGACGGGTACAAGAAGGGTGAAGTTGTTATGTCGGGCATTAAGGCTGGGCGGCGTGCGCGAATTAAGACGGGACGCAATGCCGCTCGGGGACAGGTGGAGCGGGTTCGCGACTTTGTGCGAGGGCAGGTAACCATCGCAAGATCAAGAGAAGCGCAGTCGGCATTGGCGGCCATTCTTGAGGAGATTGATCGTATGCATCCGGCTCCTCAACTTGACCCTGAGAACGGTTAAAGATGAAGCTTGCAGACTACTTCCGCCTGATATGGGGCGCAATCGCCGAGTTAATTTTCGGCGCAGTCTTGTTTGTTGCTTTGTGGCTATTTGTCGACGAGCCTGCGCGCGTCGCCTTTCTTCGCGAGACGGTCAGTGATTTGCTTGCGGTAACGGGGCAGGTCCTTTTCCCGGCGGCGGTGGCGATTTGGATTACTTACGTCAACATCGAGAGCACAAACTTTGGTGACTATCTCCGTTTTCAACGAGCAGCACGTGCATTTCATCTTGGGTTTATCTATCCAGGCTTTGTTTTTTTTGCGACGACAGTTTCTCTAATCGTTGTCAAGGGAACAAAGTTTCTTGTTATGACTGATTTGGTCATGTTCTTGTTGGCGTATTGCATTGCAGTGTTTTTTACTATGGTGCTGAATGTGGCGACAGTGATGCGGCTTTACGGCGCATTCCGGGTTGAATTGGAAAAAGAGCAGAGACGCGGTCTGGAAAAATCCACTGCAAATAGCTCAGCAAAATCTCGTCCATAGCACTATTTGTAAACAACCAACAGACCCCATGCGCCAGCTTGACCTCTTCTCCACCGTACAGTCCAGCACCGAGGACATAGCCACTGAATTCAAATCGGCGCGTGGTGGTGTGGCCAACACCCAGGGCGGCACCATTGTTTTGGGCGTGGCCGGACGGCCCACCGGCTTGGTGTGGGAGGGTGTGCCAGATGCTGCGCAACTGTGCGCGTTTTCCCAATTACCATTCGTGCAGGCATGAAATACAAGGAACGTCCATGAAAAAACTGACGCTACGCAATATTGGACAGATCAAGGAAGCCAATTTGACTTTCGGCGACCTCACTGTCTTGGTGGGGCCACAGGCCAGTGGGAAAAGCATCTCCTTGCAATGGGTCAAGTTGCTGCAAGACAGCGGGCTGGTGCAGCAGCAGCTTCACACCTATGGGCTGGACTATGACGGCGACCTGTCCGCGTTTTTGGATGTGTACTTCGGTGAGGGTATGCATTCCATTTGGCGTGACAGCAGCGAGGTCGCGGTTGATGGCAAGCCTGTGGACATAAAGAAGCGCATTGCCCGCCAACAGTCTGGCAAGACGGAGTCGGTGTTTTTGATTCCGGCGCAGCGTGTCATGGCCTTGGCCAATGGCTGGCCGCGGCCATTTACGGATTACAAATCCGGTGACCCCTATGCGGTGCGCGCCTTCAGCGAAAACCTGCGCTTGCTCATGGAGCGTGAATTCAACGGCACCGGGCCTTTGTTCCCGCAGCCCAATCGCCTAAAGGCCGATTACCGCAAGCTGTTGCAGGCTAGTGTTTTTGGTGATTTCAAGCTGTCGGTTAACAAGGTGCAATCACAAAAGCGCCTGGTTCTTGGCATGGGGGAAGAATCACTCCCGTTCATGGTGTGGTCCGCCGGACAGCGTGAATTTGTCCCGCTGCTGCTTGGTCTCTATTGGTTGATGCCTCCGGGCAAGGTTTCCAAGCGCAACGACATCGAGTGGGTCGTCATTGAAGAGCTGGAAATGGGTTTGCACCCGCGTGCCATCTCGGTTGTGCTGCTCATTGTTCTGGAGCTTCTGACGCGCGGCTACAAGGTGATTCTCTCCACGCATTCACCTCAAATTCTGGAATTGGTTTGGGCGCTTGAAACTCTGCGAAAGAATGGCGGCAAGCCCCAAGACTTGCTGGCGCTATTTAACGCACCCAAGAGTGCCTCGCTCAAATCGATGGCAGAAACGGCGATTCAAAAGTCCTCGAAGGTTTACTATTTTGACCCGGCCAGCAAGGTGGTTGACGTGACGAACCTCGACCCCATGTCACCGGTGGCTCAGGAAGCAAGCTGGGGTGGCCTCCTGGAGTTCAGTGCTCGCGCGAACGATACGGTTGCGAAAGCGGTCGCCAATTCACCAGCGTTTGTTTCGGGTGACTTGTTCAAGGATACCGAATGAGCTTCAAGACGGACGTTAGGCAGGTCCTGGGCGCAGATGCATTCCATAGAGGTTTAGGGGCATTGAGGCAGGCGGACGTGGTGCACGTTTCAGCGCAGCGCCCCAGAGACATCACGGGCAGTGCTGATGTGGATGCGTCGCTGGCAACTACTTTGCCAAACGCTGCACGGTGGGACTATGTTGTGGGCCGAACCCAAGGCAATGTTCATCAGACGCATTGGGTTGAGGTTCACCCGGCCAGTGCGGGGAAAAACGTCAATGAAATCGAAAAGAAGCTTGCTTGGCTGATGACATGGCTCAGAGGCAACCCATTGGCGAATTACCCGAGAGATGTTGTATGGATCGCTTCTGGCAGGAGCGCGTTTAACGCCCGATCCCCAAGCATCAAAGCGCTGGCAGCCAAGGGCTGTCGTTTTGTGGGTGGTCACCTGCATCTTTGATGCGGTGGGGCCAGTTGAACGACCGTCACCAAGTCAGCGGCAATCTGCTGCGCGATGACGATGTGTGCACGGTGGCTGGCGTTGGCCGGCAGTTTGTGCTGGTGAATGTGCCGCGTGCCTCGCGGCTGCAGCGCCCGGTGTTTGTGGGGCCCAATGCGACATATGGGTAGTCACTGCGGTGGGCTTGCTTAACTTTACATAAAGCGTAATAATTCACTCAATAAGTGAATTTATGCGCTCAATAGATAGTAAACGCACCTTCGCAGGTCTGGAAGCTGGCTCCCGCACTCGGCTGGCCAAAGTGCTGCGTGCCACCCACGGCACGGTCACGCCCGAGTCAGCCGCAACGGCGTTGGCCGACACGCGTCTGGCAGCGTCCAAGCAGTTGGCGCGCTGGGCGGAGCAGGGTTGGCTGCAGCGGGTGCGGCGCGGCATTTATGTGCCTGTGCCGTTGGAGAGCGAGCGCGCAGACTCCGCGCCAGAAGACGCGTGGCTGATCGCCAACACGGCATTCGCACCGTGCTTCATTGCCGGTTGGAGCGCCGTAGAGCACTGGTCGCTGACCGAACAGGTGTTTCGCAGCGTGTGCGTGGCCACGTCGCGTCGCCCCCGGCACCGTGAGCAAACGGTTGGCGGTACCGTGTTTGCGTTGCATTCCGTGCCAGAGGCGCATTTCTTTGGCCTGAAGGCCGTCTGGCGCGGTGCCACCCGTGTGCAGGTGTCTGACCCGTCTCGCACGGTGCTTGATTTGCTGGCCACACCCGCATGGGGCGGAGGCATACGCATGGTGGTGGACGTGCTGCTGGCCTATTTGAAGTCTGAACACCGCAATCTGCCGTTGCTGCTGGACTACGCGGGGCGTCTGGGCAATGGGGCTGTCTTCAAGCGCATGGGCTACCTGCTGCAACAGCATGCCCCCGATGCTAAGGACGCTATTGCCGCGTGTGCTGGCCAGTTGACAGCGGGCTACACCAAGCTGGACCCAGCCTTGCCGTCAGCCCGTCTGGTCACGGCATGGGGGCTTTGGTTGCCTGCGCATAATCCCAGCGAGAGAACACCATGATTGCGCTCATCGAACAACACCGCTCCGAAGTTGCCGCGCTATGCAGCCGTTTTGGCGTGCAAAGCCTGGAGGTGTTTGGCTCTGCTGCCGACGGCACGTTTGACCCAGCGCACAGCGACATCGATTTTTTGGTCGAATTTCTTCAGGACGACGTGGGCAGCCTGTTCGATCGCTACTTTGAACTGCAGGAAGCACTGGAGCAATTGTTTGCCCGCAAGATTGACCTGGTAACGCCCTCCGCGTTAAAGAATCCGTATCTCATTGCAGCGGTGAACAAGTCACGCCAACCCGTCTATGTGTCCGTGCGGGCCAAGCTGGCGGGTCTGAATTTGAAGGACGCCGATGTTGCTGACGCGGTGGCATGGGTGCGGAAATCTCACGAGCAATCTGTCTAAATACCTATTTTGGGTATTAAAATGCCCAAAATAGGTATTAAATAGCTTTCCAGATGCCCCCGACCACCGTCAATCTTTCTGACGCATTGTTTTCAACAACGCAGCAGCGTGTGTTGGGCTTGCTGTTTGGTCAGCCTGATCGCAGTTTCTACGCGACCGAAATGATTGGCTTGGCGGGCGTTGGTTCCGGTGGCGTGCAACGCGAACTCGCACGCCTGGCGCAGAGCGGCTTGGTCACAGTGCGGCCGGTGGGTAACCAGAAGCACTACCAGGCCAACCCCGAGGCCCCCATTTATGCGGAGTTGTGCGGCATCGTGCGCAAGACCTTTGGTTTGGCCGAACCCTTGCGCCTTGCGTTGAAGCCGTTGGCAGCGCAGATCAAGTGTGCATTTGTGTTTGGCTCTGTGGCCAAGAAGCAGGACACTGCCAGCAGCGATATTGACTTGATGGTGATCAGCGACAGGCTTGGCTACGCCGATACCTTTGCGGCGCTGGAGGCAGCTAGCACGCAACTCGGGCGCACGGTTAACCCCACGATCTATTCGACGAAGGAATTGACCAAGCGGATTAGGCAGGGCGAGGCTTTCGTGACACGTGTGCTAACCCAGCCGAAGCTGTGGTTGATCGGGGGCGATGATGACCTCAGCGTTTGAAAGCCTAATAGGGCCGGGCAAGCCACTGCGGGTCGAGCCACCCGACGCAAAAGAATTTGCCGGCTTGCGACGTTCGGGCCTGGCACGGCTCAAAGATGCCACCCAGCCCACGCTCGCCGTCGAGAGCCGTTTTGACCTCGCTTACAACGCAGCTCACGCGCTGTGCCTTGCGGCATTGCGCTGGCATGGCTATCGGTCAGGCAATCGCTTCATTGTTTTTCAGTTGCTGCCGCACACACTGGGCCTGGGTCCGGAGGTGTGGCGTGTGCTGTCCAAGGGTCACGACATTCGCAATTTGGGTGAGTACGAAGGTGACCTGAATGTAGATGAGCGAATCGTCGCCGACCTGATCGCAGCTTGCCAAAAAGTGGCCGCCAAACTGGGCGCGTTGACGCCGATAACACCACCATGAACTCAGCCACTATCGTCCAGAAGCTCTGGAACTACTGCAACGTGCTGCGCGACGACGGCATGAGCTACGGCGACTATGTGGAGCAGCTCACCTACCTGCTGTTCCTCAAGATGGCCGACGAGCGCAGCCAGCCGCCCTGGCGCCAGCCCAGCCCTATCGCCAAAGGCTTTGACTGGCCGTCGCTGCTGGCCAAAGACGGCGACGAGCTGTTCGACCATTACCGCCACACGCTGGAAAAGCTGGGGGCCGAGAAAGGCACCATCGGCCTGATCTTCGGCAAGGCGCAAAACAAGTTTCAAGACCCAGTCAAGCTGCGCCGCCTGGTGGTGGACCTGATCGACTGCGAGAACTGGTCGGCCATGGGTGCCGACGTGAAGGGCGATGCCTACGAAGGCCTGCTGGAGAAGAACGCGCAAGACACCAAGAGCGGTGCCGGCCAGTACTTCACGCCGCGCCCACTGATTCAAGCGATGGTGGACTGCATTGCGCCCAAGCCGGGCGAGAAGGTATGCGACCCGGCTTGCGGCACCGGCGGCTTTCTGCTGGCCGCGCACAACCATGTGGCGCAGCACAACCCGAACCTGACGCGCGAGCAAAAAAAGCACCTGAAAGAACACGCCCTGCGCGGCTGGGAACTGGTGCAAAGCACGGCGCGCCTGGCGGCCATGAACATGATGTTGCACGGCATCGGCTCAGACAAATCGGTGCCCATCGTGGTGGCCGACGCGCTGGCGGCCGACCCCGGCGAGCGCTTTGAGGTGGTGCTGGCCAATCCGCCCTTCGGCAAGAAAAGCAGCACCATGATCACCGGGGCTGAGGGCAAGGTCAGCACCGAGAAGGATGTGATCGAGCGCGACGACTTTTGGGCCACCACGTCGAACAAGCAGCTCAACTTTGTACAGCACATCAAGACGCTGCTCCAGCAACATGGCCGCGCCGCCGTGGTGCTGCCCGACAACGTGTTGTTTGAAGGCGGCGCCGGTGAGACCATACGCAAGAAGCTGCTGCACGAGTGCGATGTGCACACGCTGTTGCGCCTGCCCACCGGCCTGTTCTATGCGCAAGGCGTGAAGGCCAACGTGATCTTCTTCGAGCGCAAGCCTGCCTCTGAGACGCCATGGACGAAGAAGCTGTGGATCTACGACCTGCGAACCAACCAGCATTTCACCCTCAAGACCAATCCGCTGCGCCGCGAACACCTTGAAGAGTTTGTGAAGCTGTACAACCCGGCGAATCGGCATGAGCGCAAGCCGACCTGGAGCACGCAAACGCCGGAAGGCCGCTGGCGCGTTTACGACTACGCCGAACTGATGGCGCGCGACAAAGCCAGTCTGGACATCTTCTGGCTCAAGGACGACTCATTGGCAGACAGCGACAACCTGCCGCCGCCGGATGTGATTGCGCAGGAGATCGTGGATGATCTGGAAGCAGCGCTGGAGCAATTCCGGCTGATTGCCGGTGACCTGGGTAGCAGCCCGGATCAGTTGGTCTGAGCGGGGGCGGTCTCTGGCGCGGCGGCAGGCACCCGGCGCGCGCCGTCGAAGCGGCGGTTCCAGTAGCTGAGCGTCATGCTCTCGACCCGCACTTGGGCACCCGGCTTGGGGGAGTGGATGAACTTGCCTTCGCCGATGTAGATGCCGACGTGGCTGAATGCGTGCCGCATGGTGTTGAAAAACACCAGATCACCGGGCTGCAAGTCGGCGCGTTCGATCTTTTGCGTGGCGGCGGCCTGCTGGGCTGCCTTGCGCGGCAGGACCAGGCCCACCGTTTGCTCGAACATGGCCTTGACGAAACCGCTGCAGTCAAAACCACTTTCCACCGTAGTGCCACCGCGCCGATACGGTACGCCCAGAAAACCCATGGCGGTAACGACCAGGTCGGAGGCTTTCTCGCCGACCGATTGTCGTACCTGATCGATTTGTGCCAACAGGCCTTTGTTGGCCAGCAATTTATCCAGGTCAGCTCCTGCCACCGGCGGGTTGGCGTGCGCACTGGCGGCGAGCACAAGGGCAACAAGGGTGGCGGAAATTCGGATCGGTCTCTGCATGCTTGCAGTATACGTGCAGTGTGAAACGCCATGGACTGGTCCGCGTTGCCTGCGGTTTAATAGGGGTTGCGAAAAACAGTTTATTCCCCGTAGAAAGTTTGCCATGTTGCTAGACGCCGCCCAATCCCAACTTGTCCTGGTGGACTACCAAAGCCGCCTGATGCCCGTCATTTTTGAAAACGCCCTGGTGCTGGCCAACGCGGTGCGCCTGGGCCAAATGGCGCGCCTGCTGGAGGTGCCGGTGTGGGGCACCGAACAAAACCCGTCCCGGCTGGGCGAGAACGTGGCCGAGGTCAAGGCGCTGTGCGCGCAGACTTTGAGCAAGATGCAGTTCAGCGGCGTCGAGGAGGGCCTGGGCGAGTGGCTGCGTCCACCGGCCAAAGCGGCGGCCGGCAATGCCCGCAGCCTGCCCAAGCATTTGCAAAAACCGCAGGGCAACGCCGCCGAGCGCAACACGGTAGTGGTTGCCGGCTGCGAAGCCCACGTCTGCCTGCTGCAGACGGCGCTGGACTTGCTGGAAGACGAGTTCGAGGTCTGGGTTGTGACCGATGCCTGCAGCTCGCGCACCGAGCGCAACCGGGATGCCGCGTTTGACCGTCTGGCGGGTGTCGGCGTCGAGCTGGTGACGACCGAGATGGTGGCGTTCGAGTGGCTGCGCACGGCCGAGCATCCGGCGTTCAAGGCGGTGCAGGCGCTGATCAAGTAGCTTTTACCGCTGGAGGAATGGGCGGTGGCGCGAGTCAGTCTGTTGCAAGCTGCCTGGCCATAATTATAAATTCAGTTTCATGACCCGCCAGGAGACAAACAATGACAAGCTATGCCGATTTCCATCGCCGCTCCCTCACCGAGCGTGACGCTTTCTGGGCCGAGCAAGCCCAACTGGTCGACTGGAAAACCCCGCCGCAGCAAATTTGCGACTACAGCAATCCGCCGTTTGCCAAGTGGTTTGCCGGCGGCGTCACCAACCTGTGTCACAACGCGATCGACCGGCACTTGCAGGATCGGCCTGACCAGGCGGCGTTGATATTTGTTTCCACCGAGACCGATCAGGAGCGGGTTTATTCCTTTCGCGAACTGCACGCCGAGGTGCAGCGCATGGCGGCGGTACTCAAGGAGCTGGGTGTCAAGAAGGGCGACCGGGTTCTGATCTACATGCCCATGATTGCCGAGGCGGCTTTTGCCATGCTGGCCTGTGCCCGCATCGGTGCCATCCATTCGGTGGTGTTCGGCGGTTTTGCCGCGGGCTCGCTGGCCTCGCGCATCGAGGACGCCTCGCCCAAGGTGATCATCAGTGCCGACGCCGGTTCGCGCGGCGGCAAGGCGGTGGCCTACAAGCCCTTGCTCGATGAGGCGATCCGTCTGTCCAGCCACAAGCCCGACTCGGTGCTGCTGGTCGATCGGCAACTGGTTGCCATGAGCCTGGTCGCTGGGCGCGATCATTTGTGGGGTCCCATGCGCCAGAAGCACCTGCATACGGTGGTCGATTGCGAGTGGGTGGATGCCACGCACCCCAGCTACACGCTGTACACCAGCGGTACCACCGGCAAGCCCAAAGGCGTGCAGCGCGACACCGGCGGCTACGCCGTGGCACTGGCCGCCAGCATGAAGCACATTTACTGCGGCAATGCCGGCGAAACCTATTTCTCCACCAGCGACATCGGCTGGGTGGTGGGCCACAGCTACATCATCTACGGCCCTTTGATTGCCGGCATGGCGACCATCATGTACGAGGGCCTGCCGACGCGCCCGGACGGCGGCATCTGGTGGAGCCTGGTGGAAAAATACAAGGTCACCGTGATGTTCAGCGCGCCCACCGCAGTGCGGGTGCTGAAAAAACAGGACCCGGCGCTGCTCAAGAAATACGATTTGTCGTCGCTGCGCGCCTTGTTCCTGGCCGGTGAGCCGCTGGACCAGCCCACCGCCCAATGGATCAGCGAGGGTCTGGGCCGGCCGATTGTCGACAACTACTGGCAGACCGAGACCGGCTGGCCGATCCTGAGCATCTGCAAGGGCGTGGACGACGCGCCGACCAAGTTCGGCTCGCCCGGCAAGGCGGTGTACGGCTACAACGTCAAACTGTTGGACGAGAACACCGGCGAGGAACTCACGGGCGCCAACCAGAAGGGCGTGGTGGCGATCGAGGGCCCGCTGCCGCCGGGCTGCCTGCAAACGGTGTGGGGCAATGATGAGCGCTTCGTCAGCACCTACTGGACCACCATCCCGGGGCGCCTGATCTACAGCACTTTCGACTGGGGCATACGCGACGAAGCCGGCTACTACTTCATCCTGGGGCGGACCGACGACGTGATCAACGTGGCCGGGCACCGCCTGGGCACGCGCGAGATCGAGGAGAGCATCTCGGCCCATCCCAATGTCGCCGAGGTGGCGGTGGTGGGTGTGGCCGATCAACTCAAGGGCCAGGTAGCGATGGCCTTCGCCGTGGTCAAGGACGCCAGCCTGCTGACCGACGACGCGGCCCGCCTCAAGCTGGAGGGCGAGATCATGAAACTGGTCGACAACGACCTGGGCGCGGTGGCGCGGCCGGCCCGTGTGCGCTTTGTCACCATCCTGCCCAAAACCCGCAGCGGCAAGCTGCTGCGCCGGGCCGTGCAGGCGATCTGCGAAGGGCGCGACCCCGGCGACTTGACCACCATGGACGACCCGGCGGCGCTACAGCAGATCAGGGATCTGGTGGCTTTCTAATACCTTGCGGGACAGATCTTTAGCTCTGTCCTCAACTTGAAACGGGAGGTTGGAAGTTCACCTTGCGGGACAGATCTTTAGCTCTGTCCTCAACTTGAAACGGGAGGTTGGAAGTTCACCTTGCGGGACAGACCGCAGCCACACGCTGTGCGTCATCGCCGTTCTTGCGGGAAAGACCTTTGGTTCTGTCCACAACTCGAAACACGGTATGGCTGCCGCACGGCGTCCCTGATATTAGAAAGTTATCGGGAATTCCGCACTCCTTTGAGGCAGGTCGCAGCGCCTGTGAACCAATGACGGCATGAGATACTATGACTCGGCATCGCGTTGCGGTGCTGATCCAATTTAACGAACCCATCGGAGATTCATGAAGCTCTTGACAACCTTTGCGGCCGCCTTGGTCGCGTTACTGTGTGCGGCATCAGGCGCATCGGCCCAGTCGAAGGATTGGTCGAGCATCAAGATCGCAACCGAAGGCGCCTACAAACCTTGGAACTTCACCGATCCCAGTGGCAAGCTGATCGGGTTCGAAATAGACCTGGCCGAAAACCTTTGCAAACGCATGAAGGCCAAATGCGAAATCGTCGCCCAGGCTTTTGACGGCGTGATTCCGGCCCTCAACGCCGGCAAGTTCGACGCCATCATGGCCGGCATGAATATCACCGAGAAGCGCAAGGAGGCCATAGCCTTCACGCAGCCTTATGGTCGGACGCCTTCAACCTTTGCGGTGTTGAAATCGAACCCGCTGGCCAAACTGCCAGAAGCGGGAAAAGTCTATTCGCTCAGCGCCGATGGTGCTGCCGCCGCCGAAAAATCGCTCAACGAGCTCAAGCCCTTGCTCAAGGGAAAAATCGTGGCGGTGCAGACCTCCACGGCGCAAGCCAATTTTCTCGAAAAGTATTTTAAGGATGTGGTCGAAATCCGGCAATACAAGACGACCGAGCAGCATGACCTGGACTTGGCTGCTGGACGGGTCGATTCCGTGTTCGCGTCGATGTCGTACCTCAAGGGCATGGTCGAATCCCCGGGCAACAAAGACATGATGCTGTCCGGCCCGCGCTACGGCGGCGGAGCGCTCGGCTTTGGCGTTGCGGTGGGCCTGCGCAAGAGTGACACCGAGTTGCTGTCCAAGTTCGATGCAGCGGTCAATGCGGCAGTGGCTGACGGCACCGTAAAAACAATGTCGATGAAGTGGTTTGGTTTCGACATCACACCGGTGCGGTAAGGCGGTCTGGTTACCACTCTGGCGCGCGCAATGGATTGGATTTCAGGTTGTGCTGCGGCCTACGTAGCATGCTGGTCAAGTGGGCAGTTACCTTGAGTTGATGGGCTTCGGCCCAAAGGGTTGGGGCTTGCTGCTGCTGCAGGCGGCGCTGATGACCGTTGCTGTTTCATGCACGGCGTTTGCCTTGGGCAGCCTGATTGGCAGCCTGATCGCGTGGGCGCGGATTGAAGGTAACCGGGCGCTGAACGTGGCGGCCGATGCCTACACAACCGTGTTGCGCGGAATCCCCGACCTGTTGGTGATCTACCTTCTTTATTTCGGCGGCAGTACCGCGCTGACGGCGCTGGCTCATGCGCTGGGGGCCAATGGATTTGTCGGTGTTGACGCATTTGCCGCCGGTGCGATTGCGGTCGGCATCATCTCGGGCGCCTATCAAAGTGAAGTCTACCGCGGCGCGTTCACAGCCATCAGCAGCGGAGAGCTTGAAGCGGCCCGCGCTGTGGGCATGCCGCGATGGCTGATGTTTCGTCGCATCATCGTTCCACAGGCACTGCGCTTTGCGATACCTGGCCTGGGCAATGTCTGGCAGCTTGCGCTGAAGGAATCAGCGCTGATTTCGGTGGTAGGCCTGACCGAGATCTTGCGCCAGGCGCAGGTCGGTGCCGGATCCACCCGGCAGCCCTTCGCCTTTTTCATTACCGCTGCATTGCTCTATCTGATGCTCTCCGCCATCTCCGGCTGGGGTTTCCAGCGCGCCGAGGCGCTAGGAATGCGTGGCGTGCGCAGGAGCTGAAGCCATGGACATCGATTTTTTGGTACAGACCCTCATGCAGTTGCTCGCGGGCCTGCCCCTGCTCCTGCAACTGGCCTTCCTCTCGATTGCAGCAGGTGCCATCCTTGCCGTGCTGCTGGCGCTGATGCGTCTGTCGAGCAACCCCTTTCTGAACTACCCGGCACGGGGCTATGTGTTCGTGTTTCGCGGCACGCCCTTGCTGGTGCAGATTTTTCTGATCTATTACGGCCTGGGCCAGTTTCCCGAGGTCCGCGAGAGTCTGGCATGGCCATTGTTGCGCCAGCCCTACTGGTGTGCCCTGCTGGCGCTTACGCTCAACACGGCCGCCTATTCCAGTGAAATTATTCGTGGCGGCATACTGTCGGTGCCATTCGGACAGATTGAGGCAGCACGAGCCTGCGGGATGCCGCGCTGGCTGATTTTTCGCCGGGTCATCGTGCCGCAAGGCTTGCGAGTCGCTTTGCCGGCCTATGGCAATGAAATCATTCTGATGACCCGTTCCACCGCGCTGGCCAGCGTGATTACGCTGATGGAGGTCACAGGGATCGCATCCAAGATCATTTCCGAGACTTTCCGGGCGGTTGAAGTATTCATCTGCGCGGGCCTGATTTACTTGGTTCTCAATTTCGCGATCTCGCGTGCTGTCGCGCTCCTTGAACGGCGGCTTTCGCCCCAGGCGCGTGAACTGTGTGTTCCGACCAACCTGCCCGAGCCTGCCCGATGACATCGACCCCACCAACTCAGCCCGCCGTGCGTGTTCGCAACGTGGGAAAACGCTTTGGAAATCTTGAGGTGCTGAAAGGCATTTCGCTTGACGCCCACGAAGGTGATGTGATTTCCATCGTCGGCGCCAGCGGCTCCGGCAAGTCGACCTTGCTGCGTTGCATCAATATGTTGGAGGTCCCCGATGAAGGCGAGGTCGTGGTGGCTGGTGAGACGATCGCACTGCGCACGGGACGCAGTGGCAAGCGCGAGGCAGTCGACCGCGCACAGGTCGACCGCATGCGCATGCAACTTGCAATGGTGTTCCAGAATTTCAATCTCTGGACGCATATGACGGTGATTGAAAACGTGATCGAGGCACCCATTCACGTCCAAGGGCGTTCGCGCACCGAGGCGCTGTGCGAGGCCGAGGCGCTGCTGGACAAGGTCGGCATCGCCGACAAGCGCAACAGCTATCCCGCGCACCTCTCGGGAGGTCAGCAGCAGCGCGCCGCGATCGCCCGGGCACTGGCGATGCATCCGCGTGTCATGCTGTTCGATGAGCCGACGTCGGCCCTGGACCCGGAACTCGTGGGCGAAGTACTGCGCGTGATGCGCACCCTCGCTGACGAAGGCCGCACCATGCTTGTCGTTACCCATGAGATGACCTTTGCACGCGAGGTGTCCAATCGCGTCATTTTTCTGAACCAAGGCGTGATCGAAGAAGAGGGTCGACCGGCCGAGGTGTTCGGTGCCCCCAAGTCTGATCGGCTCCGCCAGTTTCTGTCCAGCCAATTGCGCACCGGTGTGGGGCCATGGTGATGCCGTAGCGAACCGGCCTACGCAAGCATCTTCAATCGCGCAGCCAGCAGCCCGATGGTGGCAGAATCCGCGTTGGCAAAAGCCATCCGAAGGTGGCGTTGCTGGTTCTCGCCGAAATACGCGCCTGGCACAGTCAATACCCCTGCTTCGATCGCCAGTCGACGCGCCACCTGCTCACTGCCCTGTTCTGCAAAAGGATGCTTGACGTAGGCAAAGTACGCCCCCAGCGAGTCCACGCACCAGGCTGGCGCTGCCTCGAGCGTCAAACGAAAGGTGTCGGCACGTTTGGATATCTCGCGGCGATTGGATTCACGCCACTCGACCAAGTCACCAAGCCCCACGGCAACCGCCGCCTGGGGCGCTCTCGCGGCACAAATCTGAAGGTTGTCCATTACTTTGGCAACCTGTGAAACCACGGACTCACTGGCCGTTATTGCGCCCAGTCTGTGTCCAGGGATACAAAATGATTTCGAAAAACTGTAAAGGGCGATCAGACAATCTTCCCACCCAGGTTGACGCAGCAGCGCGTGGGGGGGGCTGGCCACGGACGATCTTGGCAGGAAGTCGCGGTAGGTTTCATCAACAATCAGCCACAGCCCGCGCTCGCGACTCAGTGCATAAATATCCTGCAACAGTTCAGGCGGATAGATCGCACCGGTTGGATTGTTAGGTGTGATCAGCACGATTGCTCGAACCTCGGGCTCTAGTGATGCAGCCATATCGGCCAGCCGGGGAATAAAGCCGTCAGCTGCGTGGCAGGCTACGCTGACGCTGCCAATACCCAACATCGCCAGTGTCGATTGATGGTTGAAATAGTACGGACTCAACAGCAATACCTTCTCGCCAGGGGCGATGAGCGTCATCATGGCGGCGGCGAAGGCCTGATTGCATCCAGAGGTGATATGCACTTGCGCCGCAGTGACGCTACCGCCGTACGTGCAGTTGAGGTGGTGCGCATAGGCCGCGCGCATAGCGTCCTCACCTTCGATCGGACCGTAGCCCGCATAGTTGGGCGAACCGGCCGCACTGGCGAGTGCTTTCAATAACAGGGGGTGAGGCGGGTATCCGGGTACCGCCTGTGACAGGTCGATGAGCGGACCATGGCGCTTATCGTAAAGGCCGGCCCATGCCTGGATTGCAGGAATCGGTGGCGCGGCCAGGTTCGCCACACGGGGATTGAAATGGGGTGAAGTCATCGTACTTGCGTTGGTCATCTCTGGCCTTTCAGTCGTTTGTGTCACTTTACGACACACCATTTTGAATTGCACCCCTTTATACCCCGGACGCCAAATTCCGATGATGAAATGAATCTCTTTCAGCAGCGTGCGGCGATACGTATTGCCGCCGTCAGCGCGCTCTTGGCTTCCATTGCCGACCCCCTGTCCCGGTTTATCGCTCGGGAAAGTGCCGAATATGTCTTGTTTGCCAACGCAGAGCTTGCTGCCCCGGCCAACCGACCTGAAAAGCACGGGTATTCAGACGGGTTGTTCTGTTGCTGGCACAATTGAGCCCGTTACTAGGCCCTTCCCAACGCCACAGTCGCATCCGCCAAACGGTTCAGCCGGGACGCGGAAGGTTATTCAACAAACAGCTTTAACCAGCTAATAGTTTCCTGCAGGGAAACGAAGGTCAGCGAAAAATGAGTGAAATTGCGTCCCGCGGGACGGCTGTCGCGCCAGCGGCGGCTTCGTCTGCGTCGTCTGTCTACCAGGCCTATCAGGCCAACACCTATCTTTTTGGCGGCAACGCGCCCTACGTCGAGGAGGTGTACGAAAACTACCTCGCCAATCCCGGCAGCGTGCCCGACAGCTGGCGCGATTATTTCGATGCCTTGCAGCATGTGCCGGCGGTCGACGGCAGCAACGCCAAGGATGTGCCGCATCTGCCGGTGATCAATGCTTTTGCCGAGCGCGCCAAGCTAGGTGGCACCAAAGTGGTGGTGGCCAACGTCGATGCCGAAATGGGTCGCAAGAGAACCGCGGCGCAGCAACTGATTGCTGCCTATCGCAATGTGGGCGCCGGCTGGGCCGATCTGGACCCGCTGAAACGCACCGAGCGCGACAAGATTCCCGAACTGGAGCCCTCGTTCTACGGCTTCAGCGACGCCGATCAGGAAGCGGTGTTCAACACCAGCAACACCTTCTTCGGCAAGGACAGCATGAGCCTGCGCGAGCTGATGAACGCGCTGCGCCAGACCTACTGCGGCACCATCGGCGCCGAGTACATGTACATCACCGACCAGCACCAGAAGCGTTGGTGGCAGCAGAAGCTGGAGAGCATTCGCTCCAAACCCGAGTTCAGCGCCGACAAGAAAAAACACATCCTCGATCGATTGACCGCGGCCGAGGGCTTGGAGCGTTTCCTGCACACCAAGTATGTGGGGCAGAAGCGCTTCTCGCTGGAAGGCGGCGAGAGCTTCATCGCCGCCATGGACGAACTGATTCAGGGCGGCGGCGCCGTCGGCCTGCAGGAAATTGTGATCGGCATGGCGCACCGCGGCCGCCTCAACGTGCTGGTCAACTCGCTGGGCAAGATGCCGGCCGACTTGTTCGCCGAGTTTGACCACACGGCACCGGAGGACCTGTCCAGCGGCGACGTCAAGTACCACCAGGGCTTCAGCTCCGACGTTGCCACGCCGGGCGGCCCGGTGCACTTGTCCCTGGCCTTCAATCCATCGCACCTTGAAATCGTGAATCCGGTGGTGGAGGGCTCGGTGCGCGCGCGCATGGACCGTCGCGCCGACCCCAAAGGCAAACAGGTGTTGCCGATCCTGGTGCACGGCGATGCCGCTTTTGCCGGCCAGGGCGTGGTGATGGAGACACTGGCGCTGGCCGAGACGCGCGGCTATTGCACCGGCGGCACGGTGCACATCGTCATCAACAACCAGATTGGTTTCACCACCAGCGATCCGCGCGACACTCGCTCCTCCCTGTATTGCTCCGACATCGTCAAGATGATCAAGGCGCCGGTCCTGCACGTCAACGGCGACGACCCCGAGGCGGTGGTGCTGGCGACCCAGATCGCGCTGCAATACCGGATGGAATTCCAGAAGGACGTGGTGGTCGACATCGTCTGTTTCCGCAAGCTGGGGCACAACGAGCAGGACACGCCAGCGCTGACCCAGCCCTTGATGTACAAGAAGATTGCCCTGCACCCGGGTACCCGCAAGCTGTATGCCGACAAGCTTGCGGCGCAAGGCCTGGGCGCCACGCTGGGCGACGACATGGTGAAGGCGACGCGCGCCGCGCTGGACGCCGGCAAAAACACTTTTGACCCGGTGGTGACCAATTTCAAGAGCAAGTACGCGGTCGACTGGTCGCCTTATATCGGCAAGAAGTGGACCGACGCCGGCGATACCGCCATTGCGCCGACCGAGTGGAAGCGGCTGGCCGAGCGGCTCACGACTTTGCCCAATACGATTGCGCCGCACCAACTGGTGAAGAAGGTCTATGCCGACCGTGCGGCCATGGGCCGTGGGGAGATTCCGGTCGATTGGGGCATGGGCGAGCACATGGCTTTTGCCTCCCTGGTGGCCGGCGGTTACCCGGTACGCCTGAGCGGCGAAGACTGCGGCCGCGGCACCTTCACGCACCGGCATGCGGTGATCCATGACCAGAACCGAGAGAAGTTCGACGAGGGCACCTACACGCCGCTGCAAAACGTGGCCGACGGGCAGGCGCCGTTTGTGGTGATCGACTCGATCCTGTCGGAGGAGGCGGTGCTGGGCTTTGAGTACGGCTACGCCTCCAACGACCCCAACACGCTGGTGATCTGGGAAGCCCAGTTCGGCGATTTCGCCAACGGCGCGCAGGTGGTGATAGACCAGTTCATCGCCTCCGGCGAAGTGAAATGGGGCCGCGTCAACGGCATCACGCTGATGCTGCCGCATGGCTACGAGGGCCAGGGCCCGGAGCACAGCTCGGCACGGCTGGAGCGCTTCATGCAGCTCAGCGCCGACACCAACATGCAAGTGGTGCAACCGACCACGGCCAGCCAGATCTTCCACATCCTGCGCCGGCAGATGGTGCGCAACCTGCGCAAGCCGCTGATCATCATGACGCCCAAGTCGCTGCTGCGGGCCAAGGATGCGGCGTCACCGCTGTCGGAGTTCACCAAGGGCACATTCCAGACCGTGATTCCCGAGAACCGGGAAGAGGTCATCAAGAAGGCGGAGAAGGTCAAGCGCGTGGTCGCTTGCTCGGGCAAGGTGTACTACGACCTGGTGAAGAAGCGCGAGGAAAAAGGCGCCGACGACGTGGCCATCCTGCGCGTCGAGCAGCTCTATCCGTTTCCACACAAGGCTTTTGCCGCCGAGCTGAAGAAGTACCCGGCAGTGACCGACCTTGTGTGGTGTCAGGACGAGCCGCAAAACCAGGGTGCCTGGTTCTTTGTGCAGCACTACATCCTGGAGAACATGTTCGAAGGGCAAAAGCTCGGCTACTCGGGTCGCGCCGCCTCGGCCTCGCCGGCCGTCGGTTACTCGCATCTGCACCAGGAGCAGCAAAAAGCACTGGTCGAAGGTGCCTTCGGCAAGCTCAAGGGCGCCATCCTGTCCAAGTGAGGAATCCATTGCGGACAGCGTTGAACGCAGGTCCGGAAAATCAGATAAATGTTCGGGACAGGGCGTGAGAGCGGTCCCGCAAAGAAAGAGGTTTTGATATGGCTATCGTAGAAGTGAAAGTCCCGCAGTTGTCGGAATCCGTGGCCGAAGCCACCATGCTGCAGTGGAAGAAAAAAGTGGGCGACGCGGTCGCCGTCGATGAAACCCTGATCGAGATCGAAACCGACAAGGTCGTCATGGAAGTGCCGGCACCGTCCGCCGGCGTGCTGGTCGAATTGCTGGTGGGCGACGGCGGCACGGTGACGGCCGAACAGTTGATTGCCCGCATTGATACCGAAGGCAAGGCCGGCGCGGCCGCGTCGGCGGCTGCACCAACAGCCGTGACTGCCACCGTTGCAGCCCCGGCATCTGGCCAGTCGATGGCTGGTGTCGCCATGCCGGCGGCGGCCAAGCTGATGGCTGACAATCAGCTCGCCGCCGGTAGCGTTGACGGCAGCGGCAAGGACGGCCGCATCACCAAGGGTGATGTGCTGGCGGCGCTTGCTGCGGCACCCGCTCCGGCTCCCGCACCTCAAGCTGCCCCTGTGGTCACCATGCCACCCAAGGCTGCCACCAGCTATTTGCCGCAAGTGGCCGCGCCCGCCGTGTCCCTGGGCGAGCGCCCCGAGCAGCGCGTGCCCATGAGCCGCTTGCGCGCCCGAGTCGCCGAGCGCCTGCTGCAGTCGCAATCGACCAACGCGATCCTGACCACCTTCAACGAGGTCAACATGGCGCCCGTGATCGAGATGCGCAAGCGCTTCCAGGAAAAGTTCGAGAAAGAACACGGCGTGAAGCTCGGCTTCATGAGCTTCTTCGTCAAGGCGGCGGTGCACGCCCTGAAGAAATTCCCCATGCTCAACGCCTCGGTCGATGGCAACGACATCGTCTACCACGGTTTCTTCGACATCGGTATCGCGGTCGGTTCGCCGCGCGGCCTGGTGGTGCCCATTTTGCGCAACGCCGACCAGATGAGCTTTGCCGAGATCGAGAAGAAAATCGCCGAGTACGGCGCCAAGGCGCGCGACGGCAAGCTGGGCATTGAAGAGATGACCGGCGGCACTTTCTCCATCAGCAATGGCGGCACTTTTGGCTCCATGCTGTCGACGCCCATCATCAACCCGCCGCAGTCGGCCATTCTGGGCGTGCACGCCACCAAGGACCGCGCCGTGGTGGAGAACGGCCAAGTGGTGGTGCGCCCCATGAACTACCTGGCCATGAGCTACGATCACCGCATCATCGACGGCCGCGAAGCCGTGCTGGGCCTGGTGGCGATGAAGGAAGCGCTGGAAGATCCGGCACGTCTGCTATTTGACATTTGAGAGTGCGGTCTCTCGCGTTGTCATGCCACCCGCTCAATGGTCATGCCGGACCCCGGATCGGAGTCCGGGGCAGGCCCGATCCAGCATCCAGTGCCACACGAAGCATGGATTGCGGGTCGTGGCCCGCAATGACGAATTCGGGATGCATTGACAAATCCGGCGCCCCTTCGCGCCCTGCCTTCAACTTGTTGAGAAAATTATGAGCAAACAATTCGACCTGATCGTCATTGGTGCCGGCCCCGGTGGCTATATCGCTGCCATTCGCGCGGCGCAACTGGGCATGAATGTGGCCTGCGTTGACGAATGGAAGAACAGCAAAGGCGGGCCGGCGCCGGGCGGCACCTGTACCAATGTGGGTTGCATCCCCAGCAAGGCCTTGTTGCAGTCGTCTGAGCATTTCGAGCAGGCCCATCACCATTTTGCCGAGCACGGCATCTCCGTCGCCGACCTGAAGATGGACGTGGCCAAGATGGTGGCGCGCAAGGACACCGTGGTGAAGCAGAATAACGACGGCATCCTGTACCTGTTCAAGAAGAACAAGGTCAGCTTCTTCCACGGTCGCGGCTCTTTTGTGCAGGCCATCGAGGGTGGCTACCAGATCAAGGTGGCCGCTGCGACCGAGGAAATTCTGGTGGGCAAGCAGATCGTCGTGGCGACCGGCTCCAACGCCCGGGCGCTGCCGGGTGTTCCGTTCGATGAGGAAATGATCCTCTCCAACGACGGCGCGCTGCGCCTGGGCGCGGTGCCGAAAAAACTGGGCCTGATAGGCTCCGGCGTGATCGGCCTGGAGATGGGTTCGGTCTGGCGCCGCCTGGGTTCCGAGGTCACCGTGCTGGAGGCTTTGCCGACCTTCCTGGGTGCGGTGGACGAACAGATTGCGCGGGAGGCACACAAGGCCTTGCTCAAGCAGGGGTTGAAGATCGAGCTGGGCGTCAAGGTCGGCGCCATCCAGAGCGGCAAGCAGGGTGTCAGTGTTGCCTGGATCAACGCCAAGGGCGAGGCCAAGGAACTGCAAGTGGACAAGCTGATCGTATCGATCGGTCGGGTGCCCAACACCACCGGCCTCAATGTTGAAGCGGTGGGTCTGCAACTGGATGAACGCGGCGCCATTGTGGTGGACGACCAGTGCCGCAGCAATGTGCCCGGCGTCTGGGCCGTTGGCGATGTGGTGCGCGGACCGATGCTGGCGCACAAGGCCGAGGAGGAAGGCGTAGCGGTGGCCGAGCGCATGGCGGGGCAGCACGGCCACGTCAATTTCAACACCATTCCCTGGGTCATCTACACCAGCCCCGAGATTGCCTGGGTCGGGCAGACCGAGCAGCAGCTCAAGGCCGCCGGCCGTGCTTACAAGGCCGGCACTTTTCCGTTTCTGGCCAATGGCCGGGCGCGTGCGCTGGGCGACACCACCGGCATGGTCAAGATGCTGGCCGATGCGATCAGCGACGAAATTCTGGGGGTTCATATCGTCGGCCCCATGGCCAGCGAGTTGATTGCCGAGTGTGTGGTGGCCATGGAGTTCCGGGCCAGCAGCGAAGACATCGCCCGCATCTGCCACGCCCATCCATCGCTCAGCGAGGCGACCAAGGAAGCGGCGTTGGCAGTGGACAAACGCACGCTCAATTTCTGATTTGCCGTAGCCCGAGTCAGGCTCGGATGGCAAATTACGAATCCAGGGGCTCCAGCTTGACGATCACCAGCGACAGGTTGTCGCCGCCGCCGCGGCCGCGGGAACGCGCTTTCTCGATCAGGAACTGGGTTGCCTCGCGAGCCGACAGGCTGGCCAGAACGGAACCTATCTCGGCGTTGCTGAAGTAGTGCCAGACGCCATCGCTGCAGGCCAACAGCACATCACCGGCGCGCAGTTGGGGGATCAGGTGAACATCCACCGGGGGTTCGCTTTCGGTGCCAAGGCAGCCCACCAGAATATTCGACTTGGGATGAACGGTGGCTTGCTCTTCCGTGATCTCGCCCCGGTCGACCAGCGTCTGAACGTAGGAATGATCCTTCGACCGTTTCACCAGCTTGCCGGCGTGGAAGTGGTAGATCCGCGAGTCGCCGGAGTGCGCCCAGTGGCAATCGCCAGCCGGGTTGATCAAAAAAGTCGCCACCGTGCTGTGCGGTTCTTCTTCCGAGGAAATGGCGGTCAATTTGATGACGGTGTGGGCCTCCTTCACCAACTGCATCAGCGTCGCCCCGGCGTCATCGGTCTCCGGCGCGTAGCGTTCAAACAATTGCTTGGCCGTCATCATGACCTGATCCGAGGCCTTGCGTCCGCCGCTGCGCCCGCCCATGCCGTCCGCCAGCACTGCCAGCACGCAGCCACTGACACGCTTGTGGCTGAGCAGGATGACCTGATCTTGCTGGTATTCACGGTCTCCCTTGTGGATGCCGGTGGATGCGCTGAGTCGGTAGCCTTTGGACATGTGGAACCGTTAAAAAGAGGGGGAAAACAGGGATGGGCTATTCTATTTGGACGTATTATCGAGTCGGCATGCGAATATATCCCGATTGATTGGTTTGTTTACTTTTACTGATTGAAGCTGTGGACTCTAACCTGCACTCTCCCGAACGGCGGCTGATCGACTTGCGCATCGAGCACGGAGATCTGGATGCCATGATAGACCGCGCCAGTAGTGAGACACCTCTGGATGAACTCCTGATGCGACGGCTCAAGAAAAGACGGCTCAGTTTGCGCGACGAAATAGCACGAATTGAACGCCTGTTGAATCCTGACGAGCCCGCCTGACGGATGAGTCTGAAGGATCTTGTGCGCGAGACTTTCGCGCCAAGTGGGGTGTTGTCGCGTGCGGTGGAGGAATTCAAGTGCAGGGACGGCCAAACCGATATGGCCGTGGCGATTGCACACACCATCGACGAGGGTGGGGTGCTGGTGGTCGAGGCCGGGACCGGCATCGGCAAGACTTTTTCCTATCTGGTGCCGGTGCTGTTGAGCGGCACGCGTGTCCTGCTCTCCACCGCGACCAAGACCTTGCAAGACCAGTTGTTCGGTCGCGACCTGCCTCTTTTGATCAAGGCTCTGGGCCTGCCGGTACGCACCGCCCTGCTCAAGGGTAGGGCCAGTTATGTGTGTCCGCAGCGTCTGGAAGTGGCGCGCCAGCATGCCAATTTTGAGAATCGGGTCACGCTGCGGACTTTGGCCAGGATCGAGCAGTGGGCGCAGCTTACCCGCAGCGGCGATCTGGCGGAACTGCCGGGCCTCGATGAGCGCTCACCGGTGATCCCGCTGGTCACCTCTTCACGCGACAATTGCCTGGGCTCGCAGTGCCCCCACTTGCGTGCCTGTCATGTCAATCAGGCCAGGCGCGAGGCTCTGGCAGCGGATGTCGTGGTGGTCAATCATCACTTGTTTTTTGCCGATCTGGCGGTTCGTGAATCCGGCATGGCAGAACTGCTGCCGACGGTGCGCACAGTCATTTTTGACGAAGCCCATCAGCTCAATGAAACCGGCGTGCAGTTTTTGGGCAAGCAATTGACGACCGGCCAGTTGCTCGACTTTGCCCGCGATTTGCTGGCCTGCGGTTTGCAGCATGCGCGCGGGCTGGCTGATTGGCAGACCTTGGCGGGTGATGCCGAGCGCGCGGCGCGTGATTTGCGCCTGGTGGTGGGGCGGACCGGGCCAGGTGCCAGGCTGCGCTGGGTCGGTGCGGTGCCGGAGCAACTGAGTGTGGCGGAGTGGCAGGAGGCACTGGGCGCCGTGCATGCGGCCTGTGCACGGGCCGCGCAGGCGCTCTCGACTTTGAGTGAGATGGCCCCTGATTTTTTACGGTTAAGCGAACGGGTCGCCGGCTTGGTCGAGCGGCTTGAGTTGTTTTCGCAACCCGGTGCCAGCGAATCGGTGCGCTGGCTGGACGTCGGAACGCAGTTGAGCCTGGTCGAGTCGCCGCTGGACATTGCCGACATGGTCCGGACGCGACTCACGGCGCGAGCCGATGCGCAGGGTCCACAGCGCTCCTGGATATTTACCTCTGCGACCTTGGGCGCCGACGCGCGCTTGCGCTGGTTTACCGAGTCGTGCGGACTGGAGGACGCCGCCATCCTGAAAATCGGAAGTCCGTTCGACTATGCGGCGCAAGCGGCCCTCTACGTGCCGCGCCATTTGTCGAAACCCAGTGATCCGGCGCACAGCGCGCAAGTGGCCCATTTTGTGGCCGGCGCGGCGGCAGCGATTGGCGGCCGGACCCTGGTTCTGACCACCACGCTGCGCGCTTTGCAGGCCATTAGCGAAGCCTTGCAGCGCCAGTTCCCGGACGCGCAAGGCTTGCAAATTCTGGTCCAGGGGCAGCAACCGAAACGCCAGCTGATGGAGCGGTTTCGCGTCGGCGCTCAGGACGGCGGGGCCGGTTGTGTGCTGGTGGCCTCGGCCTCTTTTTGGGAGGGCGTGGATATACCGGGCGACGCGCTGCAACTGGTCGTCATTGACAAACTGCCGTTCCCGCCACCCAACGATCCGTTGGTCGAGGCACGCTCCAATCGTCTGGAGGCGATGGGACGCAGCGTATTCAACGATTACTACATGCCGGAAGCGGCCATCGCTCTCAAGCAAGGTGCCGGACGCTTGATCCGCCGCGAATCGGATCGTGGCATCCTGGTTGTTTGCGACACCCGGCTGGCCGTCATGGGCTATGGCCGCCGACTGTTGGCGGCATTGCCGCCGATGCGAAGAATAAGTTCGGAAGAGGAGTTTGCCGAGGCGCTGCAAGCGCTTACCAGAACTTCCACCACGGATCCGAGCTGGCCTTGAGGCCACGGCTCAGGAATTCAGACTTGGGATAGTTCTTTTCGAGCACCCGTTTGGCGTCGTCACGCAGTTGTGTCAGGCCCAGGGCGTCGTACGATTGGACGACCAGATACAGTGCCTCTTCAATCGCCGGCACGCCCTGGTAATCGGAGATCGCCTGCTGTGCCCGGTTGATGGCCGCCACGTAAGCGCCACGGCCATAGTAGTAGCGCGCCACATGCAGTTCGTAGTGGGCCAATGAATTCACGATGTAGGTCATGCGCAGGCCGGCGTCCGGCGCGTAGCGCGATGTCGGGAAGCGGGTCACCAACTCCTTGAACGACTCAAACGATTCCTTGGATGCCTTCTGGTCGCGTTCCGCCAGATCCTGGCGGGCAATGTAGGAGAGAACACCCAGGTCGTCATTGAAATTGACCAGACCTTTAAGGTACAGGGCGTAATCAAGGGCTGGACTGGCCGGGTGCAATTTCATGAACCGATCCAGCGTGGCAATCGCTTGCGCCGCCTCGCCGGACTTGTACTGGGCGTAGGCCTTGTCAAGTTGAGCCTGTTGCGCCAGAGGCGTTCCGGCGGCACGGCCTTCCAGTTTTTCAAGATGAGAGATGGCCTTGTCGTAGCCACCTGAACTCAACTCGTCCTTGGCCTCGGTATAGAGTCTGTTGGGGCTCCAGTTGGCTTCCTTGTCCTCCGGCGTGGAGGAACACCCGGCCAGCAGCAAGACTGCTCCAGCCAGCAACCAGGCGCAGACAACCGATAATTTGGCTCGAAGCATGTGGGACAACTTTCTTGAAAAATTCCGAATTGATTATATCGAGAGGGCTTGACGGCGAGGATCCCGAAGACCGGGCCGACACCGGGCCGGATGTCGAGTTACGGCAATTGATTTTTGGCGAAGCCCAGCATGGACTGCGTCTGGACCAGGCATTGGTTGGGTTGGTGCCTGAATTTTCGCGCAGCTACCTGCAGCAACTGATCGATTTGGGCGCCGTCACGGTCAATGGGGTGGTGCTGCGCAAAGCGTCGGCGCGCGTCAAAGCGGCGGATCGCGGGGCCATCGAGTTGCGGCCGACACCGCAAAGCCAGGCCTTCAAGCCGGAAGCGATGGCACTGGAAATCACCTACCAAGACGAACACCTGATGGTGGTGAACAAGGCGGCCGGTCTGGTGGTCCATCCAGCGCCCGGTAACTGGAGCGGCACCTTGTTGAACGGCTTGCTGGCGCACGATGCCGGGGCCCTGAATTTGCCGCGCGCGGGAATAGTTCACCGATTGGACAAGGACACCAGTGGCTTGATGGTGGTAGCCCGGACGCGCCCGGTCATGGACGCCTTGGTTCGAGCCATCGCGGCACGCGAGGTGGGGCGCCAGTACCTGGCATTGGCGCACCGGCCCTGGGTTGGCAGCAGTCGCCGCGAAATCGATCTGCCGATTGGCCGGGACCCGCGGAACCGGCTCCGGATGGCGGTGGTGGATGTCAGCCAGCATCCGGGGAAGCCGGCCCGGACAGACTTCGAACTGCTGCAAAACTGCGACCTGGGGTGTCTGGTTCGGTGTACCTTGCACACCGGCCGAACGCATCAGATTCGGGTCCATATGGCAGCCATCGGTCATCCGCTGGTGGCCGATGATCTGTATGGGGGTAGCGCAGCGGCGGGCATGCAACGACAGGCGCTGCACGCTTGCCGTCTGGCTTTCACGCATCCGGTGACGCAACAGGCCATGCTCTTTTACGCGGCCTTGCCGCCAGATCTGGAGCATGCCCTGAGCCAATGGGGCCTAGGGCAGGCCCTAAGTTATACTCAGTCCTGATGGCGTAATAGCCAGCCCCCTGGCAGGCAGCCGGGGTCAGGCGCTGCGGATTTATCAATCTGCCTGCCGCGCCCAATGAATCATACTGATTTTGTGCCTTGAGGGTGCCTTTCCCGGAAATTGCAGGACCATGAATACGGCGGATGCCAAGCGCGTACTAGAAACGGCCTTGATTTGCTCGCAGCAACCTTTGCAGGTCCGCGATATGTGCCTGCTGTTCAACGACGTCCTGGAGTTGCAGACGATCAAGGAATTGCTGCTGGAACTGCAGCAGGACTGGGCGCAGCGCGGCGTGGAACTGGTCAGCGTGGCAAGCGGATGGCGGTTTCAAAGCCGCCCCGAGATGCGGGAGTTTCTGGATCGCCTGCATCCAGAAAAACCGCCACGCTACAGCCGTGCCACACTGGAAACCCTGGCGATCATTGCCTACCGGCAACCGGTTACGCGTGGCGATATTGAGGAGATACGGGGCGTGACGGTGAATTCCCTGATGATCAAACAACTAGAAGACCGGGGTTGGATCGAGGTCATCGGCCACAGAGACGTGATCGGACGGCCTGCGCTTTTTGCCACGACCAAGCATTTTTTGGACGATTTGGGACTTGCTTCGTTGGACCAATTGCCGTTGATGGATGCGGCGGTCGGGCACGCCGACGCCCTGCAAGCGCTTGCCGGCAGTGATGCGGCCGTTCAGGCCGAACTCGATATTGCGCCTGCGCTGGCAGCGACGCCGGATGACGGTGGCGAATCATTTTTTTGACCAGGACTCAACCATGAGCGTGAACAGCGACGACGCGTCGACCCAACTTGGGGTGAATTCTCTTCACCCCGGACTTGAACCGGCCGCAGAGGGATCTGAAACCGGGCTTGAAGTCTCCGCGGCCGAGCAAGTTTTGGCGCCAGCGCAACAGCCTGAAATCCAGCTGACCGGGGAGCAGATCTTGCCGAGCCTCGGTTCGGGAATTCGCTTCGACGACGTGGTGTCCGGGCAGTTCGACGCGGACGAGGAGAGCCCGGAATTGGTCCCCGTGAAGCGTGTGCTGGCACCGCTGATGGAGACCCCCAAGTTGCACAAAGTGCTGGCGCAGTCCGGCATGGGATCGCGACTTGAGATGGAACAGCTGATCATGGAAGGCCGGATCACGGTCAACAATGAACCGGCGCACATCGGACAGCGCATTCAGTTCGGCGACCATGTCAAGGTTAATGGCAAGCCGATCAAGTTTCGGATTGACGCGCCGCCGGCCCGGGTGATCGCTTATCACAAGCCGGTGGGAGAGGTGGTGACGCACGATGATCCGCAGAATCGTCCCACCGTGTTTCGTCGACTGCCCAAGTTGTTTCAAGGCAAATGGCAATCGGTCGGGCGATTGGACCTCAATACAGAGGGCTTGCTGCTGTTCACCAGTTCCGGGCAGTTGGCCAACAGTCTGATGCATCCGCGGTTTGGCCTGGAGCGGGAATATGCGGTGCGCGTGCTGGGGGCGCTGGACAAGGACGAGAAGCAAAGACTGTTGGAAGGTGTCAAGCTGGACGATGGTATCGCCCAGTTCGGCTCGATTGAAGAGGGCGGCGGCGAGGGTTCAAATTGCTGGTACCGGGTCACCATATCCGAGGGACGCAACCGCGAGGTTCGCCGCATGTTTGAGGCGGTGGGCCATGCGGTGAGTCGTTTGATCCGGATCCGCTACGGTGCCATGGTCTTGCCGCGGGGGCTCAAGCGCGGTGCTTGGATGGAACTCGATGAAGGCGACATCAAGGCGTTGATGCAGGCGGCCGGCAGCCAGGGCTCCCGGCCGCGTGGCGCTGAAGCCGGTCTGGCTGGCGCCGACGCGCCCAGGCGCGAAGAAGCGAAGGCACCGGGCTCGCGCAATCGGCGGCGCGGCGGACGTGGCAATGGCCCGCGCGGGGCCTCGGCAGGCGGTGCCAAAGAGGCTGGCCAGGGGTTTGCAGCGGGCGCCGGAGCGGGTCGTAAAAAAAGCAATCGAAGCGAGTCGGGTGAGCGCCAAGGTAACGGGGCGCAACCGGATCCGATGAAGACCGCTTTTGGCTACATTGGTGCCGACAGTTTCACGCGCCAGCGACAGGATCAGGGTCAACGCCGCGGCGGCGGTGGCGCCGCTGGTGGGCAGCGCCGAGGTGGCCGCGGTCGCTGACTTTCACGATAAAATTCAAGACTTTGCCCAGTCGGTCGAAATTAAAACATCAAGCTCAGGAAAACCTATGACTATCGAACGTACTCTCTCCATTATCAAACCCGATGCAGTTGCCAAAAATGTGATCGGCCAGATTTACGCCCGTTTTGAGGCGGCGGGTCTGAAAATTATCGCTGCCAGGATGGTGCGTTTGTCGCGCGCCGAGGCAGAGGCCTTTTACGCGGTTCACAAAGAGCGTCCTTTCTTCAAGGATCTGGTGGAGTTCATGACCTCCGGTCCGGTCATGGTTCAGTGTCTGGAGGGCGAGAACGCGGTGTTGAAGAACCGTGACCTGATGGGCGCCACCGATCCGAAGAAAGCAGCGCCCGGCACCATCCGCGCCAGTTTTGCCGACAGCATCGACGCGAACGCAGTGCATGGTTCCGACGCGGCTGAAACCGCAGCCGTCGAAGTGGGCTTTTTCTTCCCCGGCATGAACCTTTACTCGCGCTAGAACATGGCCCGTACGCTCCACTGCGTTTTGCTGCCCCGCCAGGGGGCTGTAGCGCGTTTGGGGCGGCCCGGCGCCGCATCGCTGCGATGACGGCCAATCTGCTCGATTTCGATCTCGAAGGGTTGACCGCTTTTTGCGAGCGACTGGGTGAAAAACGCTATCGCGCGGTCCAGTTGTTTCGCTGGATTCATCAAAAAGGCGCGGCCAATTTTGATGACATGAGCGATCTCGCCAAGTCTTTGCGCGAGAAGCTCAAGCAGGTTGCGCAGATCAAGGCGCCGACCGTGTTGTCGCAGCACATCTCGTCCGACGGCACCATCAAGTGGTTGTTCGATGTCGGTGCTGGCGACGCCGTTGAAGCTGTTTTCATTCCCGAGGAAGATCGCGGGACCCTGTGTGTTTCGTCGCAGGCCGGTTGCGCCATGGGCTGCCGTTTTTGCTCGACCGGGCATCAAGGCTTCAGCCGCAACCTGAAAACCGGCGAAATCATCGGCCAACTGTGGTTTGCCGAGCGCTTCCTGCGTCAGCACCTGCAGCGCGATGAGCGCGTCATCTCGAACGTGGTGATGATGGGAATGGGCGAGCCGTTGCAGAACTATGCCGAATTGATTCCGGCCTTGCGCATCATGCTGGACGACCATGGTTACGGCTTGTCGCGGCGGCGTGTCACGGTTTCCACTTCCGGCATAGTGCCAAAAATGGACCTTCTGGCCGAACAGTGTCCGGTGGCCTTGGCAGTGTCCTTGCACGCGCCCAATGACGCCTTGCGGGACAACCTGGTGCCATTGAATAAGAAATATCCATTGGCCGAACTGCTGGCTGCCTGCGATCGTTATCTGGCCTATGCGCCCAGGGATTTCATAACTTTCGAATATTGCATGCTGGACGGTGTCAACGACCAGCCGGAGCATGCCCGTCAATTGGTTGAGTTGGTCCGGCAACATTCGAACCGGAGTGGCTGGTGCAAGTTCAACCTGATTCCCTTCAACCCTTTTCCTCAATCCGGTCTGACCCGGTCGCCGCCGGAACAAATTCTGCGATTTGCCAAAATTTTGAGTGACGCCGGTATTGTCACGACAATACGCAAGACGCGAGGCGATGATATTGACGCTGCCTGCGGCCAGTTGGCGGGAGATGTCATGGACCGCACGCGGGTCGGCGAGCGAATGGCGCGGCAACGCACCGTGATGCTGAAGCCGGTGGCGACGTTTAACGAGTCAGTCAAGGAGACCTGAGGCATGAAATTGAATGCGACGACAGGGTTGCGGATGCAGCAATGGTTGTTCTGTGCCTGCCTGCTTCTGGTTGGCGTGGCCGGCTTGACCGGCTGTGCTTCAAAAGGCGGTTCGGGTGACAACGGTTCCGAGATCGTCACCGATTCCGACGAGCCGGAGGTGCACCGGCGGGCACGCATTCGCCTTGAACTGGCGGTCGGCTACTTCGAGCAGGGTCAAACCACCATCGCGCTGGATGAACTCAAGCAGGCCCTGGCCGCCGACCCAAGTTACGCCGAAGCCTACAGCTTGCGTGGTCTGATTTACATGCGGCTTAACGATTTTCGGTTTTCAGAAGAGAGTTTCAGGAAGGCGCTGGAGCTCAACCCGCGCGATTCCAACGTCATGCACAACCTCGGCTGGCTGTTTTGCCAGCAGGCCAGATACCCCGAGGCGCAGCAGCTTTTCTCGCAAGCACTGGCCAATCCGCAGTATGGCGAGCGCGCCAAGACGCTGCGGGCGCAAGGCCTGTGCCAGGTCAGGGCCGGGCAACTGGCGGCCGGTGAGCAAAGCCTTTTGAAGTCCTACGAGTTCGATGCCGGCAACCCGGTTACCGCTTACAACCTGGCGATCTTGCTGTTTCAGCGCGGCGACTTTGTTCGTGCGCTGTTCTATGTCCGGCGCTTGAACAACAGTGAACTGGCCAATGCGGAGTCCTTGTGGCTGGGCGTCAAGATTGAACGACGCATGGAAAATCGGGATGCCATGCAACAACTGGCAGCCCAGTTGATGAAACGCTTTCCGAAGTCACGCGAAGCGGCCGCCTACCAGCGAGGTGCGTTCGATGAGTGAGCCAGTTTTGCCGTCCGCCGAGGAAGAGGTGCCGACGCCGCAGGCTATGACCCCGGTCACCGGAGGTGCCATGCTGCGCCAGGCCCGCGAAGCACTGGGCTTGCACATAGCGGCACTGGCGGTTTCGCTGAAGGTTCCGGTTAAGAAGCTGGAGGCACTGGAGGCCGATCGATTTGACCTGTTGCCGGATGCCGTTTTTGTGCGCGCATTGGCCTCCAGTGTGTGCCGGACCCTGAAAATTGATCCTGATCCGGTGTTGGCCAAAATGCCGCACACCAGCGCACCGCAACTCAGGGCTTATGAGTCGAGCATCAACATCCCGTTTCGCTCCCCGGCCGGTCGCGGCGGCATGTTCTCCTGGGATCATCTTTCCAGGCCTTTTGTGTGGGTGGTATTGGGTCTTCTGATAGGTGCGCTGGTACTCTTCTTTTTTCCGTTCGGACAGCGAACAGAGGTCGCCGTCGCAGCGAAAACCGATGCCGCCAGCGTCAAGCCGCCAGTTGCGCCGCCAGTGCCCTCGGCAAGCGAGGAGAAGGCTCTGCCTGCGGCATCCTCGGCGGCGGAGGCCGCCAACGCTCCGGCCATGCTGGTGCCTGGTTCGGGTGCCACCACCGGTGTCGTCGTTTTCAAGGCGCGCGCGGTGTCATGGATCGAGGTGGTGGACGCCAGCGGGGTGGTTCAGGTGCGCAGGAACATGGCAAGTGGTGAGACCATCGGTGCCACCGGTGCCCTGCCGCTGGCGGTGGTGGTGGGTCGGGCCGACACCACGGAGGTTCAGGTGCGCGGCAAACCATTCGACCTGGTAGCCATTGCAAAAGACAATGTCGCTCGTTTTGAGGTGAACTAGTGGGCGTTTTATTACCGATTGAATCTGCCTCCCCCAAAGCGCGGCGCTCGCGTCAGGCGCGCGTGGTCTGGGGCGGGCGTGTTGTCAGCGTGGGGGGCGCTGCGCCGGTGCGCATTCAGTCCATGACCAATACCGACACGGTCGACGCCATAGCCAGCGCGATCCAGGTCAAAGAGTTGGCCCTGGCCGGCTCCGAACTGGTGCGCCTGACGGTCAATACCCCGGAGGCGGCCGCCGCGGTTCCCTACATCCGGGAGCAGCTTGACCGGATGGGAATCGATGTGCCGCTGATTGGCGATTTCCATTACAACGGGCATCGCCTGTTGACGGATTTTCCAGCCTGCGCGCAAGCCCTGTCCAAGTACCGCATCAACCCCGGCAACGTTGGCAAGGGCGACAAGCACGACAAACAGTTCGGCTTGATGATAGAGGCCGCCATGCGCTGGGACAAGCCGATCCGCATCGGGGTGAATTGGGGCAGTCTGGACCAGGAGTTGCTGGCCGGCTTGATGGATGAGAACAGTCGCCGCGCGGTACCCTGGGAGGTAAAGCCGGTGATGTACGAAGCCTTGATCACTTCCGCGCTGGCGTCGGCGCGCCTGGCGGCGGCGATGGGCATGAATGAAGACCAGATCATCCTTTCGTGCAAGGTCAGTGGTGTCCAGGATCTGGTGGCGGTTTACCGCGAACTGGCCAAACGCTGCGACTATGCGCTGCATCTGGGTTTGACGGAGGCGGGCATGGGGTCCAAAGGCACCGTTGCCTCAACCGCAGCGCTTTCGATTTTGTTGCAGGAAGGCATTGGCGACACGATTCGCGTCTCGCTGACGCCGCAGCCCGGCGAAGCCAGAACGCAGGAGGTTGTGATCGCCTGCGAGATTCTGCAAGCCCTGGAACTGAGATCGTTTGTACCCAGTGTCACTGCCTGCCCGGGTTGCGGCCGCACTACCAGCACGACTTTTCAGGAATTGACCAAGCAGATCGAGGATTTCCTGCGGCTGCAAATGCCGCTCTGGCGCGAGAAATACCCGGGGGTCGAAAAGCTGAAGGTTGCCGTCATGGGCTGCATCGTGAATGGACCCGGTGAAAGCAAGCATGCCGACATCGGCATCAGTCTGCCCGGTACCGGCGAGGCGCCGGCGGCTCCGGTCTATATCGACGGCGAGAAACACCTGACCTTGCGCGGTGAAACGATTGCGCAGGAGTTCCAGAAAATCGTAGAAAACTATATTGAAAAGCGTTTCGGCACGCCTTCGGCTGCCGGGGCGTGTTGCGTTGCCTCATGAGTGAAAAATTAGCTGCTGCAAAGTCGGAGAAACTGGCTGCCGTCAAAGGCATGAACGACATTCTTCCGCCGGACTCCGCGCGCTGGGAGTGGCTGGAAGACAAGGTGCGGTCCTTGATGGGGTTGTATGCCTACCGCAATATCCGCACACCGATCGTCGAACCGACCGCGCTGTTTGTGCGCGGCACCGGCGAGACCACCGACATTGTCGAAAAGGAGATGTACTCCTTCGAAGACAAACTCAACGGCGAGCCGCTCACCTTGCGACCGGAAAACACGCCGGGCGTGGTGCGCGCCGCCATTCAGCACAACCTGACTTACGATGGTGGCAAGCGCCTGTACTACATGGGACCGATGTTCCGGCATGAGCGGCCGCAGCGCGGGCGCTACCGGCAGTTCTACCAACTGGGCGCCGAGGCGCTGGGTTTTGCCGGGCCGGAGGTGGATGCCGAATTGATGCTGCTGGTGCACGATTTGTTTGCCAATCTGGGTTTGCGCAACGTGCGGGTGGAACTCAATAGCCTGGGTGTGCCGGTCGAGCGGCATGCCCATCGGGCCGCTTTGATCACTTATTTTGAGCAGCATCGGGAATTGTTGGATGCCGAGGCGCAGCGTCGCCTGCATACCAATCCGCTGCGCATTCTGGACACCAAGAATCCGGCGTTGCAGGTCTTGGTGCAGGGCGCGCCGCAACTCCTGAGTTATCTGGGGGAAGGCTCGCTCAAGCACTTTGACAGCGTCAAGACCTTGCTCACGGCCTGCGGCGTCAGTTGGAGCGTCAATCCCCGTCTGGTACGGGGTCTGGATTACTACAGCCACACCGTGTTCGAATTCCTGACCGACGAACTGGGCGCCCAGGGCGCCCTGTGCGGCGGCGGGCGCTACGACGGCTTGTTCGAACTGCTGGGCGGCAAACCGACGCCTGCGGTGGGCTGGGGCATGGGTCTGGAGCGGGTGCTGGAACTCATCAAGGAGCAGGGTCAGACGCAGACCGAGCTGACGCCTGATGCCTACGCCGTGATTCCTGATGCTGCTGCCTTGCCGCGCTGCATGCAAGTCATGCAGGCCTTGCGCGGCGCCGGTGTCAGCGTGCAGATGCATGCGGGCGCGGCCGAGAGCCTGGGCAGCATGAAATCGCAGTTCAAAAAAGCCGACAGCAGCGGTGCGCGCTATGCGCTGATTTTTGGTGCCGACGAGTTGGCGCAAAACAGCGTCACCGTCAAGGCGTTGCGCGATGGCAGTGGTGCGCAGCAAAGCCGCTCGCTGGCGGATATTGCGGCCTGGGCCGCCACCCTACAATCGACCACTTCAATGTTTGCGGGACAGACCTGCAGCGCTGGCCCCAACTAAGTTAAATTTTTTGTGGGACAGACCTTTAGCTCTGTCCTCAACTGATTAAAGGATTTTCATGGCAAATCAACTCGATCTGGAAGAACAAGAGCAGCTCGACCAGCTCAAGCATTTTTGGAAGCAAT
This sequence comes from uncultured beta proteobacterium, assembly GCA_963763035.1. Taxonomy (GTDB): domain Bacteria; phylum Pseudomonadota; class Gammaproteobacteria; order Burkholderiales; family Burkholderiaceae_C; genus Rhodoferax. Next base: position 2,783,583 of record CAVXMS010000003.1, on the reverse strand, counting down.
ACGGCAATGCCATCACCTGGGCCCTGATTGTTGTGTTGGGGGCCTTCGCCGGCTGGAATCTTTACCAGTACTGGCAGCGTAGCCAGGCCAGCCAGGCCGCTGCCATGTACGATGAAGTGGAGCGGGTTGTGAAGTCGGCGGACACGGCAAAAATCGACCGTGTTTTCGCCGACATCAAGGACCGCTTTGCATCAACCACCTATGCGCAGCAAGCCGGACTGCTGGTGGCCAAGCAATACTACAGTGCCGGCAACATTGAAGCCGCCAAGTCGGCCTTGAGCTGGGTTGCCGACAAGTCATCGGATCCGGGCTACCAGGCGGTTGCAAAGTTGCGTCTGGCCGGTGTCTTGATGGAGTCCAAGGCCTTTGATGAGGCCTTGAAACAGTTGACTGGCTCCTTTCCTGCCAATTTCGAGGCCCTGGTGGCCGATCGAAAAGGCGACATCCTGCTGTTGCAGGGGAAGAAGAAAGAGGCCATTGCCGAATACGGAAAAGCCTACAAGAGTTTTGACGAGCGCACCGATTACCGGCGCCTGGTGGAAGTGAAATTGAACTCGCTGGGAGTGGACCCCCAGAGCGCCGACGGGCTTGCGCCGGAAGGGAAAAAGTGAAGCTCTATTTTCGTTCAACCGCGGCCACCGCAGTGGCCTTGATGTCTGTTGCCCTGGGCTTGTTGTCCGGCTGTTCAAGCGCACCGGAGAAGCCCAAACCAGCCGAACTGACACCCGCCGCCAGCTTGCGGTCCGTGCATTTGGCGTGGACCTCGAAGATCGGCATGCTCGACTCTGCGCTTGAGCCCAAAGCCATTTCAAATGCAGTGACAGTTGCCAGTTCGGACGGCGTGCTTGGGCGGTTTGATTCCGGCACCGGCGCAGAGTTGTGGCGCAGCACCATTGGTGGCCAGATTGCAGCCGGTGTTGGCGGTGACGGTCGGTTCACGGCCGTGGTAACGCGTGGCAACGAACTGGTGATGTTGGACGGCGGGCGCGAAGCATGGCGTCAAAAGCTGCCGGCACCAAGTTTCACCGCCCCGCTGGTGGCCGGCGGGCGTGTCTTTCTGCTTGCCGCCGATCGTTCCGTCACGGCTTTCGATGGCAGCTCGGGGCGCAAGCTCTGGAACCAGCAGCGCCCGGGCGAGTCCCTGGTGCTACGGCAGTCGGGCGTTTTGTTGGCGGTTGGCGATACCTTGGTGACGGGCATGGGTGGACGTCTGGTCGGGCTCAATCCGTCCAATGGCGCCGTCCGTTGGGAAGCTCCCATTGCCTCACCGCGCGGTACCAACGATATTGAGCGCCTGGTTGATCTGGTCGGCGGCCCCAGCCGCGTTGGCAACGTGGTTTGCGTGCGCGCTTTTCAAGCCGCCGTGGGTTGTGTCGACGCTGCCCGTGGCAGCTTGCTGTGGAGTAAGCCGGCCCTGGGCTCGGTCGGTGTGCACGGTGATGACAAATATGTTTTTGGCGTCGAGAGTGACGGGAAAATTGTCGCCTGGCGCCGCGCCGACGGCGAGCGGGCCTGGGTCTCCGAGCGTCTGCGTTACCGCGACCTGACGGCGCCGCTGGTGGTCGGACGGGCCATCGTGGTGGGTGATGGGGTGGGGCTGGTCCATTGGCTGTCGCGCGAAGACGGGTCGGTGTTGGCACGCGCCGAAACCGACGGTTCGGCCATCGCTGCGGCGCCGGTGCTGGCAAATGGAACGCTGCTGGTTGTCACTCGCAAGGGTGGAATTTTCGGTTTCAAACCCGAGTGAATGTCTGGCGCCACGAATGAAACCTGTGTTGGCCCTTGTCGGCCGTCCCAATGTCGGCAAATCGACGCTTTTTAACCGGCTGACCAAGTCGCGCGACGCCATCGTGGCAGATTTCGCCGGCCTGACGCGGGACCGTCATTACGGCAACGGGAGTCAGGGCAAGCACGAGTTTATCGTGATCGACACCGGTGGTTTTGAGCCCGATGCCGCTAGCGGCATTTTCAAGGAAATGGCGAAACAGACACGGCAAGCCGTTGCGGAAGCCGATGTCGTCATCTTCGTGGTGGATGCCAGGGAAGGTATTTCGGCGCAGGATCACGAGATTGCCAAATACCTGCGCCGTCTCGGCAAACCCTGCGTGCTGGTGGCCAACAAGGCCGAAGGCATGCTGGCCGGCGCGCAACTGGTCGAGTTCTTTGAGCTGGGTCTGGGTGAGGTGCATGCGATATCCGCGGCACACGGGCAGGGTATCCACGCCCTGCTGGAATTGGCCTTGGCGCCGCTGCACCTCGAGGAACCCGAAGATGTGCAGGATCAGCGCGAGCCCGGCGTCATCAAGTTGGCGGTGGCCGGGCGCCCCAATGTCGGCAAGTCGACGCTGATCAACACCTGGTTGGGCGAAGAACGCCTGGTGGCTTTCGATTTGCCGGGGACTACGCGTGACGCGATATCGGTGCCGTTTGAGCGCAACGGGCAAAAATTCGAGCTGGTGGATACGGCGGGCCTGCGTCGCAGAGGCAAAGTCTTTGAGGCGATCGAAAAATTCTCGGTCGTCAAAACCCTGCAGGCGATTGAATCGTCCAACGTGGTGTTGTTGCTGATCGATGCGACCCAGGGGGTTACCGATCAGGATGCCCACATAGCCGGTTACATTCTCGAAAATGGCCGGGCCGTGGTGTTGGCGGTGAATAAATGGGACGCTGTTGACGAGTACCAGCGGGAACTTGTCAAGCGCTCGATCGAGACCCGTCTGCCGTTCCTGAAGTTTGCCGCGATGCATTTGATATCGGCCACCAAGAGGCAGGGACTGGGGCCGCTCTGGGCCTCCATTGGGCAGGCCTACAAAGCGGCCAATTGCAAGATGTCGACCCCTGTTTTGACCCGTTTGCTGCTGGAAGCCGTTCAGTTTCAAAGTCCCAAGCGCTCCGGCATGTTTCGTCCGAAATTGCGTTATGCCCACCAGGGCGGCATGAATCCGCCGGTGATCGTGATCCATGGCAATTCGCTGGAACATGTGAGCGACGCCTACAAACGCTTTCTGGAAGGACGCTTTCGCAAGGAGTTCGACCTGGTCGGCACACCCATGCGCATCGAGTTCAAGACGTCGAGCAACCCCTATGTCGACAAGGCTTCCTGACCACTTGTGGGACAGACCGCAGCCACACGCAGTGGGCCAGCTCTGTCCCCAACCAATGCCGGGCAACTTTTTTACGGGTTTATGGAGGGTCGGCCCGACAAAGCCCTTGGCTGTGGTATCGTGACCCCCTTATCAATTTTTTGAACACGGAGAATATCGTGAACAACAAAGGCCAACTACTCCAGGACCCTTTTCTCAACGCGCTGCGTCGGGAACATGTACCGGTCTCCATTTACCTGGTCAACGGAATCAAGCTGCAAGGTCAGATTGAGTCTTTTGACCAGTACGTTGTATTGCTTCGCAATACCGTCACCCAAATGGTCTACAAACACGCGATCTCCACTATTGTGCCGGGGCGCGCAGTGAATTTTGCAAGTGGCGAGGGTGAGCAACCTGCCGCCGCCTGACCGTCTGCCGGCACCAACCATACTGGTAGGGGTCGATTTTGGATTGCCCAATTTCGACGCCGAACTCGACGAATTGGGCTTGTTGGCACAAACCGCTGGCTTGAACCCGGTTGCGCGGCTGACGTGCAAGCGCAAGGCGCCCGATGCGGCCCTGTTCGTGGGCAGCGGCAAAGCCGATGAAATCAAACTGCTGGCCGCCCAGATGGGCGCCGTGGAAGTGCTTTTTGATCAAAGCCTGAGTCCGGCCCAGCAGCGCAATCTGGAACGCCATCTTGAACTGCCGGTCAACGACCGGACGCTTTTGATTCTGGAAATTTTCGGTCAGAGGGCGCGCAGTCACGAGGGCAAACTGCAGGTTGAACTGGCGCGCTTGCAGTACCTCAGTACCCGCCTGGTGCGTCGCTGGTCGCACCTGGAGCGCCAGAGTGGCGGCATCGGCCTGCGCGGTGGTCCCGGTGAAACCCAGATCGAACTGGATCGCCGGATGATTGGCGACAACATCAAGAAGATCAAGGAGCGGCTGCAAAAGGTCAAACGGCAGCGCCAGACACAACGGCGCCAGCGTGAGCGCCGTGATGCCTTCAACATTTCCCTGGTGGGCTACACCAACGCGGGCAAATCGACGCTGTTCAATGCGCTGGTGAAAGCCAAGGCCTACGCCGCCGATCAGCTGTTTGCCACGCTGGACACGACCACCCGCCAGCTTTATCTGGGCGAGGCGGGGCGCTCGGTCTCGTTGTCAGACACCGTCGGTTTTATTCGTGACCTGCCGCATGGCCTGATTGATGCCTTTCAGGCCACCTTGCAGGAAGCGGTGGATGCCGACCTGCTGTTGCACGTGGTGGATGCGTCCAGCCCCAATTTTTCAGAGCAAATTGCCGAGGTTCAGCGTGTGCTGGTTGAAATTGGCGCGGCCCAGATTCCTCAAGTCCTGGTATTCAACAAACTCGACGCCATGGAACCGGAGCGACGCCCGCCGCAGTTGGAAGACCTATTCGATCTGGCCGGGGTTCCGACACCCAGGATATTTTTGAGCGCCATCAACGGTGAGGGCCTGGCGGCCCTGCGCCAGCAGTTGGCGCGCATTGTGAGCCAGCGCCCCGTGCCGGCGAAAAAGGACGAATATTTGCCGCAAAATCACGAGGCGGCTTCCTGATTGGGCACAATCCGGTAACGATACACAAGAGAAGATGAAATGAACCTTCATTTACGCAGCTTTCGCTGGGCGCAACTGCCCCAGCGAATCAGGGGCATGTTCAATCTGAATGATCCGCGCTGGGGCCGCAGCGACGACAAGGCGGCCGAGGGCGGCACAACCGAGCCCGACGCCCCGAAGGCGGATGCTCCCAGCGCGCCGGCCAAAAGTGACAATGACCGCGGTCCCAGGCGCGGGCCGAACCAGGGTCCGCCCGACCTTGATGAACTGTGGCGCGATTTCAACCGCAAATTGGGTGGCTTGTTTGGCGGCCTGAAAAATGCGGGCCGGGGTGCCGCGGGGGGTGGCTCCGGCGGTGGTTCAGGGGGTGGTTTTCAGCCTGACATGAAGAGTACCGGAATTGGCGTCGGGCTGATTGTCGGTGTGGTACTGCTGATCTGGTTGGGAACGGGATTTTTTATTGTCCAGGAAGGCCAGCAGGCGGTCATTACCCAGTTTGGTAAATACAAATCCTCGGTGGGGGCCGGCTTCCAGTGGCGTCTGCCTTATCCGATTCAGCGCCATGAGCTGATTTTTGTGACCCAGATACGCTCGGTCGACGTGGGACGCGATACCGTCATCAAGGCCACCGGTCTGCGCGAGTCGGCGATGCTGACCGAAGACGAAAACATTGTCGAAATCAAGTTTGCCGTTCAGTACCGGCTCAGCGACGCCCGGGCTTTTCTGTTCGAGAGCAAGAATCCTGGCGAGGCGGTGGTGCAGGCGGCTGAAACGGCCGTCCGCGAAGTGGTCGGCAAGATGCGCATGGACAGCGCCCTGTCCGAAGAGCGCGACCAGATTGCACCCCGGGTACGTGCCTTGATGCAGGAAATCCTGGACCGCTACAAGGTCGGTATCGAAGTGGTCGGCATCAATTTGCAGCAGGGTGGCGTGCGGCCACCGGAACAGGTGCAGGCGGCTTTCGACGATGTGCTGAAAGCCGGGCAGGAGCGTGAACGCGCCAAGAACGAAGCCCAGGCTTACGCCAACGATGTGGTACCGCGTGCCGTCGGTTCCGCGTCGCGACTGAAAGCCGAAGCCGATGCCTACAAGGCCAAAATTGTGGCGCAGGCACAGGGCGATGCACAACGCTTCAAATCGGTGTTGACGGAGTACCAGAAAGCACCCCAAGTCACGCGTGACCGGATGTACCTTGATTCGATGCAGCAGATTTACAGCAACGTCACCAAGGTGCTGGTGGATTCCAAGCAGGGCTCCAATCTGCTTTACCTGCCACTCGACAAGATCATGCAGTTGAGTGCATCGGGCGCTGATGCCGCAGCGGTAGCCGCGACCGGTCCGGCCGCCGGGCCCGCGGCGGCGGCCGCCACCACCCCTGATGCGCGCGCCCGGGATACCGCCCGTACCCGTGAACGCGAAACCCGCTAGGAGCCAAGAATGAACAGACTAGGTTTAATTTTCTCCTCCCTGCTGGTGGTTTTCGCGCTGGCCAGTTCGATGCTGTTTGTGGTCGATCAGCGGCAATTTGGGGTGGTCTACGCCCTCGGGCAGATCAAGGAAGTCATCACCGAGCCCGGTTTGAACTTCAAGTTGCCGCCGCCGTTTCAGAACGTGTCCTATATCGACAAGCGCCTGCTGACGCTGGAAACCAGTGACACGGAACCCATGCTGACGGCGGAAAAACAGCGTGTTGTGATCGATTGGTACGTGCGCTGGCGCATTTCGGAGCCATCCCAGTACATCCGCAACGTTGGATTGACCGAGACCGACGGCGCCAACCAGCTCAACCGGGTGGTGCGCAATGCCTTTCAGGAAGAAATCAACAAGTGGACGGTGAAGGAGCTTTTGTCGACCAAGCGCGAAGCCATCACGGCCGACGTCAAGGCCGAGGTGCTGAGTAAAGTCAAAGGCGCCAAGCCCTGGGGTGTCGATGTGGTGGATGTGCGCATTACGCGTGCCGATTACGTCGAGGCCATCACCGAGTCGGTTTACCGGCGCATGGAGGCCGAACGCAAACGGGTGGCCAACGAGTTGCGCTCGACCGGCGCTGCTGAAGGTGAAAAAATCCGTGCCGATGCCGATCGGCAACGTGAAGTAACGGTGGCCAATGCTTACCGGGATGCGCAAAAGGTCAAGGGTGAAGGCGATGCCGAAGCGGCCCGCACTTATGCCGAGGCGTTTGGCCGTGATCCCCAGTTTGCCCAGTTTTATCGCAGTCTGGATGCCTACAAGGCAAGTTTCGGCAAGAAGAGCGACGTCATGGTGCTGGACCCCTCGTCCTCCGAATTTTTTAAAGTGTTCCGCGGCAACTCGGCGACCCCGACGGCCCCCACGCATCCCAGGAAGTAGTACTTGGACAGCGACACGTTTTGGCTGGCCCTGGCCCTGGTGCTGGTGATCGAGGGCGTGTTCCCCTTTTTGTCGCCAGCCGGCTGGCGCCGGATGTTCGTCCAAATCATCAAGCTCAACGACGGGCAACTGCGTTTTTTTGGCATGTGCAGTCTAATTGCCGGCGGATTGTTGATTTGGTTGCTGTTGTGAAAAAATCCGGCGCTTAAGCCCGGTAAAATTACGCTTTTAACAGCACCCTATTTACATGTCTGCCTGGGTCCTGCCGGATCACATTGCCGATGTCCTGCCGTCTGAAGCGCGGCACATCGAGGAACTGCGTCGAGACCTGCTCGACAGCGCGCGTTGCTACGGTTACGAGCTGGTCATGCCGCCGTTGCTGGAGCATCTTGAGTCCTTGCTGACGGGGGCCGGTGAGGCGCTTGATCTGCAAACTTTCAAACTGGTCGATCAACTGTCCGGGCGCATGATGGGCCTGCGGGCCGACAGCACGCCGCAGGTGGCGCGTATCGATGCGCACTTGTTGAATCGACAAGGCGTGACCCGCTTGTGCTACTGCGGCCCGGTGCTGCGCACCCGCCCCGATGGTCCGCACGCCACCCGCGAACCCCTGCAGTTTGGCGCCGAGATCTACGGTCACGCCGGCCTGGAGGCCGATCTCGAAGTGCTGCTGCTGGCGCTCGACTGCCTCAAGGTCGCCAAGGTTGAGTCTCTCAGCGTCGACATGGCCGATGCCCGCATCGTCAACGCATTGCTCGAAGGGGTCGCGCTGGAAGGCGATCTGCTGGCACAGGTGCATGCGGCCCTGGCGGCCAAGGACAGCAGCGAGCTGTCGGCCCTGACGCAAAAATTTCCTCCGCTATCGCGCCGGGGTCTGTTGGCGCTGGTTGAACTCTACGGTGACGAAAAAGTCCTGCTTGAGGCGCAGAAAGTGCTGTCGGCTTTTCCGGCCGTGGGCGCGGCACTGTCGAATTTGAAGTGGCTGGCGGACCATCTGGAGGGCGCCAGGGTCACCTTCGATCTGGCCGACCTGCGCGGTTACGCCTACTACACGGGGGCCAGATTTTCAATCTATGCCGAGGGCGCCAACGATGCCCTGGTGCGGGGCGGGCGTTACGACGAGGTTGGTGCGGTGTTCGGCCGGAGGCGGCCGGCGGCAGGTTTCAGTCTGGATGTCAAGGCGCTGGCTGGGGTGGCGGCAGCGCGCCCCTTGCGCGCCGCGATACGCGCGCCGTGGCGCGAAGTCCCGGACCTGCGCTCGGCCATAGCCTCCTTGCGGGCGCAGGGCGAGACGGTGGTCGGTGTGCTGCCGGGGCATGAGAGTGAAGTTGAAGAGTTCCATTGCGATCGCGAACTGGTTCAGGTCGCGGGGCGATGGGTCGTGCAAGCTGTTTGAGAACAAATGAAATGACTGCTATCAAAGGACGTAACGTTGTTGTCGTGGGTACCCAGTGGGGCGACGAGGGCAAAGGCAAACTGGTTGACTGGCTGACCGAGAGTGCGCAAGGCGTGGTGCGTTTTCAAGGCGGTCACAACGCCGGTCACACCCTGGTGATCAAAGGCGTCAAGACGGCTCTGCACCTGATTCCCAGCGGCATCATGCGGGTCGGGGTCAAATGCTATATCGGCAACGGCGTGGTGTTGTCGGTGGCCAAGCTGTTTGACGAAATGGTGGCGCTGGAGAAGGCGGGTGTCGAAGTGCGTTCCCGCCTGCGCGTCAGCGAGCTGTGCCCGCTGATCCTGCCGTTTCATGCCGCCATCGACGTGGCCCGCGAGGCGGCCCGCGAGAAGGGCGGCAATGCCAAGATCGGCACCACCGGGCGCGGCATCGGGCCGGCCTATGAAGACAAAATCGCACGCCGCGCCTTGCGTGTGCAGGACATGAAATTTCCCGAGCGCTTTGCCGCCAAATTGCGCGAACTGCTTGACTTGCACAACCATCTGCTGACCACTTACCTGGGGTCTGCCGCTTTTGACTTTGGTCCAACCCTGGCGCCCTATATGGCCGACGGCAAGGTTCTGTTTCAGCCGGTGTTCGATGAGGCCATGCGGCATGCCGAACTGCTCAAGCCCATGATGGCCGATGTCTCACGCGAGCTCAATGAGGCGCACCTGAAGGGCGCCAATCTGCTGTTTGAAGGCGCCCAGGGCACGCTGCTGGACGTCGACCACGGCACTTACCCGTATGTCACCTCCAGCAACTGTGTCGCCGGCAATGCCGCGGCCGGCGCCGGCGTCGGCCCCGGTCTGCTGCACTACATCCTGGGCATCACCAAAGCCTATTGCACCCGTGTCGGCGGCGGCCCGTTCCCGACCGAGTTGCAATGGGAAGTGCCGGGTACACCGGGTTACCACATGAGCACGGTCGGTGCCGAAACCGGTGTCACCACGGGACGCAGCCGGCGTTGCGGCTGGTTCGATGCGGCGTTGCTCAAACGCAGCGCCCAGGTGAACGGCCTGTCAGGCCTGTGCATTACCAAGCTCGACGTGCTCGATGGCCTGTCCGAATTGCTGCTGTGCACCGGTTATGAGCTCGATGGCCAGTTGGTCGACATCCTGCCGATGGGCGCCGATGACATCGAGCGCTGCAAGCCGGTCTATGAAACCATTCCCGGTTGGAGTGACAGCACCGTGGGCATCACCCAGTTCGACAAGCTGCCGACCAACGCGCGCCTTTATTTGCAGCGCATCGAGCAGGTCACCGGGGTGCCCATCCACATGGTGTCCACCGGTCCGGACCGGGAGCAGACCATTCTGCTGCGCCACCCCTATCTGGCCGACTGATCCAGGAGCGAACCGATGTTGACGGAAGACGGTAAACACCTGTATGTCAGTTATGACGAATACCATAACCTGATCGAAAAACTGGCGATCAAGATTCACCAATCCGGCTGGCAATTCGACACCATCCTGTGTCTAGCGCGCGGCGGCATGCGTCCCGGCGATATCCTGTCGCGCATTTTCAACAAGCCGCTGGCCATCATGTCCACCAGTTCCTACCGCTCGGACGCCGGCAAGGTGCAGGGGGCGCTGGACATTGCGCGTTTCATCACCACACCCAAAGGCGAGATTGCCGGCAAGGTACTGCTGGTCGACGACCTGGCCGATTCCGGCCACACGCTGCAGGCCGTGATCCGGCAGCTCAAGAACAATTACCCGCCGATCACCGAACTGCGCAGTGCCGTCATCTGGACCAAGGCCTTGTCCACTTTCACCGCCGACTATTCGGTGGAATTCCTGGCCACCAACCCCTGGATTCACCAGCCGTTCGAAAGCTACGACGTCCTGCGTCCTGAGCAGTTGATTGAAAAGTGGAGCGTTTGAGCGCGCAGCCGACCATGACCGACATCTCGACTGCCCTGATCCATCACCCTTATGCCCCACCGGAGGGCTTTGCCGCGCCGCAGCCGGGCGTCTTCAAGGCGTCGACGGTGCTGTTCCCCAATGTTGCCGCCATGCGCAACTTTGAGTGGAAAGACAAGACCGCCTACACCTACGGCCTGCACGGCACGCCCACCACTTACATGCTGGAAGAGCGCCTGTGCACGCTCGAAGGGGGCCTGCAATGCCTGCTGCTGCCCAGCGGCTTGGCGGCCATCGCCAACGTCGCCCTGTCGCTGCTGGGCAGCGGCGACGAAGTGCTGATTCCGGACAACGCCTATGGCCCCAACAAGGTGTTGGCGGCCGGTGAATTGAAGGCTTGGGGCATCAGCCACCGCTTTTACGATCCCCTGGATCCGCGGGATCTGGCCGCCAAAATCAATCCGCAGACGCGCCTGGTCTGGCTGGAAGCAGCCGGCTCGGTGACGCTGGAGTTTCCCGACCTGTGCGAGCTGGTGCGCATCTGCAAGGCGCGTGACATTGTCTGCGCCCTGGACAACACCTGGGGCGCCGGACTGGCTTTTGCACCGTTCGACCTGCTGCCGGGTTCCAGCCCGGCCCTGGGTGTCGATATTTCGGTGCACGCGCTCACCAAGTACCCCAGCGGCGGCGGCGACGTCTTGATGGGCAGCGTCATCACCCGCGACCCGGCCTTGCACATGAAGCTCAAGCTGACGCACATGCGCCTGGGCTGCGGCGTTGGCGCCAATGATGCCGAAGCGGTGCTGCGCGCACTGCCCAGCCTGGCCTTGCGCTACCGCACGCACGACCAGGCAACGCGCCAACTGGCCCACTGGTGCCAGAGCCGTGGCGAATTTGCCCAGGTGCTGCATCCGGCGCTGCCGGATTCGCCCGGTCACTCGCATTGGCGAGCCCTGTGCAAGCCGGATTTCGGCGGCGCGGCCGGCTTGTTCAGCGTGATTTTTCAGCCGCATTATGCTCAGCCTCAGGTCGATGCGTTCTGCGATGCACTCCAGCTTTTTGGCATAGGCTACAGCTGGGGCGGACCGATGAGTCTGGTGGTGCCTTACGAGCTGGCTTCCATGCGCAGCAACTGGCCGGCGCATTTGAAGCAAGGCATTCTGGTGCGCCTCGCTATCGGCTTGGAAGCGGCCGCCGATTTGCAGGCCGATCTGCAGCAGGCGCTGCAAACCGCCTTGGCGTGAAACAGCAAAATCGCGTCCGGCTAGCCGGGTACCGGTCGTGAAATGGTAAAGTGTCCCCAATAACTTGAAAGCATACCTTGGCTACACCCAATTACGGATACGAGAAACGTCAGAAAGAACTGGCGAAGAAGAAGAAAAAAGAGGAAAAACTCAAGCACAAGGCCGAACGCAAGGTCGGTGAAGGTGCCGAGGACGGTGCGGCGCATGATGACGGCGCCAACCCAGCCGGAGCACCCAGCCCCGGCGCTCCCGAGCAGGCCTGAGTATTACCTGGGCATCCAGCCCAAACCCTTGGCGTGCAGACTCTGGATATAGAGCCGGTCCTTGGTTTCGGTGACGGCAGTGGTCTCCGGGTAGGCCCCGCTGGGGTCTTGCAGGTCCGCCAGCACTTTACCGTCTTCCTTGAACGCCATCACATGGCCATAGGCCTTCGGGATCGGCCACATGGCGCGCGGCAGCCGCAGCGTCAGCTTGCGCAGAAAGGGTAGGCTGGCCAGCTTGTCGATGGTCGGGTTGCGCGGTTTGGCAAAGCCGAGCCAGATCTTGCCGTCCAGGCCGCGCATCAGGTTGTCGGGATAGCCCGGCAGATTGTCAAACAACACGCTGGCTTGCGTGCCGGGCTGCGCCACGTCCAGGTTGCTGGCCTGGGTAGCAATCTTCCAGACCCGGTATTTGCCGGTTTCATTGACGAACAAGGTCTGCTCATCCTGGCTCAGGGCCACGCCGTTGGCAAAGCTCAGGCCTTTGGCGACGACCCGGGTGGCGCGGGTGGCGGGGTCGTATTCCAGAATCCGGCCGGTGGCCCGTTGCTCCAGGATATCGAGCACGCTGGCCTCGAACGTGCCACCCCATTTGGCCGGGGCGAAACGGGCCGAGGCGTCGCTCACGTACATCTTGCCGTTGCCGGCAATGATCACCGCATCGGCGTAAAGAATCGGCTCGCCGCCGACCTTGTCGGTCAGCACGGTGATTCTCTTGTCCGGGCTGATGGACAGCAAACCCTTGATGGCGTCGGCGGCCACCAGATTGCCGGCCGCATCGAAGTCGAAGCCCAACACCCGGCCGCCGGTATTGACAAACACCTCTTGTGCACTACCGTCCGGATTCATGCGCAAAATATTGCCGCTGGCCACCGCGGCGTAGAGCTTGCCGTCTTTGGCCAGCACAATGTGTTCCGGGCCTTCTTCCGCGCCCAGTGAAATCATCTTCAGGTTGGCCAGCAGTTTGTTGACCGTATGCGGTCCGCTGTAGCCAGGTGCGGTCGGTGCGTTCCAGCTGACGGGTTCTATCGGCACCGGCCACAAGCTCAGGTAGGCGGCCAGCGCCAGCACCATCGCTGCGACGGCCAAGACTGCTTTCTTCATTCTGTCTCCTTCATTAATTGTTGGGCCAACTGCGTCATGGAACCAATGGAATGGCCGCCTGGCGCTATCATTTTTGCGTCTTCAAAGTGCCGGAAGTTGCGCTGCATGGACTTCCGGTAGGCCGGATCATAATGCTGCGTCAGCAGCGCTTGCACCACCGGCTCGATATGGCCGGCGCGCACCGAATCAGTCCAGCCATCGACAACGACCTTGCCCAGAAACTCGGCCAACACTTGCAGGCGTTCGCAGAAGAGCTCGCTGTCGCGGACAAAATAATCGTAGTCTTCCAGCAGCAGCGCCACCCGCTGGGCATCCGGCAATACCAGGTTCAGACACGGGCTGGCGCGCATCGCCTCGACCAGCGCCAACGGCAGCGTCAGGTTGCCCACTTTTCTGCTCTCGCTCTCGATGAACACCGGGCGCGTGCGGTCAAATTGACGCAGCGTTTGCCACACCAGGGTGTCGAAGCGCTTTTGCGTCGGTTGTGGCAGACCCGGAACGGCCCCCAGCACCGAACTGCGATGATTCGCCAGCGCCTCCAGATCGATCACCTGCGCCCCCTGCGCCGCCAGGGCTTGCAGCAAGCGGGTCTTGCCGGAGCCGGTGGTGCCGCAGACCACACGCCAGTCCAGGCCGCTCACCAGGCGGGGAATCTCCTGCACCACGGCAGCCCGAAAAGCCTTGTAGCCGCCTTCGACCAGGGTGACGCGAAATCCGATCTGGGACAGGATCAGCGACAGTGCGCCGCTGCGCTGGCCGCCGCGCCAGCAGTAGGTGAGCGGCTTCCAGTCTTTCGGCTTGTCTATGACCTCACGCTCGATGTGCGCGGCGATATTGCGGGCGGCGATGGCGGCACCGCGCTTTTTGGCCTCGAACGCATTGACCTGCTTGTACAGCGTCCCGATGTCGCGGCGCTGTTCATCGTTGAGCGTCGGCCAGTTGACGGCGCCGGGCAGGTGATCCTGCGCGAACTCGCCTTCGCTGCGGGCGTCGATGATGCTGTCGAACTCGGCCAGACGCGCAATGACCTCGCTGGCGCTCAAGGTGTTCAGACTCATTTCAGCAGCTTCTTCAGTTCCGGCCAGACGTTGCCCAGCATCACCGGATGGGCCGCTTCGGTGGGGTGAATCCGGTCCGCCTGAAATAAAGCGGTGCTGTCGGGTCCGTCTGCTACGCCCTTGAGCAAGAACGGCACCAGGGCCGCCTTGTTGGCCTTGGCCACGGCGGCAAACATGGCGGCGAAGCGCGTGCCGTAGTCCTTGCCGTAGTTGGGCGGCACCTGCATGCCGAGCAGCAGTACCTTGGTGCCGTTTTTTTGCGCCGCCTGCGTCATCTGGTTCAGATTGTCTTGCGAGAGTTCCAGCGGCAGGCCGCGCAAGGCGTCGTTGCCACCCAGTTCAATGATCAAATGGCTGGGCTGGTGTTGCGCCAGCAAGGCGCCCAGGCGCGAGCGCCCGCCGGCGGTGGTGTCGCCGCTGATGCTGGCATTGACCACGCTGGCCGGGATTTTTTCGGCCTTCAGACGCTGTTCCAGCAAGGCGACCCAGCCGCTGCCGCGTTTCAGGCCATACTCGGCACTGAGCGAGTCGCCCAGCACCAGAATGGTTCTGGTTTGGGTGTTGACCCTGGCTTTGTTAGAGTCAAGCGTGCTGGCCTGCGCTAAGCCCGTCACGGCGGACAATAAACCGGTCGCGATAAAGTGTCGTCGATACAAAGAATGCCCCATGTCTGATTCAATTATTGCTGTGCTGCATGTTTTCAAGTCGGTGACCGATTCCACCGGTATGCTCGACATTTTGCGCGATATTGACTTTGTGCTGAAGGCGCGCGAGACGGTGGCCATTGTCGGCGCGTCCGGTTCCGGCAAGAGCACCTTGCTGTCCATCATCGCCGGGCTAGACACCCCCAGCAGCGGCACCGTGCAATTGACCGGGCAGGACTTGTTTGCCTTGAACGAGGACCAGCGCGCCGCGCTGCGGGCGGAAAAAATCGGCTTTGTGTTCCAGAGCTTTCAACTGCTGGGCAATCTGACGGCCCTGGAAAACGTGATGTTGCCGCTGGAACTGGCGGGCCGCCGCGATGCCCGCCAGGCCGCCACCGAGATGCTGGCGCGGGTCGGCCTGGCGGAGCGTCTGGGTCATTACCCCAAGGTACTCAGCGGCGGCGAACAGCAGCGCGTGGCGCTGGCGCGCGCTTTCGTCGTCAAACCGGCGGTGCTGCTGGCCGATGAGCCCACCGGCAGCCTGGACTTTGCCACCGGTGAAAAAGTGATGGAACTGATGTTCGAGCTGAACCGCGAGCAGGGCACCACCCTGGTCCTGGTGACGCACGACAACGCCATCGCCACGCGCTGCGACCGGCGCATCACGATTGAGGCGGGGCGGGTGCTGGTTCCTGCGGAAACTTCCTAGCCATTTTGGTTCTTGATGTTCGAACGCCTCGTGTGAGGCGGGTGGTGCGGCTTGCGGACTCCGGCCCACGCTCGCGGCGAGCGGCACTGGTAAGCCGGCGTTACTGCATTAACAACATGGTTGGCCCGCGCATGCTGTGCCATCGCGAATGGGGCCCGCGCTCGCAAGCCGCACCACCCACCTTCAAGTATGGCTTGGTCTCGCCCCGGTCATTAAGCCGCCAGATTAGCTTTGAATACGTGCACTTTTTCTAAAGCTTGGCCAGCGCAGCACTTGCGATTGGTTTCATCCGCTCCTTCAATCCGTTTCCTGAATCTGCGTCCCACCAGCTCGTATCAAGCACATACACGTTTTTTCCTTTACGTACAATGAACCCATATTTTTCGGCTCGTAATCGAAACCATGCAGCCTCGTCCCCAAGACCGCGCTCTGGCTGAAACTGAAACTCAGCGTCGCTGCCGGCTCTGTACGCAGTGAAACCTTTTTTGGCAAGCTCTTCTGTTGGATATTCGTAAAGATCTGTGCGGAGAACATTGCGTTTCGTGAAAAACAGACAGACGGAAAAGCGCGCGCCGTTGATAAGTTGAATTTGCCTATTCGGAGATTTTTGCCTTATCGGAGAAGAGAAGAGCGATGTGACCGTCAATTCGTCAATCAGGTCACAGGCAACTACCTTCCCTTGAGGAGCATCCGGCAGCCGACCTTGAGAAGTTGCTGTGAGCGGCACCACAACGGTGAACCAAGCGAACAAAAAAGTGCTGAACTTCACAAGGATCTCCTCGGTGTGTATGAAATGCGATGTTCAGAGCAAGACTTGCTCCATATACAGGTCATCAAATCCTCCTAAAAATGGCTTGTAGACTGGCTTTTGGTTGACCCCCAGATTTCTATACGGCGAGAAAATATTCCGCGAAACCCCGCAACCTTCATTCGACGATTCTCGGCGCCGCCCACCCGCACGCCTATCCCCCAAATGGGGGAGTTGTTGGATGACCACAAGCGCTGCCATTGAGCTGATTGACAGGTTCAACCGACTGCGAGGCTCAGCAAGCCAGAAACGCGACCCCTGTATTTCAATTTGGCGCACCAATCGCATCGTCGGGCAGGTGGATTGGGTATCCGGGCGCCGGCCCCATTCGCGGTGGCACAGAGCGGGCGCGCCAGCCGAAGTGTCAAGACAATAGCGGTGACGAACTGGAGGAGCAGGCCCGCGAGCGTGGGCCAGAGAACGGATACCCGGTCCGCCTGCCTGCCAACAGGCGTCAACCAACCCGCGATAATCGGGTAATGTCTTCGCCCAAAGTTTTATTCGGCTTTCACGCCGTCGGTGTGCGCCTCAAAACGGCACCCAAATCGATTGTCGAAATTTATTTCGAACCGACCCGGCGCGATGCCCGCATGCGCCAGTTTCTGGAGAAAGCCAACGAGGCCGGTGTGCGCCTGATCGAGGCTGACGGGGTGCGGCTGGCGAAACTTTGCGGCGGCCACGGGCATCAGGGCGTGGCGGCGCGGGTGCAGGAGTTGGCGCAGGTGAAATCGCTGGACGAACTGCTGGAACAACTGGAAGCCGCCCAAGCCGACAAGCCGCTCACCGAGCGCGAGCAGCCGCTGCTGCTGGTGCTCGACGGCGTGACCGATCCGCACAACCTGGGCGCTTGCCTGCGGGTGGCCGACGGCGCTGGTGTGCACGCCGTGATCGCGCCCAAGGACCATGCCGCCGGCATCAATGCGACGGTTGCCAAGGTGGCCAGCGGCGCCGCCGAAACCGTGCCCTATTTCATGGTGACCAATCTGGCGCGCACGCTGAACGAACTGAAGGAACGCAACATCTGGATCATTGGCACCAGCGATGTCGCACCCAAAACGATTTACCAGGTGGACCTGAAGGGTCCGGTGGCGCTGGTGCTGGGCGCCGAGGGCGAGGGCATGCGAGCGCTCACCAGCAAGACCTGCGATGAGCTGGTCAGCATTCCGATGCGCGGCGCGGTGGAGAGTCTGAACGTGTCGGTGGCCAGCGGCGTTTGCCTGTATGAAGCCGTGCGCCAGCGTAGCTGATGCCCTCTTGTCAATCCAATTCAACCAACAGTCAAGCCTGCAATGAAATCCAAAATCCTGCGCTTCGCCCTGATCTTCCTCATCGTCTTGCTGCTGCTCGCCGGTGGCTGGCTGTGGCTCACCCTGAACTGGAGTTATTCGCAGGGAGAGCGCGCCGGCTACGTGCAGAAGCTGTCCAAGAAAGGCTGGCTGTGCAAAACCTGGGAAGGTGAAATTGCCATGGTGACGATGCCCGGTGCGATCCCTGAAAAATTCGAATTCACGGTGCGTGACGAGGCGATGGCGCAAAAGATCAACCGGCTGGCCGGCAAGCGGGTGGTGCTCGATTACCAGCAGCACCGCTTCATTCCATCGTCCTGCTTCGGCGAAACCGAATATTTCATTGGCGACGTCAGGGAAGTGCTGGACAGCCCGGCGCCCCAGGCGCCAGCCGCCCCGCTGGCACCCAGCGCCGCGCAAGGTCAGTTGTCACAACCACGTTGAAGCGCAAACCTCCATGAAGAAAGCAGAGCACCTGAGCGAGCGTCGCCTGGCCGACGCCTGGGCGGAATTGCAGAACTACGCGGATCAGGGCAATCCGCTGGAAGCCAACGCTTATCGCCTGGCTTTTGCCGACCCCGAATTCTTGTTGCGGCGCGAAACCCGCGGTATCCGTTTTCAGCTCGAAATGCTCAAACCCGATCTGGACCAGACCGAGCAAGGCATAGAGAACACGGTGGTCGTTTTTGGCAGCGCCCGTTTTCCTTCGCCGGAAGAAGCGCAACTATGTCTACGGCAAGCACAGGCCAGCGGCGATGCCGGTGCTTTGGTGGTGGCGCAACGGAAGTTGAGAAACGCCCACTACTACGATCAGGCGCGCCTGTTTGCCCGCCTGGTCGCGGGCTATAGCAAGCTGCAGCCGTGTGAGGACCGGCTGTTCATCGCCACCGGGGGCGGTCCCGGCATCATGGAAGCCGCCAATCGTGGCGCCCATGAGATGGGTGCCTTGAGCGTCGGTCTGAACATTGCCTTGCCGCATGAGCAACACGCCAACCCCTACGTCACACCCAGCTTGAGCTTCAAGTTTCATTACTTTGCGTTGCGCAAGATGCATTTCATGATGCGCGCCAAAGCCCTGTTGGCCTTCCCCGGTGGTTTTGGCACGCTGGATGAATTGTTTGAAGTCATCGCCCTGGTGCAGACCGCCAAAGCCAAGCCGGTGCCGATTGTTCTGTTTGGCAGCGACTACTGGAAGCGCCTGGTCAACATGGATGTGTTGATCGAGGAAGGCGTCATATCGGAGCAGGACCTGGCGCTGTTCACCTACGTCGATGAGCCACAGGCGGCGTGGGACGTGATTCGGACTTTTTACGGCCTCGGCGCGGCACCTTGACGCGCTGGCCGGCTTGACGGTATCCGCCAGCCGGTCCGCCGGCTGAGCAACTGGCCAAGGTGTTGCCTGGAGACGGTATGAACAATAGCTGGTCCAGAAGGTCTGTTGTCAAGGCGGCTTGCGCCGTCGCCGGGGTACCGCTGTTGTTTCCGCTCCGGGGTCGGGCCCAGGCGCTGGCCCCATTCAGCCCCGAAGTGTTGGAGCAGCGCCGCGCGCTGCTGGCCGGATACCGCGAAACCATCCGCCGCATGCAAGGCCAGTCGAAGCTACCCATCATCGACATCGAACACCATTGGGGAGCGAAGTTCAGCGGCCGCCAGTTGATCGACAAGATGAACCAAAGCGATGTTGCGCTGACCTGGCTGGGCGCCAATGAACGCAATGGCAGTGGCTCCTCGATCGAAGCCTGCAAGGAATTTCCGGATCGACTGGTGGCCACCGTGATCCACGGCGATGGACCGCGTTGGCATGGCCATGATTTGTCGCTGGTTCAGGAGATCGACCGCGACGTTCGTTCCGGCGGGTACTTTGCCATGGGCGAGTTCGAATCGCGCCATTACGTCTCCAACTCGAACAACCGCGATATTCACATGCCGCTGGATTCAGCGTCTTTTCACGGCATTTTCAAGGCGGCACAGGACACCGGGCTGCCGTTCCTGCTGCATCACGAGGCCGAGGATGCGCTGCTGCCGGAATTGGAGAAGATGCTGCAGCTCTACCCGCAAGCCAAGGTGGTCTGGTGCCATGTGGGGCGGAATCGAAACCCGCAAACCTGGACCCGGTTTCCGTCGGCTGAAGGGGTCGAGAAATTCATTCTCAAGTACCCGAATCTGCATTTCGATATCGTGCAAAGCGGGCAGAACAGTGTCTTTCCCCCGACCGGTGCCATGGACTCGGTTCTTTACCACGGCGGCAAATGGGCGGTGCTGCGGCCGGAATGGGTCAAGCTGTTCAACGCTTACCCCGAGCGCTTCCTGATTGGTTCGGACACCAATACATTTCGCTGGAACAACTACGACCAGGTGATGTTCAGATTGCGCTCGGCCGTGTTGCGGGTTCTGACGCTCGAGGCGGCCGAAAAGATCGCCTTCAAGAATGCCTGGCGCCTGATGAGCTCGCAAGAGTGGGAGTCCTGAATCACGGCACCGCCGGTCAGATCAGGGGATGCTTATGCGCCTGCATGTCGGCTATGCGTGTCAGGCGGCCCAGGTCGGTGATACGGATGTGGCGTTGCTCGACTTCGAGCAGGCGCAGCTTCTGGAACGCGGAGAAGGTTCGGCTGACGGTTTCCAGTGTCAGGCCCAGGTAGCTGCCGATGTCGGCGCGCGTCATGCGCATGTGGAAATCACTCGCCGAATAGCCCCGCGCCGCCAGCCGCTGCGACAGGTTCAGCAAGAAGGTTGCCAACCGCTCCTCGGCCGTCATGTTGCCCAGCAGCACCAGCAGCCGAAGTTCACGCACGATTTCCTGACTCATTTGCTGCATCAAGGTGCGCCGTAACGGGGCGTTGCCGGCGGTCAGTTCAGTCAAAAATTCGTAGGAAACGGCGCACACCTCAGTGTCCTCCAGCGCGGTGGTACTGCTGGCATGCTGGCCTTCGGCAATGCCGTCCAGCCCAATCAGTTCCCCGGCCATGTGAAAGGCGCTGACCCGCTCCAACCCCTCTGCCGTTGTCAGGCTCGATTTCAGGTTGCCGCTGCGTACTTCGTAGAGGTATTTGAAGGGTTCCCCCTCCCGGTACAGCCGCTGACCGGTCCTGATCCGGCGGCGACCGAACACAACGCTGTCCATGCAGTCCAGACCATTGTTCGCCATGCCGCTGGGCAGGCACCACTCGCGCAGATGGCAGTGGGAGCAATGCGGCTTGGCCACGCCCGCTGTTGCCTGACTGGCGTCGGGCCGCGCAGGCAGGATGGGCATCGGTTCGGCAAGAATTTCGGGTGGCGTGACGGCCATGGCTTTCTTGGATGAACGGGTAGGCTTCAACCAGCGGCGTACTGTGAAGTTGGCCGGATTGTAGGGCCGTCCACATCCGCCACGGACCAACCAGGGCTTTTATCAAATGTGACTGAAATATGACGCATCGGCAAGGACAGGCCGCACGTCCTTTCTTGACCGAATCCTTCACATCCAGAAGTGAGAACTGGCGTTTCCGGGACACCCCACCCCATGGGTTGCTGTGTTGCACCGCCGCATGGAATTAGATTGACGAGCTGCTTTGTTGATCCAACAATACGCTTGTCGGACAAACCGTCGACGTAAAAATAGAATATTGGAGACCAGTCTGAAAGCTTCAGCCGGGGCCGCAAAACGCCTCAAGCCATCTGCCGCCGCTACCCATCCTGGGCGAGCTGGCGCGGCGCCCCGTGCGCGACCCCCAGCCGGCAGGGTGGCGGCGCCGGCTGTGCCCCAGACCAAGGACACCGCCGTGTTCAGACAAATCCGCCTTGAGCCCGCCTACAAGGCGGTGTCGGCGGAGATCGAGCGCAGTATTCTTGGCGGCGCGCTCAAGCCCGGCATGCCGCTACCGACCGAGCAAGCCCTGGCCGAGCATTTTGGTGTACACCGCTCGACCATCCGTGAGGCCATCCGGCAGGTCGAGCAGGAAGGGCTGCTGCAACGGCGCGAGGGCCGCCGCTTGTTCGTGACCTTGCCTGGTCTCTACGACATGGCCCCGCGCGCCGCGCGTCTGCTGTTGCTGCAACAAACCACTTTTCACGAGCTGTGGCAAGTTGCGGTAACCATTGAACCGCTGGCGGCACGGCTGGCGGCAGAACATGCCGACGCCTTGGACCTGAAGGCACTGGGCGCGAACACCGCGACCTGCATCAAGCTGAGTGCCAAAGACGCCCGTACGCTGGAAGAAAATGCGCGCCTGGTGGAGCTCGATGTGGAGTTCCACGCACTGGTCGGGCGCGCCAGCCACAACCGCGCCCTGATCCTGGCGCGTGAGCCGATCAGCCTGCTCTACAACCCGACCCTGTTGCGGATCCACATGCTTGTGCCGCAGTCCAAGGCGCGCAACCTGGCGGCGCACAAGGCCATTTTGCAGGCCCTGCAACGGCGCGACGCGGCGGCGGCAGAAGACTGGACCCGCAAGCACATGATAGATTTTCAGCGTGGCTTCGAAATGGCCGCGCTGGACATGAGCGCCCCCATCACACTCACCCTTTAGCTTTCGTTCAACCCAAGGAGACATACATGAAAGAGACAACGAAGAAAATGGTTTTCCCAGCCGGACCGAGCCGCCCGGTGGCGCTCGCCGCCATCACTGGCGCGCTGGTTTGCCTGGCAGCGGGCGCGCAGGCACAGGAGACTTTCAAGATCGGCATCGTGAGCTTTCTGTCGGGCCAGGCGGCCGAGAGTTTCGGCATTCCGGCGGTCAATGGGGCGAAGGTTCTGTTCGAAGCCTTCAACAAGGGCGAGGCGCCGGCGCCGTACAACAAAACGGGCTTCGGCGGTTTGAAGATCGAGCCGGTCTACGTCGACGAGAACGGCGGCGCCACCAAGCAGGTTCAGGAATTGCGCAATCTGTACGATCGCGAGAAGGTCGATGTGGTGGTCGGCTATGTCGGTTCGGGCGATTGCCTGGCGGTCGCGCCGGTGGCCGAGGAAATGAAGAAATTCCTGATTCTTTACGACTGCGGCACACCGCGTATTTTTGAGGACGGCAAGTACAACTACGTGTTCCGCACGGCGTCTCACGCAACCATGGACAACGTGGCGCTGGCCCGCTACATGAAGGCGCGCAAGGTCAAGGCCGAGAGCTTCAACATGATCAACCAGGATTACGCCTGGGGGCAGGATTCACGCAAGGACTTCCTGTGGTCGATGGAGAAGCTCTATCCCAATGCCAAGCCCGGCGAGGACTTGTTGCCGAAGTTCGGCGCCGGTCAATACGGTACCGAAATATCGGCGCTGATGGCCAAGCCGGCCGATGTCACCCACTCCAGCCTGTGGGGCGGCGACTTGCAGGCGTTCATCCTTCAATCGGGTCCGCGCGGGCTGTTCAAGCGCTCGCAGGTGGTGCTGTCAGCGGCTGATCATGTGTTGCCCGCGCTGGGCGACAAAATGCCGGACGGCGCGATCCTGGGGGCGCGCGGCGCCTACGGCCTGATGTCGCCGAAGTCGGCGCTCAACGACTGGTGGTGGGCTATCTATCAGAAGGCCTACAGCGTGTACCCGGTGCAGGCACCGTACCGCATGGCGCAGTCGCTACTGGGTCTGAAGCTGGCGGTTGAAAAAGCGATGGCCGCCAACGCTGGCAAGAAGCCCAACGCGGAACAACTGGCAGCGGCGCTCAAGGGTCTGGAGTGGGATTCGCCGGCTGGGCGGATCCGCATGGCGCTGGGTGACGGCCACCAGGCGATCCAGGATACCGCCATCGGCAAAACCCGCTACGACGCGGCCAAAAAAATGGTGCTGCTTGACGACATTCAGCGCTTCCCGGCCGAGTGCGTCAACCCACCGGCCAATATGAAGTCGGAGGACTGGATCAAGGCCGGCTTCCCCGGGGCAAAATGCAATTGAACCGGCGCTGATCTGCGACCCCCGCTGTCACAACGGCGGGGCCTTACTTATCTTCGGCACGCTCCCATGCATACCTTGCTCACTATCCTGATTGACGGCCTGACCTATGCCTCCTGGCTGTTCATCGTCGCCCTCGGGCTGACGCTGGTCTTTGGCGTACTGAAAATTCTGAACATGGCGCACGGCAGCTTCTATGCGCTGGGTGCCTATGCGGCGGCCAGCTTCGTCAGTTGGGGCGCCAGCATGAAACTGGCGCCGGTGTTCTCGATTGTGGCCATGCTGCTGGCGGCGGTGGCGGTGGCGGCGATCCTGGCACCGCTTACCGAGCGTGGGCTGATGCGGTTTTTCTACGGCCGCGACGAAGTGCTGCTGGTGCTGGTCACCTATGCCTTGTTTCTGATTCTCGAAGATGTGACCAAGTTGATCTGGGGTGCCAACCCGTACTACGTTTCGGAACCCTACAGCCTTTTTGGCAGCATCGATATCGGGCGCCAGACTTACGTCGGCTATGACTTTGCCCTGGTCGCGCTGGCCGTGACCGTCGGGCTTGGCGTCTGGTGGGGTCTGAACCGCACAAGGCACGGCAAGATCGTGCTGGCCGTCATTCACAGCGCCGAGGTGGCTTCCAGCATGGGCATCAATGTGTCGCGGGTTTACATGCTGGCGTTCACGGTCGGCATCTTTCTGGCGGGCCTTGGTGGCGCCTTCACCGCGCCCATGATCTCGGTGCAGCCGGGCGTTTCGGTCGGTGTCATCATCGTCTCGTTTGCGGTGGTGATCATCGGGGGTCTGGGCAGCATTGAAGGCGCCGCCATCGGCGCCTTGATCGTCGGGCTGGCACGCTCACTGGCGGTGCACATGGTACCGGTGGCGGAGTTGTTCTCGATCTATATCGTGATGGTGCTGGTGCTGATGTTCCGCCCCGAAGGGCTGTTCCAGCGCATCCAGGCGCGAAAGATCTGACATGGCGGCATTCTTATCGGCGTCCGCGCCGCAACCCGCAGCGGCAGCCGCGTCGCGCTCGCGCATTGCGCTGATCGGCATCTTGTTCACGCTGGTGTTGGCGCTAGCGGGTCTGGCCATGCCCAAATGGCTGACCTTTCTGATCACGATGGCCGCCGCACAAGGCCTGGTGTCGCTGGGTATCGTGTTGCTGATGCGGGGCGGGGTTGTGTCCTTTGGGCAAGGCATGGTGTTCGCGCTCGGCGGCTATGCGGCGGCGCTGGGCTACAACCGGCTCGGCTTCACCGACGCGCTTGGTCTGACCCTGCTCGGCGGCGTCACGGCTACGCTGTTGGCAGCGCCGTTTGCACCGCTGCTGGCACGCTATCGCGGCATTTTCTTTGCGATGCTGACACTCGCCTTGTCGATGGTTACCTACGGCCTGCTGATGAAGATTGAGCTGCTGGGCGGCTCCGATGGCTTCAACATTGGCCGGCCAACGCTGTTCGGTCAGAAACTGCCGGATGCCCGTGTTGGCTATGTCATGTATCTGTTGACGATCATCATCGCCGCTGTGATGGCACTGCTTTCGCGTCGGTACTTCGACTCCACCCGCGGCCTGGTGACGGTGGCGGTGCGCGAAAACGAATTGCGCGTCGAATACCTGGGCGGCTCGGTCCGCCAGACCATGACCATCAACTTCGTGCTGGCTGCCTTTGCCGGTGGCATGGGCGGCGCGCTGGTCGTGATGTCGCTCGGTCACATCGACCCCAACTTCAGTTACTGGACCACCTCTGGCGAGTTCGTATTCGTCGCCATCCTGGCCGGTTGGCAGAGCGTGCTGGCGGTGTTCGTTGCCTCCACCGTGCTCGAAGTCGTGCGCTCGTTCTCCAGTTCCTATTTCCCCAATACCTGGCAACTGGCATTGGGCCTCTTCCTGTTGTTCGTCATACGCTTCCTGCCACGCGGTATCGGCTCCTTGTGGATCAAGGAGAGCCAGCGATGAGCGACCAACCGGTGCTACAGGCCAGAGGTGTCGGCAAGCGCTTCGGCGCGGTCGTGGCCGCGGCCGACATCAACATCGAGATCAGGGCCGGTGAGCGCGTCAGCCTGATCGGCAGCAACGGCGCCGGCAAGACGACCTTCGTCAACATGATTACCGGCTACATGAAACCCGACACGGGGCAGATCGCCCTGGGCGGGCATGACATCACCCAGTTGGCGCCGCGCGCCATTACCCGGCTCGGCGTGGCGCGTTCGTTCCAGATCCCGCAACTGTTCGGCGACCTGTCGGTTTTGGAGAACATGCTGGTGGCCACCGCTTGCCACGACGATGGTTTGAGCTTCTGGCAGGCGGCACGGCGGCCGGCGGCCATGGACCGCGCCGATGCCCTGTTGCGGCGCTTTCGCCTTGATGAACATCGCGCGCGCCGCGTCGCCGAGTTGCCGGGTGGCGTGCGCAAGCTGCTGGACATTGCGATGGCCATGACCGGGCAGCCGAAGTTGCTGTTATTGGATGAGCCGACCAGCGGTGTTTCGGCCGATGAAAAGTTCCCCATGATGGACATCATCATGGGTGCGCTGGGGCAAGAGACCAGTGCCGGGAAGATGACGGTGTTGTTTGTCGAGCACGACATGGACATCGTCGAGCGCTACGCCGACCGGGTGGTGGCTTTTTACAGCGGTCGGATCATCGCCGATGGCGTACCGGATGTGGCACTCGCCACCGACGATGTGCGGCGCTACGTCACCGGTGAATGGGTCCAGTGAACCAACAGGGATGAAATTGTGCTGAAGGTTGAATCGATTCATGTTGCGATCCAGTCGGTGATCGCCTTGCGCGGGTTGTCGCTGGAAGTGGCCGACGGTTGCATGGTCGGGCTGGTCGGGCGCAACGGTGCCGGCAAGACGACACTGATGCGCTCCATCATGGGGCATCTGGCGCCGAGCCAGGGGCGCATCGTTTTTGACGGTCAGGATTTGGCCAGCCTGCCGTGCCATGCCCGCGCCGCGTTGGGCATAGGCTACATGCCCGAGGACCGGGGCCTGGTGCCGGAACTGACGGTGGAAGAAAACATCCTGGTGCCGGTATGGGTCAGCAAGACGCTTAAAGCGGCCGAGCGACTGGCATTTGTCTACCAGGTGCTCCCCGAACTGTCGGACATGTGCCAACGTCGCGCCTTGCTGCTGTCAGGCGGCCAGCAAAAGCTGGTGGCGCTGGGGCGGGCGCTGGCGGTGGGAACACGGTTGTTGTTGCTTGACGAGCCCTTCGAGGGCGTGGCGCCGGCGCTTTCCAAGCGCCTCGCCGAGGTGATCGCCAGCCTGAAGGGCGGCCAGATATCGGTGCTGATCGCGCAGTCCGACCTGAACCACTCGCGTCGCATCGTCGACAGCGAGTTTGTGGTTGAGCGCGGGGCCAACGTCGCTCGCGTGGTCGCCTGAACCATGAAACAGCACTGGTCCGGCTATCCGGTGCCGCCCATGCGGCACCAGGCCTTGTATGGTGATCGGCTGGTACGCTGCTTCGACGACAGACCGCTCAGCTTTCACGCGATGTTTGCCGCCAGCGTGGCCGCTCGCGCCGGCCAGGACGCGGTGGTTTGCGAGGGGCAGCGCTGGAGTTACGCACAGACCGAAACGCAAGCGGCACGCATTGCCGCCGGCCTGGCCGCGCGTGGCGTCGTTTGCGGCCAGCGGGTGCTGTTGTTGGTGGGCAATCGGCCGGAGTTTGTGTTTGTTTTGCTGGCCTTGCAGCGCCTGGGCGCCATCGCCGTGCCGGTGGGAGTGCGCGAGCAACGCCCGGGGCTGGCCTACATCGCCAACCAATGCGGCGCGCGGGCCATCGTATTCGATGCGGAACTGGCTGACCGTATTCCCGACATCAACGACACGCCGGCGCTGCTGCTGCGGGTGGTGGTCGGTGCTGTTGGCAACGAGAGCCTGGCTTCGCTCGCCAGCGGCTCCGGGTCGGCGCCGGCACCGGCCAACGTGGGCGAAACTGACGTGGCGGTGATTCTGTACACCTCGGGCACCACCGGCAATCCCAAGGGCGCGATGCTGACGCACCTGAACATTGCCCATTCGGTACTGCATTACCAGGCTTGCATGCGCTTGCAAGCGGACGACCGTTCGGCGCTGGCGGTGCCGGCCAGCCACGTCACGGGCTTGATTGCCATCATCGCGGCGATGCTGAAGGTTGGGGGAGCGATCATCGTCGTCCCGGCGTTCAAGGCCGGTGAGTTCGTGCGCCTGATCGAGGCCCAGCGTGTCAGCCATACGCTGATGGTGCCGGCGATGTACAACTTGTGTCTGCTGAACGAGGAGTTCGGCCGCCGCGACCTCGACTGCTGGCGCATCGGCGGCTATGGCGGCGCGCCGATGCCGGTGGCCACCATCGATGCACTTGCCGCCCGCCTGCCGGGGCTCACCTTGCTCAATGCCTACGGTGCCACCGAGACCACCTCGCCGGTCACGATGATGCCGGCAGGCCTGACGCGCGAGCACGCCGACAGCGTTGGCGTTGCGCTGCCAGCGGCGGACATCCGGGTCATGGACGAGGCGGGTCGTGAGGTGGCTCCGGGTGAGAGCGGTGAACTCTGGATTGCCGGCCCGATGGTGGTGCCGGGTTACTGGGGCAACCCGGAGGCCGCTGCCGCCTCGTTCACGGCCGGCTACTGGCATTCGGGCGACATCGGTTCGGTCGATGCGGAGGGTTTCGTACGTATTCTGGACCGCAAGAAAGACATGCTCAACCGCGGCGGCTTCAAGATCTATTCGGTTGAGGTCGAGAACGTCCTGATGGCGCTGCCCGGGGTGCTGGAAGCTGCCATCGTCGGTCGGCCCTGCCCGGTGCTGGGCGAGCGGGTGCATGCCCACCTGTATGCGCCCGGTGTGATGCCCGACGATGAGGCGGTACGGGTGCATTGCCGGTCAAGCCTGGCCGACTACAAGGTGCCTGAAAGCATCACCTGGTGCCAGGCGCCGCTGCCACGCAACGCCAACGGGAAGCTCATGAAGCGGCTGCTGCGTTAAGGCCGATGTTGGACGCTCACTATTGAGGTTTTCATAAATCATGACGAACACAAAAGGAGATACTGTCATGCCGAACTTGATCCGGCATCCATGGATTGCGGGTCAAACCCGCAATGACAACACCGGATCCGTTCTTGTGCAACGACGTCGTGAATTCCGGAAACATCAATAATCAGTCCGCTGTCAATTGGCGCTCCAGATCGTGCAGCACCTGGTAGCAGGGCAGCACCTGGGCCACGCTGCTATTGGGCGCGCGGCCCTCGCGGATGGCGGCAAAGAATTCGCGGTCCTGTAGCTCGATGCCGTTCATGGACACTGCTACCTGACTGACGTCGATTTTTTCTTCCTTGCCGTTGAACAGGTCGTCGTAGCGCGCGATGTAGGTAGCGCTGTCGCCGATGTAGCGGAAGAAAGTGCCCAGCGGGCCGTCGTTGTTGAAGCTCAGGGAGAGCGTGCAGATGGCGCCGTTGGCGGCTTTCAGCTGGATACTCAGGTCCATCGCAATGCCCAGCGTCGGGTGGATCGGACCCTGGACAGCGTTGGCTTTCACAATCGGGCTGCCGCACTGGTAGGCGAACAAATCCACCGTGTGCGCGGCGTGGTGCCACAGCAGATGGTCGGTCCAACTGCGCGGCTGGCCCAGCGCGTTCATGTTGGAGCGGCGGAAGAAGTAGGTCTGCACATCCATCTGCTGGATGTTGAACTTGCCGGCCGCAATCTGCTGCCTGACGTACTGGTGGCTGGGATTGAAGCGCCGGGTGTGGCCGCACATCGCCACCAGACCGGTCTGCTCTTGTGTGGCGGCCACTTCCAGCGCACCCCTCAAGCTGTCGGCCAGCGGAATTTCGACCTGCACATGCTTGCCGGCTTGCAGGCAGGCGATCGCTTGCCTGGCATGCATTTGCGTCGGCGTGCACAGGATGACGGCGTCCACCTCCTTCAAGGCCAGGCTGTCGCCCAGCTCGGTGCCGACATGGCCAATGCCATATTTGGCCGCCACTTCTTGCGTCTTCTCCAGATCACGGCTGATCAGCGAGACGACTTCGACGCCGTCAATATTCTTGATGCCGTCCAGGTGCTTGAGGCCGAAAGCACCGGCGCCGGCCAGAGCGACTTTGATGGTTTTCATAAGGATGTCCTTGCTTGAGTCAATGGATTGTGGTTGCGACGGCAAATGAGCTGGGCGCGCAGGGTATCCGGCGTAGCGAAGTCAAGGAGGAGGTTCGGGCCAGGCCCGAACCGGGGGACATGAGCGCAGCCGGGTACCCTGCGCGCCCAGCGGGCTCCGCCTGCCACCGTCTTCATGCATCCTCAAGGATCAGATGCCCCACCGCCGTATTCGACGCAGGCACATGGTAGAAGCGGTGTGCGACCTTGGGCTTGGCGCCGCCGGCCACGTCGGCCATGGCGCCGCGCGCGATCAGCCACATCACCAGCTCGATGCCCTCGGAGCCGGCCTCGCGCACATAGTCGATGTGTGGCATGCTGGCCAGGCCTTCCGGGTCGGCAATCAGCTGATCCAGCCAGGCGTTGTCCCATTCGCGGTTGATAAGGCCGGCGCGGGCACCTTGCAGTTGGTGGCTCATGCCGCCGGTGCCCCAGATCTGGACGTTGAGCGGCAGGTCATACGACTCCACCGCGCGGCGAATCGCCTTGCCCAGCTCGAAGCAGCGCCGACCCGAGGGCACCGGGTATTGCACCACGTTGACGGCGAACGGAATCACCGGACAGGGCCAGCGAAAGTCGGACTGAGGGGGCTGGCCGCACAGCAGGGATAGCGGCACGGTCAGGCCGTGGTCCACGTCCATTTTGTTGACGATGGTCAGATCAAAGTCCTGCTGGATGACGGACTGCGCGATGTGCGCGG
The DNA here is from genome assembly GCA_963763035.1 of uncultured beta proteobacterium. Lineage (GTDB taxonomy): Bacteria > Pseudomonadota > Gammaproteobacteria > Burkholderiales > Burkholderiaceae_C > Rhodoferax. The sequence goes on along the minus strand of CAVXMS010000003.1, from coordinate 2,753,447 downwards.
CCAGCTCCGGGTGGCCTTGCACCGGGGGCACCGGGCGCGGGCCCCAGCCTTCGTCGGCCGGTGCGTACGACGCCGCGGTGCCGATGGCGAAGGTCGGGATCAGGTCCAGGCTGAAGGCCGTGGCGTGGTCGTTGTAGACCAGAAAAATGACGTCGGGTTGGTTGTCCCGCAGCCACTGCTTTGAGAAGTCGTAGCCCTTGAACACCGGTTGCCAATACGGCTCCTGGCTCTTGCCCAGGTCCAGTGCGGCGCCGATGGCGGGCACGTGGGACGTGTAAACGCTGGCGGTAATTTTTGCCATGGTCATGCGCTCGCTGGTCGATGGGATTGGCCTTGGGGCTGGTGCTGCGCTTGTGCATCGCCATCTTCGCCGACAAAGCGGTTGCCGGCTATGGAGCGGCCGCCGGCGATCATCATGTCGCGGTACTGCGCTTCGCTCAGGCCGGTCATGCTGCCCGCCATCTGCTGGAAGCTCTTGCCGTCGGTGGCTCCGATCTTGGCCAGAAAGTAGATATTGCCGCCCAGGGCAATGCAGCGATTGAGATCGCGTGCCAGCACCGCCTGCTTCTGCGCCTCGGTCATGGGCCACTCATCCAGATAGGCGCGCTGGTCCGCCTTGAAACGCTCGCGGTTGGCGGCCTTCATGAGCGACATGCAAAACTGGTTCAGGTGGTAGCCCTTGCGGCTTTGCTCGGCATCGAAGATGGTGGTGCCGGGGATGTCAAGGTAGGGTTTATCGAGTGACATGGAATTTTCCTCTAAAGCCTGTTGTCATGCCGGACCCCGGATCGGAGTCCGGGGCAGGCTTGATCCGGCATCCATGGATTGCGGGTCAAGCCCGCAATGACCGCATCGTGGGTTCATATTTTCTCCGGCCAATACAAACGGTTCGGGTTGTCGACCAGCAGCTTCTGTTGTAGCTCGGGCGTGCTGGCAATATGGGGAATGTAGTCCACCAGCAGGCCATCGTCGGGCATGTGATCCTTCAGGTTCGGGTGCGGCCAGTCGGTGCCCCACAGCACGCGATCCGGAAAAGTCTCCACCAGGCGTCTGGCAAACGGCACGACATCGCGGTAAGCATTCTGCTCGCCATGCAACGCGGGCGGGCCGCTGACACTCAGGCGCTCGGGGCAGCTCACCTTGCTCCAGATATTGCCGTGCTCGCGCATCAGCTTCACGAACAGCTCAAACTCGGGCCCAATGACCGGCTTGCTCACATCGGGGCGGCCCATGTGGTCCACCACCACGGTGGTCGGCAGCGCAGTGAAGAAGTCATACAACTGGGGCAGGTCCTGCGCCTCGAAGTAGACCACCACATGCCAGCCCAGCGGCGCAATGCGCTGGGCAATCTCCAGCAGCACCTCGCGCGGCGTGAAGTCGGCCAGCCGCTTGACGAAGTTGAAGCGCGTGCCGCGCACACCGGCGCCGTGCATCTCCTGCAATTCCGCATCGCTTACGTCGCGCTTGACGGTAGCCACGCCGCGTGCCTTGTTGTTGGATGCTTTCAAGGCATCGACCAGCGCGCGGTTGTCGGAGCCGTGGCAGGTGGCTTGCACGATCACGTTCTTCTCGAACCCCAGATGGTCGCGCAGGGCGAACAACTGCTCCTTGGACGCGTCGCACGGTGTGTACTTGCGCTCGGGAGCAAAAGGGAATTGCGCGCCGGGGCCGAATACGTGGCAGTGCGCGTCTACGCTGCCGGCGGGCAACTTGAAATAGGGCTTGCTGGGGCCGGCGTACCAGTCCAGCCAGCCGGGGGTTTTGACAAATTCCATAGGGGTCCTCGGCATCAATCGGGTTTGATGCCGGCCTCGCGCACCACTTTTTCGTAACGGATGCGCTCGGAATGGATCAGTGCGCCGAATTGCTCGGCACTGCCGGGTACCACCTCGCCGCCGACCGCCGCCATGCGCTCGCGCACTTCCGCCGTCTGCAAGGCCTTTTGCACTTCGGCGTGCAGCCGCGAAACGATGGCTTTGGGTGTGGCCGCAGGCGCCACCAGTCCGTACCAGACCGAAGCCTCGAAGCCCGCAAAGCCGGACTCGGCAATCGTCGGCACATCGGGAAAGATGCTCGAACGGTTGGAACTCAGAACGGCAAGCACCTTCAGTTTGCCGCTCTTGACGTGCGGCAGCACTTCGAGCGCATTGACCGCGACCAGCGGCAACTGACCGCCGATCACGTCGGTAATGGCCGGCGCGCCACCGCGGTAGGGAATGTGCTGCAAGGAAATGCCGGCGGCGCGGGCGAACAGCTCAATCGCCATATGCGGTGTCGACCCATTGCCCGGCGTCGCAAAGGCGATGCCACCTGGCTTGGCCTTGGCGGCTTCAATCAGGCCGGCAATCGTGGCAAAAGGCGCCTTCGTATTGGCTGCGATCACGACCGGCACGCGACCAACGAGCGAGACCGGCACCAGATCGCGTTCGGCATCGAAAGGCGCGGGATGGTACAGCGTCATGTTGGCGGCCAGCGCATTGGCCGCCATCAAAAGTGTGTAGCCGTCCGGCGCCGCGTCAATCACGGCCTTGACCGCAATATTGGTGCCGGCACCGGGCTTGTTGTCCACGATGAAGGGTTGGCCCATGGCCGTGGCCAGACTCTGGCCGACGGTGCGCGCAACGATGTCCACGGCGCCACCGGCGGCATAGCCAACCACCACCTTGACCGGCTTGGCCGGGTATTGCTGCGCAGAGGCCTGTAGCGGCAGCAGGCTGGTCAGGGTGGCCACGGCGCAAGCCAGGCCCAGATGGGTGACGGAACGGAAAAATGTGATGTTCATCGTGCAACTTTCTTCAGTGAAGGAAAAACCGGTGCGCCAACAATCAATCGATGTAGCGCAGGCCGGCTTTTTCCAGGCCCTCGCGCATCTTGTAGTAGTCCAGGCCCAGCACGCCGGAGGCAAAGATGGCGCGTTTCGCACCCTCGTTCGCTTCACGCGCTTCGGCCGCGTCGGCCACTTGCATGGCGATGGCTGCGGGCACCACCACCACGCCGTCGATGTCGGCAATCACCACGTCGCCGGGGTTGACCTGGGCGCCGGCACAGACTACGGGGATGTTGACCGAGCCCAGCGTGGCCTTGATGGTGCCCTTGGCATGAATGGCTTTGCTGAAGACCGGGAAGTTCATCTCGGTCAGGTCTTTCACGTCGCGCACGCCGCCGTCGATCACCAGCCCCCTGGCGCCACGCGCCTGGAACGAGGTGGCCAGCAGGTCGCCAAAAAAACCGTCCTGGTTGTCGCTGGTGCAGGCCGCCACCACCACGTCGCCGGGCTGGATTTGCTCGGCCGCCACGTGCATCATCCAGTTGTCACCGGGTTGCAGCAGCACCGTGACGGCTGTGCCGCACATTTTGGCTTCGGTGTAGATCGGGCGCATATAGGGCTTCATGAGACCGACGCGGCCCATCGCCTCGTGGATGGTGGCGACGCCGAAGCGCGAGAGTTTGTCCACCGCCGCCTTGTCGGCGCGGGTGATGTTGCGTTTGACGATGCCTAAATTGTTCATAAAAATCCTTATTGGTTTTTGGCTCTCAATGCTGCATCCAGACGCGGGAACACGCGGCGCGCATTGCCTTCATAAATCTGGAAGCGGTCGGCGTCGCTCAGGATTTTGGACGCTTCGATGTAGCGTTTGGTGTCGTCGTAGTAGTTGCCGGTCTCGGGGTCTATGCCGCGCACGGCGCCTATCATTTCGCTGGCAAACAGCACGTTTTTCACCGGAATCACGGTGTTGAGCAAGTCGATGCCGGGCTGGTGGTAGACGCAGGTGTCGAAGTAGATGTTGTTCAGCAAATGGTCTTGCAGCAGCGGCTTCTTTAATTCTTGCGCCAGGCCGCGGAAACGTCCCCAGTGATACGGTACGGCACCGCCGCCGTGCGGGATCAGAAACTTGAGCGTCGGGAATTCCTTGAACAGATCGCTGGTCAGGCACTGCATGAAGGCAGTGGTGTCGGCGTTCAGATAGTGGGCGCCGGTGGTGTGGAAGCAGGCGTTGCAACTGGTGCTGACGTGGATCATGGCCGGGATATCAAACTCCACCATCTTCTCGTAGATCGGGAACCAGTGTTTGTCGCTCAAGGGCGGCGATGTCCAGTGGCCGCCGCTGGGGTCGGGGTTCAGGTTGATGCCGACGTTGCCGTATTGCTTGACGCATTTTTCCAGCTCGGGGATGCAACTGGCCGGGTCCACACCAGGGCTTTGCGGCAGCATGGCGACCGGGACGAAGTTGTCGGGGAACAGCCGGCTCACGCGGTAACACAGCTCGTTGCAGATGGCGGCCCAAGTCGATGAGACATTGAAGTCGCCGATGTGGTGCGCCATGAAGCTGGCGCGCGGGCTGAAGATGGTGAGGTCGCTCCCGCGTTCCTTCATCAGGCGCAACTGGTTGGTCTCTATGGACTCGATCAACTCGTCGTCGCTGATCACCAGCTCAGACACCTTGGGGCTAACGGAGGGGTCCTTGATGCCGGCGATCTGCCGGTTGCGCCAGCTCTCCAGCGCTTTCGGCGCGGTGGTGTAGTGGCCGTGGCAATCGATGACCATGGGTTTCTTCATAAGAGTCTCCTGGGATTCAAATTCAATTCACTGGTGTCAGAGCGGGGCCGGCTCCATCCCATGGCGGCGTTTGGCGGCGGCGGCCGCGGGCGAGTTCAGGTAGTCAAGTAGGGCGCGCACGGCATTGCCGTGCTGGCTGCCGCTGCACAGGCCGGCCGAGAAGGTGGTGGTGATCTGGATCGCCGGCGGCAACTGGCCCAGCAGGGCGATGCCGTCCAGATGCATCAGCTCGCTGAGTTGCTGAAAGCCCAGTTCGACCTCGCCGCTGGCGACCAGCGTACCCACCGGAATGCCGGGCGGCGGCGTCACGATGCGGCCCTGGATGTCTTGGGCAATGCCCCAGCGCTGGAACAGCTTGGCCAATGCCACCCCGCTGGGCCCGCTGGAATAGCTGAGGCTGCGCGCCGCCAGCACGGCCTGGCGCACGGCGTTTTCGGTCGAGATGTCCGGCCTGGGTGCACCGGCGCGCACCGCGACGGCCACACCGGAGCGGACCAGGTCCACTTTGGAGCCTGCCAGCAGGTGACCGGAGGCGATCAGCTTGTCGATCGCGTCGGACGCCAGGATGACGAGGTCAAAGGCCTCGCCGGCCTGCACGCGCCTGGCAGCATCGACCCCGCCCACCGACTCGATGGCGACGCGCTGGCCGGAGTGCTGCTGGAACGCAGCCACCAGTTCGGCCAGGACCAGACGCGTGGCCATGGAGGAAATGCCATTGATCTCGGTCGTCATGGCAGACAGGGGGCGTGAATGAACATGACGGCGATTCTGGCCCTGACCAGGTTCTGCGCCAAGGTGGAGCGGTTTCTATCAGGTATCGCAATTCGGCATAATGGGACGGAAGATATAGCTCAATAAACCATGGACCTCAAACAACTGGAGTACTTTGTGCGCGTCGCCGAGCTGGGCAGCTTTACCCGGGCTGCCATTGCGCTGGATGTGGCGCAACCGGCACTCAGCCGGCAGGTGCGGCTGCTGGAAGTGGAACTGCACCAAAACCTGTTGACGCGCAACGGCCGCGGCGCCGTGCCGACCGAAGCCGGCAAACTGCTGCTGGCGCATGGCCACGGCATTCTGCATCAGGTTGAGCGGGCTCGCGAGGAAATGGGGCGGGTCCGCGGTTCGCTGGCCGGGCGCGTCGCGGTTGGCTTGCCCTCCAGCCTGGCGCGCGTGCTGACGGTGCCGCTGACAAGGGCTTTTCGCAGCCAAATGCCGGATGCCACGATCTCCATCAGTGAAGGCCTGTCGGTGGCGATGCAGGAGTCGCTGGTGAATGGACGGCTCGATATTGCGGTGCTGTACAACGTCCAGCCCAGCACCGATATAGAAATTTCCCCGCTACCGGAAGAAGAACTGCTGCTGGTGCAGGCACGCCCACCGGGCTTGCAGGAAGACCCGGCGCCGGGGCCTATTTCATTGAAAGCCGTTGCGCAATTGCCGCTGGTGATTCCGAGCCGGCCCAACGCCATTCGCATGCACGTGGAGTCGGAGATGGCCAACATTGGCTGTCGCCTGAAAATTGCGCTGGAAATCGATGGCGTATCGGCCATTCTGGACCTGGTGGCGGACGGCGCCGGCAGTGCCATTCTGTCGCGCAATGCGGTCGCCAACTCCGTTCGGCCTTCTGCGTTTTCGATCCGCGCCATCCATGAACCGGTGCTGCGCACCAAGGTTTCACTGGCCACCAGTTCGCTGCGCCCCATCACATTGACGCAGCAGACAACCTTGACATTGATACGCCAGACGCTGGAGAAAATCGTCAAGCCGGGCTAGGGCCTGTTCACACTATATTTACTCGCCAAAATAGTGTGAACAGGCCCTAGGGATGCGCCTCGAATATCTCTGAATTTGACGTCGCAAATCACATACAGTCATTTGGGGTTACGGATTTAGGGTTTATTCTTTATTACGATTTCGCTTGGTTCCGGTTTTTCGGACATCGGCGTTGTTCAAAAGGAGTAGGGTCTTGGTTGGCAAATCTGTAGTCATCTCGAAATTTCGTCATTTCTTGCCGTTTTTTACGGCAGCCTTTGTGTTGTCGAGCCTGATGGTTTGGGGGGCCGAGCAGATCGTCGTGGCGCGTGATTTTCAGAGGTTTCAGGAAAATCTCAATCGTCGAGCGGCTCACTTGGCGGATGGCAGGAAGAAAGCGGTGGTCCTGGGCTCCATGATCACGATGGGCGGTGTTAACCCCATCATCAGGGAGACCGCGCAGGGTTCGCTGCCTCCTGGTAATCCTCAGGTTATGGACCTGCTGATGCGCCTTCATCAATCTTTTGATCTTGGCAATATTCGCGTTGTAAATGCAACAGGGAAAATGGTGGCATATTTCACCAAATCGGGCAAATCCGGAACTGGTGAAGACAGAAGTTCACGCCCCTATTTCATCGCTTCGATGGCGGGTAATCCCAGCATGTATCCGGCACTGGGCCACACATCAGGCGCACGGGGGTTTTATATTGCGGCGCCGATCTTTGAAAAAGATGCAGCCATAAACGCGTCATCGCTGGGATTCGCGGCCAAGCTCACGCCTGAAGCTGCTCCGGCACCGAAAATTATCGGGGCAGTGGTGGCTAAACTTGGCTTCGAAGAAGTGGATTATTTGCTTAAACAGGAGTCCGATTCTTTAGCGGTCGTATCACCTGAAGGAGTCATCTTCGCTTCCAACGTCCCGGCATGGCAGTTCAGGGTGTTGGGCAGCCAGAAAGACCTCGACTCGATCAAAAAGGAACAACGAGTCAATGAGGCCTTCGAGAAGGAGCCGCCGCGTCTGTTGGATATGGATGACCGTGGCCGGCTTTTGAAGGAAGGACATTGGTTGAAGATGGCTCAAGCCAGCATCGACTGGAGGGATCCACATGGCTCATGGCGTCTGGTTGGCTTTGTTGACCCGTTGAAAAGCTTTGGCAATCCGGAACGCATTTCAGTTGGCGCGATTACCTTCGCCTTTATTATGCTGTTTGGAGGCTGGTGGAAGGCGAGGCTACGCGCCAGAAGAAAAACCGAACAGGTGGCCAGCCTGTTGGACAACTCGGGGCAAGGTTTTTTGTCGTTTGGACCTGACCTTACCATCGATGCCGAGTTCAGTCGTGCTTGTGAAACGATGCTTGGGCAGTCTCCGGCAGGACTCAATGCCGCTAACGTGTTTTTTCACGAAGATGCAGCCCGTGCCGATCTGTTTTGCACAACCATCCCCTCGGTGTTGGCCGAGTCCGATGCAGACACGCGGGAAAGCATGTTGTCTTTGTTGCCATCGGAAATTCAGCGCGACGATACGTTGCTTAAAACCCAATACAAACTCCTTGATAACGGAAAGTTCATGGTCGTACTGACGGACATCACTGAGGAACGACGCGTGACTACTTTGCTGGATGATGAGCGATGTCACCTCGAGTTGATTGTGAAGGCAGTATCCGATAGCCATAACTTTTTTGATGCGATCGATGCATTTCGCAAATTTCTTGCAAATGACCTTCCTGGCATTCTGAATGGCCAGGAAGTTCCGCTAACGATAACGAAGGCGCTTTACCGGGAAGTACATACTTGCAAGGGCTTGTTGAACCAATTCAGTTTTTCCAACGCACCCAAAGTACTGCATGATATTGAAACCAGCTTGACCGGCTTAATTGCGCTCGGCGACACACTGACAAGACAGAAAATTGCCGAGATTGCTTCAATCGAAGCGCTTCAACGTTCTTTTGATGAAGATCTTGCCGTTCTGACCGATGCGCTTGGTGAAGAATTTCTGGCGCGTGGGGAATGCATCATTTTGTCCGAGGGCCAGGAACGCCTATTGGAGAAAATTGCGACACAGCTTCTTCGTGGAGAGATTGTGGATACGTCAGTTGCCCAGATACATTCCTTGCTCAAGGAGATATGTAACATGCGCAAGGTTTCGTTCAGAAATGCGCTGATGAGTTTTGACGGAATGGTCAGGCAGGTTGCAAAACGCATGGACAAAGAGGTCGCTCCCATCGAAGTTACAGGAGGCTCGGACATTTGGCTCGATTCAGATGCGTTCCGCGCGTTTTTACACACGCTCACTCATGTTTTTCGTAACGCCGTGGTGCATGGCATCGAGACTCCAGAGAGCCGATGGGAGGCGGGCAAGGATGAGGCAGGAAGGATTTCTTGCAGCGTTGCATTGGTTGATAACGCCATCGAATTGACAATAGCGGATGACGGTTCCGGCATCAATCTGGATGCACTTCGCGAACGTGCTGTGGCCGCAGGCGTGTATACCTCCGACCAAGTGTTGAATATTTCCGATGATGAAATTGCCCAGATGATTTTTATGGACACGATCAGCACGCAAAAAGAAGTGACCGAATTGGCGGGGCGTGGCGTGGGTCTGGCGGCGGTGCTAAACGAAACAAAAAATATGGGGGGGCGCGTCGTGGTCAAGTCGGTTGCCGGACAAGGTACGCAGTTCTTGTTTACGCTGCCGTTTCAACAGACAGTTCCGAACGAGACGGTGTAATCATGTCCGATGAAAAGCTGGTGGTTGAAGTCGCGCAGATCATGCAGTCCATAATAACCAGGACGCGGGCCTACTTTGAGGGCGAATTCGCAATCAGCGTGGCTGAAACCAACGGCAGCGGAGGGCACTGGGATGAGCTTATTCTGCTCGATATGACCGCGATTGTCGGCATGGGCGGAGCGATCAATTTGCTGGTTGCCTTCAGTTTTCAGCAGGGGCTGATCAACGCAATGTATGAACGGATGACCGAAGGTCTTGATATCCTGCCAGACGATGTCGACATGTATCGCGAAGCGGCCGCAGGGGAAGTCGTCAACACCATTCTGGGGCACTGTACGCTGGATTTGCAGAAGCTGGATCGACGCGGCATCGTCATGACGCCGCCAGTTATTCTTGACCGGGTAAACACTATTCGACGCATGAAAGGCGCGATGATTTACATCCAACGCCTGGATACGGCATTGGGGTGCATGACGATCAGTCTCGTGGGGCCAAGAGAGTTGTTTAATACAAATCTTGAGTACGTGAAATAAGGAGGGCGTGATGGATGTCTTGGATATTTTGGTGGTCGACGATTCACCAATCATCGTCAGAAAACTGAGTATGCTTCTGGAAGAGATGGGATTCAGGGTTGTACAGACAGCCTCGAACGGAAAAGAGGCCATAGCTGCTTATAAGGCCTGTAGGCCTGATTTGGTGACGATGGATATCACGATGCCGGATATGGATGGAATTGAAGCTACGCGAGCCATTGTGAGCGAATTTCAGGATGCGAAGATCATCATGGTCACCTCGCATGGACAGGAAAAAATGGTGCTCGATGCGCTGAAGGCAGGCGCAAAGGGGTATGTGTTGAAACCCTTTCAACAGCAAAAGGTTTACGAAGTGATTCAGAAGGCTTGCAAAAGGTCGGGCGCGAAATAGTCACAATAACCGAGGCGGCAAATGGGAATCCAGAAGGTCGATGTTGCGCACGGGATTAAGTGGGTTGAGATTCCTGATGCCAATCTGCGCGTGTTGTGCGGATGTCCGGCAGATGCAGTTAAACACCTGATCAAGCGAGGATTGATTCTGCCTCACGAGATCGACGGTGTTAGCTGCGAAACCGGTCCCAACGCCATCCTGCTTTCTGATATTCCACTACAGAACGGGGCGTTTGCCAATCTTGCCGAATTCCCTGTTTTGCAGATGCTCTACAGGCAGGGGTTGATTCTGCCAGGGCATCCCAACAATACCGGACGTAAACCAATCCTGATCGGTTCGGCTGATCAGGTCGAGTCGCAAATGCGCTATATCTACCGAGGGAATTACGGTTTGGTGTCGCGTGATGAAATGATTCAGGCGGGCATATCCGAGGAGCAGGCTACAGAAATGATGCGTCTGAAGCTGAAGTTTGCCTTTGGAAATATTCGCCCGAGCAGTGATTTTATCGACACCCAGGTCGTCGCCGACGGCGCGCTGGAGATTGCGCTGGGTGTAAGCCTGCATCGGCTTCGTCCCAATGTTTTTGAATTTTCCTATCGCGAACAGACGGTTACGGTTGATCTCAACCTCCATGATGGTGATGCCTACGAATGCGCTTATCCTTTGGGTTTTCGCAGGTTTGATCCGGAATATTTCGCCGTCATTCATTCCGGAGAGGGCGATGGTTGGGATGTCAATCGCCCCTGCATGTCGAGCATCATTACCTATCAAGGCAGTATTTATCTGATCGATGCTGGTCCGCACATTGTCAATACTTTGGCCGCCTTGGGCATCGGTGTCGATCAGGTAGACGGTATTTTTCACACCCATGCGCACGACGACCATTTCGCCGGACTTACCGCATTGATGCGTACCGGTCGGCGTATCCGTTACTTTGCGACTCCGTTGGTGCGCGCTTCAGTAGCAAAAAAACTGGCCGCACTGATCGGTATGGAGGGGCAGTTTGACAATTTTTTTGACATTCACGATCTTGTTTTCGACCAGTGGAACGATGTAAGCGGACTGGATGTCATGCCGATATTTTCGCCGCATCCAGTGGAAAACAATATCTTTGTATTCCGCGTCATGTGGGCTGAAGGCTATCGCACTTATGCACACTTCGCAGATATTGTGTCTTTGGACATTCTCAAGGGGATGGTTACCGATCGGCCGGAGTTGCCGGGATTGGACCAATCTGCTTTTGAACGTATCCGTGCTGCCTACCTGGCGCCATACGATCTTAAAAAAATCGACATAGGCGGCGGCATGATCCACGGCAATGCAAAGGACTTCCGTGGAGATGCTTCCACCCGCATCCTGCTTGCCCATCGCGCCAGCGATTTGACTCCGGAGGAAAAGGAGATCGGATCCAGCGCTTCATTCGGTACCGTTGACGTGCTGGTGCGAAGCTTATCGGAGAAGTCGCGTCACAAAGCTTTTGCCTATTTGCAGGCTAATCTTCCGGGAGTATTGCTGCATGACCTGCGGGCGCTGATGAACCATCCGGTTACGGATATTAATCCCGGCACTATTTTTCTCAAGGAGGGCGAAATACCTCAGGAAATACTGCTGCTGTTAAGCGGAAGCGTAGAGAAGATACGCACCCGCGACAAGCTGTTCAGCAATCTATCGGCAGGGTCACTCATCGGAGATGATGCGATGCTGGACAATCGCGCATCTTCATATACTTACCGTAGCTCGTCTTTTGTGCAGGTGTTAAAAATACCGATTCGCCTTTATGCAGAAGTGATAAGACGCAACGGTCTGTTGGATCGAGTGCGCCGGGTTACCGATATGCGCAATTTCCTTAATAAGACCAGTTTGTTTAGCGAAGGCCTGCCGGCAGCCACTCTGGCCCGCATCATTGACGGTGCGACGGATCGGCATTATTACCCTGGTACGGTTATCGAGGGCGATCAAATCGATGCTATCAATGTTATCCGTCACGGAGTCATCGAACGCACGCGGTACAACGGCGGCGTGGATGTTTTGAAGCAGTACGATTTCCTCGGCGAAGAAACGGCTGTCCTCAACGTTCCTGGGATGTACAGTCTGCGTGTGTTGGAAGAGACAGTGGTGGTGCAAATTTCCGGCGAGCTTGTGGAAGACGTGCCGATACTGCGCTGGAAAATATTCGAGAGGTTCCAGCAACGGGCAGCAAGCATTGCCCTGGGCAGCGAAATGGCGTAGGTTCAACTTGGGCGGCGATTCAAAATCAGTGATCGCCCCATACCTCGCGTGCCGTCTCCACCACCAGCCGCAGCTTGGCGCGCTGCGCTTCCACCGCAATGTCATTGCCGTGGACGGTGCTGCTGAAACCGCACTGCGGCGATAGTGCCAACTGCTCCAGCGGTGCGTAGCGCGCGGCCTGGTCGATGCGGTTCTTCAAGTCGTCCTTGCTTTCCAGCGCGCCGAATTTGGTCGTGACCAGGCCCAGCACCACGGTCTTGCCCTTGGGCAGGTAGCGCAGCGGTTTGAAGTCGCCGCTGCGCACATCGTCGTACTCCATGAAGTAGGCGTCCAGGTTCATCTCCTTGAGCAAGGCCTCGGCCACCGGCTCGTAGTTGCCGCTGGCGGCGTGCGTGCTCTTGAAGTTGCCGCGGCACAAGTGCATGGCCAGCAGCATGCCGGGCGGCTTTTGCGCCACCACCAAGTTGATGAATTTGGCGTAGCGGTGCGGCAACTCGTTGGGGTCGTCGCCGCGCTGGCGTGCCGCTTCGCGCATCTTCTCGTCGCACAGGTAGGCCAGGTTGGTGTCGTCCATTTGCACATAAGTGCAACCGGCGGCGGCCAGGCTGCGCAACTCGTCACCATAGGCGTTGGCCACGTCCTGATAAAAATCGGGGTCCAACTCCGGATAGTGTTGCTGGCTGATGCCGGCGCGGCCACCGCGGAAGTGCAGCATGGTGGGTGACGGGATGGTGACCTTGGGCGTGTTGCCGGCAGAGACCTGGGACTTGAGGTACTGGAAATCCGCCAACTGGATGTCCTTCACATGGCGCACCTTGTCGATTACGCGCATCACCGGCGGCGCCAGTTCCTGCGTGCCGTCGGGCCTTTGAATCGTCACTGGAATGTCGGTCTTGACGCCGCCGATTTGCTCCAGAAAGTCGATATGAAAGTAGGTGCGGCGGAACTCGCCGTCGGTGATGCTCTTCAAGCCCACGTCTTCCTGAAACTTGACGATCTCGCTGATGGCCTGGTCTTCCACCCGGCGCAGCTGTTCCGGGCTGATACTGCCGTCGGCTTTCTGCGCACGCGCTTCCAGCAGGTATTTTGGGCGCAAAAAACTGCCCACGTGGTCATAGTGGGCGGGCAGCTTGACGCTGGCTTGGGTCATGGTGGGGCTCCGGTGTGATGGTCCAAGCGTTGATGTTAAAACATATTTTCAAGATGTTATTGAATACCTAAATAGCAGGTAGACCGCTTGTTTCTGCAAAAAATGGCCAATTGCATGGATTTATGTATACATTACGTATCCATGAATAGCCAAAAATCCCTATTTCCCATCAACGCTTGGTACGCCGCGGCGTACGACGTCGAAGTCGGCCGCAGCCTGCTGTCGCGCACCGTTTGCAAGCAGAAGCTGGTGTTGTTCCGCAAGCTCGACGGCACCCTGGCGGCGCTGGAAGACGCTTGCTGGCACCGCCTGCTGCCGCTGTCCCTGGGCCGACTGGAGGGCGACGAGCTGACCTGCGGCTACCACGGCCTGGTGTTCAATGCGCGAGGGCGCTGCACCCACATGCCGAGCCAGGAAACGCTGAACCCGTCGGCTTGCGTGCGCAGCTACCCGGTGCTCGAAAAACACCGCTTTGTCTGGATCTGGCCGGGCGACCCGGCCAAGGCCGATCCGGCTTTGCTGCCGGACCTGCACTGGAACGACGACCCCCAATGGGCCGGCGACGGCAAGATGATCAAGGTGAAGTGCGATTACCGCCTGGTGGTGGACAACCTGATGGATTTGACGCACGAGACCTTTGTGCACAGTTCCAGCATTGGTCAGCGGGCCTTGGTTGAAGCGCCTTTTGTGGCGACGCACGGCGAGCGCACCGCCACCGTGACGCGCTGGCTGGAAAACATAGAGGCGCCGCCGTTTTGGGCCGGGCAAATCAAACATGCCCTGGGCTATGAAGGGCCGGTCGACCGCTGGCAGATCATCCGCTTCGAAGCGCCCTGTACCGTGACCATTGACGTCGGTGTGGCGCAGACCGGCAGCGGCGCCATTCCGCCCGGCGGCAATGCGGGCGATGCCCGTTTGAGCAATCGAAGCAAGGGCGTCAACGGTTTTGTGCTCAACACCATCACGCCCGAAACGGATGGCACATGCCTCTACTTCTGGGCTTTTGCCCGCAACTATTGCCTGGGCGAGCAAGCGCTGACGCATAAGTTGCGCGAAGGCGTGGCAACCATCTTCCGCGAAGACGAGCAGGTGCTGGAAGCGCAGCAAAAAGCCATGGACGAGCGCCCGGAGCGCGGCTTTTACAACCTCAATATCGACGCTGGCTCGATGTGGGCTCGGCGCCTGATTGACGACCTGGTGGCGCGCGAGCAATCCCGGCAGGAGCATCCAGATTCCGTGATTCCGATTCGTCCATTGGCCTCGGCCTGAAGGAATACACATGGCAAACACTGCTATTTCCATAGCTTCCCGCCAGGGTGGCACAGGCTCCGCAAGCAAAACCGACGGCCAGGCCAGTGTGCAAGTGCAGGCGCTGCTGCGTTTGCGCGAGTTGATTCTGGCCGGTGAGTTGCCGGGCGGCGCGCGCATTGCCGAGCTCACGGTGGTCGAAAAACTAGGCTTTTCGCGCACCCCCATTCGCGCCGCGCTGATGCGCCTGGAGCAGGAAGGCCTGCTCGACGCCTTGCCCAACGGCGGTTACGCGGTGAAGACTTTTTCCGAACGCGATGTGTCCGAGGCGATTGAGCTGCGCGGCACCCTCGAAGGCTTGTCGGCCCGGCTCTCGGCCGAACGCGGCGCCGCGCCCGTGCTGCTGGGCGAGGCGCGTGAATGTCTGCGCGAGATTGACCGGGTGCTGAGTCAACCCGCGCTCGACGCCGAGGCTTTTTCCAGCTACGTGACATTGAATGCCCGTTTTCACGCGCTGCTGAGCGAAATGGCCGGCAGCGTGGTGATCGCCAAGGAGCTGGAGCGCGTGTCGGGCCTGCCGTTTGCGTCGCCCTCCGGTTTTGTGGTGCTACAGGCCAACTCACCGAAAGCGCGCGACATGCTGATCGTGGCGCAAGACCAGCACTGGCAAGTGCTGGATGCGATCGAGCGGCGCGAAGGCTGGCGCGCCGAAAATTTGATGCGCGAACACTCGCGCATTGCCCAGCGCAACCTGCATGAAGCGGTGCAAGGCCAGCGTCTGGATCAATTGCCCGGCGTGCGGCTGATTCGCAAGCGCAGCTGAAGCGACTACCCTCATCCCCAATTTTCATTGCCCCATGCGCAACATCCTGGCCTGGACCGACGCGGTCATTCAATCCTTTCACGACGTTACGCCCACGGTACGCGAGTTCACGTTGCAACCTGCCGCAGCGGCGTTGCCGTACCAGCCGGGGGCCCACCTGCAAGTGCAACTGCTGGTCGATGGCAGGCCCCAGATCCGCACCTATTCGCTGCTGGGCCAGCCCGATGGCATGTCCTACCGGATCGCCGTCAAGCGGCTCGACAACGGGCGCGGCGGCTCGCTGGCCATGTGGCGGTTGGCGGTGGGCGACCGGTTGCGCATCAGTCAGCCGCGGAACCACTTCCGGCTCGATTTGACGGCACCGGCTTATCTGCTGGTGGCCGGCGGCATCGGCGTCACGGCGCTGTTGTCAATGGCGCAGACGCTGGCGCGCCAAGGCTGTCCGCTGCGCATGCTGCTGGCGGCCCGTACCGAGGTCGAGCTGGCCTACCAATCGGTGCTGCGCGAGGCGCTGGGCGACGGTTTGCAAACGCAGGTCTCGACGCTGGGTCAAAAGATCGCTTTTGCTGAGGAAATTGCCGCCTTACCGTCAGACGGACAGCTGTATGTGTGTGGCCCGGCAACCCTGCTGGACGCCGCCCGCCGCGCCTGGACTCTGGCAGACCGGCCAGCCAGCGCTTTGCGCTATGAGACGTTTGGCAGCAGTGGCCGTTTGGCGCCGCAGGCTTTCAGCGTGCGAATTCCGCGCCAGCGGCTCAACATCACAGTGCCTGCCGACAGCAGCTTGCTGGACGCCATCGAGCTGGCCGGCGTGTCGGCCCTGTCGGGCTGCCGTCGCGGCGAGTGCGGCCTGTGCGCCATGGATGTGCTGACGCTGGAGGGTGAGATCGACCACCGCGACGTGTTCTTGAGCGAGCATGAAAAGCTGCAGAACAAGCGCATCTGCGTTTGCGTCTCGCGTGTGGTGGGCAGCTTGACGCTGGATTCGGCCTACCGGTCCGACGCTTAGCTGTCAGTGATAAGCTATTTCAAACTGTTATAACAAACAGTCAGAAATCGCTATTGCGGCAGGTTAGATTTGCCGTCACAGTAGCGGACGATTTCGAGTTCGATCATTCCCCAGGAGACATAACATGCAAAAGAGACGGTTCCTTCAAGCCACCGCGCTGACGCTCGCGGCACTGGCTGTTTCCAGTTCCATGGCACAGGACAACAAGTTCAGGATCGGCCTGATTCTGCCCATGACCGGGCAGCAGGCCACCACCGGACGCCAGATTGAAGCCGCCGCCCGGCTCTACATGGCGCAGAACGGCGACACTGTCGCTGGCAAGAAGATCGAACTCATCATCAAGGACGACACCAGCATTCCGGACGTGACCAAACGCCTGGCGCAAGAGCTGGTGGTGAACGACAAGGTGAACGTGCTGGCCGGCTTCGGCATCACACCCTCGGCCTTCGCCACGGCACCGATTGCCACGCAGTCCAAAACCCCCATGGTGGTGATGGCGGCCGCCACCAGCAGCATCACGCAAGCCTCGCCTTACGTGGTGCGCACCAGCTTCACGCTGGCGCAGGCGGCCGTCGCCATGGGCGACTGGGCGCCCAAGAACGGCATCAAGAAAGTGGTGACCCTGGTCAGCGACTACGGCCCCGGCATAGACGCCGAAAAATACTTCAAGGAGCGATTCATCTTCAACGGTGGCCAGGTGCCGGAGTCGCTGCGGGTGCCCATGCGCAACCCCGATTTCGCGCCCTTCCTGCAAAAAGTGCGCGATCTGAAACCCGACGCCTTGTTCGTCTTCGTGCCGTCCGGCGCCGGTGCCGCGGTCATGAAACAGTTCCTGGAGCGCGGCATGGACAAGGCCGGCATCAAGCTCATAGGCACCGGCGACGTGACCGACGATGACCAACTCAATGACATGGGCGATGGCGCCTTGGGTGTGGTCACTTCACACCACTACTCGGCGGCGCACCCATCGGCCTTGAACAAGAAGTTTGTCGAGGCCTTCGGCAAGGCCAACAAGGGCATGCGGCCCAACTTCATGGCGGTCGGCGGCTACGATGGCATGCGCGTGATTTACGAGGCGCTCAAGGCGACCAAGGGGCAGGGCGGCGGTGACGCCTTGCTGGCGGCCATGAAGGGCCAGATTTTCGAGAGCCCGCGCGGCCCCATGTTCATCGATGCGCAGACCCGCGACGTGGTGCACAACATCTACCTGCGCAAAGTCGAGAAGCAGAACGGCCAGCTCTATAACGTCGAGTTCGACGTCATCAAGGACGTCAAGGATCCGGGCAAGACAAAGTAGCCGTCTGTGAACGCGGGGCGCGGCGATTGCGCAACGTGCGCCAAGCGTAGCGGCTGCGCAATGCGCGTGCGGTTTTGGGGTGAAAGCACACGCCCTGCTTGTTATGTTTGAACCACCACTGTGGCCGCGCTTTTCACCCCAAAGCCCGGTCGCATTGCACAATCACTACGCCCAGCGGTAAATTTGTGGCACCCATCTCTGACCCATGCTGACCATCCTCTTTGACGGTATCGCCTACGGCATGCTGCTGTTCATTCTGGCCGTTGGCCTGGCCGTGACCATGGGCTTGATGAATTTCATCAACCTGGCGCACGGCGCGTTTGCCATGGTGGGCGGCTACATCACGGTGCTGCTGATGCAGAAATTTGGCGTGCCTTTTCTGCTGTGCCTGCCGCTGGCTTTTCTTGGTTCGGCGCTGCTGGGCGGTGTGCTGGAGCGCACGCTGTACCGGCCGCTGTACCACAAGCCGCACCTGGACCAGGTGCTGTTTTCCATCGGTCTGACCTTCATGGCGGTGGCCAGCGCCGACTACTTCATTGGCTCCAGCCAGCAAATCATTCAGCTGCCCGAGTGGCTGAAAGGCCGGACCGAACTGGGGCAGGGCGCCTGGATGCTGGGCATGGGCCATTACCGCTTGTTCATCATCGCGGTCTGTGCCGCGCTCACGCTAGCCTTGCAGTACGTGCTGGCAAAAACCCGTTTTGGCAGCCGCTTGCGCGCCTCGGTCGACGACCAGCGCGTGGCGGCGGGACTGGGCATCAATGTCAATTGGGTGTTTCTGGGCACTTTCGCGGTCGGCTCCGGCCTGGCCGGGCTGGGCGGTGCGCTGGGTGCCGAGGTGCTGGGGCTGGACCCCAGCTTTCCGCTGAAATACATGATCTACTTCTTGATCGTGGTGGCGGTGGGCGGCACCTCCAGCATCACCGGGCCGCTGCTGGCGGCACTGCTGCTGGGCATCGCTGATGTGGCGGGCAAGTACTACATCCCGAAAATGGGTGGCTTCATCGTCTATAGCCTGATGATCATGATCCTGGTCTGGCGCCCGCAAGGCCTGTTTGTGCGCCAGGGAGGCAAGTCGTGAGCGCCGCGCCGGGCCGCCCCAAGCAAGCTCGCGCCCCCGCCGGGAGGCAGCGAGGACACGCAGTGCCGAGCGTGGGGGCCGTCGTGACCAGCGCGCAAAACCAACTGCTCAGGAGTGGCCGCTGGAAGCTCTGGGAGATTCCGCTGTGCCTGCTGGCGCTGGCCTCGCCGCTGCTGTTGTCCAGCCATGCGCTGATCATCAACGAGATTGCCATCGTCGCCTTGTTTGCCCTGTCGCTGGACCTGATTCTGGGCTACACCGGCATCGTGTCGCTGGGGCACGCCGCTTTCTTTGGCATGGGCGCTTATGCGGCGGCGCTGTTTGCCAAGCTGGTGCTGCCCGATCCGCTGCTGGGTTTGCTGGTGGGTGTAGCGGCGGCCGGTTTGTTGGGTGCGCTGTGCAGCGCCACCATTCTGCGCGGCACCGATCTGACGCGGCTGATGGTGACGCTGGGGGTCGGTCTGATATTGATGGAACTGTCCAACAAGCTGGACTGGCTGACCGGCGGCGCCGACGGCTTGCAAGGCGTGGTGATGGGGCCGCTGCTGGGCCAGTTTGAATTTGATTTGAGCGGACGCACGGCGGCCTGGTATTCGCTCAGCGTGTTGCTGCTGGTGTTTGTGCTGGCGCGGCGTTTTGTCAACTCACCGTTTGGCGCCACGCTCAAGGCGATCCGCGACAACCAGCTGCGCGCCATGGCGATCGGCATCCCGGTGGGCCGTCGTCTGGCCGTGGTCTACACGGTGGCGGCGGCACTGGCCGGCGCCGCCGGCGCCTTGCTGGCGCAAACCACCGGCTTTGCGTCGCTCGACGTGTTCGAGTTTCACCGTTCCGCCGACGTGATGCTGATCCTGGTGATCGGCGGCGTCGGCTGGTTGTATGGCGGTGTCGCCGGTGCCATTGTGTTCAAGCTGATGCAGGATGCGATAGCCAGCATCACGCCGCAGTACTGGACCTTCTGGATCGGCTTGTTCCTGGTGCTGCTGGTGCTGGTCGGGCGCGAGCGCCTGATACGCCCCTGGAGCTGGTTCAAGAGGCCTTCGCGCGGGAGCAATACATGATCGGCAGCGTGTTGTCGGCGCAAGGCCTGGTGATGAAATTTGGCGGCATCACGGCCACCAACAACGTGACGCTCGATCTCAAGAAGGGCGCACGCCATGCCTTGATCGGTCCCAACGGCGCCGGCAAGACCACGCTCATCAATTTGCTGACCGGTGTGCTGCAACCGACCGAGGGAAAAATTATTCTGGAGGGGCAGGACATTACCCAACTGGCACCCTACCAGCGGGTGCGTCGCGGCATGGTGCGCACCTTCCAGATCAACCAGTTGTTCGACTCGCTGACGCCACTCGAAACGCTGGCCATGACGGTGTCGCAGCAGCGGGACCTGGGCGGCAAATGGTGGCAGGCGCTGGGTGCGCGCCGGGACGTGACGGAGCGTTGCGAGCAGTTGCTGGAGCAGTTTCACCTGACGGCCCAGATGGCGCAGGAAACACGCGTTCTGGCCTACGGCAAACGCCGCCTGCTGGAGATCGCCATTGCGCTGGCCTGCCAGCCGCGCGTGCTGCTGCTGGACGAGCCGGTGGCGGGCGTGCCGGCGGGCGAGCGCGAGGAGTTGCTGCAAACCGTGGCGGCACTGCCGGCTGAGGTGTCGATTTTGCTGATAGAGCACGACATGGACCTGGTGTTCAGCTTCGCCAAGCGCATGACCGTGCTGGTCAACGGCACCGTGCTGACGGAAGGCGATCCGGATGAGATTGCCAGCGACTCGCGCGTCAAGGCGGTGTACCTGGGGCATGGGGACGAGATCAACGATGCTATGGAAGTAGCAAGTGTGGGGGCAATGCGCGACGCCGGGCCGCCCCAAGGCGCGCAAGCCCCCTCGGGGGGCAGCGCAGCACACACAGTGGCAAGCGTGGGGGCAATACCACATGGTTGACCTGTTGAAAGTCCAGGACTTGAGCGCCGGCTATGGTGAAGCCGTGGTGCTGCACGACGTGTCGCTGACGCTGGGCGAGGGCCAGACGCTGGCTTTGCTGGGGCGCAATGGCACCGGCAAGACGACCTTCATCAACACGCTGGCCGGTGCCACGCGCCAGCACGCCGGCAGCATCCATCTAGGCGCCGCCGCCTTGCACAAGATGCCTTCACACCAGCGTGCGGCGGCGGGCATCGGCTGGGTGCCGCAGGAACGCAATATTTTCAAGTCGCTCACCGTGCACGAAAACCTGACGGCGGTGGCACGACCGGCACGCAGCGGCCGCGCCTCCAGTCCCTGGACGCCGGCGCGCGTCTACGAGCTCTTTCCCCGGTTGGCCGAACGCAAGACCAATCTGGGCACGCAACTGTCGGGTGGCGAGCAGCAGATGCTGGCGCTGGGCCGGGCTCTGGTGCTCAACCCGACACTGCTGCTGCTGGACGAACCGTGCGAGGGTCTGGCGCCCATCATCGTGCAGGAGTTGCTGCGCGCCATCCGGCGCATCACCCGCGACGAGGGCTTGTCGGCCATCATCGTCGAGCAACACCCGCAGGCGATTCTGGCGATCTCCGACACCGCCGCTGTGCTGGACCGCGGCACGCTGGTTTATTCGGGCAGCGCGCTCAGCCTGCAGGAGCAACCCGAGCCGCTCGACAAACTGCTGGGCGTGGCGCGCTAGCCGAGACCCAAAACATCCATCACTATTGTCAAGAGATCACACTATGAAACTGGAACACATGGGCACGGTCGGCTACGGCGAAGTCGGCAAGATTTTCACGGCCGGGCTGAAAAACAGCGTGCTCAGTGTCAGTGCCTGGGATCTCAAGTTCGATGACCCGTCGGCGCGGGATGCTGAGCTGGCCCATGCCGCCCGGGCCGGCGTGCAAGCCTGTGCATCGATGCAAGCCCTGTGTGAAAAAGCAGACTTTGTGATCTCCGCCGTCACCGCCTCCAACACCTTGATGGTGGCGCAGGAGGCTGCAAAACACATTCGCTCCGGCGCCTATTTTCTGGACCTCAACTCGGCCTCGCCAGGCACCAAGCAGCAGGCTGCGCAAGTCATGGCGGCGGCCGGCGCCCATTACGTGGAAGCCGGCGTCATGACCTCGGTGCCGCCCTATGGCATTCGCGTGCCCATGCTGCTGGGCGGTGCCCAGGCCCAGGCGCTGGCGGAAAAGCTGACGGGCTTTGGCATGAACGCCAAGCCCATTGCAAGCGAAATCGGCGTCGCCTCCGCCATCAAGATGTGCCGCAGCGTGATGATCAAGGGCTTGGAAGCCTTGGTGATCGAAAGCTACACCACAGCCAGAAAATACGGCGTCGAGGCGCACATGATTCCGACCCTGGCCGAGACCTTTCCGTCCATCGACTGGGAGAAACAGGGCGCTTATTTCTTCAGCCGAGTGGCGCAGCACGGCAAGCGCCGTGCCGAGGAGATGCGGGAAGCCGCCAACACCGTGTACGAGGCTGGTTTCGAGCCCTGGATGGCCGCCGCCATCGCCGAGAAACATGACTGGGTGGCCCGGCAAAGCGCTGCCGGCGCGTTTGACGGCTTGCCCAAGGATGCCAGTTGGCAACAGTTTGCCGACCGTCTGATCGCTTTGCAGACGGTGCCTGCCCCCATTCAATAAAACCACTTGCGAGAGGAACCACTATGCGAACCCAAGTTGCCATCATAGGCGCCGGCCCGTCGGGACTTCTGCTGGGCCAACTGCTGCACAAGGCAGGCATCGACGCCATCATCCTGGAGCGCCAGACCGGGGACTATGTGCTGACCCGCATCCGCGCCGGCATTTTGGAGCAGGTCTGTATCGATCTGCTGGATGAAGCGGGCGTCGGCCAGCGCATGCACAAGGAAGGCCTGGTGCACGGCGGCATCGAGATGCTCTACAGCGGTCAGCGCCACCGCATCGACCTGAACCGACTCACCGGTGGCAAGAATGTCATGGTCTACGGCCAGACCGAACTGACCAAGGATTTGATGGACGCACGTGCCGGCGCCGGCCTGCCCACCGTCTATGAGGCTGGCAACGTTGCCGTGCACGACTTCGACTCGAAAAAGCCGCGCGTCACGTATGAAAAGGATGGCAAGAAGTTTGAGATCGAATGCGACTTCATCGCCGGCTGCGACGGCTTTCACGGCGTCTGCCGCGCCAGCGCCCCGCGCAGCGCGATCACGGAGTTTGAGAAGGTCTATCCGTTCGGCTGGTTGGGCCTGCTGTCGGACACGCCGCCGGTGAACGATGAACTCATCTACGTCAACAGCCCGCGCGGTTTCGCCCTGTGCTCGCAGCGCAGCAAGACGCGCAGCCGCTACTACCTGCAAGTGCCGCTGACCGACAAGGTGGAGGAGTGGACCGACGAAGCCTTCTGGCAGGAGTTGCGCCTGCGCTTGGACGACGAGGGCCGGGACAAGCTGATCACCGGGCCCTCGATCGAGAAGAGCATCGCCCCGCTGCGCAGCTTTATCACCGAACCGATGCGTTTTGGCCGCATGTTTCTGGCCGGCGACGCCGGCCACATCGTGCCACCGACCGGCGCCAAGGGCTTGAACCTGGCTGCGACCGACGTCAAATACCTGTCCAGCGCGATCATCGAGTTCTACCGGGACAAAACCGAGGCTGGCATCGACAGCTACTCGGAACGCTGCCTCAAACGCATCTGGAAGGGCGAGCGCTTCTCCTGGTGGTTCACCCAGTTGATGCACCGCTTTCCCGATGACGGCGCCATCGTCGCCAGGTTCCAGGAAGCCGAACTCGACTACCTGATTCACAGCGAGGCGGGCTCGCGCACCATTGCCGAAAACTACGTCGGCCTGCCACTCGACTTCGGCCAGTGAAGCGCACCATCCCACTTACCGGAGACGCCCCATGCTGCACCAGAGCATTCAGATCATTCGCGACGAGCACGCCGTGCTGGCGGCGCTGTTGCGCTCCCTTGAAATGATGCTGGAGCGAGGTGTTGGCAGAGAGCCTGATAACTACTTCGACGCGCTGCGCGCCATGCTGTTTTACATCGACGAGTTCCCCGAACGGCAACACCATCCGAAAGAGTCGGAACTGCTGTTTCCAAGGGTCGCCCGCCTGGTGCCCGAGACGCTGGAACTGATTGCCCGGCTGGACCAGGAACACGCCAGCGGCGAAGCGGCGGTGCGCGAACTACAGCACTTGTTGCTGGCCTGGCAATTGCTGGGTGAATCCAGACGCGGCGCCTTTGCCGCAGCGGCAAAACGCTACCTTGCCTTTTATCTGGAACACCTGCGGCTGGAGGAAACGGTGATTCTGCCGGCGGCCTTGAAGGTGCTCGGCGCCGCCGATTGGCAAGAACTGGACGCCGCTTTTGCCACCAATTGCGATCCCCTGACCGGAAAATACCCGCGCGACCCGGCCTACGACCAGCTGTTCACCCGCATCGTGTCGCGGGCTCCGGCACCGATCGGCCTGGGTTAGGGAGCACCGCCGGGACGGACAGAGCGAGTGGGACTGATACTCCGGGCGATTAAAGTCGTTGAGGACGACTTTCTGCTGCTTGCTGAGCGGTTGCACAGGTCGCACGTCATCGAGTGGTGGCGCGGTTGCGTACCCTGACGCCGAACCGTTTGGTTTCATCCAGTCGTAGTGTGTCCTGCCTATCCTACGACCCTCTGTGCGAGGCAGAAAGGCTCCCATGGCTATTTTCAATAGTCGATTGCGCGACCCCTTCTGCTTTGTGTGTGTGCGACGAGAATTTTTTGATTGTTTCCCACAACAGTTCGACGACGTAGAGGTTCGGGCTGTCTTTCCTGACCATGAGCCCCATCTCTCTGGTCAGCGGTGGAAAGCCGAAAGGTACGCAATGCAGCTTCTGCATCTTCTGCCGCGAAAGATAGGATTCCGGAACAATTCCGATACCAACATCGTGTTCAACCATCAGCAGGATAGAGTCATAGGAGTCCAGTTCCATGATTGGCTCCGCCTTGATACCGCGACGCTTCATCTCGTGGTCGATTATGGTTTCGTCCAGGAGAAGCGGTTTGTGCCGCAGGTAAGTTCCCAGCGTTAATAACTCCTCGTCGGTCTTGCCTCGGAACTGCTTGCAAGCGACCACATAAAACCGTTCCTGGCAATATGGACGCCACAGTAGTTCCTCCGGAAGTCTGAGTGGTCCGACACCAAAGCTTGCGTCTATTTTCCGGTTGACCACATCCAGTGCCAAGTGCTTGGAGACACCGCTTGCAGAGATTAATTTGATGGTCAATTTGGGGTATTTTGTTCTCAGATCGCTCATGGAACTGGCCACGATTCCGGTAATCGCGCTTCGCACATGCCCCAAAACAAGTCTGCCTCCGAGCTCTGTTTTGCGCTTGCTTTCCTTGTATTCATTCCATTGTTTAAGCATCCGGCGTGTCACCGCGACCAGATCCTCGCCCTCTTTCGTCAGCGTGACTGGTCGCCGCGAGCGGTCGATTAACGGCAGGCTCAATTCATCTTCCAAATCCTTCAGATGCTGGCTGACTGCAGCCTGAGTGAGATGAACTGCGACAGACGCGGCACTCACACTGCCAAGTTCCGAAACATACATCAGAGACTTCAGTTTGTTGATGTTCATTTGGCATTCATTCAGATCGGTTCAACACCCAACAGTATAAGAAAGCTTTATAGATTAATCAAAAATATTCAGTTTGACTGTTGATAGTGCGGGTCCTAGAATTTTTTCAGCCCAACCATCTCTTCAGCCTCAATAGGCGAAGAGCAGAGACACAGGAAACATCTATGTCGTGTATCGCCGAACATGTAAGAAGGGTAAAAGCGTCTGAAGTTTCAGTGGTCTCCGCCAAAGCATTGGAACTTGAGCGCCAGGGCAAGGACATCATCCGCCTCTCGGCTGGAGAGCCGGATTTCCCCACCCCCGACCACATCAAGATGGCGTGTATCAAAGCACTGTGTGCCGACAAGACCAAATATCCTGCGGTCATCGGCCTGCCGGAACTGCGCGAGGCCATCTGCATGAAGCTCAAGCGTGACAACGCGCTTGATTACAGGCCCAGTCAGACTATCGTCTGCACCGGCGGCAAGCAAGTGCTCTATAACGCGTTGACGGCCACCCTGAATCCGGAGGATGAAGTGATCATGGTGGCGCCCTACTGGATGACTTACGCAGGCATCGTTGAACTCAGCCGAGCCGTTCCGGTGGTTATCCCGACTCGTAATGAAAACGGCTTCAAACCGTCAGCGGCGGATCTGGAGAAAGCCATCACCCCCAGAACGCGATGGCTGATACTGAACAGTCCAAGCAACCCGTCGGGCGCCGTTTACAGTGTTGAGGAACTCAAAGCCCTCGCCGAAGTGCTGCGCCGGCACCCCCATGTGTGGGTCCTGAGCGACGACATCTATGAATATCTTGTTTACGATCGAATCAAGTTCCAAAACCTCTTGAACGTTGCCCCGGATCTGAAAGATCGTTTCCTGGTGGTCAATGGTGTTTCAAAGGCTTACAGCATGACGGGATGGCGTCTGGGCTACGCCGCCGGTCCGGAAGAGCTGATCAATGCCATGTTCAAGATTCAGTCCCAATCCACTAGCGGCGCCAACCATCTGAGCCAGTGGGCGGCGGTCGCCGCACTGGCCGGAGACCACTCCTTCATCGCTCGAAACAACGCTGAGTACGAGGAACGACGCAATCTCGTCGTTTCGATGGCCAATCAGATTGACGGTCTACGTTGTACGGCGCCGCAGGGAGCCTTCTACTGCTTTGTCTCTTGCAGTGCTCTCATGGGCAAGAGAGCACCGAACGGCGCTCTCATCTCAACAGACGAAGATTTGGTCAACTATCTTTTGAACGATGCCGGCATAGCGACGATCCCTGGAACGCCTTTCGGGATGGCACCTTATATCCGGGTGTCCTTCGCCACCTCTAAACCAAACATCAAAGCGGCCTTTGAACGCATCAAGGAATCCGTGGGCCGGTTGATCTGACCGACCAGGAAAACAAATGACAGTTCACTTCATAGATACCATTGTTTTCGGCGATTCCGTCGGCACCGCAGACATGCGTCAAGTCTTCTCCGAGACCAACACCTTTCAACGCTGGCTTGATGTGGAAGTCGCCTTGGCGAGGGCTCAGGCGTCGATGGGGATGATTCCCCTGGAGGCCGCCGAAATCATTGCCGCCAAGGCAGACGCCTCATTGATCGACCTGGAAGCCGTCAAAGCACACGGCAAGCGTACCGGCCACAGCCTGCTTGGCGTTCTGGCGGAATTCCGCAAGCTGATCGCCCATGACCATGCCCGTTATGTGCATTTCGGCGCCACGACCCAGGACATCATCGACACCGCGTTGATGCTGATGGTCAAAGACGGCTACGAGCAGGTGCTGGATCGCCTGGCTGGCGTCATGCAACTGGTCGCCGGCTTGGCCGACAAGCATGCCTCCACGATCATGGTGGGTCGCACGCACGGCGGGCATGCGCTGCCGATCACCTTTGGCTTCAAGGCCGCCATCTGGCTTTCGGAACTTTCGCGCCAGATGGAACGCTGGGAAATGGCGCGTCTGCGCATCCTGGTCGGTAACATGACCGGCGCCGTCGGCACCTTCGCTTCGTGGGGCGACAGAGGTTTCGAGGTGCAGGAGAAGACACTTGGGCTGCTCGGGCTTGGAGTTCCCGAAACCGCCTGGCACTGTTCACGGGATCGTATTGCCGAGGCAATGACTCTCTGCGCCCTTCTGGCAGGCACGGGTGCGCGGATCGGACGCGAAATTTACAACCTGACCAAGACGGAAGTCCGTGAGTTGATGGAACCGTCGGCCGGCAAGATCGGCTCCAGCACGATGCCGCACAAGCGCAACCCGATTCACAGCGAATGGCTGATGGTTCTGGAGCGCCAAATCAGAAGCAACGCCACTTTGTGTCTGGAGGTCATGAGTCAGGAAAGCGAACGGGATGCCTCCCGGTGGAAAAACGAATGGATTGCCGTACCGGAAAGTTTTGTCTATCTGTCCGGACTGTTGAATCATATGAAAGCACTTCTGGGCGGCCTCGCCGTCGATGAAAAGCGCATGCTGGAAAATACAAAACTTCTGAAGGGAATGCTGCTTTCGGAGCAGGTCATGTTCCTTCTGGAGAAACATTTCCCACTGCCCATTGCCCACGAAAAGGTCCACCAGGCGTCGATTCGCGCGCTTGAGAAAGACGCATTCCTCGTCGACGAACTCATGGCCGACTCGGAGGTGGCTGCCAAATGTTCCCGTTCAGACATCGAAAAAGTGCTGGACCCAGCCGGGTATCTGGGGCAGTCGGTCACAGTTGCACGCGCCGTCAAGGCACGTGTCAATCAGCAACTGGCGGTATTCGCCGCCAATCAAGAGGCCAAGTCGGCGAAACTTCTCGCTGTGTAGAACGATATGACTCTAGCCGAGCACTACGCGCGTTTTGCGAGTCAACTGGAATGGGAGCAGTTGCCGGCGGAAGTCCGTCTCATCGCACTTGAGCTTTTTGCGGACTGGGTTGCGAACGCGGCGGCGGGCCATGACTCCCCCCTGCCGCAGGCTCTGCTTTCCTTGGCACCGGCGGTCGGCGCCGCAGGCCGTGCCTTACAGATCGGCGAACTGAAGTCGGGCGATCCGCTCTGGGCGTCCCTGGTCAACGCCAGCGCCTCTCATGCCAATGAGTTTGACGATAGCTACCGAACCGGTTTGTATCACCCGGGCGCACCAACCCAGGCAGCGGCGTTTTCTGCGGCGTGCCTCTCGGAGGCACCGGGTCATGCGCTGTTGACCGCCATCGTAGTCGGCTACGAAATTTCCCTACGCCTGGCCGCAGCCATCAACCCGGCGCACTACAAAATTTGGCATACCACCGGAACCGTTGGCGCTTTTGGTGCCGCCGCCGCCGCCGCGAGCGTACTCGACCTGACGCTGCGGCAGACCACAAGTGCATTTGGACTCGCCGGAACCCAGGCTGCAGGGCTCTGGGAGGTTCTGCCTGAAACTCCGCAAGCCAAGAATCTGCACCCGGCTAAGGCAGCGCATTCCGGCCTGCTTGCCGCGTTATTGGCTCTTAAAGGAATCCAGGGGCCAGCAACCATTTTTGAAGGGAAACGGGGGTTTTTCGCTGCCACCGTTCCCGCGCCGGTGGAAGAAGTGCATTGCCTGGCCGGGTTGGGTGAACAATGGCTGACACTGGACACCACCTTCAAGGCCTATCCCGTGTGCGGCCATACCATGACGGCGATCGAAGCGAGCCTCCAGCTTTATGGTCAAACCGAAATCTCTGCCATCGAAACGATTGAGGTACGAGCCCACCCGGTTTCGATCCAGGTTGCGGGCGTGCAATTTCCTGCCGACAAGGCCATGGCAAAGTTTTCCATCCCGTATTGCGTCGCCGTAACGCTCTTGAAGGGACAGGTTGGGGAGGAAGAATTCTCGCCCCGACTTATCGGGGACCCAGCGATAAAAGAGCTTCTTCACCGGATCACGCTGGTTGCGGATGATGGCCTGTCAAACGTTGAGGGACAGCGGCCGGCGCGGGTCACCTTGCACTTGAAAGGTGGAAAAACGCTGACGGCGATGGCCGAAGTACGCAAGGGTGACCCGGAACTGCCGATGACTGCCAAGGAGAAACGCGACAAATGCATCCGTCTGACGAATCCGGTTTGGGGCAGTACCGGGGCGGCACGGATTCATGAAGCAATCACCCAACTTCCCGCGTCCACAAATGTTTTGAAGTGGGCCGAGGGACTCCGTTCGTTAATCGAACGATAACACCACGAAGAGGCGAGGCAACAGTGCGCAGATATGCAATAGTCATCAAGAAAGAAGACAACGTAGCCACCGCGATCTGTGACATCGCAGCCGATCAGGCGGTGGCCGTCGGGATTGAAGAGGAAAACCTGACGATTACGGTTCGTCAAGCCATTCCTCTGGGTCACAAGTTGGCC
Organism: uncultured beta proteobacterium; assembly: GCA_963763035.1. Taxonomy (GTDB): domain Bacteria; phylum Pseudomonadota; class Gammaproteobacteria; order Burkholderiales; family Burkholderiaceae_C; genus Rhodoferax. The sequence goes on along the minus strand of CAVXMS010000003.1, from coordinate 2,723,755 downwards.
CTGCGAGCCATCCGGAACGGCGAGGCCATCCTGAAGTATGGAACGGTGATCGGCCGTGCCACGCAGGAGATTCAGCCAGGGGAACATGTTCATGTACACAACGTGGAGAGCACGCGCGGACGCGGTGATTTGGTCCGAGGCGGCTCATCGACGCACAACGGAGTAGAACGATGACATTCATGGGATATCGAAGAGTGGATGGCCGCGTAGGGACACGAAACTATGTCGGCGTGCTGTCAACCGTCGTTTGCGCCAATGAGGTCGCGCGTGGCATCGCCTCGCAGGTGAAAGGCGCGGTCGCTTTCAACCATCAGCAGGGATGCTGCCAAACCCCGCCCGACTTGGCGCGGGTGACTGAGGCCTTGATTGGTTTGGGAAGCAGCCCGAATCTGTCCGCGGTCTTGCTGGTCAGCCTCGGTTGCGAAGGCACCGATGTGGATAAGGTATTGAAAGCCATCGCCGCAACCGGCAAGCCGGTACAGGTGATCGGTATCCAGGAGGAGGGCGGAGGCGCCAAGACGACGGCCAAGGGCGTGCTGATAGCGCAACAGATGTCTGTCGATGCCTCCCGGATCAAGCGGGTGGAATGCCCGTCAAGCGATCTGGTGCTGGGACTCAAATGCGGCAGTTCGGACACCACCAGCGGGTTGTCGGCCAACCCTGCGCTGGGCGTCACCGTGGAACGGCTGGTCAAGGAAGGTGGCACGGCCATCATGGGGGAGGTGACGGAATTCATTGGCGCCGAGCATCTGCTGGCACGCCAGTGCAAGAACGAAGCCGTCGGCCAGCAGATGCTGGATCTGGTGGATCGCATGGAGCAACGCGTGAAAGCCACTGGTGTTGATATGCGCGGCGGGCAGCCGACTCCCGGCAACATCAAGGGGGGACTGACCACCATAGAGGAAAAATCGCTGGGCGCTATCGCCAAGGCTGGCAAGGCAATCGTTCAGGCCGTCTATGAATACGGCGAGCAACCGACCGTCAAGGGGCTGGTGATCATGGATTCCCCCGGGCGGGAGCCCGAACTCCTCACCGGCATGGCGGCGGCCGGCGCCAACGTGATCGTATTTACCACTGGACGCGGAGCGCCGCAGGGCTTCCCATTCGTACCGGTGATCAAGCTTACCGGCAACGAAGTGACCTGGAAGCGGATGAACGATCATATGGACATCTCCGTCCATGGGGTCATGGATGGTGAAGAGTCACTCATCCAGGCAGGTAACCGGGTTTACGAAAAACTGCTGGAGACAGCTTCGGGCGAAGAAACCAAGGCCGAGATATCCGGTTACACCCAGGCCATGGACATCTATGTTACGGGGCCGGTGATCTGATGAAGGCACACCAGGGAAGTATTCTGTATGTCTGAGCCAATCACCATCAACCAAGATAATCTGGGCGTTTTCATCGCCTCGGTGTTTGAAAAACTGGAGGTTAGCGCGGCCGACGCAAGAACCGTGTCTGATTGCCTGGTCTTCGCGCATCTGCGTGGCTTCGACACGCATGGGCTACCGTGCTTGGCAGGCTACGTGGAGTGCCTGGAACAGGGACGCATCAAGGCCCGGCCGCAAATCACCGTCGACAAGCCGATGCCTTGGACCGCCCGGCTGGACGCCGACAACGGGCTCGGTCAAATTGCGGCACGTCGTGCCATGCAGTTGGCTATTGAATCCGCCGAACAGTTCGGTGTGGGTGCCGCCGTCACACGACGCAGCAACCACTTTGGAGCCGCCAGCTGCTACTCAATGATGGCCTTGCCCAAGGATTGCATCGGCATCGTGACCTCCAATGCTGCCGCTGCGGCTGCACCTTTCGGGGCTTTGCAGCCCTTTCTGGGAACCAATCCCCTGTCGGTGGCCGTACCCACACTGAATGCTCCTGCGTTTGTGATCGACATGGCCACCACCGAGGGCTCACGCAAGAAGGTGCGCCAGGCGCTCAAGCAAGGTCTGCCCTTGCCTGCCGGATGGGCCATGGATCAGGAAGGCAACCCGACAACCGATCCGCAGGCCGCACTCGATGGCGTCATGCTGCCTTTCGGAGGCATGAAGGGGTCGGCGGTCACCATCCTGCTGGATATTCTTTCCGGTGTGCTTTCCGGTGCGGAGTTCGGAGGCCGCGTGCTCAGCGTATTAACCAATCAGGAAAGGGAATCCGGTAACGGCAATTTCATGCTGGTGTTGAAGGTGAGTTCCTTCATGCCCGCCGCTGAATTCAAAGTCCGCATGGACGAAGAACTTGCACGCTTGCGTGCCTTGCGACCGGCCAAAGGAATAGAGGAAGTCATTTACCCCGGCTATAAAGAACATTTCACTGAAGTAATTCGACGCGAGCAAGGCATTCCTTTGGTGACCAGCGTTATTGAGGAAGCAAGGTTGATCGGGACAAGGTATGGCGTCCCCTTTCCCATAAGGTGAAGTTTCTACTACGGGGCCACCACTAATAACCATATATTGGAGAGAACAATGCTGAATTTCATCGAGACTACATTTAATCATCTATTGGAGACGACAATGCGGAATTTCATCAGGACTACATTTGTGTTGGGTTTGGCTGCGACTGCAATACTCGCGTCGGGTGCCGCCCAGGCTAATAGGTTGAATGACGTCAAGTCCAGAGGAAGCCTCATCTGTGGCACGCAAAACGCCAGTTCTCCTTATGGGTTTCAGGACCCAAGTACGCGGGAATATACTGGCTATGATGTCGATATATGCAAAGCCCTTGCCAAGGAAATGGGCTTGAAACTTGAACACAAGCCTTTGTCGACCGAGGCGCGCATTCCGGAAGTCAAAATGGGACGAGTGGATCTGGTAGCTGGGGCAATGGCTTATCTACCCAGCCGCGCGGCAGAAGTTGATTACAGCCTCCAGTATTTGGAGGGCAATATCAGAGTGCTGGTCAAGAAGAACTCAGGCATTAAAACACTGGCAGACCTGGCAGGGAAAAAAGTATGCGCATCGTCCGGATCCAGTTCGGCGGCCATTGCATCCAAGGTGTTGACTAAATCCAATGTGCTGACTTTTCAGACCATCTCTCAATGCTACTTGGGTTTGCAAAACGATAAGGTGGCAGCGGTGACCGCAGGTGAGCTTGTTCTGATTCGGTTCGAAAACGATTCGCAAAAAACACCCACTCCAACCGAGCTGCTGTCCGAACCGACATTCACCGAACATATTGGGGTGGTTGTGAACAAGGATCAACCCGATTTGCTAAATGCCATCAATCTGGCGCTTAAGAAAATGGACGAATCAGGAGAACTTACCCGGATCTACGACAAGTGGATGGGCAAGGATTCCATTTACAAGCTGTCACGCGTGTTCAAGGTCGAGCCGGTTCACTAGAGGACCAACCAAATAAGGGGTCTGAGGTTTATATGGCAACCCTGTTGAGCACATGATCTTTTCATTTTCTCTGCTCGCCAATCATGAGGCGCTGGACATGCTGGCGTCCGGTGTTTCAATCACTTTACGCTTGTTTGCCGGAGCATTGGTTTGCGGCTTTTCTATCGCTTTGTTGCTGTCTTGCCTTTATCTGATTCCGTCCAGAGTGTCACGTAGCATTATCGCTCTGTTTGTGGAATATCATCGAAATGTACCGACCGTGGTGCAAATCATGGTTTGGTACTTTGGTATGCCAGAGATTTTGCCGGAGTCGATCCGCCTATGGATCAATCAAGGCAATACCGAATTTTCATTTGCCCTGATTGCCTTGTCGTTGAATGTCAGTGCCTATTATTATGAAGATATTCGGTCCGGCATCAAGGCGATTGCGGCCACGCAGGTTGAAGCGGCCCGTTCCATTGGTCTTGGCGCCATGCAGGCCCTCACCTACGTTATCTTGCCGCAAGGAGTAAGAGTTAGTATTCCGCCCATCACCAATCGCTCTCTCATACTCTTCAAGGACACCAGCCTGACCATGGTGATTGGAGTCACTGAACTGACCTATCAGGTGAAGAAAATAGAGAACACGACGTTTCAAACGTTTCAAATTTTCCTGATTTCGACCTTAATCTACCTGACAATTTCACTATTGATTGCGGCGGTCGGATCGCAGCTGTCCAGGAAATTTCCCGCCAATTTCAAGGACTAGTCGTGATTGATTTTCTTAGTACCTACGGCCTGATATTCCTGGTTGGTTCCTGGCCTCACGGCCCACTGGGCGGTTTTGCGGGAACCCTGATTCTGGCGGGGTTTGGCCTGCTGGGGGCTTTTCCCATCGCATTGGGCATCGGAATAGCTCGTACGAGCGACATCAAGCCGTTAAAGATCCTCTCGACAGTCTGGGTGTATACGTTCCGATCCATACCCTTGATCATGATAATTTTTTGGGCATATTTTTTGCTACCGGTTCTTATCGGTACGGAAGTGCCTGCATTTTCAACGGCGCTTTGTGCAATTATTGTTTATGAGTCGGCCTTCTTGGCCGAAATCATCCGTGCAGGTCTGGATGCCCTGCCTAGAGGGCAGATTGAAGCATCTCGGGCATTGGGACTTGGATACTTTAAAACGTTATTCAATATTCAGTTGCCGCAGGCCCTGACGAATATGATCCCGTCACTTCTGAATCAATTTGTGTCGACCATAAAAGCGACCTCCATTGCGTACGTCATTGGCGTTCAAGAGGCATCCTTTTCAGCGCAGCAGATCAATAGCATCGAACTTACCGGCACCTTGCGTACCTACCTCATATTGGCCCTGTTTTATTTCGCTCTATGCGCCTTGCTTTCAAGGTCGGCCAAAGTACTGGAAACACATCTGAGCAACAAGAGAATGGGCATAGCCTGAATCCCATTTAGGAGCGTCAATTGATCAAGTTTGAAAATGTGAACAAATGGTATAAGAAATACCATGCACTCAATAATGTTTGTGGCCAGATCAAACCCGGAGAGGTACTGGTGGTGTGCGGGCCTTCCGGTTCGGGTAAATCCACTTTGATTCGCACCATCAACAAACTTGAAGATATTCAGGAAGGAATCATTATGGTCGAAGGCCAAGACATTAGCGACAAGAAGTTGAATATCAATCACTTGCGGACAAAGATTGGGTTTGTATTTCAGCAATTCAATCTGTTCCCTCACTTGTCGGTAAGAGACAATGTTGCTCTGTCACCCATCAAGGTTGGGGGTTACTCCAAAGCCGAAGCCCATGAGCTCGCCGAAGAATTGTTGGTCAAAGTAGGTTTGAGCGAGAAAGTGAATGAAATGCCTATCAATTTGTCCGGCGGGCAACAACAGCGTGTTGCCATAGCCAGGGCACTGGCCCAAAAACCGTCGGTCATCCTCTTTGATGAGCCCACCAGTGCATTGGATCCAGAGATGATCGGTGAAGTACTGTGCGTTATGAAGGCATTAGCGGCTGATGGCATGACCATGGTGTGTGTCACTCATGAAATGAATTTTGCCAAAGAAGTCGCTGATCGGATTTGGTTCATGGATAAGGGTGAAATTCTTGAAGACTCGACACCTGTCGAGTTCTTTTCCGCGCCCAGACATGAACGGACCAAGCTATTTTTGGCAGATATTATTCATTGACCAAGCTTCCGTGCAATCGCAGGTCAAGCTGAAGCGATGATTGCACTGCGGGCTGCCAATACCGGATATGAAAGAAATCCGCATTGCCGCGTCGGCGGCCACCATGGGACATAGCGACACCGCGCTTGCCAGAAAAGCTGCCACAGCCCGCCTTCGCGGGGCTTGCGGACTGGGCCGCCCTGGCGATGGCATGGACCCTACTTTTCGGCTGACTTGATTTTTCTTTGACAACCAAAAGGAGACTGTCCCATGCGTCTATTCGAATTTTTCCGCCGGGCCGGGTCGCTCATGACCATGGCCTGCCTCAGCGGTTTCGCGAGCTTGGCCCACGCCGCCTACCCCGAGCAGCCGATCAAGCTGGTGGTCGGCTTTCCGCCTGGTGGCGGCGGTGACCTGTACGGTCGCACGATTGCCAACGAGTTGGCCAAGTACATCGGTCAGCCAGTGATCGTGGATAACAAGGCAGGCGCAGGCGGCAATATCGCCGCCGAGGTTGTGGCGCACGCCAAACCCGATGGCTACACGTTGCTGCTCGCGATGAGCGGCAACATGGCCAGCGGACCAGCCATCCGGCCCAACCTGCCGTACAAGGTGCCAGACGACTTCATACCAATCAGCCAACTGGTAGTGACACCGTACGGCTTGATGATCAGCAGCACGTCGAAAATACACACAATCCAGGAATACATAGCCGTTGCACGGCAGGGCAAGATGACCTATGCCTCCACCGGCGCCGGCGGCGCTGCACAAATTGTCATGGAGATGGTTAAACAGCAAGGCAACCTTGACATCCTGCATATTCCCTACAAGGGCTCCGGACCGGCCCTCAACGACCTGATCGGCGGACAGGTAGACAGCTTCTTGGCCCCCTACACCCCGTTGATGGGGCAAATCAACGGCGGCAAGTTACGGCTGCTGGCCGTCAGTAGCGCGAGGCGTGTGCCTTCCATGCCCAATGTTCCAACACTCAAGGAATCCGGTATTGACGTCACGATGACCCAGTGGTACGGCCTGGCCGCACCGGCGGGCACGCCCAAGGCGGTTATCGACACCATCGCTCGCCACGTGAAGACTGCGCTGCAGCAGCCGGCGGTGCTCCGAGTCTACCGCGCCGATGGCGCCCAGGAGTCAACACTCTCCGGCGACGCATTCCGGGACTTTATTGCGCGTGACTTCGCCAACTACAAGGGCGCCGTCGAGCGGGGCAACTTGAAGGCTGAATGAGCCATTGACACCTTGCCACCACTTGCATCCATGACCCCGCCTTGTTCCACATCCGCCACGCGGCGACACCGCGCACACGTAACGACACCGATGGTGCGCAGAGGCTGGCTCGAGCGCGGGCTCTGGCCCTGGCCCCCATAGGCCTGGGTTAGGGACGACTGCCGGGACGGACAGAGCGAGTCAGACTGATTTCAAGTTCCCTTTGTAAATAGCTCAAACTCATTGATCGGTAGGGGCCGGCTGTACAGGAAACCCTGGTAGTTGTGGCAGCCCAGGCTCGCCAGGAAGTCTCTCTGGGCGACGCTCTCAACGCCTTCGGCAATCACCCCCAGTCCCAAACTGTCAGCCAGTGCAACCACCATCTTGGCAATCGCGGCGTCATTGGCATCGGTGAGTATGTCTCTGACAAAGCTCTGGTCGATCTTGAGCTGATCCAGTGGCAGGCGTTTAAGGTAGCTCAGGGACGAATAGCCGGTACCAAAGTCATCGAGTGAGAAGCCCACCCCCTTGGCTTTGAGCGCGCTCATTTTGACGATGATGTCTTCCACGTTGTCCACCAGAACGCTCTCGGTGAGTTCGAGTTTGAGGCGTTCGGGCCTGACGCCGGTCGCCTCCAGGATGCTCTGCACCTCTTCAACAAAATCCGCCTGTCTGAACTCACGGGCACTGACATTCACTGCCATGACGAGTTGCGCCAACTCGGGCCGCGCGGTCCATAGCGCCAGCTGTTGGCAGGCGGCTTTCAGCACCCAACGGCCCAAGGGCAGGATCAAGCCGCTGGCCTCGGCGATTGGAATGAATTCGGAAGGTGGCACCAGGCCACGCTCGGGATGCTGCCAGCGCACCAAGGCCTCCACCCCGCACAGGCGGGCATCGCGTCCCACCTGGGGCTGGTAATACAGAAGAAACTGAGCACCGGTCACTGCCTCACGCAAATCTGCTTCCAGTGCCGCCCGAATCCGGATCGCGGCGCGCATCTCGGGCACGAAGAAGCGCAAGGTGTTGCGTCCAGCCGCCTTGGCCTGGTACATGGCCAGTTCGGCACGTTTCATGGGCTCTTCGATGTTTTCCCGTTGTGCGCCACCAAACAAGGTGACGCCGATGCTGGCGCTGCTGTGGTGCCCGTGACCTTCGAGTTGATAAGGGTAGCCCAGGGTTGCCTGGATTTTTCCAGCCACAACTTGTGCCTGGCCGGCAGCCTGTTGTGCATCACTGTCCAAATCTTCCAGCAGCACCACGAATTCGTCACCGCCCAGCCGCGCCACCAAGTCGCCCTCGCGCACACAGGATGTCAGTCGTTGGGCGATCTGCTTGAGCAGCAGGTCACCTTTATCATGGCCCAGGGTGTCGTTGAGGGTTTTGAAGTCGTCCAGATCAATGAACAGCAGCGCGTCGTGGTGGCCGTGACGGGCGGCGATGGCCATGGCGTGTTCCAACCGGTCCGTCAGCAGCCTGCGGTTGGGCAAGCCGGTCAAGGGGTCGGAGTAGGCCAGACTCTGGATCTGGCTTTCGGCCTGCTTACGCTCGGTGATGTCCACAATGACCGCCACCTGGCCCATCAGCTTGCCCTCGGCGTCAAACTTTTGCCGGCCCCTTACGTGGCCCCAGAACTCGCTGCCGTCATGGCGCAAGTAGCGTCTTTCAAGATCGATGCTGCCAGCGTCATTGGTCAAGAAGAGTTGGCGCATTTTCTCCTTGGCGGCAGCTCTTTCCGTGGCGGGCAGACGCGTCACATATTCGCTGCCAATCAGCGCATCCAGCGAACATGCGAACATCTCCGCCATGTACCGGTTGGCGTGGGTGATGACACCGTTGGTATCCAGATTGAAGATGGCAACATTGGCGGTGTCGTAAATCAGCCGAAGCTGGTCGGCACTCTCATAACTGGCACTTTCCGCCTGCTTGCGTTGAATCGTCATGGCCACTTGATCCGACACGAAGCCCAGCAGTTTCTTGTCCTTGTCCGTATAACGCACCAAGCCCGAATAGCTTTGCACGGCCAACACACCTATCGTGCGCGGGCCGATTTTGAGTGGCACACCCAGCCAATCAACCGATTGAGTCCCGACAACAGACGGCGTGCTCTGGCCCCCCGATTTCATCAACTCTTGAGTGAGCAACAACGGTTCACCAGTTTTCAACACGGTCTCCGTGAGCCCGCCTTGCCCGATCTTGCGCGGTGCTGGCACCGGATCGTTCTCGTCGACAAAGTAGGGAAAACTGATCTCTTGCTTGACCTGATCATGGAGAGCCACGAAGAAGTTGTCGGCCGGCATGAACTTTGCAATGATTTCATGAATCGCCTTGAGCAGATCCGGCAAGTCGTGTGCGGCGTGGGATGTCTCGGAGATTTCATGCAGGGCCACCTGCAATTGATGGTCTTGCCTTACTTCGGTATTTGCCAACTCAAACTCCGCCGTGCGCCTGGCGACGCGCCGGCGCAGCGTCCAATTCCAGGCGAACAGGGCAACAATGATCAGAAACACCGCGACAAGAACATAGCCGCCGTAGCGACCGACACCGTTCCAGACGCCGCTGTCGAGTTTTGCACCTAGCCAGCGGGTCTCGATGGCTGCGCGTTCTTTCGGGCTGATGCGTGAAAAACCTTGCTCGACCAGCTGTTTCAGATCGGCCCTGCCCCTGGCCACCGCCCAGTGGAATTGGCCCACATAAAGCGCGGGAGAATGGCGAAACTCATCGGCTGCCCTCTCGCGGTTGAAGAAGTAGACGGCCGGAGGCGTGTCGATGCACAGCACCCGCACTTCCCGCCGGATCGCGGCCTTGACTTCGGCCTCGTAACTTGGATAGCGTTTGAGGTCGTCAATGCCCTGCGCCAACAGGTAGTCGATACAGGCATCGCCATCCTTGACGCCAATGGTGAAGCCTTTGATTGACGCCGCGTCCTTGATGCCGCTGATGCTTTGGTGGAAGAAGAGCGGAACTTCTATCGTTGCGTAGGGCTTGGAAAAATCATAGATCTTTCGTCGTTCCTCGGTCTCGAACAGGGTGTCGATGACATCCGACTGGCCGCTTTCCATGGTGGCCCGGGCTTTGGCCCAATCCATGGGTCGAAAGTCCACTGCTATTCCGGTGCGCTGCTGCCACAAGTCCCACAAGTCTTTCAGTATGCCCTGTATCTGTCCGTTGGAATCGCGAAAGATGTACGGAGGATAGTTATCGTCAAGGACCACGCGGATCGACGTCGGCGCGGGCGCGGCATTCGTCGGAAGGCTCACAAGAGCGAACAGCAACAGGAACAGCCAGCGCATGGAAGCGGGAAGAATCGACATGGCTCCAACGGTTAGAGTTATGCGCGAACTCTAGCATGGCGCAAAGTCTGTCAGCGGTCACGCGGAAACGGCTTTGACGACAAAGATGGTCGGCGCCGCAAGACGCAGGCGACGCAGGTACTCGGGCGCAAATTCTTCCGCGACCAATGCTTTCTGGTCGGCGCACACATGCAGCCATTCAAAAGGGCGCCGGCGCCATGACAGGAGGGAGGAAGGTGTCGGATCGGTCATGCTTCGCTTTCAGATTCGGCGCAAAAGAAAACTCCCTACGGACGATTAAAGGCAAAGGTCGGGGATTGCGAATTGAGAAGACGCAAATACCAAGAGGTCCGGGGCAACCGAATTTTTGGATTCGTGCTGGTTGCCCTATTTCGGAATGCATAGACCAGCTATCGTCAATTTGCTGATGTTGCCATTTTCAAATTCGGCTGAAGGCAGACATTTGCCGCCTTGCAGGAGGCTACTGCCAAAGACAGTAGCCCATCTAAACAACAGTGAAGCCGGCAGTCAATTGGGTAGGCTGTACCATGGCTTAGCGCCTGAGCAACACGTGCACGTGGGACATCTGGAACTTGACTGGATGCTCGCGGCCGGAGCGCAACGACTGAAAGGAGGATAGCTTGGCAGGTCGGAAGCAGCACTACATACCGCAGGTTGTCCAGCGTGCATTTGAAGCCGCACGCACTGGTACGAAGTCCCAAGTGATTGTCTTTCGGAAGGGGCAGCCAGCGTACTTGACGTCAACCGAAGGGGCTGGAGCGGAACGTGATTTCTACTCCAACCCGCTCACTGACGGCAACGGGGCTTTGGACGACAAGATCACAGATTTCGAAGGCTACCACTTAGCGCCAGTGCTTCGCGAGCTCAGGTCCACTAAGAATAGCGAGGTGGACCCTGAACTTGCCGCGATCACGGTCGCTCATCTGGCTTTCCGAACTGCCCATCTCAGAGGCTCCATGGATACGATGGTGAAAAGCGCATTTGAGCAAATGCAATCGATTGTTGATAGCCCCGAGGCCTTGCGCCGACTCGCTGAAATAGATTCGTTGTCACCCAACTCGAAGATGGCGGAGATGGTACGTGACGAACTTTCTAGATTGGGGTTGAATACATGGTCGGAAAAGGATCGCACAGCTGTAGCGCGGATTGTGATTTTTCGGTTGCGCGAACGATTCGATGAGGCGGTCATCCAGACACATGGCAGTATTCGCGATGAACTCGATGCGCTCGGGAGCAAGCTTTCAGACTTGATCCCCAGAGCCCACGCTCGCGCTCTGTCTGAGTCGTTGGTTCCTCAGGAGCGCGTCCGTGCGCTGAGGAAGCTGAATTGGCACATCATCGCCGCAGACGCTCACGAGCGACACTTCATTCTGCCAGACTGTGTCGTCGTTGCACGTTCCACCGTATCCGCAGAGTTCCGTCCCTTCGCGACGCTCTCCACTGCGGAGGCCGCAATGGTCGTCATGCCGTTGTCATCACGACAGCTCTTGGTCGGATGCGCAACCGTGACTGAAGCCCCACAAACTGAAATCAATCTGCAACTAGCTCGGTGCTCCCTTCACTTCTTTATTAGTTCAAAAGAAGACGAGGCGACCAAATCGATTGCCGAGTCGATAGGCACGTGCGCTGCTGAGCTCAAGATAGATTTGCTTGATGGTGAAGACGCCGAATCCGGAAACAAGCCCGTCCAAGTGCTTGGCACTGCCAGAAGTTTGGTGGTCAGAACTCCAGTGGGGAAGTTTGGCAACTCGGTCAAGAAGGTGCTTTCAAGTATTGCCGAAGAGGCAGTTGAGCAGACAACCGTTGATCGGATCGATTCGATCACGGTTCCGGCCAATATGCAGGCCACACTGGCAGCCATCTGGAAACGGACACCTACCGCTGAAGAACTGCAAGCCGCGACCTTCGGAACGGTCGAGCCTGTGAAATCGGGAGCTGACTGGAAATGCCGCGTAATTGTGCCGCGAGAAGTGGCGGAGGTGCTAATACAACCCGGTGAGCCAGTTAGACGCTTGCTTGCCACACGGATAGTAAAGCTCAACCTTGGGCGAGCGTACTACTTCGATTGCTGGGCGCGAGGCTACCCAGCGGTTTTCGACAACCCAGGGTTAGACCTTTGGAATCAAATCGTGTTGAGGGCGGTGTTTCGTGTGGCTTCGTTCTATTTCGGTGGCCTAGCTTCCGCGCGCCATGAATTGGAACCACTGCCAGGTGGTGAATCCCTTCAAGAACTTGCCTCTTTTCTTCGCCTCGGGTTCGCATCCCTGCGAGAAGCGAGGCAGCGGTTCTTCACGCACCGTGATGTAGATCGGCTGGTTCTGGATGCCATTCAGCCCATCGAGCTCATACTCAACTCTACAGCGTCCGTATGCGGATTTCTCGAAGGAAAGAATACGACTATGGCCCGAGATTCCGATGCAGGAATATTCCTTTCCGATGTTGGATTGTGGGAATGGTGCAATTTGTTCGCCGAGGATCTGCGGCGGCACTACGAGAAGCGAAACCGCTGGTCCTCCGAAGCGGAACTTCACCAGCTTGCCGGACACATCGAACGTCTTCTTTGGATGATTGGGGTCGTCGTATCTAAGACCGATAGTGGCCACTGGATCGATGTGCTCGACGACGAACGAATGCCGTTTATGGTGCGAATGCTAAGCACGTGATTCAGTGTCACGAAGGAACGTTGGTGTGACGAGCCCAGGTCAGGGTTCCTCTTGTGCTGCACAAGAGAAGTTGAAGCCACACCCACAAGTTGGACGACTGAATGACTGCAATAGGCCGACCAATTTTGTAAGGTGGCTGACCGCTTTGTGTCGGAGGAGTCATTCGGGTGCGCTGTCCGCCGAGCTATAGTTCAGGTACCGAATACGTTCGCGAACCTGATTGATCAGGTGGACAGAGCGTAGCGGGGCAGTGCAAGGTCTCATGGTGTATGTGCATACGGCATAAACACCGCAGGCCGAGGCTGCAAGTCGTTCTTGGGAGGATTCCGTGGCCCGTCTATCTCGCAGCGTCCAGATTTATCCGCATGTCTTGTGGTTTGAATTGCGTCATGCCTCAATGGAATACGCCATGCGCCACTTCTTTTCGGTGATGTTGTTGTTTTTCGCTGTTGCGCCTGCAATAGCTGGCACAACATTTCAATCGCCAGACGATTTTTCTCGTTGGCTTACGTACTACTACCTGAAGCCAGAGCCGCATCGAGTGACCGATGCTGTAAAGTACATGAGCGCATCGGGAGCCCTGGACAACGACAAGGGAATCGCTCCGATGTTCGGCTTTTTGTCCGGTACATTCCGCGACAACCCAGACAAGATGCCCTCATGGGTTAACGAACTAAGTTCACTCAAGGAGCAGCACTTGGGTGTCGTTATTCTTGGCGTATGGTATGCGGCTCTACCAGGGTCAAAGAAGACGGTTTATGCACTTCTTAAAAAGCATCCGAAATTGAAACCTGATTTCGAGTTTCTCTATAAGGGCGCACCAATGACCGTCGAACAAATTCCTTTGGAAGAAGGCCCGTGGGTTCTCGACGCATTGTGGGGGAAATTCATGTCTACGGGAGACAAAGCGCCAGTTGAGCGAATCGCTAGCACCCTGCCCTGGATCGACGTTAGGGGAGACATCAATCGTCTCTTGGTTGGGGGTTCAGCGAAATGGTCGCTGACATCCAACGCCGTGCAGCACAAACGGGTGCTTGAGATTTGCGAAGGCGCTGAGAAAACCCAAAACCCCGAGGTTGCCGTCAAACTGGGGGAGGTTATCAAGAATGCGAAAAAGGAACTTCAAACTCAACATAAGTCGGCAGTCAACACGGACGCTGCACGATAAAGCCGCGCTGCGCCGGTGAATTCAGACGATACGCCATGAACGCCCCGACTATTGCGTCTGAACTTCCCCGGGTGAAGAAGGCCTGCTACGTGGTTGGTCTTGCGGGTGCCCTGGTGGCCGTATTCGCTATTGCGATGTTGGTTGGAGTCTCACTACGTGATCGGGATCGACCCCAGTTTCTGTACGAACTTGTAATCTCGGCTTGCGCAGCGGTCTACTTCACTGGTGTTGGCGTGCACGCTGTGCGCGCGGCGCGAAGCACTGACTCAGAATCTGAATTGCCTCTAACCCTCAGATATCTGTCGCAAAGTGTGATCGCTTTATTCGTCCCCATAGGCGGTCTGGTCGCGTATCTCATATGGTCCCTGTTCCAGCCTGCCTATTAGCTTGGTCTAACACGCCAGTCAAAACGGATATGACGACATGAAAGTGCGCAAAGCCGGAGTGTTGATCGCCGTCGCCTTGATTCTCGTGGTGCCGGGCGCACTCTATGCCACAAGCCTCGGTGATCCGGGTACCAGTCCGGACAATCCCCGGTTCCGTGCTGGAGTGGTGTTGCTTTCGCTCTCTGGATCAAGCGAGCAGGTGGAACGCTACCTGCGCGAAAACGGCAGCCTCAAGGGCGTTGGTCGTCGCGTTTTCATCCAGCCGAGTGCCTATGCCGGCAAAAATTACGTTACCGACGAAGGGCTACTGACCGTGGTTGACACGAGAAACGAATTCGTCCTTATGCTTGAGCCATCGGTCAAGGGCGAAACGGTTGAGTGGAAGTGTTCTGTCGTGCCAACATCAGTGGCTCCGAAACTGTGCCGGGCACAATGAGCGCATGGCCTAATAGGCAGTTCAACGCAGACAATAATTAGGAAAAACAGCTGGTTCAAAAACAATGAAAGTTCTGTTCTATTTCATGTTCCTGATGGCTGCCTCTTTGGCTGTTGCAGAGCGTCCGATGAATGAGCTTCCCATGTACGGCGGTCAGCACGATCCCCAAGTAGCGAGGAGTGAAGCGGTCAGTCAGGAGGCGGCACAGCTTGGTTGGAAGTACTACTACCAAGGCGATCTTGATACGGCCATGAAGCGATTCAACCAGGCATGGATGTTTGACCGAAAGAATGCTGAGGCTTATTGGGGATTTGGTGTCATCATGGGTCAGCGATCCCGTGAAGGAAACATCCAAGCCAATTTGCAGGAGTCGATTCGCTTTCTCGCAATGGCCCGGAATCTTGACCCTAAGAATGGCCGAATCATTGGAGATCTTGCCTTTTCACACGCGGTGCAAGGAAGCTTTCTGAGATCAGAACGGAAAGATGGCCGCAAGGAATTTTCTGACGCAGAAGCTTTGTTCCAACAGGCATATGCGCTGGACCCAAAATACCCACTAATACCTGCAAACTGGTCGGTGCTCAAGTTCTACGTTGGTGATTACAGTGCTGCCAATCGATTGCTAGGTGTGGCCAAAGGTTTGGGATTTAGGCCTGATCCTGCGTATGTGAAGGATTTGTCGGAAAGATTGAAGTAGGTGTCAGACAGATGCCCTGCCTGCAATGGGAAACGACTGCCATGGAGCGGGGCGAATGTCTCTTGCCAGTCTGAACTTTCCGGTCGGGGGTGGCCTCGCAGATCTTTTTGATTGAACTACTGCAACAGACTGAAAGAGGGTCTACAGAAATTCAAATGGAGTTCGTGAAATTCAAGCTATTTACGACTCTTGTTGCCGGGAACACCTGAGCCGCATCACACCACATTGATTTCCCGCAAGGGTCGGCTTTCAAGTATCCGGTTCCAGCCAAAAGCACGCAGGTCCAGCGCTCGGAACTCGCCGTAAGTCACCAACTCCGACAGGGCGCGGCCGATGGCGGGGGACTGCTGCATGCCGTGACCGCTGAAGCCGTTGGCGAACAACAGGTTGTCGACCTCGGGGTGGGCACCCAGGATGACGTTGTGGTCCAGGGTGTTCATGTCGTAGTGTCCGGCCCAGGCGTTTTGCACGCGCGCGGCCTCGAAGCCGGGTACGCGTGCCGCCAGCAGGGGCCACAGCACCTCGTCGAACAAGGCATGCTGAACTTCGAAGTCAAAGCATTCCGGATCCTGTTCGGGAGGCGGAGAAATGCCGCAAATAAAACCCTTGCCTTCTGGTCTGAAATAGGCGCCACTGGGGTCCACCACCAGGGGGCAAGAGTCGATTTGTGCCGGCGACGTGAAGTGAAAAACACAGCGTTTGCGCGACTCCACCGGCAAGGCAATGCCGGCACTTTGCGCCAGCAGGCGCGCACCTGTGCCGGCGGCGTTGATGAGCACCGCGCAGCTTACGGTGGAGCCGTCGGACAGGCGCACCGATTGAACACGGTGACCCTGCCGGTTGACACCAATCACCTGCGCCTGCCGGTACTGCACGCCCAGGGCAATGGCCTTGCGCCGAAAACCCTGCATCAAGCCGTAGGCGTCCAGCCAGCCTTCACCGGAAAGGCCCAGGGAGCCGGCGCTCAAATCCTGCGTGGCCATCCAGGGGAAACGCGCCTGCAATTGCGCCGGGCTGAGCAAGGCCACGTCGACATCCAGACTGCGTTGCAGGCGGTGGTTGGACTCCAGGATAGGGCGCCCGGCGTGGGACGCCAGGAACAGATAGCCGCCTTCGTGAAACCCCACTTCGGGCGCTTCGCCGTCGACCGCCAGATGCTCACCGATATGTCTGATGAACTGGGTGCCAAACTGCGACATCTGAATGTTGCCGGGCGTCGAAAACTGGTGCCGTATCGACGCGGCCGAGCGTGCGGTGGCGCATTTTTCGTAAGTGAAGTCTTTCTCCAGCACCAGCACCGACCCTTTGAAGTCAGCTTGAGAAGCCAGGAAGTAGGCTGCCGAACTCCCGACCGCGGCGCCCCCGACGATGATGACGTCAACTTGTCTCATATAAAAAACTTGGAAGAACTTGGAACATTTCCATTATCGGCAAATATAATTCACTATAGGAAACAATTTTCTAAAGAGAGTAACTCACATGTCTTCGGTCAACCTCCTTCTTCCGCGTCTGATGCAAAGCCTGGGTCTGGCGCCTTCGGCTTATGGCGGTGGCAGCTTGCGGGTGTGTTCGCCCATCGATGGCAGCGAGCTGGCGCGCGTGCCTACCCACAGCCCGCAAGATGTGGCGCGGATGATTGGCACTGCGCAGCAGGCGTTTCTGTCCTGGCGCCAGACGCCGGCGCCACGCCGTGGCGAACTGATCCGCTTGCTGGGCGAGGAGTTGCGTGCGGCCAAGGAAGATCTGGGTCAGTTGGTGTCGCTGGAAGCCGGCAAGATTCTCTCCGAGGGCCTGGGCGAAGTGCAGGAAATGATAGACATCTGCGACTTTGCCGTCGGCCTGTCGCGCCAGCTCTACGGCTTGACGATCGCCTCGGAGCGACCCGGACACCGGATGATGGAGACTTGGCACCCGCTGGGTGTGGTGGGCGTCGTCAGTGCGTTCAACTTTCCGGTGGCGGTCTGGTCCTGGAACGCCGCGCTGGCCATCGTCTGTGGCGACGCGGTGGTCTGGAAACCATCGGAAAAAACGCCGCTGACGGCATTGGCTTGCCGGGCCCTGTTCCAGCGCGCCGCCAAGCGCTTTGGGGCAGCGCCCGAGGGTTTGTCGCAACTGCTGATGGGTGGCCGCGATGTCGGCGAGGTATTGGTGAATGACGCCCGCGTGGCCCTGGTGTCGGCCACCGGCAGCACCCGCATGGGGCGCGAAGTGGGACCCAAGGTGGCGGCGCGGTTTGGTCGCAGCCTGCTGGAATTGGGCGGCAACAACGCCGTGATCGTGACCCCTTCGGCCGATCTGGATCTGGCGGTGCGCGGTATCCTGTTTGCGGCGGTCGGCACGGCCGGGCAGCGCTGCACCACCACCCGGCGCATCATTGCCCACCACAGCGTGCGTGAAACCCTGGTCGAGCGTCTGAAAAAAGCCTATCAGGCGCTGCCCATTGGCAACCCGCTGACGCCCGGCACCCTGGTCGGACCGCTGATTGACCAAGCCTCTTTCGAGGCCATGCAGCAAGCGCTGAGCGCCGCCAAAAATGAGGGCGGGAAAGTGTTTGGCGGCGAGCGCGTGCTGCAAGACCAGTTTCCCAATGCCTACTACGTCAAGCCGGCCATCGTGGAGATGCCGGCACAAACCAAAATCGTGTGCCATGAAACGTTTGCGCCGATCTTGTACATCATGGGGTATCAGGATTTTGCCGAGGCCATCGGCCTGCAAAACGAGGTGCCGCAAGGCTTGTCGTCGGCGGTGTTCAGCAACGACTTGCGCGAGGCCGAAACCTTTCTCAGCGTGGCCGGTTCGGACTGCGGTATTGCCAACGTCAACATCGGAACTTCCGGGGCCGAGGTGGGTGGCGCTTTTGGCGGTGAAAAAGACACCGGCGGGGGCCGCGAGTCGGGGTCGGATGCCTGGCGCAACTACATGCGCCGCGCCACCAACACGGTCAATTACTCGAAAGAACTTCCGCTGGCGCAAGGCGTTCGCTTCGAGGTCTATTGAGGTTTTCATAAATCATGACGCGCACAAAGGGAGACGCTGTCATGCCGGACTTGATCCGGCATCCATGGATTGCGGGTCGAGCCCGCAACGACAACGTTGCATCGGTTCCTACGCAATGGTGTCGTGAATTCCGGAAACATCAATAGGCCAGCGCAGCACAACTCAAAGATTCCATGAGCGAAGCATCAGCACCAGCCAGCAGTCAGACCTTGCTGGGACAGCGCCTGCGGGCCCGGCGCAGCGTCCTGGGCTGGACCCTGGAGCAGACCAGTCAGGCCACCGGTCTGGCACGCTCCACCTTGTCGAAAATCGAGAACGGCTTGATGTCGCCGACTTACGACGCGCTGATCAAATTGGCCGCCGGCCTGGAAATTGACATCAGCGAATTGTTCCAGCCGCTGGGCAATGTTCTAGGCAGCGGGCGACGCAGCATCAACCGCAAGGGCAGCGGCCAACCGCACCACACACCGCATTACGAGCATGTGCTGCTGTGCAACGACATGTCGAGCAAAGACATGATCCCGTTCAAAACCCGCATCGTGGCGCGCTCGTTTGACGACTTTGAAGAATGGAGCCGTCATACCGGCGAGGAGTTCGTTTATGTGCTGACCGGCAAGATCGAGCTTTTCACCGAGTTCTACGAGCCGGTGCGCCTGGGGCCGGGCGACTCGTGGTACATCGACAGCCGCATGGGGCACCGCGTCATCAGCGTCAGCGCGAAGGATGCCGAAGTGCTGTGGGTCAGCACCACCAACCCGCGCAGCACACGCAATATTTCAATTTGACGGCGCAGTAGTGTTTTTTTTGACCCTGGCAACCTATTGAGGTTTTGATAAATCATGACGCGTACAAAGGGAGACACTGTCATGCCGGACTTGATCCGGCATCCATGGATTGCGGGTGCTGGAACCCCGGACCTGATCCGGGGCCGCAATGACAACATTGCATCGGTTCTAGTGCAACGGTGTCGTGAATTCCGGAAACATCAATAGCATGCGCTTCATTCCCAAAGACGAGGTGGCTCGCCTCGCTCCCTATCCGGCACTGATTGACTCCCTGGCCAAAGGCTTGCGCGAACCCATCGAGTCGCCGCCGCGCAGTCATTTCAATCCCAACCACGATGCCAGTGCCGTGCTGATCATGCCGGCCTGGAAACCCAATGGCATCATGGGCACCAAGATTGTCTCCATCTGGCCCGAAAACAATGCCAGGGGCAAGTCGGCCGTGTCGGCCATTTACGTGCTGACCTCGTGTGAAGACGGCACCACACTGGCCGTCATCGATGGCACCGAACTGACGTTGCGCCGCACCGCCGCGGCGGCCGCCCTGGCGGCCCGGATACTGGCCCGCCCCAACAGCAAAAAGCTCGCCGTCCTGGGCACCGGAGCGCTGTCGGCGCACATGGCGATGGCGCACCACAGTCAGTTCGACCTGTCTGAAACCATTGTCTGGGGCCGTCAGCTCGATAAGGCCCAGGCGGTGGTCGATGAACTGGCCAGGCTGGGCATTGCGGCACGCGCCAGCATCGATTTGCAGAGCACCCTGGCCGACACCGATATCGTGGCCGCGGTGACGACGGCAACCCAGCCCTTCGTTCGAACCGAGTGGGTCATGCCGGGCACCCACCTGGGTTTGATCGGTGCCTTCACCGCCGACATGGCCGAGGCCCAGCCGCAACTGCTGTCCAAAGTCAGGCTGTTTGCCGACACGCGTGAAGGCGTGCGGCAAAAAGGCGGCGAAGTGCTGCAAGCCCTGCGCGCGGGGTTGATTGCAGAAACCGATGTGCGCGCTGAACTGACCGACCTGGTGGCCTCAGAAGCGCCAGCGACATGGCGCAATTCCGAGCAGGACATCACGGTCTTCAAAGCAGTCGGTTTCGCGGCGCTGGACCTGATCGCAGCAGAGCATGTGCTGCGGGGCTAGCCGCCGCGCCGGGCCGCCCCAAGCAAGGCGTGGCCCCCTCCGGGGGGCAGGAAGCCACACGCAGTGGGCGACCGTGGGGGCTTCATTCAGGCTCAAACCCAGCCCAGCCAGCCCAGCAGTCCGCCGGCGGCCAGCAGCCACAGCAGGTGCAGCCGGGTGCGCCAGATCAGCAAGGTGGTCAGGGCGGTGAGCAGCCACATGGGCCAGTTCTTCAGCGCGCTGCCGTGGCTGACGGCCAGAATCCAGCCGGTGGCGATCAGCAGCGCAATCACGATAGGCGCCATGCCTTGCTTGAAGGCGCGCACCGCTCGCAGTTCGCGGTTTTGATGGCCCCAGCGCGCCGCCGCGAAGGTCAGGGTGGTGCTGGGCACCAGGATGCCAATCATGGCCAGCAAGGTGCCCAGCGCGGCATAAGGCCAGGCGCTGGCACCGGCGCTGACGCCGCCGCCGGCATTGATGCCGACATTCCAGCCCAGCAGCGCGATGAACAACACGTTAGGCCCCGGAGCCGCCTGCGCCAGTGCGATGGAAGAGGTGAACTGGATGTCGCCCAGCCAATGCTGCTCATCCACCAGATAGCGGTGCATGTCGGGTGCCGTGGTGATGGCACCGCCCACCGCCAGCAACGACAGCGACAGGAAATGGGTCAACAGCGCCAGCCAGTCGGAAGCCGTCAAGGCCAGCATCATGGCTTGGTCCCCGCCAGCGCGGAGCGGCCCAGTTGCCGGTAAGCCCAGGTCCAGGCCAGTCCGCCGAGGCCCAGCAGCACCCAGATCAAAGGCACGTGCAGCAGGGCCACCGCGATAAACGTCAGCACGGCCAGCGCCCAGCAAACGGCGCATCCCATGACGTTGGTTTTCAAGGCACTGATCAGTTTCAGGCCGGTGGCGGTGATCAGGCCGGCCGCCACCGCGCCCATGCCGCGCAGCGCGCCCTGCGCCCCGGGTGAATCGGAAATGCCGGTAAAGACGGCGGCCAGCGCCAGCACGATCAAAAGCGGGAAGGTCAACATGCCGGCTAGCGCCACCAGGGCGCCGCGCAAGCCGAAGTAGCGGTCGCCAATCATCAGCGACAGGTTGACCACGTTGGGGCCGGGCAGAATCTGCGCCACCGCCCAGTCCTCCAGAAACTGCTCGCGCGTCAGCCACTGCTTCTTCTCCACCAGCTCGCGCTGCACGATCGCCAGCACGCCGCCAAAGCCCTGCAAAGCCAGCCAGGTGAAGGACCAGAACAGATCGGTCAGCGAAGCGGGACGCGGCTGCCCGGTGGCGGCGCGCGCCGGTAGAGGAAGGCTTTCAGGCATGCGCCAATTATCGTTGTGCCTGGTCCGGCGAGCGGGTGGCCAGCCATAAGCCCCCGGCAATCAAAAGGATAGCCGCGCCCAGCCAGGCATCGAAGACTTCATGCAGCAGCCAGGTTCCCAGCAGGGCGGCCGTCAGCGGGTTGAGCGCCAGAAAAATGGTGACGCGGGTCGGCGTCTCGTGCTTGAGCGCGTAGAGCCACAAAAAGTAGCCGATGCCGCTGGAGGCGCCAATAAACGCAACGATGCCCCAGGCTTGCGGCCGCAGCGTCAGGACGCGCAGCGGCCAGTGTTCCGGTAGCGCCAGCACCGCCAGCGCCAACGCCGAGATCAGCATGGCAAACGCGCTGACATTGAGCGTGGCATAGCGTTGCAGGTAAGGCCGGTAAAACACGCTACAGACGGCGCCGATGCAGGCGCTGGCCAGCACCGCCAGTTCGCCCCACCAGGGACCGCTGCCGACCTGCGCCAGCTTGGGCGCCATCGACAGCGCGACGCCGGCGATGGACAGCAGCACGCCCAGCAGCAGCCGGGTGCCGATGGGCTCGCGGCCCAGCAGGCCCGACAGCAGCAGGGTCAGCAGGGGAAACAGGCTGAAGATCAGCGCCGCCTGCGCCGCGCCTACCGATTGCAGCCCATAGTTGAGCAGGGCGATCAGCAAGGCAAACTGACCCAGACCCAGGGCCGCCATCGCCGCCAGGTCCGCCAGGGGCACCTGGGCGATGGCGTTCCAGGTTCTCTGGTCGGCTGTCACAGCGCCCAGCGGTTTGAAGACAAAAGGCAGCAGACACAAAAAACCGAAGCCATAGCGCAGCATCGCCAGCGTCAGCGGCGCCACTTCGGCCACCACCATGCGCGAGGCAACGATGGCGGCGCCGACCTGGACGCCGGTGGCGGCAGCGGCCAGCAGGGCCAGCTTCAAAGTTTCAGTTCCCAGTGTTCGCCGACCAGGTCCTGGTCAAAGCCGTGGTAGGGCTCGCTCTTGACCAGCTTGAAACCGCGCCGGGCATAGATGTCGCGCGCCGCGCCCAGGCAACTGTTGGTCCACAGCACCATCTTCCTGTAGCCCTTGTCGCGTGCAAAGGCGATGCACTGGTCGGTCAGGCGCGCGCCCAGTCCGAGACCGCGCGCCTGCGGCGTCAGGATCAGCATGCGCAACTGGGCCACGGTTTTTGATTTGCGCACGACAAAGACCGAGCCGACGCGTTGGCCGTCCAGCTCGGCCATCCAGCAGTGCTCCCATTGCGGCTGGTAGTTGCGCAGGTACTTGGCGACGATGTCCGCCACCAGGGCTTCGAACTGGTTGTTCCAGCCATATTCACGGGCATAGATTTCGCCGTGCTGCTGTACCACCCAGCCCATGTCACCGGCTTGCGGGTCGCGCAGCAGGATCGACTGGGTCGTGCTCCTGCGGGCGGGCTCCAGCAGTTGTTGTACCCGCTCCATGGCGGAGATCAATTGCTGCCGCTCGCCATCGGCCAGCGGTGCCAGCAGGGCCGCCGCCTCGTCGCGCGATTTTTGCTGCAAGGGCGCAAAAGCCGCGTGGCCGGCGGCCGTCAGTGCCAGCAGGCTTTGCCGCGCGTCGGCAATGGAGGGCGCCCGGGCCAGCCAGTTTTTGGCCTCGAAGCGGCGCAGGATGCGGCTCAAATAACCGGTGTCCAGCCCCAGGTCGCGACCCAGTTCGGTGGCGGTGGGCTGGTCGCGGTGTGCCAGCTCGTACAGCACCCGCACCTCGGTCAGCGACAGCTCGCTGCCGAGGTAGGGGTCCAGCACGCCGATGCGCCGGGTGTAAAAACGGTTGAAGCCGCGCACCGCCTTGATGTGCGGGTTGGTGGCGGCAGGCGGGTTGTTGCTCATGCCTGACATCGTCAGGCAATTGATTGACTATGTCAAGTACTTTGAATCCTGTACTGTGAACCTCGTCAATAAACCGGTTGATAGCGCTGGAGCGTTGCCTTGACCTCGTCCGTCAGCGCAAAACCGGCCCCGAAGGCGGCTGCCAGTTGATCGGCGCGTTTGACAAAAGCGTCTATCCCCATGCCGTAGATGAACTGCAGGGCGCCGCCGGTCCAGGCCGGGAAGCCGATGCCGAAGATGGAGCCGATGTTGGCCTCGTGCACGCTGGTGAGCACGCCTTCGCTCAGGCAGCGGGCCGTTTCCACCGCCTGGCGATACAGCAGGCGGTCTTTCAGGTCAGTGATGTTCCACCGGGCGTCGGGCTTTTCAAACAGCGGTTTGAGTTGCGGCCAGAGGTATTTTTTGGCGCCTTTTTCGGTGGGGTATTCGTAGAAGCCGGCGCCGCCGGCGCGGCCCGGCCGCTGGTACTCTTTCACCATCCTGGCCACCAGCGCCTCGCCCGGGACTGCGACGTAGCTTTTGCCCTCGGCCGCGTAGTCGGCACGGGTCTGCTCCATCACGTGCAGGCTCAGGCTCAAAGTGGTTTCGTCCAGCACCGCCAGCGGGCCCACCGGCATGCCGCACTGGATGCCGGCGTTCTCGATCGCCGGCGCCGGTATGCCCTCGCCCAGCATCGCCACGCCTTCCATGACGAAGGTGCCGAAGACGCGGCTGGTGAAGAAGCCGCGCGAGTCGTTCACCACGATCGGCATCTTGCCGATGGCTTGCACGTAGTCGAAAGCCCGCGCCACCGTTTCGTCGCTGGTCTGCTGGCCGCGAATGATCTCCACCAGCTTCATCTTGTCGACCGGGCTGAAGAAGTGGATGCCGATGAATTTCTCCGGCGCAGCGCTGGCCTTGGCCAGCCCGCTGATCGGCAGGGTGGAAGTGTTGGAGGCAAAGAAGCCGCCCCCTTTGTCAGGTCCAGCCAGCATCGGCTCGGCTTCCCTAGTGACCTTGGCCTTGAGTTCGCGATTCTCGAACACCGCTTCGATGATCAGGTCGCAACCCTGGAGGTCGGAGGTGTTGCCGGTGGCCTGGATGCGGCCCAGAATCTTTTGTTGCTCGTCGGCGCTCATGCGACCCTTGTCGACGCGCGCCTGGGTCAGTTTGGCGCTGTGGGCCTTGCCGGCCTCGGCCTTCTCCTGGCTGACGTCCTTCAGCACCGTGGCGATGCCCTTGCTGGCCTGCGCGAAGGCAATGCCGGCACCCATCGCGCCGGCGCCCAGCAGACCGACCTTGGCCGGCTTGAAACGGGCCACGCCGGCGGGCCGCGACTGGCCGCTCTTGATGGCGTTCAAATTGAAGAAGAAGGTGTTGATCATGGCGCGCGCCACGCTGCCGGTCATCAGCTTGGCCAGATAGCGGCTCTCGATGCGCAAGGCGGTCGGCAAGTCGACCTGCAAGCCTTCCACCATGCAGGCCATGATGGCCTCGGGGGCAGGGTAGAGGCCGCGCGTCTGCTTCTTGATCATGGCCGGGGCCACCACCAGCATCATCGCCACCTTGGGGTTGGACGGGGTGCCGCCCGGCACCTTGTAGTCCTTGTCTTCCCAGGGATGCTGGGCCTTGGGGTTGGCGGCAATCCAGGCCACTGCCTTGGCCCTCATCTCGACCGCGGCGCCGTCGCCCGGTGCCACCAGCTCATGCACCAGTCCCAGGCCTTTGGCCTCGGAGGGCGAAAAAGTCTTGCCCTCCACCAGGTAGGGCTGCGCGCCCATCAGGCCCAGGTGGCGCGTCATCTTGGTGACGCCGCTGGCGCCAGGCAGCAAACCCAGTGTCACCTCGGGCAGGCCGAACTGGATCTTGCGGTCGTCGATGGCGATCCGGTGATGCCCCACCAGGGCCACTTCCCAGCCGCCGCCCAGAGCCGTGCCGTTGAGGCAGCTGACCACCGGTTTGCCCAGGGTTTCCAGGGCGCGGAAGTTCTTCTTGACCCGTTCGATCTCGGCGAAGATGGCGCTGGCGTCCGTGACCTTGAGGCGCATGGCGCCCTTCAGGTCGGCACCGGCGAAGAAGGTCGATTTGGCCGACGCCAGGATGATGCCCTTGATCTTGTCCTGGTCCTTCAGAACCTGCGCCACCAGTTCCGACATGTCTTCCTGCCATTGCAGGCACATGGTGTTGACCGGCGAATTGGGTTCGTCGAAAGTGACCGTGGCAATGCCGTCTTGCAGTTGGTATTGGATGGTTTTCATAGGATTTCGTCATTCCGGGCTTGACCCGGAATCCATGGTTGAGGGAGGTGATACCTGATTGGCGGGGTGGATCCCGGATCGGGCCTGCCCCGGACTCCGATCCGGGGTCCGGGATGACTAGATGCGTTCCACGATAGTCGCAATGCCCATGCCGCCGCCCACGCACAAGGTGGCCATGCCGTAGCGCAACTGGCGCCGGTGCAGTTCGTCGATCAAGGTGCTCAGGATCATGGCGCCGGTGGCGCCCAGCGGGTGCCCCATGGCAATGGCGCCGCCGTTGACGTTGACCCGGTCGTGCGACACACCCATCTCTTTCATGAAGCGCATCACCACGGCGCCAAAAGCCTCGTTGACTTCAAACAGATCGATCTGGTCTATCGTCAGACCGGCCTTGGCCAGCGCCTTGCGCGCTGCCGGCATGGGGCCGGTCAGCATGATGGTGGGGTCGGCGCCGCTCAGTGCCGCCGCCACAATGCGGGCCCGTGGCGTGAAGCCGTGCGTCTTGCCGGCCGCCTCCGAGCCGATCAACACGGCGGCGGCGCCATCGACGATGCCGCTGGAGTTGCCGGCGTGGTGCACATGCTGGATGCGCTCCACCTGCGGGTAGCGCGTCAGGGCCACCTGATCGAAACCCATGCCGCCCATTTGGTCGAAAGCCGGTTTCAGCGCGGCCAGTCCTTCCAGTGTGGTTTGCGGCTTGATGAACTCGTCCTCGGCCAGAATGACCTGGCCCAGGAAGTCGGTGACGGGCACCAGCGAGTGCGAGAAATAGCCGCTGGCGCGGGCCTTGGCGGCGCGTTGCTGGCTCGCCAGCGCAAAAGCGTCGACGTCCTGGCGCGAAAAGCCTTCCAGCGTGGCAATCAGATCGGCGCCAATGCCTTGCGGCACGAAAGCGGTTTGCGAATTGGTCTCCGGGTCCATCGCCCAGGCGCCGCCGTCGGAGCCGATCGGCACCCGGCTCATGCTCTCGACGCCACCGGCCACCACCAGCTCTTCCCAGCCGGAGCGCACTTTTTGCGCCGCCAGATTGACGGCCTCCAGGCCCGAGGCGCAAAAACGATTGACCTGCATGCCCGAGCAAGTGAAGTCCCAGCCGGCTTTCAGTGCCGCCACCTTGGCGATGACCGAGCCTTGCTCGCCGACCGGCGACACCACGCCCATCACCACGTCGTCCACCTGGGCGGTATCGAAGTCGTTACGGCGCTGCAACTCGGTCAGCACGCCGGCCAGCAGGTTGATCGGTTTGACTTCATAGAGGCTGCCGTCTTTCTTGCCTTTGCCGCGCGGCGTGCGGATGGCATCAAACACAAATGCTTCGGTCATGGAGACTCCAGTGGGGGGAAGGAATTAAAAAAAATAGTGGGCGGCGAGAGGTCCGGATGCAGTATATTCTTTTCGCAAAGCGATTGCTTTGTATAAATACTCTAATTCTTGTCAAGCAGGTGACAGCATGATCCAGCGAACCCTTTTTAGCGCCGACCACCAGGCCTTTCGCGACAGTTTTCGTCGCTTCATCGAGAAGGAAATTGCCCCTTTCCATGCCGCCTGGGAAGAGCAGGGCTATGTCGACCGCGCGGTCTGGAACAAGGCCGGCGAAAACGGCTTCCTGTGCCTGAGCATGCCGGAGGAATACGGCGGCGCCGGCGCCGACAAGCTGTATTCGATGGCGCAGATCGAGGAGCTCAGCGCCGCCGGTTTCTCCGGCATCGGCTACTCCCTGCACAGCGAGATCGTGGCGCCTTACATCCTGCACTACGGCACTGAGGAGCAAAAGAAAAAATACCTGCCGCAACTGGCCAGCGGCGCCATGATTGGCGCCATTGCCATGAGCGAACCGGCCGCCGGCTCCGATTTGCAAGGCATCAAGGCCACTGCCATCCAGCAACCCGACGGCGCCTATCTGCTCAATGGCAGCAAGACCTTTATCACCAACGGCTGGCACGCCGACCTGGTGATCGTGGTCGCCAAGACCAATCCGGCGGCCGGCGCCAAGGGCACCAGCTTGTTGCTGGTGGAGCGCGGCATGCCGGGCTACTCGGTCGGCAAACGGCTGAAAAAACTGGGCCTCAAGGCGCAGGACACCTCCGAGCTGTTTTTTGACAATGTGCGCGTTCCGGCCGCCAACCTGCTGGGCGGGCCGGCCCATGAGAACCGGGGCTTCATCTGTCTGATGGAGCAGTTGCCGTGGGAGCGCCTGCAAATCGCCATCGGCGCCGTCGCCGCGGCGCAGGCCGCGATCAATTGGACCGTGGACTATGTGAAGGAGCGCAAGGTGTTCGGCCAGAGCGTGGGCGCGTTCCAGAACACGCGTTTTACCCTGGCCGAGCTGCAAACGGAGGTCCAGGTGGCGCGCGTTTTTGTCGACAAATGCGCCGAGCTGCTGCTGGCCAACACGCTGGACACGGCGACCGCCAGCATGGCCAAGTACTGGTGCAGCGACTTGCAGTGCAAGGTGATGGACCAGTGCGTGCAACTGTTCGGCGGCTACGGCTATATGTGGGAATACGCTATCACCCGCGCCTACGCCGATGCCCGCGTCCAGCGCATCTACGGCGGCACCAACGAGATCATGAAGGAAGTGATCACAAGGGCCATGGGCCTGGGCGGTAAATAGTGTTCACGCTGCTTGGCGTCCAGACGGCGCCGGCGCGCCGCATCCAGATCGAGGGGCGATCCATCCTGACCGCCATTCACAAACTGCCGGTCACCGGCCCGGTCCAGGTGTCTGCCATGGGGCTGTCAGGCGACGAGCAGGCCGATCTGTCGGTCCACGGCGGGCTGGACAAAGCGGTCTACGCCTATCCGGTGGAGCATTACCCGTTCTGGCAGTCGGCGCGAGCACAAGCCGGCCTGACGGACGTCGACGACGCACTGCCCCTTGGCACGTTCGGCGAGAACCTGACCCTGCAAGGTCTGCCGGAGACGGAGGTCTGGGTCGGCGATGTGCTCAGGTTCGCTGCTTGCGCCTTGCGGGTCACGCAGCCGCGCCAGCCTTGCTACAAGTTCAATGCCGTCATGGGTTTCAGCGGTGCCAGCAAGGTGATGGCGCAAAGCGGCTACTGCGGCTTCTATCTGGCGGTGGACCAACCGGGACATCTGAGCGTCGGCGAATCCTTTGAACTGCTGCCGGGTCCGCGACGCCTGAGCATTACCGAGTCGTTCCGGGCCAAGATGTTCAAGCACTTAAGCTAAGAGCCTCGATCTGCGCATCCTTGTCCAGCCACAGCTGGTGCACCCATTTCTGGTAGGCCTCGCGCACAGAGGCATCGCCGGCGTAATCGCCTTGCGCCAGCTGTTGCGGCACCGGTAGCGCGCGCACCCGAACCACCACGCGTTGGAGTCTGCCCTTCAGGAATTGCCAGAATTGCGGCGCGCCATCCGGGTAAACAATGGTCACGTCCAGAATCGCCTGAAACTTGTCGCCCATGGCGTTGAGTGCCAAGGCGAGGCCGCCGGCCTTGGGTTTGAGCAAATGCTTGTAGGGTGACTTTTGCCGCTGGTGCTTGGCCGCGGTAAAGCGCGTGCCCTCCAGAAAATTCATCACGCTGGTGGGAATCAGGGCAAATTTTTCGCAGGCCTGACGCGTGGTGGCCTGGTCCTTGCCACGCATCTCGGGGTGTTTTTTCAGGAATTCTTCGCTGTGCCGGCGCATGAACGGAAAATCCAGCGCCCACCAGGCCAGTCCCATGACCGGCACCCACATCAATTGCTGCTTGAGAAAGAACTTGAGCAGTGGAATGCGCCGGTTGAACAGGTGTTGCAGCACCAGAATGTCGACCCAGGACTGGTGGTTGCAGTTCACCAGGTACCAACTGCGGTAGTTGAGCCCTTCAATACCCTGCACGTCCCAACGGGTGCGTTGGGTCAGGCGCATCCAGCCGCTGTTGCCGGCAATCCAGGCTTCGGCGATGCGCAACAGCAGCGGGTCGATCAGCAATCGCATTTTCTTGACCGGGATGATCAGCTTCAGCAAGGCAAAAACGAGCAGTACCGGGACCCAGAACAGCGCGTTGAGCGCCAGCAGCAGGGAAGCAATCAGGCCCACCACCAGTGGGGGAAAAAAATTAAGCATGGCTTGCTCTCGGGTTCGTTTTTTGGGATAAATTCAGCATGAAAATGAGCTTGCTGGGGTAGCGCGGTGGGGCCCGGGGGCCGAAGGGATTTAAAGCTTGGCGCGATGGAGACATTTGCGGAGGTGGTAGTCGCGTTGAATTGTATGGCTTGCTGCTGGGCGACACAGCTGCAATTGAAGGACAACAAGGACCACAAGGACCGCAAGTGAAGACGAAGACAAAGAGACAGAAAGTTCTGTTTCGAGGTAAATGGATACTGCCTGTTCTGGTTGGCGTCATCGTCAATTGTTGGGCTGTTTCCAGCGCTTTTGCCGAAGGCGCCAGCGCGACCAGACTTCTTTTTCTCGGCAACAAGAACATAGCGCCGGTGGTCTACCTGGACCATGCGACTCCCAGGGGCGTGGCTGTCGACATCGTCCGCGCGATGGCGCCACACCTGCCGCAGCCGGTTGAAATCAAGGCCATGGATTGGCTGGAAGCGCAGGCGCTGGTGGCGCGTGGCGAGGCCGATGCCCTGATCCAGATCAACCAGACCGAAGAGCGGGAAAAAATATACGACTTTTCGGAGCCTTTGCTGGAGTCGCAGTTTTCAATCTTCACCAGAACCGACAAGGTTGGCATAGCGGGGATGGCAAGTCTTGCCGGCTTGCAGGTGGGCGTCGAGGCCGGCGGTCTGCCCCAGCAATTACTGGAAAAATACCCCGCCGTTCGATTGACGATCATTCCCGACTTTCTGGCCGGCTTCAAACTGCTCAACGCCGGCGCCATCGATGCCGTTGTGGTGGACTACCGGGTCGGGTCTTATGTGATTGCCAAAAACAAGCTGCGCGATATCCGGGTCAGCGGCGAGCCAGTGGCCTTTTCCTACTCCGCCATTGCCGTCAGAGAAGGAAATACACAACTCCTTGCCGCCATCAACAGCGCACTGAAGACCATCAAAGCCGATGGCAACTACCAGAAGGTCATCGACAACTGGAAACCGAAAGAGGTGGTGTTTGAAACGCGCGAGCAGATGACGCATCGGACCTACTACCTGACGATTCTGGTCCTGCTCGTATTGGTCCTGATTGCGGCGATCTGGACCCTGACCTTGAGAAAAGAGCTGGTCAAGAGAAGGGCTGCGGAAGAGCGTCTGAGGCAACAGTACTCCACCTCGCGCGGCATCATCAACAGTGCCAATGCCCTCATTTTTTCGGTCGACCGGCAATACCGTTACACCAGTTTTAATCAGGGCCATGCCGCCACCATGAAAGCACTCTATGGCGCGGAGATTGAACTGGGCCACAGTCTGCTGGACTACATGAGCGTGATCGGAGACCGGGAGACCGCCCGGCGCAACCTTGACCGGGCGCTGGCCGGAGAGCAGGTCGTCAAGGAGGCGTTTTCAGGGGAAGAGCTTCGGTCGCGCCAGTATTTTCAAGTTTCGCACAGCCCGATCCGGAGTGATGAGGAAGTCGTCGGCGTCGCCGTGCTGGCCCAGGACATGAGTGAGCGTCGGCGGGCGGAGGAGGCAATGTACCGGCTGAATCGGGAACTGCGCGCCATCAGCGACTGCAATCAGGTTCTGGTGCGGGCAGAGGACGAACAGGCTCTGCTGAACGACATCTGCCGCATTGTTTGCGAGGAAGCCGGCTACCGCATGGCCTGGGTCGGCTATGCCGAAAACGACGCTGCCAAGACTGTCAAGCCGGTCGCCTGGGCCGGCGTCGAGGAGGGCTACCTGGCCGGCGCCAACATCACCTGGGATGACACCGAGCGGGGCAACGGGCCTGGTGGAACAGCCATCCGCGGCGGGGGTATCGCCTGTGTCCAGGATTTCGCCACCGACCCCCAAACCGCCCCGTGGCGCGCCAGTGCCCTGGCGCGAGGTTATCGCTCCTGCATCGCCCTGCCCCTGAAGGACGATGGCGCCAAAGTATTTGGTGTCTTGCTGATTTATTCGACCGAGATCAACGCCTTCAGTCCGGACGAAATCCGGCTCCTGGAGGAACTGGCTGACGATCTGGCGTTCGGCATCACGGTGCTGCGCACCCGCGCCATGCGCAAGCGGGCGGAAGAAGCGCTCTACGAGGCCCAGCAGGTGTACCGTGCCCTGATCGAGAACTCGCCGGACATCGTTGCGCGCTACGACCGCGATTGCCGGCGCACCTACGTCAACCCGAGCTACCTCAAGGTGGCGCAGATCCCCCGGCAGGAATTGCTGGCCAGCGCGCCCGAACAGCGCTCGCCGCTGCCCGCAGCCGGTGCGTCGGTGCTCCAGAATCTGCTTCGCCGGGTACTGGACAGCGGCGTCGCCGAAGCCGTCGACATCGTCTGGCCGAAAACCGACAAGATCGATTACTGGTACAACATTTACGCCTTCCCGGAGTTGGACCGCGAGGGAAGAGTCGTCAGTGTGATGACCGTTTCGCGCGACATCACGGCGCGCAAACAGGCCGAAGAAGCGCTGAAGAACATGGCTGCCAAGTTCCGCACCATCTATGAATCGACTTCCGATGCGATCATTCTGTTCGATGAGACCGGATTTTTTGATTGCAACCCGGCCACCCTGCATACATTCGGTTGCCCGACGCGGGCCGATCTGATTGGCAAACATCCATCCCAGTTTTCGCCGCCACGCCAGCCGGGCGGCGAAGATTCGATGCGCCTGGCCAATCAGTGCATTGCCACGGCGTACCAAAATGGCAGCCATCAGTTCGAATGGATGCATTGCCGCCTCGACGGTTCCGAGTTTCCCGCCGATGTATTGCTGACCGCCATGGAACTCGACGGCAAGCCGGTACTGCAAGCCACGGTGCGCGACATCAGCAAACGCAAGCAAAGCGAGCAGGCACTGGCCCGGGCAGTGCGCGCCTTGCGCACGCTGAGCGCCTGCAACGAGGCGCTGGCGCGCGCTGGCAACGAGGCCGAACTCCTCAACTCGATTTGTCGGCTGATCGTGGAAACCGGCGGTTACAGCATGGCGTGGGTTGGTTTTCCCGAGCAGGACGCGGCCAAGACGGTGCGCCCGGTGGCCCAATACGGCCGCGATGAAGGTTTTTTGGCGCTGGCCCACATCAGTTGGGCCGATTGCGAGCGCGGTCGTGGCCCCTCCGGCATTGCCATTCGGACCGGCACGGTCCAGGTCAATCAAGAGTTCTTGACCGACCCGAGGTTGCTGCCCTGGCGGCAGGCGGCGCTTGAGCGCGGCTATCAGTCCATCATTGCGCTGCCGCTCAAGAGTGCCGCGGCCACTTGGGGTGTTTTGACCCTCTATGCGGCGGTGCCCGACGCTTTCAATGAAGCCGAAGTCACTCTGTTGCAGGAACTCGCCGGCAACCTGGCGTTTGGCGTTGAGAACCTGCGCACCCGCACCGAGCGTGACCGCATTGCCTACGAGCACCAGCATCATGAGGAAATACTGAGGCAGAGCCTGGAGGAGTCCATCAAAGCCATCGCCAACACGGTGGAAATGCGCGACCCCTATACCGCCGGCCATCAGCGCCGGGTCGGACAACTGGCGGTCGCCATCGCGCGGGAGATGGGACTGCCGGAAGAAACGAATCATGGCATCGAACTCGCGGCCAGCATCCATGATCTTGGCAAGATCAGCGTTCCGGCGGAAATTCTGGCCAAACCCAGCAAACTGACAGCGATCGAAACGATGTTGCTCAAGAATCACGCCCAGGCGGGTTACGACATTCTCAAGGACATCCAGTTTCCCTGGCCCATCGCGAGCATGGTTTTGCAGCATCATGAAAGGCAGGATGGCTCTGGTTATCCGCAGGAACTAGAGGGCGAGAAAATCCTGCTGGAGTCGCGCATCCTGGCGGTGGCCGACGTGGTGGAAGCGATGGCCTCGCATCGACCCTATCGGGCGGCCCTGGGGATAGACAGTGCGCTCAAGGAGATAGAGCGGGGCCGGGGTATTGGTTACGATGCGGCGGTGGTCGATGCCTGCCTGCGCTTGTTTGCGCAAAAACAGTTTGCATTTTCAAGCTGAAGCGCGCCGCCGGCGTCCCTGATCCCGGCCCAGGCAAGGAAGCGGGCCACTTTATCCACGCAATGGGCGACGCAGGACAAGTTCGGCGACGTCGGTCCGGTGTACCATGTGCCGAACCAATTGCAGATGGGGTGAGATGATTAAGAACTTGTCCGCAAATTACTGGGGGCCGCGTTGGGACGCAATCGGGATGAGTTGTCCGCCAACATTTCGCAGCATGGGCTGCCTGCCCATGCAAGGAATTTGGTGGGCAAATCGCCCGATTTCGACCCAACCCTGCGGGCAAAAGGATTTTCGGGCGGTCTGCTTCGTTACAAAATCAGCCAAGGCCACCAGCCTTGGCCTGGATTTTGCGCCTCGCATCCCATCCCGAGAATCCATTTGCGCGACCCCCAGTAATCTGCGGACAAGTTCTAAGAACCTGTTGCTTGGATGCCTTGCGCTGGCACGGGTGACCAGCCAGGCGTATGTTTTCGCGCCCCACCCGCTGCGCAATCCGGCGCGCCGGCCGGTGTTCCGCTTCGAGCTTGCCGATCTGCAGCGCTACCGGGTGAGCGGGATTTTTGGGCGCCAGTTCCGTCGGGCCGTGTACCGTCTGGACGTGCCGAGAGAATGACCATGTTTCTTTCAGGAATAAGCGCCCGGGGATCATTCAAGCGACAGATTATTCTGGCCTTTGTGGTCGGTTTCTTTCTGCTGATCAGCGCCTATTCCGCCTACCAGATCAACGGTGAGAGAGAACATCTTTACCGTGACAGCAGCGAGGCGACGACCGGTCTGGCGCAATCGCTGGCGGTGAGTTCCCTGGCCGGGGTACTGGCCAATGATGTCGTGGGGCTGCAGGAGGTGGTGCGATCGTTCCAGACTTATCCCGGGTTGCGCTATGCCATGATCATTGCTCCTTCGGGCCGGGTATTGGCGCATAGCGATGCCACAAAAGTGGGGCAGTTCGTTTCCGACCCGCAGAGCCTTGACCTGATCAAGGCGCCGTCCCAAATCCAAACCATGATCGACAACGAGTTGATGGCCGATGTGGCGGTGCCCATCAGCAGCAACCAGCGGCAAGTCGGCTGGGCGCGCATCGGGCTGGCGCGGGGGAAAATTTCCGGCGAGCTGCGGGAAATGATGTTGAGCAGTGCCATCCTGGTGCTCTTGGCCACGGCTTTCTCCCTGCTTGCCGCCACACTGATCGCGAACCGGCTGGGACAGCGCATCGGTTCCCTGGTTCGGGTCGCCGAGCAAGTCCACGCCGGCAATCTTGCCACCCGCGCCAGTATCCCGGGCGACCGGGATGAAATCACCAAGCTGGCCGATAACCTGAACCAGATGCTTGACGCACTGGCGCGCAATGAAGAACGCTTGCGGTTGGCCTCGCTCTATACCCGAAGCCTGATCGAGGCGAGCCTGGACCCACTGGTCATGATCAGCCCGGAAGGCACCATCACCGACGTCAACGAGGGCAGCGTCAAGGCGGTGGGGGTGCCCCGGGAGGAGTTGATCGGGACCGATTTCTCCAACTATTTCACCGAACCGGAGAAGGCCAGGGCCGGCTATCGGCAGGTCTTCGCAAAAGGCTTCGTCACCGACTACCCGCTCACCATCCGGCACCGCGACGGCAGGCTCACCGAGGTGCTGTACAACGCCTCCCTGTACCGTGACGTGGGTGGCAACGTGCTGGGCGTGTTTGCCGCGGCACGCGATGTCACCGAGCGCAACAAAGCTGAACAGGAGCTGGCACAACTGGGTTTGCGCAACCGGCTGATCCTGGATTCGGCGGGGGAGGGCATCTACGGACTCGACATCGATGGTCGCTGCACGTTTGTCAACCCCGCGGCACTGCAATTGCTTGGCTTCCAACTCGAAGAGCTGATGGGCCAGCACAGTCATGCCCTGTTCCACCACACCAAGCCAGGCGGCAGCGGCTTCCCGGAGCAAGAGTGTCCGGTCCAGGCCGCCTACAAACAGGGTGTGGTCCATCGCGGCAGCGACCTCTACTGGCGCAAGGATGGCAGTTGTTTCCCGGTGGAGTTCATCAGCACACCGATGATGGAAGCCGGGAAAGTCACCGGCGCCGTGGTGGCCTTCCGTGACATCACGGAACTTAAACGAGCCGAGGAAGCGTTGCGCGCAAGCGAACACTTCCTTGAGGCCATCGTCGAACATATTCCCAACATGGTGTTTGTCAAGGATGCAAAAGACCTCAAATTTGTAAGATTCAACAAGGCGGGGGAAGAGTTGCTGGGATTTTCGCGCTCTGAATTGATAGGCAAAAGCGACCATGATTTTTTCCCGAAGGAGCAGGCGGATTTCTTCGTCGCCAAAGACAGATCGATTCTCGACAGCAAGGCCTTGCTCGACATTGCCGATGAGCCGATCGACACGAGATACCTGGGCCGGCGTCATCTGCACACCAGAAAAATCCCCATCCTCGCCGATGACGGAAGCCCGCTCTACCTGCTGGGTATTTCAGAGGACATCACGGAGCGCCAGTTGGCCGAGGAGCAGTTGCGCCGTAGCGAGCACGGCCTGGCGGATGCGCAGCGCATCGCCCATCTGGGGAACTGGGAACTTGATGTGGCCAGCAATGTGCTGACCTGGTCGGACGAGATTTACCGCATCTTTGAACTCGACCCGGAAAGATTCGAAGCCTCCTACGATGCGTTCCTGAACGCGATCCATCCCGATGATCGGGAACGGGTGAACCAGGCCTACACCGATTCGCTCGGCAGCCGGCAGCCTTACGACATCGTGCACCGGTTGCTGATGAAGGACGGGCGTGTGAAATACGTCAACGAACAATGCGAGACCCACTACGCCGAGGACGGCAAACCCTTGCGTTCGGTCGGCACGGTACACGACGTTACCGCGCTCAAGCGGGCCGAGGAAGAGCTGCAGGAGCGGGAAAGGCATTCGCAGTCATTGCTTCATCTTTCCAGGAATCTGGAACGCTCTCAAACTTATGCCGAAATTCTGCAGGCGGCGCAGAGTGAAGTCAAAGACATTATTGGGTATCAGAATCTGTGGGTTTATCTGCTGTCGGAAGATAAAGCCCATTTGAAAGCCCTGGTTGCCAGCGGCCCGGAGGCGGGCACGGTGATGTCGCAAGAAGGCACTGCCACGCTCGCCATCGCCGGCGACAAGATGCTGGAGGAGATCGCGCAAGCCGAAGGAATTGTCGTCGTCGAGGATGCGCAAACCGACCCGCGGGTGAATAAGGAAATCGTGGCCCGCATTGGCAGTCGGACGATTGTGAATGTCCCGATCATTTTGTCCGGGCGACATCTGGGCTCTGTCGGTGTCGGCACCTTTGGCGCGGAGGGCGTGCGAATTCCATCGAGTTCCGAGCAGAAGTATCTCACCGCGCTGGCCAGCCACATGGCGGCGGCGCTGGACCGTATCGAGTTGTTGGCCGAGCGCAGGAAGGCCGGTGAAGAGTTGCTCCGCTACAAGGATCACCTGGAGGAGCAGGTGCAGCAGCGCACCGCCGATCTGGTGCTGGCGCGCAATGCGGCCGAGGCGGCGAATCGGGCCAAGAGCGTTTTCCTGGCCAACATGAGCCATGAATTGCGCACGCCCTTGAATGCCATTCTTGGTTTCTCCAACATGATGCGCAAGGATCCGCTGCTGCAAATGGAGCAGCGCGAGAACCTCGACATCATCAACCGCAGCGGCGAGCATCTGCTGACCTTGATCAACGACGTGCTGGAAATGGCCAAGATCGAGGCTGGCCGGGTGCAGTTGGAGAGTGCTCCTTTTGATCTCGGCAGTCTGGTGCGCGATGTTACCGACATGATGCATGTGCGAGCCGAGGAGAAAGGGCTGCAGTTGTTGATCGACCAGTCCTCCGAATTTCCGCGCTATATCAAGGGCGACGAGGCGCGTGTGCGTCAGGTTCTGATCAACCTGCTGGGTAATGCCGTCAAATTTACCCAGCAGGGCGGTGTTACCGTGCGCTTCGGCTTGAAGCCGCACGTCACGCCGCAGCGTTTGCTGATCGAGGTCGAGGACTCCGGCATCGGCATCAGCGCGGAAGATCAGAAAAGAGTCTTCCAGCCTTTCGTGCAGTTTGGCGAAACGGCCACGCAAAAAGGCACCGGCCTGGGCCTCTCCATTGCCCGCCAATTCGTGCAATTGATGGGTGGCACGATCAGCTTCGAAAGTACGCTGGGCAAGGGCTCGACATTCCGCGTGGAACTGCCGATGGAGAAGGTTGCCGCGGCCGACGTGCTCAAGCCGCAAAGCGCGGGCAGGGGCGAGATCGTGGGCCTGGCGCCTGACCAGCCGGAATATCGCATCCTGATCGTTGAAGACCAGTTGGAGAATCAATTGCTGCTCTCCAAACTGATGAAAAGCATGGGCCTCCAGACTCGGTTGGCCGAGAACGGCGAGCAGGCCGTGAGTCTGTTTCAGAGCTGGGCACCGCACCTGATCTGGATGGACCGGCGCATGCCGGTGATGGAAGGCCTGGAAGCGACGCGGCGTATCCGCGAGCTTCCCGGCGGCAAGGAGGTGAAAATAGTCGCAGTCACGGCCTCGGTCTTTACCGAGCAACGCGACGAAATGTTGCAGGCGGGCATGGATGACTTCGTGCGCAAGCCCTACCGCTTCAACGAGATATACGATTGCCTGAGCAAGCAGTTGGGCCTGCGCTACCGGTACTCCGAAGCGCCTGCGCCGGAAGAATCCGGCGATGTGGCATTGACGGCCCAGATGCTGGCGGTGTTGCCGCCGGAGTTGCGTCGCGAGCTCCAGGAGACCCTGGAAAGCCTGGAGGGTGGACGCATCGAGGCTGTGATTCGGCAAGTCGCGGCCGTTGATCCCGGGTTGCACAAGACGCTGCTCCAACTGGCCGGGAACTTCGACTACCCCACCATCTTGAAGGCTTTGCAAACAAACTACCCGGGACCTGTGACATGACAGACAAAGGCAAGATACTCGCCGTTGATGACACGCCAGCCTCCTTGAGGCTGTTGACGGAGATTCTGAAGGAGGAGGGCTACGAGGTCCGTTCCGCGATCAGCGGTGAGTTGGCGCTGCGTGCGGCCACCAGCAATCCGCCCGACCTGATGCTGCTCGATATCCGCATGCCCGAGATGGATGGCTATGAGGTGTGCCGGCGTCTCAAGGCCCAAGCCGCAACGCGCGATGTTCCGGTGATCTTCGTCAGCGCCGTTTCGGAAATGGATGAGAAGTTGCACGGTTTCGGGGTTGGTGCCGTGGACTTCGTGACCAAGCCCTACCAGCATGAGGAACTATTGGCCCGGGTCCGCACCCACCTGGAACTCAATCGCTTGCGCCATCATCTGGAAGACTTGGTGGCGGAGCGCACGGCCGAACTCAAGGAAAGCGAGAAGAAGCTCAAAACCAGCCTGCTCGACTCGATCACGGCGCTGGCTGCCATTGTTGAAATGCGTGATCCCTATACCGCCGGCCACCAGCGTCGCGTGGCCCAACTGGCGATTGCCATCGCCCGGGAACTGCGGCTTCCCGAGGAGCAGGTCGAGGGCGTTCATCTGGCCGGTGTGGTCCACGATGTCGGCAAAATCCGCGTGCCGGCGGAGATCCTGAGCAAGCCGGGGCGGCTGACCGAACTGGAAATGGCGATCATCAGGGAGCACGCTCAGAACGGCTACGAAATACTCAAGTCCATCGATTTCCCCTGGCCGATTGCGCAAATCGTGCGGCAACACCATGAGCGACAGGATGGCTCCGGCTACCCGCAGGGGCTCAGGAGCGAGCAGATCATGCTGGAGGCCAGGATCGTGGCGGTGGCCGATGTGGTGGAAGCGATGTCTTCGCACCGGCCGTACCGGCCGGCATTGGGGACCGACTGCGCGCTGCAGGAAATGGAACGGGGCCGCGGCACCCTCTATGACGCCGCGGTCGTTGATGCGTGCAGCCGGCTTTTTGCCGAGAAACGGTTTGCGTTTTCAGCCTGACGGCCGGCTTGAGTAGCCCCACCAGGGGCGCTGCCAAACGTAACGCCGTACACTCGGCGCCTTGCTCCCCTATTTCTCCCGGTTCCCCATGCACGCCCTCGTTGACGTCTCCTTTTTCCCGCGCGCCGCCAAGCCTTTGGGCAGTTATCGAAAATACTGGGCGGCCCGTTTTGGCACCGCCAAATTCCTGCCCATGAGTCGCACCGAGATGGAACTGCTGGGCTGGGACAGTTGCGACATTGTTCTGGTCACGGGGGACGCCTATGTCGATCACCCCAGCTTCGGCATGGCGGTGATCGGTCGTGTGTTGGAAGCCCAGGGTTTTCGGGTTGGCATCATTGCGCAA
Organism: uncultured beta proteobacterium; assembly: GCA_963763035.1. Classification (GTDB taxonomy): domain Bacteria; phylum Pseudomonadota; class Gammaproteobacteria; order Burkholderiales; family Burkholderiaceae_C; genus Rhodoferax. The sequence goes on along the minus strand of CAVXMS010000003.1, from coordinate 2,683,710 downwards.
CCGGATTGGCAAAGCGCCGAGCCGTTCAAGGTACTGGGTAAACCGAACCTGTTCTGGGGCGTGACAGCGGGCAACATGGATTCCATGATCAATCGCTACACCGCCGACCGCAAAATCCGCAGCGATGACGCTTATACCCCCGGTGACGTCGCCGGCAAGCGGCCGGATCGCGCGGCCATTGTTTACAGCCAGCGCTGCCGCGAGGCCTTCAAGGAGGTGCCCGTGGTGCTGGGCGGCATCGAAGGCTCGTTGCGCCGCATTGCGCACTACGACTACTGGTCGGACAAGGTGCGGCGCTCCATTGTGGTGGACGCCAAGTGCGATTTGCTGCTGTACGGCAACGCCGAGCGGGCGATTGTCGAGATTGCACACCGGCTCGCCGCGCGCGAGCCGATCGAGCAAATTACCGACGTTCGCGGCACCGCCTTCGTGCTTCGCGCATCTCATGATTTGCGACGCCCGGGCGAAGAGTCTGGTCGGCAATGGTTTGAGATCGACTCGACCAGCGTCGATGAGCCGGGCCGGCTGGAGTCTCACATCAACCCTTACCAGACCACCAGCGAGCAGGCGGCCGGGCGAGGCAGCTCATGTGAAAAAGAGGATGCGGTGCAAAGTGATGGTCATCCCGGACCCCGGATCGGAGTCCGGGGCAGGCCCGATCCGGGATCCATGCAGCCGGGCACATGGATTGCGGGTCAAGCCCGCAATGACAGCAAGAGCAGTGGCAATGACAGCAAGAGTAGCCGCAATGACACTGCTCAACCGCTGATCTTTGTGCCGAACCCCGCGCTGCATGGCAAGGGCAGCGTCAAGGTGCCGCCGCGCGGCAGCTCGGTGATTCGCCTGCCCAGCTACGAGCACGTGAAAAGCGACCCGGTGCTGTATGCCCATGCCAACCGCGTGCTGCACCTGGAGACCAACCCCGGCAACGCCCGGGCGCTGGTGCAGGCGCACGGCGAGGGGGTCACGGCCCGCGATGTCTGGATCACGCCGCCGCCGATCCCGCTGACCACGGCCGAGATGGACTTCGTGTTTGACCTGCCCTACGCCCGCAGCCCGCATCCGGTCTATGCCGACGCGAGCGGCAGTCACGAGGGTGCCAGCAAGATTCCGGCCTGGGAGATGATCCGCTTCAGTGTCAACATCATGCGCGGCTGCTTTGGCGGCTGCACCTTCTGCTCCATCACCGAGCACGAGGGCCGCATCATCCAGAGCCGTTCCGAAGACTCGGTGATCCATGAGATGGAGGAAATCCGCGACAAGGTGAAGGGCTTTACCGGCACCATTTCCGACCTTGGCGGCCCGACCGCCAACATGTACCGGCTGGGCTGCAAGAGCCCCGAAATCGAGGCCGCTTGCCGCAAGCCGAGCTGCGTCTACCCCGGCATCTGCCAGAACCTGGGCACCGACCACGGTCCGCTGATTCACCTGTACCGGCGCGGTCGCGCCCTCAAGGGCATCAAGAAGATCCTGATCGGCTCGGGCCTGCGCTACGACCTGGCGGTGCGCAGCCCCGAGTACGTCAAGGAACTGGTGACGCACCACGTCGGCGGTTACCTGAAAATTGCGCCGGAGCACACTGAGCCGGGACCGCTGTCCAAGATGATGAAACCCGGTATTGGCAGTTACGACAAGTTCAAAACCTTGTTTGACAAGTTTTCACTGGAAGCCGGCAAGAAGCAATTTTTGATTCCCTATTTCATTGCCGCGCACCCCGGCACCAGCGACGAAGACATGATGCAGCTGGCGCTGTGGCTGAAGAAGAACGGTTTTCGCGCCGATCAGGTACAGACTTTCTATCCGTCGCCGATGGCCACTGCCACCGCCATGTACCACAGCAAGCGCAACCCGCTGCGCCGGATCACGCGCGACAGCGAGACCGTGGACGTGGTGCGAGGCGACAAGCGCCGGCGCCTGCACAAGGCTTTTTTACGCTATCACGACCCCAACAACTGGCCGCTGTTGCGCGAGGCCCTCAAGGCGATGGGCCGGGCCGACCTGATCGGCAATGGCAAGCACCATCTGATCCCGACTTTTCAGCCTTTGACGGACGGCAATTACAGCAGCGCCCGGCGCAAGAATTCAACGCCGGCGGCGCTCAAGGCGCAAGCCCCGGTGAAGGGTAGTCTTCTGACGCAGCACACCGGCTTGCCACCGCGCGCAGCCAGCGCCCGGCCCGCAAGCGCCAAACGCTCAGGCGGTCGGGGCGCGCTGTAATTTGATGTTGGCGGCCAGGCCGCCGGAAGTCGTGTTGCTCAGGGCAAAAGTGCCGCCCATGCGGAGCACGACTTTTTCGACAATCGCCAGGCCCAGCCCGGCACCGTTGGCCGCGGTGCGTGCCGCCTCCCCGCGGTAAAACGGTTTGGTCAGGTTTTCCAGTTGCGCCTCGGAGACGCCGATACCGTGGTCGCGCACGCGGATCAGCACCCATTTGTCACGTGCCTTGGCGGCAATATCAACCATCGCCACGCCGGTATGCACCGACTTGCCATAACGACCGGCGTTCTCCAGCAGGTTGCTGATGACGCGGCCCAGTTCCACCGCGTCGGCGAGCACCACCAGATCCTCGCTGAGGTCCACATTGACGCGCATGTCGGGTCGATTTCGAACGTTGAAAAGGCAGGCATCGACGACCTCGCGCAGCACCACGCTGCTCAACTCGACCTTGTCGGGCCGGGCGTATTCCAGAAACTTGCCGATGATGGCGTCGAGCTGGGCGATATCCGTGACCATGTTGGCGCGCGCCTCGGGATCGGCCACGCTGAGTTCCGTTTCGAGGCGCAAACGGGCCAGCGGCGTGCGCAGGTCGTGCGAGATGCCGGCCAGCATGATGGCCCGGTCCTGCTCGATCTTGGCCAGTTTCTGGCTCATCCGGTTGAAGCCGATGTTGACGGCACGGATTTCGCTGGTGGCCACTGTTTCGTCCAGCGTGCTGGCGTTGAAATCGCCTTCGCGAACACGGCTGGCGGCGAACGAGAGTTGCTTCAACGGCCGGTTGATCAGACGCGCAATCACCGCCGCGCCGGCCAGCGACAGCGCGGCCGCTGTGATCAACCAGATGATCCAGGTCCGGCCGGCCATGCGATTGAAACGGTCGCGGTTGGTGCGCATCCAGTAGTTGTCGCCATCGATGATGAAGCCGACCCACAGCCCCTCTTCCTGGTTGACGCTGTTGGCCAGCTCGGTGCCGGGACCGAGTTTGCTGCGCAGTTCGAGCGAGATACGCTGGCCCAGCGCATCGGTGTCGAAGGGCTCGAACTTGTCGCCCGGTTCGCGTGGCACGATGCGCACGCCTTCCTGCTCGCGCATGGTCTTGATCAGGGAGACGCGGGCGATGGCGTCGGAGTGGATCAAGGCGGCGCGGCTGAGATTGACCAGCGACGCGATTTGCTGCGCCGTCTGGAAGGCGCGCGGTTCAAATTCCAGCGCGCGCAGCGTCTGCAGCCAGGCCAGAATGCTGCCGATCAGCAGCAGCGCCAGCAAAAAAAAAGTGCGCCAGAAAAGGCTCAGGCGCCAGCGCGATTGGCGGCCCCTGGAAGAGGTCTCCAGAGGAATGGCGCCACTGACCAGCGCGGCTGAAGTTTTCGCTTTGGTCAATCGGCTCAACCCGCACCGTCCGGTACAAAAACGTAACCAATACCCCAAACGGTTTGAATGTAGCGCGGCGCGGCGGCATCGACTTCCACCAATTTGCGCAAGCGCGACACCTGCACATCCAGACTGCGGTCAAACGGCTCGAACTCCCGGCCACGCGCCAATTGGGCCAATTTCTCGCGCGACAAAGGTTGCCGCGGATGGCGTACCAGCGCTTTGAGCATGGCAAATTCGCCGGTGGTCAGGGGCAGGTCCTCGTTGTCCCGCTGCAAGGTGCGTGCGCCCAGGTCAAAGGTGAACGGGCCAAAACTGACGATCTGGTTGTCGCTGGACGGTGAACCGGGTGCTTCCTGCGTCGGACGCCGGCGCAACACGGCATGCACGCGGGCCAGCAATTCGCGCGGGTTGAAGGGCTTGCCAAGATAGTCGTCGGCACCGACCTCCAGGCCCACAATGCGGTCCACGTCTTCGCCCTTGGCGGTCAGCATGATGATGGGGGTGCGGTCGTTGGCGGCGCGCAGCCGCCGACAAATCGACAAGCCGTCCTCGCCGGGCATCATCAAGTCCAAAACGATCAGGTCGACCGCTTCGCGCAGCAGGATGCGTGTCAGGGACTTGCCGTCCTCGGCCTGCACCACGTCAAAGCCTTCCTGCGTCAGGTAACGGCGCAGCAGGTCGCGGATGCGGACGTCGTCGTCGACGACCATGATCTTGTCTTTTCGGCTGGGGTTTTGACTCATGATGGCACCACTGAATTTGTAACAGAGAGGATTTTGCAGGCTGGCGGCGGCAAAATGCGCAGTATTTGGCAAGTGTTGACACTCTGTTACAAATCTTGCCCCTGGGAACCAACCAGGGGTTGAACAATAGGAGCCAGCGCCCCATCATCTTGTGACCATGAAATCCTCTCCGCTTCTTCTGGCTATTTCGCTTGTTTCCATCGGCGCCTGGGCGCAGCCTGCGCGTGCTCCGGAAGCTGCCGCGCAGGGGGTGCCCGAGCAGCGACGCGCCGAGTTGCGTCAAGCTCTCAAGCCAACGTCGGCACGAGACGGTCAGGCCAGGGAGCCGGCGCTCAAAGGCGCGCCCGAGAAGCGCCATCTGTCGCCACAGGAGCGCGCCGATCTCAGGCAGCAATTGCGCCAGCAGCGCCCTGATACCCGGTCGGATCACCCCTGAAGTCAGGTTCATTCCCGTTCACCGTCGAGGAATCAGTTTGAAATTCGCTACCAAAGTCATCGCGGTATGCGTTCTGTTGGCCGGCTCTGCCGGTATTTTTGCTCAGCAAGTGAGGGACCCCGGGGCCAACAACGTGGTCCACCTTGCGGCTCAGGGCGCGATCGAGGTGGGGACCGACTTGCTGTCGATTTCCCTGAGCACGAGCCGGGACGGCAGTGACGCAGGTGTGCTGCAATACCAGCTCAAGACGGCGCTGGATGCGGCCCTGACGGAAGCCAAGAAGGCGGTGCAGCCGGGACAGCTTGAGGTTCGCACCGGCAATTTCAACCTGTCGCCGCGCTATGGCCGCGACGGCAAGCCCAGCGGTTGGCAAGGATCGGCTGAATTGATTCTGGAAGGCCGCGATTTTGCGGCGATCACTGGAACGGCCGGCCGGATACAGACGCTCACGGTCAGTGGCGTCAGTTTTGCTCTCAGTCGCGAGCAGCGCAGCAAGGTCGAAGCCGAGGCACAAAGCATCGCGATTGAGCGCTTCAAAACGCGAGCGCAGGAGATTGCCCGAGGTTTTGGCTTTACTGGCTACACCTTGCGCGAAGTCAGTGTCACGGCGAACGACCAGGGCTTTTCGCCCCGGCCCCGGATGATGGCGATGGACGCCCGCGCCGGCGCTGCCGACGCGCCGTTACCGGTGGAGGCCGGCAAGACCTTGGTCGTGGTGACGGTGTCGGGGTCGGTGCAACTGAAATAGCGGCCTAGGGCCTGTTCACCCTATTTTTTCTCGCAAAAATAGGGTGAACAGGCCCCAACCGGCGCCTTCAGCACCTGCTTCGCCGGCCGTATCAGTAGGCCGCCTGGTACATCGCCAGCGCGTCCTGGTAGCCGACATCGCGCGGGTTATTGACCAGCAGGCGCTGCACCTTCATGGCGTCCTCCGCCAGCATCGGCAAGTCACTCTCCTTGACGCCAGCGTCGCGCAGTGTCTGGGCATAAGGCATGGCGGCAACGCGCTCGCTGATGGCGGCGACGAAGGCGTTGGCGGCCTCGCTGTCGCCGGCGCCGGCCAACTGCGGCAGGATGGCGCGCCCCAATTGTGCGTAGAGGGCTTGCGCCAGCGGTAGATTGAATTTCAGCACCGGCACGAAGACCAGGGAATTGGAGAGGCCGTGCGGCAAGCCGTAGTGGCCGCCCAGCGGGTAGGCCAGGGCGTGTACCGCACCGACCGGGGCGTTGGCGAAAGCCATGCCGGCAAACAGCGAACCGAGCAACATGTTCTCGCGCACCGTGGCATCCTTGCCGTCGGTCACGGCCGCCGGCAGATTGGCATAGAGCAGTTGCAGCGCCTTGAGCGCCAGGGCGTCGGACAGCGGATTCTTCTTCAGCCGGGTGCTGAAGGCTTCGATCGCATGCACCATGGCATCGACGCCGGTCATCGCTGTTGTGGCTGGCGGCAGGCCTAGCGTCAGGCGGCTGTCGAGCAGCGCCACGTCGGGATAGAGCAGCGGCGAGACCACCCCTTTTTTCTCGTGGCAGGGCGTGGTCAGGATGGCGATGGGCGTCACCTCGGAACCGGTGCCGGCAGTGGTCGGCAGCTGGATCAAGGGCAGGCGCGGGCCGCGCGCCAGGCCAATGCCGTAGATCGCCGGCAAGGCCTGAGGAGTGCGCGCCAGCAAGGCCACCAGCTTGGCGCTATCGAGCGAGCTGCCACCGCCAAAGCCCACCACGCCATCGGCGCCGGCGGCGCGTGCCGCATCCACCGCCGCCTGCGCACTGAGCTCGGGCGGATCGGCCAGGACATCGGAAAACACCGTCACCGCAACCTTGGCGGCAGCCAGCGAGGCCAGCGCACCGTCGATCAGCCTGGCCTTGATCAAGCCGGCATCGGTAACCAGAAACAGGTGTTTGATGCCCAGGCCCTGGGCGATCTCGCCCAGGCGATCGGCGCCGCCTTGCTCGCAGATGATTTTGGGAGTGGTTTCAAAGGTAAATTGCGACATGACGAATCCTTTGTTACTGTGCGGCCCAGCCGCCATCCATGTTCCAGGCCACGCCGCGCACATTGTTGGCGGCCGGGGAGCAGAAGAACACGGCCAGTTCACCCAGCTCTTCGGGCGTCGTGAATTGCAGCGACGGCTCTTTTTCACCGAGCAGCAATTTGATCGCTGCCTCGTTGGAGATGCCCAGCGCCGCGGCTTTGGCATCGACCTGTTTTTGCACCAGCGGCGTCAGCACCCAGCCGGGGCAGATGGCGTTGCAGGTGACGCCCGTGGTGGCGTTTTCCAGTGCAGTGACCTTGGTCAGGCCGACGAGACCGTGCTTGGCCGTCACGTAAGCCGATTTTTCGGCCGAAGCCACCAAACCGTGCACCGAGGCGACGTTGATGATGCGGCCCCAGTTGGCCGCTTGCATGGCCGGCAGCGCCAGCCGGGTGGCGTGAAAGGCGCTGCTCAGGTTGATGGCGATGATGGCGTCCCAGCGCTCCAGCGGAAAATTCTCGATCCGGGCGACGTGCTGGATGCCGGCGTTATTGACCAGAATATCGACCTTTCCAAATCGGCCGGCGGCAAACTTCATCATGTCTTCGATCTCTGCCGGTTGGCTCATGTCGGCACCGTGGTAGGCCACTTGCACGCCCAATGCCGCGACCTCGGCTTTGGGGCCTTCAATGTCGCCAAAACCGTTCAGAACGATATTGGCGCCTTGTTTGGCCAGCGCCTTGGCGATGCCAAGGCCGATGCCGCTGGTGGATCCGGTGACGAGGGCTGTTTTGCCTTTTAGCATGGAACTTCCTTTAATTGGTTGAGGACAGAGCTTGCAAACTTCCAACATCCCGGCATCAGTTGGGGACAGAGCTGGTTCACTTCGTGTAACTGCGGGCTGTCCCACAAGCTTTGAGTTGGTAGCTGCGGTCTGTCCCGCAAGGTTTCAGAATATTGAATTAGGATGCAGACATTATCAAACCAATAATTGCACCATGCCTGACGCTACGCTGAACTACGTAATCTGTCCCGATGCCTCGGGATCTCACCGCATGGCCTACTGGCAATGGGGCAACCCGCAAAGCTCGCACGTGGTGGTTTGCGTGCACGGCTTGTCGCGCCAGGGGCGCGACTTCGACACGCTGGCGCAGGCCTTGTGCGGCCAGGCCGGTAATTCGATTCAGGTGATTTGCCCGGACGTGGTGGGACGAGGCAGAAGCGACTGGCTGAAAGACCCCATGGGCTACCAGATTCCGGCTTATGCGGCCGATATGCTGGCCATGTTGGCGGTCCTCAAACCAACCACCTTGGACTGGGTTGGCACCAGCATGGGGGGCCTGATCGGCATGGTTCTGTGCGGCCAACCGGATTTGCCGCTACCTGTGCCGGTGCGTCGACTGGTACTCAACGACGTCGGCCCCGCCATGCAGTGGCAGGCCTTGCAGCGCATTGGCGAATATCTTGGCGATACCGGGTGCTTTCCCTCGCTGCAGCAGGCTGCCGATGCGCTGTGGGCGACCTCCACCAGTTTCGGGCCGCATACGCCCGCGCAGTGGCTGGCGTTCTCGAAACCGATGCTCAAACCCCTGGCTGGCGCGCCGGGCAGCCTGACGCTGCATTACGACCCGGCCATTGCAGTCCCGTTTCGCCATGTGACGCCGGAGTCGGTGGCACAAGGGGAGGCGGCGCTGTGGCAACTCTATGACAACATCAAGGCCACGACGCTGCTGCTAAGAGGCGCTCAGTCGGACCTGCTGGCGCCCCAGACGGCACACGCCATGACGCTGCGCGGCCCACGGGCGCGGCTGGTCGAATTCGAGGGCGTTGGCCACGCACCGACCTTGATTGCTGAGGATCAGGTGCAGACGGTGGTGTCATTTCTTCTGAATTAGAAACTGGGTGAATTGGGGATGAAACGATTGACAGCCGAACCCACTGGTTCGACCACCCTGCTGGCCGCGACGGCGCAAAACGTACCCGGACAAGACCACGCACTGGCGCGCGCCCGGGCTTTTGCCGAGCCCCTGCTGGCGAGTGAAACACTGGACACCGGCGAGAATATTTTTGCCCACGCCGAAGCGGTGGCGGCCATTCTGAAGACCATAGGCGGGTCGGAAGCGATGCAGGCGGCCAGTTACCTGGTGTATGCCTGCGACCACTTGAACAAGCCGCAGGAGGTGATTGCCAAGGCCTTTGGCGAAAACTTTGCGGCCCTGGCGATCGAAACCACCAAACTGGTGCGGGTGCAGCGGCAAGCGCGTCTGAGCCAGCTCGCCGGCGCCCGCGCACCGGCGGCGATCCCGATGGCGCAAACGGTCGCGGCCCAAACCGAGAATGTGCGCAAGATGCTGCTGGCGTTCTCGCGCGACCTGCGGGTCGTGATGTTGCGGCTGGCCTCGCGCCTGCAGACGCTGCGCTTTTTTGCCGCCAGCAAGCTGCCCATTCCGCCCGGGCTGGCGAGCGAGGCCTTGCAGGTGTTCGCCCCGCTGGCGAATCGCCTGGATATCCGGGAAATCAAGTGGGAGATGGAGGACTTGTCGTTTCGTTTTCTGGAGCCCGACACCTACCGGCAGGTGGCGGGTTTGCTGGACGAAAAGCGCTCCGAGCGCGAATCTCATGTAGAGTTTTTGCGCTCGCGCCTCGAGGCTGAACTGAAGGCGCAGGGTATCGCAGCCACGGTACAGGGGCGACCCAAGCACATCTACAGCATCGTCAAGAAGATGCGCGGCAAGTCGCTTGGTTTTGACCAGGTTTACGACATCCGGGCACTGCGCATTGTGGTCGCTACCATTCCGGACTGCTATGCCGCCTTGAGCTGGGTGCACAGCCAGTTCACGCCGGTGACGCAGGAGTTCGATGACTACATCGCCCGGCCCAAAGCCAATGGCTACCAGTCCTTGCACACCATCGTGCGCGACCAGGCCGGACGGCCGATCGAGATCCAGATTCGAACCCAGGCCATGCACGACCATGCCGAACATGGGGTGGCGGCGCATTGGGCCTACAAGGAGGCCGGTGCCAAAGGCTACTCGGGCGTCTCGGCCAGTGGTGCCTACGACGCCAAAATCGCGGTGCTGCGTCAGTTGCTGGCCTGGGAGCGCGATCTCTCGGGGCTGCCGGGGCAGGTTGTTCTGGACGACCGCATCTATGTCCTGACGCCGGACGCCGCCATCGTCGAATTGCCGCAAGGCGCCACCGCCATCGATTTTGCCTACAGCGTGCATACCAACCTGGGGCATCGCTGTCGCGGTGCGCGGCTGGACGGCGTCATGGTCCCCCTGAACACGCCGCTCAAAAACGGCCAGACGGTGGAGGTGACAGTGGCCAAGGAAGGCGGCCCCTCGCGCGACTGGCTCAATCCCGAACTGGGTTATCTGGTCAGTCACCGGGCGAAGGCCAAAGTGCGGGCCTGGTTCAACGCGCTGGCGATGAATGAGACCGTGGCAAAAGGGCGTGACGCCGTCGAAAAACTGCTGCAGCGCATCGGCAAGACCGCCGTCAAGCTGGACGATCTGGCCTCGCAACTCGGCTTCAACTCGGCCGACGATCTGTTCGAGGTGGTGGGCAAGGACGAGTTCTCGCTGCGCAATATCGAAACCGTGTTGCGCCCGCCGGAGCCGCTCCAGTCCGATGACGACCATATGCTGCTCAAGAAGCCGCGTGGCAAGCCGGGTGGCGGCAAGGGCGGTCTGCTGGTGGTGGGTGTCGATTCGCTGATGACGCAGTTGGCCAGGTGTTGCAAACCGGCGCCGCCGGATGCGATCTGTGGCTTTGTCACGCGCGGCAAAGGGGTCAGCGTGCACCGCGCCGATTGTTCCAATTTGCGCGAGATGGTGGCCAAAAATGGCGAGCGTGTGATCGAGGTCGAGTGGGGTCTGCCCGAAACCACCGAAGCGGCCGTCTATCCGGTGGACGTGGCGGTGGAGGCAGCCGACCGGCAGGGCTTGTTGCGCGATATCTCGGAAGTCTTCACCAAGGAAAAAATGAATGTGATCGGCGTGCAGACGCAATCGATCAAGGGCACCGCCTGGATGACTTTCACGGTCGAAGTGTCCGACTCGGGGCGCCTGCAGAAAGTGCTGGGGATTGTGGCGGATTTGAATGGCGTGCGCTCGGCGCGGCGCCGGTGAGTTGGCAATGAATCAAACTTCCTCTTCCCACACCTTCCTGTGGCATGACTACGAGACTTTCGGCACCAACGTGCGGCGCGATCGGCCGGCACAGTTTGCGGCGCTTCGAACCGATGCCAACCTGAATGAAATCGGTGAACCGGTGATGTTGTATTGCCAGCCGGCAAACGACTTTCTGCCCGATCCGCAGTCCTGCCTGATCACCGGCATCACGCCGCAACGGTGTCTGGAAAAAGGCCTGCCCGAGTACCAGTTCGCGGCGGCGATAGAGCAGTTGCTGAGCGCGCCCGGCACCATTGGCGTGGGTTACAACACGATCCGCTTTGACGACGAGATCACGCGCTTCATGTTCTGGCGCAACCTGATCGATCCCTATGCGCGCGAGTGGCAGAACGACTGCGGGCGCTGGGACCTGCTGGACGTGGTGCGCACCGCCTACGCGTTGCGGCCCGAGGGAATGGTTTGGCCCACCAAATCTGATGGGACTGCCAGCTTCAAGTTGACCGATCTGAGCAGCGCCAATGGCTTGCTGCACGAGGCCGCGCACGATGCCTTGAGCGACGTGCGCGCCACCATTGCACTGGCGCGCTTGATCAAGACCGCGCAACCGCGGCTGTTTGATTTCTGTTTTGGCTTGCACCGAAAAGACCGGGTTGCCGCTGAGCTGGGTCTGCCGACCACCTTGGCCAGCGCGCGGCCGTTTCTGCACGTCTCGGGCATGTTCCCGGCCGAACGCGGCTGCCTGGCCCTGATGTGGCCGCTGGCCATGCACCCCGGCAACAAAAACGAGCTGATCGCCTGGGACCTGGCGCACGATCCGCGCGAGTTGGCTGCCATGAACGCCGATGAGATTCGCCTGCGTCTGTTCAGCAAGCGCGAAGAGTTGCCCGAGGGCGTGGCACGCCTGCCCATCAAGAGCGTCCACCTGAACAAGTCGCCGATGGTGATGGGCAATCTCAGGACCCTGTCGCCAGCGATGGCCCAACGCTGGGGTTTGAAGCTGGATGAGCAACTGCAAAATGCCGCGCTGGCGCAAGGCTTGCCGGACCTGAGCGGTATCTGGCCGGACGTGTTCAAGCGCCCGAAAGACCCCACGCCTGACGTCGACCAGGACCTCTATGGTGGTTTCATTGGCAATGCCGATCGACGTCGCCTCAACCAGTTGCGCGGCCTCTCAAGTGAAAAGCTGGCCGTAGCGCGCACCGTGTTCGACGATGCACGACTGCCGGAACTGCTGTTTCGCTACCGGGCACGCAATTTCCCGGCCAGCTTGAGCGTGCCGGAGCGCGCACGCTGGGAAGAACATCGCGCCGAGCGTTTGTTTGACGGCGCGGGCGGTGCGCGCACCATTGAAGCCTTGTCGGCCGAGATTGACGCGCTCAGTGAGAGCGCCGATGAGCGCGGGGAAGAGATCCTGGGCGCGCTGTACGACTACATGGAGATGATTGCGCCGCAACGGCTGTGAAATCACTGCGTGCCAAAGATCCGGTCGCCGGCATCGCCCAGGCCCGGTAGGATGTAGCCGTGGCTGTTGAGTTGACGGTCAATGGCGGCGGTGTAGATTTCCACATCCGGGTGCGCCTGGCGCAGCGTGGCAATGCCTTCCGGGCAGGTCAGCAGGCAGACGAACTTGATCGATTTTGGCTTCAGGGCTTTGACACGGTCAATCGCCGCCACCGCTGAATTGCCGGTGGCCAGCATCGGATCCACCACCACCACGTCGCGTTCCTGGGTGTCCTTGGGCATCTTGAAGTAGTACTCCACCGCTTGCAGTGTTTTGGGATCCCGGTACAGCCCGATATGGCCGACACGGGCGCCCGGTACCACGCTCAGCATGCCGTCCAGAATCCCGGTGCCGGCGCGCAGGATGGAGACAAAGACGAGCTTTTTGCCGTCGATCATCTTGGCGGTCATGGTCTCCAGGGGCGTTTCGATTTCGACGTCCTGCATCGGCATGTCGCGGGTCACTTCGTAAGCCATCAACATGCTGACCTCGTTGAGCAGGGTACGAAAGCTGTAGGTGCTGGCATCTTTTCTGCGCATCAGGGTCAGTTTGTGCTGAACCAGCGGGTGGCTCACCAAATGGACATGCGGGGAGGTGTTGTCTGAGAGGCTCATGTTGGTCTTTCTCAAAAAGTACAATTGACCCCAATAGCGTAACGAACTTTTGAAGGATTTCTCGTGGCAGGACACAGCAAATGGGCCAATATTCAGCACCGTAAGGGTCGTCAGGATGAAAAACGGGGCAAGATATGGACCCGCATCATCCGTGAAATCACGGTGGCGGCCCGTGCTGGTGGCGGCGATCTGGGCACCAATCCGCGCCTGCGCCTGGCGGTGGACCGGGCCAAGGCGGCCAACATGCCGGCCGACCGCGTCAAATACAACATCGACAAGGCCACTGGCAACCAGGAAGGCGTGACCTACGAGGAAATTCGTTACGAGGGCTACGGCATTGGCGGCGCCGCCATCCTGGTCGACACCATGACCGACAACAAGGTGCGCACGGTGGCCGAAGTGCGGCACGCCTTCAGCAAATACGGTGGCAATATGGGCACCGAAGGTTCGGTGGCGTTCCAGTTCAAACATTGTGGCCAGCTGATTTTTGCGCCGGGTACCAATGAAGACAAAGTCATGGAACTGGCGCTGGAGGCCGGCGCCGAGGATGTGATCGCGGACGACGACGGTGCCATTGAAGTGCTGACCGCGCCGGCCGACTTTGAGGCGGTCAAGAATGCGCTGGAAGTGGCCGGTCTGAAGCCCGAGGTGGCCGAGATCACGATGCGCGCCGAGAACCCGATTGAGCTGGGCGGTGACGAGGCGGCGCGCATGCAAAAACTGCTCGACGCGCTGGAAGAGTTGGACGACGTGCAAGAGATTTACCACAACGCAGAGATTGACAGCGAAGCGCTATGAAGATCCTGGTGATAGGCGGCGGTGGTCGTGAACATGCCCTGGCCTGGAAACTGGCGCAGTCGCCCAAGGTGCGCAAGATTTACGTCGCGCCGGGTAACGGCGGCACGGCCCTGGACCACCGGTTTGAGAACGTCAATATCACGGGCGTTGAAGAGCTGCGCGCCTGGGCCGCTGCAAAGAAAATAACGCTCACCGTGGTTGGACCGGAAGCGCCGCTGGCGGCCGGGGTGGTCGATGAGTTTCGCAAACACGGCCTGCGCGTGTTTGGTCCGACCCGTGCCGCAGCGCAGTTGGAGAGTTCCAAGGCTTTCTCCAAGGCGTTCATGAAGCGTCATGCCATTCCGACGGCGCAGTACGAGACCTTTACCGACCCGCAGGCGGCGCACGCTTACATCGAGCAAAAAGGCGCGCCGATTGTGATCAAGGCCGACGGTCTGGCGGCCGGCAAGGGGGTGGTAGTGGCCCTGACGCTGGCGGAGGCGCACCAGGCGGTCGACTTCATGCTGGTCGACAACACGCTGGGAGTGAAGCACAACGAGGGCGGCGCGCGGGTTGTCATCGAGGAATTCCTGGCTGGTGAAGAAGCCAGCTTTATCGTGCTGTGCGACGGCAAGAATGTGCTGGCGCTGGCCACCAGCCAGGATCACAAGCGTTTGCTCGATGGCGACCTGGGGCCCAATACCGGCGGCATGGGCGCCTATTCGCCGGCGCCGGTGGTGACCCCCGATGTGCATGCCCGCGCCATGCGGGAGATCATTTTGCCGACCATCAAGGGCATGGAGAAAGACGGAATTCCGTACACCGGGTTTCTGTATGCCGGGTTGATGATCGATGGCAGCGGCCAGCCCAAGACACTGGAGTTCAACTGCCGCATGGGGGACCCGGAGACGCAGCCGATTCTGATGCGCCTGAAGACCGATCTGGTGGATGTGATGCTGGCCGCCACCGAGCCGGGTCCGCACGGGCGCCTCGACGACATCGAATTGCAATGGGACCGGCGCACCGCCCTGGGCGTGGTCCTGGCGGCGCACGGTTACCCGCAGCAACCGCGCCTGGGCGACCTGATTTCCGGCTTGCCCAAGGAGCAGGAAGATGCGGTCGTGTTCCATGCCGGTACCGCCTTGGTTGAGGGCAATATCGTGACCTCGGGTGGTCGGGTGTTGTGCGTCACGGTGCTGGCCGACAACGTCAAGCAAGCCCAACAACGCGCTTATGAAGTGGCGCTGGGTATTCATTTTGAGGGCAAGCAATACCGCACGGATATTGGCCATCGGGCTGCCAAGAACTGACGAAGTCGATGTCGGCGATCGAGTTTTCAAGACCGCTTCCGATCCGGTTTTCCGGCAGTCCAGCGGCCCATTGGCTGTTGCAGCGGCTGGGCTGGCGTGTGCAGTTTGAAGGGTTGCCAGCCCCACAGGGCGTGTTGGTCATTTATCCGCATACCAGCAACTGGGACTTTGTGATTTTGGTACTGGCAAAGTGGGCGATCGGCATTCCCGTATGTTTTTGGGGCAAGGATAGGCTCTTTCGGGTGCCTCTGCTGGGACCGTGGCTGCGCTGGTTAGGAGGGGTACCCGTGAACCGGTCGACGTCGCAGGGCGTGGTCGGACAGACGGTGGACCAATTCGTCCGGGCCAAGACGCAGGGCCGCTATTTCTGGTTGACTTTGTCGCCCGAGGGCACCCGCAAACAAAAGCCGGGCTGGCGCAGTGGCTTTTACCAGACAGCCTTGAAGGCCAGGGTGCCCCTGGGTCTGGTGCGACTCGATTACGGTCGTTCCGAAGTGGCGGTGCGGGACTTCATCTACCTGACCGGCGATGTGCTGGAAGATTTCAAACGCATGGCCCGTGTCTATGATGGCGTCGCGGGCTATATTCCTGAAAATGCGGCGCCGATCCGACTGCTTGATCCCTCTGTGTCACGTTCCGAAACCAGCGTCAAATGAATCCTTCAAATCTTGAGATGTCCAGTGTGAGTGGAGTGCGCCAGTATCTGCTGGAACTACAGGCTCGCATAACCAGGGCGGTTGCCGAACTGGATGGCGGCGCATTCCTGGTGGACGCCTGGGAGAAGCCGGCCGGCGACCCGTTGCAAGGCAATGGCATCACCCAGATCCTGGAGGGTGGCGCGGTTTTCGAGCGGGCCGGCTGTGGTTTTTCGCATGTGCAGGGGCCCAGGCTGCCGCCTTCGGCCACGCAACACCGTCCGGAACTGGCGGGTGCGCCGTTTGAGGCGATGGGTGTATCGCTGGTGTTTCATCCGCGCAACCCGTATGTGCCCACGGTACACATGAACGTGCGCATGCTGGCCGCAACGGGGGCCGACGGCCGGCAGGTTTGCTGGTTTGGCGGCGGCATGGATTTGACGCCTTACTACGGCTTTGAAGACGACGCGGTACATTTTCACCGTTGTTGCAAGGCCGCACTGGAGCCGTTTGGCGAGGACAAGTATCCGCGCTTCAAAACCTGGTGTGACGAGTATTTCTATCTGAAGCATCGCTCCGAGCAGCGCGGCGTCGGAGGTGTTTTCTTCGACGACTTCTCGGAGTTGGGTTTCGATCGCAGCCTGGCCATGATGCAGGCTGTTGGCGATGCGTTCTTACCGGCCTACCTGCCGATTGTGGAGCGCCGCAGGAAACTGGTCTACGGCGAGCGTGAACGGGCGTTTCAGCTCTACCGGCGCGGCCGCTATGTCGAATTCAACCTGGTGTGGGATCGCGGCACCCATTTTGGCTTGCAGTCCGGCGGACGCACCGAGTCCATTTTGCTGTCGATGCCGCCACTGGTGAGTTGGTCCTATCAGAACGTGGCCGAAGTCGGCTCGCCGGAAGCCGAGCTGTATAGCAAGTTCCTGCAGCGCAAGGACTGGATTTGACATGTCGCTGACGCCGGCACAGGGCGGAAGGCGGCGCCTCGGCATCTTTGGCGGTGCGTTTGACCCGCCGCACGCGGCGCATCTGGCGCTGGTACGCGCCGCCGTGGCTGATTTACAACTCGACGAGCTTCACGTTATTCCGACCGGACACGCCTGGCACAAGGCCCGGCCCCTGAGTCCGGCCCATCATCGTCTGGCGATGGCACAACTGGCCTTTGGCGAGCTGCCCAGGGTGGTGGTTGACGACCGTGAGACCCGGCGCACCGGCCCCAGCTACACGGTGGATACCCTGCGCGAGCTGCATGCCCAATGGCCCGAGGCGGAGTTGTTCGTGTTGCTGGGGGAAGACCAGGCCCGCGCGCTGTCAAGCTGGCGCGCCTGGCAGGAAATCTTGCGGCTTGCTATAATTTACGTAGCTGAGCGCGGCGATTGGACCGGCACGAAGCCACCTTTTGTGGCGCCAAAGTTGTATGAATCGCGCTTCCGGCGTCTGAAAATGCCAGCCATGCCTGTCAGTGCGACCGATATTCGGGCCCGAATTGCAGCGCATCAAAGCCTTGGCCCTCTGGTTTTTGAACCGGTTGCGCGTTATATTGAACACCATCACCTTTACCAGACCGCTTGATGACTACCACAACCCTTGCAAAAAAAGACATTCAAAAACTCCAGCGCGCCATCGTCGATGGTTTGGAAGAGGTAAAAGCACAGGACATTGTGGTGTTCGACACCGAGCATCTGTCAAGCTTGTTTGAGCGGGTGATCATTGCCTCGGGTGCGTCCAACCGGCAGACCAAGGCCTTGGCCGGCAGCGTGCGGGATGCGGTTCGCGAGGCCGGTTTTGCGAAACCCCGCATCGAGGGCGAGACCAATGGCGAGTGGATCATTGTCGATTGCGGGCCCGCTGTTGTGCATATCATGCAACCAAATTTCCGCCAGTACTACAAGCTGGAAGAACTGTGGGGCGAGAAGCCCGTGCGCCTCAAATTCGGCGCCAGCAAGCCGGTCGTGAAGGAAGCCGCCAAGCCTCTCAAGGAGCAGAAAGCGGTGGCCAAGCCGCAAGAAGCCAGTCTGAAGCGTTCCAATGCCGCCAAGAAGGGAGTGCAGGAAGCTTTCCCGTCCAGGGCCCAGGTGAAGAAGACGCTGGCCGCCAAGTCGGCGCCGGCGAAAACCCCGGCAAAAAAGGCGCTTGCCAAGAAAGCCCCGATTAAAGTGGTGGTCAAGGTTGCGGCCAAAAAAGTGGCGGCCAAGAAGACGGCAACGCGCAAAGTCTGACCAGGACTTTTTGTGAGGCTGGTGATTGTTGCGGTGGGCCAACGAGTGCCTGACTGGGCACAAACAGCCTGGGACGACTACGCCAAGCGCTTTCCCTACGATCTCAAGGTAGAACTGAAAGCCGTCAAGACCGAGCCGCGCGCATCCAAGACGGTGGCCGCCCTGCAGGCGGCGGAGCGCTTGCGGATCGAAGCCGCTTTGCCCAAGGGCTGCCGTATCGTGGCGCTGGATGAGCGGGGCAGCGCCCTGACGACGGCGGCGCTGGCGGCCAAGCTCAGGCACTGGCAATTGGAAAGCGACGCCGTGACGCTGGTCATCGGCGGGCCGGACGGACTGGATGCGACTTTCAAGCAGGCCGCGCACGAGCGCATTCGCCTGTCGGATTTGACGCTGCCGCACGCCCTGGTCAGGGTGTTGCTGATCGAACAGCTTTACCGCGCCTGGTCGATCAATGCCAACCATCCCTATCACCGTGAATAAGTTTATCTACCTTGCCTCGCAAAGTCCGCGCCGGCGCCAGTTGCTGGAGCAGCTTGGCGTGCGCCATGAGTTGCTGTTGCCTGACCCCGAGGAAGACAGCGAGGCGCTGGAGCTGGCGCTGCCCAACGAAGCGCCGCTCGCCTATGTCAAGCGGGTTACGCAACTCAAGCTGGAGGCGGCCCTGGCGCGGCTGCAACGCCGGGGTTTGCCGATGGCGCCGATTCTTTGTTCGGACACGACGGTAGCCCAGGGGCGCACGATTTTTGGTAAACCGGAACATGCTGCGGATGCCAGACGCATGCTGACCGAGCTTTCCGGCAAAACCCACCGCGTCCTGACGGCGCTGGCGCTGGGCACGCGGCACCGGCGCGAACAGGCATTGTCCGAATCGCGCGTCACGTTTGAAGCCCTGAGTGCACAGCAAATTCGGCGCTACGTCGCCTCCGGCGAGCCGATCGGCAAGGCCGGCGCCTACGCCGTACAGGGCCGAGCGGCGGCCTTTATTTCGCACATCAGCGGCAGCTACTCCGGCATCATGGGGCTGCCCATGTTCGAGACCGCGCACCTACTCCGTACTTTTGGAATATGTGATACCTTGCGGGACAGCCCGAAGCGCAGCGAAGCTCTGTCCCCAACTGATTTAGCCTTGCGGGACAGCCCGAAGCGCAGCGAAGCTCTGTCCCCAACTGATTTAGCCTTGCGGGACAGCCCGAAGCGCAGCGAAGCTCTGTCCTCAACCGATTTAGCCTTGCGGGACAGCCCGAAGCGCAGCGGAGCTCTGTCCCCAACCGAGCTAGCCTTGCGGGACAGCCCGTAGCGACAACTGGTTAGGACCTTATGCAAGAAGACATACTGATCAACTGGTCCCCACAGGAGACACGTGTCGCCATTGTTGAAAGCGGCGTGTTGCAGGAATTGCATGTCGAACGCGCATTGGAGCGCGGTCTGGTTGGCAACGTCTATTTGGGCAAGGTTGCCAGGGTGCTGCCGGGCATGCAGTCGGCCTTCATTGACATTGGGCTGGAGCGGGCCGCGTTCCTGCACGTGGCGGATGTCTGGCACCGCCAGCCCGACGGCGAGCCGCCCAGCATGGTGCGCAACACCTTGCCGCTGGTTCCGATCGAGAAGCAGGTGTTCGAAGGCCAGGCGCTGATGGTCCAGGTCATCAAGGACCCGATCGGCAGCAAGGGGGCTCGCCTGTCGACGCAGATCAGTATTGCCGGCCGCATGCTGGTGTTTTTGCCGCAGGACGACCACGTTGGCGTGTCGCAAAAAATTCCGCCACAGCAACGCGACGAACTGCGCTCGCGTCTGCAGCGGCTGGCCGGCACGCAGGGCGGTGGATTCATCCTGAGGACCAATGGTGAGGACGCCTCCGATGCGGAGTTGTCGGAAGACATCAGCTATCTGCGCAAGGCCTGGGCGCGTATCAAGGAAGCCTCCATGCGCCTGCCGCCGATGGCGATCCTGCACCAGGATCTGAGCCTGTTGCAGCGCGTGTTGCGTGATCTGGTGGCGGAGAACACGCAAAGCATCAAGGTTGATTCGCGTGAACAGTTTGAAGCGCTGCAGGCCTTCGGTCTCGAATTCATGCCGGTGGCGGCGCAGAAATTGCAGCATTACAAGGGCGAGCGCCCGATTTTTGACCTGTACGCCATCGATGAGGAAATTGCCAAGGCGCTGGGACGCCGGGTTGACCTGAAATCGGGAGGCTACCTGATCGTCGACCAGACCGAGGCCTTGACCACGGTCGATGTGAATACCGGCGGCTTTGTCGGTGCCCGCAATTTTGACGACACCATTTTCCGGACCAACCTGGAGGCCGCGCAGGCGATCGCGCGGCAATTGCGCCTTCGTAACCTGGGCGGCATCATCATTGTGGATTTCATCGACATGGTGCGGGACGATCATCGCGAGTCGGTTTTGGCGGAATTCCGCAAGCAGTTGATGCGCGACCGTGTCAAGACCATGGCTGGCGGATTTTCGCAGTTGGGTCTGGTCGAGATGACGCGCAAACGCACGCGTGAATCGCTGGCGCAAATGCTGTGCGAGCCGTGCCCGACGTGCTCCGGCAAAGGCATCGTCAAGACGGCGCGCAGTGTCACTTACGACATCTTTCGCGAGATCCTGCGCGAGGCCCGGCAATTCAACCCGCGGGAATTTCGGGTGGTGGCTTCGCCCAAGGTGATAGAGCTGTTCCTGGACGAAGAGAGTCAGCACCTGGCGGGCTTGAGCGAGTTCATTGGCAAGCCGGTCTCGTTGCAGAGCGAGAGCAGCATGGGGCAGGAACAATACGACATCGTCCTGCTGTAGATTCTTCGGTCTTGTTGTTCTATGCCAAGTCTTCGCACCGCCAATTTGTCGCCGATCCCGATTCTGACCTACCACCAGATAGAGACCAGCCCAGCCAAGGGCGCCAGCTTTCGCAGCCTGTATGTTTCGCCCGGCGCCTTTTCCCGGCAGATGGCTTTCTTGAGCCAGCTGGGCTATCGCGGGCTGTCGCTGTCGGCGCTGATGCCTTATTTGAGCGGCGAGCGCACCGGCAAGGTTGTCGGCATCAGTTTTGACGATGGCTATCTGAACAATTTGCACAACGCCTTGCCGGTATTGCTGCGCCACGGTTTTTCATCGACCTGTTATGCCGTCAGCCAGCAATTGGGCAAGACCAATGCGTGGGACCTGGCGCTGGGCGTGGCGCAAACACCGCTCATGACTGCGGCACAGCTGCGGCAGTGGCTGGCGGGCGGCCAGGAGGTCGGGGCACACACCCGCCAGCACGTGCGCCTGACGCAGGCCAGCGCAGCGACTTGCAGGGATGAGATCGCCCGCAGCAAGACGGAGCTAGAAGATTTGACCGGTTTTCCGGTTCGTCATTTTTGCTACCCTTACGGCGAAGCCACGACTGAGCATGCGGCCATGGTGCGCGCGGCCGGGTTTGACTCGGCCACCACAACCCAGCGCGGCCGTTGCCAGCCGGGCGAGGACTGGATGCAACTGCCGCGCGTGCCGGTGCTGCGCGCTACCATGCTGGCGCAGTTCTGGCTCAAGCTGGCCACCGGCTACGAGGATCGGCGGCGCGGGTCATGAGCAGCAGTGGGAAACGTTTGCGCATTGCCGTGCTGAACCGGGTTTTTGCCAGCATCGGAGGCGGGGCCGAGTGTTACTCGATGGCCCTGGTGGAGCAATTGGCGCAGCGCCATGAAATCCATGTCTTTGCGCAACAGATCGACCATCGCTGGCCAGGTGTCACTTACCACACCGTGTCAGCGCCGCTGGCCCGATCGCGCTGGCTCAATCAACTGTGGTACGCCGGCGCCACCTGGTGGGCCACGCGTCGCGGTTTCGATGTGGTGCACTCGCACGAAAACGTTTGGCACGGACAGGTTCAGACGGTCCACGTACTGCCGGTGAAAGCCAAACTCTTTCACGACCGGACCGGCTGGCGGCGACTGCTGCGTGGCTTGAAGGTACTGACCAGTCCGCGTCTGCTGGCCTATCTTTGGCTGGAGCAGCTTCGTTTTAGAGTTCGCGACGGTCGCTGCATTGTCATCGCTTCCGGCAGTTTGCGGGAGCCAATGGCAAAGGCTTATCCCGCCACCGCGGCTGCGCTGCAGGTGGTGACTCCCGGCGTCACGCTGGCGGGCGGTCCGGCAACGCCGGCGCAGCAACTGGCGGCGCGCCGACGCCTGGGCTTGCCGGAAGGCGGTGCGGGCATTCTGTTGGTCGGCAATGATTACCGCAAGAAAGGCTTGCAGACCCTGATCAAGGCGCTTGCGCAATTGCCTGACAACGCCTGGCTGGCCGTGGTGGGAAACGGGTCGCAGATCGCCGAATTTGCCCTTCAGGCGAAGGCGGCGGGTGTTGCCGAACGGGTCTTTTTTCTGGGTCCGCAGCGCGACGTCGGTGACGCCTATGCGGCGGCCGCTTGCCTGGCCCATCCGACCCTGGAAGACACCTTTGCCATGGTGGTGCTGGAAGCCATGGCGCACGGCTTGCCGGTGTTGGTCAGCGGTCCGCGCCATTGCGGGATTTCGGTGCTGCTCACAAATGAAAGCAATGCCCTCATTCTGGACGATCCGCTGGATGTAAGGGCGCTGGCGAGTGCCTTGCGCCGGGTGCTGGAGGAACCCTTGCTGCGCCACGCGCTGACCGCGGCAGCGTTGACCTTTGCCAGTCAGTACCAATGGTCCATCATCGCCCGGCAGCAGGACGCGATTTACTTTTCTGTTCTGGCGCGGCAGGAATGACAGCCGGAAAGCAATTTCCGGCGACGGACAAATTTCTAGAGTGTTTCGGTCGTGTCGGGGCTGTCGTGCAGACCGAGGCGGTAAAGCCGTGCGTAATGGCCGTCGCGTTGCATTAATTCGCCGTGACTTCCTGTTTCAACGATCTGACCGGCCTCCAGCACCACGATCCGGTTGGCATGCTGCACCGTTGACAGTCGGTGGGCGATCACCAGCGTGGTTCGGTTTTTCATCAGATGTTCCAGCGCCAGCTGGACGGCGCGCTCAGACTCCGAGTCGAGTGCCGAAGTTGCTTCGTCCAGAATCAGGACCGGGGCATTCTTGTAGAGCGCTCGGGCGATCGCCAAGCGCTGGCGTTGTCCGCCCGAGAGCTGCATCGCATTGTGGCCGACCAGGGTGTCCATGCCCTGCGGCAGGTCGGTTAGCAGAGTGGCCAGACTGGCCGCCTGCAGGCACTGCGCGACACGTTCCCGGTCCATGGTTTGCCCCAGGGAGACGTTGGCTGCGATGCTGTCATTGAGCATCAGCACGTGCTGGCTGACCAGCGCAAACTGCGAGCGCAGCGCTTGCAGATCCCATTGCTCCAGGGCATGGTCGTCGAGTTCGATGCTGCCGCTGCTGAGTTCGATAAAGCGTGGCAGCAGATTGACCAAAGTGGTCTTGCCGGAGCCCGAGGCGCCCACCAGGGCGATGGTCTCGCCCGGTTGCACCTCCAGGCTGAACTGGTGCAGGGCCGGTGTCGTGCTGTCGGGGTAGCTGACGCTGGCTTGCCGGAAGCGCAGGCGGCCCTGCGCTCTGGGTTTGGAAAAGGTGCCGCCGGACTCGCTGGCCGTCAGGGCGATCAGGTCCAGGCCTCTTTCCATCGCCGCCAGTCCGCGCGTAATAGGGTTGGCCAGTTCGGACAAATGCTTGATCGGGGCCACCAGCATCAGCATGGCCGTCACAAAGGCGGCAAAACTGCCAACCGAAGTGGCTTGTCCGGCACTTTGCGCCAACGCCACCGAAATCACGGCAGACAGGGCAAAAGCCGCCAGGATTTGCGTCAGCGGTGTCATGGCGGCCGATGCCGCCGTCGATTTCATGGACAGGCGGCGCAGCGATTGGCCCAATTGGTCGAAGCGCTCAGCCTGCGATTTTTGCGCCGCCTGCAGGCGCACATCGCGGTGCGCCAGCACGTTTTCCTCGACCACGTAGGCGAGGGCGTCGGTGGCATCCTGGCTGTCCTTGGTCAACCGGTACAAACGTTTGGAGAGGGTGCGCATGACGAAGGCGACCGCCGGGAACAGGCCCGTCACGATCAGCGTCAGCTTCCAGTTCAGGTACAGCAGATAGCCCACCAGCGCCAGCAGGGTCAGACTGTCGCGCGTCAGGGTGGTCACGGCATTGACCAGCAGCACGGAGCCGGTTTGAACCTCATAGACCAGCGTGTTGGCCAAGGTGCTGGAGGACTGCTGACTGAACAGGGACAGTCTGGCGTCAAGCAATTTGTCGAACATCGCCTTGCGCAGAATCAGCAGGCCGCGGTTGGTCACCTTGGCCAGGGCCAACTGGGCTAAAAAACCGGCCAGTCCGCGTATCCCGAACAGCAGGATCAAGGCCACCGGGATCACCCAAATGGCCAGCGTGCCCTGCTGAAAACCTTTGTCCAGCAACGGTTTCAGCAGGGCCGGAATCAGCGGCTCGGTCAGGGACAGCACCACGGTGGCGCTAAATACCATGATCCAGGCGGCCAAAGGTTTACCGAAATAAGGCCACAGACGGGCCAGTCGTCTGGCCAGTTGGGGCGGTGTTTTCGGTGCGGTGTCAGACATGTTGCAGATCCTTCAAGCGCGCGGGACAGCGGGGAAAGAGGGCGCCGCGCGTGCTTTCGCGTGAATTCCAAGTGCCAGCATAAGCGCCAGTGCGATACAGAAATAATCGCCGATCAAGCTGTCGTACAGGGTGCAATTGAAAAGGCAGGCGATGGCCAGGGCCAACAACACCGACTGCATGGCTCTCCTGGCCGGCGTTTCCAGCCGCCGACTGTCGCGGTACAGCGCCAGCAGTATGGCACACAGCAGCAGCAGGCCAGGCAGCCCCAATTCGACACCCCACAGCAAGTACTCCTGGTGTGGGTTGTGGTGTTGCAGGCTGGGGTTGCTGGGGGCCGTGTCGGGCGCATGAATTGCTTCCTGGCGCTTGAATTCCCGGTCCCAACTCCCCACCCCGGTGCCGTGCCACGGGCTTTGCGCGAGGGACTGGAGCGAACGGTGCCAGAGATCAATCCGGATGCCGGAGGAAGACGAAATGTCACCGGACTTCTTGAAAGACGCAAGGCTGCTGCCAACTTCCGTCAAGCGCTGGCTGACCTTGTCTGAACTGGCGGCAATTGCCGCCGTCAATAGCAGCGGAATGAGCAGCAGCCAGAGGCGGAATCGGCTCGGCAATTCCCACACGATGGCCAAGGTGATCAGCGTCACCGCCACCAGGTAGCCGGTGCGTCCCTGAAAAATGAAAAACACACAGACCATGGCCAGCCCGGCAGTGCTCAAGGCCAGAACGGTCCGCCAGCGTGTGGCCGCGTAGGAGCGCAGATGCCAGCAGACGGCCGCCAGCACGGCAGTCATGATGGACTGATCGAGATAGCTGGAGAACACGGCGTAGGAGCAGGTCTCGCAAACCCCCATTTCTTTCGAGGTCGCCCACGGTACCGCAACATCCATGAACATGAGCCAGGTGCTGGAGAGCGAAAAAACTTGACCGCCGACAAAGAAGGCGACGGCGACAAGCGCTTCACGGCGCGAGCGTATCAGATACAGGACAATCGGGAGCAGCACCAGTTTGCCGTGTTTGACGATGGCCAGCAGGGCTTCATCGGTCGATCCGGTGCTCCACAAGCCGCTGACCGCCAGCAGCGCCAGGGCCAGCAAAATCAGCAGCGACGTGCCGCCCGGCAGCAGTGGCGCACGCTGCTCCTGGCGCAGCCAGCCGTTCACCAGAACGACCAGTGCGCACAACAGCAGCAGGAGTTTGGCAATGCTGATGATGGCCATCGGCAACGCCACGGCAAGCGCGGCGAAACAGACGATCGAAAAGCGAACATTGGGAAACGACCGGAG
Organism: uncultured beta proteobacterium; assembly: GCA_963763035.1. Classification (GTDB taxonomy): domain Bacteria; phylum Pseudomonadota; class Gammaproteobacteria; order Burkholderiales; family Burkholderiaceae_C; genus Rhodoferax. The sequence continues at coordinate 2,657,950 of CAVXMS010000003.1, read as the reverse complement.
CATCGAGATTGGAGGTTTTGTAGTCTTGCTGAAAGGCAAGTTCTTATTATCAACGCTGCTCGTGCACGCGAGTCGGATATGCTCTGCGCCTGTCGTGAAACTTTGAAAATGTAGTAACTTGCCGCAACTCAGCGTCATCATCATTACCTTCAACGAGGCTGCCAATATCGAGGCCTGCCTGCAATCGGTGTCTTTTGCCGACGAGGTTCTGGTGCTGGATTCCGGCAGTACCGATCGAACCGTGGAACTGGCGCGCGGGCTGGGCGCCGTGGTGCATGTCAGCACCGACTGGCCCGGCTTTGGACCACAAAAAAATCGGGCACTTGAATTGGCGCGTTACCCTTGGGTCTTGTCGCTGGACGCCGATGAACGGGTGCCGCCCGCTCTGGGTCAGCAGATTCGGGCAGTGCTGCTGGCGGACCAGGGCGCCAATGCCGCTTACGAGATTGCGCGCTTGACGCAATTTTGCGGTCGCTGGATTCGTCATTGCGGTTGGACGCCGGACTATGTGTTGCGCTTGTTCAGGAGGGATTCGGCCCGCTTCAGCGATGATCTGGTGCATGAACGGGTGCTGCTCAAGCAAGGTGTTCCGGGTCGCTTGACGGCGCCACTGCTGCACTACAGTTACCCGACGCCGGCCCACTATTGGCGCAAACTGGAGCAGTACAGTCAGGCCTGGGCCCAACAGCGTTTTGCTTTGGGCCAGAATACCTCGATGGCGCGGGCCGGCATGGCCGGGGTGGTAGCATTCCTGCGCAGCTATTTTTTTCGTCTCGGTTTTCTCGATGGTGCAATGGGTTTTGCCGTGTGCGCCATGCAGGCCCAGGCGGCATTTGGAAAGTATTTTGCTTTGTATTGCTTGAATCATAAAAATGACATTTCACCTATTCCACCGTCTGTCTGACACGCTTCGTGTTGGCTGGGTCGGTCTGTTGCTGCTGACCGGCGTCGCGGCGCAGGCCCAATTCCGGGTTGATGTTTCAGGGATTGGCTTGAACCAGTTGCCGATTGCCATTGCCGCTTTTCGCGGCGAGGACCGCGCACCGCAAAAGATCGCCTCCATCGTGCAGGCTGACCTGGAACGCAGCGGGCAATTTCGCGCCATCGATGCGGCCGCTGCGGCGCTTGACGAGCTGGCCCGGCCGGATGTCCAGGCCTGGCGGCAAAAAGGCGCCGACTCGCTGGTGTCGGGCAGCGTCACGCGGCTGGTGGATGGTCGTTATGACGTGCGATTCAGGTTGTGGGATGTGGTACGGGGGCAGGACCTGGGGGGCCAGAGTTATGCCGTGACGCAAGCCGACCTGCGTCTGGCGGCACATCGTATTGCCGATTTCATTTACGAAAAACTGACCGGCGAAAAAGGTGCTTTTTCGACCCGCATTGCCTATGTCACCAAGGCCGCCCAGCGTTACCAGTTGTGGGTTGCGGATGCCGACGGCGAAAATGCCCAGTCGGCGCTGGCCAGCCCGGAGCCCATTATTTCGCCCGCCTGGTCGCCCAGCGGCAGTCAACTCGCCTACGTCTCATTTGAGTCGCGCAAGCCGGTCGTGTACACCCATGACGTAGTCACTGGCAAACGCCGCCTGATTGCCAATTTCAGAGGCTCCAACAGTGCGCCGGCCTGGTCACCGGACGGGCGCACGCTGGCGGTGACGCTGAGCCGTGACGGTGGTTCTCAACTCTATGCCATTGATGCCGGCGGCGGCGAGCCGCGGCGGCTGGCGCAGTCCGGCAGCATCGACACCGAACCGGTTTACAGCCCGGATGGCAAATATATTTATTTCGTCAGCGACCGCGGTGGCGCACCTCAAATCTACAAAATGCCGGCCCTCGGCGGAGCCGCCGAGCGCGTGACCTTTACCGGCAGTTACAACATTTCTCCGGCCATCAGCCCGGACGGCCGCTGGCTCGCCTATATTTCGCGGGTGAGTGGTGTTTTCAAGCTGCATCTGATGGAGCTTGCGAGTGGCGCGGTGAACGCAATCACGGATACTGCGGCAGATGAGAGTCCCAGTTTCGCGCCCAACAGCCGCTTGCTCGTTTACGCCACCCAGCAGCAGGGCCGGGAGGTTCTCATGACGACCACATTGGATGGCAAAATCAAAGCGCGCTTGACGGGTCAAGGCGGCATCATTCGGGAGCCGGACTGGGGTCCGTTTCAGAAGTAATTAATTTAAAAAAGGTGATTTCATGAAGCATGCGGTGTTGGTTTTTTGCGTTGTTGCCATGCTGGCAGGTTGTGGCTCGTCGGTGAAACTCGACGAGGTGCCGGTCGAGGACAAGTCCGGGACGGTGGTGTCGCCGACGGCTGCCGAAGGTAGCGGCAGTGCCGTTGGCAACAGTGGCGTCACGCCTGTGGACATCGGAAAATCGGGTCAAAAAGCAGTTGCTCCGGCAGGACCGCAGATTGTCTATTTCGACCTTGACAGTTTCGTCATCAAACCCGAGTTTCAGTCCGTCATCGAGGCTCACGCGCGGTTTATCAAGGCCGACAAGAGCCGCAAGGTGGTGCTTGAGGGGCACACCGACGAGCGCGGTGGCCGTGAATATAACCTGGCTCTGGGCCAGAAGCGCTCCGAGGCGGTGCGCAGTGCACTGGGTCTGCTCGGTGTCGCTGACGGCCAGTTGGAGGCAGTCAGCTTTGGCAAGGAAAAACCGGCGGTGCTGGGGAACGACGAAGCGGCCATGGCCAAGAACCGTCGGACCGAGATCAGTTACCGCTAAGCCCGCCGAAAATTGGTGCACTGAATATGTTTCGCTGGACTGCTGTTTTCATACTCCTTTGCCTGGGAACTGTGTCGGCCAGTGCCGGCCTGTTCGACGATGAGGAAGCGCGCAAGGCAATACTTGACTTGCGCCAGCGCGTCGATGCTGTTCGCCTGCAATCGGAGCAGAGCGCCGGCCGCGCCAGTGACGAAAATGCCGCTTTGCGCCGGAGCCTGCTTGAGCTGCAAAACCAGATTGAAACCTTGCGCTCGGAGATGGCCAAGCTCAGAGGCCAGAACGAACAGTTGGCGCGCGACGTCTCCGACATGCAGCGCCGGCAGAAAGACATTGCCCAAGGCGTGGACGAGCGGCTGCGCCAGTTTGAACCGGTGAAAGTGACGCTCGATGGTCGCGAATTTCTGGCCGAACCGGCTGAAAAACGGGAGTTCGAAGCCGCCTTGGCGGTCTTTAAAAAAGGCGATTTCGCTAACGCGCAGTCCTCCTTCCTGGATTTTCTGAAACGCTACGGCCAGAGCGGCTATGCACCGTCTGCGCTGTTTTGGCTTGGCAACGCGCAATATGCCACGCGCGATTACAAAGAGGCCATGATCAACTTTCGCTCTCTGATCGCGCGCGAGCCTGAGCATATGCGGTCGCCCGAGGCAGTGTTGTCGATCGCCAACTGCCAGATCGAACTCAAGGACACAAAGGGTGCGCGCAAGACACTCGATGATCTGATCAGGGCCTATCCGCAATCGGAGGCGGCAGGGGCCGCCAAAGAGCGGCTGCCGCGCCTCAAATAGCGTCCGACCGAGAGGGTCAAAATGGATCGACGATTTGCCGGCGTGGCGCGCTTGTACGGCGTGCCGGGGGCGCAGCGCATCGCGGCGGCCCATGTGGCGGTGGTTGGTATTGGCGGCGTCGGTTCCTGGGCGGTGGAGGCGCTGGCACGCAGCGGCGTTGCTCGCCTGACGCTGATCGATCTGGACCATGTGGCGGAATCGAATATCAACCGCCAAATTCACGCGCTGGAGGCAACCCTGGGGCAGGCCAAGGTACTGGCGATGCGCGACCGTATCCTTTCATTCAGCCCGGCCTGTGACGTCACCTGTATTGAAGAATTTGTCGAGCCGGCCAACTGGCCCGGATTGTTGCCGGCCGGGGTGACTGCCGTCATCGACGCTTGCGATCAGGTCCGCGCCAAGACCGCCGTGGCGGCCTGGGCGCGGGAAAGCAAGACCCTCTTCATCGCCGTCGGTGCCGCCGGCGGCAAGCGCCAAGCCCATCGGGTCGATATTGATGACCTTGCCAATACAACGCACGACCCCTTGTTGGCGCAACTGCGCTATCGCTTGCGCAAGGAACATGCCGCACCGCGGGCCGGCGGAAAAATCGGAGTCGCTTGTGTTTTCAGCCGGGAAGCGGTCAAAGCGCCCGACCCGTCGTGCGCCGTGGCGGGCGACGGAACTCTCAATTGCCATGGTTACGGTTCAGTGGTCAGCGTGACGGCCACCTTCGGTCAATGCGCGGCCGGCTGGGTTCTTGACCGAATTGCCGCCTGAACTCAGGAAAGCCAAAAATAACGCTACAATCAAAGGCTTTACTGAGTAATGAAAATTACCAAGTGAAGACCCGATGGGATGTTAGCTCAGCTGGTAGAGCAGCGGACTTTTAATCCGTTGGTCGGGAGTTCGAATCTCCCACATCCTACCAAATTTTCCTTACTGGTATTGAAAAGCCTGCTGCTTAATTGATAGCAGGCTTTTTTTTGCCCGGGGCTACCCCTTGCCGACTTCGCGGGCCTGACGCGGTCTGGGATAGTGCCAGTCGGACGCCATCGCCGACGCTGGCGAGGAGCGCAGTCATGCCACAATGCAAGAACCATTGAGTGCAGTCAAATGTTCATCCGCATCGGTTTTTTTGTCATTGCCAGCTGGCTGGTTGGGGCCCACTTTTTTCGCTCCGGCAACTATTTGCTGGTCTTGCTGTGTCTGGCGGCGCCGCTGCTGTTTTTTTACAAAAACGGCTGGAGCCTTGTCCTGCTGCAGCTCGCTGCCTACTGGGCCAGCGCGATCTGGTTGAGCGCCGCGCTTGAGCTGGTACAGTTTCGCCAGCAAACCGGTCGGCCATGGACTGCGGCCGCCGTCATTCTGGGTACGGTCGCTTTGTTGACACTGCTGGCTGGACTGCTGCTCAATTCCCGCTGCCTGCGTGAGCGCTATCCTTTTCGATCTTCTCGCTGATTGGACGACCCGCCAGGCAGCACCCGATTAATTCAAGCACTGTGGAGTTCAACGTGTTTCAAACATCCATCGCGGGCAGTTTGCCCAAACCGGCCTGGCTTTCCGAGACGCAAAAACTGTGGCCGCAATGGAAGGCGCAAGGCGCCGAATTGCAGCAAGCCAAAGCCGATGCCACGCTGTTGTGGATCAAGGCGCAGGAAGACGCCGGTCTGGACATCGTCGGCGACGGCGAGCAGTCGCGCCAGCATTTCGTCCATGGTTTTCTGGAGCAGGTCGAGGGCATTGATTTCGAGCACAAGGTCACCATGGGCATTCGCAATGGCCGCTACGATGCCCAGGTGCCGCAGGTCATTGCCCCGCTGAAGCTCAAAGGGCGGGTGCATGCTGTTGAGGCGCAACTGGCGCGCGCACACACCAAAAAGAAGCTCAAGTTCACCTTGCCCGGCCCGCTCACCATCGTCGACACGGTGGCCGATCGCTTCTATGGCGACAAGGTCAAAATGGCTTTTGCCTTTGCCGAACTGCTGAATCAGGAGGCGCTGGCTTTGCAGGCCGACGGCGTCGACATCATCCAGTTCGACGAGCCGGCATTCAACGTCTACATGCAGGACGCCGCCGATTGGGGTGTCGCCGCGCTGGAGCGCGCCGCCCGGGGCTTGACCTGCACCACCGCCGTGCATATTTGCTACGGCTATGGCATCAAGGCCAACGTCGACTGGAAAGAAACCTTGGGCCAGGAATGGCGGCAGTACGAGGCCATCTTTCCGGCGCTCGCCAAGAGCAGTATTCAGCAGGTCAGCCTGGAGTGCTATCACTCGCATGTGCCGCCGGACTTGATGGCGTTGCTGGCCGGCAAGGATGTGATGGTGGGGGTGATCGATGTCGCCAGCGACGAGGTCGAGACGCCGGAACAGGTGGCCGATACGATTGGCAAGGCGCTCCAGTTTGTACCGAAGAATCGTTTGTTCCCCTGTACCAACTGCGGTCTGGCGCCCATGAGCCGGGCCGTCGCCGTGAAGAAACTGGAGGCGCTGGCGGCCGGCGCGGCGCTGGCCCGGCAACGCTATGCAGTGACCGGAGAATTGGCATGAAGAACCCGGTCAACCCCTTCAAGCAGGCGCTGACGCGAAGACAACTGCAAATCGGTCTGTGGCTGGGACTGGCCAGCCCCTACACGACCGAGATTTGCGCTGGCGCCGGTTTCGATTGGTTGCTGATCGATGGCGAGCATGCGCCCAACGACTTGAACTCGATTCTGGCGCAACTCCAAGTCATCGCCGGCTACCCGGCCACGCACGCGATTGCCCGCGTGCCGGTGGGGCACGGTTACGTTGGCGCGGCGCTGATCAAGCAATACCTCGATTTGGGTGTGCAAACCATTCTGGTGCCGATGGTGGACACGGCCGAGCAGGCGCGCGCCGTCGTGCAAGCCACGCGCTACCCGCCGCAGGGCATCCGCGGCATGGGTGGCGCCAGAGCTTCGCGCTGGGGTCGTATTGCGCGCTATGGCCTGGAAGCCAACGATCAGATGTGTGTTCTGGTGCAGGCCGAAACCCAGGCGGCACTGGACAACCTGGACGCCATTGCCAGCGTCGACGGTGTCGACGGTGTCTTTATCGGTCCGGCCGATTTATCAGCCTCGCTCGGTCACGTTGGTGACCCTGACCACCCGCAAGTGCGCGCCGCCATTGAGGATGCCTTCGGGCGCATTGCGCGTGCCGGCAAGGCACCTGGTATTTTGATGGTTGATGAGACGCTGGCGCGCCATTACATTGACCTCGGTGGCGTGTTCGTCGCGGTGGGCCTGGACAACCAGTTGTTGGCCTATCACAGCGCTGCGTTGGCGGCCCGTTTCAAGCCGCCGCTCGCCAGCGCGGGACTATCGACGCCCGGCTCTTGAGTCAGCGCGGGCGCAGCGGATCGAGCCTGCGCTCGGTCGCCGCCGCGCTAACGCTGCCGGCGCCAGGCGTGACCTCGGTCCAGTCGAAGAACTTGCAGATTTCGTCCCGCTGGCGCTGCGCGTCGGCATAGCCCAGTGCCATCAGTTCGCGCGTGTAGCTGGATTCGAACAGCAGATAGCTGGCCAGTGCGGCGCCCTTGACGTCGGCCGCTTTGACGGAGACGCCGACGCCGCCCAGCATGGTACGCACCGCGGGTGGCAAATCGCCCACATGGCGCGCGGCAATGGTGTCGAGCCGTTGCGAGGGCGAAATCAGCAACAGGTCGACCTGGCGCAGCGCGCTGGCACTGCGCGCCTCGGGCGGCACCAGCGACATGGTCAGGTTGATGCGACGCACCCGCTCCACATCCACTGCCAGCGCGTCCAGAAAGATGCTCGACAGCGCGTGGCCGGCAATCTGCGCCAGTGAAGGGTAGCTGGCGGTGTGCCGTGCCAGTTCGTCGCGCGGTTCGGTCATGCGCCCGGCGCCGACCACCAGGATCCGGCTCGCGCCCAAGTGAATGGGCGCTGCCACCGGTGCCGACTGACGCATCGAGCCGTCACCAAAATACTCGGTTTGCCCGTCAAGTTGCAGCGGCATGGCCGGAAAGACAAAGGGAATGGCGGCCGAGGCCAGCAGGTGCGCGTAACTTATGTGATCCCGCACCGAACGGCGGCGCGAGCGGACCCAGGGCAGCAGGCGCTGGTCGCCCTCGAAAAAAGTGATGTGCTCGCCCGAGCTGTAGCTTGACGCCGTGACCGCCAAGGCCTGGAGATGGCCCTGGCGGATCAGGTCCGGCAGGCGTTCCAGTGGCGCTATGTGCTTGAGCAAGTCCATTGCCGGGGCGTTATTGAGCAGGGAGCGAGGCTTCAGGTGGCGCCACTTGGCAATCAGCCAGCCCAGCGACAGCAAGGTCATCAAGGTGGCACCGGAGCGCAGCATGCTCAAGGAATCGGCCCGGTAGACCTGCTCGGCACGGATGTCTTTCCAGACCTCGACGATGCGCCGGACGGCGCCATCGAAATCGTCGGCGCCACAGGCCAGGGCCGCGGCATTGATGGCGCCGGCCGAGGTGCCAGCGATGATCGGGAACGGGTTGGGCTGATCCACTGCACTGGACGCTTTTCGGATATCGGCGATTGCCTCCAGAACCCCGACCTGGTACGCGGCGCGGGCACCGCCGCCGCTGAGCAGCAGTCCGGTGGCGCTGGTTGTGGGGGCGTAATTTGGCATGAAATCATTATCCCCCGCGATTCAGGGGCAACCGATTCTTCGCTAGACTACAAGCCTTCAGGAGTAAGCCATGACAGTGACCGTGACAGAACAGAACTTGATGGACGCACTGGCGTCTGTCATCGATCCCAATACCGGACGCGACTTCGTGTCCTCCAAAGCCATAAGGAATTTGACGCTTCACCAGGGCGACGTGGCCTTCGACGTCGAGCTCGGCTATCCGGCCAAAAGCCAGATACCGGGGTTTCGAGCGGCGCTGATAGCGGCTGCCAAGGGCGTGGCCGGTGTCGCCAACGTGTCGGTCAACGTCAGCACGAAGATCACCGCGCATGCCGTGCAGCGGGGTGTGCAACTGCTGCCCAAGGTGAAAAACATCGTGGCGGTGGCTTCCGGCAAGGGCGGCGTCGGCAAGAGCACCACCGCCGTCAATCTGGCGCTGGCGCTGGCGGCCGAGGGTGCCAGTGTCGGCTTGCTGGACGCCGACATTTATGGCCCCAGTGTGCCCACCATGATGGGCATCAATGCACGCCCCGAGAGCATTGACGGGCAGACCATGGAGCCGCTGGAAAATTACGGCGTGCAGGTGATGTCGATCGGCTTTCTGGTGGCGCAGGACGAGGCCATGATCTGGCGCGGTCCGATGGCCACGCAAGCGCTGGAGCAGTTGCTGCGCCAGACCAATTGGCGCGATCTGGACTATCTGATTGTGGACATGCCGCCAGGTACCGGGGACATCCAGTTGACGCTGTCGCAGCGGGTCCCCATGACCGGCGCTGTGGTGGTGACGACACCGCAGGACATCGCGCTGCTGGATGCCAAAAAAGGCATCAAGATGTTCGAGAAAGTCGGTGTGCCGATTCTGGGGATCGTGGAAAACATGGCGGTCCACGTGTGCAGCAAGTGCGGCCACGTGGAGCACATTTTCGGCGCCGACGGCGGCAAGAAAATGGCCACTGAATACGGCATGGATTACCTGGGAGCCTTGCCGCTGGACATGCAGATTCGTCTGCAGGCCGACAGTGGCAAGCCGACCGTGGTATCCGACCCGGACAGCGAGGTGGCCGGCATCTACAAGGCGGTGGCGCGCCAGGTGGCGGTGTCGATCGCTGCCAAGAACAAGGATTTCTCGGCCAAGTTTCCGTCCATCAAGATATCCAAAGGTACCTGAGACCTCGCGCCGGGCTGTGCGCTGGCGAACATACGAGGGGCCCGATCCGAGGCATGCTGCTGGGCATCATTGCAACAAAAAGTAATCGATGGTGTCGAAACGGGAGAGTGCTGCGTTATAGCTGCAAGGTCGCCGTTTCAGACCGCGTACTCTTTCGTAAGGAATCGTCATGCAGATGCAGTTTCTCGTGCCACGGGCTTTGGCTTTCGTCGTCGGCGTTGCAGTGCTGGCATTCAGCGGCGCCGCCAGCGCTGATCCACCGGCGCGCATCGCGCGCCTGGGCTACACCGCTGGCGCCGTCAGTTTTTCTCCCGCCGGCGAGAACGATTGGGTTCAGGCGGCGGTCAATCGACCCCTGAGCAACGGCGACCGCCTTTGGGTGGACGCCGGCGCGCGGGCCGAAATTCAGGATGGCGGCAGCATGTTGCGCCTGAACGCCAACACCAGTGTCTCGGTTCTCAATCTAGACGACCGTATCACACAATTGCAGTTGACGCAGGGCATCCTGAACGTTCGGGTGCGGCGCCTGGCAGCCAACCAGGTGCTTGAAGTCGACACGCCGAATCTGGCTTTTACGCTGCGCCAGAGCGGTGATTACCGCATCGCGGTCGATCCCGATGGCAATGTGACGGACGTCATCGTGCGCCAGGGCCAGGCCGAGGTGTCGGGTCAAGGTGCCGGCTATATCGTCGATGCGCAGCAGTGGTATCGATTCCGTGGCAGCGATTTGCGCGACAACGAGTTTTTTGCCGCACCGCGACCGGATGAATTCGATCGCTGGGCCGGTGAGCGCGATCGTGTATTCGACAACTCGGTTTCGGCGCGCTATGTGTCGCGCGACGTGGTCGGTTACCAGGACCTCGACGCAAACGGCAGTTGGCGGGTCGATGCCAACTACGGCAACGTCTGGATTCCCAGCCGCGTGGCCGCCGACTGGGTGCCCTACCGCGATGGGCATTGGGCCTGGATAGACCCCTGGGGCTGGACCTGGGTCGACAACGCGCCCTGGGGCTTCGCCGTCTCCCATTACGGCCGCTGGGCCAATCTGGGCAGCACCTGGTGTTGGGTACCCGGACCGGTGCGCAGCAGCGCCTACTACGCTCCGGCACTGGTGGTGTTTGTCGGTGGAGACAATTTCCGCTTGACACTCTCCAGCGGTAATGTCGGCGGCGTCGCCTGGTTTCCGTTGGCGCCGCGCGAGGTCTATCGACCGTCTTACCCGGCCAGTCGCACTTATTTCGAAAACGTCAACCGCAGCAACACGGTGATCAACACCACCGTCATCAACAACACCTATAACACCTACAACACGACCAATGTGACCAACGTGGTGTACGCCAACCGGCAAGTCCCCGGAGCCGTGATTGCCGTGCCGAGGAATACTTTTGTGCAATCACAGTCGGTGGCCGGTGCCAGGGTTCGGGTGTCCCGCGAGCAACTCGCCGACGCGCCGCTGGTGAGTGCGCCGCGTGTGGTGCCAACCGAGCAAAGCGTGCATGGTGCCGGCGGCCCGCGGGAGCGGCCGCCGGGGCGTGTTTTTGAACGGCCGGTGGTGGCTGTTACGGCACCGCCAGCGCCCCATCTGGGGTTCGCGGCGCAACAGCAGCAACTGACGTTGAACCCCGGCAAGCCGCTCGATGACACCGCCCGCAAGGAACTCAAACCGGGAGCCGCCGCCGCGCTGGCACCGGTGATCAAAGTGCTTGCCCCGGCGCCAGCAGCGCCATCAGCGGCGCCAGCGCTGCTGCCAGCTTCGCGACCAGTGGCGCCTGTGCCCCAGGGGGTTGCGCAGCCGGTCAAACCGGGCCCGCTGGTAACGCCGCCGCAGGAACGGCGTGGCAACGCGGATCAGCGTGCAGGTGGCCCACCGCGTGCGCAAGCTGTCGCGCCTTCGCCAGCCCAACGCGTGGTTGAGCCAAGGCCCATCGCGCCGCAAGTTGTTCCATCGGCTCCGGCGACGCCGGTCCCGCCACAACGGTTGACACCGCCCAAGCCAGCCTTGCCGACGCAAGTCGCTGCGCCCGCAGCGGCGCCTGGCGCAACGCAGCTGGCGCCGCGTCCACCAGTTGCGGCAGCCAAACCAGCGCCACCGCCAGCCCCGATTCAGGCGGAACCCCAGCCCCAGCCGCGTGGCTCAGGGCAACCGCGTGGGAACGATCAACAGCGCGCACAACCGATCCCGCCGCCAGTGCCGCGCGTGCCCGAGCCAAGGGTCCAAGCGCCGCAACAGGCTGCGCCGGTAGCCGCCCCGGCTGCCAGGCCGGTTGAGCCCCGACCCCCTGTTGCGGCGCCCCGACCAGCGCCAGCAGCCAACCCACCGGCGCCCAGGGCGGAGCCGCGTGGCCAAGCGCCAAGGCCGGCCGCCAGCAAGCCCAACGACACGGAGAATGGCCGCGACGCAGCCAAACGCCTGGACGAAAACCGCGAGCCCAAAAAGTAGCCCGGACCGGATGGCAAAGGTTCACCTGCCATTGCTGGCCTGAAGGCGCCAATTGCTGCGATTTGGGCTTGCCATTTGGCGCCAACTCAGTTAGTTTGTCGCCCATGCCAGATGCTACTTTGATCCCCCCCAAACCGGATTCTGCTCATGCTCCGGGGACGCCCGATCCGTTGCGTCGGACGGCCCGACTCAAAGGCCGTCAAGTCGATGCCGCGTCGTTGCGGGAATTGCGTGCACTGATCGGGGTGCCGCCACCGGGTGGACACCGTCGAGATCTGTTGCTCGAACACCTGCATCAGCTCAACGATCACTACCGATGTCTGTTCGAACGTCATCTGGTGGCCTTGGCCAGCGACATGAAGTTGGCCCTGGTCGAGGTCTACGAGGTGGCCACTTTCTATCACCACTTCGACGTCCTGCGTGATGACCAGGCAGCGCCCGCCTTGAGTGTTCGGGTCTGTGACGGTCTGAGTTGCACGATGGCCGGGTCTGCCGATGTACTGTCTCGCCTGCCCGCTCTGGTGGGCGCGTCGGTGCGTGTGGTGAGGGCACCCTGTCTGGGCCGTTGCGAGCAGGCACCCGCTGTGCTGGTCGGGCAGAAGGCGCTGGCGCAGGCCGACGTTCCGTTGCTGCTGAAGGCGGTTCAGGCCGAGATCAATAGCGCCGCGGGGATTGTCAAAACAGCAGCATCGGCCAGTGATTTTGTGACGTTTCAGAACTACCGGCAGCACGGCGGCTACGCTTTGGCCGCCGCCGTGGTGAATGGCGAGGAAGCGGCGGAAGACGTCCTGCGGGCATTGGAAGACTCGGGCTTGCGCGGTTTGGGCGGTGCCGGTTTTCCGGCCGGGCGCAAGTGGCGCATCGTGCGCGAGCAGAGTGCTCCGCGTCTCATGGCCATCAATATCGACGAAGGCGAGCCGGGCACTTTCAAAGACCGCAGTTACCTGGAGTGCGACCCGCATCGCTTTCTGGAAGGCATGCTGATCGCGGCCCAGGTTGCCGGCACCGAGGCCTGCTACCTCTATCTGCGCGACGAGTACCACGATGCACGCAAGATGCTGACGCGCGAAATCGAGGCCTTGCAGGCCGACCCGCCGTGTCCCTTGCCGCAGATTGAGTTGCGCCGCGGTGCCGGAGCCTATATTTGCGGCGAAGAGTCGGCCATGATCGAAAGCATCGAGGGCAAACGCGGCGAGCCGCGCTTGCGCCCGCCCTACATTGCGCAGCGGGGCCTGTTTGGCCGCCCCACGCTGGAACACAATTTCGAGACCCTGTACTGGGTGCGGGACATTGTGGAGAAGGGAGCGGACTGGTTCAGCGGCTTCGGCCGCCATGGCCGCAAAGGCCTGCGCAGTTTCAGCGTCAGTGGCCGGGTCAGGTTGCCAGGCGTCAAGCTGGCACCGGCCGGCATTACGGTGCAGGAGTTGATTGACGAGTATTGCGGCGGCATGCCCGATGGGCACAGCTTGTACGCCTACCTGCCGGGGGGCGCTTCCGGTGGCATCTTGCCGGCCAGTCTGAATCAGCTTCCGCTGGACTTCGACACGCTGCAACCGTATGGCTGCTTCATTGGCTCAGCGGCCGTTGTGGTGCTGAGCCAGCAGGACCGGGCGCGTGACGCGGCACTGAACGCCATGCGCTTCTTTGCCGCCGAGAGTTGCGGCCAGTGCACGCCTTGCCGGGTCGGCACCGCCAAAGCCGCCAGGCTGATGCAGGCGCCAGTGTGGGACCAGGCCACGCTGAGCGACTTGTGCGCGGTGATGGCGGATGCATCGATCTGCGGTCTGGGCCAGGCCGCGCCCAATCCAGTGCGTTGCGTGCAGAAGTATTTTACCCACGAGGTTGGCGCTTGACATGGGCACGATCAGCTTCAAGCTCAATGATGTGACGCTGCAGGCGCAAGACGGTGAGACCATCCTCCAGGCGGCGCAACGTCATGGGGTGGAACTGCCGCATCTCTGCTGCAAGGACGACTTGCGTGGCGCTGGCAACTGCCGCGCCTGCGTGGTCGAGATCAAGGGCGAACGCAGCCTGGCTCCCAGTTGCTGCCGCAGTGTCGCGGCCGGAATGGAAGTGCAGACCGGCAGCGAGCGTGCTCTCAAGAGTCAGAAGATGGTGCTGGAATTGCTGCTGTCGGACCTGCCGGATCTGGGTTACAAATGGAATGACGGAGACCGCGGCTTGGACTGCGGTCCAGCCGTAGCGGTCGGTCAATACGGCGAGTTGAGCCACTGGGCGGGGCGCTGGAATGTGACGCTGCGCCCCGAGCTCAAGGCCTTGCGCCGGGAACAGCCCAAGTCCGATCTCAGCCATCCTGCCATAGCGGTCAACCTCGACGCCTGCATTCAGTGCACGCGCTGCCTGCGCGCCTGCCGCGATGCGCAAGTCAACGATGTGATTGGCGTTGCCGGGCGCGGTGCGCACAGCAAAATTGTGTTCGATCTCGATGACGCCCTGGCCGACAGCACCTGCGTGGCCTGCGGCGAGTGCGTGCAGGCTTGCCCGACCGGCGCCCTGATGCCCAAGACCCAGATCGGTTCGCAGCGGGTGGACCGGGTGGTGGACTCGGTGTGCCCGTTCTGCGGCGTCGGCTGTCTGCTGAGCTACCAGGTCCGGGACAACAGAATCATCAGTGTCGAAGGGCGTGACGGTCCGGCCAACCACGGCCGCCTGTGCGTCAAGGGCCGCTTTGGTTTTGACTACGCAGACAGCCCGCAGCGCCTGACCGTACCCTTGATTCGCCGCGCCGGTGTGGCCAAGGATGCGGCCGCCCTGCGGCAACTCAACCGGGACACGGCAGCCTGGTCGGCCGTGTTTCGGGAAGCCACCTGGGACGAGGCGCTGGCTCTGGCGGCAGGCACATTCAAGAACCTGCGCGACACGCATGGACCCAAGTCGTTGGCCGGCTTCGGCTCGGCCAAAGGCAGCAATGAGGAAGCCTATCTGTTCCAGAAGCTGGTGCGCACCGGTTTTGGTTCCAACAACGTGGATCATTGCACGCGGCTGTGCCATGCCTCCAGCGTGGCGGCGCTGCTCGAAGGCGTGGGTTCGGCGGCGGTGAGCAACCAGGTCAACGACGTGGCCCATTCGGGCCTGATTTTTGTGATCGGCTCCAACCCCACGTCGAATCACCCGGTGGCGGCGACCTGGATCAAGAACGCAGCCGAAAAAGGCGCCAAGATCGTGCTTGCCGACCCCCGGTTGACGGACCTCGGCAGGCACGCGTGGCGCACCCTCCAGTTCAACGCCGACACCGATGTGGCGATGCTTAATGCGCTGATTCACACCGTGATTGAAGAGGGCCTGGTCGACCAGGATTTCATCGATCGGCGGACCCGCAATTTCGAAGCCTTGCGCGATAACGTCAAGGGCTACAGCCCCGAGGCCATGGCACCGATCTGCGGCATTGCGGCGCACACGCTGCGCGAAGTGGCGCGCGAGTTTGCCAAGGCCAAAAGCGCCATGATTCTGTGGGGCATGGGTGTCAGCCAGCACGTGCACGGGACCGACAACGTCCGCTGCCTGATTGCGTTGGCCGCGGTGACGGGCCAGATTGGCAAACCCGGCTCGGGCTTGCACCCGCTGCGCGGCCAGAACAATGTGCAGGGTGCCAGCGACGCCGGGCTGATCCCCATGATGTTTCCCAACTACCAGCGCGTGGACGACCCGTCGGCGCATGCCTGGTTCGAGAATTTCTGGGGTACCCCACTGGACCACCAACCCGGCTATACCGTGGTCGAGATCATGCACCAGGCGCTGGCGCCCGAGGCTGATCCGCACAAGGTGCGCGGCCTCTACATCATGGGCGAAAACCCGGCCATGAGCGACCCCGATCTGAACCAGGCACGCCACGCCCTCGCCAGCTTGAAGTGCTTGGTGGTGCAGGATATCTTCATGACCGAAACCGCCTGGCTGGCCGACGTAGTGCTGCCGGCCAGTGCCTGGCCGGAAAAGACCGGCAGCGTCAGCAACACCGACCGCATGCTGCAACTGGGGCGGCAGGCGATTGACCCGCCGGGTCAGGCCAGATCCGACTTGTGGATCATCCAGCAGATCGCACTGCGCATGGGCCTGGACTGGCATTACGAAGGTGACCATTGCGGCGTGGCGGCCATTTACGAAGAAATGCGCCAAGCCATGCACAGCGCCATTGGCGGCATCAGCTGGGAGCGACTGCAACGTGAAGCGAGCGTGACCTATCCCTGCCTGAGTGCGGACGATCCCGGCGTGCCCACCGTATTCATCGACCGTTTCCCGACCGACGATGGCCGCCTGCATTTGGTGCCGGTCGATATCGTTCCCGCCAACGAGCGGCCCGATGCGCAATACCCCTTTGTCCTCATCACCGGGCGGCAACTGGAGCATTGGCACACCGGCAGCATGACGCGCCGCACCACGGTGCTGGACGCACTGGAGCCGATCGCCACCGCGTCACTGTGCGGTGATGATCTACAGTCCCTGGGGTTGAAACCAGGTGCTTTGATCACGGTGCAATCGCGCCGCGGCCAACTGACTCTCCAGGCACGCCAGGACGACGGTACGCCGCGTGGCGCGGTGTTCATCCCGTTTGCTTACTGCGAGGCGGCTGCCAATTTGCTGACCAATGCAGCGCTTGACCCTTTCGGCAAAATCCCCGAGTTCAAGTACTGTGCCGTCGCCATACGCCCCGGCGCAGTCTCGGGCCCGATGGCGGGCGATGCAAGCCCACAAGGCAGCCTGGTTGCTTAAGCCGGGCAAAAGTGGTCTGTCGCAAGTAGCTCTCCGAAACGCGAGCTTGGAGCCTACATCTTCGCCGATTCATGTTTCGATATTTCTGGGTTTGAGTACTGGCGGCCACGGCGACAGCGCGGGCCGGTCAGGTTACATTGCGGGTTGCCATGAACACACCACGCCCTGAATTGAAAGTTGCCGTCGTCATGCGCCGTGAGCGTATTGAAGGCCCCATGAGCCGCTGGCAGAGCTGGCGCTGGGTCTTGGCGGACGTGGTGCCGCACGAGGAAGGCTTTGGCAGCGCGGCACGCCTGCTCTACAAAAATGATAACGAGGAACGCTGGCTGCATCCAGGCTACCTGGTGGAGTTGTTCAAGGACGATGTCGAAGGCTATTACCTGAACGCCAGCACGCCGGCACCCTGCTGGTTTGTCTTGTGGCGCATCGAAGAGATGGCCGGCCTGGCGCAGGAACCCATCGCCAAACCCGAAGCGGTGAGTCTGAGCTACGTTGACGCCGGCCGCTGGCTGGACGCGCAGGAAACGGTGGAGCAGGTTGCGGCCCCGGCCGCGGTTGTCGCCTGGTTGCAGGCTTTTATCGACCAACATCAGGTCAGCGAGCCGAAGCGGCGCAAGCGGCCTGAGAGCTTTAAAACCCTGGCCGATCGCTTTGGCAAGCCGGCCTCCATCAGCACCGGGTCGACGCCAGGTGGCGGTGCGTCGGGTAGGGGAGGGGCCCATGGCTGAGGGCTTTCTGGGTCGCTGGTCGCAACGCAAGCAGGCCGCCCGCGCCGGTCAGGCATTGCAAGAACCTCAGAGCAAGCCCCTCATTCAGCAGGCGACCGGGCAGGCGCCTGAATCGACTGCGGTTCCCGGCTTGCCCCAGGAGGTCAGCCCGCCACAGCCACCAGCGCTGACGCTGGCAGATGCCCAGGTTCTGACACCCGACTCCAATTTTGCCCCCTTTGTGGCGCGTGAGGTCGCCCCGGAGGTGCGCAACGCTGCCATGAAGAAGTTGTTTGCCGATCCGCACTACAACCAGATGGACCGCATGGACGTCTACATAGACGATTATTCGCAAGCCGATCCCCTGCCGGAGTCGATGTTGCGGCAAATGGTCAGCGCCAAGTTTCTCAAGTTGTTTGAGGACGAGGCAGAAAGTGCCGACAAAGGCATGACCAATGCCGGGGCATCAGATGATGCCAAGCGCGCCACCTCAGATTTCGTGGCACAGTCGGCGCCGCCGGCGCAAGCCAGCGCAGAAAACTCGACAACGAACTTGCCGCCAGAGCGGCACAAAGCATGACCACACTGATTTGCGACTGCAACCAAAGCATGCCGCTGGACCCCAGGAGCCTGGGCGCGGCACTGAATGAAAAGCTGACGCTTCACTCTTCCTTGTGCCGACGCGAAGCGCCGGCGTTTGTCCAGGCCCTGCAAATGGGCGACGACCTGGTGGTCGCCTGCACCCAGGAAAAGCGGCTGTTCGTCGAGCTGGCGCAGCAGGCCGGTGGCGCTGAACATGGTGCTGGCGGCTACGCGCCCCTGCGTTTCGTCAATATCCGGGAGACCGCTGGCTGGAGCAAGGATGCGGCAACCGCCAGCCCCAAAATTGCGGCCCTGCTGGCGGTCGCCCAACTGCCGGAACCGGAGCCGGTAGCCACTGTGACTTACCAGAGTGCCGGGCGGTTGCTCATCATCGGCGAGTTGGGTGCGGCCGAGTGCGCGGCCGAACTGCTGGGCGATGAGCTGTCCATCACCCTGTTCACGCAGGGTGCGGGCGACACGGGTGCCATGCAGGAGCATCGCTACCCGGTGCTGGGTGGCCAGATTCAGGCGCTTACCGGTTGGCTGGGCGCCTTCGAGCTCAAGTGGCTGCGCAACAACCCGATCGATCTGGACTTGTGCACGCGCTGCAATGCCTGCCTGGTGGCTTGCCCGGAAGAGGCCATCGGGCTCGATTATCAAATCGACCTGGGTGCCTGCAAGGCGCACCGCGCCTGCGTCAGCGCCTGCAAGGTGGCCGGAGCGATTGACTTCCAGCGTGCACCGCAAGCGTTGAGCGAGAAATTCGACCTGGTTCTTGATCTGCGCGCGACACCGGCCTTTTCCCAGCACGCTTTGCCGCAAGGCTATTTGCGCTGGGACGGCCGTGACGCGAAGCCGTTGCTGCAGTTGCGCACGCTGGTCGGCGACTTTGAAAAACCCAGGTTTTTTGCCTACAAGCAGAATCTTTGTGCCCACAGCCGCAACCAGAAAACCGGCTGCCATGCCTGCATCGATATCTGTTCGGCGTCGGCCATAGCCAGCGATGGTCAGCGTCAGCAAATCAAGGTCAACCCGAGTTTGTGCATCGGCTGCGGTACCTGCACCACGGTTTGCCCCAGCGGTGCCTTGAGCTATGCCTATCCACGGGCCAGCCAGCAGGGCGTCAAGCTCAAGACCCTGCTGGGCACTTATGCGCGCGGCGGCGGCAAGGACGCGGCCTTGCTGTTGCACAGCCAGATGGGCGGTGAGCGGCTGCTGGGCGATCTGGGCCGTGCCGCGCAACTCGACAGTGCCACCCATGGCGTGCCGGCCCGGGTCTTGCCGCTGGCCCTTTGGCACACCTCGTCGCTGGGGCTGGAGGTCTGGCTGACCGCCATTGCCTATGGTGCCTCGCAGGTCTGGCTGTTGCTGACCGACGAGGAGGCGCCGCAATACCATGAGGCGCTGCGCAGTCAGATGGCGCTGGCGCAGGCGATTCTGAGCGGGCTGGGCTATCAGGGTGAGCATTTTCGTCTGCTGCATGCCAGGGACGCACGCGATCTGGCGGCGCTGGACGCCGATTTGCGGGCGGCCCCGGCCCAGTGCGTCGGCCACAGCGCCGGCTTTGCGGTGCAGTCCGATAAACGCGCCACGCTGGAACTGGCGCTGGAGCATTTGATCGCGCACTCGCCGCTGAGACCGGAACTGATAGCGCTGCCCGCTGCTGGCTCGCCCTTGGGCGGCCTGACCCTCAACAAGGAGGCTTGCACGCTGTGCCTGAGTTGCGTCGGCGCCTGTCCGGTGGCTGCCCTGCAGGACAATGCGCAGTCGCCGCAGCTCAGATTCATTGAGAAGAACTGTGTCCAGTGCGGCCTGTGTGTCCAGACCTGTCCGGAGAAGGCGCTGGCGCTGCTGCCGCGCCTGAATCTGCGCCCCGAGCGCAAGCAGCCGGTGCTGCTCAACGAGATGCAGCCCTATGCCTGCGTGCGTTGCAACAAACCGTTTGGCACGCTCAAGGCGATCGAAGCCATGCTGGGCAAATTGAGTGGCCACAGCATGTTCCAAGGGGCCGCGCTGGAACGCCTGAAAATGTGCGCCGACTGCCGTGTGATCGATATTTATTCGGCGCCGGACGAATCCAAGATAAGCGACTTTTGACCATGCTGCCCATACCCCCTTTGGAGCCGTCCAGCGCGCTCGACGAAGAAACCGCCCGCTCCGAGCTTTACGGGCTGCTGGCGCTTTTGTACTATGCGCCGCCGACCGCTGCGTTGATGGCGCAATTGCAGGTGGCTGCGACCGAGGCGCCGGCGGCTGGCGCTTTTCTGGAGGAACCGTGGCGGGCCCTGGTGGGTTTGGCCCGTGAGCTGTCCGTAGAGGCCGTTCAAGGCGAATACGACAGCTTGTTTGGCGGTATCGGAAAGCCCGAGATTTACCTCTACGGCTCCCATTTCTTGAGCGGTTTCCTGAACGAAAAACCACTCGCCAGGCTGCGTGCCGACCTGAGCCAACTCGGTCTGGCGCGCGATCCGGATATGTCCGAGACCGAGGACCACATTGCCTACCTTTGCGAAGTCATGCGCTACCTGATTGCCGGTGACGACGTTGCCGTCGCCAACCTGACGGGCCAGCGCCAGTTCTTTGCGGCTCATCTGCAGCCCTGGGTGATGACCCTGTGCGACGAGCTTGGGCAGCACCCGAAGGCTCATTTTTATGCCGCGCTGGCTGAACTCACCCGTGCTTTCATGGGCGTTGAAGCACAGGGTTTTGACATGTTGGCTTAGAATGCGCGCGCCGGCAATTGAGGCCTAGCCTAAATTGATTTTCGGGGTTGCCTGCTGGACCCTGTTTACACCGGTGCAATCCCGGGTTTACCCTAGGCCGATAAAGCCTTGTTTTCATTGTGATGTGGCGCTGTTCTGCCT
Source organism: uncultured beta proteobacterium (assembly GCA_963763035.1). Taxonomy (GTDB): domain Bacteria; phylum Pseudomonadota; class Gammaproteobacteria; order Burkholderiales; family Burkholderiaceae_C; genus Rhodoferax. The sequence goes on along the minus strand of CAVXMS010000003.1, from coordinate 2,637,339 downwards.
ACACTATGAACTCGATTGCATAAGCGCTAAATAAGTTGGAGACCGACATGCCTAAAAGCCAGCCCAAAGCTTCGCGCCGGGGTTTTTTTCTATCTGCATCGGTCGCCGGTGCCACGCTGGCTTCGGCCGGCTGGTTAAAGACGCAAACGCCGGTGGAACCGCCATTGGCAAAACCGGCCCCTGAAAAAGGTGGCGGCTACTCCCTGAGCGATCACGTCAAGCAGTACTACAAGACGACGCTCGTCTGATCCCCCGCCATCACACTGTCGTTGGAGACTTTCATGTTGTTAACCAAGAAGTCGGGCACCGCTGGCTCAGTGGCCCATTCCCCTTTTGTGCACAGTCTGCGCCGCGGTTTGTCGCAAGCCTTGCCAACCATGGACCGGCGAGCCTTTCTGCGGCGTTCCGGTTTGGGTGTTGGCGTCGGCATTGCGGCTTCGCAACTGACGCTGGTGAAGAAGGCTAACGCCGCACCGGGCAGCGTGGCGCTGGGTGACGGCAAGATCGAGATCAGGCGCACCGTTTGCACCCATTGTTCGGTCGGCTGCGCCGTTGATGCGGTGGTGGAGAACGGCGTCTGGGTGCGCCAGGAGCCGGTTTTTGATTCCCCGATCAACCTCGGTTCCCATTGCGCCAAGGGAGCCGCCCTGCGCGAGCACGGGCACGGCGAGTTCCGGCTGCGCTACCCGATGAAACTGGTCAACGGCAAGTATCAGCGCATCAGTTGGGACACCGCGTTGACCGAGATCAGTGCCCGGTTGATGGACTTGCGCAAGGCCAGCGGTCCGGACTCCATTTACTGGGTCGGCTCCAGCAAGCACAACAATGAGCAGGCCTACCTGCTGCGCAAATTCGTCAGCCTTTGGGGCAGTAACAACTGCGACCACCAGGCCCGCATCTGTCACTCCACCACGGTCGCCGGCGTTGCCAATACCTGGGGTTATGGCGCCATGACCAATTCGTACAACGACATGCAGAACAGCAAGTGTGCCTTGTACATCGGCTCGAACGCCGCCGAGGCGCACCCGGTGAGTCTGCTGCACATGTTGCACGCCAAGGAAGGCGGCACCAAGATGATTGTGGTGGACCCGCGCTTTACCCGTACCGCGGCCAAGGCCGACGAGTATGTGCGGATTCGCTCCGGCTCCGACATTCCCTTCCTGTTCGGTGTCTTGTACCACGTCTTCAAGAATGGTTGGGAAGACAAAAAGTACATCAATGACCGCGTCTATGGCATGGAGAAGGTCAAGGAAGAGGTGCTGGCCAAGTGGACGCCGGACAAGGTCGAAGAGGCGTGCGGTGTCAAGGAGGCGCAGGTGCTGCAGGTTGCCACGCTGATGAGCCAGAACCGGCCCAGCACCCTGGTCTGGTGCATGGGACAGACCCAGCACACCATTGGCAATGCCATGGTGCGGGCGTCGTGCATCCTACAACTGGCGCTGGGCAATGTCGGCAAGTCGGGTGGCGGCACCAACATCTTCCGTGGCCACGACAACGTGCAGGGTGCTACCGATGTCGGTCCGAATCCTGACTCGCTACCCGGTTACTTCGGCATCGTGGAAGGTTCGTGGAAGCATTTTGCCAAGGTCTGGGGTGTCGATTTCGAATGGATCAAGGGCCGTTTTTCGTCTCCCGCCATGATGAGCAAACCCGGCATCACGGTGTCGCGCTGGATTGACGGCGTGCTGGAGAAAAACGAGTTGATCGACCAGGATTCGAATTTGCGCGGCGTCTTCTACTGGGGCCATTCGCCCAACTCCCAGACCCGGGGGCTGGAGATGAAGCGCGCCATGGACAAGCTCGATCTGCTGGTGGTGGTGGACCCCTATCCATCGGCCACGGCAGCCATGGCGGCGATGCCCGGCAAAGCGGAGGATCTGAACCCGAACCGCGCGGTCTACCTGTTGCCAGCCGCCACCCAGTTCGAAACCAGCGGCTCGGTGACGGCTTCCAACCGCTCGTTGCAATGGCGTGAAAAAGTGATAGAACCGCTGTGGGAGAGCCGCACCGACCACATGATCATGCAGCAGTTTGCCGACAAGCTGGGTTTTGGCAAGGAGTTGTCCAAGAACTACAAGATGCAGAAAGTCAAGGGCCTGGACGAGCCGGTGCCGGAAGACATTCTGCGTGAGATCAATGCCTCGATGTGGACTATTGGTTATACCGGCCAAAGTCCCGAACGGCTGAAGGCGCACATGCGCAACATGCATTTGTTTGACGTCAAGACGCTCCGGGCCAAAGGCGGTACCGACAAGCAGACCGGCTATGACTTCACCGGCGATTACTTCGGTCTGCCTTGGCCTTGCTACGGCAAGCCGGAACTCAAACACCCGGGCTCACCCAATCTGTACGACACCTCCAAGCACGTGATGGACGGCGGCGGCAACTTCCGCGCCAATTTCGGGGTCGAGCGCGAAGGCGTCAATCTGCTGGCCGAGGACGGTTCGCATTCCCTGGGTGCCGACATCACCACCGGCTACCCCGAGTTCGATCATGTGCTGCTGAAGAAACTGGGCTGGTGGGACGACCTCACGGAAGTCGAGAAGAAGGCGGCTGAAGGCAAGAACTGGAAAACCGATCTGTCTGGCGGCATCCAGCGTGTGGTCCTGAAAGTACATGGCTGCCATCCCTTTGGCAATGCCAAGGCGCGTGCCGTGGTGTGGAACTTCCCGGACGCCATTCCGCAGCACCGGGAGCCTTTGTACGGTATCCGGCCCGACCTGGTGGCCAAGTACCCGACCCATGACGACAAGAAAGCGTTCTGGCGTTTGCCGACACTGTACAAGACGGTCCAGCAAAAGAACATCGCCGACAAGGTGCACGAGAAGTTCCCCTTCATCATGACCTCGGGTCGCCTGGTCGAGTACGAAGGCGGCGGCGAGGAAACCCGCTCCAATCCGTGGCTGGCCGAGTTGCAACAGGAGATGTTCATCGAGATCAACCCCAAGGTGGCGGCGGCCAAAGGCATTCGCAATGGCGAGCGGGCCTGGGTTTCAACCCCTACCGGAGCTCGCCTGAATGTCCAGGCGCTGGTGACGGAGCGGGTCGGAGCGGACACCGTGTTCATGCCGTTTCACTTCTCGGGGCGCTGGCAGGGTGTTGACATGCTGGCTTATTACCCCAACGGTGCGGCGCCCATCGTGCGCGGCGAGGCCATCAACACCGCGACCACTTACGGTTATGACTCCGTGACCATGATGCAAGAGACCAAGACGACCGTTTGCAACGTCGAGAAAGCATGAAACCTTGCGGGACAGACCAAGAATTGCGCAGCAATTTTGCTCTGTCCTCAACTGATTAGAGGAGAGTTGTATGGCCCGTATGAAATTTGTTTGCGACGCCGAGCGTTGCATTGAGTGCAACGGTTGCGTGACCGCTTGCAAGAACGAGCACGAGGTGCCCTGGGGCGTCAATCGGCGCCGCGTGGTCACCCTCAACGACGGTGTGCCGGGCGAGAAATCGATCTCGGTGGCTTGCATGCATTGCAGCGACGCGCCGTGCATGGCGGTCTGCCCGGTCAACTGCTTTTATCGCACCGATGAAGGCGTGGTCTTGCACGACAAGGATGTCTGCATAGGCTGCGGCTACTGCGCTTATGCCTGTCCGTTTGGGGCGCCACAGTTTCCCTCGCAGGGCACTTTTGGCGTGCGCGGCAAGATGGACAAGTGCACCTTCTGCGCCGGCGGTCCGGAGGCCAATGGCAGCCAGGCCGAATTCGAGAAATACGGTCGCAACCGTCTGGCCGAAGGCAAATTGCCGATCTGTGCCGAAATGTGTTCCACCAAGGCCTTGATCGCCGGCGACGGTGATGTGGTGGCAGATATCTTCCGCAACCGCGTACTCAAACGCGGCAAAGGCGCCGAAGTCTGGGGCTGGGGCACCGCTTACGGCTCCAAGCAAGCCGGGCAACCGGGTGTTGTAGCACCAGAGGGAACCAAATCATGAAACACGCAATCTGGCTGCTGGCACTGGCAGCGCTACTCTCGGCATGCGGCGAGAAGCCGCAGACGCTAGGCGCTGTGACGAAAGATTTGGCGCCTTACAACGGCACCGGCAAGGCTTTTACCGCTGACGGCTGGAAGCAGGGCGACAAGGCCAGTTGGGAGTCGCAGTTGAAGGCCCGCACGCAACGCGGTCAGAACGATTACGGTCGGATGAACTGAGCAGGAGGCTCGCATGAACAAAGCCTTTTCTGTTGCTCTGTTGCTGCTGTTGGTGGGCTCTGGCGCGCTGGCGCAAAACAAGCCAGCCGGCCCCAATCTGCTGCCAGTGGTGGCACCGGCTCCGGCTGCGCCTGCGGTTCAGAGTCAAAATATTCTGGAGGTGAAACCCGATGCCAGCAGCGAGCCGGGTTATGCAACGCAGACCAATGGCGAACGGGCCAAGGTGCAGCCCGGCAACAATGCGCCGATGTGGCGCCAGGTCGGGTCCGGCGTCACCGGCTACAGCAGCCTGCCCCAATCGGAGGCGCCCGAGGCCGGCAACTTGATCCAACCCTATGTCCAGTACCCGGGCTCGCGTCTGACCAATGCGGGCGAGGCCTGGCGTCAGGTGCGCAACCGGATCATCATTCCCTATGGCGGGGCCTTGCTGCTGATTGTGCTGGTGGCCATTGCGCTGTTCCACTGGCGCATAGGGCCCATGAAGGTGAAAGACGAACCGACCGGGCGTTTGGTCGAGCGCTTCACACCATTGGAGCGTTCGGCCCATTGGACCAACGCCATTGCTTTCAGTGTCTTGGCTATTTCCGGCGTCGTCATGGCCTTTGGCAAATTCTTTCTGCTGCCGGTCCTGGGCACTACCTTGTTTGGCTGGTTGGCCTATGTCTTGAAAAATCTGCACAACTTTGCCGGTCCGGTGTTTGCGGTGTCCCTGCTGTTTGTGATCGTAACTTTCATGCGCGATAACCTGCCGGCCAAGGGGGATCTGAACTGGATGCTCAAAGGAGGCGGTATTTTGTCCGGCCATGAAATCGAGTCGGGGCGCTTCAATGCCGGGGAAAAGATCACCTATTGGGGTGGCGTCTTTGTGCTCGGTCTGATCGTGGTGGCTTCGGGGTTGTTCATGGACAAGCTGTTGCCTGGTCTGGTCTATGAGCGCGCCAGCATGCAAGTGGCCCACATGGTGCATGCAGTCTCCAATATTGCGATGCTGTGCATGTTTTTGGGGCATGCCTATATGGGTACGTTGGGAACCAAGGGTGCTTACGAAGGAATGAAGACCGGTTATGTGGACGAGGCTTGGGCCAGGGAGCATCATGCCTTGTGGCTGGATGACATCAAAAGCGGCAAAATACCGGCGCAGCGCTCGCAGAGCGGCGTTGCCGGTCAGCCGGTTCAAGTTTGAGGAAGTCTTTATGAAGAATAATCTGAAACAGATTTTGACAATCGGCGGCGCGCTCTTGCTCAGCGGCGCAGTCATGGCCAAGCTGCCGGCGCCATCCGATGAAGCCAAGGCCAAAGCGGCCGAAGCGGCTGCCAAAACCGCCTGGAGCGGCAAGGTCGATAGCTATCTGCTGTGCAAATCGCAGGACAAGGTGGCGGCGCATTTTTACAAGACGGCCAAGGCTGGCGGCAAGGAGACCAGGCCGGCCGTTGCCACCGCACCCTGCGCCGATCCGGGGCCTTTTGTTTATGCGCCCGCAGCCGCTGCCGCGAGCCCACCAACGGCTCCTGCTTCCGTCGCCGCTGCGGCGAAGAAATCCTGAGTCGCTTGCCTTATCTGACGCAGGCTCGCGCGCCCCTGACGCAGGAGGTTAGCGCAGTCAACGAATTTGGCGAACTCTCCAGCGTCTCTGTCCCGGCCGAGCGGGCTCTTACCGTCTATGTCGACAAGCGCGAGTTGGTGACGCTGATGACCCTGGGTGCCGAGCCTGAGCTGCTGGTACTGGGTTTTCTGCGCAATCAGCGTCTGGTGCAGTCGCTAACGGAAGTTGAGTCGATCACGGTCGACTGGGACGTGGGCGCTGCTGCCGTGAAAACGCGCCGTGGCATTTCCAACATTCGGGCGCGCACCTCCAAGCGCGTTGTTACCACGGGTTGCGGCCAGGGCAGCGTGTTTGGCGACCTGATGGCTGAAGTGGACGAACTGGTGCTGCCACCGGCCACCCTGATGCAATCGCAGCTTTACGGCATTGTCAACGTCATCCGGCAACAGGAGAGCACCTACAAATCAGCCGGCTCGGTGCACGGCTGCGCCCTGTTTCGGGCCGAGGAGATGCTGCTGTTTGTGGAAGATGTGGGTCGCCACAATGCCATCGACACGATTGCCGGCTGGATGTGGCTGCATGATGATGCCCCCACGCTTGCCACTTCGTGTGCTGCGCTGCCCCCCGAGGGGGCCGTGCCTTGCTTGGGGCGGCCCGGCGCGGCGGCAGGCATGTCTGGTCATGACAAGGTGTTCTACACCACCGGTCGATTGACCAGCGAGATGGTGATCAAGTCGGCACAAATGGGCGTGCCGATTGTCGTGTCGCGCAGCGGCATAACCCAAATGGGCCACGAAGTGGCGCAGCGTCTGGGTTTGTGTGCGATTGGCCGCGCCACCCACAAGCGTTTTCTTTGCTACACGGGCTCTGAGCGTCTGCTGCTACAGCCCGAACTGGCTGATGGCAGGTTGCGCGCCACCACCTGAGTCCGGGCGCTGTCGTTGCTTGGTGCGAGAATGCGGGGTCGTTTCGGTTTGGGGTTATAAGATTGATAGTCAAATGGGTTCTTGCTGCCGGTGTCGTTGTCCTTGTTCCCTTTGTTTGGGGGACTGACCGGGTCACGCTGCAAAGCGAGCGCACGGTGTACACCGTTGACTGTCTCAAGGGCAGTTGGGAAGGCAGCCGCTGTAGCGGAGAACTGAGGGCTGCCGCGCGCTACCGTTATCGGGCTTTGAAGAACCGTGGCGAGGTTCTGTTCTGGGTCTTGGGTTCGCCCGAACCGTCCGCCAAACTCACACAATGCGTGATCCAGGACGGTCGCAACTGGACCTGTCCAGTTGGTCCGGAGGCCGCAAAATCGATCACCTTGGCCCTTGTGAAAGGCCAACCCGTACACAATGCCGCTTGGCCGACCAGACCGTTCTATTCGGTTTCCAAGGTGAACTGGACGCTCCTCAAACTGGGCCTCAAATTTTCCCAGTCGGCAGACACGGCTTAGAACTTGTCCGTAAATAACTGGGGGCCGCGCAAATGAATTTTCGGGATGGGATGCGAGGCGCAAAATCCAAGCCAAGGCTGGCTGCCTTGGCTGATTTTGTAACGAAGCAGATCGCCCGAAAATCCGTTTGCCCGAAGGGTTGGGTCGAAATCGGGCGATTTGCTCACCAAATTCCTTGCATGGGCAGGCAGCCCATGCTGCGAAATGTTGGCGGGCAACTCATCCCGATTGCGTCCCAACGCGACCTCCAGTTATTTACGGACAAGTTCTTAAGGCCCGTTCACCTGAGCGTTGCCGCGTCACAGCGATCGTGAATATGCGTGTTCTGGTGATTGAGGATGAAGCCGATACGGCTCGTTATCTGTGCAAGGGGTTACGGGAGTGTGGCTATTCGGTTGCTCACTGCGCGGATGGCATGGAGGGCCTGCATCTTGCAAGAAATGAGCCATGGGATCTGCTGATTGTTGACCGCATGCTGGCGGGCGACATGGACGGTCTGGCTATCATCAGGACTCTCAGGGAATCTCGCACAACGACACCGGTGCTGATTCTGAGTGCCTTGGCCAGCCTGGATGAACGGGTGCGCGGACTAAGGGGTGGCGCAGACGACTACCTGACCAAACCCTTTGCCTTCTCCGAACTGCTGGCCCGCATCGAAGCCGTGCTGCGGCGTACTGGGGTACGCGAGGATGTTGACGAACTCCAGATTGCCGATCTCAAGCTCAACTTGAGAAGCCGCCGCGTCGAGCGCTCTGGTCGGTCAATTGGGTTGCAGCCGAGGGAGTTTCGCCTGCTCGAATATCTGGTGCGGCATCAGGGGCAGGCAGTGACACGGACCATGCTTTTGGAGGCGGTTTGGGATTTTCATTTCGATCCCAAGACGAACGTCATCGACGTTCAAATCAGCCGGCTGCGCAACAAGATTGACAAAGGGTTTAGTCCCGCCTTGCTGCATACGGTGCGTGGCGTCGGCTACCTGATTGGACTGCATGGCTAGGATTTTGCATTCGGTCGCTTTCCGTCTGGCCCTGATCTGTGGCATGCTGGTGGTGGCATCCACCGTGCTGTTATCGGTTGTGTTCTACGTCAGCACCGTCGGTGCTCTGACCCGAGAGGCTGACAGCAAGATCGGCGCCGTCAGCCAGCGATTTGCCGACGATGCCGAGGGCAGGGGCTTGCAATCCTTGGTCAACCGGATCGAAGAGACCTTGAACGATGGTGTGGACTCGGACACCGAGATCTGCCTGCTGGTCGACCCCGTTGGGCGCAAGCTCGCCGGCAATATTTCCGCCTGGACCTATGGGACCGTGCCGATGGACCAGATGATCGATCATGATGTTGTCCGGCTCGGCCGACCGTCCGTCGGCCGTCTGCGCCTGCATCGACTGTCCAACGGAGCGCTGCTGGTGGTCGGTCGCGACATGACGGACTTGAACCAGATTGGCCGCCTCATCGGTGAGGCCATCACGCTGGGCGCATTGCTGGCAATGCTACTTGGGCTTGGCGGGACGCTACTCTTGCGGCGACAGATCGAAAGACGGATAGGGGCGATCCGCCGCACAGCCTCAGAAATCGAAATGGGTGACCTGAGTCGGCGTATCCCCTTGTCCAACGAATCCGACGAATTTGACCGACTCAGCGCGGATATCAACCGCATGCTGGACCGCATCGAGCGTTTGATGGAAGGTGTTCGCCATGTTTCCAATACCATCGCGCACAATCTGCGAACCCCTCTTGGCCGGGTTCGTGGGCACTTGCATGAGGCCTTGCAAGGCAGGCCGCAGGTGCAGGCGCTGACGCTGGCGGGAAACTTCGCCATTGATGAGATCGACGGCCTGATCGTCGTACTCGACAAGTCGCTTCAGATCGCCGAGGCGGAATCGGGCACACGGCGCCGACCCTTTGAGCCGGTGTCTTTGCGCGAGGTCGTTACCGGACTGCTGGAACTCTATGACGCTGCGGCAGAGCATCAGGGCGTTGCCTTGCTGGCCCACATCGATGGCGAACCAGTCGTTCTGGGCGACAAGGATCTGCTCGCCAGCATAGTGGCGAATCTGCTGGACAACGCGCTGAACTATGCGGGTAGTCCCGCCAGGATAGAAGTCCGGGTGGTACAGGGATTGACCAATATGGACTTGATTGTGCAGGACAACGGCCCTGGTATCCCGAAGGATGAGCGCTTGAAAGTGCTGCAACGCTTCTATCGCCTGGATCGTCAGAAAGAAGGCACGGGCTTGGGTCTGTCCATCGTCGCCGCTTTCACCCAACTCCATGGCGGTGAGCTCCACCTTGAAGATGCGGAGCCGGGGTTGCGCGTGCGCATCGTCCTGCCATGTACCGACGTCAAAAGATTGCCAAATGGTAATGCTTTGGACAGCTTGCGGACAGGTACTGCTTCGTAGAATGGTTCAGCTTGTCCAGGTCACGGTCGGCAACAGGGGATGCACCTGAACTCGATTCTGGGACGCCTGTTCATGGCCTGAGTGGCCGTGTCGGGCGCTCAAGGTGGATTTCTTGGCCGTGCCAGGCGGGTGCCTGGCATGCCGAGTCGCGCCAACATCCGGTCAAGTTTCATGTGAGGGAACGAATGCCTGTACTTTCCACACCAAGCACGCTGCACCGCAACAAGGAAGATTTGATGCCTTTTTTTTCAAGACAAACACTGCGCAGGTTTTTGAAAGTCTGGACACTCGTTCTGGGTTCGCTTTCGGGTCTCGCCATTTTTGCACCCATGGAGGCACAAGCGCTACCGGTATTTGCTCGCCAGACCGGTCAGAACTGCGTCGCCTGCCACGCTGGTGGCCAGTTCCCCGAACTGACGCCTTACGGGCGCATGTTCAAAATGACCGGCTACACCATTGGAGCCCGGGTCATGCCTTTTTCGGTCATGGGTGTACTTAATTACGCCAAGGTGGCGGATACCTCCAAGAGCGATGACCCGGCAGCTGATTTTCAAAAGAATGGGTCCGGCGTTTTTTCCTCCGGCAGTCTCTTCATTGCCGGCAAGGTCACCGACAACATCGGCTTGTTTTCCCAGATCACATACGATAACTTTGCCAGTCCGAACAATGACGGCAGTTTTTCCGGACACTCCCAAGCAGACAATTTTGACCTGCGCTATGCCGATCGCTTTATCGATGGCAATCGGGATCTGATCGTCGGCCTGTCCGTCAACAACAATCCTTCCGTCTCCGACCCCTGGAATACCGCGGCGGCCTGGATGCAGTACGTCCCGGCAGCCAGCCTGACCAGTCATCAGTTTTCAGATGCCAACACGCCGTACCCGGGCTACGGCTCGGGTGGCAACATCGCCGGCATCAGTGCCTATGCGTTCTGGAACAGGACGCTCTATGCCGAACTGGGCAGCTACCGGACAGCCAATCAAGGTCTGTCCTTCATGAGCGCCGGCATCGACGATGCCAGCAAGACAAAACTGGATGGCGGCAACAATCCCTATTGGCGGCTGGCACTCACGCGCGAGTGGGGTCCGCACAACTTCATGATCGGCACTTCCGGCATGCTTGCGCATGTCTACGACACAGGGTCCGACACCTCGGATCCGGGCAATCTGGGCCATTACCGCAACAACGGAATCGATGCACAATACGAGTATCTGCTGGACCCGCATACGTTCACGGCCCAGTTGGCCTACATGCGCCAGGTGCAGACTTACTCGGCCAATGCGCTGGCCGGCGCCACGGCCGCCGCCACTTACTTCCAGGCCGATGGCGTAACGCCGGTGGACGCTGCCAATGCTTCGGATACGACCAACGTTTTCCGGGCCAAGCTGTCGTATGTCTACCAGGCCAAATACGGTGGCGCTCTGGCTTTCTTCAACAAGACCGGCACCAGCAACACGCTCAATCAGACATCCGGTTTCGATCCCGCCGGCTGCGCTGGGGCGGTCTGCAACGCCTCGTCGGCCCGTGTCACCGGAAACCTGGCGGGTAACCCGGCCACCAGCGGCATCACTTACGAAGCATTCTGGATACCCAAGCAAAATGTCCGGATCGGTGCCCAGTACACCGCTTACAGCAAGTTCAATGGCGCCAGCGACAACTATGACGGCTTTGGGCGCAATGCCAGCGACAACAACACCTTGTTCGGCTACATCTGGTTTGCCTACTAAATCATGACCCCTATACAAACACTGTCCCACTCAAGCACCGATGCGACCCTGACCACCAACCCGGCTAATGGGAGGGTAAAGATGAACGGTATTTCATGGTTGCCGATGCTGGCTGTTCTGGTCGCGTTGAGCGCGTGTTCCAATTTGGAACGCTCGCGCGATCTGGCCAATCCGGACGTTCCGCCGGCCGTTACCGCCATGCAGGTGTGCTCGATCTGCCATGGTATCGACGGCAATTCGGTTTCGCCCAACTTCCCGCGGTTGGCCGGTCAAACCCCCGGCTACATCGTTGCCCAGTTGGAAATCTTCCGGAGTCATCAGCGTGCCGATCCGGCCGGCTTCGAATATATGTGGGGCATCAGCCACCACCTTTCTGACAATCAGATCAACGGACTGGCGGAATACTTCGCCAAACAGGTAGCCAAACCCAACGCTCCGGTCGATGCGCAACAGATGGCCGCTGGCAAGGTGATTTTCGAGAACGGCGTGCCGGACAAGCAGGCCGCCCCCTGCATGGCCTGCCATGGACCCAAGGGGCAGGGCATGGCGGCCTTCCCCCGGTTGGCCAATCAGCACCAGGACTATCTGATGAAACAGCTCAACGTTTTTCAGCGAACGGATGAGCGGCCGGGCACGCCCATGACGCAAATTGCGCACTTGCTGACGCCCCAGGAAATCCAGGCCGTAGCCGGCTATCTGCAGGCCTTTCCCAGTGAACAATGATGTGACGGCGTTGACGACACGGCCCCACCGCTGCACAGGCGCCTGCCTACGGAGATTCTCATGAATAAATGTCTTGCCATTTCGATTGTGTTGAGCAGCCTGGCCGGCTCGGCTTTTGCGGCCGACACCTATACGATAGATCCGGCCTATTCGCCGGCGCATTTCGACATTGCACGCGTCGGTTTCTCCTCGCAGAGAGGCAGCTTCAACAAAACGCACGGCAAAGTCACGCTGGACCTGGCAAACAGGACGGGCAGTGTTGATTTCACCATCCTGACAGGGTCCATCGACATGGGCTCGGGGGCCTGGACCAGCCATTTGTCCGACCCAGGCTTGTTCAACGTAAAGAAGTTTCCGACCATGAACTTCAAATCGGACAAGCTCATCTTCGAAGGTGAAAAAGTGGTTGCCGCGGACGGCATGTTCACCATGCTGGGCGTCAGCAAGCCGCTCAGGATCACAGTGAACGGTTTTCAGTGCGGTGTCAGCCCGGTTGACCAGAGAAAACTGTGCTCCGGCAATATATCCGCCCACCTGAAACGATCCGATTTCGGTTTGACCAAATACATCCCGGTGGTCAGTGATGAAGTCACCATCGACGTTCCGGTGGACGCCTACAAGAACTGAGTTCGGCTGCCTGGCGCTCAGGCGCCGTTGACAGTAGGTTATGGTAGCGCCATGAATATCACTTTTTGGCGCTTGGGCGCTCGCTCCTTGTGGCGCGATTTGCGCGCCGGTGAACTGCGTTTGCTGATTGTGGCGGTGACCTTGGCGGTGACAGCCCTGACAGCGGTTGGCTTCTTTGCCGACCGTTTTAAAAATGGATTGCAGCGTGACGCCCGGCAGTTGCTCGGTGGCGACGCGGTGATTTCCAGCAGCAACCCGACACCGATCGAATTTACTGCCAAGGCGCGCGCCCTGGGGCTTGATGTGGTCCAGACGCTGGGTTTTCCGACCATGGGCCGGGCCGCTGATGCCAAAGGTAGCGCCAGCAAATTGGTGGCGTTGAAGGTGGTGGCGCCGGGTTACCCCTTGCGCGGCAGCCTGAGCGTGGCGAGTCAGGCTGGCGCGCCGGAGCGCGTGACACGCGACATCCCGGCGCCGGGTGAAGTCTGGATCGATGCGCCACTGCTCGATGCCCTGGCGCTGCAGATGGGCGATCAATTGCTGCTGGGCGACACTGGTCTGCGGATTGCAAAAATCATTGTGAACGAACCCGACCGGGGCGCTGGCTTCATGAGTTTTGCGCCGCGCGTCATGATCAATCAGGCCGACGTCGATGCCAGCAAACTGATCCAGCCCGCCAGCCGTGTCAATTATCGCCTGGCGGTAGCCGGGGAAGACCAGGCGGTGGCCGCCTTCGTGGCGTGGGCGCAGGACCAGGTCAAGAGTCTTCGCGTGCGCGCCGTGCGGGTCGAATCGCTGGAAGGAGGGCGCCCGGAAATGGGGCAGACGCTGGATCGGGCGGAAAAGTTTCTTAACCTCATCGCCTTGCTCGCCGCACTCTTGAGCGCGGTGGCGGTGGCCTTGGCGGCACGCGGCTTTGCCGCCAAACACCTGGATGACTGCGCCATGTTGCGCGTGCTGGGTTTGAGCCAGCGCAGCATGGCGTCGGCCTATGCTTTCGAGTTCATCCTGATTGGCTTGTTCTCCAGCAGCTTGGGCGTGCTCCTGGGCTACGCGCTGCATTATGTGTTTGTGATCCTGCTGGCGGGTTTGGTGGCGGTGGCGCTGCCGGCTGCCGGAGCTTGGCCGGTGGTCTTTGGCATGGGCATGGGACTGACCTTGTTGCTGGCTTTTGGCCTGCCGCCGGTGCTGCAATTGGCCCAGGTGCCGCCGCTGCGGGTGATCCGCCGCGATGTGGGCAACCTTAAGCCGGCGTCTCTCGGTGTCCTGGGTCTGGGGGTGGCCGGCTTCGCTGCTTTGCTGCTGGCCGCCAGTAGCGACCTGAAGCTGGGGCTGATCGCGGTGGGCGGTTTTGCCGCGGCCGCGCTGCTGTTCGCGACCCTGAGCTGGCTGGCCGTCAAGCTGCTGCGCTGGAGTGTCAACGACAGCACTGCCGCACGCTGGCTGATACTGGCGACGCGGCAGATAGCGGCGCGTCCGGCGTTTGCGGTACTGCAGGTCAGTGCCCTGGCGGTCGGTTTGCTGGCGCTCATTCTGCTGGTGCTGCTGCGTACCGACCTGATCAGCAGTTGGCGCAAAGCCACGCCGCCCGACGCACCGAACCGCTTTGTCATCAATGTCATGCCGGAGCAAGGTGATGCTTTCAAGCTGGCCCTGCGCAATGCCGGGGTCAGCAAGTTTGATTGGTACCCGATGATTCGGGGCCGGCTGATTGCGATCAACGGCAAGGCGGTGACGCCCGACGACTACGCCGACGAGCACGCCAGGCGGCTGGTGGAGCGCGAGTTCAACCTCTCCAACAGCGCCACCCAACCGTCGCAAAACCAGCTGGTGGCCGGCCGCTGGATCGAAAACGAGCAGGGCGCCATCAGTGTCGAGGAGGGCATTGCCAAAACCCTCGGTCTGAAGATCGGCGACAGTCTGAGCTTTGATGTCGGCGGCACGCAGACGGTGTCAAAAATAAGCTCCCTGCGCAAAGTGGACTGGGGCTCGATGCGGGCCAATTTCTTTGTCATGTACCCGGTGAGCAACCTGCCCAATGTGCCCACCACTTACATGAGTGCGTTCAAGGCCCCGCCCAGTGCCGGCTTTGACAATGCTTTGGTGCGCAGCTTTCCCAACATCACCAGCGTCGACATGACCAGCACCATTGCCCAGGTGCAGCGCGTGCTGGACCAGGTCATTGGTGCCGTCGAGTTTTTGTTTGGCTTTACCCTGGCAGCCGGTTTGGTGGTCTTGTTTGCGGCCGTCACGGCAACGCGTGACGAGCGCGCCAGGGAGTTCGCCATCATGCGGGCCATCGGTGCCAAGAGTACCTTGCTGCGCCAGGTGCAGCGCGCCGAGTTGTTGGGGGTAGGTTTGCTGGCCGGATTTCTGGCTTCCATAGTCGCCACGGCGGTGGGCTGGGCGCTGGCCCGGTATGTGTTCGACTTCGAGTGGGTGGTCTCGCTGTGGGTGCCGCTGCTAGGGTCGGTCAGTGGGGCGCTACTGGCGCTGGCGGCTGGCTGGTGGGGTTTGCGCGAAGTATTGCGCCGCCCGGTGATGGAGACACTGCGGCGCGCCGCCTCGTAGCCGCATCACCCTTGCTGCATCCGTTCCTCGGATTCAGGTCTTCACCGGCGCCAGCAACACCAGCAGTGCGCCGGCACCGCCATCGGCCGGCTTGGCCTGCACAAAGGCCAGCACTTCCTGTTTTTGCACCAGCCAGCTGTGCACCCGGCTTTTGAGCACCGGGGTCTTGCCGGGCGAACCCAGGCCTTTGCCGTGCACCACGCGCACACAGCGAATGCCCTGCTTGTGCGCTTCCCGAATGAAAAAGCTCAAGTGCTCCCTGGCCTCGTCGCGGCGCAAGCCGTGCAGGTCGATTTGGCGCTGGATGGTCCAGTCACCGCGGCGCAGCTTGCGGGTGACATCGGTACCGATACCGGGACGGCGAAAACTTAACAGATCGTCGGCGTCAAGCAGTGTGCCGACGTCGAATTCATCGCTGATGGCTTCCCTCAGAACGGCTTTTTCATCGCGCCGGTATTGCATTGCCTGCGGTTCCGTGGGTTCCTTTTTCAGTAGCGCGCGGCTTTTTTTCGGCAACGGCTGTACCGCGCCGGCGGCCTGGATAAAGAGATTTTTCTCCGCCGCAGTCTGTTGCTCGGCGCGCAAGGCCTGGGCCGCCTGCTGCTCCCGCAGCAGGGCTTGCGCCTCAATCTCGCGCTTGACCCGCTTGAGCTCAGCCAGGCCGCCAAGCTTGACTGGTTTGCTGCTCACAGCAAAC
The DNA here is from genome assembly GCA_963763035.1 of uncultured beta proteobacterium. Classification (GTDB taxonomy): domain Bacteria; phylum Pseudomonadota; class Gammaproteobacteria; order Burkholderiales; family Burkholderiaceae_C; genus Rhodoferax. Next base: position 2,621,447 of record CAVXMS010000003.1, on the reverse strand, counting down.
CCCGCTCGGCCATCGACAGCGCCTCACCGGGGGCCACGATCACATGATCAAGCACCCGCACATCGATCAGCGCCAGCGCCGTCTTGAGGGTTTGCGTCAAGGCTTCGTCGGCGCGCGAGGGCTGCACCGTGCCGCTCGGGTGGTTGTGCGCCAGCACCACCGCCGCGGCCTGGTGGTGCAGGGCGCGCAGCACTACCTCGCGTGGGTAGACGCTGGTTTGCGTGAGGGTGCCGCGAAACAATTCTTCCATCGCCAACAAGCGGTTTTGCACATCCAGAAAAAGCACCGCAAACACTTCATGCGCCTTGGCGGCGAGCTGTAGTTGCAGGTAGTGTTTGACCGCGTCCGGCGTGGCAAAGACGGTGCGTGCCTTGAGTTGCTGGGCCAGGGCGCGGCGCGACAGTTCCAGCACGGCTACCAACTCGGCGCGCTTGGCCGGCCCCAGGCCCTTGACGCGCTTGAGGTTTTCGGCGCTGGCATGCAGCAGGCCGGCGATGCCATCGAAGCCTTCGTTGTCGTCATGGCTTGAGGTTTTGAGATGCAGCAGCTCGTGGGCCATTTGCAGCACACCCTTGCCCTTGATGCCGGTGCGCAGCAGCAACGCCAGCAGTTCGGCGTCGCTCAGGGCGCCGGGTCCGCGCGCCAGCAGCTTCTCGCGCGGTCGAGCGTCAAGGGGGAGGTCTTTCAAGGGCATGGGGTCTTTTAGAATAGGGCTTCAGTTTATCCGGGACTTCTCAATGACAGCCACTGCCAGCGCTACTTCACTCCAGGAAATTCTGCTGGCCGAGCCGCGCGGCTTCTGCGCCGGGGTTGACCGGGCCATCGAGATTGTCGAGCGCGCGCTGCAGAAGTTTGGTGCGCCGATTTATGTGCGCCACGAAATTGTGCACAACACCTATGTGGTGAACGACCTCAAAGCCAAGGGCGCCGTCTTTATTGAATCGCTGAACGATGTGCCGCCCGGTGCCACGCTGATTTTTTCGGCCCACGGTGTCAGCCGCGCGGTGCAGGCCGAGGCGGCGGCGCGCGGTTTCCGGGTCTTTGATGCCACCTGCCCCCTGGTGACCAAGGTCCACGTGGAAGTAGCCAAGCTGCACAAGGAGGGCTTTGAATTCATCATGATTGGCCACAAGGGACATCCCGAGGTCGAGGGCACGATGGGTCAATTGGAGTCCGGCATACATCTGGTGGAAGACGTCGCCGATGTGGCGCGCCTGCAGCCGGCTCAGACCGCCAGGCTGGCGGTGGTCACGCAAACCACGCTCAGCGTGGACGACGCGGCCGACATTGCGGCCGCCGTCAAGGCGCGCTTCCCGAATGTACGTGAACCGAAACAACAGGATATTTGCTACGCCACGCAGAACCGACAGGACGCCGTGAAGATGATGAGCCCGCAGGTCGATGTGGTGATCGTGGTCGGCAGCCCCACCAGTTCCAACAGCAACCGTTTGGCCGAGTTGGCGCGCAAACTCGGCACCCAGAGCCACATGGTGGACAGCGCCGATGAGTTGCAGGCGGCGTGGTTCGGGGGGCGTCAGCGCGTCGGGCTGACGGCCGGGGCGTCGGCCCCGGAAATCCTGGTGAACCAGGTGATCGCCCGTATCAAGGCCATGGGTGCGGTGTCGGTGCGCAAGATGATGGGCATCGAGGAAACGGTGAAGTTTCCGCTGCCCAAAGGCTTGAAGCTCGACGTTGCTGGGCGAACCGCGGTCAATCGGGTCTTGCGCGATGAATAGCCCAGCCATCAATCGCTCGGATATGGAGGGCGCCTTGCAACGCCTGAGTGCTGGTGGCAGCCACTTTTTACGCCAGACGCCGCTCTTCAAGCTGAGCGGCAAGGCGCTCGGTCTGAACTGCGGGGAAGTCTGGCTCAAACTCGAACAACTCCAGGTGGGCGGCAGCTTCAAGGCGCGTGGCATGCTCAACCGCATGCTCTCGCACGCCATTCCGGCCAGCGGCGTGATCATCGCCTCGGGTGGCAATGCCGGCATTGCGACGGCCGCCGCGGCGCAATCCCTGGGCGTTCCCTGCGAGGTGTTTGTGCCGCTGGTGGCCAGTGAAGCCAAGCGGGCCAGGTTGCGCCAGCTCGGCGCCACGGTGGTGGTCACGGGTGCCGCGTATGCGCAGGCCCAGGAGGCCTGCCTGACGCGCCAGCGCTTCAGCGGCGCCTTGCTGATGCATGCCTATGATCAGGTGGAGGTGGTCGCTGGCGCCGCTACCCTGGCGGCCGAGATCGAGGCGCAGGCCGGGCTGCCCGACAGCGTGCTGGTCAGTGTTGGCGGCGGTGGCCTGATTGGCGGCATCGCGGCCTGGTTTGAAGAGCGGATCCGGGTGGTGGCGCTGGAGCCGGCCTTGGCACCGACCTTGTTTCAGGCGCGCCAGGCCGGGCAACCGGTGGATGTGGCGGTGAGTGGCATCGCGGCCGATTCACTGGGCGCCAAACGGATTGGCGCCATCAGCTGGCAGGTCACCCAGCGCCATGTCAAGGACGCCCTGTTGCTGAGTGACGAGGCGATACGCGCAGCCCAGTTGTGGCTCTGGACCGAGCTCAAGCTGGCAGTGGAGCCGGCTGCCGCATTGGGGCTGGCGGCCTTGCAATCTGGCGCTTACCGGCCGAACGCGGACGAGACGGTATGCCTGATCCTGTGCGGTGCCAATCTCGATCCGACTACGCTAGTCGCCAGTCAGCCATGACAGCGGACTGGTGAATTCAAAAACTACAATGGCACCATGCTAGACATTACCCTTCTCCGAAAAGATCTCGACTCGGCCATTGCGCGTCTGGAGACACGCAAAAAACCGCAGACCTTCCTCAATGTGGAGGCCTTCAGGGCGCTGGAGACCGAACGCAAAACCATTCAGATGCGCACTGAAGAGTTGCAGGGCCGGCGCAACAGTCTGAGCAAGCAAATTGGCTTGCTCAAGGCCAAGGGCCAGTCCGGGCAGAGCCAGGTAGACGCCGTGATGACCGAGGTGGCCGGTCTCAAGGCCGAGCTGGAAGCATCGGCCAGCCGGCTGGACCAGATTCAGAACGATTTGCAGGGTCTGCTGCTGGCGGTGCCGAATCTGCCGCACGAGAGCGTGCCGCTGGGCGCCGATGAACATGGCAACGTGGTGGTGCGCAGCTGGGGCACGCCCAAGACTTATGGCTTCGAGGTGAAAGACCATGTTGACCTGGGTACGCCGCTGGGGCTGGATTTCGAGCTGGGCGTCAAGTTGACCGGCGCCCGCTTTACCGTCATGAAGGGGCCGATTGCCCGGCTGCACCGGGCTTTGGCGCAATTCATGCTGGATGTGCAAACCCAGGAGCACGGCTACACCGAGTGCTACACGCCCTACATCGTGAACGGCGACACGCTGCGCGGTACCGGTCAGTTGCCCAAGTTCGAGGGCGACCTGTTTGCCGCCAAAAAAGGTGGGCAAGAGGGGGAAGTGCAACCGGACAATACGGCCCTCTACCTGATCCCCACCAGCGAGGTGACGCTGACCAATTTTGTGCGCGACCAGGTTGTCGCCGAAGCCACCTTGCCGATCAAGCTCACGGCGCACACGCCGTGTTTCCGCTCCGAGGCCGGTAGCGCCGGGCGCGACACCCGCGGCCTGGTCCGCCAGCACCAGTTCGACAAGGTCGAGATGGTGCAAATCGTGCATCCCGACAAGAGCTACGTGGCCCTGGAGGCGATGGTGGGCCACGCCGAAGCGATTCTGCAAAAGCTGGGGCTTCCCTACCGCGTGATGGCTTTGTGCACCGGCGACATGGGTTTTGGTGCCAGCAAGACCTATGACCTGGAGGTCTGGCTGCCGGCGCAAAACACCTTCCGCGAAATCAGCTCGGTCTCCAACTGCGAAGCCTTCCAGGCACGCCGCCTGCAAGCCCGCTTCAAGAATGCGCAGGGCAAAAACGAGCTGGTCCACACCCTCAACGGCTCCGGTCTGGCGGTCGGGCGCGCGCTGGTGGCGGTGCTGGAGAATTACCAGAATGCCGACGGTTCGATCACGGTGCCGCAGGTACTGCGGAACTACCTGGGTGGTCAGACGATTCTGGCTGTGCCGGCTGTGAATGGTTAGCTTCGCGTGCGGCCATCAATGGTGTTGAACATTGTCCTGAATCAAGCTTTCACCTTAAGTTTTCAGGACTCCCCGAGAGATAATGAGCCCTGTGTGATGCAGGGCAGTCTTCGGGCGCGCTGAATCCCGTGCCCTTACGAATTGCAAAGGAAAATCATGCCTGCCTGGTTCCTGTATACCGTTTTTTCGCTCTTTTTCGTTCTTGCTGCTACTGCACTTTTCTTTTTCACCGTGACCCGTGGTGCCTTGATCATGCGCGGCGTGATGGCCGGTTCGCCAGACGACGCAGCACATGTCTATCCGATTTATTCCAATATGCGGCTGATCCGGATGATCGATTTCCAGCCCATCATTGCCGCCATTCTGCTGTTTCAATATGACCGCCTGGTGTCCGCCATTACCCATGGCTTGGAAAACATGAATTTGCGCGGCAAGAATGTACTGATCACTTCCTGTGCCTTTGGCAACGTCATCCCGCGCGTCGTGACAGCGGCGATCGATACCGGTGCGCGTCGGGTGCTGATTGCCGACATCATCAAGAACGAACTCGATCACGCGCAGGGCAAGCTGCTGGCGCATGCCGGGAAAATCGAGTTTCTGGAAGAAAACGCCACAGCCATGAAACAGGCTGACGGCTCGGTCGCGGCCAATGTGATTTTTTTCCTGCTGCACGAACTGCCACACCACCTCAAGGGTCAGGCCTTGAAAGAAGCGACCCGGGTCTTGGCACCTGGCGGCAAGCTCTATCTGGCCGAGTTTCACAAACCCGACCTGTGGGTGCTGCGAGCCCTGAGCTGGACTTATTTCAAGGTCTTTGAGCCGCTCGGTCTGGCACTCTGGGATACGCATGACCCACTCAAGCAACTGGAGGCCCTGGGCGGTTTTAGCTGCGAGCGCCGCACCGTTTTCTTCGGCAACTTCCAGATCATTGTGGCCACCAAAGACCTTGCGGCCTGAGGCCCAAGATTCTGCTCCGGGGTTGCGTTGGCCCCGATTGGCCATAAAAAAACCCGGCATCAGGCCGGGTTTTTTTATGCGGGCTGAAGATTACTTCAGCTTCATTTCCTTGTAGTCCACGTGCTTGCGAGCTTTCGGATCAAATTTCTTGATCAACATTTTCTCGGGCATGGTTTTCTTGTTTTTGCTGGTGGTGTAGAAGTGACCGGTGCCAGCAGTCGATTCAAGCTTGATTTTTTCGCGTCCGCCTTTGGTTGCCATGATGATTCCTTTGATTGGTTAGGCTTGACCGCGTGCGCGCAGGTCTGCGAGCACGGAATCGATGCCGTTCTTATCGATCATACGCAATCCTGCGTTCGAAATCCGCAGGCGAATCCAGCGGTTTTCGGTCTCGACCCAGAACCGGCGGTATTGCAGGTTGGGCAGGAACCGACGTTTGGTTTTGTTGTTGGCATGGGAAACTTTGTTCCCGACCATCGGGCCTTTGCCCGTGACTTCACATACGCGTGCCATGTGGACACTCCAGAGAAAATTAACAGCTTTCGCCGCACCTCGCCACACTGCTGCGTGGCGGTAAAGAGATTTGCCGAGCACCCCAAGCCTCGCATTGCAAGGACTGGGGTACGCCGGAAAAGCTCTCAATTATAGCGGTTTCAGCCCTGCTCCAGAAAACGCTGAGCATCCAGGGCGGCCATGCAGCCGGTGCCGGCGCTGGTGATGGCCTGGCGGTAGACGTGATCCTGCACGTCGCCGGCGGCAAAAATGCCGGGGACACTGGTCATGGTCGCGAAACCCTTGAGTCCGCCCTGGGTGACGATGTAGCCGCCCGCCATGTCGAGTTGACCCTGGAATATTTCGGTGTTGGGTGCATGGCCAATGGCAATGAAGCAGCCTTGAACGGCCAGCTCTTCGGTCCTGCCGGTGTTGACATTCTTCAAGCGCACGCCGGTGACGCCACTCTTGTCGCCCAGCACCTCATCCAGAGTGGAAAAGGTTTTCAGTTCAATCTTGCCGGAAGCTACCTTCTCCATCAGCTTGTCGATCATGATGGGCTCGGCCCGGAACTTGTCGCGGCGATGAATCAGGATCACTTTGCTGGCGATGTTGGACAAATAGAGCGCCTCTTCCACCGCGGTATTGCCGCCACCGACCACGCTGCAGACCTGGTCGCGGTAGAAAAAACCGTCGCAGGTGGCACAGCCGGACACGCCGCGCCCCATGAACGCGGTCTCGGAGGGCAGTCCCAGGTATTTGGCCGACGCGCCGGTGGCGATGACGAGGGCGTCGCAGCTGTACTCGCCACTGTCGCCCTTGAGCGTGAAAGGACGTTTCTGGAAATCGACCGCATGGATATGATCGAACACGATTTCGGTCTTGAAACGTTCGGCGTGCGCCAGAAAACGCTGCATCAATTCCGGTCCCTGCACGCCATCGACGTCAGCCGGCCAGTTGTCGACTTCGGTGGTCGTCATCAATTGGCCGCCTTGCGCGATGCCCGTGATCAGCAAGGGGTTCAAGTTGGCGCGAGCGGCGTAAATGGCTGCCGTATAGCCGGCAGGGCCGGAACCGAGGATTAAAACCCGCGCATGTCTGGTAGTTGACATCGTAAAAGCTTTCTTAGAAAAACAGCATGTGCCGTGTACAGTTACGCATAGTATGACTTATTCACTCAACACTTTGAACTCTGCCCGCGCCGCGGACACGCCTGCTCGCTCTGGCTGGCGGCGTTTTGCCGACGAACTGGGCTTGTTGGCCGGCGTGCTGTTGTTGATTTTCTGGATTCTGGCACTCCTGAGTTACTCGCCGCAGGACGCGGCCTGGTCAACTTCGGGTGCCGGTGGCACGGCTCTTAACTGGGTTGGCCGAGCCGGCGCGTGGATAGCCGATGGCAGTTATTTTTTATTGGGATTTTCCGTCTGGTGGTGCTTGGCGGCCGGCCTGCGCGCCTGGCTTTCCAGTCTGGCGCGTTATTTGCGGGCGCGTGATTTACTGGCGGCACAGGCCGAAGGCGCTGCTTCGCGGGCCAGCGGATTGCGGTCCAGTCGCGTCGCCTTCTGGTGTGGTCTGGCACTGTTGCTGTGCGCCAGCGCTGCCCTGGAGTGGTCACGCCTGTACAGCCTGGAAGTCCGCTTGCCGGGTTACAGCGGCGGCGTTCTGGGATATTTTGTCGGCCCGTTGAGCGTCAAGTGGCTTGGTTTTGAAGTCTCAGCGCTGCTGGCCATCACCCTGGGGCTTGGCGGAGCCGCGCTGGTGTTCGGCTTTTCCTGGGCCCAGGTGTCCGAACGTCTGGGCGCCCGGCTTTATTCCCTGCTTGAATCCCGGCGGGAGAAGCGGGAACTGGAACAGGATATTGCCCTGGGGCAGCAGGCGGCACGGGAACGTGAAGAGATCGTGATAGAGGAGCAGCGCCAGGAGGTCACCGAGCAGCACCCCCCGGTTCTCAGGATTGAGCCGGTGCTGGCGGATGCGCCCAAGAGCGCGCGGGTCGCCAAGGAACGGCAAAAGCCCTTGTTTACGGAACTGCCCGACAGCCGCTTGCCACAGGTTGACCTGCTGGACGGTGCGCTGTTGCGCCAGGAGACGGTGGCGCCCGAGACGCTGGAGATGACCAGTCGCATGATCGAGAAGCGGCTGAAGGATTTTGGCGTCGAGGTGCGGGTGGTATTGGCGCAACCCGGGCCCGTCATCACACGCTACGAGATCGAACCGGCTGTCGGCGTCAAGGGCTCGCAAATCGTGGGACTGGCGAAAGATCTGGCGCGCTCTCTGAGTCTGGTGTCGATTCGTGTGGTGGAGACGATTCCCGGTAAAAACCACATGGCACTTGAGTTGCCTAATGCCAAGCGCCAGTCCATCAAATTGTCCGAGATTTTGGGCTCTCAAATCTACAACGAGGCCAAGTCCATGCTTACGCTGGGGCTGGGCAAGGACATCATCGGCAACCCGGTGGTGGCCGACCTGGCCAAGATGCCCCACGTGCTGGTGGCCGGAACCACCGGCTCCGGCAAGTCGGTCGGTATCAATGCCATGATTCTCAGCCTGTTGTACAAGGCCGAGGCCAGCGACGTGCGGTTTTTGATGATTGATCCGAAGATGCTGGAAATGTCGTTCTACGAAGGCATTCCGCACCTGTTGGCGCCGGTGGTGACGGACATGAAAAAGGCAGCTTACGGTCTGACCTGGTGTGTCGGCGAGATGGAGCGCCGCTACAAATTGCTGAGCAAGCTGGGGGTGCGCAACCTGGCCGGCTACAACGCCAAGATTGACGAGGCCAAGGCGCGTGGCGAATTCATCGCCAATCCGTTCAGCCTGACACCCGAGTCGCCCGAGCCGCTGGAGCGCTTGCCGCATATCGTGGTGGTGATTGACGAGCTGGCCGATTTGATGATGGTGATCGGCAAGAAGATCGAAGAATTGATCGCACGTCTGGCGCAAAAAGCGCGTGCCGCCGGTATTCATCTGATTCTGGCGACCCAGCGTCCCAGTGTCGACGTGATCACCGGGCTGATCAAGGCCAACATCCCGACCCGCATTGCTTTTCAGGTCAGCAGCAAGATCGACAGCCGCACCATCCTGGATCAAATGGGCGCCGAAGCCCTGCTGGGCATGGGCGACATGCTCTACATGCCCAGCGGCACCGGCTTGCCGGTACGCGTGCATGGCGCTTTTGTCAGCGACGACGAAGTTCACCGCGTCGTCAATTACCTCAAGTCGCAGGGTGAGCCCAACTACATCGAAGGTGTTCTGGAGGGCGGCACGGCCGATGGCGAGGGCGATTTGCTGGGCGAGGGCAGCTCGGGCGCTGGCGAGAAGGACCCGCTCTACGACCAGGCCGTGGAAGTGGTCCTGAAGAACCGCAAGGCCAGCATCTCGCTGGTGCAGCGGCACCTCAAGATCGGCTACAACCGGGCTGCCCGGCTGGTCGAAGACATGGAAAAAGCCGGTCTGGTGAGCAGCATGAGCAGCAGCGGCCAGCGTGACATTCTGGTGCCGGTACGGGCCGAGTGAGGATTGCCATGAAACGATTTGTTTTTGCTTTTGTGTTGCTGGCGATGTGCGCACTCCCGGCTTCGGCGGGCGGCCTGGCCAGCCTGGAAACCTTCGTCAAGACGGTCAAGAGCGGGCGCGCCGATTTCACCCAGGTGGTGACGGCGCCGGCCAGGGAAGGACAGGCGCCACGCAGCAAAACTTCCAGCGGCAGCTTTGAGTTTTCGCGGCCCAGCCGCTTCAAGTTTGTCTACCGGAAACCGTTTGAGCAAACCATCGTCGCCGACGGCCAGACCCTGTGGCTGTACGACGTGGATTTGAACCAGGTGACGGCGCGCAAGCAGTCGCAGGTACTGGCTTCCACACCGGCCGCCCTGATTGCGTCGGCGCCCGATTTGAAGGCGCTGCAGCTTGACTTCACACTGGTCGATGCACCGAGCAAGGACGGGCTTGAGTGGGTGTTGGCCACCCCCAAGGCCAGGGACAGCCAGTTGCAAAGCATCGCTGTCGGCCTGCGTGGCGGTGAACTGGTGGTGCTCGAAATTCTGGACAGCTTTGGCCAGCGTTCGGTGTTGACATTCAGCAGCTTCGAGGTCAACCCCTCGCTGCCAGGCAAGACCTTTGAGTTCAAAACTCCTGCCGGGGCGGATGTTATCAGGCAGTGAGTACTGAACAGGTTTCTATTCTCGCGAAGAACCGATCTACGGGAGCGGTCATTCTCAGGCGCGGCCCAAAGGATCTATAGTCACCAAGCAAATCGATTGTTTACTTCCTCGCGGGGTAATTTGACTTTATCTTGCCCAGCACCAACAAACCGGACGGAAAATGACACTCCAAAAGAAGCTGTTTTATATCGCGGGGGCAATCTGGACAGCCGTGGCTTTGGTGTTCTTTACCATTGGACTTGAACCCGGCGAGGCAAGGATGGGTTCGCTACTTTTAATGATGTATTGGGGCTTCCCTTCTGCGATGGTCATACCGTGGTTTCTTACACCAATTGCCGAGCGATTTGATATTGTCTTGTTCTCCACGAGTGGCGGCACATTGGGTCACATATTTTCTTGGCTAATGATGTTTGTATTCGGGTTCGTGCAATGGTTTGTCGTCGTTCCCTTCGTCTGTAGGGTATTCAATAGACTAGCTAAATGGTCCGCTAGGTTTCCGTGAGGAGACTGCACAGGCCGCGCAAGAAGGCAGCCGACTGCTTAAAGCCATGGGTACCGATTGACTGCTATCGAGAAAACCGAATGCCTGTAGCAGGCTAAAACCGAATTTGCATCCCAGCGCATCAATAACCGATGAAGGCGGGTAGTGGGGTTCGCGGGCGCAGGCCCCATTCGCGATGAGTTGCTGTGGGACGTTCCTGCAAAGCGGTTGTCGCATGGACGATGGTGCGTCCGGCAAAGATTGCCGCGAGCGTGGGCCGAAGAACGCGAACCACGCCGCCCGCCTGGAGCTGCTTATCCAGCAGCATTACCCAGCGGCAGTCTTCTGCTTTGCTTGCCGTTGCGCCACAATAGGGACCGATGACCCCCACTCCATCCCATCATCAACCACTGGCCGAGCGACTGCGGCCGAAAACACTGGCTGAAGTGGTCGGCCAGCAGCAGTTGCTGGGCGAGGGCATGGCGCTGCGGCTGGCGTTTGAATCCGGTCAGCCGCACAGTTGCATCCTGTGGGGGCCACCGGGCACCGGCAAAACCACCATCGCGCGCCTGATGGCCGATGCCTTTGATGCGCAGTTCATCACCATCGGCGCCGTGCTGGGCGGCGTCAAGGACATTCGCGAGGCGGTGGAAAAAGCGCAACTGGCGCAGCAGCAGGGCCGACGCACCATTGTGTTTGTCGACGAGGTGCACCGCTTCAACAAAAGCCAGCAGGACGCTTTTTTGCCGCATGTCGAGAGCGGCTTGTTTACCTTTATTGGCGCCACCACCGAGAACCCGTCGTTTGAAGTCAACTCGGCTTTGCTCTCAAGGGCAGCGGTCTATGTTCTGCAACCCCTGTCCAATGCCGACCTGGAACAAATCATCGCCAGAGCGCTGGCGGCGAAAGCGTTGCCAGAGATTGAAAAAAAAGCAGTGGAGCGCCTGATTGCCTTCGCCGATGGCGACGCCCGGCGCTTGCTCAACACACTGGAGACGCTGGCGGTGGCGGCAACCCAGGAAAAGCTGGAACAAATCACCGATGTCTGGCTGCTCAAGGTGTTGGGCGAGCGTATGCGCCGCTATGACAAGGGCGGCGAGCAGTTCTACGACACGATTTCAGCCTTGCATAAATCGGTGCGTGGTTCCGACCCGGATGCCGCACTGTACTGGTTGGTGCGCATGCTCGATGGCGGCGCCGACCCGCGTTATCTGGCCCGCCGCATGGTACGCATGGCGAGCGAGGATATCGGCCTGGCCGATCCGCGGGCTTTGCGCCTGGCGCTTGACGCGGCGGAGGTGTATGAGCGTTTGGGTACACCGGAGGGTGAGTTGGCGTTGGCCGAGTGCGTCGTCTACCTGGCCGTGGCCGCCAAATCGAATGCGGTTTACAAGGCTTTCAATGAAGCCAAGGCTTTTGTCAAGCAAGACGGCACCCGACCGGTGCCCATGCACTTGCGCAACGCTCCGACCAAGCTCATGAAACAACTGGACTACGGCAAGGGTTACCGCTACGCGCATGACGAGGACGGTGGTTTTGCGGCGGGCGAGCGCTATTTGCCCGATGGCATGGCGGCGCCCGGCTTTTACCGCCCGGTTGAGCGCGGGCTGGAAATCAGAATTGCGGACAAGCTGCGCCAGCTGAAAATCTTGAACAATCAAAGTAATTGATGCCCCGCAATACTTGCTGATGTAGCTTCAACGCGAGGGTAAACCCCGCCTGTGTTGAGGCCGTCAACGGGGTGTGCCTTCGCTACAATCGCGTCCACCGATCTGCCAGTGTCGCTACCTCCGGGGGCGATGTTGGCAGGTTTATTGCTAGAGAACTGGTAGAGCTCACAAGGTAGCGCCGCTCGTCAGCCATAAGCTGATCTCCAAGCGCTGACCAAAAATCGGAGAAGTTTATGGAAACCTTCATACAGCAGATCATCAATGGTCTGGTGTTGGGCAGTATGTATGCCCTGGTAGCGCTCGGCTACACCATGGTATACGGCATCATCGGCCTGATCAACTTTGCCCATGGCGAAGTGCTGATGGTAGGCGCATTGACCAGTTGGTCGATCATTGGACTGATGAAAGACGCCATGCCTGGCACGCCCGGCTGGCTGGTGCTCCTGATCTCCCTGGTTATTGCCTGTGTGGTGGCGGCCGTGCTCAATTTTGTGATTGAAAAAGTGGCTTACAGGCCGCTGCGCAACAGCCCCAAACTGGCGCCTCTGATCACCGCCATTGGCATGTCCTTGCTGCTACAGACGTTGGCCATGATCATCTGGAAACCCAACTACAAGCCCTATCCCACCTTGCTGCCCAGCACACCGTTTGATGTCGGCGGTGCCGTCATTACGCCAACCCAAGTGTTGATTCTGGGAATGACTGCGGTGTCGCTGGCAGTGCTGATGTGGTTGGTGAATTACACCCGGATGGGGCGCGCCATGCGGGCCACTGCCGAGAATCCGCGAGTGGCTGCGTTGATGGGCGTCAAGCCCGACGTGGTGATCTCCGCCACCTTTGTGATTGGCGCGGTGCTGGCGGCCATTGCGGGCGTGATGTGGGCGGCCAACTATGGCACGGTGCAGCACGCCATGGGGTTTTTGCCGGGTCTGAAAGCCTTTACGGCGGCGGTCTTTGGTGGCATTGGCAATTTGGCTGGCGCCGTCATCGGTGGCATCCTGCTGGGCCTGATCGAATCCCTTGGCGCTGGCTATATCGGCGCCTGGACGGGTGGTGTCCTGGGCAGCCAGTACTCGGATATTTTCGCCTTCATAGTTTTGATCTTCGTACTGACGCTACGGCCCTCCGGCCTGCTGGGTGAGCGGGTGGCGGACCGTGCTTGAGTAATTGCGGGACAGACCGCAGTTACGCGAAGCGAACCAGCTCTGTCCCCAACTGATTAGAGGTACCTATGAAACAACAAAACAAAATCATTGTCTTCCTGCTGGCTGCTGCTGCCTTGTTGATCTTGCCCTTGATTCTGCAGGGTTTTGGCAACGCCTGGGTTCGCATTGCCGACATGGCGCTGCTCTATGTCTTGCTGGCCCTGGGGCTCAATATTGTGGTGGGTTACGCCGGCTTGCTCGATCTGGGCTACGTTGCCTTCTTTGCCATCGGTGCCTATATGTATGGCCTGCTGGCATCGCCCCATCTGGTGGAAACCTTCCCGTGGATCGCCGCCATGTTTCCGGACGGCATGCACATGCCTTTGTGGGTTGTGGTCCCGGTCGGGGCCGGGCTGGCTGGATTCTTTGGTGTGCTGCTGGGTGCCCCGACGCTGCGCCTGCGTGGCGACTACCTGGCCATCGTTACCCTGGGTTTTGGTGAAATCATCCGCGTGTTCCTGAACAATCTGGATCAACCCGTCAATATTACCAACGGGCCCAAGGGCATGGGGCAGATTGACTCCTTGAGCTTCTTTGGCTTGAACCTGGGCAAGAACATCACAGTGGGCGGTTTTGAGCTGGCTTCCGTATCCCTTTACTACTATTGGTTTCTGGTCTTGGTTTTGTTCAGCATTTTGATTTCCCATCGGCTGCAACTGTCGCGGGTGGGTCGCGCCTGGATGGCGATTCGTGAAGATGAAATCGCGGCCAAGGCGATGGGCATCAATACCCGTAATCTGAAGTTGTTGGCTTTTGGCATGGGTGCTACTTTTGGCGGCGTCTCGGGCGCCATGTTTGCGTCTTTTCAGGGCTTCATTTCACCGGAGTCCTTCAGTCTGATGGAATCGGTCATGATCGTGGCGATGGTGGTGCTGGGGGGTATTGGGCATTTGCCGGGTGTCATTCTCGGTGCCGTGCTGTTGTCGGCTTTGCCCGAAGTGTTGCGCTATGTCGCTGGTCCTCTGCAGGCCATGACCGATGGACGTCTGGATTCGGCGATCCTGCGTCAGCTGCTCATTGCCTTGGCCATGATCTTCATCATGCTGTCGCGGCCACGCGGTTTGTGGCCTTCGCCTGACCACGGCAAGTCGCTCCAGAACGGCAAATGAAACCTTGTGGGACAGACCGCAGTTACGCGAAGTGAATCAGCCATGTCCCCAACTAGAGTGAAACCTTGTGGGACAGACCGCAGTTACGCAAAGCGAACCAGCTCTGTCCCCAACTGATTAAGGATGAACATGACAGACACTGTACTCAACGTCACCGGCGTCTCCAAGCGCTTTGGTGGTCTACAGGCCCTGAGCGATGTCGGCATCACGATCAAGCGCGGTCAGGTTTATGGTCTGATCGGGCCCAATGGCGCTGGCAAGACCACGTTTTTCAATGTGCTGACCGGCCTTTACACACCCGACAGCGGTAGCTTTGAACTGGCCGGCAAGACCTATCAGCCGACCGCCGTGCATGAAGTTGCCAAAGCCGGAATTGCGCGGACCTTTCAGAATATTCGCCTGTTTGCCGATATGACCGCGCTGGAAAACGTCATGGTGGGACGCCACATTCGCACCCATTCGGGCCTGCTGGGAGCGATCTTCCGGACTCCGTCGTTCAAGGCCGAGGAGGCGGCGATAGCACAACGGGCACAGGAGTTGCTGGAGTATGTTGGCATCGGCAGGTTTGCCGACTACAAGGCCCGCACGCTCAGTTATGGCGACCAGCGCCGCCTGGAAATTGCGCGTGCCCTGGCGACCGATCCGCAACTGATTGCGCTGGACGAACCGGCGGCCGGTATGAACGCCACCGAAAAAGTCATGTTGCGTGAGCTGATCGACAAAATTCGCAACGACAACCGCACGATTCTGTTGATCGAGCACGACGTCAAACTGGTGATGGGCTTGTGCGACCGGGTAACGGTGCTTGACTATGGCAAGCAGATTGCCGAAGGCACGCCGGCCAATGTGCAGAAGGATGAGAAAGTAATTGAAGCCTATCTGGGCACCACGCATTAAACAGTTGGGGACAGAGCTTGCAAACTTCCAACATCCTGGCATCAGTTGAGGACAGAGCTTGTTCACTTCGTGTAACTGCGGGCTGTCCCACAAGCTTTGAGTTGGTAGCTGCGGTCTGTCCCACAAGTAGATAAGGAAGTTGGGGACAGAGCTAAAGATCTGTTCCACAAGGAAATAACGATGAATATTCTTCTTAAAGTGACGGGTCTCAAAGTGGCTTACGGCGGCATCCAGGCCGTCAAAGGGGTTGACTTTGAGGTTCACGAAGGCGAGCTGGTATCGCTGATCGGTTCCAACGGCGCCGGTAAGACCACCACCATGAAAGCCATCACCGGCATTCTGCCGATCAACGATGGCGATATCCAATACATGGGCAAAAGCATTCGTGGCCAGGGTCCCTGGGATCTGGTCAAACAGGGCCTGGCGATGGTGCCGGAAGGACGCGGAGTCTTTGCCCGCATGACGATTGTTGAAAACCTGCAGATGGGTGCCTACATCCGCACCGACAAGGCCGACATCCTGACCGACATCGACAAAGTGTTCACGCTCTTTCCGCGTCTGAAAGAGCGGCGCGACCAGTTGGCAGGAACGCTGTCGGGAGGTGAGCAGCAAATGCTGGCGATGGGCCGCGGTTTGATGAGCCGGCCCAAGGTATTGCTGCTCGATGAACCCTCCATGGGCTTGTCACCTCTCATGGTGGACAAGATTTTTGAAGTGGTGCGCGATGTTTACGCCCAGGGTGTGACGGTGCTGCTGGTGGAGCAAAATGCCAGCCGCGCACTGGCCATTGCCGATCGCGGCTACGTCATGGAGTCCGGGCTGGTCACCATGTCAGGCGACGCCAAGGAAATGCTCAGCGACCCCAAGGTGCGGGCCGCTTATCTGGGCGAGTAAGGCTTTGCCGCGGCGTGGCACCACGGGTTGGCGCAGGGTGTCCAAGCTCCGTGCCCTGGTTCGCTTTCGCCGCAACTGCTCCATTGCGCTGATTGCACTGGGTTGCGGCGCGCCGACGCTGGCCGCCATGTTGTTGGCGGATGCCGGTGAGTTGGCGCAGCTCTCGCTTGACGATCTGCTCCATGTGGAGGTGCAGAGCGCATCGCGTTATGCCCAGCCGCTGGCTGATTCCCCGGCGTCGGTGACCGTGATCGATCAGGAAGAGTTGCGCCGGCAGAGTTATCGCAATCTGGCCGAGGCGCTCTCCAGCGTGCGCGGCGTCTATCTCAGCAACGATCGGAACTACAGCTACCTCGGGGTGCGTGGCTTCAATCGCCCAGGTGATTACAACTCCCGGATTCTTCTGCTGACCGATGGCGCACGGCGCAACGATGCACTTTACGATCAGGCGCAGATTGGCAACGAAGCGCCGATTGAAATCGATTGGGTCAAGCGACTGGAGTTTGTCTCTGGACCGGCGTCGGCGGTTTATGGCGCCAACGCTCTGTTCGGCATTGTCAATGCGGTGATGCTCGATGGCGGTGACATTAATGGCACGCGGTTGACGGTGGATGCGGGAACCGGGCGCAGTAGCCGCCTGGGTCTGCTGGCCGGCCAGCGCATCGACAGTGAGCACGACTGGCTTTTTGCCGTTGCCGCCTATGCTGCAGGTGGCAATGACCTCTACTTTCCGGAATTCGACAAGGGGGGCAGCAATGGCTGGGCGCGCGGCCTCGATGGCGAGGACTACCAGAAAGCCTATGGCAAATTCCGCTTTGGCAACTGGCGCTTGACCGCGAACGTGAGTTCACGCGACAAGAATCTGCCCAACGCGCCATTCTTGACCGCTTTCGGTGTGCCCGGCACCCATACCGTCGATCAGCATTCGCTGATTGAACTGGCTTACGACGGCTTGCTGGTCAGTGGCTGGCAGCAACAGTTCCGGGTCTTCAAGGGTGGCTATCGCTACAACGGAGATTACCAATACGCGGGGCAGCTCGACAACCGGGACCAGGGCTATGCCAACTGGGCCGGCAGCGATTACCGCCTGATGGTGAACACGCTGGCGGCGCACAAGCTGATGCTGGGCCTCGAAACGCAGTGGAACACGCAGCTGGCGCAGCGAAATTTTGACATCTCGCCCGCTGTCAGTTATCTCGACAGCAACCGTCCTTCCCACAGCTACGGTGTTTTCACGCAGGACGAATGGCGCTTGTCGGCGCAGTGGCTGCTCAATCTCGGTTTGCGTTACGACAAGCACAGCGACTATTCGGCGATTGCCTCGCCGCGTGCCGCCCTGATCTACCAGTGGAACGAAGACGCAACCCTGAAGGCGACCGTCGGCAGTGCTTACCGGGCGCCCAACGCCTACGAGCGTTTTTACGACGACGGTGGCGTGCTGCAGAAAGCCAATCCGGCCCTGCAGCCGGAGCGTATCCGCAGCGCCGAGTTGGCGGCCGATTTTCGCCTTGGTCAGGGTGGGCGTTTCGGCGTCAGTGTTTACCACAATGACATGAGCGACATGATCGATCAGGTGCTCGATCCGGTGGACGGTCTGTACGTGTTCGCCAACCAGTCCGGCGTGCAGGTTCATGGTGTCGAGTTCGATGCCGAAAAGCACTGGGCCGGCGACATCCGTCTGCGCGGCAGCGTCTCAAGGCAATGGTCGCGTGCGGCCGACGGCGGTGAACTCGGCAATTCACCGCGGTGGATCGGTAAACTGGTGTTTGGCGCGGCGCTGGGCGCCGGTTGGACCGTGGCCGGGGAGTGGCAAGGCATGTCCGAGCGACGCACACTGGCGGGCAGCGTGCCCGGCTTCGGCGTACTCAATCTGGTGCTGACTTCAGTGCGCCTGTTGGGCACGGGAGGATTGACGCTGGGGATCTATAACCTGGGCAATCGCCAGTATCTCGATCCGGCATCGTCGGCTTTTACGCAAGACGCGCTGGCCCAGGATGGGCGACAGTTCAGGCTGCGCTGGACATTGCCCCTGTAGAGTGCCGCCGATGTTGATGTTTGCATGCGCTTGCTGGCGAAAATTGCTGCTGCTGGTATTGCTGGTGACGGCACCGCTGGCGCTGGCCCAGCGGCAGGCTCCGGAGGCCGAACTGAAGGCCGCCATTCTGGTCAATATGCTCCTCTTTGTGGATTGGCCGACCCAGGGCGGGCAGGCGCCGGACCGGCTAACCCTGTGCTATCTCGATGCCCGGCCGGTTCCTCTGGCGCTGAGTCAGCTCGATGGCAAGTTGCTCAAGGGTAAGCCGCTTCAGGTGGTCCGGGTTGATGCCGCAGCGGTCGGGGCCTGTCATGCTCTCTATCTGTCGCCTCTCGATGCTCCCAACCTGTCGCGCGTCATTTCCAATTTGCCAGCCGGCGGCATTCTGTTGATGGGGGATTCACCGGGGTACCTGCAACGCGGCGTGATGATCAACCTGGAGATCGAGGGCGGGCGTATCGTTTTTGACATCGATCTGAAATCGGTGCGACAGGCCGGGCTCGCACTGAGCTCCAAAGCACTTCGTTTGGCGCGCCACGTGCTAGAGTGAAGAGATGAATACTCAGAATGACCGAATCGGTCGTTCACGTCGCCTGAACCTGTTGTCGATCGGCCTGGCTTTGCTGATCGCCTTCATTCTGCTGTTGGTGCACCAGTATGTGGTGGGTCGCCAATTGATGGTTGAAGAGTTGCACACGGAAGCGGTGATTATCGGCGCCAACAGCGCGGCGGCGCTGGTTTTCAATGACACCAAGACGGCACAGGAGACGATAGGCACCGTGCTGCTGAGTCCGCGCATCAAGGGCGGTGCCTTGTACCACGCAGATGGCCGGCGACTCGCCGCGGCAGGCGAGGGGAGTTTCCCTTTGAATCTGGCGCCCGATGGTGGCCAAGTCGCCCAAAGTTTGAGCGAATTGTCGAAGTCGACCTCTTACGGGGTAGTGACCGGGTTTTTGCGAGAAGACGTCCTGATTGAGGGCAGCAAGGTTGGCACTTTGCTGCTGCGCGTGAGTTTTTCCTCGCTTTACTGGCGCCTGCTGGAATACGCGCTGGGTGTGCTGGGCATTGCGACCGTGGCGTTGACCGTGGCGTACCGCCTGACGGCCAGATTGCGCCGCCGCATGGCGCGGGCCGAGGTGCAGTTAGAGCAACTGGCGTTTTATGACCAGGTGACGGGTCTTCCCAATCGGCGTTTGTTCGAACGCGAATTGCGTCAGGCCGTGGCGCGCGTTGCGCGCGAGCGCGTTGGCGCGGCGTTATTGTTCATCGATGTCGATGATTTCAAAAAAGTGAATGATTCCCTGGGGCACGAGGCGGGCGACAAGGTACTGATGATGATAGGCGAGCGCATGACGGGGGTATTGCGCTTGGGGGATGTGGTGGGCCGCCTTGGCGGCGATGAGTTCGGTGTCATCCTCTATGGCATCGGAGACCCGGAGAACGCGGCCAAGGTGGCACGTTCCATGATCCATGCCATTGGCGTGCCACTGCCTACCACGCCGACCACCAGCCATGTCGGACTCAGCATAGGGGTGGTTTTGCTGACCGCCGATGACCATGATCCCTCCGTTTTGCTGCGTCGCGCCGATATGGCCATGTATGTGGCCAAGACCCACGGCAAGAACGGTTTCCGTTTTTTTTCCGAGGAAATTGATACCCGGGTACGCAGTGATCTGGAACTTGAGGCCGGCCTGCGCCAGGCCCTCGCAGAGGGTGGGCGCGGGCTCTGGGTGGCCTACCAGCCGCAACTCTGTGCCCAAACCGGGCGCCTGGTCGGAGCCGAGGCCCTGGTGCGTTGGCGACGTGAGGACGGGCGACAGGTGTCGCCGTCAGAGTTCGTTCCGGTGGCCGAGCAAGCCGGCCTGATAGCCGAGCTGGGCGACTGGGTGTTGAGTCAGGTCTGCCGTGATCTGGCGCTGATGCGTGCCGGTGACGTCGATCTGCCCAAGGTTTCCGTCAATTTCTCGCCTCGCCAGTTGCTCTGCGGCAGCGGCGTGGTTCAGCGTTTTTGCGAAACACTGGTTCTCTTTGGTGAGCCGGTGGGGCGCTTCGAATTCGAGCTGACCGAAAGTGCCTTGATGGAGGAAGCTGGATCGGCCGTTCTGGAAGCTTTCCATGCGGCCGGATTCTCCCTGTCAATTGATGATTTCGGCACCGGTTATTCCTCGCTCGGTTACCTCAAGCGTTTTCGCGTCGGCGAGCTCAAAATAGATCAGAGTTTTGTGCGTGATCTACCCACGGATGGCGAGAATGCCGCGATCGTCACGGCGGTGGTTCAGATGTCGCGAGCCTTGAACATCAAGGTCGTGGCAGAGGGTGTTGAAACGCAGGAGCAAGCCGAATTTCTGCAAGCCTGCGGTTGTCAAGTGCTGCAGGGCTATCTGCTGGGTCGTCCAATGTCGCCGGCCGATCTGGTGATTTATGTGCGGCAGCGTTGGGCCGTGCCGTCCTGATGGCTCTTATTGCGGCGGTTCTGCCACCGAAAAGGCGGCCACCATGAAATCGACAAAGGCACGTACCCGCGTTGCGCTCTGGAGGCGTTGCGGGTACACCGCATGAACGTCGGCAGGCGGGGTTTGCCAGTTTTCCAATACCTGGCGCAGTCGCCCGCTGCGCAGATATTTGGCGATATCCCATTGCGCACGCACCAGAATGCCGTGGCCCGCCAGCGCCCAGTTGACGGCGATCTCACCGTCGTTGGTGCTCAAGGTGCCGCGCACTTTGACGGTCTCGGTGCGCCCGGCTGACGTCAGGCGCCAGACGCCGTAAGCCTCGTCACCCTGACGGATGCCGATGCAGTTATGCTGCATCAGGTCGGCGGGAACCTGAGGCGTGCCGTGGCGCTCAAGATAGGCCGGCGCGGCGCAGATCAGACGCCGGTTGGAGGCAATGCGGCGGGCGATCACACGTGCGTCGGGGGGCTCGCCGAAGCGGATGCAGACGTCAAAGGCATCCTCGCTCAATGGCGGCGGATTGACCGTCAACTGGAGCTGAACCTGAACCTCGGGATAGCGTTTGACGAAGTCGGAAATCAAGGGGGCAATCTGGCTGCGGCCAAAACCCAGGGTCGCATTCACGCGCAACAGACCCTTGGGGGCACCGGCTGAACTCGACACCAGTTGCTCCATCTCCTCAATATCGGCCAGGATGCGGCGCGCTTGTGCCAGATACACCTTACCCTCAGGCGTCAGACCCATCCGCCGCGTCGTGCGGTGCAGCAACTGAACGCCCAGCCGTGCCTCCAACTGGGCCAGGCGCTTGCTTACTGCCGGGGTGCTGATGCCCTGGTCGCGCGCCGCTGCTGAGAAGCTGCCGCAACGTACCAGCAGGCTGAAGAAGGCCATCTCGGAAGGGGCGGAGGCAGGCGTTGACATTGTTGAATCATAGTAAACAATGGTTTCACCCGCCTGGCGCCGGTTTGAACAGGCCGGCGCTAGAGTCTGGCTTCATTACAACGATTCCAGGTTAATCCATGAAGATTTACAAAATAGCCTGCATCCCGGGCGACGGCATCGGCAAGGAAGTGGTGCCGGCTGGTCAGACCGTGCTGACCGCGCTGGCCGCCGCCAGCAGCAGTTTCAAATTTGATTTCGAAAACTTTGGCTGGGGCGGCGACTGGTTCCGCGCGCATGGCGAAATGATGCCCGTCGACGGCCTCGATGCGTTACGCAACAAAGACGCCATTCTGTTCGGCTCGGCCGGCGACCCGCATATTCCCGACCACATCACGCTGTGGGGTTTGCGTCTGAAGATCTGTCAGGGTTTTGACCAGTACGCCAATGTGCGCCCGACCCGTATCCTGCCGGGTATCGATGCACCGCTGAAGCGCTGCAAACCGGAGGACCTGGACTGGGTGATCGTGCGCGAAAACTCCGAAGGGGAGTATTCGGGTGTCGGTGGCCGGGTGCACCAGGGGCAGCCGATCGAGGCCGCCACTGATTTGTCAATGATGACGCGTGCCGGCGTGGAGCGCATCATGCGCTATGCCTTCCGGTTGGCGCAGTCGCGGTCGCGCAAGCTGCTGACGGTGGTGACCAAGTCCAATGCCCAACGCCACGCGATGGTGATGTGGGACGAGATTGCGCTACAGATTTCGAAAGAGTTTCCAGACGTGAAATGGGACAAGGAACTGGTGGACGCCGCCACCGCACGCATGGTGAACCGCCCGGCGTCGCTCGACACCCTGGTTGCCACCAACCTGCACGCCGACATTCTGAGTGATCTGGCGGCGGCCTTGGCGGGCAGTCTGGGCATTGCTCCGACCGCCAACATCGACCCCGAGCGCCGTTATCCCAGCATGTTCGAACCGATCCATGGCTCGGCCTTCGACATCATGGGCCAAGGCCTGGCGAATCCGGTCGGCACCTTCTGGAGTTGCGTCATGCTGCTGGAACACCTGGGCGAGCTGGATGCCGCGCGCACACTGATGCAAACCATAGAACAGGTGACGGCCGAGCCGGCACTGCACACGCGCGATCTGGGCGGCAGTGCCACCACGCAGCAGGTGACGCAGGCGGTATGTGAGCGCATCGCCGCGGCGCAAGCGGGCCGGCACTGACCTCGAATTACCAAGGAGACAAACATGAAGAAACTGCTTTTCAGCCTGTGTCTGGTTCTGCTCGCGCCATTGACGATGGCACAAACCTGCCCCGACAAAAACCTGCTTTACTGGCAGGCGTTTCCGCCCGGTGGCGAGTCCGACCTGTCGGCCCGTCACCAGCAAATCGTGCTCAAGAAGAAGTGCCCTGCCATTGACACCATCATCCAGTACAAGGCCGGCGCCGGCGGCGGCTTGATGTGGGGCCAGATGAACCAGTTGCCGGGCGACGGCCTGAATATCGTGGGCGTCAACCTGCCACATATCGTCTTTCAGCCACTCGAAGGCCAGGTACAGTACAAGACGCAGGACATCACGCCGGTGTTCTGGTTTCACTTCACACCCGACATTCTGGTGGTGCCGGAGCAAAGCCCGATCAAGACCTTTGCCGATTTCATCAAGGCTGCCAAGGCCTCCCCAGGCAAGCTCAATCTCGGTGGCTCGGGCCTTAACTCGGCCAACCACGCCGCCCATGAGCGCATGAACGCGGCTTTTGGCGTCAAGACCAATTACATCCCCTACAAAGGCACCGGCGACATGGCCACCGCCGTGCTGGGTTCCCAGGTGGAAGGCGCCATGACCTATTCGGCGTTTGCGATCAATAACAAGGGCCGGGTGCGTGGCTTGGCCATCGCCATGGAAAAGCGTCATCCGCTGCTGCCCGAGGTGCCTACCTTCAAGGAACTCGGTATCGATTGGGTCGATGGCGCCTACCGCGGCATTGGCGTACCGAAGTCGACTCCGCCGGAAGCGCGCAAGCGCCTGTCCGACCTGTGGGCGGCACTGAACAACGAGCCCGAGATGAAGGACTTGGCCGCCAAGAGCGGCTTCGAACTGGTCAATGTCGGACTCGACCAGATGGACGCTTTCATGAAGGAAAAAGTGCGCCTGTACACGGAGGGCGCACAGCGTCTAGGACTGGGCAAAAAATAGGCACATAGCGGTCACAGTGCGTCCGGCCGATCCTGGCGTTTCGGCCGGGCCGGGGAGTTCTGTCTCGGATTGGCGCAGGCCGCGGCGATGAAATTGGCGCTTATCTTGAGCGCGACGAAGCTTATGCCTTTTGGCCGGCTTTGGCGATTTGCCTATCACCGGGCCAAGCTTCACCAACGTCAGTGATTTTTGGGCAGCGCTGGTTTTGTGAGCAATTTACTCAGGATTGTTTGATTTTCCTCAAGGTCCAGGGGGCTTAAGCGCGGCAAAGTGCGTGTCTATGCTGCCCGCTCAAGTTATTGATATCCCCGCCGAAGTCCATCTTGCTGCTCGCGGCGAGTTTTTGTTCAGGCGTGCACTGGCCTCGCCCTGGGTCAGTTATGTCGAGTCAGGGCGGGTCGCCCTGGGCGTCATGGAGGGCAATGTCATGGAGCACCAGTTGGGGGTGGTGGAAGGACCCTGCTGGTTGGAGGCCAGCGCCGCGGTGCTGGACTTGCCGCACGTGGTCGACGCCGTGGCGGAAACCGAAGTCAATTTGCGGCGGGTCGCCCTGGCCGAATTCCGCCAGTCGCTCTCCAGCATGTCGGAGGCGGCCCAGGCTGTGCTGCACGATGTGGCGATGGCGCATCGCCAGCAAACCGAATTTGCGGTCAGTCGTTTCGCGAAGGATGCTGAGGCCCGCTGTGCCGAATGGCTATTGCGCCACGCTCAGACCGGTGACCGCGGTGCGATGGCGGTGCTGCTGCAGCAGCGCAAGCGCTCGATTGCTGCGCAACTGGGCATTGCACCTGAAACCCTGTCACGCGTGTTGCGGCATTTGCGCGAACGCAGCTTGATCAGCGGTTCGGGACGCTTGTTGAATGTGGTTGATCCGGGAGGGCTTCGCCTGCTTGCTGGCGCTTGATTCCTGCGGCTACACTTGGCCGCTATGGATTCCAGCATCATCAGCCGTTTGCAAGGACGGGTCGAGCAGCAGTTGCGTGGCGGCGTGCCGGCGTCAGAGGGTTGGCCCGAAGTCCAGGGCGAAGTTGGAGCACTGGTTGCAACGCTACGCGATGTCACCCTGGTTCACGAAAAACAGACCCAATCCCAAATGATCATGGTGGCCCAGCTACGGGCCATTCTGGACAATGCTTCAGTCGGTATTGCGATTACCCGCGATAGTTGCTTCGAACTGCTGGGACAGCATGCCTGCCGCATGTTTGGCTATCCGGAAGCTGACTTTCTGGGGTGCTCGACCCGGCTGATTTTTTCTTCCGACGAGGCTTATGCGGCGTTTGGTGCGCGAGTGCGCGCCGCTTTCATTGATCATGGTTACTTTGGCGGCGAACAAGTTTTGCACCGAAACGACGGTAGCGAATTTTGGGCCCATATGCTGGCGCGCGGGGTTGTCGCCGGCGACCCGGCGGGTGGCACCATCTGGATCATCGAAGACATCTCCGAGGCCAGGGCGGCACGCGACAAATTGTCCTGGACCGCAACGCATGACAGCCTGACCCAACTGGCCAACCGGCGCGAGTTTGAATCGCGTTTGACGCAGGCCATAACCCAGTTCAAGGGGCGTAGCCTGTGCGTCATGTTCATCGATCTTGATCGCTTCAAGGTCATCAATGACAGCGCCGGGCATGCGACCGGCGATGAGGTGCTGCGTCAGGTCTCGCGCTTGCTGGAGGCGCAGGTGCGCGAGAGTGATAGCGTGAGCCGTCTCGGCGGTGATGAGTTTGCGGTATTGTTGCCTGGATGTTCGCTGCTACGCGCCCAGCTACTCGCGGAGCAGATTCGGGCCGCTGTTGAAAGCTGGCGCCTGATTCAGGATGGCCAGGAATTCAGCATCGGAGCCAGCATTGGCGTGGCCGAGGTAACGCCCGAATTGGCCGATATCGCGGCGGTGCTGCAAGCCGCCGACAGCGCCTGCTACGACGCCAAAAAGGGCGGGCGCAACTGCGTTGCCACCTACGTCCCGCGCAGGTCCACGCACTGACCCGGAGGTCGGTCGCTAGACATGCAAGGCGTGGCCCAGTGCCCGCAAAGCCGCTTCCTGCACCGCTTCACCCAGGGTCGGATGGGCATGAATGGTGCCCGCCACATCCTCCAGGCAGGCGCCCATCTCCAGCGAGTGGGAAAACGCCGTGCTCAGTTCCGACACCCCCACGCCGACCGCCTGCCAGCCCACGATGCGGTGGTTGTCACGCCGGGCCACCACGCGCACGAAGCCCTCGTGGGCTTCCAGCGTCATGGCGCGGCCGTTGGCGGCAAAGGGAAAATGGGCACTGATGCAGTCCAGCCCGGCCTTGGCAGCCTCGGCCGGCGTCTGGCCGGCCACCACCACTTCGGGGTCGGTATAGCAGACGGCGGCAATGGCCGCCGGCGCAAAGTGGCGGCGCTTGCCGGAGATGATCTCGGCCACCATCTCGCCCTGCGCCATGGCCCGGTGCGCCAGCATGGGCTCGCCCGTGAGGTCGCCAATGGCCCAGACATTGCGCATGGAGGTGCGGCACTGGTCGTCGATCTTCAGCGCGCGGCCCTGCATGGCCAGCATCAGTTTTTCCAGACCCCAGCCATGGGTGCGCGGCGCGCGCCCAATGGCCACCAGCACTTGGTCGGCGGCGAGTTCGCTTTCGCGCCCCGCCGCATCCAGCACTCGCACGGCGTCGCCGGCCGGGTTCAGGCCCTGCACCTTGCTGCCCAGGTGCAACTGCAGCCCCAATTTGCGCAAGGAGGCCAGCACCGGTTTGGTCAGTTCCTCGTCGTACAGCGGCAAGATGCGGTCCTGCGCTTCCACCACGGTCACGTCGGCTCCCAACTTGCGGTAGACCAGTCCCAATTCCAGGCCGATATAACCGGCGCCCACCACCACCAGCTTGCCGGGGATGGTGTCGGGCGAGAGCGCGTGGGTGGAGGAAATGACGCGCCCACCAAAAGGCATGCCGGGCAGGCCCAACTCGACCGAGCCGCTGGCCAGCAGCAGGTGTTCGCCCTGGATGCGCAGGGGCTGCGCTTGCGGCTTGTCGGTGGTGACGTCCACCGTCTTGCCGTCCACGATCTGGGCCCAGCCCTTGACCACCTTGACGCCATGCTTCTTCAGCAAGGCGCCGACGCCGCCCGTGAGCCGGGCCACGATACCGTCCTTCCAGCGCACGGTCTGGGCGATGTCGATGCGGGCTGCCTCCACGTGGATGCCAAGCGTGCTGTCGCCCATGAAATGGTGCGCCTGGTGAAAGGCCTCGCCCGCGTGGATCAGCGCCTTGGACGGAATGCAGCCGACATTCAGGCAGGTTCCCCCCAGTTGTTCGCCTTCGACCAGGGTGGTGGCAATGCCCAGTTGGGCGGCGCGGATGGCCGCCACGTAGCCGCCGGGGCCGCCACCGATGATCAGCAGCGTTGTGTGTTGTGTCTCCATGGCTTACTCCACAAACAGGGTGGCCGGACACTCCAGGTAGCCCCGTATCAATTGCACAAACTCGGCCGCATGCATGCCGTCCACCACGCGGTGGTCGAAGCTCGATGACAGGTTCATCATCTGCCGCGCCACCACCGCACCGTTGCGGATCATGGGGCGCTCCACCATGCGGTTGATGCCCACAATGGCCACCTCGGGGTGGTTGATCACCGGCGTGCTGACAATGCCACCCAGGGCGCCCAGGCTGGTGATGGTGATGCTGGAGCCGCTCAGCTCATCGCGTGTCGCCTTGCCGCTGCGCGCGGCTTCGGCCAGGCGCACGACTTCGGCCGCGCAAGCCCACAGGTCCAGCGTCTCGGCATGGCGCAGCACCGGCACCATCAGCCCCCCTTCGGTCTGGGTGGCTAGCCCCAAATGCACCGCGCCATAGCGCGTCAGCACGGCCGCGTCGTCGTCGTAGCGGGCGTTGATCTGCGGATGCTGTCGCACCGCCAGCACCACGGCGCGCACCAGGAACGGCAGCACGGTCAGGCGTCCACGCGCCTTGCCATGCTGGGCGTTCAAGCGCGCACGCAGGGCCTCCAGCTCGGTCATGTCCACTTCTTCGACGTAGGTGAAGTGCGGAATGCGCCGCTTGGACTCTTGCATCTTCTGTGCGATCTTGCGGCGCAGGCCAATCACCGGGACAGTCTGCTCGTCCAGGCGCGGGGCATAGCGCGGGTCCAGCGCACCGGCCGACGGCGACTGGGTCGCCCGCGCCGCATAGGCCAGCAAGTCTTCGTGCGTGATACGACCGGCGCTACCGGTGCCCGGCACATACTGCAATTCGATGCCCAGGTCCCAGGCCTGGCGGCGCACTGCCGGCGAGGCAACGGGTTTGTCGCCCGGTGCACGCACCGGCGCCGCCGTCGGCGCACTGGCGCGCCGTGCCTCGGGCAAAGGCTGCGTTGCCGAGGGCGTTGGCAGCGCCGATGGCACCGGGGCCACTGGCGCCTCGACCGGTGTTTTGGCCGGCGCCGGCGCGAGCGCTGCCGCTGGGCTCGCCGCAACCGCCATCGCGGAGGCCGCCGGGGCTGCTTCTGCCTGGAGGTTGCCGGCACCTTCCACTTCAATCCGGATGACCTCCGAACCGACCGCCATCACCTGGCCCACCACGCCACCCAGCGCCAGCACCTTGCCCGCCACCGAGGATGGGATTTCGACCGTCGCCTTGTCGGTCATGACATCGGCCAGGATCTGGTCCTCGGTCACCCGGTCGCCCACCTTGACATGCCAGGCGACCAACTCGACCTCGGCAATGCCTTCGCCGATGTCCGGCATCTTGATTGCGTGAATTCCCATAATCCTTGATTCCTTAGTTGAAGGCGCCCGAGTGGGCTGCGATGCGGTGCGCTGGCAAGGCGCAAGGACGCGGCGGGCAAATGCCCGCAAGGAGGCGCAACGCCACCAGCGTGCCGCAGCGCGGCGCAATCGGGTGCCTAGCGCTGCCACGCTCACGACAAGCACGGTCGTGGTCAGGCGAAGTTGTGTTCATGAAGCCTTGCCAGCGGCGGTAAGCGGTCGACTGAGGATTCATGGATCAAGCCTCCAGCGCGCGCTTGAACGCTTCTGCGACCCGCTTGGGGCCGGGAAAATACGCCCACTCCTGGGCATGCGGATACGGCGTATCCCAGCCCGCCACCCGCTCGATCGGGGCTTCGAGGTGGTAGAAGCAATGCTCCTGGACCAGCGCAATCAGTTCGGCGCCAAAACCGCTGGTGCGCGTCGCCTCGTGCAACACGACGCAGCGCCCGGTCTTCTTGACCGAGGCCACAATGGTCTCCAGGTCCAGCGGCCAGATCGAGCGCAGGTCGATGATCTCGGCATCCACACCGCTCTCGTTGGCCGCCGCTTCGGCGACAAACACCATGGTGCCATAGCTCAGCACGGTCAGCTGCTGGCCCGGGCGGAACACTGCCGCCGAGTCCAGCGGCACCGTGTAATAGCCCTCCGGCACCTCGCCCATGGGGTGTTTGGACCAGGGCACCACCGGCTTGTCGTGGTGACCGTCAAACGGTCCGTTGTACAGGCGCTTGGGCTCCAGGAAGATGACCGGGTCGTCGTTTTCGATCGCTGCAATCAGCAAGCCCTTGGCGTCGTACGGGTTGGACGGCATCACCGTGCGCAGGCCGCAGACCTGGGTGAACATGGCCTCCGGGCTCTGGCTGTGCGTCTGCCCGCCGTAGATACCGCCGCCGCAGGGCATGCGGATGGTGATGGGGCAGGTGAAGTCGCCGGCCGAGCGGTAGCGCAGGCGTGCCGCCTCGGACACGATCTGGTCGCTGGCTGGATAGAAGTAGTCGGCAAACTGGATTTCTACCACCGGGCGCAGGCCATAGGCGCCCATGCCCACGGCGGTGCCCACGATGCCGCCTTCGGAGATCGGCGCATCGAACACGCGCGAAGTGCCGTATTTCTTTTGCAGCCCTTCGGTGCAGCGGAACACGCCACCGAAATAGCCGACATCCTGGCCGTAGACGACCACTTTGCTGTCGCGTTCCAGCATCACGTCCATGGCCGAGCGCAGGGCCTGGATCATGGTCATGGGAGATGTGGCCCCCACGCTGGTCGCTGCGCGTACGGCGCTGGACAGGCCGATGCCAGAGGCAACGACTCTTCTACCCGTCCCACCCTGCGCAGGCAGGCTGGGAGCTGCGGGCATCAGCCCCTCGGGGGCGTTCACTTGCTTGAGGCGGCTCGGCGCTGCGTTCATGGTGCTATGTTTGTTGTTCGGCATGATCAGATTCCCAATTCCTGGCGCTGCCGACGCAAGTGCTCGGGCATGACCTTGTAAACATCTTCAAACATTCCGGCTGGGCTCTGCATATGGCCATCGGCCAGCGTGCCGTAGCGCTCGGCCTCCTTCTGGGCCGCCGCCACTTCGGCTTCCAGCTCTTTCTGGGCAGCCTCGTGCTGGGCGTCGGACCAGACACCCAGTTGGATCAGGTGTTGCTTGAGACGGGCAATCGGATCACCCAGGGGGAAGCGCGCCGCATCGTTGGCGGGGCGGTATTTGCTGGGGTCGTCCGAGGTCGAGTGCGGCCCGGCCCGGTAAGTCACCCACTCGATCAGCGTCGGACCCAGGTTGCGGCGAGCCCGCTCCAGAGCCCATTGCGAGGCGGCGTAAACCGCCAGGAAATCATTGCCGTCGACCCGCAGCGAGGCGATGCCGTTGCCCACGCCGCGCGCCGCAAAAGTGGTGCCTTCGCCGCCGGCGATGGCCTGGAAGGTGGAGATGGCCCACTGGTTGTTGACCACATTGAGGATGACCGGTGCACGGTACACATGGGCAAAGGTCAGTCCGGTGTGAAAGTCCGCCTCGGCGGTGGCGCCATCGCCAATCCAGCTGGACGCCACCTTGGTGTCCCCGCTGATCGCCGAGGCCATGGCCCAGCCCACGGCCTGGATCACCTGGGTGGCCAGGTTACCCGAGATGGAGAAAAAGCCCTGCTTCTTGCTGGAGTACATCACCGGCAGTTGTCGACCCTTGAGCGGGTCATGCTCATTGGAGAACAGCTGGCAGATCATGTCCACCATGGACACATCATCGCGCGCCAGCAACAGCCCCTGCTGGCGGTAGGTGGGGAAGCACATGTCGCCCTCGCTCAGCGCCAGGGCGTGGGCGGTGGCAATGGCTTCCTCGCCCAGGCATTGCATGTAGAAGGACATCTTCTTCTGCCGCTGTGCAATCTGCATGCGCGCATCAAAAGCGCGCGTCCTGAGCATGGCGCGCATGCCCTTGCGCAGCAAGGCCGCATCGATCTCGGGTGCCCAGGGGCCAACCGCCTTGCCGCTGGGGTCCAGCACGCGAATCAGCGTGAACGCCAGGTCGCTGGTCTGCGTCGCCAGGGCGTCCACCGGCGGGCGACGCACGGCACCGGCTTCTGAAATGGGGAGGTAGGAAAAGTCTGTGTCATGGCCTGGTCGCCCGGTGGGCTCAGGCACATGCAGACGAAGTGGTTCGCGCTGTGGCATCGGCATTTCTCCTTGCAAGGTCGTGTCCTGCATCAGATGTTGGGGGCTGGCTCGACGCGTGGCGGGTAACCCCGCGCCGACCGGACAATGCGGCAATGGCAGCGGGATCGCCGCGCGCATTGCTTGCGCCGTGGAGCATAACGGATTTTCCGCCCGATCAGCCTGTGGCCGGCGCTTGCGTGGCAAGTTTTTTGAGACGCCAGGGTGCTTGCCATGGCTGACACATTCTTTACCATTTCTTCACTCAATTCCGATAAAGTTGGGCTTACAGAATGCCATGATTCACGCATGCCGACTACTTTAAAATCAAGCATCATGAAAAAACTTCTTCTTTTATCCGTGGCCGTGGTTTTCAGTGGACTGTCTTTGGCGCAGGAGCAGGCGCAGGTGGTTTCTTCCACGCCGGTCATTCAGCAGGTCAGTGTTCCGCGCCAGGTATGCAGCAATGAGCAGGTGACGGTCCAGCAGCCCAAGTCCGGCGCCGGCGCGATCATGGGTGCCATTGCCGGCGGTGCCATGGGGAATGCCGTGGGCGGCGGCAGCGGCAAGGCGGCCGCCACCGTGCTGGGCCTCATCGGTGGCGCCATGGTGGGCGACAACATTGAGGGTCCGGCACAGACGCAAGTGCAAAATGTGCAGCACTGCCGGATGCAAACTTTTTACGAGAACCGCGCGGTCGCGTACAACGTGACCTATGAATACGCCGGCAAGCAATATTCGGTGCAAATGCCTTACGACCCGGGTCCCACCATTCAACTTCAGATCACGCCGGTGATCTCGAACTCGCGTACGGCCCCTGGCAGCAACGTGGTTTACCCGCAGCGTTGAGTTCCTCCATTCCCTCTGACGGCGTGCCGGGAGCGCTGATTGGGGCGGGAACGACCTGCCGGCGCACTGCCGTTGGCATTGGTTTTGCTTGACCATGTCAATTACACGGGGAGGCTTGAAATGAAGGCGTTTTTTGGTGCAATTGCTTTGACACTGATGTCGGCTGTCGCGGGCGTCATGGTCGCCACCGAACTGCACGAGTTGACCGTTGCGGCCGGTGGCTCGAGTGCCGTCTTGCAGGCGGACACGGCGAATGCCACTGCGGAACCCGACAGCGAACCAGTCAGGCAGCGTGTCCATTATTCCGTTCCGCGCGACGCGTCGCCAAGCTGGTCCAGCACGGCTGGCATTTAGAAGCTGTCCGCAACTGTGGAACTGCCTTGTTGTTTGCGGCCAGACTGTGAGGCGGTGGGTGCCGGATCGATCGGGCTGCGGGTAATGGCGGGGTAATACAGTCGCTTGCGCGGTGTGGCCATTTGGCCCGGCGGCACAAATTCAGTGCTTGGGCGGGGTAGCGTGGGGTGGGGCCGGGCACGGGCCGATTGAAGTTAGCATAGGGCCCCATGACAACTTCCCGACTTGAGCTCCTAGGCATCTGCAAAAGTTACCCCGGCGTGTTGGCCAACGACGCCGTCTCGCTGACCGTCATGCCAGGCGAAATTCATGCTGTTTTGGGCGAAAACGGTGCCGGCAAATCGACCCTGGTGAAAATAATCTATGGCGCGGTCAAGCCGGACGCCGGATCGGTTGTCTTCAATGGCCAACCGGTGACCATCCGCAATCCGCAAGAGGCACGCGCCTTGGGCATCAGCATGGTGTTTCAGCATTTCAGCCTGTTCGACACCATCACGGTCGCGGAGAATGTCTGGCTCGGTCTGAACCAGCGCCTGAGCCTGCCTGAAGTCAGCCACAGCATCGCCAGCAAAGCGTCCGAGTACGGTCTGGACATCGACCCGACCCGACCCGTGCATACCTTGAGCGTGGGTGAAATGCAGCGGGTCGAAATCCTTCGCGCCTTGTTGACCGAACCGCAATTGCTGATTCTGGATGAGCCCACTTCGGTGCTCACGCCGCAGGCCGTGGAGAAGCTGTTTGTGGTGTTGAAGACCTTGGCCGGCAGGGGTTGCAGCATTTTGTACATCAGTCACAAGCTCGACGAGATTCGCGAATTGTGCGATGTCTGCACCGTGTTGCGCGCGGGCCGGGTCACCGGTGTGTGCCAGCCGGCACTGGAATCCAACGCCTCCTTGTCGCGCCTGATGATCGGTGCCGAGTTGCCGCAACTGATTCGTCACGCGCCCCAACTGGGCGCGTCGGTGTTGCGGGTGCGGAACTTGTCGCTGCCCCGGGGCGACCAGTTTGGCGTCGACCTGGGCGGCGTCACATTGGAGGTTTGCGCCGGTGAGGTGGTGGGCATCGCCGGTGTTTCCGGCAACGGGCAGAAGGAATTGTTGTACGCCTTGTCGGGTGAGGATGTGCGAGCCGAGCCGGGGTCGATTCGCATTGGGCAAACCGATGTATCAGGTTTGCACCCGGGGGACCGACGCCAACTGGGACTTCATTTTGTACCGGAAGAACGCCTCGGTCGCGGCGCCGTGCCGACGCTGGGGTTGGCGCACAATTTGCTGCTCACGCGCAACGAATCAATCTCCCATCCCGGGTTTGCGGGCGGCTGGATCGGCATCCGCAAGCTCGAAGCCCATGCTGCCGACATTCTCCGGCGCTTCAATGTCAAGGCCGCCGGTCCACGGGCCGCGGCGCGTTCCCTCTCGGGCGGTAATTTGCAGAAATTCATCGTCGGCCGCGAAATTGACGCCAATCCGAAACTGTTCATCGTGTCGCAGCCGACCTGGGGTGTCGATGTCGGAGCGGCGGCCCAGATTCGCGGTGAAATTCTGGCCTTGCGCGATGCCGGTTGTGCCGTGCTGGTGGTCAGCGAAGAGCTCGATGAGCTGTTTGAACTCAGTGATCGCCTGCATGTGATCGCCCGCGGCCGCCTGTCGCCCTCGGTGCCGATCGGCGACGCGACGATTGAAAGAATAGGCGAGTGGATGAGCGGATTGTTCTCCGGGATGCCGGATGCCCGCATGACAGGACAGAGCGGGGCACAGCATGCTTAAGCTCGAAGCCCGACCGCAACCCTCCGCGCTGTGGAGCTACGCCTCGCCCGTGCTGGCCTTGCTGATCACGGTCGTGATTGGCGTGGCACTGTTCGCCGCCTTGGGCAAAGACCCGGTCAGTGGTTTGCGGGTGTTTTTCTGGGAACCTATCCGTGGCGCCTACGCACTGGGGGAATTGACCGTCAAGGCCACGCCCTTGTTGTTGATTGCGCTCGGTCTGGCGGTGTGCTTTCGCTCCAATGTCTGGAATATCGGTGCCGAGGGGCAGTACGTGCTGGGTGCCATCGCGGCCAGCGGTGTGGCGCTGTTGGCGGACAAAACCAGCAGCGGCTGGATTGTGCTTCCGATTATTTTGGCGGGCGTTCTGGGCGGCATGTTTTGGGCGGCCATCACCGCCTACTTGCGCGACCGTTTCAATGCCAACGAAATTCTGGTCAGTCTGATGCTGGTCTATGTGGCGGTACAACTGCTCGGCTACATGGTGGCGGGCCCCTGGAAGGACCCGCAGGGCTACAACTTTCCGCAGACCAGGACGTTTGATCTGGTCACCCGCATTCCGCGCCTGTTTGCCGGCTCGCGCGTCAGCATTGGCGTGTTTTTGGCCTTGCTGGGTGTCATTGGGACCTGGATCTTCCTGTTTCGCACCCGCGCCGGTTTTGCGCAGCAGGTCGGCGGTCTGGCGCCGGCGGCGGCCCGCTATGCCGGTTTTTCTTCGCGCCGTGCCTTGTGGCTGGCCTTGTTGGTGTCGGGCGGCATGGCCGGCATGGCCGGTGCCCTGGAGGTGGCCGGCCCGATCGGACAGCTGACGCCCTATGTGCCGGCCGGCTACGGCTTTGCCGCCATCATCGTCGCCTACGTCGGGCGGCTGCATCCGGTGGGCATGCTGTTCTCGGCCATTTTGATGAGCATGTTCTACATCGGTGGGGAGCTCGCGCAGTCACGTCTTGGCTTGCCCAAATCGTTGACCGGCGTGTTTCAGGGGCTGTTGTTGTTCACCTTGCTGGCCTGCGACACCTTGGTGAATTACCGCTTGAAATGGGGTAAATGATGGAATCGTACGCATTGCTGGTCGCCGCCACCTTGAACGCCGGCACGGTACTGGCGCTGGCCTCTCTGGGGCTGTTGATCAATGAGCGCTCCGGTATTGTGAACCTTGGCGCCGAGGGCATGATGTTGTGCGCCGCCATCGCCGGTTTTGCCGCTGTCGTCTATACGGGCAGCGATGTTCTGGGGTTCGTCGCCGGCATTGGTGCCGGCGCCTTGCTGGCCCTTGTTTTTGGCGTGCTGGTGATCTGGCTCAACACCAATCAATATGCGACAGGTTTGGCGGTGAGCCTGTTCGGGGCCGGGTTTTCCGCCTTCGTCGGCATTGGCTATGTGCAGGAAAAGATTCCGCAGCGTCCCAGTTTTGCCATTCCCTATCTGTCCGACATCCCGTTGCTGGGTTCGGCTTTCTTCCGGCACCATCCCCTGGTGTATCTGACGGTTTTGTTGGCGCTGGGCCTGATCTGGTTTTTGTACCGCACGCGTTCCGGCCTGGTCTTGCGCAGCGTCGGGGAAAGCCCCGAGGCGGCCCACGCGCTGGGCTACCCGGTGCGCCGCATCCGCCTGCTGGCAGTGCTGGCGGGCGGGGCGCTGTGCGGTTTGGCCGGTGCTTATGTTTCCATCATCTACACGCCCTTGTGGGTCGAGGGCATGGTGGCGGGCAAGGGTTGGATCGCCTTGGCCCTGACCACTTTTGCCACCTGGCGTCCAGCCCGGGTCTTGCTGGGGGCCTATCTGTTCGGCGGCGTGACCATGTTGCAGTTTCACTTGCAAGGCATCGGCGTGGAAGTTCCCAGCCAGTTCCTGACCATGTTGCCCTATCTGTCGACCATCGTTGTGCTGGCCCTGATTTCGCGCAATCCCATGTGGATCCGGATCAACATGCCGGCATCCATAGGAAAGCCTTTCTACCCCGGAAGCTGATTCTTTCCGGTTCATAATTGACCTCTTTTAAACCCTGTCGCAACCCCCCGTTCTAAGAAGGAATTGACATGACCGATTTGCAAAAACGTTCGCTGCTGAAAATTGCAGCCCTCACCGCCGTGGCCTCCGCTGCACTGGTGGGGTGTGGCAAGAAGGAAGAACCCGCTCCGGCCCCGGCGCCAGCGCCGGTCGCTTCCGCCCCGGCACCCAAGCCTGAACCGCTAAAGATTGCTTTTGCTTACGTCGGACCGGTCGGTGATGGTGGCTGGACCTTTGCCCACGACAATGGCCGCAAGGCGCTGGAAAAGGAATTTGGCGACAAGATCAAGACCTCCATCGCGGAAAACGTGGCTGAATCGGCTGACGCCGAGCGTGTATTTCGCGACATGGTCGGACAAGGTAACAAGCTGATATTTGGTACCACCTTCGGCTACATGGAACCCATGCTGAAAGTTGCCGCCGATAGCAAGGATGTGAAGTTCGAGCACGCCACCGGCTACAAGCAGGCCGAGAACATGCGCACCTACGACAGCCGCACCTACGAAGGTGCCTACATGGCGGGTGTCATCGCCGGCAAGATGACCAAGTCCAATACGCTGGGCGTGGTGGCGTCGGTGCCGATTCCCGAAGTGGTCCGCAACATCAACAGTTTTACCCTGGGCGCGCAGTCCAGCAACCCGAAAATCAAGACCAAGGTGGTGTGGGTTGGCGAATGGTTCAATCCGCCCAAGGAAACCGAGGCAGCGACCTCGCTCATCAACGGCGGCGCCGATGTGCTGTTCCAGAACACCGATTCGCCGGCCGTGCTGAAGACCGCCGAGGCCAAGGGCAAGCGCGCCTTCGGATGGGATTCGGACATGACCGCCTACGGTCCCAAGGCGCATCTGGCCTCCAGCGTGATCAACTGGGGCCCCTACTACATCAAGGCCACCAAGGAAGCGCTGGAAGGCAAGTGGACCGGTGGCGGCCATACCTGGTGGGGTGTGAAGGAAGGCGCGATCGACATCGTGTCGATCGCCGAAGACGTGCCGGCCGAGACCAAAGCCAAAGTGGAAGAGGTCAAGAAGGGGCTGACCGATGGCAGCTTCGTGATCTGGAAAGGCCCCATCGTCGACAACAAGGGCAAGGTTCAAGTGGCCAAGGATACGGTCGCCGACGACAAGTTTCTGGGTGGTTTGAATTTCTTCGTCAAGGGCGTGGAAGGCAAGGTGCCCGGCAGCAAGTAAGCGAACTGGCCGTGACGTGAAAAGCCGCCTGCGGGCGGCTTTTTGTTGCTGCGTCAGGGTGCTTTGTTTTTTAGCTGAAGCCAGGAGTGCACAGGCCAGTCACTGCGGTTTTGGTCTTGCGCGCCGCCAAATATCACGCTACCACCGGCCAGGGCTAATGGATGATGGGCGGCAAAGGTTTTGAGGCCTTTGAAATAATCAGGGTTGACCGTGGCGCCGGCCTTGATTTCGATGGCCTGCATCTTGCCGCCTACCGGTAGCAGCAAGTCGACTTCGTTGCCTTCCGAGTCACGATAGAAATACATCTCGGCGCTTTCACCCGCGTTCAGGCGGTCTTTCATGGCTTCCATGATGATGAGGTTTTCAAACAGGCTGCCCCACAGCGGGTCGCGTCCGACTTGTTCAGGTGTGCGCAGACCCAGCAACCAGCAGGCTAGGCCTACGTCATAAAAATAGAGCTTCGGGGACTTGACCAGACGTTTGCCGGTGTTGGTGAACCAGGGCGGTAGCAGATACACGATATAGCTGGTTTGCAGCAGATCTACCCAAGCCCTGGCCGTGACATGCGACACGCCCGCGTCATTGCCCAGGCTGTTGAGGTTAAGCAACTGCCCCGTACGCCCCGCACATAAACGTACAAAACGCTCAAACCGTTGCAAGTCATGAACCGCGGTGAGTTGTCGCAAATCACGCTCGACATAAGTGGCAAAGTAATCGGCCAGTGCTTGTGAGGGGTTAAGACCCTTGTCATGAATGCGGGGATAAAAGCCAGTCAGCAAACTGCCCGCCAGATCGGGTGCCTCCGGTGTGCCTTTCAAGCGTTGCACTTCAGCCAGTGTGAACGGTAGCAGGCGAAGCACGCCGGTACGTCCGGCAAGTGATTGAGAGACTTGCGTCATCAACCCAAACTGTTGGCTACCCGTCAGAATGAAGCGTCCCGGTTGGGGGTCTGCGTCGACCATGCCTTGCAAGTAGGATGGCAGTTCGGGTGCGCGTTGAATCTCGTCGAATATGGCTCCCTGCGCATAGCCACTCAAGAAGCCGCGTGGATCGTCCGTTGCGTAGTGGCGAACGTCAGGGTCTTCCAGCGTGACGTAGGGTTTGTCGGGAAAGATGGTTTTGGCCAGCGTGGTTTTGCCGCTCTGTCGCGGTCCAGTGAGCGTGATAACCGGATATTGTTTTGCCAACTGCTGCAATATGGGCGCGATGTTGCGTGCAATCATGGGCGCATCATAGCAAAGTCCTGCAATTTGAAGAAAATATGTTCAAATTGTGTGGTTTGACAGCCTTCATCTCGGGATTTCATGAACAAGCGGATCGGATCAAGCAGCAACGCGAGGCGGGGGTGGGGTGGATGTTGGGCGCGACATTAAAAAGTCCGAAGGACGCGGAGCGCCCGGCGTCTACCCCGCCCCCGCCGACCCGACTCCAAAAGAGCAAGTTCGCTGCCTATACTCCCGGCATGCAGTTGCAAGACATTCTCTATTCCCAGGGTTTCGGTACCCGGCGCGTCTGTGCCGGCTTGATCCAGCAGGGCTTGGTTCAGGTTTACCAGTCGAACGAGGCGACAACACCTCAGGCATGCACCCAGGCGAATGCGGAGTTTCCCGCAAACGGTTTGCGCTTTCGGGTTCAGGGCGTCGACTGGCCATACCATGAGAAGGCCTACCTGATGCTGCACAAGCCGGTGGCCACCGAGTGTTCGCAGAAGCCCTCGACCTACCCCAGTATTTACACCTTGCTGCCGTCGCCGCTGCGCCTGCGTCCGCAAAAAGGCGCGGTGCAGGGGGTGCAGGCGGTCGGTCGGCTGGATCAGGACACTAGCGGACTGCTGCTGCTGACCGACGACGGCAAATTCATCCACCGCATGAGTTCGCCGCGGCACCATGTGCCCAAGGTCTACGAGGTCACGCTGAAGCATCCGCTGGATGAAAAACAGCTGAACAAGCTGCTGGCCGGCGTGGTGCTGGACGACGATCCGAAGCCGGTACGGGCCGCCGCTGCCGAGGCAGTGGCCAGCCATCATCTGCGCCTGACCCTGACCGAAGGCAAATACCACCAGGTGAAGCGGATGGTGGCCGCCGTCAGCAACCGGGTGGAGGCCTTGCATCGCTCGCAGATCGGTGGACTGCGCCTGCCCGAGGATCTGGCACCGGGTCAATGGCGCTGGTTGAGCCAGGCTGATCTGGCCAGCATTGCCGCTTGATGCCCGACAGCAGGCTGCGGTTATGCTTGTTCCATGAACCTGTTTCTTGATTCCTTCTGGCGTGCCGCGGCCTACTGCATCCGCCCGCGGGTCATCGCCCTGTCTTTCTTTCCTCTGCTGTTGATGGTGGCACTGGCCTTGGGTTTGGGCTATTACTACTGGGACAGTGCGCTCGATTTCGTGCGCGGGGCACTGGAAGCGTCGATGGTCGTCAACTCGATCTGGGCCTGGTTGCAGAGCGTTGGCGCCGGCAGCCTGAAGCTGGTGCTGGCGCCCTTGATCGTGATTTTTGCGGTCACGCCGGTGATTGTGGTGCTGTCGCTGCTGACGGTAGCCTTGCTGATGACCCCGGCCTTGACGCTGCTGGTGGCCGAGCGGCGTTTTCCGCAGCTTGAGCGCAAGCGCGGTGGCTCGCTGGTGTTCAGCCTGCTGTGGTCCCTGGGCTCGACGCTGCTGGCCTTGATTGCGCTGATTGTTTCAATTCCCTTGTGGTTGGTGCCACCCCTGATTCTGGTGCTGCCGCCGCTGATCTGGGGTTGGCTTACCTACCGGGTGATGGCCTACGATGCCTTGGCGGAACACGCCAGCGCCCAGGAGCGCAAGGAGATTTTTCACAGACACCGGGGCTGGCTGCTGGGCATCGGCGTCCTGTCCGGTTTTTTGGGCGCCGCACCCAGCCTGATCTGGGCTTCGGGCGCTTTGTTGGCGGCGGCGTTCGTGATTCTGGTGCCGCTGGCGATCTGGATTTATACGCTGGTGTTCGCCTTTTCTTCCCTCTGGTTTGCGCACTACTGTCTGGCGGCATTGCAGGCTTTGCGCGCCGAGAGCCATTTGGCCGCGGCCACTGCGGCAGTCCCCACGCCGGTCTTGACGGACGGGGAGACGCTAAGATTGCCGGATGACAAATCCCGCGACTCCAACACCTCTGCCTAGCGCTGCGCCCAGTTTTGGCCTGCTGATCATCGGCGACGAAATCCTCTCGGGCAAGCGTGCCGACAAACACCTGCCCAAGGTGATCGAATTGCTCAAGGCGCGCGGCCTGCAACTTGCCTATGCCGAATACGTGGGCGATTCACCGCAGCGCATCACCGCCGCCTTGAAGCGTGCTTTTGCTTCCGGCGACGTGGTGTTTTCCACCGGCGGCATTGGCGCCACGCCGGATGACCACACGCGGCAATGCGCGGCGCGTGCCTTGGGCCTGGAGTTGGCCCTGCACCCTGAAGCGGAAGCCCTGATCCGCTTGCGCATGCAGAATTTGGCCAGGGAGCAAGGCATCGTTTATGAGCCGAATCGCCCCGACAACATCCACCGGCTGAACATGGGCGTCTTTCCGGTGGGGGCTCAGATCATTCCCAACCCGTTCAATGGAATTCCCGGCTTTTTCTGCATGAGCCACGGGCAATTTTCCGCCGGGCCGCCCCAAGGCTCACGAAGTGCGGCGGAGCCAAAATTAGCCCCCTCGGGGCTGAGCCCCGCGGCTCCGGGCCTGCCTGTGCAGGCCGGGACGGAGCGAAGAGACGCTGACTCTGGAGGCGGCCCATACAGCGACCCACACGCAGTGGGGGAGCGTGGGGGCGTATTCTTTGTGCCCGGTTTTCCGGTGATGGCCTGGCCGATGATCGAATGGGTGCTCGACACGCACTATCCTCAGTTGCACAGAAGCGCCGCCTGGATCGAGAAATCGGTCATCGTCTTCGGCGCGATGGAGGCGACGCTGACGCCTTTGATGGAAGAAATAGAGCGCAGTTACGACGGTGTCAAGGTGTTCAGCCTGCCCAGTGTCGATCACCCGGAGTATGGCCGGCATATCGAGTTGGGGGTGAAAGGCGAGCCGGGGCTGGTAAGCCAGGCATATCCGGCGCTGTTGGCCGGTTTAAAGGTCTTTGATGCCAAGCTTGGCCCTGAATTGGTGCAAAAATAGACACGCCAATTTGGTGCATAAAACAAATGGCCTCGTATTGGTGCAGCTATTTTTTGGCGCTTCGAGGGTCGGGCTGCCCTTGTCGGTGGCCGAGCCCCTATGACCCGGACTGCTACCGATGCGAAGTTCCGTAACGCGAGGTGAAGACTGGCCGAAACTCAGGGCAAAATACGGGGTTGGGCAGTTTTGTGCCAACACCGGAATTGGCACAAAAACTGCATTCGCAGAGATGTAATTTTTTCAACAACGATTCAACCAGGAGTATTTGATGGCCAAGACCGTCGCAGACGTCATGAAGATGGTGAAGGAAAACGAAGTCAAGTTCGTTGACTTCCGTTTCACCGATACCCGTGGCAAGGAGCAGCACGTGACCGTGCCCGTTTCTCATTTTGATGAAGACAAATTCAGCTCGGGCCATGCGTTTGACGGCTCGTCGATCGCCGGATGGAAGGGCATCGAGGCTTCCGACATGCAGTTGATGCCCGATCCCAACACCGCCAATATCGATCCGTTCTTTGAGGAAACGACCCTGTTCCTGAGCTGCGACGTGGTCGAGCCCAGCGACGGCAAGGCCTATGACCGCGACCCACGTTCCGTGGCCAAGCGGGCGGAAGCCTACCTGAAGGCCTCCGGCATGGGCGACACAGCCTATTTCGGCCCGGAGCCGGAATTCTTTATCTTCGATGACGTGCGCTGGAACACCGACATGTCTGGCACCTTCTTCAAGATCGAGGAATACGAAGCGCCCTGGAATTCAGGCAAAAAGCTCGAAGGCGGCAATCGCGGCCATAGGCCCACGGTCAAGGGTGGCTACTTTCCGGTGCCGCCGGTCGACAGCACGCAAGACATGCGCGCTGAAATGTCGCTGATTCTGGAATCCCTGGGTGTGCCGGTTGAGGTTTTCCACCATGAAGTGGCGGGTGCCGGTCAAAACGAACTGGGTACCAAGTTCAGCACGCTGGTGCAGCGCGCCGACTGGACGCAAGTCCTCAAGTACGTGGTGCAGAACGTTGCCAATGCCTACGGCAAGACCGCCACCTTCATGCCCAAGCCGATCGTCGGCGACAACGGCTCCGGCATGCACGTGCACCAGTCAGTCTGGAAAGACGGCAAGAACCTGTTTGCCGGCGACGGCTATGCGGGATTGTCGGATTTTGCGTTGTACTACATCGGCGGCATCATCAAGCACGCCCGTGCCCTCAACGCCATTACCAACCCCGGCACCAACAGCTACAAGCGTTTGGTGCCCGGCTTCGAAGCCCCGGTGAAGCTGGCTTATTCGGCCAAGAACCGCTCGGCCTCGATCCGCATCCCGTACGTG
Source organism: uncultured beta proteobacterium (assembly GCA_963763035.1). GTDB lineage: Bacteria > Pseudomonadota > Gammaproteobacteria > Burkholderiales > Burkholderiaceae_C > Rhodoferax. The sequence continues at coordinate 2,578,945 of CAVXMS010000003.1, read as the reverse complement.
GCCAATCCCAAGGGTCGACGTGTCGAAGCGCGTTTCCCGGATCCACTGATGAACCCCTATCTGGGCTTTGCAGCGCTCCTGATGGCCGGTCTGGACGGCGTGGAGAACAAGATTCACCCCGGCGAGGCCGCCTCCAAGGACTTGTACCATCTGCCGCCCGAGGAAAATGCCAAGATCCCAACGGTCTGTCATAGCCTCGATCAGGCCCTGGAGTGCCTGGACGCAGATCGCGGTTTCCTGACCAAGGGTGGCGTCTTCACCGACAGCATGCTCGATGCTTATGTCGAACTCAAGATGGGCGAAGTGACGCGCTTGCGCATGGCCACCCACCCGATCGAGTTCGAGATGTACTATTCGTTGTAATTCATTACGGTTTATGGCAAAAAAGGACGGCATGGCCGTCCTTTTTGATTTGACGCATACTGACGGGGTGAATTCAATGGAAGTTCCCGTATGAAACAAGGCTTGGTCGTGCTGCTGCTTGCTGGCGTATTCGCGGCAAACAGTTATTCCCAGGAGCGTATTTACCGTTGTGGCAACGAGTACACCAACACCGTGCCCAGTCCGCAAGCGAAGGGCTGCAAATTGCTGGAAGGCGGTAACGTGACCATCGTCCAGGGTACCCGGACGGCGGCTGCCGCCACGCCGGTGCGAACGGCGGCGGCGTCGGCACAGCGGGTGGATGCGGGCGAGCAGAAAGCACGCGACTCCGACATGCTGCAGATTCTGGAATCCGAGTTGAAGAAGGCGCAGGAGCGTCAGGTCGAGTTGCTGCGTGAGTACAACAACGGTGCGCCGGAAAAGCGCAGTGCAGAGCTGCAGAACCCGCAAAAATACCTGGAACGGGTGGCTGAACTGAAGGCCAGTCTGGCGCGCAACGAAAGCGATATTGCCGGCATTCGCCGTGAGCTCGGCCGGGTCTCTTCAGTCTCTGCGGCAAAATAAGCGGCTTGAAGCAGCTTTCCAACTCCCCTGGTTCACCTGCTGGCGCTTCGCCGGCCATGCGCTTCCAGTCCTTCGACTTGCTGGCCACACTGGTGGCGGTAGTGCACAGCAATGGGGCCGTGTCGTTTGCCAATGCGGCACTGGAAGACGCGCTGGGCATCTCGCGGCGCGCCATTGTGGGCTCTTTCCTGCCGGACAGTTTTACCGAACCCGAGGCGCTGAAAAATGCGCTGCTGGGTGTCGGTGGCAATCAATTTGCAGCCTTGCGTTACGACGCCTGGCTGAATCGTCTGAATCACGATCCGCTGCCGGTCCACGTGATCGTGACGCAGACCGAAAAAGCGGACGAAATCATTGTCGAGTTGTTGCCGCTGGAGTTGCAGGCGCGGCAGGATCGCGAAGAGCGCCTGTCGGAACAGGCGCAGGCCAACAAAGAGCTGATTCGGAATTTGGCGCATGAAATAAAGAATCCGCTGGGTGGCATTCGCGGCGCCGCCCAACTGCTGGAGATGGAGATCGAATCGCGCGAACTCACCGAGTACACGCAGGTCATCATTCACGAGGCCGATCGACTGCAGTCACTGGTTGACCGCTTGTTGGCGCCGCACCGGCGCCCCCATTTGGTGGGTGATGTCAACATCCATGAAGTCTGTGAACGGGTGCGTTCCCTGATACTGGCCGAATTCCCCAAGGGCTTGAGCGTGGTGCGCGACTACGACACCTCCATTCCGGAGTTTCGGGGTGACCGCGAGCAACTCATCCAGACCGTGCTCAATATCGCCCACAACGCCTGCCAGGCCCTGGCCGAACAGATCGCGCAGGGTGCGGCGCGGCTGATCTTTCGCACACGCATTGCACGCCAGATCACATTTGGCAAGCAACGCTATCGGTTGGCACTGGAATTGCATGTCATCGACAACGGGCCGGGCGTACCGGACTCGATCAAGGACCGCATCTTTTACCCGCTGGTGTCGGGGCGCGAAGGCGGTTCCGGCCTGGGGCTGACGTTGGCACAAACTTTTGTCCAGCAGCACCATGGCTTGATCGAGTGCGACAGCGTGCCAGGCCGAACGGATTTCAAGATACTGATTCCGTTGCCTTGAGGGTGTATTTGAGTCAAGCAAGGGAATTTTTATGAGTTCGTCATGGCGAGCGCGGCGCGGCAGGGAGGTACTTGTAAGTACCCCGACTAACCAGGAAAACATATGAAGCCGATTTGGATCGTAGATGATGACCAGTCCATCCGCTTCGTGCTGGAGAAGGCGCTGCTGCGTGAGAGCCTGCCGACCCGCAGCTTCACCAGTCCGCGCGATGTTCTCAATGCGCTTGACACGGTGAACGACGAAAACGGCCCGCAGGTGCTGGTCAGCGATATCCGGATGCCGGGCGGCTCGGGCCTGGACTTGCTGAACAAGGTGAAGGAAAGATTTCCGGCCCTGCCGGTGATCATCATGACCGCCTATTCCGACCTGGACAGCGCCGTGTCGGCCTTTCAGGGGGGCGCTTTCGAGTACTTGCCGAAACCCTTTGACCTGCCGAAAGCGGTCGAGCTGATTCGGCGCGCGGTGGAGGAAAGCCAGCGCGAAGAGGTGGGTGAGGAGCAGATGGCGCAGACGCCCGAGATGCTGGGCCAGGCACCGGCCATGCAGGACGTGTTCCGCGCCATCGGCCGCTTGAGTCAGAGCAATGTCACGGTCATGATCACCGGCGAATCCGGTTCCGGTAAGGAACTGGTGGCACGTGCCCTGCACAAGCATTCACCGCGGGCCAATGGACCGTTCGTGGCGATCAACACGGCGGCCATCCCGAAGGACTTGCTTGAATCCGAGTTGTTCGGTCATGAGCGCGGCGCCTTCACCGGTGCCCAGACCATGCGCCGTGGCCGCTTCGAGCAGGCCGATGGGGGCACCCTGTTTCTCGACGAGATCGGCGATATGCCGTTCGACCTGCAAACCCGGCTGCTGCGCGTGCTCAGCGACGGCCATTTCTACCGCGTCGGCGGCCACAGTGCGGTCAAGACCAACGTGCGTGTGATCGCCGCCACGCACCAGAACCTGGAGCAGCGCGTCAAGGACGGTGCGTTTCGCGAGGACTTGTTTCACCGCCTCAACGTCATTCGGCTGCGCCTGCCGGCCTTGCGCGAGCGCCGGGAAGATGTGCCGATGCTGACGCGCCACTTCCTGCAGCAAAGCGCACAGCAACTGGGCGTTGAGCCGAAACGAATTTCCGATGCGGCCCTGGTTTGGCTGGGTAACTTCAATTTCCCCGGCAATGTGCGGCAACTGGAAAACATCTGTCACTGGTTGACGGTGATGACGCCGGCCCAGGTGATTGAGCCGAAAGATTTGCCGCCCGAAGTGGGAGTGACGGCTGGCGTGGCGGGGCCGGTCGATGCGCCTTCCGGTTTGGTTTCACTGGCGCAGCACACCCGGGAGAATCTGCCGGTGGCTGTAGCGCCCCAGTCGACACCGGTCGGTACGGCCGTGGCCGCGCCCTTGGCGCATATCGGCGGCGACGGTTGGGAAGTAGGCCTGGAGGCGGATGCCATCGCCTTGCTGGCCAGTGGTCGCACCGATGTATGGGACGAGTTGACACGTCGCTTTGAATCCACCTTGATTCGCACGGCCCTGGCCAGCACCCGCGGTCGACGCATCGAGGCGGCGCAGAAGCTGGGCATTGGCCGCAACACCATCACGCGCAAGATTCAGGAGTTAGGCTTGGAGTAATGGAGTCAATGCCCGCCTGACTCTGTGTTTGTCATCCCGGCCGCGAACCGTCATCCCGGACTCGATCCGGGATCCATGGATTGCGGATCGAGTCCGCAATGACAACCTGGGCGGCGATCACAACGTGGGTGGCAATGACAGTGATTCAAGCTCCACCAGCACCGGTGCATGGTCACTGGGGCGTTCGTTTTTGCGTGGGGTCTTGTCTATCATGCAGCCGGTCACCAATGGCTTGAGGGCGTCGCTGACCAGGATGTGGTCGATGCGCAGGCCATGATTGCGGCGAAAGCCAAAATCACGGTAATCCCACCAGGAGTAGCTTTTTGCCGCTTGCGGGAACAGGCGGAAAGCGTCGTGCAGGCCCAGTGCCAGCAAGGCGCGCAAATGGTAGCGTTCTTCCTCGGTGCAGTGAATGGTGTCTTTCAGACCGACCGGGTCCCATACATCGGCGTCGTCAAAGGTGATGTTGAAGTCACCCATCAGCACCAATTTGGGGTGCTTGACCAGTTCCGTGCGGACCCAGTCGCGCAAGCCCTTGAGCCAGCTCATCTTGTATTCGAATTTGTCGCTGCCGGGTTCCTGGCCATTCGGAAAATAGCCGCCGATGACGCGCACGCCGGCAATTTCGGCGCTGATCACGCGAGCCATTTCGTCGGCAAAGCCGGGGATGTTTTTGACGACGTTGACGGCCGGTGTGCGCGATAACAGTGCCACCCCGTTGTAGGTTTTTTGACCAAAACAATGGGCGCTGTAGCCGGCTTGCAGGAAGGCCTGGGCCGGGAACTTGTCGTCGGTCATCTTGAGTTCCTGTAGCGCCAGCAGATCGACCGGATTGGCCGTCAGCCAGTCCAGCACTTGCGGCAGCCGCACCGTCAAGGAGTTCACGTTCCAGGTGGCAAGTTTCATGGGTGCAAAACCTCAGGCAAGAAAAGTTCCTCGCAGTGGGTGTCAATCATTGAGCAATTTCTCCAGACGAGCGCGCCCGGCTGGACTGGTCATCAAAACCAGTGCCGCACCGGCCTTGATCAAGTGATCGTCGGCCGGATTGAAGACCCAGTGACCTTGCTCATGGGTCGCCAGCAAAATGTAGTCTCTTGACTTCGGAATCAGCTCACCCAATGGGGTGTCCGGGAAGCCGGCCGGTACCCGCACTTCCTCAACCCGCAGGTCGTCATCGCTGCGCAGCATCTGGTCCATGAAATTGACGACATGCGGGCGCACCATGGCCGAGGCAATGCGCATGCCTCCAGTGAAGTCGGGCGAGACGATTTCATCGGCGCCGGCGCGATGCGCCTTGTCGGCGTTGCGAATGTCATGCAGGCGTGCCACCACACGGGCTTTTGAATTGAGCAACTTGACCGACAGCGACACCATCAGGTTGTGGCTGTCGTCCCCGGTCACCGCAAAGACCCCGGCCGCCGCCATCACCCCGGCCCTGCGCAGGGACTCATCGTCAGCCGCGTCGGCATGCAGGTGCGGCGTGTTGGGATGCAGCTCCAGCCAGTGGTTGAGCGCCTCACGGTCATTTTCGATGACCACCAGCGCGCGTTGGGTCTTGACCAGTTCACTGGCCACGTTGCTGCCGACGCGTCCTATGCCGCACACGATGTAGTGGCCGGCGAGTTTGGCAATTGATTTTTCCATGCGTTTCTTCCTCAAGGCGGCGTTCAGATCAGATTCGAGCAGCAGCGCCACAAAGCTGGAAAACAAGAAGCTCAAGGTAGCAATGCCGATCACGGCGATGAAAACGGTAAACAAGCGACCCATGGGGTGCGCGCTCAAATCGACGATCTCACCGAAGCCGATGGTGGCCACGGTGATGAAGGTCATGTAAAAGCTGTCAATCCAGGTGGCCGACGGACGCCCGATGTACATATAGCCCAGCGTGCCGACAAGATGCACCAGCAGCAGCAGTGCCAAGCCGTACATCAGTCCTGAAAAATGCGCACCCCGAAAAAGCTTGTTCAAACCGCCTCCTGCCTGGGGAGAACCAATAAACTGTCGTCCGATCCGTCCTGTGTTCGCAACGAGCAGCTAGATATGCAGCGCCGCCAGGGCGCCGACGATGATACCCAGGCCGCCGGCGCCGAACATGGCGTATTCCAGCCACTTTTTTCGGGTCAGCAGGGCAATCGCCGCCAGCGCTATGCAGACCTGCAGCACGGTGGTGGACTGGGCCCAGCGGTGGTGCTGGTGCATCTGCTCATCGCTCTGCTTGTCCCACTGGCTGGCCTCGGCTTCGAGCTTGTCGGCCACCACCTTGATCTCATTCTTTTCCTTCTCATAGCGTTCCATCTTGGCCTGGTACGTCGCTTTTTTGTCCTCCGGCGCCAGGTCGCGCGCCAGCTCGGCCAGCGACTGTTTGGTGCTCTTGGCCTGGAAGTAATTCCACTGGTTGGAGGCTTCCGTTTTCTTGATGGCGGCGTTGTTCTTGTACAGGCCGGCATTGGCCTGGGTGGCGCCGCCCATGTAGCCGAAGATGGCGCCCACGGTGGCGATGATGGCGGTGAACATGGCAATCTGGTTGATCATGCCGCCGTGTTCGCCATGTTCGCCGCCGTGGCTGCCTTGCTGGGCATGCTCCAGCTCGTGGTCGTGCGGGCCGTGTACGTGAAAACCATGCTCGGACATTTCAAACTCCTGTGTTTCTGCAATAAGTGACAAAACTGAAACTCAAACCGGTCACCGAGATGTGTCGCTCGCGTGCTACTTCGGTCCATTGTGGCCCGAATTGTGGCGCATAAGCGTCGCCTTCAAACGGGGCATCGATTTCGGTGATCACCGCCGAACTGGCCAGCGGCAGCGCCTGCGCGTAAAGATCGGCTCCGCCGATCACCCAGGCGTCGCTGTTCTCGGGGCACAGGGAGCACGCTTCCGACAGCGAGTGGGCGCACAGCGCGCCCGGTGCTTGCCAGTCGCTCTGGCGCGTGACCACCACGTTGAGGCGTCCCGGCAGCGGGCGAAACCTGGCTGGCAGTGAATCCCAGGTCTTGCGCCCCATGATCACCGGGCAGCCCAGCGTGGTCCGTTTGAAGTGGGCCATGTCTTCCGGCAAATGCCAGGGCAGGGCGTTGTGCTTGCCGATCACGCCGTTGGCGGCGCGGGCAAAGATCAGGTGCAGTTTCATAAGGTTCTGGTGCGGGGTGGTAGCAGCACCGCGGCAATGGCCGCCGCGACGAATATCAGCGCTGCAAAGTCCTGCCAATGCGGCCATTCGCCGACGATCACGGTGGCCGCCAGGGTGCCCACCATGGGCACCGCCATGACGCTCATGGCGCTGGTGGCGGGTGGCAGATTGCGCGCCAGGCCGGACCAGATGATCTGGGCAAAGCCGTAGTTGATGAAGGCGCCGTAAACCAGACTGACCCAGATGGCGCCGGAAAACTGCCAGACCGGCCACGGTTCGCTGATCCAGGCGATAAGCCACAGACAGCCGCTGGCCAGCACCATCATCCAGACCGTCAGCGTCTCGACCGGCAGCGTCAGGTGGGCGCGGCGCAGCATCAGGGTGCCGATGGCCCACAGCACAGCGGCAATTTCCATCCAGACAATGCCCAGCGGATGGCCCGACAAGGCGCTGAATTCGACGGAGCTGAGCAGGGTGATGGCGACGGCCACCGAGGCCGCCGCAAAGGCGACGCGACGGGTCAGTCTTTCGCCCAGGAACAGGACGCCGATCAAGACCGTCCAGATCGGCATCGTGAAGCCCAGAATCGCGGCCCGGCCGGAGGCCAGTTCCTTCACACCCAGTATCGACACCGCGTGCCAGCCCAGCATATTGGGCAGGCCCAGCGTGACCACGGAGCGCCACTCGGCAGCCAGCGGCCACATGCGCAGACCGCGGGCGCGGTAAAAAACGCAGAGCCAGATGGCGCCGCAACTCATGGTGAGAGCGCGAAAGTAGAGGGGTGTGATCTCGCGCAGCGAGAGTTTCATCATCGGCCAGTTGATGCCCCACATCAGGGTCAGCGCCAGCAGCGCCAGAATCTGGCGGCGTTGGATCACACCGCCACCGGTGCTTTGATGGCCGGGTGGCACTGGTAACCCAGGAACTCGAAGTCGTCGTAGTCGTAGTCGAACAGCGAGGCCGGCCGGCGCTTGATGTTGAGTGTCGGATAGGCATAGGGGGCGCGGCTGAGCTGCAGCGCCACCTGTTCCTGGTGGTTGCTGTAAATGTGGCAATCGCCGCCGGTCCAGATGAAGTCGCCCACATCCAGGTCGCACTGCTGCGCCAGCATGTGGGTGAGCAGCGCGTAGCTGGCAATGTTGAACGGTACGCCCAGGAAAATATCGGCGCTGCGCTGGTACAACTGACAACTCAGTCTGGCTTTTTCACCCGCAGTAACAGAGGGTGCGACATAGAACTGAAAGAAGGCGTGGCACGGCAGCAAGGCCATCTTGTCGAGCTCGGCCACATTCCAGGCACTGACAATGATGCGGCGCGAGTTCGGATTGGTTCTCAGCGTCTTGACGACTTCCGCGATCTGATCGATGTGGCCGCCGTCCGGCGTCGGCCAACTGCGCCACTGTACGCCGTAGACCGGGCCCAGATCGCCGTCCGGACGCGCCCATTCGTCCCAGATCGAGACGCCGCGCTGCTTCAGCCAATTGTTGTTGGAAGAACCGGTGAGGAACCACAGCAGTTCCTGGATGATGGAGCGCAGGTGCACCTTCTTGGTGGTGACCAGCGGAAAGCCCTCGTTCAAATCAAAGCGCATCTGGTAGCCGAACACGCTCTTGGTGCCGGTGCCGGTGCGGTCGGCCTTGAACACGCCGTGGCTCTCCACATGGCGCATGAAGTCCTCAAATTGGGAGCGGATCGGGTGCGCTGGCATGTTCTCGCCTCAATAGCTTCCGAAAAGTGTGTCAAGTGCGTCCTGTATCGTCAACTGGTGCGACGTCAGGTTGCCTGCCACCCGCCGCAATACAGCGGTGGGTGCAGCGCCCAGCGCCGGCGTGTCCATGACCACGCGTTGCCCGGCGACCTCAAACTCCGGATTCAGGTTTTCGACCGGGGTCGGCAGCAAACCCGATTTCCACAGCGGTACCACAATGCGGGTCTGGATGCCTTGGACATGGTCGCTTTGTACATCCAGGTAAAAAGGAATCAGCTTGCGCTCAGCGCTGTCTGGGTTGGTGTAGACGTCGAAACGAGCCATCTCAGACTTCCTCGCGCCCATCACCCAGGCTTTTGCCGAAGCTGCGGTACTTGGCCAGTGGCAGCCCGTGTTTTGCAATGCGGGCGTTGTAGGCGTCAATGGCGCCCTTGTTGCGTTCGTTCCACTGCTCCCAGTAGCGTCGCGCCACTTCCCTGGCCAACAGCCCGTCAACGGTTTGTGAGACGTTCATTCCCATGTCGCGCGCCATCTCCAGCACCCTGGAGTTGAGCGAGAGGTTGGTGGCTTTCTTGGGCGCTTTGTTGAACTGGAGCATGCGGCTTTCCTTGGCACTTTGTGTTGAAATTATATGCGCATGATCCATGCGCAACAGACAACTTGCGCTTGGGTCATTTTGGCAGCTCGGTGCAAGCAAATCGCAAGTTGCTTGGTTGTTGTGGCCTACCGCGTGGGAGAAGTCTCCGAGACCGTAGCGGCGTTGATTGTTTTGCTCAAGGAGCGGTTTGAAGATCGCCTCTTCCCAAGTACGCACGAATCGATTGAATCTTCCCATTCGAGTCGAAGGTGATGACATCCACCACGTGCAATTCGATGGTGCCGTTAACCAGAATTTTCAGCTCGGCCGCCACCGTATCCTGGTTTTCGAAAATACTGAGCGGCTGAATCTCAATCATGTTGGCCGACTCGAAGTTCTTTCGGGTTTCGTTGATGGCGGCCGACTTTCCACGGACCGCAATCTTCCAGTCGCGTAAAGCGATGTTGTCGGCAAACATGGCTGCCACTTCGACGAGGTTCTTCTGCGAATAGTGCCGCAGGTACGTGAGAAATAGATCTTGGTTTGACATGATTGAGGAAGTTGGGACCTAAGCAGGGTAAGGGCAAATGTCCGAAATTTTCTTTTGTTGCTGCGCTGTGACAGCCTGGGCAAAGGCGCTAAAGATAAGGGACGATATTCCCCATGGCGCGCGCGACGTATTCGTCCTTCTCGCCGACCGGTGCCACGTAGTGAAGTGCACTCTTTGTCGCCTCAAACCCTTCGGTGCGTGCGATGATCCAGGCGGCCAGATACTGCGATGCGAAGCAACCACCGGCGGTTGCCACATTGCCTTGCGCGTAGAACGGTAGATTGAGAACTTCGACCCCGGCCTCCTGTACCCACGGTTTCGTAGTGAGATCCGTACAAGCAGGGACGCGGCCGATGAGGCCTAGCTTTGCCAGTACCAGCGTTCCGGAGCATTGGGCGCCAATCAACTGGCGCGCAGGATCAAATCGGAGTTCGGCCATCAAGGCCGGGTCGTTGACGACTTCTCTGGTTTGAATTCCGCTTCCGATGATGACGGCGTCCGCGTCTCGGGCTTCGGCCAAGGTCGACTGCGCATACACGGTAACGCCGTTCATCGAGGTGACGGTGGGCGTCGGACAGGACAGTGTCACGCGCCAGCCGGGTTTCTTGACGCGATTGAGCACGCCCAGGGCGATGAGCGAGTCAAGTTCGTTGAACCCCTGGAACGTGAGGATGGCGATGTGCATGTTTTCAGTCTAAGCCATTTTCGCGCCAACCGCCTGGCGAACGGGAATACCCGTTGGCTCAAAATTTTCCAGACAGAAGACGTTGACGCCAAAGTGGTCGGGCGCGATTCGTTTCCGATGGAAAGGGTAGATGCCACAGACTTTGCAGAAGTAGTGGCGTGCGGTCTTGCTGTGGAACTGGTACTCGGTCAGCGAGTCCGCTCCGGCCAGCAGCCTGAACTTGCTCTCGTGCACCCTGACCATGAGTGCGTTCTTGCGCCTACAGATTGAACAGTCGCACTGGGTCAGCTCGGGGAAGTCCGTTTCGATCTCGAATTGAATCGCACCACAGTGGCAACTGCCGTGGTATTTTTGCATCGGTCGACTGGCCATGGGTCTGGATCTCTTTAGGGTTTCGTTTTGAACTTGAGCGCAGGGCTACAGCACACCATGCTCTATCTCTTGCAGGTAGATAAAGGCAGGGGCTTTGACGCCAGCTTTTTTTCTGATTTCCACCAACTCGGGAGACTCGAAGAAGCGCCGAGCGTTATCCAGTGACGACCACTCCGAGAAGTGGACGATGTTGTTTGCATCGTCGTCGTAGCGCAGCAGTTGGTAGCTTATTTCTCCAGCGCTTTTTCTGATATGTGCTGCTTGGTCGAAAACCGCCTTCCACGCCGGATAAGCAGCGACCTCATGAATGATTAAAACGTGTTGCATATACGCTCCGTTGATGAATTCCTGCTCCGATGAATGCTTCAGTATTCACGTGAAAGGCGCTACCTCAAGTGCGCCTCAGCGCGACAAAACTCCAACTGACATCGGTGCGGCCAAGCATGTCTTCACGCTGGCTGCAATGATGGTCAGTTAAGCCAAATTCCGCTCCGAGTTTGATCGTCTCGTCGGCGGAAACATCAAACATTCTGCGACCCGGGGGAACCGGACCATGCCGCAGCGACATGATCACCAGGCCCCCCTCGGCAAGCAGCCCGGCGATGGATTCCATTGCAGTCTTGCGCTCCGATTCGTCCAGGTGCATCCACACGGCGGTCAGCAAGATCAGGTCAAAGCGCTGCTGCGTGTGTCGCAGCAACTCCAGCGCTGGCAAATGATCGTCGACCCACTCGATCGGAAGTGAAGAATGGAGTCGTTTCCCTTCTTCGCGCAACTCGGCGGTCGGCTCTACCGCCACGACCCGATGGCCCTGTCGCGCCAAGGCCGCTGCGTCACGGCCGGAGCCGGCGCCAATGTCCAGAACCTTGCTCGGTCGCCGCGGAAACAAGTGAATCACGTCACGATGCACATCGGCAAACGAGAACACTCTCGTACTGCTGCGCCAAGGCCGCCGCGTTGGCGCCATAGCCGGCAATGCCCAATACGCTGTCCCCCATTGTCATTGCGGGCGGCGCAGGGCCAGCAGGGCGGCACCGAAGGAAATGAAGACGCTGCCGACGACACGGTTGATCCATTTCGAAACACGCGGCTTGACCAGAAAGAACCTGGCGCGGCCGGCAACGCTGGCATAGCCCAGCAGGGTGATGAAAGACAAAGCCATGAAGATGCCGGTGAGCACGAAAAACTGCGGCAGCAGAGGGGCACTCGGTTCGATGAACTGCGGAAAAAGCGCAGTGAAAAACAGGATCGGTTTCGGATTGGTTATGGCCAGAAGGAGGGCCTCCCGGTACAGCGCAGATCGGGTTGGCGTACTGGCACCCGCTGCTTGCTCGGTTGAGGTGCCCAGAACCGAGCTGCGACCGAACACATGCCGCAGACCGACGTAGAACAGATAGAGCGCGCCCAGAAGCTTGACGACACCGAACAGGAGGGCGGACGACTTGAGCAGCACCCCCAGTCCCAGCATGGCCGCGGCCGAGAGCACGAACACCCCCGTGACATTGCCCAGTGCCGACCAGGCGACCGCGCGCAGGCCAAAGGACACGCCGTTGCGCAGCGCCAGCAGAATGGCCGGGCCGGGGCTGAGGATGGCAAGCCAGGCGACGGCCGAGAAGGCCAGGATGGTTTCAAGATTCATGGGTGTGGTGGTTGGTCATGTAAGAGAGTGAGTCGCTTCTTTTTTTTGCCGAGAAAGTCTCTGGGTTGAGTCAGGGGCCACGTCGCATGACCCTCATTCAAAAACGGGGCGGAAAAAACTGCGTTCGTAGCTGATGATGCAGCGAGTTTCCTCGGCATACTTGAAGGCAGCCTGGCATTCGGGGTCGTCAAATGACTTGGCACGGTACTCTTCGTACCGTGCCAACGAGGGAAATGAGAACATAGCCAAAGCCACGTTGTTGGCGCCTTCGGATGGGAGAAAGTAGCCATGGTGCTTGCCACCAAACTTCTCGACGAGCGGGATCCAGATCTTGCCGTAGTGCTCGAATTCTTTCAGCTTGGAGGGGTCGATGATGTAGCGCAGATAGCAGGTAATCATTGGTTTTGGTCTTTCGGATTGACAGCGAATCGTAGCGGCTTCAATCCGCCGCTGCCGGCAGGTGCTGCAAATCACCGACACGCGAGTGCAAGATCACCCAGGCCTGCACGCCGAAACCGGCCAGTGCCAACACCAGGCAGGCCCATTCGCCCCATCTGGCTCCCACCACGCCACCCAGCGCGGCACCGAGCGGGCGGGCACCGGTATTGACGGTCAGAAACAGCGCCGACACCCGGCCCAGCATGGCGCCGGGCGTCACGGTCTGGCGCAGGGTGGTCGAGGTGATGGTCCAGATGATGGGGCCGACGCCGAACAGAAAAAACGACACGGCCGCCAGAATGCCACTGGGTACCAGCAGGGTCGCCACCATCGTTGCTGCCGCCAGCACCGAGACCACCGGCCCCAACTGGATGGCCCGGCCAAACGGCAGGGCCGCCAGCACCCGCCGCGCCAGCAGCGAACCGATGATCATGCCGACGCCATAGCCGGCCAGGGTGATGCCCAAGGTCCCGGCACTCAGGCCCAGCACCCTGACCGCGTACGGCACATAGGCGGCTTGCAGCACAAACCAGGAGATGTTCCAGGCCACGGCGGTCAGGAGGACAGGGCGCAGCAGCACATGTTGCCAGACCAGGCGCGCACCATCCTGGATTTCCAGCAGCGGATGGCGCGCCGGCGCTGACTCGCGCCGCGGCTCCCAGATCCCCAGCAACAGCAGCACGGCCGACGCCGACAACATGGCCGCCAGCACGAAGGCGGCCGAGGCGCCGGCCCACGCGACCAGGGCGCCGGCCAGTGCCGGCCCGGCGGCAAAGGCGGCGCTTCGGGCCAGTTCCAGCCGGCCGTTGGCCAGCGTCAGGGCGTCACGTGCTACCAGTGCCGGCACCAGCGCCGGCGCGGCGACGCTGAAGCCCACGGTACCGACAGCGCCGACAAAACCCAGCAGCGCCAGCAGCCCGATCGAGAGCCTGGATAGCAGCAGGGCCGCCAGCAGGGCCAGCAAGGCCAGGGCTCGCAGCAGCTCGGCCGCCATCATCAACCGCTGGCGCGAGGTCCGGTCGGCCAGCAGGCCCAGCGGAATCGACAGCAGCAAAAACGGCAAGGTCTGCGCCGTGGCCAGCAGTCCGATCTCGCCCGGCCCGGCGCCCAGCGCCAGCACCGCCACCATGGGCACGGCGGCCAGGCTGAGCTGTTCGGCCGATTGCGCCGCCAAGTTGGCGCCGGCAAGGCGATTGAAAGCACGGGAAAGTGGGGCTGTCATGCAATTCCTATCAAATGGGAGCCGCTATTCTGGGCCCTGGACCGGGTCGCCACCGGCCATTTCCGGACCCATGAACACTACGATGAACTGAAACAGACTATTCAGAGTTCCGAAATTCACGACACCGTTCCAGCCAAGCCTGCCTGATGCAAATGGCTTTCGCAAGTCAAGAACTCAGATTCAGGTGTGTGTGGGTCGAGGGCGCCGCAGTGGGTGGCTCCGCGAATGTCCCCCGGCCTGCGGCCTCCGCCTTTACAGGGACTTCCCACATAGTCAAGTAGCGGCTTTTGGTTTTGGTTTTCTTTCTTGATAAACGGTATTCCTGCATTCGCGTGCTTTGAAGCGGCGGTAAAACTCGGAACAGACTGCAACATCTACAGACGGCCTTATTGCACTGGCATATTGCCGTGCGGACCCAGATACGAACCGCTCAGCGGGGCTCCATTCATTTCCCGTGGTATTCACCGCAATCAGTGCCACGAAGGCGGAGTCGAGCTTGCCCGCTGCCGGTCTGACCTGTTTACTGCATCTTCGAATTCACGTCTGGCAGGAAATCAACAACAAACTTTTCTTACTGGCTTATGACGCTGTCACGCCGGTACTGCACCGCTCTGAGGCATCGCCGCTGGCGGCTTCACGCTGACGTGGTTTGCATCAAAGGCTTTACCGCGTACAAACACGGCCCACAGGATGCGAGCGTTCTTGTTGGCCAAGGCCACCACAGCCTTCTGCCAGCCCGACCTCTGTCTGATCTGGAGCACCCACCTGGAGATCGGGTCATTGCGTTTCTGCGCCGTCAGCACGATCGACTTGGCCCCCTGGATCAAGAGCGTGCGCAGGTACATATCCCCGTGCTTGGTGATTCTGCCCAGATTGTTCTTGCCCCCGGTGGAGTGTTGCCGTGGCGTCAGACCCAGCCAGGCACCGAACTGCGCACCGTCCTTGAACTGGTGGAAGTCGCCCACCGTCGCCACCACCGCCGAGGCGGTGACCGGCCCCACACCCATGAGTTGCTGGGCCTGGCGCACCTGTTCGTTGGTTTTGAGGTGTGCTGCGATTCGCTGGTCGCACCAGTGCAGGTGCTCATCGAGCTCCTGCCACTGCACCAAGGCGCGTTGCAGCGCCAGGCGTGCCAGGCCCCCCAACTCGTTGCTGGCATCCTCGATTGTCTCGGGCAGGGCCTGGCGCAGCAGTTCAGGCTTTTGCGGGAACACCAGCCCGAACTCGGCCAACAGGCCGCGAATGCGGTTGATGCAGGCCACTCGTTCGGCCTTGAAGCCCTCGCGCAGACGGTGGATGCACAGCATGCTTTGCTGCTCCACGCTTTTGACAGGTACGAAGCGCATCCGCGCTCGGCTGGCCGCCTCGCAGATGGCGGCCGCATCGTTGGCGTCGTTCTTGCCGCCTTTGCCTTGCATGCGGTAGGGCGTGACCAGGTGGGCGGCGATGATGCGTGCATCCAGGCCCATGGCGATCAACTTGCGGGCCCAGTGGTGGGCGCTGGAGCTGGCCTCCATGGCAACCAGGCAACCTGGGGGCAACTGCGCGCACCAGGGCAGGAATTTCTCGCGCGTCAATGCGCGTCCCGTGACCCGCAATCCTGAGGCATTGACCGCCAGGACCTGGATGACGCGCTTTGCCAGATCAACGCCAACTCGTGTAATCTCTTGCATGGGACTTCTCCTTCCAAAGGTTGTAGATTGACTTCCAAAAAACCAATCTTGGCACTTGATGCCGTTACCAGGAAGCGGGAAGTCCCTTCGTATTCATTTGGCAAAACCCCAAGTCCACGCTGCGCCACCCACTGCGGCACCCTCGGCGGCGAGCGTCGGTGGTTTGCGCCGCTCGCACGCCAACCCTGCTTGAAAGATCAGGCTGGTGGGGCGCTCAGCGCAGCGAGTTATTGGGGTCAGACGCCAATTTCGCTACGGCGCTTTGCGCCGCACCCTGCGGGCGAGCCGAAGGCTCGGCGAATTTGGACTCTGACCCCAAAAACTCGGGGGACAGCCGCGGAGCTGAGTGCCCCACCGGCCTGATCCACCCGGGACGCTGAACGGCGTTTGGCATGTCATCTTTTCGGGAAGATCCACAATTTGACCGCTACAGCCGCACCACCCGCCCCGGATTCATCAGATTGTGCGGGTCCAGCGCGCGTTTGATGGCGCGCATCATGTCCAGCGCCACCGGCGACTTGTATTTTTCCAGGTGCTCCACTTTCAGGCTGCCGATGCCATGCTCGGCCGAGATCGAACCCTTGAATTCGGTCACCGAATCGAACACCAGGGTGTTGACCTGTTCTTCGTAGTCGCGCAAAAAGACCGCCGCGTCCATGCCCTCTGGCGCTTGCACGTTGTAGTGCAAATTGCCATCGCCCAGATGGCCGAAGTTGACCAGGCGCACGCCGGGGATGGCCTGTTGCAGCGCGGCGTCGGTGCAGCGCACGAAAGCGGCAATACTCGATACCGACACCGAGATATCGTGCTTGATGTTCAGGCCTTCCAGCGGTTGCGCCAGTGGAATGCTCTCGCGGATGTGCCACAGTTGATCGGCTTGCGACAGATTTTCGGCCACCACGGCGTCGCTGACGCAGCCCTGCTCCAATGCGCTTTCCAGCAGGCGTTCAAAGCGGCTTCTGGCATGCGCTTCGGATTCGTGATCCGAGTTCTCCAGCAGCACGCAAAACGGCGCCTCCAGATGCAGCGGCACGCGCAACTGCGGAAAATGCTTGGCGACCAGACTGAGCGCGAACTGGCCCATGACCTCGAAGCCGGTGAGTTCGGCGCCCAGTTGGCGCTGCGCCAGCCCCAGCAATTCAACCGCGTGTTCCAGCGAGGGCACGGCGGCCCAGGCCGTCAGTCGGGCTGCCGGCTGCGGGTAGAGTTTCAGGGTGGCGGCGGTGATGATGCCCAGCGTGCCCTCGGAGCCGATGAAGAGATCGCGCAGGTCGTAGCCGGTGTTGTCCTTGCGCAAGCCCGACAGACCCTGCCAGACCTCGCCTTGCGCGTTGACCACCTCCAGCCCCAGGCACAGGTCGCGCGTGTTGCCGTAGCGCAGTACCTGGGTGCCGCCGGCGTTGCAGCCCAGATTGCCGCCGATGGTGCATGTGCCTTCGGCCGCCAGGCTGAGCGGAAACAGCAGATCCGAGGCTTCGGCGCGTTGCTGCAGATTCTGCAAAATGCAACCGGCCTCCACCGTCATGGTCAGGTTGTCGGCGTCCAGGCTGCGCACCGCGTTCATGCGTTGCAGGCTGAGCACGATCTGGCGTGCGGAGTCATCGGGCGTGCTGCCCACCACCAGACCAGTGTTGCCGCCTTGCGGCACGATGCTCAGACCACTGCCCGGGTGGGTGGCGCAAAATTCAGCGCAAATCTTCACGACGCGCGCCACTTCGTCGGTGCTGGCCGGCCGCAGCACGGCCAGCGCCTTGCCGTTGGCGCGTTTGCGCCAGTCCTGTTGCCAGGCGCTCAGGTCGCCGTCGGTCAGGACATGGTTGTTGCCTACGATCTGGCGCAGGGTGGTTAACAGGGTTTGCATGTTTCAATTCCTTGGGTGTGAGGCCTTCAGGCGCAGACGAACGTGCAGCGCGCAGGCCGCAAACAGCGTCAGGCACAGCGCTGCTTCAAGCAGCGCAAGGTAGGAGCTGGGCGGCCGGTCGCTGGCGGCGCGTACCGCCGCCTCGGTGAAATAGAGCCAGACCAGCAGGCTGACCCAGCGGTAGGTATACATGCGGTTTTTCAGCAGTCCGGCCAAGGGGATGCACAGCGGCAGCACCTTGAGCGCCAGCCAGGAGCCGCCCGGGCGCAGCGGTGCCAGGTAAAGCTCCCAGGCCAGGCCTAGCACGATCAGCGCCAGCAAACTGCCCACCGCCAGCAGGCGTGTGGCCGCGACCCATGGGGTGGCATCATTTTGTTCAGTGTTCATTGCAGTGGCATCATAGCGGCCATGAACTTGCCACCTACCGAAGCCCCGACCTTGCCGCAGCGCTTACAAGCCTTGCTTGGAAGCTTGTCGCACTTTCCCTGGCAGAGCACTGCGTTGACCCTGCGTGAACGCTTCCGGGAAGACCATCTGGGCCTGACCGCCAGCAGTTTGACTTTCACCACGACGATGGCACTGGTGCCTTTCTTCACCGTGGCGCTGGCCATTTTCACGGCCTTCCCGATGTTTGCCAAATTTCAGACCGTGTTGCAGAAGTGGCTGATGGAGAGTCTTATTCCGGACAACATTGCGCGCCAGGTACTGGGCTATCTGACGCAGTTTGCCGGCCAGGCCAGCAAGCTGGGTGTCGCCGGCGTGGCCTTGTTGTTCATCACGGCGCTGGCCCTGATTCTGACCATAGACCACACCCTCAACGGCATCTGGCGCGTGCGCACGCCGCGGCCGCTGGGGCAGCGGGTGCTGGTCTACTGGGCCGCCATCACGCTGGGGCCGCTGTTGCTGGGCATCAGCCTGAGCCTCACCTCGTATGCCATCTCGGCGTCCCGGGGCGTGGTGGCCGTGATGCCGGGCGGGGTTCAATTCCTGCTGGACGTGCTGCAGTTTTTCTTGATGGCCTGGGGCGTGGCCGCCATGTACCACTACGTGCCCAACACCCAGGTCAAGTGGGGCCACGCCTGGGCCGGTGGCCTGTTTGTGTCGGCCGGTTTTGAGCTGGCGAAGAAATTGCTGACCCTGTACCTGAGCAAGGTACCGACCTATTCCATGGTGTATGGCGCATTTGCCACCGTGCCTATCCTGCTGATCTGGATTTACACGGCCTGGGTCATCGTGCTGCTGGGTGCCGTCATTGCGGCTTACCTGCCCAGTTTGTTGACCGGGCTGGAACGCCGCTCGCGCACCCACGGCTTGCTGTTTCAACTGGCACTGGAGAGCTTGCAGCAACTGGCACGGGTGCGCACCGGCGCGGCACGGGGCCTGACGATGGCGCAACTCTCGGAACTGCTGCGGATCGACGCGCTGCAACTGGAGCCGGTGCTGGAAACCCTGGCCGAGCTGGACTGGATTGGCCTGTTGCAGGAAGACCTGGAGGGCAACGCGGCGCGCTTTGTCCTGCTGGCCGATCCCGCCAGCACGCCCCTGGCGCCGCTGCTCAACGCCTTGTTGCTGCGACACGAAGACAGCACCCGCAATTTCTGGAGCAGCGGCCGCTGGTCCACGCTGACGCTGCGCGACGCGCTGTGAAACAAGCCGCCTTGCGGTGGACTACCGGGCGTTACTTGGCCGCCATCTCGGCCAGATAGCGCGCCTTATTTTCGGCGTTGGGCGGGTACAGGCCCGGCAGTGCCGCACCTTGTTCGACCTGGCTCATGATCCAGCTCTCCAGCCGCTCCTGTTCCGGCGCCAGCAGCAGTATTTCGTCAAGCAGGGCGGCCGGGATCAGGACCGCGCCGTCATCGTCCACCACCACCACGTCGCCCGGAAAGACCGCCACGCCGCCGCAGGCGATGGGCTGTTGCCAGTCGACAAAGGTCAGGCCGGCCACCGAGGGTGGTGCCGCCGCGCCGCTGCACCAGACCGGCAGGCCGCTGCCCAGCACGCCGGCGACATCGCGCACCACGCCATCGGTCACCAGCGCCGCGACGCCGCGCTTGACCATGCGGGTGCACAGGATGTCGCCAAAAACACCGGCATCGGTAACGCCCATGGCATCGACCACGGCGATGCAGCCCGCCGGCATGGCCTCGATCGCGGCCCTGGTCGAAATCGGCGAGGACCAGGACTCGGGCGTCGCCAGGTCTTCGCGCGCCGGCACAAAGCGCAGTGTGAAGGCGCGCCCCACCAGGCGCGGCTGGCCGCTGCGCAGCGGGCGGGTGCCGCGCAGCCAGACATTGCGCAGCCCTTTTTTGAGTAGGAGGGTGGTCAGCGTGGCGGTGGTGACTTGCGAAAGAACAGCGACGACTTGGGCGTCGAGTTGCATGTTGATGGCTTGGCTCATGGGGTTCTCCGTTGATCGAGTGAGGAACTGCGGTCTGCCGTGGCGCTAGTGCTCAGACACAGAGGTATCGAAACAAAATGAAAGTGATGGATTCGCGCTCAGGCCTAGGCGCAAACCGCAGACATAGCCGTAGCTATGGCGAGGATTTGCAACGACGGCATGGGTGCGAAGACGCGCTTTCATGTTTCGATATTTCTGGGTTTGAGTACTAGCCTCTGCTGCTGGCAGAGGGGCGGCGATCATTTCAGGCTGGCTGCAAATCCTTGCGCAAGTATTGCATGGCCAGGGCGGCGACCACCAGGCCGAAGCCGACGATGTCGGCCAGAGCACCTGGGTAGACCAGGGCGAAGCCGGCGGCCAGCAGCATCCAGCGCTCCGCCAGCGTGGTGCGCTTCAAGGCCCAGCCCTGGAAGCCGGCCGCCAGTGCCGCAATGCCGATGGCGCAGGTCAGCGTCACCTGCGCAATGGACCACCAGTTGGCCGTCGCCAGCGCCTTGGTCGAACCCATCAACAGCAGCCCCTGGCCGGCCGGATCGAGCACGAACATGAAGGGCACCAGAAAAGCCGGCACGGTGTACTTCCAGCATTGCAGTGTGGTTTTGTACGGATCGCCGCCGGTGATGGCGGCCGCCGCGAACGGCGACAGTGCGGTCGGCGGTGATACCTCGGACAGCACGGCGTAATAGAAAATGAACATGTGGGCGGCAAAGTCCGGCACGCCCAGCTTGATCAGGGCCGGCGCGGCGATGACCGCGCAGATGATGTAGGACGCCGTCACCGGCACCGCCAGGCCGACGATCCACACCACCAGCGAGGTGTACACCGCTGTCAGCAGCAGGGAGCCGCCAGCGTAGTCGATCACGATGGTGCTGAACTTCAGGCCCAGGCCGGTCAGCGTGACGACACCGACGATGATGCCGGCGCCGGCGCAGGTGGCGGCAACATTGAGCACACCGATGGAGCCGCCTTCCATGGCCTTGACGAAGGGCGACTGGAACAGGTTCTGGCGCCACGAGCCCTTGCCCTGAAACAGGTCGTAGGAAAACATGGCGCAGTCGCGGCGCAGGAAGCTGGTGAAAAACGACACCACGGTGGCCCAGAACACCGAAAGCACCGGCGAGAAACCCCACATCATGAAGGCGACGATGGAGACCAGCGACAGAAAGTGGAACCAGTATTTTCGTGTCAGATTCCACACCGTGTCCACCTTGGCGAAAGCGGTGTTGCCCATGCCGTATTTGCGGGCGTCGATTTCCACCATCAAGAACAAGGCCAGGTAGAACATCAAGGTCGGAATCACCGCCATCAGCAGCACGTCGAGGTAGGAGATTTTCAGGAATTCGGCGATCAGGAAGGCTGCGGCGCCCAGCACCGGGGGCGAGATGATGGCGCCCAAACCACCCGCCGCCAGCAGGCCGCCGGCGGCATTTTTCTCGTAGCCGGCTTTCGCCAGCATGGGGTAGGCGACGGCGCCCAGCGTCACGGTGGTGGCGACGCCCGAGCCGGACGGCCCGCCCAGCAGAAACGACGCCAGCACCACGGTGCGGCCGGCGCCGGTGGGTTTGCCGCCCATGGCGGAAAACGAAAAATCGATGTAGAACTTGCCGGCGCCCGAGTACTGCAGGAAGGCCCCGAAAATCGTGAACAGAATGATCAGCGAGGACGACACATCGACCGCCACGCCGTAGATGCCTTCCAGGGTCATGTACATGACACCCACCAGGCGACCGATCTCGTAGCCTTTGTGCGTCCAGGGTGCCGGCAGCCAGGGGCCGAACAAGGCATACAGGAGGAAGGCGGAGGTGATGGCCGGCATGATCCAGCCATTGGTGCGGCGCATGGCTTCCATCACCAGGGCGATCAGCGCGATGCCAAAGACGATGTCCCAGGTTTCCGGCGCGGTGTTGCGGTCGGTGAAATCGTCGCCGCCCTGGATCAGGTAGACCACGATGGCAATCGAGAGGGCGGCGGCGAGCCAGTCCCACCACATGATGCGGTGGCGAAAGCGGCTGGCGACCGGGAACATCAGAAAACACAGTGTCAGCACGAAGCTGACGTGCACCGGGCGCAGGGTCTGGGTCGGCACGATGCCGTAAGCGGTGTAGAGATGAAACACCGACATGACAAACGCCAGCAGCGTCACCAGCGCTGCCAGCCAGCCCTTGAACTTGTTGGCCGCGCCCTCGTCGGCTTCAATGAATTCCTCGGCCTTGTGCAGCGCGTCTTCGCTGACGACGGCGGGCACATCCGGTGCGGTGGACTGCTTCATGCTGGCAGGACCTTGTAGGTTGGGGGTGCCGGGCGAAAAAAACCCCGCATCGAGCGGGGCCTGGCGCGCCGGCAGCTCAGTTGAACTTGACGCCTCTCTCGGCAAAGTACTTCATCGCGCCGGGGTGAAACGGGATCGGCGAGGCGTTGGTTCTCTGGTTCTCCAGTTTGAAGTTGACGGCTTCCTTGTGCACCGCAATCAAGTCCTCACGCCGCTCGAAAATGGTCTTGACGATGTTGTAGGCGGTCTTGTCGTCCATGTTCTCATGGGTCACCAGGATGTTCATCACGGTGGCCTGCTTGTTGTCGCTGTCCATGCCGCGGTAGACATCCTTGGGGATCACATCCTCGACATACAGGTTGCCGTACTTCTTGTTCATGGCCGGCACCGCGTCGGCATGGTCCACCATCTTGAGTTTGATGCCGGGCGTGTTGGCCAGGTCGGTCACGCCGGCGGTGGGCAGACCGCCGACCCAGAAGAAGGCGTCGATCTTGCCGTCCTTGATGGCGTTGACCGATTCGGCCACCCCCAGGCGTTCGCGTCGCAGGTCGCGGTCCTTGTCCAGACCGGCCGCTTCGATCAGGCGAAACGCCATCACTTCGGTGGCGCTGCCGGGTGAGCCGGTGGAGACGTGCTTGCCCTTCAGGTCGGCCATTTTGGCGATGCCGCGGCCCTCCACGCTGACCACGTGCATGCGATTGGGGTACAGCACCATCAGGGTTTTGAGCGGGACTTTATGGCCTTTGAACTTGTCTTCGCCACGGTAGGCGTCCTGGCTGGCATCGGTCATGGTGAAGCCGATGTAGGGCTTGCCGCTGCCGATCAGCTTGAGGTTGTCGACCGAACCGCCGGTGACCTCAGCCGTTACCTGCATGCCGGGCACATGCTTGGACAGCACTGCCGCCATGCCGCCCCCCATCGGGTAGTAGACCCCGCCGGTGCCGCCGGTGGCGATGGAAATGGTTTGTCCCGCTGCGCTGAGCGACAGGACCAGGCCGGCGAGCAGTGCGCAGACCGAAGGCGTGATGACTTTCATGCTGTCTCCTGAAAAGTACCGGGATGCCGATTTTCTTCCGGGTGCTGTTTCATTCTGCCACTCGGGCGCGCTTCGGTGTCTACTGACTTTCCCTCAGGTACTGTCCCGCTTCAGACAGCAAAAGCCGGTGCGCTCGTTATGCCCGCAGGAAGTCCCGGATGGCAAACAGCACGCCGTCGGGGGCTTCCGTCATCAGCGAGTGGCCGGCCTCCAGCAGCACGACCTTGGCATGGGCAGCCTTCGCTGTCAGCAACTGCGCCGCCTTGGCTGGCGTCATCTGGTCCTGGCGGCCCAGGATGAAGAGGGTAGGGGTCTTCACCTGTTCCATGGCAACTTCGCCCATGCGGTAGTCGTCGCAGGCCTTGAAGCCGGTGTGGAACAGGTTGACCGCCGGGTTGCTGGCCAGCACGCGCTTCATCAAGGCGCGCGAGCCGCCGTAGAGCCAGGTGCCGGGGCCCAGCGCCGAGGGCGGCGGCGCCAGTGTCGAGTGCGAAAAAGTGTTGACCAGGTCGATTGCCTTGAGCGGCGCCTTGATCGAGTTCTCCAGCAACACTGGGGACACCTTCATCGGATAAGCGGTGCCGACCATGATCAGGTGGCTGACCCGCTGCGGCGCCCGCGCTGCCGTCTCCAGCGCGATCAGCGAGCCAAAGCTGTGACCCACCAGCGCGGCCTTGGCGAGCCCCGCCGCGTCCATCAGGGCCAGCACAAAGTCGGCCGCCTGTTCCACCGTTGCGGGTGGCTCGCCGGCGCTGCGGCAATGGCCCGGCAGGTCCAGCGCCAGCACGTTCCAGCCGTGATGGGCCAAGTAGCGTGTTTGCAGAATCCAGACGCTGTGGTCGTTCAGGACGCCGTGGATAAAGATCACGGTCGGCTTGGCGGCATCGAAGGCTTTGCCGCCGGTATAGCAGTAGGTGCTGTGGCCCATGACTTGCAAGTACATTCTCTCTCCAGTCTCAATGGTCTTCTTGGTAGTTGTCATCCCGGCCCTGGATCAGGTCCGGGGTTTCAACATCCGGGATCCATGGATTGCGGATCAGGTCCGCAATGACAATGGCTAAATTTTTTCTGCGGTCTTCAGTGCGCGCTTGAGGTCGTCGATCAGGTCGTCCGGGTCTTCCAGGCCGATCGAGAGGCGTATCGTGCCCTGCGTGATGCCACCGGCAGCGAGCGCCTCGTCGCTCATCCGAAAATGCGTGGTGCTGGCCGGGTGAATCACCAGGCTGCGGCAGTCGCCGACATTCGCCAAGTGGCTGAAAACCTTCAGGTGTTCGACGAACTTCTTGCCCTGTTCGCGGCTGCCCTTGAGGTCGAAGCTGAACACCGAACCGGCACCGCGCGGTAACAATTTTTGCGCCAGCGCGTGGCTCGGGTGGCTCGCCAGCAAAGGGTGGCCGACGCGCCCAACAAAGGGCTGGCCGGCCAGGAATTCCACCACCTTGCGCGTGTTGCTCATGTGGCGCTCCATGCGCAGCGACAAGGTCTCAATGCCTTGCAGAATCAGCCAGGCCGAATGCGGGCTTAAGGCAGCGCCAAAGTCGCGCAAGCCCTCGCGCCGGGCCCGCAGCAGGAAGGCGCCAACGGTGGACTCCTCGCTGAACACCATGTTGTGAAAGCCTTCGTAAGCGCTGGTGAGTTCCGGAAATTTGCCGCTGCGGTCCCAGTCGAAGTTGCCGCTGTCGACCACGATGCCGCCAATCACGGTGCCGTGGCCGCTCAGGAACTTGGTGGCCGAGTGGTAGACCAGATCGGCGCCATGCTGGAACGGTTTGATGAGCCAGGGCGAGGTCAGGGTTGAATCCACCAGCAGCGGCACGCTGGCCTCGTGGGCGATGGCGCTGACAGTGGCGATGTCCAGCACGTCCAGCCCGGGGTTGCCCACCGTTTCGCCAAAAAACAATTTGGTGTTGGGCCGCACGGCGGCGCGCCAGCCGTCAATGTCACCGGGTTTCACGAAGGTGGTTTCTATGCCGAAGCGACGCAGCGTGTAGTGCAACAGGTTCTGCGAGCCACCATAGAGCGCGGTGCTGGCCACGATGTGCGCGCCGGCGCCCATCAGGGTGGCAATGCTCAAGTGCAGCGCGGCCTGGCCGCTGGCCGTTGTGATGGCGCCAATGCCGCCTTCGAGGGCCGACACGCGCTGCTCCAGCACCGCGTTGGTCGGGTTGCTGATGCGCGAGTAGACGTGGCCGGCGCGTTCCAGATTGAACAAGGCGGCGGCGTGGTCGCTGGACTCGAAGACGAAGGAGGTGGTGAGGTGAATCGGCACGGCACGCGCGCCGGTCGCCGGGTCGGGCGCGGCACCGGCGTGCAGTGCCAGGGTGTCAAAGCCGGGGTCTGAATAGCCAGGCATGGTTTTCCTTTTGCGATTTTGTGATCAGTGGGCATTATCCTGTGACGCGCGTAAAGAATTTTTCGTCTGGGATAATCCGGCCCCATGAGCGGCAACACTTTCGGAAACTTATTCGCGGTCACCAACTTCGGTGAATCCCACGGCCCGGCCATTGGCTGCGTGATCGACGGCTGCCCGCCCGGCATGCTGCTCTGCGAAGCCGACATCCAGGGTGATCTGGACCGGCGCCGGCCCGGCACTTCCAAATTCGTGACACAGCGCAATGAGCCCGATGCGGTGGAAATCCTGAGCGGCGTTTACGAGGGCCAGACCACCGGCACGCCGATCTGTCTGCTGATCCGCAACACCGACCAGCGCAGCAAGGATTACGCCAACATCGTGCAAACCTTCCGGCCCGGACACGCCGACTACAGCTATTTTCAGAAGTACGGCATTCGCGACCCGCGTGGCGGGGGCCGCTCTTCGGCACGCCTGACGGCGCCCATGGTGGCGGCCGGCGCGGTCGCCAAGAAGTGGCTTTTCGAGAAATACGGCACCCGGTTTCGCGGCTGCATGACGCAGATCGGCGAGTTGCCCATTGCCTTCGAGTCCTGGGACTTTGTGCCCGGCAATCCGTTTTTTGCACCGGTGGCCGATGTGTCGGCGCTGGAAACCTATCTGGAGGCCTTGCGCAAGGCCGGCGACTCCTGCGGCGCCCGCCTTCGCGTCTCGGCATCGAATGTGCCGGTCGGTCTGGGCGAGCCGCTGTTCGACAAGCTGGACGCCGACATCGCCTACGCCATGATGGGCATCAACGCCGTCAAAGGGGTGGAGATCGGCGCCGGTTTTGCCAGTGTGACGCAGCACGGCAGCACGCACGGCGACGCGTTGTCGCCGCTGGGCTTTCGCTCCAACAATGCCGGGGGCGTACTGGGCGGCATCAGCAGCGGGCAAGACCTGGAGGTCTCGATTGTTGTGAAGCCGACCAGTTCCATCCTGACGCCGCGCGAGTCCATCGATGTGGCGGGCCACAGCACCGAAGTCAGCACCAAGGGGCGGCACGACCCCTGTGTCGGTATTCGTGCGACACCCATTGCCGAGGCCATGCTGGCGCTGGTGGTGATGGAACATGCGCTCAATCATCGGGCGCAGTGCGGCGATGTGACGGCCAGCCTGGCGCCCATCAACGCCTCGGCCTGACTTGTCGACCGAGGCGGCGCAGCGCCGACACCTGATCCCGTTTGCCGCGCTGTCGGCGAGCTACTTCGCCCACATCGGGTTCTTCAATCCCTACCTGCCCTTGTGGCTCAAGGACATGGGGCTGGGCGTCTTCGACATCAGCCTGCTGATCGCGGTGCAAGCCGCCACGCGCCTGTTTGCACCCTACGCCTGGGGCGCCCTGAGCGACCACAGCGGCGAGCGCGTCAAGCTGCTGCGCCTGGGGGCCAGCGTGGCCTTGCTGTCGTCGTTGGGACTGTTCTTCAACTTTGGCATGGGCTGGCTGGCCGCCGTGCTGCTGGTCATGTTCACCCACACCAGTTTCATGATGGCCATGAGCGAGGCCGCCATGGCGCATCTGGTGACCAGCGGCGGCGCCTTCGATGCCCGCCGCTATGGCCGGGTGCGCTTGTGGGGTTCGCTGGGTTTTCTGGTTACGGTGTTTCTGGCCGGCGCCTGGTTCCAGAAGTTTGGCATGGCGCATTTTCCGGCCTGGACCGTGCTGACGCTGGGCGCCGTCTTCATCAGCGTGTGGCGCCTGCCCGACCTGAAGGAGGCGGTGCATCCCCACGAGGTCAAGCTGGCGGTCTGGCCGGTGCTGCGCCAGCGGCCGGTGCAGTGGCTGTTTGCCTCCATGTTTTTCCATGTGCTGGCGCACATGAGCATCTATGTTTTCTTCTCGCTCTACATGGACCACCTGGGCTACAGCAAGACCGTCATCGGCCTGCTATGGGCTGTGTCTGTGCTGGCCGAGATCGCCTGGTTCTTCAGCCAGAGCCGCTGGCTGCCGCTGCTGAGCCTGACCGGCTGGCTGGTGCTGTGCGGCGCTGCCACGGTGCTGCGCATGGGCCTCACCGCCACCGGCGCCGCCGTGCTGCCCCTGCTGGTGCTGGCACAGCTGCTGCACGCCATCAGTTTTGCCGCGCACCACGCCGTTTGCATTGCCCTGCTGTCGCACCATTTTCCGGGCCGTTTGCGCGGAAGAGGGCAGGCGCTGTACACGGTGATTGGCTATGGGTTTCCGGGTGTGCTGGGGAGTCTGGGGGGCGGGTGGTTGAGTTCCAAATATGGGCTGGACGCAGTATTCATCGCGTCGGCAGCTATTGGATTGATAGCGACTGGGTGTGCTTGGCGGGTTTGGCGGCTGCAGCATCCGGCGCGGCGCTAAAGGAACAACATTTGCTCAGTGAGAAAGGATAGCCCACTGCGGCCAGCACTTGGCTGAATTCTGGCGCGGCGCGCGTGCGAACCATGCGGCGCATGGCGCGCCAACGCTGGCGGAGTTCGATATAAAAACACGTCGCAGTCCCCGTACCTATTTCGCAAGCAGCTACTAATTGGGTAGCAGTCGACAGTTAACTCCCATGGACCCGGAAGATGTGAAATTTTGTGCTCCAAGCCAGGGCGAGCAAGTGAGTCTTGCAAAGTGTAAAGACATGCATTACACTTCCCCGGTGATTGAATCATTTGCGCACAAGGGTCTTGATGAGTTGTTCGAGAGGGGCACGAGCGCGAAGATTCAAAAGGCGCTCGCAGAAAGGGTGTTGCGCCGTTTGGATGCTATTGATGCGGCCAAAACGCCAGAGGCGTTGAACGTTCCGGGTTTTGATTTCCACGGGCTTCAAGGCAAGCCAAAGCGCTATAGCGTGCATGTCAATGGCCCGTGGTGCATCACCTTTGAATGGCAAGGTGAAAATGCCGTGAAGCTTGATTTTGAAAATTATCACTAGGAGTTGATGATGCGTAAACGGAGTCCCACACACCCTGGTGCCATCCTGCGTGAAGACGTTTTGCCAGGTTTGGCAGGCATGTCGGTCAGCGCTTTTGCCCGCAGTTTGGGCGTGTCGCGCCAAACCCTTCATGCCGTGCTGGCAGAACGCAGTGGTGTGTCGGCTGAAATGGCTTTGCGCCTGGGCACCTTGCTTGGCAACGGTGCCCAGCTTTGGGTGGATATGCAGAGCAAATATGACCTGTGGCACGCCGAAGCCAAATTGCACGATGAATTGATCCGCTTGCAGCCGCTTGATCAATTGGCGTTTGCTTAGAAGCCCTTGCCCGCCCGTCGCCTATCCTGGCAACTGGGTGTGAGCGGTGGGTTCATTGGTCTGCACGTGGCGCATAGCGCGCAAACTCGGGTCGCCGCAGCATCAGCTCATCAGCTCAAACCGGTAACCGACACCGTAAACCGATGCGATGCAATCACAGCCGGGCTCGGCAGTTTGTATTTTTCGGCGCAGATTCTTGATATGGCTGTCGATGGCGCGGTCGCTGACATCGCGCTGCTCGGAGTGCACGGTGTCAAGCAACTGGGCGCGTGAAAACACCCGCCCCGGCTGGCTCAGCAGCAGGCGCAGCATGCGGAACTCCAGCGCCGTCAGCGCCAGCCACTGGCCGCGCCAGGCAATGCGCAGCCCGTTCTCATCAATCGTCCAGGGCAACGCGCACGCCTTCACCCGGCCCTGGACCCGGCGCAGCAGCGAGCGCACCCGGGCCAGCACCTCGCGCGGGCTGAACGGCTTGCAGACATAGTCGTCGGCACCGGTGTCCAGCCCCAACAGGCGGTCCAGCTCGTCCACGCGGGCGGTCAGCATCAGGATCGGAACGTCGCTGAAAGCGCGCACGGCACGGCACACGCCAATACCATCGAGCCCCGGCAGCATCAGGTCGAGAATGACAACGGCGGGCGGCGACTGCTCGATTCTCCGCAACGCCAGTTGCCCGTCGGCCACCGCTTCGGCATCAAAGCCGTCGCTGCGCAGATAGTCCAGCAGCAATTGGGCGATCTTGGCGTCGTCCTCCACCACCAGTACCCGTTGTTGCGTGGCGCCCGACTTCATCGTGGCGCCTGTGCCCAGAGCGGCAGTTCGATGCGCACGCGCAGCCCACCCAGGCTGGAGGCCTGGGCGTGGATGCGGCCCCCATGCGCGCGCGCGATGGCGTCGCCTATCGCCAGGCCCAGACCGCTGCCGCCGCGCTGCCGACTGCGTGCCGCATCGACCCGGTACAGCGGCTCGAATAGCCGTGGCAGATCGGTGGCCGCAACGCCCGGTGCGCTATCCTCAATGTCGATTGTGACGCGGTCTGCCGCACGCCCCAGCGCGACTACCACACGCCCTGGCGCATCGGTGTAGCGCAAGCTGTTTTCGAGCAGATTGCCCAGCAGTTGTTCGATGCGCGCGCCATCCCAACGCACCGGCAAGGCGGTATGGGCCGCCGTATCGCAACTCAGTGCAAGGCCCAGCGCTGCCGCGCGGGTGGCGAAGCGCCGCGTCACGCCCTGCACGATCTGTACCGCATCAGCGTCGGCAAAGTGGCAGGGCAGTGCCCGCAGATCCGACATTGCCAGCAGGTGCAGGTCGTCCACCAGGGCGGCCAGGCGCAGTACTTCTTCCTGCAAGGACAGCACCGCCTCGCGGCGTAAGGGGCGGATGCCGTCGACCAGCGCCTCGATCTCGCCGCGCAGCACCGCCAGCGGCGTGCGCAGCTCGTGCGAAATGTCGGCGACCCAGCGGCGGCGCGAGCCTTCCAGGCGTTGCAGTCCCTGCGCCATGCGATTGACATTGCGCATGACATCGCCAATTTCGTCGCTGCGCTCAATGCCCAGACGGACGTCGAGTTCACCGCGTGCGATGCGGCTCGTGGCAGCCCCAATCGCCACCAGCGGCCGCGCCCAGCGGCGCGCCAGCCACCACGCGCCCACCAGTGCCAGCAGCACGGAAGCCGCGGCGACCCCGGCAATGCCAAGATATTGCGAGCGCAGAAAGCGCGTCTCTACCGCATCGGGCACGGGCGCCACCCGCAGCATGCGCGCCCAGGCCACCAACTCGCCGCGCAGCCGGACCGGGCGTTCAACAAACGGCCCGGCATCGCGTGGCAGCGGTCGGCCCAGCAAGGGCCTGCCGTCCAGGCCGTACAAGGCGACGCGCTGGCCAAAGCCATCGGGGCCGACCGGCGGCGGTGGCTGTCCCGGCCCCGCGCGCTCGGCCCACTCGCCAGGCCCACGCGGGCGCTGAGGTGCCGAGCCTTCGCGCTGGGCAAATTCGTGCAGCAGAGTCCGCATGTCGAGTCGACGTTGCGTCAGTGCGTCGCTGCCGCCGGCTTGTTCGGCGCTGCCTTCGACCAGGGTCACAAACTGCTCCAGCCGCTCGACGTCGCGTGCCGCGAGAAAGTCGGAGAATCCGTTGCGCAAATTCCAGGCCAGGACAGCGCCCATGGCCAGCGCGGCCACCGAGACGGCCGACAGCAGCAATAGAGACAGGGTATGGACGAGACGCAAGCGCATGGTTGTGATGATTAGACACGCAGATAGTGGCGACAGTGTGGAGGGATGCCCATATTGCGTCCACATTCGGATTGCACACTGCGTTGGCCGATCGGCTTTCGCCGCAGGCCAACCAAGGAGATATTGACATGAATTCACGCAACAACATGACCCCGCTGGGGCGTCCGTTTGGGTCCCGCGGCGTGGCTGCCGCCTGGGCTGTCCTGGCACTGGCTGGCCCGGCTGCCCAGGCGCAGCCGGTCGGCGCAGACGGAGCGCGCAAGCCGCCGGCCGAGGCGCTGGCTGCCTGCAAGGCGCTCACCCGCGGCCAGGAGTGCAACTTTACTTCTCCGCATGGAGTCGTCAAGGGCAACTGCTGGGCGCCCGAAGGCAAGCCCCTGGCGTGTCGCCCGCAAGGCGCGCCAGCACCACGCGCTGGTGCCTCCAAGCCCGCCAAACCCTGATTCCAGCTCACCGGAGAACTCTCATGCACCCCTCATCTTTTTCACTGTCCTTGCGCCGGGTCTGGCTGCCTGCCATCGCTGTGCTGCTGGCAGCCTGCGGTGGCTCTGGCGGGCCTGATCCCGCTGCGGACGCCAGCAGCCCGGCGGCCCAGGCAGCACCGGCCGCGCTGGCCGCCTTGGCGCCACAAGACCGGAGCCTGAGCCCGCGTGAACAACTGGGCAAGCTGATCTTCGACGATCAAAATCTGTCCAACCCTCAGGGAACCGGCTGCGTCGCCTGCCACCGGCCCGCCCTCGGCTGGGCTGATAACCACGGCTCCAATACCGGTGTGGCGCATGGCAGCACAGCGCGCTCGCTTGGTTTGCGCAATACGCTGGCCAACGGCTACAGCGCCCAGATTCCGCCGTTTGCCTTTGTGACGAAGAACGGCCAGACCGAGGCCAGCGGCGGACATTTCTGGGACGGCCGCGCCGACACGCTGGCCTTGCAGGCGCTGGGGCCTTTTCTCAACACGCTGGAGATGAACAACCCCAGCGCCAAGGCAGTGGTGGCCAAGATTGCCGCCGCACCCTACGCAACGCTTTTTACGCAGGAATTTGGCGTCTCGGTACTGAGCACGCCGGACCAGGCGTTCAGGCAGATTGGCGTGGCCCTGGAGGCGTTCGAGCGCGCCAGGCCACTGCAGCCCTTCAATTCCAAATACGACGCCATGGTGCGCGGCAACGCGGTGTTCGACGCACCGGAGCAACGCGGCATGGCGCTGTTCATGGACCGCACGCGCGCCAATTGTGCAGGCTGCCACCAGATGAATCCCGCCAGTGGCAAGCCGCAGGACTCGTTGTTTTCAGACTTCAGCTACTACGCCCTCGGCATTCCCCGCAATCAGGCCATTCCGCGCAATGCCGATGCCGGCTTCTTCGACCTCGGTCTGTGCGGTCCGCAGCGCACGCCGCCGGCAACGCCACCGGGCGTGAACATCGAAGACTTCTGCGGCAAGTTCCGCATGCCAACGCTGCGCAACGTGGCTTTGCGTCAGCGTTACATGCACAACGGTTTTTTTTCCGATCTGCGCGAAGTGGTCAGCTTTTATGCCACTCGCGCGAGTAACCCGACGCGCTGGTACGGCGCCAGTGGCATTCCGAACGACTTGCCACCAGCCTATAGAGCCAACATAGTGAGCGACCGGGCGCCGTTCAATCAAAAGGCTTCCGACGGTCCGTTGCTCACGCCGGCCGAAATCGACGATCTGGTCGCTTTCCTGCATACCCTGAGTGATGGTTTCAGCACGCCTTGATCGGCGCGTCTGCCTTCAAGGTTTGGCGTCTACCGCATCCAGCCACTTCTGCCATGGGCTGAAGCCGGTCACCAGCGCGCTGGCCAGCAACACCAGGGCGCCGCCCAGGTAAATGCCGCTGCTGAGCTGTTCTCCCAGGAACAAGTGGCCCCAGGTTACGCCAAAGACCGGAATCAAAAAAGTCGGGCTCATGGCTGCCACCGGCGACACATGGACCAGGATGCGAATGTGCAGCCAGTACGCCAGCCCGGACGTCACCACCCCCATCACGGCCACCGCCGCTAGCGCCCCGGCGGTGAACTGCGCTTGCGGCCAGCTCCAGAGCGCGCCGGGCAACAAAATCAGCAAGGAGGTGGCATGAATGCCGGCGGCGATTTCCAGCGGCTGCATGCGGGTAATGGCGCGCTTCATCAGCGGCGTTGAAACACCATAACAGGCGGACGCGGCGACGCAGGCCAGCGCCGCCAGAATGACCTGGGGTGAGGGTTTGACCGGCCCCAGACCCACAATCAACGCGACACCGGCAAAGCCGCAGCCGCAACCCAACAGTTTGCGCAGCGTCAGCGTGTCTTCTTTCAGCCAGGCGGCAGCGAAGATGCCGAACAGCACCGCCGTGGTGTTGAGCAGAGCGCTGTAGCCGGCCGGCAGTTGCAGGGCGGCCCAGGCAAACAGCGAGAACGGAAAGGCCACCGAGAGGGCACCCAGCCAGGCCAGCTCGCGCCAGTGTTTCAGCGGCCAGCGATGGCGCATGGCGCGCATCAGAAGCGCCAGTGTCAGGGTGGCGACACCGATGCGCAGCGCCGCCAGCACATTGGGCCCCAGCAGGGGGCTGGCAATGCGGATCAGCATGAAGGAGGCGCCCCACAGGGCGGAGAGCGCAACCAGTTGCGCGAAGTATTTGGTTTTCACGGGTGGCGCATTGTGCGGCATGGAAGCCCCTCTGGCATGTCCGGAACAGGACAGCATCGATAATCTCGCCATGACCTTGAAAACCCCTGAACTGCTGGCGCCGGCGGGCTCGCTGAAGATGCTGGAGACCGCTTTTGCCTTTGGCGCCAGCGCCATTTACGCCGGCCAGCCGCGCTATTCGCTGCGCGTGCGCAACAACGACTTCGGCCATATCGAGGTCTTGCAGCAGGGCATTGAGCGGGCCCACGCGCTGGGCCACAAGTTCTATCTGGTGTCCAATATTTTTCCGCACGACAACAAGGTCAAGAACTACGTGCAGAACATGACGTCGGTGATTGCCTTGCGGCCCGACGCCCTGATCATGTCCGACCCCGGCCTCATCATGCTGGTGCGCGAGACCTGGCCGGAGATGGAAATCCACCTCTCGGTGCAGGCCAACACCGTCAATTCGGCGGCCGTGCGCTTCTGGAAAAGTGCCGGCGTCAGCCGCGTCATCCTGTCGCGCGAACTGTCGCTGGACCAGGTGGCGCAGATTCGCCAGGAGTGCCCGGATACCGAGCTCGAAGTGTTTGTGCACGGCGCTCTGTGCATCGCCTATTCGGGGCGCTGCCTGCTGTCGGGTTATTTCAACCACCGCGATGCGAACCAGGGCAGCTGTACCAATTCCTGCCGCTGGGACTACAAGACCCAGCCCGGCGTGGTCGACGCCTCGGGCGACATCCTGGCGCCGCCGGAGACCGCCCAGCGCGAGCGCGACCAGGTCTATGTGATCGAGGAGGGCCAGCGCCCCGGCAGCTACATGCCGATCGAGGAAGACGAGCACGGCACCTACGTCATGAATTCGAAAGACCTGCGTGCCATCGAGCACGTGCAGCGGCTGGTTGAAATCGGCATCGATTCGCTCAAGATTGAGGGCCGCACCAAGAGCCCCTACTACGTGGCGCGCACGGTGCAAAGCTACGCCCGTGCGATTGAGGATGCGGTGGCCGGGCGCGAACTCGATCCGGCCTTGCTGGGGCAACTCGAAGGTCTTGCCAACCGCGGCTATACCTCCGGCTTTTTCCAGCGCCACACGCCCGAGGAAACGCAAAACTACCTGCGCGGCTACTCCGAATCGGGGCGCAGCCTGTATGTCGGCGATGTGGTGTCATTTGATGCGGCGCGCGGTCTGGCCGAGGTCACCGTGAAGAACCGCTTTGCCGTCGGCGACTGGCTGGAGCTGATTCAGCCGGGCGGCAACCACGACCTGCAACTCGCGCGCATGGAGGACGCCGAGGGCCAAGCCATGACGGTGGCGCCGGGCAGTGGTCACACCGTCTGGCTGCCGCTGCCGGCCAGTGCCGTCGGTGCTTTTGTCGCGCGCTATTTATCGGCGCCCGAGCCGGATCGTGCTACCGTCTGAGCTGTTTTTTGTCATTCCGGCGCAGGCCGGAATCCATGATCTTGTAACCCCTTTGCATGGCTGAACCCGCTTCCCCGCCGCCGCTGGAAATCACCGAAGCTGAGGTCGAGCTGACGGCGGTGCGCGCGCAGGGGGCGGGCGGGCAAAACGTCAACAAGGTTTCCAGCGCGATTCATTTGCGCTTCGACATTGCCGCTTCCTCCCTGCCGGATGACGTGAAAGCACGCCTGCTGGCGCTGCGCGACAGCCGCATTACCAAGGACGGGGTGCTGGTCATCAAGGCGCAGCAGCACCGCACGCAGGAGATGAACCGGCTCGACGCCTTGTTGCGCCTGCATGAACTGGTCAACAGCGTGGCGCTGCCGCCCAAGACCCGGCGCGCCACCAAACCCAGTCGTGCTGCCAGGCAAAGGCTGCGCGTTGCCAAAAGCCAGCGCTCCGAGATCAAGGCCTTGCGCGGCCGGGTGGTGGAGTAGCCCGGAATGGGGCGCCCGAAGATGCTGTCGCAAGTGTTGGCCATTGCCCGAATCCAGGCCCGTTTCTTTATCAAGTTCCCCAAGCTGCTGTTGGCGGCGCTGGGCGTGGCGCTGATTCCGGCGTTGGATTTTTAGGGCGCAGCGGACCGCCCGTTCCCGCTATTTGGCGTGGCGGGTGAGGTAGACGGAGGAGGTGGAGCTGGCCGTCAGTTCGCCTTTGTCGTTGAACAGTTCGGCCCTCAGATAGCCTACTGTTTTGCCCAGTTTGACGATCGAACCGACGGCCGTGTAGCGACCGGCGCGCGAGGGCCTGAGAAAGCTGACGTTGATGTCGATCGAAGACAGTGCGACACGGAATTTTTCACTGGCGATGGTCATATGCGCCATCGCCGCGTCCAGCATCGCGGTGATGTAGCCGCCCTGCACAATGTCGACCGAGTGACAGCAGTTCAGGCCTGGCTCGAACTGCATGGTCAACTGGTTTTTCTCGGGGTTGAATGCAAGCACCTGGCCCTTGAGCGTCTGCACGCAAGCCGGCTTGTTCTGGTTCAGCAACTGGATGATTTCGTCGGTGGTCATGGATCGGTGTGTAGGCGGTGCCAGCAGTTTATCTGCATCGGAGCCGGCCTGACGTCAATGTGCGCCAAGGCGGGCCGATCAGCGCGTGGGGATGACCCATAATGCTGCCTCACACGCTCGACGGTCCCGCTTTCGTCGGCAACAGGAGCAAACGAATACATGGCTATCCAGTGGTTTCCGGGTCATATGCATTTGACCAAAAAAGCCATAGGCGAACGCATCAAGAATATCGATGTGGTGGTCGAGCTGCTGGACGCCCGGCTGCCGGGTTCCAGCGCCAATCCGATGCTGGCCGAACTCACCGCCGGCAAGCCGACGCTGAAAGTCTTGAACAAGCAGGACCTGGCCGATCCGGCCTGCACCGCCTTGTGGCTGGCGCATTACAACGCCCAACCCGACACCCGGGCGCTGGGGCTGGACGCCAGTGTGGCAGCCCCGGCCAAGGCGCTGCTGCCGGCCTGTTTTGCGCTGGCGCCGAACCGGGGCGGCATGGTCAAACCGATGCGGGTGCTGATTTGCGGCATTCCCAACGTCGGCAAATCCACGCTCATCAACACCTTGACCGGCAAGCGCGCCGCCAAGACCGGCGATGAAGCGGGCATTACCAAACTGGAGCAGCGCATCTCGCTGGCCGACGATTTTTACCTCTATGACACGCCCGGTGTGCTGTGGCCGCGCATCATCGTGGCCAAGAGCGGCTACAACCTGGCCGCCAGCGGCGCCATCGGGCGCAATGCCTTCAACGAGGAAGAGGTGGCGCTGGAGTTGCTCGATTACCTGAAAACCCATTACGCGGCGCAACTCGAGGCGCGCTTCAAGCTGGGCGCCGTGGTTGCCCTGAGCGACGAAGATCTGCTGGAAGCGATTGGCCGCAAACGTGGTGCGCTGCAGGGCGGCCAGCGCGTCAATCTGCAAAAAGCCGCCGAGATCGTGATCTACGATTTTCGCGCTGCGGCGATCGGTCGCATCAGCCTGGAAACACCGGAAGAATTTGCCCAGTGGCTGGCGGCCGGGAAGAAGCTCGATGCGCAGCGTCAGCTGAAGAAGGATGCGATCGAGCTGGACCGCATGATCAGGTTCAAAAAAATACCACGGCCGGCGAAACCGGCTGCCGACTGATCAGATTTTCAGGACCAAGTCCGAGCACGGAAAGGCAACGCAGGGCAGCACGTAGCCCTCGGTTTTTTCTTCCGCGCTCAGGCCCGGCCATTCGATCTCGTAACGGACTTGGCCATGCACCAGTTGCCCGATGCAGGTGCGGCAAGTGCCGTTGCGGCAGGAACTGGGCCAATCGATGCCGCCTTGCTCCAGCGAGACCAGCAGCGGCTGCTGGCGCCAGGCGTCAAACTGGAGCCCGTCGGGCTCGACCTGGGCGGTGAAAAATGGCGGGGTGGTGCGGGCATCCATGCGTCGATTTTATGGATCTTTCCTGAAATGATGATGTGTCAAACCCTGTTCAACCTGCCGGGTGGATCAGGCTGGAGGGGCACTCAGCTCCGTGTCCCCCGCCCTGCGGGCTCCTCCTTTACCTGCGCTGAGCGCCCCACCAACCTGATCTTTCATGCAGGGTTGGTATGCGACCAACGCAAACCACTCACCCCGGTGCCCTCAGGCCACAGACGCTTGAGCCTCGTTCTTGACTTGCGAAGGCAATCTGCATCAGGCAGGCACTGAACGGTGTCGTGAATTTCGGAACTCAATGGGCAGGGCGGTATCATTTCCCTCATGAACACCATTCTTCCCTTGCGTCTATTGATTGCCCCCGATAAAAACGATCCCCAACCACTCATCATCTACCATGGCCGCAGCTGCCCGGACGGCTTTGCGGCGGCGCTGGCGGCCTGGCTTTTTTACCAGGGTCAGGCCGAATTTTTGGGACTGGACCACGGCGATATCAAGTCAGTGGACGACCTGCCTGCGCTAGCCGGCCGAGCCGTCTACATTCTGGATTTTTCGTTTTCGCCAGCCATCATGCACGGCATCGAGGAACGCGCCGCCAAGCTGGTGCTGCTGGACCACCACAAGAGCGCGGCCGACAAGCTGAACGGCTTTGCCAGTCGCTGCGGCGTGGTGCATTTCGACATGAAGAAGTCGGGCGCCCGATTGGCCTGGGAGTTCTTTCAGAGCGAGCGGGCACTGCCCGATCTGGTGCGCTTTGTCGAAGACCGCGACATCTGGGCCTGGCAATACCCCGAGAGCGCCGGTTTTCTGGCGGCGCTGGACATGGAGCCGTTCGAGTTTGCACGCTGGAACGAGATTGTGGCCTTCGATGCGCCGCAGTTGTCCAAATACCTTGAGCGCGGACGCGCGATGGACCAGAAATTCAGCCAGCTCGCCCGGGACATTGCCGAGGGCGCGCAAGCCCTTGTTTTCAATGGCGCGAGCGGTTTGATGGTCAACGCACCGGGTGCTTTCCACAGTCTGGTGGGCGATATCCTGTGTCAACGCAGCGGCACTTTTGCCCTGCTCTGGAGCGTTGACAAAAGCGGCCTGATCAAGGTCGGTTTGCGCTCGCGCCAGGGCTTCAACTGCATTGCGCTGGCCGAGAGCATGCATGGCGGCGGCCATGCGCAAGCCTGCGGCTTCAAGATGGGGCGGGAGCGCTTGCCCGAGCTACTCGGCGGCACTTTTGACGCGGGCCATTAACCCGCGGGCAGCACAAACAGGCCTGCTCCTGTACCATGCAGAGCCCATTTTCCAAAGGATGCAGCGCTCATGAAACAGGACCTGACCCCCAGCACCCAATGGCAAGAACAAGTCGCTGCCGATGAAGCCCGGCGCTTTGCCGGCTACGGCCAGCAATTTGCGGCGATCCAGGCACGCAAGTCGAAGAAATACGGCAGCGGCCGCGCCCTGCACCGCAAGCAGTTGACGGCGGCGCAGGGTCGCCTGGAAGTGCTGGCCGATCTGCCCCCCTTCGCACGCCACGGCCTGTTTGCCGCGCCCGGCAAGTTTGACGTTCAGGTGCGTCTGTCCAACGGCGGCCTGGACCGGGCGCCGGACCGCACCCCCGACATCCGTGGTTTTGCGCTGCGCGTACTGGGCGTGCAGGGCGACTCCGCGCTCGCCAATGGCCCGGCCAAAAGCCAGGATTTCACCCTCATCAACCAGGAAACCTTTGGCTTTCCCAAGAGCGAAGAATTCGTCGCCTTTGTGGTTGCCGCTGCGCAAGGAAATGGCGCACTGCTGAAGCATCTGGTCCGGCGCTACGGCCTGCTGGGCGGGCCGGCACGCATGCTCAGGTTGCTCAAGACGGTTGGCAAGCCGTTTGGCGGTTTTGCCACCGAGCCGCTGTACAGCGCCGCGCCGATCGCCTGCGGGCCGTACGCGGTGCGCGTGCGGCTGCTGCCCAGCGCCGCCAACGGCGCCGCCACGCCCGGCGCCAACGCCGACTGGGGGGCCGACTTTGCCGCGCGCCTGGCGCGCCAGGAACTGCAATGGGATTTGCAGTTGCAACCTTTTGTCAGCGAGGTGCTGACGCCCATTGAAGACGCCTCGGTCAACTGGAGCAGCCCTTACAGCACGGTGGCCCGCCTGACCCTGCCTCTGCAGGACGGCGCTTCGCGCAAGGGTCAGGCGCTGCTGGCGCAGGTGGAAGCCGCGGTCTTTGACCCCTGGCAGGCACTGGCCGCGCACCGTCCGCTGGGCGACGTGCAGCGCTCCCGCAAAGTGGTGTATTTCGAAAGCCAGAAGGGACGCGGCGCGGCCTGAGCCGTCTGCCGCCACCCACCAAAACCGGAGACATGATGAGTCAAGCTGTAACCCCGCCCCAACCTCAACTGGAAGTGCTGCCGCGCGACCTCTCAAGCTACCGCCAGGGCAACGTGGGGGTCGATTACGTGCACCGTTTCGAGTCCGGCAAGCCGGGGCCGCATGTGCTGATCAATGCACTCACGCATGGCAACGAGTTCTGCGGCATGGTCGCGGTCACGCATCTGCTGGACGCCGGGGTGCGTCCGCTGATCGGTACGCTGACGCTGAGCTTTGCCAACGTGGCGGCGTACGAAACTTTCGACGCTGCCGATCCGTTCGAGAGCCGCCAACTGGTGCACAACCTGAACCGGGTTTGGTCGCCCGAATGGCTGGACGGCACACTCGACAGCCCGGAACTGCGGCGCGCCCGCGCGCTGCGCCCGGTGGTGGCACAGGCCGATCATCTGCTCGATATCCACTCCACCAGCCAGGACGTGGAGCCGTTCTGGGTCTATGCCGGATTTCCCCGCAACAGCGCTGTTGCGCTGGCCATCGGTCGCCCGGCCGTGCACCTGGTCATGCCCGATGGGCTGGGCTCAGGTACGCCGCTGATCCAGCACGGCCATTTTGGCGAGGCCACGGGTAGCGGCGCCGCCATGGTGGTCGAATGCGGTCAGCATTTTCGCCGGGCCACCAGCGATCTGGCGACCCACGTGGCGCGCGCTTTCCTGGCGCATTTTGGTCTGATTGCGGCTGACCCGGTGGCATCGCCGCCGGTCCAGAGACGCTTCCAGTTGCTGCAAACCTGCGTCATCAAGACGCCCGAATTCAAATTCACCCGTCCCTGCGTCGGCTTTGAAGTCTTCGCCAAGGGCGAACTGATAGCCACCGATGGCCCGGACGAAATCCGCGCCCCCTGCGACGACTGCACCATCCTGATGCCGGCGCGCGCCGCCATTGTGGGGCGCGAAGCGGTCTATCTGTCCAGGCCGCTGCCAACCACCTGAGACCCCAACAGCAGGTTCCTCCCATGACGCATACCCTGAAGATCGATTTTGTTTCCGATATTTCCTGCCCGTGGTGCGCCATCGGCTTGTCGGCGCTGGAGCAGGCCTTGGCCAGGCTGCAAGGCGAGGTGCAGGCCCAGCTCCAGTTCCAGCCGTTCGAACTGAATCCGCAAATGCCTGTCGGTGGCCAGGACATCGGCGAGCATCTGGCGCAAAAATACGGCTCCACCCCTGAGCAACAAGCGCAGATTCGCGACACCATCCGCCAGCGTGGGGCGGATGTGGGTTTCAGTTTCAACCCGGGTGGCCGTGGCCGCATCTACAACACTTTTGACGCGCACCGCCTGCTGCACTGGGCCGCGCTGGAAGACTTGGCGAAGCAGCGGGCGCTGAAAATGGCGCTGCTGGCGGCTTGCCACA
The DNA here is from genome assembly GCA_963763035.1 of uncultured beta proteobacterium. GTDB lineage: Bacteria > Pseudomonadota > Gammaproteobacteria > Burkholderiales > Burkholderiaceae_C > Rhodoferax. Next base: position 2,537,660 of record CAVXMS010000003.1, on the reverse strand, counting down.
GCCAGAGTCAAAACATGGAGTCGCATGAGGTGCTGCTGCGCGCGGTGCAGGAGGCGGGCCTGGAGCTGGAGCGCGCGCGTGCCATTTTGGCCAGCGATGAATTTGCCTCGGAGGTGCGCGAGCGTGAAAACTTTTATACCGGTCAGGGCATTCATTCGGTGCCGGCCGTCATCATCAATGACCGGCATCTGATTTCGGGGGGCCAGCCGGTGGCGGTGTTCGAGCAGGCACTGCGCCAGATTGCGGCGCAGTGAAATCACCCGCGGCAGATCACGCGATCAATCGCGGATGATGGATCGCCTGGTTTTCAACGCAACAGCGCCCGGCGAGCCGCCGTTGACCACTTTTTCATAGTTCAACTGCTGTAAAAACCGCGCCGCCTGTCCGGAGCGTGCACCCGACTGGCAGTAGACAATGATTTGTCGCGACTGGTCGGGCGCCGCATTCGCATAGTCTTGCACAAAGCGATCCAGCGGCACATTCAGGGCACCGTCGACATGGCCTGACGCGAATTCGCCCGGTGAGCGCACATCAATGATCAATGCGTCTTCATCCCACGCGGGCGACGCCGAGTCAGTTGCGCCGGAGAATAAGTTTCCTATCCAATTCATGTTCCACTTTCTTGCAGTCATTCAACTCGCACGCGTTGTCCCGGTAAAAGAGCCCATCTCAGGGTCGGATCAGCGGCCAGCCGCGCCGGCTCCATTCGCTCATTCCGCCCTGCACATAGCGCACATTGGTGTAACCCTTGCCAAGCAGGAATTTGAGCGTTGCGCTGGAGCGGTTTTGAGTATTGCAGATCAGCAGGACCGGGGTCTTTGGGTCATTCGGAATTTCACTCACCCTGGCAGCGAGTTGCCGCATGGGTAGCAAGTGTGCGCCTTTGGCAACGCCAGTGGCGTGTTCCTGCGGCTCGCGAACGTCGAATAGTGTTACCTTGCCAGCCTCCAACTCCCTGCGGGCGTATTCCAGCGTGACGGAATCGCTCTCCATTTGAGCGAAGGCCAGACTCGTGAATGCGCTCGCCAACCCGGCAACGGCGACGCGGCGGGATACGGCGTGAGTAATCATTGTGGCGCCATGGTGTCCCATGCCTTCAACGCTTCGGCTGCGTACATCAAGGCTGGTCCGCCGCCCATGTAAACGCAGACGCTCAACATTTCTTCCAGTTCAGCCTTTGTGCATTGCAGCTTGTGCAAGGCCTTGACGTGAAAACCGATGCAACCGGAGCAGTGTTGCGTAATGCCGATCGCCAGGGCCATCAGCTCCTTGTTCTTGGCGCTGATGACGCCCTCGCTCATGGCCGCGCGCGCCAGGTTGCCAAAGGCCTGCATGGCCTGCGGCTGCGCTGTTCTCAAGGGTGCCAGGTTCTCATTGATGTTTTGAATCAGGCCGATATGGTCAAACGTGCTCATGAATGGTGTCCTATTCTTACTGTGTCACAAAAAATGAGGCATGATATGTTCTTCTTTCCTTTTGAGGGGATGAGATGGACGTTGCCAAAGAATTCGACCACTATATGGCCTATTTGATGCAAGGACTTGGTCACGCGGACCGGCACTCGGGATTGAGTGGTTATTGCACCGGTCTGATGCTGCCGTTGTCGCGCAAGAGCGTCGAGCCTATGGCTGCGCGGGTTGACCCGTTGCACGCCAGCGCCAAGCACCAGTCGCTGCACCACTTTGTTGCTAAGGCACAGTGGAGCGACCACGAACTGCTGCGACGCGTCGCGCAGTGGGTGGTACCACTTATGGACTTCGGTGCTGGGGGTTGGTGGATCATCGATGACACCGGCTTCCCAAAGAAGGGCAAGCACTCGGTCGGCGTAACGCGCCAATACTGCGGCTTACTGGGCAAGCAGGACAACTGCCAAGTGGCTGTAAGCGTTTCGTTGACCTGCGAAGATGCCAGCCTGCCGGTGGCTTGGCAACTGTACTTGCCACACATCTGGGCTGAAGACAACGCGCGTAGAGTCAAGGCAGGTATCCCCGAGGACATCGAGTTTGCAACCAAACCACAAATTGCATTGCAACAGATACAGGGACTGCTCAAAGAAGGAGCACCCCACCATTGCGTGCTGGCCGACGCCGGCTATGGAATCGACTACGCGTTTCGTCAGGGCTTGACCGATCAAGGCCTTGCCTACATGGTGGGCATCACCTCTGCTGTCGTTGTCTGGCCCCCAGGCGTAGAGCCGCTACCGCCAAAACCCTATAGCGGAATGGGCCGTCCGCCGGTGATGCCACGGCGCACAATCAAGCGCCAGCCCGTCAACGTCAAGACCTTGGCACTGGGTTTGCCCGAGAGTGCATTTCACAACATCAGTTGGCGCGAGGGTAGCAATGAGCGCCTGACGGGCCGTTTTGCATCGCTGCGGGTACGCTGCGCGGGCGGCAACGTTGGCAAGGCCCGTCTTCTTCCTGAGCAATGGCTGCTCATCGAGTGGCCCGCCGATCAGGCCGAACCTGAGAAATACTACTTATCCACACTGCCGCAGGAAACCCCGCTAAACGATCTGGTAAGCGCCGCGCACATGCGTTGGCGCATTGAGCGCGATTACCAGGACTTGAAACAGGATCTGGGATTGGGACACTATGAGGGAAGGGGCTGGCGGGGCTTTCATCACCATGCGACTCTGAGCATTGCAGCCTACGGCTTCCTGATGGCGCAACGGCTGAAGGCTGGTAGTGATACCAGTGGTAAAAAAAACTTCGTCGAACGCCAAGTACCTGCCGTTCCCGACGATTACATCCCTCGGGGCAGCCCAGCGCGCGCAGCGTCACGTGTCAAACTCGATCACAACGTTGCGCTTGCAACTGGGCGTCGCCCTCGCAATCGCTCTGGGACACTGCCCGCATTGCAGCTCAGTCGATCTGCATCTGCGTTTGTGACACAGTAAGACTATGAAAGCAGTGAAGAAAGGTGTTGCCTCACTCTGCAAACTGGGGTGCGGTAATATACCCCATGGGGTATTATATACGCAGTTGTCGGCCAGCACTCCATCAGCAGCCCAACTGATCTGCCAGGGCCAGGAAGTCTCTGGCATGCCAGGTGTTGGCGGGCTCCGGCGATACGTCCTTCAGCTTGGCCGCGCCGAACTCGGCGGGGCGCTCGATGTAGGCGGTTTGCAGACCGCAGGCGCGGGCGGCGGCCAGATCGTCCTGGTGCGCCGCCACCAGCATGGCTTGCGCCGGTGCCAGGTCGAACACCTTGACGGCGCCAAGGTACACCGCCGGGTCGGGCTTGTAGGCCCGGAACAGCTCGGCCGACAGAATGCAATCCCACGGCAGGCCGGCGCGTTTGGCCATGTTGGCGAGCAGGCCGATGTTGCCATTGGAGAGGGTGCAAATGGTGTACCGCGTTTTCAGCCGCGTCAGACCGGCCAGCACGTCGGGCCAGGGGTCCAAGCGGTGCCAGGCTTTGCTCAGATGCTGTTTTTGCGCTTCGCTCAGGTCGGCCAGGCCAAATTTTTCCAGAATGTCGTCCAGCATCAAGCGGTGCAACTCGTCGAGCCGGGTCCAGCCCAGTGCCCCCGAGCGCACCCGCTGCATGGCCGGCCGGTAGCCGGCGCGCCAGGCCAGCGCGAAGGCAGCGCCGTCGACTGCCGGACGCAGCGCCTGCACTTCACGCGCAATGCCGCTGTGCCAGTCCACCACCGTGCCGAAGACGTCAAAAACCAGCAGCTTGGGGCGGCCCGGCGCGGCGCTCACAGCTGCCCCCACGCTCGGCACTGCGTGTCCTCGCTGTACAGGTCGATGCCAGAGGCAACGACTCTTCTGCCCGTCCCACCCTGCGCAGGCAGGCTGGGAGCCGCGGGCATCAGCCCCAAGGGGGCGGGAGCTTGCTTGGGGCGGCCCGGCGCGGCGCTCATGCGACCTTGACACTGTTGGCGAAAGCGACGCGGTCGCGCACCATGGCGGCCTCGGGCTTGGGGTCGGGGTAGTACCAGACGGCGTCGGTGACCAGCTCGCCATTGATCAACAGCGAGTAATAGCTGGCCTGGCCTTTCCAGGCGCACGAGGTCTTGTGGTTGCTGAAGGTGATGAACTCGCGCTTGAGCGCGCTGGCCGGAAAGTAGTGGTTACCCTCCACCAGCACGGTGTCGTCACTTTCGGCAATGACGGTGTTGTTCCAGGTCGCTTTCATGGCTGACTTTCAAGATGAGTTGAATGGCTTGTCCGGCTGTGTCGAGTGTAATTGTCAGACGGTGGTTCCAGTTTGGACGGACACGTTCACTTGCAAAAGTCCTATCCGTGCAAGGCACCAGTGATCAAGCGCAAAATGGGCGATGCGTCCCATTTTGCTGCTTTGCCTGTGTTGTGCCGTAACCGCCTCTGGTGCTGGCGTTTATCACCCTGCGGCCGAGGCCACGGCACCGGTGCCTGCCGAAAAAGATGCCGATAGGGATGCCAACTGCGGCCTCAACGGCAAACAGGGTATCCAGACCGAGGTGCTGCACAGAGTCAATGCCTTGCGTGCACTGGGCGCGGTGTGTGGAACAACGACTTATGCCGCCGCCGCTCCGTTAATCTGGAGCAATCAGTTGCTGCAGGCGGCCAGGGAGCATTCAAACAACATGGCGGAGAACGACTATTTTTCACACCAGCGCCCGGATGGAAGCACCCCGGCGCAACGGATACGGGCTGCCGGCTACAACTCCAGCTACGTCGGCGAGAACATCGCGGCCGGGCAACCGACGGTGGAGGTCGTCGTGTCCAAATGGACGCACAGCCCGGAGCATTGCAAGAACTTGATGAACCCCAAATTTCGCAATATCGCCGTGGCCTGCGCGCGCAGTGATAGCTCCACCTACCACTTGTACTGGACGATGGATCTGGGCCGACTTTGAAGGCCGCGGTAAACCGCTTGATTGATCCTGCCCCGGAGCCGATAGACCGAGCCGCCCGGCCAGGGCCTGTTCACACTATTTTCGCACTCGTAAAAATGGTGTGAACAGGCCCTAGCGCATGGCAGCAGTCATCGGCAAAAGGGAATTACAGCGCAGGTAGTTGCTGCAAGCCCAAAACGCCGCACCGCCCTGGGGCGGTGTGTATTCCACCAGTTTGACGCGGCAGCGGGCACAGGTCGGGCGCCAGTATTCGCCTTCGTAGGCGATCGCCAGCAAGGCTTGTTGCTGTTCCGGCGTGCGTTGGGCAAGCAAACCCAGCAGGTCGGCGCCGTCCAGGGTTTCGATGCCGTTGTCCTTGCCGAACTGCCGGGCCTCGGCGGTGAAGGCGGATGTCGTGACGTAGCTGCCACGCCGCAGTTGGTGCGAGGTCATCACAGCCGAAAAATCACGCATCTCTTGCAAACCCACCGGTTGGGCCGGCCAGTGCTTGCACCGCACCAAGGCAACCGGCTCCGGCACGTTGGCTGGGTGCAGCCAGAGGTCCAAGCCGCCGGCCGGACCATGCGATTCGGAACGCGCTGCCAACCCGGCTTCGGTAAACAGTGCCTCGCAGACGGCCTCGAACCGCCGCCACTCAATGGCGGCGAAGACCTCCGGGTTCCAGCGGTTCGAGCGCTCGGGTCGAGTCCTTTTTGGCGTGGTCGGCGCACGCCGGTTGGGAGCAGCCACGCCAGCGCCCGGCTCGTCTTCAGCACGACTCTTCAACGTCAGGTGAATAGCCATCAGCAGCAGGCCAATGCACAGCGCCAACCAACCCGGCAGGCGCAAGCCCGCAGCCACTGTCTTGAGGGGATGCGATGACTCGAAAAACGACGGGAGCATCAGCAGGGCGACGCCCAGCCCCGTGGCAACAGTGCCTTTTTCAAGCAGCGTGTCGAGAGCGCGTTTGCGGCGCTTGGTGGTCATTGACCTTGTCATATGTTTTCCCTCCCAATACCACTCGCCGTGTTGCAGCGGTGACGCCACAGTTTAATACCGGCGCAAAGATTTTTCCAGTCGGAACAAGTTAACATCATCAGCCTAGCACGCAGGAGGTCCCATGGCTACCAGCAATAACGAAAGACTCGCGGTTCTTATCGATGCCGACAACGCACAGGCATCGGTCATTCAGGAACTGCTGGCCGAGGTCTCGCGCTACGGCACCGCCACCATCAAGCGCGCTTATGGCGACTGGACCACGCAGAACCTCAGGGGCTGGAAGGAGGTGCTGCACAAGCTGGCGATCCAGCCAATCCAGCAGTTCGCCTACACCACCGGCAAGAATTCCACCGACGCCTCCCTCATCATCGACGCCATGGACGTGTTGCACACCGGCAGCGTGGACGGCTTTTGCCTGGTCTCGTCCGACAGCGACTTCACACGCCTGGCCACGCGCATCCGGGAGGCCGGGTTGGTGGTGTACGGCTTCGGCGAGCGCAAGACGCCCGAGCCCTTTGTGGCCGCCTGCGACAAGTTCATCTACACCGAAATTTTGCGCGCCAAGCCGGAAGAGCAAAAAGGCGTCGAGGCGGTCGTTGAAGTGGCCGCCGAGTTACCCAAACTCAAACCCATGATACTGACCGCGCTGGAGGCCACGGCGCGCGACGATGGCTGGTCGTCGCTGTCGGCCCTGGGCAGCCAGCTGACACGCAACCATCCGTCATTCGACCCGCGCAACTATGGCGTCGCCAAGCTCGGCGAGCTGATGCGCAAGCAGATTTATCTGGAAGTGAAAGAAGTGCCGGTGGGCGATGGCTCGACCCAGGTGCACGTCTATGTCCGACGCAAGGCGGCGCCGGCGCCAAAGACCAGGTAGGGCCTGTTCACCCTATTTTTGCGGGATGCAAAAATAGGGTGAACAGGCCCTAGCCGGTCACTTGGCCCTGAGCCCCTGCACCAGCGCGCCCAGCGCGATGCCGGCCAGCGCCCATAACAAGCTCCAGTTGCCGGCACCCAGGCCGGCAATGGCGGGTCCCGGGCAGACACCGCACAAGCCCCAGCCGACGCCGAACAGGGCGGCACCGACGGCGGTGTCACGGTTCCAGACGCTGGGGTGCTCGTGGAAGTGGTCGTCCAGCAAAGGCCTCTTCAGCAGGCGCGGGGCCAGCTTATAGGCCAGTACCACCACCAGCACCGCGCCACCCATCACCAGCATCAGGCCGAAGTCCTGAAAACGCAGAAAGCTCAGTACCACCTCGGGCCGGATCATGGTGGCGTACGACAAGCCAAAGCCGAACAGCGCGCCCGCCGCCAGCGTCGCCAGCGCCCGGGGCAGGGTCTCGTTGCTGGCGCTCATGCCAGCCACCGCGCTGCCAGGTTGGCGCTCAGGAAAGCGGTGGCCATGAAGGTCAGTACCGCCAGCAGCGAGGGCCATTGCAGCGAACCCAGCCCGCAAATGCCGTGGCCCGAGGTGCAGCCGTTGCCCAGTCGCGCGCCGTAGCCGACGAAAAATCCGCCCACCAGCAACTGCCATGCCGGCACCGCCGTGGCCTCCGGTTTGCCGCCGGCAAAGCCCAGCCACCAGAGCAGCGCGCCCAGGATCAAGCCCAGCGCATAGACCAGCCGCCAACTGCGCGAATCGACAAAGCGAGCCTGCTGGAAAAACGGCCGCGGTACCAGGTAAGACCAGGTGCTGGAGAACACCGTGCTCATGCCGCCGATGCGGCCGGTCAGCACGAACAGCAGCGCCGCACCGGCGCCGACCAACAGCCCGCCCAGCAGGTAATGCTGCCAGCCCAGGGGGAAGAGAGAAAGGGAGATATTCATGGCGCTGGATTATCCGTGGATCAGCGGCGACGGGTGTTCACCGCTGACAGAACCCTCACGCGCGCAGGTGATCCCGCCACCCTGGCGCCGTCAGGCGCCGGAGAATGTTCAGGCCGCCTTGGCCGCGTGCGACTTGCGCGCCGTCGTTGCAGCGCGCCTGGCCTTGGCCACCACCTTGTCACCTGCCATCTTGCGGGCCAGTCCGGCAGAGCTCTTCTCAATCCTGGCAGCCAGGGTGCACAGTGCCAGCGCACCGGGCAGGGTGGCGTGAGCCAGTGTGTTCAAGGCGGTGACACCGGTCTTGTCTTCAAACCGGCTGGCGTTGGCGGCCACGCGATCGACGCCGGCGGCGGCCAGTTTGACCACTTGGTTCACCGCATCCCGCGCGCCGTTGGTCGTCACGGTCAGACCCTTGCGGTAGTAGCCGCAGAAAGTTTGTTGCAACGCCGTCGCATTTTGGGCCACGCCGGCGGCCAGTTGGGAGCGTGATTCGCGCAGGGCGCGGTTCCAGTTTTGCTCGACCAGACCAACCACACGCTCGCCGCCGACGCGGGAGGCGTGAATCACATTCCTGGCGGTGTTGCCGTAACATTCGACGACTTCGTTGGCGACGGTGGAGAGATTCTTGGCACTCATGGTATTTCCTTTGTGAAGCGGATTTGAACCGGTCAATTGTGCGAATCTTCCCTAGTGAACGCACCCTAGCCGGCTAGAGTGGAGTGTCCAGCTTGGCTTTGGTCAAATCGGCCTCACCTGCCATCCAGGCGGCTTGCGCCCTCATCCAAACTTGCGGAAAAAAACCATGCAAATCCTGATCCATACCGACCATCACATCGAAGGCCATGAGGCGCTTGCCAAGTGGGCCACCGGCGAAGTCAAAACGGCCTTGAGCCACCACAGCAATCAAATTACCCGGGTGGAATTGCACATCGGCGATGAAACCGGCCACAAGAGCGGCAGCACCGACAAACGCTGCGTGATGGAAGCCCATTTGCAAGGTCGCCCGCCGATGGTGGTGACCCAACACGCCGAAACCCTGTACCTGGCCGTCACCGGCGCCGGCGAGAAGCTCAACCGGATGATTGAGGGCGCGCTGGGACGTGCCGCGCGGACCGAAGCGCTGCCAGACTGACCCGGCTCATTCCCGGGACCGATTACCCGCGCGCCACGGCTTGAGGTTTTTCTCAGTCTGGTAACAAGCCGCGCTTGCGCAGCATCGGTTCGACCTTTGGTGCGCGCCCGCGAAACTCGCGAAACGCCTGTGCCGGTTCCTGGCTGTTGCCGGCGCTGTAAATGTGGCGCAGCAGGCGCTGTGCGGTCGTTGTATCGAAGGCGTCGCCGCACTCGCTGAAGGCGCCAAAAGCGTCGGCCTCCAGCACTTCAGCCCACATGTAGACGTAATAGCCGGCGGCGTAGCCCGAGCCGGCAAACAGGTGCTGAAAATGGCTCAGATGGTGGCGCAAACCGATGTCCAGCGGCACCCCCAGCAAGTCGCACTGCTGGGTCTCGAAGGCGGCAATGTCCACCGCCGTGCCATTGGGCAGGCTGTGCAAGGCCATGTCGATCAGCGCCGGCCCGGTGTACATCAGTGTGGTCCAGGCCTGGTTGAAGCGGCGTGCCGCCTGCAGCTTGTCGAGCAAGGCGTCGGGCAGCGGCTCGCCGGTCTGAAAATGGCGCGCGTGGCGTTGCAGCACCTCACGCTCCAGCGCCCAGTTCTCGAACAATTGCGAGGGCAACTCGACATAGTCGCGCAGCACGTTGGTGCCGGCCAGCCGCTCATGGTGAACCTGCGACAAGAGACCGTGCAGGCCATGGCCAAACTCATGAAACAAGGTCTTGACATCCTCAAAACTGAGCAGGGTCGGGCTGGCCTTGGCGAAGTTGTTGTTATTGATGACGATGGGCAGCGTGCCGCCGTTATGGCCCGACTGGCTGCGGAAGATGCTCATCCAGGCGCCACTGCGCTTGGCCGGCCGCGCGAAGTTGTCGCCCAGAAACAACCCCACCAGGGTGCCGTCGGCGCGCTGCACCTCCCAGGCCCGCACATCCGGGTGGTACAGCGCCAGGCCTTGCTGCTCGACAAAGCGCAGGCCGAACAGGCGACCCGCGCAATCGAACATGGCGGCCATCATGTTGTCCAGCGTGAAGTAGGGCTTGAGCGCGCCGTCGTCCAGAGCGAACTCCCGCTCCCGCACTTTTTCCGCCAGGTAGCGCCAGTCCCAGGCGGCAATGGGGGTCGGTTGGCCCAGGCGCTCGGCCATCGCCGTCAGGGCCGCTCTGTCTTCCTGCGCCTTCGCCTTGGCCGGCTCCCAGGCCTGGCCCAGCAGGTCCAGCACGGCGAGCGTGTTGCCGGCCATGCGATCGGCCAACTCGTAGTCGGCATAGTTGGCGTAGCCCAGCAGCCCGGCCTGCTCCTGGCGCAGCGCCATGATGCGGGCAGCTACCGGGCGGTTGTCGGTGGCGCCGTCGTGAGCGCCGCGTAGCGAGCGCTGGCGCCACACGGTTTCGCGCAGATCGCGCCGCGCCGAAAAAGTCAAGAACGGCTCGGTCAGCGACGGTGACAGGGTGACGGCATGGCTGTTGTGGCCCAGGCCGCGTTGGGCGGCGGCGGCGCGTGTGGCTTGACGCAAAAACTCGGGCAAGCCGGCCAGGTCGGATTCGGTCTTGAGCTCCAGCAGGAAGCTGTTCTCGTCGGTCAGCACATTCTGCGAAAACGCCGTGTACAGCTCCGCCAGTTCCTGCACCACCGCGCTGTAACGCTGCCGGGCGGCGCCATGCAACTGGGCACCGGAGCGCACAAAGTCCAGATGCACGCGCTCCAACAGGCGCAGGTCCTGCGGCTCCAGCGCAAGCTGCCGGCGTTGCCGGTACAGGCTGTCGATGCGGGCAAACAGGCCGGCGTGCATATAGACAGCGTTTTCATGGGCCGCCAGACGCGGCGCCATGGTGCGCTGCACCGCTTGCAAGGCCGGGCTGGTTTCGCTCACGGTGAGGTTGCTGAACAGCAATTCGAGGCGGTTGTACAAGCGCCCGCATTGGTCCAGCGCTTGCACCGTGTTGGCGAAAGTCGCGGGCTCGGGATTCTCCGCAATCAGGTCCAGCTCGGCGCGCTGCGACGCCATGGCGACCTCAAACGCGCTCTCGAAATACTCGGGTCTGGCCTGTTCGAAAGGCGGCAGGCCGTAAGGCGCGAGCCACTCGCGCAGCAGGGGATTGCTGGAAGTCTGGAGGGTGGAGTCGGGTGCGTTCATGAATTGATTGTCACCCAACTCCCGCCAGTGCGCCGGCGGCTCTGGTCAAGAGCCTACGGCACTGGTGGCTTACGCCACTTCGGTGATGAACTGCTCGCGCGGGCGCCGCACTTTTTTCAGGTTCACCAGCCAGTCCTTGTCTTCTTCACGGTAGCCCAGCGGCAGGATGGCGACACTGCGCAGGCCGCGCGCCGACAGGTTCAGGATCTGGTCCAGCGCCTTCGGGTCGAAGCCCTCCATGGGCGTGGCGTCAACTTCCTCGAAGGCGGCGGCGATCAAGGCTGCACCCAAGCCGATATAGGCCTGGCGAGCGGCGTGCTCGAAGTTGGTCTGGGCGTCGCGTGCCGGGTAGTTGGCCAGCAGCATCTGGCGGTAGTTTTCCCAGCCTTCGTTGGTGGAACCGCGCTGCGCATTGGTCAGGTCGAACATCATGTTGATGCGCTCGGGCGTGTAGTTGTCCCAGGCGGCAAACACCAGCAGGTGCGAGCAGTCGGTGATCTGCCCCTGGCCCCAGGCCTTGGGCTTGATTTGTTCGCGAATCTCCTTGTTGGTGACGACGATGATCTCGTAGGGCTGCAAGCCGCTGGAAGTGGGTGCCAGACGCGCCGCTTCCAGAATGCGATCGACTTTTTCTTGCGCTACCGCCTTGGCCGGGTTCATTTTTTTGGTGGCGTAGCGCCATTGGAGCTTTTGGAGCAGTTCAGACATGGAAAACTTTCATGGAAATTTGGAGTTGTTACCGCCGGTTGGCTGTAGCAATTAAAACAGCTTGGGGCGAAGCCCGGGTTTCTCAAGGGCTTGGCTGCGACCCTCATTTCGGCGCTGTGCTAGAGTGGTTTTCAATCACAGGAGTCCGCCATGAGTAACCACCCCGCCTTCACAGGGCTACAGCTTCGCTCCCTGGTCAAACCCAGCGGCGAACTGGAAATATCGCTGCCCAGCGTCACCACGCCCGAGCCCGCGCCGGACGAAGTGGTGGTGCGCATCGAAGCCACGCCGATCAATCCGTCGGACATCGGACTGCTGTTTGGCGCGGCCGACATCGGCACGGCAAAAGTGTCCGGCACGCCGGTCAACCCGGTCGTCACAGCCCGGATTCCCGAGCGCGCGATGAAGGGCATGGCGGCGCGGCTGGGCCAGTCGCTGCCGGTCGGCAACGAAGGCGCCGGCGTGGTGGTGGCGGCCGGCGCGTCGCCGGCGGCGCAGGCCTTGCTGGGCAAGACGGTGGCCTTGATCGGTGGCGCCATGTACGCGCAGTACCGCTGCCTCAAGGTCGAGCAATGCCTGTTGTTGCCGCCGGGCACCACGCCGGCCGAGGGCGCCTCCTGCTTCGTGAATCCGCTGACCGCCCTGGGCATGGTGGAGACCATGCGGCGCGAGGGCCACAAAGCCCTGGTGCACACGGCGGCGGCCTCCAACCTGGGCCAGATGCTCAACAAGATCTGCCTGAAGGACCAGATCGGCCTGGTCAACATCGTGCGCAAGCCCCAGCAGGTGGCGCTGCTCAAGGGCCTGGGCGCCAGCCATGTTTGCGACTCTTCCTCGCCCACGTTCATGGCGGACTTGACGCAGGCGCTGGTGGACACCGGCGCCACCATCGCCTTCGATGCCACCGGCGGCGGCAAGCTGGCCGGGCAAATCCTCAACTGCATGGAAGCCGCGCTGAACCGCAGTGCCACCGAGTACAGCCGCTACGGCTCGACGACGCACAAGCAGGTTTACCTCTACGGCGGGCTCGACACCGGCCCGACGGAGTTCAACCGCAACTTCGGCATGGCCTGGGGCATCGGTGGCTGGCTGCTGTTTCCGTTCCTGCAGCGCATCGGCGCGCCGGCCGCCCAGGCACTGCGGCAACGCGTGGCGGCGGAACTGAAGACCACTTTTGCCAGCAGCTACTCGAAAGAGATTTCACTGGCCGAGGCGCTGCAACCCGAAGCCATCGCGGTCTACGGCCAGCGCGCCACCGGGGCCAAGTACCTGATCAATCCCAGCAAGGGAGCGAGCAACTGAAACGGGCGCAATTTGAAACGCAAAAGTAATTACAATTACGTCTTACAAATTTGAGTTACAAACCATGAGCGCCGCTACCCTTTCCTTTCGCGCACCTGCCGAGTTTGCCGAGCAGACCAAGGCGCTGGCCAGCGCGTTGAGCATGTCCGCCTCGGATTACGTGCGCGAGGCCGTCCGCGAGAAGAACGAGCGCGCCATCAAGGCGCGCATGGTCTTCCTCTCAAAACAGCTGTCTGCACAGCATCTGGCCGAGAACCAGGCCATGGACGCCAGCGTGGGAGACGGCCTTGCCTAAGCTCAAACGCGCCCAGGTGTGGGAGGTGGACTTTGAACCCCAAACCCACAAAGAGGAACCCGGCAAACGAGGCCGCCCGGCACTGGTCATCCAGACCAACATCCTCAACAGCGCCGGTCACGCCACCACCATCGTCATTCCTGGCACTACCAACGTCTATCGCGATGCGCAGGGCGACGGCTACCCGTTGCGTGTGTCGGTGGGCAAGCTTGGCAACATGAAGCAAGAGACCGACTTGCTGGTGGACCAGATTCGCACCATCTCGAATCAACGGCTGATGGGCGACAAGCCGTTGGCGGAGCTCTCGCGCACGCATATGAAGCGGGTGGAAGACGCTCTCAGGCTACTCACGGGCGAGTAGCCACCGGCGCCAAGTACCTGATCAACCCGAACAAGCCTAGTGCGTGACGAACTCGTAGGCAACATCCTCAATCTCGATCATGTCCAGAAAGTCGTTCAGTACATCATCGTCCTCGCTGATGCTCCAGGTTTCCTCGGGATCGCTGGCAAAGAGGGGTTCGACGGCAATGTCGAGAAATTGCTGGTTGGGTAGCTTCACCACTTGCCCGCCTTCAGAGGTTTCGACAAGTTCCCAGTCATCCGGGACAGACAGCTCCAGCGTGATGGTGACGTTGAGTTTCTTCATGATGGTTCCTTTGCCTGTCGTTAATCCAGTATGTTCGCGACCATGGAGACGCCCAGCGCCCATAAATCCAGAGCAGGCCCGACCTCGGTGGTGAACAGGGAGCCGCGACTTGCCCTCTGGTCCCGCAGTGTACGTTGGCGGTCGCGCTCCAGCATGACCAGCGCGTCGGCCAGTTCCGGCCCCTTGATGCTGGCGGCACTCTTGCTGGCGCTGGCATAGCCCCGCAGAGCCTGCTCCACGGCCTTGGGGTCGATCAGGGAAAACGCCGCCCGGCAATAGGGGCAGGCGCTGTCCTTGCGGAGGTCCACCGGTGCGCCGCAACTGGAGCAATGGATCACGGCCACGCGGCGCGCGATGTCGTCAATTTCGGGTTGGGTCAGCAGGCGCACAAAACCTTTTTCGATCATGAAAGACGAAAACGCGCTGAAGCGCCCATGGCGATTGGGGCAGCGGTAGGTGACGTAACGCCCGCTGCGCACCACATCGAAACCCTGCGTCAACGAATCGCGACAGCGTGGGCAGTGGATCTGCGGCGCCAGGGGCTGGCGCGCGTCGTCACGGTGTTCATGCAGCAGCCGAAACAGCTCTGCCACCGCGGCCGGAGCCAGCTTCAGGTTCTCCTGCGGATCAAACCAGATGCCCTGGCAGGGGTAGCAAACGTCCAGTTCGACCGTCCCGCCGTTGACGCTCGACAGCACGTGCGCCGCCATGGCAGCGCGGCAGGAGGGGCAGTTGGTGGGGTTGGACGTGGCCATGGGTGGTTCAAACTCAGCAGCGGGTAGCAGGCTGGGGTTCATGGCAACTGGTATTTGGCCAAAACTTCAGACAGGGGAATGGCCTGGACTTGCCCTTGTCGGTAAGCCGTGAGGCGGTTTTCAGCTTCTAAAGCCCACAGTGCATCGACCGATGCATCGGGTGCATCGAGCCGGTGCAGAATTTCATCGACCAAGGTTATTTGCCCCAACGCGGGGCGTTGTTCGTCGTCAGGCAGAGGTGGTAACACTGGACAATTCATGCAAACGCGCGGGAGAAATTTCCAGTCCATTGGGCCAGCACAGCGCACCGGCATCGATGAAAAAGCGTTCGAAATAAGCCGGCTCGCGCAATGCATCCAAAAGAGGGCCGGATCGGGTCGACAGGTAAGCTCCCGCATCGAACACACCTTGTGTGTGATCCGAGAAATCAATCTCCAGTTTGAAAGTATCAGCCAGACGGGCATTGAGTACTTTAATCACGATCAGCTCCTTGGATTCCGTCCAGTGGCTCGAACCGCTGGGCGCGTTGCCAATTGTCCTGCAATTCTCGCTGGTGTACCAGACACCATTCCTTGACTATGGCTGCGACCTTGCGCGGCAAACTGCCGTCGCGCACGTCACCTGAGGCTATATCCACCAACGCTTCGAAGCCTTGATATTCCGCGTGTATATGAGGCGGCGGATGGTCGTCGTGCCACATGCGGATAACTATTCCGAAGAAGATTGAAAGCGTTGGCATGGAAAAGTTTCCTACTCTGACGTGGCAGCATGCCAGTCGCGTTCGCCGATGTCACGAAAGCGTTGAATTGTTCGCTCGATGGCAGCACGGTCCAGGGTGCAGGCACCGTCTACGTCGCCGCTCTCCAGCAATAGCCGAGCCGATTCGAGAGTCCGGTTTGCCTTGAGTAGCAACTCTTGCGGAGTCACAGCGGCAACCCTTCACGCGCGATATTTTCAAGAAGACGCGGATTGCTGTATTCCTCTGGATACGCCCATTCATGTTCCCAGATCGGCAGCGGCTGGATACGGATACCGGACTCCAACAAGATGTCGTAAGCAATATCGTTCATTGCCATTCTGGTTTTGATGAAATGACCGGACTTGCCTTTCAGAATAATGGCGACGTCTGCGCCGCTCTCCTTATGAGCGCCGCCGCGCGCCTGGCTGCCAAACAGCAGTGCGCCGCGCAAGGGCCAACTCAAGCTGACACGCTTGGAAAAATCGCGGGCCGCATGCAGGACGGGTGAGGAATGAAGTATCTCAGCGTTCATGGTGTCGGCAGTGTAGTACGACGCTTCGGGGCGCAGCAAACCCGCAAACTCGATCGCTACGCCGCCGCCAAAGACTTGAATACCTGTCGCAAAACTTTTGGCTGTTGCTCAGCAATCGTAATCAGACTGCGCGCCGCGCCCGAAGGTTGCCTGCGGCCTTGCTCCCAATCCTGCAGCGTGCGCACGGACACGCCCAATAAACCGGCAAACTCGGCCTGTGAAAGACCAGACTTCATGCGCGCAGCCGTTACCGGCGGAACTTCCACGCGGGCGACCACCCGGCCTTTGCCCGCCTTCATCTGACGCACCGAAGCCAGCAGCTCTGCGCCTATGTCCCGCTTTGCATCACGGGCCTGGAATTGCTTTTCAGTCATCGGCATTTTCAATCTCCTGCTTGATCTGCTTCAACATATGTTCACCTCTCTCGTCTTAGTTCCAATAGTCGGCCAAAGACTTTAAAATAACGGCGTTTCGACGATGGTGAGCATCATTGGCGAATGATACGGCTTTGCCGTACTCCCCGATGGCCAGGTCAAACTGCTCCACTGATGGCCACCCAAACTGCTCCAGGCAGGACGCACTGAATTATGCGTTGGTAACGGGTGTCATGGCAATGCGCGCGGCGGCCTCCTTGAGTCTGTAACTCTTGCCCTCGAACTCCAGCATGGCCGCGCGATGCATGAGCCGATCCAGGATGGTGGAGGCCATGGTGACGTCGCCAAGATACTTCCCCCAATCCTGTAGCACGCGGTTGGAGGTCACGACGATGGAGCGGCGCAGCTTGTAGCGCTGATGCACGATGGCCTGCAACAACTCTGCTGACACATCGGCAATCCGGCGGGCCAGAAACAGATCGTCAAGGACCAGCAAGTCGGGCTCCACAAAGGTGCGCAGAATCTGGACCTGTTCGGCCTGGGTGGCAATGCCGAAACGGGCGAACTCGGTGTCGGCCTCCAAATAGCGCACGCTGAAACCCTGCAAAGTGGCTTGATAGGCCAGCGCCTTGGCCACATGGCTCTTGCCGGTGCCGGGTTTGCCAATGATCAACGCATTGACACCCTCGCCGATGAACTTCAGGGTGTGCAATTCGAAGCAAGCCTGACGCGGCAACTTCGGGTTGAAACGCCAATCGAAATCGGCCAGGCCCAGGCGCTCATCCAGGCCCGAGAGTTTGAAGCGCCGCTCAGTCAGTCGGGAGCGGCGCCGGTCGAGTTCATCCTGTAGCATGGCGGCAAAGGTCTCCAGGAATGGCTCCTGGTTACTTTGCGCCTGCATCACGCGGGTGCTCAGGGTGGCGGCAATGCCCGAGAGGCGCAATGCGCGCAGGGCGCGTTCAATCTCATTGAAAGTCATGGGAACTCCGCTCGCTGGTAGGGGTGGTTGAAGAATCAGTGGTTTGGGTGGCGGCGCACTGCGCAAACAAATCGGCATACACGCTCGCGCTGCGGATAAGGACGTGCTCCTGCGTCAGGGCAAGCTCTGCCTGGACTGGGAGGGCGCTGGAATCGATTTGCGCCAGCGCATCAGCTACCAGTTTCTCGGTCAGTGCCTTGACATGGCGGTAGCTGTGCACCCCATCGGTGATGGCGCGCGCGCAAGCCGAATCGATCAGGCGACGTGGATAATTCTTGGCCAGACTGACAATGCCCCAGAGCTTTCTTTGGCCCACACGACCTTCAATGGCAAACAGCATCTGGCACAGCCGCTCGGCATCAGGCCCGATGGCCTTGGCCTGCCCCAGGATGCGGCGTGTCTCGCGCGAGGGATTGAATACGCGCTCTTCATTGGGTAAGACCACCGTTCCGGCTCGCTGGGCACGGGCATGGGTGCGCAGCAGGGTTTGTGTCTTGATCTCACGGATCTCGATGCGGTGTTCAAAGATGCGCACAAGCACTCTGGCGCCAATGGGGGCCGGGCGCGCGGCGTAGCTGCTGTGATCGACCCGCACGCAGGAGTCATCACAGACCGTGCGCTGGGACTCGGTGAAATACTGCATGCCAATGAGGGGCAGCCCCTGTAGATGGGGTTTCTCCTCCTCGAACATAGCCTGCACCTGGCGGCGCTCGCTGCCGTGGATGCGCGACGCCGCCCATTTGGTCTCCCAATGCTCCAGGAACTCGTTCTGTTCTTCGATGGACTCGAAGCGCCGTCCCTTCAAAGCAGTGGCCTGGGTGTGGCCAATCGCGTTCTCAACCGTGCCCTTGCGATTGGGGTCGCGCACTCGGGCCGGGTCGGCCACCACGCCGTAGTGGGCCAGCGTTGCGGCGTAGACCGGGTTGAGTTCAGGCTCGTACAGGTCGGGCTTGAGCACGCCTTCCTTGAGGTTGTCGAGCACGACGTATCGGCAGGAGCCGCCAAAGTAGCGCCAGGCCTGCTCATGCAATCTGGCCCACGTTTGCTGGCTGGAGTTCCACACGACCCGACGGAAACTGCGTCGGCTGTAGCGCAGTGTGGCCACAAACAGGCGGGGTTTGCGGTATTGGGTCTTGCCCGGCACGCGCGTGGGTGCACCCTCGCCGTAGTCGACCTGCATCTCCTCGCCGGGCAAGAAGGACAGGCGGTCAAATTGTTCTGGCTCGCGCTGGCGCAGCTTCGCCACAAACCGTTTGACGGAGTTGTAGGCACCGGCAAAGCCATGCCGGTCCACCAAATCCTGGTAGACGGCCATGGCATTGCGGCGCAATTGCAGTTGGGCTTCGATAAAGGCGCGGTGTGGCTCGCAAGCCGAGATGGCGGTGCTGTTTGGTGGCGCCGGTAGCGCCAGTGGAGTCGGTGGCCAGGGTGGAGCAGTTTGACCGGGTTCACCGCAATCCGACCTGAGCGCCATGGCCTGAGCCTGGCTGTCGAACTTCTTTCGATAGGTACGGATCGTGTGGCGCGAGATGCCGGTCTGGCGCTCAATCTCCCGCTGCGTGGCTCCACTGCGCAGCAGGGTCCAAATGGTGGTTTGCAAATGTGGCTTCAAGACGTTCACTCCAGTTATCCCCTCTAAGGTGAGGGGGTGAAAGTAACGTCCTGCCAGGGACCTCCGAACTACTGATGAACTGCAATCAGCACATCAAAACACGGTGGCCGGGGTGGAGCAGTTTGGGTGGCCACAAGTGGAGCACTTTGGGTGGCCGCCGGGGCCGTACTGTCGACGAACTGACCGAGCGTGGCAGGTTGTTTTACGGGGGGATTAGCGTACGAATAATTGGAATTTGATCCGAATTTCTTCAATAATCCGACAAACAGAGAATGTGACAAGAAATAGGGTAAAGGACCCGCAAAATAGTGTGTTAATAGCCCAAGGATTAATGCGGATACATCACAATATGAACATCAACTGCTGACAGTCATAAGTTTATCCATTACTATTGAGATGCTTTTCTGTATAATATCCAACTGGGTTACGTTTCCTGGTATTTGTAAACCTAAGTGAATTTCATTCATGTAGTGTCCATGTTGCTGTGTATAAATGAAAGGTTTACTCAACATGGTTGATGGAAAGTGAGAATATGATTTTGCAATCAAGTCGCTGGCGTTTGCAAGAGAGTTGAACTGTTCATTTCCAGTTTGAATGAACTCAAACTTCACGGTAATGCTATCGATATTTATGGGCCTCAAAGTTGTCTTTAGTCGCTTAGTGGGGCTAACCCAAACTACTGCACCGTCGGGCTCCACTTGGTATGATCTTAACGCCTCAACTCGTGCCGCAATTTCCTCGCATGCAAGTCTGATATCTAAGTGATCCAAATTTCCTTGAATAATGTTATATAGTCTATTCAAGTCGGCATTGATCTGGCTAAAACTTGGCCTCAGATTCTGATCGTGCTTAGTACAAAGTTCAATCAACCGAGCAATTCGGCGTGGAGCAGATCTCCACGCATTGCAGTTTTGACTGGCAATTTTATCAAGCCTGTTTTTCCAGTCGTTCGATTGATGCATAAATGGTGTAGGCACCTGCGCCGTGCATAAGTAGTAGAGGGTCATTCCTAGGCCGTACGCATCAACAGCAGCGCTGCGGCTGGTCATTTCAGAAATTGACATCAACTGTTCAGGCGCAAGGTATGGATTTGCTCCTTTGGCTAGGACAGACTTTTCCAAGGCACCGACGTGCCATGAAAGATCAAAATCCAGAACGACCAACTCAGAATTTTCCCCGTCTTGGTAGAAGTCTCTAAACATCACATTTTGAGGCTTTATGTCACGATGTAATACTCTTTCTGGCACGCTGTGTGCTCCATGTATTGCTTGCGAGAGATTGCAAGCCACACGCAAACGCGACTCCCAATCTCTGAACTTTCCCTGTGCAACAGCTGTATATAGGTTAACTCCTTCAATCCACTCCATGACCAAGACGGGTGGTATTTCGCAGGCCGTTTTGAACTTAATAATGTTAGGCAAATCATGTTTTGCGAGAATCCTTAGGGAACGTATCCCTCGTCGAAACGCTCTTAGAAGATTTTGATTTTTTCTGATGTCGTGCTTGAATACTTTAATGGCTACCTGATTCCCTTCATCGTCGATCGCTCGCCAAATCGTACCGAATCCACCTTCGGAATCCTCAAGGTTGCACAATGTATAGTTCAAAACTCTATCAGATCCTTCTTCGGTATCAAACAGTCCCGCTGCATGGATCACTCTGTTATATTCTGTGCAGAATGTTTCAAATCTCTCATAGCTATGCTCTGTATTTCCTATTAGAATTCGACTTGCGTGTGCGTTCAACAATTCTCTCTGTTCATTTGGGCAGAGTGTCAATAGATTTTGTATGGATGGTAAATCCTCGGCGACGTTATTATTGAAATCTTGGCTGCTAACTGGAGGGGCTTCGATAATTGGAAAGCTAAATGATTGAATATCTTCAATAAATCTAAACAATTCACTATGCTTTCCATCATTATTCTTGTAGGATATGAATCTCACACCGGCGCGCTCGGAAAGTTGGAGTGCATCTGTTCCTATTTCACTACTTAACCAATAGGCGTGACTGCCAACGCCATCAGCCCTTAACCGTGCCAAATGATCACGTATTGCAATGTCGTGTGCAGAAACTCCTAGCATTACTACAGTGCAATATTTAAGAACGTCCCGGACAAACTCTTGGTAGCGAGGATCTGAGAATAAGGCTTTTCTTCGTGATTCAGTAAAAACCCAAGTAGTTGGATCCTCAAATACGCCATGAAGATTTGCAATAAAGCGACCGCTATCAACAGTATTGATGCTGCCAATGAGAGCTTTGATATCAAAGCCACTGCGCTCAACTAGTGCTCCGTTCGAGTTGGATTCACTGTAGCCACGGGAGGCAAGTCGATCAATATTCAGTGTTAAGAAACCATTCACGCCAAGTTTCCAAAGTTCTTTATATATTTTTGGAACTTCGCATTTCAGTGCATTACTTAGGTTTCTTTTTATGGCTGCTTCGAAATTGTTTGATCCTAGAATAGATTCAAGTTTTTCAAAAATAAGCCATGAATTATCTAAGGATTGAATTGCTTTGTATTGAAGCAGCTTCTCTTGCTGCTGTTCTTCGGATAGGCTGACTATGTATTCTTTGGCTTCAGATGTGATCTTCTTTTGAAGCGTTGGCCAGTTTGGCAGGTTTGCTGGAGCGCTAAGTCCAGCACCGGCCCAAATCACGATAGGTCTTGATTTAGACTTCCATTCATCCAGCAAATCCAAGTAAATTTGAGTTGGCTCTGAGAATTTTAGTTTCGTATGATCAATGGCACTCATGGTTTCCCCCTCTTTTTCAAATTTCTATAAAATGTTTATGGAGGCCTCCTGTCCTGATGCATGGTCAAGTGGTCAGCAAGTCCGTGCAAGGAGTTCTTATTGTTCTTCCCAACTATCCTTCAATCCCACAGCCAGATTAAACACCGGATCGTCCTGTACATGAACGAAACAATCGGCCACAAGTTTGCCGTGCCGCTCAAACTGAAACTTTACGGATGCGGTGGTTCCAATCCAGTTCATTGGGCGTTGAGCCTAATTCTGGGCGGTCAACTTCCAGCTGCCATAAACCGTTTTTCCACTTCGTCCACAAATGCCTGGGCTTGTTCTACGGCCCACAGTGCTTCTTCAGCGTCAATGGAGTCGCCTTTGTAGTCGGCGACCAGTCTCAAGTCTTCAGCTCTGTTCAGTGAGCGGCCAAGGTCGATGGGGAACAGTTGTGGCTTAACCAGATGGAGAGAGAACGCGGCGATCAGCCCGCTGTGGGTTTTGGCAATTTCTGGTGGCACGGGTGCTTTAGACGCGATCAGTGCCGCGCGGGCTGCGTCAAACATCGCGTAGTAGGCCCGGTTGCAAGCACCGTCGCCATCTTTGTCCTGCAAAAGTTTATGCGAGCTTGCGAGTGCGCGGCGGGCCTTTGCCATCAACTCCTGCGCGTTCACAGTGCTATGCCCTCTAAGGCAATGTTGCGCAGCAAGTGAGGGTTTGAATAGCGCTCCGGGTGTGCCCATTCGCCTTCCCAGACGGGTAGGGGCTGGATGCGGATGCCGGTGTCCAGCAAGATGTCGTAAGCAATGTCGTTCATTGCCATTTTGGTTTTGATGAAATGACCGGGCTTGCCTTTGAGAATGATGGCGACGTCTGCGTCGCTCTCCTCATGCGCGGTGCCGCGGGCCCGACTACCAAACAGAATGGCTTGCTGAGTGGGATAGCTCGCGGCCACGCGCTTGACGAAAGCGCTTGTGGCTTTAATCGTGTTGGCGGAGAGCTGTACGGTAGTCATTTGGCAGGACAAATTGTCTAGAAAAATCCAGTGTTGCTGCCATTGTGCATCGAACTCATTTCCCCCACCCATCCCTCAACCCCACCGCCAGATTGAACACCGGCTTGCCCGCCGCATGATCGACCCGGTCCGCCACGAAGTAGCCGTGGCGCTCAAACTGGAACTTGTCATCCGCCTTGGCGCTGGCCAGTGACGGCTCCACGATGGCGCGCACCACTTTCAGGCTGTTGGGGTTCAGGCTTTCGATGAAGTCCTTGCCGCCGGCATCGGGTTGTTCGTCGGTGAACAGGCGGTCGTAGAGGCGCACTTCGGCCGGGATGCCGTCCGCCACCGCCACCCAGGTGATGACGCCTTTGACCTTGACGGCGTTGGCGCCGGGCGTGCCGCTCTTGGTGTCGGGTATCAGTACCGCGTGCACCTCGCGGATCTTGCCTTCGGGTTCCTTGCTGTAGCCGGTGCACTCGATCACGTGGCCGTATTTCAGGCGCACCTTGTTGCCGGGATAAAGCCTGAAGAACCCTTTGGGCGGCACTTCCTCGAAGTCGCTGCGGTCAATCCACACTTCCTTGCCGATCTTGAATTCACGCTGGCCCAGCTCGGGGTGGTGCGGGTGCACCGGGGCGCTGCAAGCATCCAGCGTGTCGGCACCCATCACCTCATCCCAGTTGCTCAGCACCAGCTTCAGCGGGTCCAGCACGGCCATGGCGCGCGGCGCCGACACGTCCAGCGTTTCGCGCAGGCAGCCCTCCAAAGTGCCGTAGTCGATCCAGCTGTCGCTCTTGGTCACGCCGATGCGCTCGGCAAACAGTTGAATCGCCTCGGGCGTGTAGCCGCGCCGGCGCAGGCCCACGATGGTGGGCATGCGCGGGTCGTCCCAGCCGCTCACGCGCTTGTCGTAAACCAGGGCCGCGAGCTTGCGTTTGCTGGTGATGACATAGGTGAGATTGAGGCGGGCAAATTCGTACTGATGCGGATGCGGTGCGCTAAGCAGTCCGCCTTCGCACAAACGCTCCAGCAGCCAGTCGTACCAGGGGCGCTGGTCTTCAAACTCCAGCGTGCAAATGCTGTGGGTGATCTGCTCCAGCGCGTCCTCGATCGGGTGCGCATAGGCGTACATCGGGTAGATGCACCATTTGTCCAGCGTGTTGTGGTGCGTGGCGCGGCGGATGCGGTAGATGGCTGGGTCGCGCATGTTGATGTTGGGGCTGGCCATGTCGATCTTGGCGCGCAGCACCATGGCGCCGTCTTCGTGCCGGCCGTCGCGCATTTCCCTGAATCGGGCCAGGTTCTCGGCCGGTGTGCGGCTGCGGTACGGGCTGTCCACGCCGGGCTTGCCGAAATCGCCGCGATGGGCGCGCATTTCCTCGGCGCTTTGCTCGTCCACGTAGGCCAGGCCCACCTCGATCAAGTATTCCGCCGCGCGGTACATGAAGTCGAAATAGTCGCTGGCCTGGTAGGGCGCGGCATTGGGTGCACCGTTCCACTCGAAGCCCAGCCAGCGCACGGCGTCGAGGATGGAGTTGACGTATTCGACATCTTCCTTCTCGGGGTTGGTGTCGTCAAAGCGCAGATGGCAGACGCCGCCGTAGTCGCGCGCCAGGCCGAAGTTCAGGCAGATGCTCTTGGCGTGGCCCACGTGCAGGTAGCCGTTGGGCTCGGGCGGGAAGCGGGTGCGGATCTTGGCCGGGTCGATGTCACCTTTGGCATGGTGCGCCGCGTCGCCCGGGCTGCCGCCCCAGTGACGGGTGGCGTAAGTACCTTTGGCCAGGTCGTGTTCGATGATCTGGCGCAGAAAGTTGCTCGGCTTGACGGTTTCGGTGGCAGCCGCAGCGGCTGGCTTGGGTGTTGCGGGGGTAGGGGAGCTCATTGGGTGATTTTAGACGCCGATATAGGCTGAAGTAGCGCTTTTTGACCGGCCTGAAGCGGCCCCAGAGAAGCCGCCTCTGTTACGTCTGGCAATCTATTTCACACAAACGACGCCATCCTGAGGCGCCCCGGCCGCGTTAGACACACACGGGCAAACCTCTGCCCCGTGTGTTTCTTATCAGGAGAACTTTCATGAAGATCAAGCGTTTGACATCTGGCTTGGTGGTGGCGGCCGGCGTGGCCCTGGCCACGCTGGGCATGGCGGGTGCGGCACAGGCGCAAAACGTGTTCTGGTCGCTGGGCCTGTCCTCGCCCGGTGTGCAACTGGGGGTCAGCAGCGCGCCGCCCATGATGGTGGTGCAGCCCAGCTACCAACCGGTGTACCAGCCGGTCTACGAAACGGTGTATGTGGCGCCGCGTCCGGTGGTCTATGCGCGCCCGGCGACTATGTATGTGGCACCGCCCGTCTATCTTCAAGCGGACTGGCGCTACCCCGGCTATCGCCGCGGCTGGCAGCAGCGGCAGGAGCGCCATGAGAATCAAGGCCATGAAGGCGAGCGTGGCGGCCGTGGCGGGCATGATCGCCGTGACTGAGGCAGTTTTGTCTCACGCCATTTTCTAGACGTTTCGCGCCTGCACAAGGCGCTTCGTCGCAATCCGGGTGCATGGGTAGCACGGGCTGAATACGCTTCAGCCCGTTCGCACTATTTCTCATCAAGAGGACCTACCCATGACACTCAAATTGACACCCAAATTTTCTGTTCGCCTGCTGGCGGCCGGCGCGGCCGCGCTGCTGTCCGTCTCGGCATACGCGCTGCCGGAGGCGCAGTTCCAGCCGGCTTTCGAGCAGTTTCTGCAAGCCGCCAAGGGCGGCGACAGCGCCGTCGAAAAATCTGCCGATAGCTTCAGCGCCTTGCTCAAGAGCGAGCCCGGCAATCCGGTGCTGATGGCCTACGCCGGCGCCAGCACGGCGATGCTGGCCACCACCACCTTCTTGCCCTGGAAGAAGATGAGTTACGCCGAAGACGGCATGGCGCTGCTGGACAAGGCGCTGGCGCTGTTGACCGCTGCGCACGATGCCCCCTTGCAGCACGGCACGCCGGCAGTGCTGGAAGTGCGTTTTGTGGCGGCCAATACTTTTCTGGCGGTGCCCGGCTTCATGAACCGCGGCGCGCGCGGCGCCAAGCTGTTGAACGAGGTCTTGTCGAGTCCCTTGCTGGCCAGCAGTCCGCTGGAGTTCCGGGGCAAAGTGTGGCTGGCCGGTGCCGCGCTGGCCGCCAAGGAAAAGCGCCTGGACGATGCGCACAAATACCTCAACCAGGTGATTCAGACCAATGCGCCGCAGATCGAAGCAGCCCGCGCCCAACTCAAGGCGCTGGCATCATGAGTGGCAGCGTGGTTGAATTGCACGCGGTGCACAAGACCTACCATCTGGGCCAGCACGTGATACCGGCGCTGCGCGGCGTGGACTTGAGCGTGCAGCGCGGCGAGCTGCTGGCGCTGACCGGCCCCTCGGGCAGCGGCAAGAGCACCATCCTGAACCTGTGCGGCCTGATCGATACGCCTGACTCGGGCGCCATCGTGTTGGATGGGAAGAAGATCAACGGCCTGGACGAAGTGCAGCGCACGCTGTTGCGCCGCGATGCGCTGGGCTTTGTGTTCCAGAACTTCAACCTGGTGCCGGTCATGACGGTGTTTGACAACGTCGACTACCCGTTGTTTATCGCCGGTGTGCCCGCCAGCGAGCGGCGCGACAGGGTGGCGGCGCAACTCAAGGCGGTGGGCCTGCAAGAGCATGCCCAGCACCGGCCCGATGCCTTGTCGGGTGGCCAGCGTCAGCGCGTCGCCATTGCCCGTGCGCTGGTCAAGCGGCCACGGTTGGTGATTGCCGATGAGCCCACCGCCAGCCTGGATTCGCACACCGCCGATCAGGTGCTGGACCTGATGCGCGAACTGGGCCATGCCGAGGGCGCGGCTTTTGTCATCGCCACCCACGACAGCCGCCTGACCGGCCGCTGCGACCGGGTGCTGGCGCTGCTGGATGGGAGGCTGCAATGATCTCGACAAAGTGGTTGAAATTTGCGGTGCTCAACACCTTGCGGAATCGGCGCCGCTCGCTGGTCACGGTGTCGATCGCGGCCTTGGGCACGGCGGCCATTTTGGTGGCGGCGGGGTTTGCCTTGTCCACTTACCAGGGCTTGTCGGAGATGGCGGCGCGCAGCACCGGGCACCTGATCATTGGCAAGCCGGACCAGTTCAACAAGGACGAAGACATCCCCTTGCAGCATGGGCTGGACAATGCCGGCGAGTTGCGCAGCCGCTTGCTGGCCGACCCCCAAGTGCGCCAGATCTTGCCGCGCGTGGAGTTCAGCGGCCTGATCAGCAATGGCGAAAAGTCCACCGTGATGCTGGCCACCGGCATCGACCCGGACAGCGAGTTTGCCGTGAAGGGACCGTTTTTGACCGTCACTGCGGGCGACGTGCTGGCCAGTGGCTCCAAAGAGGCCGAGGTCATGCTGGGCGAAGGCCTGGCGAAGAGCCTCAAAGCCAAGCCGGGCAGCAGCCTGACGCTGTTGGCCAGCACCACCGAGGGCGCCCTGAACGCCATGGACGTGCGGGTCAAGGGCATCTTCTCCACCGGCGTGCCGGACATGGACCGGCGCCTCGTCTACACCGACATTGCGACCGCGCAGAAGTTGCTCAACACGCAAAAAGTCTCCACTCTGGGTGTCTTCCTGAGCCGGATGGACATGACCGACGCGGCCCGGCAGCGCTTTGCCGCGGCCAATCCGGCACTGACGGTGCAGACCTGGCTGGATCAGGCTTACTTCTACAAGTCGGTGAAAGACCTTTACAACCGCATCTTCGGCGCGCTGGGACTCATCATCGGCCTGATCGTGGTGTTTGTGGTGACCAATGCGATGGCCATGGCGATCATCGAGCGCACCCGTGAAATCGGCACCTTGCGCGCCATGGGCACCTTGCCGCGCCAGTTGCTGCGCACCCTGGGGCTGGAGGGCATGGTGCTGGGCGGTGTGGGTGCTATTGCCGGCGCCCTGGTGGCGACTGCGGTCACCGTGTTCTTGCTGGTGGTGCCGGTCGAGATGCCGCCGCCGCCGGGCCAGTCGAAAGGTTATCCGCTGATCATCACCTTCGACCTGACCGTGTACCTGGTGACGATGCTGACCATGGTCACCCTGACCGTGCTGGCCTCGGTCTGGGTGGCGCGCAAGACGGTCAATATGCCGGTGGTGGATGCACTGGCCCACACCTAAAACCTTGGAATGAGGACGGTCATTGCAGCCACTTCTGTCATTGCAGCCACTTCTGTCATTGCGGGCTTGACCCGCAATCCATGGATCCCGGGTCAAGCCCGGGATGACAGTCAAGCAAGCCCGGGATGACAGTCAAGTGAGCTTGCGATGACAGTCAAGTGAGCTTGCGATGACAGCCAACTTTAACTTTGCCAACAAGAGACTTCCATGAAACCATTTCAAACCCTCATCACTGCCGCCATCGCCATGACCGTACTGACGGCCCAGGCGCAGGACGTGACGGCCTTGCTGAAAGCCACCGACAAGTTCCGCATGAGCGCCGACAACCTGCAGGTGGAGACGCAGATCAATGTGCTCAACGCTGACGGCTCGCCCGACAAGGAGCGCCGCTATACCGTGTTTGCGCAGGCCGGGCGCCAGTCGCTGGTGCTGATGCAAAGCCCAGCCGAGAAGGGCCAGAAAGTGCTGATGCTGGGCGACGACTTCTGGCTCTTGATGCCCAGCAGCCAGCGCCCGCTGCGCATCACGCCGATGCAAAAACTGCTGGGCGACGCCTCCACCGGCGACGTCGCCACCATGAGCTGGGCCGAGGACTACAACGGCAAGCTCGCGGGCGAGGAAGCGTGCGAGGAGGGCGCCGCGGCAGCCAATCAGAGCTGTCTGCACCTGAGCTTGAACGCGCGGCGCAAGGGCGTGACCTACCAGCGCATCGAGCTGTGGATCGGCAAGACGCGGCATGAGCCGGTGCGCGCCGATTTGTATGTGCTGTCGGACAAGCTGGCCAAGCAGGCGCGCTTTGTGATGGACAAGCCCAATGCGCCGACCATGGTGACCGAGATGGTGCTGGCCGATCAGGTCAGCAACCACAAAACCACCCACGTGCGCTACCTCAGCCGCAAGGAACGCCAGGTGCCGCCGGAATGGCTGAACCCGATGTTCCTGGTGCGCAACCCGCCGCTGGAGTAAGCCATGCAACGCATCACCTTGGGCGCGCTGGCGCTGGCCTGTGCCTGCACTTGTGCGGCGCAGACGCAGGACAGTGGTTTGCCAATCAGCGGCCAGGTCCGGCTGCAATGGGATCAGCGCCAGGCCAACGTTGCCGGGCCGCTGGCAGTGGCCAATGAGCTGGCACCCGGCACTGCCGGCACGCCAGGCAACGGCGCCACGCTGGAGACCGAACTGCGCAGCAGCGGCCGCGGCTGGAACGCCAGCGCCACGCTGCAGCAGCAATGGCCACAAGACCAGCCGACGCAGAGCCGCGCCTGGTTCAACGAACTGGTGGCGACGCACGACGGCGGCAGTTGGCAGTTCAGCGCCGGCAAGAAAATCGTGGCCTGGGACGTGGGCTACGCTTTTCGCCCCAACGACGTGGTGCAGCAGGAGGAGCGCCGCACGTTGATTGCCAGCTTGACCGAGGGTCGCCCGGTGCTGATGGCGGAACACTTTGACGCCGCTACCGCGTGGTCCTGGGTCTGGGTCAATCCGACCGCTGCCAGCGATGTGCAGGGCGCCGGCGAGCCGGCGCTGGCGGCGCGCGTCTACCGGCGCGACGGCAGCCTGGACTGGCACGGCTTCGCCCGCGTCGGCGCGCACAGCGGCGCCAGCCTGGGCGCCGCGCTGGCCTGGGTCGCCAGTGACGCACTGGAACTGCACGGCTCGTTGCGCTACCTGGAGCGCGCCGACAGCCTGGCCATGGACCCGCTGGCCAGCGGCCTGCTGCGCGGCAACCCGTGGCAGGCGGCCAGCGTGCAGCACACCGGGCAGGCGCTGATCGGCGGCACCTGGACGACCGAGAGCCAGCTCAGCGTGCTGGCGGAAGCCTGGTGGGACGGCACGGCCTTGTCGGACGACCAGTGGAACCGCTGGCAAAGCCGCAATGCCTTGCTGGCCGGCTTGCCGGCGCTGGGCGCACCGGCCAGCGCGGCGGCCGGCAACCTGGCCTGGCAGGCCGATGCTTTCAATCCATCGAGCAGCCTGCGCCGCAGCAACCTGTACTTGCGCCTGAGCTGGGAGCATGAGGGTTGGCAGCCCTCGCTGGACCTGCTTTACCAGCCGGCCGACGGCGGCCGCATCGTCACGGCGGCGCTGCTCTGGAAAGGCGACCGCATGCAGCTGCAAGGCGGTTGGCGCGGCTACGGCGGTCCGGCCAACGCCGTCTTGACGCAGTTGCCGGTACGCAGCCAAGCCTACGTTGCGGTCACCTGGACCTTCTGAAAAACAGACCGCAGCCAGCCAAAGTCCGGGGCTGGCCCGGTAGTTGTCATGCAGACCCGCCAGTTGTCATCGTGGCCCGGTAGTTGTCATCCCGGCCCGGTAGTCGTCATCCCGGCCCGGTAGTCGTCATCCCGGCCCGGTAGTTGTCATCGTGGCTCAGCAGTCGTCATCCCGGGCTTGACCCGCAATCCATGGATGCCGGATCGGGCCTGCCCCGGACTCTGATCCGGGGTCCGGCATGACAGTGTCTCAGCTTTGACTATATCGCCTTGTTGGGCTTGGTGTTGCGACTACGTTCAGCGCTACATCGCCTTGAACAGATGGGCGTAGAGGCGGCTTACCGGCAGCTTCTCGGGCCGGCCGCGCAGGGTGACGCTGAGCTTGCCGGCTTCGTCGCGCGTCACCGTGTCGATGCTGGCGGAATTGACCACCGTGCCGCGGTGGATTTGCCAGAAGGCGTTGCCGTCGAGCTGGGGCAGCAGTTCCTTCAGGGGCGTGCGGATCAGATATTCGCGGTTTGCGGTGAGCACCCGCACGTATTTGTCGGCGGCCTCGAAATAATCCACCTCTGGCACCGGCACCATGCGTATCGTGGTGCCGACGCTGGCCTGGATTACTTTCAGCGGCGCCACCGGTGCTTGTGGACTGGCGCCCAGCAAGCCCCGCAATTGCCCCAGGGTGGCTTCAAAATTGGCAGCCGCGTGCGACCGGTTGGCGAGCGCCAGTTGCAGTTTCGCCACCGTCTTTTGCAGTCTGGCGGTTTGCACCGGTTTGAGCAGGTAGTCCATCGCCTGCGCCTCGAAGGCGGCCATGGCGTACTGGTCGTAGGCGGTCACGAACACCAGCGCCGGAAACGGCCAACCGCCAATGTCGTCGGAGTTCCAGGCGTCCGCCAGTTCGGCGGCGGCTTCCAGCCCGCTCAGGCCCGGCATGCGGATGTCGAAGAACAGAACGTCGGGCTTGAGCCGCAGCGCCTGCGTGACGGCCGACACGCCATCGCCCACCGTGGCCAGAATTTGCAGCTCGGGCCAGGCCCGCGTCAGTTCGTCCTGTAGCGCGGCGGCCAGCAGCGGTTCGTCTTCGGCGATCAGGGCGGTGGCGGCTTGGCTCATGACAGGCTCATGTTTCGGAAGGAAAAGTGACGCTGACGCAGGTCCCGGCCGTAGCGCCGGCGGTCAGTTCGACGGTGCCTTGCGCGCCGTAACTGGTGGCCAGTCGTTCGCGCACCTGCACCAGGCCAAAGCCATCTGACAAGGCCTGGTCGGACGGCAGGCCGACGCCGCTGTCCTGCACCTCCAGCGTCAACCGTCCCGCCGCATGGCGCGCCCGCACCGTGACAGTGCCGCCCTCCACCTTGGGTTCCAGTCCGTGTTTGATGGCGTTCTCCACCAGCGGTTGCAGCAGCAGGGGCGGCATCGTCAGCTCGGCCAGTTCAGGCGGCAGCTCCAGCGTGTAGCGCAGGCGCGGCCCCATGCGCACCGCCATCAGTTCCAGGTAATCGTGCAGGCGGTCGAATTCGGCGCGCACGCTGTGCGAGCTGGCGCGCGAGGCCGACAAGGTGGCGCGCAGGTAGGCGTTGAGCCGGTCCAGCATATCGGTTGCGGCGACCGGATTGGTGCCTATCAAGGCGCGCAGATTGGCCAGCGTGTTGAACAGCATGTGCGGCTCCAACTGGCTTTGCAGCAACAGCAGTTTCGACTCGGTCGCCTGACGCTGGGCCGCTTCGGTCTGGGCCGCGGCCTGCGCCGTGTCCTCACGCGCTGCCGCCAGTTGCTCGCGGCTCAGGAAGTAATAACTCATGGCGCCGCCGGCGGCCAGGCTCATCAGCAGATAGCCCAGCACCAGGCGCGGATGCTCGGACCAGATGCCGTCGGTTGGATGACCCATCAGCCAGGCCGCCGTGTACAAGCCCACCAGATAGCCCACCGTGACGCCCAGCGGCACGATCAGGTACAGGCGGCGCCACTGCTGTTTGCGGTTGGGCATCAGGAAATGCAGGCCCACTTCAATCAGCAGCCAGATGCTGATGCCTATGCAGTGCGAATAGACCAGGTTGGAGGCAAAATCACCGTCGCCAAAAGCCGTCAGACTGAGGGCGATGACGGTGTTGATGGTCAGGCTGGGCAGGCTGTGCTGCAGCAGCGTGAGTGCCGCCCAGCGCTCGACGGTCTTTGGCGTCATGGGAGTCAGGGCTTGCGCTGTTGCTGTTGCAAGCGTTCCCGTTCCTGCTGCACCAGGCGCTCGCGAAAGCCGCTGCCGAAGGGTTGGACGAATACCACCAGGCCGTGTACCAGCAGCCCCAAACCCCAGCCCAGCGCCGGGAACACGGCCCAGGAGTGACCGCTGAAGGTCGACAGCAGTGCCAGACCGATGTTGACGACGATATAAACAAAGGCGTGGATGTGCCAACCCATTTTTTTTCCGGCGCGCTTGCGTGCCAGGCGGTCGATCTCTTCGGGGGTCATGGCGGGGCTCATGGAGCGCTCCTTGAAAAAATGGTCGGGTGTAGGCATTGGCGGGGGGTCAAGTCCTTACTATAGTGCCCGGCCGCCGGTCGATTGGCGGCTGCATGGTGAAAATCCGATAAGGCACGGTCAGGTCCTTGAAGTGTCAGGCGATGACTGGACTGTGCCGGGCGCCACTGCTGTTCACCAGCGCCATGCGACCAAAGGTGCCAAACAGTGCGTGACTTGCCGCTACGCGGCGCGAAATTCGGTCAATGACCGGCGGCGTGGCGCTCGGAACGGCCCAGTGTCCAGGCCAGCGCCAGACCGACCGAACTGCCAGTCGATTGCAGGTGCAGCGGGCTGTCGAGGTTGGCTGCACCGGCGTAGCTTTCAAAACGCAGGTAGGCAAAGACGCGCAGATCCGGGTTCAGCGCTTTCGAGGTGCTGAAGGCCAGCCGGGTCGCTATCAGCCCGGCTTGTGCGTCGTAGGCTGGTCGCGCCGCTGTGGCAAATTGCGGTGCCACGCCGTAGAAGAAATTGTTCAGGGTGCGGTCCCCCAGCACCAGACTGCCGCTTGCCGACAAATGCCAGCCGGCGCCGAAGTTGCGCGTTTCAAGCACCAGCTCGGGCTCCAGCACCCAGCCCTGCTGGTGGACGCCGCTATTGAGCTCCAGCACGGCGCGCAGTGGCACTTCGAGGCGCAGCCGGCTGGCTGGCGTGGGTAGAGCCAGCGTCATTTTCAGACGTGGCCCGAATTCGACCAAGGTGCCCAGGTCCGGCATGTTGTTGCGCGCCGGCGTGTCGGACGAGTGCGACGGCAAGGAGGCAGCCAGGCCGACATCGAATTCGACGTTGTCGGTATGCAATAAGCGCGCGCCAATACCGCTGCGGTCGGCGCGCAGCACCTCGCCGCGATAAATCAGATAGGGCAAAGCCAGGGCGCGCATGGTACGGTCGGCGGAACCGGGGTAGGACGGAGTGCTGGCGAGGCCGCCCAGCAGGCCCACTTCCCATAAGGGCAGCGCCGCGTCCTGGGCTTGCGCGCTGAGCGTCACGGCCAACAAGCCGGCGCCGACAAGGTATGAAATTTTCATGAATAATCTCTGGCAAGGTAGCGTTGCGAAACATCAGGGCAATATCTTGCCAGACGGCAGGCGGTATTGAACCACGGATGGGCCTCGTTATCGGTCGCCAAGGCCCGGACGCTGCTGGCTTTTTACAATCACCCACCCCATTAACCTTGGAGAATTTGTTGGATATTGCATTGCTGTTGAAAGCCACCCTCATGGGCATCGTCGAGGGCTTGACGGAATTTCTACCCGTTTCATCGACCGGGCATCTGATCCTGGCCGGTTCCCTGCTGGGATTTGACGACGACAAAGCCAAGGTATTCGATATCGCCATCCAGACCGGCGCCATCTTTGCCGTGATCCTGGTCTACTGGCAAAAGATTCGCAGCACCCTGGTCACCCTGCCGTCGAGCAAAGAGGCGCAACGCTTTGCCCTGAACGTCTTCATTGCCTTTGTGCCGGCCGTCATTCTGGGCCTGCTCTATGGCAAGGCCATCAAGGCGCATCTGTTCACGCCGCTGGTGGTGGCCAGCACTTTCATCCTGGGCGGCTTCATCATTTTGTGGGCCGAGCGGCGCCAGCAAAAGAACCCGACGCTGGCACGCATTCACGAGGTCGAGCAGATGACGCCGCTGGATGCCCTGAAGGTGGGCCTGGCGCAGTGCCTGGCCATGATCCCCGGTACCAGCCGCAGTGGTGCCACCATCATCGGTGCCATGCTGCTGGGACTGAGCCGCAAGGCGGCCACCGATTTTTCTTTTTATCTGGCGATCCCGACGCTGATTGGCGCCGGCGTCTACAGCCTGTACAAGGAGCGCGCCCTGCTGTCATGGGCCGATCTGCCGCTGTTCGCGGTCGGTCTGGTGGTGTCCTTCCTCAGTGCCTGGCTGTGCATCCGCTGGCTGCTGCGCTACATCGCTAGCCACAGCTTTGTCGGCTTTGCCTACTACCGCATCGTCTTTGGCGTGGTGGTGTTGGCCACCGCCTGGAGCGGCCTGGTGGTCTGGGCCGATTGACCGTCATTGCCACCAAGGTTGTCATTGCCACCATTGTTGTCATTGCGGACCCCGGATCGGAGTCCGGGGCAGGCCCGATCCGCAATCCATGGATCCCGGATCAGGTCCGGGATGACAAATCGGATCGGTAACTCAGTTCGGGCCTTGCATGTCCAGCAGCGCGGCTTCCAGCGCGGCGGCGGTGGCGAGGGGTTTTTCCATCGGAAACAGGTGGCTGCCGTCCAGCATCATGATGCGGCCACGGGTGATTTTTTCGGTCATCGCCATGCCCACCTGTTTCATCTCGACCGAATGCGTGCCGCCCAAAAATGACACCGGGCACTTGATCGGGTGGCGCTGCAGTAGGCGGTCCAGGTTGTCGGGCAAGGTGTTGTAGATGGCGGTCTCGACGGCACGGTCGAAGCTGAGCACGCGTTTTTTCTCCGTCCCCCGGCCTTCGTCATGGGTGCCGTGGGCGATGTAGTCCCGCAGCACCTGCGGCTCCCAGCGGGCAAACATTTTCTTGTGGCGAAAGTGCTCCAGTGCCGCGGCCTGATCGGGCCAGTTGTTGCGGCGCCGGCGGCTGGTGGCGCCGGGCGACACTGAGCCCACCAGTTGCGTGCTTTTGATGACGCCCAGCGTGGTGGCGCGCCAGCCGCCCAATACGGGAGAGTCGACCAGCACCACACCGCGCGCCAGTTCAGGCGCACGGGCGGCGGCCATCAGGCTGACCAGGCCGCCGAACGAGTGACCGACCAGAAACATCGGCTTGCCGGCTTTTTCGACTTCAACCTGCGTGAAGTCAATCAGTTGCTGCACCAGATGTGGCCAGTTGTTGGTGACCGGGTAGTTGCTGTCATGGCCAAATTTCTCGATCGCCTTGACCGTGAAACCGCGCGCCTTCAGGCTCTTGAACAAGACGCCATAGGTGCTGGCGGGGAAGCTGTTGGCGTGGGAGAAAACAATTTCCATAATCAGTTGGGGACAGAGCTGGTTGACTGCGTGCAACTGCGGTCTGTCCCACAATGTCTCATATTAATTTCTCTTCCGGCGTGCTGATTTTTTTCAGGGTGCGGTGGCGGCCGGAGTGGGTCATCAGGGGGGTGGCCGTCTGCTCGCCGTTCCACATCGGGTCTTCGATGCTGTCGAACACCTCGCGCAATTTTTGTCCCCAACTGCTGTGCAGCATCCGGAAATAGGGGTTGTTTTCGTCTATGCAGACCACTTTGTCGGTCTGGTAGGTATCGGCTTCATAGACCACCATGTCCAGCGGCAGGCCGACCGACAGGTTGGATTTGAGCGTGGAGTCCATCGACACCAGGGCGCACTTGGCGGCTTCGTGCAGCGGCGTGCCGAGGCTGATGACGCGGTCCAGCACCGGCTTGCCGTATTTGGACTCGCCAATCTGGAAGTACGGCGTCTCGGGTGTCGCCTCGATGAAGTTGCCGGCCGAGTAGACCTGGAACAGGCGCATCCCTTCGCCCTTGATCTGGCCGCCGAAAATCAGCGACACATTGAACTCGACGCCGGCTTGCTTGAGCGACTCCGCGTCGCGTTCGTAGACATGGCGAATGGCCGCGCCCAGCACGCGGGCGGCATCGAACATGCTCCTGGCGTTCCAGATCGTGATGGGCTCGCCGTCCGGATGGTCCTTGAGATGCTCGACCTGCAGGATCTCGCGCACCGATTGCGAAATGCTCAGGTTACCGGCCGACAGCAGCACCATGAAACGGTCGTCGGGCTTCTCGTAGACGATCATTTTGCGAAAAGTGCTGATCTGGTCCAAGCCGGCGTTGGTGCGCGAATCGGACAAAAAAACCAGTCCGGCGTTGAGTTTGATGGCGACGCAGTAGGTCATTTTCTGGATGGCTGGAGGAAATACCTAGAGTGTATCGAGAGCCCGCGCCGCACAGGGGTGTCTGGCGTAAGGCGGGAAACCGTGTGTCTGTTGGCGCACCAACGCCTGTACGATAGCGGCGTATATTGGCTTCGGCGACATCCTGCCGGGCGATGCAGGGTCAGCTACTTTTTTAAGGATGGAAAAAATGAACGGTATCAATTTCAAACGTGAAATCGCGGCTTCGGTGGATCAGGCGGTGGCCCGTGTCACGGCGGCCTTGGCGGAGCAGGGTTTTGGCATCCTGACGCGGATCGACATGCACAGCACAATCAAGGCAAAAACCGGCAAGGACATTATTCCGACGGTGATCCTTGGCGCTTGCAACCCGAATCTGGCTTATGAAGCCTATAGCGCCAACAGCGATGTCGCCGGCTTGTTGCCCTGCAACGCGGTGATTCGGGAGTTGGCAGCGGGCAAGATCTCGATCGAGTTGACCGCGCCGTCGGCCATGATGCGCATCCTCGGTGACGACAAGCTGGTGGAACTCGCTGGCGAGGCGGACAAACGCGTTCAACTGGCGCTGGCCAAGGTATAACGGAACCGACGCTGCGGCGATCTCACGGAAGTAGCGCGTTGACAGGACCGAAGAAAGCCGATTTGCCCAAGCAGGACGGCAACAGTGCCCCAGCGCCAACACTGGCCGTGCCCAGTGGACGCGGCTCGCGGCTGATGCGGCTGGGATGGATGGCCACCGGCATTGCCGGGGGCATGATGGCCGAAGGCGCACGACAGTTGGCACTGGGCAATCGGCCCAAGGTCAGCGACCTGCTTTTGACACCGGCCAATGTGCGCCGGGTGGCCGACCAACTGGCCAAGCTGCGCGGCGCGGCGATGAAGGTGGGGCAATTGGTGTCGATGGAGTCGGGCGACCTGTTGCCGCCGGCGCTGGCCGAGATTCTGGGGCGCTTGCGCTCCGACGCCAGGGCAATGCCGAAAGCCCAGGTGACCGGAGTGCTGCTGGCCAATTGGGGCAAGGGCTGGGAAAAACAGTTCAAGCATTTCAGTTTCACGCCCCTGGCCGCGGCGTCGATCGGGCAGGTCCATCGGGCCCAGACCCGCGACGGGCGCGACCTGGCCATCAAGATCCAGTACCCCGGCGTGCGTGAAAGCATAGACAGCGATGTCGACAACGTTGCCGGCCTGCTGCGCATGTCGGGCCTGCTGCCCAAGGAGATGGACGTCAAGCCCCTGCTGCGCGAGGCCAAGCATCAACTGCATGACGAGGCCGATTACGTCCGGGAGGGCAACTACCTGGACCGCTACGGCGAACTGCTGGCCGACGCGCCGCACTATCTGCTACCCAAACGGCATGCCGATCTGACGACCCTCAGCGTTCTGGCCATGGACTATGTGGCGGGAGTGCCGATCGAAGCGCTGGTGGACGCGGCGCAAGCGGAGCGCGACCGCGTGATGGCGCTACTGTTCGCCTTGCTGCTGCGGGAAATCTTTGAGTTTCGGCTGGTCCAGACCGACCCCAACTTCGCGAATTACCAGTACGACACCGGCACACAGCAGCTGATCCTGCTCGACTTCGGCGCCACCCGGCCCTACAAGGCCAGGATGTCCAACGACTTTCGGCGCCTGATCAAAGGCGCCATGACGGCGGACCGCGCGGCCATGAGTGTGGCGTGCCAGGCCATCGGTTACTTTGACGACACAACGCAGGACAGACACCAACAGGCCGTACTCGACATTGGCGAGCAAGCCCTGGAGCCGTTCTGCCGGGAGGGTGGCTACGACTTTGGCACTTCGGACCTACCGGAACGCGTTCGCTCCAGCGGCATGGCCCTGGGGCTGGACCGGGAATTCTGGCAACTGCCGCCGGCCGACGCCTTGCTGCTGCAACGCAAGTTCGGCGGCCTGTATTTGCTGGCCATCCGACTGAAGGCCAGGGTGGACGTGAATGCGTTGGCCAAAGCAGTGCTGTTTTCACACAAGCACGGTCTTTGAATTTCGGCTAGGCGCAGCTGGCCTTGTGCTTATGAATTGTGGCTTGCCCGGCGCGGGCTGGAGGCTTTGGGCCGGGGGCTCATGAACCTTCGGTTTTTAAAATCGCCCCCAACCCAAAGCCCCCAGCCCGCGCCGGGCAAGACTCGGTTGGTGGCTGCTCTGCGGCGGGAGCAGTCGGTAAGGGGTGAAATGTTGGCGTAGCATCAGCAAAATGCAACGGTGCTCCACGAAAAAATGTTCATGATTGATTGCCAACTCCGAAGACTTTGTGCCGAGGACGCCGAGGCGTTTTCCGTTCTGCGTCGTGAAGTGACTGGTGAAAACCCTGTCGCGATGGGGCTGACGATGGAGGAGGAGTTGGCTCGGCCATTGCAAGGCTTTCGCGACCAACTCTCGTATCCCGAGCCGAATGCAGCGTTTGGAGCATTTGTGGATGCTGAACTCGTTGCATGCGCAGCAGTGGCATGGCCCAGCAAGTTCCCGTCCTCCCGTCACAAGACAACGCTTTGGGGTGTGTTTGTTTCACCTCGATTTAGAAAGCGGGGCCTTGGTCGCTCGCTGGTGCAAAGAGCCGTCGCACATGCTGAATCGAATGGCGTATTGCGAGTCAATCTGACCGTCTACGTGCCAAACGATGCAGCCGTGAGACTTTATGAGGCGCTCGGATTTGAGCACTGTGGAACCGAGCCGGAAGCCATTCGCATTGGAGATTCATTCTTCGATGGATACCAGATGAGTCGGCGGAAGAGTTGAGCTGACTGGACGGCAGAAGAGGCAGTTGATCATCGCAGCTTCCCTGAAGTTATGGCGCCAGATTGCCGATGAAGTCTTGTCCGGTTATGGCTTGACCCACTCGGCGGGAGCTTGACTGAACGGGTCGGCGCAGGCGAGGCCCAACGGTGCGAAGTGCTTGAGGTTGCGAGTCAATAGCAAAAGATTGCCTTGCATGGCAATGGCCGCAATGGCCACGTCCGCAAAGCCAGGATGACGCCCCTCCCTTGGCCATCGCTCGGTCAGAGAGCCCGCCTGACAGGCGAGCGGCTACCGCGCTTGGTGGCGACCGCTTCAGGGATGGCCAGTAGGTGTGCCGCAAGACTGGGTGCGACCGAAGGGAATAGGCGCATGCCATGTTCTATCGGCACCACCATGGCAGACGGGTGCCCATGCCGGGTGATGATGGTAGGTTGCCCGCGCTCAGCGGAAGCCACCACGGCGGACAGACTGGCTTTGGCATCGCGAAGTTGAAGTATTTGCATCGGAGGCTCCCATGGTGCGACTACAGGTGGTGACTTTAAGGCTTTAAGGCGAATCCGGTTTCAGGAGGTGCCGGTTGTGCCGTTGTCGTCCAATCATCGCGACGTTAACGCGCAAAACTGCGTCCGTGGTAATCTACGTTCCATGAGCCAAATTTCTGTTGCCGACATTTTGGAATTGCCCGTTCAGGAGCGCATTCAACTCGTTGAAGTGATTTGGGAAAGCATTGCTGCCGTCCCTCACGCGATTGAGGTTTCACCCGAGTTAAAAACCGAACTCGAAGCACGTTTGGCCGACTTTGAGCGGAACCCAGAGGCCGGTTATTCCTGGGATCAGGTAAAAGCTCATTTAAAAAGCGGCTTGTGGCGTACCGCTTGAAGTTTGCCGGTCGAGCCGTTCGCGAAATTGGCGAAGCTTTCGATTGGTATGAGGAACA
The DNA here is from genome assembly GCA_963763035.1 of uncultured beta proteobacterium. GTDB lineage: Bacteria > Pseudomonadota > Gammaproteobacteria > Burkholderiales > Burkholderiaceae_C > Rhodoferax. The sequence goes on along the minus strand of CAVXMS010000003.1, from coordinate 2,497,653 downwards.
GAGTAAAGGGCTAGGCTCTGAATTTGAGTTGGCTTTTGAACTCCAACTCAAACGCCTTGAGCAAGTCCCGTTTTTGTACGCAGAAATTATTCCGGGTGTACGCCGCACACTTTTGCCACGGTTTCCGTATGGTGTTTTTTACACGGTCAAAAATGACTTGATTCACGTTTTGGCGGTAATTCACAATGCGCGCAATCCACAGCGGTGGCCACATGAACGTTAACGGGTCGTTCCAAGTCCACCGTCACCCGAAGCACAAAACCCAAGCTAGCCCTTGGCCGCCAGTGTCTTGAGTTGGTACAGCGCATCCAGCGCTTCGCGCGGACTCAACGCATCAGGGTCGACAGCTTCCAGCGCCTTCTCTACCGCGCTGACCGCCACGTGTTCTGCAACGGGTGGTGGCGCAAACAGGTCAACCTGGGCGTGGGCCTCGGAGGCTTTGGCTTCCAGCGCCGCCAGTGTCTGGCGCGCCTGGTTCACCACCGCCGCCGGCATGCCGGCCAGACGCGCCACCTGAATGCCGTAGCTGCGGCTGGCCGGGCCAACCTGGATTTCGTGCAGGAAGACGATGTCGTGGCCCGACTCGGCGGCGCTCACGTGCACGTTGATAGCGGCGTGATGCGTCGCCGGGAACTCGGTCAGCTCGAAGTAGTGGGTGGCAAACAAGGTGTAGGCCTGGGTCTTGTCGTGCAACTGGGTGGCGATGGCGGAGGCCAGGGCCAGGCCGTCGAAGGTGCTGGTGCCGCGGCCCACTTCGTCCATTAGCACCAGCGAATTGGGCGTTGCCGAGTGCAGGATTTGCGCCGCTTCCAGCATCTCCAGCATGAAGGTGGACTGCGCGTTGGCCAGGTCGTCGGCGGCGCCGATGCGGGTGTGGATGGCGTCTATCGGTCCGAGACGACAGGCCGCCGCCGGCACATAACTGCCGATGCTGGCCAACAGCACGATGACGGCGATCTGGCGCATGTACGTGGACTTGCCGCCCATGTTGGGGCCGGTGATGATCTGCATGCGCTGTTTGGGGCCCAGCCGCGTGTCGTTGGCAATGAAGGCACCCGAGCTGGTCTCGGCCAGCCGCGCCTCGACCACCGGATGGCGACCCTGGCTGATCTCCAGGCACGGCTCTTTGGCAAACTGCGGCGCGCACCAGTTCAGCGTCAGGGCGCGCTCGGTCAGGGCGCACAGCGCGTCCAGCGTTGCCAGGGCTCGCGCCAGTTGCGTCAGCCTGGGCACGAACTGCTGCAGCTGGTCCAGCAACTGCTCGTAGAGGAATTTTTCCCGGCTCAGGGCGCGCTCCTGGGCGCTGAGCGCCTTGTCCTCGAAGGCTTTCAACTCGGGGGTGATGAAACGCTCCACATTTTTCAGGGTCTGGCGCCGCCGGTAGTCGCTGGGCACCTTGTCGACCTGGCCCTGCGTCACCTCGATGAAAAAGCCGTGCACCTTGTTGAACTGCACGCGCAGGTTGGCGATGCCGGTGCGTGCTTTCTCGCGTCCTTCCAGGTCGAGCAGAAAAGCGTCGCAGTTGGTTTGGATGGCGCGCAGCTCGTCCAGCTCGGCGTCGAAGCCGCCGGCAATCACACCGCCGTCGCGCACCAGGGCGGCCGGCTCCGGGTCGATTGCGCTTGTCAATAATTCAGCGCAGCCGTCGGGGCTCAGCAAGTGCTGCGAGAGTTGCGTCAAGTAGGGCTCAAGCCCACGCAAAGAGGGTGTCAGCAGTTCTGTTTTTTTCAGTGTCTGTTGCAGCGCCACCAGTTCCCTTGGCCGCACCTGGCGCAGCGCCAGACGCGCCGTGATGCGTTCCACGTCGCTGCTGCCCTTGAGTTGCTCGCGCAGTTTCAGCCAGGGGCCAGTTTTCAAGGCGGCAATGGCGTCCAGCCGTTGCTGTGCCTCGCTGCGTTCGCGCCGGGGTGATAGCAACCAGCTTTTCAGCAGGCGGCTGCCCATGCCGGTCATGCAACTGTCCAGCAGCGAGAACAGGGTCGGCTGCTCTTCGCCGCGCAGGGTCAACGTCAGCTCCAGGTTGCGCCGGGTGGTTTGCGGCAGGTCGATCAGCTCGTCGTTGCGCTGCACCCGAATGCTGTGCAAGTGGGTCAGGGCGCGGCCCTGCGTGTGCTCGGCGTAGGCCAGCAGCGCGGCAGCGGCCGCATGGGCTTGCGCCAACTCCTGCGCCTGCCAGGGCGCCAGGCTGGCGGCCTGCAATTGCTCCAGCAGCTTGCGCTGGCCCAGGCCGGCATCGAACTGCCAATCCGGCCGCAGCGTGACGGTCATCGGTCCGCTGGTTTGCAGCGCGCGCAAGCGGCTCTCAAAAGTGGGTGTGGCGCCGGCGCTGAACAGCAACTCGCCGGGGCTGATGCGGGCCACCCAGTCCGCCAACTCATCGGGCGCGCATTCGGCCAGGTAAAGCTCGCCCCTGGTGATGCTCAGCCAGGCCAGGCCGCAACTGTTGCGCGGCCTCTGGTGCACCGCCAGCAACAGCGACTCGGTCTTGTCGCCCAGCAGCTCCATGTCGGTCAGCGTGCCGGGCGTGACCACCCGCACCACCTTGCGTTCCACCGGCCCCTTGTTGTTTACCTCGCCCACCTGTTCGCAGATGGCCACCGATTCGCCCAGCTTGATCAGGCGCGCCAGGTAGGTTTCTACCGAGTGAAACGGCACCCCGGCCATCGCCACCGGCTCGCCGGCTGACTGTCCGCGCTGGGTCAGCGTGATGTTGAGCAGCCGCGCCGCCTTCTCGGCATCGGCATAGAAAAGTTCGTAGAAGTCCCCCATCCGGTACAGCAGCAGCGTGTCGGGGTAATCGGCCTTGATGCCCAGATACTGCTGCATGCCGGGAGAGTGTTGTTTGGCTGTTTCGGTCATCGGGTGAAGTCTAGCAACTTCGGACGCGAAACAGCGGCGAGCTGTATAAAGGTAGACGGTCCACCAAATTGCTGACATTCGACCGCAATTTGCACCGTTGCATTGGGTAGCGACCCATTGTCATGGAAGTCTCTGAATGAGCAGATGTGCTAACGTTAGGCCCACCTGAAAATGACTGTATTAATGGCCAAACCACCCAAAGAGATCATGACCAAAGTTATTGTTCGCACCGATGATGTGGACGGTTTTTTCTTGCGTGCCAAAGAGGGCGCGCGTAGGGCCGATCAAGGCCAAGCCTTTGAAGGCAAGGTCACTTTGTCGTTTGAAGATCCACAGCGTAAGCGTCTGGAGGCTGTGGCTTCGATGCCGGATGAGGCCATCGACTACAGCGACATACCGCGCCAGACCGGTGCCGTGCATTGGACTCGGCCTGGTTTGCTGGTTCCGAAGAACGGGACCAAACTCAAGTAGCAGTTATCGGCAAGCTAACGGTTACCAGCAAGCCGGGCTGGGCGTTGCGCACGGTCAAGGTGCCGCCATGCGCTTGCGCCACCAGCTTGCACAGGTACAAGCCCAGGCCAACCCCGCCGCCTTCGCGCGTGCGGGCAGCATCCGGCCGGTAGAACGGCTGGCCCAGATGCGGCAGTTGATCCGGCGGCACGCCCGCTCCGAAATCGCGCACCGCAATCACCAGCATCCCGCTTTCACCCGGGCGCACGGTCAGCTCGGGTGGGCTGCCGACTTCGGCGCTATGGCGCTGGGCGTTGTCCAGCAGGTTGCGCAGCAACAGGCGCAGGCGGGCCGGGTCCAGTAGCGCCCTGGGCAAGTCGGGCGCAATGGTTTGCGTGATCGCTGGACTGCCTGGCAGACTGGCCACCACCTCATTCGCCAGCAGCGCCAAATCAGTCGGCTCGCGCTGTAGCGCGGCGTGTGGACTGGCCAGGCGCTCGCTCTCCAGCAAGTCGGTGACCAGGTCCCGCATCAAGGCCAGGTCACGCAGCAAGGCGGCGCGACTGGGCAGCACCTCCGGGGTCTCCGGCAGCAGTTCGGTATTCAAGCGGGCTCGGGTCAGCGGGCTGCGCAGCTCGTGGCTGATGGCCAGCAGCAGCGCCCGCTTGGCCTCCAGCATGTGGTGAATGTCGGCGCCCATGGTGTTGATGGTGGCAGCCAGTTCGCCCAGTTCATCCGGCCGCTGGGCATGGCGCACCGGGATCGCCGTGGCGAAGTCGCCGGCACCAAAGCGCAAGGCGCCGGCGCGAATATCGTCCAGCGGGCGCAGCATGCGGCGCACCCGGGCATAGGCCAGCGCCGTCAAAAACAGCAGCCCGGCCAAGGTCGCCCAGCCGATGAAGCGCGGACGCTGATGCCAGGCCGGCACGCTCAGCGAAAACTCGATCCGGTGGCCGTCCGCCGTGCTGCGTTCCAGCAAGCGTGGTTCCTCACTGTTCCAACGCGGGTCATCCCTCCAGGAATCGCCGCGTCGGCGCGCGTTGCCAATCCCGCGCGCCGGATTGGCGGGAGCGTCCGGCTCGCTTTGCCAGTTGACCAGCGGACCGCTGATGCGCACGCTGACCGGCAGCCGCTGCGTCAGGGCTTGCGCCCGCTCAATGTTGGGCGGGCTGCCAATCTCGGCCGCCAGCCGGTCCACATAGTCCACCAGCAAGGGCCGCGCGGCGTCGCGCCAGCCGATCGACAAGGCGTATTGCATGCCCAGAACAAAGGTCGCCGCCATGGCCAGCGCCAGCAGCACAAACAAGGCGACCAGCCGCACGCGCAAGGAGTGCGCCAGTGCATGGCGGGCCCGCTGGTGCCAGCGCCGGCGCGGGGAAGCCGCCACTTTGCTCACTGGATTACCTTCGTGCTGCGCACTGCGGTGCGAGCTTGCTTGGGAACGGCCCGGCGCGGCGCTCATGGCGGCAGCCGTGCCAGGGCCAGCGCATAGCCGGCGTTGCGCAGCGTCTTGATGCAGTCCAGCGGTTCGAGCTTCTTGCGCAGGCGGCTGACCACAATGTCGACCGCGCGGGTGACCAACTCGGCCTCATGGCCGCGCACATGGTTCAGGATGTCGTCGCGGCTGAATACCTTGCCGGCGTTCGCCGCCAGCAAGTGCAGCAAATCGAATTCAGTGCTGGTGAGGGCTATGTATTCGCCCTGCCGCAACACCTTGCGGGTGGCCGGATCGATCACCAGACCTTCAAACTGCAGCCGTGCCGCAGTAGCTGGTGCTGTCGCCAGCACGGGGCTGGCAGGGCGGCGCCGCAACACGGTTTGCAGACGGGCCACCAGTTCGCGCGGCTCGAATGGTTTGGGCACATAGTCATCCGCCCCCAACTCCAGTCCCACCACGCGGTCCATCACTTCGCCGCGCGCGGTCAGCATGATGATGGGGATATCGCTCTGCTTGCGAATGGCGCGGCACACGGCAAAGCCATCCATCTCGGGCAGCATCACATCCAGCACGACGGCATCGATGCCGCCACGCCGCAATCGATCCAGACCGGCGCCGGGACGCAGGGCACACTCCAGCGCCAGGTCGAAACGCGCAAGGTAAGCCGTCAGGGGCGGCCCCAATTGCGCGTCGTCGTCAATCAGCAGGATGCGGTGCATGCGGCATTGTGCATGGATTAGCCGCGGTGGAACCAGCCGTGCCGGCCATCCATGTAGTCGCGCACCTTTTGTTGCTGCGCGGCGTTCAGGCTGTCGTAGAAGTCGGCCAGCGCGGCAATCACTTCCGGGCTCCGGGACTGCAAGGCGGTGGTCTTGTCAGTGACCAAGGCCTGGGCGCGTGCGCGGTCAAACTTGTCGCTGGCGACCAGGGCCTTCATCTCGGAGCGCGGGTCCTTGGTCTGCCCGATCAAGGCGCTGCGCTGCTCGTAAAGCTTGTCGCCCAGGGTGCTCAGGCGCTTCTTCTGCTCCTCGTTGAGATCGAGCTTGCCGGCGACCCGGTCGACTACCTTGCCGCGCTTTTGCGCGTATTCCTCGGCGCTCAGGTTGGCGCCAAATTCGTGGTTGCGGTGACCACAGGCCGACAGGCCGGCCACCATGACAGACAGGCCGAAGACGGCGAAGACGGTGCGTTTGATCCAGCGTTTCATGACAGTGAGTCCTTCAGAAAAGGTGTTGAACAGGACTGTGATGGTGCTGCTGCCGGGCTGCCACCGGGTGTCGTGGCAGTTTCGGTTTGTTGCGTTTTGTTTCAGCGCGCTGGCGCTGCTTCAGTTCCCGATGCGGTCGCCGCCCCGGTCGCACTCCGGGGGGGTGCCGTAACCGGCCGAGCGCACCTCTTGTTGCCGCGACAGCTCGACCTGGAACCATTTGCAGTCGGCGTCGTAGCGGTAGTTCCAGACGTAGCCGCGTTCGCGTCCCAGCAGCCAGACTTCGCTGGGGCGGCCCAGCAACTGGCTGACCTGCTCCTGCGTCATGCCGGCGTTTATGCGGTCGAAGTTCGGCTCGGTCAACACCTGCTGGGCGTGGCTGGCCTTGCCAGCGGCGTCGAAATAGACGAACCAGGTGTGTTTGCCCTGCGGTCCGCGCGGAAATTCGAGCCGGCTGCCGCTGTCCTGCTTGCGCTCCAGGTCGGGTTGCCCCATGCGCGCTATCACCTCTTCCCGGCTCATGCCGACCAGGGCGTCGGGCGGCGCATAGCTGCCACAGGCCGGCAGCAGCAAGCACAGCAGCAGACGGTTCCAAACCAACAGACGATGAAGCATGACGGGTTCTCCTGATTGCAGACAGCATAGCGCTACGACAGTCACAACGCCAGCAAGCTGCGGCGCAATTGTTCGCGTTCATCGGCTGCTATTCCCATCGGGCCGGACAGGTAGCTTGAGAGGCCGCCGTAATCGCGGTCCATCGCATCGAAGGCCGCTTGCAGGAAGGCCGGCTGCACCTGCCACAGCACGTCCATCACGTGCGCCGGGCCGGCGCCTTCCATGCCAGGACTGCGGCGGTAGCGTTGGTTGGTCAGCAGGTAGTCCTGCATGATGGCGTCGCGCTCCACCCCGAGGGCCGACAGCAGCAGCGCGGCGGCAAAGCCGGTGCGGTCCTTGCCCGCCGTGCAGTGGAAAACCACCGGCGTCGGATGCGACAGCAGGTGCCGCAGGAAGCGGCCAAAGGTGGGTCCGTGCCGGTGCACGAAGTCGCGGTAGGTGTCGCACATCAGCGTCACGGTTTCGGCACTGCTGGGAATATGCCCCGCAGCCAGCAGGGCGCGCAGCCGCTGCACCACGGTCGGCTCAATCGCCAGCGCGAGCCTGCTCACCCCCGGGATTTCGCAGGGCAGGGCGGCGCCCTCGGCCACACCCCTGAAGTCGATGCTGTGGCTCAAGGGCAGTGCCTGTAGCGCCGCCACGTCGGCTGCCGTCAGGCCCGCCAGATGATCGGAACGAAAGACCCGGCCGCGGCGCACTGGACGGCCGTCGGCGCCCAGGTAACCGCCGAGGTCCCGGAAATTGGAGGCGCCTTGCAAGGCGGGCAGGGTGGACAGGGCTGGCATGGGCAAAGACGGAGTTTGTTTGATGCAGGCTATTGTCGCGTGACGTCCACCGCCGCGCCGCTGGCTACACTGCGGGAGCGCATCGGCGGGAGCCACGCCAGAGGAATACGCCGAGCCACCCCAGCCCCAGGATGAATTTGTTACCGAGTCTGTCAACCATGAATTCAATTGAGCCCCCAACCTTTCTGTCGGACGATAGGCACTCCTACGAGCCCCGCCTGGGGCACGGCTTGCGGCATGACCCGTTCAATGCCATCGTCGGGCCGCGTCCGATCGGCTGGATTTCCAGCATCAATTCCAGCGGGCAACTCAATCTTGCGCCGTACAGCTTTTTCAACGCCTTCAATTACGTGCCGCCCATCATCGGTTTTTCCAGCGTCGGTGCCAAGGACACGTTGCGCAATGTCCAGCAGACGGGCGAGTTCGTCTGGAACCTGGTGACGCAGCCGCTGGCCGAGGCCATGAACCAGACTTGCGCCGCGGTTGCTCCGCAGGTGAGCGAGTTTGAGCTGGCCGGCCTGACACCGCTGGCCTCGCGCCTGGTGCAGCCGCCCAGGGTGGCCCAGAGTCCCGTTGCGTTCGAGTGCAAGGCCACCCAGATCGTCCAATTGCAGGGCGCCGACGGGACCCAGGTTTCGACCTGGCTGGTACTGGGGGAAGTGGTGGCGGTGCATATCCGTAAAGACCTGATCGTCGATGGAATCTACGACACGGCGCGCGCCGGGCACGTGCTGCGCGGCGGCGGGCCGGCCGACTATTTCACGGTCGGCCCGGCGCAGCTCTTTCGCATGGTCCGGCCGTAACTTCTGTCGATCGCACCATGAAAATTCCAGACGTCAGTGCCAAGGAGCAAAAGGAGCTCAACGCGCTGCTGTGGCTGGTGGCCTGCGGTTTCTTCATGCAGACGCTGGACGCCACCATCGTCAATACCGCTTTGCCAGCGATGGCGCGCAGCCTGGGCGAGAGTCCGCTGCGCATGCAGTCGGTGGTGGTGGCCTACTCGCTCACCATGGCCATGTTGATTCCGGCATCGGGCTGGATCGCCGACCGCTTTGGCACCCGCCGTGTCTACGTCAGCGCGATTGCCGTGTTTGTGGTCGGCTCGCTGCTGTGCGCGGCCTCGCACAGTGTCAGTCAACTGGTGGCGGCGCGGGTGGTGCAGGGCATGGGTGGTGCGATGCTGCTGCCGGTCGGCCGGCTCTCGGTGTTGCGATCCTTTCCCAGGAGTCACTTCCTGCCGGCCATGAGTTTTGTCGCCATTCCGGGTCTGATCGGCCCGTTGATTGGTCCAACACTGGGCGGCTGGCTGGTCGAGGTGGCGTCCTGGCACTGGATCTTCCTGATCAACGTGCCGGTGGGCGTGTTGGGCGCCATTGCCACGCTGTTGTACATGCGCGGCTCGGCGCTGGAGCGTGTGGCGCGCTTCGACGTGGTGGGCTACCTGCTGCTGGCCTTTGGCATGGTGTGTGTTTCGCTGGCGCTCGACGGGTTGTCAAGTCTGGGTCTGCAGCAGGCCGGCGTGCTGGTGCTACTGATCTTCGGCTTGGCCAGCCTCAGCGCCTACTGGCTGCACGCCGCACGCCACCACGATCCGCTTTTTTCGCCGGACCTGTTCTCGATCCCGACGCTGAGCGTGGGACTGCTGGGCAATCTGTTTTCGCGCCTGGGAAGTTCCAGCATGCCCTTGCTGGTGCCGCTTCTGCTACAGGTCGGCATGGGCTACTCGCCGTTTCACGCGGGCATGATGATGCTGCCCGTGGCGCTGGCCGCGATGACGGTCAAGCGTCTGGTCACCACCTTGATTACCCGCGCCGGCTACCGGCGCGTGCTGGTGGTCAACACCATGCTGCTGGGCCTGCTCACGGCCAGCTTCGCGCTGGCTACGCCGGAGCAGCCCTGGTGGGTCCATTCGCTGCATCTGGCCTGTTTTGGCGCCGTCAATTCGCTACAGTTCACGGCCATGAATACCTTGACGCTGAAGGACCTGGACCCGGTCCATGCCGGCAGTGGCAATGCCTTGCTGTCGATGGTGCAGATGCTCGCCATCGGCATGGGCGTGGCCACCGCCGGTGGCGTGCTGGCTGCCTTCAGCGGTTTGTTTGGCAGTGACAGCGCGGCGCACACACTACAGGCCTTCCATGCGACCTTTGTCTGCATGGGGCTCATCACGCTGGCCTCGGCCAGCATCTTCTGGCAGTTGACGCCGCGGGAGAGCGAGGTGCCGAAGTCCAACCCACCCGATCTGTCCGACAACGGTTGACCCAGCATGATGACACTGTTCCATTGCATGAGCGCCCGTTCCTTTCGTCCCTTGTGGACGCTGGAGGAACTGGGTCTGCCTTACGTTTTGAAGATGCTGCCATTCCCGCCGCGCGTGCTGGCGCGCGACTACCTGGAGATCAATCCGCTGGGCACGGTGCCGGCCTTTTTCGATGGCGATGTTGCCATGACCGAGTCGTCGGCGATCTGTCACTATCTGGCCAGTCGCGACGGCCCGTCACGGCTCTGCGTGGCGCCGGGCGATCCGGAGTACGGCAACTTTCTCAACTGGCTGCATTTCGGCGAGGCGACGCTGACCTGTCCGCAAACCATCATCCTGCGCTACGGACGTTTCGAGCCGCCGGCGCGCCGTCTGCCGCAGGCCGCGGAAGACTACCGGCGCTGGTTCCTGGCGCGCTTGAAAGGCCTCAGCCCGGTGCTGGCACGCCGTGCCTACCTGTGCGGCGAACACTTGACGGCAGCCGATATCTCCGTCGGCTACGCCCTGTTGCTGGCAAGTTACCTGGACCTGGTCGAAAGCTTTCCGGTCGCGGTGCGGGATTACTGGCAACGTCTGCAAGCCGGCGCCGGCTACCAGCGGGCGATGAGTGCCCAGTTGCAGGCAGCGGTGGAGCAGGGTGTTTCAACAACGCCGGCACCGCTGGCAGGTTAATGTGGTTTCCTGAAAGGATGACCTGCCAAACCTCCGTTCAGCATAGTGGGAGGATCAGGCTGGTGGGGCACTCAGCTCCGTGTCCCCCGAGTTTTTGGGGTCAGAGCCCAAATTCGCCGAGCCTTTGGCTCGCCCGCAGGGTGCGGCACAAAGTGCCGCAGCGAAATTGGTGTCTGACCCCAATAACTCGCTGCGCTGAGCGCCCCACCAACCTGATCTTGCAAGCGGGGTTGGTATGCGAGCTGCGCAAACCACCGACGCTCGCAAAGGGACACGCTGTCATGCCGGCCCCGGATCAGGTCCGGGGTTTCAACATCCGGCATCCATGGATTGCGGGTCAAGCCCGCAATGACAACGTCGCATCCGTTCCTGCGCAATGGTGTCGCGAATTTCGGAAACATCAATAGGGTCTCGCGCTCAGTGATCGTGTTCTTTCCGATCCCTGATAGAGTGCTGGCGGCGGGGTAAGGGTTATACCTTGCCGCCACTTATCCTGAGACTCTTCACCATGCAAAATCTGTCTGTTCGCCTGGCCTTGCTGGCCAGCGTTTCCTTCCTTTCCTGTTTCACCAGCCAGGCCGCCTCGGTGGCACCGGTGGCGGCCGAACATGGCATGGTGGTGACGGCGCAGCACCTGGCGACCCGGATCGGGGTCGACGTGCTGAAGAAGGGGGGCAACGCGATCGATGCCGCGGTGGCGGTTGGCTACGCGCTGGCGGTGGTTTACCCGGCGGCCGGCAATCTGGGCGGTGGCGGCTTCATGACACTGCAACTGGCCGATGGGCGCAAGACCTTTCTGGACTTTCGCGAAAAGGCGCCGCTGGCCGCCACGGCCAATATGTATCTGGACGCTGACGGCAATGTGGTCAAGGGCCTGAGCACCAAGGGCTACCTGGCGGTGGGCGTACCGGGCTCCGTGGCCGGGCTGGAACTGGCGCGTGCCAAATACGGCAGCATGACGCGCGCCGCACTGATGGCACCGGCGATCAGGCTGGCCGAGCGCGGTTTTGCGCTGGAGCAGGGCGATGCCGACATACTGCAGTCGGCAACCGCCGACCTGGCCAGGGACGCGCCGTCCGCCACCATCTTTCTGAATCGCGGTAAGCCGTTCCAGAGCGGCCAGAAGCTGGTGCAGAAGGACCTGGCCAGAACGCTGCGTCTGATCAGTCGGCATGGCGTTGATGGCTTCTACAAAGGCCCGGTCGCCAAGGCGCTGGTGGCGGCCAGCACGGCCGGCAAGGGCATCCTCAGCCAGATGGACCTGGACCAGTACACGGTGCGCGAATTGGCGCCGGTGGAGTGCGATTACCGGGGCTATCACATCGTGTCGGCACCGCCGCCCAGTTCGGGTGGCGTTGTGATCTGCGAGATTCTGAATATCGTGGAAGGCTACCCGCTCAAGGACTGGGGCTTTCGCTCGGCCCAGGCGGTGCACTACCAGATCGAAGCCATGCGCCACGCCTACCTGGACCGCAACAGCTACCTGGGGGACCCTGACTTTGTGAAGAACCCGCTGGAGCGTCTGCTGGACAAGGGCTACGCGGCAAAAATCCGCGACGCCATCGACCCGGCCAAGGCCGGCGTCTCGCAGCAACTCAAGCCCGGCGTCGCGCCACACGAGGGAACAAACACCACGCACTACTCGATCGTTGATCAGGCCGGCAACGCGGTGGCGGTCACCTACACCTTGAACGACTGGTTCGGTGCCAGAGTCACGGCAGCCGGCACCGGCGTGCTGCTGAACAACGAAATGGACGACTTCACGGTCAAGGTCGGTGTCCCCAATCTGTACGGTCTGGTGCAGGGCGAAGCGAACGCCATTGCGCCGGGCAAGAGGCCTTTGAGTTCCATGAGTCCGACCATCCTCACGCAGGGCGGCAAGCCGGTCATGGTGGTCGGAACGCCCGGCGGCAGCCGCATCATCACGGCCGTGACGCACACCATCCTGAACGTGATCGACTACGGCATGAACGTGCAGGAGGCGGTCGACGCGCCGCGTTTCCACCAGCAGTGGTTGCCCGATCTGACCAACGTCGATACGTTTGGCATCAGTCCCGATACCCGCAAAATCCTGCTGGGCATGGGGCACCGGCTGGGCGCCCCGCAGCCAGCCAACCATCTGGCGGTGATCCTGGTGGGAGCGCCGTCGCTGGGCGGCAAGCCCATTGGCAACAAGCGCTTCTATGGCGCCAACGACCCGCGCCGCAACACCGGGTTGGCGCTGGGCTATTGAGCGCGGCGGCTACAGCCGCTTGCTGGCGAATTCCTGAATTCTTTGTGCCGTGTCGAGGTCGGCAAAACAGGCTGCCGCCGCCTCTTGTTCCAGGTCCAGTGCCTTCGCCAATTGGCTCTGCAACTGACTGGTCAGCAGGCGCTTGAGGCGCGTGGTGGCGGTCGCCGAGCGTGATGCCACTTGTGCTGCCAACTCGATGGCGGTCGGCAGCATGGCGGTTTCTGTCGTGACGCGATTGACCAGGCCCAACTGCTGCAAGGCTGATGCACTTTGTGGCTCGCCCAGCACGATCAACTCCATCGTGCGTTGATGCCCCAGCGCCTGCGGCAGCAGGTGCGTGACGCCACCGGTGACGAAATGACCCAGCGCCATCTCGGGGAAGAAGCAGACCAGGTTGTCGGCCGCCACCACCATGTCGCAGTTGAGCACCCATTCGAAACCGCCGCCCACGGCATAGCCATGCACGGCGCCTATGACCAGCTTGGGGCCGAACATGATGTCGCGCGTGATTTGCTGGATGCGCTGGCAGTGCAGGGCGATGGAGGCGGGACTTTCGGCCTGCTGGTCGAACTCCTTCAAATCGTCGCCGGCACAAAAAGCCCGACCGGCGCCGGTCAGCACGATGCAGCCGGTGGCCGGGTCGCTCTGCGCTTGCGCCAGCGCGGCATGCAAGTCCAGCAGCAACTCGCCGCCAATGGCATTGAGTCGCTCGGGACGGTTGAGGGTGACCACGCTGACGCGGCCCACGGTACTGATCTCGGTAAATTTCATGTGTTGCTCCATTTCTCACGGTCCCAGGTATCGGCAGTGATGCCTTGTTGCTGCAGTTTGAATTTCTCGATCTTGTCGGTGGGCGTTTTCGGCAGCTCGCCGACAAAGCGGACATAGCGCGGCAGCATGAAGGGCGCCATGCGGCCGCGGCAAAAGTCCAGCAGAGCCGGGGCGTCGGGCCTGGCGTCGTGGCGCAGCACCACGCACGCCATCACCTCTTCCTCGGTCATCTCGCTGGGCACGCCGTAGACGGCGCAGGCCAGCACATCCGGGTGCTGCTCGATCACCATTTCAACTTCGGCCGCCGCAATGTTTTCGCCGCGCCGGCGCACCATGTCCTTGTTGCGCCCGACAAAGTACAGAAAGCCGTCGGCGTCGCGTTTCAGCAGATCGCCGGTGTGAAACCACAGATCCCGAAAGGCCGCCAGCGTGGCCTGCGGCATGCCGTAGTAGCCGCTCATGATGAGGGAGGGCTCGCGCGGCCGCAGCGCCAACTCACCGGCCTGGCCCAGCGGCACCTCAAAGCCATCCGGGTCCAGCAGCGCCACGTCGAACGGACCGACCGGTTTGCCGCAAGAGCCGGGCCGGCGCGGCTGGTCCTGCGGCGTGAAGATCATGGCGCCGGCTTCGGTCAGGCCGTACAGCTCGACCAGGCGGCAGCCGAAACGCGCTTCGAACTCGGGCGCCCAGGCCGGCAACGGTACGCCCCAGCCGAGCCGCGCGAAATGCTCCCGGTCGCGCGCCGACGGCGGCTGCTTCCACAACATGGTGAGGGTGGCACCCATGAAATCGAACACGGTGGCCTTGAGCGCTCGCATCTCGTCCCAGTAGCGCGACACGCTGAAGCGCTCACCGATGGCGGCAACGCCCCTGAGCAGCAGAGCCGGCGCGATGGTCATGACGGCGGCGTCCAGATGAAACATCGGGTAGGGGCAGTACAGCACGTCATCGGCTCTCAATCCCAGCCCCTGGATCGTCAGACTGGCCTGCGCCAGCACGAAGCGGTGCGAAATCATGGCCGCCTTGGAGGCGCCGCTGGTGCCGGAGGTGTAGAGCAGCAGGCACAGTTCGGCAAAGCCGACCTCCGGCAGCGTCACCGGTGCCTGGCCTGGCGCTTGCAGCGCGTCATAGGACAGGCAGCCCGGCGCCGGCGCGCCGCCCACCAGCACCACCTGCTCTATGCTGACCAGCTCGGCGCGGACCTCGGCCAGTTGCGGGTACAGGCTGGCATGCACCAGCAGCAGCCGGCTCTGCACCAGATTGAGGGCGCCGCTCAACACCTGGCCCCTGAAAGCGGTATTGACCGGCGCCGTCACGGCGCCCAGCTTGGCCAGGGCAAACCACAGCAGCGCGAATTCGATGCCGTTGGGCAGCAGCAGACTGACGTTGTCGCCGCGCCGCACGCCCTGCGCCTGCAGGCCGGCGGCCAGTTGGTCGGAGGCGGCGTCGACCTGGCGGTAAGTCCAACTGCCATGCGTCATACGGATGAAGGTCTGCTGCGGCGCCTCGGCTGCCGCCTGTCGCAACTCGGCCGCCAGCGAGCTGGCAAAACGCGGCGCTGAGCCGTCAAGGGGGTCACATTTCATGGTTTGTTTTCGAACTTCGATGCGTCTACATGCTACCGCGCCAGGGGCGGCCTGCCGGTCGCCGGCGTTACGTTGTGTTGCACCAGCTATGTTCGACAACGCACAGACGGTCTGTTCGCGCGCCGGAATACTCCAGTCAGTCAGGCATTGCGCAACAGCGATTTTGCATGACGGCAGCGTAAGCGCAGGCAGGGTGTCGGTGCTTTGCATCGATGGTTTTCTGTATTCATTAAATAGGACAGCAAAATGAAAAAATTCGTGAACTATTTCAGAATCCTGCCGTGGTTCACGGCATTGTTTCTGACTATCCTGGCGGCGGGCTGCGGCGGCTCGGACCAGGCTCCCATTCTGGGCGCCGGTGGCGACGTGGCCACACTGGTGCCGACGGTGACGGCCGTGGCGCCCCTTCCCAACGCGGTCGGGGTTTCGGTCAATACAAAAGTAGTCAGTGCCACCTTCAGCAAGGCGATGGACCCGACCACGTTGTCCTCTGCCAGCTTTACCCTGGCCTGTCCGGCCGGCACGCCGGTCGCTGGCGTCGTCAGTTATCTGGCAGCCAGCAATCTGGCAACGCTGACCTTGCCGGCAGCCACCAGTCTGGCGCCCAATACCTTGTGCACGGCAACCGTGACCACGGCGGCCAAGGACACGACCGGCATTGCGCTGGCGAATAATTTTGTCTGGACCTTCATGACCGGTGCCGCGCCGGACACCACTGCGCCCCTGGTTACCGCGACGGTCAATGCCAACGGCGCCACCGGCGTCGCACTCAATAGCAAGGACGGTGCCACTTTCAGCGAGGCGATGGACCCGGCCACGATTACCGCGGCAACCTTCATGCTCAAGCAAGGGACGACCCCGGTTGCCGGCGCTGTCAATTATTCGGGCGTGAACGCCGTCTTTACGCCGACCAGCGCTCTGACCGCCAATACGACTTATACCGCCACCATCACCACCGGAGCCAAGGACCTGGCCGGCAACCCACTGGCCAGCAACTACGTGTGGAGCTGGACCACCGGCGTGGTCACCGACACGACGGCGCCCCGGGTCATCGCGACCATCAATGCCAACGGCGCCACCGGTGTCTCGATCAACACCAAAGTAGGCGCCACCTTCAGCAAGGCGATGGACCCGTTGACGATCAGCACCGCAACCTTCACCTTGAAACAGGGCACCACCGCGGTGGCCGGCACCACCGGCTACGCTGGCGTCGATGCGATCTTTACACCGACCAGCGTTCTGGCGCCTAACACCATTTATACCGCCACCATCACCACCGGCGCCAAGGACCTGGCGGGCAATCCGCTGGCCAGCGACTACGCATGGAGCTGGACCACCGGTGCGGCGGCGGACACCACCGCGCCGACAGTGATTCTTGTCAATCCGGCGGATCTCGCCACCAACGTCGCCGTCAGCAGCGCCGTCAACGCCACCTTCAGCGAGGCGATGGACGGATTGACCCTCAACACGGCCAGCTTCACGGTCGGCGGCGTCACGGGAACAGTCGCCTACAACGCTGCCAGTAAGATTGCGACCTTTACGCCCAACAGCAGTCTGGCCGCCGGCACCACCTATACCGCCACCGTGACCACGGCGGCCAAGGACCTGGCCGGAAATCCCCTGGCAGCCAACAAGGTGTGGACCTTTACCACCGCTGCAACCCCGCCACCGCCGCCGCCCTCCATCGCCCTTGGATCAGCTTCCACCTTCGGCACCTTCGGCGGTACTGCCGGCATGACCAACACGGGAACATTGACGCTGATCAACGGCAATATCGGGACCATCGCCACCGGCACCTCGGCGGTGACCGGCTTCCACGACACGGCGGGTGATATCTACACCGAGACACCGGCCAATATTGGCGCTGTCAACGGCAAGATCTACACCTGCACCAGCTCCGTCACCGGCCCCACCTCCACCGGCCCCAACGCCGCCTCCTGCGCCATTGCCACGCAGGCGCGGCTGGATGCGCAAGCCGCTTACCTGACGCTGGCTGCCATGCCGCCGGGTGCCAATCCGGGTGCCAATCTGGCCAACCTCACGCTGGCCCCTGGCGTCTATACCTCGCCGTCGGGTTCCTTCCTGATCGAGGGCGGCAATCTGACCCTGGACGCCCAAGGCAATGCGAATGCGATCTGGGTCTTCCAGATGGCGCAAACGCTGACAGTCGGCGGCCCCGGCGCTGCCGCCCCGCAAAGCATCATCCTGGCCGGCGGCGCCCAGGCCAAGAACGTCTTTTGGCAAGTCGGCAGTTTCGCGACCATCAACGCCGCCGGTGGCGGCACCATGGTGGGAACCATCATTTCGCAGGCCGGTGCTTCGTTCTCCACCGCTGGCAATGTGGCCATCGTGACCTTGCAGGGACGGGTTTTGTCGCTCGGCGCCTCGGTCACTCTGGTCGACACGGTCATCAACGTACCGGCCCCTTGAGCAGCCAGCTGCCAGGAAAAACGAAGTTCATCAATTGCAAGCATTCTGCGTACCGCGCTGATTCCATCGCGGACGCAGACTCCCTCTGGAGAAACACATGAAATCAGCAAAATCCAAATTCGCAGCCGGCGCAGGCAAACTCAGCCTGGTGGCACTGGCGGTGATGGCCAGTACTCTGGCCCTGGCCGACGACTCCGGCTGGTACACGGGGGCCAATATCGGCCGCACCAAAGCGACCATCGATGACGCCAGAATCAGTAGCAACCTGTTGGGTGCCGGCGCCACTGCGGTCTCCATCGTCGATGAAGATCGCGACCACGGCTTCAAGGTTTATGGCGGCTACCAGTTCAACCGGTATTTCGCGCTGGAAGGCGGCTATTTCGATCTGGGCCGCTTCGCCTTCACGGCCAACACCACGCCGGCCGGAACCCTGAGCGGCAATATCAATCTGCGAGGCCTCAATCTGGACCTGGTTGGCACGCTGCCGATCACGGAAAAGTTTTCCGCCTTTGGCCGTATCGGTGCCAATTACGCCCAGGCCAGTGACAGCTTCAGCGGCACCGGGGCGGTGCGGATATTCAGTTCCGAGCCAAGCACGCGCGAGACCAATCTGAAGGTCGGTTTTGGACTGCAATACGCTTTCACCGACGCGCTGGCGCTGCGCGGCGAACTGGAACGCTACCGCATCAACGATGCCGTCGGTAACCGGGGCGACGTCGACATGCTCTCGGTCGGCCTGGTCTATCGCTTCGGCGCCAAGACGCCGACGCCGGTGGCCCGCGCGCCCGCTCCGGCGCCAGCCTATGTGGCGCCGGCACCCGAGCCGATGGTGATGATGCCTGCAGCGCCACCGCCACCGCCGCCACCGCCACCGCCGGCGGCACGGGTGCCGTCCCGGGTCACTTTCTCGGCCGATTCCCTGTTTGATTTTGACAAGTCGAGCGTGAAACCGGCGGGCCAGCAGCAACTCGACCGCTTTGCCGCCGACCTGCGGGGCACCAACTTCGACGTCATCACGGTCACGGGCCATACCGACCGGATCGGCGCGCACGACTACAACCTGAAGTTGTCGACGCGTCGCGCTGAAGCGGTCAAGGGCTATCTGGTGGGCAACGCCGGCATTGCGGCGGACAAGATCGTCGCCAAAGGCGTCGACGGCGCCGATCCGGTGACCAAACCTGGCGATTGCCAGGGCCACAAGGCAAGCAAGGCACTGATTGCCTGCCTGCAGCCTGATCGTCGCGTTGAAGTCGAGGTGACCGGCACGCGTTGAGGCCAGCGGCGCGAGGCGGCAAGCTGGCTGCCGGCGCTGCCGTCCGCAACAGCAGCTCAATCGCGGGCACCCCAGAACCGGGTCGGCCGGTCAGGAAAACCCTCTTTTTGGCGCTTGTCCTACAGACTTGTGCGTGCCGTCTGACAGACAGCGCAAGGCCTCGTCCGTAGCATCGGTTGATCGCCTTGTCCGTTCGCCATCGACAAGGCGATGGCGCCTGTGGGCAACCCATTTTCTAATTATTCGGCCCGGCTTTTTGGTCGTGCGCATGGAGCCACTTATGAATGCCAAGGTCATTACCCATCCGTCCTGGAGCACTGCTTCGTTTGGCGATAGCCCAGGAACAACGCCGATGGAGTTGTCGGCGCTGGGTGAACACCTGAACCTGTGCCGCGGAGCGCACGGTCGCCTGTTCGCCCTGCAATGCGCCGCCCATACGGTGCAGGGCTTCGTGGCGGCGCGCTTCGTAACGACACTGGTGGTGCTGGCACTGTTGATCGGTCTGGTTTCGCTGGTCTGGTAAGGCATGGCGCAATCCGAGTTGCTGCGCCTGGTACCGGATGCGCCGCCCGCCTTGTGCGCCATCCTGGACGGCCGACGCGGCGCGGTGCCGCCGCCGATACGCTCCGAGATTTTCGGTCTGCAGCGTTTTGCGCAGCATGGCCGCAGCCTGGGTGAAAGCCACCGCGCCGCCCGGGCCAGTTGGCGCGCCGCGACCTTTTTTCCGCGCCTGCGCAGCAACATCGAGGCGCTGCGCGAAGCCCAACACTACATCGGCGAGCAGGCCACTACCGGCTACGACATCAGCCCGGCAGCCGAATGGCTGCTCGACAACTTTCACCTGATCGAAGCGCAGCTGAAGGAAATTCACGAGGGTTTGCCGCGCAGCTATTTTCGGACCTTGCCGGTGCTGCTGGACCCGCCGCTGGCCGGCCTGCCGCGTGTCTATGGCGTGGCCTGGGCCTTCGTCGCGCACACCGACGGCGCTTTCGACGAAGAGTTGTTGAAACAGTTTCTGGGCGCCTACCAGGAAACCCGCGAACTCAACCTGAGCGAGATGTGGGCGCTGCCCACCACCTTGCGCGTGGTGCTGATCGAAAACCTGCGCCGTCTGGCCGAACGCGTGGCCAGCAACAAAGCGGCGCGCGAAGTTGCCAACCTGTGCTGCGATCACCTCGAAAGGCTAGACCTGGCGGGGCTGGACCAACTGCTGGCGCTGCTCAATCAGCGCGGCGTCGGCCGGGTCTTCCTGGCCCAGATGGCGCAACGCTTGCGGGACCTGCAGAGCAGCGCCGCTGCCAGCGATCCGGCGCGCTATCCGGACAGCTATCGCGACTGGCTGCAACTGGCGCTGCCCGACCTGGTTGCGCTACAGACGCAGCAGAGCGCCGACCAGGCCGCCGACAACCTGAGCGTCAGCAACGCCGTCACCTCGTTGCGCGCCATCGGTGCCGCCGACTGGCCCGAGATCGTCGCCCGCACCAGTCCCCTGATGCGGCTGATGCTGACTTCGACCCTGTTCGAGGCGGAACATGCCGTGACCCGCGACCAGACGCTGCACGCCATCGAGCGGCTGGCCTGGCGCAGCGGCCGCAGCGAAGTGTCGGTGGCGCAGACGTTGTTTGGTTTGATGCATTCCGACGCCGCCGCTGGCACGGTGGCCAGCCACTGGCTGTGCGGTGCCGGTCGGCCGGCCCTGACCAGCGCCCTCGGTCTGCACGAAGGCGCGGCGCTGCTGTGGCGCGCCCTGGCCCGGCGCCTGGCATTGCCGGGCTACCTGGGCGCCGTGCTGCTGGGTAGCGTGGGCCTGCTGGCGTGGCTGTTGAGCCACGCCGGCGAGTCCGCCGGCGTTGCCTCCCACTGGCTGACCGTGCTGGGCGCGCTGTTGATGCTGTTCCCGGCGTCGGAAGCGGTGGTGGCGCTGATCAACCGGCTGATCAGCGAATCGGTGCGGCCGTGCCATCTGCCGCGCCTGGCGCTGGCCAACGGCATACCGGCCGGGCACCGGGTGCTGGTGGTGATCCCGGCCATGCTGAGCAGCGCTGCCGCCAGCCGGGAGCTGGTACACCGCCTGCAGTTGCACTACCTCGCCAACCCGGAACGCCAGGCCCAGTTCGCGCTGCTGACCGACTGGGTCGACGCCGATAGCGCGCAACTGGCATCGGACGACGCCTTGCTCAGCGGCGTGCGCCAGCAAATCCGCGAACTCAACCAGCGCTATCCCGATCCGGCCGGGGAGGCCCAGGCAGCGGCGGCACCGCGCTTCATCCTGTTGCACCGCGAGCGTCTGTTTTGCGAAACCGAGCAACGCTGGATCGGCTGGGAACGCAAGCGCGGCAAACTCGAACAACTGGTGGCGGCGCTGGCGCAGGGAAGCAGCGCCGCCTTTCTGGATCTGGCTGAAGAATCCCGCATCGCCGCCGATACCCGGTACATCGTCACGCTCGACAGCGATACCCAGTTGCCGCCGGGACGCCTGCGCGAGCTGGTGGGCGTGGCGGCGCATCCCGAGAATCAGCCGCAACTCGATGCCAGCGGGCGAACGGTGGTGAGCGGCTACGGCATTTTGCAGCCGCGCGTCGCCACGCCACTGCCGGCGCCGCAGGAGTTCACGCTGTACCACTGGTTGTTTGCCGGGCAGTGCGGCATCGATCCCTACAGCGCCGCCAGTTCCGAGGTCTATCAGGATCTGTTTTCCGAGGGGACCTTCACCGGCAAGGGCTTGCTCAACGTGCGGGCGCTGCATGCCGTTTTGTCCGCTCGCTTGCCCGAGGGACAGGTGTTGAGCCACGATTTGCTGGAAGGCTCGATCGCGCGCTGCGCCGCCGTGACCGATATCACGCTGGTCGAGGACGCCCCGTTTCATGCCGATGTCGGTGCCGCGCGGGTGCACCGCTGGACCCGCGGCGACTGGCAACTGCTGGCCTTCCTGCTGCACCCCGGCCGCTACGGCATTGGGCTCATCAATCGCTGGAAAATGTTCGACAACCTGCGCCGTTCGCTGGTGGCACCGATGTCGTTGGCGCTGTTGCTGCTGGCGCTGAGCGGCCGTGTGGTTTCGCCCTGGGCCGCGCTGACGCTGGTGCTGGCGGCGTTTTCGGCCGGACCCCTGATGGGGGCCGTGGCGGCTCTTGCGCCGAGCCGGCAAGACCTCGCGCGACGCCATTTTTACAGTCAGGGCGCGATCGACCTGGAGCGTGCCCTGTGGGCCGGGCTGTGGCTGCTGGCGCAGTTGCTGGCGCAGGCGCTGCAGGGCGCCGACGCCATCGTGCGCGCGCTCTACCGCATGGGCATCAGTCGCCGCCACTTGCTGCAATGGACCACCGCCGCGGTGGTGCAGGCGTCGGCCAAGAGTGACCTGGCGGCGCTGCTGCGGGTCCATTGGCGGGAGCCGCTGCTGGCCTTGGCGCTGCTCGGGGCACTGTTCGCCGGCGCCACGCCGCACCCGCTGACGGCCCTGCTGCTGTGCCTGTTGTGGGCGGCGTCACCGGTTTCGACCTGGTGGGTCAGCCGGCCGCGCTCGGCCCGCCAGGACGCCGCGCTGGGGCTGCCGGAGCAGGTTTATCTGGGCGGCATCGCACGCGACACCTGGCGCTTTTTCGAGCGCTGCGTGGGGGCCGAGGACAAGCACCTGCCGCCCGACAATCTGCAGACCCTGCCGCACGACATGGTGGCGCACCGGACCTCACCGACCAACATTGGCCTGTACCTGCTGAGCGTCGCTTGCGCCCGCCAATTTGGCTGGATCGGGACCCAGGACTTGCTCAGCCGGCTGGAGGCGACGCTGGCCACCTTGCTCACCCTGCAGCGCTACCGGGGCCATTTTCTGAACTGGTACGACACGCAAACCGGTGCGCCGCTGCTGGCGCTGTATGTGTCCACGGTGGACAGCGGCAACCTGTGCGGCCATCTGCTGGCGCTGGCCCAGGCCTGCCTGGAACTGGCGGCGGCGCCGTACGACAGCGCGGCGGCGCAGCGCGCGCTGGAATGTTCCAGACGCCGGCTGGCGCCGCTGCTGGCACGGCGCAGCGGGTTGTCGCCGGCGCTGCGCCAGGAACTCAGATGGTGTCTGGCCGATCAC
This sequence comes from uncultured beta proteobacterium, assembly GCA_963763035.1. Lineage (GTDB taxonomy): Bacteria > Pseudomonadota > Gammaproteobacteria > Burkholderiales > Burkholderiaceae_C > Rhodoferax. Next base: position 2,474,993 of record CAVXMS010000003.1, on the reverse strand, counting down.
CGCGCGACCCTGCGCTCGGCCGCGCTGGACGCGCAGGCACAGGGCGCGGACGGGGCGGAGGCGGCGAGCCGGCGGCTGCGGCGGCTGGCCGACAGCTGCCAACAACTGGTCCAGCAAACCGATTTCAGTTTTCTGTACCACCGCAAGCGTCATTTGTTGCACATCGGCTACCGGGTTGCCGAGCAGGAGCTCGATGCCGGCTTTTACGATTTGCTGGCGTCGGAGTCGTGCCTGACCAGTCTGTTGGCGATCGCCAAGGGCGATCTGCCGGTGACCCACTGGGAGACGCTGGGCCGCCTGTTCTTCGCGGTCGGAGCGCAGGCCGGCCTGCGCTCCTGGTCGGGCTCCATGTTCGAATACCTGATGCCCAGCCTGGTGCTCGATGAGCCGCGCGGCAGCGTGCTGCGGGAAGCCTGCCATGCGGCCCTGCGCGAGCAGATCCGTTTCGCGCGGGCCCAGGGGGTGCCCTGGGGCATCTCCGAGTCGGCCTACGCCGGCAGCGACTACACGCTGGCCTACCAGTATGCGCCGCAAGGGGTGCCGTGGCTGGCGCTGCGACGCACCCCGCCCGATGAGCTGGTGATCGCACCGTATGCCACCGCACTGGCGGCGCAGATCGCACCGCGCCATGCGGCGCTCAATTTCGCGGCGCTGGAAAAGCTGACGGCGCGCGCCCGCTATGGCTTCATCGAAGCGCTTGATTTTTCGCCGGCGCGGCAAACCGGCATCGAACTGTTCACGCCGGTCAGCACGTTCATGGCGCACCACCAGGGCATGAGCATCGTGGCACTGGCCAACGTGCTGCTGGAGGGCGTGGCGCAACGCTGGGGCATGGCCAATGCGCAGATCGAGGCGGTGGCTTCGCTGCTGCACGAGCGTGTGCCGCGCGAGGTCTCGACCCTGTCGGCCCCGCCGGCCGCCACGCCGCTGCAGGGGCGGGAACGAAGGCGTGTGCCGGGACTGCTGCGCGAGGTCATGCCGGGGCAATCCGCGGTCGAGCCGACGCACGTGCTGTCGAACGGGCGTTACAGCGTCTCCCTGCGTGCCAATGGGGCCGGCTGGAGCCGCTGCGGCCGGACCGCCATCACGCGCTGGCGCGATGATGCCTTGCGCGATGCCCAGGGCATGTTCTTCTACCTGCGCTGGCCGGAGCCGGCGCAGGCCAGCGGGCCGCAGCGCCCGGCGTCGCGCCTGGCTTCCCTGACGCAGCACCCGGCGCCTGATCCGGCGGCGCACTATCGCAGCGTCTACCATTCCGACCGCGTCTGCTTCGACGTCGCCTGGCCCACCCTGGAGGCCCACATCACGGTCTGGGTCAGCCCGGAAGACGACGTCGAGTTCCGCCAGGTCGAGTTGCGCAACCTCAGCGAGAGTCCGCTCGACATCGAATTGTTGTCGGCGTTCGAGGTCACGCTGTCCGATCCGCGCGCCGATGAAGCCCATCCCGCGTTCGCCAACCTGTTCGTGCGCGCCGAGTGGCAGGCCGAGCACCGGGCGCTGCTGTTCGAGCGCAAGCCGCGCCTGCCGACCGAGCGCGGCTTGCAGGCGGCCCATTTCCTGGCCGAGAGCGACCCGCAAGTGCGTGGCCTGCGGCTGCAGACCGATCGGCAGCGCTGGTGCGGCCGCAACCAGGCTGCCAGCCAGCCGCTGGCCTCTTTCGATGCCTTGCCGACGCCGTTGACCGAGCCGACGCCGGGTCTTGACGCCGGGCTCGAGGCCGGCCTCGATACCGGTCTCGATACCGGCCTCGATCCGGTCTGCGCCCTGGCCGTGCAGCTTCGCATCGAAGGCAACGCCAAGGCACGCTTGACCTTCGCCACGGCGGCGTCGGACAACCGCGCCACCTTGCACGCGGTGATCGACAAGTATCTGCAAGCCAGCCTGATCGAGCGCGCCTCGCTGATGTCGGCGACGCTGACCAGCATCCGGTTGCGCGCCCTGAATCTGCGGGCCGAGAACTTCGTGGCGATCCAGTTGCTGACCACGGCGCTGGTGCTGAGCCTGACGCGCTCGCCGCTCAGCCCGGCCCGTGGCGCTGCTGGCGGGACTGACGACGCCGCGCTGGCGGTGGTCTGCGACCGGCGCCTGCTGTGGCGTTTTGGCATCTCCGGGGATCGGCCCCTGCTCCTGCTGTCGGTCGGCGCGCCGCAAGGCCTGGGCTTGCTGCGCTCGCTGGCGCAGGCCTTGAACCAATGGTCCTGGGGCGGCATTGCCTGCGATCTGGTGGTGATCAATGCGGAACCGATCTCTTACCTGATGCCGCTGCAGCGCGAGATCGCGGCGCTGCGCGAGCGCCACAGCGCCGACAGCGCGGCCCAAGCCAGCGCCAGCAACCCGGCCTGCACCGGCTTTCATGTGCTGCGCACTGATGAAATCTCGGCCGAGGACCTGAGTACGCTGAAAAGCCTGGCTCGGATACGCTTGCGGGCCGACGGCCGCCCGCTGCTGCACCATGTGCAGGAATGGATCGAGTGGCACGAGCAGGCCTTCGAGCAACGCCATGGCATCTCGACCGCGGCGGTCGCCGTGATCGCGGCGCCGTCGGCTGCCGCGGTGGCTTCGGTGGGTGAGTTTGATGCGACCTCGGGCGAGTTTCGTTTTGGCGTCGGCGCCCGGCTGCGGCCGCTGCGGCCCTGGATCAACGTGCTGGCGAATCCGGTGTTCGGCGCCCAGATCTCGGAAGCCGGTGGCGGCTACAGCTGGGCCCTGAACAGCCGTATGAACCAGCTGACGGGCTGGTCCAACGATCCGGTGGCCGACCCACCGTCCGAATGGTTCCTGCTGCAGGACCTCAAATCCCGCCAGGTCTGGAGCGTGACGCCCAACGCCTGGGGCGACGAGCGCCTGATCTACAGCGTCTCGCATGGGCAGGGCTACAGCCTGATCAGCCACCGGCGCGGCGATCTGGAGGTGACGGCGTCGTGGTGTGTCGATGCGCAGACGGCCGTCAAGCAGGTGCACCTGGCGATCACCAACCGCGGTGACAAAACGCGGCATCTGCGCGTGCTGGGCATCGCCGAATGGCAGATGGGCGCCAACCGGGCCGACCGCAGCACCTCGCACACCGCCTATTACCGGCAACGGCTGGCCGGGCAAAAACTCAGCGCGCTGCTGTGCACGCAGCGCGAACGCTCGGCCGGTTTTGGTGATGGCACGGCGTTCCTGGCGCTGGCCGGCGCGACCGATGAAGAGGAAGACTGGACCTGCGACCGGCGCGAGTGTTTCGATGCCCGCGGGCGCCTGGTGCTGCCGGACCATTTGGGCAAGAGTCAGGGCGAAGGACTCGATCCCTGCGCGGCGCTTTCCAGCCGGGTCCAGCTGGTGGCCGGTGAAACGCTGGAGCGGGTGTTCCTGCTGGGTTACGCGGCCAGCCCGGATGCGGCCCGCCAGCTCGCCACCGTGGCCGGCGCGATGCCCGCCGCCCAACGGCTGGCGCGGGTCTGCGTCAGCTGGGACAAATTGCTGGACGCCTGCACGGTGAAGACGCCAGACCCCCTGTTTGACGTGCTGGTGAACCGCTGGCTGCTGTACCAGACGGTGTCATGCCGGTTGTGGGCCAAGGCCGGTTTTTACCAGGCCGGCGGCGCCACCGGTTTTCGCGATCAGTTGCAGGACGCCATGGCGCTGGCCTGGGCTGAGCCGCAGTTGCTGCGCCAGCAGATCGTGCTGGCCGCCTCGCGCCAGTTTGTCGAGGGCGATGTGCAGCATTGGTGGCACGCCCCGCTGGGTGCCGGCGTGCGCACCCATTTCTCGGACGACCTGCTGTGGCTGGCCTTTGCCATCGTGCACTACCTGCGCAGCAGCGGCGACGTCGCGCTGCTCGATCAGCGCGTGCCCTTTATCGAAGGCCCGGTGATCCCCGAGGGCGCCGAGGATGCGTACTACACGCCCAACGTCAGCAGTCACGACGCGTCGGTCTACGAGCATGCCGCACTGGCCATCGATCGCAGTTTGCGGGTCGGCGTGCATGGCTTGCCACTGATGGGCAGCGGTGACTGGAACGACGGCATGAACCGGGTCGGCATCGAAGGCCGCGGCGAGTCGGTCTGGCTCGGCTGGTTCCTGTGCCAGTTGGTGGCGGACTTCGCGCCGCTGGCGCGGCAACGCGCCGAGTTGCTGCGCGCCCAGCGTTGGGAAGAGGCCGCGCTGGGTTGGAAAAACGCCTTGGCAGGCCCGGCCTGGGACGGACAATGGTTCAAGCGTGCCTTCTTTGACGACGGCCAGGCGCTCGGCTCGCATGCCAACCCGGAGGCCCGCATCGACCTGATTGCGCAAGCCTGGGCGGTGCTGTCCAAGGTGGCCTCACCAGCCTCGCAGCGCATGGCGCTGGCGGCGCTGGAGACGCATCTGGTGGACCGCGAGGCCGGCCTGATCAAGCTGTTGGCGCCGCCACTGGCACAGGCGGTGCCGAGCGCCGGCTACATCCAGGCCTACCCGAGCGGCGTGCGCGAAAACGGTGGCCAGTACTCGCACGCCGGCGTCTGGGCGCTGATGGCGCAGGCCGAATTTGCCAACAGCCAGCCTGCCTCCAGCGAGGACCGGGATACAGCGTACCGCTACTTCACCTACCTGAGCCCGGCGCACCGCGCCAGCCATGCAACGCGCGGCGCGGTCTACGGCATTGAGCCTTATGTGGTGGCCGGCGACGTCTACAGCCAGCCCCCGTATGTCGGGCGTGGCGGCTGGAGCTGGTACACCGGCGCCGCCGCCTGGCTGCAGCGCGCCGCCATCGAGTCCATTTTCGGGCTGCAACAAAGTGCCCAGGAGCTGGTCTTCGAACCTTGCCTGCCGTCGCACTGGCAACAGGCCGAACTGACCCTGCAGCGTGACGATCGCAGCATGCGCTTCATCCTGCTGCGCGGCGCGCCGGACGCGGCGCTGGCGGACAGCGCGCACGCAACGGGCGGGCTGCCAGCGCAGTTGCTGCGCGTGGGAGAGCGGCTGAACTGGCATGCCTTGGCGGCACAGACCTGCTTCGTCATCCCCTTGCCGGATGCAGTCGAGCCATCGGCACCGGCGCTGGCCGGCGCCACGTCGGAGTGACGACTCTTGCGGCTGTGTGCGCCAGCGCACGGACAAAGTGGCGGCAAGTTTTTAAAGTCCATCCCGCACCTCAACTTTATCTGGAGATTCAGCATGTACATCCGCACCACCCTCATCGCCGCCATGACCGCCATTGCCTTGCTCACCAGTGCCGGCTGCGCCGTCACTCGCGGTCAGGAAACCGTTGGCGCCTACGTTGACGACGCCACCATCACGACGCAGGTCAAGGCCCGCTTCGTGGACAACACACAGGTCGATGCGGTCAGCATACACGTGGAAACGCTCAAGGGCACCGTCATGCTGTCGGGCTTTGCCAAGAGCGCCAACGAAAAGAACACCGCCGAGAGCATCGCGCGTGGCGTCAATGGCGTGAAATCGGTGAAGAACGAGATCGCCATCCGGCCCTGAAGAGTGGCCAGCGCGACCGGTTCGCGAGCAACTTCCGCAATCTCATGACCAGCCTGGTCAACGCCTCTTGTTTGTCACCGAACAAGGGGCGTCTTGTATTTCTGGGTTTGAGCACCATGGACCTTCCCAAAATGACGCCATGCAAACCCCTGTTCAGCGTAGCGGGTGGATCAGGCTGGCGGGGCACTCAGCTCCGTGTCCCCCGCCCTGCGGGCTCCTCCTTTACCTGCGCTGAGCGCCCCACCAGCCTGATCTTTCAAGCAGGGTTGGTGTGCGACCAACGCAAACCACCGACGCTCGCAAAGGGACACGCTGTCATGCCGGACCCCGGATCAGAGTCCGGGGCAGGCCCGATCCGGCATCCATGGATTGCGGGTCAAGCCCGCAATGACAACGTCGCATCCGTTCCTGCGCAATGGTGTCGTGAATTTCGGAACTCTCAACTGTTTCATTTTTTTCAATGTGTGCGCTACAGCACGGACGCGGCTGGAGCGACTCAACAAAATCCCCTTAACGATTGTCGTGTTGCAAGTTTCATCTGAAAGTGACTATGTTAAAAAATAAACTTCTCCCGTGCGCTCTGCTGGTATTGAGCCAAAGCATCCTGGCCCAGCAGCTGCCAAATGCTGGCGGTCAGATGCAGCAGATTCCGCCGACCCCGATCCCGCAAAAGGCGCCGCCCAAGGTCGAGATCAAGCCCGGCAGTCCGCTCAGCATTGCCGAGTCCGAGGGTGTGCGCATCATTGTCAACCGCCTGCGCGTGACCGGCGCGCAGACCTATCCCGAGTCGGAGTTGCTGGCATTGACCGGCTTCGTGGCGGGTCGCGAGCTCAGTCTGTCCGATCTGCGCGCCATGGCCGCCAGGATCGCCGACCACTATCACCGCAACGGCTACTTCGTGGCGCAGGCTTACCTGCCGGCGCAGGACATCCAGGATGGCGTCGTGACCGTCGCCGTGATCGAGGGTCAATACGGCCAGGTCACGCTGAAGAACCAGACCAACGTTTCGAATGAACTGGTCAACGGTCTTCTGGCTGGTCTCAACAGTGGCGATCCGGTGACCTCCGCGCCGCTTGAGAACCGCCTCTTGCTGCTCTCCGATTTGCCCGGCGTGCAGGTCAATTCGACGCTGCTGCCGGGGACCACCCTGGGGACCTCCGACCTGATCGTCGATCTGACACCGGGGCAACGCGTCAGCGGCAGCATTGATGCCGACAACGCCGGCAACCGCTACACCGGCTCCAACCGCATTGGGGCCACCGTCAACTTCAACGAGCCGACCGGTCACGGCGACGTGGCCACGCTGCGCGCACTGACTTCGGGCTCGGGCCTGAACTATCTGCGCGGCTCCTACCAGATGCAATTGGGCAAGGCCAAGGTCGGCGTCGCCTACAGCGCCTTGCGCTATGCACTGGGCCAGGAATTCGAAAGCCTGGGCGCCAACGGCACGGAAGAGATTGCCAGCCTGTATGGCAGCTATCCCCTGGTGCGCTCGCGCAACAGCAATCTTTACCTAGGCCTGGCGTTTGACGCCCGAACGTTCCAGGACAAGGTGGACTCGGCCGCTAGCGTCGCCGACAAAAGCGCGCGCGTTGTGATGGCCAGTCTGATGGGCGATCAGCGCGATGCCAACGGACAAAGCAGCTATGCCCTGACCTGGAGCGCCGGCAACCTTGAGCTGCAAACGCCGGCCATGCAAATTCTCGACGCCGCGACGGCGCAAACCAGCGGCCATTACAACAAGCTGGCTTTCAGCGCCATGCGGCTGCAGAACCTGAGCCCAACCTTCTCCCTGGCCGCGTCCATCAACGGACAGCTGGCTTCCAAAAACCTGGATGTTTCGGAAAAGATGGAACTCGGCGGCATGTACGCCGTGCGGGCCTATCCGCAAGGCGAAGCCTACGGCGACGAGGGTTATGTGCTGAACCTGGAGGCGCGCATGCTGGTGCCCCGGTTCTCGGACCGGATCGGCGGGCAACTGCAGTTGATCGGCTTCATCGATACCGGCAGCGTGACGGTGAACAACAACACCTGGGCGGCCGGGCCGAACCGCAGAACCTTGAGCGGTGCCGGACTTGGCTTCAATTGGTCCGATGGCAACAACTTCATGCTGCGCGCCTATTACGCCTTCAAGGTAGGCGATGAAGTGGCCCGCTCGGCGCCGGACGCGTCGGGCCGATTCTGGATCCAGGCCGTGAAATATTTCTAGGCCCGGCGCTTCGAATCCAGCACTTAAACGACAAATCTTTCAAACAATTGGAGTGACCCCATGAACAGCTGCTACCGATCCCTCTGGAACGACAAGACCGGCACCTTTGTTGCCGTTTCCGAGAATGCCAAAAGCCTTGGCAAAAAAACCTCATCCTGCCGCGGCGCCGGCGCCGGCGCCGGCGCGGGCTTTCCCCTGAAAACGCTGGCGCTGTCCCTGCTGCTGTCATTGGGCGTGAATGTGTATGCCTTGCCGGCCGGTGGCGTGGTCGCGTCCGGCAGCGCCACCATCAACAGTGGCTCGCTCAGCAGCACCATCACCCAAACCAGCCAGAACGCGGCCATCAATTGGCAGAGCTTCAACATCGCTTCCGGCGAGGCCGTGCGGGTGCTGCAGCCCAACAGCAGTTCGGTGTTGCTGAACCGGGTGCTGGGGTCGGATCCGTCAGGCATCTTCGGTAGCCTTTCCGCCAACGGCAAGGTGTTCCTGGTCAATCCGAACGGCATCCTGTTCGGCCAGGGTGCATCGGTCAACGTCGGTGCCCTGGTGGCCTCGACCCTGAACATCAGCGACAGCGATTTTCTGGCCGGCAACTACAAGTTTGCCGGCGCCGGCGCTGGCTCGGTGCTGAATCAGGGCGCCATCCGCGCCGACGGCGGCTACGTCGCGCTGCTGGGCGCCAACGTCGCCAACAGCGGCGTGATTCAAGCCAAGCTGGGCAGCGTGGCACTCGCCGCGGGCACCGCCATCACCCTTGACGTGGCCGGCGACGGCCTGCTCAATGTCACGGTGAACCAGGGCGCGGTCAAGGCGCTGGTCCAGAACGGCGGTCTGATCCAGGCCGACGGCGGACAAGTGCTGTTGAGCGCGCAAGCGGCCGGCAGCCTGCTGCAAAGCGCCGTCAACAACAGCGGCGTGATCCGGGCGCAAACCATAGAAAACCGCAACGGCAGCATCAAGCTGCTGGGTGACATGCAAAGCGGCAGCGTGAATGTGGCCGGCACGCTGGACGCTTCGGCGCCGCAGGGCGGGCCGGGCGGGTTTGTCGAAACCTCGGCGGCGCACGTCAATATCGCCGACAACACCCACGTCAACACCCAAGCCGCGCAAGGCAAGTCGGGCAGCTGGCTGATCGATCCGGCTGACTTCACCATCGCAGCCACCGGTGGCAACATCTCCGGCACGACGCTCAGCAGCAATCTGGCCGCAGGCGCCGTCGCGATCCAGAGCAGCAGCGGAACGGCCGGCGGCAGCGGCGACATCAATGTCAACGCGCCAGTCAGCTGGAGCGCCAATATGCTGACGCTGACGGCCGCCCGCGACATCAACATCAATGCCGTGATGACCGCCTCCGGCACCGCGACACTGGCCCTGAACACGGCCACCGCCAACGGCCTGGACGCCGCCGTGGTTGGCGGTGCCGTCAAGGTCGGCATGAATGGTGACGGCTTTACCGGTCGGGTCGACTTTCCGGCGCGTTCCGGCGCCGGCATCCTGAGCATCAATGGCCTGGCCTACACCATTGTCGACCGCCTGGGCGCGTCGACCAGTACCACGGTCACTGAATTGCAAGGCATGAAGAGTGGCCTGGCCACCAATTACGCGCTGGGTAGCAACATTGACGCCACGGCGACATCGGGCTGGAACGCCGGCGCCGGCTTTGTACCTATAGGAACGCCTGGCACACCCTACATGGGCCGCTTCGACGGTCTGGGTCACACCATTACGGCGCTGTCCATCACGCCGGGATCGGCCAGCGCCGGCCTGTTTGGCGCCACCGGTCCGGCCCTGTCGTTTCAGAACGTCGGCCTGGTCGGCGGCAGCGTTATCGGCGCCGCCGGTAGCGGTGGCCTGATCGGCACCAACGGCACCGGCAGCACGGTCAGCAACAGCTACAACACCGGCACCGTCACTGGCGCCGCTGGCACCGGCGGCCTGGTCGGGGACAACACCACCGGCGCCACCAGCAACAGCTTTGCCACCGGCAACGTGAGCGGCGCATCAGGCACCGGCGGCTTGCTGGGGACCAACACCACCGGGGCGGTCAGCAACAGCTACGCCACTGGTACCGTGGCCGGCAGCGGTGCCGGCACCGGCGGGCTGGTGGGCAGCAACACCACCGGTGCCATCAGCAAGAGCTATGCCGCCGGGGCCGTGACGGGTGTCGGCGCAGCCACCGGCGGTCTGTTGGGCAGCAACGGCGCCAATGTCGTCAGCGACACCTACGCCACCGGCAACGTCAGCGGTGGGGGTGCCGGCGTCGGCGGGCTGATCGGAACCAGCATTGGCAGCGTCACCACCAGCTATGCCACCGGCAGCGTGGGCGGTGGCGGCAGCCAGCTCGGCGCGCTGGTGGGCGGCATTGCCGGCACGGTTACCAACAGCTTCTGGAACAGCGATACCTCGGTCGTTGCAGCGTCGGTGGGCGGCGGCATGGGCATGAACACCGCGCAGATGAAGGCGCAAGCCAACTTCACGTCGGCAACCCTGGCCAACGGCAATGTCAACCCGAATTGGAACTTCCTGAGCACCTGGTTCATGTACGAGGGCATCACCTATCCGCTGCTGCGCCCGTTCATGACGCCGCTCACGGTGACGGCCAACAACGACAGCAAGACCTATAACGGCGTCGCCTATTCCGGCGGCAATGGCGTCACTTATTCCGCCACCACCAACCCGCTGTACCTGCTTGGCGCATTGAGCTACACCAGCAGTGGCACTTCGGTCGGCAGCTACGCCATCACGCCGGGCGGGCTGTACTCCAATCAAAAGGGCTACATCATCAATTACGCCAACGGCACGGCAACCATCAACCCAGCCCACCTGACGGTGACGGCGGATGACAAGACCCGTGTTTACGGCGCCGCCAATCCGGCGCTGAGCACGACCGTGAGCGGCTTCGTCAATGGCGAGACCGCAGCCACCGCGGCCGGCTACGCCGGAGCAGGCACCGCGGCGACCACGGCCACGGCCGTCACCGCAGTCGGCACGGCCGCCATCACGGCCGGAGCCGGTACCTTGACGGCAACCAACTACGACTTCCCGACGCTGGTGAACGGCACCCTGACCATCAACCCGGCGCCCCTGACGGTGACGGCTTCCAACGTCGCCAAGACTTACGGCCAGACGCCCACCCTGTCGGCTTTCACGACCGCCGGTTTGGTCAATGGCGAGACCATAGGCAGCGTCAGTGAAACCAGCCCCGGCGCGGCAGCGACCGCCGCCGTGGCCGGTAGCCCGTATGTGATCACACCCAGCGGCGCCACCGGCGGTAGCTTCTTGGCCACCAACTACACCATAGGCTACGCCAATGGTGCCCTGACGGTGGCGCCAGCGGCTCTGACGGTGACGGCTTCCAACGTCGCCAAGTCTTACGGCCAGACGCCGACCCTGTCGGCTTTCACGACCGCCGGTCTGGTCAATGGCGAGACCATCGGCAGCGTCAGCGAGACCAGCCCCGGCGCAGCCGCCACGGCGGCCGTGGCGGGGAGCCCGTATGTGATCACACCCAGCGGTGCGACCGGGGGTAGTTTCGTGGCCACCAACTACACCATAGGCTACGCCAATGGTGCCTTGACGGTGGCGCCGGTGGCCCTGACGGTGACGGCCTCCAACGTCGCCAAGTCTTACGGCCAGACGCCCACCCTGTCGGCCTTCACGGCCGCCGGTCTGGTCAACGGCGAGACCGTCGGCAGTGTCACGGAAACCAGCCCTGGCGCGGCAGCGACCGCCGCCGTGGCCGGTAGCCCCTATGCGATCACGCCCAGCGGCGCGACCGGGGGTACCTTCGTGCCAACCAACTACACCATAGGCTACGTCAACGGTGTCTTGACGGTGGCGCCGGTGGCCCTGACGGTGACGGCCTCCAACGTCGCCAAGACTTACGGCCAGACGCCGACCCTGTCGGGCTTCACGACGGCCGGTTTGCTCAACGGCGAGACCGTCGGCAGCGTCACCGAAACCAGCCCCGGCGCGGCAGCGACCGCCGCCGTGGCCGGCAGCCCGTATGTCATCACGCCCAGCGGCGCGACCGGCGGTAGCTTCGTGGCCACCAACTACACCATAGGCTACGTCAATGGCGTTTTGACGGTGGCGCCGGTGCCGCTGACGGTGACGGCCTCCAATGTCTCCAAGTCCTACGGCCAGACACCGACCCTGTCGGCCTTCACCGCCGCCGGTTTGGTCAACGGCGAGACCATCGGTAGCGTCACCGAGACCAGCCCCGGCACGGTGGCGACCGCCCCGGTGGCGGGTAGTCCGTATACGATCACGCCCAGCGGCGCGACCGGCGGCACTTTTGTGCCAGCGAACTACACCCTGAGCTACGTCAATGGTGTCTTGACGGTGGTGCCGGCGCCCTTGACGGTAACGGCGTCGGACGTCTCGAAGTCTTACGGCCAGGTACCGACCCTGTCGGCCTTCACAACCGCCGGACTGGTCAATGGCGATACCGTGGGCAGCGTCACCGAAACCAGCCCCGGCACCATAGCCACCGCGCCGGTAACGGGCAGCCCGTACCCGATCACGCCCAGCAACCTGACCGGGGGCACTTTCGTGCCAGCGAACTACACCATTGGCTATGTCAACGGCGTCCTGACGGTGACGCCGGCGGCCCTGACGGTCACGGCCACGGACGTCTCGAAAACCTACGGTGAGACAGCGCCGCTGACGGTCTTCACGGTCATCGGCCTGGTCAACGGCGAGACCGTCGGCAGCATCACGGCGAGCAGTCCCGGTGCCACCGGGGGTGCCATTCCATCGAGCACCTACGTAATTACACCCAGCGGCGCCAGCGGTGGCACTTTCGTTCCGTCGAACTACACCATCAGCTATGTCAACGGCGCGCTGGTAGTGAAGAAGCCGCTGGACCAGTCGGAGCCGGATATCACGCCGGCCCTGGTCAAGCCATGGGTACCGGTCGTGGTGCTGGTTGAAACGCCGCCCGAATTGTTGACGCTGGCGTCACCACCCTCGGAATCGGCGCTTGTGAACGCCGTGGCGCCGGACGAAACACCCGTGGTGGTGCCGGCGACAACGCCCGAGGCGCCAGTGCCCATGGTCGAGCCGGTCAAGACGCCACCGGCGATCTACGTGGCGCCGCATCGTCCACGCAAGCAAGACCGTAACTGAGCCCTGCCGGTCGCCATGCCGATGGGGGCAGAGATGCGTTCAATCATGTCGGCCGCAGCCAGGACAATTTGCCTTGGCCTGCTGGTCGCCGGTTGGGGCGCAGAAGCAGCGCTGGCGATCGACAACGCAAGCGTGCCAGGAGCCGCCGCCGCTGTCAGCGCCGGGTTGAAAGCGACATCGCCGGAGGGTCCGAAACGGGCTGATTTTGAGCATGAGACGCCGTCCCGGGAGGCCCGGAAAATAGCCGACTGGGTGGTCGATTCAGGCGACAGCGGCGGCCTGCCGTTTGTTGTTCTCGACAAAACCCAGGCCCGGGTATTTGTCTTCCATGCGAATGGTCAATTGCGTGGCGCGGCGGCCGCGCTGGTCGGTCTGGCGGTGGGGGACGACGCGGTTCCCGGCATCGGCCAGCGCAAGCTGGCCAGCATTCGGCCGGAGGAACGCACCACGCCGGCCGGCCGCTTTGTCGCCGCGTTGGACCGTAATCTGCATGGCGGAGAAATTCTCTGGGTCGATTACGAGACCGCCATTTCGCTGCATCCGGTGATCACCAGCAACCCCAAGGAGCGCCGCGCCGAGCGCCTGGCGACGCCAACGCCGCTGGACAATCGAATTTCCTATGGCTGCATCAACGTGCCGGCGGAATTTTTCCACCGCGTGGTGAGTCCGGCTTTCAGGGCCAGCGACGGCATCGTTTACGTGCTGCCGGAGACCCGTTCGGCGCGACAGGTTTTCCCTTCCTATGACGTCTATGAGCGGGCCAGGCAAGAGGCTGGGAGCCGACTCCTGAGCGCTCCGGTCACTTCCCAAATCGACACCGACATCGTGCGCCATTGAGGGACCGGCGTGTGTAGGTCGAGGGCGCTGCGGTGGATGGCTCCGCGAATGTCCCCCGCCCTGCGGGCTCCTCCTTTATTTCGCTGCGCCACCCACCCCAGCGCCCTCGGCGGCGAGCGTCGGTGGTTCGCGTTGCTCGCATACCAACCCTGCTTGAAAGATCAGGCTGGCGGGGCGCTCAGCGCAGCGGCATAAAGGAGGAGACCGCAGGTCGGGGGACAGCCGCGGAGCTGAGTGCCCCACCAGTCTGATCCACCCGAAACGCTGAACCGGGTTTGGCAGGAAAGATCCATAGCCGCTATGTCTGCCAGCGCACAGACGATTTCCTGACAGGTGTAGATGATTGGACAAGGAGCCAGTATTTTTTGGCTCTTTTGTGTCGAGTCTGTTCCATTTATCCAGGAGAAATCAGTGGTCACCGTAAAGAAAAAGAATGCGCCGCAGCCTCTGCATCAACAGGCTGCAAAACCTCGCAAGTCGAACGGTGACGCAAGTCGCCACGCTGCCAAGGCGCATGTTGCGGACCTTGGCAGTGCCACCGACTGTGCCTATACCGAGCAAGCTGATCCCTTGTTGCTGGACCCGGCGTGCGGAACTGGAGAAGCCAAACGCAGCGCCAGCCTGATTGCACGCGGCAAAGATCTGTTGGCGGGCGAGGCGGGCGGCGTGGCCACCGCGGCGGCCATCGTCGTCGGTGCGGCGTTGATCGAGGTCGAGCTGATTCCCGGTCTGATCATAGGCGCCGGCGCGATTCTGCTGGGCAAACTGTTCCCTGAATTGGGTGGTTATGTACGCCCGGTGGTCAAAAGTGCCGTGCGCGCCGGCTTTTCCATGAGTCAAAAAGCCCGTGCCGTGATGGCCGAGGCGAACGAGCAGGTGCATGACCTGGTGGCCGAGGTGAAGCACGAACAGGCGCAACAAGCGCCCGTGGCGAAGGTAAGCCGCGCCTCGGGCCAGGTGCAGGCCGCAACCGGCGTGCCCGTGCATTGACGTGGACAAACACGTCCCCCGGGCTGCCAGGTCGGCCCGTATCGTCCACCACGTTCCGGGCCGACTGCGCATCAAGGTGCTGGGCGTGCCGGGCGAGGCGGAGTTTTTTGCCGCCGTGCAGGGCGTGATTGGCACTTTGCATGGCGTTGATTCGGTGCGCGTCAATCCGCTCTCGTCAAGCATTGTGGTGGACTACCGGCCGTCCGACACGATCTTCCATTTCCGGCTGCAGCAGGACACTGAGCTCAGTTCCTGGCTGCGCCTGGAGGGCGAGGACGCGCTGCTGGAGGAAATCGATGAGGCGGTTACAGCGGGGGCGCGCTATCTGCAACGTCACTCGCGTCTGGCCGAGGCGATCGTCTCCACTGCCGAGCAGTTGGATTCTGGCTTGCGCAAGGCCAGTGAGGGGCTGCTTGACCTCAAGGTGCTGCTGCCGCTGGGTGTTGCCGCCGCGACCTCCCTGCATAAGGCGCGCAACCGGGGAACGCCCATGTGGCTGACCGTCAGCACCTTCGCCTTCAACGCCTTCCTTAGTCTGCATCGTCATCGCATCGACGCCCCCGTGGTTCGCATCGTCAGCGGTCGCAAACCCCGTGCATGATTTGCAGATTCGCGCTGAGCCGGCCGCGCTCGCTCCGCGCTTCATGGTGCTGCATGAGGTGCCGGGCCGTTGCCGCCTGCGCGTCTCCCGTCTGCGGGTCGACCGCTTGTTGCGCGAGAGTGTGGAGCGCAGGCTAAGAAGCAGTCCTATGGTGGAGAGTTTTCGCTTCAATCTGGCCTGTGAGTCGGTCACGGTGGAGCATCAAGGCTCGATAGAGGCGCTGTTCGCGCTGCTGCTGGCGCCGGGCCACAGCTTGACGGTGGCAGGCACCCCAGGCGGCGCCCTGGTCACTTTGCCCGCTACCAGCAGCCAACAGCCCCTGCACTCGCTGGCCTGGGCCGGCGCCGCGCTGGTGTTGGGACCGACGGCCGGTTTTGGCCTGGCGCTGGTTGCGATCCTGTTGACCGGGTTGCCGATCTGGCGCCGCGCTTTGCACACCCTGGTGCACGAGCACCGATTGAATGTCGATTTTCTGGACGGGCTGGCCTTGGTTGTGGCCGTCTTGCGCCGGCAACCCCGCACCGCCGCGCTGATGGCCTTGATGGTGCATCTGGGCGATGTGGTACGGGAACTGACGGCGCGGCAGTCGCGCGGCCACATCCGCCAGTTACTGGACTTTCAGACGCTGCAAGCGCGCCGCCTGGAGTTCGATGGCAGCTTCACCCTGGTGCCGGCACAGACGCTCAGAGCCGAGCAGAGGGCACTGATGCTGGCTGGCGACCTGGTGCCCGCCGACGGCCGGGTCAGCAGCGGCATTGCCGCTGTCGATCAACGCCACATTACCGGTGAATCGGCGCCGGCGACGCGGCGCGTCGGCGACATGGTGTTTGCCGGCTCTTCGGTGGTCGAGGGCTCCATCACGGTAACCATCACCGAGGCCGGCGCCGACACGCTGGTGGCCAAAATCGTGCAGCAGATAGCAGCGGCGCCGGTCGGCGAGACCCGCATCCAGAACTACGCCGAGCAGTTTGCCGACCGCCTGGTGGCGCCGCTGTTGGGGGCCAACGTCGCCTTGCTGGCGGCGACCGCCAACCTGGACCGCTTCATGTCGCTGGCGATCGTGGACTACGGTACCGGCATCCGGGTTGCGGCACCCACCAGCATCCTGGCCTCCATGACACGGGCCGCGCGCCAGGGCATCCTGATCAAGAGCGGACGCCATGTCGAGCAACTGGCCACGCTGCAAGGGATTGCCTTCGACAAGACCGGTACGCTGACCTGCGGTCACCTGGCGGTGCTCGACGTGCGCTCATTTTGTGCCGGCTTGACGGCCGACCGCGTACTGCAACTGGCCGCCGCCGCCGAGACCGAACTGCGTCATCCGGTGGCGCGCGCGCTGGTGGCGCACGCCCGCACGGTGCGCGGCCTGGAGTTGCCGGTCTGTCAGAACGTGCAGTTCGTCATCGGACTGGGAGTCGCGGCGGAACTCGCGGGCCACCGCATTCACATCGGCAGCCAGCGTTACCTGCGCGGCTTGCGCATCGCCACCGGCAAGGCCGGAACTTATTTGGTCGGCATCGAACGCCTGGGCCACATCGGATTGCTGGTCGCGCTGGACGACAAGCTGGTCGGCGTGATTGCCTGTAGCGATGAGCCACGGCCGGAGGCGCATGCCGTGATCGCCGGCCTGCGCCGGCGCGGTGTGCGCGAGATCGTGATGCTGTCGGGCGACCGCGAGTGCGTGGCCCGGCGCATCGCCCAGGCGGTCGGAATCGACAAGGTCTATTCCGAGGTGCTGCCGGGCGACAAGGCGGAGATCGTGCGCAGCTTGCGCGCCGCCAACGGTCCGTTTGCCATGGTCGGTGATGGCGTCAACGATTCGCCGGCCCTGGCGCAAGCCGATGTCGGCATCTCGCTGGTCGATGGTGCCGATATCGCGCGCGCCGCCGCCGACGTGGTGCTGATGGAAGAGGGCTTGCACCTGCTGTTGCCGGCGATAGATATCAGCCGCGATGCGTTGGCGCTGGTGCGCCAGAACTACACCTTGATCGCCGGTGCCAACACCCTGGCGCTGGCACTGGCGCTGCCCAGTGGCTGGATCTCGCCGGTGGCCTGCACGCTGCTGAGCAACGGCTCGGCCTTGCTGGCAACGCTGAACGCGATGCGGCCGTTGCTGGCGTCCAGGACCGACCGGCCGCTGTTGCTTGAAAGCGTCAACAGACACTGACAAAAAATGTTCTTGTGTATGCCAGCGCACAGATCATTTCTTCCGAATTCCATACCATTTCCTGGTCAACCCGTAAGAGGTTGACATGCCTCGCAATCCATTCAATCAAAGGAAAAATCATGATCAACAAGAACCAAGCCCAGGGCGCAGTCAAGAACCTTGCCGGAAAAATCCAGGAAGAAGCCGGCAAATTGGTGGGCAACCCGGTGCAGCAGGCCAAGGGGCTGCAAAAGCAGGTGTCCGGCAAAGCCGAGCAGATGCTGGGCAATGCCAAGGAAGTGGTCAAGGACGCGCGCGAAGCGGTCAAGCATGCCGGCAAGCACCCGGTCTGATGACAACTGCTCGACTTCAACTTCAAGGAACTCCCATGTTTGACAACAAGTCCTTAGAGCACGTCGGCAGTCTGGCCGATCAGGCCGTGCAATCGGCCGATCAGGCCATCAAATCGACCCAGCGCGTCGCCCAGGACGCGCTCGACAGCGTGCGCGACACTTCACGACAGTTGCGCAAGCAGGCGCACCAAGCCTCCGACCGCACGGTCGATTACATCCGGGACGACCCGATCAAGGCCATGCTGATCGCAGCCGCCACCGGTGCGGCATTGATGGCCCTGGTCAACCTGGTGAGCCATTCACGGGAACACCGGCACTGAGGTTCAAGAACGGGTTCCAGGTCTTCGCGCTGCCGGAAAGGGCTTGCCCATGTTGTACACACTGCTTCGACTGTCCCTGACGCAACCGCAGTTGCTGGCCGATCACGCCGACGCTTATGCGGAACTGGCGTCGACCGAGCTGCAGGCTGCCGCCGCGCTGTGGCAGCGCCGGCTATGGCTGAACGCGCTGATGCTGTGCTGCCTGGGTGTGGCGGGCGTTCTGGCTGGCGTGGCCTGGATGCTGTGGCTGGTGACACCGGCGGAAAATATTCGCTGGTCGTGGGCCTTGATGGCCGCGCCCCTGTTGCCCTGCGCCCTGGCCCTGGGGTGCTGGATTCAAGTGCGGGGGCAGGGCGGTGGCGCGGCATTCGACAAACTGCTGCAACAGTTGCGCGCCGATATCGCCATGCTGCGCAAAGTGGGCGCGCCATGACAGGCGAGCTGCCGGCGCAGGCGGCGTCACAGGCTTGCGAGCGGCTGGCGCGATCGCGCGAACGCCTGCAATTGGCACTGCTGGCACAGCCTGCTCGGCCGGCCGGAGCCGCAAAAGACCTGTTGGGGCGACCGCTGGCCGACTGGCGGGATGGGTTCAAATCAATTCCCGGCTTCGGCCTGCTACTGGAACTGGCAACGGGCTGGTGGGCCAGACATCCGTATCGCCTGGTCACCAGCGTCGTCAGCGACGTCGCAAGCGCTGCTGTTTTACCGACCGCGCAACGCCATCCCGTGGGACTGGTAACAGGCGCATTCCTGGTCGGTGGTTTGCTGGCCTGGAGCCGTCCATGGCGTTTGCTCACGCCAGCACTGTTCGCCGCTCTGTTGGCCAGGGCCATTGCCCCGCCCTCGGCCTGTCAATCTGCCGCGCCAAGCCGTCCCGTCAATGACGGCGCGACGGGGACCGGCAGTTCCGGCCCGGCGGGGGGGACTAAACCCGGTTCCTGCCATGCAACCAAAAGGACATTGCCATGACAAAGCCAGTTCGAGCTTCCAACACCCCCATGCCTTTCAAAGTCGAGCGTGGCAAAGACTACTTCTGGTGCGCCTGCGGCCAGAGCAAGACTCAGCCGCTCTGCGATGGATCACACAAGGGTGGGTTATTCACGCCGGTCAAGTACTCACCGGACGTCAACAAGGAAGTGTATTTTTGCGCCTGCAAGGCCACGGGGACTGCTCCTCTATGCGATGGCAGTCATAAGAAACCGGTCTAGCAGTACGATTCAAACGTTTGCCATTTTCGTTGCCGATCACCTGAATCCCCTTCATGCCGTATTGGGTGTTTCGCCGCAAGGCTTCGATTGGCATGCTGCTATGGGGCATGATGCTGTATCGCATGGTTCAGGCTGACGCTGCCAAGCCGGTCGACGAGCCCCTGAATAGCTGGAATGACCAATTCGCGCTTGAAGTCGACCATCGGCTTGATGTGCCGGTGGCAGATCAGCAGCGATACGTCGGTTTGCTTCAGCAAACTCTGACTCAAGCGAAGCTGGCAGACCTGACTGCGCAAGCGTTTGTCGTCGTAGACCGCAGCCCCAAGATCCAGGCGGCATTTGTTGTTCTGTTGACGCCGTCTGGCGATTGGCATTGGGTTGGCGCTACGGCGGTGTCCACCGGGAGGATTGGCAGTTTCGAGCACTTCCTGACGCCGCTCGGCGTGTTCGCACACAGTCTGGACAACCCAGACTACCGCTCTGAGGGGACTTACAACAAGAACCACATTCGTGGCTATGGACTGCGCGGCTTGCGGGTGTTCGATTTCGGATGGCAGTTTGCCGAACGCGGCTGGGGAGTTGGCGGCATGAGCAAGATGCGCTTGGGGATGCATGCGACGGATCCCAAGGTGCTGGAGCCCAAACTCGGGTTGGTCGCTTCCGAAGGCTGCATTCGCATTCCGGCCGCCCTGAACAGCTTTCTTGACCGTCATGGTCTCCTGGACGCGGATTACGAAGCCGCAAGGGCAAACGGTGAAGCATTTTGGGTTTTGAAGCATGACCGGCAGGTCATTCCCTGGCCTGGACGATACATGGTGATCATCGACTCGAATGCAGTTGATCGCCCTCTTTGGTCGCCCGTACCCGAATCAAGGTCGTCAACGCACCTGGCGATTGCTGCGAAGTCAAAGCATGGTTTTTGACGAGGATTACCGGCCCTGGAAACTCGGCTTGCGCTTTTCCTTGAAGGCGTGTACGCCTTCCGAATAGTCAACACTGTTGTACACAATGCGACGCAAGCCCTGAATGCGCTCGAAGTCCTGTGGCGACATGGTGTGAGCGCCAGCAAGGATTCGCATTTGCTCCTTCATCACCGCAATTGACAGCGGCGCGTTCTGCGCGATGCTGCGTGCCGTCGCGTAGGTGAATTCCTCGATCTCATTGGCCGCTCTGATGTGGTTGACAATGCCCATTCTTTCAAGACGGGCCACAGGAATCGGTGCGGCGCCAAAAAGCATTTCCTTGGCAATGTGAATATGCGCCGCGTTCAGAAACGTGAGCAGACACTATACGTTGTAGGGGACACCATGTCTCGCGGGCGTCGCCGCAAAAGTCGCGTCCGGGCTGGCAATGATGAGGTCGCAGGCAAAGACCGCCTCACAGGCGCCACCCCAGACACTGCCCTCGATCATGGCGATAACGGGTGCGGCAAGGTTTTCCAGTTCGCGTATCAATTGGCGCAGCGGATCGCGCCAGCCCAGCGGGTCCTGCCCAGCCTCAGGCAGTTCAGATACATCGTGCCCCGATGACCAGACCTTGGCACCAGGTGCTGCCCGCAACACGGCGCAGCGTACCTTCTGGCGTGAGAATTCAGTGAGCGCGGCCACCACTTCGTTGACCAGGCGCTCTGACAGCGCATTGCGCTTTGCTTCGTGATTCAGCGTGATGGTGCCGATGGCACTTTCGATCTGGACGGCAATCATGGGCTGTTTCACTGTCTATTGATGGAATCAAGTTTGGCGGCAGCAGACGCTTTGATCTGTGCGTTGACGCACAGACCGGATTGACGACGCGCCAGACACTCAAATCTGCTTTCGTAATTTGTATGGCCTAAAAGCAAAACACCATGAAGTACAAGGACTACTACGCCGTGCTGGGCGTGGCAAAAGATGCAGATCTGGAGCAGATCAAGAAGGCCTATCGGAAACTGGCGCGGACCTATCACCCGGACGTTTCCAAGGCGCCCGATGCCGAAGCCCGCTTCAAGGAGGCGGCAGAGGCCTACGCCACCCTCAAGGACACCGACAAGCGCGCCGCTTACGACCAATTGGGGCAGCGGCCCGTTGGCGAGGAATTCGTGCCGCCGCCGGCCTGGCGTCAGGAACACGAGGCCTTCGGGCAATCGTTCGAGGATCTCGACCTGGCCGATCTGCTGGCCGCCATGGGCCGGGGCCAGCACGGAGCGTCACACGGTCAGCGGCCCTTCAAGGGGCAGGATTATGAAAACACGGTGCAAATCAGCCTGGAAGATGCCAGACGCGGTGCCACACTCAATCTGAAACTGGCCGACACCGCGGGCGAGCGCACGCTGGAGGTGACGATTCCGCCCGGTGTGCGCGAGGGCCAGAAACTGAGGCTGCGCGGCAAGGGCGGCAAAGGCCGCAATGGTGGCGCCGACGGCGACATCTACCTGCACATCAAGCTGGCGCCGCACCCGCTGTTCCGCCCGGACCAGCATGACCTCTACTTCGACCTGGCCTTGAGCCCCTGGGAAGCGGCGCTGGGCGCCGAAGTACAAGTTCCCTCGCTCGACGGGCCGGTGCTGCTGACGGTGCCGGCGGGTATGCGTTCGGGGCGCAAGTTGCGCTTGCGCGGGCGTGGCCTGTCGGAGCACGGCGACCTCTACGCGATCGTCCATATCGACGTGCAGCACACGCTGACCGAGCGTGAGCGCGAGCTCTATCAGGAGTTGGCCCGCGTTTCAAACTTCAACCCGCGCGCGAACGCATCCACGGAGAAAACCCATGACCCAAGACCCACTTGAATGCCTTTGGCTGGACAACGGCCAGACCGTGACCTTGACCGAACTGTCGAGTTGCTGCGCCATGAGCGTGGCCGAACTGGACGAATTGGTGGATTACTGCGCGCTGGTGCCGCTGTCAGCAGCAAGCCAGGAACGCGTCTTCAGCGCTGAATGGGTGGCGCCGCTGCGGGAGGCCGGAAAACTGCGCGTCGATTTCGACCTGGACCTGTTCACGGTGGCGATCCTGCTCGGCAACCTCAAGCGCATCGAGCTGCTGGAGCTTCAGGTGCAGCAGTTGCAGGCTTTGTTGCCGGCCCGTTTGCAGCCCGGCCCGCGAGCGCTGGACGCCAGACACTGAGTCCAGCAGTGCCAACCTTGCGGTAAAGAAAAGTATAGTTGGTCAACGTTGGCACAAGGGCGGCGTTGTAGGTCCAAGCCTGAAGAATATTTGGGCTCGCTCGAGATGGTCGGAGCTACTGCGATCATTGTTTTATGAGTGAGTTTCAATCATGTTTAATATCAAGTCGTTGATTGCGGCCGCGTTGCTGTCTGGCGTTGCCGTCGCCTCCTTCGCCCAAGCCCCGGCGGCCCCCAAGACTGCCGGCAAGCCGACCTCTGCCACGGTGACTGCGCCGGCCGATGCAAGCGCAACGCCGAAGGCGAAAAAGGCCAGGAAGCACACTGGCGTGAAGCATAAGAAGGCCGCCGCCGCTGCCGCGAAATAAGCGCACTGCTGCCCGTGGAAGGGGTGCCGGGGAAACCCGGCACCCTTTTTCTTGACTTGTGGGAAAGACCGCAGTTACGCGAAGCGAACAAGCTCTGTCCCCAACCGATTGTCGGATGTCGGTACAGTGCGCTGTCGACGCCAATCGACTTGCCGAAGACCAAGGAATCCGGACCCTTCTTGCACCGATACGCCAAACTGGGGTCAAGGGTATGTTTGTTGATCAAACGCAAGGGACACGCAGCCAAGCTGGTTGACAGTCTCGGCCTGTCACACTGTTTTGCTGGAGGTGGCTATTCCATGAGCAGCGATCAAGCGTTGCGCAGCGATTTGAGTCCCTCTGGGGTTGATCCGCGAGTCTTGCCGCTGTTGCTGCACGAACTGCAAGCCCATCAGATTGAACTGGAATTGCAAAACCAGGAACTGCGCCGCGCCCAGGTGCAGCATGACACCGAGCGGGCGCGCTATTTCGACCTCTACGACCTGGCGCCGGTCGGCTATTGCACCCTCGACCCGCAGGGACTGATGCTGGAGGCCAATCTCACCGCGGCCACTCAGTTGGGGGTAAGCCGCGGCGCGCTGATCAAGCGGCCGTTTAGCCGCTTCGTCTTCGAAGCCGACCAGGACATCTACCACCTGTACCGCAAACGGCTGCTTGAAATGGGCAGCGTGCAGTCGTGCGAGTTGCGCATGACCAAAGGTAACGGCACACCGTTCTGGGCTCATCTGGCGGCCAATGTCACGCAAAATGCCCGGGGTGTGGCCTTGCAGCGGGTCATCCTGAGTGACATCTCGGAGAGCAAATTCATGGACCAGGCGCTGCGTGAAACCAACGTCAAGCTTGAGAGCGCCAAGTTGATGGCCGATAAAGCGAATCGGGCAAAATCAGAATTTCTCTCCAGCATGAGCCATGAGTTGCGCTCGCCGCTCAATGCCATCCTGGGTTTTGCCCAATTGATGGACTCCGGTTCATTGCCGCCGACACCGCTCCAGAAGGACAGAATCGACCACATTCTGCAGGCCGGATGGCATTTGCTGACGCTGATCAACGAAATCCTGGACCTCGCAACGGTCGAATCGGGCAAGCTGTCGTTGTCGCTGGAGGCCTTGTCGCTGGCCGAGGTGCTTGGCGATTGTGAAGCCATGATGGAACCGCTGGCCCAACAAAGAGGCATCCACCTCAGCTTTCCGCGGTTCGACCGTCCCTGCATGGTTCATGCCGACCGGACCCGGTTGAAGCAAGTCATTCTCAATCTGCTGTCCAACGCCATCAAATACAACCGCGTCGATGGAACGGTGGTGGTCGGGTTTGACACCGGCACGCCAGGGCGAGTGCGAATCAGCGTCCAGGACAGCGGAGAGGGAATGTCGGAGGAAGAACTGGCGCAACTGTTCCAGCCCTTCAATCGGCTCGGACAGGAAACCAGCGGGGTGGAAGGCACCGGCATCGGCCTGGTGGTCAGCAAGCGGCTGGTTGAATTGATGCAGGGCAGCATCGGCGTGCAAAGCAGCGTCGGCGGCGGCAGTGTGTTCTGGATCGAGCTCGATCTGGCCACCACTCCTCAAGTTGTCGCCAACGCAGACGACCGGTTGATGCCGCGACCAACGCCGCAGCAGCCAGGTGAGCGGCAACACATATTGCTGTATGTGGAAGACAACCAGGCCAATATCACCCTGGTCGAGCAAATTGTTGCGCTTCGTTCCGATATGCAATTACTGAGTGCGTTGAACGGTTCGCGCGGTATTGCCATGGCGCGCAGCGAGCGCCCCGATGTGATCCTGCTGGACATCGGTCTACCGGACATCAGTGGACTCCAGGCGCTACGGATATTGCGGGAAGATCCGGCCACCCGGCAGATCCCGGTGTTGGCCATCAGCGCCAATGCCATGCCGGCTGATATCGAAGCGGGACTGGCAGCTGGGTTTCTTCGCTATCTCACCAAGCCGATCAAGGTCGACGAGTTGCTGCAAACGCTGGATCGGGCACTTGAAGTTGCACGGTCGACGTCGGCCGGCAGCAGGTGGTAATCCGGTTGCGTGTGCCAGCGCACAGAAAAATCCGCGCTGTAGGCCTATCTTTTTGCTCGACTATTTTTGACGCAAAAAGGAGTTGCTCATCAATACCCGCTTGAGTTCCATGTACTGCGGCCTTGCGGTCTGGCGGCGCCGGCTCGGTTGGTGCCTTGGTTTACTGATGCTTGCGCCCCAGCCCAGTTGGGCGGTCGGCACAGCGGCCGGAACCGTCATCTCCAATCTGGCGACCGTCAAATACATGATAGGCCCCGGCCCGCCGGCCACCGCCACCAGCAACACCGTGTCGTTCCGGGTGGACGAAATCATTCAACCGGTTCTGACCTGGCAAGACGCCACGCCGGTCGCGGTCAATACGCCGGGAAGCAATGCGGTGCTGACATTCTTGTTGACCAATGGCGGCAATGGTCCCGAAGCGTTTAGCCTGACCCGTACCAACGGCCCAGCGCCGCTGCCTGCCGGCAACTACACGCCGCTGAACGGCAGCATCGGCTCGATTTACCTTGAGAGCGGCGCGTTGCCAGGCTTTCAGGCCAGTGGTCCGAATGCCGACCCGCCTTATGTGCCGGGCAGCAACGACCCGGTCCTCGCACCCAATGCCAGCATCACCGTTTACGTGGTCAGCAATACCCCAGGCGTGGCCCCCAACCTGCATGGCGAGGTACTGCTGAGCGCCGCGTCGCTGACAGTCGGTGCGGCCGGTGCCTTGCCCGGCACCGCTCTGCCAGGACTGGGTCAAGGCGGCGGTTTCGCCGTGGTGGGCAGTTCGCGAGCGCAAGCCGGCGCGACCGGCAGCCACATCACCAGCGGCCTGGGCTTCGTCATGATTAAGACCGTGCTCAAGGTGCTTGATCCGCGCGGTACCAGCGTTGTCATGCCCGGCGCGGAGATGACTTACCAGATCGTGGCGACGCTTTCCGGAGCAGGAACCGCGACCCAACTGGTGCTTACCGATCCGCTGCCTCCCACGACCACTTACGTTCCGGGCAGCATGGTCGTCGATGGTGTTGTGCAAACCGATGCCGCCGATGCCGACCTGGCGCTGTTTGTTGCCGCCACCCAAACCGTTTCAGTTGCGCTGGGGAATGTTGCCGCTCCAGCGACTGTTGTCATTGTCTTTCGCGCAACGATTAATTAATGCAAGGAGATCGCCATGCGTATTTCAAATGTGTTGCTGGCCGCCAGTCTGCTGATGGCATGGGGCAGTTTTTCCGTGGTCGCGCGGGCGGCTGACAGTGCCATCAGCTTGAGGAGCATTGCCCAGGTTGAAATCGAAGTTGTCGACAAGGATGGCAAAAAGACGATCCAGCGCACCCCGGTTCGCAAAGCCATCCCGGCCAGCGAGGTGATTTACACCACCACGTTCCAGAACATCATTGACAAGGCGGTTGGCAATATCGTCATCAACAACCCGATTCCGAACGATTCCGAATACAAGGCCGGCAGCGCGTTTGGTAAGGATTGCGAAATTCTGTTTTCGGTGGACGGCGGCAAAAGTTTTGCGGCGCCGGAGCATCTGAAAGTCAAAGGGGTCGATGGCAAGGAACGCATGGCCTTGCCCAGGGAATACAGCCACATCCGCTGGACTTACCAAGGGCAACTGATGGCCGGCAAGTCCGGCGAGGTCGGTTTCCGCACGGTCATCAAATAGGGAGCCGACAAATGAATCACTCGTTTTCAAGCTATCCCGGGCGTTTTCGGATAGCTGAACCCATGACGGATCGACATCGAAGCCCTTGGTCACCCCTGTCGGGCGTGGCCAGGCCATTGGAGCGAGGTACCGGTCAACAGCAAAACCCAGTCGTCAATTTCTACCACAGGACGCCATTATTTAGCGGCATTTTTACAGGAGCATCAAAATGAAACGAAGTTATACGAGCAAGCCTCCCAAGCTCATCGCACTATGGGTCGGAGCCGCCCTGCTCGGGTTGGTCTCACAAAACGTGTGGGCGGTGATCACGCCGTCTGGCACCGTCATCAGCAACACCGCCACCATGAACTACTCGGTGGGGGGTGTCGCGCAAACGGCGATTGGTTCCTCACCGACCGGCAATAGCTCAGGCGCGGGAACCGCAACCACGTTTGTGGTCGATAACAAGGTCAATCTCACGGTTGCGGAAAGCAACGGCACCGTGACCAGCGTCAGCCCGGGCGCCACCAACCAGGTGACCACTTTCACCGTCACCAACAATGGCAATACGGCCCAGGGCTATAACCTTGTCGCTGCCAACGCTACCGGCACGCCAACAGTGTTTGGCGTGGCGGACAACATTGACGTCACTGTCTCGGCGGTATTTGTCGACGCCAACGGCAACGGCACTTATGACGCGGCAACCGATACCGCCACCGCCATTTCCAGCCTGGCGCCGGGTGCTTCGGTGTCGGTATTTGTTCTGGCGACCATTCCGGCCGCAGCCACCAACGGGCAGCAAGCCGTGGTCACCCTGACAGCAACCACCACAACGGCCGGCACTAGCACGCCCGTGGTCGAAACGGTAGGCGCCAATACAGCGGGCGTTGACATTGTGTTTGCCGACGCCGGCAACGCGCTGACGGACCCTCTGGCCGCCAACACCGCACGGGATGCCATCGGCATCGCCCAGGACGCTTACCGTATCGTCTCCTCTGTCATCAGCGTGACAAAAACTGCCACCGTGCTGTGCGATCCGTTCAACGGCATAACCAGCCCGAAGAACATCCCGGGCGCCATCGTGCAGTACTCGATTGTTGTCAGCAACGCAGCCGGGACCGGGGCTTCGGCAACATTGACGACGGTTACAGATACGCTGGCGGCAACCGTTACCCACGACCCTGGCTTGAGAGTGCCGACCGATGCGGCAAGCTGTATTGCCGGCGCCGGCAGCAGCGGCTTCAAGATCGTGTCCAGCGTGGGTACCCGGACTTTGGGCGGTAGCGCCGGTGTCATGACCAATGCCGCCGATGCCGACGGTGCAACCATTGCCGGACAGGCTGTGACGGTCACCTTTGCCACTGCGCTGCCGGCCGGCGGTGGCTATACGGCGGGTGAACTCAAGTCTGGCGAATCGGCCACGATCACCTACAACGCCATCATCAACTAAAGGGAATTGTGAAGCCTGGCTTCACCTCCCGGCACCTGTTCCGCGCTGCGACCGGCGCGGTGTCTGGTGTATTGTTTTCGTTCGCAGCGGTGTTGGGCCTGGGCGCAAGCTCTTGGGCCGCCACGCCGGCGAACACGACGATCAGCAACACCGCGACCGCCAACTACAGTGTCGGTGCAGCCAATTTCAGCGTTACCAGCACGGCCTCCGTGAACACCGCTGCGTGTATCGCTGTCGGCCTCAAAATCGAACTGCTGCAATACGTTCCGGCCAGCAGCGCGGCCCTGGCGCCGGTCGGCACCAGGGCTGAGACGGTGCAACCGACCGGCTATGCGCCGCAGGGTGCACTGACCGGGCCATTCATTGCGTTGGGCCAGCTGACCCTGCCGGGCCAGCCGGCCACTACGCCACTGCCCGCCAGCTTGTTGCTGGCTCCGCTGAGCGATGCGGCGGGCAAGCCCCTTGGCACCTACTCGCGCAATGAACCGGTGTTTGTCCGCGTGGTGAGTTACGACGCCAACCTCAATCCCGCCGTTGCCGACACTGTTTCCGTCACCTTGACCACCAGCGGCGGCGACAGCGAAGTGCTGCAACTGACCGAAACGGGGCCTGCCAGCGGCGTATTTGTTGGCGCCGTGCCCTCCATTTTTGCCGCTATCGGAACGCCGCCGACGTCCAATGACGGCAAAATCACGATCTCGTCGCACAACCAATCGATCAGCGTTGCTTACAAACACTCCGATTGCAGCTCCGGCGCAATGATCGCCAGTTCCAGCAGCGGCCTGATTGATCCCTACGGCATCGTGTTCGATTCGGCCACCGGTGCACCGGTTAACGGCGCGAAGATCAGCAAGATCAACCTGCTGACCGGCCAACTGGCCACCATTTATTGCGAGGATGCCGTCACCGTGCTGCCGCAACCCATCACCTCCGGCGCGCCTACCGTATGCGACGCTGTCGTGGCGGCCGGTGGCTACCACTTCCCGCTGGCACCGACAGGTAACTACAAACTCGTTGTCACGCCGCCACCGGGGTATCGCTTTCCGTCCTCGGTCCCTGCCGCGCAGCTGCCTGCCATCATCGGTCTGCCCCCGGTGGCGTCGGTCATCCTGGGCGAGCCGGGCCAGACCCCAGGCGGTTCTTACGGCGGTGTGTTTTTTCTTTGGGGTCCCTCACTCAGGATAGACCTTCCGGTCGATTCCGGCGGCACTTCATTGACCCTGAGTAAAAGCACCGACAAAGCCGTCGTCGGCATCGGCGAGTTTGTGCCCTATACCGTGACCGTCGCCAATAACAGTGCCACCAAGGCAGTCACAAGCGGATTGATTGCCGACCATCCGCCGCCCGGCTTTCGCTACCGGAGCGGCTCGGCACGCCTGAATGGCGCGCTCATCGCCGACCCCCTGATTGCGCCCGATGCAGGCACCTTGAACTTCACACTCAACATCGCCGCGGGCGCGCTTGCCACGCTGCGCTATGTGTTGGAAGTCACTCCGGCAGCGCAGGCCGGCCTGGCGGAAAACAGCGCCGCCGCAAGCGGCGGCTTTAGCTCCAATACGGCGCGCGCCAGCGTGCTGGTGCGTGAAGACCTGTTCCGCAACAAAGCCATCCTGATCGGTCGCGTGATCGACGGTTGGTGCGACGACAAGGCAGACTTGCAGGCCAAAGGCCTGGCCAATGCCCGCGTGGTTTTGCAGGACGGCAGTTATGTGCTGACCGACAAGGAGGGCCGCTGGCACATCGACAACCTGCGCGCCGGAACCCACGTGGTGCAACTCGATCTCGATTCCCTGCCGAATGAATACGAGGTACTTGATTGCCACCCCAACAACCGTTTTGCCGGACGCGCGTATTCCCAATTCGTCAACCTGCGTGGCGGCAGTTTGTGGCGTGCCGACTTTCATGTGCAAAGGAAAGCCGCGAGTGCCGCAAGTTCTACCGAGGTGTCAGCCGAAGCCGCTGCCGCCAGCTCAGTCAAAACCTTGGTGCAGGATGATCCGACGCGTCTGATGGAAAGCTTGCCTTATGACCAGCTCTGGCTGGCAACCGCAAAGCCGGGCGACGAATGGCTGCATCCGCAGGAGAGTTTCCATCCCAACCTGACGGTGATGAAGGTGGCGGTGAAGCACGATCCCGGGCACAAGCTGGCATTGCGTGTGAATGGCGAAGCGGTCAGCCACTTGCTGTTCGACGGCACGCAACTCAGCCCCGCGCGCAACGTCGCGCTGAGCAGTTGGAACGCCGTACCGGTGAAAGAGGGCGGCAACAGAGTCGAACTGGTGATCAGCGATGCGCAGGGCAGGGAAGTCAGCCGCACGGTGCGCAACATCCATTACGCGGCGACGCCGGATCACATCGAATTCGTGCCGCAACAATCACGCCTGATTGCCGACGGCAAAACCCGCCCGATGATCGCCATACGCTTCCTCGACAAAAGCGGTGTGCCGGTACGGCGCGGCGTCAGTGGCGAGTTCCAGTTGAACGAACCCTATCTTTCCTATGATCGTCGCGAAGGCATAGAGCGCCAACCGCTGACCGGGCCGGTCACCGACAAGCCACGCTTCGAGATCAAGAGCGACGGGTTGGCGCTGATCGAACTGGAACCGACCACCCAATCGGGCGAGGCGATCCTGAATTTTCAGTTCAATGACCTGCGCAAGCAGGAAGTGCGTGCCTGGCTGGAAGCCGGCCAGCGCGACTGGATTCTGGTCGGTTTTGCGCAAGGCACGGCAGGACACAAGACCTTGTCCGGCAACCTCCAGGCGCTGCAGGCTGCCGATATCGAAAACCAACTGTTCGATGGCAACCAGCTGGCGTTCTACGCCAAGGGCAGCATCAGAGGCGACTACCTGTTGACCGTGGCGTACGACACGACCAGGCAGACCGGCAACAATCTGCTCAAGCAAGCGATTGACCCGACCCAGTACTACACGCTGTACGCCGATGCCAGCCAGGCCAGGTTCGACGCCGCCTCGGCCAGCCGCTTGTACCTGAAACTCGAACGCAAGCAGTTCTACGCGCTGTTCGGCGACTATGACACCGGCCTGAGCGTCACCGAACTGTCGCGCTACAGCCGTACCCTGAACGGCGTGAAGAGCGAATACAAGGGCGAACGATTCGGCTACAACGCTTTCGCCAGTGTCACTTCACAGGCCTACGCCAAAGACGAGATGGCGGGTAACGGCACTTCCGGCGTCTACCGGCTGTCACGCGGCAATCTGATGATCAATGCCGACAAGGTTCGGATCGAAACGCGCGACCGCTTCCAATCTCAAATCATCGTCGCCACACGCTACCTGACGCGCTATCTGGATTACGACATCGACTACGACCGGGGCACGCTGACTTTCCGCGAGCCGATTGACGTGCGGGATGGCAACTTCGACCCGATCTACATCGTTGTCGAATATGAATCGGCCGATCCGGCCGACAAGGCGGCCACCTTCGGCGGCCGTGCCAGCTTCAAGCCAAGCAAGGAGATGGAGATCGGCGCCACCCTGATTCACGAGGGCACAGTGGGCGCGACCGGCAATCTGCGCGGCGTGGACGCCAGCTACCAACTGGGAGCCAACACCAGCTTGCGCGCTGAACTTGCCGCCACCCAGCGCAATCTGGCCGGCCTCAATGCCAGCGGCAGTGCCTGGCTGGGTGAGGTGCAACACCATGAAGAGCAGTGGGATGCCAAGGCTTACGTGCGCGAACAGGCCACGGAATTCGGTTTGGGCCAGCAGGCTGTTTCGGAAACCGGCACCCGCAGAATGGGAGCGGATGGCCGCTGGAAACTGTCCGACACCCAGCAACTGCAGGGCCAGGCTTACCAACTGCAGAACCTGTCGACCGGCGCGCAAAACACGGTGCTGGAGGGCCGCATGGATCAAAAGCTGAGCGATGATCTCAGCGCCTATTACGGCGCACGCGGTTCGCAAGACACCAGTGTGGCCGGTGCCACGCCGAGCCGGCAGCTGATAGGCGGTGTCGCCTACACCCTGCTGGAGAAAAAGCTGGCGCTCCACGCTGCCGCCGAAATCGGTGCCGAGGCGGCAGTCGGCGCCAGCATGCCGGACCGCCTGATTCTGGGGGCCGACTACAAGGTGACGGAAAAGACCAGATGGTTCGCCGAGCAGGAATTCGCGCGCGGCGTACAGATGGCCGCCAATGCCACCCGCGTCGGCCTGCGTACCCAGGCCTGGACCGGTGGCGAGGTGGCGGCCTCGGTCGGCAACAGCAGCCATAACGATGCCGGGCGCTTGTATGGAAATTTCGGCCTGGTGCAACGCTGGAGAATCAACGAGCAATGGCAAACCGACTTCAGCCTGGATCGCAGTCAGACCTTGCGCGACAGCGCTGCGCCCACCCCTCTCGCCACCCCTGCGCCGTCCAATCTTGCCACCTATTTGCCGTTTGGTTCGCCCAGCGGCGACTACACGACAGCGACAGTCGGTGTCGCCTATCAAGAGGCACTGTGGAGCGCCAATGGTCGCATAGAGATCCGCAATGCCAGCCTGGACCAGCAAAAGAATCTGCAAATCGGCATCCAGCGCCAGCTTGCCGAGGGGCGCTCCATGGCGGCCGGTTTGACCCTGCGCAGTGCCACCGGTGCGACCGGCAGCACACGCGACGGCGATCTGCGCTGGTCGTATGCGTACCGCCCCGTTGAGAGCCGGTGGGTATGGTTTGACCGCGCCGATTACATCAGCCAATCCAGCCAGGCGCTGGCTTCGACGATCAAGGGAGCCAAGCTGGTGAACAACCTGAACGCCAATTACCGGCCCAATCCGCGGACCCAGATTTCCTTGCAATATGGCGCGAAATACGTGATCGATGCCATCGACGGTGTCGATTACAAGGGCTATACCGATCTGATCGGTGTCGAATTTCGCCGCGATGTGTCCAGGGACTGGGACGTCGGCGTCTTCGCCTCGATGCTGCGCTCGGTGACTGCCGGTGTGCGCGACTACGGCATGGGCGCATCGCTGGGCTACCAGGTGATGACCAATGTCTGGTTGGCGCTGGGCTACAACCTGCGCGGTCTGGATGACCGCGATTTCAACGGCGGCAGCTACAGCGCCCGCGGTCTGTTCCTGGCGCTGCGCATGAAGGTCGACCAAGACACTTTCGGTTTGAATCGGCGCAGCGAAAACCTTCGTCCCAACATTCGTGAGCCATGATCATGAAGTATCTCTACCTTCTCGTGGCGCTTCTTTCATTGGCGCAAACCGACGCGGCGTTGGCCGCGACGGCGCCCGCCATGGGTGTGGCCAGCAGCTTTGCGGTGCTGGGCGGCGCCACGGTGACCAATACCGGCGCCACCACCCTCTATGGTGATCTGGGTGTTTCACCCGGCACCATCACCGGGGCGGCGATCACGGTTAGCGGAACGGTACATGCCGCCGATGTCAGCGCCGCCAACGCGCAGACTGCCGCCACCGCCGCCTACAACGATTTGGCGGGGCAGGGCTGCGATGTCGGCCCTTTGGGCGCGACCGATCTGGCGGGATCGGTCCTGGCTCCAGGCGTCTATTGCTATTCGTCGACCTTGGCGATATCGGGCGGCGGCGTACTGACGCTGGATGCGGGTGGTAACGCCAACGCGGTCTGGGTCTTCAAAATTGGCAGCACGCTGACAACCATCTCCGGGGCGTCCGTGGTCCTTGCCAATGGCGCTCAACAAAGCAATGTTTTTTGGCAGGTCGGCAGCTCCGCGACGCTTGGCACCAGCACGGCCTTCAAAGGCACCCTCATCGCGCTCACCAGCATCACCTTGAACACCGGTGCCAGCGTGTCCGGCAGAGTCTTGGCGCGCAATGGCACGGTCACGCTGGACAGCAACACCGTCTGGGCGCCCCAGCCTAGCCTCACCATCGTCAAGTCGGTAGTTGTCTATTCCGACCCTTTCAATGTGGGCAGCAACCCCAAGGCCATCCCAGGCGCGCTGATGACTTACACCATCACCGTGCTGAACAGTGGCGCCGGGCCGGTCGACAGTGGAACGACGGTGATAACCGATCCGATTCCGGCCAATGCGGCGCTGTTCGTCAGCGACATCAACGGCGCTGGTTCCGGGCCGGTACTGTTTACCCAAGGTAGCACCAGTAGCGGGCTGAGCTACACCTTCGCCGCACTTGGCAACGCCGGCGATGACGTTGACTTTTCCAATAACAGCGGGGCGACCTGGAGCTATGTGCCGATTCCTGGCGTGGACGGTTGCGACCCGCTGGTGACCCATTTGCGCGTCAATCCCAAGGGACGCTTTGTTGGCACTGCCGCGCCACCCAATCCGGGCTTTTCCTTGAATTTCAGAGTCTGCGTGAAATGACCGTTTGCCGCCGGCTCAGTGCCTGACAACCCGTGGGTCGGCATGGGCGGCGTGCAGCACTGCGGCAAGGTCCGGCAGCAGCGTGTCGGCCGGCGTTTGCCCGGCCAGCCACGGATTGGCTTGGACAAACCATTGGGCCAGTTGCCAGGAGTCATAAGCCGGCCTTAGCGCAGCCAGTACCTGGTCTAGCCCTGGTTGCGGTGTCATGTCGAAACTATCGAACTGGAACAAGGGCAGCCACATTTTGGTTTGCCAGTCGAAACAGATCACTTCTGCGTTGACGATCCAGTTGGCCAGCGGCTGGACCTTGCTTGGCTGGCAGCGCTGGGCCAAGGCAAACACCTCCTGTCCCCGTGCCAGGCCGCCGCTGCACCGGTAACCTTCCAGCAAGGCGATGAATTGAGGGTCGGGACACGATTCTTCAACCCGTTGCGCGGGGAAGTGCACTGCGTTGAGCGCCGGTCCGATATTGGCATTGGCGGATGAAGACACTGGGTTGGCGACGACGGTGTTTTGCATGGAATCTCCAAAGTGGCAAAAGCGCGATAGCGGGCTGACCTTAATGGAAGGAGCCGCCACCTGTCAGTGCGTTGGCGAACCAAGCGCCGGCTCGGCACGGAGAGAGGTTCTGTTGCCGGCTTCCGGGCCAGGCCCAGCACTATGTGCGATAGCGCACTGACGGCGTCTGCCCCCCCAGCCTATGCTCTCCCGGATTCCAGTCGCTGCGCTTGGGCAGGGGTTTGATCGAGCAAGACTAAGGGGCCAGACGTGCGTATACCCGGTATCAGGATCAGCAGGCCTTGCTTCAGACGCAGGGGGACGCTTCCATGAAGCTTGTCGGCAAACCTGTTGCCTGGATCAGCGTGGCGACTCTGCTGTTGGCGCTGGGGCTGGCTTTGTCGTTCTGGATTTACCGCCAGACGGAGGAAGCGGCACAGGCGCGATCACATACCTACATTGTTCTCAATAGCGCAGACGATTTGTTGTCTGATTTGCGCGATGCGGAAACCGGTCAGCGCGGCTATGTGGTGACCGGGGAGGAAGTCTTTCTGGAGCCGTATCTGGCGGTACGCGATGGCATCGTCGGTCGCTTGCATGAATTGCGAGGCATGACCTCCATCGGTGCCGCGCAAAAACATCTGGACGCCATGGCGCCACTGATAGATGCCAAACTGGCCGAACTGGCGCAGGTCATCGCGTTGCGTCGCAACCATGACCTGAGTGCCGCAATGGCGCTGGTCGCCAGCGGCGCAGGCAAGCGTCTGATGGATTCGATTCGTCTCGAGATGAAGAGTTTCACCGAGATAGAGGAGCGTGCACTGGCGCAGCACGACGCCGAGTTCCGTTCCAGCATGCACTTCTTGTTTGCTGTCATTGTCGGCGCCTGCCTGTGCTCCCTGCTGTTTGCGTTGACGTTCGCCTATTTGATTCAGCAACAGACCCGGCAGCGGATCGCGGAGCGGGATCATCTGGAAACAAGGCATTTGCTGGAGCTTCAGCAGCAGGCCAACGCCACTATGCAAGTCAGCGAGGAAAAGCTTTCCGTGACCCTTCATTCGATTGGCGACGCCGTGATTGCCACCGATGCCATGGGCTGCGTGACGCTGCTCAACCCGCTGGCCCAGCAGCTCACCGGCTGGACCCAGCGCGAAGCCGTCGGTCGCGCGGTGGACGATGTTTTTCACATCATCAACCAGGAGACCCGTCAACCCGCGGCCATTCCGGTCAAGGCCACGCTGGCGCAAGGCACCATTCAGGGCCTGGCCAACCACACGCTATTGATTGCACGCGATGGCAAGGAATGTGCGATCGCCGACAGTTGTGCCCCCATTCGTGACCGCGACGCCCAGGTGGTGGGCGCTGTGCTGGTGTTTCGCGACGTCAGCAAGGAATATGCAGCGCAGCAGGCTTTGCGTGACAGTGCGACACAGATTCAGACCATTCTCGGCGCCGTGGTGGACGGCATCATCACTTTCCATGGGCAAGGCGCCATCGTCGAAACCGTCAACCCGGCGGCCGAGCGTATGTTTGGCTATGCCGGCGGCGAAATCATTGGACAGAACCTTCGCCTGCTGATACCCGCATGCGACTGGGACCAGAACGGATATCTCTTTGACATGGACAGTCCAGGGGATCACCATGAGATGGTCGGCCGCACACGCGAGGTCGTCGGACGGCGTCAGGATGGCAGCTTGTTCCCATTGGAACTGGCGCTCAGCGAGATGTGGCTTGAAGGCCAGCGTCACTTCACCGCAATCATGCGTGACATCACCCTGCGCAAGCAGTCCGAGAAGGCTTTCGCGCATGCCAGCGCGTTGCAGGGCGCGATTTTCAACAGCGCCAATTTCTCCAGCATCGCCACCGATGCCAAGGGGGTGATCCAGATCTTCAACGTCGGCGCCGAGCGCATGCTGGGCTACGCGGCCGCGGACGTGATGAACAAGATCACGCCGGCCGACATCTCCGATCCGCAGGAAGTGATCGCGCGCGCCAAGACCTTGAGCCTGGAGCTTGGAACCAATATCGCACCGGGCTTCGAGGCTCTGGTGTTCAAGGCCTCGCGCGGCATCGAGGACATCTACGAGCTGACCTACATCCGCAAGGATGGCAGCCGCTTCCCGGCGGTGGTGTCTGTCACCGCGCTGCGCGACGCGCAAAACGCCATCATCGGCTACCTGTTGATAGGCACCGACAACACCGCGCGCAAGCAGGCCGAGGAGGCCTTGCTGAAGGCCGGTGCCTTGCAGAAGGCGATCTTCGACAGCGCCAATTTTTCCAGCATCGCCACCGACGCCAAGGGCGTGATCCAGATCTTCAACGTCGGCGCCGAGCGCATGCTGGGCTACGCGGCCGCGGACGTGATGAACAAGATCACGCCGGCCGACATCTCCGATCCGCAGGAAGTGATCGAGCGTGCCAAGACGCTCAGCAGCGAGCTCGCAACCCAGATTGAACCGGGCTTCGAGGCCCTGGTGTTCAAGGCGGCACGCGGCATCGAGGACATCTACGAGCTGACCTACATCCGCAAGGATGGCAGCCGCTTCCCGGCGGTGGTATCTGTCACCGCGCTGCGCGACGCGCAAAACGCCATCATCGGCTACCTGCTGATAGGCACCGACAACACCGCGCGCAAGCAGGCCGAGGAGGCCTTGTTGAAGGCCGGTGCCTTGCAGAAGGCGATTTTCGACAGCGCCAATTTCTCCAGCATCGCCACCGACGCCAAGGGCGTGATCCAGATCTTCAACGTCGGCGCCGAGCGCATGCTGGGCTACACCGCCCTGGAGGTGATGAACAGGATCACACCGGCCGACATTTCGGACCCACAGGAAGTGATTGCGCGTGCCAAGACGCTCAGCAGCGAACTTGGAACCCAGATTGAACCGGGCTTTGAGGCCCTGGTGTTCAAGGCCTCGCGCGGCATCGAGGACATCTACGAGCTGACCTACATCCGCAAGGACGGCAGCCGCTTCCCGGCGGTGGTGTCGGTGACGGCGCTGCGCGACGCGCAGAACGACATCATCG
The DNA here is from genome assembly GCA_963763035.1 of uncultured beta proteobacterium. GTDB lineage: Bacteria > Pseudomonadota > Gammaproteobacteria > Burkholderiales > Burkholderiaceae_C > Rhodoferax. The sequence goes on along the minus strand of CAVXMS010000003.1, from coordinate 2,437,332 downwards.
GCTACCTGCTGATAGGCACCGACAACACCGCGCGCAAGCAGGTCGAGGCCGAACAAAAACTGCTCGATCAGAGGCTGCGGGACCAACAGTTCTACACGCGCTCGCTGATCGAATTCAATCTGGATGCGATCATGACCACCGATCCGTCCGGCATCATTTCCGACGTCAACAAGCAGATGGAGGCGCTGACCGGTTGCACGCGCGACGAGCTGATTGGCGCACCGTTCAAGAACCACTTCACCGATCCGGAGCGGGCCGAGGCCAGCATCAAGCTGGTGTTGAGTGAAAAGAAAGTCTCCAACTACGAACTCACTGTGCGTGCCCGCGACGGCAAGGAAACCGTGGTCTCCTACAACGCGATGACTTTTTACGACCGGGACCGCAGGCTGCAGGGCGTGTTCGCCGCCGCACGCGACGTCACGGAGCGCAAACGCCTCGATCAGGCGCTGCAGGAAACCAATGCGGAACTGGAGCGGGCCAAGATCGCGGCGGAAAGGGCCAACCTCGCCAAATCGGAATTCCTCGCCACCATGAGCCACGAGATCCGCACACCGATGAATGGCGTGATTGGCATGATCGATGTGCTACAGCAGAGCAGCCTGAATGCTTCGCAGATGGAAATGGCCAATATCATTCACGACTCGGCGTTTGCGCTGCTGGCCGTCATCAACGATATTCTCGACTTCTCCAAGATCGAGGCCGGCAAGCTTGAAATTGACTCCGTGCCGATGAGCGTCGCCGATGTGGTTGACGGGGTCTGTGAAGCCATGGATCGGATGGCGCTGGAAAAGAAGGTCGAATTGACCCTGTTTACCGACCCGGCCATCCCCGCCCTGGTCTTGGGCGATGCCGGGCGACTGCGCCAGATTCTGATCAATCTGACCAACAACGCCATCAAGTTCTCGGCCCGGATGCAGCGCCAGGGCAAGGTGTCGGTTCGCGCCGTGGTGCTTGCCAGTACGCCAGAGCAGGTGACACTGGAGTTTCGAGTGCTCGATAACGGCATCGGCATTGATGAAGCAACCCAGGCGCGCCTGTTCTCGGCTTTTATTCAGGCCGACGCGTCCACGACCCGAAATTTCGGCGGGACAGGGCTAGGCCTTGCCATCTCGCGCCGAATGGTCGACATCATGGGCGGCGAAGTCGCTGTAAGCAGCGAGGTGGGCCAGGGCTCGTTGTTCACGGTGCGCATACCGTTTGCCTTGGTAGCCCAACAGCAGCAGTCGGACGCGAATGAGCCCAACCGTGCCGGATCGAATCCGGACCGGCAACTGGTGGCTGGTTTGTCCTGTCTGGTGGTGGACGAGGGCCTGCAAGATGGAATGGGCGACGACCTTGCCGCCTACCTGGTCCACGACGGGGCACAGGTGCAACGCGCATCGAATCTGGAAGCCGCCTTGCAATGGACCGCCGGCCAACCCTCGGGCCTGTGTATTGTCGTCATTGACTCGCAAGCCGCTCATCCGCTGCTCGATGCTCTGCGCATTGCAGCCCGACTGCGCCCGGAACAAAAAGCCCGGTTTGTCGTCATCGGGCGTGGGCAGCGTCGTGGCCCGCGCCAGGAGGGCGCCGATCTGGTGTTTGTGGATGGCAATGTGCTGACACACAAGGCGCTGCTGGGGGCGATCGCGATTGCCAGCGGTCGAGTGCAAGTGCCGGACCGGGAAAGCCTGCCCGATGCTGCCCCGGCGGCACCAAAGGCGCTGTCGCGTGAGAAGACGCGCCAGCAGGGCCGGCTGATCCTGATCGCGGAAGACAACGAGACGAATCAGAAAGTCATCCTGCAACAGCTGCTGCTGCTGGGGTACACCGCGGACATTGCGAGCAATGGCCGTGAGGCACTCAGGCGCTGGCGCAGCGGCGATTACGCCATCCTGTTCGCCGACCTGCACATGCCGGAAATGGACGGCTACGAGCTCACCACAACCATTCGCACCGAAGAGGCTGGCAAGACACGCATGCCGATCATTGCCTTCACCGCCAATGCGCTCAAGGGCGAGGCCGAGCACTGCCTGGCGATCGGCATGGACGACTACCTGGGCAAGCCGGTGCAACTGGTCAATTTGAAGGCCATGCTGGCGAAATGGCTGCCGGTGGCTTCTTCGGTACCGGTGGCCAAAGAGACCGGGTCGAACGCCGCCGAGGCGCCCGCCGCCTCATCCGCCGAAACTTCCGTCGCCGTTGATGTGGGTGTTCTCAAAGCCCTGATCGGCGGCGACGAGGCGACGCTGCGCGAGTTCCTGGGTGACTTCCACGCCAGCGCGGCAGACATCGCCGCGGAGTTGCGCCAGGTCTGCGCGGCCGGCCCGCCCGCGGCCAGCGCCGCCTTGGCGCACAAGCTCAAGTCGGCTTCGCGCTCGGTCGGGGCGCTCGCGCTGGGGGAGCTGTGCGAAGCGATGGAGCGCGCCGGCAAGGCCGGCGAGGTTCAAAGCCTGGCCCGGTTGTTGCCCCAATTTGAACAAGAATGGGCCCGCGTTGACGGTTCCCTGCAACGAATGATGGGAGGCTCCCTTGCTATTGAATAACCTGGCGATCAAGATTCTGGTGCTTGATGACGAGCCCTTCATGCTCAAGCTGCTGGCGCGCATGCTGACGAACCTGGGAATGACCTCGGTTCGGACCTGCGACAACGGACGCGCCGCCCTGATGTTGGTCGATAGTCCGGAATGTCGTCCGGATTTGATTTTGCTGGACATCAACATGCCTGAAATGGACGGTGTTGAGTTCGTCCGGCATCTGGTGGAACATGATTACGCGGGCGCCGTGATTCTGGTCAGTGGCGAAGATGAACGTGTCGTGCAATCGGTCGAGAAACTGGTGCGGGCGCACAAGATCAAGGTACTGGGCCGAATGAGCAAACCGGTCAGTCCGGAGCGGCTGGCGGTCATGCTGGAGCGTTGGCGGGCGCCGCTGCCGGGCGCTGTCAGAATCACGAAAAATAGCTACAGTGCGGATCAACTTCGGGCCGCCATGGTCCGGGGCGAGCTGGTCAATTATTACCAGCCCAAAGTGACGCTGGCCAGTGGTGATGTGGTTGGCGTGGAGACCCTGGTGCGTTGGCGTCATCCGAAAGACGGGATGGTTTCCCCAGACCAGTTCATTGGCATCGCGGAGCGCCACGGACTGATTGACCAACTGACTGAAGTGGTGTTGACCGGCGCGCTGGCGCAGGCCCGGGCCTGGCGGGACGCCGGCCTGTCATTGCGGGTGGCGGTCAATTTGTCAATGGACAACCTGGTTGCCCTGAGTTTTCTGGACCGCGTAGTGGACCTGACGAACAAGGCCGGCGTGCCGCCGCAGGAACTGGTGCTGGAGGTGACGGAAAGCCGCTTGATGCTGGACCAGCGGGTGCCGCTTGAAATTTTGACGCGCCTGCACCTGAAACGTTTTCGCCTCTCGATTGACGATTTCGGCACCGGCAATTCCTCTCTCGCCCAGTTGCGCGATATCCCGTTCGATGAACTCAAGATTGATCAGAGCTTTGTCCATGGGGCTTGGGGCAATGAGACGCAACGTGCCATGTTCGATGCCAGTCTTGGGCTGGCAAAACAGCTCAAAATGGAATCGGTGGCGGAAGGGGTGGAGGACCGGGCGGACTGGAATTTTGTCAGCCAGCGAGGCTGCGACATGGCCCAGGGCTACTTCATCGCCGAACCGATGCCGGCCGACGATCTGCCCGCATGGCTGGCTGACTGGGAAGAGCGCCGTGTGCAGCTTGCGCCGCACCATGAACCCTTCCCGAAATGATGGCCTGCCAAACCCCGTTCAGCGTTCCGGGTGGATCAGGCCGATGGGGCACTCAGCGCTGCGGCTGTCCCCCGACCTTCGGTCTCCTCCTTTATGCCGCTGCGCTGAGCGCCCCGCCAGCCTGATCTTGCAAGCAGGGTTGGTGCACGACCGGCGCAAACCACCGACGCTGCTGCCGAGCGCACTGGGGTGAGTGGCGTAGCGATGACCACCAGACCCTAGTCACCCCCGGCTTGAACCCGGTGGTAACCCCGCGCTGGGGCGCTCAGGTGGTTGCTTACAGTTGCGACTTGAAGTAGTGGAAGGCATGGGTAAAGGCATCGCTGACTTTTTCCATTTCGGCGACCACGCTTTCCCAGGTGGCTTCGGTGGCCGCCTTGAGTTCTTCGAGTTTGGCTGCGGCAAGTTTGGATTGGCGGCGCAGCAGGTTCATTTCCTGCTTGTATTGCTCCTGCGCGTCGGTCTTGACCTCATGGGCCTTGGCCTCAAGTTGGTTCATTTTTGCATTCAACTGGTCGAGCTGAAGTTTGATTTTGGCGATATACGCGTCTCTTTTCGACATGGCGATAACTCCCGTGGTTTAGCTAATGCTGGGACTGAGCGTGGCTCAGCGGGGGGCTGTCTCAAGCTTGTATCTTTCGACAGGCGTGCTGAGATTAGCCAGGCATGGGCCCGCGGTCGGTGCGCTTACCCACATAGGGGCAAAGGCTTTCCATCCACGGTTCAACAATTTCCGGCTGTGTTGGACAACGCACAGAAGTTGGATCCGCAGGTCCCTAAGCTGCACCTGTTCGGAGCCCGACCAGAGCGGTCGTTCCGGCTTTCATTGACGCATTACTTCGAGGGGAAGACCATGAGCCTGGGTACCATTTTGTTGCTGGTTCTGATTCTGATGCTGATCGGCGTTATTCCGACCTGGCCGCACAGCCGGGGCTGGGGCTACGGACCCAGCGGCGGGCTGGGACTGATCGTGCTGATCGTTGTTATCCTGCTCTTGATGGGCCGTTTATGACCGCTTGCCAGCAGCCCGACTGATTGCTAGGGGAGCTCGACGTCCGGCAGCTTGGTCGGTGGCGCTGGCGGCAACGTGGCCTGAATCAGGGTGCCTTGTCCCGGAGCCGATTGGAGTGTCATGATCCCGCCATGGGCCTGGATGCGAAAACGCATGCCCACCAGCCCGTAGGCGGAGCGCGGTTGCACATTGGTATCAAATCCGACGCCATCGTCGCGAACCGAGACCACAACCTGGCCGTCGTGTGTGCCCAAGTGCACCCAGACATGGTTGGCCTGAGCGTATTTGACGATGTTGGTGATGGCTTCCTGCACCAGGCGGTAGACCATCAACTCGGTCGTCGCCTCCAGTTCGACCGCTTTCAGCGTGCATTGAACATCGATGCCCGAGTGTTCGGCGAACTCGCGTGCGTGAATTTCGAGCGCGGCCACCAGGCCCAGGTTGCCCAGTGCCGACGGCCTCAGGTTTTCGATGATGCTGCGCCCCAGGGCAATGCTGCTATTGAGGGTCTCGACCAGATGGGCCAGCAGTTCCAGTGTCTCGGGGGGCGCGCCGGCGAGCCGTGACTTGACGCGGGCCGCGTCGAGCTTGGCCAGTGTGAGCAGCGCACCCAGGTCGTCGTGCAGGTTGCGCGCCAGCCGGCTGCGCTCGTCTTCGCGCGCCGTCTGCAGGTGATGCGTCAGCTCGGTCAACTCCAGTGTGCGTTGTTTGACCATGCTTTCGAGCCGGTCTCGGTCGGCTTGCACCATGCGCCGCAGATCTTCCTGCTTTCTCTCGAAAGTGCCGGTCTGGCGCATGTAGATGAACAGGGCCAGCAAATTGGCCGCACTGAACAGCGCCACGCCCAGGCGATGCCACCGCAGCGTGTTGTACATGCTGTCGCGGCTTTCCAGCATGTTGCGCATTTCGTGTCCCAGCAGTTCGTCGCCGAGCCGGCGCAGTTCGGTAACTTCCTCCTCGTTGACGTTGCTCAGAATAAGTGTCTTGACGGCCTCAAGCTGGCCTTCATCGCGCAGCCGCATGGTGGTTGCGAGCTCCGCCAGCTCGAGGTCGACCGCGGCATGCAATTTGCCCAGCATTTCCTTGTGTTCGGGCATTGCGGCGTAGTGCTGGTCCAGCGCACGGAAGGATTCGCCGACCTTCTTGAGCGCCTGCTGGTAGGGTGGGAGATACTCCCGGCTGCCGGTCATCAGATAGCCGCGTTGCGCGGTCATGGCCGTCAGGACACTGAGCTGCAACTCGCTGATGTTCATGCGCGCGGCACCGGTGGCTCCCAGTTCTTCGTGCGTGCTGAGCGAACGCCAATACGAGCTCTCGCTGATGAACATGGTTGCCAACGCCGCCAGGCAGGCCAGCAGGACGACGAGTTTGATGTGTTTCACGACCATTAGAATACTCACCGTTGGCCTATTCTCCAAATCTGGGATCATGCAGCATGGAGCGCCGCCACACACCATGATTCGAATTGCCATTGTTGACGACCACCCGATGCTGCGCGCCGGGCTGCGGCATTTTTTTTCCGACCAGATAGACTTTGTCGTTGTTGCCGAAGCTGCCAACGGTCGCCAGGCGATCGACATCGTGCGCAATGGCGAGCTTGACGTGATTGTGATGGATATCTCGATGCCGGACTTCAGCGGTGTCGAGGCCCTGGCGGCCATCAAGGCGCGCGCACCCGATTTGCCGGTGCTGATCCTGAGCAGTTTCCCGGAAGAGCATTACGCCACCACCTTGCTGCGCCAAGGCGCCAGCGGCTACTTGAACAAGGAGTGCGACCCGCAAGAAATCGTCCAGGCGATCCGCACCGTGTGTCGCGGGCGCAAGTACATCACCACGGGCGTTGCCGAACTTCTGGCCGAGGGCTTGGGCGCCGAGGGCGACAAGCCGCTTCATGAAAACCTGTCGGAGCGCGAGTTGCAGGTGTTTCTGCGCCTGGCCAAGGGCGAGGCGATCGGCCATATGGCCCAAGGCATGTCGCTCAGCGTCAAAACGGTCAGCACCTACCGCACCCGGGTGATGGAAAAAATGAAACTCGAATCCAACAGCGACCTGACTTATTACGCGTTGAAAAACGGCTTGATTCAATAAGGAGCCCTCAGCGCTGTCAGAACAGCGCGCGCTGCTTGTCGATGCCGGCCTGGCCCACCGCCAGTTCACTACAGTAGTGGATCAGCGCATCGATCTCGTTGGACTTGTCGAATACCCGGTGCGCCCCCAGTTCCAGGCAGCGCCGGCGCATGTCCGGGGTGGCGTAGTTGCTCAGCACCACCAGCCCGAACTGTGGCGCCAGTTGGGCTGCCGCCTTGAGCACGCCCAGACCCGAGCCGGCTTTCAGAAAGATGTCGACGATGACCAGGTCAGCCTCGTTGCCGGGCTGCGTCAGCCACTGCACGGCCGCGGCCTCATCCTCGGCCGTGCCCAACACTTCAAGCGGCAACAGTTCTTCCAGGGTGGCTATCAGGCTTTCACGAATGAGGGGGTTGTCTTCTACGATATAGGTCTTGAGTGACTGCATGAACTGTTGCTGCTTTCATTGCGTCCGTAAACGCCTAAATGGTGCATTTTGCCTTGTCTCCAGGCCATGTTCAGTGCCGCAATTTGCCCTCCGGGGAGCCGGACAGGTAATGGCAGAAAACAAAGCTTGACTCCAATATGCACCAAAAATCGCGGCAAATCTAGAGTGGGCTTGCGCGCCAGGACGTCGGACGATTCCTACATGGTTGGCGCGCGACGGTGCAATGGCGGCCTGTCAAGCGGCAGGCGTAGGACATTGCCTACCGCAATGGATGGCACCGTCCGCTGTTCATGCCGTGGCGGGCAACCGACACTTGACTGACATCCTGTGTTTCGAAGCAGGCTTGGGTGAGCACAACTTTTACCTGGAGATGTTAATGAACGCAATTTTCAGAAACCTGTTGGCGTTGGCCGCGCTGGCTATTTCCTCGCAGATCATGGCTCAGGTCATTTTTTACGAGCATGAGAATTTTCAGGGGCGCTCTTTTACCGCCGAGAAAAAGATCGGCGACCTGAATCGCTATGGCTTCAGCGACCGGGCCTCCTCGGTTGTGGTGCTGCGTGAGCGCTGGGAAGTTTGTGAGGAGGTCCGCTTTGCTGGCCGCTGCGTGGTTCTGCGTCCGGGCCGCTATGCTTCGCTGTCCGCCATGGGCCTGAACGACCGCGTTTCATCAGTGCGTAGCGTGAGTCAAAAAGCGCGCATCGATGACCAGCGCTATGCACCACCCCCGGTTCCGGTGTACGACAACCGGCGACGCAACAACGAGCGGCTCTATGAGGCGAAAGTCATTTCCGTGCGCGCCGTGGTCGGACCACCGCAGCAGCGTTGCTGGCTGGAACGCGAGCAAGTGGTGCAGCAGCGCGGTGACGTGAACGTCCCCGGTGCACTTGCCGGCGCACTGCTGGGCGGTATTCTGGGTCACCAGATCGGCGCTGGCAGCGGCAAGGACCTGGCTACCGTCGGGGGCGCCATGGCCGGAGCCGCGGTGGGTGCCAATGTCGGTCGCGACAGCAGCGCGCAACAAGTTCAAACGCAAGAGGTGCAGCGTTGCGCCAGCGTACCGTCGCAGGCCCAGCCCGAGTTCTGGGACGTGATCTACGAATTCCGCGGCCTGCAGCATAATGTCCAGATGACGACACCTCCCGGACCGACCATTACCGTGAACCAGGCGGGCGAGCCCCGTTCCTAACAGATGAAGCGGCCTGGTGCGCCCCAGCCAGGCACTGCCCCGGTCCGCAAAAAGTCCTTCTGGGCACGGCTGGGGCCGGGTTTGATCACCGGCGCCGCGGACGATGACCCGAGCGGCATTGCCACTTACTCGCAGGTTGGTGCGGCCTTTGGCTACAGTATTCTCTGGAGCGCTTTCTTCACCCTGCCATTGATGATAGGCATCCAGACCGTCAGCGCCCGGATCGGGCGCGTCACCGGTTACGGACTGGCCGCCAACATCCGCAAGCACTACCCGCCCTGGTTGCTGTACTCCGTTGTCGGTTTGCTGCTGGTCGCCAACACGATCAACATTGCGGCCGATATCGGCGCCATGGGGGCGGCGCTGCGACTGCTCATTGGTGGCTCGGCGCACTGGTACGCGATCGGCTTCGGCGTGCTGTCTCTGCTGCTGCAGGTGTTGGTGCCTTTTCCCCGCTATGCACCGCTGCTGAAGGCGCTGACGATGGCCTTGCTGGCCTACGTGGCAACCGTGTTTGTTGTCAGGATTCCCTGGGGCCAGGTGCTGTATCAGACCTTGTTGCCGGCGCTGTCGCTGAAGCCGGATTACGTGGTGGCGGTGGTGGCGGTGTTCGGCACCACCATCAGTCCGTATCTTTTCTTCTGGCAAGCCTCGCAGGAAGTCGAAGAGCAACGGGCCACGCCCGGCGAGCGGCCGTTGACCAAGGCGCCCAAACAGGCAGCGGCCGAATTGCAGCGCATCAAGGTCGATACTTACCTTGGCATGGCGTTTTCCAACATCGTGGCATTTTTCATCATGCTGACGGCCGCCGTGACCCTGCACTTGCACGGCGTGACGGATATCCAGACTTCGGCGCAGGCGGCGCAGGCGCTGCGCCCACTGGCCGGGGATTTTGCCTTCATGCTGTTTTGTGCCGGCATCGTCGGCACCGGCTTGCTGGCGGTGCCGATTCTTGCCGGCTCAGCCGCTTATGCGGTTGCCGAATCGTTCAAGTGGCGCATGGGGCTGGGTCTGCAGTTCATGCAGGCACGCGGTTTTTACGCCATTGTGATAGTCGCGACGGTTCTTGGCGTGGCACTGAATTTCACTGCCATCGACCCGATCAAGGCACTGTTCTGGAGCGCTGTCATCAATGGTGTCATCTCCGTCCCCGTCATGGTGGTGATGATGTTGATGGCGGTGCGCTCCGACATCATGGGCCGCTTTGTCATCTCCCGCCGTCTCCAACTGCTGGGCTGGCTGGGGGCAGCCAGCATGGCCGTTGTGGTGCTGGCCATGTTCGCCAGTTGGTGGCAATGACGCAGGTGCACCTCCAAACGAGTGAAGCCGGTGCTTCATTGGGCTGGATCGGACTTCTTCTTCTCGCCCTTGCTTGCGTCCTGGAGCCGCTCGCCGGCCTGTTCGATCTTTTGGCCTGCCTGCTCCACCGCCTTGTCGATTTCCTTGCCGGCGTGTTCTGCCGGACCCTCCGGCTTCTGGCAGGCGAACAAGGCCGAAAGCAATGCCGCCACGACAATGGTTGCAGTGCTGGTTTTTATGATCTTTGTCATGTTGCCGTTGAATTTAGTCACAATAATTCCTCTGTGTGAAGAGCTTCTGGAATGACCCGCTGCCAGTCCACACTTGCGCATGGGCATGGCATTTCTTTGCGCGCCAAGGACCGTAGCGTAGGGCGGTTGCCGCCAGAAATCTGTGGGCTGACGCACACAGGCAGGGAAGGGTATTTCCGGTGGCTGCGTGCTATGCTGGCAAGACTGGTCGGCGCGTGCGGCGGCCGACACCCGATATCAACTTGTAAAGGAGCTTCCCATGCCCGGCCTTCTGCCCCACGTCGATCCCGACGGCTTGCTCGAATTCTCGGTGGTTTATACCGACCGCTCGCTCAATCACATGTCGAAAAATTTTCAGAGTGTGATGAAAGACATCTCCGGTATTCTGAAATCGGTGTACCACGCCCGCTCGGCGGTGATTGTCCCGGGCAGCGGCACTTTTGGCATGGAGGCGGTGTGTCGTCAGTTCGCGGCGGACAAAAAGGTGCTGATCCTGCGCAACGGCTGGTTCAGTTACCGCTGGACACAGATTCTGGACATGGGCCGCATTGCCGCCGAATCGACGGTGCTGAAGGCGCGCCCGGTCGGCAGCGCCAGGCAGGCGCCCTGGGTGCCGGCACCGATTGACGAGGTGGTGGCAACAATCCGCCAGAAGAAGCCCGATCTGGTGTTTGCGCCGCACGTGGAAACCTCCAGCGGCATGATGCTGCCGGATGACTACCTGCGCGCCGTGGCGGCTGCCGTGCACGAGGTCGGCGGCCTGTTTGTGCTGGACTGCATTGCTTCCGGGGCGATGTGGGTCGACATGGTCGATATCGGTGTCGACATCCTGGTCAGTGCGCCGCAGAAAGGCTGGAGCGGTTCGCCTTGCTGCGCCATGGTGATGCTGGGCGAGCGCGCCCGCGCCGCCATCGACGGCACCACCAGCAGCAGCTACGCCTGCGATTTGAAGAAGTGGCTGCAGATCATGGAGGCCTACGAGAACGGTGGGCATGCCTACCACGCCACCATGCCCACCGATGCGCTCACCAAGCTGTGCCAGGTGATGAAAGAGACCCAGGCCTACGGCTTTGACAAGGTGCGTGCCGAGCAGATGGAACTGGGCGCCAAGGTGCGAGCCCTGTTCGAGAGCCGTGGCATTGCCAGCGTGGCGGCCGACGGCTTCAAGGCGCCCGGCGTGGTGGTGAGTTACACCGAAGATCCCGAAATCCAGTCCAGCCGCAAGTTCCTCGCCCAGGGCTTGCAAACGGCTGCCGGCGTGCCGCTGCAGTGCGATGAACCGGCCGACTTCATGACTTTTCGGGTCGGCCTGTTCGGCCTGGAAAAATGGCATAACGTGGACCGCACGGTGGCCCAGTTGGCGGAGGCGCTGGACAAGGTTTTGTAGCGCAACTCCGGGCCTGCAAGCTGCGCCGTTCAAGGGGCACTCACTCAACCCCAGGCGCGGGTGAAAACCTCATCAAGGGCGTCAGTGATTTCTGCGCCCCGGTCCTGTAGGCTGGCTACTTTCTCGCCCATTTGGTCCACGGCCATCGAGACCATCTCCAGCGGGTGCAACACCAGTTCAGTATTTCCGATGCTAAATACCGGGTTAAGCCGCGATGCACGCAGCGCCGTCGTGCCGCTGCGACGTACCAGCGGCACGACGAGTCGACGGCGGTAGTCGTCAAACAGAGCCGACTGAACGACCACCACGTAGGGTGTCGCCAGGCTTTGTTTGCCGATGTTGCGGTGCACGTCGAATTGAGCCACCGGTTTGTGCCTTGTATCAGAGCCTGACGTATTCGTCTGCAAACGACCCTGTCAGCGCGTTGAAATCATTCCACGCCTGTGCAGTTTCGGCGGCTTCCAGGCGGCGCGATTGCCGGGCCTGGCTGTGCTGGAGAACATAGTCCGCGAGCAGGGTTTCAACGGTCGCCGAAAGGTTGCCGGTCAGGCCGCGGGCTTGTTCAACCAGGTCTTCGCTGAGCGTCAGGTTGACGGGACGTTTGCGGGTTGGCGAAGGTGCAATGGTGTTCATGAAAACTCCTTAATGCGCATTCTATGCGCATCTGTAACTTTGGCGTTGCACTGGCATTTCAAGCACGTTTACCATGGATCTTTCCGGAAATGATGGCATGCCCAAACCCAGTTCAGCATGTCGGGAGGATCAGGCTGATGGGGCACTCAGCTCCGCGGCTGTCCCCCGACCTTCGGTCTCCTCCTTCATGCCGCTGCGCTGAGCGCCCCATCAACCTGATCTTTCAAGCAGGGTTGGTGTGCGAGCAACGCAAACCACCGGCGCCCTCGGGCCACAGACGCTTGAGCCGCGTTCTTGACTTGCGAAAGCAATCTGCACCAGGCCCTGAACGGTGTCGCGAATTTCGGAACTCAACAGGTGAAACGGTGTCGTGAATTTCGGAACTTTCAATAATTCAGAAGGGGTTCCGCAGGTTTCGCACGCCCGAGCACACGCTCCTCAAATCAGGGGCCCTGGAGGTGGCGTGCGCAGACTGTCGGTCCATCAGGTCAAAATGGAGGCATGATCGTAACCCGGTCACTGTTGGCGAAGAAGATGAACGACGAAACCCGAACTCTGGATCCTGCAACCCTGGCCCACTTGCAACACTGGATTGGCAAGAGCGAAACCCTCAGCGACGACATCACGGCTGCGCCGGTGCGGGCGCTGTCGGCCACGCTGGACCGCGATGACGCTTTGCCGGTGCCGGGAGCTACCGTGCTGCCGCCCTTGTGGCACTGGCTGTATTTTTTGCCGCAGCAGCGCCAGAGTGAGATCGGACCCGACGGCCATGCCAAACGTGGCGGCTTTCTGCCGCCGGTGCCGCTGCCGCGGCGCATGTGGGCCGGCGGTCGGCTGAAATGGCTGCCAGACAATCCTTTGCGGGTGGGCGATGCGGTGCGGCGCATTTCACGTATCGAATCGGTCACACACAAGGCCGGGCGTAGCGGTGATCTTCTTTTTGTGTTGGTCAGGCATGAAGTGCATAACGCCAAGGGCCTGGCCCTGACGGAAGAGCACGACATCGTCTATCGCGCGGCAGCTCAGGCCGGCGATCCGGTGCCGGCGCCCATTGCCGCTGAAAAAGGTGCGGCATGGCAGCGCGAAATCGTGCCCGATGACGTGCTGCTGTTTCGCTACTCGGCGCTCACCTTTAACGGCCACCGCATCCACTATGACCGCCGTTACGTTACCGAAGTCGAAGGCTACCCCGGCCTGATCGTCCACGGCCCCTTGATCGCCACGCTGTTGGTCGATCTGCTGCGGCGTCATGCGCCGGAAGCCTTCGTCAAGTCGTTCGACTTCAAGGCGCTGCGGCCGACTTTCGATTTGCATCCGTTCCGGCTTAACGGCCAGGCTTCAAGCGATGGCAAGATCGTGCGGCTGTGGGCCGAAGACCATGAAGGCTGCCTCACGATGCAGGGCACGGCGGAAATCGCCTGAGTGGCCGGCCAGCAAAAGACAGAAAAAGACCATGATCAAAACCGCCCCCGACCAGTACCAGGACATCCGCGATGCCGTGCGTGCCCTGTGCGCCGAGTTTCCCGACGAATACCATCGCACGATCGATGCGCAGCGCGGCTACCCGGAAGCCTTTGTTGACGCGCTGACCAAGGCTGGCTGGCTGGCGGCGCTGATTCCGGTTGAATATGGCGGTTCCGGCCTGGGCTTGGTCGAAGCCTCGGTCATCATGGAAGAGATCAACCGCAGCGGTGGCAACTCGGGTGCCTGCCACGGCCAGATGTACAACATGGGCACCCTGCTGCGCCACGGCTCCAAAGCGCAAAAGGAACTGTACCTGCCCAAGATCGCCAGCGGCGAATGGCGTTTGCAGTCCATGGGCGTGACCGAGCCCAGCACCGGCACCGACACCACCAAAATCAAGACCATGGCCGTCAAGAGCGGCGACCGCTATCTGGTCAATGGCCAGAAAGTCTGGATCTCGCGCGTGCAGCATTCCGACTGGATGATCCTGCTGGCGCGCACCACGCCGCTGGCCGAGGTGAAGAAGAAATCCGAGGGCATGTCGATCTTCCTGGTCGATTTGCGCCAGGCCGAGAAATCGGGCATGACGGTGCGGGCTATCCCCAACATGGTGAACCACGAGACCAATGAACTGTTCTTCGAGAACCTGGAGATCCCGCAGGAAAACCTGATCGGCGAAGAGGGCCAGGGCTTCAAATACATCCTCGACGGACTGAACGCCGAGCGCACCCTGATCGCCGCCGAATGCATTGGCGACGGCTACTGGTTTCTGGACCGCGTCACGAAATACGTGAAGGAACGGGTGGTGTTCGGTCGCCCGATCGGGCAAAACCAGGGCGTGCAGTTTCCGATTGCCGACGCCTACATCGAAGTCTCCGCCGCCGACCTGATGCGCTGGGAAGCGTGCCGCTTGTTCGACGCCGGCCAGCCCTGCGGCGCCCAGGCCAACATGGCCAAGTACCTGGCGGCCAAAGCCAGTTGGGAAGCGGCCAACGCCTGCATCCAGTTCCATGGTGGCTTTGGTTTTGCCAACGAATACGATGTCGAGCGCAAGTTCCGCGAGACCCGCCTGTACCAGGTGGCGCCGATTTCAACCAACATGATTTACGCCTATGTGGCCGAACATATTCTCGGTTTACCAAGGTCGTTTTGATGATGCTGGCTTCTGAGATAAGCCGGGTCTCGGCCCGGCGGCCGCCTCACTTTCTCTTGCTTCGCCAAGAGAAAGTAAGCAAAGAGAAGGCGAGCCGGATTCGTCGCCCGGCGCTTTGCGCCGGTACGCTGCGTTGCTCGGGCCGGGCGGGGTGCGCAGAAACTCGCCCTGCGGGCTCAAACATCTGCGCCCCTTTTCCCGCCCGACCCTGCGCTACTCGCCTCCTCATAACGGCGAGGAACATCTGCAATACCTTCGTTGCGAGCGAAGCGATGCAACCCAAAGCACCCGTTCGATTCCGCATCGTTGGAGTGGAATCCCTCCCCCACGCCGTTGAGGCAGGGCTGAGCAGCGCAGCAGTCAGCGGGTTAAGGGCTGGCGCATGTTTGAGGGAAGCGAGTTCGCGACAGACCCCGCTGGCTGCGAGCAGCGCAAGGAACCGCGCAGCGGCCCTGACGTCGGCTCGCCTTCTCTTTGCTTACTTTCTCTTGGCGAAGCAAGAGAAAGTGAGGCGCCCGTCGGGGCGAGACCCGACCTCTATGCACGGCCAAAGAAATAGCAAATAAAAATGAAACCAAGACCCCTTGACGGCCTAACCGTCATCTCCCTGGAACACGCCATCGCCGCGCCGTTCTGCACGCGCCAACTGGCTGATCTGGGGGCGCGGGTGATCAAGGTCGAGCGGCCCGGCGCCGGCGACTTTGCGCGCGCTTACGACACGCGGGTGAAAGGGCAGGCCTCGCATTTCGTCTGGACCAACCGCTCCAAGGAGAGTTTGACGCTGGACCTGAAGCAGCCGGCGGCGCTGGGTCTGCTGAGGCAGTTGCTGGGCAAGGCCGATGTGCTGGTGCAAAACCTGGCGCCCGGCGCGGCGGCGCGCATGGGTCTTTCTTTCGATGCGTTGAAGCAAGACCACCCACGGCTGATCGTCTGCGATATTTCGGGCTATGGCGAGGACGGTCCTTACCGCGACAAGAAAGCCTACGACTTGCTGATCCAGAGCGAGGCCGGCTTTTTGTCGATCACCGGCACGCCCGAGGCGCCCAGCAAGGCCGGCAACTCGGTGGCCGACATCGCGGCCGCCATGTACGCCTACAGCAGCATCCTGTCGGCCCTGTTGCTGCGCGGCAAGACCGGGCAGGGCAGCCATATCGACGTCTCCATGCTGGAGTCGTTGGCCGAGTGGATGGGCTACCCGATGTACTACGCGTTTGAGGGTGCACCGCCACCACCGCGCAGTGCGGCTTCGCATGCCAGTATTTACCCCTACGGCCCGTTTGCCGCAGGCGACGGCGGCACGCTGATGCTGGGCTTGCAGAACGAGCGCGAATGGAAGGCATTTTGCGAGCTGGTGTTGCAGGACGCGGCGCTCGCCACGGATGCGCGTTTTGCCAGCAATGCCGGTCGCAACCAACACCGCGAAGCGCTCAGGGCCATCATCCTGGATGCGTTCGCAAAGTGCAGCACGGAGCAGGTGATGACGCGGCTGGAGCAGGCGCAGATCGCCAACGCCCGCATGAACGATATGGCCGGCTTGTGGGCGCACCCGCAGTTGCGCTCGCGCCAGCGCTGGCAAACGGTGGGCTCGCCGATGGGTGATATTCCGGCTCTGCTGCCGCCGGGCCGCAGCAACGCCTTCGATTACCGCATGGGCCCGGTGCCGGCGGTCGGCCAGCATACCGAGGCCATTCTGCGCGAGCTGGGGCAGGGCGACGACGCCATTGCGGCACTGCGCGCTGCCGGGGCCGTTTGACCTCTTGATGCGCAAGGAAATTGAAATGAAATCGCCCACTGCCCAACTCGCCGCTTTTGCCGCCAATCTGCGCTTTGACGCCGTTCCCGCGCCCGTGCTGCGCAAGGCGGAAGAACTGCTGGTCGACTGGTTTGGCTCGGTCGTGGCCGGCCACGGCGCCCGCCCGGTTGAAAGCATTACGCGTTTTGCCCTGGCCATGGGACCGCAAGCCGTAGCGGGCTGCGACACACCACCGGCCGGTCCGTCGGAGGTGATCGTCCAGCGTGCCCGCAGCAGTCCCTACCTGGCCGCCATGGCCAACGCCGCCGCCTCGCATGTGGCGGAGCAGGACGATGTGCACAACGGTTCCGTCTTCCACCCGGCCACCGTGGTGTTCCCGGCGGCGCTGGCGGTGGCGCAGGCGGTCGGTGCCAGCGGCGCGCAGTTGTTGACGGCTTCGGTGGCGGGCTATGAGGTGGGCATCCGTGTCGGTGAATTCCTGGGTCGCTCGCACTACAAGGTGTTTCATACCACCGGCACCGCCGGCACGCTGGCGGCAGCAGCGGCGGTCGGCAATCTGCTGGGACTTGATGCCGCCCAGATGCAGCATGCGTTCGGCTCGGCCGGCACCCAGGCGGCCGGCTTGTGGGAGTTTTTGCGCACCGGCGCCGACAGCAAGCAGTTGCACACGGCCCATGCCGCAGCGGCCGGTTTGATGGCCGCCTACCTGGCGCAGGATGGCTTTACCGGTGCCGCGCAGATATTGGAAGGGCTCCAGGGCATGGCGGCCGGCATGTCCAGCGACGCCGATCCGGCGAAGTTGACGGACGGTCTCGGTACCCGCTGGGCGACCCTGGAGACGTCGTTCAAATACCATGCCTGCTGCCGCCACACGCACCCGGCGGCCGATGCCTTGCTGCAAGTCATGCAGACCCACCATTTGCAGGCGCAAGATCTGGTTCGGGTGGTCACGCATGTGCATCAGGGCGCCATCGATGTGCTGGGACCGGTGCTGCGTCCGACGACGGTGCACCAGAGCAAGTTTTCCATGGGCACGGCGCTGGCGCTGGTGGCGCGCTTTGGGCACGCCGGGTTGACGGAGTTTGCACAGCATTTTCAGGATCCAGCCACCGTGGCGTTGCGCGATCGGGTCCAGATGCTGCTCGATGCCGAGGTGGACGGCGCCTATCCGCAACGCTGGATTGGCAAGGTCACGGTTTACACCGGCGACGGTCGGGTGTTGCAGGGCCGGGTCGATGAACCCAAGGGCGACCCCGGCAATACCCTCAGCCGCGCCGAAATTGAGGCCAAGGCGCTGCGTCTGGCCGCCTTCAGCGGCGGCGCAACGGCCATCGAGATGCAGGCGGCCGTGAACGCGCTGTGGCAGGTGGCCGGCTGGCCACGGGTCGGGACCTTGCTGGAGCCCACGGCATGAGCGCAGCGCCGGGCCGCCCCAAGCAAGCTCGCGCCCCCTTGGGGCTGAGCGCCGCGGCTCCCGGTCTGCCTGCGCAGGCCGGGACGGTGCGAAGAGCCGCTGACTTTGGCAGCGGCATGTCCAGCGAGGACACGCAGTGCCGAGCGTGGGGGCAACTATGCGCCGGTTGCGACGCACTGGCGGCGGCACGCTCGTTTCTGTTCGTACCGGCGAATCGGCCCGAGCGTTTCATCAAGGCGCTGAGTTCGGACGCCGATGCTGTCATCGTCGACCTGGAAGACGCGGTGGCACCCAGTGAAAAGTTGACCGCCCGTCAGCAGTTGGCCGCTGCGTTTGGCGATTTCGCGAGCAGTGACAAGGCGCGGGTCGTACTGCGTATCAACGCCGCCGGCACACCCTGGTTTGAAGAGGACCTGAACCTGCTCCAGTCCCTGGTCGGACAGGGCTTGTGCGCCGTCATGCTGCCCAAGGCGGAGTCGGCCGTCGTATTGCAGCAATTGGCGCTCCGTCTGGGGCCAGCCTGCGCGCTGCTGCCGCTGGTGGAATCGCTGGCCGGCCTGGACGCCGTGGACGCGCTGGCCAGTGCGCCGCAAGTGTTGCGGCTGGCTTTTGGCAACCTCGATTTCCAGGCCGACCTGGGACTGGCCTGCGCAGCCGATGAAGCCGAACTGCTGCCGGTGCGCCTGGCGCTGGTGATGGCGGCACGGCGTGCCGGTCTGGCGCCGGCCATCGATGGTGTCACGGCCAACATCAAGGATGAGCTTCAATTGCAGCGCGACGTCGCGCGCAGCCGGCGCGCTGGTTTTGGTGCCAAGCTGTGCATCCACCCGGCGCAGGTGGCCGGCGTGAATGCGGCCTTTGCGCCCAGTGCCGCTGAGCTGGAGTGGGCGCAGCGCGTGCTGGCGGCGTTCGAAGCGGCCGGCGGCGGCGTCTTCAGCCTGGATGGGCGCATGGTCGATGCGCCGGTGTTGCGACTGGCCCAGCGCACGCTGGCGCGGAGCCGTCGGACCGCGGCGGACGGAGTCGGCGCCGGAGCCGGAGCCGGAGCCGTTCAGCCAGATCGGTAGGCCTGGTCAGGCAGGGTTTTTCCGGTTACACGTTGTTCCATTCGTGCGCAAAATCAGAACCGGCGCAGGACGGCTGTAGGCACGTCGGAGAAGTATCGATAAACCAACTTATTGCGAGGAAGACCCGATGAAACTGAAGTTCAAAACCCTGCTGATGGCAACTCTGGCGGCGCTCGGCCTGGGCGCCAATTCGCCGGTTCTCAGTCAGACCGCCTGGCCGGAAAAACCGGTGACGCTGGTGGTGCCGTTTGCGGCCGGCGGACCGACCGACCTGGTGGCCCGTCTGATTGCAGGCCCCATGGGCAAGTCGCTGGGGCAGACGGTGCTGATCGAAAACACGGTGGGTGCCGGTGGCACCATCGCCGGCGCCCGCGTGGCCCGTGCGACGCCCAACGGCTACACGCTGTTCCTGCACCACTTGGGCATGTCCACGGCACCGGCTTTGTACAAGAAGCTGTCGTTCGATCCTTTGAAGGACTTTGAATACATAGGCCAGGTGGTCGATGTGCCGATGACCCTGCTGGCACGCAAGGACTTCCCGGCCGCCAATTTCAAGGAGCTTGAAGCTTATGTGCGGGCCCACAAGGACAAGGTTTCACTTGCCAATGCCGGGTTGGGTGCGGTATCGCATCTGTGCGGTCTGCTGTTCATGAGCCAGATTGGGGTCGAACTCAACACCATTCCGTACAAGGGAACCGGGCCGGCCATGAACGATTTATTGGGCGGCCAGGTGGACTTGCTGTGCGATCAGACCACCACCACCGTGCCCATGATCAAGGACGGCCGGGTCAAGGTTTACGGCGTGACATCGCTCAAGCGCCTGAGCGTTCTACCCAATGTGCCAACGCTGGACGAGCAGGGCTTGAAAGGTTTTGAAGTCAAGGTCTGGCACGGTATTTATGCGCCCAAGGGCACGCCGCAACCGGTGCTGGAAAAAATCAACGTGGCCTTGCGTGCCGCGCTACAGGATCCGGTGGTGAAACAACGCATGGCGGACCTGAGTTCCGACATCGCGCCCATGGACAAGGTGACGCCGGCCGGCCTGAAGACCCAGCTTGAGGCGGAGATCGCCAAATGGGGTCCGGTGATCCGCAAAGCCGGCATCTACGCCGACTGACGCTGCCCATGGCCTGATTGCCGGGCCACTGGCGGCGGTTCAGCCCAGGCCGTTGGCGTTTGCCAAAACCCCTTGGCCGGCCACCAGTTCGGCTACCGCCTGCTGCGCCGCAGCCTTCTCCGCGACGTTGGCGAACTTGCTGTATTTGCCCAGAATGCTGACCAATTGACCGTACACACGGGGGCTGCCGGCCAGGCATTCATGTTGTTCCAGGAAATCGGGCTCGCCCGTGAAATTGCCCATCAGACCGCCGGCTTCAGTCACCAGCAAGGAGCCCGCCGCCACGTCCCAGGGTTGCAGTCCGGTCTCAAAAAAGCCGTCGGTGAAGCCGGCCGCGACGTAGGCCAGATCGAGCGCCGCGGCGCCCGGGCGGCGCAGGCCGGAAGTACGCTGCATGACATCGCCCATCATGCGCAGGTAGCGGTTGAAATCATCGGTCGGACGGAACGGGAAGCCGGTGGAAATCAGGCACTCCTGTAGGCGCACGCGTTTGGAGACGCGGATGCGGCGATCATTCAGGTAGGCGCCGCGCCCCTTGGTGGCGGTAAAGAGGTCGTTGCGGCTGGGGTCGTAAATGACGGCTTGTTCGATCTTGCCTTTGACCGCCAGCGCAATGCTGACGCAGTAAATGGGTAGGCCGTGAATGAAGTTGGTGGTGCCGTCCAGCGGATCGATGATCCAGACGAATTCCGAGTCCTGCGCGCCATGTTGGCGCCCCGATTCCTCGGCCCAGATGGCGTGACCGGGGTAGGCACCGAGCAGCGTCTCGATGATGGCCTGCTCGGCGGCGTGGTCGACTTCGGTGACGAAGTCATTGACCTGTTTTTGCGAGATGCGAACCGCCTCGACGTCCAGCGCGGCGCGGTTGATGATGGCACCGGCGGTGCGGGCGGCCTTGACGGCCACATTGATCATGGGGTGCAGATTGGGAGACATATGTATTTCTTTGCGGGACAGACCTTTAGCTCTGTCCCCAACTGTTTAAGGTTTGCGGGACAGACCTTTAGCTCTGTTCCTTTAGCGGCTGTCATGCCGGACTGGATCCGGCATCCATGGATTGAAACCCCGGACCTGATCCGGGGCCGCAATGACAGTCATTTTTGCCAGCGACAATAGGGCGATTTTAACCGTCCCGACGAGTTTCCCGTTTTTCGAGCTCATGCAAACACGTTTTGTCCTGATCAATACCAGCCATGCCGGCAATGTGGGGGCCGCCGCCCGTGCCATGAAAACCATGGGTTTCGATGACCTGGTGCTGGTGGCGCCGCGCTGGGCCAACGTGTTGCGCCGGGAGGAGACGATACAGCGCGCCAGCGGGGCCCTGGATGTGCTGAAGAACGCCCGTATCGTTGCCACGCTGGACGAGGCGCTGGAGGGCATGACGCATTTGTGCGCGACGGCCATGACGCCACGCGATTTTGGTCCCCCCACGCTGGCGCCGCGTGCGCATTTTGAGGCACTGTCGAAAGCCGATCAGCCGGCGCAGCAGGGCGTTGCCTTCCTGTTCGGCTGCGAGCGTTTTGGCATGTCCAATGAAGACGTTTACCGCTGTCACGTGGCCTTGAGCATTCCCAGCAACCCCCAGTTTGGTTCCCTCAATCTGGCCGCCGCCTTGCAGTTGATTGCCTACGAGTGGCGCCTGGCCCTGGGCGGCTATGCCGTGCAGGCGGCGACGGCAGCGCCGCAATTGGCCGATGCCGCCCAGTTGGCCGGCATGCTGGCGCATTGGGAGCGGGCCTTGGTCAGCATCGGTTTTCTGGACCCGCAGGCGCCCAAGAAACTGATGCCCAGGCTGAATCAGTTGTTCAACCGGGCCGCCGTTACCCAGGAGGAAATCCACATTCTGCGCGGCATCGCCAAGATGATGGACCGCAGTGCGAAAGCACCTGACCCCACGCCGGCAGCAGGTACACCCTCAAGAGGCTAGACTTGACAAATGTTTTCCAGACTACGCTCCGACATTCAATGCATTCTTGACCGCGATCCGGCGGCGCGCAGCCGCTGGGAGGTGCTGACTTGTTACCCGGGTTTGCATGCCCTGGTGTTGTACCGGCCGGCCCATTGGTGCTGGATGCATGAAATGAAGTGGCTGGGCCGTTTTATTTCGCACATTGCGCGCTTTCTCACGGGCATCGAAATCCATCCCGGCGCCAAGATTGGCGAGCGGGTTTTCTTTGACCATGCGATGGGCGTGGTGGTGGGCGAGACGGCTGAAATCGGCGACGGCTGCACCATTTACCAGGGCGTCACGCTGGGCGGTACCTCGCTCTACAAAGGTGCCAAGCGCCATCCCACGCTGGGGCGCAATGTGGTGGTGGGGGCGGGGGCCCAGGTGCTGGGTGGCTTCACGGTCGGCGATGGCGCCAAAGTGGGCTCCAACGCGGTGGTCACGAAACCGGTGCCGGCCGGCGCCACGGCGGTTGGCAACCCGGCCCGCATCATCCAGGCCGAGCTGGATGTCAAGCGCGAGGAGGCCGCTTCCAAAATGGGGTTTTCAGCTTACGGCGTGACGCAGAACGACGATCCTCTGAGTCAGGCGATGCGCGGTTTGATCGACAATGCGGCGGCGCAGGAGCACCAGATTGCCATGTTGTGGCAAACCATCGACAAGCTCTCAAAACAGCGGCAGGAGCCCGACTGCGTGCCGGGCGATGCCGCCCGCAGCGAACACTTCGAGGCTGAGAAGTTGAACCAATTGGTGGGTAAGTAAGTCGGTTGGGCAACACCCACGGTGTCATTGCGGCCCCGGATCAGGTCCGGCATGACAAAAAACGGCTGGTCTCAGGTCGCCGGCGTGGGTCGAATGGCCGCCTTGGGCCGGAACGCCTGGCACACGGCCGCTACCGTTTCCAGGTAGGGTCCGCCGATCAGGTCGATGCAATAGGGCACCGCGGCAAAGATGCCGGCCATCAGAAGCTCGCCGTCGCGGCCGCGCAGGCCTTCCAGCGTTTCCTGAATCGATTTGGGCTGCCCCGGCAGGTTGATGATCAGTGTTTGATGGCGGATCACGGCCACCTGGCGCGACAAAATGGCGGTCGGCACAAACTTCAGGCTGATTTGCCGCATCTGTTCGCCAAACCCGGGCATTTCCTTGTGCGCCACCGCCAGCGTGGCTTCCGGTGTGACATCGCGCAGGGCCGGGCCGGTGCCGCCGGTGGTCAAGACCAGGGCGCAATGGGCGTCGACCAGTTCAATCAAGGTGCTGCTGATGATCGCCTGTTCGTCCGGGATCAGCCGGGGCTCAAACTGCAAGGGGTTCTTCAGCGCCCGGCTCAGCCAGTCCTGCAGCGCCGGTAGGCCTTTGTCGACATAGGCGCCACTGGAAGCCCGGTCGCTGATCGAGACAATGCCGATTTTGACGCTGTCGAAGGCAGGGCTTGCCGCAATTGTCATGATGCTTCATCCGTTTCGTCTTCGGTCGCCAATTGTTCGCGAACGATCTGGAAAATATCCCGGTAGGCACGGCCATGGCGCACCGCCGCGCCGGGTTTCTCCGGCTTGGCGTCTTTTCTGGCTTGGCGAATCAGGGCGCGCAACTGCTGCGTGTCGGTATCCGGGCACTTGCCGATCCACTCACCGAAGGCGTCGTCATCGGCTAGCAGGCGGTCACGCCAGGTCTCGGCCAGGTGCAAGACAAGGTTCTCATGCGCCGAGCCGCTGTGTTGTTCGGTCAAGGCGGCGCGCACGGTTTCCAGCACGGCCGGATCGACCAGGCGCATCAGCTTACCGATGAACTGCATCTGGCGGCGCTTGCCTTCGAAATTGGTGATGCGCTTGGCTTCCAGCACCGCGTCCTTCAGCTTTTCGCTCAAGTCCAGCCGCGCCATCAGGTCGGGACGCAGCGTCAACAGGTCTTCACCGAGCTTTTGCAGCTCGGCGCTTGCGCGCTTGAGATCGGTTCGGCTTTGTTCATCGGTGCCTTTGAGTTCGCGCTTGAGTTCCAGATCGCGCTCGCTGCCCTCGGCGACAAACTCACCTTTGACGAAATAGCCTTTTTTTAGTTTACGTGACATAGCCAAGTATCATAGCCTCCGATATGAAGAAACCTACTCGCCTCCCCAACGCCCCTTCGGCCCGAGCCAAAGCCGACAGTGGCTTCAGCTACAGCCGTCTATTTTTTGAGGAGCTGGTCGACACGGCCCTGGCGCAAGCCAAAAAACTGGGCGCCACCGATGCCGGCGCGGAGGCCTCCGAGGGTTGCGGCTTGAGCGTCTCGGTGCGCAAGGGCGAACTGGAAAATGTGGAACGCAACCGCGACAAGTCGCTGGGCGTGACGGTCTATGTGGGGCATCGCCGTGGCAATGCCAGCACCTCCGATTTCTCCCGGGCGGCGATTGAACAGACGGTGCGCGCCGCCTACGATATTGCGCGCTTCACGGCGGAAGACCCGATGGCCGGTTTGCCGGATCTGCAGGATGTGGCACCACCGTCCGAACAGCGCACCGACCTGGACCTGTTTTTCCCCTGGGCTATCCGCAGTGAGGAGGCGGCCCAATTGGCCATGCGCTGCGAGGCGGCGGCGCTGCGCACCGACAAGCGCATCTGCAACAGCGAAGGGGCCAGCGTGTCGGCGCAGCAATCGCATTTTTTCAGTGCCCACACCCACGGTTTTCGCGGTGGCTATGCCAGCTCGCGCCACTCCTTGTCGGTGTCGCCGATTGCCGGCAAGGGCGCCGACATGCAGCGCGATGCCTGGTACAGCTCGATGCGCAACGCCGGGGAACTGGCGGCACCGGAGGCGGTCGGGCGCTATGCCGCCGAGCGTGCCCTGAGCCGCCTGCGTGCGCGCAAGATTGCCACCCGCGAGTGCGCCGTGCTGTTCGAGTCGCCGCTGGCCGCCGGTCTGCTGGGCAACTTCGTGCAGGCCATCAGTGGTGGATCGTTGTACCGCAAAAGTTCCTTCTTGCTCGATTCGCTGGGCAAGCAGGTGCTGGCCAAACACATTGATGTCACCGAAGACCCGTTTGTCAAGCGCGGCAAAGGCAGTTCACCGTTCGATGACGAGGGCGTCAGGGTCAGCGCCCGCCAGGTGGTGCAGGCCGGCCGGGTCCAGGGCTACTTTTTGGGCAGCTATTCGGCCCGCAAGCTGGGCATGAAAACCACTGGCAACGCCGGCGGCTCGCACAACCTGAGCCTGACTTCGCGCTTGACCCGTGCCACGGACACGCTGGACGCGATGCTGGAAAAACTGGGTACCGGCCTGTTTGTGACCGAGCTGATGGGCAGCGGTGTGAACTACGTCACCGGCGACTATTCGCGCGGCGCCAGCGGCTTCTGGGTGGAAAAAGGTCGTATTGCCTACCCGGTGCACGAAATCACCATCGCCGGCAATATGAATACCATGCTCAAAGGTATTCTGGCCGTGGGAGCCGACACCTACAACTACGGCACCAAGACGGTTGGCTCGATCCTGGTCGACCGCATGACGGTGGCGGGGAGCTGAGCTAGCTAGCGCGACAAGGCGGCTTTGACGGCGGCCGATACCTGTCCCATGTCGGCCTTGCCGGCGAGGCGGGTCTTGACCGCTGCCATCACCTTGCCCATGTCGCCCGGACCGGCGTCGCGGCCCAACTCAGTGCTCAATTGGGTCACGATGGCGCGCACTTCAGCGGCCACTTCCTGGCTGCTCAGGCGCTGCGGCAGGTAGGCCTCCAGAACCTTGATTTCAGCGCTTTCCTTGTCGGCCAGGTCCATCCGATTAGCCTGGGTGAAAGCGGCGACCGAGTCCTTGCGCTGTTTGATCAGCTTGTCGACGATGGCCACCATGGCGACGTCGTCCAGTACGACACGCTCATCCACTTCTTTTTGTTTTGCCGCTGCCAGCAGCAGCCGGATGGTCCCCAGGCGCTCGCTGTCTTTGGCGCGCATGGCGCATTTCATGTCTTCGGTGACTTGTTCCTTGAGTGACATTGAAGGTACTCCTGGTTAAGAACTCGTGCTCAATTATTGACACCCAAGTTCCAAATCTGCTCGGAAATAAAAAAAGCCCGCCTGAGCATCCTCGGCGAGCTTGTTTTGATCAGTTGGGGACAGAGCTGGTTCACTTCGTGTAACTGCGGTCTGTCCCGCAAAGCCTCAGGCTAATACATCTTCTTGGGCAACTGCATGGCCCGGATGCGCTTGTAGTTGCGCTTGACGGCGGCCGCTTTCTTGCGCTTGCGCTCGGCGGTCGGCTTTTCGTAGAACTCGCGGGCACGCAAGTCAGTCAAAAGGCCTAATTTCTCGATGGTGCGCTTGAAGCGACGCAGCGCTACGTCAAAAGGTTCGTTCTCTTTTACACGGATGGTTGTCATTAAATAATGTTGTCCAAAATATGCAGACTTCAGCCAAAGGAAGATCGGGCCTTTTGACGGATAGCGTGCGATTTTCCCCGCTAAAAAGTGATCAGGCAGCGGGGGTTTGCCAGCAAAGCCTTGGATTATAGCGGTGTTGTGGCCAAATTCAATGCCTGTTGGGCAAGTCTGGCCGCAACGTGGCTGCCAGACCCTGGGCGCAGGCATGGGCGCTGGACCAGGCCCACTGGAAGTTGTAGCCGCCCAGCCAGCCCGTCACGTCCACCACTTCGCCGATGAAATACAGACCCGGCTGTTTCGACTCCAGAGTCTGTGAAGACAGATCCCGGGTGTCGACGCCGCCGGCGGTGACTTCGGCTTTGGCGTAACCTTCCGTTCCGCTGGGGGTGATTTCCCAGCTTGAGAGCTGCTCGGCCAGCGCCGCCAGGGCTTTGTCGCTGGCCTCGTTGACCGGGCGCTGCCAGTTGTGGCCGGAACGGCGGTCTTGCTGGACCCAGCAGTCGGCCAAGCGTGACGGCAACTGGCTGGCGAGTTCATTGGCGATCAATTTTCGGGAACTGGTTTTGGCGCGGGTCAGCGCTTCCTGCAGATTGCAGTCGGGTGCCAGATTGATCCGGATCGGCCGGCCGGCTTGCCAATAGCTCGATATTTGCAGCACGGCAGGGCCGCTCAGGCCGCGATGGGTGAACAACAGGTCTTCCTGGAAGGCAACTTTGTTCTTTCGCTCGCCGACTTCGATCCGCACCGGCAGCGACAGTCCGGCCAGTTGCGCATAAGGGGCCCAGGCCTCGCCGCTGAAAGTCAGGGGTACCAGGGCCGGCCGTGGTTCGACGACGCGAAGACCAAATTGGCGGGCGATGCGGTAGCCGAAATCGCTGGCCCCGATCTTCGGAATCGACAGGCCGCCGCTGGCGATCACCACGGCGCGGGTTTGGATAAGCCCGCGATCACTGGTGATTTCGTAGTGGCCGGCGCCTGCCGTTGGCGTGTCAGAGGTGGAAACAATGCTTTTGACGCTACAGGGTTGCCAGCGCGTGACCTGCCCGGCCGCACATTCGGCCAATAGCACGTCGATGATGTCTTGCGCCGAGCGGTCGCAAAACAGCTGGCCTTTGTGTTTTTCGTGGAACGCCACGCCATGGCGTTGCAGCAATTCGGTGAACTGGCGCGGCGTGTAGCGCGACAGCGCCGAGCGGCAAAAATTCGGGTTGGCGCTCAGAAAGTTGGCTGCGCTGATGTCGCGGTTGGTGAAATTGCAGCGGCCGCCGCCCGAGATCCTGATTTTCTCGGCCACTTTTTCGCTGTGGTCCAGCAGCAGCACCTTGAGGCCCGACTGCCCCGCCAGGCCGGCGCAAAACAGGCCGGCGGCCCCGGCTCCGACGACAACGACGTCAAATAAATGCATGGCCGGCAGTGTAGACGCAGCGTCCCTGAGGCCTTGTGCCCGGCGGCTTCAACGGACCGGATTTTGACCCCGTAAAAAGGGTTTGTGGGGTCAGCCGAGCTGCGCCCTGCGCTGCGCCGACGATGCTGACAACTGCGCGGCGGCGATGCCGCGCAGCACGTTGCCGACCACGATCACGCTGGGGCTGCCGAGTTGTTCCTGCTCGATGGTGCGCTGCAGTTGGGCCAGGGTGCAGACGGTGTGACGCTGCTGCGCCAGACTGGCGCTCTGGACCACGGCCACCGGTGTGGCGCCGGGCAGACCGCCGAGCAACTGGTCCTGGATCCGGCGCGCGCTGCTGACGCCCATGTAAATGACCAATGTCAGTTTGGCGCTGTGCGCCGTGGCGGCGAGCGCCCTCCAGTCGATGTCGCTGGCGCCGCCCTGGGCATGGCCGGTGATGAAGACGACGCCGTGCGCGTGTTCGCGGTGCGTCAGCGGCACGCCCAGCGCGGTCATGGCCGCCAGACCCGAGGTGATGCCGTTGACCACGGTGACGTCGATGCCCGCCGCCTGGAGGTGTTCCAGCTCTTCACCGGCGCGGCCAAAGACCAGGGGGTCGCCGCCCTTGAGGCGTACCACGGTCTCGCCGGCGCGCACCGCGGTGATCATGAGTTTTTCTATGAAGGCCTGCGGCGTGGAGCGGCAGCCGCCGCGCTTGCCGACGTGGACAATGCGGGCGCCCGGTGCCGCGAAGGCCACAATCTCGTCGCTCACCAGATCGTCCACCAGCAGCACGCTGGCGGCTTGAATCGCCTTCAGTGCCTTGAGGGTCAGCAACTCGGGATCACCCGGTCCGGCACCCACCAGGGTGCAGCTGCCGAGCTTGTCTTCTTTCAGATGATTGCCGATGTCCATCATCCCATTGTCGGTGAAGCTTGATGACTTTGGGCCATGAGCTTATGCGTTTTCCGACGCATTGGCCGCGCTGGCCGAGGCCATTTGCCGGAACCTTGACCAGGTCGCAGTGAGCCCAAAAAGTCACTCCGGTCACGCCGATTCGAGTTTTGCGATTAAATAGCGCGCTTCGACAACTTCATTTTTACCGACCGGAGGCTACTTTATGCTTTGCGATGACCTGACGATTGAATTCGATGCCCTCGTTCCCGGCCAGTCCACCGAGCAGGGTGCCACCCGCCGAACCGCCTTGAAGGTGGCTCTGGGTGTCGGCTATGCGGCGGCGACCCTGCCCATCATGGCGCAGACGGCGATCAAAACTTCCACCGAAGGACTGCAATCGGGGACGGTCAATTTTGAAGTGGCGGGCTTCAGCGTGCCGGCTTATTTTGCGGCTCCGGCCGGGAAAACCAACTTGCCGGTGGTATTGGTGGTACAGGAAATATTTGGTGTCCACGAGTACATTGCCGACACTTGCCGGCGCTTTGCCAAGGCCGGCTATCTGGCCATTGCGCCCGAGTTGTACGCGCGCCAGGGCGAGCCGGCCAAATACACCGACATGGCCAAATTGATGGCCGAGGTGGTGGCCAAGGTACCCGACGCCCAAGTGATGGCCGACCTGGATGGCGCCGTCAAATGGGCTGGTGCGCATGGCGGCGACCTGGCCAGGGTGGCGATCACCGGTTTTTGCTGGGGCGGCCGTATCACCTGGCTGTATGCGGCGCAAGGTCCGGTCAAGGCGGCAGTGGCCTGGTATGGCCGGCTGGTCGGCGCCAACACCGATCTGACGCCGAAAAACCCGATCGACCTGGCCGCCGTCATGCGGGCGCCGGTGCTGGGTCTGTACGGCGAAAAAGACGGTGGCATCCCACTTGACACGATTGATAAGATGAAGGCTGCGCTGGCCAGCGGAACCGCGGCTTCGAAGGCGGCGCAGTTTGTGGTGTACCCTGACGCACCCCATGCCTTCCATGCCGACTATCGCCCCAGCTTTCGCCAGGGGCCGGCAGAAGACGGCTGGCGGCGCTGTCTGGCGTGGTTCAAGGCGAATGGGGTGGTCTGACAAAGCACCTGCCGTGCGGCAACTGCCGCCCGATTTGCCAGCCGCCGCCAGTGGGCGGCTTTTTTTTATGCGGGCTTGGGCCCGACCGGAACAAGTGTGGACTGCCATGATTTTGATAACGATTTTGATCGGTACCCTGGCCGCCGGCATCGGTAGCGTCTGGTTGGCGGCGCTGCTCAGCTTTGGCATGCTGGCGCGCTATACGCAGCACATGCTGAGTCTGGCCGCCGGGGCCTTGCTGGCGACCGCCTTCATGCACTTGCTGCCGGAAGCCTTCGAAGGGCAGGTCAGTGCCCATAACCTGTTTCTGGCCCTGCTGGTGGGTCTGGTCTTCTTCTTCTTGCTGGACAAGGCCGAACTGTGGCACCACGGGCATGAGCATCACCACGATCATGACCATGACCACGGTGAAAATCCGTCCGGGAACGGTCACGTACCCGGCGCCGGTAGCTGGGCCGTGCTGGCGGGGGACAGCGTGCACTGCTTCGGCGACGGGGTGCTGATTGCCTCGGCTTTCATGGCCGATCTGCGCCTGGGGGTGGCGGCCGCGCTGGCGGTCTTGGCGCACGAGGTGCCGCACCATATGGGGGATTTGCTGGTGTTGCGAACCGGTGCCGGCAACCAGCGAGCGGTGGCCTTGCTCAAGGTTTCATTGGCCGGTGCCGTGACCGCTTTGGGTGGTCTGGCGGGCTACTGGCTGGTGGAGCAGTTGCAGGACTACCTGCCCTATTTTCTGGTGGTGGCGAGCAGCAGCTTTGTCTATGTCGCGCTGGCCGATTTGATTCCGCAATTGCAAAAACGCCTGACCGCTCGCGCGACGCTGGCCCAGATCGCCTGGTTGCTGGTCGGTATTGGGCTGGTGACCGTGGTCAGCGGCTTGGCCCACGCGCACTAGCAGCCTGTCGTTCGATCGCCAGTTGAACCTGGTCGCTGTAGCCAGGCGAGTTCCCACTCGCCAAGTTTCAACTATGGATCTTTTCTGAAATGATGACATGCCAAACGCCGTGCAGCCTACCGGGTGGATCAGGCTGGTGGGGCACTCAGCTCCGCGGGTGACATTCGCGGAGTCACTCACCCCGGCGCCCTCGGGCCACAGACGCTTGAGCCTCAGTTCTTGACTTGCGAAAGCAATCTGCATCAAGCAGGCTTGGCCAGAATGGTGTCGTGAATTTCGGGACTCTCAATAACAAAACTTACCGGGCGTTACGGCGACCATTAAGCGCGACTTAAGGATTGCTGCCTACCATCGAATCCAGTTCAACGAAGTTCAGTCCTGAATGCCCGTTTGGACAAATCAACACCTGAATTTTTCTACAACTTGTTCGATGACTCAAAAGGAATCTGACCATGAAAATCGTCAAATCGCATTTCACTTTCGGTTTGATCGCCGCCGCCGTTGTGACCCTGACCGCCTGCGGTGGCGGGGGCAGTAACAGCGCCGCGTCAAATATCAACTCGGCAGTGCCCATGACCAACAAGACCATTACGGTCATGGACGGACTGATTCAAAACGCCCTGGTTTGCATCGACAGCAATGCCAATGGCGTTTGCGACGCCACCGAGATTCAAGGGCTTACCGATACCAACGGCAATGTCACGCTGGCCATCCCGACCGCTGACCTGGCCACAGCGAAGCTGGTGGCTGAAATCAAAGCCGGCGTTGCAATCGACAAGGATACCGGCGCCATCAAGACCAGCTACACCTTGCAAAGCCCGGCCGGTGCACTGGATGTGGCCAACCCCGTCATCAGCCCGCTGACCAACATGGTGCAAGTCAAGCTTAACGCCGACCGCGCCGCTGGCATCAGCACCAGTGTCGCCGAGGCGGATCGCTTCGTGATCAGCCAACTGGGCCTGAGCACAACCGGTGCCACGGCGGTTTCGGCATTTGACAACTTTGTCGCCAAGAGCGCCCAGGGCAGCGCCGAACATACCAAAGCGGCTGAACGGGCCCACTTGCTGGTGGTCAGCACCCAAGCGTCGATTACGTCGGCAAGCAAAGGCAGCGACACTTCGGGCGCTGGAGACAACAGCGTCCACAGCATCGAAACCCGGGTCGAAAACAACCTGCTAGGCCAACTCTCCAACATCGGGACGGTTTCCAATATTGTTGAGCACAGTGCTTGCGCCACCAACAGCACCGGCAACGTAGCGCATGATTGCCAAAGTGAAATTGACAATGAAGTCCACAATGACCAACTGGACCAGGTGGGCTCCGGTAGCACCGACAGCCACGGCACTACCGATACCTCTGGCAGCACAGGCAGCACAGGCAGCACAGGTAGCACGGGCAGCACGGGCAGCACGGGCAGCACGGGCAGCACGGGCAGCACGGGCAGCACGGGCAGCACGGGCAGCACGGGCAGCACGGGCAGCACAGGCAGCACAGGCAGCACGGGCACCACAGGCACCACGGGCACCACGGGCACCACGGGCACCACAGGCACCACAGGCACCACAGGCACCACAGGCGGGGTCGCATCTGCCGCCGCGCTGGCTGGAAAGTCACTCTACGGCATGTACTGCGCAAGCTGTCATGGCGCTGCGCCCAACCTCGACCGGTTCGTCCTGAAAGGTGCCAACTCGTCGGTGACCATCTCGAATGCGATCTATGCGGTCCCAAGCAAGTCGATGGGCCAACTGAGTGGACTCAGCGCTCAGGACTTGGCCAATATCGCCGCTTATCTGGCGACACCCGGGATTTGACTGGAACACGCCATGCGGCCCAGACAGCCGCATGGCGGGGGCTGGCTTGCAGTTGACGCCTTCGCTGTAGGCCAACCCTGCGCCATCGGTCGCTGCACCGCTCGCCCCAGTTACAAAAACGCCTGACGGCGCGGAAGACCGGCCAACGGATCGCCTGGTTGCCGGCCGTTATTGGGTTGCTGAGCCTGGTGTGTGGCCTGGCGCACGCTCACTGAGAGGCACTGCCCCATAAACTGCACACGGACTCATATTGAGTGGCATATAATCGGGAAAAATTCCCAAAAAGTGTATTTTTATGCATCAACTTACAGAGAGTTACGCACTTCATTAAGCTTTACTTAAGGAAGACTGTTTAGCATCAAACAAAGTCAACTAAACACTCGACTGAACACCCAATTCCTATCCCTACCATGACTACCAGCACAGAAATATTGTTCCCGCATGCCATGGGGGCTCGGGATGCCGAGTTTCCGGATTCGGTTCTGATGGGCACGCGCCAGCCTGACGCTACTGCGGCGCCGTTGGACAAGGAGCGCACCTTTAGCAGTTCCCTGCCGGTCGATGTCATGGTTTATCTGGTGATCACGGCCTTGGTGCTGGCGGTTTGGCAGTTCAGCAAGATGGGCTATTTTCAAGCCGGCGACGACACTGGCTACTGGCTCGGTGTGGCCGGCGGCGTGATGATGGTTTTGCTGTTCAGTTACCCCTTGCGCAAGCATTTCAATTTTTCGAGAAACTGGGGTCGCGTCAAGTGGTGGTTTCTGGTTCATATGGTGCTGGGCGTTGGCGGGCCGCTGCTTATCCTGCTGCACTCCACCTTCCGGGTCGGCTCTCTGAATGCCGCCGTGGCCATGTACAGCATGGTGGCGGTGGCCGTCAGCGGCGTGATCGGCCGCTTCATCTATGCCCGGGTCAACCGCGGCCTGCACGGGGAAAAGGCGAGTCTGCGCGATTTGCAGACGCGGGCCGGTTTGGAGGAGGCGGACGCCCGCTCGCGGCTGGCGTTTGCGCCTGAAGTCGAGGCCCGCCTGATTGCTTTTGAGCAACGCGAACTCAAAGCGCGCGTCGGCTGGTTCACCTACACGCGGCAGGTTTTCTGGCTGCCGCTGCAACAGTGGCTGACCTACCGTCGTTGTGTTGCCGAGTTGCGGCTCAGCTTGCGAACCCTGGCGCAGCAGCAGAATTGGAGTCACAATGATCTGTTGACGCGGGAAAAGTATTCCGGAAAACTGGTCTGGCAGTATCTGCAGGCGGTGACCCGTGTCGCGCAGTTCACCGCCTATGCACGCCTGTTCTCCTTGTGGCATGTGGCCCACATCCCGTTTGTCTATTTGATGGTGATCAGTGCCGTTGTGCACGTGGTTGCGGTGCACGCCTATTGATGCGGGGAACGGGTTGACGCAGTGGCTGTCGCTAATCTTCTTTCGCCAGTTTGGGAACTGGCGCGCGGGCCTGATCCTGGCATCAGGCCTGTTGCTGTGCGCAACGGGCGCCTGGTCGCAGGGGATCGAATCGGTGGTGGCGCCGGGAAAGTTGATCCAGGGGCACGCCAAGTGGGAAGACGATTGCAAGCAATGCCACGTCAAGTTCGACCGCAAGGCGCAGGACGGTTTGTGCATGGATTGCCACAAGGAAGTCGGTGCCGACGTGCGCGCTAAGTCCGGCTTTCACGGCAAGAGCAAGCCGCAGGCCTGTCGCACCTGCCATACCGAGCACAAGGGGCGCGAGGGTCGAATTGTGCAACTGGATCAAAAACAGTTCGATCACGCACTGAGCGATTTTGCGCTGCGCGGAAAACACCAAAAGACGGAGTGCGTCAAATGCCATCTGGCCGGCAAGAAATATCGCGCCGCGGCGCAGGAATGCAACGCCTGCCATAAGAAAGACGACGTTCACAAAGGTGCGTTGGGGGTGAAGTGCGCCAGTTGCCACAACGAAAACAGCTGGAAGGAAGCCAAGTTCGATCACGACACGGCGCGTTTCCCGCTGACCGGCAAACATGTGGATGTGAAATGCGCCGACTGCCACAAAAACACCAACTACCGCGAAACCCCTCGCACCTGCTTTGGCTGCCATCAAAAAGTGGATGAGCAAAAAGGTCACAAGGGGCAGTTCGGAGAAAAATGCGAAACCTGCCACGGCACCAAGCTCTGGAAGAACAGCACTTTCAACCACGATACCGACACCAAGTACGCACTGCGCGGCAAGCACGGCAGCACCAAGTGCGTGAGCTGCCATAGCGGCAAGCTCTACAGCGTCAAGTTGGCCAAGGAGTGCTACGCCTGCCACCGCAAGGACGACAAGCACAAGGAGTCCCTGGGCAAGGATTGTGCAGCTTGCCACACGGAAAAGAACTGGAAGGAGTCGCCCAAGTTCGACCACGCCACTTCCAGTTTCCCGCTGCTGGGAAAACATGCCAAGACCGAATGCAAGGAGTGCCACAAGAGCACCATGTTCAAGGAGGCGCCCAAGGAGTGTCTGGGTTGCCACAAGAAGGACGACAAGCACAATGCCACACTGGGAGAGAAATGTGCTGATTGCCACACTGAAAAAGAGTGGAAAGCGACCCAGGGACGGTTCAGTCATGATCGCACCAAATTTGTCTTGCGCAACGCGCATGCAAGGGCTACCGTCAAATGCGACGCTTGCCACAAAGACCTGAGCAGCTTCAGAAAAACACCGCTGGATTGCCTCAACTGCCACAAGAAGGACGATAAGCATGAGGGTCAGCTGGGTCAACAATGCGACAAGTGCCACAGCGACCGCGACTGGAAAGTGCCTCAATTCGACCACGGGCTGACGCGCTTCCCGCTGCTCGGCAAACATGCTCCGCTGGAGTGTGCCAAGTGCCACAGCGGGGCGCGCTTCAAGGACGCCAGGATCGCCTGCGTGGCTTGCCACGTGAAAGACGACAAACACAAGAAGACCTTGGGTCCGGACTGCGGGCAGTGCCACAATGCCCGCGCCTGGAAGGATTGGAATTACGATCACGACACCCGCACCAAGTTTGTCCTGGACGGCAAGCACAAGGGAAAAGCCTGCGCTCTTTGCCACACCACGCCGACCGAAAATCGGGTCGCGGTGTCGGCCCAGTGCTTCAGTTGCCATCGCAAGGATGACATTCACGAGGGCGGGTTCGGCCGACAATGCCAGCAATGCCATGTCACGTCTTCATTCAGAACCCTGAAGCAAAAAACCGGACGACAGGACAGCGGAACCAGCTCCACTGTGCTGCCACCGGGTATTTCCGTTCGCTTGTCTCAGCTCCTACCGAGGTCACCATCATGATTAACCCAACCAAGCTGGATTCGGCGTATCGCAAGTTTTGCACACTGGCATTCACGCTGATGTGCCTGTGTCTGTTGCTGAACATGTCGGCCGCCAGGGCCCAGGCCAACGCGGTGTTTGATCATGCCGCGACCGCCTTTCCGCTAATGGGCGCGCATGAGCAGGTGCGTTGCGAGACCTGCCACATCAAGGGGATTTTCAAGTCGACTCCGCGCGAGTGTGTCGGCTGCCATGTGGTGAACAATCAGCGCGGGGCGAAGGCCATGCCCTACAAGCATATTCAAATCAGCGGCAGTTGTGATAGCTGTCACAACGTCAGCTCTTTTGGCGCGGTGTTGTTCAACCACTCATCGGTTGGACCAGGCGCTTGCTGGACCTGTCATGACGGTACCAGGGCCAAGGGAAAGTCGGCGAGCCACCTGGCAACCGCTTTGTCGTGTGATGCTTGTCACTCTTCCATATCCTTCGTCCCGGTGCGGCGCTTCCCGCACGGGACGCTGGGAGGGGACACCAGCACCTGCGCCACTTGCCATGATGGCAGGGTCGCCACGGGCATGCCGGTCAACCATCTTCCTCGCAGCAACCCGGCACAGTGCGGTAGCTGCCACATCGCCTCCACACAGACCGACTTTGTCAGTTTCTCGGGTGGCAGGATGGACCATACCGGAATCGCCAGTGGCTGTGCCGATTGCCACGGTCCGTCGATCACCGGAGGCATGTTTGCCGGCATCAGCAGCATCGTTGTCATGCCGCCCACGGCTCCCGCCGGACCGAGTTCCCATATCCCATCTTCCGTGGTCTGCGAGAGCTGCCACCTGGGGTCGACCCCGACCGGTCTGGTGGATGCCAATGCCGGGCGCAGCCCTCCGGGCAGCGGCTTTGCCACCCCGGCACCGACCAATGCACAGATCCATGCCGGCGTCACCGGAGGCTGTTCCAACTGCCACGAAACCAACTTCACCTGGATGGGTGTTGCTGCGTACCCGATCGCACCCAGTACCCTGGTTGCCAAGGCGCAATACCTGGGCTTCCAGACCCGACCCAAAGCGGCGGCCGGGACTTACAACGTGGCGGACCCGGCGCACCCCAACAGCGGCGACTGCTCGCAGTGCCACACCAACACCAACTACTTCTCGGTTGAAGAAGCCAAGCCGGCCAACCACATCCCGACGTCAAGCACGGCGCAGTGTTCCGCTTGCCACACGTCCAGTGACTACGCGGCGATGCCGACGCTGGCCAATATCCATGCCAATGCACCCAGCACGACAGCCAACTGCGCGCAATGCCACGGCAGCGCGGCGGCCAGCTTTGCCATTCCGGCGGCCAACTTCAGCATCGTCGGAATGCCCGGCAACCACATTCCGACCGGAGCGGCGTGCGAAACCTGCCACGTCGGAGCCGGCTCCAGCGTGGCCAGTTTGCCGGTGGGCAACGGCGCCAAGTTCAGCAACTCCTTGATGAGCCATAGCGGCATCACCAGCAATTGCCTGGCCTGCCACGGCCCCAGCATCACGGGTTCCAGCTTCATTGGCGTCAGCAGCATTGTGGTGATGCCACCGACCTCGCCGATGGGCGCCAGCGCGCACATTCCCTCGTCGCAGACCTGCGAGACCTGTCACCTGGGATCGACGCCCAGCGGCATGGTAGCGGCCTCGGCGAGCAAGACGGCGCCGGGCACGGCGTTTGCCACGCCGGCACCGACGACGGCGCAGATTCACACCGGCATCACCGGCGGCTGCTCGGGTTGCCATGACACCAACTACGTCTGGATGGGCGTCAATGCCTATCCCATTGCGCCGACCACCAAGACCACAGGAGCGCAGTACACCGGCTTCCAGACGCGGCCCAAAGCGGCGGCCGGGACTTACAACGTGGCTGATGCAACGCACCCCAACCTGGGTGACTGCTCGCAGTGCCACAGCGGCACCAATTACTTCTCGGCCCAGGACAAACCGGCCAACCACATCCCGACCGCCAGCACGGCGCAGTGCACGGCGTGCCATACGACACCGGGCGATTACGCGGCGATGCCGACGCTGGCCAATATCCATGCCAATGCACCCAGCACGACAGCCAACTGCGCGCAATGCCACGGCAGCGCGGCGGCCAGCTTTGCCATTCCGGCGGCCAACTTCAGTATCGTCGGAATGCCCGGCAACCACATTCCGACCGGAGCGGCGTGCGAAACCTGCCACGTCGGAGCCGGCTCCAGCGTGGCCAGTTTGCCGGTGGGCAACGGCGCCAAGTTCAGCAACTCCTTGATGAGCCATAGCGGCATCACCAGCAATTGCCTGGCCTGCCACGGCCCCAGCATCACGGGTTCCAGCTTCATTGGCGTCAGCAGCATTGTGGTGATGCCACCGACCTCGCCGATGGGCGCCAGCGCGCACATTCCCTCGTCGCAGACCTGCGAGACCTGTCACCTGGGATCGACGCCCAGCGGCATGGTAGCGGCCTCGGCGAGCAAGACGGCGCCGGGCACGGCGTTTGCCACGCCGGCACCGACGACGGCGCAGATTCACACCGGCATCACCGGCGGCTGCTCGGGTTGCCATGACACCAACTACGTCTGGATGGGCGTCAATGCCTATCCCATTGCGCCGACCACCAAGACCACAGGAGCGCAGTACACCGGCTTCCAGACGCGGCCCAAAGCGGCGGCCGGGACTTACAACGTGGCTGATGCAACGCACCCCAACCTGGGTGACTGCTCGCAGTGCCACAGCGGCACCAATTACTTCTCGGCCCAGGACAAACCGGCCAACCACATCCCGACCGCCAGCACGGCGCAGTGCACGGCGTGCCATACGACACCGGGCGATTACGCGGCGATGCCGACGCTGGCCAATATCCATGCCAATGCACCCAGCACGACAGCCAACTGCGCGCAATGCCACGGCAGCGCGGCGGCCAGCTTTGCCATTCCGGCGGCCAACTTCAGTATCGTCGGAATGCCCGGCAACCACATTCCGACCGGAGCGGCGTGCGAAACCTGCCACGTCGGAGCCGGCTCCAGCGTGGCCAGTTTGCCGGTGGGCAACGGCGCCAAGTTCAGCAACTCCTTGATGAGCCATAGCGGCATCACCAGCAATTGCCTGGCCTGCCACGGCCCCAGCATCACGGGTTCCAGCTTCATTGGCGTCAGCAGCATTGTGGTGATGCCACCGACCTCGCCGATGGGCGCCAGCGCGCACATTCCCTCGTCGCAGACCTGCGAGACCTGTCACCTGGGCAGCACGCCGACCGGCATGGTAGCGGCCTCGGCGAGCAAGACGGCACCGGGCACGGCGTTTGCCACGCCGGCACCGACGACGGCGCAGATTCATACCGGCATCACCGGCGGCTGTTCCAGTTGCCATGACACGAATTTTGTCTGGATGGGCATGAACCTGTATCCGATCGCACCGACGGTGCTGACCAGCGGAGCCCAGTACACCGGCTTCCAGACCCGGCCCAAGGCGGCGGCGGGCACCTTTAGCGTGGCCGATGCGGCGCACCCCAGCGCCGGCGACTGCGCGCAGTGTCATGCAGGTACCAATTTCTTCGTCGGTGAAATCAAACCGAGCAACCACATCCCGACCTCGACCACGGCGCAGTGCACGGCGTGCCATACGACACCGGGCGACTACGCGGCGATGCCGACGCTGGCCAATATCCATGCCAATGCACCCAGCACGACAGCCAACTGCGCGCAATGCCACGGCAGCGCGGCGGCCAGCTTTGCCATTCCGGCGGCCAACTTCAGCATCGTGGGGATGCCCGGCAACCACATTCCAACCGCTGCCGCCTGCGAGAGCTGTCACGTTGGCGCCGGCTCCAGCATTGCTGCCACGCCGGTCGGCAACGGCGCCAAGTTCAGCAACTCCTTGATGAGCCACAAAGGTGTTATCAACAACTGCGCGGCCTGTCATGGCCCCGGCATCACCGGCGCCAGCTTTGCCGGCGTCAGCAGCATTGTGGTGATGCCGCCGACCTCGCCGGTAGGCGCCAACTCGCACATCCCGTCCTCAACCAGTTGCGAGACCTGTCACCTGGGATCGACGCCCAGCGGCATGGTGGCGGCCTCGGCGAGCAAGACGGCACCGGGCACGGCGTTTGCCACGCCGGCACCGACGACGACGCAGATTCACACCGGCATCACCGGCGGCTGCTCCAGTTGCCACGACACCAACTATGTCTGGATGGGTGTCAATGCCTATCCCATTGCGCCGACCACCAAGACCACAGGAGCGCAGTACACCGGCTTCCAGACCCGGCCCAAGGCAGCGGCGGGCACTTACAACGTGGCCGATGCAACGCACCCGAATGCCGGCGACTGCTCGCAATGCCACAGCGGCACCAATTACTTCTCGGCCCAGGACAAGCCGGGCAACCACATTCCAACCTCGGCGACGGCGCAGTGTTCCGCTTGCCACACGACGCCCGGTGATTACGCGACCATGCCGACGCTGGCCAATATCCACGCCAACGCGCCCAGCACGACAGCCAACTGCGCGCAGTGCCACGGCAGCGCGGCGGCCAGCTTTGCCATTCCGGCCGCCAACTTCAGCATCGTCGGGCTGCCGGGCAACCATATGCCCGTCACAACGGCCTGCGAAACCTGCCACGTCGGTGCCGGCTCCAGCATTGCCGCCACCCCGGTCGGCAACGGCGCCAAGTTCAGTGGTTCCAAGATGAGCCATACCGGTATCACGAGCAACTGTGCTGCCTGTCACGGCCCCGGCATCACCGGCGCCAGCTTTGCCGGCGTCAGCAGCATTGTGGTGATGCCGCCGACCTCGCCGGTGGGTGTCAACTCGCACATCCCGTCTTCGACCAGTTGCGAGACCTGTCACCTGGGCAGCACGCCGACAGGCCTGGTGGCGGCCTCGGCAACCAAGACGGCACCGGGCACCGCCTTTGCCACGCCGGCACCGACGACGGCGCAGATTCACACCGGCATCACCGGCGGCTGTTCGGGTTGCCATGACACCAACTACGTCTGGATGGGTGTCAATGCCTATCCCATTGCGCCGACCACAATGACCAGCGGAGCCCAGTACACGGGCTTCCAGACCCGGCCCAAGGCGGCGGCGGGCACCTTTAGCGTGGCCGATGCGGCGCACCCCAGCACCGGCGACTGTTCGCAGTGCCACACCGGGACCAACTATTTTCTGGGTGAGATCAAGCCGAGCAACCACATTCCGACCTCGGCCACGGCGCAATGTTCCGCCTGCCACACGACGCCCGGTGATTACGCGACGATGCCGACGCTGGCCAATATCCACGCCAATGCGCCCAGCACCAGCAGCAACTGCGCACAGTGCCACGCCGCCGGCGTGGTAGCGGGTTTTGCCATCCCGGCAGCCAACTTCACTGTCCAGGGCCCGCCCAGCAACCACATGCCGATCACGACGGCGTGCGAAACCTGCCACGTCGGAGCCGGCTCCAGCGTGGCCAGTTTGCCGGTGGGCAATGGCGCCAAGTTCAGCGCTTCCAAGATGAGCCATACCGGTATCACCAGCAATTGCCTGGCCTGCCATGGTCCCAGCATCACCGGCTCCAGCTTTGCCGGGGTGAACCAGATTGTGGTGATGCCGCCAACCTCGCCGATGGGCGCCAGTGCGCACATTCCCTCATCGCAGACCTGCGAGTCCTGTCACCTGGGCAGCACGCCTGCGGGCCTGATTGCG
Organism: uncultured beta proteobacterium; assembly: GCA_963763035.1. Classification (GTDB taxonomy): domain Bacteria; phylum Pseudomonadota; class Gammaproteobacteria; order Burkholderiales; family Burkholderiaceae_C; genus Rhodoferax. Next base: position 2,395,968 of record CAVXMS010000003.1, on the reverse strand, counting down.
GCTTCGGCGACCAAGCTGGCACCGGGCACCGCCTTTGCCACGCCGGCGCCGACGACGGCGCAGATTCACACCGGCATCACCGGCGGCTGTTCCAGTTGCCATGACACGAATTTTGTCTGGATGGGCATGAACCTGTATCCGATCGCACCGACGGTGCTGACCAGCGGAGCGCAGTACACCGGCTTCCAGACCAGGCCCAAAGCGGCGGCCGGCACCTTCAGCGTGGCCGATGCGGCGCACCCCAGCACCGGCGACTGTTCGCAGTGCCACACCGGCACCAATTACTTCACGGCCCAGGACAAACCGGCCAATCACATTCCGACCTCCAGCACGGCGCAGTGCGTGGCTTGCCACACCTCAAGCGACTACTCGGTGATGCCGACGCTGGCCAACATCCACGCCAATGCGCCCAGCACAACAGCCAACTGCGCGCAATGCCACGGCAGCGCGGCGGCCAGCTTTGCCATTCCGGCGGCCAACTTCAGCATCGTGGGGCTGCCCGGCAACCACATTCCAACCGGTGCGGCGTGCGAAACCTGCCACGTCGGAGCCGGCTCCAGCGTGGCCAGTTTGCCGGTGGGCAACGGCGCCAGGTTCAGCAACTCCTTGATGAGCCATAGCGGCATCACCAGCAATTGCCAGGCTTGTCACGGCCCCAGCATCACCGGCTCCAGCTTTGCCGGGGTGAGCCAGATCGTGGTAATGCCGCCGACCTCGCCGGTGGGCGTCAACTCGCACATCCCGTCGTCGACTACTTGCGAGACCTGTCACCTGGGCAGCACGCCAAGCGGGCTGGTGGCGGCCTCGGCGAGCAAGACGGCACCGGGCACCGCCTTTGCCACGCCGGTACCGACGACGGCGCAGATTCACACCGGCATCACCGGCGGCTGCTCCAGTTGCCACGACACCAACTACGTCTGGATGGGTGTCAATGCCTATCCCATTGCGCCGACCACAATGACCAGCGGAGCCCAGTACACCGGCTTCCAGACCCGGCCCAAGGCGGCGGCGGGCACCTTTAGCGTGGCCGACGCGGCGCACCCCAGTACCGGCGACTGCTCGCAGTGTCACAGCGGCACCAATTTCTTTGCTGGTGAAATCAAGCCGAGCAACCACATTCCGACTTCCAGCACGGCGCAGTGCGTGGCTTGCCACACCTCAAGCGACTACTCGGCGATGCCGACGCTGGCCAACATCCACGCCAATGCGCCCAGCACGACCGCCAACTGCGCTCAGTGCCACGCCGCCAGTGTGGTGGCGGGTTTTGCCATCCCGGCGGCCAACTTTGCCATCGTGGGTCCGCCCGGTAACCATATTCCGACCGGCGCGGCGTGCGAGAGCTGCCACGTCGGTGCCGGCTCCAGCGTGGCCAGCCTGCCGGTGGGCAACGGCGCCAGGTTCAGCAACTCCTTGATGAGCCATGCCGGCATCACCAGCAATTGCATCGCCTGCCATGGCCCCAGCATTACCGGATCCAGCTTTGCCGGGGTGAGCCAGATCGTGGTAATGCCGCCGACTTCTCCGGTGGGCGTCAACTCGCACATACCGTCCTTGACCACTTGCGAAGCCTGTCACCTGGGATCGACGCCAAGCGGCATGGTGGCGGCCTCGGCGACCAAGACGGCGCCGGGCACGGCGTTTGCCACGCCGGCACCGACGACGGCGCAGATTCACGCCGGCATTACCGGCGGCTGCTCCGCCTGCCATGACACGAATTTTGTCTGGATGGGTGTCAACCTGTATCCGATCGCACCGACGGTGCTGACCACCGGAGCCCAGTACACCGGCTTCCAGACCCGGCCCAAAGCGGCGGCGGGAACCTTTAGCGTGGCCGATGCGGCGCACCCCAGCACCGGCGACTGTTCGCAGTGCCACAGCGGCACCAACTACTTCTCGGGCGCGGTCAAGCCGGTCGGCCACATTCCGACCAACGGGACCTGTTCCAGCTGTCACGTGGTGGCAGGTGATTTCTCGATCGCCGGCCTGGCCAGCAACACGGTGTTGCACAACGGCATCGCCAGCGCCTGCGCATCCTGCCACAGCGTGGGTACGGGTGCCGGGCCGTTTGCCGGCTGTACGACGCAGGCCACCTGCACCTCGCCGCCGCCATTGACCTACCAGCCCAAGGCCATGCCTTTGCTGGCCGGTGGTTCACCCACCGCACCGTCCTCGTCGACCCATGTGCCGGCGGCCGGAATTGCCTGCGAACTATGTCACTCGGCCAGCGTCTTCACCAGCTTTGCCGGCATGAACATGAAAGGCAATACAGCGGCGCACGTGGCCGTTGGCGCCGCGACTTGCATGTCTTGCCATGAAGGGGGCTACAAGTGGTACGGCGTCACCAACCTGGTGACCAAGGGTGTCGGCCACGAGGGACGCAAAGCGGGTCAGGACTGCATACCTTGTCACATCAAGGTCTACAGCAAGTTCAGCGACGCAGCGCGCGTTCGACCGGTGATGCGTGGCGCGCTGAATTCGGTCAACCAGCGTGTCATTCCCGGCGAAACATCGAGTCCATCCATGCTCACGGGCGGCGCATTGGCATTCAATCACGCCGGTGTCTTGCCGGGACAGTGTCAGACCTGCCACAACGGGCAGACCGCCAGCGGGATGCCTGCCAAGCATCGGCAAACGCGCATGTCGTGCGACAGTTGTCACCGCACCACGGCCTGGAAACCGGCGCAGTTCAGTCACCAGGGCGTCGTACCAGGCCAGTGCCAAAGCTGTCACAACAGTACCACCGCCAGCGGCAAGCCGGGCGGGCATTTCGTGACGGCCCGATCCTGTGATTCCTGCCACCGCGCGGTGGCCTGGACGCCAGTGTCGTATGCGCACCTGTCGCCCCTGTACCGTCCCCAGGCGGACAAGAGTACCTGCGTCAGTTGCCACGTCACCAATGGTGAAATCATTCCACGGCAAATGCGGGGCAACAACCGACCGAAGCCGGTTCCGGTGCGCCCAGGCCCATGAAATGCAGGGTCACACAGCGCTTGAGCCAAGGGTGGCAGCACCCGATGCTCAAGTCGATAAACAACATGGAGTCCAGCCGCAGGCGCTGGTTCTGAGAGAAGGCAGGTAATCATGCAAAGTCGAGACGCGATCAGACGTTGGCTGTTGGCCAGCGTATTCGCCGCGCTGACCCAACAGGCCGGCGCGCAAACCTTGAGCGAGGTATCGGTAGCGGTCCAGGGCGACGATGTGGTGGCCCACGTCAGCTTTGCCGGATCGGTCCGGCTGGTGCAGCAAAGCCCCACGGTGCCGACGCAGTTTGTGCAATTGCAGATCGAGTTGCTGACGGCGGACGAGGCAATGCTGAAACAGATGGTCTCCGAATCGCGGCATGTCGCGGCTGCCGGCGCAACGCCCGAGTTCACCTTGGTGCTGAATGCGGCGCCGAATACCCGCATGCGGCAAATGACGCTGCAATTGCGCGAAGTCACGCAGGTGCGGGCGCGCCAGGGCAAGAGTCCCAATGTGATCGATATTGTGTTGATCGGCAACGCGTCGGCGCATTCGACACCGGCGCCGGCAGGCACGCCAGCGGGCACGCTGGCGTCTGCCGAAGTGGAAGCCCGTGCCACCGAATTGATGGCCTCGGCCCGGGACGCCGTGAGCAAGGGACGCACCGAAGCCGCCATCTCCCAACTCAATCAGTTGCTGCTGTTGCCACCCAATTCGGCAACGCAGGACGCGCAGGAAATGATGGGCCTGGCCTGGGAGAGGTCGGGCGACCTGGCGCGCGCGAAAATGGAGTACCAGCTCTATTTGAAGCTTTTCAGTAGCGGTGAGGGCGCGCAGCGGGTCGCGCAGCGACTGGCTTCGATGGGAGTGGCCCCGACCAAACCAGAGGCCCCGGCGCAAGCCACCGAACCGCTGGCGGCCCAGCAGTCCGGAGTCAAGTACACCGGCAGCGTGGCGCAGTATTACTTCGGTGGCAAATCGCGCAGTCAGTCGCTGGTGAACCTGGACTCGGGTATCGATCAATCGACCCTGACCAAAACCACCGAGTCGGCGCTGGTGACCAATCTTGATCTGGGCGCGCGCTACACCACGGAAACGTCAGATATCCGGGCGGTTTTCAGAGGCACCGGATCGGCCAACCTGTCGGAGACCTCCAACAACACCAGCATTCTGAACGCGGCGTATGTGGATTACCGGCAGACCGCCAGCGGACTGGCGGCCCGTGTTGGCCGGCAATCGGCGATCAACGGTGGGCTGCTGGGTATGTTCGATGGCGTTTCGCTGACCTATCCGGTGCGCCCGGGACTGCGCGTTAATGTGATGGGTGGTGTGCCGGCCAATCCGCTGGTTTCGGCGCCGGGCGAACGTTTGTTCGCCGCCATGGTCGAGGCTGACTCGATCGTTGGCAATTTGAGCGGTGACATGTACATTCTGAACCAGTCCACGGAGGGGATCGCCAACCGCCGCGCCATCGGGACCGAGCTGCGTTACTCGGACGAACGCGGATCCTTGTATGCACTGCTGGATTACGACCAACTTTTTCACGCGGTGAATGCCTTCTCGGTGCAGGGTTCCATGCAAGGGGCGGGTCAAACCACTTACACGCTTTTGCTGGACTCGCGAAAAGCGCCCTCGCTGCAAGTGACCAATGCCTTGATCAGTAGCGGTGCTGCCTCGTTGAACGCCTTGCTGCAGACGCAGAGCATGGAGGAGGTCCTGGCAGCGGCCCGAGCGACCACGGCACAGGCGCGCCAGATTTTGTTCAGCGTTTCGAAGCCCCTTGGCGAGAAGTGGCAGGCCACTGGAGATATCCGCTTCAGTGATATCGGCGAACTGCCGGCGGTCGGCAACTTCGAGGCGACGCCGGCAACCGGCGCCCAGTACGGTCTTTCGCTGCAACTGACCGGCTCCAACCTCTACTCCAGGCGCGACATCAACAATTTCAACCTGAGTCTGTTATCGACGCCCATTTTTCATGGTGCTCAGCTGGCCTATAACAACCTGACCGGCTTTGCTGACAGCAAGATCACTTTGGAGCCTTCCATGCGGGTCTACGTGCAGCAGGATGTGCAGGGTTCCAGAATGACCCGTGTGACGCCGGGACTGCGCGCGTCCTACAACTTGTCCAAGCGGACCAGTGTCATGGGCGAATGCATGGTCGAGCATTCGACGAATCAGGGTCCGACCAACCAGGACACCACGAACTCGGTATTTTTCTATTTTGGGGTGCGTCATGAATTGTTTTAAACAGCGGCCGCGGTCTGGCGCCGCAGCCACTGCAGCCTTCCTCCCGTTGGCGCGGATCGCAAGGAGCACAAATTGAATTCACAGATCGAGAAGCAAGCCCTGGACGCCGCTGCCGGCCCGGTATCGGGCGTTGTGAAAAGTGGCGTGACGGGAATATGGCTTGCCTTGGCAGTCCTGTCAGTGGTCCTGGCAGGGGGTGCCTATCTGTATTTCTCCGGCAATTCCAGCCAACCGGTTTCTGTGATGCCCAGTGTGGGTCCAGCGGCCTCGTCAACGGCCGGCGGCGGGGCGCCGAAGTCGCTGAAAGCCCTGTCCGACGAGCAGCTTGAGCGCATGGTGGCGCAGGCGCAGGTCCTGACGCAGAAAGAGCCCAAGAATGCTTCGGCCTGGGCCATGCTGGCGCACTCTTACGAGATGCTGGGCAAATTTGCCGAAGCGGTCAAAGCCTATACGACATTGACGCAGCTCTTGCCGAACGACGCACAAGCGCTGGCCGACCACGCTGACGTGCTGGCGGTGGTCAATGGCCGCTCCTTCAAGGGGGAGCCGGTTGCGTTGCTGAAACGCGCGTTGGCCATTGATGCAAAAAATACCAAGGCTCTTGTGTTGACGGGCTCCGCCTACCTGGAAGAAAAAGACTACGCGCAGGCGATTTCGTACTTGGAGCGGGCGCGTGCCGCAGCCACCGATCCGGCATTGCAGCGCCAGATTGAAGCCAGCATCGCGCAAGCGAAGGCTCCGTCGGCGGCTGCCTCCGCGGGATCGGCGACCCCGGTCCAGGGAAGTACCAGTGCCAGCGCTGTTGCCGCGGCGCCGGCGCAAGTGTCCGGACGAGTTTGGCTGGCTGACGATCTGCGCGCCAAGGCGCCGGCGCAGGCCACGCTGTTCCTGTACGCGCGTCCGGTGGATGGTTCACGCATGCCAGTCGCGTTGCTGCGGAAGAAGGTCAGTGACCTGCCGTTCAACTTCACACTGGATGATTCCATGGGCATGGTCCCCGAGGTGAGCTTGTCGAAATTGTCTTCGGTCGTTGTCGTGGCCCGCATCTCTGCGCGCGGCAATGTGACGCCGGTGGCGGGAGATCTGGAAGGTGTATCGGCGCCGGTGCCGGTCGGGACGAAAAACCTGAAGCTGGAAATTACCGAGGTGCTCAAGTGACACAAGCGCTGGGGTCGGGTGGCAGGCGGCGGCTGGGTCCGATGCTGCTGGCGCTGTCCTGTGGCCTGCTGTTCGGTGCCGGCGAGGCACGAGCCGTTCTGGGTGAGACTGCAGACTCGGTCAAGGCGGATCAGATTCGCTTCGAGGGCCAGCGCCGCCAGAGCATGGCCGGGCGCATGAACGCCCATGAGATCAGCTTGCCCGATGGTTCCAGCATCAAGGAGTATGTGAATGCTGCCGGGGTGGTATTTGCGGTCTCCTGGCGGACCCGATTGAAGCCCGATCTAGAGCAGCTGCTGGGGCCGAATTTTGTTTTGTACACGGGCCGGCAGGGTGCGGCTTCGGGCGTTGCCGGCAGCAAGATGCTGCGCTCCGTGCGCCAACCCGATCTGGTTCTTCATCAGGGCGGACGGATGAACGCGTTTGCCGGCCTGGCCTATGTGCCGACGCTGGTTCCGGAGGGCTTCGATGCCGACACTCTGCGCTAGGTTTTGCTTTTTTCTGCAAGCCTTGCTGGTGCTGGTCGTTTGCGTCGGCTGTGGCGGCGGCAATTCGTCGGTCACCACCTATTCCGGCGGCGGACTGGGAAGCGGATCGGTGGCGAGCACGGCCACCCTGGACACGCCAACCGGACCGAATACGACCGAAGTGATTGTCGATTCCGGTCCGGGCAGCTTTTCGCTGGGTGCGGCAAATATCCCCTACGTCACGGTCACGGTGTGCGCGCCGAACTCAAGCGCCTGCGTGACGATCGATCATGTCTTTCTCGACACCGGCTCCTACGGTCTGCGCGTGCTCAAAAGCAGTGTCGCCGGTTTGTCCCTGCCGCCAGTGACGCTGGCGGCCAATGCGCAACTCAATACGCCCGGCGGAACCGCCGTGGAGTGTTACCCCTTCGTTCTCGGTGGCGTCTGGGGACCTTTGGCCAAAGCAGATGTTCATATGGCCGGGGAAACCGCCACGGCGATTCCGATTCAGGTCATTGACGACAGCACCAGCACGGCGCTCAGCGTGCCGGCCGACTGTGTCGCGGCGGCCGGCGGCAGTTCATCCATATTCAATTCCGCGGCGTCGCTGCAAGCCAACGGCATACTGGGCATCGGCATGATGCGTTTCGATTGCGGTCTGACCTGCAGCACCGGGAACTATGCCGGGTTCCATGTCCAGTATTACGTCTGCCCGGACTCGCTGACCGCCAATTGCCGGGCCGCCGCCATTCCGGTTGATCAGCAGACGCAGAATCCGGTGGCGCATTTCGTTCCGGACGATGGCAACCCGCAGCCCGACAACAATGGAACCATCATCAGCCTGCCGGTGTTGCCGACACTGGGGGTCGGCGTCGCCAAGGGGCGTCTGGTGTTCGGCATTGGCAGTCGCAGCAACAATCAGATTGCGCCCAGCGTGAAGAAGCTCTGGGTTGACGCCAACCCGGCGAGTCCAGGTTACCTCTATTTCACGACCAGCAGCGGCGCGACGGTTTACGCCGACAGCTACATCGACAGTGGCTCCAACGCCTATTTCTTCAGTGACAGCAGCCTTTCGAAAAGCTGCAAGAGTTCAGCTGGCGCCAGCACTAAGAGCGGTTGGTATTGCCCTGCCGGCGCGACCCCGGTGCTGCGCAACGCGACTTTGACCGACTCGCTTGGCAACACCGCTGCGGTCGACTTTTCGATAGCGAATGCGGATCTGCTGTTCAGCGGATCGAGCGCCGCGTTCAGCAATCTGGGCGGCTCCATCAGCCAGGCGCCGCAGACTTTTGTCTGGGGCCTTTCTTTCTTCTTCGGACGCAGTGTCTACACGTCAATCTGGGGACAGGCGCTTTCACCCAACGGTCCCTGGAATGGGATTTAAGAACTTGCGGGTCAAAGGTTTGCCTCGTATTCATTTGCGCCTAAAACATGCGCTGCTGATTTCGCTGCTGATTCACGCACTGATCCTGAGCCTGAAATTTGATTTGCCGGGTTTGGGTATGCCGGGCAGCCTTTTCAGCCGGGCCGAACATCGCGTGGAGGCGGTATCCCTGAACGTGACAATTGCTGCCATTTCGGGTCAGGAAGCACCGCCAACGGCCGTAGTCCCGCCCTTGCCAGCGCCGCCAACGGCCGCCCCACCGCTGCCCAGTTCCGAACCGCCGGCGTTGACCGGCAGCGCGGCCTTGGTGGCGCTGGCCCGGCCGGCGCAGAGTACTCCAGCACCGGCTCCAGCTCCAGCACCGGCTCCAGCTCCAGCTCCAGCTCCGGCTCCGGCTCCGGCACCCGGCCCGGCGCCCCGGAAATCCAGGCGCGCAGTGCGCCCTCGCAGACCGGGACGTGCCAAGGAATCGACCTCACCGTCAATGCCCGCGCCACCGCCGCCGTCCCCCGCGGTGCCGGAGAAGCCCGTCAAGTCAGTGCCGGAACCGTCACGCGCCTTGGCTGCGCCGCCCGCGACCGAGAGCGTCGACAGCCCCAGCGCGTCGGTCAAATCATCCGTGGCGACGATACAGGTTGCAGCAGCGGATCTGGAATTTGCCATGCCCCCGAAGCCGGCGGCCAGCGAACCCGCTGCCCAGCAGGCAGGTCGAGCAGAGGAACTGCGTCAAGAGGCAGCGGCGGCAGAAGCGGCGAAACAGGAAGCGGCACGGCGCGAAGCGCAACGACAGGAGGTGTTGCGACAGGAAGCCCAGCGCCAGCAGGCAGTGGCGCAAGCCGCCGCGCAGGAAGCGGCCCGGCAGGAAGCAGCGCAGCGCGAGGCGCAACGGCAGGAGGTGTTGCGACAGGAAGCCCAGCGCCAGCAGGTAGTGGCGCAAGCGGCGGCGCAGGAAGCGGCCCGACAGGAAGCTGCGCAGCGCGAAGCGCAACGGCAGGAGGTATTGCGACAGGAAGCCCAGCGCCAGCAGGCAGTGGCGCAAGCCGCCGCACAGGAAGCGGCCCGACAGGAAGCGGCGCAGCGCGAAGCGCAACGGCAGGAGGTGTTGCGACAGGAAGCCCAGCGCCAGCAGGCAGTGGCGCAAGCCGCCGCGCAGGAAGCGGCCCGACAGGAAGCGGTGCAGCGTGAGGCGCAGCGGCAGGAGGTATTGCGGCAGGAAGCCCAGCGCCAGCAGGTAGTGGCGCAAGCGGCGGCGCAGGAAGCGGCCCGACAGGAAGCGGCACAGCGCGAGGCGCAGCGGCAGGAGGTATTGCGGCAGGAAGCCCAGCGCCAGCAGGCGGTAGCGCAAGCAGCAGCGCAGGAAGCAGCCCGGCAGGCAGCAGCACAACGCGAGGTGCAGCGTCAAGAGGGCTTGCGTCAGCAGGCCGCAGCGCAAGCAGCGGTAGCACAGGCAGCGGCACAGGCCGCAGCGCAAGCAGCAGCGCAAGCGGCAGGACAGGCAGCGGCACAAGCGGCAGCACAGGCAGCAGCACAGCGTGAAGCCTTGCGGCAAGGGGCGGCAACCCCGGTCGCCGGCAACGCGCCGCCGGGGCGAGATGCTGCATCCCAGAGCAAGCCCGGAGCAGCTTCGTCCAGTGGCGTCGTGACGGCGGCAAGGTCGGATGCCGGTCCGGCCGCACCTGCAGCTGTGGCGATGAATCCGGCGGCAACCAGGGTCGAGCGACCGGTGGCTGTTCCGATGGTTGAGAAACCGCCCGAAGCGCGCATGGAAAGTTCAAAGCGTCGAACGCTGTTGGGACATCCGAGCCAGGATTTGCGCCTCAGGATGGTAGCTGAGGGCTGGCGACAGAAGATCGAACAGAACGCCCCCATTGATGTGCTCCAGGCGGCCAAGAGCGGCCCTTACGAAAATCCCGTGGTCACCGTGGCTTTGCGCCGGGATGGCAGTCTGGAGAGCGTTGTAATCGACCGTTCCAGCGGTGTCGCGGCGATCGACAACGCGGTGCGCAGAATCGTCCTGATGCTGTCGCCATTCGCGCCCTTTCCGTCGGATCTGGCGGTGGACTATGACGTGATCGAGATTCGCCGCGTCTGGACCTTCGATGTCGCGCTGCGTCTGCTTTACGGAGGACGCTGACGATGGTGCCGCCCCTGTGTGCTGCCAGTAGCGCCATGAACCCAGCTCGGATCGCCCAACGCATGGGCCTGGCAGGCGCGCTGTTGCAGCCTGCCGGACCAACCGCCTTCGGTGCCGGAACGGCCGGAATTGCTATCGGGATTCCGAACTGGTCAAATAGCCGGTCCTGGGCCGCCGTTGCGAGCCCGTTCCTGCTTCGAGGTTTTCAAAGAAAAATGCCAAATTTTTACCAATATTTCTATATTTACGTTGCCGCCTTTGTGGTGGTGGTCATGCTGTACCTGAATCGGCAACGCAGAAAGCATGAGACCCATTCCGCGCAATTGCAGCAAGCGATTGAAACCGGCCTGATGGAGCCGCCGTCCCTGCATCCGGTGGTGGACCTGACGCGCTGCATGGGGTCCGGGGCTTGCGTCAAGGCCTGTCCGGAAAAAGCACTGGGGGTGGTCAACGGCAAGGCTGTGCTGGTCAATGCGGCGCATTGCATTGGCCACGGCGCTTGCGCCGCGGCCTGTCCGGTGGAGGCCATCAAACTGGTGTTCGGCACCGAGAAGCGCGGCATCGACATCCCCAACGTGACCCCGCAATTCGAGGCCAATGTGCCGGGCATCTTCATTGCCGGTGAACTCGGTGGCATGGGCCTGATTCGCAAGGCGGCGGAACAGGGGCGCCAGGCCGTCAACTATTTGCGCAAGAAGGTGGGCAGCGGCGCCGCCGACTACGACGTGGTGATCGTCGGCTGCGGGCCGGCCGGACTTTCCGCCGGGCTGTCGGCGATCGAGCACAAACTGCGCTACAAGCTGGTGGAGCAGGAAGACTCCCTGGGGGGTGCGGTGTACCACTACCCGCGGCAGAAGGTGGCCATGACGGCACCGGTGGATCTGGCCCTGATTGGCAAGGTCAAGTTCGGCGAGGTGCACAAGGAAAAACTGCTGGAGTTCTGGCAGGGCGTGGTCAAGAAGACCGGCTTGCAAATTTCGTTTCGCGAGCGCATGGAAGCGATTGAGCGCGAAGGCGGCTGCTTTGTCGTGCGCACCAACCGGGGCAGCTACACGGCGCGCACCGTGCTGCTGGCGATGGGGCGCCGTGGTACGCCGCGCAAGCTCGATGTGCCGGGCGAGGAGTCCGCTAAAGTCATGTACCGCTTGATCGATCCGACCCAATACCAGGGGCAGGCGGTGCTGGTGGTGGGGGGTGGCGACAGTGCCCTCGAAGCAGCCATTACCTTGTCCGAACAACCCGGAACCGAGGTCACGCTGTCCTACCGCAGCGCGGCATTTTCCCGGGTCAAGCAGAAGAACCGCACGTCACTGGAGCAGCAGCAAAAAGCCGGTCGCCTGCGCGTTTTGCTGAATTCGCAGGTCAAGTTGGTGGCCGAGGATCACGTCGAGATCGATAACAACGGCGTCGCCGAAAGTTTGCCCAACGACGCAGTGATCGTGTGCGCGGGCGGCCTGCTTCCGACCCCCTTGCTGCAAAAAATCGGGATTCAGTTTGAGACCAAATTCGGCACCGAATGAAAGACCATCATGTTGACTTCATGGCGTGACAATTCGGTTTCTTTTCCGGCGAGGCCTAGCTGGCTGAGCCATTTGGCTGCGCCGTAATGGCGGCGCGCATCACGTTCCTGGGAGAGTTCCTTGCTTTCGATCATCCAAGCCGCAGGCTGGCCCATTTGGCCCCTGATTTTCTGTTCCCTATTGGCGGTTGCCCTCGTCATCGAGCGTTTCTTCAGCCTCCAATCCAATCGCATCGCACCGCCCAAGCTGCTGGAAGAGGCTCTGCGGGTGTCGCGCAGCAACGTCCCGAGTCGGGACGTGGTGGATCAGCTGGCACAAAACTCCGCCCTGGGTGAAGTACTGGCCAGCGGCCTGCGGGCCTTGTACCTCAATCCGCGCTGCAAAGAGGAAGATTTGCGCGCCACCATGGAAGGAAGCGGACGTGAAGTGGCGCACCGCATGGAGCGCTACCTGAGCGCCCTGGCCACGATCGCTTCGGCGGCACCCCTGCTGGGTTTGCTGGGAACCGTGATCGGGATGATAGAGATTTTTGGTTCGCAGTCGCCGACGGCCGGTGCCACTGGCGCCAGTCCGGCGCAACTGGCGCACGGCATTTCGGTGGCCTTGTACAACACCGCGTTCGGGCTGATGGTGGCCATTCCCTCGTTGATTTTCTGGCGCTACTTCCGGGCCACCGTGGATGCCCATCTGCTGACGCTGGAATTGGCGGCGGACCAGTTTGTGCGGCACCTCAACAGCTTGCGTGCTTCATCATGAGATTCCGTTCACGTCAGCGCGAGGAACCGGAAATCAACCTGATCCCCTTCATCGACGTGCTATTGGTCGTGGTGATTTTCCTGATGCTCACCACAACCTACAGCAAATTTTCAGAACTCCAGATCAAACTGCCCACCGCCGATGCGCAGGCGCAGCGCGACTACCCCAAGGAAGTAGTGGTGGCGGTCAGCAGCGATGGCCGCTATCTGGTGAATGGGGCCGCCGTGGCGGGGCGCAGTGTTGAGGAAGTTGCGCTCGCCTTGACCGAGGCCGCGAAGGCCGGCAAGGAAACGGTGGTTGTCATCCATGCCGATGCCAATGCAGTGCACCAATCCGTGGTCACGGTGATGGAAGCCGCCAGCCGTTCGGGCTTGAGCCAGATCACCTTCGCGGCGCAGACCAGCGGATCGTCAGGCGCGCGTTAAGGCCTGACCTAACACTGGGCCACCGGCCGTGCTGGGTCGCTGCACCACTCGCTCCAACTGCCGGCGTACAAGGCAGTGCGGCCCAGTCCGGCCAGTTCCATGGCGATGATGTTGGGCACCGCGCTGACGCCGCTGCCGCAGTGGTGCACCACGCTGGCCGGGTCGCGCCCGGCCAGCAGGGCATCAAATTCGGCTCTGAGCTGGCTGGCCGGTTTGAATTTTCCGTCGGCGTCGAAGTTCGATCCGAACGGGCGGTTCAAGGCCCCGGGAATATGCCCGGCCACCGGGTCCAGCGGCTCGACCTCGCCCCGGAAACGCGGCGCGCCGCGCGCATCGATCAGGTTTTGCGTTGGCCGGCCCAACTGCTGGAACACTGCTTGCGTCGTTAGCAGCACGGTTCTGGCGGCGCCCGCGGCGTAATCCGAGGCGCTTGCCGCAGCTGTCGGCTCGCCGCTTTGGGTGGCGCCACCGTTGGCCTGCCAGGCTTGCAGACCGCCGTCCAGCACCGCCACCGCTTCATGGCCCAGCCATTTCAGCATCCACCACAGGCGACCGCAGTAATTGGCGCCCTGGCGGTCGTAGACCACCGCCTGCATGTCGGCGTTAAAGCCGATGCTGGCGAGCCAGGCGGCAAAGGTCGCGCGCGCCGGCAGCGGATGGCGGCCGCCAGAAGCGGCGTCCGGCGCACCCTGGCGGGCGCTCAGGTGCCGCTCCAGGTCGGCGCGGACGGCGCCGGGGATGTGCTTCTCTCGGTATTGCTGCTCGCCGGCAGCCGGCTGCATCAGTTCGAAACTGCAATCAAACACCATGCAGGCTTGGCCGCTTCTCTGCAGGTCACTGAGCTGTTGGGCCGAAATCAGGGTCGTGTACATCGATGCGCTTTCTTCAAAGAGGTTTGTTTCAGTGTTCTTCGGCCGGGGTGTCGGGCAACAGGCGGTTGCGCAGCGCCGTGGCGGCCACTCCGCTGGCCACAATCAGTGCCATCCCGGCCCAGGCGATCAGTTCCATCTGATCGCCAAACAGCAGCAGGCTGTAGAAGGCGGCAAAGACCAGGCCGGTGTACTGCAAATTGGCCACCAAAAGGGTGGCACCCCGGCTGTAGGCGCGCGTCATGCACCACTGGCCCAGCGACGCCAGCACGCCAATGGGCACCAGCCAGGCGAGGGCCTGCCAACTGGCCGTGCTCCATGAACTCAGACCGGTGAACAGCACGCCCAGCAGTCCGGCAACGGCCGAGCCGAGCGAAAAATAAAACACGGTGCGCCCCTCCGGCTCCCCGATCTTGCCCAGTGCCGTGACCTGCATGTAAGCCAGTGCCGCCCCCAGTCCCGAAAGCAGACCAATCAGCCCGGCAAACAACTGGTTCTGCTCCAGCGTCGGGCGCAGCATCATGACGACACCGGCAAAGCCCGCCAGCACGGTGGCCATCAAGGGGCCCTGGCGCTGGGCCTGGCCATACAGCACAGCGCCGCCGACGATGAAGGTGGCGACCCAGACGCCGCTCATGTAGTTCAGCGTCATGGCGGTGGCCAGCGGCAAATGGGCCAGTGCATAAAACCAGCAAGCCAGCGACAGCACGCCGACGACGGTGCGCCACATGTGCATCATGGGAACCGGGGTGCGCAATGGGGTGCCGCGTGCGCGCAACACCAGGACCATGAAGATCACGCTGACCACGCCCCGATAGAAAACCAGCTCAAAGGTGTTGAAGCTGCCAGCCGCGATCTTGACGCCCACCGCCATGCTGGCAAAAAAGAACGAACCCAGAATCATCCATAGTGCCTGCATGGTGGGAGTTATGCAGAGCATCCTTGACGCTGGAGTTGGCAGCGGTACCAGTCATGAAAGTGCTGCATACCGTCCTCCATGGGGCTTTGGTAGGGTCCCACTTCGTTGTCGCCGCGCGCCAGCAGGGCACGCCGGCCGGCGTCCATGCGTTCCCCGATCTCGTCGTCTTCCAGGCAGGTTTCCATGTAGGCGGCTTGCTGGGCCTCGACAAACTCGCGCTCGAAGGCCTGGATTTCTTCCGGGTAATAGAACTCCACCATGTTCAGGGTCTTGCCCACGCCCATCGGGTGCAGGGTCGAGACCGTCAGCACATGCGGATACCACTCGACCATGATGTGCGGGTAGTAGGTCAACCAGATGGCGCCATATTTGCTGGGCGCGCCATGGCGGTAGCTGCGCAAAGCCTCCTGCCAGCGCTGGTACACCGGCGTGCCGGCCGGGCCGGTTCGCGTGGCATTGCCGACGGTCTGCACCGAGTAATGTGGTCCGAACTCCCAGCGCAGGTCGTCGCAGCTGACGACGCTGCCCAGGCCCGGGTGGAAGGGGGCGACGTGGTAGTCCTCCAGGTAGACCTCGATAAAAGTCTTCCAGTTGTACTTGCATTCGTGCAGTTCCACGCGGTCCAGCACGAAGCCGCTGAAATCCAGATCCAGGCGCGGGCCTAGCCCGGCCAGATCGGCGGCGATGTCGCGGCCGTTGTCTTCAAACAGCAGGCCGTTCCACTCGCGCAGCGGGTAGTTGTTCAGGTTCAGACAGGGGTCGTGCGCAAAGTGCGGAGCGCCCAGCAAGGTGCCCACCGGCTGCCCCGCGCCGCCGCTGTAAGTCCAGCGGTGCAGGGGACAAACCAGGTTGCCGGCGGCGGCGCCCGGATGCGTGCTGTTGAGGGAACCGCGTCCTTGCAGCATCAGCGCCTGGCGATGCCGGCAGACGTTGGAGACCAGCTCTATGCCGCTGCCGGTGCGCACCAGGGCGCGACCCTGCTCCTCTTGCGCCAGGGTCGCATAGTCGCCCACCTCGGGCACGCTCAGGCTATGTCCGACGTAACGCGGTCCGCGCCGGAACAAGGTGTCGAGTTCGCGCTGGTAAAGCGCCTCGTCAAAATAGCTTGAAACTGGCAGTTGGCCGGTGGGCCGTTGCAGTTGAAGACTCAAATCGGACATCGGCGGCCAGACCCCAAGTTAGACAGTGCTATGCAAATTTCGTAGATTGTTGATTTTAAAAGAATTTCTTGTTTCGCAGGGCTGCATGCCGGGGGATTGCATGGCGGACTGTTGATAACGCGCAAGCCGGCCAAGGCGCACGGACGGAATTTGTACCTACACTAGGCTAGGGAGAGTTCCGAAATTCAGGACACCGTTCTAGCCAAGTCTGCCTGATGCAGATTGCTTCCGCAAGTCAGGAACTAAGGCGCAAGCGTGTGGGGGTCGAGGGCGCCGCAGTGGGTGGCTCCGCGAATGTCCCCCGCCCTCTGGGCTCCTCCTTTATTTGGCAAAACCCCGGGTCCACGCTGCGCCACCCACTGCGGCGCCCTCGGCGGCGGGCGTCGGTGGTTTGCGTTGGTAGCACACCAACCCTGCTTGAACGATCAGGCTGGCGGGGCGCTCAGCGCAGGTAAAGGAGGAGCCCGCAGGGCGGGGGACACGGAGCTGAGTGCCCCACCAGCCTGATCCACCCGCTACGCTGAAGAGGGGTTTGGCATGTCATCATTTCAGGAAATGATCCATAGTACGTTGCTGGTTTAACCTAAAGGCGGACAAGTTCCAAATGGATGCGAGGGATCAAGTAAGCACGAATTTCGAGCCGCGGGCGCTGGACCAGGTGCTGGCCAGCCACCGGGCTGAACCCCAGGCACTGCTGCAAATTCTGCGCGAGCTGCAGGCCTTGCTCGGCTGGCTGCCGCGCGAAGCGTTGCAGCAGGTCGCCGGCGGGCTCGGTCTGACGCTGGCCCAGGTGCAGGGCGTGGCCGGTTTCTACCGCTTTCTGCACACCCGGCCGGTCGGTGCCTACCGCGTGCTGTTCAGCAACAACGTCACAGACCGCATGCTTGGCAGCGAGGCGCTGCTGCTGGACTTGTGCCGGCGCCTGGGTGTAGTGCCAGGCCAGCTCAGTGCCGACGGCCTGGTGAGTGTCGACAAGACCTCCTGCACCGGCTTGTGCGACCAGGGACCAGCTCTGCTAATCAACCACCATCAAGTGGTAACCCGGCTCGACGCCGCCCGCGTCGCGGAGATGGCGCAACTGATCGGTGCCCGCGTGCCGGTGGCGCAATGGCCGGCGCCCTGGTTCGAGGTGCAGGACAACATCCGGCGTGCCGAGCTGCTGCTGGGCGACGCCGCTGCGCCGGGTGCGGCCCTGGCGGCGGCGCTGGCGCGCGGACCGGAGGCGATGCTGGCCGAGATGAAGCGCTCCCAACTGCGCGGCCGCGGCGGCGCCGGTTTTGCCACCGGACTCAAATGGGAACTGTGCCGTCAAGCCCCCGGCGCCGAGCACGTGGTGGTGTGCAACGCCGACGAGGGCGAGCCCGGCACCTTCAAGGACCGCGTGCTGTTGAGCCGCCGCGCGGACGCCGTGGTGGAGGGCATGACGATAGCGGCGCTGGTGATGGGCGCCCGGCGTGGTCTGTTGTACCTGCGCGGCGAGTACCGCTACCTGCTGGAGCCGCTGCTGGCCACGCTGCAACGCCGGCGCGACGGCCATCTGCTGGGCACCAGCATCCTGGGGCAGCCGGGCTTCGATTTCGACATCGCCATTCACGTCGGCGCCGGCGCTTACGTGTGCGGCGAAGAGTCGGCGCTGATCGAATCGCTGGAGGGTAAACGCGGCACGCCGCGGATACGCCCGCCGTTCCCGGTGCAGCACGGCTACCTGGGCCATCCCACCATCGTCAACAACGTCGAGACCTTCTGCGCCGTTGCGCCCATCGCGCTGCGGGGCGGCGCCTGGTGGGCCGCCATCGGCACGCCCCAGTCCAGCGGCAGCAAGATTCACTCGGTGTCGGGCGACTGCGAGCGCCCCGGTGTGTATGAATACCCGTTCGGCACCACCATCAGCCGCATCCTGCAGGATTGCGGCGCGCGCGATACTCAGGCGGTGCAACTGGGCGGGCCGTCCGGCGTCTGCCTGTCGGCCCTGGAGTTCGACCGGCGCATCGCCTTCGAAGACCTGCCGACGGCAGGCGCCTTCATGGTGTTTGACCGGTCCCGCGACATGTTCGAGGTGGCGCGCGGCTTTGCCCATTTCTTCGCGCACGAGAGTTGCGGCTTCTGCACCCCGTGCCGGGTCGGCACCACGCTGGTGGCCAGGCGCATGGACAAGCTGGCCGCCGGCCAGGGTTCGCGGGACGACCTGGCAGTGTTGACCGAACTCGACCAATTGCTGCATGGCGGCAGCCATTGCGGCCTGGGCGCCAGCGCCTGCAATCCGTTGCGCGACACCATTCTGAAGTTTCGCCCGGCCTATGAGCGGCGCTTGAAGTCGCCGCATTTCGAACCCGGTTTCGACCTGGATGCCGAACTCTCGATTGCCCGGCGCATGACCGGCCGCGACGACCGTGGCGCGCACCTGGAGAATCTGGCGTGACGGCCCGCTTGTCACATGCAGTGGACCCCGGCCAAAGCTTTTCGCTGGACGGTCAGGCCGTGCCGTTCCAGCCCGGCGAGACCATCCTGCAAGCCGCCACGCGGGCGCAGCGCTATATCCCGCACCTGTGCTGGCATCCGGATTTTCCGGCGCAGGGTTCCTGCCGCCTGTGCAGCGTCAAGGTCGACGGTCATCCCGGTGCCGCCTGCACCGTGCCGGCCAGCGCCGGCCAGGCGGTCGAGAGCAACACCGAAGAACTCAATGGCCGGCGCAAGATGCTGCTGCAGATGCTGTTCGTCGAGGGCAACCACTTCTGTCCCAGTTGCGAAAAAAGCGGCAATTGCCTGTTGCAAGCCACCGCCTACGCGATGGGCATGGAAGGGCCGCACTTCGAAGAGTTCTACCCGGACCGCTCGCTCGATGCCAGCCACCCCGATATCCTGCTCGACTTCAATCGCTGCATTCTGTGCGAGCTGTGCGTGCGCGCCAGCCGCGACGTCGATGGCAAGAATGTGTTTGCCATCGGCGGTCATGGCATCGCCACCCAGTTGCTGGTCAACAGCCAGTCCGGCCGTCTGGTCGACAGCACGATGACGCTGGACGACCGCGCCGCCAGCATCTGCCCGGTGGGCGTGATCCTGCCGAAACGACGCGGCTTCGCGATCCCTATCGGACAGCGCCCATTCGACCTCAAGCCGCTGTCGGTGCCGGGCGATTTGGTGAAGAGCGCTGCGGCTGCAACGTCCCTGCCCGCCAGGCCCCTGGAAGGGCGCAAGCTGAAGGTGGCCACGGTCTCGCTGGCCGGCTGCTTCGGTTGCCACATGTCGTTTCTGGACATCGACCAGCGGCTGTTCGAATTGATAGAGCACATCGAGTTCGACCGCTCGCCGCTGACCGACATCAAGCAGGTGGGGCCGTGCGATATCGGCCTGATCGAAGGCGGTCTGTGCAATGCCGAAAACGTGACGCTGTTGCGCGAGTTCCGCGCCCACTGCAAGACGCTGGTGGCGGTGGGCGCTTGCGCCATCAACGGTGGCCTGCCGGCGCAGCGCAACCACCTCGACCTGGGCAGCCTGCTGAGCGAGGTGTACCGCAACCGGCAAGGCCTGAGCGCCGGCAGCGCCTTCCCCAACGACCCCGAGCTGCCGCTGCCGCTGAACAAGGTGCGTGCTATTCACGAACTGGTGCATGTGGACTACTTCCTGCCCGGCTGCCCGCCGCCGGCGGACGCCTTCTGGCATTTGCTGACCGAACTGATGGCCGGGCGCACGCCGCAGCCGGACTTTGGCTTGATACGTTATGACTAGCAACGGCCCAGCGCTCGAAACCGCCAGTCCGCAAGCCGTGGCGCAAGGCCTGCGCCGGGTCGCCATCGACCCGCTGTCAAGGGTCGAAGGCCATGGCAAGGTCACGCTGCTGCTCGATGCGCAGAACCGCGTGCAGCAGGCGCGGCTGCACATCGTCGAGTTCCGCGGCTTCGAGCGATTCATCGAGGGTCGGCCTTACTGGGAAGTGCCGGTGATGGTGCAGCGGCTGTGCGGCATCTGCCCGGTGTCGCACCACTTGGCGGCGTCCAAGGCCTTCGACCGGGTGGTGGGCGCCTTGCCCGTCACGCCCACGGCCGACAAGATACGCCGGCTGATGCACTACGGGCAAGTGATGCAGTCGCACGCCTTGCACTTCTTCTACCTGGCCGCGCCCGATCTGCTGTTCGGCTTCGACTCCGAGGTGAACCGGCGCAACATCGTCGGTGTGGCGCAAGCGCATCCCGACATCGCCAGGAAGGGCGTGTTGCTGCGCAAGTTCGGCCAGGAACTGATACGCGCCACGGCCGGCAAGCGGGTGCACGGCACCGGCTCGGTGCCGGGCGGCGTCAACCAGCACGTCAGCCCGCAGGACCGCGCGCTGTTGCAGCGCGACGTGGCCCAGATGATCGCCTGGGCGCAGGACGCGGTGACCATCGCCAAACAGCTGCACGGGCAAAACCCGGCGCTGTATGGCAGCTTCGGCAGCGTGCGCTGCAACCAGCTGTCGCTGGTGCGCGCGGATGGGGCGCTGGAGCTCTATGACGGCCAACTGCGCGCGCGCGACGCCAGTGGCAAGATCATTTTCGATGGCGTCAGCGATCAGAGCTACCTGGACCTGATCGAGGAAGAGGTCAAACCCTGGAGCTACATGAAGTTCCCCTTTCTCAAGAGTCTGGGCGCCCAGCTGGGCAGCTACCGGGTCGGGCCGCTGGCGCGGCTGCAAAACTGCGATTTCATTCCCAGTCCGCTGGCCGAGGCGCAGCGCCGTGAGTTCATCGCCTCGGGCCAGGGCGAGACCCTCCACGCGGCGCTGGCCTACCACTGGGCGCGCATGATAGAGCTGCTGCATTGCACCGAGGTCATCAAAGACTTGCTGGATGATCCCGATATCCTGTCCGGCCAACTGATGGCGGGCGGAGCGCGCCATCAGTCCTCGCAAGCCGGCGCTGCGCGTCGCTGGGGCGTCGGTGTGATAGAGGCGCCGCGCGGTACGCTGATCCACCACTACGAGGTTGGCGCTGACGACCTGGTGACGATGTGCAACCTGATCGTGGCAACCACCCACAACAACCAGGCGATGAACGAGGCGGTGCGCTCGGTGGCGCGCCAGTACCTGGACGGGCGTGAGTTGACCGAAGGCCTGCTCAACCGCATCGAAGTGGCGATCCGCGCCTACGACCCCTGCCTGTCCTGCGCCACCCATGCGCTGGGGCAGATGCCGCTGGAGGTGGTGTTGCTGGGACCGCAAGGCGAACTGATAGACCGGGTTGTCAAGTCGCCGAGCGGGCAATTTCTGCGGGCGTTGGCATCCATCGAAAGGCCATCGGCATGACGGCGCAGCCGCCGGCGGTGGCGCCGCTGCTGGTGTTCGGCTGGGGCAACGCTAGCCGCGGCGACGACGCCCTGGGGCCTCTGTGCCTGGCGCGCTTGCGCGCCACACCAAGGTCGGCCGCCGAGGTTGACTTTTTGGACGACTACCAGCTGCAGATCGAACATGCGCTGGACCTGGTGGGGCGCTCGCGCGTGCTGTTTATCGATGCCAGTTTGAGTTGCAGCGCGCCCTTTGAGGTAACGCCGCTGGCGGCGGCGCCGGATGCCAGCCGCATCACGCACGCGCTGTCGCCGCAGGCCTTGTTGCAGGTGTTTCGCGAGCTGCGCGGCGAGGCGCCGCCGCCTGCCACGCTGTTGGCGATCCGCGGTCAGTGTTTCGAACTCGGCGCGCCGCCCAGCGCCGCTGCACTGGCCAACCTGAGCCTGGCTTTGGCCTGGTGCAAGGGCTGGTTGGAGCCGGTGACAGGCGCCGCACCCGCTGTTCCGTCCCGACCAGCATGACCGCTGCTTCGATCTGGCCTTGAGCCCCTGGGAAGCGGCGCTGGGCGCCGAAGTGCAAGTTCCCTCGCTCGGTCGGTGCTGCTGACAGTGCCGCCGGGCGCGCCCACGGCCGCAGTCGAGAGGCGACGATCCTGCAAGATGAAGTGCGATTGCCCGTCTGTTTGCCGACTCGGGAGTACGCATTCTTTGTTCAAATTGCCACTAACTTCAGCTTAGTGCCTGTGCCAAGCTGACTCGACAGGTCTTGATCAAGACCCGTACCGGGTGGCTGCACGGAAGGCACTGCGACAAGTTTGGTTACTGGATGCCACGCAAAGTCCAGCGCTGGGAGACAGCATGAAGACGAATAAATGCGATGACTGTATCGACCGTCGGCAACTGGAGCTGATCCAGCGCGTCGGCCGCATCGGCTACTGGGAATACGATGCGACGGCGCGCTCGATTTCCATGCCGGCGGCGGCGCTGGCGCTATTGACCTCCATCGCCGGCGAATTCGACGCGCCGCCGCGCTCCTTCCTGGACGCCTTGGACGATGGTGAGCGCAAACGCTTCCAGGGCGCCCTGGAGCAGGCGGTTGCCGAGCGGCTGGCGCTCAATATCGAAATGAAACTGGCGCGCGATGATGGCAGGCCATGCTACATCGTGGTGCGCGGCGTCCCGCTCGAACCGGATCAGGGGTGGGCCCGGTTTGCCGGCACTTTCCAGGACATCTCGAACGAGAAACAGTGCGGTGCCAATCATGAAAAACTGATCACCCAACTGCAGGCACTGCTCGATGCACTGCCGCAAGGGGTGAGTGTCATTGACAAGAATCTGCGCCTGATCCTGTGGAATCAACGCTTTCACGAGATTCTGGACCTTCCGCAAAGCCTGGTCTTCCGGCATGCCTGTTTCGAGGACTTCATCCGTTTCAATGCCCAGCGCGGCGAATACGGTCCTGGCGATCCGGAACAGCAGGTGCAGCAGATGGTGACCCGGGCCCGTCAATTCTTGCCGCATTGTTTCGAGCGCCAACTGACCGGTGGGCGCACCATTCTGGTGGAGGGTTTTCCCTTCAGGTCGGGCGGCGCAACCTCCGGTTTTGTCACCACCTATACCGACATCACCGATCGCAAAGGGATCGAGGAACAGCTCACGCGCCAACGTGACGTGATGAAAACCATCATCGATAATTTTCCGGGCGGCATCTCGATGTGCGACGCCGATCTCAGGTTCACCACCTACAACGAGCAGTTCATCAAGTTGCTCGATTTTCCGCCGGCTCTTTTTGCCAAGGGCTGGGTCGCTTTCGAAGACTTGGCGCGTTTCAATGCAGGCCGCGGCGAGTACGGGCCGGGCGACTCGCAGGAGCAGGTGCGAGCGGTGGTGGCGCGTGCCAGGAATTTCCAGGCCCACCACATGGAACGTGCGCGTCCGAATGGGCGTTGGCTTGAAATTCGGGGCACGCCGATCGCCAGTGGCGGCTTCGTCACCAGCTACATCGACATCACCGAGCGCAAGCAAGCCGCGCAGTACGAGCAGTTTCGCAGCCACACGCTGGAGTTGCTGGCCGGCGGGGACCCGCTGCCCAGCATTTTGCTGGCGATTGTCCGCGGCATCGAACAACTCCATCCCGCCATGTTGTGCAGCATCTGGCTGCTCGACAGCGAAGGCAAACATCTGGTTCAAGGCGTGGCGCCGAGTCTGCCCGATTTCTACAACGCCGCCGTCGAAGGCATGGAAATCGGCCCCGGCGTGGGCAGCTGCGGCAGCGCCGCCTTCGCCGCTGAACGCGTCATCGTGGCCGACATAGCGACGCATCCCGATTGGGCCGCCTGCCGGGAACTGGCCGCCTGCGCCGGTTTGGGTGCCTGCTGGTCGCAGGCGATCCTCTCATCCTCGGGCCAGGTGCTGGGAACGCTGGCGATCTACCACCGCGCGCCGCAGGCGCCGGCGGCATCCGATATTGACCTGATCGAACAATCGGCACGTCTCGCCAGCATTGCCATCGAACGCAGTGTTGCGGCCGAGAAGATACGTGACAGCGAGGCTCACTTTCGTCTGTTGACCGAGGACGTGGCGGACGTGGTGTGGAAGGCCGACCGCAACCTTTGCATCACCTATATCAGCCCGGCCGACCAGCGCTTGCGCGGCTACCCGGCAGCGGCGGTGATTGGTCGTTCCATTTTTGAATTGTTCACCGAAGAGAGCGCCGCTGCCGTCAAGGAAATGTTGCACCGAAAACCGGACCCCGAGCAGCATGCGGCGCACAGCGGCTTTGTCACCTTCGAGGCCCAGCACCGCTGTCGGGACGGCAGACTGCTGTGGGGCGAGGTGCACTCGAAACCCGAGCGTGACGCGCTGGGGGCCATCACCGGCTACCACGGTATCACCCGGGAGATTACGGAGCGCAAGCAGATGCAGGACCAGGTGCGGCAACTGGCGTTCTATGACCCGCTTACCAAACTGCCAAATCGCCGTCTGCTGGCCGATCGACTGGCCCAGGCCATGATCACCAGCAAGCGCAATGCCAGCTATGGCGCGGTGATGGTGCTGGATCTGGACAACTTCAAACCGCTCAACGACACGCATGGGCACCTGATTGGCGACTTGCTGTTGATCGAGGCGGCCAGGCGCCTGGCCAGCTGTGTGCGTGAAGTCGATACGGTGGCGCGCTTCGGCGGCGACGAGTTTGTGGTGATGCTGACCGATCTGCACGCGGACCGGGCCGAGTCGACGGCACAGGCCGGCATCATTACCGAGAAAATCCGCTGCCGGCTGTCCGCCCCCTACCTGCTCAAGGTCGAGCACGACGCCAAGGGCAAATGCCAGACCACCATCGAGCACCGCTGCTCCGCCAGCATTGGCGCCGTCGTTTTCATTGGCAACCAGGCGAACCAGGACGATGTCTTGAAGTGGGCTGATTCGGCCATGTACCGGGCCAAAAACGATGGCCGCAATCTGGTGCGGTTTCATGCTTTTGATGCTTGAGCAGGGGCCTTGGTCGGCCTGCCAAGGTTGGTCAAACCGGGTGGAAGCACTCGAAGTTGACCGACAATGCATCCCATGACTCCCACTCTTTCCGAAAAATTGGCCACTGCCGTCGACAGCATGCCGGCCTTTCCCCAAAGCGTTCAAAAAATACTGGAGTTGACGCGGCACGTCGAGTGCTCGTCCAAGGATCTGGTGCAGGTGATCGAAAAAGACCCGGTGGTGACCGTCAAGGTGCTGCGCGTTGTCAATGCCGCTTACTACAGCCTGCCCAAGCAGATCACCTCGATCAACCACGCGGTGGTCTACCTTGGCTTCAACACCATCAAGAACCTGGCCTTGAGCATTGCCGCCATCGGTATCATGCCGGCCAGCAACGAGGCTGGCTTCGATGGCAGGCAGTGCCTGCTGCACTCGCTGAGCACCGCCGGCGTCGCCAAGCAATTGGCACTGAGGCTTGGGGACGTCGACCCGATGGACTGTTTTGTTGCCGGCCTGCTGCACGACTTCGGAAAAATGGTGTTGGCGCAGTTCATGCCGGGACCTTTTCGGGAAGCGCTGGCGCTCAGTCAGGAGAACGCCACTTCCCTGCACGCCGCGCTGCGCGAAGTGATCGGCGTCGATCATGCCGAGGTTGCCGCCATGCTGGTCGAAAAATGGCGTTTCCCGGTTGACCTGATCGAAGCCGTTCGTTTCCAGAGTGGCCCCGACCTGGAGGACAAGCCCATGATCGCCTGCGTCTTCGCCGCCAACCAGATCAGTAAGAAACTGAAGTTCGGTTTTGGCGGCAACCCATGGGTTGAGGAACTGCCGCCGACTATGGTCAAACGCCTGGGAGGCCGGCTGGACCAGGTCATTGCCTCGCTGGAAGACCTGGCTCCGGTGTTTGAGGAGGCCAAGATATTTTCCAAGATTTGAAGCTTCCCGGAGCCGGCCGGCGGACCGCATCAGGATGGCAATCTGGTATCCTTCGTTCCCGGTCAGCGTTGGTCGATGGCGACCACTTTGACTCGGTCGTATAGGAAACCGCAAGCTGCCGCATCTCGTGCAATGAGAGTCACAACCCATGGATGAAAATCAGTCAACTGTGCAAGCCGCTTTGGCCGCGTCGGCACGGCGGCCGATCGGCGAAGCATTGGCGGCGCTGGAGGATTTCCGCATCACGCAACCGAAGGTGATCGGCGACGTGTTGCGGCAATTGATGAACCGCAAGGACTTTCTTACCGTTGAATGCGACGACCGCCCGCAACACATGGTGACCCGGATCCTGGAGGTCAACCAGGCCGAAGGGTATTTCGTCTACGATTGCAGCGCCGAGCAGATCCACAATCGGTTTCTGCTGGAAGCGCAGGAGAACTACTTCTCCGCGACGCAAGACGGTATCGCCATCCAGTTCGTTAGCGGCCGTCCGCAACAGTATCAATTCGAGGGGGCTCTGGCCCTTCGGGCGCCGCTGCCGCAAAGCCTGTACCGGGTCCAGCGGCGTGAGTTCTTCCGGGCCGCGGCGCCGCTCGTGGAGTCCTACTACTGCCAGGCCACTTTGCCAGACAGGCGCCAGGTCGCCTGGGATATTTTCGATCTGTCGCTCGATGGCCTGGGCTTGCGCTCCAAGGATCCGTCCCTGGGCGAACTGGCGATTGGCACCGTGCTGAACAAGGCGGTGCTGAACTTCGGCCGGCGCGGCAAGATAGAGACCGATCTGAGAATTACCAACCTGTTCAATATCCGTAGCCTGAACAATCCGGTGTACCGCATTGGTTGCCGTTTTGAGCGTTTTCCGAAATCGAAAGAGCAGGATTTCCAGCGCCTGATTACCTATCTGGAGCTGGCGCGCAGGGGGCGCGAGGAGGGGGCCGTGACCAAGGATTCGGGATTTTATTCAAGCCCTTGACCGAGGGTCAGTCGTTTCCCGGCAAGACTCGGGACCTGTCAGTGGCCGCCTGAAAATGGACCGGCCAAAGCACATTTCATGAATTTTCTGTATATTGCCAATTGACAGAGTTGGCTGTCCAGGTTCGCGTTGAACCCGGTATTGGCAAGGCGTGTCACCGCCACAGTTTCAAGGAGTGCGCGTGCGCAGGAAAACAGACCAGTCCAACTCCTCGGAGACCCATCAGACCTTATGTGCCATGGTGCTGGATTTCCGGCGTTCAGGCTTCGTCGCCACGATTGAGGCGGTAAGCCAATGATGCCCCCCAAGGTGAGGGTCAGCATGACTTCGGCGGTTCCTCCGCGACAGTCTCTCAAGACCAGAATCACCCTCGCCACGCTGGCCATCTTCCTGATGAGCCTGTGGTCGCTGTCGTACTACGCCAGCGGGATGCTGCACCAGGACATGGAACGCTTGCTCGGTGACCAGCAGCTTTCGACCGTGTCGGTGGTCGCGAATGCGATTGACGAAGACCTGGAAGAACAGATCAGGGAACTGGAGCACGCGGCTCGCGCCCTTGATCCCTCCTGGCTCAAGAAGCCGGCCGTCTTGCAAAGATCCATGGCCCGAGAGATCATGCTGCAAGCCCATTTCAAT
Organism: uncultured beta proteobacterium; assembly: GCA_963763035.1. GTDB lineage: Bacteria > Pseudomonadota > Gammaproteobacteria > Burkholderiales > Burkholderiaceae_C > Rhodoferax. The sequence goes on along the minus strand of CAVXMS010000003.1, from coordinate 2,368,693 downwards.
GCCGGCGTGCAGGTCGTAGCGCGTGATGGTGCGATGGTCTCGGAGGTGTCGCAGAGCGGCAGCATAGCGACCAACCCTATCGACAATGAGACTGTTCGCACTGTCCTGTCGAACGGAGAGACCACCATTGGCCTGCCGGTGATCGATCCATCGCGAAAACAACCGGTGTTCAGCATTGGGACCCCGATACTGGATGCCAGCGGCGAGGTGGCCGGCGCGTTGATTGGCGTCACTACCCTGGGTCAGCCCAGTTTTCTGGACAAGATGACGGGAAACCGTTACGGCAAGAGCGGCGGCTATTTTTTGGTGGCGCCGCGGGCCCGGCTGGTCATCACCGCCAACGACAAGAGCCACGTCATGGAAGCACTCCCGGCACCCGGTATCAGCCCGTCGCTCGACCGGCTCATTCAGGGTTACGAAGGACCTGATACCGAGGCCAAGCTCTTTGGCGTGGAAGTGCTGACCTCGGCCAAAAGCATTCCTGCCGCCGGTTGGGTTGTGTTGGCCGCACTGCCCACCGCCGAGGCCTTCGCGCCTTTGCACGACATGCGGCGACGCATGCTGCAGGCCACGCTGATTCTGACCCTGCTGGCGGGTTTTCTTACCTGGTGGCTGTTAAGGCGCCAGCTGGCGCCGCTGCTTGGCGCCGCGAGAACGCTGGTCACCCTGTCCGATACCAACCAGCCCCCACAGCCCTTGCCGGTTGCCAGGCCGGACGAGATCGGCCAACTCATCAATGGCTTCAATCGCCTGCTGGAAACCTTGGCGCAGCGGGAACAAGCTCTGAAGCTGAGCGAACACAAGCTGTCCACGATTCTGGACAATGTGGATGCCTTCATTTACCTCAAAGACCCCCAGAGCCGTTACCAATTTGCCAACCGTCCAATGCTTCAGGCTTTGGGCTTGACCATGGAGGATATTCGGGGCCAAGCGGATGCAAACTTCGTTGACGCTGACACTGTTGTGCAATTGCGTCGGCATGATCGCCAGGCTTTGGAGGAAGGCAAGATAGTCAGATCCGAAGAAACGGTCAGGCGTCTCAAGGGTGGGCATAGCTCGACCTATCTGAGCGTCAAAATTCCGCTTTACGACGACTCAGGTCAGATCTACGCGTTGTGCGGGCTTTCCACCGACATCACCGAGCGCAAGCATGCCGAGGCGGAGCTGCGCATCGCCGCCGTCGCCTTCGAATGTCAGGAGGGGATCGTGGTGCTGGACGCGGATTTGAAAATTTTGCGGGTCAATCAGGCCTTCACGCAGATTACCGGCCATGCCCAGCATGAGGTTCAGGGACAAACAACCGTCTTCCTCAGGTCAGAGCGCTATCCGGCCTCCTTTTATGACGCGGTCTGGGAGGAAGCCAAACGCATGGGCGCATGGAAGGGCGAGATGTGGCATCGCCGCCAAAACGGCGACGATTTCCCTGACCGCGTTACCGTTACCGCCGTCATGGATGAGGGGGGGCTGCTCACTCATTACGTGCTCAACCTGAGCGACACCACCGACAGCCGGCGGCAGGAGCAGCAGCGGCTGCACAACGAGGCGGCCCTGCGCAACACCCTGGTACGGGAGGTACACCACCGTATCAAGAACAATCTGCAAGGCATCACCGGCCTGCTGCGCCAGTTTGCCCAGAAGCACCCCGAGATGGCTGAACCTGCCCAGCAAGCCATCGGCCAGGTGCAGGGCATCTCGATCATCCATGGGTTGCAGGGTCGCGCCATCACTTCGTCGGTGCGGGTATGTGAGCTGACCCGGGCCATTGCGGACGAGATTCAGAACCTGTGGCAAACCTCCGTGACGCTGGACATCCCCCCGGCCTGGCGACCCCGCGTGATTGCCGAGAAGGAAGCAGTGCCGATCGCACTGGTGCTCAACGAACTGATTCTCAACGCCGTCAAACATGGCGGCAAGGCGCATGGAAAAGTGAACATCAGTCTGCGCCAAGGCACCCAGCCCGATGCGGTACAAATCAGGATCGTCAACGCGGCGCTGCTTTCAAGCAATGGCGGGAAGACTGGAGCCCGCCACAATGGCCTGCAATTGATCGCGTCGCTGATGCCGCCGCAAGGTGCATGCTTTGTGAGAGAACAAGAAGGTGATCTCGTCACGACAGTACTGGAACTGCTGCCGCCCGTAGTCTCTCCGGATCCGAAAGCCCCCACATGACCGCAGACAAAGTTTCCACCGCTGGCAAGCGGCTTCTCCTGGTTGACGACGACCGGCTGGTGCTCTCTCAAATTGCCAGCGGCCTGATCGGTGCCGGCTTTTGCGTCACGACCGCCGAATCGGCCGAGGATGCCGAGGTTTGGCTGGCCGGCGGTGAACGGCCTGACCTGGCGATACTCGACGTGCGCATGCCGGGTCGGGGTGGCCTGTACCTGGCGCGGCGCCTGCATGAACTCGATCACATCCCGTTCATGGTGCTGAGCGCCTACAGTGACGCCGAGACGGTTGAACAGGCTTCCCTCGGCGGCGCACTGGCGTATGCCGTCAAGCCGCTGGACATCTGGCAATTGCAACCTGCCATTGAGGCCGCGTTGGCACGTGCCGATGAATTACAGGATCTGCGGACCACCCGGCAGCAACTGCAAGCCGCGCTGGATGGAGAGCGCGACATCAGCATCGCCGTCGGCGTCACCATGGTGCAGTACCGCCTCAAACGCAGCGCCGCGTTTGATTTGCTGCGCACATCCGCGCGCAAACGGCGTTGCAAATTGGCGGACCTGGCGACCGAGGTCATCCAAACCTGCGAAATCCTGGGTGCCTAAAGGGTTTTTATGGATGTACGGCAACAAACGCTGATACAAATTACACTTTAGCAACAACTTGGTTGGCCCCTGAACCCGGCTCCAAGCATTTGAGGCCTTGAACTCGCCTCGCTAGCCCTACGGTAAGCGCCTGCACGCGCCGCGGAAAGCGAGGACTGAGTACATGTGTTCAAGCTCCCGAGATATTTCCCTTCCAGTCATTGGTTCGGGGATCTTCCCAAAAGCCCTCTGCTTCTTGCTGATGGACAGAGGCTGGCATCTTCCTTGCGATTCATCGCTGCAAAGTACTCGCGCTGGACTGGATCGTGTCCCCACCGTCTTTTGAGGGAGGGCACATGAACACAGTCGCAAGCAAGTCCAACACAGTCGCCGCCAAGGCACCGCAGTTTCTTGCCTTTACGTTGGGCCAGGAAGAGTACGGCATCGACATCCAGAAGGTGCAGGAACTGCGCGGTTACGAGGCGGTGACCAGCATTGCCAACGCGCCAGCGCATATCAAGGGCGTCATCAACTTGCGCGGCATCGTCGTACCCATCATCGACATGCGCATCAAGTTCAATCTGGCGACGCCCAGCTACGACCAGTTCACGGTGGTCATCCTCCTGAACCTGGCCAGCCGCGTCGTGGGCATGGTGGTCGACAGCGTCTCGGACGTGATCACGCTTACAGCCGAGCAGATCAAGCCGGCGCCGGAGATGGGAGCGCTGCTGGCCAACGACTGCCTGATCGGACTGGGCACGCTGGAACAACGCATGCTGATTCTGCTGGACATCGACAAGCTGATGTCCGGCGCCGACATGGGCTTGATCACCGAGACAGCAGATGAATTGAAAAGGTAGCCAGCGTGAATAATTTCAAAATCTCCACCCGCCTGATCGTCTTGATTGGCATCCTGTCGGCGCTACTGATTGCCATTGGCAGCGTGGGCCTGGTCGGCATCAGTCAATCCAACGAGGCGCTCAAGTCGGTCTACCAGGACCGTCTGATACCGACCGGACAGATTGCCGAAATCCAGCGCCTCCTGCTGCGCAATCGGCTGGCCGTTGCCGTGTCGCTGCTTACCCCCAACCCCGAGACGATCAACCCCAACACCGCCGAGGTTGAAGCCAACATCGCAGTCATCAGCAAAATTTCTGCGACCTACATGGCCAGCACGCTGACGTCCGAGGAAGCAAAGCTTGCCAAATCCTTTCAAGAAAATCGCACAAAATTTGTACAACAGGGTCTGCGGCCTGCCGTCGCCGCCCTGCGCGCCAACGATATCAAGGAAGCCAACCGCTTGGTGACGGAAATGGTTCGCCCGCTTTATCAGCCGGTGGGTGCCGACATTGAGGCCTTGATGAAGCTGCAGCTCGATGCCGCCAAATATGAGTACGACCAGGCAGTTGCCCGTTATGCGACGATCCGCGGGGTATCGATTGGCTCCATCGTGGCCGGCGTCCTGTTTGCCTTTATCTTCGGCCTGGCGCTGGTGCGTGGCATCTCGCGCTCGCTGACCAAGGCGGTGGACACCTCCAATGCCGTGGCCCACGGTGACCTGACCCACGCCATCGATATCGACGGCAAGGACGAAGTGGCTCAACTACTGAAGTCGCTCTCTGCCATGAAAGACAGCCTGATCAATATCGTGGGTCAGGTCCGTGGCGGCACCGACACCATCGCCTCTGCCTCCAGCCAGATCGCGGCCGGCAACCTGGATCTGTCGTCGCGCACCGAGCAGCAGGCCAGCTCGCTGGAAGAGACGGCCGCTTCGATGGAACAACTGACCAGCACCGTCAAACAGAATGCCGACAACGCGCGCCAGGCCAACCAGTTGGCGGTGGCGGCCTCCGGTGTCGCCATCAAGGGCGGCAGCGTGGTCTCCGACGTGGTGGGCACCATGGGTGCCATCAATGCCTCCTCGCGCAAGATCGTCGACATCATCGGCGTCATCGACGGCATCGCCTTCCAGACCAACATCCTGGCCTTGAACGCAGCGGTGGAAGCGGCGCGCGCCGGCGAGCAGGGCCGTGGCTTTGCGGTGGTGGCGGCGGAGGTGAGAAACCTGGCGCAGCGCTCGGCGGCGGCGGCCAAGGAGATCAAGACCCTGATCGGGGACTCGGTGGCCAAAGTGGAGGAGGGCAGCAAACAGGTGGCGCACGCGGGCCAGACGATGGACGAGATCGTCGACAGCGTGAAGCGGGTGACCGACATCATGGCCGAGATCACGGCGGCCAGCCAGGAGCAGAGCTCGGGCATCGAGCAGGTGAATCAGGCGATCACGCAGATGGACCAGGTGACGCAGCAGAACGCGGCACTGGTGGAGGAAGCGGCAGCGGCGGCGGCGTCGCTGCAGGAGCAGGCCGGCAACCTGTCGCAGGTGGTCAGCGTCTTCAAGCTCGACCGCAGGCAGACGGCGCTGTTTACAGCGGCTCACACCAGTCTGCCTCCTACACCGGCCCGCACCAGCCAGCCCAAGGCAGTCGTGCCGAAGCTGCTCGCGGAGCCTTCGAAACCGGCTTTGAAGTTCTTGCAGACCAGACAACTGGCCAACGCAGGCGCTGGACCTGGCGGGGATTGGGAAACATTTTGATGCAATCACCCGCTAGCTCAAGGCATGGCGTTTCGGGTCGATATCGACCAGCGGATGCATGGCCGACGTTCATTTCAAAACTAGGAGTACCTCAGTGAGAAACAATCTTCCGGTTACGCAACACGAGTATCAGTTCCCTGGCACGGAGACGCTGCTGTCGACCACCGACACGGCCAGCCATATTTCCTACGCCAACGCCGCCTTCATTCGCACCAGTGGCTTTTCCACGGAGGAGTTGATGGGGCAGCCGCACAATCTGGTGCGGCATCCGGACATGCCGGTGGAGGCCTTTGCCGACATGTGGCGCAGTCTGAAAGACGGACAGTCCTGGACGGCGCTGGTCAAGAACCGTCGCCAGAACGGCGACCACTACTGGGTGCGCGCCAACGCCGCGCCGATGCGTCGCAACGGCCAACTGGCGGGCTATCTGTCGGTGCGCACCAAACCGTCACGCTCGGAGGTAGAGGCGGCGGAAACACTGTACCGTCGTTTCAAGCAGGGGCAGGCCGCGGGACTCGCTTTCCACCGGGGCCTGATGGTTCGCACCGGCTTCATGCGCTGGCTCAGTGCGGCGCAACTTATGCCGGCGGCCTGGCGCGTGCGTCTGGCGCTGCTGCTGGTGGCGGCAGCGACCGGCGCGGCTTTGTCGGTGTCGGGTCTGGGGCCGACTGTGTTGGCAGCTCTGGGAGCGGCAGTGGCAGGCAGTCTGTTGCTGGCGGACTGGTTCATCGAGACCCAGATCACCTCTCCCTTGGGAAGAATCCTGGAGGTGGCACAGCAAGTGGCCAGCGGTGAGGCGGGAAAGGATTTGAACCTGAAGCGCTGCGACGAAGTTGGCCTGATTGCACGGGCCATCAATCAGTCCGGACTGAATCTGCAATCGCTGGTGGCCGACGTCTACGAGCAGGTTTCCGGCGTTCAGGTGGCAAGCCAGGAAATCGCCACCGCCAACAATGACTTGTCGCGCCGAACGGAACAGACTGCGGCCAGTCTGGAAGAGACAGCGGCGGCGATGGAACAGCAGACCGCCAGCGTACGCCAGAACTCCGACACTGCGCAACAGGCCAGCCAGGTTGCCAATGCCGCCACACTGGTGGCCGCCAAGGGTGGCGAGGCCATGGCCAATGTGGTCTCCACGATGGCACTGATCTCGACTTCGAGCCGCAAAATAGCCGACATCATCGGCGTGATCGACGGTATCGCCTTCCAGACCAATATTCTGGCGCTCAACGCGGCGGTTGAAGCCGCCCGTGCCGGCGAGCAGGGGCGCGGCTTTGCGGTGGTCGCCTCGGAAGTACGCAATCTGGCTGGGCGCTCGGCAGCGGCGGCCAAGGAAATCAAGAGTCTGATTGATGACTCGGTGGAAAAAGTCGAAAGTGGCTCTCGACTGGTTGCCAATGCCGGTCAAACCATGACCGAAGTGGTGAGTCAGGTCAGAAAAGTCAATGACCTGATTGCTGAAATTACCGTCGCCTCGAAAGAACAGAGCACAGGGATTGCACAAGTCGGCCAAGCCATTGCCCAGCTCGATCAGGTGACGCAGCAAAATGCCGCCATGGTTGAACAGAGCAGCGCCGCGGCCAGCAATTTGAGTGAGCGGGCACAACGTCTGGTGGATGCCGTGAAGGTGTTTTCGGTTTAGCCCTGGTGGGAGCAGCGTCAAGTGCGTAATACCCGGATACATGCAGCCTAAGACGCACCCCTATCAAGACGCTGTTGGCTGGACCCTGCTGGCATTGAGCGTGCCTTTGCTCTGGTGGGTAACAACGTCTGCCCGGCGGATCGCGATCGATCCAACCAGTCTGGTGTTTTGGCACACTGCCGTCGAGTTGCTTGTCGTGGTGGTGGCGCTGCTGGTATTTGTCACCGGTTATCGTGCCATTTTGTCGGTACGCAAAGGCGCCGCGGTGCTGCTGGGGGTGACATTTTTGGGGGTCGGCGTGCTTGGTTTTCTGCACACCCTGAGGTATGTCGGAACGCCCGATGCCGTAGCCGTCAACACCATTTTCAGTCTTGCCGCGCGCGTGCTGGCGGCGACTGCCTTGCTGGTTTATGTGCTGTTGCCCGAGGTGTCGGATGTGACCCAGTTCAAAAAACGTCTCGCCCTGGCACTGATGCTGGCGGGTGTCGGCGTTCTTGGGTATGTCGGTCTGCGCCGGCCGGACCGGGTGGCCGCGCTATTTTCCGGGGGGCAGGGTCTGATGTCCCTGGAGCTTGACCTGGAATGGCTGATTGTCGCTGTCAATTTGGTGACCCTTTGGGTGCTATGGCGTCGCCGCGAGGAATTGGCGCGCGAGTGTGTCCTGGCCTTGGCCTTTGCCGCCACCTTGTCCGCCGTCTCGGAGCTGTTTTTCACGACGCTGGGAGTGGCTGGCAACGATGGCAGCAATGTCCCGGGGCATCTTTACCGGGCGGCAGCCTATCTGTATTTGTTCCATGCCACCTTCAACGAGGCGATGCATCGCCCGCTGGAGCGCCTTCAGGCGCAACATCTGCGCGAAAGACTGGTACTCAATGCGGCGCCCGATGGCGTTTTATGGGTTGACGACAGCGGGCGCATTTTGATGGCCAACCCGGCCATGGAAACGCTCACCGGCTACGCCACGACCGAGTTGGTGGGACAAAACGTGGACATCTTTTTGCCCGAGCACTTGCGGGCTCGCCACGGGCAGTCGGTGCGGGGTTATTTCACCGCGCCTCATCCCCGTGCCATGGGCTTGATGGATTTGAAACTGATGCGCCGCGACGGTCGGATGCTGCCGGTGGACATCTCCCTGGGGCACTGGGAAGACGAAGGCTCACGCCATGCCATCGCCTACATCCGCGACCTGACCGAGCGTAAGAAATTTGAAGAATCGCTGAAGCACCAGGCCACCCACGATGAACTCACCGGCTTGCCCAATCGCTGGTTGTTTCGCCTGCAACTGAACCAGGCCCTGGTTCGTGCCGGGCGTTTCCAGCTACGGGTAGCGGTACTGTTTATTGATCTGGACGATTTCAAAACCGTCAACGACAGTTTTGGACACGCCATGGGTGACGCCTTGTTGATGCAGGTGGGCCACCGCATGCGCGCCATCCTGCGCGAAAACGACACCTTGGCCCGCCTGGGCGGTGACGAGTTTGCCATTCTGCTGACCGATCTCAATGAGCTTGATGACGTTGTCAGTGTGGCCGCCAAGCTGTTGCTGTCGCTGCAGGCCTCGTATCGCCTGAAAGACCAGGATGTCTATTCGGATGCCAGTATCGGTCTGGCTTTCTACCCGGACGATGCGCAGGACAGTGAAACTCTGCTGCGCTATGCCGACATGGCGATGTACCAGGCGAAACAGGCCGGACGTGGTGCCTATGCCTTCTATTCCGGGGAAATGGACCGGCGCGTGCACGAGGACATGCAACTGCATATCCGCCTGAAGGAAGCCATTGCCAATGGCGATTTACAGTTGCACTACCAGCCTCAGGTGGACGTCGAAACAGGCGCTGTGGTCGGCGCCGAAGCCTTGCTGCGCTGGCACGATCCGGTATTGGGCGATGTATCGCCGGCACGCTTTATTCCGGTCGCCGAGGCCACTGGCCTGATCCTGCCCTTGTCGGATTGGGTGCTGGAGACGGCGTGCCGGCAAATTGCCGCCTGGACTCAGGCCGGTACGCCTTTGCGTGTCGCCATCAATGTTTCGGTGCAGCAATTCCGCCAGCGCGATCTGCCTGAAAAAGTACGCGCGGCACTCAAGCGCACCGGCGCGCAAGCGCACTGGCTGGACATTGAAATCACCGAGTCGGTGGCCATGACGCAGCCCGAGCAAGCGCGCGAACAACTCAATGCCCTGTTGTGGGGGCTGGGCTGCCGCGTTGCCCTGGACGACTTTGGTACCGGCTATTCCTCACTCGCCTATCTCAAGGCGTTGCCGGTGAGCAAGCTCAAAATCGACAAGCGCTTCATGGACGGAATTCCTCACGATGCCGGTGATGTCGCCATTTCCAGGGCCATCATCGCCTTGGCCCACAGCCTGGAGATGACTCTGGTGGCCGAGGGTGTGGAAACGGATGCCCAACTGGCCTTTTTGCGCCAATACGGTTGCGAGGTTTACCAGGGTTGGCTGTTTGCCAAAGCGATGGCCGCGGAAGAACTGACAGAGCGATATCTCACCGCCCGAAGTATTCAAGGATGCTCTGCCTAATTCGCGCCCTGCCAGGCGCGAGTCTGGCGCCGGGCTTTAGCCCAGGGCCAGGCGGTTGCCGCCGGCACTGCCAGCTTTATGCGTGCCATCGGGTCCATAGAGCGGCTGACCACCGGCTTGCAGAAAACTGATGGTCTGCCGCGTGAACTCCAGATGCGTATGCACCATCACCCCGTTGCGATGATTGAACTCGTGGGCCTGAGCGGCGCTGGCCAGCAAGTCATGCCACGCCTGCTGCAGTGTCTTGCCGCCCGCCGCGCAAGCGGCATCGGCACCGCCGCGGCCGTCGGCGTAGCCTAGCGCAAGCTGCTGTTGCTCGCGCTGCTGCCCCAAAGTCTTGATCTGATCGGCCAGTTCCGCCTTGCGCTGGGCCAGGTCGGGCAGTTTCTTGAAGTCGCCATCGGTCATGGCCGCGGCTTCCTGCTCCAGCAAGTCGATGAAAGCCTCGACGGCGGCTTGTTCCCGAAGCAGGGAATCAAGGAGCTGGCTGTTCATGCCGTCCGGCTGCTGATCAGATCCCGCACGCTGGCCAGCAAGCCGTCGGCAATCTTGCTGGTATCGACCCGGTAGCGGCCGGCGCTGATGTCGGCGCGAATCTTGCTGACGCGGGCGGTATCGAAGTCGCCGTTGGTGGATGGCAGCAAGGACACCACCGAAGACGCTGGCGACTGACCCGCCGTGCCGGATACCGCCGCCGCCCGATTGGCGCTGCCGCCGTCTTTGACGGACACCAGAGGCGATGGGTCAGCCACGTTTTTCGGGAAAGCAGCGTTTAGATCGATTTTCATAATGGTTTCCTCAAGGAGATCTCAACGGTATAACGGCAGTTCAGGTCAAAACTTTAGGAGCGGCCCGGCAAATGACTGAATAATCAGGGTGAGCGCTGTACCATGCCGTCCGGACGGACGATACCACTGAGCAACTGACCGCCCTGCATCTTGACTTGAATCAACGTTCCGGCGGGGGCGTCGGTCATCGCCTTGCCTTCGCTGCTGACCACAAAGCCGCTCCCTTGTGCCACCACCTTCACGCTTTGTCCGCGTTGCACCAGGGCTATCGCGCGCAGCTGTTCCCGGCGCAGCAGGGCGCCGGAAGCGATCCGGCTGGCCGCTACCACGCCGCTGAGCTGCGCCGCATCGACCACGATGCCGCCGGGCAGGGTGGTCAGATCGCCTTCGCGCAATTGGCTATCCGCCGGCGTCAGTGCTTGACCGGCGTTGATCTGGCGCGCCGCCACGTAGTAGGGGCCAAGCACCGCGATATAGGTTGAAACGTAACGGGTCCATGACTGATCCGTGTTGCAGCGCAGACCGACCGACAGCCGGCCCCACAGGCGGCTGCCGCTCGGCAAAAATGGCTCCGGGGTGGCACAGGGTGGCAGTGCAGCCAGCTGGGACTCATCAATACGGAGGCTCACCTTGCCTGGCAAACCGGTGGTTTGCCGCAGCAAAAAGCGCTCGATCTGGGCGCCCGCGGCGCCAGCCGGGGGGGGCGTCTGCAGGGTTGCGCCGGTCGCTGCCAGGGGCAGCGCCGGCAGCGTCAAAAGCAGCGTGAGCAAGCTCGGCGCCAGCGCTTGAAAAGAGGCGTTGGAGCGGCGCGGGAATAACGGCGGCAAGGCTGGCATGCGGCAGATTCTAAGGACCTGGGGAAGCTTGCCAAGGGCTGAATTGAGCCTTGAAACCGCATCTGATCAGGTGATTGACCGGATCCGGCCTGCCTACAATTATTTTCACTCGAACCGGCCCCCCAACCAGCGACTCCGAACACAGTAAACCAATGATTGACAAGCTTGACGCCACCCTTCGCTTCCATCAGGAGGCGCTCAACTTGCGGGCGCGGCGGCAGGAAGTTCTGTCGGTCAACATCGCGCATGCCGACACGCCCAATTTCAAGGCGCGCGACTTCGATTTCAGTACTGCCTTGACGCAAGCGCTGGAGCGCGGCCGACAAAGCCAGTCGCTACCCATGGCCGGCACTTCGGAGCGCCATCTGGCGGCGGCGCCCAGTGGCGCCGCCGACGCCGAGTTGTTGTACCGGACCCCGGCGCAGTCCAGCGTCGATGGCAACACCGTGGAGATGGATGTCGAGCGCGTCAATTTTGCCGACAACGCCATGCGCTATGAAGCCAACCTGACGGTGCTGGGTTCCCAAATCAAAACGATGCTGGCGGCGCTTCAGCAATAACCTTCTGGAGTCAGTAGATGCCTGTTTCCAATCGTTCCCTTGGCATTTTCGACATTGCGGGCTCCGCCATGACGGCGCAGTCGCAGCGCATGAACGTCACCGCCAGCAACCTGGCCAATGCCGACAGCGTTGCCGGCCCGGATGGCCAGCCTTACCGCGCGCGCCAAGTCGTGTTCGAGCTGGCCAATGCGCCCGGTCAGGCGGTTGGTGGCGTCAAGGTGGCGCGGGTGATCGAGGACCCGACGCCTGCGCGCTTGCTGCACGACCCGAAGAATCCACTCGCCAATGCCGACGGTTACGTCGCGCAGTCGAATGTCAATGTGGTCGAGGAGATGGTCAACATGATCTCGGCCTCGCGCTCTTACCAGGCCAATGTCGAAGTGCTCAACACCGCCAAGACCTTGATGCTGAAAACCCTGACGATCGGACAGTAGCCGGGAGGCTAAGCCCACCAACGCATTCATAGGAGCAATTTTGTGGTTTCAAATGTTGTCAATTCCTCCAGTGTGACCAGCGCGGCCTCGGCGTCCGCGTCGGCCACCAGTGCCAGTGCGGGTAGCGAGGATCGCTTCCTCAAGTTGCTGGTAACGCAACTCAACAACCAGGATCCGCTGAACCCGCTGGACAACGCGCAACTGACCTCGCAACTGGCGCAAATGAGCACGGTCAGCGGTATTGAGAAGCTCAACACCGCGCTACAGTCCCTGCTGGCTCAAAGTGGGTCAAGTCAGGTCTTGCAGTCGGCCAGCCTGATCGGACGCTCGGTGCTGGTGCCGGGGCAACAACTGGCGCTCCAGCAAGGCGCCGCCGTGCCCTTTGCCGTCGAAATGCCGGGCGCCGCCGACTCCGTGAAGGTGGATATTAGCGATTCCGCGGGTCACGTGGTTCGCAGTTACGACCTGGGCTCGCTGGCGGCAGGCGTCAAGACGCTGTCGTGGGACGGCAGGGGCACTGGCGACACGGCACTGCCCGACGGCGCGTACAAGTTCAGCGCCGTCGCTACCGGCGCCGGTGGCAACGTGATACCGGTGGCATTGACCTATGCCAACGTGACCAGTGTGGCGCAGGGCGCCAACGGCATCGCACTTACCTTGGCGGACAGTCGCATGGTTGGCTTCAGCGACGTCCGATTGATCGCCAGTACCGCCCCCTCTTCTCTCTAATTCTTCATTGTCAAAAAGGAAATACCATGAGTTTCTCACAAGGTGTTAGTGGTTTGAATGTTGCATCAGCCAATCTCGATGTGATCGGCAACAACATCGCCAACTCGGGGACTATTGGCTTCAAGTCTGGCAGCGTGCAGTTTTCAAACGTCTATGCCGGCTCCATGGCAGGCCTTGGTACCAAGGTCTCCGGCGTTTTCCAGGATTTCACCGCCGGCGCGGTGCAGCGCACCGCCAAGCCGCTCGATGTGGCGATTGTCGATGGCGATGGATTTTTCCGGATGCAGAGCAGCGGTGGTGAGATCAGGTACACGCGCAACGGTCAGTTCGATGTCGACAAGAACGGTTTCATCACCAACGCAGCCGGCCTGCGACTGACCGGATACCCGATGGGTGAGGCCGGCGCCCTCTCAAGTGCCAGTCCGGTGTCCTTGCAAGTGCCTTCGGCGGCCATGGTGCCGGTGGCGACCACCGCCATCGTGTCCCAGTTCAATCTGGATGCCACCAGCGCCTACCCGGCCGTTGCACCCTTTGACGCTCAGAATTCAGGCAGCTACAACTATTCGAATTCAGTCACCATCTTCGACTCGTTGGGCAATGCCCATGAATTGTCGGCGTTCTTCGTCAAGACAGCGCCCAACAAATGGGAGATTTACGCGACCGCTGACGGCAAGCCCCTGGCCACGGGCGGTGCTTTTGCGCCTGCACCCGCCTTTCCTCCGTTGCCAGACGTGCCGGGGTCGGGCGGAACGCCGCTGGGTTCGGTCGGGTTTGATACCAGCGGCAAGATGGTGACCACGTCCTTGTCCGGGACCGCATTGACCGCCGCGACGGCCGCACTGGTGACGGCAAAGGCCGATCAGGCAGCCGCACAGGCGGCTTATAACGCGTCGCCCGAGGGCGTGGCGGCCGCGGCCGCGGCCGCGGCCCTGGCCGCATCGCCAGAGGGAATCGCAGCGTTAACCGCAGCCACCGCAGCCACCGCCGCGGCAACCGCGGCGGCGGCGGCGCCGACCGATACCGCCCTGGCGTCGAAGGCCTTGACTGCGGCGCAGGCGTCAGCGAAGGCGACGGCGGCGGCCAATGCAACCTCACTCGGTGAGGTCGCCAGAACGACGGCGGCGACCGCCAGGACGTCGACCGCCGGGCTGGCGCTGTCCGCGGCGAAGGCCATCACGGAGCGCGCCGATTCGGCCTTGACACCTACCGTTGACAAATTGGCCTTCACCGGTTTGGTCTTTTCCAATAGCGCCAAGCCACTGGCCATCGACATGACACTGGCCGGCAGCACCCAGTTCGCCTCCGGTAACGAAGTCAGAAAGATGATCCCCGACGGCTATCCGTCGGGCCAACTGACGGCGCTGGCCATCGGGGCGGACGGTTTGGTCTCGGGCAAGTACTCGAATCAGCAGACCAAGGTGCTCGGACAGGTTGTGCTGTCGCACTTCAACAGTCCGAACGGGCTGCAAAACATGGGAGAAAACGTCTGGTCCGAGACACCGGCTTCGGGTGCGCCCCTGACCGGTACGCCCGGCCCCGGCACCACGCTGGGCCATTTGCTGGGCAGTGCGTTGGAGGGCTCCAACGTCGACCTGACCGCCGAGCTGATCAACCTGATCATTGCCCAGCGCACCTACCAGGCCAACACGCAGACCGTGAAGACGCAGGACCAGGTGGTGCAGGCACTGATCAACATGCGTTGATGCCCGCGTCACCGATCGATAGCCAGCGCCAATAGAGCAAGGAACTGCCATGGACCGCATGATCTACATCGGCATGACCGGCGCCAAGCAGGCGTTCGAGCAGCAGGCTTCGATCGCCAACAACATGGCGAATGTGTCGACACCCGGTTTTCGCGCCCAGATCAACAATTATCTGGCCGTGCCGGTGGTCGGCCCCGAGCTTGCCACCCGCGCCATGGTGATCGCCAGCACGGCCGGCGCCGATCTGCGCTCCGGCCCCTTGCTGCCGACCGGGCGCGCGCTCGATGTGGCGGTACGCGGCGACGGCTGGTTGACGGTAAAGCTGCCCGACGGCAGCGAAGCCTACACCCGCGTCGGCAATCTGCAGGTCGGCGCCGACGGCCAGTTGCAGACCATGGATGCCAGGCCCCTGGTGGGCGAAGCGGGTCCGCTGGTGGTAGCCCCCGGATCGGCCTTGACGGTGACCAATGACGGCCTGGTGAGCGCACAGGCGGGTGATGACCCGTCCGGCGCCGCGACCGAAGTGGGGCGTCTGAAACTGGTCAACCCGGCGGCCGCCGACCTGCTGCGTGGCGAGGACGGACTGTTCCGGCTGCGGCCCGGCATCGCCGCGGCGCCGATGGACCCCAATGTGCGCTTGCGCAGCGGCGTGCTGGAAGGCAGCAACGTCAACCCGGTGGAGGCGATGGTGGCCATGATTTCCAACGCACGACGCTTCGAGATGCAGATGAAAACCTTGCAGACCGCCGAAAGCAACGATCAGCAGGCCAACAAGCTGCTGTCCGCCAACTAACCCAGCCGATCAAGGCCACCTCGCAGGAGCTTCTCATGATTCGTTCTCTCTGGATTGCCAAAACGGGACTTGATGCCCAGCAGACACAGCTTGACGTGGTGGCCAATAACCTGGCCAACGTCGGCACCACCGGTTTCAAGCGCAGCCGTGCCGTGTTCGAGGATTTGATGTACCAGAACCTGCGCCAGAGCGGTGGCCAGACCTCGGACCAGACCCGCATGCCGTCCGGCCTGCAAATCGGTACCGGCGTGCGTGTGGTCGCCAGCGAGCGCATTCATACCCAGGGCAATCCGACCAAGACCGATAACCCGAAAGATGTGTCCATCAACGGTGCCGGCTTCTTCCAGGTGCTGCTGCCCAACGGCACCACCGCTTACACCCGTGACGGTTCTTTTCAGAGCGATCAGAGCGGGCAACTGGTGACGGCCAGCGGTTATCCGGTGCAACCGGCCCTGACGCTGCCGCAAGGCACCACCAGCATGACCATCGCCAGCGATGGCACGGTGTCGGTGATCCAGGCCGGCAGCACCGCCAGCGTGCAGATCGGACAATTGCAGCTGGCAACTTTCTTGAACCCTGCCGGTTTGCTGGCCACGGGCGAAAACCTGTATACGGAGACCGATGCTTCCGGCACTGCCAACCAGACCGCGCCGGGCCAGAATGGTTCCGGCACGCTCAGCCAGGGCTATGTCGAATCCTCCAACGTCAACGTGGTGGAGGAACTGGTCAACATGATCCAGACGCAGCGCGCCTATGAAATCAACAGCAAGGTGATCACGACTTCGGATCAGATGCTGACCAAGCTGGCGCAGTTGTGATGAAAAGTAGCTTGTCAATGGGCTGGCGCACGGGTAGCGCATGGCTAACCCTCATGCTGCTGGCAGGCTGCGCGCACAGTCCGCGTGAGCCGCTGGTGCAACAGCCCATGACGGTGCGTCCCAACCCGCCGCTTCAGGCGACGCCGCCGGCCAGCGTGAATGGGGCCATTTACCGCTCCGGTCTGGGTTCGCAAGCCCTTTTCGAAGATCGCAGGCCGCGCTTTGTGGGTGATATCCTGACCATCCTGGTCAGTGAAAACGTCAATGCCAGCAAAAATTCGGCCGCCAATGTCAGTCGTACCGGCAGCGCCAGTGCCGAGCTGTCACTGGTTCCGAAAATCTTTGGCGGCCTGATGTCCGGCACCCTGGACAGCGGCGCCAGCGGCAAAAACAACTTGAGCGCCAAGGGCGGCGCCAACGCCGCGAACACCTTCAACGGTGTCATCACCGTGACGATTGTTGACGTGCTGCCCAATGGCAATCTGCTGGTCAGTGGAGAAAAGCAGATGCTGATCAATCAGGGCACCGAGTTCATCCGCTTCTCCGGCGTGGTCAATCCGCGCGCCGTCGGAGCCAACAACACGGTGGCCTCGACCCTGGTGGCGGACGCCCGCATTGAGTACAGTGCCAAGGGCTATATCGACGAAGCCCAGCAGATGGGCTGGTTGCAGCGCTTTTTCCTTAACGTGTTGCCGATGTGATCATGCCAGCCAGACTTGATTCACTTGCAGCAGGCGGCCACAAAGCACAGCGGGCTGTCAGGTCGGTTTTCAGCCTGTGCCTGCTGCTTGCCGGCCTGGCCGGGTGGCCAGTGCAGGCGGAGCGGCTGAAGGACATCGCCAGCATTCAGGGTGTGCGCGACAACCCGCTGATCGGCTATGGGTTGATGGTGGGGCTGGATGGCAGCGGCGACCAGACCATGCAGACACCTTTCACCACGCAAAGCCTGAACAACATGCTGGTGCAGCTTGGCATCACCATGCCGCCGGGCACCAGCATGCAGCTGAAAAACGTGGCGGCGGTGATGGTCACCGCCACGCTGCCGTCTTTTGCGCGGCCCGGGCAAACCATAGACATCACGGTCTCTTCCATGGGCAATGCCAAGAGCCTGCGCGGCGGCACCTTGCTGATGACGCCCTTGAAGGGGGCCGATGGCCAGGTTTATGCGCTGGCCCAGGGCAATATGGTGATCGGCGGCGCCGGCGCCTCGGCCAATGGCGCCAAGGCACAGGTCAACCAGATCAGTTCCGGCCGCATCCCGGCCGGCGCCATCGTCGAGCGCGCGGTCGAGTCGGCGCTGGGCGACGACGGCCTGCTGACGCTGGAATTGAACAGCAGCGATTTCGGTACCGCGCAGCTTGCGGTGGAGGCGATCAACCGCGACTTCGGAGCGGCCACCGCGCGCGCCCTGGACGCCCGGGTGATCCAGATCACGGCACCGGCCAGGGCCGAGGAGCGCGTCAGCTTCCTGTCCCGCATCCAGAATGTCGAAGTGACGCCAGCAGCGGCCGGCGCCAGAGTGGTGATCAACGCGCGCACCGGTTCGGTGGTCATGAACCAGAGCGTCAGGGTCAACGATTGCGCGGTGGCGCACGGCAGTTTGTCGGTGGTCATCAATACCGAACCGGTGGTCAGCCAGCCCAATGCGCTGTCCGGCGGCGCCACCGTGGCCGGCCAGCGTTCCCAGATCGAAATCAACCAGGCTTCCGGGGCGCTGCAAATGGTGCACAGCGGTGCCGCGCTGGCCGATGTCATCAAGGGGCTCAATGCCCTGGGCGCCAATCCGCAGGACCTGGTGTCGATTTTGCAGGCCATGAAGGCGGCCGGTGCCTTGCGCGCCGAGTTGGAGATCATCTGAGGACGGCCATGAGCAGCGCTGTCATTCCCAATCTCGCCAGCGGCCCGTCGGCCGCGCCGGGGGTGCTCGACCAGCGCCTGTCATTCGATGTGCAAGGCGTCGATGCCCTGCGCCGCACCGTTCGCAGCTCACCGCAGGAAGGCCTGAAGCAGGCCTCCAAGCAGTTTGAGGTGTTGTTCATGCAAATGGTGTTGAAGAGCATGCGCGAGGCAACGCCGTCGGACGGCATCTTCGGCAGCCAGCAGGAAAAGCTTTACACCTCGATGCTGGACCAGCAAATGGCACAGTCCCTGTCGGGACGCGGGCTCGGTTTGGCCGAAGCCATGTACGCGCAACTCAGTCGCAACGTCAGCGCCGGTCAGGCCGGCGCCTTGCCCGCGACGACCGAGCCGGCCAACTCCGGGACCAGCGCGCCGGTGCCGCAGCCGAGCGCGCCGCGCGCCGGGGCCGCGATGCGTGCGCCGGCTGACCTTTCCCTGTACGAGGCGGCCACCGCGGGGGCGACGCTGAGCCGCAGCGTGTTGCCGCAGGCGCAGGTCGAGCAATTCGTTTCACGTCTGCTGCCGGCGGCCCAGCGCGCCAGCCAGGCCAGCGGCGTCCCGGCGCAATTGATCATGGCGCAGGCGGCATTGGAGTCCGGCTGGGGCCGGCGCGAGATTCGCGCCGACGATGGTCAGCCCAGCTACAACCTGTTTGGCATCAAGGCGGACAAGAGCTGGAAAGGGCCGGTGGTGGAAGCCAGCACCACCGAATACGTCAACGGCGTGGCGCAGAAAACCCGGGCCAGCTTTCGTGCCTACGGCTCTTATGAAGAAGCGTTTTCCGACTACGGCAAGTTTTTGAGCAGCAATCCGCGTTACGCCAACGTGCTGACGGCACCGGATGCGGCCGGCGCGGCGCGTGGTCTGCAGCAGGCCGGTTATGCGACCGATCCGCAGTACGGCGGAAAGTTGATCCGCATCATGAAGCAGATGACCTGAGATCGCAGGGAACGGATCATCTTGAGCGCATCCGAAAGCCCTAAAGTTTTTCCGGATATTGCCGATAAACAGACGTAGGCGGCGCAACAGGATGAGCTTGATTTGACGCTTTAACAGCATGGAGATACCGCAATGAAACGCAATTCGACGCCAGCGCGGCGGCTGGCATGAAAAACTTGAAAATCGGCACCCGTCTGGGCTTTGGCTTTGCGCTGGTGCTGTTGCTTCTGGCTGTCATCGCGGGGCTCGGCGTGTTGAGCCTGCAAAACGTGGGAGAGGCCACAGACGGGATGGTCAGGCAGGCACTGGTCAAGGAACGGCTCACCGCCGACTGGCTGCGGGCAACAAGTTCCAACAGCGTGCGGACCTTTGCGATGGTCAAAAGCACTGACCCGGAAGATCAAAAGTACTTCCAGAAAAACATCACAGAAGCCAGTCTGGGCATTACCGCGAATTCGAAGAAGCTCCTTGGCATGCTGGATACGCCCGAGGAAAAGAGCTTGTATGAAAAAAGCGTGGCCAGGAGGACCGCGTACCTCGATTTGCGCAGCGCCGCCCTGAAATTGAAGGCCGATGGCCAGCAAGCACAGACCGTGCAGTTGGCTGATGCGAAGCTGCTACCGGCCCTGGATGCTTACGAAGCGAGTATCAAGGCCATGTTGCTTCATCAGACTGCCCAGATCGACAAGACGGCAAGCTCCATCGACGCGGTGTATCGGTCTGCCCGGCTGAGTTTGATAACGCTGGCCGCCGTTGCCCTGGCTTTGGGGAGCGTGCTGGCATGGTGGCTGACAGTGGGCATCACCCGACCCTTGAGCCAGGCCCTCAAGGTGGCGGAGACGGTGGCACAAGGCGACCTGACCTCGCACATTGAATCGAGTCGGCGGGACGAAACCGGTGAATTGCTGCAAGCGCTCAAGGATATGAGCGACAGTCTGGTACGCATCGTCGGCGAAGTGCGCGGTGGCACTGACACTATCGCCACCGCCTCCAGCCAGATCGCCGCCGGCAACCTGGACCTGTCGGGCCGCACCGAGCAGCAGGCCAGCTCGCTGGAAGAGACGGCGGCCTCGATGGAGGAACTGACCAGTGCCGTCAAGCACAACGCCGACAACGCCCAGCACGCCAATCAACTGGCGGTGGCCGCCTCCGGCGTTGCGCTCAAGGGCGGCAGCGCGGTGTCGCAGGTGGTCCAGACCATGGATGCCATCAACAGCTCATCGAGGAAGATCGTCGACATCATCAGCGTCATCGACGGCATCGCCTTCCAGACCAACATCCTGGCCTTGAACGCGGCGGTGGAAGCGGCGCGCGCCGGCGAGCAGGGCCGTGGCTTTGCGGTGGTGGCGGCGGAAGTGAGAAACCTGGCGCAGCGCTCGGCGGCGGCGGCCAAGGAGATCAAGACCTTGATCGGGGACTCGGTGGCCAAAGTCCAAGAGGGCAGTCAGCAGGTGGCGCAGGCGGGGCAGACGATGGACGAGATCGTCGACAGCGTGAAGCGGGTGACCGACATCATGGCCGAGATCACGGCCACCAGCCAGGAGCAGAGCTCGGGCATAGCACAGGTGAATCAGGCGATCACGCAGATGGACCAGGTGACGCAGCAGAACGCGGCGCTGGTGGAGGAGGCGGCAGCGGCGGCGGCGTCGCTGCAGGAGCAGGCCGGCAACCTGTCGCAGGTGGTCAGCGTCTTCAAGCTGGATCGCCGGCAGAGCGAGATCTTTGCGCAGGCCCGCAGCAGGGTACCCAAGGCCGCCGTACCGAAGGTAAAGACAGAACCGGCCAAGTCGGAAGTCAAGGTTTTACCAACCCGGTTGACCGGTGCCAATACCGCCGCGTTGGCGGATGCCGGCTGGGAAACATTTTGAGGACAGGCCATGGGAATCGCGACGATGCAAACCAGCACAGACAACAGCAGGCCAGCCACCGTTCGGGGGCTGGAATTTTTGGCCTTCACGCTGGGTCAGGAAGAGTACGGCATAGACATCCAGAAGGTGCAGGAACTGCGCGGTTACGACACGGTGACGCGGATTGCCAACGCGCCGGCGCACATCAAGGGCGTCATCAATCTGCGCGGCATCATCGTGCCGATCATCGACATGCGCATCAAGTTCAATCTGGGAACGCCCAGCTACGACCAGTTCACGGTGGTGATCATCCTGAACCTGGCGAACCGGGTGATGGGGATGGTGGTCGATAGCGTCTCGGACGTGATCACGCTCAAAGCCGAGCAGATCAAGCAGGCGCCGGAGATGGGAGCGGTGCTGGCGGGCGAGTACCTGATCGGGCTGGGCACGCTGGATCAGCGCATGCTGATTCTGGTGGACATCGACAAGCTGATGCTGAGCGCGGATATGGGATTGATGGAAAAACTGGCGGCATAAATCCACGTTCATCGCCGGATCCCCCGGCGCGCCAAGTGGTAGCTTCTACCTCAACAGGGTTAACGGTAAATTGTCCCAGGATCTCAGAGCTTGTCATCATGAAGTTGAAAACAAAAATCATTTTGAGCCTGAGCCTTGTATTCATTCTCTTCAGTATGGTGATCGGTGTTGCCCTGATCGGGATGCAAAGCGTGAAAGGCCGGTTTGAGAGCTTTCTTCAAAACGATCTGGCGCTGTTGCAGGCAGTGACCGGTATGTATGCGGATGGGCTGCAAGGTGGGCAAGCCCTGCGTAACATTGTGCTGGACCCGGCCAACAAGACCGCTTACAAGAATCTGGAAAAAGCGGGTGACGATTTCAAGGAAGAAAGTCGCAAGGCTTTGTCTTTGGCGGCCTCGGAAGCCACGGACCGAAAGATGCTTGAAGACCTGATCGCGCTGCGCGAACAATACATTCCGCTTCAAGGCAAGATCATTGGCCTTGCCAGCAGTGACCAGGCGGCGGCGATTGCATCAGTCAATCAGCAGGAGACTCCGCTCTGGCGCAGTATCCGGGAGCGTCTGCTGAATTTCATCAATATCAAGAATGTTGCGGTGGAAAAAACAAAGACCCAGCTGGAGGCATTCAGCCAACAAATACTGATGACCGCGCTTGCCCTTATGCTGCTGGCACTGATGTTGGGAGCGGGAATCGTTTTTTGGTTGATCCGCCACATCATGCGGCAACTGGGTGGTGAACCCGTCTATGCAATTGAAGTTGCACGCGCGATATCAGCTGGAGATCTTTCCCGAATCGTCAGGCTCGAAAGTGGTGATGGCACAAGTCTCCTGTCTGCCATGAATTCGATGCGCGAAAATCTGACCGCGACCATCGGCGGCGTCAGGCAGGCAACCGACACCATCGCCTCCGCCTCCAGCCAGATCGCCGCCGGCAACCTGGACCTGTCGGGCCGCACCGAGCAGCAGGCCAGCTCGCTGGAAGAGACGGCGGCCTCGATGGAGGAACTGACCAGTGCCGTCAAGCAGAACGCCGACAACGCCCAGCACGCCAATCAACTGGCGGTGGCGGCCTCCGGTGTCGCCATCAAGGGCGGCAGCGTGGTGTCGCAGGTGGTCGACACGATGGACGCCATCAACAGCTCATCAAGGAAAATCGTCGACATCATCGGCGTCATCGACGGCATCGCCTTCCAGACCAACATCCTGGCCTTGAACGCGGCGGTGGAAGCGGCGCGCGCCGGCGAGCAGGGCCGTGGCTTTGCGGTGGTGGCGGCGGAAGTGAGAAACCTGGCGCAGCGCTCGGCGGCGGCGGCCAAGGAGATCAAGACCCTGATCGGGGACTCGGTGGCCAAAGTGCAAGAGGGCAGCCAGCAGGTGGCGCAGGCGGGGCAGACGATGGACGAGATCGTCGACAGCGTGAAGCGGGTGACCGACATCATGGCCGAGATCACGGCAGCCAGCCAGGAACAGAGCTCGGGCATCGAGCAGGTGAACCAGGCGATCACGCAGATGGACCAGGTGACGCAGCAGAACGCGGCGCTGGTGGAGGAAGCGGCAGCGGCGGCGGCGTCGCTGCAGGAGCAGGCCGGCAACCTGTCGCAGGTGGTCAGCGTCTTCAAGCTGGACCGCCGGCAGAGCGAGATCTTTGCGCAGGCCCGCTCAGGCCAGCCCAAGGCAGTCGTGGCGAAGATACGGACCAAGCCTTCCAAACCGGTGATCAAAGCCTTGCCGACCAGGCAACTGGCCGGTGCGGGCGTTGGCGGCGCCTGGGAAACGGTTTAAGAGACATTCACAGTTATGGAAAAAATCAGTTGAAGTTCGAAAACTTGAAAATTGGAGTCCGTCTCGGGCTGGGCTTTGGCATGATCGTCGTGCTGTTGATCATGGTTGCGCTTTTTGGTGCCAGTCGCCTGGCGGCCTTGGACGATGGAACCAACGTCATCGTGACGGACAAATATCCCAAGGTGGTGCTGGCGAACACGGTACAGCGCGAATTGGGTGACGTTGCGCTGGCCGCGCGCAATGCACTTTTGCTGACCGACCCGGAACAGATCAGGAAAGAGCTGGCCCAGATCCGGGAATCGAGAAAGATCATTGGAGCGTCCTTGTCCGATCTGGAAAAGCGGGTGCACAGTGATCAGGGACGTGCCCTGTTTAAGCCGGTTGCGCAGGCGCACGGCCAGTACATGCTGATGCTGGATCAATTCCTGAAGCTGCTGGCCGAGGGAAAAGAAGACATGACGATGGTCTTCCTGTCAAAAGACATGCGGCTGGTCCAGCAAGCTTATTTCGTAGGGCTGGAAACGCTGATCGAGCATCAGGCCAAGGGCCTGGAGCAGGCCGGCCTGGATGCCGATGCGCTCTATCACACCGCGCTGGCGGTGCTGTTGGCCGCGGCCCTGGCGGCAAGCCTGCTGGCCGCTTTCATCGGCTGGCTGATAACGCGCTCGATCACGCAACCGCTGGACGAGGCGCTGCATATCGTGGACACCGTGACCTCGGGCGATCTGAGCCAGGAGTTCAGCTCGCACCGCGGGGGCGAGTTTGGTCGCTTGTTGAGCGGCTTGGGCAATATGGAGGACACCTTGACCGATCTGGTAACCCGCATCAAGGAATCGAGCGATTCGATCATGATCGGGTCGAAAGAGATCGCCGCCGGCAACCTGGACCTGTCGGGCCGCACCGAGCAGCAGGCCAGCTCGCTGGAAGAGACGGCGGCCTCGATGGAGGAACTGACCAGCACCGTCAAGCAGAATGCCGACAACGCGCGCCAGGCCAACCAGTTGGCGGTGGCGGCCTCCGGTGTCGCCATCAAGGGCGGCAGCGTGGTGTCGCAGGTGGTCGACACGATGGACGCCATCAACAGCTCATCAAGGAAAATCGTCGACATCATCGGCGTCATCGACGGCATCGCCTTCCAGACCAACATCCTGGCCTTGAACGCGGCGGTGGAAGCGGCGCGCGCCGGCGAGCAGGGCCGTGGCTTTGCGGTGGTGGCGGCGGAAGTGAGAAACCTGGCGCAGCGCTCGGCGGCGGCGGCCAAGGAGATCAAGACCCTGATCGGGGACTCGGTGGCCAAAGTGCAAGAGGGTAGCCAGCAGGTGGCGCAAGCGGGGCAGACGATGGACGAGATCGTCGACAGCGTGAAGCGGGTGACCGACATCATGGCCGAGATCACGGCAGCCAGCCAGGAACAGAGCTCGGGCATCGAGCAGGTGAATCAGGCGATCACGCAGATGGACCAGGTGACGCAGCAGAACGCGGCACTGGTGGAGGAAGCGGCAGCGGCGGCGGCATCGCTGCAGGAGCAGGCCGGCAGGCTGTCGCAGGTGGTCAGTGTCTTCAAGCTTGATGACGAGCCGTCGCCACAGCTGCTGACAGCCCGGCGCAAGCCGCTGTCCGGAGCCGGCATGCTGGCCATCGCCGGTGGTGGCCGGCAAACATTTTGAAAACCACGAAATCTATGTTCGATCTACAAAGTACCCGCTCCGTAAGTATCACCAAAAAACTCGGCCTGCTGCTGCTGGTGGTCGGTCTGAGCATCCTCGCCCTGAATGTGGTATCGCTGATTTCGGAGCGAACGCTGATGCTCCAGGAACGGAAAAACAATTTGCAGCAGGTGGTGCAAACGGCTCATGGCCTGCTGGTTTACTACCATGACCTGGCGCTTAAAGGTACGCTGACCGAGCCGCAGGCGCAACAGCAGGCGATGCAGGCGATCAAGGGCTTGCGTTACAACGACACCGAGTATTTCTGGATCAACGACATGCAGCCGCGCATGCTGATGCATCCGGTCAACCCGGCACTCGATGGTCAGGACTTGTCGGACAACAAGGACCCGACCGGCAAGCGTCTGTTTGTCGAATTCGTCAACACCGTCAAAGCCGGTGGTGCCGGATTCGTTCCCTATCTGTGGGCCAGACCGGGCAGTTTGCAAGCGGTGCCGAAGATGTCGTACGTGAAGGGCTTCCAGCCCTGGGGCTGGATCATAGGTTCCGGCATCTATGTGGACAACATCGATGCCATGATGCTGGAGCGTCTGCTTGACCATACGCTGGGCACACTGGCCCTGCTCGCCATCCTGTCGGCTTTTGGCCTGATGATCATCCGCTCGATCACGCGGCCGATGCGGCTGGCGGTGAAAGTGGCGCAGACCGTTGCCGCCGGTGACCTGACCAGCGCCATCCAGGTCAAATCGACCGATGAAACCGGCCAGTTGTTGCAAGCGCTCAAGGAAATGAATGACAGCCTGGTGCGCATGGTCGGCGAAGTGCGGGGCGGTACCGACACCATTGCCTCCGCCTCCAGTCAGATCGCGGCCGGCAACCTGGATCTGTCGTCGCGCACCGAGCAGCAGGCCAGCTCGCTGGAAGAAACGGCGGCGGCGATGGAGGAACTGACCAGTACCGTCAAACAGAATGCCGACAACGCGCGCCAGGCCAACCAGTTGGCGGTGGCGGCCTCCGGTGTCGCCATCAAGGGCGGTAGCGTGGTCTCCGACGTGGTGGGCACCATGGGTGCCATCAATGCCTCCTCGCGCAAGATCGTCGACATCATCGGCGTCATCGACGGCATCGCCTTCCAGACCAACATCCTGGCCTTGAACGCAGCGGTGGAAGCGGCGCGTGCCGGCGAGCAAGGGCGCGGCTTTGCGGTGGTGGCGGCGGAAGTGAGGAACCTGGCGCAGCGCTCGGCGGCGGCGGCCAAGGAGATCAAGACCTTGATAGGAGATTCGGTCGAGAAGGTCGAAGAAGGCAGTAAACAGGTAGCCGAAGCGGGCCAGACGATGGACGAGATCGTCGACAGCGTGAAGCGGGTGACCGACATCATGGCCGAGATCACGGCGGCCAGCCAGGAGCAGAGCTCGGGCATCGAGCAGGTGAATCAGGCGATCACGCAGATGGACCAGGTGACGCAGCAAAACGCGGCGCTGGTGGAAGAGGCGGCAGCGGCGGCGGCATCGCTGCAGGAGCAGGCCGGCAACTTGTCGCAGGTGGTCAGCGTCTTCAAGCTGGACCGCCGGCAGGGCGAAATGTTTGGGCCGGCTCGCGGCAGAGCGCCGAATGCGGCCCGGGGCTTGCCGGCTGCCGCTGACGATGCAGCGATCGGCATCAATCTCGACAACGCCATTCAGGCCCATGCCAACTGGCGCATGAAATTGCGGACCGCCGCGATTCGAAACGAAACGCTGGACGCCGAAGCGGCCGCTTGCGACGACTGTTGCGAACTCGGTAAATGGCTGCATGGCGCCGGCGCCTCGAAGTACGGCGGCAAACCCTCGTTCGTGGAACTGGTGAACAGCCACCGCGAATTCCACCAGGAAGCGGGCAAGGTGGCGAGCACCATCAATCGGGGTGAGTCCGAGCAGGCGCAGAAGATGCTGGAGCGGGATACCGATTTTTCGCGTGCCACCAGCAAGGTCAGCAGCCTGCTGGTGCAACTGATGGGCGAAGTCAAAAATGAGGGCAAGGTGGTCCGGCCCATCGCCGTCAAAGCCGCCCCGTCCGCCGCGCTCAAGCGTCCCGGTGGGATGGCCACGAGTGCCGCCGCCGGCAGTAGCGCTGACAGCGGGGACTGGGAGACTTTCTAAAGGAATGTTCATGGACGCAATAACCAGCAAGCCCAACCCCGCTACCGGCACGCCGGTCGGCAAGGGCTTGGAATTTCTGGCCTTCACGCTGGGTCAGGAAGAGTACGGCATAGACATCCAGAGGGTGCAGGAACTGCGCGGTTACGACACGGTGACGCGGATTGCCAACGCGCCGGCGCACATCAAGGGCGTCATCAACCTGCGCGGCATCATCGTGCCGATCATCGACATGCGCATCAAGTTCAATCTGGGAACGCCCAGCTACGACCAGTTCACGGTGGTGATCATCCTGAACCTGGCGAACCGGGTGATGGGGATGGTGGTCGATAGCGTCTCGGATGTGATCACGCTCAAAGCCGAGCAGATCAAGCAGGCGCCGGAGATGGGAGCGGTGCTGGCGGGCGAGTACCTGATCGGGCTGGGCACGCTGGATCAGCGCATGCTGATTCTGGTAGACATCGACAAGCTGATGCTGAGCGCGGATATGGGATTGATGGAAAAAATGGCGGCTTGAAGCGCCTGACCCGACGCCTGACAGCGCGTCGGATGAATTGGATTGAGAGAACATGAGATGAATATTGGAAACCTGAAGATCGCAACCCGTCTGGGGGTCTCTTTTACCCTGGTGGCGCTGCTGTCCATGCTGTTGGGCCTGGCGGCTTTCATGGCCCTGGACGATACCGCCGCGAAATGGCAAAACTTTTCCGACCTGTCGATGCAGAAACGCGATTTCGCGGCGCAAGGGCGGATCAGGTTGGGCGATGCGATCCACGACTTTAAAAACTTTATTCTCCGCGGTGGCGATTACAACAAGAAGTTTGCCGAGGACATGGACGCGATCGACGTCGCGGTGGCGAACTATGGCAAGAAAGGCGTCATGAGCGCACGCGAGACGGTGTTGCTGGGCGATGTCCTGAAAGCCACCGAGCTGTACCGGGCGGCGATCCGCAAAGTTGCCGAGATGCAGGGCGCGGGGACGGCGTTACCGGAAATAGACAAGGAGATCAAGGGCGCCGACAAACCGATCGCCCATGGGTTTGACGAGTTGCTGAAAATTGCCGGGGAACAAAGCGTTAGCGCGGGCCAATCGATCGCGGCCACGACAACGTTGGGCAAGCAATGGGTGCTGGCACTGAGTACCCTGGTCGTCATTCTGGCCGCGCTTTGCGCCTGGCTGGTGTCGCGTTCCATCACGCGCCCCCTGGGCCAGGCGGTGCAGATCGCCCGGACCGTGGCGGCCGGCGACCTGACCAGCCGCATTGACGTTAAAAGCAGCGACGAGACCGGGCAGTTGATGCAGTCCTTGAAGGATATGAACGACAGTCTGGTGCGCATCGTCGGCGAGGTGCGCGGTGGCACCGACACCATCGCCTCCGCCTCCAGCCAGATCGCCGCCGGCAACCTGGACCTGTCGGGCCGCACCGAGCAGCAGGCCAGCTCGCTGGAAGAGACGGCCGCTTCGATGGAGGAACTGACCAGCACCGTCAAGCAGAATGCCGACAACGCGCGCCAGGCCAACCAGTTGGCGGTGGCGGCCTCCGGTGTCGCCATCAAGGGCGGCAGCGTGGTGTCGCAGGTGGTCGACACGATGGACGCCATCAACAGCTCATCAAGGAAAATCGTCGACATCATCGGCGTCATCGACGGCATCGCCTTCCAGACCAACATCCTGGCCTTGAACGCGGCGGTGGAAGCGGCGCGCGCCGGCGAGCAGGGCCGTGGCTTTGCGGTGGTGGCGGCGGAAGTGAGAAACCTGGCGCAGCGCTCGGCGGCGGCGGCCAAGGAGATCAAGACCCTGATCGGGGACTCGGTGGCCAAAGTGCAAGAGGGCAGCCAGCAGGTGGCGCAGGCGGGGCAGACGATGGACGAGATCGTCGACAGCGTGAAGCGGGTGACCGACATCATGGCCGAGATCACGGCAGCCAGCCAGGAGCAGAGCTCGGGCATCGAGCAGGTGAATCAGGCGATCACGCAGATGGACCAGGTGACGCAGCAGAACGCGGCACTGGTGGAGGAAGCGGCAGCGGCGGCGGCGTCGCTGCAGGAGCAGGCCGGCAACCTGTCGCAGGTGGTCAGCGTCTTCAAGCTGGACCGCCGGCAGAGCGAGATGTTTGCGCAGGCCCGCAGCAGGGCACCCAAGGCCGCCGTGGCGAAGATAAAAACAGAGCCAGCCAAACGCGAGGTCAAAGCCTTGCCAGCCAGGCCAGCGGCCAACGCCGCCCCCGCCGGGGCCGGCGATTGGGAAGAGTTCTAAACTCGCTGGCAGTTGTCATTTACAGGGGATCAGACCATGTCATTCAGCATGTTTTACACCGGGCTTAGCGGCTTGAACGTGGCGCAGGCCGCGTTGGTGACCACCGGCCACAACACCGCCAACGTCAATACCCCTGGCTACAGCCGGCAGTCGGCGGAGATCGCGTCAAACGGTGGCATCTATGCGCCTGGTGTGGGCTATTTGGGTACCGGCGCCAAGTCAACCGATGTGACGCGCAGTTACGACAAATTCCTCACGACCCAGCTCAATCAGGCGCAATCGTCGAGTGAATCGCTGTCGACGCAGTACGCTCAAATCAGCCAGATCGACAACTTGGTGGCCAATCAGGCAGCCGGCCTGGCGCCGCTGATGCAGGCGTTTTTTGCCGGTGTCCAGGCGGTGGCCAACACGCCTGCCGATCCGGCTGCGCGGCAGCAATTCATTGGTTCGGCGCAAGCCATGACCAACCAATTCCGAGCGACCAGCCAGTACTTGTCGGGTCTGAACAGCAATGTCAATGACCAGATTGCCGGTGGCATTGGTCTGATCAATACCTATGCCCAGCAAGTTGCCGATTTGAACAAACAGATTGCGCTGGTCAGTAACGCGGACGGTAGCCAGGCGCCCAATGATCTGCTCGACCAGCGCGATCAACTGGTGAGCGATCTCAGCAAACTGGTGGGCACCAAGGTTGTGGTGCAAGACGGCGGCCAGTACAGCGTCTACATTGGCAGTGGCCAGACCTTGGTTTTGGGTGACAAGGCATCGACCTTGAAAGCCGTTGCGTCTGCCGCCGACCCGGCACAGACCGGAGTTGCCCTGGTTGGCGCCAGTGGGCGGGCGGTCGAGATGCACGATAACGTACTGGTGGGCGGATCGCTCGGAGGGCTGCTGCAATTTCGCAACGATACCTTGAGCAATGCGCAGAACTCCCTGGGACGAATTGCCATTGCGCTGTCGGACACGTTCAATGCGCAGCAGAAACTGGGCGTTGATCTGAACGGGGTGGCGGGCCAGGACTTTTTTTCGCAGGCGGCACCGGTGGTGATCGCCAACGGCAACAACAAGGGCGACCTGACACTGGCGCCAAGCTTTGCCGACAGTGGCCGACTGAGCACCAGCGACTACACGCTCAGGGTCGAAGCCGATTTGAGCTACACCTTGACCCGTTTGTCCGACAAACAGCAGATCGCTTTGCCGGCTGGTTTTCCGTCCGTTTCATCGAACAGCGTGACCTTCGATGGCGTGACGTTGAGTCTCACCGGCGGCAGCGCCAGTGCCGGTGACTCTTTCCTGATTCAGCCGACACGCTCCGGCGCGCGTGGTTTCGACGTGGTCTTGACCGATCCGAGCAAGGTGGCCGCCGCCGCGCCGGTGGTCACCGGCAAGGCCGTCAAAAATGTGGGCAGCGCCCAGATCAGCGGCGGCACGGTCGATGCCAGTTACCTGGCGACGCCGCTGGCTGCCAATCTGACGCTGACCTATGACAGTGCCAGCAACACCTATTCCGGTTTTCCACCCGGAGCGGCAGTCACGGTGACGCTGGCCAACGGCTCCCCCGCCGCCGGCAGTCCCTATGCGGCGGGCAGCCCGGTCAGCTACAGCGCCGGTGCCAGCATCAGTTTCAACGGCATCACGGTCAGTATCAGCGGCAAGCCGGCCAATGGCGACAGCTTCACCATCGGCAAGAACAGCGGCGGACCGTCCGATGGCCGCAACGCGTTGCTGCTGGCGGGGTTGCAAAACAAGAAAACCATGGGCGACCATGCCTCCAGTTTCAACGACGCCTACGCGCAACTGGTCAGCACCGTCGGCAACAAGGCGCGACAGATCCAGATCTCGAATACCGCCCAGACCAGTCTGACAGCGCAAATCCGTGCTGCCCAGCAGTCGGTGTCGGGTGTCAATCAGGATGAGGAAACCGCCAACCTGCTGATATTCCAGCAGATGTACCAGGCCAATGCCAAGGTGATCCAGACGGCCTCGACGATGTTCGATGCGATCATGGGCATTAGCCGTTAAGAGCTTATTCACGGACAAGTTCTAAGTTCCAGCAAGGAGTTCATCATGCGTATCAGCACCTCATCTTTTTACGAACAAAGCCAGACTGCGATGGGCTCGCAGCAAGGCAACCTGTTGCGCGTGCAGCAACAGATGGGCGCCGGGACCAAAATTTTGACGCCGTCGGACGACCCCATCAGCGCCACCCGTGCGCTGGGCGTTTCGCAGTCGATTGCGCTCAATGCTCAGTACACGACCAGCCGCGGCCAGGCGATCCAGACGCTGTCGCTGGAAGAGGGTACGCTGCAAAGCGTCACCTCGGTGTTGCAGGATGTCAAGACCCTGGTGGTGCAGGCCGGCAACGGCACGATGTCGGATGCCGATCGGGCCAGCATCGCGACCGCGCTGCAAGGCAATCTGGATCAGTTGCAGGGCTTGGCCAATTCCGATGACGGCAATGGGCAGTTTTTATTTGCCGGCTTCAAGAGCGCCAGTCCACCGTTTGTCAAGCAGGCCGATGGCAGCGTTTTGTATGCGGGCGATCAGGGGCAGCGTTTGATGCAGGTCGATGTATCACGCCAGATGGCCATCACCGACGACGGGCGCAGCATTTTTCAGTCCGTGCAGGGCGGCGCCGGCTACGTCAACTCGGCCGCTGCTGCCAATACCGGCACCGGCGTGTTCAGTGCCAACTCGGTGGTCGATCCGACCGATCCGAATTTCGGCAAGAACTTCAGCATCAGTTTTCCCAGTGCCACCAGCTACCAGGTCGATACCGTGCCACCCGGCGCCGTGCTCAGCAGTGGTGGCTTTAGCGCTGGGGTTCCGATCCAGTTCGGCGGCCTGCAGATCGCCATCAACGGGGCACCGGCAGCCGGCGATAGTTTCAACGTGACGACCGCCAAAAATGCCGGTACCGACGTGTTTGGCGCCATCAGCGACATCATTGCGGCGCTCAGAAAGCCGATCGACAGCGGCAGCAATGTCAATCGCGCCGAATTGCTCAATGCGCTGAGCACCGCCAACAAGAAGATCACCAATGCGCACGACAATGTGCTGGCGGTACGCTCGTCGATTGGCTCGCGGCTGCAGGAGCTTGATACGCTCAACACGGTCGGTAGCAATCGGACGCTGCTCGACAAGAGCCAACTGTCTGACTTGCAGGATCTGAATTACACCAGCGCGATCTCCGAGTTCTATCAGCGTCAGACTGCCTTGCAAGCAACGCAGCAGGCGTTTGTCAAAATCCAGAAGTTGTCGCTGTTCAACTTCCTGTAGCGGGGCGTCTGAATTCCGAAATTCACGACACCGTTCTGGCCAAGCCTGCTTGATGCCGAGGGCGCCGCAGTGGGTGACTCCGCGAATGTCCCCCGGCCTTCGGCCTCCGCCTTTATTTCGCTACGTCACCCACAGCAGCACCCTCGGCTGCGAGCGTTGGTGGTTTGCGCAGGTCGCATACCAACACCAGCCTGATCCACCCGTTACGCTGAACGGGGTTTGGCATGTCATCATTTCGGGAAAGATCCATAGTGCTCAGCCACCGAGGTATCGAAACAAAATGAAAGTGATGGATTCGGCTTTGAGTCCTAGCGGCGCAGGCCTTGCAGGAATTGCGGAACCAGTTCGAAGGCGGCGCCGAAGCGCGGCTCCAGAAAAGGTGCCAGGTACTGGATCAACAGTTGCAGCATGGCCAGGCCGGCCAGCAGGGTGATCGCGAAGCCGACCGAGAAAATGCTGAACTGGGGTGACACCCGGTTCAGGATGCCCATCGCCAGATTCAGGCTCAGCAGGCTGGCAATCAGCGGCAGCGCCAGCATCAGGCCGTCGCCGATGATCTGCCCGCCGGCCAGCACCAGCTGCAACCAGCCGCCTCTGGCCAGCGGCGCGTCCGTGATCGGCAGGCTGTGAAAGCTCTCCGCCAAGGTCCGGATCAGCAGCAGGTGGCCGTCGGTCGCCAGAAAAATCAGCATCGCCAACAGGTTCAGCAGGCGCGCCAGCACCATCGTGTTGCCGCCGCTGGTGGGGTCGAAAAAAGAGGCAAAGGACAGACCCATCTGCAAGCCCACATAGTCGCCGGCGGCCTGCACCATGGCAAACACCAGGCGCATCGAAAAGCCCATCGCGGCACCGATCAGGACCTGCTGCAGCAGGACCCAGAGGCCGGCGGCCGACATCAGCGGGATCGCCGGCATGGCCCCCAGCGTGGGCGTGACGACCAGCGCCAGCAGCACGGCCAGGCTGACCTTGACGCGCCGCGGCACCACCGCTTCGCTGAAGATGGGCGCACTGCCTATGAGCGCCAGCATGCGCACGAACGGCCAGAGAAAAGTCACCAGCCAGAGGTTCAACTGATCCGAGGTGACGGACAGGATGGGTGCCATCAAGCGATCATTTGCGGGATCGAGGAGAACAGATTGCGCATGTAGTCAAGGACCGTGGACAGCATCCACGGGCCGGCCACCACCAGGGTGGCGAATACCGCCAGCAGCTTGGGGATGAAGGACAGGGTCATTTCATTGATCTGGGTGGCGGCCTGAAACAGGCTGATCAGCAAGCCCGTGACCAGCGCCACCAGCAACAGCGGCGCGGCCAGCAGCAAGGACAGCCGCATGGCTTCGTAGCCCATCGTCATGACCGATTCAGGTGTCATTTTTTTTCATTCCTTTCCGACAGCACCCGGTCGCTAGGTATAAAAACTTTGCGCCAGCGCGCCGACCAGCAGTTGCCAGCCGTCCACCAGAACAAACAGCATCAGTTTGAAGGGCAGTGAAATGGTGGCTGGCGGCACCATCATCATGCCCATCGACATCAGTACGCTGGCCACCACCAGATCGACAATCAGGAACGGAATGAAGATGGTGAAGCCGATCTGGAAAGCGGTTTTCAATTCGCTGATGACAAAGGAGGGCAGCAGGACGCGCAAGCTGACCTGCTCCGGCCCTTCCATCGGTCCGGCGTTGGCCAGTTTGGCGAACAGTGCCAGATCCGCCTCCCGGGTCTGCTTGAGCATGAATTGCTTGAACGGCGCAATGCCGCGCTCCAGCGCCTGCTCGGCGCCGATCTTGCTTTCGGAAAAGGGCTGGTAGGCCTCGCTGTACACCTTGTCGAAGACCGGCGCCATGACAAAAAAAGTCAGAAACAGCGACAGACCGACCAGGATCTGATTGGGTGGCGTTGACTGGGTGCCGATCGCCGTGCGCAACAGTCCCAGCACAATCAGAATGCGGGTAAAACTGGTCATCGACAGCAACAGGGCCGGCAGGAATGTCAATGAGGTCAGCAGCACCAGCGTCTGCACACTGAGCGACCAGGTCTGGCTGCCGGCCGGCCCCGGTGTGCTGGTGATGCCGGGCAGACCCTGGGCCGAGGCCAGCGTCGGCGCCAACAGCAACAGGCAAGCGAGCAGGGGCCAGGCGGCGCGGGCTTGCGAACCAAGCCATCTCGGGTTCATCAGTCGCGCTTTCTCAACTGGTTCAGATGATTCAGGGATTGGCGAAGGGTTTGCGAAAAAGCGCTGGCCGCGCCATGCGTGTTCTCGGCCGGGCTGGCACCCGTGTCAGGGCGCGCCTGCGCCGCCATCGTGTGCAGTGCGCGCACCTGACCGGCGGCAACACCCAGCACCAGCCAGGAGTCGCCTATTTCCACCACCACGACACGTTCTCGCTGGCCCACCATGACGCTGGAGACGACCTTGAGCAGGCGGTTGCCGCCGCTTGGCTGCAGCCCAAAACGCCGCAC
The DNA here is from genome assembly GCA_963763035.1 of uncultured beta proteobacterium. Classification (GTDB taxonomy): domain Bacteria; phylum Pseudomonadota; class Gammaproteobacteria; order Burkholderiales; family Burkholderiaceae_C; genus Rhodoferax. The sequence continues at coordinate 2,333,710 of CAVXMS010000003.1, read as the reverse complement.
CGCCCAACCGCACAGGAAGATCAGCGCCACCACCAGTGCCAGGCCGAAACCGACTTGCAACAGACCGGCCGCGGCATGGGAGGGGGCCGCTTCCGGCGCCGCGGCGGGCACCGTGGGCAGTGCCGCGCCAACCGCGCCACCGAGGCCGGCCAGCACGCAAGCTGCCAGCCTGGGAAGATGGCGCCACTTCATCGATTCAATTTCTGAATGCGTTCGGACGGCGTGATGATGTCGGTCAGTCGAATGCCGAACTTGTCGTTCACCACCACCACTTCGCCTTGCGCAATCAGGTAGCCGTTGATCAGGACGTCCATCGGCTCGCCGGCCAGGCCGTCGAGTTCGACGATGGAGCCCTGCGACAACTGCAACAGACTCTTGATGGTGATGCGGGTGCGCCCCAGTTCCGCCGTCAATTGCACCGGAACGTCGAGCACCCGGTCGATGTCGCCGGGCGCAATGTCGGAGCCGATACTGCTTGGCAGTGGCTGGAAAACCCGCTGGCCGGCAGTTCGGGAGGGTGTTGCCGACGCTGCCGCCGGACTCGCCTGGGTGCCGGTTGCCTTGGCCTGCTCGGCCAGTGCGCTGCCCCAGTCGTCATCAGCCGTGGTGGCCGAATCCTGCTCGTTGTCTTCTGTCATGCGCGTTCCCCCTTGCTTGCATCGCTGTCTTGGTGGTGGATCATCTTTTGTACCTGCAAGGCGTAATGGTCGTTGCAGGTACCGTAGCCGCATTCCATGACCGGAACGCCGTTCACACTGGCGATGACTGTCTGCGGAATGTCGATCGGCAACACATCCCCGACCCGCAACTGGAGCAGTTGGCCGATGCTCGATTGCAGGGTCTGAAAATGCGCCAGCAGTTCGACATCGGCGCTCTGCACCTGGCTGGCCAACTGCTTGACCCAGCGCTTGTCGACCGCCACCTCGTCTTGCAGCGGATTGGCCAGCAGATCCCGGATCGGCTCGATCATGGAGTACGGAATGCAGACGTTGAGGGTACCCCCAATCGGACCAAACTCGATCTGAAAGGTGGTGTTGATCACCACTTCGTTGGGCGCCACGATGGCGGCCAGCTTGGCGTGCATCTCGGAGCGCACGTACTCGAAGTTGAGCGGATAGATCGGTTGCCAGGCGCCGCCGTAGCTCTCCAGCGTGACATTGAGCAGGCGTTTGATGATGCGGTGTTCGGTGCGCGTGAATTCGCGGCCCTCGATCCGGAAGTGGTAACGGCCGTCGCTGCCGAACAAATTGTCGACCACCAAGAACACCAGTTTCGGATCGAACACGAACAGGGCGGTACCGTGCAGGGGCTTCATCTGCAGCAGGTTGATGTTGGCCGGCACCGGCAAATGCCGGACGAAATCGCCGTACTTCTGGATTTGTATCGCACCGACCGAAATGTCGGCGTGGCGGCGCATGAAAGTCAGCAGGGAGCCGCGCAGATGGCGGGCAAAGCGGTCGTTGATGACCTCCAGCGTATGCATGCGGCCGCGCACGATACGCTCGTCGGTGCCGAGGTTGTAGGTCGGCGGCCCTTGCCCGGTCGACGCTGGTGCGTTGGCGGCCGCGCTGTCGCCGGCGACGCCCAACAGCAGCGCGTCTACCTCGTCCTGCGAGAGTTGCTGGTCATAGGCCATGGCTGAATCTCATGGAGTAGGCTCACTGCAGCATGAAAATGGGAAACATGACACTGGAAATTTTTGCCGGCGGCAGGTCGGGAGCGAACGGCTGGTTCAGGGTCGCCAGGATTTCAGCGGCCAGCTTCGCCTTGTCGCTGGCCGTTACCAGTAATTCGGATTGACGGTTGGACAGCACCAATAGCACCCGGCTACGCACTTCCGGCAGGTACTGAACGACTTGGGTCTGGGCCTTGGCGTCGGCCACCTTGAGCGTCACGCCAATGTGCAGAAAGCGGTTCCTGTCATTGGGTTGCAGGTTCACCGTCAAGGGTTCCAGCGCCACATAGATCGGATCGGCCGGTGGGTGGACCACCGGCGCGGCCGCTGCTGCCGGCTTGAAATAATAGTAGCCCGCCGCCGCCGTGGCCGCGCCAAGTGTCAGCAGGATGAACAAGATGATCAGGGTCTTGCGGCGCCGCGGGCTTTTCACTTTGGTCGTGCCGGGGTTGCTGGGGGTACTGGTGGCCATGACTTCGCTGCGTGGGTGTGAAACTGATTGTTTGCCAAATGAGCCCTGCGGCATCGGTCAAAAAAAGGGGGGAAAGCGCTTCAACTCGGGCGTTTGCCTTGGCTAGGGCCTGTTCACCCTATTTTTACTCGTAAAAATAGGGTGAACAGGCCCTCGGCGACGCGCAGGGTTGACAGGGTCGTTCAGGCATAGGTGTCAACGCCCCGTCCGGTGCCACCCTGGCGCGCCCCGGCCAGCGTCCGCGCGCCGACGGCTGCTGGTTCCGGCAAGCTGTTGCTACGGTACGCCTGCTGCCGGGAGGCGCTGTTCTGCTGGTTGGCAAAGGCACTGCGCGCCTGACTCTCGGAACTGACCGATGTCTGGCCCAGACTGATGCCGCTATCGGCCAGGCTGGCACGCAATTGCGGTACCGCGGCTTCCACCGCGGCGCGCACCGATGCGTGGGCCGATACAAACATGACCTGCATCTGGTGCTGGTTCAGGTGCAGTGTGACTTGCAAGGGACCCAGCCCCGGCGGGTTGAGCTGGAGTTCGGTGACCTGCTGGCCTGCCTTGCCCAACTGGACCACCTGCTGGCCCAGCGCCTGGTTCCACTCCTTGCTGCCGACTTCGGGGCTCAGCCGGGGGGCGTTGGGCAGATCGCCGGTGTTGGCGGCGGCGTGGCCGGTCGCGCCGGCGGCTGCCGGCTGCAGTGGATGGAGCAGCGAGGGTGCGCTGGCGCCAGGTGCATCGGCCGCTGGCGCAGCGGGGTCGGGCCCGAGCGCCTGACTGGCGAAGGTCGCGGCCGCGAGTGTCGGAGCCGCCTGCTCGCCGGCGCCGGCTGACACTGCCAGCGGCGTGGACTGGCTGGCGTCGTCGGAGTCGCCCGCCAGCGCCATCTTGCCTGCCTTGAGCGCCGGGCGTGGCGTGATGCCTGGCCCTTGGACCGTGGCGTCCGGACCGGTACTCAAGGGCCCCCCCTTGACGGTCATTGCCTCCCGGGGCGCTCTCGCTGCCAGGCGGGTGGTTGCCGATGCGGCGATGGCAGACCCGGCAGCAGCGTCGATGGAGCGCAGGGGACCGCTGGCCGCCGTTGTCGAATCGGCCACCCGGGAGCCCCAGGGTTGCAGACTGTTATTGCTTTGCGTCTCGTCCCGGAAAGAGCGATCCGCCTGGCCGGCGTCGGCTGCCAGCAGTTGTGCAGCGCTGCTTGCGGCAACTGGCGCCAGGGCCGGGTTGTCGCCTGCCGCACCGGGCTTGGTTTGCGGCGTTGCCTGGCCGGGCGACTGCTGCCCGGCGGGCAACGCCGGGGCACCCTGGAGCGCAGTCGACGGCGCCGCGGCCGTCATTGACACCCTGCCGTCGAGGCCGGCACTGGTTGGCCTTGGATTAACAGTTGGCGCCGCGCCGGTGGCCTTGGCGCTTGTCATTGCGGGCTCGACCCGCAATCCAGGCCGCTGCGTCGTGCCCTGCGCTACAGCGGTGTCCGGCGCCGGCGCGTCTGCGCCGGCACGGTGCGCAAGCGGCAACATGGAACCGGCCAGCGCCGCTGCCGACTCGGCACTCATGGCGAGCGTGGGGGGCAGACTGGCGACGCTTTGTTCATCGTCCTGGGGTGAACGATCGGTCTGGCCGGTGTCGGGTACCGGCCCGTGGGCTATGTTGGTTCCCGCAGGCGTCGGGGTCAGGGGGTCGCTTGCCGCACCGTCTTTGGTTTTCAGCATCGCAGCGCCCTTGAGCGCGGTCGACGGCGCCGTGGCCGGCACCACCACCATGCCGTCGGGGCCGGCGCTGGCTGGCATCGGGTTAACTGTTGCCGCTGCGCCGCTGGCCTCGGACCTTGCGATTGCGGGCTCGACCCGCGAGCCAGGCCGCTGCTTCGCGCCATGCGCCGCGGCCCAGTCCGGTGCCGACGTGTCCGCGCCGGCATGGCGTGCAAGCGGCAACATGGAACCGGCCAGCGCCGCCGTCGGATCGGCGTTCATGGCGACCGTGGTGTTCGGACGGTTGGCGTTTGCGGCATCGCCAGGGACGGTACGATCGGCCTTGCCGATAGTGGTTGCCAGTGCTGGCGCAGTGCCGGTCTCGGTTACTGGCGCAAGGGTCGGCTGCTCGCTCGCGGCGGCCAGCCCGGCCTGCGCCGGGGTGGCAAGCACCGAGAGCGTGGTCGCGGACGCAAGCCGCGATCCAGGACGGCGCGCTGTGCCGGCCGGCGCAGCCGAGTCCGGCGCCGGCGCCTCGGGCGCAGCCGCTTGGGTGCCCTCGCTCAGACTGGCCGGCGGGTCCGCGCGGCCGGCCGGACGGTGTTCGCCAGTGCTTGTTTTAAGGCCACTGCCGTCCAACCCGACCAGGGTCATGGCGATCGCGTTGGCCAGTTCCGCCGGGTCGTCCTGCTGCGTGACCGACTGGCGTCGCGCCGCTGTCGATGCAACTGCTTTCGGGGTAGTTTTTTCCGTTGGTTCAGGGCCTGCCCCGAGGGAGCGAACCAGCACTTCGTCAAAACTGGGTGACTGTAGCTGCGCTTGCTCGTCGCGCAGCGCGCTGGCCCGGGCGGGCACGACCGCGGCTTGACCTGGCGCGGTGTTGGAGCGGAGTATCAAGGACATGGTATTGAAGAATCTAGTCGCCGACGGTGCCGGCGCGCAGGTAGAACTGGCGCGCCGTGCGTTCATCGCAGTCGCGTTGCTCGCGTCGGTTCGAGGCCACAATTTCCTGCTGGTGGACCCGCTCCGCCAGGGTATCGAAGGAGTTAAGCCGGCCCTTGTTGTGCTGCCAATCGCTACGTCCGTGGGCCAGTCGGGCATCGGCCTGCGAGGTCGCGGCGCGCTGCTGTTCAATGGCCGCATCCAGGGTGCTGATGAACTGCTGAAAATTGCGCAAGTGGGCCGCTGCCACGCCGTCCTGCAAATGTGCCTGCAACTGGTTCAGGTATTCCTGCCGGTACTGCAGCAGCAGTTCGAGCTTGCCGGCCGCGCTGGTGTGCGCGCTCTGCAACTGACCCAGGCGCCGGGTTGCCGCGTCAGTTTTGTTTTGCGCCAGTTCAATCAGGGTTGCGAGGGGTAGTTTGCTGGACATGGTGCTATCTCAAGGAAAGAGCTGGTTTCTGGGTTTGAGTACGGGCCTGTTCACACTATTTTTACGAGTGCGAACGCGATGAAAAATGCGCCAATCAAGGCGCGCGACAACGGCAAGGCCGGGGCCTTGCCTAGGAGCGCAACGCCGAGTGGCACTTTTTTCATCCCGTTCCCTGCGGGTTGTGGCCAAAAAAACCATGCGCGGCATTGCAAAGCCTTGCCGGGGGCCAACCCCGGCTGCGTTTTGCGCTTTGTGCATGGCATTTTTTGACTCACAACGCATCTCGCAAAAATAGTGTGAACAGGCCCTAGGTGGTGAGCACATCGTGCAACTGGCGGGTGGCAGCGTCGTAGTCGACGCGTTCATCCATCGCCTGCTGCAGGAAGGCTTCCATTTTTGGGTACAACGCAATGGCGTGATCGAGGTGCGCGTCGTGGCCTGGGGCGTAGGCGCCGACACTGATCAGATCGCGATTGCGCTGGTAACGCGACAACATCTGCTTGAAGCCGCTGACTTCCTTGAACTGCGCCGGCTCGATCAGCGCTGTCATGGCGCGGCTGATGGAGGCCTCGATGTCGATCGCCGGGTAGTGGCCGGCTTCGGCCAGACTGCGCGACAACACCACGTGGCCGTCCAGAATGGCGCGCGCGGCGTCGGCAATCGGGTCTTGCAAATCGTCGCCCTCGGTCAACACGGTGTAGAAAGCGGTGATCGAGCCGCCCTGGCCGGCGCCGTCGCGGGCACCCATGCCGGCGCGCTCCACCAGGGTTGGCAGCTTGGCAAAGACCGAGGGCGGGTAGCCTTTGGTGGCGGGTGGCTCGCCCACGGCCAGCGCGATTTCACGCTGCGCCATCGCATAACGGGTCAGCGAATCCATGATCAACAACACATTCTTGCCCTGATCGCGAAAGTATTCGGCCAGGCAGGTGGCATAGGCGGCGCCCTGCAGGCGCAGCAGCGGCGAGGTGTCGGCCGGCGCCGCCACCACCACCGCGCGTGCCATGCCTTCGGCGCCCAGCGTGTTGTCGATGAAGTCCTTGACCTCGCGGCCGCGCTCGCCGATCAGGCCCACCACAATCACGTCGGCGCTGGTGTAGCGGGCCATCATGCCCAGCAGCACGCTCTTGCCGACGCCGGAGCCGGCGAACAAGCCCATGCGCTGACCGCGCCCGACCGTCAGCAGGCCATTGATGGCGCGCACGCCGACATCCAGCACGCTGTCGATCGGGGCCCGGCTGAGCGGGTTGATGGGGGCCGCCGTGAGCGCCACTTCACGGGTGAATTGGAGCGGTCCCAGCGCGTCCAGCGGCCGACCGGCGGCATCCACCACCCGGCCCAGCATGCCTTCGCCGACCGGCAGCCGCTTGGTCCTGGGGCCACTCTCGCTGCCGCGTCCCGGCGGCGACTCGAGGGCGTAAACGCGGGCCCCCGGCAGCAGACCGTCGACTTCGCTTTGCGGCATCAGGAAGACGCGGTCGCCGGCGAAACCGACCACCTCGGCCTCCGCGGTTTTGTGCAGATAGCCGGGCGGCAGTTCGATCAGGCAGTCGCTGCCGACCGGCAGCCGCAGCCCGACCGCCTCCAGCACCAATCCAACGGCACGCGTCAGGCGGCCACAGGCGCGCACCGGAACGCTCTGGGCCACGGCGCAACTGGCGTCACGCAGGGTGTTGTGCCACAGTGCCAGATGCGGGTTGGCGGCAAGTGCGGCGGCGCTGTCATTCATGCGGCACCTCCAGGGCGGCCGGCGCAGCGCCGGCGAAGGCGGCGTTGACCCGCTCCCAGCGCGTTTCCAGGGTTGCATCGAGGGCGCCGCCGGCGGCATGCACGCGGCAACCGCCGCGCTCGATCGAGAGGTCGGTGCGTATGCGCCAGCCCGCCGCATGCAGTTCGTCGGCCAGATGTTGCTGTACCAGTGCCGCATCGTCGACATGCATCAAGAGCCGCGGCGTGCCACCCAGCGTTGGCTCCATGCGCAGCAGCTCGCGTACCAGTGTCAGGATGTGGCGCGGCTCGGTGGTCAGTTCCTGGCGCACCATCTGGCGTGCGATATCGCGCGCCAGTGCCAGCAAATCGTCGGCCACCTCGCGCTCGGCGGCGCGCATGGCCGTCGGCAAGGTCAGCAGCAGGGCGCGCAGCGCCTGCGCCTGCTCCTGGGCCTGGCTCAGGCCGGCGGCGTAACCCTCGGCCTGGCCCTGGGCGTAGCCTTCACGGTGCCCTTGGGCCTGGCCGGCCTGCTGGGCTTGCAGCCGCAGCCGGACCAGTTCTGCTTCATCGATCAGTGGGGCCGGATTGGCGGCTGCCGGCGGCCGCGCGCGCTGGGCCGCAGCGGCACTGCCGGCGCCGCGCGGCGCGGCTGTGATCGAACTCATTTCCCAGCGTTGCCAGGCGCTCATCAACTCCGGCGGCAGGCCCGCAGGCGCCAGTTCGGCAACCTTGTCAGACATAAGCATCCTGGCCGGAGCCGCCGACCGCGATCTCGCCGGCATCGGTCAGGCGGCGCACGATCAGCAGGATATTCTTTTGTTCCGCCTCGACCTGCGAGACCCGCACCGGACCGCGTATTTCCAGGTCTTCGCGCAAGGCCTCGGCGGCCCGTTGCGACATGTTTTTCAGGAACTTGTCGCGCATCTCCTGCGGCGAGCCCTTGAGTGCGATGATCAGCGACTCCGATTCCACTTCCTTCAACAGCAACTGGATGGCGCGGTCTTCGAGGTCCAGCAGGTTCTCGAACAGGAACATCTGGTCGAGTATCTTCTGCGCCAGGTTCTCGTCGAGTTCGCGCACATGCTTGATCAGGGCTTCTTCCTGCGTGCTGCTCATCTGGTTGACGATTTCGGCCGCTGCCCTGACCCCGCCCAGACCGCTGTGCTGCACGCCTTCGCCGGCCAGCATCTCGGACAGCACTTCAGTCAACTCCTTGAGTGCCGCCGGTTGCACGCCACCGAAAGTGGCGACCCGCAGCACGACGTCGTAGCGCACCCGTTCCGAGAGCTGCTCCAGCACGGCAGCGGCCTTGCTGCGGTCCATGTGCACCAGCATGGTGGCAATGATCTGCGGATGCTCGTCCCGTATCAGTTCGGCCACCTCGGCGGAGCCCAGATGGTTCAGGCGCTCGATACCACTGGCCGACTGGTTGGACTGGGAAATGTTTTCCAGCAGGTTGGCGGCCCGGTCGCTGCCCAGCGCCTTGTTCAGGACGCCCCGCAGATAGCTGCCGGAATCCAGGTGCAGCGCCGAATATTGCTCGGTCTCCAGGCGGAACTCTTCCATCACCGCCGTGACTTCATCGTGTTTGACCTGTTGCAGGGTGGCGATCGCCTCGCCCAGGGCCTGGACTGCCGCGTGCGACAGGTGCTGCAACACGTTGCCGGCGCCTTCCTCACCCAGCGACATCAGCAGGATGGCACTTTTTCTGATGCCTTCATCCATCTTTTTTGTCCATCCAGCTCTTGACCAGCATGGCCACCATTTGCGGACCCTGGGTCGCGGCTTCCTGCGCGTACTGCAGGTTGTCCAGATGGCGCTTGGTGTGGCGCTCCTGGGTCTTGGCCGAGGCCTCGGCGGTGGCCGCTTCCGCGGGCGACTCCGGCGCCGCCGTCGCCGCCGTTGGTTCAGCGCCAGCGTTGGCCGGCTGCAAAGCCCGGCGCAGCAGTGGCCGCAACACGCCGAACAACAGGTACAGGGCCAGCACGCCCAGCAACAGGTTCTTGCCCGCTACCTTGGCCAATTCAAGATTCTCCGGCTGGCGCCACCAGGGCAACTCCGGGGTCTCGCTGACCGGCTCCGCCGCAAACGGGCTGTTCACCACGTTGACCGAGTCGCCGCGATCGGTACTGAAACCCATGGTTTCCTTGACCAGATTCTTGATCTGCTCCAGTTCGGTCGCCGACAGGGCCTGGTTTTCGCGCTTGCCCTGGGCACCGAGGATGCCGCGGTAGTTGACCAGCACCGCCACCGACAGGCGCTTGATGGCACCGGCACCTTGTTGCACATGGCGAATCGAGCGGTCCAGTTCATAGTTGGTGGTGCCGTCCTTGCGGCTGTTGATCGGGCTGGCGCCGCCGATCGGGCCAGTGGCTGCTTCCGCGGCGGCCTTGGGCGCCAGCGGCGCTGCCGTGGCCGCCGGTTTTTGGGGCGTTGCCCCGGTGCTGGCGAGCGCCGCCACCGGATTGGCCGGCGCCTGGTTGCTCAGCGCGCCCGGCACGCCGCCGGCCGCGTTGCCGGCCGACTGGCCGGACTCGCTCAACTGCTGGCTGCGAATGGCGGCGCTGCCGGGTTCGTTGTTCGGTCGGTATTTTTCGTCGGTGTTCTCGACGACGGAAAAATCGATGTCGGCCGCCACCTGGGCATGCACATTGCCGGCGCCGACGATGGGTTGCAGGATGGCTTCGATGCGGCGGATATAGCCTTGCTCGATTTCCTGCGTATATTTCAGCTGGCTGGTATCGAGGCCGCGGCTGTCGGCATTGGCCGCCGATAACAGGTTGCCGGACTGGTCGATCAGCGTGACGCTTTTGGCCGACAACTCCGGCACGCTGCTGGAGATCAGATGCACGATGGCACTGATCTGGCCCTCGTCGATGGTTCGCCCGTGGTGCAGGGTCAGGACCACCGAGGCGCTCGGCTTCTTCTGCTCCCGCACGAACAGAGACGGTTTCGGCAAGGCCAGGTGCACCCGCGCCGAGCTGACCGCGGCAATCGAGTTGATGGAGCGTGCCAGCTCGCCTTCCAGGGCGCGCTGGTAGTTGATCTGTTCGGCAAACTGGCTGGTGCCGAACTTCTGGTTGTCCAGCAGTTCAAAACCGACCGTGCCGCCCTTGGGCAGGCCCTGGGCCGCCAGCCGCAAGCGCGCTTCCGGCACCTTGTTGGCGGCCACCAGCAAGGCGCCGCCGCCTTCGGTGAACTTGTACGGAATGTTCATCTGCTGTAGCGAGGCGATGATGGCGCCGCCGTCGCGGTCCGACAGATTGCTGTAGAGCACGCCGTAGTCGGGCGCGCGGCTCCACAGCCACAGCGCGGCCGCGGCGGCCACCGCGGCGGAGACCCCTAGCATCAGCGGCAGACGCGGGTTGGCGCGCCACTGCTCCAGCCAGGAGGGCGTATTGGTGCTGGCGGCAGTACTCATGCGAAGGATTGTGTGAGTACCCCGATGTTCTTGATCGGCCGAACAACTGCCGGTTTTGCCGTCTTTTGGCCCGATGCGCGGGCCACTGCGCTGCTACGCTTGGGCCTTCTTCAGTCAAGCAACAGGCGCCGCTGCGCCGGAGGAATCACCATGGCGCTATCGCCTGTCTCGTCCAATGCGTCAATCGAATCGGTGCTGGCGCAGATGCGCCAACTGCGTCAGATGACCAAGGTCGCCGACCCAGGTCAGGCCGCCGCGGCGCCGGCGCTGGAGAGTGGCGGCTTTTCCGGTGCCCTCAGGAAGTCGCTTGATGCCATCAGCGAGACCCAGAACAAGGCCTACGGCCAGGCCCAGGACTTCGAGTTGGGCAAGCCGGGCGTCGCCCTGAATGACGTAATGGTCGATCTGCAGAAGGCCAATATCAGCTTTCAGATGGGGGTGCAGGTGCGCAACAAAGTGGTGGCCGCCTACCAGGAAGTCATGAATATGTCGGCCTGACTTTGGCCGCTATTTTCAGACACTTTTTCAGCCATGACCGATTCGTACCTTCGCAGCCGGCAGTGAATTGAAGATGCTCCAGTCGGCACCATCCACCCGTAACGCGCAGCCTAGGCCACAGGAGGTCAACACCTTGACTGCGCTGTACGCTCAGGGACGTTCGACCCAAGCGCAAACACTGGCGCGCTCACTGACGCGTCGCTTTCCGCAACATGGCCCGAGCTGGAAGATATTGGGCTCGGTGCTGCAGCGGCAGGGGCTGCTTGAGGAAGCGCTGGTGCCCATGCAATGGGCGGCCGAACTGCTGCCGCAAGATGTCTCGGCACAGGGCAATCTAGGCGTGGTCCTGAAAGCGCTTGGGCGTCTGGAACAAGCCGAAGCGAGCTACCGGCGGGCAGCGCAAATCGAACCGACATGCGCTGAGATACATAACAACCACGCCAATGTCTTGAAAGAGCTTGGGCGCTTGGCGCAAGCCGAGGCGAGCTATCGCCTGGCACTGGAACTTAAACCAGGCTACGCCGAGGCACATAGCAATCTGGGCACCGTGCTGCAAGCGCAGGACCGCCCGGTTGAAGCCGAAGCGAGCTATCGGCGCGCGCTGGAACTCAAGCCGCAGGATGCCATGGTGCATGCCAACCTGGGCGTACTGCTCAAGCGCAGCCGCCCAACCGACGCTGAGGTCTGCTATCGGCGCGCGCTGGAACTGAAGCCGGATTATGCCGTCGGGCATGCCAATCTGGGCAGCTTGCTGCAAAGCCAGGGCCGGCTGACTGAAGCCGCGGTGAGTTTTCGGCAGGCGCTGGAACTCTCGCCGGATGATGTTGTGTCGCACAGTGGCATGCTGTTTGGCATGGCCCAAAACGAAGCGCTGGATGCGGCCAGCCTGTTTGCCGAACATGTCCGTTTCGGCGCGCAGTTTGAAGCGCCGCTGCGCTCGCAGTGGCAGCCGCACGGCAATTCACGCGAGCCTGATCGTTGCCTGCAAGTGGGCTTCGTCTCGGGCGATTTGCGCAACCACGCGGTGGCCTCTTTTATCGAACCGGTGTTGGCGCATCTGGGTGCGCATGCCAGCCTGTCGCTGCACGCCTATGCCAACCATGTTAGCGAGGACAAGGTCAGCCAGCGCCTGCGTGCTTATGTGAAACACTGGCATCGGGTGGCCAGCCTGAGCGACGCCGCGCTGGCGGAAAAGATTCGCGCTGACGGCATCGATATTCTGATCGACCTGTCGGGCCACACCGCCCACAACCGCTTGCTCAGTTTTGCCCGCAAAGCGGCACCGGTGCAAATCAGTTGGATGGGCTATCCGGGCAGCACCGGCCTGAGCGCGATGGATTACTACCTGAGCGACCGCTTCCTGTTGCCGCCGGGGCAGTTCGATGCGCAGTTCACGGAAAAGCTGGTTTATTTACCGGCCAGCGCGCCGTTTCTGCCGACTGCCGATGCGCCAGCGGTGAGCGAGCTGCCGGCGCTGAGAAACGGCTACCTGACATTTGGCAGCTTCAACCGTCCGAGCAAAATCAGCCGCAGGGTGATCGCGCTGTGGTCGCAACTGCTGCGCGCGATGCCCGACGCGCGCATGCTGCTCGGAGCGATGCGAGAGGACGGCCAATACGACACGCTGATCGACTGGTTTGGCGAGGCAGGGATAGAGCGCGAGCGGCTTGACTTTCATGCGCGCACGAACATGCAGGATTATCTGGCGCTGCACCAGCAGGTTGATGTCTGTCTGGATAGCTTCCCCTATAGCGGCGGCACCACCACCTTGCATGCGCTGTGGATGGGGGTGCCGACACTGACGCTGGCCGGAGAGACGGTGGCGGGGCGCACGGGGGCGGGGATTTTGGGCCATGTTGGGTTGCAGGCACTGATAGCGCGGGATGAGGCGGCCTTTGTGCGCCAGGGTCTGGCGCTGGTGGCTGATCTATCGGAGTTGGCAAAGCTGCGCAGCGGGCTGCGTGAGCGTTTTGCGCGCTCGGTGCCAAGCCAGCCGGAGCTGATTGCGGCCGGTCTGGAGCGTGCCCTGCGCACGATGTGGCAGCGCTGGTGTGCCGGCTTGCCGGCGGTATCGTTCGAGGCTTGCGTGCCGAAGGACGCCAATGTCAAGGCCGGCCGCTTGCTGGAGCAGCGGCAGATTGACACACTGGGGTCCTTGTACAGTCAAGGACTGTTCGCCGAGGCGGAAATACTGGCACGTGCGCTGACGCTGAACTTTCCCTGCCATGGGTTTAGCTGGAAAATATTGGGTGCGGCCTTGCAACAGCAGGGACGGCTGGAGGAGGCCCTGGCGCCGATGCAAACAGCGGCGGCCCTGTTGCCGCAGGATGACCAGGCGCATAGCAACCTGGGCGCCACCCTCAAAAGCCAGCATCGGCTGGTGGAAGCTGAAGCCAGCCATCGGCGGGCGCTGGAACTCAACCCGGCATCCGCCGAAGCGCACAACAATCTGGCCGTAACGCTGAAAAGTCAAGGCCGGCTGGCTGAAGCCGAGGCCAGCTATAACCGGGCGCTGGCGCTCAATCCGGCCTACATTCAGGCGCATGGCAATCTGGGCAATGTCCTTAAAGAGCAGGGCCGATTGTCAGAAGCCGAGGCCAGCTATCGGCAGGCGCTGGCGCTGGCGCCGAGCCACGCCGAGGCGCATAACAACCTGGGTCTGTTGCTTCAGCAGCAGGGCCGCCTGACTGAAGCGGAGCTTGTTTATCGGCGCGCGCTGGAACTTAACCCGGCCTACGTCGATGCTTATAGCAATCTGAGCGGCTTGCTAAGTCAGGAGGGGCTATTGGCGGAAGCTGAGGCCGGTCTGCGCCAGGCGCTGGCGCTCAAGCCCGATGCTGACGCAGCACATAGCAACCTGCTGTTTTGCCTGAACCAAAGCGAAGGGCTGGATGCGGCCAGCCTGTTTGCCGAACATGTCCGTTTCGGCGCGCAGTTTGAAGCGCCGCTGCGCTCGCAGTGGCAGCCGCACGGCAATTCACGCGAGCCTGATCGTTGCCTGCAAGTGGGCTTCGTCTCGGGCGATTTGCGCAACCACGCGGTGGCCTCTTTTATCGAACCGGTGTTGGCGCATCTGGGTGCGCATGCCAGCCTGTCGCTGCACGCCTATGCCAACCATGTTAGCGAGGACAAGGTCAGCCAGCGCCTGCGTGCTTATGTGAAACACTGGCATCGGGTGGCCAGCCTGAGCGACGCCGCGCTGGCGGAAAAGATTCGCGCTGACGGCATCGATATTCTGATCGACCTGTCGGGCCACACCGCCCACAACCGCTTGCTCAGTTTTGCCCGCAAAGCGGCACCGGTGCAAATCAGTTGGATGGGCTATCCGGGCAGCACCGGCCTGAGCGCGATGGATTACTACCTGAGCGACCGCTTCCTGTTGCCGCCGGGGCAGTTCGATGCGCAGTTCACGGAAAAGCTGGTTTATTTACCGGCCAGCGCGCCGTTTCTGCCGACTGCCGATGCGCCAGCGGTGAGCGAGCTGCCGGCGCAGAGAAACGGCTACCTGACATTTGGCAGCTTCAACCGTCCGAGCAAAATCAGCCGCAGGGTGATCGCGCTGTGGTCGCAACTGCTGCGCGCGATGCCCGATGCACGCATGCTGCTCGGAGCGATGCGAGAGGACGGCCAATACGACACGCTGATCGCCTGGTTTGGCGAGGCAGGGATAGAGCGCGAGCGGCTTGACTTTCATGCGCGCACGAACATGCAGGATTATCTGGCGCTGCACCAGCAGGTCGATGTTTGTCTGGATACCTTCCCCTATAGCGGCGGCACCACCACCTTGCATGCGCTGTGGATGGGGGTGCCGACGCTGACGCTGGCCGGCTCGACGGTGGCGGGGCGCACGGGGGCGGGGATTTTGGGCCATGTTGGGTTGCAGGCGCTGATAGCGCAGGACGAGGCGGCCTTTGTGCGCCAGGGTCTGGCGCTGGTGGCTGATCTATCGGAGTTGGCAAAGCTGCGCAGCGGGCTGCGTGAGCGTTTTGCGCGCTCGGTGCCAAGCCAGCCGGAGCTGATAGCGGCCGGTCTGGAGCGTGCCCTGCGCACGATGTGGCAGCGCTGGTGTGCCGGCTTGCCGGCGGTATCGTTCGAGGCTTGCGTTCCTGATAGCACGGCTTCGCCACAAGCCCATGCTTTAGCCCTGGAGCAAGCACAGAAAGAGCTGGATCAGACCCTGGAGAACAGCTTGCAACTGGCCCAGAAGCAGCATCAAAGCGGGCAGATTGAAGAGGCCGAAAGCCTTTACCGTGCGATTCTTGAAGCCCGGCCGCGGCACCCGCAGGCGAACTACCAGTTGGGCCAACTGGCGCTACAGGTGAAGCAACCGGCGGCCGGGTTGCCTTACTTTGCCGCGGCGCTGCAAGCCGCGCCGGAGCAGGAACCCTACTGGCTGAGTTATATCGATGCACTGATTCAGGCCGGCGAGCTGGAGACTGCCGCTCAAGTGCTGGCGCTGGGGCGCCAGCATGGTTTGCAGGGCGCAACGGTGCAAGCGTTGACGGCGCAGTTGGGAGAACACGCGCAGAGTCCGGCGCCGATGCCGGTGACAGCGTCGGAACAAGGGCCCAGCGCCGAAGAAATCGACAAGCTGGTGGCGCTGTACCAGCAGCGGCGCTTGATTGAGGTTGAAACACTGGCGCGTTCGCTGACGCTGCGCTTTCCGACTGATGGTTTTGGCTGGAAAATGTTGGGCGTGGTGCTGCAAGAGCAGGGGCAGCTTGAGGCCGCGCTGGCGTCTATGCAAACCGCGGCAGCACTATGGCCGCAGGACGCCGAGACGCATGGCAACCTGGGCAATACCTTCAAACATCTGGGGCGTCTGGCAGAAGCCGAAGCGAGCTATCAACGGGCGTTGGCGCTCAGGCCGGAACACGCCGTGGCGCAATCCAATCTGGGAGCGCTGTTGCAGGAGCAGGGGCGGCTGGCGGAAGCCGAAATACGCTATCGACAGGCGTTGGAGCTCAAGCCGCGGGACGCCGTGGCACACGGCAATCTGGGGACCTTGCTGCGCAGTCAGGGCCGGCTCACGGAAGCTGAAGCCAGTCTGCGGCAAGCCTTGGCGCTGATGCCGGGTGACGCCCAGGCACATAGCAACCTGCTGTTTTGCCTGAACCAAAGCGAAGGGCTGGATGCGGCCAGCCTGTTTGCCGAACATGTCCGTTTCGGCGCGCAGTTTGAAGCGCCGCTGCGTTCGCAGTGGCAGCCCCACGGCAATTCACGCGAGCCTGATCGTTGCCTGCAAGTGGGCTTCGTCTCGGGCGATTTACGCAATCACGCGGTGGCCTCTTTTATCGAACCGGTGTTGGCGCATCTGGGCGCGCATGCCAGCCTGTCGTTGCACGCCTATGCCAACCATGTTAGCGAGGACAAGGTCAGCCAGCGCCTGCGTGCTTATGTGAAACACTGGCATCGGGTGGCCAGCCTGAGCGACGCCGCGCTGGCGGAAAAGATTCGCGCTGACGGCATCGATATTCTGATCGACCTGTCGGGCCACACCGCCCACAACCGCTTGCTCAGTTTTGCCCGCAAAGCGGCACCGGTGCAAATCAGTTGGATGGGCTATCCGGGCAGCACCGGCCTGAGCGCGATGGATTACTACCTGAGCGACCGCTTCCTGTTGCCGCCGGGGCAGTTCGATGCGCAGTTCACGGAAAAGCTGGTTTATTTACCGGCCAGCGCGCCGTTTCTGCCGACTGCCGATGCGCCAGCGGTGAGCGAGCTGCCGGCGCAGAGAAACGGCTACCTGACATTTGGCAGCTTCAACCGTCCGAGCAAAATCAGCCGCAGGGTGATCGCGCTGTGGTCGCAACTGCTGCGCGCGATGCCCGATGCACGCATGCTGCTCGGAGCGATGCGAGAGGACGGCCAATACGACACGCTGATCGCCTGGTTTGGCGAGGCAGGGATAGAGCGCGAGCGGCTTGACTTTCATGCGCGCACGAACATGCAGGATTATCTGGCGCTGCACCAGCAGGTCGATGTTTGTCTGGATACCTTCCCCTATAGCGGCGGCACCACCACCTTGCATGCGCTGTGGATGGGGGTGCCGACGCTGACGCTGGCCGGTTCGACGGTGGCGGGGCGCACGGGGGCGGGGATTTTGGGCCATGTTGGGTTGCAGGCGCTGATAGCGCAGGACGAGGCGGCCTTTGTGCGCCAGGGTCTGGCGCTGGTGGCTGATCTATCGGAGTTGGCAAAGCTGCGCAGCGGGCTGCGTGAGCGTTTTGCGCGCTCGGTGCCAAGCCAGCCGGAGCTGATAGCGGCCGGTCTGGAGCGTGCCCTGCGCACGATGTGGCAGCGCTGGTGTGCCGGCTTGCCGGCTACCTCTTTTGAGTTGAACCAGGCCAGTGTGCAGAACCTGGAGATCACGCCCAGGGCGATAGCGGAGACACAGACATGACAGCAGCGCACGAAATACCACCCATTTATGTAACGCAACCCTTGTTGCCGCCACTGGCCGAGTTTCTTCCCTATCTGGAGCAAATCTGGAAAAACAAGTGGCTGACCAACTGCGGCCCGTTTCACCTGCAACTGGAACAAGCCTTGTGCGCTTACCTGGGGGTGAAACACATCGCCTTGTTCAGCAACGGCACGCTGGCGCTGATGACCGCCATGCAGGCGCTGCGCATCACGGGCGAGGTGATTACCACGCCGTATTCGTTTGTCGCCACCAGTCACTCCCTGTTATGGAATGGCATCCAGCCGGTGTTTGTCGACATCGATCCGGTCACGCTCAATCTGGACCCGGCCAAAATTGAAGCCGCCATTACGCCGCGAACCAGCGCCATCATGCCGGTGCATTGCTACGGACATCCGTGCGACGTGGCGCGCATCCAGAAAATTGCCGATAACTATGGCCTGCGGGTGATCTATGACGCCGCGCACGCCTTTGGCGTGCAAACGGAAGACGGCAGCGTGCTCAACCATGGTGACCTTTCGGTGCTGAGTTTTCACGCCACCAAGGTGTTCAATACCTTCGAGGGCGGAGCGATTATTTGCCACGACGCCAAAACCAAGCAGCGCATCGACAACCTGAAGAATTTTGGCATTGTGGACGAAGTCACCGTGGTGGCGCCCGGCATCAACGGCAAGATGAGCGAGATCAATGCGGCCTTTGGTCTGCTGCAACTCAAAGGCATAGATGCGGCGCTGCGACAACGCCAGACCGTGGACGCCCGCTACCGCGCCGGCCTGGCCGGGGTCCGCGGTATTCATTGCCTGGCCGACTCGGGCGAACAAGTCGCCAGTTACGCCTACTTTCCGATCCTGGTGCGGCCCGAGTACCCGCTCAGCCGCGACGCGCTGTTCCAGAAACTGCGCGACTGCGGCGTTTATGCGCGGCGCTACTTTTATCCCCTGATCAGCGATTTTCCGATGTACCGCGGCCTGCCATCGGCGGCGCCGTCGAATTTGCCGGCGGCGCGCAAGGCGGCCAACGAGGTGATCTGCCTGCCGATTTATCCGACGCTCAGCGGCGAGCAGGTCGATTCCATTTTGCACATCATTGCGGGGCAGGGCAGCGCATGAGCGCAGCGCCGGGCCGCCCCAAGCAAGCTCGCGCCCCCTGGGGGCTGAGCGCCGCGGCTCCCGGTCTGCCTGCGCAGACCGGGACGGCGCGAAGAGCCGCTGACTTTGGCAGTGGCATGTCCAGCGAGGACACGCAGTGCCGAGCGTGGGGGCAACTATGAGCAGCGTGGCGATCATGCAGCCCTATTTCTTCCCCTACATCGGCTATTTCCAGTTGATTGCGGCGGTGGACCAGTTCATCGTGTACGACAACATCAAATACACCAAGAAGGGCTGGATCAACCGCAACCGCATGCTGCAAGACGGCCGCGATGTGCTGTTCTCGCTGCCCCTGAAAAGCGCGTCGGATGCGCTGGATGTGAGCCAGCGGGAACTGGCGACGGATTTCAAGCGCGACAAGCTGCTCAACCAGTTCCGCGGGGCTTATCGTTGTGCCCCCTATTTTGACGCCACCATGGCGCTGGTGGAGCGCGTGGTGCGCCATGAAGAGGGCAACCTGTTTCGTTTCCTGCACCACGCCATCGTTAGCACCTGCCAGCACCTGGGCCTGGCGACGGAGATCAGGATTTCCTCGGACATCGCCATTGACCACCAACTGAAGAACCAGGACAAGGTGCTGGCCTTGTGCCAAGCGGTAGGCGCCAGCACCTATGTGAACGCCATCGGCGGTGTTGATCTGTATTCGAAAGAGGACTTCCGCAAAAAAGGGATGGCCCTGAAATTCATCCGATCGAAGCCGTTCGAGTATCGGCAGTTTGGCGATCCCTTCGTGCCCTGGCTTTCGATCATCGATGTGATGATGTTCAATTCCAGGGAACAGACGCTCGCTGCTATCACGGGCAACTTTGACTTGATTGAAAACTCTTCTGAGGCTTAAGGGGCAGACTGATGACGGAAAATACCCTCGATAACCATGTGCAAGCCTATCAAGGTTTGAGCATCTACGATTTCGACAACACGATCCAGTTGCAGTGGTATCCACAAAGAGTGGTGCAGTTCTCGAGTGGAGCGAGCTCTTTGCTCGAACTGGGGCTAGGACACGGGATCACGACGGGCGTTTTTGAGCAACACTTTAAACGCCATGTGGTGGTCGATGCATCGCCGGCCGTGATCGACAATTTCCGTCAAAGATTCCCGCACTCGAAAGTCGAAATCGCCGAATCCTATTTCGAGACCTTCGATACGGCTGAGCGTTTTGATGTGATCGTCTTCGGCTACATCCTGGAGCACGTGGACGACCCGGTACTTATTCTGAAGCACTTCCGGCGTTTCCTGGCCCCGGGGGGGCGGATGTTCGTCTCGGTGCCCAATGCCGAAGTGCTGAACCGCAGGTTGGGCCATCTGGCGGGACTGTTGCCCGACATGCAGCAACTGTCGGAGCATGATTTACTGCTGGGGCACAAGCGTTATTACACCGTTGAATCGTTGCGCAAGGACATTGCGCAAGCGGGCTATGCGGTCCAGCGTTTGGAGGGCATCTACCTCAAGCCTTTGACCACCAGTCAGATGATCTCGCTGAAGCTGGATGAAAAAGTGATTCAAGCCTTGTGCCTGGCGGCCATCGACTATCCGGAATTGTCCTGCGGTATTCTGGCGGAACTGGCTTTGTCGAACGATGGAAGGTCATGAGCGCAAAACACCGCGTGCTGATTTTTCCGGCCGGCTCCGAGATCGGGCTGGAGATCTACAACTCCCTGAAGTACAGCCACCATGTCGAGTTGTTTGGCGCATCCGGCAAGAGCGATCACGCCTCTTTCATCTACCCAGAAGATCATTACGTGGAAGATGCTCTCTACGTCGACCAACCGGATTTCATTGAACGCTTTAATCGTTTGCTACACGCGCTGAAAATCGAATTCGTCTACCCGACGCACGATACCATCGCCTGCTTTTTGGCTGAGCATCAGTCTGAAATAGATGCTCAAGTACTCACGTCGTGTGCCGAGACCAATCGGATCGCACGCTATAAAAGACAGACCTACAAGTTGTTCCAGCGGTTCGATTTCTGTCCAGAGGTGTTTGCCGAGCCGTATCTCGGTCTGAGCTTCCCGCTGTTCCTGAAACCCGATGATGGACAAGGCGGGAAGGGGACCTACAGCGCCGAGTCGCCGGCGGAGCTGGCGTTTTATCTGGGCAAAAACCCGAGTTTGCTGGTGACCGAGTTTCTTCCGGGGGAAGAACTCAGTGTCGACTGCTTCACGGATTTCAACGGAAAGCTGCTCTTCATCGGGCCTAGGACCCGCGAGAGAGTTCAGATGGGCATTTCATTCCGCTCCACGGCGCTGGACCTGACGCCGGAGATCGAGCAGATCGCGCATCGCATCAATGAAACGGTGTCTCTGAATGGCGCCTGGTTTTTTCAGGTGAAGAAGGATCGCGGCGGCAAGTTCAAGCTGATGGAATTCGCGCCGCGTCAGTCCAGCACGATGGGGCTTTATCGGCATACCGGAGTGAACTTCGCGCTGCTGAGCCTGTTCAACGCGCAGGGAAAAGCGCTGGAGATTTTGCAGAACAACTGTGCTGTTCAGCTCGACCGCTGTCTGCACAACCGCTTCAAGACGGACCTGGAATTCCGGCGCGTCTATATCGACTTCGATGAAACCCTGGTTGTCGGCCGGCATGTGCATGAACTTGCCATGGCCTTCCTGTATCAGTGCCGCAACCGTGGCGTCGCTGTTGTGCTGCTGACCAAGCATAGGCACAACCTGGCGGACAGCTTGCGCAGTTGCGGGATATCCGAGCATTTGTTTGAGGACATCGTCCAGATTTCCGACGCTCAGGACAAGTGGACCTTCATTGATCCGGCGGCTGCGATATTTATCGACAACTATTGGTTCGATCGGCGTGCCGTCAAGGAGAAATTCGCAATCCCGGTATTCGATGTCGATGGCATCGACTGCCTGTTGCGCTAGGGGTGCATGAATGTTCAAGTGGGAAAAACTGGGAAAATTATTCGACCCCAAGGATTTGCAGAATGCAAGCTGGATGAAGGAGTTTGCTCAATCTCCCTCGGTGTTGATCTTTGAGACACATGTCAGGGTCTACTTTTGTACCCGACCGGCGCCGACTCCGGATGGTCAATATCAAAGCTATCTGTCCTACATCGACCTCGACAGAAGGAATCTGCGCAAGGTTTTAAGGGTGTGCAGTGAGCCCATCCTGAGTCTGGGTGGGTATGGAACCTTCGATGAATTTGGCACCAACCCGATTTCGGTGATTCGCGATCAGCAGGAAGTGCGGGTGTACTACGCGGGATGGACCCGCTGCGAGTCGGTTCCCTTCAATGGCGCCATCGGGCTCGCGGTCAGCCACGACAAGGGCGAGTCGTTCGCCCGGCTCGGGGAAGGTCCCGTTCTTTCCTACAGTCCGGACGAACCCTTTCTGTTGGGAAGCCCGCGCATCCGGAAATTCGACGGTAAATGGTACCTGTGGTACGTGTCCGGCAAAGAATGGTTGCAAACCGAAAGCAAGCCGGAGCCAATCTACAAAATCCGCATGGCGTCCAGCGCAGACGGCATCAATTGGGTGAAGCACGGCAAAGACCTGATAGCGGACAAGCTGGGCGAGCATGAATGCCAGGCCTGCGCGGACGTGATTCAGCGTGACGGCAAATACCATATGTTTTTCTCTTACCGGCACAGCCATAACTA
The DNA here is from genome assembly GCA_963763035.1 of uncultured beta proteobacterium. Classification (GTDB taxonomy): domain Bacteria; phylum Pseudomonadota; class Gammaproteobacteria; order Burkholderiales; family Burkholderiaceae_C; genus Rhodoferax. Next base: position 2,311,703 of record CAVXMS010000003.1, on the reverse strand, counting down.
CAAGGGCAAGGAGGGGGGCTACCGGATCGGCTACGCGTCCTCCCTCGATATGAGCCACTGGGACCGGCGTGATGAGATGGCGGGCATGGAGGTCTCCGAGACCGGCTGGGATTCGGAGATGGTCAATTATCCGCATGTGTTCATGCTGGACGGTGATACCTACATGCTCTACCAGGGCAACGAGATGGGGCGCTCCGGCATGGGCTTGGCAAAACTGATGAGTCCTGCAAACTGGGGTGGCGTATGAAGTGGTTGAAACTGGGCAAGATATTTGACCCGACCGAACATACGTTGCCGAATAACTGCCTTGAGTTCGCGCAATCACCGCAAACCCTGGTGCTGGAGGATCGTGTGCGGGTCTATTTTTCAACCCGGGTGAGAGACCGCGTCGGGAAGTATTTGAGTCACGTTGCCTTTGTCGATTTCGATAAAAACATGAAAGACATCATCGCCATCTCAAAGCGTACGGTGATCGAACTGGGCGGCTTGGGTTGCTTTGATGAGCACGGGATATTCCCGGTCAATGTGCTCAGAGACGGTGACCGGGTGCTGGCCTACACGACCGGATGGAACAGAAAAGTGTCGGTGTCCGCCGATGCCGCGATTGGCTTGGCGATCAGTCACGATAACGGTTTGACTTTTCAAAAATACGGCAAGGGGCCGGTGCTGGCCGCGTCGCTGCACGAGCCTTTTCTGATTGGCGATGCCTTCGTGGCTTTGTATGGCGGCCGCTACCACATGTGGTACATACACGGCACCCAGTGGAAGAAATTTACCGAAACCGATGCGCCGGACCGGGTCTACAAGATCGCCCATGCCACGTCCGCGGACGGGATCAATTGGCAGCGTGAGGGCCGCCCCATCATCGCTGACAAATTGAATCAGGACGAATGCCAGGCCTTGCCGACGGTTTTTCAGCGTGACGGTAAATACCATATGTACTTCTGCTATCGGCAGGCACATGGCTTCAGGACGCAAAGCCAGCATGCCTACCGGATTGGTTATGCCTGCTCGGATGACTTGACCGATTGGGTGCGGGATGACAGCCAGGCCGGGATCGATGTTTCCGAAGACGGCTGGGATGCGCAGATGCAATGCTATCCGCATACCTTCGAGCTGGATGGGAAGGTTTACCTGCTCTACAACGGCAATGAATTCGGACGATCAGGATTTGGCCTGGCGATGTTGGACGAAGCGTGAAGACAAAATACACACAGGGGAAAAAAATGACAAGCGGAAGAAACTACGACGATGAGCTGGATGATGCAAAAAATCCGGAAAACGAAAAATATGCCTACAGCTTCGACTTTGATGTGCTGCATCCCTACATGCTCAAAGCGTTCCAGCCTTTTTTCAACCGGGGTAGCCTGCTTGAGCTGGGCAGCTACAAAGGCAATTTCACCAGAAAATTCCTGCCCTATTTCGATGACATCACCTGTGTCGAAGCGTCGGATGTCGCGCTAGCGCAGGCTAAAGAGAAACTGGGCGAGCAGGTGAAGTTCGTCCACTCGCTGTTCGAAAATACGGCCCTGCCCAAGCGTTACGACAATATCGTGTTAACCCACGTACTGGAACACCTGGACGATCCAGTGCTGGTGTTGAAACGCGTCAATGACGAGTGGCTGGCGCCGGGCGGCAGGTTCTTCCTGGTGTGTCCGAATGCCAATGCGCCTTCCAGGCAGATCGCCGTCAAGATGGGCTTGATCTCACACAACACGGCCGTCACAGCGGCCGAAATGGAGCATGGCCACCGCCGTACCTACACCCTGGATACCCTGGAGCGAGATGCCCATGCGGCCGGGCTGAAAGTGGTTCATCGGTCCGGCATATTCTTCAAGGCACTGGCCAATTTTCAATGGGACCGATTGCTGCAAACCGACATCATCTCGTCGGAATACCTGGAAGGTTGCTACCAACTGGGGCAGCAATATCCGGATCTGTGCGCCAGTATCTTCCTCATGTGCGAGCAAGGGGATCTCGCCAAAAACCCTAGGCGCCAAAGGCACCGGCTTTCCCGCTGAGGCACAGAAATTGAATTCACATCATCCAATCAATGGAGGGTCGGCAAAACCGGTCCTGATTTTCCCGGGCGGAATGCCGCGTTCGCTGGAGTACCTGGAACGCAGCCTGCGCGATGGGCAAGCCGTGATCGGTGCTTCGTCGCTGGCGCATGATTTTTCGCGTGAAAAATACCCCGCCTGGTTGTTCCTCCCGTTTGTCACCCAGCCAGAGTTTGACGAAGCGTTGAGGCAAGCGATTTCAAGCTTCAATATTGGAGGAATATATTCTCCCAACCCGGTGGTCTGGGATTATTTGAATCGCGTCCTCAGGGATCTTGCGCCCGGGGTGACTCTGGTCAACGCCTCACCGGTCGATATGGAGTTGAGCGGCTACCGTGCCGCCCGCGGTCATGCCCGCAGCCTGTTCGCCAAGCCGCTGCCGCTGGCTTCGAATGTTGTGGCCAGGCCGTCCATGGCAGAGATTGAGCTGGCCGCCCTGTTTCGGCATGCAGAGGTCATTCCCGGCATGTGCGACCATGAAAAATTCTGCGTCCTGTGTGAAATTGCCCGTCGCTGCCCGGCCGGAGACCTGGTCGAGATCGGCAGTTGGTGGGGAAAATCTGCTTTTATCCTGGCCCGACTGGCGCGTTGTTACGCGATCGGCAAGCTGTTATGCGTCGATCCCTGGTCGAATGCGCATCTGTTGCAGAACGACGCCGACGCCATGGTGGACCGGGTATCGGCACAGGTCGATGCCGAGGAGGCGCTGGCAGTTTTTGAGATGAACCTGCTGCCTTACAGCGCCGATCACCTTAACTATTTACGCCTGCCATCCAGCGACGGCGCGCTGCACTATGGCGCGCGCCTGGACGTTACGACGGCAGCGTTTGGAACCACGCGCTATGCCGGTCATATCGCGATTCTGCATATTGACGGCAATCACAGTTATGCCGCGGCCAAGGCCGACCTGCTGGCCTGGGCCGGCTTTGTGGTGGCCGGCGGCTGGATTGTTGTGGACGACTATGTCTGGCCCTATGGCGATGGTCCACAAAGGGCTGGCGATGAGTTCCTGGCCCAACACCGGGACAAAATCGATGTCGCTTTCGTGATGGGAAGCGCCTTGTTTCTACAGTTGGCGTCGCGGCTGGCTAAAGATTAGATATTTTTTTGTACTCACCCTACATGTTTTCAAGTTGCCTGCCGATAACCTGACTAACGAAGGCTTACTTGTCCTGAGTGGCGGTAAATCAGTCGTTGCGGTCCCCAGCCGAGTTCATCAACTTTAGTACACAGGAGTAATGTCATGTCAATCATCAATACCAATATCCTCTCTCTGGTCGCACAAAACAATCTGAACAAATCGGCCCTGTCGCTGAGCAGCGCCATCGAGCGTTTGTCGTCCGGCATGCGCATCAACAGCGCCAAGGACGACGCAGCCGGTTCGGCCATTTCCAACCGTTTCACTTCCAATATCAATGGTCTGACACAAGCCCAGCGCAATGCCAATGACGGCATTTCGATGGCGCAAACCGCTGAAGGGGCGCTGGCTTCAATCACCGACAACCTGCAGCGGGTCCGTCAATTGGCGGTGCAAGCCGTTAACGGTACCAATACCAGCGCCGACAAAGTGTCAATCCAGAACGAAATCTCCGCACGCCTGGCTGAGATCGACCGCACTGCGGCGCAAACCGACTTCAACGGTAACAAGGTTCTGGCAACGGCTCAAACCGTCAGCATCCAGGTCGGTGCCAGTGACGCACAAACCATCGGTGTGACGCTGGCAAAAGGCGACTCCGCAAGCATAGGCGCCACCGCCGCCAATATCGATGTGACTAACGTGTCAAACGACGCCACCCGGCTCGCCACAATTGATGCCGCCCTGGCCAACGTAGATGCTCAGCGCAGTGCCCTGGGTGCGGTGCAAAATCGCTTTACCTCGGTTATTTCGAACCTTGCCTCCACGACCACCAATCTGACTTCTTCGCGTTCGCGGATTCAGGATGCGGACTACTCGGTCGAAGTGGCCAACATGACGCGTGCGCAGATTCTGCAGCAAGCGGGTACTTCGGTGTTGTCGACGGCCAACAAGTCGACGCAAGGCGTTATGGCACTGTTCCAGTAAGCGCTGTAGGTCATGGTGAAGCGGCGGTCGGGTTGGGCCGCCGGCTTCAAGCAGGATGATGGGCGCGTTTGACAGGGGTGAGAAATGTCGATTTCAATAGGTCCGATTGGCATAGGCAACAGCCTGCCACAGGCGCAGTCGCAAGCAACGCAAGCAGCGACCCCCAGTAGCCCGAAAGCCACAACTTCCACCGCGCCAAGCGCCAGCCTGCCAGGTCAAATGCCCGCCACGCCAGCCGCTGCGGCCAACGCAAAAGAGGGCGAGGCCGTCAAACTCAGTGCCCAACAGACAGAGCTGTCGATACAGGAGATCAACAAAGTACTGGCCGCCTTGTCGATCGGCGTGCAGTTCCAGATCGACCCTCATTACAGGGAACCCATCATCAGGGTTGTTGAGCAGGCAACCGGCAAGTTGATCCGGCAGATTCCGTCCGAGGATGTGGTGCGCATGAGCAAGATAGTGGACACACTGAAAGGCTTGTTGTTTTCCCAAACCGTGTGATGGCGCAGGGTGGATGGGTATATTCAAGTTGCGTGAATAGAAAGAACAGGTACTACGATGGCTACAATTTCTTCCCTCGGTGTCGGCTCCGGGCTTGACCTGACAACCTTGCTGGCCAACATCACCAAGAATGAACAACTGCCGCTGGGTTTGATCCAGCAGCAGCAAACCAGTTACAACACCAAGCTGTCGGCCTACGGTCAGCTCGGCAGCGCCTTGAGTGCGCTACAGACGGCAGCGGCGGCACTGGCCCTGCCCAGCCTTTTTCAGGGCATGACCTCCACTTCGTCGGCCCCCAATGTACTGACGGCTACCGCCCTGTCAACCGCCGTCAGCGGCAACGCCACCGTGAACGTGACGCAGTTGGCGCAAGCGCAGTCGCTGGCCGCCGCCGGTGTCGCTACCACCACCGGTGTGATTGGCGGCGGTGCCGCGACCACCGTGACACTCGACTTCGGCACCATTACCGGTGGCACGCTGAACCCCGCGACCGGCACCTATACCGGCGCAACTTTTACCGCCGATGCCACGCGCGCTGCGACCACCATCACGATCAATGCGACCAACAATACCCTGGCCGGCATTCGCGATGCGATCAATGCCAGCACCGCCATCGGGGTGACCGCTTCGATCGTCAATAACGGCAGTGCCCTGCCGAACCAGTTGGTATTGACGTCAAAGACCACCGGTGCCACGTCGAGCATGCGCATTGCGGTCGCTGGCGATGCTACGCTGACCAGCTTGCTGGCGTACAACCCGGCGGCAGTGCAAAATCTACAGCAAACCGCCATCGCACAAGATGCGAAATTGAACGTCAACGGCATTGCCGTTACCAGCGCCAGCAACACTGTGACAGGCGCTTTGCAAGGCGTCACGATGAACCTGGCCAGCGTCGGCACCAGCACCTTGTCGGTACAGAGTAATACCGCCAGCACACAAACTGCAATCACTACTTTTGTGAACGCCTACAACAGCCTGCAAAGTGTTGTCAAGAGCTTGACCGCCTATAACCCGACCAGCAAGACGGCCGCCCCTTTGCTGGGTGACTCAACGCTACAGGGCATTCAGACCCGCATCCGTTCGACGCTGAGCGCCGCGCAGGCCCCGGTTGGCGGCCTGACAACCTTGTCGCAGATCGGCCTATCGTTTCAATTGGACGGTAGCCTGTTGATCGATTCGGCCAAGCTGACAACGGCACTGAGCAGCAATCTGAGCGGCGTCACGAACCTGTTTTCAGGTGCTGCCGGTGTCGGCGGATACGCCAACCAATTGGCGTCGCAGATTACCGGTTTCAGCAACATCGATGGGGCGCTGACAGTGGCTACCGCAGGCATCAACAAGAGCTTGACTGCGCTCGGCAAGCAATACTCGGATAAGTCGGCGCAGATTGATGCCACGGTGGCGCGCTACAAAGCCCAGTTTACGCAGCTTGACAAACTGATCAGCAGCATGAATCAGACCAGTTCCTATCTGACACAGCAATTCGCTGCGCTTAACAGCACTACCAAATAAGGAAAGCCGAAGATGTACACACACAAATTTGCAAGCAGCACCGGCGCCGGTGCTTATGCCAGAACGGGACTTGAAACCGCCATCATGAGTGCCTCCCCGCACCAGTTGCTGATGTTGCTGTTCGATGGCGCCAAAACGGCCATCGGCATGGCCCGTCATCACATGGAAAGTGGTGAAATCGCGGCCAAAGGGAAGGCGATTTCGAAGGCCATCAACATCATAGACAGCGGTATCAAGGTCAGTTTTGACGCCGAAGCGGGTGGCGCGACCGGGGCCGAACTGGTGGCCAATATGTCGGCGCTGTTCGATTACATCACGGAGCGTCTTATCTATGCCAACCTGCGCAACGACCCGGCGCTGCTGGACCAGGCGGACCGGCTGCTTGACACCATCAGCTCGGCCTGGCGGGAAGTGGAGCCGCAGCCGTCCCACCCGGTGCGGCAGGCGGCGAATGGCGCCATGTCAAGTCGTTTTTCCATAGGAGCCTGAGATGGGATGCCAAAGTGAAGTCATGCACTGCTATGAGCAGATTGCGCCCATCACCGAACGCATGCTGATGCTGGCGCAAGTGCGCCACTGGGGTGAGTTGCCGGCACTGGAGGCGCAGCAAAGCGCGCTGGTGGACCGCCTGCGGGTGATTGAAGCCGATGAGACTCTGAGCGAGTCGCAGACGGCGCGCAAATACCAGTTGCTGGGCCGCATCACAACGCAGCAGGCTGAGATCAACAGCATTGTCATGCCGCAATTGAGGGAACTGGGCCTGATACTCAAGAACATGGCGTCCCAGCAACTGCTACAGCAGGCCTATGGTCAGAGCAACGACCCGCTGTCATGAGCGGTGTCACGCCCCTGGTCGACACCTTGTTGGCGACGCGGCTGGCGCAGCGCCTTGACTTGGTGCCGCTGAAGGGGCAGTTCGATATTGCCGGACCGGGCGTCGTGACCCAGGTGGAACAGGTCAGCAACGACGTCCGCCTGTCATCGCGCGCGGCCCTGCAACAGCAATTGAGCGCGGTCTCCGCCGCTGGCGTCGACAAGGGAACCGGTGCGCCCGCGGTCCAGTTGGACCAGAGCGTTACCTTGAGCGCGGTGGCGCGCGCCTTGACGGCTATTCTGGACCCGCCGACCGACCCGAGCGCGAAAATTCTGGGAACACAAGCGCTGTGGCCCCAGCCGCAGAAATCCGATAGCCGGCAGTTGGCGGCGACGTTGCTCGACACGGTGGTTCACTCAGGCCTTTTTTACGAATCACACCTGCAGCAGTTTGCCGCCGGCGAGCGAACGCTGGCGCAATTGGCGCGCGAGCCGCAAGCGCATCTTGGCCATCCGGCGGGCCTGTCTGATGTCGTTCCGGCAGCGGCCTCGGCCTTGGTGGCAGCGTCGCATGCCCACGCGAGCCCGGACCCGGTGGCCGCAATTCACCCGCAAGCCGTGGCATTGGTGCGCCAGCAGCTTGAGTTGCTGGCGCTGCCGCTGTTTCGCTGGAGCGGCGAGGCCTGGCCCGGCACCCCCCTGGAGTGGGAAATACAGGAGGAGTCCAGAGAGCCGCAGGGTGGCGCTGACGAGACCGAGATGCGACGTAGCTGGACCAGCAAGCTGGCGCTGGAACTGCCCACGCTGGGCGTGTTGGAAGCACGTTTGAGTCTGGCCGGCAGCACGTTGCAACTGCGTCTGGCGGCGCGCGACTCGGCCACCGTGAGCTTGCTGAGTCAGGCCGGCACCGGTTTGCCGCAGCGTCTGGGCGCCGTGGGTCTGCAATTGACCGGTCTGCAAATCGGAGCACTGGCGCCGGTGCCAGTGCCGGCAACATGATGGAAAAACAGCCGTCAGAGCGAACCAGTGCCGTGGCGCTGTCTCACTCCGCCAAGGACATGACGCCCATTGTGGTGGCCAAAGGCTATGGCGTGGTGGCCGACTCGATTGTCCGGATCGCGCGCGAAAATGGTTTGTATGTGCACTCCTCGCCCGATCTGGTGAAGCTGTTGCTGCAGGTTGATCTGGACGCACGAATTCCGCCAGAATTGTATGTAGCGGTGGCGGAGGTGCTAGCATGGCTTCATCAGCTTGAAAACAGTCCGGTCACTGCGCAATACAGGGAAGCGATGAATCGATTAAGCCCCAATCGAAGCCCCAATTGAATTGAATTGGACTCAAGTCATGACAGAAGAACTCAAAAACCTGCCCTACCTGACACCCAACGAGGTCGCCCAGTGGATGATGGTGTCCCCGGTGACGGTTCGCAGTTGGGCGCAAAAAGGTTTGCTCCAAGCCGAAGTCACGCCCGGCGGCCATCGCCGGTTTCGCCGGGAGGAGGTCGAGCGCTTCGCGCGCCAATGGAATCCGCAGGGCAACAAAGGGCTATTGAGAGTGCTTATCGTTGATGACGACCGGGCGATTGTCGGTTTTCTGAAGGAGTTGCTGGAAGGCGGGGACTACCAGACGGTGGTGGAGACGGCCCATGACGGCTTCGAAGCCGGGCGCAAGGTTCATGCTTTTGCTCCCGACATCGTACTGCTCGACTTCATGATGCCAGGCATCAAGGGCAGCGAAGTGTGCCGTCAAATCAAGCAGTTGCCGGGGCCTGCCAATGTGCGGGTGATTGCCATGAGCGGCTACCTCAGTCCCGAGAACGAGGCTGAACTGTTGGCCGCCGGGGCTGAATGCTGTCTTTCCAAACCGCTTGACACGAACCGTCTGCTCAAGCTGATGGGTCTTGAGGACTAAGAGCGAGCGCGTGTCAGTGAATCCGGAACCGCAGAAGATCCAGATCAATCGGGTCAAGTCCAGACGCCAGACCGCCGTCGTGGATGGGCGTCGCTTGCGCCAGCAACTGCTTTTGGTGGGGGGGCTGGCGGCCCTGGTATTGGCGGTCCTGTTGCTGCCGCTGCCGGACCTGGGCCGGGCCTTCCGGTATTACTTTTCCATCCACCTGCTGCTGGACTTTTTCTCGGTGGTGGTGGTGGTTCTTGTTTTTGCCACGGTCTGGCATACACCGGCGAAAGAGGTCTCGACTTCCTTTCTATTGATCGCGGTAGCCCTCTTTGCCGCCGGTTGGCTTGATTTTGCACATGCCTTGTTGTTCGATGTACCCGAACCCAGCAGCCCTTTTTCGGCCGAAAAAGGTGCGATGTTCTGGCTCGGGGGACGCCTGATGGTGGCGCTGACGCTGTTGCTGGTTAGCGTCTATCCGCAACTGGGCCCGGCGCCGGGCATGGCCCGCTTCGGCATTTTTGCCGGCTTTGCCGGGCTCTGCCTGCTGCTGGCCTGGCCGGTGTTTTTTCATGCCATCGATTTGCCGGCCCTGCGCATGGAGAACGGTGACCTGACTTTGCTGGGCGCCGGCTTGGAGTGGTGCATCGCCGCTCTGCTGGCGCTGGCGGCCTGGCGTTACTACCGGCTGTCGCGCCGTTCGGACGAAGAAGTCCTGTCCCTGCTGTTCGGTGCCGTCGCCATTGCCGGTTTGAGTGAGATGCTGCTGAGTCAATACGTGGCTGTCGCTGATCTGCGCAACCTGCTGGGCCATGCTTACAAATTTCTGAGCTATTGCCTGTTTTACCAGGCGATGTTTGTTATCTGTGTCAATCGGCCGTACCAGAAACTGACGGCGCAAACACTGCTGCGCCGGAAAAACGACGAAACCCTGCGGACCCAAGGGCTGGCCCTGGATTCCACCACCACGCCGGTTATCGTGACCGATCTGGAGGGCAAAATCCTGTGGCGCAACCGGGCCAGTTACGCGCTCATGGGCCGGCGATCCTCGGACGTTGAACCCGGTTCCTCCCTGTTTTCGGAACCCGTCACGCTGGACCCGGTGGTGGCTGAGCGGATGCGGGCCACGGTCGAGGCCGGAGGCGTCTGGCGCGGTCTGGTTCATCTGAAGGATCAGCGTGGCGACGATGTCATCCTGGACCGTACCGTGACGCCGGTGCGCGACGAGAACGGCGCGCCCAAGGGCTATATCTCGGTTGGCGAGAATGTGACGCAGAGGGAATATGCCCAGTTGCGCTACAAGCGCGTGCTCGACATGACCATCGACGGCTTCTGGATTGCCAACCTCGAAGGCCGCTTGTGCGAAGTCAATCAAGCTTACGCCCGGATGTCGGGCTACTCGGTCGAAGAACTGCTGGGCATGAACATCAGCCAACTGGAAGCGCACGAGAGCCCGGTGCAGATTCAAGAGCACATTCAAAGAATCGTCGAACTCGGAAAAGACCGCTTCGAAACCCGCCATCGCCACAAACAAGGCTACGAAATCACGGTTGATGTTTCCGTCATCTACGACCCCGTGCAGCAGCTGCTGTTTGTTTTCGTGCGCGACCGTACCGAACTGGTGCAGGCCGCCGCCGCCAAGAAAGGGCTGGAGCGGCAGTTGCAGCAGTCGCAAAAAGTGCAACAACTGGGGCAATTGACGGGCGGTATCGCGCATGACTTCAACAACAGCCTGGCGACCATTCTGGGCTACTCGCGGCTGGCGCTGGACCGCTTTGTGCCGGACAAGCAGGGCAAACTGGCAAGTTACCTGCGCGAGGTGGTTGCCGCCAGCGAACGGGCGCGCGACCTGATCGCCAAGATGCTCACTTTTGCCAGCACCCAACCAAGTGCCAGTGTCGACGTGATTGCACCTTCGGCCGTGGTGCAGGACGTTGTCAACATGATGCGGGTGTCGATCCCCTCGAGTATCGAGATCATGAGCTGGATAGAGGACGAGCTCTACATCTGCATAGACCCCAGCGAGCTCAGTCAGGTGCTGGTCAACCTGATCATCAACGCCCGGGATGCGATCACCGGACACGGCGTCATCGAGATTCGTCAGCACCGGGTCGAAATCGAGGGCAAGATCTGTGCCGCCAGCCATACCAGCCTGTCGGGCACTTTTGCCGCCTTGGAAGTGTCTGACACCGGCGGCGGCATAGACCCGCAGCACATGTCGCGCTTGTTCGATCCTTTCTTCACAACCAAGGAAGTCGGCAAGGGAACCGGACTGGGTTTGTCCATGGTGCAGGGCATTTTGCGACGTTCCAACGGGCATGTGCTGGTCGAATCCAGGCTGGGTCAAGGCAGTCAGTTCCAGTTGTTGTTTCCGATTGCTGCCCCGCCCGACACATCGGGCGGCGTCCAGCCCAGCAAAGCGTTGACCCGAGCCGGCCTCGGGCAACAAATCTGGGTGGTCGACGACGAGCCGGCCGTGGCCCGCTATCTCGGCGAGTTGCTGGAAGACTGGGGTTACCAGGCGCGACTGTTTAACGACCCGTCCGATTTGTTGGCAGCTTTTGCGGGTGAAAAGAATCAGGTCGACCTGGTGATCACGGACCAGACCATGCCGGGCCTGACCGGTCTGGCGCTGGCGCGGCGCTTGCACGGTCTGCGCCCCGGTTTGCCTATCATTCTGTGCAGCGGCTACACCGACTCGATCAGCCAGTCGGACGTGTTGCAACACGAAATTCGCCGCTATTTCACCAAGCCACTCGATCCGACTCAGTTGCGGGAGTCCCTGGAGAAGGAGTTTTTTCAGGGCAAGCCGGATATTTCACGATGAAAAAGCGCTATTAACGATTTCTTAGACTTTAACGAATAATTCGCTTAAATCGCTAGACACGCTCATTTCGATTCGATACACTTAATTACGAAGTTTACAAGCGGGTCGGCTTTTTTGCCCGCAAGGTACAAGTTCGTAACGCACGGCGAGGCTCCACACGGAGCTACCCCGCCGCGTTGACAGAGAGCAAGTTGTCAAGCTAGGAGCGCAAAATGGTTGAGACGGGTAATACCAACGACATCAGTGATTTGAATTTGGCCTACCTGCTGCTGGCACAGCGGCTCGTCCGGGAGGACGTTGCCTCGGCCATGTTCCGATTGGGCATGAGCCGGGAGTTGGCCGATTTGCTGGGTAATCTGTCGCTTTCGCAAATTGTCAAGCTGGCTTCTTCCAGCCTGCTGTTGTGCCGCTTCAGATTTGACGATCAACCGATTCTGTCGGCGCTGTCGCATGAGGTCAAGGACATGGCCTTGCAGCAGGCCCATACGGCCATCCTGATGGCCCGCCAGCCGGTGGCGGCGACCCGATGAGGTGGCGCACCGGATGCGCCAACCGAACACTCCTCGTGATTCGCGTTTGGGGTCGGCATGGCAGCTAAGAGCGTCATTCACGAAGCGCAGGATATTGCGCTGGCGATGGACTTGATCAATCTGGGCGCCCGGCTCCAGTTTCTGGAAGCCGAGACCAGCCTGAGTCGGGATCGTCTGATCAAACTGTACAAGGAAATCAAGGGTGTTTCGCCACCCAAGGGCTTGCTGCCGTTTTCCACGGACTGGTTCATGACCTGGCTGGCCAACATCCACTCGTCGATGTTTTACAACATTTACCGCTTCATGCTGACGCAGGGCGGCTGTACCCGAATCAACGCGGTCATCAAAAGCTACCGGCTCTATCTGGAGCAGACCGAACTGCAAGGCACATTGCCGGTTCTTGACTTCACGCGGGCCTGGACGCTGGTGCGTTTTTTTGACAGCGACATGTTGCAGTTGAGTACCTGTACCCGCTGCACCGGTCAGTTCGTGGCCCATGCGCACGATACCCAAAACAACTATGTGTGTGTGCTGTGCCGGCCGCCTTCGCGCGCCGGCAAGACCAGCAAAGCCAAGCACGAGGCCCCCGAAGTGCCGGTCAGTGTCAAGGAGGATAAGCGCGCGCCGTCGTCTTCGCAGTGGCTGGCGCAAGTAATGAGCGGGGTTCGCACCTGACGGGCGGCGGGTCGATCCGGCGTTATTGGACAACAGATTTTTCAACGAGAGAACATAGTGCTGGTCATTGTTGGTTATCTGATCGTGCTGGGGTCCGTATTCGGCGGTTATGTGATGATGGGCGGGCATTTGGGTGTGCTGTACCAGCCGCTCGAACTGCTGATCATCGGCGGCGCCGCCGTAGGCGCTTTCGTTGCCGGCAATGACGGCAAAACGGTCCGCGCCACCATGAAGGAATTGCCGAAATTGTTGCGCAGTTCGAAAAAGCACGACAAGTCGCTCTACATGGAACTGCTGGCCCTCTTGTATGTGCTGCTTTCCAAGGGCCGCAAGGACGGCATGATGGCGCTGGAATCGGACATCGACGATCCGCAGAACAGCGCCATTTTTGCACCCTACCAGGTGATATTGCGCGATGCTCCGGTGATCGAGTTCCTGACCGACTACCTGCGTCTGGTGGTCAGCGGCAACACCGATCCGTTTGAGATCGGGGAGTTGATGGAGCACGAACTTGAGACCTACAAGCAGGAGGCGGAAGTTCCGGCCCACAGTCTGGCCCGGGTTGGCGATGCGTTGCCGGCGCTGGGCATTGTGTCGGCGGTGCTGGGCGTGGTTCATGCGCTGGCATCGGCCGATCTGCCGCCGGCGGAGATGGGCCAATTGATTGCCCACGCGATGGTGGGCACTTTCCTTGGCATCCTGCTGTCCTATGGTTTCGTGTCGCCGCTGGCAACCTTGGTCGAGCACAAGGTGGCGGAATCGCTCAAGGTCTACCAGTGCATCAAGGTCACGCTGATGGCCAGCTTGAACGGCTACGCACCGCAACTGGCGGTGGAGTTTGGCCGAAAAATTCTGTATTCGACCGAACGGCCCTCGTTTACCGAGCTCGAGGGGCACGTCCGTGAGGTCAAGAACCGCTGACGTCGACATGTCTGAGCCGCCATGAACGAAGTCACACGCCGGATCATCATCAAGCGCCCGGTCATGGCTGCGGCCCATCACGGTGGCGCCTGGAAGATTGCCTTCGCCGATTTCATGACCGCCATGTTTGCGTTTTTTCTGGTCATGTGGCTGCTCGGCAACTCTTCATCGCAGCAGTTGGCCGGTATTGCCGAGCAATTCAGAATGCCGCTCAAGATGGCCATCAACGGGGGCAAGAAAAGCAGCAACGCCAGCAGCGTGATCCCGGGCGGTGGTGCCGATCCCCTGCATACGACCGGCGAGGTCAAGAAGGCCGACGGCGAGGAAGACGTGGCCCGACTGAGCGCGCTCAAGCAACGCCTGAACGACATGATAGAAGCCAATCCGGTGCTCCGGCAGTTCCGCCACCAGCTGTTGCTGGACATCACGCCGGAAGGTCTGCGGATCCAGATTGTGGACAGCAACAGCCGCTCCATGTTCGACCGCTCCAGCGCCGTTGTGCTGTCCTATATGCGCACCATTCTGCAAGCGATCGGTCCGGTGCTCAATGAACAGCCCAACAAGATTACCTTGTCCGGTCATACCGACGCGACGCTCTACCCCAGGGGCGATAAATCGTATAGCAACTGGGAGTTGTCGGCCGATCGGGCGAATGCCTCGCGCCGCGAGTTGATCGCCGGTGGCATGCAGGACCAGAAAGTGCTGCGGGTCATGGGGGTGGCGGCCAGCATGCATTTGAACCAGGAAGACCCGTTTGCCGCGGTCAATCGCCGTATCAGCATCGTCGTGCTCAATCACCGTGCGCAAGCGGAGATTGAGGCCGCCAATGCCGCCAATCCGGCCAAGGCTTCCAATATCGGGATCAAACTGCCCACCGGGCAAGCGGCCGCTGCCCAGCCGCCGGCAGCGAATCGGCCGGCGGTTCGCGCCGAAGGCCGGATCTAGCGAAGGACGAAAGGCACGCGAGATGGACATCAAGCAGTTTTACCAAACCTTTTTTGAAGAAGCCGACGAATTGCTGGCCGAGATGGAACTGCTTTTGCTGGGGCTGGATTTGCAGGCGCCGGAGAGTGAGCATCTGAATGCCATATTTCGGGCCGCGCACTCGATCAAGGGGGGGGCCGCGACGTTTGGCTTTGTGGCGCTGACCGAGACCACGCATTTGCTGGAAAATTTGCTCGACAAGGCACGTCATGGTCAATTGATACTGAGCCGGAAAATGATGGATGGCTTTTTGGAGACGAAAGACGTGTTGCAAAAACAATTGAGCGCTTACCGCTCGGACCGCGAGCCGGAACCGGAAATGGTCGAACGCATCTGTGCGGTGCTGCGGCAACTGGCGCTGGAGGCCGGCGCCGCTGCTGGCGCCGAGGCCGGCAACAGCGCGCCGGCCGCGCCAGCGGTCCCGGCCCCTGTCGTCGCGCCGGCAGCGGCGGCGCCGACGCTGACCAAAGCGTCGCCCGGAGCCGCCCTGAAGGTGCGCTTTTCCAGAGTCTCCGAGAGTGACCGCAAATTGCTCAGCCAGGAGTTGGCGAATTTGGGCACGGTGTTGAGCCAGACCGAAACCGATGACAGCCTGACCGTGTGTCTGGAAACCGGCTGCGACCCGGACGATGTTATTGCGGTCTGCTGTTTCATTATCGAAACCGACCAGATTGAAATCAGCGCCGCGTCGGATGGCGCCCCCGAGTCGAGTGCCATCCCCGGGTCGAATGAAGTGACTGCGCCCGTGCCGGAAATGGCCCCGGCCACGGCGGCCCCGGCCCCGGTCGCTCCCCCGGTGAGCGCGCCGCCAGCCCAGCTGCCGACCAAGGCTGCCGTCGCGCCGGTGGTGGCGGCGGCCAGTGCCAAGGAGTCGGGCTCGATTCGGGTCGATGTGGAAAAAGTCGACCAGATCATCAACCTGGTGGGCGAACTGGTGATTACCCAGTCGATGTTGACGCAGATCGCCTCGACCATCGATCCGGTGCTGCATGAGCGTCTGCTGAGTTGCGTCGGGCATCTGGAACGCAATGCGCTGGACTTGCAGGAATCGGTGATGTCGATCCGGATGATGCCGATGGACTATGTCTTCAGTCGCTTCCCGCGCCTGATACACGATCTGTCGGCCAAGCTCGGCAAACAGGTGCAGCTGGTGACGGTCGGCAAGGAGACCGAATTGGACAAGAGTCTGATCGAGCGCGTCATCGACCCGATCACCCATCTGGTGCGTAACAGTCTCGATCACGGAATCGAGAGTCCGCAGCAACGCACCCTGGTCGGCAAGGACCCGGTCGGACGCTTGACGCTGTCGGCGCAGCATCAGGGTGGCAGCATCGTGATCGAGGTGCGGGACGATGGTGGCGGTTTGCCGCGCGACAAAATTTTGGCCAAGGCGATCCAGCAAGGCATGGCGGTCAACGAGACGATCTCCGACGAGGACCTTTGGCAACTCATTTTTGCCCCCGGTTTCTCCACCGCGGAAGTGGTGTCCGACGTTTCCGGTCGCGGCGTTGGCATGGATGTGGTGAAACGCAATATCCATGAAATGGGCGGCCATGTCGAAGTGTCATCAATCCGGGGGCAGGGCACCAGCATCAGGATCGTGCTGCCGCTGACGCTGGCCATTCTCAATGGCATGTCGGTCAAGGTTGGTCAGGAAATCTACATCCTGCCCCTCAATTACGTCATCGAATCGCTACAACCGCTGGCCCAGGATATCCACTCGATCACCGGCGACGAGCATGTCATGCATGTTCGCGGCGAATACCTGGCGTTGGTCGAATTGCACAAGATGTTTCAGGTCGTCGACGCCGTGCAGGATCCGACGCAGGGCATTGCCGTCATCGTACAGACCGAAGGAACACGCTTTGCGCTGATGGTTGACCAGTTGGTCGGTCAGCATCAGGTGGTGGTGAAAAACCTTGAAACCAACTACCGCAAAGTGCCGGGTATTTCCGCGGCAACGATTCTGGGAGATGGCAATGTGGCATTCATTATCGATGTGGTCGGGGTGCGTCGGACGGTTCGCGGGACAGCCATCCCGGCGCTTGCGCAGTAGCCTGAGCCCGACCGAACCGAGCGACAACCGTATGCCATCGAGTCCGCAAACCCAAGCCGCCGATTGCGCTTGTCATGGAGAGCAGACGCCATGATTTACCGCAGACTGTTGGCGCCGGGTCGGCTTTTGATGAGGCGCATGCCTTTGGCCTTCAAGTTTGGGCTGCTGGCGCTTGTGCTGCTGACGCCGCCGGCTGTGATCCTGCTTCGATCGATGCTGAGCGCTGCCCGGGCCGAATCCGCAAGCGCCTGGCTGAGCGCTGGTTGTGTGCTGTCGGGGGGCTATTTTCTGCTCGCTTTCTACCACAGCTTTGCGCAGGATCTGTGGCAGGTGACGCAAGCCATGGAGCAGATCGTGCAAGGTGATTTGTGCGTCAACGTGGAGATCGTCGGCGGCGACGAGCTGGCCGTGCTGGCCTTGTCGACCCGCAAGATAGGCCAGACGCTTTCCTCGATGGTGGCCAATGTCCGCAGCAATGCCGCTTTCGTGGCGCATTCGGGCCAGAGCCTGGCGAGCAGCAACCGTCAGCTGTCGGATCGAACCGAGCAGCAGGCCGCCAATCTGGAACAGACCAAGTCCAGTGTCGAACAGTTGTCAGCCACGGTACAAGAAAACGCCCGCGCGGCCAGTCAGGCCAACATCCAGGTCACCAGCGTGCGCGATGCCGCCGACCAGGAAGGCGCCACCATGACCGCGGCCATTGCCTCGGTGGAGGCGGTTCAGAGCAGCGCCAAGCGCATGGACGAGATCGTCGGTGTGATTGACGGACTGGCTTTTCAGACCAATATCCTGGCACTCAACGCGGCGGTGGAGGCGGCCCGGGCCGGGGAGTCGGGGCGCGGTTTCGCGGTTGTCGCCAGCGAGGTACGCTCGCTGGCGCAGCGCTCCGCCGAGTCGGCCAAGGAGATCCGTCTGCTCATCGGCACGTCGTCGACGCAGATTGCCTCCAGTGCCCAGCGCATTCGTGACGCTGGCGGCAGCATGCGCCAGATTGTTGCCAACATTCGTGATGTGGCCAGCAACATGGCGCAGATATCGAACGCCAGCGCGGAACAGAGCACCGGACTGATGGAGATCAGCTCGGCGGTGTGTCAACTCGATGAAATTACGCAGCGCAATGCCCAGATGATAGAACACGCGGCGCGGCAGTCGGCTGACCTTGCGGGTCGCTCCGCAACCCTGGTCGACTCGGTGGCGCTGTTCAAGCTGCAGCAGGGATCGGCGGAGGAGGCCATCGCACTGGTGCAGCGCTGTGTGGCGCAGCGTCGGCGCAGCGCTTCCGTCAGCGCCTTTTTGCGCGATATCACCCATCCGGCGCAGGGTTTTCACGACCGCGACATGTATGTTTTCGTGCTGAATGCGGGTGGCACTTACCTGGCCTTCGGGGGTAACCCGGGCAAGGTCGGAACGCGGGTGCAGGACATTGCCGGCGTCGATGGTGATGGTCTGTTGGCGGCCATCGCGGCGCAGGCCGAGCGGGAGCCGGGTTGGGTCGAATACGACATTACCAACCCGACCACCGGGCGCGTTCAAACCAAGATGTCGTTCGTGCAGAAGCTCGATGACATGCTGGTCGGCTGCGGCGTATATAAGAACCTGATGCTCGGCTAGTGCCCGCTTCAGCAAATCCAATTCGTTCGCGTCATACTCCACACCCCAAGATGTTTTTCTTACTTTTGCTTGTTAACCCCTGTTCCTCACGCCGGTTGAAGGATCAAGTTGGCGCGGTCTGTCCAGTCGAACCTGCATGGCCGTCCGGTGACAGCGTCATTTTGTTTTTAAGGAATTATTCGGAATGATCAAGAAAATCAGTGTCCGACAGCTGAAACCGGGGATGTTTGTCCACGACATGGACTGCGGCTGGATGGAACACCCTTTCCTGACCGGGTCTTTCAAGATCCGCAGCGAAAAGGATATCGGGCAGATGATCGCCTATGGCATTCGCGAACTGTATATCGATTCCGAAAAAGGGCTGGACGTGAGCGATGCGCCAACCAAGAAAGAGGTTGAGACCAGTATCGCGCGTCAAATGGAAGTTGTTTTCGAAAACGTCAAGTCAATCGATCCGACCTCGTTGCAGGAAGAGACGGGCAGGGCCAGGATAGTGCTGGTGGAAGCCAGCAAGATCGTTGGCGATCTGATGCAGGGCGCGCGCCTGGGCCGGCAAATCGAGCAGGAGCAAATCGATCCCATCGTCAGCAAGATGTCGGAGTCCATTCTGCGCAACAAGGACGCGCTGCTGAGCCTGTGCCGCATCAAGGAAAAAGACAATTACACGTTTCTTCATTCGGTCAGTGTCGGTGCGCTGCTGATGTGCTTCACCCGCGCCTTCGACCTCAAGCCCGGTGACATGCAGTTGGTGGGGATCGGCGGCATGTTGCACGACATTGGCAAAACCATGGTGCCCGATCGAATCCTGAACAAGGCCGGCGAGTTGACGCTGGACGAGTTCACCACCATGAAGATGCATGTGCTGTATGGCCAGAACATTCTGTCCGACACGCCCGGTATCACCCAGACTTCGTTTGACGTGGTCGCCCAGCACCACGAGCGCTACGACGGCAGCGGCTACCCGCTGAAACTCAAAGGGTCGGAGATGTCGATTTACGGGCAGATGGCCTCGATCGTTGATGTCTACGATGCGATCACCTCGGACCGTTGTTACCGCAAGGCGATGGACCCGACCGTGGCGCTCAGGAAGATGTTCGAATGGAGCAAGCTGCACTTCGACCCCGGACTGATCCAGACTTTCGTGCGCACCATCGGCATCTACCCGATTGGCACCCTGGTGCTGCTGGAGAGCGGCAAGATTGCCGTGGTGATCGACCAGCAGGGGCGGGATTTGACGCGGCCGCTAGTGCGCGCCATTTTCGACTCGCGGAAAAGTTGTTACATCAGCCCGGAAGATGTGGATCTGTCGAAACCCCTGGGCCAAGGCGGTGGCGACCGCATCGTCAGCCATGAGGCCGCCGCCAAATGGAACATCGACCCGCATAAGTTCATTTAAGGCGAACCGGCCCTAGGCCGGTACAGCGCTCAGGCCGGGTTGGCGCGCCTTGCAATAGGGTCGCCAGAACTGGCCAGTTGGAAGGTACCCACCAACTCGGCCAGATGCTGGGCCTGCTCGCGCATGCTTTCGGCCGCCGCGGCCGATTGTTCGACCAAGGCGGCGTTTTGCTGCGTCATCTGATCCAGGTGCACCACGGCGTTGTTGACTTCGCCGATGCCATGGCTCTGGTCGGCCGCCGCAGCCGTGATTTCGCCGATGATGTCGGAGACGCGTTGCACCGAATTGACGATCTCGGTCATGGTCAGCCCGGCGTCGCTGACCAGCCGCGAGCCCGCTTCTATGCGTTCCACGCTGGCACCGATCAGGCTCTTGATTTCCCGGGCCGCCTCGGCCGAACGGCCCGCCAGCCGGCGTACCTCGCTCGCCACCACGGCAAAGCCCCGACCCTGCTCGCCGGCCCTGGCGGCTTCCACCGCCGCGTTCAAGGCCAGGATGTTGGTCTGGAATGCGATGCCATCGATGACGCCGATGATGTCGTTGATTTGCCTGGAACTCTGATGGATATCGTTCATGGTGCTGACCACCTGCGACACCATGACGCCGCCGCGTGCCGCCACCGCACCGGCCGAGGAGGCCAACTGGTTGGCCTGGCGCGAAGCTTCGGCCGACTGGCGCACCATTTTCGTCAACTCATCCATGCTGGACGCGGTGCGTTGCAAGTTGCTGGCGGTCTGTTCGGTACGCGCGCTCAGGTCCTGGTTGCCGGAGGCGATCTCGGCGCTGGCGGTGGCCATGCTGTCGGTCGAAGTTCGCACCTGCCCGACCAGCCGGTCCAGCGAATGGCGCATCGCCTCCAGCGAACGCAGCAATTGGGCTGCTTCATCGTCACCCAGGCTGTCGACCTGGTGGTCGGTCAGGTCGCCCTGCGCGATCGCCTTGGCAACTTGCTGTGCCTTGTCGATGGGCTGGCAGATCGCGCGCATGTTCCAGACTGTCAGCGGAACGAAGATCAGCAGCAGCAGGCCGGTCAGGCCGGTGATCAGTTCAATCCCCTGATTGACGGTTTGCTGCAATTTGCCCTGACTGGCTTCCGTGGCGCGCTGCAATTCCACGGCCAGCGAGGTCAATGACTTGTTGGCCTTGTCGAATATGGGCTGCAACCTGTCGATCGTGGCCGAGGCCACCTGCGCCGAAGGGAAACTCATGCTCTCCAGCTGCTTTGCCATCGGTTCGAATTCGCTGCTGAACTGCTTGATGTCGGCGACCACCTGCGCCAATTGGGTGCGTTGAACATCCAGTGGCAGCAAGGGTGCGAGGGCCTTGGCGGAGCTTTGAATCTGAGCCAGCGAGGCGCTCCAGGCTTCCTTGTAGCGCGCTGCTTCAACACTGTTTTCGTACTGAATCACCATCTGCTTCTCATTCAGACGCAGATTGCTCATGGCCAGTTGCAAGCGGGCCACTTCGGCGATTGATGTGATGTCATGGGTGACCAGGGCGGTGGCGATGGTGTTGATGGACAGCTGCGCGATGACGCCGATGCCGCCGACGAAAATCAGGGCCAGGGCCACCATGCCGATGGCCGCCAGCATGCGAAAACGGATGGTGAAGCGCCGCATCAAGGTAGCAAGTTGCATAAAAGTTCTCAATAAATCAATGAACTAAAAGTAGCTCCCAATGCCGGCGCGCCAGGGGTACAGACGAGACAGTGCTTTGACGGATGCCCAGCCCTGTTTATCGGCAAGATCGGGAAAAACTTTAGAAAGGGGGAAGTCGGTCAACACTTTCAGGTTCGATGTATCCGGGTAACAGACCCTAGCTGGCCAGTGCCTCGATGGCTTCGCGCAGGCTGGCGCGCAGCCGGCAGATGGCTTGGCTGTGGAGCTGGCAGACGCGCGACTGGTTGACCTCCAGCACGGCGCCGATCTCCCGCAGGTTGAGCTCTTCTTCGTAGTACAGGCTCAGCAACAGGCGCTCGCGCTCCGACAGGTGTTCGATGGCTTCGATCAACTGGCGCCGGAAGTCGCCTTTGAGCAACTGTGTCAACGGGTCGTTGCGCATCGACTCGGCACCCTTGCTTTGCCGGTCCAGAAAGCTGTTTTCCTGGTCGTCGCGATCGAAGTCTTCGTAATAGACCAGTTGGCAGCCGTGAATCTCCTGCAACAGGTGTTGGTAGGACGCCAGCGACATTTGCAGTTCTTGCGCGACCTCGCCCTCGGTCGGCGAGCGTCCCAGTTTTTGTTCCTGGGCCTGAACTGCCGATGACACGCTGCGCGAAGATTGCCGCAAGCCGCGCGATACCCAATCGTTGGCGCGCAGTTCGTCCAGCATGGCACCGCGAATACGCTGATTGGCGTAAGTTTCGAATTTGGCACCCTGGTCGTCCTGATAGCGCTCGGCGGCGTCGAGCAGACCCATCATGCCAACCTGGATCAGGTCATCGAGTTCGACGCTGGCGGGCAGCTTGGCAATCAACTGCAAAGCCAGACGTCGAACCAGCGGCGCGTATTGGGTGAGCAGGGCCGACGCACTGGATTTGTCGATTTTTCCCTGGGCGGTGTACATATTGAGGATTCCTCCGGCTTTCTAAATGGTCGTGGCAGGCCAGCTTTGACGCCTGCTTCAGTGCAACTCCAACACCGGCTTGGCGGGCGCGCCGGGCACTGCCGCCGCCAGCTCCCAGGGCGCCTGCTGGCGCCATGGCCAGTGCGGCAAATCGGCGACAAGCCGGCGAAAGTCGAGCGCCGCCGGACTGGTCTGAAAGGCTTCGACGACGGTCAAATTCAGGCGCCTGGCCTGCGCCAGCCGAGGATCGGCCCGGACCCAACCGGCGCTTTCCAGTGCCAGTGCCAGATAGCGGCCGCTGGCATGCGCCAGATTGGCCAATATGCGTTGCGCCTGGGTCGCGTCGGTGGCGAAGTTGACCAATACCCGCACGCGCGGTAGCGCGTGGGCGTAGTGAAGGCCCTTGATGCAGGCATAAGAGGCCTTGATCGACGGCGCGTTCGGTTGCAGTACCACCAGCACGTTATCGGCCTGCGCGGCCAGTGGCGAGAGCGCTCCTTGCGCGTCCAGTCGGGCGTCGATCAGCAGCAGCCGCCCCTGGCGCTGGGCCGCTGTGGGCGGCGGCGCTGTGCGCTCGTCGAGCAGCAGCACGTCCTTGCCCTGTTGTACCAGTGCCGCCGCCAGGTTCAGCGTCACACTGGTAACGCCGACGGCCGGGCCACCGCCCACCACGGCCAGCATTCGCCCCGGACTGTTGGCCATCAGATGGCGCAAGCCATCGGCCTGATCGCTAACCACTTTCCTCACCACCGACTCCTCACGATGTCCTCGCCACCGCCGCGCTGGCTGGTCAGTGCGGCGACAGGGATGGCCTCTTGCCGCGCATTCTGGGTCAGCGTTTCTATCAGCTCCTGGCACTGCGAGCGCAAGCGCCAAATCGCTGTCGCGGTGGCCTGCTCCGCCTTCTGGTCAGGCGCTGGCGGCCGTTCTTCAAGATCGGCCTCGCCGGGCACAAACAGTGCGCTGCGGCTGTTGGCCTGAAACACCTGGTCGATCAGGGCGGCGCGGTTCACCGTCATCAGGTCCTCGGGGACTTTCTGCCCGTTCGAGATGTAGTGCACCGGTAACTGGTGCCGGATGGCCATGTCGATCAAGGCCCCGGGATGGGTGGCTTCGTCGACTTTGGTGAAGATGCAGCCCGCCAGATCGGTACTGCCGGGTGTTTGCTCGCCGTGGCGGTAGGCTCGCACCACTTCGTTGAGGGTGTCGCCATGGCTGGACGCGTTGAGCAGCAGCAGGCGCTTGACCGGCCGGCTCGAACCGCACAGCATGGCGATCTGGTCCGAGACGGCGCGGTCGCGCTGGCTCATGCCCACCGTGTCGATCAGCACCATGTGCTTGTCGGCGAGGTCCAGCAGCGCCCGTTCCAGATCGGCGGCGTCTTTCACGGCATGCACCGTGACGCCCAGAATCTGGCCATAGATGCGCAACTGCTCGTAGGCGCCGATACGGTAACTGTCGGTCGTCACCAGGGCCAATTTTTTCGACCCGAAGCGCATCACGCAGCGGGCCGCCAGCTTGGCCGTGGTGGTGGTCTTGCCAACCCCGGTCGGGCCTGTCAACGCATAGACGCCGCCAGCGTCCATCATGGCCGCTTCATCCTCCAACATGGGCAATTGGCGCGCCAGTTCCGACTTGGCATAGTCCATGCCGCCGACAAAGTCGTGGCCACCGGGCAGACTGCCCAAGATATGTTTTGCCAGGCGGGCGCTGAAGCCGGCCGCCAGCAACGCGCGCAGCAACGGCCCACGCAAGGGGTCGCGTCCCTTCTTCTCGTTCCACGACATGCCGGCCAACTGCTCCTCCACCATTTCGCGCATCGAATGGATTTCCCGCAGAACACTGTCGTCGGGGGCGGCCGGCACCGTTGCCGCCACCGCACCGATCGCGGACGGTTGCGCCGGGCGCGCCGCGGCGGTCAGCAGTCGGGCCACTTGCTCTTCCATCGTCGCCAGGATTTCAACGCCGTTGGCGGTGACGCGGTTGGACAGCACGAGGGCGTCGGGGCCCATCTTTTCGCGCAACAGACGCAGCGCCTCGCGACTCGACGGCGCCACCACCTTACAGGCTGCGGTGCTGACTTCCATGCAGTTATTCAAGCTCTTCCTCCAATGGTGGCGGTAACTTTGATGGTCCGGCTGTCGGGGATTTCAGCGTGCGACAAGACCTTCAGCTGGGCCAGATTGCGACGCAGGAAACGGGCCAACAGGACGCGCAGGGGATGCTGCACCACCAGCACGCTGGCCAGGCCCAGTTGCGTCTGTCGATCGATCGCCGACTGGGTCTCCCGCAGCAGGCTGTCGGCCAGACCGGGCTCCAGTCCGCTGCTGTTGCCGAGCGCCTGCAGCAGCATGCGATCGAGCGAACTGTCCAGGCCGATGACCTGCAGCTCTTCGTTGCCGGGATAGATTTGCTGGACAATGGCGCGTCCCAGCGCGAGCCGGATCAGGGACGTCAATTCGGTGGTGTCCGGGACGCTCGGCGCATGCTCGGCCAAGACGTCAAGAATGGTGCGCATATCCCGGATCGGCACCTCCTCCTCAAGCAGGTTTTGCAGTACTTTTTGCAGGGTCGTAAGTGACAGTGTCTTGGGCACCAGATCCTGGATCAGCATCGGCGACTCCTTGCCGATGCGGTCCAGCAACTGCTGCACTTCCTGGCGTCCCAGCAACTCCGCGGCATGGGCGTGAATCAGGTGATTCAGGTGCGTCGCCACCACGGTGCTGGCGTCGACCACCGTGTAGCCATAAATCTGGGCCTGCTCGCGCAGGCCGGCGTCGATCCAGATGGCCGGCAAGCCGAACGCCGGATCCTTGGTCTGGGTACCGGGCAGCGTGGCACTGACCTGACCCGGATTGATCGCCATCCATTGGCCCGGCGAGGCCTCGCCATGCCCGATAGCCACCCCTTTGAGCTTGATCACGTAGGCATTGGGTTTGATCTCGAGGTTGTCGCGAATGTGGACCACCGGCGCCAGGAAACCGATTTCCTGGGCGAATTTTTTTCGTATGCTTTTGATGCGACCCAGCAACTCGCCGTTTTGCGCCCGGTCCACCAGGGAGATCAAGCGATAGCCCACTTCCAGTCCCAGTGGATCGACCAGCGCCACGTCGTCCCAACTGGCCTCCTGCGGCTCGGTCGCCGCCGGTGCCGGTGCGGCAGCCGCGGCGCTGACGCTGACGGCGCTGGCGCTGCGTTGCGCGACCCGGCGTCCGAGCCAGATCAAGCCACCGGCAATGATCAGAAAGGCCAGATTGGGCATGCCCGGAATCAAGCCCATCAGGCCGATGACGCCGGCGGTCAAAAACAGGACCTGCGGATTGGCAAACAGTTGTCCGGTGAGTTGCCCGCCGACGTCCTCGTCGGTGGTGACGCGCGAGACGATGACGCCGGCCGCGGTTGAAATCACCAGTGCCGGGATTTGCGCCACCAGGCCATCGCCGATGGCCAGCAGGGTGTACGTGGTGGCCGCGGCCGAGAAGTCCAGGCCGTGCTGCGCGACGCCGACAATCAGGCCGCCGATGATGTTGATCACCAGAATCAGCAGGCCGGCCACGGCGTCGCCGCGCACGAACTTGCTGGCACCGTCCATCGAGCCGTAGAAGGCGGCCTCCTGCGCCACTTCGGCACGGCGTTTGCGCGCCACGTCCTCACCAATCAGGCCGGCATTGAGGTCGGCGTCGATCGCCATCTGCTTGCCCGGCATGGCATCGAGCGTGAACCGGGCACCGACTTCGGCAATCCGGCCGGCACCCTTGGTGATGACCATGAAGTTGATCACCACCAGGATGATGAAGACCATGACACCGACGGCAAAATTGCCGCCCACCAGAAAATGACCAAACGCCTCGATCACCTTGCCGGCGGCATCCGGTCCGGTGTGTCCCTCCATCAGCACCACGCGGCTGGAAGCGACGTTGAGCGACAGGCGCAGCAGCGTGGTAAACAGCAGCACGGCCGGGAAGGCGGCGAAATCAAGCGCCTTCATGGTGTACATGCTGACCAGCAGCACCATGATGGACAAGGCGATGTTGAAGGTGAACAGCAGGTCCAGCAGGAACGGCGGCAGGGGCAACACCATCATGCTGAGGATCAGGATGATCAGCACCGGGCCGACCAACCCCTTGCTCTTGTTGCCTGAGGCCATCAAGCCGGCCAGGCGCAACCAGGAACTCAGTAGCGTCATGCCGGGAGTTCCTGCGGAAGCAGTGCCTCAGGCACCGGCAAGTTACTGGGCGGGCGCGGCAAACTGGCGCCTTCGCTGCCCAGGCGCTGCAACTGGTAAGCCCAGGCCAGCACCTCGGCCACGGCCGCATACAGGGCCACCGGGATTTCCTGACCCAACTCGGTGTGGCGGTACAGGGCCCGCGTCAGCGGCGGCGCTTCCAGCACCGGAATCTTGTGTTCCTCGGCCAGCGCCCGAATACGCAAGGCCAGCAGATCGACTCCCTTGGCGATCACGCGCGGTGCCCGTTCCTGGTCGCGGTATTTGAGCGCCACCGCGTAGTGGGTCGGATTGGTGACGATGATGTCGGCTTTGGGTACTTCGGCCATCATCCGGCGCTTGGCCATCTGTTGTTGCTGGCGGCGAATCTGGGCCTTGACCTGGGGATCGCCGTCGTTTTCTTTCTGCTCCTGGCGCAAATCCTCGCGCGACATGCGAAGCTTGTGGGCATGGCTCCACAATTGGTAGGGGACATCGATGGCCACCACCAGCAGCAGCGAGCCAACGATCAGGGCGCAACTGGCGGCCACCAACTTCAGGGCGTGCGGCAGCGCGGCGTGGATCGGTTCGCTCATCAATGCCATCAGGGCGCTGACATTGCCGGCGATGACCCACCAGGCGACACCGCCGACCAGCACGGACTTGACAATGGTCTTGACCAGTTCGGCCAGGGTCTCGGTTGAAAACATGCGGCCGATGCCGGCGACCGGGTTCAGTTTCGAGAAATTGGGAGCCAGCGATTTGGCCGACAGCAGCCAGCCGCCCAGCAGCATGGGCGCCAGCAGCGCCGCCACCAGCATCATCACCAGCAGCGGCAGCAGCGCCTGCAAGGCGTGCACCACGGCACCTTCGGCATGCACCATCATGTGGGACGCGTCGAAGGCGGAGGTGCGCTCGAATTGCAGGCCATCGCGCATGGCACTGCCAAAATGCCCGCCTATCGTTTCCCCCATGGCCCACAAGCCGCCGAGGGCCGTAACCAGCATCGCGAAGGTGACCAGTTCGCGGGAGCGCGCCACCTGCCCCTCGTCACGCGCCTTTTCCAGACGCTGGGGCGAGGCCGGTTCGGTTTTTTCGAGATCACTTTCTTCCGCCATCAATGCTCCGGAGCGCCAGGCGCAATGCGCCTCATCCGAAATATTATTGAGGCTGGAGCCCCGAATCGATCAGCCAAACAAAGCCGGGATAGGCCTGCTCATTGCCCAATCAGGACAAGCTCTTAAAAGCCGAGACTGGCCAGCAGATCGTCGACCTGGTCCTGATCGTCCAGCGTGTCGGGCGTGACCGGCTTGATCTTCGGCCCGTTGAGCAAGCCGCTGCCGCTGTCCTGGCGTTTTTCAGAGGGCGAGTTGTCGACCAGCAGTTGCAGCAACTGTGTTTCCATCTCCCGGATCACATCCATCATTTTCTTGATGACCTGTCCGGTCAGGTCTTGAAAGTCCTGCGCCATCATGATTTCCATCAGTTGGGCGTTGGTGGCACTGACTTGCCGGGGTACTTCCGACAAATAGCCACGCGTGTCGGTCACCAGTTCGCGCGCATCGGCCAACTCCAGGGGTGAGGCGAACCAGAGGTTCCAGCGCTCGGTCAAGGCATGGGCCTGTTTTGACAGGTTCTCCTGGATCGGTTGGGCGATGTCGATCGCGTTGAGTGCGCGTTCGGCCGCGCGTTCGGTCATCTGGGCGACATAGCCGAGGCGGTCGCGGGCGTCGGGAATGGCCTCGGCCGCCATGGCGATGCCTTTGTCCAGGCCCAACTCACGCATGCTTTCGAGCATCTGGCGCGTCAATTGGCCGATCCGATTCACCAGTTGTTCGGCAGAATCGCCCACCGGGGTGGCAAGTTGTTCCTGTGCCATATCAAGCACCTTCCTTTTCAATCTTCTCGAATATCTTGCTGATTTTTTCTTCCAGTGTGACGGCGGTAAACGGCTTCACGACATAGCCGTTGGCGCCAGCCTGGGCGGCGGCAATGATGTTTTCCTTTTTTGCTTCCGCGGTCACCATCAGGACCGGCAGTTTGGCCATGGCCGGATCGGCGCGGATGGCCCGCAACATGGCCAGGCCATCCATATTGGGCATATTCCAGTCGGAGACGACAAAGCCGTAGCGGCCGCCCTTGAGCTTTTCCAGGCCGACCGCGCCGTCCTCGGCTTCATCGACATTGACGAAGCCCAGTTCCTTGAGCAGATTGCGAACAATTCGACGCATCGTCGGGAAATCGTCCACCACCAGAATCTTGATGTTTTTATCGACCACATTCACTCCAAAAATTGACTGCCAATACAGCGGATGTACCCGCCAAAGGCTCCGATGTCTTCACTGCTCAAACCCGATTGGTCCGTTCACCCAGCGACCGCAAGTGTGCCATCATGCGCTGACTCATTTCCTGCGGCGTGGCGACTTCAACGGCGGCGCCGATGGCGATCGCTTCACGCGGCATGCCAAACACGACGCAACTGGCCTCATTCTGGGCCAGTGTATGGGCACCGGCCTGGCGCATGCGCAGCAGGCCTTCGGCACCATCGCGTCCCATGCCGGTCAGAATCACGCCGATGGCATTTTTGCCGGCGTATTTTGCGGCTGAATCAAACAGCACGTCAATCGACGGACGATGCCGGTTCACCGGCGGCTCCTGATCTACCTGGGCCACATAATTGGCGCCGCTGCGCGCCAGCGACAGATGAAAGCCGCCGGGTGCGATGTAGGCGTGGCCCGGCAATATCCGCTCGCCCTGTTGCGCCTCGGAGACGGCGATGCGGCACAAGCCGTTCAGGCGCTGGGCAAAGGAATTGGTAAAACCGGCCGGCATGTGCTGGGCGATCATGATGCCCGGGCTGTCCGGTGGCAGCGGCTGCAAGACCTCCCGGATCGCTTCGGTGCCGCCGGTGGAGGCGCCGATGATGATCAGCTTCTCGGTGCTGAGCAGGGGGCTGCGCAGCAGGGGGGCTTCGGCCGGGGCTGCCGGCTGGCCAGCCGTCGCGACACGTTTGGCGGGCAGCAACTGGGCGGCGGCGGCAATCCGGATCTTGTCGGCAATCAGGTCGGTGTAGGCCAGCAAGCCGTCGCGGATGCCCAGGCGCGGTTTGGTGACAAAATCGATGGCCCCCAGTTCCAGGGCGCGCAGTGCCGCTTCCGATCCCCGTTCCGTCAGCGACGACACCATGACCACCGGCATCGGTCGCAAGCGCATCAGTTTTTCGAGAAACTCGAGTCCGTCCATGCGTGGCATTTCAACGTCCAGCGTCATCACGTCCGGGTTGTGCTGCTTGACCAGATCGCGCGCGACCAGAGGATCGGAGGCGGTCGCCACCACCGTCATGTCGGGCTGGCTGTTGATGATCTCGGTCATCAGGCTGCGTATCAGCGCCGAGTCATCGACACATAAAACCGTGATCTTTTTTGTATTCATGCGACCCACGAATCTTTGTTGGGAAGGTTTCCGGGAAGTCCGGCGTTACACGGCACGGCCTTGTTGCAGGCACGCTGTTTGACCAGCGCCTGCGCCAGCGCCAGTTCGTCATGTTGCACCAGCAGCGTGTCCTCCTGCCGGCGCAGCTTTCGCATGGCGACCCGGCCGCTCAGAGGAAAGTAATTGATGCGCCGGGGCAGACTGCCGCGCAAGTCCTGGGCGACCACCCGGATGCGCTCGGTTTCGAGGTAGCGCAATACGAAATCGGCGTTGTTGTCGCCGATATTGAGCTGTGTCATATTGGCCAGTACCGCGCCACCACCAAACACCTTGGCTTCCAGCCTTTCACGCCGGGCGCCGGCTTTGAATAACTCGTTGATCAGCATTTCCATCGCATAAGCGCCATAGCGCATGGCGGCAGCGGCGTCCCGCCCGGCCGGGTCTGCGTCTTCCGGCAGCATGAAATGGTTCATGCCGCCAACGCCGGCCGCGCTGTCGTGCACGCAGGCCGACACGCAAGAGCCCAGCACCGTGGTCAACAACATGTCCTGGGACGTGACATAGTACTCGCCGGGCAACAGTTTGACTGCCGGAATGCCAAATTCACGGTCAAAATAATGCAGGGTCGCGGCCGGCTCAATGGCCACTGAATTCATGCGCCTGCCTTTGCCCGGCTGGAGCTCAGCTCGTAAATTGTCTTGCCGCGCAGCCGGAAGGTGTGACTGGCAAAGGAAAAGTTCTCGGAATGACCGGCAAACAGCAAGCCATGCGGCTTTATCAGCGGCGCAAAGCGTTGCAGAACCTGCTCTTGTGTCGGTTTGTCGAAATAGATCATGACATTGCGGCAGAAGATGGCGTCGAACGGCTCCCTTAGGTCCCATTTGGCGTCCAACAGATTGAGTTGCCGGAACTTAACCAGCGCGGCCACTTCCGGCCGTACCCGGACCTTGCCGGCATGCGCGCCGGAACCCTTCAAGAAAAAGCGCTTGAGACGTTCCGGTGCCAGCGTGCTGACCTGTTCCATCGAAAAAATGCCCTGCGCCCCGACCGCCAGCACCTGCGTATCGATGTCGGTGGCCAGTACACTGGCGCCACCTGCGCCGTTGCCCAGCGCCTCGATCAGTGTCATCGCAATCGAGTACGGCTCTTCCCCGGTGGAGGCGGCCGAGCACCAGACCGTCACCGGTTGCGGACAGCCTCGAACGTGCTCCGCGAGGGCTGGGAAGTGGTGCGATTCCCGGAAAAACGAGGTCAGATTGGTGGTTAGCGCGTTGGTGAACAATTGCCACTCTTCGCCGTTCGGGTCGGCCTCCAGAAAATTCAGATAAGTGGAAAATTCCTTCAGTTTGAGCTTGCGCAAACGGCGGGCCAGGCGGCTGTATACCATTTGCCGCTTTTGCGCGCTCAGCGCGATCCCGGCACGCTGATGTATCAGTGTGCGGATTTTCGAAAAATCCTTGTCGGTGAGAACGAAGTCGGGTCCGATGGAGGCGTTCGCAGCGGTAGTCTGGTTGGTATTCATACACTTTCGTGGTGTCGCACGCACAAAAATTGCGCCTCGCATGGCAAGCCAATGAGACACGTGCCAATGTACACAGGCCGAGCCAAAATTGAAGGCCAGAAGACCGCTCCAAAAAGCCCGTTCTTTTCGGCATCGCCGGCCAGACACCGCGGCCAGCTCCAGAATCGGTTCCCTGCCAAGCCGACAACCGCGTGCCTCCTGTGGCAGATTGCCGGGCTGGAATAACCGCATTCTTTCCGGAGGCCGCACGCCTGCGCCTAAAATCCAAGCTTTCTGTCCCAAACAATATCCTGCCCATGGCCTGTGCCTCCCGTTCCGGCTCCGTCAAACCGGCCAGTTTTGAAAGCGCTCTGGAAGAGCTCGAGCAGTTGCTGGCCCGGCTGGAGTCGGGCGCCATGCCGCTGGAACAACTGCTCACGCAATACCAGCGCGGGGCCGAGTTGCTGAAGTTTTGTCGCGGTCGGCTGGAAGTCGTTGAGGCGCAAATCAAGGTGCTGGACCAGGGGATGCTCAAGACGTGGACGCCGGAGTGAAAGTCGATAACCCATTTGACCTGGGCGCGTGGAGCGGCGGGCGGCTGGCAAGTGTTGAACAGGCGCTTGACCGCTGGGTCAGCGCCAACGGCGGCGCCGCCGTCGATCACGGCGCGCCGGCCGAGCTGATTGAAGCCATGCGCTACGCCGTATTGGATGGCGGCAAGCGACTGCGCCCCTTGTTGCTGCTGGCGGCCTGCGAGTCGGTCACTTGCGAGCTACCCGAGGTGGCGTCTGCGGAGGTGGCTGCCGGCAGCGAATGGGTGCTGCCGGCCGAACGCCATACAGCGGCCTTGCGCGCCGCCTGCGCCGTCGAGCTGATTCACGCTTATTCCCTGGTGCACGACGACATGCCTTGCATGGACAACGATGTGCTGCGGCGCGGCAAGCCCACGGTGCATGTGAAATTTGGCGAGGCCCGGGCGCTGCTGGCCGGCGACGCCTTGCAGGCACTGGCGTTCGAGCTGTTGACGCCGGATGCCGGCATGCCGGCCGGCTTGCAGGCCAGGCTCTGCCGTTTGCTGGCCCGGGCCGCCGGCAGTGCCGGCATGGCAGGTGGGCAGGCGATTGACCTGGCCAGTGTTGGCGCCAGGCTGTCCGAGAGCCAATTGCGTGAGATGCACCGTCTCAAGACCGGTGCTTTGTTGCAGGCCAGTGTCATGATGGGGGCGGCTTTTGCCGATCTGCCCAGCGCTGCGCGGGCGGCCCTGAGCGGGTATGGCGCTGCCATCGGTTTGGCGTTTCAGGTGGTGGACGACATTCTGGACGTGACGGCCGACTCGGCCACGCTGGGCAAGACCGCGGGCAAGGACGCCTGCCAGGATAAACCGACCTACGTGTCGGTGCTGGGGCTGGAGCGCTCGGCCGCCTATGCGCAGGAGTTGCTGGAGCAGGCCCTGACCGCCCTGGCCCAGAGTGGTTTGCGGGATACGCGGGCGCTGCGGGGTCTGGCCAACATGGTGGTGAACCGTTGCTGCTGAAATAATACTGGTCAAAACATAGCCCATGTCAAACAAGTTGTATCCCTTGCTGGAAACCATCAATAGCCCCGCTGACCTGCGGCTGTTGCCGCGCGCGCAACTCGATCTGCTGGCCGCCGAACTGCGTGCCTACCTGCTCGACAGTGTTTCAAAAACAGGGGGACATTTAAGCTCCAATCTGGGTACCGTGGAATTGACGGTGGCCTTGCACTATGTCTTCAACACACCGCACGACCGGCTGGTCTGGGATGTCGGGCATCAAACTTATCCGCACAAGATTCTCACCGGGCGACGCGAGCGCATGGATTCCTTGCGGCAATTGGGCGGTTTGAGCGGCTTCCCGCAACGCGCGGAGAGCGAGTACGACGACTTTGGCACGGCGCATTCCAGTACCTCCATTTCAGCCGCTCTGGGCATGGCACTGGCGGCCAAGATCCAGGGCGAAGAACGCAACGTGGTGGCCGTCATTGGCGATGGTGCGATGACCGCCGGCATGGCCTTCGAGGCGCTCAACAACGCCGGCGTGGCCGACTGCAACCTGCTGGTCGTCCTGAACGATAACGACATGAGCATCAGCCCTCCGGTGGGCGCGCTCAACCGCTATCTGGCCAAGCTCCTGAGCGGACAGTTCTACGCCGCCGCCAAGAACGCGGGCAAGACCGTTCTCAAAGGCGCGCCACCCCTGTTCGAGTTGGCCAAGCGCATCGAGGAACACGCCAAGGGCATGGTGGTGCCGGCCACTTTGTTCGAGAAGTTCGGCTTCAATTACATCGGGCCGATCGACGGCCACGACCTCGATTCCCTGATTCCCACGCTGGAAAACATCAAGCACCTGAAAGGCCCCCAATTCCTGCATGTGGTGACAAAAAAAGGGCAGGGCTACAAGCTGGCCGAGGCCGATCCCGTGGCCTACCACGGCCCCGGCAAGTTCGATCCGGCAATTGGCCTGCAACAGCCCAGCACGCCGCCCAAGCAGACCTTCACGCAGGTCTTCGGCCAGTGGCTGTGCGACATGGCGGCGCAGGACCGGCGACTGGTGGGCATCACGCCGGCCATGCGTGAGGGTTCCGGCATGGTGGAATTTGAGGCGCTTTTTCCCGAGCGCTATTTCGATGTGGGCATTGCCGAACAGCATGCGGTGACTTTTGCCGCCGGCTTGGCCTGCGAGGGCCTGAAACCGGTGGTGGCGATTTATTCGACTTTCCTGCAACGGGCTTATGACCAGTTGATCCACGATGTGGCGATTCAAAACCTGCCGGTCGTGTTTGCGCTGGACCGGGCCGGACTGGTGGGTGCCGATGGCGCCACCCATGCCGGAGCCTATGACATCCCCTATCTGCGCTGCATTCCCAACATCAGCGTGGCCTGTCCGGCGGACGAAAACGAGTGTCGTCAACTGCTGTCCTGCGCTTTTGCACAGGAACATCCGGTGGCCGTGCGCTATCCGCGCGGAGCCGGTGCCGGGGTGACGGTCCAGTCGGGTCTGGAGGCCTTGCCTTTTGGTCGGGCGCAAGTCAGGCGGCAAGGCAAAGGGGTCGCCATTCTGGCGTTCGGTACGTTGCTGTATCCGGCCCTGGAAGCCGCCAAAGCGCTCAATGCCACGGTGGTCAACATGCGTTGGGTCAAGCCGTTGGATCTGGCGCTGTTGCTTGAAGTGGCCGCTGCACACGAAGCGCTGGTGACGCTGGAAGAGGGTGCTGTCATGGGCGGCGCCGGCAGCGCAGTCAGTGAAGCCTTGCAGGCGGCCGGCGTGCTCAAGCCGCTGTTGCAACTGGGCTTGCGCGACGAATTCATAGAGCACGGCGAGCCGGCCAGACTGCTGGCCTTGCAGGGTCTGGATGCGGCGGGTATCGAAGCCTCGGTGGTGAAGCGTTTTGCGCCGCTGCTGGAGTCCGGGCGTCCGACACTGAAAGCGGTCGCCTGACCGTAGCGTGGGGTGGTCCAGTTCGCAAGGGTTCAGAATCGCTTGGCGATCTGCCCCGCAAGGGCTCTGAACCACTGGGTGGTCAGCCCCGGCAGGGAAAACCCGCACCGTGGCGGCTCTGCATGTTTCTACAATGTCGGGTGACTGTAATGGGTCGTCGTTGTGTTTACCGGCACGACGGGATTATTAATCAACAACTCCAGGAGTGAACCACATGGATCGTCGGTCTGTCATTAAAAACGCGGGTATTGCCAGTATTCTGGCTGCTGGTGCAGCGCCCGCTGTACATGCCCAGGGTGTCAATATTCGTTGGCGTCTGGCTTCGAGCTTTCCGAAGTCGCTCGATACCATTTACGGCGGCGCCGAGGTGTTCGCCAAGGCTGTCAAGGCCATGTCGGGTGGCAAGTTCGAGATCTCGGTGCATGCCGGTGGTGAGTTATTGCCGCCCTTTGGCGTGGTTGACGGCGTGCAGAACGCGACGGTCGAGATGTGTCACACCGTGCCTTATTACTTCTATGGCAAAAACCCGGCCTTTGCGCTTGGTTCGGCTGTGCCGTTTGGCCTGAATGCGCGCCAGATGAACGCCTGGATGATGCATGGCAATGGTCGCAAGCTGATGAACGAGCTTTACGCCGCCTACAACATGACCAGTTTTGCAGGGGGCAACACCGGCACTCAGATGGGCGGCTGGTTCCGCAAGGAAATCAAATCGATCGCCGACTTCAAGGGCTTGAAGATGCGCTTGGGTGGCGGCTTGGTGGGCCAGGTGATGCAGAAGCTGGGTGCCGTGCCGCAGAGCATTCCGGGCGGCGAAATTTACCAGGCATTGGAAAAAGGGACTATTGATGCGGCCGAATGGGTTGGTCCTTACGACGACCAGAAGCTGGGCTTCAACAAGGTGGCGCCTTTCTACTACTATCCCGGTTGGTGGGAAGGCGGTCCGGAGGTGGACTTCTTCATCAACCAGAAAGCGTTTGATGGTCTGTCGCCTGAGTACAAGGCGATCATCGAGGCGGCTTCAGCCCAGGCCAGTGTCGACATGCTGGCCAAGTACGATGCACTCAACCCACCGGCCCTGAAGCAACTGGTGGCGGCCAAGACCAAGGTGCTGCCGTTCTCGCAAGCTGTCATGGACGCTTCGTTCAAGGCCTCGATGGAGGTGTTTGCCGAGAACGACAGCAAGAGCCCCGAGTGGAAAAAGATTTACGCCGATCTGCGTACCTTCCAGCGCGACCAGGTGGCCTGGTTCCGTTTTGCCGAAAGTCGTTTCGATTCCTTCATGGCAGGGCAAAAACTTTAATCGGTTTGTTTTTTCAAGCCACACAGAAGGCCTCGCACAGCGAGGCCTTTTTTTTGAACAACAATAGGGCTTTGGAGGAAACCGGTTTGAATGATGTTTTGCTCTGGCTGGGTTTGGCGCTTGCCGTTTTGAACGGCTTGTTATTGCTGTGGCTGGTGCTGCGCCGCCCGGATTCCGCCGGGTTGTTGGCGGCGGCTCAGGGCCGAGCCGAGTTGTTGGCTACGCTACAGGGCGGCAATGAGCGGCTGGAGCGCGAGCTGCGACGCGAAATCGGCGAGTCGGCGCGCGCCGGGCG
This sequence comes from uncultured beta proteobacterium, assembly GCA_963763035.1. GTDB lineage: Bacteria > Pseudomonadota > Gammaproteobacteria > Burkholderiales > Burkholderiaceae_C > Rhodoferax. The sequence continues at coordinate 2,275,104 of CAVXMS010000003.1, read as the reverse complement.
ACAGGAAATGACGCAGAACCTGGCCACTTTTCAGCAGTCCCTGGTGCAGCAGGGGGCCGAGGCGACACGCACCCAAAACACCCAGATCGACGCCTTTGGCCAGCAATTGGCGCTGCTGCAAAAAACCCTGTCCGATACCTTGACGCTGCAATTGCAGTCGTTGAGCGAATCCAACGCCAGGCGTTTGCTGGAGGTGCGGCAAACCATGGAGACGCAACTGGCTCAATTGCAAGCCAGCAATGCCGGCAAGCTCGATGAGATGCGTGCCACGGTGGATGAAAAATTGCAGACCACCTTGCAAACTCGCCTGGGGGAGAGCTTCAAACAGGTCGCCGACCGGCTGGAGCAGGTGCACAAAGGCCTGGGCGAGATGCAGACGCTTGCTGCAGGTGTCGGCGACCTCAAGCATCTGCTGACCAACGTCAAGACGCGCGGCATTTTCGGCGAGGCGCAACTCGCCTCCCTGCTGGAGCAGGTGCTGGTGGCGGACCAGTACGCGGCGCAGGTGGCGACGCGCCCCGGCTCCAAGAACGTGGTCGATTTCGCCATCAAGCTGCCTGGCAAGTCGGAAAATGGCGAGCCGCTGTGGCTACCGATTGATGCCAAATTTCCCAATGAAGACTACGAACGCCTGCTGGACGCCCAAGGCCGGGCCGATGTGGTGGCGGTGGAGGCAGCCGGCAAGGCGCTGGAGTTGCGCATCCGGCTGGAGGCCAGATCGATTGTGGACAAATACGTGGAGCCACCGTACACCACCGATTTTGCGATTTTGTTTCTGCCGACCGAGGGCTTGTATGCCGAGGTGCTGCGGCGTCCGGGTCTGATGCAGGCCTTGCAGCGCGAGCACCGCATCACGCTGGCCGGGCCGACCACGCTGCTGGCCATGCTCAGTTCGCTGCAGATGGGTTTTCGCACGCTGGCGCTGGAGAAGCGCTCCAGCGAAGTGTGGCAGGTGCTGGGCGCGGTCAAGACCGAATTCGGAAAATTTGGCGACGTGCTGGCCAAGGTCAAGTCGCAGACCGAGACCGTGCTCAAGACGCTCGACAGTGCCGAGACCCGCAGCCGCGCCATGGGTCGGGCCTTGAAGAAAGTGGAGGCGCTGCCGGAGCCCCAGGTGGCGGCTTTGATTCCGCTGGACAAGGACTTTGACAGCGATGCGGAGGCCGGGCCGGTGTGAGCCTCGCGCCGCCTGCCACGCCCACTCCCCGCTTTGCGCTGGCGCGTCTGATTGCCGGCCAGATTTGCCTGCACGCCTGCATGGCCGGCATGCGCATGGCGGCGCCCCTGCTGTGGCGCTGCGCGAAGGTTTCAGCGCGCTGGCGGTGGGCTTTTTACTGGCTTTGTTCGCCCTGACCCAGGTTTTCCTGGCGCTGCCGGCGGGGCGCTACGTGGACCGCCACGGGCTCAAGCGCCCGGTCGCCTTTTGTGTCGTGGCCGCCTCTTTGGGGGCCGCTCTGGCGCTGCTGTTTCCGCGCTTCGAGGTGCTGTGCCTGAGTGCCTTGATGACCGGTGGCGCCACCGGTGTGGCATCGATTTCCCTGCAACGCCATGTCGGGCGGGCGGCGCAGAGTGCGACCGAACTTAAAAAAGTGTTCAGTTGGCTGGCCATCGGTCCGGCCGTGTCGAATTTCGTTGGCCCGCTGGCTGCAGGTCTGCTGATCGACCATGGCGGCTTTCGTGCCGCCTTTCTGTTCCTCGCCTTGTTGCCCTTGGCGACCTGGCTTTGGGTGCGTCGCACGGTGGAATTACCGCCAGTGGTTGCCCAACCGGGTGCGGCACCGCAGCAGACGCTAGATTTGTTGCGCGAGCCCCTGATGCGACGCCTGATGCTGGTGAACTGGTTGCTGTCTTCCTGCTGGGACGTGCACACTTTTGTGGTGCCGGTGCTGGGTTACGAGCGCGGCTTTAGTGCTTCGACGATTGGCGCCATTCTGGGCGCTTTTGCGATTGCGGCGACGCTGGTGCGGGTTGTCATGCCGGTCTTTGCCTCGCGCGTGCGTGAATGGGTTGTCGTCAGCTCGGCGATGCTGATCACGGCGCTTCTTTTTGCGCTCTATCCGTTCATGGTTTCAGCGCTGGCGATGGGGCTTTGCTCGGTCCTGCTGGGACTGGCGCTGGGTTCGGTCCAGCCCATGATCATGAGCACGCTGCACCAGATTACGCCACCGGCGCGGCAGGGCGAGGCGCTCGGTCTGCGGCTGATGGCCATCAATGCCTCCAGCGTCCTGATGCCCCTGCTGTTCGGCACCGCCGGGGCCGTGGTGGGGGTGTCGGTGGTGTTCTGGTCGGTTGGTCTGGCGGTCGGCGCCGGCGCCCGGCCGGCCTGGTTGTTACGGCCTGCCTTGCAGCCGGCAACGCCACCATAAGAATGCGGCGCCCAGGCAATTTGACGGTTCAGCAGACTAACTGCATTTCACCCGACAGCAAGACGCGTGTTCCCTGCTCGGTGCTGTGTACCGCGCTGAGCAGCGCTTGCGCTACCCGGGTCGCCGCAATGGTCCGGTAGTTGGCAGGAATCAAGGGTTTCAACCAGGCCATGGCAAGTTGCCCCAGTTTTTCCGCCGGGCGTGGCGCTTGATCCAGCGCGTCGCGGTCACCGGCCAGCATCGAGGGCCGCGCAATGACCAGCGCCCGGTAGCCCAGTTGCGCCAGCGCCTGTTCCATCTCGCCTTTGACGCGGTTGTAAAAAACCGCTGAGGCAGCGTTTGCGCCCATGGCGCTGACGACGCCCAATTTGGTAGCGCCGGCGGCCTTGCCGGCCCGGGCCAGCGCCACCACCGCCGCAAAATCGACGGCGCGAAAAGCCGCCTGGCTGCCCGCTACCTTGATTGTGCTGCCCAGTGCAATGAAGACATCGTCAACGTGATCGATGCCGGGCAGGCCGGACAGATTTTGGAAATCCAGTACATGACCGATCAGCTTGGGATGGCTGATCGCCAGGGGTCGGCGGCCCACGCAGTGAACCGCCGTATAGCGCTTATCGGTTAAAAGAGCCGCGAGAATTTCCCGGCCCACGAGACCCGTTGCCCCCGCCACCAAAGCCACTCGCCCCGCCGCCGGAACGGCCACTTGATCCACCATAGGAACCTCCATTACGGTTGCCGCCAGCGTAGCCGCCGCCACCCCGGCGGGCACCGCGTTCGGCCATCATATCGACACTGGTGCGCATCGGGTCGGGCTGACCCTGGGCCGGCCTGGACGGCGCCGGGTTGCTGGCGCCATTGCCACCGGCATAGCCGCCGCGACCTTGCGCCGGACGCTGGCCCTGTCCGCGCGGCATCTGATCGCCGACCGGGCCGCGGCTGCGTTGACCGGCACCGCGCGCAGCCCCAGTGTTACCGGCACGTGCGCCGCCGGCATGGCCGCCACGCTCGCCCTGCGTGCTCTTGCTGTCGCGCACCCGTTGCATCATTTCGGTGCGCGCCGCCTTGGCTGCGGCCTGCATGACGTCGCGACTGGGCGCTTTGCCGGCACCGCCCCAGATGGTCTGGCGACCCATGGCGATGGGCTCGGCTTTTTCGCCCGGCTCGGGCATGAAGCCTTCGATGATCTGGACTGCAATATCCTGTTTGGTGTAGCGTTCAATGGCTTGCATGAAGCCTTCTTCGTCCAGGCACACCAGATTCACGGCAGCGCCGTCGGCGCCGGCGCGACCGGTGCGGCCGATGCGGTGCACATAGTCTTCGCAGACGTTGGGGATGTCGTAGTTCACTACATGCGGCAAGTCATCGATATCGATGCCGCGGGCGGCGATGTCGGTGGCCACCAGGGCGCGAATGTCGCCACTCTTGAAACCGGCCAGCGCCTGGGTGCGGGCAACCTGGCTTTTATTGCCATGCAGTGCCATCGCCTGAATGCCGTTCTTGCTCAGGAATTCGGCGACGTTGTTGGCGCCGAATTTGGTACGGGTGAAGACCAGCACCTGGCTCCAGTTGTGCTGCTGGATGATGTGCGCCAGCAGTGCTTTCTTCTTGCCGCGGCCGACCGGATGGATGAGTTGCGTGATGCGCTGCACGGTGGTGTTGCGCGGCGTGACCTGTATGCTTTGCGGGTTTTTCAGAAGGGTCGCCGCCAGATCGCGAATTTCGTCGCTGAAGGTGGCCGAGAACAACAGGCTTTGCTTGTCCTTGGGCACCGCCGCCAGAACTTTCTTCACGTCATGGATGAAGCCCATGTCCAGCATGCGGTCGGCTTCGTCCAGCACCAGGATCTGGACCTGGCTCAGATCCAGCACGCCCTGTTGCATCAGGTCCAGCAGGCGACCCGGTGTGGCGACCAGAATGTCCACACCTTTTTTGACGCGGCTGATCTGCGGGTTCATGCCGACACCGCCAAAAATGACGGTGGAGGAAAGCTCCACATATTTGCCGTAGGTCTGTACCGACTCTTCCACCTGGGCCGCCAATTCTCGGGTGGGGGTCAGTACCAGGCCACGAATGCCGATACCGCCAAATTTGTTTCGGGGAGCTTCGCCCTGGCTGAGTTGGTGCAGCATGGGCAGCACAAAGGCTGCCGTTTTGCCGGTGCCGGTCTGGGCCCCGCCGAGCAGATCGTGGCCATCGAGCACGACCGGAATGGCCTGCGCCTGAATGGCGGTGGGAGTCTCGTAGCCCTGCTCAAGCACGGCCTTGACAATGGCCGGAGCCAGTTTTAATTCTTCAAATTTCATTTAAGTGGCGCCTATCCTGGGCGCTATGGCATCGGCCCGTCTCGGCGTTTGAAACGCCGGGTCAGTCAAAGGCAGATGGGGTACAAAGGTGGAACGTTTGCGCGAGGCTTCGTTCCCAGCAAGGTGCTGGCATTGTGGGCAACTGAAGCGCCACAACGGGGTGTATTGTCGCACGGTATCGAAAATCTGGCGTTGCCGTTTCAATTTGCCAGTTTGGCGGGCGCTGGATTGGGGGGCGCTGGCCTCATAATTGTGGTCCATGAACGCCTGTTTTGACTTCCTTTTTTCGATAGCGCGATCAGGCAGTGCCGCCAGGGATTGAATTGTTCATGCGACATGACTCCGGGTTCTACCGACTGGTTCATTTTTTTTCGCCCAGGGTTTGGTTGGCTGTTGCGCTGGTTTCGCTGCTGCTGGCCGGCGCTTCAAGCTGGGTCTTGTTGTCTCACCTGGGTGGGGGAGCGAAAGACGGCTGGTACTCGGCCTACGATTCCGCCGCCCGCTTTGTGCATGACACGATTCGTTTGACGTTCAGGACCGACAAGCGGCGCGCGGCCGTGTTTGTGGCTCCGGTCGGTCTTCTGAATCCGAAGGCCGACTTCAACTGGATCGAGAGTTACCAGGACTTCAAACCCCGGGCCGAAGATACGGCGCCAGAACCGAAGGCGCCGGCTGGTTTGCTCGATCCCGACTGGAAACCGACTTTTTCTGGGTACCAGGAACCGCAATGAATCTCTTTGACTTTTTGGCCGTGAAAAAATGTCTGCACCTGGTGCGGGGCGCTGTGTTTGCTTGTCTGCTGGGCCTGGCGAGTTCAATCCAGGCGCTGGCTGCCGCGGCTCCGCCGCCCCTGGAACAGGTGTATTTGTATTCCAGCCCCATCACGGCGGCTTTTTTCAGTGCCAACGGAACCAGTTACGACGGCTTGAAACAGCGTTGGCGTGAATATTTTCGACCCTACGGAAAGGCGTTTCGTGAGGTTTCACGCGCCAACTTGATTGCCGGCCTGAAGCCCGGCGTCTTGGTGCTGGGCTCGGCAGCGCTGCTCGATGAGCCCGAGCGCAAGGCGATACAGGCGTTTGCCGATGCCGGCGGCAGCCTGCTGGTGACCTGGGGCACCGGCGTGCGGGATGGTCGTGGGCAATGGGCCGGCTATGGTTTCATTGAAGACCTGCTGCGGATGAAGGTCAACAGCAAGGCGATGCTGGAAGATAGCAAGGAAAATAGCACACGCTTTCTCAATCCCTTTGGGGATGGCCCCTTGAGCTGGACTATTCCAGCGGGGGAACGCATTTTTTTGGGTGAGGTGGCCGAAACTCCCCTACGCGTCGAATCACCCTACCTGGCCGCCCGCTACTTCAGTTGGGAGCGCTACCCGGCGCCCAAAAACAGCAACGGCGCGATTGCATTTCTAGAAAAAGGCGCGTCGCGTCGCGTTTATTTTGGTTTTTCGGAGTCCAGTTGGGAATACGACGAGCGCCTGGAAATGCCCAATCTGGTCGATTCGGTGATGACCTGGCTGAAGCACGAACCCAGTATCTACAAAGCTGCCTGGCCGAACGGCAGTCTGGCGGCCCAACTGCTGGAGATGGACACTGAGGAAAAGTATTTGAATGCGATGGACTTCAAGCGCGATCTCGATGCGGCCAACTTTCGCGGTACGTTCTACTCCCTGACCAGCATTGCCAGACAGTACCGGGATACGGTTCAGAAGTTGTCTGAGAAACACGAGATTGGCTACCACGGTGAAGTTCACGTTGGCTTCAAGGGGAAGACCCCCGAGGTGCAGGAGAAACGCCTGAGCGCCATGGTGACCGAGATGCAGGACATCGTTGGTTCTCGCGCATTGCCCAAAGTGACCGGATTTCGGGCGCCTACTGAATCCTGGGACTCAAATACCGAAAAACTGCTGCGTCAATTGGGTGTCCGTCACAATGTCACGGGACCGTCCGCCTCTGAAGGCCGGATACCGTATTTCTCCGACTCCGAGCCCGGGCTCAAGCCCGAAGATGCGATCGTGCGGTTGCCGCGCACCCAGATGGACGATCTGAATTACCTGGGCCTGAGAATCGGCGCCGGCAAGGCTACCGAGTTGATCATGCTCGACTTTGACTATCTGCTGGAGGCCGGCGCCTTGGGCGTTTTGTCAGTCCATTCACAAAACTACGAGCCCGGCGAGCTGATGACAAGAATCACACCGCCTTACATCAGGAAGTTGCAGCAGCACCACGATGACGTCTGGACCGCTTCGGGTGAGGAAATTGCCAACTGGTGGCGGGCCCGCGAACGGGTCGCCTACAAAGCGGTCAAAACTTCCTCCACCCAATTTGCCTTTGACGTTCGAGCGCCGGGCAAAGTCAAAGGCTTGACATTTTTCGTCACCCATCCGGCGCTTGACATGGCACCCAAATCGGTCAGCGCCGTCAGTTCGGATGCGCCGCTACCGGAACTCAAGCGCATTGATGCTTATCGCACGGCACTGATCTTCAGGCAGGAGCTCAAGGTCGGCAATTACGCCTATAGCCTGGAGTTTTAGAACCTGCCCGCCGGGGCCGCAGGCGCGGCTCGGCCGCGCTTGACCTGTATCGGTTGAAACAATGTGTTAGAGCGCTGTTCACGACGGCCTTGATCCGGGAGAATGACCCCGGGGATGCATTGAATTCGCAATTTGAGGGAACGCGCTTGATGAAGAAATTCCTGCTTCCACGCATCGGTGTGGCGGACGATCAGACGAGCGTTCGTCCAAGCCTGCTTGACTGCATTGAGGTCGTCATGCCGCAGGCCGACGTCCTGATGCAGGACGTGCTGGAAGGCTTGCTCCATTCGACCACCCTGGGCGGGGGAAAGAGCTCTTTTGGGAATCCTTTCCCCGTCAGCAAGGCGGCAGCCGGGGCGTTGTGCAGTCAGGCCTCGGCGGTCAAGCAGACGTTTGTGGCGCACCTGGAGCTCGGCGTTTACCACCGGGGGTCGCAGGATCTGGCGCTGCAGACGATGTCTGGTTTCGAGGAATTCAAACTGCTCGATACCCGGCAGATTGATGCCAGCATTGAATTTGCGCTGGCCCGGCAGGAAGTCTCCCGCTGTGTCGATGACGTGCTGCCTTCGCTGGACGCGCTGATCAGCAGCTTGCTCGGCTGGATGACGGTTCAGCCCTTGCTGAACCCGCTCAGAGCCGACGTCTTTGTCCGCGCCCTGCAGGCCAGCCTGCAGCAGCATGTGCCAAGCGAGCCAATCCGGGTCGCCTTGCTGATGCCTGCCGCGGGCTTGCTGGGAGTCGGTCTGCGCCAGCTCTACCGTGAGATCTGCGATTGGTTGCGCTCGCAGGGCGTTGAACCCGCTGCGCCGGTGGGAACAAACCTGGGCAGTGGCGCCTGGGCCTCGGAAGCTGCCATGAAAGGTTCGGTTGCCCGTACGCTGGTGACGTTCGACAAGCTTCGAAAATTGCTGGCGGGTGGTCCTGACGCTACCGCGGGTGGTTTGGAGATGCAGGATTTTTTGCATACCGTGCCGGCTGCCTTTGTCGCGCTGGAGGAGATGAAACTGGTCGAACCCATGATGCGACGCCTGGCGCAACGGGAAAGTCTGTCGGCCCCTGTGGCGGCGCCAGCCAGTCAAGATGTTTCGGATGAACCGGTCAGGAGCAGGCAACTGGGCAAGCAACTGGGTGAGGAGGTGGTGCGCCTGATGCTCGATGAGCTGGTGCGAGACGAGCGACTGCTGGAAAGAGTGCGTGAGTTGATCAACCGGCTGGAACCTGCCTTGCTGGCACTCGCGAGGTCTGATCCCCGGTTTTTCAGCCAGCGTCAGCACCCGGCGCGCCAGTTTCTGGACCGGCTGGCACAGCGCAGCCTGGACCATGCCTGCGAAAACGACGCCGCCGGCTTTCGATTTTTGGCGTCCATTGAAATTGCGATTGACTTCTTGAGCAGCACTGGCGGAGGCGACGCTTTCGCACAGGTATTGCGCCAACTTGAGGATGACTGGCGACGCGAAGATGCGATGCAGTTCCAGCGATTCGAGGAAGTCAGGTCGGTCCATTTTCAGACCGAACAGGGCAAACAGTTGACGCAGCGATTTGCCGAGGATTTTGCGCAACGTCAGCAGAACAAGAAGATTCCGCCATGGCTGGACAGTTTCCTGCGTGGGCCTTGGGCCCAGGTGGCGGCGCAAGCCCAGTTGGATTGTCTTGATGGCGGTGCCGACCCGGGTGGCTATCTGGCCCTGGTTGACGACTTGATCTGGAGTGTTCAATTGCGCTTGGCGCGACACGACCGGTCGCGCCTGGTTCGGCTGGTTCCCGATTTGCTGTGCAAGCTGCGCCAGGGTCTCCAGTTGATTGAGTATCCGCGGGAGCGCATAGCGGTCCTTTTCGATGCCCTGGTCGATGTGCATGAAAAAGTACTGGAAGGTCGGCGCTCGCGCGTCGGCCAGCAGAGGCTGCCAGGCTCCGCTGAAATTGGCCAGACCCCGGCCATCGAGGGGATAGCTCTGGAGGGATTCCCGTCTCCGGCTGACAAGGCTCAGGCCACACGGGCTCTGGCACCGAATTCCAGACCAGTCGACGGGCTGCCCCAGCTTCCTTGGTCGGTGGCCGAGCTCGCCACCGGGGCCTGGGTTGACATGTTCGTGAACCGGGTCTGGCTGCGTGCCCAACTGAACTGGGTCAGTCCACAGCGCACCTTGTTCATGTTTGTTTCGCGAAGCGGGCTGGCTCATTCCATGTCGCGTCGGACCATGGAACGCCTGCGTCTCCAGGGCTCGATCCGCTTGGTCTCGGGCGATCATGAGGTTGACAATGTGCCAGGGTTCGCGGCACCGGCGGTGTGGCAAAGCGATCAGGTTCAGGACCAGCGCGAGTCCGGCTTCTGGGGGATGGCCGGGTGAAAGTGGGCGATGCGTCGATAATGCTGGGTTTACATCCCGCAAAACCTCGCAAGATCCATGGCCCAATACGTATTTTCCATGAACCACCTCGGCAAGATTGTTCCGCCGAAGCGCTTCATTCTCAAAGACATCTCCCTTAGCTTTTTCCCCGGCGCCAAAATCGGTGTGCTGGGGACCAATGGTTCCGGCAAGTCCACCCTGCTCAAAATCATGGCCGGGGTCGACAAGGAGTTCGAAGGCGAAGCGATCCCGATGGCGGGCCTGAATATCGGTTATCTGCCGCAGGAGCCGCAACTGGATCCCTCGCAAACCGTGCGCGAATGCGTGGAAGCGGGCATGGGTGACGTGCTCAAGGCGAAAGCCCGGCTGGAGGAAATCTACGCGGCTTACGGCGAGGAAGACGCCGATTTCGATGCGCTGGCGGAAGAGCAGGCCAAGATGGAGGCCATCATCGGCAGCGCCGGCACCGACTCCGAGCACCAACTTGAGATCGCCGCCGATGCCTTGCGTCTGCCGCCATGGGACGCCAAAGTGGGCGTATTGTCGGGTGGTGAAAAGCGCCGCGTAGCCTTGTGCCGCCTGCTGCTGTCGAAACCCGACATGCTGCTGCTGGACGAGCCGACCAATCACCTGGATGCCGAATCGGTGGACTGGCTGGAGCAATTCCTGTCGCGCTATCCCGGCACGGTGGTGGCGATTACCCATGATCGCTACTTTCTGGACAATGCCGCCGAGTGGATTCTGGAACTTGATCGCGGCAACGGCATGCCTTACAAGGGCAACTACAGTTCCTGGCTGGAGCAAAAGCAGGAGCGGCTGGCGCAGGAGCAAAAAGGCGAGGAATCGCGTGCCAAGGCGCTCAAGAAAGAACTTGAATGGTCGCGTCAGAATCCGAAGGCACGCCAGGCCAAGAGCAAGGCGCGTCTGGCCCGTTTCGAGGAGTTGTCGGATTTCGAGTACCAGAAGCGCAACGAGACCAACGAAATCTTCATCCCGGTGGCCGAGCGCCTGGGCAACGAAGTGATCGAGTTCGTCAACGTCAGCAAGTCTTTTGGCGACCGCTTGCTGATCGATAACCTGAGTTTCAAGGTGCCGGCCGGCGCCATCGTGGGCATCATCGGTCCCAACGGCGCCGGTAAGTCAACGCTGTTTCGCATGATTGCGGGCAAGGAAAAACCCGACAGCGGCGAGGTCAAGATCGGCGCCACCGTCAAGATGGCGTTTGTCGACCAGAACCGGGATGATCTGTCGAATGAAAAAACGGTTTGGGAAGATGTTTCCGGTGGCCTCGACATTCTGAACGTAGGCAAGTTCCAGATGGCCAGCCGCGCTTATTGCGGACGCTTCAACTTCAACGGCGCCGACCAGCAAAAACGCGTCGGCACCTTGTCCGGCGGCGAGCGCGGACGCCTGCACTTGGCGAAAACCCTGATTGCCGGTGGCAACGTCCTGATGCTGGACGAACCCTCCAACGACCTCGATGTGGAAACCCTGCGGGCGCTGGAAGAAGCCTTGCTGGAGTTCGCCGGATCCCTCATGGTGATCAGCCATGACCGCTGGTTCCTGGACCGTATTGCGACCCATATTCTGGCCTGCGAAGGCGACAGCCAGTGGACCTTCTTTGACGGCAATTATCAGGAATACGAGGCCGACAAGAAGAGGCGTCTGGGCGAAGAAGGAGCCAAGCCCAAGCGCATGCGTTTCAAGGCACTGAAGTAGGCTTTTGTGTCAGATCGGTTGCGGCGGGCCAGTGTTGGGCGCCGCAGCTAAGGCCCTTGGCGGCCATCACGGCACGCACCACGGCGCGCGCAGTGACCTCTGCCGCCAGCATACTGAGCAGCAGCATGCCGGCAGATCTGCCGGCCTTGCCGGTACCCAGTGCAAACAAGGTGTCGCCATCGGACTGCGTGTGTACCGGATTGATGCTGCGCGCCAGTCCGTCATGTGCTACCAGGGCCAGACGGTGCGCCTGAGCTTTCGTCAGGATCGCATCGGTGGCGATCACGCCGATGGTGGTATTGGTGCCGGCCAGCACCGGTTTTGGCGTCTCTCCGTTCAGGATGGCGTTGCGACTGTTGATCAACGCGGCACCATCGGGCGTGCGGGCACCGGCAAGCACCTGGCCAGTGCCGGGGTCGACGACATCACCCATGGCGTTGCAGGCGATGATGGCGCCAACCGTGATGCCGTCCACTGTGATGGCGGCGCTGCCGATGCCGCCGCGCATGGCGCGGCGCAGCCCGAAGACTTTGCCGACCAGCGCGCCGGTACCGGCGCCAACATTGCCTTCGGCCGGTGGCTTGTTGCTGGCGCCAGCGCAAGCCTGATAGCCGGCACCCGCGTCAGGCCGGATTCTGGCATCACCCACCGGTAGATCAAACAACACTGCGGCCGGTACGATAGGCACTAGACCGAAACCCACATTCAATCCGATGTTGTTTTCTTCCAGCCAGCGCATCGCGCCACCGGCCGCGTCCAAACCCCAGGCGCTGCCACCGGCCAGCATGATGGCGTGAACCCGGTCGACCAGGTTGGAGGGGTGCAACAACTCGGTCTCGCGGGTACCGGGCGCGGCGCCGCGCACGTCCACGCCGCCCACCGCGCCGTCACGCGCGAGGATCACGGTACAGCCGGTCGGGCGACGCGAATCGGTGCAGTGGCCGACTTCGATGCCGGCGACATCAGTGATCGAGCCGGGTGGGTCTTGTGAACTGTTCATGGGTCAAATGTTAACCCGTCGTGCCTGGGCCGTAACGTTTCGGCAGCACGACCGCTGTTTATGGATCTTTTCGGAAATGATGACATGCCAAACCCGGTTCAACCTACCGGGTGGATCAGGTTGGTGGGGCACTCAGCTCCGCGGCTGTCCCCCGACCTTCGGTCTCCTCCTTTTACAGGGACTTCCCACATAGTCAAGTAGCGGCTTTTGGTTTTGGTTTTCTTTCTTGATAAACGGTATTCCTGCATTCGCGTGCTTTGAAGCGGCGGTAAAACTCGGAACAGACTGCAACATCTACAGACGGCCTTATTGCACTGGCATATTGCCGTGCGGACCCAGATACGAACCGCTCAGCGGGGCTCCATTCATTTCCCGTGGTATTCACCGCAATCAGTGCCACGAAGGCGGAGTCGAGCTTGCCCGCTGCCGGTCTGACCTGTTTACTGCATCTTCGAATTCACGTCTGGCAGGAAATCAACAACAAACTTTTCTTACTGGCTTATGACGCTGTCACGCCGGTACTGCACCGCTCTGAGGCATCGCCGCTGGCGGCTTCACGCTGACGTGGTTTGCATCAAAGGCTTTACCGCGTACAAACACGGCCCACAGGATGCGAGCGTTCTTGTTGGCCAAGGCCACCACAGCCTTCTGCCAGCCCGACCTCTGTCTGATCTGGAGCACCCACCTGGAGATCGGGTCATTGCGTTTCTGCGCCGTCAGCACGATCGACTTGGCCCCCTGGATCAAGAGCGTGCGCAGGTACATATCCCCGTGCTTGGTGATTCTGCCCAGATTGTTCTTGCCCCCGGTGGAGTGTTGCCGTGGCGTCAGACCCAGCCAGGCACCGAACTGCGCACCGTCCTTGAACTGGTGGAAGTCGCCCACCGTGGCCACCACCGCAGAGGCGGTGACCGGCCCCACACCCATGAGTTGCTGGGCCTGGCGCACCTGTTCGTTGGTTTTGAGGTGTGCTGCGATTCGCTGGTCGCACCAGTGCAGGTGCTCATCGAGCTCCTGCCACTGCACCAAGGCGCGTTGCAGGGCCAGGCGTGCCAGGCCCCCCAACTCGTTGCTGGCATCCTCGATTGTCTCGGGCAGGGCCTGGCGCAGCAGTTCAGGCTTTTGCGGGAACACCAGCCCGAACTCGGCCAACAGGCCGCGAATGCGGTTGATGCAGGCCACACGTTCGGCCTTGAAACCCTCGCGCAGGCGGTGGATGCACAGCATGCTTTGCTGCTCCACGCTCTTGACCGGTACGAAGTGCATCTGGGGTCGGCTGGCCGCCTCGCAGATGGCGGCCGCATCGTTGGCGTCGTTCTTGCCGCCTTTGCCTTGCATGCGGTAGGGCGTGACCAGGTGGGCGGCGATGATGCGTGCATCCAGGCCCATGGCGATCAGCTTGCGGGCCCAGTGGTGGGCGCTGGAGCTGGCCTCCATGGCGACCAGGCAACCTGGGGGCAACTGCGCGCACCAGGGCAGGAATTTCTCGCGCGTCAATGCGCGTCCCGTGACCCGCAATCCTGAGGCATTGACCGCCAGGACCTGGATGACGCGCTTTGCCAGATCAACGCCAACTCGTGTAATCTCTTGCATGGGACTTCTCCTTCCAAAGGTTGTAGATTGACTTCCAAAAAACCAATCTTGGCACTTGATGCCGTTACCAGGAAGCGGGAAGTCCCTTCGTATTCATGCCGCTGCGCTGAGCGCCCCGCCAGCCTGATCTTCCAGCAGGGTTGGTGTGCGAGCGGCGCAAACCACCGATGCCGCTACCGAGGGCACTGGGGTGAGTGGCGTAGCGTGGACTTGGGGTTTTGCCAAATAAAGAAGGAGGCCGCAGGCCGGGTGACATTCGCGGAGCCACTCACCCCAGCGCCCTCGGGCCACAGACGCTTGAGCCTCAGTTCTCGACTTGCGAGGGGAATCGGCATCAGGCAGGCTTGGCCAGAACGGTGTCGTGAATTTCGGAACGCTCAAATTACCGCGAGGTTTCAGTGCCCCAGGATTTTCGACAGAAAGTCTTTGCTGCGCTCGTTCTGCGGGTTGTTGAAGAAGTCGTGCGGGTTGTTCTGTTCGACGATCTGGCCCTGGTCCATGAAGATCACCCGATCGGCCACCGCCTTGGCGAAGCCCATCTCGTGCGTGACGCACAGCATGGTGATGCCCTGGCTGGCCATCTCCACCATCACGTCCAGCACTTCCTTGATCATCTCCGGGTCAAGGGCCGAAGTAGGCTCGTCAAACAGCATGATTTTGGGGGTCAGGCAAAGCGCCCGCGCAATCGCCACCCGCTGCTGCTGGCCGCCCGAGAGTTGCAGCGGGTATTTGCTCGCCTGCTCCGCAATGCGCACGCGTTGGAGCTGGAGCATGGCTTTTTCTTCGGCTTCCTTTTTCGGCATCTTGCCGACCCACATCGGCGACAGCGTCAGATTCTCCAGCACCGTCAGGTGCGGGAATAGATTGAACTGCTGGAACACCATGCCCACTTTTTTGCGAATGTCGTCGATCGCCTTGACGTCGTCCGTCACCTCGACACCGTCCACGAAGAGGCGTCCTTCCTGGTGTTCCTCAAGCCGGTTGATGCAACGGATCAGGGTCGATTTTCCAGAACCGGACGGGCCACAAATGACGATCCTCTCACCGGGCGTGACGCTAAGGTCGATGTCCCGCAACACGTGAAAGTTATTGCCGTACCACTTGTTCAGTTTTTCAAATTTAATAATGGGTTCTGACATGATGATTGGATGAAGATTGATTTTTGCGAAGTCGACGGCGGCGCGGTTCAGCGCAGCTTGCTTTTGTTGACTTGTTTTTCCACCCAGATGCTGTAGCGGGACATGGAAAAACAAAAAATGAAATAGATCAAGGCAATGAAGATGTAGCCTTCGAACATGAAGGGTCGCCATTTTGAATCTGAATTCAAGGCCATCGACAAGGCACCGGTGAGTTCGTACAGGCTCACAATGGTCACCAGCGAAGTGTCCTTGAAAGTTGAAATGAAGTTGTTCATGATGCTGGGCACCACCATGGCCAGCGCCTGCGGCAGGACAATTTTTCGCTGCGTTTGCCAATACGACAGACCCAGTGTCGCCGCGGCTTCGATTTGACCCTTCGGAATGGCCTGAAGGCCACCGCGAATCACTTCAGCCATGTAGGCGGCGGAAAATAGCGTGATGCCAACCAGGACGCGAATCAGCACGTCGATGGTGAAACCTTGCGGCATGAACAGCGGGAACATGAAGGAGGCCATGAACAGCACCGAAATCAGTGGCACGCCACGGATCAACTCGACATAAATGGTGCAGAAAGCCCGGATCGCGGGCAGGTTGGAGCGCCTGCCAAGGGCCACGACCAGGGCAATGGGAAAAGCCAATGCCATCGACAGGGACGCCAGCAGGATGGTCAGTGGCAGGCCGCCCCAGCGATCAGTCTCGACCTTGCTCAAACCCAGGGCGCCGCCCAGCATCAAGGTGAAAAACACCGTCAGCGCAACAGCCCAGAGGAGCGCCAGCCAGGCGCGCCAGAAGGCCCGGGTGCAACTGGCGATCAGCAGGCCAAGCATCAACAGGGTTGCCACCAGCGGTCGCCATTGCTCTTCGAAAGGATAGCGTCCGAACAGGATGAGACGGTATTTTTCGGCGATAACACCCCAACAGGCGCCGACTCCCTCCACCCGGCAGGCATTGAAGTTCGGTACCCAGGACGCCCGCAGCAGGGCCCAGCTCAGGAATTGAGGAATCAGATACAGGAGAACCCCGCCAACCACGAGGGTCATCAAGATGGTCATCCAATCACCAAAAAGATTGATGCGCAACCAGGCGACCAAGCCTTCGGATCGAACCGGTGCCGGTCGTGGCGCAATGCTTTCAAAGGTTTGTGCAGTCATGGTGTCAGGTATTGAATGGGGTCAGCGTTCTTTGATCGCAGCTCGGCTGTTGTACCAGTTCATCAGCAATGAGGTGGTCAAGGAGGTCGTCAGGTACACCAGCATGACAATGCCAATGCATTCGACCGCGCGACCGGTCTGGTTCAAGGCGGTATTGGCAATCGACACCACGTCCGGGTAGCCTATTGCCACTGCCAATGAAGAGTTCTTGGTGAGGTTTAAAAACTGGTTGGTCATGGGAGGAATGATCACCCGCAAGGCTTGCGGTAGTGTCACCAGCCGCATCGACTGACCGGGGCTCAAGCCGAGCGCCGCAGCTGCTTCGCTTTGGCCGCGGGCGACCGATTGAATGCCGGAGCGCACCACCTCTGCGACAAAGGATGCCGTGTAAATCGTCAAGCCCAAAAGAACCGAGAGAAACTCCGGCGTCAAGGAGCCGCCCTTTTCAATCGCGAATTCGCCCTTGATGGGTGAATCAAAAGCGCTGGGCGCACCACCAGCCAGCCATCCGAGCAGTCCGCCCAGCAGGCAGATAGCGATGGGAGTCCAGAATAAGCTCCTGATTCGACCGGTGGCTTCGAATTGCTTTATCGCCCAACGCCGATAGGCATAGGCGATCACCAATCCGGCAACCAAGCCCGCGACCGACCATAGGTGGCCCGCGGCCCAGACTGGAATCGGGAAACTCAGCCCCCCTTTGCTGAGGAAAAACGGGCCAATTGACCAGGCGTCACTGGTGGCCGGCAGCACTTCGGTAAAAACCAGGTACCACATGAGCAATTGCAGGAGAACCGGGACATTGCGGAAAAGCTCCACATAGGCGTAACTCAAACCACGCACCAGCGCGTTGCGGGAAAAGCGGCCGACGCCCAGAAGCGTGCCCAAAATGGTGGTCAGAATGATGCCGAGAATCGCTACCCGCAAGGTGTTCGACAGACCCACCAGAAAGGCTTGCCAGTAAGGTTGCGCGGAGTCAAAGGGGTACAGGCTTTCACCGATATCGAAGCCGGCCGGGCTGCTCAGGAAATCAAATCCGCTCTGAATGCCGCGGATTTTCATGTTCTGCTGCGTGTTGTGCGCGAGAAACCAGACGACCGCGACAATCAGTCCGATGGCAACCAACTGATAGATCAGACCTCTGAAGGCCTGACTGCGCCAGGACCAGTTCTTCTTTTTTGGGGGGGGCTTGGGAGTCATGGGTTAGCGCTCGCAAGAAAGGGCATTGTCAAGCATGAGGGACCGTCAAAATACAAAAAAAGATGCCGGTACAAACGCGATGTACCGGCAATGCTAATGAGCTTAACTCGAAAGCTGTCTCTGGATCAGCGGACCGGGTAGGCGTACATCAGGCCTCCCTTGTTCCACAGATTGTTCAGGCCGCGCGGCAGTCCCAGGGGTGACTTGGGGCCTACATTGCGTTCGAAACTTTCTCCGTAGTTGCCGACTGCCTTGATGGCGCGGGCCAGCCACTCCTTGTCCAGACCCAGCAGTTTGCCGGTGTCTTCATTGCCGCCGCCCAGCAGTCGCTGCACCACCGGGTCGGTGCTGGATTTCATCTGGTCGACATTGGCTTGGGTTACGCCGTACTCCTCCGCCTCCAGCAAGCCGTACATCACCCATTTGACGATGGCAAACCACTCGTCATCGCCGCGCCGGACCATCGGGCCCAAAGGTTCTTTGGAAATCAGGTCGGCCAGAATCACGTGCTCTTTGGGATCCTTCGCTTTGTCGTTGCGGGTCGAAGCCAGGCCTGACGCGTCGGTGGTATACGCGATGCAACGACCGGTAAAGTAAGCGTTCTCGGCGGCTTCAAGTTTTTCAAACACCACCGGTTTGATACCCAGATTATTGGCTTTCGAGTAGTCGGTCAGGTTCTTTTCGGTGGTGGTGCCGGATTGCACACAAACCGTTTGCCCCTTCAGTTGCTTGGCGCTTTTGATCTTGCTCTTGACCGGCACCATGAAACCCTGGCCGTCGTAATAGTTGGGAACCGTGATGTTCAGACCCAGAGAGGCATCGCGGGTCAGCGTGAACGTGGTGTTGCGGGGCAGGACGTCTACTTCGCCGGATTGCAGGGCGGTGAAGCGTTGCTGGGCGTTAAGGGGTACGTACTTGACTTTCTCGGGATCGCTCAGCACGGTGGCAGCCAGCGCACGGCAGACGTCCACATCCAGTCCCGACCACTTGCTGGCAGAGTTGGTGGCGGCAAAGCCAGCCAGACCGGTGTTGACGCCACAAACCAGTTGACCACGGGTCTTGATGCCGTCCAGGGTCTTGCCAGCATGGGCCGGCGTGGCCATGACGGCGCCGATGGCAGCCACCATGGCGACCATGGTTTTCAATTTATTCGAATGCATTTACGTTACTCCAGTAAAAAAGTTGGATCAAAAAGTCGACGGACACGGCCACCTTCGGGGTCATCCCGAGGGCTGAACTTTAGCAGCACCAAGATGGCGCAGGCATCGGGGTTTACTCTCGCAGAGCAGGCAAAAACTTCATGAGCTAATCCGCCTTTGAATATTATGCGCCCAGACCTCAAGCAGGATGTGTGCCAAAGCTGTGGCAACGGCATCCCCTGAGCCAGTCTGTCGGCGCCTGTCCAGGCTACCCTGGCTCTTCCAAACCGGTCCCGGCGGTGACATTGGGTGCACCAGGAGCGGGCAAGGTCACTTATCCTCTGGGCAGGTAAATTCTTCGAAATTTCTCAGCTTAGATCAGGAAAGCATCGTTATATATGGACCAAACTTCCAGTTCTGCGGCTCCCGGGGTCAAAAGGGACGTTCGGGCACACCACCGTTTCTGGCCGGCGCGGCTACCGCATTCCATTACCGTGCCGGCCACCTCTTTGTGGGACAACCTGGAGACCAGTGCTCGCCGTTACCCGCGGAAGGTGGCGCTGGTTTTTTTTGGGAGCGTCATCCGCTATGCCGAGTTGCTGGAAAAAGCCGAGCGACTTGCCGCCTGGCTACAGGGTCTGGGGGTCAAACAGGGCGACCGCGTGTTGCTCGATATGCAAAACTGTCCGCAGCTGGTGATCGCGCATTTTGCGATTTTGCGTGCCAATGCGGTGGTGGTGCCGGTCAATCCCATGAACCGGGTGGAGGAACTCAAACACTACATCGTCGATCCGGACGCCAAAGTGGCGATCACGACGGCCGATTTGGCGCCAGAACTGGCACGCGCCAGTGACGCACTGGCGCCGGGGCAAAGACTGATGCACTTGTTGGTGACCCATTTCACCGATGCGTTCGACGCCACCGTGTCGGGCGACGATGCGCCGCCTGCGACCTGGGCCGATTGGCTGCTGACGCGTCACGCGCTGCCCGCTTTGCAGGACGGCCAGGTGCACAGTTGGGAAGCGGCGTTAGGTGTTACTGCCACGGCGCCGCTGCTGACCGTGGGGCCAGCGGATCTGGCCATTCTGCCCTATACCAGCGGCACCACGGGCCTGCCCAAAGGCTGTATGCACACCCATGCCAGCATCATGCACAACGCGATCGCCAGCAGCCTGTGGGGCAACGGTTCGACTGAAAACGTGGTGCTCACGGTGGTACCCATGTTTCATATCACCGGCATGGTGAGCGTGATGCACACCGCTATTCGGGGCAGCGCCACGCTGGTCATGATGCCGCGCTGGGACCGCGAGCTTGCCGGGCGCCTGATATCGCGTTGGCAGGTGACCCACTGGACCAACATTCCGACCATGGTGATTGATCTGCTGGGCAGTCCCAACTTCGAGCGCTACGATCTGTCCAGCCTGGTCTACATCGGCGGTGGCGGCGCCGCCATGCCGCAGGCGATAGCGCAGCGCCTGCAGGAACAGTTCGGCCTGCGTTATGTGGAGGGTTACGGCTTGACCGAAACGGCGGCACCGTCGCACAGCAATCCGCCCGATGCGCCGAAACAGCAGTGCCTGGGTATCCCCTTCATGAGTACCGATGCCCGGGTGATAGACCCCGATACCCTGCTCGAGGTGCCAGCCGGCGAGCAGGGCGAAATCATCATCCACGGCCCGGAAGTTTTTCAGGGCTACTGGAAGCGGCCAGAGGCCACGCAGGCGGTTTTCATCGAGTTCGAAGGGAAACGGTTTTTCCGCTCTGGTGATCTCGGCCGGGTCGATGAGGATGGCTACTTTTTTCTGACCGACCGGCTCAAGCGCATGATCAATGCCTCCGGTTTCAAGGTCTGGCCGGCAGAGGTCGAGGCCTTGATGTTTCGCCATCCGGCGGTGCAGGAGGCTTGCGTTATCGGCACCAAGGACAGTTATCGAGGTGAATCGGTCAAGGCCGTGGTTGTGCTGCGACCGTCGCATCGAGGCGAGCTGAGTGAGCAGGACTTGATCGAATGGTGCCGCGCCAACATGGCAGTCTACAAAGTGCCCCGCCTCGTGCAATTTGTCGACGCCTTGCCAAAGAGTGGGGCCGGCAAGGTGATGTGGCGGACTTTGCAGGAAGCCGAGCGCTCGTAGTGGTGTTTGCTGTTCTTGCTAATACCGGATTGGACACCGGCTTTAGCGCGAATCGATGGCGAATGTCTGGTTGAACTCGAACCGGCCAGGACCCGGCAGACTGCTACAGGTCGGCGACACGGCACTGGTGTTTGGCGCACACGGACGGTCGCGACCGAGCGACCAATAATGCAGGCCACCAAGCCCGTTGGTGCGTACAAACCGGCTTAGTGATCGTGCATCGTCCAGCGTAAAGACGTTCTCCACCACGTCGTTCACGCCGATCATGGGGGTTAGTTCGATGCGTTCCATCGGAACGCCGTATTCCCGGCTGAAATTCTGCGCCACTTGAATTGCCGACGCCGCCATGTCGCAGCGATGGTCCTCAACGACGCAGTTGTCCGGCTTCGCTTCCCCGTAGTTCATGACCATCAGGTTGATGAAGTATTTATTCAACCCGGCATTGGCAATTGTTTTCATCACCAAAGCGCCGTGCCGGTTCAAGCTGGCTTGGTCATCCTCCGTGGAAGACAGGGTCGCCAGCGTGAAACTGAAGCGCAGGTGGGGATGACGTTGCATGGCGGTACGCACCTGTTCCACCAGGCGTGCTATGACCGATGCGGATTGACCAGCCTCGATATCGAAATCAAAGCCCAGCAACTGTCCGGAGTTGTAGTGCGCAATGAATTTTTCCATGCCTTGCTCACTGCCGCAGGTGAAAACGCCTTGCGCTCCGCCGGTCGAGATGACGTAGCCGATACCCGCGCGCTGTACCGTTTTGAGGCTCGAATCGGCCACTGTCTGCGCTTCTCGCCCATTCCATCGCTCGCTGCCGCATTCACCGATCGCGAACGCCAGTGTCAAAAATTTGATGTCGTTCGGCAAGACCGATGCCGGCCATTCGGCCTGGGGCGCGATGGCGTCGGAGGCTGAAGGTGCGCTGGCCCCGGACTCGGCTGGAAGAGGAACATTGATGTCAAGGTAAGGGCTGTAGAGAAACTCTTTCATCTTGCCGCGCCCCCAGAATGGGCTGGTGCCAAGCTCAGACGAGGCGTGGCTGGTCAGACCCAGGGTGGCCAGCAGATACAGGGACAGGGACAAACGCACTAGTCCGCACTTGGATTTTGCCGATAGTTTCATGGGGCCGCAGGCTATTCGACACTCAGTATATTAGGGTGGGACCGGCTTTGCAGCGGACGCACGGCGCGCCAGGACGAAACCCGGCATGGTTTTCTTGAGCACCATGCCAGCGGCCGGGATCGGTTGTGCTGAAAGTGTCCTGACTTTCCATTTCCAGGAGAAAATTGGGCTTCAGACTTCTATCAATGGAACATCCTCATGAGCGTCAGAAACTCTCGATCAAGGTCATCCGGGTTGGCGTTGCCGATGGCATCACCGCAGAGCGTGGGACTGTGCCCTCAGCGCATGCAGCGACTACTGGATGTATTGCGGGCCGAGGTCGATAGACAGCGCCTGCCTGGCGCCGTCGCCCTGATTGCCCGGCACGGGAAAATGGTGCTGTATGAAGGCCTGGGAGCGCTCGATCCGGCGAGCGCCGCAGCGATGCCGCGGGACGCCATTTTTCGCATTTACTCCATGACCAAGCCGATTGTGTCGGTGGCGGTCATGATGCTGATGGAACAGGGGCAACTGCTGTTAAGCGATCCGGTGGCCAAGTACCTGCCGGAGTATGGCGCGCAGAAAGTGGCCCATCTGGTGCATGGGGCGGTGCAATTGCAGGCCGTGCGACGGCCGGCGACGATTCAGGATTTGTTGCGCCACACGGCAGGGTTGACCTATGAATTCATGGGCAGTTCGTCCGTCCAGCGGCAATATGCACAGAGCCGAATCGGTTCGCGCGAGCGCAGCAATGCCGAGTTTTCGCACCAGCTGGCGGCCCTGCCGCTGATCTTCGAGCCCGGCTCGGTGTGGGAATACAGTCGTGCCACGGATGTGCTGGGCCGCCTGGTGGAGGTGCTTAGCGGACAGACCCTGGGCAGCTATTTGCAGGAGCAGATATTCAAGCCTCTGGGGATGCTGGAAACCTGGTTCTGTGTGCCGCAGCCCTGTTATCCGCGCATCGCCGAGCCGTTTGCCCGCGACCCCGAGGGGGGGGTGCAGATGCGGGTGATCGATGTGCGGGAAGACACCGCCTTGGAGTCCGGTGGCGGTGGTCTGGCTTCGACGGCGATCGATTACGCACGCTTTTTGCAATTCATGCTGAACAAAGGCGAACTCGATGGTGTGCGCTTGCTGGGTTCAAGAACCGTTGATTTCATGACCGCCGACCATCTGGGGCATATCCCGGTGAACAGTGGCGCATCGACCGAACTGTTGCCCCCGGGGCACGGTTTCGGTCTGGGCTTCGCGGTGCGCAGGGAACTCGGCGTAGCGTCGGTGCCGGGGTCGGTCGGAACCTATTTCTGGGGCGGCATGGCCGGCACCACTTTTTTCGTCGATCCGACAGCCGACATGTTTGCCTGTCTGATGTTGCAGGCGCCCAACCAGCGTGAGTACTACCGCATGCTGTTTCGCAATCTGGTGTACGCCACACTGCTGGATTAGGGCCTGTTCACCCTATTTTTGCGAGATGCGTTGTGAGTCAAAAAAGCCATGCGCAAAGCGCAAAACGCCGCCGGGGTTGGCCCCCGGCAAGGCTTTGCAATGCCGCGCATGGTTTTTTTGGCCACAACCCGCAGGGAACGGGTTGAAAAAAGTGCCACTCGGCGTTGCGCTCCTAGGCAAGGCCGCGGCCTTGCCGTTGTCACGCGCCTTGATTGGCGCATTTTTCATCGCGTTCGCACTCGTAAAAATAGGGTGAACAGGCCCTAAAGCGCCAGCGTCATTTTCTCGGTGCTGGCGCGCTTTGCGGGCGACTGGAGTGGACAGACCTTACAGATTGTCCGTGAAGCTGCGCAGCTTGTCGGAGCGCGAGGGATGTTTGAGCTTGCGCAGTGCCTTGGCTTCAATCTGGCGGATGCGCTCACGCGTTACGTCAAATTGCTTGCCCACTTCTTCCAGTGTGTGATCGCTGGTCATTTCGATGCCGAAACGCATGCGCAGCACCTTGGCTTCGCGCGGCGTCAGGCTGTCCAGAATGTCTTTCACGACGTCGCGCAGACCGGCCTGCATCGCTGCTTCCATGGGCGCCGTGTTGGCGCTGTCTTCGATGAAGTCGCCCAGGTGCGAGTCGTCATCGTCGCCGATCGGTGTTTCCATCGAGATCGGCTCTTTCGCAATCTTCATGATCTTGCGGATTTTGTCTTCCGGGATCTCCATACGCTCGGCCAATACGCTGGCGTCGGGTTCGAAGCCAAACTCCTGCAGATGCTGGCGGCTGATGCGGTTCATCTTGTTGATGGTCTCGATCATGTGCACCGGGATACGGATGGTACGGGCCTGGTCGGCAATGGAGCGCGTGATGGCCTGGCGAATCCACCAGGTGGCGTAGGTCGAGAACTTGTAGCCGCGACGGTATTCAAATTTGTCCACCGCTTTCATCAGGCCGATGTTGCCTTCCTGGATCAAGTCCAGGAATTGCAGGCCACGATTGGTGTACTTCTTGGCGATCGAGATGACCAGCCGCAAATTGGCCTCGATCATTTCCTTCTTGGCTGCACGCGACGAAGATTCGCCTTCGTTCATGCGCTTGTTGATGTCCTTGAGCTGGTCTAGCGGCACCACCACGCGGGCTTGCAAGTCAGTCAGCTTTTGTTGCAGGTCCTGCACCGGCGGGATGTTGCGCCCCATGATGGCGCTCCAGGGCTTGCCCAGAGTGGTCTGCTTCTCGATCCATTTGAGGTTCAGCAACTGGCTTGGCACCTTGTTGCCGTGCTTGTCGCGACCGCTGAAGTTGGCGATGAACTGTTCTTGCGGATAGCCGCACTTGTCGACGATGATGCGGCGCAGTTCGCGTTCCTTCTTGCGGATGTCGTCCACTTGGGCGCGCACCATGTCGCACAGCTTTTCAATCGCCTTGGCGGTAAAGCGGATCGACATCAGCTCTTCGCTCAACAGCTTTTGCGTCTTGACATAGTTGGGGGTGCCGTAGCCCTCCTTGTCATAGATTTTGTGAACTTTTTCAAACAGCTCACGCAGTCGGTCGAAGCGGCTGAGGGCCTCGCGTTTGAGTTCCTCCAACTTTTTCGTCAGTGCTTTGGAACCGCCTTTGCCGTCATCATCGTCAGCCGCATCGAACTCGTCGAAATCTTCCTCAGCCACGTAATCGTCGGCTTCGTTGGGGTTGGAGAAACCGTCCACGATGGTGGTGATGACGACCTTGCCTTCGCGGATGTCCTCGCCCAGGCGCAGGATTTCGGCGATGGTGGCCGGGGAGGCCGAGATGGCTTCCATCATGGCCATCAAGCCGCCTTCAATGCGCTTGGCAATTTCGATTTCGCCTTCGCGCGTGAGCAGTTCCACCGTGCCCATTTCGCGCATGTACATGCGCACCGGATCGGTGGTGCGGCCGAATTCGCTGTCGACGGTGGACAGTGCCGCCTCGGCTTCCTCCTCGGCTTCTTCTTCGGTCGCGGCGGTTGGGCCATTGTTATTGAGCAGCAGCGTCTCGGCGTCCGGCGTTTGCTCATAGACTGCCACGCCCATGTCATTGAGCATGGAGATCACGACCTCCAGCGTTTCGGCATCGACCAGTTTGTCGGGCAGGTGATCTGAAATCTCTCCATGCGTCAAATAGCCGCGTGTCTTACCCAGTTTGATCAAGGCCTTGAGGCGCAGGCGGCGCTTGGCGATGTCTTCTTCGGACAGCACCGTTTCGTCCAGGCCAAACTCCTTCATCAGCGCGCGCTCTTTGGCCTTGCTGATTTTCATGCGCAGGGGTTTGACCTTTTCGCCGGTGACTACCGGCTCACCCACCAAATCGGCTTCGATGTCGGCCATGTCCGAGCTGTCCAGGCCATCAGCGGTGGCGGCAATTTTTGGTTTACGACCACGTTTGGCGCCGCCAGTGGGCATTGCATCGGATTCGACGGACGCGGTTTTGGGCGGACGCCCAGGCTTTTTCTTGAGTACAACTTCGGCCGCCGCGGGGGCGGCAGCAGTTTTAGTGATTTCAGCAGCTGGAGTTTTGCTGCGAGGTTCGGAAGCGGGCACTGTTTTGACTCTCAATTCAGTATTCTTTAGGGCGGTTTTGGCTGCGGCTTTGGCCGGAGCCGATCTTGGAGCCGGTTTGGCCGAGGCCTTGACGACGGGCGTTGCAACAGACTTGACAGGCTTCTTCGACTTTTGAGCAGGCATGTAAAAACCTCAGAATTTCAAAAAAACAGACAGAATGAAAAGCGCCTCATACGACCGGCGTGGTGGGGATGGCGGAGGAAAAAAATTTCCAATGGCAAGATGTGCGGGCGAACATTTGGTGTGCAGTCCTTGCGGTAAGGTGGCCGGTTGTGAGCTTTGTCATCGGTTGGCCTGGCCCGGAGGTGCTGCTGTCGCTCTTGCCGTCAATCAGCTTTGGATTATACCTCGAACTTGCTGAAAATCAATTCCAGTGCTTGCCGGTCAATCCGGACTGCTCGACAGTACCGACTCGATCTGGCGTCGACGGGTCTGTAGCTCGCGGTAGCGATGGACTGCCGCTGGATCGAATTTGGCGGCGTGGATGGCCTCGGTTTCCTGAATTTTCAGCCGCTCGACCAGCATGCGGTTGAGCAGGTTTCGCAGTTCACTGAGCGAAGCATCGGACTCGTCGGTGACGCCGAGTTCGTGGCCGGTCATGAGTCGAACGGCAACTTCCTCGGCCGGATGACCGCGCAGCCCTTCGCGCAGGGCGACCCAGGGTTGGGCGCCGTGTTCATGCAACTGGCTTTCCAGCCAGGCAAACAAGGGGCCGTGAGGCGCCGGCAGCTCGCACAGCATGGTGTGATCCTCGGCCGACAGAAGCTCCAGCGCCAGCATGTTGCCGAGCAGCAAGCGGGTGGCGTGATCGGCCCGGCTGGTGGGCCATGGGCGGCCAGTCAAGCGCGGGCGGGGCGCACTATTCTCGAAACGGTTGTAACTGCTGTATTCAGGCGTTGGGCGCTCGCTCGGTGAAGGGCGTCCTGATCTTTCCGCGCTACTGCCCACAGATCTGGAAGTCCACAAGTCAATCAACTCGCGGCTGGCCAGTTGCACCAGATTCGAAATTTCGACCAGTAACTGCCGTTTAACGGCGCCGTCGGGCAGGGCCATCCACAAAGGCTTGGCGCTGCTGGCCAGGTGGGCGCGGCCTTCCACGCTACCGAGGTCGCAGCCTTCTCGGGCGGCATCGATCAAGAATCGGCTCAAGGGAACGGCTTCGTTCACATAGCGTGCGAAGGCCTCTTGACCAAATTCCCGGATGAAGCTGTCGGGGTCGTGCTCGGCAGGCAAAAACAGAAATTTGACGCTGCGCACATCGGTGGCAAAGGGCAGGGCGCTGTCCAGCGCCTTGCGTGCTGCGCGCCGACCGGCCGCGTCGCCGTCGAAACTGAACACGACCGAATCGGTAAAGCGAAACAGCTTCTGCACATGCTCGGCGGTACAGGCCGTGCCCAAGGTTGCGACGGCGTTCGGGAAGCCCAGCTGGGCCAGCGCCACCACATCCATGTAACCCTCGGTCACCAGCGCATAGCCATATTCACGCAACGCGCTGCGCGCCTCGAACAGGCCATACAGTTCACGGCCTTTGCTGAAGACCGGTGTCTCCGGGGAATTAAGGTACTTGGGCTTGTCGTCGCCCAGCACCCGGCCACCAAAACCAATGCACTCCCCCTTGACGTTGCGGATCGGAAACAGCACCCGATCGCGAAAACGGTCGTAGCGCTTTTCCTCCTCGCCCGCCTCGGTGTTCAGGATTACCAGCCCGCTTTCGACCAGCAAGGGATCGTCATAGTTCGGGAAAACGCTGGCCAGATTGCGCCAGCCGGCCGGCGCGTAGCCCAAGCCGAACTGCCGGGCAATTTCGCCGGACAGGCCGCGGCCCTTTAAGTAGTCTTTCGCTTTGCCGGACTCTTTCAGGAGCTTCTTATAGGCGTCGCCGGCTTTTTCAAGCACCTCGTTCAAGGTGGTCTGTTTGTGCCGCTGCTCGGCCGCGCGAGCCCGGTCCTGCGGGCTGACATCATCCTGCGGTACCTGCAGGCCGTATTGCTGAGCCAGATCCTTAACGGCCTCGACAAACGTCATGCCGGCGTGGTCCATCAAAAAACCGATCGCATTGCCGTTCTTGCCGCACCCAAAGCAGTGGTAGAACTGCTTCGATGGACTGACCGAGAAGGACGGCGATTTTTCGCCGTGAAAAGGGCACAAGCCCATGAAATTGGCGCCGCCCTTTTTGAGCTGCACATAGCGCCCGACGATTTCCACCACATCGGCGCGTGCTATCAGTTCCTGAATAAAGGTTTGGGGAATGCTCACGGGCGCTATTGTGGCGCAGACCCACCTCTATCGCCGTCTGGAATGCGGGGCACCCGATGACGGATGCCCCACAATACCTTTAACGCGGTGCCAGGCGAATGGCACCGTCGAGGCGGATCACCTCGCCGTTGAGCATGTCGTTTTCGAAAATGTGCCGCGCCAGTTTGGCGTAGTCCTGCGGCGTGCCCAGACGCGAGGGGAAAGGGACGCTGGCGGCCAGCGATTCCTGCACCTCCTTGGGCATGCCGAACATCATGGGCGTGCCGAAAATTCCGGGCGCAATGGTCATGTTGCGAATGCCGTTGCGCGCCAGATCGCGCGCGATCGGCAGCGTCATGCCGACGATGCCGCCTTTGGAGGCGCTGTAAGCCGCCTGGCCAATCTGGCCGTCGTAGGCGGCCACGGAAGCCGTGGAGATCAAGACGCCACGCTCACCCGTCGCTTCCGGTTCGTTCTTGCACATGGCGTCAGCGGCCAGGCGGATCATGTTGAAGCTGCCGATCAAATTGACGGTAATGCATTTGCTGAACACAGCCAGGCTATGCGCACCGTTCTTGCCGACTGTTTTTTCTGCCGGTGCGATACCGGCGCAGTTGACCAAACCCATCAATTTGCCCATCGATTGGGCCTTCGCCACCACGGCTTGCGCATCAGCTTCCTGGCTGACATCGCACTTGACGAAAGCGCCGCCGATTTCCCGGGCGATGGCTTCACCTTTCTCAGCCTGCATGTCGGCGATGACCACCTTGCCGCCGTTGGCCGCCAGCATGCGGGCGGTGCCTTCGCCCAAACCCGAAGCGCCACCCGTGACGATGAATACCTTACCTGCAATGTCCATACTGATCTCCAATCAACAATTGACGTTAACGTAAACGTCAATTATCGCGCATGCCCTTTCATTTTTTTCATTGGGCCTCGAAGCAGGACGCCGAGCTTGCTGCTATACTTCGCCCTCTCGGACAATCCTTAGGCGCGTAGCTCAGCTGGTTAGAGCACCACCTTGACATGGTGGGGGTCGTTGGTTCGAGTCCAATCGCGCCTACCATTTTTCTGTTGTCCTCATTCATCCTCAGGGTAAACCTTGGGGGTCTTGCGCAGGAGTACTCCCTAAAATGTGTTGCAGTGCAATACATTTTTTCGGCCTGGCTCTGGGCCAAAGGAGTCCACATGCAAAGCACGAAAGCCGATAAGGCAGACGTCGGGCAACGGGTTATAAAGAAATACCCCAATCGGCGGCTTTACGATACCGATACGTCAAACTACATCACGCTGACGGAAGTCAAGCGATTGGTGATGGACAGTGAACCGTTTGTGGTGCGCGATGTCAAAACCGGAGAAGACATTACCCGCAGCATCCTGCTTCAAATTATTCTTGAAGAAGAGTCAAACGGTTCTCCCATGTTTACTGCGCCGGTGCTGGCCAGTGTGATCCGATTCTATGGACATGCCATGCAGGGACTGATGGGCGGGTATCTGGAGAAGAATATGCAGTCCTTGATGGAAATTCAGGCCCAATTCAGCGAACAGTCGAAAGGATTGACGCCCGAGATGTGGACGCAGTTTTTGACCCTCCAGTCGCCTGTGCTGCAGGGGATGATGGGTGGCAGCCTGGAGCAGTCCAGGAGCCTGCTGGCCCAAATGCAGGAGCAGATGCAAAAACAGACCGGTCAGATGCTCGGGGCTTTCGGCATCAAACGCTGATCGAAGAGTGAATACTGGAACAATGGTTACATGAACCAAGTTATTAGAAAAAATGAAAATGTACCCAAAGTGGGTTTTGTCAGCCTCGGCTGCGCCAAGGCGCTGACTGACTCTGAACTGATACTGACGCAACTGAGTGCCGAGGGTTATCAAACCTCCAAGACGTTCCTGGGTGCCGACTTGGTGATCGTCAATACCTGTGGTTTCATCGACGAGGCGGTGCAGGAAAGCCTGGACGCCATCGGTGAGGCGCTGGCCGAAAATGGCAAAGTCATCGTTACGGGTTGTCTGGGTGCCAAAACAGCGCAGGATGGTGACAATCTGGTGCGGCAACTGCATCCCAGTGTGCTGGCTGTCACCGGCCCGCAGGCAACGCAGGCGGTGATGGACGCGGTGCACGCCAACTTGCCCCGGCCGCACCACCCTTTTCTTGACCTGGTGCCCAATTCATTCGGGGTGGCGGGCGTGAAGCTGACGCCCCGACATTACGCCTACATAAAAATCAGTGAAGGCTGCAACCATCGCTGCACTTTTTGCATCATTCCTTCGATGCGGGGCGATCTGGTGTCGCGGCCGATTGGCGATGTGCTGAAGGAAGCACGCGCCCTGTTTGAGGGCGGCGTCAAGGAGTTGCTGGTGATCAGCCAGGATACCTCGGCTTATGGTGTGGACGTCAAATACCGTACCGGATTCCATGACGGCAAGCCGATCAAGACCCGCATGCTGGAACTGGTGCAAGCCTTGGGCGACCTGGCGGAACCTTACGGCGCCTGGGTGCGCTTGCATTATGTATACCCTTACCCCAGCGTGGACGAGGTGATACCCCTGATGGCGACCGGCAAGGTGCTGCCTTACCTGGATGTACCGCTGCAGCACAGCCATCCGGAGGTACTCAGGCGCATGAAGCGTCCGGCCAGCGGCGAGAAAAATCTGGAGCGGATTCAGCGTTGGCGCGAGGCTTGTCCCGAGATTGTGGTGCGCAGCACGTTTATCGCCGGCTTCCCGGGCGAGACCGAAGAGGAGTTTTCGCATCTGCTCGATTTCATGCGGGAAGCGAAAATTGACCGTGTCGGTTGCTTTGCCTACAGCCCGGTGGCGGGCGCCGCCGCCAACGACCTTCCCGGCATGCTGCCCTTCGAACTGCGGGAAGAGCGGCGCGCCCGCTTCATGGCGGTGGCCGAGTCGGTATCGGTGGCCCGCTTGCAGCAGCGCATAGGGGCCACCATGCAGGTGCTGGTCGATTCGGCGCCAGCGCTGGGTAAAAAAGGCGGTGTTGGTCGGTCTTACGCCGATGCCCCCGAGATTGATGGCGTGGTGAAGCTGCTGCCGCCAGAAAAAATCAGCAAGACCTTGAAGGTCGGTGAGTTCACCAAAGCCCGCGTTGTGGGAACGCAGGGGCACGATCTGGTGGCTCAGCCCATTTGAATCGCCTTATCTGGAATATCTCAGAGCAACAAAAAAGCCGCTCGACGTGCAGCGGCTTTTTGTCAAAAAACACCCGAAATTCTTCATCAAAGAGGATCGGATTTCATTTATATTGGTGCCCAGGAAGGGACTCGAACCCCCACGAAGTTACTCGCTAGTACCTGAAACTAGTGCGTCTACCAATTCCGCCACCTGGGCATCTCAGGAAAGAGAGTAATTGTATCAAAAATAGTAGCCAAACCAGCGGCTTGCTGGATGAAGTTGAGGGAATAGTGCAAGGCCATCGTGATGGCCACGGTTTTGTGTCCCGTGATGACGGCGAATCGGACATCTATTTGCCGCCCAACGAAATGCGTGCCGTGCTGCACAAGGATCGGGTCAGGGTCCGCATTGTGCGCAGTGATCGCAAGGGTAGGCCGGAGGGACGCGTGCTTGAAATCCTGGAGCGTTCAAATCAGTCCATTATCGGCCGCTTGTTGCAAGAAAGCGGCATCTGGATCATGGTTCCGGAAGACAAGCGCTATGGTCAGGACGTCCTGATTCCCAAGACCGCGACCGGCACCGCCAAGACCGGTCAGGTGGTGGTCGTTGAATTGACGGAGGCGCCGGTCTTGTACGGTCAGCCGGTCGGGCGCGTCACCGAGGTACTGGGCGAAGTGGATGACCCGGGCATGGAAATTGAGATTGCGGTGCGCAAGTACAGTGTGCCGCATGAGTTTTCCGAGGCCTGCATTGCCCTGGCCCGCACCCTGCCGGACAAGGTGCGTCCGCAAGACAAGAAGCACCGGGTTGATTTGACCGATGTGTCACTGGTGACCATCGATGGTGAGGATGCCCGCGATTTTGATGATGCGGTCTACTGTGAACCGGTGAAAATCGGCAAAGGTAAGGTGGCCGTCCCGGGCTGGCGTTTGTTGGTGGCGATTGCCGATGTCAGTCATTACGTGGAAACCGGTTCCGCCATCGACGTCGACGCTTATGACCGAGCCACCAGCGTGTACTTCCCGCGCCGCGTGATTCCGATGTTGCCTGAGAAGTTGTCGAATGGGCTGTGCTCGCTGAATCCGGAAGTCGAGCGCCTGTGCATGGTGTGCGACATGGTCGTGACCGAAGACGGGGAGGTTTGCGCCTACCAGTTTTATCCGGCGGTGATGTGGAGCCATGCACGCTTCACCTACAACGAGGTGGCGGCGATTCTGGCCAACACGCACGGCCCGGAAGCGCTCAAACGCAAAGAGCGGATCACCGATTTGATCAATCTGCACGATGTGTATCAAGCCTTGCTGAAGTCGCGGGTGCGACGTGGCGCGGTCGATTTCGAGACCGTTGAGACGCAGATTGTCTGCGACGAGGGCGGGCGCATCGAGAAGATCGTGCCCCGCACCCGTAACGATGCGCACAAGCTGATTGAAGAAGCCATGCTGGCGGCCAATGTGTGCAGCGCAGACTACATTGCCCACAGCAAACATGCCGGCCTGTTTCGGGTCCATGAGGGCCCCACGCTGGAGAAAAAAGAGATTCTTCGCAACTATCTCAAGGCCACCGGGGTCGGGCTGACGATCAGTGACGATCCAGCACCCGCTGAGTTTCAGGCCATTGCCGCTGCGACCAAAGACCGGCCGGACGCACAGCAAATTCACTCGATGTTGTTGCGCTCCATGCAGCAGGCCATCTACACCCCCGTCAATGAGGGCCATTTTGGCCTGGCGTTTGACGCCTACACTCACTTCACCAGCCCGATCCGGCGTTACCCGGATCTGTTGGTGCACCGTGTCATCAAGGCGATCTTAGGCAACACCAGGTACCAGTTGCCGGTACTGCCGATACCGGGTGAAGCCCATGCCAAACTGTCGCGACGGCTTGAAAAAGGGTTGGCCGCGCGCGTCACTGAAACGGGACAGAAGCCCCGGAAATTGAGCGCCGAGACACAAGCCTGGCAAGCTGCCGGCATGCATTGCAGTGCCAATGAACGCCGTGCCGACGAGGCCAGCCGCGATGTTGAAGCCTGGCTCAAGTGCAAGTACATGCGTGAGCACCTGGGTGAGGACTACAGCGGCGTGGTGAGTTCGGTCACGAGTTTTGGAATTTTCGTGACGCTGGACGCCATGTATGTTGAAGGATTGGTGCACATCACGGAGTTGGGTGGCGAGTACTACCGCTTTGATGAAGCACGCCAGGAATTGCGTGGCGAGCGCACCGGCATGCGCTATGCCATTGGCACTCGGGTTCAGGTGCAGGTCAGCCGTGTTGATCTGGACGGTCGCAGGATTGATTTCCGGTTGATTCCTGAAGCTGAAGGGCTGCTTGCACGGGCCATGAAAGACAAGGAATTTTTGCGCGAGGGTGGCGCTCGTGTCGCCATCGACGATAAACCGGGAGCACCTGCGGCCAGGAGCACGCCCCGGAAAATATCGGAACCGTTGGCCAGAGTGTCAAAATCCACCATTCAGGCCCTGAAGCTGGAGGCCAGACCGGCGGCCAGCAAGAACAAGGATAAAGGCCGCAAGGCGCGCCGTCGCTCCTGAGGAGCGGCGGGATGCAAATTTTCAATAGGTAGACAGATATGACTTCGAGTTCAAAAGTGGCCATTGTTACGGGTGCCGGCAGTGGCATTGGCAAAGCCGCCACGCTGGCGCTGCTTGGCGATGGTTATCGGGTAGTGCTGGCCGGGCGGCGCAGCGAACCGTTGGCTGAGGTGATTGCACTTGGCGGTGCGTCGTCGGCCCGTGCCTTGGCGCTACCGACCGATGTGTCTGATGCAGACTCGGTAAAGTCCTTGTTCGATGTCGCCGTGCAGCGCTTCGGACGGGTTGACCTGCTTTTCAACAATGCAGGCGTCAACGCACCCGCTGTTCCACTCGAAGACCTGACGCTGGCGCAGTGGCAGAACGTGGTGGACATCAATATCACCGGCATGTTCCTGTGTCTGCAACAGGCGTTCCGGGTGATGAAGGCACAGACACCGCGGGGCGGGCGCATCATCAACAACGGCTCCATTTCTGCCACCACACCGCGTCCCAATTCGAGTCCCTACACCACCAGCAAGCACGCGGTGAAGGGCTTGACCAAAGCGGCCTCTCTCGATGGTCGCAAGTACGATATTGCGGTTGGTCAGATCGACGTTGGCAATGCCGCCACCGAGATGGCGCAGCGCATGGCCACCGGCATCCTGCAGGCCAATGGCGAGATTGCCGTTGAGCCTTTGATGGACGTGAACATCGTCGGGCAATCGGTGCTTTACATGGCCAACCTGCCGCTCGAGGCCAACGTGATGTTCCATACTGTGATGGCGACCAAGATGCCGTTTGCCGGCCGCGGTTGACGTGCTTATGGCAATGGCTCCCGAGGGCTGTACACGCCTGGGGCCAAAGCCACTATTTCAAGGTAGTTCGGCCAATATTCCAGCCGTCAGGGGCACACCCTCAGGCCATTGCTCGGAGCGCAGACCGTGCCGGTAGACAGCCTCGCAGGCCGCCTGAAAGGCGGGCAATCCGGCAGCCAGCCCGGCGCCAATCATGCCGGCCAGTACATCACCAGTACCTGCAGTGGCCAATCTGGCGTTGCCGGTCGGATTGATGACCGGCGTCTGCCCGGGGGCAGCGATGACCGTGCCTGAGCCTTTGAGTACCACCGTGCAGTTGAAACGCTGTGCCAATTGCTGGGCCGCCGCCATTCGGTTGCTCTGCACTTCGGTCGCGCTGCACGCCAGCAAGCGGGCGGCTTCCAGGGGGTGGGGTGTCAGCACGGTGGCTTCCAAACGCCGGGTTCGGAAGCTGAGCAGGGTTTGAAATTGGGTGTCGCCGGCGATCCTGTTGAGCGCATCGGCATCGATGACGAGGTGCTTCGAGGTCGTCAATATCCTGGCCAGCGGGCCGCCGATGGCGTTTCCGCCGCCACAGCCGCATACCACCGTCAGGCCCTGGAAGTCCAGCGCATCGACCGACCGGAACATCAGTTCCGGCTGCCGGTTATCTACGCTCAGGGTGCCGCCATCGAGCAGAGCCACCAAGACCCGTCCGGCGCCCGCGTGCAGGGCGGCCGCTGCAGCCAGCAAGGCCGCACCCGTCATGCCGACTGCGCCGCCGATCACGACCAGGTCGCCGTAGCTGCCTTTGTGCGAGGCATGAAGGCGCGGCACCGCATCTGGTGCGCCAGCCAGCCAGGCGGTGGGCGGGCAGATTTCCTGGGTAACGGAGGTTTCATGCCCGACCTCAAGTTCGTCCAGCCACACGGTTCCGGCAACGTCACGCCCATGGGTGGTGAACAAGCCCGGTTTAAGCGTCAGCAGGCTCAAGCTGTGCTGTGCCTTGACGCAGTGCTGCGCCAGAACGCCGGTGTCGGCCTGTAGCCCGGTCGGCGTATCGACCGCGAGCACGGGAACGTTGCCATCGTTGAGCAACCCGATCCAGTCTGCCATGCGGCCTTCTGGTGCGCGGGTGGCACCGATGCCCAGCAGGGCGTCGATGCACAAGTCGTAGTCTAGCGGTGGGGTCTCAGCGAACCTGACCCCTGCCGCCACCGCACGCCGGTAGGACGCGGCGGCATCCGCAGGCGCCTTTTCAGGGTGACCCAGCCAGGTTACAAGCACCAGTTTGCCCTGGCGCTGCAAATGCTGGGCCGCTTCAAGTCCATCGCCGCCGTTGTTGCCGGGGCCACATGCAATCCAGATGCGTTGGCCGTGCGGTGCGATCGCCAGCGCCAGTCGGGCCACCGCCTGCCCGGCACGCTGCATCAGCGTGTGGGGTGGCAGCGCGGACTGAGCGGCCTGTTCGATGCGGCGCGTTGCGTCAATGCTGTGCAAGGCATGGCGCAAGCCGAAGTCGATCTTATGCACAGACTTAAAACTCGTAGCTTTCACCCTCGCGCGCCAGTCGATAGTCCGGGCCACCGGCTCGTGGCGGGTTTTCAGCCAGCACTTGCTGAAAGACCGTGTCCAGGGCGTTGTCGGTGCGGGTCGGCTCATGGTGCGTGCAAAACAGTACTTTGGCACCGGCTTTTACTGCGTAGTTGATACTGGAGTTGAAAGTGCCATGGCCCCAACCTCTCTTGGCCGGGTATTCCTGCTCCGTGTAGGAGCAGTCTGCAATTAGTACATCCACCCCTCGCATGGCTTGCAGGATTCCTTCTGTTTTTTGGTCGACCACGAACTGGTACTCGTCATACTCTTCATCGCCGGGCTCATAAATATTCTGTGGCGGCTCGTGGTCACCGGTGAAGAAAACCGATTTTCCGTTGGCTTCAATCCGGTAGCCGAAGTTGATGACCGGATGGTTCATCAGGTACGGGGTGATCGTGGCGGAGCCGATCTGGACGCTTTTCTCGGGGGCCAGCGTGACATACTCGATGCGCGCTTTCATCTCGGCTTCACGCACCGGAAAATAGCTGTACTGCAGCTGCACCGACATGACCTGCTCCACACCTTTGCCGGAAACCGGGTCAAACGCACCGTGCAGCCGCAGCAGGTTGCCTGGAATAAAGTTGGGGGCAAAAAAAGGCAAGCCCTGAATGTGGTCCCAGTGCGAGTGGGAAATAAGGACGTTGGCCGTCAACGGCATTTCAGCCAGCAGGGTCTGGGACAGCGGAAAGATGCCGGTGCCGGCATCGATGATGAACAGCTCATTATTGTCCGTGCGAATTTCGATGCAGGTGGTGTTGCCACCATAGCGCACGGTGTTCGGTCCGGGTGAAGCAATGGAACCCCGCACACCCCAAAATTTAACTTTCATCTCTGGTCCTCAAATTATGAAAATATTTTGGCTTCTCTCTACACGGGTGACATCAAAGAACAGTACTCAATTTGGGGAGATCTGGGCTCACGGCTTGCATTGTCCGTCAACACTGGACCGTGTCAACACATTGGGTCCAGATTATGCGCGGAGTCGTCCAGCATCAAAGCCGGTGATATCCAGGTCAGGTTTCTTGCCACTCACCAGGTCGGCCAGGACTCTGGCCGAGCCGCAGCTCAGCGCCCAGCCGCTGGAGCCATGCCCCAGGTTGAGCCAGAGGCCGGCAATACCGCTGGCGCCAATAAGGGGTGGTCCGTCCGGTAGCATCGGCCGCGCACCTTTCCACTCCTGCACACTGCCGGTCAGGTTGGCAGCACCTGGAAACCAGTCGTGCAGTACCTTGTACAGGGTTTGCAGGGAGCTGGCCCGTTTCCGGTCCGGCGAACCACCCAGTTCGGCGCTGCCAGCGACCCGGACGCGGTTGCCAAGACGTGAAATGGCGACTTTGTAGCGCTCGTCCATGACAGCGCTGCGCGGCGCGTTGAGCGGTTCGCGAATTGCAGCGCTGATCGAATAGCCATGGACCGCCGCCAGCCCGGTTTTCAGACCCAAAGGCTGAAGCAGCCGGGCCGAGTCCAGACCGGCGCACATCACGGCAGCGTCATACTGGCGCGGCGCTTCTTCGCCCGCCAGGCCAACCACCACCTGGCGGCCACCGGCGACGCGTGTGACGCTGGTGTTGAAGGAAAACTCAACACCTCTGCGCTGCGCTTCGTTTTTCACCAACAAGGCAAACTGGCGGCAGTTTCCGACCTCGTCGTCGGGCAAATGGACGGCACCAAAAAAATCCGTGTCCGGATTGAGCGCAGTTTCGATTTTGCGCGCCTGCGCGGGGCTGATTTCCTGGAAACTCACGCCGGCGTCACGCAGCACCTGCAGCCCTGGCTGGACCAGTTTACTGTCGCGCTGGGATCTCAGTAACACCATGTAGCCTTCGCTGCGTTCGTAGACCAGCTTGAGGTCGGCTGTGATCTGGTGCAGCCGCTCCCGGCTGTAAAACGCCAATCGTTGCAACTGGGTCCGGTGCGCCAGGTAGGTGTCGAGTTTGCAGGCGCGATACCACTTCCACATCCACGCCAACTCGCGGCCCGACAGCGGCAAGCTTATTTTGACGGGTGCGTAGCGGCTAAGCAGGTGCCCGATGACTCTGATCGGCATGCCGGGTGCCGCCCAAGGCGTGACGTAGCCAGGGGCCACGACGCCAGCATTGGCAAAACTGGCTTCCTCGGCGGCGGCCCCGCGGCGATCGAAGACGGTGACTTGGTGACCATCGCAGGCCAACTCGTAGGCTGTGGTGACACCGACAATGCCGGCACCAATGACTGCAATCCTCATGAATCCCTTTGTCAAGACTTGGCTGGGTCGGCCCGGCCAAGTTCTTAATGCTGTTCCAGCAATTGTTCGATTTGAAATGCTATGTTGAGAACTGGGTCGTCATGCATGGCGCCGGCCCAGATCATTAAGCCGACCGGCAACTCGCCGACCGCCTGGCAGGGTATCGAGATCGCGCAACCGTCGAGCATGTTGATCACACTGGTGTTTCGCAGCAGCATGGCGTTGATCCGAAAGAAAGTTGCATCGCGCTGCGGGCCGGGGGCCACCTCCGCCAGGGGCGGCGCCACCAAAGGAACGGTGGGCGACAGGATGGCGTCGAAACCCTGCATCGCGAGCTCCATTTTGTCGATCCAATTGCGCCGGGCGTTGATCAACTCTATGTAGTCGCAAGCGCTCATCAATGCACCGCGCTGAATGCGGGCGGCAACGCGGGGGTCGTAGGCCTCGGCTTTTTGCGCCAGCAAGTGGCGGTGCCAGGCGTAGCTCTCGGCTGCCGAAAAACCGCCGCTGGCCTGAATCTGTGGCAACTCGTTGATTTCCGATAGCGCCAATTCATCGATGCGGGCACCTGCCGTGCGCAGGGTATCGAGGGTGCGCTGCCAAGCCCGGGCCACCGTGGCGTCCAGCCCGTCAAGCATCTGGGTGTTGGCCACACCCAGGCGGTAGGCCGAAAGCGGAGCGCTGCTGCGCGTCACGCGGCGCCGGGATAGCAGCTCATGAGCCAGTATCGCGTCCGGCACGCTGCGGGTGAGGGCGCAAACAGTATCGAGCGTGCTTGACAGGGGCAGGGCACCGGCAGTTGGCACTAGTCTGGCGGTATTCTTGAAGCCGACAATGCCGTTGAGCGCGGCCGGAATCCGGATCGAGCCGCCGGTGTCCGATCCCAATCCAATAAAGGCGGCGCCGGTTGCCACCGATACCGCGGCGCCCGACGAGGAGCCGCCGGGGATGCGGGGCAGGTCGCTGGCGCCGGCGTTGGCCGGGGTGCCGTAGTGCGGATTGACGCCCACGCCCGAGAACGCAAACTCGACCATGTTGGTGCGGCCTATAAAGGCGGCGCCTGCCTGTCGCAAGCGGGCCACCGCCGGACTGTCTTGCGTCGCGACTGCGGCATGTTGCAGCGCCAAGGAGCCTGCGGCGGTGGTTTGTCCGGCGACGTCGAACAGGTCCTTGATGGAGACCGCCAATCCGGCCAACGGCTTTTTTCGGCTCTCCGGGGCACTGGCGACGCTGCGTGCCTCGTCGAACATGGGTCTGAGAAAAACATGCTGGCAGCAGGCGGATTGCGCGATCTCGATGGCGCGCTCAATTTCTGTCTCGGCAAGGGTCTGGCCGTCGCGCAATTTGCGCAGCGTGGAGTGGAGGTCGGGAAACATCTGGATGTAGGCCTGTGCTAGAATTATCGGGTTTTGCTGAGTGGTCGAATGACTGTTTGGCAAACAAATCAGCAAACCAGTTTCATCAAGGTGTTGTGGCTTTTGCGGGTAAGTTGATTCTTGCCCATCAAGCAGAAGATGCAAGTACGAACTGGATTTTAGACCCAACCTTTGGAATTAATCATGTCAGTTACCATGCGCGAAATGCTGGAAGCCGGTGTCCATTTCGGTCACCAAACCCGCTTCTGGAACCCCAAGATGGCTCCGTTCATTTTCGGCCATCGCAACAAGATCCACATCATCAACCTGGAAAAATCGCTGCCGATGTTCCAGGAGGCAGCGAAGTTTGTGCGCCAAATTGCCGCCAAGCGTGGCACTGTGCTGATGGTGGGCACCAAGCGTCAGGCGCGTGAAACCGTGGCCGAGGAAGCTCGGCGCGCAGGAGTCCCTTATGTCGACCAGCGTTGGCTGGGTGGCATGCTGACCAATTTCAAAACTGTCAAAACTTCGATCAAGCGCCTCAAGGACATGAAGATTCAGCATGAAGCTGGTCTGGACAGTCTGAGTAAAAAAGAACAGTTGATGTTTGCCCGTGAACTCGCGAAGCTGGAGCGGGACATTGGTG
This sequence comes from uncultured beta proteobacterium, assembly GCA_963763035.1. Lineage (GTDB taxonomy): Bacteria > Pseudomonadota > Gammaproteobacteria > Burkholderiales > Burkholderiaceae_C > Rhodoferax. The sequence goes on along the minus strand of CAVXMS010000003.1, from coordinate 2,234,865 downwards.
GAATTCAAGACATGTCGGTTCTGCCGGACGCAATTTTTGTCATTGATGTGGGTTTCCACAAAATTGCGATTGCCGAAGCCAAGAAGCTTGGTATTCCGCTGATTGCGGTGGTTGACACCAACCATTCGCCCGAAGGCATTGATTACGTTATTCCTGGCAACGATGATTCGTCCAAGGCGGTGGTCCTGTATGCCCGCGGTATCGCCGATGCGATCATTGAAGGCCGCACCAATATGGTCGACGATGTCGTCAAGGCGATTGCGGCTGAGAGTGCTGACGAATTCGTTGAAGTGGACGACGCTTCCGCCTGAGTTGTCGACAACCCCAAGAGAGGGGGCTTCTGTGCCCCTTTTTTTTAGTCAAAATTTTATTTACTGAACTGAGTACGGAGAATCAAGATGGCTGCAATTACCGCGAGCATGGTTGCTGAACTGCGTGGCAAGACCGACGCGCCCATGATGGAATGCAAACGCGCGCTGACCGAGGCGCAAGGCGACATGGCCAAGGCAGAAGAATTGCTGCGGGTCAAGCTCGGCACCAAGGCCGGCAAGGCGGCTGGGCGCATTACCGCGGAAGGCGTGGTCACCTGTTGCATCGCTGCCGATGTCGGTGCCCTGCTGGAAGTTAACTGTGAAACCGACTTCGTCACCAAAAATGACAGCTTCCTGGCCCTCGCCAACGCGGCAGTGCAATTGATAGCAAAAAACAACCCGTCTGACGTGGCTGCTCTGGGGCTCTTGCCGTATACCCAGGACGGCTTTGGTCCGACGCTGGAAGACGTGCGCAAGGGTTTGATTGGCAAGATCGGTGAAAACATGAGTTTCCGCCGCTTCAAGCGTTTCGCCGCGGGTAACAAACTCGCCTCTTATCTGCATGGCACGCGTATCGGCGTGGTGGTTGAATTTGAAGGCAATGAGGTGGCTGCCAAGGATGTGGCCATGCACGTGGCGGCAATGAAGCCGGTGGCTTTGTCCAGTGCCGATGTGCCGGCCGAACTGGTAGCCCGGGAGCGCTCGGTGGCGGCCGCCAAAGCGGCTGAGGACGCCGCAGTTGCGACCGCAGCGGGGAAACCGGTTCAATCTGCCGAGATTGTGGCCAAGCGTATCGAAGGTGGCGTGCAAAAATATCTGAAGGAAGTGTCCCTGTTCAACCAGTCATTTGTGAAGAACGACAAACAGACCGTTGAGCAGATGCTCAAGGCGACCGGGACCACGGTGAAGAGCTTTACCTTGTACGTGGTGGGTGAAGGCATCGAAAAGAGGGTGGACGATTTCGCCGCTGAAGTCGCAGCCCAGGTGGCCGCCGCCAAGCAGTCAAGCTGAGCACCAGGAAGTCGCCGGTAGCCGGTTCCCTCTCTCCCCCTGTGTCAAGCCTGGATCGCAACGATAGCGCAGAGTTTGGATTCACTCAGATCACAATAATCGCCATATCAAGGAGTACATCATGTCCGTCACCAAACCAGCCTACAAGCGTATTCTGCTCAAGCTGTCAGGTGAGGCCTTGATGGGGGATGACCAGTTTGGCATCAACCGGGACACCATTGTCCGCATGGTGGAGGAGGTGGCCGAGGTCACCCGCCTGGGTGTGGAAGTGGCAGTGGTGATTGGCGGCGGTAACATCTTCCGCGGGGTGGCGGGTGGTTCGGTCGGCATGGACCGGGCCACCGCTGATTACATGGGCATGCTGGCCACCGTCATGAACGCGCTGGCGCTGGGTGATACCATGAACAAGGCGGGCCTGACGGCGCGCGTCATGTCGGCGATTGCCATCGAACAGGTGGTCGAACCCTATGTCAGACCGAAAGCCTTGCAATACCTGGAAGAGGGCAAGGTCGTCATTTTTGCGGCCGGCACCGGCAACCCCTTTTTCACAACCGATACCGCGGCGGCTTTGCGCGGCGCTGAAATAGGCGCGGAAATCGTGTTGAAGGCAACCAAGGTTGATGGTGTTTACACGGCCGATCCGAAAAGAAATTCACACGCCACCCGCTACAGCAAAATCTCATTTGACGAGGCGATGGCGCAAAATTTGGGCATCATGGATGCCACCGCATTTGCCTTGTGCCGTGATCAAAAGTTGCCGGTCAAAGTGTTTTCCATTTTCAAGCATGGCGCTCTCAAACGGGTCGTGATGGGTGAAGATGAAGGCACACTGGTGTACGCCTGACTGTGTCAAAATTACGCTGCGCAGAGTGCACTTTGCGAGCCGTCGTGTAAGGAGAAAATCGTGCCGATTACCGAGATAAGACAGGCGATCGAAGTCAAGATGGACCAATCCATCAGTGCTTTCAAGAATAACCTGAGCAAGATTCGCACCGGACGGGCCAATCCGGCGTTGCTTGATTCAGTCCACATCGAGTATTACGGTGCCATGCTGCCGATCAGCCAGGTGGCCAACGTGTCGTTGCTGGATGCCCGTACCATCAGTGTTCAGCCGTGGGAAAAGGGGATGGGGCCCAAGATCGAAAAAGCGATTCGTGACAGCGATCTGGGGCTCAACCCTTCGTCCATGGGTGATTTGATACGTGTCCCGATGCCTGCCATGTCGGAAGAGCGCCGCAAGGAACTCACCAAAGTCGTCCGGCACGAAGGCGAAACTGCCAAGATCGCTGTTCGCAATCTGCGGCGTGACGCCAACGAGGCAGTCAAGAAAGCGGTTAAAGAGAAGACTGCTTCCGAAGACGACCAAAAACGCTCCGAGGCGGAAATCCAGAAGGTGACCGACCGGCATATTGTTGCCATTGACCAGCTTGTTGTGGCCAAAGAGCACGACATCATGGCGGTTTAGGTTGTCGCCCGCAGGCTTTTCATTTCTCCGATTACGGTCCGAGCCCGATTGGCAGCTACTGGGTTGTTTCCTTTGCATGTCATGAACCCGGTACCTCACCACATTGCGATCGTCATGGATGGCAACGGGCGTTGGGCGTCCCGGCGCTGTCTGCCGCGTGTTGCTGGTCACAAGCAAGGGGTTGTTTCGCTGCGCCGTTGCGTCAAGGCCTGCGGGCAACGGGGTGTCGGCGTGCTGACCGTATTCGCCTTTTCTTCAGAAAACTGGAATCGACCAGCTGAAGAGGTGTCGGGGCTTATGACCCTCTTCACCATGGCACTTGCCAGAGAGGTTCCCAAACTCAAGGCGGACGGTGTCCAGTTGCACTTCATTGGCGAGCGCGCCGGTTTGTCGGCGAAGGTGGTGGCTGGCATCGAACAGGCGGAATTGGCGACAGCCGCCAATTCACGCATGGTTTTCAATATCTGTTTCAATTACGGGGGGCGCTGGGACATTGTGCAGGCGGCGGCAAAGTTGGCTGCCCAAGGCAAACCGATCAATGAGACGTCGTTAAGCGGTGCCATGGCGATGGCGCATGTGGCTGATCCCGATCTGGTCATTCGTACCGGCGGGGAGCAGCGCATCAGTAACTTCCTGCTCTGGCAGTCGGCTTACTCGGAGTTCTATTTCAGCGACAAGTTGTGGCCCGAGTTTGACGAAGCGGAGCTTGATTTGGCCATTCAGTCGTTTGCTCGACGCGAAAGACGGTTTGGCAAAACTTCGGATCAACTTGTTGCGCAAACCTAGTACTCGGACCCAGAAATATCGAAACATGAAAGCGCGTCTTCGCACCCATGCCGTCGTTGCAAATTCTCGCCATAGCTGTGGCTATGGCCGCGGTTTGCGCCTAGGCCTGAGCGCGAATCCATCACTTTCATTTTGTTCCGATACCTCTGTGTCTGAATACTAGCTGCCCGCCAGGGCTTAAGGAAATTCGATGCTGAAACAGCGTGTCATCACGGCTCTTGTGCTGTTGCTCATCCTGCTGCCGGCAATGTTTTACCGCTCGCCGCTACCGTTTTGCGGGCTTGCCCTGGTGTTGATTGCCGCCGCTGCATGGGAGTGGGCCCGTCTCAATGGCTATGGCCGGAGCGCGTCGCTGCTGTGCGGCCTTGCCAGTGTCCTGGTTTGCGCCGCGACCTGGTCGCTCGGCGCGCTGGAGCAGCGTTTGACTTGGTTGTGGATCTTGGCCGGCGCCAGCTGGGTACTGACCGGATCATGGGTGCTGCATCGCGGTGTTTCGATGTGGTCAGGTCAGCCACGGCCGCTGCGTCTGGTGGTGGGTCTTGTTGCGCTATGGTTGGCGTGGCTGGCGGTGGCTCAGGCTCGGGTAATCGGTATCAATTTTCTGCTTTCCATCCTGCTGTTGGTGTGGGTGGCAGACATCTTTGCTTACTTCTCGGGTCGCGCCTTCGGAGGGCGTTTCAGTCGCAGCAAGCTGGCACCCAGCATCAGCCCCGGCAAAAGCTGGGAAGGCGTCTGGGGCGGCATGCTGGGTGTCGTCGCACTGGCGTTGGCCTGGCGCTGGATCGATGCCGCCTGGGGCGTTACGGTTCCCAGTCTGTACAGCCATCTCGGCCGCAGCGGCGAGGGCTGGTTGTTGCTGGCGGTGCTGTTCCTGGCGGCGATGAGTGTGGTGGGCGATTTGGTCGAGTCGCTGGTCAAGCGCAGCGCCGGCGTGAAAGACAGCAGCGGTCTGCTGCCGGGTCACGGTGGCGTGCTGGACCGGGTCGATGCTTTGTTGCCCACATTGCCATTGGCCATGTTGCTTTATTCTGTGTGAAGGCGTCGATGACTGATATTGCAGAGGCGTCGAAACAGCGCATCGCCATACTGGGATCCACCGGGTCCATTGGTGTCAGCACACTGGATGTGATTGCGCGGCATCCGCACCGGTTCGAAGTGTTTGCCCTGAGCGCTGCGACGCAAATCGATTTGATGTTGCAGCAGTGTGTTCGGTTCCAACCGGTGTTTGCTGTCATGGCCAGCGAACCGCATGGTCGCGCGCTGGAGCGGAAGTGCCGCGAGCTCAACTTGACAACCCGGGTTCTTTGGGGGGAAGCGGCAATCACCATGATCGCAGCGCATGAACTGGTCGACGCCGTGATGGCCGCGATCGTTGGCGCTGCCGGACTCGCGTCGTGTCTGAGCGCGGCACGGGCCGGCAAACGTTTGCTGTTGGCCAACAAGGAAGCCCTTGTGGTAGGTGGCGACTACTTCATGCAAGCGGTGACCCAGGGCGGGGCCAAACTGCTGCCGATCGACAGCGAGCATTCTGCCGTCTTCCAGTCTCTGCCCGACGATTCGGCTGCCTGGTCGAGTCAGATCGACAAAATTATTCTGACGGCTTCCGGGGGGCCATTTCGACAGCGTGAACTTCATACCTTGCGCGATGTGACGCCGCAGCAGGCTTGCGCTCACCCCAACTGGGTGATGGGACGCAAAATTTCGGTTGATTCGGCCACCATGATGAACAAAGCGCTGGAAGTCATCGAGGCCCACTTCCTGTTTGGCGTCAGTCCGGATCAAATTGAAGTTGTGATTCACCCGCAGAGCGTCATCCATTCGATGGTGCAATACAAAGACAACTCCGTGGTGGCGCAACTCGGTACACCCGACATGAAAGTTCCCATTGCCTATGGGCTGGCGTGGCCGGATCGCATCGCGTCCGGCGCCAGCGCGCTGGATTTCAGGGCCATGCAGGACATGACTTTCGAGTCGCTCGATTCGCGCGGACACGAGCAACGTTTTCCTGGTTTGAAACTGGCGTGGTCGGTTCTGCAAGCGCCTTCCGGTAGCACCGCGATATTGAACGCCGCCAATGAAGTGGCGGTTGCCGCTTTTCTGGACGGACGCATTCGTTTTGATCAAATTCATGTCGTCAATCTGGAAACGCTGGCCGCTGTCAGCGCGGCCAGCCCGCGCTCCTTGGATGATCTGTTGGCCCTGGATCTGCAGACACGCCAGGCCGCTCAGCGCCTGGTTGGCCGCATTGGTGCCAGATAAGGCCGCGCTGACACGATCATGTTGACCCTTGCCGCATTTTTGGTCGCCCTCGGGCTGTTGATCGCTATTCATGAATTTGGCCACTACCGAATGGCCGTGGCCTGCGGCGTCAAGGTGTTGCGTTTCTCCATCGGCTTCGGAAGACCCCTGATCCGCTGGCAGCCCAAGGGCTCGGCAACCGAGTTTGTCGTCGGCGCATTTCCTCTCGGAGGGTACGTGAAAATGCTGGACCAACGCGAAGCCCCCGTGGCCGACGCGGAGCGGCACCTGGCGTTCAACTTCCAGCCCCTGCGTTCGCGAGTTGCCATTGTGGCGGCGGGCCCATTGGCCAACCTGCTGCTGGCCGCCCTGTTGTACACACTGGTGAATTGGAGCGGGATGCAACAGCCGGCCGCTGTTCTGGCGAGTCCAGAGGCCGGCTCAATTGCGGCACGCGCCGGATTGATCGGCGGCGAGAGGGTCGCGCGCGGCGGGTTTGTCGGCGCCGAACCGCGGGATCTTCAATCGTTTGAAGAACTTCGCTGGTTGCTGACCCGCGGCGCCCTCGAAAAACAGGATGTGCGCTTGCTGCTGACGACGCCGAGACGCCCCCGCAGCGATGACGTTTTGCTGAAATTGAGCGACCTCGATGCCAGTGAGGCAAATCTTGAGTTGTTCCACAAGATCGGCGTTGTGGGTCCCTTTACCCGGCCCGTGATCGGTCCTGTTATGGCCGGCGCTGCGGCCGACAGGGCTGGGCTGCGGGAGGGCGATCTGGTACGGCAAGTGGGCTCCGTTCCGGTGCTTGACGGGCAGCAACTGCGGCAGTTGATCCGGGCCTCGGTCGCTCCGGGAGGGGCTGCTTCGGCGGTCTGGAAAATCAGTCGTGGCGCAACCGAGCTGGAACTGACTGTCAAGCCGGATCAGCAGCAGGACGGTGGGGTTTTGATCGGCAGAATTGGTGCTTATGTGGGCGCCATGCCGGAGCTGGTGCTGGTCCGGTACGGCGTTGCGGACGGTTTATGGCAAGGATTGGTGCGCAGTTGGGACGTGTCGCTATTGACGCTCAGAATGATGGGGAAAATGCTGATCGGAGAGGCTTCGCTGAAGAACCTCAGCGGCCCCTTGACAATCGCAGACTATGCCGGCAAGTCGGCCGGCATGGGGTTGACGCAGTACCTTTTGTTTCTGGCCCTGATCAGCGTCAGCCTGGGAGTTTTGAATCTGCTGCCGCTGCCGGTTCTGGATGGTGGTCACCTGATGTATTATCTTTGGGAGGGGATCACCGGCAAGCCTGTTTCTGACGCTTGGATGGAGCGCTTGCAGCGAGGTGGTGTTGCGGTTCTGTTGGTCATGATGTCGATCGCTATTTTCAACGATATCAACCGTCTGTTTGGCTAGATTTCTGGTGCTGCCTGGGCAGTGCCGGTTTGACTTTTTTATATCAAAATGCAATTCAATCGCTTTCATTTGCGCACTGTATCCACTGTGGCTTGCCTGGCCTTTGTGGCCGGTACGGCCTGGGCAGTCAACCCCTTCACAGTGCGCGATATCCGTATCGAAGGCTTGCAAAGAGTGGAACCGGGGACGGTTTTTGTGTCGCTGCCGGTCCGGGTGGGAGATGTCTATAACGACGAAAAAGGTTCATCGGCAATCCGCGCGCTTTTTGATCTGGGTTTATTCAAGGACGTTCGAATTGAAGTCAGTGGCGATGTGCTGGTGATTGTGGTTGAGGAGCGCCCGACCATTGCCGATCTTGACTTCGTTGGCGCCAAGGAGTTTGACAAAGACGTTCTCAAAAAGGCCTTGAAGGATGTTGGTCTGGCTGACGGCAGGCCTTTTGACAAGGCCCAGCTTGACCGTGCCGAGCAGGAACTCAAGCGCCAGTACATCAATCGCAGTCTTTACGCGGCGGAAGTGGTGACAACCGTGACACCGATTGAGCGCAATCGGGTCAACCTGACCTTTACCGTGGTTGAGGGCGAGCCGGCAAAAATCAGCGAGATAAGAATTGTTGGCAACCAGGTGTTTGGCGAGTCGACGTTGCGCGGCCTGTTTGATCTTGACACCGGTGGCTGGTTGAGTTGGTACACCAAATCGGATCGCTATTCACGAGCCAAGCTCAATGCCGACATCGAGACCCTGCGCTCGTATTATTTGACACGGGGTTATCTGGAATTCAAGGTCGATTCGACTCAGGTGGCCATATTGCCCAACAAGACCGACATTGCCATCACCATCAACGTTACCGAGGGCGAGCGTTTTATTGTGAGCGGCGTCAAACTGGAGGGTAATTTTCTTGGCAAGGAGGATGAATTCAAATCGCTCGTAACCATCCGACCAGGGCAGGCCTATAACGCAGATGAAGTGGCCAAGACGACAAAAGCCTTCACCGAATATTTTGGTAATTTCGGATTCGCTTTTGCGCATGTCGAAGCACGCCCCGACGTGGACCGGACCAATAATCGTGTTGCGCTGATTCTGCAGGCCGATCCTTCGCGCCGGGCCTACGTCAGAAAAGTCAATGTGGTTGGCAACAGACGCACGCGTGACCTGGTCGTGCGCCGGGAATTCCGGCAATTCGAGGCGTCGTGGTACGACGGCGAAAAGATCAAGTTGTCGCGTGACCGTGTGGATCGTCTTGGCTATTTCAAGGATGTCGGTATCGAGACCCAGGAAGTACCCGGTTCGCCGGACCAGGTTGACCTCACCATCACGGTCTCCGAAAAACCCACCGGCAGCCTGAGTCTGGGTGCCGGTTTTTCAAGCGCCGACGGATTTGGCATCTCTTTTGGTTTCAAGGAGGACAACGCTTTTGGCTCTGGCAACTCGTTGGGCGTGCAGGTCAACACCAGCAAGATCAATCGGGTCATCGTATTCAACACGATCGACCCTTACTTTACGCAGGATGGTGTGTCCCGGAGTATTGACCTTTACCACCGGAACAGCAGTCCGTATCAGGACCAAAACTATTATCAACTGGTAGCCACCGGTGGCAGTTTGCGCTTCGGCGTGCCGTTCACCGAGATCGATACGGTTTATTTTGGCGCCGGCATCGAAAAGACAACGATCGTACCGGGCACTGCCTTGCCAACCTCGTACATGGCGTATGCCAACCAGTATGGCTATTCCAGCATGGCCACCCCTTTTACCGCTGGCTGGTCGCGCGATAGTCGTGACAGTGCTCTTTCACCCAATTCTGGCCGCTATCAACGGGCCTATGCGGAGTGGTCGATGGCGGGCGAGGCCCGCTACCTGCGGACCACTTACCAATATCAGCAATTCATTCCCCTCAACAAGCAATTCACGGTTGCCTTCAATGGTGAAGCCGGCTGGGGCATGGCGCCAGGGGATCGTTCGTATCCGGTGTTCAAGAAATTTTTCGGTGGTGGACTGGGTTCCGTGCGCGGTTTTGAACAGGGCACGCTGGGGCCGCAGGACGCCAGTGGCGTTGCCCTGGGCGGCTCCAGCAAGTTGAATCTGAACGCCGAATTGCTGTCGCCGTTTCCCGGGTCGGGCAATGACAGGACTTTGAGGATGTACGCTTTTGCGGATATTGGAGGTATTGCCGGTCCGGACGGCGTCAATCAAAATGCCAATAGCCTGCGTTCTTCGGTGGGGGTGGGTGTCAGCTGGATTTCTCCCGTCGGGCCCTTGCGTCTGGCCTTTGCCAAACCGATAAAGAAGTTTGATGGCGATAAAATACAAAACATGCAATTTCAGATTGGGACAAATTTCTAATGAACCATTTTCTACATCGCTGCGGTACCAGCGTTTTGCTGGGCGGCTTGCTGGTCTGTGCAACGGTTCAGGCGCAAGAGTTCCGTATTGGGTTTGTCAGCACCGATCGCATTTTCAAAGAGGCGAATACCGCCAAAGCGGCACAGGTCAAGCTGGAGCAGGAATTCTCCAAACGCGAGAAGGATATCGTCGAGTTGGGTGCCACGTTGAAGTCAATGGCCGACAAGTTCGAGCGCGAGGCACCAACTTTGTCCGAAGGGCAGCGGGCCAGTCGTCAGAAACAGTTGCTGGACCAGGATCGCGAGTTTCAACGCAAGCGCCGTGAATTTCAGGAAGACCTCAATTCCAGAAAGAACGAGGAATTGCAGCAGGTGCTGGAACGCGCCAACAAGGTTGTGAAGCAGGTCGCCGAAACGGAAAAGTATGATTTGGTTCTGCAAGAGGCGGTCTATGTCAATCCCAAGCACGACATTACCGACAAAGTCATCAAGTCGCTGAATGCGGGTGGCACCAAGTAAAGCCCCCAAGGCATGTGAAGCGTGGGCTTAAGTCTAGGTTCGATTGTCGAGGCGCTGGGTGGCGAGCTTCACGGTGACCCCGGCCTCAACATTGAAGGGCTGGCCCCGCTTGAGGCGGCAACTTCTGAACACTTGAGCTTTCTTAGCAACGCCAGGTATCAAAGCCAATTGGGCTTGTCAAGGGCGGCTTGTGTCATTGTTGGTCCCGAGATGCGCAACCTTGCGCTGGCGCGCGGTGCCTGCATCGTGTCAGATCAGCCTTATCTGTATTTTGCCCGGCTCACGCAGCTCTGGAAAAGAAGCAGAGCGCAGACCCTGCCGCCACTCAGGCACCCCAGCGCCGTGATAGACCCGCAGGCCTTTGTGCATCCACGAGCCCGCATTGGCGCCCTCTGTGTGATCGAACGCGGGGTCCGTATCGGAGCCGACACCGAGCTCAAGTCGCGGGTCACTGTGGCGCAGGATTGTGTCATTGGTGAGCGCTGCCTGTTGCATCCCGGGGTTGTCATCGGTGCCGATGGTTTTGGTTTTGCCCCTAACGCCGGGGCCTGGGAAAAAATCGAACAATTGGGCGCTGTGCGGATTGGCGACGACGTTGAAATTGGCGCCAATACGTGTATCGACCGAGGCGCCTTGCAGGACACCGTCATCGAGGATGGCGTGAAACTGGACAACCTGATTCAGATTGGCCACAACGTACGGATCGGAAAGCATTCAGCCATGGCCGGTTGTGCGGGAGTGGCAGGCAGCGCTACCATTGGCGCCCATTGCACCATTGGCGGAGGTGCAATCATTCTGGGACATCTGGCGCTGGCCGATGGCGTCAATATCTCGGCGGCCACGGTTGTTACCCGGTCGATTCGAAAACCAGGCCATTACACCGGCATATTTCCGATTGACGACAATGCTGCCTGGGAAAGAAATGCTGCCTCCCTCAAACAGTTGCATGGCTTGCGGGACCGCATTCGGGCCTTGGAAGACAAGCTGAAGGCATGAAACCCCACCGGACAGTCCGATACCCGGCCCTGTCCTCAAATCACCAGAACAGACATGATGGACATTCACAAAATTTTGAAGCAATTGCCGCACCGTTACCCGTTTCTGCTGGTCGATCGGGTGCTGGAAATCGACAAGGGTAAGAGCATCAAGGCGTTGAAGAATGTCACTATCAACGAACCTTTTTTCGAAGGCCATTTTCCAAACCGCCCGGTGATGCCGGGTGTGCTGATGTTGGAAGCCTTGGCCCAGGCATCGGCCCTGCTGTCGTTTGACGCGCTCAATGCTTCGCCGGACGAGCAGATGATCTACTATTTTGCGAGCATGGAAGGGGTGCGTTTCAGGCGCCCCGTGGAGCCAGGTGATCAACTCATTCTGGAGGCCGAACTGGTGCGTATGAAAGCCGGTATTTTCAAGTTCAAGACGCGTGCCCTGGTCGGAGACGAGGTCGCCGTGGAAGCGGAGTTGACCTGCGCCATGCGCGCCGTCAAGTAAGGAGCATCGATTGACAGCGATTCATTCAACGGCCATTGTCGATTCCGGCGCCGAACTGGACGACTCGGTCAGCGTTGGTCCGTACACGCTGATTGGCCCCCACGTCAAGATCGGAGCCGGCACGGTCATTGGCCCGCATTGTGTGATTGAAGGCCACACCACCATCGGGCGCGACAACCGCATTTTCCAGTTCAACTCTATGGGTGCGATTCCGCAGGATAAAAAGTACGCCGGCGAACCCTGCGAACTGGTCATTGGCGACCGCAATACCGTGCGCGAGTTTTGTACCTTCAACATTGGCTCGGCGGGGGATCTGGGGGTCACCAGAGTGGGTGACGACAACTGGATCATGGCCTACACCCACGTCGCGCACGATTGCCAGATTGATAACCATACTACCCTGTCCAACAATACTACTTTGGGTGGTCATGTGCACTTGGGGCCGTGGGTGACAGTGGGCGGACTCACTGGCATTCACCAGTTTGTCAAAGTGGGGGCGCACGCCATGCTTGGTTTTGCCAGTGCCGTGTCGCAAGACATACCCCCCTTCATGTTGGTCGATGGCAACCCGCTTGCCGTGCGGGGGATCAATATCGTAGGCTTGCGACGTCGCGGGTTTTCCGCAGCGCGCATTGGCGCCGTGAAACAAATGCATCGCTTGCTGTACCGCCAGGGGTTGACCTTGGAAGATGCCCGCTTGGCCGTCGCTGCCTTGGCGGCAACGGTGCCCGATGCCGCCGATGATGTCAAGTTGATGGGTGATTTCCTGGCCCATGCGCCGCGTGGCATCGCCCGCTAGGTTCGCATGACGGACTCGGTCAAGCCGCTTCTTGACGTGGCGTTGGTGGCCGGTGAAACCTCCGGGGATTTGCTGGCTGGCCTGTTGCTGGACGGTCTGCGCGAGCGCTGGCCCGGTCTGACCGCAGTGGGTATCGGCGGCCCGCAGATGACCCGTCGCGGTTTTGAGGCCTGGTGGCCGCACGACAAATTGTCGGTGCATGGCTATGGCTGGGAGGTGCTGCGTCGCTACCGTGAGATTGTCGCCATTCGGGACCAACTCAAGGCCCGGTTATTGCAACGGCGTCCGGACCTGTTCATTGGTGTGGACGCACCTGATTTCAATTTGGACCTGGAAGCCAATTTGAAGGCGCAAGGCATCAAGACGGTGCACTTTGTATCGCCCTCCGTATGGGCTTGGCGCCCCGAGCGGATCGAGAAGATCCGGCGCAGCGCGGACCATGTACTGTGCATCTTTCCGTTTGAGCCAGCGTTGCTGGCACAGCACGGTATTTCCGCCACCTATGTCGGTCACCCCCTGGCCAACGTCATTCCCCTGGTACCTGACCGTTCGGCGGCGCGGGCTGCCCTTGGGCTGACCGATGAGGATTGTGTGCTGGCCATCCTTCCGGGTAGCCGCAAGTCCGAAATAAGTCATCTGGCGTCCAGGTTCTTCGAGGCGGCAGCGTTGGTGCAGAAGGTCCGGCCGACCACCAAGTTATTGGTGCCTGCGGTGGCCACCCTGAAAACCGAGATCGAACAGGCTGCCCGCAACTGCCGCGATCTCCATAACCTGCAAATCGTGGAAGGGCAATCCCACACCGTCCTGGCCGCTTGTGACGTCACCCTCATTGCCAGCGGCACCGCCACCCTGGAAGCGGCCTTGTTCAAGCGTCCGATGGTGATTGCCTACCATATGAGTTGGCTGTCGTGGCAGATCATGCGGCGCAAACAATTGCAGCCCTGGGTCGGTTTGCCCAACATTCTTTGCCGCGACTTTGTGGTACCCGAATTGTTGCAGGCCGCCGCCACGCCGCGGGCTCTGGCAGATGCGGTACTGGCATGGCTTGACGCCGGCGACGCGGCACCGGAGAAAATAACGAGCTTGCAACAAAAATTCACCGCGCTGCATGTCGAGTTGCAGCGCGATACTCCTCGAATAGCCGCTGATGCGATCAAGCAAATACTCCAAGGCTAAACAAGCCGCACTGAATTGGGACATCCCCGGTGGTCTGATCGCCGGGGTCGACGAGGCCGGACGCGGCCCCCTGGCGGGACCCGTGGTGGCGGCGGCCGTGATTCTGGATGAGCTTCATCCGATCAAGGGTTTGGCGGATTCCAAAACACTGACTGCCTTGCGGCGCGAAAAACTGTTTGATGAAATTCGTGCCAAAGCCCTGTGCTGCTCAATCTCCCAGGCCAGTGTGGAGGAAATCGAGCAGCTCAATATTTTGCAGGCCACCTTGCTGGCCATGCGTCGGGCGGTTGAAGGTTTGCGGCTGCTGCCCAAGCTGGTGCTGGTCGACGGCAACCGTCTGCCGCTGCTGGCGATTCGGGCCGAGGCCATCGTCAAGGGCGACGCACTGGTGCCGGCCATTTCCGCCGCCTCGATTCTGGCCAAGGTGTACCGTGATCGCTGGTGTGCCGAGTACGACCAACAGTTCCCGCTATATGGCTTTGCCAGGCATAAAGGCTATGGCACGGCCGAGCATCTGGCGGCCCTGCGTGAGTATGGTGCCTGTCCGCAACATCGCAAGACCTTCCGTCCCGTCTCTGACCTTGTGCGCGAGGTCTTCCCATGAGCAGCCGGCAGGCGCAGCACATCAACTCGCGCGACAACGTATTTTTGAAAGACTTGCGTCGTTTGTCCCGTGACAGCACCGCCTACCGCAAACAAGGCAAGTTTTGGGTCGAGGGCGAGCACCTGTGCCGCGCCGCGCTGGCGCGCAACGTGCAACCTGCGGTGGCTGTTTTTTCAGAGACATTTTGGCCGCTGGCGCCGATCGAATGGGTCCGGGCGGCGATAAGAAACATAGTGATTCCGGACGCCCTGTTTTCCGATATTGGCGCTCTGGAGTCGCCCGCCAGCATGGGTTTTGTCTTTGATCTGCCACCGGTTGTCGCTTTGCGGCCGGACCTGGCCAGCGTCATCCTGGACCGGGTGCAGGATGCCGGCAATGTTGGCTCCATTTTGCGCAGTGCCTCGGCTTTTGGTTTCGGGCAGATCCTTGCGCTCAAAGGCACGGCCGCGTTGTGGAGCCCCAAAGTGCTGCGCGCCGGCATGGGTGCGCACTGGGGTTTGCAACTGCTGGAAGGTCTTGCGCTACCCGATCTTGCCGCCCTGGCGCTGCCGATCGTCGTCACCAGTTCGCATCGCGGTTGCCTGCTGCACCAAGCCTTGAACAAGGGAACGCTACCGATGCCCTGTGTCTGGGCGCTGGGGCATGAAGGGCAGGGCGTCAGTGCCGAACTCGAGGCCTTGGCTCGCCTGCACGTGCGCATCGCCCAGCCAGGCGGTGAAGAGTCGCTCAACGTCGCCGCCGCGGCGGCCATTTGTCTGCACGCCAGCGCCACGACATCACTGAAATGACGGCCCCTCAGCTATAATGGGGCGCTTCACCGCACCCCGTACGCCCGGAGCCCCCTCAAGCCAATTCCCTCATCAAAGCAAGCCAAGAGTGGTCTCTTGAGCGCGTTTGGGCGTACCCGAAAACCCATCCGGAGAACCCAGTGCTTTTGTCTTTACAGGGAACCTATCCCCCCGCCATTCTGGCGCTTGCAGACGGCACGGTGTTTGTTGGAAATTCCGTCGGAGCCGCTGGCTCGACCGTTGGCGAGGTGGTGTTCAACACCGCCATGACGGGTTACCAGGAAATTCTCACAGACCCGAGCTACTGCCAGCAAATCGTCACACTCACCTATCCGCATATTGGCAACTACGGCGTCAACACGCAGGACGTCGAAGCCGCCAAGGTGCACGCGGCCGGGCTGATCGTCAAGGATGTGCCGCTGGTGGCCTCCAATTTCCGCGCCAGCATGACACTGCCGCAGTACCTGGTGCAGCAGAAAACGGTGGCCATTGCGAATCTGGACACCCGCCAGTTGACGCGCCATCTGCGTACCCTGGGCGCGCAGAACGGCTGCATTCTGGCGCTGGCTGAAGGCGAGTCCATCACCCAATCAAGGATTGACCAGGCGCTGGCGCTGGCGCGCAGTGCGCCCAACATGGCGGGAACGGACCTGGCCAAGGTAGTGTCGACCCGAGCCGCTTTTGAATGGACGCAAACCGAGTGGCAGCTCAAGCATCCGCAACTGCAGGACCAACCCGGTTACGGCGAGCGAACCAGTGCCAGGTTTCACGTCGTCGCTTATGATTTTGGTATCAAGTTCAATATTTTGCGCATACTGGCACAGCATGCCTGCCGGGTCACCGTAGTGCCGGCGGATACGCCGGCGGCCGAAGTCCTCAGCTACCGACCCGACGGCATCTTCCTGAGCAATGGCCCGGGCGACCCCGAGCCCTGCGACTACGCCATCGCGGCGGTGGCCGAGTTGCTTGAAACGGGCATTCCGGTCTTCGGCATCTGCCTGGGTCACCAGATCATGGCTTTGGCCAGTGGCGCCAAAACCTTCAAGATGAAGTTCGGTCACCATGGCGCCAACCACCCGGTAAAAGACCTGGACAGCGGCCGCGTCAGCATCACCAGCCAGAACCATGGTTTTGCGGTCGATGAACATTCGCTGCCAGCCAACTTGCGCGCCACCCACATCAGCCTGTTTGACGGCACGCTGCAAGGGCTGGAGCGCACCGACAAGCCGGCGTTTTGCTTTCAGGGGCACCCGGAAGCATCGCCCGGTCCGCACGACATTGCCTATCTGTTTGATCGCTTCACTGCGCTGATGGAGAAAGCCCGGGAGAACAAGAATGCCTAAGCGCACAGATATCAAATCCATTCTCATCATCGGTGCCGGCCCCATCATCATCGGTCAGGCCTGTGAGTTCGACTACTCCGGCGTCCAAGCCTGCAAGGCGCTGCGCGAAGAGGGCTACAAAGTCATACTGATCAACAGCAATCCGGCCACCATCATGACCGATCCGGCCACGGCGGACGTGACCTATATCGAGCCCATCACGTGGCAGACGGTGGCGAAAATCATCGCCAAAGAGCGTCCTGATGCCATTTTGCCGACCATGGGCGGCCAGACCGCGCTCAATTGCGCGCTCGACTTGTGGCATCAAGGGGTACTTGAAAAATACCAGGGCGCCGCCACGGGACGGCCGATCGAACTCATTGGCGCAACGCCCGAGGCCATTGACAAGGCCGAAGACCGCTTGAAGTTCAAGGACGCCATGACCAGGATCGGTCTCGGTTCGGCGCGTTCCGGTATCGCCCACAGCATGGAAGAAGCCTGGGGCGTACAAAAGACACTGGGCTTCCCAACCGTCATCCGTCCCAGTTTCACGCTGGGTGGCACCGGCGGCGGCATTGCCTACAACGCGGAAGAGTTCGAGCTCATCTGCAAGCGCGGTCTGGAGGCCTCGCCCACCAATGAACTGCTGATTGAAGAATCCCTGCTGGGCTGGAAAGAGTACGAGATGGAGGTGGTGCGCGACAAGGCGGACAACTGCATCATCATCTGTTCCATCGAGAACCTGGACCCCATGGGGGTGCACACCGGCGATTCGATCACGGTAGCGCCGGCGCAGACACTGAGCGACAAGGAATACCAGATCCTGCGCAATGCGTCGCTGGCGGTGCTGCGCGAAATTGGGGTTGACACCGGCGGCTCCAACGTGCAATTCGCGATCAACCCGCAAGACGGGCGCATGGTGGTGATCGAGATGAATCCGCGGGTCTCGCGCTCCTCCGCCCTGGCCTCCAAAGCCACCGGCTTTCCGATCGCCAAGGTGGCGGCCAAACTGGCGGTGGGCTACACGCTGGACGAATTGCGCAATGAAATCACGGGCGGCGCCACGCCCGCGAGTTTTGAGCCCAGCATCGATTACGTGGTGACGAAAGTGCCGCGTTTCGCGTTCGAGAAATTCCCGGCTGCCGACAGTCGCCTGACGACCCAAATGAAATCGGTCGGTGAAGTGATGGCGATTGGACGCACTTTCCAGGAGTCGTTCCAGAAAGCACTGCGCGGCCTGGAAGTCGGCGTCGACGGCATGAACGAGAAAACGCAGGACCGTGAAGTGCTGGAGAAGGAATTGGGTGAACCAGGCCCGGAGCGCATCTGGTACGTGGGCGACGCGTTCGCTGCCGGCTGGAGCGTGGATGAAGTGTTCGACTTGACCAAAATCGACCGCTGGTTTCTGGTGCAGATCGAGCAGATCGTCAAGATCGAGCTCGAAATCGAGCGCCTTCCGGCGCCCGCCGTTGGCACTGCGCTGGACCATATCGATGCGGCAACGCTGCGCGCCTTGAAGCAAAAAGGCTTTTCGGATCGTCGCCTGGCGCGCCAGTTCAAGACCACCGATAGCGCCGTTCGGGAAAAGCGTCGTGCCCTGGGCGTGCGTCCGGTGTTCAAGCGGGTGGACACTTGCGCCGCCGAGTTCTCCACCACCACGGCCTACCTTTATTCGACCTACGAGGCCGAGGGTTCCGAGTGCGAAGCCGCGCCCAGCGACAAGAAGAAAATCATCGTGCTGGGCGGTGGTCCGAACCGCATCGGCCAGGGTATCGAATTTGACTATTGCTGCGTGCATGCGGCGTTGGCGCTGCGCGAGGATGGTTATGAGACCATCATGGTGAACTGCAATCCAGAGACGGTTTCGACCGACTACGACACCTCGGATCGCCTGTATTTCGAGCCGCTGACGCTGGAGGATGTGCTCGAAATCGTGGACAAGGAAAAGCCGCTTGGGGTGATCGTGCAATACGGTGGCCAGACACCCTTGAAACTGGCGTTGGACCTGGAGGCCAACGGCGTGCCCATCATCGGCACCTCGCCCGACATGATCGACGCCGCCGAGGACCGCGAGCGTTTTCAGAAGTTGCTGCATGCGCTGGGTCTGCGCCAGCCGTCCAACGCAACCGCCCGTACCGAATCCGAGGCACTGGAAAAAGCCGCTGCCCTGGGCTACCCGCTGGTGGTGCGCCCCAGTTATGTGCTGGGTGGCCGGGCCATGGAAATCGTGCATGAGCAGCGCGACCTGGAGCGTTACATGCGTGAAGCGGTCCGGGTCAGCCATGATTCCCCGGTATTGCTGGACCGATTTTTGAACGATGCCATCGAGTGCGATGTGGATTGCATTCGCGATGCCCCGTCCGCTGGTGCCGAAGCAGCCATCTTTATCGGCGGGGTGATGGAGCACATCGAACAGGCTGGCGTGCACAGTGGCGACTCGGCCTGCTCGCTGCCGCCGTACAGCCTGAGCTCTGAAACGGTCACCGAGATCAAGCGCCAGACCGCTGCCATGGCGCATGCGCTGGAGGTGGTGGGCCTGATGAACGTGCAGTTTGCCATTCAGAACATCGACGGCAAGGACATCATCTACGTGCTGGAGGTCAATCCGCGAGCGTCCCGCACTGTGCCTTTCGTGTCCAAGGCGACCGGGGTTCAACTGGCCAAAGTGGCCGCGCGCTGCATGGTCGGCCAGTCGCTGGCGTCACAAGGCATTGGCAATGAAGTGACGCCGCCTTATTTCAGTGTGAAGGAAGCGGTTTTTCCGTTTGTCAAATTTCCCGGCGTCGATACCATTCTCGGCCCTGAAATGAAGTCCACCGGCGAAGTAATGGGCGTTGGCAAGACCTTTGGCGAAGCATTTGTGAAATCCCAAATCGGCGCCGGCACCAGACTGCCGCGCTCCGGTAAAGTGTTTATCTCGGTCAAAACCAATGACAAACCGCGTGCCGTGGAAGTGGCGCGCGCGCTGGCTGCCATGGGTTTCGTTGTGCTGGCCACCAAGGGCACCGCCGCCGCCATCAATGCAGCGGGTGTGCCATGCGCCATGGTCTATAAAGTCACCGAGGGGCGACCGCATATTGTGGACATGATCAAAAACAATGAGATTGCCCTGGTTATCCACACCGTGGAAGAGCGTCGCAATGCGATTGCCGACTCGCGCCAGATTCGCACCTCGGCCTTGCTGGCCCGGGTCACCACCTTCACGACCATTGCCGGGGCCGAGGCGGCGGTGCAGGGCCTGCCGCACGTTGATCACCTGGATGTGATTTCGGTGCAGGAAATGCATGCGCAATTGGCTGCGGTGTGACGGCGTGCCGACAATCGCGGCATAATCATCCCCTATCGAAACCGCCGGACGACAACGCTCGGCGGTTTCCTTTTGTATAACCCCTCACGGAGCAGTACGTGGCTACCATTCCCATCACCAAGCGCGGCGCCGAGAAGCTCAAACTCGAGTTGCAAAAACTCAAGACGGTGGATCGCCCCTGGGTCATCAATGCCATTGCCGAGGCGCGCGCCCAGGGCGACCTGAGTGAAAACGCCGAATACGAAGTTGCCAAGGATCGCCAGGGTTTCATTGAGGGGCGCATCAAGGAAGTTGAAGGAAAGTTGTCGGTCTGCCAGGTCATTGACCCGGCTGAACTCAATGCCGATGGCAGGGTCGTGTTTGGCGCGACCGTGAAGCTTGAAGAGGAAGATTCAGGGGATATCGTGACTTACCAGATCGTGGGCGAAGATGAGGCCGACATCAAACTGGGCCTGATCAACATCGGCAGCCCGATTGCCCGTGCGTTGATCGGTAAATCTGAAGGTGATACGGCGGAAGTTCAGGCGCCCGGTGGCGTCAAGCACTATGAAGTGGTGGCCGTAAGCTACATCTGAAGAAAATGACCCCCACGTTCGTCACCGCGTGTACTCTCTGTACAGGTCGATGCCACAGGCAACGACTCTTCTGCCCGTCCCACCCTGCGCAGGCAGGCTGGGAGCCACGGGCATCAGCCCCAAGGGGGCTGATCCGGCTTGGGGCGGCTCGGTGTCGGATTTGATGTCGCGCTTGCCGGTTTGGGTGGCTGCGCTGTGGTGGGCCAGCCTGAGCACGATCGGTTTTTTGGTCGTGCCCTTGCTGTTTGCACATTTGCCGACGCCAGCGCTCGCTGGCGGCATGGCAGCCAAGCTGTTTTCGGCCCAAACCTGGGTGTCATGCAGCTGCGGCTTGTTTCTATTGTTGCGCTCGAATCAATCGGCAAAAGGCGCACCCGTTGCCCAGCAGGCGCTGATCTTCATAATGGCAGGAATGTTGCTGGCACTCTTGTCCGAGTTTGCCGTGGCGCCACGCATTGTGGCGCGTGAGAATTTGCGTTTCTGGCACAGCGTTGGCAGCGCGATGTTTGTGCTCCAGTGGCTGTGCGCTGTGCTGGTGTTCTGGAAGCTGACGGCCAGGAAGCTGACAAGCTGACGCTTTGAGGGCGCTGCCGGCTCGCTGCCTGCCGTGCTGCCCGTGTCAGGTCTGGCTTCGCTTTTTGACGCTGATTTGCTTGGGCTTGGAACGCTTGACCTGGCCGCCCGCCGTCAGGCGTTGATTGCCAAGAACACGCAAGGTCTTGACTTCGGGGCGCTGACCGCCACGTTTGCTGTACTTGAGTACCTTGAAGTCGCGCGGACCGGGCATGCGGTTTTCGTCGGCTGTCTTTTCCCGTTCTGGCATGGGCCGCCAGAGCACCAGCAGTTTGCCGATATGCTGGATCGGTGCCGCGCCCAGTTCGTCGGCCAGCGTCTGAAACATGGCTTCCCGCGCTGCGCGGTCGTCAGAAAACACACGCACCTTGATCAGTCCATGGGCGTTCAAGGCGGCGTCCGCCTCCTTTTTGACCGCGGCGCTGAGGCCGTCGCCGCCCACCATGACCACCGGGTCAAGGTGGTGCGCTTGGGCACGGTATTCTTTGCGTTGAGCGGGAGTCAATTGAATTTGGGACATGCCGGTATTATCGGTCACGAAGGCAAAAATGAAAGTCAAAACCAAAAGCAGCAAGGTCAACCGGGCCTGGATCAACGATCACGTCAATGACCCGTACGTCAAGCTGGCGAAGCTGGAGGGCTATCGCGCCCGCGCCGCTTACAAACTGAAGGAAATTGACGAAACATTTCAACTGATCAAGCCCGGCCAACTGGTGGTTGATCTGGGATCGACGCCCGGCGCCTGGAGCCAGTACCTGCGACGCAAAATGTCGCCCAAAAGCGCAACCAGCGGCGGGGCGGCCGTGGGGGAACTCAATGGCAGCATCATCGCGCTGGACATTCTGCCCATGGAGCCGGTGGAGGGTGTTCTTTTTTTGCTGGGCGACTTTCGCGAGCCGGAAGTCTTGCAGCGCCTGACCGATGTAATGAAGGGCCGGCAGGCTGACGTGGTGGTGTCCGATATGGCGCCCAATTTGTCGGGCATTGCGTCGGCCGATGCGGCGCGGATTGAAAATCTGGTCGAACTGGCGCTTGAGTTCGCTCAAAACCACATGAAGCCGCACGGTACTCTGGTCGCTAAAGTCTTTCATGGCGGGGCTTACGATCAACTGGTCAGGCGCTTCAAGGAGACGTTTCTGGTGGTCAAGCCGTTCAAACCGAAAGCCTCGCGCGACAAATCGTCGGAAACCTTTTTGGTCGGATCGGGCTTGAAGCAGTCCTGAATCCCCTGCGTTTTGCGGGGCCGGAAAGTTCAAAATTTGGCGCCGCGTGCCGTTAGCCTTGAAACGCCTAAAATAGAGCCCAACTATGCTTCGTCTTCTTATTTGCGTCCCTATTGGAGCCTCGCTTGAATAATCAGTGGTTCTCGAAAATAGCCGTCTGGCTGGTCATTGCGCTTGTGCTATTTACTGTCTTCAAACAGTTCGAAACCAGGGGGCCAGCGGGCGCCGGGAATCTCGGTTATTCCGATTTCCTGGAGGAGGTGCGCGGCAAGCGCATCAAGAGCGCCGTTATCCAGGAAGGTCAGGGGGGCACCGAGATTATTGCGGTCACCAATGACGACCGCAAGGTCAGAACCACCGCCACCTACCTGGATCGCGGCTTGGTGGGGGACTTGATTGCCAATGGCGTCAAGTTCGATGTCAAGGCGCGCGAGGAAGGTTCCTTGCTGATGACACTGCTGGTCAGTTGGGGGCCCATGCTGCTCTTGATTGGTGTCTGGGTCTATTTCATGCGCCAGATGCAAGGCGGCGGCAAGGGCGGGGCTTTCAGTTTTGGCAAGAGCAAAGCCCGTTTGCTCGATGAAAATACGAATCAGGTTACCTTTGCCGATGTCGCCGGTTGCGATGAGGCCAAGGAAGAAGTCAAAGAGGTGGTTGATTTCCTGAAGGACCCGGCAAAATTCCAGAAATTGGGGGGTCGGATTCCGCGTGGGCTGCTGCTGGTCGGCCCGCCCGGCACCGGCAAGACGCTGCTGGCCAAAGGCATCGCCGGCGAAGCCAAGGTGCCGTTCTTCTCTATTTCCGGCTCCGATTTTGTTGAAATGTTTGTCGGCGTGGGCGCCTCCCGCGTGCGCGACATGTTCGACAACGCCAAGAAGAATGCCCCGTGCATCATCTTCATCGATGAAATTGACGCGGTGGGACGTCAGCGTGGTGCCGGTTTGGGCGGTGGCAACGATGAGCGCGAGCAAACCCTGAACCAGATGCTGGTCGAGATGGATGGTTTTGAGACCAACGCTGGCGTGATCGTGGTTGCCGCCACCAACCGTCCCGACATTCTTGACGCGGCGCTGCTGCGCCCCGGCCGCTTTGACCGTCAGGTGTACGTGACCCTGCCCGACATTCGCGGCCGCGAGCAGATTCTCAATGTCCACATGCGCAAAGTGCCTCTGGGTCAGGATGTCAACGCGGGCGTTATCGCGCGCGGCACCCCGGGCATGTCGGGTGCCGACCTTGCCAATCTGTGCAACGAAGCCGCCCTGATGGCGGCGCGGCGCAACGCACGCACCGTCGAGATGCAGGATTTCGAAAAAGCCAAGGACAAGATCCTGATGGGCCCGGAGCGCAAGAGCATGGTGATGCCGGAAAGCGAACGCCGGAACACCGCTTATCACGAGTCCGGGCACGCCCTGATCGGGAAGATGTTGCCCAAATGCGACCCGGTGCATAAAGTGACCATCATCCCGCGTGGCCGTGCCTTGGGCGTCACCATGAGCCTGCCGGCCCAGGACCGCTACAGCTACGACAGCGAATACATGCTGAATCAGATCAGCATGTTGTTCGGTGGCCGTATCGCGGAAGAGGTGTTCATGAACCAGATGACCACCGGCGCCAGCAACGACTTCGAGCGCGCCACGCACATTGCGCGCGACATGGTGACCCGTTACGGCATGACCGATGCCCTGGGGCCCATGGTCTATGCCGAAAACGAGGGCGAGGTCTTTCTCGGCCGCTCCGTCACCAAGACCACCAACATGAGCGAGCAGACCATGCAGAAGGTGGATGGCGAGGTGCGCCGCATCATTGACCAGCAGTACAGCCAGGCGCGCAAGCTGATTGAGGACAATCGGGACAAGATGCATGCCATGGCCAAGGCCTTGCTGGAGTGGGAAACCATAGACAGCGATCAGCTCGACGACATCATGGCCGGCAAGGAGCCGCGTCCGCCGAAGGACTGGACGCCCCGCGTGCCGTCCGCAGGCGGAGACAGTGGCAGCGGTGGCGCACCGGCAGTCAAGACTGACGCCGCCCCCACAGCGGCCTAGAAGCGGTATTCAGACTGACATTTGCGGGGCACAGTTGCCCCGTTTTTGTTTGACCCAAAGCAGCGATGTCGCCATGAAATGGAGCACCACCCGATTCCTTGTTGATTTGACGAGCCCCAAAGTGATGGGTATCGTCAACGTGACGCCCGATTCGTTTTCGGATGGTGGGCAACATGCCTCCACGGCAGCCGCTCTTGGCCATTGTGAAAAACTTCTCAAGGACGGTGCCGATATTCTTGACATCGGTGGTGAATCGTCCCGTCCTGGCGCCCGCTCCATTGCCTTGGAGGAAGAGTTGGCCCGCGTCCTGCCGGTGGTCCGTGAAGCCGTCAAGTTCGGGGTTCCGGTGTCGGTGGACACCTGCAAACCGGCCGTCATGCAGGCGGCGCTGGACCTTGGTGCCGACATCATTAACGACATCTGGGCCCTGCGCTGGCGCGAGCCCGACGCTACCCAATCACAAATGGACGGGAAGCAGGTTGTGTCACGTCATCCGGGCTGCGGTGTTTGCCTGATGCACATGCACCGCCAGCCCTTGACCATGCAGCTCGAACCGATGGCCGGCGATGCAGTCAGCCAGGTGCGATTGTTTTTGCAGGGGGTGGCGCGGAATCTGCAAGCCTCGGGCGTGCAAAAGAACCGGATAGTGATTGATCCCGGTATCGGATTTGGCAAGACCGTGGCACAGAACTTTGCATTGCTGGCGCGCCAGGGCGAGCTGCTGGGCGACGGCTATCCCTTGCTGGTCGGCTGGTCGCGAAAATCATCGCTGGCGGCGGTCGCCGGCTGGGCCAGCGGCGCGGTCACGAGCTCGTTGGGGCATGAGCGCATGGTTCCCAGCGTCGCGGCCGCCTTGCTGGCGGTCGAGCGCGGTGCGTCCGTCGTTCGGGTGCACGATGTACGTGAAACAGTGCAGGCATTGAAGGTTTTGAGTGCTATAAAATAGCTAGCGTCAAATTACATCAATCGAAGGTCAGGGATACACAATGAAGAGAAAATATTTCGGCACAGACGGCATTCGTGGCACTGTCGGGCAAGCCCCCATCACGCCTGATTTCGTGCTGCGGCTGGCCCACGCGGTGGGGCGCGTGCTGAGAAAATCCGAAGCCCGCCCGACCGTACTGATCGGCAAGGACACGCGCATCTCGGGTTACATGCTGGAGAGTGCGCTGGAGAGCGGTTTCAACTCGGCTGGTGTCGATGTGGTGCTGCTAGGCCCCTTGCCAACCCCGGGTGTCGCTTATCTGACGCGGGCGCAGCGCGCGTCGCTGGGTGTCGTCATCAGCGCCAGCCACAATCCCTTCGCCGACAACGGCATCAAGTTTTTCAGTGCCTTGGGCAGCAAGCTGTCCGACGCCTGGGAGCTTGACGTTGAAAAGGCATTGGACGAGGCTCCGGTGTGGGCTGATTCGGCCAGTCTGGGCAAGACCCGTCGCCTGAGTGATGCGGCCGGTCGCTACATTGAATTTTGCAAGAGCACTTTTGCCAACGACCTGACCCTTAAAGGCGTGAAGATTGTGGTCGATGCGGCGCACGGTGCGGCGTACCATGTCGCTCCCATGGTGTTTCACGAACTCGGTGCCGAGGTCACTTCCATTGGCTGTGCCCCCGACGGTTTGAACATCAATCACGAGGTCGGTGCCACCCATCCGCAAGCCTTGGTCAGGGCCGTTAAAGCCAGTGGCGCGCACTATGGTATTGCGCTCGACGGTGATGCGGATCGACTCCAACTGGTGGACGCCGAGGGCCGTTTGTTCAACGGCGACGAGATACTTTACCTGATGGTGAAAGAGCGCCAGTTGCGTGGCGGCAATGGCGGCAGCAAACGCGCCAGCGAAGCGGTTGCTGGCGTTGTGGGGACCTTGATGACCAACATGGCGGTGGAACTTGCCCTGAAGGCGAAAGGCGTTCAACTGGTGCGGGCCAAGGTGGGTGACCGCTATGTGCTCGAAGAGTTGGAAAAGCGTGGCTGGCTGCTGGGCGGCGAAGGGTCCGGGCACTTGCTGGCGCTGGACAAGCACACCACCGGCGACGGGTTGATTTCCGCCCTGCAGGTGTTGCAGGCCTGTCTGCGCAGTGGCCAGACCTTGGCCCAGTTATTGGCCGACGTAACCCTCTTTCCGCAAGTGCTGATCAATGTTCGTCTGAAACCCGGGCAGGACTGGAAGGCCAACCCGCAATTGCTGGCCGCGACCCAGGCGGTAGAAGCAGAACTGGGCGCAGCCGGGCGGGTACTGATTCGCGCCAGCGGTACCGAGCCGTTGCTGCGGGTGATGGTTGAGGCCCCGGACGCGGACCAGGCGCAAAGTTGTGCGCAGCGTATTGCCAGCACGTTGACAGCATGAAGGCGCCGTCCAATAACGTGCGCGTATGTCGCGCCGACTACCGCAACGCGGGTCATGCCCAGGCCCTGGTGGCCATGCTGGACGCCTATGCCAGGGACCCGATGGGTGGGGGGCATGGCTTAAGCGATTTTGCGCGGGCTAATCTGGTCGACGCGCTGGCGGTGCGGCCGCAGGTGTTCAGTGTGCTGGCCTTCAGCGGCGTCGACGATAGCAAACCAGTTGGCCTGGTGAACTGCATTGAAGGCTTCTCCACCTTTGCCTGCCGACCCCTGGTGAATGTGCACGACGTCGCGGTTCTGCCAGACTACAGAGGGCTGCGCATCGCCGAGAAGATGCTGAAGCTGGTGGAAGAAATAGCGCTTGAGCGAGGTGCCTGCAAACTGACGCTGGAGGTGCTGGCGGGCAATGCCGGTGCCATCAAACTGTACAACCGGGTCGGGTTTTCCAACTATCAACTTGACCCCGCCATGGGGCAGGCCCAGTTTTTGCAAAAGTGGCTTCGCTAGCGAAACCCCTGCGCTGGAGCTCAGGCGAGGCCCAAGATCAGGTGATGATTGAAGCGCTGGCGAATCGCGGAGGTTGCCAGGGCCGCTTTGATTCCTGGACTGCTGATGGCGGTCCGGTGCAGGCGGGGCGGGTTCAGCACCATGCCACCTTCGTTGAGCACGATGGCCACGTGCGGCAGGTTGGGCTGGTTGCTGCGGCGTACCACCACCGCCACTTCGCTGCTGTCGAGCCGTACATAAGTGCCGGGCGGGCATAAGCCGACGGCACGCACCAGGGCATGGCCCACTTCATCATGGCGCGGTCCCGAGTTGGTGATGATGGACCGCATCGAATCGGTCGCGCTGCGGCCTTCCCGTGTTTTGCGCGGACTGATCATGGCGGCGTAGCGGTCCACAACGCGCAAAATGCGCGCTAGCCGTTGCACCGCGGGAATGACGCGCAATTCGCCTTTGTCGGTACTTTCGTCATGGTGCAGGGTCACGGTGTCCAGCCACAGCTCATCCATGACCCCCAGGTTGGCCAGCATCATGGAGGTTTTGGCGGCGTGCGCACTGATCGCGGCGAGTTGCAGACCGCTGGGTTTTTCCAGCTGTTCGGCCAACTGGTCCTGCAGCGCGGTCATTGCCATATTCATGGTCAAGGCCGCATGCACCAGACTATCGCGCTCGGTCTTGGGCAGTCCCAATTCCTTCGCGATCAGATGACACAGGACGGCGCTGATCAGCGCGTGTGATGCGCTGTAGCCTACGGGCGAGTTGGTTGCCAACTGGAAAAGCAGGTACAAACCCAGATCCGGGTCGCGTCTGAGCAGGTCCTGCATCCAGCGGTCGTACTGCCAGACCCGTTGTTCGAATTCCTGGGTACTGTCCGGACTGCCCAGGATCATGCCCAGGCCCGACTCCAGGTCGGACCAGAGGCTGAGCAAATCCTCATATTCGTTTTCGTTCTGCACTGTCACACAGAGATCTGGTTAGTCGCGAAAATTGTCGAAACTCAAGGGCATATCGGTGATGTCCTTCCTGATCAGGGCCATGGCCGCTTGCAGGTCATCACGCTTGGCCCCGGTCACCCGCAGTTTGTTTTCCTGAATACTGGACTGAACCTTCAGTTTGCTGTCCTTCAGGAGGCGCTGGA
Organism: uncultured beta proteobacterium; assembly: GCA_963763035.1. Taxonomy (GTDB): domain Bacteria; phylum Pseudomonadota; class Gammaproteobacteria; order Burkholderiales; family Burkholderiaceae_C; genus Rhodoferax. The sequence goes on along the minus strand of CAVXMS010000003.1, from coordinate 2,206,906 downwards.
TCTTCTTGGATACTTCGGTCTCAATCCCGTTGCGCACCTTGATCACCAGCTTGACCTTGTCGCCGCCCATTTTTTGCACTTCGCCCTTGTCCAGAAAGCGCACATCGACGCCGCGCTTGGTCAGCTTGTTGCGCAGAATGTCCTCGATCTGATTGAGTTGGAAATCGGCGTTGCCGATCAAGGTGATTTCCCTTTCCTTGATTTCAATCGCAGCCGGTGTGCCTTTGAAATCAAAACGCGTACCGATTTCCTTGGCAGTGTTTTCCACCGCGTTCTTGACTTCCACCAACTTGGCTTCGCAAACAGTATCAAAAGAGGGCATGACTAAACTCCGGCTTGAAGTACCAGTATGAGGGTAAATGAGAGAATTGCAACAATGTTAATCGAGAAAAACGTCCCCCTTCAAGCGTGCAACAGCTTTCACATTGTGGCCAAGGCGCAGGCCTTGGCGCGCATTGCCTGTGCAGCCGATGTGCAAGCCCTTGTCGCCAACCCGCAATGGGCTGAAAAAGCCAAATTTGTCTTGGGCGGTGGCAGCAATATTGTGCTGACCGGAGATGTCAAGTCAATGGTTTTGAAAGTCGAAATCAAGGGCCGCCGGCTGCTGCAAGAAACAACCCAGGCCTTTATCGTGGAAGCCGGTGCCGGGGAGAACTGGCACGACTTCGTGAGCTGGACGTTGCAGCAGGGCTATTACGGACTGGAAAACATGGCGCTCATTCCCGGTACGGTGGGCGCTGCCCCAGTGCAGAACTTGGGTGCCTACGGTGTCGAACTGCAAGACCGTTTTGATTCGCTCGATGCGGTGGACCTGCAAACCGGCAAGCTGTTCACTCTCAATGCGGCTCAATGCGCTTTCGGCTACCGCGATTCGGTGTTCAAACATGCCTCAACCATGATGGGTCTGGCCGGCAGGGCGCTCATTACCCAGGTTCGCTTCTCGCTGCCGAAACCCTGGAAGGCGGTGCTGGGCTACGCCGATCTGGCGAGGAAGATGGCTGAGGCGAACGTCGTCCAACCCACCGCGCCGCAAATTTACCAGTGGATTTGCGACATTCGCCGCGCCAAGTTGCCGGACCCCGATCAGATCGGCAATGCGGGGAGTTTTTTCAAAAATCCCACCGTCACGCCTGAACAATGCGCCGACATCATCGCACGCGATCCGAAGATTGTTTATTACCACCTGGCCGATGGCTCGGTCAAACTGGCGGCCGGCTGGTTGATCGACGCCTGTGGCTGGAAGGGCAAATCGGTTGGCAACGCCGGTGTCTACGAAAAACAGGCGCTGGTACTGATCAACCGCGGTGGTGCTACCGGGGGTGAGGTGATGACGCTGGCGAAGGCGATTCAAACCAGCGTTTACGAGCGTTTCGGCATTCTGCTGGAACCCGAACCGGTGGTGGTTTAAGAACTTGTCACGGACAAGTTCTAAATCAGCCGAAATGGCAGATGTAGTGATAGACCTCGGCGACCCGGATCTCGAACGATGAGTGGCCCGGCACGCTGAATTTGTCACCGGCCGCCGACTTCACCCAGTCCCCGCTGCCGGCCAGCTTGTATTCGCAACTGCCGGCCACGCATTCCATGATTTCCGGCGCGCCGGTGTTGAACTTCAGTGTGGCCGGCAGCACCACGCCAACGGACTTTTTGCTGCCGTCCGGGAAGGTGATGCCGTGACTGACGCATTTGCCGTCGAAGTAGACGTTGGCCTGGGTCGTGATGGTGACATTGGCGATGCTGGAAGTGCTCATGGTGTGTCCCTGAAGGTTATTGCCGGGTTACTTTTCGTCGTTGCTCAGACTCAGGAAATCTCCCCCTTTGCCCAGTGACAGCAGGCCGGCCTGGGCGTAAATGCCCAGCTTGGCGCGGGTGTCCACAATGTCGAGGTTGCGCATGGTCAGCTGGCCGATACGGTCGGCTGGCGAGAACGGTGCGTCCTCCACCTTTTCCATGCTCAGGCGCTCGGGCGCATAGGTGAGGTTGGGGCTCTCGGTGTTGAGGATGGAGTAGTCGTTGCCGCGGCGCAGTTCCAGTGTCACTTCGCCGCTGATGGCGCGTGCCACCCAGCGCTGCGCGGTTTCGCGCAGCATGATGGCCTGCGGGTCAAACCAGCGGCCCTGGTACAGCAGCCGGCCCAATTTGCGGCCGTTGTCGCGGTACTGTTCTATCGTGTCCTCGTTGTGGATCCCGGTCACCAGCCGCTCGTAGGCGATGTACAGCAGTGCCAGGCCGGGCGCCTCATAAATGCCGCGGCTCTTGGCTTCAATGATGCGGTTCTCGATCTGGTCGCTCATGCCCAAGCCGTGGCGTCCGCCGATTCGGTTGGCTTCCAGAATCAGCGTCACCAGGTCGGCGTATTCGACGCCATTGAGGGCTACCGGACGACCTTCTTCAAAGCGCACGGTGATTTCTTCGCGCGCAATGGAGACTTCGTCCTTCCAGAACGCCACGCCCATGATAGGGTTGACGATCTTCATGCCGCTTGAGAGCTGCTCCAGGTCTTTCGCCTCGTGCGTGGCGCCCAGCATGTTGGAGTCGGTCGAATAGGCTTTCTCGGCCGACATCTTGTAGCCGAAGCCGTGCTGCGTCATGAATGCCGACATCTCGGCGCGGCCACCCAGTTCGTCGATGAACAATTGGTCCAGCCAGGGTTTGTAAATCTTCAACGACGGATTCGTGAGCAGGCCGTAGCGGTAAAAACGCTCGATGTCGTTGCCCTTGAAGGTGCTGCCGTCGCCCCAGATATTGACGTCATCTTCTTTCATGGCGGCGACCAGCATGGTGCCGGTGACGGCGCGGCCCAGTGGCGTCGTGTTGAAGTAGGTCACGCCGGCGGTGGAGATATGAAAAGCGCCACTCTGCAGGGCGGCGATGCCTTCGGCCGCCAGTTGGCTGCGGCAGTCGATCAGACGCGCCAGCTCGGCACCGTATTGCATCGCCTTGCGCGGGATTTCGTCGTAGTCCGTTTCGTCCGGCTGGCCCAGGTTGGCGGTATAGGCATAGGGTACGGCGCCCTTGAGCTTCATCCAGTGCAGCGCGGCGCTGGTGTCCAGGCCGCCGGAGAAAGCGATGCCGACCTTCTGGCCGACGGGGAGGTTTTGGAGGATGGTGGCCATGGTGTTTTCTGCACAGTTTTTTAAGTAAACGATGATTTTAGGCGACCCACATCCGTGCTTACCGGCCGCACCGCGATCGCTTCAGGGCCTGTTCACCCTATTTTTGCGCGTAGAAATAGTGTGAACGGGCCCTAGCTGACGCGCGACCGCCATGCATTCGCATCAAAGCCGACCGACACTTCGCCCGTCGCCCATTCCACCACGGGGCGCTTGATCACGCTGGCTTGCGCCAGCATCAGGGCTCGGGCGCTGGGGGCGTCCGTTACGCCGGCCCGGGTGGCGTCGTCAAGCCGGCGCCAACTGGTGCCGCGGCGGTTGACCAGCGGCTCCCAGCCCAGGGCCTTGATCCAGGCGTCGAGTCGCGGTTCGGGCACGCCTTGCTTCTTGAAATCGTGAAACTGGTAGTCCAGTCCTTGCACACTGAGCCAGGCGCGGGCCTTTTTGACGGTGTCGCAGTTGGGAATGCCGTAGAGGGTGATGAGTTGGGTTTTCATGGACCATGATCATGCCGTACTCGGCGACAATGGGGGTTCGTATGAAAATTCAACCGCGAACGCTTGATGACTGGCTGGACCACTGCGAACGGCTGCACCCCAAAAATATCGATATGGGACTGGCGCGCGTCAAGGAGGTGGCGGACCGGATGGGCCTGCGCTTCAAATGCCCCGTTATCACCGTGGCCGGTACCAACGGCAAAGGCTCGACCTGTGCCATGCTGGAATCGATCTTGCGCCAGGCCGGTTATCGCACGGGGGTTTATACATCGCCGCATCTGGTGCATTTTGAAGAGCGCTTGCGGCTCTCCGGCGAGGTCGTGGGGGCTGCTGATTTGGTGGCTTCGTTTGCTGCCGTGGAACAGGCCAGAAGCCGAACCGATCCAGAGATATCGCTGACCTACTTCGAGTTTTCGACGCTTGCTTTTTTTGAAGTGATGACCCGCAGCGAGCTGGATGTCGTGATTTTGGAAGTTGGCCTGGGCGGTCGGCTCGATGCCACCAACATCATCGACCCCGACTGCGCCGTGATCACCAGCATAGACCTGGATCACATGGCGTTTCTGGGGCCGGACCGGGAGTCCATTGGTTTTGAGAAAGCCGGCATCATGCGCACCGGGCGGCCGGTGGTGGTGGGTGATCCGATGCCGCCGCGGAGCCTGTTGGACCACGCCACCGAGATCGATGCCGACATCTGGCGTTTCGGTGTCGACTTCAAGCTGTCTGCGGATCAGCAGCAATGGGGCTGGAGCGGGCGGGGGCGGGGCTACAGCGGTCTGCCTTACCCGGCGCTGCCGGGTGCCAACCAGTTGGTCAATGCGGCCGGTGTGCTGGCCGCCTTGGCCACTTTGCGGGAACGCTTGCCGGTAAGCGCGCAGGCGGTGCGCAACGGCCTGGCCGCGGTGCAACTGGCGGGGCGCTTTCAGGTCATTGTGGGCCATCCCACACTGGTGCTGGATGTGGCGCACAACCCGCATGCGGTGGCGGCACTGGCCGCCAATCTGGAGGCCATGGGCCCGTTCTCGACCACGCACGCGGTTTTTGGCGCCATGGCCGACAAAGACCTGGCAGCCATGCTGGTGACGATAAATCCCTTGATCGACCGCTGGTATTTCACGGACCTACCGACACCCCGCGCCGCATCTTCGGCGCATTTGCTGGAGCGGTGGCAGGCGCTGAATAACAAACCTGATGTCGCTGCCGCGAGCTACTCCGACCCCCGGCAAGCCCTGCAGGCAGCCATCGCCGCGGCAGGCCCCGCTGATAGAATCGTGGTGTTTGGATCGTTCCACACGGTCGGTGGCGTTTTGAAGGACGGAGTGCCCCGCCTTCACGCCCAACGCCTGTCAAACATTTGAACTTCTGAACTCCTACAAAATGGCATTTTTCAAGTTCCGAAAGAGTGGCGACGAGCCATCGGCGACGCCTGTTCAGCCCGAGAGTATCGAGGTGATGCGCAAGCGGGCCAGGCATCGCCTGATCGGCGCCGCCGTGCTGGTGCTGGTCGGCGTGATTGGTTTTCCGCTCCTGTTTGACAAGCAGCCGCGCCCTATTTCGGTCGATATTCCCATCGAGATACCGGATCGGAACAAGGTTAAACCACTGGCTGTTCCGGAACCTGCAGCGGCGTTAAAGACTGAAGAGAAATTGCCTGTCCCCGCCGCCCCGGCGGCATCTGAAGTACCCAAGGCAATCGCCAACCCTGAACCGGCCGCGATTGAGAAACCGGTCCAGAAAGCGGTTGAAAAAGTAGCTGAAAAAGCGCCGCCGGTGCAGCCCAAGGTGGATGACGGAGCCAAGGCCCAGGCGCTGCTGGACGGTCAGGAGAGCGACAAAAAGGTTGGCGCCAGCGAAGGCCGGTTTGTCGTTCAGGTGGGTGCTTTTGCCGATGCCGCGCGGGCGCGCGAAGTTCGCCTCAAAGTTGAGCACGCCGGCCTGAAAACCTACACCCAGGTGGTGGAGAGCAAGGAGGGTCGCCGGATTCGTGTGCGCGCAGGTCCGTTTGCCGGCAAGGCTGAGGCCGACAAGGCGGCGGAAAAGATCAGGAAACTGAGTTTGCCCGCCACCACTTTGACCTTGTAGGAACGATTCTGAAACCTTGCGGGACAGGTCGCAGCTACCAACTCAAAGTTTGTGGGACAGATAGCAGTTACACGAAGTGAACCAGCTCTATCCCCGACTGATACCGGGATGTTGGAAGTTCGCAAGCTCTGTCTTCAACTATTTAAGATGCCGACGCTGGACTTGATATTTGTGGTGGTGTTGCTGGCCTCGTTGGCACTGGGTGCCTGGCGCGGCTTGGTGTACGAACTGGTGTCGCTGGCGAGTTGGGTGGCCGCGTTTGTGCTGGCGCAGTGGCTGGCACCTGAGGCTGCGGTCCGGCTGCCCATGAGCGGCGCCAGTGAGGCGGTTCGCTACGCAGTAGCCTTTGCGTTGATCTTTGTGCTGTCGGTATTTGCCGGGGGGCTGTTGGCGAAGCTGGTGAAAAAACTGTTTGCCTCGGTTGGCCTGCAGCCGGCCGACCGCGCATTGGGCGCGGTATTCGGTTTGACCCGGGGTGTGTTTTTGTTATTGGCGGCAACCCTTGTCATCGGTATGACACCGTTGCGGCAGGGCCTCTGGTGGCAGGAATCCATGGGCGTCGGCTTTGCACAGGCGGCGCTCCATGGATCGAAGCCGCTGGTGCCGCCAGAATTTGGAAAGTACTTACCGTAATGTGTGGAATCGTAGGCGTTGTTAGCAACGCACCCGTTAATCAGCTCATTTATGACGCCTTGTTGCTGCTGCAACACCGGGGTCAGGATGCGGCCGGCATCGTGACGCAGCAGGAGCGCAAGTTCTTCATGCACAAGGCCAAAGGCATGGTGCGCGACGTCTTTCGCACCCGCAACATGCGTTCGCTGCCCGGTAATTGCGGCTTGGGCCAGGTACGTTATCCGACCGCCGGCAATGCCTACAGCGATGAAGAGGCGCAACCGTTTTACGTCAACGCGCCGTTTGGCATCGTGCTGGTGCACAACGGCAACCTGACCAACGCGCAGGCCTTGAAGGCCGAACTCTTCAGCGCCGACCACCGCCACATCAATACCGAGAGCGACTCCGAGGTTTTGCTCAACGTGTTGGCGCATGAGCTTGAGAAGACGACCCGCGGGCTGCCCCTGCAACCCCATGATGTGTTTGAAGCGGTGCGCAAGGTGCACCGCCGCATCAAGGGCTCTTATGCGGTGATTGCGCTGATCGCCGGTCATGGCGTGCTGGCTTTTCGCGACCCGTTCGGCATTCGCCCGCTGTGCCTGGGGCGTGGTGACGACGGCACCGTGGTAGTGGCCAGCGAATCAGTGGCACTGGAGGGTACTTCGCACAAATTCGAACGCGACATCGCCCCCGGCGAGGCTGTCTTCATCGACCTGCAGGGCGTTGTTCATGCGCAGCAGTGCGCGGACCATCCGGTGCTCAATCCCTGCATTTTCGAATACGTTTACCTGGCTCGACCGGACTCCGTGATGGACGGCATTTCGGTTTACCAGGCGCGCCTCAACCTGGGCGAAACCCTGGCCAAACGCGTGATCTCGACCGTACCGCCCAATGAGATCGACGTCGTCATTCCTATCCCTGAGTCGAGTCGACCCAGTGCCGCGCAATTGGCGCAATTACTCGGCTTGCCCTATCGCGAGGGGTTTGTGAAGAACCGCTATGTCGGGCGCACCTTCATCATGCCGGGCCAATCGGTGCGCAAGAAATCGGTGCGCCAGAAGCTCAACGTCATTCCCAGCGAATTCAAGGGCCGCAACGTGTTGCTGGTCGACGACTCGATCGTGCGCGGTACCACCAGCCGCGAAATCGTACAGATGGCACGCGACGCCGGTGCCCGCAAGGTCTACATGGCCAGTGCCGCGCCACCGGTGCGCTATCCCAATGTCTATGGCATCGACATGCCCACTTCCGATGAATTGGTGGCGCACAACCGCACGGTCGAGCAGATCCGCCAGTTGATCGGCTGCGACGCACTGATTTACCAGGACGTGGACGGCATGAAGAAAGCCATTGGCTCGCTGAACCCCGGCATCAAGGGCTTTGATGCCTCCTGCTTCGACGGTGTTTATGTCACCGGCGACATCACGGCCGCAGACATTACCCGACTCAATTCCAATCGGGTCGTGGCGGAGGAAGGCGGCGAAGACAACTCGCGTCTGGCCCTGCCCAATCACGAAGAATGACATGACTGAAAGAAAACTCCCCGCACACCTGCATCCGGATACGCTGGCCCTGCGCACGGCCGTCGAGAAGAGCCAGTACGGTGAAAACTCCGAGGCGCTTTATCTCACCAGCAGCTTTGTGCAACCCAGCGCCGAGATCGCGGCGCGCCGTTTTGCCCAGGAAGAAGAGGGCTACACCTACACCCGTGTTGGCAACCCCACCGTCACCAGCATGGAACTGCGACTGGCGGCGCTGGAAGGCACAGAAGGGGCCATAGCCACTTCCAGCGGCATGGCGGCGATTCTGTTGCTGGGCATGGGTTTGCTGCGCGCCGGCGACCACGTGGTCTGTTCGCAGTCGGTTTTTGGTTCCACCATGCGCTTGTTTTCCGGCGAGTTCGGCAAGTTCGGCATTGAGACCAGTTATGTCTCGCAAACCGATGTGGCGGCCTGGCGCGCCGCCATTCGCCCCACTACCAAACTGCTGTTTGCCGAGACGCCGACCAATCCGCTGACCGATGTCTGTGATATCCAGGCGCTGGCCGATCTGGCGCACAACGCGGGCGCGCTGCTGGCGGTCGATAACTGTTTTTGCAGTCCGGCATTGCAGCAACCCAGGCGCTTTGGTGCCGACTTCATCCTCCATTCCGGCACCAAATACCTGGACGGGCAGGGCCGTGTCATGGCCGGCGCCATTTGCTGCGACCAGCGCTATGTGGACGAAGTGTTCCTGCCTATCAATCGCACGGCCGGCATGGTGCTGGCACCGTTCAACGCCTGGGTGGTGCTCAAGGGCATGGAAACGCTGGGTATCCGCATGCAAGCCCAGTCCGAGCGGGCCTTGGCGGTGGCGCAGTGGCTGCAAACGCATCCCCAAGTGGGGCGGGTCTATTACCCCGGTCTGGCTTCACATCCGCAGCACGCCCTGGCCATGCGGCAACAGTCGGCCAGCGGCAAAGGTTCGGGCGCCGCCGTCGTGTCCTTCGACGTCAAGGGCAGCGACAGCGCGTCGCTACGCCGCAACGCGTTTGCGGTCATTGATGCGGCGCTGGTCAGTTCCATCACCACCAACCTGGGCGACACCAAGACCACCATCAGCCACCCGGCGAGCACCTCGCATGGCCGTCTGACCGAGGCGCAACGCCAGGCCGCCGGCATCGGCCAGGGCCTGATCCGTCTGGCGGTGGGACTGGACCATATTGACGATTTGAAAATGGACCTGGCCCGTGGTCTGGATAACCTGACATGACACAAAAGATTCGCACCCGTTTTGCCCCGTCACCGACCGGCTTCATTCACCTGGGCAATATCCGCTCGGCTTTGTACCCCTGGGCTTTTGCCCGCGCTACCGGCGGCGACTTCATTCTGCGCATCGAAGACACCGACCTGGACCGTTCCACGCAGGCCGCGGTGGACGTCATCATCGAAGGCATGTCCTGGCTCGGACTGGACTACGACGAAGGCCCGATCTACCAGATGCAGCGCATGGAGCGCTACAAGGCGGTGCTGGCCGAGTTGCAGGCGGCGGGCCATGTCTATCCCTGCTACATGAGCGTGGCCGAGCTCGACGCGCTGCGTGAACGCCAGATGGCAGCCAAGGAAAAACCGCGCTACGACGGTACCTGGCGCCCAGCGTCGGGCAAGACACTGCCGCCGATCCCAGAGGGCGTGAAGCCGGTGTTGCGCTTCAAGAATCCGCAGGGCGGCGCGGTGGTGTGGGAGGACAAGGTAAAAGGCCGCATCGAGATCAGCAATGACGAGCTCGATGACCTGGTGATTGCGCGGCCCGACGGCACCCCGACCTACAACTTCTGCGTCGTGGTCGACGACATCGACATGGCCATCAGCCACGTCATCCGCGGTGATGACCACGTCAACAACACGCCGCGCCAGATCAACATCTTTCGCGCGCTCGGCAAAGAGCCGCCGGTGTATGCCCATCTGCCCACCGTGCTCAACGAGCAGGGCGAGAAGATGAGCAAGCGCAACGGCGCCAAACCGGTGACGCAGTACCGCGACGAGGGCTATCTGCCTGACGCCATGGTCAACTACCTGGCACGCCTGGGCTGGAGCCACGGCGACGACGAAATCTTCAGTCGCGCGCAGTTCCTGCAATGGTTCAATCTGGACCATCTGGGCCGCAGTGCTGCACAGTTTGACGAAGCCAAGTTGCGCTGGGTGAATGCGCAACATCTGAAGGCCATGAGCGACGACGCCCTGGTTCCTCTGGTGGCGGCGCAATTGGAAAAGCGTGGCATCAATTCGGATCAGCGTCTGGCGCGCATCTGCGGTCTGTTCAAAGACCGTTGTGACACGACAGTCGCCCTGGCTGACTGGGCGGCAAGGTTTTATGCCGACATCACCGTCAAACCCGAAGAAGTGGCGCAGCATGTCACCGATGCAATCCGGCCGGCACTCGGTCTGCTGGCGGAAAAGTTAAGCGCTTGCAACTGGGATAAGGCTACGATCGCGGCGGCGATCAAGGAAGTGCTGGCGGCCTGCACCGTCAAGATGCCGCAACTGGCCATGCCGGTGCGGGTGCTGGTGATGGGCACGGCCCAGACGCCGTCCTTGGACGCGGTGCTGGAACTCTGCGACAGAGAAAAAGTACTGGTGCGTTTAGGTTCAGTCTGAATTTTCAAGCTATAATTTATGGCTTGGAGATTGGGAACACTTGAAGCGGTTTTGAGTCAGGTGTTCGCGGGATTGGGGGGTATAGCTCAGCTGGGAGAGCGCTTGCATGGCATGCAAGAGGTCAGCGGTTCGATCCCGCTTACCTCCACCAAAATTTCCGAGAATGTGTGAAGCAGGACTGAAAAGCCTTGCAAGTTGAGACGGAAGTCCAAAGGTTATGACCCCATCGTCTAGAGGCCTAGGACATCACCCTTTCACGGTGAGTACCGGGGTTCGAATCCCCGTGGGGTCGCCAAATTCATCATCCGATGAACGCGGTGCAAGTCGGTAACAGCAGACCCGAGAGGGTCGGCGACTTGGCTCGAAAGAGTGAACGTTATCGCTACCAGGAGTGGTAGTTCAGTTGGTTAGAATACCGGCCTGTCACGCCGGGGGTCGCGGGTTCGAGTCCCGTCCACTCCGCCAAAATTGGAAAAGCCATCAGTCGAAAGATTGATGGCTTTTTTCTTGTGCGCCCAGCATGGGCGCACTCCCGCAGGAGCAAGTCCTTCCGCGAACTGACCACACTGAGCGAAGTAAGGCGTAAACTGACTGTTCGAAGACGCGATTCAGGGGGACTTGGAATGAATTCAATCATGCGCTGGCTGGCACCCCCTGTATTTGCAGGGGATGAAGAGAAAACGCGCCAGGCGAGCTTGATCAACGTCGTCGGCATCGCCTCCCTGGTGTTTATATGGGTCCTGGTGGCGGGTTCCCTGCTGGCCGGAAATGTCCCCACCACCGTCCTGATCGCCGAGCTCTTTTTGGGATGCGCGGTCATCCTGCAATTGCTGCGCTGGCTGCGCAGCGGCAAAGTGACGCTGGCGCGGGCCGGGATCATCATCTTCGGCTTTGTCTACATCACTGGCGTTACCGCCAGCATAGGAACCATTCGCACACCTACCGCAGCCGTCTTTGTTTTTTGGGTCCTGATGACCGGTTTGCTCTTTGGCCTGCGCGGCATTTTGATCGGCACCCCCGCCGCCTCGCTGGCGGTGTCGGGATTGATCGTGGCACAGAATGCCGGCTGGCTGCGCCAGCCTTTTCAGGGCGTCGGCCTGATGCAGTGGATCACCTTCACGGCCTTGTTCGGATTCACCAGCGGTGTGACTTATTACGTCGGCCAGGGAACACACAGAGCGCTCTCGCGCGCCGAGCAGGAAATCGAGCGGCGCAAGCAGGTCGAAGCGGCCTTGAAAGACAGCGAGCAACGCTACCGCACCCTGGTGGAGTGGACGCCGGAACCCCTGGTCGTGCATCGGGATCGGAAAATCCTCTACCTGAATCCGGCGGCCGTGACGCTGTTTGGTGCCGGCTCTGCACAAGACCTGGTTGGCGGGTCCATCGTGGAGCGGATTGCCCCGGACTGTCTGACAGCGGCGCTGGCGCGTGAGAAATACTTTATTGATCATGGTTTCGTGCCCAGGGGTGAGCAAAAATTCTGCAAAATGGACGGAACGACTTTCGACGTTGAAGTCCAGAGCTCGTCGATTTCGTACGATGGCGCGCCGGCGGTTCATCTGGCGGTGCGCGACATCACGCAACGCAAGGCCATTGAAGCGGTGCTCGAAGCCGCCCGTTTAAGGGCCGAGAGTTCGAATCAGGCCAAGTCGCGCTTCCTGGCGTCTGCCAGCCATGACCTGCGTCAGCCGGCCCATGCCCTGGGGCTGTTTGTCGCGCGATTGGCGGAATTGCCAAATGACGCGCAAACCCGGCATCTGGTGGACTGCATGGACGCCTCGGTGCGTGCCATGCAGGATATGCTGGATGGATTCTTCGACATATCGCGGCTGGAATCGGAGCAGACGCAAATCAAAAAGGTGGGCTTTCCGATCCAGGGCGTATTCGAGCAATTGCGTAACGGGTTTGCCAGCGCGGCCAGCGACAAGGGCTTGCGCCTGCGCTTTCGGCCCTCAACGGCTTGGGTTGAAAGCGACCCCGGCCTGCTGCATCGAATCCTGCTCAATCTGGTCAGCAACGCCGTGCGGTACACCCAGCAAGGCAGTGTCCTGGTGGCCTGTCGGCCCACGTCCGACGGCACCCGGCTTCGCATCGAGGTGCGGGACAGTGGTGTCGGGATCGCCGCACAACACCATGAAAACATCTTCCAGGAGTTCTTTCAGATCGACAATTTGCAGCGCGACCGCAGCAAGGGTCTGGGCGTTGGCTTGAGCATTGTGGATCGGGCTTGTCGGCTGTTGGAGCATCCCCTGGTCATGCGTTCGGCACCGGACTGTGGAACATGCTTCACGCTGACCGTGCCGGTGGCGCCAGCACAGGCGGGTCGACAGCATGAACAGACAGCTGAAGTGGCGACAAGTATCGAATTCGACGGCTTGCGCGTGCTGCTGATCGAGGACGATGCGTTGGGCCGGGTGGGACTGGCGAGCTTGCTGGAATCCTGGGGTTGCACCGTCTTGTCGGCCGAAGGGGCGCAAGCGGGCTGCAAGTTGTATCGGCCGGATCAGGCCCCTGACATCATCATCAGCGACTTCAGGTTGGGCGGTGGGGTCAACGGCATCGAGGCGGTGGATATGTTGAGCGCGGCGGCAGGGCGACGGATTGCGGCCTGTTTGGTCAGTGGTGATACCGACGCGAGTGTCAGGCAAAAAGCACAGGCCGCAGGACTGACACTTCTACAAAAGCCGGTCCGACCCGCCAAACTGAGAAGTCTGGTGCGGCACTTGGCGAAGACGAAGCAGGCCTGATAGCCTGTTCTTGCGCCTTTTACTCGAACAGAAGTTTGAGCTGAGCAGCCTCAGCGGCCGATGGCGCGTCGCACCGGGAGCGGCGCTTCGTCTTTTGCCGGGTGGGCGACGCTTCGCTGGTTCCGTTGTCGGCCAGGATCGATGCTGGACCCTGCTCCACAGGGTTTGCTTCATCTGACGACACTGAAAAGTCGGGCACCGGCACGGTCAGACGCTCGCTCAGGCGCTTGACACCCCGGCTCCACTGCCACAGCATGCGCCGACCCAGGTTGGCGAAGCCGGGGGTATGGCTGATGTGATGCAGCACCTCGGGCACTTGCCCGCTGATGCTGCTGCACACCAGGTCAGCCAGCTCTCGTTGGCGCGCGTTTTCCAGGCCCAGGTGTTGCTGCAGGAAGCGCCAAAGCCCCTTACCAGGGTTCCAGTTCTTCTGGCCGTCCAGATGCAGCCCCGGTGACTTGGTGCCGTCAAGGTCGTAGGCCAGGCTGGTCACCATGTCGCTGATGGGTGCCAGTTGGACATCCTCGAAATTGCGGTAAACAAAGGCCAGGCTCTTGGCATGGCAGTCGGCATTGCCCAACGCCAGGCTGAGCAAAAGCGTGACGGCGAGCTGTTCCGTGGCTTGACGCAAGCCATCCGGGGCCACATAGTCGCGTGTCAGGCGAGCCAGACGCTCCCAACTCGGGTCGTACCGGTGGTCGGGGGGCAGGCCCAGCAAGCTGCAAAAGTCTTCGAACCCCTTGTAGTGCCCCATTTCGGCTTCGCAGTCACAGCGATCAGCCAGCAGGATCTGACCGTCTTCTGAAACCTGGGTTCTGCTGACACTGCATCCGGTGGCCGCCGCCGCCAACATGCACAGGTGCTCGTTCAGTGCCATGAAGGGCTGATGTGCCGATGTGGCCTTGACAATGTGACGCTCGGTTAAAACGCTAGCGTTGCGAAACAGTGCCTTCGTTACGGGGCTCAGAGGTTTGGGTGGCTGGCCAGGCACGCGGCCAATGAGGCACCGGGACATCAGTTCCACAAACGCTTCTTGTGATCTCTGGCCTCGCAGCAGGACGCGCGTGTCAGGCGCTACCCTCCTGGTTTCGACTGCTGCGTCGTTGCTCACCATTACCCGCCCGGGGAACTGCTGACCGACCATGGCCAGCAGGTTCAGCGGGCGGGTGCCCAGACCGGGCCCAAGCTGATCTTTCAGCAGGGAGAGCCAAAAGTCATCCGGCCAGTTCATTTGGAAGAACGGGTGCAGGGCAGGCCAACGCCAACTGGCTTTTCTGACCGGCATCTGTAGGGAGACAAGGTCCCGTGAATCGGCGGAGTCCAGATAGCTCAGGTGGTACTCAAAGTTGTCCCTGCTTTGCAGGGTGGCGACGGCCCGGCCGCTCACGAACACATTGAGCTTCATCGTGCGTCCGGCCCGATATTGCCGCCGGCGCGGCGCTCATCGAGCACGCTGTCCAGAGTCGGGCGCGCCGTGACGGGTTGGAAGTTCATCTCCATGTCCAGGGCTTGCAGCAGGCGCAGCATCTTGCCCAGCGAGAAGTCGTTGCCCCGGCCGCGTTCGAAGCGTGACAAAGCTTCCTGGCGTATCCCGGTGATTTGAGCAATCTGGATCTGAGTTTTCCCCGCAGCCTTTCTAAGCGTTTGAAAGCGTTTTCCGAGGTCCGGAAGGGTTGACATAGGGTTTTTGAAATAATCGTTCATGTGATGAAGTGCATATTATGTGCAATGTATGCTGACAAATTGATGTGTAACGCATAATTTACTATTCATTCATTGAGAGAAATATGTGTTTACTGTCATATAGTATCAAAACATAGTCAATAATTGTCATCAATCACATAATTTGTCTTTGTGCAATATTGCTGCTCAATGGGTTGTTGATTTTCGTTCCCGCAAGGGCGATGTCGCTATCAAAGTAGGCGCTGAGGCGCCGGCTGGCCGCTACCGGACTGCACGATTTGAGCAAGCCCGAAAATGATGGGTTGCTGCCAGGTTCCTGCTGAACCGGTCAAAAAAACTGTTTCTCCACACCGGCCTTAGCGACCGCGCAGAAACAAGGCGTCCAGATCGCGCAGGCTGATTTGGCGCCAGGTGGGCCGACCGTGGTTGCACTGGTCGGAGCGCTCGGTGGCCTCCATCTGGCGCAACAAGGCATTCATTTCTTCCAGGCTCAGGCGTCGGTTGGCGCGCACGGCGCCGTGGCAGGCCATGGTCGCCAGCAATTCGTTTTGCGCCCGCTGCAACACGGTGCTGGCATCGACCTGGGCCAGTTCAGCCAGCACGCCGCGCGCCAGTTCGGTGGCGTCGCCTTGTGCCAGTGTCGTCGGTACCGCGCGCACCGCCAGCGTTTTAGGCGAAAAGGCGGTGATCTCCAGTCCCAGTGTTTGCAGGGTTTCGGTGTGTGCTTCGGCGGTTGCCACTTCGGTCGGTGTGGCCGCAAAAGTGGCGGCAATCAACAACGGTTGGCTGGCCAGGCGGGGCAGGGTGGTGTTGCTGTCCATCTGGGCCTTGAGCCGTTCGTAGACGATGCGCTCGTGCGCCGCATGCATGTCCACAACGATCAGTCCCTGGGCGTTCTCGGCCAGGATGTAGACCCCTTGCAGTTGCGCCAGCGCGCGGCCCAGGGGCCAGTCGCCAGCCGGCAGGTCGGCTGCGGCCGGGTTGCTGGTGCTCCCCGCTGTCGCTGGGTCTGTCGCAGTCCCGCCAGGGGCTTCGACCGGCTCGGCCGCAACGGTAGAGCGGTTCCACAGCAAGCCCAGGTCGCTCACCCGGTGCCCGGCGTGGGCCGTTTCGAAATTGATCCCCGGTTGTGCCGAGTAGAGGGGGGCTGCCGGCCGCTCCGAGCTGTCAGGCCGCGGCGTCGCGAGTTCCGCCGCAAGCGGCGTGGCTTGGCCGGCACGCGGTGCCGCCAGGGCATCTTCGATCGCGTGGCGTACCGCCTGATGCACTTCGCGGCTGTCGCGAAAGCGCACTTCGATCTTGGTCGGGTGCACGTTGACGTCGACGCGGCTGGGGTCGATCTCGATGTGCAGTGCGTAGACCGGCTGGCGCTGGCCGTGCAGCACGTCCTCAAAAGCGCTGCGCGCCGCATGAGAGAGCACCTTGTCGCGCACGAAGCGGCCATTGACATAACAAAACTGCTGGTCGGCGCGCGCGCGCGCGGCGTCCGGAATGCCGGCGCGACCCCAGACACGTATTTGCGGCGTGCCGTCAGGGCGGCCGGCGCTGCTCTGGTAATCGACCCAGACCGAGCGTTCGACAAATTCGCTGCCCAGCACATCGGCCAGCCGTTGCTCCATAGCGGCCAGTGCGTAGCCACGGCTTTCGCAGCGCCGCCATTGCTCCACCAGTTTGCCATCGGCCCAGACCGCAAAGCCGACGTCGGGCCGTGCCAGCGCGTGGCGGCGCACCGCTTCCACGCAGTGCGCCAACTCGGTGGCGTCGGTTTTGAGGAACTTGCGACGCGCCGGTGTGCTGAAGAACAATTCCTTCACCTCGACCGTGGTGCCGGTGGCGCGCGCCACGGGTTTGAGTTCGCCGCTGCGACCGTCCAGCAGATAGGCATTTGACTCACCACTGGCCCTGGACAGTATGGCGCAGTCGGCTATTGAATTGATCGCGGCAAGAGCCTCGCCACGAAATCCCATGGTGCTCACCGATTCGAGGTCAAGCAGGTTGCTGATCTTGCTGGTGGCGTGGCGCTTGAAGGCCATGGTCAACTCTTCGCGCAGAATGCCGACGCCATCGTCTTCCACCGCGATCAGCCGCACACCACCGGAGAGCAGCCGCAGCGTGATCTGGGTGGCCCCGGCGTCCAGCGCGTTGTCCAGCAGTTCGCGCACCACCGAGGCTGGCCGCTCCACCACTTCACCGGCGGCGATCTGGCTGATCAGTTCGTCGGGCAGTTCACGGATCGGGCGGCGGGGGAGGGGAGTCAGGACGGCGTTCACAGGGGGGCATTCTAGGACCTTGCCGGACAGTCCGCAGGCCCACGAAGCAGGCAGGCCAAGTCCGCAACCGATTGGCAGGGATAATCCAGCCCCATGGAAATCATTGCCTTTCTCTTCGACTTCATCCTGCATGTCGACAAATACCTGGAAACCTTTGTACGCAACTATGGCCTATGGGTTTATGCCTTGCTGTTTTTGGTCATCTTTGTCGAGACCGGTCTGGTGGTGATGCCGTTCTTGCCGGGCGATTCGCTGTTGTTCGTGGTCGGTGCCATGTGCGGCGTCGGCCTGATGAGTTATCCGCTGTCGGTGGCGCTGCTGCTGGCGGCGGCGGTACTGGGCAACCAGTCCAACTATGCGCTGGGGCGCCACTTTGGACCAAGGGTCTTCAAGTGGGAAAACTCCCGTATTTTCAACAAGGCCGCTTTCGACCGGGCGCATGATTTCTACGAACGTTATGGCGGCATCACCCTGGTGGCGGCGCGCTTCATGCCGTTCCTGCGCACGTTTGCTCCGTTTGTTGCCGGCGTGGCAAGGATGACCCGGACCCGCTTCACTTTCTTCGACGTCAGCGGCGGCACGCTGTGGGTGGTGGGCATCATCACCATCGGCTATTTTTTCGGCAACTTTCCGTTTGTCAAAGCGCACCTGGACAAAATCATCTGGGCCATGATTCTGTTGCCCGGCCTGGTGATTGTGTATGGCGCCTGGAAGTCGCGCCGCAAGGCCTGAGCCCAGGCCCGATCAACTCACAGTCCGGTTTCTGGCCAGCGGCGGGTTCCTTGCAAAGTAGGATTCAATACCGCGCATCAAGGCGCTGGCGAGCTGCTCCTGGTACTCGTCGCTGTTGAGTTTGGCCTCTTCTTCGGGGTTGCTGATGAATGCCGCCTCCACCAGAACACTGGGAATATCGGGTGCCTTGAGCACCGCAAAAGCGGCTTGCTCGACCTTGCCTTTGTGCAGTTTGCCGACGCGGCCGATTTCGCCCAGCATGGCGCCGCCCAGTTTCAGGCTGTCGTTGATCTGGGCCGTGGTGCTCATGTCGAACAGAGCGTGTTTGACCTGGGCATCCTTGGTTTTTACATTCAAACCGCCAATCTGATCGGCCTTGTTTTCCCGCTCCGCCATCCAGCGTGCGGCCGTGCTGGAGGCACCACCCTGGCTCAAGGCAAAAACACTGGCACCTTGCGGATGCGGCGTGAAAAAAGCATCGGCATGAAGGCTCACGAACAGATCGGCCTGCACCCGTCTGGCCTTTTGCACCCGCACCTGTAGCGGCACAAAAAAATCGGCGTCGCGCGTCAGGTAGGCACGTATCGCGTTGCCGTTGATCGGGCTGGCATTGATGCGGTCGCGCAACCGGTGTGCCAGGCGCAGTACCACATCTTTTTCGCGGGTGCCGCCGGGGCCAATGGCGCCCGGGTCTTCACCGCCGTGGCCGGGGTCCAGGGCGATGATGATGAGCCTGTCAGTTATCGCCGGTATCTCGTCGGCTTTGGGCGCAACCGGACTGGTGGTGCTCGGGC
Organism: uncultured beta proteobacterium; assembly: GCA_963763035.1. Classification (GTDB taxonomy): domain Bacteria; phylum Pseudomonadota; class Gammaproteobacteria; order Burkholderiales; family Burkholderiaceae_C; genus Rhodoferax. Next base: position 2,188,240 of record CAVXMS010000003.1, on the reverse strand, counting down.
TGCCACTGGCGGGGGCCGATGCGGTGGTCGCGACGGCCGGGGGCGCGGCGGATGCGGGCTTGGAGGGAGGCACTGCCTTGGCATCCGTGTCCGCAGGTTTGGGAATCGGTTTTTGACTCTGCCGGGCCATCAGTTCGCCCAAGGGATCGGTGCCTGGCGGGGCGCCGGAGCGGTCCTTCAGCCGTTCTGCGATCAGCGCTTCCAGCGGGTCCGCCAACTGGGTCGGGTACAGGTCGAACACCAGCCGGTGCTGGTAGGCGGCGACCGGGTGCAGCGTGAAAACCTGCGGCGCTACCGGCTGCTTCAGGTCCAGCACCAGCCGTACCACGCCCGGCGCGCTTTGACCGACACGAATGCCGGCAATGGTCGGGTCGTCGGAGCGCACCTTGGCGACCAATGCCTTCAATGCCGGATTGAGCTCAATGCCCTCGATGTCGACGGCCAGCCGCGGTGGATTGGCGACAAATAGTTGTTTGAATCTGAGTTCGGCGTCCGACTCGATGGTGACGCGCGAGTAGTCCGGCGCCGGCCATACCCGCACTGCCAAAATGGTGGCACCGTAGACCAATTCACGGCTGCCCAGCAACAGCACCAGCGCGCCCGATTGCAGGAGCCTGCGGCGCTTCATGGGCGCACCTGCGGCAAGGCGGGTGGTTGATGCGCGGGGTCGGAGTCGGTGGCGGCCAGCAAAGCCAGACCGGTATCGGTTTGCGCCGTCAGGGTCACCCGTCTGGATTCGTTCTCTAAAACTTCCAGGTGAATGACCAGATCCGCGCGCGGGATGAAGCCGGCGGCTTTTTCAGGCCATTCGGCCAGCTTGAGCCCGGGGCTCGCAAAGATGTCGCGAAAACCCGCGTCCTCCCATTCACGCGGGTCCTGAAAGCGGTAGAAATCGAAATGCCAGATATCGAGGTCGGCCAATTGGTACGGCTCCAGCACCGCGTAAGTGGGGCTCTTGATGCGGCCCGGCACGCCAAGGGCGCGTAGCAGATGCCGCACCAGGGTGGTCTTGCCGGCACCCAGGTCGCCCCGCAGTTCGACAAAGGCGCGGCGCAAGGCAGGCTGTGCGGCCAGTGCCACGGCGAAGCGTTGCGTGGCGGTCTCGTCCGGCCAGGCCAGACTTTTTACAATGGGCCAGTGACCCATCTCCAAACGCATATCAACAGCAGTCAATTGGTGTCCAAAATTCAGGCTTGGGCCCGGGAACTGGGATTCTCTCAAATTGGCGTGGCCGGTGTGGATTTATCCTCGGCGGAAGCCGGTTTGTCGGCCTGGCTGGCGCGTGGTTTTCATGGTGGCATGGGCTACATGGCCGCGCACGGCTTGAGGCGTGCCCGGCCGGCCGAACTGGTGCCCGGTACCGTGAGCGTGATTACCGCCCGCATGGATTACCTGAGCGCTGCCACAGCGCCGGGCTGGCAGGTGATCGAGTTGGAACGGCTGAGGCGACCCGCTGAAGGCATCGTGTCAGTCTACGCCCGAGGGCGGGATTACCACAAGGTATTGCGTAAGCGCTTGCAACAGTTGAGCCAGCGCATCGCCGCCGAACTGGGGCCGTTCGGCCATCGCGTCTTTGCCGATTCCGCCCCGGTGCTGGAGGCCGAACTGGCAGCGCGCAGCGGCCAGGGCTGGCGCGGCAAGCACACGCTGTTGCTGAGTCGTGCGGCCGGCTCCATGTTTTTTCTGGGTGAAATCTATGTCGATCTGGCCTTGCCTCGGACCGAACCGGTAGCGGGGCACTGCGGCCGCTGCACCGCGTGCCTTGACGTTTGCCCGACTCAGGCCATCGTGGCGCCCTACCGGCTTGATGCCAGGCGCTGCATTTCCTATCTCACCATAGAGCACGCCGGGCCGATTCCGCTGGCGCTGCGTCCCCTGATCGGCAACCGCATCTATGGCTGTGACGACTGCCAACTGGTTTGCCCCTGGAACAAGTTCGCCCAGCGCAGTGTGTTGCCGGATTTCGATGAGCGGGCGGGTTTGGTGGGCAGTCAACTGGCAACCCTTTTTGGCTGGACCGAAGCAGAATTTTTGCGCTTCACCGAGGGTAGCCCGATCCGGCGCATCGGGCATGAGCGCTGGTTGAGGAATATTGCGGTGGCCCTCGGCAACGCGCTGCGCGCGGGCACCGACTCAGAACCCGGTAACGTGCTGCGCGCCGCGCCAGACCCGGCCTTGCTACAGGCCCTGGCGCGGCACGCCAACCATCCCAGCGCGCTGGTCCGGGAACACGTCGCCTGGGCGCAAACTTTTTAATGGGGGTATTTCCACGCCGCGCTTGACACCGGGTATACCCGGTAAGACAATCGCGGCTTCGCAACAACGGAGCAATCCATGGAATCTGGCCCTAGTACCTGTTCGCCCCTGGCGAACTGATCAGTGAGTACGTAGGCAGCCTTTTTCTGTCACCGTCTCGCTGATACCAGCAGGACGGTGTGTTGTAGTTTGTTCTCATCTGATGCCAGTTCTTGGCATCGGGACACATCTTCTAATTTAGTTGCAACCGCATAGGCTTGTTCGCATGGTGACGCCCATCCAGGGCGGTTGCGATGTTGGGCCTTGTCTTGCGCGTTATGAGTCAAGCCCCACAGGGGATTGACCTTCAAGAGGTGTTGTCATGACATTCAAAACTCAATCTATCCCGTCCGCAGTACAGGATTCACTGCACAAAACTCGTGCTTGGGCACGGAGGAAACTTGCTGAGTGCATTCGTGCTGCCCACCAGCACGACCCTGTTTCCACGGTCCCTCGTGGTCACCTTCTGGGCATGCTTGTCAGCGTGCGCTGATCCGACTCCTAGCAAGACATTCAGGAGAAAGATCGTGACGCAATTCAACCCAACACATGACACTTTTCAATTCACCAGTGGCGCAAGTGCCGTGCGTGATAGCGCTTGTCCGCCAGCCAAAAATTTGCCCACTCCAGTGCGCGACGAATATCCTCGTTTGTCCCGCTTTCTGGTGTTTATCGCATTCTTCAGCATCTCGCTCTTCGCCCGAGCTCAAGTCGCACCTGCCGCGGTGGCATCAGAGCCGGCTTCTTCTGATACGCCAAGCGCTGCGAACCTTTCGGATGTTCCCGAGACTGAACTTTGGAATGCGCACGGACAGTTCACTTTTGTGGCGCAAAAACACGCCAGTTTCACTTCGCCCTATGCCGGCCCCAACAGCCTACAGAGCGACGAAGGCGCCAAGGAGACGGTCGATGGCACCCTGTTTCTGGGCCTGCGGCTGTGGCGCTCCGGTGAGCTCTATCTGAACCCCGAGTTTGACCAGGGCTTCGGCCTGTCCGGCACAACCGGGGTGGCCGGATTCACCAGTGGCGCGGCCTACAAGGTCGGGCACCACTCGGTCTATGGCCGTTTGCAGCGAGCCTTCCTGAGGCAGACTTTTCCCTTGGACGATGAACTGAGCGGGGTTCAGTCCGGAGCCAACACGCTCGCTGGCGCTAGGCCAACCAACAATCTGACGCTAACGCTTGGCAAGTTCTCGGTGGTCGACGTTTTCGACAACAACAGTTACGCCCACGACCCGCGTGCCGACTTTCTGAACTGGGTTGTGATCGACAGTGCCGCCTTCGACTACGCCGCCGACGCTTGGGGTTACACCTATGGCATGGCAGCCGAGTGGACACAGCGGGACTGGACCGTTCGCGGCGGCGTCTTTGCAATGTCAAGCGAGCCCAACGCAGAAACCATAGACCAGAGTTTCGCTCAGCGCGAGTGGGTGCTTGAGCTTGAGCATCGGCATCAATGGGGCGAGCATCGGGGTGCCATCCGCCTGCTCGCATTCGTGAACCAGGCACGCATGGCCTATTACGGCGATGCGATTGCGCTGGCACAGGCCAGTGGCCAGCCGGCCGACGTGAGCAGTGTCCGCAGGAGCAGCAGCAAGTCGGGCTATGCGATCAACGTGGAGCAGGAATTGGCGGAAGATCTGGGCGCATTTGCGCGTTTCAGCCGAAACAGTGGCAACACGGAAGCCTATGACTTCACCGATGTCAACCAATCTTTATCGGCTGGTTTTTCAGCCAAGGGAATTTACTGGAATCAGCCGACGCACGCGTTTGGAACTGCTTTTGCGGTCAATGCCTTGTCGCAAGAGGCGCAAGCCTATTTTGCCGCGGGTGGCATGGGGATTCTGATTGGCGACGGGCAATTACCGCACTATGCCAGGGAACAGATTCTGGAGGCCTACTACGCCGTCAGTCTGAACAAGGCGATGACTGTGACCGGGGACTTCCAGTATGTCCGCAACCCCGCCTACAACGCCGATCGGGGTCCGGTCTCGATATGGGGTTTGCGCCTGCACGCCGAGTTTTGAGCGCTTGCCCTCGCATTTGATCGACACATTACTTTAAACAGGCATCAAGATGAATCTATTTTCCCGGCTCTATTACGAGCTACGCAAATACTGGAAAGCCATCCGGCTCTATCTCGTCATTGCCGGCCCGGGCCTGGTCGTGATGGTGGCCGACAACGACGCCGGCGGCATTACCACCTACGCCGCCACCGGCGCCAAGTACGGCTTCAACTTGATCTGGTTTCTGCTGATTTTGATTCCGGTCGCCTACTACGTGCAGGAAATGACGGTGCGTCTGGGCGCCGTCACCAAGCGTGGTCATGCGGAAGCAATTTTTGACGGCTTCGGCGCTTTCTGGGGCTGGTTTTCGCTGATCGACCTGATGATTGTCGACTGGCTGACGCTGGTCACCGAATTCATCGGCATGACCTCGGCCTTGAGCATCTTTGGCGTGGCGCCCTGGATCACGGTGGCCGGTGTGGTCACCTTGATGGGCATCATCGTGATCAACGGGCGCTATTGGACCTGGGAAAAAATTGCGCTGCTGTTTTGCACCTTGAATCTGATCTACATCCCGGCCGCCTTCATGGTGCATCCCTCGGTTTCGGATATTTTGAAAGATGGCCTGGTGCCGAATTTCCCCGGCGGTTTCAATGGTGAACTGTTCTTCATTTTGATGGCCAACATCGGCACCACCATCGCACCCTGGATGCTGTTTTTTCAGCAAAGCGCGGTGGTTGACAAAGGCATGCTGGAAAAAGACATCCCCTGGGGCAAATTCGATACGCTGGTGGGTTCCGTATTCACCGTGGTGGTCGCCGTGTTCATCGTCATCCTGACCGGCGCGGTGCTCAAGGGCGTCGCGGTGGACGACGCGGCGCAGGCGGCATCGCTGCTGATGAAGAGCAACCATTACGTGGGGACCTTCATGGCGATCGGCCTGTTTGACGCCGGTCTGCTGGGTGCCATCTGCATTTCGCTGGCCAGTTCCTGGGCGTTCGGCGAAATCTTCGGCTGGGCGCACTCGCTGAATCAAAAAATCAAGGAAGCGCCCTGGTTCTACATCACCTACTTCTTTACCCTGATCACGGCCGGTCTGGTGGTGCTGATTCCGGGCGCACCGCTGGTGCTGATCACGCTCTTTGTGCAGGTGGTGGCCGTCACCTTGCTGCCCGCCGCCCTGGTGTTCCTGATTCTGTTGCTCAACGACAAGAAGCACATGGGCGAATACTGCAACAGCCTGACGGAAAACCTGATCGGCGGTTTCATCGTCATCGCCATCGTCATTCTGTCCACGCTGTACGGCGTCAGCGTCATGTTCCCCAACCTGTTTCACTGATTGACGAGGAAATCAAAATGACATCCAGTTTCAAACTCCTGGTCGGGAAAATCCGCGAAATCAACCAGCGCTACAGCAAGCCGCATATCGAAATGACACCTCTGGTGAAAATTTCGCTGATGGCTCTGCGTGTCTATCTGCTGCTTCTGGTCGGTCTAATCGTTTACAAATTTGTCGTCACCCTGACTACGGGAGCAGTCCAATGATCACCGTACTGGAACCCAAATTTTTTCTGAGTGAGATCATTGGTCGCAAGGTTTACCTGAAGGCGCAGCAGATCGGCCGTCTGGACGATATGGTGATCGTCGAAACGGGGAAGTTGCCCGAGGTCAGCCATTTCGTCGTCAGCCGTTCCTTTGGCTATCCGTCGCTGCTGCTGCCATGGGACAAACTGACGCTGATTTCGAATACCGAAATCGTTTTCGACGTGAACACCACCCAGGAGTATGAGCGTGTCCCGCCCGACGGCGCGATCCTGCTGCGGGCCCACATTCTGGACAAGAAAATTCTTGACATGGACGACCACGAGGTCGAGATCGTCTATGACATCAGCCTGCATTTTCAGGCCGACAAGCTGTATGTCAGCGAGGTCGATTTCAGCCGGCGCCGCCTGCTGCGCAGAATGGGTCTGAAACGGCTGGCCAACTGGATATCCGAGCAAAGTCAGGAGACAACCGTTTCCTGGCTGTACGTTCAACCCTTGCCCGAGCATATCGGCGCTTTCAAGGGACACGTCAAACTCAGTGTGCTGAAGGAAAATATCAGCGATATCCATCCGGTCGATCTGGCCGACATTCTTGAAGAACTGGAAGGCGATCAACGCCTGGCCGTGTTCAAGGAACTGGACACCGAACACGCTTCCGATACGCTGGAAGAAGTGGAGCCCCGGGTTCAGCGTGAACTGATACGCGCCATCGAGAAACGCCACGCCGCGCAACTGATCAATGCCATGAGCCCGGCGCAGGCCGCCGACCTTCTGGCGGCGCTGCCGACCTCTGAGGCCGACGAGTTGCTGTTGCTGATGGACAAGGACAGCGCCGGCAAAATACAAAAAATCATCGACCAGCACGACGAAAACATTCTTTTGTTTTCAACCCGGAAATTCATGCAGGTTTCCAGGTCAGCGCAGGTGGGAGACGTGATTGCGCGTTTTCATGAAATAGCCCGGGACATCGACGTCATCATGTACGTCTATGTTGTCAACGAGCACAAGGTACTGGAGGGTGTTGTCGATTTCAGGGAACTGATGGCCGCGGAAGCTGGCCAGACGCTGGGAGAAATCATGACCGAAAACATCATCAGCTTGAACCCGCAAGACACCTTGAGCGATGCCATGGCCATGTTCAATCGCTACGCTTTTCGTGCCATCCCCGTGACCGACGATGAAAATGTCCTGCTGGCGGTGGTTTCGTTCCGGGACATCCACGGCATCAAGCCACGCCTCGATTGAGGCCTGCTTCACAGCCAGCGCAGCACGCCCAGCGCAAACGGCAAGCTCAGCATGCCCAGCAAGGTGGACAGCGTGACCAGCCCGGCCACGTAGGGGCCGTCGTAGCCCATGCGTGCCGCCAGCACATAGCAACTGGAGGCGGTCGGCAGGGCAGAAAAGGCCAGCAGTACAGTGGTTTGCACCGGGTTCAGATGAAACAGGTGCGAGCAACCCAACGCCACCAGCGGTAGCAGGAAATGCCGTATCGCCAGCACCGCCACGGCCAGCGCCTTGGCCTGGTTCAGGGCACCGAACTGCATGCCGGCACCGGCCGCCATCAAACCCAGCGCCAGGGAGGACGCACCGATGCGGCTGACCGTGGGGTCCAGCCAGGGCGGCAGCGTCAAACCCAGCAAATTCGCGCTCAAGCCGGTTACCGTGGCGATGATCAGCGGGTTGCCCGCCAGCTCCCGCAGCAAGCCGCGTTGCGCGTGATGCGCCATGGGCCAGACCGCGCCGATGTTGAACAGCGGGACGCAGACGCCTATCAGGACCGCAATCAGCAACAAGCCCTGCGCGCCAGCCAGCCGGTCCGCCAACGCCAGGCCGATGAATGAATTGAAACGAAAAGCCACCTGGGCACTGGCGGCATGCGAGCGTGCCGGGACGTGGCGTCCCAGCCAGGGCCAATACGGGATCGAATAGGCCAGCGCGATGCCGCTCAGCCCCATGGCCCAGCCGGCGCCGATCAGGCTGGAGGCCGACCCCACGTCAAGAGGACTTTTGATGATGGAATGAAACAGCAGGACCGGAAAGAGGAAAAAATACACCAGCGTCTCGACCTGCGCCCATACCGCACGGTTCAAGGCGGTGTAGCGGCACACCAGGTAACCGCACAGGATCAGGGAAAAATCGGGGAATAGAAGTTGGGCGAAGTTCACCCGGCGAGAATACCAGTGAAACGCCGCAACCCGAGTTGGCCGCGGAGCACCGGCCCTGATCGCGAGCGACGCCGCGAGTTAACATGCGTCTTGAACGTTTTGTCCCATTTGAACCTCAGGAGTAACACCATCGTGCATCGTCGAACCCTATTAGCCTTAAGTCTGCTCGTCGCAACGGGCTCTGCCATGGCGCAGGGCTACCCCAACAAAGTCATCAAGCTGCAAGTGCCTTTTGCCCCGGGCGGCACCACCGACATCATTGCCCGCACCATCTCGGAAGCCCTCGGCAAGGCCTTGGGCCAAACCGTGGTGGTGGAGAACAAGGCCGGTGGCGGCGGCATCATTGGTGCCAACGAGACCGCCAAGGCGGCGCCGGATGGCTACTCGCTGGGCATGGCCACGGTCTCCACCACGGCGGCCAATCCGGCCATCAACCCACGCACACCGTACAACCCGCTGACCGATTTCACGCCTATCGTCAATATTGCCGCCACCCCCAACGTGATTGCGGTGCACCCTGGCTTTCCGGCCAAGGATTACAAGGCCTTTGTCGCCGAGTTGAAGAAGAACCCCGGCAAGTATTCTTATTCTTCGTCCGGCACCGGCGGCATCGGCCACTTGCAGATGGAGTTGTACAAGAACTTGAGCGGCACTTTCATCACCCATATCCCGTATCGCGGCGCCGGCCCGGCGTTGAATGACACGGTGGCCGGTCAGGTGCCGATGATCTTTGACAACGTGCCCTCGGCCTTGCCCTTCATTCAGTCCAACCGTCTCGTGCCTATCGTGGTGGCGGCGCCGCAGCGGCTGGCGCAATTCCCGAATGTGCCGACCTTCAAGGAGGTCGGTCTGGAACCGGTGAACCGGATGGCTTACTACGGCATTTATGGCCCCAAGGGCATGCCCAAGGATATCGTCGACAAGATCAATGCCGGCGTGCGCAAGGCCCTGGAAGACCCGGCCGTGAAGAAGCGGATCGAAGAGACCGGCTCCTTCATCATTGGCAACACGCCCCAGCAGTTCGCGGCCCAGATCAAGGCCGAGTACGAGGTCTACAAAAAAGTGGTTGAATCGGCCCATCTCAAACTGGAGTGATGGGACCTTGCGGGACAGACCGCAGCTACCAACTCAATGTTTGTGGGACAGACCGCAGTTACACGAAGTGAACAAGCTCTGTCCCCAACTGATTAAGAATGCGTGACGAGGCTTTGATTGACACTTTCATCGATGCCTTGTGGCTGGAAGAGGGGTTGTCGAAAAACACCCTTGCCGCCTACCGGCGCGATCTGACCCTGTATGCCCACTGGCTGGGCGGCCGTGGGCGGCAGTTGACCGACACGGCGGAGGTCGACCTGAATGCCTATTTTTCGGCGCGGCACAAGTCAAGCAAGGCCACCACCGCGAACCGGCGCCTGACCGTTTTCAAGCGCTACTTTCGCTGGGCACTGCGCGAGCACCTGATCGTTTCGGACCCGACGCTCAAACTCCAGGCAGCCAGGCAGGCGCTGCGGGTGCCCAAAACCTTGACCGAACCACAGGTTGAGGCACTGCTGAACGCACCTGACAGCGACACTGTTTTGGGCCTGCGTGACCGCGCCATGCTGGAGTTGATGTACGCCAGCGGCTTGCGCGTCAGTGAACTGGTGACGCTCAAGGTGCTCAACCTGAGCCTGTCGGAAAACGTGCTGCGTGTTTTTGGCAAGGGCAACAAGGAGCGGCTGGTTCCTTTTGGTGAAGTGGCCAGTCTCTGGCTCCAGCGTTATCTGGCAGAGGCACGCCCCAGTCTGCTGGCGGACAAGCAGACCGAAGATCTGTTTGTCACGCACCGCGGTGTCAAGGCCGGCAGCGCCATGAGCCGGGTCATGTTCTGGATGATTGTGAAAAAATATGCCCTTGGCGCCGGTATCACCGCGCCTTTGTCGCCGCACACCTTGCGCCATGCTTTTGCCACCCATCTGCTCAACCATGGCGCGGATTTGCGGGCCGTCCAGATGTTGCTGGGGCATGCCGATATTTCAACCACCACCATCTACACCCATGTGGCACTGGAGCGGCTCAAGGTCTTGCATGCCAAGCATCATCCACGCGGCTGAATGGGATATCCTCTGGGCTCGACCTGCGATCTAACAGCTCCAAATTAAGGGCTATAATTAGCGCCAATTAAGGAGCTAATAATGGAAGCCATTTTTGCCGATGTCACCATCAGCATGTCTGAATTCAAGAAGAACCCGGCTGCTGTGCTGCGGGATGCAGGCAGCCGACCGGTTGCCGTGCTGAATCACAACAAGGCAGCTTTCTATATGGTCGAACCGGCGCTTTTTGAAGCCATGCTGGAAGAACTGTCTGACCAAGAACTCAATCGCAAAGTCCTGGCTCGTATGAGTGAGCGCGCTCATGCCATCGAGGTCGACATTGATGAAATCTGAACCGGCACGCAAGTACAAATACCGTCTTCAATTCGTCCCAAGTGCCTGGGCGGAGTGGCAGAAATTGGATGGCTCCGTCAAAGAGACCTTGCGAAAGCTACTCAGGAAACGTTTGGACAACCCTCACGTACCTGGCGCTGCCTTGCACGGTGAGCTTGCTGGACACTACAAAATCAAACTCAAGAAGCAGGGTTTCCGGCTGGTCTACGGTGTACAGGACGACATTCTGATGGTCATGGTAATGGCCGTTGACAAGCGTGAGGACAGTGTCGCGTATCAGTCGGCAATTGCACGCATTTCGGAGAAGATGTCGGAACTTGCCAAAGTCGTACAAAAGCGTCTCAAGCAATAGGTACCAAGGAGCAAAGGAAATCAACATGGCAATTTACGAACTCGACGGCGTAGCCCCTAGAATCTCGGACTCGGCCTGGGTCGCCGACAGCGCCCAGGTGATGGGCAATGTGGAATTGGCCGATGACGCCAGCGTCTGGTTTGGTGTCGTGATCCGGGGCGATACGGAGACGATACGGATCGGGCGCGGCAGCAATATTCAGGACTTGAGCGTCTTGCATGCGGATGTCGGTATGCCCCTGACGGTGGGCGAAGACGTGACAGTGGGGCACCGCGTCATGCTGCATGGTTGCACTATCGGTGACGGCAGCCTGATCGGCATCGGTGCGGTGGTGCTGAACGGGGCAAAGATCGGCAAGGGTTGCCTGGTGGGGGCCAATTCCCTGGTCACCGAAGGCAAGGAATTTCCGGACGGCTCGATGATTCTGGGCAGCCCGGCCAAGGTCGTGCGCCAGCTTACTGCGGAGCGCGTGGAAGGTCTGCGCCTCAGTGCGCAAGGCTACGTCGATAACGCCCGGCGCTTTCGCGCTGGTTTGAACCGCATTGCCTGAAGGAAGATTGCGCGTGTCTGAAATTCACAAGTTTCTATTTGATGGCTTGCCGGTGCGCGGCGTGCTGGTGCGCCTGACCGATGCCTGGACTGAAATTCTGCGACGCCGCGCCACCGGCGCTTTCCCGTTACCGGTGCAAAACCTGCTGGGCGAAATGGCGGCGGCGGCGACTTTGATGCAGTCCAACATCAAGTTCAACGGTGCCCTGGTTTTGCAAATTTTTGGCGATGGCCCGGTTAAATTGGCGGTGGCCGAAGTGCAGTCCGATTTTGCCTTGCGTGCCACCGCGACGGTCATCGGTGAGGTCGCGCCAGACGCCAGCCTGAGCGCCTTGGTGAACTTGAACCAGCAGGGTAAATGCGCCATCACGCTGGATCCCAAGAACAAGTTTCCCGGGCAGCAGGCCTATCAAGGTGTGGTACCCCTGTTGGGCGATGCGCATGAAAAGTTTGAAAAATTGAGTGACGTGTTGCAGCACTACATGCTTCAAAGCGAGCAACTGGACACCACGCTGGTGCTGGCGGCGGATGATCAGGTGGCGGCCGGTTTATTGATTCAGCGTCTGCCGCCGCAGGGTGCCGGCAACCTGGCCGGCGGTTCGCCCGGGCCTGCCAATGAAGATGAAATTGGCGTTAACGAAGACTACCAGCGCGTTGCCATGCTGGCCTCCAGCCTGCAACGCGAAGAACTGCTGACACTGGACGTCGACACCATTTTGCGACGTCTGTTTTGGCAGGAAAAGGTGTTGCGCTTCGAGCCTTTGGCCGGTGACGCGGGTCCGCATTTTTCCTGCACCTGTAGCCGTGAGCGGGTCGTGAAAATGATTCTGGGGCTGGGCGTTGAGGAGGCGCAAAGCATTGTTGCCGAGCGCGGCGAGATCGAGGTCGGTTGCGAATTTTGCGGCGCGCAACAGCACTTCGATCCGGTTGACGTGGCGCAGATCTTTGCCGCCACCGGCAAGACGCCGCCGGCCAGCCCGGCGCTGCACTGAGCAGAGATTTTCAGCGACTGCCGGATGCTTTGGCCGCCGGCGTGATCTGCACGTAAATCTCGTTGGGCTTGACCATGCCAAGCTCCATGCGGGCTTTTTCCTCGACCATTTCCAGCCCCTCCTTCAGGTCCCGTACTTCGGCCGCCAGTCTGTCGTTGGCCAGTTGCGCCTGCTGGTTGTGCTGGTTTTGTGCCTTCAGTTGTTCCGTCAAGTGGGCCACCGCAGGCAGGCTGCCCCGGCCAAACCACAGTTGCGCCTGAACAATCAGAATCAGCAGGATCAGGGCGGCCGTGACAAGGTGTTTGCCCATGATCAGGCCTGCGACGGCTCTCACATCCGTTTAGCGCAAATTGTAAAAAGCAGCGCGGCCCGGGTAGCTGGCGATATCACCCAAGTCTTCCTCGATGCGCAGCAACTGGTTGTACTTGGCCATGCGGTCGGAGCGGCTTAAAGAGCCGGTCTTGATCTGGCCGGCATTGGTGCCGACAGCGATATCGGCAATGGTGGAGTCTTCGGTTTCGCCCGAGCGGTGGCTGATGACGGCGGTGTAGCCGGCGCGCTTGGCCATCTCGATGGCGGCAAAGGTTTCGCTCAAGGTGCCGATCTGGTTGATCTTGATCAGGATCGAGTTGGCAATGCCTTTGTCTATGCCTTCCTTGAAGATCTTGGTGTTGGTGACGAACAGGTCGTCGCCCACAATCTGCACCTGCTTGCCCAGGCGCTCGGTCAGAATCTTCCAGCCCTCCCAGTCGTTCTCGGCCATGCCGTCCTCGATGCTGATGATGGGGTATTTGTCAACCCAGGTGGCCAGCATGTCGGTCCACTCCTGCGCGCTGAGCGTCAGGCCTTCGCCTTCCAGGTGGTATTTGCCGTCCTTGTAGAACTCGCTGGCGGCGCAGTCCAACCCAAGGGCAATTTGCTCGCCGGCCGTGAAGCCGGCCTTGTCAATCGCCTCCAGGATCAACTGGATCGCCGCTTCGTGGTTGGCGACACTGGGGGTGAAGCCGCCCTCGTCGCCGACGGCGGTGCTCATGCCCTTGTCATGGATAATTTTTTTCAGGGCATGAAAGACCTCGGCGCCGTAGCGCAAGGCTTCGCGAAAGCTGGGCGCGCCCAGCGGAATGATCATGAATTCTTGCAAATCCAGATTGTTGTTGGCGTGTGCGCCACCGTTCACCACATTCATCATCGGCACCGGCAGTTGCACCGCACCCATGCCGCCGAAATAGCGGTACAGCGGCAGGCCGGATTCTTCGGCGGCGGCGCGTGCCACCGCCATAGAGACCGCCAGCATGGCGTTGGCACCCAGGCGCGACTTGTTTTCGGTGCCGTCCAGGTCTATCAAGGTCTTGTCCAGAAAGGCTTGCTCGGACGCGTCCAGGCCCAGCACCGCTTCTGAAATCTCGGTGTTGATGTGCTCCACCGCTTTCAGCACACCCTTGCCCAGATAACGGCTGTTGTCGCCATCACGCAGTTCTATCGCTTCCCGGCTGCCGGTAGAAGCGCCAGAGGGCACGGCGGCCCGGCCCATGGTGCCGGACTCCAGCAGCACGTCACATTCCACCGTCGGATTGCCGCGCGAATCCAGAATTTCACGCGCCACGATGTCAACAATTGCACTCATTGCATTTCCTTCAAAAACTCAAATAAAAAAACACTGAACAAGATCAGACGGAAAAACTGTTTTCGAGAAAGCCATGCCGCTTGGTGACGGCATCGAGCTCCAGCAAAGTCTCCAGCAAGGCCCGCATGTGTTTGAGCGGCACCGCATTGGGTCCGTCGCTCATGGCTTTGGCGGGGTCTGGATGGGTTTCCATGAACAGGCCGGCCACACCCACGGCGACAGCGGCGCGGGCCAGCACCGGCACCATCTCGCGCTGCCCGCCGCTGCTGCCGCCCTGAGCGCCCGGCAACTGGACCGAGTGCGTGGCATCGAATACCACCGGGGCACCGGTTTCGCGCATGATCGCCAGTGCGCGCATATCGCTGACGAGGTTGTTGTAGCCAAAACTGACGCCTCGTTCGCAGGCCATGAAGTTGTCCTCGTTCAGGCCTTTTTCCCGCGCCGCCGCGCGCGCCTTGTCGATCACGTTTTTCATGTCGCCGGGTGCCAGAAACTGCCCTTTTTTGATGTTCACCGGCAAGCCCGACTGCGCCACGGCACGGATGAAATCGGTCTGGCGGCACAAAAAAGCCGGTGTCTGCAAGACATCCACCACCGCCGCGACCTGCGCGATCTGGTCTTCCGAGTGAACATCGGTCAGCACCGGCAGTTGAAGTTCGCGTTTGACCTTGGCCAGGATCTCAAGCCCCTGCGCTATGCCGGGTCCGCGAAAGGTGTTGCCACTGGAGCGGTTCGCCTTGTCAAAACTGCTTTTGAAGATAAATGGGATGCCCAGGCTGGCGGTGATCTCCTTGAGCGTGCCGGCAGTGTCCATCTGCAATTGTTCCGACTCGATGACACAGGGGCCGGCGATCAGAAAGAAGGGCCTCTGCAAGCCGACGTCAAACCCACAAAGTTTCATTAAGCGACCGCCTTCAAGTTTTTCCCGGCCGTCTGGTGGTCCAGTGCGGCCTTGATGAAGGCGTTGAAGAGCGGATGCCCGTTCCAGGGCGTGGACTTGAACTCGGGGTGAAACTGCACGCCCATGAACCAGGGGTGCACGCTTTGCGGCAGTTCCACAATTTCGGTCAATTGCTCGCGTTGCGTCAGGGCCGAAATCACCAGCCCGGCCTGGCGCAGGGGGGCCAGGTAATTCACGTTGGCCTCGTAGCGGTGGCGGTGTCGCTCGGTCACCACGTCGCCGTAGATCTTGTGCGCCAATGTGCCCTTGACGACGTCGGAACTTTGCGCGCCCAGACGCATGGTGCCGCCCAGGTCGGAGCTTTCATTGCGGGTCTTGATGCTGCCGTCTGCGTCTTTCCATTCGGTGATCAAGGCGATCACCGGGTGCGGCGTGGCGGCTTCAAATTCTGTGCTGTTGGCATCCGCCAGCCCCGCCACATGGCGGGCGAACTCGATGGTGGCGACCTGCATGCCCAGGCAAATGCCAAGATAAGGCACTTTGTTTTCGCGGGCGAAGCGGGCGGCGCAGATTTTGCCTTCAATGCCACGTTTGCCGAAGCCGCCGGGCACCAGAATGGCGTCGAACCTGGTGAGTTGCGTCACGTTGTTGGGCGTCAGGTTTTCCGAATCGACGTAATCGATTTTCACCCGCACATGATTCTTCATGCCGGCATGGCGCACCGCTTCATTGAGCGACTTGTAGCTGTCGCTCAGGTCAACATATTTGCCGACCATGGCGATGTTGACCTCGCCTTGCGGGTGCTCGGTCTCGTACACCAGATCGTCCCAGCGCTTCAAATTGGCCGGGTGCGTGTTGAGCCGCAGCTTGTCGCAAATGAGGCCGTCCAGGCCTTGCTCGTGCAGCATGCGCGGCACCTTGTAGATGGTGTCCACGTCCCACATGGAGATGACGCCCCAGTCCGGCACGTTGGAGAACAGCGAGATCTTTTCCCGCTCCTCGTTCGGGATCGGCCGGTCGGCCCGGCAGATCAGGGCATCGGCCTGAATACCGATCTCGCGCAACTGCTTGGCGGTGTGCTGGGTCGGTTTGGTTTTCAGTTCGCCGGCCGCCGCAATCCATGGCACATAGCTCAAATGCACGAACGCCGTGTTGTTGCGCCCCAGCTTCAGGCTCATCTGGCGCACCGCTTCCAGGAACGGCAGCGACTCGATATCGCCGACGGTACCGCCAATTTCGACGATCGCCACATCGACCGCTTCAGGGGTTCCGAAAGCGGCGCCGCGCTTGACGAAATCCTGGATTTCGTTGGTCACGTGCGGAATGACCTGAACCGTTTTGCCCAGGTAATCGCCACGGCGTTCCTTTTCCAGCACGCTTTTGTAGATCTGGCCGGTGGTGAAGTTATTGGCCTTGCGCATTCGTGTTTCCACGAAGCGCTCATAGTGACCAAGATCGAGATCGGTTTCGGCGCCATCGTCGGTGACGAACACCTCACCGTGCTGAAACGGTGACATGGTGCCGGGATCGACGTTGAGGTAGGGGTCAAGCTTGATTAAAGTGACTTTAAGGCCCCGCGATTCCAAAATCGCAGCTAAGGAGGCTGAGGCGATTCCCTTACCAAGGGAAGACACCACACCGCCGGTGACGAAGACAAATTTGGTCATGTCAGAGTGAGCTCTGTGCTCAATGGGGTGGAAATGTGAATTATAGAGGTGATACATTGCAGCCCATGAATGAGCTTGCAGGAAAACACATTGTTCTGGGCCTGACCGGTGGCATTGCCTGCTACAAGGCGGCCGAGTTGTGCCGCGCCTTGATCAAGGAAGGCGCCACGGTACAAGTGGTGATGACTGCCGCGGCGCAGCAGTTCATCACGCCGGTTACCTTGCAGGCCTTGAGCGGTCGAACCGTTTACGACTCGCAGTGGGATGCGCGCCCGGTCAACGGTGTCGACAACAACATGCCCCACATCAACCTGAGCCGCGAAGCCGATGCCATCCTGATCGCGCCCTGTAGCGCCGACTTCATGGCCAAGCTGCTGCATGGACGCGCCGACGATCTGCTCAGCCTGATGTGCCTGGCGCGCCCGCTCGACAAGGTGGCCTTGCTGATCGCGCCGGCCATGAATCGCGAGATGTGGGCGCATCCGGCCACGCAGCGCAACGTGGCGCGCCTGAAAGCCGATGGTGCCACTGTTTTTGAGGTCGGCAGCGGTGACCAGGCTTGCGGTGAAACAGGGGACGGCCGCATGCTGGAGCCGCAGGAACTGCTGGAGGAGGTGATGGCCTTCTTCCAACCCAAAGTGCTGAGCGGTCAGCAGGTATTGGTGACCGCCGGGCCAACCTATGAAGCGATCGATCCGGTGCGCGGCATCACCAACCTGTCGAGCGGAAAAATGGGCTTTGCCATCGCACGGGCGGCGCGTGAGGCGGGCGCCGAGGTGACGCTGGTGGCCGGACCGGTGAGTCTGGCGACGCCGCGGGGTGTCCGCCGCATCGATGTCAGGTCGGCCAGGGACATGCTGCAAGCGGTTCAGGACCACGCGCCGGCCGTGACTGTTTTCATAGCCACCGCGGCCGTGGCCGATTGGCGGCCGGCCACCGCGGCCGAGCAAAAAATCAAGAAAGATGGTTCGGGCAAAACGCCGGAGCTGAGTTTTGTCGAGAACCCGGACATTCTGGCCACCCTGGCGCAGTCGGAGCGGGGCAAAAGTCGCGCGCTTTACTGCGTCGGTTTTGCGGCCGAGAGCCACGACCTGCTGGCCCACACGCAAGCCAAGCGGCAACGCAAAGAGGTGCCGCTGCTGGTCGGCAATATCGGCCCGGCGACCTTCGGGCAGGATGACAATGCGCTACTGTTGGTGGATGAGTTCGGTGCCACCGAATTGGCACGCGCATCCAAACTTTCGCTGGCGCGTCAATTGATCGCCAATATCGCAAGCAGAATCGGAGCCAGAGGCTGATACACGAATGAAAATTGACGTCAAGATCATTGACCCGCGGATGGTTGATCAGTTGCCGGCCTACGCCACACCCGGCAGCGCCGGGCTCGATTTGCGGGCTTGCCTGGAGCAGCCGTTAACCCTGCAGCCCAACGCCTGGCAACTGGTGCCGACCGGCATCGCGATCTATTTGCAGGACCCGAATTTTGCCGCCCTGATCCTGCCGCGATCCGGCCTGGGGCACAAGCACGGCATCGTGCTGGGCAATCTGGTGGGCTTGATCGACAGCGATTACCAGGGCCAGTTGATGGTCAGCGCCTGGAACCGCAGCGATACCGCTTTCATCATAGCGCCGATGGAGCGCATCGCCCAGTTGGTCATCGTCCCCGTGGTCCAAGCGCAGTTCAATGTGGTGACCGAATTTCCGTCCAGCGCGCGCGGCGAGGGCGGTTACGGTTCTACTGGGAAAACCTAACTTCACAATGACCGGCTTTACTACGCTGGTGGCTCAAACTTTGTATCGCACAGCCATGGCGCGGATGCCGATCATGGTGGCCGGGTTTGCGAGTCATACACCCGAAACTCTGCTGGCGGTGTCCTTGGTTCACATTGCCAGTTGATTCGCGCGAGAGACAAGTCTGCAGTGGAAGCGGCCCTTCGTGACCGTAAGCATATGTCCGTCATATATTCGATCAAAGATGTACCGCCCTTGACCGCCGCCCCGTAAGCATGCATACGATGGCCAGACACTGAATCAAGAAAACTGCAAAAAAGTAGGGTTGGGTGCCGATGCCCGTAGACCGCGCGCCCTGACCTCCATCTACCAGCAAAACAGCAAGCGCTACCGGGGCAAACGCATACAGCGCCTGAGAAAACGCTACGCATCTCGCCACGACACGCGGTACATCCACGCGTGCGAAGTCCGTTTGCGCAATCAGCGGAGGCAGCGAGGTTGCGTTTCCAATGCCGAGCCCGAACAGCGCGACCCCCAGCACGATGAACGGAAGTTGATCGAGGCCAGACATCCACAAGAGAAGCGTTCCAAGTGCCTGAATGGCGTAACTTGCGCTGGCGGCGTAGCGGCGATTGGTTTGTACGCCCAAGAGGCGAGCCATGACCAATCGGCCACCCATACCGCAGCCTGTCGCCAAAGCCATGATCCAACCTGACACCTGTGCCCCGAAGATCGGCACCATCATGGAAAATAGTTGTGAAAGCAGGCCGATCTGAGCGAACAAGCCCAGCGCCATCGCGACCGCTAGCGTCACAAACGCGCGGCTATGCCAAAGCTCAGAATGGGCTGAAACTTTCTGTTCCGAGGTGATCGCTTTGGTGTCGAGACATTCAGGCACCACACCGTCAGCGTGCTGCCCTCTATCGGCTGGCGTTCTTGCAATGACGCGGCTGGCCAGCGCCAGAACGATGGCGATCATGACAAGTCCAACCCCCATCGAAGCGGCTGGAAAACCAAACCGGTGAATCAATGCAACCCACAGCGGAGAAAACACCATGCCCCCGACGCTCGCACCGTTGTAGGCCTTCGCCAATGCCATCGGGCGTTTGTTGACGAACCATGGGGAAATGATCGCGTTGATGCCGGCAGCACCCAGCGGCACCCAGCCAGCGCCTGTGAACATGGCGGCAACAAACAGTTGCCACGGTGCCGTAACTGAGGCCCAGCCAACAATCCCGACCGTCAACACGATAGCGCCGACCGCAGTCGCCAGAGGAACCCCGAAACGTCGGTGGATCCTGGGAAGAAAGGCGACGACCCCGGCTCCAAACAGGAAGTGAAATGTGATGGCTGCCGATACCATCGACAGTGACCATCCCGTGCGTTCAATGACTGCATGCAAGAAGATGGGCGGGCCATAGAAGCCTACGCCCCAACCGAACATTGCCAACACAAACGCTGCGCGCACAACGGTATTGCCGTGGAAAGGAATAGATTTGGTATTTGAAAAGGATTGCATGGAAGGAATATTGAATGGGGTGGGCTGTGTCGCGATGCACTCCATGGTGATGGATGAGACTGCCCGGACACTTCGTTGCGGAGCGAAGCGTTGAATCGACCGCATGCCATAAACTGAACGAAAAGGAGACAACATGAATACCAACGACATGGCCCGAATTGGGTCCCTGCTAGGTGAGCCTGCGCGGGCAGCGATGCTGCTGGCCTTGATGGATGGGAGATCGCTTACCGCCAACGAATTGGCAACAGCCGGGAACGTGTCCCCCCAGACGACCAGCCGCCATCTGGCTCAGATGGTTGAGGCCGGCCTAATGAGCGTAGAGCCATGCGGACGACACCGGTACCACAGGCTTGCGTCCAGTGAAGTCGCGAAAGTGCTCGAAGGCATCATGCAAATCGCAGGCGAACCACCCGTCAGACGAACTGTTGTGACCGGTCCGCGGGATGAATCCATGCGCATGGCCCGCATGTGCTATGACCACATCGCCGGCCGCTTAGGGTTGGCCATTGCTGAGCGCCTGCTTGCCGATCAGGTCATCGAGTTCGATGGCGATAGGGGTCAAGTCATGGGCCGCGCTGGAGAGGTGCTACAGCGCTGGGGTCTGTTGCTAAAGCCGGATCAGCTACGGCCAAGCCATGGTCTCCCCTACTGTCGGCCATGCATGGACTGGAGTGAACGCAAGATGCATGTTGCAGGAAGGCTTGGCGCAATGATCTGCGCACATTGCCTCGAACAGGGGTGGCTAGAAAGAAAAACCGGTAGCCGAACCCTGTCGATTTCCGCTGCCGGAGCTATCACATTCCGTGAACTCCTGGGGCTGGAAGCTTGGCATCGAGTGGCTGATCCTGCCTGACCAAGATGCCTTCCCTCGGGTGGCCGGTTAACGCGTAAGGACGTTCATGCTCCGGTGCCTTGCGCCGGGCGGGCATCGAAGTTGGCTACACGTTGAACTCCTGCTTTCTGGAAATTTGGAATTCCGCTTTCAAATTCCGCTTTCAATCTGAAACGGAAGTTTGCACCGCTGTCCCAATCACCACCCAGATCAGATCGGGCAGCAACGCAAGGCGGGGGTGGGGTAGATGTTGGGTGCGACATTAAAAAGGCTGAAAGCCGCGGAGCGCCCGGCGTCTACCCCGCCCCGCCGACTTCAACCACGAAAAGACTGCGCTTTGCAATGCCAGGGTTTTGACGAGCCCCTGACTCAGTGCAGAGTGCGGTTGCCAGGGGTCGTTGCGTGCAGGGGCTGGACCTTGAAGAACCCGGTTCCGGCGGAGCCGCGTCCGATCTCTTCCTCAGTGGTTTCCCGAACGGCTTCCACTTTCAGGCTCAGGCGCAAGGCAATGTCGGCCAGCGGGTGATTGCCATCCAGTACGACATGCTTTGATTCTGGCCAAGGGCGGGTCTGCAGCGGGTGCACGTTGAGTTCAGGTCGCGGTCAAGTCCTTCGGCCACAAACTGCCAGTCGCGGATGCCCGCTTTGATGCCGTCAACTGCCGGTAAGTGGGCACGTTCGCGGCCGCTCTCGATCATGCAGCCAGCACGACGGGCTCCAAACGCGGTCCCGCTGCCAACCCGAGCATCAGGGCGAGGTTTTGCACCGCGGCTCCTGCGGCGCCCTTCCCCAGGTTGTCGAACACCGCGGCCAACAGCACCTGGCCCGTGCGCTCCTGCGCAAACACCGCCAGTCGCAATTGGTTACTGCCGTTCAACGCCTGGGGGTCGAGCCGGCGCGCATCGACGTCCTCGGCAAGCGGTTGCACCTCGATGAAAGCTTGCCCTGCGTAGCGCGTCTGAAGCGCGGCGTGCAGGCGCGCAGCCGTCACGCCAGCGGGCAGCAGGCGCAGATGCAGCGCCATCGTCAACACGATCCCTTGTCGATAGTGGCCATACGCCGGCACGAACACCGGCGCATGCGCCAGCCCGGCATGTTGCTGGATCTCAGGCACGTGCTTGTGGTTCAGACCCAGGCCGTAGACCTGGAACGGCAACGCGTTCGCAGCGCCGGCGCCTTCATGATCATCGAGCCCGGCTCGGCCCCGTCCTGAATAGCCCGACACCGCGTGGATGACCAGCGGATAGTCGGCCGGCACCAGTCCCTCGTCGATCAAGGGCTTGAGCAATGCCAGCGCCCCTGTGGGGTAGCAGCCGGGATTGCTGACGCGCTCGGCGGTGGCGATGCGCTCTGCGTGTGCGGCCTCCAACTCCGGCATGCCATAGACCCAGCCGGGCGTTGTGCGATGGGCCGAGCTTGCGTCGATCACCCGCACACCGGGACAGCGCACCAGCGCGACGGCCTCGCGCGCGGCGTCGTCCGGCAGGCACAGCAGCGCGACGTCGCAGTCATTCAGTGCGTCGGCGCGATGGGCCGCGCTCTTGCGATGCTCGGACGGTAATTGCAGCAGGCGCAGGTCGTTACGCCCCGCCAGCCATTGCCGCACTTGAAGGCCGGTGGTGCCTTGGTCGCCGTCGATGAAAACGAGAGGGGTCATGGAGCGCTCCGATTGAGTTTGAAGCGCATGGTGCATCGACCGGAGAATTCAGTCCAGTTGAATTTGATAAACTATGACTTCAGGAATCCTGAAGTATTCCTCGACGACGAAGGGTGCACCATGCGCGAAATTAACCTCGATCGCCTGCGCACGCTGCTGACGGTAGCCGACCTCGGCTCGTTCGCCGCGGCGGCCAAGGCACTTCACCTGGCACCACCCACGGTGACACTGCACGTGGCGCAGCTCGAAGCCCGCCTGGGGGCGCGCCTGCTGCACCGCGCTCCGGCCGGCGTCACCGCGACGTCCGCCGGCAGCTTGCTGATCGATAAGGCGCGGCGGCTGCTGGCCGAAGCCGACGATCTGCTGCAGACCGTGCAACGCGGGATCGCCGCGCGCGGCGGCCGCGTGCGACTGGGCGCATCCACCGGCGCGCTCGCGCATCTGCTGCCGCAGGCGCTGGAGGCTTTGGCCGCCCGGCATCCGGAGATCGACGTGCAGGTCGCAGTGGTGACCAGCGAGGAGGCCCTGGCCCGACTGGCGGCCGGCAGCCTAGACATCGGCATTGTGGCGCTACCGCAGCCGGCGCTGCGCGGCCTTCGTGTGCAGGCCTGGCGCCGGGATCCGGTGCTGGCATTTATCCCGACCCATTGGGAACCGCCGCGGCACGTGACACCCGCCTGGCTCGCCGCCCGGCCTCTGATCGCCAACGACCGCGGCACCCGGCTCTCGCGCCAGACCGCCGAATGGTTCGCCGCGGCTGGCGAGCGGCCGCAGGCGCGCATCGAGTTGAACTACAACGACGCGATGAAGAGTCTGGTGGCAGCGGGCTACGGCGCCGCGCTGTTGCCGCACGAGGCAGGCGCGCCGCCGCCGGATAGTCGCATCAGCATGCGGCCGTTGAAACCTTCGCTGTCAAGAGCGCTGGGTATCGCGCATCGGGCGAGGTCGGACGACGAGGCGACGGAGGCGACGCTTCGGGCTTTGCTTGAGATGCGGGGTCGTTGAAAAAAGTCGAGATGTACGGCTTCAACCACGAAAAACTGCGTTTGCAATGCCAGGGTTTTGACGAGCCCGTGAATCAGTGAAGTGTGCGGTTGCCGGGGCTCGTTGCGTGCAGGGGCTGGACCTTGAAAAAACCGGTTCCGGCCGAGCCACGTCCAATCTCTTCTTCGGTGGCTTCCCGAACCGCTTGCACTTTCAGGCGCAGGCGCAAGGCGATGCCGGCCAGCGGGTGATTGCCATCCAGCACGACATGCTCCGGGTAGATATCGGTGACGGTGTACAAGGCATCCTTGGGCGCGTCCGGGTTGCAGCCGGCAGGCAGTGAGGCGCCCTCGAAGGTCATGCCTTCTTCCAGTTCCGCTGGAAACAGTTGGCGCGACTCCAGGAACACCAACTGGTCGTTGAAATCGCCAAACCCTTGTTCCGGTTCGATTTGCAGTTCAATCGTCGCGCCCGCTTCATAACCCTGCAGCGCTTCCTCGATGGTCTTGAACAGATCGTCGCCACCGACCAGAAACTCAACCGGATCGTCGAGCACGTCAAGTTCCTCACCCAAAGTGTCTGTGAGCGTCCAGGTCAGCGCGACCACACATTGTTGTTTGATTTCCATTGGAGAATTGTTGCTGCTTAGAGAGTGAATAAGAATAATATGGCGGGACTGATCAGGACTTTTATGACAAACCCATTACCCGCCGATCCCTTGGCCAGCGGCCGTTTTTCCGGCCGTGAAGCCTTTGCCCAACTGGTGCGCGACGCGCTTGGCAGAGCGGCCCAGGAAGGCTGGCGCGAGCTTATTTTAAGCGATGCCAGTTTTGCCGACTGGCCTTTGCGCGAACGCTCGGTGATCGAATCGCTGCAGGCCTGGTCGACGTCCGGTCGGCACCTGGTGATGCTGGCGACCCGTTACGACGAGGTGTTGCGACTGCACCCGCGTTTTGTCGCCTGGCGCAAGACCTGGGACCACATCGTCGAGGGCCGGGTTTCCCGGGTCGCGGTGCCGGCCGATTTTCCCAGCGCCATCTGGAGCGCCGGCTGGTTCATGCACCGGCTTGATCCGCAACGCAGCATCGGCATTTGCGGCTACGACCACGAGCGCGGCGTGCAACTCAAGGAATTTCTGGACGAGGTGATACGCAACAGCGCGCCGGGTTTTCCGGCCTCGACACTGGGTTTGTAATTGGCTGTAGTTTTATAAGGGGTATCCACTTAGCTCCAGTAAGTACTGGATACTGGATGGATATCCAGTTAACAGCATTCTATCGAATGCTCTGAAATGTTCAAGCTTTGGGCTGGATTTTGGGTTTGGTGGGCTTTCTGCGTTTGGTGTGACTCGCCACCTGCGCATACGTCACGGGTTCTGTGGCCACGGCCTGTTGCAATAGTCTGTAGAACAGCATGCCGCGCGAACTCGATGTGCGCCGATTGAAGCGGAACACGAACTCATCCAAGTAGGCATCCAAATGTTCGGGTTGAACCGAGCCATGGTGCGTGCCCAGAATCCAGCGCTGCACAAGCGCCGCTACCCGATGCACTCCGGCCATGGACACATGGGCTGGCACGTCCGAACCGAGCATGACAATGCGCTGGTGCTCATAGCCCAGTTCACCCAACGAGCGGTAGGTGGCTGCGCCATCGGTGCGCACCTGCGCGCCAGGCTCAATGACCTCCTGCACAAATGGAATCACGTTGGATGCGCAGTCCTTGTGAATGCGACGCAGGCGGATGCGCCCGAATCCCTTGGGCTGCAATATCTCCACGGCCATGACCACCAACACCTTGGCCGTATTGCTCTTGCGTCCCGCCGGGGAGATGGGTGCTTGTCGGTCGGTGATGGCTAGAAAGGTTTCATCCACCTCGACCAGCCCCTTGAGCTGTTCGCGGCCCGGGCGCACCATGGCGTGGCGAAATCGGTGCAACATCGTCCAAGCGGTTTGGTAGCTACCCAAACCCAACACGCGTTGCAGTCCCAAAGCGCTCACGCCCTGCTTCTGATTGGTCAGATACCACGCAGCTGCCAGCCACACGCGCAGTGGCGTGCGAGTCTTGTCGAAGATGGTGCCGGCAGTTACCGAACTCTGGTGCTGGCAAGCGCGGCACATCAGCCGGGTGCGGCTGGCGCGGTAGGCCTGCGCGACAGTGCCGCAACTCGGGCAGACAAATCCATTTGCCCAGCGTAGCTTCTCAAGGTATGTAAGACACGCCTCCTCGGTGGCAAACCAATCGAGAAAATCGTTCCAGTTCTGGGGATAGTCCTTGCCGGGGATTGGCGCTACTATATGGGTTTCCATCCAGCTATTTTGCATCAACTGGAGCTAAGTGGATACCCCTTAGTTTTATACAGCAAAAGTTCAATTACAGACTACAATGCGCGCCCTATGGCAGTCAAACCAAGCAACGAATATTCAGAAGCCTCGATCCGCGTGCTCAAGGGCCTGGAGCCGGTCAAGCAGCGGCCCGGCATGTACACCCGCACCGACACCCCACTGCACGTGATCCAGGAGGCGCTGGACAACGCGGCCGACGAGGCGCTGGCCGGGCATGGCAAGAAAATCAAACTGGTGCTGCACGCCGACGGCTCGGTCAGCATCGAGGATGACGGGCGCGGCATTCCGTTCGGCCTGCATCCGGAAGAACACGCGCCAGTGATCGAGCTGGTCTTCACGCGGCTGCATGCCGGCGGCAAGTTCGACAAGGGCAAGGGCGGCGCCTACAGCTTTTCCGGCGGCCTGCATGGCGTGGGTGTCAGCGTGACCAATGCGCTGGCGACCCGGCTGGAGGCGACCACTTACCGCGAGGGTATGGTGGCGCGCCTGGTTTTTGCCGGTGGCGACGTCATCGAGCCTCTGCAATTGCGCAAGCAGGGCGAGGGCGACCGCAAATCCGGCACCAGCGTGCGCGTCTGGCCGGACGCCAAATACTTCGAAACGACCGCGCTGCCGCTGGCACAGCTGGCCCATCTGCTGCGCAGCAAGGCGGTCTTGATGCCGGGCGTCAACGTCACCCTGGTGAATGAGAAGACCAGGGAGACCCAGAGCTGGGTCTTCAAGGGTGGCCTGCGCGACTACCTGATGCAGACGCTGACGGGTGAGCTGGTGATCCCGGTGTTCGAGGGTGAGGGTTTTGCCGATGCGCAGAGCGACAATTTTGCCGAGGGCGAGGGCGCCAGTTGGTGCGTGGCCTTCACCGAGGACGGCCAGCCGGTGCGCGAAAGCTACGTCAACCTGATCCCCACCCACGACGGCGGCACCCATGAGAGCGGCTTGCGCGACGGCTTGTTCACGGCGGTCAAGAGTTTCATCGAATTGCATTCGCTGCTGCCCAAGGGCGTCAAGCTGTTGCCGGAAGACGTCTTTGCGCGTGCCAGCTATGTGTTGTCGGCCAAGGTGTTGGACCCGCAGTTTCAGGGCCAGATCAAGGAACGCCTGAATTCGCGCGATGCCGTGCGGCTGGTCTCCAGCTTTGTCCGGCCCAGCCTGGAGCTGTGGTTGAACCAGGACGTTGAATATGGCAAGAAACTGGCCGAGCTGGCGATCAAGGCGGCGCAAACCCGCCAGAAGGCCGGCCAGAAAGTCGAGAAGCGCAAGGGCTCCGGTGTCGCCGTGCTGCCCGGCAAGCTGACCGACTGCGAGAGCCGTGATCTGGCCCACAACGAAGTGTTCCTGGTGGAGGGCGACTCGGCCGGCGGCAGCGCCAAGATGGGGCGCGACAAGGAAAGCCAGGCTATTCTGCCCTTGCGCGGCAAGGTGCTCAACACCTGGGAAGTGGAGCGCGACCGCCTGTTTGCCAACACCGAAATTCACGACATTGCGGTGGCCATCGGCGTTGACCCGCATGGCCCCGACGACAACCCCGACTTGAGCGGGCTGCGTTATGGCAAGGTCTGCATCCTGTCGGACGCCGATGTCGACGGCTCGCACATCCAGGTCTTGCTGCTGACCCTGTTTTTCCGCCATTTCCCCAAGCTGATCGAGAAGGGCCATGTGTTTGTGGCCCGTCCGCCGCTGTTCCGGGTCGACGCGCCGGCGCGCGGCAAGAAGCCGGCCTCCAAGGCCTACGCGCTGGACGAGGGCGAGTTGACGGCGATTCTGGACAAGCTGCGCAAGGAAGGCGTGCGCGAGTCGGCCTGGAGCATCAGTCGCTTCAAGGGCCTGGGTGAAATGAACGCCACCCAGCTCTGGGAGACCACGCTCAATCCCGATACCCGGCGCCTGCTGCCGGTGCACCTGGGCAGCATGGACTTCGGGCAGACCGAGTCCCTGATCACCAAGCTGATGGGCAAGGGCGAAGCCGCTGCGCGCCGTGAGCTGATGGAACTGCACGGAGATTCTGTCGAGGTTGACGTTTAGCCATGAAAGCCCAAAGTTGCAGGCGATGTCCCAAGGGACCACCCGGCAGCACTATCGAAGCGAGTTTTTCCCACAATGACCGACCAAGCAATTCTTGATCTCGTCCCGGCCCCCGCCGAAGACGACAGCCAGCTCAACCTGGCCAGCTACGCCCAGCGCGCCTACCTTGAGTACGCCCTGAGCGTGGTCAAGGGCCGCGCCTTGCCGGATGTCTGCGACGGCCAGAAGCCGGTGCAGCGGCGCATCCTGTACGCCATGTCGCGCATGGGCCTGGGTTTCGGCGGCGCCAACGGCAATACCGG
The DNA here is from genome assembly GCA_963763035.1 of uncultured beta proteobacterium. Taxonomy (GTDB): domain Bacteria; phylum Pseudomonadota; class Gammaproteobacteria; order Burkholderiales; family Burkholderiaceae_C; genus Rhodoferax. The sequence goes on along the minus strand of CAVXMS010000003.1, from coordinate 2,160,330 downwards.
TGCCAAGCCGGTCAAGTGCGCCCGGGTTGTCGGCGATGTGCTGGGCCGCTTTCACCCGCACGGCGATCAGGCCGCCTACGACGCGCTGGTGCGCATGGCGCAAGACTTTTCGCAGCGCTATCCGCTGATCGACGGCCAGGGCAACTTCGGCTCGCGCGACGGCGACGGTGCCGCCGCCATGCGCTACACCGAGGCGCGCCTGGCCAGGATCACCAGCTTGCTGCTCGACGAGATCGACGAGGGCACGGTCGATTTCGCACCCAACTACGACGGCTCCACCGAGGAGCCCAGCCAGTTGCCGGCGCGCCTGCCGTTCGCCCTGCTCAATGGCGCCAGCGGCATCGCAGTGGGCCTGGCGACCGAAATCCCCAGCCACAACCTGCGCGAGGTGGCCGATGCCTGCGTGGCGCTGATCAAGAACCCCAAGCTCAGCCATGAAGAGCTGCTGGCGCTGGTTCCTGGCCCCGACTATCCGGGCGGCGGGCAGATCACCAGCAGCGCTGCCGACATCGCCGAGGCCTACCGCACGGGACGCGGCTCGCTCAAGGTGCGGGCACGCTGGAAGATAGAGGAACTGGCGCGCGGCCAGTGGCAACTGGTGGTGACCGAGTTGCCGCCCGGCGTCAGCACCCAGCGTGTGCTGGAAGAAATCGAAGAACTGACCAACCCCAAGATCAAGACCGGCAAAAAAGCCTTGTCGCTGGAGCAGAACCAGCTCAAGGCGGCGCTGCTGTCGGTGCTGGACGTGGTGCGCGACGAATCCAGCAAAGACGCTGCCGTGCGCCTGGTGTGCGAGCCCAAGACCAGCCGCATCGGGCAGCAGGAACTGATCACCACCTTGCTGGCCCACACCAGCCTGGAGACTTCATCGCCGGTCAACCTCACCATGGTCGGGCTGGATGGCCGACCAACGCAGAAGTCCTTGCGCCAGATGCTGACGGAGTGGATCGAGTTCCGCCAGCTCACCGTGGAGCGGCGCTCGCAGTATCGGCTGGCCAAGGTGCTGGACCGCATCCACATTCTCGAAGGCCGGCAGCTGGTTCTGCTCAATATCGACGAAGTGATCGCCATCATTCGCCAGTCCGACGAACCCAGGGCGGCGCTGATGGAGCGCTTCAAGCTGTCGCAGCAGCAGGCCGACGATATTCTGGAGATTCGCCTGCGCCAGTTGGCGCGCTTGGAAGCCATCAAGATCGAGCAGGAGCTCTCCACGCTGCGCGATGAGCAGAAAAAACTGGAAGAAATTCTGGCCAGCCCGACGGCGCTGCGCCGGCTCATGATCCGGGAAATCGAGCTTGATGCGAAAACCTTTGCCGATGCCCGCCGCACCCTGATCCAGGCTGAAAAAAAAGCGGTGCTGGAAGTCAAGGTGGTGGACGAGCCAGTGACCGTGGTGGTCAGCGAAAAAGGCTGGGTGCGGGTGCAAAAAGGTCATGGACATGATTCCGCCAACTTCGCCTTTAAAGCCGGCGATGCCATGTACGGCAGCTTTGAGTGCCGCACCGTGGACACGCTGCTGGCGTTTGGCAATAACGGACGCATTTACTCGGTCGCTGTGTCCTTGCTGCCGGGCGCCCGCGGCGACGGCCAGCCCATCACCACGCTGGTGGAGCTCGAGTCCGGCACCCAGTTGTCCTATTACTTTGCCGGCCCGGCCAGCGCAACCCTGCTACTGAGCAGTTCCGGTGGCTATGGCTTCATCGCCTCCGTTGAGAACATGACTTCCAGGTTGAAGGCGGGCAAGGCGTTTGTCAGCTGCAACGCTGGCGAAGTGCTGTGCCGTCCGTCGCCGGTGGCTGGCGGCTCTGGCGCCGCGCCCCTGGCCGCAGCCACCCATGTGGCCTGTGCCTCCACCGGTGGCCGTATTTTGACCTTCGAGATCAAGGATCTGAAGACTTTGAACAATGGTGGCCGGGGTCTGATGCTGATTGCGCTGGAGGACAAGGACACGCTGGCCGGTGCGGCGGCGTACACCCGCAGCGTGAGGATCGAAGGCATAGGGCGCGGCGGCAAGGCACGCGAGGAAACGCTGGAGATTCGCAGCCTGAACAACGCCAGGGCGGCCCGTGCCCGTAAAGGCAAGGCAGCAGATCTGGGCTTCAAGCCGACATCGATTACCCGCGTTGAATAGTAAACCTTGTGGGACAGACCGCAGTCAAAAGCGTGCGACGCTGACAAAACGCATGGCCTGGGCGTTCACCGGGTGACGCAATTCCAGTGAGCAGGCGTGCAGCAGCAAGCGCTGCGCCAGCGCCTGAATTCTGGGGCAGCCATACAGGGCATCGCCGACGATGGCATGCCCCAGCGCCTGCATGTGCACGCGCAATTGATGCGAGCGTCCGGTCAGCGGTTCAAGTTCCAGCCGGGTCGTCTGGTCCGCGGCGTTGTAGGACAGCACCCGCCAGCGCGTCACGCTGGGTTTGCCGAGCTGATGGTCGATGACACGGCGTGGTCGATGGGGCCAGTCGACACTGATGGGAAGATCGATTTCGCCCCAGCCTTCAGGCGGCGCCGGCAGTTGTCCGTCGACCACGGCAAGGTAGCGTTTGCCAACGTTGCGGCTGGCGAAGGCCTGGTTCAGCGCGCGTTGCGCGGCGGCGCCACGCGCCAGCACCATCACACCCGAGGTAGCCATGTCGAGTCTGTGCACGACCAGCGCGTCCGGGTAATGGCGCTGTGCCCGCGCACTCAGGCAGTCTTGCTTGTCGGCGCCGCGACCAGGCACCGCCAGCAGACCGGCCGGCTTGTCCAGCACCAGCAGGGCATCGTCCACGTACAGCAGCGGGAGTTCACCCGCTGCGTCGTGCGACTGCATTCGATCCAACGTGGCTGCTAGCCCTTGTTGGGGGCATTTTTCAGTTTGCCGCGCACCGGTACCACGGTGGTGACGGTCGGGCGTACCGCATCGGGTGACACCGCTTTGGGCGGAGCGCTGTCCTTTTTCGGTTTCTTGACCATCTTGTTGCTGTTTTGTTGACCTTTTGCCATTTCTTTCTCCTGAAATTTAACTGTCCGCTCGCTCGAATCGAGCTCGGACTGTTTGATTATCGTGGCACAGGCAAAATATTTTCGATCTGTTGGCAATACCCGACACCACGCTGATTTGGGCGGTGCTACCTTCACGCCCACTTCTACAACTTCCACCGTTTTGCCATGCCTAAAACCCTGATTGAACCGTTTCGCATCAAAAGCATAGAACCGATCCGCATGACCACCCGCGGCGAGCGCGAGCAACTGCTGGAGGCCGCCAAACTCAACGTCTTCAAGCTGCGCGCCGAAGACGTGCTGATCGATTGGCTGACCGACTCCGGCACCGGTGCCATGTCTTCCAGGCAATGGGGCGCCATCATGGAAGGCGATGAGAGTTATGCCGGCGCGCGCAGCTTCTACCGGCTGGAGTCGGTGATCCAGAACATCACTGGCATGCAGCATTTTGTTCCGACGCACCAGGGGCGCGCGGCCGAGAAGGTGTTGTTCACCGCGGTCTGCAAGAAGGGCGACCTGGTACCCAACAACTCGCACTTCGACACCACCCGCGCGAATCTGGAATACATAGGCGTCGAAGCGGTCGACCTGGTGATTGCCGAAGGCTTGCAGCCGGCCCTGATCTACCCGTTCAAGGGCAACATCGATCTGGCACGGGTCGAGGCGCTGCTCAAGACCCAGGGAGAGCGCATCCCGTTCGGCATGATCACCGTCACCAACAACACCGGTGGCGGCCAGCCGGTCTCGATGGCCAACATCCGGGCCTATGCGGCACTGCTTAAGCACCATGGCAAGCCCTTCATCATGGACGTCTGCCGCTTTGCCGAGAACGCCATGTTCATCAAGATGCGCGAGCCGGGTTATGAGAACACGCCGATCAAATCAATCGTGCAGGAGATGTTCTCCTACTGCGACGGCTGCACCATGAGCGCCAAGAAGGACGGCATGGTCAACATCGGCGGCTTTATCGTGCTGCGCAGTGAAGAGTGGATGGACGCGGTGCGCAACGTATTGATCATGACCGAAGGCTTCCCCACCTACGGCGGCCTGGCCGGGCGCGATCTGGAGGCGCTGGCGGTGGGTCTGGAGGAGGGCATGCAGGAAGACTACCTGCGCTACCGCCTGCGCACCGCCGAATACCTGGGCGAGCGACTGGAAGCGTCCGGCGTCGGCTTCGTCAAACCGACCGGTGGTCATGCGGTTTACATTGATGCCCGCACGGTGCTGCCCGACATGCCGGTACAGCATTACCCGGCCTGGGCCTTGTGCAATGCGCTGTACCTGGAAGGCGGCATCCGCGGGGTCGAGATCGGCTCGGTGATGTTTGGCAAACGGCTGGCTGATGGCAGTGAAACCTACCACAGCATGGAACTGGTGCGCCTGGCCTTTCCGCGGCGCATGTACACCCAGTCGCACTTCGACTACGCGGCCGAGGTGATTGACGAGGTCAAGCAAAAAGCCGCCAGCATCCGCGGCGTGAGGATCACCAAGCAGCCCCAGTACCTGCGGCACTTCACCTGCGAGTGCGCCTGGGTGGAGGGTTGATCCGGGCGACCGTCGAGGAACATAATTGCGGTGGGACGCCGGCATGGTCCATGGCGTCTTCAAAGGGGGTCCCATGGCATGCCATACCCGTCATTTCGGACGACTGTTAACGCGCTCATTCCCTGCAGCGGCTGGCCTGTTGTTGCTTGTCGCGGCGGTCCTGGCCGGCTGCGGCGGCGGTAGCGCCGCTGCGCCCGGTGCGACCGATCCTTCACCCTGGCGCTTGCGCAGTGTCACCGAGGCCGGGCTGACGGCTTATTTCCGTGACGCCCTGGGCCCGTCATCCCGGGACTATCTGGGCAGCGTCTGGGCGCTGAACTTGCCGGTCGCCACCACGGCGGCGCCCGGTGCAACGGGCAGCGCCGTCTTTTCCGGCACCACGCTACAGGAGGCCGGGGTCGACGAGGCCGACCTGATCAAGAGCGACGGTGCCTACCTCTTCAGTCTGGAACCAGCCGGCGCAGGCGACGTCAGGCGCGACCTGCTGCGCCGGCAGGGGCTCAATGCAAGTGCCACGGATGCGGCGCTGCTGCCGATTGACAGTCTGAAAATCCCGTTCTCGGCCGACGTTAGTGGCAGCGGCCTGTACCTCGACAGCGAACACCGGCAACTGGTTGCGCTGGCGCAAGGCGTCAGCGCCTGGGGCATTTATGACGCCTGGTTTGCGCCGCAATCCTGGGGCCAGGGCGTGACCGAGCTGGTACTGGTGGATAGCGCCAGTTCCACGCAGATGAAAATCCACCGTACCTTGCGTTTGAGCGCGCAACTAATAGGCTCGCGCCGACTGGGCTCGACCCTGTACCTGGTGTTGCGCAGCTATCCGCAATTGCCGGGGCTGGACCCTTGGTGGCCGGCTTCCAAGACCGCTGCCAATCAAGCCCAGCTGGACGCGCTGCAAGCGTCGCAACTGCTGCCGACACTGTCTGTCGACGGCGCCGCAGCGGAGCCGCTGGTCCAGGCTGCTTCCTGTTTCATTCAGGAGAACAATGCGGTCAAGAGCGCCGACATCATCACCATCGTCGCCATCGATCTGGCCGCCACCACGCACCGTCATGCGGCGCGCTGTTTCACCGGCGGCAGCGAGGCGTTCTACCTGTCCGATCAGAATCTGTACCTGGCGACCACCCGCACCGCCTACAGCTACAGTGGCGCGTTCCCGGTCTATGTCGGACAGACCAGTACCGACATTCACAAGTTTGCGCTGAGCGGCCTGGACATCGCCTATCGCGGCTCCGGCAATGTGAGCGGGCATCTGGGTTTTGATCAAAATCGGAAATCGTTCCGCCTGGGTGAAGACAAGGGGGCGCTGCGCGTGATCACGCAAACGGTGCCCAGCTGGGGCGGTTGGACCACTGCCGCGGAATCGCCCGCTCACCTGAGCATCCTGCAGGAGAGCGCCGGCGCCTTGGCGCTGCTGAGCGAACTACCCAACTGGGCCCGACCGGCGCCGCTGGGCAAGGCCGGCGAGCAGCTTTACGCCTCGCGTTTCATCGGCAGCCGCGCTTACCTCGTCACTTACCGGCTTACCGATCCACTTTATGTACTGGATTTGTCGAATCCGGCCGACCCCAAAGTGGCCGGTGAGTTGCAGGTCAGCGGTTATTCCGACTACCTGTTCCCCTTGACCGACACATTGTTGCTGGGCGTCGGCAAGGATGCCATCGCTGACGGCGGGGCAGGCGACGGCCGCTTTGCCTGGTACCAGGGAGTGAAACTTTCGCTGATCGATGTCAGCGACGCTAGCCAGCCGCGCGAGGCGGCGCGCAGCATCATTGGCCGCCGCGGCACCGATGCCACCGTGCTGCGCCAGCACCATGGCATTGCCTTGCAGACGCTGGGCAACACGGTGCGCGTGAGCCTGCCGGTCAGCCTGCACGACACCCCGGCGCCGGGGGCCAGTGGCGCCGTCATGGACTATTACCAGTTCACGCGCACCGAACTGCAAAAATTCGAAATCGATCTGGGTGGGCGCAGTTTGAGCCCGCGCACCCCTCTTGTGTCCAGCCTGCCGGGCGAGCGCTACATCGGCGACGACCGCTCTCTGTTGTGGAACGACCAGGTGCACTACTATCAAAATGGTAGCTGGCGCTCGGCCGCGTGGTAAGCGTTTGATGCCCGGTTGCCATGGACCGCGGGGAGCAACCCCAGTACCCGCGCCACTTCACCTGCGAGTGCGCCCGGGTGGCGGGTTGATTTCCACAGGCCCAGAGTTGCTGGCCGGAAATGCCGCACTGCCACCGCAGTAGCTGCGCTCCAGAAACATCGCTCCTATGTTGTCCACCGAACAGTCTGTTCGGGAAAGATGCTCAAGAATTCGATAGGTCTGCGCCAGAGGTGTGGACCGATCTCCTGGCTGTCATGCTGGTCAAGGCATTGTTTCCATTTCTCACATCTTGAATGTCGTCGGAAACACGAGTCGCACGTTTGACACCTGCTGGAATAACGAAAGGCATTTATGTTGGCAAGTCACAATCAAACGGCTCAAAATCAAAATCAAAATCGGGAGCCGGGCCAACGCGCTGGCAAGCATCGACTCCGGGTGGCTGTCGCAGCGCTCGCTGCGGCGCTCGTTTTGAGCGCCTGTGGTGGCGGCGGCAATGCCGGTCCGTCCGGGAATTTCAACATTGGCGTCACTGTGGGTGGCTTGTTCATGGGTGACACCTCCGTCGCTCCTGGCGGTTCGACCGACCTTGCCATCCATGTTGGACAGTCCGTGCGTCTTGATGCGGGCGAGCCTGTGGTGTGGACCCTCTACGTTGGTGGCAGCGCGATCAGTGGCGGCGTGCAGATGTACTACGCAGGCGCGGATATCACCGCAACCACCTTGAACTCGTCCACCGTGGCCTTGGACACTTACGCCACTTACCCGTTGCAGTATTCGATTCCGATGACCCTTGTCGCAACATCCACCTACGATTCGGTGCAGGTGGCGACGGTCAATCTTTTGCTTACGAACTAGCCACGCGCGCGCATCGCAAGGCGCATCTGCTGGATGCTTTTTCCTAATTCCGGTGCATGCAGAAACTCGACTAGCCGCGCCAGTTCGGGCAATGCCAGATAGCCGCGTAGGTAGAACCACTCGGGGCTCGAATCCGCGCCCAGATCGAAAGCGCAGAGATCACTCAGACTGCCCAGTGCCAGTCTTTCACCCAGGCGGGCGCACAGGTAGCACAGGGCCAGACGGGTGCGGCGCTGGGGCGCCGTCAGGGCGGCCGGCGTCAGCAGGATCTGGTCGATCTCCCTGACCTCCTCGATCAGGCTCGCCGGCAAGCCCCATTCCTGCATCAGCAGGCTGCCGATTTCGGCGGCAGCCAGCCCCAATTGCGCTTGCTCCGCGCTGGCTCTTTCGAGCAGGCCATTTTTTGCAATCCAGACACTGCGCTCGCCCGGCATCAGGGAAACCGTCGCCAGTTGACCCAGGAAGGACAACACCACCTGCGTCACCAGGGAACCCTGCTCCGGCCAGTCGAGGCGCTGGGCCAACTTCAAACACAGTTCGCCGGCCAATGCACTGGCACTCAGGACCGTGTCGAAGACCTTCTTGTGCTCCGGGCTGCTGGCCTGGAACGATTGGTCCAGCAGGTACTGCAGGCTGATGCTGCGCACCGCATTCAGGCCCAGGAAGGTGACCGCCTGCCCGATGCTGAGCACCGGCCGGCGCAAGCCGTAGAACGGAGAATTGACGCGCGCCAGCACCTTGGCCGCGATCAGTGCCTCGCCCAGGATCAGGTCGTTGATTTCGATCGAGCTGGCGCTGTCCAGCAGTTCCGGGGACAGTAGTTTGTGCAGGGACAGTGGCGGCCGTGGAATGTTGCGGAGTTCGGTTTGCAGTGCCCACCGACGCTGCGCCGCCAGTTCGTCCCGGCCTACGAAGCGCCATCCTGCCAGCTCGGCCGGTATCTCGGCCGGCAGCGCTGGCGCGGCCGCGACCAGGGTTGCGGCAGGGGTTGACGCTTGCGCTCTGGTGCGCCGGTCGGCCGGCGGCGGTGCCAGTGATTTCGCTGCGGCGCCGCCGACGCTGGGCTTCTTCAGCAAGTAGCCGATGGCAAGGACAGCCAGCGCCAGCAGGACGATCAGAAGGAAAGTCACTTGGCCACTGTCCCGCCGTCCGCGCCCGGGGCGCCGGACAAGGCGGCTTCATCGCGCAAGCGTTGCCGCAACTCGGTCTTGAGCACCTTGCCGTAGTTATTCTTGGGCAACTCATGCAGCAGCACATAGCGTTTGGGACGCTTGAAGCGCGCAATCTGCGCCAGACAGTGCTGGTCCAGCTCGCCGGTCGCAAGAGGGGTGTTCGGTTGCGGTACCACAAAGGCCACCACCACTTCGCCCCACTCCGGGTCATGGGCGCCGACCACCGCCACCTCGGCCACGCCGGGGGCGCTCAGCAGCGCTTCTTCCACTTCGCGCGGGTAGATATTGGAGCCGCCACTGATGATCAGATCCTTGCTGCGGTCCTTCAGGGTCAGGAAGCCATCAGCGTCCAGGCAGCCCACATCGCCGGTGTAAAGCCAGCCGTCCCGCAGCGCCGCGGCGCTGGCCTGCGGGTTATCCCAGTAGCCGGCCATGACGCTGTCGCCTTGCACCAGCACTTCGCCCACTTCACCCAAAGGTAGATCAATGCCCATTTCATCGGCTATGCGTACCCGCACCGGCGTCTGCGCCACGCCCACCGACGCCATGCGCTCCAGGTACCTGGGATGTGTGCGGTCGGTCAGGTGCTGGCGCGACAAAGCGGTTGCGACCATGGGCGTTTCGCCCTGGCCGTAGATTTGCACAAAGCGCGGCCCCATGACCCGCAGGGCGCGCTGCATGTCGGCCAGGTACATCGGTGCGCCGCCATAGACGATGGTCTTGAAACTGGCCGCGCAATCCTGCGCTGTGAGGCCCATGGCCTCGGCGTGATCGACCAAGCGCTTGACGATGGTGGGTGCCGCAAAAGTGGAGAGTGGCCCGAGGGCGCGGCCCAGCTCGAACAGCTCGGCCGGATCGACCGTGCCGGAGGCCGGCACCACATGCCGGGCGCCCGCCATCAAATGCGGTAGGGCGTAGAGACCGGCGCCGTGCGACATCGGCGCGCCATACACCATCGCGTCCTGGGGCAGCACCGCGTCGACATCGACAAAATAAGTCAAGCCCATGGTCATCAGGTTGCGCTGGGTCAGCATTACGCCCTTCGGTCGCCCGGTGGTGCCACTGGTGTAAAAAAGCCAGGCCAGGTCCTGCGGCGCGCGCGCCGTGATCGGCACTGCCATGGCGTCGCTCAGCGGTGACAGCAAGTCATCCATCGCTGCGCTTTCGATGTCGATTTGCCGCGCCAAACCGGCCAGCGGCTCGGGCGCCACGTCAGCCGTCACAAACCCCCAACGCGCCTGGGAATTCTCGACAATCCATTCCACTTCCCGGCGATGCAGCTTGGCATTCACCGGAACCACCACCAAACCGGCCCACCAGGCGGCCCACAGGATTTCCAGGTAGCGCGGGTGGTTGCGCATGAAGAGCAGCACCCGTTCACCCGGCTGCAGGCCCGCCGCGCGCAGCCGCTGCGCCATTGCCGCGCTGCGCGCTGCCCACTGACCGGCAGTGGCGTGCAGCGCCGTTCCGTGGTAAATCGCTTCCCGCTCAGGCTGCTGGCGCGCCTGGCGCAGCAACAAATGGGCAAGGCTCATGGCGTGCAGGCTCCTAGAGCCACAGGCCGCTGTGGGGCATTTGAATGGTCTGCGAGGGACTGCCGTCGCCGACAAACAGGCCGATCAAAAAGCTCAGTAGCGAAATGAAAATACTGGCAAAAAAAGCGGTCCAGAAGCTTGCCACCTTGAAGCCTCTGACCAGCGAGGAGACCAGCAAGATCATCAAGGCGTTGATCACCAGCAGGAACAGGCCAAAGGTCAGAACGGTCAATGGCAGGGTCAGGAGAATCAGCAGCGGCTTGACGATGGCATTGGCAAAACCCAGCAGCAGCGCCGAGACGATCAGCGAGGAGGTGTCGGCGAATCGGATGCCCTGAAAGAGGCGGCTGGCGAGCCACAGCGAGAGGGCGGTGATGCCCCAATGCAGAAAGAAGGATGGCAGGTTGTCCAGCATGTCAGAGGGTTGGGTTGATTGACCAGCAAATGTTTCATCATACTTGGCAACGGAGCTGCTGCCCGCGCTTCATTTGACGGCATTGAGCCGTTTCACACCGGCGACAAAGCGCGCCAGCGTGTCCGACAGCACACCACGCCCGATGGTGATGTCGATCAACTGAAAGCGCCCGCGCGTTGCCATCGCCTTGTCCAGTGCCGCTTTCAGTTCGCCGCGCGTGTTGACGCGCACGCCGTCGCCGCCCATGCCTGCCGCCATTTCGGCAAAACCCCAGTGGCCCAGGTCATTGAACGAGGACTCGGGCTGGAAGGTGCGCAGCATCTCCCAACTGGCATTGTTGAACAGCAGCACGATCGGGTCCCAGCCGTAACGCTGGCAGTTGCCCAACTCCCAGCCGGTCATCTGAAAAGCGCCGTCGCCGACCAGAATCAGCGGCCGCTGGCCGGTGGCGGCCTGTAGGCCCAGACCGGCCGGCACACCGAAACCCATGGTCGCGTAATAGCCCGGCGCCAGCAGCGCCGTGTGCTCGATTTCCATGGCGGTGAACAGGCAGTCCCCCATGTCGGAGGCAATGGGCATCTTGCCGTGCGCTGCCATCAAGTCGTTGACCGCGGTGGCGATGTCGGTTGGCGCAATCGCATTCGCGTCGGCCGGCAGCCCATGCGCAAAGGATTGGCGTTTGATCGAGAAAGCTTTTTCCTCGGGGGCCAACCGTTCCAGCATGCGATCGACCAGCGCCGGCAGTGGCAATTGGGCATAGGTGTGATAACCGATGGTGACCTGGCCATCGAGCGCCTGTATCGTCTTGCGCATGTCGATCTTGGTTTCCGATACGGCGAAATTGGTGTCGCAAATGATCTCGCCGAGCAGGAACAGGCCATCCGACCCTTCGACCAGTTGCGTGACTTCCGGGAAGCCGGCGACGCCCATGTAGGTGCCTACCAGCGGCGCGTTCTGGTCGGACAGCAGACCGCGCCCCATGAAGCTGGTGACCACCGGCATGCCAAAGCGGCGCGACAACTGGGCCACCTTGGCTTCCAGGCCATAGCGGCGAACTTCAACACCGGCCATCAGGACCGGCGCCTTGGCCTGGGACAGGCGCTCCAGAATCTCGTCGACGCAGGCATTGAGCGCATCCTGGTCCGGCGCCAGCGCCCCTTCCGGCAGCACCGGCGCACAGGGCAGGGCCACCATGTCGCGCGGGATTTCGATGTAGACCGGCTCGGAGCGGCGCAAGCAGTTGGCCAGCACGCGGGCGATGTCGGTGGGTGCGCGCTGGGCGTCGTCCAGGCGCACCTGGTCGCAGGTGATTTCCTTGAAGATCTGGAATTGCGAATCGAGTGTCTTGGCCTGATGGTGCAGCAGCAATCCGGAGCGCGACTCGCCTTTGCCGGGGCCGCCGGACAGCACCACCAGCGGCGACTTCTCGGCAAAAGCGGCGGCCACCGAATTGATCATGTTGAGCGCGCCGGCACCATAGGTGACGGCGGCGACGCCGAGGCCGCAGTTGATGCGGGCCGAGGCATCGGCGGCAAAGCCGACGGCCGGCTCATGCGATAGCGTGTAGAGCGGCAGGATTTTGGATTCTTCGATGATGCGAAAGTAGGGCAGGGCAAAGTCGCCCGGGATGCCAAAGATCTGGCGTGCGCCGTGCGCCTTGAGTGCATGGAGCAAGGATTCGGTGAGGTTCATGGGAGGATGTTTCCGATCAGGGTGGTGGAGAAATTATCGTCCTTGGGTGACGCAGGAAAGAGTCGTCAAGGCGCTGTATTTGGCAGCGCCAAGCAGGTTTCATGCGGGGGCTTTGTTTGCGGCGACAATCCAGTTCCAATTTTTCTTATTCACGGGTTTTTCCCCAGCATTTTTCATGTCCAGTACCAGCACTTACGAAGTCCGGCCGGCAACGCCGCGCGATGCCAGAACGATTGCCGAAATTCATGCCAAAACCAGCCAGGCCTACTGGCGCGAAGCCATCGAGTACTGCGAACCCCAGGTGATGGTGGCGCTCGATGCCGGCGAAGTGGTCGGCTTTGTCGGCTTCGATCGCTCGCGCGACAAGGGCACGCCGCCGACCACCGGAGAGATCTGGGCGATCCATGTCGCACCAAGCCACTTGGGCAAGGGCGTCGGCCTGGCGTTGTGGGACGCAGCCCGCGAGGGTCTGCTGGAGGAGGGCTGCGGCACCGTGACAGCGTGGCTGCCGCTGGGCAACGAGCGGGCCTTGCGCTTTCTTGAGCTGGCCGGCTTCAAACGCGAAATGTCCAGCATCAAGACGGTGCCCATGGGCACCGTCAAGATCGAGGAAATCCGGCTCAAACGGGCCCTTAACTAGAGCCTTGCGGGACAGCCCGCAGTTACACGAAGTGAACCAGCTCTGTCCCCAACCGATACCGGGATGTTGGAGGTCCGCCTGTTCGCCTGATCGGGCGCTGGTCAGGTCCGGCGCAGCACCACACTGCCAATCGAGTAGCCGGCGCCGAAGGAGCAGATCATGCCCACTTCACCAGCCTTGAAGTCGTCGTGGTGGCGGTGAAAAGCAATGATGGAGCCGGCCGACGCGGTATTGGCAAATTCGTTCAGAATGACCGGTGCCTCCTGCGGCGTCGCATCGCGTCCCAGCAGCTTGCGGCTGATCAACTGGTTCATGGCCAGATTGGCCTGGTGCAGCCAGAAGCGGCGCACATCCTGAGGCGTGAAGCCCAGGTCCGCCAGGTGTTTGTTCATGTGCTCGGCCGCCATCGGGCAGACTTCCTTGAAGACTTTGCGGCCTTCCTGGTAGAAAAGCTGGTCGCGGTCGTCCGGGTCGCGGTCTTCGGCGCGCGACATGAAGCCGGCGTTGTTGCGTATATTGCTGGAGAAAGTGGTGAGCAGGCGCGTGCCCAGCACCTCGAAGGCGCCGGCCGGTGCGTTTTCCAGGCGCTCCACCAGCACCGCGGTGCAGACGTCGCCGAAGATGAAATGGCAGTCCCGGTCTTTCCAGGCCAGATGCGGCGAGGTGATTTCCGGGTCGACCACCAGGATGGCGCGCGCCGAACCGGTCTTGACTGCGTTGACCGCCATTTCAATGCCGAAAGTGGCCGATGAACAAGCCACATTCATGTCGAAGCCGAAACCCTTGATGCCCAGCGCGGTCTGGATTTCAACCGCCATGGCCGGGTAGGCGCGCTGCATGTTGGCGGCGGCGCAAAAGACGCCGTCGATGTCTTGCGGCTGCTTGCCAGCGCGCGCCAGCGCATCGCGCGCCGCCGCAACGCCAATCTCGGCCATCAGCGAGATTTCGTTGTCGGGTCGGGTCTTGAAGCGCGGGCGCATGCGCTGCGGATCGAGGATGCCCGATTTTTCCATCACGTAACGCTGCTTGATGCCGGAGGCCTTCTCGATGAATTCGACGCTCGACAGCGGGATGGCTTGGTGCGTACCGGCCGCGATGGCGGCGGCGTGGGCGGCGTTTTCCTGCTCGGCAAAGCGGTTGAAGGCGGCTACCAGTTCTTCATTGGTAATGACCTCCGGTGGAATATAGATTCCGGTACTGCTGATGGCGACACGATGCATTGCGATGGTCCTGAAAAAAAGTTTGGACTGGAGAGTCCTCGAGACTGTGATTATCGGCTGACTTGTTTAGCGCCTGTTCACCCCATTTTCACACGCAAAAATAGGGTGAACAGGCCCTAGTCCACCAGCCAGATCACCGGCTTGCCGGCGCGGCACCAGCCTTGGTATTGCCCTGCGAAAGCTTCTTCAATCCGATTGCGTTTGACCTTGAGGGTTGGCGTCACAAAGCCGTTTTCCGGCGTCCAAGGCGTCGTGACGACCACCAGACAGCCCAGCTTCTCGTGCGGCTCCAACTGGGCATTGACCGCCTTCAGGTGCGATTCGAGCGATTCGGTGAGCGCCTGCTTGCCGCGGGCGGCAGCGCTTCTCGCCACTGCGTCCTGTGACAGCATGACCAGTGCCAGGGGCTGTGTCAGGTTGGCGCCGGTAACGACGCAGGCCTCGATGTCCGGGTGCATGACCAGCAACTCTTCGATCGGTGCCGGTGCCACGTATTTGCCCTTGCTGGTCTTGAAAATGTCCTTGACCCGGCCGGTGATGCTCAGGTAGCCATCGGCCGCAATGTTGCCCTTGTCGCCGGTGCGCAGCCAGCCGTCGGCGGTGATGGCGGCAGCCGTCTGCTCGGGTTCCCGGTAATAGGCTTTCATCAGCGCTTCGCTGCGCATCTCAATTTCACCCGTTTCGGGGTCTATGCGCTGTTCCACGCCGTCGTAGGGCAGGCCTACGGTGCCGGTCCTGGGTGAGCCCGGCAGCGTCGAATGCGAGATCGCGCAATTCTCGGTCATGCCGTAGACCTCGATCAGATCCAGGCCCAGATTGCGGTACCAACCCAATACATCGGCCGGCATCGGCGCCGCGCCGCCGGCCGCGATACGGCATTGGTCGAGGCCCAGACCCTTCAGAATCTTGCGCCGGACCAGCCAGCCGATGAGCGGTAAAGCCAGCAGTTTTTTGAGTTTCTCGGCCGGCATTTTGGCGTGCACGCCTTGCTGAAACTTGACCCACAATCGTGGCACCGAGAAAAAGATGGTGGGACGGGCGCGCTGCAGGTCCTGCACAAAAGTGTCCAGCGCCTCGGCAAAAAAGATGTGACCGCCATAGCGCAGCGAACCCTGTTCTATCAGCATGCGCTCGGCCACGTGGGCCAACGGCAGGTAGGAAATATAGCGGTCGTCGCTGCTCATGCGCACGCGCCGCGTGGCGCTTGAGACGCCCCAGGCAATGCTGTTGAAGGTATGCACCGCACCTTTCGGTTTGCCGGTGGTGCCGGAGGTATAGATGATGGTGCAAATGGATTCGCCCTGCGGCGTTGGCGATTCCTTCATGGGAAGGCTGGTGGCTATCAGGTCGGCCCACGGCAAGGCTTTGATGGTGGGCGCCAGCGGCAGGGCAATCACCGGCAAGTTCGCTGCCAGGCCGGTCTGCAAATTGCCAATCTCATCCATTTTGCCGACAAAACAGGCGCGCGCCTCGCTGTGCGCCAGCACGTAGGAAAGCGCTTCGCCGTTGAAGGTCGGATAAAGCGGAACGGAAATGTGTCCCGCCATCTGAATCGCCAGATCGGCCAGCACCCAGTGGGCGCTGTTTTTTCCGATGATGGCAACCCGGCTGCCGATGGGCCATGCCTGGGCTTGCAGCCAGTTGGCCATGCGGCGTACCTGGTCGCCCGCCTGACCCCAGGTGAGGTTCTGAACGGCGCCGCCAGCGGTCGGTTGCGTCAGGTAGACCTGGTTGGCGCGCTCACGCTCCCAGCGGTAAAAACACGGCAACGGCAAGTCGCCGGTCGCTACGGCAATGGGAGTGGGCACAAGTCGCTCCAGTCAAAAAGAAGGGTTCATTTTGATGAAAAGACGCCAACTGGCAAGGGTGTTGACCCTAGGTACTTCAGGAAATCAGGCCTCGCCACCAAAGCGTTTGGTCAGGTTGGCGATGTATTGCTCGACCATTTTTTCAAACTCGGCTTCCACCACCGGCGCCACCACCATCTTCATCAGGCCGGGCAGGGGAATGGTCAGCTCGCCATTGATTTGCAGCACGATCAGGGTAGATTTTTTTTTGTCGGTAATCTTCCAGTTGCCCGACACCAGGGCATTGCCTTCACCCTTGATGGGGGTCCAGACAACCGTGCCCTTGGCCTTGTTGGAGACGTATTTGGAGGCGTAAATAGTTTGCAGATTGATCTGGGCCAAACCAATTTTTGCCATTTCCCAGCGGTAGGCGCCGCCGCCGAGGTCGACCAGCTTGTCGACCTTGGGAAAGTGACTGGCCGAAGTGGGTACATCGGCCAGAACGTCGAAGACATCCGCCGCGCTGGCTTTGACTTCAAACTCGTAGCCAAGATCGATAGTGACGTTGATGGTCATGGGCAACTCGCAAATAAGGTGAAGGATGGATAAGGCCTTGCAGTCCGGCGCCCCCTTTTCACGGGGGGTCGGTTCAAAGTATAGGATGCATTTGAAATTCACTCCCCGGATCGTCCGGGCAATGGCGTGATAATGGACTCGCTCTTTACCTGGCGTCCGGCGTCCGGAGTGCCTCTTCTGACGTGCAGATGAAGTGGCGGCTTGGCCGGCTGAACGGGCCCTGATTCCTGCCTCTTGCTGCAACTTTCTCATTTGTCATGACCATTTATCTCGCGCCCATGGAAGGCGTGCTGGACTTTGTGCTGCGCGACATCCTGACCCGCGTCGGCGGGGTCGATCGCTGTGTCTCCGAATTCATCCGCGTCACCCATACCTTGCTGCCGGATCGTGTCTTCACGCGTGTCGTGCCGGAACTTCTCAACGGCGGGCGGACCTTGGCGGGGGTGCCGGTGCGGGTGCAACTGCTGGGCTCGGACCCGGTCTGCCTGGCGGAGAATGCCGCTCGCCTGGCCACCTTGGACCCCGACGGTATCGACCTGAACTTCGGCTGTCCGGCCAAGGTCGTGAATCGCCATGGTGGCGGTGCCACCTTGCTCGATCAGCCGGAGCTGCTCAGTCGCATCGTGTCGGCAGTTCGGCGCGCCGTGCCGGCTCAGCTACCGGTTTCGGCCAAGATGCGCCTGGGCGTCAGCGATGCTTCACGCGCGGTGGAGAGTGCGCTGGCGATCGAGGCTGGCGGCGCCAGCGAGCTGGTGGTGCATGCCCGGACCAAGGCCGACGCTTACCGCCCACCCGTTTACTGGGAACGCATCGCCGACATTCGTGCCGCCGTGCGCATCCCGGTGCTGGCCAATGGCGACATCTGGAGCGTGCAGGATGCCTTGCGCTGCCGTCAGCTTTCGGGCTGCGACGGTTTGATGCTGGGTCGTGGCATGGTCAGCGATCCGGGGCTGGCGCTGGCGATCCAGGCCGCCGTGGCACAGCGCGCGCCGCCGCCGGGTGTGAGCTGGCAGACCCTGCTGCCGCTGATTGCCGATTTCTGGCGCCTGGTGTGCCTGCGTCTGGAGCGCCGCCAGCAGGCCGGGCGGCTCAAGCAGTGGCTCAACTTCCTGCGTCGTCGCCATCCCGAAGCCGAACTGGCCTATCTGGCACTGCGCAGCGTCAGCGAACCAGCGGCGATCGAGCGCTGGTTGGCGGCAACGCCCACGCGCTAAACTCGTCGCCAAATTCCCAAGGAGATTTTTTGATGGCATCCGGAAAAATACTTGTTGCCCAGGGCGGTGGCCCGACGGCGGTGATCAACCAGTCGCTGGTGGGCGTGGCGATGGAGGCGCGGCGCTTCGGCGCCATTGGGCGCATCTACGGCGCGCGCCATGGCGTGCGCGGCATCGTCAATGAGGACTTTGTCGACCTGACGCAGGAGACCCACCACAATCTGGAATTGGTGGCCAGCACGCCGTCCTCGGCGCTGGGCTCCACCCGCGACAAGCCGGATTTGGCCTATTGCCAGGAGATCTTCAAGGTCTTGCAGGCGCATCAGATCGGACATTTCTTCTACATCGGCGGCAACGACTCCAGCGACACCGTGCGCATCGTCAGCGAGGAGGCGCGCAAAGCCGGCTACCCGCTGCGCAGTATTCACATTCCGAAGACGATTGACAACGACCTGGTGGGCAACGACCACACGCCGGGCTTTCCGTCGGCGGCACGTTTTGTGGCCCAGGCCTTCGCCGGCGCCAATCTGGACAACGCGGCCCTGCCGGGCGTTTATGTGGGTGTCGTGATGGGCCGCCATGCCGGCTTTTTGACGGCGGCGTCGGCCCTGGGCAAGAAATTCCCGGACGACGGGCCGCACCTGATCTACCTGCCGGAGCGGACTTTTGTGCTGGAGAAATTCCTGGCCGATGTGAAAAGCGTTTACGAGCGTTATGGGCGCTGTGTGATTGCGGTGTCCGAGGGCATTCACGATGCCTCGGGGGTGGCCATTGCCGCCTTGCTGGCGAAAGACCTGGAGCACGACGCGCACGGCAATGTGCAGTTGTCGGGCAACGGTGCGCTTGCCGATCTGCTGTGCGAGGAAATCAAGTCCAAGCTGAAGATCAAACGGGTGCGCGGCGATACCTTCGGCTACCTGCAACGCTCCTTCATCGGCTGCGTCTCCGACGTCGATCAGCGCGAGGCGCGCGAGGTCGGCGAGAAGGCGGTGCAGTTCGCCATGTGGGGCGCGCGCGACGGCTCGGTGGCCATCAAGCGCACCGGGTTCTATTCGGTCGACTACGAGTTGCTGGCGCTCGATGCAGTGGCCGGCAAGACGCGCGTCATGGAGGACGAATTCATCAGCGCCAGCGGCACCGATGTGACCGATGCCTTCCGGCTCTACTTGCGTCCCCTGCTAGGCTCCGGCATGCCCGACGCCTTCAGGCTGCGCCACAACCCGGTGGCCAAGGTACTCAAGCCCGGGATGTGAGAGTACTTTGCGTTTCCTCCAATTTAAGGATATTTGATGACTATTGATTTCAAAGGCCGTGTGGCCATAGTGACAGGCGCCGGCGGCGGCCTGGGTCGAGCCCATGCGCTGGCGCTGGCAGCGCGTGGTGCCAAGGTGCTGGTCAATGACCTGGGCGGTGCGCGCGACGGCTCCGGCGGTTCGGCCAGTGCCGCCGAGGCAGTGGTGGCGGAAATCAGGGCGGCCGGCGGCGAGGCCTTGGCCAACGGCGCCTCGGTGACCGATTTTGCCGCCGTGCAGGCCATGGTGCAGCAGGCGGTGGACGCCTGGGGGCGGGTCGACATCCTGGTCAACAACGCCGGCATCTTGCGCGACAAGACTTTTGCCAAGATGGAACTGGCCGACTTTGAACTGGTGGTCAACGTGCACCTGATGGGCGCCGTGCATTGCAGCAAGGCGGTCTGGCCGATCATGAACGCGCAGAAGTACGGCCGCATCCTGATGACCACGTCGTCGACCGGCTTGTACGGCAATTTTGGCCAGACCAACTACGGTGCCGCCAAGATGGCACTGGTGGGCTTGATGCAGACGCTGGCGCTGGAAGGTGCCAAGAACGACATCCGCGTCAACTGCCTGGCACCGACGGCGGCCACCCGCATGACCGAGGGCTTGATGCCCGAGGCCCAGCTGGCGGCCCTGAAACCTGAGGCCGTGGTGCCCGCCATGCTGGTGCTGGTGTCACAGGAGGCACCGACCCGTACCATTCTGTGCGCCGGTGCTGGTACTTTCGAGGCCGCTCACATCACCCTGACGCAAGGGGTCTGGCTGGGTACCGATGCCCTGACACCCGAGCGTCTGGCCCAGCGTCTGGCCGAAGTCACTGACCGAGCCGGAGATTCGGTACCCCAAAGCGGCGCCGCGCAAGGCAGCAACGAAGTCGGCAAGGCGCTGGAAAACGCCAAGCGGGCGGCCTGATATTGGCAGAAATCGTTTTTCTTGGTACTTATCTACCAGATTTGAGTAAAAAAACAGTAGAAAAATACTATTGAATATCGCCTTGCGACATCCGATTGAGTGGGCAGGGTGTGGATAATCGGCCCTTTGTTTGAAGTGATCAGCATTGAAAGTGCCGCATGAAATATCGCTCGCATAACCTGTTCGCCCTGACCCTGTTGGCCTCGCTGACGCTGGTCAGCGCCCCGTCACTGGCCCAAACGGCATTGGTCGCGGAAACCGGTACCGCCAGTGGTCAGACGCTGAATCTACAGTTGCCGGTTAATCTCAGCGGGGCGCAGAACTACTTTACCGGGGCCCAGAACATTACGGTTGACGGCACTTCTTTTCTGGCTTTTTGCATTGATCCTTTCCAGTACTCTTCCGGATCTCCCAGCCAGTACAACGTTTCTTCCAGCTTGACTTCCCTGTTGAGTGCCAGCCAGGCAGCCGATGTCTCCAGGCTGTATTCGCAATCCTTTGCCAGCACCACGGGCAGCGCAGTCAACAGCGCCGCCTTCCAGCTGGCCCTGTGGGAACTGGCCAACGACAATGGCGATCTGAGCAGCGGCGCCGTGCGGGCGACCGACTCGAACAATGCCGCGGTGTTGGCCGCTGGCAGCATGATCAACAATGCCCGCAACGGTGTCGCCGGTTCGACGCAATATTCTTTCAACCTTTACACCCATCCGACGCGACAGGATTTTCTTGTTAGTGTCAGCGCGGTACCGGAGCCCGAAAGCTACGCCATGCTGCTGGCCGGTCTGGGTTTGATGGGAGCCGTGGTGCGGCGTCGCAAGGCATCGTGCGCGACGCTCTGACGGGCGCTTGCCGTGATTGAAAAAGGGGGCCGGGCCCCCTTTTTTATGCCTGCTCAGCTGCCGATAGGCACGCAGGAGGTGAATAGATTACGGTCACCGTAAACGTTGTCGACACGGCCCACCGGCGGCCAGTATTTGACCTGCTTCAGCGTGGCCAGCGGGAAGGCGCCGACTTCGCGCGAGTAAGGCCGGTCCCACGCTTCACCCAGCAGGGAGGCCGCCGTGTGCGGCGCATGCTTGAGCGGGTTGTTGTCCTGCGGCCAAACACCTTGCTCCACTTTCGCAACCTCGGCGCGGATCGCGATCATGGCGTCGATGAATCGGTCCAGCTCTTCGAGCGTCTCGCTTTCGGTCGGTTCCACCATCAGCGTGCCGGGCACCGGAAAGCTCAAGGTCGGTGCATGAAATCCGTAGTCCATCAGGCGTTTGGCGACATCTTCGGCCGAGACGCCATTGACGCCGCCACTGCTTTCCTTCAGGGGCCGCAAATCCAGAATGCACTCGTGCGCGACATGCCCGTTGGCGCTGGCGTACAGCGTCGGGTAGTGGTCCTTCAGGCGGGCGCTGATGTAGTTGGCGGCCAGAATGGCGACTTCAGTCGCTGCTTGCAGGCCGTCCGGACCCATCATGCGGCAGTACATCCAGCTGATCGGCAGCACCGCGGCATTGCCCAGCGGCGCTGCCGCGATGGCCCCGACGCCTTTGGACTGCAGGCCGCCGGTCGCATGCCCCGGCAGGTACGGCACCAGGTCGGCCACCACGCACACCGGCCCGACACCGGGGCCGCCACCGCCGTGCGGAATGCAGAAGGTCTTGTGCAGGTTCAGGTGGCTGACATCGCCGCCGAATTCGCCCGGTGCGGCGACACCGACCAGCGCATTCATGTTGGCGCCGTCGACGTAAACGCGCCCGCCGTGCGAATGCACCAGGGCGCACAACTCCTTGACGCTGGTCTCGAAGACACCGTGCGTGCTGGGGTAGGTGATCATCACCGCCGCCAGATTCTGGCTGTGCTGTTCGCACTTGGCTTTCAGATCGGCCAGGTCGACGTTGCCGCTGGCGTCGCAGGCGGTCACCACCACCGTCAGGCCCGCCATGTGGGCGCTGGCCGGGTTGGTGCCGTGGGCGCTGGAGGGGATCAGGCAGATGTTGCGGTGGCCCTGGCCGTGCGCTTCATGGTAGGCCCGGATCGTCAGCAGGCCGGCATACTCGCCTTGCGAACCGGCGTTGGGCTGCAGGCTGATGCCGGCGTAGCCGGTGGCCTGACAGAGCCAGGCGCGCAATTGCTCATCGAGCTCGCGGTAGCCTTGCAGTTGTTCCTGCGGTGCAAACGGGTGCAGCGCGGCAAACTCGGGCCAGGTGATCGGAATCATCTCGCTGGTGGCATTGAGCTTCATGGTGCAACTGCCCAGCGGAATCATGCTGCGGTCCAGCGCCAGGTCTTTGTCGCTGAGCCGGCGGATGTAGCGCAGCATGCCGGTCTCGGAGTGGTAGCTGTTGAATACCGGGTGCGTCAAATAGCGGCTGTCGCGGCGCAACTCGGTGGGCAACAGCGACTCGACGCCTTTCTCGAAGCTGCTGACGCTGGGTGCCGTTTGCCCGTCCTTGGCAAAGAAGGCCCATAACTGCTCGATGTCGTCGCGCGTGCTGGTTTCGTCCAGCGACAGGCTCAGGCTGGTCGCGGACGCACGCCGCAGATTGGCACCGGCAGCGACGGCGCGGGCTGCAATCGACGCTGTGGCGTCGGCAGTGGCTATGGTGAGGGTGTCGAATGCGCTGGTGTTGGCAATTAGGTAGCCCATGCCTTGCAGACCCCGCGCCAGCACGGCGGTGTAAGCGGCGACGCGCTGGGCGATGCGTTGCAGGCCTTGCGGACCGTGGTAGACCGCGTACATGCTGGCCACCACGGCCGGCAAGACTTGCGCGGTGCAGATGTTGGAAGTGGCTTTTTCGCGCCGGATATGTTGCTCGCGCGTTTGCAGCGCCAGCCGGTAAGCCGGGTTGCCATGCGCATCGATACTGACGCCCACTAGGCGGCCTGGCATCGAGCGCTTGAAGTCGTCACGGCAGGCCATATAGGCCGCGTGCGGGCCGCCGTTGCACAGAGGCATGCCAAAGCGCTGGGTGGTGCCGATGGCAATGTCGGCACCCAGTTCGCCGGGTGGCGTGAGCAAGGTCAGCGCCAGCAGGTCGGCGGCCATGATGACGACGCCGCCCTTGGCCTTGTAGGCCGCAATCAAGGCACGGTCGTCGCGTACCACGCCGCTGACGCCCGGGTATTGCAGCAGCAGGGCAAAGCTTTCCTCGCCCAGCGCCTGGTCGGCATTGCAAACCTTCACCGTGATGCCCAAGGGCCGGGCCCGGGTCTGTATCACTTCCAGCGTTTGCGGCAGCACTTCGCTGTCCACCAGAAACGTGGTCGATTTGGTTTTGCCGACGCGCAAGGCCAGCGTCATGGCTTCGGCCGCAGCGGTTGCCTCGTCCAGCATAGAGGCATTGGCCATCGGCATGGCGGTCAGGTCGGCGACCATGGTCTGGAAGTTCACCAGCGCCTCCATGCGGCCCTGGCTGATCTCGGCCTGGTAAGGCGTGTAAGCGGTGTACCAGGCCGGGTTCTCCAGAATGTTGCGCAGAATAACGCCGGGCGTGTGGGTGTCGTAATAGCCTTGGCCGATATAGCTCTTGAAGATCTTGTTTTTGGCGGCAATCGCCTTCAGCTCGGCCAGCGCCGCAGCCTCGGTCACGGCGGCCGGGATGGCCATCGGGCTGCTGCGTGCGATGGAGCGCGGCACGATGCCGGCGATCAGTTCGCGGCGCGAGCTGGCGCCCACGACCTTGAGCATCAAGGCTTCGTCGGCCTGGTCCACGCCAATATGGCGGGCCATGAATTCAGCGCTGTTTTCGAGTTCGGCCAGGGGTTTGGCGGCTTGCATCAACATGAAGATTTCCTGCTTAAGCGTGGTCCGAAAAGGCGCTGTAACTGGTCTCGTCCATCAAGGCATCGAGCTCGGCCGGGTTGGCCAGTTTGACCTTGAAGAACCAGCCGGCGCCCAGTGGGTCGCTGTTGGCCAGGGACGGGTCGGCGCGCAAGGCTTCGTTCACCTCGGTGACTTCGCCGCTGACCGGCATGTAGACATCGGCTGCCGCCTTGACCGACTCGACGACGCCGGCAATCTCTTTGGCAGCAATGGTTTTACCGACTTCGGGCAGGTCCACGAACACCACGTCGCCCAGGGCATCCTGCGCGTGGTGGGTGATGCCGACGGTGGCGTTGGCGCCGTCAACTTTGATCCATTCGTGGTCGGGGGTGTATTTGATTGTCATGGGAATTTTCCAAAAGTGAAGTCAATGAAATGAAATGAAGCAATTAGCCACGGTAGTAGCGGGTCGGTACAAACGGCATGGCCACCACTTCCATGGGCACCGGTTTGCCGCGCACGACGGCATTGACCTTGCTGCCCAGGGCGGCGTACTCGGCTGCCACATAGCCCATCGCCACCGGCTTGTCGATGGTGGGGCCCAGCAGGCCGCTGGTGACCTCGCCAATGCGCTGGCCGTTCAGGTCTCGTAGCTCGGTGTGCTCACGCACCGGCACACGCTCCAGGGCCAGCAGGCCGACACGTTTTCGGGCCGGGGCGTCGACGCCGCCGGCCAGTTGCGCCAGTATTTTGGCGGCGCCCGGGAAGCCACCGGAACGCGCGCCGCCGGCACGCCGTACTTTTTGCATGGCCCAGTTCAAACCGGCCTCCACCGGCGTGGTGCCGTTGTCGATGTCGTTGCCGTAGAGGGGCAATCCGGCTTCCAGGCGCAGCGAGTTGCGCGCCCCCAGGCCGATCGGTTTGACTTCCGGCTGTGCCAGCAGTGTCCTTGCCAGTGCCTCGGCTTGCGCTTCGTGCACCGAAATCTCGAAACCGTCTTCACCGGTGTAGCCGCTGCGCGTCAGGAAGACGTCAATACTCTGACTGCCAGCCTGCACGGTGAAGTAGCCGCCGGTCATGAACACCAGTTTTTCGACCCCCGGCGCCAGACGCGACAAAGCCGTCACCGCTTGCGGCCCTTGCAGTGCGAGCAGCGCCCGCTCGGGCATCGGGATGACCTGGCAGCGCTGGCCGATCCGGGCCTGGATGTGCGCGATATCGCCCACCTTGCAGGCGCCATTGACGATGACGAAGATGTCTGCTTCGCGCTTGAAGAACATCAGGTCGTCGATGATGCCGCCCGCGTCGTTGAGCAGCAGGCCGTAGCGCTGTTTGCCCACCGGCAGGTCGATCACGTCGACCGGCAGCAGGCTCTCCAAGGCGGCCGCCGCATCCGGCCCGACCAGGCGCAACTGGCCCATGTGGGAGACGTCGAACAGGCCGGCGGCGCTGCGCGTATGGTGGTGCTCGGCCATCAGGCCCATCGGGTACTGCACCGGCATGGAGTAGCCGGCAAACGGCACCATGCGGGCGCCCAGCGACACATGCAGGTCGTTGAGCGGTGTTTTCAAAAGGTTGTCAGGCGTGCTGGCCATCGGCGGACTCCAGTGGGGGCAGATTAAATTCCATGACCAAAGCCATGGGCTAGCCCCGCTGTCCGCTTTACCTGAGAGATTCGCCTGGCGATGCAGGTTTGCTCCTTCGGTGGGCCGCATTCAATGCGGCCTCTCTCCAGTGGGAAAACGTCTTTTGCAAAACGCGTGTCAGTCCTTTTGCCTGAGCGTTCACAGCCTGCCTCAGCAGGCTCCTGCGCCTTCGGCGGCACCTGCGCGCAAGTGCTCTCTCCTGACCCGGTGGATTCTACTATTTCGCGTAGACCAGATCGCGCAAGGTGAGCGAAAGCGCCGGCACATAGGTAATCACCATCAGGCAGGCCAGCACCACCAGGACAAAGGGAACCAAGTCCTTGATGATGCGGTCCAGCGAAATGCGCGCTACCGTGCAGGCGGCAAACAGGTTCACGCCGAACGGTGGTGTGATCATGCCCAGTGCCAGATTGACCACCATCACCAGGCCGAAGTGCACCGGATCAATGCCAAAATGCATGGCGACCGGTGCCAGGATCGGTGCCAGCACAATGATGGCGGCGCTGGTCTCGATGAACATGCCGATCAGGAACAAGGCGGCATTCACGCCCAGCAGGAAGTAGGCGGGGGTCTTCAAGACATCCTGCAGCCAGTGACCGATCGCATCGGGCACACCGGCGCGCGTGATCAGGAAAGCGAACAGCCCGGCGTTGGCGATGATGAACATGATGACCGCGCTCGACAGCACCGACTTGCGCAGGATGATGACCAGATCCCTGAATTTGATTTCACGGTAGATCAGCATGCCCACCACCAGCGCATAGAACACCGCCACCGCCGAGGCTTCGGTCGGCGTGAAGACGCCGCCGTAGATGCCACCCAGAATGATGACCGGCATCAGCAGTGCCCAACCGGCTTGCAGGGTGGCCTTGCGAAAACTCAGGCGGCCGTCGCCGTCGTTTTTGCCCCAGCCCTTGAACTTGCAATAGACAAAGACAAACAGCATCAAGGCGCCGCCTATCAGTATGCCGGGGCCGAAGCCGGAAATGAACAGTTCGCCGATCGAGACTTCGGCGCTGACGCCGTACAGAATCATCGGAATGGAGGGCGGGATGATGACGCCCAGTTCGGCGCTGGTGGCCTGCAGGGCCGCTGCGTAGGTCACCGGGTAGCCGTGCTTGATGAGGGCCGGAATCAGCACCGTGCCGATGGCAAAGGTGGTGGCCACCGAGGAGCCCGAGACGGCGCCAAAAATCATGCAGGTCAGGACGCAAGTCATGGGCAAGCCGCCTTGCACGCCGCCGACAATGCTCTTGGCAAATTCAACCAGGCGACGCGAAATGCCGCCGGTTTCCATGATGTTGCCGGCCAGGATGAAAAACGGAATGGCCGCCAGCGGGAAACGGTTGATCGAGTTGAACATTTCCTTCACCGAGATCAGCATGTGCGCGTCGCTGGCCTGCATGCCCAGGATCGAGGCCAGGCCAATCGAGACGGCAACCGAGACGGTGAGTGCGAAGCACAACACCATGGTTGTCAACATAACTAGGGTCATTGCGCGGTCTCCAGTTCCAGGCGCTGTGGGTCGATCAGGTTGCCGATGATGCCGATGATGGAAAAAACACCGCCGACCGGCAGTGCCAGATAGGCCCAGAACATGGTCACGTCCTCCAGCCCAATGACGGTCTGGACGCGCCCCCGCTGGGCGTAGTCCCAACCCCACCAGATGATGATCAGGATCAAGCTCAAGGCGGCGCCGCTCACCAGGTAATCCAGCACCCGTTTGATCCTGGGGGGGCTCCAGCGGTAAAGCACATCCACGCTGACCATGGCACCGACGCGAAAGGCCGCCGGGATGCCCATGAACACCATCCAGATCAGACTGAAGCGGATCAGCACTTCGGTCCATTCGGCGGGGGCCTCGAGGACGAAGCGCATGACAATCTGGAACAGGCCCAGACTGGCCGCCAGCGCCATCATGGCGCAGGCCACCGCCATGGCAAAGCCGGTGCTGTAGTGTTCTATTGTGAGAAAGGTCTTTTTCATCGGCTACCCATGGACTTTAGGAATAAAAACGCCCGTCGCGCTTGTTCGACGGGCGTGATGGCTACCAAAAGGGTAGCGATCGTCATTCCGACGGTTATTTGAAGTTACGGATCTTGTCGATGTTGGCCTTGCCGAACTGCTTTTCAAACTCGGCGTTGACCGGGCCCAGTGCGGCGACGAACTTGGCTTTGTCGACGTTTTCCACAACGTTCATGCCCTTGGCGCGCAGGTCTGCCACGCCGCTGGCGTCGTCCGCGTCGACCCGCGCACGGTTGGCCTGGGCGGCTACCTTGGCGGCTTCCAGGAAGGCTTGTTTGTCGGCTGCGCTGAGCTTGTCGAATGAGGCTTTGTTCATCAGGAAGATGCAGGGCGAATAGACGTGGCCGGTCAGGCTCAGGTATTTTTGCACCTGATCAAACTTGGCTGACATGATGACCGAGAGCGGGTTCTCCTGGCCGTCCACGGTGCCTTGTTGCAGCGCGGTGAATACTTCCGGGAAGGCCATCGGCGTGGTGATGATGCCAAAGCCCTTGTAGGCGGCCACGTGCACCGGGTTTTCCATGGTGCGCATCTTCAGGCCTTTGAGGTCGTCCGGTGTATTGACCGGACGCTTGCTGTTGGTCATGTGGCGAAAGCCGTTCTCGGCCCAGGCCAGCGCCTTGAAGCCCTTGGGTTCGAATTTGACCAGCATCTCCTGGCCGATCGGGCCGTCTAGAACAGCGCGGGCGTGCGCCTTGTCACGGAACAGGAAGGGGATGTCGAGAATTTTGGCTTCAGGAACGAAGTTGGGTATCGGGCCGGTGGATGTCAAAGTCAGTTCCTGGGTACCCAGTTGCACCGCCTCGACCGATTCACGCTCGCCACCGAGCGAACCGTTGTAAAAAGTTTGAACCTTGTAGCGCCCGCCGGTACGTTTTTCAACTTCCTTGGCGAAGGTGTCAATGCCCACGCCCTGGTGCGAATTCTGGGAAGTCGAAATACTGATTTTCATGATGGTCTGGGCGCTTGCCGAGGCGACGAAGCCCACTGCCAGCGTCAAACCGATAAGCAATTTGGATAGTTTCATGAGAGTCCTTCAAGTGTTGGAGACAGGGCTGATTCGCTGCGTGCAACGAGGGCCCGTCGGGCCAAGGTTTAGTGGCTAATTTTTCGACTTTTGATTATGCACGGATGTCGAATCCCGCTGCATTGGGGTTTTCGCGCACATGGTGACCAGTCGCTGGCAGCGATTACATCGGCGAATGGTCAAACACCGCCAGCAAACGGGCAAGAATCACGGTCCGGCCGGCCACCGCGCCGGGCCGCCCCAAGCAGTGTTGGCCGCCGCGCAGGGGAACGCTACATCCCCGCGTAATTGGGCCCGCCACCGCCTTCAGGTGTAACCCACACAATGTTCTGTGTCGGGTCCTTGATGTCGCAGGTCTTGCAGTGCACGCAGTTGGAAGCGTTGATTTGCAGGCGGTCCGAGTTGTCTTCGTTCTTGATGAATTCATAGACACCCGCCGGGCAATAGCGCGCTTCCGGCCCGGCGAATTTCGCAAGGTTGATAGCCACGGGAACGGACGCATCCTTCAAGGTCAAATGCGCGGGTTGATTCTCCTCATGGCTGACGTTGCCGATGAAGACGCTGGAGAGGCGGTCGAACGTCAGCTTGCCGTCGGGCTTGGGATAGACGATGGGCGTGCACTCGGCGGCCGGCTTGAGGTAGGCGTAGTCGGGCTTGTCGCGGTGGATGGTCCACGGTATATGGCCACCGAGACCGAATTGCTCGAAGCCGTTCATCAGGGAACCGACGGTCAGGCCGTACTTGAACCAGGCCTTGAAGTTGCGCGATTTGTTCAGTTCGGTGTGCAGCCAACTGCTCTCGAAGGCCTCCGGGTAGGCGCTCAGTTCGTCATGCTGGCGTCCGGCCACGACAGCGTCATAGGCGGCCTCGGCCGCCAGCATGCCTGACTTCATGGCGGTGTGGCTGCCCTTGATGCGGCTCACGTTCAGGAAGCCGGCTTCGCAGCCGACCATGGCACCCCCCGGGAACACGGTCTTGGGCAGCGACATCAGGCCACCGGCGGTGATGGCGCGGGCACCATAGGCCAGCCGCTTGGCCGGCTTCAGACCTTTGTCTTCACCTTCGAGGTAGTAGCGGATGTTGGGGTGGGTTTTCCAGCGCTGGAACTCTTCGAACGGGCTCAGGTAGGGGTTGGCGTAGTTCAGACCGGTGATGAAGCCCAAGGCGATCTTGTTGTCTTCCATGTGGTACAGGAACGAGCCGCCGTAGGTGCTGTCGTTCATCGGCCAGCCGGCCGTGTGCACCACCAGGCCGGGCTCATGGCGTGCCGGATCGACCTCCCACAACTCCTTGATGCCCAAGCCATAGGACTGTGGGTCACGGCCAACGTCCAGCTGGTATCTGTCAATCAGCTGGCGGCCCAGATGGCCGCGCGAGCCCTCGGCAAAAATGGTGTACTTGGCCAGCAGTTCCATGCCGATCTGGAAGGTCTCAAGGGGCACGCCGTCCTTGCCGACGCCCATGTTGCCGGTGGCCACGCCCTTGACCGCGCCGTTCTCGTTGTAGAGCACCTCGGCGGCGGCAAAGCCCGGAAATATTTCGACCCCCAGGTTTTCCGCTTGGGTCGCCAGCCAGCGCGTCAAGGCCCCCAGGCTGATGATGTAATTGCCGTGATTCTGGCTGCACTTGGGCAGCAGGAAGTTGGGTGTGCGATAGCCGCTGGTTTCGCTCAGAAACAGCATGGCTTCATCGGTCACCGGCTGGTTCAAGGGTGCGCCCATCGCCTTCCAGTCGGGGAACAGTTCGCTCAGGGCGATCGGATCGAGTACCGCGCCGGACAGAATATGGGCGCCCGGTTCGGCACCTTTTTCCAGCACCACGACTGAAATATCCTTGCCTTTTCTGACCGCCAGTTGTTTCAGTCGGATGGCGGTGGACAGGCCTGCGGGGCCGCCGCCGACCACGACGACGTCATACTCCATTGCTTCACGGGGGCCGAACTGGGCCAGAATTTCCTGGTTTGTCATGGCTGAACTCATCTGATAATCGGAGCATGGTCTCGATTGAGACCGCGACCGGGGATTGTCGAACACGAAACCGATTTTATGCGCTGAATTGGCATAATAGAACGGTCGTACTTTTTAAGGAGAGTCTCTAAATGGCATACAGCATCGACCTTTCGGGCCGGGTGGCTTTTATCACCGGCGCTTCCAGTGGCCTGGGGGCTCAGTTTGCCAGAACGCTGTCGCGCGCCGGAGCGGCCGTGGTGCTGGCCAGTCGCCGCCTCGACCGGCTCAAGGAATTGCGGGCCCAGATTGAAGGCGAGGGCGGTGATGCCCATGTGATCGAACTCGATGTGAACAACCCTGATTCCATCAAATCGGCCGTGGCGCACGCCGAAACCGAAGTCGGTTCGATCGATATCCTGATCAACAACTCGGGCGTCAGCACCACCCAGCGCATTCAGGATGTGTCGGAAGCTGATTTCGACTTCATGTTCGACACCAATGTCAAGGGTGCCTTCTTTGTGGCGCAGGAGGTTGGCAAGCGCATGCTGGCGCGGGCCCGGGGCGCGGCGCCCGGCACCTACACCGGCGGGCGCATCATCAACATTGCCTCGATGGCGGGCTTGCGCGTATTGCCGCAGATCGGCGTCTACTGCATGAGCAAGGCGGCGGTGGTGCAAATGACCAAGGCGATGGCCCTGGAGTGGGGTAAATTCGGCATCAACGTGAATGCCATCTGCCCCGGCTATATCGACACCGAAATCAACCACCAGCACTGGAAAACCGAGCAGGGCAAGAAGCTGGTTCAGATGTTGCCGCGCAAACGTGTCGGGCAGGCCAAGGACCTGGACGCCGTGCTGGTCATGCTGTGCTCCGACGAGAGCCATTTCATCAATGGCGCAGTGATTGCCGCGGACGATGGTTTCGCGGTCTGAATGCTAAAGGGCATTCTGGCCGGCCTGGCGGCCGGCGCCCTGTGGGGCTTTGTGTTTGTCGCACCGCGCATGACGCCCGGCTTGTCGTCGGTCGATCTGGCGGCCGGGCGCTTTGTCAGTTATGGCGCGCTGGCGGCGCTGCTGATGGGCCTGAAGCTGCGTTCCGGCCGCCGGCCCACGCTGCGCCAGGCGCTCTTCGCCGGGGTCATGAGCGTGCTGGGTTTTACCGGCTATTACCTGCTGATCGTGCTGGCCGTTCGCGACATCGGTACCGAGCTGCCGACGCTCATCATTGGCACCATTCCTCTGTGGCTGATGCTGCTCGGCAAACCGCGGCACATGCGCTGGAGCACCCTGGCGCCCGGACTGCTTTTGACTGCTGCCGGTCTGCTGCTGATGATGGATGTCACGCACGCGGCCACGGTGCCTGCCGCGGCGCCCTTCTACTGGCGCGGCGTCGCGCTGGCGTTGGCTGCGATGGCCTGCTGGACGGCTTTTGCCATCTTCAATTCGGCCTGGTTGAAACGTCACACCGAGGTCAACGCCACCGACTGGGCCAACTGGCTGGGCGTCGCCACCGGGGTCGGCGCCCTGCTCATGTGGGGGCTCGCCGGTTCCGGCGCCAGCGTCCTTCTGGCCCTGCCGAACCGGTTTTTGCTGGCCATGGTGTGCATCGCTACCGGGATTGGATCGGCCTGGCTGGCAACCATTTTCTGGAACCTGGCGAGTCAGCGCCTGAGTGCCAGCCTGTGCGGGCAGTTGATTGTCAGCGAGACCTTGTTCGCCTTGCTGTATTCCTTTGCCTGGGACGCTCACTGGCCGGCAGCCACGCAGATCGTGGCCTCGGTCCTGTTTGTTGTCGGCATTCTGCTGTCGATCCGGGCGCACCGATAGGGCGCTTCAAGGCGTCCCCTTGCCGCGCCACACCTCCATCATGTCGGGTGTGCCCTGCGAGCGCAAGCCGTTGTCGTTGAGAATGTCCTCCACCGCGGCCAGCATGTCCTGGTGCGTGAAGACCATTGTTTCTCCGCCACGATTGTCGGTCTCAAAGGTGACGAACGGATCTTTCATGTCGCGCAACAGGCTCACCAGGTGACGCAGGCTGCGAACATGGGTGCCGTTGACGGCATCGATGACGACCGCCGATGGGTTCGAATAACCGACCGCCAGCCGGTGCGGGAAAAACGGCGATGACACCACAACCAGTTCCTCATGCTCGGCGTCGGGGGCATCGCCACGCCGCGTGACCAGCGGACTGCGTATGAAGCTGAAAGCCGCCATGGCATTGGCGTTGCTCTGCAGGAACGAAGTGAATTGCGCCGTCGCCTTGGAGAAGACCAGGGGACCATAGACGAAGTAGGGCGGGTAGGCGCCGTTCAGGCTTGGAATCAGCATGGGACGCTCGGATAACACCGGGACATCGATGCGCAAGGTTTTGCCAGCGCGCACCACGGTCAATGGCACGCTGCCGTTGCCGGCCATCTTTTGCACCAGGTAGCGCAGATTGAGTCGCAATTCGGGGCCGGCCTTGATCATCCCCTGCTCGTCAACCGGGGTGTCGCCGATCTGGGTGATGACGTCCCACTTTTTCAGCGGGTAGGCGGCGTCGCTGCGGTAGGGCTGGTGGACGACGATGCCCTTGATGCTTTTGTCGAGCTTCAGGTAGGCTCGCAGCGCCGGGTTCTCCAGTGTCTGCAACTCGTCGTACAGGTCCGGTTTGCCGTCGTAGCGCCCATCGGAAATGTCACTCAGAAACAGCTCGATCTCCTCGTTGGGGATGATGTAGCCGATGTTCTGGGCGCCGTTGAGCCGGCTGAATGCCAGGCCAATCATTTTGTTGCCGACCACCGCCGGACCGCCGCTGTTGCCGGGATTGATGGCCGCATCGATCTGGATGCGCAGGCCCGAAACCGGGGCGTTGTAGGGCGCATACTCGATGCGCGAGACAATGCCCTTGGTGATGGACAGGGACGTCCCACCGGTCGGAAAACCGTAGGCCAGAACCGCCTCCTTGATGCCCGGCAAGGTGCTGGCGCGCGCCAGCGGCGCATGGGAGTCAAAGTAGGACTCGTCGTCGAGTTTGAGCACGGCCAGATCGATACCCGGCGCAATGGCGACCACACTGGCCGTTACCTTGTCGCCGGCCTGGTTCGCCTGGATCTGGATCTGGCTGGCGTACTGCACCACGTGTGCATTGGTCAGGATGCGCTTGCCCTCGATGACGACGCCGGAGCCGGTCACTTCGCTGGGTGCCTGCTTGGCCCAGGGTTTGAACGGATCGGGCGCCCGCGCTGTCGCGAACACCTTGACCACGGCGTCGGTCACGGCGGTGGCAGCCGTCGCATCGTTGCCGGCTGCCGCGGCGAAGACTGGCGTTGTCAGCAGCAGCACCAGCAAGTGGCGGCGGAAAAGATAGGTCAAAAAGTTCATCGGATGTTCAAGAGTGCGAAAAGGCGTGGAGGTTTCCGGGCTCGCCGATTCTGACACGCCTCCCCGGTTTTCGGGTTTCGAGCCGGTACCCGTGCCTTGTTATATTCCTTTACCTGGGCTGGTCACCGGCAAGGCAGCGCCTGGCCCGCGGCAAGTTTCCGACAAGTTCCTGCTTCTATCAAGGCGCACCGATGAAGATTGAAATTCCCGAAAAGAAAAAACTGGTCTATGAGATGCGGATCCCGATTCGCTGGGGTGACATGGACGCCATGAACCACGTCAACAACACCTCCTATTTCCGCTATCTTGAAACCTGCCGCATCGACTGGTTGAGTGGTATTGGTTGTGATTTTTGGGGTCAGAGCAGTAGTGTCCCAACGTTTCTCAGAGGAGAACGAGCTGTTGGGGCTCGAAACTCGGATCTGAATTTCTTGAGGGTGGCGTAAGCAGTTGATTTATTGGGGTTTGTTCAAACATGGTCAGGCTCAGGATTTGTAGGATTTCGTAAAGACTGTGATGCTCAAGATGCAGACGTTTCTTTGTAATGGCGATCAGCACATAGGTGCACACTGCAATCCAGATTTGCGTCTTCACGGCGTTCTCGCTGGTGCCCAGAAACGCCTTGATGCGCAAGTGCTGCTTGATCCATTTGAAGAACAACTCGACCTTCCAGCGTTGACGGTACAGGTCGGCAATGAGCTCTGGCTTCAAGGCGAAGTTGTTGGTCAGAAACGTGATGCGCTTGCCCGTTTCGTCCTTGATCACGACACGACGCAAAGCCGCCGGATAGTCCTTGCTGGAATAGAACACCGTGAGCACGCCGATCTGATCGCAGATGACGGAGGTCTTGCTGCGGTCCACGGGGTTGGAATAGCGCCGCCTGAACTGGGTGTTGCTCTTGGCGCGCGTCACGAAGAAGGCTTGGGCCTGATGAATGACATGCAGCCGACTGAAGTCCAGATAGCCCCGATCCATCAGGTAGAAGGCCCCGGCTTCGAGCATCAGGTCGTCCAGCACATTGACCTCGTGAGTCTTGCCATCGGTGATGTGAATGAAGCTGGGGATGGAGCCGTGCAAGTCCAGCAGCGTGTGCAGCTTGATGGCGGCCTTGGTGGAACGAAACGGTGCCCAGGGATGCAGCGACAGACACAAGTCTATGGTGCTGGCGTCGAACGCGTAGACGGCTGCATCCAGATCGATGCCCAAAGGCTCCTTCGCATACAGCGGCCTGGCCATGCCAATCAGATGTTGAGCAAAGTCGGCGTAGATCTGCCATGGACGGGTGGCGTTCGCATTGGCCAGCGTGTTGCGCGAAATCGTAGCGCAGCGAAAGCCCATGTGATAAAGCCGATTGGCTTGTGCGCGCAGATTGACTTCGATATCGCGCAAGGATTCCCGGTAGGTCAATTGCGCAAAGGCCATGGCGAAGAACTGATCCAGGCACGAGAAGTCTTTGATCTTGTGGTCGCCGCGATGCTTGGCAACACACCTGCGAAAGGTACTCATGGGCAGATAGGCCATGAGCTGAGAAAACACGAGCTTGCCTTGGTGCATACCGGCCCTTCGCGCAAGTGCGCAAAAGGCCATAAGTCTGACGCTCGACGTTCAAATCGAGACCAGACTGGAATACCGAATACTGCAAGCAAATCATTAACTTACGAAGCTCTGATGTGAGAACGTTGGGACACTACTGGGGTCAGAGCCCAAATTCGCCCCGCCAGCAGGCGGGCTCTGTGAGTGCGACGCACGGCGTCGCAGCGAAATTGGTGTCTGACCCCAATAATCACGAGGGACCGGTGATCGTCAACGCGTTCTGCAATTTTCACAAGCAGTTGGAGTACCCGGGCGAGGTCTTGATGAAAATGTTTGTCAGCGACCCCGGGCGCACCACCTTCGAGAGCTGGGGCACGATGGAGCGCGCTGATCAGCCCGGTGTGATCTACGCGGCCGGGGGAGCGACCACCATCTGGGTCGATTTTCGGACGCAAAAAGCCAAAACACTGCCCGACTGGCTGCGGCTGCTGGTCAGTTGAGTCGGTGCGGCCCCTCAGTGCGCCAGTCGAAACCGGGTGCCGCGAAAACTGAAGACCGAACTCTTGGCCCCGATTTCCTCCAGATTCACTTCGGGCGCGGCCAGGCTGCCTTGCGCCAGCACCTGGTTGTTGACCAGCAGCAGGCGCTGCCCCGGACTCTCCGAGTAAACGGCGCCGGTGATCAGCAGCGGCGGGATCTGGCGGCGTAGGTCTTCCGGCAGTTCGCCCAGCAGTGCCACCGCGGCCGGGGTAGCAGCAGAGGCTTTGGCAACCGGTAACGGTGACGGTGTTGGCAAGACCGCTGGCTTGGCCGGGGCGATGGCGGTCACTGCCGGTGCCGCCGCGGCAACCGGCGTTGGCAGCGGAACCATGGGCTGCGGCGCAGGCGCTGGCGCGGCCTCGGGTGGTGGTGGCGCTACCGCTACCGCTTGCGTCAAGGGCGCTGGCGGCTTGGGTTCGGTTGCGGCGGGCTGGACGGCAGCCTGTGGGAGCGCAACGGCCGGAGCGCGCCAGAGCCACAACCCGGTGGCCGCAACGCCCAGCCCCAGGATGGCGGCACCGCCCAGCCAGAAGCGCCTTAGCGCGTGGGGGGCGGTTTGGGCCGTTGCGTTGGTCAGTTGGCGTGCGTACAGGCCGGGCACGGCGCCACGTTCGCGTTCGGCATCGGCCCGTTTCAGTGCATCGAGGATATAGGACATGGCTTAGCGCGTCTGGGTTTGCAGGTGCGGCTCATTGGCGCCGGTGGCACTGTCGATCTGCATGAAGGTCAGGGGCCCGGGCTGCCCATCGGGTTTAAGGCCTTGAGCGCGCTGAAATACCCGTACCCGGGCTCTGAGCGCCGGGTCCAGAACTTGCGGTGTGGCGGATGCGGCGGCACCGTCGAGCAGCGCCAGCCGGCTGGCCAGCTGGTCAATGGCCGGACCGCTGCTGCCATCGCGCAGGTCGGGGCGGTAACCCGCTGGCGCACGCCAGTAGGTGGCAAAGTCGCCGCGCCACAGCCGAGCCAGCGAGACCAGCCGGATGCTGTGCAGCTTGCCGGCCAGACGCAGGGTAGCGGTCTGCTCGGTCAGACCCACCAGCAAGGCGTACAGCGGTAGGCCCATGTCGGCCTGCAGGGTCAGGATGCCGGGGCGCCCCAACTGGCGCAATTGCGGCAGGCTGAGGTTGGCGCCGCGGTAGCACTGCAACTGATGCGCGGCCGCGCTGCGGCAGGGGTCGGCGTCGTTGCCCGGCAGCTTCCAGTCGCTGGCCAGCTCGCGCCAGGCGGTGTTGATGTCTTGCGGCAGTTGCGGCAGCAGGACCTCGACTTCTTCCAGCGGGCGCTGGAGCAGCGGCACAGGCTGAGATGGCGACGAAGCGCCCGCTTGCGGCACTGAACCGCTGCCGGCGGCTGGCGCAACCCCAACCGAGGCGGTCGCCGTGGTTGGCGGATTTGTCGGGGGGGCTTGAACCGTTGGCTGCGCTTTTTGCGGGGCTGGCCACAGCAGGAAGCCGGCTGCTGCGGCACCGGCCAACAAAACAAGGCCAGCCAGCGCATAGGCGGCGCCTCGACGGACCGCGCTGGGTGCTGCGAGGTCAGGCCCGAACACCTCGGCCGCGGCCTTGTCGACCACGGCGCGGTCGACGCGGTGCAGACCATTGGCCCAGGCCCCCAGCAGCGAACGCCCGCACAGCAGGTTAATGCGGCGCGGCACGCCACGCGCCAGGCGGTGGATGCGTTGCAACGATCGGCTGTCAAACGGTGACGCGCTGGCGAGGCCGGCCACCGCCAGACGGTGTGCTATGTACTGTGTGCTTTCGGCATCGGTCAATGCATCGAGGTGAAACCGCGCGATCACGCGCTGCGCCAATTGTTCCAGTTCCGGGCGTTGCAGCATGCTGCGCAGCTCGGGCTGGCCGATCAGCACGATTTGCAGCAGCTTGCGTTCGCTGGTTTCCAGGTTGGTCAACAGACGCAACTGCTCCAGCACTTCGGGTTCAAGGTTTTGTGCTTCGTCGATGATCAGTACGCTGCTGTGACCGGCGGCATGACTGTGCAGCAGAAAGACATTGAGCGCGTCTATGTAGTCCTTGACCGTCGGCGGCTGCGCGGCGGTCGGCGCCGGTGCGATGTGGAACTCTTCGCAGATCGACTGCAGCAGCTCGGTGACCGTGAGCTTGGGGTTGAAGATGTAGGCGACATGACAGCCGCTCGGGATCTGCTCCAGAAAGCAGCGGCAGATGGTCGTCTTGCCGGTGCCGATGTCGCCGGTCAGCAGCACAAAACCGCCGCCCGTGCCACCGCTGCCGCCGCCCGGGCCGGCGACACCGTACAACAGGTGCGCCAGCGCCTCGCGGTGGCGTTCGCTCATGAAGAGGTAACGCGGATCCGGCGCGATGGAAAACGGATCCTGCGTCAGGCCAAAATGGTGCGAGTACATAGGTTAAGCATACCCGGGGACGGGCCGTCGCTTCACGAACATCATCGACAGCGACTATTTGGCCTTGGCAACCCGCCCCATCAGATAGAACTCGGGGTTGGGCTGCATGTTGCTGAATGAGGCCATGCGGTTGGAGAGACCAAAAAACGCCGTGATCGCAGCGATGTCCCAAGCGTCCTCGTCGCTGAAGCCGTGCGCTTGCAGGGCCGTGAAGTCGGCGTTGCCAATCTCGTCCGATTTCAGGCACACCTTCATGGCAAAGTCCAGCATGGCGCGTTGGCGCGGTGTGATGTCGGCCTTGCGGTAATTCACCGCCACTTGATCCGCGACCAGCGGTTTTTTCTCGTAGATGCGCAGAATGGCGCCGTGCGCCACCACGCAATAAAGGCATTTGTTGGCCGCGCTGGTGGTGGTGACTATCATCTCGCGGTCGCCCTTGCTCAGACCCGACTCCTTGAGCATCAGGGCGTCATGGTAGGCAAAGAAGGCACGCCACTCGGCCGGACGGCGCGCCAGCGCCAAAAACACATTCGGTACAAAACCGGCTTTTTCCTGCACCTCCAGCACCTTGGCGCGGATGTCGTCGGGCAGGTCCTTGAGTTCCGGAGCGGGGTAGCGGGTCATGGTGTTTCCTCTGGTCTTAAAGCAGGCATTATCCAGCGCCTCGAGGCTTGCCTCCCACCTGCCAAGTCCGACCGGCTGCTAGAATCCGCCGGTCATTGGGGAGTAGCCGCCTTTCACGCTGGTGCAGGGGCTTGCGTCAACATACTTGATCGGTCGATCATGGCGCAAGCGGTTTTTGACTTGGCAAGACCTTTGGCTGCGCAACTTCGGATGGGTCGGGAAGGTGCGTGGTCATTGTGTTTGCTCCGACCCCGGAATACTCCATGGAAGCTCTCCTTATTTCAACCGGCGTTGTGGCACTCGCGGAGATTGGCGACAAGACCCAACTGCTGGCCTTCATCCTGGCGGCGCGTTTCAAGAAACCGCTGCCCATCATTGCCGGCATCCTGTGCGCTACCTTGGTCAATCATGGTTTGGCCGGAGCTTTTGGCGCCTGGATTACCTCGGTCGTGAGTCCTGAAGTGCTGCGCTGGGTTTTAGGGCTGTCCTTCATGGGCATGGCGGCGTGGACCCTGATTCCCGACAAGATCGAGGAGGAGGAAACCCAGGTGGCCAAGCGCCTGGGTGTCTTTGGTGCCACGTTGGTCACTTTCTTTCTGGCCGAGATGGGCGACAAGACCCAGCTTGCAACGATTGCCCTGGCGGCACACTATGGCGCCCCCATGCTGGTGATCGCCGGTACCACACTGGGCATGCTGCTGGCCGATGTGCCAGCCGTTTTTGTCGGCAACAAGTTCGCCGCCAAAATTCCGATGAAGCTGGTTCACATGCTGGCCGCCGGCATATTTGCCGTCATGGGTCTGCTGACCCTGTTGCGGATTGAAAAGCTGTTTCAGTAGCCGTGGCAACGGCTACTGCAGGGCCGCAAGACTGGCCGTTGCCCCGGCGGCGGGGCCGGGGACTTGGAGTCTGGGCTGGCGCTTGATCAGGCCTTCTTGGCCCAGGCGCTGCACCAGCCTTTGACCGCCACCTGCTTGCCGGCAAACAGCGGGCAGGGACCGGATGCGGCACCGGCCTTGCCCTGGTACAAGGCGCAGTTGGCGCATTGCTGGTCGGCGGCATATTTGGGGAACTTCTTCTTGTCGGCCTTGCTGGCGTCGGCTTTGTAGCCCAGCGCTGCTGGCTGGGCGTCGGTCTCGACCACCATGGCGCCCTGCGCCATGGCGTTGCCGGCGGCCAGCACGCTGCTGCCCAGACTGAGTTGAACAATGAATTCGCGACGGTTGGTCATGAAATTACTCCGGAGTTGTTGGAAATGGTTTGCACAGCGATACCGAATTTGAGCTCCAGCAGGGCCGGGCGGGCGATATTTGCACGAGGCAGGAGTGTAATGCCTTGTCGTTTTTGCTGCCGGCCCCGGAACTTATCCGTTAATAAACCGCGGAAGGGCCACGTCATCGACCGGCCAAATTCTCAACCCGCCATCAAACGGTGCACCAGATCACCGGTGTTGGCGGCCTTGTATTTGCGCATCAGGCGGGCGCGGTAGATTTCAACGGTGCGGTGGCTGATGCTCAGTGTTTTGCCGATTTCCTTGGAGGTCAGGCCATCCATCAGGTAGGCCGCCACCTCACGTTCACGGGCGGTCAACTCGGCCGTCACCGGGCGACGCGAGCTCAGGTCCTCGAAGGTCCAGATGCCGGCCTCGTGCGGCGTGCTGGGGTTGAGGGCCCGTCCGGTGACGTGGCACCAGAAGGTTTCGCCGCTGGCGCGTTTCATGATGCGGTTATCGGCATAGGTCCCGCTGCGGTTCAGAATCGGCGCAATGCGCGAGCCGGTGCGTTCAAACTCGATGACGCTGGGGTACAGGACCTGGAACGAGGCTCCCACCAGCAACTCGCGGGAGGCGCCAAACATCTCGCAGACATGGCGGTTACAGTCCACTATGGCGCGGTTGCGCGACAGCACCAGACCGACTGGCGCCAGATCGAAAGCAAGACGGTAATCGATGTCCATGTTTCTTTGAGTACTAGGGTTTGTACTTTACGGGGAACTACGTATTTAGCTAGGTAGTATCGTACGTTAATTGTTTTAAGAAGGAGAAACAGCAGTGAACAAGATTTACCCAAGCGCGGCTGCGGCCCTGGAGGGCATTGTCAGTGACGGTCAACTTCTGGCGGTGGGCGGTTTTGGCCTTTGCGGCATTCCCGAGGCCTTGATTGACGCCTTGTGCGCCACCGGTGTCAAAAACCTGACCGTCATCTCCAACAATGCCGGGGTCGACGGCTTCGGTCTGGGCAAGCTGCTGGCAACCCGCCAGATCGCCAAGATGATCTCCAGTTACGTGGGGGAAAACAAGGAGTTCGAGCGGCAATTCCTGGCCGGCGAACTGCAACTGGAGTTCACGCCGCAGGGTACGTTGGCCGAGAAACTTCGCGCCGGTGGCGCCGGCATTCCTGCGTTCTATGTTCGCACCGGTGTCGGCACTTTGATCGCCGAAGGCAAGGAGACACGCGAGTTCGACGGCCATGTCTACGTGATGGAGCACTCCCTGGTGCCCGAGGTCTCGCTGGTCAAGGCCTGGAAGGCCGACAAGAGCGGCAATCTGATCTTCCGGCGTACCGCGCGCAACTTCAACCCGGCCGTGGCGATGGCCGGAAAGCTGACCGTGGTGGAGGTCGAGGAGATCGTCGAGACCGGCAGCTTCGATCCCGATGCAGTGCATTTGCCGGGCATCTACGTGCAGCGGATTGTGCTCAATGCCCATCCCGAGAAACGCATTGAACAACGAACGGTTAGATAGTTTGTGGGACGGACCGCAGTTACGCGAAGCGAACCAGCTCGGTCCTCAACTGATTTAGATAAAGGAGTTTGATCATGGCTTGGACACGCGACCAAATGGCGGCCATTGCGGCCAAGGAATTGCAGGACGGTTTTTACGTCAATCTGGGGATTGGCTTGCCCACGCTGGTAGCCAACTATGTGCCGGCCGACATGGAGGTCTGGCTGCAAAGCGAGAACGGCATGCTGGGCATAGGCCCGTTTCCGACCGAAGACGAGGTCGATGCCGACCTGATCAACGCCGGCAAGCAGACTGTGACGACGATTCCCGGCTCCAGCATCTTTGGCAGCCATGACAGTTTTGCCATGATTCGGGGCGGCAAGGTCAATCTGAGCATTCTGGGAGCCATGCAGGTGAGTGAAAAAGGCGATCTGGCGAATTGGATGATTCCCGGCAAGATGGTCAAGGGCATGGGCGGTGCGATGGACCTGGTGGGTGGCGTCAAGGCCGTCGTGGTGCTGATGGAACACGTGGCGAAGAAGAAGGACGGCAGCATCGATCTCAAGATACTGCCGGCTTGCACACTGCCTCTGACCGGCGTGGGCGTCGTCGACCGGATCATCACCGATCTGGCCGTGCTGGACGTGACGCCGCACGGTCTGAAAGTGGTGGAGATGGCGCCCGGCGTCACGCGCGAAGAGTTGCAGGCGAAGACCGGCGTGCAACTGCACTAGTTTCTTTCTTCTCCTGGTACATCGCCAGGTCGCCACGGTGGGTCAGCGATGCCACCGTGTCGCCGGGTTGGGCCTGTGCCACGCCGACACTGATGCTCGATTGCAGCCTGGCGCTGATGCTTGACCAGTCGAAATCCTGCACCGCGGCGCTGATGCGACTACACACCTGTTGCGCCACTTTCAGGTCGGCGGTCTTGAAGGCGATGACAAATTCGTCGCCACCCAGGCGCGCCGCGATGTCATCGTCGCGGATGTGGGATTTCAGGATCCGGGCAATGCGCTTGAGCACCTCGTCGCCCACCTGGTGCGAAAAGTTGTCGTTGATGTGCTTGAATTTGTCGACGTCGATCAAGGCCAGGCAGGGTGGCTGACCGCGCTCCAGACCTCTTTGCAGCAGCTCCGCGGCATAGCGCTCAAAATTGCGCCGATTGGGGATGCCGGTCAGTGGATCTTCCAGCGACAATCTTTCGAGCTGACGGGAACTGATCTCCAGTCGCTCTATGCTTTGCTGGCGCAGCCGCAGACCGACCTGCCAGTCGATCACGTTCTTACGCGTTTCCAGGCAGTCGCAGCGAATCAGCTGCTCGCGCAAGCGCAGGCGGCGCAGCTCATCGAGGGCTTTTTCTTCCAGGCCTTGCGCCGCGAACAACTGCGACGCCAGCAGATGGCCCAGGCAGGCCAGTTGTTCATGTTCCACCGTCACCGCAATCTCCACCATGTGCAGCGCCTGCTGCGTGGCGCCGGGCCAGTCCTGCCGCGCCCAAGCGATTTCGGCGCGGGCCCAGGCCTCCAGCGCCGACAGCCAGGTCAGCGTGCCGTAGCGCTGAGCCCAGTCGCCCAGCGCTTCCACAGCGGCGCTGGCCTGCTCGAGCTGGCCGTGCCAGCAGGCATCCAGGCTGGCGCCAAACAGCAACACGGCCTCGGTCGTGACGTTGGCACCCGACAGTTGCGCAATCGACTCCCGCAGCATCCGCATCAGGGCCAGCGAAGGAATCTCGCCGTCGTAATAACGTTCATAGAAGATACGTATCACCTGTGCCCACCACTGGTTGACACGGGGCTGGAAGCTGCTCAGGGCCGGGCTGGCCTGTTCAGCGATCCGGATCGCGGTGCGCAGCGCCTGCTCGGCCTTGTCAAAATCATGACTCCAGAAATAAGCGGTGCCCAAAGCGTTGTAGGACAGCACACTGTGCTCCTCATTCTCCAGGAACTCGCTCAGGCGCACACTCAGCAAGGCGGCTTCAACCGCTTCTTCGTTGCGCCCCAGATTGATGGCCGCGAAAGCATGCGTGGTAAGCGCCATCACTTCGCCCGAGGTGTCGCCCAACATTTGAAAGCCCTGTGCCGCGCGCTGACTGGCGTGATGCGCTCGCCGGTAGCGCGACAGTTGGCGGTCGCAGTGCGCCAGGCAGAGCAGCGCCTTGGCTTCAAAACGCTTGTTATCCGAGGCCTGGGCAGCCTTGAGTATTTTGTGCGATAACTCGCGCCCCAATTGCACTTCGCCGCGGTCCAGGGCCAAATGCGCGCTCTTGAGCTGAGCCTCCAGATTGGCTTCGGTCAGTTCACGCTCCTTGGTGTTCATGTCCGTATTTTGGTCGAAGAATAGCGCCGCGGCGGCCGGGCCATTATGGCGGTGTAATACGACGATACCAAGCAAGGCCCAATATCAAATTCTGGACTGTCTATTTTGAACTCTGACGCACTGGCCGATCTGGCACTGGCTTCTTTTGACCGGATGGTGGCGGCCACGCCGGGGTTTCGCTCGCGCTCCGGTCAGCGCGAGATGGCGCGGCGCATTGCCGACGCCCTGTCCAGCGTGACGCTGGGCGAGCAGCCGGATCCCGGCAGCACGATCAGTGTCATCCAGGCCGGCACCGGGGTCGGCAAGTCGGCGGCCTATTTGTCCACCACCGTGGCCCTGGCGCTGGCGCTGAAGACCCGGGTTGTCATCTCAACGGCCACGGTGGCGCTGCAAGAGCAACTGATGAGCAAGGATCTGCCGGCGTTGGCAGCGGTGCTGGAGACACCTTTGGTGCATGCCCTGGCCAAAGGCCGTGGTCGTTATGTGTGCAAGTTCAAGCTTGAGCGTCTGCTAGGCCCCGACGCGGACGAACTGACCGAAGAGCTGTTTGGCATCGATGAAGACCTGCCGCCGGCGCGCAGTTCCTTCACCGGACAACTGGCCGGCGAAGACAGCGAGCAACGCCGCAGCAAACTTTATGCCGCCTTGGCGATGAGCCTGGCCAACGGCCAGTGGGACGGCGACCGTGACAAGCTGCCTGAGTCACCGGACCCGCGCGACTGGTCCGCCGTGGCCGCCGAGCGGCACAGCTGCACGGCCCGCCATTGCCCGCGTTATCAACAGTGCAGCTACTACCAGGCCCGCTCCCAACTGGCGCAGGCGCAGGTCATCGTTGTCAATCACGATCTGCTGCTGGCCTCCCTGGGCATGAAGGCCTTGCCGGAGCTGGACAACTGCCTGCTGGTGTTTGATGAAGGGCATCACTTGCCGGCCGTCGCGTTGGCACAGTTCGCCAGCCGGATGGATTTGTCAGGCCTGCGTTGGTTGGACAAATTGCCCAAAACCCTGCGCGACGTGAGCGCGAGAATGGACTTTGTGTTGGCTCAGGACGTGAACACGCTGGCG
This sequence comes from uncultured beta proteobacterium, assembly GCA_963763035.1. Lineage (GTDB taxonomy): Bacteria > Pseudomonadota > Gammaproteobacteria > Burkholderiales > Burkholderiaceae_C > Rhodoferax. The sequence goes on along the minus strand of CAVXMS010000003.1, from coordinate 2,115,437 downwards.
CAGCAGCTCAAGACCGCCTTGCAGGACGTGGCGCGTTTGGTGGTGGACCTGCTCAAGGTCAGCAGTACCGGCTATGACGGTGTCTACCGTTTCAAGAATGGCTTGTTGCCGGATTTCCTGCAAGCGCCGATGGGCCTGATCCAGGGCCATGCGGCGGGCCTGTCGAAAGTGCTGGAAGCGCTGGGTGTCGAGTTGAAAAAGCGAATCAAGGAAGACCCCTCGCAGGCCGTCCCCTGTTCACTGCTGTACGCCAGACTGGGGCAACTGGCGCCCAAGCTGGCCAGCGCGCTGCAGACCAGCAGCTTGTTGCTGGAACAGGGCGTGCAACCGCTGGCCAAGTGGCTCCAGTCCGATAGCGCTTCGGGCCTGCTCTATGTGTCGGCACACGCCTGCGCCATCGAGCCCGGTGACTTGCTGCGTCAAACGCTGTGGAGCCGGGTGCGTGGGGCGGTGATTACGTCGGCGACGCTGACCAGTTGCGGCAGTTTCGATTTTTTTCTGCAGGAGAGCGGCCTGTCTGGCAATCCGGCTGTGTCGACACTGGAAGTCGAAAGCCCGTTCGACTACCGCCGCCAGGGCCGGCTGACGGTGGTGGAGACCGAGGCCGACCCGAAGAACGTCGCCGCCTACACCCGCGAAATGGTGGCCGAGTTGCTGTCCGACCTGAGCCAGCTGGCGCACGGGGCGCTGGTCCTGTTCACGTCACGGGCGCAGATGAAGGTGGCGCTGGATGCGCTGAGCGGGGCGTTGCAGGAAAGGGTATTGGTGCAGGGGCAGATGGCGCGCGCCCGGCTGCTGGCCACCCATCAAGCGCGTGTCGAGGCGGGCCTGGCCTCGGCCATTTTCGGTTTGCAGTCGTTTGGCGAGGGACTGGATTTGCCGGGCCAATTGTGCGAAACGGTGTTGATTGCCAAGCTGCCGTTCAGCCCGCCGTCCGATCCGGTGGCAGAGGCGCGCGCGGAATGGCTCATGAGCCTGGGGCGCGATCCGTTTTCGGAACTGGTGGTGCCGGCCACCGGCATCAAGTTGCTGCAATGGAGCGGGCGCGCGATTCGCACCGAGAACGACCAGGCCAACGTCATTTGCTACGACCGGCGCTTGTTGCGGACGGCGTTCGGACGGCGCATGCTGCAAGGCCTGCCACCGTACCCGCTGTGGCGCCGGGTCGCTGGCGTGGCGCTGACGCTGTAGCGGTGCTTGCAATTTTCGCCGCCGCCCACAATTGCGCTGCGGAGCAAGGAGTTCAATGGTGAAGCAACTGATGAAGACGATTTCCAGCCTGCTGGTGCGGACCGCGCTGCTGCTGGCGGGTCTGGTTTTTCTGGCCAGCCTGCTGCTGGCGGCGCTGCTGTTGGCGGCGCTCTGGCTGCTCGGCGCGCTGTGGGCTCGCGTGACCGGTAGACCGGTCAGCCCTTGGACTTTTCGGGTCGACCGGCAAGCGCTATGGCAGCGTTTTTATCGCCCAGCGGGGCGGGCCCCGGCGCGCCAGCGCGACGACGCCAACGTGATCGACGTGGAGCCCAGGGAAAGCAAGCCGTCAGAGCACTGAACAGGACTGCTGAACGCGCCCTTAGCTGTCAGTCTGAAAGGCAAATCGCTGTTCCCGAAAAAGGTTCCGGCAGGCATCGACAACTGCCGGGTCATAGACGGTGCCACGTCCTCTTTCAATCTCCTGCAGGGCGACCTCTGTTCCCAGCGAGGGGCGATAGGGTCGGTGCGAAGCCATCGCTTCCATCACATCGGCAACCGCAATGATGCACGCGCCCAGCAGGATTTGCTGGCCTTTGAGTCCCTGTGGGTAGCCCGAGCCGTCGAGCTTTTCGTGGTGCTGTAACACAATATTGGCGATCGGCCACGGAAACTCGATTCCCTTCAGGATGTCGTAGCCGGCCTTCGCGTGGGTCTTGATGAGCATGTATTCGATGTCGCTTAACCTGCTGGGCTTTGAGAGAATTTCCGCGGGCACCTGTATTTTCCCCAGGTCGTGAATACTCGCGGCCAGGTGAATGCCGTGAACCTCGTCCTTTGGCAGGCCCAGCTCACTGGCGATGGCCACGGCCAGTCGGGCCGTGCGCTTCTGATGGCCGGCGGTATAGGGGTCACGCATTTCCAGGGTGTCGGCGATGGCCTGGATCGATTCTTCCAGGCTTTTTCGCAGTATCTCCTCGTGGTGCTGGTGGGTGTAAGCCATGCGGTCGCGTTCAATCCGGGTGCGCAGCGTCGTGATGCCGAAGGCGAGGTCATCCGCGAGTTTTTCCAATAGCTGTACTTCGTCTTCGTCGAAAGCGTCGCACTCGCGCGCGTAAAGCGTAAGAGCGCCAAGAGTGCCGGAGGGCTCCTTCAGCGGCATCGCAATGCTGGACTGAAAGCCGTGTGCCAGCGCCTCTTCCCGCCACGGGGCCATGTGGGGATTGGTCAGCATGTTCTGGTTCACCTGTGTCGTGCCGGTCCGGATTGCCGTGCCAGTAGGCCCGCGGCCTTGTTCGGTATCGGCCCAGGTGATGTTGGTCGATTCCAGATAACCTTCTTCGCTGCCATGGTGGGCCACGACACGCACTGTTTTCGCGGCGTCCCGCTGGGCGTAGCGGACGCTGGCCATGCAGTAGCCGCCCGACTCCACGGCCAGTTCGCAGATGGCGTTGAGGAGCTCCATTTCAGTTACCGCATGCGTCAGCGCCTCGTTGCAGGCGCTGAGCGTGCGCAAGGCGCGGCTGGTCTGGCTTATCGTCAATTCGCGTTGCTTGCGCTCGGTGATGTCCATCGCAATGCCGACCCCGCGCACCGAACCCCCAATCCCGTCGCGAATGAACTCGCTTTGACCTTGCACCCAATGCACCGTCCCATCCGGCCAGGTGGTCCTGAATTCGCCATGGAACGGGACGCCCCGCTTGCGTCCTTCCGAGACGGCGCGTGCCACGGTCTCGCGGTCGGTCGGGTGTATCGCTTCGATCAGCGCCTCGGTGCTGGAAAAACCTTCCCCCGCAGGCAGGCCGAAGACCGGGCCGATTCCCTCCGACCAGGAAAATCTCTCGTTTTTCGTGTCCCAGGTCCAGGCCCCCATGTGAGCGGCCTGGGTGGCCAGACGCAGTCTCTCCTCGCTCTCCCTCAGGCGCGCTCCAGACTCCTTGGCACGGGTGATGTCGCGCGCGAAGACAGCGCAGCCGTCGTCGACCCGCACCACTTGATGGCGCAGCCATTTGGCCTCAATCTCGGGCGTATCCATCGGGAACTCTTCATCCAGCGCCATCCCGCTGGTCGTGACGTCGGCGCATTTGTCGAAAAAGCCGTTGCTGCGCATGACAGGGAGCAGTTGGCAAAGCTGTTTGCCGACGACTTTTTCCCGCGCCGTGGCCAGCATCACCTCGGCATGCGCATTGATGTCGGTGAATTCGAAATCAACAATGCGTCCGTCGTCGTCCCGCACACTCTTGAGGATGAACAGGGCGTCCAGGCTGGCCTCGATGGCAGCTTTAAACCGTTCTTCGGCCGTCTTCAAGGTGCGTTTCATGCGAGCCTGTTCAAGCTCGGCACGCTGGTTGGCAATCCCGAACGAGAGATCGGCCGCGGCTTCGCTCAGCAATTCAACCTCTTCATCGCTAAAGGCATCGGGCTCCTGGGTACAGATGTTGAGCACGCCAATGACCTGCTGATCCAGGCGCAAGGGCAGGGCCAGGCACGCTCTGCAACCGGAGTGCAGCGTGAGATCCTGCCAGGGCTGCGGCCCGGTTTCCTTTTCAATGTTGTGTACCACCGCCGGTTGGCCGCTGCGAATGGCGCGGCCGGCTGGCGCTTGTCCGCTCTCGGCCTCGCTCCAGGTGAGCTTGATGTTCTCAAAATAGCCGTCGGCCACGCTGCCCCAATGGGCGACCGGGCGGATGCTCTTTTGCGGGTCGTTTTCGGCATAGCCGACCCAGGCCAGGCCGTAGCCGCCGGCCTCGCCGATGGCCTGGCACATTTCCTCGATCAACTGCTGTTCTCCGCGCCGGGCATGCAGCATGGCGTGATTGCCGGCCGACAGTACGCGTAATGCACGCACGGTGCGCGCCAGTTGTGCCTCCTTGGTCTGCAGCGTGTCTGCCATTCGATCGAAAGATTGCGCCATCTGCCCAATCTCGTCGTCGGCATTGAGCGCAACGCGGGCCGTCAGATTGCCTTTGCCGAGTTCTTTTGAAGCCCGCGTCAGCGCCGCAAGGCGCCGCACGAACAGCGACTCAGTGCCCAGCCAAACGGCCAAAAACGTCAGAACAAGCAATGCCAGTGCGATCAGCAGGCTGGTGACAAAAGCCCGCTCCGCGGGTCCGACGACGACATCTTTGGGGGTGGAAACCAACAAATACGCCTGGCCGGAAGCGGTTCGGTGCAAGGGTACAAAACCGACAACCCGTCGCAACCCGTCCAGACCGATGTCTTCCTCGGTGCCTTCCGCGCCCTTGGCACGGATGCTGCGCCACAGTGGCAAGTCAGTGGTACTCTGGCCCATCCACTGCTCAGCGTCGGGATAGCGTGCCAGGACAATCCCGGCGCCATCCACCACCGTCACTCGCGAGCCCTCGGGAAGCTTGGCCTGAGCCAGTTCCTGCTCCAACCAGGCAAGATTGAGCGTGGCGGCAATGACTGCGCGGGGGACGCCAGCCTCATCCAGCAGGGGCAGGGCAAAGCCGATTTCCGGCCTGTGCGTGTCGCGGCCAACCAGGTAGCCGCCGACAGCGAATTCGCGGGTCTCGATGGCGGCCTTGAAATGGTCGCGGTCTGCGAGGTTGGTGCTCCCGGAACTGGGTGTGGCACTGCATATCACGTCGCCATTGGCGAGCGCCAGAACAATATTATTCAGATTCGGCTCAAGCTGACGCCGCGCCGCAAACGCGCCATTGCACTCGTCCCACGGGAGTCCGCGACCGACCTTGGGCAGCCGCGCTATCGACGACAGAATTTCATGGATACGCTCGATCAGGCGCTGCTGTTCTACCGCCATCACGCGTGCCGTATCAAGCACACGCGTCCTGGCATTCATCAGCTGGTCCTCGCGCATGCCAAGCATATGGTAGACCGACGTACTGAACAGTACGACAAACGGAATGGCGATCAACAGCAGGACACGCGCCCGGAGACTTGAAAACGCCTTATGCATGGCAAAGTGCCTGCCGTATCACTTTTTTGAGGCCCAGTCTTGTGGCGCTACTTTTCATTCTCTCGGTCGGAGTTGACAATCGGCGCCGAGTCTGGCGAGAGTAGCGCTTCATTACCAGTGCCCAGTCCATGCCGCCTCAAATGAAACAATTGGCGAATTAGATCAGCGGACGACGGTGTGGCTTATGACCTAGCGCAAACAGTGGCTTCGGATTGCTCCTTTATGCCGCTGCGCTGAGCGCCCCACCAGCCTGATCCCTGGTGGCTGCTCGGCCCGCGCAAACCACCGCCGGCACCCTCGGCCCGCACGCGCCTCTTGACTTGCGAAAGCAATCTGCATCAGCCAGGCTTGGCTGGAACGGTGTCGTAAATTTCGGAACTTTCATCTAATATCGCGCCCACCATCCGCCCCACCGCCACCTCACCTGGCTTGGGGATCAAGGACGATCTCGCTTGAGAACAGCTTGATCGCCGTCTTCGCCACCTGCGTCGTATCAAAGTAGGCATAGGCGCCAACGCCCACTGCGCCAAGCAGGGGCAGCAGGCGGGAAACACTTTTGCCAACGACATTCTGCGTCACTTTGACGCCCAGAGTCCGCGCCGTGTATTGAATGAAGGCAAGGGAGGCACGCTGCACCACAAAGCGCTCGCCGACCTGCACCACGACATCGCGGAAAAGTTGGGCCGAGACGTGCTTGAACAGACAATAAAGCATTTGCTCACGCCCCAGCGCGGCGGTCTTGCCGTAAACCGCGGCAATGTCAGACACCATTTGCGCTTGCAGCCGCCACACCGCCAGCAGTTCCGGCAGGATCGTCAGCCAACCCAGAAAGCCCGGTGGCAAGGCCAGTGATCCGGCCATCAGGCTGGCTTGTCGGGCAGCGGTGCGGCCAACTGCCCGCGCTCGCACCTCGGGTTGTAGTGCCTCATTTTCATTCGACCCCGGTACCGACAACACCAGGCGCAGGATCGCGTCGCCAATTCTGTGGCGTGGGTCCTCCGGTAAAGCAAGGACGGCGATGGAGTTCTCAGGCATGGTGCGCAAAGGGGATCAGCTCGGGCCCCATCTTAGCGGGCAGCAGCAGACGTTTGACCAGCAAGCGGTAGGTGTCCAGATCAAACGCCAGTGTGCCACTGCTGGTCAGCGCTTGTTCCAGCTCTGCCTCGTCGTGCACGGTGGCCAGGTGGCACCACTGGTCGAACAGGTGAAGGTCGGTGCGGCCGGTCTGCGGATTGTGTTCTCGCAGTCCTATCATGCCGGCGTAGGGCCAAAGCCGTAGCTTTTGCTGATCCAGCGCCAGTTGCAGCCGCAGGTAGTGCAGTTCCGGCTTTTCCTGTCCGCAGCAGACGCCTTTGCAGCGGCCAATCTGGTGCGCGAAGCAGCGGCTATCGCCGGATTCCAGGCCCAATGCCTGCGGACACAGCGAATGCGTTTCGGCCAGCTCGCGCAGGCTCGCCAGGGCCTGGCTTTTGGAGCGGTAAACACCGTACAGCTGGCCGAATTCCCGGGGTTGCAGATCTTCACCGCGGACCAGACTCAGCAGTGGCCGCTGCGACGGGTCGGCCGCCAGCCGCCAGGCACACAGGCTGCGTTCGCGGCGCAACTGGCGGTTGTGCAGCGGCTGTTTCTGTTTCACCAAGCGCGCTTCCAGCAGCAGGGCGCCGAGCTCGCCGGCGGTCTCTATCCACTCAACGCGCCGGATTTCCTGCGCCATCCGCATTTCACGCGTTTCGCGGCCGGAGGCCTGAAAATGCGACATCACCCGGCTGCGCATTTTGACGCTTTTGCCAATGTACAAGGGCAGGGGATTCTCGCCATAAAAAAGGTAGACACCGGCCGACTCGGGAATGTCGGCGACCGCAGTTTCCAGTTGCGGTGGCAGGGCGGCGCTGCCTTGCAGAAGCGTCTGCGCGTGGCGGCTGATTTTTTCCGCGCCCAGTTCTCCTGCGGCCAGTTCGAGCCAGGCCAGCAGCACGTCGGCATCGCCCATGGCGCGATGCCGCTGGTTGCTTTGCAAGCCGTGGCGTTGCATGAGGGCATCCAGGCCATGGCTGCGATGCTGCGGGTAAAGCTGGCGCGACAAGCGCACTGTGCAGAGTGTCTTGACGTGCAGGGCAATCTCCAGACGAGCGAATTCGTTCAGCAAAAAGCCGTGGTCGAAGCGCGCGTTGTGGGCCACCAGCACGGCACCGTCCAGCAGTTCCAGCAAGCGCGGGGCGACCTCTTCAAAAGCCGGCGCTGTGCGCACCATCTGGTTGCTGATGCCGGTCAGGTTCTGGATGAAGGAGGAAATCGGGGTGCCGGGGTTGACCAGCGTGCTCCAGCGCGCCACTTCCCGCCCGCCCTCGATGCGAACCGCGGCAATTTCGGTGATGCGGTCGTGCACCGGGCTGCCGCCGGTGGTTTCAAGGTCGAGCACAAGGTAACAGGGCAGCATGGGGCGGGGGCCTGTTCACCCTATTTTTGCGAGTGCGAACGCGATGAAAAATGCGCCAATCAAGGCGCGTGACAAGGGCAAGGCCGAGGCCTTGCCTAGGAGCGCAACGCCGAGTGGCACTTTTTTCATCCCGTTCCCTGCGGGTTGTGGCCAAAAAAACCATGCGCGGCATTGCAAAGCCTTGCCGGGGGCCAACCCCGGCGGCGTTTTGCGCTTTGCGCATGGCTTTTTTGACTCACAACGCATCTCGTAAAAACAGGGTGAACAGGCCCTAGCAAAACATCAGCGCCAACCAGACCGGGTCATCGACGAAGTTGATCAGCAGATAGCCGCCAATGCGGTAGAGCCACAGTTGGACGCGAAACAATGGGTCGGGCGCCCGGTCAAACGATGTCGACGGCATGAAAGTTGAACTGGCCGGCAGCGCGGTCACGGAAGTAGCGTTCCAGCGTTTCCTTGACGGTTCTGAAGGCAATTTGATCCCAGGGAATTTCTGCTTCGTCAAAGAGCCGCGCTTCTATCGTCTCGAACCCGGGATTGAAGCTGTCGCTCAGCAGACGGGCCCGGTAGAACATGTGGACCTGGCCGACGCGGGCGACGTTGAGCAGGGAGAAAAAACCTTCCAGTTCGAACTGCGCGCCGGACTCTTCCAGTGTTTCGCGCGCCGCCCCTTCGGCTACCGTTTCGTCGAGTTCCATGAAGCCGGCCGGCAGCGTCCACTTGCCCCAGCGCGGCTCGATGTTGCGTTTGCACAGCAAGACCTTGTTTTCCCAGTACGGCACGGTCCCGACCACGATCAGCGGGTTTTCATAATGAACGCTGTGGCAGACCGGGCAGACCGCGCGCTCCTTGGTGTCGCCATCGTCCGGGATGCGGTAGACCGCGGCAGCGCCGCAGTCTTTGCAGTGTTTGATCGGCTTGCGCAGCATGAAGGCAGTGTAATGCGGCTCTATTTGACGCTGACCGTGATGGATTCGAGCCCGCTCACACCGCCCAGCATGGTGTCACCGGCCACCACTGCGGCGACGCCCTCGGGCGTGCCGGTGTAGATCAGGTCGCCGGGCTGCAATTCCCAAGCTGCTGACAGGTGTTCTATGGTTTCGGCGATGTTCCAGATCAGTTTCGAGACATTGCTGCGCTGGCGCTCCTGGCCGTTCACCTGCAGGTAAATTTCGGCCTTGCCGATGTCGCCGGCGGCTGCCACCGGCGTGATCGGGCCTATCGGCGCCGCTTTGTCGAAGCCCTTGCCGATGCACCAGGGGCGACCCTGTTTCTTCATCTCGTTTTGCAGGTCGCGGCGTGTCATGTCCAGACCCACGGCGTAGCCGAAGATGTGCTGCTGGGCGTCGGCCGCCTTGATATCCTTGCCGCCCTTGCCGATCGCCACCACCAGTTCGATTTCGTGGTGCAGGTTCTTGGTCAGGCTGGGGTAGGGCATGCTGCCGGTCTCGCCGGCGTTGACCACCACCAGCGCGTCGGCCGGTTTCATGAAAAAGAAGGGCGGCTCGCGGCCGCTGAAACCCATCTCCTTGGCGTGGTCCTCATAGTTGCGTCCAACGCAGTAGATACGGTGTACCGGAAAGCGCGCGGGGGTGCCCAGCACCGGGACCGACACGGTGGCGGCGGGAGTGAAAACGTAGCTCATGGGAGTTCTTCTTTCTTCAGGCTGATTTGGTAACGAGTTCGAAATGCTCAACAACCGGTGGTGCGGCAAAAAACGGGCCGACGATGGCGCGCCACTGGGCAAACGCCGGCGACTGGCGAAAACCTACCGTGTGGTCCTCCAGCGTATCCCAGAAAATCTGGAGCACGTAGCGCTCGGCATTTTCAATGCCGCGGTTGACCTTGTAGCCCTGGAAGCCTTTGACCTGGTGAATGACGGTTTTCAAGCCGCGCGCGATGGCTTCTTCAAAAGCGGCGTTCTGTCCAGGGGGAATACGGATGTCGGCGAGTTCGAGGATCATGATGAAAGTCTCCGGTGGGGCGGTTGCGAATGGCGGGTGGGGCAAGTTTAGCGTCACTGCCATCGGCCGTCGTGGTGCGGTATGCTGGCACCCATGCACACTGAAAACTTTATCCCCGGCAAAGACGCCTCGCTCGAATCCACCATCAATACCTTGCAGGCCCGGCTACAGGCGCTGGGCTTTCACATCGAGGAGCGCAGCTGGCTCAATCCGGTGGAGGGCATCTGGTCGGTGCATATCCGGGACCGCGATTGCCCTCTCTTGTTTACCAACGGCAAGGGCGCGACCCGGCTGGCTTGCCTGGCCAGCGCCTTGGGCGAGTTTTTTGAGCGTCTCTCGACCAACTATTTCTGGACCCACTATTACCTGGGTCCCGTGGTGTCGGATCGCCACCACGTGCACTACCCGCAGGAGCGCTGGTTCGAAATCGGCGCGGACGGCAACTGGCCAGACGAATTGCTGAACGCCCCACTGCACAAGTTTTACAACCCACAAGGTGGCGTTGACGCCAGCAATCTGGTCGAGTTCAACTCCGGCAACGTGGAACGCGGCATCTGCGCCATCCCCTATGTGCGCCAGCGCGATGGGGCTGTGACCTGGTTTCCGGTCAACATCATCGGCAATCTGTACGTGAGCAACGGCATGTCGGCCGGCAACACCAAGTTCGAAGCGCGCACCCAGGCCTTGTCGGAGATCTTCGAGCGGCACATCAAATTTCGCATCATCAGCGAAGGCATTTGCCTGCCGGACGTACCGGAAGCGGTGATTGGGCGCTATCCGCGCATCGCTGCCGGTATCGATGCCTTGCGCGCGGCCGGTTTTGGCATTCTGGTCAAGGATGCGTCGCTGGGCGGTCAGTACCCGGTGATGAACGTGACTTTGCTGCACCCGCAGGACCAGGGTTGCTTTGCCAGCTTTGGTGCCCATCCGCGCTTCGAGATTGCGCTGGAGCGCGCCTTGACGGAATTGCTGCAAGGCCGCGCGCTGGACGCCCTGGCCGGCTTTCCGGTGCCGGGCTTCGATCTGGAAGAGGTGGCCAGCTCCACCAACCTTGAAATCCATTTTGTCGACTCCAGCGGCGTCATCCACTGGAAGTTTCTGGGTGATCTGCCGGACTACGAGTTTTGCGACTGGAACTTCAGCAACAGCACAGCCGAGGACTATGACTGGGCCATCGATCGCATCCACCGTGACGGGCGCGACATCTACATCGCCGACTTCACCCACCTGGGGGTCTACGCCTGCCGCGTTCTGGTGCCGGGCATGTCGGAAATCTACCCGGTGGACGATCTGGAGTTCGAGAACAACAGCGTCGGCAACGCCATCCGCGAAGCGATCCTGAACCTGACCGACCTGGACGACGAGGAATGCGCCGATCTGCTGGCCACCCTGAATGAATCGGCGCTGGCCGATCAGCGCCCGGTGGCGGCGGTGATTGGGTTGGCGGCCGATCCGGGATCATTTTGGAGCGACCTGCGCATCGGTGAACTCAAGACCCTGCTGGCACTGGCCATTGGCGATGAGGCGTCCACGCTGGAGGGCTGCCACTGGATCCGGCATTTCGATCAGCTCAACCCGCAGCGGCGCGCGGTTTACGCCTGCATCGAGTGCCTGATCAACCTGGCCGACATGGGCGACAGCGGCCCCTACCTGGATGCCTTGCGCCAGCTGTACGGCGCCGGCGCGGTGGCGCAGGCGCATGCGCTGATCATGCAAACGGATCGCTTCATGGGGCTGCCCGCACCGGGGCTGTTGCTGGAAGGCTGCGAAATGCACCGCAAGTTGCTGCTGGCCTACGACAAGGTGCATGCGCGCGCTGCCTGACGTGGCCCCCAGGCTTTTCCCTGGAGGGACGGCCCGGCGCCGGGGGGAGGGATGAAGATCGTCAGGAAGATTCTCCGGGCGCTGCTCTTTCCGCTGATCGCCGCCATCCTGCTGTTTGAGGAATGGGGCTGGGAGCCGCTGGCCGCCGCTTTTGGCCGACTCGCCAGACTGCCCCTGTGGGCTGCACTGGAACGAAAAATAGCGCGCCTCACACCCATTGGCGCGCTGCTGGTTTTTGGTGTTCCCATGCTGGCCCTGCTGCCAGTGAAACTGCTGGCGCTGTACCTGTTTGGCAAAGGCCAGACCACGCTGGGACTGGTCTTGTTGCTGGGTGCCAAGATCGGTGGTACCGCGGTGCTGGCGCGCCTGTTCCAGTTGACGCAGCCGGCGCTGCTGCAATTGCGCTGGTTCGCCTGGTGGTACCCGCGCTGGAAGAAATGGAAAGACGGTGTTCTGGACCAGGTGCACAACTCCGCCGTCTGGCGTGGCGGGCAGCAACTCAAGCGCTCGGTGAAATCCTGGTGGGCGGGCTTGCGGGATTGAAGTGTCGCAGGGAATGGCGCCAGCGCCCGAATCGGACGACTTTCGGTTTATCCTAGGCCCCATGAGTATGAGCCAACAGTGCGCCGGGCTAAAGCTGAACCCCGAATGGCTGCTACCCCAATGGCCGGTCCCGGCGCGGGTGCATGCGGTGTGCACCACGCGCGCCGGTGGCAGCTCGGTGGCACCCTACGACTCGCTGAATCTGGGACAGCATGTCGGCGATCGTGCGTCGGCGGTCGCTGCCAACCGCGCCATTCTGGCGCAGGCAATTGGCGCGCAACCGGTTTTTTTATCGCAGCCCCACGGGGTTCATGTCGCCTCGATATCCGACAAGACCGCGCACGGCACGCCAGCGGACGGCTGCATTACCGAACAGCGGGGCGTTGCCTGCACCATCATGGTGGCCGATTGTCTGCCGGTCTTGCTGACCAATTTTCAGGGTAGCCGGGTGGCGGCTGCACACGCCGGTTGGCGCGGTTTGGCGGGGTCGAGCGGGGTTGGCATTCTGGAGTCGGTGGTGGCCTGTTTCGGTGCACCGGGGTCTGCTGAGAGTTCCCCCAAAGCGCCTGAAATCATGGCCTGGCTGGGTCCCTGCATAGGCCCACAGGCGTTTGAAGTGGGTGACGACGTGCGCCATGCCTTTGTCGAAAACGATCCCGCGGCAAAGGCCTTGTTCAAGCCAAAAGGCGGAGCTAAATGGCTGGCCGATCTGGCCGGCTTGGCCCGCTTGCGCTTGAGGGCCTTGGGCGTGCGGGAAATATATGGCAATGATGGCGGTCGCGACTGGTGCACGGTCAGCCATCCGGAACGCTTCTTTTCGCACCGGCGCGATCACGTCGGCGGTCGCATGGCAGCCTGCATCTGGCTGGGCTGAAGTCCAGGCGGCAAAACCTGTTGGCCGGCCAATCGGGTCATCCGGGCCGGCTCGCGCGGGGCCGCAATGGGGCACCGCATCGCCGGACCTGAGATACTCGGGTTTACACTCTCGTGCAGCACTAGACAGGACATGGCATGACACAGGACTCCCCTGAATTTTGGGCCCAATCGGCGCAACAATTTCAACAGGTATTGAGCGAGGGCTGGAACAAGGTATTTCAGTCTTTCCAGAACCTGGATTTGGGTGGCCTGGGCGTGGCCGGGGTGGCACCCGCCACAGCATCTCCCCAGATCGGTTTTGCGCCCGAGAAGCTGCAACTGTTGCAGCAGCAATACCTGCGGGACGCCGCCGGTCTGTGGACACAGGCCACGGCACAGTCCAGCGACAAACGCTTTGCCGGGCCGGCCTGGAGCGCCAATCCAGTGGCCGCCTTTTCGGCTGCCGCCTACTTGCTCAACAGCCGCACCCTGACGGCCTTAGCCGATGCGGTGCAGGCCGATGCCAAAACACGGGCGCGGATTCGTTTCACGGTGGAACAATTGACGGCCGCCGCCGCGCCCAGCAACTTTCTGGCCTTCAACGCCGAGGCGCAAAAGAAGGCGATCGAGACCCAGGGCGAGAGCATCGCCAAGGGCATGACCAATCTGATTCACGATCTGCGCCAGGGACATGTGTCGATGACCGACGAAAGCGTGTTTGAAGTCGGCAAGAACGTCGCCACCACGGAGGGCGCCGTGGTGTTCGAGAACGAGCTGTTCCAGCTGCTTGAATACAAGCCGCTGACAGCCAAGGTCTATGAAAAGCCTTTGCTGCTGATGCCGCCCTGCATCAACAAGTTCTACATCCTGGACCTGCAGCCGGAAAACTCCCTGATTCGCTATGCCGTGGCACAAGGGCACCGTACGTTCGTCATCAGCTGGCGCAACCCCGACGCCTCGCTGGCGCACAAGACCTGGGACGACTATGTCGAAGACGCTGCCATCAAGGCGATCGAGGTCGCGCAGGAAATCAGCGGGGCCAAGACCATCAACGCCTTGGGGTTTTGCGTCGGCGGCACCATTTTGGGCTGTGCGCTGGCGGTGCTAGCGGCGCGCGGCCAAAAGCCGGTGGCCAGCGCCACCTTTCTGACCTCCTTGCTTGATTTCACCGATACCGGGATTCTGGACGTCTTCATCGATGAGTCCTTCGTCAAATACCGGGAACAGGAAATGGGTCAGGGCGGTTTGATGAAGGGCAAGGATCTTTCCAGTACCTTCAGCTTTTTGCGGCCCAATGACCTGGTGTGGAACTACGTGGTTGGCAACTACCTCAAGGGCGAAACACCGCCGCCGTTCGACCTGCTCTACTGGAACAGCGATTCGACCAACCTGCCAGGCCCTTTCTACGCCTGGTACCTGCGCAATACTTACCTTGAAAACAAACTGGTCAAGCCCGGCCAGGCATTGGTGTGCGGTGAAAAGATCGATTTGCGCAAGCTGACCCTGCAGGTCTACATCTATGGCTCGCGCGAGGATCACATTGTGCCGATTGGCGGCGCCTATGCCTCTACCCAGGTGCTGCCCGGCAAAAAACGTTTTGTCATGGGTGCTTCCGGTCACATCGCCGGTGTGATCAACCCGCCGGCCAGCAAAAAACGCAGCCACTGGCGACGTGAAGACGGCAAGTTTCCCAAGACCAATGCCGAATGGCTGGCTGGGGCCACCGAGTACCCGGGCAGTTGGTGGACCGACTGGTCGCGATGGCTCCAAGCCCAGGCCGGCAAGCAGATTCCCGCCCCCAAAGCCTACGGCAAAGGCAAATACAAGGCGATCGAAGCGGCCCCCGGTCGTTACGTGAAGGCAAAGGCCTAATAATGGATCTTTATGACATGTCAAACCCCGTTCAGCATGGCGGGTGGATCAGGCCGGTGGGGCACTCAGCTCCGCGGCTGTCCCCCGGCCTTCGGCCTCCTCCTTCATGCCGCTGCGCTGAGCGCCCCACCAACCTGATCTTTCAAGCAGGGTTGGTGTGCGACCAACGCAAACCACCGACGCTCGCCGCCGAGGGCGCTGTAGTGGGTGGCGTAGCGTGGACTTGGGGTTTTGCCAAATAAGGCGGAGGCCATGGGCCGGGGGACATTCGCGGAGCTACCCACTGCGGCGCCCTCGACCCACACACGTCTGGGCCTCAGTTCTTGACTTGCGAAAGCAAGATGCATCAAGCAGGCTTAGCTAGAGGGGTGTTCTGAATTTTGGAACGCATTGGTTGGGGACAGAGCTTATTCAGTTCATGTAACTACGGCCTTTCCGGCAAGTTGGCTATAAGTTTTTTTATCAGGAGAAAGAAATGCAAGACATCGTTATCGTTTCAGCCGCCCGCACCGCTGTCGGCAAGTTCGGCGGCAGCCTCGCCAAAACCTCGGCTCCCGAGCTCGGCGCCGCGGTCATCAAGGATTTGCTGGCACGCACCGGGCTGGGCGCCGACCAGATCGGTGAAGTCATCATGGGCCAGGTGCTGGCGGCTGGCGTCGGACAGAATCCGGCGCGCCAGGCGCTGATGAAGAGCGGGCTGCCGAAGGAAACACCGGCCCTGACCATCAACGCCGTCTGCGGCTCCGGCTTGAAAGCCGTGATGCTGGCGGCGCAGGCGGTGGCTTATGGCGACAGCGAGATCGTGATTGCCGGTGGCCAGGAGAATATGAGTGCCTCGCCCCATGTCCTGCTGGGCTCGCGCGACGGCCAGCGCATGGGTGACTGGAAGATGGTCGACTCGATGATCGTGGACGGCTTGTGGGATGTCTACAACCAGTACCATATGGGCGTCACTGCCGAGAACGTGGCCAGGCAATACGGCATCAGCCGTGCCATGCAGGATGCCTTGGCCCTGGCCAGCCAGCAAAAAGCCGCCGCCGCCCAGGACGCCGGCAAGTTCAAGGACGAAATCGTCACCCTCAGCCTGGCGCAGAAGAAGGGCGATCCGATTCTGTTTGCCGCTGACGAATACCTTAACCGCAAGACCAATGCCGAAGCCCTGGCGGGCCTGCGCCCGGCCTTCGACAAAGCCGGTGGCGTGACCGCCGGCAATGCCTCAGGCCTGAATGACGGCGCGGCGGCCGTGATGGTGATGAGCGCCAGCAAGGCGGCTGCCCTGGGGCTCAAGCCGATGGGCCGCATTGCCAGCTTCGCCACCAGCGGGCTGGATCCGGCGCTGATGGGCATGGGCCCGGTGCCGGCATCGCAGAAGGCACTGGCACGGGCCGGCTGGAAAGCGGCTGATCTGGACCTGCTGGAAATCAACGAAGCGTTCGCGGCGCAGGCTTGCGCGGTGAATCAGCAAATGGGCTGGGATACGTCCAAAGTGAACGTCAACGGCGGCGCCATTGCCATCGGTCACCCGATCGGCGCCTCCGGCTGCCGCATCCTGGTCACGTTGCTGCATGAGATGCAGCGCCGCGATGCCAGGAGAGGCATTGCCTCGCTGTGCATCGGCGGCGGCATGGGCGTGGCTTTGACGATAGAGCGTTGAGTCGCTTCATGTTGTTGCGCGGAACCAGTGCCTGGCTGGCCTGGGTCCTGTGGCTGCTGCCGCAACTGGCCAGCGCCGAGAGTGCGCTGTGCCAAACCGGGCGCCGGCAGTCGCCCATTGACATCGTGGCGCCGGTCAGGCAAAAGTTGCCGGCGCTGGAGTTCCGTTACCGGCCGGCAGCGTTGAAGATTGCCAATGACGGGCATACCGCGCGCGTGCGTTTTGCCAACGGCAGCCAACTGCTGATCGGCAAGGAAATTTTCACGCTGCAACAGTTTCACTTTCACACGCCCGGTGGTGACCGTCTTGCTGGCGAAGAGTTTCCGATGGCGGCGCATTTGCTGCACAAGAGCAGGTCCGGCCAATTGCTGGCGCTGGTAGTGTTGTTTCGCCAGGGTGCCGAGAACCCGGCGCTGGCCGCGTTGTGGCCGCATCTACCGGCGCATGCGGATGGCGATCACACGGTCGCCAGTGCCACGGCTGACGCCAGTGGCTTGCTACCCGTCAGCCGCGCCTATTACCGCTATCAGGGCTCTCTGACGGCCACCCCTTGCACCGAGGGTGTAACCTGGCTGGTGATGAAGCAGCCCTTGACCCTGTCGGCGCCGCAGTTGGCCTTTTGGCGGGCACGCTTCGCCGACAACATTCGAGGCCCGCAAGCGCTGCGGGGCCGCATCGTCGAGGAAAGCTGGTAGCTCTCCGGTAGACAGAAGATCCGATATTTGTATTTGCAACACAGCACACCAGACAAGGAACAATTCATGAAGCAAAACGCACAACAATCCCGGTCACTGCAGAGGGTCCTGGCCGCGCTGTTGCTGATCCTGAGTACGACCGCCAGCTCGGTGTCCGCGCAGGAGGTGACCCGACCGCGCAAGCCCAAACCGCCCGGGATCGAGGTGACGGTCAATGCAGAAATGACGGGGGCCGGTATCGTCTCCAGCGGCGTTACCCTGCCATCCGTGCCGCCGGTCACCGGCAGTCGGAAAAACCCGGTGCCGTCGTGGGGCAAGCCGCTGCCGTACCCGGTGCTGATTGCCGACCGGCGCAACAACCGGCTGATTCAGATCGCGCCCGACAAAAGCATCATCTGGGAGTTTGTTTCGCCCGGTTTGAAAATCTACCGCGGTAACGAAGATGTGAACTTTTCACCGGACGGCAAACTGCTGGCGGTGAGCGAGGAAGACAACTTCGACGTGCATATCGTCGATTACGAAAAGAAGCTGCTGACCTGGACCTATGGCACCCCTGATTTTCGGGGCAAGGCGCCGGGTTTCTTGAACTATCCGGACGACGCGCACCTGCTGGCTGACGGCAAGTTCATTACGGCCGATATCCGCAATTGCCGTATTTTGATCATCGACCCCAAGGACAACAGTGTTGCCACGCAATGGGGCACACCCGGCAAATGCCGCCACAATCCGCCACATGAGCTGGGTCATCCCAATGGCGCCACGCCACTCGAGAATGGCGACATTCTGGTGACCGAAATCTCCGGTTCCTGGATCTCGCGCATCACGCGCGAAGGCAAGGTGCTGTGGAGTGTCAAAGCGCCCAACATCCGCTATCCGTCGGACGCCTTCATGACGGTGGACGGCAAGCAGGTGATCGTGGCCGATTTCTGGAAGCCTGGGCGCATCGTGATCTTCGACCCGGCCACCCGAAAAATTAGCTGGGAGTACTTCGTCAAGGAGGGTGAGAAGATGCTGGACCATTGCAGCATTGCCCGCGAACTGCCTGACACCGGCGACATTTTCGTGGTCGATGATTTGCGCGACCGCGTCTTGGTGATAGACCGCAAGACCAAGGAGTTTATCTGGCAATACGGTGTGACCGATACCAAGGGCCATAAGCCGGGTTACCTGTTTTATCCGGATGGCTTCGACATTGACGTATTCCGCGACTGGAAGGCGGCCCTGGGAAAACGCTGATGTCAGTGTTTTCCGCGATGCGGGCAAGAAGATTAGTCGCTATAGTGACACCTTAAACATCGATTCCTCAATCTATCGGGAGCCAGAAAATGAGTCAGAAAGTAGCCTACGTCACCGGTGGCATGGGTGGGATTGGAACCGCCATTTGCCAGCGTCTGTACCGGGAAGGATTCCGCGTGATCGCTGGTTGTGGCCCGACCCGCGACCACGCCAAGTGGCTGGCTGAGCAGGCGGCACTGGGCTTCACCTTCCATGCTTCGGTTGGCAATGTGGGGGACTGGGATTCCACCGTGGCGGCGTTCAGCAAGACCAAGGCGGAGCATGGCAGCATTGACGTGCTGGTGAACAATGCCGGCATTACGCGGGACCGCATGTTCGTCAAGATGACGCGTGACGACTGGGATGCGGTGATCGAAACCAATCTGAACTCGATGTTCAATGTGACCAAGCAGGTGGTCGCCGACATGGTGGACAAGGGCTGGGGCCGGATCATCAACATTTCCTCGGTGAATGGCGCCAAGGGTCAGGCCGGACAAACCAATTATTCCGCCGCCAAGGCCGGGATGCACGGTTTCACCATGGCATTGGCGCAGGAATTGGCCAACAAGGGCGTGACCGTCAACACGGTCAGCCCGGGCTATATTGGTACCGACATGGTGAAGGCGATCCGGCAGGACGTGCTCGACAAGATCATCGCCACCGTGCCGGTCAAGCGGCTCGGTGAGCCGAGCGAAATTGCCTCCATCATTGCCTGGCTGGCGTCGGATGACGGCAGCTACTCCACCGGTGCCGATTTCTCGGTCAATGGCGGCTTGCACATGGGCTGAGGACGGTTGCGGTCGTTAAACCGTCAAGGCCTCGGACAGCGTCAACCACTGTTCTTCCAGGCTCTGCAATTCATCGTTGACGGCTTTCAGTCGTCTGCCCAGTTCGGCAATTTCTGCCAGCGGTGGTGAATTCGACAGATGTCCTTCCAGCGCTGCGCCCTCCAGATTGAGCACCGCCATGCGCGCTTCGATTTCATCGAGTTGGCGCTGGAGGGAGCCTTTGGGCGCGCTCTTTGTTTTGGTCTGCAGCGGCGCCGCCGCGAGGGCCTTGCGCTCCGCTTTGGCAGCGCTGCTGGCGGCCTCCTTGATGGCCTCGCGCTGGCGCCTGGCTTCGTCCAGCAGGTAGCGCTGGTAGTCGTCCAGGTCGCCGTCGAATGGCGCGACGCCACCGCGCGAAACCATCCAGAACTCGTCGCAAACGGCGCGCAGCAAGGCCCGGTCATGACTGACCAACATGACGGTGCCCTCGAATTCATTGAGCGCCATGGAGAGCGCTTCGCGGGTCGCCAGGTCCAGGTGGTTGGTCGGCTCGTCCAGCAGCAGAAGATTCGGCCGTTGCCAGACAATCATGCACAGCACCAGGCGCGCCTTTTCGCCGCCGCTCATGCTGCCGACGGCCTGCTTGACCATGTCGCCGCCGAAGTTGAAAGTGCCCAGGAAACTGCGCAGATCCTGCTCGCGGGTGGCCTGGCCGGCGATCTTGCCGGCGGCGCTCAAATCCTTGACCAGGCGGATCATGTGCTCCAGCGGCGTATCGAGCGGCCGCAGAACATCGAGTTCCTGTTGGGCGAAGTAGCCAATGTTGAGGCCTTTGCCTTCGGTGATTTCCCCGCCGATGGGCTTCAGTTCCCGCGCAATGGTTTTCACCACGGTCGATTTGCCTTGTCCATTGGCGCCCAGAATGCCGATGCGCTGGCCGGCCAGCACCGAGCGGCTGACGTTGCTCACGATCACGCTGGGCGGCGTGCCCGCCGGAGCTCCTTCCGGCGGCGGATAGCCAAAGCTGACGCCGGTCATCGACAGCATGGGGTTGGGCAGATTGGCCGGTTCCTTGAATTCGAAGGTGAAATCGGCTTCCGACAACAAGGGCGCGATCTTCTCCATGCGGTCCAGCGCCTTGACCCGGCTCTGCGCCTGCTTGGCCTTGCTGGCCTTGGCCTTGAAGCGGGCGATGAATTTTTGCAGATGGGCGATTTTGTCCTGCTGCTTGGCAAAGGCGTTTTGCTGCAGTTCCATCTGCTCGGCGCGCATGTCCTCGAATTTGCTGTAGTTGCCGCCATAGCGGACCAATTTGGCGGCATCGATGTGCAGCGTCACGTTGGTCACGGCGTCGAGGAATTCGCGGTCGTGGCTGATCACGATCAAGGTGCCTTCATAGCGTTTCAGCCAGGCTTCCAGCCATACCAGCGCGTCCAGGTCCAGGTGGTTGGTCGGTTCGTCCAGCAACAGCAGTTCGGACGGGCACATCAGGGCGCGGGCCAGTTGCAGCCGCATGCGCCAGCCGCCGGAAAAACTGTTGACCGGATTGTTCAGTTCGGTGGTCTTGAAGCCCAGCCCCAGGATCAGTGCCTGGGCCCGCGCCGGGGCGTCATGGGCACCGGCATCCTGTAGCGCCATATAGGCGTGCGCCATGCGGTCGTAGTCTTCGGTGTCTTCAGCCGCCGCGACTTCCTGTTGCGCTGCCAGCAGCACGCTGTCGCCTTCCACCACGAAGTCGGTTGCGTTCTGGCTGGTCTCGGGCATGTCTTGCGCCACCTGGCCCATGCGCCACTGGGTCGGGATGTAGTACTCGCCGGCGTCTTCGTGCAGGCTGCCGTTGAACAGTGCAAACAGGGAGGATTTGCCAGCCCCGTTGCGCCCCACCAGGCCGATTTTCTCGCCCGGGTTGAGGGTGACGCTGGCGGCGTCGAGAAGCACTTTGGCACCGCGGCGCAGAGTGACGTTTTTAAGAGTGATCAAGGGGCAGGGTTCGGTTGAGGTTGAGCGACGTCATCTTCTTGCGTCGCGGTGGTTTGCGGGTTGGACCCGCCAGGGCCGTCCGTCCGGCGTTTGTGATGGGCCAGCAGTGCTTGTCGGGTCAGCAGCAGAACCTGGTCGGCACCGGCGCTGGTTTCCAGCCAGACCGCTTCGAGTCGGGGAAAAGCGGCTTCGAAGTGCTGGCGTTCGTGGCCGATCTCCAGCACCAGCACGGCCTGTTCTGTCATGTGGGGCGGGGCGTCGTGCAGCAGTTGACGGATGAAGTCCATGCCGTCGCTGCCGCCCGCCGCATTGCCGTCCAGCGCCAGCGCCGGTTCCGCCCGGTATTCGGCCGGCAGGCTGGCCATGCTGCTGGCGTTGACGTAAGGCGGGTTGCACAGGATCAGGTCGTAGGGACCGTGGACGCTGGCCAGTCCATTCGAAGTCAGCAGGGTGATGCGCTGCTGCAACTGGTAGCGGTCGACATTGATGCGAGCCACCGCCAGCGCGTCAACCGAGATGTCGCTGGCGTCGACGTTGATCTCCGGATAGGCCAGGGCGGCCAGCACCGCCAGGCTGCCATTGCCGGTGCACAGGTCCAGCACCCGATGCGTGGCGGCGCTCAACCAGGGGTCGATGGCACCACTCACCAGCAGTTCGGCGATCAGGGAGCGCGGCACGATAACGCGCGGGTCGACATAAAACGCATGGCCTTGCAACCAGGCTTCCTGCGTCAGGTAGGCGGCCGGCTTTCGGGATTCGATTCGTTGCCTGAAAAGTTCGGCTATCTGTTGCTGCTGTCGATCGCTGGGTATCTGGCTGGAGACGCCATTGAGCTCATCCAAAGGTGTATCGAGCGGCAGACCCAGTTGCCACAAAACCAGCCACGCGGCCTCGTCAAAAGCGTTGCTGGTGCCGTGGCCAAACGCCACCCCTGCCGCGCTGAGCTGACGGGCTCCCGCTGCTATCAGTTCAAAAACAGTCATGACTACAGTCGCACTCTCGGCTCAGTGCTTCACATCCAGCGTGATTTCGGTGAAGGAGGGCTCGTCGTCCGGGTCCTCCGCATCTTCCACCGGTTTGGCGGCGGCACTGAAGTCATTTTGCAAGCGCCACATCAGATTGGTGGGCGAGTCGGAATTGGCCAGACCCTCCTTGCGATCCACAGTACCCTGCATGATCAGGCTGGCGATGGACTGCTCGAAAGTCTGGCTGCCTTCGGTCATGGAGCTTTCCATGGCCTCTTTGAGGCCTGAAAAATCCCCTTTTTCAATCAGCTCGGACACCAGTTTGGTGTTCAGCAGCAGTTCCACCGCCGGTATGCGCGCCCCGGTGGTGCTGCGCAACAGTCGCTGCGACACAACGGCTCTCAAGGCCGCGGCCAGATCGCCCAGCATGGTGGGACGGACCTCCACCGGGTAAAAACTCAGAACCCGGTTGAGCGCCTGGTAGCTGTTGTTGGCGTGCATGGTGGCCAGGCACAAATGCCCTGACTGGGAGTAGGCGATGGCGGCAGACATGGTTTCACGATCGCGGATTTCGCCGATCTGAATCACGTCCGGAGCCTGGCGCAAGGCGTTTTTAAGGGCCAACTGGGCCGATTTGGTATCCATCCCGACTTCGCGCTGATTCACCACCGAGCGTTTGTTCTTGAACAGGAATTCGACCGGATCTTCAATCGTCAGGATGTGGCCCGCCACATTCTCATTGCGGTAATCGAGCATCGATGCCAGCGTGGTGCTCTTACCGGTTCCAGTGGCACCCACCATCAGCAGCAAGCCCCTTTTTTCCATCACCAATTCACCCAGGATCAGGGGAACCGACAAGGTGGCGAGCGGCGGAATGTCAATCGAAATGAAACGGATGACGGCGGCCAGAGTGCCACGCTGGCGCATGCCGCTGATGCGAAACCGGCCAACCCCTGACAGGCCCCATGCCATGTTCAGCTCATCGCTTTCTTCCAGCTCCTGCATGTGCTCTGGGGACAGGATTTCTGCCAGCAGGTTGCGCGGTCCGTCGGGGGGAAGGATCTGGCTATTGATCGGCACGCACTGGCCGTTGATCCGGATCAGTACCGGCGAGTGCGCCGACAGGTAGATGTCCGAGGCCTTCTTTTCACCCATCAGGCGAAGAATTCGCTCCATCGTGCCGGTGCCGCGGATTTCTGCCATGGTGCTGTCCCTGTTTTCGTGCTGTGGTCGGGAGAAAAGCGGTCAATCGCGCAGCAAGTCGTTGAGGCTGGTCTTGGCGCGCGTTTGGGCATCCACCCGTTTCACGATGATCGCCGCATACAAGCTGTATTTGCCGTCGGCACTGGGCAGATTGCCTGATACCACCACCGAGCCGGCCGGGATGCGGCCATAGCTCACGGTGCCGCTGGCGCGGTCATAAATCTTGGTGCTTTGACTGAGGTAAACACCCATCGAAATGACCGAGTTTTCTTCCACGATCACGCCTTCAACGACTTCGGAGCGGGCACCGATAAAGCAATTGTCTTCGATGATGGTGGGGCCGGCCTGCATCGGCTCCAACACGCCGCCAATACCGACACCGCCGCTCAAA
The DNA here is from genome assembly GCA_963763035.1 of uncultured beta proteobacterium. Lineage (GTDB taxonomy): Bacteria > Pseudomonadota > Gammaproteobacteria > Burkholderiales > Burkholderiaceae_C > Rhodoferax. Next base: position 2,091,884 of record CAVXMS010000003.1, on the reverse strand, counting down.
TGAACATTTTTTCCGATCTGCGCGCAGGAACCCACGGTGGCCCAGGTGTCGACCATGGTGCCTTCGTCCACATAAGCGCCAATGTTGACGTAAGAGGGCATCAAAATCACGCCTTTGCCAATGAAGCTGCCGCGCCGCGCCACCGCAGGCGGCACCACGCGCACACCGGTGGCTTTCATGCCTTCTTCGTCCAGGTGGGCGAACTTGGTTGGCACCTTGTCGTAAAAGCCCAGGTCGCCGGCCCTGATGATGGTATTGTCCGTCAGGCGAAAACTCAGCAGCACGGCCTTCTTGATCCACTGGTGCGTAGTCCAGAGACCGACCGCTTCACGCGTGGCAACGCGCAACTGGCCCGCGTTGAGTTGGGCTATGACTTGCTCAACCGCCGCCAGCACCTCGGGGGGCGCTGATTTGACGGATATATTGGCGCGATCTTCCCACGCGGCGTCAATGATTTCTTGCAGTTGTTGCGTCATGAAAAGCTTCTTTCAGTGCGGTTTAAGTTCGGGTTTTGACAAATTGGACGATGCGCCGTGCCGCTTCGATACATTCAGCCGTTTCAGCTACCAGTGCCATGCGGATCCGTTGCTCACCTGGGTTCGCACCCTGACGGGTGCGGGACAGGTAAGAGCCCGGCAAAACCGTGACATTGTAAAGAGCGAACAGATCCCGTGCGAAATCCGTGTCACTGCCGTCGACCTTGGCCCAAAGGTAAAAGCCGGCATCTGGCAGTGCCACCTCCAGCACCTCGGCCAGCAGTGGCGTGACCTGGGCGAATTTGCTGCGGTACAGCGCCCGGTTTTCGATGACGTGTTGCTCGTCGCGCCAGGCGGCAATGCTGGCGGCCTGCACCACGGGGCTCATGGCGCAGCCGTGGTAGGTGCGGTAGAGCAAAAATTGCTTGATGATGGTGGCATCCCCGGCCACGAAGCCGCTGCGCATGCCCGGCACGTTACTGCGTTTGGACAGGCTGGTGAGCGAGATCAGGTTCTTAAAATCGTTGCGGCCCAGCCTGGCTGCTGCCTCCAAGCCGCCCAGCGGCGGCTCGTCACGGAAGTAGATTTCGCTGTAGCACTCGTCTGAGGCAATCACAAAGCCATGGCGGTCGCTCAAAGCAAACAGTTTCTCCCACTCGGAGAGCGGGATCACGGCGCCGGTCGGGTTGCCGGGCGAACAGACCACCAGCAACTGTGTGCGGGACCACACGGCTTGCGGTACGCTGTCCCAGTCCTGGGCGAAATTTCGCGTTGGATCGGTTGGCACAAAGTAGGGTTCGGCCCCGGCGAGCAGTGCCGCGCCTTCGTAAATCTGGTAGAACGGATTGGGGCAGACCACCACCGGAGCCGCTTCGGTGGTGCGGTTGGCCAGTCCCGGATTGACAATGGTTTGGGTCAGTGCAAACAGGGCTTCGCGCGAGCCGTTCACCGGTAATAGCTGGCTGGCAGGGTCCAGCTCCAGGCCATAACGATGTTTAAGCCAGTCGGCAAAAGCAGTACGCAGCTTGAGGTCACCGGCGGTCGCCGGGTAAGTCGCCAGGCCGCTGGGCGTGCTCACCAAGGCATCTATCATCGCCTGCTGAATGAACGCCGGCGTCGGATGTTTGGGCTCGCCCATGCCCAAACTGATAGGGCGCAGGTTCGGGTTCGGGGTGACGCTGTTGAGCAGTTGATGCAGTCGCTCGAACGGGTAGGGCTGAAGCAGGGAAAGCAGTGGATTCATGGGAGCCGATTATCCCGCCTGTGCGGCATTTGCCGTCAACCCACCCAACCGGTGAACGACAGCGGTTTATTTTTTGCTTTTTTTGCGCGCCGTTGTGGTCTTTGCCGCGGGCTTTACGGCAGCTTCAGTCTCGGCGGTCTTGGGCGCATCGCCCAGCAGTGATTTGAGCGGGCAGATTTTGAAAGCCGGGCATTTTTTACATCCGGCGACGATGGCAATGGGGCAGATGGTCATGACTTTTTCCTGGGTTGATGCTTGCTCGAGGTTCCGTAGTATGCGCCAGCACGCGACCTGAATCGATGCCCGTGGGATGAGAAATACGTCAATTTGCAGGGTCCTACATAGGGCTCAAGACGGCCAATCAGATCGCGGTAAGATGCTTGGCCCGTGAGAATTGAAGTTCCTGGCGGCTAAACTGACTGAATCCAACCTTTTCGACCAAGCCTGAGACCGCCTGACCTGACAGGCTCAATAAACGATGCGACCGCAAGTAATAGATCCAATCCGCGTTCTGCTTATTGATGGCCAGAGAATCGTTCTTGCCGGCTTGAAATTGTTGATCGAGAGTGACAGCCGCTTCGTGGTGTGTGGTGTGGCCACGAGCCGGGATGAAGCCTTGGCCCAGATCGGCCAGCACGAACCCGACATCATCATCCTCGAGCTTGACATGGGTGAAGATAGCGGCCTGTATCTGATCCCCCTGTTGCATTCCCAGTGTCGCGCGAAGATTGTTGTTTTGACCGGCAACAAGGATCTGGCCCTGCATGATCAGGCCATCATCACGGGCGCGCGCGGTGTTGTGGGAAAAGATGATCTTCCCAAAATGCTGTTTAACGCGATTGAGAAGATTCACCAAGGCGAGCTTTGGTTGAACCGTGACGCCACCGCACGCATTTTGTTGGGGGTCGCCAAGGCGCATGCACCGAAGGGCGCGGCACCGGAAGAAAAACTATTGGCCAGCCTGACTAAAAAGGAAGAGAAGGTGTTGCAAGCGGTGGTGGCTTCGTCCGGCAAACAGCTCAAAATAATCGCTGACGAGCTGTTTATCAGTCAACATACGCTGCGTAATCACCTGGCCGCCATTTACGAAAAATTGGGCGTCGCGAATCGCCTGGAACTCTATGTTTTCTGTAGCTCGCAGTCCCGCGGCATTCAGGCTTAGTCGTAACTCTTGATGACTTGACTCAGAATCTTGACACCGATGCCGAACCTGCCTTCGATGGCCTCGACGCGAACCACTTCTCCCTCGCAACACAATTTCAACTTGCCGCCAGGTGTATCAAGGTCAACCCAGAAATCGATATGGGAGCCCATTTTTTGCTCGCTGCTTTGCACGATATACAAGCCGCTGGCGCTGATGTCACGGGTCACGCCCTGCATCCCTTTGACACAAGTTGGCAGTTCCGTGCTGATTCTGGCGTGCCGACGATGCCTGTTTGATGTGGTTGTCGCGACTTTGGTCATGCTAGATCCCCTTTCTGCCAACTGTAGCGCAAGCTTTGGGCGGCGACATCGGGTTGGATCATTTTATTTGTAACATCATTTATCAAGGAAAGACTGCAAGAAGGTGCGACTACCTTGAAGGCAGACGCCTGCGGGCAGTGAATCCAATCAACCCGAGTCCGGCCAGCAACATGGCGTAAGTTTCAGGCTCGGGAACCGGGGTAACAGGACTCAGGGACGCTACCAGATAGTCCTGGCTATTGCCATTGGTGTAGAGATTGAAGGAATATTGGGTCGAACCAGTCACGCCGGTTTTGGCGTTATTGATCATGCTGCTGGCGGCAGCCTCAACGGTCGAATTGGTCGAGTCCGTGGTGCGTACAGCGCCAGTCGTCAGGACTCCATCGTCTTTTGCCAGTTCCCACAGGGCGAGTTGGAAGGCGGCGCTATTGACGCTGTTGCCGTTGGTGCTGGCATAGGACTGGGAGTAAAGCTTGGTGACGTCGGCCGCTTGCGTGCTGCCCAATGAACTCAGGCTGGAAACGTTATACGACAAGGTTGATGACGAAGACCATTGAAACGGATCGATGCAATAGGCCAGAAATGACGTGCCGTTACTCGATGTCGTGCCGACACTGATGTTCGCCGAGCCGCTGAAGTAATCATGCGCACCACTTTGGATGGGCAGCACCAGATTGAGAGTCTGGCCGCTGACGGTGGCGGTTTCCTTGACGTATACCTGGCTACCGGATCCATTGTCATCGGCCAACACCTGAGTACTGGCCAGCGTCAGGGATGCCAACAGGGTCAGGGCGAAAAGGCGGTTCAGATTGCGTTTCATGGGGACTCTCCGAAAATTTGTTATCGCTGATCTGTTTCAGCGATGAGACAATTTTCGGAGCGTCCACCCGCAGTGTGAATGGCGCTAGACCACCGATTAGCTAGTAGCTTTGCATCAACATTTTTTCACGGCCAAGTGGTAGCTCGGTACCAGTCGATCTGGTAGCAACGAGGCAGCGATCAGGCGCCGGCGACCGCTATGCCCTTGAACTCGCCGCTGGCGATGCGTTTTTGCCACTCGGCCGGGCCGGTGATGTGGGCGCTCGTGCCACCCGCATCAACCGCCACGGTGACTGGCATGTCGACCACGTCGAATTCATAAATGGCTTCCATGCCGAGGTCGGCAAAGCCCAGCACTTTTGCCGTCTTGATCGCCTTCGATACCAGGTAGGCGGCGCCGCCGACGGCCATCAGATAGGCGCTCTTGTGTTTCTTGATGGCCTCGATCGCGGCCGGCCCGCGTTCGGCCTTGCCTATCATCGCGATCAAGCCTGTTTCGGCCAGCATCATCTCGGTAAAGCCGTCCATCCGGGTGGCGGTGGTGGGGCCGGCCGGGCCGACCGCTTCGCCCTTGATCGGGTCGACCGGGCCAACGTAGTAAATCACCCGGTTGGTGAAAGCTACCGGCAGCTTTTCGCCCTTGGCCAGCATGTCCTTGATACGCTTGTGAGCGGCGTCGCGGCCGGTCAGCATCTTGCCATTGAGCAGCAAGGTGTCGCCGGGTTTCCAACTGGCCACTTGTTCCTTGGTCAAGCTGTTGAGATCGACTTTTTTGCTCTTGACGTAGTCGGGTGCCCACTGCACATCGGGCCAGGTGTCGAGCGAAGGAGGGGTTAAATAGACCGGGCCGCTGCCATCCATCACAAAGTGCGCGTGCCGCATGGCGGCGCAGTTCGGGATCATGGCAATCGGTTTGCCTGCTGCGTGGGTCGGGTACATCTTGATCTTGACGTCCAGCACCGTGGTCAGGCCACCCAGACCTTGCGCGCCAATGCCCAGCGCGTTGACCTTGTCCATCAGTTCAATCCGCAAGGCCTCGGTTTGCGTTAGCTTTTGTCCACTGGCGGCCTTGGCTTGCAGCTCGTGCATGTCCAGGTTGTCCATCAGGCTCTCTTTGGCCATCACCACCGCTTTTTCGGCCGTGCCGCCAATGCCGATGCCCAGAATGCCGGGTGGACACCAGCCGGCGCCCATGGTGGGCACGGTTTTCAGCACCCAATCGACCACCGAGTCATTCGGGTTGAGCATGTACATCTTGCTCTTGTTTTCGCTGCCGCCGCCCTTGGCCGCCACCGTCACTTCAAGCTTGTCGCCGGGCACGATGTCGGCAAAGATGACTGCCGGCGTGTTGTCCTTGGTGTTCTTGCGCTCAAACTGAGGGTCCGCCACCACACTGGCGCGCAACGGGTTGTCGGGGTTGGTATAGGCGCGGCGCACGCCTTCGTTGATGGCGTCGTCCAGGCTGCCGGTGAAACCGTCCCAACGCACGTCCATGCCGACTTTCAGGAACACGTTGACGATGCCGGTGTCCTGGCAAATCGGGCGGTGGCCTTCCGCCGACATCTTGCTGTTGGTCAGAATTTGCGCAATGGCGTCCTTGGCCGCCGCGCTTTGCTCGCGCTCATAGGCGCGCGCCAGGTGGGTAATGTAGTCGGCCGGGTGGTAGTAGCTGATGTACTGCAGGGCGGCGGCAATGGACTCGATCAGGTCGGACTGGCGGATGGTAGTCATGGTGATGTAAAACCTTGGTTGGTCGGCGGGAGGGGCGAATTGATGACAACGGCTGCAAGTTTAACCAGTAGCGCCTCTGGTGCAGGCGGCCCCCAAGAGCCTAATTGCAGTAAGTTTGACGCCAGTCAGTGGCCTGTAAGTGGAAACCGTGACAGTGGCGGCAGATTAAATCAACGAGAGGAGTCCCACCCATGAGTGCACCATCCACTGCCATTGAGTCTGTCTTGGTCGAGAACCGCGTTTTTCCACCTGACGAAGCGTTCGTAAAAGCCGCACGAATTTCCGGCATGGACGGCTACAACGCCTTGTGCGCTGAAGCGGCGAGCGACTTTGAAGGTTTTTGGGCTCGGCTGGCGCGCGAAAACGTGGTGTGGAGCAAGCCTTTCAGCAAGACGCTGGACGAATCCCAGGCCCCTTTCTACAAATGGTTTGAAGACGGTGAACTCAATGCCTCGGCCAATTGCCTGGACAAGCACATGGGCACGCCGGTCGAAAATAAGACCGCCGTCATTTTCGAAGCCGACGATGGCACGGTCACCAAAACCAGCTACCGGGAACTGCTGACGCGCGTCAGCCAGTTTGCCAACGCGCTCAAGGCGCACGGCATTCAAAAGGGTGACCGGGTGTTGATCTACATGCCGATGTCGCTGGAAGGGGTTGTCGCGATGCAGGCCTGTGCCCGCATTGGCGCCACCCACAGCGTGGTGTTTGGCGGCTTCTCGGCCAAGGCGCTGCAAGAGCGCGTGATCGACGCCGGTGCCGTGGCCGTGATCACCGCCAACGCCCAGATGCGCGGTGGCAAGGAACTGCCCCTCAAGTCGATTGTGGATGAGGGCCTGGCCCTGGGCGGCTGCGAGTCGATCAAGACGGTTTTTGTCTACCAGCGTACCGCCACCGCCTGCCATATGGCGAGCGGGCGCGACCTCAGCTTTGCGCAGGCTCTGGCCGGTCAAAGCACGCAGTGCGCGCCGGTGTCCGTGGGCGCCGAACATCCGCTGTTCATCCTCTACACCTCTGGTTCCACCGGCAAACCCAAGGGCGTGCAACACTCCACCGGTGGTTTCATGTTGTGGGCCAAGTTGACGATGGACTGGGTTTTTGACCTGCAAGCGTCCGATGTATTCTGGTGCACGGCCGACATCGGCTGGATTACCGGTCACACCTATGTGGCCTACGGTCCGCTGGCCGCCGGGGCCACCGAGATCATTTTTGAGGGCATCCCGACTTACCCCAACGCGGGCCGCTTCTGGCAGATGATAGAGCGTCACAAGTGCAGCATTTTTTACACCGCTCCGACCGCGATCCGTTCGCTCATCAAGGCTGCCGAGAGTGACCAAAAAGCCCATCCCGCGCGTTCTGACCTGAGCAGCCTGCGGATTCTGGGCACAGTTGGCGAACCCATCAATCCGGAAGCCTGGATGTGGTATTACAGAAACATTGGAGGTTCCCGTTGTCCCATCGTGGATACCTTCTGGCAAACGGAAACAGGGGGCCATATGATCTCGCCCCTGCCGGGTGCAACACCGCTGGTGCCGGGCAGTTGCACCTTGCCGCTGCCCGGCATCATGGCGGCGATCGTGGATGAGGCGGGCCATGACGTGCCCAACGGTTCCGGCGGCATGCTGGTTGTGAAACGGCCCTGGCCGTCCATGATTCGCACTATCTGGAATGACCCTGAGCGGTTCAAGAAGAGCTATTTCCCGGAAGAGATGGGCGGCAGCTATTACCTGGCCGGCGATGGCGCCGTGCGCAGTTTGGACCGAGGCTATTTCCGCATTACCGGCCGCATTGACGATGTGCTTAATGTGTCGGGTCACCGCATGGGCACCATGGAGATCGAATCGGCACTGGTGGCCAGGACCGATCTGGTGGCCGAGGCGGCCGTGGTGGGGCGGCCGGACGACCTGACTGGCGAGGCGATCTGCGCCTTCGTGGTTCTCAAGCGCCCCTGTCCGACCGGCGACGAGGCGCACGCCATTGCCAAGCAGCTGCGGGACTGGGTGGCCAAGGAGATTGGTCCGATTGCCAAGCCCAAGGACATTCGCTTTGGTGAGAACCTGCCGAAAACCCGTTCCGGCAAGATCATGCGACGTTTGCTGCGTTCGCTGGCCAAGGGGGAATCAATTACCCAGGACACCTCGACTCTTGAGAATCCGGCCATTCTGACCCAGTTGGGCCACACCTATTGATGCCAAGGGGGGGAAGGCCAGACTGGTCGGCCTGTGAACAAATTACTTCAGGGTTAAGACCCAGGCCGCCAGTTTTTTCGCTTCCCCCTCGCTGACCTGGCTGTTTGCCGGCATCGGTACCACGCCCCAAACGCCAGCGCCACCCTTCATGATCTTGTTGGCCAGCTTGTCCACGGCGTCTTTTTGACCCGCGTATTTTTTCGCCACGTCCTGGTACGCCGGGCCCACCACCTTTTTGTCAATGGCGTGGCAGGACAAGCAGTTCTTTGACTTGGCCAGCGCTTGATCGGCCAGCGCCGGTGCAGCAAGCGAAATTGCGGTAACCAACACAAAGAGAGCCTGTCTCATTATTTTTTCCTCACGGCTTAGGTTACAGTCAACCAAGGGCATTGTAGTGACCGACTTGGTTCATCGCTGTCGGCTTACCAATTGCTCTTTCACAGGAGAGAAACGGTGTATTTACTGGGACTTGGACTGGTTTTTCTGGTCATGAAATATCTTGCAGTGGGCCCGGTAGCCGCCTGGAGCTGGTGGCTGGTGCTGTCACCTTTTGGCCTTGCCGTGCTTTGGTGGTCCTGGGCGGACTGGTCGGGATACACCAAGAAGAAAGCCATGGAACGTGAAACCGCGCGGCGACAGGAACGAATCGACAGAAGCCGCGACGCCCTAGGAACGCAGACCAGAAAAAAGAAGCCTTGACGAGGCCGCACGGTTTGGGACAGAGCTTGCTCGCTTCGCGTAGCTGCGGTCTGTCCCACAAGGTCGACATCCGACATCCCGGTATCGGTTGAGGACAGAGCTTGCTCGCTTCGCGTAGCTGCGGTCTGTCCCGCAAGGCGGACATCCGACATCCCGGTATCAGTTGGGGACAGAGCTTGTTCACTTCGTGTAACTGCGGTCTGTCCCGCAAGGCCTCAATAATTGTCCAGCACGGCGCCTTTGCTGGCGGTGGAAGCGTTGAAGGCGAACTTGGCTTGCACGCCGCGCGTGTAACGCGGCTCGGGTGCGCTCCAGGCGGCGCGGCGTTTGGCTATTTCGTCGTCGCTGACATTGAGTTGCAGCAGCAAGCGATGCGCATCGATGGTGATGGAGTCACCTTCGTGGATGAAGGCGATGGTGCCGCCGACCGCGGCCTCGGGTGCCACGTGGCCCACCACCATGCCCCAGGTGCCGCCGGAGAAGCGGCCATCGGTGATCAGGCCGACCGACTCGCCCAGCCCCTGCCCAACCAGCGCCCCGGTGGGGGCCAGCATTTCGGGCATGCCGGGGCCGCCCTTCGGACCGAGGTAGCGCAGCACCATCACATCGCCGGCCTTGATGTTGCCGGCCAGAATGGCGGCGAGGGCGGATTGTTCGTCGTCGAAGACGCGCGCCGGACCGGTCATCACCGGATTTTTCAGGCCGGTGATCTTGGCCACGCAACCTTCGGGCGCCAGATTGCCTTTCAGGATCGCCAGATGACCCTGGCTGTACATTGGGTCGGACAGCGGATGAATCACATCCTGGGTGGTAGCAGGCACATCGGGTACATCCTTCAGCACCTCGGCAATGGTCTGGCCGGTGATGGTGATGCAATCGCCGTGCAGCAAGCCGGCCGTCAGCAAGGTCTTCATGACTTGCGGAATGCCGCCGGCGCGGTGCAGGTCCACCGCCAGGTAGCGGCCGCTGGGCTTGAGGTCGCACAGCACCGGCGTCTTTTGCCGCACCCGCTCGAAGTCGTCGATCGACCACTCTACGCCGGCCGCGTGGGCAATCGCCAGAAAATGCAGCACGGCGTTGGTGGAGCCGCCGATGGCCATGATGACGGCGACCGCATTTTCGATCGACTTGCGGGTCACGATGTCACGCGGTTTCAGGTCTTTCTTGATGGCCTCGATCAGCACCCTGGCCGATTCCTTGGCCGAGTCGACCTTCTCATCGTGCGGGTTGGCCATGGTGCTGGAGTAGGGCAGGGAGATGCCCAGTGCCTCGAAGGCGGAAGACATGGTGTTGGCGGTGTACATGCCGCCGCAGGAGCCGGGGCCGGGGATGGCGCGGCGCTCGATCTCCAGCAAATCCTCGTCGCTCATGCGGCCGGCGGCGTTCTCGCCAACGGCTTCAAACACGCTGACGATGTTGAGGTCTTTACCTTTGTAGTGGCCAGGCAGGATGGTGCCGCCGTAGACAAAAATCGCCGGCACATTGGCGCGCAGCATGCCCATCAGGCCGCCCGGCATATTCTTGTCGCAGCCACCGATCACCAGCACGCCGTCCATCCACTGGCCCTGCACGGAGGTCTCGATGCAGTCGGAAATCACCTCGCGGCTGACCAGCGAATACTTCATGCCTTCGGTGCCCATGGACATGCCGTCGGAAATGGTGGGGGTGCCGAACACCTGGGCGTTGCCGCCGGCTTCTTCAATCGCGGCGATGGCGGCATCGGCCAGCTTTTGCAGACCGCTGTTACACGGTGTGATGGTGCTGTGGCCGTTGGCGACACCGACCATGGGTTTCTTGAAATCCTCGGCCTGGTAGCCCATGGCGTAGTACATGGAGCGGTTCGGCGCCCGCGACTTGCCCTCGGTGATGTTCTTGCTGCGCGGATTCAGGATGACGGGTTTGCTGTCCATGGGAGCTCTCGTGTGATGCGGTTGTGATTTTCAGGTCGCTACAGGCGCTGGGCCGGTGGCTTGTCTAGTCTATTTTACGGACTACGCTGCTCACCAGCCGAAGACTGTCGGTGAACGCCAGTTTGCCATCTTCATCGCGAATGGCCTGGATCTCTTCCAGATACTCGTCGCGAAACTGCCGGCGTTCTTGCGGCGGCATCAGGTGCAGGTCGTACATGTCTTCAAACCAGGTCCACAACTGTGGCGGCGTATAGCGGCGTCGTATCGTCAACTCTTCAATCGCAACCTGTTCGAAGCGGGGCGCCAGCAAGGCCTGGATGTCCTCGGGACGGCGGAGCCGTCGGTCGCCAAAAATCAGGCTGCTCGATGGGTGGCGCTGCCTGATTCGCTGGAGCCGCGCCAGATAGCGATCGAGGGCCGCGCCAGGGGGTGGCCGGGCGCCCACCACAAAGGCAAAGATGGCGCCGTCCTTGAGCACGCGGTGGACCTCGCCCAGCACCTGGTCCAGTTGGTCCATCAACATCAGGGCCATGTGGCATAGAACGTAGTCGGCCGAGGCGCTCTGCAGGGGCAGAGCCTGCGCTTTGCAGTGATGCAAGGCGACCGATTCGCCCAGTCGGGTGCGTGCCGCCGCCAGTTCACCTTGACTCATGTCGATCCCGATCAGGGTTTGCTGCGGTTGATTCTGCTGCGCCAGCAGCGAGAGAAGGTAGCCGTCACCGCACGCCAGGTCCAGCACGGTGTGGGGGCGGACGCTGGCCGCCACGAGGTCCGCCAGGCAACGGTAGGAGGATGTGCATTGCCGGTCGCCGACTTCCACCGGCAGGGATTGGTAGGCACGTGTCGTGATACCGGAATTTCGGTCGTGGAAGTCTGCCAGAAACTGCTCCTGGGCGCTGAGAAACCGGGTCATGATGTCAAATTTGTGGTCGAAGATGGTGAGGCTTGTGGCCGATGGTCAAGTGTAGAACCTGGAAACCTTGAATTTCGCGATGTTTCAGAGCTGACGACTTGCGTGCACAATGCCGTCCATGCTGATTCATCCACAAATTAATCCTGTAGCCCTGCAACTTGGCCCGGTGGCGGTTCACTGGTATGGGCTGACCTATCTGGCGGCTTTTGGGCTGTTCATGTTTTTGGGGTTCAGGCGCCTGCGACATGAGCCGTTTGCCTCGCTCAAGGGGGCGGCTGCCTGGTCGCGCAAGGACGTGGAAGACATTTTGTTCATGGGTGTGGTGGGCGTGGTGCTGGGTGGGCGCATCGGCTACTGCCTGTTTTACAAACCGCTCTACTACCTGGCCCATCCGCTGGAGGTCTTTGCCGTATGGCAAGGCGGTATGAGCTTTCACGGCGGCATGCTGGGTGTGATTGCCGCCATGATCTGGTTCGCCCGCTCGCGCAGCAAACCGTGGCTGCAGGTGGCCGATTTTGTGGCGCCTTGCGTGCCCACCGGTCTGGCTGCCGGGCGTGTCGGCAACTTCATCAACGGTGAGCTGTGGGGACGCTTGTGCAGCCCGGATTTGCCCTGGGGCATGGTGTTTCGTGGCGCTGGTGACTTGCCGCGTCATCCGTCGCAGGTGTACCAGTTTCTGGGCGAGGGCTTGCTGTTGTTTGTGTTGCTGTGGCTGTATGCCAGCAAGGAGCGCAAACAAGGCCAGGTGGCGGCGGCCTTTTTGCTGGGCTACGGGGTGTTTCGCTTTGCCGCCGAGTTTTTCCGTGAGCCCGATGCGCACCTTGGCCTGCTGTCGTTGGGCATGAGCATGGGGCAGTGGTTGTGTCTGCCCATGATTGTGGGCGGTATCGGCCTGTGGCGCTGGGCTCAGACGCGTCCTTCTCCTTGACACAAAAAGAGGGTGCCTGGCATGAACACCTCCGAATGGATCAGTCGCAGCGTCTCGAAATTGTTGCCTGCTCCGGTTCCCAGAAACAGGAAGACGGCAGCATCGGCTGATGCCGTATCCCCTGCCGCAAAAGCAGCGCCACTGGCCGACGCGACGGCGGCTGTCGCGGGGGCCCCGCCCAGCGCGGGCAGTCGCGCCGGCGCATCGGCTGCCGCGACCCGGACGAAGCCTGTCATGCGTTCCACCCGCGAGCGTCTGGACGGTTCCCTGCGCCACCAGGGCGAGGCACTGTCGCCGCGCGCGCTACGCAACACACTGGCCGAATTGCGCTCCGTGATTGACGGCCGCATCAGCGAGGTCGAAGGCGGGCGGCGCGCCAGGGCCCTGGCGCTCTGGTATGCGCAGGCCACGCCGGCGCAGCGGCGCGATTGCTGGTTGCTGATGAGCGAGCAGTTTGTCGCCGATCCGCTGGTCATCAAGGCGGCGCAGTCGCGTTTTGCCGCCGCCGTGGGCACGCCGGACGAGGCGGTGGCCGAAGTGCATTACCGGCGTGCCACGGTGTCGCCGCGCCGGCGGCTGCTGCAGCGTTTCAGTGTCTTTCCAGAAGGCATACGCTTCCTGGTTGACCTGCGCGCCGAGATGCTGCCTTACCTCAAATCCGATCCCAGCCTGCAGGCCCTGGATGTCGAAATGGAATACATGTTTTCCACCTGGTTTGATGTCGGTTTTCTGGACCTGCGACGCATCAGTTGGGATTCGCCGGCGTCCTTGATCGAAAAATTGATCAAATACGAGGCGGTGCATGACATCAAGAGCTGGGCCGATGTCAAGAACCGGCTCGACTCGGATCGCCGTTGCTATGGTTTTTTTCATCCGCGCCTGCCTGATGATCCGCTGATCTTTGTCGAAGTCGCCTTGTTGCACGAGATCGCCCAGGGCATCACCCCGTTACTGGATGAGGCGGCTGCCGTGGAAGACTTGAACAAAGCCACTACCGCGATTTTTTACTCCATCAGCAACACCCAGGCCGGCCTGCGTGGCGTCAGCTTTGGCGACTCGCTGATCAAGCGCGTGGTGGAAACCCTGAAGGCTGAATTCCCGCGCCTGAAAACGTTTTCCACTCTGTCACCGATGCCGGGCTTTCGCGTCTGGTTGGGAGAAAAGGCGGCTTCCATGCTCGACAAACTGGATGAAAAGGAACGTGCCGAACTGGTGCGTGCCGTCGGCTTTGAGCCGGTGACCGCAGCGCACTTGTTAAGTGCCGCCGACAAGGCTTTGGAACTGGATGCGAAATCACCGATTCGCCATCTGCTGCTGCAGTGTGCCGCCTACTACCTGGGTCAGGAACTGGTGAGCGGAAAACCACTTGATCCGGTGGCTCGTTTTCACATCGGCAACGGTGCCCGGATCGAACGCCTCAACTGGGCCGGCGACCCGTCGCCCAAGGGCATGAAGCAGTCGTACGGCATGATGGTCAACTATCTCTACGATCTCAAGCGCCTGGAGCGGCATCGTGTCATGATGGCGCAGGGGAAAGTCCCGGTTTCCGCAAACGTGGAGGACTATTTCCTGTGATTTGGTGGACCTGCTTTTTCTAAAATAGGCCAAACAGGAAGTTTGGCCATAAACCCGGAGACAAAAAAATGACTTTATCGAGACGGAATTTCATGACCGCGGCCGCTGGCGCGGCGTTGACTGCCATGACCGGAAGTGCCTGGGCGCAAAATGCGGCCGGCGGTTTGAAGATCTCGCATCAATTCCCCGGTGGTACCTTGACCGAAGGTGATTTCAGGGATCGGCTGTGCCGGCGCTTTGCCCAGGAGGTCGAAAAACGAACTTCGGGTGCGCTCAAGGCTTCGGTCTATCCCGGCTCCTCTTTGATGAAGACCAACGCCCAATTTTCATCCATGCGCAAGGGCGCGCTCGACATGAGTCTGGTGCCCGTGTCCTATGCTGGCGGCGAGGTGGCTGAAGCCAATATCGGTCTGATGCCGGCCCTGGTGCCCAGCTATGAACAGGGAGCGCTCTGGAAGAACGCCGAAGTCGGCAAGCTGCTTTCGAAAGTCCTCAATGACAAGGGTGTGCTGATCGTCAGCTGGGTCTGGCAGGCCGGTGGTGTGGCCAGCCGCCCCCGGCCGCTGCTGGCGCCAGAAGACGCGAAGGGCCTGAAAGTACGGGGCGGTAGCCGCGAGATGGATATGATGCTGAAAGCTGCCGGTGCCTCGGTGATCACATTGCCGTCGAATGAAATATACGCAGCCATGCAAACTGGTGCCATGGACGCGGCAATGACATCGAGTACCAGCTTCATCTCGTTCAAGCTGGAGGAGATTGCCAAACACCTGATCACCGGGCGCAACAAGACCTATTGGTTCATGCTGGAGCCTTTGATGATCTCCAAGGAGGTGTTTGCCAAACTGCCGAAGAACCAGCAGGACGTGGTGATGGCGGTGGGCGCCGAACTGGAAGTCTTTGGGCAAGACGCTGCCCGTGCGGATGACAAGGCGGTGGCGGAGATTTACGCCAAGGCGGGGGCAAAAGTCTATGACCTGGACGAAGCGACCCTGAAGAAGTGGCAGGTGATCGCGCGTGAAACCGCCTGGAAGGACTTCTCGGAGAAGAGTGAATCCTGCGCTGCGCTGTTGAAGGCAGCTCAAAAACTGGCATGACGCACGGCAGTGACTTCGGGGCCGCAGTGCTGGGCGTGGACCCGGACACGCCCCGGCTGCTGCTGCCGATAGCCGTCGTGCTGATGCGGATCAATCGGCTGATGGTGATTGCGGGCATGTTTGCCCTGCTGACCGCCTCGGCGGTGCTGACCTACAGCGTGGTCTCGCGCTACGTGATGAAGTCTTCCACCGACTGGCAGGACGAAGCTGCCGTGTTTTGTCTGGTGGGGGCCACTTTTATGTGCAGCGCGTTTGTCCAGGCTTTACGCGGCCATGTCGGCATCGAAGCGATGGCCGGCTTGTTGCCCGGCTCGCTCAATCGTCTGCGCCTTCTGCTGGTGGATCTGCTGGGCCTGCTGTTTTGCAGTTTCTTTGCCTGGAAGTCGTGGACCTTGTTTCATGAAGCCTGGGTGGAGCACCAGACCACCTCGTCGTCGTGGGCGCCATCGCTGTCGATTCCCTACGGCTTGATGGCTGCCGGCATGACCTTGTTGAGTCTGCAACTCCTGATTCAGCTTAGCGCGCGGGTTAATGCGCTGCGCGGCAAGTCAGCCGGAGGGCAGTCATGAGTATGCTTGGACTGGGCTTGCTGTTTGGCGCAGTGACGCTGCTCTTCATGTTTTCGGGGGCACCGATATCCTTTGCTCTGGGTAGCGTGGCGGTGCTTTTCATGTACCTCTTCATGCCGACGCAGGCGCTCGATACGGTCACCCAAAACGTCTACGAGGAGATGGCCAGCATCACGTTGCTGTCGATCCCGCTCTTTATCCTGAAAGGCGCCGCCATAGGCCGCTCGCGCGCCGGGCAAGACCTGTACGCTGCCATGCATGTCTGGATGGGCCGGATTCCGGGCGGGCTTGGCATCGCCAACGTCTTCGCCTGCGCGCTGTTTGCGGCCATGGCCGGGTCCAGTCCGGCCACCTGCTCGGCGATCGGCAGCGCCGGCATTCCGGAGATGCGAAAGCGCGGCTACTCGCCAGGATTTGCCGCCGGCATCATCGCGGCCGGCGGTACCTTGGGGATTTTGCTGCCGCCGTCGATCACCATGATTCTGTACGCGGTGGCCGCCGAGCAGTCGCTTGGGCGCCTGTTTCTGGCCGGCATTTTTCCTGGCGTCTTGCTGGTAGGTCTGTTCGCCGCTTACGCGGTCTTGCGTTACCGCCATGAATACCAAATGGCGCAGCGTGCCTACGAAAGCCAGGGAACCGCGTCGGCGCTGCTGGCGCGGGAAACCTTCACAAATCGCCAGAAGTTCGAGATGCTACCGCGCGTGGTACCTTTTGTGCTTCTGTTGATCGGCGTGATGGTGGCCTTGTATGGCGGTTTTGCGACACCCTCGGAGACCGCCGGATTGGGTGCGGTGCTGGCCCTTGTCCTGATCGCCACCATCTATGGCGTTTGGCGACCGAAGGACGTTGCGCCGATACTGACTGCGACGCTGCGGGAATCGACGATGCTGATGATGATCATCGGCATGTCGCTGCTGTTCTCCTATGTGATGAGCTTCCTGCACATCAGCCAGTCGGCGGCCGAGTGGATTGTCGGCATGCACCTGTCCAAGTGGGTGTTGCTGGCGGCGGTGCTGCTGATGGTGATTTTGTTGGGCTTTTTCCTGCCGCCGGTCAGCATCATCCTGATGACGGCGCCCATCATTCTGCCGCCCCTGAAGGCCGCCGGTTTCGACCTGATCTGGTTCGGCGTGTTGATGACCATCGTGATGGAGACCGGTTTGATTCATCCGCCAGTGGGGTTGAATATTTTTGTCATCAAGAATATCGCGCCGGATATCTCCCTCAGCGACATCATCTGGGGCGTGTTGCCGTTTGTGCTGTTGATGTTTTTGGCGGTGTTGTTGATCTGTGTCTTTCCCGGCATCGCGACCGGGCTCCCTGACGCGGTCATGGGTCTGCCGAACGTCAAATCATGAGCGGCGTAGTGGTGTTGGCAATTTCGGCTCCGGTGGCATCGGTCACCCTCTCTCATCCTGGCAAGTTGAACGCCATGTCACGCCTCATGTGGCGCCAATTGCGCTCTGTTTTTGAGAGCATTCAGGGCAATTCGGATCTGCGCTGCGTCGTCATTGCTGGAGAGAGACGAAATTTCTGTGCCGGCGGCGACATTTCCGAATATGCCGATTTCCGGTTTCAGGAGGCGAGCCTGCGGGAATTCCACGAAACAGAGGTCTGGGGTGGTTTGCAGGCCATGCTGGACTGTGACCTGCCCATCGTGGCCCAGATCGAGGGGCAGTGCATGGGGGCCGGGGTTGAAATTGCCAGTTGCTGCGATATTCGCCTGGCTGGCGCTTCGGCCCGTTTTGGGGCACCGATTGCCAAGCTTGGCTTTCCCATGGCGCCGCGTGAGGCGCAGTTGGTGGCGCGCGAAGTTGGTTCCAATGTGGCGCGGCAAATGCTGCTGGAAGCGGCGATTTTCGGGGCCACCGACATGAAGGCCGCGGGCTTTCTGAGCCGGGTGTTGGCGGACCAGCAAGTAGCCGATGAGACACTGGCCACCGGGCTGCGCATCGCGGCACTGGCGCCGCAGGCAGCCCGACTCAACAAACAGACATTGCGTGCCTTAACCAACCCTGCGGCCACGGCCCATCAGGTGGCGCATCAGACTGACAAGAGTTACGGCTACGCCGACAGCGTCGAACACCGGGAAGGTATTCAGGCTTTTCTGGAAAAGAGAAGGCCAGCGTTTTGAGCCCGTCAAGCGATCGCTCCTCATTGATCCACTTCAAACTCCAAATTCACATGCGTAACCAGGACCATTCCAACCCGCGTAACGGCAACCTCTTTGCGGCACTGCGTGCCGCTTTTCCGCAAGACCTGGACACGCTGGCGATCGAGACCGACAACGGCTTGTTTTACTCCTGGCGCGATCTGGAGCGTGCCACCGCCATGCTGGCCAACCTGCTGGAATCGCTCGATCTGCCGGCTGGCGCCCGGATTGCCGTGCAGGTGGAAAAATCGGTCGAGGCGATGCTGCTGTATTTGGCAACCTTACGCGCCGGTTTCGTTTATCTGCCGCTCAACTCGGCCTATCAAAGTGCCGAGATCGAATATTTCATCGGCAACGCCGAACCGGCGGTGGTCGTCTGCGGCGGGAAGAACTTCGGCTGGGTCAGCAAGATTGCCTTCAAGGCTGGGGTCCGGAACGTGTTCACGCTCAATGACGATCGCAGCGGCTCCCTGCTTGAGCGCGCGGCCCATTGTCCGGATCGACATCAGGTGGCGCACTGTGGACCCGATGAGCTGGCGGCGATTGTCTACACCAGCGGCACCACCGGCCGTTCCAAGGGTGCGATGCTGAGTCACGGCAATCTGCTGAGCAATGCCCTGGTGCTGAAAGACTACTGGGGCTGGAGAGCGGGCGACGTGCTGATTCACGCGTTGCCGATTTTTCACGTGCACGGTTTGTTTGTGGCCATTCACGGCGCCTTGCTGAACGGCAGCAAGATGATATGGCTAGGTAAATTCGATCCCAAACTGGTGCTGCAAAAAATGCCCGAGGCAACGCTGTTCATGGGCGTACCGACGCTTTATGTGCGCTTGTTGAACGAGCCCGGGCTGAGCCGGGAGACGGCGCGCTCCATGCGCCTCTTCATCTCCGGCTCGGCCCCCTTGTTGATCGAGACCTTCAACGATTGGCAGCGCCGGACCGGCCACACCATTCTGGAGCGCTACGGCATGAGTGAGACCGTGATGCTGACTTCCAACCCCTATCACGCGAAGGACGGCGCGCGGCGCGGTGGCACCGTCGGTTTTCCGCTGCCGGGGGTCAGCTTGCGCGTGCGGGACGATCAAGGTCGACCGATTCCCGCCGGTGATATCGGCGGCATAGAGGTCAAGGGTCCCAATGTGTTCAAAGGCTATTGGCGCATGCCGGAAAAGACGGCCGAAGAATTTACCTCGGATGGCTATTTCAGGACCGGTGACGTGGGCCAGGTCGATGCGCTTGGCTACGTGACGATTGTGGGACGCAGCAAAGACCTCATCATCAGCGGCGGCTATAACGTTTATCCGGCGGAGATCGAGGGCTACATCAATGAATTTCCGGGCGTCTCCGAGAGCGCGGTCATCGGCGTTCCCCATGCCGATTTCGGCGAGGTCGGCGTGGCGCTGGTGATTGCCAAGCCGGGTGCCAGCATAGACCCCGGCCAGATCATCGCCAGCCTGAAATCGACGCTGGCCAATTTCAAGGTGCCCAAGCAGTGTTTTGTCGTCGATGCGCTGCCGCGCAACAGCATGGGCAAGGTGCAAAAAAATCTGTTGCGCGCCCAGTATGGGGCAGCTTAGGTACTAGCGCAGAACCAGCACCGGCACGTGGGAGTGCGTCAGTACCAGTTGGGTTTCGCTGCCCAGCAGCAAACGCTTGATGCCGCGCCGACCATGGGAGGCCATCACGATCAGATCGCATTTGTGCTTTCTAGTGGCTGCGATGACGGCGTCCGACACCAGGTCCGATTTGACCGTGATGGCCTTCGCCTTGACCCCTTTTGCCAGCGCGGCTTTCAGCACCGCGTCAACGATCGCCTGACCGTCTTCGGCCCATTGTTTCTCAACCCGGCTGACTTCGGCCGCCTGCAAGGCCAAGCCGCCCTCGAAGTAGCTTTGCGGATAGCGCGGGATGACTTTCAGGGCCACCAACTCGGCATCCATCAATGCCGCCAAGGCAATGGCGCTGGTCACCGCTTTTTTTGACAGAGGGGAACCGTCGGTGGCGACAAGGATTCGCTGGTACATGAATTTCTCCTGTTGAGTAACGGACTCAAGCTTACTCTGATTGCCTGGCCCGGGCTTGATTATGGTCGGGTAAACTGTTCGCCTCGCTGCGCACCCCTTGGACCTTATGTCACCTGCAAGTCCTGCCGTCCCCGCGGCGGCACCCGAAACCGCTAAAGACGTGCGCTCCCCAGCCCAGGTAAGTCCGTCCGAGGCGGACACGCCGATGGAACTTTTGCGCCTGCTGGACGACCCCCAGGAATGGTCTGCCTTCAGTCGTCCCGACGCGCGGCGCGCCAATTGCTGGCAGTCCAACGTGTTGATTGAGGGCATGCACTGCGCCGCCTGCGCACTGACCCTTGAGGATGCGCTGCTGAGCGTGCCCGGTGTGGAGCAGGCCGATGTAAGTGCGGGAAGCCACCGGGCCCGTGTCGTCTGGTCGGCCGACCTGGTGCGGCCTTCTGACTGGATGCGGGCGATTCAAAAGGCCGGTTACCAGGCCGTTCCGGCCAATGATGCATTTGCCCGTGAACGGCGCAACCGGGAGGCGCGCAAGGCGCTTTGGCGTTTGGCCGTGGCCGGCTTGTGCATGATGCAGGTAATGATGTACGCCTATCCGGCGTACGTGGCAGCGGCCGGCGATTTGACGCCCGAGATGGAGCAACTCCTGCGTTGGGCTTCCTGGGTTCTGACACTGCCGGTGATCCTGTTTTCATGCGGCCCATTTTTTGGCAACGCACTGCGCGACGTGATGCAGCGGCGGGTGAGCATGGACTTGCCGGTGGCCTTGGGCATGTTGATTACTTTTGCCGTCAGTAGTGTCGGTACTTTTGAACCCCAGGGACACTTTGGGCGCGAAGTGTATTTCGACTCGCTCACCATGTTCGTTTTTTTCTTGCTGGCCGGTCGCTGGCTGGAGTTGCGCCTGCGAGATCGAACTGCCGGCGCGCTCGAAGCGCTGATGAATCGCTTGCCTGACAGCGTGTTGCGGCAGAAACTGGACGGTACTTATGAGCGCGTGTCGGTGCGCCGCCTGCAAATGGGAGACTTGATTCGCGTCTTGCCTGGTGAAACCATGCCGGCCGACGGTGTGGTGCTGCTGGGCAGTACGATGGTTGACGAGGCGCTGCTCACGGGCGAGTCGCGTCCCGTGGCGCGTGGGGTCGGGAGTGCGGTAGTTGCCGGCAGTCATAACCTCTCCACCATGCTTCAGATCCGCGTCGAGCGGGTCGGCGAGCAAACCCGTTACGCCCAGATCGTGGCGCTGATGGAAAGCGCATCAACCACCAAACCGCCCTTGGCCCGATTGGCCGACCGCATCGCCAAACCGTTCCTGATTGCGGTTCTGCTGGCTGCCGGACTGGCCTGCGCTTTTTGGTGGGGACGGGACCCGGGACGGGCATTGATGGTTGCGGTGGCGGTGCTGGTGGTCACCTGTCCTTGCGCCTTGTCGCTGGCCACACCGGCCGCCATGCTGGCCGCGGCCGGTACTCTGGCGCGACGCGGTGTTCTGGTGCGGCGGCTGGAAGCCTTTGAATCGCTGGCCGTCGTGAATACGGTTTTGTTTGACAAAACCGGAACCTTGACGCGGGACTCCATGGTTTTGGGATCCAGCCAGGTGCGAGAAGGTATGCCGGTGGCCCAGGTGCTGGCCATGGCAGCGGCTTTGGCGCAGTATTCGCTGCACCCGGTTTCCAAGGCGCTGGTCGCTGCCGGGCAAGGTGGAACCGGCACGCCTTGGCAAGCGACTGCCGTGCAAGAGGTTGCTGGGGCTGGCGTGACGGGTCAGGTCTGCTCCAGCGAAGCTGGTTTGTCGGCAACGCGCCTACGCCTCGGATCGGCCGATTTCTGCGGCGTCGACCCGGCGCGATCAGATTCCCTGCAGGCTTTTTTGAGCGATGAACAGGGCTGGCTGGCGACGTTTGCCTTGCATGAAGATGTTCGACCTGATGCGCTGGCAACGGTCGCGGCACTTCGGGACGCCGGCATCGGGGTGCATTTGTTGTCGGGAGACAGTACCGAGGCGGCGGGGCGGTTGGCGGCGCAGGTTGGTATCCGCGATTTTCGAGGAAACTGCTCACCGCAAGACAAGCTCGACTTCTTGCGCCGCGCCCAGCAAAGTGGCGACAAGGTTGCCGTGGTGGGAGATGGGCTCAACGATGGTCCGATGCTGGCTGGCGCACACGCTTCGTTTGCCTTTGGACAGGCGGTGCCGTTGGCGCAGGCGCAGGCAGATTTTGTCGTGCTGGGTGATCAACTCGGCGCCATCGTGACAACGTTCCAGTTGGCGCGGCGTACCCTGCGCGTGGTTCGTCAGAATCTGGCCTGGGCTGCCATTTATAACGCCGTTTGTGTGCCACTTGCGGTGGTCGGCTTGCTGCCAGCCTGGTTGGCGGGTCTGGGAATGGGTTTAAGCTCGTTGCTGGTGGTATTCAATGCACTGCGTTTGGCGAAGCCGCCAGCTCAATGAAAGGATTGTTTTGGACATACTCTATTTGCTGATTCCTTTGTCGGTAATCCTCGTTTTTTTCATACTTGCCGGTCTTTGGTGGGCTATTTATCGCGGTCAATTTGAAGACATGGAGGCCGAAGGAGAGCGAATTCTTAAGGATTCATGAAAATACTTTTGGAATTTGACCAGATTCACCTGGAATGCATCCCTGTCGTGAGAAACTTTAGTCAGAACTAACTGAGAAGAGGTGTAAATGATATTTCCCAATACGCTCGCCACGACCTATAACGACAAGGTCGTCAGGCAGTTTGCCATCATGACCGTAGTCTGGGGTGTGGTTGGCATGCTGGTCGGCGTGATCATCGCCGCGCAGCTGACCTGGCCCGAACTCAACTTTGGTATTCCCTGGCTGACTTACGGTCGTTTGCGACCATTGCATACCAATGCAGTGATTTTTGCGTTTGGTGGTTGCGGTTTATTTGCATCAGCCTACTATGTGGCGCAACGCACCTGCCAGGTCAGACTGTTTGGGGAGAAGCTGGCCGCCTTCACCTTTTGGGGCTGGCAGTTGGTGATTCTTGCTGCTGCGGTTTCTCTGCCTCTGGGTTACACCCAGGGCAAGGAATACGCCGAGCTGGAATGGCCCATTGACATCTTGATCACACTGGTCTGGGTGTCGTTTGCGGTTGTGTTTTTTGGCACTATCGGGACCCGAAAAGTCCGCCACATTTACGTCGCCAATTGGTTTTTTGGCGCATTCATCATTGCGGTAGCCTTGTTGCATCTGGTCAACAGTGCCGCTATTCCTGCTGGTTTTATGAAATCGTATTCGGCTTACGCTGGCGTGCAGGATGCCATGGTGCAATGGTGGTACGGCCATAACGCTGTCGGGTTCTTCCTGACAGCCGGCTTCCTGGGGATGATGTATTACTTCGTTCCGAAGCAGGCGGAGCGGCCAATTTATTCGTACCGTCTGTCCATCGTTCACTTCTGGGCGCTGATATTTACCTACATGTGGGCCGGTCCGCACCACCTGCACTACACCGCGCTACCGGACTGGACGCAATCGGTCGGCATGGTGTTCTCCCTGATCTTGCTGGCACCGAGTTGGGGTGGCATGATCAACGGCATCATGACGCTGTCGGGGGCGTGGCATAAGCTGCGCGACGACCCGATCCTGCGCTTCCTGATCGTCTCCTTGTCGTTCTATGGCATGTCGACCTTTGAAGGCCCGATGATGTCGATCAAGACCGTCAATGCACTCTCGCACTACACCGATTGGACCGTGGGCCATGTGCACTCGGGTGCCCTGGGTTGGGTCGGTCTGGTCACCATGGGTAGCATGTATTACCTGATTCCGCGTCTGTTTGGCCAGAAAAAGATGTACAGCGTCAAGGCCATTGAGATCCATTTCTGGACCGCGACGATCGGCATTGTTATTTACATCGCCGCGATGTGGATTGCCGGTGTGATGCAAGGTCTGATGTGGCGTGCGATCAACGCTGACGGTACCTTGACCTACACCTTTGTGGAATCCGTCAAAGCCACCTTCCCGTTCTATGTGCTGCGTTTGATGGGCGGTCTTCTGTACCTTGGTGGTATGTTGATCATGCTCTGGAACGTGTTGAAGACCGCCACCAATGGCCGTTCCGTCACCGTGACCATTCCGGCCGCCGTTGCCCACGCCTGAGGAGCAAATACTATGGCAAATAACAATACAAGCGGCGGACTGTCGCACGAAAAAATTGAAACCAACAACTTCCTGATGATCGTTTTGATCCTGGTCGTGTTGTTGTTTGGTGGCTTGGTCGAAATTGTTCCGCTGTTCTTCCAGAAATCAACCACTGAACCGGTCAAGGGTTTGCAGCCCTACACCGCGTTGCAATTGGCAGGGCGCGACATCTACACCCGTGAGGGTTGTTACAACTGCCATTCTCAGATGATTCGGCCGTTCCGTGCCGAGACACTGCGTTATGGTCATTACTCGGTGGCTGGCGAATTTGTCTATGACCACCCGTTCCAGTGGGGTAGCAAGCGCACGGGCCCCGATCTCCAGCGCGTCGGAGGGAAATACAGCGATCAGTGGCATCGCGATCACCTGAACAATCCACGGGATGTCGTTCCGGAATCGAATATGCCGGCCTATCCATGGCTGCTCAAGGACAACGTGGATGCTGCTTCCATGCCGGCGCACATGAGAGCCTTGCGCACCGTGGGTGTGCCCTATACCGATGAGCAGATAGCCAAGTCGTCCGAAGAGCTTAAAGGAAAGAAGGAAATCGAGGCCGTCATTGCTTATTTGCAGGTGTTGGGTACTTTGGTGAAATAGAAGGGGGACCTTTATATGGAATTCGATATCAACTCCCTCCGGTCATTGGCTACGGTAGTTAGTTTCCTCATGTTTGTCGGCATCATTGCGTGGACTTATTCAGGTCGCAAAGCCGCTGATTTCGAGCAGGCTGCCAATCTGCCGTTCGAGCAAGACTGACGAACCGCAATCAAAGGAAAAGAAATATGAGCGACTTTACAAGTAACTTCTGGTCGGTCTACGTTGCCGGAATCACGGTGGTCAGTATTCTGGCCTGTCTGCTGCTGCTTTGGGTGACCGGCAAGGCCAAGGCTACGACCGCCAGCGACAACACCACCGGACATGTGTGGGACGGCGATTTGCGTGAGATGAACAACCCCTTGCCGCGTTGGTGGGCCTGGCTGTTTGTCATCACCATCGTTTTTGCCTTGGTCTATCTGGCCTTGTACCCAGGCTTGGGCACTTACGCGGGCAAATTGGCTTGGACCTCCTCCGGCCAACATCAGACCGAAGTGGATAAGGGCAATGCGGAGACGGCGCCTCTGTACGCCAAGTTTTCCGCCATGAAGCCGGAAGACGTGGCGAAAGACGCGCAAGCGATGGCCATTGGCGAGCGTTTGTTCATGAACAATTGTGCCCAGTGCCACGGCTCCGATGCCCGCGGCAACAAGGGGATTCCCAACTTGACGGACAATTTTTGGTTGGGTGGTGGCACGCCGGAGATTATCAAGGCGAACATTACAAAAGGACGTACTGGCATGATGCCGCCGATGGCTGCAGCAGTAGGCACGGCGGATGATGTCAAGAATGTCGCGCAGTATGTTTTGAGCCTGTCCGCTAGCCCTCACGATTCAGTTCGTGCGGCGCTTGGAAAAGAAAAGTTCGTCGTTTGCGCTGCCTGCCATGGTCCAGACGGCAAGGGCATGCAAGCGCTTGGTTCAGGCAATTTGACAGATCAAAATGTGTGGTTGCACGGCAGGGGTGAGGCTAACATTCTGGCCATGGTAAACAATGGCAAGACCAACATCATGCCAGCCCATGGGGACAAGTTCTCCGAGGCCCAGATCCATGTGCTAGCGTCCTATGTGTGGGGGCTTTCGAATAAGGGCGGGGTTGCCGCCAAATAGTTTGCAGTGTGTGTGCCCGGGCATCCAGGCTCCTGTCGTGGAGGGCGGTAACATTGAGATCGTCTAGCGACGCCAGACTATGAACATCTCTGAGTCAGCACCACTGATCTGTGCGCAGTGGTGGCCCTTGGGGGCCGCAGAGCCAGATTCACGCACCAATGATTCTGAGATTCAGAGTGTTACCGGCTCTGGGATTTGACCGAGATTTTTGCTTCCACTATAAGGATTTGATATGCAAAATGGCACACTTGATTCAACTGTTCCCTGGTGGAGATTTGGGCATGTTTGGCTTATCTTGGCGGGTCCGGCCATCGTCGTAGTAGCCAGCTTCATAACCCTCTATCTCGCGGTGACACGACCGGATCCTGTTGTTGCCGAAGACTATTACCGCAAAGGGATTGAAATCAACAAGACCTTGGGAAGTCAGGGCAGCGGTTCTGGTCTGGCGCCTGCAATGCAGGCCCGCAATCATGCTGCAACCGGCGTTGTGCCGTCAGCCAATGCGGTCGCCAAACCTTAAGTCGAGTTACCCATCACTCGGGATGGTCGATCCGCAAGACCTGCAGTGGTGCGGGCACCCTCTGCAGCTTTCACGCCAAGCACTTAGATCGGCGCTTTGGGGTTGACAATGTCCCGCAGTGCCGCCGTGTTCAGAATGCGGACATGACGTTGCTTGACTTCCACGATGCCATCTTCCACGAATCTGGAAAATGTCCGGCTCACGGTTTCAAGTTTCAATCCCAGAAAGCTGCCAATTTCCTCGCGGGTCATTCGAAGTATCAACTCCGATTGCGAGAAACCCCGGGCATGCAGTCGCTGGACCAGGTTCAACAGGAAGGTCGCCAGACGCTCCTCCGCCCGCATGCTGCCCAGCAGCAACATGACGCCGTGTTCACGCACAATTTCCCGGCTTAGAATTTTGTGAACGTGACGCTGCAGTGAATTTACTTCACGGGAAAATTCCTCAATCCGGTCGAATGGCATCACGCAGACCTCTGCATCTTCCAGCGCAACAGCGTCGCAGGTGTGATGGTCATTCACGATGCCGTCCAGACCGACAACTTCACCGGCCATTTGAAATCCCGTTACCTGATCCCTGCCATCCTCCGAAGCCACGCAGGTCTTGAAAAATCCGGTGCGAATGGCATACAAACTGGTAAACTTTTCGCCATTGCGAAAGAGCGTCGTGCCACGCTTGATCTTGCGTCTGGCAGCGACCAAGTCGTCAATGCGATCAAGCTCTTCCTTACTCAGGTCCACTGGCATGCACAGTTCCCGAAGATTGCAATCAGAACAGGCTACTTTGATGGTTTGAGGGTTCATGTCCCTCATTTTGGCACCAATTTGCCAGCGGTCCTGATATCAGTCAAATTTACGGGAATTGAACCCCTGTCTCTTTTGATGAATATCAAGATAAAATTCAACATTTAAGGCATATTCAGCATACTTGCCAAGGAGTATTCATGAACGCAGCAGTTGCTGAACCAATTTCCGAAGACCTGTTGCGTCGGTTTGACGTTTCCGGGCCACGCTATACCTCATACCCCACAGCGGACCGTTTCGTTGAAGCTTTTTCGGTTGAAGATTACACCCAGGCGTTGACTCTGCGACGCTCGGGCGCTGCGGCCATGACGCTGCCGTTGTCCCTCTATGTTCACATTCCCTTTTGTGAATCCCTGTGCTATTACTGTGCCTGCAACAAGATCATCACCAAGCACCACGACAGGGCCGCTCCTTACCTGCGTTATCTGAGCCGCGAGGTTGATCTGCACACCGCACAATTGGGGGTTGGACAAACGGTGACGCAATTGCATCTGGGGGGTGGTTCTCCCACCTTTTTGTCGGATGACGAGTTGCGCGAATTGATGGCCATGTTGCGACGCAGCTTCAATCTGCCGGCGGGTGGCGAATACTCGATCGAGGTCGATCCACGCACCATTGATGCCTCACGGCTCGATACGTTGGCCGAGTTGGGATTCAATCGTTTGAGTTTTGGTGTTCAGGATTTCGATCCCGACGTTCAAAAATCAGTGCACCGGATACAGCCCGCCGAGCAGGTCTTTGCGTTGGTGGCGGCGGCGCGCGAACGCAATTTTGACTCGATCAATGTTGATCTGATCTATGGTCTGCCCAAGCAAAGTCCGGAGTCTTTTGCGCGCACGGTGGCTCAGATCGTCGAGCTGCGGCCAGAGCGCATCGCCCTGTATGCCTATGCCCACTTGCCGGAACGCTTCAAGCCCCAGCGCCGGATTCCCACCGTCGAGATCCCCAGTGGCGGTGCCAAGGTTGCCATGTTGGCTCGCTCCATGGCGTCTTTTATCGGAGCCGGTTATGTGTACGTGGGAATGGACCACTTTTCGCTTCCTACCGATTCACTGGCGGTCGCCAAGCGGCAGGGACGCTTGCATCGGAATTTCCAGGGTTACAGCACGCAACCCGATTGCGATCTGATCGGTCTCGGGGTGTCGTCCATTGGCCGCATTGGTGCCACTTACAGCCAGAACGCCAAGACGCTGGAAGAGTATTACGATTTTCTGGACCAGGGTCGTTTTCCGGTGGTGCGCGGCCTCGCGCTTTCGCGCGACGACCTAGTTCGTCGTGCCGTCATCATGGGTCTGATGTGCCAAGGGCAAGTGTCGTTTGAGTCCATCGAGTTGGCCTATCTGGTGGAGTTTCGCAATTACTTTGCCTCCGAGATGGAGGCCTTGCAGAAACTTTCGGAACAAGGTCTGGTGACCCTGGATGACACTGGCATTCAGGTGACCGACATGGGCTGGTTTTTTGTGCGGGCCGTGGCCATGGTGTTTGATCGCTATTTGCAGACGGACCGCAACCGCGCGCGCTTCTCCAAGATCATTTAGCATCGTCGGATGCAATCATCTCTTGCCTTGACTGCGCTTTTGATGGGATTGGCTGGCGGGCCACACTGCATAGCAATGTGTGGCGCCGCCTGTGCCGGCATTGGACACTCGGCTGGGCCGCGTAGAAATAGGGCAATGCTGGGCTTCCAAGCGGGGCGGGTACTGGGTTATTCCGCGCTGGGTGCATTGGCCGCGGCTTCGATTCAGGGTTTGGGCTGGCTGACGCTCCAGTCGGCGGCGTTGCGGCCGGTATGGACACTGTTTCATGTGGCAACTTTTGTGCTGGGTCTGCTGTTGCTGTGGCAAGCGCAGCAACCGGTCTGGTTGGAGCAGGCCGGCAGAAGGATCTGGTCAGGCGCGCGCGCACTGGCGATGGGTCGGGGTCGGGGAGCGCCGCTGGTGATCGGGATCCTTTGGACTTTCTTGCCCTGTGGCTTGCTTTACTCCGCCTTGCTGGTTGCAGCCTTGACCGGTAGTGCAGTAGAGGGTGCCATCGTGATGGCTTTGTTTGCCTTGGGCACCGGTGTCTCGATGACGGCGGGAGTCTGGTTATGGCTGCGTCTGGGCGGACAAGGCTTTGGAGATTGGGGGGTGCGTCTGGCCGGTCTGGCACTCGCCGCCAGCTCGGCTTGGGCTTTGTGGATGGCTTTTGCACACAACGCCGCGCCATGGTGCGTGAGCCCCTGATCGCAATCGCCAAGCGCTGCGGTTCGCCACCAGACAACTGCGACGGAAAGTGATCCAGCCGGTCACTCGACCAGACCAGGTTCATGCATCACATAGGCGGCCGCTCAGCTTCATCAATACCCAGTGGCTTGTGCCACGGCGGGGATAATCCATCCGATGCCAAGCTCGAAACCTGTTCCCCCGGACCGCTGGAAGTTGTCGGTTGCGCCGATGCTGGACTGGACGGACCGCCATTGCCGCTACTTTCATCGCCTGCTCACGCGCCACGCCCTGCTGTACACGGAAATGGTAACAACTGGTGCCCTGCTTCACGGCGACGTGGCGCGTCATCTGCGTTACAACGCTGAAGAGCATCCGGTCGCGCTACAACTTGGCGGCAGCGAGCCGGCAGATCTGGCGCACTGCGCCAAGCTTGGTGAGCAGTGGGGCTACGACGAGATCAACCTGAATTGCGGCTGCCCCAGCGAGCGGGTGCAGCGCGGCGCTTTTGGCGCTTGTCTGATGGCCGAGCCGCACCTGGTGGCGGATTGTGTCAAGGCCATGCTGGATGTGGTGCAAGTGCCCGTCACTGTCAAACACCGCATCGGCATTGACAAGGTTGGGAGCTACGACTTTGTGCGTGATTTTGTCGGTACGGTCAGTGAGGCTGGGTGCAGCACCTTCATCGTGCATGCCCGCAACGCCTGGCTCAAGGGCTTGAGCCCGAAAGCAAACCGCGAGGTTCCACCCTTGCGCTACGAATGGGCCTACCGGCTCAAAAGCGACTTTCCGCAACTCACCATCGTCGTCAACGGTGGCATCACCAGCAACGCCCAAGTGACTGAACATCTGCTGCACTTGGATGGTGTCATGCTGGGCCGGGAGGCGTACCACAATCCCTGGTGGCTCGCCTCCTGGGATGCGGCGTTTTACGGAACTGCCTCCACGGGGTTCGGCCGCGAGCAGGTCGAAGAGCAGATGGTGGACTACATGACCCTTGAGGCCGCCGAGCAAGGTACACCCTGGACTGCCATCGCCCGCCACATGCTGGGTCTACGCCACGGACTGCCGGGTGCGCGGCGCTGGCGCCGGGTATGGAGCGACCACAAACTCAAAGATCTGCCGGCGCGCGATGTGATGGCGCAGGCGCATGGAGCCCGGCTTGTTTCAGCCTGAATCGCGTCTGCGTCTGGCTTTGCTGTCGATCTGGGTCACCCCGGCGCTTTGGTCCGTCAATTACGTCATTGCGCGCTTTGCCCCCGGTGTGGTGGAGCCGTACACGCTGGCGCTCGGCCGCTGGGCGCTGGCCGGCGCCCTGCTTGTATTCGTGGCGCGTGCAGAACTTTGGCGCGAGCGCCGCGCCATCGCCGCCGTCTGGTACCAGTACCTGGTGTTGGGAGCGCTGGGCATGCTGGTCTGCGGCGCCTGGGTTTACCTGGGTGCCAAGACCACGGTGGCCATGAACATCGCGCTGATTTATTCGGCGTCCCCGGTTCTGATCGCGTTGGGTGCAGTCGCGTGGCTGGGCGAACGCTTCACGCCAAGGCAGGCGCTGGGCGTGCTGCTGGCGCTGGCCGGTCTGATGCACGTCATTGTGAAGGGTCAGTGGCTGGCATTGGCGCATGTCCAGTGGGTGGCCGGCGATGGCTGGATCGTCGCGGCGATGGTGTCGTGGGCTTTGTACGCGCTGCTGCAAAAAAAGTGGCCCAGTCCCTTGAGTGCCACGGCACGTCTGGCCGCGATTTGCGCGGGTGGCGTGCTGGTTCTGCTGCCTTTCGCGCTGTGGGAAGGAAGCCAGGTCGGGTCGCCTGCCTGGAGTCGGCAGGCCACTGTGTTGACGCTGGTCGCAGCTCTGGTGCCCGGTCTGGGGGCTTACTGGATCTACGGTTGGTCGCAAAAAATACTCGGAGCCAGTCGGGTCGCCGTGACACTTTATCTGGGGCCGCTGTACGCGGCATTGGCGGCTTGGGGTGTGCTCAATGAGCCCCTGGGCTGGCATCACTTGGCCGGGGCCGCCCTGATCCTGCCGGGTGTCTATCTGGTGACCCGCACTGCGAGGGCGCACAGGCCAAGCCCGGCCGCTGCCGAAGTCAGTTGACAGGCTCGGCAGCAGGTCTGCTTTCAATTCCAGCGGTCAAATTGGTCCTGATCGGTCGATATTGCGCAAGCCGGTACAAAAAAATGCAGTGATTCAGGTATTCGGCAATTGGCATCGCTTGTCATGGACACCTTGAGCACCATATGTTGTCTTGCGCAGTGCGCGTCAGCTACAGCTCTCTTGCTCAATGCGCTCAGGCACCGGTTCGGCATATGGATGACGCGTAAGATTGCCACCACGCTTCGCACGGCGTGGTGCCGCCGCCCCCCGGTGACAGTAGTTGTCGTGGGGTGACCCGCTGGCGACTCCAAGGCGGATCGCAATTCCCGCTGGGGACGGCAACGAGTTGGATGGTTCGTTTAACTGGAGAGAACTATGAAGACAAACGACAAACCGGTCAAAGTGGAGCAGGTGGCATGCGAGATCTGCTTGAAGGAAGTACCCATAACCGAAGCTGTCGTTCCGGAAGCGACAGACTACGTTGCCCACTTCTGCGGTCTGGAGTGCTATCAAGAGTGGAAAAACCAGCGCGAAAAGCCCACTGATCCAGTCAAAAAGTCTGGTTCATGAGGGGACCAGCGAAGTCTGCACCACGGGGTGCAGGTGGAGTTGCCAGCTGCCTGGGCCGATGAAGCGACGGGCCTTATGAGTCGAATGGCATAAGAAGAGTCCTGCGTTTTGCGGAGTTTGTACTGATGCGGCCAGTCGCCCAACCCGACGACCTGGAGCAAAAAATATGACTACGCCGGCTTTCGTGGTTCCGGGCTGATACCTCTATCGCAATTCTCTTGCGTAGTCCCTTGGCAGCGCCGGGTCGCACATCGGCCGCGCCGGGTCAGGCAAGTTATCATGATGGGGTGTTTGTGGGCTGCTAAGCGGCCCCTGCTTCCCTTAAATCAACCGCTTAATTAGCGTCAGCGATCCGTGCGTCTTAATTCGATCAAGTTATCAGGTTTCAAGTCCTTCGTCGAGCCGACCAATTTCATGCTGCCGGGACAACTGGTAGGCGTGGTCGGACCGAATGGCTGCGGCAAATCCAATATCATGGATGCGGTGCGTTGGGTGCTGGGCGAGTCCAAGGCCTCGGAGTTGCGCGGCGAGTCGATGCAGGATGTCATCTTCAATGGCACCACCACCCGCAAACCGGCCAGCCGCGCCAGCGTGGAACTGGTGTTTGACAACGCCGACCACCGGGCTGGCGGTCAGTGGAGCCAGTTCGCCGAAATTGCCGTCAAACGGGTGCTGACCCGCGACGGCACCAGCAGCTACTACATCAACAACCAGCCGGTGCGCCGTCGTGACGTGCAGGATGTGTTTCTGGGAACCGGCCTGGGGCCGCGCGCCTACGCCATCATTGGTCAGGGCACTATCAGCCGCATCATTGAAAGCAAGCCCGAAGAACTGCGTCTGTTTCTGGAAGAGGCGGCCGGTGTCTCGAAATACAAGGAACGCCGCCGCGAGACCGAAAATCGCCTGGAAGATAGCCGCAGCAACCTGACCCGCGTGGAAGATATTCTGCGCGAACTCAATGCCAACCTTGAAAAACTGCAAGGTCAGGCCGAGGTTGCACAAAAGTACAACGCGCTTTCTGCTGACGCGACACTCAAACAACATCAGCTATGGTTTCTCAAGCGCGCCGAGTCCGAGGCGGAGCAGGCCAAGATCAAGGCCGATGCACAAACCGCGGTCAATGCCCTTGAGGGCCGGGTAGCCGATTTGCGCCACATCGAGGCCGAACTGGAAACGGTTCGGCAGGCCCATTACGCCGCCGGCGACCAGGTCAATCAGGCCCAAGGTCTGTTGTACGAAGCCAGCAGCGAGGTGGGTCGGCTGGAAACTGAAATCCGCTACGTGGTGGAGGGCCGCCAGCGCCTGGAGCAGCGCCTGGTGACTCTCAAAGAGCAGATTACCCAATGGGCCACACGCAAGGAAGAGGCCCAGCGGGAAATTGAAAACCTGTTTGAGATGGCCTTGCTCGGTGAAGAAAAGTCCGGCCTGCTGGTGGCCCAACTGGAAGAGCAGGCGCAGCAATTGCCCGACCTGGAAGAGGCTTTGCGGCTGGCACAACAGGTGACCCGTGAGCAGGGCAGCGGCGTAACACAGTTGCAGCAAAAAATCCAGGTGTTGGCGGCGGAGCAGCGCAGTATCGAGGAGCAGTCACGCCAGCTCGGCAATCGCCGCGAGCGCCTGAGTAGCGAGAGCAAGACCTTGACGGCACCCGATGAAGACCGCCTGCTCACTCTGCAAGGCCAGTTCGAGGAGGCACAGGAAGCCGCCAGCGTGGCAGAGGCCCGCCTGCATGAGTTGCAACAGTTGGTGCCGCAACTTGACGACAGTCGGCGCCAGCAGCAACAAGCCGTCAATGACGAGTCGGCTCGCCTGGCGGATCTATCGGCCCGCCTGGAGGCACTCAAGGCCTTGCAAGCCAGGGTCAAGACCGACGGCAAGCTGCAACCTTGGTTGAGCAAGCATGGACTCGACAGCCTGCAGGGTTTGTGGAACCGTATTCACATTGAGCGTGGCTGGGAAAATGCGCTGGAAGGCGCGCTGCGTGAACGTCTCGGTGCCTTGGAAGTGTCGCGTCTGGAAATGGTGCGGGCCTTTGGCAACGATGCGCCGCCGGCCAAGCTGGCCTTTTACAGCCCGCCGTTGGCATCTTTGCCCGAAAGAAATGCGTCAGCCTTGCCGCGTTTGTCCGACTTGATACGGCTTGGCGACGCCGGTCAAAAAGCGGTGTTGGCTGATTGGCTACAGGGTTGCTTTACCGCTGCGAGTTTGGAAGAGGCCTTGGCCAGTCGCGAAAAGTTGCAGCCGGGCGAATTGATCTTTGTAAAAACAGGTCATGCGGTAGGCGCCCACAGCGTGAGCTTTTACGCGCCCGACTCCGAGCAGGCTGGCTTGCTGGCCCGAGCCCAGGAAATAGAGAACCTGGAGAAACAACTTCGAGCCCAAGTACTGATCAGCGATGAATCCCGCTCGGCGCTGGCGCGCGGCGAGGCGGCTTATGCCGATGCTTCGCAGCGTCTGGTGCTTGGCCGTCGTGAAGCAGCACTGAGTCAAAGCCGCGCGCATGAATTGCAGGTGGAAACCCTGCGCTTGGCACAGGCGGCCGAGCAGATGCGCCTGCGCAGTGTACAGATCGGGGCTGATCTGGCTGAAGTGGATGCACAGCTAGGTGACTTGCAGGAGCGCCGCGTCAGTGCGGAAGAGCATTTTGAAGAACTTGACCTGCAGCTCGCCGATAGCCAGGAGCGTCACGCGCAGTTGGGCGAACAAGTCATCGTTGCCGAGCGCACGTTGAGTCAGGCCAGAGAGCAGCAGCGCAGCCTGGAACGCCAGGCGCAAGAGGCTGTTTATTCCATGCGCAGCCTCGACGCACGTCGCGCCGAACTGTCGCGTGCGATTGAAACCGCGGCATTGCAGATGGATACCGTCAACGCGGAAGTCGAAAGGGCGGGCGAAGAGCTGCTGCGACTCAATGACGCGGCGGCATTGGCCGGTTTGCAGAGTGCCCTGGCCAGCAAGCTTGAACGCGAAAAAGCATTGGCGGCAAAACGCAGTGAGTACGACGATTTGACAACCAAGTTGCGTGCCAGCGATGAGCGGCGCCTGAAAGCCGAGCGTGAACTCGATCCTCTGCGGCAACGCATTACCGAATATCAACTCAAGGAGCAGGCCGCCCGCCTGGGTTTTGAGCAATACAGCCAGTTGCTGATTGAGGCCCAGGCGGATCTCGTGGTGCTGGCCCAATCCATCGCGGACGGTGCGGTTCGACTGAGCGGCTTGCAAGGCGAAATTGACCGTCTGCATCGCGACATTGCAGCCTTGGGCGCCGTCAATCTGGCAGCCCTTGATGAGCTTGCCGTTGCCAGTGAACGCAAGAACTTTCTGGATGCCCAGTCGGCTGACCTGAATGAAGCGATGACCACGCTGGTGGAGGCAATCCGCCAGATCGATTCTGAAACCAGGGACCTGTTGGCGGCTACTTTCGACGCCGTCAACCAGCACTTTGGAAAAATGTTCCCTGAGCTGTTCGGCGGTGGCAACGCCCGGCTGGTGATCACCGGTGACGAGATCCTTGACTCCGGCGTGCAAGTGATTGCGCAACCACCAGGAAAGAAAAATCAGACTATTCATTTGCTCTCGGGCGGTGAAAAAGCCCTGACTGCGATCGCATTGGTGTTTGCCATTTTTCAGCTTAATCCGGCGCCTTTTTGTCTGCTCGACGAGGTCGATGCGCCACTGGATGACGCCAATACCGAGCGTTATTCCAAACTGGTGCTCAGCATGAGCCGTGAAACCCAGTTCCTGTTCATCAGTCATAACAAGATTGCGATGGAGATGGCCGAGCAGTTGATCGGTGTGACGATGCAGGAGCAGGGCGTGTCCCGCATCGTGGCAGTCGACATGGATGCGGCTATCTCGATGACGGCAGTCAATTGATTCCGGTGAGTAATTTCCATGAGTAATCTTCAAGTTGGTTTGGCCGTGGTGGGGGGTCTGGTACTGGCGATCATGGTCGCCCACGGTGCCTGGACATCGCGCCGGAACTTGCCCCGGCAGGCAACCCTCCCTGATGCCGTGGGTACGCCGGAAGACGGACACCAGGTCGGCGCCGGTGTCGAGCCGGAGCTTGATGCGGCCGCGTTCGACGTGGCCAGCTTTCCGGTGGCAGCAGCGGAAAAAAAGCCGGCCCTGGATGCCTTGATCGATGTGATTGCACCGATTGCAGTGGATGCTCCGGTGTCAGGTGAAGCCGCTCTGGCCGCCATGCCGCCAACGCGTCGGGCCGGCGGCAAGTCGTTTTCCATCGAAGGTTTCAATGAGCTCAGTCAGCGTTGGGAAATTCCGCTGCCTGGTCAGCGTTACGGCATGTTTCAGGCCGGGGTGCAACTGGCCAACCGTTCTGGCGCGTTGAACGACATTGAGTACTCGGAATTTGTCATGAAGACGCAGGTCTTTTGCGATGCCATCAACGGCACGCCGGATTTCCCGGAGATGCGCAATGAGGTGGCGCGGGCGCGTGAGTTGGATCAATTTGCCAGCGAACACGATGCCCAGTTGGGCTTTGTCTTGCGCGCCCGCAATGCCGCCTGGAGCCCAGGTTATGTGCAGCAAAATGCCTCCCGCCTGGGTTTTGTGGTCGGTTCCATACCCGGGCGCATGGTGATACCCGCGAGTTTGCCGGGCCTGCCGCCGGTCCTGGTCTTGAGTTTTGACGCGCAAGCCGCCATGGCCGATGACCCGGCGCAGTCGGCCATTCGGGAACTTGCCATCAGTCTCGATGTTGCCCAAGTCGATCGTGGCGAACGCGCCTTTGGGCGCATGCGCGATGCCGCCCACTCGCTGGCCGAGGGCATGGATGGCGTGGTGACTGACGACAACGGCATGCTCTTGTCCGTTGCGGCGATGGAACTGATAGGCAGCGAGCTGGAGCAGTTGTACGACACGCTGGAGCAGCACGATCTGTCCGCCGGATCGGGAGCGGCGCGGCGACTGTTTTCCTGAATCGGATGATTTGCCCGTTGCTCACATGACGACGCCAGATTTGTTCAGCCCTGCGGTGGCTAGCACACCGGATTTGAGTCGCCTTGAGCAGCTCAAACGCGCCTTGCATGAGCATGCGCACCGCTACTACGTGCTCGATGAGCCCAGCATTCCGGATGCCGAGTACG
This sequence comes from uncultured beta proteobacterium, assembly GCA_963763035.1. GTDB lineage: Bacteria > Pseudomonadota > Gammaproteobacteria > Burkholderiales > Burkholderiaceae_C > Rhodoferax. Next base: position 2,054,932 of record CAVXMS010000003.1, on the reverse strand, counting down.
ACCGCCTGTTTCAGGAGTTGCAAGCGATAGAGGCGGAGCATCCTGAACTGGTGACGCCGGATTCGCCCACGCAACGGGTCGGGGGCCGCCCGCTTGACCAGTTCGTCAGTGTGCGCCATGCGGTGCCCATGCTGAGCATTCGCACCGAAACCGATACCGAGGCCAGCGGGGCCCTTAATTTCGATGCACGCGTCAGGCGGGAACTCGAAATGGATGATTCGGCTCCTGGCATCGAGTACGTGGCCGAGCCCAAGTTCGATGGCCTGGCCATGAACCTGCGCTATGAACACGCCGTGTTGGTGCAGGCCGCTACCCGCGGCGATGGCGAGATGGGTGAGGACGTGACCCAAAACATTCGTACGATTGGCCAGATCCCGTTGCGCTTGCCGGATACGGTGCCGCAGGTTCTGGAAGTGCGTGGCGAGGTCTATATGCGCCGCGACGACTTTGAAGCCCTGAATCAGATGCAGCGTGAGAAGGGCCAAAAAACCTTTGTCAACACGCGCAATGCGGCGGCCGGTGCCGTGCGTCAACTGGACCCGGCCATTGCAGCCCAGCGCCCCTTGAGCTTCTTTGCCTACGGCTTGGGCGAGGTTGCGTCCGCAACCGGCGACGGCACTGAATTCGAGACCCATTTCAAGTTGTTGCAGACCCTGAAGTCATGGGGTTTTCCGGTCTCGTCCCTTGTCAGTCTGGCACAAGGTGCCGCCGAATTGACAGGCTATTACGAGTCCATCGGCCGGCAGCGCGACAGCTTGCCGTTTGACATCGACGGCGTGGTCTACAAGGTCAACAGCTTGCAATTGCAAAAGCAGCTTGGTTTTGTGACACGCGAGCCGCGCTGGGCCGTGGCGCACAAGTTTCCGGCGCAAGAACAACTCACCACCGTCCTGGGCATCGAGGTGCAAGTGGGGCGTACCGGCAAACTTACGCCGGTGGCCAAACTGGCGCCCGTATTTGTCGGTGGCGTTACCGTCACCAACGCCACGCTGCACAACGAAGATGAGGCGCGCCGCAAGGACGTTCGCATCGGCGACACGGTGATCGTGCGCCGCGCTGGAGATGTGATTCCGGAGGTGGTGTCGGTACTGTTCGAAAAGCGCTTGCCCGACGCCCAACAGTTCACCATGCCGCGCCAATGCCCGGTCTGTGGCAGCGCGGCGGTGCGGGAGGAGGGCGAGGCCGACTACCGCTGCACCGGCGGTCTGTTTTGCAGTGCCCAGCGTAAACAGTCGATCCTGCACTTTGCCCAGCGTCGGGCGGTCGAGGTGGAAGGCCTGGGTGAAAAACTGGTCGATCAACTGGTCGATGGCAATGTGATTCGTACCTTGCCCGATTTGTACCGCTTGGGCTTGAGTTCACTCGCTAGCCTGGACCGGATGGCCGACAAGTCGGCGCAGAACATCGTCCAAGCGCTGGAACAATCCAAGCAAACCACGCTGCCGCGGTTTTTGTTCGGGCTCGGCATACGCCATGTTGGCGAGGCCACGGCCAAAGCGTTGGCTCACCATTTCGGCAAGCTCGACGCCATCATGGACGCCAGCATCGAGCAACTATTGCAGGTCAGCGATGTCGGCCCTATCGTGGCTGAAAGCCTGCGCACATTTTTTGACCAGCCCCATAACCGCGAGGTGGTGGAGCAACTGCGTGCTTGCGGAGTGACGTGGCAGGAGGGTGAGCCCGCACCGGTCAGTCCCAAGCCCTTGAGCGGCAAGACTTTTGTCATTACCGGAACGCTGCCGACCCTGAGCCGGGACCAGGCCAAGGATCTGATTGAGGCGGCGGGCGGCAAAGTGGCCGGGTCGGTCAGCAAAAAAACCACTTTTGTGTTGGCCGGCGCCGAGGCCGGCAGCAAGCTTGACAAGGCACGCGAGCTTGGCGTTGCGGTGCTGGACGAAGCAGGTTTGAAGGAGTTGCTTGATGGCGGTGCGTGAGATTCTAAAAATGGGTGACCCACGCCTGCTGCGCGTGGCTAGACCGGTGACTGTGTTTGACAGCGACGAGTTGCATCTGCTGATCTCGGACATGCTAGATACCATGCTGGCCGCCAATGGTGCCGGGCTCGCGGCGCCACAAATCGGGATCGATTTGCAACTGGTGATTTTTGGCAGCAATGCACGCAATCCACGCTATCCGGATGCGCCGCCGGTGCCAAAAACAGTTCTGATCAACCCCGTCATAACGGCGCTGGGTTCATCAGAGGGTGACGCCAACGTGCTTGAAGTGGAAGACTGGGAAGGTTGTCTCTCCGTGCCGGGGCTGCGCGCGATGGTGCCGCGCTTCTCGCGTATCCGCTACACAGGCTTTGACCAATACGGTGATCCGTTGGAGCGCACGGTGGATGGTTTTCATGCGCGCGTGGTACAGCATGAGTGCGACCATCTGATCGGCAAGCTGTACCCCATGCGGGTGCGGGATTTCACCCGCTTTGGTTTTACCGACGTGCTCTTTCCGGGGTTGGACGCCGAGCCGGACTAATTTTTACAAATCACTTAGCCAATCACGGACAGTTCCGATGCCGACATGAAACTGGTGCCGAAGTGAGGCCATTCGACCATCACTCCTTTGTCGGTCTGGGCAATAACGTAGCCGTCGGTACGCTCAATGGTGCCGTGGCGAACATGATTCACGCGCTCACCGGTCACAAATGTAGGTTCGGCAAACAGGGATTTGAAGAAGAGAAGAAGGTGCATCAGAATTTCCGAAAATCGGTAGTTGCAGGGTGGCCATCCGGCCACCCTGGTCGGTTCAGTGGGATTGCAGCCATTGACGCTGACGGTACTCAAGGTCCGCGAAGGACTGCGCCTGGGAAAGATAGGCGTCGGCGGCGTGCTGCTCCTGCTTGTCGGAATTGCGGCCAAAAGCCTGGTAGGCGGAGCGAATGCCGAGCCAAAGAAAGTGTAGGATGTTCACGGTGGTGGTTCTCAAAACGAAGGCAAACCCTAAATATCAGGGTAAACCCTAGTATCGCACAATATGCGTGCATCTGTGCACCAGAACCATGCGCTTAGAGGGCCTTGCCGGTTTGTGGCACTGTCCACTTGGTGCAGGGCGAGCTTTGGGTCTGTTGCCTACCTCAGGAAGTGCGCCAAGGGCTGCAAGCTAAGATGACGATCTTTGGATTCAACTCACGTTTATGCTCTGGGACTATCCGAACCCCTTCACTTTGCCCGCATCACCGCAGGCCGAAGATATCGATGGTCTGAACCACACCAACAACGCGGTCTATGTCCAGTGGTGCGAGAAGATTGGCTGGGCTCACTCGGAGGCCTGCGGCCTGAGTCTGATGGACTATCGGCGTCTTGATCGCGCGATGGCGATTCGACGTGGCGAATACGACTATCTGTTGCCCACCGTACTCCATGACGAATTGACCCTCGCCACCTGGGTCAGTGGGAGTGACGGAAAAATGACCTTGGAACGGAGGTTTCAATTGATCCGCAACCGGGATCAGGCAACCATCATGCGCGGTCGCTGGGATCTGGTTTGCATTGAGCTCAGTAGTGGGCGAGTGCGCCGATTGCCGCCGGAGTTTTGTCAGGTTTATTTGGCGGTCATGATTCGCCCTGTGCCGGGGCCATAGCCACGCGATCAGCGACGTGCGGCGAACTTGCGCCGCAACCCGCGGGCGAAGTCTTTTCCCAGATGCGCCAACAAGGTTTTCATGGGGCTCAAGTCTGCCTGTGGCGACTGACCGGCACCGAGTCGCTCGATCTGGTGGTAGTACCAACCGGCCTGGCACAAATTGTTCAGGGAGCGCATCGAATTCGAGCGGCTGTTGGGGCCCCAGTAGCCGCGCCCCAGCACCAGCTGGTCCTCGGGCACCGGCAGCCTTGTCATTTGATCGGCCAACATGCGCGTCGGAAAGTCGGGGTCCAGACAGAAGGGGCGGGCCAAGCCAATCATGTCGGTGTGGCCGCCAGTCAACGCTGCCTCCATGCCGGCCAGGGTACGAAAACCACCGGTCACCATGACGGGCATGCGCGCCACTGCCTTGAGGGATTTGGCATATTCCAGAAACATCGCTTCGCGCTCCCGCGTGCTGTCGCGAATCTGCTCCACAGCCGCTGGTTTGAAGAACTCGAGCTGCTCGTAGGTGCCGCCTGAGACCTCCAGCAAGTCAATGCCTGCGTCATTCAGCCACCGCACCACCTGGACGCTATCGGCCAGTGTGAATCCACCTTTGACGAAGTCTGAAGAGTTGAGCTTGACGGCGATCGGGTAACCAACTCCCACCCGGGTTCGCACGGCACGAATCACTTCCAGCAACAGGCTGGCGCGCTGGGCCAGCAGACCACCCCAGCGATCCAGCCGCAGATTGGTGCGTGCCGACAGAAACTGGGACAGCAGATAGCCGTGCGCGGCATGGATCTGAACACCCTCGAAACCGGCGTCCTGCAGCAGGGCGGCCGTATTGGCGAAGCGTTGGATGATGTCCTGGATGTCGGCTTCGGACGCCGCGCGCGGTTTGCCAAAATTCCCCATCACCTGCAACTGGACTGGCGACGGCGCCAGCGGGCTCAGGTTGACCAGGCGCGGGCATTGCCGTCCCGGATGACTGATCTGTGCCCACAACTGGCTGCCGCCGTCACGCACCGCCTGCGCCCAGGCACGCAACTGCGGTAGGCCGGACGCGTCTTCGACCACCACATTGCCGGCGCGTTCCAGGTAGCGCCGATCCACCATGATGTTGCCGGTCAGCAGGACGGCGGCTCCGCCGCGCGCCCAGTTTGCGTACAAGCGCAGATGCGACGGCGTCGGGTTGTCGTGCGCGTCGGCCAGGCCTTCCGTCATGGCCGCCTTGCAAATCCGGTTTGCCACTGCGTGGCCGCATGGCAGTGTCAGGGCTTGGTCGATCATGATGGCCTTCATTCTGGTGACAAGAATGCATTCACGGGTGTCAGTGTAGTGTTTTCAAAGCCGCATTCAACTCGGGCATTTGGTCTGGACGGTCGGGATCGCTCTTGTTTCACCATGCCGCATGAGCCACACCGAGTCAGCGGCCAGACCGCGTTGGCGCAGGGCAATGGCAAGGTCACGCGGTGGTTGATCGAAGGCTTCCTGCGTCAACATGAAGGTGCCCCAATGCACACCCATGGCCTGTTTGGTTTCCAGATCAAGCATCAGTTGCACGGCGTCGGCCGGGTTGACGTGCATGTTCTTCATGAAATCACGCGGCAAATAGGCTCCTATGGGAAGGGCCAAAAAGTCAACAGCCCCAATCCGATCGCGAATGGTCTTGAAGTCCGCGCTGTAGCCGGTGTCCCCCGGGAACAGAAAGCGCCACGGCGCTGCCGCTCCTGGGCGCCATTCCAGCAGGTAGCCACCCCAAAGGGCCGCGTTGGTATCGAACGGCGTTCGACGATTCCAGTGCTGCGCTGGAGTGAAGTGCAGGCGGACTGTGTTTCTCTGCGGGGCATTCCCGACTGCCTCACCCAATTTGACCTGATCCCACCAATCCAGTTCGGTGACCTGGCTTATGCCTCGCGCACCGAACCAGGCCTTCAGGCCCAAGGGAACAAAGAACCGTGGTCGCTGCCCGGCAGCCAGCAGACCGGCAATGGTGGCGTGACAGAGGTGGTCGTAGTGGTTGTGCGAAATCAGCACAACATCAATCGGGGGCAGCTCTTGGGGCTGTAGTGGCGCCGGCACTCGGCGTGGCGCGCCGAACCGGCCGTAAGGTCCGGCGAACCCGGCCAGGGTCGGGTCGATGAGAATATTCAAACCGCCCACCTGCAGAAGAATTGTGACGTGACCCAGCCAAGTCACGTGGGGTGCGTCCTGTCGCGCCGCGATGCGCGCATGGTCCACCGGAACACTCCATTGGCGGGCAAAAGCGTCATAGCCACCGGTCGGCTCGGCCAGGGGTTTGAAGTCTCCGCGCAGCGAGCGCCAGATCATTTCATACCAGGGAAAGTTGCCGATGACTACCCTGGGATCGCTGTTTCCAAAACCGCCGCTGCGGTGGTGCGATGGTTTCAAGTTCGACATCCTGCCTTGTCAAGGTGCCGCCAGAGGCAACAGGCGACCTTCAGAAGCGGCTGGCGCGGCAATCTGTAGAAAGCGTGCCAGCGTCGGCGCCAGGTCCACGATGCCCACCTGGTCCGACAGCGCCGCGGCGCGCACCCAACGCGGACCCCACAACATCAGCGGGACATGGGTGTCGTAGTCATACGGCGATCCATGCGTTGCGCCGCGGTTGCCAACGCCAAACATCCAATTGGGTTTGAGGGCAAATTGCACATCCCCTGACAGGCGCTGGTGCCACGACTTGCGCATCTGCGCAAACAAGGGTTCGGCGCCGCGCTGCCCGTTCAGCAATTCCTGGCGCGTATAGGCGGCAGCCACCCCCGGCTCGGTCAGCAAAAGAGCGCGCGCCTGTTGCGCCAGCGCCTGTCCATCGATTTTTTGGTGCGTAATCAACGTCCGGTCCAGTGCCAAGGTATTGGCCGACAAACCCATCACCCACTTGCCGGGTCCGAAACGTTGCTCCAAACCGGCGTTGATCCGGGCCAGCATCGGTCCGGAAGCAATTCGGCCGCCCTCAAGCCCCAAACCGCGGCTGTATTCCGGTGTCGGCATGAAGCCGTGGTCAGAGGTCAGTGCAGCGATGTAGTTGTCGCGTCCGACATGGGCATCCAGATCCCTGAAGAAGGCCTGCAGCAAGCGATCAAGCTGCAAGGTGTGATCCTGCGACGCGAGAGACTCGGCACTGAAAGCGTGATTCACGTAGTCATGTCCGGACAGACTGACCACCAAAATGTCGGGTGCATCGTCCTGACCAAGGGCTTCACCCGTCAGCGCGGCGCGGGCAAAATCCAGTGCCAGCGCATCGCCAAACGGTCCTCGCAGCAAAGAGCTGTAAAAGCGCACGCCGGGTGCCTCATCCTGTGGCGCGCCGTACCTGATGGGCAGCTCGGCACCGGTCGGCGGCAGGGCGCCTGCAGGCCCGCGCCGGTAGGCAGAGTCCGGCAGCAACGCGGTCCAGGAAGTCTTGAAATACCGGTCAGCCGGCTTCGCCGCATTAAAGCGATCAACCCAGGATGGATGCGCGCTCATATAGTAGGTGCTGGAGGCGAATTCACCGCTGCCACTCATGTACATGTAAGCGGTGCCGGTCTTGCCAGCCGGCAGAATGGCACCCCGGTCCTTGCCCGAGATGGCGATGACTTTTGAGCGTGCGTCGGCGCGACGCAGCACGTCGCCCAGCGTTTCAACCAGCAGGTTCTTGGGGCTGGTGCCGTCATGGGCCTGCGTCTTGTGGCCGATGTAACTGGCCGATGGGTCTGCCACGCAGTACACGGCTTCGCCGCTATCGGGGTCCCGCCACTCGTTGCCTATGATGCCACTGCGACTCGGGTTGGCGCCGCTGAGCATGACGGCATGGCCCGCCGCCGTGACGGTGTATGCGTGGTCGTAATGCGCATTGTTGAACCAGGCGCCGTGCTCCATGAAACGGGCAAACCCGTCAGCGCCAAATTGGTCGCGGTAATTCTCGATCTGGCGTTGCGGCAGGCCATCGATCACGATCAAGGCGATCAGCCTGGGTCGGGTGGATGAAACTGGCGCGACGCCAGTGGCCGGGCTGGGGCTTGAACCGGCACAGCCGATCAGAACCAGCGCCAGCAGGGCGCTTGCAGCAAGTCTTTTGAAAATCAACTTCATTCCCTGATCTTGCCAAAATTCTCTGGCGGGCGGACCGGTAAAACCCTTTGGCTGTCAGTCACGAACGCCGGCCATGAGCGCGGCAAAGCCGATGAAGACGCCGCCGGTCATGCGATTGAAGGCCCGCAATACGGTGGCCCGTTGCAGGTAGCTGGAGAGTCTCTTTCCGCTGACGGCATAGACCAGGTACCAGCTGATCTCGATCACCGTGAACGTGCTGATCAGGATCGCGAATTGCGGCAACTTTGGCAGCTCGGGATTGATGAACTGCGGAAAGAACGCTGCCGCGAAAAGAATGGCTTTGGGGTTGCTCGCCGCTACCAGCATGCCGTGCCGAAAAAGAGCGATGGATTTTGCCGCCGGCTCGGGCTGTCGGGCTGAATCCGGCGCAGGGTCTCGGACCGGTGAACGCCAACTTTTGACACCCAGGTAGGCCAGGTAGGCGGCGCCGGCCAGGCGCAAAGCGTCGAACAGGGCCGGAAAAGCATGCAGCAAGGCGCCCAGTCCCGCCGCTGAAGTGCTCATCATGGCCAGCAAAGCGGTCATGCAGCCGGCCATCGTGGCAATCGCCGCACGCAGGCCAAATCGCGCGCTGCTGCTCATCACCAGCAGCATATTGGGCCCCGGCGTTGCCGAGACGACAAAAGCCATTAGAACGAATAGCCACCAAGTCTGTAGACTCATATTGTCATGTTTCCAATTAAATTGACTTGCCAATCGGTATTTGTCGACAAGAACGTGATGGTCGAAGGACGGATCTACTGCGTCTCTAAGCTTGGGGCTTGATCACAGGACCGACAACACCCTCCAGGTTCGAGACAAGTGCATTGCGGTACTCCGAGACATAGAACTCCACGGCTCGCGTCTGGTCCTGTTGTGTGCCGTTGTGGGACATGAAATTGAAGGCGTTGTAACGACCCGCCGCAAACAGGATGGCGGCGCTGACCTCACCGTCCTTTCCGTCTTCCGCCAAACGGTTGGCAAGATGAATGAACTCGTCGACAAGCTTGAGGAATTCCGGAGGGTAGGCCATGGCAATTTTTTTTGTTTCGGGTAGCGGCTTACTGTAGCAGCCGCTTCAGGCAATCAGGATCGTGAGCATCTTGCGCAGACTTGACTCAGGGAATCTTCGCGGCCTCAACTTCCATTTGTGAGACCAGCTCTTCCATTTGATCAACCATCGCTTGCACGGTCTCGCGTTTGGAGAGATCAACGCCGGCTTTTTGCAACTGTTTCATCGGGTGATCGTTGCCGCCGCTCTTGAGCAAGGCAAGGTAGCGATCAGTGGCGCCAGCGCGGGACGAAGCCGGGCCGGTGGTCATGTCCTTGAAGAGTTTGGCTGACGAAGCGAAGCAGGTTGCGTATTGATAAACGTAGTAAGGAGAATTGTAGAAGTGCGGGATGCGCGACCAAGTGTATTTGTACAGATCGTCGACCATGACGGCATCGCCGTAATAGTCCGTCAGCAGCTTGAGGTAAATATTGTTCAGCACATCCGAGGTAATCGGCTTGCCTTGCTCGACCAGTTTGTGCGCCTGCAATTCGAAGTCGGCAAACAGTACCTGGGTGTAGAAGGTGCCCACAATCGAATCGACCGCGTGCTGCAGCAAGAGGAAACGCTCCTTGGGATCCTGGCTCGCTTGCAGCAAGTGATGCAGCAGAAAACGCTCGTTGGTGGTGGAGGCGACCTCGGCGACAAAGATGGTGTAGTCCGCGGTCACGAAGGGCTGGTTTTCGTTCGCCAGCACCGTATGCATGGCGTGGCCTCCCTCATGCGCCAGGGTGAACAGTGCGTCCTGCGTGTCGTTGTGGTTCAACAGCATGTAAGGTCCGACGCCGTATATGCCGCTCACATACGCGCCGCTACGCTTGCCTTCGTTTTCGTAGACATCGACCTGGTTGCCGGCCAGAAATTTCTGATACTTGGCGACATAGTCGGCACCCAGAGGCGCCACCGAGGCGAGCACCTGGTCGCGCGAATCGGCATAGGAATACTGTTTGTCGGTCTTGTAGATCGGAATGGCGCCGTCATACAGGTGATAGGTATCCAGACCGAGCAGCTTCTTGCGCAGCTTCATGTAGCGTTGCAGTGGTGCCGTGCCCTTGCGCACGGTATCGACCAGGGTCGTCACCACCGATGCCGGAATTGCATTGCCATCGAGGGCGGCATCCAGGGTGGCCGGGAAATTGCGCGCCTGCGCGTTGAACCAGCCCTGCTGCAATACCCCGTTGTAGATCGCTGCATAGGTGTTGGTGGTTGCGGCATAGGTTTTCAAATAAGCTTCGAACGCCTTGGCCCGGTCGGCCTGCTGGTAATTGGTCGCCAGCACCGATTGATAGGTGCCTGGCGAGAGCTTGATTTCCTTGCCGTCCGACAGCGTCACCATGGGGAACTTGATGTCCGACGTTGACAACTCCTGAAAAGTAGCCCTCGGCGTTGCGCCGAATCGTGTGGCGTAGGACAGCAGGCGTTCGCCCTTTTCGTCAAGTACATGTTTCTGTTGACGATAGTTGTCGAGAATGGTGAATTTGTACTGTTTGAGTGCCGGTGTCGTGGCAATCCATTTTTCCATCTTCGCCTGAGGAACGGTCAACAGTTCGGGCGTGAACCATGAGGTAGCGGTGCCAAGCTTGGAAAACAAGACCATGACGCGCTGAAATTTACCTGCGACATCCTGGTTGCGCGTATCGACGTCGCGCTGTAGTGCGGTATAGCCATAAACCTTGTACTGCAGCATGCCGATTTGGTCGAATGCCTGGTAGGCCTTCAGGACGGCGTCAGGGCCATTCTTGAGCGAACCTTTGAGTTTGGCAAATCCATCGATCCTGCTGTCGATCTCACTCATGCCGGCTTCCCATGCCTCCCAGTTGGCATAGATGGGTGTGAAGTCCCAACGAAACTCGGCCGGAATGTCGGCACGACTCTGGGTTGCCGGCTTGCTGGTACCGACCGCCATGGCAGTGCCAGCAAGCATAAACGAAATAGCGACGCTGATGGTGCAACGCTGGAAAATAGTATTCATCGTGAGCAGACTTTGCAGGTGGACAGGGAATTCAATCGCAGCAAGCCAAGTATCGCATTTTGGGCAATCAGCGCCATCACCCGTGCACTCAACACTTAGATGGACTGCATCCAGAAGAATTGTCAACGTGGTGCTCGGCTCGGCCGTTAAAGCTCGGGTCCTGCGCACCTTCGGGCGGGCATGCTATCAATCAAATTGGAAATATATCTTGAAGAAATTCCTCGTTCTCGCGTCCCTCCTGTCCGTCTGCGCAGTGTCAGGCTTCGCGCAAACAAGCCCCGCCAGGACGCCGGCTGAAGCTGGCGCCAAACTCGTTGCTGAACGTGACGCTGCCTGGCTCAAGGCACATCCGCGCGCTGTTGCGGTGAAGGAATCGATGGCACGCCCAGTTGCCAAGCACGCCAGACACGTGAAGCGCGTCAAGCACAGCAAACAGGCCAAGAAAAGCAGAAACGTCAAGCCCAAGACCATTTGAGGTTGAGCGGCACACGTCAGTCGATAAACCCTGAATTTGCCCGCACCCGAGACGGTTGATGCGCAGGTAAACTCTTGTAAGCAAACGTTGCAATCGTCATCAAGGAAACCACCAGCCGCGTTATGTATTTGAGGCCTAAAAATGGTCTTTAAGGAGTTTTAAATGAAGAAGTTTTCTCTCTCCCTCATTAGCGGTTCGGCATTGTTGGCCCTGGCCAGCATGCTGCCTGTCCACGCCGCAGTGGATGCAGACGCGGCGCAAGCCTTGTTCAAAAAGAACGAGTGCAGCAAGTGCCATTCAGTGGACAAAACCAAAACAGGTCCGGCTCTAAAAAAGATTGCATTGAAGTACAAGGGTAAGGCCGACGGCCAAGACAAGGTCATCAAGCAAATCACCACGGCACCCAAGGTCAAGACGGAAGATGGAACCGAGGAAGAGCACAAGGTCATCAATAGCAAGGACCCGGCAGCACTGAAGAATCTGGCCGACTGGATTTTGTCGCAGTAGATTTGTCTGCTGGGTAGTCCACAGGCAGGCCGACACACAGCCACCTCCCTGAGGTGGCTGTGTCACGGGTGAGGAGTCGCGAGGCTTGTCACCCGTTCCTGATCCACCTCGGGCATGCGACTGGCCTGACGTAAGCCACGTCGTTGCTTCACTCCCGAATTTACCCAACCCGATGAACCGGAATTTGTACGGCAACGCACAGACTTGTGGCGGTGCGAGGCCGCATCATCCAAGTGCCTGTATATTTTGATTCAACTGCGATGGAGCCCTCATGAACATCAACCTCGGTCTGACACCCCTGATCTCGCTCATGGCAGGGATTCTCATATTGGTCATGCCAAAGCTGTTGAATCTCATCGTGGCCATCTACCTGATCATGATCGGCCTAATTGGCCTGTTTGGTACCGGAGCGCTTCACGTTAAGTAGAGTAAAAGACTGCATCAGTGGACCTGAATGGCCGACAAGGAGTTTCAAATGAAGAAGTTTTTTCTTCCCCTGGTCATCGGCGCCTCCGCGGTACTGGCGTTCGTTTACATGCTTCCAGCACAAGCTGCTTTTGACGCCGATGCGGCACAAGCCTTGTTCAAAAAAAATGAGTGCGCCAAATGCCATTCAGTGGACAAGACAAAGACTGGTCCTGCTCTGAAAAGTATTGCGCTGAAGTACCGGGGAAAACCAGACGGACAAGAAAAAATCATCAAGCAAATGACTACTGCACCTAAGTTCAAGACCGAAGATGGAACTGAGGAAGAGCATAAGATCATCAACACCAAGGACCCGGCGGCCCTCAAGAATCTTGCCGACTGGATTTTGTCGCAATGAATTGGTGCTGGCCTGGCGAGTGCTCGATAGGCAATGCAAATGATGGGTACTATACATACGCGAATAGTGGCGGCGGCATTGTTCTGCCTGCTCTCGTTTCCCTGCGAGGCGGCGTCGGACGTTGATCAGAATATAGATATTGCCGTGCAGCAGAACGGCGACACTTTTATCATCGACGCGACCATGGAAGTTCCGGTATCGGTGGACACGGCGTGGGAGGTAATGACCGATTTTGATCATATGACCTCCATTCTTGGCAATCTAACCTTAAGCAAGGTAATTTCGCGCAACGGGAATGTTTGGATTGTGAGGCAGGAGGGGCTCGCAAAGTACGGCCCATTTTCCTATTCGTTCGAGTCCGATCGGCAAATACACCTTGAGCCGAAGAAGCGGATTGTGGCGAGAAACCTCACCAGCACCGCGACGCGGATGGACAGTGAGGCAGAGATTGTCCCTCTGAACCAGGATGTGCACATCAAATACCACATCGAAATGGTGCCCGGTTCACTGCTGGTGCGCATGTTCGGCCTGCCTTTAGTGCGACACGAAGTCGAGGAGCAACTTCAAAGAATGGCGAGAGAAATGACCCTGCGTCGTACCGCTACGGAGTCAGCAGGAAGAACATCAACATTGCAGGATTAGCTGGGCAAGGGCCGAACCGACGCAGAACCCGGCAAATTGGAATCGAACAATCCAGACATGAAAAAAGCCCCAGCGATTTCTCGCAAGGGCTTCGTTCATCTAGATTTTTGGCTCCTCGACCTGGGCTCGAACCAGGGACCTACGGATTAACAGAGGAATTTATCGTTATTAATCAATGACTTAGGCTCGTCTTCGCTCGTCACGTTCCGTCAGAACTCGCCAAGATTGTCACGTTCTAATCATTTCGTCAGTTCTACGAAATTCCAGATACGGCACAAGCACCTTCGGAATTTGATCTGTCAGCTTAGAAAGTTGTGTTACTTGTCTCTCCAACTCAGACAGCGATATTGTCACTGTAGGTCGCAACTCTCGCTGACTTGCGTTCCACTGCATTGGTACAAATGTCATATCGATATCATCTTTGTTCGCGGTGGCTGAATGTACCCACCGGCCATGTGCATAGTCGTTTCGTAGCCCACGGATTGACTCAACATCGCCCACCCATTGCTGGTACTCTGAGCTTTCTGCTGCAGTGACCGGATTCGTGGACTTGTTGACCATCCCAGTCAGGGCGTCGAGCCTGTCCTTCAATCCAGAATTGATGGTCAGGTACTTCTTGACGTTTTTCAGTTTACCGTTGCTCCAATAGTTGAGCTGCAAACCGACGTTGTAGTCAAACCAGCCGTATTGATTTATGAATTTTCCGATTGCCGAATAAAACCTTGCCTCAACTTCGTCGGGCAATTGCTGGCGATCTGGGCTGGCATTGGCTGCTTTCCTCATGGTGTTTGACTTCCCCCGTATTCTCAAAAGTTGTGTCCGATGACGCGGTGCATCCAGGAGTTGAACTTACAACCACCGGATTAAGAGGAGATATTAGTATATTTAATGTAATTAAATCAATTCTATTTCTGCAGTGCGTGGTAAAGTGCGTAGTCTAATACCTCATTTGTTTGGTCTTTTTCAAGATGCAATCGCACTTCAAAAGTCCCATTCCCCGATGGCCACCCAAACTCCCCCACTTATGGCCACCTCAAATTCCCCCACCCTGAGCGCGATCTGACGATCGGTTAACCGCCATCGTTTAGCCGCCTCGGTCGTACCAGGCAGGACGTTACCTTCAACCCCCTCATACACGAGGGGAAACTGGATTGAACGTCTTGAAAGCACATCGACAAACGACGATAACGACGCTGTTGCAGGCGGGCGCGAGCCAGCGCCAAATTGAGCGGGTGACAGGGATTGATCGCAAGACGATCCGCACCTATCAGCAGCGCTTTGCCGCCGAGCAGTCAAATTCCCCCGGGGTGGCCACCGGCTCGCCAGCGCAAATTCCCCCACCCCGGCCACCGGCTCAGCTCCAGCCAACGGTCAGCGCTTGCGAGCCCTACCGCGCCTTTGTCGAGGCCCAACTGCGGCTCAACCGAAACTTCATGGCCATCTACCAGGATCTGGTCGATCTTCATGGATTTAGCGGCGCCTACAACAGCGTCAAGCGCTTTGCGGGCGGCTTGCGCCAGCGCGAACCCGAGCAATTCGACCGCCTGGAGTTTGCCCCCGGCGAAGAAGCCCAGGTCGACTACGGCGAAGGTGCGCCGACCCGTGTTGTTGGCAGTGAGCGTTACCGCAAGCCACGCCTGTTCGTGATGACTTTGCGCTATTCGCGGCGCAGCTTTCGTCGCGTGGTGTGGAAGTCCAGCCAAGAGACGTGGGCGCGCCTGCATGAAGAGGCCTGGCGCTACTTTGGCGGTGCCTGCCGCTACGTGGTGCTGGACAACCTCAAAGAGGGTGTGCTCAAGCCCGATCTGTACGAGCCCGAGCTCAATGCAGTCTATGCGGCTACGCTGGCCCACTACGGCGTGGTGGGCGACCCGGCAAGGGTGCGTGATCCAAACCGCAAGGGCAGCGTGGAAAACGCCATCGGCCACACCCAGAGCACCGCGCTCAAGGGACGTCGTTTTGAATCCATCGCT
Organism: uncultured beta proteobacterium; assembly: GCA_963763035.1. GTDB lineage: Bacteria > Pseudomonadota > Gammaproteobacteria > Burkholderiales > Burkholderiaceae_C > Rhodoferax. The sequence goes on along the minus strand of CAVXMS010000003.1, from coordinate 2,039,824 downwards.
GAGCAAAACGAGTACCTGGAACACTGGGAGACCAAGTGGGCCGCGCCTCGCATTCACGGCAGCGCGCGCCGCCAGGTTGAGGCCATGTTCCAGGAAGAGCGAACTCACCTATTGCCCCTGCCGATGCTGGGCATGCAATTCTTTACCGAAGAGCAGCGTACGGTCTGTGACGATTCGTGCATTCGCGTCGATCACAGCAGCTACGCGGCACGCCCAGCCGTCATTGGCAGCCTGGTATTGGTGCGAGTGTTCGAGCATCGTCTGGAGATCCGTGACCTCAAGACGCAGGCCTTGCTGCGCACCCATGCCCGAGTTGACAGACCCGGCACCGTGGTGTTGCCAGACGAGGAGCGTATCTTTAACCCGTCACGCGAGACGCGCCACATTCTCAAGCAAGCCAAAGCGATTGGCCCGGCAACGCTGCAGCTTTGCGAGACCCTGTTCGCCAGGGAAGGTCGGGTCGGTCAGCGCAAGCTTTGGGGCATCGTCGGACTGGCACGGCGCTACCCGCGCCGCTTGATCGACACCGCGGCTGAGCGCGCGATGGCTGAGGGGGTGTACAGCTACCGCCGAATTCAGGCGCTGACCGAGCAACTTCTGGGTGAAGCGCTCAGCCTCATAGATGCGCCCACACAAATCGAATTACCCCTGACCCAGAGCCACCCGCTGATCCGCGCGGGTGATGACTATGCCGATCTGTTCACCCTGGGGGCACAGCAAAACGCCGAACTACCGTTTAACCAAGAAGAGGATTCCCAATGACTATGAGCATGAATGAGATTGAACGCACCCTGCGCGAGCTGCGCCTGTCAGGCATTCGCGCCACGCTCGATACGCGCATCCTGCAAGCCCAGGCCACTCAGCAGTCGTTCCTTGAAACCTTCTCCCTGGTCTTGCAAGACGAACTTGACCGGCGTCGCTCGCGACTGACCGAGCGGCGTTACCACCAGTCCGCTCTGGACGAGCGTGCCACGCTCAACGACTTTGATTGGCGTTTTAATCCCAAGTTGCCTCGCCAGGCATGCTTTGAGTTGCACACCCTCAAATTCATCACCGAGGGCGCCAACGCCCTGATCATCGGCAAGCCCGGCACCGGCAAGAGTCACGTCGCCAAGGCGCTGGCGTATCAGGCCACTCTGCAGGGTTACAACGTACGGTACTGCGAGGCAGACGGTGCGTTTGCACAGTTCTGCCTGGCCGGCCCTGATGAGCAAAGCAAGCGCTTAAAGGGTTTGCTTGAGCCCGACCTACTGGTGCTCGACGATATGTTCCTGGCTCGCAGAATCTCGGACGCCAGCGCCGAGTTGCTACAAACTGTGGTTCACCAACGCTACAAGCTGCGTCGCAGCATTGTGGTGACATCAAACCGGGTCGTTCAGGACTGGGGCAAATACCTGGGCGACAACACGATGAGCACCACCATTCTGGACCGGCTCATGCATCGCTCGACGCTGTTGGAATTCGAGGGAAAGAGCTACCGACTGAAGGAGGCCGCTGCGCGCATTGCACGCGATACATCAAACAACTGATAATTTGCCCGTCCTGCCTGGGGGAATTTGACCGGCCATAGGTGGGGGAATTTGAAGTGGCCATCGGGGCATTATCGTTTCCTAAAAATCACGCTCACAATCGCTTAAAAAATGGTCTTGTAGTGTGTCGCTGCTGTCGCGCTTCAAAAGTCGCTCATGTGGGGCTGTTTGGGGGCTTGCTTTGGATGTTGCAGCGTGGGCATTCGTGCGTGGCACGAGTGCGCGTTGGTATGTGGGATCGGCACAGTGGCGTGCAGCGCACGACTACGTGGAATGCTGGCGTTCTTCAAAGAGCAAATTACTCCGAAGGTCGCAAATGGCTCCAACAAGGCAACGATCATTGATCTTGTGCGAACTTCGTTGAGCGAAAGCATTGCGAAAAAAGGAGGAAAGGCGTATGTTGAGCTTTGTAAAGGCGCGTGACTTCGCGAAGGGTGGATTGCGTCGTCATACAACAACTCGCGAAAGCGACCGCTTTTGCGTCAAACTTCAAACACTAAAGGGAGATCACGTGCTCACAAATATTAAGATCATCGCAACAGTACTTTTGACAACACTTTTCGCGGCTTGCAGTGGTTCACCCAGTAGCGACGATGTAGTAAAGATCTTTAACACAAAAATCAATCTAAGCGCCAGTACTAATGTAAAGACAAGCGAATTGAAAATTACCAATATGCTGCCGGGCATTGATGACAATCATAAGAAAGTCGATTTTCAAGTAGATATTATTTTCGAAAACAAGAGCAAAGAAATTCAAAACATCATTGCAATGAATGAAAAATCACTAGAAGCAAAAGCGGCAGCAATTCAAGCTGAATCGTCAAAAGAAATGAATAAGATTAAGCATGATCCATCGGGCATGATAATGGCTGTCATGGCCAATACTGCTGAAATTAAACTCAACTCATTAATGATGCAGATAAGGAATAGTAAAACTAACGCCGTCGGATCTCTATATAATATGAATAGCTATATGCATAGCGATCTAATAAATCAAGTTACGATGCTCAGCACGGTCAACACCAGCGACAGTTTAAAACCTATAGTAATCCAGAAAACTGGCACATACTCTCTAATCAAATCTTCAAATGGTTGGATTGAAGATAAATAAGTTTGGTGTGTTGTGCAAAGTCACCATCGCTGAAATAGTGAATTTCTCTTAAGATCCCTTTCTGCTAATTGCGCAAACTGATTCAAGAATCCTTCGGCATCATCCCTAATTACAGCAACACTTTGTGGATCAGCTCTCGCAATATCAAAACTATAAAGTTGGGAATCAAAGGCAATTATCAAGCTTCGCGATTCCGCAGAGAGCAAAATCTTTCCAACAGTAGAGATCCCTCCTAATCGCATTTTGTAGTTGCCAAAATCAACAAATAATTTCTTCAAATCTGTTTTAACTAGAGAGCTTTCACCATTATTAAATTGAATAATTTCATCTAAAATCCCTATTGATCCATTTACCAGCTCTATAACTTCTATGTAGCATTGAAATTCCTTATCCCACCATTTTTCCGCTCTGAATTTTACAAGAGCTAAGTAAATCGCAATGATAGCCACAATCAAATTTATGAAAATGGTGTGTGTAGATCTGATAATAATATCAGTTTCAAACATGTAAATTCCTGCAACAGTTTAATTGCCAAATGGCACTATAGTCGCTATAGTGGTAATTGGCAACGTCGAAATGTAAAAACTGAAATTCATCATAGAATCTGACACGCAATCGCTGAAATAGGGGTACACACATGGCAACATCAGCAAAAACATCGAAACCAAAGACATCGTCAGGCGGGAACGTCGTGCGATGAGCTTAAAGACCTTGGCGGCTGGAAGTCGCGGGAGATGGTGGATCGGTATGCCAAGTATGGGACAGAGCATCTGGCCGTAGCTGCCATGCGAATCCAGCGTGTGCGTGCTGAAAATGTGAGCAATAACGTCACGTTTTTGTCACGTTCCACAATGACAAAGGACCTAGCCATAGCGCTAAGTCCTTGATTTGTTTGGTGGGAACTGAGAGATTCGAACTCTCGACCTACGGATTAAGAGATGGGTTAAAACCCTTATTTATCAATGACTTAGGTTCGTCTTCGCTCGTCACGTTTCGCTGGAATTCGCCAAGACTGTCACGCCGACAATCGCGCATAGTGACTATTTAGTCAACTATTTCTCTCGATTGTGCTCGTAGATCATCTGTTTTTTTTATTTGGGTCTATTAGATAAGGTAAGGTTTTTCGACTGTCCTTTGATCTCTTTATGTAGTTTTTCAAAAGTCGTTTTGCTATCTTCGGCGCCAACAGCCGTTCTCCATGAGTTGTCGAGTTCTACAACGTTTCTTCCCCAAAATTGCATGCATTCCAGATTGCTTATATTCTTTAGGGCTGCACGCTCCTCCTTCATTACCACATCAATGAATTTGGACATAGATTCCCGCGCAGATTCGCTGTCTGGATCTTGTTCAAGCTTTCGAACGAGCTCGGCTGCTTCCTTCAATACGGTCCGCCTTTTCGGTGGCTGCATGCAATCACTGATCGGTTGAAGCAGCGGTGGTCCAGCCATTACCAGAGGGGACCCCTTCAATAGTCCATCTTTAGCCTTGTTTGAAAACGGGATAGGGGAATTGGTGTCAAGTACTAGCACGGCCCATTTGCGCAAGTCTGGTTCTTGCTTACCAGGGTCCTCCTTCAGTATTCCGGCCGCAATTGAAACGTAATCCTTTTTGAGGCCCTCGTCCGCAATTTGCCTCTGCAAGAGGTAACCAATAACGGCCAGCATCAGCGGCAGCGCAATAGAAGATGCTATCGAAGCGATGGCTTGTATTCGTTCAAGCTTGCTTTGTTCAATGGTCATAATGTCGTTCGTTTATATTCCTAATGATCTTATTTAGATGCCGCTTGGCGGTAAACCTATCTCAAAATAGGGTGACTATGTCAGATCATGGCGGCTGATCGTGTTTGAATTTGCATTCAAAAAAAGTCACACCGGTCTTGCACACTCAGAGAGGAAAATATCGCTATTTATCGCTGACGTAGGCTCGTCTTCGTTCGTCACGTTCCGGAAAAACCCGCAAGATTGTCATGTTACCTCCGAGTTAATGCGTGGTTCTTACAGTATCAAGAGGATTTTATTACAACGTATCCGTCTCCCCTTGTGAAGATGGTCTAGACATCAGTCGGTGTGGCAGTAGTCGATCAATAAGCATGCGAGTATGTTCTAAGTGCGAGAGTAGCGCCTTCTCGGAAATAATAACTAGTAATAAATTGATGTTTATAAGCATTACGACAATGGATGCAAATCTTCCTTTTGTTTCATTTCTAATATAGTCCGGAAATATGTGATTGATCGCTCTTTTGTTTGTGCCATTCGTAACACGCGCTGGCAGTTTTATTTCTGGAAAATACGAACTCACAATAAAGGCGAGGAGTATTCTCGTAAAGGAGAATGTTAAGGTCAGGTAAATTATCCCAGTAGCAATTACAAAATACAGAAGTAGTGGGTGATTTTGCAGACCTACAAATTCGCCAATTTGATAACAGAAGCCAATGATCATACCTATTCCGAAGATCACAAAATATAAGGAAAATTTCAGTGATCGATCTAGCAATAGGGTTCGGGTGGTTGATCTGATACATTTAAGGTATGCGCCGACAAGCCGTATTTCTCTATGCATGACGTGTCACCTCCCAATTTTATTAAACCAAACCATCGTCGCTCGAATGATTGGAGCCAATCCAATCAACAAGAATGTCTTGACAGCAAAAACACCTACCAAGATAACCGTGGCACCTTTATGGATATTCAACAGAAAGTGGTTGAATTCCATGGAAAGTCTGCTACATTGGAGTATAGAGTGCAATCCCGTAACCAATAGGTAAATTGCCGAGGTAAAAACGAACTGCGTAACCAACATGTGGAAACGTTCGTTGCGTTCCATTTTATAATCAACGTTTGGTGAAATGTTTTGGCCTCTGAATGCACTAGAAATGATTAAAAGGGTTTTTTCAAAGTCTCTTGCCAGGACGCGGGAAACAGATTGAAATGTGTTGCAAGAATATATTCCGACACTGCTCCAGCTAAAACAAGTGATAATCGTTTTGCCTACCGCCATTGGCGTCCGCCCGGATGTAATCATCAGATTGATAGTGACCATCGCCAGAACAGCATAGAATAACCAGGCATATTCATCACAAATTTGTCGTAGATCGTCCCATAAAGTGGTCCAATCGCTATTCATGATGCTCCTCCCGTCCTATTATTCTGTATGTTGTGAAAGATGCAGTACGAGAGATCAATGCTATTGCGTATTGCTGCCTGAGCACGTCTTTATGTGATCCCTATCGCTCACTTCCGTTCTCGTGAACCGTAAGAAATCGACACAAACCTGTCACATACGGTATGGTAGTGCCTAAATCCAATGAGTGTGGAGAATGTAATGCCTCTTGTGGTCGATCAGCTACAACTTTGGACAATAGGCTTCAAATGGGCCGGCATGGACCCAAGCAGGCTGTGGGGCCGAATCCCCGGACCAGTCCGTGACAACTTCAGCACGTTGCTTGAAGCCATTCTTCAGGGGCAATTGGAGTGCTTGACGCTAGCGCAAGAATCATACTCTGGCGATGATCCTGAGATCGCCAAGTGCCATATCCGCTATTGGATGGAAGACGTCTATGCTGGGATGTTCGGTAAGTCTTACAGCCGAGAGCTTCTCAAGCATGCCGTCATCGAGCGATGGGCCTTCCAGGAATGGTGTGAGCGTCGGACCATACCCCTGCCGGAGTTCTGGTTCCCGCCAGGTTGGACCGATTACCGGTGGCCTGACCAGGACTTTGAACCTATCCCATCTGATCCGGTTCACGTTACCACGCCCGACGCGAGTACCGATGAAACCGCGCCTGACAAGCAACTTCGACCTGTCCAACTTGCCAGGATCGTCTCTCAGCAGATTGGACGTGTGGTCTGGAAGGATGAACCTGACAAGACCATTGCGGATATGTGCAAGGACCCGCTGGTCCAGAAGTATGGTGGAGCTGACCACTACGGTGAAGAGGCCGTTCGGCGCTGGATGCAGGAGGTCGCCCCGCGAGAGGTCAGCGCGAAAAGGGGGCGCCCCAAAAAGAATAACCCCACGGAAAGAGATTAGCGAGATTTTGGTGAATTGTTGATTTGCAAGGCTCAAAAACCCTACGCCACATCCCGTACCCTTTTCCCCCGCCTAGCGTGACTATTTCAAAGTCGCTCTAGGCGAAATTATTCGAGCTCCTTAACTTTTATTGGAGTTCGAAATGTCTCGTAAATTGCCCCCAGTTGCCAGTGCTGCTGGCCTATTGCACGACCTCAAACCAGCCGACCCGGATTCGCGGACGAGTGCGCGAGCACCGGCCGGCGAATCGGGGTCGGAAGGTATTCCGGGTGCGCCGCCTAGTAACACAGCACCCTATAACAGCAATTTCACCTACCAACCCCTGAGATGGGGTATCGATAGCCTGTACCTGTCCTATCCCGGCCAGCTCTCGGATTATCGAAACAATGAGCTTCGAGCCCTCAAGAAACTGGCCCAAGGGCCGGACTACGAAGCCGCTACCGCTCAGATGCAGCTCGGTGACCACGTCTTCGAAGTCAAAGACAAAAGCTCTGGCCTGTTCGCCTTCACCCTGGTCGATGATGCCTTCATGATCCGGCTGTCTGGCGGTAAGTCAAAGAAACTGCCCATGGCTTACGTCAGGGTGTCCAGCGGTCTTCTGAGTCATAAAAAAATAGCAAAAATAGAAAGTGAATTGCGGGACATCCTGCGGGCTTTAGGGGAGGTTTCTGCGCCCAAGGTCTCTCGGGTTGACCTGTTCCTCGATTTCGCCTCTGACCTCGATATGGAAGGCTGGAGACGTGATGCCTGGGTTACCAGAGCCAAAGCGGTTGCTCAATATGCCGAAGATGTGGATTTCACTGGCTGGACCATCGGTGCCGGTGGCGCTCTCATGGCACGGCTGTATCAAAAAGTCATTGAATCGAAAAAGTCGGGCAAAGCTTACCTGCATGACCTCTGGCGTCTTGCCGGTTGGGATGGTCAGATGCCGGTCTGGCGCATGGAATTTCAATTCAAGCGTGAAGTCCTGGACCAACTCGAACTCGATAGCCTTGCGGCGGTCCTGGAGCATCAGGGAGGATTGTGGAGCTATGCAACGACCGATTGGCTGCGGTTGTGCATGCCGACCAAGGAAGACAAAACCCGTAGCCGCTGGCCCATACATCCTCTATGGCTGGCTTTATCGTCGCTTGACTGGGGTACATCAGGCGGGCCGCTGCTGCGCAAGTACACGGCCTCCAGAGCCCCCACAATGGGCTGGCTCGGCTCGCGCTGTGCATCGGTCATTGCATCCATCGGGGCAGTCGCCAACCTCTCCGATTACGACCTGGCGGCGGCTGAGGCCAAAAAACAGGGATACGACGCCATGGCCCTGCAAAACGGCATCAGCGGTATCAGTGTCGATCAGTTCTTCCGGGAGAAGGTCGCAGGCCTCAATCGTGAATACAACACGCGACTGAATCCCCCTCCACCGCCGCCGGGACCGCGACCAACGCGAGACTTTACTGTCGCCGAATACAAGGACAGGACACGGGGCTAGTGACGTGGACGAAATCGGTCTGCCTTTGCCCCCGGTTCGTTGCCTATCCAAGGAACAAGCGGCTGTGTACCTCGGCATCGGGGTCACGCTGTTTGATCAGTTGGAAGTGCCAGAAATCCGCTTTGGTCGTCGCCGTGTTTATGACCGGCTTGACTTGGACGCCTGGCTCGACGAACATAAGGGTGAGCGAAGACGGGCCGGAAAGGAATGTATATGGCCCGAAAAGAAGGAATCTACAGGAGGCCCGATTCCGGTTTCTGGTGGATTTGTGCAACGCTCCCCAACGGCAAGAGAGTACGCCAAAGCGCTGGGACTGAAATCAGAGAGGATGCCGAAGCGTATCTAGCAAAACTCAAGCTGGATGCGTATCGCGAAACCTACTTTGGTATCAAGCCCCAACGCAGTTGGCAAGAAGCCGTTGTCCGGTATCTCGAATTGAAACGGGGCTTGAGAAGTTTTTCGGATGTGCAGCGGATTTGCCGCTTTCTTGATCCTTACCTGGGGTCGATGATGCTGAACCAGATCAATGGGGATGTCGTCTGGTCGATTGTCCAGGGCGAGACCAAGAGGGGCAACAAACCTGCCACGGTGAATCGAACGCTATCGACCATGCGCGCTTTGCTCAGAATGGCGCGTGATGAATGGCAGTGGATCGATAACTTTCCGAAGATTCGCATGCTATCCGGCGAAGTCGAGCGGGACCGCTGGTTGTTGCGAGAGGAAGCAGAGCGGTTGATCCGTGTCTGTCCTCCACATCTGGCGGCCTTGGTACGGTATGCCCTGGCAACAGGCTGTCGTGCGTCCGAGATAACGGGCTTGGAATGGAACCGGGTGGACCTGGACCGAAGGACTGCCTGGCTGAACCATACCAAGAATGGAACGCCAAGGGGAGTGCCGTTAAATGAAGATGCGATAGAAGTATTGAGGGAGCAGATTGGCAAGAGCTTGACGCATTGTTTTACCTACGAAGGCAAACCGATACGCTGGCAAATTACCAACACTGCATGGCATACCGCGTTAGCGGCTGCTGGCATCAAGGACTTTAGGTTTCATGACCTGCGCCACACGTGGGCATCATGGCATCGTCAGGCGGGAACGTCGTGCGATGAGCTTAAAGACCTGGGAGGCTGGAAGTCGCGGATTATGGTGGATCGGTATGCCAAGTTTTCGACGGAAAACCTGTTGTCTGCGGCGTCTCGAATCGAGCGCGGAGGAGGAGGGCGAAACGTGGTGGAGTTGTCACGTTTTCGTCACGCTTAGAAAGACGAAGAGCCTGCACTTACGTGCAAGCCCTTGTTTTAATTGGCTCCTCGACCTGGGCTCGAACCAGGGACCTACGGATTAACAGTCCGGCGCTCTACCAACTGAGCTATCGAGGAATAAGCCTTAAATTATAGCGTCATTTTTTTTGCTTTTCTAAGCGGCCGCCGACAATTAATTGAGAATAGGATAAACAACAGGTGCCTGATTGAGTTTGTCTTCGCGCAGCCACTCTTCGAGCACGGTTTGGATCCCAATCAGTCGAACACGGGCGATTCGACTCCCAGTACCTTGTGCAGTTTAGGACTGGTCGTCGTGTACTGCAGAAATACCTTTTTTTCCGGAAAAATGATCGGCATGGCGCCAAAGGCGGCCAGCGCACATTCGTGGAAACCGCTCAAAATCAACTTCTTCTTGCCTGGATAGATGTTGATGTCGCCGACGGCAAAAATACCGGGTTCGTTAGTGGAAAACTTTTCGGTATCCACCTTTATCTGCTTGCGTTCGATATCGAGGCCCCAGTCGGCGATCGGGCCAAGCTTGGGAGACAGGCCGAAAAACGCCAGCAGAATGTCCAGCGGCACGACACGGGTCACACCGTCCGCGCCGGTGACCTTGATGCCAGTCAGTATGCTGTCTTTTTCTTCGTAGCCGGTGACCTGACCGATGATGAATTGCATCTCCAGCGCGTCGCACAGCTCTTTCATCTTCGCCACATTGGCGGGCGCCGCCTTGAAGCCATCGCGGCGGTGAATCAGAATCACACTTTCAGCTTTGTGTGGGCTGTCCTTGACGAACTCCAGCGCCCAGTCGAGCGCCGAATCGCCGCCGCCCACGATCACCAGATTCTTGCCCGCGAAATCTGCCGGATTGCGCACGCGGTAAAAAAGTTGCGAATCCTCAAACGTTTCCAGACCGTCGATCTTGAGGGTACGGGGCTGGAACGCACCGACGCCGGCGGCGATGAAAATGGTCTTGGTAAGAAAGCGGGTGCCCTTGGACGTTGCCACAAAAAAACGCCCGTCGGTCTGTTTTTCCACGGCCGTGACTTCCTGCCCGTAGTGAAACGTGGCGCCAAAAGGCTCGATCTGCTTGAGCAGATTGTCGGTAAGTTCCTTGCCGGTGCACACCGGTACTGCCGGGATGTCGTAGATGGGTTTGTCAGGATACAGCTCGACGCACTGGCCGCCAGGATGAGGCAGCGAGTCAACGACATGGGCCTTGATTTCCAGCAGGCCAAGTTCGAATACCTGAAATAGCCCAACCGGGCCGGCACCGACGATCACGGCGTCGGTTTCTATGGGGTCTTGATGGTTGCGCACGGGGGTCAATTTTGAAAGGCAATAGGAAGGAGGTTCAGCGTATCAGATACTGCAGCTTGCCGGTCTTGTCTTTCCATTCGTCGGCATCCGGCAGTGGGGCCTTGCGTTTGCTAATGCCTTTCCAACTGGGTAATTTTGCCAATTCGGCGTTCAGTTTGGTCATATGCTGCTGGTCGGCCGGCACATCCTCTTCGGCATAGATGGCATTCACCGGGCACTCCGGAATGCACACTGCGCAGTCAATGCACTCATCGGGATCGATGGTCAAAAAATTGGGGCCTTCGCGAAAGCAGTCTACGGGGCAAACGTCGACGCAATCGGTGTACTTGCATTTGATACAGGCTTCAGTGACGGTATGTGTCATTTTGGGGATTTTGCGACGAATGGATAAAAGGAGTAGATTTTAATTGATCAGCACCGCCCCGGCAGTTTTGTGGCTTGCTGTGTCCACCAAAACCAGCGAGCCCAACACACGCGAGTGGAGGTAGGGTAGAACAACAATCGCCTCCTGCAGCGTCAGCTCGACGCGGCCAATCGCATTGGCATCGAGTTGGGTGGCCTCTGTTTCAGTCAGGGTATTGATATTGAGTTTGTGGACAATGCGCTTGATTTTGGCTTTCACCCAACGGTGCCCGTGCAGCGCCCAGTAGACGCGGCCCGCCACCAGTGGTTCATCGTCCATCCAGGCCACGGTGGCCGTGAGCTCTCGGCTGCGCTCGAAGCTGTAGTGCTCTCTGGCCAGCAGCCAGTCGCCACGCGATACATCCACTTCCCGGTCCAGTACCAAGCCGGCGCCGTGCCCGGCGCCGACGGCGCCGGGTTGCCGCGTATGGCGCAACACCTGTGCCACTACGGCCGTCTGCCCGCTGGGCAGGATTGAAACCTTTTGTCCGACCCGCGCGCCACCGGTGGCAACACGGCCCCAGAAAATGCGGCGTCCCTGGGAGGTGTCGCTGGACGAGGAGAACTTTTCCACCCATTGCACCGGAAACGTGAGGGGCAGGGTGCTCTCGGTGGCGGTGACGGGCAGTTGCTCCAGAATTTCGAGCAGGCTCGGACCGTCGTAATGACACCAGCCGCGCGCGGACGTCACCACGTTGTCACCCTTGAGTGCCGAAATTGGCACGATCGCGGTTACGCGGATGCCCGCCGCGGCGGTAAACACCTGCAACGCATGGCCGATATTGGCAAACGCCAGCGCCGCCTGACCCGCGGTCTCCGGTTCGGCAGGGTCTTCCAGCGCATCGAGCTTGTTCACGGCAAAGACGATGGAAGGCACACGCAGCAAGTTCGCCAGCAGCGCGTGGCGCCGAGTTTGGGGCAACAGTTCCAACGTTTCGGTTTGCCATTGAAGTTTGGTGGCATCCACCAGTACCACCGCGGCGTCGGCGCTCGACGCTGCAGTGACCATGTTGCGGGTGTACTGCTCGTGGCCCGGTGCGTCGCCAATGATGAACTTGCGCCGGGCGGTGTTGAAGTAGCGATAAGCCACATCAATCGTGATGCCTTGCTCGCGCTCGGCCGAGAGGCCGTCGGTGAACAACGCCAGATCGGCCTCGCCACTCTTGGAGACATTGGCTAACTGGTCCCGCAACACCGAACGGCTGTCCACCAGCAAACGTCCAATCAGCGTGCTTTTGCCATCGTCGACGGAACCGCAGGTGATGAATTTCAGCGCCGATTGGGTGTCTTTTTGGTCTCTAGCACCCGTTGAATCTGCGTAAGCAGCCATGGAAATAGTAGCGTTCATCAGAAGTACCCATCTTTCTTGCGCTTCTCCATCGAAGCCTCGGAGGTTTTGTCGTCCATGCGGGTGGCGCCGCGTTCACTGACGTCGGCCGCCAGTGTCTCGATCACGATCTCGGCAGCGGTGGCTGCCGTACTTTCCACCGGGCAGGTGCAAGTGATGTCCCCGACGGTGCGAAAACGCACGTCGCGGCGCTCCACCGTTTCGCCCGCACGTACCGGGGTCAATTCGGTAACCGGTACCAGCAGGCCCTTGCGTTCCACCACATCCCGCTGATGCGAGTAATAGAGCGAGGGCAGGGCGATTTGTTCGCGCTCTATGTACTGCCATACGTCCAGTTCGGTCCAGTTGGAGATCGGGAATACCCGGAAATGCTCGCCGCTTTGCAGCCGGGTATTGAACAAGGTCCACAACTCGGGACGCTGGGCCTTGGGTTGCCACTGTCCGAAGCTGTCGCGGTGCGAGAAGATGCGCTCCTTGGCGCGGGCTTTCTCCTCGTCGCGGCGGGCACCGCCAATCAGCGCATCAAAGCGGAATTCATCGATCGCTTCGAGCAGCGTGACGGACTGGTGCACGTTGCGTGATTCGTCCGGGTGCGCCAGCCGCACGCTGCCACGCTTGATCGAGTCTTCCACGCTGCGCACAATCAGCTCGGCGCCGAGCTCATTGGCGCGGGAATCGCGAAAATCGGTCACTTCATGGAAGTTGTGGCCGGTGTCTATCATCAGCAACGGGTAGGGGATGCGACCCACGCCAAAGGCCTTCTCCGCGCACTTGAGCATGACCAGCGAGTCCTTGCCACCCGAAAACAGCAATGTCGGACGTTCAAACGCGGCCGCTACCTCGCGCAGGATGAAGATGGTTTCCTCCTCCAGGGCATCGAGGTGTGCATTGCTCAGGTGATTGGGGCGCTGCGGATGGGGCACGGGCTGGAGCAGTTCGGGTTCGGTACGGGCGTTCATGCGGGAGCTTTCTCAAGGGTGCTGGACGGCGCGACATGCAAGCCGCACTCTTTGGCGGTCTCGTCTTCCCACCACCAGCGACCAGCCCGAAAGTCCTCGCCCAGGCTGATGGCACGGGTGCAGGGGGCGCAGCCGATGCTGGGGTAAAACTGGTCGTGCAGCGGGTTGTAGGCAATCTTGTGGAGGGCAATGAAATGCCAGACATCGCCCCAGCTCCAGTTGACCAGCGGGTTGAATTTGACGCGGGCAGCGTCGGACCGGTCGATCAGTGGCACCTCGGCACGGGCACCGGATTGCTCGCGGCGCAGACCGGTGACCCAGGCCTCCTTGCCGGCCAGGGCACGCGCCAATGGCTCCATCTTGCGAATTTCGCAGCAACTCTTGCGCAAGGCGATGCTCTTGTACATTGCACCCTGGCCCTCCGTCTTGACGAACTGCAATACTGCTTCGTCGACCGGCGTAAAAACATCCACCGGAGCGCGGGACGAGGCTTTGAGGCGGGCCAGCAAGTCCAGCGTCTCAGGGTGCAGCATGCCGGTTTCCAGCACAAAGATGCCAATCTCCAGTTGTAGCGAGTTGATCAAGTGACTCACCACCATGTCTTCCGCACCCAGGCTGGATGCCTGACTGACCCGCGGCGCGCTGTCGGTGGTCTGCGGGGCATAGGCAAGCGCGGCTTGGCGCAGCACGGCACTGGCCTCTGCCAGCTTGACGACAAAGTTGTCGGATGCGCGAGCGTTGAGTGCAATCGCGCTCATGCGGCAGTTCCCGTGCTGCCCGCGGTTGCCGCTGCGGCGAAGTGGGGCTGGCCGGCAAACGCGTCGCCCTGGTAAAACGCCTGGTAGCGGTCAAACTGGCGTTGCACAAAATCCAGGTTCTGGTCCGCGCGCATCACGGCGGCATCAAAACCGCAACGCCGCATCTGCACCAGTTGGTCAATCAGCACGTCGCCGGTGGCGCGGATTTCGCCCTTGAAGCCGAGTCGGCGGCGCAGTAGAAAGGCTTGGCTGAAAGCACGGCCATCGGTGAATTTCGGGAAGTTCAGGTCAATCCGGTCAACACCTGCCAATGGCAGCGTGCGGGGATCAATGTCATTGGCGAGTTCGATGACGTTCAGACCCTCAGACTCTGTGAAATGTGCATGGGAGCTTATCAATTTCATGGTTCTTGTCTCTATCAGGCGAGTTCGGCTTCAGCCATCTCGCGCACGCTGCTGGCGGCCACTTTGAACGCTTCCATGCCGATGCGGCGAAAGGTGGCGATAAAGGTCTCGCTGCCCTGGCGCTCACGCAGGTAGGTGTCCAGAACAGCCTCGATCACGTCAGGCACTTCGGTCGCGCCAAATGAGGGTCCGACGACCTTGCCGGCGACCGCCGCACCGCTCAGCGTGGAGCCGTCCGAGCCGCCCAGCGACACTTGATACCACTCGCGGCCGTCCTTGTCGACGCCCAGAATGCCGATGTGACCGCTGTGATGGTGGCCACAGGAGTTGATGCAGCCGCTGATGTGCAAATCGATCTCGCCCAGGTCGTGCAGTTCGTCCATATCCTGGTAACGCTCGCTGATGGCTTGTGCGATCGGAATCGAACGGGCATTGGCCAAGCCGCAGAAGTCGCCGCCAGGGCAGGCAATCATGTCCGTCAGGAGGCGGATGTTGGACCGCGCCAGACCGGCCTGGCGCGCCGCACGCCACAGTTCAGGTAGCTGGTCGGCACGCACCCAGGGCAGTAACAGGTTCTGGTCGTGCGTGACGCGGGCTTCGCCGGCGGAAAAAAGATCGGCCAGCGTGGCCGCAGTCTCCAGTTGCTCCGCGGTTGCGTCGCCGGGCGCGTAGCCCAGGCGCTTGAAGGACAGCGTCACGGCGCGCAACTGGGGGTTTTTGTGGGGCGCCACGTTTTGCTTTAGCCAGCGGGCGTAGTCGGTCTTTTCATTCTCGGACAAAGCGGGCGCTTGGGTGGCGGAAGTTGCCACCGTCGTGGCCAGACAAGGTGGCACAAACGATGCCGTCACCCGGTCCAGCTCGGTTTGACTGACGGTGTGCGGTGCTCCGTCGAAGTCAAGGATTTGCTGGTATTCGGCCTCGACTTCATCAATGAAGCGCTGGCCTTCGGCCTTGACCAGGATCTTGATGCGGGCTTTGTACATGTTGTCGCGCCGACCCCAGCGGTTGTAGACACGCACTACCGCTTCCAGATAGTTCAGCAACTGGTTCCAGGGCAGGAAATCACGAATGGTGCTGGCAATCACCGGCGTTCGGCCCATGCCGCCACCGACCAACACCTTGAAGCCAATCTCGCCTGCGGCATCGCGGCGCAGATGCAGGCCGACGTCGTGCCAACGGGTCGCGGCGCGGTCTTCCCGAGCCCCCGAGATGGCAAATTTGAATTTGCGCGGTAAGAATGCAAATTCCGGATGCAGCGTGCTCCACTGACGCAGGATTTCGCAAAACGGGCGCGGGTCGACGATTTCATCCACCGCAATGCCGGCACGCTCGTCGCTGGTGATGTTGCGAATGCAGTTGCCGCTGGTCTGGATGCCGTGCATGTCAACCGAGGCCAGCAAGTCCATCACATCGGCGCTGCGGTCCAGCGCAATCCAGTTGAACTGGACGTTTTGGCGCGTGCTGAAGTGGCCGTAGCCGGTCGGCAGCTTGACCGTGCCGAGCTTGGCTTGGGCGGCTTGCGCCGTCTGATAGACCCGCGCCTCAGGTTGGTCGTAGTCGCGTGCAATTTGGGCCAGCACGCGCAGTTGACGGCTTGCCAGCTCACCGTACGGGACCGCCACGCGCAGCATCGGTGCATGGCGCTGCACATACCAGCCGTTTTGCAGGCGCAGTGGGCGGAAATCGTCGTCACTGAGCGAACCGCCCAGATTGCGTTCAAGCTGGTCGCGGTACTGTGCGGCACGCTGGCGGACGAACTGGCGGTCAAATTCGGTGTATTGGTACATGGTTCAGAACTGCCAGGAATTTTCAGGAAAGCAAATAGGTTCAAGTTGGCATGCGCTAGCCATGGGGTGCCGATGAACCAGCGCCGGTCGAATCAACCGGCATTGGCAGGCGCAGAGTCATGCTTGACTGCCGACTCTAAGGGCTTGTCCTTATATTGCAAACTACATTTTTGTGATGTTTATATGCAATATTTGTCTATGAAACGGCGGCAAGCTAACCCATCAGCCAAGCCAGCGACCCAGCATGGTGTTTTCAATGACAGTCTGGCAGGCTTCAGCGTTAACTTGCATGCAGACCTGGGTGGAAGAATCGTCCGGGCGCCGGTTTGCCTTCGGATCGTGCGCAGGCTCCTCGCGACGCATGAGAGTCTGCCCCAACCCTGGACCGGAGGTCGTTACCCGGACCGGTCCTCGCTCCAGCGTGAACAGTTCCGGGTTGACCAGATAGAGGAAAGCCAGCACGTCGTGCCCAAAACAGCCATGCACTCGGGCCACATGGGGGTGCCGACCGCTGTAGTGGTTGGCGTAAAAACCGACCGCATGGTGCAGTGTGTCCGTGGCCACGTGGCGCTGGTAGTCGGCAATTTTTTTGAACAGTGACAGCGGCAGGATGACACGATGCGTCACATCCAGTCCGACCATGGTGAGCTTGCTCCAACCGGCCTGAAAAACATGCTCTGCCGCATGCGGGTCATTCCAGATATTGGCCTCGGCCACGGGCGATACATTGCCAGGCTCCAGAAGGGTGCCGCCCATCAGGACGACTTCGCGCAGCAAGCGCGGCAGCCTGGGTTCCAACTGAAGGGCCAGACTGAGGTTGCCCAGCGGAGCGACTGCCACCAGCGTGATTTCACCCGGCTGGGCGCGCGCCATGTCAACCATGAACTGCGCCGAGGACCTAGGGTCTAACCGGCCTTCGACTGGCAGACGTGTCGGCAGGTTGCCCAGCCCATCGGTGCCGTGTATGTGGGCGGGAGGTGCTGGCATGGGCCTGCGCAAGGGCATTGCCGCACCCTTTGTGACAGGGATATTCCGACCGGCGAGGGCACTCAGATAGAGGGCATTGGTGGCCGCCTGCTCCACCGTGACGTTGCCAAAAGTCGTGCCGATGCCCAGCACGTTGAGGGCTGGGTGGGCCAGTGCGAAGTACAGCGCCATGGCATCATCGACGCCGGGGTCGGTGTCGTAAATGACTTTGCAGGGCGTGCTGCTCATGGGGAGTGTGGCGTTACAAGTTGGAAGCCCACAATTTTCCTGAGCTCCGCGTTTTGGGCCGGCGTGGCAGCTGTCTGGGTTGCCAGAAAATCAGCCACTTCGGCTGCCGTCGGAATGCTATCTTGCGCGCCTGGCCGCGTGCAGGCCAGAGCCCCCGCGGCGCTGGCCAAGCGCAGGGCTTGGGGCAGATCCTTTCCGCGACTGAGCGCCGCGACCAGAACGCCGCAGAAAGTGTCGCCGGCACCCGTGCTGTCGACGCTGGTCACGTCGAAAGCGGTGTGACTGAAAAACACACCGTCGGCGCGGGCCCCACAACCCTGCGGTCCCAGCGTCACCACCACACAGGGCACATGGATCCGCGCCAGACACTGGGCGATATCGCCTTGGTGCCGGGCGACGACGGCCAGTTCGCCCTGGTTCACGATCAGGATGTCGATCAGAGCCAGCAAGTCCAGGCTCAGTTCTTGTGCCGGCGCGGCGTTGAGAACCACGGTCACGCCTTTGGCGCGCGCCTTTTTGGCATAGGCCGTGACAGTCTCAAGGGGAATTTCCAGTTGCAGCAAAAGGTGGGTGAATCAGTCCAGCGGCGGCAGGTCGTCGGCGTCAAGGGCCAGGTTGGCGCCAGGGGCCACGGTGATGGCGTTTTCTGCATCATCAGACACACAGATAAACGCCGTACCGGTGGCTTTCTCTTTGACGCGCACGATCCGCAGTTGCACCCCAGCTGCTTTCAGGGATGCTTCCAGCGGTGCGGCAAACGCATCCTCGCCCAGTGCCAGCAACATGCATGTGGGGACGTCTCCGGCACGTGCGCACGCCACCGCCTGGTTGGCACCTTTGCCGCCAGGGAAGGTCTCGAAGTCCCGTCCCAGCACAGTTTCACCGGGGGCCGGAATGTGCGGCGCTCGGACGACAAAATCGAGATTGGCGGAACCGGCAACAAGAATCATGGGGAAATTGACTCGGTGGGCATTGACGAGCAGAGCGTGTCCACCCGATTATGGGGAAAAATCAGATGCCGTCGCCTATCGGCCTGCTACAGTGCAGGGCGTTGGAGGATTTATGAAGCAGGTTATTGCAGTTTTTTCACTCACGTTGGCGGCGCTCGCGCAGGCCCAGGGTGGCCCGATAAGAATCGGGGCAATCAACAGCTATTCCAGCATGCCGCAATTCGCCACGCCCTACCGGCAGGGCTGGCAGTTGGCGCTGGATTTGACTTCGAATGAAGAAGTCGATGTGCAGGCGATGCGTGGCCTCAAGGTCAGTACCCATTTGATTAACCCGGCATTTTGAAGGTCTGTGCTCCATGGGACCCAGTGTTTACGTCAAGGTTGTAGGCTTCCGGGATGGCGAGCGTCATGCCCTCAATACGCTGTTCAGGCTATCGACTGGGCGCTCGACCTCCTACCGGCTATGGACGCCCGAAGCCCCTGTGGCACCCCATTTAGCCATGATTGATCTTGAGGCCTGCGCGGGCAATCTGGCGCCGACCTTGCGGAGTCTGAATTCCAACCTGAAGATGATTTGCGTTGGCCATGGTGCGCCGGCCAATGCCTGGCACACGTTCCAGCGGCCATTGCATTGGCCTGCCGTGGTGAAAGTCATGGACAGCCTGTTTGATGCCAGCGGAAAACTTGGTGCCGAGATTGACTTTGGTGAGCACGACTTGGCGCCCGAAACACCGCCCACTCCCAGAGTGTCGCTGCTGGTTGACCCGTCGCGGGAGGATCGTTTGTATCTGCGGGCGCGTCTGGCACTGGCCGGGCTTACCGAGGTTGACGAATCCCCGACTGGCGCACAGGCCCTGGAACTGGCGAAAAATCGTCCCTACGATCTGGTGATTGCAGGGCTGGAACTGCCCGACATGGAGGGTTGGGTGCTGGTTCGAGAGTTCATGCGGCTGGAGCCCGCCATTGGCAGTGTGGTTGTGACCAGCACCGACAAGTCCAGGCCTGTGCGCGAACAGGCCCAGGCGAGCGGCTGCCGTGACCTTCTTGAGAAGCCTTACGACCCCTTGAAGGTGGTTGAATTGCTCAAGCCATATAGCTACGGTGCGCTGGGGGGTACATAACCCTGCGCGGCATCGGCGCCGCTGCCAAAGAAGTGATTTTCCATCTGGCGTGCCAGGTACTGGCGCGCCCTGGCATCCGCCAGATTCAGCCGATTTTCATTGACCAGCATGGTCTGGTGCTTGAGCCAGTCAGCCCAGGCTTGCTTGCTGACATTGGTCCAAATGCGTTTGCCGAGTTCGCCCGGATAGGGTGGGAAATCCAGGCCTTCAGCCTCTTTACCAAGTTTGATGCATTTGACGGTGCGTGCCATTTGGAACCTTTTCCGAATTCTTATAAAAGGTCTAACTTTAGCAAGCTTTGGCTTGTCCGGCTCACTGCGCTAAAATCAGGGCTATGGCAAAAGCTGACACCAAAACAAAAATGCTGGCCGATGGCCTGCGTTACAAGTCCAAAGTATCGGGGTCTCCGTTCACGGCGGCGACATCGTTTGGGGCCGCGACCATGTCGTGCTTTCTCTGTGGCAAGCACAGGGCGCGCTCGCAGATGGTCACGCGCAAGATACTTGGAAAATCCCAAGCGGTATGTTCACCGTCCTGCAAGGCGGCAGACGAGGCCGCTGCCTGACTTCCTGATACTGCCGGTTTCCTGCCGATGCAGGAACTTTATTCCTGGGACCGCCACTAACCACTGGACGCTTTGTTCAGTGGTTTTCTTGTTAAAGGATATTGATGATTTTCAAGACTGTGACGGACTGGCTGGACCGCTCTCCACGTGCCATCTTCGCGCTCATCGTGGTGGTTTGCAGCGTCATGCTGGCATTTGGCCAGTACTTGCAGCACGTGGTTGGCCTTGAGCCTTGCCCGATGTGCATCGTTCAGCGCTATGCAGTTGTCCTGCTGGCTCTGGTCGCGGGTTTGGCAGCCATCAGTGGAAAAAGAGGCGTGCATCTTGGCGGCGCCGTGCTGCTGCTGCCAAGCGCCGGCTTCGGTGCCTATGTGGCAGCCCGGCAAAGCTGGTTGCAGTGGTATCCGCCGGAAGTGGTGAGTTGCGGACGCGACTTCTACGGAATGATAGAGACCTTTCCGCTACAACGTGCCATCCCCATGATTTTCAAGGGCAGCGGCGATTGCAGCAAGGTGGATTGGACCTTTCTGGGCGGCTCCCTGGCGAACTGGGCGTTTTTGTTTTTCTGCGCTTTTGGGGTGCTGGCGTTGACATTGATCTGGCGTCAGGCCGGACGCCGCCACGCCTGATCTCTCAGGCAAGGCCCAGCTTTTTCACCAACACCTGACTTTTCCGGTCCCAGTTGTATTTGCGCTTGCGTGCCTCGGGCAGCCAGTCCGGGTCGACCAGTGTGAAGCCGCGTTTGAGAAACCAGTGGGTGGTGCGCGTGGTCAGTACAAAAATGCTGTCCAGCCCGGCGGCCCTGGCGCGCTGCTCAATGCGCTTCAGGACACGTTCGCCGTCGCCTTGGCCTTGCACCTGGGGCGACACGGTGAGTGCCGCCATCTCGGCGCTGCGGGCCTCCGGATAGGGGTACAGCGCGGCGCAGGCAAAGATCACCCCATCGTGCTCGATCACCGTGTAGTTGCCAACGTCGCGCTCGATTTCGGTGCGGCTGCGCTTGACCAGGGTACCGTCTTTCTCGAACGGCTCTATCAGTTGCAGGATGCCACCGACATCGTCCACCGTGGCTTCGCGCAGGCTCTCCAGTTTCTCGTCCACCACCATGGTGCCTATGCCATCGTGCACGTACACCTCCAGCAGGATCGAGCCGTCCACTGCAAAGGGAATAATGTGGCTGCGCTCGACGCCGTTTTTGCAGGCCTCGACACAGTGCTGCAGGTAGAACGCGGTGTCGCTGGGCTGATTGGGGGCAGGCAACTCGGCCAGCAGCTTTTCGGCCGCCGCCAGCGGCAATTCCGTATCGATCGGGTTGTCTTCGCCCTCGGCTTGCTCCGGGTGGATGCGAATGCCCGGAATCTCGGTCACGAAAATAAGTTTGTCAGCTTGCAGAGCCGTCGCCACCGAGGTGGCGACTTCCTCCATGGTCAGGTTGAATGCCTCGCCGGTAGGCGAAAAACCAACCGGCGAGAGCAGCACCATGGCGCCGAAATCAAGGGTTCGCAGGATGCCGGCGGTGTCCACCTTGCGCACCACCCCCGAGTGCTGGAAATCCACCCCGTCAACGATCCCCACCGGTCGCGCGGTCAGAAAATTGCCCGAGATCACCCGCACCGTGGCACCGGCCATGGGCGTGTTGGGCAGGCCCTGGCTGAAGGCGGCCTCAATTTCGTAACGCAGTTGCCCGGCCGCCTCCTGCGCACAGTCCAGGGCAATGCTGTCGGTGATACGCATGCCGTGCGAATACCGCGACGCATGGCCTTTGGCTTCGAGCTGTTCATTGACTTGCGGCCGGAAGCCATGAACCAGAATCACTTTCACGCCCATGCTCTGGATCATGGCCAAATCCTGCGCCAGATACTGGAGCTTGCCGGCGGCAATGGCCTCGCCGGCAATACCCACCACAAAGGTCTGATTGCGAAACTTGTGGATGTAGGGCGCCACGGAGCGAAACCAGGGCACGAAAGTGAAGTTGAAAACTGAGGACATGCGAGGGGGCGAGTCTAATTGAGGGGGTCAGGGCAGGGATAATCCCCGATTCTCTACGAAGTTACTGCCTTGACTGCCACGCCCCTCCAAATCGAGTTCCCTGAATCGCTGCCCGTGTCGGGTAAACGCGACGAGATCATGGCTGCGCTGCGACAGCATCAAGTCATCATTGTTTGCGGCGAAACAGGGTCTGGCAAGACCACCCAACTGCCCAAGATTGCCCTGGCGATGGGACGCGGCAAGTTGAACTATCCGGCCTTCAATAAAGATGGCTCGCCGGCGCCAAAGGGCAAGTTGATTGGCCACACGCAGCCGCGCCGCATTGCTGCCAGCAGCGTGGCAAAACGCATTGCCGAGGAACTCAAGACGACGCTGGGCGATGTCGTGGGCTACAAGGTGCGATTCCAGGATCGCCTGAGCCGTGATACCTCGGTCAAGCTGATGACCGACGGCATTTTGCTGGCCGAGACGCAAACCGACCCGCTGCTCAAAGCCTACGACACCCTCATCATCGACGAGGCGCATGAGCGCAGTCTGAACATCGACTTCCTGCTGGGCTACCTGCGCCAGATCCTGCCGCGCCGGCCCGACCTGAAAATCATCGTGACCTCGGCCACCATCGACGCCCAGCGTTTTGCCGATCACTTTGCGGGTAGAAGTGGTCCAGCACCGGTCATCATGGTGTCGGGCCGCATGTTTCCGGTGGAGCAGCGCTACCGCCCCTTTGAAGAGTCGCGCGACTACGATCTGAACGACGCCATTGCGGACGCGGTGGACGAGTTGTGGCGCGACGTCCACAACAGCGGCGACATTCTGGTGTTCCTGCCCGGCGAGCGCGAAATCCGCGAGGCCGCCGATCACTTGCGCAAGCACCTGAGTCACCAGCCGGTGTTTCGCAACGCTGAAGTGTTGCCCTTGTTTGCCCGCCTCTCGCAAGCCGAACAGGACCGCATTTTCGACAGTCACAGCGGGCGGCGCATCGTGCTGGCGACCAACGTGGCCGAGACCTCACTCACCGTGCCCGGCATCCGCTACGTCATAGATGCCGGCACCGCGCGCATGAAGCGCTACAGTTTTCGCAGCAAGGTGGAACAGTTGCTGGTCGAGCCGATCAGCCAATCGTCGGCCAATCAGCGTGCCGGACGCTGCGGCCGGGTTGCCAACGGTATCTGCATCCGGCTCTACGACGAGAAAGACTTCAGTGGCCGGCCGCGCTTTACCGATCCGGAAATCCTGCGCAGTTCGCTGGCCGGCGTGATTCTGCGCATGAAGTCCTTGCACCTGGGGGTGGTGGAAGAGTTTCCGTTTATCGAGCGCCCGTCCGGGCGTGCCATTGCCGATGGCTATCTGTTGCTCAACGAATTGGGTGCGGTGGACGAAGCCAACGAATTGACGTCGATGGGCCAGGAACTGGCCAAGCTGCCGCTGGACCCGCGTGTCGGCCGCATGATTCTGGAAGCCAGAGAGCGTGGCGCGCTGGACGAAGTGCTGGTGATCGCCTCGGCACTCAGCGTGCAGGACGTGCGCGACCGGCCGCTGGAGGCGCAGCAGCAAGCCGACCAGGCGCACGCCAAATTCGATGACGAGAAGAGCGAGTTCAGCGGTTACCTGAAACTGTGGAAGTGGATCAACGATGCAAAAGGGGTCGGATCCCGATTACCGGAGTCAGCCGCGCGAGTGGCTGGCTCGGTAGATCGGGCTCTGACCCCTTTTGCATCGCACAAATTGTCGAATCGCCAATACGAGCAGTTGCTGCGCCAGAACTTTGTCAACCTGCGCCGCGTGCGCGAGTGGCGCGACATTCATTCGCAACTGCACACCGTGGTGGCAGAGCACAAATGGCGGCTCAACACCTTGCCTGCCAGTTACGAGCAGTTGCACCTGTCAATGTTGTCCGGCTTGCTGGGCAATGTCGGTTGCAAGGTAGAGGCCGAATCGACACAGGGCGAATACCTGGGCGCACGCGGCATCAAGTTCTATCCGCATCCCGGCGCGCACCTGGTGAAGAAGCCGGGCCGCTGGATCGTGGCCGCCGAGCTGGTGGAAACCACGCGCCTGTTTGGGCGTGGCATCGCCGCCATCGAGCCGCAATGGCTGGAGCAGGTGGGCGGCCATTTGTTGAAGAAGCAACTGCTGGACCCGCACTGGGAGAAGAAGGCCGCCGAGGTGGTGGCGCTGGAGCGTGCCACCTTGTACGGCATCGTGGTGTACAGCGGACGGCGCGTCAATTACGGCCGTGTTGATTTGGCTGGTGCGCGCGAAATCTTCATCCGCCAGGCGCTGCTGGACGGACAGTGGGAAACCAGGCTGCCCTTTCTGGAGGCCAACCACAAGCTGATCGCCAAGGTGGAAGACCTGGAGCACAAGGCGCGCCGGCAAGACGTGTTGGTGGACGAAGAGCTGATTTTTGCTTTCTACGACCAGCAATTACCGGCCGACGTCTGCAGTGGTTACAGCTTCGAGAACTGGTACCGAGAGGCAATCAAGAAAAACCAGAAACTCCTGCTGCTGACCCGTGAGGAACTGATGCGCCATGAGGCGGCCGGCATCACCACCCAGTCTTTCCCTAAAACAATGCGCCTGGGCGGCGTCGATTGCCATTGCGCCTACCTGCATGAGCCGGGCGATGCCAAAGATGGTCTGACCGTGACCGTGCCGCTGTTTGTGCTGAACCAGGTGAACGAGGAGCGCTGCGAATGGCTGGTACCCGGCATGCTGAAAGACAAAATCCAGGCGCTGCTCAAAACCCTGCACCAGCGACCGCGCTCAAGGCTGGTGCCGTTGCCCGACAGCGCCAGCAAAATGGCCGAGGCGCTGAACGTGCCTGAATCCTTCGGCCGCGGATCCCTGCTTGACGCCGTGCTGAAACTGGTGCGTCAGGCGACCTCGCTGGACTTGGTGCGCGCCGACATCAAAATCGACATGCTGGCGCCTCATTTCTTCATGAACTTCAAGGTGGTGGACGAGCATGGCCGCCAGCTCGGTAGCGGTCGCAACCTGGGCGCCTTGAAGGCCGAACTGGGCACCCAGGCGCGTGGTGCGTTCCAGGCGCTGGCCGGGCTGAAACTGGCGCAAGACGCAGCTGCATTGCCGGCTGGCAAGGAAGATCAGCCGGTAACCCGCGTGCACAGCTCGAAAGAGGCGCAGAGAAATGTTGCAACGCCGGCGACTCCAGCCGGTCAGCGTTACATGGCATGGACTTTTGGCGAGCTGCCCGAACTGCTCGAAATCCAGAAGGGAGGCCAGACCCTGATTGGCTACCCGGCTCTGATCGATGCCGGCGACGCGGTCACGATTGAAGTGTTTGACGAGCCCCATATGGCTGCCGCCAAACACCGCGCCGGCTTGCGCCGCCTGTTTGCGCTACAGATCAAGGAGGCCCTCAAATACCTTGAGAAAAACATTCCGGACCTGCAAAAAATGGGGACCGCCTTCATGCAGTTGGGCAAGGCGGCGGATGGATCGGGTGGCGGCACCCTGGAAGAACTGCGCGAACAGATTGTGGCCGTGGCGCTGGAGCGGGCCTTTCTGCTGGAACCCTTGCCAGGCAATGAATTCGACTTCAAGCGCCGGGTCGATGAAGGGCGCGGCCGCCTGACCTTGATCGCCAACGAAGTGGCGCGGCTGGCCGCCACCATCCTGGCCGAATACGCCATTGCCGCCCGCAAGATCAAGGACAGCAAGAACGCGCCCGACGCCACCGCCGACGCCACCCGGCAACTGGCGCGCCTGATGCCCAAGCGCTTTCTGATCCAGTCGCCGTGGGGGCCGCTGCAACACTTCGCACGCTACCTCAAGGCGGTCACCGCCCGGTTCGACAAATACCGCGCCGATCCGGCCCGCGACGCCGCCCGTCTGGCCGAGCTGCGGCCGCTGGAACAACGTTACTGGAACCTGGTGGCCGAGCGCAAAGGCGTGCTGGACGAGCGCCTGCAGGAGTTCCGCTGGCTGCTGGAAGAGTTGCGTGTGAGCTTCTTCGCGCAGGAACTGCGCACGCCGCAACCGGTCAGCGTCAAAAGGCTGGAGAAGGCCTGGGCCCAGTTCAGTTAGTGTCAGCAGACCCGGGGAAAGGTCTACAGCTTTGCCAGCCGGTCCAGCGCGGCCATCAGCGTTTCGTCCTTCTTGGCAAAACAGAAGCGCACCACGCGTTGGTCAAAACCATTGCCATAGAAAGCCGACAGTGGAATCGCCGCCACGCCAATCTCTGAAGTCAGCCACTTGCAAAATTCGGTTTCGCCCAGGTCGCTTACCTCGGCGATGTTGACGCACTGGAAGTAGGTGCCTTCACCGGGCAACAGTTTGAATTTGGTGCGTTCGAGACCGACACGGAACAGATCGCGCTTGCGTTGGTAGAAAGCGGGTAACTGAAGATAGGGCTGCGGGTCGGCCATGTAAGCGGCCAATCCGTACTGGACCGGGGTATTGACGGTGAATACGTTGAACTGGTGGACTTTGCGAAACTCCGCCGTCAGGCTGGCCGGCGCCGCCACATAACCCACTTTCCAGCCCGTCACGTGGTAGGTTTTGCCAAAGCTGGAGACGATGAAAGCGCGTGCCGCCAGGCCCGGAAAACGCGCCGCACTTTGGTGTTGTTGAGCATCGAACACCATGTGTTCATAGACTTCGTCGCTGATCAACAGCACATTGGTGGGTGCCAGGATTTCCTGCAGGCGCAGCATGTCCTCAGCGCTCCAGACGGTGCCGCTCGGGTTGTGCGGCGAGTTGATGATGATGGCACGGGTGCGGGGGCTGATGGCCGCCGCAATGGCATCGAAGTCGGGGCGGAAGGTACCGGGCGTTAAGGGCACCCGCACCGGCACGCCGCCAGCAAGTTCTATGTTGGGCACATAGCTGTCGTAGCACGGCTCCAGCACGATGACCTCGTCGCCTGCATGAACGACCGCCAGAATGGCCGTGATGATGGCCTGCGTGGCACCGGCCGTGACGGTAATTTCGGTTGCAGCGTTGTATTGGCGGCCATGCAGCGCGGCTATCTTGTTGGCAATCGCTTCCCGCAGAACCGGCACCCCGGTCATCGGTGGATACTGGTTCAGTCCCTGCTTCATGGCATCGGTCACGGCATCGACCAGTTGGGGGTCGCAGTTGAAGTCGGGAAAGCCTTGTCCCAGATTGACCGCATTTTTTTCTGCCGCCAAGGTCGACATGACGGTGAAGATGGTGGTGCCAACGGCGGGTAGTTTGGTTTGAAGGGCAGGGGTTTGCTGGGTGTTCATCGCAGGATTCAAAATCTTAAAGTGTTGGGGACAGAGCTGGTCAGCTTCGCTGCCTGCGGTCTGTCCCGCAATCTTAAAGTGTTGGGGACAGAGCTTGCGAACTTCCGACATCACGGTATCAGTCGGGGACAGAGCTTGTTCACTTCGTGTAACTGCGGTCTGTCCCACAAGGTTTTGAGTTTGTAGCTGCGGTCTGTCCCGCAAAATTTTACAATTCATAATCATCCACATGGCCGACCATGGCGCGTGCGACCAGGGTCCGGCTCAACCGGTCACTCAGCAACTCGGCCAGCTTGTAGACGAAATTTCGCAGGTAGGCGCCGCGTTTGAAAGCGACCCGGGTGACATTCTGGCCGAACAAATGCCCGGCCGGGCGCACCAGCAAATCGCTCTTGGCACCATCGGCCACCACGTCGCGCACCGACATTTCAGCGGCAATGCCGACCCCCAGACCAAGCCGCACATAGGTCTTGATCACGTCCGAATCAATCGCTTCCAGCGCAATCCGGGGTTCCAGTTTGCGCGTGGCAAAAGCGTGGTCAATCTTGGTTCGCCCGGTGTACGAGGGGTGGTAGGTAATCAAGGGTTCGTGCGCAATGTCTTCCAGTGTCAGGTGCTCTTTCTGGCTCAAGGGGTGGCCCACCGGCAGCACCAGCACGTGCTGCCACTCGTAGCACGGCAAGGTCACCAGTTCCGCGTAACCCGCCAGCGATTCGGTCGCCATGCCGATCTCCGCCACTTCGTCAATCAGCATTCTGGCCACCTGTTCGGGCGAGCCCTGATGCAGGCTGACGTTGACCTTGGGGTAGGCCAGGCGCAGCTTGGCAACCGCTTCCGGCAAGACGTAGCGGGCTTGTGTGTGCGTCGTGGCGATCGACAGCGTGCCACTGTCCTCGGCGCTGTATTGCTCGCCTATGCGTTTCAGGTTGCCGACTTCGCGCAGGATCAGATCAATGCTTTTGAGAACCGCCTGGCCCGGTTCGGTGACGCGTTTGAGGCGCTTGCCATGCCGCGCAAAAATCTCGATGCCCAGTTCTTCTTCCAGCTCGATGATGGCTTTCGAGACTCCCGGCTGGGAGGTGTGCAGAGCCTTGGCCGCTTCGGTCAGGTTGAGGTTGCGGCGAACGGCTTCTTGAACAAAACGGAATTGGTGTAAGTTCATATCAAATTTCAGCTAACAGTGAAATTTATTATGCCTTAATCACATATCCGTGCCTGCCGTGGATTCAGGAAAGTGCAATCTGGGCCATCAGTTCTATCACCCGCGCCTCCTCGCCCAGGGCCGGCCTCAAACTGAACGCTATGGCCGGATGACTGGCCTGCAAGCCAGTCATCAGAATTGGCAAGTCGTCCCGTGCGTGCCGGCCCATGCCAAGGAACAGGGGCAGCACCGTGATGGTGGTAACGCCCAGTGTCGAAAGTAGGGCGGTGGCGCCGGGCAAATCGGGCGCCGTGGCTTCCAGATAGGCGCAGCAGACGTGGGTGGCCGGGGCGAGCTGCCGGATACGTTGGGCCACCGCCTCAACCGGTTTTTGCCACAAGGGATCGCGTGAGCCATGTGCCAGCAGGATGATGCCGTGCGTGGCACCGGACGGCGGCAATGCCGCATGGTCGTCGCGCGGCTCGGCCTTCATCGTCTGAAAACCAGCCAGCCGAATGCCGTCAGGGACAGCAGTGAATAGATCATGCCCGGAAGCGCAGCGGTCAGCCAGGGTTGCCAGTTCTGAAGGTTGCCCATGTAGCCAAAAACGTTGTTCAGCAGAAAGAAGCTGATCCCCGCCATGACGCCACCGAACACGTAGCCGGTAATACCGCCGGAGCGGAAGTGAAGGTAGGCAAAAGGCAGCGCCAGCACCACCATCACAAGACAACTCAAGGGGTAAAAGACTTTCTTCCAGAACTCGATCTGGTAGCGCTGCGCGCTCTGTCCATTGGCATCCAAATGCTGGATGTACTGAAACAGGTCAATCGTGCTCATGCGTTCCGGTTTCAGCAGCGCTGCCGACACCATCTCGGCACTGATCTGGTTGGGCCATCGAAAGCTGTCCATTTGAGCCCGATCGACACGAGCGGTAGCCGAATCTCGGGCCGGGAATTCGGTCCGGATCACACGCTTGAGGGTCCACGCGTCACTGGCTTCATGGGTCGCCGATTCCGCTTGCATGACGGACCTCAGAAAGCCCTGATTGTCGAATTCGACAATGCGCACCCCCCGCATGCTGCCGTCCGACTCCAGCGCGTTGACATTGACCGCGTATTGCGAATAGGCTTGCCTTTCTTTCAGCCAGGCACCGGTATGGCCTACCGTGATGTGCCCCTGGTAGCGGGCCTTGAGCAGTTGTGCGCTGCGGTCGGCGACCGGTGACAGGTAATCGCCAATGGCAAAAGTCAGCAGCACAAAAGCCAGACCCAATATCAGCAGAGTTTTCAGTGCGCGCCAGGGACCTAATCCACTGGTTCGCAAAATGGTGTACTCCGAACTCTGGGCAAAACGCGCCATCACAAAAATGGTGCCAATCAGAACAGCAATAGGCAACAGTTCATAAAGATGACTTGGAATCATCAGCGTGACATAGCTCAGGGCATGACCGAGCTGATAGGCCGCGGTCTCGGGACGTCCGATGGACTGGATTTCTTCCACCAGATCAAAAAAGAAAAATAGCGAGAGAAAGCACACAGTGACAAAACTCACTGCGGAAAGTATCTCGCCATAAATCAGCCGTCGGATGGTTTTCAAGTCGGTGACTTTCTCAAAAGTGAGGTACGCAGGCGCCACAAGGTGCGCCAATCCCAATTGTTGTGCCCCTTGGCCAGCCAGAACGCTCCGAACAGCAGGGCGCCCCCGTGCAAGGCCAGCAAATATCCACCAAATGTGAACTTGCCCGCCGCAATCCAGTTTTGACCCAAGTTCAACAGGTTGTTGTACAGCACGAAGGCAAACAATGAAAAAACCAGATTGGCACTTCGTCCGACACGCGGATTGGCGCTTGAGACCGCAACGCCGATGATCACAAAATTGATCGCCGCCAAAATCAATCCGATGCGCCAGGATAGCTCCGCCAGATTGGGTAGCGACAGGTTTCTCAGCAATTCAAGGGTGGGGCGGGTGTTGACCGGGACAAAATCGCTGCTACCAAGCGCATCCACACCCACTTTGATGCCGTATTCTTCAAACTCGCTGATCTTCAACTCGGTTTTGCCAACCACACTTTCCAGCCGCTGGCCGTTGCTGAGCGTCAAGTAGCGGTCTCGCGCCACGTGCTCAATCCGGCCACTGCGGGCCGACGTAATGGTCTCCTTGCCGTATTCGGTCGTGGCAATGAAAACGTTGGAGCCAGACTGCTTGCCGCCGGCATTCTTCTCCACAAAAAAGACACGCTTGCCGCCGGCCGACTCCTGAAACTGGCCGGGCTCCACGCGCTCGATATCGCCCCGCTTCTCGTATTGTTCCTTCAGTTTTTCGATTCGCTGGTTGGACCAGGGTAGCACCAGCAGCGCCAGCGCGGCGATCACCAGCAATACCGGCCAGGCAAAGCGGAACAGGGGTCCCAGCAAAGCGGACAAGCCGCGGCCACTGGTGAACCAGATCACCATCTCGGAGTCGCGGTACATGCGCGACAAGGTGGCGAAAATCGAGATGAACAGACTCATGGTCAGAATGGTCGGCATGTAGGCGAGCACCGTGTAGCCCATGACCAGCAGCACGTCAGAGGGGTTGAAGCTGCCACGTGAAGCCTGCCCCAGCGTGCGAATCAAGGTCATGGTCATGACAACAGTCGCGAGCACGACCAGCGTGGCGCCAAAACCGCGTGCAACTTCCTGGCGAATGGAGGAATGGAATAACATATCCTGAAACTTTGCCGGACCGATTGCCGCCACAGCAAGCGGGCTGAACCTGTCCTCGACTATTATGAAACTTTGCAGAACAGACCGTGGCTCGCGCAAGGCAGGCCGGCACTGTCCCCAACCGATTGAAAAGGTGAATTATGAACTTTGAACTCAAGACAGCAGGCCTGGCCGACGTTGTCACCGAGAAATGCGATGCCCTGATCGTTTTGCTGGCCGAATCCTTCAAGCCCGGCAAAGACGTTTTGTCCGGGCTGGTGTCGCAGGTATTGAAGGCCGGTGATCTGGAAACCAAGGCCGGCAAATCGTTGCTGCTGTACCGCCCGGCCGGGTTGGCCTGTTCGCATCTGGTACTGGCCGGCATCGGAGACGGGTCACTGAAAGAACTGCGCCAGAGTGTCGCTGCGGCGGTGACGGCGGTCAAGTCGAACAAAGTCAAGAAGCTGCTGCTCTGCTTTGCCGCTTCGCCCCAGGCAGACGCACTGCGTTGCGCCGTCATGACGGTGGCCGATGCCAGCTACGTGTTCACGACGACCAAATCAAAACCGGAGCCCAGGACCTTGCGGCATATCGTCGTGAGTTTGCCCGCCGCAGCGGCGCTGAAACCTGTTTTTGAGCAGGCGGTGGCCGCCGTGACGGGTATCGAGTACGCAAAGGAGTGGGCCAATCGACCAGCCAACCATGCCACGCCCACCATGCTGGCGGGCGCCGCCAAGTCCTTGGCCAAGTTTCCCAATATCAAATGCGAGGTGCTGGGTCCCAAGGAGGTGAGCAAGCTGGCGATGGGTTCTTTCCTGGCGGTGGCGCGTGGCTCGGAGGAGCCCTTGCGTTTTATTGTGCTGCGCTACGCCGGCACGCTGAAGACCGAGGCGCCGACGGTTTTGGTCGGCAAAGGCATCACTTTCGACAGCGGCGGCATTTCCATCAAACCGGCTCCGGAGATGGATGAGATGAAGTTTGACATGTCCGGTGCCGCCAGCGTGCTGGGCGTTTTTCGGGCCTTGGCAGAATTGAAACCCGCCATCAACGTGATCGGCTTGATCCCGGCCTGCGAAAACCTTCCGGACGGCCGGGCCGTGAAGCCGGGCGACGTGGTGACCAGTTTGAGTGGCCAGACCATTGAAATTCTCAACACCGATGCCGAAGGGCGGCTGGTCCTGTGCGACGCCTTGACCTATGCCGAGCGCTTCAAGCCGCGCGCCGTGGTGGACATTGCAACCCTTACCGGCGCCTGCATGATTGCCCTGGGTGGCGTGCGCAGCGGCCTGTTCTCGAGCCACGATGAGTTGGCGAACGCCTTGCTGCTGGCCGGTGAGTCGTCCTCTGACCTGTGTTGGCGCATGCCTTTGGATGAGGATTACGCGGAAGGTCTGAAATCGAATTTTGCCGATACCGCCAACGTTGCCGGGCGTGCCGGTGGTGCCATCACGGCGGCCAAGTTTTTACAGCGTTTTGCCGGGAAGTTTCCCTGGGCGCACCTGGACATCGCGGGCACCGCCTGGAAGAGCGGAACCAGCAAAGGGGCGACCGGGCGTCCGGTGGCGCTGTTGTTGCAATACCTGCTGACGGCGACAAAATAGCGGCCATGACATTGCCCATGACGGAGGTTGCGTTTCACTTCAATGCGCCCGATCGGATGGCCTACACCTGCCGCCTGTTGCGCAAGGCGGTGGCCAGCGGGGCAAAGCTGGTGGTGACGGGCTTGCCTGATACGCTGCAGCAGCTGGATACGGCCCTGTGGACTTTCTCCGCAACTGACTTTGTACCTCACTGTCATCTCGACGGCGACGCCGCGATGGTTGCCGCTTCACCCGTCGTCCTGGCGCTCTCAATCAAGTCAGTGCCCCATTGGGAGGTGTTGCTCAATCTGGGTCCGCAAGTGCCTGATGGGTTTGAGCGGTTCGGACGGGTCATTGAGATCGTTGGCCAGGACGACGAGGAGCGCCGACTGGCACGTGGCCGCTGGAAGCATTACACCGAACGCGGTCACGCGATTACACGTCATGACCTGACTTTGAAAACGTCTCCCTGATGAGTGACTCGGCGCGAAATCCATCCCGCTTCCTGCCAACTCTGACCGAGGTCGTGCGGCCGTCCCTTCCGGTCGCCGCACAGACCGAGGCGACAGCCGATCAGGAACACATCGTCCAGTCCGTGCTGCAGCGTCTCGATGGCGTAATCGAACGCCATCTGGCCGAAGAACTCGAGCGTGTTGTGCGGGAAGTCGTAGCGCGGACAATGACGGATTTGACCGATCAGCATGTGCTGAAGTAGCCGGACATTGCCGGTCCGGATTGGTGACTTCCCTATGTTTGTGGCTCGATAATTGCTGTATCGTACGGGGTGTGGAGCTATTAAATTCACATTTACCTTAATTTTTGGAGTTGTCTATGCAAGTGAAATTGAAAATTACCGTTGCTGCAGCGATCGCCGCCGCCGCTGGCTTGGCGATGGCGCAAGACGTGCAGGTCGTCAAGATCGGTCACGTTGCGCCGATGTCTGGTGGTCAGGCCCATTACGGCAAGGACAACGCCAACGGGTCGATGATGGCGGTTGAAGATCTGAACAAACAGAACATCGTTATTGGCGGCAAGAAGATCAAGTTCGAGTTGATGGCCGAAGATGATGCAGCCGACCCGAAACAGGGCACCGCAGTGGCACAAAAACTGTGCGACGCCAAAGTCGCTGGCGTGGTCGGTCACCTGAACTCCGGCACCACCATCCCGGCTGCCAAGATCTACAACGATTGCGGCATTCCCCACGTCACCGGCGCGGCTACCAATCCCAACCTGACCAAGCCCGGTTACAAGACAACTTTCCGTATCATTGCCAACGACAATGCGCTGGGCGCCGGTTTGGCAGTCTATGCGGCTGACACTTTGAAGCTGAAGACGGTTGCCGTCATCGACGACCGCACGGCCTACGGCCAGGGTGTCGCCGAGGTGTTCAAGAAGACCGCTCTGGCCAAGGGCATGAAGGTTGTGGATGAGCAATTCACCACCGACAAGGCAACCGATTTCATGGCCATTCTGACGGCCATCAAATCCAAGAAGCCAGATGCCATTTTCTACGGCGGCATGGACGCTCAAGCCGGTGCCATGTTGCGCCAGATGGACCAATTGAGCATGTCCAACGTCAAGTTCTTCGGCGGCGATGGCATCTGCACATCTGAAATCATCAAGATTGCATCGGGCGCCAAGAGCCTGGATGGTGTGGTCTGCGCTGAAGGTGGTGCATCGATCGCCAAGATGCCTGGTGGTACCGCCTGGAAGGCTCGCTATGACGCCAAGTTCCCTGGCCAGTTCCAGATCTACAGCCCGTTCACCTATGACGCCACGTTCGTTCTGGTCGATGCCATGAAGCGCGCCAATTCGACCGACCCGAAGGTCTACACACCCAAGCTGCTGGAGACCAACTTCAAGGGCGTTACGGCCAATATCGCCTTCGAACCCAACGGCGAGTTGAAGAATCCGTCGATGACACTGTCCACCTACAAGGACGGCAAGAAAGTTTCTCTGAACTGATCAAGTTCCGGACCGCGAAAGAAAGCCACCTTCGGGTGGCTTTTTTCTTGGCCTGCCGGGTGCCACAACGTAAATCGGCGCTCGGCTCAGTTAAAATTGCAAATGCTGGAGCGGTGGATGAGCGGTTTAAGTCACACGCCTGGAAAGCGTGCGAGGGGTAAAACCCTCCGCGGGTTCGAATCCCGCCTGCTCCGCCAGTTTTGTCCGTGGGGTAGAGTCAAAGAAATGCGACTCTACCCCCGCCACAAACCAACCCGATGATTTCAACCTGATGGCTCAATGACTGCACCCGATTTCTCCATGGGCGTTGCTTTTGTGGCTGGGCAGTATGTTCCCATTTCCAGCGCCTGCATCCCCATCACCGACTGGGGTTTTCTGCGCTCCGACGCCACCTATGACGTCGTGACGGTATGGGATGGCGCCTTCTTTCGCATTGACGCACACCTGGAGCGCTTCATGCGCAGTTGCCGGCGCTGGCGGCTAGCCCCGGGTTTGACGCCGGCACAGATTACCGAAATTTTGTCGCAGTGCGTGCGCCTGAGTGGACTGCGTTCCTCTTATGTCGAGATGATCTGCACCCGCGGCCAGCCGCCTTGGGGCTCACGCGACCCACGCCTGGCAGTCAACCAGTTCTATGCCTTCGCGGTGCCCTACGTCTGGATCGCCAATGCCCGGCAACGTGAAGCCGGACTGCATGTGATGGTCAGCGACGTGCAACGCATTCCTGCCACTTCGGTGGACCCCTCGGCCAAGAACTACCACTGGAACGACTTGACGATGGGACTGCTGGGCGCACTCGATGCCGGAGCCGACAGCGTGTTGCTGGTCGACGCGCTGGGAAACATCGTCGAGGGACCCGGCTTCAACGTATTTTGCGTCAGTCATGGCGTGCTGGTGACGCCCAATGCGGGCATGCTCGAAGGCGTGTCACGCCGCACGGTGATCGAGATGGCGCAGTCTCTGGGCCTGCCACTGCAACTGCGCGCCTTGCCGGCCGAGGAGTTGCGTGCCGCCGACGAAGTGTTCCTGTCGACCTCGGGTGGCGGTGTCTTGCCGGTGACGATGGTGGACCAGCGAGCGATCGGAGATGGCACGGTAG
The DNA here is from genome assembly GCA_963763035.1 of uncultured beta proteobacterium. GTDB lineage: Bacteria > Pseudomonadota > Gammaproteobacteria > Burkholderiales > Burkholderiaceae_C > Rhodoferax. The sequence continues at coordinate 2,003,892 of CAVXMS010000003.1, read as the reverse complement.
GCGCCATCACGCGCCAACTGGTGCAGACCTACTGGGCCTGGCACAAGGACCCGGCCTACCGCCTGGCGATCGATTACTCGCTTTGACGCGCCAGTCTTGCGCTCAGGCGATGGCCTTGTACAGCATATAAGCGGCCAGCACATACAGGATGCTGGCAAACACCCGTTTGAGCTGCTTGACCGGCAACTTGTGGGCCGCTCTGGCGCCCAGTGGGGCAGTCAGCACGCTACAGGTCGCAATCACAGCCAGGGCTGGCAGCCAGATGTAGCCAAACGAATGCGGCGGCAGGTTTTGCACGCCCTGGCCACTGATGACATAGCCGGTCACGTTGGCCAGCGCAATGGGCAGTCCCAGCGCCGCCGACGTGGCAACCGCGGTGTGAATCGCCACGTTGCACCAAGTCATGAACGGCACGCTGATGAAACCACCACCGGCGCCCACCAGCCCCGACAGAAAACCGATCACGCCACCGGCGCCCATCAGGCCCGCGGTACCCGGCACCTGACGTGTCGGCGCGGGTTTCTTGTCGAGAAACATCTGGGTTGCCGAGAAGCTCACAAACACGGCAAAGAAGAGTGCCAGCGATGAGCCCTTGAGCAGGGCAAACACCCCCATGCTGGCGATGGCACCGCCCAGAATGATGCCGGGTGCCAATCCCTTGACCAGATCCCAGCGCACGGCGCCGCGGCGATGGTGCGCACGCACGCTTGAAATCGAGGTGAATATGATGGTCGCCATGGAGGTCGCAATGGCCATTTTGACCGCCAGGTTGGGCCCCACCGAGCGCCCCGACAGGATGAGGGTGATAAAGGGCACCATCATCATGCCGCCGCCAATGCCCAGCAGTCCGGCCAAAAATCCGGTGCTCAAACCGAGCACGGCAAGTTCAATGATCAGCAAGGGTTCAAGGTTCATGGCGGAAGGAGTGTAGGTGTCTGCGAGTGCCGCCGAACCGGCATCCTGAACCGGGGTTCAGGTGGGCGAGGTCAACTGGACATTGGGTTCATCTAACGCGAGATGATCACGCCTGACCAGCGATATTCCAAGCCCGGGCTCTAAGAGCATTGGTTCAAGGAAATATAAAGCCCGACGAGCACCGCAGACCCGGCAGATTGTAGAGCCTGGCGAGCCAACGCGCACGCCAGGACGCTGCTTCAAAGCAGGCGACCGTCGTCGCCCAGTGCCGCGTCCAGGCGCTCCAGCAAAGACGTCAACACCAGGTTGCCGTCCGCCGCGGCCGCGCCGGTTGCAACAGCCGGTGCAGCCGCAGCGGGTGCGTCGCCGCTGGCGCTGCCCTGGTCCGCCAGATCAAATGCCAGATTCAGCGCGGCCAGCACCGCTATACGGTCGCGTGCCTTGACTTTGCCGCCGTCACGGATCTTGCACATGGCGGAGTCGACGCGCTCAACCGCTTCGAGCAGACGGACATCGCCGCCCTCGGGGCAGCCCAGCAGGTAGCTCTGCCCCATGATTTGTACTTCAAGCTGTTTCATGCGAGGCTTTATTGTTTTTTGACGGCGGTCGCTTCGGGCAAGCGTTCCAGCAGCGCATCGACCCGGGCGCGGGCCGCGCCGAGACGGGACTTGAGGGAATCGCGTTCCTGCGTGAGTGTGTCGACCTGAGCACTGAGCAAGACATTGGTGCGTTGCAGTTCCTGGTAACGCACCAGCAAACGCTCCACGCGCTCGGCAATTTGGTCGATTTGGGACTGGTTCGACATAGCCCCGCATTGTAGGGTTTGCCAAAGCAAACGGCAGTAAAATCAAACCGTTGGTGCTCGCGGTGTGGTTCACACGCCGCAGTTCAACGGGAAGCAGGAGGGTTTTGCCGTCAATCGCAAACCCTAACCTGCGCTGCCCCCGCAACGGTAAGTGGACGAATCCTGCGCGATTCAGCTTCCATCATGGTCACTGAGCGTTTTGAACACGCGCTTGGGAAGGCGATGGAGGTCGTTCCACCAGCCCGGATACCGGCCAACAAGGTGGTTGCGCGCCCTGGCGCGCAACCGTGATGCTCAGGCACCGTCGGGGACGACGGTGAGAGCTTTTATTGCTTCTTTCCTATTTATGACAACTCGTAATTCTTCCTTGCGCGCAGGTGCATCGTCGCGCCTGGCCGCCTTGCCGCTGGCGCTGGCCGCCGCCTTTCCCCTGCTGGCACAAAGCCAGGTATCCCGAACGCTCAATGATGTGCTGGTCACGGCCACGCGATTCGCGGAGTCTGCCGCTCCTCTTCCGTTTGGCGTCAGTGTGATTACGGCGAAAGAAATCCAGGCCTCCGGTGCCAATTCCGTCAACGAGGCGGTGATGAAACTGCTGGGTGTTGCCGGGCGCCTGGACACCTCGGGCGGCAATAACTACACGCTCGATCTGCGCGGCTTTGGCGTCACGGCGGACAGCAACCAGTTGGTGATCGTCGATGGCTTGCGACTCAACGAGGCTGATCTCTCGACCGCCGGTCTGGCGTCCATTCCGATCGAGTCGGTCGACCGGATCGAGGTCTTGCGTGGCAGCGGTGCCGTGCTGTATGGCGAGGGTGCCACCGGCGGCGTGATTGTCGTCACCACGAAAGCGGCAAGCGGCGCGCAACGAGTCAATGCGGCCCAGGTGTATGGCGCCGTCGGCAGCAACGGTTTGCGCGATATCCGAGCCAGCGCCGTGCTCGCCTCCGGGGGCTTTTCGATCGACGTATCGGCCGATGAACGCCGCAGCGACGGGCACCGGGAGAACTTTGCCTCCAGCTCCAACGGCTTGATGGCTTCCGCACAATGGCGCAACGAGTGGTTGCGCGTCGGTGCCCAAGCTGGCCGCAATTCCCTCGACAGCGGTTTGCCGGGCCCCTTGACGGCCCAGCAATACGCGGCGGACCCGCATCAGGCCCAATCCAGCACCGACTACGGCGTCAGCAAGAAAGAGAATGCCGGTGTCTTTGCCGAGGCCAGCGTCGGAAGCTGGCAATTGGCGGCGGACGCAAATCAGCGCTCCAAGAAAAATAGCAGCATGTCGTTCGGTAGTCCTTACGGCTACGACGTTGACGCATCGAACTACGGCCTGCGAGCCCGGCACGAGGGCAATGTGGGGGCTTCTGCCAACGTCTTCGTCGTCGGGTACGACAAGGACGCATGGGAGCGGACCGTCACCCAGTCCGCCTACACGCCCATCGGCACCCGGGCAACAGCCAATTCTTCGGCCATTTATCTGAAAGACGACCTGACTTATTCCGCCAGCGCGACACGGCTGAGTGTCGGCTGGCGCAGCCAGGACTTGAAGAAGACGGAAGCCTCGTCGGCCACCGATTTGAACCAGCGTCAGAACGCTTGGGAGCTGGGTGTCAGCCAGCCGGTCGCGAAAGATGTCACGCTGTATGGCCGGGTCGGCCGCAGTTTCCGTCTGGCCAACGTGGACGAGTTCTCCTTCACCACGCCGGGCTTGCCGTTAAAGGCCCAGACCTCGCGCGATCTGGAACTGGGCAGCCGCTGGCAGCGGGCATCGAGCCAGCTCGATCTGCGTTGGTATCGCAACCAACTCGACAACGAATTGGGCTATGACCCGACGGCACTCGGTCCCTATGGCCCTTATGGTGCCAACATCAACTTTGACCCGGCCGAACGGCAGGGGCTGGAACTGGAGGCCCGGCAGGCACTGAACCCGTCCCTGGACCTGCGCTTGAACGCGGCCTTGCGGCAGGCGCGCTTCACGGCCGGCGCTTACACCGGCAAGAATCTGGCGCTGGTGCCGGCGCGAACCTTCGCCCTCAGGGCGGATTGGCGACCGGCGGCCGGTCATACGCTGGATGCCGGCCTGAGCTGGGTCGCGGCACAGAACCCCGATTTCGACAACGCCTGTAGCATGCCTAGTTATGCAACGGTCGACCTGCGCTACGCCTATCAGGTCCGCAGTGCCGAGTTCGCCTTGGGGATTGCGAATTTGACCGACGAGAAGTACTACACCCAGGCCTATGGATGCTCGGCCGGCGTTACCACGTCGATCTACCCGGAAGCCGGACGCAGCGTCAGCGCTTCGGTGCGCGTCAAGTTTTAGCCAAGGGCTAAGATCAGCCCATTCAACCATGCAAGGCGATGAGATGTCTTCGGCAAGCCCGCAACCCAGGCTGAAATTGGCGCGCAGCGAGCTGATTCTGGGTGGCCAGAAAAGCGGCAAGTCGCGCCGCGCCGAGACGCTGGCGCGGGACTGGCTGATTCGGTCACCCGACCACCGCGCGGTGCTGATTGCCACGGCCCAGCCAGGGGACCAGGAGATGCGGCAACGCATTGCCCGCCATCAGGCGGACCGGGCCGCCCGGCTGCCAGGCATGCTCACGCTGGAGGAACCGCTGGCACTGGCCGAAACGCTGGTGCGGCACAGTCGGGCCGACACGCTGGTGGTGGTCGATTGCCTGACCCTGTGGCTCACCAACCGCATGCTGCCCATGCGGCAAGAGGCAGTTCAAAATCCCGCGCGCCCCGCCTTCAATGGGGAGCAGGTAGCCCTGCTGCTGGAAGCCATTGCCGTCGCCCCCGGCCCCGTGGTGCTGGTGGGCAATGAGATTGGGCTGGGCGTCATTCCGCTGGGCAGTGAGGTGCGGGCCTTCGTCGATGCCCTGGGCCAACTCAACCAGGATGTGGCGCGGGTCTGCCAGCGCGTCACCCTGATGGCGGCCGGTTTGCCGCTGACCCTGAAGGATGCAGCATGAATTTTTGGCGCTTGGTGCAGTGGATTGCGGGTCAAGCCCGCAATGACAGACCAACTGTCATTGCGGACCCCGGATCGGAGTCCGGGGCAGGTTCGATCCGGAGTCCATGGTTACGGGTCTGTTGGGCCGCCAGTGTCTTGACGCTTGCCGGCACCGCGCAAGCCCTGCAAGTGAAGGACGACCGCGGTGTCACGGTGACTTTGACCCAACCGCCGCGGCGCATCGTCAGCCTGCTGCCATCGCTGACCGAGACCGTGTGCGAATTGGGGCAATGCCAGCGGCTGGTCGGGGTGGACCGCTATTCCGACTATCCCGAGAGCGTGCGCGCCTTGCCGCATGTGGGCGGCGGGCTGGACCCGAACATCGAGGCCATCGTGGCGCTCAAACCCGATCTGGTGCTGATTGCCACTTCGTCGCGCGCCGGCGAGCGCTTGCAGGCCCTGGGCATCCAGGTGCTGGCACTGGAGCCGAAAAGCCATGCCGACGTGAAGCGCGTGCTGGAGACGATCGGCCAGGTGCTGGACGTGCCCGACGCGCAGCGCGTCTGGCGCGCCATTGATGCGGCGCTGGCGGCGGCGGCGCAGTCGCTGCCCGCCGAGGTCAAAAAAAGCCGCGTCTATTTTGAAGTCAACGGTGCTCCCTACGCGGCCGGGGAGGCGTCGTTCATTGGCGAAACCCTGACCCGCCTGGGAGTCAAAAACATCGTGCCGGCGAGCCTGGGCGCGTTTCCCCAACTCAACCCCGAGTACGTGGTGCGCGCCAACCCCGACGTCATCATGGTCGGCGACCGCAACTTCGCCGGGCTAGAGGGGCGGCCGGGCTGGGCCGGCATCGGCGCCATCAAGGCGCATCGGGTCTGCGTGTTCAGCGCGGCCCAGTCCGACGTGGTGGTGCGGCCCGGCCCGCGCCTGGCGCAGGGCGCCCGCGTCATGGCGCAGTGCCTGCGCGGCACGCAAGGCGGCTCGCCATGAGCGCAGCGCAGTGCCGAGCGTGGGGGCAACCATGACCGATCGGCTGCGCCAGCACCGCAAGGCCGCAGTGCTGGGGGCCGGCATGCTGCTGGCCAGCGTGGCTTTGCTGCTGCTGGGCGCCAGCGTCGGCAGCACCGGATTCGAGAGCATCCTGAAGGCCTGGAGCGATCCGGTGGCGCAGCAGATCGTGTGGGACATCCGCCTGCCGCGCACCGTGGGCGCCTGGGCAGCGGGGGCCTTGCTGGGGCTGGCCGGTGCCGTGGCGCAAGGCTTGTTTCGCAATCCGCTGGCCGACCCCTATCTGCTGGGCAGCGCCTCCGGCGCGTCGCTGGGCGTGGCCCTGACCCTGGTGTTTTTTGGCGTGTCGCCGTTCGCCACCGAATGGCTGGTACGCCTGGGCTTGACCGGCGCCGCGTTTGCCGGTGCTGTCGGCGCGGTGCTGCTCACGCTGATGCTGGCCAAGGGCGTGCAACACACCCTGCGCTTGCTGCTGGCGGGCGTCATCGTGGGCGTGGTGCTGGGCGCCATGAGCTCGCTCACCATGCTGATGGTGCCGGAGGTAACGCAGGCGATGCGGGCCTTCGATCTGGGCAGCACCGGCTTCGTCGGCTGGACCGCCTGCGTCCTGATGCTGGTCGTCTGGCTGGTTTGCATGCTGGTGGCCTGGATGCTCAGCCATGTGCTCGATGGCCTGTCGCTGGGCGAAGCCACGGCCGCCAGCCTGGGCCTGCCGTTGCCGCGCATGCGTGCCGCACTGGTGGCGGTGCTGGCGCTGGCCACCGGTACCGCCGTGGCGCAAACCGGCTTGATTGCCTTTGTCGGTCTGGCGGCGCCGCACCTGGTGCGCTCGGTGGTCAAGACCACCCATGGCCGCCTGATTCTCCTCTCCAGCCTGATGGGTGGCGTCTTGCTGATGACCGCCGACATGCTGGCACGCTGGCTGATGGCGCCGCAGGAGTTGCCGGTCGGCGTGCTGACCGCCGTGCTGGGTGGCGGCTATCTGCTGTGGTTGATGCACCGCGGCACCCGAGCCTCTGCCGGAGCGGGCCTGTGAAAGACACCCTGCATCCGGCCGCCATCGAGGCCTGCGCCATCAGCGCCAGCCTGGGCGATACCCAGGTGCTGCGCGGCATCGACCTGGTGTTGCAGAGCGGCCGCTGGACCAGCATCGTCGGTCCCAATGGCGCCGGCAAATCGACCCTGCTGAAAGTGCTGGCGGGCTTGCTGCCGCACACCGGCACGGTCACGCTGCTGGGCCAGCCGATGGCTGCGTTGCCGGGGCGCTTGCGCGCGCAACAACTGGCCTGGCTCGGGCAAAACGAGAGCACCGGGGACGACTTGACGGCGTGGGACGTCGCCATGCTGGGCCGCCTGCCGCACCAGCGCTGGCTGGCCGCGCCCAGTGCCGCCGATCACGCCGCCGTCGAGCAGGCTTTGCGTGCCACGCAGGCCTGGGACTGGCGCGGCCGCACGCTGGGCCAACTCTCGGGCGGTGAACGCCAGCGCGTGCTGCTGGCACGCGCGCTGGCGGTGCAGGCGCAGGTGCTGCTGATGGACGAACCGCTGGCCAATCTTGATCCGCCGCACCAGGCCGACTGGCTCTGTGTCGTGCGTTCCCTGGTGCGCCAGGGCAAGACGGTGGTCAGCGTACTGCACGAAACATCGATGGCGCTACAGGCGGACCAGATGGTCATCATGGCAAAAGGCCGTGTCGTTCATCAAGGCGCCAGCGTCGACGCCGCCACGCACCGCGCACTGGAGCAAGTATTCGAGCGGCGCATCGCCATTCATGCGGTGGGCCAGCAGTGGGTCGCCTTGCCGCGCCCGAGCTTGCCCGTCGAACAGCAGCCAGACTGCTGTTCGGAGCGGAGATAAATACCTCATGTCTGAAACCGGGGATCTGGGATGACCGCCAAATGCGTGATGGTGCTGGGCACCACCAGCGGCGCCGGCAAGAGCTGGCTGGCCACCGCCCTGTGCCGTCACTACGCCCGCCAGGGCCTGAAGGTGGCGCCGTTCAAGGCGCAGAACATGAGCAATAACGCAAGAGTGGTTGCCTCAGCAGACAGGTCGCAACCGGCCGAGCGGCGGAGCGTGGGGGCTGAGATCGGCAGTGCCCAGTACTTTCAGGCGCTGGCGGCCCGCGCGCTGCCCGATGTGCGCATGAACCCGCTGCTGCTCAAACCCGAGCGCGACACTCACAGCCAGGTGGTGCTGATGGGGCAGGTCGATGAAGCCTTGTCCCGGATGGCGTGGCGCGGCCGCAGCGCCAGCGTCTGGCCGGTGATTGTCCGGGCGCTCGATGAGCTGCTGGCGGAGAACGACGTGGTGGTGATCGAAGGCGCCGGTTCACCGGCCGAGATCAACTTGTCCGACAGCGACATCGTCAACATGCGCGTCGCGCTGCACTGCAACGCTGCTTGTTTGCTGGTGACCGACATCGACCGCGGCGGCGCCTTCGCCCACTTGTACGGCACCTGGGCGCTGCTGCCGGACGTGGAGCGTGCCTTGATCAAGGGCTACGTGCTGAACAAGTTTCGCGGCGATGCCAGCCTGTTGGCGCCGGCACCGCGCATGCTGCAAGACCTCACCGGCGTGCCCACCGTGGCCACACTGCCGATGTGGTGGCAGCATGGCTTGCCCGAAGAAGATGGCATTTTTGATGACCGAAGTACGGCACGCGGCGCGGTCACCCTGACGGTCGCCGTCATCGTCTACCCGCGCATCAGCAACCTGGACGAATTCCAGCCGCTCAAAAACATTCCCGGCGTGCGCCTGCAATGGGTGCGCAGCCCGGCCGAGTTGGCCGGGCTGGCCAGCACCGACTGGATCATCCTGCCCGGCTCCAAGCACACCAGCGGCGACCTGGCCTGGCTGCGCCAGCAAGGGCTGGACGCCGCCGTGGCGCGCCACGCCGGGCAGGGTGGGGCGGTGCTGGGTATTTGCGCCGGCCTGCAAATGCTGGGCGAGGCGCTGATCGATCCGCTGGGCCTGGAGCACGCCTATCTGGGCAACGCCCCGGGTCTGGGGCTGCTGCCCCTGATCACCGTTTTTGAAGCCGATAAAACGGTGCGTCAGACGCATACCTGTTTCGACGTCGGCCTGCGTGGACCGTGGGCCGCACTGGCCGGCGTGCCAGTCGCTGGCTACGAGATTCACCACGGCCAGACCCAGCAACACGCCGCCATGGCTAAGGGCGGCGACCTGGCGTGCGCCGTCATGCCCGATGGCCTGGCCTGGCAGAACGGCGCCGGCAATGTGCTGGGCCTGTACCTGCATGGCCTGTTTGAAGACCCTGCCGCCTTGCAGGCCTTGTTCGGTGCCAGTCTGAGCGCCCCGGTGCCGACGCTGGAAGCGGTCTTCGATGGCCTGGCCGGCTTCATCGAGCGGCATTTCGAACCGGGCGTTTTGTCGGCCTTGATTGCCTGAGCGCCACTTGCCCTGAGTTATTTCGTTACCCATGACAATCTCGCCACCTCCAACCGGACCCATCACCATGACCTCCTTTTTGCCCACTCTGACGGACCTGCGAAGCCCGGCGCTGACACAGGCGCTGCAACACAAGCTGAACAACAAAACCAAGCCGCTGGGCTCGCTGGGCCGGCTGGAATCGCTGGCGCTGCAACTGGGTGAGATCCTGGGCAGCGAGTCGCCGCTGCTGGAAGCGCCGCAGATGGTGGTGTTCGCCGGCGACCATGGCCTGACGGCCCGCGGCATCTCGGCTTTTCCCAGCGACGTGAGCTGGCAGATGGTGGAGAACTTTCTGGCCGGCGGTGCCGCCGTCAGCGTGCTGGCGCGCCAGCATGGCATCAGCCTGACGGTGGTCGACTGCGGCGTCAAGCACGATTTTCTGGCCGGCCTGCCCAGCGGCACGCAGCGCGCCGGCCTGCTGGTGCGCAAGGTGGCGGGCGCCGAGCAGGGCACGGCCGATTCATCGGCGCAGCCGGCCATGAGCGCGGCCCAGTGCCGCCAAGCCCTGCAAAACGGGCAGCAGATCGTCGATGCTCTGCCCGGTAACGCGCTGCTGCTGGGCGAAATGGGCATCGGCAACACCTCGGCGGCTTCGCTCTTGCTGGCGCGCCTGGCCGGTCTCGACATCGAGCTGTGCACCGGCGCCGGCACCGGGCTGGATGCGCCCGCGGTGCAACGCAAGACCGCCGTGCTGCGCGAGGTGCTGGCGCGCCACCGGCAGGCCAGCGCGCCGCTGGACGCACTGGCGGCCCTGGGCGGCCTTGAGATTGCCACCATGGTGGGGGCCGTGTTGCAAGCCGCGCAGCAACGCCGTGTGGTGCTGGTGGACGGTTTCATTGCCACTTCGGCCGTGCTGGTGGCGCACGCCCTGCAGCCGCTGGTGTTGCAGCGCTGCGTCTTTGCGCACCGCTCGGGCGAGCGCGGCCATGAGTTCATGCTGCAACATCTGGGGGTGCAGGCGTTGCTCGATTTGGGCTTGCGTTTGGGCGAAGGCTCCGGTGCGGCACTGGCCTGGCCGCTGTTGCAGTCGGCCTGCGCCATCCTGCGCGAGATGGCCAGTTTCGAGTCGGCCGGCGTCTCTGAAAAATCGGCGGTACCGGCCAGCGCAGCATGAACTTCCTGCGCCACTATCTGCTGGCGGTCCAGTTCTTCACCCGCATTCCGATCACCGGGCGGTTGGCGGCCTGGGTCGGCTACAGCCCGGCGCTGTTGCGCGCCAGTGCCGGACACTTCCCCGGTGTCGGCGTTCTGGTGGGGGGCCTGGTGGCGGGCTTCACGGCCTTGTTGCTGGCGTACTTGCCGGAGGGTGGCTTTGCGCCGCTGGTGGCGGCGGTGTGGGGCACCGTTTTCGGGGTGTTGCTGACCGGCGCTTTCCACGAGGACGGTCTGGCCGACGTGGCCGACGGCTTGGGTGGCAGCCCGGAGCGGGAGCGCGCCCTGCTGATCATGAAGGACTCGCGGGTCGGTGCCTTTGGCGCCATTGCCGTGTTGCTGGCGCTGCTGGCCAAAGTGTCGCTGCTGGCCTTGCTGGGCGCGCTCAGCAGCCCGTTGCTGTGCAGCGCCTTGTTGCTGGCCCATGTGGTGTCACGTGGCTGGCCGCTGCTGATGATCCGCCTGCTGCCGCATGTGGGCGATGCCGCCGGCTCCAAATCCAAGCCGCTGGCGGAGCAGATCAGTGGCGCCGGCCTGCTCACGGCCCTGGCCTGGTGTGTGCTGACGCTAGCCCTTTTTTTGTATGCGCAGGCCAACCTTGATTTCATGGCGCTTGACGCCGCCACCGACGCGCTGAGTGGCGCACTGGGCGGCGCCATGTTGGCCTCCGGCGCCGCCTTCGTGCTGATGTGGCGCTGGTTCCGCCGGCGCTTGCAGGGCTTCACCGGCGATTGCCTGGGCGCCACCCAGCAGGTGTGCGAGCTGGCGTTCTATCTCGGTCTGGCCTTGTGTTTGTGAAAATGGTGGAGTAGCCGCATGAAGCTCTGGCTGGTGCGCCATGCACAACCCCTGATCGCCGCAGGTGTTTGCTACGGCAGCACCGATGTTGCGGCCGACGCCGAGGCGACGCAGCAAGCGGCCCGGGAACTGGCACTAACCCTGCCGCCAAACCTTTCGACGATCTGCTCGCCGCTGCGGCGATGCCAGCACCTGGCCGACTGTTTGCAAGCGCTGCGGCCCGATCTGGTTTGTGCCACCGATGCTCGCCTGGCGGAGATGGACTTTGGCTGCTGGGAAGGCCAGCCCTGGGACGCCATTCCCCAAGCCGACTATGCGCGCTGGCTGGCCGACTTCGGCCAGCATCGCTTTGGCGGGCGAGAGAGCGTGGCCGAATTGATGCAGCGTGTCGCCGGAGCCTGGCGCGATGTGCAACGCATGGGTGTGGACGCGGCATGGATCACCCATGCCGGTGTCATTCGCGCCGCCACCCTGCTGGCAGGCGGCGTGCACCAACTCGAGCGGGCGGCGCAGTGGCCACGCGAGGCGCCAGCCTTTGGCGGCTGGTGCGAACTGCCCCTTTGACCGGAGCCGATCAGCCAGCTTCGACCCGGTTGCGCCCGTTGGCTTTGGCACGGTACATGGCGGCGTCGGCACGCGCAATCAGCGTATCCACGGTGTCGTTGTCATTCAGGTTGGTAGTGACGCCAATGCTCACGGTGTAGGGAGCTCCCGGCCCGGCCTGGGCACAGGCCTCGCGAATGCGCTCGGCCACCAGCAGCGCTTCCGCCGGCGAGGTATCCGGCAGCAGCGCCAGAAACTCCTCACCGCCGAAGCGCGCCAACAGATCGGGCCGACGCAGCAAGGCGTTGACCCTGGCCACAAAGTCGACCAGCACCTGGTCGCCGGCCTGATGGCCAAGGGTGTCGTTGATGCTCTTGAAATGGTCCAGGTCCATGACCAGCAAGGCCATGCTGCGGCGATGGCGGCGGCAGCGCGCCAGCTCGCGCCGGAGTGCCTGGTTCAAATGGCGCCGCGTCAGCGCATTGGTGAGCGAATCATGGGTTGCCAGGTGTTCCAGCTCGGCGCGCAAGTTTTCGGTCGCCATCAACACCAGGCCGATGGAGAGCAGCAAAATGCAAAACACAAAACTGGTGACGTAGACCAGTTGCAGGGGCGAGGTGTCCAGAATATTGTCGCCCATGGGCCAGATGAAGGACGTCACCAGGCGCATCACCTGGATCACCGCCATCACCAGCAGCACGCCAGTGGTCAGCACTCTGGCCAGGGTGGCTGAACCCTGCTTCAGCACCAGATAGGCGTGGACGGTAAACAGGTTGGCGGCCAGCAGATTGGCCAGCACCAGGCGCACGTGGTAACTGGGCTGGACCACGGTGAACCAAAGCTGTACCAGCGTCATCGCGGCGATCAGGCTCAGCCACGGTGCCACACGGGGCGTGACACCAAAGAAGTGCTGGCTGCCAACATAGGCCAGGTAGAGCCCCGACACGACCAGCAAGCGGGACAGGGCGATGACGATGGAGTCGGGCAAGGTGCCCAGTCCGGCGACCAACAGGCCACCCAAGAAAACCAGCAGCAGCGCCGCCGACCAATGACCCAAACCCTTGATCGACGCCGGGTAACTGCGCTTGAGCGAGTACAACACCAGCGACATCAGGCCGCTCATGACGCCACCCAGCAGGATGACGGTTCGGGGGTCAATCAGGTTCATGGGCCAAGCGGGTTTCAGCGCGGTGGCGCAGTTTTGCTTTTGAAGTCGCAGTACTGGCTGACGCCGCATTGCCAGCACAAGGGCTTGCGCGCCTGGCAGACATAGCGGCCATGCAGTACCAGCCAGTGGTGCGCGTTCACCAGATAGGCCGGCGGGATGCGTTGCAGCAACTTGTGCTCGACTTCCAGCGGCGTTTTGCCCGGCGCCAGACCGGTGCGATTGGCGAGCCGGAAGAGATGGGTATCGACCGCCATGGTGGCTTCACCAAAGGCGACGTTGAGCACCACGTTGGCGGTTTTGCGGCCGACGCCGGGCAGGGCCTCCAGTGCCTCACGTGTGCCGGGCACCACGCCGCCATGCTGCTGAATCAGGATCTGGCAGGTCTGCAGCAGATGTCTGGCTTTGGAGCGAAACAGGCCAATGGTCTTGATGTAGCCCTCCAGGCCTTCCTGCCCCAGCGCCAGTATTTTTTGCGGTGTGTTGGCCACCGGGAAGAGCCGGTGCGTGGCCTTGTTGACGCTGACGTCGGTGGCCTGAGCCGACAGTAGCACGGCGCACAGCAGTTCAAATACCGAGCTGTATTCAAGCTCGGTCACCGGCGTCGGGTTGGCCGCTTTCAGGGTGGCAAAAAAGCCTTCAATCGCGGCTGGTTTCATGTACTTCTTTGAGATGCTCAGTCTGAATAATAATCTGACGATACCGCAATCCCGGAACAACGAAAGATTTTCATGCAATTTGCCGAGCGCCTGAACACGATAGAAACCTCCGCCATCCGCGAACTCTTCAAACTGCTGGGCAAACCCGGCATCATCAGTTTTGCCGGCGGCTTCCCGGACCCGGCGCTGTTTGACGCCGAAGGCATCAAGACCTCTGCCGATGCCGTGCTGAGCAACAACCCCGGCCCGGTGCTGCAATACGGCGCCACCGAAGGCTACCAGCCGCTGCGCGAGGCGATCAGCGCTTTCTACGCCGCCAAGGGCGGTGCCGGCAGCGTTGCCAACGTGGCGGTGAAACCCGAGGGCCTGATCGTCACCACCGGCAGCCAGCAGGCACTGGACCTGATCGGCAAGACCATGATCTCGCCCGGCGACAAGGTGATTGTGGAAGCGCCCACCTTTCTGGCCACCATCCAGTGCTTTCGCCTGTACGGCGCGCACATCATCGGCGCGCCCATCGATGCCGACGGCGTCGATGTCGACCGGCTGGAAAAACTGATCGTTGAGCACAAGCCCAAACTGGTCTACCTGATCCCGACCTTCGGCAACCCCAGCGGCGCCACGCTGAGCCTGGCACGGCGCAAGCGCATCCTCGAAATTGCGGCGCGCACGCAGACGCTGGTGGTGGAAGACGACCCCTATGGCGAGCTGTATTTTGACCAACCGCCACCGCCCAGTCTGCTGGCCTTGAGCGAAGGCGTGCCCGGCAGCCGCGACTGGCTGGCGCACTGCGGCAGTTTCAGCAAAATCCTGTCGCCCGGTTTGCGCGTAGGCTGGATGATCGCGCCCGCCGAGTTGCTGGCCAAAGCCACCATGTGCAAACAGTTCAGCGACGCCCACACCAGCAACCTGACGCAAGCCATCGCGGCGCACTACCTGACCCTGAACCGGCTCGACGCCACGCTGGCGGTGGTGCGCAAGACTTATTCCGAGCGCGCCCTCGTCATGGCCCAGTCCCTGCGCCGCGAACTGGGCGACGCCATCGCCTTCAACCAACCGCAAGGCGGCATGTTCTTCTGGGCCAAACTCACCGGTGCCAACGGCAAGAGCAGCAACGCCAACGACTTTGCCAAACGCGCCATCGACAAAGGCGTGGCCTTTGTCCCCGGCGCCCCGTTCTTCGCGCACGACCCCGATCTGTCCACTTTGCGGCTGAGCTTTGCCACGGTGGGGCTGGAGAAAATTGAAGAGGGGATTGGGCGGCTGGGGCAGGCGTTGTAGGCAGTTTTCTACGACTCTCCGTGTTAAGAAAACGGGAGGGTCGTTGCGTCAGCGCTGAAGGTTTGCGTTCAGCTGTCGCCGAGTGCGGTCGCATGCCACGCATGGTTGCAGCACCATGGCAAGTGAATGAGAGCGCCATTCAGGCCATCTTTTTGATGCAAATTTGTCCCCCTTTGCGAATAATCAAACCGAGGGTTCGTTTTGCGTTCAGGCTTGCCAAATGATGTTGACACCGTTGGCGACGCAGTAGTTTGCGGCGGGTAGGCAACTTGTTACCACCCAGGAGGTTACTATGATGAATGTCATGCCGACAATCGCTGTCGCTCTGACGATGGTTTCATTCTGCGCAACTGGCATTGCGCAAACCCAAGGCAAGGCAAAACTGGATATCGGAAAACGGGAGTACGAGTCCAAATGCATGGTCTGTCATGGACCCGTCGGAAAGGGGGACGGATCCTACGGCGAGTTGTTGAAGAAGCCCGCAAGTGACTTGACGACATTGAAGAAACGTAACGGCGGCGTCTTCCCGGTTGAGCGGATTTCAGCCGTAATCGATGGGAGAGAGTACGTCAAGGAGCACGGAGGGCGAGAGATGCCGATATGGGGCAAGCAATACAGCATGGAGACCGTGGCGGCGGCTGAGTACTATGTGGATGTTCCTTACGACCCGGAAATGTTTGTGCGCGCCCGTACTCTCGCGCTGATCGACTACCTGAACAGGTTACAGACCAAATGAACGTCTCAAGCACTGCATTGGAATGCGTCGATCAGCATTGAGTTGAACGGCCGGAAGGAACCATTCAGCCATCATTCCAACGGAGCTCGGACGGTCAAAAACGTTTTCTTGGGTCAGGGTCAACCCACCAACAACCTGATTAGGCGATTTTCTTACTTGCCATTTTTTCAAAGGCAGAAATAAGTTCGTCAAGAGCCACTCTCGCCACTTGCTGTCCCTCTGCTTCACCGGGGAAGGTGGAGTAATCAGTCTTAAACAATTCGTGTGATAACGAGCCTGTTGTTTGAAGGGTGACGGAAAGGCCAGTCGGGTTGAAGTAAACAATCATACTGAAGAGAAAATCTTCAACAGGGTTCTTGATAAAACCGCTCGCGTGGTAGAACAGATGCACAGTTGAGAGGTGCTTGTTTGAGGTCTCTAGCACCAGTTGCTCGATCAATTGCCGAATCGGCTTGTGATCCACGACTCCAGTTTGGCCTTCAGCGTTGTACAAAATACGAAGTTCTCGCACTGCGAACAACGGATCAATTTGGGTAAATCTGCGACCGACAGCCTCAAAAATGGATGACACCAAGCCACTCAAGAGGAAATTCTGTTTCTCCTGAGTTCTCTGATCCTTTCCGTCACCCGACTCGGTTTCGATGGCCTGACGAAGAAGATATAGTTTTTTGTCAAAGTCACCTAGTTCATCAATAAGCTCACCGCGAGCCGCTCGCAAGAATATATTTTCGGATTCAATGAGAGCTTGTGCCACGAAGATTACGAAATCCTCGATCTCACCAACGTCAGCTTTCTCGAGAGCCAGAAAATATTCAGACTTCCTGTCTAGTTTGAGAACTACAGGCAAATAGCCTGACTGCATAAGAATAAGATTCATCAGAATGCGAGCCATTCGCCCATTTCCATCATCGAATGGATGGATGGCGACGAACTGATGATGAAACGCAGCAGCCAGAGTAACTGGATGCGTCGTTCCACGGTCACGTTCTTCCCTGTAACTACTCACCAAGTCAGTCATTCTTGCCGGTGTTTCCTCTGGATTGGCAAAGAAGTGAGTCCGCCCTGTACTTGTGAGCACGTGATTAGGGGTTTCCTTGTATTTTCCGATCTCAATTAGACGTGTTGTACGAATACCATCCGGTGTAATGGCTTCGGACTGATATGGCTCAACAAGAAGTATCTTGTGGAGTCCGCGGATGGTGGACTCAGTTAATTCCTCCTTGTTGCGGACGATATCAACCAGTACGTCAATAACTTGATCATGCCCTCGAATGTCCAAATAGTCCTTGAAGGGTTTTCCCTTTGCAGTGAGACCGTGCATGATGAATGCCTTAGTCTCTCCGTAAGTCAACGAATTACCCTCAATGGCGTTCGAGTGGTAGTTCCATTCCAATCGGAGTTTTTGGAACACACGCGCTTCCTGCTCGGTACTAATTGGACGTATCCCTTCAATCTCAGCTTGAAGTCTATCCGCCTCAGTAAGCACTTCTTCTATTTTCATGGCGTTCCTGACTATCTAACTTGATTGCTTAACAAATGGTGTTCACCTGCGGCGCTGCGATGCTGACTGAAACAAGGAGTTCCTCCTGTGGAAATAAACCTTGTTGGACTGGACGGTCGCAGTTTAGCTCACGGGGAAGACGCGGTGAAATGGCTCCAATCGCTATGAAGCAAAACTCAAGGCAATAGCCAAAACGTTCAATCAGCTTGACCAGAGGCCTCCACGGATAACCTCACTTCAGCAGCCGCATCTGCACCGCCTCACTTCCGAGTTCCCGCAGCGCATCGGCGGCAATCCAGCGTGCCGACTTCGTGCCTTGTTGTTGGATACGCCGTGCGGCAGCGATGGCTGCAGCGTTGAGTGCCATGTTGCGTTTGCCGATGTTGCGCAGCGCCCAGTTCACTGCTTTCTTCACGTAGTTGCGCTCATCAGCCGCCGCTACTTCGATCAGGGGCAGCGCCGCCACAAAGCGCTGGTCGTCGGCCTGTCTGTCATGCACCGCCAGTGTTGCCAGCAGGGCAAAGGCGGCGCGGCGTACAAATTCTTCGGGTCGTGCCGCCCATAGCGCTACCTTGCGCCAGGCCAGCGGGGAGGCCAGGAAGGCGCTGCCGCAGACCTGGTCGCAAACGTCCCAGGACGAGAAACTTTTGGCCCAGGCATCCATCTGTTTGGCGGTCAGCTTGGCGGGCTGGGCCACCATGCCGGCCACGATGCGGGCGTCGGGGATGCCGGTGTTCCACATGGCCAGTGCCAGCGCGTGGTCATGGCCCAGGGTTTTGGCGATGCGTCGCAGCGCCGGCACGGACAAGCCCAGGCGCTGCTCGATGTTGATGCCAAAACGCGCCATGCCGGCCAGCTCGGCCGGCCGGGCTTCCTGTTGCAGCAAGGCGAGGGCGGCAGTCAGGTTGCTCATGCCGATGGCTGCCGGTTTGTGCCCCGGGCGATCCCCGTTCAGGCGGTTACCGGTGTCGCTGGTTTTCGCGACTGAAAGTAAAACGCCAACAGCTGCCACGCGATGAAGAGGGCAATCAGGACCAGCAAGGTGCCGCTGATCGGGTGAGTGATGAAGACGCTGAAATTGCCCCGGCTGATGAGCATGGCGCGGCGGAAGTTTTCTTCCAGCATGGGGCCCAGTATGAAGCCCAGCATGAGCGGCGCGGGATCGAGCTTCAGGCGCAGGAACACATAGCCGATGAAGCCAAAGATGGCGGTGATGAAGATGTCATCCAGGTTGTTGTTGATGCTGTAAGTTCCGACACAGCAGAAGAACAGAATCGATGGAAACAACACGCTGAAGGGAATCTTGAACACCGACAGCCAGTAGCGCACCAGGGGCACGTTGAGGGTCACCAAAAAGCAGTTGCCAACCCACATGCTGGCCACCAGACCCCAGAACAAATCGCGGTGCTCGGTGATCATGTTGGGGCCCGGCTGGATGCCCTTGATGATGAAGGCGCCCATCATCAGTGCCATCACCGCGTTCTCGGGGATGCCGATGCTCATGAGCGGGATAAAGCTGGTGCGCGCGGCCGCTTCGTCGGCGGCCGCTTGCCCGGCCACACCCTCGATGGCGCCGTGGCCGATCTCGTCCTTGTACTTGCTGAAACGCTTGTCGACGGCATAGGCCGCGAACTGGGCGATGGTGGGGCCGCCACCGGGCAGGATGCCCAGCACCGAGCCGATCACACTGCCGCGCAAGGCGCTGGGAATGATGCGCTTGAACTCGGGCCAGGTCGGCATCAGCTTGATCTTGCCGTTGAACGGCGTGAGTTGGCTGCCGCTATCGAGGTTCTTCACGACCTCGGCAATGCCGAAGCAGCCCAGGGCGATGCTGATCAAGCCGATGCCGTCCAGCAGGAACGGCATGTCCAGGGTAAAGCGCGCAACGCCGCTGTTCACATCGGTGCCAACCACGCCCAGCAGCACGCCGATAAAGGCCATGGCCAGGCCGTTGAGCAGGCTGCCGGTGGTGACAAAGCTGACGCACATGAAGCCGAACAACATCAGGGCACAGTAGTCGGCCGGGCCAAACAAAAACGCCACTTCGCCCAGTGTCGGGGCCAGCGTCGCCAGCACCACGATGGCCACGGTGCCCCCAATGAAGCTGGAAACACCGGCGGTAAACAAGGCCAGACCGGTCTTGCCGTTGAGCGTCATCTGGTAGCCGTCGATGCAGGCCACGATGCTGCTGGCGTGCGGGATCTTCATGGTGATGGCGCTCACCGAGTCGCCGTATTGGGCGCCGTAGTAGATCCCGGCCAGCATGATGAGCGAGCCATCGGTGGGAAGGGAATAGGTCAAGGGCAGCAGCAAGCTGATGGTGGACAAGGGGCCCAGTCCAGGCAGCAGGCCCACCAGGGTGCCGACCACGCAACCGATGGCGCAATACCAGAGGTTGTGCAGGGTCAGTGCGTGTTCAAAACCAAACGCCAGGTTGTTCAGGATGTCCATCAGAATAAGGGCAGTTGCAGGCCGAGCAGGTAACGAAATGCAAAGGCAACGGCAATCAGGCCGGCCGAGATCTTGAGGTTGCGCACGACCGAATACGAGGTGCCGGCGAACGAGACGCAAAACACCAGAAACACGATGCCCGCAATCATGTTCAGGTGCTCGGAGAGCAGTGCGAAGCCGCACAGGCCCAACAGAATGACGAAAATATTTTTGACGTTGTAGCTCAGGGCTACCGGCTTGACAAAGCGCGAACGCACGACGCTGATCAAGCCAATCAAGAACAGCAGGCAACTCACCATCAGGGGGAACAGGCCGGGGCCGGATCGGCTGAAGTGACCGATCTGGTAATTTAGCGACCCCACGCCAAAGACCAGGGCAATTGCCATCAGGACCAGGCCTCTGACCAAATTGATGTTGTTCATATCCAGCGAAATCTCCTCATCTGTCTTGGCTGCACGCAGCGCCGCGTGTTTAAGTCGACGGGCAATTGTCCGGCTCAATTTCAGCCACCGATATATGAGAAAGTACGTAATAGAAACTCCGTAGTGGAAACTACGTAGCCCGCTTGAGGTGCGGATCAAAGCCCCGGCAAGGCCAGGGCCAAAGTCAGTCCTGATGGTGCCCCTTGGCGGGCATCCCCGCGCTCACTCCTGGCAGTTGCCGCTGAGTTGCCCGACAACCTTCTTGTCGGGCCCGGTGTCCTGGCTTGCCGGTGGCGGCTTTTGCAGCTCGTCGGAGCTTGGCGTGGTGGGGACCGATGCCGTGATCGATTTGATCAGGACGACCAATGAAGCGCAATACTGGCTGGGCAGCCGCAGTTCGGAACCGATAATCACCCGCTCGCCGAATTGAACCCGCCCATCGGCGCTGGCACCCAGGATGGCAAAGGGTTGCTCCTGCATCCCGATATCGCGGACCCGGATGGTGACGCCGTGGCGGGCCCAAACGCCACGCTCCTGAAGGCTGAACTC
This sequence comes from uncultured beta proteobacterium, assembly GCA_963763035.1. GTDB lineage: Bacteria > Pseudomonadota > Gammaproteobacteria > Burkholderiales > Burkholderiaceae_C > Rhodoferax. Next base: position 1,983,501 of record CAVXMS010000003.1, on the reverse strand, counting down.
TTCCGAGAAGGTTCCTCGCGGCCTGGGTGTGACCGTCGGTGTTGCAACATTGACAACGACTTGCGCCGGGTTTTTGGGGGATCTTTCCGAGAAGACCTCTCGCACCTTGGCAAGTTGATCGGTGAACGCCCCGATCCCGGTGAAGCCGATCGCCAGGATGGCCACGCACACAAGGAACGGGTGCTTCTTCAAGCCCCCCAGCCACCAATTGCCAAAAGCAGGTGAATTTCCGTCGGCCAAGATAGTTCTCCTTCGAGAGTTACGCCCAACGTCATGTGCGAAGGGCGATTCTAGGAAGTAAGGAACTCAGTGCCTATCCCCCAAATGGGGGATACGGACATTGTCTAGTAGGCGTCCGAAGGCCAGTCGCTGAACGGAAACGGCAGCACTTCAGTGGAAAAACTGACAAAGTTTGCAATCTGGCCCAGGTAACGCCCCAGACTGCGGCCGAACGCGCTCAGACGCAAGTTCGGCACGTCGCTGACGACGGCCAGCACAAACTGGACCAGGGCGAGGAAGAACAGCAGGGTGCCGGCCAACTGGTAGGCCATGCCCAGCAGGATCATCAGCAGACCGCGCAACCAGATGTTGCGCCGGATGGTGACAGGATATCCACTCATGGTCAGTCCCTTCAAGGCATTGTGGAAAATAGCTCGGCGCTGATCTCGTAAGAACGCAAGCGCGCCGCGTGATCATAAATCTGCGAGGTGATCATCAGTTCGTCGGCCCCGGTGCGCTCGACAAAGGCCTTCAGACTGGCGCGCACCGTGCCAGGGGCACCGATAGCGGCGCACGACAGCACGCTGTCCAGCAGGGCACGTTCCTGCGCAGCGAGATGGTTGGGGTAATCGGCCAGCGGCGGCGGCAAGCGCGATGGGCGGCCACTGCGCAGGTTGACAAAAGCCTGCTGCATGGACGTCGCCCGAAATGCCGCTTCCTCATCCGTGTCGGCGGCGAACACGTTGAAGCCCAGCATGACGTAAGGCTTGGCCAGTTGTGCCGACGGACGAAAGCCGGACCGGTACAGCGCAACAGCCTGCATCATCTGCTGCGGCGCAAAGTGCGAGGCAAAGGCAAACGGCAGACCCAGCGCGGCCGCCAGTTGCGCGCCAAACAGGCTGGAGCCCAGAATCCAGACCGGGATGGTAAGCCCCTGGCCCGGCACCGCGTGCACCGGGTTTTTGGAGGCGCCGGAAAAATAGTCCATCAACTCGACCACGTCGCGTGGAAACTCATCGGCGTCACTTGCCAGGTTGCGGCGCAGGGCGCGCGCGGTGATTTGGTCCGAGCCCGGCGCCCGGCCCAAACCCAGGTCGATGCGGCCGGGGTACAGCGACTCCAGCGTGCCGAACTGCTCGGCAATCAGCAGCGGCGAATGGTTCGGCAGCATGATGCCGCCGGCACCGACCCGAATCCTGTCGGTGCCGCCGGCCACGTAGCCGATGAGCACCGAGGTGGCGGCGCTGGCGATACCGGGCATGCCGTGGTGCTCGGCCAGCCAGTAGCGACTGTAGCCCCAGCGCTCGGCGTGTCGGGCCAGGTCCAGGGTGTTGCGAAAAGACTGAGCGGCGTCGCCGCCTTGCACGATGGGGGAGAGGTCAAGGACCGAAAATGGGATCATCGGCAACATGTTAAGCCAATCAAAAGAACGACAAGCATGCGGCATGTCAAATCGAATGTTGTCGATTGGATAAAACTGGTTGACACTGTCTTCTGCAATCGGGCTAAACATATCAACAACCGATGAAGGGATAACAAAATGCCGATCTCAAGCCTGACGCCGGGCGATCTGCGCGTCACCATCGCGCCTGCATCGCTGGGCTTTTCGGACACCTCCGAACTGCTGGGACTGCCCCTTCCCTGGATTGGGCAGGCGCGCGCCGAAACCGCGGCCCGCTTCGGCCTGGGTATGGAACAGCCCGACTACAACCTGTTTGTGCTGGGCGAGGTCGGCAGCGGGCGCTCTTCGCTGTTGCAGCAGGTGATGCGGGAGGTCGCCGCCGGCAAGGCCCAGCCGCCGGATTTGTGCTACCTGCACAATTTCGATGCGCCAGAGAAACCGCGCGCCTTGCGCCTGCCGCCGGGCCAGGGACACACGCTGCGCCAACTCATGATGCAATTGTGCAAGACGCTGCAAAAAGAGATTCCCAAGCGGCTCGACGGCCCTGATTTCAAGGCCGAGAGCGAGCATATCGAGAAGACCTACAAGACCGAAGAGGCCAAGGCCTATACCGAACTGGACACTTTTGCCGAGGCCCGCAGTTTCGCCCTGTACCGGGAGAACGGGCACCTGGTGTTTACCTTGCTGGGGGAGAAAGGCAATGCGCTGACCGAGAGCGAGGCACGCTCCCTGCCCAAGGAACGCCGGGCCCAGGTCGAACAGGCGGAGCAGGAGTTGCGCGAAGAAATTGCCCGCTATCTGGACAAGATACGGCCGATCGAGCGGGTCATGAGCGAAGGCTTGGCGGCACTGCGGCGCCAGATTGTCAAGCCGCTGCTGGAACACGAGTTGCAGGACATCCGCGCCGCTCTGAAGAAGCAAATCAAGGACTCCGTCAAGCTGGGCTCTTACCTGGACCAGGTGCTGCACGACGTGCTCGATAACCTGGCGCTGTTCCGGGTTTCCGAAGACGATGAGGAACTGCGTCTTGAACAGCTGGCCGAGGTCTTGTCGCGTTACCGGGTCAACCTGCTGGTGGACAACGCGGCGCTGGCCGGCGCGCCGGTGATCGTCGAGAATAACCCGTCGTTTCGCACGCTGTTCGGCAGCATCGAGTATCAGCCGGACGAGGACGCGCTGGTGACCGATTTCAGCCGCATCCGCGCCGGCAGTCTGCTCAAGGCACACGGCGGCTTTTTGCTGCTGCATTTGCGCGACCTGCTGAGCGACGAACTGGTGTGGGAAAAGCTGCGTCGTTTTTCGCGCAGCGGGCGCTTGCAGATCGAGGAGCCGGGCCCGTTGCTGACGCCGCTGGCCTCGGTCGCGCTGGAGCCCGAGGCGGTGGATGTGGAGGTCAAGATTGTGCTGATCGGCTCGGTCGAACAGTACTATGAATTGCAGGAGGCCGACCCCGAGTTTGCCCGGCGCTTTCGCGTCAAGGTGGACTTTGCCGAGAGTTTTTCGGCCAGCGCCCAGACTTACCGGGCGTCGGCGGTTTTTGTGGCGCACGCGGTCAAGCGGCTGGGTCTGCCGCACTTTTCCGCCGCTGCCGTGGCGCGGTTGCTGGAGGACTCGCACCGTGAGGTCGATGACCAGTCGCGCCAGAGCGCCATCTTCGGCCGCACCGAGGCGCTGGTGATGGAAAGCGCGGCAGTCTGCCGCGGGCGGGCCGCCAGCCTGGTCGAAGCGGCTGACGTAGCGGCTGCTGTGCAGGCACGCAACGTGCGCCATGACTACCCGGACCAGCGGCTGCAGGAATCGATCACCGACGGCGACCGGCTGATCAGCTTGCGCGGCGAAAAAATGGGCCAGCTCAACGGCCTGACGCAGATCGATCTGGGCGACTACCGCTTCGGCTTTCCGGTGCGAGTGACGGCACGCACTTACGCCGGCAGCGAGGGCCTGCTCAACATCGAACGCGAGGTCGAAATGTCGGGGCCGATACACGACAAAGGCGTTCTCATCCTGCACAGCTATCTGTCGGCGCTGTTCGCGCACATCGCGCCGCTGGCGCTCAATGCCTCCATCGTGTTCGAGCAGGAGTACCACGGCGTGGAGGGCGATTCGGCCTCCTGTGCCGAGTTGTATGCGGTGCTGTCCTCGCTGTCGGGCTTGCCGCTGCAGCAGGGCATTGCGGTGACCGGCGCCGTCAACCAGCACGGTGAAGTGTTGCCGGTGGGCGGTATCAACGAAAAGATCGAAGGCTACTTTCGCATCTGCCAAACGGCCGGTCTGGATGGCACGCAGGGCGTGCTGATACCGCGGCGCAACCGGCGCCACCTGATGCTGGAGCGCAAGCTGGTGGACGCCGTGGCCGCTGGCCTGTTCCACATCTACACAGCGGCGCATGTGAGCGAAGGCCTGGAGTTGCTGACCGGATTTCCCCCCGGCATGGACGCCATGACGGCCAGCGGCTACGCCATTGACAGTGTGCTGGGCCGGGCCCAGAAAACCCTGAAGGCCTACCGGCGCGCCTGCCAGTTGGCGGAGCTGCCCAAAGGGCCGCGCAAAAACTCGCGTTGACGCAGTTTTAGGCAGCCGCCCTGCAAAGCAGTATTGGCTGCATCACAATAGCGCTCCATGGTGGCTTACAACAGGCGGCAACAATGAGTGTTCAATGTGACTCCGGCAAGAGTGTCTTCATCACCGGCGCCTCGTCCGGACTGGGGCGCCAGATGGCGATCGAGTTTTCACGCCGTGGCTACCGGCTCGCGCTGACCGCGCGCCGCCTGGATGCGCTCAAGGCCTTGCAGTCCGAACTGGAAAAGAATGGGGCCGGCCGGGTCTTTGTCGCGGCGCTGGACGTGACCGACGACGCGGCGGTGGCGCAGGTGCTGGCCGAAGCGCGGACATTTTGTGGCGTGCTTGACATCGTGGTTGCCAATGCCGGCATCGGTCACCATGGTTTTATCGGCAAGCTGCCTTTTGCCAAGGTGCGCGACACCATCAATACCAACATCACCGGCTTCATGGCCACGGTGGATGCCGCCATGCAGTGTTTTCGCGAGCAGGGGCACGGGCAGTTGGTGGGCATCAGCTCGGTGGCGGCCTTTCGCGGCATGCCGGCGGCCGGCGCTTATGGCGCCTCCAAGGCTGCCGTCACCACTTACCTGGAAGCGCTGCGGGCCGAGACTTACGGCACTGGCATCGTGGTCACGACGCTGTCGCCGGGCTATATCGACACGCCGTTGAACCGGGGCGCGAAAAGGCGCCCGTTTGTGATCCCGGTGGAGCAGGGCGGCAAACTGCTGGTCGATTTGATCGAGCGAAAAGTCCAGTGCGCCACCGTCCCGCGCTGGCCCTGGGCGCTGGTGGCTCGGCTGCTGACCGTGTTGCCCACGTCCCTGCTGGCGAGGCGCAAATGACATCCGGTCCCGCGCGAGCGCGCTGGCAACCGATGCAAGCCTTGTTGCTGGCCACCAGTCTGCTGGTGCTGCCGCTGGCGTTTTTGCTGTTTGCCCAGTGGCCGTTGCGCGAACTGGAACTGGGCTGGTCGCGCCAGGTCAACGATGCGGCGCAAATCCTGTTTGCCGTCTATGTCGCCGTGGCCATTACGGCCGCATCGGAGGCCAAGACCCATCTGGCGGCAATTCATGGCAGCGCCGATCCGGCGCAACCGCCCCGGCGCTGGCGCGCGACCCTGCTGTTGCTGTGCGTCACGCCATGGGCGCTCTTCATGCTGTGGGCGGCGGCGGCCCCGATCACCAACTCGGTGCTGAGTCTGGAAAAATTTGGTGAAACACTGACACCCGGTTACTTCGTCATCAAGCTGGCACTGGTATTGCTCCTGCTGCTGGTGCTGATCGACGCCATTGCGGCCTGGCTGAGTGCCTGGCGTCATCGGTCGTGATCTTGCAAGGTTCGTCGCTGGGCTTGTGGATGCTGCTGGCGCTGGCGCTGCTGATCGTCACGACCGGCTTGCCGGTGTGGGCTTTGCTGATCGGCGTGGCCAGCGCGTTTGCGAGCATCGCGCTGCTGGCGGGAAGCCTGGACCTGGCAATCCTGGCCGCCATGCCGACCCGGATCATCGGTTTGCTGGAGCACGACTTGCTGCAGGCGCTGCCCCTGTACGTCTTCATCGGCGTCCTGCTGCAGCACCTGACGCTGGCCGATGTGCTGTTCTCGTCGCTGAAGCGCCTTTTCGCTCGCACAGGCGTCGGCGGCAGTCTGGCGGCCTTGAGCGTCGGCGCCTTGATCGCCCCCATGAATGGCTCGGTGGCTTCCAGTTCGGCGCTGCTGGCGCGGCTGGTGGCGCCGCGCCTGGGCCGTATGAACGCGGCAGCCGCCACGGCATTGATCAGCGTCGCGGCCACCATCGGTGTGGTGGTGCCACCGTCGCTGGTGCTGATCTTGCTGGGCGAAGCTATGTTGGCGGCACACACCGAAGCCAGCAATTTGCCCGGTTTCGTGTTGGGCAGCCAGCGCATCATCAACACGCAGGATGTGTTCAATGCCGCTTTGCTGCCGGCCCTGTGCGTGCTGCTGCTGTGGGCAGTGCTGGTCTGGTGGTTGGGTCGAAAAACCCGCGAACAACCGGCGCCGACGCGCTTTCAATGGCGCCAGGAAGCCCTTTCCTTGCTGGCGGTAGTGACGATCGTGCTGCTGTTGGCGGCGGTCTTTAGCGGCAAGATGTTTGCGGTGGAGGCGGCCGCCAGCGGCGGTGTTTTGCTGGTCGCCGGCGCGCTGGCGTCACGCGCGCTGAACTGGCCGCAATGGAAACTGGTGCTGGCCGACACACTGGCCCTGAGCGGTGCGCTGTTTGCCCTGTTGGTGGGGGCCAGCACCTTCAGCCTGGTTTTCAGGCTGCTGGGCACTGATCGCTGGATTGCGCTGCTGCTGTTGCATTCGACCCTGCCGCCGCAGTTGACGGCGGCGCTGGTGTTGTCGGCGGTGGCTTTGTGCGCCTGGGTGCTGGACGCGTTCGAGATGATCTTTGTTGTCATTCCTATCGTTGCGCCACCCTTGATCGTGATGCTGGGTGATGCCCAGCAAACCGCCGTTCTGTTGCTGCTGGTATTGCAACTGAGTTTCCTGATCCCGCCAATGGGCTATGCGGTGTTGATAGCGCGCGCCCGGGCCGGCCTGGGACCGGTGGCCACGACGGCGCTGCTGAAAGCCTTGCTGCCGTTTATTCTGGTGCAGTGTGCTGTCACGGCGCTGGTTTTCCTGGTGCCATGGAGCGTGCACCGACTTGATGCGCCGGCAGCGGCGGCGAGTGATGCAGCGCCCAACTCAAGCCAGGATATCGATCAGCAGATGCGGGACTTGGCGCGCCAGAACGATGCCAGCGAGCCTCTGGCGCCGCGCCCCGAACTGGCAAAATAGGCGCCGATGAGCAAACGAATACTGGTGGTTGGCGGTGGCATTGGCGGCCTGGCGGCGGCGCTGGCCTGCTCCCGGGCGGGCACCGAAACGGCCTTGTTCGAGCGCGCCAGCGCGTTCACCGAAATCGGGGCCGGCATTCAGTTGGGGCCCAATGTGGTGAAGGTTCTCCAGGGCTGGGGTTTGCAGGACGCGCTGAATGCGGTGGCCGCCTTTCCGCAGCGCTTGCAGGTGCGCAGCGCCATGACCGGCCGCGAGTTGGGTGTCTTGCGTCTGGGGGCCGCGACCGTGCAACGCTATGGCGCACCCTATGCAACGATTCACCGGGCCGATTTGCATGCCTTGCTGCTGGACGCATTGAAGCAGGGAGGCGACATGCCACTAAACCTCAACAGCGAGGTCGCCGGCTTTGTGCAGCACGACACCGGCGTCATGCTACGGACCACCGATGGCCGCCAGGCGCAAGGCGCGGCGCTGGTCGGCGCGGACGGTTTGTGGAGCCGGGTGCGCCAGCAGTTGCTGGGTGGCGCTGCACCGGTGGCCAGCGGTCATCTGGCCTATCGCGCCCTGGTGGCGCAGAGCAGCCTGCCGGAAAAACTGCGCTCCCGCCAGGTCACCGTCTGGTTGGGGCCAGCGATGCATGCGGTGCAATATCCGGTGCAGGCCGGTGCCTCGCTCAACGTCGTGGTGATCGTGACCGGTCGCGTGCCGGGCGACATCACGGGCTGGGACCACGACGCCAACAGCGTCAATTTGCGGCGCAGCCTGGCGCACACCTGTAGCCCGTTGCAGGAGCTGCTGCAGGCCATAGACCATTGGCGTTTGTGGGGCTTGAGCATCCGCCCACCGATGCGCGGCCCGCGTGAGCAAGCGCAGAACCGGGTGGCGCTGCTGGGCGACGCGGCACATCCCATGGTGCCGTATCTGGCACAAGGTGCCGGCATGGCGATCGAGGACGCGCAGGCGCTGGCCCAGACCCTGGCTGCCAGCGGCGTTGACGTGGTGGCCGCTTTGAGGAACTATGCCAATGTCAGGTGGCAGCGGAACGCCCGGGTACAGGCCGGCGCCCTTCGCAATGGGCAGATATTTCATGCCACGGGTTTGCTGCGCTGGGGTCGTGATGCAGCCATGAAACTGTTGGGCGAGCGCTTGTTGGACATGCCCTGGCTGTACCGTGGCCCGACCTGATGCGGCATGGCCATGAAGCCGAAAAAAAATAGAGTAGCATCGCGCCTTGTCCGATTTTTTTTCATTTCTCCAGAGGAGAGTTACGTGAAAGCTTTGTTCATTAAATCCGCGGCAGCGATCACCGTTGCGGCAGCCTTTGTCTTGCCGGCGCTGGCCGCCACGCCCAAAGACACCTTGGTGGTGGCTTGGTCGATCGACGACATGATCACCCTGGACCCGGGCGAGACCTTCGAACTCTCGACCGGCGAGATCATGGGCAACTCCTACGACCGGCTGATCCGTCTCGATGTGAACGACCCGTCCAAGCTGGTGGCTGACGTGGCCAAATCCTGGTCGGTGTCGGCCGACGGCAAGACCTACAGCTTCGAGCTCAAACCCGGACTGAAATTTGCATCGGGCAATGCGCTGAGCGCCGAGGACGTCGTGTTCTCGCTGCAGCGCGCCGTGCTGCTGGACAAGGCGCCGGCTTTCATTCTGACGCAGTTCGGCTTCACCAAGGACAACGTCAAGGACAAGGTCAAGCAGACCGGCCCCCTGACGTTGACGATGGAGACCGACAAGTCCTACGCGCCGACCTTCGTCTACAACTGCCTGACGGCCAATGTGGCCGCCATCGTCGACAAGAAACTGGTGCTCTCCAAGGAAGTCAATGGCGACATGGGCTACGGCTGGCTGAAGACCAACTACGCCGGCTCGGGCCCGTTGAAAGTGCGTGAATGGCGCGCCAATGAGATCGTGGCGCTGGAGCGCAACGACAACTACTATGGTGAAAAAGCCAAGCTGGCGCGCGTCATCTACCGGCACGTGAAAGAAGCGGCAACGCAACGCCTGCTGCTGGAAAAAGGCGATGCCGACATCGCCCGCAACCTGTCGCCGCAAGACCTGGCCGCGATCGTCAGCAACAAGGACATCAAGACCACCGCCACACCCAAGGGCACCGTGTTTTACTTCAGCCTGAACCAGAAGAACCCGATTCTGGCCAAGCCGGAAGTGCGTGAAGCCTTCAAGTGGCTGGTCGACTACGCGGCGATTGGCGATACGCTGATCAAGAACATCGGTGTCATCCACCAGAACTTCCTGCCCATCGGCCTGCTGGGTGCCAGCACCGAGAAGCCTTACAAGCTTGACGTTGCCAAGGCCAAGGCGCTGCTGGCCAAGGCCGGTTATCCCAATGGTTTCAAGATCACCATGGACATGCGCACGATGCAGCCGGTGCAAGGCATTGCCGAGGCGTTCCAGCAGACCGCCAAACGCGCCGGCATCGACATCGAGATCCTGCCCGGCGACGGCAAGCAGACCCTGACCAAGTACCGGGCCCGCACCCACGACATCTACATTGGCCAGTGGGGTGCCGACTACTGGGATCCGCACACCAATGCCGACACCTTTGTGCGCAACCCCGACAACGCCGACAACGCCAAGTCCAAACCGCTGGCCTGGCGCAATGCCTGGGACATCCCGGAGTTGACCAAGAAAGCCGATGCCGCCGTGCTGGAGCGTGACGCCAAGAAACGCAAGGTCATGTACGAGGAAATGGAAGCCGAGTTCCGCAAGACCAGCCCGTTTGTGATGCTGTTCCAGGAGACCGAAGTGGCCGCCATGCGCAGCGACGTCAAGGGTCTGAAGCTGGGCCCGACGTTCGATACCAACTACCTGTTCAAGGTCTCCAAGTAAGCGCCTGTTGCTGATTCCGGTTTGAGCGCCGTTACGCAAATGCCGTCGGGCCGGCGCACGGGTGTTGGCCCGCGTCGCTGGCTCAGGGCCGCGGGAAACTTCCTGCTGGTCATCGCCTTGACCTACCTGGGGCTGCTGGCGGTCACGTTTTTCATTGGACGCGTGATCCCGATCGACCCGGTGCTGGCGATCGTCGGCGACCACGCCAGCGAGCAGGTGATGGCCCGGGTACGCGAAGAGATGGGCTTGAACAAGCCGCTGTAGCAGCAGTTCTACATTTACCTCGGCAAGGTCCTGCACGGTGATTTCGGCGTTTCGGTGCTGACCTCCAATCCGGTGCTGCAGGACATCAAGCGGGCCTTTCCGGCCACCATCGAACTGGCCACGCTGGGCATCATCATCGGCGCCGGTATCGGTGTGCCCTTGGGCGTCTGGGCTGCGGTACGGCGCGGCGGCCTGGTCGACCAGGTGGTGCGGGTGATGGGCTTGATCGGTTATTCGGTGCCCATCTTCTGGTTGGGCTTGATGGGACTGGTGCTGTTTTATGCGCGGCTGGGCTGGGTCGGCGGGCCGGGCCGGATCGATGTCAGCTACGAATACACGCTCACCCTGGTCAGCGGCTTCATGCTGCTGGACGCGGCGCGGGCCGGGCAGTGGGACGCCTTCGGCAATGCCTTGTCGCACCTGATCCTGCCGGCCGCGCTGCTGGGCTATTTTTCGCTGGCCTACATCAGCCGCATGACGCGCTCCTTCATGCTGAGTGAACTGGCGCAGGAGTATGTGGTGGCGGCGCGCGCCAAGGGTCTGTCGGAGGCCCGCATCATCTGGCGCCACGCGCTGCGTAATGCGACGGTGCCACTGGTCACGGTGGTGACGCTGTCGTATGCCGGCCTGTTGGAAGGCTCGGTCCTGACCGAGACCGTGTTCGCCTGGCCCGGGCTGGGCCTGTACATCACCAACTCGCTGCAAAACGCCGACATGAACGCGGTGCTGGGCGGCACCATTGTTGTCGGCTCCATCTTCATCGGCCTGAACCTGTTGTCGGACCTGCTGTACCAGTTGCTCGACCCGCGGACCAAGAAGCGATGAGCGACAACAGCACGACGCCGCGCGCGCCCAGCCTGCATGACTGGCTGATGTCCGACCGGCCCCATTCGCGTCGGCAGGCGTCGCTCGGTCGGGCCTATGGCGCCTGGCGCACGTTCTCGCACAACCGGCTGGCCATGCTGGGGCTGGTGATCGTGCTGGCGCTGGTGCTGCTGGCCCTGCTGGCGCCTCTGCTGGCCCCTTATTCACCGTATATCGGGGACTTGCGGACGACCCGCTTGCTGCCACCCTCGGCGGCGCACTGGTTCGGCACCGACGATCAGGGTCGCGACATTCTGTCGCGCCTTATTTTCGGCTCGCGCATCACCTTGTACGTGGTGCTGCTGGTGGCGGTGCTGGCGGCGCCCATAGGACTGGCCGTGGGCACCGTGGCGGGCTATGCGGGCGGCTGGCTGGACGCGGTCCTGATGCGCCTCACCGATATCTTTCTGGCCTTCCCGCGGCTGATTCTGGCGCTGGCTTTTGTTGCCGCCCTGGGTCCCGGCATCGGCAATGCGGTGATTGCCATCGCCATCACCTCCTGGCCGCCTTATGCGCGCATCGCGCGCGCCGAGACGCTGACGATTCGCCAGACCGACTACATCGCGGCGGTGCAACTGCTGGGCGCCTCGCCCTGGCGCATCGTGTTGCGCCACATCATGCCGCTGTGTGTTTCCTCGGTCATCGTGCGCGTGACGCTGGACATGGCCGGCATTATTTTGACCGCTGCCGGCCTGGGCTTTCTGGGCCTGGGGGCTCAGCCGCCGATGCCGGAGTGGGGCGCCATGATCGCCAATGGCCGGCTCTACGTGCTGGACCAGTGGTGGGTGGCGGCGGCGCCGGGCGCGGCCATCTTTCTGGTCAGCCTGGCTTTCAATCTGCTGGGCGACGGCTTGCGCGACGCGCTCGATCCGAAAGCCGCCAAATGACGGCGCCATCGAGCCCATCTTCAAGCGCGTCCAGCGAGCCGATGTTGCGGGTCGATGGCCTGCGGGTCTCGTTTCCGAACCGCGACGGCGGGCGCACCGAAGCCGTGCGCGGCGTCTCGTTTCAACTGGGGCGCGAGCGCCTGGGCATCGTCGGCGAATCGGGCTCCGGCAAGTCGCAGATGGGGCGGGCGATTCTGGGCCTGACCGCGCCCGAAGGCCGGGTTACGGCCGATAGACTGGTATTCAACGGTATCGACCTGCTGGACTGCGCGCCAAAGCAGCGGCGCGAGCTGCGCGGCGGACGCATTGCCATGGTGTTGCAAGACCCCAAGTTTTCGCTCAACCCGGTGATGACCATTGGCCAGCAGGTGGTGGAGACGCTGCGCGCCCACAGCCGCGTTTCCGGCAGGGCAGCGCGCAGCGAGGCCATGGCGGCGCTGGAAGCGGTGCAGATCGACCAGCCCGAGCGCGTGTTCGAACTTTACCCACACGAGGTTTCCGGCGGCATGGGGCAGCGCGCCATGATCGCCATGATGCTGATCGCCAAACCGGACCTGCTGATTGCCGATGAACCCACCTCGGCGCTCGACGTGACGGTGCAACTGCAGGTGCTGGGGATCCTGGACCGGCTGGTTGTCGAGCGCGGCATGGGACTTATTTTTATCTCCCACGACCTGCGGCTGGTATCGACTTTTTGCGACCGCATTCTGGTCATGTACGCCGGCCAGGTGGTGGAGGAAATCTCGGCTGGCGGCCTGGCCGATGCCCAACACCCCTACACCCGCGGCCTGTTGAACTGCTTGCCTCGGTTGGGCGAAAACCGCCACCCATTGCCGACGCTGGAGCGCCGCTCGGAGTGGGCCCTGTGAACCACCCAGCGGTCAATCCGGGTGCTCAGGTGGGCCTTGAAATTCAGCACCTGCGAGTCGAGTACGACGGCTTTGTGGCGGTGGCCGACAGTTCGCTGCGGGTCGAGGCCGGTCAGAGTTTTGGCATCGTGGGCGAATCCGGTTCCGGCAAATCGACCGTGTTGCGTGCCATCTGCGGCCTGGCGCCACTGCATTCCGGCGTGGTCCAGTTGCTCGGCCCGGCCGGCTTGCCGCAGCCCGGCAGCAAGCCGTTTCGCCGCCTGGTGCAAATGGTGTTCCAGGACCCTTACGGTTCGCTGCACCCGCGTCAGACGGTGGACCGCATCCTGGCCGAGCCGCTGGCGATTCACGATATAAGTGATGCCGAGACGCGCATAGAGCGCGCGCTCGATGAAGTGGGTTTGGGCAGCGGCTTTCGTTTTCGTTACCCGCACCAGCTCTCGGGCGGACAGCGCCAGCGCATCGCCATTGCGCGCGCCCTGATTCTGGAGCCGCAAATCCTGTTGCTCGATGAGCCGACCTCGGCACTGGACGCTTCGGTGCAGGCAGAGGTGCTCAATTTGCTGGAAGACCTGCGGCGCCAGCGCGGCCTGACCTTCATCATGGTCAGCCACGACCTGGCCGTGCTGACCCACATGTGCGAACGGCTGCTGGTGATGCAGCGTGGCCAGACGGTAGAGCTGTTGTCGGCCAGCGACCTGGCCGCCAGCCGCGTGCAGGATGACTACACACGCAAGCTGATGCTGGCATCAACCGGTTTTCGCCGCGATGCGGCACAAGGAGAGTATTGATGATCAACTGGGAAGCCCATGCCTGCTTGCCCTTGCATCCACAGGCCGACTTCGGGCCGCTGGACCGGCTGCACGCCGCGGGCGTGAACTATGTATCCGTCAACATCGGCATGGACATGAACCCGGTCTCGCAGGTGATGTCGGTCATCGCCGGCTTTCGCGCCACTATCGCGGCGCAGCCGCAGCGTTATGTCCTGGTGGACAGCGTGCAGGACATTGAACGCGCCGCGGCAGACGGAAAACTGGCCATCGGTTTCGATCTGGAAGGTGCCATGCCTTTGCTGGAGCAGCCCGAGATGGTGACGCTGTACCACAGCCTGGGCGTGCGCCAGATGCACCTGGCTTACAACCGCAACAACTCCGTGGCCGGTGGCTGCCACGATGTCGAGCAGGGCTTGACGCCGCTGGGCCAACAGGTGGTGGCGGCGATCAACGCGGCCGGTGTCTTGATGGACTGTTCGCACACCGGGCGCCGCTGTAGTCTGGACATCATGGCGGCCTCGACCAAGCCGGTGATCTTCAGCCATTCCAATCCGCTGGCGCTGGTGGAACATGGGCGCAATGTTACCGATGAACAGATACGTGCCTGCGCCGCCACCGGTGGTGTGGTCTGTGTCTCGGGCGTCTCGATGTTCCTGAACAGCAACGCGCCGACGGCCGACGATGTGGCCCGGCATGCCGCTTACGTGGCGGACCTGGTCGGTGTCGCGCATGTGGGCATTGGCCTGGACATCAGCTTTCACCAGAGCGAGCTCAACGACAACCCGCCGGGCGACTTCGATCCCTCTTACTGGTGGCCCAAGTCGGCCGGCTACAACCGCGGCATCGCGCGCACCGCCTACCCACCGGTCGAGAGCTGGAAAGTGCTGGGCGCCGCGCTGCAAGGGGTCGGCATGACGGCCGACCAGGCGGCGCAGGTCATGGGCGGCAATATGCTGCGTGTGGCGGGGCAAGTCTGGCGCCCATAATGACCAGGGCCTGTTCACACTATTTTCGCACTCGTAAAAATAGTGTGAACAGGCCCTAGTTTTGGAGACTTGCATGCAGTCACTTAAGGCCTTTCGTGCCGCTGCGGTCGCTATTCATTCGGCACTGCTGGCGGTCCTGGCTTTTGCGGGCACAACGGTCGCCGCGGCGAGCAGCGACAGCGCATCGCTACAGCGCATTCACAACGTGGTGGTGATCTACGCCGAGAACCACAGTTTCGACAATTTGTATGGTTTGTTTCCGGGCGCCAACGGCGTCAGTCGCGCCACCGTCGAGCAAAAAACACAAGTCGATCACGATGGCAAGACGCTGCCCGAGCTGCTGGTATTCGGGCGTGACGGCAAGCCCGACAGCAACTACCCGCGCCTGCCCAACGCGCCCTTCCGGATCGACGCGGCGCCGGTGAACCGGCCGCCCAACACGATCGTGCCGAGCCCGATTCACGACTACTTTTATCACCAGGAACAGATCAACGGCGGGCGCAACAATATGTTTGCGGCCATGTCGACGGTCGGCGGCTGGAGCATGGGCTATTACGACGGCAGCTCGTTCAAGCTCTGGCAATGGGCCCGCGAATACACCCTGGCGGACAACTTCTTCCAGGCGGCTTTTGGCGGCTCTTACCTAAACCATCAGTGGCTTATCTGTGCCTGTACACCGAGGTTCGCCAATGCGCCCGACAGCATGCGGGTGCGGCTGGACGCCAGCGGCAAGCTTGAAAAACGGCGGGACTCGCCGTCCGCCGCTGTCGGGGCGGTGCAAATCCGCAGCGACGGTCTGGGGCGCAGCGTGACAGTCGACGGCTGGTCGGTCAATACCTCGCAGCCGCCGTACCAGCCCAGCGGCATTGCGCCTGCGTCAGGCGGCCCCGCCACCGACGCCAACCCCCAGAGCGTCAAGATTGGAGGCCGTGATTCGGGTCTGCCGGTGCCGGCGCAAACCAGCACCACCATCGGCGATACGCTGTCGGCCAAAGGCGTTTCCTGGGCCTGGTACGCGGGTGGCTGGAACGCCGCCCTGGCCGATGGCATGCAGCCGCCCGAGGTGAAACGCCGCGTCATTTACAGCGCCGGGAAAGACTCACCCAACTTCCAGCCGCATCATCAGCCGTTCAACTATTACGCCCGTTTCGCCCCGGGCACGCCGGATCGCGCCCTGCATCTCAAGGACGGCGGCGACTTCATGGCCGACATCGCCAGTGGCAAGCTGCCAGCCGTGTCCTTTTACAAACCGAGCGGGCGTGACAGCCAGCATCCGTCCTATACCGACATCATGTCAGGCGACGCGCACATGGCGGAGATACTGGAAAAATTGCGTGCCAGCCCGCAATGGAAGGACATGCTGGTGATCGTCACCTACGACGAAAACGGCGGTTACTGGGACCACGTGCCGCCACCGCAGGGGCCCGGCTGGGGCGACCGCTGGGGTCCCGGTTCACGCATACCGGCGCTGCTGATCGGGCCGCACGTGAAACGCGGCTTCGTCGATTCCACCGCGTACGACACTACCTCGATCCTGAAATTCATCAGCAAGCGCTTTGGCTTGCCGGCGCTGCCTGGCGTGCGCGCCAACACCGGTGATTTGACGCCGGCGCTGAAACCTTAGCCGGTCCACAAGTTCTAGAGTTTTCCCAGCAGCAAAAACTCCATCAGGGCTTTTTGCGCGTGCAGCCGGTTTTCGGCTTCGTCCCAAACCACCGATTGCGGCCCGTCGATCACCTCGGCTTGCACCTCTTCGCCGCGGTGCGCCGGCAGGCAGTGCATGAACAGGGCATCGGGCTTGGCGACACGCATCATCTCAAGGTCCACGCACCAGTCGTTGAAGGCCACTTTTCGCGCCGCGTTTTCGGCCTCGTAGCCCATGCTGGTCCAGACATCGGTGGTTACCAGGTCGGCGCCGGCGCAAGCCTGCATCGGGTCGCTGAACACCTGGTAGCTCTCGGCCGAACGCAGACCGGCAATCGACTGGTCCACTTCATAGCCGCCGGGCGTGCTGACATGCACCTTGAAGCCCAGAATCTCACTGGCCTGCAGCCAGGTGTTGGCCATGTTGTTGCCGTCGCCGACCCAGGCCACGGTTTTGCCGGCAATCGAACCCCGCTGCTCGATGTAGGTGAAGATATCGGCCAGGATCTGGCAGGGGTGGAATTCGTTGGTCAGACCGTTGATCACCGGCACCCGTGAATGCTCGGCAAAGCGCTCGATCTTGGTTTGCTCAAAGGTGCGTATCATCACCAGATCAACCATCCGACTGATGACCTTGGCGCTGTCCTCAATCGGTTCGGAACGGCCCAGTTGGCTGTCGCCGGTGGTCAGGTGCACCACGCTGCCACCCATCTGGTACATGCCGGCCTCGAAGCTGACCCGGGTGCGGGTCGAGGCCTTCTCGAAAATCATGGCCAGGGTTCGATCGACCAGCGGCTGGTGCCGCTCATAAGCCTTGAATTTTTTCTTGATCAAGGCGGCTCTCTCGAACAGGTAGGCGTAATCACTGGCGTTCAGGTCGCTGAATTGCAGGTAATGCTTCATGGCGGATGGTTCGGAAAATCAGGAATAAGGGTCAAGCCGCTTCCAGCAGCAATTGCTTGATCAAGGGGCACAGGATGCTGACCACTTCATCGGCCTCGGCGCTGTTCATGATCAGCGGCGGCACCAGGCGGATCACCGTGTCGGCGGTGACACTGATCAGCAGGCCATTGGCGGCGCATTGGCCCACCAGTGCGGCGCAGGGCTTGGCCAATTCGACACCCAGCATCAGACCCTGGCCGCGAATTTCCTTCACCGCCTGGCTCGCCAGTTCAGCTTCCAAGGCCTGGGCCAGCGCCGCAGCCAGGTGCACGCCGACCTTGGCTGCGTTGGCCAGCAAGCCGTCTTCTTCCATGATGCGAATAGTCTCCACGCCGGCGCGCATGGCCAGCGGGTTGCCACCAAAAGTGCTGCCATGGTTGCCGGGTTGAAAAATATTGGCGGCTCTGGGACCGGCGACAACGGCACCGATAGGCACGCCCGAGCCCAGGCCCTTGGCCAGCGGCATCACATCGGGCTTGATACCGGCCCACTGATGGGCAAACCATTTGCCGGTGCGGCCCATGCCGCATTGCACCTCGTCGATCATCAGCAACCAGTCGCGCTGGTCGCACAACTGGCGCACCGCTTTGAGGTAGTCCATGTGCATGAGGTTGATGCCGCCTTCGCCCTGGATTGCTTCAAAAAATACCGCCACCACATTCGGGTTGCCGGCGGTTGCCGCTACAAGACTCTCCATGTTGTTGAGCGGCACCCGGATGAAACCCTCCACCAGGGGGCCAAACCCGGCCTGCACCTTGGGGTTGCCGGTGGCGCTCAGGGTGGCGATGGAGCGGCCGTGAAAAGCCTTCTCGTAGACCACGATCTCGGGCCGCTCTATGCCCTTGTCGTGGCCGAATTTGCGCGCCAGCTTCAACGCCGCTTCATTGGCTTCCAGTCCGGTGGAGCAGAAAAAGACATTGCTCATGCCGGACAACTCAACCAGTTTTTTTGCCAGCACCTCCTGATTCGGGACGTGGTAGTAGTTCGAGCTGTGGATGATTTTGGCAATCTGGTCCTGTAGCGCCGGCACCAGTTTGGGGTGGTTGTGGCCCAGCGTGTTGACGGCAATGCCACCCAGTGCGTCCAGATACGCCTTGCCATTGACATCCCAGACGCGGCAACCCTGGCCGTGCGACAGGGCGATTGGCACCCGGCCATAGGTGTTCATCACGTGGGGCGAGGCGGCTTCTATGAAAGGGGCATTCATGTTTTCAAACTCCATCCAAACAGTTGGGGACAGAGCTGGCTCGCTTCGCGTAGCTGCGGTCTGTCCCACAAGGTCTCAAAAATGAAACCGGCCCGTTCAATGGCGGGCCGTTGAAGCGTGATTTTAGGGCAACAAAAAAGCCGTCTTGCGACGGCTTCATTGCTTTTTGCTGACAGCGCACCCGTTACAAACGGCGGATCAAGTTTTCCAGAAAATTTGATCCGTGCGATTTGCCTGTAATCAGGCGGCTTTTGCGGCCAGGGCTTTCACCTTGGTCGACAGGCGGCTCTTGTCGCGAGCCGCCTTGTTCTTGTGAAAGATGCCTTTGTCAGCCACGGTATCGACCACGGCCTGCATCTTGCCAAACAACTCGGTGGCCTTGGCTTTGTCGCCGGCGACAACCGCTTTTTCGACGTTCTTCACCGCAGTGCGGTATTTGGAACGCAACGAGGTGTTGGCGGCGTTGATCTTGACGTCCTGACGGACGCGCTTACGGCCCGACGCCAGGCGCGGGTTCTTTTTCTTGGGTTTTCCAGATGCCATATATTGGGTTCCTTGAGTCTGTGGATGTTGTCAGCAAAGCCAAGCATTCTACCAGCTGGCGGCCAAGGCGTGGCAGGAGCCCGGCCGGCAGCCTGGTCGCAGCTACACTTGCCGGCGTGAGTCTCTTCAAATCCGCCTCCATTGTTTCCCTGTTGACCCTGGTGTCACGCATTACCGGTCTGGTGCGTGAACTGCTGATTGCGTCGACCTTCGGCGCCAGCGCCTTGACCGATGCCTTCAACGTGGCGTTTCGCATCCCCAATCTGTTTCGCCGCTTTTTTGCCGAGGGGGCCTTCAGCCAGGCTTTTGTGCCGGTGCTGGCGGCGTCCAAGGCGCAGCAGGGCGAGGACGCCACCCAGGTTTTGATCGACCGGGTCGCCACGGTTCTGGTCTGGGTCCTGCTACTGATCAGCGTTATGGGCGTGGTGGGGGCGCCGGCCCTGGTCTGGGCCATGGCCAGCGGCCTGCAACAGAGCCCGCATGGTTATGACGTGGCCATCTTCATGACACGCTGGATGTTTCCCTACATCGGTTTCATGTCCCTGGTGGCGCTGGCGGCCGGCGTGCTCAATACCTGGAAGCGCTTTGCCGTGCCTGCCGCCACGCCGGTACTGCTGAATGTGTGCATGATTGCCGCGGCCTGGCTGGGAGCACCCTGGTTCAGGACCCTGGGTCTGGAACCCATTTATGCCCTCGGCGGCGGCGTGCTGCTGGGCGGCATGCTGCAGTTGGGAGTGCAAGTACTGGCCCTGCGCAAGCTGGGTCTGGCCCCTCGCATCGGCCTGCACTGGCGCGCACTGCGCGCGGCCTGGGCCGACCCCGGCACCAAAAGCATTCTGAAACTGATGGGGCCGGCGCTGCTGGGGGTCGGTGTGGCCAATCTGTCGATGCTGATCAACACCCAGATTGCCTCACATCTGGTTCCCGGCAGCGTGAGCTGGATCACCTATGCCGACCGTTTGATGGAGTTTCCCACCGCACTGCTGGGCGTCGCCATGGGCGTGGTCCTGATGCCGCAACTGGCCGCCGCGCGAGCCACCGGCGATGACGCGCGCTATTCTGCCATGCTGGACTGGGGCCTGCGGCTGGTGCTGCTGCTGGCGCTGCCTTGCGCGGTGGCTTTAGTCGCCTTTGCCAAGCCGCTGGTGGCTGTGCTCTATCAATACGGAGCCTTTACCGAGCAGGATGTGCGGCAGACGACGTTGGCGCTCATGGGGTATGGCGCCGGATTGCTGGGGCTGGTGGCGCTCAAGGTGCTGGCACCGGGTTACTACGCCAGCCAGGACACCAGAACACCGGTGCGGGTGGCGATGGCCGTGCTGGTGATCACGCAGTTGCTCAATATCGTCCTGGTGCCGCTGCTTGACAACACCCTGCATGCCGGACACGCCGCGCTGACGCTGTCGATCGGCATCGGCGCCCTGATCAATGCCGGCTGGCTGCTGGCGGGGCTGCTCAGGCGAGGCAGTTACCGGCCCGAGTCAGGCTGGGGTATTTTCACACTCCGGGTGATCGCCGCCAGCGCTTTGTTACTGGGCTTTTTGTTGTGGGCCAACAGCGCCTTTGACTGGATCCAATTGGGCGCCCAGAAGTTCAAAAGAATTGGGCTGCTGGCCGCGCTACTGCTGGCGTCGGCCGGCTTGTATTTTGCAGCTCTCTGGGCCTTTGGTGTGAAGCTGCGCCAGCTCATTCGACGTTGACCCAGACCGCTTTCCGGCCATCCAGAGGCAACCCCCTGGTGTCATTGCGAGGAGCGCGACCATGAGGTGGTTGTGTTGCCCTTGCCAGCAAAGAAATGTCAATCCGGACTACACTGAAACCCATTGAAGTGCCACTAAGACTTCTTACTGCGGAAGAAACCATTATGAGCACCCAAAAGCCAGCCACTGCGGCAGCGACGCCTGTGATCTTGCCGCAACAGCAACTGCCCAAAGCGCCGGCGAACAGCGACCGGGCCGCGGCCAGTTTTCCTGTTGTCGGCATCGGCGCCTCGGCCGGTGGTCTGGCAGCGTTTGAAGCTTTCTTTTCCGGCATGCCGGTCGACGCCGATCCCGGCATGGCCTTTGTGCTGGTGCAGCACCTGGCACCGGACCACAAGAGCATCCTGTCCGATCTGATCCGGCGCTACACCCGCATGCAGGTGTTTGAAGTGGAAGACGGCATGGTGGTCAAGGTCAATTGCGCCTACATCATCCCGCCTAATCGCGACATGGCATTTCTGGGTGGCACGCTGCAATTGCTGGAACCCGCCGCACCGCGTGGCCAGCGGCTGCCGATCGACTTTCTGTTTCGCTCGCTGGCCCAGGATCAAGGCGAACGGGCCATTGGTATCGTGCTCTCCGGCACTGGCAGCGACGGCACGCTGGGCGTGCGTGCCATCAAAGGGGAGGGTGGCATGGTGATGGCGCAGACGCCGGAGTCGACCGAGTTTGATGGCATGCCGCGCAGCGCCATCGCCACCGGCCTGGTGGATTACGAACTGGAGCCGGACAAAATGCCGGCACAGATCATCGCCTACGCCAGCCACGCCTTCGGCAAGCTGCCCCAAGTGGACAGTCTGCAAACGCCCAAGTCCGAAAGCGCCTTGAAGAAGATCTTTGTCCTCCTGCGCTCCCAGACCGGCCACGACTTTTCCAAGTACAAACCCAGCACCATTCACCGCCGCATTGAGCGGCGCATGGCGGTGCACCAGATCGCAACCCTGGACAGCTACGTCAAGTACCTGCAGCAGACGCCGCCCGAGGTGGTGTCCCTGTTCGGCGACCTGTTGATTGGCGTGACCAGTTTCTTCCGCGACCCGGAGGCTTTCAAGCTGTTGGAGAACGAGGTCATCCCCAAGCTCTTTGCCGACAAGCCGGCTGGCGGCACGGTGCGCGTCTGGTCGGCCGGTTGCTCCAGCGGCGAAGAGGCCTATTCGATCGCGATTTTGTTGCAGGAGCGCATGGAGGCGCTCAAAGCGAGCTACATGGTGCAGCTGTTTGCCACCGACATTGACAGCCGTGCCATCGCCACGGCGCGTCTGGGCAGCTATCCGGCGAGCATCGCAGCCGACATTTCGCCGGAGCGATTGGCGCGCTTTTTCACGCTGGAGGCCGACGGCAGTGCCTACCGCATCCACAAAAGCATTCGCGACCTGCTGGTGTTTTCCGATCAGGACGTCATCAAGGACCCGCCGTTTTCAAAGCTGGACCTCGTCAGTTGCCGCAACCTTCTGATCTATTTGGGCGCGGAGCTGCAGAAAAAGCTTATCCCACTGTTTCATTACGCGCTCAAACCGGGGGGTTACCTGTTTCTGGGCACCTCCGAGGGCGTCGGCGAATTCAACGATTTGTTTGCCGTGCTCGACCGCAAGAGCAAGCTCTACCAGCGCAAGGAGGATTCGCACCGCATGGCGCGCACCGCGCTGGGACGCTTTCTGCCACCCGTCATGGCGATCGATGCGACGCAGGCGCGCAGCGCGGTCAGGACCGGCTTGTCTGCCAGGCAGCCGCTGCGTGAACTGACCGAACAGGCACTGTTGCAGCAACTGGCCCCGGCCGGCGCACTCGTCAACAGCCAGGGCGACATTCTTTACCTGCACGGGCGTACCGGCATGTATCTGGAAGTGCCTCCCGGCGATGCCGGCATCAACAACATCCTGAAGATGGCACGCGAGGGGCTGCGCCGCGACCTCAGCATTGCGCTGCACCAGGCGGCCAGCAACCGGGAAGCCGTGCGTTGCCCCGGTTTGCGCGTCAAAACCAATGGCCATTTCACCTCGGTCAACCTGCGCGTCAGTCCGATGGCAGTCAGCCCCACCGGGACACACGATACGCCGGAGTCGCAGCTCTACCTGGTGCTGCTGGAGGAGGCCGCCAGCATCGAGGCGCCCGTGCTGCCAGCACCCGCTGTTGCCGCTGGCGGCGCTGAGCTGCAGCCTGATCTGGTGACGCAGGCGCGCATCGCCGCACTGCAGCAGGAGTTGCATGCCAAGGACGAATACCTTCAGGCTACCCACGAAGAACTGGAGACCTCCAACGAAGAGCTCAAATCCTCCAACGAGGAAATGCAGTCGGTCAACGAAGAGTTGCAGTCCACCAACGAGGAGTTGGAGACCTCCAAAGAAGAGTTGCAGTCGGTCAATGAAGAGCTGGGCACCGTCAACAACGAATTGCAGGCCAAGGTGCTGGACCTGTCGCGCGCCAATAACGACATGAACAACCTGTTGGCGGGCACCGGCATTGGCACGGTGTTTGTGGACCATCAGTTGCGCATCCTGCGTTTCACCCCGGCCGCCAGCGCCATCATCAACCTGATCACCAGCGATATCGGACGGCCGGTGGCGCACATCGTCTCCAACCTGGTCGGCTACAGCAGCCTGGTGGCCGATACGCAGGCGGTGCTCAATACGCTGCTGCCCAAGGCGGTGGAATTGCAAACGACGCAGGGCCAGTGGTACTCCATGCGCATTCAGCCTTACCGCACGCTCGACAATGTGATCGAAGGTGCGGTGATCTCGTTTTTCGACATCACCGAAACAGTGCAGACGCGCGAGGCCTTGCGCAAAGCCAATGAAAGCCTGCGCCTGGCGGTGGTGGTACACGATGCGTTTGACGCCATCACGGTGCAGGATATGGAGGGCCGCATCATTGCCTGGAACCCGGGCGCGGTCAGGATGTACGGCTGGAGCGAGGCCGAGGCGCTGAAGATGAACGTGCGCGAACGGATGGCGCCGACGCAACGCGAAACCGACATGGCCAGGATGCAACTGCTCAGTCAGGCCGCTACCCTGGAGCCTTGCCTGGCACAACGACTGGCCAAAGACGGTACGCCGCTGGAGATCTCACTGATCGCTACCGCGCTGATCAATGAGTCCGGCCAGATGTACGCCATCGCAACCACCGAGCGGGCGCGGCAAGCCGGCTCTCAATCGGTGAAGATAGAGCATGTCTAGTCATCAATCACCCGACGCGGCACCGACCCCGCCCCGCGACCCTGCAAGCCAGGCGCAGGCGCTGCGGCAGCGGGCCGACGCCATCACCCAGGCTAACCCAAGCGCCCCGGCGACGAGCCTGACAGCGCAGGCGACCGAGCGGCTGTTGCACGAACTGCAAGTCCATCAGGTTGAACTGGAACTGCAAAACGAGGAACTGCGCCGCGCCCAGGTGCAACTCGACGCCGAGCGGGCGCGCTATTTCGACCTCTACGACCTGGCGCCGGTGGGCTATTGCACCCTCGACCCGCAGGGACTGATACTGGAGGCCAACCTCACCGCCGCCACCTTGTTGGGCGTAAGCCGTGGCGCGCTGATGAAGCGTCCGTTCAGCCGCTTCATCCTGAAAGCCGACCAGGACACCTACTACCTGTACCGCAAGCAACTGCTTGAAATGGGCAGCGTGCAGTCGTGCGAGTTGCGCATGACCCAAGGTGACGGCACGCCGTTCTGGGTCCATCTGGCGACCAGTGTCGGGGAGAACGCGGAGGGTATGCCGGCACAGCGCGTGATACTGAGCGATATCTCGGAGAGCAAGTCCATGGACCAGGCGCTGCGTGAAACCAACGTCAAGCTTGAGAGTGCCAAGTTGATGGCCGATAAAGCGAATCGGGCAAAATCAGAATTTCTCTCCAGCATGAGCCACGAGTTGCGCTCGCCGCTCAATGCCATCCTGGGTTTTGCCCAATTGATGGACTCCGGTTCATTGCCGCCGACACCGCTCCAGAAGGACAGAATCGACCACATTCTGCAGGCCGGATGGCATTTGCTGACGCTGATCAACGAAATCCTGGACCTCGCAACGGTCGAATCGGGCAAGCTGTCGTTGTCGCTGGAGGCCTTGTCGCTGGCCGAGGTGCTTGGCGATTGTGAAGCCATGATGGAGCCGCTGGCCCAACAAAGAGGCATCCACATCAGCTTTCAGCGGTTCGACCGCCCCTGCATGGTTCATGCCGACCGGACCCGGTTGAAGCAAGTCATTCTCAATCTGCTGTCCAACGCCATCAAATACAACCGCGTCGATGGAACGGTGGTGGTCGGGTTTGACACCGGCACGCCAGGGCGAGTGCGAATCAGCGTCCAGGACAGCGGAGAGGGAATGTCGGAGGAAGAACTGGCGCAACTGTTCCAGCCCTTCAATCGGCTCGGACAGGAAACCAGCGGGGTGGAAGGCACCGGCATCGGCCTGGTGGTCAGCAAGCGGCTGGTTGAATTGATGCAGGGCAGCATCGGCGTGCAAAGCAGCGTCGGTGGCGGCAGCGTGTTCTGGTTTGAGCTGAACCTGGCAGGCGCAGCGCAATCCGTCGACACCCGGAAACCGGAGCTCTCGCGATGAGGAATTTCCCGATTGTTTGTGTCGGCGGTTCGGCCGGTGGTCTGGATGCCTATATTCGGCTCCTGCACAATTTGCCGGCTGACATGGGTGTGGCCATCGTCATTGTCAATCACATCACCCTGATGCCGACCCGGTTGCATGAGGTTCTGCCGCGTTTCACAACGATGCCGGTGGAACTGATCACGGAAAACCTGCTGATTGAGCCCAATCATGTCTTCATCATCCCGGCCAATCGGGATCTGCACGTCGAGGACGGGGAGTTCCGTCTCAAGCCGATCTCAAAGCCGCGCGGCTGGCCTGATGTGATCACGGTTTTTTTGCGCTCACTGACCGACTTCTGGGACGGCAAGCTGGTTGCTGTGATCGTCTCCGGCTATGACGGTGACGGCGCCGCCGCCCTCTGCGGCTTCAAGGAAGTCGGTGGCATTACGATCGCGCAAAAACTCAGTACCGCAAGTCAGCCCGACATGCCGCAGAGTGCCATTGCCAGCGGCTGCATTGATTTTGTCCTGTCGCCAGAAGATATCGCGAAGGAAATTGTGCACATTGCACGGATTGAAGTCTGAGGGGCCCACGTTCCAAGCCGAAAAACAAGCAACCCTCTGAGCCACCCATGAAACTCTCACTTGAAGTTCCCACACCCTTAGAGTACTTTGCTTCGCTGGTGCAAAGTGATGCGGACTTTCCCTTGCTGGAGGCGGCGATCAGTCTGGCGCAGGATGAATACCCGGAACTGGACGTACAGCAGGTGCTGGGCGAAGTCGATCAATTGCAGGCCCGCCTGAAACGCCGGCTTCCGGCGGATGCCGGACCGCTACAGAAACTGCGCGCGATGAACCAGTTTTTCTATTCCGATTTGAGCTTTGCCGGCAACGTCAACCATTACCACGACCCGGACAACAGCTTTCTCAGTGTCGTTCTGCGGACCCGTCGGGGCATTCCCATTTCGCTGGCGGTGTTGTGGCTGGAACTGGCGCAGGGCCTGGGACTGGCGGCGCGCGGGGTCGGCTTTCCGGGCCACTTCATGCTGAAAGTGAACCTGCCCCAGGGGCAGGTGGTGATTGATCCGCTGGATGGACAGTCGCTGAGCCGCGACGAGTTGGCCGAACGGCTGGCGCCCTACCGGCAGCGCAGCGGCCTGCTGGATGAATTTGAAGTGCCATTGGGGCTTTATCTCCAGGTGGCGCCACCACGCGACATCGTTGGGCGGATGCTGCGCAACCTGAAAGAAATCCACACCAGCCAGCAAGACTGGGCGCGCCTGATCGCGGTGCAGGACCGGTTGATTGTGTTGTTGCCGCAAGCCTGGTCAGAATACCGCGACCGCGGTCTGGCACAGGCTGAAGTGGGCAATACCGGGCACGCGCTGGCGGACCTGGAAACCTATCTCTCCAACGCCGAGGAAGGCCCGGACCGCAATGCCATCGCCGCGCGGGCGATTGAATTGAAAAAAACCCGTAGCTGATGTTTCGGGGTGTAAGTGGCTTTGAACAGCAGCCTGTCGGGCTACTTCTGGCGAGTCGCTTGCCACAGCAGCAAGCCCAGTGCAGTGAGGCTGAAGGCAATGCCGGCCAAAAAAGTGAAGGAAGCGCCAAACCGGTCCCACAGCAAACCGGCCAGGGCACTGGCAAGCAGCATGGCCAGGCCGCTCATCAGGTTGAAGAAACCGTAGGCGGTGCCGCGCAGATCGGCCGGCGCGCTGTCGGCCACCATGGTGGCCAGCAAGCCCTGCGTCATCGCCATGTGCAGGCCCCACAGCACGATGCCGGCCCAGACCCAGCCACCCTGGTTGCTATAGGCCAGCAGCGCGTCGGCCGCCATCAGCAGCAGCAAGCCACAGGCTAGCAGCGTGGCGTGCGGCAGTTTGTCGGCCAGCTTGCCGAACGGGTAGGCACAAGCGGCGTAAATCAGGTTCATGGCGATCAGCACCAGCGGTGTCCAGGCCAGGCCCAGGCCGCCTTGTTGCACCCGCAGCACCAGAAACGCCTCACTGAAGCGCGCCAGCGTGAACACCGCGCCGATGCCCACCACCCACCAATAGTCGGCACCGAGGCGCAGCAGGTTGGCGCGGCTGATCGGATTGCTGCGCACCGCGCCAGCCTCCCGCTCAGGTTCCCGCACCCCCACAACCAGCAAGGCCACGCACAAGAAAGCAGGGATCGTGGCGACCCAGAACACGGCGCGGAAATCGTTCGCCCAAAGCAGCATCAAGCCCATGGCCAGCAAGGGGCCGAGGAAGGCGCCCACGGTATCGAGTGACTGGCGCAGCCCAAAGGCGGCGCCACGCAGTTCGGGCGGTGTGATGTCGGCCACCAGTGCATCCCGCGGGGCACCGCGAATGCCTTTGCCAACGCGGTCCATCAGGCGCGCACCAAAAACCAGACCGGCACCGCCGGCCAGTGCAAACAGGGGCTTGGAGAGGGCGCCCAAGCCGTATCCGAAAACGGCCAGCGGTTTGCGTTTACCCCAGTAGTCGCTCAGGACGCCGGAAAATACTTTGACCATCAGCGCCGTCGCTTCCGCCGCGCCTTCCATCAGGCCCACCACAAAAACACTGGTGCCCAACGTGGTGACCAGAAAAACCGGCAGCAGGCTGTGAATCATCTCGCTGGAGACGTCCATCAGCAGACTGACAAAACCGAGAGCCCAGACGCTGCCGGGGATTTGTCTCAGGGTTTGGCCAGCCTTGGACATTTGCGCAACCCGGGTTGCCGCCTTTCTTTGCTGGCGACTCAGTCGACCCGCACCGCGGCATCAGCACCGCGCGGAGCGATGGCGCCGATCCGGTACACCTGTTCACCGGCGGCACGCAGCGTGGCGGCGCAGGCGTCCGCGTCGGCGGCAGCGATCACCAGCACCATGCCGATACCGTTGTTGAAAGTGCGGTTCATCTCGAAGTCGTCAATGCCGGCAGTGGCCTGCAGCCAGGCAAACAACTCGGATTTTGGCCAGCTGCCCTTGACCAGATGGGCTGCCAAGCCTTCCGGCAAGACCCGCGGAATATTCTCCAGCAAGCCGCCGCCAGTGATGTGGGCCAGTGCCTTGACCGGGTGCCGGGCCAGCGCCGACAGCACGTTTTTGACATACAGCCGGGTCGGCTCCATGATGGCTTGCCGAAACGGCTTGCCGTCCAGCGTGGCGGGCAGGTTGCCGGCCGCGCGTTGCAGGCATTTGCGGACCAGGGAAAAACCATTCGAGTGCACGCCGCTGGACGCCAGGCCCAGCACCACATCGCCGGCCTGGACGGTGGAACCATTGAGGATTTTCGATTTTTCGACGGCACCGACGCAAAAACCCGCCAGGTCGTACTCGCCGGCCGGGTACATGCCCGGCATCTCCGCCGTTTCACCGCCAATCAAGGCACAGCCGGACAACTCGCAGCCGCGGGCGATGCCGCCCACCACGGCGGCGGCAGTCTCGACATCGAGCTTGCCGCAGGCAAAATAGTCCAGAAAGAACAGCGGCTCGGCCCCTTGCACCAGCACGTCATTGACGCTCATGGCCACCAGGTCGATACCCACCGTATCGTGCATGGCCCACTCGAAAGCCAGTTTGAGCTTGGTGCCGACACCGTCGGTGCCGCTCACCAGCACCGGTTCCCGGTAGCGTTTGGGCACCTCGAACAAGGCGCCAAAGCCACCGATGCCGGCCAGCACGCCTTCGCGCATGGTTTTCCTGGCCAGCGGTTTGATGCGTTCGACCAAGGCATCACCGGCGTCAATATCAACACCGGCGTCTTTGTAGGACAGGGGGGAGGAAGCGTTAGTTGTGGTCATGTGCAGTGCATTGGAAACGGGGCTGGGCCGGGAGATCGGGCCGAGCCCGATAGAATTGATGCTGATTTTACGGGTTCGAACCGGCCATCTGCATGCAACTCAATTCCACTCAAAAAAGAGCCGCCGCCTGGGCTTTGATCGGGCTTGGCACCGGCTTTGTAGTGTGGCTGCTGGCGCCGGTACTGACACCTTTTGTCGTGGCGGCGGTTCTGGCCTATGCCCTGACACCCTTGGTGGATCGGCTGGACGCAGCCGGGCGTGGCCACGTGCCACGCGTGCTGGCGGTGCTGCTGGTGGAACTGGTGTTCATCTTCCTGGTGCTGGGGATTGCGTTGCTGATAGTGCCGATTCTGGCCAAGGAATTACCCCAGATGCGCGAGCAGGTACCGGTGCTGCTGGATGACCTGAATGCCTGGCTGAAACCTTTTTTGGCGCAGTTCGGTCTGAATGTCTCGCTGGACGTGGCCAGCATCAAAGCCTTCGCCTTGAAATACTTTAGTGCCAATACCGAAGACACCCTGGCTTCGGTCATGAGCTCGCTCAGGCTCGGCGGCAGTGTCGCGTTTACCGTTTTCAGCAATGCCATATTGATCCCGGTGGCTCTGTTCTATCTGTTGATGGACTGGCACCGGTTTGTGGCGCGTCTGCTTGAATTCGTGCCGCCGCGCGGACGTGCCGCTTACGACCGTTTTACCAATGAGGCCGACGCGGTGCTGGGCCAGTACCTGCGCGGCCAACTGCTGGTGATGGCGGTGCTGGCGGTTTACTACAGCGCCGGCCTGGCCTTGTTTGGTCTGGATCTGGCCTTGCCGATCGGTATTTTTACCGGCCTGGCGGTGTTTGTGCCCTACGTCGGTTTTGGCCTGGGTTTGATTCTGGCCCTGCTGGCCGGTCTGCTGGAATTTGCCGCCAGCGCCGGTGCCGCGCAGGCACTGATCATGGTGGCCGTGGTGTATGGCCTGGGCCAACTGCTTGAGGGTTTCTTCCTGACCCCGCGGCTGGTCGGCCAACGCATCGGACTGCATCCGCTGGCGGTGCTCTTTGCCCTGCTGGCGTTTGGGCAACTGCTGGGCTTCGTCGGTGTCTTGATCGCCTTGCCGGCCAGCGCGGTGCTGCTGGTGGCGATACGACGAGCGCAAGCGCGTTACCGTGGCAGCAAGCTGTATCTGGGATGAGGACGCCGGCATGAAGCAGATCGCCCTTGACATCGGCCTGGCCACCGGTCCCACCCTGGCGAACTTCTTCGCCGGTCCCAATGAAGCAGCCCTCAGACACCTGGAACTGTGGGTCGGGTTGGCAAAGTCAGGCGCTGTTGCGCGCTCGCCGGTGCCCACCTACCTGTGGGGCGGCGAAGGCAGCGGCAAGACGCATCTGCTGAAGGCGGTGCAGGACGCTTTGCGCGAGCAGGGCGCCAGTTCCGGCTGGCTCGATGCCGGCGTGCTGGACCCCCCTGAATTCAGGGAGGATTGGGCGGCCGTGCTGATGGACGACGTCCACCTGTACACCGCCCAGCAGCAGCACGCCGCCTTCAACTGGTTCATCAATGCGCAAACCCACCAGCGCGGCGTGCTGGCCGCCGGCGCCATGCCACCGACCGAGTTGAAGTTGCGCGATGACCTGAGAACCCGTTTCGGCTGGGGTCATGTTTTTCAGTTGCAGTTGCTCAGTGAAGCGGAGCGGCGCGCGGTATTGCGCCAGGCCGCCGATGCCCGCGGTGTGTTCTTGGGCGACGAGGTGATGGACTTCATGTTGACACGCTTCAGCCGCGATCTGGGCAGCCTGATGGAATTGCTGGACCTGATCGACGGCTACGCCTTGCAGACCAAGCGCGCCATCACCATTCCGCTGATCAAAGCCATGATGGAAGACACCTGAACCCATGAAGCTGGCTCTGTTCGACCTTGATCACACCTTGTTGCCGATCGACTCCGACTATGCGTGGGGCGTTTTTACCACCACCATAGGCTGGACCGACCCGATCGATTTCAGCCGCCGCAACGACGAATTTTTTGCCCACTACAAGGCCGGCACACTCGATATCCACGATTACGTGCGCTTTGCCACCGAAGCGCTGCGGCGCCATGGTGCCGTCAAGGCGCAGGCAGCCCACGCCCAGTTCATGCGTTCGGTGGTTCAACCGGCCATCAAGCCGCAGGCGCTGGCGCTGGTTCGCCAGCACCAGCTGGCCGGTGACGAAGTGGTGATCGTGACCGCCACCAATGAATTTGTGACACGTCCGATCGCGCAGGCTTTTGGCGTCACGGAATTGATTGCGGTGGAACTGGAGCGCGACAGCGCTGCCGGTGGCAGCGCTTGGATTACCGGCGAGATCAAGGGCACGCCGTCGGCCCGCGAGGGCAAGGTGACAAGGGTTGCACAATGGCTGGCCCAACGCGAGTTGGCGTGGGCTGATGTGGAGAGCACTTTTTATACCGATTCGATCAACGATCTGAGTCTGCTCGAGAAAGTGACCCACCCGGTGGCGACCAATCCCGACCAGCGCCTGCGTGCCATGGCCGGCGAGCGCGGATGGCGCATACTGGACCTGTTTTAATGTGTTGGGGAGAAGGGCGGCTCGCCATGCGGTGTACCGGTCTGTCCCACAAGGTTAGTGAATCAAATGATTAAAAAATTTATCGAAAAACTGCTGGGCAAGTCGCCCGCGTCGGCAAAAGGCAAAAAGCAGCAGTTTGGCAAGCGCGAGGAAGTTGGCGTTGCCGCCCACGGTATTGACCCGGCTTTGGTTGACGAGCGGGCTCTCAATGTGGTGCGCACACTTAAAAATGCCGGCTTTGAAGCCTATATCGTGGGCGGTGCGGTACGCGATTTGATGGTCGGTCTGCGGCCGAAAGATTTTGACGTCGCCACCAACGCGACGCCGGAGCAGGTCAAGGGCCTGTTTCGACGCGCCTTCATCATCGGCCGGCGCTTTCGCATCGTGCATGTGGTGTACGGGCGTGGCCGTGAAAACGAGGTGATCGAGGTCTCCACCTTCCGCGCCTACATGGACAACGCGGCGGCGGAAGCGGTAACCGGCAACGAGCGCACCAGCAGGAACGAACTGGCCGGCATGAAGCATGCGGTGGACGCGTCGGGCCGGGTGCTGCGCGACAACGTCTGGGGTCCGCAGGAAGAGGATGCAGTGCGGCGCGATTTCACCATCAACGCCATGTACTACGACCCGGAAGCCCAGATCGTGGTGGATTATCACAATGGCATCAGGGACGCCAAGAAACGCATCATTCGCATGATTGGCGATCCGGCCACGCGCTACCGGGAAGACCCGGTGCGCATCATCCGCGCCGTGCGCTTCGCCGCCAAGCTCAGCGCCCTGGGTTTCCAGCTGGAGGCGAAGACTGCCGCGCCGCTGATCAAGTCGCAGGAGCTGTTGGCCGAGGTGCCGCAAAGCCGCTTGTTCGACGAAATGCTCAAACTGCTGCAAACCGGCCATGCCATCGCGTCGATCGAACAGCTCAGGGCGCTGGGCCTGGCGCGCGGCATTTATCCGCTGCTGGATGTGGTGGTGGAGCGCGCTGACCAGATCTTTGTCAAAGCCGCCTTGCAGGACACCGATCGCCGGGTCGGCGAGGGCAAGCCGGTGGCGCCCAGCTTCCTGCTGGCCTGCGCCCTGTGGGCCGATGTGCGCGATGGCTGGGCGCAAAGGATCGCCCAGCGACAGCACGCGCACCCGGCACTGCAGGAGGCGATCGACGATGTCTTCAATGCCCGCATCGGCGATGTCTCGGGTCGCGGCAAACTGGCCGCGGACATGCGCGAAATCTGGATGCTGCAGCCGCGCTTTGAGAAGCGCGTCGGCAGCACCCCGTTCGGCCTGGTGGAGCAGCCGCGTTTTCGCGCCGCCTTTGACTTCATGCGCTTGCGCGCCGACGCCGGAGAGATTGACGAGGTACTGGCCGACTGGTGGCAGGAGTTCAGCCTGGCCGACGACAACCTGCGCCAGGACATGGTGGACCAGGTACGGGAGGAACAATTGCGGCGACCGCGCGCACCCCGGGTGCACAAGGTGGCGGCGCCGGGCAGCGGCGTGCGCGATGCTGGCGCGGGGCCCAACCCTGAGGGCGGCGACGGTCCCAGGCCGACGCCATCCGACGCCGGCATCGACGGTCCGGCGGAGGGCGCGGAGGTGCCTAAAAAACGGCGTCGCCGTCGGCGTTCCAGTGGCCCCCGCAGCGGCGGTGAACAGAGTCCCGAACCGGGCGCTTGAGGAGCGCCGTGCGCGCCAGCGTCACCGCCTTTATAGCCCTGGGAGCCAATCTGGGCGACCCAGCGGCAAACCTGCTCCAGGCCCTGGATGACATTGCCGCCGTCCCGGGTGTGCTGCTGGTGAAACGCTCGTCCCTGTACCGCAGCGCGCCGCTGGCGGCCAGCGGGCCGGACTATGTCAATGCGGTGGCCGAGCTACAAACCGTCCTGAGTGCACCCGCTTTGTTGGCCGCCTTGCAGCAGATCGAGCAATTGGCCGGGCGCGAGCGCCCCAGCCACAATGCGCCGCGCACACTGGACCTGGATTTGCTGATCTATGGCGATGCCAGCATGGCCAGCGAGACCCTGGTCATTCCCCATCCGCGCCTGACCGAGCGTGCCTTTGTGCTGCTGCCGCTGGCCGAGATCGCGCCACAGCGGGTGACTGCCGCGCAATTACAGGCAGTGCAGGGGCAGGCCATTGAGCGGCTTTAAGACCCGGTTCTAAGCCAGTTCGGCAATCATCTCGATTTCAACGCAGGCGCCCATCGGAACCTGCGCCACGCCAAAAGCGCTGCGGGCGTGCGCACCCTTGGCGCCAAAGACCTCACCAATCAGCTCGCTGGCGCCGTTGGTCACCAGATGTTGCTCGGTGAAATCGCCGGTGGAGTTGACCAGGGACATCAGCTTGACGATGCGCTTGACGCGATTCAGGTCACCGACGGCCGCGTGCAAGGTTCCCATCAAATCGATGGCGATAGCCCGCGCCGCCGCCTGGCCTTCGACGGTGCTCATGTTTTTGCCAAATTGGCCAACCCAGGGTTTGCCGTCTTTTTTGGCAATGTGCCCGCTTAAAAAAACCAGGTTGCCAGTCTGCACAAAAGGCACGTAGGCCGCCGCCGG
The DNA here is from genome assembly GCA_963763035.1 of uncultured beta proteobacterium. Lineage (GTDB taxonomy): Bacteria > Pseudomonadota > Gammaproteobacteria > Burkholderiales > Burkholderiaceae_C > Rhodoferax. The sequence goes on along the minus strand of CAVXMS010000003.1, from coordinate 1,949,488 downwards.
AGCGGCGACCGGCGGCAATGTGATATTGAGTTCGGCGAGTTTGGCGTAAATGCTCATGCTGTTTCCTTTTCGATCTAGGTTCGGTTTTGTGATTGTGTGCGTGTCTGGTGTTGAATTTTCGGCCGTCCACTGGCCTGCTGGCCCAGCATGTCGTCGGCTACCGCCTCCACGGTGACAGCCACCGACAGCGTATGGCTGGCGCCACCATGGATCACGCCACGCAGCGGCGACACATCGGAAAAATCGCGTCCAATCGCCAGTGTCGCATAGTCTTCCCCCGGAGAATGCCAGCCGCAGCGCCGGTTGGTCGGGTCGAAATCGCACCAACGCTGGCCCGGCGGCAGGTCCGGCGCATAGACCGCGACCCAGGCATGGGATGCGTCGCTGCCCTTGAGCTTGACTGTGCCCGGCGCCGGCTGGGTCAGCAAATAGCCGCTGACGTAGCGTGCCGCGACACCCATGCCACGCAGACAGGCAATCATGATGTGGGCGAAGTCCTGGCACACCCCTTTGCGCTGCTTCAGTGCTTCCAGTGCCGGCGTGTTGATTTGCGTGCTCTGGCTTTCGTAGACGAAATCGGTGTGAATGCGCTGCATCAAATCTTGCGCTGCCGCCAGCACACTGACGCCGGGCACAAAACTGGGTCGTGCATAGTCCTCGAACTCGGACCTCCTGGGGCAAAGAGGCGAGGCAAATACAAACTCGGTCGCGGCATCATAGGGGCTGCCTGACCGATATCGGAACTGCTCCCGGGTTTGCTCCCAACTGATGCTGGAGAAGGGCAACGCGCGCGCGCGGGTGGCAACCACACTGAGCGCCAGCACATCCAACTGGGTGTGCGGCGTCTGTAGTGAAAAAATACAGCGCGGATTGCCAAAGACATCCAGTGTCTGCGTCATTTGTGCAGGCGTCGGGCTGATCAGCAGCGAGTGGCTCAAGAGCTGCTGATAGCGGTTGCTGACCGGCTGTAGGTAGGCTATGTGCTGCGCAGTTTCCACCGCCGGCAGGTAGTCATAGCGGGTTTGATGGGTGATCTGTAGCTTCATCAGGCACCCACGCTCTGTTTCGCTTCACCTGAGTGGGTGAAATAGGTGGAACTGATCGCGTCGGACAGCTCGCGAGCCGTGGCCCAGCATTGCAACAGCAACTCGTTGAGGGCCAGGAATGGGCCAGGGTCTTTGACTGCCGCGGCGGCGCCAGGCCGGGTTTCGCACAATTGCACCAGACTCCAGGCTGCCGGGTCGGGTACCCCCAGCAACAGGGCACGGAGTTGATCGGGCTCACTAGCGGCCAGTTCGGCCAGTTGAGCGCGCAGGGATTGCACCAGCCAAGCGAGGGAGCGAGGGTTGTCACGGTCCAACACCAAGCAGTCAATCAAGCGGGTCAAGTCGCGGCTTTGCGGGTACTGCGCGTGAAAAATGATGCTGCTGTCAAACAGCGCCAGCATGGCCTCGAAGCCACCTGTCGTATCGACTGAGCCAGTCTGAAAGCCGCTCAGCAGTGAAGACGACAGAAAACCCAGGCGCTCGATCTGGCGCCCCATGCTCAGCAAATGCCAGCCGTCGTCGCGCGTCATGGGGTCGGTCTGCGCGGCCGTGATGGCCGCCATTCGCTGACTGGTGTTTTCAAGGATCTGCAAGGCTTCCTGCGATGAACAAGTGGCAAGCTCGCTGCCACGCGCAAACAACTCTTCCTCGGCGCGCACCAGACTGTGCCAATGCTCTTGCGACAGCCGTTCGCGCACCCTGGCGCCGGTCATTTTGAGGGCCCGCAGGTCGTAGCCGACACTGGTAGCGCCCTCACAGTTGGCCAGACCCGAGATCAATGAGCGCTCAAAAATGAGGCGCGCCTGCGCTGGTGTTGGCACATCCGGCAACACCAGGGTATTGGCTAGCGCCATCCGGCCGAACCAGGTCAGCAAGGGCAGTGAGGATTGCGCTTCACCATGGTGGCCTTCCAGCGTCAGGCGGGCCAGCCCAATCGCGTTCTCGGTGCGCTCACTGTAACGGCCCAACCAGAAAAGATTTTCAGCCGCCCGGCTGGTCAGCAGCCCATTGCGCGGCGTCAAGGCGGCTGGTGTCGGATCGGGCGGCTGTAGGCTGTTGTTGTCGACTTCGCCGCGCGTCAGGGTCCAGACGTCGGCGCTCCTGCCATCGCGTTGCAGGGAGGCGCTGCCGGTCGCCGCCCCGGTGAGGCGCGCCAGTCCGCCCGGCAACACACGCCAGGACTGTGCACCGTCCGCTACCACAAACACCCGCAGCATGACCGAACGCGCCACCATCTGTCCGCCACTAGCGCCGGCCACAACTTGCCAGGTCGGCATTTGCGACAGGGGCACATAAGCCTGCACTGTGTAGTCTTCGCCTTGGCGCGAAATGCGCCTGACCCATTCGTCAAGTTCCAGCGCAGGCAGGGACGAGCCCAGTACCGAATCAAAACTGGCGTGTAGGGGCGAGCCGGGATAAGTCGGCTTGATGGCGCAGTCGCGCAGCCGCAGCAGCGCTTGTTCCATGGCCGGCTGCTCGCCGCACCACCAGGTGGCCAGGGCTGGCAGCTTCAGTTCTTCGCCCAGCAGGTGCCGCGACAAGGCGGGTAAAAAGGCCAGCAGGGCCGGGGAGTCCAGAAAGGCCGAGCCCGGCGCGTTGGCCAGCAATACGTTACCGGCACGAATCGCCTGCAACAGGCCCGGCACACCCAGCAGCGAGTCGGCGCGCAATTCCAGCGGGTCGAGGTATTCGTCGTCAAGCCGCTTGAGCAAGCCATGAACCGGCACCAGGCCCTTGATCGTTTTGAGGTAAAGACGCTGGTCGCGCACCAACAGATCGCAGCCTTCCACCAGCGTCAAGCCCAGTTGGCGTGCCAGGTAAGCGTGTTCAAAATAGCTTGCGCTATACGGGCCGGGGGTGAGCAAGGCCAGGTGCGAGTCGGCGCCAGCCGGGCTCATTCTCTTCAGGTTTTCCAGCAGTGCCCGGTAGGTGCCGGCCAGTTGCCGCACCTGCAGGACCTGGAACGCCTGCGGAAACTGGGCCGCGATCACCCGCCGGTTCTCCAGCAAATAACCCAAGCCGGACGGTGCCTGGCAACGCTGGGCCAGCAGCCACCAATTGCCGTCCGGCCCGCGTGCCAAATCGAATGCGGCAAGGTGCAGATAGTTGCCACCGACCGGTTTGACGCCGTGCATGGCGCGCAAATAGCCAGGGTGCCCCTGCACCAATCCGGGTGGCAGCAGGCCACGGGCCAGCAATTGTTGCGGCCCGTAGGTATCGGCCATCAACTGTTCCAGCAGGCGCACGCGTTGCAGGACGCCTGTTTCGATTTGCCGCCAACTGTCGGGCTCGATCAACAGAGGAAACTGGTCCAGCCCGCCCTGGTCTGACAAGGTGTCGAAGAATTTTGCCCAGGACGCCGTCAACTTCAAGTCGCCGGCCACCGCACCGGGATCGACCGGATCGGCCCCCCTGGAGACCACGCCGCGCAGCTCGTCGAAATGCCCGGGCGCCACGGCATAGACCTGCGTGATGGCGTGCAAGGCTCTCTGATCAAGAGCTTGGGCAGCAAGAGGGGGGTTGATTGCAACAGTCACTGGGTCGAAGTATGCCAGCGCCCGCAAAGCCGGGCCGTCCCCACGGTAAGATGCTGGCCCTGCGGCCGCCACATTTTTCCGTTCTTCATGGCCGCGTGCAAAGAGGTATCCCTTGAAATTCCATCGCTCCACCTTCTCCTTCCTGCTGCTCATGGCGCTGCTCGTCTGCGGCTGCTCGCCGCAGGAGTCGGCCAGTTCCGCCGCCCCGGTCAAGCGCGAAGTGTCATTGGCCACGGTGTCCGCCCAGGCCAAAGGCTTTACCGTCGGCGCGTTGATGAGCACCAACACGGTCTATGTTTTCTTCGACCCCCAGTGCCCGCACTGCGGGCACTTGTGGGAAGCTTCCGCCGCTCTGCAGCAAAAGCTCAAGTTTGTCTGGATTCCGGTGAACCTGATCAATGCCACCAGTCTGGCGCAGGGCGCGGCGCTCATGACGGCGGCCAACCCCAGCGTGCTGATGACCGAGCACGAAGCCTCACTGCTGGCCGGCAAAGGTGGCATTTCGGCGTCCAGCAGCATCGCCCCCGAGATTGAGAAAGCGATCAAGAGCAACACCCAGATGCTGAACAGTTTTGGCGCGGAATCGGTCCCTTTCATTGTCGCCAAGAACCAGAAGACCGGTCAAACCGTGAGTCGTGAGGGGGCTTTGAGCACAGCCGCGCTGGCTGAATTCCTGGGCCTGGAACTGCTCTGATGATTGACTCCAAGCCAACTCCCGTGACCAGTACCACCCCGCAAGCAGCCGAACCAACCCTGGTACCGGCGCCAGCCAACGATCAACCCAAGCCAGCCGGGCGCCGGCAATCGGTACAACCGGTGCTGGAGACGCTGTTCGAACTCTACCCGCAGCTGTTTGGCGCCGAATTCCTGCCACTCAAGCTGGGCATTTTTCAGGAATTGCTGGGCAAACACCCTGAACAACTGGAGCGCGCCAGCCTGAAAGCAGCGCTCAGCGTGCATACCCGTTCCACGCCTTACCTGCAAAGCGTTGCGGCCGGCAAGCCGCGGCACGATCTGCAAGGCGTGGCGGTAGAGGCGGTGGCGCCGGAGCACGTTTACCTGGCTCTGCTTGAATTGTTTCGCCGTCGGCAGAGCCGCAGTGCCGAAGATCTGCGACCCCGATTGCGCAAGCAGTTGATGGCGGCGTTCGAGGCCTCCGGCCTGACGCGCCAGGACTACCGCTCAAGGGTTCCGGGCCAGGACGCCGACGCCAACACCTTGCTGGAAGAAGCGTTTGCCGAGCGCGACCAGCAACTGGCCAGGCAAGAGGCCTTGCTACGGGCCTTCGAGAGCAGCGGCAAGACTGCCGCCGAGTTCGCCGATATGTACGGTCTGGACCCGCGCGACGTGAGCCGGGTACTGAAGCGAAATCGTTGACCGCTTTGATCCTGTGCCCCGCGTGTCCGATGGCCGGCGAAGTTGGGGTCACGGCGGCTTCCGGTGTAGGATAAAAGAAGACAAAACCACACCACAGCAGATGCCATCATGACCGACTCGACACGCCAGGATTTTCGTTTTTTTCACCGACTTCGGGTGCGCTGGGCCGAAGTGGACCTGCAGAAGATAGTCTTCAACGCGCACTACCTGATGTACTTCGATACGGCGATAGCCGACTACTGGCGCGCCCTGGCCTTGCCTTATGACGTGACCATGCAGGCGCTGGGCGGCGATACATATGTGAAGAAAGCGACTGTCGAATACCACGCCTCGGCGCGGCTGGACGACCAGCTCGATGTGGCGATCAAGTGCAGCCGCATCGGCAACTCGTCGATTCTGTTCAAAGGCGCGATTTTCCGGGCCGAAGAGCACTTGATCAGTTGCGATCTGCTCTACGTCTTTGCCGACCCCGCCAGCCAAACTTCCAAGCCGGTGCCGGCGGTATTTCGGGAAATTCTGCTGGCTTACGAGGCTTGGGAGCCGATGGTGCGCATCGAGCTGGGAAACTGGCACGATCTTGGCCCGGCGGCCAGCCAGTTGCGCAACGAAATCTTTGTCGACGAGCAGCGCATTCCGGCTGAACTGGCGTGCGATGCAGCCGACCCGACGGCCATCCATGCGCTGGCGCGCAACCGGATGGGACTGGCCGTGGCCACCGGACGCTTGCTGCAACATGCCCCCGGTGTCGGTCGAATTGGTCGGATGGCTGTCAACCGGGTGCTGCGGGGTTCCAATCTGGGACGCGACCTGCTGCGTGCCCTGATGCAGGCGGCGGCCCAGCGCGGCGACCACGAAGTGCTGTTGCACGCACAGCGCACGGCCGAGGGCTTTTACGCCCGGCTCGGCTTTGTGCGGCGCGGCGAACCGTTCGAAGAGGCCGGCATCGTGCACGTCGAGATGGTGCACGCGCTTTGAAGCGTGCTCAATGGACAACTCATCCATACCGATTGACCCTGAGCGCGTCGAAGGGTATGCAGGAGATCCCTCAGCCATGGGCCTGCAGTAGCGCAACCTCGTTGTAATTTCACGCAGTGTTTCGCGGTACTTGCTGTGTTTGTGGCCGCTGGGGCGGGCATTGCCGGGGCCCTCATGCTGTCAAAGGCCCAGAAATCGGTCCCCGGCAACACCCGCCCCAGCTTGTTCAATGGTGTCGGTGTGCGGATGTATGGAAGCGGCAAACCCAATACCGTATTTCGGAACCTGCGCATTTGGGGTTGACACCATCACCCTGCGAGACTGGATCAACTCCAAATCAACTCGTTTGTGATTGACCAGCTCATCTCCGGAATGGTGGCATCAGGTTGTAACCAACCTCGGGATTGTTTGATTCGTGCCGTCGGATCATCTCGATTTCTTTCTGAGTGACCTCGGATCGAGTTGCCGTTTCTGATTCCCAAAGATTGTCCCGAGTGACCGTGAAGCTTTGCCTTTGCTCCCAAGTGAAATCCTTGGCAATCAGTTCGCTCGACGCGCTACCAAAATAGTTGATACTGTTGGTGCGGTCTTGGCCGACATATATCTTCCCATTCGGATAAGTGATCCGATAAACCACGTTCATTCAGTCCCCTTTTCAATTGCCGCCGGGATTGATGGTGGCGTGATCACGGACCGTCAACGATGGGGGAGCGACGCGGCGACCAATGACTTGCCAGTAAGCTGCCTACCGGCCTTGAACTGGAACAGAGCGAATCTTCTACCCCGTGCCAGCAGTCAGATGCAGTCTGCCGGAGACCGATTTCTGGGCCTTTGACAGTATGAGGGCACCGGCGGACTGTGCCCCGCTGCCACCGATATCGCCCAGGATCAAATAAATCAGATGTCTGCCAGCAAAGGGTAGGGCGGCGGTGCCACCACCAGCGCTGGTCCATTGACAGCGCCCAGATGCAGAGCGGTGGATTCGGCAGCCGCGATTTGCATCGAGACAATGGCGTCAAAACCGCCGCTTGGTGCCGCGGCCGCCTGGGCCACAGTGCCGCAGGGCTGACTGTCGTCGCTGTCCTGAAACACTTCATCGCCAGCCGTCATGGGGGCATCCGAATGGGCGGCAAAGGCGCGCCGCTTGAGAGTGCCGCGAAACTGGCTGCGCGCCACCACTTCCTGGCCCGGATAGCAGCCCTTTTTAAAGTTCACACCACCAACCGACTCGTAGTTGAGCATCTGCGGCACAAACGCTTCCACGATGGGTGCCGTGATTGTGGCAATGCCGCTGCGAACCTCTCCCCAGGACCAGTCTGATGGGCTCAAGACCGGACCGGCCGGTGCCGGGTCGGCGACGGGTGCCAGCCACAGCGCCCGCGGCACAGTGTCGGCAGGGTACAAAAAAACCACCGAGGCATTGCCAATGTCGAGCTTGGACCAGACCGCGTGCGCACCTCCGGCGTTCACCGAAACGGTAGCGCCGGCCAGCCCAAACAAGGCGTAATCGCTGCTGGCATCGCTCAGGCTGACCTTGGCCCGCAACACGAATCTGGACAGATTTTTGAGGGTGGCAGCCAGAATATCCCGACTACAGACCAGCAGGATTTCGGTCTGACTGCGCTTGAAGCCATGGAAGCTGGCCAACATCCGGCCCTTGGCCGAACAAAAGGCAGCCAGGCGGGACTCGGACAGGCCCAACAATGAAAAGTCCTGGGTCAGTTGCCCATGCAGAAATTGGGCAGCGTCAACGCCAACGGCCCGGATGACACCCAGGCCAGTCAGTCTTGCCACGCCATTGAGTTTGGTTTGCATGACGTGAATTATCATCCTCCTTCGATTTCATGGAAGGCTGTAAGGCTGTGCGTCGTCTCCTTATCTCAATTGTTGTCATTGCCGCTGTTCTGGGTGGCGCCACCGCCTGGTGGTTGAATCAGAACCTGAGCTTGAAAGCGGATACGGTCGAGCTGTCGGTGGAGCCGGGAACCTCGGTGCGCGCCGTGGCCCAATTGGTCAGCGACGCCGGCGTACAGGTCAATCCGTCCCTGCTGTACTGGTGGTTTCGCCTGTCGGGACAATCGCGCCAGATCAAGGCCGGCAGTTATGAAATCGAGGCCGGCGCGAGCCCGCGCAGCCTGTTGCGAAAACTGGTACGTGGCGAAGAGGCACTGCGAGCGGTCACGCTGGTTGAGGGCTGGAACTTCAACCAGGTTCGAGCGGCGCTGGCCAAAGCAGAGCAGCTCACACCCGATTCGAAAGGACTGCCCGACTATCTGATCATGAAGGTACTGGGCCGACCGGGCCTGCCGGCGGAGGGACGTTTTTTTCCTGACACCTATACCTACGCCAAAGGCAGCAGCGACCTGGCGCTGCTCAAACGCGCAATGCGTGCCATGGACAAGGCACTGGCGGCGGCCTGGCAGCAACGCGCCAGCGAAACCCCTCTGAAGACCGCGGAGCAGGCGCTGATTCTGGCCAGCATTGTCGAGAAGGAGACCGGACTCAGCAGCGACCGACCGATGATTGCCGGTGTATTCACCAACCGCTTGCGTATCGGCATGATGCTGCAAACCGATCCGAGCGTGATTTACGGTTTGGGTGAGGCCTTTGACGGCAACTTGCGACGCCGCGACCTGCAAACCGACACACCCTGGAATACCTACACCCGTGCCGGTTTGCCGGCGACCCCGATTGCCATGCCGGGCAAGTCGGCGCTGCTGGCGGCAGTGCGGCCGGCAGCCACCAAGGCCTTGTACTTTGTGGCTCGCGGCGACGGCGGCAGCCAGTTCAGCGCCAGCCTGGAAGAGCACAATCGAGCGGTCAACAAATACCAGCGCGGACAGTAATTGCACATGACAACAGGAAGTCTCTTGGACGGTCTTTTTATCAGTTTTGAAGGCATTGATGGTGCCGGCAAATCAACCCACATCGAGGGACTGGCACAAGCATTTCACGCGCAGGGCAGGGTAGTGACCATTACCCGCGAGCCGGGCGGCACACCGCTGGCAGAGAAATTGCGGCTGCTGGTGCTGAGCGATGCGATGGATGCCATGACCGAAGCTTTGCTGGTGTTTGCCGCGCGGCGCGATCATTTGCAACAGGTGATTGAGCCGGCGCTGGCGCGCGGCAATGTGGTGCTGTGCGACCGCTTTACCGACGCCACCTTTGCCTACCAGGGCGGGGGTCGCGGCTTTGATCTGAATTTGCTGTCGCTGCTGGAGCAAATGGTGCAAACCACGGCTGTGAAGGAAAATACTTTTATTCGGCAGCCGGATTTGACGATCTGGTTTGATCTTCCGGCCGAAGTGGCGGCTCTGCGTTTGACCGGTGCGCGCACGCCGGACAAATTCGAGGCTCAGCCGCTTGAGTTTTTCAGACGCGTGGCGGACGGCTATTTGCAGCGCCTGCGGGGCTATCCGGGTCGTTTCGCGCGGATTGACGCAGACTGCACGCGTGACGCCGTTTGGCGACAGGTCGTGAACGCCCTTCAAGGCAGAGGCTGGCTGCCATGAGTGATCCTGCGGTGGCACCCTGGATTGCCGCGCAAAGCCAGGCACTGCTGGCACAACGCGGCCATGCCTGGCTGTTGGCGGGACCGTCCGGTCTGGGCCAGTACAGCCTGGCCCTGGCACTGGTCCGCGCCTGGCTTTGCGACCAGCCCTCGGCGCATGGCGCTTGCGGCAACTGCGCCAGTTGCCACGCGATCGACGTGCACACGCATGCCGATTTGTGTGTTCTGATGCCGGAGACCGTGATGCTGGAGTTGGGCTGGCCTTTGAGTGAAAAAGCACAATCCGACATTGACGACAAGAAGCGCAAGGCCAGCAAGGAAATCCGGGTCGATGCGATGCGTGACGCGGTCGAGTTCGCGCAGCGCACCAGTGCCCGGGGTCGGGGCAAGGCGGTGCTGGTATTTCCGGCTGAACGCATGAATGTGGTCACCGCCAATGCGCTGCTCAAGACACTGGAGGAACCACCCGGCGATGTCAAGTTCGTGTTGGCCAGCGAAGCCGCTTATCAATTGCTGCCGACGATTCGAAGTCGCTGTCTGGGCCACACCATGGTGTGGCCCCAGCTCGACGCTGCTTTGGCATGGCTGGAGGCGCAGGGCTTGGCCGCTGGAGCGGCCAAGGTCATGTTGCACGCCGCCGGTGGCCGGCCCGATGACGCACTGTCGTTTTCTCGATCGGTGCAGGACGCACAAGCCTGGGTCAAACTCCCAAAGGCGATGGCGCGGGGCGATGTGAGCGTATTGAAAGACTGGTCACCGGCGCAAACCGTGAGCGCTTTACACAAACTTTGTCACGACATGCTGGCAGTGAAAACCGGCGCTCGGCCCAGATTTTTTGAAGCAACTGACCTGCCAACGGGTGGTTCCATGGCCACATTGACAAGCTGGGCTCAAGCCTTGTCCGTCACCCAGCGCACCGTGGAACACCCCTTCAATGCCGGCTTGATGCTTGAAGCACTTGTGAGTCAAGCTCAAATGGCCCTAAACTCAAACTCCTAGTTACGGCTCATAAGCAAGTCAATGTCATCCAGCCCGCGCCCCAGTGTCATTCAATTGGCGATCAAGGAAAAGTCCGCTCTTTACGCGGCCTATATCCCGCTGTTTGCGGAAGGCGGCATTTTTATCCCGACCTTGCGCGACTACCAACTGGGCGATGATGTTTACGTGTTGTTGTCCCTGCCAGAGGAGCCGGAGCGCTACCCGGTGGCCGGAATTGTGGCCTGGGTGACGCCGGCCAAGGCTGCCAACCATCGCAAACAAGGCATTGGCATCCAGTTTCCCAAAGACGAAAAATCACGCGCTCTGCGGCTCAAAATAGAACAGATTTTGGGATCCCACATGGCATCGGACCGACCGACACAGACGATTTAGGCTGAATGCCGTTTCGCGGTCGGCTGGCTTCCCAAATTTGGTTCCTCATGTTCACCGATTCACACTGTCATCTGACTTTCCCGGAACTGGCATCACAAATGCCGGCTATCCGTCAAGCCATGCTCCAGGCGCAAGTGAGCCGAGCCTTGTGCATTTGTACTACGCTGGAGGAGTTTGGCGCGGTTCAGGGTCTGGCCCTCCAGCATGACAACTTGTGGGCCACGGTTGGCGTGCACCCGGACAATGAAAATGTCGCTGAACCCAGTCTGCAGGATTTGTTGAGCCGGGGACAAATGCCACGGGTGGTTGGAATCGGCGAAACCGGGCTTGACTACTACCGCCTGGGCGGTCGCAGCAGAGCCGACATGAGCTGGCAACGTGACCGCTTTCGGACCCATATCCAGGCTGCGCGTCAGTTGGGTCTGCCACTGGTGATCCATACCCGGTCCGCCGCGGACGATACCTTGGCTATTTTGCGGGAGCAGGGTGAAGATGGATCAACTGGCAGTGCGGGTGGCGTGTTTCATTGCTTTACAGAAACCGCCGAAGTCGCCCGCGCGGCACTGGAGATGGGGTTCTATATTTCCTTTTCCGGCATCTTGACCTTCAAGAACGCCCAGCACCTGCGTGATGTGGCGGCCTTTGTACCTCTTGACCGCCTGTTGATTGAAACCGACAGTCCTTACCTGGCACCGGCACCGCACCGCGGTAAAACCAATAACCCATCCTACGTGCCCTATGTGGCGGCAGAATTGGCGGTGCTGCGGAGCTGCCAGGTGGAGGCCATTGGAAGCATCACCAGCCATAACTTCACCACCTTGTTCAAAAAGGTTCTGGGGTCGGATCAAGGGGCTCTTTAATCATGAGAATATACTTTAAGAAGCTTCTATATCTTATTGTTTTGTATTGTTATTCAACTTGTAATGCGGGTTCGTTCGATGATTTTTTCAGCGCCATAAAGCGGGACGATGCGGACACCGTGCGGGCCTTGCTGAATCGCGGTTTTGACCCCAATACACTCGACCCCGCAGGTGATCACGGTCTGCTTCTGGGCGTTCGGCAATCTTCCCTGAAGGTTGTAGCGGTCCTGCTGGGCTGGCCCAAAGTGAACGTCGAGCCGCGCAGCCCGCAAGACGAAAGCCCACTCATGCTGGCGGCCCTGAAAGGATTCACCGAGCTGTGCGAAAAACTGATCGCCAGTGGCGCCGATGTGAACAAGCCGGGCTGGACGCCGCTGCATTACGCGGCCACCCATGGGCATCTGGCGGTGATGAACCTGTTGCTTGAGAACCATGCCTACATCGATGCTGCATCGCCCAACGGCACAACACCGCTCATGATGGCGTCGCACTACGGCACGCCGGCAGCGGTCAAACTGCTGCTGGAGGCCGGCGCCGACCCCTTGCTGAAGAACGAGCAGGGTTTGACGGCCATTGATTTTGCGCAACGCGCTGATCGACCTGATTCAGTCAACATCATTGCCGCCTTTATCCGGAACAAACCCTAGGAAAGCGGCTTTGCCTACTTCATACGATGTATATTATGTTAATAAATAACTAGGGCTCGGCAATGCGGCAATTTGAAACTGTTCAAACACCCTCTTTGACCGATGACCTCGGCGCTTACCTCCAGTACCTGGTGGAAGTCGAGGGATCCGATTTGTTCTTGACGGTCGGTGCTGTGCCGACCGTGAAAGTCGAGGGCAACATGCGACCCATGGCGATGCCACCATTGGCCCCGGCCCGTGTCAAGGAACTGGCTTACTCCATGATGAGCGAGTCCCAAATGCGCCAATTTGAGGCCGATCTGGAATGTGATCTTGCGATAGGGATTGAAACGCTTGGGCGCTTTCGGCTCAATGTGTACCTCCAGCGTGGCGAGGTCGGCATGGTCATCCGTTATGTCAAAAATAAGATACCCTCCCTGTCGGCCCTCAAATTGCCAAGCATCTTGCAGAAGCTGGCTCTGCTCAAGCGCGGCTTGGTGCTCGTCGTGGGCGCCGCCGGATCCGGTAAATCGAGCACACTGGCCGCCATGCTTGACCACCGCAATGAAGTGGCCCCGGGTCACATCCTGACCATTGAAGACCCGATCGAATTTCTTCACCCCCACAAAAAGTGCGTGGTCGACCAACGCGAAGTTGGGCTCGATACCCATTCGTTTGAGGATGCGCTCAGGCACGCCATGCGGGAAGCACCGGACGTGATCATGATCGGTGAAATCCGTGACCAGATCACCATGCAGCATGCCATGAACTATGCCGAAACCGGGCACCTGTGTCTCTCCACGCTGCACGCCAATAACGCCAATCAGGCGATCGAACGCATCGTCAACCTTTTCCCCGAAGGATCAAGAAAACAGATCTTGATGGACCTTTCCCTGAATTTGAAAGGTGTCATCGCACAGCGTTTGATCCAGGGCACCGATAATCGTTTGCTTCCCGCAACCGAAATCATGCTGCAATCGCCTTTCATTTCAGATTTGATCCAAAAAGGACAAGTTGATCAAATCAAGGCGGCGATTGCCAAAAGTACCGAGATTGGAATGCATACTTTCGACCAGTCCTTGTTCGATCTGTTCACGCGGCACGAAATCACCTTGACGCAGGCGATAGACTATGCGGACTCGAAGACCGATTTGTCCCTTCACATCAGGCTTAGTGGCGGTCAACCCCAGCAGCCCCCGGGGTTGACAATTGAACGATGACTGCGCAAAACCTGCCCATCTTCTGGCCCCTGCCCTCCCGCTTTCGATTCGCTTCCGAAGTGCAGGCGTCGGCCAGGCTTGCGGTAGAGGTTCAACTGCTCGATGGCGAACTCATTCATGGTGACTTGCCGGCTGATGAAAACCTGTCGGAGAGTTCAGCGTTGACACTGTTGTTCAGGGGGCAGCCGCTGGTCCTTGCGGTTCCGGAAATTCGAACCGTGACATGCTCTGACTGCCTTGCCCAGGCAACTGGTGCTGGAGCCTCGGTGGCGCAAGGACCAAGTCTGGAACATGAGGAGGCCGGTACTTTTCATGTTCTTTTTACGGATGGGAAATTATTGGATGGTCAGACATGGGGCTATCTGAACCAAAAGGCTGGCGGCGTTTATCTCTATGTTCGACAGGCCGATTCCCGGTTCAAGGCCGTTTGGATACCCAGAAACTCGTTGCGAAGCATTCGTTTCGATCCATCTCGCCCCGTTGTCCTGACAGCGGGTTCATCCGATGCCAACGCCCGGTCCGAGGAAATGGTTGCGACAAAACCAGCGCCGCCTAAAGCTGGCCAGGCCAGCAACATGGATGAACTGTTGCTGGAGCTGGAAGAGGCCCGCGGAAAACCCGTGATTTCGTTGGCTCAGGCGCTGCTTGAACTGAGGCTTCTGGATGAGAAGACGTTCAATGAATTGCAAGCCGGCGGGTCCGGCAAATTTCGCGCCTATATCGATGATCGAGTGGCCAATTCGGATCAGTTCAAACTGGAGCTCGAACATGCCAGGGCGCTGATGGTCAGAACGCCCGAGGTCGACGCACAGGCATTCAAGGTGGCGCCTCAAGCACTGCTCAAGATCGGCTGGAATGAGGCCGTCAAGCATTCGGTAGTACCGTTGGGAATGACTGCCGGAACTCTGTACGTGGCGTCATTCAGTCCCATGAATCGAGAACTGGCGGCCCGATTGAGCATGATTGCCGGCAGCAATCTGGTGCTGGTGTGGGCCTCCAAGATACAAATCGATGCCAGAATCAACCGGGAACTGGATAACAGTCCCCTGTCAAACGCGACCGCCACTGGGCCGGTCTTGAAGGCTGGCCTGCTCAAACGCCCGGCTCAGGATCTTCAATCCCTGCTGGCAGCGGCGCAGAACGAGATCAGGGTTCAAGGGGCCGAAGTCCACAGCGCGGCGGTGGATGAGCGTTCCAGCGTGGTGCTGCTGGTCAAACGCGTCATCTTGGATGCGCACAAGCAGAAAGCTTCCGATATTCATATTGAAACCAATCCCGGAGAAGAATCCTCACGGATTCGTTTTCGCATCGACGGCGATCTGGAGGAGTATCTGAAACTTCCCGCTGATTTGCGCGCCACCCTGGTTTCCCGTATCAAGGTCATGAGCAAACTTGATATTTCCGAGCGGCGACGGCCACAGGATGGAAAGATTAATTTTTCAGATTTCTCTGATATCAAGCTCGAACTGAGGGTTGCGATTCTGCCGACGCACGACAATTTGGAAGATGTGGTGATGCGCTTGCTGGCCTCCAGCAAACCGATTCCTCTGGCCCAGTTAGGCTTCTCGGCGCGCGACAGCGAAATCGTCAAACGACTGGTGCACCACCCGTTTGGACTGCTCCTTGCCTGTGGTCCGACGGGCTCAGGTAAAACCACTACCCTGCACTCCTTGCTGAGCGAGATAAACACAGAAAATAGAAAGATATGGACCGCAGAGGATCCCATTGAAATCACCCAGCCGGGTTTGCGTCAACTCCAGATCAATCCCAAGATCGGCTTGACCTTCGCAGCCGCGATGCGTGCTTTTTTGCGGGCTGATCCGGACGTCATCATGATCGGCGAGGTGCGCGACGATGAAACTGCGAATGTCTGTATCGAGGCCTCGCTCACCGGGCACCTGGTTCTTTCTACCTTGCACACCAATGGTGCGGCCGAAAGTGTCAGCCGGTTGCTGGAATTGGGTATGGATCCATTGAACTTCGGCGATTCCCTGATTGGTGTCGTGGCCCAACGACTGGTTCGAGGCTTGTGCAAAAACTGTGCGTCTGCAAAAGTGCTTTCCGACGACGCCTTGCAATCCATTGTGGACGACTACATCGCTGGCACAGATTTGACCGTCGACGAAGCACGCAAACGGTTGTTGGCGGCGGCTTCCTTCGGGAATATGGCCGGAGCTCCGGTATCGGTACATGAAGCGGTGGGCTGTGAACACTGCGGTGGCCGGGGCTATAAAGGTCGTACCGGTATTTATGAAGTGCTGGAAAACGTGGGTGAGATGAGACACAAGATACAGACTGGCGCTCCGACTTCAGAAATCTTTGCGGTGGCTTCTCGCGCCGGCATGCGAACCCTGCGTCAGGATGCGCTGGAAAAGGTGCTCACGGGTGTGATTGATCTGGAGCAGGCTAAAACCGTTTACACCTGAGGCCTGGACACCGAAAAATGGACTGTCGGTGCGCTCAGATCGGCAAAAGACGATCCCAGCGCAATTTCACCGTGCCCGTGCAAAACACATTCTTCGCGCCTGAGCAGCAAGTCTGAGCTGCTGCCTGAAAAACGGACCCAGCAACCGTAGGAACTAAGGTCCACCAACATCACGCCACCGTTGCGCCAATCAATCCGGGCATGGGTACGGGAGACTCGCGGATCGTCGACGACAAACTCGGCCTGCCGCAGGCGACCTATGTGAATCGGCAAATCAAACGATTTGAAGGACTTTCTTTTCTCCATCCAAAGCAGCTCGACCTCCCCCCCCAAGGTGTCGGTTTGCGTCGGATCGAACAGCGGCACCATATCGGACTGCATGGTCAACAGGGAAGAGGGTGCGTCATCCTCCCAGTCGACCTGATAAACGGTACAAGGTTCCGCCCGTCCCCGGATGCTGATCGGTCCTAATATGCGAAAGCGTACGCCTTCTGCCTCGTTGATATCGTCGAGCGCGGCACTGTTGGCCCATATCTGATGCGCGCCGGACAGGTCACTGAGCCGGGCCGCCACGTTGACCGCATCGCCGTAACAGTCTCCAGCCACAATTTCGACGGCCCCGCTGGCCACCCCTATGCGAATCGGCAAGCGATAGGCAATCGCCATTTGGGGCATGCGTTGCTGGTGCTTGCGTTGAATCTCCACCACCGCATTGATGGCAGACCGATTGTTTCGAAATAAGGCCAGCACGCCGTCGCCCAGCATTTTCACAACACGGCCGCCATGCGATTCAATGGTCTTGGCAATCCAGCTCGTTACCTGAGTAACTGCGCGCGTCGCCTGGGCATTGCCCAATGCCTCATAGACACTTGTGCTGCCGAAAAGATCAGTGAAAACGACAGTAGCTTGAACACTCATTCGAAACAGTTTTCAATTCTTGAATCAGGACACAGTTTAGGGCATATCCGAGGCTTATCCAATGTGGCCCCAAAAGAGTAAAGCGTCGCGTCCATCCAGCAGCAGATCGGCTTTGGCTCCGACTGGCAATAGCACTTTGGTGGCGACGTGTCCATAGGGCAGATTGGTGACCACGGGGACCTTGATTTGCTGGCGCAACCAGTCCACCACGCTCGTCAACTTGTAGCCCCGATCGTGCGGTACCAGCTTGAATTCGGTAAATTGACCCAACACGATGGCTTTTTGGCGCGCCAGCACACCGGCGTGGAGCAACTGTGTGAGCATGCGTTCAATCCGGTACGGATGCTCGGCCACATCTTCCAGAAACAGGATGCCGCCCTTGATTTTCGGAAAATACGGGGTACCCAGCAGGGAAGTCAGGAGCGACAGGTTGCCGCCCCAGACGATTCCGTCTTTCACGCGAACCGCGGGCGCATCCCCGGACGCCATTGGGCGGGCCGCCGTCGAGTCGACAAGCGCCGGCGTGCGTTCACGATTTTGCCGCCAACCCGTACCCTCGCCCTGCCCCCTGATCAGATCATCAAAGCAGTCCTCCATGATGTCATCGGGCACCTGTTCTTCGCCGCGCCCCCGAGCACCCACCGCGTCGGGTTTGCCACCCACCCCAAAACCTTCGCACAGCGCGGGCCCGGCCCAGGTGATGGCGCCGGTTCGGGCCAACACGGCGCTCTGAAAAGCGGTGAAGTCGCTGATACCGACGAACAGCATTCCCTGGTCAATGGCCTTGGCCACCTTTTTGTAATGAATGCCACCCAGAATGCGACTCAAACCGTAGCCGCCGCGTGAAATCAAGGCAACATCGGCGCCACTGGCGGCGGCCCGATGGATCGCCGCCAGTCGCGTCTCGTCATCGCCGGCAAAGCGCAAATAGCTGGCCAGCGCCGCCTCGTCAATTTCAACTTCGTGGCCCAGCGCCTGCAGGCGAGCCACCCCGCGTTTGAAAGCGGCCTTGTCGCGCACCGCGCCCGAAGGAGAGTAAACGTAGATGTGTTTTTTCATAAATCAGGGGCGTCGGATTTGAATTGTTGTGCTGCATCGCCAGACAACGGCTTGCTGCCCATGCGCAGCGAAAGACGTCTTTGCTGAAAGAAGTCTTGCAGCATACCGCCACACTCCACTGCCATCAGCCCACCTTGCACTTGAGTCTGATGGTTTAAGCGTGGGTTGGCAAACAAATCGAGCACTGAGCCGGCGGCACCGGTTTTGGGGTCGGGCGCGCCAAACACCACGCGCTTCAGGCGCGCATGCAGCATCGCACCAACACACATGGCACAGGGCTCCAGCGTCACAAAAAGCTCGCAATCAACCAGGCGGTAGTTACCCATCGCCAACGCTGCCGCGCGCAACGCCAAGATTTCGGCGTGGGCACTGGGGTCGTGCCGTCCAATCGGCGCATTGCTGCCGCTGGCAATGACCTGACCGGCACGAACCACCACCGCGCCCACCGGTACTTCACCGGCCGCCATGGCGGCGCGCGCCTGCGCCAGGGCCAGGGTCATGAATACTGCATCGTCCATCAGGGTTGGGAGGTGGCGTCCACCATGCCCAGCCGTTCCATCCAGGCAGCCAGTGCGCGCTCGTTGTCATTTCCTGACCCATACATGGTCTGCATGGCAGCATGGGATTCGGGCCGGTGCTGGTTGATTTTGAGCTTGCACTGCAGTTCGGTCACGCGCAATTCAAAACCCACAATACCGGCCAGCATTTTCTGCGCAAACTCGGGCCCCAGAGACCGCCATTGCAGGGCATAAGCGGGCTCATGGTCGGCAATCAATTGCTTGAGCAACTTGTCCTTTTCATCCGGATCTTCAACCAGCGAAGCCTGCACGGTGCAGTGCACAGCCAGATAGTTCCAGGTCGGTACCCGCGCCAGATCAGGGTAAACTTGCGGCGACAAGTAGGCGTGCGGCCCCATGAAGGTCACCACCGCCTGCGGGCGCGCCTTCAGGTAGCGCCAATGCGGATTGGGTTTGGCACAGTGACCCAACAACAGCAACTGATCGCCCTGCTCGTTCAGGTGCAACGGGACATGGCTGACAAAAGGCAAGCCCGCATCGTCCACGCTGATCAGGCTGGCAAACGGGTGGCCTCTGATCAAGTCGCAGGCGACAGAACGATCTTTGGCATTGAATTGAGGTGGCAGATACATAATCCGCCTACTTTATCAGGTGAGCAACCGCAGCGAACTTTCCGCCAATCTATGCGGTGGGCGTTTTCCCGTCTCGGAGCAGCAAGTCCATATCTTCCAGTGGAACCGGCCGGCTGAACAGGTAGCCCTGAAACTCGTCGCACTTGAGCAGCCTTAACAGATTCGCCTGCTCTTCGGTCTCCACGCCTTCCGCCACGACTTTCAGCTCCAGCGAATGCCCCAGCGTGATGATGGTGGACACGATGCTCAGATCGTCCGGCTTGTTGGCCATATTGATGATAAACGCGCGATCGATTTTCAAGCTGTTGACCGGCAGGCGGCTGATATAGTTCAGCGAGGAGTAACCAGTGCCGAAGTCATCCACTGATACCTCCACTCCCATGTCGCGGATAGCGTGAAGTTTCTCGATATTGGCGTCAATATCCTGCATGATCAGGCTCTCGGTGATCTCCAGCTCCAGAACGCCTGGCCCGGCGCCTTCCAGCGCCCGCGCCACCGTGTTGACAAAATCCTTCTGCCGCAACTGGATCGGCGAGACGTTGACCGCGATCCGCGGAACCGGCAAGCCCATGCCCTTCCAGCGCGCGAAATCGGCCACCGCTTGTTCCAGCGCCCAGCGGCCGGCCTCGAGAATAAGCCCCGTTTCCTCAAGCAGGGGGATGAAGCTCAGCGGCGGCACCAGGAGGCCCGTATCGGGGTCATTCCAGCGCATCAAGGCCTCGAGTCCGCCGAGGCGGCGCTTCTTCAGCTCGACCTTGGGCTGGTAGTGCAGTTCCAGTTCGCCTCGCTCCAGCGCGCGGCGCAGTTTGTTTTCCAGCGCCAGTTTTCCCGCCACCCGGGCATTGAACTCAGGCGCATAGAACAGATACTTGTCTCCGGACAGCTTGGCTTTCCCGAGCGCCGCTTCGGCGTTGCGCGACAGCGTATCGGCATCCATGCCGTCGTGCGGAAAAATCGCCACCCCCGCCTTAGCCGTAACGCGCAATTCCTGGTCCTCAATCTGGAACGGCTGACCATGGATACATGATAGAACCCGCTCCAGAATGGGCCCCACGCCGGCGTTGTCATCGCAAAGGCGCGTGACCATTGCAAACGAATCGGCGCCGAGGCGCGCCAGGATATTGGAGTCATCGAGCCCGTCTTTCAAACGCCGGGTGAGCTGGCGCAACAGCTCGTCTCCGGCATGTCGCCCCAAGGTTTCATTGACGCTTCTGAACCGTTCCACATTCAGCATGACCACCGCCAAGCTCTTCTGCTCGCCACGTGCCGCGGCGACTCTCTGATCCAAACGTTCGTGCAGCAGGCTGCGATTGGGCAGGCCGGTCAGAGCATCAAAGTAGGCAAGGTAATTGAGGCGCTGCTCTTTTTCCAGATGATCGAGGGCAAACGAAATGTCACCGGCAACCTCACCAAGCAGCCTCATCTCCTCGGTGTCGAAGAAACCGACCTCCGATGCATAGAGCAGCAGCAAGCCCGTCACCTGGTCCGCCAGTTGCAGCGGGAACACGGCCACCGAGCGGTAACCGCGCCGCAGCGCCTCCTGGCGCCAGCGCGCCATCTGTGGATCGGTGTCAATGTCATTGCAGACCACGGCCACCGTTTCCAGCAAGGCCCGCGCCACCATCTCGCAGCGGTCGGGCGCATCATCCCTGGCTGTCAGGCGGATGTTATCGAGGTAACCTTCGTCGACGCCAGCCTTGGCGACGAGCGTCAGATCGAGTCCATTGGCATCCAGCAGGCCGATCCAGGCCAACCTGAACTTGCCCTGTTCCACCGCGATGCGGCAGGCCTGCTCGAACAGCTCCTGCCGGTCCCGGGTGCGGACAATGGTCGTGTTAATGCCGCTCAGAACGGCATATACGCGGTTCAGGCGGGTGATGCGTTTTTCGTTCTCCTTTTGCAATGTGATGTCGCGCGCGATAGTGGACAGACGCTCCACCGATCCGTCGGATCCCATGTGCGCAATGATCACTTGAGAAATCGGGATTTCGCGCCCGTCACGTCCGAGAAGTGCCGTTTCTCCGCTCCAACTCCCGTGCTCGGTGGCATGGGGAACCCCCGTCTGCGCCACCAGCTTGGCTGCCCACGCTGGATGGGTGTCAAGAAAGCGCACTGTGGACGGATCCAGCCCCGGTTCGAACCCAAGCATCCGCAGTCCGGCACGGTTGTAATAGAGCACCTGGCCATTCGGGTCACCCGTGGCCACCATGTCGGGTGTCGCCTCGATAATCGCCACCAGCCGGGCCTGTTCTTTTTCGATCCGCTTTCTTTCCACGATTTCCGCTTCAAGCGCGGCGGTTCTTTCCTGCACCAAGCACTCCAGATGCTGGTGCAAATGGGCGCGTTCCAGCGCTACCGCCACCTGGTTGCCAACGCCATAGAGGATGTCCAGTTCCGACTCATTGAACAATCCCTTTTCCGGCCCGACCAGATTCATCACACCCAACGTCCGCGCGCCGAGCCACAATGGAACGCTGGCGTGGTAGCGCAGCCCGCGCGTGTCGCCCGTTGTCTTTTCCAGGCGTTGGCACTCCATGATGTTGGTTACGTGGTCGAGTTCGCCGGAGATGAGGCCACAACGACAGTTGCATGGGCCTTCCATGGCACCGGGCACCGCGAGCGCCGGCGGCAGGTTGCGCGCGGCGGCGAGCCGGAAGCCGGAGTCGCCTTGTCGCAGGGAAATCCAGCCGGCCTGGACGCCGGGCAGTTCAAGCGCTCGCTCCAAAGCTATTTCCAACACCTGCTGTTCACTGGCCGCGTGATTGAGGCCATCGGCAATGCGGAACAAACAGTTGAGCACCCGGTTGGAATGCGCCAGTTCTCCCTCCCGTTGCTTGAGCTCGCTGTTGATTTCGACCGCCTGCTCGTAGGTCGAGATCAGCAGATCGAGTATCTGTTGCCGCTCGGAACTGATGAGATGCTTCTGACCTCCCAGATTGATCTCCATGCCCAACTGCAAGTTCTGGTTCTGGCGCAGTTGGATGTTCATCAGCAGGTAGTCGATGCGCGCCAGCAGATAGCGCTCGTCGTAGGGCTTGCGCACGAAATTGTCCGCACCGCACTCCAGCCCGCGAATGACGTCCTGCGGATCCGACAGCGTGGTCACCAGCATGACCGGGATGTCCCCCAGCTTCTTGGACGCCTTGATCGCCTTGCACAGGCCATAGCCGTCCAGCTCTGGCATCACGATGTCACTGACCACCAGGGTGGGCGTGTGCCGTTCGAGCAAGGCCAGCGCCTCGCGGCCGTTGGTGGCGGCCGTGACCGAGTAGCCGTGTTCCTCAAGTAAGTGTTTGAGCTGTTCCCTCTGGGTCGCGCTGTCCTCGGCAATCAGAATCTCCACCTTGTCGTTGGTTACTTGTTTGGTTTTCATGGGCCTCTCCTTATGGTTTCCCGTCTTTCGCCAGACTGGTCAGCGTCGCGGCGATCTTCTCGGGAGGGAGAATGAACGTCGCCGCATCGAGCTTGATGGCAGCACCGGGCATGCCGTGTACAACCGAACTGTCTTTGTCCTGGGCGAAGGTGACTGCGCCCATTTCCTTCAACCGCTTGAGCTCGTCGGCGCCGTCGCGTCCCATGCCGGTCAGCAGACCGGCTACGGCCTCGCGTCCGTAGACTTCGGCCACCGAACGCAACAGGTAGGAAACCGAGGGACGCAAGCCGTTCTCGGGTTCGTCTTTGGTCAGGACTATTTTTCCGCCCCGCTCCACCCCCATCTGAAATTCATCGGGGGCCACATAGACATGCCCCGGGTGGATAGGTTCATCGTGGGTGGCGAGATGCACCGGCAAGCTGGACGTTTGCGCCAGCCACTGCACGAAGCCCTGGGTAAAACCAGTCGCCATGTGCTGCACGATCAGCACCGGCAGCGGGCAATCTTTCGGTAGCGCCGCCAGAATGGTTTGCAGCACCGGTGGACCACCGGTTGAGGCGCCGATGGCTATGACCTTTACTCTCGCCTCGACCTGCGCGCTACTCGCTTGCGCCGGACGCGCAACGCCCGGCCGGTACCCCGCCTTGGGCCAGCGCCGGATCACCTTGACCTCGGACATCAGCTTGACCGTCTGCAGCAACTCGCGGGCACTGGCTTCGTGGTCCGGATGACCGATGCCCGCCGGCCGACCCAATACCGCCACCGCGCCCGCCTCCATGGCGCGAAACGTGGTCGCGACCTCGCGCGGATCGCTGCTGCCACTCACGATGACGATGGGCGTGGGGTAGGTTTCCATGATCCGGCGCGTGGCTTCCAAGCCATCCAGCTTGGGCATATGGATGTCCATGGTGATAACGTCGGGCCGTTTGCGCGCGACGGCCTCGATCGCTTGCTCGCCATCATTGGCCGTGCCGATGACTTGAATCGCGGAATCCGCGCCGAGAAGGTGAACCAGAAACTCGCGCACCACCGGTGAATCTTCCACCACCAGAACTTTGATCATGCGCCTTGCCTCCCAGTGCAATTCCGGAACGGGATGCTCAGCGGCCTGGTGTCCATACTCATCCCTGGCCCGCCGGCTCGCCGGGCGCCGGTTCATAACGAAGCACCCGGTTTCTGCCGCCCTGTTTGGCAGCGTAACTGAATCTATTTCTGCCGCTGTTCTTTGCCGCATACATGGCTTGGTCGGCCTTTTTGATTAATTCATTGCTATCGGATCCATCCGCGGGATAGATTGCAATGCCCATGCTTGCCGATATAGATGCCTCGATCTCATCGCAGTGAAATGGCTGGGCAAGCACACTTGTGATATTCCGCGCCACTGTTTCGATGCGCGCTGTTTGGGCGAGGTCGGCCAGGATCACGGTAAATTCATCCCCGCCCAAGCGGGCCACCGTATCGCTACTGCGAATACAAGCATTAACTCGACGCGAAACCTCGACCAGCAATCGATCCCCCACGGCGTGACCAAATTCGTCGTTCACCTCCTTGAAGCGATCCAGATCGATAAACAACAGAGCCAGTGATTCTTTTGCTCGGTGGCATTTTTTTATCTCTTGCGCCAAGCGGTCAAGAAACAATCGGCGATTGGGCAGATTGGTGACGTTGTCGTAGTTAGCCTGCCTCCAGATCAGGTCGTCCAAGCGTTTCTTTTCCGTTACGTCCGAGGATATCTTGACATAACGATAGACGCTGCCATCCTTGTTTCGTACGATGTTGATGATGACCTGTTCCGCGTACAGTTCGCCGTCTTTGCGCCGGTTCCACCACTCTCCCTCCCAATGCCCGGTTTCGTCCAATGTCTGCCACATGTTTTGATAGAACTCCCGGCTTTGCCTTCCTGAACTCAACAGCCGGGGGTTGCGTCCTATCACTTCATGTGGCTCATAACCTGTGGTTTGCGTAAAAGCCGGGTTTACGCAGGCGATGAAACCCTCGGCATCGGCAACAATAATGGACGCGGTGCTGGCATTGAAGACCAATGCGGACAGTTCCAGTTCCGCTTCCAGGCGCTTACGTTCGCTGATGTCCCGCACAAATACAAAGATCACCCCGCCGCGAATATCGGCGTAACTCACGCTCACCTCAAGTTGAACGAAATGCCCCTCTTTATGCCGATGTCGTGTCTCAAACAGATCGTGGCCTGTTTCAACTACTTTGCGGATATGGGCGGCGGTTTCTTCCGGCGATTCGACTGCCTCCAGATCGGAAATGCGCATCGACAAAAGTTCCTCCCGTGAATATCCGACCATGTTGCAGAAAGTGTCATTGACATCGATGATCCGCGCGTCCTGCGCATTGACCATCCAGTAACCGTCGCCCGTTGCCTGGATGATTTTCCGGTACTCGATTTCGCTTTGCTGGCGGCTGCTGATATCCCGGCAAATATTCAGGATGATCCGCTGCCCGCCATGCTCGATCACCCGAACATGCATTTCAACCGGAATTTGTCTTCCATCGCGGTGTACATGAACCGCCTCAAAAGTGCATTCCTCATCCTTGTCTATGCGTGCCAAACGTTCGGAAACTTTTTCAGATGATTCACGGTCACTGATCTGTTCCGGGCGCATGCGCAGCAATTCCTCCCTGTCATACCCCACATGGTCGCAGGCCGCCTGGTTGAGCGCGATGAAATTGCCTTGCATGTCCGCCACAAAAATGGCATCGCAGGCCTTTTCCAAAAGCATCCGGCACATTCCTTCGGGCAATTCCTGATGTACCTGGGCTTGCATGGAGGGTCTCATTTATTCTCCCTGTTCGGTTCACGACGGCTGGCCGGGCGTCGGTTGATAACAAACCACCTGGTTTCTGCCACCCTGCTTGGCGGCATACATCGCTGCGTCCGCCGCCGCGACCAGCGCCTGCGCGTTGTCCGCGTGCGCTGGAAAAGACGCCACCCCAATGCTGACGGTGATGCTGATGGACGCGCCCGTCTCGATGCCGAACGGCAGTACCTCCACTGCGGCACGCATGCGCTCGGCCATGTTGCTGGCTGCTTCAAGATCGCTCTCCGGCAGAATGACGGTAATCTCCTCGCCGCCATAGCGGCACACCCGGTCGATGGCGCGCGTCTCGCGGATCAGCAGTTCACTCAATCTCTTGAGCACTGCGTCCCCCGCGACGTGTCCATGTGTGTGGTTGACGCGCCTGAAGTGGTCGATGTCGAGCAGCAGCAGCGAGGCCGGCCGGTCGAAGCGCTGCGCGCGCACGAGCTCGTGCTCGAGCAGCGTGTAGAACGCGCAGCGCTTGTACAGCCTGGTGAGACCGTCGTGGGCCGTGAGCGCGTGCAAACACTGCACCAGCACCTCTTTGTCTGCCAGAGACTCCTTGAGCTGCTGTTCCATCCGCTTGCGCTGCGTGATGTTACTGTTCGGCGCCATAAATAAGCCTCCTTGCTCACGTTTTTCCAACTTCTTCTTCTGCTCAAATGAGCCTGCCGATCACTTCCAGCAGGTTGCTCTGGTCAAAGCTGCTTTTTACGATGTAGGCATTGGCACCCACGTCGATGCCGCGCTCGCGGTGTTCGCGTGATTCCAGTGCCGTTACCAGCACCACCGGCAAGTCGCCGTGCTGTTTGTCGGCACGCACCTTGGCGGTGAGATCAAAGCCGTCCATGCGCGGCATTTCTACGTCGGAGACGATCAGATCGAACGCCCCGGTCTTGAGCGCGGTGTAGGCGTCGATTCCATCCACTGTGGTGGTCACGTGATAGCCCGCCGATTCCAATATGTTCTTCAGCAATGCTCTGGATGTGATCGAATCCTCCGCCACCAGTATGGATTGTTTTTCCGCCACCCCCACCGTTTCAATGGCGACGGGCGGCGGTGCCGCCAGCTTGACCGCCGACTTCAGCAAGTCCGGGACGTTGAGCACCGCCACCACCTGGCCGGTTCCCAGCACACTGGCGCCGGCAACGTTGCGCACGCGTGCGAGCTGCCGCCCCAGTGTCTTGACCAGCACTTCCTGTTCGCCAAGAATCTCGTCCACCCGGAACGCAACATGTTTGTGACCTGCGCCGAGAACGACCACCAGCGCCTGCCCCGGCGCCTTGTCGATTGCAGGCTGGCGCGGCAACCCCAGCACATCGACCAGGTTGACCAGCGCGACAGCCTGTCCGCCGAGCGGAATCGTTGCGCGATTTTCCACCGTCTGAACGTCTTGTTGCGCCACGCGTGTCACCCGCTCGACGCTGAGCGCGGGGATGACGAAACAATGTTCGCCGGCGCGGACCAGAATACCGCGAAAAGTGGCCAGCATCAGCGGCAGCGTGATGCGAAAGGATGTCCCCGTAGCATCATTGCCATCGTGCCGCGACTCAAGCCCAACGACTCCGCCCAGCCGCTCGACTTTTTCCCGCACAATGGCCAGGCCCAGCCCGCGTCCCGAAATATCCGTGATGATCTGACTGGTGGAAAGGCCCGACTGAAAGATGAGTGTCTGTGCCTCCCGCTCATTCAGTTTTTCCGCCTCCTCCGCGGAAACCAGATTAAGCTTGAACGCCACTGCTTTCACCTTGGCAGCGTCAATGCCCATCCCGTCATCGGCTACCAGAATCTCGATTTTCCCGCCGTCTTTTTGCGCAACGGCAAGCGTTATGCTGCCGTGTTCCGGCTTGCCCTTGTCCCGCCGCACGGCTGGCTGCTCGATACCGTGATCAATGCAATTGCGCAGCAGGTGCATCAGCGGATCCTTCATCTCTTCCAGAGTACGCCGGTCGATCTCGATTTCGCCGCCCTGGATTGTCAGTTCCACCTGCTTGCCCTGTTCGCGGGCCAGCTCGCGGGTAAAACGCGGAAATATTTCGAGCAGCGAAGAAAACGGCAGCAACTGCATTTCCTTCACGTCATGCAAAAGGCTATCGCTCATACTGGCCAGGGTGCGTCGGTCGTGCGCGGCGAACTTGCTCAAACGCAACAGCCGCTCCTCCACCGTTTTCATGAACAGCTCTTCAGCTTCCAGATATTCCAGCAGCTTCGGGAGTTCCTGTGCCGGGAATTTTGCTAGTCCTGCGGCGCTGCCGTTGCCCTTGTCTATTCCATCGACATAGCGCCCGATCAGCCGTAGCGCGGGTCGTATGCGTGCCCGCTGCTTTTTCCAGTTTGTGAAGGAGGCCGCGACCTCGCGCAACTCCTTGGCGCGCTGCGCCGAGGCCAAGCGCGGTGACAGCAGCTCCTCGACCTGTCGCATCACTGCATCGAGTTTCTGCGCGGAGACCCTGACCGTCCCGGAGGCCATGCTGAGAGATGAAGTCGGCTCAGGCGTGGCAAGCGCTGTGGTCGCTTCGGGCAGCACGTCCGGAAAGGGGACCATTGGAGTGGGTTGCGGCGACGCTATCGGTTGAACTGCTGGGGACGTGGCAAACTGTCCTTGCAAAGCATCGTTGAGCCGCCGGGTCAATGTTGCAATCGCCGACTTCCCCGCAACGGCCATCGCCGCCCCTTGCGCCGAGAGGAGCGTACTCAAGTCATCAATTGCCTCTTGCAACAGGTCGAACAGCGGCCGGGAAACGGCCAGCTGCTTGCCTTTCAGCGCCGCGAATACGCTTTCCATAGACTGGCAGACTGACTCGATCTCGTTCAGATTCACCGCCCGCGCAGCACCCTTCAGACTGTGTGCCTCGCGAAACACGGTCTCAACGATTTCCGCCTGCCGATCATCCGCCGGCATCTTCTCCAGTTCAATCAAGCCCGCCGACATCGCCTGGAGATGTTCGTCCGCCTCGACCTTGAACGTCGCGCGGAGTTTTTTCAGGAAGTCATCGTTCTTGTTGGTCATGACGTTTTATCCTGGGCCGAACGAGCCACAAAAATGGCCTCTCAGAAAGGGCAGTCAAGCTCATGATGCCTTGCTCCCTATCATTTCACTCAGCTTTTGCCCCAATTCATGCAGGCTCTGTGCGGCGACCTCCGCCTGCTTGGTGCCGGCCACGTTCTGTACGCTGGCCTGCTTGATGTTCTCCATCGCCAGTGCCACCTGATCCATGCCCACCATCTGTTGCTGGCTTGAGGCCGCGATCTGGGTCGCCGCCTGCGCCGCCTCAACGACGCTGTCAGCCAACTGACGGATAGCTTCGCCGGTCTCGGTCGTTTGTTTCACCCCGGCTTGCACCGCCTTGTTGCCCTGCTCGGTGGACAGCACCGCGGCACTTGTCGCTTTCTGGATGTCACCGAGGATAGAGCGCACCTGGGCGGTTGCCAGCTTGGATTGCTCCGCCAGGCTCTTGACCTCTTGCGCCACCACCGCGAAACCCTTGCCCTGTTCGCCGGCCTTGGCAGCCTCGATCGCGGCGTTCACCGCGAGCAGGTTCGATTGCTCGGCCAGATCGTTGACCGTGGCGATGATTTCACCGATGGACTGGCTTTGTTCGGACAGCCGCACGATGCTCTCGGCGATGGACTCCATTTGCTCCTGAATGCGCTGCATGCCGGCCATCGCCTCTTCCACCGATTTGCGCCCGTTCTGGGAAACTTGCGAGGCCTTCTGCGCGCTGTCGGAAACATTGCGTGCCTTCTGGTTTGCCAACTGTGCTGTCTGCTTCACTTCCTCCACCGTGGCCGTCGTCTCGCTTACCGCACTCGCCGTCTCGGCAGAACCGGAAGCCACCTGCGTCGTGGTGGCGAGTATCTCTGCAGAGGAGGTGGAGAGTTGGTCAATACTTGCGCGCAACTGGCGCGTGATCGTGCGGCTGAGGTAATAGCCGATGGACAGCCCCAAGATCAGGCCGAGCGACGAAATAGCGCCTATCATGAGATAAATGAGGTTCACCGTCGTTGTCAGTTCGGCTCGCCCCGCCGCCTCCAGCTTCAACTCCCGCTCGCGGAAGCGCTCTGTCTTGTCAATCAGCGTATCGGAGAGGGGGCGTACCTCCTTGATTCCCAGCGCCAGCGCCTCCGCCGGTTTGTTTTGCTGTGCAAGATTGATCACACGTTCCTGACCCTGTTCGTGCTGTGCCTGTAGGGTCGCGATTTCATTCACCATGCTCAAGCCCTCGGCGCTCGCCACGAGGCGGCGCATTTTCTCGATGCCCTGCGCGAACTGGCGATGATCGTTTTGCAGGTCGTCCCAGTATTTCTTCTGCTGATCAGGATAGAGGAGTATGGCCCGGTAGTGCGCAACTTGATCGCGCAGCTCGAAGCGCAGTTCGTTGGAACCGTTTACCAGTTGTTCGCTCACGTCAAGGAAGCGGTCATAGGTTGCCTGTAGTCTGCTGATTGCAACGAAGGAGATCAGTACCACAAGCGCCAATAGGGCCAGTACGATGGCGTATCCGCCGATTATTCTTCTACTGATAGTCATGTTGACTCCTTGTGGATGATGATTGCCGTCACACTTTGTACTGCGCCGCCAGTTGTTGCAGTTTCTGACCCAGTTCGTGCAGGCTGTGTGCGGCGCTCTCGGCCTGCCTGGTGCCCGAGACGCTTTGCATGCTGGCCTGCCTGATGTTCTCCATGGCGAGGGCCACCTGGTCCATGCCGACCATCTGCTGCTGGCTTGAGGCGGCGATCTGCGTCGCCGCCTGCGCCGCCTCGCTCACGCTCTCGGCCAGCAGCCGGATCGATTCGCCCGCCTCGCCGGACTGTTTCAGTCCCGCCTGTACCGCCTTGGCTTCCTGCTCGGTGGCCATCACCGCGGCACCGGTCGCCTTCTGAATTTCGCCCAGGATAGAGCGCACCTGCGCAGTGGCCTGCTTGGACTGCTCGGCCAGGCTCTTGATCTCCTGCGCCACCACCGCGAAGCCTTTGCCCTGCTCGCCCGCCCTGGCCGCTTCGATCGCGGCATTCACGGCCAGCAGATTCGACTGTTCGGCCAGATCGTTGACGGCCGCGATGATCTCCCCGATCGCCAGGCTTTGCTCCGACAGCCGTGCGATGCTCTCGCCGACCGATTCCATCTGCTCCTGGATGCGCTGCATGCCCAGGATGGTGCCGTCCACCGATTTGCGCCCGGCCTGCGACACCTGGAGGACCTTCTGCGCGCTCTCCGAAACATACTTCGCCTTCTGGCTCGAGACTGCGGCGGCCTGCTTGACCTGCTCCACCGTCGCGCTGGTCTGGCTCACCGCGCTGGCTGTCTCCGCCGCACTGGTAGCCACCTGCGTCGTGGTGGCGAGAATCTCGCTGGACGAGGACGCGAGTACCCCAACACCTTCGTTTATTTCCTGAGTGGTACGACGCAGGCTCTCGATCATGGAACCAAATGCGCGCAGCAAGGTGCCGACCTCGTCGCCGCGATTGCCACTGGGCACCTCGACCGTAAGATCCCGCGCAGCAACCCGTTCGGCGGTGAGCGACAAGGTGCGCAACGGCCCCGCGATCACCCGTTCCATCAACAGCGCCAGCACCAGGCCGATCACCATGGCCGCGATCCCGACAAACAGAAAAACGCGAAATGACTGATTGGCCTGTAGATCGGCATTGGCCACTGCGAGGCGCGCGCTTTCTTCCGCTGCCAGACTCAATTCCTGTGCAATAGCGCGAATTTTTTCCTCCCGCCCCTGCTGCACGCCGACTGCGAGCTGCCGCGCTTCCGCGATCTTGCCGGCGAGGATCAGAGGAATGATCTCGGCGTCCTTCGTCTGGGCGAATGCCTGCCACACGGATTTCAGCTCCTCTAGCCGCGATAACTGCTTGGGGTCGTTCTTCGCCCGAGCCAGAAGGTTGAGGATGAGGCGGTCAATCTGTTTCGAGCGTTCCGCGGCTTGCGCCAGCAACGGATCCTGTTCCGCCCGCTTGCTCAAGAGCTGCGCTTCGAGCATCAAGGCCCGCGTCTGGTTTTGATGCACGCGCAGGGCCTGTAGATCGCTCAGGTTGGTGAAGTCTTCCTGGTAGAGTCGATCCTGCGACTCGCGGATGGTGTTGATGCCGGTGTAGGCGCTTGCAATCACCGCAACAATCAGCGCGAAGATCAGCCCGAAGCAAGCGAACAGCTTGTTGCGAGTCGTTAGATCCAGAAACCATTTCATGTCTTCTTCTCCTGGTCGGCTTTTCCAATTGCGATTACTGACTCGGCACGAAGCTTTCAGGCGCCCACTTGCTCCTGCACCACGATGCTGTTATCGGCGAGCAGCTTCCCGGCATCAAGCACCACGGTGCGCTCCGCGGTGATGCCCTTCAGGTATTTCTCCCGAATGCCGATGAGCGTGGGCAGCGCTGGCTGGATCTCGGTCAGCGCGAGGCGGCGCACACCCAAAATGGCGTCCGCCAGAATGCCGAACATCATGTCCCGGGATTCGATAACGATCACTTTGTTCAGGTCGGGCAAACCGATCTGCGGCAAGTCGAAGAACTTGCGCAGGTCGATGACCGAAACGATCTCGCCGCGCAGGTTGACGATGCCCAGCACAAAAGCCGGCGTGCACGGCAGCGGAGTGAGGTTTTCCAGAGGAAAAACGTCGCGCACATGAGAGGACTCGACGGCGTAGCGCTCATGGGCAAGTGAAAATTCAAGCACCTCGACGCTCTCATCCAGGGTCTGCGATCTGGCCGGCGCCGCGGCAAGCGCGAGCGCCCTCTCGTGCAGGATGCGTCGGGTCTCATCGGTCCCCGGCGTCCAAGCGTTCGCGTTCATGTCGCCAGCTCCTTGTGCACCTTATGCGCGGGCGGCAGGCTCGCTTGCACGGCGGCGATGATTTCGACCAGTCGGCCGGCGCTCAGCCCGTCTGACTCCGGCAGCAGGGCCTTGGCCGGACAGGCCCGCAGCAGGTTCAGCGCATTGCCGAAATGCCGTCGCGCTTCGCGCTGGCGTGCCCCCGAAAGACAAAGGTTGCCCAGCGCGAAATGGGCCAGCGCGAAATCCGGTGCCAGGTAAAGTGCGCGTCCGAACGAACGTTCGGCAGCCTCGTTTTGCCCCCGCTCCTGCTCGATGGTGGCAAGCAGATAGTGGTGCCTCGGGTTCAGCTTGTCGGCGGCAATCGCCTTCTCGCACCACTCGATCGCTTCGGCGAGCCGGCCGACGTTGGCGCAAGCGCGTGCTTCGGTCCACGGCAGATCGCGCCCGTCTGTGGCTTCGGTTGGCTTTGCCGGCTCACCGTCCGCTTCGCGCAAGACCTCCGCCACCAAGGCCGATTGAGCCACGCTGAAAGCCGCGGGTCCTGTCGGCGCCGCGGCCTCCTTGTTGTCCGGCTCTGGATAGCTCGCGGCGATGGTCCGCGGCCCGCCCGCCGCCATCCTGCGATACAGGAAGGCGCCGGGAAACTCGACTGCGGTGAAAGTCGAAAACAGCACGTTTGAAGTCTCGGCGGGGCTGGTGATCAGCCAACCTCCGTCGACCAGCGAACACTGCAGCTTGTCGACCACTTTTTTCGCCCTATCCTGGGCGAAATACATCAGCACATTGCGGCACAGGATCAGATCCATCGCGTTGGTGTCGTTCACCAGTGACGGGTAAGCATCTTCGGCCAGGTTGAGATAGGAAAAGCTCACCATCCGCCGTATCCGTGGCTGGATCTCGAAGCGTCCGTCCTGTCGCTTCGTGAAATAGCGCTCCTTGAGCCAGCCAGGCGTGTCGCGGAACGACCATTCGCTGTACATGCCCTGCGCCGCCTTGCGCAGAAACCGCGGGTTGATGTCGGTCGCAAGGATAGTCAGCTTCCAGTTCCCGATATCTGGAATCAAGCGGTCCAGCAGCATGGCGATCGAATAGGGCTCCTCGCCGCTACAGCAGCCGGCGCTCCAGATCCGAAGATGTTTTCCGGTTGGGGCGCGAGCGTCAAGCAGTTCCGGCAAAATTTGCTGCTCCAGAATGTCGAGACTTCTTTTCTCGCGAAAAAAATAGGTCTCGCCCACCGTCAGATGGCTCGCCAGCCCCTCAACTTGAGTTCGCGTCAGAGGCGCGGCAAGCAGCCAATGGATGTAGGCCTGGACTTCCCTGTATCCCGACTCGCGCGATGCGACGGCGATGCCACGCTCAAGATCGCGCCAGCGCTCTTGCGGGAAGTGCAGCCCGATCTGCGATTCGAGGAAATCGCTCAGGCGCGACAACAACGCGCCCGGCACAGTGATCTGCTGGTCCATGGCCATTCTTCAACTCCTCGCCAAAGCCAGCACCAGCGACTGCTCTTCCTCTGGTGAAAAGAAGCGCTCCAGATCGTGGATCAAAACCAGGCCATCCCTGGTCTTGAGCAGGCCCTCAATGTGCTGCACACCTTGAGCGAGATCGTCGACGCTCACGACGGCGTCTGCCGGGCGCTCCAGCACACCCTGCACCGACTCCGCGATGATGGCGATTCGCCGGCTGCGGGCACGCGCGACAAGCAGACTGTCGGTTAGCGCGACGCCCCGCTGGGCAAGGCCCAGGCGCCGGCGGATGCTGACGACGGGAACCACCTCGCCCTGAATATTGATGACACCTTCAACGGCAACCGGGGCGCCCGGCAGCGGCGTCACTTCAACCATGCGCAGAACCCGTTCCACTGCTTGGAAATGCAGTGCGTAAGTCTGCCCGTCAATCGCCAGCAGTACCCATCTCATCGAGGATGTCAGGTTTTCCACTCCAAAGTTCCCCTGTCGTTGCATCAGTCCAAGCCGCCGCGCTTGTCGCCCGGCGTGCCGGCCGGAAATAGCGAGGCAAGCAGCCGCGGCAGTTCAAGCACCAGGTCCTCTTTTTCCAGGAAGCCGTCCGCACCCGCTTCGTGGGCCAATGCACGCAATGCAGCATGGGTATGCAGCGTTACGACGATCACCTTTGGCGCGTTGGGCTGCTGCTTGATGCGCTGCGTCGCCGTGAGCCCATTCATCCCCGGCATCGCGAAATCCATCAGTACCAGGTCCGGACGCAGCGCGGCGCTCAGTTCGACTGCCTGCTCTCCGGAAGTCGCCTCCCCCACCAGTTCGAGCCCGGGCACAGCGCGCAAGAAGCGCTTTGCGGCTTTCAGAAAATCCGGGTTGTCGTCCACCAGCAAAACCCGCGCGGGCTTGATTGTCTTCACGCTTGAACTCGGTCCTCATGGTCAGTGGGAATGCGGCAGCTGGGAGCCGTAACCATGCCCCGGCTGCGGCATGGTTACGGCTCTGCCCCACTAGCTGGAATGTTGGGTCCGGGCACGGACCCTGTGTAGTAGGAAAAACCTGAAATCGGCCCGCCAAATACCTTAGAACCGACGCGGGCGGGGCGATGGCGGGACTATCTATCCCGCTCCACCAGACCGGCACGGGCCGCAAACAGCGCCAGGCCGGCGACGTCGTGAATGCCCAGGCGTTCCATCAACAGGGCGCGGTGGCTTTCGACCGTCTTGACGCTCAGGTTCAGCCGCGACGCGATCTGCTTGGTGCTATGCCCCTCGGCTATCAGTTGCAGGATCTCCCGCTGCCGTGGTGTAAGCAGTTCCAGCGGACTTTGCCCTACACCCGCCGAGCGGACAAAGCGATCAACCAGATCTCCCGATACCCTGGGGCTGAGGTAGGTTTCGCCACTGACCACGGCGCGCAGGGCGAACTCCAGTTCCATCGGGGTCGCATCCTTGGGCAGGTAACCCGATGCGCCGGCCCGCAGCGCTTGTGACACGAAGTCTCCGGACGAATGCACCGAAAGGATCAAAACCCGCGTCTGCGGAAAGCGCCTTTTGATGTCGGCGGTCGTCTCGATGCCATTGAGCCCCGGCATATTGATATCCATCAGCGCCACGTTGGGCCGCTTGGCCGCGATCAGCTCCAGTGCCTCCCGCCCGCCGGCCGCTTCGGCGACGACTTCGACACCCTGGATTTTTTCGAGAAGCGCACGGATTCCATTGCGCACCAAGGTATGGTCGTCGGCAAGCAGGACGCGTATTGCAGTGGTGTTCATGCCTGGGTTCGCGTGTCCGCGCCCGGTTCCCCAGCGCTGGCGGGCTCGCAAGGAAAACTTGCGCGCACCTCTGTACCACGTCCGGGAACGGAGTGAATTGCCAGCCGCCCACCCAATTGCCGCACGCGCTCCTGCATGCCGATCAACCCAAAGCCCCCCGTTCGCGCGACGTCGGAGCCGACGGCGACATCAAAACCTTTGCCGTTGTCCCGCACGCTCAACTGCACCTCGCCCGCAACGAGTCCAAGCGCCACCCTCACCTGTTTCGCATTGGCATGCCGCATCACGTTGGTCAGCGCTTCCTGGGCCACGCGGAAACAGGCCATCTCCAACTCCGGACGCAATCGTCCGGGCAGCGTAGTCTCGAACTGCGCGTCCCACCCGGCCGCCTCCGCCTGCTTCGCAAGATGCGACTCCAGCACCACCGCCAGGCCGAGATCCTCCAGCCCCAGCGGGCGCAAATCGAGCATCATGCCGCGGACCTGATCGAGCGAGCGCCCCGTGATCACGAGCGCCTCGGTCAGGTGGTCCTCGGCCTCGCCGCCAACGCAATACGGCTCCAGCATCTGTAGGTTGACCTTCAATGCGGTCAGCGTCTGACCCAGTTCATCATGCAGCTCGCGCGCAATGCCTTCGCGCTCCTCCCGCTGGACTTTCATCACACGTTCGGAAAGCGCCTGCACCCGCAGCATGGATTGCTCGATTAATTCCTGTGCCCGCTTGCGCTCGGTCACTTCGTTGAGCGAAAAGACCAGGTATTCCACTTCGCCTTGCTGGTCCAAAATGGGGACCAGCGTCCACTCCCAATAGGTCACACCGCGTTCGGGCTGGTCGGGAAAGACAAACGCCCGCTCAAAGGTTTCAAACGGTTTCCTGGTCCGGACCACTTCCTCGAAAATCGACTTCGTGTCCGACGGATACATGTCGAAGTGGTTGCGCCCGGCGAACGCGCTGATGTCCAAGCGGCAGGCCCGGGCGTAGGCCTCATTGACCCGCAGGAAATTGAAATTCCGATCTAGGACAACGAGGCAACTGACGCTGTGCTTGAAGAAAGCCTCTGCCAGCGTGAATTGCTGCAGGGCCGTCTGTTCCGCTCGCTTGCGTCGCGACCACACCGTCCTCATGAAGGCCGCAAAGATGACGATCATTGCGCTGGCCAACCCGGCGCTAATGTAATAGGTGCGTTCACGCTCGTGAAATGAAGCCAGGGTCTCCGCCTCCGAGGTCCCGACCAAAACGATCAACGGGAATTGCGTCAGCGTCCGAAAACTTATGAAGCGCACCGTGCCATCTACATCGCCTGCGCTGAGAAAGTTGCCGTTGCGACTCTTGCTTTGTTCCACAAATAGTTTGGCGTTGCGCATGTCCTCCCCGAAACTGCTCTTTTGTCCGGCTCGCCTGGCACGCACGATACCGTCCAGTCCAATCAGCGTGACCACGCCGTGCTCGTCCAGGTCGGCCCGCTGGTAAAACTTGGTGAAGTACTCCGGATCCACCGCCGCATAGACCATGCCTCCAAACGAGCCGTCCGCCTTGTTGATCCGGTGCGACATCGATATTGCCCACTGTTGGCTTATGCGACCCAGGTTCAGCTTGCCGACGAACATTTCCTTGTCGTCATTCTGCTGGTGAACCTTGAAGTACTCGCGGTCAGCCAGATTGGTAGGCTTGAACTCACGGCTGGCAAGCACCACGTTGCCGCTTTCATCGGTGATGCCGATGTAGTTGAAGAGGCTGGCGTCGAGTGCGCCGCGCT
This sequence comes from uncultured beta proteobacterium, assembly GCA_963763035.1. Lineage (GTDB taxonomy): Bacteria > Pseudomonadota > Gammaproteobacteria > Burkholderiales > Burkholderiaceae_C > Rhodoferax. Next base: position 1,912,444 of record CAVXMS010000003.1, on the reverse strand, counting down.
CGATCAAGTTGCCGATGTTCAGTTTCAGGCCGTGCTCCTGGTACTGGTTTCTGACGAACAATACGGCCTGGTCGATGCCCTTGAGGGTTCTGATCGTGTGTTCCTCAAACGCGATCGCCAGATTGGCATTTTGCTTCACGGCGGCGGCGATGGTGTCGCCGCGCTCGAAACTTACGCGCTCGATGGCCAATGTCCATACGATTCCAAGCAGGGCCAGGCAGGACAACATGATCGCGCTGTTCGCGTTCGCATATTTCCTCCAACTGCTTGCAATGAATTGTCCGACAGGCGCCATAAGCTGTTTGACCTTGCTCCACTATTTCGTAGTGCTTGACCGGTCCCATTATGCAGGCTGCTTCAACTGCGCCGCGAGCCTCAATTCTCCAACTACAGCGGGCTGACGTAGCCCCGCGTCGCTGCCATTACTCCCACTCGATGGTAGCCGGCGGCTTGCTTGACACATCATAGGTGACGCGGTTGATACCGCGCACCTCGTTGATGATGCGGCTGGACACTTTCTTCAGCAGCGCATAGGGCAACTCGGCCCAGTCGGCGGTCATGAAGTCGCTGGTTTGCACGGCGCGCAGCGCCACCACGTAATCGTAGGTGCGGCCGTCACCCATCACGCCCACGCTCTTGACCGGCAAAAACACGGTGAAAGCCTGGCTGGTCAGGTCGTACCAGCTCTTCCCGCTCTCCTCGTCGATGAAGTTGCGCAGCTCTTCGATGAAGATGGCATCGGCCCGGCGCAACAGATCGGCGTATTCCTTTTTCACTTCACCCAGAATCCGAACCCCCAAACCGGGCCCTGGGAACGGGTGCCGGTACACCATGTGGTAGGGCAAACCGAGCGCTACGCCCAGTTCGCGCACCTCGTCCTTGAACAGCTCGCGCAGCGGCTCCAGCAATTTGAGGCCCAGTTGCTCCGGCAAGCCACCGACGTTGTGGTGGCTCTTGATGGTGACGGCCTTCTTGGTTTTGGCGCCGCCCGACTCGATGACATCCGGATAGATGGTGCCCTGCGCCAACCAGGCGACGTGGCGCGACTGGTCGCTTTTGAGCTTGCCGGCCTCGGCCTTGAACACTTCGACGAATTCGCGGCCAATGATCTTGCGCTTGGCCTCCGGGTCGCTGACGCCCGCCAACTGGTCCAAAAACTGGTCGGCGGCATCGACCCGAAGCACCTTGGCGTGCAGCTTGCCGACAAACATCTCCATCACCAGATCGCCCTCGTTCAGGCGCAACAAACCGTGGTCGACAAAGACGCAGGTGAGCTGGTCGCCGATGGCACGGTGAATCAGCGCCGCCGCGACCGATGAATCGACACCCCCGGACAAGCCCAGAATCACTTCCTCGGTACCCACCTGAGTGCGGATTTGCTCCACCGCCTCGCTGATGTAGTCGCCCATGATCCAGTCGGGTCGGGCCGCGCAAATGTCCAGTACGAAGCGTTCCAGAATGGCCGCGCCGCGCCTGGTATGGGTGACCTCCGGGTGAAACTGCACGCCATAAAAGCGGCGCTCTTCGTCGGCCATGCCAGCAATCGGACAACTGTCGGTGCTGGCCATCAGCTTGAAACCATGCGGCAACTCGGTGACCTTGTCGCCATGGCTCATCCAGACCTGCAGCATGCCGTGGCCCATGGGGCTGGCGTAGTCCTGAATGCCTTCGAGCAATTGCGTGTGGCCATGGGCACGCACATCGGCATGACCGAACTCGCGCTTGTGGCTGGCCGCGACCAGTCCACCCAGTTGCACCGCCATCGTGAACATGCCGTAGCAAATGCCCAGCACCGGGATGCCAAGTTCGTAGACTGCCTGCGGCGCCCGCAAGTCGTGCTCTTCATAGGTGCTGGCGTGGCTGCCCGACAGGATGATGCCCTTGAGCTTGCCGTCCCGGGCATACGCACGGATCCATTCATTCGTCACGTCACAAGGGTGGACTTCACAAAAAACGTGCGCTTCGCGGATGCGCCGGGCGATCAGTTGCGTAACTTGCGAGCCAAAGTCGAGGATCAGGATTTTTTGATGCATTTCTAGTCAGTTGAGGAGGTCTGTCCCACAATTCTCAATCAGTTGAGGACAGAGCTTGTTCTTTTAACGGTTGAGGACAGAGCTGGTTCGCTTCGCGTAACTGCGGTCTGTCCCGCAAAGTCTAGGAATTCGGTCTGTCCCACAATTATTCAGAACGGTAATTCGGCGCTTCCTTGGTGATTTGCACGTCATGGACGTGGCTTTCACGAATGCCGGCGGTGGTGATCTCGACAAACTCGGCTCGGCTCTGCAGCTCTTCAATCGTGGCGCAACCGCAGTAACCCATGCTGGCGCGCACGCCACCGGTCATTTGAAACACGATCGCCACCATGGAACCCTTGTAGGGAACGCGTCCTTCAATACCTTCAGGCACCAGCTTGTCGGCATTCGGGTTGCCGGTGGTCGATTCCTGAAAATAGCGGTCGGCACTGCCCTGCTGCATGGCACCGATACTGCCCATGCCGCGGTAGCTCTTGTAGCTGCGGCCCTGAAACAGGATCACTTCACCGGGCGCTTCTTCGGTACCGGCAAACATGCTTCCCATCATCACGGAACTGGCCCCGGCCGCCAGGGCCTTGGAAATGTCGCCGCTGTACCGGATGCCACCGTCGGCAATCAAGGGAATGCCGCTGCCCTTGAGGGCAGTGGCGACACTGTCAATGGCCATGATCTGGGGCACGCCAACGCCCGCCACAATGCGGGTAGTACAGATGGAACCCGGACCAATACCGACCTTGACCGCATCGGCGCCGGCCTCCGCCAATGCCAGCGCGGCCGCGCCGGTGGCGATATTGCCGCCGATCACATCGACCTGCGGGTAGTTTCGCTTGACCCAGCGCACCCGCTCTATCACGCCATGACTGTGGCCGTGTGCGGTGTCGACCACGATCGCGTCGACTCCGGCATGCACCAAGGCCTCGACCCGCGCCTCGGTCCCCTCGCCGACGCCGACGGCGGCACCAACGCGCAGCTTGCCCTGCGCGTCGCGCGCCGCATTGGGAAAACTTGTTTGCTTGGTAATGTCCTTGACAGTGATCAGACCCTTGAGTTCAAAAGCCTCGTTGACCACCAGCAGACGCTCGATTTTGTACTGATTGAGCAGCACCTTGGCTTGTTCCAGCGTGGTGCCGTCGGGCACGGTCACCAGCTTGTCGCGCTGGGTCATGATATGGCTGACCGGCAGGTCATAACGGGTCTCAAAGCGCAGGTCACGCCCGGTGACCAGGCCCACCACCTTGCCGCCATCGCAGACCGGAAAGCCGGATACACCCAGTTGTTCCGACAGGTTGATGACCTGGCGCACGGTGTGCTGGGGCGTGATCACGACCGGGTCGCGCAACACCCCCGACTCGTAGCGTTTGACCTTGGCAACCTGGGCTGCCTGCTCCTGGGCGGTCATGTTTTTGTGGACGATGCCGATACCCCCCTCCTGCGCAATGGCAATCGCCAAGCGGGCTTCGGTGACGGTATCCATGGCCGCCGACACCAGGGGCAAATTCAGGGCAATGTTGCGGGAGAAACGGGTTGCAAGAGAAGTATCCTTGGGCAGGACCTGGGAGAACGCTGGGACCAACAAGACATCGTCGAAGGTGAGCGCTTTGCCAATAAGGCGCATGTTCTTAAGCTCCAAATGGCAGATTGTAGCCACCTCGCGCCAACCAGTTCAGTGCCGGTTGGCGACAAACAGACACTTGGAACCGTCCGAAGGTTTTACCTTCTTGGCAGCCCGACCCACTGCACGCTAAACTTGCCGCATGGATCCATTTCGTTCTTTCTTTTGGGTAACTGTCGCTTGCCTGTTCGCGCTGAGCGCGGCAGCGCAGCCGAAGTGGCAGGAAGCGGTGCACTGGCAGTGGCTGGACAAGGACGGCCGCAAGGTATTTAGCGACCGGGCTCCGCCCCCCGAAATTCCTGAAAAAGACATTCTGGAGCGACCGGCGGTTGTGCTGGCACCTTCGCTGCCCAGCAGCGGCGCAAGCGCACCCCGGCCTAGTGGTATCGACCGGGAACTGGCCGACAAGAAAAAGAAGGTCGAAGAAGCTGAATTTGACAAGCGCAGGACCGAAGAACAGAAAATCCAGAAGATAAAGGCGGAGAACTGCGCGCGTGCCAAACGGGCCAAGGCGAGCTTTGATTCCGGCCGCCAGATCGCCCGGCCCAACGATAAAGGCGAACCCGAGGTTCTGAATGCCGCCAACCGTGCCGCCGAGTTGGCACGCATTCAGTCGGTCATCGATTCCGATTGCCAATAGCCAGTTCAATACCCGGCCTTGGCACCCGGACGTTTTTTTGCAAACAGTCCGACTGTCCGCGCGCCCTGCTTGGCAAAACGCTCGCGTCGCGCCACTTTCGGGTCGACGCTGAGCCCTCGGTAGATTTCGACACGGTCCATCTCTCGCAAGGTCTGGCGCAGGCTTGATTTGCGGCCCCAAACGCCCACAACCATGGTTTGCGGGTCAAGCGCAGGGAAAAGCTGCAAAAAGCCACTGGCCTGCAAAGCTTCCAGAACCGTGCAACCGGGTTCCAGCAGCAGACTGACTTCTCGCACTTCACGCGGCCTGGGCGAATACAGCACGCTGACCCGAATGGGCTCGTCACCCGCCATACACTTGACCGGCACGTTTGACGAAAGCGTCCACCATGCTGGCGGCAATCTTGTCAAACACCGGGCCAACGATTCGGCTGAGCGCCGCGTTGTCAAAACCGTAGTTGAGCGTCAGTTCCACCCTGCACGCGCGCTGCGAACCATCGCCAATCGGGATGAAATTCCACTCGCCGTCAAGTCTTGAAAAGGGGCCGTTGACCAGTTTTATGGCGACCTGACGATTGGGTACATGCTGGTTGCGTGTGGTGAATGTCTGGCGAATGCCGCTGAAGGAGATACCGATTTCCGCCGTCATTGCGTTCTCGTCGGCGCTGACCACCCGAGCCCGGTCACACCAGGGCAAAAACTCGGGGTATCGGTCAACGTCGGTGACAAGAACATACATCTCGGACGCGCTGTACCAGATAAGGACTGACTTGGTTACGGTTTTCATAGAATGGAGGTCTGCGCGGGATTGTAGACAAGCCTTGTACGCACGACTTACAACCCCAGATTGACCCCATGGCCAAAAAACCTGAAACCGCCGCCCGCATTGCCGACAACAAAAAGGCCGCCTACAACTATTTCTTTGAAGAACGCTTCGAGGCGGGTTTGGTGCTGGAAGGCTGGGAGGTGAAATCGCTGCGCGAGGGCAAGGTGCAGTTGACCGATGGCTACGTCGTCATTCGCAACGGCGAGTTGTTCGTGATCGGCCTGCAGATCAATCCCCTGGGTACGGCTTCCACCCACATCAGCCCGGACAAGCAGCGCACCAGGAAGCTCCTGATGCACAAGGAAGAGATCAAACGGCTGATCGGCAAGGTGGAGCAAAAAGGCTACACCCTGGTGCCGCTCAATCTGCACTGGAAGGCCGGCAAGATCAAATGCGAGGTTGCCCTGGCCAAAGGCAAGGCCGAGCACGATAAACGTGACACCATCAAGGACCGCGAAGGCAAGCGCGAGGTGGAACGGGCGATGAAAAGCCGCCAGCGTTAATTTTTTCCCCGCATGGAATAACCGGTGGGCGGTGGGTGTTTATCTGATTGCAAATGCTTGTTTGCAGCCATCAACCCAGGAGTTCTGCATGAAACTGTACGCCCGCGCCACCCTTGCCCTGTCTACCACACTGATCCTTTTGGGAGGCTGCGCATCCATGTATGCCGCTCCCGCCAAGGTGGCCGACGGCCTGCTGGTCGGCCCCACCGGCATGACTCTTTATACCTTTGACAAAGACCCCAGCGGCACCGGCAAATCGGTGTGCAACGGCCCCTGTGCCACCAACTGGCCGCCCCTGATGGCCACCAGTGCCGATAAGGCATCGGGCGATTACACCATCATCACCCGCGACGACGGCGCAAAACAATGGGCGCTCAAGGGCAAGCCCCTGTATTACTGGGTCAAGGACAGCAAGCCCGGAGATAAAACAGGGGACGGCTTCAACAAGGTCTGGCAGACTGCCAAGCCATAGCGCACAAAACCTTGTCGGACCAGATGATCAACCACCCCATCGTCGATCAAATTCCGGCGCTGCGCCGTTATGCGCGCGCCCTGACCGGTGACAGTTGGTCCTCCGATGATCTGGTGCAGGACACACTGGAGCGGGCTTGCAGCAAGTGGCGCTTGTGGGCCGCCGGCTCCGACCTGCGAGCCTGGTTGTTCACGCTGATGCACAACCTGTTTGCCAATCAGGTGCGCCGCTCCTTCAGACAAGCCGGCAGCGGCAGCGTCGATATCGAAGAGTTGGCGCAAGAGTTGGTGGCACCCGAGGTCAACCTGGGAGCGGCACTGGACTTGCAGCGTTGCCTGTTGCGCCTGCCGCCGGACCAGCGGGAAGCCCTGCTTCTGGTCAGTCTGGAGGACATGAGCTATGCCGAAGTTGCCAGGGTCACAGGGGTTCCGATTGGCACCGTGATGTCACGTCTCTCGCGCGCACGCCGCCGCCTGCAAGCCCTGCTGGACGCACCGGCCCGCGGCGCCGAGCAGATGGCGACCAGCGACACATCAAGCTCCGTGGTCGTCCCGCTTCGGCGTCTGAAATGAGTGATTGGAAATACAGCATGGACAGCCGCCCCTCCGAGCCCCTGACAGAAGATGAAATCCACGCACTGGTGGATGCGCAACTGGCAGCGCCAGAACTTGCACGGCTACAGGCACGACTGGCGCATGACCCGGTCGCCCAAGCCAGCGTGGCGCAATGGCAGCAGCAGCGCAAGGCCTTGAAAAGCCTGCATCAACAACTCCTGAACGAGACCATCCCGGCAACATTGATCGCAGCGGCACGGCACTCCGCGGCCTCGCTACAGGAAAGCAATCCCTGGTGGCTCCGAGGCGGGATCGCCGCCGGGGTGCTGCTGACTTTTGGCACGGGCTGGCTCTCCAGCGCCGCCTGGCACGCTGACTGGCAAGCCCAAGCACCCACTGCAGCTCTGATCAAAGCCCGCTCGGCACAGGATTTCGCACGCCAGGCCAGCCTCGCCCATGCCGTCTATGCCCCGGAGGTGCGGCACCCGGTGGAGGTCGCTGCCGCTGAGCAGCAACACCTGGTTCAATGGCTGTCCAAGCGGCTCGGCAAGCCGCTTAAAGTTCCTGATTTGAGCACCCAGGGTTACCGGCTGGTGGGTGGGCGCCTGTTGCCCGGCGAGGCGGGGGCCAGAGCCCAGTTCATGTTTCAGAACGACTCCGGCACCCGCGTTACGCTTTATCTCGGGGCGGTGGACAAGGCTGCAAAGGGGATTGACGCAGCCCAGACCGGTTTTAACTTTGCCACCGAAGGCGCGATTTCCAGCTTTTACTGGACCGACCAGGGCTTCGGCTACGCCCTTGCCGGCCCGATGCCACGCGACAGCCTGATGAAACTGGCGCAAGCCGTCTATCGCCAGCTTTGATGCCGGTTCGACTCAACTCAGATCGCGCAGCGGATGAGTCTGTGGCGTCCACGGACTGCTGAAGAAGGGGGCCGTCATCCCGGTTGTGACCTCCTCAATGCGGTTGGGACTCCAGTGCGGTGTATTGTCCTTGTCCACTGCTAGCGCGCGAATCCCCTCCACCGTCTCGCTTTGACTGTCGCTGCGCTTCAGATGGCGGGGATGAAAACAGTGATGCACCATGTCGCGCTCCATCCGCAGATCTTCGGCCAGCGACAGGTTGCGGGCGCGGCGAATCTGGGCCAGCACCACATGCAACATCAAAGGCGAGCGCCGCCTCAGGGTGGCTGCCGTGTGTTGCGCCCAGCCCCCTCCTGCCGCCTCCAGCGCGTGGACGATGGCAGACACCGAGGGATGCGAAAAATAGGCATCGATCTGGGCGGTGTCGACCATGGAATTGGCCGGCACAGTCACGGAAAATAGCGCCAGCCACTGCTCCATGGCGCCGGCTCGATCGAAGTCCGTGCTGGCCAAGGCATCCCAGGCCGAGGCCAGTCGGGCCACATCGAAGCAGCTGTCGGCCAAACCAAGCTCCAGTGCCTGCCCGGCGCCTACCGTATCGCCGGTCAAGGCCAGCCATTCACCGCAGTGGCCCGGGCAGCGGCTCAGGAAATAGCCACCCCCCACGTCCGGGAACAGACCGATATTGGTCTCCGGCATGGCCATCCTGGTGCGCTCGGTGACGATGCGTATTCTTGCGCCCTGGCTGATACCCATGCCGCCGCCCATGACAATGCCGTCCATGAAGGCGATATAGGGCTTGGGGTAAGTGTGGATCAGATGGTTGAGCCGGTACTCTTCGGTAAAGAAGGCTTCCAGTTGTGGATCACCGGCCAGCGCAGCCTGATGGAAAAAACGGATGTCACCGCCAGCACAAAAGGCGCCGAAGGGCCCGGTCTTGCCGCTGCCCCGGATCGCCACCGCTTTCACCTGCGGATTGTCGCGCCAGGCCAGCAGGCAGACGGTGAGGGCGCGAATCATGGCGAGCGACAGCGCATTCAGGGCCTTTGGCCGGTTCAGCGTGATAAGTCCGACATGCCCGTGGACTTCGCTCAGGACATGCGTCTCCATTTCCGCGGGAACAACGCTACCGCTATTCATCTTCTGCTTCTCCATCCAATCAATTCGTTGACGAACAGGGCACTGATCACCAGCGATCCCCCTAGCAGCACATTGGCGGTCGGGACCTCATTGGCACCAACCCAGGCCAGCAGAATACCAAAAATCACTTCCAGCAACCCCAGCAGCGACACCTCGGGCGCTTTCAACACGCTGGCGCACAGCACCGCCAGCGCCGACGGAATGGCCAATTGGACCAAACCCAGGAGCGCCAGCAAAATCAGGTCATGACCGGAGGCTTGAAACGGAATGGCCAGTGGCAGGGTCAGCAGGGAAGAGAGAACGGCCCCTATCAGCACCGCCGGTATCAGATCGACATCGGTCCCTTTGGCGTGTGCATTCTGGGTAACCGTCCAGTTGGCGGCACCGGAGATCGGGACGCACAAAGCCACCAGGGTACCCAGCAGGCTGACGCCCTGACTGATTTGGCTGCCATACATATAGGCGATGCCGCAGCCGGCCACCATGATCGCCAGCCAGGTTCGACCGGCGATCCGGTGACCAATAAAAATGCGGGCCGCCAAGGCTGTCAGCAGTGGACTGATGGCCATCGTGACCAGCACATTGGCAACGCTGGTGAGCGTGATGGCAAGCATGAAGAAGGTGAACATGCCGCACCAGCAAAGACCCGATATCCATAGCGTTTTACCGCCGTTACGCATCCGCTGAAAGACATCGCGGCCCTGAAACAGCGGCAGGATGATCAACAGCGACAGTACCGTGAAAAAACTGCGCCAGAAATTCACCTCGAAACTACGGGCATGTTCCAGATGACGTGTCACCACACCGGCGATCGACCACATCAGGGTCACCGCTATCATCAAAAGAACTGCCCGGTTGTGGGTAAGCTTCATATAGAACAAGTACGGTCATTGCGGCCCCGGATCAAGTCCGGGGTTTCAGCACCCGCAATCCATGGATCCTGGATCAGGCTTGCCCCGGACTGCGTTCCGGGGTCCGGGACGACCAACCGCGGCCGGTTCATCAAACCAGGCTACAAGGCTTCGCGTCCAGCCCGCTTGCGCTCATGCTCTGTCAGGTGGCGCTTGCGCAGACGGATCGACTTGGGCGTGATTTCGACCAGCTCGTCGTCCTCGATGAACTCCACGCCGTATTCCAGCGTACATTCGATCGGGGGGGTGATCTTGATCGCGTCTTCCTTGCCGCTGACGCGGAAGTTGGTCAGCTGCTTGGTGCGCGTGGCGTTGACCACCAGATCATTGTCACGGTTGTGAATACCGACAATCATGCCTTCGTACACCGGATCGTTGGCCCTGACGAACATGCGGCCGCGGTCGTCGAGCTTGCCCAGCGCGTAGGTGAAGATTTCACCAGCGTCCATGGAAATCAGTACGCCATTTTTGCGGCCGCCGATGTCGCCCTTGTGCGGCTCGTAGCTGTCGAAGATGTTGGAGATCAGACCGGTACCACGCGTCAGGTTCAGGAATTCGTTGGTGAAACCGATCAGGCCGCGCGCCGGAATGCGGTACTCCAGGCGAACCCGGCCACGGCCGTCCGACTCCATGTTGACCAGGTCGCCCTTGCGCTCGCCCAGAGCCTGCATCACACCGCCCTGGTGTTGCTCTTCGATGTCGGCGGTCACCAACTCGATGGGCTCATACTTTTCACCATTCACATCCTTGAACACGACGCGCGGCTTGCTTACTGCCAACTCAAAACCTTCGCGGCGCATGTTTTCCAGCAGAATGGTCAAGTGCAGTTCGCCGCGACCCATGACTTCAAAGATACCTTCTTCGTCGGTTTCCCTGACGCGCAAGGCCACGTTGTGTTGCAGTTCTTTTTGCAGGCGGTCCCAAATCTGGCGGCTGGTGACGTACTTGCCCTCACGGCCGGCCAGCGGACTGGTGTTGACGCAGAAGTTCATGGTCAGGGTCGGTTCGTCGACCTTGAGCATGGGCAGCGGTGCCGGATTGGCCGGGTCGGTGATGGTCACGCCAATGCCGATGTCAGCAAGGCCGTTGATCAGCACGATTTCGCCTGGGCCGGCGTCCGTGGTCTGCACGCGCTCCAAGCCCTGAAAAGTCAGCACCTGGTTGATACGGCCTTTGACGGCCTTGCCATCCGGACCTTCCATCACCACCACGTCCATCATGGGTCTGATCGTGCCCTGGCTGATGCGCCCGACACCAATCCGCCCCACAAAGGTCGAAAAATCGAGCGCAGAAATCTGCAGTTGCAGCGGCGCGGCGGGATCACCCTGTTGGTGCGGCACATGCTGGAGAATGGTATTGAACAGGGCCGACATATCGGGGCCCCACTGCTCACCCTGACCGCCCTCCTCCAGTGACGACCAACCGTTGATGCCCGAGGCGTAGACCACGGGGAAATCCAGCTGTTCATCGGTGGCGCCGAGCTTGTCGAACAGGTCGAAAGCGGCGTTGACCACCCATTGGGGGCGCGCACCGGGCTTGTCCACCTTGTTCACCACCAGGATCGGTTTCAAGCCCAGAGCCAGCGCCTTCTTGGTCACAAAGCGGGTCTGGGGCATCGGGCCTTCTTGCGCATCGATCAGCAGCACCACGCCGTCGACCATCGACAAGGCACGTTCCACTTCGCCGCCAAAATCGGCGTGGCCGGGGGTGTCAACGATGTTGATGTGCGTGCCTTCCCAAGTCACGGCGCAGTTCTTGGCGAGAATCGTAATGCCACGCTCTTTTTCGATGGCGTTGTTGTCCATCACGGTGTCGACAATCTTCTCGTGCTGGGCAAAGGTGCCGGACTGGCGCAGCAATTGGTCGACCATGGTGGTTTTGCCATGATCGACGTGGGCGATGATGGCGATATTGCGAATTTGTTTATGGCTCATGGTTCACTTTCTAAATTGGTTGGAGACAGCGCTCGCTACGCGCGGCGCTGTCTCACAAGGGTCCATCAATCGGGTCAAAGTCTCGTTATTTGTTCAATCTCAAGTGGGCTCAGCAGCCGGGTCGGAATCAATTCCCCGCCCTTGACATGCGCCGTGCCCAACAAGGCTCTCGGTTTTTCAGCATAAACGGCCACTTGCCCGGCATCCGCCCAGCCGCCCCGGCGTCGCAAACCGCTCAGAAAACGCCCTGCATTCTCGCCGTCCAGTGTGACAAGCGCATGCTCGCCAAGCAGCGACTCAACCGGCAGCAAGCAGTTCAATCGCTGCTCTTCCGTCATGGCCTCCAGTGCCTCCAGAGTCACGCACTGGGACAGCGAGAAGCCGCCGGTCTGCAAGCGACGCAGCGCCGTCAGATGCGCGCCACAGCCCAAGGCTTCACCGATATCCTGCGCCAGCGTCCGGATGTAAGTTCCCTTGCTGCATTTGACCGTCATTTTGACGGTCGGCTGCGAACTGTCTGCACCCACCAGAGTTGCCTTCAACTCATGAATCGTCACCTCGCGGGCGTCCCGTTCCAGTTCGATACCGGCCCGCGCGTATTCGTACAAGGCGCGTCCATCCTTCTTCAATGCGCTGTGCATGGGCGGTGTTTGCCGGATTACACCGGTGAACTGCAACACCACTGTCGCAAGATCTTCTTCACCAACCTTCACCGGCCGCTCTTCAATCACCGCGCCCTCGGCGTCCCCGGTGCTGGTCTTGACACCCAGGCGCGCCAGCGCCTCATACGTTTTGTCAGCCTCCAGTTGCAGCTGGCTAAATTTTGTCGCTGCACCAAAGCACAAAGGCAACAGGCCGGTGGCCAGCGGGTCCAGCGTGCCGGTATGGCCGGCTTTTTCCGCGCGCATCAGCCATTTCGCTTTTTGCAAGGCGTCATTGCTTGACCAGCCCAGTGGCTTGTCCAACAGTAGCACCCCATGCACGGGGCGCCTGGCAACCCGTGCACGCGGCGCAGTTAGCATGCTAGTCCTCGTTTTTGGAACGCGAGGCGACTGCCTGCGCAATCAAGGCATTCATGTCCGCGGCTCGCTCCGTCGTGCGGTCGAACACAAAATGCAGTGTCGGCACGGTATGAATATGCAGCCGTTTGAACAGGCCGGCGCGCAAAAAGCCGGCCGCCTGATTCAAACCATCGGTGCATTCTTTCGTGTCCCCCTTCAGCAGACTGAAAAAGACCTTGGCATGGGCGTAGTCCGGCGTGACTTCCACGGACTGAATCGTGACCATGCCGACGCGCGGATCCTTCAGCTCGCGCGCAATCAGTTCGGTCAGATCACGCTGGATCTGATCGGCCACCTTGAAGGCGCGGTTGGGAGTGGAGGATTTCTTCTTGACCATGGAGTGTCAACTGTGCAGTGGCAACCACCAGCGGTTCAGGCGTGGCAAGTACAGATTGCTCGGGTCATGCGACATGGCGACCCGAAACGCCTGGCCAGTCACACGCTGGATGTCGATGAAGCCGATAAAGCGCGAATCGTTGCTGTTGTCCCGACTGTCGCCCAACACCAAAAGTTTCCCGGCCGGAACCCGTACCGGCCCAAAACGGGTGAGGTGGTTCATCTGCGGCAGGCGGGCGACGTCAATGGCTATTCCAGCCAACTGTTCGCGCCAGATCTGGGCGTTCAACAGGCCCGACTCAGTCACCAGTTCGCGCGCCGGATCCAGCAGCGTGCGAGGCACCGGTTGCCCGTTAATGATCAATTGGTTGTCCCGCATCGCAACCTCATCACCACCGACCGCGACCACGCGCTTGATGAGGTTAAGGCCGTCCCGAGGTGAATCAAAGGTGATGACATCGCCAGCATGCGGCGCATCCCAGCGCGCCACTTCAAGCAAAGTAAAGGGTAGGCGCAGACTGTAAGCCATCTTGTTGACCAGCACCCGGTCGCCCGCGACCAGGGTTGGATTCATGGACGACGATGGGACATAGTTCCAGTCTGCCACAGCCGACCGGAACAGCATCATCAGACCGATGAAGCACAAGACTCCCCTGTATTCACGCCAAAGCGCTGTGAGCTTGTTCATGGCGTCCCTCACAGTGTCCGGGCCACTTCGCGAATTTCAAAGAACTCCAGCACGTCACCTTCCTGGATGTCGTTGTAGTTCCTGATGTTCAAGCCGCAATCGAAGCCTTCCTTGACTTCCTTGGCATCGTCCTTGAAACGCTTGAGCGAGTCGAGTTCACCGGTGAAGATGACCACGTTGTCGCGCAACAGACGAAGACGGGCAGAACGCCTGACCACGCCGGCGGTAACCATGCAACCGGCAATCGAGCCGATCTTCGAGACCTTGAACACCTGGCGAATTTCGGCGGTACCAATGACCTCTTCCTTCTTGTCCGGCGTCAACATGCCCGACATGGCAAGCTTGAGTTCATCGACGGCGTCATAGATGATGTCGTAGTAGCGGATATCGATGCCGTTGTTCTCGGCCAGCTTGCGCGCACCGGCATCGGCACGGGTGTTGAAACCGATGATGATGGCCTTGGCGGCAATTGCCAGATTCACATCCGACTCGCTGATGGCACCAACCGCAGCGTAAACCAATTGCACCTTGACCTCGTCGGTGGAGAGCTTGAGCAGCGATTGCGCCAACGCTTCCTGGGAACCCTGCACATCGGCTTTGACGATGATGGGCACCAGCTTGACTTCGCCGGCCGCCATGTCGGTGAACATGTTCTCCAGCTTGGCTGCCTGCTGCTTGGCCAGCTTGGTGTTGCGGAACTTGCCGGCACGGTAGGTGGCAATTTCACGGGCCCGGCGTTCGTCCGCCATCACCATGAATTCGTCGCCGGCTTGCGGTACTTCCGTCAAACCCTGGATTTCCACCGGGATCGAAGGGCCGGCCGACTTGATGCTCTTGCCGTTTTCGTCCAGCATGGCGCGCACCCGCCCATAAGTAGAGCCTGCCAACACCACGTCGCCGGTCTTGAGGGTGCCCGATTGCACCAGGACAGTGGCCACAGGGCCGCGTCCGCGGTCGAGTTGCGCCTCAATTACCAGACCCTTGGCCATGGCATCCACCGGCGCGCGCAGTTCCAGCACCTCAGCCTGCAACAAGACTTGCTCCAGCAAGGCATCAATGCCCTGTCCGGTCTTGGCCGATACCGGCACAAAGGGCGAATCGCCACCGAATTCCTCCGGCACCACTTCTTCCACCACCAGTTCGTTCTTGACGCGTTCCGGGTTGGCATCCGGTTTGTCGATCTTGTTGATCGCCACCACGATCGGGACCCCGGCCGCCCTGGCGTGCTTGATGGCCTCTTTGGTTTGCGGCATGACACCGTCGTCCGCGGCGACCACCAGAATCACGATGTCAGTTGCCTGGGCACCGCGTGCTCGCATGGCGGTAAAGGCCTCGTGGCCGGGGGTATCCAGGAACGAGATCATGCCGCGTGGTGTTTCCACATGGTAGGCACCAATGTGCTGGGTAATGCCACCGGCTTCACCCGACGCCACCTTGGCGCGGCGAATGTAGTCCAGCAGGGATGTCTTGCCATGGTCCACGTGGCCCATGACCGTCACCACCGGTGCCCTGGGCAAGGATTCGGATTGCTGCCGGGACACCTCGTCGTCGGTAAATGCTTCCGGATCGTCGAGCGCGGCAACGATTGCCTTGTGGCCCATTTCTTCCACCAAAATCATGGCGGTATCCTGGTCCAGCGGCTGATTGATGGTGACCATCTGGCCCAGTTTCATCAAGTGCTTGATGACCTCGGAGGCCTTCACTGCCATCTTGTGCGCCAATTCGGCCACGGTAATGGTTTCAGGCACATGGACCTCGATGACGCGCATCTCGACCGGGGCTGCCACCGCCCGGTTGTCATCACGGTCTCTGTCATTGCTGCCGCGTTTGCCGCGCGGACCAGCGCGCCAATTGTTGCCTCGGCTGCCCGGTGCCCCGGTAGCGCCACGGGTCGGGATCGCCTTTTTCTTGCCCGGGTCGCCGGCCCAACTGCTAGAGAGTTTGGCCGATTTGACTTCTTTCCCGGTGCCGGTGGGCGCACCGGCGGCGGGCGTCCCGGTGGCCCCGGGACGGGCCGGTTTTGCGGGCGCCGCACCGGCTGCCGGTTTATGCAAAGTGCCTTTGATGCTCGCCTTGGCCGCCTCCGCCGAACCGGGTTTGACGGCCGGTTTGCTTTCTTCCGGCTTTTTGACCGGTGTTGGCTTTTTGGCGGGTGCCGACATCATCTGGCGAATGGCCGCTGCTTCCGCCTCTGCCATGCGCCTGCGGTCCCCCAGGTCAGCGGCACGTGCCACATCTTCAGCGGCCCGTGTTTTTGAATCAGCCGCCGCCTTGTCACGTGCCTGCGCCTGCGCCTTGGCCACGGCCTTGGCCGTTTCGGCCGCCTCCAGAACTTTGGCCGCCGCCTTGTCGATGGCTTCCTGTGCCTGTGGCGGCGCGGTTGCTTCCTGGCTTTGCTCCAGAGCGGCTTGGGCTACTTCTTTTTGCGCTGCTTTTTCAGCAGCCAGCTCAGCCGCCTCGCGCAAACGCTGTTCCTGCGCTTCGCGCTCACGCCTGCGCTCGGACAATTCTTCTTCCTGACGGCGGATCAACTCGGCCTGACGGCGAGCCTCTTCCTCACGCAGTGCCAGTTCCGCGTTGTCGCGCGCCAGCTTGGCCTCAACCTCGCGTTCCGGCTCGACCACATCCTGGGGCACGTCAACCCCGTCCTCACGCCGTACAAACGTGCGCTTCTTGCGCACTTCGACCTGAATCGTGCGCGCCTTGCCGGTAGCATCCGCCTGCTTGATCTCGCTGGTTGACTTCTTGACAAGCGTAATCTTTTTGCGCTCGGCGCCGGCAGTGCCATGGGTGGACTGCAAATAAGTTAACAGGCGCTGCTTATCGGCATCATCGAGCTTGTCGGAAGCGGCCGATTTGGTCACTCCCGCCGATTTAAGCTGCTCAAGCAAGGTGGCGGTTGATTTTTTGAGTTCGCTGGCAAACTCGGCGACGGTCGTACTGGACATTTGTTGTGTAACCTTTAGTTCGGCATGACAAGCCCCGCGGGCAATTGTCAGCCATCACTGAAATTTCGTATTCATGTATTCATGACATTTACTTTATGCTTGCGAAGCGGCGTCATTGACAAACCAATGTTCGCGCGCTTTCATGATCATGGTCTTGGCTTCGTCGGCCGACTGACCCGTGATCTCGGTAAGTTCGTCGACGGCCAGATCGGCAAAGTCATCCAGGGTGTGAATGCCACTGTCGGCCAGTTTGGTCATCAACTCGGGGGTCAGGCCTTCGAGGTCGCGCAATTCCAGTGAAACTTCCTGAACGCTCTCCTCATGCGCGATTTCCATCGTCAGCAACGCGTCCTTCGCGCGGGTGCGCAATTCGTTCACCGTATCCTCGTCGAAACTCTCGATCTCCAGCATCTCTTCCAGCGGCACATAAGCCACCTGCTCCAGACTGGTGAAACCCTCGGCAATCAACAAATCGGCAATTTCCTCATCGACATCGAGTTTTTCCATGAACAACTTGCGACCCGAGTCGGTCTCGCTGGCCTGCTTCTGCGCCGACTCGGCGGCATCCAGGATGTTGATCTTCCAGCCCGTCAACTCGGAGGCCAGACGCACATTTTGACCGCCACGTCCGATCGCAATGGCCAGGTTTTCCTCGTCCACCACGACATCCATGGCGTGGCGCTCCTCGTCCACCACAATGCTTGAAACATTGGCCGGCGCCAGCGCACCAATGACAAACTGGGCCGGATCTTCGCTCCATAGCACGATGTCGACGCGCTCTCCGGCCAACTCATTGGTAACGCCGTTGACCCGCGTGCCGCGCACGCCGACACAGGTGCCAATCGGGTCAACCCGCTTGTCGTGCGACAGCACGGCGATCTTGGCGCGGGAACCGACATCGCGAGCGCAGGATTTGATTTCGAGCAAACCCTGCTCGATTTCAGGCACTTCCTGGCGAAACAGTTCAATCATGAATTCGGGCGCCGAACGCGACAGGATGATAGGTGCGCCGCGCAGGGTGAGATCAACTTCCATGATCATGGCGCGAACCCGGTCGCCGATGCGCAGGTTTTCCTTGGGGATCATCTCGCTGCGACGCAGTCGGCCTTCGACCCGGCCGCTTTCGACGATGATGTCGCCCTTGTCCATGCGCTTGACGGTGCCAACGAAGATCTTGTCGCCGCGCGACATGAAATCGTTGAGCAACATCTCACGCTCGGCATCGCGAATTTTTTGCAGGATGACCTGCTTGGCCGCCATCGCACCGATACGGCCAATCGGCACCGACTCCACTGTTTCTTCGATGTACTCGTCGACCTCGATGTCGGAAATCTGTTCCTTGGCTTCGAACAGCAGGATTTCCTGGTCAGGCAACTGCAGGCCAGCCTCATCCGGCACCACATGCCAGCGACGAAAAGTCTCATACACACCGCTGTCGCGGTTAACCGCGACACGGATATCAACGTCGCCCGGATAAAGCTTTTTTGTCGCCTGCGCCAGCGCCGCCTCGACCGCGCCAAAGACCACATCCCGCTCCACGTTCTTTTCGCGTGAGATGGCTTCCACCAGCATTAACATTTCGCGATTCATGCCATGACTCTCCTGTTTCAATTCAATCCAAATCCGACTCTGCGCTGCCCCTGGAACCTCGTCCCTTGAAGCTGACGATGGGCGCCAAGCGCGCCTCTTTCAATTCGTCCAGAGTAAACCCCAGTGCCTGCAGCGGTGCCGGCAATCTTTTCCTGCTAACCTTCTGACCGGGTTTGAGCACCGGCTCATCGCGCCAGACAATCTGCCAGCCGACGAGCTGGCCCGCTTCCGTCTGACGGCGCTCCAACGTACCCCGAAACTTCTTTCGGTTGGCGCTGACCGAACTCGCTGTCACGCCCAATGGCGCCTTCAGCGTCAGATCGATCACCTGCCCAATAAACCGTTCAAAGTCCGCTGCGTGCCGCAACGGACGGTCAATACCCGGCGAGGAAACCTCAAGCCGCTTGTACTCGACGCCATCCACCTCCAGCGCATACTGCAACTGGCGCGTCACTTTTTCGCAATCTTCAACCGTTACAAATTGCTCCACCAGCGCGTCCGCGCCACCAGCCTCGTTCGGCGGCGTCCATGGCAGATCTATGGTGACGCGCAGCAGTCCGGCGGCGGAACGCTCAATTTCCACCAACTCATAGCCCAGACCGGCCACCGTTTGTTCAACAATTTCTTTCAGAGCCACTTGTACGTTCAGATGCAAGGCAAAAACAATCGACCAAAAAAAACGGGCGGTAGTTACCCGCCCGTTTGGTCGTGAACTTGGATTATATCCTAAAACGCGCTAAACGCCATGATTTTCAAGGACATTTTAAGGTATTGTACCCGCCTTGATCAGCACCATACTGTCAGGTCTGAGGTACTTTTTGATCGCATCATTAACCTGCTCCCGGGTCAGGGCACTGACTTTTTTCGGAAAATCATCCAGCCAATTGACGTCGTAGCCACGGTTGACTGCTGCCAACAAGGCGTTCGCCATGCCATCGGTGGTTGCCAGATCGACCTTGAATGAGCCTATCAGGTTGCTCTTGCGGGCTTCGATTTCAGCCGGCGTGGCACCATTGTCATACCAAAGCTGAAGCTGGCGTCGGGTCGACGCCAGGCCTTTTTCCAGCAGGGCCGGTGCAAAAGAGGCAGTAATCTTCCAGTCGCCCGCATTGAATGTGTCATTGGCCAAACGGGCACCGACGTCGTAAGTCAGTCCTTCCCGATCACGCACATTGGCCATCAGGCGTCCGGTGAAACCGCTGCCCAGAATGGCGGTGGCAACCCGCAAAGCCTGGTAATCCGGGTCGTTGTAGCGCAGTCTGCTGGCCTGGCCCAACGCCACCGAGACACTGGTCTTGTCAGCCATGACGATATTCTGATTCTGCACTACCACTTGGGGCGTGGCTGGCGGCGCCACGCGCACCAGTTTGGCACCGCCCTGCCAGAGCGAAAAGGACTTTCCGACCTCGGCCCGAAACTGCTCCATGTCGAGGTCGCCAACCGCCACCAGGGTCATATGCGCCGGCCCGTAATTTGCCCTGTGAAAGGCAATGACATCCTCCAGTTTGGCGGCCTCAAGCCCCGCCAGCAGGTCCTCGGGCAGCGGGTTACGGTTGGGATGACTTGCTGGGTACACGGCGCGTGAAAAAGCGTCGGCGGCACGGAAATCGGTGTTTTCAAGGCGGCGCTTGAGAGCACCGGCAAACTGCTTCTTCGCCTTGGCAAATTCCTCCGCGGAAAAAGCCGGGCTGCGCAATTGTTCGGCGATCAGGGCCAGCACCAGCGGCACATCTTTTTTCAATGACTTGGCACTGATTTCCAGCACGTCGGTAGCAACTTTGAAAGCGATGCTGGCACCTACGGCTTCGAGTTTTTCGGCAATGGCAAATTTATCCTGTTGCCGTGTGCCCTGGTCAAGCAGCATGCCGGTCAGTGTCGGGATACTCGGGTTGCCGGCGCCGGCCAGTGCTCTTCCCGCCGGCAGGACGGCGCGCAACGTCACCACATTTTTCACACCCGTGGGATAGGCAATGACGTCTATGCCGGCGATTTTGCTGCGTTTTGCGTTGACTGCAATCCTGCTGCCGCCGTCACTGGCATCGCCAGCGGCCGTGGACGGGGCGCTCATCACACCGGCAAGGTCCAGGCCGGGGCTGCGGTAATAGTAGGGACCATCGACGCGCGAGCGCTTGGCCGCGGCCCCTGCGTCTTTGGCAGCAGCGCCCGTGACCGTTGGCACAAACCAGCCGGTGGTACTTTGATCTTCATTCAGGTAGCCGTTGGCCACCCGCTTGATGTCGGCCGTCGTGACTTTCTGCATCGCTTCGTCCAAACGGTAAAACAGGGACCAGTCGCCCGCGGCGATGCATTCGTTGAGGTTGCCGGCGATGGCAAATGAGCCGTCGCGTTTGAAGGCGGCGTCGGCCAGCGTCTTGGCGATCGCGGCCTGTAGTTCGCCCTCGGAGACGCCGTCTTTTTTCAATTTCTCGATTTCCTGCACGACGATTTTCTCGACCTCCTCATGCCTGGCACCGGGGGCTAGCGGGGCGAAAATAATATGCAGTGTGGGGTCGGCGTTGAATCCGGCATCGGCCTCGACGCCGGTGGAAAGATTCTTGTCGGTCAGCGCCTTGTACAGACGGCTGTTCTTGCCGTCCGTCAGAATCGCACTGAGCAAGGTGATGGCCGCATAGTCGGGGTGGGTGGCGGCCGGAATCTTGTGCGCGACGGCGACCACGCCCAGTTGGCCTGAACGCTTTACTATGACGTGCCGGGCGCCGCTTTGCGGCGGCTCTTCGGTGTACACGATGGGAATCGGTTTGGGTGAGTGCGGGTAGACACCAAACGATTTTTTGACTAGCGCCAAGGCCTCGGCGGGTCGAAAGTCGCCAATGATGGAAACGGTTGCGTTGTCGGGCCAGTAGAAGGTGTCATAGAACTCGCGCAGTTTTTCAATTGACACTTTTTCGATGTCGCTGCGGTGTCCGATGGTGCTGTGGTGGTAGGGGTGGGCCACGAAGGCCGCCTGGTAAATCTCCTTGTACAGCGACTGAATGGGGGAGTTCTCGCCGCGTTCGAACTCGTTGCGCACAACAGTCATTTCCGGGCGGCGATCATCCTCGCGCAGCAGCAGGTTGCGCATGCGGTCGGCTTCCATGTCAAGCACCGAGGCCAGATGCTCGCTGCCCAGATTTTCGTAATAGTTGGTGCGGTCCAGCCAGGTCGTCGCGTTGTACCTGGCACCGGTTCGCTCCAGCAACTGGTCAACGTTGTTGCCCTTGCTGCGATCGCGCTGGCTGGTACCCTTGAACATCAGATGCTCCAGGAGGTGCGTGGCACCCGTGGTACCGGTGACCTCATTCTTGGAACCGACCCGGTAGGTGACCATGAGTGTCAGCGTCGGGCTGGAGTGCTCCGGCAGCAGCAGCACCTGCAGCCCATTCGTCTGGAGGCTGTATTCGTCGATGCTGCCGACCGATTTGACATGAACAAAACCCTCGACAGCAACGGGTTCCGCGCGAAGCGTCACGGTCAAGACAAGAAGACTGAAAAGCGCCAGGCATCGTTTCATGATTTCACCAAAAATGCGAAACCGCGACCATAGCATAGAGCGCCAGCTCTTTTTGACGCTCTCCAGGGCCTGAAAAAGGGCAATTCGCGTGCGACAATTCCGCATCCAGTACCGCCAGCCATATCCGGCTGGAACGTTTTGAACCACCACCAGAAGATTATTGAAAAGGACGATATGGGATTCCTGACGGGAAAGAGACTACTGATTACCGGCGTTTTGTCGAAACGCTCGATTGCCTATGGCATCGCCCAGGCCTGCCACGCGCAAGGTGCCGAGTTGGCTTTCAGCTACGTCGGCGAGCGCTTCAAAGAGCGCATCACCGAGTTCGCGGCCGATTTCGGTTCTTCCCTGGTATTTGATTGCGACGTCGGCGACGACGCGCAGATTGACAAACTGTTCACCGACCTGGCGCAGCACTGGCCCACTTTCGATGGTTTTGTGCACAGCATCGGCTACGCGCCGCGCGAGGCCATCGCCGGCAACTTCCTGGATGGGCTGAGCCGCGAAAATTTCAGAATTGCCCACGACATCAGCGCCTACAGCTTTCCGGCCATGGCCAAAGCCGCTCTGCCCTACCTGAATGAAGGATCATCCTTGCTGACGCTGACCTATCTGGGTGGCGTGCGGGTGGTGCCCAACTACAACACGATGGGACTGGCCAAGGCGTCGCTGGAATCGTCGGTGCGTTACCTGGCCGACGCCATTGGCCCCAAGGGCATGCGAGTCAACGGCCTGAGCGCCGGTGCCGTCAAAACCCTGGCCGCCAGCGGCATCAAGGATTTCGGGCGTCTGCTGTCCATCTCGGCCAGTGCCTCGCCGCTCAAACGCAACGTGACCATTGAAGAAGTCGGCAATGTCGCGGCCTTCTTGCTCAGCGACCTGGCCTCCGGCATGACCGGCCAAATCACTTATGTGGACTGTGGCGTCAGTCAGACCGCGGTGGCCGTTGTGGAAACATCGAATTCCGATTAGTACAAATCCCAACCTGCCACGGCCGGTTCAAGCCCCGACACAATCTGCGTAATAGTGGCGCTGGCCGTCGGCGTCGACCTCCTCCACCAGGCCGTGAATGTCGGTTTCAAAACCCGGGCACTGGTTATTGAACTCGCGTGAAAATTTCAGGTAGTCAACAATCTTGCGGTTGAACACCTCGCCCGGAATCAGCAGGGGAATGCCGGGTGGGTAAGGCGTCACCAGCCCGACCGTGATGCGGCCTTCCAGGTGATCAATCTCGACGCGCTCGGTCTGGCGCAGCGCAATGTGGGCGTAGGCGTCGCTGGGCTTCATGGCGGGGCTCAGGTCGCTCAGGTACATGTCAGTGGTGAGCCGCGCAATGTCGTACTTGGCGTAAAGCTGGTGCACGTGCTGGCACAGGTCGGCCAGTCCCATGTTTTCGTATTTGGGGTACTTCTGGCAGAACTCAGGCAATATCCGCCACATTGGCTGGTTCTTGGCGTAGTCGTCCTTGAACTGCTGCAAGGCGGTCAGCATGCTGTTCCAGCGGCCCTTGGTGATGCCGATGGTGAACATGATGAAAAAGCTGTAAAGCCCGGTCTTCTCGACCACCACCCCATGCTCGGACAGGAACTTGGTCACGATGCTGGCCGGAATGCCGGTTTTGGCGAACTTGCCATTCAAGTCCATGCCAGGCGTCACCACCGTCGACTTGATCGGGTCCAGCATGTTGAAGCCGGCCGCCATCTTGCCGAAGCCATGCCAGTTGACACCGGCCTTGGCTTTCGCCGATTCGCCCTTGATGATCCAGTCATCGGCCCGTCCTATGCCTTCGTCGACCAGCTTGTCCGGCCCCCAGACCTTGAACCACCAGTCGTCGCCATACTCTTCGTCAATCTTGCGCATGGCGCGGCGAAAGTCCAGCGCTTCCGCAATGCTTTCCTCCACCAGGGCGGTGCCGCCGGGTGGCTCCATCATGGCCGCGGCCACGTCGCAACTGGCAATGATGCTGTACTGCGGAGAGGTCGAGGTATGCATCAGATACGCCTCGTTGAACAGGTGTTTGTCCAGTTTGACGGTTTGCGAATCCTGCACCAGCACCTGGCTGGCCTGGCTGATGCCGGCCAGCAGTTTGTGAATCGACTGCGTGGCATAGACCATGGCGTGTTTGGGGCGCGCGCGGTTCTTGCCCATGGCGTGGTAGCTGCCATAAAACGGGTGAAACGCCGCGTGCGGCAGCCAGGCCTCGTCAAAGTGGATGTTCTCCACATAGCCGTCCAGCATGCCTTTCACCGTTTCGGTGTTGTACAGAACACCGTCATAGGTCGACTGGGTCAGCGTCAGGACCCGCGGTTTGATCTGGCCGACAGCCACCCCTTGCAGGTGTTTGCGGATCAGCGGATTGGCCACGATCTTGGCCTTGATGGCAGCCGGCTCGAACTCGCTCTTGGGGATCGGTCCGATGATGCCGAAGTGATTGCGCGTCGGTTTCAGGAATACCGGAATGGCCCCGGTCATGATGATCGCGTGCAGGATGGAGACGTGGCAATTGCGGTCCACCACCACCACGTCATTGGGCGCTACCGTGTGGTGCCACACCATCTTGTTGCTGGTGCTGGTGCCGTTGGTGACAAAAAAGCAGTGATCGGCATTGAAGATGCGCGCCGCATTGCGCTCGCTCTTGCCAATGGCGCCGTCATGGTCCAGCAACTGGCCCAGCTCTTCCACCGCGTTGCAGACGTCGGCGCGCAGCATGTTCTCGCCATAGAACT
Source organism: uncultured beta proteobacterium (assembly GCA_963763035.1). Taxonomy (GTDB): domain Bacteria; phylum Pseudomonadota; class Gammaproteobacteria; order Burkholderiales; family Burkholderiaceae_C; genus Rhodoferax. Next base: position 1,888,097 of record CAVXMS010000003.1, on the reverse strand, counting down.
GGTGGTACATCTGCCCGACCGGGCTCTTCAAAAAAGCGACGCCGCCCGAATGTCCCGGACAGTGCCATGAATACGAGCCGTCCTCCGCATAGTCCAGCAGGGCTTTGAAAAAAGGCGGCTGCACGCCCTCCAGGTAGCTTTTGGCTTCACGGATGATGTGGCGCGCCACGAATTCGGGTGTGTCCTCGAACATGTGAATGAAGCCATGCAGTTCCCGCAGAATATCGTTCGGCACATGGCGCGAGGTCTTGGTCTCGCCATAGATGTAGATCGGCACGTCCAGATTTTTGCGTCGCACTTCTTCAATGAAATGGCGCAGATTGAGAACCGCCGGGTCCAGATCCGGGCCGGGTGTGAACTCCTCGTCGTCAATCGACAGGATAAACGCGCTGGCACGACTTTGTTGTTGCGCGAACTGGCTCAAATCACCGTAGCTGGTAACGCCCAGCACTTCCAGTCCTTCCGACTCAATCGCCTGGGCCAGCGCCCGAATACCCAGACCCGAGGTGTTCTCGGAGCGGAAATCCTCGTCGATGATGACAATCGGAAAACGAAATTTCATGAGAACCTCCAGCGAAACCAGGAAAAAATTAAAGCAGGCGCGAAGTGTAAGGACTTATTGGCCTGCATCGCTTGCGCGTCCCGTGTTTTGCCGCAAAATGTGGCGATACCAACACATTGGGGGCGGATATGGCCGATTCAACGATGGGGTCAACTGAAGGTCCCTGAAAAAGCGGTGGAGGCTTACTCCAGGGTGGCGGCTGCATTCAGCACGACACTCACAGTGCCCGGCAACATGACCGAAGTGTCGGCGCTAATTGCCGCGCCCATGAAAATGGCACAGCGGCGGCGTTCCGGGCAACCCGTCGCGCAGCGCTTGGCGCCCAGCAGTCGGGGCGCAGTCTACTTCTTGGACAATTCCGGCAAAGCCACTTTTTGATCAACGCTGAATTGGTAATCCTTGAAGATGTGCTCGGCGCTTAAAGTCTGGTAGCTGCCGTCTTCCAGACGCCGCGTCGTGTCCTTCAGGCGATAAGTGGTTTGCCCGCAGGTCCAGCAATTGAAGTTGCGCATGTGCGTGCACAGGCAAGTCTTGTCCATCACCGAGTAGGTCTTGGCCTGCGGGTGCCGGGCCACCTCGTTGTTGTAGGCAGTGATGTAAGCGCAACCGCCATTGCCATCGAGCAGAAAGCCGTAGGCTTCGCAATTGGGCCGAATGCCGGCGCCGATGGCGGGGGTGTTCCTGAGCATGCGCATCGGGTAGCCGGTCGGCGAAATGGTGTTGACAATGATATCGGCTTCGCTGGCCTTGAAATATTCCTGCTTGACCTTCTTCGGCAAGCCGCATTCATCGGCCACGGTAAAACGCGTTGCAACCTGTACCGCGGCCGAACCATTTTCCAGAAACGACACGGCGTCGCTGCCGGTAAAAATGCCGCCCGCGGCGATCACCGGAATGGCCAGCTGTTCGGTCTTCAGGTACTGCACAATTTCGGCAATGATGGTGGCCAGATCGTATTGGGCCCAATCCATGCCAAAACCCAGATGGCCACCGGCCAACGGCCCCTCCACGATCACGTAATCGGGCAGCCGGTCGAGTCTTGCATTCTTGCGCAGAAAAATCTGCAGCGCCCGCAACGACGATACGATGATGCCCAGCTTGGCGTCGCGAAAACGTGGATGCTCGGCCAGCAAGCCAAACGAGCCCAAATGCAAACCGGCGCTCAAGGTAATGCCATCGATGCCGGCATCCAGTGCCGACGCCATGCGCACCTGCAGTGTCTCGCGCGGGGCGTTCATGGTCAGCTTTTCCATGCAATTGACAAAAATCAAACCCTCGCCGCGCTTGGCCTGCATCGTGGCTTCGACATGGCGCTTGGTGGCCTCGGCCAACACACCCAGGTCGAAGTGGATGATGGATTTGTCGGAGTTGTCGATATTGTGCTTGTAGAGCCGGAGTTTGTTTTTGACAAAACTGGTGTGATAGCGCCGATCCGAAACGTCGGTCACCATGGCGTCGGAGATATGTCCGATACCGCCCAGCCGCGCCGCTTCCAGGGCCAACTCCGCGGTTGAGATATCAACCCCCATGCCACCGATCATGATCGGCACAAACTGTTTTTTTCCGAACGTCAGACGGAAGTCATCAACACGCTTCATCAAATTCCTTGGGCCTGTTTGGCAAACCTGGCAACCTTCTTGGCCGATCGCCCAAGCAAGCCCAGAGAGAAAAAATCGCAAGCCAGTCCGGCTTTGCACGGCCGGAATTCTACCCTTCCCACATTTCAAATCCGCAGCCAAAATGCGCTTGGGCGACAGTTCGTTCCGGCTCCATGCGCTAAATTAGCGCTGATTTCGCACTGCCAGTGCGAAGACGCTCCCGATTGAATAACAAAGTCATTGACACTTTTACCAGCATGGCCTCTTCATCCCGCAAACTTCCCCAGCCGCTCAAGGGCGTGCGTGTGCTCAGCCTGAGCCTGAACCTGCCCGGCCCGGCGGCCTTGATGCGCTGCCGGCAAATGGGCGCTTCCTGCGTCAAACTGGAGCCGCCCGCCCCTCCCGGCGCGGCTGCCGGCGCCTCGGGCGACCCGATGGGTTTGTACAACCGGTCGGCTTACCAGCAGTTGCACGCCGGTGTTCGGGTGGCGGTAGCCGATCTGAAGACCGAGCCGGGCCAGAAGACCCTGCACCGTGAGCTGGCCAAGGCCGATGTTTTACTGACTTCGTTCCGCCCTTCGGCCCTGAAAAAACTGGGCCTGCAGTGGAAACTGCTGCAGCAACGCTACCCCACCTTGTCACAGGTCGCGATTGTGGGCGCGCCAGGCGCGCGCGCCGAAGAACCAGGACACGATCTCACCTACCTGGCGGAAAACGACCTGGTTGCCGGTCTGGAACTACCCGCCACCCTGTATGCCGACATGGGCGGCTCGCTGATGGCCTCGGAGGCGGTGCTGCAGGCCCAGTTGCTTCAGTGTAAAAAGGGCAAGGGCAGCTTCATCGAAGTGGCACTGGCGCAAGCCGCCGGTTATCTGGCCTTGCCGCGCACCTGGGGCTTGACCCAGACCGGTGCCGCCGTGGGCGGTGGCCACGCCGGCTACCGCGTCTACCCGTGCAAGGATGGCCGCGTCGCCGTGGCCGCGCTGGAGCCGCACTTTGCCAAGGCCTTGTGCGCGGCGGCTGGGGTTCAGTACGCCAATATCCTGACCATGCTGTCGCCAACGACCCACCAGTTGATCGCCGGCTACCTGCTCGGCGCGACGCGCCAGGCGCTGGACCGGTTGGCCATCGAAAAAGACATTCCGCTCTACACGCTGGCAAGCTAGCAACGACCTTCTTCGAGGGCCGGAGTCAATTCAGCTCGGACAAGTTCTTAGCAGGACGATGGCGCGTGCCTCGATCGCCTGGCCCAGGCCGACCGGCCCCATCTTTTCCGCCGTCTTGGCTTTGACATTGACCTGCTCCACCCGCAGCGCCAGGGCCGTTGCAATCTGCTCGCGCATGGCGGCAATGTAGGGCATCAATTTGGGCGCTTGCGCCACCACGGTACTGTCAATGTTGCCGATCTGATGGCCCGCCTCTCGCACGCGGCGGGCCGCCTCGCGCAACAGCAGCAGGGAATCGGCACCCTTGAAGTTCGGGTCGGTGTCCGGGAAATGCCTGCCAATGTCACCCAGCGCCGCGGCTCCCAGCAAAGCATCCGTGATGGCATGCAGCAGCACATCCGCATCCGAGTGCCCCAGCAGACCGAGGGCAAAGGGAATCTGCACGCCACCGATGACCAGCTTTCGTCCGGCCACCAGCGCGTGCACATCCCAGCCCTCACCGATTCTGAAATTCATGTCATTCACTTTTTAACGTTCCGCCATTTCAAGACCATCACTGCGGACCTGATCGCCGATCCACGGCAATACGCACCTTCAAAACGGCCTCGGCCAAGGCAAAATCTTCCGGGTAAGTCACCTTGAAGTTCTGTGCGCTGCCCGGCACCAACAGGGGCTGCAAGCCGATTGCCTCGATGGCGCTGGCTTCGTCGGTCACAGAGTCTGCGCTCTGTGCCATGGCATCCATCAGTTGGCCAATACGAAACATCTGCGGCGTCTGGGCCAACCATTTGTCACCGCGATCCACGGTCTGTGCCACGCGACCGCCGACCTCACGCTTCAAGGTGTCGGGCAACTTGTGGGCCAACAATCCGCCCACCGGGTCGGCGCCACAGACATCGATCAAGGTCTCGATTTGCCGGGGCGTCACCAGGCAACGGGCGGCGTCGTGCACCAGAACCCAGTCGTTGCGGGCAGCGCCTTGCTGCAGCAGAAATTTCAGACCATTCAAAACGCTGGCCGCCCGGGTGGCACCACCACAAGCCGCTACCAGACAAGGTGCCGCGTGGGAAGTAAAGAACTCGTCCCCGGGCGCAACCACCACAAGCACCTGGGCAATTCCGGAAACAGCGGCGAAGGCCGCCAGGGTATGCATCACCATCGGCTTGTCCGCCAGCACCTGGTACTGCTTGGGGCCTTGCGCGCCGGCGCGCGCGCCGCTACCCGCGCAGGGAATCAGGCCCCAGAAACGGGGGGATGGAGGAGCTTGGGCGGGTACATTCATCGTGCGAGGTGCCACCATTCTAAATTGGCCCTGTCAGCGAGGCAGCGCATACCCTTTGTCGCGCAGCAGTCTGAAGGTGGCGTCCAGCACCTGCGGATCAAAGAGTGTGCCACGTCCGCGCTCGAGTTCCGCCAGCGCCACCTCCAGCCCCAGTGCCGGCCGGTAAGGCCGGTGCGCGGAAATCGCTTCCAGCACGTCAGCCACCGCCAGCACCCGGGCCTCGGGCAGGATGTCGTCGCCCTTGAGTCCGCGTGGATAACCACTGCCATTGAGTCGCTCATGGTGTTGGCGAATGATCTCGGCCACGGGGAAAGGAAAAGGCACGTCCTTGAGTATCTCGTAGCCGGCCTGCGCATGACCCCTGACCAATTCCATTTCCTTGTCAGTCAAGTACCCCGGCTTGGACAAAATCTCGGCTGGCACCGCAATCTTGCCAATGTCGTGTACCAGGCCGACCATGTCCAGTTCCTGGCACCGTTCATCGAGCCAACCCATCTCGCGGGCGATCGCACTGGCGATCTCTCCGACCCGCCGTTCGTGCCCGGCAGTGTACGGGTCACGCAACTCAATCATGTTGGAGACCGCCCGCAGCGTGCCGCGCATCGAGGCTTCCAGCTGTTTCACATAACCGGCAATCTTCTCGTCGGCGCGCTTGCGTTCGGTAATGTCCTGCACCATCACGATCACCGCAACCTGGCCATCCCAGTCACCCCGCGTGGCATGCAGGCCCAATTCGATCGTGTTGCCATCCTTGCGGCGCACCGGGATGGAAATCGTCACGCCACGCTCGCCAGAGCGCAGTGTTGCCTGCGCCTCGTGAAGCTGCTGCCGGACCTGCGGCCCGGCCCCGATGACGCTGAGCAAATCCTGGTGAAGCAGCTGTTCGACCGGCCAGCCGACAATCTCGCAAAAGCGCGGGTTGGCATACACCAGCAGATCGTCGCGAATCACATAAATGCCGGTAATGGTCTGCTCGATCATGCTGCGGAAATGCTGCTCGCTGTCACGCAAAGCCTGCTCGCCACGCCGGATTTCGGTGAGATCGGTCCAGGCGACGATGGCATCGTCACCGACGACGGTCATAGTGCCGCGCGCGATGCGCTGGCTACCGTCCTTGCAACGCAAGCTGACTTCAGGTGAAGAAACGCCGGCGCCGGACCCCCTTGCCGTCTCTACCGCCTGCAACCAGTGCGCCTCCAGTTGCCGGCGCAGTTGCGGGTCAGGGTAAACCTGCTCGGACCAGGCTTCCTGCGTGGCGATGTCCTGTGGTGCATAGCCCAGCCATTGCTGATGGGCCCGGTTGATGGCGCGCAGCGCTCCGCTCGACAGCGACTGGATCTGCATCGGGGCCGGCGATTCCTCGAACACCTCGCGAAAGCGCAAATCCGAGACCGTTGCCCGTTGCTCCGCAAGCTCCCGGCGCTCGCTCACCGCGATGCCATTGAGGGCGAAGGTCAGATCAGCGGCCATCTCGTCGAGCAGGTTCAACTGGGCCTGATCAAAAAATTCTGCCGGGCCTGGCGCGTACAAGCCCACGACGCCGAACAACTGGCCTTCGCGCACCAGCGGCAGGATCGCTCTTTCGGCGATGCCATGCGCGCCCAGATAGTCCAGCCACTGATCCTGCGATCCGCCGCGCGACAACGTCGACCAGATCACCTCGCCCTTGCGGAGTTGATCGATGGACTGACCGAACGGGCTGCCGGGGTCGGCCAGCACGGCGTCGAGCTGCGGCAGTTTTTCGACGTCAATGCCATGGGAGTGAACCACCCGCAGGGGCGCGGTGCCGGCCCCGGACAGCGCGATAAACAACATCGGAAAAGCGCCATGCCGGATCAGTGCATCAAACACGCGCCGCAGCAATTCGTCATTGTTGCGACAGCGCACAATCGCCCGGTTGGTGGCACTGAGCATGTCGTAGAAGTAGGTCAGGCGCTTCACCTGCAGGTTCGCCTGTATCCGTTCGATCGCCTCCCCGATGCGTTGCGCCACGGTTGCCAGCAGTTTCTGCTCCTCCGGCAGGAAGGGCTCACCGTTGATCGATAGATCGTCGGGATAACCGACCCTGAGCGTTCCGGCGGGCTGACCATTGACAAGTAAGCCCGACTCAAGGCAGCGGGTTCCGCAAGACGAACCAGGCGTCTCAAACACGCTCCAATCGCCGCTGATGGTGACATGGGCCTGCTTCGGGTACAGGAAAGCCGCCGGCAACACTTTCACCACGCCGGCCAGCAGGCTGGGGACGTCAAGTTCATGCTTTTCGATCAGCTTGGAGATCGCATACAGGCAACGCAGTTCCTTGATGCGTTCGCCCAGGTCATGCAGCAGCAATTCGCGCTCGGCGGCCAACTCCTTGCGTTCGGTGATGTCGCGCACCACCTGCACGTTGCTGCGATGCTTGCCCTCCATCGCAAACGGCGCCACACTGCACTCCACCACGCCCGCCGCGCCACCCCGGTCAATCTCGACCGAAAACAAGGACTCGCCACGGGCGATGCGGGCACACACCGGGCAGTCCTCGGGACGCACGGCGGGCGCGTGGAACAAGGGATGCATGGCGCGGCCAATCAGATCTTCCGGCGGCATGCCGGCATAACGGGCTGCCGCCCGGTTGGCCTGGCGAATCAGCCCATCATCATCCAGGCTCACAAACGTTGGATCCGGCACCGCGTCGTAGGTACTGGCCGCGCGGGTCAGCATGCTGAACGGTTCGCGCAAGGTGCTTTGCACCAGCGCAAGGTAAACAAACCAGTAGGCAAAGATCTTGAAGATGTGCCCCATCAAATTGGCTTGGCCATAGACACTGACATAGCGCGTGAAGGCCAGCTCGGACAGGATCATCATGAGCAACGCTGCCTGCATGCTCAGGAACAGACCGGGCGACATCTGCATCCTCTGGCGCCACAACAGCACGGCGCTGCCGGTCAACAACACGATGATCAGGTACTCGGCGTCGATCTTGAAGGTCGTCAGCCCCTGCCCTTCAACGAACGCAGCAGGAAAGGTACCGGAAAAAATCCATGCAGTGACAAGCAGGGCGGTCAGCCCGAAACCAGCGTGCAGATACCCGATGCGAACATTGCGGCGCAGGAACAGTGGGGAACCCAGCAGCGCCAGTGCCTGGATGAAACGCGTGGCGATCCACAACTGCGTCGGCAGGTTGGCATCGTCCGGCCCAAAAAGATGCATGCCCTTGTACGCCAGGGTATGCACCAAATCAAGTCCGGCGCACCACCCTATGGCCACCGCCACATAGACGGTGAAGTGATTGCGCGTGAAATCCCGCGAGGTTGAAGCGACCACCAAGGCCGTCAGCGCAATGATGATGGAAAACAGCTCGGCCAGGGTGTGAAACAGCAGGTAATTGACGCGGCTGGCCGCCACACAAATGCCGGTAACGATGAGCGGCGTCACCAGCAATGGCAAAACCGTATCAAGTGGGGGGATGCGGACTTCCTGGACCAGCGTTGAGGAGTCCGGCAAATCGTTATCGTTCACGTGAAATCCCTTTGCTGCGTTCGGCCCATTTTGCTGCCAACTGACGACAAACCTGCAATTTCTTGAACTTGGCTGATCTTAGATGACTTGGCGTGGAAATCACCGACAAACTGCAGGCGCCGAAGCTAAAATTAGACATTTGTCAACATCCGGACACCCCCCGCTTGAAGTAGCGGGGGGTGTTTTGTATTTGTACGCCCGATGGACTTACCCAAACTGTTACCCGGCAAACGCTACGCCCTGCCCCGGCCCACTGGCTCCGCCGATGCCCTGCTGCTGGCCCAATTGGGCTTGCGCGAGAAGGGCGCGGGCAAGCTGACGGCCATCGTCACGGCCGACGCCGCCGACGCGCAGCGCCTGATCGACGAAATTGCCTTCTTTGCACCGGCCCTGCGCTGCGCCCTCTTCCCCGACTGGGAAACCCTACCCTACGACACCTTTTCGCCGCATCAGGACCTGATCAGCGAACGGCTGGCCACCTTGTGGCGCATCAGCCAGCACGACAAGCAAACCGGGGCCGACGTTGTCATCGTACCGGCCACCACCGCGCTCTACCGGCTGGCGCCACCGGCTTTTCTGGCCGGCTACACGTTCCACTTCAAGGTCAAACAAAAGCTCGACGAAGTCAAATTCAAGTCCCAACTGACGCTGGCCGGGTACAGCCACGTGACCCAGGTCGTCAGCCCCGGCGAGTACGCGGTGCGCGGCTCCCTGATCGATCTCTTTCCCATGGGCAGCGCGGTGCCCTACCGGGTCGATTTGTTCGACGACGAGATCGACAGCATTCGTACCTTCGATCCCGACAGTCAACGCAGCCTGTACCCGGTGCCGGAAGTACGGCTGCTGCCCGGCCGCGAATTTCCGATGGACGACGCGGCGCGCGCTCGCTTTCGCAACCGCTGGCGTGAACTGCTGGAAGGCGACCCGACCAAGAGCCGCATTTACAAGGACATGGGCAACGGCGTCGCCACCGCCGGCATCGAGTACTACCTGCCGCTGTTCTTTGAAGAAACCGCGACCGTGTTCGACTACCTGGGTGCTGACGCCACGGTAGTGCTGCACGGTGACCTGGAAAGCGCCTTCCAGCACTTCTGGCAAGACGCGAAAGAGCGCTACCGGCTGGTACAAGCCGACCCGGAACGTCCCGCCCTGGCGCCCGAGGCGCTGTTTATGGCAACCGAGCAGTTTTATGCCCGGGTCAATCAGCATCCACAACTGGCGATCCGGCCCATGCCCGTCATCCCGGGCTCGACCCGGGATCCATCGGCGTCCGAGAAGTCCAGCGCATACGTCGAATTCGAAGCGCTGCCGGCACTCACCGTGGTGCGCGGCGCGGAGGATCCGCTGGCGCGCCTGAAAGAACACCTTCGCCGCAGCCGGCACAGAGTCCTGATACTGGCCGAAAGCGAAGGCCGCAAGACCAGCCTGCTGGACTTTCTGCACGGCAGCCAACTGACGCCGCCGTCCTTCGATTCACTGGCCGAATTCGAGCTCAGCGCGGAGCCGCTGGGGATCGCCACCGCATCGCTCAACACCGGCTTCGCCTGGCTTGAAGCGGGTATCGATTTCGTCACCGAGACCGAACTCTTCGCCTCCGGTCCGACGGCGCGCCGGCGCAAAAAGCAGGAACAGGTGAGCGATGTCGAGGCGCTGATCAAAGACCTGAGCGAACTCAACATCGGCGACCCGGTGGTCCATTCGGCCCACGGCATTGGCCGCTACAGAGGCTTGATCAACCTCGATCTGGGTAACCGGCTGGCCAACGGCGAAGCCGAAATGCAGGAGTTCCTGCACCTCGAGTACGCCGACCAGGCCACCCTGTATGTGCCGGTCAGCCAGCTGCAACTGATCAGCCGCTACACCGGCGTCAGTGCCGACGAAGCACCGCTGCACCGATTAGGCTCAGGCCAGTGGGAAAAAGCCAAGCGCAAGGCGGCCGAACAGGTGCGCGACAGCGCCGCCGAATTGCTCAACATCTACGCCCGCCGTGCCGCCCGCGAAGGCCATGCTTTCCGTTATTCCGCGGGCGATTACGAGGCCTTCGCCAACGACTTCGGCTTCGAGGAAACGCCGGACCAAAGCGCCGCCATCCACGCCGTGATCCAGGACATGATCAGCCCGCGCCCGATGGACCGGCTGATCTGCGGCGACGTCGGCTTCGGCAAGACCGAGGTCGCCTTGCGCGCCGCCTTCATCGGCATCACCGGTGGCCGTCAGGTGGCCTTTCTGGCGCCCACCACGCTGCTGGCCGAGCAGCATTACCAGACACTGGTGGACCGCTTTGCCAAATGGCCGGTGAAGGTGGCCGAGGTAAGCCGATTCCGCTCGACCAAAGAAATTACGGCCGCCATGAAAGGCATTGCCGACGGGACCATCGACATCGTGGTGGGCACCCACAAGCTGCTCAGCAAAGACACCCATTTCAAGGACCTGGGTCTGCTCATCATCGACGAGGAACACCGTTTTGGCGTGCGTCACAAAGAGGCCATGAAAGCCCTGCGCGCCGAGGTCGATGTGCTGACGCTGACGGCCACGCCCATTCCGCGCACGCTGGGCATGGCGCTGGAGGGCTTGCGCGACCTCTCGGTGATTGCCACCGCGCCGCAGCGCCGGCTGGCCATCAAGACCTTCGTCCGCACTGAAGGAGCAGGCGTGATCCGCGAGGCCGTACTGCGCGAACTCAAGCGCGGCGGCCAGGTCTACTTTCTGCACAACGAAGTCGAGACCATAGAGAACCGCCGCGCCAAGCTCGAAGAGCTGCTGCCTGAAGCACGCATCGCGGTGGCCCACGGCCAGATGCCCGAGCGCCAGCTGGAGTCCGTGATGCGCGACTTTGTGGCGCAGCGCTTCAACCTGCTGTTGTGCTCCACCATCATCGAGACCGGCATCGACGTGCCCAGCGCCAACACCATCGTCATGAGCCGGGCCGACAAGTTCGGCCTGGCCCAGCTGCACCAGTTGCGCGGCCGGGTCGGCCGCAGCCATCACCAGGCCTATGCCTACCTGATGGTGCCCGATCTGGAAGGTCTGACCAAACAGGCCCAGCAGCGGCTCGACGCCATTCAGCAGATGGAAGAACTGGGTTCGGGCTTTTACCTCGCCATGCACGATCTGGAAATCCGCGGTGCCGGCGAAGTGCTGGGTGAAAACCAGAGCGGCAACATGATGGAAATCGGTTTTCAGCTGTACAACGAAATGCTGGCCGAGGCGGTACGCTGCCTGAAGGCCGGCATCGAACCCGATTTGCTCAGCCCGCTCAACGTCAGCACCGACATCAACCTGCACGCGCCGGCCCTGCTGCCCAACGATTACTGCGGTGATGTGCATTTGCGCCTGTCCTTTTACAAGAAGCTGGCAACGGCAAAAAACACCGACCAGGTCGACGCCCTGCTGGAAGAAATTGTGGACCGTTTCGGCAAACTGCCGCCCCAGGCGCAAACGCTGATCGACGTGCATCGCCTGCGCGTCATCGCCAAGCCGTATGGCGTCGTGAAAGTCGATGCCGCACCCTCTGTCATCACCATCACCTTCAAAAAGAACCCGCCGATCGACCCCATGCGCATCATCGAGATGATCCAGAAAAACCGGCACATCAAACTGGCCGGCAACGAGAAGTTGCGCATCGAACGCGCCCTGCCCGAACCGAAAGACCGGTCGAAAGCGGTGCGCGATGTATTGCGCTCCCTGGGGCAACCCAAAACCGAATCCACGCCAGTCTGAGCACCCTATTGACCATGAACCCTGTAACCGAAATCGCCCCCGGCCTCAGCGTCCGCAGCGGCACCCCGCCATTGCGTCTGAATGACTTCAAACTCATCGCCTTCGATATGGACTCGACCCTCATCAACATCGAGTGCGTGGATGAAATCGCCGATGCGGTGGGTCGCAAGGCCGAAGTGGCGGCCATCACCGACGCCGCCATGCGCGGTGAAATCAAGGACTACAAGGAAAGCCTGCGCCAACGCGTGGCTTTGCTCAGGGGCGTCAGCGAAGTCGACATGGAAAAAATTTACCAGGAGCGTTTGCGGCTCAACCCGGGCGCCGCGGAACTGGTCGCGGCCTGCAAGATGGCCGGGCTCAAGGTGCTGCTGGTGTCAGGCGGCTTCAGCCACTTCACCGATCGGGTGCGCGACCGCCTGGGCATCGACTACACCCGCTCCAATGTGCTGGAAGTAGAAGACGGCCGGCTCACCGGTCGTTTGCTGAACCAGCCTTGGGGTGACATCTGCGACGGCGCCGAAAAGCGCAAGATGCTGCTGGAAACCTGCACCCGACTGGGCATCTCGCCGCGGCAGGCGATTGCCATGGGTGACGGTGCCAATGATTTGCCGATGATGGGCGAAGCCGGCTTGTCTGTGGCATATCACGCCAAGCCAGCGGTGCGCGAGGCGGCCCAGGTCTGCATCAACGCGGGCGGTCTGGACCGACTGCTGACGCTCTTCCAGCACTGAGTGCTAGCGGATGGGGATGGCGCGGCGACGGCGGGTGATAGTGGCCACTGCGGCCAAACCGGCCAGCATCAGCGCATAGGTTTGCGGCTCTGGCACAGGGGTAATGTTGCCAGTGAAAGCGGCGTCATTGAGTTGTGTGGAGCCAGACCAGTTGCCGACAACAACCTGCCCGCTAATCAGACCCCCGGACGAACTGAAATTGGCCAAGGGGGCCAGAAAGGACGCATTGACGCCACTGGCAAAGGTAATTTGAGTGGCTTCCGGCAGATTGAAAAGGACATTGCCCAGCGTGAAGTTCTGGTAGCCATGCTGCCCGAAATCAATCGTTTGGCCGTGCACGTTGAGGATCACGGTAGTGTTGGCAGCGAGGTTGTCCAGACGCAGGTTATTGGCAACGTCGGAACTGCTCAGGTCAAAGACCGCCAGGTTGGCACCATGTGCGTCGAGCGCCAAAGTGCCACTCCCCATGGCTGCACTGCCACTGTTGGCCAAGGCGTCGAAACTCAGGGACAGACTGCTTAGCCTCTGCTTTTCGGCTGCAAAATCGATGCCCAGTTGAACACTGCCCGAACTTGCCTGAACCGGTGTCGGGTTTTGGTACGGGTTCAAGCCCGAGACGCTGCCGCCATAGCTGATGGAGGTCGCCGACAACCAGTTGTTATTGGCATTCAAGTTGCCGCCGACCTCAAGGTTCCCGATAAAAGAGGTGCCTTGTCCGGCGGAAAAGTTGCCGCCGACCACGGTGTTGCCCCAAATTGTGCCGCCGGCAAAGCCAAGATTACCGCCAACCGTCAAACCGCTGCCGCCATAAGTGGCCTGGGAGCCGTCGGTCGTGTTGATTGAATAACTGCTGATGCTGGCATTACCAGCGACCGCGACCCGCCCTTGAACGTCGGAACTGGGCACAACAAAGTTTCCGAAAGACAGCAGGTTCAGGCCAGATGCCAGTCCCAGGCCGGCGCCAGGGTCTGCCTGCGCCAACGGAGCGACGACCAGGGTCAGCGAAGCCAGGCAGGCCGGGGCGATAAAGCGGTGCAGAGGGCGATTCATGGTGATCAAATTGTAATTTGTCATTCGGGCAATTGTCTTGTACTTCAGGCTCATTGTCAGCCATTTACCACAGTCGGTGAATGGCTTGGGCGCACTGTTTGACTAGTAGTTTGAAACCCAATCCCAAGGCGCCGGTTTGGTAGTTAAGTACTACACAACTCAGACTTGCTCCACCAGAGGCTTGCCGGCCGGCACGGCGAAACTGGCCAGTGTTTCAATCCTGCTGTCTTGCCGGGTCACGTCCTCCAGCACGCGCAAACTGACGCGCAGCTGGCCCGGTGTGAACTCGGCCACGCCATAGCCTTTGCGTTGGGCCTCGGCAAACACAAAATGCGGGTTTCTGGCCAACCGCTCGGCCGTTTTGGCGTTGCCACCGGAACGCGAGGTGATGCTGGTGCCACAAAATTCGACACCCACGCTGGCGCTGCGCGGGTTTGCATAATCGGCCTTGACATGACCGACCCAGTTTTCGTGCACGTCGCCGCCCAGCAGCACCGGGTTGGCCACAAGGTGCTGGCCCAGGGCATCGGTCAAGCGGCTGCGGGCGGCGGGGTAACCGTCCCAGCCATCGTTCCAGAGCAGTTGTCCGGAACCCACCTTGAGATCGCGCTGACCGAACAAGGTCTGCTGGCCCAGCACATTCCAGTTGCTCTCGCGCGAGCGGGTTTTGGCGAATTGGGCGTACAACCAACGCTCTTGCGCTGGCCCCAACAAACTGCGCCCAGCGTCATGCCACTGGGCACAGGTGGCCGGATTCACTCGGCTGGAGCCCAATCCATCAGCCGGGTTGCAGACCTGCGGATCTTTGTATTGCCGGGCATCGAGCAGGTACAGGGATGCCAAGCGACCATATTCCAGGCGCTGGTAGATGCGCATCTCGGCACCCGCCGACAAGCCGGCCAAGCCCTGGGTCAGTACCGCGCTGCGAACCGGCATGTGCTCGTACCAGGCCTGATACGCTGCGGCCCGCCGGGCCAAAAAATCGCCCGCCGAAGCAGGGTCGGCAACACCGCTGTTGCCGGCCTGCAAACCGGCATAGTCGTTCTGCACCTCATGGTCGTCCCAGGTTATCAGCCACGGACAGGCGGCGTGCATGGCCTGCAAATCGGCGTCGCCCTTGTATTGCGCGTAGCGCTGCCTATAGTCGTCCAGCGTCAATACCCAGCCCCCCGTGGGATGGCGCAGTTTGCTGCTGGTGCCGGGGTATTCATAGATGTAGTCGCCCAGAAACAGCACCGCGTCAAGGTTTTCCTCCCGCATATGCCGCCACGCCGTGAAATAACCGTCTTCCCATTTCTGGCATGAGGCATAAGCCAGGCGCAATCTGGCAACCGCTGCGTCGGGTTGCGGGAAGGTGCGGGTACGCCCCACCGGGCTGATGGCATCGCCAACCATGAAGCGGTAAAAATACCAGCGGTCAGACTCCAGTCCCGCCACTTCGGCATGCACCGCATGCGCCAGCTCAGGTGCGGCCAGCGACTGTCCGCTTTGCGCAATGTGGGCGAACCGGTCGTCGTGCGCCACTTCCCAGCGCACCGTCAGGGCGCCGTGCCCCAGCACCCTGGCCGGGACTCCCGGGCCGGTCAGGCGGGTCCACAGCACAACCGAATCCGGCGTCGGCGAACCGCTGGCCACGCCCAGCGTGAAAGGATTGCTGGCAAAGCGCGGCTGACTCCAGGCGCCGCGCGGCAAGCACCAGGTCGTGGCACTGACGCCCAGAAGCTGGAGCAGACGGCGACGGTTTTGCAGTTCCGGGTAGTTCATGAATTTTCCGCGCCTGTTGGCGCTGGGCGGCAGGCAAATTGTGGCAGAGCAGCCGGCACATTGAACCCGACCCGATGGCCGCCAGTTTGCACTAGGCTCATGAACCGGTCCCCGGCGCTGTCAATTCGTCCGTGATAATGTTCATTGAATAAAAGAAGCGGAGGCGGGAATGACAAAAAAATGGCTTCTGTGCGGTCTTGCCGCATGGGCCCTGGCCGGCTGCGGCGGCGGCGGGAACAGCTCCGCTGGCGCGCCCGTGGCCTACCCGGCAAACAGTGTTTGCACGCCGACTGACGAAAAAACCTGGGTGCGCGCCTATCTGGACGACGTATACCTTTGGTACCGTGACATCGTCGACGTGAACGCGGCGAACTATGCCACTCCGATCAACTATTTCGACGCACTGCTGGTCAAGACCAAAGACCGTTTCAGTTTTGCCGAGGCGCAGACCGTGGTCGATGCCTATTTTCAATCCGGGCAGGTCATCGGCTACGGAGCCACCTTTGTCCGGGCGAGTGATGGCAGCTTGCGTGTGGCTTACTCCGAACCCAACTCGCCGGCCCGTCTGGCCGGTATTGACCGGGGTTCACGGATCGTCAACATCAACGGCCAGCCGGAAGGACAGCTCGGCCGCGCTGCATTTCACGCGGCGCTCTATCCGCCCGGGGTCGGCGACAGCAACAACTTCGACGTGATGGGACCCCGGCACCAGCAATACGCGCAATGTGACGCTGACGGCGGCCCTGGTCAGCGGCACACCGGTGCTGAAAAACCAGGTGTATTCACTCTCCGGCGGCAAAAAAGTGGGTTACATGGTGTTTAACGACCAGACCGCCAATGCCGAGGCGCCGTTGTCCGACGCCATATCGCAATTTGCCGCGGCCGGCATCGACGATCTGGTGCTGGACCTGCGCTACAACGGCGGCGGCTACCTGTACATCGCCAGCGAGCTGGGCTACATGATTGGTGGCGCCGCAACCCGAGGCCAGGTGTTCGAGCGTCTGCGCTTTAACGACAAGCATCCCGAGAAGACCAACAATCCGGCCAGCACGGTGCCATTCTTCGACACCGACACCGGCGACAAGCCCTTGCCGACGCTGGGGCTGAAGCGGGTATTCGTGCTGACCGGGCCAGGTACCTGCTCGGCCAGCGAGTCCGTCATCAACGGTCTGAATCCGTTTCTGAACGTCATCACGATCGGCGGCACCAGCTGCGGCAAGCCCTACGGCTTCAACCAGAAGAACAATTGCGGCACCGCTTACTTTGCGATTCAATTCGATGGTGTGAATGCCGTCAATCAAGGGGGTTACGTCAATGGCTTCTCCCCGACCTGCGCCGCCGCCGACGACCTGGCGCACCAGTTTGGCGACAGCAACGAGCGACTGCTCAGCACGGCCCTGGCTTATCAGACCTCAGGCGCTTGCCCGGCCGGCCCCCTGGCGCAGGCCAAAACCGCCGTGCCTGCCGCGCTGGTGCCGCGCCAGGTTTACCGGGCACCATGGCGCGAGAGCCGGATTCTGAAGGAGCGTTGAGATCGACCGTGGCAGGAGCAAGAAAGATCAGGAGACTTGAAAAGTGACAACCCGCAAAACCATTCTCATCACCGGTTGCTCCAGCGGCATAGGCGCCGCCCTGGCGCAAGAATTTCACAAACGTGGACACCGCGTATTTGCCAGCGCACGGCGCATCGAATCGCTGTCGGCGCTGGCGGCCCAGGGTCTGCGCACGCTGGCGCTGGACGTCAACGATGATGCCAGCATCGCCATCGCCCTGGCCGCCGTGCAAAGTGAGACCGAGCAGCTCGACCTGCTGATCAATAACGCCGGCTACGGCCAGTTCGGTGCCGTCATGGACGCCCAGCCGCAGGACTTGCGGCGCCAGTTTGAAACCAATGTCTTTGCCCCGGTGGCGCTGTCCCGCGCCGCCCTGTCGCTGCTGCGCCGCAGCAAGGCCGCCTGCATTGCCAACATGGGCAGCATTTCAGGCATCGCCACGACCCCGTTTGCGGGCGTCTATTGCGCCAGCAAGGCGGCCCTGCACGCGCTGTCGGACGCCATGCGGATGGAACTGGCGCCGCTCGGTGTGCGCGTCGTCACCATTCAGCCCGGCGGCATCGTGTCCAGCTTTGGCGACACCGGTGCGACCCACGTGACGCTGCCGCCAGGCTCGCTCTACACGCCGATTTCGCGTTTTGTTCTGGGTCGCGCCAAGCTGTCACAACGTGGCGCCACACCGGTCGACGAGTTCGCACGGGAAGTGGTCGACCATTTGCTG
Organism: uncultured beta proteobacterium; assembly: GCA_963763035.1. Lineage (GTDB taxonomy): Bacteria > Pseudomonadota > Gammaproteobacteria > Burkholderiales > Burkholderiaceae_C > Rhodoferax. The sequence continues at coordinate 1,870,452 of CAVXMS010000003.1, read as the reverse complement.
CGTGCCGATCCGCCTGCCATCTGCCGCAGCGGTGCCCAAAGCACCCGGCTGCCCTTGCTCAAGCGTTGGCTGCCGACCCGGATGCTGGACCGCAAGCTGCAAAAAATGTTCGGCCTGGATCAGCTCTAGACGCCTGGAGGGCCTCTCGGCCGGCGGCCCTGGGAAGCCGCAAAAGAAATAGATGACAACTGTCAGCTATGAAACCAGTAGCAAGCAAAAATCTGCGTTATAGTTTCCGCTCGCGCCGGAAAATAGGGACGCCTGAGGCCCATGCAGACTGTGACCCCGTGCACGAATTGAATCACCCTGGCTGGCAATCAGGGCCTGTTCACACTATTTTTGCGAGAAAAAATAGTGTGAACAGGCCCTAGTGCATTGAGGAGAGCTGTTTATATGAGCGCAAAAGAAAAGGCGGCCATCTGTCAATTGCTGGAATTGCTGGAGTCCCGATACGCGATCCAGGTGCTGTGGGCGCTGAAGGATGGTCACGCCCAGACCTTCCGGCTGTTGCAGGACAGCGTTGGCCGTATCACGCCCAACACGCTCAACACCCGAATCAAGGAATTGCGCACGGCGGGTCTGGTCAGTCATGGCAAGGACGGCTACGTGGTAACGGTGACCGGCGCGGATCTGCTCAAGCGCTTGCACGAGCTGCCGCAATTCGCGCTGAAATGGGCCGCCAGTCAGGCCAAGAAAACGACTTAAGCTTAACAAAGCTATCTATTTAATAGCATATAAGGATTGAAACATGATTACCACCCCCTCCGGCCTGCAATATGAAGATAGCGTGGTCGGCACCGGCGCGCCGGCCAGCAAGGGCCAGAGCGTCACCGTTCACTACACCGGCTGGCTCTACAACGACGGCCTGCAGGGCGCCAAATTCGACTCCAGCAAAGACCGCAACGACCCGTTCGTCTTTTCGCTTGGCGCCGGCATGGTGATTCGCGGTTGGGACGAAGGCGTCGCCGGCATGCTGGTCGGTGGTGCCCGCACCCTCATCATCCCGCCAGCGCTGGGCTACGGCGCACGCGGCGCCGGCGGTGTGATCCCGCCCAACGCCACCTTGAAATTCGACGTCGAACTGCTGGGCGTCTCGGACTGAACGCGGTCTTGCCGGCGGCCTGGCAAGTCGCCCGCGGACGCGTTCAGGCGCGCCTGTCGGCGGCTCTTGAATTGCCCGTGCCCGCCCCCATTTCAGGGGCGTCATCGTAAAATTATTGGCTCAATAGCATGTCTGAAAACAATCCAAACCAAATTTACCCCGCGCCAGCCGGCAAACAAAGCGCCGAAGAGGCGATTGCTGCTCAATTTGCGGACGAATCAAATGCCCTGTCACGCGGGCAGGCCGACTTGGCAGACATGCAGGCTGATCTGGCAGACCTGCAGGCCAAAAGTGCCGATCTGGCGGACCAGTACCTGCGCGCCAAGGCCGAGGCGGACAATGCCCGGCGCCGCGCCGAGGAGGAAATAGCCAAGGCCCGCAAGTTTGCGGTGGAGGGCTTCGCCGACAGCCTGTTGCCGGTGGTCGACAGCCTGGAGGCCGGCCTGCTGCTCAAGGACGCGACCGCCGAGCAGATCCGCGAAGGAGCCCAGGCCACGCTGCGTCAGTTGCTGGCGGCGCTGGAACGCAACAAGGTCATTGTCATCAACCCGGCGGCTGGCAGCAAATTCGACCCTCATCAGCAGCAGGCGATCAGCGTCGTGCCTTCGGACTTGGAGGCCAACACGGTGGTGACGGTGCTGCAAAAAGGCTACTCGATCGCCGAGCGCGTGCTGCGGCCGGCGCTGGTCACGGTGGCCGCCGCAAAATAGTCCTCATTTTTCGACTTGAAAAATTTCAAGTTATCCACAAGTTAAAAATAGTTCAATTTTGAAACCCCTGCGGGACAAACCGCAGACCGCATAAGGAAGAATCATGGGAAGAATCATTGGTATTGATCTGGGCACCACCAACAGTTGCGTCTCCATCATGGAAGGCAACACGCCCAAGGTTATCGAAAACGCCGAAGGCGCGCGCACCACGCCGTCCGTCGTTGCCTATCAGGAAGACGGCGAAGTGCTGGTCGGCGCGTCGGCCAAACGCCAGGCGGTGACCAACCCCAAAAATACGCTGTACGCGGTGAAGCGCCTGATCGGGCGCAAGTTCGTCGAGAAGGAAGTCCAGAAAGACATCGACCTGATGCCTTACAAAATTGTCGCCGCCGACAATGGCGACGCCTGGGTCGAAGTGCGCGGCAAGCAGATTTCGGCTCAACAGGTCAGCGCCGACATCCTGCGCAAGATGAAGAAGACCGCTGAAGACTATCTGGGCGAGGCGGTCACCGAGGCCGTCATCACGGTGCCGGCTTACTTCAACGACGCTCAGCGCCAAGCCACCAAGGACGCCGGCCGCATCGCCGGCCTGGACGTCAAGCGCATCATCAACGAGCCGACCGCCGCGGCGCTGGCCTTCGGTCTGGACAAAAACGAAAAGGGCGACCGCAAAATTGCCGTTTATGACTTGGGTGGCGGCACGTTTGACGTCTCCATCATCGAAATCGCCGACGTCGACGGCGAAAAGCAGTTTGAAGTGCTCTCCACCAACGGCGACACTTTCCTCGGTGGCGAGGACTTCGACCAGCGCATCATCGACTTCATCATTGCCGAGTTCAAGAAAGAGCAAGGCGTTGACCTGGGCAAGGACGTGCTGGCCCTGCAGCGCCTGAAGGAAGCCGCCGAGAAAGCCAAGATCGAGCTCTCCAGCAGTGCGCAAACCGACATCAACCTGCCTTACGTGACGGCCGATGCCTCCGGTCCCAAGCACCTGAGCATCAAACTGACCCGCGCCAAGCTGGAGGCCCTGGTGGAAGAGTTGATCGAGCGCACCATCGCGCCGTGCCGCACCGCCATCAAGGATGCCGGCGTCAGCGTGGCCGATATCAACGACGTGATTCTGGTCGGCGGCATGACGCGCATGCCCAAGGTGCAGGAAAAGGTCAAGGAATTGTTCGGCCGGGAACCGCGCAAGGATGTGAATCCGGACGAAGCCGTCGCCGTCGGCGCCGCCATCCAGGGCCAGGTGCTGTCCGGCGACCGCAAGGACGTGCTGCTGCTGGACGTCACGCCTTTGAGCCTGGGCATTGAAACGCTGGGCGGTGTCATGACCAAGATGATCACCAAGAACACCACCATTCCGACCAAGTTCGCGCAGACCTTCTCGACCGCCGACGACAACCAGCCGGCCGTCACCATCAAGGTATTTCAGGGTGAACGCGAAATCGCCGCCGGCAACAAAATGCTGGGCGAGTTCAACCTGGAAGGCATTCCGCCGGCCGCTCGCGGCACACCGCAAATTGAAGTCTCGTTCGACATCGACGCCAACGGCATCCTGCACGTGGGCGCCAAGGACAAGGGCACCGGCAAAGAGAACAAGATCACCATCAAAGCCAATTCCGGCCTGAGCGAAGCCGAAATTCAGCAAATGGTGAAAGACGCCGAACTCAACGCCGCCGACGACAAGAAGAAGCTGGAGCTGGTGCAAGCCAAAAACCAGGCTGAGGCCAATGTGCACAGCGTGAAGAAGAGCCTGACCGAATACGGCGACAAGCTCGAGGCCGGCGAAAAGGAAAAGATCGAAGCCGCCATCAAGGCTGTTGAAGACGCTCTGAAGGGCGACGACAAAACGGCGATCGACGAAAAGAGCGCGGCCCTGATGACCGTCAGCCAGAAGCTGGGCGAGAAAATGTACGCCGACATGCAAGCCAAGCAGGCGGCTGAAGCGGCCGCCACGGGCGGCGGCGATGCCGGTGCGGCTGGCGGACCAGGCGCTTCGGCCCATGCCGCGGACGACAACGTGGTCGACGCCGAGGTGAAGGAAGTCAAGAAACCCTAACCGACTAACGCCGAAAACCGTTAGCCGGCGCCGCGTTGAACACCCCGGATGTTCAACGCGGCGTTTGTATTGAACCCAAGCACTGAAAGACCATGGCTAAAAGAGACTACTACGAAGTCCTGGGCGTTCCCAAGAACGCTTCCGATGAAGAAATAAAAAAGGCCTATCGCAAGCACGCGATGAAGCATCACCCGGACCGCAACCAGGGTGATTCCTCCAAGGTAGCGGAGGAAAAATTCAAGGAGTCCAAGGAAGCCTACGAAATGCTGTCGGACCCGCAAAAGCGGGCCGCCTATGACCAGCACGGCCACGCCGGCGTTGACCCGAATATGCGGGGCGGTCCCGGCGCTGAAGGCTATGGCGGCTTTGCCGAAGCCTTTGGCGATATTTTTGGCGACATGTTCGGCCAGCAACGCGGCCGCTCCGGCGGCGGGCGCCAGGTGTTTCGCGGCAACGACCTGAGCTATGCCATGGAAATCACGCTGGAAGAAGCGGCCCGCGGCAAGGATGCCCAGATCCGCATTCCCAGCTGGGAGACCTGCGAGCCGTGCCACGGCAGCGGTGCCAAGCCCGGCACCCAGGCCAAGACCTGCGGCACCTGCGGCGGCTCCGGCGCGGTGCAGATGCGCCAGGGATTTTTCAGCGTGCAGCAAACCTGCCCGACCTGCCGCGGCGCCGGCAAGGTCATCCCGGAGCCCTGCACCGCCTGCCACGGCCAGGGCAAGATCAAGAAACAGAAAACGCTGGAAGTCAAAATTCCCGGCGGCGTTGACGGCGGCATGCGCATCCGCAGCGCCGGCAACGGCGAGCCCGGCACCAACGGCGGCCCGCCGGGCGATCTGTACATCGAAATTCGCCTCAAGAAGCACGACATTTTCGAGCGTGATGGCGACGACATCCACTGCTCGGTGCCGATCAGTCTGGTCACCGCCGCCCTGGGTGGCGAAATCGACGTGCCGACGCTGGCCGGCAAGGCCGCCATCGACATCCCCGAGGGCACCCAGACCGGCAAGCAATTCCGCTTGCGCGGCAAGGGCATCAAGGGCGTGCGCGCCAGCTACCCGGGCGACCTGTACTGCCACATCACGGTGGAAACACCGGTGAAGCTCACGGAGCACCAGCGCAAACTGCTCAAGGAACTCGACGAGTCGCTGAAAAAAGGCGGCAGCAAACATTCGCCCAGCGGAGACAGCTGGACCGACCGCTTGAAAAGTTTCTTCAGTTGACGAGAATCACGCTTCGTCAGCAAAAGTGACGTCCAATGAATGCCGCGAAGGATAAAAATGACTTCGCGGCTTTTTTTTGTGCATAGTGGCATCCTGGCGGCAAGCAAGTGAGAGGCTATCAACATGAGCGTCAACATTACATTTCTGGGCGGCGCCGGTACTGTCACCGGCTCCAAATACATGGTACGCCACGGCGGTGAATGCCTGCTGGTGGACTGCGGCCTGTTCCAGGGCTACAAACCGCTGCGCCTGCGCAACTGGACCCGCTTGCCGATAGCGCCGAACCAGATTGATGCCGTCCTGCTGACCCATGCCCATCTGGACCACAGCGGCTACCTGCCGCTGTTGGCCAAACAGGGTTTCTCGGGTCATGTCTACGCCACCAGCGGCACGCGCGACCTGTGCCGCATCCTGCTGCCCGACAGCGGTCACATCCAGGAGGAAGATGCGGCCTTTGCGAACCGCCATGGTTTTTCCAAACACGCGCCGGCACTGCCGCTGTACACCCGGCAGGACGCACTCGATTGTCTGCCCCTGTTGAAGGTGATCGACTTCGGACAGACTTTTGCCCCCTTCCCCGGCTGGCGCGCCACCTTCTCCACGGCCGGACACATTCTGGGAGCCTCCAGCGTGCTGCTTGAGGTGGCAGGTCGGCGCATCCTGTTCTCGGGCGATCTGGGTCGCACCGATGACCTCATCATGAATCCCCCGGCCCAGGCACCGGCGGCCGACACGGTATTGATCGAGTCCACCTACGGCGACCGTGAACACCCGCAGGAAGACGTGATGGCCGAGTTGGCGCCGGTCTTGCAAAGACTGGCCAAACGCGGTGGCGTGGCGGTGGTACCGGTGTTTGCCGTGGGCCGCGCGCAAGCCCTGCTGCACGCCATTCACCAACTCAAGCTGCGCGGCGAGCTGCCGACCTCGCTGCCGGTGTTTCTGGACAGCCCGATGGCCGTGAGCACCACCCATTTGTTTGAACAGCATCAGGGTGAACATCGCCTGGACAGCAAGGATGCGCATGCCCTGACGCGCGCCGCCACCATGGTCAGCAGCACCGATGAGTCCCGTGCCCTGGCCAGCCGGCACGGACCGATGGTGATTCTGTCGGCCAGCGGCATGGCCACCGGCGGGCGCGTTTTGCACCACCTGGCCCTCTACGCCGGCGACCACCGCAACATGATCATCCTGACCGGCTTCCAGGCGCCCGGCACCCGCGGCGCCACGCTGGTCAGTGGCGCCAAATCGGTGCGCATTCATGGGCACGATGTGGATGTCAAAGCCGAAGTGGTGCAACTGCAATCGGCCTCCGCCCATGCCGACGCCAAGCAGATTCTGGCCTGGCTGCGCGGCATGCCGCAAGCGCCCAACCAGGTCTACGTGGTGCACGGCGAATTGAGTGCGGCAGACGAGCTGCGCAAGCGCATCAAGCACGAGCTGGGCTGGCGTGCCATGGTGCCGGAGCATGGCTCCACCTGGCCCACTTGAGGAGAGTGATCCAACATGTCTGAACCGCTGCCAAGCGCCGACGCCAGCGCACCGGGCTGGCGCAAGTTCTTCGAGTTTGCCGCCGGCACCAAGCCGCTGATCGTCAGCTTCATCGGCGTCCTGCTGATGGCCTTGCTGGTCTTTCCGATGCTGCCGGTGGGCGGCGAGTTGCTGGATGTGAAGCTGTCTTACAACCTGGCCGAGGTGCAGGCTGCGATGCTGCAATACGGGCCGCACGGCCGCGCCGTCTATGCCCTGGCCAGCCCGACCGTGGACACCTTGTTTCCGATCCTGTACGTGACGTTTTTTGCCGGCCTGCTGTACCGCTTTCGGCCCAGCGAGCGCCTGTGGCTGCTGGCCTTCGTCCCGGTTTTTGCCGGCGCCTGGGACTTGTGCGAGAACGCCCAGATCACCACCCTGCTCTTGCAGTTTCCCGACATCTCGGCCCGGCAGGTTGCGCTGGCCTCATTCTTCACCAGCGTGAAGCATGTCCTAAGTGCCGTGTACGAGCTGACGGCGCTGCTGTGGCTGGCCATTTTCATGGTCCGCCGCTTCAGATAAGCGCTGCTTAAAACAGGCTCGCCTGACCGGACAAAAGCGAGCGCCGGAACTGGCTCACGTCGAGTTCCAGGCGCTCCCGGTTCAGGCCCAGCCGGGCGCAGGTTTTCTCGAAACGTTGCCGCATCAGATCGGCCCACGGCCCGTGGCCCGGCATGCGCGTGGCAAAGTTGCTGTCGTAGTCCTGGCCACCACGCATCTCCCGCAGACGCGCCATCACACGGGCGGCACGCTGCGGGTAGTGCAAGGCCAGCCACTGCTGAAACAGCGTACTCAGCTCCCACGGCAGGCGCAGCACGCTGTAGAAAGCGCTGCGCGCGCCGGCCTCAAAGGCGGCTGTCAACACCTGCTCCATGTCGTCATTGAGGAACGGGATTTGCGGTGCCACGCTGACGCCCACCGGCACGCCCGCCGCCGCCAGCGTGCGGATGACGCGCAGGCGCCGCTGCGGCGCGGCAGCGCGCGGCTCCAGCTTGCGCGCCAGCTCGCCATCGAGCGTGGTGATGGTGACGTAAACGGCGGCCAGACGGCGTGCCGCCATCGGCCCCAGCAGGTCCAGATCGCGCTCCACGCCGCTGCCCTTGGTCACCAGCGCAAAAGGGTGATGGCAGCGCTGCAGCAGCTCCAGCACGCCGCGCGTGATGCGCAGCCTGCGCTCCAGCGGCTGGTAGGCATCGGTGGCCGAGCCGATGATGATTTGCTGCGGCACATAACTGCGCGCCGCCAACTCGCGCGCCAGCACGGCGGCCAGATTGCGCTTGGCGATGATTTTGGTTTCGAAGTCCAGCCCGGGCGAAAGATTCAGGTAGCTGTGCGTCGGCCGCGCGTAGCAGTACACGCAGCCATGCTCGCAACCCCGGTACGGATTGAGACCATAGTCGAAGTGAATGTCGGGCGAGCGGTTGCGCGTGATGGCGCTTTTGGCGTCTTCAAACCGGACCTCGGTGAGCAGGCCTGCCGGCCCCTGCGGCGTGGCCTCTTGCAACGTGCCCCAGCCATCATCAAACGCGTCGCGCGCCACCGATTCAAAGCGATGCGCCAGCCGCGTGGCGGCACCCCGGCCCTTGATGGCGTGCAGGGGAATGACCCATTCACTCATGCCAGGGCGGTCAGCGCGTCCAGCGGACTCGCCGTGCCACCCGCCGCCACTTTCAGCACGTGGGTGTAAATCATGGTGGTGCTGACGTCGCTGTGACCCAGCAGCTCCTGCACCGTGCGGATGTCGGTCCCTGCCTGCAGCAAATGGGTCGCAAAGGAATGGCGCAAGGTGTGAACTGACACCGGTTTGACAATCTGCGCCGCGGCGCTGGCCAGTTTAATGGCGCGCTGCAATCGCTCTTCGTAGAGGTGGTGCCTGCGCTCAATTCGCGAACGTGGGTCAACCGAAAGTTTGGGGGCCGGAAACACCCAAAACCAGCCCCAGCGTCGCCCCAAGTCGGGGTATTTGACCGCCAAGGAATCAGGTACCTCCACACCAGCAACTTCCACTTGCCGGTCATGGGTCCAGCTTGCTCGCGCTCTGACCACTTGCGCCTTGAGAGCCTCATGCAAAGAGCGTGGCAGCATCACTACCCGGTCTTTACCGCCTTTGGCCTCCCGCACAATCAACACTTGGCGATCAAAATCCACGTCTTTCACGCGCAAGCGCAAGCCCTCCATCAAACGCATGCCCGTGCCGTACAAGAGCTTGGCCAGCAAGGCCATCTCGCCATCCATCGCGCCGAGCAAAGCGGCAACTTCGGGTTTCGTCAACACTGACGGAATCCGACGCGGTCGGGTCGGGCGTTGCACCTCGGCCAGCCATGGCAAATCAAGCCCGAGAACATCCCGGTACAAAAACAGCAATGCACTGAGCGCCTGATTGTGCGTCGACACCGACACCCGGCGTTCATTGGCAAGCATGGTCAGGAATTGCGTCACCTCCGCCGCGCCCATGTCGCGCGGGTGTCGCATCTGACCGTCGCGGCCCTGCCAACGTACAAAGAAGCGCACCCAGTAGAGGTAAGCCTGCTCGGTTTTGAGGCTATAGTGCCTGTAACGCAAAACCTCGCGTACCTGCTCCAGCAGACGCTTGGATTGAGGAAGATAGGTGACGGCGTTCATGGGGGGAGAAAATATGTATAAATATAAGGGGTATCCACTTAGCTCCAGTCGATGTAAAATAGCTGGATGGAAACCCATATAGTAGCGCCAATTCCCGGCAAGGACTATCCCCAGAACTGGAACGATTTTCTCGATTGGTTTGCAACCGAGGAAGCTTGCCTAGCCTACCTGGAGAAGCTACGGTGGACCAACGGATTTGCCTGTCCGAGCTGCGGCAGTGTCGCTGAGGCCTACCGCGCCAGCCGCACCCGGCTGATGTGTCGCGATTGCAAACGACAAAGCACGGTGACCTCGGGAACCATCTTTGACAAGACCCGCACGCCCTTGCGCGTATGGCTGGCTGCGGCGTGGTATCTGACCAATCAGAAGCAGGGCGTGAGCGCTTTGGGACTACAGCGCGTGCTGGGATTAGGTAGCTACCAAACAGCCTGGACCATGCTGCACCGGTTTCGTCGTGCGATGGTCCGCCCGGGCCGCGAGCAACTTAAAGGCCAGGTCGAAGTTGACGAAACCTATCTGGCCATCGCTGACCGCCAGGCCCCCATCTCACCTGTGGGGCGCAAGGGCAAGACGACGAAGATTCAGATAGTCATAGCCGTGGAGACGCTGCAGCCCAAAGGGTTTGGGCGAATCCGTCTGCGCCGCATCGCCAATGACTCAGCCGCCTGCGTTATTCCGTTCGTGCAGGAGGTGGTCGAGTCCGGTGCCCAGGTTCATACAGATGGCTCGGCCGCTTATCTTAAGCTGGAGGAATTGGGCTACCCCCATCAACGCACTGTCATGCTCGGCTCAGACGTACCAGCCCATGTGTCCATGGCCGGAGTGCATCGGATAGCAGCGCTTGTGCAGCGCTGGATTCTGGGCACGCACCACGGCTCGGTTCAACCCGAACATTTGGATGCCTACTTGGATGAGTTCGTGTTTCGCTTCAATCGGCGCACATCGAATTCGCGCGGAATGCTGTTCTACAGGCTATTGCAGCAAGCCGTGGTCACACAACCCGTCACGTATGCGCAGGTGGTGACCAGTCGTACCAAGCGCAAAACCAAACCAAAAGCTTGAACATTTCAGAGCATTCGATAGAATGCCGTAAGCTGGATATCCATCCAGCACACAGAGCGTGCTGGAGCTAAGTGGATACCCATTATAAATATACAGTATCTGGTTCTGCAGACCGAGTGTCAAGCGGGTCCCTGGACAGGCGTCGCGCGACTGCTCGCGCCGTCTTATCCGGGCGGATAAACTGGTGTTGCCAGAATATCCGACGAGCTACATCACGTTGGGCACTACCATGACTCTTCGCTTTCTAGTGATAGCGGTCTTTCTTGCAACCTCCCTGCCTGCGGTCGCAGCATCATGCCTCCATTACGGCGGTAGTCCCGTCACTCTGAGCGGAAAGGTCAAGCTGCAAACATTCTTTGGGCCTCCTAATTTCGGTGAAAATCCAGATACTGATTCCCGTGAAACTCAAGCAATCTTGCTTTTGGAAAAGCCTGTTTGTGTTGAGGCAAATCCTAAGGATTACGAAGAAGCAGAACAAAACCAGCGCGAGGTAACGCTTGTCCCTCTTGGCAAAGAGAATCTGAAAGACTACGAGGGAAAACAAATTCTGGTTCTGGGCACGCTGTACCATGCGCATACTGGACATCATCACACGCCGGTCTTAATTGAAATCAAGCGCATTGAGAATGTCAGCAAGTAATCAGCCCAACCTGTCGTTCGAGCGGGACGCCGCAAAAGCGCGGCGCCCCTCAACTTTACGTTAGATCGCTGAAGAATAATTTGGTTACAGTAACGACATGGCACCTACCATTGTTCGTGACGGCCAATTTCGTCTTTTCTTTTTTTCACGGGAGGAGACGCGCATTCATGTGCATGTTGCACACGCTGACGGCGAAGCGAAATTTTGGCTTACACCCCAGGTGGCTTTAGCCAACCATACGGGTCTTTCTGCTACGCAAATTCGGCAAGCGCAAGCAGTTGTGGATGCACATTTGAAGGAGATCCAAGATGCCTGGAATCACCACTTTGGCGGCTGAAGTTACCCATATTTCGAAGCACGGCTTTTGGCTTCTGCTTGCCGACGAGGAACTGCTCGTGCCCTTTGATCAATTCCCCTGGTTTCGAAAGGGGACGATTGAACAGCTATCAGACGTTCAGTGGCCTACCCCCGACCATCTCTATTGGCCGGGGTTGGACGTCGATTTATCGGTGCAGTCCATACGGAACCCAGCTGCATTTCCGCTGGTTTCTGGCGCAGCGGGCTAACTGGTTGGTCCACCGTACTCGCCTTCGGCTCACCGGTGACCGCCAACGTTAGGTGTAGGCCGGTTCACATATAGGAGGTCTCGTGAATATCGAAGAAAAGTTTGCTATTCGGCTGGATGAACTTGCACAACAATATAGAGCCTTGCGAGCTGGATCGAAATATGACGATCTGTCAGACTTGCCAGAAAACGATGTTCATCGACAAATCACGCTTACAAGAGCGGCGATTGAAAGATCGGCCCCAAAGGAATCAGCGTACGTAAAGCAAGTGGAAGACATACTTGCCCGCAAAAATCTATTTGATGGCAACAGGCTTGCTCTATTGGCGGGCGTCGCAGAATCATTGAGCATTGACCTGAGGGCGGGCTACTTAAAAACAGTTGAAGAGTTGATTCACGGAGATTTGTTTTCCGATTTTCTAGAGATGGCAACACACTTGCTTGATGGTGGTTACAAAGATGCCGCAGCAGTGGTATGTGGCAGCACTTTAGAGTCACATCTTCGCCAACTGTGCCTTAAGCATGGGGTTGCTACTACAGCTACAACATCCGGGAAAAGCAGCCCCAAGAAAGCTGATTCGTTAAATTCAGAACTAGTAAAAGCAAACGTGTACTCGTTGCTGGACCAGAAGAACGTAACTGCATGGCTTGATTTACGCAACAAGGCGGCACATGGACATTATGGTGAGTACCAAAAGGAGCAAGTGGCAATTATGATTTCAGGGGTAATGAACTTCATCACCAGAAATGCAGCTTAGAAAACACCTAACCCGGCGTTCAAGCTGACTGCGCGAAAAGCCGCGCAGTCAGCTTAACTCTACGTTGACCTCTTTGGTATTTAGCATGTTCAAGTTCGAATGGGATGATCAAAAGGCTGCGAGCAATTTGCTGAAACACGGTGTATCGTTCGACGAGGCGGTCAGCGTTTTTGGTGATGCACGGGCACTGACATTTTCAGACACTGATCACAGCGAATTCGAAGATCGAAGTCGAACTTACGGAATCTCAAACAAGACGCGGCTTTTGGTGGTAGTCCACACGGAACGTCGCAACGGCATTCGAATCATTAGCGCAAGAAAGGCGACACGATATGAAAAAGGCATCTATGAAAATGGCTGATCAAGAGATCCCTGAATTGAAGCGCGATGAACTTGGCAAGGGTGTCAGAGGCAAGTACCTGAAGCACTTTATGCAGGGTAGCAATGTCGTGGTGTTGCAACCCGAAATTCAAAAGGCATTTCCAACCTCTGAGGCCGTCAACAAGGCGTTGGCAAGCATGTTGGCCTTTGCGCAGGAGACGCAGGGTTTAACAGGTCGCTCAAGCCGGACGCCGCGCAAACGCGCCGCCGCGTAGCTTCGACGTTAGCAGTCCGAGTCCCGCACCGCGAAGCAACATCAACGTCTAACTGAGAGGAGAAATTGCGTGGCCGAACAGCAACCCTTATTCGACGCAGCAAAGTACAAAAATGCGCAGCGAGAGCAATGGAACAAGGACGGCGCGGCATGGCGCCGCTGGAATCCCACTCTGGATCGCTGGTATGGCGAAGCTACCCGCCAGATGCTCGACCTGGCCCGGATTCAGCCAAGTCAGCGCATTCTGGACATTGCCGCAGGCGCGGGAGAGCCGGCGGTCAGTGCCGCCGAACGAGTTGGCCCTGGCGGTTACGTGCTGGCGACCGACATCTCGGAAGGGATCATTGAGCTTGCGCTCCAGGTCGCCCGTGAACGGGGACTCAAACAGATCGAGACCCGCGCCATGGACGGCGAGAAACTAGATATCCCTGACGCTTCCTTTGATGCGGTGCTGTGTCGGCTGGGTCTGATGTACATGCCGCACCCTGTGACAGCGCTACGCGAGTGGCGCCGTGCCCTGAAACCGGGCGGTCGAGTCGCCGTCGCTGTCTTTTCCACGCCCGATCGAAACAATTGGGGAGCCATGCCCGCTTCCATCATCCGGCGGCGCGCGCAACTCCCGCCTCCCGTTCCGGGGCAACCCGGACCGTTTAGCCTTGGCGGTCCCGGGGTACTCGAAGACATCTTCCGTCAAGCCGGTTTTGCCAACCCCGAGGTTCGCTCCGTGGCGGTGCCCCATGGGGCAGCCAGCGCTGCCGAGTACGTGCGGGTTGCCCGAGAAGCCTTCGGTGGATTCAATGCCATGATGGCTCACCTGTCCCCTCAAGAACGCGAGTCCGCGTGGAACGAAATAGAAGGCTCAATGCGTAGCTTCGAATCGCCGGGTGGGTTCGAGGTGCCGGGTGAATGCCTTGTCTGTGCGGCCACGAAGTGATCGTAAGCAGACTGCTAATCGGGTAGGCAACGGCTTCTAACCGTCGCCCCCCCACACCACCCACCGTGCGGGTCCGCAGTGGGCTGAGCCCGGACACAAAACGTCCTGAGGACGGTTTGTGACTGGCGAAGAGCAGGCGCGTCTCGCGCCGGGGCGGCCTGCAAGGTGTTCAACAACTCGGCGCGCTCGACGAACTATGCCTATCCTGATTCTTTGCGATAGAATTTTCCACGCTTTTCCTCACGTGGAGGGCACGCATGGAAGCATTTGTCGGTGAACTATCGCGCCTGTACCACCTCGCCAGCGCGGCATCGGTTGAAGAATTTCCGGAACGCGTGGTCACCCAGTTGCGCGACTGGATTGCCTTCGACGGCGCCGTATTCGGCTTTGGCGAATCGGGCGCGAAAGCACTGAAGATCGGCAGCTCCGCCATCTACAACCGCGATCCGGCGATCCTGCAGGATTACGAGCAAGTCTCGCACACCGACCCCACCACGCAAAGATTCATGCAGACGCCCGGCGCCATCATGAACGTCGATACCCAGTCCGTGTATACCGGCAAGGAAAATCGGCCGGTGGCAAAGTTTTCCAGCAACCACGACCTGCGCCACCTGCTGCTGCTCGGCGAAGAAACAAGCGATCGCAGCCGCTTGCGCTGGATCGTCCTGTATCGCGGCACCAGGAAAGGTTTCGATGCGTATGAATCCAGACGCCTGTCTGCCGCATGGAACCATGTCCTGTGCGCACTGGAACTGAACCGCGCGCGCACGCTCGACCTGCACGCGTTGCCGGATGGGCGACGCGCGCTCGCGCTTGTCAGCCATTCCGGTGCATTTGAAATTGCCGATCCGGCGTTCCTGAAACTGATGCGAACCGAATGGCGCGACCTGTCGGCAACTCATCTGCCGGCGGCGGCCGTGCCTGCCATGCAATCCGGCAAAGCATTTGTCGGCCGCGCACTGGAGATCCGTTTCTCCCGTCGCGGCGACTATGTGTTGTGCGAAGCGCGCGCGCAAAAGGCGGGCAGCCGCCTGAGTCCGCGTGAAGCGCAAGTGGCCGAATATTTTTCCACCGGCCACAGCAGCAAGGAGATCGCGGCGATGCTCGGGATTTCCCCCAACACCGTGCGTGCGCAACTGGCACGCGTGTATCAAAAGCTGGAGATCAATGACAAGGCAATGCTGGCGTCGTCGTTAACGAAGGCGCGCCGGCATGAGCCGTAAGACATCGATGAAACCCTGCTCCGCGCAACCCGCCAGGTCTTTCGTTGCGCATAGTACATTTGGGTGATTCCCCCTCCTCGCCTGCAACTCTACAGTGCGCTGTCGGTTCAAGTTCGATCGCGCATTCCCGAACTCCGCACCGATTTCAGTAAATCTGGACAGGCAAGCCCTGATCTTTGGTCGTCCTCCGAACGAGGTCTATCCGACCAGGATCGACGCGCGCCTGAACGAGCAATCAACAAGGAGACCTCCAATGAAAGCAAGCAAGAAATATCTATACCCGTTGTTCCTGTCGCTGGCGCTGCTGATCGAAGGCTGCGGTGGCGGTTCGACCGGCCCGCAGGGTCCGGCCGGAACCAATGGCACCAATGGCACCAATGCCGATGCCATCGCCACCATCGGTGAAGGCGCGATCATCATCGACGGCGTGCTACCGGGTGATCCGAAGGAAAGCATCTATGTGCGCAAGGTCGGGCACGGCCCGCAAACCATCGTGCTGGTTCCCGGCAACAATACTTCCGGCGCAGCCTTCGACGGCATCATGGGATATTTCCGATCGGTCGATGCGTTCAACGACGGCTACACCGTGTACACCTTCGACTATCGCGGCAGCGGCAAGTCCAGCTACAACAAGAAGATCAGCTCGTTGAAAGACTTCGCAACGGATTTTGAAAAGGTGATGAACAACATCACCAACTTCCCGACTTCCGGCGTAACGCTGGTCGGTTATTCGATGGGATTCGGCGCCGGCCTGGAAATGCTGATCGCCAATCCCGGGCGCTATTCCAACATCGTCAGCCTGACCGGCATCGGCACGCGCGGCATCCGGGTCAGCTTTAATGCCGGCCAGGCCGGTACCGATCGGGCCGGACAAGTCTGGGCCAACGGCGATTGGCTTAAAGTCAGCAACGACACCAATGGCACCATCGGCGCCGCATTCCAGCAACGCTCGTGGCAAGGCGACCAGCGTACCTTCGGCAACGTCAAGGCCATCTGGGATCTGGTGGTGTACAACGACATCCTGAAGTACGACATCAGCAAGGCTTTCACTGCCGCCGCGGTGACCGACCTTACGTTCACAAGCACACCGAACTACACCAATTCCCTGCTCGACGGCTTCAGCATCCAGTACATGCCGGAGTCGCTTTACTACTCGCACAAGTTCAACGTCTCGCCATTGAACGTGGTCAAGCCCACGCCGAATGCGGACGGCACGGTGGTCACAATTCCGGGCGACGGCCGCCTGGGCAACATCCTTGCCGGAAAGAAGGCGATGCTGGTCAAGGCAACTACCGACTTCGCAAACTGGAGAGGCGATCAGGTCATCTACGACAATTACACGGCCACCACCAAGTACGACCTGAAGCAGGCCGGCGCAACCGTGACCGCGGTGATGATCAATCCGAACCAGGGATACGACCATGGCTTCCCGGTAGCGAAACCGCTGGAGACGGCGCGCCTGATCGATGCCTTCATCAAGGGGAATTTGTCGGCGACGACTGCATCGGCAGCTCTTGGCGGTGCTGGCATCGTTCTGTATCCGAATGCCGAAACTACCTGGGAGACGGCGACGTTCACCGGATTCTAGGTTGGCCGACTGTCTTGCGACTCTGACTCAGGCCCTCGCAAGAGGGCCTTTTCGCATTGATTGATCTGAATTTTCTGCGGATAGGAAATTCAACCGGATGAGGGCAAGTATGGCGCGGGTATGGGGTTGCCGACTTCATCCGCACCGTGCACGGCGAAAAGGTTCCTTGCCAAGTCGATGCCAGCGGTTACGATAGCCATGATTTCCCCTCTCAAGTGAGTTGATGAAAAGTTCGACCTCTCCATCGTGGCACTTGGTTGCCGTAAACCGCAACCCTGACCGGTCTCGGCTCGCGTGGGACGGGGCAGTTCCTTTCATTCGTTAGGCTGTTGTAGAAAGTAGATTGCGAATGACTTTGTTCCGTGGTGGCTGTCTATGTGGTGCCGTGCGTTATGAAACGACCTCTGATCCTTTGAACCAGAGGGTATGTCACTGCAGGGCTTGTCAAAAAGTTATCGGCGCTGCTTTCAATGCTCGCGTACTCATGCGCATCGAGCACGTTGCTATCTCTGGCCCAATCAGCACATTTCACTCTTCAGAAACTCTTGAGCGCGGTTTTTGTTCGCATTGCGGTTCTAGCATTTTTTCGCGGCGTGTTTCTGCTGGAGTCATCGGCTTAACAGCCGGCAGCCTCGACGAGCCGTCACTGTTCAAACCTGACATGCACTTTTGGGTATCTTCAAAGCAACCATGGCTAATAATCGCAGATAACCTGCCTCAATATCCAGAAGGTCCGCCATCGTTAGGTTATAAACCATGAGTAGTTACGGCAGTTGGCCTAACATTGCATTCAACCCTGACGCGCTAACGCGCGCCGGTTAATTTAAGTGTTGACCGCCAAGTCAATATGTCGGACATCGAGCCAAAGAACCACGCGCTTGTATTTGGCACACAGGTAAATCAGGGTGCTTTCAAGTGCTGCCCTGAGCCCGATGGCATGCTTGCGCGCTGCCCTTCGTGCGGACACATCTGGGGTGTCTGCCATGAGTGCGATTCCTGGACTCCCGATCTTCGCAGCCCCTCGACATTTCGCCTCTTCTACAACTTCCTTGCGTCGAACGGAGCCCGGGGAAGGTCGTGCCCGCACTGCATGGCAACCCTGTTCGAGGAAGTCGAATGGTACGCACCGGGTGTGGTCGACAGATACCTTCCGTCCCCGGAGCAAGTCCGCCAGGCAGGGTATTCGGCTTTTCTCGCGGACGAGACGAGCGGTGAGGCTTGAGGCGCGGTCCAACGAAAACCACTTGGTCGAGCTGACCCGCCGCGGCATAGCACCTGGGCCGCGTGGCGTCCTCGTTTATCATCCGCCACGCGGCCCCCAGGCGCCATGCCCCCACGGGCGGCTCACCGCGAACGGTTCTGCGTCATTCATTCCCCGGAAAGGAACTCTATGAATCGTCATCGCCCTATACTTTTCGCAGACTTCGAGTGACGCCGAGCCCTTCGCATATGAACTCCCCTATAACGCCTAACTGAAACCTCTGCAGGCACCCCTATGCAAGATCTTCTCGGACAAACTGCCTTGATTTCAGGTGGCACCACCGGCATCGGTTTCGCTTCAGCCAAGGCGTTCGCTGCTCGCGGCGCCAAGGTAGTCGTGGCCGCGCGCGATTCGGCTCGGGGTGTTCAAGCGGAGCAGGAACTCATGCTGCTTGGCGGCGAGGCAGCCTTCCACAGCTGCGACGTGACTGACCCGGCATCGGTCAAGGAGCTGGTGGCATTTGTCATGGATCGGTTTGGTCGGTTGGACCACGCCGTCAACAGCGCCGCCTACGATTCACAGCCTTGCGCTGCACACGAAGTCCCCTGCGAAGAGGCGGGCAAGGCCATTACCGTCGACGTTCTGGGCGTCTTCCATTGCATGAAGTACGAAATCGAGGCCATGCTTCGGCACAGCGGCGGGACCATCGTCAACGTCTCATCGGTCAACGGTCTGTCAGGTGCTCCCACGGCAGCGGTCTACAGTGCCGCCAAGCACGCGGTCATCGGCCTGACCCGTTCCACGGCAAAGGAATACATTGGCCGCGGGATTCGCATCAATGCGGTGTGCCCTGGCGCAACCGAAACGCCGCGGCGCGAACGCCGGACCGCGCACCTGGCCGCGCAGGAACGACGCGACCATCAGGAGCGGCTGTCCCAGGCCATCCCGATCGGGCGGCTGGCCAGGGCCGAGGAGATCGCCGACGCGATTCTTTGGCTCAGTTCCCCGGCCTCGTGTTACGTGGTCGGTCACAGTCTGGTCGTTGATGGCGGCCTGCACGCCTGAAGTTGCTGCTGAGCCGACGCGGCGTTCCGACTTGGTGCGGGCATAAGCTGGCCCGGTTTTCGGGCTATAGTGTTTGCGACGCAGCACCTCGCCGGCCCCGGCAAGCGACCGGATCGAAGCAGATGGGCCACCGGATTCATCGGAGTACAGAAATATGAATATGCCTACCGTATCGGGCTCTGAGAGCCATGTGCCCAGAGCGCTCGCGCTGACCGGCGTTCTCTGGCTGGCGTTCGCCACGGCGCACGCCGGCAACTGCGAGGACATCCGCGCCAGGATTGACGCCAAAATCAAAACCACCGGCGTTGAAAAGTACGCTTTGACCGTCGTCGATGCGGCGGCGAACGTTCCGGGCAAGGTCGTCGGCAGCTGCGACCTTGGCAGCAGGAAGATCGTCTACAACAAAGACCCTTCAGCCAACCAGACTCCCGCTGCACTGCCCTCCCCCATCCGATCCAAACCGTCGCCGTCAAATTCGTCAGCCATCCTCACCGAATGCAAAGACGGATCGGTTTCTGTCGGCGGCGATTGCCGGAAGTAGAAATCGGAGCACCGCCATGGTCATTAACGGCAAATGCCACTGCGGCAACATCGCTTTTGAGCTTGAGTGGAAAGGGGACCCGGTGGAGATTCCGGCGCGCGCTTGCGGCTGTTCGTTCTGCGTCAAGCACGGTGGCGTTTGGACCTCCAACCCGCATTCCAGGCTGGCAGTTTCCGTACGTGATGCCGCACTGGTATCAAAGTATCTCTTTGGCACTCGGACCGCCACGTTTTACGTCTGCTCGCGCTGCGGCGTCGTGCCGCTGGTGACCAGTGAAATCGGGAGCCATCTTTATGCGGTCGTCAACGTCAACGCGCTGGAAGATGTCGACCCCTCCCGGTTGCGCCGAGCAACTGCCGATTTCGAAAGCGAAGCGCTTGAGGCGCGCATGGCACGCCGCCAGCGCAACTGGATTGCCGATGTTCGCATTGCCATAGGAGGCGCTGCGGCGGACACCCAACCGGAGCCACCGGCCTCCGTCAAGCAATAGTCCAAGTACCTGTTTTTCCCCGTTCCACAAGGTTCAGATGTCAGAACAAACCAGACCCATCAGCGGCGCCAGCAGGATACTGGGCGTGGTTGCCGACCCTGTCAGCCAGGCCAGATCTCCCGCCATGGCCAACGCCTTGCTCCAGCAGCGCGGACTTTTTGGCTCGTTCGTCCTGTTGCCCATGCACGTGGCTGCGGCAGGTTTCCCGGCCTTCATGGCAGGCTTGCGCGCAACCCAGAATTTCGCCGGGACCATCGTGTCGATGCCGCACAAGCTGGTTGCTTGCGATCTGGTCGACGAACTGACGCCGCAGGCGCGTCTGGTCGGCGCCGTCAACGTGGTGCGCCGCAACGCCGACGGCGGCCTGCTGGGAACCATGCTGGACGGCGAAGGCTTTGTTGCCGGGCTGGCGCGTGCCGGCCACATGGTGCAGGGTGCCGATATTCTTCTGGTCGGCGCTGGCGGTGCCGCGTCGGCCATTGCTTTTGCGCTGGCCAAACACGGCTGTGCCTCGTTGTGCCTGCTCAACCGCACGCCGCAACGGGCGCAGGCCCTGGCGCAGCGCGTCAGCCAGGCTTTTCCGCAGGTCAAGGTAGCCACGCAAGACCATCCGACCGCGCACTACCACCTGGGCATCAATGGCACGTCCCTGGGCATGAAGGCTGGCGACGAGTTGCCACTTTCCGCCTCGCAGGTCAGCCGTTGTGAGGTGCTGGCCGAATGCGTTCTGGCACCGGAGATGACGCAGTTGCTGACGCTGGCGGCCAGCCAGGGGAAAACCGTCCACACCGGAATACCCATGCTGGCGGCTCAGATGGACTTGATGCTGTCGTTCATGGGTGCCGGTTGAGTTGCCGTCGGACCGTTGCACTTCCACCAAGGCGATGGAGATTCCATGAAATTGCCGCACCTGGCCCTCTGGACAGCGATCCTGCTGGCGACTGGTGGCGCCAGCGCCGAGGAGCCTGAGCGGCAGAACTATTTTGAAGATCCTTTTCTGCAGGTGACCGACGCGCTGGCGGCCTGCCCGCAGCAGGAGGGACCGAAGATCACCCTGGCCGAGATGCGAGCCCAGACCCATTGGCGGGCCGAACGCGGCACCAGTTGCTATCAATCCGGCCGTTGCCGCCTGCCCAACTCGTACCTGTACGACAAGGAAATCATTCCCAGGGTCAAGCAGGCGATCCTGGCCGATGGCCGCTTCGCCGACAGCAGCATCTGGGCCGAGGGGCAGCGGCGCTGGGTCTGGTTGAAAGGCTGCGTCGCCCGGCCGGAGCAGGTTTTGGCAGTCGAGCAACTGGTGCGCAACATCGATGATGTCGAGGCCGTGATCAATCAGCTTACCGTCGTCAGCCGGTAGCGCGCCGTTGCCTCTTCCGTGTTGCCGAAAGATCGGCAGTCGACTTTTTCTATTTGGCCGGCACCACGGTCACGCTCTCGCGCAGGATGCCGCCACCGGCGACACTGCCTTCGACATTGCCCTCGCCGCGCACGCGCGCTTCGCAAGCGATGCGGTCATCGCCTTTCTGGACTTCGCAGCGTCGCAGCGCATTCTGCTGGTACTGGCCAGGGGCGTCGTTCAGGCCACCGCGCCTGGCTTCGGCCAAGGCGTTGCGCGCTTCCAGGCGGCAGGTAGCGGGGTCCTGGTTTGATGTTCCGCTGTTGCACACCGCGATGTCCTGCCGGTAGCGCGCCTGGGCGTCGGACGCGGTACCCGCGTTCACCGCCAGCGCCGTGCTGACGCAAAGCAAGGTGCCGGCCGCGGCAAGGACGAGGTTGTAGAACATGATTGAAGTGCTGGACATGATGGACTCCTGAGTGTGCTTGCAGCTTAGGACAGGAATCCCGCGCTGTCAGTGCGCTCGCGCACCGAGTGCGACCGGCCGCGAACCGATAATCAGCCAGGCTCTTGAATTCCCTTGACCCAGGATAGACGCAGCACCGTACCGTGAAATCATCACGCCATCACCGGGAACGTCACCGCACCGACCACATTGGCTGGTTGCGCGCCGCCGTGCTGGGCGCCAACGATGGCATTGTCTCCACCGCCAGTCTGGTGGTGGGTGTGACGGCGGCCAGTGCCAGCCATGGCGCCATTTTGCTGACCGGCGTGGCCGGGCTGGTGGCCGGAGCGATGTCGATGGCCGCTGGTGAGTATGTCTCGGTCCATTCGCAGGCCGACACCGAGAGCGCCGATCTGTCGCGCGAGCGCGCCGAGCTCGAACTCGATCCCACCGCGGAACGCGGTGAGCTGGCCGCCATCTATGTCGCGCGGGGGCTTGAACCCGGTCTGGCACGGCAAGTGGCCCAGCAACTGATGCAACACGATGCCCTTGGTGCCCATGCGCGCGATGAACTGGGCATCTCCGAAGCCCTCAGTGCGCGGCCGGTTCAAGCCGCATTGGCCTCGGCCGCCAGCTTTGCGGTGGGTGCGCTGCTGCCGTTGGCCGTAACGGCCATGGCACCCGCGACCGGCCTGATGGCCTGGGTGTCCGGGACCTCGCTGGTGTTCCTGGCCTTGTTGGGCGCCATCGCCGCCCGGGTTGGTGGCGCTGGCATTCTGATCGGCGCCTGGCGGGTCACTTTTTGGGGTGCGCTCGCGATGGCCATCACGGCCGGCGTGGGGGCACTGTTCGGTGCGGTTGATTTGCCCTAAGCAGTCATGCCTTCCGTTCAAGATCAACGGGATGACAGCGCGCTGATATGACCTCTCTGGCCACACTGCTGACTGAAGTCCGCGCCTGCACTCTTTGCGCCCAGCACTTGCCGCTAGGCCCGCGCCCGGTGCTCCAGGCGTCGGCCTCGGCCCGCCTCCTGATCGCGGCCCAGGCGCCGGGCAGAAAAGTCCACGAAACGGGACTGCCTTTCAATGACATCAGCGGCGACCGGCTGCGCGACTGGCTGGGGCTTTCGCGCGAAGTGTTTTACGACGCCAGGCGTGTCGCCATCGTGCCCATGGGTTTCTGTTTCCCCGGCACCGGCAAAGCCGGCGACCTGCCACCGCGGCCGGAATGCGCGCCGGCCTGGCGGGCGGCGCTGCTGTCGCACCTGAAAAATATCCAGTTCACACTGGTCATCGGCCGCTACGCGCAGGCTTATCACCTGCCGCACCAGGGCCGTTCCGTCACCCAGGTGGTGCAGGCCTGGCGCCAGCACTGGCCCGCCACGGTGGCCTTGCCTCATCCCAGCCCGCGCAACAATCGATGGCTGCAGCGCAACCCCTGGTTCGAGCAGGAGCTGTTGCCCCTGGTGCGCGAGCGCGTCGCGGAAGTGCTGGCGCAAGCCGGATAATTTTGTTTTGAACCTTGGCAAAGGAGATGAAGCATGGTCATTCGCGTTGTTCGGCTGGGTAGCACCAGGACGGCGGACGAAGGCACCCGCATCGGTACCGTGCGGCGTCCGCCCAGAGGGGTTCCCAAGTCCCAGTTCGCGGCACGGAACTGGTACGACGTCTGGTTCCCCAACCTGGCGCCCAGCGTTGAAACCATGAAGTTGGGGCAGCACGCCAGCACTGCGGCGCAGTGGGCCGCGTTCAGCAGAAAGTACCGCAGCGAGATGGCCACGCCGGACAGCGCCCACGCCATCGAGTTGCTGGCCACGCTGTCGCACCAGGCCAATTTCTCGGTCGGCTGCTACTGCGAGAACGAAGCGCACTGCCATCGTTCGGTGCTTAGGGCGCTGCTGCTCGAAAAAGGCGCCAAGCTTGAATAGTTGATGAGCACGAACCAGTGAGCGCATCGGCTATTGGGACGGCGAGCCGTGATCCCGTCCCCATCACACACTTGCCCTGCGTGGCCATCATCCGCTTGTCATGGATTCCAGCAGCCCGGCTGACTGGCACCCAGGTTGTCCGCGGCAGTTTTCTGGTTGGCCTGATCGATCGCCATCTGCGCGCAAGTGGTGTCGGCCGCCTGTGGCCCCATGGCGGTGGCCGTCAAGGTGTAGCTGGTTGCCGTCGTGGTTGCCGCAACGGCGTAGAAGCCCGACTGCGAGCTGGCTGGCGGTGTCGCGCAAGGCGGCACGGCATAGGTAAAGTTGGCGGCGTAGCAGCGTTCCAGGGTGACCTGGTCCTGTGCCAGCGTCGCCATGGCATCGGCGCGCCGCGTCTTGCGAACATGGTCAGTGTAGGAAGGGAACGCAACGGCCGCGATGATGCCCAAAATGGCGACAGTGAACATCAACTCGATGAGGGTGAAACCACCCGCGCCGTGGCTGCTGCGGGAGGTTGCCCGGAGATGGTTGCGGATCATGAATACTCTCATTGAATTTGCCACCACGAGTGGCTGTTGCGGGGATTGTTCTTGTTGATGACGGAGACCATGGACCCGCTCGACAGCGTAATGTTTTTGTGCACCGGTTGGCCGGCCGGGGCAAGAATGGTCGGCGAGCTCGCATAGCCTTTGCCGATCGCGATCCCGACCGGATTCTTCCCCCCATACTGGTCCAGACTGCTGAAGACGCCATCCCCGTTGGCATCCAGTATCGGCTGTGCCGGCGCTCCACCCGAGGCGTAACTGATTTCCAGCAACATCGCATTGGGTACCACGGCGCAGGCGCTGGCCGGCGGCGTGTTCAAGCTGGCGATAAACATGCCATTGAGCAGGTACGGATTGGTCATGAAGCGTTGTCCGCCAGAGACCAGATCGTCATACCAGCCAACCTTGCTCGAAAAATTGACCAGGTTGCTGGTGTCGGTCAATATGTCTTGTGGGAATCCGGAGATCGACGCCGTGACCAGGCTCAGCGTCTGCTGTTGAAGATCGGTACGGGCGTAAGGGGTAGCGCCGCCTTTGTCCCAGACACCATAAGCGGTTTGGGTCTGAGTGCTGGCCAGATCGGCTGCGACCAGAAACTGCCCGGTGCCAAACATGACAAAGTTGCCAGCCTGACTGGGGTAGTTGGGGTTCAGCGTGACCACGGGTGCGGTTGTGATGGCTTGCGGGTTCCCAAGCGGGTCGCGGGCCTGAAACACCAGCCGCACGGTCCACGCAGCGGGGCTGGCGTTGGCGACGTCGACGGCCCACAGATTGCCCTGCAAATCACCGGCATAGACCTGCGTCACCGGTGAACCCACCGGCCCACCCGAATTTTGCGCGGCGACGCTGGACAAACCATTGGGCAAAGCGCTGTTGCAGGCGGTTGGCACCGCTGCCGAGACGGCAGCACAGAGGTCGATGCCGGCAATCTTTTGTCCGGTCTGGGGATTCACTGCGTACAGCCAGGGCGTTTGATTGGGGCTGTTGTAGCCGTTACCGAAAAACACCGCGAATTGTGGGCTGGCGTTGACCGGCACAATGGCCGGCGCACCGTAGCTGTAGCCCATATTTGAATCGGTAAATTCCCATAGCACGGCGCTGGCCACGGCGGTTTCAGTGATCAGGTTGCCCGGGGTCGTGACGTCCAGCGCATAAATGCTTTGACCGCCCGCGTTTTCGCCGCCCACCAGCAAGGTGTGCCAGCTCGCGTCACTGAACTGCACATCACCGGTTTGCGGTGAACCGTCGACAAAGAACTGGTGCCCCTGGTTGTAGAGCGGAGCCGACAACTGGTTGAGTTTGGCGAACACGGCGTTGGGTACAAAAGCAAATTGCTCCTGGCCGCTAGACGCCTGGAACGCATGCAGCATGCCATCGTTGGCACCGACATACAGCATCGCCGGGCGCGCCGCATTGGCCGTCACGAAACTGAAATAACTCGGAGAAAAATAAAATGCGGCAGGCGCACCAACATACTGCGGCGTGCTGTTCACGATGTCGCCCAGAATATGCGAGCGGTTGCGAAATGCACCGCCGTTTTGTAGCTCCTGACTCTGATCACCACGCAGATATTGCAGCCTCGCCGAGTTGCCAAGTTGAGCGCTCTGAGTTGCATTCAGGCTGGCCCACTGAAAAGGTGCGCCGCCGCCGGCTCCGCTGTTCAACGCCGGGTTCCAGGTGGCGATGTTGCGCGCCGTCGACCAGCCGCCGCCCGCCACCTTGGTGTCAAGCAAGGTCTGCGCTGACCACAGGGCAGCGCCCGTTGGCAACCCCGTGCTGGCGTCGAGCGCAGTCTTGCGCAGGTCGCCGGTCCAGTCCTGATAAGGGGTGTCGTTGGCGGTGAAACTGGCCTGATACTGCACGCTGCCGGCCTTCAGGATGGTGGAGTTGACGGCGGACTGGGTGGTCGACAAGGAACCGCCCTGAATCGAAATCAGAATGTTGTTGAGTGCCGACACCAGGGCCGCCGGGCTGGTTGCCGGGTAGGCGGTATTGGTGCCGCCGGCCATCGCCATGGCCTTGAGCGTCGCCGCCGCTGACGGATTGAGCGCCGGGTTGACGCCGGCCCCCAGGCCGATGACGTAGGTGTTGATGCCCACCGATTTAAGGGCCGCCAAGGCGTTGATGGTGTCTACCAATGCAGTGTCGTTGGTATAGGCGGCGCTGGGCGTCAGGGAGCCATCGGCATTGAAGGTGGCGCTGACGCCGTAGCTGGCGGCGGCGGCGCTGCCCAGGGGCGGCCAGGCGTGGCCGGTCAGGTCCATCGTTGGCAAGCCATCCGAAATCAGCACCACGTATTGCGGTGGCGGGCAGGCACCCGCGCCCTTGCTGGTCGCCAGACTGGTTTTTGCCGTCGTCAGCAGGCCGGCCAATGCGGCCTGGACTGCGGAGGCCTTGATTTCTCCACTCGCCGCGTTGTTGGTTTCAGGGCGAAGAAAAGGTGTGAATTTGGCAATCGCCGTGGCTACCGAGGCGCTGGTGGGGGCAGTACCCGCGGTGGTCATCGGCACGGCGATATTGCCGGTATTGGGCAACTGGCTGGCATAGTAGCCAAAGCCGCGCTGGGCATACATCACTTGCGACGATTGCGGTACATAGCCGGCGTTGGTGGGGCCGGTGACCGTGTTGGCCGCCGGCAAGCTGGCGGGGTAACTGCTGAGCACCCAGCCATTGTTGTAACCGGTCAAAGTATTGTTGCTCATGGTCGAGCCGCCGTAGTTGACGTACACCGCAGGCTGGCCGGATGCGTACAGCACGTCGTTCACGTTGGCGTTGTCGCTGGACGCGCCGACCAGCATGTAGGCGTTCGAATTCAGGGTCGAGGAGGTATACAAAGTGGGCACCATCGCCGCGCAATTGCTCTTCACGGTGGCCGACGTGGCCGCGAGGTAGCCGTAACATGGGTTGGCGACCGTGAACGCCGCGCTGCCGACGCGCGCTATCGGTGTATTGGTAAACGTAAAGCCGTTTTCAGACGACATGTGATAGACCCAGGTGGTATACAGACCGGTCGCGCTGGTGCTGTAGTCGGCCAACGCAAAATCGGTGTTCTGCATGTAGGCGTTGAGGATCGCGGAGACTCCGGCTTTGGCCACGTTGAGCCGACTGTCGCCGTTGTCGACCAGGGTACCGCTCACATTCACGGTGTAGGGGGCATTGCCGGAGGCGTCGGCCGCCGTGACCGGTGGCGTGAAACCGGCGGGCACCGGGTAGCTCAGGGGCGAGCTGGAAGCGTTCAAAGTGCTCAGACCGGCGCCCAGCGAACCCGAGCCCACCATGATGGCGCCGCTCAGGTTGCCGTCCATCGATTCCGAGTTGCCGATGGCAATCAGCACCTGGGGATGGACCGGCGTTGCCAGCTGGAGCGGGACTTGCGCCAGCGCCAGACTGGGTGCGCCGCCGGCCGTCGCCAACCGCGTGACCGCGCCAACCAACACGCTGGCCACGATGCCCAGCAACACCAGCACGGTGACGCGCCCTGCTGGAAACCGGTGTCCGGATCTAGATGCTTGATTCATATGAGAACTCCGTCGTCATGGGCTGGGCTCGGTCAAGATCTATGAAAAAGCGAACTGGATAAGTCACTGCGGAGTCAATACCGTGCTCTGCAACAGCACGGGCGACTTCCCGCTGAGTCCCAGCGCGCGCGCGGTAATCCGATAGGCACGTTTGGGCCCGTATCCGGGAACGTTGACGGCCGGCAAATATTCGATGACGTAGGCAGCCTTGGTACTGGCGCCACAGGTGGTGCACTGGACCGCGCCACTGGCGCTGCCCCAGGCCACGGTGGTCCAGATCGGGGCAGCGCCTGCATTGAAGGTGTACAAGCCATTGGTATTGGCAATGAAATCGGAGAGCAGATAGTTGCCGGCCTGGAGATTGCTGGAGGCCAGATTGAGCGCACCTTCAGCCGTCTGATAGGCTTCCTGCGCATCCGCCGAGTTGGTGGCGATGCGTGTCTGGGTGGTGTTGAGCGAGATCAGCGCCAACCCCAGCACGGTGAGCATGATCAATAAAATCATGGTGGTGATCAGCACACTGGCGCGCTGCGATGAGCGGCTGGAAAAATGCAGGCGCCTCATGACGCATTCCTGAGATCGATGGTCATTTCATAAACACGCCGCAGCCTGCTGTCCGCCGGCACGTTGACCGTGATCCCCAAAACCGTGAATTGCGTCGGATTGGCGGCGCCGGCCGAGCCTGGCTGGCCCTCGATCAAAAACGCCATCCGCACCGAATACACAGGCGTTGCCGCCGTCACGGCATTGGCCAGAACATACTGGCTGACGACGCCATTGCTGCCGATGCCATACTGCACCTGCATGGTCTCCACACCCGGCACCAGGGGCGAAGCGGTCCAGGCACCGCCGCTGTAGGTCGCCAGCGTCAGCACGCTTTGCCCGCCCTGCCCCTGGGCCACGTAAATCGCCGTTTGCTGTAGCGGGATCAGCAGGTTGCCGGTGTTGACGGGAAGCGTCGCTGCAACATTGGCCAGGGCTGCGGTGCCGGCGGCATAGGAAAGAGTGGCTCCGACAACACCGGTGATTTGAAAGATGGTGGCCGCGTTGCAGTCCGACACCGCCGCAATCTGTCCGGCTGCCAGACCGGTCGCGTCTTGTACCGTGATGCTGCTGCCGCCGGCACCGACAGCGGTTGCCGCCACCGGTCGGCTGCCAGGGGCGGCTCCGAGTACGACCAGCACATCGCTACCGGTCTCGACCTGGCCCAGCAGGGAAGCGTCAAGGCTGGGCGTCCAGTGCGCCGCTGTGCTGTCATTGGCCGCATTGTCCTGCGCGATCGAAAGTGTGCCTGTGACGTTGGCCTCGTAGCCAAACAGCATACTGGGGCTGGCCAGCGTCCCCAGGGGAGGAGGACCGCCGGGATTGAGATTGCTGACAACAAGCTGCTGTAGGGTTGAACAGCCGGCAAAACCAGCGGCCCGAATGACCGGCGTGACGAGCGCCGCGATGGCATTTTCCGCGTTCTGGAAGCCGGCTTGTGAATTGCTTGTTTTGTTGGTTTTGGTTTGTGCCACGTAGACCTCGATCACGGCGCCCAGCAGGATCACACCGATGGTCATGGCCACCAGCAACTCCACCATGGTGAAACCGCGTTGCAGAACCGTTCGGGGTTTCATAGCAGCGTTTGAGTGACGAAGCGGGCCAGGTTCGGGTGCGCGGCAGCAGTGGACGCTGTAGCGGCTCCGAGTTTGCTTTGCGCCGGGCTGTCGTCCCATTGCACGGTGACGGTGACCAGGGTGTTGCCGCCGACGGCAGCCGTGGTGATGGAGGCACAGCCCGCAGGCAACTGGGCGGCCACGTCCTTGGCCAGCCAGTACCAACTGTCGTAGGCAGCCAACTGGCTGGGCGTGCAGGTGGCGGTGCTGCAATCGGGTGTCGGTTTGGCGGGAATGACCGGTGCGCCGCTGGCGACCAGATTGTTCACGTTGTAAACACCGGCGATCGCCGTCTGGCTGTTGGCACGCATGCGGTCAATGATGTTGGATGCCGATTGCACCGACAGTTGTTTGAGGTAGCTTGAACTATTGGATTTCAGGGAGAAACCCAGCATGCCGCCAATACCCAGCAAGCCGAAAGCCAGGATCAGCACGCTGACCAGCAGCTCAACCAGGGTAAAGCCGCCTTGGCTCGTTTTAGATATTGGGTTCATTGCGTCTTGCCTTTCACGGACAGCTCAGCGCGGCGACACCCCAGGCGGCCTGGCCGGGGGTGGCGCCGGCTTGCACAAAGCCGGTGGCAAACACCTGCACCGAACGGGCAAATGAAGCGCCCCGGCTATCGCACATCTTGAAGCTCGACGGCGTGGTCGACAGTCCGCGCGAATCGAAAACCACACTGTTCGCCGTGGCCGAAAGCACCGGGTCACCTGCGGGTGCCTGTCGGCTTTGGAGCAGTGTCGGTGCGCCGGTTGGATCACTGACGACGATCCAGCCAGCGGCCCAGTTTGCGCCGCAGGTGCTGGAACTGAGGACTCCGACCGGGCAGACTTGAACACTGACGGCCTGACTCAAGGCCGTATTTCTGGCGTAATTCAGCGCACTGGTCAGGCCATCGACTTGGGCCGACAGGCGGTTGTTCATCAGCATCGCCTGAAATGAGGGCGCCGCCAGGGACAGCACGATGACCACGATGGCCACTGTGACCAGAAGTTCAACCAGGGTGAATCCTTCGGAAGCGCGCGCAGGCACCGAATGATGCAAACGCTTCGTTGCAGAAGCGGGTCTGGGCCCACCCTTCTCTGTTGCGTTGCTGGTCATGGTTGTGCCTTGGAAATTCCCCGTAGGGACGCACTGTACGAACCGCCAACCAACCATGGCCGCGTGGCCGACCAATGGTTTTCTTTTCCGGATGGACGGTCGCGTTAACCGACCAGTGGTTTGCTCTTCCGTACGGACGGTCGCCAGACCGTGGCGCGCGCAGCGCACAACCCTGCTGTCAACAGGGTTTCAGGTTCAGCATGAAGGGGGCCCCGGGACAGAGGGCCGGCGCCAGGGTCCGACCGAGATCAGGCAAGAATCAGGCGTAGTGGCGCGCCAGCAGCCGCTCCCGGGCCGCCGCATATTCGCGCTTGAGCTGGGCCACATAGTCGGCCGTGCTCTGGACCTGGCTGATGGCGCCAATGCCCTGGCCGCAGCCCCAGATGTCTTTCCAGGCCTTGGACTTGTCGCCGCCGAAGTTCATCTTGCTGGGGTCGCTTTCCGGCAGGTGCTGGGGGTCCAGGCCGGCGTTGCGGATGCTGGGCGCCAGGTAGTTGCCGTGCACGCCGGTAAAGAGGTTGCTGTAGACGATGTCGTCCGAGCTGGAGTCCACGATCGCCTGCTTGTAAGCGTCGGATGCGCGCGCCTCTTGCGTCGCGATGAAGGCCGAGCCGATGTAGGCAAAATCGGCACCCGCCGCCTGCGCCGCCAGCACGGCGTCACCGGTGGAAATGGCACCGCTCAGGACCAGCGGCCCGTCGAACCACTGGCGGATTTCCTGGATCAGGGCAAACGGGCTCTTGACGCCGGCATGGCCACCAGCCCCCGCCGCCACGGCGATCAGGCCGTCAGCGCCCTTCTCGATGGCTTTGTGGGCGTGTTTGTTGTTGATCACGTCATGCAACACGACACCGCCATAGGAGTGGGCGGCGGCATTGATGTCTTCCCGCGCGCCCAGGCTGGTGATGATGATGGGCACCCGGTACTTGACGCACAGCGCCATGTCGTGCTCCAGCCGGTCGTTGCTCTTGTGCACGATCTGGTTGATGGCAAAAGGCGCCGCCGGCTGGTCCGGATGGGCCCGGTTGTAGGCCGCCAGCGTCTCGGTGATCTCGATCAGCCATTCTTCCAGTTGCGCCGCCGGGCGCGCGTTGAGCGCCGGCATGGAGCCCACCACGCCGGCAAGGCACTGGGCGATCACCAGTTTGGGCGTGCTGATGATGAACAAGGGCGAGCCAATCACGGGGAATGGCAGATTATTCAGGGCTGGGGGTAGTTTGGACATGGTGTTGGTTTGACTATTGATGTTTCCAAAATTCACGACACTGTTGCACTGGAACGGATGCGGCGTTGTCATTGCGGCCCCGGATCAGGTCCGGGGTTCTAGCACCCGCAATCCATGGATGCCGGATCAGGTCCGGCATGACAGTGGTCCTCCTGTAGCCTTGGTCTGTCCCGCAAGGGGGACTTCCGACATCCCGGTTCGAGTTGAGGACAGAGCAAGCTCACTCGCTGCGTTCCTGTAGCCTTGGTCTGTCCCGCAAGGTCTCAGAATGCGTCCAGCGCCAGCGCCGTCACGCTGTCGGCGCCTTCGACAATGGCGTCGCGGATGCCGGGGGCCTTGGTCAACAGATGGTCCGCATAAAAGCGCGCCGTGATGATCTTGGCCTGCATGAACAGCACATCGATCCCTTTGGCGATCTCCTCCTGCGCAACCAACAGCGCGCGCGCCAACTGCCAGCCGGCCATCAGATTGCCGGCCAGCATCAGGTAAGGCACGCTGCCCGAATACACCGCGTTGGGGCTGGCCTTGTTGCCGACCACGAAGTCCACCACGTCCACAAAAGCTTCCCGTGCCGCCTTCAGACGTTTCGCCACCGCCTGGGCGTCGGCGCTGCCGCTCTTGATGAGCTGGCCTTCCGTCGCTTCGATCTGCCCTGCCAGCGCCTTCGCGGTCCGGCCGCCGTCACGCGCCGTCTTGCGCCCAATCAAGTCATTGGCCTGGATCGCGGTGGTGCCCTCGTAGATGGTCAGAATCTTGGCATCCCGGTAATACTGGGCGCAACCGGTTTCCTCGATGTAGCCCATGCCGCCATGCACCTGCACCCCCAGCGAGGTGACCTCCAGGCTCATCTCGGTGCTGTAGCCCTTGACCAGCGGTACCATGAATTCATAGAACAGCTGGTTTTGCTTGCGCGTGTCGGCATCGGGGTGATGATGCGCGGCGTCAAAAGCCGCCGCGGCCACCGTGGCCATGGCACGGCAACCCTCGGTGTAGGCGCGCATGGTCATCAGCATGCGCCTCACGTCCGGGTGGTGAATGATGGCGGCGCTGGCCATGATGGAGCCGTCGACCGGGCGGCTTTGCACCCGCTCCCTGGCAAACGTGGCAGCCGTCTGATAAGCCCGCTCGGCAATCGCAATGCCTTGCACGCCGACGCCAAAACGGGCCGCGTTCATCATGATGAACATGTACTCCAGGCCGCGGTTTTCCTGACCCACCAGATAGCCCACAGCCCCTCCGTGGTCGCCAAATTGAAGCACTGCCGTCGGGCTGGCCTTGATTCCCATCTTGTGCTCGATGCTGACGCAGTGCACGTCGTTGCGCGCGCCCAGCGAGCCATCCGGCTGGACCAGGAATTTAGGCACCACGAACAGGCTGATGCCCTTGACGCCTTCCGGCGCGCCGCTGATGCGGGCCAGCACCAGATGGACGATGTTCTGGGCCATATCGTGCTCGCCCCAGGTGATGAAGATCTTGGTACCGAACACCTTGTAGCTGCCATCGGGCTGCGGCTCGGCCCGGCTGCGCACCGCGGCCAGGTCGCTGCCGGCCTGCGGTTCCGTCAGGTTCATGGTGCCGGTCCATTGGCCGCTCACCAGTTTTTCCAGGTAGATGGCCTTGAGCTCGTCGGAGCCGGCGGTCAGCAGGGCTTCGATGGCGCCGTCGGTCAACAACGGGCACAAGGCGAAACTCATATTGGCCGAGTTCTGCATCTCGCCGCACGACGCGCCTATGGTTTTGGGCAGGCCCTGGCCACCAAAATCGACCGGGTGTTGCAAGCCTTGCCAGCCGCCTTGCGTGAACTGCTGGAACGCCTCCTTGAAACCCGGCGTGGCGGTGACCTTGCCGTCGTGCCAGCTCGAAGGGTTCTTGTCGCCCTCCCAGTTCAGCGGACTGAGCACGCCTTCATTGAACTTGGCAGCTTCTTCCAGCACCGCTTGCGCGGTCTCGAAACCGGCGTCCTCAAAACCTGGCAACTGGGCTATCTTTTCAATATCGGCCAAGTATTTGATATTGAAATACATGTCTTTGAGGGGGGCAACATAGCTCATGTCGAGTCTCCAAATAGGAAGGCAAAAGTACCCGGCGCCTAATCATCCTGTCATCCCGGCGCAGGCCGGGATCCAGCGGGGCGCGCCAGCGTGGATTGCGGCTCAAAGCCGCAATGACAGACTTACAGCGCTGCCACCAACTCCGGCACCGCGACGAACAGGTCAGCCTCCAGGCCATAGTCGGCGACACTGAAGATCGGCGCTTCGGGGTCCTTGTTGATGGCCACGATGACCTTGGAGTCCTTCATGCCGGCCAGGTGCTGGATGGCGCCGCTGATGCCGGCGGCAATGTAGAGCTGGGGCGCCACGATCTTGCCGGTCTGACCGACTTGCCAGTCGTTGGGTGCGTAGCCGGCGTCCACCGCGGCCCGGCTGGCGCCAATGGCAGCGCCCAGCTTGTCGGCCAGCGGGGTCAGGATTTCGGTGAACTTCTCGGCTGAACCCAGGGCCCGGCCCCCGGCCACGATGATCTTGGCGGCGGTCAGTTCCGGGCGGTCGTTCCTGGCGATTTCACTGCCCAGGAAGGAGGTTTTGTCACTGGCTGCCAGCGCCGCCACGCTCTCCACCGCGGCGCTGCCGCCAGTGGCCGGCGCGGCGTCAAAACCGGTGGTACGTACCGTGATGATCTTGATCGCATCCGCGCTCTGCACCGTGGCGATGGCGTTGCCGGCATAGATAGCGCGCTCGAAGGTGTCGGCACTGTCGACCTTGGTGATGTCCGAGATCTGGCCGACATCGAGTTTGGCGGCGACGCGCGGTGCCATGTTCTTGCCCGAGGCGGTGGCCGGGAACAGGATGTGGCTGTAGCCGCTGGCAAGCGCCAGGATCTGGGCCGTCATGTTTTCGGCCAGACCGTGGGCCAGGCCCTCGCTGTCGGCGTGCAGTACCTTGGCGACGCCGGCAATCTGGGCTGCTGCCGCGGCTGCCGGCGCGGCGTTGGCGCCGGCCACCAGCACATGGACGTCGCCGCCACACTGCAGCGCAGCAGTGACGGTGTTGAAGGTTGCGCCCTTGAGGGACGCGTTGTCGTGTTCGGCTATTACGAGGACTGTCATGAATCTGCTCCTGGGAAGTTGGTCATTGCAGGCTTCTTGCGTTGTCATCCCGGGCTTGACCCGGGATCCATGGATTGCGGGTCAAGCCCGCAATGACAGCGACACCGGCATGCAATGACAGCATTGATTAAATTACTTTGGCTTCGTTTCTGAGTTTGGCCACCAGGGTGGCGACGTCGGGGACCTTGATGCCGGCGCTGCGCTTGGGTGGCTCGCTGACCTTGAGGGTCTTGATGCGGGGTGTCACGTCGACGCCCAGGTCTTCCGGCTTGAAGATGTCCAACTGCTTCTTCTTGGCCTTCATGATGTTGGGCAGCGTCACGTAGCGCGGCTCGTTCAGGCGCAGATCGGCGGTGATGACGGCCGGCAGGCTGATCAGCAGCGTCTCCAGGCCGCCGTCGACTTCGCGCGTGACCTTGAGTTTGCCGTCAACGGCCTCGACTTTGCTGGCAAAGGTGGCTTGCGGCAGATCGGCCAGTGCGGCCAGCATCTGGCCGGTCTGGTTGCAGTCGTCGTCGATGGCTTGCTTGCCCAGGATGATGATGCCGGGCTGTTCCTTGTCGACCAGGGCTTTGAGCAGTTTGGCGACCGCCAGCGGTTGCAGTTCGACCGCGGTTTCAACCAGGATGGCGCGGTCGGCGCCTATCGCCATGGCGGTGCGCAGGGTTTCCTGGCACTGGCTGACGCCGCAGGATACCGCGATGACTTCGGTGGCCACGCCTTTTTCGCGCAGGCGCACCGCTTCTTCAATGGCGATCTCGTCAAAAGGGTTCATGCTCATTTTGACGTTGGCGATATCTACACCCGTGTTGTCCGACTTGACGCGGACCTTCACGTTGTAGTCCACCACGCGCTTGACTGCGACCAGGACTTTCATTGCTACAACTCCAGATGGTTAAAAAAATTCGGTGATTTGCTTGCTGCTTGCGTCGTCTTGATTGACGTGCACGTCAACTTGCGATTCTATGCGGTGTCGCCTCCTGAACCAGTCTTGCAGACGACAGCCAAAGCACAGACAAAATAGCACGACCGTGCTTTTTCAAATTATAGCCGCGTCGAATGGGCTCACGCGAAGCTGATTCTTTCTACACCGCACGGGTGTGCAGCACCCGCTGCGGGTACGGAATCTCGATCTGGTTCTGCCGCAACAGGCGCAGGATATCCAGGTTGACCAGGGACTTCAGATTCAGGCTGCCGTTCTCCGGATCGGCGATCCAGTAACCTACCGTGAACTCCAGCCCATCGGCCCCGAACGAGGACAGGGCCACCGAAGGCCCGGGGTCGCGCAGCACACGCTCATGATTCAGGGTGGCCTGCTTCAACAAGCGCATCACCAGTTCCACATCGCTGTCGTAGGCAACCGAGACCACGGTGGATTGCCAGACCCGCGCATCGGCCAGCGACAGGTTTTCGACCCGGCTGGTGATCAGCATCTCGTTCGGGACGATGGACTCGCGCCCGGTAAGGGATCGAATCACGGTATAGCGGGCGTTGATCTGGGTGATGCACCCCTCAAAATTGTCCACCCGCACGTTGTCGCCGATGCGCATGCTGCGCTCGGCCAGAATGACGAAACCGCTGACGTAGTTGGCCGCCAGCTTTTGCAGTCCGAAACCGACGCCGACGCCCACTGCGCCGCCCAGCACCGACAACGCCGACAAATTGATGCCCACCGCCGACAGCGCCACCATCAGGCCGACAAACAGCAACAGCGCGCGGGTGGCGTTGCTCAGCGCCTTGCGCAGCGACAACTCGCCGCCGGTGGCCGAGCGCAGCAGCCGCGCCTCGATGCCCGACGAAATCCACAGCGTGAAGATCAGCACCGCGGCGGCCGTCAGCGCGCCTTCCAGCAGGGTGCGCACCGACAGTGTGCTGCCGCCCACCTTCCACGCAATCTGATCCAGTTCCTCCAGTATCGCCGGCAGCAAGCCGCTGACCCACAACACCACAGCCAGCCAGGCGACCCAGGAAATGCTGCGTTCCAACAGCAGCACCAGGGGCGTTTCCTTGAACGCCACCTGCAACACCTTGACCCCCAGCCGGATCACCACCAGGGAAATCAGCACCGGGATCGCAATTTTGAAAACCGCCAGCGGCAACCAGCGCAGCAGCAAGGCGCGCGCCAGATAGGCCAGGCACAACAGCAGCAGCGGAAACGCCACGCCATCGACAATCCGTTTACCAAACAGGATGGAGTTTTTGTCGCGCAAACCAGCGGCGCGGCCAATCAACGCGGCCATCGCCCAGGCCACCGCGCCACACAGGATCAGCGCCGCCAACTCCAGCAGGGCGCTCGGTCGGGTCAGGGCGGCAATCCAGCCGTCGAGGTCGGTGATGCGGGGATCAAACATCGGCCAGCACCCGGATATGCGCCTCCACACTGCGCCCCAGCGCGCTCAAGGAATAACCCCCTTCCAGACAGGACACGATGCGCCCCTTGGCGTGACGCCGGGCCACATCCTTGATGCGATCGGTGATCCAGGCATAGTCCTGCTCGACCAGACCCATCTGGCCCATGTCGTCTTCGCGGTGCGCATCAAAGCCGGCACTGATGAAGATCATCTCGGGCGCAAACTCCTCTAGGCGCGGTATCCACGCGTTCTCGATCAGTTCCCTGATCTCCATGCCTTTGGTGTAAGCCGGCACCGGGACGTTGACCAGGTTGCTGGCGCCGGTATGGACCCAGTCCATGGGATAAAACGGGTGCTGGAAAAAGCTCACCATGAGGACGCGCGGGTCGCCCGCCAGGATGTCCTCCGAGCCGTTGCCATGGTGCACGTCGAAGTCGACAATCGCCACCCGCTTCAAGCCATGGCGCTCCAGCGCGTACTTGGCGGCAATCGCCACATTGTTGAAAAAACAAAAACCCATGGCCTTTTCGCGGCAGGCGTGATGCCCGGGCGGCCGAATGGCACAAAATGCATTCTCCATCTCGCCCGCCAGCACGGCATCGGTCGCCGCCAGGGCAGCACCGGCGGCGCGCAGGGCGGCGTCCCAGGTGCTGACGTTGATGGAGGTGTCCGGGTCGACCTGGGCGTAACTGGGGCCGCCGGCCTCGATGTCCTCTTTCAGGCCGTCGCTCAGGCCGCGCAGTGCCGCCACGTGCAGACGGCTGTGCGCCAGTTCGATATCGGCCAGCGCGGCCACCGGCGCCTCGCGCCGGTCCAGCGCGACGTCCAGACCGGATATCAAAAGACGGTCTTCGATGGCGTCCAGCCGCTCCGGGCACTCGGGGTGTCCCGGTCCCATTTCATGTTTCCAGCAATCGCGGTGGGTAAAGTATCCGGTCATAGTCACAGTACGCTTGCGTCGCCCTCATTTTTTGGTAAGGTTGTGCCATGAATGCACAACAAAAACTTAAATCACTGGTAGATCAGCTTAACACGGTGATTGTCGGCAAACCAACACAAACGCAGGATTGCGTGGCCTGCCTGTTGGCCGGCGGCCACTTGCTGATCGAGGACGTGCCCGGCGTCGGCAAGACCACCCTGGCGCACGCGCTGGCCAGGACTTTTGGCCTGCAGTTCTCGCGCGTCCAGTTCACCGCCGACCTGATGCCCAGCGACCTGTCGGGCGTCAGTATTTACGAGCGCGCCAAGGAAGCTTTTGTGTTCCACCCGGGCCCCTTGTTCACCCAGGTTCTGCTGGCCGACGAGATCAACCGCGCCAGCCCCAAAACCCAGAGTGCACTGCTGGAAGCGATGGAGGAAAAACAGGTCACGGTGGATGGCGAGACGCGCGCCCTGCCGTCACCCTTCTTTGTCATTGCGACGCAGAACCCGTTCGATCAAGTTGGCACTTATGCCCTGCCAGAGTCGCAACTGGACCGCTTCTTGATGCGCATCTCGCTGGGCTACCCGGACCGCGCTGCCGAGCGCGACCTGCTGGCGGGGCTGGACCGCCGCGACATGGTGAACGCCCTGCCCAGCCTGCTGACGACTTCCGAGCTGAAAGTGCTACAGCAGCAGGTTCTCGCGGTGCACGCCGCCCCGCCGCTGCTGGACTATGTGCAGGACCTGATCGCCGCGACCCGCTCCGGCCAGTGGTTCCTGATGGGCCTGAGTCCACGCGCCGGCATGGCCATACTGCGCGCCGCCAAGGCGCAGGCGCTGCTGTGCGGCCGCGACTATGTGGCACCCGACGATGTGCAGGCGATCCTGGCGCAAACCGTGGCGCACCGCCTGATTCCGGTCGGCGATGCCGGCCGTGGCGCGGTGGAGCAGGTGCGCGCCATGCTGGACGCGGTAGCGCTGCCGTGAAATGGTTCCAGAAATGGCTGGAGACACGCTTGTCGCTGCGCGACAGCATCACGCTGACACAGCGCAACGTCTATATCCTGCCGACCGGCCCCGGCTTCATGCTGGCGGCCACCCTGTTGCTGCTGCTGCTGACTTCAATCAATTACCAGCTCAACCTGGGCTATCTGCTGACCTTCCTGCTGGCCGGCTGCGCCCTCGTCGGCATGCACGTGGGACACGCCACACTGCGCGGCCTGACGATGAATCTGCTGGCACCCGAGCCCCAATTTGCCGGTTCCAGCGCCACCATCAGCATCCATATCCAGAACCCGCGCGGCAGTATTCGGCATGGCATCGGCCTGGCCGTGCTGGGCTCCGGTCACTGGCTCTGGACCGATCTGCCGGCACAGGGCAGCAGCAGCGTGCAGATTGCTTTTCAACCGGCGCGCCGTGGCCTGCACCGCGTGCCCACGCTGACGGCGGAGACGCGCTTTCCGCTGGGCACGTTCCGGGTCTGGACGGTGTGGCGTCCGGCCGCCCAGGTGCTGGTCTACCCGGCACCCGAGCCCTTTCCTCCGGCGCTGCCGCCGGGTCAGCCACGCGCTGAAGGTGCCGCCAGAGCACACCAGTCCGCCAGTGGTGAATACGACGGCGTGCGCGCCTATCGCCGCGGTGACCCGCTGAAACTGATTGTCTGGAAAAAAGCCGCCAAGGCGGACGAACTGGTGAGCCGTGACGCACAACAACTGCAGCACCTGGAGTTGTGGCTGGAGCGGCATCACTGCGGCACCTCCGACCCCGAGCAACAGCTGTCCCGCCTGTGCGCCTGGGTGCTGCTGGCCGAGCAGCAGGGGCTCGATTACGGCCTGCGCCTGGGCGCGCTGGAAATCAAACCCGGTAGCGGCGAGGTTCATAAGAAGCGTTGTCTGGAGGCGCTGGCTTTATGTTGACTGACTTGCCTTGCCACCAAGGTGGATGTCGCCCTGGCAGGCGCAGCAGGTCGGGGTGTGCGCCCGACGATGCGCTGCAGGCCGGGTCTCGCCCCGGCGGGCGACTCACTTTTCTTGCTTCGCCAAGAAAAGTAAGCAAAGAAAGGCGAGCCCACGTCAGGACCGCTTCGCGGTACCTTGCGCTGCTCGTGTCAAGAGGGGTCGGGCTAAACTCGCTTCGCTCAAACAACGCCCGCCCTGATCCTCTTGCCGCTGTGCTGCTCAGCCCTGCCTCAATGGGCGATGACCAAACATCCGGGGAAACAGTGACGTGCCGAAGCGCGTCATCGGACTTTTCTGACTGCGGTCTTAACGCCGTTATGAGGAGGCGAGTAGCGCAAGCTGCGGCGGATCAGGGGCGCGCATGTTTGAGGCGCAGCCGAGTTTGCGCGCACCCCGCTGAAGCTGAGCAACGCAGCGTGCCCGCAGGGCCGACGAATCCGGCTCGCCTTCTCTTTGCTTACTTTCTCTTGGCGAAGCAAGAGAAAGTGAGTCGCCCGCCGGGGCGAGACCCGGCCCGCCGCGCGCTGTCGGGCGCACAACCCGACATCCCGCTCGCCGAGGCGAGACTTGGCCTACTTGCGCCTTGGCCACCCAACCCAACACCCACCTCATGTTGACGAAACTCAAGCACCTGCCCCGTGACAGCCGCGACACGCTGTTCCTGCTGCTGGTGATGGCCTGGGTGGTGTTGCCGCACGTGGGCCACTTGCCGCTTTGGTGCAGTCTGCTGGCGGCCGGCCTGATGCTGTGGCGTGGCGCCCTGGCGCTGGCGGCGCGGCCCCTGCCCTCGCGTTGGTGGTTGCTGGCGCTGTTGCTGCTGACCGTAAGCGCCACCTTGTTCAGTTACAAGACCTTGCTGGGACGCGATGCGGGCGTCACCTTGATCGTGGTGCTGCTGGCCCTGAAAACACTGGAACTGCGTGCCAAACGCGACGCCTTCGTGGTCTTTTTTCTGGGCTTTTTTACCCTCTTGACCAACTTCTTCTACTCGCAATCGCTGCTCATTGCGGCCGCCATGCTGATCAGTTTGCTGGGTTTGCTGACAGCGCTGGTGAATGTCCATATGCCGGTCGGTAAACCGCCCTTGGCGCAGGCGGCCCGGACCGCCGGCTGGATGGCGCTACTGGGGGCGCCCATGATGGCTATTCTTTTCGTCTTGTTCCCCCGGCTGGCACCGCTGTGGGGCATCCCCAGCGACGCCATGAGCGGGCGCAGCGGCTTGTCGGCCAGCATGCAAGTAGGCCATCTCGCCAGCCTGGCACTCGATGACAGCATTGCCCTGCGCGTGCGTTTCGAGGGCGCGCCACCGGCCCCATCGGCGCTCTACTTTCGCGGGCCGGTGCTGTCCGCCTTTGACGGCCGCGAGTGGCGCGCCCAGCGCCCGGGCTTGCCGGCGCGCTGGCAGCTCCCCAGCGCCCTGCAAGTGCGAGGGCCGGCCGTCAAGTACCAGGTGACGCTGGAGCCCAACAGCCGTCCCTGGCTCTTGGTGCTGGACGCCACGCCCGCCAAGCCCATGCTGAGCGGCTTCGATGCCAGCATGACAGCCGAACTGCAGTGGCTGACCGACCGCCCGGTAACCGACCTGCTGCGCTACAGCGCACAGAGCTACCCCGAGTTCAGTCACGGCCCGCTGCGGCCGGTGCCGGGGCTGCAATACTATCTGGACCTGCCACCAGGCTTCAACCCCCGGACCTGGCAACTGGCGGCCCAAATGCGGCAGGACCCGCGCTACGCCAGTGCGGACGGCCCACAACTGGTGGCGGCGGTACTGGAGCGGCTGCGCAGCGGCGGCTACCGCTACACGCTGGAGCCCGGTGTCTATGGCCGGGATAGCGCGGACGAGTTCTGGTTTGACCGCAAAGCCGGTTTTTGCGAGCACATCGCTTCGAGTTTCGTCATCCTGATGCGCGTGCTTGGCATACCGGCCCGCATTGTCACCGGCTACCAGGGCGGCGAGAACAACGCGGTGGACGGCTTTTTTGTGGTCCGCCAAAGCGATGCCCATGCCTGGGCCGAGGTCTGGTTCAACGGGCGCGGCTGGGTCCGCGTCGACCCCACCGGCGCCGTGGCGCCTGGACGCATCGGCAGCCTGCAACGCTTGCCGGCCCCGCGCGGCGTCATCGCCAGCGCCCTGCTGGGCAGCATCAACCCGGCGCTGGCGCTGAACCTGCGCGCGTTGTGGGACGCCGTCAACAACGGCTGGAACCAGTGGGTACTCAACTACACGCAAGGCAAACAACTCAATCTTCTGCGCCATATCGGCTTTGAATCGCCCAGTTGGGAAGACCTGAGCTACCTGCTGATCGGCATCGTGGTACTGGCCAGCCTCACGGCCGCCGGCTGGACGCTGTGGGAACGCCAGCGCCAGGATCCGTGGCTGCGCTTGCTGGGCCGCGCCAGGGCGCATCTGCAAAAGGTGGGCCTGAGCCTGCCACCCAACAGTCCGCCGCGCCAGATGGCTGAGCAGTTGCGCCAGCAGCGTGGCCCGCAAGACCCGGCGGCAGCGGCTTGGCGGGACTGGCTGCTGCGCCTGGAAATGCAGCGCTATGCGCCAGTGACTGGCCAACGTGGCGGTCTGGCTACACTGCAAAATGAATTCCAACAACTGATACGACGCCAGTGACTGCTAGACTGATCCTTATTGCCGCGCTTTGCGTCGCATCCTGCAACTTCTCCAGCGCCGCAGAAGCGTCAACCAGGCACAAGAGAAAGATCGTTGCCGCCAAGCGGTCGGGCCAGACCGCCCCGCTCGGTCCGGCCTATGCGCAACGCGCCGACGCGATGCTGGCGGCCGACGACATTGCAGCGCGACGCGACCTGGAGCGCGACTGGGTGCGCCAGACCATCGCCCAGGCGCGCTATGTGCCGCAGATCGCAAAATTGATTCTGCCGCCGGCCCCCGGTACCCCGAAAAACTGGCAACTCTATCGCAGCCGCTTCATCGAGCCGATTCGCATCAAGGCCGGCGTGAAGTTCTGGCAGGACAACCAGGAGAGCCTGATCCGGGCTGAAAAGGAAACCGGCGTGCCGGCCCAGATCATCGTCGGCATCGTCGGCGTGGAAACCATTTACGGCCAGCAAATGGGGAGCTTCCGGGTCATCGACGCGCTCGCCACACTGGCCTTCGATTTTCCGGCTAGCCACCCGCGCGCACTTGAGCGCAGCGCGTTTTTCAAAGCCGAACTGGAGCAATTTCTGAGTCTGACGCAGCGCACCGGCGTCGATCCGCTGACACCGCGCGGGAGTTACGCCGGCGCCATGGGCATGCCCCAGTTCATGCCCTCCGCCTGGGCCCGATACGCGATCGATTTCGACGGCGACAGCAAAATAGACCTGTCCAACAGCGCCGCCGATGCGATCGGCTCGGTGGCCAGCTATTTGAAAGCTTTCAAATGGCAACCCGGGATGCCAACCCATTACCCGGTCCGTTTCGACAGCGACAAACCGGACCTGGAGCCGCTGCTGATCAACGACATTCTGCCGACCTTGAGCATTGCCAACCTGCAGTCCCATGGCGCCGTGCTGGAGGACGCCGCCCTGCAGCACAGCGGGCCGCTGGCGCTGGTGGAACTGCAAAATGGCGACGCGCCGCCCAGCCACCTGCTCGGGACCGAGAACTTTTACGCCATCACACGCTACAACTGGAGCAGCTATTACGCGATGGCGGTGATTGAATTGGGGCAGGAAGTCGCCCGGGCGATGAACCCGTAAGCGACTTCCTCACGCCGCACTTCAGGGCAACCATGGGACGTCACAGCGGTTGGCCCAGCAGGCTTTCAAACTCCCCGATCGGCACCGGCCTGGCGAACAGATAACCCTGGAAGGCCTGGCAACCGTGGCGCTCCAGAAACTCGCGCTGGGCCTCCGTTTCCACCCCTTCGGCAATCACCTTCAACCCCAGCGCCTGCGTCATCGCAATGATGGTTTGCACAATGGCGGCATCGTTGGGGTCATTGGTAATATCGCGTACAAAAGACTGATCAATCTTGATCTGGTCCAGGGGCAGGCGTTTCAGATATTGCAGCGAGGAATAGCCGGTGCCAAAATCGTCCATCGAGAAACTGACGCCCAGCCGCTTCAGTTCATGCATCTTGCGGATGGTGTCCTCGACGTTTTCCAGCACCATGCTTTCGGTCAACTCCAGCTTCAGCAGGGACGGCTCGGCGCCGCTGTCGAGCAACACGCGCTGCACCTGGGCAACGAAGTCATCCTGGTGGAATTGTTTGGCGCTGACGTTCACGGCCAGCGTCAGGTCCCGGGTCAGCGCGCCCTGTTGCCAGGCCTTGAGCTGCGCACAAGCGGTTTGCAGCACCCACAGACCTATAGGCACGATGAGCCCGGTATCTTCGGCCTGCGCAATGAACTGGGCCGGAAATACCAGGCCCTGATTCGGATGTTGCCAGCGCAACAAACCCTCCGCGCCGACCGGGCGGCGCTGCCGGTCGACCTGAATTTGGTAATACAGCTGGAATTGCTGTTTGACCAGCG
Organism: uncultured beta proteobacterium; assembly: GCA_963763035.1. GTDB lineage: Bacteria > Pseudomonadota > Gammaproteobacteria > Burkholderiales > Burkholderiaceae_C > Rhodoferax. The sequence continues at coordinate 1,825,962 of CAVXMS010000003.1, read as the reverse complement.
CCTGCCGCAGATCGGTTTCCAGGGCGACTCGCGTATCCAGCACGGTTTGCATCTGCGGATCAAAAAAGCGGATCGTATTGCGCCCCGCTGCCTTGGCCTGGTACATCGCGACGTCGGCGTGCTGCAGCACGTCTGGCGCACTTTCCAGATGACCGCGAAACAGGCTGATACCGATGCTGGGTGTGGTGTGGCACGGGTGCTCTTTCAGCGTATAGGGCTGGCTCAGTTCCTGGCAGATTTTCTCCGCCACCAGTCGCGCCGAGGCCGACGCCTCTTCCGGCTTGCCGCTCAGTTCTTCCAGCATCACCACGAATTCATCGCCCCCCAGCCGTGCCACGCTGTCGGCTTGGCGGACACAGGCTTGCAGCCGCTGTGCCACCTCGATCAGCAGCAGGTCGCCCAGGGCATGACCTTGCGTGTCGTTGATCGTCTTGAAGTGATCCAGATCCAATAACAGCAAGGCGCCATGTTGGCCACTGCGCTGACTGACCCCCATCGCCTGCTCCAAGCGATCCAGCAACAGGTGGCGATTGGGCAGCAGGGTCAGCGCATCATAGAAGGCCAGCCGGTGGATTTTTTGTTCGGCCAACTTGCGCTCGGTGACGTCGCGGCCGATGATCGCCAGACCCTTGCGTCGACCATCCTTTCCGAACATGGGCATTTTGCGCGCCTCTATGACCGTGGCTTGATCCCCGGCACCGGCCAGGCTTTCTTCTTCGACCCGCAATTTTCCAGCCTGCCAGGCCTTTTCGTCGCTCGCCAGACAGCGCTCATGAGCGGCCCGGAATGCCGGCTGCAAAGCCGCCAATTCCAACTCGGTTTTCCCCTCCCAGGGAAGGTTGTGCAACTGGAAAAGTTGCTTGGCCGATTCATTGATGAGCAGCCAGCGGCCCTCGCCATCCTTCAGGAATACGGCGTCCGGAATGGCTTCGATCAGCGCTGCCAGTTGCTCATTGCGGCGCGACTCGACCAGTTGCCGCTCCAATTCGACTTGCTGCTGGCGCATGGGCCTGAAGATCAGGATGTAGAGGACCGGTGCTACCAGCGTGGTGAGCAGGACCGGATCGAGAAAATCCCAGAGACCCACCGGCGGGCCACCGCTCAGGCCGGAGATCATCAGCATGATGAAAAACTCGACCAGCAGCACGATCAAGGCGATAGTGATCACCAAGCGCGCGGGGGTATTCAGAGAGGCCGACAAATGTTTCATGCGGCGCGCCTCCATTCAGGCCGCCGCAGCATGCGCAGAGGACGTTCGCGCGGGTCGGTTGCGCCTACCTGCATAAATTATTCCTCCTGAAACCTTGCGCTGGGTACAGTCGGCTGAAGCGATACCCGTCTTGCGCTCAACGGCTAAAACCGGCCACCTTTGTAGAACCGGAATTTAAAGCAATTTTTGAATTTGCGTACAGCTAGCGCTTGCGGGTGGCCGCCCATTTGTCCGTCTGCTTTTGCAGCAGATTGGGAAACTCCTGGTCATGGTCCAAGGTCAGCATGAACAGCGCATTCAAGACCACGCCCGGAAAACCGGCCCTGCTGCCGCCCCGGGTATCGGTTTGCAAGCTGTCGATATAAGGGCCGAATTCGGGACAGCCCCAGAACAGTTTCAGCTTTGCGCCAATATGCGGAAAGACGATATTGATTACTTTAAAGTTTTGATTGTCTTCAATCACACCCAAGCCCCTAGAGACGTTCCATCAGGAGCCGAACGATACCATGCAGCAAGCCGGCTCCTGCAAAAATTCTAAGGGTGCAGATGAGCGCGAAGAAATGCCCCCAACTCGTCAACCGACTGATCGGCCTCGCGCATCCTTCCGCCCAGCGTCTGCCAGACATGCCACATACCGGGGAAAACCTTCAGGCTGGCCCTTGACCCCTGGGCGTTCATGCGCTCTGCCAGCATGCGCGAGTCGTCCAGCAGCGCTTCCAGCGTACCGACGTGGATCAGCGCCGGCGGCAACTGGTGCAATTGTGCATAGTGCGGCGACAGCAGGGGATGCTGCAAGGACGTGTCGCCGGCGTAGTGACGCGCCGCGACGCTGAGGCGCTGCTTGCTCGGGAAGTAGGGGTCCAGCGCCGCCTTCGTGACATGGCTTGGCTGGCTCAGGGCCAGATCGGTCCAGGGCGACATCAAGGCCAGCGCCGCCGGAGCTGCAATACCCTGGTCACGCAAGCTGACGGCCAGCGCCAGCGCCAGTCCGCCACCGGCCGAATCGCCGGACAGCCCGATCGCGGCGCCGGGATGGGCCAGCCGCAGCCCCCGGTAAGCGGCAATGGCATCGTCCAGCGCGGCCGGAAACGGGTGTTCCGGCGCCAGCCGGTAGCCAGGGTTGAAGACCCGATGTCGGCAGCTGGCTGCCAGCCGTGCCGCCAAGGCCCGATGCGTGATGCAGGAACCCCCGGTGTAGGCGCCACCATGAAGGAACAACACCATGCCCTCGCCGTCCTGCCGCTGCGGCAGCAGCCACTCCCCAGGACAACCACCGACCTCCGCGGTCTGCACCTTGACGCCGGCAGGCATCCTGAACAGCCGGCTGGCGGCTTCTTCGCGTGCCAGGCGGTACTCCGGCAAGGGCAGATTGCGCTCTATCAGCTTGGCCAGTTGGTGCTTGACGAGACGGTACAGAAATCGTGATTTCAAGGATTGCATATTCGTCCAGTTGCGTAAGATGGTACTGGCGGCAATCATATTTCGGTTGGAGTAGGATCAAAAACCTGCCCCCAGTTATTTACGGACAAGTTCTACTCATGAGCCAGTATTTGCTGAACATCAACGGTGCGGCACATCCGGTTGAGGCTGCACCGGACACCCCTCTGCTGTGGGTCTTGCGCGACACGCTGGGCCTGACCGGGACCAAATTCGGCTGCGGCATCGGCAGTTGTGGCGCCTGCATGGTGCACCTCAATGGCTTGCCGACCCGAGCCTGCATGACACCGGTTTCCAGCGTCGGACGCAAACAGGTGGTCACCATTGAGGGACTCGATCCCCGGCATCAGCACCCCTTGCAGACCGCCTGGCAGGAACTCGATGTGCCGCAATGCGGCTATTGCCAGCCCGGGCAGATCATGAGCGCCGCCGCGCTGCTCAAGGAAAATCCGAACCCGACCGACGGTGAAATCGACGATGCCATGTCGGGTAACCTGTGCCGCTGCGCCGCCTACTTGCGCATCCGCGCCGGCATTCACCGTGCCGCCGAAATTGCCGCCGGCAAAGGCGCCCCATGAAACCCCGCCCTGCCCTGGCACTGCCGCCAGCGGGCGTGGACCGCCGCAGCTTCCTGCGCCAATCGACCGTTGGCGCCGGTGGTCTGTTGCTGGGTTTCTACCTGCAGCCGGCAACCGCCGCCGAGGTGATAGGAAAACCGTCCAGCCTGAGCGACGCAACTGCCTTCAGACCCAATGCGTTCATCAGTATTTCAATCCAGGGCGTGGTCACCCTGATTTCCAAGCAACCCGAGATTGGCCAGGGCATCAAGACTTCATTGCCCATGGTCATTGCCGAGGAACTGGAGGTCGACTGGAAAGACGTGCGCATCGTCCAGGGCGATCTGGACCCGGCCTATGGTGGTCAGAGCGCCGGCGGCTCGACCTCGACACCGAACAATTACAACAACTTCCTGCGCCTGGGTGCCACCGCGCGCAGCATGCTGGTACGGGCCGCGGCGTTGACCTGGAATGTGCCCGTGGCCGAATGCCAAGCCGCGCACTCGGCGGTGCACCACGGCGCCAGCGGCAGGAGCTTGCGCTACGGCGAACTGGTCAGCAAGGCGGCGGCGCTGCCGGTGCCGGCAGCCGAGTCCGTCAAGCTCAAGGATCCAAGGGACTACAAACTACTGGGCAGCCGCCTGGGCGGTGTCGACAACCTGGCCATCGTCAGCGGCAAGCCTCTGTTTGGCATCGACGTGCGGCTGCCCGGCATGCTGTACGCGGTGTTCGAGAAATGCCCGACCTTCGGCGGCAAGGTGCTCAGCGCCAACCTGAGCGCCATCAAAGCTTTGCCGGGCGTACGCGATGCTTTCGTGATTGAGGGAACAGCCCACCTCAACGGACTGATGCCGGGTGTGGCCATCGTTGCCGAATCGACCTGGGCCGCTTTCAGTGCCCGCCGCCAACTCAAGGTGAACTGGGACGAAGGCCCAGTGGTCAATGAAAGCTGGGACGTATTTACGGCGCAGGCGCAAAAGCTCTCCAAACAAGCCGGCAGCGTCCAATTGCGCAAGGACGGCGATCCCGCAGGCGCCTTCGCGGCGGCGGCCAAAACGGTGGAGGCGGCCTACAGCTACCCCTTTATTTCGCACGCCAGCATTGAGCCGCAGAACTGCACCGCCTGGTATCAAAACGGCGCGCTGGAAATCTGGGCGCCCACGCAGAACCCGGCCGCCGGACAAAACCTGGTGGCCAACACCCTGGGCCTGCCCAAGGACAAGATCACGTTGCACATCACGCGCAGCGGCGGCGGTTTCGGACGGCGTCTGAGCGCCGACTACATCGTCGAGGCGGCCGCCATCGCACAGCGTATCAGCGCGCCGGTGAAACTGACCTGGAGCCGTGAAGACGACTTGCGCCACGACCACTATCGAGCCGGTGGTTTTCATTTCCTGCGGGCTGGCCTGGACGGCAAGGGCAAGCTGACGGTCTGGCACAACCACTTTGTCACCTTTGCCAACCGCGTCATTCGCGACGGCGCCTCGGTGCTGCAACCCGGCAGCGGCGCCAGCCTCTCGGGTGACGAGTTTCCGGGCCGCTGGGTGGCCCATTGCCTGCTGGAACAAACACCGATGGAGTGCGGCATTCCGATGGGGCCGTGGCGCGCGCCCGGCAGCAACGTATTTGCCTGGGTTTTTCACAGCTTCATTGACGAGCTGGCCCACGCCGGCGGCCGGGATCCACTCGAATTCCGGCTGGAGCTGCTGGGCACCAAGGACCTGGTAGCCCCCAGCGGCGAACGCGGCCTGCCCTACAACGTGGGTCGGATGCGGCGCGTGCTGCTGGAGGTGGCGCAAAAAGCCCAGTGGGGCCGCAAGAAGTTTCCGCGCGGCCAGGGCCAGGGCATTGCCTTTCACTTCAGCCACCGCGGCTACATCGCCGAGGTCGCCGAAGTCACAGTCTCCAAGGCCGGCCAATTGAAGGTGGACCGCGTGGTGGTGGTGTCGGACATCGGCTCCCAGATCGTGAACCTGAGCGGTGCCGAAAACCAGGTGCACGGTTCGGTCATCGACGGCCTGGGTACCTTGATGTACGCCGAACTCGACATCCAGCGCGGGCGCGTCGTGCAGCGCAACTTCAGCGACTATTCGCTGATCGGCATCGGCGACGCGCCGCCGCGCATCGAGGTGCATTTCCTGAAGAGCAATGAACCGGTGACGGGCCTGGGCGAGCCGGCCTTACCGCCGCTGGCGCCGGCCGTTTGCAATGCGATCTTTGCCGCCACCGGCAAACGGGTGCGTCAAATGCCGCTCAGTCGCAGTGACCTGAGCTGGCGTTGAAGCCTCACTTGGCTACCGAGGCGCGCCATTTCTCCACCGCCTTCAGGGTGTTTTCCACATGCTGGTCCGGGCTCAGGCTGGCATAGACGTAAAGCACTTTGCCTTCCGGGCTGATGACATACGAAATGCGGTCGGCCATGTCGGGCTTCATCCACAAGGCAGCGTCATATTGCTTCATGATACGCGCGCCGCTGTCGGCGGCCACCGCAAACTTGTCGCGGCAGGCCTCGACCGAGAATTTTTTCAGGGTTTCGATGTTGTCATTGGAGATGCCCACCACGGTAGCACCCAGTGCCTCGAACTTGGGCGTCGCTTCGGCAAAATTGTGGGCCTCGATGGTGCAGCCGCTGGTAAAGGCTTTCGGGTAGAAATACAGCACCACGGGTCCCTTCTTCAAGCTCTCCATCAACGAGAACTTGAAGGCAACGCCGGCGCGTGCTGCCTCTGTCGTGAAGTCCGGCGTCGCCGCGCCCACCGCCAGTGCGGCTTGCGCCGTGCTGGCGGTCAAGACCATTGCCAGCAAGGCGCCCACTGACACACAATGCTTCTTCAGTTTCATCTGTTCGCTCCGCCACCAAGGGTTGTGAAATGCTGCCATCAAAATTGCACAGTACCCCATACCTCAATACCCCGCGCGGGCCTGGGGTCACGGGGGAGTCTGCCTTGCACTCGTACTATGCCGCTCGCGCCCCGGAGTACGACCTGGTGTACCGCAAACCCGAGCGCCAGACCGACCTGCGCGCCATTGAAGCCTGGTTGCCGCCACGCTTCGCCAAGGCCAGGGTGCTGGAGATTGCCTGCGGAACCGGCTACTGGACACAGTTCATCGCACCAGTGGCATCGCACATGCTGGCGCTGGACATTGCCCCTGAGACCCTGCGCATCGCCCGACAGCGGGTGCCCGTTGGCAAGGTCGACTTCTCTGTCGCTGACGCTTACCATTTGCCGCGTCACCTGGGAACGTTCGACGCGGCCTTTGCCGGCTTCTGGTTTTCACACGTCCCGAAAGCGCGGCGGCGCGAGTTCCTGCGGGGGCTTGGCGGCAGGCTGGAGCCCGGCGCCAAAGTGGTGTTGCTGGACAACCGTTTTGTGGCCGGCAGCAGTTCACCCATCACTGAGCAGGATGCCGACGGTAACACCTACCAGACGCGAGCGCTGGCCGATGGCTCGCGCCACCGGGTGCTCAAGAACTTCCCATCAGAGGTGGAGTTGCAGACCCTGCTGGACGGCATTGGCGAGCCGGGAACCGTGACCAACTGGCCGTATTTCTGGGCTTTCGAGTATGTCGCGACTGCGCTCTGACACGAATGGTGCTGTCATCCCTGTGCGCTGTTTGGCACTTCACATTTCTTTGCCGGGCAGCGCACATCAAGGTAACAAGACTGCGCTAATGTCAGCCCCTTCTTGACAAGGAGTGGCAGTGAAGAAGTTAGCTTGGACTATGCTTGTTTTGGCACCGGTCGCCTGCTGGGCGCAATCGCAGGCCGGTGCGGTACCCACGCCGGGCGCCGATGCACCGCAAGGGAGGGTGGCACCGCCTCGTCCCATTCCGGCTGCAATGCGCGAAGTGACCTTGCCGCTGCTTCATGATCGTCTGGCATTGACGACAGCGCAGCAAACGCCATGGCAGGTTTTTGAAAGCAAGGTGGAAGCCTATACGGAAACCCACTACCGTCAAAAGCCGGTCTTGCCGTCACCCGAGGATGCGGCTCCGCATCAGATCGGCAGGATGGTCGATAACCTGCAAAACCGCCTGGCGGCACTGGAGGAAGTGGAAGCCGCGGCGAAGACCTTGTACGCGAGTCTGGCGCCCGAGCAACAAAAAACTGCCAATCAAATGTTGCTGCTGGCGATCCCGACCTTTGCCGCCGTCGGTGGCGGCCCGAACCCGCCGGCCGAGGAGGGTAGACGCAAAGGCGGCAAACCCGAAGGCGGCATGCGCTCGCACCGCGGCGCCGGCCCCGGTGGCATGGGCGGTGGCGCTGGTCTTTGAGCTGGGTCTGACTCAGGCCGCCGACGGAATCAGGAAATCATGGCTGATGTGAGCGCCCAGGTCGTTTACCCGATCCAGGAACTGCGTCAGGTAAGGGTGCAAGCCGGTGGCCAGGATCTCATCGATGCGGCCGTACTTCAGCTCGGTACACAGCTTGCCGGCGCGCCTCAGGGTTTCGCCCGACTGTTCGTTGGCCACCAACGCCAGATTGGCCACCACTTCGTTCAGGCTGGCATGCAGTGAGCGCGGCATGTCGGGTCGCAAAATCAGCAACTCGGCCACCCGCTCCGGACGAATCACATCGCGGTACACCTTGCGGTAGACCTCAAAGCCGGAGACGCTGCGCAGAATCGCGCTCCAGTGGTAGAAGTCGTACTCCTGGTCCTTCTCGCTGGCGCTGCCACGAAAATCGCTGGGCAGCGCATGAAACTTGACATCCACCAGACGCGCCGTGTTGTCGGCCCGTTCCAGAAATGTACCCAGGCGCATGAAGTACAGCGCCTCGTCCATCAGCATGGTGCCCAATGTGACGCCGCGTGACAGGTGCGAGCGGAACTTGACCCATTCAAAAAACTGCCCCGGATCGCGTTCAAACTCGCCGCCCCGGATCATCCGCTTGACCTCCAGCCAGGTCTGATTTTGCGTCTCCCAGACCTCGGTGGTGAGAGTGCCGCGCACGGCCCGCGCATTCTCGCGCGCGGCGTTCAGGCAGGACACGATGGAGGAAGGATTGCTCTCGTCCTTGACCATGAAGTCCAGCACGTCGCGCACGTTGACTTCGCCGTGCCGGGCCTGATAGGCCGGCAGCAGCTCGCTGATGCTCAGCAGGCCTTGCCAGCCGAGCAGCGCCGCCGCATCGGATTGCGGCAACAGCGAAGTCTGGTAGTTGACATCCAGCATGCGGGCCGTGTTCTCGGCGCGCTCGGTGTAACGGGACATCCAGAACAGGTGATCGGCGGTACGGCTTAGCATAAATTCCCCTTCATCATTTGAGGACAGAGCTGGCCGCTACGCGCCTGCGGTCTGTCCCGCAAGGTCTCATATTTCCAGCACCCAAGTGTCCTTGGTCCCGCCGCCCTGCGACGAATTGACCACCAGCGAGCCATTTTTCAACGCCACCCGGGTCAGGCCACCTGGCACCATCTGCACCGTCTTGCCGGCCAGCACGTAGGGACGCAGGTCGATGTGGCGCGGTGCAATGCCGCTCTCGACAAAAGTCGGGCAGCTCGACAGACTGAGCGTGGGCTGCGCAATGTAGCCGCCCGGATTCGCCAGCAAGGCCTGGCGAAAGTCTTCGATCTGGGCCTGGCTGGCGGCCGGTCCAACCAGCATGCCGTAGCCACCGGCCCCATGCACTTCCTTCACCACCAGGTCTTTCAGGTTGGCCAGCGTGTAGGCCAGGTCGTCCGGCTTGCGACACAGGTAAGTCGGCACGTTGCTCAGTATCGGTTTTTCACCCAGGTAAAACTCGATCATCCGGGGCACATAGGCATAGATCGACTTGTCATCGGCGACACCGGCCCCGATCGCGTTGCAGATGCTCACATGGCCGGCCCGGTAGACATCGAGCAGGCCGACGCAACCCAGTGTGGAACTTGGGCGAAACGCCTTCGGGTCCAGAAAATCGTCGTCCACCCGGCGGTACAGCACGTCCACCCGTTTCGGGCCGCGGGTGGTGCGCATGTAGCAGAAGTTGTCTTTCACAAACAGGTCCTGCCCCTCCACCAGTTCGACCCCCATTTGCTGAGCCAAAAACGCATGCTCGAAATAGGCACTGTTGTGCATGCCGGGTGTCAGCACCACCACGGTCGGCTCGGCCGTGGTGGCGGGGCTGCTGGCACGCAGGGTTTCCAGCAACAGATCGGGGTAATGCGCCACCGGCGCGACGCGGTTGGCATTGAACAGGTCCGGGAACAGGCGCATCATCATCTTGCGGTTTTCCAGCATGTAGCTGACGCCGCTGGGCACGCGCAGGTTGTCCTCCAGCACGTAGTACTCGCCTTCGCCCTTGGCATTGGGCACCCGCACGATGTCGATGCCGGAAATATGCGAATAGATGTCGTTGGGCACGTCCACCCCCACCATCTCGGGCCGGAACTGGGCGTTGTTTTGAATCTGCTCAGGCGGCACCAGCCCGGCCTTGATGATCTCCTGGGTGTGGTACACATCGTGCACAAAACGGTTCAGCGCCGTCACGCGCTGCACCAGGCCACGCTCCAGAAAAGCCCACTCGCTGGCCGGAATGATGCGGGGAATCAGATCGAAGGGAATCAGGCGTTCGGTGCCGGCGCCCTCTTCGTCCTTCTCGCCGTAAACCGCAAAAGTGATACCGACGCGGCGGAAAATCATCTCGGCCTCTTCACGCCGCTTGGCCATCATGTCGCCGGGTTGACGCGCCAGCCATGCGTCATAGATTTTGTAATGCTCCCGAATCTTCGCTCCGTGCGTAAAAAACTCGTACGGCAGCCGGGTGTACATCTCGTCGAATTTCAGCATAACGATTTCTCCTGCCTCTAGCTTAGCAAGGTTTGGGCCAAACCGAATACTTTGCGGGACAGACCGCTAGGGGATGTGGAAATTACAAACGTACCAATTATTAGTTCTTGTCATTGCGGACTTGATCCGCAATCCAGTGCTGGCGAACACTGGATGCCGGATGTCGAAGCCCCGGACCTGATCCGGGGACGGCATGACAACGGTATTTTTGCAATTACCTTCTCCCTAGGGAAGCCGGTGATGCCAGTAGCGCAAACCCTGGGTTCGCTGACACTTGATTTCCTGCGGCCGCTCCGACTGCCAGGTTGCCGCACCGCAATGGGGTGAATCGATGAGCTGAATCCGGCGCTTGTCGTAGCGCACCAAAACGGACTGCGCCGGATGATTGAAACGGTTTCTGTAACCCGCTTGCACCAGCGCAATCCGCGGCTGCAGCGCATCCAGAAAGGCCGCGCTGCTGGACGATTTGCTGCCGTGATGCGGCACCAGCAGCAGGTCCGTCTTCAGATCATTTACGCCCTCGGCCACCAGCCGCGCTTCCTGGGCCTGCTCAATATCGCCCGTCAGCAGCGCCGAACGCTGGCCATTGGAAATGCGCAGTGTGCAACTCATGGCATTGGTTTTGTTGTCGCTGTCATAGTCCCCGACGCGCGGCTGCAACACTTCAAAATCGACGCCATCCCAGCGCCAGCGCTGTCCTGCCAGGCAGCGGCGGACTGGACGCAAGGCCTGCAATTCATCGTCATTTTCAATCGAACTCAGCAACTGGGCCTTACTCTGCATCGTCAGCAGCGCCAGCGCACCGCCGGTGTGATCGCTGTCACGGTGGCTGAGCACCAACAGGTCAACCGGCAGATCCAGCGCGCGCAGCAGCGGCACCAGCACCCGATGGCCGGCGTCGCTCTCGCGGCTAAAACGGGGCCCTGCGTCATACACCAGGGCATGGCTGGCGGTGCGCACAATCACGGCACTGCCCTGCCCGACGTCGGGCGCCAGCAGCTCAAACTGGCCCTCGTGCGGGCGGGGCGATTGCCACAGCAGCACCGGCAACAGCAGCGGCAAGCCGGCAAGGCGCAGGCTCCACGGCAATCTCATGGCCAGCAGCAGTCCACCCACGACACCGGCAAATCCGGCCCACAAAGGCGCTTGCGCCACTGTGAGGGTGGCGAATGGCAGTGCTGCCAGCAACTTCAGGTACCAGACCAGGGCTGCAATCGCCAGCGCCGCCAGGTCCCACAGCGGTTCCAGCAATACGCCCAGCATGGCCAGCGGCGTGATGACCAGTGTCACCCACGGAATCGCCAGCGCATTGGCCGCCAGGCCGACCACGGAAACCTGGCCAAACAGCAATAGCGTGAGCGGTGTCAAGGCCAGTGTGATCACCCATTGCTCGTGGAACATGGCCCCCACGCTTGCCACTACTTCCGCCGCACCGGGTCGTGCGGTGACTCCTTTGCCCGGAGTCTTCTCTTTCAGTGACGCTCCTGAATCGGTAGCAAACAAAACCCCGACGGCGACAAAGCTGAGCCAGAAGCCGGCTTGTAGCAAGGCCCACGGGTCCATCATCACCACGACCGCGCAGGTCAGCAGCCAGACTTGCGGCCACGGCCAGCGCTTGCCCGACAGCCGTAGCAGGGCGACCGTGGCCAGCATCAGCACAGTGCGCTGGGACGGCACGCCCCAGCCGCTGAAAAAAGCGTAAGCGCTGGCCAGCATCACGCCGCCGATCACGGCTGCGCTGGGCGCCGGTAGCCACAGGCAAAGTGGCCCCGAACGCCGCCACAACCAGCCCTGGGCCAGCGCCGCAACCCAGGCGAACATGGTGATGTGCAAACCGGAGATCGACATCAGATGCGCAACGCCGGTGGCGCGGAAGACATCCCAGTCGGCGCGATCAATGGCGTTCTGGTCACCCACCACCAACGCCGCAATCAAGCCGGCGTATTGGCGCTCTGCGACACGCTCGAAAATGCGATCACGTACCCGCTGGCGAGCGCGCTCGACCGGATGCCAGAGGGTCTGGGCCAGGCGCTGCGGTGGCGGGTCCCTGGCTCCCGCACGCACGTAGCCGGTGGCCTGCAAGCCCTGCTCCCAAAGCCACAACTCATAGTCGAAGCCAAACGGATTGCTGGCGCCATGCGGTGCCTTCAAACGCACCGTCATCTGCCAGCGCTCGCCCGCCACGACAGGCCCTGGTTGCTCTGCCGGCGGACCGACCAGGGCAGCGCCGCTGTTGCCATTCGTGGCCGCATACCAGCCCAGGTAAATGCTGGGCGGCAAGCGCACCTCCCGGCCTTTGAGCTGCGCCGCTTCGACCTCCAGGCGAAAGCGCAAACCGGCGTCGTTGCGATGCGGCATAGCGGCAATCACACCGGTCACGGCAATGTCGTGCCCCTCCAGTCCGCTGTCCAGCGCGTCCCTTAGAAAAATGGTGGCACGCAGCCCCGTGACGCCGAAGGCCAGCAGGCCAAAGGCCGCCACCGCGATCAGGGCGCGGCCCGGCGGCGCCAGGGCCCTGAGCGTTGCCAGCGCGCACAGCACGGCAGCCAGCAGCAGGAAGCAGGCGTAGATCCAGTCCGCGAACAGCGCCCCCTGCTGAAGTTGCAGGCCGCTGCCCAGCAGCCAGCCCGCCAGCAGCGGCCATATCAGCCGTGCCAATACGGGGTGGTAGCCAGGGTTGGAGTGCATAGCCTGGTTGCAAGAATTACAGCGCCTGCACCTGTCCCCCATCGGGCCGGCGCAGCCAGGCCTCAAACTCATCGGCCAGTTGAACGCTGGCCGCCATGGCGGCCGACCAGGCTCTGACACGGCCGGCCAGATCCGGCCCGTAGTGCTGGAAGTCACCGCGGTCCGGCAGCTTGCCATTGGGCAGTGTTTTGACCCAGTCCTGATTCGGTGCCAGCAGCACCATATTGTCCAGAAAGGGGGTGGCTTTATGGCGCCATTTCAGATGTTTGTCGAGCCATCCCGGGACCACCGATTTTTGAAAATGCGGATACAGCACCAACCCGTTGACCAGCGGCGCCGCCGCATAGTTCAGATGCAGGTGGTAGTCCGTCAGGCCGCCATCCCAATAGGCGCCGGGCGGCGCCCCCGGAATATCGTGTACCGCCCGCAGCACAAATGGAATCGAACAGCTCGCCTGCAGGGCGAGTTTGAAATTGGCCTCGCTCAGACGCAATTGCCGGGTGCGGTAATCGCTGCTGGCAAAAGGCAGGTCAGCGTCGCCGCTTGAAAACACCACGCGTTCCAACCAGGCTCCCATCGCTCTGCGCTGCACGGTGTTGCTCAGCAAAACCCCCAGATAGCCCAGCGGCGTGCGCCAACGCTGTTCGCGCCCCAGAATATGCCGTCCACGGGAGGTCAAGATATGCAGTTGGTAGCGCGAATGATGCAACACCTCGGCCACGCGACCGCTGTAGAAAGCCCGCAGATTTTCACCAAACAGCGCGCTCGCGCGGGCTGCGGTGGGTCGTTTTTCGCCGTCCTGCAATTCATAGTGCTGGTGGATGTAGTCATGCTCCAGCCGCAGGAAGGCTGCCACCGGATCATCCAGACAAGCGGTCGCCATGCGCCACGCGCCGATGGACGCGCCCACCAGATGCACGGGCTGTTTTGACTGTGTCAGCCAGTGGCCAAAAATAAAGCGGTCAAGCGATCCCAGCAGCAAACCCTTGGGGCCGCCCGCGGCGGCTGGAATAGTGCCAATATCGTCCGCCTGAAGACCATTTTTTTCGATCTGTCGCCGGGCTGCCGGACCCGCATAAATGCATAGCGCGCGCATCGGCAACTACTGCAAGGGCGCATTGCTGGTAGTCTGGTACCAGTCGAACGGGTCTTGCTGCAGCACCATGTCGATGTCGATTCCAAGCACCTCACCCACCGGACCCGGAAAAGTCACCGCCAGCGCGTGATCGGACAAACCTGCCTCCTGGGCCCGGGCCCGCCAGGTGGCCAGATGAATAAGGCCCGCCAGTGGCTCGTAGACATCGTGTTCAAACGGCGCATGCTGGTGATCGAGGGCATCCACCATGGCCTGCGGAAATTTCCATTTGGCGGCCAAACCTGCTCCGACCTGGGCATAGCAAAAGCCAAAAGTCATTCGCTCGGCGTTGGCACGTCTCAGATCAAGCGGCGGAACTTCACGGTTCAGCACGGCGACCGCCTCGGGCATGCCCATGTGAATCGCCAGCTCACCCACCGCATGAATCAGGCCGCAGGTAAAAGCCGCCTGCTGGTTCTGCCGCACCATGCCGGCGAGCGATCGCGACAGCTTGGCCACATTCAGGCTGTAGCTCCAGAATTTCTGCAAATTGAGGCCAGGCACGGCCTTGATTGAAATGCCCGAGGCCGCCGCAGCGGCCATCGTCCGCACATGGTCCAGGCCCAGAATTGCGAGCGACTCCGAGACGCTGTTGATCTTGCCCGAGAGCTTGAAAAAGCCGGAATTGGAGAGTTGCAGCAAGCGGGTTGTCAGCGCCGGATCGGTACTGACCAGCTGGCTTATCTTCTTCAGATCGGGTTCGTCGCGCTCCAGCTCGCTGAGCAACAGCGCCAGTACCTTGGGAATGCTGGGCAGGACGAACTGCGACGCCAGCAGGGCATTCAGTTCCATGGCAACACAACTCCGTTAACGATAGATCACTGACTAGAACTTGTCCGTAAATAACTGGGGGCCGCGTTGGGACGCAATCGGGATGAGTTGTCCGCCAACATTTCGCAGCATGGGCTGCCTGCCCATGCAAGGAATTTGGTGGGCAAATCGCCCGATTTCGACCCAACCCTGCGGGCAAAAGGATTTTCGGGCGGTCTGCTTCGTTACAAAATCAGCCAAGGCCACCAGCCTTGGCTTGGATTTTGCGCCTCGCATCCCATCCCGAGAATCCATTTGCGCGACCCCCAGCTATTTACGGACAAGTTCTTAACCTGACCCTGGGATTATGTACCAGCGTCGCTTCAAAGCCCGGCGCCCTTGAGCTTGGCAAAAGCGGAAAACATGGCGGTCGATGGTGCGGCCTTGGCTTGGGTTGCGCCGCCGCGCCGGGCTGGCGCCGCCCCCAGTTTCATGCTCAGACCAATGCGTTTGCGCGCCACATCGACCTCCAGCACCTGAACCCTGACGATGTCACCGGTTTTGACGATCTGGCGCGCATCGGTGACGAACGCATGGCTCAATTGACTTACATGCACCAGGCCGTCCTGGTGCACCCCGAGGTCAACAAAGGCGCCAAAGGCCGCCACATTGCTGACAGTACCTTCCAGCAGCATGCCCTCCTTCAGATCCCTGATGTCTTCGACGCCTTCGGTGAAACGCGCCACCTTGAAGTCCGGACGCGGGTCACGACCCGGTTTTTCCAGTTCACCCAGAATGTCCTTGACAGTGATCAGACCCCATTGCCCGTTGGCGAACAGCTCGGGCTTGAGGGACTTGAGCAAGTCGACCCGGCCCATCAAGGCTGTCGCCGGTTGCCCGACATGCACCATGATCTGCTCGACCAGCGGGTAGGTTTCGGGGTGGACGCCGGTCATGTCGAGCGGGTTGTCGCCGCCGCGGATGCGCAAGAACCCGGCACTCTGTTCAAAGGTCTTGGCCCCCAGGCCGCTCACCTTGAGCAGTTGCTGACGGTTGTCGAAAGCACCGTGCTCCTCGCGCCAACGCACCACCGCCTTGGCCACGCTGGCGCTCAAGCCCGACACCCTTGAGAGCAGTGGCACGCTGGCGGTGTTGAGGTCGACACCGACCGAGTTGACGCAGTCTTCCACCACGCTGTCGAGCATTTTGGCCAACTCGCTCTGGTTTACATCGTGCTGGTACTGGCCGACGCCAATCGATTTGGGGTCGATCTTGACCAGTTCCGCCAGCGGGTCTTGCAGGCGGCGCGCAATGCTGGCGGCACCGCGCAGGCTGACATCCACATCCGGCATTTCCTGCGATGCAAACTCACTGGCCGAATAGACCGAGGCGCCGGCCTCGCTGACCACCACCTTGTCGATCGCGCGCTCCGAGGTCCGGGCGATGAGCTTGATCAAATCCGCCGCCAGTTTGTCGGTCTCGCGGCTGGCCGTGCCGTTGCCGATGGCGATCAGATTGACGCCATGCTTCTCGCACAACTGGCGCAGCATGTGCAGCGAACCTTCCCAGTCCCGTCGCGGTTCATGCGGAAAAACCGTGGCGGTCGCCACCAGCTTGCCGGTGCTGTCGACCACTGCCACCTTGACGCCGGTGCGGATGCCGGGATCCAGCCCCAGCACGACACGGGGTCCGGCCGGCGCCGCCAGCAACAAATCGCGCAGGTTGTCGGCAAAGACCTTGATGGCAACTTTCTCGGCCTGCTCGCGCAACCTGGCAAAAAGATCGCGCTCGATCGACAAGCTGAGTTTGACGCGCCAGGTCCAGGCCACGCATTTGCGAATCAAATCGTCGGCCGCTCGCGACTGGTGGCTCCAACCCAGGCGCAGGGCAATGCGCGCCTCGGCCAGTGAAACCGCTGCCGACACCCTGGTTTTGACAGTAGGCTGGGCGCTGGCCAGCGCGCCCAAAACCTCCATTGGCTCCGGCACCGCCAGCTTGGCTTCAAGAATCTCCAGCGCACGGCCCCGAAACACCGCCAAGGCGCGGTGCGAGGGCACGCGATCAATGGGCTCTTCAAAATCAAAGTAGTCGCGAAACTTGGCCACCTCGGCGTTATTGGGGTCCTTGCCCTCCAGCAAGCTGCTTTTGAAACGCCCCTCCTGCCACAGCCATTGACGCAGGTCTTGCACCAGCGCCGGCGTTTCGGCCCAACGTTCGCTGAGCAGGTCGCGCACGCCGTCCAGCACCGCCGCCGCGGTGGAGAAATCGCTCTGTTTGTCTTCGCCCTCAACCGGTGGCCGTAACGCAATCACGTAGGCCAGCGCAGCTTCGGCGGGTACCAGGGTGGGGTCGGCAAACAGCGCGTCCGCCAACGGCTCCAGCCCGGCTTCGCGCGCCAGTTGCCCCTTGCTGCGGCGCTTCAGCTTGAACGGCAGGTACAGGTCTTCAAGTTCCTGCTTGGTGCCGGCGGCCAGCAGTTCCTGCAACAGCGGGGGCGTCATCTTGCCCTGCTCCTCAATCGCCTTGATGACCGTCTGCCGGCGCTCACGCAGTTCGCGCAGATAACTCAAGCGGGCCTCGATCTCGCGCAACTGAATGTCATCGAGCCCGTCCGTCGCTTCCTTGCGATAGCGGGCAATGAAAGGCACCGTGGCGCCACCGTCAAGCAGCTCGGCCGCTACCTGCACCTGTTTGTTCTGAACCTGTATTTCCTGCGCAATCTGCGCGATGATTTTTTGCATGGGGGTAAGGGGTGCCAGCCTGACGCTGACCAAAACATGAAACAAAGGCCGGGAGTGTGCCACAGGCCGGATCGGTCGCCGGTGTGGTATTTGTGCCTAGCAACGCAGCGCCACACCTGCTTTTAATACCTGTGCCACCCGCTTTAACCGCCCTCTACAGTGACACAAGCTTGCCGCATAAGTAAACTTGGCCGCGTCGAGTAGGTCCGCCAGGACCGTCCGGCGTAATCAACCCACCTTTCAACAAGGACTATCACCATGATTCACCACGCTACATCTTCAGTTTTTCAACCCCGCCGCATCGAGACCATGGGGTCACGCATCGACTCGTTGAACGCCACGACCATGACCGAGGAGCGCCTTCCCTTCACCGTCCGCCTGGTGCGCAATGAAGAGGACCTGAACAAAGCCGTGCAAATCCGCCATTCGGCTTATGCGCGGCACATGCCTGCGGTTGCCGAAACGCTGATATTCCCCGAAAAGGCCGATACTGAAGACGGGGTGGTCGTGCTGCTTGCGGAATCGAAACTGGACGGATCACCGCTGGGTACAGTCCGCATTCAAACCAACCGCTATCAGCCATTGAGTTTGGAGAAATCAGTTCAGCTTCCAGCGTGGCTCAAGGATCAATCCCTGGCCCAGGTCAGCCGTTTCGGAGTTATTAACGGAACAATCGGTCGTTTGGTAAAAATGGTCCTGGTGAAGGGATGCCTACAGTATTCGGAACAAGCCGGCATCGACTGGGATGTGATCGCCGCCAGAGCCCCCCTTGACCGGACTTACAAACAGCTTACCTATCAGGACATCTTCCCTGAGGCAGGCTATATCCCCTTGGCTCACATGGGCAATGTGCCGCACCGCATCATGGGATTTGAAGTTGAAACCTGCACCGAACGGCTGACGCAAATGAATCACCCATTGCTGAACTTCTTCTGTCATACCTACCACCCTGATCTTGATGTGGGTAGCGCAAGCGCAAGTGCATTTGGTTACAAATTGCAAAGCCACTCGATCCCCTCGTTCGCCAATTGAACCTTCAGTTTTTGCATGCCGAAAGCAACGCGGTGCGTCGCTTTCGCGGTATCCTACGCTCTGTCTCAGGGGGTCTAGGATGCCATTCATTTGCGCACCGGTGAAAGTTCACCGTCAATATTGTGTAGGGAACCGGATTTGCAGCGCTTTTTTCGAGCCGTTAGGTTACCGTCAGGTCTTTCCATTTTTGAAGGAGCCCTGTGGTGGCTTTCCCTCTATGCCATTCCTCTGGCAATACTGATCGCTTCGCTCGCGTCGCTTTTTTTATGGAGTAATCTTTATTCTTCCAATCCTGAGAATAATTTGGATCTTCACGTCATTCAATCCGATGACATTAAATCGCCTTCTGAAGCCGGTGAAAGACTAGGTCGAGTGCCTCTCATGAGGCACTATGACACCAAGCTTTCGGAAACACCCGTATGGCTCAGTCTCAAGACGCCGGCGTCAACTGCGCCCGAGCAAATGGTGGAGTTCCCTTCCCGCCACGCGGTCGAGATGGCATGCTGGGATGCAGTTTCGTTACGTTTGCTAGGGAACATCAAGACCAGGGGTCACAACGGAGCATTACTCGCTGTCAAGGCGGGCTATGCCCTGACGCTGGATCATCCGCAGCAGGAAGTGATTTGCCGGACCTCTTTCGTGGGACCGGCACGACTGTCTGCCGATCTGTGGTCATCGGACCAATTGGACATTTCGATTCAGGACTTTCACCGGAAATCTGGATGGCTGGATGGTGGCATGTTTGTGTTAGCCCTGTTTGTGTTGATTACGGCGCTGATAAATCGTCAAAGTCTGTATGTCTTGTTTGCAGTCTGGTTAATCTTGACCCTGAGAATTAGCGCTACGTCGGGGGGGTGGGATACCCAGTGGTTGAACCACGAAGTTCCAGCAGACTGGCTGGCACAGGGTCGCTCCGTAACCCGAGCGGCCTACGCGCTGTTGACCCTGACTCTTTTCAAAACACTCTTTCGGGATGATCTCGCGCAAACCCGTTTCAATATTCCGATCCAAGTCGCGTCCTGGTTGTGCCTGATTCTGCTGGTTGCGTCGTTTTTCCTGCCCCGACATATTTTCTTACCGACGATGTGGGTCGTGGGAGGTGGTGGATTACTGATTCTCTCCGTCAGTCTTGCCAGCATCGTATCTAGAACTCGTTCGCGCGTCGCGCTGTGGTATGCGGCCTCCTTGGCTGTGACCTTTCTGTCAGGTATATCCGAAATAGTTGCGGCAGCCTATGGCCTCAAGGAAGTGGGCGGTACCGCCATCAGTGTCATTTCGGTATTGGCATCCAGCCTGTTGGCGGCGTTGGCGATTGCCCAACAAATGCGGCAGGAACATGAGCAGCGTCTGGAAGTGCAAGCCGAAATGGCCCACACCTTCGAGGCGATGCCGATCGGCTTGTTCACGCTGGACCTGCACGGCCGCTTCATACGCGCCAATCCGGCCCTGCTTGGCATGCTGGGGCCGACTGTGCTGACGGCCGGACACAACGCCTGGCAGCAGTATTTCACCAACGGTGCCTGGACCCAGTTGCATCAAATGGTGAGCGATAAAAGCGAGGATGAAATCGAGATCAAGGGCCGACCGGTGGCTGGTTTCACCGGCAGGAAGCGTTTTTTGGTGAAGGCAACGCTGGCGCACGACAGGATCGAGGGCTCCTTGCAGGACGTCACCGAAAAATCCAGAGCCACCGAGGATCTCTCGTTTCTGGCCAACCATGATTCACTGACCAAGGTGCTGAATCGACGCGGCATCAAGAAGGCATTCAACGACGCCATCGCAAAACCGGTGGACGGCAACACACTGGTCGCCCTGGCCTATCTCGACCTCGACCGCTTCAAGCTGATCAACGACTTGTTTGGCCACGGTGCCGGCGACGAAGTGTTGCAACAGGTGTGCCAGCGCGTGTCGGACATGCTCTCGCACGATCTTCAGTTCGGCCGCGTTGGCGGCGATGAGTTCGTCATCGTGTTCCCCGCAACGCCGATCGCGATGGCCTCGCTGATGTGCCAGGGCATCGTCGACAGCATTGGCACACTGCCTTACCAGGTTGACGGCAAGGCGTTTTACGTGCGCAGCTCGATCGGACTGATCGAGGTCGGCACCGGCATGCAGTTCAATGACGCCATGTCTACTGCCGACCGTGCCTGCCGGCAGGCGAAGGCCCGCAACAGTGGCGGCTTGATGGTCTATGAGCGGCACGCCATCGCGTTCCAGCAGCATGAAGCCGAACTCAAACTGATTGCGTTGCTGGCCACCAGCTCGGCCACCGATGGCTTGTACCTCGAAATGCAGCCCATCATGTCACTGACGGCGCCGCAGGAGTCGCTCAATTTTGAGGTGCTGCTGCGCATGCGCGACGCCGATGGTCAAGTAGTCCGCACCGACCACCTGATTGCAGCCGGCGAAGCCAGCGGGCGCATGGGCATGATAGATCGCTGGGTGCTGTCGACCACGCTGGACTGGCTCAACACCCATTTCACGCAGATGCAACACACCAAATTCGTCTGCATCAATTTGAGCGGCGCCTCGCTCAACGATGAGAAGTTCTTGCAGGAGGTCTATGCGATGTTTGAGAAGAACCTGCATATCGTCAGCCACCTGTGCCTGGAGATCACCGAGAGCGTAGCCTTGCACGACGTGGAAAACACCCGCCGCTTCGTCGACAAGGTACGCGGCTACGGCGCCAAGGTGGCGCTGGACGACTTTGGTGCCGGTTACACCTCTTTCTCGTACTTGAAGGAGTTCACGGCCGACATGCTGAAGATCGACGGCAGCTTCATCGTCAACATGAACAATCACCCGGCCAACGTGGCGATTGTCGAAGCCATCGTCAACCTGGCCAAAAATCTGGGCATGAAAGTGATTGCCGAGTGGGCCGAGGACATTGCAACGGTGCAGACCCTGACCGAAATCGGGGTCGATTACGTCCAAGGATTTGTCGTGGCGCGCCCCCAGCACCCCGACAAGCTACTCTCGGCCGGGTCATCGGCCAGCTTTATTCAGGACCAGAAGCTGGCCCACTACGTAAGCCTGCTGGCCAAATCAAACCAGTTGCCGGACGTCGATCTGTTTTCCGATGGGGATACCGTCAACGTGCATTGAGCTTCAGTCCGCTCTGAGCGCCCGCCTCAACTCGACACCCAGCTCCGGTTTGCTGGCAAACGGATCGGTTGGATTGCGTGCCAGCATGATGTCTTCCAGCCGGGTCTGCACGCTGGCCAGGGCTTTCGGGTGGCTGTAGATGTAGAACTGGTTGGCGGCCATGGCATCGAACACTTTTTGCGCCACCTCCGCCGCGCTCACCTTGCCGGAGCCGACCGCCTTGTCGCTCATGGCCTGCCCTATCAGTTGGCTGCGGGTCGGTTTGACCGGAACCGCATCGGCCGGGCGATTGCGCTGGCTCTGCGTGATGCCGGTCGGCACAAAGAACGGACACAAGACGCTGGCGCCGATCTGCTGGGTGACCAGGGAGAGGTCCTGGTACAGGGTCTCGCTCATGCTCACCACGGCATGTTTGCTGGCACCGTAAATGCCCATGTTGGGCGCATTGAGCAAGCCCGCCATGCTGGCGGTGTTGACGATGTGGCCCTGGTAGGCGGCATCCTTTTGGGCCGCTTCCAGCATCATGGGCGTGAAAACGCGGATGCCGTGCGCCACACCCATCAGGTTCACCCCAATCACCCATTCCCAGTCCTGCACCGTGTTCTCCCAGATCAGTCCGCCGGCGCCGACACCGGCATTGTTGAAGACAAAATGAGGCGCGCCAAAGCGCTGCTGCACGGCCCGACCCAGCGCTTCGACTTGCGCCGCCTTGGAGACATCCACTTTGACGGCCAGCACCGGAACGCCGGTGGCTTGCAGCTCGGCCGCAGCCTTGTCCAGCGCGTCCTGCTGGACATCGGCCAGCACCAGGTTCATGCCCAGTCTGGCACCGATGCGCGCACATTCCAGACCGAAGCCGGAGCCGGCACCGGTCAGAACAGCGGTTTTGTTTTTGAAATCAGTGATCATTTGAAGTACTCCAGGTTCAGGGTTGCCAGATCATTTCGAGATGCTCTATGCCGTCTTCGATATAGGCAATGCCGACATCGGCAAAGCCGTGGCCAGTGTAAAAATCTTTCAGTCGTGTCTGGGCACCGATGCGAACCGGTTGCCGACCCCACAGGGTCGCGACCGCGGCCAGCGCCTGCTCGATCAGCAGGTGCCCGAGCCCGCTGCCGCGCACCCGTTGGCTTGTCACGACGCGGCCGATGCTGGCTTCGGCGAACTTGATACCGGCCGGAAAACAGCGTGCATAAGCCAGCAGTTGGCCGTCGCGCCGGCCCATCAGATGCATGGCCTGTGCATCCGCGCCATCCATGTCCTGAAAGACGCAGTTTTGCTCCAGCACGAATACCTCGGTTCGCAGTTGCAGCAGCGCATACAGCTCCGCCACGCTCAAGGCAGCAAAAGCCGCCAACTTCCATTCGATCACCGCATCGGCACTCATGCCGGCAAAACCGCCTTGAGTACGTAGCCAATGCGCGGAAAATGCACCTGCACCATGCCGGCGCGCTGATCCAGGCGACGCAGGGTATAGCGGGTGCGGGTGGCGGCCAGCAGTTCACCTTCGGTCGTTTCCTGGCCAAAGTTCTCGGCCGCCACGGTCACACGACTGCCTAACGCAATGCCATGTTCATCCTGAAAAGTGTCATTCACGATCACCGCCGCTGCGGCAGCGGCACAGACGGAAATCGCCTCGGTGGCAGAACATTTTTCCATCGAACCATGGCCAATGGCTGTCATGCGGTCCATCCAGGCCAGCAGCGCCGGCGTGGCGTCCAGAATGTCGGCCAGCACCGGCACGCGTGAACGGGTGAACCATAGGGGATGGTAAGCAGCAAAGTCGGCCACGCAAGGTGCACTGCCCAGCAGGAAGTCCTGGCTTTCGAGCATGTTGGCAAGGCGCCGCAGATAGGATTTGTAGGCTGCCGTGGCATCAGCCGGCCGCAGACGTGTCATGCCCGCGCTCATGGCGGCCCGGTCGGCGCCAAAAGCCTTGGCCGCCTCGGGCGCAACCCCCTCGAACATGGCCGCCACGCCCCTGGCTTGCAGGTTGTAGGCCATGGCGGCCCAGAACAGGGTGCTGTCGGCCCACTGCGCCAGCACCCGCGCCAGGCCTTTGTGCTGCGCCGGGTACAAAGTCGGCTCCGGTTGCAGGTGCTCCAGCACCTCGCAGATCAGCGCACTGTCGCAATACACGTCAGAGCCGATTTGCAGGATGGGTGTTTTGCGGTAACCGCCGGTGAGTGCCAGCACATCCGGTTTAGGCATGATGGCCGGGATGATGACCGACTTCCAGGCCAGTTTTTTATAACCCAGCAGCAGCCGGATTTTTTCCGAAAACGGCGAGCTCGGGTAGTGGTGAAGAATAAGGTCAGTCATGGGATCCGTGTATCGGTTGAGGACAGAGCTTGCGAACTTCCAATATCCCGGTATCAGTCGGGGACAGAGCTTGTTCACTTCGTGTAACTGCGGTCTGTCCCACAAACTTTGAGTTGGTAGCTGCGGTCTGTCCGGCAAGGTCTATAGTTTGACCAGTTGCTTGCCGAAATTCCTGCCCTTGAGCAGTCCCAGAAAAGCTTCCGGTGCCGCTTCAAGACCTTCTGCAATCGACTCCCTGGCCTTCAGCTTGCCCGTCGCTACCAGCGTACCCAGTTCTTTCAACGCTTCGGGCCAGACTTCCATGTGTTCGCTGACGATAAAGCCTTGTACCTTGAGCCGGTTCACCAAAATCAGCGCCGGATAGGTCAGCGGCAGCGGAGCGCCGTCGTAGCCGGCAATCATGCCGCAGACGGCGATCCGGCCAAAGGCATTCATGCGTGTCAGCACGGCGTCGAGCACCATGCCGCCTACGTTTTCAAAATAGCCATCAATGCCTTTCGGGCAGGCTTCCTTGAGCGCCTTGGACAGCGATGCAGCATCCTTATGCAGCTTGTAGTCGATGCAGACGTCAAAACCCAGCTCGTCGACAGCGTATTTGCATTTATCGGGGCCACCGGCGATACCCACGGTACGGCAGCCACGCGCTTTGCTCAGCGCCGCAAAAGCGCTGCCGACGGCACCCGTCGCCGCGCTCACCACCATGGTTTGCCCCGCTTGGGGTTCGATGATCTTGACCAGCCCATACCAGGCGGTGACGCCCGGCATGCCCACCGCACCCAGGTAAGCGCTCAAGGGAATGTGCGTGGTATCGACTTTCCTCAGGGCTCCCGGTTGATCGGCATCGACCACGCTGTACTGCTGCCAGCCGCCCATGCCCACCACCTTGTCACCGACGGCGAATTTGGCATTTTTCGATTCCACCACTTCGCCTACCGTACCACCGCCCATGGTCTGACCCAGGGCCTGCGGCTGCGCGTAGCTTTTGGCATCGTTCATGCGGCCCCGCATATAGGGGTCCAGGCTCAGGAAATGATGGCGCACCAGCACCTCGCCATTCTTGAGTTGCGGCGTTTCGCTGACGACCAGTTTGAAGTTGCCGCCGGTCGCTTCGCCGACCGGTCGGTTGTCCAGATGAATTTGCTTGTTTTGTGGCATGAGGAATTCCTGAGAAAAATATCAATCGGTTGAAATCACATTCAACGGGTTGGCGCTCTTGGGTCCGGTCGGCAGGCGCCGGACATACTTGAATGTGCCGGTGGCATGGGCACAGGCTCTGCCCTCCTCATCGAAAACGGTGCCTTCGGTAAAAGCCATGCTGGCGGTGCGGTGCATCAGGCGGCCTTTGCCTGTGAGTTTGCCGCGGGCCGGTTGCATGAAAGTCGTCTTCATCTCGATGGTGACCACCCCCATGTCTTTTTGCACGCTGCGCGAGGCCACCGCCATGGTGACGTCCAGCAAGGTCATCAAGGCACCGCCATGGGTGACGGCAAACGAATTGAGGTGCTCCGGCTTGGGTGCGTAAGCCAGCTCGGAGAAACCACCGTCAAACAGCACCAGCTCAAAACCCAGATGGTTGACAAAGGGAATGGCAACGCCAAAGCCCATGCCAAAATTCTGTTCAGTCACGGTTCTAGCCGCCGGTGACGACACTGACGCCGCCGTCCACCGCCAGCCACTGGCCGGTGATGTGTTTGCCGGCGTCCGATGCGTACAGCACACACAAACCCTTGAGGTCTTCATCGTCGCCCAGACGTTGCAGCGGCGCATGCGCGGCCAGCTTCTCCTCACCCAGGGCCTTGAGCGTGCCCATGGTCATCTTGCTGGGGAAAAAGCCCGGGCAAATGGCGTTGACCGTGATGTTGTACTTGCCCCATTCGGCACCCAGGGTGCGGGTGAAATTGATCACCGCACCTTTGGACGTGTTGTAGGCAATGGTGTTCATGCCGAGCGGATTGCCACCCAGACCGGCGATCGAAGCGATGTTGATGATGCGCCCCTGGCGGCGCGCAATCATGCTCTTCTTGGCAATCCGCTGGCTCAGGATGAAGTAGCCACGCACGTTGAGGTTCATCACCTTGTCCCAGGCATCGATCGGATGGTCTTCGGCCGGCGCGCCCCAGGCCGCGCCGGCATTGTTGACCAGAATGTCGACGTCGCCCATGCGCGCCAGCGTCTCATCGGCCAGGCGGTGAATCTCGGCGTCCTTGGCGCAGTCGGCGGCAATCCAGCGCGCGTCGATGCCGGCCGCCTGCAACTCGGCGCAGGCCTGCTCCAGGTCTTCTGCTTTGCGTGAACTGAGCATGATCCGGGCGCCGGCTTCGCCCAGCGCATGGGCCAGTTGCAAACCCAGGCCGCGCGAGCCGCCAGTGACCAGGGCGGTCTTGCCGCTGAGGTCAAAAAGTTGTTGAATGGTACGGGTCATGGGGTCTCCTGATGGATGGCGAATTGAGTGGCACATTGTGCCGCGTGCACTGCAATTTTTCGTGTCCCGCGCGTGATATCAGAAAGCGTCTTCAGGCATGCCAGCGCAAGTGAGGTCGCGGTTTTCCACCACCCCCAGCCAGGCCCCGATCTTGGGCAACTCGTAGTGATAAAAGTAACGTGCCGCCGCCAGCCTGCCGACGCTGGCAGCCCTGGACTGCGCCGCGTCGCCGGCCAGCGCCGCTGCCGCTACATCGAGCCAGATCCAGGCCACCACGGTGTGGCCGAAGGCTTGCAGATAGGGCACTGCGTTGGCCAGCGCATCTGACGGCTTGCCGGTAGCCCAGGCTGCCTGGGTGGCACTTCCGACCTGCCGCAAGGCCTGCGCCAGCGCCTCGGCGTGGGCCGCCAACTGGGGCGTTTTGGCGGCACGCTGGATGCTGGCGTTGATGCGAGCGCCCAGCAGCGCCAGCCCGCGTCCGTTTTCCATCAACACCTTGCGACCCAGCAAATCCAGCGCCTGGATGCCGTGCGTGCCTTCGTGAATCATGTTCAGGCGGTTGTCGCGCCAGTACTGCTCTACCGGGAAGTCGCGGGTATAACCATAGCCACCGTGAATCTGGATCGCCAGGGAGTTGGCTTCCAGACACCATTCGCTGGGCCAGCTTTTGGCGATGGGGGTGAGCACCTCCAGCAGCAGACGCGCCTCATCGGCTGCCTCCGGCGTGCCCGTGTGTTGTTCGTCGACCAAGCGGGCACAGTACAGTTCCAGCGCCAGCGCGCCCTCGCCGTAGGATTTTTGCGCCAGCAGCATGCGTTTGATATCGGCGTGTTCGATGATGCGAACCTGCGGCTGCGATGCATCCTTGCCGGCCGCCGCCAGGGCCCGTCCTTGCGGCCGATTCTTGGCATAGTCCAGACTCGCGTAATAACCCGCCAAACCCAGCATGGTGGCGGCGATACCGACGCCGATGCGGGCCTCATTCATCATGTGGAACATGCAGCGCAAGCCCTCACCCGGTTTGCCCACCAGATAGCCCAGCGCCCCGGCCTGGCCGTCGACCGGGTACTTGCCTTCGCCAAAGTTCAGCAAGGTGTTGACGGTGCCGCGCCAGCCCAGCTTGTGATTCAGACCGGCCAGCGCCACGTCGTTGCGCACACCGGTGAGTTGGCCAGCGCTGTCGACCAGTTCTTTCGGCACGATGAACAGCGAGATTCCGCGCGTGCCGGCCACCAGCTTGCCGTCCGGCCCCGGGATTTTGGCCAGCACCAGGTGGATGATGTTTTCCGAGAGCTCATGCTCGCCGGCCGAGATCCACATCTTGTTGCCGGTCAGCCGGTAGCGTGGCCCCAGCGGGTCGGCTTGCCACGGCACGCCGCCATCCGCGGCTACCGAAGGGCCATCGTCAGGGACAGCGCGGGTGGCGATATCGCCCAGGCTGGAGCCGGCCTGGGGTTCGCTCAGGCACATGGTGCCCGAGAAGCGACCGCAGAACTCGTTTTTGGCGAACACTTCCTTTTGTAGCGGTGTGCCGTGCACCATCAGCAGATTGGCGTTGCCGGTGGTCAACAGGCCGGAGCCGATGCTGACCGAGGCGCAGGCAAAGAACGAATTGGCCGCCGCTTCTATGGTGTAAGGCAGTTGCATGCCGCCCATCTCATAGTCCTGTGCGGCGCTCAGCATGCCGGACTCGGCGTAGGCTTTGTTCCCGTCGTGCGTGGCCTGCGGCAAGATCACTTTCTCGCCGTCAAAGCGAGGTTCCTCGACATCGACGGTGCGGTTGAACGGCGCATATTTTTCACGCGCGATGCGCTCGCAGGTGTCCAGCACCGCGTCAAAGGTTTCGCGCGAATGGTCGGCGAAACGGGTCCGCTGATTCAGGCTTTCGGCGCCAAGCCACTGGTACAAAAGAAAATCAAGGGTAGGACGCAGGCTCATGGCTTTCCACTTTCCAAACAGTTGCAGACAGAATTTTGCAGTACTCGGCGGGTTGGCATTCTTCTCATTTTTGGCCCCACTCATCCTCCCCCGCCCCCTTGCCGCCCCGCCGTGCGGAAAGGGGGAGCCCCATTTGGCCGCGTCTTTAAAGTTGAGCAGTGCTTCGCACCGTCTCTAGAGTAGTTATGGCTAAGTTTGTCTTAGCGTGCCTTTCGAGCGGGGACTTCCTCACTTCAAGCACATGGCCAAATGTGGCTGTTGGCCCCTCTCTCTCGCCCGGCGGGGCGAGAGAGAGGCGGGGGTGAGAGAGTGGGGCCAAAAAAAGAACAATTGAATACCCCAAAAAACGTTCACCTCGTCAGGTATCCAGGCGTTTTTAGAGAACCTCAAAAATACCCGCCGCCCCCATGCCACCACCGATGCACATGGTGACGCAAACGCGCTTGGCGCCGCGCCGCTTGCCTTCGATCAAGGCATGGCCGGTCAAGCGCTGGCCGCTCACGCCGTAGGGATGACCGACGGCGATGGCGCCACCATTGACGTTCAGGCGCTCGTTCGGAATGCCCAGGCGGTCGCGGCAATAAATCACTTGCACGGCAAACGCCTCATTGAGTTCCCACAAGTCGATATCGCTGATCTTGAGCCCCAGGCGCGCCAGCACCTTGGGGATGGCAAATACCGGGCCTATGCCCATCTCGTCAGGCTCGCAGCCGGCCACCGCAAAGCCCAGGAAACGACCCAGCGGCTGCAAGCCTTTTTTCTGCGCCACCGATTCGTGCATCACCACCACCGCGCCACCGCCGTCCGAGAACTGGCTGGCGTTGCCGGCCGTGATCAGGCCGCCCGGCACCGCCGAGCGCAGACCGCGTATGCCTTCCACGGTGGTGCCGGCGCGAATGCCCTCGTCCTGGCTGACGGTGACCTGTTTCGTGCTCAGGCCCATCACCTTGTCGGCCACGCCCATGGTCACGGTAATCGGGGCAATCTCGGCAGTGAACAATCCTGCTTCCAGCGCCGCGCTGGCACGCTGCTGACTGGCAGCGCCGTATTCGTCCATCGCTTCGCGGCTGATGTTGTAGCGCTTGGCCACGATCTCGGCAGTTTGCAGCATGTTGTAGTAGATCTCGGGCTTGTTCTTCACCAGCCAGGTGTCCTGCAGCATGTGCTGGTTCATTTCCTGCTGCACGCAGGAGATGGCTTCGACGCCACCGGCCACATAGATGTCGCCCTCGCCCGCCATGACGCGTTGCGAAGCCAGTGCAATGGTCTGCAGACCCGAGGAACAGAACCGGTTCACCGTCATGCCCGAGGTGGTCACCGGGCAGCCGGCACGCAGGGCGATCTGGCGCGCGATATTGGCACCGGTGGCACCTTCTGGGGTGGCGCAACCGATGATGACGTCATCGACTTCCGCCGCTTCAATGCCGGCCCGGGCAATCGCATGCTGGACCGCATGCCCGCCCAGGGTGGCGCCATGCGTCATGTTGAAAGAACCCTTCCAGCTCTTGGCGAGCGGCGTGCGGGCGGTGGAAACAATTACGGCTGAGGTCATGGCAAACTTCCTTTTAAAGTGTTGGGGACAGAGTTGGCTCGGCTATCGCGCAGCTGCGGTCTGTCCCACAAGGTGGTAATCGGTTGGGGACAGAGCTGGCGGCCTTGCCGCTACGGTCTGTCCCACAAGGTTTCATAAACATTTCAGGTTTGAGGCGCTTTCGCACCAACCGTCAGAAGACGGTGATAAAAACGGATCAGCTCGGCCAGGTTGGCCGACGCTATGCGCTCGTTGGTGCCGTGAAAGCGCGGCAGATCTTCGGGCTTGGCACGCACCGGCGAGAATTTGAAAATATGATCACTGATCTCGCCGAAGTGAATCGAATCGGTGGCGCCTATCATCAAACCGGGCGTCACCAGCGTGCCGGGAAACACCTCGCGAATGGTGCGATTGAGCAAGGCATATTGGGCTGAATCGGTAGGCGTCACCTTGGATGCATCGACCGCGCCAGGCAAGGCAAAAAGTTCAAATTTTTCGCTGCCGGTGGCGGCCTTGACCTGGCCTTTCATGCGCTCCATGATTTGTTCTTTGCTATCCCCCGGCAGCAGCCGGAAGTTGACCGTGGCCTCGGCCCGTCCCGGCAGCACATTTTCCTTGTTGCCGGCGTTCACAATCGTCAAGGCCGTGGTGGTGCGCAACATGGCGTTGGTGCTGGCGCCGGCTTCGAGCTGCTTCTGCACAATCGGGCCAAACAACCACAGATTCGACAAAGCGACCCTGGAAAAACCGCTCATCTCCGGCGCTATGGTGGCAAACATCTCACCGGCAACGCCCCGGATACCACCCGGCAACTGCTCGTCGTCGATGCGTTTTAGCGCCGCGCTCATCATGGCAATGGCGCTGGTCCCCTTGGGCGGCGGCATGCTGGAGTGACCTGGCTGGGCCGCCATCTTCAGCACCACCGACAGATAGCCCTTCTCCGCGACGCCTATCAGTGCGGCCGGTTTGTTCAGTCCGGGCAGCACGCCTTCGGTAATCAACAGCCCTTCGTCGATCACAAAATCAAGACGGACGTTGCGCTCCTTGAGCAAGGCCGCAATGCGGGCAGCGCCGCGCATGCCGCCAATCTCTTCATCGGCACCGTAGGCCAGATAGACTGTGCGCTCCGGCTGGTAGCCGCTCGCCACCAACAGCTCGACGGCCTCCATCTGGGCCATGAGGTTGCCCTTGTCATCCCAGGCACCGCGGCCCCAGACAAAACCATCTTTCACTTTGCCGGAAAACGCTTCTTCCGCCCAATCCTTTTCCGTGCCGGCCGCAACCGGAACCACATCCTGGTGCGCCATCAGCAAGATCGGCTGCGCTTTCGGATTGCTGCCCTGCCAGGTGTAGAGCAGGCTCAGGTCACCCACCACTTCGCGCTTGAGCTGCGCATGGGCTTTCGGAAAACGTTCCTGCAGCAGCTTGTGCAATTGTCCAAACTGATCGGCATTGAGCGCCGCGTCGTCACGCGACGAAATGGTGCGCAGGCGTACCGCTTCCGACAGCCGTGCCGCCACACCCGCTTCGTCAACCTGCAGCTTCGCGACGGGAGCGACGTCGATCTGGCGC
Source organism: uncultured beta proteobacterium (assembly GCA_963763035.1). GTDB lineage: Bacteria > Pseudomonadota > Gammaproteobacteria > Burkholderiales > Burkholderiaceae_C > Rhodoferax. The sequence continues at coordinate 1,794,751 of CAVXMS010000003.1, read as the reverse complement.
GAACCCTTGCGCCAGGTGTTGAAGGCCAGTACGGCCGCCAGCACCAGAACGACTGCCAATAAACCCAGCGAAAGCTTCTTGAGCATGGGACTCCTCTTAAAAAATTGGCTCGGTTACTGCGCAGTTGCGGTAGCCCCCACAGGCTTTCAGTTAAAAGACTTCCCTTCAGCAGCCAGGCGTGCCAGCAGCGGCGCGGGCTGCCAGAACTTGGCATCATCCAACGGATTTTGGGCAAAGCGGTTCATCGCCTGCACCACATTGAACAAGCCCACCTGGTCGGCGTAGTTCATCGGACCGCCGCGGTAAATGGGAAAGCCATAGCCCATCAGATAGACCATGTCGATGTCGCTGGCCTTGGAGGCAATGCCGTCTTCGAGAATATGCGCTGCTTCATTGACCAGCGAGTAGACCAGACGCTGCACGATCTCTTCATCGGAAATCTTGCGTGGCGTGATGCCCAGCGCCTGGCGGTGCTCTTCGATCATCTTGACGACTTCCGCATTCGGAATCGCATCGCGCTTGCCGGCCACGTAGTCGTACCAGCCAGCGCCGGTTTTCTGTCCATAGCGCCCTTTTTCGCACAGCAAATCAGCCGTCTTGCTGTATTTCATGTCCGGCTTTTCAAGGTAACGGCGTTTCCGGATAGCCCAGCCGATGTCGTTGCCGGCCAGATCGCCCATGCGGAACGGGCCCATGGCAAAACCGAACTTCTCGATCGCCTTGTCGACCTGCGCCGGCGTGCAGCCTTCGTCCAGCAGAAAGCCGCCCTGACGGCCATACTGCTCGATCATGCGGTTGCCAATGAAACCGTCGCAGACGCCCGACACGACGGCGGTCTTCCTGATCTTCTTGGCCATGGCCATGACCGTGGCCATGACGTCCTTGGCGGTTTTGGCGCCGCGCACCACTTCCAGCAGTTTCATCACATTGGCCGGACTGAAGAAGTGCAAACCCACCACGTCTTGCGGACGCTGGGTAAAAGAGGCTATTTTGTTGACATCCAGCGTCGAGGTGTTGGAGGCCAGAATGGCACCCGGTTTCATGACCCTGTCGAGTTCCTTGAAAACCGCTTCCTTGACGCCTATTTCTTCAAACACGGCCTCGATGACCATGTCGGCGTCTTTCAGGTCGTCGTAGCTCAGCGTGGTGCTCAAGAGGCTCATGCGCTGCTCGTATTTGTCCTGCTTGAGCTTGCCTTTCTTGACCTGCGCTTCGTAGTTCTTGCGGATGGTGGCCACGCCGCGGTCCAGCGCTTCCTGCTTCATTTCGAGGATCTTCACCGGAATGCCGGCGTTCAGGAAGTTCATCGCGATGCCGCCACCCATGGTGCCGGCGCCAATCACCGCCACCGCTTTGATGGCACGCTGCGGCGTATCCGCTGGCACATCGGGTATCTTCGAGGCGGCACGCTCCGCCAGGAAAATGTGGCGCAGCGCCTTGCTTTCGGGCGTCCACATCAGGTTGATGAAGATCTCGCGTTCGGTGCTCATGCCGGCTTCGAACGTGCCTTTGCTGGCGGCCTGGACGGCATCGACACATTTGCCGGGCGCCGGAAAGTTTTTCGACATGCCCTTGACCATGTTGCGCGCGAACTGGAAGTAGGCATCGCCCTGCGGATGCTTGCACGGCAGGTTGCGCACCAGGGGCAGCGGCCGCTGGGCTGCCACTTCAGCGGCCAAGGCCAGCGCCTCGGCGGCCAGGGACTCGGCGGAGGCCGCCATTTTGTCGAACAGTTTTTGCCCCGGCAGCAAGGCCAGCATTTCACTCTTGACCGGCTCACCCGACACAATCATGTTCAGCGCCGGTTCGACGCCCAGGGCGCGCGGCAGGCGCTGCGTGCCACCGGCACCTGGCAACAAGCCCAGTTTCACTTCGGGCAGCGCCACGCTGGTGCCGGGCGCGGCAATGCGGTAGTGGCAACCGAGTGCCAACTCCAGACCGCCACCCATGCAAACCGTGTGAATTGCCGCCAGCACCGGCTTGGGCGAGTTCTCGATCGCCAGGATCACGCTGAGCAAGTTGGGCTCCTGCATCGCCTTCGGGCTGCCAAACTCCTTGATGTCGGCCCCACCCGAGAATGCCTTGCCGGCACCGGTAATCACGATCGCCTGGACGGCTGCGTCGGCATTGGCTTTGGCCAGTCCGTCCGCAATGCCTTGTCGGGTTGCCAAACCCAGGCCGTTGACAGGAGGATTGTTCAGGGTAATGACGGCGACGGCGCCATCCACTTTGTATTCAGCAGTCATTGGGGCATTCCTAACAAATGAAAATAGTACGATCGTTCGGTTTTCGAATTGTAAGAACTATAGTTCCCGCTTCAAGCGGGTTTTGTCACGGGTGGGACAAGGTCTTCAAACTTCCAGCCATTCCTTGCGGATATAGCTGTCGTTGCGCAGCTCGCCGGGCGTGCCTGTGAACACGATGCTGCCGTGGCCCATCACCATGCAGCGGTCCGAAATGTCCATCGCGATGGTCAGTTTCTGCTCGATCAACAGTACCGAAATGCCGCGCTTCTTGAGCTCCTTCAAATACTGCGCCACCAGTTCCACAATCTTGGGCGCTAAGCCCTCGGTCGGCTCGTCGATGATGATCAGGTCCGGGTCGCCCATCAGGGTGCGGCACAAGGTCAGCATTTGTTGCTCGCCACCCGACATGACGCCGGCCAACATGTTCTGCCGCTCCTTCAGGCGCGGGAACATCTGGTACATATCTTCGAGCGACCAGCGCCCGGCCTTGCGCGCATCTTTTTGCCCCAAATACAAGTTCTGCTCGACCGTCAGAGTGGGAAAGATATCGCGGCTTTCGGGCACATAGCCAATGCCCAGATGGGCTATCTCAAAGGTTTTTTTGCCCCGTATCTGCTGCCCCTTCCAGAGCAAGGACCCCTCGCAATCGACCAGCCCCATGATGGCCTTGGCAGTGGTCGAGCGGCCAGAGCCGTTGCGCCCCAAAAGCGCCGTGATCTCGCCTGCCTTCACATCGAAGTGAACGCCGTGCAGCACATGGCTCTTGCCGTAATAAGCGTGTAAATTTTCAATCTTTAACATGATCAATGTCCGCCAGCGGCTTGCGAGTCCGCGACCGAAGAACCCAGGTAGGCTTCCTGCACGCGGGCATTGGCACGCACCGCGTCGGGCGTGTCGTAGGCCAGCAATTCCCCGTACACCACCACCGCAATCTTGTCGGCCAGTCCGAACACCACCCCCATGTCGTGCTCCACCGTCAGCAGTGTTTTCCCGACCGTCACATCCTTGATCAACTTGATGAAGCGGCTGGTCTCTGATTTGCTCATGCCGGCGGTCGGCTCATCAAGCAGAATGACATTGGCGCCACCGGCGATGGTGATACCGATCTCCAGCGCCCTTTGTTCGGCGTAGGTGAGATTCATCGCCAGTACGTCGCGCTTCTTGTCGAGCTTGACCATTTCCATCAATTCATCGGTGCGGTCGTTGGCATCCGTCAAGTCGGCCAAAAACTTCAGGAAGCTGTAGCGGTAGCCCAGACTCCAGAGTACGCCGCAGCGCAGATTCTCAAAAACACTGAGCTTGGGGAAAATATTGGTGATCTGAAAGCTGCGGGAGAGCCCCATGCGGTTGATTTCGAACGGCTTCTTGCCGTTGATGGCCTGGCCATTGAGCAGCACCTCACCGCTGCTGGGCTCGAAGCGCCCGCTGATCAGGTTGAACAAAGTCGACTTGCCAGCGCCGTTCGGTCCGATGATGCCAACCCGCTCGCCCGCCGGGATGGCCAGATTGATGCCGCGGATGATTTCGGTCCGGCCAAAACTCTTGCGCAAGTCCTTCAGTTCCAAGGCAAAAGTCATAGCGCTTCCCTCCGCTTGATTTCCTTTTCTATGTCTTCCTGAATCTGCCCCCACTCGCGGCTGAACTGGCGACGGCAAAGCTCGAACAGGCTGGCGCCGGTCAACATGATGAAAGCACAACCGAACCAGCTGTCCAGGCCGGTGGTATTGAGCGCGATCCCCATGAACCGAAGCGACGTGTCTTGCAAGCCGTTGATCTGCAGGTGATAAATCATCTCGATCATGCCGGCCGCCCCGGCCAGGGCCAACAGCGAAGTAAACGCCAGGGCCAGGTAACTGACCCACAAATCACGCAGCTTTCCAAAAGTCGCAATGCGCAAGTTCATCATCACCAGGCTGGCGACACCGCCCGGTGCATACATCACCATGAACAGGAATATCAGGCCCAGGTAAAGCAGCCAGGCCTTGGTGAATTCACTCAACAGGACGAACGCCAGCACCATCAAAATGGCGCCGATGATGGGACCGAAAAAGAAGGTTGCACCGCCCAGAAAGGTGAACAGCAGATAGGCTCCGGAGCGCGCGGCACCGACCACTTCGGCAGTGACGATTTCAAAATTCAGCGCTCCCAGGCCACCCGAAATACCGGCAAAGAAACCGGCAATGATGAATGCGGTGTAGCGAATTCTCTGGGTGTTGTAACCGACGAACTCAACCCGCTCGGGATTGTCCCGCACGGCGTTGAGCATGCGTCCCAGCGGCGTTCGGGTGAAGGCAAACATGGCCGCCACCGCGAGAAAGGTGTACACCGCGATCAGGTAGTAGACCTGAATCGGTGGCCCGTAGCTGATCCCCATGAAGGCCTTGCCCGCCACCCGGTTGCCCGATACGCCACCCTCGCCACCGAAGAACTCCGGAATCATCAGCGACATGGCGGAAACCAGTTCCGCCAGCCCCAATGTGATCATCGCGAACGTAGTGCCCGATTTTCTGGTCGTCACATAGCCAAACAGAATGGCAAAACCTATGCCGGCCAGACCGCCCACCAGGGGTACCAGGGAAACCGGCATCGGAATGGAGCCATCGCTGATGCTGTTCAGAGCGTGTATCGCCAGGTAGGAGCCCAGACCGGTGTAGACCGCATGGCCGAAGCTCAGCATGCCGCCCTGCCCCAGCAACATGTTGTAGGACAGGCAGGCAATGATGGCAATGCCCATCTGCGAAAGAATGGTGTACGAAAGGCTGCTGGTGAAGACCAACGGGACCAGCGCCAGCACCAGGGCAAACAGTGTCCAGACCAGCCAGCGGCCGATGTTAAGGGGTTTGAATTCGTAAGTCGTGCTCATCGCTCAGTCCTCCCGGGTACCCAACAAGCCCTTGGGCCGGAAGATCAGGATCAATACCAGAAACAGGAATGGGAGGATCGGCGCAATCTGCGACAAGGTGAGCTTGACGAAGGAATTGCCCATCACGCCAGCACCCAGTTGCAAACCGAGTTGCGACGCCAGCGTGCCGAGCGAATAGTCAAAGGCCACGGCAAAAGTCTGAATGACACCGATCAGCACCGAAGCCAGAAAAGCCCCGGAGAGCGAGCCCATGCCGCCCACCACCACCACCACGAAGATGACGGGGCCTACCGCCGCCGCCATGGAAGGCTCGGTCAGGAAGGTGCTGCCGCCGATCACACCGGCCAGCCCGGCCAGCCCGGCGCCGGCGCCGAACACCATCATGAAGACAGCCGGCACGTTGTGGCCCAAAGCCTCGACCATTTCCGGGTGGGTGAGCGCGGCCTGGATCACCAGACCGATCCGGGTACGGGTCAGCAGCAACCAGACCGACAGCAACATGATCACGGCCACCAGCATCATGAAGGCGCGGGTGGCCGGAAACGGTGAGCACACCAGACGCACAGTCGCATCGGCGGCCCGGCACAACTCGGCCGGGGCAGCGCCCCAGATCAGACTCAGGCCCTTGAGCGAATGATTGATCAGGGTAAATGCGGGACCCTGCAGCAAATCCGGCGGCCGAAACTCAAGCGCAATTCGACCCCAGACCAGTTGCACCAATTCGAGAATGACGTAGGTCAAGCCGAAGGTAATCAAGAGTTCGGGGACATGTCCGAACTTGTAGACCTTGCGCAGAAAATGGCGTTCAAACAGGACGCCGAAGGCAGCCACCAGCAACGGCGCTATCACCAGCGCAGGCCAGAACCCCACCATGCGTGAAACGGTATAGCCAATATAAGCGCCCAGCATGTAAAAGCTGGCATGGGCAAAATTCAGAACACCCATCATGCTGAAAATCAGCGTCAGGCCCGAGCTCAGCATGAACAGCAACAAACCGTAGCTCAAGCCATTGAGCATGGAGATGATGAAAAACTCCATTCAGACAGTCCTTCCTAACCGGCAGAAAAATAAAAGAGCCCGATACGGTGCACCCGTTCGGGCTCCAGCTTCAGGTTGCGGATATCAAGGACGCTTCATCTGGCAGCTGGTGGGCGTGCTCGAAACGTAGTTGGGGTATTCCTTGAGCGGGGCCAGCGTCATGCCGGTGTTTTCCGGGCTGTAGGGATACTTGGCACTGGCCTTCTCCCATACCGCCATGTACAAGGGCTGCTGCAACTGATGATCCGCCTTGCGAATTTCGACCTCACCATTGAAACTCTTGACTTTGATGCCTTCCAGCGCCGCCGCCACCTTCACCGGGTCGGTCGACTTGGCCTTGGCCATGGCCGCACCCAGGGTCTCGAAGATACGGATGGTGGAGCCGGTATAGAAGTCGTCGTTGTATTTGGCTTTGAACTCGTTCTGCCACTTTTGCATCTGCCCACCCATGTTGTAGTGGTTGTAGGCAATCTGGTAGACCCGGCCCGCGCCATTCGTGCCAAGGGCTGTTGGAGTTCCCGTCACGCCGGCATAGTAGGTAAAGAATTTGCCGTTATAGCCACCCTCATTAGCCGCTTTCACCAGCAGGGACAAGTCGGAGCCCCAGTTGCCGGTGATGACGGTATCGGCACCCGAGGCTTTGATCTTGGCAATGTAGGGCGCGAAGTCGCGCACCGCCGCAATGGGATGCAGGTCTTCGCCGACGATCTGGATATCGGGACGCTTGCGCGCCAGTCCTTCCTTGGCGTACTTGGCGACCTGGACCCCATGCGAGTAGTTCTGGTTGAGCAAATACACCTTCTTGATGTCTTTTTGCTCCGCCATGAAGCTGCTCATGGCTTCCATCTTCATGGAGGTATCGGCATCGAAACGGAAGTGCCAGTAACTGCATTTGCTATTGGTCAGGTCCGGGTCCACGGCCGAGTCGTTCAGGTACAGGACTTCCTTGCCCGGATTGCGTTCGTTGTGTTTCGTCACCGCATCCGACAGCGCCAGCGCCACCGAGGAACCATTGCCCTGAATGATGTAGCGCACACCCTGGTCGAGGGCTGCTTTCAAGGCATTCAGGCTTTCGGTGGGACTGAGCTTGTTGTCGACGCCAACGACCTCAAACTTGACACCGGCCGGGTTGCCGGCGCCGCTGAATTTCTCCGCGAAGAACTGATAACCCTTGAGTTGACTCACGCCGACCGGTCCCAGTAGCCCGGTCAAGGGATCGATCCGGACCATCTTGACGACTTCACCCTTTTGGGCAAAGGCAGCGCTGACGCACAACACCGCAGACGCTGCGGCAACTAATTTGAAGGCAAATTTCATATAAAAATCTCCAGAGTTTCAATCATCCGACACCCGCGCAGCGTACAAGTAATTGTGCGCTGCACCACGAGGGTTTTCCACTACAGCGAATCACCCATGCGACAGGCTGCGCCGATCAAGCAAACTCAGACCCCCGGCAGCTTGTAATCCTTCAGCATTTCGCGCAACTTGGTCTTTTGCATCTTGCCAGTGCCGCCCAAAGGAATTCCGTCAACAAACACAACATCATCCGGAATTTGCCATTTGGCTGTCTTGCCCTCATAGAACGCCAATAGTTCGTCGCGTGACACCTCGCTGCCGGGCTTCTTCACCACGGCGATGATGGGACGTTCATCCCACTTGGGATGTTTCATGCCGATGCAGGCCGCCATGGCCACCGCCGGATGCGCCATGGCAATGTTTTCAACGTCAATGGAGCTGATCCATTCGCCACCCGATTTGATGACGTCCTTGCTGCGGTCGGTGATTTGCATGTAGCCATCGGCATCGATGGTCGCCACGTCACCGGTCGGAAACCAGCCGTCCACCAGCGGTGAGCCGCCCTCGCCCTTGAAGTAGTCGCTGATGATCCAGGGGCCCTTGACCAGCAAGTCGCCATAGGTCTTGCCATCCCACGGCAACTCACGGCCGTTGCCGTCCACAATCTTCATGTCGACGCCAAAAACGCCGCGGCCCTGCTTCAGCCGGACCTGCATTTTTTCTGCCGGCGTCAGGGTCAGATGTTTGTTCTTCAGGGTGCACACCGTTCCCAGTGGCGACATCTCGGTCATGCCCCAGGCATGCAACACCTCGACCCCATACAAATCGTTGAACGCCGTAATCATGGCCGGCGGGCAGGCGGAGCCACCGATGACGGTACGTTTAAGGGTGGAGAAACGCAGGCCACCAGCCTGCATATGGCCCAGCATCATCTGCCAGACGGTCGGCACGCCGGCCGCAAAGGAGACCTTCTCGCTTTCGATCAACTCGAAAATCGACTTGCCGTCCATTGCCGGCCCCGGAAACACCAGCTTGGCACCGGTCATGGCGGCCGAATACGGCAAGCCCCAGGCATTGACGTGGAACATGGGCACCACCGGCAGCACCGTGTCGCGCGCACTCATGCTAAGGGCGTCCGGCAGGGCACCGGCGAAGGCGTGCAGCATGGTCGAGCGATGACTGTACAAGGCAGCCTTCGGGTTGCCGGTAGTGCCACTGGTGTAGCACATGCTGGAAGCCGAATTTTCGTCAAACGACGGCCATTTGTATTTGCTGGTCTGCGCTCCAATCCAGGCTTCGTAACTGAGCAGACCGGGGATGCCGCTGTCGGCCGGCAATTTGTCCGCGTCACACATCGCCACATAGTGTTTGACGGTGGGACAGCGGCTGTGGATGGCTTTGACAATGGGCAGAAATGTCATGTCAAAACAGAGTACCGAATCTTCGGCATGGTTGACGATCCAGCTGATCTGATCTGGATGCAAACGCGGGTTCAGCGTGTGCAGGACGCGGCCGGTGCCGCTAACGCCAAAGTACAACTCCAGGTGACGATAGCCGTTCCACGCCAGGGTTGCCACGCGGGCGCTGAAGGGCAGCTTGAAGCCATCTAGCGCATTGGCGACCTGGCGCGAACGCGCCGCCACATCCTTGTAGGTATAGCGGTGAATATCGCCTTCCACCCGCCGCGATACGATTTCGCCTTCACCATGGTGGCGGTCAGCGAACTCGATCAGCGTCGAGATCAACAACTGTTGGTTTTGCATCAACCCAAGCATGAACAAACTCCTGAAAATAGTAAATCCGAACGTTGCGCGACAGATGGCAGCTAGCAACCCAAAACCTTGCGGGACAGACCGCCGTTGCACGCAACAAACCGGCTCTGTCCCCAACTGATTCCGTCGGACGTTGGCTGTTCACCAGCCCTGTCCGCAACTGACCAAGCGCATGTTACTGCGTTTTTTTGGATAACCCTGCAAGCATCGGGTGTCGCGCCGGCGCGAGACAATCCGGGCATGAACCGCTGCACTGACCGCCACCGCCAACTTGATCTGGGCTTGACCTGGCGCAATAGTTTCAGCCAGTTGGGCGAAGATTTTTACACCCCGGTGTCACCCCAATCGCTGCCGGCACCCTACTGGGTCGGCAGCAGCCGCACCATGGCCCGCGAACTCGGCCTGGAAGAGTCCTGGCTGACCTCCAAAGGCCTGCTGGAAGCACTCAGCGGCAACTGCGCCATCGTCGGCACGCAGCCTCTGGCCAGTGTTTACAGCGGTCATCAATTCGGCGTTTGGGCCGGCCAATTGGGCGATGGTCGCGCCATCCTGCTGGGCGAGACCACGGCTGGGATGGAACTGCAACTCAAGGGCGCCGGTCTGACGCCCTATTCCCGCATGGCCGACGGCCGGGCCGTGCTGCGCTCCAGTATCCGTGAGTTCCTGTGCAGCGAAGCCATGCATGGCCTGCAAGTACCCAGCACGCGGGCCCTGTGCGTCACCGGCTCGGACGCCCCGATCTACCGCGAGACCATGGAAACGGCGGCGGTGCTGACACGGCTGGCACCGAGCTTTGTGCGTTTCGGCCATTTCGAACACTTCTCCTATCGCGGCCAGGTCGATCAACTCAAGGTTCTGGCCGATTACGTAATCGACCGGTTTTACCCGCAGTGTCGTGCCAGCGACAAATTTTCCGGCAACACCTATGCCGCCCTGCTGGAGGTGGTAAGCGAGCGCACCGCCCAAACGGTGGCGCAATGGCAAGCACTGGGGTTTTGCCACGGTGTCATGAACACCGACAACATGAGCATTCTGGGGTTGACCATCGATTACGGCCCGTTTCAATTCCTGGATGCCTACCGGAGCGATCACATCTGCAACCATTCCGATTCGCAGGGACGCTACGCCTTCAATAAACAACCCGATATTGCCTACTGGAACCTGTTTTGCCTGGGGCAGGCCTTGCTACCCCTGATCGTCGAGCCGGAACTGGCGCTGGCCGCACTGGAGCCTTTCAAGACCCGGTTTCCGCGCGAATTTGAACAGCGCATGCGCGCCAAACTGGGACTCTCCGATGGCGACCCGCAAGACCCGGCGGACGACCGGATGCTGATCCAGGACATCCTGCAGTTGCTGGCCAAGGACCAGGTCGACTACAGCATCTTCTGGCGTCGCCTGAGCCACTGCGTGGCCGACGCCGCCAGCGAACCGGTGCGCGACCTGTTCCTGGATCCATCGGCCTTTGGGGCCTGGTGGCTGCGTTATGAAAAACGACTTTCTTCAAGTTCACCAGCTCAGGCGTCGGGTTTGATGCTCAAGACCAACCCCAAATTCGTGCTGCGCAATCACTTGGCGGAACAGGCCATTCAAAGCGCCAAAATGAAAGACTTTTCCCTGGTCGACAAGCTGCTGACGGTGCTTGAATCGCCGTTTGAAGAGCATCCCGCATACGCCGAATTCGCCGCCTTCCCGCCGGCTTGGGCGCATAGTATCCAAATCAGCTGCAGTTCCTGAAACCCACCATGACTTTCAAAATTCAAAAAACCGACGCACAGTGGAAAGCGCTTTTACAGGCCAAGGGGGCCGAGCCGCTGGCCTTCGAGGTGACGCGCCATGAGGCGACCGAACGGGCCTACAGCGGCAAGCTGGAGGGCCAGCAGGGGGCCGGCATTTACAGTTGCATTTGCTGCGATAAACCCCTGTTTGACGCCGACGCGAAATTTGAATCCCACTGCGGCTGGCCCAGCTATTTCGAACCGATAGAGGCGACGGCCGTTGGGACCCAGGAGGATAACAAGCTATTCTCGCGCCGCACCGAGGTGCACTGTGCCGACTGCGGTGCGCACCTGGGTCATGTTTTCGAGGACGGCCCGGCGCCTAGCGGTCTGCGCTACTGCATGAACTCGGCTTCGTTAAACTTCACCCCCAAATGAAAATACTGATCGATTTCTTTCCCATCCTGCTGTTTTTCGGCTCTTACAAGCTCTACGACATCTATGTCGGCACCGGCGTGCTGATGGTCGCCACGGCACTTCAAATGAGCCTGATCTACGCACTGGACCGCAAATTGCAGGCCATGCACAAGATCACGCTGGCGCTGATTTTGATTTTCGGCAGCTTGACCCTGCTGCTGCATGACGAACGCTTCATCAAGTGGAAGCCGACCGTGCTGTACGGTGCCACGGCGATTGCGCTGGCGCTGGCAGTCTGGGTCTACAAGAAGAACTTTCTCAAAATGATGCTGGGCAGCCAATTGGAATTGCCTGATCCGGTGTGGATGCGGCTCAATCTGGTCTGGGTTGTCTACAGCGCCTTCATGGCGCTCATCAACGCCTATGTGGCGGCCTTCTACAGCACCGAGACCTGGGTCAATTTCAAGCTCTGGGGTTATGTCTTTCCGCTGGTCTTCATTGTGGGCCAGGGTTTCTACATTGCGCGTTACCTCAAAACCGACGAACCCAAAACCTGATGCCCGCCATGACCAGCCGTCTTGCCTCCAGCGCGCCCACCGCACAGCAGCTCGACCAGCGCCTGCGCGAGACCCTGCAACCGATCACGCTGGAGGTGCTGGATGAGAGCTTTCGGCACCAGGGCCACGCTGGCGCCAACGGCAGCGGCTTTGGCAGCCATTTCCGCGTGCGCATCACTTCACATTTATTTACCGGCAAGTCGGCGTTGGCGCGCCACCGCCTTGTGTATGATGCGCTGCAAGATTTCATGGAGCGGGGCCTGCACGCCCTGGCCATTGAAGCTCGATCACCCTCGGTTTGAACCTTATTTGAAGCTACCGACCTAGAACTTTTTACCCAGGAACCCTGAATGAAAATGAAATTTTTAGCCGCGCTTGCAAGCGCCGCCCTGCTGAGCACTTTGGCACCGCTGGCGTTGGCGCAAAACGTGGCCATCGTCAACGGCAAAGCCGTTCCGACTTCACGCGTCGACGTACTGGCCCAGCAGATTGCCCGTTCCGGCCGTCCGGTGACACCCGAGATGCAAACGCAACTCAAGGATGAAGTCATCGCCCGTGAAATTTTCATCCAGGAAGCACAGAAACAAGGCCTTGACACCACGGACGACTTCAAGATCCAGATGGAACTGGCGCGCCAGACGCTTTTGATCCGCGAACTGTTTGCCAACTACCAGAAAGCCAACCCTGTCAGCGACACCGAAGTCAAGGCCGAGTACGACAAGTTCGTGGCCGCCAACAGTGGCAAGGAATACCACGCGCGCCACATCCTGGTAGAAAAAGAAGACCAGGCCAAGGCCATCATTGCCCAGTTGAAGAAGGGCGGCAAATTTGACGAGATTGCCAAAAAATCTTCCAAGGATCCGGGCTCCGCGGCCAAGGGCGGCGATCTTGACTGGGCCAACGCCGGCAACTACGTCGCCGAATTCTCGGAGGCCCTGAGCAAACTGGCCAAGGGCAAGATCACGGAAACGCCGGTCAAGACACAATTTGGTTATCACGTCATTCGGCTGGACGATGTGCGTGATGCCCAATTGCCTAAATTTGACGACGTGAAACCGCAGATCGCGCAGCAATTGCTGCAACAGAAAATGGGCAAGTACCAGGAAGAACTGCGCGCCAAGGCCAAGATCGAATAGTCTGTCCCACAAAAAATAAGGAAACGCGGCTTTGGCCGCGTTTTTTCTATTTGATGAACCAGCCCAACAGCATCAGGGCGCCGATCATCAGCGGCTGGTGCAGCATGTAGTAACTCAGGCTCCAGCGCCCTATTGCGGCCAGCGGCTGTAGGACGCAGGGCAGGGTCTGTTGCAGGCACTTCAGACCAGCGCCAGTCAGCCAGTTGCCGGCGGCCAGCCCCCACCAGACCACTCCCAGCCACGGCAGCAGCGGCACGTAGTCCTCGGTGATCGGCTTGTGCGTGATCCAACCCAGCCAGTTCAGTGTTGGCGCGTCGAAAGCCGCGGCGAAGGGGGCCAGCGTCTGCGTCTCCAAAGCATGTGAGCCGACGAATTTGGCAACTATGGCAAGTCCGCCCAGGACCCATAACCAGCCACCCCAGCACGCCGTCAAGCGCGCCACGATCAGCATCAGGGCGATGCCGTGCAACACGCCAAAATAAATGAAACTTTTCGGGTACATCCACCACGACCCCAGCGTCACCAGCAGCGCGCAGGCCGCAACGTGCCACCAGCGACGCCAGAAACGCGACCAGCTTTGCCCTTGCGCGAAGGCGATGGCTTGCCCCATGCCGGCACAAAACAGAAACAGGCTCAGGATCAGGGTGCGCTGCCAGGTCCAGACCGGGTCGCGGTAGAAATTCTGCTGGATGTAGCCAAACTGGCTCAGGTCGAAACAGAAGTGAAACGCTGTCATCCAGAGCATCGCCAGACCGCGCAAGGCGTCCACCGCGTCAAATCGGGGTTTGGCGGTGGCAGGGGATTTGGAACTCATGACGTGACGATAACCGATTGGCGCGGGGATAATCCAGGGCATGTCACTGTTAGACCATCAGCTCGAACTCCTGGCCCCGGCACGCGACGCCGACATCGGCATCGAGGCCGTCAACCACGGCGCCGATGCGGTCTACATCGGTGGCCCCTCGTTCGGCGCACGCTCCAGCGCCGACAACAGCGTGCCGGAGCTGGCCCGGCTGGTGCGCCATGCACACCGTTTCAACAGCCGCATTTTCGTCACCCTGAACACCATCCTGCGCGACGCCGAGCTGGAGCCCGCCCGCAAGCTGGCCTGGCAACTGTTTGAGGCCGGAGTCGACGCACTCATCATCCAGGACATGGGCCTGCTGGACATTGACCTGCCACCGATTCAGTTGCACGCCAGCACCCAATGCGATATCCGGACGCCCCAGAAAGCGCGTTTTCTGCAAGACGTCGGCCTATCCCAGATTGTGCTGGCACGGGAATTGACGCTGCCGCAAATTCAGGCGATTCGGGCACGGACCCATTGCACGCTCGAATTCTTCGTGCATGGGGCCTTGTGCGTGGCCTACAGCGGCCAGTGCTACATCAGCCAGGCCCACACCGGGCGCAGCGCCAATCGCGGCGAATGCAGCCAGGCCTGCCGCCTGCCCTACCAGGTGCTGGACGCCAAAAACCGTTTTGTAGCCCATGACAAGCATGTGCTGTCGATGAAGGACAACAACCAGAGCAACAACCTGGCAGCGCTGGTGGACGTCGGCATCCGCAGTTTCAAGATCGAGGGTCGCTACAAGGACCTGGGCTACGTGAAGAACATCACCGCCCACTACCGCAAGCTGCTGGACGCATTGATGGAAGAACGCCAGGATTCGGAACTTCCGCTGGCAAGATCCTCCAGCGGCAGCACCCGCTTCAGCTTCACGCCCGACCCACTGCAAAATTTCAACCGCGAGTTCACCGACTATTTTGTACCGGGTCGGCAACAGGACATTGGCGCTTTTGACACGCCCAAAAACCCGGGCCAACCGATCGGCCATGTGACCCAGCTGGGCCCCAACTGGCTGGAGCTGGAAACCATGGCGCCGGCTACCCAGCTGCACAACGGCGACGGCCTGTGCTATTACGACTTGCAAAAAGAACTGGTGGGCCTGGCCATCAACCGGGCCCAGCGCAGCGCCGGCAAGCAGGGCGCTGCCGGCTCGCGCTGGCGTGTCTTTCCGAAGGACGCGATGGCCGGTTTGCCAGACCTGCGCAAGGGCCTGGAAGTGAACCGCAACCGCGACCTTGAATGGGTGCGCGTACTGGACAAAAAGTCCAGCGAACGGCGCATCGGCGTCTGGGCGCAGTTGGCCGACGCGGCGCAGGAAATTGCATTGACGCTGACCGACGAGGACGGCCACAGTGCGACGACGCGGGCAGCACTGCCGGACGCGACGCGCCAGTTGGCGCAGGACAGTGACGCGGCGCTGGCCCATTTGCGCCTGCACGTCGGCAAGATGGGCAGCAGCTCTTTTGCAATGCTGGATTTGCAGGTGGTCTTTTCTCAAGCCTGGTTTATCCCCGCTTCGTTACTCAATCCCCTGCGCCGCGATGCCGTGGCGGCACTGGAGGTGGCGCGGGCCAGGGCGTTCACGCGCTTGCCCCGTGCCAAAGCGGTGACGCCGGCAGTGCCCTACCCCGAAGACAGTCTGAGCTACCTGGCCAATGTATTCAATCAAAAAGCCCATGCTTTCTATGCCCGGCACGGTGTCAAGGTGATTGCGCCGGCCTACGAGGCCTTGCACGAGTCGGGTGAAGTCAGCTTGATGATCAGCAAGCACTGCGTGCGCTTTTCCCTGAGCCTGTGCCCCAAGCAGGCCAAGGGCGTCATGGGCGTGCAGGGCACGATCAAGGCTGAACCGCTGCAACTGCTCAACGGCAAGGAAAAGCTGACCCTGCGCTTCGACTGCAAAGCCTGCGAAATGCACGTACTGGGAAAAATGAAGAACGCGGTGCTGCAGCAGGCGCGCCGGGCGCCGACCACGGCGCAAAGCGATAAGCCCCTGACGTTTTACAAGAAACGGCCAGCGCAAGAATTTGGCCACTAGGGCCTGTTCACACTATTTTTACGAGATGCGTTGTGAGTCAAAAAAGCCATGCGCAAAGCGCAAAACGCCGCCGGGGTTGGCCCCCGGCAAGGCTTTGCAATGCCGCGCATGGTTTTTTTGGCCACAACCCGCAGGGAACGGGATGAAAAAAGTGCCACTCGGCGTTGCGTTCCTAGGCAAGGCCCCGGCCTTGCCGTTGTCACGCGCCTTGATTGGCACATTTTTCATCGCGTTCGCACTCGTAAAAATAGTGTGAACAGGCCCTAAACCGAAAGCTGTACATGACTTTCCTGCTTTTCTCGCTGCTGGCCTTGCTGGCTGTGTTCTGGGCGATCGAGATAATCTATCTGCGCGGTGCCGACCTGAGCGCCTTCGACCGGCCCGTGGGCGAGCGCCGCTCGATCGACAAAGCCGCCAGTGAAGAGTTCAAAGCGGTCGTTGCGTCGCTGAGCGAGATTGCCACCATCCTCAAGGGCACGCCGCGGCGCCAGCATATTGCGCTGCTGCGCAACTACATGGACAACGTGTTCCAGCTCGCAGAGACGGAGACCCAATTCAGCGCCGTAGACGCCGCCGGCGTAACAGCCGAATGGGTACTTGCACCGGGCGTCGATAGCCGGCGCCGGCTGCTCTACATCCATGGCGGCGCCTACACCATGGGCAGTCCGAAAAGCCACCGGCGCCTGACCTCCAAATTTTCCGAAATCGCCAACGCCGCCGTGCTGGCCATTGACTACCGCCTGATGCCGGAACACCCGCGCCTGGCCGGCATCGAAGATTGCCGCAACGCCTACCGCTGGCTGCTGGACAACGGACCCGTCGGGCCGGCACCGGCCACAGCCATTTTTGTCGCCGGCGATTCGGCTGGCGGCAACCTGACGCTGTCGCTGATTGCCTGGATTCGCGACCAGGGCTTGCGCGCCCCCAACGCCGCCGTGGCGCTGTCACCGGCGACGGATGGCTCACTGGGCAGCCCCAGCCTGAAAAACAACCTCGCCAGCGATCCGATGCTAGGCCCCTTGTTCAAGGCACTGGCCAAGATTCCCCGCAGCGTTCTGCTGTGGGGCAGTTGGGCGCAGAATCGCCTGCGACCCAGCGATCCGGTGGTCTCCCCGGTATTTGGCGACCTCGCCAACCTGCCGCCGCTGCTGGTGCAGGCCAGCGAGGCGGAAATGCTCATTGACGACAGCCGGCGCTACGTCAACAAGGCCCTCGCCGCCGGCTCCCCCGTCACTTTTCAAACCTGGAACCACATGGTCCATGTCTGGCAGATCTACCACCCTGAACTACCGGAAGGCCGGGAAGCGCTGGAGGAGATTGGCAAGTTTCTCCGAGCCAATTCGCAGGCGCCTGCAACAGCTTGCGAACAAATCACCTACATGAATGATTTGGATCAATAGATAAATATTGATCGCACCAGGGTTTACCCTTATCGGCGGTATATTCGCACCCCAGAAAGGTGTTGAATATGGAAATCCTGTTACAGATTACGATCATTCTGGTGTGCCTGTTCTACGGCGCACGCAAAGGCGGTGTTGCACTGGGCCTGCTGGGCGGCATCGGCATTGTCATCCTGACCTTCGTCTTCAAGCTGGCACCCGGCAAGCCGCCGGTGGATGTGATGCTGACCATCATCGCCGTGGTCGCCGCCTCCGCCACCTTGCAGGCCTCGGGCGGTCTGGAAGTCTTGCTGCTGGGGGCGGAAAAAGTGTTGCGTCGCAACCCGAAATACGTCTCCATATTGGCGCCCTTCGTCACCTGCACGTTGACCATGCTGTGCGGCACCGGGCACGTGGTCTACACCATGCTGCCCATCATTTACGACATCTCGATCAAGAACAACATCCGGCCCGAACGCCCGATGGCGGCATCCTCCATTGCTAGCCAGATGGGCATCCTGGCCAGCCCGGTGTCGGTGGCGGTGGTGTCCCTGGTCGCCTTCCTGGCCAAAGCGCCGATCGGCGGTCAGGTGATCGACTTCATCATGCTGCTGTCGATCACCATTCCGTCCACGCTGGCCGGTGTGCTGATGATCGGCATCTTCAGCTGGTTCCGCGGCAAGGAACTGGACCAGGATGAAGAGTTTCAACGGCGCATTGCCGACCCTGAGCAGCGCCGCATCGTTTACGGCGACAGCGCGACCCTGATGGGCAAACAGCTCTCAAAAGACCAATGGACCGCCATGTGGATTTTCATTGGCGCCATCGTCGTGGTGGCGTTCCTGGGGGCGTTCCAGAGCCTGCGGCCGCTGATCAACGGCAAACCCCTGAACATGGTTCTGACGATCCAGATGTTCATGCTGCTGGCCGGCGCGCTGATCATCGTCTTCACCAAGACCGATCCATCGACCATCGGCAAGACCGAGGTGTTTCGCGCCGGCATGGTTGCGGTGGTGGCGGTGTTCGGTATTGCCTGGATGGCCGACACGGTGTTCGAGGCGAATCTGCCGGCACTCAAGGCGGCCCTGACGGATCTGGTCAAAACGCAGCCTTGGACCTATGCCATTGCCCTGCTGCTGGTCTCGAAGCTGGTGAACTCGCAGGCTGCGGCCATCAGCGCCATGGTGCCGGTCGGACTGGCCATCGGCGTCCCAGCGGGCTACATCGTGGCGTTTGCGGCGGCCTCTTACGGTTACTACATCCTGCCAACCTATCCCAGCGATCTGGCGGCGATCCAGTTCGACCGCTCCGGCACCACCCGCATCGGCAAGTACGTGATCAACCACAGCTTCATATTGCCGGGCCTGATCGGCGTTTCCACCTCGTGCCTGATCGGTTATCTGCTGGCCTCGGCACGCGCCTTGATCTAGTTCGCGGCCCGCCCTCTTCGCACAAAACGACCGGCCCGCGCCCCGGTTGCGCGGGCGGTTTCGGTGTAGCTCAAAACCCCGTTGACCCAAACCCGCTCGATCCCGGCACTGAACTGGATGGGGTTCTCGAAGGTCGCCAAATCCTTCACCCGGTCCGGGTCAAACACCAGCACATCGGCCCTATAGCCGGGCTTGAGCAAGCCGCGCTGCTCCAGCCTGAAGCGTCGTGCCGACAAACCGGTCATCTTGTGCACGGCCTGCTCCAGTGGCAGCAGACCTTTTTCACGCCAATAGCAGGCCAGCACCCGGGGGAACGTCCCCCACAGCCGGGGATGCGGCCGCTCGTCGTGCGGCAGGCCATCCGAACCTATCATCGACAGAGGATGCGCCAGCACGCGCTCCACATCGTCTTCCCGCATTTGGAAATAACAGGCGCCGCCGGGTATCAAACGCCGGCAAGCCTCTTGCTGCGTCAAATCCCACAGCTTGGCGATATCGGCCAGATAGCGCCCCGCCAGTTCGGGATGGGGCTGGCTGCCGGTGATCAGGATATCGATCACGCCGTCCACCAGGTCTTCGCGCAGCACGGTCGAGCCGGCCGTGTAGGGGTAGACGTCCATGCCGATGTCCTGATCGCGTGACAGTTGCTCGATTAAGGGCAAGGTTTCGCGGGTTCGCCCCCAGTTGGCCGGGCCGGCGCATTTGTGGTGCGACAGCACCAGCGGCAAGCCGGCCTGACGAGCCGTCAGGGCCGCCTCCTGCAGGGCCGGCAGAATGCCCGCCAGTTCGTCCCGGATATGCGTCGCATAAACGCCGCCGGACCGCGCGGCGGCACACGCCAGCGCGCTCAACTCGGTCTGATCCGCCGCATACGCTTCCTGATAAAAAACGCCGGACGACAGGCCCAGTGCGCCGGCCGCCATGGCAGCTTCCAGGTCTTTCACCATCGCCGCCAATTCGTCGTCCCGGGCCGGCTGGTCCAGCTGCTTCATGTGGCGTATGCGCAGCGTGCTGTGGCCCACCAGCGCCGCCACATTGACGCCTGGCCTGGCCGCGTCAACGGCCAGCGCATAGTCGGCCATGGCAGGAAAGCGGAACTGCCGAGACCCCAGCAAGGCCAGGGAGGCCACCGGCTCGGTCGTCACCAGAGGCACCAGCGAAATGCCGCAATTGCCCACCACCACGGTGGTCACGCCCTGCGAAAGTTTGGGCGTCATGGCAGGGCCATCGAGCACCGCGGCATCGTCATGCGTATGCACGTCGATGAAGCCCGGCGCGATGACTTTGCCGGAGCAGTCGATTTGTTCCAGCTCCCGGCCAAACCCGGTCATCAGATCCGGCGCGATCTGGCCCGGTGCGGCCAGCACCACGATCCGGTCGCCGGCCAGCAGCACATCGCCGCGCCAGGCCGGGCGGTTGTCCCCGTCCACGATCAAACCATTTTTCAGTAACGTTGCGCGCGTCATTTCAGTTCTTGTCTTTCCGCGGGTCGCTGGCGTGACCCTCTTGATTCGCCCCGCTGTCGGTAAAGCCGGCGTATTCGGCGCTGTCGAAACCATGTTTTTGCAGCAGTTGCTTGAACTGCGCCAAGCCGTGAGCCACCTGGGGCCCCAGTTGCTGCGCCAAGCGCACCATCAGAATTTCGATCACCAGCAGATGCGCCAGATAGGCCTCGGTCCCGACCCGCATCACCGCATCCGGTGGCACCGAAACCGCCAGCAGCAAATCAGCGATCTGGGCCAGCGGTGTGTCCGGCTGGGTCAATGCCACCACCGTGGCACCCTGGGAGCGCGCGAACCGGGCCGCCTCCAGCGTGTAAGGCATGCTGCCCACATGCGAGATCACGAAAGCCACGCCGTCGGGCCCCAGCGTGCTGGCCGAAACCAGTTGCTGGTGCGCATCAAATATGGCGTTGGCGCTGCGGCCCATGCGGAACAGACGGCTTTGCAACTCGTTGGCCATGAAGGTGGAGGCGGCACCGACCGAATAGCAATCGATGCGCCGCGCCTGCGCCAAGCGGGTGGCCACCCGGTCAATCATGTCGACGTCGATGCGGCGCCCCAGCTCCGTGAGCGAGACCACCGCCGCGTGGATGATCTTGCTGGCCACCTGTTGCGCCGAGTCGTCGGGCGACACGCTGCGGTGCAACTGCGAGCCCGACACCACCAGATCCTGCGCCAGGGCCAGCATGAAATCACGCACCGAGCCATAGCCAAAGCTGCGGCAGGTGCGCACCACCGTGGGCATCGAAACCTGCGCCGCTTGCGCCAACTGCTCCACCGTGGCCCCGGCGGCGGCGCGCGGGTCTTCGAGGATGCCTTGCGCCACTTGACGTTGTGCCTGCGGCAGCTCGGACAGCCGCTCACGCAGCTGCTGCAACAAACCCTGTTTGTGAGAACTCATGGAACTCAAAGCCAGCATCCTTAGAACTTGTCCGCAAATAACTGAGGGCCGCGTTGGGACGCAATCGGGATGAGTTGCCTGCCAACATTTCGCAGCATGGGCTGCCTGCCCATGCAAGGAATTTGGTTGGCAAATCGCCCGATTTCGACCCAACCCTGCGGGCAAACGGATTTTCGGGCGCTCTGCTTCGTTACAAAATCAGCCAAGGCCACCAGCCTTGGCTTGGATTTTGCGCCTCGCATCCCATCCCGAAAATTCATTTGCGTGACCCCCAGTTATTTGCGGACAAGTTCTTAAAACCGGGTACTGACCGCGCCCGTGACGGCGTAGTCGTCTTCCACCAGGGGCAGCCAGCGCCACTTGTCGAAAGTGGTGCAGGGATGGGAGATTCCCAGTCCGACGCGGTCGCCCACGGCCGGCACCAGGCCGGCCGGGTCGAAGCGAAGATAGGCATGCTGGTCATTGAGGGCACTGATCTTCCAGTCCGCCGGTACCGCTCTGGCTTGGCGCTCGCCGCGCGCCGCGTAATACTGGGGGATGGGCAGTTCGATGTCGTAAGAGATGTCGCGCCGGCCGCAGGTCAGCAAGGCCAGGCCCGGTTCGGGTACCGACTGCACCATGGCCCACACTTCCAGCGCCGGACGCAGCGAGCTGGCCAGCCCTTCGCGCTTTTCCAGTTGCAGCAAGAAGCGTGCATAGTTGCCGTGGTCGTGCGTGATGTAGCAGCCCGAGCGCAGCACCCCTTGCACAGGGAGTGACAAACCCTGTAGCCGCAGCAGCGGCAGCACCAGATCGAACACCGCCGAGCCGCCAGCGCTGACCAGCACTTCTTCTCCGGCAAACAGTTTTTGTTGGTCACAGACTCGCACCACTTCGATCACGCGCCGCAGCAGGGCCGTGACTTCACGCGAGTCATGCTCGCTGTCACAGCGTGTCACAACACCTTCGTAGCATTCGATACCACCGAAGCGGACCACCGGGGACGCCGCCAGGGCTTGCGCCAGGCGCAGCGCCTGTTCCAGCGTACGGCAGCCGGTGCGTTGAGCGGCTATGCCCATCTCCAGCAGGACATCAAACGGCAGCGTTGCGGAACGCCGGCTGGCCCAGTCTTCTATCAGCGCCAGTTGCGCCAGCGAATCGACCAGGAACCAGACCCGCAAATCGGTCTGGCGCGCCAGCAACATGCTCAAGCCATCCAGGTCGGCATCGCACACCACCTGGTTGGCGATGATGATGCGCCGCGCACCGGCCTCGACCCCAACCGCCACCTGGTACACGGTGGCGAAGGTCAGACCCCAGGCACCGGCTGCCAGTTGCCGCCGAAACAATTCGGGTGACATCGTGGTCTTGCCATGCGGTGCCAGGGCGACGCCCTTGCGCTGGGCGTAGGCCTGCATCCAGGCCAGGTTGTGCTCCAGGGCGCTGCGGCGAATGACCGCCAGCGGGAACGGCAAGTCATTGGCCAGCAGGTTCCAGCCCTTGGCCGGCAACTCGCTGGCCAGGCAGGGCGCGGCAGTGAGGGGAAAGCTCTTGTAGCTGTGGTCGAGGGTGAAATCGGTGTTCATTTTGAATAGTGAATATCGGTACGCCAGCAGGCGTTCCAGTGGTCGGGCTGCACTTCACGCAAAACCGCCTCGGTACTTGCACATTCGGCTATTGCGTGGGGGCAACGGGTGCGAAAGACACAGCCCGAGGGCGGGTTGGCGGGGCTGGGCAGGTCCCCCTGCAGCAGCGCTATGGTACGGCGTTGCGTCGGGTCGGGTATCGGCGCCGCCGCCAGCAAGGCCTGGGTGTAGGGATGTTGCGGCCGTGCATACAGCGCGTCGGTGGGAGCGATTTCCATGACCCGCCCCAGGTACAGCACCACCACGCGGTCGCACAGGTATTCCACCACGTCCAGATCGTGCGAAATGAAGAGGATCGTCAGCCCCAGCTGATCCTTCAATTCTCCCAGCAGGTTCACCACCTGGGCCTGGATCGAGACGTCCAGCGCCGACAAGGGCTCGTCGGCCACAATGAAACGGGGCTCCACTGCCAGCGCCCGGGCAATGCCGATGCGCTGTCTTTGGCCGCCAGAGAATTCATGCGGAAAGCGCTCCGCATGTTCCGGGCGCAAACCCACTTGTTCCAACAGGGCCTGAATGCGCGGCAGTCGCGCTGCTCCCTTGGCCAGACCATGCGTGTCGAGCGCTTCGGCCAGCACTTGTCGGATGCGCATGCGCGGATTGAGGCTGGCGTAGGGGTCCTGAAAAATGATCTGAATCCTGGAGCGCAAGGGCCGGTATTGCGCTTGCGACAAAGTCGCCAAGTCAAGCGCGGCGCCGCTGCCCTGCTCGTCATAAAACATCCGACCGGCCGTCGGATCGACCAGCCGGGTCAGCAATCGGCCGATGGTGCTTTTGCCGGATCCGGATTCGCCGACCAGCCCCAGTGTTTCACCGCGACGAATCGAAAAACTGACATCGTCGACCGCCCGCACCGGGTGCTTGCCGCCGCCGAAGTGTTTGCTCAAGGCCCGAATATCGACCAGATTGTCAGTGGGCTTCATGCCGGCACCTCGGCGTCGCTTGGCACCTTGATACATCGCACCAGGCGTCCCTCACCCAGGGCTTGCAGGCCCGGCATCTGCCGATCGCAGTCGGCCCCGGCCTGCGGGCAACGGGGCGCGAAGGCGCAACCGGTAGGCGCGGCAAAGGGGCCCGATACCTGGCCGGCAATGGCTTCCAGACGACGCCGCTGCCCCGGCGCGTCGCCGCTCGCCCTCGATCGCTGCCGCGCTATGCCCGGCAGGCAAGCCAGCAAGCCACGGGTATAGGGGTGCAGTGGCTGACCAAAGAGTGCGTGCACCGGAGCGGCTTCGACGATGCGGCCGGCGTACATCACCGCTACCGTATCGGCATACTGCGCCACCACACCCAGGTTGTGGGTGATGAACAGCAGGCTCATGCCGGTTTCCTTTTGCAAGCGCCCCATCAAGGCCAGGATCTGCGCCTGGATGGTGACGTCCAGCGCCGTGGTCGGCTCGTCGGCGATCAACAGTGTCGGATTGCACGACATTGCCAGCGCAATCATGACGCGCTGGCGCATGCCGCCGGAGAGTTGGTGCGGGTACTCGTTGACACGCCGCGCCGCCGCCGGAATTTCCACCAGCTCCAGCATGCGCAAGGCCTGCGCCTGTGACGCCCGGCGGTCCAGCTTCAGATGCTGATGGACCGCCTCCGCAATCTGCTGGCCGACCGTCAGTACCGGGTTCAGACTGGTCATGGGCTCCTGGAAAATCATCGCCATCTCGTTGCCGCGCAAGGCGCGCAGACCGGCCTCGGGCAGCGCCAGCAGGTTCACGCGTATGCCGTCGCGGCGCACAAACCAGGCCTCGCCCTGCATGCGCGCCTGCGAAGTCTTGGCATGCAAGCCCATCAAGGACAGGCTGGTCACCGACTTGCCGGAGCCGGACTCGCCAACCAGCGCCAGCGTTTCGCCGGGGGCAATGCTGAAAGACACGTCGGCGACGCTCTGAATGCGCCCCGCATCAGTGGCAAACGAAGTGGAAAGACCACGCACTTCAAGCCGTGGAGCGACAAGCGTGGGGGTCATATTCCTATACGGCTTTCTTCAGTTTGGGATCCAGCAGATCGCGCACGCCATCACCCAGCATTTGCAGCGACACGGCGGTCAGCACGATCGCCAGCCCGGGGAACAGAATGGTCCAGAACGCCTTGTCGGAATACTCCAGACTGCCGGCAATCATGGTGCCCCAGGTCGGAATATCCGGTGGCACGCCGACGCCAAGAAAAGACAGCCCGGCCTCGGCCAGAATCGCATAGGCGAAGATGAAGGTCACTTGCACCAGAATCGGCGACATCAGATTCGGCAAAATGTGCGCCCACAAAATGCGCGCCGTGCGCACCCCCAGAGCGCGTGCCGCGTCGACGAACAGCAACTCGCGCAACACCAGGGTGGCGGCGCGCACCACCCGCGCCACGCGCGGCGTGTAGACGATGACCAGCGCCAGCATCACGTTCCACAAGGACACACCCAGGATCGACACCAGCGCGATGCCCAGCAGGATATCGGGAAAGGACATCATGGCATCGACCAGACGCATCAAGGGCGCGTCCAGCGGTCGGAAAAATCCCGCCAGCACGCCCATCAAGGTCCCCAGTACGACAGCGCCGGCGGCGGTGACGAAACCGATCAGCAAGGAATAACGCGCGCCGTGCACGATGCGCAGCAGCACGTCGCGCCCCAGTTCGTCGGTCCCGGCCCAGTGTGCCCAGGACGGCGCGAACAGGCGCTCGGTGACTGCAATGGCATTCGGATCGGCCGCCGACAGCCAGGGATAGAAGGTGGCAACGCAGACCACCAAGGCGAGCACCAGGGCCGCCGCCAAGACGATTTTTCGGGCGAACAGTCGACCCAGCAGCAGGGCAAGAGGAGCGCTACGGCGCGCCATGAATGCGGCCAAAAACTTCATGACGACTCCAGCCGGATACGAGGATCGACCAAGGTGTAAAGCAGGTCGATCACCAGATTGATGAAGACGTAAATGCCGGCAATCACCAGCAGGGTGCCCTGAATCACCGGATAGTCGCGGCGCAGCACGGCACGCACCACCAGGTTGCCGACGCCCGGCAGATTGAACACGGTCTCAGTCACCACGGTGCCGCCTATCATCAACGCGGTGGTCAAGCCCAGCACCGTAATGATGGGCACCAGCGCATTGCGCAGCACGTGCTTGACCATCACCACCCGCTCCGGCAAACCCTTGGCGCGCGCCGTGCGGACAAAATCCTCCTCCAGAATGTCAAGCATGGAGGCACGGGTGAAGCGGATGATCAGGGCCGAATTCAACAAGCCCAGCACCGTCGCCGGCAAGGCCAGGTGGTATAGGCGCTGGCCCAGGTCCATGCCGGGGTCGCCATAACCGGAGGCAGGAAACCAGCCCAGCCGCACGGCAAAAAACTGGATCAGGATCAAGCCCATCCAGAAGCTCGGGATACTGGCCCCCAGCATGGCCAGACCGCTCAAGGCCTGGTCGGCGGCGCTGCCGCGCCAGATGGCCGCCGTCATGCCGCAGGGTATCCCGATGAAGGCCGCAATGGCCACGGCAAACAAGGCCAGAAACAGGGTCGGCTCGGCGCGCTCCAGCAAAGCCTGTGCCACCGGACGTTGCAGGAAAATGGACTGCCCCAGATTGCCTTGCGCCAACTCGCCCAGCCACAGCGCAAACTGCGCCGGCAGCGGCTTATCCAGCCCGTACTGCGTGCGGGCCTTGGCAATATCGGCTGCCGTGGCTTGGTCGCCCAGCAGCAAAGCCATCGGGTCGCCCGACGCCAGGCGCGTCAGCAGGAAAACCAGCACCGCAACGATGACCAGCACCACGGCGGCGCCGGCCAGGCGCTTGAGCAAAAAGCGCATCGGCTTGCGTCCTTACTTCGCCAGACCGGTATTCCAGAAGAACGGCCAGATCGACGGGGTGTAGCCTTCCAGTTTGGCCGAGCGCGCCGACAAGGCATTGAATTTGCCAACTTCGATAAAAGGCACTTCGTCATAAACGGTTTGCTGGACCTTGCCCCATAGCGCTCCGCGTTTGGCGATATTGGCCTCCTGGTTGAAAGCGGCCAAGGTGGCTTTCTTGGCCGGCGTCTCCCACCAGCCGGGCGCGCCGTCACCCAGTTGGGGCGGCGACAGCATCGGTTCCGGGAACAAGCCGGAGTGGGTGAAGTACACATCCCACAATTTGGCATCGTTGCGGCGCTGTACCAGCGTGGCCCAGTCAACCACTTGCAGATCGGTCTTGAAGCCCGCCTTCTTCAACTGCTCGGCCATGACCAGCGCCATGTTGTAGTGGAATTCGTACTGGCGACTGGCCATGATGCGCACCGGCTGGCCGCTGTAGCCCGCCTTGGCCGCCAGTTCCTTGCCGAGCGCGGGATTGCGTTCGTTGTAGAGATTGCTGCCGGCCGGCGAGTAGTAAGGTGTTCCCTTGGGGAAGAAGTTGGGCTCCACCACAAAGAAGCGGTTGTCGCCAAAAGCCGCTGCCAGCATTTCGCCCTCCCCCACGGCCGCCTGCACCGCGCGGCGCAAGGGTAGGGAAGTCAACACGCCTTCCTTGGTGTTGAACACGATGTAGGGGAAACCAAAATTCTTGGTCACGATGGGCACCACGGAGGCACCGGCTTTGTCGATCCGACCGGCGGCATCGACCGGCAGCAAATCGGCGTACTGGAACTGCCCGGACAAGACGCCCTCGACCCGGGTATTGGCATTGGGCACCGGCACAAAGCGCAGTTCGTCCAGCAGCGCCTCGCGCCGCCCCGCGTAACCGCTGGCCGGCTCCTTGCGCGCGCTGTAGCCGTCATGGCGTACCAGCACGGTGTATTGATCGGGCTTGCGTTCCTTGAACTTGTAGGGACCGGTACCGATGAAATCCTTCAGTTGCGGGGCAATGCTCTCCTTGGCCATGATGGCTGCCATGCCGCTGGGCAGGGCCAGCTGCGCCAGCAGAGGTGCATACGGGGCTTTCAGTTTGAGTTCCACGCTGAGTGCGCCCTTGGCCTTCAGGGAAGCGACTTCCTTGCCTACCGCCTTGCCGCGCGGCGACAGTTCCATCCAGCGCGTCAGCGAAGCGACCACGTCATCGGCATTCATTTCCCGACCGTTGTGAAACTTGACGCCTTTGCGCAGGGGGATGGTGTAGCTCAGACCGTCTTTCGAGACCAGCGGCAGGCTCTCGGCCAGCATGGGCGCCATGTTCCAGTTGGCGTCAAAGGTGTAGAGCGGCTCGTAAACATGCTGCATGATGGTGCCCACCAGATCGGCGGTGCTGGTCATCGGATCCAGGCCCTGCGGCTCGCCCACCATGGCCAAGTTGGCTGCGCCGCCCTTGGTTGGCGCAGCCGAAGCGGTACCGAAAGGGACACTCAGCGCTGCGGTCAAGGCCAGCAGACCAAGCCAGCGCCGTCGACTTGCCATGTGCAGCGTCTTGAGTGCCGACGCATGGTGTTTTTGAAAACCTGAGGGAAGGGATTGCATGTTGACTCCTGAAGTAATAACATTACAGATACTCATGTTAAATTAGACTTTTCAAAAAGTCAAACGTGATTTACCCGTGTTTTGTGTAAATTTTTTACAGGAAGAAATTAAATGTCCAAAGTGGAAATGTTGGGTCAAGCCCCCTTGGCCTCGGATCGTCTGGCGCGCCCGCTGTCCCCCGCCACCCGTGCCGGCGACTTTGTTTTTGTCTCCGGCCAAGTGCCCACCGATGAGTCCGGGCAAGTGATCGTGGGCGGCATCGAAGCGCAAACCCGCCAGGTTTTCCTGCGCCTGGAACAGGCTTTGGCCTTGGCCGGCTGCACCTTGGCCGATGTCGCCAAAGTCAGTGTCTGGCTGAACGATGCGCGCGACTTCGGCAGCTTCAACCGGGTCTACATGGAGTGTTTTGGAGCGCACCGCCCGGCCCGCTCCACCGTGGAGGCGCGCCTGATGATCGATGCCAAGGTGGAGATGGACGTGACGGCCTACCAGCCGCGTTGATGCGAGAAGCGCCGCACTGCGCCAATCAGCGCAGCTGAGCGCTCTACCCCACCCACTTGCGGGCATTGACCCATAACTGCATCCAGGGGCTGAAGGCCGACGGGTCGCCATCGGTCCAGCTCATCTGGATGTTCCGGAACACGCGCTCCGGGTGCGGCATCATGGCGGTGAAACGGCCGTCCGCCGTGGTCACACCGGTCAAGCCACCCGGGCTGCCGTTGGGGTTGAAGGGGTAGGCCTCGGTTGCGGCACCGAAGTTGTCGACAAAGCGCATGGCGGCGATCGCCTGGTCGGCATTGCCGCGGTGCTTGAAGTTGGCATAGCCTTCGCCATGCGCCACCGCGATCGGCAAGCGGGTTCCGGCCATGCCTTGGAGGAACAGGGACGGGGATTCGAGTACTTCGACCATGGAGAGCCGGGCCTCGAAACGTTCGCTCAGGTTGCCGGTGAAGCGCGGCCAGTCCTGCGCGCCGGGGATGATGTCGGCCAGTTCGGCAAACATCTGACAACCGTTGCAGACACCCAGGCCAAAGGTGTCGCCTCTGGCAAAGAAGGCCTTGAACTGGTCGGCCAGACCTTGGTTGAAAGTGATAGAGCGGGCCCAGCCAATGCCGGCGCCCAGGGTGTCGCCGTAACTGAAGCCACCGCAAGCGACCACGCCCTTGAAGTCGGCCAGATCGGCTCTGCCGGCTTGCAGATCGGTCATGTGCACATCAAAGGCCTCAAAGCCGGCTTCGGTGAAGGCGTAAGCCATCTCGACATGCGAGTTGACGCCCTGCTCGCGCAGCACCGCGACCTTGGGGCGGGACAGCATAAGAGAGGGCCTTTGCACCACGGTCATTGCGGGCTCGACCCGCAATCCATGGATTCCGGGTGCTGAGGATGACAACGGTAAGGATATCGACTCGTTTGGCACTAAATGGATGTGCAAACCGGGGTCCATCGGGTCACCCGCAGCGGCGTGCTCGGCGTCGGCACAGGCCGGGTTGTCGCGCTGTTGGCAGATTTTCCAGCTGGTGGCGTCCCAGGTCTGGTGCAGGTCCGAGAGCCTGGCATGGAACACAAGCTTGGCATCGCGCCAGACCTGAATCTCGGCGGCACCGTCGCTCGAATCGGCAGCACAGGTTTTGCCGATGAGATGGCTGCATTCACCCAGGCCATGCTGATGCAGGGTTTGCATGACCGCGCCGCACTGCGCTGTGCGCAGCTGCAACACGGCGCCCAGTTCCTCGCTGAACAAGGTTTTGAGGGTAACTTCATCGGCCTGGCTGCCAGTGATGCCGTTGCCCTCGGCAGCCGGCCCATTGAGGTTCAGCGAAACGCCGACATGGCCGGCAAAAGCCATCTCGCAAACAGCGGCAAACAGGCCGCCATCGCTGCGGTCGTGGTAAGCCAAAATCCGGCCCTGGGCACGCAAGGCATTGACAGCCCGGACCAGATTCACCAAGTCCTGCGGCTGGTCCAGATCCGGTACCAGATCGCCCGGTTGGCCCAGCGTTTGCGCCAGCATGCTGCCACCCATGCGGTTGCGGCCGCGACCCAGGTCGATCAGCAGTAACGTGGTGTCGTCCGTGGCCTTGAGTTGCGGCGTCAGCGTGCCGCGCACATCGGCCAGGGTGGCAAAGGCGGTGACTATCAGGGAGACCGGTGAAGTCACCTTTTTGGCGCCCACTTCATCCTGCCACTGGGTGCGCATGGAGAGCGAATCCTTGCCCACCGGAATGGAAATTCCCAACGCCGGGCACAGTTCCAGACCCACCGCTTTGACGGTGGCATAGAGCGCGGCATCTTCGCCCGGCTCGCCGCAGGCAGCCATCCAGTTGGCCGACAGTTTGACCCTTGAGAGTTCAATCGGCGCCGCCAGCAGATTGGTGATGGCCTCGGCCACCGCCATGCGCCCGGAGGCCGGCGCGTTGAGCGTGGCCAGCGGTGTGCGTTCGCCCATGCTCATGGCTTCGCCGGCAAAGCCCTTGAAGTCCGCCAGCGTCACGGCGCAATCGGCCACCGGCACCTGCCAGGGGCCTACCATCTGGTCGCGGTGGCTCAAACCACCCACGGTGCGGTCGCCAATGGTGATGAGAAAGCGTTTGGAGGCCACGGTCGGGCTCTCCAGCACATCGATACATGCTTTTTGCAGATCGACGCCGCCCAGGTCAAGCGGCGCAAACGTGCGCTGGACCGCGGTCACATCGCGCTGCATCTTGGGCGGCTTGCCCAACAGCACGTTCAGGGGCATCTGGACTGGTGACTCCCGACCTGCATCGGCCAGCACCAGTTCTCGTTCTTCGGTCGCCACGCCAACCACCGCGAAGGGACAGCGCTCGCGTTCGCACAAGGCCTTGAACCGGTCCAGCGATTCGGGGGCGATCGCCAGCACGTAGCGTTCCTGGCTCTCGTTGCACCAGATCTCTTTCGGCGCCATGCCCGACTCTTCCAGCGGCACGGCGCGCAGGTCGAAGCGGGCACCGCGCTTGGCGTCGTTGGTCAGTTCGGGGAAAGCGTTGGAGAGGCCACCGGCACCGACATCGTGGATCGCCAGAATGGGATTGCCCACGCCTTGAATCCAGCACTGGTTGATGACCTCTTGCGCTCGCCGTTCAATCTCGGGGTTGCCGCGCTGCACCGAGTCAAAGTCGAGTTCGGCGGCGTTGGCACCGGTGGCCATGGAACTGGCAGCGCCGCCGCCCATGCCGATGCGCATGCCGGGACCGCCCAACTGGATTAGCAGCGTGCCGGCCGGAAATTCGATCTTATGGGTTTGCGTGGCGTCGATCACGCCCAGGCCGCCGGCGATCATGATCGGCTTGTGGTAGCCGCGCTGCTCCTGCACTGGCGCCAACTGGCCTCTTGCATCGGCCACCGAGTAGCGCAGGCCTTGTTCGTATTCGCGGAAGTAACCGAGCAAATTGGGGCGGCCGAATTCGTTGTTGAAAGCCGCGCCTCCCAAGGGACCTTCCAGCATGATCTGCAAGGGGCTGGCGATGTGCGCCGGCTTGCCGTAGCCGGAATCGATTGGAATCTGACCCCAATTGATTTTGGACACGGTAAAGCCGGTCAGACCGGCTTTCGGCTTGGAGCCGCGTCCGGTGGCGCCTTCGTCGCGGATCTCACCGCCGGCACCGGTGGCGGCGCCGGGAAAAGGCGAAATGGCAGTCGGGTGGTTGTGTGTTTCCACCTTCATCAGGACGTGGTTGATGGCGCTCTGTTTTTCATAGTTGGCGGCACCTGCGCCAACAACACCCGCCGTTGATTTGGCGACAAAGCGTTCAACCTGCGCACCCTCCATCACCGAGGCATTGTCCGAATACGCCACCAGCATGTGCTGCGGATGGGTCTGATGCGTGTGGCGGATCATGCCGAACATGCTCATGTTCTGCGGCTGGCCGTCGATGGTGAACTGGGCGTTGAAGATTTTGTGCCGGCAATGTTCGCTGTTGGCCTGCGCAAACATCATCAATTCCACATCGGTGGGGTTGCGTTGCAGTTGCGTGAAGGCCTGCACCAGGTAATCGATCTCGTCCGCCGCCAGGGCCAGGCCGAACTGGCTGTTGGCGGCTTGCAACGCCGCTTTGCCGCCTTTCAGAACGTCCACATGGGCCATCGCCACGGCCGGCAATTCGCTGAACAAGCCAAGCGCAACAGCGCGCTCAAACATCACGCTTTCGGTCATGCGGTCGTGCAGCAGCGCACCGATCTGCGCCAGTTGCGCTGCTGTCAGGGAGGGCTGACCCGGCAGAGCGCTGGCCAGCGAAATACGGTATTCAAGCAAGCGCTCCACGCGGCGCACCGCCAGACCGCAGTTATGGGCAATATCGGTGGCCTTGGAAGCCCAGGGCGACACGGTACCAAAGCGCGGCGTCACCACGATCAGCGGGCCATCGGTGGGGCCGGCATAGGGCTCGCCATAAGTCAGCAAGGCCGCCAACTGGTCTTTCAGCGCCTCGGTCGGCGCCCGGTCCGTGCTCACCAGGTGCACAAAGCGCGCGGCCATGCCGCAGATCCTGCCGTCGATGGCTTGCAGGCGCGGCAACAGTTGCTGGATACGGAAACTGCTGAGAGCGCTACCGCCCTCGAATTGGCTGATGTGCGGGGTCACTTTAGGGGGCCTGAATGGGGTGGCTGACGGGGTTGAAAATCGACTCAAGGCGCAGGCGCTGACTGGGTCCGACCGGGAGAGGTCCGATTTTAACTGCCCGTAACCCGCAGTGTCGGGCGGGTCATCTCAAAAAGCCGCGCCCAATGGGATAATTGAAACCATGACTATCACTTACAAAGATGCCCAGGGGATTGCCGGCATGCGCTTGGCCGGCCGGCTGGCGGCGGAATTGCTGGACTACCTGACTCCCTTCGTCAAACCCGGCATCACTACCAATGAACTGGACCAACTGGCCGACCAATACACGACCCAGGTGCAGGGCGCCATCTCGGCGCCGCTGAACTATGCGCCTTCCGGCCACAACCCCTACCCCAAGGCCATCTGCACCTCGATCAACCATCAGGTCTGCCACGGCATTCCGAATGACAAGCCGCTCAAAAAGGGCGATATCGTGAACATCGACGTCACCGTCATCAAGGATGGCTGGCATGGCGACTCCAGCCGCATGTTCATGGTTGGCGAGGTCTCGGTGGCGGCCAGGCGCTTGTGCTCGCTGACCTACCAGGCGATGTGGCATGGCATCATGAAGGTCAGGGCCGGCGCTTATCTGGGCGATGTCGGCCACGCCATCCAGTCTTTTGCCGAAGGCCATGGCCTGAGTGTGGTGCGGGAGTTTTGTGGTCACGGCATTGGTCGCAACTTCCATGAGGAACCCCAGGTCCTGCATTACGGCCGGCCCGGCACGCTGGACCAGCTCAAAGCCGGCATGACGATCACCGTCGAGCCCATGCTCAACGTCGGCCGCAAGGAAATCAAGGAATTGGGCGACGGCTGGACCATCGTCACCAAGGACCGCTCGCTGTCGGCGCAATGGGAGCACACGGTGCTGGTCACCGAGACCGGTTATGAAGTCTTGACCTTGTCCAGCAACAGCCCGCCGATACCGTCATTCGTTCCCGTCAAGACGGCGGCTGACGAGGCTGCGTTGACTCGGGCCTGACATGACCGATCTGCCGGCACTGCGCAATCATTTCCGGGCGCAAAAATCCGCCTTGCTACAGTCGCTGGGGTCCAGTGGCACCTCTTCCACCCGGGGTGTTCGGGCCACCCTGGGCGCGCTCTCCAAGCTGGCCGATGCGACGCTGAAAACACTATGGCGCGAGGCTGGTTTTAGCGACTCTTTTGCCTTGGCGGCGGTGGGTGGTTTTGGTCGTGCCGAGTTGTTTCCGTACTCCGATGTGGATGTACTGGTTCTCTTGCCAAATGACCAGTCGCCGGAACATGATGCGCAGCTCAAGGCCCGCATTGAGCGCTTCATTGGCGATTGCTGGGACGTCGGGCTGGAGATTGGCTCCAGCGTACGCAGCGTGACAGAGTGCCTGCATGAGGCGACCCATGACGTCACCATCCAGACTTCCCTGCTGGAAGCGCGTTTGATCACGGGCAGCACCGACTTGTTTGCGGAATTTCAGAATTTATTTTTTTCGGCGCTGGACCCGCACGCCTTTTTTATTGCCAAAACACTGGAACTGCAGCAGCGTCACAGCAAGTTTGAAGACACGCCTTACGCGCTGGAACCCAATTGCAAGGAATCCCCTGGTGGGCTGCGCGATTTGCAGATCATTCTGTGGGTCGCCAAGGCCGCGGGCTATGGCGACAATTGGGACGCGCTGGCCAAAAGCGGGTTGGCCACCGCTTTTGAAGTCAGGCAGATCAAGCACAACGAAGCACTGCTGCGGCTGATTCGGGCGCGCCTGCACTTGATCGCGCAACGCCGTGAGGACCGGCTGGTATTTGACCTGCAGACCGCCGTGGCCCAGACCTTTGGCTATGGTGTCCCGGCGTCCGGCGTCGAAGCGGCAGCCAAGCACTCCTCCATCCGACCCAGTGAAGCTCTGATGCGGCGCTACTATTGGGCGGCCAAGGCGGTGACCCAACTGAACCAGATTTTGCTGCTCAACATCGAGGAGCGACTCAATCCGTCGACCCACGAACCGCGACCCATCAACGCGCGTTTTTATGACAAGGCCGGCATGGTGGAAGTCGCCAGCGACGATCTGTACCAACGCCAGCCACATGCCGTTCTGGAAACTTTTCTGGTCTACCAGACGACGGTGGGCCTGAAAGGATTGTCGGCACGCACCCTGCGCGCCTTGTACAACGCACGTGGCGTGATGAACGGCAAGTTTCGCAACGACCCAGTGAATCGTGAAACTTTCAAGCAAATTTTGATGCAGCACGACGGCATTACGCATGCCATGCGGCTGATGAACCAGACCTCGGTGCTGGGACGCTACCTGTGGGTCTTTCGCAAGATTGTCGGTCAGATGCAGCACGACCTGTTTCATGTCTACACCGTCGATCAGCATGTCTTGATGGTGCTGCGCAATGTGCGGCGTTTCTTCATTGTGGAGCATGCGCACGAGTACCCGTTTTGCTCGCAGTTGGCCTCCGGCTGGGACAAGCCCTGGGTCTTGTACGTGGCGGCATTGTTTCACGACATCGCCAAGGGACGCGGCGGTGACCATTCGAAACTGGGCGCCACCGAGGTACGACGGTTTTGCAAGCAGCACGCGATTGACAAGGAAGACAGCAGCCTGATCGAGTTCATGGTGCACGAACACTTGACCATGAGCCGGGTGGCTCAAAAATCAGACCTCAGCGACCCCAACATCATCCAGGCGTTTGCCAAACGCGTGGGCAATGAGCGCAATTTGACGGCCCTTTATCTGCTCACGGTAGCCGACCTGCGCGGCACCTCGCCCAAGGTCTGGAACGCCTGGAAAGGCAAATTGCTGGAGGACCTTTACCGCATGACCTTGCGAGCGCTGGGTGGCCGCGCGCCCGATCCGGATGCCGAGGTCGAGGCGCGCAAGCGCGAGGCCCTGATTCTGCTAGCCTTGTACGCCCTGCCGTTCGAGGCCCACAAAGCCTTGTGGGCGACGCTGGATGTGGGCTATTTCATGCGCCACGACGCCGCCGACATCGCCTGGCATACACGCCAACTCTCGCGCTATGTGGGCTCCGGAAAATCGATCGTGCGGGCGCGCCAGTCGCCACTGGGCGAAGGGCTGCAGGTGGTGGTCTATACACCCGACCAAGCTGATTTGTTTGCCCGCATCTGCGGCTATTTCGACAAAGGCGACTTCAGCATTCTGGATGCGCGCATCCATACCGCCAACAACGGTTATGCGCTGGACACCTTCCAGGTGATCGCATCGAGCTTGCCGGACCACTACCAGGAACTCACCAGCATGGTGGAGAGCGAGTTGAGCCGCGCCATTTCGATGTCGACGCCGCTGCCGCCACCGAGCCGCGGACGGGTCTCACGGCGGGTCAAGAGTTTCCCGATCGCACCCAGAGTCACCTTGCGGCCGGACGAAAAAGCCCAGCGCTGGCTGCTCAATATTTCGGCCAGCGACCGGGTCGGGCTGCTCTACAGCGTGGCACGCGTGCTGGCCAAACACAAAATCAATCTTCAATTGGCCAAAATTGCCACCTTGGGTGAACGGGTGGACGACACCTTTTTGATTGAAGGCGCGGAGTTGCAGCACAACCGGGCCCAGATTGCCATCGAGACCGAGCTGCTGGAAGCACTGGCTTGAAGGCCGCCGGAAATGGCCGGTAACATCCTCTTGTTGTGGCCGCCGACCGTGGCGCAATATCATCCCTGCTTTCCCAAGGAGATAGACCCATGATCGACCTGCACTACTGGCCCACCCCCAACGGCTGGAAAATTTCCATCATGCTGGAGGAGTGCGGCCTGCCCTACCGGCTGCTGCCGGTGAACATTGGCAAGGGCGAGCAATTTGCACCGGCGTTTTTGGCGATCAGCCCGAATAACCGCATGCCTGCCATCGTCGACCAGGACCCGGCCGACGGCGGTGCGCCGATCGCCGTGTTCGAAAGCGGCGCCATCCTGATTTACCTGGCCGAGAAAACCGGGCTGTTCATGCCCAGCGATGTGCGTGATCGAAGCCAGGTCTTGCAGTGGTTGATGTGGCAAATGGGTGGGCTGGGCCCGATGGCCGGGCAAAACGGCCATTTCCTGCTGTATGCCCCGGAAAAAGTGCCTTACGCGATTGAGCGCTATGGCAAGGAAGTGAATCGCTTGTACGGTGTTCTGAACACGCAATTGGGGCGCACCGGCGCGTTCGTGGCCGGCCCCGAATACTCGATTGCCGACATGGCCATCTTTCCGTGGATACGCACGCATGAAGCGCAGAAAGTACCGCTCGCGGACTTCCCCCACATAGAACGCTGGTACAACACCTTGTTCACGCGCCCGGCCGTGAAACGGGGCCTCGAACTGGCCAAGGAATTGCGTGCCGGCTCGATGACCGAGGAGGCGCGCAAAGCACTGTTTGGGCAGACCGCCCAGAGCGTGCGCGAGGGTGTTCACAAACTGACCTGAAAGCCATAGATCGTGATTGAATTCTTCTT
Organism: uncultured beta proteobacterium; assembly: GCA_963763035.1. Lineage (GTDB taxonomy): Bacteria > Pseudomonadota > Gammaproteobacteria > Burkholderiales > Burkholderiaceae_C > Rhodoferax. The sequence continues at coordinate 1,757,539 of CAVXMS010000003.1, read as the reverse complement.
TGATTGTTCCAGCCCGTGGACCTATCTGGCTTTTCACAACATCCAGATCATGGCCGCGGAGTTGAACGAACCGATAGCCTGGCGACCGGTGCTGGTGGGCGGCATTTTCAACAGCGTGAACCCCAGTGTTTACGCCATGCGCGACAACCCGGTGCCGGCCAAGCAGGCCTACATGCTCAAAGACTTGCAGGACTGGGCGCGCGCGGCCGGCCTGAAAATCGTCATGCCGCCCAAGGTGTTCCCGGTCAACAGCGTGAAAGCCATGCGTGGCTGCCTCTGGCTGGCGCCGCAGGGTCAACTGTTGCCGTTCGCCAGCGCCGTATTCGAGGCCTACTGGGCGCGAGAGGAAGATATTTCCCAGGACCCCGTGCTGTTGAAGATATGCGAGCAGATCGGTGTCAATGGAGATGAGTTTTTGGCCGGCATTGCACAACCCGCCATCAAGGAGCAGCTCAAGGCCAACACCGAGGAAGTGATCCGGCGTGGCGGCTTTGGCTCGCCTACCCTCTACCTGGGCGACGACATGTATTTCGGCAACGACCGCCTGCCCCTGGTCAAGGCTGCCATTCTGCAAAAACGTGCCGCTTGATTGAATTTGATTTTCATGCTTGAAGGAACTTACCGTGTCTGAACTTGTTTCCTACCGACTCGATGATGGGGTCGCCACCCTGACCCTCTGCAATGGCAAGGCCAATGCCATTTCTCATGATGTCCTCGCAGGCTTGAACCGCGCGCTGGACCAGGCGGTACTGGACCAGGCCATCGTCATCCTCACCGGACAAGCGGGCATGCTTTCGGGCGGCTATGACCTCAAGATCATGACCGCCTCGCCACAGGATGCGATCGCCCTGGTGACTGCTGGCAGCACGCTGGCGCGCCGCATGCTGTCGCACCCCTATCCGGTCATTGTTGCCTGCTCCGGACATGCGGTGGCCAAGGGCGCCTTTCTGCTGCTGTCGGCGGATTACCGGGTCGGCGTCGACGGCCCCTTCACGATAGGTCTGAATGAAATCCGGATCGGCATGACCATGCACCATGTCGGCATCGAACTGGCGCGTGATCGTTTGGGTAAAGCCGCCTTTCAACGCTCCGTGATCAACGCCGAGATGTTCAACCCGCAAAGCGCCAAAGAGGCCGGCTTTCTGGATCAGGTGGTGGCCCCGGAAGACTTGTCGGACGCCGCCAATGCGATGGCGCAACAATTGAAGAAAATCAATTTGCAGGCGCATCGTCAAACCAAGCTGAAGGTCCGCAAACAACTTCTGGATACGCTCGATCGGGCGATCGAGCTGGACAAGACGACCGGGCTGTCTTGAAAGCAAAACGACAAAGGGGTTGGCAGACGCCAATCTGCCAACCCCTGTCGATTTCCTGGTCGGTGTGAAAGGATTCGAACCTTCGACCCCTTGCACCCCATGCAAGTGCGCTACCAGGCTGCGCCACACACCGATCTAACCGACAATTATAGTCGGTAGAACCTCAAATTTCAGTACACCGGCGAGAGTAGATCACGAATTTCAAACAGCTCGCGTCGCACCAGCTGAAAACGGTCCGAAACACTGTTCGGTGACGCCTCGGATTGGACCTCTTCAAAGTCGCTCAATTCGTCGTAGTCGCCTATTTCGATGACTTCCACACCTTCCAGCAGAACCTCGCCATTGCGTTTCTTTTCCCGCTCGGCCTGCACAATCTCCTGCATCTTGTTGCGCGCACCGCTGATGGTGAAACCTTGGTCGTAGAGCAAATCGCGGATGCGGCGGATCATCAGCACCTCATGGTGCTGATAGTAGCGGCGATTGCCGCGCCGCTTCATGGGGCGCAACTGCGTGAACTCCTGCTCCCAATAGCGTAGCACGTGCGGTTTGACGCCACATAAATCACCGACTTCACCGATGGTGAAATAGCGCTTTGCAGGAATCGGGGGAAGAGCTTTCTCCATTTAAATCAATACCCTGGGAGAGAAAGCTTTGAGATTACTCTAAGTCACCACGGCGTGTAAAGCGGCGATTGCGTGCCGTGCCTCAAATAAATTGGGTCCGGATCAACGCAATGGCGTGTTGCGGCCCAGCAGCTGAATTTGCTCTTTGAGTTTGTGGCTGGCATGAAAGGTCACGACCCGGCGTGCCTGGATCGGAATGGTCTCGCCGGTTCGCGGATTGCGTCCCGGTCGCGGCGCCTTGGTGCGAATCTGAAAATTGCCAAAGCCGGAAATTTTCACATCCTCACCGTCAACCAGACTGTCGGATATCAAATCGAAAAACGCATCGATCATGTCCTTCGATTCGCGCTTGTTCAGACCGATCTGCTCAAAAAGCAGTTCAGCCAGTTGCGCCTTGGTCAGCGCCGGGGTTTCCAGACTTTCCACCGAGATGTCCATTCAATCCTCGTTTCTCATAGGGGCAGATGGTAACGGTTCAGGCCCGTTGGCGGGCACCCAATGTGCCCAGCAGGGAAGCCAGCACGGCTTGCATCGCAGCATCGATCTGCTCTTCAGTGAGCGTCGCCTCTTCGCTATTGAGCGTCAGACGCACCGCCATGCTTTTCTCCGGATTCGGCAGCACCGAAGCAGCCGACTCCTTGGCCGGCTTGGGGCGATAGATGTCGAACAGGTTCGCATCGCGCAGCAAACCGTTGGTGGGTGCGGCCCAGACTGCCGCCAACAATGCGTCATGGGTGACCGCCTCAGGCACCATCACGGCGAGGTCGCGCTCCACCGGCTGGTATTTCGCTACCGTCTTGAACAGGGGCACCTGACGCAATAGCACGGCGTCAAGCTCCAGTTCAAACATGACCGGTGCCTGCGCCAAATCGTAGGCTTGGCGCCACTTGGGGTGCAACTCGCCGACAAAACCCACTGCCACATCGGCAAGCAGCACACGGGCACAACGCCCCGGGTGCATGGCCGGATGCTCGGCCGGTACAAAGACCGGCTGGCGTGGCGCCAGCAAGGCCTCCACATCGCCTTTGGCATCAAAAAAATCAACAACCCGTTCCTTGCTCCCCCACTGCGGCACATCCGCGCTGCCGCAGGCCATGCCGGCCACGCGCATCGGCTGATGAAAGCCGGCCACGCTGGTGTCGGTATTCTGGACACTGGCATCCCGCAGGAACACGCGACCCAATTCGAAGACACGTACCCGCTGGGTTTTGCGATCAAGGTTGAACTTCAGGACCTGTAGCAGCGAGCCCAGCAGGGACGAGCGCATCACACTCATCTGACTGGCGATCGGGTTGAGCAATTTGATCGGATCGGGGTTGCCCGCGAGTTCCTGCTCCCAACGCTCTTCGACAAAACTGAAGTTGATGGTCTCCTGGTAGCCCAGGGCGGCAATCGCGCGGCGCACCGCGAACGGGCTGCGCTGCGCCTCGGTCCGAATTTTGGCCGTGATGGGCGCCACCGGCGGTGTCTGCGGCAAATTGTTGTAGCCCACCATGCGGGCCACTTCTTCGATCAGGTCTTCTTCGATTTGCAGGTCGAAGCGGTAGGACGGTGGCAGCACGCTGACGCTGCCATCGCTTTGTGTAACGGGTAAACCCAATCGCGTCAGCGCGTCGGCGCATTGCGCCTGGGTCAGCGGCATGCCAATCACCTTGCTGGCACGGGCCACGCGCAGATGGACGGCAGTGGCAATAGGCAGGTTCACCGGCAAATCGTCGATCGGGCCGCAGGCCGTGCTGGCCGTGCCGCAAATGTCGATGATCAACTGCGTGATGCGCTCGATGTGCTCGACCGTCTGGCTTGGATCCACGCCGCGCTCAAAGCGGTGACCGGCATCGGTTGCGAAGTTGAAGCGGCGCGACCGTCCGGCAATGGCTTTGGGCCACCAGAAAGCGGCTTCCACATAGACGTGCTGGGTATCGTCAGACACGGCGGTGGCATCGCCACCCATGATGCCGGCCAGCGACTCCACCTGCCGCTCATCCGCAATGACGCCGACCTTCTCGTCCACGGTGACCGTGTTGCCGTTGAGCAGCTTCAGTTGTTCACCGGCTTTGCCCCAGCGCACGTCCAGGCCGCCATGGATTTTGTCCAGATCAAAAATGTGCGAGGGACGGCCCAGCTCGAACATCACGTAGTTGGAAATGTCCACCAACGCCGTGACGCTGCGCTGACCGCAACGCGCCAGCCGCTCCACCATCCACTGCGGCGTGCTGGCTTTGGTGTTGACATTGCGGATCACGCGACCGGAAAAACGTCCGCACAAATCAGGCGCGCTGACCTTCACCGGCAACTTGTCCGCGCTGCCGACAAGGACCGCCGGGAAAGCGGGCTCCATCAAGGGCGCACCGGTCAGGGCGGCCACTTCACGCGCCACGCCATGGACACTCAGGCAATGCGCCAGATTGGGCGTCAGCTTGAGCGTGAACAAGGTGTCATCCAGCCTCAAATGCTGGCGAATGTCCTGCCCTACAGGCGCATCGCCGACCAGTTCCAGCAAGCCGGCGTGGTCGTTCGACAGCTTCAACTCGCGGGCCGAACACAACATGCCCTGGCTCTCGACGCCACGCAGTTTGCCGACCTTGATCAGGAACGGTTTGCCGTCATCGCCGGGCGGCAACTCGGCACCCACCAGGGCACACGGCACCTTGATGCCGGCCCTGGCGTTGGGCGCGCCGCACACAATGTTGAGCAATTCCGGCTGACCCACATCCACCTTGCAGACACGCAAGCGATCGGCATTGGGGTGTTGCACGGCTTCTTTGATTTCAGCCACGACGATGTTGCTGAACGGCGGAGCAACAGGCTTCAGTTCTTCAACCTCGAGGCCGGCCATGGTGAGCATCTCGGCGAGTTGCTCGGTCGACAGGGGTGGATTGCAAAATTCGCGCAACCAGGATTCGGGGAATTGCATAGTATTTAATCAGTGGGGGACAGAGCTGGCGAACTTCCAACATCCCGGTATCAGTTGGGATCGGTAACTGCGGTCTGTCGCACAATTTCTCATGATTGGAATTGCGACAAAAAGCGGATATCGCCATCAAAAAACAAACGCAGATCGTTCACGCCATAGCGCAACATGGTGAATCGATCAACACCCATGCCAAAGGCAAAACCGATGAATTTCTCGGGCTCCAGACCCATGTTTCGGATCACATTGGGATGGACCTGGCCTGAGCCCCCCACTTCCAGCCAGCGACCTGCAAGAGCCCCGCTCTGGAACTGAATGTCGATCTCGGCGCTGGGCTCGGTGAACGGAAAAAAACTGGGACGGAATCGCAGCACCAGATCGTCAGACTCAAAAAGTGCACGGCAAAAATCCGTCAAGACATATTTGAGATCCTTGAAGCTGACGTTCTCGCCCACCCATAGCCCCTCGCACTGATGGAACATGGGCGAATGCGTGGCGTCGCTGTCGACACGGTAGGTGCGACCGGGCGCAATGACACGGATCTCCGGCATGGGACCGGAAAACAACGGCTCGCCGGACGATCCGACGGCGGCGCGGTATTTTTTCACGTGCTGCACCGCATGGCGGATCTGCATCGGACTGGTGTGGGTGCGCAGCAAATTGGGCGCGCTAGCGGTTCCGCCCTCGACGTAAAAAGTGTCGTGCATGGAGCGCGCCGGGTGGTCCTCGGGCGTGTTCAAGGCGGTGAAGTTGAACCAGTCGGTCTCGATCTCGGGGCCCTGTGCCACCTCAAAACCCATGGAGCCGAAGATCGCCTCAACGCGTTCCAGCGTCAGCGATACCGGATGCAGTCCGCCCGGCCCGCGCTGGCGGCCTGGCAAGGTAACGTCCAGCGCCTCAGCCCGCAGTTGCGCCTGCAATTCGGCGTCGGCGAGGGCTTGGCGACGCTGGTTCAGGGCCGCTTCAATGGCTTGCTTGGCCAGGTTAATGGCCGCACCGCGTGACTTTTTCTCGTCCACCGGCAAGGCCGCCATGCCCTTCATCAGTTCCGTGATTCGACCGGCCTTGCCCAAAAACAAGGCCTTGGCGTTTTCCAGGTCGGCCGGTGTGCCGGCCTGCTGGAAGGCGGTTTTGGCACTGTCAACGACGATCTTCAACTCGTTCATAAATTCTCTTGTAGTTCCGCTATGAGGTCAGTACCAACCCGTCTTCTCCGAATACGCCATTTCATTGAAAAAGGGCTAGCGCTTTTTCAAGCTCTAGCCCTTGTTTCTGCTGCATGGAGCGCCACTCTGAAAAGTTGGGGACAGAGCTGGCACCGATAGTGCAGCGTGCCGTCCGCCAAGTTTCAGCCTAGCGAACCACGGTGAACTCAAGCAGCCAGCTTGGCCTTGACCTGTTCCACAATACCGGCAAAGGCGGCCATGTCGTGCACCGCGATGTCGGACAAGACCTTGCGATCGATCTCGATGTTGGCCTTCTTCAGACCGTTGGCGAACTGGCTGTAAGTCATGCCGCACTGACGCGCAGCGGCGTTGATACGGGCAATCCACAACTGACGAAAGACACGCTTTTTGGTACGGCGGTCACGGTAGGCATATTGCCCGGCCTTCATCACCGCTTCTTTGGCGACGCGGAAGACATTGCCGCGGCGACCGCGGAAACCTTTTGCAAGGGCTAAAACTTTCTTATGGCGGGCGTGAGCCGTTACACCACGTTTGACGCGAGGCATGTGATTACTCCTTGTTCGTCGTTAATTAAATACCACGGCCTGGCAGCATCTGTGCCATGCGACCGAGATCGGCCACATGAACAGCTGTTGCACCACGCAAATGGCGTTTATTTTTGGTGGTCTTCTTGGTCAGAATGTGACGTTTGAAGGCTTGACCGCGTTTCACGGTGCCACCTGGACGGACGCGGAAGCGTTTCTTCGCCGCGCTCTTGGTCTTCATTTTGGGCATATTCATGCTCCTTCTTCATTGTGCTCGTGAGGCGTCTGCAAACTATTTGCAGCCTTGTTGGCCCCGAGCCACTTCTGGCTGGCAGGTGTTACCCCACCCTCCTTCTTTACAGCGCACCGGTCAATAGAACCAATGCGCCACAAAACCTTATGACACCGCCGCGCTCGCCGTGTCTGCGACCGGCTTGGCCGCAATCTTTTTCTTGCCAGGCGCGATCATCATGATCATCTGGCGCCCTTCGAGCTTGGGAAACTGCTCAATCAGGATCAAATCACCCAACTCGGCACGAATACGATTCAACAAGGCCATGCCAAGTTCCTGGTGCGTAATCTCGCGTCCCCGAAACCGCAAAGTGATCTTGCACTTGTCGCCTTCAGCCAAAAAGCGCTTGATGTTGCGCATCTTGATGTTGTAGTCGCCATCGTCGGTACCGGGGCGGAACTTGATTTCCTTGATTTCAATAACCGTCTGCTTGGCCTTCGCTTCCGCCGCCTTTTTCTGCTCCTGGTACTTGAACTTGCCGTAATCCATCAAGCGGCAGACCGGCGGTACCGCCGTGGCAGAAATCTCGACCAGATCAACATCCAGTTCGCCTGCCATGCGCAGCGCTTCCATCAGACTAACCACTCCAAGCGGCTCGTTCTCGATGCCAGACAGTCGAACTTCCGGGGCCATGATTTCCCGGTTCAGGCGATGTTTGCGTTCTTCGCGGTGACGGCGGTCACGAAATTCAGTAGCGATGGCTTAATCCTTCACAAATTCAGCTACAAAAACGTAGCAACAACCGCTTTGCACACGCAAGCAAACTGCCATCTTGCTGGATGCCAGCTCAGACAACAGACTTGTTAGTGATATCGGCTGCGACTATTTGCACGAATGCATCGAGGGACATCACACCGAGATCTTGACCACCCCGGGCGCGCACTGCAACGGTACCCGCTGCCTTCTCCTTGTCGCCAACGACCAGGATATAGGGCAGCTTCTGCATTGAATGCTCCCGTATTTTATACGTAATTTTTTCGTTACGCAGATCAGTCACTACCCTAAGCTCTTGATTTGGCAGTGATTTCTTCAATTTTTCGACAATTTCACGACAGTAATCGGCTTGTGCGTCGGTGATATTGAGCACCGCCAGTTGTACCGGGGCCAGCCAGGTTGGCAAGGCGCCGGCGCTCTCCTCAATCAAAATCCCGATAAAACGCTCCAGACTGCCGACAATCGCGCGGTGCAACATGACCGGCCGATGGCGGGCACCATCCTCTCCCACATACTCCGCGTCCAGCCGTTCGGTCATGAAAAAATCGACCTGCATCGTTCCGCACTGCCACTGACGGCCGATGGCGTCCTTCAGTGTGTACTCGATCTTGGGGCCGTAGAAGGCACCCTCACCCGGGGTGATCTCGAATTCACAGCCCGACACACGCAGGCTTTCCATCAACGCGTGCTCGGCCTTGTCCCAACTCTCGTCCGACCCGATGCGTTTTTCGGGACGCGTCGCGATCTTGTAAATGATGTTCTTGAATCCAAAATCGGCATAGACTTTTTGCAGCAGGGCCGTGTAATCGACACACTCCTGCAGGATCTGATCCTCGGTGCAAAAAATGTGGCCGTCGTCCTGCGTGAAGCCACGCACCCGCATGATCCCGTGCAGTCCGCCCGAAGCCTCGTTGCGGTGGCACTGGCCGAACTCGCCGTATCGCAGCGGCAGGTCGCGGTAGCTTTTGATGCCCTGCTTGAAGATCAGGATGTGGCCGGGACAGTTCATCGGCTTCAAGGCATATTCGCGCTTTTCCGACTCGGTGATGAACATGTTCTCGCGGTACTTGTCCCAGTGACCGGTCTTCTCCCACAAGGTTTTATCGAGGAGTTGCGGGCCCTTGACCTCCTGATAGCCGTTGTCGCGATAGACCTGGCGCATGTATTGCTCAACACCCTGCCACAAGGTCCAGCCCTTGGGGTGCCAAAACACCAGGCCCGGAGCGTGGTCGTCGATATGAAACAGATCGAGCTCACGTCCGAGTTTGCGGTGATCGCGCTTTTCGGCTTCCTCCAGCATCGTCAGGTGCTGCTGCAATTCGTCCTTGGTGGCCCAGGCCGTGCCGTAGATGCGCTGCAGCATTTCATTGCGGTGATCGCCGCGCCAATAGGCACCGGCAAGCTTCATCAGCTTGAAAAATCTCAGCTTGCCGGTGCTGGGCACATGGGGACCGCGACACAGGTCTTCGAACTTCCCTTCGCGGTACAGGGAAACGTCTTCGTTGGCCGGAATGCTGGCAATGATCTCCGCCTTGTAGTGCTCACCCAGACCCTTGAAATAGGCCACCGCCTCATCGCGGGGTAGTACGCGGCGCAGCACCGGCTCGTCTTTCGCGGCGAGCTCGCTCATCTTCTTCTCGATGGCCGTCAGATCTTCCAGCGTAAAAGGCCTCTTGAAGGAGAAGTCGTAGAAAAAGCCGTTCTCAATCACCGGACCGATGGTGACTTGTGCGTCCGGGAACAGTTCCTTCACGGCATACGCCAACAAATGGGCGGTCGAGTGGCGAATCACTTCCAGACCCTCGGCATCCTTGGCCGTGACGATGGACAAGGAACTGCTGGCCTCGATCAGATAACTGGTATCGACCACCTTGCCGTCAATCTTGCCGGCCAGCGCCGCTTTGGCCAAGCCGGCACCGATGGAGGCGGCCACCTCGGCCACCGTCACCGGGCCGGCATATTCACGTTTGGAACCATCGGGCAAAGTAATGAAAATCATGATGCAACAAAATTTGAAAATAAAAAAGCGCGGTAAAGACCGCGCTTGACTGTGCTTGCTAGCCGCCTACGCCCAAGGCGCACGGACTACGACCCTGGAAGCTATGCCGAAGTGCTCCATGTAGTTCGCGGTGTCATAACCAGGTTGCCTTTCTCGCTCTTTTTGCAGGAATGAAGCGCCAAGTTTAACAAAAATGGCCTGCGTCCCCGACCACCGGGTGACGCAGGCCTATTTCTTTGGCTTCAGCACGCAGTGCGTGCCGGGGCGGCTTTAGTGAAACTGCTCTTCTTCGGTGGAGCCGGTCAGCGCCGTCACGCTGGACTTGCCACCCTGAATGGCGGTGGTGACTTCGTCGAAGTAACCGGTGCCCACCTCCTGCTGGTGCGAGACAAAACTGTAGCCCCGCTCGCGCGCCGCGAATTCGGGCTCCTGCACTTTTTCCACGTAGGCCGACATGCCGCGTTTGACGTAGTCCTGTGCCAGGTCAAACATGTTGAACCACATGGAATGGATGCCGGCCAGCGTGATGAACTGGTACTTGTAACCCATGGCACCCAGTTCTTGCTGGAAGCGGGCAATGGTGGCGTCGTCCAGATTCTTCTTCCAATTGAACGACGGCGAACAGTTGTAGGCCAGCAGCTTGCCGGGGTGCTTGGCGCGCACCGCGTCAGCAAACTTCTTGGCAAACGCCAAATCAGGCGTGCCGGTTTCGCACCACACCAAGTCAGCGTAATCGGCATAGGCCACGGCGCGACTGATGGCCTGATCGAGGCCTTTGTTGGTCTTGTAAAAGCCTTCTGCTGTGCGTTCACCGGTCAGGAAAGGTTGGTCGTTGGCGTCGTAGTCGCTGGTCAGCAAGTCCGCGGCTTCGGCATCGGTGCGGGCAATCACCAGCGTCGGCACGCCGCAGACGTCGGCAGCCATGCGCGCGGCGATCAACTTTTGGCAGGCTTCAGCGGTTGGCACCAACACCTTGCCGCCCATGTGACCGCATTTCTTGACGGCAGCCAACTGGTCTTCCCAGTGCACGCCGGCGGCACCGGCCTTGATCATGTTCTTCATCAACTCGAAGGCGTTGAGGACACCGCCAAAACCGGCTTCGGCGTCGGCCACGATGGGCGCGAAGTTGTCAATGTAGCCGGCATCACCGGCATCAATGCCCTTGGAATGCTGGATTTCATCGGCACGACGAAAGGTGTTGTTGATGCGCTCCACCACTTTGGGCACCGAGTCCACCGAGTACAGGGACTGGTCCGGGTACATGGAAGCCGAGGAGTTGTTGTCGGCGGCGACCTGCCAGCCCGACAGGTAGATGGCCTGCACGCCGGCCTTGACCTGCTGCATGGCCTGGCCCCCGGTCAGCGCCCCCAGGCAGTTGACATAGTCCTCTGTGTTCACCAGATTCCAGAGCTTTTCGGCGCCGCGGCGAGCCAGTGTGTACTCGATTGGAAAGGAACCACGCAAACGCACTACGTCAGCGGCGCTGTAACCACGCTTGATACCTTTCCAGCGCGGGTTGGTCGCCCAGTCTTTTTCCAGTGCGGCGATCTGTTGTTCGCGGCTCAATTGTTCGATGATGGCTTGGGGCATGAAATCACTCCTTGGGTTGATTAAAACAGTCGGTACCAGGTGCTTGGCAAGCCCGATTCCGATGGCTTAATCTTAAGTCTTGTATAAGACTAAAAGCCGTCTTATGTCTTATAGAAGACATAAATTAACTTCAATTAAATCAAAGAGTTATTCAATAAACTTCGTAATATGAAATCAATTTTTCCGCTTTGAGAAAGCGTGATGCGATGCAACAATTTTAACTTTCACGATCCAAAATTGAATTTTTGTATTATGAAATATCAAAACGCATCCGCGTAGCGTCCCATTTCCCAGGCGCTGACCTGCTGGCTGTACTCGTCCCATTCCCGTCTTTTGAGTTGGATGAACTCATCGCAGAACGCATCCCCCAGCGCTGACACCAAGGCGCGGTCGCTCGCCAAGGCCTCGATGGCACAGCCCAGGTCACGCGGCAAACGCGCCGGCATGGGCGCACCGGCCGCTTGGCGCTGGTACAAATCGCCTTCACAGGCGGGCGGCGGCAGCATCCCCTGGTCGATGCCATTCAGGCCGGCAGCCAGGGTAGCGGCGATTGCCGCGTAGACGTTGCACGAAGGGTCCGGCAAACGCCACTCGATACGCCCGGCGACGGTGCGCACGACGCATGTCCGATTGTTATCGCCATAACTCTTCCAGACCGGCGACCAGGTGGTGCCGGAAGCACTGGCGCTGCACGCCAGCCGCTTGTAACTGTTGACCGTGGGCGCGCACAGCGCGCTCAAGCCATCGGCATGGTGCAACAAGCCGGCTACAAACTGGTAGCCCTGCACGCTCAATTGAAGCGCATCCGCGCCATCGGTAAAGATCGCCTGGCCCTGCGCATCGGTCACGCTCAAATGAAAGTGCAAGCCACTGCCCGGCGCATTGGCAAAAGGCTTGGGCATGCAACTGAAGGTCATGCCATGTTTTTCCGCCACCGCGTGAGCCGTCAGTTTGAACAGCATGTAGCGATCAGCCGCCGCCAGCGCAGCGTCAAAACGGTAATTGATTTCATACTGGCCGCAGGCGTCCTCGTGATCCATCTGCTGCAAGTCGAAGCCCAACTCAGTGAGCGCCAGACGCATGTCTTCGAGAAAGCCACGATTGCGATGGATAGCCTTCAGGTCATATGACGGCTTGTCGAGCCGGTCTTGCCCGTCGGCGGCGAGCCAGTGCCCTTTCTCGTCCTGCCGTAACAGGAAAAACTCGGGCTCTATGCCCACCCACAAAGTCCAACCCCGCTCTTGCAGGCGCTCCAGTTGGTGCTTGAGCAGTTGGCGGGAACAGGTAGTCAGCGCTTCGCCGCCGGCATAGCCGTCGCACACGGCGTGCGCCACGCCGGGCATGAAAGGCAGGGGTCGCAACGACTCCAACTGGACCCGGCCATAGTATTCGCTGCGCTTGCCGAAGCGCGCCAGGCCGGTGCCCCAGATGCTGGGGCCGGCAAACCCGGCACCGGTCTCAACCCATTCACGCAGGTTTTGCAAGGGAACCAGCTTCCCTTTGGCAACACCGTGAATGTCTGAAAACTGCGTTAAAACACTGTGTATTCCCTTCGCCGCCAACGCCTCGATGGCCGACTCAATCGACATGCCGGACTCTCATGCGCCCAAAACCTCATCAAGAATCTGCAAAGCCTCATCGAAGACGGCGTCTTCTATGGTCAACGGAAACAAGAAACGCAGCACGTTGCCATAGACACCACAGGACAGTAACAGCAAACCTTTCTTCAGCGCGGCCTGCTGCACCCGTTTGGTCAGTTCGGCGTCCGGCGCACCGGTTTCGGGATTGGCGAATTCGCAGGCGATCATGGCGCCCAGGCCGCGAACATCGGAAATCGTCTTGTTGTTGCGTTGCAGCCGGCTCAAGCGCTCCAGCAGACGCGCACCCAGCACGTTGGCGCGCTCCACCAGGTGCTCTTCCTGCATGATGTCCAGCACGGCCAGCGCCGCGGCAATCGCCAGCGGGTTGCCGGCGTAGGTTCCGCCCAGCCCGCCCGGAGCGGGGGCGTCCATGATGGAAGTCTTGCCCACCACGGCGGACAGGGTAGTGCCACCGGCCATGCTCTTGGCCATGGTCATCAAGTCGGGCGCAACGCCAAAGTGCTCCATCGCAAACATCTTGCCGGTGCGGGCAAAACCGGTTTGCACCTCGTCGGCAATCAGCACGATGCCATGCTGGTCGCACAAAGCGCGCAACCACTGCACCGCCTCTTTCTGGATAACGTTGAAACCGCCCTCGCCTTGCACCGGCTCGAACACGATGGCGGCCACCCGCGCGGGCTCGATATCGCACTTGAACAACTGCTCCATGGCGTGCTGGCTGTCCGCCAGCGCGGCACCTTGGCTGGGGAAAGGAACGTGGTAAATTTCCGGCGGAAAGGGACCAAAGCCCGCCTTGTAGGGCTGGACCTTGCCGGTCAGCGAAACGGCAAACAGACTGCGGCCATGGAAAGCGCCGCCAAAGGCAATCACCCCACCGCGCCCGGTTGAGGCCCGGGCAATCTTGACCGCGTTCTCTATGGCTTCCGCGCCGGTCGAGAAAAACGCCGCCTTCTTGGGACCCGCAATCGGTGTGATGGCAATGATGCGTTCGGCCAGGGTGACGTACTCGGTGTAGGGCACCACCTGGTAGCAACTGTGCGTGAAGCGTTGCAACTGGGCCGCGATGGCGGCCTGAATCTTCGGGTGGCAATGTCCGGTATTGAGGACCGCAATGCCACCGGCAAAATCAATGAAGCGACGCCCTTCAATGTCCCACAGCTCGGCGTTCCTGGCGTGGTGAATAAAGAAGTCGCTCATGACACCGACGCCGCGCGGCGTCGCCGCCAGACGACGGCTGTGCCACTGGGCGTTGGAAGGGAGGTCGCCGTTTTTCATAACTGCATTCATCGCAAATTTTCCGATCAAACTTTGGCTTGCCGATTTCAAACCGGGCTGTCAATGCGTATCCAGGTGGTTTTGGTTTCGGTGTATTTGTCAAAAGCGTGCAGCGACTTGTCGCGCCCCACCCCGCTTTGCTTGTAGCCGCCAAAAGGCACCGTGATGTCGTCCTCGTCATACTGGTTCACATGCACGGTGCCGGCACGCAAGGCGCGGGCCACACCATGCGCTTTATTGATGTCGCGCGTCCAGACCGCCGCCTGCAAGCCATAGACACTCTGATTGGCCTGACGCACCACATCGGCGACGTCGGTAAAGGACAGCACCGACAGAACCGGGCCAAAAATCTCTTCCCGCGCAATCGTCATGTCATTGCGCACGCCATCGAAAACAGTCGGTTGCACATAGCAGCCGCCGGTCTCGATCAGGGCTTGCTCGCCACCGGCCAGCAGCTTGGCGCCCTCGCTCTTGCCGCTTTCGATATAGCGCAAGACGGTGTTCATCTGAGTCTGGTCGACAATCGCGCCCATCACCGTCGCCTGGTCCAGCGGATTGCCCGGCGCGTAGCCGGGCACCAGCGCCAACGCCTTCTCCAGAAACCGCTCCTTGATGCTGGCCTCAATAAACAGGCGCGAGGGCGCGTTGCAGCTCTCGCCCTGGTTGAAGAAAATGCTGCCCACCGCGGCGGCGACCGCTTTGTCCAGGTCCGGGCAATCGGCAAAAACGATGTTGGGCGATTTGCCGCCAAGTTCGGTCCAGGCGCGCTTGAGGTTGCTCTGCCCGGCCATCTGGTGGATTTGCTTGCCGACCCTGGTCGAGCCGGTGAACGCAATGCAGTCCACGTCCATGTGCAGCGCCAGCGGTGAGCCGGCTTCCGCTCCGTAGCCGGTCACCACATTGAAGACCCCCGCTGGAATCCCCGCTTCCAGTGCCAGATCGGCCATGCGCAAAGCGGTCAGGGGCGATTTTTCACTCGGCTTGAGCACCACCGAGTTGCCTGCCGCCAGCGCCGGCGCGATCTTCCAGGCGGCCATGATCATGGGGTAATTCCAGGGCACGATGACGCCCACCACGCCGACCGGCTCGCGCGTGATGAGGGCCAGCGCGGTGCTGGCAGTGGGCGCGATTTCGTCATACACCTTGTCCACCGCTTCGCCGTACCAGCGAATGCAATTGGCTGCGCTGTTGACGTCCACCGCGCGGGCATACTTGACGGGCTTGCCCATGTCCAGTGTTTCCGTCAGGGCCAGTTCATCGCCGTTGGCCTGCAGCAGGTCGGCAAAACGAATCATGACGCGCTTGCGCTGCGCCGGTGCCAGACCACGCCAGCGGCGGTCTTCAAAGGCGGCGCGGGCACTGGCGACAGCGTCGTCCACGTCAGCCTGGTCGCAGCGCGCCACCTCGGTCAAAACACGACCGTCGACAGGTGAAATGCAGTTGAAGGTGACCCCGCTCTTGGCCGCCCTGCGCTGGCCATTGATGAGAGCGCGGCCGTCAGGACGCAGGTTTGCGGCGACTGCGGGCGACTTGGTAGAGACGTTCATGGGGGGGATTTCCGAAAAGGTGCGCGGTCGGGGGAGGATCCCCCCGACCGGATCAAGTGTCAAGTGCTCAAAAATTCACGACCGCCTGCAAGCCGAAAGTGTCGTTGTCCTTGCGGTAGCTCTGGTCGCCAAAATAGTAGAACGCCGGCGTGCTGGCGTGGTCGTGCCGGAGCTCCGCGCGCAACGCGACATTGGTCGATATCCGATAGGTGGCAGCCAGCGACAGCGAATAGCGGTTGGCGCCGACGTTCGGGTCGAAGCCAGGATCGTTCGGATCGCCAGGGCCGAAACCGTTGACAAAATCACCGGCGGCTGCGGCGCTGCTGCTAAACACGTTGAAGGTGCCGCCGCCATTGTTCTGGTTGTACAGGTAGTCGGCCCGGGCCGCCAGTGTCAGCTTGGGCAGCACGCGCTGCGAGACCAACGCCGACACCCCCCACCACTGCGCATCGCCACCGTTGAAAGCGGCGTTGGCCTGGCGGCCCACGGTAGCCTGCAGGTTGGCGTTGAAGTTGCCGCGGGTGTAATTGCCATCGATCTCGAATTGATCCAGGCGACTCGTTCCGCCCGCCACCGCATTGGCGACGCGGCCTTCGTAGCCGGTGAATTCGAAGCCCCAGAATTCATCCTGGGCATAGGTCACGTTGTAAATAAGGGTCGGACTCCTGACCGGCGCCGAGCTGGAGCAGGCGCCGCCCGCCGGGCAGTTGATGTTATTGACATCGTTGCGCGCCGAATTGAAGTTGGCCAGGATCAACTTGGTTTCCCAGGGTCCGCGCGTGATATCCAGGCCAACACCGGTGTACATGGTGGCGGCAGTGAAATCAAACAGCATGTTCTTGGTAATGAAGTACTCGCCGTAGCCAGGATAGAGCAAATTCGAAGTCAGGTTGTTGGCGCCGACGTAAGTGTTCAGGTAGGGTTCGTAGCCGGAGACGTCGGGCATCTGTCCGATGATCAGCCGGGTCTGTGGATCGGTCAACGGGATCGAGGCCGAGGCCTCGTGCACGATGTTGCCCCAGTTGTAGCCGGAGCCCGCGCTCTTGCTGGGCGCCAGGGTCAAACGGAACTTGGTGCCACCATCGTCCATCTCCTTTTGAATATCCAGATAGGCCATGCCGGAGTAGGAGTTGTCGTAGGCATAAGCTTCGCCGCTGCCATTGATGTTGGCAAAGTTGTTGAGGAAGGCGAAGGAAGATGTGTTCTTGGCGCGATTCACCATGTAGACCGGGTCGAAGCCGCCGCTGATGCGCAGGCCCTTGAAGCCGGCGGTGGCCTGTTGATCCTGCATCGCCTCGACCTTGACCCTGACCTGATTGAACTCCTCCGGATCAACCGCCGGCAACTGGGCCGCTGGCGCCGGCGCTGCCGGAGCCGGTGCCATGGCACCGCGCGTGATCATGGCCTTGAGTTGATTGACCTCGGCTTTCAGTGCCTCGATCTGGTTTTGCAATTCGGCATTGCTCTGGGCACTGGCCAGCATCGGAAAAGCCAACGCCACAGCGACCGCCACTTGATTAAATTTCATCATCAGCACTCCTTTTTAATGACTCATATGGCAGCCGGAGAAATCCGACCACCCCACCAACACACCGGCCAATTCGCCGACAAGACTTACCCATCTAGGCTGCAACCGCCTGCCCCATTCCCTCGCGATAAGCAGCAGCCTGCTCCGCCGCCCGCCGCGTCTCCTGCCGGGACAGCCAGAGGCTGCCGGCGAACACGCCAATCGAAACCACAGCCACGGTGATCGTCGCAATCGCATTGACGGTCGGATTCAGGCCCAGCCGGGCGCGCGACAGGATGACGATCGGCAGCGTGGTGGAGCCCGGCCCGGACAGGAAGGCGGTGGACACCACATCGTCCAGCGACAGCGTGAAAGTCAACAACCAGGCCGCCATCAGGGATTGCGCAATCATGGGTAAAGTGACCAGGAAAAACACCTGTGCCGGCTTGCAGCCCAGGTCCATCGCCGCTTCCTCGAGCGACTTGTCCATTTCCAGCAGCCGCGACTGGATCACCACCGCCGCATACGCCATGCCGACCGAGGTGTGGCCGGCCCAGATGGTCAGGATGCCGCGGTCAGGCCAGCCGAACAGGCGTTCGCACATGACAAAAAATAGCAGTAGCGACAGACCGGTGATCACCTCGGGCACCACCAGCGGCGCGTTGATGTGCGCCGAAAAAGCGGTGCGCCCCCAGAAACTGCGGTAGCGCACCATGGCAAAGGCAGCCAGCGTGCCCAGCAGCACCGAGGCCGTGGCACTCATCAGCGCCACCTTGAGCGACAGCACGAAGGCGTCGACCACCTCGGTGTCATGCGCGATGACACCGTACCACTTGAAGGTGAAGCCGCCCCACAGCGTGACCATCTTCGAATCATTGAACGAGAACACGATCAAGGTCAGGATCGGCAAATAAAGAAAGGTGTAGCCGGCAATCAGCCAGGCTTTTCCAAAGCGGCTAGACATGGCTCATACCCCCCGTACGCCGCCGGAGTCGGCCTGGTATTTGTTGAAGATCGCCAACGGCACCAGGATCAGTCCGACCATGGTCACCGCGACCGCCGAGGCCATCGCCCAGTCGTTGTTGCTGAAGAACTCGTCCCACAAGACGCGCCCTATCATCAAGGTGCTGGGTCCGCCCAACAATTCGGGAATCACATACTCGCCCATGCTCGGAATAAAAACCAGCATGGCACCGGCAATGATGCCGTTCTTCGACAGCGGCACGGTCACCAGCCAGAAAGTCTGCCACGGCGTGGCACCCAGATCCTTGGCGGCCTCTATCAGCCGCAGGTCCATCTTCACCAGATTGGCGTAGAGCGGCAGGATCATGAACGGCAGGTAGGCGTAGACCAGGCCGACGGTCATCGAGAACCCGGTGTGCATCATCTTGATCGGCTCATTGGTCAGGTGCAGCCAAAGCAGGAGGTTGTTGAACACGCCGTGGTCGTCCAGCAGGCCTTTCCAGGCGTAGACGCGCAGCAGATAGGAGGTCCAGAACGGCAACGACACCAGCATCAGCAGCGCCGGCCTCAGGTTGGCCGGCGAGCGCGCCATGAAGTAGGCAAAGGGATAGCCAATGAAGAGACAGACCAGGGTGTTGAGCGACGCGAACTTGATCGACGACCAGTAGGTCTGGACATAAAGCGAGTCGGTGCCAAGAAAGATGTAGTTCGACAGCTTGATCTTGAGCTGGACCACGCCGTCAGCATAACTCGTCAGGTCCTGGAAGCGGATGCCGTCGGTTTCTGAAACGCTGATCTTCAGTACCACCAGGAAGGGCACGGAGGCCAGAAGGATCAGGAATAAGTAGGGTATGCCGATGACGCTGCGCCGGCCCCAATCCCGCTTGAGAAAGCGCACAAGGCCGTTGCTGGTGAAACTTTTTGCGAGGCTCATGGTTCGGGCTCTCCAGGCCTAGCTTGTCAGCACGACAACATCGCTGCCGTCCCACCAGGCGTACACGCGCTGACCCCGCAGCAATTGCTTGTCTTCGTGGCGCGCCGCGTTCTCGCGCGAGGCCTTGATCACCATGCCGCTGTCCAGCCGGACGTGAAACAAGGTGAACTTGCCGAAGTAGGCGACGCCGTCAATGGTGCCGCTGGCGCAATTGTGGCCGTGCTCGGCGGCGGACTCGCGCTGCGCTATGGTCGGTTCCTGCGCCTGCAGACAGATTTTTTCCGGGCGCAGCGCAATGCTCACCTGCATGCCCTGCGTGCCGGTGATGCCATGACTGACGAAATGGCGGCACTCCGGCGTGTCGATCACCACGTGATCAGCCTCGTCGACTTCGACCATGCCCTTGAACAGGTTCACATCGCCGATAAAGCCTGCAACGAACAGGCAATTGGGCGTCTCGTAAATCTCGCCCGGACGCCCGACCTGCAGGAAGCGGCCTTCCTGCATGACGGCGATGCGGTCGGCCATGATCATGGCCTCTTCCTGGTCGTGCGTCACCAACACGCAGGTGACACCGACCTTCTTGATGATATTGACCAGCTCGAACTGCGTCTGCTCGCGCAGCTTGCGGTCCAGCGCCCCCAGCGGTTCGTCCAGCAGCAGCAGCTTGGGGCTCTTGGCCAGACAGCGCGCCAACGCGACCCGCTGCTGCTGACCGCCCGAGAGCTGGTGTGGCTTGCGCTTGGCGTAAGGTTTGAGCTGGACGATATTGAGCATCGCCTCGACCCGCTGGCCGATCTGGTCCTTGGGCATGCGGTCGCGCTTCAGGCCGAAGGCAATGTTCTCCCACACCGTCAGATGGGGGAACAGTGCATAGGACTGGAACATCATGTTGATCGGGCGCTCGTAGGGTGGCATTTTCGAAATAGCCGCACCATCGAGATAGACATTACCCAGCGTCGGCGTCTCGAACCCGGCCAACATCCGCAGCAGCGTCGACTTGCCACAACCGGATGAGCCCAGCAGCGCGAAGATTTCCCCTTTGGCAATATCGATGGAAACGTCATCGACCGCGGCAACCTCGTCGAAGCGCTTGGTCAGATGGTCGATACGGACAAAGCTGCCAGCCTGGTCAACGATATTCTGCTGTTTTTGCTGCATGCGCAACCCTTCTCCCACGTGGATGTTCTACAGGCTCAAGAGTCGCCGGAGGCGCGTCGCCGCGCCCGCCCCCGGCGGCCAAAAAAGACGTTTACAGACCGGTCTTGAAGGTGGTGTACAGGCGAGTGCGCAGGCGGCGTATATCGCTGCTCACCGCTTCCGGCGGGACCATGCGCGCCAGGTCATCGGGGCTCATGAACACCGTCTTGTTGTTGAGCACTTCAGGTTTGATCGTCTTGGCGGCAGCCGGCACCGGGTTGGCATAAAGCACCTTGTTCACAATCCCGGCGTTGACATCGGGACGGTAGATGTAGCTGATGAACTTGTAGGCGTTCTCGACGTGCTGGGCATCGACCGGGATCGCCATGGTGTCAAAGAACATCACGGCACCGGTCTTGGGTAGCAGCACCTGGATGTTGTTGCCGTTCTTGGCCTCCTTGGCCCGAGCCGCGGCGATGCTGATATCGCCGTTCCAGCCGACCACCAGGCACAGCGAGCCGCCGGCCAGGTCGTTGATGTAACCAGAGGAAGAGAAAAGACCGATGTTGGGCCGAATCTTCTCCAGCATTTTCCCCGCCGCCTGGTAGTCCGCCGGATTTTTGCTGTAGGGTGGCTTGCCCAGATAGCGCAGTGCCGCCGGGAAGATCTCGTCGCCGGAATCAAGCACCGAAATACCGCAGGACTTCGCCTTGGCGGCATATTCGGGCTTGAAGATCAGGTCCCAGGCGTTATCCGGCATCGGCAGGTTGCCAAGCGCCGCCTTGAGCTTGTCGACGTTGACACCTACCGTGGTGATGCCCCACATCCAGGGGACGATGTGTTGGTTGCCCGCATCCATGCTGGCCAGCTGCTTCATCACAAACGGATCGAGATTGCCGTAAGTTGTGATCTTGCTTTTGTCGAGCTTGGTAAACAGACCACCATCGATCTGGATCTTGGCCCAGTTCGAGGACGGAACCACGATGTCATAGCCGGTCTTGCCGGCGACCAGCTTGGCGTGCAGGGTCTCGTTGCTGTCGAAGGTGTCATAGCGAACCTTGATGCCGGTTTCCTTCTGGAAGTTGGCGATGGTGTCGTCACCAATGTAGTCCGACCAGTTGTAGATATTGAGAACTTTTTCCTCCTGGGCCAGCGCCGAAGAGGCGGCCAAAGTCAGCGAGCCCGCCAGCGCCAGGCCAGCCATGAGCTTGCCCATCAAGGTTCTTCCAAATGTATTACCCACTTCATTCTCCTGAAATAATCGATCGAACATGCAAAAAAAAGTTGGATGGTAAACGGCTTTACCAGCGCCTTCCATCCATGCAATCCCTATGCCAACCAGCCATTTTTCTTGACTTCCTGATAAGTCAAGTCAAGACAGCGGATGATCAACGCCACCATTTCGTCAATTTGGGCATGCGTCATGGTCAGCGGCGGCGCAATGATCATGCGATCGCCGACGGCACGCATGATCAATCCGTTACTGAAACAGTGGCCGCGGCAAATCATGCCGACCGACAGATTCTCGGCAAAGCGTTCCAGACGCTGCTTGTTCTTTACCAGGACCAGACCGGCCGTGAAGCCGCAGGTCTCGGCCGAGCCGACCAGCGGGTGCTGCCCGATCTCGACAAAACGCTGCGCCAGATAAGGCCCGATGTCATCCCGCACCCGCTGCGGCAGTTGCTCGCGCTCCATGATCTCAAGGTTGGCCAAGGCAACGGCGCAAGCCACCGGATGGCCGCTGTAGGTGTAGCCGTGGTTGAACTCGCCGCCTTTTTCAATCAGCACCTTGGCCACCCGATCACCCACCAGCACGCCACCCAAGGGGATATAGCCGCTGGTGACACCTTTGGCAAAAGTCACCAGATCGGGTTTGTAGCCAAATTTTTCGTAGGCGAACCAGGCGCCGAGCCGGCCAAAAGCGCAGATCACCTCGTCGCTGATCAGCAGGATTCCGTACTTGTCGACGATGCGCTGGATCTCGGGCCAGTAGGTGGCGGGCGGAATGATGACGCCGCCGGCGCCCTGAATTGGTTCGGCAATGAAGGCTGCCACCTTGTCGGCACCAATTTCGAGAATTTTGGCCTCCAGCCAGCCCGCCGCGCGCAGTCCGAAATCAGCGGAGCTTTCACCCGGCAGAGCGTTCTCGAAGAAGTACGGTTGCTCGATGTGCGTGATGTTGGGAATCGGCAAATCGCCTTGCGCGTGCATGCCGCTCATGCCGCCCAGGGAGGCGCCCGCCATGGTGCTGCCATGGTAGGCATTGATCCGGCTGATGATGACCTTGCGTTGCGGTTGACCCAGCAAATCCCAGTAGCGCCGCACCATGCGCACGTTGGAGTCGTTGCTCTCGCTGCCACTGCTTGAGTAAAACACATGCTGGAAGCTGCGCTCGCCCACCTTGGGTGCCAGCTTGGCCAACTTGGCCGCCAGTTGCACCGCCGGCACATTGGTGGTCTGGAAAAAACTGTTGTAGTAGGGCAGCGTCATCATCTGGCGATGGGCCGCGTCGGCCAGCTCTTTTCGGCCATAGCCCACATTCACGCACCACAAGCCGCTCATGGCATCGAGTATCTTGGCACCCTCGGAGTCCCAGATATAAATGCCCTCGCCCCGGGTGATAACGCGGGAACCGTGTCCCGCCAAATCCTTGAAGTCGGTGAACGGGTGCAAAAAATGGGCGCTGTCCAGGGCCTGAATGGCCTTGGTGTCGACCGCCGGCAGGCGCTGAACCAGGGCCGGCGGCGCGATCACGGAAGACAGTGGGTTGGTGCTCATAAAAATCCAATCAAAGTCGGGGGAATACCCAACATCAGGTAAGGTCAAAAAGCAAATCCGGCGTTAGACGTGCAGCAGCAGGTGCTCACGCTCCCAGGGCGAAATCACCTTCATGAACTCATCGAACTCCAGTTCCTTGATTTCCGAGTAAACCGTGATGAATTCCTTGCCCAGCACCTCGTGCAGATCCGACTCCTTGCGCAACCAGTCCAACGCCTCGCCCAGACTGCGCGGCAGCGAATAAGGCGACAAATAGGCATCGCCCTTCATCTCGGCTTTCGGCTTGATCTTGTTTTTCAGACCCAGATAGCCGCACGCCAGGGTCATGGCCAGTGCCACATAGGGGTTGGCGTCGGCGCCGATCACGCGGTTTTCCACGCGCCGCGCCTCGGGCGACGAAATCGGGGAGCGGATGCCCACGGTACGGTTGTCATAACCCCACTCGATATTGATAGGCGCGGCGGTATTGCGCGACAGGCGGCGGTAGCTGTTGACGTAGGGCGCCACCAGCACCATCGCCGCCGGGATGTAACGCTGCAGGCCACCGATGTAATGCATGAAGGATTCAGAGGGTGAACCATCTTCATTGCTGAAAATATTCTTGCCGGTGGCCGTGTTCAAGATACTCTGGTGCACATGCATGGCACTGCCCGGCTCGCCGGCAATCGGTTTCGCCATGAAGGTGGCGTACATGTCGTGGCGCAGCGCCGCCTCGCGCACCGTGCGCTTGAAAAAGAACACCTCGTCGGCCAGTCCCAACGGCTCGGCATGGAAAAAATTGATTTCCATCTGCCCGGCGCCGACCTCGTGAATCAAGGTGTCGACATTGAGTTCCATCTTGTCGCAGTAATCGTAGATTTCCTCGAACAAAGGATCGAATTCGTTGACCGCATCGATGCTGTAGGCCTGGCGCGAAGTCTCGGCGCGCCCGCTTCTACCGATGGGGGCCCGCAACAGCGTGTTGGGGTCGGTATTGCGCGCCGTCAGGTAGAACTCAAGCTCCGGCGCCACGATCGGTTGCAAGCCTTCGCTGGCAAACAGATCGCAGACCCGGCGCAGCACGGTTCTGGGGGCAAACGGAACCAGGTTGCCCTTATGGTCGAAACAATCGTGAATCACCTGCGCCGTCGGGTCGGCGGCCCAGGGAACAATGCGGGTCGTTGACGGGTCGGGGCGCAACTGCATGTCCTTGTCGGTCGGGTCGATGACGTCGTAATAAGGACCGCTTTCAGGGAACTCCCCGGTCACCCCCATCGCCACGATGGCCTGCGGCAGACGCATGCCGCGGTCTTCCGTGAACTTGGCGCGCGGCAGAATTTTCCCGCGCGCCACACCGGTCAAGTCGGGCACCAGACATTCCACTTCAGTGACCCGGCGCTCGTTGAGCCATTGCTCCAGATCGTTGAAATTCATCGTCTTCTTGTCATTCATGAAATGCTCCCGGCCGCGCTCAGCAGCTTGTGTTCAAAATAGGGCAGACCGGCACCTTGTCGCGAGCGGCAGGCCTGACCGAAAGCTTCAAAGATACGCACGGAAAACGGATTTTGCACTGCCTGCCACTCCGGATGCCATTGCACCGCCAGGGTGAACTGCGGCTGTTGCGGCAGGTGGACCGCTTCTATCAGCCCGTCCGGCGCATAGGCCAACGGCTGCAAGCCCCGGCCCAGCGTTCTGATGCCCTGGCCGTGCAAGGAGTTGACCTGAATTTCGCCTTGCTGCATCAGGTCGGCAAACCAGGTACCGGGCAGCAGGCGCACGCCATGGGCGTCGGCATATTGCTCCGGCACGGTGGCGGCGTAGTCCTCGCGGTGATCCAGCAGTCCGGGGATGTCGTACAGCTTCTGATGCAGGTCGCCGCCCAGCGCCACATTGAGTTCCTGCAGGCCGCGGCAAATGCCGAAAAAAGGCAAACCCATCTCCAGGGCGGCGCGGATCAGCGGCTGATCGAACTGGTCGCGTCCCTGGTCCAGTTCCTTGTCGGGCGTCAAATTCGGCTGGCCATACAGCACCGGGTCGATGTTGGTGCCGGCGCCGGTCAGGTACACGCCATCGACCATGGACAGGTATTGCGCAAGATTTTCCTGACCGAAGCAAGTCGGCACCAGCAAGGGCACACAGCCGGCGTGCTCCAGCAACGGGCGGATGTACTTGCTGGTCATCACCTGGTAGTCATGGCCTTTGCGTTGCTGGGCGCCCATCGACATGAGGACCACCGGGCGGCGCTGGGCGCTTTGATTTTTACGAGAAATATTTTGGAACATTTGTCACCTGGGAGCACTGGCGTCCGTCACTGCCGATCAGGACAAGCCTCAGTCTCTGCGTATTGTTTGTGCCATTGTGCCGGTGCAATTGGTTCAAAATGGGGGCCAGTTAAACCAAGTAGATGGTGCCACTTTATGCTCTCTGAACTTTTGTTGACCGAAATTGCACGCCTGAGTCTGCAGGGCAAGCTGCCGCTGCACCGCCAGTTGTACGAGGCCTTGCGGCGCGCCATTCTGGACGGCAAGCTGACCGCCGGCGAGCGCCTGCCGTCCAGCCGCGAACTGACGCAAGACCTGAATCTGTCGCGCAATACGGTGGTGGCGGCCCTCAATCAGCTGGCCGTCGAGGGCTATCTGGTGAGCAGCATAGGCAGCGGCACCTTTGTCAACGACAGCGTGCCCAGAGCGGCCGCGCGCCGGCCGTCGGCGCAACACGGCCACGGCATGAAGCTGTCACGCCGCGGCCAGGCCCTGGCGACCAGCTTCTGCGCCACCCAACTGGAAATTCAACCGTTCACGCCCGGTATCGCGGACTTCAGCGCCTTCCCGGTGGCGCTCTGGCAGCGTCTGCAGAACAAGCACTGGCGCATGACTTACCCCGATATGCTGGACTACAGCTACTCCGGTGGCTACGCGCCGCTGCGCCGCTCGGTGGCCGACTATCTGCGCGTTTTTCGCAGCGTGCCGCTGGAGGTCGAGCAGGTCATCATCACCAGCGGTACCCAGCAGTCCATGGATTTGTGCGCCCAGTTGCTGGCCGATCACAACGATACGGTCTGGCTGGAGGACCCGGCCTACTGGGGCGCCGTCAAGGCGTTCATGGCCACCGGTCTGAAGCTCCATCCGGTGGCGGTCGATCAGCACGGTATTGCACCGCAAGCGCGCGACGAAGCGGCACCGCCGCGTCTGATTTATGTGACGCCGTCGCACCAGTACCCCACCGGTGCGGTCATGTCGCTGGCCCGGCGGCACCAGATTCTGTCGCTCGCCAAGCAGCACAAGGCCTGGATTCTGGAGGACGATTACGACAGCGAGTTCCGTTTCAGCGGGCCACCGATCTCGTCCCTGGCGGGTCTCGACACCGATGAGCGGGTGCTCTACATGGGGTCTTTTTCGAAAGTGCTTTATCCCGGTCTGAAGCTGGGCTATCTGGTGGTGCCCAAGGGGCTTGTGGCGGCGTTCAAGCAAGCCCATTACGACCTCAATCGTCCCGGCCAGATGCCGCTGCAGGCGGCGCTGGCGGAGTTCATCGAGATGGGGCATTTCGCCAGCGCCCTGCGCCGGGCTCGCCAGAGCTATGCCGAGCGCCGGCGCTGTCTGCTCGCGGCCTTGCAGCCGTGTCTGGGCCAGCATGCCCAGATCACCGGCGCCGAGCAGGGCCTGCACCTGTGTCTGCGCCTGCCCGGGGTGGTCGACGACAAGGCGCTGGCCGAGCGCATTGCGCGCCTGGGTCTGACGGTGCGCGCCCTCTCGGCCTACTGCCTGGAGCGCAAGGATGCCAAGGGTCTGGTGATCGGCTACGGCTATGCCACGCTGGCCGATATCGAGCGCTGCGGTCCACTGCTGGCACGCGCGGTCTCAGAGACGCTGGAGCGGTTACACAAGCCCGCCTGATGCAGATGCAATCGGTGGTTTGCGCCACTCGCACGCCAACCCCGCATGAAAGATCAGGTTGGTGGGGCGCTCGGCGCAGGTAAAGGAGGAGCCCGCAGGGCGGGGGACACGGAGCTGAGTGCCCCGCCAGCCTGATCCACCCACCATGCCGAACGAGGTTTGGCATGTCATCATCTCGGGCACTCTCAACAGAAGCCCTACCGAACCAAGCTCGACTGCGCGGCCGCCGACAGCGTCAGGCGATGCAGATCCACCAGACCCTGCTGATCCAGCTTCTCGCCGATGTAGCCGCCGGCCAGCAAGAACGCCACCGGCAAGCCACGCTGCCGGCACCAGTCGAACACCAGTTGCTCGCGCGCCGCCAGCAGGCTGCGCGTGATGCCAGCCAGACCGCCGTCGGAACAGCCTTCGAACGGGTCCATGCCGGCGTTGTACAAACACAGGTCGAAGTGCGGCCCATCCTGTGCCACCTGGCGCAGACTGCTTTCGATGGCACCCAGGTAAGCGTCGCTGCTGTCGACCAGTTGCAAGCGGCTGCGCTCGCTGCTGTCGTAGCGGTCATAGTCGTCGACCGACACGTCCCATTGCCAGATGCCTGGCTGGTCGCCGATCAGCGAAGCGGTACCGCCGCCGCAATGGGCATCGAGGTCCAGGATCAGCACCGACCTGGCGCCGGCGGCCAGCGCTTCCCGCGCCGCCACCACCAGTCCGTTGAAAGTGCAATAGCCGGCGCCCGCAGCGCGCCGGGCGTGGTGCAGGCCGCTGGAGAGCGAGCCCGCCAGGCCGCTGCGCAAGGCCTCCAGCGCCGCCGCCACGGCGCCACCATTGGACGCCAGCACCATGGGCCACAAGCCGGCGTCCCAGGTAAATTCCTGCGACTGGGCCAGCTCAAGCGGAACGCCTGTTTGCACGGTGCGCAAGTACTCCGGCTCATGCACCTGGGCCAGTTGCTGCCACGACAGCGGCGCCGGCGCCACCAGTTCAAGCTTGGCTATCGGGTCGGTGAGCAGGGAGTCGGCGACCCACTTGGCCTTGCGTGTGGTCTCGAAGGCATAACCGGCGCCCACGTAGTCGGCACTGTAGAAAACTTTCATGGCTGCCGGTCCGTTTCATTGATGCGCCGTCCGACCAGGAACGCCACCGTGATGACGGCCACCGACACCAGCAGGAAGACCGCCGACAGAGCATTGACTTCGGGCGTGACACCGGTGCGTATCATGCCGAAGATGTAGACCGGCAGCGTCGTGGAGCCGGGGCCGGCGACGAAATAGGTGATGACAAAGTCGCCCAAAGAACTGATAAAGGCCAGCAGCGCGCCGGCAAAAATGCCTGGACTCAGCAACGGCAATTCGATCCGCACAAAGCGTTTCCAGGGCGGCGCATAGAGGTCGCTGGCAGCCTCTATCAGGGCCGGGTCCAGTCCGGCCAGGCGCGAGCGGATCGGATAGTAGGCAAAAGGAATACAAAAGACCGTGTGTGCCAGGATCACCGACAGCAGGCCCAGCGGCAGCCCGGCCAGCACGAACAGCATCAGCAAAGCCACCGCCGTCACGATCTCCGGCACCAGCAGCGGCAGGCTGAGCAAGCCCTCCACGGCGCCCCTGTGGAGCGTAGTGGTGCGCACCACGCCCAGCGCCGCGGCGGTCGCCGCCATGGTCGCCAGCACGGTGGCAACACCGGCAACGATCAGGGAGTTCTTGGCGGCGCGCAGGATGTCGCCGTTGTCCAGCACCGCCAGATACCACTTGACGCTCAGGCCGCTCCAGATGGTGGTCAGGTCGTTCTCGTTGAAAGACAAGGCCACCAGGGTGATGATGGGAATGTAGAGAAAGACCAGTGCCAGCGCGGCAATGACAGCGTTGGAGCGACTGCTCAGCAGGTTCTGTTCCGGCATCATGCGGTTCGCCCCAGACGGCGTTGCACAAAACGCCACAACAGCAAAGTCAGCAGCAGCACCGCCACCAGCACCAACGCCAGCGCGGCACCGAACGGCCAGTTGCGCGAGGCGCCGAACTGCGCCTGCACCAGATTACCGATCATCAAGGACTTGCCGCCGCCCAGCAACTCCGGGCTGACGTAGGCGCCCAGGCAGGGAACGAAGACCAGAATGGCGCCGGCCAGAATGCCCGGCATGGCCAGCGGCAGCACCACGCGCGTCAGCACGCGCCAGCGGTCGGCGCCCAGATCGAAAGCGGCTTCGATCAGGCGTTTGTCGATCCGCTCCAGGGCCACGTAGGTCGGCAAAATCATGAACGGCAGAAAGGAATAGGTCAGGCCGATGCCGGTCGCCAGCGGGGTGTACAGAATGTCCAGCGAGCTGCTGGTCAGGCCCAGCCATTGCAGGCTTTGGTCCAGCGTGCCGCCGTTGCGCAGGATCAGGATCCAGGCGAAATTGCGCACCAGCAGATTGGTCCAGAACGGCACCGTCACCAGAAACAGGATGAAAGCCGCGCGCCGGCGCGACAGCGTGGTCATGTACAGCGCCGTCGGCAGGCTGACCAGCAGCGTCAGGATGGTGGTGATGGTCGCCAGCCGGAACGAGCGGGCGAAGATGGCGATGTAGTCGCTGTTGAAGGAGAGCCGGCCGAGCAGATCGC
This sequence comes from uncultured beta proteobacterium, assembly GCA_963763035.1. Lineage (GTDB taxonomy): Bacteria > Pseudomonadota > Gammaproteobacteria > Burkholderiales > Burkholderiaceae_C > Rhodoferax. The sequence continues at coordinate 1,728,166 of CAVXMS010000003.1, read as the reverse complement.
GCTCAAACAGCAGCTTTTCATAAGCCACACCAGTGTGGCTGCCCCACAGCACGCCGCCGAAGGGGGCGCGCTCCAGCGTCGAGACGTAGAGCATCAACAACAGCGGCGCAATCATGAAGACGGCCAGAAACAGCGCCGCCGGCGTCGTCAGCGCGAGATCGCGGGCGCGCACCGGGCTCATGGCGCAAAGACGCGAACAGCGCTGCCGGCGATCGCAAAACCGGCGCTGGCACCGGTCTGCAGGGCCGCCTCTACCGGTCCCGACAATCGCACGCGCAACAAGGTGCCGTCCGCCAGTTTGGCATGCAGCATCAGATCGCTGCCGCTGTAGATCGCCTCCGGCACTTCGGCGCGCAACAGCGCGGAAGCCAGCGGCGCCAGGGTGACACGTTCCGGGCGCAGCATCAGCAACGCCTTGGCGCCTGTCGCCATGTCGTTGGCATCGTCCACCACCAACTCGACAACATCGTCGCCACAACAGCTCAGACGGAAGCGCCCACCCGGCCCGTTTCTTGCAATGCAAGTGGCCGGCAGAAAATTGGCGTCGCCTATGAATTCGGCGACGAACAGATTGGCCGGGCGCTCGTAAATATCGTCCGGGCGTCCCATTTGCATGACCTTGCCGTCGCGCATCACCGCGATCCGGTCGGACATCCGCAGCGCCTCTTCCTGGTCATGCGTGACGAAGACAAAAGTAATGCCGGTGGCGGACTGCAAGCGCTTCAACTCGACCTGCATCTCCTTGCGCAGCTTCAGGTCCAGCGCCGACAGCGGCTCGTCCAGCAGCAGCACTTTGGGTTCCGGCGCCAGCGCCCTTCCCAACGCCACGCGTTGCTGCTGGCCGCCGGAAAGCTGGGCCGGATAGCGCTCGCCCATGCCCTCCAGGCGCAGCAAGCGCATCATTTCGGCGACCCGGGTGCGGATGGCATCGCGCGGCCGGCCCAGCATCTCCAGCGCAAACGCAATATTCTGGCTGACCGTCATGTGCGGAAACAAGGCGTAGCTCTGGAACACGGTGTTGACCGGTCGCTGGTTGGGCGGCGTGCGGCCCATGGCGACGCCGTCGAGTTCGATGCTGCCGGCGTCCGGGTTTTCAAAGCCGGCAATCATGCGCAGCAGCGTCGTCTTGCCGCAGCCCGAGGGGCCCAGCAGCGTGAAAAACTCGTTCTTCCGAATCTCCAGCGACAAGTCGGCCAAGGCAGGCTGACTGGCACCGGAGAAGGTCTTGCAAACGCCCGCAATGGCAATGGCGGTATCGGTCATCGGGAACCTATTGATAGAAACAGAAGCGAAGCTCAAGAGCCCATTTCAACGTTCAAAATTGGACCTCAGAAGCGCGGAAGCGGCCCCGTGGCCGCTTTCCCGTGACGCTCAGCGACGCAGCCGCGTCCAGACGCCATCGCGCAGTTCACGCGCCTTGACCGAGCAATCCTTGACCGGGCGGAAGCGGCTCTTCATGGCTTCCGACGGGTTGATCGCCGGGCTGTTGCGCAGCTCGGTGTCCATGAACGCGTCCGACCCCTTGATGGCGTTGTTGTAGCCACCAAAATTGGAGGCTTCGGCCGCGTTCTTCGGCTCCATCATCCAGTTCATGAAGGTCTTGGCGCTCTCCGGGTTGGGGGCGCCCTTGGGCACGGCAAAATTGTCGCCCCACAGGTTCATGCCTTCTTGCGGGTAGACGAAAACCGCCGTCGCCAATTTGGCATGCGACTTGTAGGAAGCGCCGTTCCACTGCTGGTGCATGGTCACTTCGCCAGCGGCCATGCGGCCAATGGTGCCGGTGGAGGAATAAATCTTCACGCTGGGTTTTTGTTTTTCCAGCACGTCAAGAATGCGCTGCGCATCAGCCGGGTTCTCGGTGCAAGTGTCTATGCCAAGGTACAACGCGGCGGCGGTGAACATTTCGCCCTGGTCATTGAGGGCAGCGATCTTGCCGGCGACCTCGGGACGCGGCTCGAAGAATTCCTTCCAGCTCTCATTGAGCTTGCCGCCGGGGACCTTGGCCGAATCGTAGGTGAAGCCGGTCGAACCCCATAGATAGGGCACCGAGTAGTCGCGGTTCGGATCGGTTGCCGGATGATCGTGCGGCGCCGTCACGTTCTTGAAATTGCTCATCTTGGAAGCTTCGACCTTCAACAGCAAGCCGGACTTGATCATGGTACCCAACACCGAGTTGCTGGGAACCACGATGTCGTAGCCACCACCGCCGGCCTGCAGCTTGGCCAGCATCGAGTCGTTGCTGTCGTAGGCATCGATACTGACCTTGATGCCGGTCTCGGCCTCAAAGCGCTTGAGCAGATTCGGCGGCACGTAGTTGGCCCAACTGTAGAGGAATAACTGTTTGCTCTGGGCGTTGACTGCCGTTGGCAGAAAGCCGGCCACAAGTGTCAGCGCCGCCGCCAGATGAAGGCTGTTTTTCAGGGTTTTCAGGTTCATAAGTGTCTCCATGTAATTTGGCCGATTGTGCTGGTGCAATTGATTCACAATGGAACCAATTAGACCCGTTGGATAGTGCCACTTTATGCTCTCCGAATTCTTGTTGACCGAAATTGCGCGCCTGCGTTTGCAGGACAAGCTACCCCTGCAACGCCAGTTGTACAAAGCCTTGCGGCGCGCCATGTTGGACGGCAAGCTGGCCGCCGGTGATCGTCTGCCTTCCAGTCGCGACCTGAGCCAGGATCTGAAGCTGTCGCGCAACACCGTGATCGCCGCCCTCAACCAGTTAACCGTCGAGGGCTACCTGAGCAGCCATGTCGGCAGTGGCACTTTTGTCAAGGAAAGGGTTCCCAGGACCGTCGCACGCCGGGCTCCCGCGACAGAGAACCAGGATACCGCCAGATTGTCCCGGCGCGGCCAGGCCCTGCTGACGACGTTCAACGCTGCCGAACTGGAGATTTACCCGTTTACGCCGGGCATCGTGGACTTCAGCGCCTTCCCGGTGGCCCTCTGGCAGCGCCTGCAAAACAAGCACTGGCGCATGACTTACCCCGATATGCTCGACTACAGCTACTCCGGTGGCTACGCGCCGCTGCGCCGCTCGGTGGCCGACTACCTGCGCGTCTTTCGCAGCGTGCCGCTGGAGGTCGAGCAGGTCATCATCACCAGCGGCACCCAGCAGTCGATGGATTTGTGCGCCCAGTTGCTGGCCGATCACAACGATACGGTCTGGCTGGAGGATCCGGCCTACTGGGGTGCCGTCAAGGCTTTCATGGCCACCGGTCTGAAGCTCCATCCGGTGGCGGTCGATCAGCACGGTATTGCGCCGCAGGCGCAGGACGAAGCGGCACCGCCGCGTCTGATCTATGTGACGCCATCGCACCAGTACCCCACGGGCGCTGTCATGTCGCTGGCCCGGCGGCATCAGATTCTGTCGCTGGCCAAGCAGCACAAGGCCTGGATTCTGGAGGACGATTACGACAGCGAGTTCCGCTTCAGCGGGCCGCCGATCTCGTCCCTGGCGGGGCTAGACACCGATGAGCGGGTGCTCTACATGGGCTCTTTTTCCAAAGTGCTGTACCCCGGTCTGAAGCTGGGCTATCTGGTGGTGCCCAAGGGGCTGGTGGCGGCTTTCAAGCAAGCTCATTACGACCTCAATCGTCCCGGCCAGATGCCGCTGCAAGCGGCGCTGGCGGAGTTTATCGAGATGGGGCATTTCGCCAGCGCCCTGCGCCGGGCCCGCCAGAGCTATGCCGAGCGCCGGCGCTGTCTGCTCTCGGCACTGCAGCCGTGTCTGGGCCAGCATGCCCAGATCACCGGTGCCGAGCAAGGCTTGCACCTGTGTTTGCGACTGCCCGAGGTGGTCGATGACAAAGCCCTGGCCGAACGCATTGCGCGCCTGGGTCTGACGGTGCGCGCCCTCTCAGCCTACTGTCTGGAGCGCAAGGATGCCAAGGGTCTGGTGATCGGCTACGGCTATGCCACGCTGGCCGATATCGAGCGCTGCGGTCCGCTGCTGGCTCGTGCGGTCTCCGAGACACTGGAGCGGTTACACAAGCCTGCCTGATGCAGATTGCTTGCGCAAGTCAAGAACTCAGATGCGGCCGTGTGTGGGTCGAGGGTGCCGCAGTGGGTAGCTCCGCGAATGTCCCCCGCCCTCTGGGCTCCTCCTTTATTTGGCAAAACCCCAAGTCCACGCTGCGCCACCCTCTACAGCACCCTCGGCGGCGAGCCTTGGTGGTTTGCGTCGGTTGCGCACCAACCCTGCTTGAAAGATCAGGCTGGTGGGGCGCTCAGCGCAGGTAAAGGAGGAGCCCGCAGGGCGGGGGACACGGAGCTGAGTGCCCCGCCAGCCTGATCCACCCACCGTGCCCAACGAGGTTTGGCATGTCATCATTTCGGGAAAGATCCACAGAAATATCTATAGTCAAGCGGCAACGATCCTGGCCAACACCTGGTCGAAGGCAACCAGCAGTCTCTGCACATCGGCCGCCGTGGTGGCCGGGCAGACCAGCATCATGTTGTGAAACGGCGTGATCAGCACGCCGCGATTGAGCAGCGCCAGATGAATCAGGTGCTCCAGTTCGGGGTCCAGCGCGGCGCCGGCTTCGCTGCCGTTGCGCGGCGGCGTGGCGCGGAACTGGAACTCGGTGCGTGCGCCCAGTTGCGTCACGCACCAGGGCAGGCGATGGCGCGCGACGACCTCGCGCAAACCCTCGGCCAGCGCGCTTGCAGTGGTCAGCATGCCCCCATAGACGGGCGCCGTCATCAACTCGCCGAGGGTGGCGCGCATGGCCACCATGGCCAGCAGGTTGCCACTCAGCGTGGTGCCTATGCCCGAGTGTCCCTCCGGCGCGTCGCGTTTGGCCTGCACCACGCGCCTGGCCCATTCGGCGCTGAAACCGTACACCGCACAGGGCACACCGCCGCCCACCGGCTTGCCCAGCACCAGGGCATCGGGTTGCAGGCCGTGGGCGCCGCTGTAGCCACCGGGGCCGCAACTGATGGTGTGGGTCTCGTCCAGCACCAGCGCCGCGCCATACTGCCGGATCAGCGCCTGCGCCGCCTGCCAGTAGCCCGGCTCGGGCAGCACCATGCCGATATTGGTCATGGCCGGCTCGGCCAGCACACAGGCGACATCGCCTTGGCTGAGCGCCGCTTCCAGCGCTGAGAGATCATTGAACTCAATCACCCGGGTGTGCGCGGTGAGGTCGTGCACCTGGCCCAGCAGACTGCTCCGTTGCAGCGGATTGCCCTCCTCCAGATCGACGAAGACATCGTCCACGGTGCCGTGGTAGCAGCCGCTAAAGACAATCAACTTGCGCCGGCCGCTAGCCGCGCGCAGCCAGCGCAGCACGAAGCGATTGGCATCCGACGCGGTCATGGCGAACTGCCAGTAGGGCAGACCGAAGCGCTCGCTCAGCAACTCGCCGACCGCCGCCGCATCCGCGCCGGCCAGCATGGCGGTGATGCCGTGCGCCACCTGGCGTGCCACGGCGCGTGCCACCGGCGTCGGCGAGTGGCCGAACATGGCACCGGTATCGCCCAGGCAGAAGTCGCTCAGATCATGACCGTCGGCGTCCAGCAGGTGCGCGCCGGCCGCCTGTGCCACCTGCAAGGCAAACGGCGTGCCCCAGTCGTTCATCCAGTGCAAGGGCACACCGAACAGCAGGTGCTGGCTGGCGCGCTGGGCCAGCGCGCCGGAGTGTGGGTTGCGGGCAATGAAAGCAGCGCGTTCCGTTTGCAGCAGGGCCTGGGCGCGCGCGCCATCGATGCCGCTGCGGTTTGGGTTTGAATCGTTGGCCATGGCGCAGCTCAAACCAGCAATAACAAATGCTCCCGTTCCCAGGAACTGATGACGCGGTTGTAGGTACCGAATTCGAGTTCCTTGACGGCGCAGAAGGCATCGACAAAGTGACTGCCCAGCAACTCGCGCATGGGCGTGCAGGCGCGCAGCAGCTCGATCGCGTCCTCCAGATGGCGCGGCAGTTCGTGCGCCATGTTCCAGGCGCTGCTGGCCACCGGTTCGGCCGGTTGGCGCGCTTCCATCATGCCCAGATAGCCGCAGGCCAGCGTCGCGGCAATCGCCAGGTAGGGATTCACATCGACGCCTGGCACGCGGTTCTCGACGCGCCGCGCCTGGGCCGCCGACTTCGGAATGCGGATGCCGCAGGTGCGGTTGTCGTAGCCCCAGCGCACATTGGTCGGCGCCGACATGTGGGGCGCCAGGCGCCGGTACGAGTTGACGTAAGGGGCCAGTATCGGCATCACCTGCGGCACGTAGTTCTGCAAGCCGGCGATGTAGTGAAAGAAGGCCGGGCTGGCGCTGCCGTCGCTCTGGCCGAAGAGGTTGCGGCCGTCGGCATCGACGATGCTCTGGTGGATGTGCATGGCGCTGCCGGGCTCGGTCTCCATCGGTTTGGCCATGAAGGTGGCGAAGATGCCGTGGCGCAGCGCGGTCTCGCGCACCGTGCGCTTGAACAGGAAGACGCGGTCGGCCAGCTCCAGCGGCTCGCCGTGCGTGAAGTTGATCTCCATCTGGCCGGCGCCGGCCTCGTGGATCAAGGTCTCGACGCCCAGCCGGTGCACGCCGCAAAAAGTCGACAGCTCCATGAAGAAGGGGTCGAAATCGTTCACCGCATCGACCGAATAGCTCTGCCGTCCGGCCTCCGGTTTGCCGGTGCGACCAATCGGCGGTTGCAGCGGCTCGTGCGGATTTTGTTGACGCGCCACCAGGTAGAACTCCATCTCCGGCGCCACCACGGGACGCCAGCCGCGCTGGGTGTACAGGTCAAGCACTTGGCGCAGCACGGCGCGCGGCGACAGCGCCACCGGCGAGCCGTCCCATTCAAAGCAGTCGTGGATGACCACCGCCACTGGCTCGGCGGCCCAGGGCACGACGCGGAAGGTGGCGGCGTCGGGCCGGCACAGCATGTCCGGGTCGGTGTCGCCGACATGCGGTCCGTTGTCGGGCTGCTGGCCGTTGACGGTATTGAGCAGTACGCTTTTGGGCAGGCGCATCTCGCCGGCGCTCAGGAACAAGTCCTTCGGCAGGATCTTGCCGCGCGCAATGCCGGTCATGTCGGGAATCACGCACTCCACTTCGTGGATACGGTGCTGGCTCAAGAGTTGGGTAATCGATTGGTCCATGGGGAGCCCGGCTAGAAGGCGTCGCGCAAGCGATAGAACAGCGTCCCCAGCACCAGGCTGGGCATGCGCAACAAGGCACCGCCGGGAAACTCGCGGTGCCGCAGGCGCGCAAACAAATCAAAGCGCCCGGCCTGACCGGCCACCGCCTGCGCCACCAGGCGGCCCGCCAGTCCGGTCAGGGCTACGCCGTGCCCGCTGAATCCCTGCAGGTAATACAGGTTGTCGCCCAGCCGTCCGAAGTCGGGCGCGCGGTTCATGCTGATGTCGACAAAACCGCCCCACACGTAGTCGATAGCAGCCTCCTTCAATTCGGGAAACACCTGCTGCATGCGCTGCGCCATCAGTTCCTTGAGATTGCGCGGCGTCATCGTGGTGTAGCTGACGCGGCCGCCAAACAGCATGCGGTGGTCGGCGCTGAAGCGAAAGTAGTCCAGGATGAAGTTGTTGTCGCAGGCCGAGGCGTTGCTGGGGATCAGGCGTTGGCACAGGGCCGGGTCAAGCGCTGCCGTGGCCACCATGTAGGTGCCCACCGGCATGATGCGCGCTGTGATGTCGGGTGCCACGCGCGGCCCGTACTCACCCAGGGTGCAATTACCGGCCAGCACACCAAAGCGGGCGCTGACGACACCGGTCGCCGTGTGCGCTTGCAGACGGGCACCGCGCTGGATGTCGAGCACCGCCGAATGCTCGAAGATCCTGACGCCCAGCGAACGCGCCGCGTCGGCCAATCCGAGGCCGTACTTCAGGGGATGCAGATGGCCGGAGACCGGCTCGAAGGCGGCGGCGCAATAGCGTTGCGACCGGATATGGCGCTGGGTGTCGGCGCCGCTGGCAAAATCGGAGGCAAAACCGTAGTCGCGCTGCAAGGTATTCATGTCGGCCTCCAGCGCGCGCGCCTTGCGCGGCGAATCAGCAACATAAAGGTAACCCGAGACCCGGTCGCAGTCGATTTTGAACTGCGCAATGCGCTCATCGATCAGGTCAATGGCCTCGATCGTCATATCCCAGGCCAGCCGCGCATCGGCCTTGCCGAGCTGTTGCTCGAACGGCTCCTGCCCACTGGAATAGCCGACGATCGCCTGGCCGCCATTGCGGCCGGAGGCGCCGCTGCAAACACGGTCCGCCTCCAGCACGATCACGCTCAAGCCTTGCTGCGCGAGTTCGATCGCCGCCGACAAACCGGCATAACCGGCGCCTACCACCAGCACATCGGCGTTCAGCGCGCCTTGCAGGGGTGGCTCCGCCGCAGCACGCGTGACGCTGGCTTCGTAATAACTTTTTTGATTCAGTTGGGTGTCCGAGTCAAGCAACATGGCCAACTCTCCTTTCCTTGGCCACTTGGCCGCAAAGATAAGTCCAGACCAGGGTGGCGGCGACGTTGCTGGTGAGTTCGGCGTGGTCGTAAGCCGGCGCCACCTCGACGCAGTCCATGCCGATCAGGTTCAGCGACGCCAGCTCCTCGATAAAGGTCAGCAGTTGCGAGCTGCTCAGCCCTCCCGGCTCCGGCGTGCCGGTACCGGGCGCGAACGCCGGGTCCAGGCAGTCGATATCGAGCGTCAGGTAACAGGGCCGGTTACCGATGCGATTCAATATCTGCGTCACGACCGGCTGTAGGCCGGCACCGTCGAGTCCGCGCAACTGCCGGGCCGTGAAAATCAGGCCGCCCCGGTCCTGCACATACTCCCGGACCGCGCGCTCGCCGCTGGAACGCAGGCCGATCTGCACCGTGTGGCTGGGGCTCACCAGACCCTCGGCGATGGCCTCGTAAGTCCAGGTTCCATGACCCGACGGTTCGCCAAAATGGTCTGGCCAGGTATCGCAGTGCGCGTCGAAATGCAGCAGCGCCAGTTCGCCATGTTGCGCCCGGGCGGCACGCAACAGCGGCAAGGTCACCGAATGATCGCCACCGAGAAAAACGCAATGGTGTCTGGCCATCAACACCGCGGCCTGGACCTGGATCTGCCGGCGCACTTCGGCCAGCGGCGAGGCATTGGGCAAGCGCAGGTCCAGCGCGTCGCCCAGATGGCCCATCGGCGAGACGCCAAACCACGGATGCAAACCATCGCACAGCATCAGGCTGGCGCGCCGAATCTCCTGCGGTCCGAAGCGGGCGCCCGGTCGATTGGTGACGGCGCCGTCAAACGGCACGCCGACTAGGGCAAAGGCCTGATCGGCAAGTTCAGGCACGGCCAGAAACCGGTTGCCATTGCTGGCGTATGCGAATTGACCCGTGCTCATCAGGATGCCTCTTTTTGGTGGAGCCTGAAGGTACCTCAACTTATCCGCACTCATTGGTGCCAATTTGGGCCTTGCCAGAGAAGCCACTGCGGTCGCGGCGGTCCTCAGGCATGATGCCAGGCTGGAACTTCAATTTTTAAAATACCTTGCAACGCACCCCCAACCGTCCGCTGGCCTATGTGCTGCTGGCCCTCAGCATGTCGCTGGTCGGCAGCTACGTCGCCCTCTCCAAACCCCTGGTGGCCGCCCTGCCCGTCATGCTGCTGGCCTGGCTGCGGTTTGGCATAGGCGCTGTGGCGATGCCACACTGGCTGATCAAGCCGGCCAGCGAGCCGGTGATGACGTTGGCAACCAAGAAGCTGGTCTTTCTGGAGTCGTTCCTCGGCAATTTTTTATTCTCGATCTGCATGCTGTACGGCGTCAGCCTGACCAGCGCGATCTCGGCCGGCGTCATCATGGCGTCGATTCCGGCCGTGGTGGCGCTGCTGAGCTGGCTTTTTTTACGCGAGCGCATCAGCCTGCGGGTCTGGGCCGCGATTGCCTGCGCCGCTTTGGGCATAGGACTGTTTGCTTTCTCGAAAGCGGCGCCCATCACGCCATCTGGCGCTGGCCTGACCTCCGCAGTGTCGCCGCAAAACAGCTTGTGGGGCAATCTGCTGGTCTTTGGCGCGGTCGTCTGCGAGGCCTCTTACGCCGTCATCGGCAAGAAGCTCACCGGCGCTCTGGGGCCTAAACGCATCACGGCGCTGATCAACCTGTGGGGCTTCGCGCTGATGACGCCCATGGGCCTCTACATGGCCTTGCAATTCGATTTCCATGCGGTGGCCGCATCGACCTGGGTGTTGCTGGTGTTCTACGCGCTGGCGGCCAGCGTCTGGACCGTCTGGCTCTGGATGACCGGCCTGAAGACCGTACCGGCGGCGCAAGCCGGTGTCTTCACCGTGATGCTGCCGCTCGCCAGCGCAGCAGTGGGCGTGCTGGCGCTGGGCGAAACCCTGCATGGCGTGCAACTGCTGGCCTTCGGCATCGCCTTGCTGGGCGTGGTGCTGGCGACGCTGCCGGCGCGCAACAGTCCCAACCCGGCCCGGCTCAAGTCAGACGCCGGGCGCTGAGCAGCATACCGTCCTCGTCCGCATACAGCCAATCGCCGGGGCGCACCCAAACGCCCTGGATCTGCACTGCTACATCTTTTTGTCCTTGATTGCGCTTCTCGGTCGGCAAGGGCATGCAAGCCAGAGCCCGAATACCCACATCCAGCAAAGCCAACTCGGCAACATCGCGCACACAGCCGTCGATCAGCACGCCGGCCCAGCCGTTCCTGACTGCCGCCAGACCCAGGTTGCCGCCCAGCAGGGCGCGCCGCAGTGAGGCGCCGCCATCGACCACCAGCACCTTGCCGACCCGGCCCACTGGCGTCTCCTCAAAACCGCTTGCATCGAGCGCCGCCTTGACGGCCGAGTTGTCCTCGAAGCACTTGACAGTGACCACCGGGCCGCAAAATTTACGCACTGCGCCAAAGTCGCGAAACAGCGGCGGCAGCACCCGGAAGTCACCGGATGCATCGTTCTTGTGGGCATCGCACAGGTCGCAGGTGGCAAATGAGGGGGTCATGGTCGTGTTCCTTGGGTTGCCAAAATTGTAGGCCGCCACCGGCCTGTGGCGCTGCCGGTGGAAACGGAAAATAGCCTGTCCTGGCGCGGTCTTGATGGCCGCATCTGATGCACTGCATGAACCATTTGCCGCGGCCGCTGCGCGCCGCATTGCGTTTTCAGAGGGAAAAGCACTCAAATCTCCTGTGAAAAAAACAACACGCTCCAGTGAAATAAACATTTTTTCGCTAGGAAACGGACAAATTCTCCAGTAGCATCCGCATTGCCAGTGAAGAAGCAGTTTTTCGCTGGTGATTAATCAACTTCTAGAAGGACAATAAATCATGGCAACTGCAACCAAAGCTCCGGCAAAGAAAGCTGCACCCGCAAAAAAGGCAGCACCCGCCAAAAAAGTAGCCGCCAAGGCTCCGGCCAAAAAAGCGGCTCCGGCGAAAAAGGCAGCCCCCGCTAAAAAGGCCGCCCCCGCCAAGAAAGCAGCTCCCGCCAAAAAGGTAGCTGCGAAAAAAGCGCCCGCCAAAAAGCGCACGCCCAACGCGGCGTTCATGAAAGCCCTGACGCCTAGCGCCGCTCTGGCCGCCGTGGTGGGTGCCAACCCGCTGCCGCGCACCGAAGTCGTGAGCAAGCTGTGGGCTTACATCAAGAAGAACAAGCTGCAAGACGCCGTCAACAAACGCATGATCAACGCCGATGCCAAGCTGAAGGAAATCTTCGCCAAGGCCCAAGTGTCCATGTTCGAGATGGCTGGCCTGATCGGCAAACACCTGAAGTAAGCAACTTTCTCTGCTTACCACAAAGGCCGGCGCAAGTCGGCCTTTTTTGTTCTGGCATGATGGCGCCCGAGTTTCGATAAAAATCTGCAAACCATGCTGCGCTTCCTATTGACCCGCTTCAGCCTGATCGTCCCAACGTTTATAGGCATGACGCTGGTGGCGTTCTTCCTGATTCGCCTGGTGCCGGGCGACCCGATAGAAACCCTGGCTGGCGAGCGCGGCATCGATGCCGCACGGCACGCCATCCTGCTCAAGGAATACGGAATGGACCGCCCACTGCTGGTGCAGTACGGCATCTACATCGGCCGCGTTCTGAAAGGTGATCTGGGGACCTCCGTCATTACCCACGAGCCGGTGTTGAATGAATTCCTGGCGCTGTTCCCGGCCACCATTGAACTGGCGGTGTGCGCCATTTTGTTTGCCCTGCTGCTGGGCATACCGGCCGGCATTCTGGCCGCGGTCAAGCGCAACTCGGTGTTGGACCACGGTGTCATGGGGGTCTCGCTGACCGGCTACTCGATGCCGATCTTCTGGTGGGGCCTGCTGCTGATCCTACTGTTTTCGGTGCAACTGGACCTGACGCCGGTCTCCGGCCGCATTGCGGTCAAGTACTTTATTGAACCCATCACCGGCTTCCTGCTGATCGACTCCTGGCTGGTCGGTGACAAGGGCGCCTTCTGGTCGGCCGCCACGCACCTGATCCTGCCGACCATCGTGCTGGGCACCATTCCGCTGGCGGTGATGGCCCGCATGACGCGCTCGGCCATGCTGGAAGTGCTGGGCGAGGACTACATCCGCACGGCACGCGCCAAGGGCCTGTCGAATCTGCGGGTGGTGGCGCTGCACGCCCTGCGCAATGCGCTGATCCCGGTGGTAACGGTCATCGGCTTGCAAGTGGGCGTACTGTTCACCGGCGCGATCCTGACCGAGACCATTTTCTCCTGGCCCGGCGTCGGCAAATGGATGATAGAAGCCATTGGCCGGCGCGACTATCCGGTGCTGCAAGGCGGCATGCTGCTGCTGGGCGTCATCGTGATGCTGGTGAACCTGCTGGTGGATGTGACCTACGGCATCATCAACCCGAAGATAAGGCACTGACCATGGAAGGCCGCGCGACCCTCGCCATGAGCAAGACGACCGCTTTGCAAAGCCAGGACGAGAGCCCGGAGCCGCCGCAACCGTGGCGTGAGTTCTGGGGCTACTTCAGCGCCAACCATGGTGCCGTGGCCGGCCTGATGATTGTGATCCTGGTGCTGCTGCTGGCGGCCCTGGCGCCCCTGATTGCACCCTATGCGCCGGACCTGACAGACTCGGCCGTGTTCCTGAAACCGCCAGCCTGGCAGCTCGGCGGCTCCAGCGCGCACTGGCTGGGCACCGACGCGATCGGCCGCGACATCCTGTCGCGCCTGATCCATGGCGCCCGCCTGTCACTGGCCATTGGCCTGGCGGTGGTGGCGCTGTCGGTACTGGTGGGCACCGTTCTGGGTTTGACGGCCGGCTATTTCCGCGGCCTCTTCGAGATCGCGGTGATGCGCCTGATGGACATCATCCTGACCCTGCCCAGCCTGCTGCTGGCGATCGTGATCGTGGCCATTCTGGGGCCGGGTCTGATGAACGCGATGCTGGCGGTGGCGGTGGTGGTGCTGCCGCATTACGTGCGCATCACGCGGGCCGCGGTCATCGGCGAGATGGCCAAGGACTATGTGACGGCGGCGCGCATGAACGGTGCCAGCCACCTGCGTCTGATGTTCAATGAAGTGCTGCCCAATTGCACGGCGCCGCTGATTGTGCAGACCTCGCTGGGCATCTCGACCGCCATCATTGACGCTGCGGCCTTGGGCTTTCTGGGCCTGGGGGCGCAGCCGCCGTCACCCGAGTGGGGCACCATGCTGGCCGATGCGCGCGAATTTGTGATGCGCGCCTGGTGGGTGGTGACCTTCCCCGGTCTGGCGATCCTGATCACCGTGCTGGCGTTCAACCTGCTGGGCGACGGTCTGCGCGACGCGTTCGATCCCAAACTGAAGCGTTGAGAAATATTCCCGTGGAAAATGCAAACTCAAAACACCCGTGTGAGGGGACATGGATTGCGGATCAAGTCCGCAATGACAAGTAATGGCTCTGCTTGAAATAGAAAACCTGTCGGTCGAGTTTCCCTCGAAGAACTCGGTCATGCACGCGGTCGATGGCGTCAGTTTGTCGCTCAATGTCGGTGACGTGCTGGGCATCGTCGGCGAGTCGGGCTCGGGAAAAAGCGTGACCATGATGGCGCTGATGGGCCTGGTGCCCTACCCGGGGCGGGTGACGGCGGACAAACTGCGCTTTGACGGCCACGATCTGCTGGCCCTCTCCAGCAGTGAGCGCAGCAAGCTCACCGGCAAGGACGTGGCGATGATTTTCCAGGACCCCACGACCAGCCTGAACCCCTGCTTCACGGTCGGCTTTCAACTGGCCGAGACCTTGAAGCTGCATCTGAAACTCGATAACCGTGCCGCCCACAAACGCTCCATCGAGTTGCTGGAACAGGTCGGCATTCCGGCGCCCGAAAGCCGCCTCAAGGACTTCCCGCACCAGATGTCGGGCGGCATGAACCAGCGCGTCATGATCGCCATGGCGATTGCCTGCAACCCCAAGCTGCTGATCGCCGATGAGCCGACCACGGCGCTGGACGTCACGATCCAGGCGCAGATTCTGGACTTGCTGCAAAGCCTGCAAAAAGAACGTGGCATGGCGCTGGTGCTGATCACCCACAACATGGGCGTGGTGTCCGAGATGGCGCAACGGGTGGCGGTGATGTATGCCGGGCAAATCATGGAGGAGCGCAGCGCGCACGACCTGTTTGCGACGCCGCAGCACCCCTACACCGAAGCCCTGATGGCGGCGCTGCCGGAACGCAGCGACGGCCTGACCCGTCTGGCCACCATCCCCGGCATGGTGCCCGGCATGTACGACCGCCCGCCGGGCTGCCTGTTCGCGCCGCGCTGCGCCTATGCGAAGGACAGTTGCCGCGCGCAGCGCCCGGCCCTGCGCGACTGGCAACAAGGCATGGTGCGCTGCCAATTCCCTTTGGGCTCAAAAGCATGAGCACGACCACCCATGCCGTCGTGGTGGCGCGCGATCTGCGCCAGGTCTACAAAATCGGCCGCGGCTTTTTTCACGCCGCCGAACATCTGCAGGCGGTGGGTGGCGTTACCTTCACCCTGCAGCCCGGCAAGACACTGGCGGTGGTGGGTGAATCGGGTTGCGGCAAGTCGACGCTGGCGCGCATGGTGTCCCTGATCGAGACGCCCACCTCGGGCGAGCTGCTGCTCAACGGCGTCGACGTGGTCAACGCGCCGACGCCCGAGCGCCACGCGCTGCGCCGCGCCGTGCAACTGGTTTTCCAGAATCCTTACGGCTCGCTCAATCCGCGCAAGAAGATCGGCGCCATTCTGGAAGCACCGCTCCAGATCAACACCCAACTGTCAGCGCCCGAGTGCACCGAACAGGCACGCGCCATGCTGGCGCTGGTGGGACTGCGCCCGGAGCACTACGAGCGTTACCCGCACATGTTCTCGGGCGGCCAGCGCCAGCGCATCGCGATTGCACGCGCGCTGATGCTCAAACCCTCCCTGATCGTGGCCGACGAGCCGGTCTCGGCGCTCGACGTGTCGATTCAGGCGCAAGTGCTGAACCTGTTGGCCGACCTGCAACAGGAGCTGGGCCTGGCCTATCTGTTCATCTCGCACGACCTTGGCGTGGTGCGCCACATTGCCCACGAAGTGATGGTCATGTACCTGGGGCACGCCGTCGAGCAGGGCGAGAAAAAGACCTTGTTCACGCAACCGCTTCATCCCTACACCCAGGCGCTGCTGGCCTCCACCCCCGGTATCATGGGCAGCGGCCCGACCCGAAAACGCATCGTGCTCAAGGGCGAATTGCCGTCACCCTTGAACCCGCCCAGCGGCTGTGTCTTTTCCACCCGCTGCGCCAGCGTCACGCCGCGCTGCCAGGTGGAACGCCCGGTACTGCGCGAACTCGCCGGTCGCCAGGTGGCGTGCCACGAGGCCGAACAATTTACCCAACCCGCTGCGTCGCAGCATTAACCCAAGAGGAGTCCAAAAGATGAATCAGTCGAAATCAGGTGGCGGTCGAAAACTCTCGACCCAACGTTCGCTGCTGTGCGCCCTGGCACTGCCGGCGCTGCTGGCGCTGGCGCCGGTTTCCGCCAAGACGCTGGTGTTCTGCTCGGAAGGCAGCCCGGAGAACTTCTATCCTGGCATCAACACCACCGGTACGTCGTTCGATGCCAACAGCCAGATCTACAGCCGTCTGGTCGACTTCGAGCGCGGCGGCACCGCGGTCGTGCCGGGCCTGGCCGAGCGCTGGACGGTGTCCCCCGACGGCAAGGAATACACCTTCTTCCTGCGCAAGGGCGTCAAGTGGCACAGCAACAAGAACTTCAAGCCGACGCGCGACATGAACGCCGACGACATCATTTTTGCCATCGAACGCCAGTGGAAGGAAAGCAACCCCTACTTCAAGGTCACCAGCTCGAATCACTCCTACTTCAACGACATGGGCATGGACAAGCTGATCAAGTCGATCGACAAGGTCAACGACCTGACCATCAAGATCACGCTGAACAAGCCCGAAGCGCCGTTCCTGTCGGGCTGGGCCATGGAATACGCAGGCATCCAATCGAAAGAGTACGCCGATGCCATGCTGAAAGCCGGCACGCCCGAGAAGATCGACCAGGAACCCATCGGCAGCGGACCCTTCATGCTGGTGCAGTACCAGAAAGACGCCCTCATTCGCTACAAGGCGTTCCCCGACTACTACGCCGGCAAGGCCAAGATCGACGACCTGGTGTTCTCCATCACGCCCGACGCCTCGGTGCGCTGGGCCAAGCTGCAAAAAGGCGAGTGCCATGTGATGCCCTACCCCAACCCGGCCGATCTGGATGCAATGCGCAAGGACCCCAAGGTTCAGGTGCTGGAACAAGCCGGCCTGAACGTCGGTTACTTGGCCTACAACACCACCAAGAAACCGTTTGACGATGTGCGCGTGCGCAAGGCGGTCAACATGGCGATCAACAAGCAGGCCATCATCGACGCCGTTTACCTGAGCACCGGCGTGGCGGCGAAAAACCCGATTCCGCCGACCCAGTGGTCTTACAACAACGCCATCAAGGACGATCCGTTCGACCCGGAAGCGGCTAAAAAACTGCTGGCCGCCGCCGGCTTGCCCAATGGCTTCAGCACCGACCTGTGGGCCATGCCGGTACAGCGCCCCTACAACCCCAACGCCCGACGTATTGCCGAACTGATGCAAGCGGACCTGGCCAAGGTCGGCATCAAGGCCGAGATCAAGAGCTTTGAGTGGGGTGAGTACCGCAAGCGCATGCAAAACGGCGAACATCAAATGGGCATGCTGGGCTGGACCGGCGACAACGGCGACCCGGACAACTTCCTGCACACTCTGCTGGGTTGCGATGCCGCCAAATCGAACGGCAGCAATGTGGCCAAGTTCTGCTACAAGCCGTTTGAAGACCTGGTGCAAAAAGCCAAGGTCGTGAGCGACCCGGCGGAGCGCTCCAAGCTCTACATGCAGGCCCAGGTGATCTTCAAGGAGCAAGCGCCCTGGTTCACCATCGCCCACGCGGTGCAGCTCAAACCGGTACGCAAGGAAGTGATCGACTTCAAGCTCAGCCCGTTTGGCCGGCACAGCTTCTACGGCGTCGATATCAAGGAGTAGGCGCCGAACTGAGGCAGAAAAAAACCGGCGAAAGCCGGTTTTTTTTCAAGTGTTGGGCAACTTCAAGGGGCCGCTTACCTGATCACCAGCAGGGCTTTGATTTTGGCTCGCACATGCAACATCACCTCTGCCGTCACGCTCCCTTTCTTCTTCGCCTTGCGGGTTTTCCAGTCAAGCGACTTGACTTGATCGGAAAGCACCACAGCCTCAACATCACCAACCGAGGTGAGCACTTCAAAGGGATAACCTTTGATCTTGGTGCTCATCGGGCAGCAGACCATGAGACCCGTCTTGCCGTTGTAACTGGCCGGGCTGATGACCAGGGCAGGTCGATGGCCAGCCTGTTCGTGGCCCGCTTGGGGATCAAATTCGAGCCATACAACATCGCCCGAATCGGGTATGTAGCGGGTGGCCATCAGAGCAATTCCTTGCCGACGGGGGCACCAAAACCGACTTCGGCATGCAGATTCTTAGCCGTGACGCCGGCCACCAGTTCATCCAGCGAGTACGCCACCTGCTTCAAAGGTTCAATGATTATTTTCCCCTCTTCGACCGTGACGCTGACTTTTTGTTCAAGGTCAAAGTGCGCCAGGCTCATCACCGACATCGGAATGCGGACGGCGGGGCTGTTGCCCCATTTGCGTATGACGGTATTCATGAAGTCCTCCTAAATGTATCTACATTGTAGATACTTGAGGAAGCTTGTCAAATACCGCTGCCAGCACCACGGCGCAGCAGGCCGCGCAGCGTTGCCGGCGCAATCACCTTGTGCGCCGGCGCGACGAAAAACATGTACAGCTTGCCCAACCGGTTGTGCACATGCACCACGGTGGAGATGTTGACCCGCACAGCCTCGTCGCGCATCAGCTTGCAAACAGACACCTGCACGTCCAGGTGCTTGTCCGAGTCGGCCAGGATGACTTCGTTGTCCGTCAGGTAGCGCAGCGAAAAAATGCCGACCCGATCGCCCACGCGGTAGGCGCTGGCCGGCTTGCCCGGATCAAGGTGATTGAAGGAGCCCAGGTTTTTCAGCCCGACCAGGCCCACCACGCGGTTGCGCAGGCGCATCAAGAAATCGATCCAGCGGGGTGTCTTGAGAAAGGTCTGCAAACTCAACTCCAGCGCCGAACTGCCCGCAGCCTGCGCCGGCAACAGGGCCTGGTAGCTGTCGTGAAAATAGGCGCCCGGCAATTGACGCTCGATTTCGCTGCCCGGCGGCACTTCAGCGGAACCCACGGTAGGCCTCATGGCAGCAACCCGTAACCCTGCGCCAGCAGCAAGGCGGCGATCGGGAGTACCGCCAGAAACGGTGACCGGGGAAAGGCCAGCACACCCAGCAGCGCCAGGCCCAGCAGATAGCGAGCGATGAGTCTGACCGTCGCCAGGTCGCCGCCAGCGACGGCGTGCAGGCACAACTGGCCAGCCAGCATCAGCAGCGGCCCGAAAGCCAGAAACCAAAATGCGGCAACCCGCCCCGGGTGTACCTTGAATTGATCGAAGAGGCCGTCCGACAGGGCCGCCGCCAGCGGCGCGCGGAAGCTGATCAGGCCGTACAGAATGTGACCGATGCCCAGGGCGAAGATCATCCACGAGAGGTTTTTTGACATGGCCTTGACTGTGCCCGCTCCCGCCGCCAGTTGTCTTGAACGTTTCGGACATGGGGCGGTGCTTCGATAAACTCCGGCGATGGTCATGGCACACAGGTTGGTGAAAGAAGTTCACGGCAAACAAGGCACAACGCATAGCGCGTTGCTGGCACCCAGTCCGGCCCTGGCCGCCTGTGTGCGCGCCTACCTGACCCGCAGCACCCTGGCCACCGACCTGACCCTGGAGGAACGGCGCAACCATTTTCCGCCGACCCCGACCTGCGTCATCACCTGGATCATCGAAGGACGGGACTCACGCCTGGACCAGTTGGAGCGTGCGGCAACCGGCCCGCTGACACTGCCGGTGATCTTCTCCGGGCCGCACACGCAAACCTCGGTCAGCGACAACCCCGGACCGGTGCACTTTTTTACCCTGTTCATTTATCCCGACGCCATCCGCGCCCTGACCGGCCTGGACATCGCGGCGCACTTGAACCGGTCCAGCCCCTTCAGCGAGGTCATGGATGCCCAGTGGCAGCAGATGGCGCGCGCGG
Source organism: uncultured beta proteobacterium (assembly GCA_963763035.1). Taxonomy (GTDB): domain Bacteria; phylum Pseudomonadota; class Gammaproteobacteria; order Burkholderiales; family Burkholderiaceae_C; genus Rhodoferax. The sequence goes on along the minus strand of CAVXMS010000003.1, from coordinate 1,708,589 downwards.
TGCTTGAAGCGCCAAGCGATGACTTGCGCGTGCAACTGATCGAAGATTTTTTGACCCCGCGCTGGCAGGCCGTCCGACCACCTGATCCAGCCCATCCCGGGCAATTTCTGGACTGGTCCAGCAGCGTCGCCCAGCGTGCCGAAAAACAGGACGGCGGCCGCAGCGAGCGCCAAGTCGACCGCCGCATCAAGCGCTGGACCGGCCAGGCGCTGCGCCAACTGCGCGGTATCGGGCGCGCCGAGGAGTCCCTGTTTCGGGCGCGCCAGGCGTTCGACTCGAACGCCCTGAGCTGGTCGGACATCGCCGCCGACAGCGGCTATGCCGATCAAGCCCACCTGTGCCGCGAGTTTCGCCGCGTCACCGGCCTGCGCCCTGGTGAATTGAAGAGATGCATCAACCACGAAAGCTACTGGCTGTACCAGGTGTGGGCCCAAATCCCTGAGCCGGCGTAGCCCGAATAGCGCATCGCTCAGCGTCTATCGAGGGCACAAACCGAGCGGAAAAACGATTGGACGATTTCTGGACGACCTCTGTAGCAATAGGCCTTATCCATCAAGGCTTCCAGAATTCACCACTCGATCACGCGAAAGCAAACGTCGCATTGTCATTGCGGGCCTGACCCGCAATCCATGGCTGCCGGATGTCGGAACCCGGACCTAATCTGCGCCCGGCAGTAATGCCGGGCCATTCCAATTTCCTCTGGCGGCTCGTCAGTGATCGCCGCGTTTCAATCCGCGCCCAGCATCACTGCCGGGCGATCCATGCTTCCCTGACTGGTGCGCCAATCTTTTCGCGGTTTCAATCCGCGCCCGGCATCACTGCCGGGCGATCCCCGCTCCGGGCCGTGGTCGTACAGCCTGGGATACCTGTTTCAATCCGCGCCCGGCATCACTGCCGGGCGATCCGCTCGTGAGGCGGAGGCGCAATGAATCTTGCTTTGTTTCAATCCGCGCCCGGCATCACTGCCGGGCGATCCCACAGTGACACTCGTACCGCCGAAGGAAAAGAAATGTTTCAATCCGCGCCCGGCATCACTGCCGGGCGATCCGAGTACGCTTCGTGGGATGTACTACTGCACTCGCCGTTTCAATCCGCGCCCGGCATCACTGCCGGGCGATCCCCTTTTATTGCTCTTGCAATTCTGACCTTTGTTTTGTTTCAATCCGCGCCCGGCATCACTGCCGGGCGATCCGCTCAACCATGTGAGAGGATGGACCCCCCACTTGTTTCAATCCGCGCCCGGCATCACTGCCGGGCGATCCATGTTTCTCCTGGCGGTAACGTGGCTAATTATTCGTTTCAATCCGCGCCCGGCATCACTGCCGGGCGATCCCGCAATACCGCCAAGCCTGGCAACAGGCTGATTTTGTTTCAATCCGCGCCCGGCATCACTGCCGGGCGATCCCCGGATACCAGAGTTTTACAGAATGGGTCCATTTAGTTTCAATCCGCGCCCGGCATCACTGCCGGGCGATCCCACTGGCTGGTGCGCTCACCTGAGTAAAACTGAGTGTTTCAATCCGCGCCCGGCATCACTGCCGGGCGATCCCCACCGGCGAGCGAGATCAACGGCATGTCGTAAACGTTTCAATCCGCGCCCGGCATCACTGCCGGGCGATCCGCCAGTGGTGCCGTGTTCACTACAACGACGGACATCGTTTCAATCCGCGCCCGGCATCACTGCCGGGCGATCCCAAACGACTGTTAGCGTAGTCAGTTCCCTTAACTAGTTTCAATCCGCGCCCGGCATCACTGCCGGGCGATCCCTAGGGTGCCGGACCGGCTGCCTGCTCTGATATTTGTTTCAATCCGCGCCCGGCATCACTGCCGGGCGATCCCTCAATCAAATGCTGATAGTAATGTCGGTATTTGGTTTCAATCCGCGCCCGGCATCACTGCCGGGCGATCCGTACCGGAAGTACGTCGGAGTGATTTGGCGGGATGTTTCAATCCGCGCCCGGCATCACTGCCGGGCGATCCCAGAGTCTGCCCAGGTTAAGGAGGCGCGTCGTACGTTTCAATCCGCGCCCGGCATCACTGCCGGGCGATCCAACTGCCCGAGAGTTACTACAAGGGCATCACGGCGGTTTCAATCCGCGCCCGGCATCACTGCCGGGCGATCCTTTTTTCCCAGGAGCCCACGATGACGACAACTCATGTTTCAATCCGCGCCCGGCATCACTGCCGGGCGATCCGCTTCGCCGCCAAAAGGTTGTCAGCAAAGGCATTTTTGGTGCATTCGCGCGAACCTCGTTGTTCAACAAGATTCGGACTGTGAATTTCAATAAAGTAATTCTGAAAGGTCATGTGAATCAATGGCTTGCGTAGCGCGCGAACCTTATAGCGAGAAGTCCACCACTTGAGGTTCGCGGTGTTGACCTTATCACAGACCCGGTGTCCGTGGCTATATCAAAACGCAATCAGAGCACCAGCGGCCCATCAAAGTCCACCGCCTTGAAGGCACCGTGCTCCAGAACTTCAAAACCGCGTGTCTCCGGTATGCGATACAGGCGTAAGCAGTCTTGTTTCGCATCGATCTCGGCCAGCAATTCTCGCTCAAGCGTCTCGAACCGCGCGAGGTCCAGTTGACATTCAAACACCGACTTTTGAACCCGCTGCCCGGTACTTTCGCAAACTTTGGCAACCCGGCGCAAGCGGCGGCGCCCGGCCTTGGTTTCGGTACTCACGTCGTAACAAACCAGCACCAGCATGAGACTTCCTTACTTGGCCACAAACGGCACATACGGTGCGCCATCATCGCGCAAGGCGCGCGCCATCAAGCGGGCCTGCACCAAGGGCACCAGACCCAGGGGAACAGACAGCGCCAGCAATGGGTGATTGATCTCGTCGCGCTTGCGCTCTTGATACGCCACCACCACGGCCTTGCGGGCATCCGGCTCCAGTGACACACCGCCACCTTCGCGCAGCGCAAAATCGTCAGCCTCCAGTTGACCCCGGTTAATCAAGGTCAGCGCCAGCCGGTCTGCCCATGGGCGAAATTCTTCCATCAAGTCCAGCGCCAAAGCTGCGCGGCCGGGGCGCAAGGCATGCAAAAAACCAGCCTGTGGGTCCAGGCCCGCAGCCTCCAGCGCAGAGCGGCAATCGTTCATCCACATGGCATACAGGAACGACAACATGGCATTGAAACGATCACGCGGCGGGCGGCGCGTGCGCCCGTCCATGGCAAAGGCTGCACGTTGGTCAGAGCGCACCAGAAGATTGAGGCCGCTGAAATACTGGCGCGCGGCCTCACCCTCAATACCCCGCAAGACATCCAGGTCGGTGGCCTCTGGCAGCGCACGCAGACCAGCAGCCAGATCGTCTGCCAGGCGGGTCAACGCCTTGGCCTCGTCTTCAAGCTTGGCCTCACGGGCGCCACGCTGCAATACCTGACGTGTGTTTTTGATCTTACCGGCCACACAAGCGCGTGCCATGTCCAGCGTAAACACTGGATCTGCCACGCGTTGAAACTGGGCTTGGCGCAGCAGCACATTGCCAGTGACCGCACCCTCTAGCCTGGCTTTGAAACGCCCGTTATCGTCCAGCAGCACCAGCGCAATACCGTCATCAGCCAGCCGGTGCATGAGTGGGGCCGACAAGCCCGTGTGGCCAAAACACACGACCGCGCTCAAGTGGTGCAGTGGCACACGCAGCCTGGTCTCTTTCTCCACCTCGACGCGCAGGGTGTCATTGTCCAGGCGCAGATAGGTATCCGCAGTGGTGACGTAAAGGGTGTTGAGGAGTTGCATCCGTATCCTGTGCTATGCGTCGGGGTCAAACAGCGCCGCGCGAGCAGCCACCAAACCGGCGTGTGTGGCTTGGGGCTGGCAGCGCTCCAGCAGCGAACACGCCTTGCAGCGCTTGGCGGCCTGCTCTGCCCCCAGGGGCGGGGGCAACTCGCCGCTGGCCAGCATTTGGCGAATGGCATCCGCAGTTTGCGCGACCTCAGTGCGCAGTTGTTCGGTGATGTCCACCACGCGACGACGCTTTGAGGTGGCGTAGTAGAGGGCGCCCTCGTTCACTGTCTTGCCAGTCATGGCTTGCAGGCACATGCCTTGGGCCGCCAGTTGCAGATCATCACAAGCCGCAATGTCTGCTGCTTTGTTGCGACTGCCATGTTTGTATTCCACTGGATAGGGCACACCGCCAGCCAGAAACTCCACCACATCAGACTTGCCAACCAAACCCAACTCGTCGTGCCACAGCGGCAATGCGCGCTCCACGCGAACGCCTTTGGCCGTTTCAACACCGGGCTGGTCTACCTTGGCGTGCACTGCCTGACCACGTAAGGTGTGGACGTTGTCGTCAAACACCTGCTCCAGATGAATCAGTCCGCATTGGCGCGGGCAGTAGTGCCAGTGCTGCAGGGCGGACAGAGGGATTTGATCAAGCTCAGCTGCCATGGGGATTCGTTGACTTTTGCTGCGCCCTACGCCTTGCGCGGTGACTTCAAGGCCTTCTTCGCAACCGGTGGCAGGTAGTTGGCACCACTCACCACCGATTTTCCGGTCTGGCTTTCCAGTTGGTTGCGCGCCTGACGGGCAATGCGGCCACCAGCCTTGGCGGCGGTTTTGTTTTGCGGCATGCCGGTGGCATCTACGCTCTGCGCAATCTGGCGGGTGGATAACTCAGCCAGCGCCGTGAAAATGAGTTCCGCCTCGCTCATGTGGTCGCGCAGATTGTGGCTGCTCAGGCCCTTCATGTCCTTGTGCTCCACCACGCTCACGCCCGCCCATTCCTGATGGATGATGTTGGTGAGGATGGCAAATTCGCTGCCCTTTTTGATGTCGTGCTCGCTCCAGTAGTCGGTGAGCTTGTTGCGCGTTTCCTGCCCGGTCATGCGCTGGGCAATCCACTTGTCGCTGCGTCCATGCTGTTGCCAGGTCTGGCGCGCCCTGTCCAGCGAAAGAGCGGGGTCGGTCATTTCCTGCATGCGCTCATAGCCAACCTTGGCCAGCCAGAGCTTGATGGGCTCGGCTTTGGGGCTGGGGATGGACTGGACGATGCGCAGCAGACTCTCAGCGGTGGCAACGTCGGTCAGTCGTTGTTTGCCGTCCGGTGCTGTCAATTTCAACTGTACGATTTTTTCGTACGGTTGCTCAGAACCCGCTTCTTGCGCGAGCTTGCGTTTGAGGTCAGACCAGTAACGCCTGGCGTTGTTGCTGTCCGTCAGCACCTGCACCACGTCAATCACCGAAAACCACCAGGTTTCCGTGTCTTCGTCGTACACGCGGCGGATGGATTGACCGTCGAATTCGGTGGGCAGGATTTTCATGCGGCACTCCGATCAGCAGTGCCTAGTCAAGGTCACGCCAGGGGCGGGCTGAACGGATTGCCCCACGGCCAGACTCTGACCGTCAAACGCCACCGAATACGCATCAAAGCTGCGGGCCACTTCGCCCTCTACTTTGGGTTCAACCTTGAGGCGGTCAAACAAAGCGTGGGCCGGGGCGTTGCCGAGTTCGCTGTCGTGCTTGAACACATACAGCCCGCGTGTGGACATTTCGCCGCGTGCGGCTGAGCGGTCGTGCTCGAACATTTGCGCCAGGGCTTGGAACACCAACTCCAGATCGTCCTCACCAAACCCGGTTTGCTTGGCCAGGAACGACGACACAAAGCCGTGGGCCAAATACACGCCATAGGGCACGGTGTGCTTGCGGCCCATGGTGCGGTTGTCGCCCTGCTGCTTTTCCGCCTCGGCTTCGGTGGCAACGGCCATGCGAGTAATGGAGTGCTCCAGCGCCACGATGGGCTCCACCGAACGGGCAAAGGTGAACTGCACCGGGCCACGCACTTGGCCGCAGTTCACACCGGTGGACATGACAGCGCCAAAGGTGCGCACGTCAAAGAAGTTTTGGCACATCCATTTGCGCGCCTGGCCGACCTCATCGGCGCTGCCTTTGCGTTTTTCTTTGGCTGGCTTTTTCTTCCTTGCGTCGGCTTCTTCTGCTGCTCCAGCGACATCACCTTCTGCTGGTGCTTCAACCGCATCCAGGTTCAATGCAGCGTATGCGCGCTGGTTCTGATGATTCAGAATGGCCTTCTCACGCACGTAGATTTCAAAGCGTTTCTCACCATCCACTGGAACGCTTTGATCTTGATCCTTAACCAGCCCAACAAAGTTGCGCACCTTGCGCTTGAGCGACACATCGGTCACCAAGCCGTGGCCGGATTCGGCGTCAAGACGCGGCATGTTGCCCGCATCGGGGTCGCCATTGGGGTTGCCGTCCTTCACATCAAAAATGAGAACGAAGTCGTAGCGGTTGGCAAGTTGTTGATCGAGGCTCATGCTGGGGTTCCTTCCGTGGGTGTGGGTGTGTTGGTGGAGGCGTCAGATTTTTTGGTGAAGAAGTCTTGCCGCTGGTGGTAGTAGCCCAGTGCAAAGCGGCCCTGGTCTGGCAGCGGCAAATGTTTGGGAAAATCGGTTACAGGCCCGAGCACTTCGCCCAGCAATTTCTCAAACGTGGTAGTACGCCCTGGAGTCAGCTTCTTGAGGTGGGCATTTTTCAGGCGCAGCAAGGTGGTGAACACCGCCACCGGCGTGCTGGAGGCCGCGCCGTAATAGCGGTCACGGATAGTGGCATTGAGGCCGGGGCTGGCTTCTTCCTGGATTTTTTCCAGCACGGAAAATAGCCGTCCCAGACGGTATGCCGGGTTGGGGTTGCTGAGATCAAGCATGGGCAAAAACTCCTGTTCTAGGGATGGGGTGGATGATGAGGGTCGGGCGTTGCGCATCTGGCGGTTGATGCAGGCTTTGATGGCCGCAGCACGCAGGTAATTGACGTTTTGTTCGGCCCGGCAGCGGCCCACAGCGGCGTTAAGCCACAGGCTGGGGTAAGGCGTGTTCACCCCGGCAAAGATGGCATCCATTATTGAGCCACCCAAATTGGGCGGAATATTGTCGGCCTTGTTTTGCACCGCCACCGCTGCCAGCAGGCGAAACAGCGAGGGGTATTGGGGGTCATGGGGGCCACGCGCCAGCGACAGGTCTTCAAAGTGTTGGGCAATGCGTGCGCCGAGTTCGCGCAAGGTCACGCAGTGATAGAAACGAATGCTGATACGCGCCGCGTTGGGGGCCAGACCCAAGACATAAAAGCGAGTGTTCTCATCAGAAGTACCCCATTTTCCACTTTGAACCGCATTGAGCAATACATGAACAGCGGTAGTGCTGTCATCCGGGTTGTCCTTGAAGATGTCCCCAAAAATGTCCTCGAATGCATCCTGCTTTTCAGCCCAAAACACGGTGGACGCATCCCCCACCTGAATCCGCTGGGTCGAGTCCTTGCGCAGCAGGTGGTTCAGCGCGGTGATGTAGGCAAAGGCTGCGGCACGGCTAACCGGGGCGTTGTCACCCTGGCGCTCCGTCTTGCCATACGACTCGAATGCACGCGCATTGAACGAGACGATATTCGCCCCCGATGTTTGCGCACCCCACACGCCTTTGATGGAGGCATGCAGGCGCTCTACCGGGGCCAACTCACCCGTGACCAAACACATCGCCTGGGGTGCATCGTCGCCAGTGGAAACATTCAGGGCCGCATTCACCACGGCTGGCCGCTGGCACACCAGATCAAGGTCACCGTGCAGCCGAAAGCTCAGCACCGCATTGCCTTCCAGCGCATCGGCCCAGGCGGGCTGACGCGCCAACTGCGCCAAGTCGATGTGATCCAGAAAGCGCGTCACGGCCTGAATGCCTGCATCCTCACGGACTGTCTCGGGCAGCGCGGCGATGCGGGCGCGGAAGGCGGCATGCTGTTCGGCCACGCGCTCAGGCTTGCCCTTGGTGTCCACACCCAGTACGTATTCCAAGGTGTCCCACAACAAATTGGCGGCCACGCCAGAGGTCTTTTTGATGCCCATGGGCACACGAAAAACGCGGGCCACTTTCTTTTTCCCATTCAACTCGCGGGTGTCACGCAACTGCAGCAATTCACCCTCGGGGCTGATCTCCAGAAGGAAGGGGATTTCCTTTTGCTCCAGCCCGAACATGGGCAGGCGCTGCGCCGGATCGGGGTCGTCGCACTTGCGGCGGTAGTAGTCATTCAGGGCTTGCAAAATCATCCGCGTGCCTCCTCAAATGGAGGAACCTGCACCACACCTTTGTCCAGCTTGGCGTTGAAAAAGCGCGACTGCGGGTCAGCGGGGTGGGTGAAGTCCAGGTCGTGCAACATCCAGCCCAGCTCACGGGTGTCACCAATGGGCGTGGCGGGCGGTGTATCAGCCGTGACCAGGCGGAAGTCCGCCGCGAACTCGCGGCAGCCCATATACGGCTGGTTCACGCACTGGCCTTTACTGGCGCGGCGGGTGAACATCTCGGTGTATTTCATCAAAGGTTCGGTGCAGCCCGGTGCCAGCGACAAATCGGCATGGATGCGGTAGGCCACATCGCGCAGGAAGTAGCCCGCACGTTGCTGGCGCTCGTCTTCAATGTACAGGCCCAGCGTGCCGCTACCAGCCGTCATGGCCTGCTGCACATTGCGCGTGGACACCACGGCGCTGACTTCATTGCGCCGCAAGTTGATCCAGCGGATGGGTTTGAGCACGTCAATGCGATGCACCCGCCATCGGATGGCTGGTTTCCACAGCACGGACTCAAACACGGCGCGGGCAGCGGAAGGGGTCATCACGTCGTAAGAGACGCGCTCCACCTTCATTTCCGGGCGGGTAAAGCAGGCGAATAGGCCTGAGACTTCGAGGCAAAAACTGGGCATGGCATTCCTTCAAATAGCAAAGCCACCGGGGTTGTAAACATCATCATCGGGCTTCAAACCGAGCATGGGGTCATATAGATTTTCTGCATTCACTTGTACATAAAGTCCAGGCATGGGAAGCGTCAAACTGCCTTGTGCCAGCATTTTGTCGGCCACCCGTTTGTGGATGCTGACGGTGTAGCGCTGTAGCTTGCGCATCAGCCAACGCTGCGGGCCTTCGGCGACCAATATCCCAAGCAGCTTTTCAATCTCGTCGCGTTGTTCTGCGTAGCGCACCACCACGGTGGCGCTGTCTTGATCGTCAATCAGGCGAAACGCTTCGGCAGCGGTGCGGAACTGCACGCTCAGGGTTTTGCGATCGTTGATGGTGAGTTTCTTGACGACTTCTTTGGCATCCAACTCCACCGAGTGGTAGAACTCTTTGAAGTAGCGGTCAAACAGTGCACGGGCCAGCGGGTCGTGTGACTGCCCGTGCAAGGTGGAGATACAGGCATCAGCGCCTTTACGCAGATGGCCCAGCGGTGCCCGCTCTGGCGGCACAAACACTGCCACACGGCCCTTGCCGGCCATGCGCCCTTCGCGGTTGCAACGGCCAGCGGCTTGGGCAATGGAGTCAAGCCCGGCCAAGGCGCGGTAGACCACGGGGAAGTCAATGTCTACCCCCGCCTCCACCAACTGGGTGCTGACCACACGCAGGGGCTGCTGGTCGTGCCCCTCGCGTTTGGCTTTCAGGCGCTCTTTGATGTGCGCAATAACATCCTTACGGTGTGCGCCGCACATCAAGGCCGACAGGTGCAAGGTGTCAGCAGGCATCAGGCGCTGCAATTCTCGGGCGGCCTTGCGGGTGTTGACGATGGCCAGCACGCAGTCTTCGGCACCGAGTTGCTTGGCAATGTCAACCCAGGCGGTGGGGCTTGTCCAGTCGGGCGGAAGCTCTACATCCACGCGCTTGAGGGCATCAAACAAGGCATCGGGGCTGTCGATGATCTCGCGCACATTTTCCAAGCCACGCAGGTTCTTGTTGGCATCGAAATAGGTGGTGCTGTTGAGCGCGGGTTGGGTGGCGGTGCACAGCACCACGGTCACGCCGTAGTGCGCCACCAGCAAATTGAGCACATCCAGAATCGGCTGCAAAAACGCGGGCGGCAGTTGCTGCGCTTCGTCCAGCACGATGATGCTGCCCACCAGGTTGTGCAGCTTGCGGCAGCGCGAGGTTTTGGCGGCGAACAGGGACTCGAACAACTGCACGTTGGTCGTGACCACCAGCGGCGCGTCCCAGTTTTCGCACGCGAGGCGACTGCGGGCGGTTTCGTCTTCTTCCGCAGCATCGGCCTGGCTGTGGTGCTCGATCAGCACCTCGTCGCCCAGTGCCTTGAACACGCCACGGAACACGTCTGCCGTTTGCTCAATGATGCTGGTGTAGGGAATGGCGTAGATAACGCGGCGTTTGCCATGCGTTTGTGCGTGCTCCAGCGCAAACGCCAGACTGGACAGGGTTTTGCCACCGCCCGTGGGCACGGTGAGCGAGAAGAAACCCGCAGGTAATGCGGCCTTGGCGCGGCACTGGCGCAGGATGTCGGCCCGCAGGGTGTTGACCGGTGTCTCAGCCACCGGCAGTGCCGCCATGTGGGCATCAAACGCCAGCCGCATTTGCGCCAGCGTGGGGAAGCCTTCGCGGCGGGCGGGTTTGCCCGCATCAAAGTGCGCTTCGGTGTCCAGAAAATCGGCATCGACCAGACAAGAGAACAGTATGCGCACCCACAAGGCAAAGCCATTTGCACCACCGGGAATCTGTGCCACCAAATCGCCATGCGCCAATAGGTTGGCGGGGGGATGAGCTGCCAAGGCTTCATTCAGCTCCTGTTGGGCGTCGTCGTTTTGCAGTCGTTCTTTCAGCCCACCATCCCAATCGTCCAGACCTGCATGGTGGCCTGCAATCAGGTAAGCGAGGATGTTGCCGTAAGGGCGGTTCGGCTGGTTCAATTGCTGTATTGCCCACAGTGCGCCAGCGGCAGAGTGGGTTTTTTCGCGCCCACCCACTTTGCCTTCAATGTGCGCATCCGGGTTGTCAGCCAGCCGCACATAGCGCTGAAAGCCGGGCCGGTATTTGCCAAGGTCGTGCCACAAGCCTGCCAGATAAGCCCAGCGCTGGGTAACCGTAGCGGCATCAAACGTTTGAGAAAACCCGGCAGCCATGCCCGCCACAGACTGCAGATGCTCTGCCAACAAATGCCCGCCCGAATGGGCCAATGGTTCTGACACGAAGGATTTTCTCCCCTGAATTTCTGATTTGCAGGTAGCTTACGCCTCCACAGGCTCACCAGATGACCCACTCCCCCCATGGCTCAAAAATATTTCTTTGCCATCTTCCCCACCTCCTGTGCCACGGTCTGACGCAGGCTGGGCGGCCCCAGCACTTCGCAGTGGGCGCCGTGTTTGAGGATGTCCATGATCAGTTCGCGGTGGTCGCTGTAGGGGATGCGCAGCTGGTAGCTGCCGTCCGCTTGCACCGTTCCCTGTTGCTGCGGGTGCCACTGCTCTCGCGCCACCCAGCGGGCGCGCTCAGACGTGAAGCGCAGACGTGCCCAGCGGACGGTGTCGCCAGAGAAAATACCGTAACCGGGGCCGAAAGTCGCATCCAGTTTGGCATCGCTGACGTCGCGCGCCGGGCAGTCCAATAGTTGAACTTGGCTCACGGCATCAATGCTGAAACTGCGCAGCTCATCGCGCAGATGGCACCAGGCGTCCAGATACCAGTTGTCGCGGTAGTGCACCAGGCGCTGGGGTGACACTTCGCGCTCCGTTGTCGTTCCGTTTTGCCGGCTGAAGTGCCAGATCTTCAGACGCTTGCGTGCCAGCGTGGCGGCGGCCACAGCCTCAAACGATTTGGCGATGACCCGGCGCTTGCCGGCGTGCACGATGCGGATGCGTTTGGCCACGTCCTGACTCGCCAAACCATGCTTGTCCATCAACTGGGTCAGGCGTTCTTGCAGCGGGTGCAGCTTGGCGCCCAGCAGGCCGGGCTCAAGTTGTTCCAGCAGTTGCTGGATGGTGACCAGAGCCAGAATTTCTTCCTGGCTGAACCAGAGACCGGGCAGCTCGCTGTCGCTGTGGCCCGGCTCCATTTGATAGCCGCCAAGCTCACGGTTGAACTTGATCGGCACATGCAACTGGTCGCGCAGCTTGGCCAGGTCGCGCTTGAAGGTGGCGGGTGAGATTTCAAGCGCAGCCATCAGCTCCTGGCTTGATACCGCGCGCCGATCGCTCAGTAAACTTTTGTACCGATACAGCCTGACAAGCTCGCTCATGCCAACCTCCCTGAATTCTTTGGCATCATAGGCCCCATTCATTCTCCCGAACGCTTCAGTGCTCCGATGTCGACCTCGCTTGTGCTCATCAAGCAAAAGTTCAGATGGCAAAATGCTGCCAGTGCCGGCGCACCGACCGATCAAGCCGGTTTACGTGAAAAAGTTCCTGAGTTTGATAAACGGAGATTGATACATGAGCAAACTGGCCGACTACCCTTTTGAGATTCGTCCCCTGTCCGCCGGGGAAGGTGGTGGCTACCTTATTTCTTACCCGGATTTTTCTGAGTGCTTCTCCGATGGCGAGACGATTGAAGAAGCCATCGTCAACGGCGCCGATGCCCTCAAGTCAACCATCGCGACGTTGAAAGACAAGGGCTTTCCGGTACCCGCCCCCAATAGCGGCGGAGTGGCGTCGGGCAAGTTTGTTGCCCGCGTACCGAAAACGATTCATGCCCAACTTGCCATGCGCGCCAAATCCGAAGGTGTGTCTCTCAACACACTGGTGCTGGCTTTCGTTGCGGAAGGATTGGGGCGGCGCGAACATCGCGCGTGACATGCGGGCAAGGGTCGCGAGACGGCCCATTTTCTCGATTACTTCCGCCACCAAGAACGTTCAAGCAAAGCGCCCAGTCGTCTTGAATTGGTCTGTTGCCGCCACCAGCGCCCTGGCGATACCGGGCTCGGAGGCGGCGTGGCCGGCGTCTTCCACCAGGATGAATTGAGCCTCGGGCCAGGCTTGCTGCAGGCGGTAGGCGGATGCCGGCGGGCACACCACGTCATAGCGGCCCTGAACAATGACAGCCGGCAGATGCCGCAGGCGCTGCACATTGCGCACCAGTTGGTCTTCGCTCAGAAATCCCTGGTGCTGAAAATAGTGCGCCTCCAGCCGGCCCACGCCCAGGGCCACCCGGTCGGCGCCAAATTGTTCAGCCTCTTCGGGATGCGGCAGCAGGTGCAGGCAACTGCCCTCGTAGCGGCTCCAGCTTCGCGCCGCCGCACTGGACACTGCCTGGTCTTCGCTGAACAGGCGCCTGGCGTAGGCCTGCAACAGGTCGGCACGCTCCTCTTGCGCAATGGGCGCCATGAACTGCGCGTGTTCCTTTGGGAAAAACCAGCCGATGCCGTTCATGAACCAGTCGATTTCGGCCGGAGTGCAGAGAAAAATACCGCGCAGCACAAAGCCCAGACAACGCTGCGGATGGCTCTCGCCATAAGCCAGCGCCAGGGTGGAACCCCAGGAGCCGCCGAACACCAGCCATTGCTCAACACCCATCATCTGCCGGATTTTTTCGATGTCGTCGATCAGCAGTTGCGTGGTGTTGTTGCGGTACTCGCCCAGCGGCGTCGATTGGCCGGCACCACGCTGGTCGAACAGCACGATGCGGTAGCGCTGCGGATCGAAAAATTGCCGGTGCAGGGGCGACAATCCGGCGCCCGGACCACCATGCAAAAACAGCACCGGCAGACCCTGCGGGTTACCGCATTCTTCCCAGTACAGGGTATGCAGTTCGTCCACCGCCAGCCGCCCGCTGCGGTAGGGTTCAATCGGCGGATACAGCGCTGATTCCGGGCTAGGCAGATTCATGACGAGGAAACGCTTTCATTTGGATTTTTGCAGCGCCTGCGCGGTGATGGCCGACAAGGTGCCGCGGGTGGTGATTACCTCCGGGTCCAGCAGCACTTCGATCAGGGTGCCTTCGGGTCGCGCCAGCGCCGCCAGCAACTCGGGCCCGAACTGGTCGGTGCGGCTGATGCGCACACCGGCGTAGCCATAGGCGCGTGCCAGCGCCGCAAAGTCGGGGTTCTTCAGTTGCGAGCCACTGACGTGCTCCGGAAACTCGCGCTCCTGGTGCATCCGGATGGTGCCGAACATGCCGTTGTTGAGCAGCACGATGATGGTCTTGGCGCCGTATTGCACGGCCGTCGCCAGTTCCTGCCCGTTCATCAAAAAGTCGCCATCGCCGGCGATGGTAAAGACGACGCGCCCGGTGGTGATGGCCGCTGCAATGCCGGCCGGCACGCCGTAGCCCATGGCGCCGTTGGTCGGCGCCAGTTGCGTCTTGAAGCCCTTGGCCAGACCGTGATGGCGGTAAAAGCGATGCACCCAACTGGCAAAGTTGCCGGCACCATTGGTCAATACCGCGTTCGCCGGCAAATGCTTTTGCAGCGTCGCCACGACGATCGGCATGTCGACCGCGCCGGGCAGGGTCTGCGGCACCTGGTTGGCCAGGTAGTCGGCCTGGCAGGCTTGCGTCCAGGCTTGCCAGGCCAATATGGGTGGCGCAGCCAAAGTCTCCAGCGACAGCGCCGCAGAGCCCATGCCGGCGTTGATCGCCAGGTCGGCCTGGTAGACGCGGTTCAGTTCTTCCGCGCTGGCATGAATGTGCACCAGCTTCTGCTTCGGTCGCGGCGCTTCCAGCAAGGTGTAGCCACCGCTGGTCATCTCGCCCAGACGGGCGCCGACGGCCAGGATCAGGTCGCTGCTTTTGATGCGCGCGGCCAGCTTGGGATTGATGCCAATGCCGACGTCACCCGCATACAGCGGATGGTGGTTGTCGAAGGTGTCCTGAAAGCGAAACGCATTGCCCACCGGCAGTTGCCAGTTCTCGGCAAAGCGCTGCAAGGCCTGGGCCGCCGCCACCGTCCAGCCGCCACCGCCGGCAATGACAAAAGGCCGCTGTGCCTGCAACAGCAGATCACGCAAGCGGCTCAAGGAAGCCGGGTCGCACCCGGCCTCAACGGCGGTCACGCGCGGCAAGGCTTGCGGTAGCAACCCGCTACCGGTGTCGACCGGCAGGGTCTGCGTCAACATGTCTTCCGGCAGCACCAGCACCACCGGTCCGGGTCGGCCGTTCATGGCGGTGGCGAAAGCGCGCGCCACGTACTCGGGGATGCGGCGGGCATCGTCGATGCGTTCCACGCGTTTCGCAAAACCTTTGGTACTGGGTCCGAAGAAGCTCAGGAAGTCGACTTCCTGGAATGCTTCGCGGTCCCGCGTGTCGCTGGCCACGTCGCCGACAAACAACACCATGGGCGTCGAGTCCTGAAACGCGGTGTGCACGCCGATGGAGGCATTGGTGGCACCGGGGCCGCGCGTCACAAAACAGACGCCCGGGCGCCCGGTGAGCTTGCCATGCGCCTCCGCCATATAGGCCGCGCCGCCTTCCTGGCGATTGATGATGAACCGGATCTGATCGCGATAGCGGTGAAAGCCATCCAGCACAGCGAGATAGCTCTCGCCGGGTACGCCAAAGGCGTGCGTGACACCTTGTTCAACAAGGCATTGAACCAGCAGGTGGCCGGCAATTTGGGGTGTGGGTGTGATTGTCATGGACCCCATTGTGCCGAAATTGCATAATGACCTGCCCAGCCCAGCCGGTCAATCGAGGTCCCGTTCAGCGACCGATTCAAAACGATTACAGGAGACAACAAGATGGCAGAGATCAGCGGCGGCGAAGTTATCGCCCGCATGTTGCAGCAGGAAGGTGTCGAAAAAGTCTTCGGCATCATCGACGGCACCTACTTTGGTTTTTACGAGGCCTTGCACCGGATCGGTATCGAGATCGTGACCCCGCGTCACGAAACCTCGGCGGCGCACATGGCCGGCGCCTATGCGCGACTCACCGGCAGATTAGGTGTCTGCATGGCCAGCAACGGACCCGGCGTGGCCAATCTGCTGCCGGGGCTGGTGGTGGAGCAGGCCGACGGCAACCGGGTGCTGGCCATTACCAGTGCGCGCCGACCCAGCATCATGTACCCGGACCGCGGCGGCAGCTACCAGTGTTTCGACCAGAGCGGTGTCATCGGCAAAATCGCCAAATGGAGCAGCGCGGTGTCCTCCTTCGGTCGCGTGCCCGAGTTGCTGCGCAAGGCGCTGCGCAAAAGCTACGAGGGGCGGCCCGGCGTGGTGCACCTGGATGTCCCGGAAAACATCATGAACGCCAAGGTGAAGACCGATGTCGGCTACTGGGCGCCAAGCCAGTACCGCGCGACCGATCCGCTGTCACCCTCGGCCGACCAAGTGGCGCGCGCCGCACAACTGCTGATCAGCGCCGCGGCGCCGATGATTCATGCCGGCAGCGGCGTCATTCATGCGTTGGCCTTCGACGCTCTGCGGCGCGTGGCGGAACTGCTGCAGGCGCCGGTCACCACCAGTTGGGCAGCACGGGGTGTGCTCACGGAAGCGTCGCCGCTGGCCATCACCATGCCGCACGTCAAGCTCAACCACCGGGTGCGCAACGAGGCCGACGCGGTGCTGATCCTGGGCTCGCGCCTGGGTGAAACCGACTGGTGGGGCAAACCGCCCTACTGGCGCAAGCCGTCGGAGCAGAAGACCATCCAGGTCGATCTGGACCCCGACATGATTGGCCTGAACAAGCCGGTCGATCTGGCCATCGTCGCCGACGTGAAACGCTTTCTTGAGTTGCTGGGCGATGAGCTGGCACGGCGCCAGGCCGAGATCAAGCTCGATGCCCGGCGCGAGCGCGTCGCGAGTTATGCCAAAGTCATGAAGGAGGAGCGCGCCGGTTGGGACAAGGCCCTGGCCGACATGGCCATACCGATGCACCCGGCGCACATCGGCGCGGTTTGCGGCGAACTGTTTCCAGCGGACTCAGTGCTGGTGGCCGACGGCGGCAATGCCACCATCTGGGCCATGTTCTACCACCAGGTGACTGTTCCCAACACGGTGCTGTCGACCTTCAAGTTCGGCATGCTGGGCGCTGGCATGGCGCAGGCGGTGGGCGCCGCCATCGCGCGGCCCGGCCTGCCGGTTTGCTGCATCATCGGCGACGGCGCCATGGGCTTTCATTCGCAGGAAGTCGAAACAGCCGTGCGCAACAAGGCGCAGGTGATCTACATCGTGCTGTGCGACAAGCAATGGGGCATGGTGAAGATGAACCAGCAGTTCATGCTGCGGCCGTTCAAGACCATGATCTTCAAGCACCTGGACCCGGACGAGACGATCAAGGCCGACCTGGGCGAGATCGAGTTCGACAAACTGGGCATCAGCATGGGCGCCTACGGCGAGCGCGTGTCAGACCCGGCGCAACTCAAACCGGCGCTGGAGCGGGCGCTGGCCACCGGCCGCTGCGCCGTGATCCACGTCGATGTGGATCCGGTCAAGCACATGTGGGCGCCGGGCCTGATCCACTTCAAGAAAATGCACGAAGAACCCAAAGGTTAACGCGGAGCAGCTGCCATGATCGACATTGATCTGGTCCGTCTCAACTTCAGCCCGCAATCGCTGTTGCTGCTCAATGTGGTGCTGGGCTTCGTCATGTTCGGCGTTTCGCTGGAACTCAAACCCGACGACTTCAAGGAGGCCTTGCGCACGCCGCGCGCCTTGCTCATCGGCTTGCTGGGGCATCACCTGGTGTTTCCGGCCTTCACCTTCCTGCTGGTGCTGCTGCTGGAGCCGCGCCCCAGCATTGCGCTGGGCATGATCCTGGTCTCTTCCTGCCCGGCCGGCAACATCTCCAACTTCCTGACCCATTTCGCCCGCGGCAACACTGCGCTGTCGGTGTCGATCAGCACCTTGTCGACGCTCACCGCCATCGTCATGACACCGCTCAACATCGCCTTCTGGGGCGGCCTGTACGCGCCGGCACAACCGCTGCTGCGCCAGGTGGCGGTCAATCCGCTGGAGATGTTCCTGCATGTGTTTTTACTGCTGGGGCTGCCACTGGCCATCGGCCTCTTTGTCTCGCGCCGCTGGCCGCGCTTCACGGCACGGGTGCAAAAACCGATGAAGATTTTCTCGCTGGCTTTCTTCCTGCTCTTTGTGCTGGCGGCGCTGGGCGCCAACTGGCAGTATTTCAAGCTCTACGTCGGCATGGTGGTGGGCGTGGTGATGGTGCACAACGCCAGCGCCCTGCTGACCGGCTACGGCATGGCCTTCGCCGCCAAGCTGCCCGAGCGCGACCGGCGTGCCGTGGCGATCGAGTGCGGCATCCAGAATTCGGGACTCGGCCTGATCCTGATCTTCAGCTTTTTCGACGGCCTCGGCGGCATGGCCGTCATCACCGCCTGGTGGGGTATCTGGCATATCGTGGCAGGGCTCTCGCTGGCCACCTTCTGGAGCCGGCGGCCACCCGCGCTGCTCACCGCATGAAGACTCGCAGCGTCCTCGTCACCGGCAGCTCGGGCTATCTGGGCAGCCAGGTGGTGACGCAGCTGGCCCAGCGCGCCGACGTCACCACCATCGGGCTGGACCTGCGCGAGCCGCTGCAGCGTCTGGCCGGCGTGGTCTATGAAGTGGCCGACATCCGCTCGGGAGATGTCGAATCCATCGTCGCCGGCCATAACCCCGACGTGGTGGTGCATCTGGCGTCTATCGTCACACCCGGTAAAAACAGCAGCCGCGAATTCGAATACAGCGTCGACGTGGGCGGCACCCGCAATCTGCTGCAAGCCTGCGTCCGGCATGGGGTGCGGCGTGTGATTGTTTCGTCCAGCGGCGCCGCCTACGGTTACCACCCCGACAACCCGCCCTGGCTTACCGAGAGCGACGCGCTGCGCGGCAACCGGAGCTTCGCCTATTCCTGGCACAAGCGCCTGGTGGAAGAAATGCTGGCCGACTACCGCCTGCAGCAGCCGCAACTGGAGCAGATCGTGCTGCGCATAGGCACCATCCTGGGCGCCACGGTGAACAACCAGATCACCGACCTGTTCAAGAAACCGCGCCTGCTGGCGATCCGCGGCTCGGACAGCCCCTTCGTCTTCATCCACGACCAGGATGTGGTGGGCGCGATTCTGCATGGCATAGATTCACCAGTAACCGGAATTTTCAACGTCGCGGGCGATGGCCAACTCAGCATCCACGAAATCGCCGCGCGCCTGAACAAGCGCTGTCTGGTGCTGCCAGCCGGGCTGCTCAAAGCGGCTTTGTGGCTGCTGAAAAAGCTCAAGGCGACCCAATACGGGCCGGAGCAACTTGACTTTCTGCGCTACCGGCCGGTGTTGCACAACGCCCGGCTAAAGACCGAGTTCGGTTACGTGCCCAAGCTCAGTTCGGCCCAGGTGTTCGACCTGTGGCGCACGGCGCAGCAGACCAAGGCCTTGTGAGCGCCTGCGCGCCTGGCTGACACATGATGAGTCGTCGTAACTTCCAGGGCCAAGTGGTATTCATCAGCGGTGCCGCTGGCGGGTTGGGCGCGGCCTTGTGCCAGCGCTACGGTGCTGCCGGCAGCTTGATTGCCGCCATGGACCTGGACGCGACGCGACTCGATGCCCTGGTGCGCACGTTGGCGCAATCCGGCGCACAGGCGCTTGCCCTGCCGGGCGATATCACCGACCCTGTGGCTTGCAAGACGGCCGTTGCGGCAACGCTGGCCCACTTTGGCAGGCTCGATGGCGTCATCAACAACGCCGGCATCAGCCATCGCAGTCTGCTGCGCGACACCGACCCGGCCGTCATACGCCGCGTCATGGAGGTCAACTTTTTCGGCGCCTTGAATCTCACGCAGGCCGCCCTGCCCCACGTCACGGCGCAGCGCGGTTTCATCGCCGCCATTTCCAGCGTCGCCGGTTTTTCACCGCTGATAGGCCGCACCGGCTATGCGGCCAGCAAACATGCGCTGCTGGGATTTTTCGACAGCCTGCGCAGCGAGGTCGAAGCGGCCGGCGTCAGCGTGACGCTGGTCTGCCCGTCTTTCATCCGCACCGGTATCGGCGCCGCAGGATTGGGTGGTGATGGCTGCGCTGCGTCAAGCCCGCGCATCACCAGCGGTGGCGAGTCGACGGCAGAAGACATCGCCCAGCGCATCTTTGTTGCCGTGGCCGAGAATCGCCGTCTCCTGCTGCCAGACCGCACCTCGCGCCTGGCCTGGTGGTTCAGCCGTCTGGCGCCAGGCAGTTACGCCCGCACCATGAAACGCCGGCTGGGCGCTGAATTTGAAGGCGTGCGGCGTTAAAAGGCAACTACTTTGCGGTCCGGCGCCCGACCCCCAAGGCAGCCACCACGCTAAGCGACAACATCACGGCCGCACCGACCAAGGTGGCACCGTACCTGCCGCGGTCCATGAACAGACCGAACAAGATGGGAGAAATGGCAAAGCCGACGTCCAGCCCCGAATACACCATGCCGTAGACGCGGCCGGTGGCGCCTTTGGGAGTGGCCTTCTTGATCATCATGTCACGCGACGGCCCGCCTATGCCAATCGCAAAACCGGTGCTCGCCAGCACCACCATGCTGAGCGTGGCACCCAGCCAACCGGTGCCGCACAGCGCCAGCAGAACGGCGCCGGCGCCCATGGCCAGGGCCACCACGCGATCACTGTTGAGGGTGCGTGCGGCGACAAAACCGCCGACAAACATGCCCACTGCGCCACACAGCATATAAGCCGTCAACGTCAGGGTGGCGGCCTCAAAACTGACCCCATGCATGGCCTTCAAAATGGAGACCGAAAAACTTTGTACCACCGCCAGCGTCATGGTGGACAGCAGGAAGAAACCGAAGCACCACCACACCACCGGCAACTTCATGAACGCCATGCTGTGCTCGGCCGGGGTGTCCGGGTGGGGCAGCGCGGTGTGCGTGTTCAATTTGTCGCGTTGCAGGATCAGCAGGATCAAAATGCAGACGTACATCGCCGCCGCCGCCAGATACGCCGTGCGCCAGGTGGAAAGACTGCTGATGGTGGCAAAAAATACCGGTGCCACGGCCCAGCCGAGGTTACCCGTCAAGCCGTGCGCACTGAAGGCGTAACCCAAACGCGGGGCCGAGACCCGCTGGTTCAAAATAGTAAAGTCAACCGGGTGGAAGGTGGCATTGCCCAGACCCGCCAGCGCCGCCACCAGCAGCAGCCCGCTGTAGCCGGTGACCATGGACGCCGCGCTACAGGCCAGCACAAAGATACCTTGCGCCACAAACAGCAACGGCCGCGCCCCCAGACGGTCCACCACGAAACCGGCGCTGGCCTGCCCGAGCCCGGAGACGACAAAGAAAGTGGTCATCAACAAGCCCAGTTGCGAGTAGCTCAGGCCGAACTCTTTCATGAACACCGGAAACATCAGCGGCAGCAGCAGATGGGAAAAATGGGAGCTGGCGTGGGCCAACCCGACCAGACCGATGATGGTGGCGTCCTGCTTCAGAGGCACGCTGCGAGGCGGATGAAGTGCGATGCTGGTCATGCAGCGATGGTAAGGCAGAGCCTGAGCCCAATCGTTGGACAATAGGCAATACACCTTAACTTCAATCGACATAGTCGGAGCCAGCGCATTTTGAAAATCACCAATACCCCGAGCGCCGTGCTGGCGGCGCTGGGCGCCGCGGCCCTGTTCGGGGCCAGCACGCCTTTTGCCAAGCAGTTTGTTGGCGAGCTCTCAGCCATGCTGCTGGCGGGCCTGCTGTACCTGGGCAGCGGCGTCGGCTTGACGGCCTTGCGCCTGCTGCGCGACCGCGGCTGGCGCGCACCGGGGCTGACGCGCGGGCAATGGCCCTGGCTGCTGGGCGCCATTGCCTGCGGCGGCATCGCCGGGCCCACCTTGCTGATGCTGGGCCTGGCCCGCAGCAGCGCCGCCTCAGCCTCCCTGCTGCTCAATCTGGAGAGCGTATTGACCGCCTTGCTGGCCTGGGTCGTGTTCAAGGAAAACGCCGACCGGCGCGTCATCCTGGGCATGCTGCTGATCGTGGTCGGGGGTCTGCTGTTGTCCTGGCCCGGCACCTCGGGCAGCGCCGTCGAGGGTTGGGCCGGCGCGGCCCTGATTGCTGGTGCCTGCCTGTGCTGGGCGCTGGACAACAACCTGACGCGCCAGGTCTCCAATTCGGATGCGCTGTTTATTGCGGGTCTGAAAGGCCTGGTGGCGGCGGCTGTCAACATTGGCCTGGCGCTGCTGATGGCCCAGTCCTTGCCACCGTGGCACGTCACCGGCCCGGTCTTGCTGATCGGTTTTTTGGGCTATGGGGTGAGTCTGGCGCTGTTCGTGTTGGCGCTGCGCGGCTTGGGGGCGGCACGCAGCGGGGCTTACTTCGGGTTGGCGCCGTTCCTGGGCGCCGCCATTGCCATTGGCGTGTTTCGTGAAAACACTTCACCCCTGTTCTGGGGCGCCGGCTTGCTGATGGCGATGGGCCTCTGGCTGCACCTGACCGAGCAGCACAGCCACCCGCACTGGCACGGTAACATGCAGCACAGTCACCCGCACTACCCGGACATGGAGCATCGGCATGAACACAGGTAAAAAGATAGAAAAATGAAAAGCTGGATGACGTATCAGCCATCAACCTGAGTGCAGGCCCATGCCAGGACCGCATGCAGCAACGCATCGAGTTCTTCACGCTCCATCGAGGACGTCATTTCAGAGCGAAGGTGTCGCTGTCGCGCCGCGCCAGGCGCAGCAGTCGGCGTGCCTCTTCACGCGCTGGCGTCATGAATCAGTCTTCCTTCCTTGGCCGCCCAGTAGGGCAGGGTTCCGGGCACCTGGCTGCGACGCGCGAACTCCTCGCCGGACATCACCAGCACATCGACGCCAACACCGATGGCACCAATGGCGCGGTGCAGTCTCAGGTACTCATCGGCCTTGTCGGGCACGTGGCGCTCGATAACCAGCAGATCCAGATCCGAGCCTTCGTCAGCATCGCCCCTAGCGTAGGAGCCAAACAGCATGACTCTCGCAGGGCTGCTCGCCGCATTCGCGGCGCGACGTGCTGCATCAAGAATGGCATGTTGGGCCAACATAAATCCTCGCTTTGGAAACTCCGCTATGAACGCGGCCATTCTATTCTTGAAACGATTCGCAGAGGCATCATCCTGCGCAACTTACTTCAACCCCAAGGGATCGGTGGCGGTGCCGTCGCCTATCAGTTGCCCCATCTTGAAAATGCCGCTGACGCGCAAGGCGGCTTGGCCATCGGCCGTCACCAGACCCTGGCCGAACAGCATGTTGCGCGTGGTGCGCAGCACGTCCGCTTCACCCTGCACCCAGGCGCCCAAGGGAGCGGCACCCATGTAATCGATTTGCAGGCTGATGGTGGGCAGAAAACGCCGCTCCATCTGGCCCTGGTACATGGCGGCGCAGGGAATAAGCATGTCGGCAAAGGTTGCCAGCATGCCGCCGTGACAGACCTTGAGCGGGTTGCTGTGCCGCTCTTCGACGCGAAAGCCCAGCAGCAGCCGCTGGCCGTTCCACTTGGCGTACAGGGGACCATTGTGAGAAATAAAAGGGCCGCCGAGTTTGACGGGCTGGAAGCCTTCTGGAATGTTGTCGACGCCGGTCACTGCAACATCGTCGAAATGGGTTGGGGTGTGGGTCATAAGCCTTATTGTCGCGTCTCACGCCACACTCAGGTCCAGAGCGCCCTCATGGTCCGCACAAAATCCTGTGCCAGTTGCGCCCGCTGCGCCAGTCCCGACGGCATCTGTCGGCCGGCCACAAAGACTTCGGCAATGGGGGCCTGCGGGCTGGAAAACACCAGCGCATCGAGCAGGCAGTCGGCCGGCACCCCCAGCAGCGCCGGCGCCTGTTCGTCCAGCAGCAGGAAGTCGGCTCGGTGGCCGACCTTGATCGCACCCAGCGGCAGACTGGTGGCGGATCTGCCACCGGCCAAAGCAGCCTGTAGCAGCGCGGCGGCACTGCTACCGCTGTAGCCGGCCTGGGCCGCCACATTGCGCCGGCGTTGCGTCAGGCGCTGCGAGTACTCCAGCAGCCGCAGTTCTTCGGTCCAACTGCGCGTCACATGGCTGTCGGAGCCGATAGACCAGTTGCCGCCGTAGCCTGAAAAATCGAACACACCGTCGCCCAGATTGGCTTCCGTGCTGGGGCAGATCACAATGGCCGCGCCGCTCTCGCTCACCGCTTGCAACTCCGCCGCCGTGCCTTGCGTTGCGTGGACCAGGTTCCAGCGGGCATCCAGCGGCACATGGTCCAGCAAGTACTCGATCGGGCGCTGGCCGGTCGCGGCGATACAGTCCTGCACCTCCTGCATCTGCTCGGCAACGTGGATGTGGATGGGCAGAGCATGGCCTGCGGCAACCGCAGCCACCTCCTGAATCGCCGCCACGTCAACGGCGCGCAAGGAGTGCAGCGCCACACCGACATTGACGCCGGGGCAAGCACCGGTTTGAGCCCGCACACCTTCGATCAGACGCAACACGCTGTCGGGCGTCGAGGCAAAGCGGCGCTGATCTTCGCGCAGGCCGGTCGCCGTAAAACCGGAACGCATGTAAAGCGCAGGCAACAGCGTCAGGCCTATGCCCACCGTCTGTGCCGCCCGCACCAACGCCAGTGACATCTCCAGCGGGTCGGCATGGGGCTGGCCATCGGCCGCGTTGTGCAGGTAGTGAAACTCGCAGGCCTGGGTGTAACCAGCGGCCAGCAGTTCGGCATAGAGGAAGGCCGCGATCGCCTCCAACTGGTCCGGCCTGATGCGCCGCGCCACCGCGTACATGCGGTCGCGCCAGCTCCAAAAGTTATCGCCGCCGGCAGCGCCGGGACCGCCCGCGCGCTCGGTCAGCCCGGCCATGGCGCGTTGAAAAGCATGGCTGTGGGCGTTCACCAATCCCGGCAGCACTGGCCCCTTCAGAACGCTGGCACCGGCTCGGTCCGCTGGCGCCGCATGGGTTTGAATGTCGCACCAGTTGCCGTCACCGTCCACGCTCAGCAGCACATTGGGAGCCCAGGCACCGTCGACCCAGGCCTTGGCGGCAAAGAAGTTTCTCACATCATTTTTCATAAAGAGTCCGGCAGGCTTCCGGCGCAGCGGTCAGCATGGTTTTCAGCAGCGGCTGGATCGGCCTGGCCGTCGCGGCGTCGTATTCGAATGGCGCGTCCTCACGCATGTAGAGGTAGCGGCACATCTCCAGTTGCACGGCCTGCACCCGGGCCTGCGGAGCGCCGTAATGGCGGGTGATGTAGCCGCCCTTGAATCTGCCGTTGAGCACATGGCTGACCTGCTGGTCGCCCGCGCAGACACCAACTACTGCGGCGGCAATCGAGGCGTCGGCCGCAGCGCCGTCGGCGGTGCCCAGGTTCAGACCCGGCAGCGTGCCCTCGAACAACCACGGCAGTTGCGAACGGATGCTGTGCGCGTCCCATAGCAGCGCGTAGCCATGGCGTGCCTTGATGCGCTGCAACTCGGCCGCCAGCGCCGCGTGGTAGGGCTGCCAATAGCGCTCGCGCCGCCCCATGCGCTGCTCCGGCGTCGGCTCGTGGCCCGGCCGGTACAGCGCGTCACCGCTGAAGAAGCGCGTCGGACAAAGCTCCGTGTTGGAGGCGCCAGGGTACATGGGGGCATCGTCCGGCGGGCGGTTCAGGTCAATCACATAGCGCGAGTAGCGCGGTTTGATCACACTGGCGCCCAGCTCGGGCAGAAAGTCGTAGAGCCGGTCCAGATGCCAGTCGGTGTCTTCCACGGCCAGCGCGCGGGGCTCCAGGGCGCCCTGCAATTCGGGCGGGATTTCGGTCCCGATATGGGGCATGCTGACCAGCAGCGGCGCCACCCCGCTGTGCAATGTAAATGTCATCTGGCTTCACCGTTGAAAATGGTTTGGATACAGGGATTGGCACCGAAGGCGTAACTAAGTTGCGCCGGGCGCTGCACATCCCACAGCACAAAGTCGGCCCGCATGCCGGGCGCCAACACGCCGCGGTCCGGCAAGCCCAGCGCCCGCGCCGCATGCCGCGTCACGCCGGCCAGTGCTTCCTGCGGCGTCAGCCGAAACAGCGTGCACGCCATGTTGAGCATCAGCAGCAGCGAACTGCACGGCGAGCTGCCCGGATTGCAGTCGGTGGCAATGGCCATCGGGACCTGATGCCGACGCAGCAAGTCGACCGGCGGCAGCCTGGTTTCACGCAAAAAATAAAACGCACCGGGCAACAAAACGGCGACGCTGCCGGCCCTGGCCATAGACGCCGCGCCCGGCTCCGACAGCCATTCCAGGTGATCGCAACTGAGAGCGCCAAAACCTGCGGCCAGCGCCGCGCCGCCGCTGTCGCTCAGTTGTTCCGCATGCAGCTTGACCGGCAAGCCCAGTTGCCGGGCAACCTCGAACAGGCGGGCCGTTTGTGCCGGACTGAAGGCAATGCGCTCACAAAACGCATCCACCGCTTCGACCAGACCTTCGGCCTGCAGCATGGGCAACATGCGCAACACCTCGTCCAGGTAGTCGTCAGCGCGAGCGGCAAACTCGGGCGGCACCGCATGCGCCCCTAAAAACGTGGTGCGAACGGAAACCGCATGCTCCTGCCCCAGTTGGCGCGCCACTTGCAGCATCTTGCGTTCGTGCTCCAAAGTCAGGCCATAGCCCGACTTGATCTCCAGCGTTGTCACACCCTCCATCAGCAGTTGCCGCAGACGCGCCCGGCTTTGCTGCTTCAACTCATCGTGGCTTGCGTTGCGAGTCGCTTGCACGGTGGACGCAATCCCTCCGCCCTGGCGTGCAATCTCTTGGTACGACGCACCGTTCAAACGCAACTCGAATTCATCGGAACGGTCCCCGGCATAGACCAGATGGCTATGGCAATCGATCAGCCCGGGTGTGATCAAGGCACCGGCGGCGTCGTGCTGTTGAACACAACGCTGGACCAGTTCCGGCGGCAAATCACGCCGCGCACCGACCCAACGCAGCAACGCCCCTTCAACCACCAGCGCCGCGTCCTCGATCAAGCCA
Organism: uncultured beta proteobacterium; assembly: GCA_963763035.1. Classification (GTDB taxonomy): domain Bacteria; phylum Pseudomonadota; class Gammaproteobacteria; order Burkholderiales; family Burkholderiaceae_C; genus Rhodoferax. The sequence continues at coordinate 1,681,964 of CAVXMS010000003.1, read as the reverse complement.
TACGGTACTGCCGGATTGGGCAGCATGGTCGCCACGCTACAGCCTTGCCAGAGTTTCAGGCTCATGCTGCAATCTCGATCCACAAAGCATCGGTACTCTCGACCCGCACTGCCGCATTGGCCGGCAGCTTGCGCCACGCCAGGCTGTGCGCCGCAAGCGTCAGCGTTTCATGATTGAAATGGACTGTGGCGCCCGCCTCCATGGCGTAAACCGCGACCACAGAAGACGCGCTGGCGTCGAAGGCAAGTACGCCCGCAACCCGCTGCATCTGCGCCGAAGCCCGGTCACTGCGCAGCATCAGGTTGAAGTCCTGCGTGGCACCGTCCAGCAACTGGCAGTGTACGGCGCTGGCACCGTCAAAACACAGGGGCGCACTACTGTCGGTCAGTTCATGCGAGTGGCCATCGATGGTCAGCCGCACACCGGCACCGCCGAGCACCGCAAACCAGCGCCGCACGCCGTCGAAATGGGAAAAAGGTCCGCTGGCAGCGACCTCGGCCACCGACATGCGCCAAACCCAGTCAGCGCTGTCGGGCCAGGCGAGCAACTCGCGCGTCACCCCGCCGCCATTGCGCCAGCGGCTGGGCGCGACCTCGGCCAGCGGAACGATGTTCCAGCTCACAGCTCGAATTTCCCGCTGAAGCTGTAGCGCAGGCCGGGATAAACCAGGCGCGCCAGACTGGCCACGTGGATGCCGCTGATGGTGCGCCGGGTCATCACCAGACAGGGCTCGCTGCGTTTGATCGCCAACTGTTTCGCTTCCAGCGCGCTGGGCAGGGAGGCCTTGATCGAATAACTGGCCTCCGTCAACGGTGCCTGTTCAAGCAGGTAGCGGGTCGGTGTGGTGCGGCTGAAATCAACGCTCAGATAGTGCGGCGCCGCTTGCGGATTGACATGGCGATCCTCAAACTGGATCGGCACCTCGTCTTCAAAATGCACCATGACCGAATGAAAGACGGTGCTGCCGGTGCGCAGTTTCAGGGTCTGCGCCAGCGCCGCATCGGCGCGCACCTTCTCCACCGTCAGGACTTTCGTGGCGTGCGTGTGGCCCCGCTCCAGCACCTCCTCATGGATGTCGCGCACCGCCAGCGTGCTGGAAATCCGGTGCAACTGCGCCACCACCGTGCCGGAACCCCGGACCCGGGTCACCAGACCCTCCACCGCCAACTCCTTGACGGCCCGGTTCACCGTCATGCGGCTGACGCCGAACTGCTGCTGCAATACCGCCTCGCTGGGTACCGGATCGCCGGCGCGCCAGAGCCCCAGGTTGATCTGCGCCTTGACATAGGCCTTGACCTGCTGATAGGCCGGCAATCGGGTATCGGACATCTCAGGCGCGGTTCAGGACCGCCCGCAAAAAGTCGCGCGTGCGCGGCTGCGTCGGGTTGGTGAAAATGATGTCGGGTGGCCCGGCCTCGATCAGCACGCCACCGTCCATCACCACCACGATGTCGCCCACTTCACGGGCAAAGTCCATTTCATGGGTCACCACCATCATCGTCATGCCCTCGCTGGCCAACAGCTTCATCACTTGCAGCACCTCGCCCACCAGTTCCGGGTCCAGCGCCGAAGTGGGTTCGTCAAACAGCATGACTTGTGGCTGCATCGCCAGGGCACGGGCAATGGCCACGCGCTGCTTCTGACCGCCCGACAGACTGGCCGGCATGGCGTGGGCCTTTTCCGCCAGTCCAACCTTGTTCAGCAAGACCATGGCCTCGCTATTGGCCTGCTGCCTGGAGACAGCGCGCACCTTGCGCGGACCGACGGTAATGTTGTCGATCACCGACAGATGCGGAAACAGGTTGAACGACTGGAACACCATGCCGACCTGCTCGCGCAAATGGTTCAGCGGCTGGTCGCCCAGCATCTGGCCACCGTCGGACAAGGTGTGGCCACAGATCTCGACCAGGCCACTGTCGGGTTGTTCCAGCCCGTTGCAGCAGCGCAAGAAAGTACTTTTGCCGGAGCCGCTGGGGCCTATGATGACCACCACCTGGGACGCCTGAACCTCGAAATCGATGTTCTGCAACACCACATGATCGCCAAATGACTTGCGCAAGCCACGGATGCTGAGAATAGGTTTTTGCGCGTTCATTGCACCATGCCTCCGGCCTTAAGACGCTCTTCGATATGCCGCAAGGCCAGCGTGGTGAGCCCGGTCAGCACGAAATACATGACCGCAATGGCGAGGTAGACCTCCAGCGAGCGGTAAGTCACGCTGATGATTTTTTGCCCCTCGTGCATCAGGTCGTGGATGGTCAGCAGCGACACCAGGGCCGAATTCTTGATCAGGGCAATGAATTCGTTGCCCAGCGGCGGAATCATGCGCACCAGCGCCTGCGGCAGGATGATGGAGCGCATGGCGGTGCCATACGACATGCCCAGCGAGCGCGCCGCCTCCATCTGTCCGCGGTCCACCGACTGGATCGCACCGCGCACGATTTCCGAAACGTAGGCACCGGAATAAATACCCAACCCGATGACGCCGCAAAAGAACGCCGGCAACAGAATGCCGAACTGCGGCAGGCCGAAGAACAGCAGAAACAACTGCACTAGCAAAGGGGTGCCGCGAATCGCCGCAACATAGCTGGTGCACAGCGCGTAAACCACGCGCCGCTCCGGTTTCAGGCGCCCGATTCCCACCAGTAAGCCCATGATGCAGCCCAGCAGCAAGGCCACCGCCGTAATTTCGACGGTGATGAACGCACCCTGGAGCAGATTGCGCCAGCCGACAAAAACCGGGGAGAAATCGAGTCCCATCAAATCCGCCTTGGCTGCTATTTGCCGGAGTTGCTAAACCATTTCTTGACGATCTGGGCGTAGCTGCCGTCGGCCTTGAGCTTGGCCAGGGCGCCGTTGATGGCCTTGGTCAGCTCCGGCGTGTCCTTGCGCAAGGCCATGCCGTACTCCTCGGTGGTGAGCTGCTGCTCCAGCACATGCAGTCCACCGCGGGTGCGCACGTACTGGAAGGCCGCCGGCTTGCCGGTGACGGCCGCATCGGCGCGGCCGATCTCGACCAGGTTGAACATCTCCTGGTTTTTTTCAACCTCCACCAATTGCACCTTGGGGTAGTTGCTGCCCAGGTAGCCGACCGACTTGGTACCCACTTGGACGCTGACTTTCTTGCCGTTCAAGTCGTTCAGCGTCTTGATGGCGGCGTTGCCGTCCTTCACCATGGCAACCAGTCCGCCGGCGTAGTAGGAGTCGGTGAAGTCGACCACCTTCTTGCGCTCGTCGGTGATGTAGATGGCCGACACGGCGACGTCGAAGCGCTTGGAAACCAGTCCCGGAATCAAGCCCTTGAAGTCGATATCGACCCATTCGACGCGCTTGTTCAGCACTTTTCCGATGGCCTCCACCAGGTCGATGTCAAAACCGCTGCGTTTGTCGTTTTCAACAAATTCCATGGGCGGAAAAGTGGCGTCGGTGCCGACACGCAAAACATCTTGCGCGTTCGAATGGGCAGCGCCCAGGGCGGCGACGGCCAGGCAGGAAAGAAGGAAGGTGCGACGAAGGTTCATGGGAGATCTCCAGGGGGTTGAATGAAGGGTTTAGGGGGTACGCAAACTTCGGGATATACGGGCGGCGGTCAGCACCGTCATCTGAATCAGGGGCGAATGCTTGCCTTGCACACGCATGCTGGGCGCCATCAGGGTCAGTGCACCGAGGGCGCGCTTGCCGGGGCCCAGCAAAGGCACGCTGACGCCCCAGACACCGGGGTCCACTTCCCCGTTGCTGACGACAAAGCCGGCTTTTCGAATCGCGCCCAGTTCGGCCAGAAGCTCCGCCCGCGGCCGGCCCGGGTCGCCCAGGTTGGCGTCCAGCGCGGCGTTCAATTCCGCCACCGGCAGGTGCGCCAGCAGGCATTTCGCCGAGGCGCCTTTTTGCAGCGGCAGGCCGCGCCCCTTCTCGAACGAGCAGCGCAAGGCCTGCCGGCTCTCAATCATGTCAAGGCAAATGGCCTGGCCGTTCACGGCCACGATCAGACCGACGCTCTCCTGCGATTGCTGCGCCAGCAGTTGCATATCGGCCTGCGCGTGCTGCACCAGATGCGAAGCCATGTCAAAGCCCAGTGCCAGTTGCAGACTCAGCGGACCTGGCGCATAACGGCCCTCGCCTTCCAGCACAAAACCCCAGCGCTTGAGAGACGACAGTTGCCGGTACAAGGTGCTTTGGCTCAGTTGCGTCTTCTGCATCAACTCGGCCGCCGTCATGGCACGCCCATGCCGCGCCAGCGTGGCCAGAACCACCAGGGCGCGATCGACCGCGGAAACGGGACGGGAGTCGGACAGCATGGGCTCAGTATCGGATGCCTGGATTCGGCCGTAAACCAAAAATTATCATCTGTTGGGAATTGACCTCTCTTTTTTGAAACCGCCGCAAGCGCTCCCGCAACGCACCGATGCGCGCCATTTCTCCTCTGAAATGAGTGGAGAAATGGTGATCCGCCAGATGGCGCCAAGGTCTCTCGACTACGGGTTTTCCCTGAACAACCCAAGTTGTATAGACAACTAAACTGAACTCGCAAACCGTTAACCAAAACCCGGGTTCACCATGACCGACCTCTCAGCAAGCCCATTTTTCAACAGTCAGGCGCGGCCGGTGCGCGCGCCCCGCGGCAGCGCCCTGAGCTGCGCCAACTGGCAAATCGAAGCCGCCTACCGCATGCTGCAGAACAACTTGGACCCGGAAGTGGCCGAGAACCCGGATGCGTTGGTGGTGTACGGCGGCATCGGCAAGGCGGCGCGCAACTGGCCTTGCTTTGAGGCCATCCTGGACAGTTTGCGCAAGTTGAAAGCCGATGAAACCCTGCTGGTGCAGAGTGGCAAACCGGTGGGGGTATTTCGCACCCATGCCGGCGCGCCGCGGGTGCTGATCGCCAATTCCAATCTGGTGCCCAAATGGGCCACCTGGGAGCACTTCCATGCGCTGGACCGGGCCGGCTTGATGATGTACGGCCAGATGACGGCCGGCAGCTGGATTTACATCGGCTCGCAAGGCATTGTGCAAGGCACTTACGAGACTTTTGTCGAAGCCGGTCGCCAGCATTTCGGCGGCAGTCTGGTCGGGCGCTGGATACTGACCGCGGGCCTGGGCGGCATGGGCGGTGCCCAGCCGCTGGCGGCCAGCTTTGCCGGCGCCTGCTCGCTCAACATCGAATGCCAACAAACCAGCATTGATTTCCGGCTGCGCACCTGCTACCTGGACAAGCAGGCCGTGAATCTGGAGCAGGCGCTTGAGATGATTGCGCAGCACACCGGGCGCAAAGAGGCGGTGTCGATCGGCCTGTGCGGCAACGCCGCCGAGGTGCTGCCGGAACTGGTCCGACGCGCGCAGGCCGGTGGCATGCGCCCCGACATCGTGACCGACCAGACATCGGCGCACGACCTGGTCAACGGCTACCTGCCGTCCGGCTGGAGTGTAGAACGCTGGCGCGCCGCGCAGCGCGACCCTGCGCAGCACGCCAAACTGACGCAAGCCGCCGGCGAATCGTGCGCCAAGCATGTGCGCGCCATGCTGGCCTTTCATGCCATGGGCGTGCCGACCGTCGACTACGGCAACAACCTGCGCCAGGTCGCCAAGGACCATGGCGTGGCCAACGCCTTCGACTACCCCGGTTTTGTGCCGGCCTATGTGCGCCCCTTGTTTTGCCGCGGCATCGGCCCGTTCCGCTGGGTGGCGCTGAGCGGCGACCCGGAAGACATCCGCAAGACCGACGCCAAAATGAAAGAACTGTTCCCCGACCACCCGCAGCTGCACCGCTGGCTCGACATGGCGCAGCAGCGCATCGCGTTTCAGGGCCTGCCGGCACGCATCTGCTGGATCGGTCTGGGCCAGCGCCATCTGGCCGGCCTGGCCTTCAACGAAATGGTGCGCAGCGGCGAGCTGAAAGCCCCTATCGTGATCGGCCGCGACCACCTGGACAGCGGTTCCGTGGCGTCGCCCAATCGCGAGACCGAAGCCATGAAGGACGGCAGCGATGCCGTCAGCGACTGGCCGCTGTTGAACGCGCTGCTCAACACCGCCAGTGGCGCGACCTGGGTCAGCCTGCACCACGGCGGCGGTGTCGGCATGGGATACTCGCAGCACGCCGGCGTGGTGGTGGTGTGCGATGGCACGCCGGAGGCGGGCGAGCGCATTGCACGCGTGTTGTGGAACGACCCGGCCAGCGGCGTCATGCGGCATGCCGACGCCGGTTATGAAATTGCCGAAGACTGCGCCCGTGAACATGGCCTCAAGCTGCCGATGAAGAAGCCCTGAGATGCAAAACCAATTACTGCTGGCGCCAGGCCAGCTGACACTGACCCAATTGCAAGCCATTCATACCGGAAGCCGGCAACTGGCGCTGCCCGAAGCCAGCCGCCAGCTGATCCGCGCCAGCCAGCAAGTGGTGCAGCGTGCCGCCGATGGCGAGGCGCCGGTCTACGGCGTCAACACCGGCTTTGGCAAACTGGCCAACCAGCGCATCGGCAAGGCGCAGCTCGACACGCTGCAACTCAACTTGATCCGCTCGCACAGCGTCGGCGTCGGCGAGCCGCTGGCGCCGGCGGTGCTGCGCTTGATGCTGGCGCTCAAGGCCGCCAGTCTGGCGCGCGGCTATTCGGGCGTACGCGAGGTCGTCGTCGACACGCTGCTGGCGGTGCACAACGCCGGACTGGTACCTTATGTGCCGTCCCAGGGCTCGGTCGGCGCCTCCGGCGACCTGGCACCGCTGGCGCACATGACACTGGCCTTGATCGGCGAGGGCGACATGCTGCGGGACGGCCAGCGCGTGCCGGCCCTGGCGGCCTTGCGGCGAGCCGGCATTGCACCACTGACACTGGGCGCCAAGGAAGGCCTGGCCTTGATCAACGGCACTCAGACCTCCACCGCCCTGGCCTTGCATGCCTTGCTCACGTTTGAGCCGGTGCTGGAAGCGGCGCTGGTGATCGGCGCCCTCACGGTGGACGCCGCGCGCGGCAGCGATGGGCCGTTCGACCCCCGCATTCACGCGCTGCGCGGCCAACCCGGCCAGATCGACGTGGCCCAGTATTACCGCGCGCTGCTGGCCGGCAGCGCCATCCGCCACTCCCACCAGGACGGTGACGACCGGGTGCAAGACCCCTACAGCTTGCGTTGCCAGCCGCAAGTGGTGGGCGCCTGTCTGGACCAGTTGCGCCACGCCGCCCTGGTGCTGCTGCGCGAAGCCAATGCAGTGACCGACAACCCGCTGGTGTTCGCCGAGGATGGTGCCATGATCTCGGGCGGCAATTTCCACGCCGAGCCGGTGGCACTGGCGGCCGATGGCATGGCGCTGGCGATCGCCGAGGTCGGTGCCATTGCCGAGCGCCGCATCGCCATGCTGATCGACGCCGGCGTGTCGCGCCTGCCGCCGTTCCTGACGGCCGACGCCGGCCTCAACAGCGGCTTCATGATCGCGCATGTGACGGCCGCCGCGCTGGCCTCGGAAAACAAATCGCTGGCGCACCCGGCCAGTGTCGACAGCCTGCCCACCAGCGCCAATCAGGAAGACCATGTGTCGATGGCCACTTTTGCCGCGCGCCGCCTGCAGGCCATGATCAGCAACACGGCCAACATCCTGGGCATAGAGCTGCTGGCGGCGGCGCAAGGCATCGAGTTTCTGCGTCCGCTGCGCAGCTCGATCGCACTGGAGCAGGCGCATGCGCTGCTGCGCCAGCAGATACCGGCAATGGCGCAAGACCGCTTTCTGGCACCCGACATGGCACACGCCACCAGCTTGGTGCGCAACGGCTCCTTGTCGCGCATTTTCCGCACGCTGCCCGGTCTGCCCCGGCTCTGGACTCCTACCTGAGGCGCTCTGCGTGCTGATCAACGACGAATTCACCTTGCTGCAATCGCTGGTCGATCTGACGCAGCGGCCGGACATCATCGAATTGGGCTGCGGCGCCGCCCCGTTGTCACGCCAATTGCTGGAGCGCTGCCCCGGCTGCCGGGTCACCGGCCTGGAAGTGGACCAGCGTCAGCACGCCAGGAACCTGCAACAGCCGCACCAGCGCCTGCAATTCGTGCTGGCCGGAGCCCAGGCCATTCCCTTCGAAGCCGAGCGTTTCGACCTGGCGTTGATGCTCAAGTCGCTGCACCATGTGCCGCTGGACCAGATGGGCCAAGCCCTGTCGGAGGTGCATCGGGTGTTGCGGCCCAAGGGCTTGATTTACATTTCGGAGCCGGTTTTCGCCGGCGCCTTCAACGAGGTGATGCGCTTGTTTCACGACGAGGAACGGGTGCGTGCGGCGGCCTTGCGCGCGGTGCAGCAGGCCATTGCCTCGGGCGCCTGGGAGCCGGAGGCCGAAATATTCTTCGAAACGCCTCTGCACTTGCGCGACTTTGCCGAGTTCCAGCAACGCATGATTGGCGTCAGCTTTGTCGACCACCATCTTGATGCCGCCACCTTGCAGGCGGTGCGTGAGCGCTTTGAATCGCACATGACGGCAGACGGCGCCCACTTTGTCCGGCCGATGCGCGTCAATCTGCTGCGCAAGCGCTAGCCGAGCCCTTAGTGCACCACGCGCTCGAAGCTGAACTGCCCGGGCGCGCGAATCGGGTCGACATCGACCGGGATCACGTCCTTCGGCAGAAACTTGCCTTCCAGCAGCAGCTTCGACAGCGGGTTCTCGATCCGCTGCTGAATGGCACGCTTCAGGGGCCGTGCGCCAAACACCGGATCGAAGCCGATCTTGGCCAACTCGGCCAGCGCGGCGGGTGACACTTCCAGCACCAAGTCCATCTTCGCCAGACGCTCCTGCAAGACCTTGATCTGGATGCTGGCAATCGCCGCGATGTGCGTTGCGCTCAGCGCATGAAACACCACCGTCTCATCGATGCGGTTCAGGAACTCGGGCCGGAAATGGTTCTTCAGCTCTTCCGTCACCGCGTCCTTGATGTCTTCGCTGTCCTGGCCCACCATGCTCTGGATCATGTGGGAACCGATGTTGCTGGTCATCACGATCACCGTGTTCTTGAAGTCCACGGTACGCCCCTGGCCGTCGGTCAGGCGGCCATCGTCGAGCACTTGCAACAGTACGTTGAAGACGTCGGGATGCGCTTTCTCCACCTCGTCGAGCAGCAGCACGCTGTAGGGCTTGCGGCGCACCGCTTCGGTCAGATAACCGCCCTCCTCGTAACCGACGTAACCGGGTGGCGCGCCAATCAGGCGGGCCACGGAATGTTTCTCCATGAACTCGCTCATGTCGATGCGCACCAGATGATCCTCGCTGTCGAACAGGAAACCGGCCAGCGCCTTGCACAGCTCGGTCTTGCCGACGCCGGTGGGGCCCAGGAACAGAAACGAGCCGGTCGGGCGATTCGGGTCCGACAAGCCGGCGCGCGAGCGCCGAATGGCGTTGGCGACGGCGGCGATGGCTTCGTCCTGCCCCACCACGCGCTGGTGCAGCTTGTCCTCCATCTGCAGCAGTTTGTCGCGCTCGCCCTGCATCATTTTGGCCACCGGAATGCCGGTGGCACGGCTTACCACCTCGGCAATTTCCTCGGCCCCCACCATGGTGCGCAGCAGTTGCGCACGGCCGCCGTCCTTGGCGTTCTTGGCCCGGCCCGCCTCTTGCGCCTGGGCGTCCTTGAGCTGTTTTTCCAGACCCGGCAACTTGCCGTATTGCAATTCGCCGGCCCGGTTGAAATCGCCTTTGCGGGTCAGTTCCTCAATCTCGAAACGCAGTTTCTCGATCTCCTGCATGATGGCCTTGGAACCCTGGGCCTGGGCTTTTTCCGCCTTCCAGATTTCGTCCAGATCGGCAATTTCCTTTTGCAGTTTGCCGATCTCTTCCTCGATCAGGCCAAAACGCTTTTGCGAGGCCTCGTCTTTCTCGCGGCGCACCGCTTCGCGTTCGATCTGCAACTGGATCAGACGGCGATCGAGTTTGTCCATCACCTCGGGCTTGGAATCAAGCTCGATCTTGATCTTGGACGCCGCTTCGTCGATCAGGTCGATGGCCTTGTCCGGCAGGAAGCGATCGGTGATGTAACGGTGGCTCAACTCGGCCGCCGCCACGATGGCCGGGTCGGTGATCTGCACGCCGTGATGGGCCTCGTAGCGCGCCTGCAGACCGCGCAGAATGGCAATGGTGGCTTCCACCGAGGGCTCGCCGACCAGGATTTTCTGGAAGCGACGCTCCAGCGCGGCGTCTTTCTCGATGTACTTGCGGTATTCGTCCAGCGTGGTGGCGCCGACGCAGTGCAACTCGCCCCGCGCCAGCGCGGGTTTGAGCATGTTGCCGGCGTCCATGGCGCCCTCAGCCTTGCCGGCACCGACCATGGTGTGCAACTCGTCGATGAAGACGATGGTCTGACCCTCGTCCTTGGCCAGGTCCTTGAGCACGTTTTTCAGGCGCTCTTCAAACTCGCCGCGGAACTTGGCGCCGGCCAGCAAGGAGGCCATGTCCAGCGACAGGACGCGCTTGCCCTTGAGGGAGTCCGGTACCTCGCCGGCCACGATGCGCTGCGCCAGACCTTCCACAATGGCGGTCTTGCCGACCCCCGGTTCGCCAATCAGCACCGGGTTGTTCTTGGTGCGGCGCTGCAACACCTGGATGGCGCGGCGGATTTCATCGTCACGGCCGATCACCGGATCGAGCTTGCCCTGGCGCGCCCGCTCGGTCAGGTCCAGACAGTATTTCTTGAGCGACTCGCGCTGATCCTCGGCGTCGGCGCTGTCGACGTTCTGGCCGCCGCGCACGGCGGCTATGGCCGCTTCCAGCGACTTGCGGGTCAGGCCGTTCTCGCGCACCATGCGACCGATATCCTGCTTGCTGTCGGTCAGGGCCAGCAGGAACAACTCGCCGGCGACAAACTGGTCGCCGCGCTTGATGGCTTCCTTCTCGGCCGCCTGCAGCAGCGTCACCATGTCGCGGCCTACTTGCACCTGTTCCTGGCCCGTCACCTGGGGCAGCTTTTTGATCGCCGCCTCGGCCGCCGCCTGCAGGCCTGGCAGGTTCACGCCAGCGCGCTGCAGCAAGGCCTTGGGCCCGTCGTCCTGGCGCAGCATGGCGCTCAGAACGTGGGCCGGTTCGATGTAGGCGTGGTCCTGGCCCAGCGCCAGCGTCTGCGCTTCGCTCAGGGCTTCCTGAAACTTGGTGGTGAGTTTTTCGATTCGCATGGCAATCCTTGAAGTTCCCCCACAACTTGAGGCTTAGCCGGAATTTTCAAGGTTTCAACCCTGCCAACCGCTTGAGAATAGTCAAGGCATGGGCTCTGTCCAGGGCCTGTTCACTCTATTCTTGCGAGATGTAAAAATAGAGTGAACGGGCCCTAGGCTGGCTGCGCGTCAAATGTTATGCGCCTGGATGCCCCATCTGGCCAGGGCCGCATCGTCCGCCACACGGGCATCGACCCAGCGCGCGCCGTCCGGTGTTTGTTCTTTCTTCCAGAACGGCGCCTGGGTCTTGAGGTAATCGATCAAGAACTCGCAGGCCCGGAAGCTCTCGCCGCGGTGGGCCGAGGTCACCGCCACCAGCACGATCTGATCCAGCGGTCGCAGCAGGCCAATGCGGTGAACCACGCGGGCACTGAAAATGTCAAAGCGTCGCTGCGCCTCGTCAATCATGGCTTCAATGGCTTTTTCGGTCATGCCGGGGTAGTGCTCCAGCTCCATCGACAAAACCGGTGCAGTCGTCGACGGAGAACTGGCCAGCGTGGGGGCGACATACCGGTCGCGCACGGTGCCGACAAAACTGCACACGGCGCCGACCCGGGCATCCTGGGCACGCAGGGTTTCGATCTCGCGGCCGAGGTCGAAATCGGCGCTCTGAATGGAAACGCGAGAGGGGGCAACCTGAGAGGGGTCCATGCCCGGATTGTGGCACCTCCGGCAAGACCAAGGTAAGATGAGGCCCATGTTTGCCGACACGTTCAACACCCATCCCGCTCCACCTGCCGGTGGGGCGTTTGGCGTCGCACGCGTCGGCAAATCGAAAAAACCCAGGCTCATCTGACCGGAGCTGCGGTTCCGTCCTCGGATGAGCGATGGAACTGCCAGACCCAACCGGTTTTACTTTCCCGCGCGCATCTGACGATGGTCATCGGTCATTTTTTGACAAGGAAAGATACGTGCAAACTTCTGGCAATTTCTCGGGTCTGTGGATTCCCCTGATCACCCCTTTTTCCGATGGCGCCATCGACCACCCGGCGCTGACCCGCTTGATCCACCGCTTGCGTGGCACCGGCATCGCCGGCTTCGTGGTCTGCGGCTCCACCGGCGAAGCCGCCGCGCTGGACCAGGCCGAGCAGCTGGCGGTGCTCGACACGGTGACACAGGCAGCGGCTGATCTGCCTGTCGTGATGGGCTTGTCGGGCTACCACCTGCCGAAGACCCTAGCCTGGGTCAAAACACTCTCCAGCCGCCCCCTGGCGGGCTTGCTGGTGCCGGCGCCGCACTACATCCGTCCGGCGCAGAGTGGCGTACTGCAATGGTTCCAGGCGATTGCCGATGCCAGCGCGCAACCGCTGATCGTCTACGACATCCCGTACCGCACCGGTGTCATGATCGAGCGCGCCACCTTGGAGGCACTGGGCCGGCATCCGGCGATCCGCGCAGTCAAGGACTGCGGCGGCGACGCCGGCAAAACGCAGGCGCTGCTGGCCGAGGGCCGGCTGCAGGTACTGGCGGGAGAGGACGCGCAGATTTTCAGCACCGTGGCGCTGGGCGGCAGCGGCGCCATTGCCGCCAGCGCCCATCTGCATACCGAGCGTTTCGTGCGCGTGCTACAGGCGCTGCGGGAGGGCGAGTTGGTGCGGGCCAGAGCCCAATGGCGGCCGCTATTGCCCCTGATAGCGGCGCTGTTCGGTGAACCGAATCCGGGTCCGCTAAAGGCGCTGCTGGCGCACCAGGGCTTGATCCACAACGAATTACGCGCCCCCATGACGGCGGCCACAGCGGGACCGACGCAGCGACTGATTCAGTTGCACGACGCCATTGCGGCGCAGGACTGAGACGGCTTAGCCGCCCGTTACCGGCGGGAAGAAGGCCACTTCGGCGCCGTCAACCAGCGTTGCCGACTCATCGCTCATCACCTGGTTGAGTGCCATGCGCACGGCCCGGCCCCGCGCCAGTGATTCGGCCCAAACGCCGCCTCGGGCCAGCAGTTCGTCGCGCAGCGCCGCCAGCGTGGCGGCCGCGGTGAGCAGCGATTCGCTGGAAACGCCAACGGCCTCGCGGATGGAGGCGAAATACTTCACTGTGATGTTCATCCCAGCACCTCGGAAAAAGGAATAAAGCGAACCAGGTCGCCATGTGCAATGGTCTGGCCGGGCGGGTTGTCCAGCAGGCCGTCAGCCCAGACGGCGGAAGTCAACACACCCGAGCTCTGGTTGGCAAACAGATCCAGAGCGCCGGCCGGGTTGCGTCGCACGCGCAGAAATTCACGCCGCCGGTCGGCTCTGGCCCAGTTGAAATGGGCCGGCAAGGTTATCGCTTCAGGCGCCAGTTGAGTAACACCTTGCAACTTGAGCAGGAACGGTCGCACCAGCAACAGGAAAGTGACGAAGCTCGACACCGGATTGCCCGGCAGCCCGATGAAGTGGGCGTTCTGCACCCGACCGTAGGCAAAAGGCTTGCCCGGCTTGATGGCAATCTGCCACAGGTCCAGCGCGCCCAACGCCTGCACGGCGGGCTTGACATGGTCTTCCTCGCCGACCGAGACACCGCCGCTGGTCAAAATCAGATCATGGCCTTGCGCCGCGCTGTGCAGCGCTTGCACGGTGGCGTCCAGCCGGTCCGGCACGATGCCCAGATCGCTCACCTGGCAGCCGAGCCGCGACAGCAGGGTGCGCAAAAAGAAACGGTTCGAGTTGTAAATGCTGCCCGGTTTCATGGCGTCGGGCGCAACCTGGCCCGGCATCACCAGTTCGTCGCCGGTCGAAAACAAGGCCACCCGCGGGCGCCGTGCCACCGGCAGCACATCCATGCCAATGCTGGCCGCCAGCCCCAGCGCGGCGGGCGTCAGGCGCGCTCCTTTTTGCAGCACCACGGCGCCGCGCCCGATGTCCTCCCCGGCACGGCGAATCCACTGACCCGGCAGCGGCAGGGTTTTGATGCGCACGCCGGCACCCTCGACCACATCGCAGTCTTCCTGCATCACCACCGCATCGGCACCGGCGGGAATCGGGGCGCCGGTAAAAATCCGGGCCGCGCTCAGGGGCGCCAGCGCCGTGCCGAAGGCGCCGGCCGCAATGCGTTGCGTCACCGACAGCAGGTTCTGCGCCGGCGACAGATCGGCGCAGCGCACGGCGTAACCGTCCATCGAACTGTTGTCCTGCGGCGGCACCTGCAAGGCCGACAGCAGATCCTGCGCCAGCACCCGGCCATCGGCGTCGAAGGTGGAAACCGACTCAACCCCGTCCAGCGCCACCGCAAAGCCCAGCAGTTCGGCCAGCGCCTGTTCCAGCGGCCTTAAGGGGACGCGCGGCGCGCTCACTGGAGTACCTTCGTGCTGCGCACTGCGGTGCGAGCTTGCTTGGGGACGGCCCGGCGCGGCGCTCATGCAAAAATCTCCGCCCGGTATTCAAACCGGTCCGCGTTGGCAATCAACCAGCCCGCCACCGCATCCACATCATTCAGGTCCAGCACCGGGCGTTGCGTCGCATGCGGCAGTTGCGTCGGCGAATCGGTGGCGATGGCGACGATGAAGTCATCGTCCAGATAACGCGCCGGTTTGTTGGAGAGCGAGCGCCAGACCTCGATTTTCAGCAAATCGGAGTCTTTGAACCCCTCCACCAACACCCAATCGACACCCTCGTAAAGCTCGGCAATCAACTGGTGCACCGTGAGCTGCACTTTTTGCTCGAATTCGCGCATCAAGGCTAGCCGTTGATCCGACGCCACCACCACTTCGAAGGCGCCGGCTGCGCGATGCCGGTAAGTGTCTTTGCCGACATGGTCAATATCAAACTGGTGATGGGCATGCTTGACCACCGACACGCGCAAACCCCGCAGTCGAAAGGCCGGAATCAGCCGCTCCACCAGCGTCGTCTTGCCGGAACCCGAATAGCCCGCGAAGCCGACCACCTTCATGAACAATGCCGCGCAATATAGGCTTTGACCGCAGCCACATCGGCGGCCATGCGCGTGACCCGTTTCGGCAGCGCTTCGATACCTTCGAATTGGGCCGGACGATCCGGCTCACGCCCCAAGGCCTCGACGATGGTGGCGGCAAACTTGATCGGCAAGGCAGTCTCCAGCACGATCATCGGTACGCCTGGCTGGAGGTGCTCGCGCGCCACCTTCAGGGCGTCCGCGGTATGGGTGTCTATCATGACGCCAAAGCGCTCGAAAGTATCCCGGATGGTGGCCAGGCGGTCGGCGTGGCTGCTCTTGCCGCTGGCAAAACCATAGCGCGCGGCGGCCTGCCCGAAGGCCGGGTCACGGCTCAGATCGAAGCGCCCGCTGCTGGCCAGGGCCTCGCCAAACAGCGCCTTCACCCGCGCTCCGTCGCGCCCCAGCAGATCGAACACGAAGCGCTCGAAGTTGCTGGCCTTGGAGATGTCCATCGACGGGCTGGAAGTCTCAAAAGTGTCGGCACTGCCACGCACGCGGTAGACGCCGGTGCGGAAGAACTCGTCCAGCACGTCGTTCTCATTGGTCGCCACCACCAGTTGCGCAATCGGCAGCCCCATCATGCGCGCCACATGGCCGGCGCAGACATTGCCGAAGTTGCCTGAAGGTACGGTGAAATTGACCCGTTCGGAATTCGAATCGGTGGCTTGAAAATACCCGGCAAAGTAGTAGACAACCTGCGCCAGCAAGCGCGCCCAGTTGATGGAATTGACGGTGCCGATCTTGTATTTACGCTTGAACTCGAGGTCGTTGGAAACGGCTTTGACCATGTCCTGGCAGTCGTCGAAAACACCCTCCACCGCGATGTTGTGAATATTGTCGTCTTGCAGGCTGAACATCTGCGCCTGCTGAAACGGGCTCATCCGGCCCAGCGGGCTGGTCATGAAAACGCGCACGCCTTTTTTGCCGCGCATGGCGTATTCGGCGGCGCTGCCGGTATCACCAGAGGTGGCGCCCAGGATGTTGAGCTGTTCACCACGGCGCGCCAGCTCGTACTCGAACAGGTTGCCCAGCAACTGCATCGCCATGTCCTTGAAGGCCAGCGTCGGCCCGTTGGAGAGGGCTTCGAGGTAAAGCGGTACCGGCACCGACCCGGCGGCGACCGGCTGCAACTTCTTCAGCGGCACGATGGCCGGCGTACCAAACACGGCCTCGGTGTAGGTCTTTTGGCACAGGGCGCGCAGGTCCGGCGCCGGAATGTCGTCGATGTAGAGCGACAGCACCTCAAACGCCAGTTCGCCGTAGCCCTGCTCCTGGTACACCTGGCGCCAGCGCGCCAGCGTGGCCGGGTCCACTTGCGGGTAGCTTTCGGGCAGGTACAAGCCGCCATCGGGCGCCAGGCCTTCCAGCAGGATTTCGCAAAACCGTTTGCGCGCGCTCGGATCACTGGCGCTGGCGCGGGTCGAAAGGTACTTCATCAGGCCAGTTCTTCCTTGCGAATGCGGGTGATGGGCGCCAACACGGTGGGCAGCGCCTGCATCTGCGCCAGGGCGGCGTTCATTTCGGCCTCGACGCAGTCGTGCGTGAGAATGATGAGATCGGTCTGCGCCACTTGCGCTTCGCCGGCGGCTCGGCTCTCGCCGCCCACTTCGTCGGCCTCACGTTGCAGCATGGCGTCGATGCTGATATTCAGGGACGCCAGGATACCTGTCACCTTGGCCAAGACACCGGCCTGATCGGCGACGCGCAAACGCAGGTAGTAGCTGGTCACGACCTCGCTCATGGGCAGCACGCGCAGGTCGCTCATGGCATTGGGCTGGAACGCCAGGTGCGGCACCCGATTCAGCGGATCGGCGGTGTGCAGGCGCGTAATGTCCACCAGATCGGCGATGACGGCGCTGGCGGTCGGCTCGGAGCCGGCGCCCTTGCCGTAGTACAAGGTGGTACCGACCGCATCGCCCTGCACCATGACGGCGTTCATGGCGCCTTCGACGTTGGCGATCAGGCGCTTGGCTGGCACCAGGCTGGGGTGCACACGCAGCTCTATGCCTTTGTCGGTGCGCTTGGTGATGCCCAGCAGCTTGATGCGGTAGCCCAGTTGCTCGGCGTATTTGATGTCAATGGCACCGAGTTTGGTGATGCCTTCGACATAGGCTTTGTCGAACTGCACCGGAATACCGAACGCGATGGCGCACATGATGGTGGCCTTGTGCGCCGCGTCCACGCCCTCGATGTCGAAGGTCGGATCGGCTTCGGCGTAGCCCAGACGCTGGGCCTCTTTCAACACCACGTCAAAGTCCAGTCCCTTGTCGCGCATCTCGGACAGTATGAAGTTGGTGGTGCCGTTGATGATGCCGGCGATCCACTGGATGCGGTTCGCCGTCAGGCCTTCCCGCAGCGCCTTGATGATGGGGATGCCACCGGCCACCGCCGCCTCGAACGCCACCATCACGCCCTTGGCGGAGGCCGCGGCAAAAATCTCGGTGCCGTGCACCGCCAGCAAGGCCTTGTTGGCGGTCACCACGTGCTTGCCGGCGGCAATTGCCTCCAGCACCAGCGTCCTGGCGATACCGTAGCCGCCAATCAGTTCGATGACGATGTCGATGTCCGGATTGGCAATGACTTTTCTGGCATCGTCCACCACCCAGACGCCCTCACCGACCTGGGCTTGCGCCCGTGCCACGTCAAGATCGGCGACCATGGTGATTTCAATGCCACGGCCGGCACGGCGCTTGATTTCTTCCTGATTACGCCGCAGCACGTTGAACGTTCCGGAGCCCACAACGCCTATGCCAAGAAGGCCTACTTGAATCGGTTTCATAAAGTCTTGCTGTTAAGTTGGCCTGCCGCGTCCGTGCCACAGGCAACGGCCGCCATCAGGCAGATGGGTGAATCAGTTGCTATGCCGCTTGCGGTAGTTTTCAAGAAATTTGGCAACCCGGCCAATGGCCTCCCGCAAGTCGTCTTCGTGCGGTAAAAACACAATCCGGAAATGATCCGGCGCCGGCCAGTTGAAGCCGCTGCCCTGGACCAGCATGACGCGGGTTTCCTGCAGCAGTTCGAGAAAAAACTGCTGGTCATCGGTGATCGGATAGACGGTTGGGTCGAGCCGCGGAAACATGTACAGCGCGGCCGTCGGCTTGACACAGGTGACCCCCGGAATGGCGGTGATCAACTCGTAAGCCAGGTCGCGTTGCCGGCGCAAGCGACCGCCTTCACCCACCAGATCGTTGATGCTCTGATAGCCTCCCAGGGCGGTCTGGATCGCCCACTGACCCGGCACGTTGGCACACAGGCGCATGTTGGAGAGCATGTTGAGGCCCTCGATGTAATCCCTGGCCGACTTCTTGTCGCCCGACACCACCATCCAGCCGGCGCGGTAACCGCAGGAGCGGTAACTCTTGGACAGCGAGTTGAAGGTGAGCGTCAGCACATCATCGGACAGACTGCCGATGGCGGTGTGACGGGCGTCGTCGTAGAGCACCTTGTCGTAGACCTCATCGGCAAAGATCACCAGCCCATGCTCGCGCGCAATCTGCACAATGGCTTGCAGCAGTTGATCGGAATACAGGGCGCCGGTCGGGTTGTTCGGGTTGATCACCACAATGCCCTTGGTACGCGGCGTGATCTTGGCGCGAATGTCGTTCAGGTCGGGCATCCAGCCCTTGCTTTCGTCGCACAGATAGTGCACCGGCGTGCCGCCCGAGAGGCTGGCGGCGGCGGTCCACAACGGATAGTCGGGCGACGGCAGCAACAACTCGTCGCCGTTGTCCAGCAACGCGTTGGTCGCCATCACAATCAGCTCGCTGGCACCGTTGCCCAGGTAAATATCGTCCAGCGTGACACCCTTGATACCCTGCTGCTGGGTGTAGTGCATGACGGCCTTGCGCGCCGCAAAAATGCCCTTGCTGTCGGAGTAGCCGGCCGAGTTGGGCAGGTTGCGTATCATGTCCTGCTGAATTTCCTCGGGTGCATCAAAGCCAAACACCGCCAGGTTGCCGATGTTGAGCTTGATGATCTTGTGCCCCTCTTCTTCCATTTGATGTGCCGCGTCCATGATGGGGCCGCGAATGTCATAGCAGACGTTGGCAAGCTTGGTCGATTTTCGAATGGTCTTCAAAGTCCCTCCGGACATGGGTGACGTGAGGCGAAACCTATAATTTGACCACATTTCCGCAGCGCAACATCCAGACTCGACCTTTTGCCACATGAAGCTTCAACCCGACATCATCAGCGTGCAGTCCATTCGCGGCTATGGTCCCGGCTGGATTGGCGTCGGTAGCGAAAAAATTACCCGCAGTGTGATTCTCGGCTCGCGTGGCGAACGTTTTTTCTGGGAATGCAATCGCTTTGAAGACCTGAGCGCGGCCCACTTTGCACAACTCGCGGCGCTGGATGCGGAACTGATTATCTTTGGCAGTGGTGACCGGCTCCGGTTTCCTGAGGCCGCCTGGATCAAGCCCCTGATTGACAAACAGACCGGCATCGAAACCATGGACACCCCGGCCGCTTGCCGCACTTACAACATTCTCGCCGCAGAGGGACGCACGGTCGTGGTTGCACTGTTGCTTGAAGTTGCCTAGCATCCATCCCCGTTTGACTCCAACGCATCCCGCCTGCCAAGCCCGATAGGTTGCTAGGGATAACACTGGCGCCGGCCAATGGGGCCGTGAACCGTTTTCGAGGTAAAATCACGGCTTGCAGTCGGAGGCGCCACAACAATGTCGCAGGATAGTGCCCCTCGACTTGAGAGAACGACGCGTCCTCGTCACACGAGATTTAAGAACCATGGCAATTGTTGTCAATAAACCGATCCCTGAGTTTGAATCGAATGCCACCAGTGGCATCAAAGTCTCCAACACCTCCCACCTCGGAAAAACCGTCATTCTGTACTTCTACCCGAAGGACAACACACCAGGCTGCACCACCGAGGCGATGCAATTCCGCGACAAGTACCGGGACTTTGTGAAGGCCGGCGCCACCGTGTTTGGGGTCTCGCGGGACAACATGAAATCGCATGACGAATTCAAGGCCAAGCTGGAACTCCCCTTTGAATTGATTGCCGACACCGAGGAAAAAATGTGCCACATGTTCGGCGTCGTCAAGAACAAGATCATGTACGGAAAAAAGGTCAAGGGCATTGAGCGCAGCACTTTCCTGATCGGCCCTGATGGCACCCTGAAGGAAGAGTGGCGCGGGCTCAAGGTGCCGGGTCATGTGGACGACGTTCTCAAAGCCGTCAAAGACCTGAAAAAGACTGCCGCACTGGTCTGACGCAGACCGATGCCATTACCCGCCGCTCCCACCAAACGTGCCGCCCTGCTATCTGAGCAGGATTACGATGTACCGGCAAAAATCCACGCCAAAGCCCGCAAGACCGAGTCGCCCGTAACTGGGCAGCCCGCTGCCGAAATGGCCTTGGCACGCGAGACGCCGCGGCGCATCGAGCGTGCTGCGCCAGCGGTCGCGCCAGTCGATCTGGACAGCCCCGAGGGCCGCACCCATGCAGGCCGACCGGACAGCGCCGTCGACCCGAGCCATGCCGGAATCGAAGCGCCGGCGAAAGCCAGATCCAAAAAGAAGACGAAACTCACCAGCCCGCGCAAACTGTTCGTGCTTGACACCAACGTCCTGCTGCATGACCCGATGTGCTTGTTTCGCTTCGAGGAACATGACATTTTTCTTCCCATGATCGTTCTGGAAGAGCTTGATGCGCACAAGAAGGGAATGACCGAAGTCGCCCGCAATGCACGCCAGACCAGTCGTACCCTGGACGCCCTGGCCGGGCATCAAGGCTCGGACATCGGCAGCGGTCTGGCACTGGACGCCACTGGCCACCGGGAAGCGGGCGGCAAGCTGTTTTTTCAGACCCAGTTGCTGAACTACACATTGCCCACCAGCTTGCCCCAGGGCAAGGCGGACAATCAGATTCTGGGCGTGGTGGAAGCACTGCGACTGCAACGCACCGGCCAGGAAGTGGTGTTGGTGTCGAAGGACATCAACATGCGCGTCAAGGCTCGCGCACTGGGTTTGGCCACCGACGATTACCAGAATGACAAAACACTCGAAGACGGTGACTTGTTGTACTCGGGCGCGCTGGCGTTGCCGGCCAATTTCTGGACTACCCACGGCAAGACGGTGGAGAGTTGGCAGCAAAGCGTGCACACTTTCTACCGCATCACCGGCCCCATCGTTCCCAATTTGTTGATCAATCAGTTCGTCTACTTCGAGGCCCCCGGGGAACCCAGCCTGTATGCCCGTGTGACCGAAATTCGTGGCAAGACGGCGGTCTTCAAGACCCTCAAGGATTACACCCATCTGAAGAACTCGGTTTGGGGCATCACGACGCGCAATCGCGAGCAGAATTTTGCCATGAACCTGCTGATGGACCCGGAGGTTGACTTTGTCACCTTGACCGGCACCGCCGGCACCGGCAAAACCCTGATGGCGCTGGCCTCCGGTCTGACCCAGGTGCTGGACGATAGACGCTACAGCGAAATCATCGTCACGCGGGCCACGGTCAGCGTTGGCGAGGACATCGGTTTTCTGCCCGGCACCGAGGAAGAAAAGATGGGCCCGTGGATGGGCGCCCTGGACGACAACCTCGAAGTGCTGGGCAAAACCGATACCAGTGCCGGCGAATGGGGTCGCGCCGCCACCAGTGAACTGATACGCAGCCGGATCAAGATCAAGAGCATGAATTTCATGCGCGGGCGCACCTTCATGAACAAATACGTCATCATCGACGAAGCGCAGAATCTCACACCCAAGCAGATGAAGACCCTGATCACGCGCGCCGGTCCGGGCACCAAGATCATCTGCATGGGAAACCTGGCCCAAATCGACACCCCGTACTTGACCGAGGGCTCTTCCGGTTTGACCTTTGCGGTTGACAAATTCAAAGGCTGGCAGCACGGTGGCCACATCACGCTGGCACGTGGCGAACGTTCCCGGCTGGCCGATTTTGCCAGCGAAGTTTTATAGCCGGCTCGGCCGGCGGTCTGTCCCGCAAGACATCAGAAGTCCCCACCGCCGCCACTGGCCAGGGACTCGAACTTGGTAATCGGTTTCAGGAACGCCAGCTTCACCACCCCGGTCGGGCCGTTACGCTGCTTGGCGATCAGGACCTCCGCCACACCCGGCTCCTTGCAGGCATCCTTGGTGTAGTACTCGTCGCGGTAGATGAACATGATGATGTCGGCGTCCTGCTCGATCGCCCCGGACTCGCGCAGATCGCTCATCATGGGACGCTTGTCGGGCCGCGTTTCGACACTTCGATTCAGTTGTGACAAAGCGATCACCGGGCACTGCAATTCTTTGGCCAGCATTTTCAGGCCGCGTGAAATCTCGCCCAGTTCGGTGGCCCGGTTCTCGCCATCGCCGGAAGATCCACTCATGAGTTGCAGATAGTCGACCACGATCAGCCCCAGCTTGCCGCACTGGCGCGCCAGCCGCCGGGCGTTGGCACGCAGTTCGCCGACGGTCAAACCGGCGCTTTCATCGATGTGCAGGGAGATGGTGCGCAATTTCTCGATGGCTTCGGACAAACGCGGCCACTCTTCGTCGGTCAATTTGCCGGTACGCAAATGACTCTGATCGATGCGGCCAATGGAGCCAACAATACGCACCGCCAGTTGCGCGGCGCCCATTTCCATCGAGAACACGGCCACCGGCAAACCCTCGTTCAGCGCCACGTGCTCGGCAATATTGATGGCCAACGCGGTCTTGCCCATGGAGGGACGGGCCGCCAACACGATCAGGTCGCCCGCCTGGAAGCCGGCAGTCAGGCGATCCAGGTCATAAAAACCGGTCGGCACACCGGTCACATCGTTCGGGTTGTCGGCCATCTCCTGGACCCGGTCCAGCAGCGCCACCACCAGCGAATCCATGGTCTGAAACCCCTGTTTGGTGCGCGCCCCCTCTTCACCGATGTTGAAGATTTTCTGCTCTGCTTCGTCCAGGATGGAGGCGACCGGCCGCCCCTTCGGGTTAAAGGCGT
The DNA here is from genome assembly GCA_963763035.1 of uncultured beta proteobacterium. Taxonomy (GTDB): domain Bacteria; phylum Pseudomonadota; class Gammaproteobacteria; order Burkholderiales; family Burkholderiaceae_C; genus Rhodoferax. The sequence goes on along the minus strand of CAVXMS010000003.1, from coordinate 1,658,943 downwards.
TGGTGGCAATCTCGTCGCTGGCACTGACCAGCTTGCGCAGGATGGCGCGGTCCCGCACGATCTCGGCGTAGCGCCGGATATTGCCGGCGCTGGGCACAAACTGGGCCAAGGCGTTGAGGTAGGCCAGACCGCCGATTTCCTCGGCCTTGCCCTGGCTCAGCAGTTGTTCAAACACCGTGATGACATCGGCCGGCTTGGATAAGTTGATCAGGGCGCCAATCGCGCCGAAAACCATACGGTGTTCAAAACGGTAGAAATCACCCTCGCTCAGCAGGTCGCTGACGCGGTCCCAGGCCGCGTTGTCCAGCAGCAGGCCACCCAGCACGCTGGACTCGGCTTCGATGGAGTGCGGCGGTATGCGCAATTGCGCGACTTGCCGGTCTTGACCGTAGTCGTCGGGGACGGCAGAAAGTACAGCGGACATCGGGTTTCCTTTAAGCCTTGGATACTACGCCAGCCCAAGTTTGGCGTCGAGTGGGATGCTGGGCAAAAGCCCGTTATAAGCTGTGGACAAGCTGTGAAATGGCTGGCCAATGGCAAGCCCGAGAAAAGAAAAGCCGCCGCGGTTTGCCAACCCCGGCGGCTTCCAAGCGAGGCGCGAAGGCCTAAACCGTTTCGCCGTACACCGAGACCGTGATGTCGACCACCACATCCGTGTGCAATGCCACACTGACGGTGCTGTCGCCAACCATCTTGATCGGACCCAGAGGCATGCGAATCTGAGCTTTCACCACCTGATAGCCGTTCTTGGTCAGTTCTTCCGCAATGTCAGCATTGGTGACCGAACCGAACAGGCGACCGTCAACGCCGGCCTTCTGGGTCAACTTGACCGTGGTACCGGCCAGTTTTTCACCCAGTGCCTGAGCTTCAGCCAACTTGGCGGCAGCGGCTTTTTCGAGTTCGGCACGCTTGGCTTCGAACTGTTGTTTCGCCGACTCCGTGGCGCGCCGGGCGCGGCCGGAAGGAATCAGGAAGTTGCGGGCATAACCGTCTTTAACGCGCACGATCTCGCCGAGATTGCCAAGGTTCACGACCTTGTCGAGCAGAATGATTTGCATGGTCGTGTTCCTTAGATCTTGTGCTGATCGCTGTACGGCAGCATCGCGAGGAACCGCGCGCGCTTGATAGCGGTGTTGAGCTGGCGCTGGAAAATGGCGCGGGTACCGGTCAGGCGCGCCGGAATGATCTTGCCATTTTCGGCAATGAAATCGCGCAAGGTGTCAATGTCCTTGTAGTCGATTTCTTCAACCCCCGTCACCGTAAAGCGGCAAAAGCGCTTGCGCTTGAACAGCAGGTTCTGGGCTGGGCGCTTGGGGCGCTTGTCCTTGTTATTGAAACGTTTTGGTCCGGCCATGATGGACTCCTTAAATTATTGCGAATGGGTTAATCTTGCTGAAATTCTTGAACATGAAATACAACATTCTTGCCGTTGCGAGGTGTTGCCAGAAAACCCTTGAAGCTCCAGCTGCTGCCTATGGCCTGTTTCGCAAGCCGCTCGGCCAGCGCACCAAAAGCCACCGCTTTCACTGTCGCCTTGACCTGTCTTGTCTGCCCTGCTTCCTCAATCTCCGAGGCATGCTCAAGTTTCAGATTCAGTGCCGGCAATCCGGCTGGCGTGTAGCGCGGGGCATCTAGCTCAGCGACACAGGCCGTCAGGACAAGCTGGTTGGCAACGTGCTTCACGCTCCTCGTTGGCAGGCAATGCCGTTAAGCCTGGTACTCGGCCTGTTGCGTCCTGCGGGCGTCTTCCCGCTCGACCGTCTTCATCATTGAAGAAGGACCAGTGTCGGCTTTCTTCTTCAACACCGTCAGATGACGCAACACCGCATCATTGAACTTGAAGGCGTGCTCGAGTTCCACCATCACGGCCTGATCGGCTTCGATGTTGACGCACAGGTAGTGGGCTTTGGCAAGCTTGTTGATCATGTAGACCAATTGGCGACGGCCCCAGTCCTCGACACGGTGCACTTTGCCACCGCCGGCAGTGATCATGCCCTTGTAACGCTCCAGCATGGCAGGAACCTGCTCGCTCTGATCCGGGTGAATCATGAGAATGATTTCGTAATGACGCATTGATACTCCTTATGGATAGCCCCATTGGGCAGAAAAAGCCACCCTCGGCGTCTTAGTGAGGTGTGGCAAGGTGAACCGGTGATTATATGCCAGTTGGGCGAGCCTGGCGATCGTTGAGCACCGGCAAGGATGAGGGACGCGACAGAAGGCTGAGCAACACAGTCACCACGGCCCCTGCCAATACGCCAAACACACCGGCGGAAACCGGCTGAATGCCAAACCACAGCCCGCTGCCGGTCAAGCCCAAAGCCGATCTGACGGAAGCGACATTGATAGCCATGTAGTAGATCGTCAAGCCCAGGCCGGCAGCCATTCCCCCAACGGCTGCCCTGGCCGTGGTTCTGCCCCAAAATATTCCCAGCACCATCACCGGCACAAAGGCCGCCCCGGCCAGGGAAAACGAAGCCGACACCAGGTAGAGAATGTCAGCCGGACGTTGCGCTGCAGCGTAGGCGGCTATCAGGGCCACCACCAGCAAGGCAAATTTCGACAACATCACCCTGCGCACGGCGCCGGCCTGATCGGTCTCGCCGCCAAAGAAGGAGTCGTGCGCCAACGCGCTGCCAATCGTCAACAACAGCCCATCTGCCGTGGACAGCGCGGCCGCCAGTCCGCCCGCGGCCACCAGACCCGACACCACGTAAGGCATGCCACCTAGCTCAGGCGTCGCCAGCATCACGATGTCGGCACCCAGCTTGAGTTCGGAGAACTGGAGAATGTGGTCACCATTGACATCACTGACCGAAATCAGCGTCGGGTCGACCTTGGCCCACTGGGCGATCCAGACCGGCAGGGAATCAAAATCCTGCCCCACCAGGTGACTCATGATTTCGAATTTCACCAGCACCGCCAAAGCGGGCGCCGCCAGGTACAGCAGCGCAATAAAAAACAGTGACCAGGCGACCGAGGTTCGCGCCTCCGCCACGGTCCGAGTGGTGTAAAAGCGGGTCAGCAGGTGCGGCAAACCAGCGGTACCCACCATCAGGCAGAACATCAAGGCCAGAAAGTTACGACGGGAAAGGTCAAATTCCTGTTGGTCTTCAACGCTGCCCTGGGTTTCACCGGCAAAGGGCTTGACATGCCGCGGCATGCCGCCCAAAGGCTTGGCCCGATCCAGGTTTTCATGCATGGCGTGCGTCCAACGCTCACGGGCCGAGTTGACATCCCGCGGCAACGTCGCAAGCTCACGTCGTGCGGAAACAATGGTCGATTCATCCGCGTGTTGTTCGTTCAGGGAACGAATTTTCTCCCGCATGGCCTTGCGTTCACCCTCTAGTGATGCCTCCACATTCTGCAATTTCAACTCATAGTCGTGCGCGCGCCGCGCGTATTCATGAATCACCTGTAGCTCCGCCGGCGACGTCACCAGTTGCTGTTCGAGTGCCGTAATTTTCTGCAACTGCCGACCATACACAAAAGGCGCCAGGGGGTTACCAAGCTGCTTGTAGGCGAGCCACGAAACCGGGATCAGGAAAGCCAGTATCAACACCACATACTGGGTCACCTGGGTCCAGGTCACGGCCCTCATGCCCCCTAAAAAGGAGCACACCAGAACACCGCCCAAGCCCAGCAGGATGCCAATTTCAAACTGAACACCGGTCAAACGCGAGGTAATCAATCCGACGCCGTAGATCTGCGCCACTACATAAGTAAAGGAACACAGTACAGCGGAAAAAGCCGCAATCCGGCGCGGCCAGCGGCCGCCAAAACGCAGCCCAAAATAATCGGGCACGGTATACAGGTTCAGCTTTCTCAGATAGGGTGCCACCAACAACGCGACCAGACAGAAGCCGCCGGTCCAGCCCAGTACATAAGCGAGCCCTCCCGGCTGCGATGGTGTGCCGGAAAAACCCTGCAGATAAAGCCCGCCCGCCATGCTGATGAACGAGGCCGCACTCATCCAGTCCGCGGCCGTCGCCATGCCGTTGTAGACCGCCGGAATGCTGCGTCCGGCAACGTAGTACTCGGCGGCATCCGAAGTGCGGTTATAGATTCCGATCACCGCGTACAAGCCAATCGTGGCGAACAGAAAAATGGCCCCCACCCAGGTCTTTTTCAGACCCCAACTCTCGGCCAGGGCGAGGGCCAGCAGGAACAGCAACAAAGACAGGACGTAACTGGCGAATTTACGGTGCAGCCGGCGCTTGTAGGCGGTGTAGGCGGCGGCGCCGCCCGCAATCTCGCCCTCGCGCCGGTTGGCAAGCCAGGCAAAGACCGCAACGATGGCGATAAAAATGAACACACTGCCCTGCGCGGCAAACCAGTAGCCCAGCGGCCAGCCATTGACAATGATCTGCAGGTCACGGGCGAAGAACACGACCCCGAAGGAAGCGGCAAACCAGATCGCCAGCAACCAGGCGTGCAAACGAAAACCGCCCGCCATTTCGCTACCCGGCCAGTTTCTGCCAAGTACCGATCACGGAGTCCGGATTCAGGGAAATCGACGAAATGCCTTGCTGCGCCAACCATTCGGCAAAATCCGGGTGATCGCTGGGGCCTTGGCCGCAAATGCCGATGTATTTGCCTTGAGCCTTGCAAGCCGCAATGGCAAGGCTGATCAGTGCCGTAACAGCCGGGTCGCGCTCATCGAAGTCAGCGGCCAGCAGTTCCAGACCGGAATCCCGGTCGAGTCCCAGGGTGAGTTGCGTCAGGTCGTTGGAACCAATCGAAAAACCGTCGAAGTACTGCAGGAACTCGTTGGCCAGGATGGCGTTGCTGGGAATTTCGCACATCATGATGATCTTCAGTCCGTTCTCACCGCGTTTGAGGCCATGCGTGGCCATCAACTCGGTCACTCTTTTGGCTTGCCCGACGGTCCGCACAAAGGGCACCATGACCTGAACGTTGCTCAAACCCATGTCCTGGCGAACCCGTTTCAGGGCTTCGCACTCCATCGCGAACGCCTCGCCGAAATCGGCGCTGATATAGCGTGCGGCACCACGGAAACCGAGCATCGGATTCTCTTCCTCCGGCTCGTAACGGCTGCCGCCAATCAGCTTGCGGTATTCATTGCTCTTGAAGTCGGAAAGGCGAACGATGACCGGTTTCGGCCAAAAAGCGGCGCCTATCGTGGCCACACCCTCGGCCACCCGATCGACGTAGAAGGCGCGCGGCGAGGCGTGCCCACGCGCCACCGATTCAACCGCTTTCTTCAGATCCGCCTCGATGTTGGGATAGTCCAGAATGGCCTTCGGATGGACGCCGATGTTGTTGTTGATAATGAACTCGAGACGGGCCAGGCCGACGCCTTCATTGGGCAACTGGCAGAAGTCGAAGGCCAGTTGCGGATTGCCGACATTCATCATGATCTTGACCGCAATCTCGGGCATGGCACCACGCTGAACTTCGCTGACCTCGGTTTCCAGCAAGCCGTCATAAATGAAACCGGTATCGCCTTCGGCACAACTGACAGTCACCAGCGTGCCGTCCTTGAGTACTTCGGTCGCGTCGCCGCAACCCACCACGGCCGGGATTCCCAGCTCGCGCGCAATGATGGCCGCATGGCAGGTGCGCCCACCGCGGTTGGTCACGATGGCGGCGGCGCGTTTCATCACGGGTTCCCAATTGGGATCCGTCATGTCGGTCACCAGGATATCGCCGGCCTGCACCTTGTCCATCTCGCTGATGCTGTGCACGATGCGCACCGGGCCGGTGCCAATCTTCTGACCGATGGCCCGACCCTCGGCGATCACGACTCCCTTGCCCTTGAGCTTGTAGCGATATTCAGCCTTACCAGCCGTTTGACTCTTCACCGTTTCCGGCCGCGCTTGCAGGATGTAGAGCTCACCGTCGAGCCCGTCCTTGCCCCACTCGATGTCCATCGGACGGCCATAGTGCTGCTCGATCACCAAAGCGTAATGGGCTAGTTTCTCGACCTCCGCGTCGGTCAACGAATAGCGGTTACGCAGTTCCGTTGGAACATCCGTGGTTTTAACCAGTTTGCCGCTGGCGGCCTTCTCGTCAGGCCTGGTAAATTGCATCTGGATCAATTTGGAGCCCAGGCTGCGACGGATCAGGGCGCGCTTGCCGGCCTTGAGCATCGGCTTGTGGACATAAAACTCGTCAGGATTGACGGCACCCTGCACCACGGTCTCGCCCAGCCCATAGCTGGAAGTGATAAACACCACGTCCGCAAAGCCCGACTCGGTATCAATGGTGAACATGACGCCTGCCGCCCCGATGTCGGAACGCACCATGCGCTGAATCCCGGCACTCAGCGCCACATACTCGTGGGCAAAACCCTTGTGCACGCGGTAGCTGATGGCGCGGTCGTTGTACAGAGAGGCAAAAACTTCCCGGATCTTGTGCAGTACCTCCTCGATGCCGATCACGTTCAAAAACGTTTCCTGCTGCCCGGCAAACGAGGCATCGGGCAAATCTTCGGCGGTGGCCGAGGAACGCACCGCAAAGGATGCCTGCGGGTTACCGGCGCTCAGGGCCGCGAAGGCCTGGCGAATGCCCTGTTCCAAATCCGGCGGGAAGGGTTGCGCCTCGACCAGGGCGCGGATTTCAGCGCCGGCCTGCGCCAGCGCCCTGACATCTTCCGTGTCCAGCGCATTCAGGCGGGTTTTGATCCTTCCGACCAAGTCGCCAAACGCCAGAAATTCGCGGTAGGCATGCGCCGTCGTGGCGAAGCCAGTAGGTACCTTGACGCCCGATGGCAAATTTGAAATCATTTCGCCGAGACTGGCGTTTTTACCGCCAACCGACTCGACGTCGGTCATTCTCAGGTTCTCAAACGGTACGACCAGGGCGGTCGGATTGAAAAGTGCAGACATGGGAAAGCTCCAGAAGTTAAAAGCGGATCGACGTGCCAAGCCAGGCGTTCTGGTACGCCGGCAACGTCCATGCAGGCAAACTGAATTTGTCGTTGTTGTATTCGGTCAGAGCAGTGCATGGGAAAATTCGGTAAATTGCCGTCATTGTAGGCGGCGAACTGGTGCCAGGCACAGTCCGCTGTTGCGGCCCGCGTCAAAGCCAAAAAACCTTACCGATTTACCCATCATGTCCAACCGCACTGTATTTTTTGTCTCCGACGGCACCGGCATTACCGCGGAAACCTTTGGCAGTGCCATCCTGGCCCAGTTTGAACTCAAGTCCCGGCACGTTCGCCTGCCTTTTGTCGATACCGTCGACAAGGCGCACCAGGCGGTCCGCCAAATCAACCACGCCGGCATTGTGGATGGCAGCAAGCCCATCGTCTTCACGACCTTGGTCAATGAAGAAGTGCTCAAAGTGATCACCGACGACTGTAGAGGCATGCTTCTGGACATGTTCGACACCTTCGTGCGGCCCCTGGAACTAGAACTCCAGCTCAAGTCCAGCCACCGCGTCGGCCGCTTCAGCGATGCCAGCAAAAGCAAGGAATACCAGTCGCGCATTGAGGCCATCAACTTCTCGCTGGCGCACGACGACGGACAATCGCATCGCGATTTGGCCGCCTCCGATGTGATTTTGGTCGGTGTCAGCCGCAGCGGCAAGACGCCAACCTCGCTCTATCTGGCGATGCAGTACGGGCTCAAGGCCTCCAACTACCCCTTGATTCCGGAAGACTTCGAACGCCGCCATTTGCCTGCCGCACTGAAGCATCACCAGAACAAGCTTTTTGGCCTGACCATCCAGCCTGAACGTTTGAGCGAGATCCGCAACGAGCGCCGGCCCAACTCCAGGTACGCTTCACTGGAAAACTGCCGCCTGGAGGTGAGCGAAGCCGAAGCCATGATGCGCCGCTCGGGCATCCGCTGGCTGTCCACCACGACCAAGTCGATCGAGGAGATCGCCACCACCATCCTGCAGGAAATCAGGCCGGAACGGCTGAACTATTGACCGGACCCGTTCACAGGCCAAGGGCGGCAATGGCGGCCCGGGCGATCTGGGCATCTTCGCTCGATTTGACGCCACTGACACCGACCGCGCCCAGGCACTGACCATCTTTCATGATAGGCACACCGCCCTCCAGCAGACCCTTGATTTCAGGTACGCTCAGGAACGAGGTACGCCCAGCGTTGATAATCTCTTCATAGCCCTTGCTTTCGCGCCGACCCAGCGCCGCCGTGTGCGCCTTGGCAGGTGCAATATGGGCCGAAATCGCGGCCGCACCATCGAGCCGCCGCAAGCAAAGCAGATGTCCACCTTCGTCGACGATGGCGACGGTCACTGCCCAGTTGTTTTTCAGGGCTTCAACTTCCGCCGCCGCCGCCATTGCTTTGACATCGGAGAGTTCGAGGGTGAATTTTTGCTTCATGGCTAAACCTTTGTTGGGAGGAAAAACAAGCATACCCCTTGTCTGGCGCTGCTTTGGCAGCATGGCGGGTGAAAGACCTCTTAAGAAAACAGGAAAGCGGCATAAATCATTTTCGTAAAGACGCTTGATTCCCATAGAATCCACCCTAACTGCAACGGGCAGACCGAAATGAGGCTTTGCGGGACAGACCGCAGTTACACGCAGTGAACCAGCTCTGTCCCCAACCATTCGTCGGATGTTGGCTGTGTGCCAGCGCTGACCTCAACGGAGTAAGGAAAATCGACCATGACTGACAACATTCAATCAATTGACCGCGGCTATGGCTACGTAGCGTCAGCCGAAGAGCGCAACAAAGTGCTGCGCAACACCTACTGGCTGCTGGCCTTGAGTCTGGTGCCGACCGTGCTGGGTGCCTGGTTGGGCGTAGCCACCGGCATCACCCGCTCATTGGGTGGTGGCCTCGGGATGATTGTGTTTTTGGGCGGTGCTTTCGCTCTTATCTACGCCATCGAGAAAACCAAGAATTCGGCCGCCGGCGTACCGGTTCTGTTGGGGTTCACTTTCTTCATGGGCTTGATGCTGTCGCGCATGATTGCCGTCATCCTGGGCTTCAAAAACGGCCCCGATCTGATCATGACCGCGTTCGGCGGCACAGCCGGTGTGTTTTTTGTCATGGCCAGCCTGTCAAGCGTGATCAAACGCGACCTCTCCGGCCTGGGCAAGTGGCTGTTTGTCGGCCTCATTGCAGTGGTGATCGGTGGCATCATCAACGTGTTCGTCGGCTCCACGGCCGGCATGATGGCGATCTCGGTGGCGTCGATTGGCATTTTCAGCGCCTACATGCTGTATGACCTGAAGCAGATCGTGGACGGCGGTGAAACCAATTACATCAGCGCCACGCTGGCCTTGTACCTGGACATCATCAATGTATTCCAGAGCCTGCTGGCACTGCTGGGCATCTTTGGCGGCGAGCGCGACTGAAGCGAGTTTGCGGTTGCAAGAAAAGACCCTTCGGGGTCTTTTTGCTTTTCAAACGTCCAGCTCAAACACCGCCATGCTCTCCACGTGGGCCGTATGCGGGAACATGTTCACCACGCCAGCGGCGCAGCAGCGATAACCCGCCCGCTGCACCAGCAAGCCGGCATCGCGCGCCAGTGTGGACGGGTTGCAACTGACATAGACAATCCGTTTCGGCGCTCTCCACCCTTGCGCACCGGCGGTCGGCGGATGATTCACCGGGTCCAGTGTTTGCTGATGCAAATCGGCCAGCGCCAGAACCAGGGCGAAAGCCCCTTCGCGCGGCGGATCGACCAGCCATTTGTCGGCCACACCCTCTTGAATCAACGAGGCCGGCGTCATCTCGAACAGATTGCTGGCCGCAAAACGCGTCGCACACAGCGCTGGTCTGCCAGGGGTTGAATTGGCATTTTTCAGGTAATTCTGGTGCGCTCTGGCAACCAGGACCTGGCTGCCCTCAACGCCCAGCACCTCCCTTGCCTGCGTCGCAATGGGCAAGGTGAAATTACCCAGGCCACAGAACCAGTCGATGACACGTTCTTCTTTCCCCGCCCCCAGCAAGCGCAACGCACGTGACACCAGAACCCGGTTGATATGCGGGTTGACTTGCGTAAAGTCAGTCGGCTTGAATGGCATATGAATGTCGAACTCGGGCAGCGCGTAACTCAACTCCAGACCACCTTCGTCCAGCAGATGCACGGTCTCCGGCCCCTTCGATTGCAACCACCACTGGACCCCGGCATGAAGTTGAGCAAAGGCACGCAGCCGGGTCAGATCGGCAGCGCTCAGGGGTTCCAGATGACGCAGCACCAGCGCGATCACCGAGTCACCGCACGCCAGTTCGATCTGGGGACAGGTTTCAATCGCATCCAGGGTTGAAATCAGGACCCGCAAAGGCATCAGCAAAGCGCTCACCTGGGGCGGTAGTACGGCGCATTCCCGCATATCCGCCACGTAGCCGCTTTTGCGCTCATGGAATCCCACCAACACCGCGCCCTTCTTGCGCACATGACGTACCGACAGCCGTGCCCGATAGCGGTAACCCCAGGCCGGACCTTCGATCGGCCGCAAAATGGTATCGGCCTTGACCTTGCCCAAATGCCACAGGTTGTCCTCCAGCACCCGCTGCTTGATCGCCACTTGCGCCGCCCCATGCAAATGCTGCATCTTGCAACCGCCACATGCGCCTTCATGCAAACCAAAATGGGGGCAACCGGGTTGGACCCGCTGCGAGGACTGGTGGTGCACCGCCGTCACCACGCCCCGCTCCCAATTGTTCTTTTTGCGCTGCACCGTGGCGCTCACCCATTCGAACGGCAAGGCGCCCTCGATGAACACCACCTTGCCGTCGGCTCGGTGTGCAACGCCTTGCGCTTCCAGGTCCAGTGATTCAACCCAGAGCCAGTCGGGTGGCATCGTCGTCGTATTAATTTCGTCGCTCATGGTGTGATTGTCGGCGAGGTCGGGCCGTGCTCGCTTAGACTATGACGGCAGCCACAGCAAATTCCCTGTGCCTCTGGTCGGTACTGAGCTCACCAGGTCCGGTGCAAGGGAATGAAATGTTTGCCGCGTCAGCGGCAGCACTCAAGGGTCCCGTTGATCGCCAAGGCGATCAACGAAGACCGGGGCCAGCAAATCGGGATCTCGCCTAAAGTTTTTCGGCATTCTGCCGATAAACAGACGTGGGCATCTCAATTGCCTCTTAGTCCCGCAGTGTGCTGGTACTTGGCTGGACCTACCAGCACTATCGTTTACAGGGGAGCCAATGGACGCCACAACAAGCAAGCTCAAGCCAGCCGTCAAGGTCGACCGGTGCGGCAGCATCGTGCCTGACAGGCGCGCCAGATCCGACCGGGACACGCTCAATCCAGGCATCGCTGATGCTGGCGGGCATCGAGCGGCCGATATCGGGCACCAAGCTGGAACTGGCAACCGGCACCCCTCTTCGCCGCGACATCAATAGCGTACCGGACACATGCAGCAGCAACAGACGCACCCCTATCAACGCGCCGCCGGCTGGACCTTGCTGGCACTGGCCCCACCTCTGCTGTGGTGGGTTTCGCACCCAGTCTGGCGGATCGTGGTGGAACCGGCGACCTTCGCGTTTTGGCACAGTGTGGTGGAGTTGTTCGCCGTGCTGGTGGCAATGCTGGTCTTTGTCACCGGCTACCGCGCCCTGTTTTCGGTACGCAAAGGAGCCGTGGTGCTGCTGGGCGTGGCGTTTTTTGGCGTCGGCCTGCTCGACTTTCTGCACACGCTGAGTTATGTCGGCATGCCCGACGCCTTGAGCCCCAACAGCCCCTCCAAATCGATCTATTTCTGGCTCGCGGCGCGCCTGCTGGCAGCCAGCGCCTTGCTGGCGTACGTATTGATGCCCGCTGTGGCCAGCCTCAACCCGTTGAAAAAGCGTCTCGCCCTGATGCTGATGCTGGCGGGGGTCGCTGTCCTTGGCTTGATCGGGCTGCGCTGGCCGGAGCGGATACCAGTGCTATTTGTCCAGGGGCAGGGCCTGACCCCCTTGAAGATAGGCCTGGAATGGCTGGTCGTCGCCGGCAATTTGGCGACCCTTGGGGTATTGTGGCGTCGCCGCGCGGAGTTGGTACACGAGTGCATCATGGCCCTGAGCTTCGCGGTGGCTCTGTCGGCCGTCTCGGAACTGTTTTTCACGCTGCTGGGGGCGATCGACCAGGATGAGGCCAATGTCATTGGGCACCTGTACAAGGTGGCCGCCTACCTGTATTTATTCCATGCCACCTTCAACGAAGCCTTGCATCGCCCGCTGGAGCGCCTTCAGGCGCAGCATCTGCGCGAAAAGCTGGTACTCAATGCGGCGCCCGACGGCGTTTTGTGGATTGACCACGGCGGGCGCATTTTGATGGCCAACCCGGCCATGGAAACGCTCACCGGCTACGCCGCGAACGAGTTGGAGGGGCAAAACGTGGACATCTTTTTGCCCGAGCACTTGCGCGCGCGCCACGCGCAGTCGATGCGGGGTTACTTCGTGACGCCCCATCCCCGTGCCATGGGCTTGATGGATTTGAAACTGATGCGCCGCGACGGTCGGATGCTGCCGGTGGACATCTCCCTGGGGCACTGGGAAGACGAAGGCTCACGCCATGCCATCGCCTACATCCGCGATTTGACCGAGCGTAAGAAATTTGAAGAATCGCTGAAACACCAGGCCACCCACGATGAACTCACCGGCTTGCCCAATCGCTGGTTGTTTCGCCTGCAGCTGAACCAGGCCCTGGCGCGTGCCGGGCGCACCGGATTGCACGTCGCAGTACTGTTTATTGATCTGGACCATTTCAAAACCGTCAACGACAGTTTTGGGCATGCCACCGGTGACGCCTTGCTGGTACAGGTGGGCAACCGTATCCGCAGCATCCTGCGCGAAAACGACACCTTGGCCCGCCTGGGCGGTGACGAGTTTGCCATTCTGCTGACCGATCTCAATGAGTCGGATGAAGTGGTGAGTGTGACCACCAAGCTGTTGCTGTCGCTGCAGGCCTCGTATCGCCTGAAAGACCAGGATGTCTATTCGGGTGGCAGCATCGGTCTGGCTTTCTACCCGGACGATGCGCAGGACAGTGAAACTCTGCTGCGCTATGCCGACATGGCGATGTACCAGGCGAAACAGGCCGGACGTGGTGCCTATGCCTTCTATTCCGGGGAAATGGACCGGCGCGTGCACGAGGACATGCAACTGCATATCCGCCTGAAGGAAGCCATTGCCAATGGCGATTTACAGTTGCACTACCAGCCTCAGGTGGACGTCGAAACAGGCGCTGTGGTCAGCGCCGAAGCCTTGCTGCGCTGGCACGATCCGGTATTGGGCGATGTATCGCCGGCACGCTTTATTCCGGTCGCCGAGGCCACTGGCCTGATCCTGCCCTTGTCGGATTGGGTGCTGGAGACGGCGTGCCGGCAAATTGCCGCCTGGACTCAGGCCGGTACGCCTTTGCGTGTCGCCATCAATGTTTCGGTGCAGCAATTCCGCCAGCGCGATCTGCCTGAAAAAGTACGCGCGGCACTCAAGCGCACCGGCGCGCAAGCGCACTGGCTGGACATTGAAATCACCGAGTCGGTGGCCATGACGCAGCCCGAGCAAGCGCGCGAACAACTCAATGCCCTGTTGTGGGGGCTGGGCTGCCGCGTTGCCCTGGACGACTTTGGTACTGGCTATTCCTCACTCGCCTATCTCAAGGCGTTGCCGGTGAGCAAGCTCAAAATCGACAAGCGCTTCATGGACGGAATTCCTCACGATGCCGGTGATGTCGCCATTTCCAGGGCCATCATCGCCTTGGCCCACAGCCTGGAGATGACTCTGGTGGCCGAGGGTGTGGAAACGGATGCCCAACTGGCCTTTTTGCGCCAATACGGTTGCGAGGTTTACCAGGGTTGGCTGTTTGCCAAAGCGATGCCGGCGCAAGATCTGACAGAACTTCTGAGAACCTCGGCAGCCGAACTTTCTTGCTAGTCCGACCGATCGCCCGATAGCCCGCAATCAGCCTTCGCAAAGTGCCATTTCAGAACCGGTTCCGATCACCTGGCCGGCAGGTATTTGGCCGGATCGACTGGTTTGCCCTGGCGGCGAACTTCAAAATGCAGCTTCACACGGTCGGCGTCACTACTGCCCATTTCGGCAATCTTCTGGCCTTTGCGCACCGACTGATCTTCCTTGATCAGCAAGGTCTGATTGTGGGCATAAGCCGTCAGGTAGGTGTTGTTGTGTTTCAGGATGATCAGGTTGCCGTAGCCGCGCAAACCAGCGCCGACGTAAACAACACGGCCATCGGCTGCCGCCAGCACCGGGTCACCGGCGGCACCGCCAATATCGAGGCCTTTGTTTTTCACCTCGTCGAAGCCGGCCAGCACGGCACCCGCAGTGGGCCAGATCCAGGCAATCTCGTCTTCGCTGGCGACCGCCGCCGACGGCGCGGCAGCAGCGCCGGGAACCACGGCTGCCACAGCCGGCTTGCTGGCAGAGCTGGCTGGCGCGGCAGCGTTGGGGACAGGCACGACGCTGGACTGGGTCACCGGTTTGGCCACCACGCCATTGCCGACCGGTGGTTCGACCCGCAACACCTGGCCCACTTCGATACGGTTTGGATTCTCAACACCGCTCCAGCGGGCGATGTCCCTGGCACCTTGTCCGTGATCCAAAGCGATCCGAATCAATGTGTCGCCCGGTCTGACCGTGTAATAACCGGGCTTGCCCTGGTTCTCCGATCCAGGCAACGGCTTGACGACCGCCGCTGGCGCCGGTTCGATCGCCACTGGCGCCGGCTTACCTGAGACGGCACCGCGATCTTCAACCGGTGCCCGATTGAGCACCTTGGTGCCGCATCCCGCCAGCAATACGCCAACCAGCAGCGCCGAAACCGAGCCCAAGCGGGCACTCAAACCAAACATAGGACATCCCTTCATGCGAGCCCCGATTTTAAAGGGACAAAGTGGACGGCCTCAAGCACGGTTCGCCGCAAACCCTGGACCGTTTTGTCGATCACCAGCAAGGCCTGTTGTCCGGCCGCCGCGCGACCATTGGCGACCGGTGCCACCAGCCGCCCGCCGACCGCCAGTTGCTCGGTCCAGGCCGGCGGCACGGACTCACTGGCAGCGGCCACGATGATGGCGGCATAAGGGGCGCCCTTGGCGTAGCCCAGCGTACCATCACCAAACAGCAGATGCAGGTTGGCCAGCCGCAACTGGCGCAAATTGTCGCGCGCTTTTTCATGCAAACCACGCAGGCGTTCGATGCTGTAGACCTCGTCTGCCAGCAGACTCAACACCGCGGCCTGATAACCGCAGCCGGTGCCGATTTCCAGCACCCGCCCCAAGCGGCCGGCAGCGCCGTGTCGCAACAGCTCGGCCATGCGTGCCACGACACCTGGTTTGGAGATGGTCTGGCCCAGGCCGATCGGCAGACTCGTATCCTCATAGGCCTGATTGACCAAGGCACTGTCGACAAACCGGTGCCGCTCGATGGAGCCCATGGCAGACAGCACCAGAGGGTCGGTGATGCCTTGGCCGGCAAGTTTGCGCACCATGTTCATGCGCACCGCACCGGAGTCCAGTCCGACCCCTTGCGGTGGCGCGCCAGCGGCCCGCTTGCCATCCTTGTTCAAAGCCGCGCCGGTGGGCCTCGACCCAGGCCGTTTGGCCTGGGCTTGGCCACTTGAAAAATCCAGACGGACCGGAAAAGTCGGGCGCTTGTTCATGCGACAGTCATACCGGGCCGGCCAGTCTGGCAGCGCTCTGAGCCCAATAGCTCAAGCTGTCATGGTCGGTCAAGTCCACCTTCAAGGGCGTCATCGAAATGTGACCCTGGGTGGTTGCGTGAAAATCGGTGCCGTCGGCGTCGTCCTTGCTGGCACCCGCCGCACCAATCCAGTACATGGTGTCGCCCCGTGGATTGGTCTGGGTGATCACCGCTTCAGCGGCATGACGACGACCCAGCCGACACAGCTTCACATGACCCAGTTGGTTGAAAGGCAAGTTTGGGATATTGACATTGAGCAGCCACGGACTGCTGCCAATCAGGTTCAGCTGGGACATCTGCAACACCAGATCACGCGCCTTGCGGGCGGCCGACTCCAGATGCGACCAGTTTTTCTCCACTTGCGAAAATGCGATCGCTGGTATGCCAAACAGATAACCCTCCATCGCGGCTCCCACGGTGCCCGAGTAGATCGTGTCGTCCCCCATATTGGCACCGTTGTTGATGCCGGAAAGCACCAGGTCGGGGCGGTACCCCAGCAATCCGGTCAGCGCAACATGCACGCAGTCAGCCGGCGTTCCGTTGATGAAACGAAACCCATTGCTGGCGCGGTTGACGTAGAGCGGGGTATGCAATGTCAGGGCGTTCGATTTGGCGCTGTTGTTCTGCTCCGGTGCAATCACCTCGACATCGGCCACGCTTCTCAGGGCTTCATAGAGGGCGACAATACCCGCCGCCTGATAGCCGTCATCATTGCAAATAAGAATCTTCATGGTCAAAAAAAGTTGAAGTTCATTGTAGGCGGCTGTCCACCTGTACGCTGCCGTCACGCGTGGGACATTTTTGAAAACGAGTTAGCCCTATCATTCGCGCAATTTGATTGGAGATTTCCCCATGCATGCTTGGCTTTGTGAAAACCCGGTGGGCGTTGACGCCCTGACCTGGAAAGAAATTCCGACACCGCAACCTGGGGCGGGCCAGGTCCTGCTGGAGATCAAGGCAGCCAGCCTGAATTTCCCGGACCTGCTGATCGTGCAGAACAAGTACCAGATGAAACCCGCCCTGCCCTTTGTGCCGGGCTCCGAGTACGCCGGCATCGTGCAAGCGGTGGGCGATGGCGTGACGCATTTGAAAGTGGGCCAGCACGTGGCCTGCCTGTCGGGTACCGGCGGCTTTGGCACGCACACCCTGGCGCCAGCGGCACTGTGCCTGCCGCTGCCAGAGGGTTTCCCTTTTGTCGACGCAGCCGCCTTCATCATGATTTACGCCACCTCGTACCACGCGCTGGTGGACCGGGCCCAACTCAAAGCCGGCGAAACCGTGCTGGTACTGGGCGCGGCAGGAGGCGTCGGTACTTCAGCGATACAGATTGCCAAAGCGTTCGGCGCCAAAGTCATTGCCGCGGCCTCGAGCGCCGAAAAATGCGCGCTGTGCAAATCGATAGGCGCCGATGCAACGATCAATTACAGCACCGAAAATCTGCGCGAGGCGGTCAAGACGCTCACCGACGGCAAAGGCCCCGACGTCATTTACGACCCGGTCGGCGGCGACTACACGGAACCCGCTTTCCGTTCCATTGCCAGACGCGGGCGCTACCTGGTGATCGGTTTTGCCGCCGGACCGATACCGGCGTTGCCGCTCAACCTGCCGCTGCTCAAAGGCGCCTCCATCGTCGGCGTATTCTGGGGCGACTTCGCCAAGCATGAACCCAGAGCCGCCGCGGCCATGCTGCAGGAACTGGTCAAAATGCACGCTCAGGGCAAGATCAAACCGGTGATCGACCGCACCATGCCGATGGCCCAGCTCAAGGCGGCCTTTGCCCACATGGGGTCCAGAGGCGTGATGGGCAAACTGGTGCTGGTGAACTGAACCGGCTGGTTTCATCCGGTACAAAAGAAAAAATGCCCACATCAAGTGGGCGCAAATAAAAGACCGCCCATTCCAGATCGGTCAAAAAAATTCCAACGCTACGAATCCCGTAGCGTTGGAACCTTGCATTTACTGGGGTGGCTGATGGGGCTCGAACCCACGACAACAGGAATCACAATCCTGGACTCTACCAACTGAGCTACAGCCACCGTGTTGTCAATTATACCTGTTGCCTCTCTTCACTTGGCTGCGATGGGTGCCGGATCGCCCGCCGTACGCAACGGTCGTGCCGTCATGATGGCAGCCTTGAAGCGTTCCTTGAGAAGGCCGTAATAAGCTTGACTTTCCGCCCCGGTCCACCACTGTGCATACTGGGCGCGGTCCTGCCTGGCGGCGGCTTCCGCCGGCGGCGTGCGTGGCACGATCTTGTTGACCTTGACCACGGCGTAGCCCTGGCCACCCAAATTGACCCCGACAAAAACCGGCAAAGCGGAAGCATCCACGCGCAGCACCGCATTCATAACCTGTGGTGCAATGTTTTGCGCCTGGTCACGCGACACCAGCACCGCTGCGGGCATCAGCGCCGAAGCCGGTGCCGCCTTCCAGGCCGCCAACTTCTCCACGCCCTCCTTGCTCGCCAATTCGGCGGCACGAGCGGCAACGACTCGCTCACGCACGACGGCCCGGACATCGGCAAAAGGCATCGTTCTGGCCGCCACGTATTGCGTGACGCGCCCTGCCGCCAGCTGATTGGGGGCCGTTTCAATGGCTTCCGTATTGCGCTTCTTCTCAACCGCGTCGGGTCCGAAAATTGCCGCCAGGAATTTTGCATTGGCCAGAATGCCGGTGCTGCCGGCAGCCGGTTTACGCGTCATATTGGCAACCGTCTTGATTTCAAGTTTGAGCTTGTCGGCGACCGGCTTGAGGCTGTCGGATTGCTCATAGACACCGTTCGTAAAAGCCTCGGCGGTTTCGGCAAACTTGCGCTGCGCCTGCTGCGTCTTCAGGTCGGCCTCGATGCCGGCACGCAACTCTTCAAAGCTGCGCTGCCTGGGGGTTTTGACATCGGTGAGCTTGATGATGTGGTAACCAAAGTCAGACTCCACCACCTCGCTGATATCGCCTTTTTTCATGGCGAAAACGGCCGCTTCAAACGGTTTGACCATGGCGCCACGGGCAAAAAAGTCAAGATCACCGCCTTTTGCCGCCGACCCGGTATCCTGCGAGTTCTTCTTCGCCACATCGGCAAAACTGTCGGGCGCTTTGCGCACCTCTTGCAGCAACTCTTGGGCGCGTGCCTTGGCTTTCTGGCGCTCGGCGGCCGGCGCATCCTTGGCGGCGTTGATCAGGATGTGGCTGGCACGACGCTCCTCGGCACCACTCAGACGGGCCGCATTCTGGTCGTAATAGGACTTGAGGTCAGCCTCGCTGATGGAAATGCTCTTTTTGACCGACTCCAGGTCCAGCACCACATATTCAATGCTGGCTTGCTCGGGCGCCTGAAACAGCGCCTGGTTGGCTTTGTAAAAAGCCTCCAGCTCGCCTTCGTTGGGATTAACCTTGGCGGCAAAGTCGGTGCTCAGGAAATTGGCTATCTGGATTTCGCGCTTCTCAAAAAATGCGTTCAACGACACATCGGCAACGGCGGCCGCGGAAAAACCGGTGCCGGTCAAACCAGCTTCCACCTGCCGAACCGACAGGTCGTGGCGCACCCGGGCTTCAAACCCTTCCGGCGTCAGACCCTGACTGGCGGCCAGTTGGCGATAGCGGTCCATGTCGAGTTTGCCGTCCGGCAGGCGCAAGGATGCAATGGTCGGGTCCTCCTGCAGGTCGCGCGCCAGCCGGGCATCGCTGGTGGTCAGTTTGAACTTGTCGGCGGCCTGGGCCAGCACCCGCTCCCGCACCAGTCGCTCCAGCGTGGCGTAACGGGCCTCCGGCGAATCCAGCAGTTTGGCATCCAGGTTGGGCATCGAGGTGCGCAGGCGGTCCGCTTCCGCTTTGTGCGCCGCATCCCATTCGCCCTGGGTGATGTCATAGCCACCGACACGGGCCACCGCCTCACCTTTTTCACGCATCCGGTTGTAGCCGTCGATGCCAAACAATACAAACGACGGGATGATCAGCAAAAACATCACGAACATCATGATCTTCGTGTGCTTGCGGACAAAATCAAACATGCGTAAATTCTCCAGTAGAAAACAAAAAAAGGCGAACATTTTGTTCGCCTTTGCCAGAGTGGTGGGTGCTGACGGGCTCGAACCGCCGACCTACGCCTTGTAAGGGCGCCGCTCTACCAACTGAGCTAAGCACCCCACCTTAACCGGCTGTCAATTCAATGCATCTTTCAAGGCCTTGCCGGGACGAAACTTGGGAACCTTGGCGGCCTTGATTTTAATCGCAGCGCCGGTGCGCGGATTTCGGCCCACGCGGGCTACACGTTTGCCGACCGCAAAGGTGCCAAAACCCACCAGCGAAACAGAGCCGCCTTTCTTCAAAGTCGTCTTGACCGCGCCAATGACCGACTCAAGTGCCCGGTTAGCCGCCGCCTTGGAAATGTCTGCATGTACTGCGATGTGCTCAATCAATTCGGTTTTATTCACAAAGAACCCCTAATCTGGAAACAGAGTTAATTAAATTGTCTCTTTAAAAATCTGGCAACCACCCTGCTTAAGGTCATTCAAGCCACGGACACTGACGGTGTCAATTCAAGTGATGGCTTTGCAACAGGGCGGACGCAAATTCTAGTCGGTTTTCGCCGTGGAGCCGACAAAATTCCGGCACAAAACCCCGGATACATCAAAGCGCGCCGGCAATCGCCAGCCCGACGTCTCTGGTGCCGGCGACGCCACCCAGGTCCGGCGTGCGCGGCGCACCACTTTGAGGCTGTAGCACCTTTTCGATGGCGGCCAGAACGCCATCATGCGCCTGTCTGTAACCCAGGAAATCCAGCATCATGGCACCGCACCAGATCTGGCCGATGGGATTGGCAATGCCTTTACCAGCAATGTCCGGGGCCGAACCATGGACCGGCTCGAAGAGCGACGGGAATTCCCGCTCCGGATTCAGGTTGGCGCTCGGTGCAATGCCAATCGTGCCGGTACAAGCCGGCCCGAGATCGCTCAGGATATCGCCAAAGAGATTGCTGGCCACCACCACATCAAAGAAGTCTGGCCGCTGCACAAAGTGGGCGGTCAGGATGTCGATGTGAAATTTATCGACTGTTACAGCCGGATACTTTTTCGCCATTTCGGCCACGCGCTCGTCCCAATACGGCATGGTGATGGCGATGCCATTGGACTTGGTGGCACTGGTCAAATGTTTTTTTGCACGCGACTGCGCCAGCTCGAAGGCAAACTTCAGTACCCGATCAATGCCAACGCGCGACATGACAGTTTCCTGCATCACGATTTCACGCTCGGTGCCCGGGTACATGCGCCCGCCAATGCTGGAGTATTCACCCTCGGTGTTTTCACGCACGATGAACATGTCGATTTCACCCGGCTCACGCCGACTGCCGTCGCGCCGCACCACCGGCGCAATGATGCCAGGCATCAGGCGCGCCGGCCGCAGATTCACATACTGGTCGAACTCGCGACGAAACAGCAGCAGCGAACCCCACAACGAAACGTGATCGAGGATTTTTGCGGGCCAGCCCACCGCGCCAAAGTAAATGGCATCGTGAGCGCCAATCTGGTCCTTCCAGTTATCGGGCAACATTTTCCCGTGCTTCTCGAAATAGTCCCAGCTGGAAAAATCAAAGTGGTCGAACTGCAGGTCGATCCCGTACTTTGTGGCCGCCGCTTCCATGACGCGGATGCCTTCGGGCATCACTTCCTTGCCGATACCGTCGCCGGCGATGACTGCAATTCTCTTTTTGCTCATGGCGAGTCCTCTTGAATCAATGAAAAATATCAGTCTCCGCGCCGCGGCTGTGACTGCGCTAGCCGGCCGGCCGGCCGAACCACCAGCGCCACACCCAGCACAGTGATCGCGGTACCGGTGATGGTGAGCGCGTTAACCGGCTCGCCAAACAGCAACCAGGCAATCAACGCGGTCACTGGCGGCACCAGGTACATCAGGCTGCTGACCGAGGCGGCGGCGCCACGCTGAATCAGCAAATACAGCAAGGAACTGCCGCCCAAGGTCAGCGCCAGCACCGACCAGGCCATGGCGCCCGCCAGTTCGGCATTCCAGTGCATCGTTTCAGTCTCCAGCAAGGCCAGCGGCAGCGTCACCAGGAAAGCGGCGCCCAGTTGTACCAGATTGGCCGTGCGTACATCACACGGTGCGACGAACCGCTTTTGATACAGGGTGCCCAGGGTGATGCTGAACAAGGCGCCAATCGCCAATGCCATGTTGAGCCAGTTGGCCTCGCCCCCTTGCCCGAATTTGCGCGATACCACCAGTACCAGGCCGACAAATCCCAGCATCAGTCCAGTCCATTGCCGGGCCGTAATTCGACCGCCCCTGGCCGACAACCACAGTGCCGTCAACACCGGCTGCAAGCCCACGATCAAGGCCGACAAGCCGGAACCCATGCCGGCCTTCACGGCAGCCCAGACACCGCCCAAATAGCCGGCATGCATGAAAACGCCGGTCAGTGCCAGATGCGCCCACTGGGTGCGTGTGCCGGGCCACTTGACCCGCGCCAGCACGATCCACGGCAGAAAACAGGCGATCGAAAGCAGGTAGCGCACGACCAGAAACTTCAGCGGCGGCGCATGCGGCATGCCGTAGCGGGCAACAATGAAACCGGTGCTCCAGATCAGTACGAACAAGGCCGGCATGGCCTTGATCAAGGCCCGATCGTCCTGCGCAATCACTTGGCCCGCGCCCGGATTTCTGGCAAGGCCTTGCGCAAGTAATAGACCATGGACCAGACCGTCATCACGGCGGCCATCCAGATCAGCCAGACACCCCACTGGTGGGTGTCGATGAGGCCCAGCAACTTGCCGTCAAACAGCAGGAACGGGATCGCCACCATTTGCACCACCGTCTTGAGCTTGCCTATCATGTGCACCGCCACGCTCTTGGAAGCACCAATCTGGGCCATCCATTCACGCAAAGCGGAAATTGCAATTTCGCGGCCAATGATGATGAGCGCGACAAAGACGTCGGCCCGTCCCAGGTGGACCAGCACCAGCACGCTGGCACAGACCAGGATCTTGTCGGCCACCGGATCCAGAAAGGCACCAAAGGAAGATACCTGGTTGAGTTTTCGCGCCAAATACCCATCCAGCCAATCGGTCGCCGCCGACACCACGAACATGGTTGTCGCGATCAGGTTGCGGCTGGCCGGCTCAATGGGCAGGTAAAAGACCCCGACGATCAAGGGGATCGCCGCGATGCGAGCCCAGGTCATGATGGTCGGCGTGGTAAAAAACATGCCGTCATTGTGGCACGGCTTGGGGCTGTTTAGCCGGCATGGATCAATGCAGCGCGCGGTATATTTCCTCGGCCAAGTCATGCGATATGCCCGCTACCGTGGCAATGTCATCGACCCCCGCCAGGGCGACGCCGCGGACACCGCCAAAGCGCTGCAACAACCTGGCACGGCGCTTGGGGCCGATACCCGGTATTTCCTCCAGCTTGCCACCATCGACGCGCACTTTGGCCCTTTTTGCACGCATGCCGGTGATGGCAAAGCGGTGCGCCTCGTCACGAATCTGAGCTACCAGCATCAGGGCGGCGGAATCCTTACCCAGATAGACCTTGTCGCGGCCGTCGGCAAAGACCAGTTCTTCCAATCCCACTTTACGGCCCTCGCCCTTCTCGACGCCGACAATCAGGCACAGCGGCAAACCCAACTGTTCGAACACCTCGCGCGCCATCGACACCTGGCCCTTGCCGCCATCCACCAGCACCAGATCCGGCAGTCGGCCGGTTCCGCTGGGTGTTTGCCCCGTCATTCGGGCTTCACGCAAGGTTTCGGCCAATTTGCCATAACGCCGCAGCAGCACCTGACGCATGGCGGCGTAATCGTCGCCCGGCGTGATGTCGTCGATGGAGAAGCGGCGGTACTCGGCATTTTGCATCTTGTTTTTTTGAAACACCACGCACGAGGCCTGGGTCGCCTCGCCGGCGCTGTGGGAAATGTCAAAGCATTCGATACGCAGTTCGTCCAGCGAGTCCAGGGTCAAATCGAGCGCGTCGGCCAGCGCCCGGGTACGGGCCTGCTGGGAACCCTCTTCGGAAAGCAACCGCGCGAGCTGCAAAGCGGCATTGGTTTGTGCCATTTCCAGCCAAAGGCGACGCTGCTCGCGCGGCTGGTGCACCGCGCTGACCTTGACACCGGACTGGATCGAAAGGGCCTCGATCAGGTTCTTGTTGACCGGCTCGCTCAGCACCAGCGAAGGAGGAACCGGAACCTGCAGGTAGTGTTGAGCGATAAAGGCCTCCAGCACCTGAGCTTCAACCGACGGGATCGCCGACGCCGCCGGCCCGGTGTCGCCCTCCTCACCATAAACCGCCACCGCATCTTCCACATGCACCGGAAAATAAGGCCGGTCGCCCAGGTGTCGCCCGCCGCGCACCATCGCCAGATTGACGCAAGCGCGACCGCCCTGCACTTTCACCGCCAGAATATCCACATCCCGATCCGACACGTTGTCGACCGCCTGCTGGTGCAACACATTGGAGAGCGCCGCGATCTGGTTGCGCAACTCGGCCGCCAATTCGAACTCCAACGCTTGCGCGTGGGCCAGCATGCGGGACTCCAGCACCTCCATCACCTGTTGTGCATCGCCGCGCAGGAAACGCTGGGCATTGACCACATCCTGCGCGTAGTCCGCCGCAGAAATGTGCCCCACGCAAGGTGCCGAACAACGCTTGATCTGGTACAGCAAGCAGGGACGCGTGCGGTTGTTGAACACCGGGTCTTCGCAGGTGCGCAGGCGAAACACCTTCTGCATCAGCAAAATGGCTTCCTTCACGGCCCATGCACTCGGATACGGTCCAAAATAATGGTGTTTCTTTTCAACCGCGCCGCGGTAATAGGACACCCTTGCAAAACTGGAACCCGGATTCGCCGACGAACTGGTGCCCGTGATCTTCAGGTACGGATAACTCTTGTCATCCCGGAACAGGATGTTGTACCGGGGACTAAGCGTCTTGATGAGATTGTTTTCAAGCAGCAGTGCCTCAGCCTCCGAGCGCACCACCGTAGTTTCCAGGCGCGCGATTTTGCTCACCATATGGCCGATACGGCTACCGCCATGATTCTTCTGGAAATAGTTGGCCACCCGTTTTTTCAGGTTGATGGCCTTGCCCACATAGAGCACAGCGCCGTCGGCGTCGAAATAGCGGTAGACGCCCGGCAACGCGGGCAGACTGGCGACATCGCTCAATAACTGCTCGGGGTGCCTGGGCGACAAGGATGGATCTACTGGCCCGCAAGGCTCGGGAGGATTGGAATCGGACAAAACTGGCATAGGTGCGTATTGTGGACAATCCCGGGGGTGAAAACAGGAAACCTTTGGGACATCTTCTGCCGCGTCATCGACAACTACGGCGACATCGGCGTCTGCTGGCGTCTGGCCATCGGCTTGGCCGGACACGGACAGCGCGTGCGTTTGTGGGTGGACGATGCCAGTGCACTGGACTGGATGGCGCCCGAAGGCGCCCCCGGCGTCGAGGTCAAACCCTGGACACAGCCTCTGCAAATAGCAGATTTACACATTGGCGACATTCTGGTGGAGGCCTTTGGCTGCGAAATTGCACCAGAATTCGTAGCTGCCTACAAAACCAGGATGGCATCCACCGGCCAAAAGCCCCTGTGGTTGAATCTGGAATACCTGACAGCGGAGGGTTTTGCAGAACGCAGCCACGGCCTGCCTTCGCCCGTGATGGCGGGGCCCGGCGCCGGTCTGACGAAACATTTTTTCTACCCCGGGTTTAGCGCCGCAACCGGAGGGCTGCTGAGGGAGCCGGATCTGGCAACGCGCCTGGCCCAATTTGACCGCCTCGCCTGGTTGCGCCAAATCGGCATTGGGTTCCAGGGCGAACGCCTGGTATCGCTGTTTTGCTACGAACCGCCGGCATTGGGCGAGTTGCTGGACCGACTGGCCTCCGATCCCTGCCCGACCCGCCTGCTGGTCACGGCCGGACGGGCAACAGCCGCCGTCAAGGCCTGCATCGACCAGAAGAACCGCTCCCTGTCGCCATGGAACGCCCTCGGGAATCTGTCATTTTCATACTTGCCGGCACTTTCCCAGCGCGACTTTGACTCCCTGTTGTGGGCCTGCGACCTGAATTTCGTGCGCGGCGAAGACTCACTGGTACGCGCCCTGTGGGCGGATAAACCTTTTGTCTGGCAAATTTACCCGCAACAAGACGACGCGCACCACCGCAAGCTCGAAGCGTTTCTGAACCTGCTCAGGGCACCGCCCTCGCTGCGAGCTTTTCATCGAGTCTGGAATGGTGTCAGTCGGGCCGCCTTGCCGGGGCTCGACTTGACACAGTGGCAGCAAACCGTCACCGCGGCGCGGAAATTGCAGCTGGAGCAGGATGATCTTGTGACACAAATCATCCGCTTTGCATCAAAAAACCGTTAAAATCCAAGACTTTGCGAAATTTGACCGGATTTGCGTCCAGTCCATACCGCCCTCACCGCCAGATAAGCGGCCAACCTACACAATCTCTATGAAAATCGCTCAAGAAATTCGCGCCGGCAATGTCATCATGCACGGCAAGGACCCCATGGTTGTCCTGAAAACCGAATACAGCCGCGGTGGCCGCAACTCGGCCACCGTCCGCATGAAACTGAAAAGTCTGATCGCCAACTTCGGAACCGAAGTCGTGTTCAAGGCCGACGACAAGATCGACCAGGTCATTCTGGACAAAAAAGAGTGCACCTACTCTTACTTTGCCGATCCGATGTACGTCTGCATGGACAGCGACTACAACCAGTACGAAGTCGAAGCCGAAAACATGGGCGACTCCCTGAACTACCTGGAAGACGGCATGGCCGTTGAAGTGGTGTTCTACGATGGCAAGGCGATCTCGGTCGAGCTGCCCACCAGCGTGGTGCGCGAAATCACCTGGACCGAGCCAGCGGTCAAGGGAGATACTTCGGGCAAAGTGCTCAAACCTGCCAAGATTGCCACCGGCTTTGAAGTTGGCGTGCCTATTTTTGTGGCGCAGGGCGACAAGGTCGAGATCGACACCCGCACTGGCGAATACAGAAAACGCGTCTGAGCGCAGCTCACAGCAATCAGAAGGCTTCCTTGGAAGCCTTTTTTATTGGCCTTTTCGCACCGCTGATTGAGCCATAGCGGTGTCCCGCGATCGCAAAATCGGTGTAGGCTACGGTTATGAGAAAAGACGCCGCCAAGCCACCCCGGAGCGTCCCGACACGGGACAATAATTCCACCCCATCCACACTGGTACTGCGCCGGGTGTTGATTGACACCTACCACGAGAATGTCGCCTACCTGCACCGTGACTGTGCGGTCTACCGGGCCGAGGGTTTCAAGGCCTTGTCCAAAGTCGAAATCCGCGCCAACGGACGCAGTATCCTGGCCTCCCTGAACGTGGTCGACGACGGCAACATCGTCGCCTGCGACCAACTCGGTTTGTCCAAGGCGGCATTGACCCAGCTCGGTGCCAAGAATGGTGACACTGCCGTGATTTCGCAGGCGGAAGCTCCGGAATCGATTGGCGCGTTGCACCGCAAGCTCGCGGGCGAACGTCTGAACCTCGACGATTTCCACGCCATCGTGCGCGATATCGCTGCGCACCGCTACTCGAAGATCGAATTGACCGCCTTCGTGGTGGCCACCAACCGCGACGAACTGGACCGTGAAGAGGTGTATTTCCTGACCGAGGCGATGGCTGCCTGCGGTCGAAAATTCGACTGGCATGAGCATCTGGTGATCGACAAACACTGTATCGGTGGCATCCCCGGCAACCGCACATCGATGCTGGTGGTGCCGATTGTGGCGGCGCATGGCCTGCTGTGCCCGAAAACATCCTCACGCGCCATCACCTCGCCGGCAGGTACCGCCGACACCATGGAAGTGCTGGCCAATGTTGAACTGCCGTTCGAGCAACTGACCAAGATTGTGCGCGAGCACCGCGGCTGCCTGGCCTGGGGCGGTACCGCCGATCTGTCGCCGGCGGACGATGTGCTGATTGCCGTTGAACGCCCCCTGGCGCTTGATTCGCCTGGGCAGATGGTCGCCTCCATCCTGTCCAAGAAAATTGCCGCCGGATCAACCCATCTGGTGCTCGACATCCCGATCGGACCGACCGCCAAGGTTCGTTCCATGCCGGAGGCACAGCGCTTACGCCGCCTGTTTGAATATGTCGCCAAACGAATGAATCTTTCCCTCGACGTGGTCATTACCGACGGTCGCCAGCCGGTTGGCAATGGCGTTGGCCCGGTACTCGAAGCGCGCGATGTGATGCGGATACTGGAGAACGACCCCAGAGCCCCGGTTGACTTGCGACAGAAGGCGTTGCGGCTGGCGGGCCGCTTGATCGAATGCAGTCCAGACGTGCGGGGCGGTGACGGTTTTGCCATCGCGCGGGATATCCTGGATTCAGGCCGCGCGCTGGCAAAAATGAACGACATCATTGCGGCACAAGGCAAAAACAATTTTGATTACAACGACCCGGAGCTCGGTGCCCTGACCATGGATGTGCAAGCCAATGAGTCGGGTGTCGTGACCGGCATCGACAACCTGCAAATCGCGCGCGTGGCCCGGTTGGCCGGCGCACCCAAGGTCATCGGTGCCGGCCTTGACTTGTTTCGCAAACTGGGCGACCCCGTGATGGCGGGAGACATCCTGTACCGCGTGCACGCCGGATTTCGCAGCGACCTCGACTTTGCGCGCCAGGCGTGCGCCAAGCATACCGGGTACACGATAGGCCGGGCCGATGATGTGCCCCACGCGTTCGTGGAATTCTGATGCGATCAACGCCTGCACTCAAACCGCTACTGCTTTACTTCGAAGACGAGCAGGAGAACGCTTCACGCATCGCGCAGGCCGGCGATCTGAACCTCTGCAAAATCGAACGCCATCGTTTCCCGGACGGCGAACTCAAACTGCGCCTGCCCCCTGAGTTACCGGCGCAGGTGATCATCCTGCGCACACTCAACCAGCCGAATGAAAAATTGGTCGAGTTGCTGCTGGCGGCGCAGACCGCACGCGAACTGGGTGCCCACCATCTGACGTTGCTGGCGCCCTACCTCGCCTACATGCGCCAGGATGTGGCTTTTCAGCCGGGTGAAGCCATCAGCCAGCATATCGTCGGACGCTTTCTGGCCCGCCTGTTCGACGCCTTGATCACGGTCGATCCGCATTTGCACCGGGTCGCCACGCTGCAGGATGCGGTGCCAGTCGCCAACGCCATTGTGCTCAGCGGCGCACCGCTGTTGTCCGATCTGGTGGCCGCGCAACGCCGGCAACCGCTGCTGGTGGGTCCCGACCAGGAGTCCGCGCAGTGGATCGCGCTGGCGGCCTCGCGCCATGGTTTTGAGCATGCCGTGTGTCACAAGATTCGGCACGGTGACCATGCGGTGGAAGTGGCACTACCGGATCTGTCGATGGCAGGCCGTCAGGTGGTTTTGCTGGACGACGTGGCCAGCACCGGTCATACCCTCGCTCGTGCCGCGCAACTGATGCTGGCGGCGGGTGCAATTTCAGTCGACGTCGCAGTGACTCACGCTCTTTTCGCGGGTCAGGCCTGGCAACTGCTGCAGGATGCGGGCATAGGCAAAATCTGGAGCACCGATTGCATCCAGCACCCCAGTAACGCGGTCAGCATGGCGGCCACCATTGCGCAGGCTTTGGCTGGCCTGCGGGCAGTTGTCAACGCTCAATCGGCCGACTGAAATCAATTCCGCCTTTGTTGATTTTTATCACGCTGCCGGACACAATCAAAACTACCATCAACCAGCGGATAGTTACAAACTGGAGTATTGCCATGACTGACATGAGTACGGTTCACACAGAAAAATTGATGAGCGATCTGCGGGTGGTCATTGCCGATGCCGAAGAGCTGCTGCGCATGACGGCCGACCAGGCCGGTGAAGGGGTCGCCGATGTACGCAGCCGGGTACAGGCCAGAATGAACCAGGCCAAGGCCGATCTGCTGCACGTGCAGGAAGCGGCGGTTGCCAAAGCCAAGGCGGCGGGTCACGCCACCGATGAGTTCGTCCACGAAAACCCATGGAAATCGATCGGCATCGCTGCCGGCGTCGGGCTGCTGCTGGGTTTGTTGGTCAGCCGGCGCTAGCGCAGCGCGCGTCATGAGTGACCCCGTTTCGGCGACCGGTCTTTTCGCCTCCCTGCGCCGCCTGCTTGGCACGGTGCTTGAAGTGGCGCAGGTGCGGCTGGAACTCTTCAGCACCGAAGTCGAGCTAGAAAAGCGACGCCTTTTTGATGGACTGCTGTGGGCCGTGATCGCTCTGCTGGTGTTAGGCGTTGGTCTGGTCCTGCTGTGCGGCTTCATCATCCTGTTGTTTTGGGATGGTTATCGCCTGCCGGCTCTGGGCCTGATGACGCTGCTGTTTCTGGCCGGTGGCTGCTTACTGTTGCGCGAGGCACGGCAACGTCTGCGCAGCCCGCACGGCATGTTCAACGCCAGCGTGACCGAGCTGGCGCGGGACCGGAGCGGACTCCAGGCCTCAAAGCAACATGAACCGCGATGAGCTGATCCTGCGCCAGCAACGGTTGCTGGTGCGCAGCGCGGAGTTGCGCCTGCGCTTGGCCGATCAGTCCCAGGTTTTCAAACGGCCGCTGGGCGTGGTCGACACGGCCAACAAGGGTCTGTGCTGGCTTTACAGCCACCCAGGCTGGCCGCTCGCTGCCTTGGCGGCAGGTATCGTTCTGCGGCCACGACGCGCTCTGGTGTGGGGTGGGCGCTTGTGGTCGGCTTGGCGCATGTTGAAACGCGCGCAAGACTGGGTTGCAGCCGGATCCCTGCGCGACTGATTCAAGTCCTGGCTTTTTTACCCAGCCGCGACTCCTTGCCCTTGATCAGGCGGCCAATGTTCTCGGCGTGGCGATATATCAGCAGCAGCGACATGATGAACAGCGAGAACATGACGCCCTTGTTCAGGTACCAGGCCACGCCGTCGCCAAAAATGTAGTAGACCGGGGCGAACACCGCCGCCGTGAGTGAAGCCAGCGACGAGTAGCGGAAGAAATACGCCATGATCAGCCAGGTGGCGCCGCTCGCCAGACCCAATACCCAACTGATTCCCAGCAGCACGCCAGCAGCGGTGGCGACGCCCTTGCCGCCCACGAATTTGAAAAACACCGGGTAGAGATGACCGACAAACGCGGCCAGTCCGACCAATGCCATGGTTCCCTCTTCCAGTCCATAGGGTTTACCGAACCACTTGACCAGCATCACGGGTAGCCAGCCCTTGGCCGCGTCGAGCAACAGAGTGATCACTGCCGCCCCCTTGTTGCCGGAGCGCAGCACATTGGTGGCACCCGGGTTTTTACTGCCAAAGGTGCGCGGATCATTCAAACCCATGACGCGGCTGACGATGACGGCAAACGAGAGCGAGCCGATCAGGTAGCCCAAAAGGACCGCCACCAAAGGAAAAAAAGACTGCATTGATTGCAAAGAAGTTCTCCTGCTGCACCCACGGGTCGGGGTATAAAGTGCCTATTTTGCCAGTCCGGTCGAATCGCCCCGCAACCGCTCAATCCAGCAACGCGCACTGCACCGTTTTGGCCGCCAGCAAGGAGACGCAGACTTGCGGGGCTATGCCCACCAGATAGCCACGGCGGCCACCGTTGATGAGGATTTTTGGCAATTCGAGAATCGAGACTTCGATGTAGACCGGCATGCGCCGGCGCGTGCCGAACGGCGAAGTACCGCCGACCAGATAACCGCTGTGCCGGTTTGCCACTTCCGGCTGGCAAGGGGCCACCGACTTGACACCAATCTGGCGCGCCAGATTCTTGGTTGAAACCTTGCGATTGCCGTGCATCAGAACAACCAAGGGCCTGGCATCCTGATCCTGCATGATGAGTGTCTTGATCACCATGAACGGGTCAAACCCCAGCGTCTCGGCGCTGTGCAGGGCGCCACCGTGCTCCAGGTACTCGTAGGGGTGCTCGGTGAACACCACCTGGTGCGCCTTGAGCAGCTGAGTGGCAGGGGTTTCACTGACGTGTTTGGCCATGGCAGCGCCCGCTTCGCCCTACAAGGTGGGGTCGCGTACCTGCCAGCGGATGGCGTCGATCTTTTTGAGCAGTTCCGGCGCCAGCGTGGTACCCCAGGCGTCCAGATCTTCGTCCAGCTGCGCCACCGAGGTCACACCGATGATGGTGCTGGCAACTTGCCATTTGGTGTAGCAGAAGGCCAGCGCGAGTTGAGTCGGCGTCAGGCCATGTTCGCGCGCCAATGCGTTGTACTGACGCGCCGCGGCCAGCGCCTCGGGGCGACCCCAACGCTGCTTGCGGGTGGACTCAAAGCGGGTGATGCGCGCGTTCGCCGGGGCCTGCGGTCCGGTCAGTCCCGAGGCATCGTATTTGCCGGTCAACAGGCCGAATGCCAGCGGCGAATAGGCCAGCAGCGAAACACCGAGACGGTACATGCTTTCGTCCAGCCCATTTTCCACTGTGCGGTTCAACAGGCTGTAGCCGTTTTGCACCGTGGCAACGCGTGGCAAGCCATGTTGCTCGGCCAACCGCACAAATTCATGCACGCCGTAGGGTGTCTCGTTGGACAGGCCAACCGCGCGCACCTTGCCGGCTTGGACCAGCGTTTGCAGCGCCTCAAGTTGCACCTGAATGGAGGTGCCGGGCCTGTCCTTGGCTGGATCGAAATACAGCAGGCCAAAGGCGGGCACGTGACGCACCGGCCAGTGAATCTGGTACAGGTCGATCACGTCGGTCTGCAAACGCCTGAGGCTGCCTTCGCAGGCGGCAATGATGTCGGTGGCGGTCAGGTTCGTGCTGCCACCGCGAATCCAGGGCATGCCACGGGCCGGACCGGCCACCTTGGAGGCGATGACCAGCTTCTGGCGCGCCGCCGGGTTCTTCGCCAGCCAGTGGCCGATGATGGTTTCCGTGGCGTTGAAGGTTTCGGCACGCGGCGGCACCGCGTACATTTCGGCGGTGTCGATGAAGTTGACGCCGCGCTCCAGCGAGCGGTCCAGAACGGCATGCGCCGTGGCTTCGTCCACCTGTTCGCCAAAAGTCATGGTGCCCAGGCAGATCGGCGTAACGCGCAGATCGCTCTGGCCGAGCGGTATCGTTTTCATGGTCATCAGAAGGTTAGGGATTTTTGAAAAGCCAAGAGTTTACCGGTTGGCCCGCTCCTGTTCCAGCAGACGCAGCACGCGGCGCTGTACCTTGCCGGTTGTCGTCATGGGCAGGGCATCGATGAACTCGATTTCCTTGGGGTATTCGTAAGGCGCCAGCCTTTCCTTCACGTGGGCTTGCAAACGGGCCACCAGGTCCCGGTCGAATTCAGCCCGGTCGGCCTTCCCCATGGGGCGGGAAGCTACAAAATCAGCAGCCAGCACAACATAGGCCTTGACCACCGCGCCGCGCTCGCGATCGGGCTTGGGCACCACGGCAGCGTTGGCAACCGCCGGATGCTTGACCAGACAGTTCTCGATTTCGCCGGGCCCGATGCGGTAGCCGGCGGCCTTGAACACATCGTCGGCGCGGCCCTGGTACCAAAGGTAGCCGTCGGCATCGCGTGTCGCCAGATCGCCGGTGCGACACCAGTCGCCGGTGAACTTGTCGCGCGTGGCGGCGTCGTTGTTCCAGTAGCCGAGAAAGAAGATGGGATCAGGCTGGCCCTGCACATCAAAACGGTTCAAGGCCACATCGCCCGCCACACCAACCGGGCACTCACGTCCCTCGTCGTCGATCACAGCCACCCGATGACCGGGGTAGCCCTTGCCCATGCTGCCGGGTTTTGCGGGCCACAGCGCGGCGCAATTGCCCACGATGTAGTTGATTTCGGTCTGACCAAACATTTCATTGACGGTGACACCCAGTTGCGTCTGGCAGTAGTCAAAGACGGCATCGCCCACCGCCTCGCCGGCACTCATGATGGCTCGCAACCTCAGTTCGAATTGCCGGCGTACCGTGACGGCAGCCGTGCCAGGATAGGCCTTCATCATGGCCTTGAGTGCGGTGGGAAACAAAAACGTGTGCGTCACGCCAAACTGGCGCATCAGCTGCAACGCCATGGGCGGACTGAAGCGGCCATTGAAGGCGACGATGGGGCGGCCGAAATAGAGCGTGGGCAGCAGTGCATCCATCAGACCACCGGTCCAGGCCCAATCGGCCGGCGACCAGAACACAGCATCGGTCGTCGCGTTGGCCTTGCCATCAAAACCGAACCAGTTCTGGCTACAGACAAAACCCGTCAGGTTCCCGATCAGGGCCCGGTGCGGGATCAAGGCCCCCTTGGGGTTGCCGGTGGTGCCGCTGGTGTAGATCAAAACGGCGGGATCATCGGCAGCGCTCATGACTGGCGTAAATTCCGGCGCCACGCCGGCGAGCGCATCAAAGTAGTCCAGATCCGCTTGCGCGCCAGCGCCGCCCACACCCAGCAGGCGGCGCAGCGACGGGCAGCTCTCACGGACGCTGGCCACGCTGGCGATGGA
Source organism: uncultured beta proteobacterium (assembly GCA_963763035.1). Classification (GTDB taxonomy): domain Bacteria; phylum Pseudomonadota; class Gammaproteobacteria; order Burkholderiales; family Burkholderiaceae_C; genus Rhodoferax. The sequence goes on along the minus strand of CAVXMS010000003.1, from coordinate 1,624,929 downwards.
GCTTTCGTCGCAGATCGCCAGCACGGCGGCGCCGTCCTGTAGTCGGTAGGCTAGCGCTTCGGGCCCAAACAGCATCGACAGCGGCATCGCCACCGCACCCACTTGCAGCACCGCCATGTAGGCAACGGCGGTCTCAAAGCGTTGCGGCATCACGATGGCCACCCGGTCGCCCCGCTGCACCCCCAGCCCGGTCAAAACCCGGGACAGGCGATTAGCCTGCTGCTGCAGTTCAAAGAAGGTGCAGGAAGTGATGGTTCCCGCCGTGTCCATCGCGTACATAGCGACTCTTTTTGCGGCGTCGGGCAACGCCGCCCAGCGCGCACAGCAAACCTGCGCGATGTTGAATTTCTCCGGCACCTGCCATCGAAAGCCGTTGTGCATTTGAAAATAGGGGTCCGGCACCGACCGCTGCCGTTTGTCGCTGTTTTGACTGACGCTCACGATGTGTCTCCGTATGATGCCGCAAATGTACCAAGTTAAAAGAATTTCCCGTAGCGAGTTTGTCCCAATACGCAAGCTGCAATACCACGTGCGTGTCTGGGGCGAACCGGCTCCCGGCACCACACCGCTGGTCATGGTGCATGGCTGGATGGATGTGGCCGCAAGTTACCAGTTTGTGGTGGACGCGCTCAGCCACAGCCATTACGTCATCGCCCCCGACTGGCGCGGCTACGGCCATACCGGCTCGGGTGGTGTCGACAATTTCTGGTTCCCCGACTACCTGGCCGATCTGGACTTCCTGCTGGACCACTACGCACCGCAGGGTCAGGTCAATCTGGTCGGCCACAGCATGGGCGGCAACATCGTGATGCTGTACGCTGGCGTGCGCCCCGAGCGCATCCGCCGCCTGGTCAATCTGGAGGGCTTTGGCATGCCCGCCACCACGCCCGACCAGGCGCCCGGCCGCTACGCCAAGTGGATGGACGAACTCAAGAGCCTGCACCGGGGCGAGATGGATCTGAAGGCCTACGACACGGTGGCAGGCGTGGCGCGCCGCCTGATGAGGACCAACCCGCGCCTGGGTGCCGACAAGGCCAATTGGCTGGCACAGCATTGGGCGCAGGAAGACACTCTGGGCAACTGGCGTATCTTGGGCGACCCGGCACACAAAATCACCAATGCCCAGCTCTACCGGGTGGACGAGGTGCTGGAACTTTACCGGCGCATCAGCATGCCGGTGCTGAGCGTGGAGGCTTCGGACAACAGTCTGGATCTGTGGTGGAAAGGCAAGTTCACGCTGGCGCAGTACCACGAACGTCTGAAAGCCGTGCCGCGGGTGGAAACTGCCCGCATTGAGGACGCCGGCCACATGATGCACCACGACCAGCCGGAGCTTCTGGCGGCACTGATAGAGCGTTTTGTTGATTGAGTGCGAAAATAGTGGGTTATTGGAAACCCACACCCTCAGGATTACGCATCATGGAAGCAGAACGCATCAATCTCATCGGCACCCAACTCTCCGATTTGAGCGGCCGCACCCTCGCCTTACGGGGGTATCTTTGACTACGATGCCAAAGCCGAACGCCTGAGAACGGTCAACGCCTCTCTGGAAGACCCGACCGTCTGGAACGACCCCAAACGCGCCCAGGAGCTGGGCCGCGAAAAGAAAGCGCTGGACGGCGTGGTGCTGACGCTCGACAAGCTGACGCACGAGCTGGCCGATAACACCGAATTGTTTGAAATGAGCAAGGAGGAAGGCGACGAAGCCGGCCTGCTGACCATAGAACTTGAGACCGCCAAGCTGGCCGCCACCATCGAGGCCTTGGAGTTCCGCCGCATGTTCAACAACCCGGCCGACCCGCTGAATGCGTTTGTCGATATTCAGGCCGGCGCCGGCGGCACCGAGGCCTGCGACTGGGCCAGCATGCTGCTGCGCCAGTACCTGCGCTACGCCGAACGCAAGGGTTTCACGGTCACGATCGAGGACGAAACGGCGGGCGATACCGCCGGCATCAAGGGTGCCACCATCAAGGTCGAAGGCGAATACGCTTTTGGCCTGCTGCGCACCGAGACCGGTGTGCACCGTCTGGTACGCAAGTCGCCGTTCGATTCATCGGGCGGCCGCCACACCTCGTTCGCCTCGGTGTTTGTCTACCCGGAAGTGGACGACTCGATCGAGATCGACATCAATCCGGCTGAGGTTCGCGTTGACACTTTCCGCGCCAGTGGCGCCGGTGGCCAGCACATCAACAAGACCGACTCGGCGGTGCGCCTGACGCACCTGCCGACCGGCATCGTGGTGCAGTGCCAGGACGGCCGCAGCCAGCACGGCAACCGTGAAGTGGCCTGGAAGCGCTTGCGCTCACGGCTGTACGACTTCGAGATGCGCAAACGCCAGGCCGAGCAGCAAAAACTGGAAGACTCCAAGACCGATGTCGGTTGGGGGCACCAGATTCGTTCCTACGTGCTGGACAACAGCCGGATCAAGGATTTGCGCACCAATTACGAGACCTCGGCCACCCAGAAGGTGCTTGATGGCGACCTTGACCAGTTCATTCAAGCCTCGCTGAAGCAGGGGGTGTAACAATGCCCGGCTTGAATGTCATGGCGGACTCGATCCGCCATCCATGGATCCCGGATCGAGTCCGGGATGACATTGAGAATAAGTTCAGACAACTCTTTGCACAGGAAATTTCATGATGCCCGAAGGACAACCGACTCCAATCCGCCGCGCTGACTACAGCGCGCCCGCGTACTGGATTGACAGCGTCAACCTGACGTTTGACTTGGACCCGGCGAAGACCCGCGTGCTGAACAAGATGACGCTGCGGCGCAACCCCGACGTTGTACCGCAACCCCTGAAACTCGACGGTGAAGAACTCAACCTGGCACGGGTACTGGTGAACGGCCAGGGCGCTTCGTTCAAGATCGACGACGGCCAGCTGGTACTCGACAACCTGCCGGCGGAAGGCACTTTCGAACTGGAAATTTTCACCACCTGTGCACCCGCCAAGAACACCAAGCTGATGGGTCTGTACGTCAGCAACGAGTCTTTCTTTACCCAGTGCGAAGCCGAAGGTTTCCGGCGCATCACTTATTTTCTGGACCGCCCCGATGTAATGGCCAGCTACAGCGTGACGCTGCGCGCCGACAAGCAGAAATACCCGGTGCTGTTGTCCAACGGCAACCTGGTCGACGCCGGCGCACTGGAAGGCGCCGGCAACGAGGGGCGCCACTTTGCCACCTGGGTCGACCCGCATAAAAAACCGTCCTACTTGTTTGCGCTGGTGGCTGGCCAACTGGTATGCCGGGAGCAACGCATCACCTCGCGCGCCGGCAAAGACCATTTGCTGCAAGTCTATGTGCGCCCCGGCGACCTGGACAAGACCGAACACGCGATGAACTCGCTGATGGCTTCGGTCATCTGGGACGAGGCCCGCTTCGGTCTGCCGCTCGATCTGGAACGTTTCATGATAGTCGCGACCAGCGATTTCAACATGGGCGCCATGGAAAACAAGGGCCTGAACATCTTCAACACCAAGTTCGTTCTGGCGAACCAGGCCACCGCCACCGATGTCGACTATTCGAACATCGAGCGGGTGGTCGGGCACGAGTATTTTCACAACTGGACCGGCAACCGCATCACCTGCCGCGACTGGTTCCAGTTGAGCCTGAAAGAAGGCTTGACGGTGTTTCGCGATCAGGAGTTTTCGCAGGATTTGTGCAGCGAGCCGTCGGGGCGCGCCGTCAAACGCATCGCCGACGTGCGCGTGCTGCGCACCAGCCAGTTCCCGGAAGATGCCGGCCCGATGGCGCACCCGGTGCGGCCCGACAGCTACATCGAGATTAACAACTTCTACACCGTCACCATTTACGAAAAAGGGGCGGAAGTGGTGCGCATGATGCAGACCCTGGTTGGACGCGACGGTTTTGCCAAGGGCATAACCCTGTACTTTGCGCGCCACGATGGCCAGGCGGTGACCTGTGACGACTTCGCCCAGGCGATTGCCGACGCCAACCCGGACTCAGCGTTGGCGCGGCTGTTGCCCGAGTTCAAGCACTGGTACAGCCAGGCCGGCACCCCCCGTCTGGCCGCCAGCGGCCACTACGACGCCACCACACGCAGCTACACACTGAACTTTAGCCAGAACTGCGCCGCCACCCCTGGCCAGGCGAGCAAAGAGCCCTTTGTGATTCCGGTGGGCCTGGGGCTGGTGGGCGGCAGCGGCGCAGTCCTGCCCTTGCAGTTGCAGTTGCAGTTGCAGGACGGTAGCGACCCGGTCGGCGACAGTCATTTGTTTGTCATGAGTGCTCAGAGCGAATCCATCACCTTTGTCAACCTGGATGAAGAGCCGGTGCCCTCCATCCTGCGCGGTTTCAGCGCTCCCGTGCTGCTCGATTTTGACTACACCGATAGCCAGCTGCTGACCCTGTTGGCGAATGACCCGGACCCGTTCAACCGCTGGGAGGCCGGCCAGAGGCTGGCCATGCGACGCGCCACCAAAGCCATCGTCGAGAGTTCCCCGGCCGACGGCGCCAAGGTGCTGGATGACGCCTATCTGGAGGCCATGCGCAGCGTGCTGCGCCATCCCACGCTGGACGCCGCGTTCAAGGAATTGGTGCTCACCCTGCCCTCCGAGACCTACATCGCCGAGCAGCTCGATGTGGTGGACCCGCAGCGCATTCATGGGGTGCGCGAAGCCATGCGCTTGCAACTGGCCACCGCCCTGGCCAACGACTGGCAGTGGGCATTTGAGAGCCACCGCGAGAACGGCGGCTACCGGCCCGACGCCCTGTCGGCCGGCCGGCGTGCCCTGGCCGGCATGGCACTGGCGCAACTGAGCCTTGCCGCCCGTGACGACGGCAGCAGCGTCTGGCCGGGTAAAACCTACCAGCGCTTCAAGGATGCCGACAACATGACCGACCGCGCCAACGCCCTGTCGGCGCTGCTGGGCAGCGGCCACCAACTCGCCACGGCGGCATTGGCGCAGTTTTACAGCCAGTTCAAAAACGAAGAGCTGGTGCTGGACAAATGGTTTGCACTACAGGCCGGCGCCTGCGATCGCGGCGGCAACGTGCTGCCGCTGGTGCGCCAACTGATGAGCCACCCCGACTTCAACATCCGCAATCCCAACCGCGCCCGCAGCCTGATCTTCAGTTACTGCAGCGCCAACCCCGGCGCCTTCCACCGCGCCGACGCGGCCGGTTATGTGTTCTGGAGCGAACGGGTGATGGAGCTCGACAGCATCAACCCGCAAGTGGCAGCGCGCCTGGCGCGTGCCCTGGACCGCTGGAAGAAGCTGGCCGAACCGTATCGCAGCGCAGCCCGCGAAGCCATCGCACGGGTGGCCGCCAAGGCCGACCTGAGCAATGACGTGCGCGAGGTCGTCAGCCGCGCTCTGGCCGACTGACGCACCGGCTATAATTCGACGCTTTCCAGCCGGTGTAGCTCAGTCGGTAGAGCAGCTCATTCGTAATGAGAAGGTCGGGTGTTCGATTCATCTCTCCGGCACCAACAAAGACAAGGGTTTGCTGCTAGTAACTTGGTAGCAAGCCCTTTTTCTTTTCGGCGATGTAACGGCAGATGTAAGACGATTTTCAGCATCTACGCCCCCAACCAGCCCCAGTCCCGTTTATTGCCCCCGACAGTACTCAAGCCTTGTGGCGGGTTCTGGTGCGGCAGGTATGGGCCATGACCGTGGCCGGTTAGCCTGTTACTTCATGGCGTGATCGCTTCACTGCTGCCGCCACTGTGCTGAAAAGAAACTCGTAGTCGTCGCCGCCGATCATTTTGACAGAGAAGATCTTTGCGGCGAAGAGATTGCTATATCGGTTGAGCACCGTGCGCGCGCGTACCAGCAGGGCCTCGACGTCCGACACAGAGAGTAAAGGACCGCTGGTAGTGCTCTTGCCTTTGAGCGTTCGCTTTGCGCCACGATGAGCACCAGCGCTTCCACGATGGGCCATCAGCTTTTTTACCAGCGGATCAGTCTTGGAGCATTCGAGAATATCTGATTCGAGGGTCGCTTTATCGGGTACCCTGGCATCTTGTGCGAGACTCACCACATATGGGTTGGTCGTAAGCCTCCGCTTGAATTCCTCAGTTTCAAAGAGATGAAGGTTCTTGCGGATGGTGTTCAACCAGCTTTTCAAATGAAGAGACTTCGCCTCCTGATCAAACGCTTTGCAGAGGTGCCCGAGGGCGGTAGCTGAATGGGCCTTAACAGTGAGATCCCAGAAGGCGGGAGTTTGTGAACGGACGACGGGCTGCTTTTTCAGCGCCGCGACGAGGTCGCAATGCAGGCGCCAATGAATGTGGGCTGAAACGACATCATCGGCGAGACCGTCAAGGAGCTTTGCAAATTCAGATGAATCAGCGACGGGAATCATGGCAGCGGGTTAACGAATTGCGTACACCTGCTTCGCTGCGATACTGATACCCTAATCCTCGTACGCATAGTCTGGGTCTGGGTGGTCAACGAACCTGGCGTTCACTTGATAAGTACGTGGGTGAACCAGTTTCAGAACTTTGCAAAAAGCGGTCTTCCTTATTCTGCCGCGCATATCCAAGTAGTCGATGTAGCCAAAACAGAACAATCTAGATTTTCCGTCCCTGAGAGCTCCGTTATCCGCATCGGTCAATACACGTCCATCGGAAACGTCCACAAATTCATATGTCATTCCGCTTGGCAATACCCTCCTCGCAGATTGAAGAATTGTGTGAGGCTGGAAAGGTGGCGTAGCGGGAAGGTCTTGTTCTTCGTGAACAATCCACGTCGCAACGTTGATTCCAGCAATCGTCGCGTCGGTATCTCCGTGGTTAACAATAACCAACCTTAGCTGGACTTTCTCTTTTTGCCAAATATCATTCTGGAGCCAAAGATGCTTCACCCGTATTCTGGGCCTGTGCGTGGAAAGGAATTCCCCTTCGGCGGCTTTGGCTTGGAGAACAGCCGCATCGACAGTCTTGCGCAATGCTCGAAGCTGACCTAGCCCAACGTAAAACAACAGGCCAGTAAAAAGAGCGACAAAAAAATCAGTGACCTTAATATCAATCAAAAACGAAATTATCCAATCGCAAAAAACGTTTCTGTTCCCATCGGTCTTGGGTTGGATTTGCTGAGAGGAAACATCTAGCTCGCCGGATATTGGTGCACTGACCGTGGAAGGGGCGGTTATAGCTGCGTCCCTCTTGGCACCACTGCTTTTTTTATCTTCGGTACTGCTATTGGATGGGTATTTGCTAACACTTGGAATACCGGCATTTTCTGATGAATATGCGCCCGACGAGTATGCTAGTAACGAGAGAACGAGCGCGGCCATTGTGGCTAGCATGCCTGTATTACTGCATTGACCATGTGATGTAGCAAGGAATTTCATGATGTCAACGAATAGTGCTTGTCTGCCGCGCTGAAATACTAAAAACCCCAAGAGTGCCCCCGCGTCAGATTGGGGAGATTATGACCGGGTGACTGTTTTCTGACAGGCAATTTGGGCTTGGTGACTTTCACTGTCAGTGCCATGCCGGCCGTGGCCGGCATGTCCATCAGGGTGTCGAGCGAAAATAGGTTTATCTTGCCCCGCGCCAAGTCAGAAATTCGAGGTTGCGTCACGCCAAATACTTTAGCGGCTTCGCTGTGGGTCAAGCCCCGCTCCTGGATGGCCGCGCTCAATTCCATCAGCAAGGCAGAACGGGCCTTCATGCTGGCGGCTTCCCGTAGCGTGTCTTCAACAGCATCCCAGACGCTGGCGAATCGGTCTTTGTCGATCATGACGCCAACTCCTTGAGTAATTGGTGGGCCCGCTCTTCGGTTCGCGGGCCTAGCCTGAATATTTCACGCAAATGAGTCGGCAGTCCCGCCCGAAGGCGCGTTGTCATTGGTATTCGACGCCAAACAACAACTGGGACCGCCAATGCCAAACTGTACCGAAGAATTTGAAACAAGCAAGATTGAATTTGGCCACCTTGGCCGACGAGTCGTGGAGGGCTGTTTTGACGGTGGCAGCATGACCAGTGACGCCGGGGTGATGTTGCTGGGGGCCACCGACCGCAAGCTTGGTCTGATGCAGGCGGCAGCGCACTGCATCGCCGATCCGCGCAGCCCCCTTCTGACCAAACACCGCGTTGTCGACATGCTGCGCCAGCGTGTCTATGGCCTGGCTCTTGGATGGGAAGACTTGAACGACCACGGCGCGCTGCGCCAAGACGTGGCGATGCAAACGGCAGTGGGTGTTGATCGCGAGGTGGCCAGCGCCCCCACCCTGTGTCGTCTGGAGAAATGGGCTGATCGAGCAACGGCTTGGCGGTTGCACCAAGTGCTGGTCGAGCAATTCATTGCCGGTTTCAAAACTGCACCCGAGGAACTGGTGCTCGACTTTGACGCCACCGACAACCCGCTGTACGGACAGCAGGAGGGCCGCTTCTTTCACGGCTACTACGATTCCTACTGCTATTTGCCGCTGTACGTGTTCTGCGGTCAACAGTTGCTGTGCGCCTACCTGCGCCCGAGCCGCATCGATGGTGCCAAGCATTCGGCAGCGATTCTGAAGTTGCTGGTCAAACGCTTGCGCCAAAGCTGGCCCCAAGTGCGCATCGTCTTTCGTGGCGACTCAGGCTTTTGCCGTCAGCGCATCATCAACTACTGCGAGCGTGCCGGTGTGAACTACATCATTGGTCTGGCTCGCAACCCACGCCTACAGAGCATCACCGAATTCCTGGAACTGGCCATGCGGCAGGAGTTTGTCGCCACCGGATGCAAGCAGCGCGAGGTCGGTGAGTTTGTCTATGCCGCACAGAGTTGGAGCAAAGAACGCCGGGTGATCACAAGGCTGGAGTATGGCGAACAAGGCAACAACCCGCGCTACGTGGTGACCAACCTGACGGGTCAACCACAGACACTCTACGACGATCTGTACTGCCAGCGCGGCGAGGCCGAGAACCGGATCAAGGAAGCTCAGGTCGGCTTATTTGCCACACGCACGAGTTGCCAGCATTTCCAAAGTAATCAGCTACGCATGTTGCTGGCAGCATTGGGCTACGTGTTGATCGAACGCCTACGTGCGCTGGCGCTACAGGGAACGGCATTGGCCACAGCCCAGGTCGATACGCTGCGCATCAAGCTGCTCAAGCTCGCTGCGGTGGTCACGCGCAACACGCGGCGCATTCGCCTGTATCTGGCCTCCAACTGGCCCAGCGCCGGCATCTTTGCGCACGCCATGCGTGAGTTGCGTTCGCCTTGAACCTCATACAGTGCCTGGCCCGCACGATGACGCCAAGAAGGCCCGCAACCCAAGCCGGGGTGGGGGCAACTGCGTCCCAACCGGCTCGACTGCCAACAAATCACAACTCCAAGTCTGCAAAACGTTCACTTCAGACCTGTCCAGCACCGGAATCAACCCAAATCGGACCGTACAGTGGTGTTGCATGAAATATGCGGGCTAGCTGGGGCACAACTGTTATGCCGCGTGGGCGGGCGCCACGCTCAGGCGCAGCCCCACAGCGTGCAACACCTTGCGAACCGTGGTCAGTGTCGGGTTACCCTCGGCACTCAATGCCTTGAACAGCATCTTGTCGCCCACGGCGGCACGGCGAGCTACTTCTGCCATGCCGTGAGCCTTGGCAACGTGTCGGAGTGCGACCAACAACGCAGCGGGGTCGTCCAATTCCATGACAACCTCGATATAGGCGGCGGCTTCCACCGGCTCTTTCAGCATGGGCAGCAGTGTTTCTTCATAACTCGCATCACGCGGTGCATTCATGTTCTACCCTTTGTTTCCAGTCGTTCAAATAATCAATAGCCTGCACCTACTTTTCGTCGGGGATGGCGCGGGGCTGCTGTAGCGCACCCTCCAGCGCCTGCTTGTACTGCTGCTGAAGTGGCTGGGGCTGCTGGCGTACCGTCGTCGCTGGGCTACTGCCGAACTTTGCGGATCGGTGGCCATGGGGGCTTCCAGCGCAGGCAGCATTTGCTGCGTCGAGGTCAGTTGTTTCTTCACCAGAACACCCACGATGACCAAGCTCAGAAGAAGTCCCAGCAGGCCAAAGATTCCCTTCACGGCACCACTCCTTTTGCCGTCTTGCCGAAGCCGCCGACAAATAGATGAGAGCGCATCAACTTCCGCGCGAACAAATTGCTTTCGCAGACAAACTGGCGTGGCGGGTGCGAGGACATGACTCCAGTATCCGATAGAAAGCGCGTCGCGCCAAATACACCGCCAACGAAGCGCATACTATCGCTGCAAAATGGCAACTTGACCATCCAAGCCACTTAAACAGGACACGCCATGAAAACGGAAGACTTGATTCTTGCGGCCCAGGTGCGCGAACTGGCGGCCGAACTGCGCCAACAACACGCCTACAGCACCAAGAAAGAAATGGAAGCCAGACTGCCACCGGAGCAGCATGAGTCGCTGGAGGATTTCATGGAAAAATACCGGGCAGCGCACTCCATCACGAAGTTCGTGCCAGAAGCCATGCACAAGCTGGAGAAGGTGTCCGAGGTGATTCAGACCTACCTCAAAACGCATCCAGGGGCGTGACCTGGCGCCCGCGACACAAAGAAGAAAACCCGCGAACCTGACGGGTCGCGGGCTTCAAGGCTATCACTGGCGGAAACGGAGTCCCCCTCCGCCATGCTTTTGCCCGTTTCAACCAACCTCAACCGTCTTCATATTTTCAGATTTCCCCAATGAAGACAAGCAAAAACCACCGTCAACCGTAATCATGCGTTATCATCCAACCGCGCACAGTTTGTTGGGTTAGATGTTGGGTCAATCCCGGGCCGTGTAGCTTTGGAGCGCCACCATGCCAAAGATTGCCCGTGAACTGTCAGCCTTGGAAGTTAACCGCCTCAAGGCGCCGGGGCTGGTATCCGTTGGGGGCGTGCCGGGGCTAAGCCTGCAAATCAGCCCCACTGGGGCGCGGTCATGGATTCTGCGCGTCAAGGTAGGTAGTAAACGCCGCGATATGGGGCTAGGGTCATTCCCGGGCGTAACCCTTGCGAAAGCCCGCGAAAAGGCACGTGAAGCCCGCGAAGCTATCGACCAAGGCATTGACCCCATTTTGACCCGCGAACGAGCACAGAGCCAACTGCGAGGCGCACAGGCAAGCGCTATCAATTTTGAAGATGCAGCGCTCAGGTTCATTAAAATAAAGTCAGCGGAATGGAGCAATGCAAAGCACGTGTCCCAATGGGCTTCAACGCTTGAAACCTACGCATTCCCGGTCATTGGAAAGTTGCACGTGCAGGACGTGCAGGACGCGCATATTCTGAAAATACTTGAGCCGATTTGGGGTACAAAAACAGAAACGGCGACACGCATTCGGGGCCGCATTGAAAACGTGCTAGATTGGGCAAGCGCGATGAAGTACCGGAAAGGCGAAAACCCCGCCCGCTGGCGCGGACACCTTGACAAACTGCTGACGGCACCCAAAAAGACTACTGCGGTAGAGCATCACGAAGCCGTTCCGGTAAGTGATGCCCCCGCGTTCTATGCTGCACTTCAAAAACGTGAAGGAATGGCGGCACGCGCCCTTGAATTCACTTTGCTAACCGCCGCCCGTTCTGGCGAAGTCCGGGGTGCAACATGGGCCGAAATTGATATGGATAGCGGGCTTTGGGTTATCCCGGCTTCGCGCATGAAAGCCAAAAAAGAACACCGCGTACCCTTGACCGAATCGATGATTAGAATCCTGCGCGCGCATCCACATCTTGAGGGGTGCGACTTCGTTTTTCCTTCCACACGCGGTAAGAAAATGTCTGCCATGGGGCTGGTGCAACTAATGCGCCGCATGAAATTAACCGCCGTTCCACACGGCCTACGTTCCACCTTTAGTGATTGGGCCGCAGAGAAAACCAACTTTCCCCGCGATATGGCTGAACAAGCGCTGGCGCATACCTTGACCAATGCAGTTGAAGCGGCGTACCGGCGCGGCGATATGTTAGAAAAACGCCGGGGCATGATGGCCGCATGGGCTAAGTTTCTTGCCACGCCCGTGACCAAAACAAGCAACGTCACGACGCTGACAAGACACGCGGCATAACGATATTTCTCACAACACGAAATTTTGGAGTTTCAAAAAATAAAATGAGAAATATATTTTTTGTCGTAAGTAATTGAATTTAAATGATATTTTTAGGTCTGCCGCCCCTTTAAACGCAGAACACGAAGCCGCGTTACTACAATTTCTCACTGGTAATCACGCCATGCCAACCAATTGAAAGTGACTTCATGACACAGCAACAGCAGACCATCATTCGCAGAACCCAACTGCCCGCCATTCTTGGTATTTCCATAGCGTCCATTGATCGACATCGCTTAGACGGCTCGTTCCCAAAACCCATCAGACTTGGCGAACAGGCCATTGGTTTTTTGCGAAGCGACATAGAAAATTGGCTGGCATCGCGTCCACTTTGTAGCCACTTCGCGGAATCAATTTGAACGCCCGGAACGACCACCCCAACGAACAAAAGGAAAATCTATGACCCCCTGCCAAAACGAATGTTTCCGCGCCCAAAAAGTCGCGCAAGTTGAAAGCCTATTGGCGCAATGTCCGCAAGACGAAACCCCGCGCTATGAAAAACTGGGCGCCTTACTTGCCAAATTGGCGATGACCCCCTGCACGCAATTTTGCGATAACCAAAACGCGACCCATTGAAAGAAAGAGCACCATGCAAGTAATCGCTCACGAGGGTTCGCAAGAACTGGCTGACATTCTGGATCAATCGGTCATTTTGGACATCGCCGACCACGGCGGCTTGAGAATGTACACCGTCGAGTGCAACGGTCAAGACGTGCTGATGTTTGCGGATGGGTCAAATAACGCCTTCACCGTCTATCCAGACTCAAGTTTTGATGCCGAATTCGGGGGCTCGATTCACGACCAAGCACGGGCCATTATTCAGGAAGCTGCAAGCGACGGCGATGACAAAATCTCTGCCTGACGCTTTACCGTGGCACGAGGGGGCATATGTTGAAGCCGCAGACAAGCCCTCCGTTCACGGGCCATTGCTGGCAGACGATACCGAGATTGTGTTTGATGACACAACCACCCGACGGAGCACCCCGGACACTGGTCTAAAAGATGTGCATTCAATCCCCCGTCTGTCAGCCCAAAAGAAAACCAGTGGCGACTCAAGTCGCTTCAAGAAAACCATGCTGGCGCTGCCAGACACCGACACACCAACCCTGATTTTGCGGATTGCCACGACAACGGACGCGCTAACCCTTTGGGCTCTGCACGCGACACTAGACAAACGAGAAATTGCACCCTGTCTGCGCTGGCCTCAAAACGACAGCACGCCGCAAATGAAATTCATTACGTGGGTCGCCGACTTGCTTTGGTTTTGCAGGCGCAACCCAGACCACCACCCAAAATCCAAAGGCTACCAAAGGCTTTTGGCAGAAAAGCCCGCCGCGCACGCATGGCACGAAAGAGCCTACTGGATGTTCGCGCGCCTCTATGGTCGCCGGTCGCTGGCGCACATCACCGCCGTGTCGCTGGCGCTGACTGACACGCAGCGGCAAGCCCTTATGACGCTGCCAACATCTTTGATGGTGACAGACCGACTAGAGCTTTCCCCAGACAGATATGAAGCGAAACGGGAACGCCTTTGCAGTTACGCAGTGGCACACCCAGACAAGTCCGGCACACACCGGCCGGAAGCCGTCGCAAACCGAAGGGTAAGGCTATGGCGTGTTCATGTACTGGCGGGGCGTAGCAAAACGGACACCGCCAAACACTGGCAATTACTGACGGGCCAAACAATCACAAGGCAAGCCGTCGCTAAGCAATTAGACACCACCGAGACAATTTTATGGAACCCAAAAAACGGGGCCAAAAATGAGTGATTGCCGGAGCACGCCCCCCGCTGCCCTACCTTCGGTAGGGCTATAACAGTGCAACCCCATTGCAGCCTTATTCCACGCGGGTTGAAGGGGTTGCGCCAAGTCCTCTGAGAAGGGGGTGCGCGTGATTCGCTGCGTGCAGCCCTTCGCGTCATCAAAAACGACCGCAAACTGATCTAGTGGTCAACGAACTCCCGGACCGATGAAGCCTGGACCGCGTTTCAGTTGGAGGCTGGATTCTGAGACCGGATAGAAGATTTTTTGGCGAGCACGGACCTTGATACCCCCACGCAGATCAACCACCCCCCGAAGCCCCTCATGTAGTTTTTTTCCTATTTTTCGACGTTGCGCTTATAGGTGGAGTGTCGCGCTGCTATAAGCAAACCCGCGAAGTCGCGGGAATGGTGCCTTTAAAAACACCATGCTTTTTCCATGAAAAAGACGAGTATTTTGAACAAAAGAAATTTCTTTACCAAGGGCTACCGTCAATGAACTGCGGGCGACAATTCGTATGTAACTGCCCTTGAGCGTTTCGAGAAGAGGAGACAGAAGAAGAATTCCCCGACAAACCGATGGGATTTACCGCCGAGCTTGAGTAAAATTTAGCAAATCATCTTCAATTGATTCTAAAACGATGTACTACATGTTACTATAATTGTTAACGTAAGCATTTTAGTATTTTGGAGCACAGTTATATGACCGAGTCAGCGAAACCAACCAGTAGGTACCGCAATTTCGGAATCGCCATGCCACATGACCGTGTCCCTGTGTTTGAGGCCCGCCTGCAAGCGCTCGGCATGAAAACGCTTGGTGACCTGGCTACGGCATTCTGCCTTGCTGATGGCATGGTCGAGGCACTGACACCGGTGATTGCTTCCTACAATACAAAGCTGGCCGGACGAAAGAGTGCAGCGGATAAACGCAAGGAAGCTGTCGAGCTGCTGAAAAGTCTTGACCCCAGCGCCCTGGATGAGCTGCTGGCGAAGTACAAGGCGCAGACCGAAGTCAGGACGCCGGAGTAAGCCCGCATGGCAACCATGTCCCCCAACTGGTCAGAGATCACGATGCGCTGGTTGCGCACCAACTACCCTACCCTGACGCCCCAGTTACTTGAATTTCAACCATCTTTTTTATGTTGGGTAGGATGTAGGTTTTTAACTCAATAAAAACAAAATACCCTTGCAAATCAATGACTTACAAGGGTATTTGGCGGAAACGGAGGGATTCGAACCCTCGATGAGGCTCTACACCCCATACTCCCTTAGCAGGGGAGCACCTTCGGCCACTCGGTCACGTTTCCTGAATTTTCAAGCCGCGATTATCTCACGTCTTGCCGCAAATTTCAGAGCGCAGGAAGGTCCAGTTCAAAAGCCTTGTGCAGCGCACGCACTGCCAATTCCATGTATTTTTCGTCAATCACCACCGAAGTCTTGATCTCGGAGGTGGAAATCATCTGGATGTTGATGCCTTCCTCGCTCAACACGCGGAACATCTTGCTGGCCACGCCGACGTGGCTGCGCATGCCGATGCCGACGATCGACACTTTGCAAATCTTGGTGTCGCCCACCACCTCTTGCACGCCCAGACCGGGCAGCACTTTTTCTTTCAGCAAATCGACGGTCTTGGCGTAATCGCCGCGGTTGACGGTAAAACTGAAGTCAGTCTTGCCATCCTTGCTGATGTTCTGGATGATGACGTCGACTTCGATGTTGGCATCGGCCACGGCACCCAGAATCTGGTACGCGATACCAGGTTTGTCAGGCACGCCCAACACCGATATTTTGGCTTCTTCGCGGCTAAACGCAATGCCGGAAACGATGGCTTGCTCCATGTGTTCATCTTCCTCAAAAGTAATCAGGGTGCCGGAGGCGGCTTCCTCGTTGATGTCAATGTCCCAGGGTGTAAAGCTGCTCAAGACGCGCAGCTTGACCTTGTACTTGCCGGCAAATTCGACCGAGCGGATTTGCAGCACCTTGGAGCCCATGGAGGCCATCTCCAACATTTCTTCAAAGCTCACCGTGCGCAGGCGACGGGCTTCCGGCACGACCCGCGGATCGGTTGTGTAGACGCCATCGACATCGGTGTAGATCAGGCATTCATCGGCCTTCATCGCGGCTGCCACGGCAACCGCGGAAGTGTCCGAGCCGCCACGACCCAAGGTAGTGATATTGCCCTGTTCATCGAGCCCCTGAAAGCCGGTCACGATGACCACCCGACCGGCCTCCAGATCGGCACGCACGCGGGCGTCGTCAATCGATTCGATGCGGGCCTTGGTATAGGCGCTGTCGGTCCGAATGGGTACTTGCCAGCCGGCGTAGCTGACCGAGGCCAAGCCTTCGGCCTGCAAGGCGATCGCCAGCAGCGCGCTCGATGCCTGCTCGCCGGTGGCGGCCAGCATGTCGAGCTCGCGCCCATAGGCCGCGTCGGTCTTGGCCGGAGCGAGTTCCTTGGCCAGTGCCAGCAAACGGTTGGTTTCGCCGCTCATGGCGGAGGGCACCACCACCATCTGGTGGCCGGCGCGCGCCCATTTGGCGACGCGTTTGGCAACATTGCGGATGCGTTCGGTTGAACCCATCGACGTGCCGCCGTATTTGTGAACAATCAATGCCATGGGGGAAATATATTTATTGCAAAACCTAGGGATTGTACCAATGCAGCAGGGCGCCCCTGCGCTCGGCAAAACCCGTCCCGACCTTGATGCGAATCCCGTGCCCGCGTGTCTTGCAGACGGCAATCTGGTCCAGCAGTTCCGCCAGTTGCGCGGCGCTGGGCACCGCGTTGTAACTGGTGGCTAGCCAATGGCGCAACACGTTGGCCTGTCGCGCTCGGCTCAAGCGCTGGATTTGCGCAATGACCGGGGGCGAGCCAATCAACGCCAGATCTTGCAGCGCAACTTCCAGCAGCAGCGCCTGCGCCTGCGCGGCATGCGCGGCACTGCGGGCCAAGGTGTCTCGAAATTGCGGGAACGTTGCCTCCAGTGCCGGCATCAGTCGTGCCCGGATGCGGTTGCGGGTAAATTGTTCGTTGGCGTTGCTGGGGTCTTCGATGTAGCCTGCGCCGCGACTGCGGAGCCAGGCCCGGATGTCGGTTGAGCGTACCTGTAGCAACGGGCGGTGATACTGAATGCCGGCACGCACCCAGCTTGCCGGCATGGCACTGAGGCCGGGCAGACCGGCGCCGCGACTCAGGGCCAGCAACAGCGTTTCCACCTGGTCGTCGGCATGCTGGGCAATGGCAATGCTGCGGATGGTCCCTCGTGACGATTGATCACGTGCCATGGCCTCAAACGCCTGGTAGCGGGCACGACGCGCCGCATCCTCCGGGCTTTGTCCGGGCGCATGGCGGCCATCAACCCTTTTTACCGTCAGGGGCACGCCAAGCTTCGTGCAAACGGCTTGGCAATGCTGCTCGAAGTCGTCCGCCGCCGCCTGCAAACCATGGTGCACGTGAAGCGCCAGCACCTGCCCCGGCCATCTCTCGGCACAAGCCAGCAGCAAGGCAGTGGAGTCGGGTCCGCCGCTGAACGCCACCGCCAGCGGCAACTCGGGCGAAAAGGCGGCAATCGCGTCAGCCAGTGTCGTCGTCACGTACCACCTGCCGGCACCTTGATGCGCCCCACCCTACTTGGCCGTCGCCTTGGTATCGGTAAACCGGCCGTAACTTTGCAGGCGATCGTAGCGGCGGTCGAGCAACTCCTTGACCGGCAGATCACCGACCTGACGCCAGGCATCGTTCAGGGCGCGTTTCAGGAAAGCCGCCATCTGTTTGTGATCGCGGTGCGCGCCGCCGACCGGTTCGTTGACGATCTTGTCAATCAAACCCAGGGCCTTCAGGCGGTGTGCCGTGATGCCCAGTGCGTCGGCAGCTTCCTGCGCCTTTTCGGACGTCTTCCACAAAATGGAGGCGCAGCCTTCCGGGCTGATGACCGAATAAATCGAATACTGCAGCATCAGCACCTGATCGCCAATCGAAATCGCCAGGGCGCCGCCCGAGCCACCCTCGCCGATGATGGTGGTGATAACGGGAACTTCGAGCTGCGCCATCTCGAAAATATTGCGCCCGATGGCTTCCGACTGGCCGCGCTCCTCGGCGTCGATGCCGGGGTAAGCCCCCGGTGTATCGACAAATGTGAACACCGGCAGCTTGAACTTTTCTGCCGTTTTCATGAGCCGCAAGGCCTTGCGATAACCTTCCGGCTTGCTCATGCCGAAGTTGCGCAGGCCACGTTCCCGGGTGTCGCGCCCTTTTTGCTGGCCCAGCACCATGCAGGGGGTGCCATTGAAACGCGCCAGGCCACCCACAATGCTGAGGTCATCGGCAAAATGCCGGTCGCCATGCAGTTCCACAAAGTGGGTAAAGATCTCTGAAATGTAATCCAGCGTGTAGGGGCGCTCGGCGTGCCGCGCAATCTTTGTGATTTGCCACGGCGTCAGATCACTGTAAATGTCTTTGGTGAGCTGCTGGCTCTTCTTCGCCAGTTGGTCGATCTCGGAAGAAATGTCAACAGCCGACTCGGTCTGCACATAGCGCAGCTCTTCAATCTTGTTTTCCAGTTCGGCAATCGGGTGCTCGAAATCGAGGAAGGTCTTCTTGGCCACAAACGCTCCTAAATAGTTAGGGACGACACAGCTTGCTCGCTTCGCGTAGCCGCGGTCTGTCCCACAAGGTTAACTACCAACATCCCGGTATCAGTTGGGGACAGAGCTTGCTCGTTTCGCGTAGCTACGGTCTGTCCCACAAGGTTTCAGTAATCCACCGGCAGCGGATCCAGCGAGCGCCAAATATACCAAGTTGCAACACTGCAAAAAGGTGCCCAGGCGGCGGCAACTTCGCGGGCATCGCTGCGACTCACCACGTCTCCCGAAAAATAACTCTTGCTGATGCCCTTGATCAGGCCCACGTCATCGAGCGGCAACACGTTGGGGCGCATCAGGTGAAAAATCAAAAACATCTCGGCGGTCCAGCGACCAATACCCCGGATGCCTGTCAACTCGGTGATGATAGCCTCGTCATCCATCGTCTCCCAGGCCGTCACGCGCGAGCCGCGATTGTCAAAGTGCAGTGCTAGATCCACCAGGTATTCGACCTTGCGCGCACTCAAGCCGGCGGCACGCATGTCGTCCACCTTGAGCTTGAGCACATTGTCGGCGGCGAACTTTTTGGGTAACTGTACAAAGCGGTCCCACACGGTCTGTGCCGCCTTGACCGAAATCTGCTGACCCACAATGCTGCGCGCCAGCGTGACAAAGGCATCGCCGCGGGTCTGCAGACAGATATCCCCAAACTGGGGAATCAGCCGCTTCATCACCCGGTCCTTCTTCATCAGGTGCTTGCGGGCCTCATCCCAATAGGGCGGCGGTGCCGGCACCGTGGACGTTGTTTTTGCAGTTGTCATCGGTCTGAAAGGCGCAGGCAATGGCTCAAGGGATCGGCAAAAAAAGTCATTCTCCAACCTCCCATTTGGTGCCGCCGGGTGAATCCTTCAGGACGATGCCTTTGGCCAGCAGTTCCTGGCGAATCCGGTCGGCTTCGGCAAAATTCTTCGCAGCCTTGGCACTCGCGCGCTGCGCAATCATGGCCACAATGGTCGTCTCATCCATGCAGGTGCCAGCCTGTAAAAACAGCTTGGGGTCGCCCTGCAGCAGACCCAGGCAAGCACCCAGAGCCTTGAGCAGGCCGGCCAATTCGGTAGACTGGGTCTTGTTGACTTCGGTGGCCAACTCAAATAGCACCGCCACCGCCTCGGGTGTGCCAAAGTCTTCATCCATGGCCGCCTTGAAACGCGCGGCAAAGGGTTGCGACCAGTCGATGCTCACGGGTACCGGCGCCACCAGGTCCAGTGCCGTGTAAATGCGTTTAAGCGAGTTGCGCGCATCGTCCAGATGCACGTCGCTGTAATTCAGGGCACTTCGATAATGCGCGCGAACCAGGAAGAACCGAACAGTCTCGGGATCGTACTTGGCCAGTACCTCGCGGATGGTGAAGAAGTTGCCCAGACTCTTGGACATCTTTTCGTTGTCCAGTTGAACCATGCCGTTGTGCATCCAAAGCTTGGCCAAGGGTTTCCCGGTAGCGCCTTCGCTTTGCGCGATTTCATTTTCGTGATGAGGAAATTGCAGGTCGACGCCACCGCCATGGATATCAAAACTCTCGCCTAAAGTCTGGCAACTCATGGCCGAACATTCAATGTGCCAACCCGGACGACCCAGGCCATAGTCGTGGCCCAAGGCGGCACTGTTCCATTTGGCATCCTCCGGTTCGCTTTCCTTGGCGGATTTCCAAAGCACAAAGTCCAGTGGATCGTCCTTGCCTTCCAGAACAGCCACCCGCTCGCCGGCACGCAAATCATCCAGTGACTTGCCTGACAACTTGCCGTAGCCGGGAAACTTGCGCACCGCAAAATTCACATCGCCAGTGGTCGACTTGTAGGCCAGCCCTTTGGCTTCGAGTTGCCCGATCAAGTCCAGCATCTGCGGCACATAGTCGGTGGCACGCGGCTCGAGGGTGGGCGCCTCGATGCCCAACTTGCCAATATCACGGTGCATCACCTCGATCATTTCGTCGGTCAGGGCGCGAATGGCGATGCCGCGCTCCAGCGAGCGCTTGATGATCTTGTCGTCAATATCGGTGATGTTGCGCACATAGGTGACCCGCAGGCCACTCGCTTTGAGCCAACGCTGCACCACATCAAAAGTCATCGCCATGCGGGCGTGTCCAATATGGCACAAGTCGTAAATCGTCATGCCGCAGACGTACATCCGGACGTGGCCAGGCTCCAGGGGCGACAAAGGCTCAAGCACGCGCGTTAACGTGTTGTAAATGCGTAAACTCATGGGTGTTTCAAACGACAAACTCTGCGAATTCAACCCTGGGCTGCCTCGACAAAGACTGTAAATGTGTGGTTAATTATGGGGGCACCGAAAAGCACCCCGTGGGCTACAATTGCGGCCAGTATAAAGCCCTGCCGGCCAAGCTGCTGCGGTGGACGTTCACCCTGTAGGAAGCATAAGACTCCATGAAGCACAAGCACTCTACAATTTTCCCTACCCTTCGTCTGCTGGCGCTGGTGGCTGCCTGCGCGCTGGTGCCAGCCCACGCGGACGAATATGGCGACGTTAGCCAGTTGCTGCGAGCCGGCAAGCTGGGGGAAGCCCTGATCAAGGCCGATGCTTACCTTGGCGGCAAGCCCAACGACCCGCAAATGCGCTTTCTGAAAGGCGTCATTCAACGCAGTTCAGGCAAACAGTCGGAAGCCATCGCAACTTTCACCAAGCTGACCGAAGACTATCCCGAGTTGCCGGAACCTTACAACAACCTGGCAGTGCTCTACGCCAGTCAGGGCCAATTCGACAAGGCACGTACAGCGCTGGAAATGGCTATCCGCACCAACCCCAGCTACGCCACCGCGCATGAAAACCTTGGCGACGTTTACGCCAGACTGGCCAGCCAGGCTTATAACAAGGCACTGCAACTCGATGGCGCCAATGCCGCAGTGCCACCCAAGCTGGCCCTTATTCGCGAATTATTCGGCCCCGCCAACAAAGGACAACGTCCAGGCGTGACGGTAGCCGCGGCGGCAACACCGGGCTCTGCGCCAGCGGTCACCAAACCGGTGGTGCCTGGACCGGCCCCCGCCGCTGTGCCAGTGCCAGTACCAGCGTCAGCGCCGGTACCTGTGGTTGCGGCCAGCAAGCCCGCTGCGGTAGTCGGCAAGGCGACAGTCAACGAGGGTACAAGCGAGGAGATCAAGGGCGTGGAAGAGGCGGTGCTGGCCTGGGCCAAGGCTTGGTCTGCCAAAGACATGTCCTCCTATCTGGGCGCCTATGGCAAGGAATTCACCCCGCCAGCCAAACAATCGCGCAGTGTCTGGGAAGAAGATCGTCGCAAACGCATCGTCGGCAAATCCAGCATCAACGTGAAACTCGACAAGCTGAGCGTAACCGTCAGCGGTACCAAGGCGGTAGCCAAATTCCGGCAGCACTATCGTGCCGGAGCCCTTTCGGTGTCTAGCCGCAAAACGCTCAATCTTCTCAAGACCGGCGATCGTTGGCAGATCATCAAGGAATCTTCGGGCAATTGATGGCCGTTTGCGAGCTGCAGCGGGCATCGCTGACAGTACTGGTTTCATTCATCGTCTGATGACTTTATGAGACGGTATTTTCTTATTCTTTTTATGGCACCTGTGGTCGCGCTGTCGACACCGGCGTACGCGGGCACGCACAAAAAAAACGAGTCCAAGACGGGCACCCCATCGCACAGTGGCGCCAAGAACAAGGCCAGGAAAGCGGTCAAGGAAAACCAGGTCGACCCGGGCCTGGCCGAAGCCCGACTGATCGAAGTCTACCGACTGGTGGCCAAGTCGCAGGTGCGTGAAGCCCTGGAACAAGCCGAACGCCTGGTTCGGGACTACCCCAACTTTCAGTTGGCCCAGTTGGTTTATGGCGATCTGCTGTCCGCTCGCATCCGTCCTGTCCGGACCCTGGGCGATATACCGGAGCCGATTGCGAAAACCGCAGCCACCGTGTTGGGAGAATTGCGCGACGAATCGCAGATGCGATTGAAAGCGCTGCGTGAGCGCCCGCCGCCAGACTCCATTCCCTCTCAATTTCTGGCTTTGTCCGCGCGCAACAAGCACGCCATCGCCATCGACGCCTCCCGTTCGCGTTTGTACCTGTTTGAAAATCAGGCCAGCGGTTTGGCGTTGATCGCCGACTATTACATCTCGATCGGAAAATCCGGCCTGGAAAAAAATGCCGAAGGCGATTTACGCACGCCACTGGGGGTGTACTTCATCACCGGCAACCTGAACCCCAATTCGTTGAAAGACTTTTACGGCTCCGGCGCCCTGCCCATCAACTACCCCAACGAGCTTGACAGCAAACGAGGTAAAACAGGCAGCGGCATCTGGCTGCACGGTACACCGCACAACCAGTTTTCGCGCCCGCCGCAAGCAACCGACGGTTGCGTTGTGCTGGCCAACCCCGACCTGGCCCAGATCATCCGAACGGTCCAGATCCGCACTACGCCAGTCGTCATCGCCCAGAGCCTGCACTGGGTAAAGCCAAATCTGGCGCGCGCCAACAGCAAACCCTTCGAGGCCGCATTGACGGCATGGCAAAACGCCAAGTCCAGGGGCGATATGGACCAGTTGCTACGCTTCTATAGCCCGGATTTCACCAGCAATGGAAAAACCTTGACCGAGTGGACACCAGCCTTGCGCAGCCAGGTGGAGAAGGTGCACGGGCGCGCCATCCAGCTCAAGGACCTGTCGCTGCTGCGCTGGACCGATGCCGCGGATACCATGGTCGTCACGTTTGGCGAGGTGGCCGACGGCAGTCGCAGCGGCCCTACCAAACGTCAGTATTGGGAGCGACATGGCAACCAGTGGAAAATTTTCTTTGAAGGAGTGATCGGATGAAATTCGTAAATTTACCAGCCACAGTCGGCACCGGGATTGCAGCTATCGCCATGCTTGCATTTGCGACCATGGCCTGCGCGCAAGAGGCACCGCGCGTCAAGTTCGCCACCAGCGCGGGCGATTTTGTGGTCGAGGTCTACCCCGACAAGGCGCCCAAGACAGTTGAAAACTTTTTACAGTACGTCAAGGACAAGCACTACAACGGCACCATCTTCCACCGCGTGATTGACAATTTCATGGTGCAAGGCGGTGGTTTTGATGCCAAATTCAATCAGAAGCCGACCCGTGCCCCCATCCCCTTGGAAGCCAGCAACGGCCTCAAAAACGACACCGGCACGATCGCCATGGCCCGCACCAGCAACCCGAACTCGGCAACATCCCAATTTTTCATCAACGTCAAGGACAATGCGATGCTCAACGCGCCGGCACCCGACGGCTATGGCTACGCCGTTTTCGGCAAGGTCGTGAGCGGTGCCGAGGTGATTCAAAAAATCAAGACCAGCGCCACTGGTGCGGCTGGCCCGTTCGCCAGCGATGTACCCAAAACCACGATTCTCATCAACTCCGCAACCCTTGAAAAAAAATCATGAGCAAGCCCCAAGTCGAACTCCACATTGCCAACTATGGCGTCATCACTCTTGAACTCGATCAGGACAGGGCACCCAAAACCGTTGCCAACTTCCTGAACTACGTCGGCAAGGGACACTACAACAACACCATTTTTCACCGTATCATTCCCGGCTTCATGGTGCAAGGCGGGGGCATGGAGCCCGGCATGAAGGAAAAGCGGGCTGACAAACCAATCGACAACGAGGCCAATAATGGCCTGAAGAACTTGAACTACACCGTCGCCATGGCCCGCACCGGTGACCCGCACTCGGCCACCGCGCAGTTCTTCATCAACGTAGCAGACAACTCCTTCCTCAACCATACGGCTATTTCTGCCCAAGGCTGGGGTTACGCAGTTTTTGGCAAAGTCATATCCGGTACCGACGTGGTCGACAAGATCAAGTCTGTCAAGACCGCTCGCAAGGGCTATCACGATGACGTGCCGGTTGAAGATGTGATCATCGAAAAGGCCCAGGCACTTTGACATGAACGACGCGGCGCCCCCGGTCACAGCGCACAGCATCGCGGGGTCTGGGGGCCTGTTGCAAGCGCCAGCGCAGTGGCGCTGCGTTGATTGCATCTCCGATCTGCACCTGCAGGCCGGCGACAGCGCTACCTTCCGTGTCTGGCAGGACTACATGCGCCATACTCGGGCCGACGCTGTGTTCATCCTGGGTGATCTGTTTGAACTCTGGGTCGGGGACGACATCCTCAATGGCGGCGGACTCACCGGCGTCACTGTTGACCCCGAAACAGCAGCAGGCCTGGCCGCCCGTTGCGCCCAGGTTCTTGAAGCTGCTGCTCGCCGTCTGGCCATTTTTTTCATGCACGGGAACCGCGACTTTCTGCTGGGACCGGCGTATGCCAAGGCCAGTGGCATGACCTTGATTGACGATCCATGCGTGCTGGAGTTTGCCGGACGGCGCTGGTTGCTCTCGCATGGCGACGCCTTGTGTCTGGCAGACACCGACTACATGCAGTTTCGGACCCATGTGCGCAGCGCACGATGGCGGCAGGAATTTCTCGCCAGACCACTGCTTGAACGTCAGGAGATGGGACGTGCGCTACGGCAGCAGAGTGAAGCCCGCAAAAGTAGTGGTTTGGCAAGCGGCATGGCGCTTGTCGACCTCGATCCCGAACTTGCGTGTGACTGGTTGCGCACAGCCCGGGCCGGCACCTTGATTCACGGCCACACCCACAAGCCGGCTGAGCATGACCTGGGAAATGGCCTGCGCCGCATTGTGCTGAGCGACTGGGATGCCAGCGCCACACCGGCGCGCACCTCAGTCTTGCGTCTGAGCGCGGCCTCCCAAAATCAGCTGGAAGGCGCTAGCGTCGAACGTATCGCAGCGGCTCTGGCCTAAAGCTTCACTTCGTCGATTTGCGAAGGGTCCAGAAACTGCTCCGCATAGCGCTTGTAGACATCTTTTTGCCAAAAAATATCGAACAGGTCGGGGTCGATATGACCGATGTTCTTGAGTTTGTGCATGATACCCATGGCCTGCGACAGCTTCATGCCGGGCTTGTAGGGCCGGTCGGTTGCCGTCAGTGCTTCAAAGATATCGGCAATGCCCATGACACGCGCTTGCACCGACATTTGATCGCGCGTCAGGCCTCGGGGATAGCCTTTTCCGTCCATGCGTTCGTGGTGACCACAGGCGTATTCCGGCACATTCTTCAGGTGCGTAGGCCAGGGTAGCTGCTCCAGCATCTTGATCGTGGTCACTATGTGCTGATTGATGGTATCGCGCTCAGCGAGCGTCAGGGTACCGGCCCGTATGCACAGGTTTTCCAACTCATCGGCGCTAAGAAATTCGGTCTCAACACCCTTCACATCGCGCCAGACACGCTGACTGCCTATCTGGCGCACGCGCTCTATGGCGGCCTCGTTCATGGCTTCCCCGCCAATGTTCGTGACGCGAAGAAAATCCCGGTCCGCATCAAGTGCCTCCATAGCGGCCTGAGCAGCGGCCATCGTGGCGGCCTCTCCCTGCGGATCCACGCAAGGGCGCAGTGCCAGTTGCTGACGTAGGGCATTTAGCTCAGCGTCACGCTTGAGAACCTCAAAGCGGGTATCAATCAAATGCACGCGATCAAACAATGTTTCCAGCTTGGTGGACTTGTCCACCACATGAACCGGCGTCGCGATCTTGCCGCAATCGTGCAACAGTCCGGCAATCTTCAGCTCGTAACGGTCGCGCTCATCCATGGCAAACGCCGCCAGCGGACCTTCCATTGTTTCGGCGGCTGCTTCGGCCAGCAGCATGGTCAGCACCGGCACACGCTGACAGTGACCGCCGGTGTAAGGCGATTTTTCGTCAATCGCCAAATTGATGACGTGAATGAAGGATTCGAACAACTCTTCAAGCTGCGTCATCAGCAAGCGATTGCTCAGGGCAATGGCGGCTTGGGAAGCCAGAGATTCCGCCAGACTCTGGTCAGCGGATGAAAAAGGAACCACCTCCTGGGTGCCGGGCGCCTGTGCATTGATGAGTTGCAACACGCCGATCACTTGGTCCTCATGATTTTTCATCGCCACCGCCAGGAACGACTGCGAACGATAGCCGGTACGCTGATCAAACAGGCGCGTACCGGAAAAGTCGAAATCGGGTTCCGTGTAAGCATCGACAATGTTGACAGTCTCAACATGAATTGCCGCGTAAGCCGCCACCAGGGAATCATTGGGCGCGCCCGCCTCGTCCCGCAGCGGCAAATCGGGAAAACTGATGGCACTGCCCGAAGTACCGCCCATGGCCATGTGCAAGGAGTCGGTCCGCAACATCTCAAATCGAAGACTTTGCCCATCCTCCTTCATGCGATACAAGGTGCCACCGTCGGCATTGGTAATGGTTTTGGCGGCCAACAGGATGCGCTCAAGCAAGCGCGTGATATCGCGCTCTTTGGAAAGCGAGGCACCGATGTCATTGAGCTGCTCAACGCGCTTGAGCAATTCGTCCGCAGAATCCATCTGTGTGCTCCCTTACGAATAGGTTTGCTGAACCAGCCCGAGCATGGCGTACCGCTGTCCCGAACTAATTGGGTTTCAGCAAGATTTTCAGTACATTCTGCAATCGACGCGCCTGACCCGCCTCAAAGCCGCAGG
The DNA here is from genome assembly GCA_963763035.1 of uncultured beta proteobacterium. Classification (GTDB taxonomy): domain Bacteria; phylum Pseudomonadota; class Gammaproteobacteria; order Burkholderiales; family Burkholderiaceae_C; genus Rhodoferax. Next base: position 1,598,011 of record CAVXMS010000003.1, on the reverse strand, counting down.
CCAGCACACTTGCGGCGTCCTGTCCCCAGGTTTGAGCTGGTGGCGGATCATAGCGCCTGGTCAACAACTGCAGCTGCAAGGCACGGCGAGCGGTCAGGTGCTCGGCTGGCGTCGGCAACTCGGATGCCATCTCCAAACGCAGCAGGGCCACGCCGGCATCGCCCGCAGGTGCCTGGGCCAGCGCCTTAACCCAGGCATTGCGGGTGGCTGGCGCAACACGGCTGCCCAGTTCCTGCGCCGAAGGCATCTGTCCGGCATCGCGCTGCTGCCAGGCGGCCAGCAACTGGGTCAATGCCTCCCCATGGGCCTGGGCCGCAAGCTTTCGCAGGGCCAATTGGGCATGCTCCACTGCGTCACGCTGGGCGCGAAAGGCGGTATCTCCCAAGCGTGGCGCGTCCTGCCACCCGGAAGATGCATCGTCCCGACCATCGCGACGTGGCGAGCGATCATCCGCACGGCCGGCAAATTTATCATCCCGTGGGCCTCTGGTCTTGTCTCTTGCGCCATCCCTGCCGCTGTCCTTGCGATCACCACCAAACTTGCTGCCGCGTCCAATCGGTGCAGGCTCGGTCTTCTTCATGCCGGGACGGTCGTCACCGCGCACCGCGACAACCGGTTTGGGAGCCGGTTTTAGCGGCGCCATTACTTCCGCCATTGGCTCCGACTCAGCCGTCGCACCCGTTTCAATCGCCTCTTTCGTCTCCGAATCCGCCGCCGTTTCAACCACCGCGTGCGAGGATTCCACCGCCGCTACAGCAGTGCTGACCTCGGTAGCTGCAACTTGCACCGCGGCTTTGGCTTGAGCCTGCCCGCGCAACGCCGCATCCAACGCATTCATGGCGCTGCGAATACCATGGGCATCACCGGCCAGATTGGCCGCTTCAAGCGCCCTGGCGGCATCCAGCACCACGCGATCACGCTCGCCCAGTGCGGCGTCGGCTTTCTGGCGCTCCGCCGTCTTGCGGTTAAAAGCGTCGTCAATCGGCTTGCGAAAAGCATCCCACAATTTTTGTTCCTGGCGGCGCTCCATGGGCACTCTATGGACCTCCGCTTGCCAACGCTGTTGCAGCGCCTTGACCGCATCAATGCGCAAGGTGGGTGCGTTGCCCAGCACCTTGGCCTCTTCAATCATGGCCTGGCGCGTCAGCAAGCTGCTCTTTTGCATAAGCTCCAGTGGCGCGCTGGCGGCATTAATGGCCCCTCTCCAGAGCGGTTGCAGCTCGGCAAACACTTTTTCACCAACATGACCAGCATCGCGCCAGCGGTCGCCAAACTGGTGCAACAAACGGTTAAAGCCCTTCCAGTCGTCGTCCAGCGCCGTCGTGTTGTCGGCCGCCCAGGCATTAAGCTCCGCAATCAATGCCAGACGCTGCGCCCGGTGTTCAGCCGACTCGGCCTTGACTTTCTCCAGCCAGATTTCAACCACTTTATGGGCTTCGTTGCAGGCGTCGTCAAAACGCTTCCACAAGCCGTGATTGGGTGTACCACCCTGGTCTGTCTGTTTCCATTGTTCGCGCAGGACGCGCAGGCTTTCCTGCATCTTGCGCCCACCCATGGCCTGACCTTCGGGTCGATGAAGCAGGCCTTCGGCTTTAACTACCAATTCCTCGCGCAACTGGTCGGCGCGCCAACGTTGCCAGCCTTCCAGTTCACCCGCTGCGGCCAAGGCGGCGTGTGCCTGCTTCTCCAGCTTATCGTCAATGATCTTGCCGTATTCCTTGAGTACATTGCGCAAGGCACCAGCCGCGCCAGCACTGGCTTTGCCATGCCCTTCAGAAATTTCCTGCTCCAGTCCCAACAGCACCTCACGGACCGCAGTCGCGGCCTTGGCCTTGACTTCGGGGTCAATCGCCGGCCGTTTTGGCTTGATCACTGCCTCCACCGGCAGGCCTCGTCCGGCGCGCAACTCTTCGGCCCAAACCGGGACAGGTGGCAAAGCCGCCGTGGCGTCGTCCGCTGCAACGCAAGCTTGCGCCAGAGCACCTTTAAAAGCTTCCCACACCACTAGCAGTTGAGCACGCGACGTGTCCAGCAAGCTTGGAAACTTGACCTCCACGCTGGGCCAGTTGGCATCATTTAACAATACATTGGCCTGCGCCTGCCAGTGCTCCACGTCAGCGTGCAAAGCCTCCATGAGGGCCTGCGCATCGCGCCACGATTTGGTGGACAACACTTCGATGCGCTGTGCCAGCAGCACGGCTGCTTCACGCTGCACCTGCACCCGATGCTGCAAATCTTCGATAACTTTTACCCGGTCACCGAGTTGTCCCTTGAGTGTCGCCAGCGGCTCTTTGCTCAGGGGCGCGCCCGCCTTGGCGGCGTCCCGCTGCCACGCCATGGCGTCGGCGATGTTGAGTTTGGCTATCTCCAGCAGCACCCGAGCCTTGTCAGCCCACTCCGCCGCAATCGACTCCTGACCCTTGCTGCGCTTGATTTCATCAAGCCTCTCTCGCAACAGCTTGGCCGCGCCCTTGTCTTTGCCGCTCAGTTCTTTGAAGACAGCCTGCATTTGTTCAACACTGGGCGCGCACAGCAGCCAGTCACGGATTCGTGCGGTCCGCTCACTCGATGTATGAGCAGAAAATGCCCCGCCAGTCAGCGCATCCAGCGGATGGGGCTCTATTGCTTTAACCGGAATTTGTGTTGCCTCAGGGGCTTGAGCAGTTTTATGGGGGGCAGAGAAATGGAACATGGGTCGCGCAAACAAGAAACAGGATCCCAACCGAACAGCAGTCAGGGTTAAGTGAGTATTTTCGCCGCAATTTTCTGGATCCGACAACAAAAAAGACGAAAGCCCGGTCGGTTGGCTCAAAGCCAAGCCGCCGGGCTCGACAGCTGACACAAGGTCCATGCTGTCAGGGCTCGCGCGATGGGAGGGTAAAGTCCCAAAGTGCTGGGTGGCAAAAGATTGCCTCCACAAACTGCCGGGGCCGCTTTATCGCTGCTACCCTGAGGTAGGGACTGGCTACTGCCGGCTTAAGGCTCGTCCTGAGACGGGCAACCAAAGTTTAGAGAGGTACAGAAATAAGTTCAAGTTCTATTTATGAATAACAAGTTAACTTGATATGGTTGACTGGATATATAAACTCCACCTAAAATCCGCCCACCCCAGCCAAGGCTAGGGACAACCCGAACTCGCTGCCGAACCCGGCATATTCAAATCTCTGCAAAACCACCGATAGATAACGCAGGATATTGATAGCGTACCAACCCAAACGAGGTGCCGCCAGTGTTGCCGCCTACCGGCAACGCAACACCGAAGCCCACGCGAACGAAGGAAGAGCTATGACAGCGTCAGAAAATTTCACCCAAGGCCTGCGAACTTTCGCCACCGACATTGCCGAGGGCTTCTTTGAGATCACACACAACGGTTTTGCCCTGGTCGGGTTGGCCGTCATGTTTGCCGTCATCACCTTGACGGCCCGCCCTGAATTGCGCCAGGTTGGCGAGATCCAACTTTTCAGCTGGCTGCAGACCCGCCAGGTTGGGGTCCCGACTTGGACTGGCGACATCGAGGCTGTCGAACGCGCCACCGCAAGCAATCCGAAAGATTTGCCCAAGCAACAAGCGGCAGTCGCCTTTTGGTTGAGCAAGAAATACCGGGTTGCGCCCGAGCCCTTGAGTGCCCTGGTGACTGAGGCCTACCAGATCGGCCTACAGGCAAAGATTGATCCGACCCTGATTCTGGCTGTCATGGCGGTGGAATCGGGGTTCAACCCATTTGCACAGAGCCCAGTAGGAGCGCAGGGCCTGATGCAGGTGATGACCCAGGTCCACAGTGACAAATATGAAAGCTTTGGCGGCAAATTGGCTGCTTTTGATCCGCTGACAAACCTGCGGGTCGGTGTCAAGGTTCTGCAAGAATGCATCAACCGCGCCGGCTCTCTGGAGGGCGGTCTGCGCTCCTATGTCGGCGCAGCCAACATCGAAGACGATGGCGGCTACGCGAGCAAGGTCATGGCCGAGCACGCCCGACTGCAACTGGTGGCCAAAGGACAGGCAGTGCCACTGACCGCGGCCCAGACCGTCAGTGCTCCAGTCTTGAGCAAACCCGATCGCAGCCCCGAGAAAGTCGCCCTTCTGTTCAGTTCCTGAGTTCCAGTGCTCGGCAGGAGGTGTGCCGTGTCAGTTAAACTCACCCGGTACGCGACTGGCGATAGGCGCTCAAACCCTCTGGGCATGGACGCTGAAGTGGGAGCACCACGGGGAAGCGTGCCGCATTATCAAGTTGATCAATGCGTTTAGCCGTTCGCCTGGGCAGCCCTGTTTCATTTCTTATGACCCACAGGCCCGTTGTCTTCAAGGACTGCCATGTACCAACGAAATATTCTTATTGAGCAAACCGATCCCGAGATATTTGCCGCGATCCAGGCTGAAAATGCCCGCCAGGAACAGCACATCGAGCTGATCGCCAGCGAGAACTACGCCTCGCCCGCCGTCATGGCAGCGCAAGGCACGCAACTCACCAACAAATACGCTGAAGGATACCCCGGCAAGCGTTACTACGGCGGTTGTGAATACGTTGACATTGCCGAGCAATTGGCGATTGACCGCGTGAAACAGATTTTTGGCGCCGACGCCGCCAATGTACAGCCGCATTGCGGCGCATCGGCCAACGAGGCCGTCTTCCTGGCCTTTCTGAAGCCTGGTGACACGATCTTGGGCATGTCTTTGGCCGAAGGTGGTCACCTGACTCACGGCATGGCGCTGAACATGAGCGGAAAATGGTTCAAAGTGGTCAGTTACGGTTTGAATGAAAAAGAAGAAATCGACTATGACGCCATGGAACGCCAAGCCCATGAGAGCAGACCGAAACTGATCATTGCCGGGGCGTCGGCCTACAGCCTGCGCATTGACTTTGAACGCTTCGCCAAAGTGGCCAAGGCGGTAGGCGCCATCTTCATGGTGGACATGGCTCACTATGCCGGCCTGATTGCCGCTGGCGTCTATCCCAACCCGGTGCCCCATGCCGACGTCGTGACCTCAACCACGCACAAGAGCCTGCGCGGTCCCCGGGGCGGCATCATTTTGATGAAGGCGCAGCACGAGAAAGCCATCAACAGCGCCATCTTCCCCGGCCTGCAAGGTGGCCCGCTGATGCACGTCATAGCCGCCAAAGCAGTGGCCTTTAGGGAGGCACTGGCACCAGAGTTCAAACTCTACCAGCAACAGGTGCTGACCAACGCCAGGATAGTGGCTGAAACCCTGACCCGGCGCGGCCTGCGCATTGTGAGCGGACGCACCGAAAGTCATGTGATGCTGGTGGATCTGCGCGCCAAAGGTATCACCGGCAAAGAGGCCGAAGCGGTTCTGGGTGCCGCCCATATGACCATCAATAAAAACGCCATTCCGAATGACCCCGAAAAACCGATGGTCACCAGCGGTGTGCGGATCGGCACTCCCGCCATGACGACCCGCGGCTTCAAGGACGATGAGGCTCGCCTCACGGCAAATTTGGTAGCCGATGTACTCGACAATCCGAGGGATAGTGCAACCATCGAGGCGGTGCGCGCCAAGGTCAATGCCCTTACGTCCCTGTTTCCTGTGTACTGCTAAATCAACAACCTTGGGACTTGGATGACACCCCGCAAAATCGTGCCTCCCTGGCAGGCTCTTGGTCATCCCGGCCTTGAACCGGGATCCAACTTCATCCACCTGCCCGCAACCAGTTCACACTGACAAAATACGCCATGAAATGCCCGTTTTGTAGCCATTCCGAAACCCAGGTGATGGAAACCCGGGTGGCCGAAGACGGGGACTTCATTCGGCGACGGCGTCAGTGTGTTTCGTGCGAAAAACGCTTTACCACCTACGAGCGAGCCGACGTCAGCTTTCCGGCAATCGTCAAGAAAGATGGCCGTCGCATCGAGTACGAACGCGCCAAACTGCTGGCCTCCATGAAACTGGCACTGCGCAAACGCCCGGTGAGCATCGAGCAAGTGGACAGCGCGGTTGAGCGCATTGAAGAAAAACTGCTGACCCTCGGTGTGCGCGAACTACCCTCGGCCCGCATCGGCGAACTGGTCATGCGTGAACTAAAAAAGCTAGACAAAGTGGCGTACGTGCGGTTTGCCAGTGTGTACCGCAGTTTTGAGGACATCGACGAATTCAAGACGCTGGTGGACGAAGTGCGGCGCTAAACGGGGAGCCCAAGCAAGTCAACCTGGGCGCCTATGAACAGTCGCTCAAAGTCCCTTTCCTGGAGCGCGCCCGACCAGTACTGCTCAAAATGAATTGTCGTACATCGGCACTTGAAGCCGGGACCAGGCAGAGCGTGAAAGTGCCGGCCTGAAACGCCCCGGAAATCAGCTTTGCCGACCCTGAAGCGCTGAATGACACATAGTTGGCAACCGGCGCATTGCCGGTCAGGGTCAGGCCTTGCGCCACTGCCCCCTGTTGTTCGATCACTTGCTCACCAACATCCAGCGCCGCGTTGTTGTTGACATCGTGAAACACAATCCAGCCCTGCTGCCAGCCGCCGCTGGTGGTACACGACAGGCCATCGCCCGATTTGCACAACACCGCCCGGGCATTGCGCTTGATTGCTTCGTTGCGAGCGAGATTCAGGCTGGCGAGAAAGGAGTTACCCAGTGCCACCGACTTTTGCGTGTTCAGCATTGCGGTCATTGAGGGCAGCGCGATCGAAAGCAAAATGACCATCAGCGTCACCACCACCAGCATTTCAACCAGCGAATAGCCGACCTGACCGGCCTGCAACACCGAATACCTCCCAGAAACCCGATTGTGCATGGTGCATCAAATGATGCGCCCGCATTCAAGTTAAGTCAAAGCAAAAAAACCTTCGCCACCATAGGTGTTTACCCTACCATGAAGCGGTTCCCCACAGGCGCCGGCCACTCTCACTGATGGAAATATTCCCATCGCCCGCTTGGCTACCACCAGTCGTGGGGGTGGCCGTAAGAACAAAAGTCTGGGAAGGCACTGTAATGTCCAGCGACAGGTTGTAGCGGCCATCATTGGTTTGGCCGCTGGTACGCCCCAGCCCGCCGGCGGCGGTGCCGTCATAGGCTGTCGTCACACTGGGAGAGTAGTTATTCGAGTTGAGGAATATCTTCTCCTGCAGGCTGGCAAGTTCCAGCAACTCGGTTTGGGCCTGAACCCTTGCGCCGCGGATGACGTAATTGCGGTAACTGGGCAGTGCCACCGCCGCCAGAATGCCCACAATGGCCACCACAATCATCACCTCAATCAGGGTGAAACCTCTGGCATTGAATCGTTTCACGAGCAAACCCTCACCGTTTTCAATAAATCACTGCTAGCCCAGCGGGCAGGTGCCTATGGTGCCACAAGTTCGCGCCAGGAAATGCGGCCGGTATGCGCCGCTTGGCGGGCGCGTTCATCGCCACCGGTTCTCAGGGATCCCTCGGCATTGGCCAAGGTTTGTGTTGTCACCACGCCAAGTGCGTCGGTCGTGACAATCGTGACACTACCATCCGTGTTGACGGTTCTGACGATGGTCGCATAGCTGCCATCAGAATAGGTGATCGTGGTTGTCGTCACGGCACCCACGACCGTGGTGGTCACCGACGTGATGGTACCGCCGCCGCTGCCACTGCCGGTGGCACTCAGATCACCCAATTTTGGATCGGTCGACCCGGGAGCCTTTGGATCTTGCGTGCTGCTACCGTTATCAGCACCAGGGTTCTTGGTCCAACCTGAACTGTAAAAGCACTTTCCGTTGGGATGGTGCCAGTAGGTCCCGTATTCAGCCAGCACATAACTGCTGTACTGCCCCGATTTGACGCGCCAACCGTATTCCGGACGGCCCGAGACGTTCTGCTCAATGGCCGAGTTGGGCGTCGTGTCCCGGATGATCTGGATGGTCAAGGCACCGCCATGGCGCGCACCGGTGGCCGTGGTGGGTGTGGTTGAACTGTTCCAGCCAACCGTTCCGGGACCATCGGTGCCGTTGGCGGGCGGAATCACGGGCTTGTACATATTGCCATCGTTCGAACCTGCCGCCTGCCACATGCATCCTGGTGATATAGGTATCAATCCAACTCGAATGTCCCCATTGCCCCACCAGTCTTTCGCCGTCAAGGCATCCAGCGGCATGTTGAAGACCAGGCTGCCTATCGGTTTGGGCTGCGCAAGTTGCGCGGCTGTGGGGGGAGTGGAGCCCGACCAAACGACGTTGGGGTCGCGGCGATAGGTCTGCAAGGTGGCCAGGTCCAGGGTGGCTGAAGTGAGATAGTCCTTCAAGGCAATATAGCCATGGTTCACGTTGTAGAGATAACTGGGGTCGCCGATGTGGAGTTTTACCGCCGGACTCAGGTACTGGTTTTGCACCAGTACCTTGAAATTCTGCGTCAGGGAGGGGATGGCATTGCTGAGCAGCAGCGTGGTGCTGCTGGGGTTGAGCATGTTGACACCGGTCACGTCAAAGACATCGTCGTACTGGTGAAAATGGGTGTCGTACCGGCAACTGGAGTCAACACAGGTATCGCCCACGCTGGTCGGATCAACGCCATTGTTATTGAAGGCACTGGCGGTCAGCGCCGGGGCGAAGTTGGTCCAGCCGGACTGGGGCGTGGTGGCACCGGCGGCGGCCCCGCCCGCGGTACCGGTCAGCGTGAACGTCAGTCCGCCACTGTTACTGATGCTGCCAACGGCAATCGCCTTACCGTTGCTGTAGGTTGAGGTGTCGACGATACAAACCACATTGGTGCTCTGCGCTGCGCAGGTGGGTGTGATCGTATTGCCTCCCACATAGGCATCATAAGTGCCGCTGGTGCCTATCTTGGAAACAACCAAAGCGGCGGCTTGGACCGCCGTTTTGTTATAGCCAATGGTAATGCTGCTGCCGTAGACACTGCTGCTTCCGACGCGAATGCTCTTGCTGTTGCTCAAATCGTTATTGATCTTGTAGCCGCTGGAGTTGGTACTGGTACCGCTGAAGGTAATCAAACCGGTAGGTCGAACTGCCGGGCTCGGATTCACCAAGGTCTGCGAGGTACCAGCCGCAATGCTGATGGCCTTGCCGTTGAAGCGGGTACCGGCCGGCGCTGTGATCGTGATCACATTGCCTGACGTGGTGGCAGTGAAGCCGCCCGTCACCAGGCCGTCGATAGTGACCGCATTGCTGCTGCTGGCGCTGCCGTCAGTGATGTCGCTCACCGACAAGCCGGAAACAATGGTCACGCCGTCAACGGTAATGGCACCCAGCGTTGCCGGAAAACCGCTGGTCTGGCCGGTGGTGCCGACCGTGATGGTGGCGCTGGCCTGGGCGCCGCCGGTGGGTGGCGCGTAAAAGATGTCGACGTCGAAGTGGCCACCGGTAACGCCCGCCCCGGTACCCAGATTCACCGGCACAATGGTGACGTCGGGGTTTTGATTGAACAAGGTGTTGTTCAAGGTGCTCAGTTGCACCAGAACCGGCTGCGACATGACGCCAATCCCGATCATCTTCCCGACCGGTACGCCGTCAGTGGTCATCACCGGCGCCGGGGGAGTAGCCCCGTCCTTGACCCGGTCGTCATCGTTCAGGACATGATCGCCGCTGAGGTCCAGAAAAGGCGAATTGACCACCCCACCGGTGAGGTAGTCGAGCTCCATCAACCAGTTTTCTCCGTTCACGGTGGACGCCTGAACAGTGGTGGAAACGGTGGGGTTGTAGGCGTTAAAGTAAAAACGTCCGTTTTCAATGAAGCTGCCGTCGCCCACCACTTTTTCACCCGCCGGCAAAGCCACCCTCCAGCCCTTGTGATGGGTCGCGCCGGAGGTCCAGTCGGGCTGATTGGAAGTCAGGGTGCGAACACGGCTGGCGCACGGTGTTGCGGCGGCGCTGGTGCCCGATGTATAGCAGCGTTCGGTCATTGTTTGCGTCAGCATGACGGCATTGGCGGCCGGTGCACCATCCCAAATACCGTAGGCCGCAAAAACCGTGGTATCAGTCAGGTCGGAGGCCGTCAGCATGGCGCCGGTGGCGAAATTGATCATGTAACCGCCATTGGGGTGCAGGGCGACGCCAGGGGTCATGGTGATCGGCTGCGCCGGGGACGTGGTCAACAAGGCAGTGGCCGTCGACGCGCTTAAGTCGAATTTCCACATCGTGCCATTCAAGTCGCCGGCATAGACCAGATCGACATTGCCGTCATTGTTGCTGTCAACGGCAACCGGTGTCGACAAGCCATTGGGGCTGGCGGCCGTACCCGATGTACCGGCCTTGATGGCAGCAATCCGGGCTCCGGTATTGGCATTGATGAGGTACAAATAGGCTTGGTAGTCGCCGCCATTGTTGTAACCATTGCCGACAATCACGGCGTCGACGCCGCCCACCTGGGCGATGGTTGGGTTGGCATAGGTGTAGCCCAGGTTGGCATAGTCGCTGTTGGCAACGTTATTGAGCGTGCTGGGCGTGATCTCCCAGAGAATATTGTCTGCCGCCGCGGTCTCGGTGGCTGGTGCCAGGCGGGAACTGCCCGTGATGTTCAGCGCATACAGACCCTTGCCACCACCCGCCAGGGCACCTACCAGTACCCGCTTGCTGCCAGACAGGATGGTCGCCACGCTGATCGAACCATCGACATAGAAATCGTGCACATAGGGTATGACGGTAAGGTTGATCATCTTGGAGATCAACATGGAGGGCACGTAAGCCCAGCGCTCCGCGCCGGTAACGGCGTCAAAGGCATGCAACATGCCGTCATTGGCACCGACAAAAACAGTGGGTGCCGGCGTCGCGCTGCTACTGTCGTTGAGGTAATAAGGCCGGGAATGAACAATGTCGCCCAAAGGAGAAGCGCGCTGGCGCAAGGTGCCGCCCTGTTGTACTTCCCCGGTGCGCACGCCACGCAGATAGTCAACAATGCTGCTGGAGGTCAGGTAACCCTGCTGCGTACTGTCCAGATTGGCCCAAAGAAAAGGGATTTTTGCGCCACTGGTGTTGAGGGTCACGATGCGCCGGTTGGCCCCCTGCAGGTCCAGTTGATAGGCGGCGCCACCGTTCCAGGGCTGCGTTGCGCTGCCGATATCGCCGGCGCTATTGACGGCGTAGGCAATCAGATTGCCGCCCCAGTATTCTTTCTCGTACTGACCCCGGTAAAGAATTTCATGGCCCGAGGTCAGGTTGTAATTGGTGATGTCGTCCTGCGCGACGTAACCTATGGGTTGGTTGGCCGGCGTGAAGGCGGTAATTGCCAGCGCCAGCTTGAGTGCCACGGCCAGCGCCACGAGCAAAACGAGAACCGCAACCCAGATCGGTTTGACAGATAGCTTGAACATACGAAATCTCCTCAAGAGGCGGGGCAACTCAGCACGCTGTAATACGACTGAACCAGTTTGGAGGCGCCACGGCTGGATGTACCGCGCCCGGTAATCAGGTAGGTGTTGACCTTGTTGCAGACGGCCATGGCCTGTCTTCCGACAGCCGCACTGGAGCCGGTCAAAAGGTTGTTGGTTGACATGAGCTGAATCTGATAACGCTGCGCACTACTGCTCACACTGAGTGAATTGCTATCGCTCCAGGTCAAACTCAACGGGTTGTTGGCGCTGCCCATCGGCAACAACTGGGGTGAGTTGGTCGCGTCGTAGGTCACAAACCCGGCGCTGTTGTAATTGGTGCCGGTGGCAAGCCATTTTTCGGCGGTCGCGACGGCGGTTTCCGCGTTATTCATGGCAGAGTCTTCAAACTGCAAATTTCCAGCCAGTTTGTACTGGGTATTGGAAGTGCTGACCGCCGTGATGCCTATCATCATGATCAGCACCAAAACCAGCAAGGCGATAACAAGAGTGGCCCCTTTTTGCCGGGCCGCCGAACGATGAGCAAAATGAACTCGCATGATGATCGTCCTCAGTTCCGCAGCTGGACCACGGTGCTGAACAGCTGACGGCGAAAACCGTCAGGCGCAGCACTGAAGTCGTAGGTCTGGTCGCCCATCGAATAAATGTTGGTATTCGAGTAGCCCGGCTCGGCGGTCTCGTTGCGGGCCAGCAACCAGATCCGCACCGCGTTGACGTTGTCCCAGTCGGTCACACCCGAGTCCGACGAAGCGCCAGCAAGCGTGTCGAAAAACTGTGTCGTTACCGCTGGGGTGGTAGTAACTTTCCCATACTGAACCTGCAGGTGTTCAATACCGCTGGCAACCAGCTCGCGGGCCATGGAACCGTCGCTCTGCAGCGCTACCCGGTATAGCGCCGGCAGCAGCGGACTTTCGGTCGCCGAGACGGTAAACGGACTGATGTAGTAAACATAGGTTTGCACGGCAAAGCTCGCCAAGGGCGCCGGCGAACCTGGGAAAGTCGGCGCCGTTGTGCCGCGAAAGACCTGGCCGACAGCGTAACTGGACTGAAAATAGACCGTGTTGGTGGTCAGCGTCGTCGATGACACGGCCGCCAGACGGCGCACCACGAGGACATCATTGCCATCCGCGTAGCTGGCGCTCGGGATGCACGATCCGGAGAATGGATTGCTGTTATTGGCGCCCCAGACACTTTGGCGGATATTGGCCATAAAAGACCCCGCCGCAGCCCCCGTCCCCAGACACTCATTGGTCAAGGTGCCCAGGGTACTGGGCGTGATAAGCGTCGGTTCAGCCCAGGTGTAGCCACGAAAACCAGCCTGGCGCAACTCCTGCTTCATCGAGTCCAGCGCATAACGTCCATTGGTCAGCAGTTCCGAGGTGCGGTCGTTGGTGCGCGAATTGCTTGAGTTGGTGGCCAACACACCGACCAGACCGGCCAGAATGCCCAGTCCGATGGTGATCGAAATCATCATCTCGATCAAGGTGAAACCGGCCGGCCTGCCTGGCCGCCGGGATCGCTTGCCGGTCAATGCCCATTGGGGTGTATTCATGACTTCAATTGAAGAAAGTTCGGTTTGCGGTATAGGAAAATTTCTCGCCAGTACCAGCGGCATTGCTGCCAAACGAGGAATTGGCGTTGGCCGCCGCGTTGTTGGTGTTGGTGCGGCGGTCCACCCAGCCGATCGTGACGGTATAGGTACTTTGAGCGCCGTTCACCGTCCGTGCGACCGACCAAGAGCTTTGCGGCAAGGTTGCCGCGACCGCGTTTTGCCACTGCGAAAGATCAAAAGCGACCAGCGCGGCGGCGTCGCAGCCGGCCGTCACACAGGCGGTGCTGACCGCTCCCGCAGCGGCCAGAAAGGCAGCCCCGGTGGTGCTTGGAACCACATAATCCCCGGCCACGGCACCTGGCTTGTTCGCCTCCATGCGCTCGGCCAGATCAGCCGCCAGGAACACCGCCAGCGAGCGCAACTGCCCGCCCTGATTGAGACGCATCGAGTAGGCTTGCAGCCCGGCCGTGCCCAATAGGGCCAATGAAATGACCAATAGCGTGACCAACACTTCAATCATCGAGAAGCCGCGCTCGGTGCGGCGGCTGTCGGGCCGGTTTGAAACGATTCGACTCATGGCAACAACCTACTGCTTGGAGATATGACCGGTGCCGGCCACCGTAATCGTGTGATTGACGGCACCAGACCAGGTTCCGCCCAATGTCAAAGTTGCGGTTAAGTTGCCGGCACCCTGCGAACTGTTGGCGTTGAAACGGATGGTCGAAAACGCCGCCGCGCCGGCATCGAGCGCGGTCAAAGTCAATGATGCATCAAGCGCGGGACGCACAATAAAGGGATTGGGATTGGTGGCGCTGCTGGCATCGCAAGCATTGTCGCTATTGGCATCGACGCATGCCACCCAACCAGTCAGCCAGTTGGTACTGGCGGAGCAGTCGGTACCGGCCGTATTGCGAACACACACCAGGACGCGGCTGTTGCGCTTGATCGCCTCACCGCGGGCCTGGTTGAGGTCGCTGGCCAGTTGCGCCAGCGCCGACTTCTGGCGGAAATCGTTGAACGTATCCCGCAGCGTCGGCACTGCAATCGCCGCCAGGATGGCCGCTATGCCAACGACGATCAAAAGCTCGATTATCGTAAACCCGCGCGGCGGCGCAACAGCATATGTCCTAAATTTCATAGCCGCCAGATTAAGGCAAATCCGCAAATCGAAACGGCCCAAACCGACGAGCGGGCGTTACTGGCCGTCAGACGGCAACCGGCTTGTCAGAAATCAAGCTTGCTGTACAGATTGACCAATTCAGTGTTCAGCGCACGCCGCGCCGCGGGCAACAGGCTGGCAACTTCAGCGCTGCCGACACGTGCCTTGGTGAACGCATCTCTAAGCGCGGCAAAAAAAATCTCCTTGTCGAAGGCGAGCGCGCCCTCGACCTTGTACTCTCTGGCTTGGGCGCAGATCTTCTTGAATAGCGCAGTCGACGTCGAGAAATCATCGTTCGAACCAGTCTCTGTGTCATCCATCGGCGACATCGACAGCGACAAACCACCGGCAAAAGCATTCGCCTTGCTGGCACCCGTCTTGATCGACCGCATCGCATCCTGAATGGCAAGGTCAAACTCACGCACCAAATCGGCCTCGCTCAATTTCAGCAACAAGCTGCAATAGGAGGCATTCGCCAATTGACGGTCCTGTGCCATATCTATTTGCATGGCGGCCACCATGCGCCGCATCATCGACCGCGCGTCCTGCGACACCTTCTCGGGCAACACATCAATAGCCTTCTTCAGTGTTTCTTTCATGCTGGATATTTTGAAAATGGCAGTCAGTATAGGAGCCAGTCTGCTGCCATCGCAGACCCGCAAGCGGCTGGCACGCAGGGAGCCAACCTTTCGTCAAGGTAAATTGTATTCGTCGTTGCCTTTTCCACCGGCTTTTCCTGTCGCCGCACCCGGCAGATTCTTGGCGGTAAACTGTTTGCGCGTGATGCCGAAATCGACATCCAAAAATCTTGCGCAATACCGCCCCTAACCGATGCATCCATTCATAGAACAAGCCCTGGCCCTTGCCAAGCAGGGCCTGACCCTGACCTCGCCCAACCCGCACGTGGGCTGCCTGATCAGCAGTGCCGAGGGTCATCTGCTGGGCCAGGGCCAAACCCAGCGCGCCGGTGGCCCCCACGCAGAAATCATGGCCTTGCGTGATGCACAGGCACGGGGTCATGGCGTGCGGGGGGCCACCGCCTACGTCACCCTGGAGCCCTGTTGCCACCAGGGCCGCACCGGCCCCTGCTGCGACGCCCTGATCGCAGCCGGGGTGCAAAAGGTGGTGGCGTCCATAGCCGACCCCAACCCGCTGGTCTGCGGTCAAGGGTTTGCGCGGCTCCGGGCAGCGGGTATCGCGGTCGAAGTGGGCTCCGGCGCACAGCAGTCGCGCGAACTCAACATCGGCTTTTTCAGTCGCATGATCCGCAAGACACCCTGGCTAAGGATGAAACTGGCGGCCTCGCTGGACGGCAAGACGGCCCTGGAAAATGGCGCCAGCCAATGGATCACGTCGGAGGCGGCACGCGCGGACGGCCACGCCTGGCGGGCACGTTCCTGTGCCGTCCTGACCGGCATAGGCACGGTGCTTGCGGATAACCCGCGGCTCGACGTGCGGCTGATCAGCACGCAGCGTCAGCCGCAGCTGGTGGTGGTCGACAGCCGCCTTGAAACGCCGCTGGAGGCGAACCTTTTCAAGGCTGATCGCGCGGTCTACATTTACACCGCTGTGCAAAATGACTCCAAAAAAACCGCCCTCGAAGCGCGCGGCGCCAGCATCATCTACCTGCCCGATGCCAGGGGCAAGGTCGATCTGACAGCGATGCTGCAGGATCTTGCGCGACGCGAGATCAATGAATTGCACGTCGAAGCCGGTGAAAAACTCAACGGCTCCCTGATCCGGGACGGCCTGGTCGACGAGTTCGTGGTCTATCTGGCACCCAAACTGATCGGCAAGGGCGCCGACATGGCCAGTTTTGGGCCTCTGGCCGAATTGTCCCAAGCCATTCCCCTCGAGTTCAGGTCCACCGACAGGCTGGGTCCGGACCTGCGAATCGTGGCCCGGATTCCGGGACGCGATCAATTCTGACCCCTTGCGGGACAGCCCGCAGTTACCAACTCAAAGTTTGTGGGACAGACTGCAGTTACACGAAGTGAACCAGCTCTGTCCCCAACTGATGGTCAGATATTGGATTTTGGCAAGTTCTGTCCCCAACTGATACCGGGATGTTGGAAGTTCGCAAGCCCTGTCCCGAACACTTTTAACAACTTTCAGATATCTGCCGACCAGCCGGCGCAATCCCTGCGAAAATAGCCCCATGTTTACTGGAATCATCAGCGCCCTCGGGCGCATCGTTGCTGTGCAAGGGTTGGGCAGCAGCAGCACCCATGGCAAGCGCCTCACCATCGAATGCCCCGGCCGCTACCTCGACGACGTCAACCCGGGCGACAGCATTGCGCTCAACGGCGCCTGCATGACGGTGACCACACTGAATGCCGAATCAGGCCAGTTCAGCGTCGACATTTCCGCCGAATCGCTGGCCAGGACCACCGGACTGGCGCAAATGGGCGCCATCAACCTGGAAAAAGCCCTGCGTGCCAACGACCGGCTGGGTGGCCACCTGGTGTCGGGCCACGTCGACGGCATCGGCTCGGTGGCACATTTTGCGCAGGTCGGTGAAAGCTGGGAGTTGCGCGTACTGGCGCCCAAAACGCTGGCCAAATACCTGGCCTACAAAGGTTCCATCACGGTCAATGGCGTCAGCCTGACGGTGAACCGGATCGAGGACCTGCCGTCTGGTTGTCTGACCAGCATCAACCTGATCCCGCACACGGTCCATCACACCGCGCTGGGGACCCTGCGCCCTGGTTCAGAGGTGAATCTGGAAATCGATTTGATCGCGCGCTACGTCGAAAGAATGCTTCAAACCGACCCGCAGCAAACCATTGCAGCGGCACCGTAGCGCAACAGTCCGACAGCCTATTTCCACCCAACACATCCTGAAAGACGTTCGCATGACCGCCCTCTCCCCAGTGGCCATTTCTCCGGTTGAAGACATCGTAGCTGACCTGCGCGCCGGACGCATGGTGATCCTGGTCGACGAAGAAGACCGCGAGAACGAAGGCGATCTGCTGCTGGCGGCCGACCACGTCAGCGCCGAGGCGATCAACTTCATGGCGCGCTTCGGGCGCGGTCTGATTTGCCTGACGCTCAGACGCGAGCGTTGCGAACTGCTGCAATTGCCGCCCATGACGCTGCGCAACGGCGACAAGAAAGGGACTGCTTTCACGGCATCGATCGAAGCCGCGGAAGGCGTCACCACCGGGATCTCCGCCGCCGACCGGGCGCGCACCGTGCAGGCCGCCGTCGCCAGCAACGCCAAAGCCGAGGACCTGGTGCAGCCGGGCCACATCTTTCCCTTGCAAGCGGTTGAAGGCGGCGTGTTGATGCGGGCCGGCCACACCGAAGCCGGTTGCGACCTGGCGGCCATGGCGGGATGCACTCCGGCCGGGGTAATTTGCGAGGTCATGAAGGATGACGGCACGATGGCCCGCCTGCCCGATCTCCAGTTGTTCGCGGCCCAGCACGGCCTCAAGATCGGCACCATTGCGGACCTGATCGAACACCGCAGCCGGGTCGAATCCCTGGTCGAAAAAAAGGGCTCGCACACCCTCAACACGGCGTTCGGCGAATTCGTCGTTCACGCCTTCAGGGACAAAACCACGCTGGGCGTTCATCTGGCCCTGGTAAAAGGTCAATGGGGTCCTGGCGACACAGTGGCGGCCCGGGTACACGAGCCGATGTCGGTGCTGGACGCGCTGGAAATCAATCGGGCCATGCACTCCTGGAGTCTTGATGCCAGTCTGGCGCGTGTCGCCTCGGAAGGCAAAGGGGTGGTGGTGTTGCTCAATTGCACCGAAAACGCCGAGCAGTTGCTGGCGCAGTTTGATGGCACGGCGCGCGCCAGCCATGGCCCGGAGCGGGGCCGCATGGACTTGCGCAGCTACGGTATCGGCGCCCAGATTCTGCGCGAATGCGGCGTCCATAAAATGAACCTCATGGGCAACCCCCGCCGCATGCCCAGTATGACCGGTTATGGACTGGAAATCGTTGGATATATCACTAAATAACAACTTTGTGGGACAGACCGTAGTTACAAGCTGAATGATTTGTGGGACAGACCGCAGTTACACGAAGTGAACAAGCTCTGTCCCCAACTGATACCGGGATGTTGGACGTTTGCCAGCTCTGTCCCCAACACTTGAAAGAATTGACCATGTTTGATGCAAACACTGGAGCGCTGGCTGCCAGCGACAAACGCCTGAACGGCAAACGATTGGCCATTGGCATGGTTCAGGCCCGTTTCAACGAAGCCGTAACCACGGCACTGGCCGATGCCTGCAAGGCGGAGTTGATGGCCTTGGGTGTGGCGGAAAAAAACATCGACCTGGTGCAGGTGCCGGGCGCGCTGGAAGTGCCCGTGGCCTTGATGGCGATGGCCGAAAAATTGAAGTACGACGCACTGGTCGCGCTGGGTTGCATTATTCGCGGTGAAACCTATCACTTCGAGTTGGTCGCCAACGAATCCGGTGCCGGCGTCAGTCGGGTGGCGCTGGACTATCAGTTGCCGATCGCGAATGCCATCCTGACCACCGAAAATCTGGCGCAGGCCGTTGCCAGACAAACCGAAAAAGGCCGTGACGCGGCCCGCGTCGCCGTGGAAATGGCCAACCTGCTGGAAGAAATTTGATGACCGGACAGCACATCAGAACCCCCGACAGTCGCCCCCCGCGCCAGAGCCGCACCGGGCTCACCAGCACCGGCGCCCGCAAGGCCGGCAGCAAATCGGAGCGCAGTCGAGCCCGCGAATTCGCGCTGCAGGCGCTTTACCAGAAGCTGGTCGGAAAAAATGCCGTCTCCGAGATTGAAGCCTTCACGCGTGAACTGGCGGGGTTTTCAAAATCGGACGCGCTGCATTTCGCCAAGCTGCTGCACGGCTGCACCGAGGAAATGGTCCAACTGGATGCGCTGATCGCGCCCCTGCTGGACCGCAAGTTTGATGAAATATCGCCGATCGAACATGGTGTCCTGTGGATTGGCGCCTATGAGCTCCAACACTGCCCGGATGTGCCCTGGCGTGTGGTGCTCAACGAATGCATTGAACTGGCCAAGGAATTTGGCGGTACCGATGGCCACAAGTACGTCAATGCCGTGCTTAACGGATTGGCCCCCCGTCTGCGTGGCGAGGAAGTGAAGGCCGACCGGAGCCAGACTGATTCATGAGAATTTCCGGGCGAGCGCAGCGAATTGAGCCGTTTTACGTGATGGAGGTGGCCAAGGCGGCGTCGGCCCTGGCCCGCGAGGTGGCGCAGACCGGCTCACCGATGATCTTCCTGAACATTGGCGAACCCGACTTCACGGCCCCGGCGCTGGTGCAAGAGGCGGCCTGCAAAGCCGTGCATGACGGCTTGACGCACTACACGCAGGCGACCGGCATGTTGCCTTTGCGAGAACGCATCAGCGACTGGTACTGGCAGCGCTTCAAGGTCAAGGTTCCGGCCAGCCGCATCGTGGTCACGGCCGGTGCCTCGGCTGCCTTGCAACTGGCCTGTCTGGCCCTGATCGAATCGGGCGACCAGATTCTCATGCCCGACCCCAGCTACCCCTGCAACCGGCATTTTGTCAGTGCCGCGGATGGCACCGCGGTGCTGATCCCGACGACAGCCGGCGAACGCTTTCAGCTCAGCGCGGACAAAGTGCAAGCAGCCTGGAACAAAGAGACCCGTGGCGTACTGCTGGCCTCACCCTCGAACCCGACCGGCACCTCCATTGACCCGGCCGAGCTGGGCCGGATTCACAGCGTGGTCCGCAACCGGGGCGGCATCACGTTGATCGATGAGATCTACCTCGGCCTGAGCCATGACGCACAGTATGGTGAAACAGCTTTGACGCTGGATGAAGACATCATCAGCATCAACAGTTTCAGCAAATACTTCAACATGACCGGCTGGCGGCTGGGCTGGATGGTGGTGCCGCAGCGCATCGTGCCGGTGATAGAGCGTCTGGCGCAAAACCTGTTCATCTGCCCCAGCAGCATTTCGCAATACGCCGCGCTGGCCTGCTTCGAGCCGGAGAGCCTGGCCGAGTACGAACGCCGGCGCGCCGAATTCAAGGCCCGGCGCGACTACTTCATACCGGCACTCAATGCCTTGGGCCTGAACGTGCCAGTGCTGCCCGATGGCGCCTTTTATGCCTGGGCCGATTGCGCCGCGGCCTGCCGGAAGCTGCAGCTCAAGGACAGCTGGGATCTGAGCTTTGAAATCATGCAGCGCGCCCACGTCGCAGTCACACCGGGGCGCGACTTCGGCGTCGCCGACACGCACAATTTCATCCGCTTTTCGACCGCCAGTTCGATGCCCCAGTTGAGACTGGCGATCGACCGATTGAAAGTCCTGCTTTCATGATGGACAGGCCTCAAGCAGAGCAAGAATTTGTCTGGCCGGTACGGATTTACTGGGAGGACACGGACGCCGGCGGCATCGTGTTCTACGCCAACTACCTGAAGTTTTTCGAACGCGCCCGCACCGAATGGCTGCGCGCCCTGGGCATTGAGCAACGCACCCTGCGCGAGCGCAGCGGCGGCATGTTCGTGGTCAGCGACAGTCAGATCCGTTATCTCCAGCCGGCACGGCTGGATGACGAACTTTTTGTTACAGCCAGGCCGGAAGATATCGGTCGGGCGTCGATGACAATACGGCAACAGGCCTTGCTGAAGACACAGGCAGAAAATATCCTGTTATGTGAAGCGACGATTCGGGTCGGCTGGGTTCATGCCACAACCTACAAGCCGGCAAGAATCCCGCCAACCCTTCTGGAATTATTGAAATGAATCAAGACTTGTCGATCCTGCACATGGTGCTCAATGCCAGTTTGGTCGTGCAATTGGTGATGTTGTTGCTGGTCCTGATCTCGGTCTCCAGCTGGGCCGCAATTTTTCGCAAATTGTTTGCCTTGAACCGGGTGAAATCGCTGAACGACCAGTTTGAGCGCGAGTTCTGGTCTGGCACCAGCCTCAATGACCTGTTTTCCGCCGCCGCCAAGAATGCGCGCCACTCGGGCCCGATGGAACGCATCTTTGCCAGCGGCATGCGCGAGTACCAGAAGCTGCGCGAGAAACGCATCGCCGATACCAACACCTTGATGGACGGCGCCCGACGCGCCATGCGCGCCAGTTTCCAGCGCGAGATGGATGTCGTCGAAACCAATTTGTCGTTCCTGGCCTCGGTCGGGTCGGTCTCGCCTTACGTCGGCTTGTTCGGTACCGTGTGGGGCATCATGCATTCCTTCACCGGGCTGGCTTCCCTGCAGCAGGTCACGCTCGCCACCGTCGCCCCCGGCATTGCCGAAGCCCTGGTGTCAACCGCCATTGGCCTGTTTGCCGCCATTCCGGCGGTAGTCGCCTACAACCGGTTTGCCCGCGATATCGACCGCATCGCGATCAAGCTGGAGACCTTCATTGAAGAGTTCTCCAACATCCTGCAGCGCAACGTGGGCGCCCAGTCGGCCTCCGGCCAATGAAAGGAGCTTGAACATGCCAGCCCTGGTCAACCGCGGACGCGGCCGGCGCACCATCAACGAAATCAACATGGTGCCCTTCATCGACGTGATGCTGGTGCTGCTGATCATCTTCATGGTGACGGCGCCCCTGATCACGCCCAGCGTGATCGACTTGCCCAGCGTCGGCAAGGCGGCCAAACAGCCCGATCAGGTGATTCAGATTGTGATTGGCAAGGATGAATCGCTGGAGCTGAAAGTCAAGGACAAATCGAGCACCTTGGGACTCAAGGACATTGCCGCCGCGGTCAAACAGGCACAGAGTGCTGCCAGCAACTCGGCGGTGGTCATCAGTGCCGACAAAAACATCAAGTACGAGAGCGTGGTCAAGGTCATGGACACCTTGCAACGCTCCGGCGTGCAGCGCATCGGCTTGTCGGTGCAACTGGCAAACTAGACACCGCATGCTGGCCGCCACTGATCGCCTTGATTTCGTGCCGCCGCCGACGCCCGGCGCCCTGCGTTCGCTCGCTCTGGCGATACTGGCGCATGTTTTTTTGGTCGCGGCGCTGACCTGGGGGGTGCACTGGCGGCGTGAGGCCGTGAGCGTCACCGCCGAGGCCGAGCTGTGGTCCGAAGTACCGCAACAAGCCGCCCCCAAACTGATCGAAGCGCCGCCCGAGCCGGCTCCCGTGGCAGAACCAAGCCCGCCGCCGGTGCAAGCTGAGCCGCCCCTGCCGAGCGACGCCGACATCGCCTTGGCGCAAGAGAAGCTGCGGCTGAAAAAGGAACAGCAGTTGGAACAGGAGCGGCAACGCCAGGCGCAACTGAAACAGGAGAAGCTGTTACTGGAGAAGCAACGCCTGCAGGAAAAACGCGAGAAAGAGAAGCAGGCGGCCCAGGAGAAGAAGAAAGCCGACCTGGAGAAGCGACGCAAGGAAGCGCTGCTGGCTCAGCAGGAGGCACAAAAACTCGAAGCCCAGCGGCAAGCCAATATCAAGCGCATGACCGGCTTGGCTGGCGCCAGCGGCACGGCAACTTCCACCGGCACGGCCCTTCAATCGTCAGGTCCGTCAGCCAGCTACGCCGGTCGCGTCAGTGGGCGCATCAAGCCCAACATCGTGTTCGTCGACGAAATCGCCGGCAACCCGATCGCTGAAGTCGATGTGCGGGCGGCGCCCAACGGCACCATCATCAGCCGCAAACTGAGCAAATCCAGCGGCGTCAAGTCGTGGGACGATGCCGTCTTGAAAGCCATCGACAAAACCGAGAAGCTACCGCCCGACGTGGACGGCCGGGTACCAAGCTCATTGATCATTGGCTTCAGGCCGAAGGATTAAGCCCCCACGCTTGCCACTGCGTGTGCTGCGCGAGGCCTTGCAGGCCGCGGCTCGCGAGACGCTTCACCTCTGTCGCCTGTCCAAGCCTGCGCAGGCAGACTTGGAGCCGCAGGCTCCAGCCCCGAGGGGGCTCGCCTTGCTTGGGACGGCCCGGCGCGGCGGCGGAACCAAGCCCCCACGCGAGCCTCATCTCACTCGTAGACAATCTCCGACTGGCCCTGCTCCGCCTGCACCCGCCACCCGGCCAACGCCGCATTGCTGGGGAAGAATTTGAAGCGCTCACCGAGTTGCAGCTCGGCCGAGGCCGCACCCGGCTCGCCCTGACACGACACGCCAAAGCGCAGCGCCAGGCCGCGCACCAGTTCGCCCTGCTCCGTCATCTCGCGCTGGGCCGGATAGTCCTTCAGCATGCGCGCCACGTCCGGCACCTTGAAGCCCGGCCTGGCGTCCACAGCCACACGCAAAAACTTGCCGAAGCGACAGCGTGCCTGCTCCAGCTCCCAAAGCTGCGTCACCGTCAATTGCATGCCGCCGGAAAACCGGTCCGGCTGCAGCTTGCCCATGACGATCACCAGCTCATCGTCTTTCAGCAGATGGCGGTGCGCATTGATCAAGGCCTCATCGGCGCGGGCCTCGATGACACCCGATTTGTCGTCCAGCTTGAACAGCGCCAGCTTGCCGCGCTGGCCATTGATGACCCGGAAATCGGTGATGATGCCGGCCAGCAATTGCGGCTCCCGGGTATCGATCAGGTCTTCGATCCGACGCTTGGCAAAACGCCGCACCTCCAGCGCCACCTCGTCGAACAGATGACCCGACAGGTAGAAACCGACGGCGGTTTTTTCATAGGTGAGGCGCTCCTTCACGCCCCAGGGCAGGGCCGCCACCAGATCGGGTTCCTGCGTGCTGGAGCCATGATCATCGTCACCGCCCAGGTCGAACAGACCGCCCTGGTTGGCATTGGCGAGCGCCGCCGCGCCAAACTCGAAGGCCCGGTCCACCGAGGCCAGCAGGCTGGCGCGGTTGAGCTGAATCGAATCAAAGGCACCGGCCTTGATCAAGGCCTCCACGGTGCGCTTGTTGATGCGGCTGCGGTCCACCCGCAGGCAAAAATCGAACAGGCTTTTGAAGGGTCCCACGACATCGCCGGAAGGACCGACGCCCCGTCCTTCGCGCGCCGCCACAATCGCCTCTATCGCCTGCTGGCCGGAGCCCTTGATGGCGCTCAGGCCATAGCGGATCATCTTGTCGGAGATCGGCTCGAAGCGGCTGACGCCCCGGTTCACGTCCGGCGGCTCGAACGACAGGCCCATCTTCAGCGCGTCCTCGAACAGGACTTTGAGCTTGTCGGTGTCGTCCATCTCCACCGTCATGTTGGCGCAGAAGAATTCAGCCGTGTAATGGACCTTGAGCCAGGCCGTGTGGTAGGCCAGCAGCGAGTACGCGGCGGCGTGCGACTTGTTGAAACCGTAGCCGGCAAATTTCTCCATCAAGTCGAACACCTCGTCGGCCTGCGCCTCGTTGATGTCGTTCCTGGCGGCGCCGTCGCGGAAGATCTGGCGATGCTTGGCCATCTCGTCGGCGTCTTTCTTGCCCATGGCGCGGCGCAACATGTCGGCGCCACCCAGCGAGTAGCCGCCCAGGATTTGCGCGGTCTGCATCACCTGCTCCTGGTAGACCATGATGCCGTAGGTTTCGGACAGCATCCCGGCCACCAGCGGGTGCGGGTAAATCACCTCTTCCCGGCCCTGCTTACGCGCCACGAAGCTCGGAATCAGGTCCATCGGGCCGGGCCGGTACAGGGCGTTGAGCGCAATCAGGTCTTCCAGCCGGGTCGGCTTGGCGTCTTTGAGCATGCCTTGCATGCCACGGCTTTCAAACTGGAACACGGCCTCGGTCTTGCCATCGGAGAACAGCTTGTAGACCTGTGGGTCGTCCAGTGGCAGGTTTTCGAAGGCAAAGTTCTCCTGGCCCTGGTGGCGCTGCACGATCAGCTTGCGCGCGATCTCCAGAATGGTGAGCGTGGCCAGGCCCAGGAAGTCGAACTTCACCAGGCCAATGGCTTCCACATCGTTTTTGTCGTACTGGCTCACCGCCGAGTCGCTGCCCGGCTGCTGGTACAGGGGACAAAAGTCGGTCAACTTGCCGGGTGCAATCAGCACACCGCCGGCGTGCATGCCGACGTTGCGCGTCATGCCTTCGAGCTTGCGCGCCAACTCCAGCAGGGTCTTGACGTCTTCTTCCTTGCTTTCGCGCTCGGCCAGAATCGGTTCTGCCTCGGTCGCATAGATGGTTTTGTCATCTTTCTTGCGATCCGGTGGTGGCAACTGCAGGCTGACGCTGACGCCCGGCTTGTTCGGGATGAGCTTGCTGATGCCATCGCAAAAGGTGTAGCTCATGTCCAGCACGCGGCCGACGTCGCGCACCGCGGCGCGCGCCGCCATGGTGCCGAAGGTCACGATCTGGCTGACCGCGTCCTTGCCGTACTTTTCCTTCACATAATCAATCACGCGGTCCCGGTTACCCTGGCAAAAGTCAATATCGAAGTCGGGCATGGAGACCCGCTCGGGATTCAAAAAGCGCTCGAACAGCAGGTTGTAGCGCAGCGGATCGAGGTCGGTGATCTTCAGCGAATAAGCCACCAGCGAACCGGCGCCGGAACCCCGCCCCGGCCCGACCGGGCAACCGTTGTTCTTGGCCCAGTTGATGAAGTCGCCGACAATCAGGAAGTAGCCCGGGAAGCCCATTTTCAAAATGGTGCCGATCTCGAATTCCAGTCGCTCCAGGTAGCGCGGCCGCTCACGCTCGCGCTGCGCCGGATCGGGGTAAAGATGCGCCAACCGGTCCTGCAACCCCTGATGCGAGGCGTAACGGAAATATTCTTCCGGCGTCATGCGCTGCCCATCGACCTCGGGCGTCGGGAAATCAGGCAACTGGGGTTTGCCCAGCGTCAGCGTCAGGTTGCAGCGCCGGGCGATCTCCAGCGTATTGGCCAGCGCCGATGGCACATCGGCAAACAGCGCCTGCATCTGCGCGGCGGACTTGAAGTACTGCTCACGGGTGAAGCGGCGCTGGCGCCGCGGGTCGGCCAGAATTTCCCCCTCGGCAATGCAGACCCGCGCTTCATGCGCTTCATAATCGTCCTCCCGGGTGAACTGCACCGGGTGCGTGGCGACCACCGGCAGGCCCATGCGCGCGGCCAGTTGCACCGCGGCCGTGACATGGGCTTCGTCATCGGGACGGCCGGCGCGTTGCAGTTCGAGGTAAAACCGGTGCGGGAAAATGCCAGCCAACTGTAGCGCGCCATCCAGGGCGCGAGCTTCGTCGCCCTGCACCAGGGCCTGCCCTACCGGTCCGGCCTGCGCACCCGACAAGGCAAGCAAACCCTGACTGAGCTCCTTGAGCCAATCCAGCCTGACACTGGCCTGCGCCTTGGCGGCATTGCGCGTCCAGGCGCGCGCCAACAGTTCGGACAAATTCAGGTAGCCCTGCCGGTTTTGCACCAACAACACCAGGCGCGACAGGCTGGCGTCGTCCTGGCCCAGGCCCTCAAGCCAGATCTCCGCGCCAATCAGCGGCTTGACGCCGCGCTTGCGCGCCTCCTTATAAAACTTGATGGCGCCAAACAGATTGCTCAAATCCGTAATGGCCAGGGCCGGTTGCCGATCCGCGGCAGCACATCTGACAATATCGTCGATGCGATTGGTGCCGTCGATGACGGAAAATTCGGTGTGGAGGCGCAGGTGGACAAACATAGCTTATATTGTAGGAAGTTGGCCGTCTGCGCCCCTGCCATTTTTGGCTCGCCGATGTGGCCTGAACAATAATAAAAGTGGCAAGGTGAAAGTCTTGAAGATTCTCGTTGTCGATGATCATGCCCTGGTGCGGGAAGGTTTGCGCCAGGTTCTCAAGGGACTCGATGAGCAAGTCGAGGTGCTGGAGGCAGCCCACTGCGTCGGTGCCTTTGAGATCGCGGCACAGCATCCCGATCTGGATCTGGTGCTGCTGGACTACCACCTGCCCGATATGAACGGGCTTGACGCGCTGACGATATTCAGCGAAAACCATCCTGAACTGCCGATCGTCATGCTGTCGGGCTCGGTCAACCCGCAGATCGCCCGCAAGGTCATGCAGCGCGGCGCCTCCGGCTTCATCACCAAAGCCAGTCTGAGCAGCAAACTGTTGTCGATCCTGAGCCGGGTGCTGGCCGGCGAGGTGTATGTGCCGACGGAGTTGTTGAGCGCCGGCGGCCTGCCCTGCGAACCGGAGGCGGACGCGGCGCCCCTGCTCACATCGCGCCAGGAAGAGGTTCTGTATTTGCTGCTGGAAGGACGCTCCAACAAGGAAATAAGCCAACTCCTGCAACTCTCGGACGAAACCACGAAGAATCATGTGACCGGTGTGCTGCGTGCTTTTGGCGTGCAAAACCGCGTCCAGGCGGTTCTGGCGGCCGCTCAGCTGGGCTACGTCAAAACCTCGCCATCGGCCTGATTGGGTGCCGTCAAGCGGCGAATCAGGCTGCGCAATTTGGCCGGACGCACCGGTTTGTGCAACAAGGTCAGACCGACCTCCCTGGCCGCCTTCAACAAATCCGGGTCGGTATCGCCACTCATCAGACAGGCTGGAATCGGCCGACCTGCCGCAGCGCGCAGTTGGCGCACCGCGTCGATGCCATTTTCCCCGTCCAGCAAACGATAGTCGCTAATGATCAGGTCGGGCAGCAGCCCGTCTTTGAGTTGCCACTGCGCCGCCTGCAGCCCTTCGGCCTGGACCACCAGGCCGCCCCACGACACCAGCAGACTGACCAGACCCTCACGCGCCAGGGCATCGTCCTCTATCACCAGCACCACCAGGCCTACCAGATCGTCAAATGGCTTGACCTGGGGCGGGCTGGGCCGTTCCATGGCAGTTCCCGGGGGCAATAGCGGGACCTCGATACTGAAGCGGGTACCGGTTCCGGGGCGCGAGCGCAATTGCAATCGATGCCCCAACAACTGGGCCGTGCGCTCCACAATATTGAGCCCCAGCCCCATGCCCTTGCCACGGTCGCGCTCCAGGTTGCCGACTTGATAGAACTCCTTGAAGATGGCCCGGTGATGCTCCGGTGCAATGCCGATACCGGTATCCCAAACCTCTATGCTGGCATGCCTGCCATCGGCCCGGACGCGACAGGCCAGCAGCACACCGCCGGTTTTGGTGTAGCGCAAGGCGTTACCCAGCAGATTCAACAGGATGCGATGCAGCAGCGTCGGATCGCTCAGCAGCCAGACCTTGGTCGGACGAATCCGCAAACGCAAGCCTTTGTCAAGGGCGGTCAGGGTAAGTTCGGCGCCCAACTGATCAAAAACATCGGTCAATGCGAAAGGCTGCACCTGAACCTGAACCGTCATCGCATCGAGACGGGAAATGTCAAGCAAGCCGTCCAGCAAATCCTGCAACGCCAGCACCGCGTTTTCCATGTTCTGGATCAGATGCGTGGTCTCCGCACTGTGCGCGAATTGCTGCAACCGCGCGACAAACATGCCCAGCGCATGGGTCGGTTGCCGCAGATCGTGGCTGGCCGCCGCCAGAAAGCGCGACTTCGCCAGCGTCGCGGTCTCCGCCTCTTCTTTTTTTTCACGCAAGGCCGCCGTCGCCGATGCAATCTGCCGCTCCATTTCGTCGCGACCCGATTCGAGACGCCGGGCCATCTGGTTGAGTCCAAGCTGCAAGTCGCGCAGCGGATCATCCGGCTGCACCTGCGCGCGCAACGTCAATTCACCTTGCCCGATGCGTTCTATCATGCGCGAGACGCGCGCCACTGGTTCAATGACGCGCCGACCGAGACGCAGCGCCAGCAAACCACCCAGCAGCAATCCGGCCAGGCCAAGCGCCAGCCCCAGCCAGAACAGTTCCCGCTCGCGCAGACGCACCTTCTCGTGCGAGAGTTCGATCAGCACGTGCCCCAGGATTTTCGGTGCCGCCATGGCCTCGTTGGTCTTGGTGTCAAACGGATCGTCCAGTTTGACCTGGCTGGCGGTAATCGGTTGCGACAGCAGGTCGGTGTCATTGTCCGGGTTGTAGTCCAGCGTTTCCTGTCGACCCAGATGTGCCGGGATGATGAAGCTTGGCAAGCCGACATTGACCAGCACTTCACCATTCGCATTGAGAATCGCCACCGAGCGCACATCCGATTCGCGCAAGGCGCCCCGGGCAACCGTTTGCAAATGGGCGATATTGGCGGAGAACAAGCCATACTCGCTGGCAGCCGCCAACTGGTGGGCCAGGGAACGGGCCGCTTGATTGTGTGCATCCTGTTGGTCGCTCACCCGCGCCACCAGAAAAGCCGCCACCAGCAACACCACAATCAGTGTCACCGGCAGCATGGCGGCCCACAATATGCGGCTGCGAATATCGCCCATTCTCATGGTGCACCCTCGCTGCGCCGTAACTGCTGGCGCAAGGCTTCGGCATCCAGCGTCAAGCCGAGTGAACGCGCCACGTGCTGGTTGACGGCAACCTGGAAGTCCTGCGAATAAACCGGTGCCGCCGGCAGCGCCTTGCCTTGCAGCACCGGGCGGGCCAGCGCCGCCGCTTGCTGGCCAATCTGGGTCGGCGTCACATGCAGCGCCAGCAAGGCGCCGGCCCGCACATAAGCGGGTGAAAAAGCCAGCATCGGCACCTTGGCCCGAAAAGTGGTCAGCAGGATATTCTGGATGCTGCTGCTGTTGTAGACCTGCGGGTCGGCCACCGCCAACAACACATCAGCATCTTCCAGGATTCGTTTCAGGCCGGAAAAAATCAATTCGTCACGCTCGACACCGGCCTCCACCAGTTCCAGCCCACTGGCTTGCACCAGGGCTTTCAAGGCTGGGGCCTGGGTTTGCGACTCAGGCCCCCACAGCACGCCGATGCGACGCGCCGTCGGCAAAGCCAGGCGCATCAGTTCGATCTGACGGCTGAACGGTTGACTGAGATAGAGGGCGGAAAACTGCGACGACGGCTTGCGCCCGCTGGTCCGCAGAACACGCTCAAAACTACCGCGCGGCAACAGCGTACACAGCACCGGCGCCCGGGTCTCGGCCTTGGCCAGAGCCTGCGCGGCCTCGGCACCTAGCGTCACGAACAGTTTCGGTGACTGGGGCCGTAGCGCCGACCACTCGCTCGGGGTCAACAACAACACCTCGCTGCGCGCGACGCCAGCGCGCTCCAGTTCATCGAGCATGGCCTGGGCCGTTTCAAGGTAGGCGGCGCTGCGCTCGCTGCTCACAATCACCAGCGTCACCGCGGCGTGGGCGCCAAAGCCGGCAAAACATCCGAGCCAGAGGCCGACGATCAGGAGCCGCAAAAACGCCAGCATGGGAAGCGCCCCGTACTAGTCTTGCAGTCGCAGGGTCACAAAAGCCCGCCGTCCAAACGCGAAGGCCGGCGCAAAATCGGGGTAGGGTGAACCCAGGTTCTGAATCACCAAGGCCAGCTCGCCCCGATGCTGCCCCCAGTGCAACGGCAGCGCCAGCCGCACGTCGGTGCGGGTGATCGCCACCTGGTCGAAGCGACCCGCCCCCTGCAGGGTGACCGTGCCGCTGTCCTGGTGCATCAGGCTCAAATCCAGGTTGCCGGGCAGCTTCTGAAAATAGGTGATGGTGTTGGCCAGCCTGGGCGCAGCCAGGGCCATACCGGTGTCGGATCGTTGGTCTCCGTTGATCAAACTGCTATGCACCACGGCCTGCGTGAACAGGAACTGCGCACCCTGCCAGGGCTGCCATTTCAGCTGATATTCCACCCCCTGCTGGGAAAAATTATCGACATTGGCGTAGTCCCTGGGCCGGGTGGCATTGAGTTGACGAAGAAAACCGCCGATCTGCTCATGAAAAACGCGCACATCCAGATTCAGCCGCAGTGCCGGGAAAACGCCCAGATAACCAAGTTCGCGGGCCAGCACGCTTTCGGCCTGAACCTGGCCGCTGGCCAATGTCCCGACTTCAAGCAGTTGGCCGTTCCAGAAATAGCGCACATCGGCAAATTGTTCGTAGGTACTGGGGGGTCGGTAAGCCCGGGAGCTGCCGACACGCAGCGTCTGCCCGTCCGCCACGTGCCAATTGAGCATCAGCCGTGGCGCCACCGTGTTGCCACTGGCGCTGCTTCTTTCAGCCATGGCGCCGGCATTGAGCACCAGATCCTCGGCCGGCCGCCATTCCACGTTGGCAAACAGTCTTGAAAAATCCGTGACCAAGGCGGCATCGGTGTTGTAGGCCGGCCTGGAGATCGATTGCTCGCGCCGCAGTTCACCGCCCCACACAAGCCGCAGGCGCGCGCCCTGGCGCCAGCTGTGCTGCAAAGACACGGTGTCGTTGCGCGCCCTGCCACCGGCATCGATCGCCAGGCTGCCATCGATGCCCATGGGTCTCAGGGAATAAGGAAAACTGTCCAGGTAAGACTCCTGCACATGGGAATAACTCAATGCAATATCTTCATCCTCATTCAGCGTGCGACGCCAATCGAGTTGCAGATAGCCGGTACCGTAACGGGTATCGCGCGCCAGATCGTCGACGTTGTCGGGAACGCCCTTGCCGGCGTTGATCACCAGCCCACCGGAGCGCAACTGGATATCGTCACGGGCGTTAAGACGCACATCGGCCCGAAAATTGAGACGGTCAAGCTGGTTGTGACCGTTCGAGCCCAGCAATCCGGCGTCCGCGCGGCGATCCAGCCCGAGGCGGAAAGTGGCGTTGACAGCACCCCAGCCCAGGCTGGCCCGGGCATCGCGAACACCGTTTTCACCGACGCTCAGACTGGCCTGGGTACCCAGCGTATCGGCACTGTCACGGGTGACGATATTGATCACGCCCAGAAAAGCACGGGCGCCATAAGCCGCCGAGTTGGAGCCGCGCAGCACCTCGATGCGCTCTATGTCCTCCAGCGCCACCGTCTGCAAGCCCGGCTCGATACTGCCAATGAAATACGACGAATAGGCTGATCGGCCGTCCACCAGGACCTGAAGACGGTTCGAATAGCTGCCAAAACCGCCGTGGTAGCTGGCCTGTGGCGCAACCCGTTCAAACGCCATGCTGGTCTGAAAACCGGGCACCAGGCGCATCAGGTCCGCCACATCGCGGGCACCCGACAAGCGAATCATGTCGCGGTCAATGATGGTGACGGCGCCGGGCGTTTCGTCGAGTCGCTGCGGCAGGCGCGAAACCGACAGGACCACCGGCAGTTCAGTCAAAAAATCCTTCTCGGACACAGACAGCGGTGTTTCCGCCGAAGCCAGACTAAGCCAGCCGAGCAGAACGCTCAGGCATAGTGATCGGTTCATGACAGCTCCAATTGTTCTTTTCGCTTGCAGGCACCGATTTTGCCTTGTCGGCAGCATGGCTTGCGCCGCTTTGCAGCCAAACTTGGTTTATATTGCAGGAACTTGACTGTGCCCGTCCTTGCCATGTTCACTACCCTGCGTCGGGTCAGCCCCGCCGGAGCGAACTATACCGAGAGTCTCCCATGACCCTGCCTTCCCACGGACAGCCAACGCCCGGCAATCGCTTCAACCCCGGCCGCGTCGCCTTGCTCTACGCGATCTTTGCGGCTCTGTGGATCGTCGCGTCAGGCTACCTGCTGAGCTTCACCGTTGACGATCCCCAACTCCACAACCGCATCGAAATCGCCAAGGGTCTGGCGTTTGTTGCCGCCACCGGCAGTCTGCTTTACCTGCTGCTCAAGGGATGGCATGCGTCCTTGAACGCCGCAACAGCATTGCCAGCCAACGCCGCCACACCGCTGTCAACCAGCCGACTGGTGCTGCTGTTGGCCGCTCTGGCACTGGTCGTGCCACTGATCGGGTTGGCGATCATCAAACTCCATGGCCCGCAGATCGAGCAGGACGCCTTCACCAGTCTACAGAGCATTGCCCGCTTGAAGTCCGATCAAATCGAAAACTGGCTGGCTGAGCGGCACGGCGACAGTCTGGCGCTGGCTGCCGACGAGGATTTCGCTGCACAGGTGGGACAGTTTGTGCGCCAGCAAACCGACGCCAAGCTGTCCCGGCTGATTCTGGATCGACTGGGCAATCTGCGCACATCCTACAGTTACGACAGTATCCTTTTATTCGATACCGGCGAGCGGCGCCTGCTCTTGCTGGGCAATGAGGATGACAACACCCCGGCACTGCAGAAGCAACTACGCCAGGCGCTGGTCAGCAAGCAGGTGCAACGCGGGGATCTGTACCGCGACGAAGCAGGGCATATCCACCTGGACTGGGTGGTGCCCCTGGCAGGCCCACACGATAAAAGTCCCGTGGCAGCGGTGGTGCTGCGCGTTACTGCCCAGCGTTTTCTTTTTCCCTTGATCATGACCTGGCCGACCGCCAGTCCCAGCGCCGAAACCCTGCTGGTACGCCGCGACGGCGAGGCGGTGGTTTTTCTCAACCAACTGCGTCACCGTCAAAACACCGCCCTCACCCTGAAGCTCTCCCTGGCCGAGCCGGAACTGCCGGCCGCCATTGCCCTGCGGGAAGCCAAGCCCGGCACCACACCGGGCCGGGACCACCGCGGTGTTGCCGTGCTGGCCGCCTACCGGCCGGTGCCAGGCACAGACTGGTCCATTGTCGCCAAGATCGATCAAGCCGAAGTGCTGGCGCCACTGCGCGAGTTGGTGCTGTGGGTCAGCCTGGTGGCCCTGTGCGCCATTGTGGCGCTAAGCGCCGCGTTGCTGTTGCTCTGGCGTCAGCAATTGCGCCTGCAGAGCCTGGCCTTGCTGGCGCAAAAGACCAGAACGGATCGCTTGTTGCAAAGCTCGTTCAACGAAATCTACCTGTTCGATGCCGACTCGCTGCAGTTCCTTCAAGTCAGCGCGGGGGCCAGGCAGAACCTGGGCTACTCGGCCGCCGAACTGAGCCGCTTGACCCCGCTCGATCTGAAGACATCGTTCACCCGGGACAGCTTCGAACAAATGCTTCGCCCGCTGCGCACCGGCGAGCAACCGTCCCTGCTTTTCGAGACCTTTCACCGACGCAAGGATGGCTCTTCCTATCCGGTGGAAGTGCGTCTGGAACTGATGCGAGCGGAACGCCTGGTGTTTCTGGCCGTCATCCAGGACATCACTGAACGCAAGGCAGCCGAGGCCAAAATTCTGCGCCTCAGCCAGCTCTATGCCGCCTTGAGCCAGTGCAATCAAGCCATCGTGCGCTGTGCCAGCGAGCAGGAGTTGTTCCCGCAAATCTGCCGTGACGCGGTGCAATTCGGCGGCATGAAGATGGCGTGGATCGGTCTGCTCGACCCGAGCAGCACCAGAGTACGCCCCATCGCCAGCTTCGGCGACGGTGTCGATTACTTGCAAGACATCGAAATTTCGGTTGATCCCGCCAGTCCCTACGGACGAGGGCCCACCGGCAGCGCGATCCGTGACAACCAAGCGTTCTGGTGCCAGGATTTCATGCATGACCCGTGCACCGCGCCGTGGCGCGAGCCCGGCGCACGCCATGTCTGGGGCGCCTCGGCAGCGCTGCCACTGCGCCGCCACGGCGTCACGCTGGGCGCGCTGACACTGTATGCGGGAGAAGTCGACGCTTTCGACGAGCCGGCACGCCAGTTGCTGATCGAAATGGCGACGGACATCAGTTTTGCCTTGGACAACTTCGCTGGCGAAGCCGCACGCCAGCAGGCCGAGAACGAAGCCCAACTTTTGACGCAGCGAATCAATCTGGCGACCGAGGCTGCCTGTATTGGCATCTGGGACTGGAATCTGGTGACCGATCAGTGGTTTGCCACCCCCACTTATTTCACGATGCTGGGATACCACCCTGATGAGGGTTTTGCCAACCGCATCCTCTGGATCGAACGAGTCCATCCGGAGGATGCGGATCACGTCAAGGAAAAGATCCGCGCGGCACTGGCCGGAAATGACGAGATCTACCAATACGAAGCAAGGGTACGCCATGCGGACGGTGTTTACCGCTGGGTCAGTGTCACCGGGCGCGTTGCGGAGCGGGACGCCAATGGCAAGGCCAGCCGCATGCTGGGGGTGCGGATGGACATTACCGAACGCAAGCGGGCGGAACAGGAACTGCGCGTGGCGGCCACCGCTTTTGAAGCGCAGGAAGGCATCTTGGTCACCGATGCCGACAACGTCATCCTGCGCGTCAACCAGGCGTTCACGCGTTTGACCGGTTACAGTGCCGAGGACGCCATCGGCCAAACGCCCGCCCTGCTCAAGTCCGGCCGGCATGACCCTGATTTCTACCGGAGCATGTGGAAAAGCCTGAATAGCGACGACTACTGGCAAGGCGAAATATGGAACCGCTACAAGAATGGCGAGGTGCATCCCTTGCGGCTCGCCATCAGCGCCACCAGCAATGCGAAGGGACAGGTCACCAACTACATTGGCACCTACTACGACCTGACCCAGAGCAAGGAAGCGGACGACAATATCCGCCTGCTGGCCTTCTACGATCCGCTGACCGGCCTGCCCAATCGGCGCCTGTTGATCGACCGTTTGCAGCAGTCCCTGGCGGCCAGCGCACGTCACCAGCACCACGGTGCGGTTCTGTTCATCGACCTCGACAACTTCAAGACTCTCAACGATACCAGGGGTCACAACATCGGCGACCTGCTGCTGCTCGACACGGCTCGCCGGCTGCAGGCCTGTGTGCGTGAAGGAGACACCGTGGCGCGGCTGGGCGGTGATGAATTCATCGTCATACTGGAAAATTTGAGCGACGACATTGAGCCGGCCGCAGCCCAGACGGAAGTTGTCGGTGACAAGATCCTGGCCGCCATCCGCCAACCCTATAGGCTCAACGGCTACGAACACCATTGCTCCACCAGCATCGGCATCAGCCTGTTTCGCAACCAGGAAATCACGGTCGACGAACTGCTCAAACGGGCCGACGCTGCCATGTACGAGGCCAAGAACGCCGGACGCAACACACTGCGTTTCTACGACCCCGCCGTGCAGGTGGCACTGGAAGCTCGTACCGCCCTGGAAAACGATTTACGCAACGCCCTGGCGGAAAACCAGTTCCGACTGCATTACCAGATGCAGGTCGACCATCGCGGTCATATTCACGGCGCCGAGGTGTTGATACGCTGGCAGCACCCCGATCGCGGCCTGGTCTCGCCGCTGGACTTCATCGCGCTGGCCGAGGAAACCGGTCTGATATTGCCGATCGGGCAGTGGGTTCTGGAAACCGCCTGTGCCCAGCTCCAGGCTTGGGAAACGGACCCGCTGACACGCCAGCTGCAAGTCGCCGTCAACGTCAGCGCCCGCCAGTTCCGTCAAGCCGA
The DNA here is from genome assembly GCA_963763035.1 of uncultured beta proteobacterium. Taxonomy (GTDB): domain Bacteria; phylum Pseudomonadota; class Gammaproteobacteria; order Burkholderiales; family Burkholderiaceae_C; genus Rhodoferax. The sequence continues at coordinate 1,562,047 of CAVXMS010000003.1, read as the reverse complement.
TTTCGTCGAGCAAGTGCTTCAGATCCTGCGCCGGCATGCGTTCCATCCGAATCGGCTGAAACTCGAACTGACCGAGAGCCTGGTGCTGGACAATGTTCACGACACCATCGGCAAGATGCAGGACCTCAAGGAGGTCGGGGTGCGCTTCTCACTGGATGACTTCGGCACCGGCTATTCGTCGCTTTCCTACCTGACGCAATTGCCACTCGACCAGTTGAAGATCGACCAGTCCTTCGTCCACAACATTGGCACGAAATCCACCGATTCGGTGTTTGTGCAGACCATCATTGGCATGGCCAACTCGCTGGGAATAGAGGTGATTGCCGAAGGCGTGGAAACCGAACCGCAGCGCGCATTTCTGGAGCAGCACGGCTGCGCGCTGTGCCAGGGTTACCTGTTTGGCAGACCGGTGCCGGTGGCGGAGTTTGAAGCAAGCTTGAAGTTGGCGACCTAGGTCACCAACTTCATGCAACAGCGGCCCCGGATCAAGCCCGGAACTTGGCCGCCAGTTCAGCCACGCGCTTGCCAAACAGACGCGCGGTTTCGAGGTCACCCGAATTCATTTCCCCGGCGCTGGCGTCGCCCGGCGTCTGGGCCATGGGGCCAGCCGAGGATGCGAGGTAATTGACATCGCTGCGTTGCGACGCCTTGGTATTGTTGTAATTCAGGCCGGTACCTGCCCATACGCCGCCGTGTTGCATCGCCAGCGTCATGAAATAGTGCAACGTGGAGTGCTTGTCGCCATTGACATTGGCGCTGTTGGTGAAGCCGCCGAAAATCTTGTCCTTCCAGGCCTGCGTGTACCAGGGTTTGGACGAAGCGTCGGCAAACTTCTTGAACTGCCAGCTGACACTGCCCATGTAGGTTGGTGAGCCGAAGATGATGGCGTCCGCCGCCGCCAAGGTGTCCCATGCGCTCTCGGGCACATTGCCGTCGGCGTCAATCGGCACCAGCTCGGCGCCGGCGCCTTCCGCTACGGACTGCGCCATGCGCAGAGTGTGACCATAACCCGAGTGAAAAACCACTGCTACTTTTGCCATTTGAATACTCCTTCAGAAGGTGAGAAAAACGGGGGCCTGCGAGACAAGTCCCCGGGGATGGAAAAACCTGTAATCAGGCCTTGCGGGCGGCGTCCACGCTCCAGGCACCGGCGCCGTAAGCGGCCAGCACCAGCAGGCCACCGACTACCGCGATGTTCTTGTAGAACATCAGCTGCTGGACCATCGCCTGGTCAGCCGGCACGCCCCAGAAATTGTGGAACACGAAAGTGGCCACCAGGGTGAACACGGCCAGTGCCAACGCTGCAATACGGGTCTTGAGCCCAGCGATCAATGCCAGCGAACCACCGATTTCCATAACGATGGCGATGACGACACCGAGTTCGGGCAGCGGCAGGCCCTTGGAAGCGATGTAGCCGGTGGTGCCGGCAAAGCCGGCGACCTTCGAGATGCCGGCCGGCAAGAACAGCAGCGCCAGCAACAAACGCCCGACCAGGGCCAACGGGTTTTGAAAAGTTGTCGTCATGTCAAGTCCTTTAAGAGAAAAAAGTGGAGAGGGGGAAAGGTCAAAGATTCAGGCCGCCAGGTCAAACACCAGCACTTCGGCATCATCGGCGTGATCCAGCTTGAGCTGGCTCTCGCCTTCGATCAGGGCCGCATCGCCGGTAGTCAAGGCGACGCCGTTGACATCGAGTGCGCCACGCACCAGATGAACGTAGGCCTTGCGTGTCGGCTTCAGCGCCAGCGTGGCGCTCTGAGCGCCGTCCAGCAAAGCCGCGAAAAGACGGGCGTCGGCGTGGATGGTGACAGAGCCTTGCGCGCCATCAGGCGAGGCCAGCAAGCGCAACTGCCCAAGTTTTTCGGCGTCTGCAAAAGTCTTTTGTTCATAGCTGGGCACGATGCCGGTCACGTTCGGCTCAATCCATATTTGCAGGAAATGCGTGGTGACGGCGGGCGCGTGGTTGAACTCGCTGTGTTGTACACCGCTACCGGCACTCATGCGCTGAACGTCGCCCGGCGGAATGCCCTTGACGTTGCCCATGCTGTCCTTGTGCGCCAGATTGCCTTCCAGCACGTAACTGATGATTTCCATGTCGCGGTGGCCATGTGTGCCAAATCCGGTGCCAGGGGCAATACGGTCTTCGTTGATGACGCGCAGATTGCCCCAACCCATGTGCGCCGGGTCGTAATACCCGGCAAACGAAAAACTGTGAAATGACTTGAGCCAACCGTGGTCAGCATAGCCGCGCTCCGCGGATTTACGAATCGTCAACATCAGAAGTGCCCCTTTACTACCTTGCGGGACAGACCTTTAGCTCTGTCCCCAACTGTTTGTACTTGCGGGACAGACCTTTAGCTCTGTCCTCAACCATTTGTGCTTGCGGGACAGCCCTTTAGCGCTGTCCTCAACCGCTGGTGAGAACTTTAGGTGCACAAAGGTCTTCGGCAATCCATGGCATTTGATGGCATCATTCAAATAATTCGAATCAAAATCAAGTTTTAGTGATGGCCGGCTTGCACTCAGCTCAAGTCGGCACCCTACGGAGAAGCCGATGCCAACTGCCCGCGATGTTTTGACGCCCGACGCCCTTGCCATGCTGCAGACCATCGCCGCCAGCGGCAGCTTTGCCGCCGCTGCGCGCAACCTGGACCTGGTGCCCAGCGCCCTGACTTACCGGGTGCGCCAGATCGAAGACGCACTGGACGTGCTGCTGTTCGACCGCAGCTCGCGCCAGGCCCGGTTGACCGAAGCCGGCGCCGAGTTGCTGCGCGAGGCCGCCCGCTTGCTGGACGACATCGATGCGGTGGCGAACCGGGTCAAGCGCGTCGCCACCGGCTGGGAGCCGCAATTGACGATCGCGGTCGACAGCATCATCGCCAAAGCCACGGTACTGGAACTGTGCGAGAGCTTTTTCGCACTCAATCCGCCGACCCGCATCAAGCTGCGCGATGAAACGCTGTCCGGCACGCTGGCGGTGCTGGTCGCGGGCCAGGCCGATCTGGCGCTGGGTGTGGCTGACTCAAGCACCCAGGCCGGCATTCACGGCAAGCCACTGGGCGATGTGAGTTTTGTCTACGCGGTAGCGCCGCATCACCCACTGGCCGGCGCACCCGAGCCGCTGACAGACGAATTGATCCGGCAACACCGGGCCGTGGCGGTGGCCGACACCGTCAGCCGCGGCGGCGGCATGACTTTTGGTTTGCTGGGCGGACAAGACGTTTTTACCGTGGCCACCATGAAGGACAAGCTGGACGCGCAACTGCGTGGCCTGGGCAGCGGCTTCGTACCCGAATGCATGGCCCGCGCCTACATTGAAACCGGACGGCTGGTGGTCAAACGGATGGAACGCCCGGAGCGCATTGTGCGAACCAACTATGCCTGGCGCAGCCTCTCCAAGGCGGATCATGGCCGGGCCCTCAAGTGGTGGCTGGCCCAGCTTGAAAGTCCGGCCACCCGCTCCGCTTTACTGGAGCGGCACCGAGGCGTGTAAAGTGCAACCCATACAACAACGCTTGGAGTTAACGTTCATGATCTCATCCACATCCAAAAGCAAAGCCAAATCGGAACCCAAATCCAAGCACATTGCCATCATCGGCTCCGGCATGGCGGGCGTCGCCTGCGCCCGTACCCTGGTACAAGCGGGCCACAGCGTAACCCTGTTTGAGAAAAGCCGGGGCGTCGGCGGGCGCATGGCGACGCGCAGCAGCGCATTCGGCAGCTTCGATCATGGCAGCCAGTATTTCACCGTGCGTGATGCACGCTTTGCGCGGGCGCTGCAAACAGTGCCTGGTCTGTGCAAACGGTGGAGTGCCAACACGGTGCGCTTGCTCGACGAGCATGGCCAGGTGGCCGCCACCGACCTGCCGGCGCAGGAGGCGCACTGGGTGCCAACACCGACCATGAATGCGCTGCTGGGGCGCTGGGCTCAGCCGTTGCTGGAACAGCGCCAGGTCGAACTCGAAACTCGGGTCAGACAATTGGAACGCGACGCCCTCAACCCGCACCAATGGCAGTTGCATACCGAGGGTCCCGGCGGCGCCCGGCACGTATATTCCGGTTTCGATGCGGTGCTGCTGGCCATTCCCCCTGAACAAGCGCGCTTGCTGCTCAATACGTCGCAGCAAGCCGACGGGCTGGCGCAACAAATCGACAGAGTCCAGGTAGCCCCCTGCTGGACGCTGATGCTGGCTTTTCCACAAGCCATGCAACCGGATCTCTCGGCGCTGGGACCGCAATGGAATGCAGCCCGCAGCACGCACCACCGGCTGGCCTGGCTGGCACGCGAATCCAGTAAACCGGGGCGCGGCGCGGTCGAACGCTGGACCGTGCAGGCCAGCGCCGCCTGGTCGCAAGAGCATCTGGAAGACGATGCCCCGCGGGTGCAGGCCAAGTTGCTCAAAGCGTTCTCGGAAATCACCGGTATCCGGGCCGAGCCGGCCCATGTCGACAGCCGGCGCTGGCGCCATGCCCAGACCACCCAGCCCCTGGGAAAATCCCATCTGTGGGATGCCAAAAGCGGCATCGGCGTCTGCGGCGACTGGTGCCTGGGGCACCGCGTGGAAGACGCCTTCGTCTCCGGCCTGGAGCTGGCACTCACGGTAGCGTGATGGGGTGATAAGCGTGGGGGCAACTGCCGCAGCGCCGGGCCGCCCCAAGCAAGGCACGGCCCCCTCGGGGGGCAGCGCAGCACACGAAGTGGCAAGCGTGGGGGCCACCATGTACATCGGTCGCTTTGCCCCCTCCCCGACCGGGCCGCTGCATGCCGGCTCGCTGGTCGCGGCTCTTGCCAGCTGGCTCGACGCCAGGGCCCATGACGGCCAATGGCTGGTGCGCCTGGAAGACGTAGACACCGCACGCTGCGTGCCGGGGATGGACCGCATCATCCTGCATCAGCTCGCCGACTGCGGTCTGCACGCCGACGCCGCGCCGGTGTGGCAATCGCAGCGCAGCGGGCTTTACCAACAGGCACTGGAGCAACTGGTGGCGCGCTCCCTGGCTTATCCCTGCAACTGCTCGCGCAAAGACATCGAGACCGCGCTGCACCGCCTCGGACAAACTCGCCCGCGCCACGCAGAGCTGATCTATCCGGGGACCTGCCGCAACGGCCTGACAAGTCGCACGGACGCCACCGGCACAGGAGGCCAGGGCGCTCCGGCGTGGCGACTGCGCACCGAAGCCAGCCCGACCCTTCATTGGAACGACCGCCGCCTGGGCGCGCAGCAACAGAATGTGGAAGCCGAGGTCGGCGACTTTGTGCTCAAGCGCGCCGACGGCTGCTTCAGCTACCAGTTGGCGGTGGTGCTGGATGACGCGGCGCAAGGCATCACCGACGTGGTGCGCGGTGAGGATCTGGTCGACAACACGGCGCGCCAGATCCTGCTGCAACAGCGTCTGGGCCTGCCAACACCGCGCTACCTGCACACGCCGCTGCTGCTGGGCGCCGACCTTGAGAAACTGTCCAAGCAGAACGGCGCACAGGCGGTCGACACCAGCGACCCCCTGAGCGCACTCAATCGCGCCGCCGCCGTGCTGGGCCTGCCCGAGAAGGCCGGAACCCTGAGTGCGGCCCTGCACGATTGGGTCAGGGCCTGGAAGACGAGCCCTGCGATTTCCTTCTGACTGTCCTTTGCCCCTGCGCAAACCCATGAAACGCTGGTTCAGCCTGCCCCTGGTGCAAATCGCGTTGTACGTCAGTGCCTACGCGCTGCTGGGCTATCGCTTTGGCGTTTTCGCTTGCCTGTTTGCCTCACCGGTCTTTGCTGCGCTCGTGAAACGCCCGTTGTTCGATCTGGTGGCAGACTTCCAACGCACGGTGCGGGAGCAGGTCTGGCTTCCGGTCCATGGGCACCACTATGTATTCAAGGGCATGACAATCCATGTACTGGAAGATGACGATCACTGCCGCTGGATCAACCTGGCCGACGTGCGCAAGGTGATCGGCGCCACGGCAACTGAACGGGCACTCACGCAGACCTATCCAGGTCGAGTGAAAAGCATGGGGGAAGCGGCCGAAACGCATATTCGCGATGACGCGCTGGTAATCCATCTGGGCAAGGAGAAACAGGCGACCGCGCTCAGGTTCAGAACCTGGGTCGAGCGAAATATCGCGCTCCCGGGTCGAACCATCCGCAAGAGATTGGGCATCCGGTCGGATAATGAATGACTTATCAATTTCCAATCTCTGAAATCCTGCTCCGTGACCGATCCAACCCAATCCTGCGCCGCCGTTACGCCGGCCGACGCGCCCAGCCGCCGCGTCAGAGGCAGTGTGCCCGAAGGCGTGGCCTATCCGAAAGAAATCAAGAGTTTCGTGCGCCGCGCCGGCCGCACCACCACGGGCCAGGCCAAGGCGGTCGCGGACATCGGTCCGCAGTTTCTATTGCCGTACCAGACAGAACCCCTTGATTTTGTCGCTGCCTTCTCTGGTGCCATCGCGGACCCGGGACAAGTTGAGGCCGGGAATCGACCCGTCATTCTGGAGATCGGCTTTGGCATGGGCGAAGCCACGGCGCACATTGCGGCGCTGATGCCGGAGAAGAACTTTCTTTGCTGCGAGGTGCACCAACCCGGCGTCGGCGCCCTGCTCAAGCGCATCGGCGAGCAAGGCCTGCGCAACGTCCGCATCGTGGCGCATGACGCGGTCGAGGTCATGGACCAGATGCTGCCGCTGCAAAGCCTGAGTGGCGTGCACATCTTCTTTCCCGACCCCTGGCACAAGAAAAGACACAACAAGCGCCGACTGATCCAGAGCGCCCTGGTTGCCAAGCTGGCGGCGCGCCTCAAGGTCGGCGGCTACCTGCATTGCGCCACCGATTGGCAGCCTTATGCCCAGCAAATTCTGGAAGTGCTGAGCGCCCAGCCCTTGCTCAAAAACACCGCCGCGCAAACCCATCCGGAACTGGCCGGTTACGCCCCCAAACCGTATTACCGCCCGCTGACCAAGTTCGAAAACCGCGGCATCAAGCTGGGCCATGGCGTCTGGGATATTGTGTTTGAGCGCATCTGATGGTCATTGCGGGTCCGACCCGCAATCCATGGATCCCGGGTGCCGGAACCCCGGACCCGATCCGGGGCCGGGATGACAGGTGGTGACTGAAATGACAAACCAAGTCGACAAGAACCCGCAATTCTTCAAACCGGCGGCGCGCAGCGGTGTCGGGCCCAGTTGCGTCGGTTTGCCGGCCGGGTCCTGGCCAACCATGCTGGCCTTCTTTGTCCAGCGCTTCCCCGCCATCCCGCAGGAGGTCTGGCAACAGCGCATGGCGCAAGGCCTGGTGGTCGATGAGCTGGGCGTGGCGGTCACGCCGCAGCGGCCCTACCAAGGTCATCTGCGCGTCTACTACTACCGCGCCGTGGCGGCGGAGCCGCACATCCCGTTTGATGAGGTTGTGCTGTTCCAGGACGAGCATCTGCTGGTGGTCGACAAGCCGCATTTCTTGCCGGTGGTTCCGTCCGGCAACTATCTGCAGGAAACCCTGCTGCTGCGGCTCAAGCAGAAACTGGGCCTGGCCACGCTGGTTCCCATCCACCGCATTGACCGCGACACTGCGGGCCTGGTGTTGTTTTCAGTGCGACCCGACAGCCGCGCCCGCTACCACGCCTTGTTCAGCCAGCGCCAGGTGAAGAAGAACTACGAAGCGATCGCCCCCTGGCGTGACGACCTGGCGTTGCCATTGACGCGCGAGAGCCGGATTGTGGAAGCCCATCACTTCATGCTGCAACACGAGGTCAGCGGCCCGGTCAACGCCATCACGCGGGTGGCCGTGCTGGAGGTGCAGGGCGCGCTGGCCCGCTACGCGCTGACCCCCGTGACCGGGAAACGCCACCAGTTGCGCGTCCACATGGCAGCACTGGGCCTGCCCATCGTCGGCGACGGCCTCTACCCGACGCTCACGCCGGAGGGTCAAATCGATTACCGGAACCCCCTGCAATTGCTGGCCAAATCGATCTCGTTTGTCGATCCCGTGAGCGGTGAGCAACGGTATTTCGAGAGTCGACGCCGACTCAATGGGGCTTGAAGCCACCAGCGCGCCGTCCAGCTTGCGAATTGTCAAACCCCCTGCGCCCCGCGCTTTTACAGTGCACTCAGAATGAACACTTCGAACAGACAGGTCAACGCCATCAGCGGGCAACCGATACCGCCGGAATTGCCGCCGGTGCCGTTTCAGACGCCTCCGGAACAGGATCCCGGCACGCCACCCGCCCCGCCCGAACCGGCACCGTTCGAGCCGGCACTGCCGGACACCGAACCGAGCACGGTAGCGGCACCGAAGGCTTGAGCGGACAACTGCCAGGTTGGTGAACGCGTGAGGGCCACGCCAACGATATAAGCCACGCTAAGCAGCGCCGCCACAAAGAACAGGGGGCGCCGCGCTTCGGGCGTTTTCTTGCCCAGGGCGTAGTGACCCAGCACGATGTAGAGCAGCAAGGCCAGCACCTTGGCCGTCAGCCAGCTTTGCTCAAAAGGGTACTGCGCGCTGCGCCAGGCCAGCCACAAGGCGGAGCCCAGCAACAAGGTGTCGACCAGGTGCGGCGCCAGACGCAGCAGGCGCCACTGGCGCCACGGCCTGGACTGCAACTGCAGCGTACCGCGCAGCGCAAACAGACTGATGCTGAGCACGACACAAGTGACATGCACGGTTTTGACAAAAAGGTAATCCAATGCAGCGAAGTCCATGCTTGTCCTCAGCCGTCCTTGCCGTCGAGCCGCGTGCGCAACAACCAGGGCGTGAAAACCCAGAGGTAAAGCAAGAACGCCGCGCTCCAGGCTGCTGCCGCGGCGATCAGCCAATTCGCCAGCCATCCGGGTGCCAGCAGGGGCAGCAGCACACGCAGCACGGCGGCGCCCAGCACCAGGCCATAGGCCAGCACTTCAAGCCTGGACACCTGCAACAGTCGACCGGTATGGCCGCGCGCGGTGCGGGTGATCATGCCGATGATGAGTCCACCGGTGGCGCCTACCGCCAGCGCGTGGATGCCGGCCGAGACCGGCACGACACCGATCTGGGCCAGCGCCAGCAATGCCAGCCCGAGCGGAATCCAGGCGTAGGCGGCGTGCAGAATCCACAGGATCGGCCGCTGCCCCGTGACGCTTGAACGCCAACCCCACAAGCGTTTCACATGCAGGACACTGGCCAGGGCCAATAGCGCCAGCGTCAGCAGGCCCGGCGCTGCCAATACCCACAGGGCCAAACCGAGTCCGGTGGCGCCAAGGGTCAAACGTTCGATCCAGGGTGTGGCGCCGAGTTTCAAGCCCGGCGTCACCGCCATGGTGAAAGCCGGAATGACGCGCCCGGCCATCACACATTCAATCAGCACGATCAACGCCAGAGCGGCGTGCAAAGGTGTCAGGACCGACACTTGCACCCATTGCAGCAGCGCCAGGTGAAACAGCACGTTGGCGCCGGCCAGCAGGGCTAGCAGCAAGCCCAGCGGCAAATTGCGGTGGTTGCGCGCGCGCAGCAGCAGATTGACCAGAATGGCCGCCACCAGCGGCAGCAGCGCCAGATCCAGCAGTGCATACAGCGCGTAAGGCCCCAGCACGGAAGCAACACGTGCCGCCAGCCACAGCAAGGCCAGCGCCGCCAGCGCCGGACCGCGCGGCGTTGCCAGCCCGGTCCAGGCTTTACCGGCCGTCAGCAGAAAGCCCACGATGATGGCCACCGCGAAACCAAACAGCATCTCATGCGCATGCCACAGCAGCGCCGGCACATTGGGCGTCCACTGCAGCTGCCCCAGAAACATGGCAATCCACAGCGGCACGGCCAAAGCGGCCAGCAGCGCGCCGCCGATATAGAACGGCCGAAAGCCCAGGCGCAACAAAGGCAGACCGCGGGGCGGCGGGACTGCCGCCTGAGCCGCTGTGAAGATGGGCAGGGAATCAGGTTTCATGCTGGTGAGATGGCACGCGTCAAGGAATTTTAATAACATTCATTTTACATGAATCTTAATTTGCATAAACTATAGTGCAATTACCCTGTCCGCTTGCACCATTGATCTGGCAGCTTCAACTTCAATCTCTGAAACTTCAGTCGCCAGCACCACCACCATGAACCAAATTCAGCGCGGCCTTCGTTTCCAGCAGTTGCACACAACTGACGCCATCTTTCTCATGCCCAACGCGTGGGACGCTGGCAGTGCACTGATGCTCGCATCTCTCGGCTTCCCCGCCATAGCAACAACGAGCGCCGGCGTGTCCTTCTCGCTTGGTTTTCCCGACCAGGAAGCCGCCGTCAGCGGAGACACCATGATCGAGCGCGTCGGCTCCATTGCGGCGGCGGTCCGGTTACCTGTCAGCGCCGACCTTCAATCGGGCTACGGTACGACACCGGACGAGGTTGGGAAGACCATTGAGAGTGCCATTCTCGCTGGCGTGGTGGGCGCCAATATCGAGGACTACAGCGGGAATCCTGCGCAACCCCTCTTTGCGCTGGAGGACGCAACCACACGCGTTCGAGCAGCTCGAAGCGCAGCTGACGCCTCGGGCATTCCTTTTGTCTTGACCGCGCGGACAGATGCCTATCTGGCCGGCGTGGATGAGCCTTTTGCCGAGGCCGTTGAACGCTGCAACGCGTACCGCGAAGCGGGCGCGGATTGCCTCTTTGTTCCGGGGGCATCCGACCCGAAGTCCATCGAAGCACTGGTCCGGGAGATCAAGGGTCCGATCACCGTCGTCATGGGCCTGACGGGTTCGCCCTTGACCGTGCCGCAGCTCGGATCACTGGGTGTTCGGCGCGTCACCATCGGTGGTAGTTTGGCGCGTGCTACCTACGGCTTGATCCGAAATGCAGCTGTGGAGATGGCAGGACTTGGCACATTCTCGTATGCCGCCCAGCAAATCCCCGATTCCGAACTATCTCAATTCTTTGCGGATCAACGTGAAAGCTGAACGGGTATCTGTCCCCCTGTTTATCGCACAAACCTCTCGGCCACTAGCGTGCAGCTCGCGAGTGGGCTTGTTATCCAACTTGCGTTGGCGTCAAGTGCTGGTCTGACTCAGACGGTGGGGTGCCATGAAGCTCTCGATGTATAAAGCCTCGGTACCGGTCTTCACCCGCTATCTGAGCCAACTCGCGGGGGTAGTCTCGCTGGCGGAAGAACATGCCGTCCGGCACCACATCGATCCGGCATCGGTTTTGCAGGCACGCCCCGCGCCACAAGACCAATGCCAGCCGGAAAAGACCGCACTACATAACGCTTAAAGCTTGGCGGAGACCCAGCCCAGCACGCTGGCGAGAGCCGCCGCCAGCTTGGCCGGCTCGGTGCCGCCGGCCATCGCCAGGTCCGCCTTGCCGCCGCCCTTGCCACCAACCTGGGCAGCACAGAAGTTGACCAGTTCGCCGGCCTTGACTTTGCCAACGCTGTCTGCCGTGACGCCCGCCGCCAATTGCACCTTGTCGCCGTCGACTACCGCCAGCACGATCACCGCGGTCTTGAGCTTGTCCTTGAGCTTGTCCATGGTGTCGCGCAAGGTTTTGGTATCTGCCCCTTCAAGGCGGGCGGCCAGGACTTTGACGCCCTTCACTTCCACCGCCAGGGCCACCAGTTCATCGCCCTGGGCGGAGGCCAGTTTGCCTTTCAGCGCGGCAATCTCTTTCTCCAGCGCCTTGACATGCTCCAGCACATGGCCGACGCGCTCGTTGATCTCCGGCAGCGGCGCCTTCAGGCTGCTTGCCACCTGCGTTACCGTGCTCTCGAGATCCTGCAAATACAGCAGCGCGTTGTGTCCGGTGACGGCCTCGATACGGCGCACGCCAGAGGCGACACCACTCTCGGCCAGCACCTTGAACAAGCCGATGTCGCCGGTGCGCTGCACGTGGGTGCCGCCGCACAGCTCGCGGCTGCCACCGATGTCCATCACGCGCACCGACTCGCCGTACTTCTCGCCGAACAACATCATGGCACCGGTTTTCTGGGCCGATTCAATGTCCATCACGCGCGCCTGGGTGGCGGCGTTGCTCAGAATCTCGGCATTGACGCGGACTTCGATCTCGCGAATCTCGTGGTCGCTCACCGGCGCGTTGTGAGCAAAGTCGAAACGGGTGCGCTCGGCGTTCACCAGAGAGCCTCTTTGCTGCACATGCTGGCCCAGCACTTCGCGCAGGGCCTTGTGCATCAGATGGGTCACGCTGTGGTTGCGCTGGGTGGCGGCGCGCAGCGCGGCGTCGACATGGGCCGTGACAGCGTCGCCGACCTTGAGCGAGCCGGTTTTCAGCACGCCGTGGTGACCAAAGACGTCGGCCTTGATTTTTTGCGTGTCGGCCACTTCGAACAGCGCACTGTCGCAGAAGATGGCGCCCTGGTCGCCAACCTGGCCGCCGCTCTCGCTGTAGAACGGCGTGCTGTCCAGCACCACCACGCCGGCCTGCCCGGCTTTTAGCTCCCCAACTTCGGTTCCATCGACATACAGCGCGACAACTTGAGTGACTTGCGTCAGGCTCTCGTAGCCGACAAATTCATTGCCCTCGCCGCCATACTCCAGCGCCCGGTCCATCTTGAACTTGCCGGCCGCACGGCCCTGGGCCTTCTGTTTTTCCATGGCAGCGTGAAAGCCGGCTTCGTCCACGTCGACACCACGTTCGCGGCAGACATCGGCAGACAGATCCAGTGGAAAGCCAAAGGTATCGTGCAGCTTGAAGGCAACGTCGCCCGGCAGCACTTTGACACCACCTTCGAGCGCGGCGTCCAAAATCTCCATACCGATTTCCAGCGTCTCGAAAAAGCGCTCTTCCTCGGCCTTCAGCACCTCAACAATGCGTTGCCGCTGCGCCGCCAGATTGGGATAGGCCTCACCCATCAAGGCCACCAGGTCAGGCACCAGCTTATGAAAGAACGGCGTCTTCTGCCCCAGCTTGTAGCCGTGCCGGATGGCGCGCCGGATGATGCGGCGCTGCACATAGCCGCGGCCCTCGTTGGACGGGTTGACGCCGTCGCTGACCAGGAAAGCGGTGGCGCGGATGTGGTCGGCGATCACGCGCAGACTCTTGTTGCCGAGATCGGTGCAGCCGGTCTCGCGCGCTGCGGCCTTGATCAGCGCGTCGAAGATGTCGATCTCGTAGTTACTGTGCATATGCTGCAGGATGGCGGCCAGACGCTCCAGCCCCATGCCGGTATCAACGCAAGGCGCCGGCAGCGGCTTGACGGAACCGTCTGCCTGCATGTCGAACTGCATGAACACATGGTTCCAGATCTCGATGTAGCGGTCGCCGTCGGCGTCCGGGCTACCGGGCGGGCCGCCCGCGATGTCAGGTCCGTGGTCGTAGAAAATTTCGCTGCAGGGACCGCAGGGGCCGGTGTCGGCCATCATCCAGAAGTTGTCGGACGCGTATTTGGCGCCCTTGTTGTCGCCGATGCGGATCACGCGCTCGGCGGGCAGGCCAATCTCCTGGGTCCAGATCTCATAGGCCTCGTCGTCGTCGATATAGACCGTGGCCCACAGCTTGTCGGCCGGCAGTTTGTAGACCTGAGTCAGCAGTTCCCAGCCCCACTTGAGCGAGTCGCGCTTGAAGTAGTCGCCAAAACTCCAGTTGCCCAGCATCTCGAAGAAAGTGTGGTGGCGCGCCGTGTAGCCGACGTTTTCCAGGTCGTTGTGCTTGCCGCCGGCGCGCAGGCAGGCTTGCACCGAGGCGGCGCGCACGTAGGAGCGCTTGTCGCTGCCCAGAAATACATCCTTGAACTGCACCATGCCCGAGTTGGTGAACATCAGGGTCGGGTCGTTGCCCGGCACCAGCGGGCTGGAGGGAACCACGGTGTGCCCCTTGGACTCGAAGAAGTCGAGGAATATCTTGCGGATATCGGCAACGCTGGCAGGGGTAACAGGTGAATTCATGGAACGGGGCGAATGGTTGAACCTTTTATTTTAAATCATCAAGCCGCCAGACGATGGCTCTCCAGGAAGGCAAAGAGCGCGGCATCCTCGCAAAAAGCAACGTTGAATCGGAGCCAGGGACTGGGCGTCAGTTCGGGGCTGAACAGGTGGCCGGGTCCCAGCAGGATGTCGTGTTCCGCGCCCTTGTAGGCCAACTCGGCGGCGCTGGCGATGCCGGGGTGCCTGGCCCACAGAAACAGGCCCGCCTTGGGCTCCGTAAAAATCACAAAGCCAAGTTTCAACAAGCGTGCCGCGACTTCCTCGTGCGCTTTCGCCAGCCGCTCGCGCAGGCCTTTGAGGTGTTTGCGCCAGCGCCCATCGGTCAGCGCGCCATAAGCCAGACGCTCGCTGAACTCGGACGAGGTCAGGCCCGAGAGCATCTTGAGCTGCGCCAGATCCTCGGCCAGCTCCGCACTGGCGGCCAGGTAGCCGACCCGGATGTTGGGCGAAATGGTCTTGGAATAACTGCTGATGTAGATGACCCGGCGCAACTGGTCCAGACTGGCCAGCGAGGGCCGGGGTTCCGGGTCCAGGTCAACGTAGATGTCGTTCTCCACCACCAGAAAATCGTGTTTTTCCGCCAATTGCATGACGCGGTGCAGATGCGCCAGTTGCGCCACCGAACCGGTGGGACTTTGCAGGCGCGGCTGGGTAAAAAAGACCTTGGGTTGATGTTCCAGCACCAGGCGCTCCAGCGCCGCCAGGTCGTAGCCGGCCGCGGTGCGCGGCACGCCAACCAGACGCGCGCCCAGAAAGCGCAGTGAAAACAACTGATTCGGGTAACCCGGATCGTCCACCAGCACGGCATCCCCCGCTCGCACCAGGCGCCGCGCCACCAGGTCCATCGCCTGGCTCGATCCCTGGGTCAGCAACACCTGTTCCGTGTTGACGGCAATTTCCTGCTCGGCCAGCAAATCGCGCAGCAACAGGCGCAGCGGCGGATAGCCCTTGGGCTCGCCGTAACCACCCAGGTCGGCATTCTCGGCGGCCAGCGTGCGCAGGCCACGGCGCACCCCTTCCTGGAACAGCCAGTCGCCCGGCAACCAGCCGCAACCCGGTTTCATGGGGAGTGCCCGATTCTCAAAAGACCGGCGCAAATACCACATCGAGTCGAAGCTGAAATTGGGACCATGCGCCGGCACCCCGGCGTCATGCAGCGGCCGCTGCTTGACAAAAAATCCGGAATGCGGACGCGACGCAAAATAGCCCTGCGCCACCAGCCGGTCATAGGCATCGACCACGGTAAAGACACTGACCTTGTGGGCGTGCGCGAACTGGCGGATCGACGGCGCCTTGGAGCCGGGCCGCATAGCACCCTGCTCGATCAGGAGACGAAAACCTTCCACGATCTGCAAGACCAGGGGTGTCGAACTTTGAAGATTGAGCGAAAACAAAGGCTAGACCTAAGGGTTTTTGTGTACCGGTGCAGCCCCCTGCACAGTACACCTGAAAAATGGGGCGATCTGTATATGGTAGCGGGCGCAGCCTGGACCTACATTTGCAGCAGTTTAAAAACCACGTCCACCACATTCTGGAATGCCATGCACCGCGAACCCCACCTGAAAAATGCTGCATTGATGGCCCGGCGTCAGGCCGCCCTGCCGCGCGGCGTCGGCCAGAGCCACGAAGTTTTCATCGCCCGCGCTGAAAACGCCGAAATCTGGGACGTCGAAGGCAAGCGCTACATCGATTTCGCCGGCGGCATTGCGGTGCTCAATACCGGGCACCGGCACCCGGCCGTGATTGCAGCCGTCAAGGCGCAGCTCGATCTCTTTACCCACACCTGCTTCCAGGTGCTGGCTTACGAGCCCTATGTTGAATTGGCCGAGCGCCTCAACGCGCTGGCACCGGGCGACTTTGCCAAAAAGACGATGTTCATGACGACCGGCGCGGAAGCGATCGAAAACGCCATCAAAATCGCCCGCGCTTACACCGGGCGCAGTGCGGTTATCGCGTTCAGCGGCAGCTTCCACGGCCGCACCTTGCTGACGCTGGGGCTGACCGGCAAGGTGGCGCCCTACAAGACCGGTTTCGGACCGTTCCCGGCCGAGATATTCCACGCCCGCTTTCCGGATGCGCTGCACGGCGTCAGCGTCGACGACGCCATCGCGTCGGTGGAAGCCATCTTCAAGAACGACGTCGAAGCCAGCCGCGTGGCGGCCATCATTGTGGAGCCGGTGCAAGGCGAAGGCGGCTTCAACGTGGCGCCGCCCGAGTTTTTGCAGCGCCTGCGTGCGCTGTGCGATCAGCATGGCATTGTGCTGATTGCCGACGAAATCCAGACCGGCGCCGGGCGCACCGGAAGCTGGTTCGCGGTCGAGCAAAGCGGTGTCGCGCCGGACCTGATCACCATGGCCAAGTCGATGGCTGGCGGCTTTCCGATCTCGGCCGTGGTGGGCCGCGCCGCGGTCATGGATGGGCCGGCTCCGGGTGGTCTGGGCGGCACTTATGCCGGCAGCCCGATGTCGTGCGCCGCCGCCCTGGCGGTGCTGGATGTATTCGAGAAAGAAAAGCTGCTGGAGCGCAGCCGCCAATTGGGCCTGCGCCTGAGCGCCAGTCTGAAAGCCATGGCGGCTAAAAACCGCTGCATCGTCGAGGTGCGTGGCCTGGGCGCCATGGTGGCCATCGAGCTGTGCCAGGACGGCGACCTGAAGCGGCCCGCTGCCGACCTGACCAAACGCCTGGTGGCGGAGGCGACGCGGCGCGGGCTGATCCTTTTGTCTTGCGGAACTTACGGCAACGTCATCCGCATCCTGGTGCCGCTGACCGCCAGCGACGCCATCGTCGACGAGGGCCTGGCCATCATTGACGCATCGTTGACAGCGGTTCAGGCAGTTTGACTTCCCGCGGGGTCGCAATTTGGTTATGCTTGGCCGCTTGACCGGGCCGACGCGCTTGTCAAGCTGCCTCTGCGCTGCACCCCCTTATTCCCTTCACTACCCATGAATGCCATGAACACCAAAACCTCCCCCCTCTCGCTGCTGAAAGACCCGACGCTGCTCAAGACCGACGCCCTGATCAACGGCCAGTGGGTCTCCGGCAGCAGCCGTTTTGCGGTGACTGATCCGGCCACCGGCGCGCACCTGGCCGACGTCGCCAACCTGGGCCCCAAGGACGCCGAAGCGGCGATCGCCGCCGCCAACGCCGCCTGGCCGGCCTGGCGCACAAAAACCGCCAAGGAGCGCAGCATCATCCTGCGCAAATGGTTTGATCTGCTGATGGCCAACCAGGACGACCTGGGCCGCATCATGACCGCCGAACAGGGCAAGCCGCTGCCCGAAGCCAAGGGCGAAATTGCTTATGGCGCCAGTTTTGTCGAGTGGTTTGCCGAAGAAGCCAAGCGCATCAATGGCGAGACGCTGCCGCAGTTCGACAACAACCGCCGGCTGCTGGTGCTGCGCCAGCCGATCGGCGTCTGCGCCGCCATCACACCGTGGAACTTTCCCACCGCCATGATCACGCGCAAGGTGGCACCGGCCCTGGCGGCCGGTTGCACGGTGGTCATCAAGCCGGCCGAGCTGACGCCTTTGAGCGCGCTGGCAGCGGCTGAACTGGCGATCCGGGCCGGCATTCCGGCCGGTGTGCTCAACATCCTCAGCGCCGACGCCGACAACTCCATTGCCATCGGCAAGGTGTTGTGCGCCAGCGACGTGGTGCGCCACATCAGCTTCACCGGTTCCACCGAAGTGGGCCGCATCCTGATGGCGCAATCGGCCCCCACCGTGAAGAAGATGTCACTGGAACTGGGCGGCAATGCACCCTTCATCGTGTTCGACGATGCCGACGTCGACAGCGCCGTCGAAGGCGCTTTTGCCAGCAAATACCGCAACGCCGGGCAAACCTGCGTCTGCTCGAACCGGATCTATGTGCAGGAGGCGGTGTATGACGAGTTCGTCACCAAGTTTGCCGCGAAGGTCAAAACCGCCAAGGTCGGCAATGGCTTTGAAGAAGGCGTCAACCAGGGGCCTCTGATCGAGGAAGCGGCACTGCTCAAGGTGCAGCGCCATGTGGAGGACGCGGTGGCCAAGGGCGCCCGTGTGCTGGTCGGCGGCAAGCGCCTGCCGGGTCAGTTCTTCGAGCCCACCGTGGTGGCCGACGCCACCGCCGACATGCTGTGCGCCAAGGAGGAAACCTTTGGCCCGTTCGCGCCGGTTTTCAAGTTCAAGACCGAGCAGGAAGCGATAGACGCCGCCAACAACACCGAGTTCGGCCTGGCCAGTTATTTCTACAGCCGCGACGTGGGCCGCATCTTCCGTGTCAGCGAAGCGCTGGAATACGGCATGGTGGGCATCAATGTGGGCATCATCGCTGCTGAGCACGTCCCCTTTGGCGGCGTCAAGCAGTCCGGCCTGGGGCGCGAGGGTTCACACCACGGCATTGACGACTATGTCGAAATCAAATACCTGTGCATCGGCGACATCCTGAAGTAAAGCATTCCCCACTGCGAAAACAAGGCACCCCATGAACCATCCGAAAGCAGAAATTTCATTGGCCGGACAGAGCGACGTCCGACACCATTTGCACCCCTACACGCAACTGCGCGAGCTCGAACAAGACGGCCCGCTGGTGATTGTGCGCGGCGAAGGGGTGCAGGTATTCGACGAGCACGGCAAAGCCTATATCGAAGGCATGGCCGGGCTGTGGTGCGCTTCGCTGGGTTTTTCGGAAAAGCGTCTGGCCGACGCCGCCTACCGCCAGATGACCACTCTGCCCTACTACCACTCGTTCTCGGGCAAGGTCCCGGGGCCGGTAACGGCGCTGGTGGAGGCGATGATCAAATGGGCGCCGGTGCCTATGGCGCGGGTCTTGTTTGCCAACTCGGGCTCAGAGTCCAATGACACCGCTTTCAAGCTGGTGCGCTATTACAACAACGCCAAGGGCCGGCCGCTGAAAAAGAAAATCATCGCCCGCAACAAGGGCTACCACGGCGTCACCGCGGCCGCGGCGTCGCTGTCCGGGCTGGCCACCATGCACCAGCACTTCGACCTGCCGCTGCCCGGCATCGTGCGCGTCAGTTGCCCGCACTTCTACCAGTACGGATTGCCGGGTGAAACCGAGGCCCAGTTCGTCGACCGCCTGGCCAAGGAACTCGAAGACACCATTCTGCGCGAAGGCCCGGACACGGTGGCCGCCTTCATCGCCGAGCCGGTGCAGGCCGCTGGTGGCGTCATCATCCCGCCCGAGGGCTACTTTGCCAAGGTGCAGGCGATCCTGAAAAAGTACGACATCCTGTTTCTGGTGGATGAGGTGGTGACCGGTTTCGGCCGCCTGGGACAAGCTTTCGGGACCCAGGTATTCGACTTGAAGCCCGACATGATCACGGTCGCCAAGATGCTGACCTCGGCCTATGCGCCGATGTCGGCCCTGTACCTGACCGACGAGATTTACCAGACGATTGCCGACACCAGCGCCGCCGTCGGCGTCTTTGGTCACGGCTATACCTACAGCGGCCATCCGCTGGCCTGCGCCATCGCGCTGGAAACCTTGCGCATCTATGAGACCGACAACGTCATCGGCCACGTGCAAAAAGTCGCTCCGCGGCTGCAGCAAGGCCTGCAAAAATTCAAGGACCATCCGCTGGTGGGCGCGGTGCGCGGCCTGGGCCTGATTGGCGCCATCGAGTTCGCGGCGGACCCGAAAGCGCACCAGCCGTTCGATCCGAAACGCGGCGTCGGCGCCTACTTTGTCGCTAGCGCGCAGGCGCACGGGCTGATCGTGCGGGTTCTGATCGGCGACGTGATTGCCTTCTCGCCGCCGCTGATCATTTCCGAGAGCGAGATCGACGCCCTGCTGGAGCGCACCGCTCTGGCCCTGGCCGACACCCTGGCCTGGGTCGAAACATGGCGCACCTAAGCGGCTCCAGACGGATTCTTCGAATATAGTAACGAAGACTCCGAAAGTTTATGCACCATGGCACTGATTGAGTTTGAACATGTCTTCAAGCGCTACCCAGGCAGCAACAGCGCCGCGGTAGACGACTTGAACCTGCACATCGAGGCCGGCGAGTTCCTGACCTTGCTGGGTCCGTCGGGGTCCGGCAAGACCACCACCTTGATGCTGCTGGCGGGCTTTGAGGCGCCCAGTTCCGGCACCATACGGCTCGATGGTGCGTCGATCGAGTCGCTGCCGCCGCACCAGCGCAACATGGGAGTGGTGTTCCAGAGCTATTCCCTGTTTCCCCACATGACGGTGGCGCAAAACGTCGCTTTCCCGCTGTCGGTGCGCAAGGTCGACGCGGCGACCATTGAAACAAAAGTTACCGCCGCCCTGACCAAGGTGCATCTGGAGAACTACACGCACCGCAAGCCCAGCCAGTTGTCGGGCGGTCAGCAGCAGCGCGTGGCGCTGGCACGGGCCCTGGTGTTCGAGCCCCGCCTGGTGTTGATGGACGAACCGCTGTCGGCACTGGACAAGAAGCTGCGCGAGGAAATGCAACTGGAAATCCGCCGGCTGCACCGCGAACTGGGCGTCACCATGGTCTTTGTCACGCATGACCAGTCGGAGGCCATGACACTGTCGGACCGGGTCGCCGTTTTCAACCAGGGGCGGATCGAGCAGCTCGCTTCGCCGCAGGAGTTGTATGACGCGCCGGCCAATCCTTTTGTCGCCAGCTTTCTGGGCGATAACAACATGGCGACCTGCACCCTGGAAGCGAGCCCGGGCCCGGACCCGGCAACCGGGATGGCGACCCTCAGAACCGCCAGCGGGCAAAACCTGCAAGCGCGCATTTGCGCCGGCAAGGCGCCGCCAGATAACGCTTCCGTCAAGCTTTGCGTCCGACCCGAGTTTCTATGGGTGGCCAATGACAAAGCGGCGCTGGCGACGCCCAACTGCCTGCGCGGCACCTTGCTGGACCTGATTCACCAGGGCGATCACTGGCGCCTGGTGGCGCGGCTCGATGGTATTGGCAAGAGCGGCGCTGCCGAGGCGCCGCAATGGTTTGCGAAGATCAGCCCGGGGGCATTGCCCGCGGGCCTGGTGGTGGGGCAGAACGTGTGTCTGGGGTTCCGGCCCGAAGATGCATGGGTATTTTGATTGGTGGATGGTTATCTTATTTTTACAAACAGGAGAACAGGTATGAAGAAGCATGTATTGGTGACGATCGCCGGGGCCGTGGCACTGAGCTGCCTGGGCAGCCAGGCGCTGGCGCAGTCGCGCGACCTCAATGTGGTGTCATGGGGCGGCGCCTATCAGGACGGCCAGAAGGAAGTCTATTTCAAGCCCTTCAATGCCACCGGCACCAAGCTGACGGACGAAGCCTGGGACGGCGGCCTGGGCGTGTTGCGCACCAAAATCAAAGGCGGCAACAGCACCTGGGATGTGGTTCAGGTGGAGCACGATGAGCTGGAGATCGGCTGCGACGAGGGCTTGTATGAAAAGCTCGATGTCAACAAGATTGGCGGTGCCGCGCGTTACCTGCCGGGCACCGTGCAAGCTTGCGGCGTCGGCGCCATCATTTACAACCTGGTGTTGGCCTATGACGGCGACAAGCTGAAGGCCGCGCCCAACGGTTGGCAGGATTTCTTCGACACCAAGAAAATTCCTGGCAAGCGCTCTATCCGCAATGGCGCCAAATGGAATCTGGAAGTGGCCTTGATTGGCGACGGCGTTGCCGCCAAGGATGTTTACAAAGTGCTGCGCACGCCCGAAGGCGTGGAGCGCGCCTTCAAGAAGCTCGACACCGTCAAGGGCGATCTGGTGTTCTGGAAGAGCGGCGCGCAACCGCCCCAGATGCTGGCGGCCGGCGACGTGGTCATGACCACGGCCTACAACGGGCGCATTACCGCGGCCAACGAGAAGGACAAGAAAAACTTCAAGATGGTCTGGAAAGACACGCCCTGGACCATGGACAGCTGGGTCATCATGAAAGGCACGCCGCAAAAAGCCAATGCCGAGAAACTGGTCGAATTCATGGGCCGCCCGGAGAATCAGGCCAAGCTGCCCAAGTACGTGCGCTATGGCGTTACCGCCGTCGCGGCCACGCCCCTGATCGACAAGTCCCTGATGGCCGACTTGCCGACCAATCCGGAGATTCACAAGCAGGCTTTTGCCGAGGATGTGAAATTCTGGATCGACAACGGCGACAAGTTGGCCGAACGCTGGACCAAGTGGGCCGGCACCAAGTAAGCCTGACGACCTGAAACTGCCATGCTGACGCGCCAACGAACCGCCTTGCTGTTGCCCCTGAGCGGGTTCCTGCTGGTGTTTTTTGTCGCGCCTTTGGTATGGCTGCTCTCGTTGGCGGTGCGCGAGGCCGAAGTGCCGCGCGCACTGCCCCGAACCCTGACGGTGCTGCAAACCTGGCAGGCCGGTCAGGCCGTGCCGCCCACGGTGTTTGCCAGCATGGCACAGGATCTGCGCGAGGCGCGCGAAGCCAGCACGCTGGCCGATGCCGCGCGGCGTCTCAATTACGAAGTCAATGGCGTGCGCAGCACGCTGATGCGCGCCGCCCGCGAGATCGAAGCGGCCCCCGCCGGTACCGTGTTTGACGCGGCATTTTTCAATACCATCGATCCGACATTGACGGAGCGTGATTTTTTTGCCGCCGTGCGGCGCGCGCACGGCCCGGTGTCGGGCTACTACCTGCTGGCCGCCTTCGATCTGGCGCGCAATGCGCAAGGCGACATTGAACGCGTCTCGGCCGCCAACCGTATCTACGTCGACGTGCTGCTGCGCACCCTGGGCATCAGCGCCAGCGTCACGCTGCTGTGCCTGCTGCTGGGTTTTCCGGTGGCCATGCTGTTGACCCAGGTAACCGAAAAGACCGCCGACTGGCTGATGATCCTGGTGCTGCTGCCGTTCTGGACCTCGCTGCTGGTGCGCACGGCGGCCTGGGTGGTGGTGCTGCAGCGTGAAGGGATGGTCAACACGCTGTTGCTGCGCCTGGGTCTGATTGCCGAGCCGCTGACCCTGATTTACAACCGCACCGGCGTCCTGATTGCCATGACCCATGTGCTGCTGCCGTTCATGATCCTGCCGCTCTACAGCGTGCTCAAGGGCATCCCGTCGCACTACATGCGCGCCGCCGCCAGCCTGGGGGCGCCGCCGCTGATTGCCTTCTTCCGGGTCTACCTGCCGATGGCGGCACCGGCCATCGCGGCCGGCTCGGTGATGGTCTTCATCCTGGCAATGGGCTACTACATCACGCCGGCGCTGGTGGGCGGTGGTTCGGATCAGATGCTGTCTTATTTTGTCGCCACCTACACCACCGACACCGGCAACTGGGGCTTGGCGTCGGCGCTGGGCCTGATGATGCTGGTCACCACCCTGGTCTTGTATGCGGTGGCGCACAAACTGTCGGGCGGTCGCGCCCTCTCTATGGGTTAATCAATGGCCCCCACGCTTGTCACTTCGTGTACTACGCTGGACGTGCCGCTGACAGAGGCAGCGGCTCTTCGCCCCGTCCCGGTCTGCGCAGGCAGACCCGGAGCTGCGGGGCTCAGCCCCAACGGGGCCGTGCCTTGCTTGGGGCGGCCCGGCGCGGCGGCGGTATGAAGCGCTTCAAATTCCCCTGGAAGCCCCTTTACTGGCTGTTGTGCGCCTGCGTGCTGGTGTTTCTGCTGGCGCCGATCGCGGCCATCATTCCGCTGTCGTTTTCCAGCGGCTCCTTTCTGACCTACCCCCTGCCCGGCCTGTCGCTGCGCTGGTACCAGGAGGTGCTGGGCGGTGGCAAATGGCTCACCGCGCTGGGCAATTCCCTCTACGTTGGCGCCTTCGCCACCGCCTGTTCCGTGGTGCTGGGCACGCTGGCTGCCCTGGGCCTGATGCGGCACAAGGCGTGGTGGATAGAGGCACTCAAACTGGTGGTGCTGTCGCCCATGATCGTGCCGGTGATTCTGATCGCCGTGGCCTCCTACTTTTTTCTGGCGCCACTGTCGCTCACCAGCACTTACAGCGGCCTGATCATCGCGCACACCGTGATTGCCGTGCCCTTTGTCGTGGTGCCGGTGCTAACCGCACTGGAACTGCTGGACCCCAATCTGGCGCGCGCCGCCGCGGCTTGCGGTGCCGTGCCGCGCGTCACCTTTCTGCGCGTGACGCTGCCCAGCATCATGCCGGCGATGGCCTCCGGCGCCTTGTTTGCCTTCGCCGCCTCGTTCGACGATGTCGTGATCGCCTTGCTGATTGCCGGACCCGATCAGCGCACGCTGCCACGCGAGATGTTCTCCGGACTGCGCGACAGCATGACGCCGGCCCTGACGGCGGTGGCCACCATCATGATTGTTTTTTCCACCACGCTGTTCCTGTTGATGCAGATGCTGCAACGCAGAACCCGCCGCGCTTCGAAAGCCAAATAGTTTCCCATGTCTGAACAAAAAACGGCCATCGTCACGGGCGCCAGCCGCGGCATCGGCCACGGCGTTGCCCAGCGCTTTCGCAATCTGGGCTGGCGCGTCATCACCGTCTCACGCCAGCCTTTGCCGGACCTGTGTCCCTGGGCCGCGGAACAGAACACCCATGTGCAACTCGACTTGTCCGATCTGGACGAGATCACGAAAACGGTGGATGCCCTGCGGCCCCTGCTGGGCGGCTCCAGACTGCACGCGCTGGTGAACAATGCCGGCATCTCGCCCAAGGGACCTGCCGGTGAGCGGGTCAACTCCCTGACCACCGACCTGAAGGTCTGGCAGGAGATGTACAACACCAATTTTTACGCGCCACTGATCCTGACCCGCGGCTTTGCCCAGGAGCTCTCCAACGCCAAGGGCGCGGTGGTCAACCTGTGCTCCATTGCGGGCTACCGGGTGCATCCTTTTGCCGGTGCCGCCTACGCCACCTCCAAAGCCGCGCTGGCGGCATTGACCCGGGAGATGGCGGCCGACATGGCGCCCATGGGCGTGCGCGTCAACGCCATCGCACCAGGCGAAATCAACACCTCCATCCTGTCGCCCCAGACCAGTAAAATTGTGGACAACAACATTCCGATGCGCCGCCTGGGCGAGGTCTCCGAGGTGGTCGACCTGATCGAGTTCCTGTGCAGCGAAAAGTCGTCCTACATCACCGGCGCCGAAATCGCCATCGACGGCGGCCAGCGGGTTTGATGCTGTCATGCCCGACCCGATCCGGCATCCATGGATTGCGGGTCAAGCCCGCAATGACAAAGTTACACCGCTTCTCGTCCAACGGTGTCGTGAATTCCGGAAACATCAATAATCCGGGGCCGCAATGACAAATTTTGAAAAGGAGTCCTTATGCAATATCGACGTCTTGGCCGTAGCGGCTTGCAGGTCAGCGAACTCTCTCTCGGCTCCTGGGTGACTTACCACAACCAGGTGGACGTGGCGGCAGCCCGTGAGATGCTGGCGGCGGCGATGGATGCCGGCGTCAATTTTTTCGACAATGCCGAAGCCTATGCCGTTGGCCAAAGTGAAGTCGTGATGGGCGAAGCCATCAAGGTGCTGAAATGGCCGCGCCTGAACTACGTCGTGTCGACCAAATTTTTCTGGGGCCTGGACCGCGAGGGCCAATCAGTCAACCGTAAAGACACGCTGAATCGCAAATACCTGATGCAGGCCATCGATGGCTCGCTCAAGCGCATGGGGCTGGACTTCATCGATCTGGTCTATTGCCACCGCAGCGATCCCAACACACCAATCGAGGAAACCGTGTGGGCCATGAGCGACATGATCAGCCATGGCAAGGCGCTGTACTGGGGCACCAGCGAATGGTCGGCCGACGATATCCGTGCGGCCTGGAACATTGCCGAGCGGCACCACCTGCACAAACCGGTGATGGAGCAGCCGCAGTACCACCTGTTTCACCGCAAGCGGGTCGAGCAGGAATACAAGCGGCTTTACGAAGACATCGAACTGGGCCTCACCACCTGGAGTCCGCTGGCCAGCGGTCTGCTGACCGGCAAGTACCGCAATGGCATTCCGGCCGGCAGTCGCGGCGCCCTGGAAGGCATGGGCTTCCTGGTCAAGGGCTTGACCGACGCCGCCCGCAATGCCGCCGTGACGCAACTGGAGGTCATTGCCGGCGAGCTGGGTTGCAGCCTCAGTCAGTTGGCGATTGCCTGGGCGGCACGCAACCCCAGGGTCAGCACGGTCATCACCGGCGCCTCCAACCTGGCGCAGTTGCAGGACAATCTTGGCGCCGTCAAGGTACTGCCGCAACTCACCCCCGAGCTGATGACGCGCATCGACCAGATCAGTTCGCCGCTGGCCAGCTGAAACCATGGTCGATCAGGTAAAATTGGACCATTGCGGGATGGAGACTACAGCGGTGCGACCGTGGACTGTGGCCCAACCGATCAAAACGCGGGTGTAGTTCAATGGTAGAACGGCAGCTTCCCAAGCTTCATACGAGGGTTCGATTCCCTTCACCCGCTCCAGATTTCTCTGACTTATTGATTTGATTGAAGAAATCAGCAGCACGGCGTGTTCTCTTGGGAGCTTTACTCTACGTTCACCCTGGCGTTACATGTCGCTGCTATCGTAGTGGCTGAGTTTCATGTGTTTCCTGCGATGACGTAATTCAACCCAACCTAACCGGTTGGGTTTTTTTTGCCTGGTGCCGGCTGTGGCCTGTAGTGACTTCCGCAATGTCAACTCGGCCTACGCCAGATTCTTTGCTCAATAGCCTGAAGTTGGGGTAAACCAATCGGGCCGGGTTGCCGTTAAGCTGTTGAGACCGCAATTCACAAGGAGTGGGTTTGTGGTGTCTCAACAAACCAAATCGCGTCCGCAAATGAGTATCACCGCCGTAATCATTGCCGTAATCCTACCCGTTGCCTGCATCGCTGGTGCAGCCGCGTTGATGCGCCTGTTCGACGTGGGGGGAGCCACCGTAGAGCAAGCCCAATTCGAGGCAGAAAAGTTGCTGGCGCAGGCCAACCGGGAAGTAAAGATACGCCACCGTGTCAGGGCAGGCGCCCCAAGCCATGTGACATTGGCCGATTTCCCGCACTTCGCCCCCTTGAGCGCGACTCGAATAAGATTCCCCTCGGCCTGACCGCTGTGGATGCTTTTGCTGGCTCTGATGCGGCCTGCCCTGCCACCGGGACACTCGTTGCTGGAACTCAAGAAAATCGCCCACGAGTTGACCGAGAGCCTGCGTCAGAACCTGAGCGTGGACTGGTCAGAGCGTGAGAGCGTGCAGGCCAAGCTGCGTTTGCTGGTCAAGCGCATTCTGCGCAAGTACAAATACCCACCGGACCTACAGGATGCGGCGGTGGCGCTGGTGTTGCAGCAGGCGCAGGTGATGGGGGAGAGCTGGGCGAATGGTTAGCATGCAGAACTATGATACAAAGAGGTCCAACACTTGCCAATAGGAGAAAACCAATGACCATACTTGTAGCCTACGTGCCACGCCCCGAGGGTCAAGCGGCCCTGGACAAAGGTATCGAAATTGCGAAACGTCGCAACGAACGTCTGGTGGTGGTCAACGCCAGCCCCGGCGGAGCCAAGGAAGACCCCTCGTTCGCCGATGTCCAGGACTACGAGCGCGTCCAACAGTTGTTGGCAAACAGCGGCCTCGACGCAGAACTGAAACAATACGTTCGAGGCAAAAATGCGGTCGAGGAAATCGAAACCCTGGTCGAGGCCCTGCAGGTCTCGGTACTCATTATTGGCCTGAGAAAACGCTCGCCGGTGGGCAAGCTGATCATGGGCAGCGTGGCCCAGGAACTGCTTCTTTCCGTGTCCTGTCCGGTCTTGGCCGTCAAGTCGGCCGGGTAAGAATTCCGCGGATCGGACCCCACGAGCAGCCCGACAGGCTGCTAGGCCGGCAGCGGCATGCTGTGCCACCACAAGCGGCAATCGGTGCACAAGCCGCCACTGAAAGAGGCTTGCAGCACACCGTCAAGAACCATGCGCGGCAGCGGGTCGCCTGGCTTGCGGGCAATCAGGTTGGTACCGGTCGAGGCCGCCCAGATTTGAAAGAGTTCCTCGGACGCCACCTGGTAGGTGACATGCCAGTGTGCCACCCCGCTGCCGGGTGCCGAGGCCAGAACCTCAAAGCCGAGTTGAATATCGTTTTGATGTTTGATGCGCTGCCAGTAGGCTGCCAGTTGGGCATGGCCGCGCTGGCTGGCGAACGGCGTGTTGTGGTAGATGCCGTCCGCGGTAAAGAGCGCGCAGAACGCTCTTTCGTCCTTTCCTTCCCAGGCGCTCTTGTAACCCCGCATGAACTGTTCAATGTCCATTCTTCTCTCCGTTGCCAGGAGGCTGATGGTACTCCCGTCGGGTGCTTGACGGCCATCTTGAGCCGGTCTTCGTCAGCTTGGTGAAGCTCAGATTCAACGCCTGCGCCGCCCGGCCGATGGCGCGCTTGTGGCGCCGCTGGAAGCGCGTGCCGGGTTGCGGGTCTGTTGCTGCAACATTACCAGCATCGCCTGCGCCGCCGGCGTCAGGGAGCCCTCCCTGCGCTTGACCAGGCCGATCGAGCGGTGAATCACGGGACTGACCAGAGGCCGGCGCACAAGGCCCGCGCCGCTGATCACATCGGCTGCCATCGCCGGCAGGGCAGCGACACCCAATTGCGCCAGCACCATGGCGCCCAGGGTGGCCAGATGGCTGGCCTCGTAGGCCGCATGAAACTGGAAACCATTTTTCAGCGCGGCGGCATCCACATACTGACGCACGCTGGTCGGGCGCGGCATCGAGATGTGCGGCCAGGCCAGCGTATCGGTGAAACGCAGGCTGCCTGTTTCAAGCCCCAGCGGATGCTGCTGCGCCGCCAGGAGCACAAAAGTGTCGGTTGTCAACGGCAAGTAATCCAGATCGGCGTAGGCCGGATTGGCGGCCGTCAGCGCAAAGTCGACCCGCCCTTCCCGTACCAGTTCGAAGGCCGGCTCCGACAAGGTGTCGATCAGCGACAGTTTGATGTCAGGATACTTCTTGCCGAAGGCGCGGAACAATTCGGGGACAATGCGCGCCGCCAGGGACGGCAAAGCCGCCAGCGCGACGCTGCCCTTGCGCACCAGAGCCACGTCGCGCACCGCGCTGGCCGTGCGCTCCAGTTCGGACAGCAGTTGATCGGCGTGCGACGCCAGCACCGCGCCGGCCGCCGTCAAGGCCACGGCACGCGTCGTGCGATCGAACAAGCGGGCGCCGAAAGCCTGTTCCAGCCGGACGATCAGGGTCGACAGGGCGGACTGTGAAAGGTGAATCTGCCGCGCCGCCTGACTGAAGCTCAAGGTCCGCGCCAGCGCGAGAAATGCGCGCAGGTCGCGCGCCGACATATTTATTTCCATGGTCGATAAGTTTATAGAAAATATGCGATTTACAGATAAACAATCGAAGCGCAAACTGGTTTTCCTGTTTCTTTTCGCCCCCTGCCCTTCATGAATACCCAGAACCCTGATCTGCCCGCGCCACCCGACCAACCCGGCGGCCTGCCCAAACCGTCACGCGCGTCGGCTCTGGTGGTGGGCGGCGGCACCATGGGGGCTGACGTCGCCCTGGTGCTGGCGCGCGCCGGTTGCCTTACCGTGGTGCTGGAACCGGCGGCGGCGCGACTACAGACCCTTGATGCCTATTTCACCAACGGGCTGCACACGCTGGGAGCCCCGCAGCAGCGCGACCGGCTGCGCGCTTGCGCGTCACTGGACGATGTTGACTGGCCGGCCATCGACCTGGTGATCGAATGCATCCCGGAGCAACTGGCATTGAAGCAGGCGCTGTTCGCCCAATTGCAACGGCGCGCCCGTCCGGATACCTTGTTGTGCAGCAACAGTTCGAGCTTTCCGATCTCCGCCATTGCGCAGGGTCTGGACAGTGCGCAGCGCATGCTGGGCCTGCATTTTTTCATGCCGGCGCACCTGGTGCCGCTGGTCGAAGTGGTGCTGGGTGAACACTCGGCCAGGCCCTTGGCCGACGCCTTGTCGGCCTTTATGCGCGGCTGCGGCATGGTGCCGGTGCTGGTGCGCAAGGACCTGCCCGGATTTCTCGCCAATCGCTTGCAGCACGCGCTGGCGCGCGAAGCTTTTGCCATGATCGATGCCGGTGTCGCGACGCCGGAGGATGTCGATGCCGCCGTGCGTTTTGGTTTCGGTTTCCGTTTTCTGGCGGCCGGTCCGGTGTTGCAGCGCGACCATGCCGGCATCGACGTGCATTGCGCGGCAGCGGCCACCATCTACCCGTCGCTGGCCGCCAATACGCTGCCGGCCAAGGCACTGTCGGAGCGCGTTGCCAACGGCCAGTTGGGCATGAAGACAGGGCAAGGCTTCTTTCCCTGGACAGCTGAGGCGATCAGCGCCGAACGGCAGCGTTACGACGCCTTGCTGCGCTCCGGTCTGCGCCTGCTGGCGTCCGAGTTGCCGCCCATTGAAGACAGCACAGAAGAAGGGAAAACACCATGAGCAGCTCGCCCCTGATCCTGACGGTGGCCCCCAACGGCGCCTACAAGACGCCGGCCCAGCATCCGGCCGTGCCGCTGACGCCGGCGGCCCTGGCCAGCACCGCACGCGAGTGCCTGGATGCCGGCGCGGCCATGTTGCACCTGCATGTGCGCAAGCCCGACGGCAGCCACAGCCTGGAGGCCGAGGACTACCGCGCAGCCAGCGCCGCCGTGC
Organism: uncultured beta proteobacterium; assembly: GCA_963763035.1. Classification (GTDB taxonomy): domain Bacteria; phylum Pseudomonadota; class Gammaproteobacteria; order Burkholderiales; family Burkholderiaceae_C; genus Rhodoferax. Next base: position 1,531,664 of record CAVXMS010000003.1, on the reverse strand, counting down.
GCCGGTCGGTGGGGCAGGAAATGGTGCTCCAGATCACCACCGAGGCGGCGCAGGTCTATGCACCAGCGGCGCAGATGGCGGTGGTGCGCGCCGTGCAGCCGGAGGCGGTATCGGTGGGCCTGCGCGAGCTGCGTCGGCCGGAGGTTACCGACGAAACGCTGGCGGCGTTCTTCAACTGGCTGATTGAGGCCGACATCATGACCCAGGTGATCCTGTACGACCAAGCCGATGTGCTTGACTGGCAAGCGCTGCGCGCACGCGGTGTCATCCCGGACGGAAAGTGGTTTTTGCTGTTCGTGCTGGGCCGCTACAGCGCCGGCCAGACTTCATCGCCGACCGATCTGCTGCCTTTCCTGGCCCGCCACGACGGCGCCTATCCCTGGGCCATGTGTGCCTTCGGAGCGCAGGAACATGCTTGCGCCATCGCCGCGGCGGCGCTGGGCGGCCACGCCCGCGTCGGCTTCGAAAACAATCTTCTGTTGCGCGACGGTACCACCGCGCCCAACAATGCCGCTCTGGCGCGCCAAGTGGTCGAAGGCGCCGCTGCGCTGAATCGACCACTGGCCAGCGCCGACCAGATCCGCGCCCAGTTCCGGCGCGCTTGACCCCGCCATCGGCGTGAAATATCAGCTCGGTTTCAAGTGGTGGGCATGCGCGGCCAGGTAGGCATCGCGCGAGGGCAACAAATGCTGCGCGCACAGGGCGACCAGCGCATTGCGCTGGCCTTCGCGCAGCGCCTCTATCATGCGCCAGTGCTCGCTGCGAGCCCGCTCCCGGTAGTCGGCGGCGATCAATGCGCCAAAGCGTATCGGGTGGGTCTGGCGCGCGTACTCGGCGATCGCGCGCTGCAGCGTCTGATTGCCGGTCAGTTCAAACAAAGCCTGATGAAACGCCAGATTCTCCCGGAACACGCGCGGCGCACTGCCAGCCCGCACCGCAGCGTCATGCCGCGCCTGAATCGCAACCAGGCGCTCCAGCGCAGCCGGTGCGACGGGCAGCGCAATCAGGCGTGCCGCTTCGCTTTCGAGCAGCGCGCGCACGCCATACAACTCCGCCACTTCCTTGCTGGTAAAGGAACGCACCAGCGCACCGACATTCTTGCGCCGCTCGATCAATCCCATGCGGTCCAGCCTGGCCAGCACTTCGCGCACCACGTAGCGCTTGCTGTCAAAGCGCTGCATCAGTTGATCCTCTGTCAGCCGCTCGCGCGGATGCAGGCGGCCAAAGACGATGTCTTCTTCCAGCGTCGCCGTGATGGCGGCCAGCGGGCTGTCCGGGTCACTGTCGACACCGCTGGCAGGGTCAGGCAAATGGGGCGGATGGGTCTTCATGCTGTCGGTCGGCGGCTCCTATCTGGCACCGGGGATGATCTGGCGCGTCATCGGCGCCCGCAGGAAATCGAAGTCCACGCCCTGGTCCGCCTGCGTCACGCTGTGCAGGAAAAGCTTGCGGTAGCCGCGTTCGGCAATGGGGCGCGCCACCGGGTTGGCCTGTGTCCGCTCGGCCAGTTCTTCTTCGGAGATCAGCAGGCTCAGTTCGCGCCGGACCACGCTGAGGCGGATCCGGTCGCCGCTCTGCACCTGCGCCAGCGGCCCGCCGATGGCCGCTTCGGGTGTCACATGCAGCACGATGGTGCCGGCCGCCGTGCCGCTCATGCGGCCGTCGGAAATCCGCACCATGTCCTTGACGCCGGCGCGCGCCAGCTTCATCGGGATCGGCAGATAGCCGGCTTCAGGCATGCCCGGCGCACCCACCGGACCGATGTTCTTCAAGACCAGGATATCGTCGGCATTCACGTCCAGCGCCGGATCGTCGATGCGCCGGGCCATGTCCTGGATGTTCTCGAACACCACCGCGCGGCCTTCATGCTCCATCAGCGCCGGCGCCGCCGCCGACTGCTTGATGATGGCGCCAGCGGGTGCCAGATTGCCATGCAGCACCGCAATGCCGCCTTGCGGATAGATCGGGTTCGACAGCGGCCGCACCACGTCCTGCGCAAAACCCGGGCCGGCGCGTTCTATCTCCTGGCCCAGCGTTCTGCCGGTGACGGTCAAGGCGTCCAGATGCAACAGCGGTTTGAGTTCACGCAGCAGGGTCGCCATGCCGCCGGCCTTGTGGAAATCTTCCATGTAATGCTGGCCCGAGGGCTTCAGGTCCAGCAGCACGGGCGTTTCGCGGCTCATTCGATCGAGCGCCTTCAGGTCGACCTCGAAGCCCAGGCGGCCGGCAATCGCCGTCAAGTGCACGATGCCGTTGCTGGAGCCGCCAATCGCCAGCAGCACGCGCATGGCGTTCTCAAACGCCTGGGCGGTCAGGATGCGGTCTATCGTCAGGCCGCTGCCGGCCATCTGCACGGCCAGGGTGCCGGTCTCCTCGGCAATGCGGATGCGGTCGGCGGTCACGGCCGGAGCGCTGGCGCCGCCCGGCACCATCATGCCCAGGGCCTCGGCCAGGCAGGCCATGGTGCTGGCGGTGCCCATCACCGAGCAAGTGCCGACGCTGGCAACCAGTTGATTGTTGACGGCGCTGATTTCCTCGGCGTCGATTTCATCGGCCCGGTACTTGCCCCAGAAACGCCGGCAATCGGTGCAGGCGCCAACGCGCTCGGAACGGTGCGAGCCGGTCAGCATGGAGCCGGTCACCAGTTGAATGGTCGGGATGCCGGCCGAGGCGGCGCCCATCAGTTGCGCCGGCACCGTCTTGTCGCAGCCGCCGATCAGGACCACCGCGTCCATCGGCTGGGCCCGAATCATTTCCTCGGTATCCATGGCCATCAGGTTGCGCAGGTACATGCTGGTCGGCTGCGAAAAACTCTCGTGCAGCGAGATCGTCGGGAAATCCATCGGCAGGCCGCCGGCCAGCAGGATGCCGCGCTTGACCGCCTCTATCAACTGCGGCGCGTTGCCGTGGCACGGGTTGTAGGCACTGCCGGTGTTGGCGATGCCAATCACCGGACGCTCCAGCGCACTCTCGGTGTAGCCGGCACCCTTGATGAAGGCCTTGCGCAAGAACAGGGAAAAACCCTTGTCGCCGTAATCGGTCAAGCCCTTGGCCAAGCCGGATGCGGCGTCCTCGGGTTTCGTGACATGGGACGCCATGCGGCTGGAGGATTCTGGTTTTTTCATGTCCATTGGATTATTGATAATATGGTCAATATTAAACCAGGTGGCTCCAGCAGCCGTTTGACCAGCACTTCATTTTCGCCCCGCTCATTCTGAAACAACAAAGGAGATCACCTTGAAATTGCACCCTGCCCTTCTGAAAACATCCCGCGCCAGGCGCCTTCTTCTGGCTGGCCTGGCCGCCACCGCCGTGCTGGGCGTGACTGGCCCGGTCATGGCCCAGGACTACCCCAACAAAGTCATCCGGCTGATCGTGCCCTATCCGCCGGGCGGCGCCACCGACGTGATCGGACGCGTGATGGCGCAAAAACTGTCCGGCGCCTTGGGCCAGCAGGTGATCGTCGACAACCGCGCCGGTGCCGCCGGCAGCATCGGTGCGGCGGCCGTGGCCGCGGCAGCGCCGGACGGCTACACCCTCCTGATGGGCGCCATGACCAGCCACTCGATCAGCGCGGTGCTGTACAAGAAGGTGGTTAATTTCGACATGGACAAGAGCTTCGCGCCGGTGGCCATCGTCGGCTCGGTACCGCTGGTGTTTGTCGTCAACCCCTCGATCAAGGCCAACACCTTGCCGGAATTCATTGCGCTGGCCAAATCCAAACCCGGCAAGCTGAGCTTTGCCTCCGCCGGCAACGGCTCGCCGCAGCACCTGGCCGGTGAAATGTTCCAGCGCCTGGCCGGCGTACAGATGCTGCACGTGCCTTACAAGGGCAGTGGTCCGGCCATGACCGACCTGATGGGTGGCCAGGTTGACTGCATGATAGAAACTGCGCCCGCTGCCCAAGCCCATATCAAGGGCGGCAAACTGCGTGCCATCGCCGCCGCGTCGGCGCAGCGCGTGGCGACCCTGCCGGAGGTACCGACCGCCACCGAAGCCGGCCTGAAAGGCTTTGAAGTCAGCTCCATGTTCGGTATTGCCGCGCCGGCCGGCACACCGGCAGCCATCATCGGCAAGCTGAACCTGGCACTGAAAACCATCCTGAGCCAGCAGGACGTGAAAGACTCGCTGCTGGCGCAAGGCGTCATCGCCAGCTACACGACGCCGGAGGAAGCCACTGTCGCGCTGCACAACGAAAGCGCCAAGTGGGCGAAGGTCATCCTGGAAGGAAATATCAAGCCGGAGTGAGAAAACATCGCCCTCGAGATCTGGCCGGCAAGCCGGGCGCAAGTGCGAACTGGATGCTGAAGAACGCAGTTCGTGCAGTCGACAACGCTGCCGGTCGCAAAGTGGCCACCTTGATCGTGCCCAGGATGTAAAGTCAGCATCTTTCCTGGCCGGGGAATTTCCCCAATAGCAAGCAAAAGGGTTCGATATGCTTTCGATCAAGGCGCTCAACAAGACCTATGGCAACGGCGTGCAGGCACTCAAGGATGTCAGTCTGGAGATTCCCACCGGACTGTACGGCTTACTAGGCCCCAACGGCGCCGGCAAGTCGTCCCTTATGCGCACCATCGCGACCTTGCAAGAGCCCGACAGCGGCAGCATCCATTTCGACGGCATCGACGTCCTGCTTGACAAGGAAGGCCTGCGCCGCCAGTTGGGCTACCTGCCGCAGGACTTTGGCGTCTATCCGAAAGTCAGCGCCGAAGACCTGCTGAGTCACTTCGCCGTTTTGAAAGGCCTGACCCGGCGCGCCGAGCGCAAGGAGATGGTGGAAGGCCTGCTGCGCCAGACCAATTTGTGGGATACCCGCAAACGCAAGCTGGGCACTTTTTCCGGCGGCATGCGCCAGCGTTTCGGCATTGCGCAGGCCCTGCTGGGGGCACCGCGGCTGGTGATTGTGGACGAACCGACAGCCGGCCTGGACCCCGATGAGCGCAACCGTTTCCTGAATTTGCTGGCCGAGATCGGCGAGCAGGTGGTGGTGATGCTGTCGACCCATATCGTCGCCGACGTGACCGACTTGTGTCCGCGCATGGCGATGATCGTGAAGGGCGAAGTCTTGTTACAGGGCGAGCCGCAGGCGGCCATCGAGATGCTGAAGGACAAGGTCTGGCGCAAGCGCGTCAGCAAGGCGGCCTTGACCGAATACCAGCAACGCTTCAATGTGCTGTCGTCACGCCTGGTGGCCGGCCAGCCGCAAATCAATGTGCACGCCGACAGCCAGCCAGACGATGGCTTTGAGCAGGTCGAGCCGGATCTGGAGGATGTCTATTTCCTGAAGATACGCGCCAGTCAGTCCGCGCTGGCCTAGGAGCACAGCATGTGGCTTGAATTCTTTCGCTTCGATCTGCGCTACCAACTGCGTCAGCCGCTGTTGTGGCTCAGCGGCCTGATTTTTGGACTGATGGCTTTTGGCGCCGCCAGCAGTGACGCCGTCCAGCTCGGTGGCGCGGTCGGCAACGTGTACCGCAACGCGCCGATGGTGATTGCCCAGTTCCTGGGTGTCTTCACGGTGCTCTCGATGTTCATCGTTACCCTCTTCATCGCCGGCTCGGTGCTGCGTGACGTGGAATTGGGCATCGCCGACATGATCTTCGCCACGCCCATGAAGAAGCGCGACTACCTGTTGGGCCGTTTTGTCGCTGGCCTGCTGGCCTGCATGGCTATCTTCGTGCTGGTGTCCCTGGGCATCATGCTGGGCACGGTGATGCCCTGGGTCGACGTGGCGCGCATCGGACCTTTTTCCATCACCCCCTACCTGTGGGGTATTGCCGTCTTTGTGATCCCCAACCTGCTGTTGATAGGCGCGTTTTTGATGTTGCTGGCGGCAACCACACGCTCCATGCTGCTGGTTTATGTCGGTGTCATCGTCTTCTTCGTGCTGTGGAGCGTGGCCGGCGTCTTTTCACGCGACATCAGCAACGAATGGCTGGCGGTCCTGCTGGACCCCTTCGGCCTGCGCGCCTTCGGCCGCATGACGCGCTATTTTTCCACCGCCGAAGCGAACAGCGGCTTGCCATCCCTCAGCGGTTTCATTCTGGTGAACCGGCTGCTGTGGAGCGCCGTCGCCTTGGTCTTGCTGGGCCTCACCCTGGCGCTGTTCAAGCCGCAGCGCCCGGACACCGGCAAGCGCTTCTGGGGCCGCGCCAAGACCCTACCTGCTGCCACGCTCGCAGCGCCGGCCGCGCGCCGCTACCGGCCCGTGCAGCCCAGCATCACCGGCGTCACGCCCTGGCTGCAATGCTGGAACATCTTGCGTTTTGATGCCGTGGGCGTGTTCAAAAGCTTGCCCTTTCTGGTGCTGCTGCTGGTGGGCGTGGCCAACTTCATCAGCAGCGCCACCATCAGCGGGCAGTTGTATGGCACCAAGGTCTACCCGGTGACGCGCCAGATGCTGGGAACCATGTCGGTCACCTTCAACTTCATGCTGGTGCTGATCGTCACCTTTTATGCCGGTGAGCTGATCTTCAAGGAGCCTCAGTTCAAGGTTGCCGAGGTGGTGGACGCCTTGCCGGTGCCGAACTGGGTCGGCCTGCTGGCCAAGAGCCTGGCCCTGCTGGGTGTCATTGCCGGCTTCATGGCGGGCGGCGTGCTGGCGGCCATGTGCTTCCAGTTGATCAAGGGCGGCGTGCCGCTGGAGCCGCTGCTGTACCTACAGGGCGCCCTGCAAGGCTCAGCCTATTTTGTCCTGATGGGCTTGCTGGCGCTGGCGCTGCAAGTCTTGTGCAACAACAAATTTGTCGGCTATCTGGTGGTGATTCTGCTGCTGGCATGGCAAGTGGTGTTCGGCATCCTGCACTTCGACCACAACCTGTACAACATCGCCGGTTTGCCGCAAGTGCAGTACTCCGACATGAATGGTTTCGGCCACTTCCTGACCGGCTGGTTCTGGTACCTGCTGTACTGGGGCCTGTTTGTGCTGGCACTGCTGCTGCTGGCTGGGGCCTTCTGGGTGCGTGGTGCGTCGCAGGAATGGCGCGTGCGCTGGGCGCTGGCCCGGCAAACGCTCAAGGGTGCGGCAGGCGGCGCACTGGCGCTATGCCTGCTCGGTTTTATCGCCAGCGGTGGCTGGATTTACTACAACACCAATGTCTTGAACAAGTATGTGCCGGGCGACGAGCAGATGGACCGCCAGGCCAACTTTGAGAAACTCTATCGCCAGTACAAGGGGCGGCCGCAGCCGCGCGTCACCGAGGTGCAGGCCAAGGTCGACATCTTTCCGGCCGAGCGCCGGGTGCTGATCGATGGCCACTACCGTTTGCTCAACAAACATGCCGCACCCATCGATACCTTGTACGTGCAAGTGATTCCCGACGTCGACACGGTATTGAGGAACCTGCCGGCGCACCAGGTGACGCTGGACGACAAGCTGCTGGGCATGCGCATCCTCAAGCTGGCGCAGCCACTGCCACCGGGTGCCGCCATCGACATGGATTTCACGCTGACGCTGCGCAACCAGGGCTTCACCAACGACGGCAAACCCGACAGTGTCAACCTGAACGGCACCTTCTTCAACAACGCGCAGTTGTTCCCGGCGCTGGGTTACAACGCCAACGAACTGCTGGACCGCAACGAGCGGCGCAAACGCGGCCTGGGCGAGCCACAGCGCATGCCCAAGCTGGAGGACGAAGCGGCGCGCGCCAACCATCAACTTGATTCGGAGGCCGACTGGATCACATTTGACACTACCGTCTCCACCAGCGCCGACCAGATCGCGCTGGCACCGGGTTATTTGCAGAGAACCTGGGAGAAAGATGGCCGGCGCTATTTCCACTACCAGATGGACCGCCCCATGCTGCCCTTCTTCGCCTATCTGTCGGCCCGATGGCAGGTCAAGAAAGGCGACTGGCACGGGCTGCCGATCGAGATCTACTTCGACCCCAAACACGGCTACAACGTGGACCGTATGATCACCGCAGTTGAAAAGTCGCTGGACTATTACAGCGCCAACTTCACGCCGTACCAGCACCAGCAGGTGCGGATTCTGGAGTTTCCGCGCTACGCCACGTTTGCCCAATCCTTTGCCAATACCATTCCCTACTCCGAGGCGATCGGCTTCATTGCCGATCTGCGCCACAAGGAGGATGTGGACTACGTGTTCTACGTCACGGCGCACGAGATGGCGCACCAGTGGTGGGCGCATCAGGTGATAGGCGCCAACGTGCAGGGTGCCACCATGCTGGTGGAGTCGCTGGCGCAGTACTCGGCGCTGATGGTGATGGAAAAGGAATACGGCCCGCAGCACCTGCGCCGTTTCTTCAAGGACGAGCTGGACAATTACCTGCGCTCGCGGCGTGGCGAACAGATCGAGGAACAACCCTTGTTCCGTGTTGAGAACCAGCCCTATATTCACTACCGCAAAGGCGCCCTGGTGTTCTACCGCCTGCGCGAGGAAATCGGCGAGGCAGCGCTGAACCGCGCACTCAAACGCTTCCTGCAAGACAAAGCCTACCAGGCGCCGCCCTACACCACCAGCAAGGAACTGCTGGGCTACATCCGCGCTGAAGCCGGCGCCGACAAGCAGGACTTGATCACCGATTTGTTCGAGAAAATCGTGTTCTATGACAACCGGGTGCTGGAGGCCAGCGCCAAGCAGCGCAGCGACGGTCAATGGGACATTACCATGAAATTGCATCTGGCCAAACTGGAGGCCGATGGCAAAGGCAAGGAGACGCCCCGCGTGTTCGAGGAGCCGGTCGAGATTGCCGTCTTCGCCCGGCCTGCCGGGGGCAAGGAAGCCGATGAAAAAGTCTTGTTCAGCGAGAAGCGCCGCCTGCAAGGCAGCGAGCCGACGCTCACCGTCACGGTGAAAGAAAAACCGTTCGAGGTCGGGGTCGACCCCTACAACAAGCTGATAGACCGGGTCTCCAGCGACAACCGCAGGCAGCTCAGTTTTGAGTAGGCCTGCGCGCCCTGCGGATTACTGCCGCGGCAACGACTTCTGAAGAATCGCCAGCACCGTGTTGAGGTCTTCAATGGGCACCTGACCGGGCGCCGAGCTGCCAGCGCCGATGGCAAACGTCATGGCCGAGCCAAAAGCCCAGCCAAACAGGCGCGTCAGGGAGCCGTAGCCGCCCATCGACATGCTGACCAGGGGTATCGTCAACTGCTGGCTCGCTTGCAAGGTGGCGCTCAGCAGCGTCAGGACATCCTCCAGACGGCGCGGCATGACCGCCACCTTGGCGATGTCGGCCCCCAACTGCTGGGCTTGCAGAAATCGCTGATTCAGCAATTCTATGTCCGGTGTCGCCTGAAAATCATGAAACGAGAGCATCAACTTGACGCCCAGCGCCAGCGAAAACTGGCGCACTTGACGGACCTGGGCCGCATCGTTGCTCATTTCAAAATCGATCAGGTCGACATGGCCGCTGCGGCACACGGCAGCGTACAGCGCCACCACCTGGTCTTCAGACAAAGCAATTTTTTCGCCACCTTCCCGGCTCGAACGGCGGGTGAACAGCAAGGGCACGGCGCCGGCGGCCTGCCGGATGCCGCAGGCCAGTTCCAGCACTGCCGCGGTGTCGCCGATGTCTTCGAAGAAATCGACACGCCACTCCAGCAGATCGGGTTTCTTGGCCAGCACCTGTTGCACTTCCGACAGGACAGCGTCGCCGGTGCGCCCCACCAGCGGCGTGCAGATGAGCGGAAATTTGCCACCGCCCACCGGCTTTCCCTTGAGTTCAATTGGCTTACCCACTGGCATATCGACTTTCTCCATGACCGCAATTGCTGTGTTCGCGCCGGGGCGGCGCAAATCAGGACTTTATACGACTGCGGCGCTGCCTGGCAGATCCGCGGTCACCAGCCTGGCTCCGGCGGGAAACGCGCCTGAACCGGCAACTGGTTCACGGCACCGCTTTACCTGGACTTGACACTTGATTGATACTATCGCGCTGCTGAGCTTGAATTGGAACCGAATGCCACCAACTCGCCCAGGCAAGTCAACCCATTTATGAAGGCATTACCGATGATGAAACGATCAATCCTGCAAGGCGCGCTGAAGTGGTTGCTGGTCACGGCGCTGCTGGGCTTCGGCCTCGCCATGGCGCAGTCCGAGCCGACCCTGAACCAGGTCTACGAGGCGGCCCAGTCCGGCCGCCTGGAGCAGGCTCAGGTCATGATGCAGCAGGTGTTGGTGGCGCACCCGGGCAGCGGCAAGGCGCATTTCGTGCAGGCTGAATTGTTTGCCCGCCAGGGCAAGCTGGGTCAGGCGCGTGACGCCTTGGCGATGGCCGAGAAACTCTCGCCTGGCCTGCCGTCGATCAAAGCCGAATCGGTGCAAGCCTTGCGCAGCCAGCTCGCTGCCAGGACAGCGCCCGTGGTCGGCGGCTCAGGCCAGCACCGTAGCGAGGTTGCGGCACCGGCCAACTACTCCGCACCCGCTTCCTCGTCGTTCCCGTGGGGTCTGGCACTGGCCCTGGGCGGTGGCGCGATTGCCATTGCCATCTTCCTGACCCGCAAAAAACCAACGCCTGCCTACGAACCCCAGCCGGTCTATGCGAATCAGGGCGCGATGCCGGGCGGCTTGAGCGGTCCACAGGGCTTTGGCATGGCCAACAGCATGGGGGGTGGCGTCATGCAGCCACCCTATGGCCAGCCGGCCGGCAGTGGCCTGGGCGGCAAGATCATGGGCGGCGTGGCGACCGGTCTGGCGGTCGGCGCCGGTGTCATGGCGGCGCAAGCGATAGGCCGCAACCTGATGGGTGGGCATGATCAAGCCGGACGGTCGTCGGACAATTTGGCCAACGATAATTTTCAGACCGTCGACAGCAACCCCGACATGGGCGGTCAGAATTTCGGCGTCAACGAGGCCGGCTCCTGGGATGACGGTGGCGGCGTCGATATCGGTGGTGGCGGCGGCGGCGGCGATTGGGACAATTAGTACCGGGCAGCAAGCGAAACCGTTGCGAGTCTTCAGCCCGCGTGCGACGTATCCATGAGGGTCGAAGTGGTAGCATGCAGGGCGAAAAAGATCGAGGATTTGCGAGCCGGGTTGTTCATGCTTTGGCGCAGGCTCCGACCAGCTACAGGAGAAACATGAAGACAACCCCTCATTGGCTCAGGCTTGTTTGCGGACTGGCGGCAGCCTCACTTTTGGGCTGCGGTGGCAAAACCGAGGTTGCGGCGCCGGCCAGCCCAGGCAGCGCGCCAAGCCCCGCCGCCGCGGCGCCGATTACGGTAACCACGATTCGAGCGCAAAAAAGAACCTTGGCCGTGCTGCTCAAGGCCACTGGAACCGTCACGCCGCTGAACAGCGTCGATGTCAAGGCGCAGGTCAGCAGCGTCGTCTCCAAAGTTCATTTCCACGAAGGGCAGTTTGTCAAGGCCGGCGACCTGCTGTTCACCCTGGATGCACGCACCGATGAGGCCAACGTCGCCAAGGCCAGGGCACAACTCGCCAAGGACGCCGCGGCACTGGCCGACGCCCAGCGGCAATATGCCCGTGCGCAGCAACTGCTGGCGCAAAACTTCATATCGCAAGGCGCGCTGGATACCAGCAAGGCACAAGTCGATTCCCAGATGGCGGTGCTTGCCGCCGATCAGGCGGCCATTGACGCGGCCCGGGTGGCGCTCTCCTACGCCCGCGTCACGGCACCGAACGCCGGGCGTGCCGGTGCCGTTTCGGTGTTTCCGGGCAGCACCGTGCAGGCCAACCTGACGACGCTGGTGACGATCACCCAGTTGGACCCGATTGCGGTTGCCTTCAACCTGCCGCAACGCAATCTGCCGGACGCGCTGGCCGCGCTCAAGGACGGCGGCGCGCCGGTCACCGCCACGCTGGCCGATGGCGCGGGCGCTTTCAGCGGGCGCCTGAAATTTGTCGACAACGCGATCGACCTCAACTCGGGGTCGGTCAAGGTGAAAGCTGTTTTCGACAACCGGGACGGCAAACTCTGGCCCGGTTCTTTCGTCGATGTTTCCCAAACCGTCAGCACCCTCAAAGATACCGTGGTGGTACCGCAGGCAGCGGTTATTCAAAGTGCTCGCGGAACCATTGTTTACGTCAAGGTTGACGGGAAGGCCTTGCTGAAACCGGTTCGGGTTCTGTACGCCCAGGGCGACGACGCGGCGGTGAGCGGCGTCAATGAGGGCGACGCCATCGTCCTGAGCGGCAAACAAAACCTGCGACCTGGTTCGCCGGTGGTTGAACGCGCAGCGGGTGCACCCGGAAAGCCGGCCGGCACAACACCGCCGACAACGCCATGAACCTGTCGGAAATTTTTATCCGTCGTCCGGTGATGACGGCGCTGCTCAACCTGGCGGTGGTGCTGGCCGGGGTGATCGGGTTTCGCAGCATCCCGGTGGCGGCGCTGCCCAGTTACGACACGCCGGTGATCAATGTCTTCGCGGCCCTGGCTGGCGCCAATCCGGAGACCATGGCCAGTTCGGTGGCGTTGCCGCTGGAAAAGCAATTCCAGACGGTGCCGGGGCTCAAAACCATCAGTTCCGTCAGTTCCCTGGGCCGGACCTCGCTGACTCTGGAGTTCGACGAAGGGCGCAACGTCGATGCGGCGGCGGTCGATGTGCAGGCGGCCTTGCTGCGGGCGCAGCGTGCCTTGCCAATCGAAATGACCGCGACGCCGGCTTACCGCAAGGTCAATCCGGCCGACGCGCCAGTGTTGCTGATCGCACTCACCTCGCCTTCCGTCAATCCTTCCGATTTGCAGGATTACGCGGAGCATTTGATTTCCCCCACGCTGACCACCATCGACGGCGTGGCGCAGGTCAGCATCTATGGCGACAAGCGCTATGCGGTGCGGGTTCGGGTGCGGCCGCAGGAACTCGCTGCGCGCAACATGGGGCTTGACGAATTGAGTGCCGCCTTGCGTGCGGCAAACGTCAACACGCCGGTCGGTACTTTCGAGGGTCCACAACAAACGCTCACGCTGCAGGCCAATCGACAGCTCAAGAATGCGGCTGATTTTGCCGATCTGATTGTCAGCACGCGCGGTGGCAATCCGGTGCGGCTGCGCGACGTGGCGCAGGTGGAAGACAGCCTGGAGTCGCTCAAGAGTTGGGCCACCCTGAACGGTGAGAACTCGATCACCATCGCGGTGCAGCGGCAGCCTGGCGCCAACACGGTACGGGTGGTTGACGCCGTGCGCGCGGCATTGCCGAAACTGCAAAGCCAGATGCCGCATTCGGTCGCCATGACACCGGTGAACGACCGATCGGTCTCGGTGCGGGCCGCGCTGCACGACGTATCGCTCACCCTGCTGGGCACCATTGCCCTGGTGGTGCTGGTGATTTTTCTATTTCTGCGCCGCTTTGTCGCCACCGTGATCCCGACCCTGTCGCTGCCGGTCTCACTGATTGGCGCGGTCGCCTTGCTGTGGGGCTTCTCCTACAGTCTGGACAACATTTCGCTGCTGGGTCTGACGTTGGCGGTGGGCCTGGTGGTGGACGATGCCATCGTGGTGCTGGAGAACATCATTCGCCACGTCGAGAACGGGGTCCCGCCGTTTCAGGCGGCCATGCGCGGCGCACGTGAAGTAGGCTTCACCATCGTCGCCATATCAAGCTCTTTGATTGCGGTCTTTATTCCCATCTTCTTCATGCCCGGTGTCATCGGATTGTTGTTCCATGAATTTGCCGTGGTGGTGGGTCTGGCCATCATCGTCTCGGCCTTCGTCTCGCTGACGCTGGTGCCTATGCTGGCCAGCAGGTTCCTGTCGGACGAAGCACACAAGAAGCCGCCAGGCGCCCTGGTCCGTTTCTTTGAGCGTGGCTTCAACGCGCTGCTGGCGGCTTACACGCGCCTGCTCGACATCGCCTTGCGGCACCACAAGACCGTGCTGACGGTGGCCGTTGCCACTTTTATCGCGACCGCCTGGTTGATGACGATTATCCCCAAGGGCTTCTTTCCGGAAGAAGATATCGGCCAGATCCAGGTCACCACGGAAGCCGCCGAAGACACCTCGTTCCCGGCCATGGTGATCCTCCAGGAGCGCGTGGCAGCGGTCTTCCGCGCCGACGCCAACGTCGCCAACGTGAGTTCCTTCAATGGTGGCAGTGGCGCTCAAAACACCGGGCGCATGTTCATTACCTTGAAAGCCGCCGGTCAGCGCCAGCCTATGGCCAAGGTGATTGAAGGACTGCGCCGCAAGCTGCGCGACGTTGCCGGCATCGCTGTCTTCATGCGTCCAATTCAAAATTTGCAGTTGGGCGGCCGGCCCAGCAAAGCCCAGTACCAGTACATCCTGCAAAGCGTCCGGGCCGACGAGCTCAATGGCTGGGCCATCAAGATTCAGGAACGCCTGCGCGCCGACCCCCTCTTTCGCGATGTGACCAGCGACGCACAGCTCAGCGGCTTGCAGGCGCAGTTGAAGATTGACCGCGACCGCGCCAATACGCTGGGGGTATCGATCGATGCGATCCGCAGCACGCTGTTCAGCGCCTTCGGCGAACGCCAGGTTTCAACCATTTACCTGCCCACCGACAGCTACCAGGTGATCATGGAGGTGGCACCCGAGGGCAAGCTCGACGAGGGCGCGCTGAACAGCATTTACGTGCGCTCCAGCAACGGCGCCATGGTGCCGCTGGCCAGCTTCACCACGGTCGAGCGAACGGTCGGCCCGATGTCGATCAACCACGTCGGTCAGTTGCAGGCGGTCACCGTCTCTTTCAATCTGGCGCCCGGCGCCGCGCTGGGCGATGCCACTGCCAAGATCGACGCTGCCCGCAGCGCGATTCAAATGCCGGTATCGGTGATCACCAGCTACGGCGGCGACGCTGCCGTGTTCAAGAGTTCGCAGGGCAGCCAGGCCATTCTGATCATTGCCGCCCTGTTGGTGATTTACGTGCTGCTGGGCGTGCTGTATGAGAGCTACATCCACCCGATCACCATTCTGGCCGGCCTGCCGTCGGCGGCGGTCGGCGCGCTGGCGACCCTGATGCTGTTTGGGCAGGACTTGACGCTGATTGCCACCATCGGCATCGTGCTGCTGATTGGCATCGTCAAGAAGAACGCCATCATGATGATCGACTTTGCGCTCGACGCGCAGCGCCATCAGGGCATGACGCCGGCGATGGCGATCCGCGAGGCCTGCATCCTGCGCTTCCGGCCTATCATGATGACGACGCTGGCGGCGCTGATGGGCGCGGTGCCGATCGCCATCGGCATCGGCGCCGGCGCCGAATTGCGCCAACCGCTGGGTCTGGCGGTGGTCGGCGGCCTGGTGTTTTCGCAGGCCATCACGCTGTTCATCACGCCGGTCATTTACCTGGCGCTCGATCGATTCAGCGGCAAGGGGCCGGTGACGACACCGGAAGTGGCCAGCGTCTGAGGGTCCGCCGGTTCAACTTGCTGACCGACGCTTTACTCCGGAATGAGGGAGAACACCGAGGCGGCGACGGAGTTGCCGTGGATCAGCAGACGATTGCGGGCCACGCACTCCAGCATAGCCCCCGACTTCTGCGCCACCCCGAAGCTGGGCTGATTTCCGAGCGCGACGACGATCTCGACGCGCTTGAGTGCCAGCGCTTTGAAGGCATGGTCCGCCAGGGCGCGCACGCAGCGTGCAGCGATGCCCTGCCGGTGTCTTGACTGCCGCACCCAATAGCCAAGGTTGCTACAAGCATGTTGCAGGTTGATTTGGTTCAGACCGGCGCCGCCCAGGAATTCAGAAGTCGCTTCGTCGAAGATGCCGAATTCATAAGCCGTGCCGGCGCTGGCGCCGCTGCGACAGACTTCAAACCAGCCCAGCGCATCCTGCAGCGTGTAGTTGGCGTGGCACCAGGGCATCCAGCGGCCAACGGTCAGCGCCGACTCCCGGACCGCGATTGTGAAGGCAGAAGCATCGCTGTCTTCGAAGGGGCGCAACAGGAGACCTTCGTGGCGGAGTTGTGGCATGCGAAATGGTTAGGTTGAAATAAGTCTCTGAGACCGTCCCGCTCCCGGCAAGCCGATAAGGCAGCCGGAGCGAAGGCAATTCAGGATTGCGGCGTGCCGATTGCCTGCTTGACGCCGGGCCAAATGATGGCTTGCGCAACGACGACATTTTCGCCATTGAAGGTCGCCGCCGGTGAGCCGTACAGCAGATAGCCCAACGCCAGCGCTTCGCTGACCCGGTGACAAAAGCTGGCGTCATCAGGCCCGGTGAGCAGGCGGTAGCTCGGCAGGCCGTCGGGTGGTAAGTTGCTGTTCATTTTCAAATTCTATTCGGTGCACAGGCCTTTGCCGCGATGCGCCTCAAGGACATAGACATCCGCCAGGTAGGCAAAAGTGGCCTTGTCGGAAACGACTTTGCGCGAATTGATGATGCCGTAGAAAACATCGAACAAGCCGCGCGGGAAATACTCGCCACTGACGACGGGCGTTCCTCGGAGCATGTTGTGTGACGTCGAAGTCCTCAACGATTTCAATCGCTGCCGCAGTTTTGTCAAGATCCCGGACGGCCGAAATGGAAGAAAAGATAGGGGGCCACGGCGACCCAGAGCAGGACAAGAACCCAGGCCCGACCGGCCAAAATGTTGTAGTTGGCAAGCAACTCCGACCACGGGCGGCCAGCGACAAAGTGAAAGAAGAGGAACTCGAACCCGACGGTAAGTGCCATCCACAGCAGGCCGATGAGGATGGCGTGCCGGTCGGAGGATGGCGGATTCAAGTGAACGAAGGCCCGGATAACCAGTCCCAGCAACAAGAGGCCTGTGACCGTGGACAGCTGGTGCGCAGCCATCGCGCTCATGTGTTTGCCATAGAAGAGGTCGCGGACGGCGCCATTCGCCACGGAAACGAGCAGCATCACGAACCAGGCAGCGAAGTATTTCCAGGTGATCGAAAGGTCCATGACACCACGCGCCGCCCGGCCTACCCCGGCACGCGGTGCTGCCGCCCTAGCCACCAGCGGAAACAGCGATGCGCCAAATCCACCGGCTGGCAGTACATCAGGGGGCAGCCGCCGACGATAGGCTCCAGGCCATGCGCACGGCACACCTCAAGGGCCTCGGGCGACACACTGCCGTCACCAAACGAGCGATGGAACCAGATGTGCTTGACGCCGCGCTCGACTGCCGCCAATGCGACGCTGGCGGAAACTGAAGGATGCGTGACGACCATGACGCCGTGAACCGGCCCGGGAACAGAGCCGAGATCGGGAAAAAAGGGCAGCCCCTCGATCTCGGCAGCGTTCGGGTTGATGGCTATGACCTGGTGGCCAGCGTCGCGCAGTTTCCGGAAGATGGCATTGGCCGGTGTGTTACCGGCGCGTGACACGCCGGCCACGGCGATCGGGTCGCCAGCGAGGAAGGCAACGATGGGAGCAGGAACCTTGTCCATGGGATGGAACGAATGTTAAAGCAGCCAGATGCCAACTTCAAGTCCGCTCCCTCTGGATGGGCGGTTCAGGGTTGGAGACTTTTCAAATAGTCTTCGTTCAGGCGATTGGCCTGTTGAGCCGCCGGACGTGCATGGAGTCGCCCGACGTAGGCCTCAAACAGGGGACGCTTTTCAAGCGTGCCAAACATCATGCCCCAGCCCAGTTGGGAGCCGACGTAAACATCCGCCGCGGTAAATTGCTCGCCGCAAATATACGGTCCGGGCGTCAGCGCCTGCTCCAGGGCGTTGAGGGTGGCGTCGTAACTGCCGAAGCCGACAAATCCGCTCTTGCCCTCGGGCACTTGCCAACCCAGCGATTTGGCGGTCACCGCCAGTTCCACCGGACCGGCCGCGAAGAACAGCCACCGGAAATAGGCGGCACGGTCAGGATGGCCTGACGGCGGAATCAGTTTCTTCTCCGGAAAACGGTCGGCCAGATAGGCGCAGATGGCGGCCACTTCGGTGACCACAACACCACCGTGCTTGAGCGCGGGCACCTTGCCCATGGGATTGACGGCCAGATATTCGGCGCTTTTCATGGCCGGCCCGAATTCGAGCCAAACCGTTTCATAAGGCAGACCAATCTCCTCCAGCATCCAGTGCGCAATGCGCCCGCGTGACTGTGGATTTGTGTAGAAAACCAGATCGTTCATTGTGCGATTTCTCCTTGAACAGATGGGTAGCCCCAGCTTGATCTCATGCCGCCCCGCCTGTGCCGACGCGTGCAGCCCTTGTTTCCGTGCCAGCGATATTAGCCGCCGTCGCACCCCATTGTCGACCTCTCGCCGGCACGAAGGACAAAGAGCGCCTCACTGTCCGAGAGCTGGTGCGCCGCATGCTCAGCCGGCGCCCCCTGGACAAAGGACAGCGCCTGCAGCAGCGCGATGGAGCGCTGGTTGGTGCGTTCGACACAGCCCAGCAAGGTTTTGCACTGGTGTTGCGAAATCAGGTGCTCGATCATCAGGCTGGTTGCGGCTCTACCCAGCCCTTTGCCCCAGTGGCGCTGCGACAGCATGTAGGCGACCCAGGAGGTCGCCCCTGACAGGACCGTTGCCTGGACATGGCCCACCAGTTCCTGATCGTCAAGGCGGATCGCCCAGTTCAACCAAAGCTCGCTGCCATCTGGAGAGGCACCGGCCTCCCAGCGCTTGAACCGTTGCGCCAGGTCTTCCTCGGTCTTGGGCGGCGGGTTCTCGATGAACTGGTACAAACCCGGCTCACTCAACACCGGAAACAAGCCTTTGGCATGGGAAACGCGAATGGGTTCCAGAACAAAACCGGCGCCGTGCAGAGCTGTCATGCCTGGCCCAGAAGCCTGCATATTTCAGGGGCTGCCCGGAGTAGTGCGACAGGCCGTCAAACACCTTGGTCGAGGTGCAACCCGGAAGCGCGGATGCCAGGTAATCAGCCATCGGCCTGGGCGACCAGTTGTCCTGCGCGCCGTGCCAGATGTGGGTGTCGACTGTGACTTCGGAGAGTGTGGTGTTCCAAGGCTGCACATAAGCGTCAACATCTCTCGCATAACCTCTGACGCGGCCTCTGAAGCAGGAGCTCAGTACCTTGGTGATGCTGGATTGAAATGCGGGGTCGGCCACCAAAGCTTGGTCGGCCGCGGCAGCGCTGGCAAACAGCATACGAAACAATGCCTTGGGCACAAACAAAGCCAGCAAGCCTTGCCAGTAGGACAACAAAAGAAACAGGGCAGGAAATCTCTTCGCCAATTGAAAAACCGGCTTGCCCGCCATACCGTCAAGAAAATCCCCTGCCTCCAGCGGCGCGGCGGCAGAAACCAGGTGCAGACTCCTGCCCCCCTGGGCCAGGTAACGGCAGGTTTGCATCGCAACGAAGGCACCGATTGAAAAACCAATGACGTCGACTTGTTTGCCGCCGGCCTTCTTTGCAATTTCCTCGGCCAGCAGCTTGTAATAGGCTTCCCCTTCTACCGAAGAATCGACCGCAAACCGGTCAAAACAAATCACCGTCAAGCCGTTCTCTTTCGCGTCCCGATCGAACATGCCGCATTCTTCCGGCGCCCCGGGCGCGCCATGAAAATAGACCACCAGCCGTCCCATGTCGGCGCCGAATTGACTGAACTTCAAAGCTTGCCTCACTTCGGGACAAGTTGCAGGCGGACCACCGGTCGCGCCGGTGTGCGGCGTGCCACTTCCTCGAAGCCGGCAGTGTCGTACATCGCCTTGGAGCCGAACCATGAGGATTCGCCCGCAGTCGGTTGGGCCTTGTCGACAGGGTAAGCCTCCAGCAGCCGCACGCCGCGCTGACGAGCGTACTCGACGGCCCCGGCCAGCAGCGCCCGTGCCACGCCTTTCTTTCGGTATTCCGACGGCACCACAAAGCAGACGATGGACCAGACCGGCTGCTCATCGACCGGCTTCATGACCGGCGACCTGGCGAGCTTGGCAAAGTCTTGGCGTGGCCCCAGCGATATCCAGCCTATCGGCACGCCATCCTGGTAGCCAATCAGTCCCGGTGGTTGGTCCGACGCGGCCAGTGCCATGAGGTCGCTTCGGTTGCGCGCGCTCTGTGTCTCGCCGGCCTGAAGGTCGGCGCTCTTGCCGCTGCGGCGGTAGTACATGCACCAGCAGCCGCGGGCGATGGAGCAGCCCTTGGCATTGAAGATGGCCTCCAGATCGTCCCAGCGATCCGGCGTCAGGGGATGAACAATCACGGTCATGGTTTCAGGCTCCTGGCTACAGCGTTAGGCGGCCCTGGTGCCGACCAGAACCGGTTGATAGAAAGCCCCGTCGATGCGGCGAACGTCCTGGAAACCGGCTTCGCGCATGAGGTCGCAGAGTCTACCCGTCGAAATGGCGTAGTAGCGGGATCGCATGGCATGGGTCTTGACCTCCCGGGTTGACAGGTTCTCTTCAACAATGAAGAAAGTCAGATCATAGTGTTCGCCTTCAAAGTCCCAGACCTGAAACAGCAGATAGCGTTTGCCGTTCTCAGTGCGAACCCCATAGGGTTTGACCAGGTTTTGGCCACGCTCTTCGCGTTCATAGTCCCGGACCGTGATGATGCAGCCGCCACCGACCGACAGGCAGGCCAGCATCTGCTTGAGCGCCAGCAGCAAGTCGTGGTCCGTCAGCAGATGCGGCAGCGAGTTGTCGCATGAGATGACGACATCAAAGCCCGACCCATGATGCGCATGCGCCTGGCGCACATCGCAAACCGAGAGCGCTACAGCCACGCCCCGCTGGTTGGCCTCCTGCGCGGCGCGATCGACTTCCCTCGCCGAAAGGTCCGAGGCGGTCACGGCGTAGCCCCGCAGCGCCAGCGCAATCGCCTGGGTACCGATACCGCAGGTCACGTCCAACACCTTGCTGTGCTCCGGCCATTCGGATTGGATGAGGGTGGCAAGCTGCTCACCCTGGCGACGAATACTGGCGTCCCAATCCTGATGGATCAGGTGATAGAACGGCACCAGCTGGTCGTAGAAGTCGGTCATGGGCAAATGATGTTCTCAGCCCGCGCCCAGGCCCACCGCACGCCGGAGATTGACCCTGGCTCGCTCTTCCTGCAGCTCATGAAAGTGTGAAGTGCTGTAGATGCGGGGCCGGTCCAGGAACGCGCCAAGCAGGGCGCGACGCCGCGGTTTGAACAGATCTTCCGGAACGAACGCGTATTCGTCGCGGATCTGCTGCCCGTACTCGGCAAATCGAGGCTCGGCGGCGCCAAGGATGGCGAGGTCGATGTCGACCAGGACTTGCTGGTCCGGCTCGGTCGGCACGGCTGTGTGCTTTGTGGCCAGGATCAGTGCCGACACACGGCCAATCACCTCCGGCGTTACGCCAGCGTCGGCCAGCTCGGCCGCGGCCCAGTCGGCGCTGCGCTGCTCATTGTCCGATCCCTTGACGTCGTAGACCGCGTCGTGGAACCACAGTGCCATTTCCACTTCCGCCGCATGCCTTGGAAGCTCCCGAACCCGTTCAAACCACTCCAGGCATTCGGTCAGGTGTTGCAGGCTGTGGTATTTGCGCTGTGGCTGCGCATAGGCGGCGACCAGTGCGGCGCGGACTGGCTCGCCGTCGCCACCGGCACCGATGCCTTGCCAGGCGCGGGCCCAGGAGTGTTGGAGGATAGGCGTCATGGCTGCTGCCGTGAATTGCGCAGCTTTGCCGCGTAGGCATCCGCCCGGGCCGAGTCTTTTGTTGCGCGGTAGAGATGCTCCAGTTCCTCGAAGACGTACGGGTCCGGGTCGCCGGCTTGCTCCCACTCGCGTTCCAGGCGCAACTGGATGTCAATGGCTTCCTGAAACTTGCCTTGGGCTCTAAGCGTCCAGGCAATCATCCAGTGCGCGATGCGCGCGGCTCGCACGCTTCCGGTGCGCTCATGCGCTGCCAGGGAAAGCCTGAACTGAGCGAGCGCTTCGTCGTATTGTCCGAGCAGATGCTTGGCGTAGCCTACGTTGTTTCTAAGGGAACCCTCCCACTTTTTGGCATCCAACTGGGAAGAGCCCTCCATGTAGGCAACGGCCTTGAGATCCCAATCAAGCTGGTCCTTCGGTTCAGTGTCAACGAATGCCATCATGTGCAGGGCATCAATCGCAAGATTGTCAAGACGCGCCTTCTGTGCGGTTTCAAAGGCCTGCGTGTACAGCGAACGCGCCATTGCCTTGTTCTCTGGCGTCTGCGCCTCAGCGGGATGCGTTGCAGACGCATAGGTGCGACCGAGTTCCAGAAAGTACCGCACCTGTGCCTCCGGGGACGCGCTCTTCACCTGCTCCTTGATGGCGGCGAGTATTTCCTGAGCGCGCGCAAAGTCTTTGCGTATTCCGTAACTGCGGGCGATTTGAGTCTGTAGCACCAGGGCGTCATCGCCCGACGCGGTTGCCAGGGCAGCGCGAAAACGCTGTTCACTGAGTTCCGGCTTGCCGTGATCCCAAAGGCTTGTAACGTCGAGCGCCATGGCGTTGCTCCAAATGAGTAGAAGTGCTACCAGCAATAGGGGACGGACGGTCGCAGCAATGGCGGGTTTCATGGCATAGATGAACGGTGCTGCACAAAGAATCCGACGTTCACCGGCTCCAGGCGCTGCGTCCGGGATTCGGTGAAATTCGGTCGGATATTTTCATGCCAGCCTGAAGTGTGCCGGATTTTTGAATTGTTTTCAGTGGCGTTCACCTCTCGCTCAGATCGGACCCCGCCTGCATTGCCTTGCGCTCTCTCAACATTTCGCTATCTCGGCTCCGCTCATCGTCCGGCGCAGGCGCGGCCGCTTAGCTTCATTCGTTGGTACAGTAGCGCCTGAGTTCAGGAACGGACAGGAGTCATTCATGCTGAAAGGTATCTGTCACTGCGGCGCAGTCACATGGAACTGGAACCACAGTGTTCTCCCCGAGAGCGCCACCGCTTGCAATTGCACCGTCTGCCGTCGTTACGGAGTCCTTTGGATTTACGACGTCGAAGGTGAAGGCATCACAGTCTCTGGCCCAACCCAGTCGTACGTCAGAGGAAAGAGCGTGGAGTTTCACTTCTGCCCAAAGTGCGGCTGCGTGGCGTTCTGGCGTGGCCTGCAACTCACGCCCGAAGGCAAGAGACGCATTGCCGTCAATCTGCGTCTGACAGAGCCCGAACCTATTGCTCGCATCCCGATCGATCACTTCGACGGCCTGGACAAGTTCGAAGACCTGCCGAGGGACGGACGGTGCGTTTCAGACATGTGGTTTTAGCCAAGTTCAGGGGCGTTCAGGCACGCCGCCTCGTCAACCAAAGCGCACTTCCTGCGCACGCTCAAGCCGAACAACCGGGCCGAAGCTACTGATACTCGAAAGAGTTTCGTTGTGGTGCTCGATGATTTGAGCGGCCGACAAGTGCTTGTTATTCAGCGTGGTATGGCCGTCGGATACCAGCACCACGGGGTATCCCAGTGCCAGAGCCCGCCGCGTGGTGGTGTCCACGCAAAAGTCGGTTTGCATGCCGCAAACGACCAGCTCGGTGACGCCACTGCGCTTCAAAAGCGCCTCAAGCTCTGTGAGGTGAAATGAATCCGGTGTGGTTTTGCGAAGCAAGGTGTCGGTAGCCGCCGTGTGCAGAGCCGGGGCGAGCTGCCAAGCCTCACTTCCGTAGGCGAACAACCCGGACTTTGACTCGTGCTGGATGACCACCACGGGCACTCCAGCCGCCCTGGCCTTTGACGTAACCTGGTTGATGTTGGCGATGATTCGCGCTGATTCGAACGTTTCGTAGGCCCCTTCGCAGAGGCCGCGTTGAACATCGATGACGAGGACGGCACAACTCATTGTTTTTGCTCCTGCTGGTTTCTGCATTCTGTTGCCTGATCGGGACAGGAAGAAGCCTCGCGGCCCCATGATTTACATGCCTGGTATCGGGACTTGCACCCAATTGAATTCGTGCCATGCACGGCACACACGTCGAAGTCAAGCCTCAACGCGCTTGCGCGTTGTCGTTCTCGGATGACCAGCCAAATTCCGATTCACTTCCATGCGCAGCGCTTCGTTGATCCGCGACTGGTAGCCGCTCCCTTGAGACTTGAAGAACTCCAGAATGTCCGCGTCCAGACGGACCGAGGTAAGAATCTTGGTGGGCGTCGCTTGCGGTCCACGGCCGCGCTTGAGTACGGGCGCACCCAGCATGTCCTCGGTCCAGGCCGGATTGTCAGGGTCGGCGACCTTAGCCGAGGTTTTCTTTGGCAACTTGGCGGTAGTAGCGAGCTTCATGTTTTTCTGCCCTTCGCAGCGAAATTACGTGAGGCCCTCGCGGGCGCTCCGTGTAAACCATCACAACCACCTCTCCAGCCAACAGGCCGAAACAGACGAGGCGTGCTTCGCCGTTGTCCTGTCGTACGTCTTCACGCGTGACGGTGAAGTGGTCCCAAATTGCATCGCATCCGGAGAAGTCAAGCCCGTGGTTTGGACTTGAATTCCTCGAGGAAGAACATAGCTCCTCGTAAGAATCTTGAAGATCATTCGGAGTCGATTAACAGGACCCTGTGCTCAAATAGAAGAGCAAGCAATTCTCGAATTTGTTGCAGTGGAATCTCGTTCTTGTCGATTGTTGCGGCCAGATACGCACAGCCTACGTTCACACCGGTTGATCGAAAATAGCGAAGACGGTCAATCGTGAATTGCAAATCCTGAAATTGGAGTCGCTCATTGGGAGCGAGGCGTACTGGCGTTCCGATGAGGCGGCCCGAACGCTGATGATAAGCGGAAGGAAATCCCACTTCATCCGTAAATTCAATCCTCAGTAAACGACCTTTTGTGCCGTCAATACATATAGTTTGAAAGGCCTTCTCAACGAGTGGAAGAGCCACCCCAGCCGCGCTGCCCTCTACGTTGACGTAAATCTCCCTAGAACCCTCTGTTTCATGAGCGACAAATGAAACGCCTGGGAGGTCGAGTCGGTTTTCGTGACATTGGCAATCTAGAGACATCGATTGAAACAGTTGATAGAGTCTGTCAAGCAGTGGAATTGGCTCTCCCTCAAAGTCCCTACCGACTTGCAACAAGAACTTCACTTGGTCTACCAGTGCCCCATACACTCCAAAGATGTCTGTCGCTCCATTTGCGCCGCCAGAGCAGATCTCCTTGTAGTCGCCTTCTGAGAAGGCCTCTTGGTGAGAATGCTTGAAGACGTCGTTTGTAATGGCAATTATGTTATTCAGTCCCGCCTCGGATGTAATGTTAAAGCCCTGAAGCAAGCTCAATGGGGGTGGTAGCGCGGTTAGGTCGGCGCCCAAGAAACCAACCGGCACAACTCGTAAGCCTTTGGAATACGCAAAGCCTGATTCGAAGTACAGCCAACTGGACTTTAGTGACGTGGGTGTCACAAAGACAACCATCAGATTGGCTGATTCGAGCGCCTCTTCAACCTTGTGCACCCAATTTCTTCCGAGAGGGATGCTTTGTCCGTCGCTCGAAAGAAATACATCCACGCTCCCGCCAGTCAGCTTTAGGAAGGCAGCCTTCAGCTTGCCAAGTGGTATTTGGTCTCTGGAGGAATGGCTGAAGAAGACCGTTGGCTTATTCATGGTTAAGAGTCCGTTTTTCGGGGGCAAGGTCAAATCCCGTCGCTTGTCTTCCTCGATCCAGGCGTCTGCCGGACCCAGTGCGCGAGGTGTTGCGTTGCAGGCACTATAGCCCGAAAACCGGGCTGACTGCGCCAATCAATCACGTCTGGCCCGCTGCCTGACCCCGGCCAACCAGGCCACCCAAGGTGCGCCGACTAAAATCTATCCTTTCGCCGAAAAACTCAGCCCCCATGCCACGCCAACTGTTTGTCACCACCGCCCTGCCCTACGCCAACGGCAATTTCCACATCGGCCACATCATGGAGTACATCCAGGCCGATATCTGGGTGCGGTTTCAACGGATGCAGGGCAACACGGTGCACTTTGTCTGCGCTGACGACGCGCACGGCGCGCCCATCATGATTGCGGCGGAAAAAGCCGGCAAGACGCCGCAGCAGTTCGTGGCAGACATCGCGGCCGGCCGCAAGCCTTATCTGGACGGTTTTCACATCGGCTTCGACAACTGGCATTCCACCGACGGCGTCGAAAACCACCAGCTGGCGCAAGCCATTTACCGCGACCTGCGGGCCAACGAGCTGATTGCCACCCGCGTCATCGCGCAGTTCTTCGATCCGCAGAAGAACATGTTCCTGCCGGACCGCTTCATCAAGGGCGAATGCCCCAAGTGCGGTGCCAAGGACCAGTACGGCGACAACTGCGAGATGTGCGGCGCGGTCTACAGCCCGACCGAGTTGAAGAACCCCTACTCGGCCCTGAGCGGCGCGACGCCGGTGCTGCGCGACTCGGAGCACTACTTCTTCAAGCTGTCGGACCCGCGCTGCGTGGAGTTTCTGGAACAATGGACGCAGGGCAGCAACGCGCAAGGCCAGCCGCACTTGCAAGGCGAGGTCTACAACAAGATCAAGGAATGGCTACTGCCCGACGAGAACGGCAAGCGCGACCTGGGCGACTGGGACATCAGCCGCGACGCGCCTTACTTCGGCATCGAGATTCCGGATGCGCCGGGCAAGTATTTTTACGTCTGGCTGGACGCACCTATCGGCTACCTGGCCTCGCTGAAAAACTACTTGAGCAAGATCGGCGTCGACTACGACGCCTTCATGGCCGACCCTGCCACCGAGCAGTACCACTTCATCGGCAAGGACATCATCACCTTCCACACCTTGTTCTGGCCGGCCATGCTGCATTTCAGCGGCCGCAAGACGCCCAACGCGGTGTTTGTGCACGGCTTCCTGACGGTCAACAGCGAGAAGATGAGCAAGAGCCGCGGCACCGGCCTGGACCCGCTCAAATACCTGAGCCTGGGCATGAACCCCGAGTGGCTGCGCTACTACCTGGCCGCCAAGCTGAACGCCCGCAACGAAGACGTGGAGTTCAGCCCGGAAGATTTCATGGCGCGGGTCAATAGCGATCTGGTCGGCAAGTACATCAATATCGCCAGCCGCTGTGCTGGGTTTGTCACTAAGCGCTTTGACGGCAAACTGCACTCACTTGACCACCGTGCGGGTGATCTTCGCAGGAAGATCCAAACCGCCGCCTGGGATCAGATTGGAGCTCTGTACGCTGATCGAGAATTTGCCAAGGCACTAAGAGCCATAGGCGAATTGCTCGACGACATTAATCTCTATATCGACACAAACAAGCCGTGGGAACTGGCAAAGTTAAATGCCAAAAACGAAGAGCTTCACGAGGTGTGTTCGACTGCGCTCACATTCTTCTGGTACGTCACGGTCATGTTGCGCCCAGTCATGCCCGCGCTGGCATCCCAAATCCAACGCTTCATGAATTTATCTGACGACCAAATGACATGGAATCAATATAACGCTCTTCCGACTGACCACAAGATCAACGACTACCAGCATCTCATGCAGCGCGTCGACATCAAACAGCTTGAAGCACTGTTTGAGGCGCCAACGCCCATCGAACCGCCGCAAGTAGCTGCTGAATCAACAGCACCCGGCGGCGAGGAGATCGCCCCCACGATCGGCATCGAGGACTTCGCCAAGATCGACCTGCGCATCGCCAAAATCGTCAACTGCGAAGCGGTGGAAGGCTCCAGCAAACTGCTGCGCCTGACGCTGGATGCCGGTGAAGAAAAGACCCGTAACGTTTTCAGCGGCATTGCCAGCGCATACAAGCCCGAGCAACTGATAGGCAAGCTGACCGTCCTGGTGGCCAATCTGGCGCCGCGCAAGATGAAGTTCGGCATCAGCGAAGGCATGGTGCTCTCGGCCAGCCATGCGGATCAAAAATCCAGTCCCGGCATCTATGTGCTGGAGCCGGGCGCCGGCGCGCAGCCGGGCATGCGGGTGCACTAGCCTGGGGTAAGGCTCAGAGTGAACGCACTGATCAGCGCCATCCTGGTCCTGCTGGCGGGGGCCGGCCTTTGTTTGCTGCCCTGGCGCAACACCACGCGCGCCGCCATCGGCGTGCTGTCCCAACTGATTGCCACGGCCCTGGTCTGGCGCACCGTGGCGCCGGTGCTGTTCGGCGGCAGCCCCTTGCAGGGCGAACTGGCCTGGTCCTACCCGGTCGGTCTGATGCGCATGCAGCTCGACGCGCTGGGCGCCTTCTTCCTGGCCTGGGCTATGCCAATGACCTTGCTGGGCAGCGTTTACGCGGTGGGCTATATGCGGCCGTTCTTCGACTCGAAGCGCCATCTGGGGGTCCATTACGCACTGCTGAACCTGACCTCGCTGTCTTTCATCCTGGTCTACACTGCGCAGCACGCGCTGGTTTTTCTGCTCGGCTGGGAGATTGCCGCACTGGCCGCCTGGCTGCTGGTGATCTGGGACTTCACCAACCAGAAAGTGCGCTTCGCCGGTTTCAACTACCTGGTGTCGACACACCTGGGGCTGATCTTTCTGGTGGCCGCCTTCATGATTTTGTACGCGCGTTCGGCCTCCTGGGACCTGGTCAGTTTCGGCCACTGGCTGAGCGACCATGCCGGCTCCGAGCGCAACCTGGTGTTCATGCTGCTGGTGGCCAGTTTCGGGCTCAAGTCGGCCTTCTTTCCGTTCCACTCCTGGCTGCCGCGCGCTCATGCGGCGGCACCGGCGCACGTCTCGGCGCTGATGTCGGGCGTCATCCACAAGGCCGGCCTGTACGCGCTGATCCGCTTCATGTTCCTGATCGGCAAGCCGGATGAGTGGATGGGCTGGTTCCTGATCGGCTTCTCGGCCCTGTCGGCGCTGGTGGGCGCCCTCTACACGGTGGGCCAGCGCGACCTGAAGCGCCTGCTGGGCTACTCGTCGACCGAGAACGTGGGCATTGCCGGCATCGGCATCGGCGTCGGTTGCCTGGGCCTGAGCTGGGGCCAGCCGGCGCTGGTGGCGCTGGGCTTTGCCGGCGGCCTGATGCACTTGCTCAACCACGCCTTCTTCAAGTGCCAGTTGTTCTACGCCGCCGGCGCCGTCTACCAGGCCACGCACACCGTCGACGTCGAGCGCCTGGGCGGCCTGGCGCGCCTGATGCCCTGGACCGCCATCAGTTTTCTGCTGGGCGGCGTGGCGATCTCGGCGCTGCCGCCGCTGAACGGTTTCACCAGCGAATTCGTGATCTATTCAGGCTTGTTCAATGGCGCCGCCAGCGGCGTCTGGGCCAAGGTGGCCTTGTGCGCCGCCGCCGCGCTGCTGGCCTTTGTCGGCGCCGTCTCGGCGCTCAGCATCACGCGCGCTTTCGGCGTCGTCTTTCTGGGCGCGCCGCGTGACGCCAGCGTGCATGCACCGAGGGAGGTCAGCCGCTGGATGCTGCTGCCCATGGGACTGCATTCGCTGGGCGTGATCGCGCTGGGCGTCATGCCGGTGCTGGGCTTCATGCTGGTGCAGGGTCCGACCGAAATTGCGCTGGCCTTGCTGCCGGCGGCCAGCAGCAATGTGCTGCAACCGATCAGCGACACCTTGAGCCGCATCGGCCTGATCTCCGGCGCGCTGGCGCTCGCCATCGGGTTGGTCTGGTGGCTGCGCTCGGTGCTCAGGCCGAAGCTCGCAGCCAGCCATGTGACCTGGGGCTGCGGCTATGGCGCGCCAGGTCCGCGCATGCAATACACCGGATCGAGCTTCTCCTGGGATTTCAGCAACCGTTTTCGCGGCGTCATGGTGATGCTGCGCCGGCAGAAAGCGCCGGCCGGTTACTTCCCGACCGACAGCTATGTCATCACCGATTGCGTCGACGCGGTGGAACGGCGCATCTTCTCGGTCATCAGCAACGGCGACGCCTCGGCCGAAAACCTGTCCGGCAAGCTGCGCGAGGACGACACGCGCATCGCCTTCGCTGCCGCCCTGGTTGCCATCGTCATGATTGCCGCGCTGGTGGTGCTGACCGGAGGGCCGCTGCAATGAAGTCGCTGCTGCAACTGATCCACCTGCTGGCGGTGCTGGTGATGCCGATCCTGCTGGTCGGCCTGGTCAACCGTACCAAATCGCTGTGGGCCGGCCGCAAGGGGCCCGGCCTGCTGCAATCGGGCTGGGATCTGGCGCGTCTGCTGCGCAAGCGTCCGGTCTACAGCACGGTCGCCACACCCTTGTTCCGGGCCGGTGCCTGGGTGGTGCTGGCGGCCAGCCTGCTGGCGGCCATGATCGCGCCCATCCTCGGTAGCCTGGCGCCGCTGCAGTTCAACTACGACTTCATCCTGTTCGCCTACACGCTGGGTCTGGCGCGCATCTTCCTGATGCTGTCGGCGCTGGATGTGGGCAGTTCGTTCGAGGGCATGGGGGCGGCGCGCGAGGCCTCGTTTACCGCCTTCATCGAGCCCGCCTTGTTCCTGTTGATCGGTGCCGCCACGGTCGCCACCGGCGACAGTAGCTTTGGCGCGCTGATCGGCCATCTGCACCACAGCGATGCCTTTGCCTGGCTGGCGCTGCCGGCCGTGCTGGTGCTGTTCATCCTGTTGCAGGCCGAGGCGGCGCGGGTGCCGGTGGACGACCCGCTGACGCACCTGGAGCTGACCATGATCCACGAAGTCATGATCCTGGACCACAGCGGCCCCGAGCTGGCTGCCATGCAGTATGCGGGGGCGCTCAAGATGACCACTTATGCCGGTCTGATTGCGGCGCTGCTCAACCCCTTCGATGCCGCCACGGCGCCGCTGGCTTGCGTCCTGACCGCGCTGCTGATCATGGGCCTGGTGGCAGTGGCGGTGGGCTGCGTCGAATCGCTGACGGCCCGTTTGCGCATGCGGCTGGTGCCGCCCTATCTGATGCTGACATCTTTGCTGGCGGCCCTGTGTCTGGGCGCCGCCGGCTGGCTGGTGAGGTTCTGATGACTGTGCCCTTGATCATTTTTCTGGTGGCGGTGGTGGTGCCTATCTTCTTCAGCAAGATCCGCTCGGCACCGGTCTGGCTGGTCATCCAGGCGCTGGCGCTGGGCTGGAACGGCCTGGCCCATCACGGCGAGTTGTCGCTGCATTCGGCCATCGCCTTCCTGGAACTGCTGGTGTTGCGCGCGGCCATCGCGCCTATCCTGCTGCGCCGCGCCATCGACCAGCGGGCCGAGCCCAATCTGGACCTGATGCCATCGAATCTGTTTGCCTGGGTCATCGCCATCACACTGATCGTGCTGGCCTTCAAGTTCGGTGCGCCCAGCATGAGCGACCGCCAGGCCCTGACGCTGGGCGTGGTCGGCGCCACCGTGGCGGTGGCCTTGCTACTGCTGTCCAACAACAACTCGCCACCGTCCCAATTGGTCGCCATGCTGTTGCTGGAAAACGCCATCGCCTTGTTCGAATCGATCTTTCCCGAGCCCTGGCCGTTGCCGGTGCACGGCGCCCTGAGCGCCATCTATCTGCTCACCGCAGGGGTCGGTAGCTGGCTGATCGCCACGCGTGACACAGTGGCCGTGGAGGACCAGACATGAGTCAGGCTGACTTGGTATTGACCCACAACCAGGCGGTGGCGCCAACGCAGCGCCTGTGGGTAGGCCCGGCGTTGGTGATCGCCGCACTGCTCACCCTGCTGCTGTGGATCGGCGTCTTCGTGCAGACGCCGCTCGCCGAGATGCCGCGCTACTTCGCGCAGCGCTACTTCGTGCTGGACGCCACCTCGATGCTGTTCCTGCTGGTCATCAACAGCGTTTTCCTGGGCATCAGCGTCTACATGTCCTCGCGCGTCAAGACCTCCAGAATCCTGGCCGACAACATGCTGCCGCGCGCCGGCCTGACGCTGGCCTTCATGCTGGCGATGAACCTGGGCGTGATGGCCAACAACCTGCTGCTGCTGTGGGCCTTCATCGAGTTCACCACCTTGTGCGCGGCGCCGCTGGTGGCGCAAGGCGATGCCCGGGAGCCGCGCCGCGTGGCCTGGCACTACCTGCTGTATTCCAGCATCTCGCTGGCGCTGACCTTTCTGGGCATCATGTGCCTGACGCGCTCGGCCCAGTTGCACGGCTTCGAGATGAACTTCGCCTTCGACGAGATCGCGCGCTCGGTGCCGCTGGCGGGCGACAGCTGGCAGCGCCTGGGGCTGGCGCTGATGCTGTTCGGCCTGGGCAGCAAGCTGGGCCTGGCGCCGCTGTACAACTGGATGCCCGAAACCTACGAGGCCGCACCCACCAGCACCAGCGCGCTGCTGGCCGCCATCCAGTTCAACATCAGCGTGGTGGCGGTGTTTCGCATCCTGCAGATATTCCGCGGCCAGAACGCCGGCTTCGTGTCGCACGAACTGCTGTTCATGGGTTGCCTGTCGCTGCTGGTGGCCGCCGTGCAGGTGATGGCGGCGCGCAGCTACAAACGCCTGATGGCCTACGCCTGCGTCAGCTCGTCGGGCGTCATCGCCATCGGCCTGTCGGTCGGCAAGTCGGCCGCTTACGGCGTGCTGCTCTACATCGTCAGCAACGCCTTCGTCAAGGCGCTGCTGTTCCTGACGGCGGGGCGCCTGCGCGCGGTTTACGGCAGCAATGAAATCAAGTCGCTCAGCGGCGTCATCCGGGTGTTGCCGTTCTCGGGCCTGATGTTCGCGGTGGGCATATTCGCGCTGCTGGGCTTCCCGCCGTTCGGCAGTTTTCTGGCTGAAATGCTGATCCTCTCGGGCATCGTGCAATCGGGCAACCTGATCGCCTTCACCCTGATGTGCACCATGCTGACCATCATCTTCGTCGCCACCGGCCGCTCCATCTTTCCGATGCTGTGGGGCTCTTCCAACCGGCAAGGTCCGGCGTTGCAGGAAACCTGGGTGACGGCGCTGCCCAAGCTGGGCTTTGTCTTCATTCTGCTGATGCTGGGCGTCTACACGCCGGCGGCCCTGAGCCAGTTGCTGATTCAGGTGGCCCAATCGATCGGAGGCCAATGATGCAAGGCCTGCCACTGATCATGTTGCCGACGCGGGAAATCCCGCCGCAGGCGCTTGACGTATGGGCGCGCCGCTGCGCGCTCAAACTGGAGGCCGGCCAACGCCTGTTGACGCTGTACGGGCGCATCACCGAGGGCGACCAGGTGCTGACCACCGCCGTATTGCAAGACCAGGACGGCAACTTGCGCGTGCTGCGCGGTCGTGGTCAGCGCTGCGAATCCTTTCCTTCGCTGACCGTGCGGTACCCGGCCGTGCAGATGTTCGAGCGTGAGCTGTGGGAGCAGACCGGGCTCACCCCCACGGGGCACCCGTGGCTGAAACCGGTGCGCTTCGAGGGCCAGCGCCAGCAGCACCTGAACGAGTACCCCTTCTTCACGGTGCGCGGACCGGAGGTGCACGAGGTGGGCGTCGGACCGATCCACGCCAGCGTCATCGAGCCAGGGCATTTCCGCTTCATGTGCCATGGCGAGAAGGTGCAGCATCTGGAAATCCAGCTTGGTTACCAGCACCGTGCAGTGGAGGCCTTGTTGCTGAAACGTCCACCGCTGGCGCTCGCGTCGCTGGTCGAAACCATCGTCGGCGACAGCAGCATCGCTTATGCCTGGGGTTACTGCGCTGCCGTGGAAGCGCTGTCCGATGCACCGGCCGGCGTGGGCGTGGAGCAGGTGCGCGGTGTCGCGCTGGAGCTGGAGCGCATCGCCATGCACCTGGGCACCTTGACCGGGCTGGCCACCGACATCGCCTTTCTGCAAGGCGGCGCCAGCTACGGGCGTCTGCGCACGGCCATCATCAACGCTTCCATGCGGGCCTGCGGCAGCCGCTTTGGCCGCGGCTGGCTGCGACCGGGCGGCGTGCGCTTCGCCATCAACGAAGAATTGCAGCAGGACCTGCTGGCCACGCTGGCCGCTTTTGCCAAGGATTTCACGGAAGTCAACGACTTGATGCTGAGCGCCCGCAGCGTGCAGTCGCGGTTCCAGGGCGCAGGTGTCGTCAGCCAGAAGGCGGCGCGGGAGATCGGCCTGAGCGGGCCGGTGGCGCGCGCCAGCGGCGTCGCGCTCGACACCCGAACCAGCCTGCCCGGGCGGCTTTACGCCAGGCATCCGATGCCACTGATCAGCGAGGACAGCGGCGACTGCTGGGCGCGCATGAAGATTCGCATGCGGGAGATCGAAGAGTCGCTGCGCTGGCTGCAAAAAGTGCTGCAAGGGCCCGAGCTCAAGCTCGCCAGCGCCCAGCCCAGGCTGGCCGGCCCGCTGGGCGCGGAGCGGCTGTGCGTCAGCGTGACGGAGGGTTTTCGCGGTCCGGTCGTGCAGGCGCTGGAGACCGGAGCCCACGGCCAATTGCTGCATTACAAGGTGCAAGACCCATCGTTGCAAAACTGGTTCGGCCTGGCGCTGGCGGTACGCGACATGGAGATATCGGACTTTCCCATCTGCAACAAGAGCTTCGATCTTTCCTACTGCGGCAACGATCTGTAAGGGCTTGTTCATGAATAAGCCCTAAGGACCCAGCAATGCTCAAATCAATCAAGGTCAGGGTCTCGCAAGGAACCCAGTACATCAAGGACCCGCGCCAGGCCAATCCGGTCGGGCTGCGCGGCAAACCGGTCATCGGTGCGACGACCTGCGCGGTCGGCTGCGACACCTGCCTGAGCGTCTGTCCGACCAAGGCCATCACGCTGAACCCGGTGCAGATCGACCTCGGTCGCTGCGTCCTGTGCGGCGACTGCGAGCCGGCCTGCCCCAGCCACAAGTTTTCGTTCAGCAATGACTTCAAGCTGGCCGGCACGGAGCGCGCCGCGCTGCTGCTGAGCGCCGCGCGGCCGGCGCCTGATCCGGTCCAGGTATCAAAGGCCCTGCACCAACGTTTTGGCCGCTCGCTCAAACTGAGATCCGTTTCGGCCGGCGGCTGCAACGGCTGCGAGCTGGAAGTGAATGCGTTGTCCAACGTCAACTTCGACATCGGGCGCTACGGCATCGACATCGTGGCCTCGCCGCGCCATGCCGACGGCCTGGTGCTGACCGGCCCGATCACGCGCAACATGTGCCAGGCGCTGCAACTGTGCTGGGACGCCATGCCGGAACCCAAGCTGGTGATCGCGGTGGGCGCCTGCGCGATCTCGGGCAGCCCGTTCGAAGGCGCCTCGGCGCTGGAGCGCAGCTTTCTGGAACGGGTCAAACCGGCGCTCTTTGTTCCCGGCTGCCCGGCGCATCCCCTGACTTTCATTTGCGGCATACTGGACCTGCTGGGCATCCCGAGTTGACCTGGCAGGGAGGTTTCCGTCGCCATGAAAAATATGTTTCTTGCCGCGCGCAAGGCCCTCAAGTGGCTGCTTGTCGCGGTCCTTGGGCTCTTGGTGTTGCTGCTGGCCAGCTGGTTTCTGTTGCCGGATGAAACGCTGCATCCCGAGGCCCGGAAAATTCTGGCGGCGCCGCCCAGCCTGCCGCCGGAACAAAATGCGTTCTACCTGCTGTGGGGTCTACCGGCATCACCCGAGCTGGACCCATTTCAGGTCGGGCGCCAAGTGGTAGCCGCCCAACTGGCGACGTTTCGCGCGAAAGGCCAGCGGACGCAGTTTGACCCTGCTTCCTTCTACGGCGCCAAACCCTACCAGCGCCGCATCCCTTCCAGTCTCTACTGCAAGTCGCGCGGGGAGACAGCACACTGCCTGACGGCACTGCGTGTCCATCGCAGCGAACTCGATGCCCAGCGCCGGGCTCAGGACGTCTATGTCCAGCGCTACCGCGCCTTGCGCAACTATCCGCACTTCGAACAAACGATGACGCCCTCCCCGGCCGCGCCCCTCCTCAGCTGGCAGACGGTGTTGGCTTTATCCGAACTGGTCGATGCTTCCATTGCCTTCGACATGGAGTATCCCGAGCGGCGCGCCGCGGCACTGGCAGAGTTGCAGGCAGAGATCGCCCTGTGGCGCCGCATCGGCCGCGAAGCCGATTTTTTGGTCGACCGCACCATCATTACCGCGCTGCTGCACAACAAGTACCGGCTGCTGTCGGAATTGCTCACCGACTACCCGGCCATCGCCGACCAGCACCGCGAGCTGGTGGCCCAAATGACGATGCCGCTGACGCTGGCGGACACCGACCTCAGGCGTGTCTTGAACGGCGAGTTTCGTTACGGCGCACTCCTTCTCGAAACCATGGTGCAAGACTCGAAACAGGGCCGGCAAACGGGACTGGACCACGAACTACCCCGGTGGGTCGAGGAACTTGCCCTCCGGCTCTTCGTCAGGTCCAACGCCACCCTGAATCTGAATTTTTCACTGTTGACGGACAGCGGCAATTTTTACGCGCAAAGCGCTGCAACAATTGAGCCCAACGCGGACGCATTTTTCAAAACCTATGACGTCAATTCCCTGGACCCTCGCCTGTGGCTGTACAACCCGGTCGGCAAGATACTGACGTCCTATCAAGGTTTTGGAATGCGTTTTCAAAGCCATAAGCTGCACGATCTGGCGGGCTACACGCGGCTGATAGAGCTGCAACGGCAAATCGCGGCAGCCCACCTGCCGGGCGACAAGGTGGGTCCGTTCCTGAGCAGCGTCGATACCAGCCTGCGCGACCCGTACAGCGGACAGCCCATGACTTTTGACCCGGTCTTGCAGACAATTTCGTTCCGGCCCAGAAGCGAAATGAGTGCCGGGGGCGCTCCGCTGTCGGTAAAACTTGGTGCGTAATAGGCGGTATTTTTGACATGATAGGGATGAACGAGAAGAACGCGCTGTGGCGCAAGGCCAAGGAAATCGTCGCCGATGCACTGGAACTGGCGCCGGCGCAGCGCGAGGCCTTGCTGGCACAACGCTGCGGCGACGACCAGGCGCTGCTGCGGGAAGCGGCGTCGTTGTTGGAGCACGCGCAGGACGACACTTCGTTCATCGACACCTCGGCGAAGCTGGTCAGCGAAACCTTGGCCACCGAGTCCGCCGCGGCCGCCGCGTGGGTCGGCCAGACGCTGGGGGCGTGGCGGCTGGAGCGTGAAATCGGGCACGGCGGCATGGGCATCGTCTACCTGGCGCAGCGCGCCGATGGCGCTTATCGCCAGAGCGCCGCCGTCAAGCTGTTGCGCGGCAGCGCCAGCGATGCCAGATCGGTGGCCCGCATGCAGCGTGAACGCCAGACGCTGGCGCAACTGGAGCACCCCAATATCGGCAGGCTGCTCGACGGTGGCAGCGCGCCCGACGGCACGCCCTACCTGGTGATGGAATACGTGGCGGGCCAGCCGATCGACCAGTACTGCCGGCAGCAGCAGTTGGCGCCGGCGGCCATCATTGCGCTGATGGTCTCGGTCTGCGGTGCGGTCCAAAGCGCGCACCAGCAACTGGTCATTCACCGGGACCTGAAACCGAGCAATGTTCTGGTGACCCTGGATGGCGTACCCAAGCTGCTGGACTTTGGCGTGGCGCGCCTGCTGGACCCGCAGAGCAGTGGCGACATCGAGCAGACCCACGGCGCCCTGCTGTTCACGCCGCGCTATGCCAGTCCGGAGCAGGTGCGCGGCTTGCCGGTGAGCGTCGCCACCGACGTCTACGGTCTGGGCGTGCTGCTGTACGAATTGCTGGCCGGCGAGAGTCCGTACGAGCGCCTCGCGTCCAGCTCGTCCGCCAACGCCGCCATGGGGGTTGCCGCCGCCATGCAGGCGGTGATGGCCGACGCCTTGCGCAAGCCCTCGCAGGTGGCGCGACTGCATCGCGCGGCCAACGCGGACCTGCTGCGCGGCGATCTGGACACCATTCTTCTGAAGGCCTGCGCCAAGGACGCCAACGAGCGCTATCCAACAGTGGCGGCGCTGAGCGCCGACCTGACGCGCTATTTGCAGAATCGCCCGATCACGGCCCGCCCCCCGACCTGGGCCTATGTGGCCGGCAAATTTGCCCGCCGCCACGCACTGGCAGTCGGACTGGCCGGGCTGGCCGCGGCGGCCGTGGTGGCAGGTTTCGCCGGGACGGTGCTGCAAAAGAACCGGGCCGAGGCGGAGCACATCAAGGCCGAGGCACGCTACCAACAGGTGCGCGATCTGGCCAGCCGCATGGTGACCGATTACAACGAAGCCATTGCCAGGCTGCCCGGCAGCACCGAGCTGCGCCGGCGCATGACCGGTGATGCCATCCGCTACCTCGACGAACTGGCGCGCGAAGTACCCGAAGACCCGTCGCTGGCGCTGCAGATGGCGCAGGCCTACCGCAAGCTCGGTGGTGCCGGCTATTCGGAGACCAGTGCCAATCTGGGTCAGGGCAAGCTGAGCGACGAATCGCTGCGCAAGGCCGCGTCGCTGCTGGCCGGGGCGGCCGCGCAGCAGGAAAACCAGGCCGTGAACCGCGAACTGGAACTGGAATGGGGGGAAACCCACAGAGCCATGGCCAGGCGCCATCGAGCCCTGGGCGAATACGACAAGGCGCAACAATTCTGGCAGGAAGTGATTGCTCGTTTTGAGGCTCTTTCGAAGGCCGCGCCGGGCGACGAGCAGTACCGGTTTCAGGTACTGGACAGCTATTTATCGCTGGCCGGCTTGGCCAACATCTACCAGCGTCGCTCGGCCCAAGACTACATCGCCAGTGCCCGCCAGCAAATGACCGGCTGGCTGGCGTTGTCGCCCTCCGTGGAGGCCAGGGATTACATGGCCATTCGTGCCCTGCGCGCGGATTACGAGCAAGCCCAATTTGAGCGCAACGTACCCGCTGCCATTGCCTTTATCAGCCAGGAAGTGCTGTTGCACGAGCAGCGAGTGCGCGGCGCGCCGGACAATGTGGAGTGGCTTCGCGAGCTGGCCTCGGCGCTGAAAACCAAAGGCGGCATGCAGATGATATCGGGCAGATTCGCCGATTCCCTGAGTGCGCAAGAGCAGGCCCTGGCCTTGATGCTGCCCCTGATGGAAGCCGACGCCGCCGACATGCAGGCGCGCACCGAAGTGCTTTGGCTGAACCGCGACCGGGCCATCTCGCTGGCCAAGCTGGAGCGCAAGGCCGAGGCGCTGGCCGGCTTTGACAAAGCCTTTGCCCTGTGCGCACCCATGACCGACACCAACAAGACCACCTTGACGGTGGTGCGC
Organism: uncultured beta proteobacterium; assembly: GCA_963763035.1. Classification (GTDB taxonomy): domain Bacteria; phylum Pseudomonadota; class Gammaproteobacteria; order Burkholderiales; family Burkholderiaceae_C; genus Rhodoferax. The sequence continues at coordinate 1,492,985 of CAVXMS010000003.1, read as the reverse complement.
CTGTGTGCCAACGCGGCGTGGTGGACAACCAAGTTGCGTCTGCTGTTTGACCGTCGTGAAGAGGCCAAGGTCAGTGCCCGACATATCCTGCTGATTCGCGACAAATTTCCGCACCTGTTCGAGAACAAGGTGGAGCGGACGTGGCTGAAGAACGCTGAGGAAGCGATAGCCGGTTTGCCGCTCAGTCGGCCCAATACCGATGCACCCATTTCCCGGCCCCTGGCGCCGGCCGCTTTGCCCGCATCGGCACGTTGAGGCTTTGACGCAATTCGATCAAACGCGCCGGCGCACCGCGGCCAGGATGCCGCGCAGGATCTCAATCGGCGGCGGCGGGCAACCCGGCACTGTGACGTCGACCGGAATGACGCTGGAAACAGGCCCGCAACTGGCGTAGTTCTGGCCAAAAATGCCGCCGTCGCAGCCACAGTCACCGACCGCCACCACCAGCCGCGGTTCCGGTGTCGCTTCGTAAGTACGCTGCAAAGCGGTGGCCATGTTGCGCGACACCGGCCCGGTCACCAGCAGCAGGTCGGCGTGGCGCGGGCTGGCGACAAACTTGATGCCCAGGCCTTCGATGTTGTAGTACGGATTGCCCAGTGCATTGATCTCCAGCTCGCAGCCGTTGCAGGAGCCGGCATCGACCATGCGAATGGTCAAGGCCTTGCCCAGAATCTTCAGCACATCGGCCTGGATACGCCCGATCTCGGCCTCTGCCGGGGCACCGATATCGGGCGCCGGCTCGGTCCGGATGCCGTTCCGCACAATTTGCTTGACGACGCGCCAGATCATAGATCCTGCCCCGAATAGCTGAGGTTGAACGACTTGTTGATGAGCGGAAAGTCGGGCACGATATTGCCGATCACGGCGTGCTCCAGCACCGGCCAGTTCTGCCACGATGGATCATGACAATGGCAGCGCAGAATGCGATGCTGATGGGCCGCGCCATCAAGTTCCAGCGCCACCAGGATTTCGCCACGCCAGCCCTCGACCCAACCGACGCCAAAGCTGGCTTGCACCGGCAAATCGATCTGGCTGCGCAGCGGACCGGCGGGAAGGTCCGCCAGGATTCCGCGCAGCAGTCGCAGCGACTCGAAGACCTCGTCAAAACGCACCAGCACACGCGCCGCCACGTCGCCGTTGCGCTGCGTTGCCATTCTGACCTGCAACTGCTCGTAGGGCGCCCACGGGTGGTCGCTGCGCAGGTCCCAGGCCTGGCCGCTGGCGCGCCCGGCCAGTCCGGTCAGCCCCAACTGCGCGGCCAGCGCCGGCGTAACGCGCCCGGTGGTCATGAAGCGGTCTTGCAAACCGGCATGTTCCTCGTACACCGCGCACAAGTTCTGCACCTCGGGCTCGATCGCATCGCATTGCCGGCGCAAGCGATCTATCAGTGCTTGATCAAGGTCGCAAGCGACGCCGCCGGGGACTATGCAATCCATCATCAAGCGGTGCCCGAACGCCTCCCTGGACAGACGCAACCAGTCTTCGCGCAAGCGCGAGAACTGCGCCAGGCCAAAGGCGAAAGCGGCGTCATTGCCCAGGGCACCGAGGTCGCCCAGATGGTTGGCAACGCGCTCGCGCTCCAGCAGCAGCGCGCGCAAGGAGGCGGCGCGGGGCGTTATTTGGCAGCCAGCCGCCGATTCCAGCGCCATGCAATAAGCCCAGGCATAGGCCACTGTCGAGTCGCCCGATATCCGCCCGGCCAGGCGCTGCGCTTGCAAAGGCGGCAACTGCGTCATGCGCTGCTCTATGCCCTTGTGCGTGTAGCCCAGCCGTTGCTCCAGGCGCAGCACTTTTTCACCGACCACGGAAAAACGGAAATGCCCAGGCTCGATGACGCCGGCGTGCACCGGACCGACCGCGATCTCGTGCACGCCATCGCCCTCGACCCGAACAAAGGGGTAATCGATCAAGGCGGAGTCGGCAAAGGACTGTGCCGTGTCGGCGCTTTGGCGCAAAGGGAAATGGTCCAGCGGCCAGGCGCCATGATTCAGCCAGGGGCGCTGGTCCTGGCCACCCTCGGCCTGCACGCCAGACAGATCGGCCGCCGCGCGCTGCATTCTGGCGGCACAGGGGAAGATCGGCACCAGGTCCGGATAGCGAGTCCGCTCGCCCGGCAACAGCAGTTCCAGCCAGGCCAGCCCGTCGGCAATCACATAGGCGGCGCAAATCGTCAGGCCGGCGGTTGGCGTGCCACCCCACAAGGCCAGCAAGCGCCCGCCCGCGTCACGTACCGCGCCGGCGGCGGCCAGCCATTCCTGCGCCGTGACACGGGCACGCCCTATCGGCACTGGCGCCGGCAGCGTTTGCAGATCGACATTGACAGCGGGAATCTTCATCAATTCAGCCCCCCCAACATGCGCGCCGCCTGAACATACCAGCCATTCAGATAGGGCGGGATGTACAGGCCCAGCACCAAGGCCAGGCCCAGATGGACAAACACCGGCAGCAAAGCCGGCGGGTGGGGCAGCGCCAGCAGCTTGGTCTCGCCAAAAACCATGGGCAGCACGCGGTACAGCACCGAGGCAAAAGCGACGCCCAGCGCCAGAAACAGAAATGGCGTGGCCCACGGTTGCTCGCGCATGGCGGTGGTGAGAATCAGGAACTCGCTGGCAAAGACACCGAACGGCGGCATGCCCAGAATCGCCATGACGCCCAGCATCAAGCCCGATCCGACGGTCGGATTGACTTTGATGAGGCCGCGAATTTCACTCATGATCTGGGTCCCGGCTTTTTGCGTCGCGTGGCCCACCGCATAGAAGATGGCCGACTTGGTGAGCGAATGCACCGTCATGTGCAACAAACCGGCAAAATTGGCGACCGGTCCGCCCATGCCGAAAGCAAAGGTGATCAAACCCATGTGCTCGATCGACGAATAGGAGAACATGCGCTTGACGTCTTTCTGGCGCGACAGAAAGAACGCCGCCACTACCACCGACAGCAGGCCGAAACCCATCATCAGCTGGCCGGCCATGGGGCTATGCAAAGCACCGTCGGTGAGCACCTTGCAACGCAGCACGGCGTACATGGCGACATTCAGCAACAAGCCCGAGAGCACGGCCGAGACCGGCGTCGGGCCTTCCGCGTGGGCGTCCGGCAGCCAGCTGTGCAAGGGCACCAGACCAACCTTGGCGCCGTAGCCGATCAACAGGAAAGCAAAGGCCAGCGTGACGATGGCCGGGTCCAGCTGACCCTTGATGGCGTCCAGGTTGGTCCACAGCAGCGTGGCGCCCTCCGGGCCTAATACTTTTTCCGCCGCCATGTACAGCAGCACGGTGCCGAACAACGCCTGCGCAATGCCGACGCCGCACAGGATGAAATATTTCCACGCCGCCTCCAGGCTGGCCGCCGTGCGGTAGACGCTGACCAGCATCACGGTGGTCAGCGTCGCCGCCTCCATCGCCACCCACAGGATGCCCAGGTTGTTGGTGGTCAGGGCCAGCAGCATGGTGAAGCTGAACAACTGGTACATGCCGTGGTACAGGCGCATGCGCGGCGGTGTCATCTTGCCGCGGTCCTGCTCGACCCGCATGTAGGGTCGCGAGAAAAGGGCCGTGGTGAACCCAACAAAAGCGGTCAGCGTGACCAGAAAGACATTCAGCGGGTCAATGAAGAATTGGCGATCGAAAACAAAGGCCGGGCCTTCGGCAACGATCTGGGCGGTCAGCAGGCAGGCGGCAACAAAGGTGCCGGCGCTGAAGGCAACATTGATGTTGCGGGCAAAATCGCGGTGCCCGGTGACACCCAGAACCACGCCGCCAACCAGCGGGATACCGAGAACAAAATACAGTACCTGCACCTCAATCTTCCTTCAACGCTTCGAGGTTGTGGATGTCCAGGCTGTCGAATTTCTCCCGAATCTGGAACATGAAAACACCCAGAATCAGCACCCCCACCAGCACGTCCAGGGCGATGCCGAACTCGACGATCATGGGCATGCCGTTGGTCACCGTGGTGGCCGCAAAAATCAGGCCGTTTTCCATCGACAGAAAACCGATCACCTGCGGTATCGCCTTGGAGCGGGTGATCATCATCATGAAGGACAGCAGCACGCAGGCCAGCGCAATGCCCAGCGAACCGCCGGCAACGGAAGTGGACAGGCGCGAGATCGGCAAGGCCAGACCAAAGGAAAAAATGACCAGCGCTATGCCCACCAGCATGGTGGTGGGAATGTTGATCAGCGTTTCGACGTCCCACTTGACGTTGAGCTGGCGGATGACCCGGAACAGGATCCAGGGGATCAACATGACTTTCAACAGCAGCGTCAAACCGGCGGAAACATAAAGATCGGTCTGGTGCGTGACGTAGCCCAGCAGGATGGAGGCCGCCACCAGCGCCGCGCCCTGCATGGCAAAAAGATTGATCAGGGACACAATGCGCCGCTGCGAGATCATGGAAAACGACAGCAACAAAATCAGCGTTGCGAACAGGTTGATCAACTGCGGCACGTACTTGATCACGACACCCCCAGCAAGATGTTGACGAGCAGGCCGATCACCGCCAGCAAAAAGGCGGTGGCCAGAAATTCGGGTACCCGGAAGATGCGCATCTTGGCGCTGACGGTTTCGATGAAGGCCATCAGGATGCCACCCAGCGCCAGCTTCACGATCAGTACCGGCAGCGCCAGCAGCAGCGCCAGGGGCGCGTTCGCTTCGGCGATGCCCCAGGGGAAAAACAAGGCCAGTCCGATGCAGGAATAGGCAAACAGTTTCAGGCTCGCCGCCCACTCCAGCAGCGCCAGATGGCGCGCCGAATATTCCAGGATCAGCGCTTCATGGATCATGGTCAGTTCCAGATGCGTTTCCGGGTTGTCCACCGGCACCCGGGCGTTCTCGGCCAGCGACACCATGGTGAAGGCGACACCGGTCAACACAAAGCTGGGGTAGATCGCCAACTCCCGGTGCGCCAGCGTTTCGACGATGGTGGTGAGCGAGGTCGAGCGTGAAATCATGGAGGCGCAAAAAAGCACCATCAGCAGCGCCGGTTCGGCCAGAAAGCCGACCAGCATTTCGCGCCGCGCGCCCAGCGTGCCAAAAGCGGTGCCGACGTCCATCGCCGCCAGGGCGATGAAGACGCGCGCCAGGGCGAACAAGCCGACCAGCGCAATGGCATCGGCGGCCGGCGACAAGGGCAAATCGGTCGACAGGGTCGGCACGATGGCGCTGGCCAGCAGCATGCAGCCAAAGACAATGTAGGGCGTCATGCGGAACAGGGGCGAAGCGTGCTCGGCCAGCAGCGATTCCTTGTTGAACAGCTTGTGCAGCATGCGATACGGTTGCAGCAGGCTGGGGGCCGACTTGTTCTGCAAACGGGCGCGCCACTGGTTGACCCAGCCGCTCATCAGGGGCGCCAGCAGCAGCGCCATCGCAATCGCCATCAATTGGGATACGAGGCCAAGCAAGCTCATTGTTTAACCACCAATAGCACCGTGATCAGGGTCACGAAGCTGTACATCAGATAGACCGCAATGCGCCCCTGCTGCAACAGGCCGATCACCTTCGAGCAACGCTCGACCAGCGTCGCGATGGGCAGATAGAGCCAATGCCACAGCGGGTCTTCCACCGTCACGGCGTAGCGCGGCTGTTCATCGAAGGGCGTCGGCAACTGCCGCTGCATGCGGAACATGGGCTCGAAAATCTGTCGTATCGGTTGTCCAAAACCTTCCGCCGTATCCTGCATGCGGGCGTTTTGCCAGGGGTAGCCGCAGTCCCAGGGCGCAACCCGGCGCAGGCGTCCGTGATAGAGCTTGCGCACCAGCAAAAAAGCGATGCCGAAACTGGCCAGCACGCCCAGCAGGAAGATCGAGGGTGCATAGCTGGCGCGCTCTATGCTCACCGGCACCAGCAGCCAGCCGTTCTCCGCCACCGCCTGCGCCAGACCGCCTGCTACCAGCAGTTGCGTCACCGGATCGATCACGCTGATGACCTGGTTGGGAAACAGCCCCAGCACCACGCAACTGGCCGCCAGCCACAGCATGCCGATGCGTTCCCAACGACCGGCGTCATGCGCGCGGGCCAATTTTTCTTCCCGCGGCTGGCCCAGGAAAATGACGCCAAAGTACTTGACCATGGTGTAGCCCGACAGCGCGGCAATCAGCGCAATCAGCGCCGCCAGCACCGGCACCAGCATGTTCAGAAACGAGCTCGGCAAGCCGGTGGTGAAGAGGAAACTCTGTAGCAGCAACCACTCGGCGACAAAGCCGCCCAGGGGCGGCAGCCCGGCACAGGCCAGCACACCGATCAGGGTGGGCCAGGCGACCCAGGGCATGTAGCGAATCAAGCCGCCCAGCTTGCCCAGGCTGCGCTCGCCGGTAGCATGCAAAACGGCGCCGGTGCTGCAAAACAGCAAACTCTTGAAGAAGGCATGGCTGAGCAGGTGGTACAAGGCCGCCGTCAGCGCCAGCGCAGCCAGCGCTTTCATGCCATAGGCCGAGAACAGCAGCGACAGACCGAAGCCGGCGCACATCAAGCCCACGTTTTCAATCGAGGAATAGGCCAGCAAGCGCTTCATTTCCACTTGCACCGTGGAGAAGACCACGCCGAACAGCGCGGTCGCCAGTCCGATCGCCATCAGCAGCACGCCCCACCACCAGATGCGCGTTTGCAGCAGGTCGAACGAGACCCGCAAGATGCCATACAAGGCAATCTTCAGCATCACGCCGCTCATCAGCGCGGAAAAAGGGGACGGTGCCGCTGGATGGGCCTCGGGCAGCCAGGCATGCAGGGGCAACAGGCCGGCTTTGGCGCCAAAGCCGAACACCGCCAGCACAAATGCGACGGAACCCCAGAACGGCGACAGGTGCTGCGAGCGCATGTTGGCGAAGGTGTAGTCGCCGGTATTGGCCTGCAACACGCCAAAACACAGCAGGATGCCCAAAGCACCGATGTGCGCCACCAGCATGTAGAGATAACCGGCGTTGCGAATTTCCGGGATGCGGTGGTTCGCCATGACCAGGAAGAACGAGGAGAAAGCCATGGTCTCCCAGACCACCATGAAGACGTAGGCGTCGTCGGCAATCACGACCATGGCAATGCTGGCCAGAAAGACGTGGTATTCGAGACAGATCAGGCCCGGCGGCGTGCCCTCGCCCTTGCGAAAATAGCCTGCGGCAAAAGCCGACACGCCGGCCGAGACACCGCCGATGAGCATCAGAAAGAAACACGACAGACCGTCCAGCCGCAGATGAAATGGCAGTTGCGGCAGCCCCAGCGGCAGTATCGCCACCTCGGGCGCGCTGCCGGTGGCGCTCAGCGCCAGCCCCATCAGTAGCAGGGAAAAGAAGCCGCTGGCGGGAAACAGCACGCTGGCCACCAGGCGCAGCCGCTTGAGCGCAAACACACCCAGCACACCGATCCCGAACCAGGCCACAACGACCAGCAAAACCCAGTCGAGATGGATCCACGAAGCAGGATGGGAAAAACCGTTCATTCAGGCTCTATCTGTTTCAGCCAGACAGCACATTTGATCGCTCATGCGCATATATTACAGCCATCATCCGGGGCTCCGAGCAGAGCGGCCCCAAGGCAGCCCGGGCCGACCCGTTAAAATGCGCCAAAGAGGTTCAGATCATGCATATTTTTTACCGCCCCATGTACCAATCGGAAGCGACCGAGTTCCTCAATGAACTCAAGGCCAAGGATCCGCAACTGGCAGCCCGACAAGCCCAGGGCCGCGCCCTGCTGTGGAACAAGGCGGTGGACCGCGGCGCCTGGAGCGAGTACCGTGCCGCTCAAGTCGCGCAAAAACCCTACGTTTACCAGACCGCTCCCGAATAAGCCCTTGGCCACGGTTGCCCTGGACGGGCTTGGCGACGCCTCCACCGCTGATCTGGCCGGCATGCCAGAGGTGATAGACCAGGTGGCGCTGGCGCGCTTGTACGGCGAACCGCTGTTTGCGCTGCCGCAGGATTTGTACATCCCGCCCGATGCGCTGGAAGTTTTCCTGGAAGCCTTTGAAGGTCCGCTGGACCTGCTGCTGTACCTGATACGCAAGCAGAATTTCAATATTCTTGACATCCCGATGGCGGGCCTGACGCGCCAGTACCTGACCTATGTCGAGGAAATTCGGGGCCGCAATCTGGAGTTGGCCGCCGAGTACCTGCTGATGGCGGCGATGCTGATTGAAATCAAGTCACGCATGCTGCTGCCGCCGAAAAAAGTGGCCGAGGGCCAGGAAGCCGAGGACCCGCGAGCCGAGCTGGTGCGCCGCCTGCTGGAATACGAACGCATCAAACTGGCGGCGGCCAGACTCAACGCGGTACCCCAGGTGGGCCGCGATTTTCTGACGGTACAGGTTTATGTGGAGCAATCGCTGCAACTGCGTTTTCCGGAAGTCAACCTGGCCGATCTGGAGCAAGCCTGGCGCGACATCCTGCAGCGCGCCAAACTGGTACAGCACCACAGAATCACGCGCGAGGAGTTGTCGGTACGCGAACATATGAGCCTGGTATTGAAAAAACTTCAGGGCCGGCGCTTCGTTCAATTCGAGGAATTGTTTGATGCCGGCAATAGCCCTTCCGTGCTGGTCGTTACTTTCATCGCGCTGCTTGAACTGGCCAAGGAAACGCTGATCGAAATCACCCAGGCCGAAGTGTTTGCCCCGATTTACGTCCGGCTGGCCTATTCACCTGCTTGAGCCCCGACCCCAAGAGCACCTCTTCCCGTCAATGAGGGCTTGTTCACTTCGTGTAACTGCGGTCTGTCCCGCAACGTATTACAAGAGCTCCGCCGTCGGCCCCCGTCCCATCAGCAGTGCCACCGCCTCTGCGGGTTTGATTGTTCCGTCCAGCAGCGCCACCACGGCTTGCGCGATGGGCATCTCCACACCAAGAGAAGCGGCACGCTGGAGTACGGTGCGGGCGCAGTAGACGCCTTCGGCGACGTGGCCCAGGGAGGCGACCGCCTGTTGCAGGGTTTTGCCCTGGGCCAGCAGCAGGCCGACCTGGCGATTGCGGCTCAAATCGCCGGTGGCGGTCAGTACCAGATCGCCCAGGCCCGACAGGCCCATGAAGGTTTCCGCCTTGGCGCCCAGCGCCACACCCAGTCGCGTCATCTCGACCAGGCCGCGGGTGATCAGCGCGGCGCGCGCATTGAGTCCCAGGTTCAGGCCGTCGCACAAGCCGGTGGCGATGGCCAACACGTTCTTGACCGCGCCGCCCACTTCGACGCCGATGATGTCCTCATTGGCATAGACACGCAGCGTCGGGCTGTGAAAAGCCGCCACCAGGGCCTCGCGCACCGAGGCATGAACACTGGCCGCCACCAGGGCGGTCGGCTGGCCGCGCGCCACCTCCAGGGCAAAACTGGGGCCACTGAGCACGCCAGCCCTCAAAGCAGGCGCAACCTGCGCTTGTACTTCATGCGCCAGCAGTCCGGAAGACCCCGCCGTGGCAGCTTCAAAACCCTTGCACAGCCAAGCCAGCGGCAGTTGGTAGCCGGCCAGTTGGGTCAGCAGGCCACGCAGGCCGGCCATCGGCGTGGCAACGATGACCAGATCGGCCCCCGCCACCAGGCTGGCTAGATGATCCGCCTTGACCGCACTGACTGCCAGCGTGGCCGGCAGCGCAATACCTGGCAGGTAGCGCGCGTTTTCGCGTTGCACCTGCAGCCTGGACGCCTGTTGGGCATCGCGCGCCCACAGCGTCACGGCGTGATTGGCGCCGGGATTGCCCAGCGCGCTGACCGCCAGCGCGGTACCCCAGGCACCGGCCCCGAGCACCACTATTTTCATGGCAGGCAAGCCCTGAATCCGGGGATCAGTGGGCCTAATGCCGTGCCACCCTTACTGGGTCACGGCGGCGGTTGCCGGCTCGGCGGCAACCGCTTGCTGCTGTTGTTGCTGCTCGTACATCGCCTGGAAGTTGATCTCAGCCAGGTGAACCGGGGGAAATCCGCCGCGCTGAATCAGGTCCGCGACGTTGCCGCGCAGGTAGGGATAGACGATTTGCGGACAGGCGATGCCCATCACCTGGCTCATCTGCTCGGGCGGCAAATTGCGGATTTCGAAAATGCCGGCTTGCGTTGCCTCGACCAGGAAAACCGTCTTTTCCTTGATTTTGGTCTGCACCGTGGCCGTCACGGTGACCTCGAAAATGCCCTCTGCCACCGGGCCGGCATTGACGCCCAACTGGATGTCCACGGTGGGAGCTTCCTGCTCCAGCAAAATGGCGGGCGAATTGGGCTGTTCCAGAGACGCGCCCTTGAGATAAACGCGCTGAATCTGGAAAACGGGGACTTCTTGGTCGGACATGGAACTTCTTTCTAGTCAAAAAAATGGCTCGGGCGTATCCCGGGCGAAATGGGTAAACGGGGAAGATTATCTCAGGCGGCGTTCAGCAGCGGCAGCAGACCGCCTTGCGCGTCCAGCGCCATCAGATCGTCACAGCCGCCGACATGCGTCTGGCCAATGAAAATCTGCGGCACCGTGCGTCGGCCGGTGATCTCCATCATCTTCAGACGCTGCGCCGGATCGGTGTCGATGCGGATTTCCTCCAGTTGCACAACGCCCCTGGCCTTGAGAATTTGCTTGGCTTGAATGCAGTAGGGACAAACTGCGGTGGTGTAGATTTTGACGGTTTGCATAAATGATACTAGTTGAAGACAGAGCCAAAGGTCTGTCCCACAAGGTTTCAGGATTTCTCAACCGGCAGGTTGGCCGTTTTCCAGGCGCTCAAACCGCCGCCCAGGGATTGCGCCTGCTCGTAGCCGAGCTTTTTGGCAATGGCCACCGCGCGGTTGGAACGGGCGCCCGACTGGCACACCAGAATCACCGGCAGCGCCTTGTTCTTCACCACGTTGGGCAACTTTTCCTCCAGTTGGTTCAAAGGAATATTCTTGGCTCCCCCGACATGGCCGGCAGCGAACTCGCCCACTTCGCAGACGTCGATGACCACCGCTTTCTCGCGGTTGATGAGCTGCACCGCGCCTTGTGCCGTCAAGGATCCACCCGCGGCGCCCTTGAGCACCGGCCAAAACAACATGCCAGCCGAGACCAGCGCGACCGACATCAACATCCAGTTGTCGAGAATAAATTTCACATGATTCCTTTGTTAATTCCGCAGACTTGCGGGACCGACCACGGCCACACGAAGTACGCCAGTTCTGTCCCCAACCGATTAGATTAACCGATCATTTTAGAATAGCGGGTTGATTCCGGCATTCACCCTTCTTTTTGCCCCCGGATCCGACCCTTCAATAACACCATGTACAAACTAGTTCTCATCCGCCACGGTGAATCGACCTGGAATCTTGACAATCGTTTCACCGGCTGGACCGATGTCGATTTGACGCCTACCGGCATTGAACAGGCAAAAAATGCCGGACGCCTGCTCAAAGCCGAAGGTTTCGAGTTTGATGTCGCCTACACCAGCGTTCTGAAACGCGCCACCCGCACCTTGTGGCACGTGCTCGACGAGATGGACCGTACCTGGCTGCCGGTGGTCAACAGCTGGCGCCTCAATGAGCGCCACTACGGCGCCTTGCAAGGCCTCAACAAGGCCGACATGGCCAAGCAGTACGGCGATGCCCAGGTGCTGACGTGGCGGCGCAGCTACGACACCCCGCCGCCGCCGCTGGAGCCTACCGACCCACGCTCGGAACGCGGCGACCCGCGTTACGCCAAACTGCCGGCCGGCCAGGTTCCGTTGACCGAATGCCTGAAGGACACCGTGGCACGGGTGCTGCCGTTCTGGAACGAAGCGCTGGCGCCGGCCATCAAAGCCGGCAAGCGCGTCGTGGTGGCTGCGCACGGCAACTCGATCCGGGCCCTGGTGAAGTACCTGGATAACATCTCGGACGCTGATATCGTGGGCTTGAACATTCCCAATGGCATCCCCCTGGTGTACGAACTGGACGATGACCTGAAACCGATCCGCCATTACTACCTGGGCGACGCCGAGGCCGCGGCAAAAGCCGCAGCCGCAGTGGCGGCCCAGGGTAAAGCTTGAGTAAACAAGGAACACGCCGTTCGAAAAATACTCCAAACGTGTATATTGGGCGTTAAAGCTTTGCGGGACAGACCGCAGTTACATGAAGTGAACAAGCTCTGTCCTCAACCGTTCAAGGGCAACCGATTAAAGATTTGTATGGGCCAAAAATTGAAAACTGCCGGCTGGATTTCGCTCGGAGTCTTGGCCGGAGCCTTGACCACCATTTCGCTCGAAACCGTGGCGCGCGGCGCGCTGGCACCGTTGCCGCTGGAAGAGTTGCAACAGCTGGCGGCCGTCTTCGGCATGGTCAAGAGCAACTACGTGGAGCCGGTCAGCGACAAAAAACTGATCACCGATGCCATCGTCGGCATGGTCTCCAGCCTGGACCCGCATTCGCAGTACCTCGACAAAAAGGCACTCAAGGAATTCAATGAGGGCACCACCGGCAAATTTGTCGGTGTCGGCATTGAAATCGCCCAGGAAGACGGCGTCATCAAGGTGGTCTCGCCGATCGAGGGTTCGCCGGCATTTCGGGCCGGCATCAAGCCCAACGACTTGATCGTCAAGATCGACGACACCCCGGTCAAGGGACTGGCCCTCAGCGAAGGCGTCAAACGCATGCGCGGCGAACCCAATACCAAGGTGTTGCTGACCATTTTTCGCAAGTCCGAGAGCCGTACTTTTCCGGTTCTGATCACGCGCGAGGAAATCCGCACGCAGTCGGTGCGCAGCAAGGTCATAGAGCCCGGCTACGCCTGGATTCGCCTGAGCCAGTTCCAGGAACGAACGGTGGAAGACTTTGCGCGCAAGATGGAGGAAATCTACAAACAGGAACCCCAGCTCAAGGGCCTGGTGCTGGACCTGCGCAATGATCCGGGGGGTTATCTGGACGCCGCGGTGGCGGTATCGGCGGCATTCCTGCCGGAAAACGTGGTCGTGGTCTCTGCCAATGGCCAATTGGCCGAGAGCAAATTCACGCACCGGGCGGCGCCCGAGTTTTACCATCGCCGCGGCGGCCCCGACCCGCTGAAACGCTTGCAGGAAGTAACCAAGGGGGCGCTCAAGAACGTGCCGCTGGTGGTGCTGGTCAATGAAGGTTCCGCCTCGGCCAGCGAGATCGTCGCTGGCGCCCTGCAAGACCACAAGCGCGCCACCCTGTTGGGCAGTCAGACCTTCGGCAAGGGTTCGGTGCAGACCGCCGTCTGCCTCGATCCGTCGTTCCGCATGGACAACTGCCCGACCGCCGGCCTGAAGCTCACCACCAGCCGTTACTACACGCCCAGCGGCAAATCGATTCAAGCCAAGGGTATCGTGCCCGATGTGATGGTGGACGAAACCGAGGAAGGCAATCTGTTTGCCGCGCTGCGCACCCGCGAAGCGGATCTGGAAAAGCATCTGGCCAGCGGCCAGGGCGAAGAAAAGAAGGATGAGGCGCGCGAGAAAGCACGCGAGGAAGCCCGCCTCAAGCTGGAGGAAGAACTGCGCAAGCCGCAGGCCGAGCGCAAGTTCCCGGAGTACGGTTCCGACAAGGATTTTCAACTGGCGCAGGCCATCAACCAGCTCAAAGGTGTCCCCGTCATGGTCAGCAAGACCCAGGTTGAACGCAAGGAAGAAAAGAAGGAAGAATAAGAGCCGGTATGACGGACGACCAGCTGCTGCGCTATTCGCGCCATATCCTGCTCAACGAAATCGGGATTGAAGGTCAGGAACGAATTCTGAACAGTCACGCCCTGATCGTGGGCGCTGGCGGCCTGGGTTCCCCGGTGGCGCTCTATCTGGGATCGGCCGGCGTCGGTCAGATCACCGTGATCGACCATGACACGGTGGACATGACCAATTTGCAGCGTCAGATTGCCCACACCCTGGAGCGCATTGGCCAGCCCAAAGCGCTGTCAGCCGAAGGCGCAATCCGTGCCATCAACCCCGAAGTCCGGGTGACACCCATCGTGGCGCGCGCCGATGCGGCGCTGCTGGACCGCTTGGTGGCGCAGGCCGACGTGGTGCTGGACTGCTGCGACAACTTTGCCACCCGGCAAGCCATCAACGCCGCCTGCGTCAAACATCGCAAGCCGCTGGTCTCGGGTGCGGCCATCCGCTTCGATGGACAGATCAGCGTCTACGACCCGCGCGACGGCAACTCGCCCTGCTATGCCTGCGTCTTTTCCCCCGACACGGTTTTTGAAGAGGCCCGCTGCGCCACCATGGGCGTGTTCGCGCCGCTGGTGGGCATCATCGGCTCCCTGCAAGCGGCCGAGGCACTCAAGCTGCTCAGCGCCGCGGGACAGCCCTTGACCGGCCGCCTGTTGATGCTCGACGGCCGCGCCATGGAGTTCACCGAAGTGCGCATCGCGCGCCAGGCCGGCTGCCCTGTTTGCGGCGCGGCCCACTGAAACTCTGGCGTCAGCGTTTGCCGGCGTGACACGCGCCGTGGCGTTTGCGAAAAGCGCGCGGCGACTCGGGATGGATTGCGGCGAAGACACCCAGTCGCGATTGCCGTGCAAAAGCTTCTTCGGCCGCATACCGCCCCGGCCGGCCACGCCAGCCGTAAGACCAGGCCTGCCCGGCGCGCACCATTTGCGCAGCCAAATCCTGGCCATCGAGTCGAACCGTCGCCAAGCCTCGACCGTAGCGATCGAAGTAGGCGACATCCACCGCAACGCGCCGATGTAGCGCCAGTTGCGCCAACACGTCGCGTGCCGTTTTACCGCCGTGCTGACAAATCTCGGGCGCATCCATGCCCGTCAGGCGCAGCTTGCGTGCCGCCCCGCCCCCATCCGGCTGCACCCACAGCGTGTCGCCATCGGTGACATAGGTGACCTGGCCAACGAATGTCTCGCGGGCCTGGGCACTATTGGCCAGCAGCACAATCAGCAACAACAGGCATTTGAAAATCATCGCCGGAGCATACCTCTCCTGTCAGGCATTGACGCCTGCCACGGTGGGCAATGCCGAGAGCTGACGGGCTTGCACCCTACGCAAAAATAGCAACTGTCTGGGAGCCAGAGAGAACCAGCTTTCCCTGTTCGTTCCAAATTTCCATGGTCTGAAAGGAGTAGCCATCGTGCGCTCGCTGACTGGCCGAGCGCAACAAGAACCATTCGCCAGCGATCACCGGCTGCGGAAGATCCAGAGTCCATGTCATGGAGCTGATCGGCGCAAACTCGGTAAAGCAGACCATTGCCGCCAGGGGCAAGCTGTCGCCCAGCGCCATCAGCGCAACTGCTGGGTCGACACCAGAGGCGTCGACGTGTCTGACCCATGCAATAAGCTCTGGATGGTCAGAACCCGATACGGGCAATGATTTGCCAGCAAAGCGAAGTTCAAAGTTACTCAGGGAAGCCGGTGCTTCGGTTACGGTACCGAGTCTCTGGTAGTTTTCAGGCCCACTGACGGAGGGAAATTGGTAAAAGTCATGCTGAATTTTGCTTGGCCTTGGGTCGGCAAAGATGAACATGACGCGCATGGCCACATCAGCTCCGGCCATGCAGTCAACCGAAATGAATGTCGCCGACTTGCCTTGCCGTAGTAGCAGCGTCTTGAAGGTCAGCGATTTCGATGCAGGTCCAACAAACAATATCTGAGCCGACTTCAGCGGTGGAAGATCAGGAGGGGCATCGCGCAGCGCTGCTTGAAGTGCGAGGGCTACCGAGAGCCCGCCGTAAATCGTCCGCCCCTGAAACCAGTTGGAGGGTGTATTGAATTCGGAGGACGGGTTGAAGTCTTCGATGATTTGAGTAAGAGATGTCATGGGGTTCTCCAGTTGTGGCCGGCTGCGGAGCAGGAAGTCAGCCGAGGCCAAACGACTTTCTCAGGCTTTGGTCCACGGGTCCCGCAGGCATGAAGCGACGCAGCTTGCTCAATAGCGATGCCTGACCTTTCGGGGTATGACGCATGCGCCAGGCACCGAGAGCAGCGCTCACGATGGTGTTGGCAACGCCTTCCGGTTCGGGTGCACTGCCAACGTTCTTGGCAATGGCGCTTGATACGAGGTCGCGCTCGGCGTCATAGGCCGGGATTTTGTTGCTTACCTGGGGCGCGTTGGCGTCGAGGTTGCTCTTCGTGAAGCCGGGTTCGACCAGGGACACACGGATTCCGAACTGGCGTACTTCCTGATCCAGCGTCTCGGACATTCCCTCAACGGCATGCTTGGTGGCTGAATAGAGCCCCATGTAGGGGGCGGGCAAAAAACCCAGCACCGAACTGACGTTGACGATTCTGCCGGAGCGTTGCGCGCGCATGTGTGGAAGTACCGCTTGGCTGGTGCGCAGAATGCCAAGCACGTTGGTATCGAACATCCATGTGGCCTCGTCAATCGACGTTTCCTCCGCCGCGCCGAGCATGGCGACTCCCGCATTGTTGACCAGCACGTCGATGTGCTTGGCTCGATCAATGACAAATTGAATTCCGCGCCGGACGGAGGCATTGTCGCGAACGTCCATCTCGACCAGTTGCACTCCAGGCAGCGGCTGGGTCTTGGCGATGCTGCGCACCGTACCAAAGACCTGGCAGCCTTGCTTGGCAAACTTTTCTGCTGTTACACGCCCGATGCCTGACGACACTCCGGTAACAACAACGACTGCAGGTTTCGACATGGAAGCTCCTTTTCAGCCCACCTGGCCCAGGCCGCGGTTGGCCCCGGTGACGAGGACGACAGAGTCTTTGATTTGCATGGTGATGTTCCTTGGTAGCTTGATGAAAGTGTTGAATAGGCGAGCGGGTTAGACGCGTTCCAGCACGGTGGCAATGCCTTGCCCGCCGCCTATGCACTGGGTCGCCAGCGCGTAGCGGGCGTTTTCACGCACCAGCAGGGCGGCGGCTTTGCCGGTGATGCGTGCGCCGGTGGCGCCCAGTGGGTGGCCAATGGCCAGGCCGCCGCCGTCGATATTGACCGTGGCGGGGTTCAGGCCCAGCTCGCGCATGCAGGCCAGGGCTTGTGACGAGAAGGCCTCGTTGATCTCCACCACGCCCAGGTCGGCCACGGTCAGGCCCGCGCGCTCCAGCGCCTTGCGCGTGGCGGGTATCGGGCCAATGCCCATGACGGCCGGGTCCACGCCCACGCTGGCAAACGACACAATGCGCGCCGTGGCCTGCAGGCCGTGCTGTTTGGCAAAGGCTTCGCTGGTGACCAGCAAGGCCGCCGCGCCATCGGTCAATGGGGACGATGTGCCGGCGGTGACCACGCCATCGGCCTTGAAGACGGGGCGCAGCGCGGCCAGTGCCTCGTCGTTGGTGCCGGGGCGGATGCAGCCGTCCTGTGTGACCCAGTCGCCCGCAGGCGTGGTGATGGGGACGATCTCGTCTTCCAGTCGCTCAAACTCGCGGGCGAATGCAGCCTTGCGGTGCGACTCCACGGCCAGGGCTTCCTGGTCAGTCCGACTCACGGCCCAGCGCTGGGCCACGTTCTCGGCGGTGTCGCCCATGCTCATAAAAGCCGCAGTCTGTTCCAGCAGTTGCGGGTTGGGCGAGAAGTTGAAGCCACCTTGGGGCACCATGCTCATGGACTCCACACCCACGCACAGGAAAGCATCGCCCATGCCGGCCTCGATCTGCGCCACCGCAATGTGCACAGCCTGCATGGACGAGCCGCAGAAGCGGTTCACCGTCATGCCACCCACCTCGATCGGCAGGCCGGCCAGCAAGCCGACGATGCGCGCCAGGTTGTTGCCCTGCGCCGCCTCTGGGTAGGCGCAGCCCAGGATCACGTCTTCCAGCAAGGCGGGGTCAAGCTTGGTGCGATTCAACAGGCCCTTGACCACCTGCGCGGCCAGGTCGTCCGGGCGCACACCGGCCAGCGCGCCCTTCTTGGCAAAGTGGAACGGAGAACGGGCATAGCCGGCGATGACTGCTTTCATGATGTATTCCTGTTAAATGATGATCGTAATGATTAAATTATATGACGATCATCATTAAAATAGCAAGACCTACCGGAGAAGAACCATGAAAGTCACCAAGGAACAAGCTACTCTGAACCGTGACCGCGTGCTTGATGTCGCCGCTCGCCTGTTCCGGGAGCGCGGCTTTGACGGCATTGGCGTGGCCGACTTGATGAAGAGTGCAGGATTGACGCACGGCGGCTTTTACGGGCAGTTTGGTTCCAAGGAGGAACTGATGGCCGAGGCCTGTTCACGCTCGTTTGACAGCACGCTGGCGATGTGGACCAGGATCGGTGGGCGCGCCAGCGGCAACCCGCTGGCGGCGGTGATGAAAGGCTACCTGAGCAAGCAACACCGCGACAACCCGGGCGACGGCTGCGTGATGGCGTCGCTGGGTGCCGACGCATCGCGCCAGGGCAGCAGCCTGCGCCGCGCCGTGACCGATGGCACGCGGGCGATGCTGGACTTGTTCACATCGTTCGCGCCGGGGCGCATCAAAGCGGTGAAACGCGAGCGCGCGGTGGTGGCCTGTGCCAGCATGGTGGGTGCGCTGATACTGGCGCGCGCAGTGGATGACGAAGCGTTGTCGGACGAGATACTGCAGGCGGTGGTGGCGGCATTGCCCGGCGCCAGCGCCAACTGACCTGAGCGGCTGCAACGCTTCGTTTGCACGTCACAGTCCCGTCATCTTCAGCACAGCTTCGGGTGGTCGAGTGCCCTGCACTGCAATTTCTGGTAAAGCGGTGTCAACGCCCGGGAGATCGCGCGACAAGCGCCACGCCAATCGCCGCCAAATTTCAATCTTGCGGCTTCCCAAACCCACCCCCGCCCGGTGTGCAGATCTCGAACACGTCACCAACCTGCATCTCGGCCTGGCCAATGTGCGCCAGTTCTTCAACCCGACCATCGGCGCGCAGCACGCGGTTGATGCCGACCTGGCCCGGCTGTCCGCCGGCCATGCCGAAAGCGCCGTGCAGCCGCCCGTTGGACAGGATGCTGGCGGTCATGGGCTCCAGGAACCGGACGCGCCGCACCCCGCCATTGCCGCCGTGCCAATGACCGGCGCCGCCCGAACCAAGGCGGATTTCATAACTTTCCAGTCGCACCGGAAAGCGGAACTCGAACACCTCCGGATCGGTCAGGCGCGAATTGGTCATATGGGTTTGCACGACGTCGGTGCCGTTGAAACCGTCGCCGGCACCGGAGCCGCCGGAGATCGTCTCGTAGTACTGGTAGCGCGCATTGCCGAAAGTGAAATTGTTCATGGTGCACTGGCTGGCTGCCATGACGCCCAGGGCGCCATACAAGGCGTTGGTGATGCAGCTTGAAGTTTCCACGTTGCCCGCCACCACCGAAGCCGGCGGATTGGGGTTCAGTATGGAGCCGGCCGGAATGATGACAGACAGCGGTTTCAGGCAACCGGCGTTGAGCGGGATGTCGTCGTCGACCAGGGTGCGAAACACATACAGGACGGCAGCCATGCAGACCGCCGTCGGCGCATTGAAATTGTTGCTCTGCTGGGCCGAGGTGCCGGTGAAATCGATCACCGCGCTGCGCCGCGCCGCGTCGACCCGGATCGCCACCTGGATCCGGGCGCCGTTGTCCAGCGGCAAGGTGAACGCGCCATCCTTGAGTCGCGTGATCACCCGGCGCACCGACTCCTCGGCGTTGTCCTGCACGTGGCGCATGTAAGCCTGCACCGTCTCGAGGCCAAATTCGGCCACCATTTTGCGCAGTTCCTGCACCCCTTTTTCATTGGCCGCAATCTGCGCCTTGAGATCGGCCATGTTCTGCTGCGGGTTGCGCGAAGGGTATTCACCGCTATTGAGCAGCGCGATCATCTGGGCCTCGCGCAAGACACCGCGGTCCACCAGCTTGACGTTGTTGATCTGCACGCCCTCTTCCTCGATGCGGGTCGAGAACGGTGGCATGGAGCCCGGCGTGGTGCCGCCCACATCGGCGTGATGGCCGCGTGAGCCAACATAAAAGGTCGGCCTGTCATTCAGATACACCGGCGTGATGACCGTGATGTCGGGCAGATGGGTGCCGCCATGGTAGGGGTCGTTGAGCACATAGACATCGCCCGGCTGCATCGTGGCGGCATTCTCCCGCACCACGGTCTTGATGCTCTCGCCCATGGAGCCCAGGTGCACCGGCATGTGCGGCGCATTGGCAATCAGATTGCCCGCGGCGTCGAACAGGGCGCAACTGAAGTCCAGTCGCTCCTTGATGTTGACCGAGTAGGCGGTGTTTTGCAGTTGCAGGCCCATCTGCTCGGCGATGTTCATGAAGAGCTTGTTGAACACTTCCAGCAGCACCGGGTCGACGCGGGTGCCGGCGGCAAACTTCACCGCGCGCGCAAGCTTTCGGACCAGCGCCAGATGGTCGAACTCGGTCAAAGTGGCTTCCCAGCCGGGCTCGATCACGGTGGTGGCGTTCTGCTCGGCAATGATGGCCGGACCGGCGACGACATCGCCCGCTTGCAGGTCTTCGCGCAGCAGCAGCGCCGCCTCCAGCCAGCGGCCGTCGCAGTACATGGGCACTGTTTCGCGCACCGCGCCACAAGCTTGCAGATCGCGCGGCGCATGCAAAGTGCGGCGCGGCTCGGCCGGCGCGTCGCCGGCCACGATGGCTTCCACCGAGACCGCTTCCACGACCAGATCCTTGCCTTGCATCAGAAACGAATAGCGCTGCCGGTAGGCGGCTTCGAAAGCCGCCGTGATGCCCGCCACAACACCTTGTTCCAAGCCCGCATCAGCCTGCGGGAAAGGCACCAGCAGCGCCGCATCGCTGCCCTCGTAGCGCACATGCACACGCCGGTGCGTGCGGCTGCCGCCCTGGCTGAGCTGCTGGCGTCTGAGTTCGTCCTGGGCTTGCTGTGCCAGGGCATCGAGCTGTGCGGCAATCCGCGGCACGGCCTGCGCTGTGAGTTGGAGCTCCACTGCCTGTTCCCGAATCACCGACTGATCCGCCAGTCCCATGCCGTAGGCGGACAGTACACCGGCCAGCGGATGGACAAAAATGCGCGTCATGCCCAGGGCATCGGCCACCAGGCAGGCATGCTGGCCACCAGCACCGCCGAAGCACTGCAAGGTGTAGCGCGTCACGTCGTAGCCGCGCGCCACCGAAATCTTCTTGATGGCGTTGGCCATCTGCTGCACCGCAATGCTGATGAAGCCCTGCGCCACGTCCTCAGCCGCACGCCCGGTCTGCGCCGCCAGCGCGGCAAATTTCTCGTGCACCACGGCATCGTCCAGCGCCTCGTTGGCGGCCGCTCCGAACACCTTGGGAAAATAACGTGGCACGATCTTGCCGACCATCACATTGGCATCGGTCACCGCCAGCGGACCGCCGCGGCGGTAGCTGGCCGGGCCCGGATTGGCGCCGGCGCTCTGAGGTCCGACCCGAAAGCGCGAGCCGTCAAAAGCCAGCACCGAACCGCCGCCCGCCGCCACCGTGTGAATGCTCATCATCGGCGCCCGCATCCGCACGCCGGCCACCTGGGTCTCGAACTCGCGCTCGAATTCGCCGGCGTAATGCGACACGTCGGTGGAGGTGCCGCCCATGTCGAAGCCTATGACTTTCTCGATGCCGGCCATCGCCGCCGTGCGCGCCATGCCGACGATGCCGCCGGCCGGGCCGCTCAGGATCGCGTCCTTGCCGGCGAAGGCATGCGCGTCGGTCAGGCCGCCGCTTGATTGCATGAAGAACAGCTTGACGCCCGGCATCTCGCGCGCCACCTGCTCTACATAACGCCGCAAAATGGGCGACAGGTACGCATCCACCACCGTGGTATCGCCGCGGCTGACGAACTTCATCATGGGACTGGCTTCATGCGAGGTGCTGATCTGGGTAAAGCCGACCTCGGCGGCAATCCGTTTGGCCGCCAGTTCATGCGCCGTATAGCGGTAGCCGTGCATGAAGACAATGGCCACGCTGCGCAGACCCATTTGGTAATGCGCCAGCAGCTCTTGCTTCAGCAACGCCTCGTCAAGCGGCTGAACCAGATCGCCATGCGCGCCAAAGCGCTCCCGCGCCTCGATGACGGCGCTGTACAGGAGTTCCGGCAACAGAATATGGCGGTCGAAAATACGCGGACGGTTCTGGTAAGCGATGCGCAAGGCATCGCGAAAACCGCGCGTCGTCACCAACAGCGTCGGCTCGCCCTTGCGCTCCAGCAAGGCGTTGGTGGCCACCGTGGTGCCCATCTTCACGCACTCCACCAGCGCTGGCGTCACCAGCTGACCGGCAGGCAAGCCCAGCAGTTGCCGGATACCGGCCACGGCGGCGTCCTGGTATTGCTCCGGGTTATCGCTGAGCAGCTTGTGCGTGACCAGCGAACCATCCGGGCGCTTGCCGACAACGTCGGTGAAAGTGCCGCCGCGGTCGATCCAGAACTGCCAGCGTTTGGGCGCTTCGGTTGCGGTGTTCATGCAATGCTTCTCCATCTCTGTTCCAGCAAGGAAACAATGTGTTCCACCCGTTTTCCGGTGGCAGCGCCAACGGCCTGGGCATAAGGCGGCATGTTGGTGCATTCCAGCACCAGCGTGGTGATTTCGGGGTGGGCCGACAGCAAGGCCAGTGCGCCGTCCACCACGTCTTGTTGAGCCTGCCGAAGATCCATGCAAGACTGGTTGCCGAGCAGGCGGCGCTGAAACTCGCAGCCCGCGGCCACGCCACCGACCGGCGTGGCCGGGTCGGCGCCAACGCCCATCAACTGGTTGGCATGCAGCGCCGACGCATTAATCGTGAGGACGCCGCAGCGCTGCCCGGCCAGTTCCGGTGCGCTTAGCCACAACAGGCTGGAACTGATCAGCGGCACCGGCACGGCGGCCTGCAACTCGCGCTGGTAGCGCGCCAAAAAGCCGCAACTGGTGCTGAGCATGGAGGCGCCCTGCGCCACCAGCTCTTGCGCCGCCGCTACAAAAGGCTGTAGCGCCAGACTGTCGTTGGCACGCACCACTTTTTGAGGGCTGGCGCCGCGCACTGTTTGGTAGCGCACCGGGATCTGTAGACCTGCAAAGGTGGCGGGATTACCGATGTCACCCAAGGGTCGCGGAAAACGCGTATCGAGCATCAGGATACCCAGGAACGACATCAGGCTGCTTCTCCGGCGTGTGCTTACAGACTGGCGGCGGAGCGCGCCGCCTGGTCATAAATGCCCGACAGCAGGCGCAGCAAACGCGCCAGTTCGCCAATATCGCGGTTCAAGGCGTCGTCGGCATTGAGGGCATTGATCAGGCAGGATTCGCGGATTTCGCGGTAACGCTCCACATGCTTGCGCCCCAATTCGGTCGCCGCATAGGTCACTTCCTTGCCGTTCTTGTGGGACGCCACGACGCCCAGGTTTTGCAGCTTTTTAAGCGCGTAATTGATCAGATGCGTGTCTTCCACGTTCATGATGAAGCAGATGTCGGCCAGCCGCTTGTTGCGGGCGCGGTGCGTCACATGGTGCAGCACCAGCACATCCAGCGGCGTCAGATCCTTCAGCCCGGCGGTACTCATGCAATGCACAATCCAGCGCTGAAACGCATTGCCGGCGACGATCAGACCAAACTCGAACTCGCTCATCTCGGCGCTGCGCGGCGACACCAGGTGCGCCGACGATACGATCGGCGACGCCTCCGCCAGCAGCGTCGTTGCTTTGGGTTGGTTTTTTTTTGTCATGAACCGGCTCCGGTTTGGCACCTTTGTTGCATGAGGTGGATTGTAGGCAGTTAGATAACAATTTATCAACGATTTGTTGACATTTAGGGAAAACACTGAGTCCCGGCGATCAAATCGGCCTTACATTCAAGCATCCACTTTGGCCTTCAAAATCAACCGGAGTTTTTTTATGAAACGTCGTCTGTTCGCACTCAGCACCATCGCCGCCGCGATTGCCCTGGCATTGACCTCGGGTCTGGCCTCGGCCCAAACCAAATGGGACCTGCCGGCCGCCTACCCGGCCAGCAACTTCCACACCGAGAACATCCTTCAATTTGCCAGCGACGTGGAAAAAGCCACCGGCGGCAAACTCAAGATCACGGTGCATGCCAATGCCTCCTTGTTCAAGGCGCCCGAAATCAAGCGCGCGGTACAGGGCGGGCAAGCTCAGATCGGTGAAATCCTGCTGGTCAATTTCGAGAATGAAAACCCGGTTTATGGCGCCGATGGCATTCCGTTCCTGGCCAGCAGCTTTGCCGACAGCATGAAACTCTACAAAGCCCAGAAGCCGGTGCTCGACAAGGTGCTGGGCGCGCAGGGCATGAAGCTTTTGTATGCCGTGGCCTGGCCACCGCAAGGACTCTATGTGAAGAAGGAAATAGCCTCGGTGGCCGACATGCGTGGCGTCAAGTGGCGTGCCTACAGCCCGGCCACCGCCAAAATGGCGGAGTTGATCGGCGCGCAACCGGTCACCATTCAGGCGGCCGAGGTGAGCCAGGCGTTTGCCACTGGTGTGGTCGACAGCATGATGAGTTCGGGCTCCACCGGCTATGACAGCAAGATTTATGAGTCGGTGAAGTACTGGTACGACACCCAGGCCTGGTTGCCCAAGAACGCCATCATCGTCAACCTGAAAGCCTTCAACGCGCTCGACCCGGCCACGCAGGCCGCCGTCACCAAGGCCGCTGCCGAGGCTGAAACCCGCGGCTGGAAACTGAGCTCCGACAAGAACGAGTGGTACAAGGCCGAACTTGCCAAGAAGGGCATGAAGATCTTGCCGCCGAGCGCCAAGCTGGCAGCCGACCTGAAACAAGTGGGCACCATCATGCTGGCCGACTGGGAGAAAAAAGCCGGCGCCGATGGACAGGCCGTGATCGCTGCTTACCGTAAAAAGTAAATGGCTGCCTCCTCACTTCGCAGTGGCCTGAACAAACTCTACGACGCCGCGGCCTGGGCCGCGGCACTGATGATGATCTGCACCCTGCTGATGGTGGTGCTGGGCATGCTGGACCGCTACGTGTCGATGAACTTTCGCGGCACCGACATGTATGCCGGCTACTGCATGGCAGCGGCCGGCTTTCTGGCGTTGGCGCACACGCTCAAAAAAAACGAACACATCCGGGTAACGCTGTTGCTCAATGCGGTGCCCCCCAGAGCCAAGAGAGTGCTGGAGCTGTGGAGCCTGAGCGCCGCCGTGCTGCTATCGGGTCTGTTCTGTTTTTACGCGATCAAACTGTCCTACCAGTCCTGGGATTTCAACGACATCTCGACCGGCAACGACGCCACGCCACTGTGGCTGCCACAAATCGGCATGGCGCTGGGCGCCCTGGTCCTGCTGATCGCCTTCATCGATGAGCTGGTGCTGGAATTCCTCGGTCAGCGCGTCACCGTCGACAGCGAAGAAGCGCTGCATAACGAATAAGCATTGGTTGTCATCCCGCAACGGTTGTCATCCCGGCGAAGGCCGGGATCCATTGCACGCAGGCATGGATCCCGGCCTTCGCCGGGATGACAAGTAAATTGGAGATTTTTTTTCATGAGTGAACTCAGTATTACCGCGCTGCTGATCGGCTCGCTGTTCCTGATCCTGGGCAGCGGCGTCTGGATCGGCCTGACACTGACCGGTGTCGCCTGGATTGCGATGGAACTATTCTCCAGCCGTCCGGCCGGCGAAGCCATGGCCCTGACGATCTGGGGCTCGTCTTCCAGTTGGACCCTGACCGCCCTGCCCCTGTTCATCTGGATGGGTGAAATCCTGTTTCGCACCAAGCTCTCGGAAAGCATGTTCAAGGGCCTGGCGCCGTGGGTCAACTGGCTGCCCGGACGCCTGCTGCACACCAATGTGATCGGCTGCACCATCTTTGCCGCGGTCTCGGGGTCGAGTGCCGCCACCTGCGCCACCATCGGCAAGATGACGCTGCCCGAACTGACCCGGCGCGGCTATCCGCAAGACCAGATCATCGGCTCGCTGGCCGGTGCCGGCACACTGGGTCTGCTGATACCGCCCTCCATCATCATGATCGTGTACGGCGTCAGCGCCGAGGTCTCGATCTCGCAACTGTTTGTCGCCGGCGTGCTGCCGGGGCTGCTGCTGGCGTCGCTGTTCAGCGGCTACCTGATTGTCTGGTCGCTGCTCAATCCGGGCAAGATTCCGCCCACCACCGAGCAGTTCACCTTCACGCAAAGAGTCTATGAGTCGCGCCACCTGATCCCGGTGGTCGGCCTGATCAGCGCCGTGCTGGGCAGCATCTACGCCGGTATCGCCACTGCCACCGAAGCCGCCGCCGTGGGCGTCATCGGCTCGTTCATCTTGTCGGCACTGCAGGGCTCGTTGAACTGGAGCAACTTCAAGGAAGCCCTGATGGGCGCGACCCGGCTGTATTGCATGATTGCGCTGATTCTGGCCGGCGCCGCCTTCCTGACCCTGAGCATGGGCTACATCGGCCTGCCGCGCCATCTGGCGGAATACGTGTCTTCGCTGGGCTTGAGCCCGTTCCTGCTGATCCTGGCGCTGACCGTGTTCTACGCCATCCTGGGTTGTTTTCTGGACGGCATCTCGATGGTGGTGCTGACCATGGGCGTGCTGTTGCCGACGGTGCAGGCGGCGCACATCGACCTACTCTGGTTCGGCATCTTCATCGTCATCGTGGTCGAGATGGCACAGATCACGCCACCGGTCGGCTTCAACCTGTTTGTGCTGCAAGGCATGACCAAGAAGGAAATCACCTACATCGCCCGGGTCACCCTGCCGTTCTTCTTTTTGATGTGTGCCATGGTGCTGCTGCTGTGGTACTTCCCGCAAATGGCGACCTGGTTGCCCGGAAAAATGTAGCCGGGGCGCCGCCACCTTTATGATGGCGTCCTCATGATCTCCGTCCTTGCAATTTGTATCGGCGCCTGTCTCGGCGCCCTGGCCCGCTGGGGCCTGGGGCTGTGGCTCAACCCCGGCGCCACCATTCCCCTTGGCACCCTGGCCGCCAACCTGATCGGCGGCTACCTGGTGGGCGTTTGCGTGGCCGTGTTTCAGGGCTTGCCCAATCTGGACCCGGTCTGGCGCCTGACCCTGGTGACCGGTTTTCTGGGCGCCCTGACCACCTTCTCCAGCTTCTCGGCGGAGGTCGTCGGCATGCTGGGCCAGCAGCGCTATGCCCTGGCCCTGGGAACGGCCGCGTTGCACCTGTTCGGCTCGCTGCTGCTGACTGTGGCGGGGATCCAGAGCGTTGCCCTTTTTGCGGCATCCCGCTCCTGATCAGCCCTTGATTGGTTGCGAACAGAGCTCAGTATCTGTCCCGCAAACCTTGTTGCCTTCCTCTATCGTTCAATGGTCCGGTTCCAGCGTGCATTCCAGGCCGGACGGTTTTCGTTGATGGCATTCCAGTCGACCACCACCGCGGTCTTCATGTAGTCGCCAAACTGTTTCAGCTTGAGCTTGGCATCGTCCCCCACCGCGGGCGCTTTGGGGTTCGACGGAATCTGGTTGCCGTGCTGCAAACCGGCGGATTGCGCATCGGCCGTCAACAGGTACTCGGCCAGTTTTTGTGCCAGCGCCGGTTCGCTGTTGTTGGCGATCACGCACTCGGCCACCATCAGCACCACAGAGCCTTCCTTGGGCTGCGCGTATTCAACCGAAATGCCTTTTTCCTGCAACGAGGCCACCGAGGTTGGTGTCAGCGGTGCGATCGCCGCCTCGCCGGTTTGCAGCATCTCAGAGAGCTTGGCGGAGCTGGGGATGTATTCCAGCACATTGGGGCCTATGCTGCTCTTCCAGGCGTTGAAGCCGGGCTCTACATTGCTGTCGGTGCCGCCCTTGATGCGGTTGAACATCAGAAAACCATGCAAACCAAAAGTCGATGACGAGAGCGACTGGAACACCACTTTGCCCTTGAACTTGGGGTCTGCCAGATCCATCCACGAGGTCGGCGCGGCCCAGCCTTTTTCGCTGAACATTTTCTTGTTGTAGGCCAGTCCCGTCATGCCCATGGTGACGCCGGTCGCCATGTCGCCTTTGAAGCGGGCGGTAGGGAACACTTCACTCAGTGCCGGACTCGGCTTCATCTTTTCGCACAGGCCGAAACCGATGGCGCGCACCATCACGCCGTCGTCCAGAAACATGACGTGCATCTGTGGCTTGTCCTTGTTGGCCTGGGCCTTGGCCAGAATGTCGGACGAGGTGCCCGGTACTACCACCACCTTGACGTTGTTGGCTTTCTCGAAGGCCGGGAATACATGTTCGGTCCAGGTTTTTTCCATCACGCCACCGTTCATGCCGATGTACAGCGTTTTGGTTTGCGCGTTAGCCACCGCAGCCGACAAGGCCACGGCAGCGACTGCCAAAGACAGCAGCGAGCGCGCGGCCGGGTTGATGTTTGAAAGCTTGTGTTTCATGGAAAATCTCCTTGGGGTTGAGGTGGCGGGGGAAGGTGCTCTTGAGAGGCAAGGTAGCGGGAAATCGAAAATGCGGTGATCGGTGTGTTGCTGGTGCCGCCCTGCACCAATTCCGCCAGTACCGCGCCGACGGCTGGCCCGATCTGAAAGCCGGCACCGGCAAAACCAAAACCATGGATCAACCCAGGTGTCGTGGTGCTGAAACCGATAACAGGCTCGCGATCCGGCAGATAGCCCTCGGTGCCGCTCCAGCTGCGAATGATGTGGGCATGGCGCAGCGCTGGCAGCAACTCGACGGATTGCGCCAACACCAGTGAGATCGCTTCACGGCTTGGCCGGGCTCGCTGGGCGTCCAGCGCAAAACCGCGCGAGCCGCCAATGACGCAATTGCCGCGCAGCGCCTGGCGCGCGTAGATGCCGCCGCCTTCAACGCCCAGACTCAGGTTCATGAATACGCCCAGCGGCTCGGTCACCGCCATCACCGGGTGCGCCGGCACCATCGGCACCGGCTCGCCAAAACGCTCTGCAATGGCGCCGGCCCAGGCGCCGGCGCAGTTAAGCAGGAAGCGCGAGCGCAGTTCCAGATCGGTCGCTGTCGTCAGCACAAATTGCTTGCCATCGTGGACCATTTCCTCGACCCGGGTCTGCTCCCGAATGTCGGCCCCGGCCCTGGCCGCGGCGCGCGCAAAAGCCGGCGACACCAGGCGCGGGTTGGCGTGCCCATCCTGCGGGCAGTAGGAGCCGCCGATGGCGCGCGTGCCGAGCCAGGGGTACAGCCGGCGCAATGTTGGGGCACCGAGTATTTGCAAGTCCATGCCAAAGCCCCGGCTGCGTTGGCGGTAGTCCTCCAGCGAGGCCAGATCGGCTTCGCTACGGGCGATTTTGAGGTGCCCGGAGCGGACATATTCACCGTCGATGCCAATCAGCTGGGGCAGCCGACCCCAGATCTCATGGGCACGCTGCGACAGTGGCAACTGGACCAGCGAGCGCCCCTGACGCCGCACGCCGCCGTAGTTGACACCGCTGGAGCGCGAGCCGCAAAAATCGCGTTCCAGCAGCGTCACCGAGAACCCCCTCTGGCGCAAGGCCAGCGCCGCCGAGGCGCCGACGATGCCGCCGCCGATGATGGCCACGTCGCTCAGCAGCCGCTCTTTCATGCGGCCTCCCCATGATCGATCGCCGCCACCGTTTGGGCCAGCGCGAACGGGATCGGTTTGATCGGCGCCTGGCCGCGCAAACGTCCCACCTGCTGGACCGACTGGCCGCTGCAGTGGGCCAGAATTTCCGTCGCCGCGTGCGCGCACATGCGACCCTGGCAACGCCCCATGCCGACTCGGCTCAAGGCCTTGAGCCGGTTGATCTCGGTGGCGCCGGTGACTTTCGCGCTGCGGCGCAAGTCGCCCGCGGTGACCTCTTCGCAGCGGCAAATGACCAGGTCATCCGGCGCCTGCGCGGCCCAGTCCGCGGGCAAGGGAAAAGCTCGCTCCAGGCCGGCGCGAAAGCGCTGTGTGCGCGCCAATTGAAGTTCCAGCGTGGCCGCGCGGGCCCGACTGCTGGCGTCAAGATTTATCCCCACGTCTTGCAGCAAGGCCAGCGCAGCCCGTTCACCAGCCCACTCTGCCGCGTCGGCGCCCATGATGCCGGCACCATCGCCCGCCAGGTAGACGCCGGCCACGCTGGAGCGCCCGGCCGCGTCGCGCTCGGGCAACCAGGCCGCCTGTAGCGCATCGAAATGAAAGCGGCAGCCCAGCAGGTCCACCAACTGGGTCTCCGAACGGAGACCGTAACCGAAACCGATGGCATCGCAAGCCAGTGTCTGTTCGCCTTGACCATCGTGCCAGACGACGCCCGTGACGCGTGTCTGGCCCAGCACCCTGACCGGTCGCACGCCGCTTTGCAGGCGCACGCCGTGGGCACGCAACCAGGCCACGTAATACAAGCCTTTGGCCAGCACCGCCGGCTGCTGCAACAGGGCCGGCAGCGCCGCCATTTGATCGCCCAGGGTGGCGCTGTCAAGCACGGCCGCAACAGTGGCGCCGGCCCTGGCATATTGGTAAGCCACCAGGTACAGCAGAGGCCCGGTGCCCATGAACACCACCTTGCTGCCGATGGCGCAGCCCTGGAACTTGAGCGCCACCTGGGCGCCAGCCAGGCTGTAGACACCGGGCGTGGTCCAACCCGAAAAAGGCAACACCCGATCGGTGGCGCCGGTGGCCACAATCAATTGCGCATAGGACACGGTGGACGTCCGGTTCTGCTGCAAGACATCCAGCCGGCCGGCCTCGGCATTCCACACCAGCGTGTTGGGACGGTAGTCAACGCTGTTCAGCATGCCGTTCATGGCCTGGTGCACGGCATCGGCACGCGCCGCCTCAAAACCATAGAGGGCTTTTTTCGAGCGCAGAAAATGCGCCGGTGGCTGGCGGTAGATCTGGCCGCCTGGGCGCGCCGCCTCATCAATCAGCAGTGGGCGCAGGCCGTGGCGCACCAGTGTCTGCGCGGCCCGGATGCCGGCCGGCCCGGCGCCCACAACGACCGGCTGCAACGCGGCGGCACCCACTGGAGTACCTTCGTGCTGCGCGCTGCGGTGCGAGCTTGCTTGGGGACGGCCCGGCGCGGCGCTCATGTCGTGGCGTCCCGCTGCGTCAGCAGCCGCATGCCGGGCTGAATGAAGGTGGAGCAGGCTTGATAGCGCTCACCGCTCTCGCTGACTACCCAGCAGTCCTGACAAGCCCCCATCAGGCAGAAGCCGGCGCGCGCCGCACCACTGAAGTCCGAGTGCCGCAGAACCATGCCATGCGTCAACAGCGCCGTCATGACGGTGTCACCCGCCAACGCTTCAAGGGTCTGGCCATCCAGCGTGAACGTGACGCGCTCACGCTGCGTCTCGCTCAGTCGTTGAAAAAGAGGACGGTTCGTCAGCGCCGCACTCATTTGCCACCCACCAGAATCTTGTCCAGTCCATACAGGCGGTCCAGCAACAGCATGACCGCCGCGGTGAAAGCGACCATCAGGGCCGAAGCGGCGGCCATCAGCGGATCGATCGACTCGGTGGCGTACATGTACATGCGCACCGGCAAGGTCACGGTGGCCGGCGCTGTCACAAAAATCGACATCGTCACCTCGTCAAAACTGTTGATGAAAGCCAGCAGCCAGCCGCCTGTGACGCCCGGCAAAATCATCGGCAGGGTGACGCGGCGAAACACCGTCAGATCACCGGCCCCCAGCGACAGCGCGGCCTGCTCGCAACTGCGGTCGGCACCGCTGGACGCCGCCACCACCAGGCGCAACACGTAAGGCGTAATCACCACCACATGGGCCAGCACCAGCCAGAAGAAACTGCCGGTGGCGCCGATCAGCGAGAACAGCCGCAGCAGCGCCACCCCCAGCACCAGGTGGGGAATGATCAGCGGCGACAGAAACAGCGCATTCAAGGCGTCGCGCCCGGCGAAGCTGTAACGCGTGATGGCCAGCCCGGACGGAACCGCGATCAGCGTTGCCAGCGTGGCCGAAGACAGCGCCAGCCACAAGCTGTTCCAGAACGAGGTGACGAAATCCGGGTGGGCAAACACCGCCTTGAACCAGCGCAGCGAGAGCTGCGTGCTGGGAATCGTCAAGGTATTCTCCGGCGTGAAGGCAACCACGCAGACAATCAGCAACGGCGCCAGCATGAAGCCGATCACCAGCGCGTTGAAGAGCAATGCCAGGGGGCCGTTTTTCGACATGGCTAGGGCCTGCTCACACCAATTTCGCAAGTGCGAACGTGAATAAATACGCGCCAATCTAGGCGCGCGACGACGCCCAGACTGGATGTCTGGGCTAGGAGTGCAACAACGAGTGGCGCGTATTTATTCACGTTCCCTCCGGGTTGTGGCCAGAAATTCCACGCGCGGCGTTGCGAAGCCTTGCCGGAGGATGACTCCGGCTGCGTTTCGCGCCTAGCGCATGAAATTTTTGATCCGCAACGCATCTTGTGAAATTGGTGTGAGCAGGCCCTACCCCAGCGCCTTCTTGTAGCGGCCTTCCAGCACGCGGTTGTAGCTCAGCATCACCAGCAGATTCGCCAGCAGCAGCGTCAGCGCCAGCGCCGCGCCCAGCGGCCAATTGAGTTCATGCAGGTACTCGTCGTAGACCACCGTGGCCACCATCTTGAGGCGCCGGCCACCCAGCAGACCGGGAATCGCAAAAGCGCTGGCACTCAGTCCGAACACAATCAGGCTGCCCGACAAAATGCCCGGCATCACCTGCGGCAGCACAACGCGGCGCAGCGTGGTGAATTGGGAGGCCGAGAGCGACAAGGCGGCGTTCTCGACCCCGGCATCGAGTTTTTGCAAGGAGGTCCAGACCGGGATCACCATGAAGGGCAGCATCACATGCACCAGCGCGATCACCACCGCCCACTCGGTGTAGAGCAGACGCACCGGCCCCAGTCCGAGCGCCTGCAAGCCATGGTTAACCAGGCCTTGCGGTCCCAGCAGCATGCTCCAGCCGAATGCCCTGACCACCACCGACACCAGCAAGGGCGCCAGCACCACCAGCAGAAAAATGGAGCGCCAGGGATCGCCCATGCGGCTCAGCACATAGGCCTCGGGCGCGCCTATGGCCAGACAGATCAGCGTGGTGAGTCCGGAGATCCAGAAGGTGCGCCAGAAAATGCCGTAGTAATACTCGTCGCTCAGCACCGCAGCGTAGTGCGCCAATGTGAATTCGTTCTTGACGCCGGTGGCGTGATCGAACACGTTGAACGACAACACCGCCGTCAGCCCCAGCGGCACCAGCAGCAGACAACCAAACAGCAGCAGCGCCGGTGCCGACAGCGCCCACGGTGTGCTGCTGGCACGCCGGCTCATGACAGGACCCGCAGCGAAGGCGCGGCCCAGGCCAGGCCAGTGCGTTGCTGCTCTTCCAGCGGCTGAGCATCGCCGTTGGGGCAGGCCACCAGCAACTCGCCAACGGGAGTAGCGAGGTGGTAGAGCCATTGGCTGCCAAGAAAAAAGCGCGCGGTGACGACGCCGTCCATCTGCCCCTGCCCGAGCGGCACGAAACTGATTTTCTCGGGCCGCAAACTCAGCACCACCTCGGCACCCTGGCTTAGGCCGGTGCCATCGACCACCAGTTGCAGACTGCCCAGCTCGATTTGCGCCTTGGGACCGGTGCTGCGCACGCGGCCCGACAGCAAATTGGCCTTGCCGACAAAGGTCGAAATAAAGCGTGTTTGCGGCTGCTCGTACAACTTGTACGGCGCATCGATCTGCGTGACACGGCCGGCTTGCATCACCACCACGCGGTCGCTGATGGACATCGCCTCGGTCTGGTCGTGCGTGACCATGATGGTGGTGGTGCCTACCTTGCGCTGGATTTGCCGCAACTCGAACTGCATCTCCTCGCGCAACTTGGCGTCCAGGTTGGACAGCGGCTCATCCAGCAGCAGCACCGGCGGTGCTATCACCAGGGCCCGCGCCAACGCCACCCGCTGCCGCTGGCCGCCCGACAACTCGCGCGGATAACGCTGGGCGTGCTCTTCCAGGTGCACCAGTGCCAGCGTCGCGTTGACACGCTGACGCCGCTCGGCGCTGGCAACGCGCCGCATCTCGAGCCCGAAACTGACATTGTCGAAGACCGTCATGTGAGGGAACAGCGCGTAGCTCTGAAACACAATGCCCAGCCCGCGCGAGTTGGGCTTGGCGTGGGTGATGTCGCGCCCATCGAGCACGATCTGCCCGCTGCTGACTTCAGTGAAACCGGCAATCATTTGCAGCGTCGTGGTCTTGCCGCAACCCGACGGACCGAGCAAGGAGACGAATTCGCCTTTTGCCACGCTCAGGCTCATATGGGCCACCACGGGGGTAGCACCATACAGCTTGGTCACATCAGAAAGCGTCAAAAAAGACATCCATCACTCCTCGTCATCACCCGGCAAACTGGGCTCATCGCCAGACCCTGGCCGGACAACGTGAGTGCAAATGATCTCCTAAAAGATTTAGCGTCGTCAACAGGGTATTCCATCAAACGACATAATTTTGTAATATATTCCGATTATCGGAATATATATTTACATTAATTAAAAATGATTCCATTAAAAGATAAATTAAAACCCCAAGGCCCCGGTGTCGGCGGACTGGAACGCGCCTTCGCCATCATCCGGCTGCTGGCCGACGCAAAAATCCAGGGCGCGCGCGTCACCCAAATTGCCAAGGCGGTGGGACTAACACAAGCCACCGTGCACCGCACGCTGCAAGCGTTGATCGCGCAAAACGTGGTGGAGCAGGACCAGCGCAGCAAACACTACCGGCTGAGCATCGAATTCTTTGTGCTGGCAGCGCGCGCCGGCAATCCAATGAACCTGCGCGACCTCTGTCGCCCGACCCTGTTGCGTCTGTGCGCCAGCCTGGGCGACACCATCTTTCTGCTGGCGCGCAGCGGCTTCGACGCGGTCTGCCTGGACCGCAGCGAGGGACCGTTTCCGATCCGCTCCTTCACCGGTGACATCGGCGGCCGCGTTGCATTGGGCATCGGCCAAGGCAGCCTGGCGATACTGGCCTTCCTGCCCGAGGCCGAACGCGAGGAAGTGATCCGTTTCAACCTGCCGCGGGTGCGTGAATTGGGCGTCTTCGACGAGGTCTACCTGCGCACCGAAATCGAGTCCGTGCGCGAGCTGGGCTACGCCGGGCGCAACACCGGTTTGCTGGAGGGCATGGCCGGCGTCGCGGTGCCGGTATGCGACCGTGACGGCCGCGCCGTCGCCGCCCTGAGCGTGGGTACCATCTCGGCGCGCCTGAGCCCCGAGCGCCTGCCCACCGTGGTGGAAATGCTCAAGCGCGAAGCGCAGGGCATCAGCCCCAAAATCAACCCCTTCGACCCGACCCTGCGCCGCCCGGTGTCAAGCCTGACGGCGCTGCAGCCCAATTGATCTGGCTTGATCTGTTTCACTGTCTGTTTCACTTGTTGATTTTGATGGTCTCGTGTACACTGCAAACCTTATACAGTGCACACTTAAATAGACTCATATGCTCCGCAATATCACGCTCTCCGCCGACGAACAACTGATCCATCGCGCCCGCGAAAAAGCTGCGGCAACGCAGACCACGCTGAACGTCGAATTTCGCAATTGGCTGGCCACCTATGCAGGCTCGCAAGACGATGCTGCTGTGGCCCGCTTTCGGGACGTGATGAAACAGCTCTCCCATGTCGACGCCGGGCGCAGTTTTACACGCACCGAGATGAACGAGCGTTGAGCATGGCCAGCTTGATGCTGCCCAAGGCAGGCGAGGTGTTCTTCCTGGACACCAACATCTTTGTCTACGCCCTGCTGGCCAGCGAACCCCTGAAGAAGCAGCGCGCACTACAGTTGATGGAGTCGGCCCTGGCCAGCCACCTGGGTTGCACCAGCTACCAGGTGATTCAGGAATTTGCCAACGTCGCCACCCGAAAATTTGCACAACGTTGCACTGCCGATGAATGCAAACAGTTCATAGACGCTGCCATGCAACCCCTCAATCGCGTCGGCTCCAGCCCGGAGTTGCTGCATAGCGCACTCGATTTACAGCTTGCTACCCGCTACAGTTTTTACGACAGTCTGGTGCTGGCCGCCGCCCTGCAAGCCGGCGCCGATGTGCTCTGCACCGAAGACCTGCAACACAACCAGTTGGTAGGCGGCACGCTGCGCGTCGTCAATCCTTTCTTGCTGGTGGCCAATGAGGCAGAATCAGGCTTGGTTACATAAATAAAAAAAGCCGATCCACCAAGGATCACCGGCACAGTTGCAAGGGAGTCCCATGAAATTCATCGCACTGCTGATAGCCCTGCTGATGGCCAGCATCACGCCGGCCCAGGCAATCGACCAGACCACGCTGGAACAAGTCCTGGTACTGGCGAATCGGGGCAATGCCGAGGCGCAATACCACGTTGGCATGCTGTACAACAACGGCATCGGTGGCGCCAGCAAAGACCCCAAGCTGGCGTTTGACTGGTTCCTGAAATCAGCGACCGGCAAAGACCCGCTGGGCGCCTACAAGCT
Organism: uncultured beta proteobacterium; assembly: GCA_963763035.1. Classification (GTDB taxonomy): domain Bacteria; phylum Pseudomonadota; class Gammaproteobacteria; order Burkholderiales; family Burkholderiaceae_C; genus Rhodoferax. Next base: position 1,456,861 of record CAVXMS010000003.1, on the reverse strand, counting down.
TGGCTGCTATTACGCCGGGCAATTTCCCGGTGCCGCGCCGCTGGACCCGCAACAGGCGCTCGACCACAAGCTGTTCGCGGCCGAAGCCGGCTATGCGTTGGCGCAACACGATGTGGCGGTTGCCTACCATCAAAAAGCTGACCACGCACAGGCCGGCAAGTGGTGGAAGCTGGCCGCACAGCAAGGATTTCCGCCATCCGCCTTCAACCTCTCGAAGTGGTACCACGACGGCAAAGTCGAAGCCAGGGATTTGGCCATGACCTACGCCTGGTTCAAAATTTCACAACTGCTGTCACGCGGCAAATTGACCGACACGGCGCAAGCGAGCCTGGAAACGGTCGCCGCGCAGATGAGCAGCGAACAGGTGCAGAGCGCCGAAAAATTCGTCAGCGATTGGCGCCCCACGCCCACCGACCTGACACTCGCGGCCCGCAACGCGCCGGGGCGGATCGAGGCCCTGCTCAAGGCCGCCAGTTCGGCCAACTGAAGGACAGGTTCGATGACTCAAATCATCCCCAAACCAGAGAATCTCGCCAAACTTGTCTTTTTGGTCCGTGGCGAGAAGGTCTTGCTGGATGCTGATCTGGCTGACCTTTACGACGTGGCCACCAAGGTGCTGAATCAGGCCGTCAGACGAAACCTTGATCGATTTCCCGCAGACTTCATGTTTCAACTCACGATTGAAGAGTGGGAGCGTATGAGGTCACAAACTGTGACCTCAACGGTCGGGTCCGCTCCTATGCGGTCACAAACTGTGACCGCATCCCGTCGCAACGTCGGGGCTTTGCCCTACGCCTTCACCGAGCAAGGTGTTGCCATGCTCTCCAGCGTACTGCGCTCGCAACGCGCGGTCGAGGTCAACATTGCGATCATGCGCACGTTCGTCCAGTTGCGCCGCTTGATGGACTCCAACCGCGATTTGGCGCGCCGCATCGAGGCCATGGAAACCCGCTACGACGAGCAGTTCTCTCAGGTCTTTGAGGCCATCAAACAACTCATCACCGAAGACAAAACGCGCAAAGCCAAGCACCCCATTGGCTTCCTCTGAACCGCATTGCCCCGGTCACAACCGCGCCCCTTTCGCACCATGGCCACCAGAATCACTACCAAGTCCGTCGAAACCCTCAAACACGACGAGGCCAAGCGCAAGAACATTCCGTCCGCTGAGCAGCAGTCGTTCGTCCAGAAGGAACAAGAGAATCCGAAGCAGATTCGCTACCCACGAAATACCGGCCTGGACTTGCCATTGATTTAACGCGGCAGTGTTGCGCCGACATCCGAGTTTCTTGATGACCTACGGACCTAAGCCGGCAAAGGCTTTCGAGGGGGATTGATCACGCAAACCCGTGGCTTACCCTGCTCTCCTGCTCCTGGGTCTTGAACTGGTTGAAGCGCGGCAGGAATTTGTCCCAGTCGATGATATGGCTGTCGAGTTCGGGGCCGTCGACGCAGGCGTGCTTGCGCACCATCTTGCCGGCAATCGTTACCGGCACCATGCAGGCGCCGCACATGCCGGTGGCGTCCACCATGATCGAGTTCAGGCTGGCTACCGTCTTCACGCCGTAAGGCTTGGTCAGGTCGCTGACGGCACGCATCATCAGGGGCGGGCCAATCGTGACCACTTCGGCGATCTTGCGGCCCTTCGCCGTCATGTTGTCTTTCAGCATGGCTTCCAGCGGCGTCGTGACAAAACCCTTGGCGCCAAAGCTGCCGTCGTTGCTGGTGTAGATAACGTCCAGCAAATCGGGGAACTCGGCCTGTAGGGCGGCGACACGCTCGCCCTCTTTGACCCAGAACAGCAGCTCGGAATTGCGAAAACCGGCAATCAGCGTCACATGGTTGCCCAGCCGCAAATGCGCGCGCATGATGGGGTAGACCGGCGGCAGGCCCAGACCGCCGGCGGTGAACACCACGGTCTGGGACCCTTCGTAACGGTGCAGCGCGCTGGGCAGGCCCAGCGGCCCGGCGATGCCGGTAAAAGCGTCGCCGACTGCCATCTTGTTGATGGCGATGCTGCTGCTGCCCATGGCTTGCACCACCAGGCAAATGGTGCCTTTTTGCGCATCCCAATCGGCCAGCGTCAGCGGAATCAACTCGCCCTTGTCCCAGGGCAAGACACGCACAAACTGCCCGGCCTGCGCCGCCTTGGCAACCAGCGGTGAATGCACGATGAACTCGACAATGCCGTCGGCCAGTTCAATCTTTTCGAGGATCGTTTGCGGTGCGGCACCGAGCCCGGTGTAATGCTGAGCGCCTCTGACCATGGCCTGGATTTCGTCAGGCGTTAGGTTGATGTCGCCGACAATTTCGCGCGCCGCCGCTTGCCCGTCGCCGGCCGCGCGAATCGCCGTGGAGCCGCCGCGCGTGGCGTCGCCGCCGGAGTAAACCCCCGCCAGCGAAGTCTGCTGCGAGCCGTCGGCCACATCGATGGTGCCCCACTTGGTGGTCTTCAGACTGGGCTCGGATTCGCGGATGATGGGGTTGGGTGTATTGCCCAGCGCCATGATGACCAAGTCGACGCCCATGGTTTCCACCTCGCCGGTACTGACCGGGCTGCGCCGGCCGCTGGCATCGGGCTCGCCCAGCGCGATCACATCGAGCTTGGCGTGCGTCACAAAATGGGTTTTGTCGTCACCGATAAATTCGCTGGGGGCTCGCAACTCCTTCAACTGGATGCCTTCCTCCAGGGCGTGGTGCAACTCTTCAACGCGCACCGGCATCTCGGACTGGGTGCGGCGGTAGACGATGGTGACCAGGCCGCCCAGGCGGCGCGCCGTGCGGGCCGCGTCCATGGCGGTGTTGCCGCCGCCGATGACGATCACGCGCTTGCCGCGCGTTGCGGGCAGCGGCGTCTCGTAGTCCTGGTGCAGGCCCTGCATCAGGTTCACCCGTGTCAGGAACTCGTTGGCCGACATGACGTTGAGCAAATGTTCGCCGGCCACGTTCATGAAGCGCGGCAAGCCGGCACCGGTACCGATGAAGACCTTCCAGAAACCGGCCTTTTTCAGGTCCTCGATGGTGGCGGTCTTGCCAACGACAAAGTTGGCGACAAACTTGCCACCCAGCAGCCGGATCTTGCCGACCACATCATCGATCAGATCATTGGGTAGCCGGAACTCGGGAATGCCGTAGCGCAACACGCCGCCCAGTGCATGGAAGGCCTCGAACACCGTCACCGGGAAGCCCTCGGAGGCCAGCAGGTAAGCGTTGATCAGGCCGGCCGGACCGGAGCCCACCACCGCCACCGGCGGCTTGTCGGCCTTGGCCCAGGGGTCCGGCAGATTGGCAAAGCGGGCGGCGATGCCGTCAGCGTTGACCAGCTTTTCGCGCTGCGGCAGATACCACTCGATTTGGCCGATCTCGATCGGCTGTTTCTGGTGCGTGCAAACGCCCTGGCATTGCAACTCCTGCGGGCAAACGCGGCCCGTGACATTGGGCAGCGGGTTGCAGTTTTCGATCAATTCCATGGCTTCGCGAAAACGCCCGGTGCCCAGCAATTCCAGCATTTCCGGAATATGAATCTTGACCGGGCAACCGCCCTTGGGTTCGAACTTGCCGGCCACGTGAACGCCGATTTCGCAGGGCTTGTCTTCGCACTGTTTGTCGCGCAACGCTTCCAGCCAAACGAACATCTCGACCTCGCGCGCGCTGTAGCCCAGGTTCATGTAACCGAGGTAGCCCTGATTCACCAGACCGAAGTCGTGCGAGCGCTCCTCGGCATCGCGCATATAGGGCGGGATGGCGTTCTCGGCCGGCCAGTTCTCCGACAAACCCTTGAACATCGGGTAGCGCTCCGACAAGTGCTTGTCGATGGCGCGCACGAACTTGCGCTTGAGCTTGAGCGGCACGTTCCAGACAAAGCGCATCAGCACCTTGCTGGCGTCGTCGTCGCGCAGCAGCAAAGCCCACAGGGTGCGCGTGAACTCGGCACTGAGTTCTTCCTGCTGAAATTCCCACACCATGGCGTTGCTGCCGTCGGCAATGAACATGTCGCGAAAGGCCTGCGGCTCGGTCAGCAGGCGCCGGCGCAGCAAGGTCAACTGCTGATTGAAGGTCTCAACCTCCAGGCTGCCCTCCAGAGCCTCGATCTGGGAGCGGGTACTTTCCAGCGTACTGCTGGCACTCAGGTAGCGCTGCAGCGCTTCGCCACTGCCGGGGGTCGGGTTGACGCTGCTCATCGAATGATCTCCGCGTCGCAATTGGCGGCCACCCGCTTGATGCGGGCCTTCAACTCGGGCGTGACGGTGAGCCGTTCCAGTGCGCCGGGAATCATCCGGGCAACGTCCCGGGACTGGCCGTCGACCACGATCCGGGTCTTCTCGAACAGCTCCGGCAAGTCCTGGTAGCAGGTCTTGCAGTCGGTGCATTTGACCTGATCGGCAATGTCGTAGCTGACCAGCGCATCAGCCGTCGCCACGGCCGCTCCCGTGGCCGCCGCCGGGCTGGCGCCTGGGCTGCCGGCCAGGGCCGTGATCGGTATCACCCGGGACGCAGCCACCGGCGCCTTGCTGGAGGCCGCCAGCTCCGCCATGGCGCGGGCAAAAGAGTCCAGCGACGAATCCCGTTGCGTCACCGAATCAAGGTATTGCGCCTGCAAGGTTTCCATGCCCTGGCGATGACTCTCGCCCAGCTTGGCGACATGCTGGCCATCCAGGTACTGCAGCAGATGCCAGTACTTGCGGCGCTCCTCCACCAGTTCCACGATGGCCTCGGCCAACCCGATTTTGATCAGGCGCTTCTTGCCGTCGGTGGACCAGATGAAAGCGGTCTTGCCGGCGCGCTGGGCTTTCGGCAACTCGACATAAGCCTCCACCGGCAGCGCATTGGCAGCATCGGCGCCCAGTTTGTGGAACTGCTTCTTGAAGCGAATCTCGCCGAGCGCGAAATGCGCCGGCGTCAGCGCCATGCTCAGCAACTTGAGCTGACCCTCGTCGTCTATGTATTCCAGCGTCGTGGTGGCCCAGGTCTTCTCGGGCTCAGGATTGCCTTCGAGCGAAAACCAGTCGTGCAGCGTGCTGCCGCGGCGCGGATCGTGCACGAATACCGGGTTCATGCGACTCTCGACCGCCAGCCGCGAACGCTCCGACGATGCCGCGTCGCCGATGCCGTGCTCGCCCTGACACGGGGTGTAAACGTCCAGCACGGCCGGCCCGTCGGTGTAGTTGAGGAACTCCATCGTGTTCTTCAGGAAATGCCCTTGCAGCGAGGTGCTGCTGGCGCAGACGAACACGTTGGAGTGGAAGGCGGCAATCAGCCCGAGTTCTTTGCGCGATTCGTGCTTGCCGCTGGCGGCACTGCCAAAGCGCGCCAGATCGGAATCCTGACCGATGAAACTCGAGGTCGAGGCCTGGCCACCGGTATTGGAATAGGAGCCCGTGTTGAGCACCAGAACTTTCAGCGGCGTGCCGCTCATCAGGATGCGCGACAGCGCGCCGAAACCGATGTCGTAGGTGGCGCCGTCGCCACCGACCGTGATCACGGTGGGCATCTGGCCCAGCTCTTCGACGCTGAACTGCTCCCAGGACAGCATGCGCAACTCATGGTCGTGGGTCTTGGCGTCGTAATCGTCGGCCAGTTCCAGCCGGGCCAGGCGCTGCGCCCGCACGTCGCCAACAGTCTGCGCGGCGATGCCCTCGAAGATGCCCTTGGCCAGCGGCTGCGCATCCTGGAACAAGCTGTTGACCCAGGGGTCGTTGTAGCAGTTGTACGGGAAAGTTGACGCATAAACGCTGCTGCAACCGGTGGAGTTGGCGACCACGGCGCCGGCCGGACCGTTGCCGCTGGGGCCGCTCTCGAAGTAGTAGAGCCGTTTTTCCAGAATGGCGACCAGCGCGGCCAGACGTTGCCGGCGCTCGGTGTCGGTGTCCGCCAGCGTCGCCTGCTTGGCGCCCAGGCCGGCAATCAAACGCTCCAGTTCGCGGACATGCTCGCGCTGGCGCTTGCTGGCCAGGGCATGGTTGGTGGCCATCACGAGGCGGATGGCGGTGACCTCGCCGCAGCCGCGGCAAGCCCCATGGCCGCCGGTGGTGGCGTAGTAGTTGGCGCGGTCCAGCAGCAGACGCTTGATCTCGCCGTCGGGCTTGATCGCCCCATCGACAAAGCGCGCCGGCGTGTTGGGCAGCTTGCCCATGAACTCGAAACGCTGTTGCAGGGTCTCCAGCACGGCCGCATCCTGCTCGCGCGCCACCAGGGCGCCCGGGCCGCAGACCTCGACGCATTCCAGACAGCCGGTGCATTTCCAGGGATCGATGTTGGCGGCGTACAGTCCGCCGCTGCCCGGCTTGGCCTTTTCCATGGCGTCAAAGAATGGCCGCGTGCGCGCCACCGGATAGAGCGCCAGCACCTCGATCAGCTTGTTGAAATTGCGCAGCAGGGTAACGTTGTCGGTTTCCAGATGGGTCGCCGCCTCGGCCACCAACTCGTGGAACGACCGCGCCTGCTTGCCCTGGCGGTAACTCTCGCGCACGGCCTCGGCCAGCGCATAGACGTGGCCCCGCATCGCCTCGGCCTGGGCCGGCGTGATGTCCAACTGTTTGATGGCAGTCAGCAGCAACTCGTGAATGTCGTGCACCACATTCGGAATCGCGGCATCCGGGCAGACCAGCGCGCACTCCATGCAACCGGTGCACAGGTCGGCCTTGAACTCGGGCACGGTACGGCGGAACAGCCCCTTGTCCTTGGAGCCGGCACTGCCGGCCGGCATGAACAGGCCGCTGCCGGGCAGCACCGGTGCCTCGCCAATGCTGCCGTCGCGGAACGGGTCCAGCACCATGTCGTCGTAATACTGGCGGTCGAACATGCCGGCGCAGCTCGATGTGCCGACGTTGTGGCAGGCCGCCGCCGACAGCGAAGCGTTGTGAATCACAATCGGTACCGGTTTCGCCTCGATGCTGGTGAACTGGGCCTGCTCGTAATCGACTTTCTGCGTCGCCTCTATGCCCTCGCGGATCACCGCCATATTGCCGTCGATCACGGCACTGCCCTTGCCGCCGAACTTCTTCGAGATTTGCTGGCGAACTTTTTCCAGGATCACATCCGCCGCGGCTCCGGCCGAGACCTGGTGCACGTAACCCGCCACCGCACCAATGAAGGCGATGCCCATCATGCGCGTCGCCAGTTCCGGCGTCGGCGCATTCTTCTTGGCAACGGCAAACGCATCGATGATGAAGAAGCGGATCTTCTTGCTGCGGATGGTGGCCCGTGCCTGCGCCGGCAGACCGGCCCAGACCTCTTCGGCGCTGGTATTCGATTGCAGGATGAAGGTGCCGCCAGCCACCAGCCCGAGCAGCGGATTGGTGTGACTGAAGACTTTGTGATCGGGTGCCACGACGACTTCGACGTCCTCCAGTTCGGCATTGGTGATCTTGACCGTCTCCGGGCTCAGCGTGATGTAGTAGTTGGTCGGCGCCCCGCTCTTCTCGGAGCCGTATTTGGGCGCCGACTTGGAGTGCATATTGAGCACGCCGGCCAGGATGTCGGTCAGCAGCTTGCCCGAGGCGATGGTGCCGTAGCCGCCGATGGAGTGGAACCGGACCCGAAAACCCGCCTCCGGCAGCAGTTTCGGATTGGCTTCGGTCGCCAGTGCCATCAGCTCGGTTTCAGGATAAGCCGCCTTCAAGCGCGCCTGGTAGCCGGCGACGCGCGGCGACGCCGTGTCGGAGAAGAACTGCGAGCCCAGGTAGATCAGCGGCTGGACCTTGCCGTCTTCCATGTTCTTGAAGGCAGCGATCAGATGGCGCGGTTGCAAGTCGTGGCCACCCAGGCCAAAAATGGCGGTGGTCAAGAGCGGGCTGGCGGTGATGGCCGGGATGCCGGGATGGCGCAACTGCTTGGCATTTTCAGTGGCCTTGAACAGCGCCTGGGTGACCAGGCTGGTGAGCGCCGTCTGGTCCGAGCGCTCCAGCACGGTGACTGCCTTCTTGCCCTTGAGCGCCGCCACCAGTTCCGCTTCGGGGAAAGGTTGCAGCAGCTTGACCGCCACCAGGCCCACTTTCTTGCCCTGGCCGCGCAGGTAGCTAACCACCGCTTCGACGTCGTCGGTGACCGAGCCCAGACCCACCATGACGCTCTCGGCGTCCTCGCACATGAAGGTCTGCACCGGGCGGTACTGGCGCCCGGTCAGCTCCGCGTATTCGTCCATCGCCTGGCGCACCATGGCCGGCACGGCGCTGGCGAAGTGGGTGCGGTGATCGACCGAGCCGGCCTGAAAGTCGGGCTGATTCTGGACCGCGCCGGTGAGCCCCGGGTTGTGCACGTCGACCAGCGCCGGCACGCGCTGGCGCGTGCCTTTCTCGAAGGCGTTGAGCCACTGGCGCTGCCACTGGCCGTGCAATTCTTCCGGAAGCCAGGCCAGCGTCTTGACCACCAGTGCGGCGGCCTTGTCGGCTTCAATGGCTGCCGCATTGCCGTCCAGAAAACTGTTCAGCGCCGCCAGTTGGGCCGCGCTCAGATCGGCCTGATGGCGCTCCAGGTACTGCTGCAACTGGGCCACGCGGCCCTTGGCGCCGTACAGCATCTCCTGCGCCAGCGTCGGCGCCTTGATGCGGCCGGCCGGGTCGCCCAGGTACTCGGCCAGCAGCTCGGGCTCGGGCATCAAGGCCTCGCTCAGCATGTGGCTGGTGGCAAAGCCGTCCATCGCATTGGCCACCGGAATCAGCGAGAGCGAGGCCGCGCGGTAGGAAATGGCCGCCAGGTCGGCCGCTTCCTGCGGGTTGGCGCCGAACAGAATGGTGTAGCCGGACGACAGCAGTGCATAAACGTCGTCATGCCCGGCCATCACATTGAGCGAATGTTTGGAAACCACGCGCGCCGCCACTTGCAGCACAAAACCGCCGACCTTCTTGCCGACGGTGACGTAATGCGATTCCAGCGCGTACAAAATGCCCTGACTGGAGGACGCATTCGAAATATATTGCCCGCCGGTCAGCGCCGCACCCAAGGCACCGCTCTGGGCCGAATGCTCGCCCTCGGGGCCGAAGAAAAACGGGTGCTTGCCCCAGACATTGATGCCGCCCTCGGCCCGGAAAGCCTCGTAGATTTCGGCGATCTCGGTGGACGGCGTGATCGGGTAACCGATGACGCCGCCGCAGACATGGTTCATGACGTAGGCGACTGCGCCGTTGCCGTGAATGACGTTGGGAATGCCGGGGTATTTTGCTGTCTTCGCGTTCATTGTGCTGCGTCCAAGAGTTATCGGTTAATCTCAAGGCCCACCCTGGATGAACTCACAGCTTGGTCGAACACTTTCCGGCCACAGACAGGCGAGCGGCTTGACACTCACCCCAAATGGGCAAACGAGAGCTTGCGCGTCTCGTATGTTGTTAGGTGAATAGTAGCACCGCCATGCGGAATATTTGACGGAATCCACGCCATCTATTGACCAGCGTCAAGCTTAGAACTTGTCCGCAAATAATAGGGGGCCGCGTTGGGATGCAATCGGGATGAGTTGCCCGCCAACATCACGCCGCATGGGCTTACGCCCATGCAAGGGATTTGGTGCGCAAATCGCCCGATTTCATCCCAACCCGAAGGGCAAACGGATTTACGGGCGGTCTGCGGTGTTGAAAAATCAGGCAAGGCAGAGAGCCTTGCCTTGGATTTTTCGCCTAGCATCCCATCCCGGAAATCCATTTGCGCGGCTCCCTATTATTTGCGGACAAGTTCTTACATGCCCTTGAACAAGCCGGCGTAACTGCGGCTGACTTCCAGTTTTTCATTATGGCCGCGCACGCTGACCAGTTGCCGGCCGCGAAAATCCCGGCTGACACCAGCAATCGCCTTGACGTTGACCAGGGTGGAACGGTGGATTTGCCAGAACAGGTTCATGTCGATTTCTTCCACCAGTTCCTTGATCGGCTTGCGGATCAAGGCCTCCATGGTGGCGGTCTGAACCCGCGTGTATTTTTCATCCGAAATGAAGAACAACACCTCTTCCACCGGAATCATCTGGATCGCCTGGCGCACCGTGGCCTGAATCCATTGCAGCTTGGCCGGACTCCTGGGATTGATCTGGGCCGCCAGCCGCTGCAACAGTTGCTGCATGTCGGGCGTGTGCGCCGGCAGCATGACGGCCGATCCGTTGGCACCGCCGTGCTCCTGCTGCGCGCGCTCCGCCATGCGTTGCTGGAGGCGCTGCACGGTGAGTCGCAGACGCTCCGGCTCGGCCGGTTTCAATACGTAGTCCACCACCCCCTGCTCGAAGGCCTGCACCGCGTACTGGTCGTAGGCGGTGATGAAGACGATCTCGCAGCCGGGCCAGCCGTCCGCTTCATCATAGGTCGGCAACTGGGCAATTTGCCGTGCCGCGTCGACGCCGGTGAGCACCGGCATGCGAATGTCAAGAAACACCACATCGGGATGCTGCTGCTCGGTCAGGCTGACCGCCTCCTGGCCGTTGCGGGCTTCGGCCACGATCTCCAGTTCTGGCCAGACCTGGCTCAGGCGGGCGCGCAGTTGCTCGCGCATCAAACGTTCATCGTCGGCAATCAGGGCAGTCGGCATCTCAGGTCTCCGTGCTGGTGTGCACCGCATAAGGCAGCGTGATGGTGACCGAGGTGCCGCCGGTGGCCGGCTCGGTCACGGTCAGGCTGGCCTTGTTGCCATACAGCAAGGCCAGACGCTCCCGGATGTTACTCAAACCAATGCCGGTGCCGGCGGTTTCCGACTTGCCGAAACCCAGACCGCTGTCGGCCACCGTGACGGCCAGCTTGCCATGCACGATTTCGGCGCTCACCGTCAACAGGCCGCCCTCGGCCTTGGGCTCCAGCCCGTGCTTGATGGCATTCTCGACCAGGCTTTGTAGCATCATGGGCGGGAACTCGGCCGACAACAGGCCGTCGCTGACGCGCACCTCGGTCTGCAAGCGTTCCTCCATGCGCACCTTCAGAATCTCAAGATAAGGCCGAATCATGGCCAGTTCACGGCCCAGGTCTCTTGTGCCCTGGGCATTGGCCTCGCGCATGGTGGGCATGCTGGCGCGCAGCAGGGCAATCAGGTTTCTTTGCATCTTGCCGGCGCGCGGCGGATCGGTCTCGATCAAGTGCTCGATGCTGGCCAGGGTGTTGAACAAAAAGTGCGGCTCCACCTGCGCCTGCATGGCCGCCATGCGGGCCTCCACCACCTGGCGCTTCAAGGATTCCGATTCGGCCACTTCGGTGGCTTGCGCCGCCTTGGCTTCGGCCTGCACCTTGCCCTTGTAGGACACCTTGATGATGATGGAAAACAGGATGAACCACAACGCCAAGGGCATCAAAGGCTCGCCAAACTTGTGGGTACGAATACGCGGGCGTATCTCGTCGGCCGCATCGGCCGCCTCCTGCTTGGCTTCTTCCAGCGCCGCCAACACTTCCTGGCGCGCCTCGTCAATGGCGTCCTTGACCACCTGCGAATCGGCTCCCGGGGGCAGTTTGATCGTCACTCCCGGCACAGTCGCCTCCGCCGAGGCGGGTTCGGAGGGAGGCTGGGCTGGCGGAGTCGCCTTGGTGGAGATGTGAACACCGCGCTCGTCAATCGAAATGTCCACCCCGTCATTGGAGTTTTTCTTCGACTCGCTGGGTTTCGGCTTGGCTGTGTGCTGGGTCTTGCCCGGTCGCTTCGGGACATCGGCCACGATTTCAGAATAAGTCCAGCTCAGCGGCGGAATGTCCCGAAGAATGGCCATCGCGATGATCAGCAACAGGGAGAAGCCAAAGAAGCGCCGCCACGTGATACTGACCAGCCAACCGGCATAGGCGTGGTAAGCCCTGAGGTAGGCGCCGTATGCACGCGACCATCGGCTGGTGCGGTTGGTTTCGTTGGTCATGATGGGTTATGGCGATGGCAGAGCTTGAAATGCCCCAACTGTACGCAAAACGACAGCCCGAACGCCAGCTGCAAGCGACGCACTGCACAAAAAGCAGACAGGCTGCGTCCACTGCCGACGCATGCAGGGCTCTGAGCTTGCCAACCCGCCCACTTGCGATAAGTCAATGCCGGGACGCCGCGGCACACCAACAATGGACCCATCTCAACCCAGGAGAACAGTCATGTACCAGCGCATTCTCGTTCCGGTAGACGGTAGCAGCACATCCAACCGGGGGCTGGACGAAGCCATCAAACTGGCCAAGCTCACCGGCGCCAGCCTGCGCCTGATTCACGTGGTCGACGCCTTGACCTTCGCCACCGGCTCCGAACTCTACGGAGTCTATGCCAGCGATGCGGTACCGAAAATGCGGGAGGCTGGTGAGCAGATTCTGGAACAGGCCAGGACCCACGTGCAGGATCAAGGCGTCAAGGTTGACGCCTTGCTGTTCGACAGCTTGCCGACCGGCGTATCGGAGATCGTGGTCGAGCAAGCCCTGGCGTGGCCGGCCGACCTCATTGTGATCGGTACCCACGGCCGGCGCGGTGTGGGACGCTTGTTGCTGGGCAGCGACGCGGAACAGATCGTGCGCCTGGCGCCAGTGCCGGTGCTGCTGGTCCGGTCAGCCGAAGTTGCCGGCCAGGCCTAAGGGCCATTTCAAGACAGTCCCAGCGCGTGAAAAACGCGAATCGCGGCATAGGCGTCGTTGGCCGCATAGACCACCTGGGCCGGGCTCAGGCTGGGCAGCGACCAGTTGGAAGTAGCCGCCTTCTTCGATTTGATGAAACGCTGCTGGAACAGCACTGCCACCGCCCCCTTGACACCCATGTCCTTGCGGTAGCCGCGCTGGTGAAACACGGTGTTGAGGTCCAGCACATCCAGCGCCTGCACACCCAGCTTTGACTGGATGCGCTTGCGGTCGTCGCCCAGGCCGAAGCCGGCCTTGGTGAAACCCGGCAGCGCCAGCAACTGCGCCACCACGGCGCGACAGGCCGGGTCGTGCAACTGGAACACCCAGGCCTGCTCCAGCGTGGCCAGTTGCACGATGTGCGGTCCGGTGGAGAGTTGGTCCTTGACGAAGGTCGGTTTCGATTCGGTATCGAAGCCCCAGACCGCCGTGGCCCTGAGTTCGGCCTGCGCCTGCTGCGCTTGTGCGGCGGTGGCAACCAGCGCAATGCGCTCCAGCCCGAGGCGGCCGAATTCCGGCAGCAGTGCAATCTGCTCCTTGCTGGGTGTGGCGTTCAGGGCGTGCATGAAACGCCTTGGCGATGTGCTTGATGAGCCCTGTACCTCAACTGAAAACGCCCCCGTACTGCTTGCGCAGATCGCCTTTTTGCACCTTGCCGGTTCCCCCCACCGGCAGGGCGTCGAGAAAAACGACGTCATCGGGTACCCACCACTTGGCGACGCGCTGGCTCAAAAACGCCAGTATCTCGTCGCGTTCCAACGCCTGCCCCGGCTTGCGCACAATGAACAGCAAGGGGCGTTCGTCCCACTTGGGGTGCTTGACGCCGATGACCGCCGCCATCGCCACCGCCGGATGGCCCAGAGCGGCGTTTTCCAGATCGATAGAACTGATCCATTCGCCGCCGGTCTTGATGACGTCCTTGGCCCGGTCCCGGATCTGCATCACACCCTGGGCGTCGATGGTGGCGATGTCGCCGGTCGGGAACCAGCCATCCATCAGGGGCGAGACCTCGCTCTTGTAGTAGCCGGTCACTATCCATTGCCCGCGCACCATCAGCTCGCCCTGAGACTGGCCATCGCGCGGCAAGGTGACACCGTTCTCGTCAACCACCTTGATCTCGACGCCAAAGACCGACTTGCCTTGCTTGGCAATCAGTCCGTGCTGCTCGGCGGCGGGCATGGCCCTGTCCCGCGGACTCAAACACCCTAGTGTGGCGACCGCTGTGGTTTCGGTCATGCCCCAGCCATGGCGCACTTCGACGCCGTAGTTGTCGGAGAACTTGGCAATCAGCGCGGCCGGCATGGCCGAGCCACCGACCCCTGTACAGCGCATGGTCGAAAAGCGCAAGCCGTTCTGTTCCACATGCTGTAGCAAGGCCTGCCAGATGGTGGGCACGCCGGCACTGAACGTCACCTTTTCGGACTCCATCAACTCGTACAAACTGGCGCCGTCCAGGCGTGGGCCGGGCAGCACCAGCTTGGCACCCACCATGGGCGTGGCGTAGGGAAGGCACCAGGCGTTGATGTGAAACATGGGCACCACCGGCAACACGGTTGCCGCGGCCGACAGCGACAGCACGACGCAATCCGACATTGCATTGAGGATGATCGCGCGATGCGAATACAGCGCCCCCTTCGGGTTGCCGGTGGTGCCCGAGGTGTAGCACAGCGCGGTACCGGTGCGCTCGTCGAACTGCGGCCAATCGAATTGCTCGCTGTGCGGCGCAATCAAGTCCTCATAGCACAGCACATTGGCGACACCCTCCAGCGCCGGCGTGTTGGCCGCATCGCTCAGGCAAACCCAGGCCTTCACCTTGGGGCAGTGCGCGGCAATGCCCTTGATCAAGGGGGCGAAAGTGCTGTCGAACAACAGCACGCTGTCTTCGGCGTGATTGATGATGTAGATCAGCTGCTGCGGGTGCAGGCGCGGGTTGCAGGTATGGATCACCATGCCGCTGCCCGACACCGCGTAATAGGCTTCCAGATGGCGGTGGTTGTTCCAGGCAATCGACCCGACCGCGCTGCCGGCGCCCAGGCCCAGTTGCTTCAGCGCATTGGCCAGCTTGCGGGCGCGCGCGGCGCACTGGGCGTAGGTGTAGCGAAACAGGGGGCCATGGGTCTCCCGCGAGACCACTTCGACCGCGCCGTGCTGGGCCGCGGCGTGTTCGATGACATCGGAAATAAGAAGGGGGCGGTCCATCATGAGGCCGGGCTGAAGCATGGGTTGTCTCCGGGGTTGGTTGTTTAAAGTCAGCTTGGTACTGTATCAGCCGCCACCGCGCAGCATGTACAAATCAAAGCGTTTCATGAAGCTGTGGCGCTGGGCTTCACTTACGCCAGCAAAGCGAAATGTCACCAGCAGACGGGGCATGCGCACCAGGGCAATCACGCGGGGCTCGCCGACTTGCCATTTCAGACCCAGCGCGCCGTCCCCGATGCGCACGCCGGCCGAGCGATCCTGCAACTTCCAGTGGTGCTCGCCAATGGCGGCGGGCAGCCAGCGCAGCCACTCGACTTCGGTGCAGCCCATCTCGCGCTCAAAACGCTCAGCGTAGAAAGACTGCATGCTAGTCAGTTCCAAAATTCACGATCTCATCCCTTCGTTGCCGACGTCAGGGGCTTTGTCATTGCGGGCCTGACCCGCAATCCATGGATGCCGGATCGGGTCCGGCAGGACAGCTTTGGAGGTTCAGCATGACAAGCTTTCAGCCGCCCGCAATGGGTGGCCAGATCGCCAGCACATCGCCCTCCTTCAAGGTCTGGCTAGCGCGTTTCTCAGGCTCTATGTATTTGCCATTGACCAGTACCAGATGCACCAGCGCCGGCGGCAATTGGTAGGGTTCCAAGACCTGAAGAAGGGTGGCGCCGTCCGCCACCTCCAGCTCCACGATATTGGTGTAACGCGACGCCGCGGGCAGGTAATCGGTGAGCGTGGCAAAGAGCTTGAGCGTGATCTTCATGCGTCGCAAATTTTAGCGACGCCGCTCATCCTGCGCACCGGCCCAGGCGCTTTGCCCCTGGGCGCTGGCCAGGTAGGCTTGCATCAGCCGGGTCGGGTCGTTCATCAGGGTTTCCTTCCAGGCCCCCAGTTTCACCTGGCCTTCCACCAGGCCGCGCATGACGCCCACGTGCTCGGTCCAGCCGACCGCGTTGCAGCCCACCAGCACCTGGTCCTTGAACTGCAGACTCAGGTGCCGGCCGGCCGCCTTGTCGGTCAACTCGACATGCTCACCGCCGGGCACGCCTTGCCAGTCGCCAAAGCTGGCGGAAACCAGGCCCAAAGTGTCCAGCACGTTGATTTGCGTCACCCCCTTGAGCTCGGCGCCGGGCGCTTTGCCGGCGGCAAATGCCACCATGTTCAGGGCGGCCACCCGAGCCTGCTCGGCGGCGTTGGGCTGGATCGCGCTGACCATGGTTTTGCCCGACACTTTGTCAAAGGCTTCGGCGCAGTCGCCGGCCGCAAAAATGCCCGGCACATTGGTTTGCAGATGCTCATCGGTCAGCACGCCCAGCAGACAGATGACGCCGGAGTGTTCCAGAAAACCGATGGCGGGCCGCACCCCAGCCGCGCTGATCACCAGATCGGCCGACAGCGTCTGGCCGTTGCTCAGGCGCACGCTCAACGGGCTTCCCTGCTCTATCGCTTCAACCCGGGTGTCGGTAAACACCTGCACACCTTTGGCCTCGACCCAATCGCGAATCATGCCGCCGGCCGTAGCCCCCATCATGCGCGGCACCATGCGGTCGCCCATCTCGACCACGCTCAAATGCACGCCGCGCGCCGCCAGCGCTTCCATGATGATGCAGCCGATGAAACCGGCGCCCAGTTGCAGCACCCGGGCTCCTTTGGTGGCCAGCGCCATGATCTTGCGGGCGTCATCCAGCGTCCAACAGGAGTGAACGCCCGCCGTATCGATGCCGCGAATGGGAGGTCGCACCGGCCGCGATCCGGTCGCGATCAGCAGCGTGTCGAAGCCCAGCACCTGACCGTCCTCCAGGGTGACTGTTTTGCCAGCCGCGTCAACCTGTTTGACCGACGCCTGCAGCACCCTGACCTGCAAATCGGCAAAGTGGGAAGCACTCCTGCGCAGGTAAGTGCCGCTCTCACCCACCTTGCCCATCAGCAGGTAGGGAATCGCCATGCGCGAGTAAGGCGGCTCACGCTCATCGCCGATGATCGTGATGCGGTCGGTCGGTGCGTGCTTGCGGATGGTTTCGGCGGCGATGACACCGGCCGGGCCGGCGCCTAGGATGAGGTGATGCATGATGTTCTCCTTATATGCTGGAGCGGACCCAATAAGTCGTCATCCCGGCAAAAGCCGGGATCCAGGCCTCTGTGTCACTGGATCCCGGATCAAGTCCGGGATGACAGTCTAGGCATCTGGGATGACAACTGGCGCAGGCGTGACGACCTTCGCCTTCACAGCCCCAAGCGGGTCTTGGTCTCGGCCGTTGGGCGCCCTTCGCTGTCCCAGCCGCGAACCTCGTAGTACTTGGGCAGCATCTCGGAGAGCATGTTGAACTTGCCCTTGGCCGGACCGGTCTTGCAAGCACCTTCCGGCGTTGTCAGGCGCGCCGGCAGACTGTCGTCCTTGGACGTGAAGCCGGCACGGTTGTTGAACTCGCGCTCCATGTTCCAGATGCGCTCGCCAATCGTGGCCAGTTCCTCGATCGTGAACTGCTCGCCGCAAGCGCCTTGCATTTGCGGTGCCAGATCCTGCAGGCCCCAGGCAAAAGTGGTGAAGATGCACAGGCCGGAGGAGTCGAAGGCGGCGGTGGCGTCCTGGAAGGCCTTGACCAGATCGGGCTTGCCCTCGTGCTCCAGCGGATCGGTCTTGACCGGGATGCCAAGTATTTCGGAAGCAATGGTGTAGCCGCGCAAGTGGCAGCCGCCCCGGTTGGAGGTGGCATAGGCCAGACCGATACCCTGAATGGCGCGACCGTCGTAGGCCGGAAACTCCTGACCCTTGGAACTCATGCTCAGCTCGGGGTGCCCATACTTGGCCGTCAGGCGCTTCGAGCCCTGCCCGATTTCCTTGCCGAAGCCGCGGCCATTGATGGTTTCTTCGGCCAGGAACGCAAGCGCCTGCGCGGAGCCGAACGGCGCTTCGATGCCTATCAATTCCTTGGACAGCACGCCCATGTCGTACAACTCCATGACAGCGCCCACCGTGGTGCCGAAGCTGATCGGGTCTATGCCCTCCTCGTTGCACAGCAGGTTGGCGTATTGCAGCGCTTCCAGGTCGTTGACGCCATTGGCCGCGCCCAGCGCCCAGGCCGCTTCATACTCAAGACCACCGTTGGCACCGCGGTACTGCGGCTTGTTGACAATGGTGAAGTGCCCCTCGTCCATCTTGCTGATGCGACCGCAGGCAATGGTGCAGCCAAAGCAGGCCTGATTGGTGACCAGGTGCTTCTTGCCGTCGCTCTTGCGCGGCGCCGCCATGGCTTCGGCACCGATGTCCTTGGCGCCTTCAAACTGGTTGTCGCGGTGGTTGCGGGTCGGCAAGGCGCCCACTTCGTTGATGACGCTCATCAACACCTGGGTACCCATGGCCGGCAGGCCGGTGCCGGTGACACCGTTCTCCGCCAACACCTTCTTGCCGGCCTTGACGGCCGCCATGAAAGCTTTCGGGTTCTGGATATTGCCGACACCCAAGGTGCCGCGCACCGCGATCGCCTTCAGGTTTTTGCTGCCCATCACGGTGCCGACGCCGGAGCGGCCGGCGGCCCGGTGCAAGTCGTTCACCACGCTGGCAAACAGCACGCCGTTCTCGCCCGCCTTGCCGATGCTGGAGACGCGGGTCAGCGGGTCTTGCAGGCTCTTCTTGAGCATCTCCTCGGTCTGCCACACGCTCTTGCCCCACAGATGGCTGGCATCGCGCAGTTCGGCGACATCGTCGTTGACATACAGGTACACCGGGTTGGCGCTCTTGCCTTCAAAAATCACCATGTCCCAGCCGGCCATCTTGAGTTCGGCGCCCCAGTAACCGCCCGAGTTGGAGCAGGCAATGGCGCCGGTCAGCGGACTCTTGGTGATCACCGTGTAGCGCCCACCCGTCGACGCCATGGTGCCGGTCAGCGGGCCGGTGGCCCAGATGATCTTGTTGGCAGGTGACAAGGGATCGGTTTTGGCGTCCACCTCTTCCACCAGGTATTTGGAACCCAGGCCGCGCGAGCCCAGGTAAGCGCGCGCCCAATCCATATTGAGCGGCTCGGATTTGACAGTACCCGCGGTCAAATCAACGCGAAGAATTTTTCCAGCCCATGACATGATTGTTGCTCCTTAAGCAGCCGAAGGCTGGTTACCCAATTTATCTGCCCACTGCGCCATCTTGCCCAGACCGGTCCAGTTGGCGTCAATGAAGGTGATGGCGCCGGTGGGGCAGGCATCGGCACAGGCCGGCTCGCCGCCGCACAGGTCGCACTTCTGCACCTTGCCAGTTGATTCGACGTAATTGATGGTGCCGAACGGGCAGGCGATGGTGCAGACCTTGCAGCCGACACAGGTGGCCTCGTTCACCACCTTGGCGCCGGTCGCCTTGTCCACCGTGATGGCCTCCACCGGGCAGGCATGCAGACACCAGGCCTCGTCGCACTGGGTGCAGGTGTAAGGCACTTTTTTGCCGGTATGGTGGAAGTCGAACACCTTGATGCGCGATTTGGCGGTGGCGAAAGTGCCGTAGTTCTCGAAAGAACAAGCCATTTCGCATTGCAAACAACCGGTGCACTTGTCGGCGTTGATATGCAACACTTTTTGCATGTATATCTCCTGCGGGTTGTGGCACCTATGAAGTGCCGTTCCTATGAAATTGAGTACATAGCGATTGTTGGGTGTCCGGGGGATTTTTGCCTAGGTAATAACCCTAGACTGGCACGTGAGATCGTGCGAAATTCTCAATTTGAAACAGTGTGTCCGCCGTCGTTCCATGGTCGAAATGAAGCGGGCCGCCCGAAATTCGGCCGGCCCGCGCCATCAGGAATACTGAAAAGCTCTATGGCTTGTTATAGACCGGTTCGCCTGACACGGTAGTTTGTGGCGGACGCGGATTCTTGTTGAAAGTGTGCGTGCGCACAAACAAGCCCTGCACCGTCTGCCCCGTTCCAGGCATGTACTTGTCAACCGTGTAAGAGGCGTCGTGACATTGCTTGCAGCTGTCCTTGGCCGCGATCATCTTCGGCTTGTCCTCGGTGGCGTGCGCCGCATGACACGAAGAACAGCTCATCCGGTCCTTGTCCTTGCTGGTCTTGTAATGGGCTGATTGCAGATACTCCTGGTATTGCTGGTGGTGCTTGCCAGCTTCGTAGACACCGCTGCTCTTGGCTTTGTCATCCATGATGAACATGCCGGCAAGGTCGCCTTTGTACTGGGCGTCGATCTTGTCTTCGGGTTGCACGCCAGGGATCACGACGTGCTCCGGATACCATTGGGTCCAGTCTTCGCTGGGGTGCCAGCTCTTGCCGACTTGCGGATGCGGCATGTGCTCGGACGGAGTGCCTTGCGGTGTCTTGAACAGTTCGTTCTCGGAACGAATATGGCAGTAACCGCACATCCGTGTCTTCTCTTCTATGGATTTGCCCTTCAAGGAATAGATGGACGACGCTTTCTTGGTCTTGACGTGTTCAGCCCCGGGTCCGTGGCAGGATTCGCACCCGACATTGAACTCGGCCATGGACCACTTCTGTGCCGCCGGGTTCTTTTCGTCGTAGGAAGTGAGCCGGAATCCGGTGGAGTGACAGGTGCCGCAGTTGGTGTCCCAGTCATTCTTGTTGCCGTAGCCTTCCCACCGCTTGACCACGCTGTTCCACTGTTTGTCCAGGAAGCTATGCCCGCCAGTCGCGGGATTCTTCACCAGGAAACGCTGCTTCCATTTTGAGCCGACCACGTAGACCACGTCAGCCAGGGTTGCTGGCGCACCGGTCAGGTTCACCTTGGTGGGACCGCCTTTGCCCCACTGGTCGACGACATCCTTCAGGATTCCTTCCTCTTTCGGTCTGACCATTTTGGCATGGTAGGACTGCTTCCAGGAGTCGTATTCGACATCATGACACTTGCCGCATTTCTCGGACCCTACGTAAGCGACGTCCGCTGCGGATGCCAGTCCTGGGGCTAGCCCCAGGACCAAGGCCGTGGCGACGGCCAAATGTCGTGACAGCGCAGAAACTCGACTCCATATCCTTTGTTTGCTCATGGTGACTTTCCTTTTCAGTTAGCTACAAAACACCGTGCCCAATGGAGGCGAAGTCGCCTTGGGTGCCACGTCTTCGGTAACTTGTGACGTGGCGATTCACAGTCAGCAGAGCAAAAGGCATGCCGCGAGGTAAATTTATGCAAAGATTGGCGCGCTTGGATGGCGGCTTTAACCGCCGTGACGGGGGTGCTTCGGTGCCATCACCGGATGGTCACCCAGATCCGCCAGGAGAAAGTTCCACCCAAGGGGCAGGATCACCGGCCTTGTGACTGTCATGGAACAACGACAGTCGTCACGAATCAGTGACAAATCCCCAGCGTTTCATTCGGACATAAAGGTTCTGCCGCGGAATCCCGCTGGCACGGGCGGCCTCCGATATATTGCCCCCCGAGGCTTCCAGCAATCGACGCAAATACTCGCGCTCGAAGTCGGCCCGCGCCTCCTGGTAAGCCTGTGCCGCGGCCGGGGCCATTGGCTTGACGGCTGGCTCCTCGGGACTGGCGTCGCAAGTCGGACTGAGATGAATGGCATCAATCGTTCCACCCGGCAGCAGTGCCACCACACGCTCTATGCAATGCTGTAGTTCACGCACATTGCCGGGCCAGCGACAAGCCTCCATGGCGCGCACCGCTGCCGGGGTGAAGGGACCGCATTGCTTGCCAAACTTGGTGTTGTAACGGTCCAGAAAATGGACTGCCAGGCGAATGATGTCGCCCTCGCGCTCACGCAGGGGCGGCAACTGTACCGCCACCACGTTGATGCGGTAGTAAAGGTCTTCGCGAAAGCGTCCGGCCTTGACTTCTCCTGCGAGCGAACGGTTGGTGGCGCAGATCAGTCTGAAATCGGTGCTGCGTGGCTGCGTGCTGCCAATGCGCGAGAAGCTGTGATCCTGTAGCACGCGCAGCAGGCTGCTTTGCAGTTTGGGGCTCATGTCGGCGATCTCGTCGAGAAACAAATTGCCGCCATGCGCTTTCTCGAAATAACCGGGGGTAGCCTGGCTGGCGCCGGTAAAAGCGCCCTTCTCGTAGCCAAACAGCAGGCTCTCCAACAGCGACTCCGGCAAACCGCCACAGTTGACTTCCAGGTAGGGCTGGGAAGAGCGCAAACTCCAGGCATGAATGAGCTTGGCGATGACGTCCTTGCCGGTACCGCTTTCACCTTCCAGCAGCACCGTGGTATCCAGGCCCGCGACCTGGCGAACCTGACCCAGCAAGCGCTCCATGGCGGGCGACTGTCCGATCACTTCGGGTGCCCCCGATTCAGCCGCCAAACGGGTGCGCAGACTGTCGATCTCGCGATAGGCACGGTCCAGTTCAAGGGCCTTGCCAATCACCGCCTCCAGCGCCTCCAGGTCGTCGAAGGGCTTGGTCAAATAGTCGAACAAACCTTCGCGCACCGCCGCCACCGCATCGCGCACATCGGCAAAGCCGGTGATCAGAATCGCCACCAGTTGTGGCCGTCGCGCACGGAACTCGCGCAGCAGTTCCAGCCCTTTGTCCCTGGGCAGCCGCTGGTCCATCAGCACCAGGTTGAAATCCACTTCGGCAAACAATTGCCGCGCTGCCGCACCGTCCTCGGCCAGATGCACCTGGGCACTCTTGCGCATCAGTTGCTCTATCAGCGTGCGGGTGTAGCGGTCATCGTCGACCACCAAAATCTTAGGCAGCATGTGGCAGTTGATCCAAGTTGTTCGTTTGCGGCAATTTGTTGTCTTGCGGCAGCCAGACCGCAAATTGCGTGCCACCTCCAGGCTGGTTGCTGGCGCGCACAAAACCACCGTGCAACAGCGCCACGTGTTGTACCACCGGCAGTCCGAGCCCGGTGCCGTCGCTTCGGGTGGTGAAAAATGGCAGAAAAATCTTGTCCAGAATATCCGCCGCGATGCCCTTGCCATGATCGGTCACCGAGAGCACCCAGCCCGGCGCGCCAGTGTCCGGATTGGCTACCGGTTCAAGGCCGATGACGATGCCGCCTTCATCCACAGTCGCTTGGGCGGCGTTCATCAGTAGATTGAAAAGGGCGTGCCGGATCAGGATCGGATCAACGGTCAGGACGACCGCTTGCCGGGGCAAGCGAATTTCGACCGGCAACTGCCGGCTCTCGGTCTGGCGAAACATCAAAACCGTCTCTTCGATCAGCTCCGCCATGGATGTCGGTTTGCTCTCAAAACCGGATACCTTGGAAAACCGGAGCATCGATTGGATAAAGGCATGACAGTCGGCGCCGGCACGGTGAATTTCCTTGAGCAGCTCACGCGTTCGCGCCGGGTCATCGGCCTCGCGTTCGGCCAATTGCGCGAGGTTCACGACGCCCACCAGAGGGTTGTTCAGTTGATGGGCAATCTCGCCCACCATGGTGCCCAGGGCAGAGAGTTTTTCAATTTGCAGGATGCGCTGATGTTCGGTACCCAGGCGCAGTAACTGGTGCTCAAGTTCGTGCTGGCGCTGGTAATCGCGCTCTACCCGTTCCAGAGCGAAATAGAAAAGTCCCAATACGCCGGCACCGGCCAGCAAGCTGAGCAAGGTCACCGCCAGCACCGAGTTCAAAAACGTCTGTTGCAGCGTCGTGATGTCGCGAATCACCACCAAGTCGCCGATGCGCCGGCCGCTGGCATCCTTGAGCGGCAGCATGGCCAGATGCAAGCTACGGTTGCCATCGCGAAAAACCTCGGTGCCGCCAGCGCTCAGGCTGGCGAGCAGGTGGTCATTGAGTGCCGTGGGAACTTGGCTGGCGGTCTGCGCCACCAAGACACGGGAGCCAAAACGCTCCCAACTGCCTTGCCGCTTGAACAGCGCCAAGCCGTGTTGCCATTGTTGCGGCAGCATAAAGCCTTTGTCGACCAACACAAACAGGTCGACCGACAGACTGTCGCGTATCTCATCCACCAGATAACCAATCTCTTCGCCGATTTCGAGGTAACCGAGCAGGCCATTGCGTCCCCGCCATGGCACCACCAGCCGCAAAGTGAGTGTCCCCAGGGGGCCAAGCTCCAGTCCGTGCACGGCAATGCCCTGATCACGCGCCTTGGTCATGGTGTCGCGGTTGATCAAATCGCCAAACTCACCGGGACTGTGCAAGCGCAGCAGGTTGACCAGATCCGGGCCATTGAAGTACAGATGAGTGATGCGATGATCGGCGCGCAGGGTTTCGAACAGTGGCCCGGCTTCGCGTAGCAGCGCGTCGCGGTCCAGGCTGGCGAAGGCCGCTTCGATGGCCTGATTGCCCATCAGTGTGCGCAACACGGCCTGCATCAGATTGGTATCCTTGCCGAGCTTCTGGTCGACCAGCTTGGCCACCGCGGTCACGCGTTCCGCCAGCGCGCGGTCGCGCACCCTGACTTCCAGGTAATACGCAGTGGCCACGAAAGCGCCCAGGATGAAAGTCAGTACGATCGCGAACGGCCCGATGAAGCTGGCCTTGACACGCCGCGGCGTGACGCCAACAGACGGTGATTTCAGGCGCGAAAGCGTGCGCTGATCTGGGTCAGGTTGCAACAAAGGCCCTCAAGGTCGGAAAAATGCGATAGATTTGACGGATTGCAGAGAACTATGCCACAGACCATGCCAAGTCCTTCCACCCTCAGCGCCCAGCCGCGACTGACCGCCATAGCGCTGGCCCGCCGCACCGCGCTGCAAGACCGCACCACGCTGCCGCCCGGCTGGATTGCGCCCTGGATCGAGCGCTCCTGGCAGCGCTGCCTCGGCCTGGGCTTGCAGCCGCAGGAAGCGGTGACTTTTGATGTAATAAGCCACCTGCAGATGCGCCAGACGACGGAGACCAACCAGCGGCTGGTGGCGACGGCCAAACCGGTTTTGGAGAGGCTGGGACGCGCCATCGTGAACACGCGCTACTTTGCCATTTTGACCAACGCCGACGGCATCGTGGTGGACGTCAGCGGCGCCGTCGATCACTCCGACCGGCGCGCCGACAGCATCACCCGCATCGGCACCGATTTGTCGGAACGCAAGGTGGGCACCACGGCCATTGGCGCGGTGCTCAATGATTTGCAGCCGGTCTGGCTGCACCGGGGCGAGCATTTTTTCTCCGCCACTTCTCATTACAGCTGCGCTGGCGCGCCCCTGTTCGGCCCGGACGGCGCTTGCGTCGGCATGCTGGATCTGACTGGCATTGATGCCGTCGAGCGGCCGGAACTCAAGCATCTGGTCACCCAGTCGGCGCAAAAAATTGAAAACGCGTTGCTGCTGGCGCAGGCGCACAAATTGATGTTGCGCCTGAACTGGCCGGGCAACGCGCTGGGCAGCGAAGCCGATGGCATCATCTGCCTGGACGCCGACGGCTGGATCACCGGAGCGAACCAGATCGCGCGCCAGATGGTGCCGAATCTGGCGACCGCGGGTCAGCCCGACGTGCATCTCAGTTCGGTCTTCGGTATTGCTTACGAGCTGCTGTTCGATGCCGTTCGCCGCTCTGACGCGACGCTTGAAATCCCGCTCTGGACCGGCCTGCGCTTGCAGGCGCTACCCCTGGCGGGTTCGCTGGAGGCTTGGTCGGTTGATGCCGGGCAACGCCCCCGCAGCACGGAAAGTGTGCCGCTCAAGGAGATCGAGGTCACCCTGATCCGCAAAGCCGTCGAACAAGCCCGCGGCAATGTGGCCCAGGCCGCTCGCGCCTTGGGCATCAGCCGCGCCACGGTGTACCGGAAATTGGGCAACTCCAAATGACGATGGCCCGACACATGTCCACCCAGCCCCATCAACTCCGGTGTCGGCTGCCGCACGGAAATACCGTGCCGGACTTCTCAATCGGCCAATCGATGGGAATGGGTGTACACGGTCAAACGCTGGCCACGGACAAACCCGCACAAGGTGATGCCGACCCGGTGCGCGGCCGCTATCGCCAGTGACGAAGGCGCCGAGACCGCCGCCACCAGCTCAATGCCGGCGCGCGCCGCTTTCACGATCATCTCCAGACTGACCCGCCCGGACAGCACAACGCAGCCGGCGGCGCTGGCCTGTGCTTGCAACAGGCAGTGGCCAATCACCTTGTCCAGCGCGTTGTGTCGGCCCAGGTCTTCGGCCGCGGCCAGCAGCCGGTCATGGGCGTCAAACAAGGCGGCCGCATGGGTGCCACCGGTAGCCGCAAAAATGAATTGCCGCTGCTGCATCGCCAGCAGGTAGTGATGCACCTGGGCTGCGGATACCTGCCGCGTCCGCGCCACACGCAATGAGTCTGGAAAAGCCGCCTCCAGACTGTCCACATTGCCGCACATGCCACACGAGCTGGTGACCAGGCCGCTGCGGCGCGCACTTTGCACACCCTGGGGCTGAAACAGCTTGACCTTGACCACCGTTGGATCGTCCGGACAAACAGCCATCGACTCGACATCGCCGATGGCTTTGATAATCCCCTCGGTGAACAGGAAGCCGGCCGCCAGCGCCAGCTCGCCCGGCTCGCCGACCCCACCCAGCAAGCCGTCTGGCGCCAGGTAGCCGGCGGCGCCCGCCGATCCGGTGGGCGTGCTCATCAAGGTGTAGCTGCCAACCTCGGCGACCTCGACCCGCAGCGCCTGTTCGACCACCACCCAGCAGCACTCCTGCGCCGCCGCTCGCTCCGGCCCCTCGATGCGCCGCGCCATCACCGAACGCATGCCGCGCCGCGGCGCCAGCAGATCGGCCAGAGCGACGGGCGATTCTCTCTTCATGCTGTTTGACCTGTCAGCGGCGCGGCAGCCGCTTGACCGCCACCCGCACGATATCGGCGCCGGAACCGGTGGCGTCGGTCAGCTCGATCGACATAGGCGCAATGGTGTTCAGGCTGGGCGACTGGAGGTCTTTCGCATAAGGTGTGGCCCAGTAGTCGAACTGGCCCACCATCACCAGCGTGTCGGGGCGAATGCCTTGCACCACGATGGCCGGCCCCTGCGTCGCGCCGATCGCCGAAGTAACCTCCAGCAGGTCGCCTTCTTCAATGCCCAGCTTGCGCGCCGCGCCGGCATTGATCATGACGCCGCGGTGGCCGCGAACGTTTTGCGACACCTCGTCCATCAACTGGATCGCGGCATTGCCGCCGGCGTGGTACTGCATGCTCTTGGTGGTGATCAGCCAAAACGGATAGTCCTCGGGTTTCAGTCCCCGGCGCACCAGGTCCTGCACCCAGATGCCCGGAAAATCGTGCCACTGCGGCAACGCCTGGTATTCGTTCAGTTGAGCATCCCACCAGTCGATGCCGGCGTCGTGCAAACGCGCGCCCAGCTCCTGGCCGGAGCGCATCAGCCGCTCCTGGTAGGGCAGCTCAAAACGCACCTGCTGGCGCTGCATGGTGGGGTACAGGTACCAGCCGGTGCGCTCGAACGGTTTGGTCAGCAAGCCATGTTCCTTGAACCAGTCCAGCCCATGAGCCTGGGCGCCTTCGGTCAATTCATGGCTGGCGGCGCGGCAAATGGCGTCCCAGATCTGATCGACCGAATGCACTTGCTCCACCGCCAACGAAAAGTCGCGTCCCTCAGCGGTCAGCGGAGCGCCAAAGATGCCGCGGTTGATGGCGGCGTTATAGGCTGCCAGCAAACCGGTGCGGCGCGCCAGCTCGGTCGAAATCCAGGTGAAATCGCGCGCCTGACCCTGCGGCGCCACCGCCGGCTGGCGCAGCACGTAACCTTGATGCTCCCAGTACTGTTCCATGTACTTGGTCTTGCCCAGGCGGATCAGTTGCGTGGCCTCCAGATCGGTCGCATCGGGCAACAGGATGTCGGCCATGTGATTGGTCTCATCGGGCGTGAAGGCAAAGCAGACCGTGTACGGAAAGCGCGCGATGGTCTTGGCCACATTGGGCGTATCCCAGAATGAAATCGACGGGTTGGTGCGGTAGGCAAACCAGATCTCCGGCGCCGTCGGACGTGGCCAGTTCTTGGGCACATGGGTCTGAAACATCCAGGCCAGGTGCGACGGCCCCAGCGACTGGCTCCAGGACCCGCTGTTGCCCGACAGCGGCACCAGGGTACGGTGTGCGTTGCGGCCGCTGGGTTGCTGCAGCCATTTATTCTTGCCGGTGGGGTTGAGCTTGTTGAGCATGAAACCATCGGGGCCCGGCTGCACGCTTTTGTGGCGGTCCTCGCGCGGACTGTTGATGCGCACCGTGGTGCCCAGGATGCCGCCCGGCACCTCCAGCGCGCCGACCAATACCGCCAAGGTGGTGCGCGACCAGCAGCACTCGTAAGCGCCCCAGCCGTTGTTGACGGTCTTGCCCAGGGTGACGGCCACCGGACGGTACGGCAGCAGCTTGCCATCGACTTCCACACTCTGGCCGACACAAGCCTGCGTTACAAACTCCAGCGCCACGCTTCTGATCTTGCTGGCCGGCACCTCGCACAAGGCCTCGGCCCACTCCGGGCTGTATTGCTGTATGTGGGCCACCAGTTTCGAAAACGAGGTCTGGGCCTCGACCTGTCGATAGACCCAGCGCTGCTCATCGGCGCCAACCTCGACCGCATCCGCCACCAAGAAGCGGCCTTCCAGTTGCGGTTCCAGCTCCGCGGTGTCGTGCGGCAACGCGCGCTGGCTGCGGGCGTCCCACAGCAAAGGCTTGAGCGTTTCGGGGTCGCGCAGAAAAAAGCCCTTCGGCCCCACCAGGTAAGGCGAAGAGGTCATGTCGCGCAAAAACGGCAGGTCCAGATGCTCGCGCGGCACCTCATGCAACAGCACATGAATCATGGCGAACATGAAGGCCGGATCGGTCTTGGGTTTGATCGGAATCCACTCGGCCGACGCGGCTGCGGTGACCGACAGATGCGGCTCGATCTGCACCCGCTTGGCGCCGCGCACGCGCGCCTCGGAATGCCGTGCCACGGCGCAGACGCCGCCGGTGACTTCCACGTTGGCGCCAAAGGAAACGATGTAATTGCAGTGCGGCGTGTCGGCCGACACGGTGAAGGCGCGATGCCAGTACTCGCCGTACAGGTGCTCGGAATGCACGCACTTGACGCCCTGTCCGGAGCCGAAGCTGTAATCCATTTCGCCCCAGGCCGCAATAAAAGCCGGAAAAGTGCCCATGTAGTTGGCCGGTGTGCCGCCGTGCCCCAGCGTCAACGCAACCCGCGGCAGGTTCTGCTCATCGAGCAGACCGCGCGCGCGAATGTCGTTCAGTTTGGCCGCCACGGTATCGAGCGCCTCGTCCCACGAAATCGGCACAAAACCGGGATCGTGCTCCCGGCCCTTGTTGGGATTGGTGCGCTTCATGGGCGTCAGAATCCGGTCCGGGTGATACGTCTTCTGGATCAGTCCATAGGCCTTGACGCAGGGTTTGCCATTGCCGGGATAGAGCCCCTGGCCCTCGAAGTTGGGGCCGATTTCGGTCGCCACACCGGCTTCCACCTTGACGCTCAGCAGGTCCGGGCCGGAGACGCAGTTGTAGCAGTAGGTGGGAACGTGTCGCGTGTTGGGTGGCGTGAATTGTTTGACGGGCAAAGCTCGGCTTGCGCTGACGCTGGTCATGGTCTTGTCTCTCGCTATCTTGACTTAGAACTTGTCCGTAAATAACTGGGGGTCGCCCCCAGTTATTTACGGACAAGTTCTTATTGGAAGCAGTCACGATAGGACACAAGCGCCAGCGCCGCAATATGTTCACCACTGCATAGCGCGTCCTGCGTCGGGGCCGCCAGCGGCCGGCGCCCAACTCACACCAAGGCCAGAACCACCGCGTTTTCCTCCAGGCAAGCGGTCGCCTGGCTGCCCACGCGCAGCCGATTCGGCCGCGCCGCGAAACCCACCAGTTGCAGGTCGCCGGGAACGCTGAGGACCACCTCGTCACGCAAGCTGCCGCGCGACAGGCGGGCGACCCGGCCGGACAGTTGGTTGCGATGCGGGCGCGGCGGCAGTTGGCCGGCGCAGACCGTCACCGCCGTCGCCTTGCACAGCGCCAGCAGCGCCAGGCCAGACTGCAAGCCCAGCAACTGGGCGCTCTCAAGCGTGATCGAAGAAAAAATCTGGCCACCTTCGGGCAGGCACAGCAGCACGCGCACCATCGGGTCGCCGGGCTGCGGCACTTGCAGTTGCTCAACCCGGCACGGTAAATGATTGCGCATGCTGGTGCGCAAACCGGCTCCCGACAAAGCCTGCGCCGCGCCGCCGCTGAAGCGCTCCAGCACCTCCAGCCGGGCGTATTCCATCTGGCGCGCGGCCTCCAGCAGTTGCGTGCCCGCCGCAGTGAGCTGCGCACCGCCGCCGCCAGCCCCGCCGACGGCCCGCGTCACCAGCGCCGCACCGGCCAGATTGGTCAAGGTGTCGATGGCCTGCCAGGCCGCCTTGTAACTTACCCCCGCCTCCCGCGCCGCCTGCGAAATGGAACCGCCCTGCCCCACCAGCCGCAGAATCTCGATGCGCTTGTCGGCCGGCGCATGCCCCAGCGCGCCGGCGTAGGAAAGAATCGGCTCCTGGCTTTTCTTCATGCTCGGATTGTGCCCTGTGCAGCGCAGCCGCAAGCAGGCTGCTAAACTTTCGCTATTCCATTTCAGAATAACGAAATCCGTATGCCACACCCTTACACCAAGCTTTGTGCAACGCTTCTGTTGGCCCTCCTGTCGGGCGTCCTGCATGCCGACGAGGTCCGGGTTGCCGTTGCCGCCAACTTCGCCGCGCCGCTGAAAGCCCTGGCTATCGCTTTTGAAAAAGACAGCGGCCATAAGCTGCTGCTGTCGGCCGGGGCCAGCGGCAAGCTCTACGCCCAGATCAAGAGCGGCGCCCCGTTTGACGTGTTTTTGTCGGCCGACGACGAAACACCGGCCAAGCTGGAAAGAGAAGGCAACGCGGTGGCCGGCTCGCGTTTCACTTACGCCATCGGCAAACTGGTGCTGTGGTCGGCGCAGGCCGAACTGGTGGATGCGCAGGGCGAAGTGCTGAAGAGCGGCAAGTTCAGCCATCTGGCACTGGCGGCGCCGAATCTGGCGCCCTATGGCGCTGCGGCCGTCCAGACCCTGACCGCGCTGGGCCTGCTGAGCGCACTGACGCCGCGTTTCGTGCTGGGTGAAAGCATTGGCCAGACCTACAGCTTTGTCGCCAGCGGCAACGCCCAGTTGGGTTTTGTCGCCCTGTCGCAGGTCTATGAAATGGGTCACATCGGCAAGGGCTCGGGCTGGATCGTGCCGGCCCACTTGTACCATCCACTGCGCCAGGACGCGGTGCTGCTGCTGCCCGGGCGCGACAAGCCGGCGGCCCAGGCGCTACTGGCCTTTTTGAAAACGCAGCAAAGCAAGAGCGTGCTACGCTCCTTCGGCTATGAAATTCCCTGAGCGAATCCTGTGATACCCGAGCTCTATTGGGGCGCTGTCGCGCTGACGCTCAAACTGGCCGGCCTGACCACCTTGGTATTGCTGTTGCTGGGCACGCCGCTGGCCTGGTGGCTGGCCCGCACAAACTCTTGGTTCAAGAGCCCGCTGGCGGCCCTGGTGGCCTTGCCCCTGGTCTTGCCACCCACCGTGATCGGGTTTTACCTGCTGGTGGCGCTGGGACCGCAGGGACCCATCGGGCAAGCCACCCAGGCGCTGGGGCTGGGCCTGCTGCCCTTCACTTTTGCCGGCCTGGTGGTGGGCTCGGTTTTTTATTCGCTGCCGTTCGTGGTGCAGCCGCTGCAGAACGCTTTTGCGGCCATCGGCGAGCGACCGCTGGAAGCCGCCGCCACCTTGCGCGCGTCACCGCTGGATACCTTTTTCAGCGTCGTGCTGCCGCTGGCCCGGCCCGCTTACCTGAGCGCCAGCGTGATGGGGTTTGCCCACACGGTGGGCGAATTCGGCGTCGTGCTGATGATAGGCGGCAACATTCCGGACCGGACCCGTGTCCTTTCGGTGCAGATTTACGACCACGTCGAAGCGCTTGAATACACGCAGGCGCACTGGCTGGCTGGCGGCATGCTGTTGTTCTCGTTTGCGGTGCTGCTGGCGCTCTACAGCGTCAATCCCAGCGGCCGGCGCAAAGCGGGCGGCACCCCATGAGCAACCCTGACCCGCAGCGGGTACGGGCCCGCTTCAAGCTTAGCCACCCCGGCTTCCAACTCGACGTCGACCTCGATCTGGCGGGCCGCGGCGTCACCGCCCTGTTCGGCCCTTCCGGCTCCGGCAAGACCAGTTGCCTGCGCGCCATTGCGGGACTGGAGCGGCGCGCCAAGGGCTATCTGGCAGTCAACAATGAAGTCTGGCAGGACGACGACCATGGCCTGTTCCTGCCGGTGCACCGGCGCGCGCTGGGTTATGTGTTTCAGGACGCCGATCTGTTCGGGCACCTGAACGTCGCGCAAAACCTGGCTTACGGCCTGAACCGCGTGCCACTGGCGCAGCGCCGGGTCGCGCTGGAGCAGACCGTCGCCTTGCTGGGCATTGGCCACTTGATGCAGCGCCAACCTGCCACGCTGTCGGGCGGTGAACGCCAGCGGGTGGCGATCGCCCGCGCGCTGGCCAGCAGTCCACGCATTTTGCTGCTGGACGAGCCGTTGGCGGCGCTGGACGCCCAGCGCAAGGCGGAGGTTTTGCCCTATCTCGAAAAACTACAGGGCGAACTCGACATACCGGTGCTGTACGTCAGTCACGCGCTGGACGAAGTGGCGCGGCTGGCCGAGCACATGGTGTTGCTGGAAGCCGGCAGCGTCAGCGCCAGCGGCCGCACCGATGCCTTGTTGACGCGTCTGGATTTGTCGCTGGCGCATGGCGATACGGCCGGCGCCGTGCTCAGCGTCACGGTGGCCAGCCATGACCCCGATGACCACCTGACGACGGCGCGCCTGGGCGATGCCCTGCTGAGCCTGCCGATGCAGGCCGCCAACGTGGGCCAGCCCCTGCGCATCCGGGTGCAGGCGCGCGACGTCAGCCTGACCTTGCAGCAGCACAGCGGCACCAGCATCCTCAACATCCTGCGCGCCACTGTCAGCGCCATCGCACCGGACAGCCCCGGTCAGGTGATGGTCTCGCTTGATGTGGCGGGCTGCCCCCTGCTGGCTCGCATCACCGCTCGCTCCGCACGCACCCTGGGTCTGACGCCGGGGCTGGCGCTGTACGCGCAAATCAAGGGGGTGGCGATTCTGGGCTGAATGCCCAACTTCGCGCTTCGTGTTGAGGACAGAGCTGGCCCACTTCGTGTGGCTGCGGTCTGTCCCGCAAGTACTACAGTTTGCCGAGGTAATCGCGCTTGCCAATCTCGACGCCGTTGTGGCGCAGGATGTTGTAGGCGGTGCTCACATGAAAATAAAAGTTGGGCAACACATTGCCAAGCAAAAATTGCTGGCCCTTGAAATGGGTCTCGGTGTCGCCGCGCTTGATCACGATATCCTTGTCCTCGCTGCCGTCGATCTGCGCCGGCGTCACGCTCTGGACAAAAGCCAGCGTCTTGGCAATGCGCGCCTGCAATTCGGCCAGCGTTTTTTCGCTGTCTTCATGCACCGGTATCTCCAGCCCGGCCAGCCGCGCCACCCCACCCTTGGCGGCGTCGCAGGCAATCTGCACCTGCCGGGTCATGGGAAACATGTCGGGGAATAGACGGTAGGCCGTCAGCGCGGCCGGATCGAGCTTTTTGGCATCCACATGGGCCTGCGCCTTGTCGAGAATGGCCGACAGGTTACCCAGCGTTCTGACGAAACTGGGAACGCTGGCCTGGTACATGGAAATGGTCATGGGAAATCCTCTCGGTAAAGAATGAAGCAACGATGCGCGTCATCTTAGACCGTGGCGGATGCCCTCAGGTAGCACTGGACCATTCAAGCCGATAGCCTGCGCCACGCCAAAGCCCCCCAATTCGCTGGTTATAGTGCTGGCAGCGAAAGCGTCTGTGCAATTGGGCTGCGCCAGCGCTTGAGGATAAACCGGACTTGCCAGAATATTCGATGAGCCACATTACTTTATGCGTCTTAAACCTCTTATTCGCGAAGGCCAGTACGCTGACGCCGAGAACCTTGCGGCATTGGCCATTCATGTGTTTCTGCACACCTATGCCACGCAAGGCATCTCGCCTCCGATCTCGCGCTACGTGCTGTCGGAGTTCACGCCTGAAAGGTTTTCGGCTTGCCTTGCGAGCAAGACCGATAGCGTCTTCGTGGCCGAGGTAAACGGAAACCTTCTTGGCTACGCTCTTCTCCGCGTCGGAGCTTCATGCCACGAACGAGTGCGCTGCACTATTGAGCTCAGCACGCTCTACGTGCAGGAGCACTTCGTTGGCAAAGGTGTTGGTTCTGCGCTTCTTGCCGAGGTGGAGGCATTCGCGGCGCGGCGCGCAAATGCTCCGCCGTGGCTCACGGTCAATGCGAAGAATGGTCGCGCAATCGCGTTCTATGAAAGGCATGGCTACACACAGGTCGGTGTTACTCAATTTTGGCTTGGCGATGAAAGCCACGAAAACCATGTACTGGTCGGCAGAGACGCATAAGCCCGACCCCATTGAAGCTGTAGAAATTACAATCCGCCAAACTGAAGAATTCTGATGTCCGATCGTGTCATTGAGTTGTCTCGGCAGGCTCAAACCCGGCAGCGGCATCGGTGGTTTGCGTTGCTCGCATACCAACCACGCTTGCAAGATCAGGCTGGTGGGGCGCTCGGCGCAGCGAGTTATTGGGGACAGCCGCGGAGCTGAGTGCCCCGCCAGCCTGATCCACCCGCTATGCTGAACGGGCTTTGGCATGTCATCATTTCAGGAAAGATCCATAGTTTTAATCGTTTGGCAGCAACATGGCCCTAGCGCATCCCCTTTACACAGTCGCGTACCTGGATGTTGACGCCCCGGCGGAAGCATTTCTGAAAAGGTTTCGGCGGGAGCACGATCCTCAAGTGGATGTTGTCGCACCTCACTTCACCATGGTCTTCGGTTGCAAGACCCTTCAAGAGGCTGTCTACAGCAATCACATCGCCGCCATCGCGCGCGCGACAACGGTCATCAGATTTCACTGCCGGTACGCCATGCTCGGGGCCGACGACCTGGATGACACAGCCTATGTTTTCCTGGTACCGGACAAGGGCAACAGTGAAATTTCTCTGCTCCACGATCACTTGTATACGGGAGTGCTGGCGCAACATCTGCGACTCGAGTTCCCGTATATCCCCCACATTACCGTCGGGGCCACCCAGAACCGGAGGTCGGCCAAGTCGCTCTGCGACTCGCTGAACCACGCAGGCGTAGACCTTGAAGGACGACTCCGGTCGCTCACTGTAGGCGTCCTTAGAGACGGCAAGTTGCACCCCCTTGCAGAGCACCGCCTGGCACCTGCCAAAGCAGCATTAAATCAACAAAGTTTCAAAGATCCCTAAAGGCAGCTCCTTGAGCATCCTTCCGATCTCCCGTGGGCGACGGCAGGCCACTCATGCCTGTGACAGCTTGCTCAAGGCCGCAGGTCAGTACCGCTGTCTCACTTGCCAGCGTTAGGGAAAAACAATTGTTCGCCGCCGATCTTGTAGCTGGCGATCACGCCCTGGCCAGTTGGCGAGACCAGCCAGTCGACAAACTTCTGCCCTTCTGCCGCCTTCACATGCGGGTGCTTGGCCGGATTGACCAGCATCACGCCGTACTGGTTGAAGAGCCGCTTGTCACCCTCCACCAGCACCGTCAGATCGCCGCGGTTCTTGAAGTTGAGCCAGGTGCCGCGATCCGCCAGCACATAGGCGCCGCTGCTGGAAGCGATGTTGAGCGCCGGGCCCATGCCGCAACCGCACTCCTTGTAACCGGCGCCCTTCTTGTCCGTCAATTGGGCCAACTTCCAGAAGCGCAATTCGGCCGCGTGGGTGCCGCTCTTGTCGCCGCGCGAAATAAAAGAGACGTTGCCGGTGGCCAACTTCCTGAGCGCCTCGACGATGTCATTGCCTTTGGTTCTGGCCGGGTCGGCGACCGGACCAATCAGCACAAAGTCGTTGTACATGACGGAGAAGCGCTTGACGGCAAAACCTTCGGCAACCACTTTTTCTTCGGCTGCCTGGTCGTGCACAAACAGCACGTCGGCATCTCCCCGGCGCCCCATGTCGATGGCCTGCCCGGTGCCTAGCGCCACCACTTTGACCTCGATGCCGCTGGCCTTTTTGAACTCCGGCAACAGATAGGCAAACAGGCCCGACTGTTCGGTCGAAGTGGTCGATGCGACCACTATCGATTGCCCTTGCGCACTCGCAGCGGCGACAAAAATGGCCGTTGCCAGCGCTGACCGAAGCAGGGACTGCGGCTTCATGGACTTTAAAAAATTCATACCAGTTCTCCTTTGACAAACAAATGGGCGGCCGGAAACTGCTGCTGCAATAACGGTCCGCTGAAAAAATCGGCCACCGGCAAGTCCGCCAGCACGCGGCCGTGCTCCAGGTAAATCACCCGGCTCGCCAGCCGCTTGACCTGACCCAGGTTGTGGCTGGCGAACACCAGCGTCATGGCCGCAGCGGCAGCCGCAAACTCTTCCATCAGCGCCTCCACTTCGCGCTTGGCATGCGGGTCCAGGCTGGCGGTCGGTTCATCGAGCAGCAGCACCTGCGGGTCCAGCGCCCAGGCGCGCGCCATTGCCACGCGCTGCTGTTGCCCACCGGAGAGCTGGCGGGCATTGCGCAGCGCCAGTTCGGTCAGGCCAACCCTGGCCAGCGCGCGCAGGGCCAGGGCCTTGGCCTCGGTCCAGGAGCGCCCGCGCAGCCACAGGCCCAGCGCAATATTGCCTTGCACCGTCAGGCGCATCAAATGAGGTCTTTGAAACAGCATGGCCTGGCGTGCCGCCGGGTCGCGCGTCACCTGCCCCGCGGTCGGCGCCGCCAGGCCGTGCAGCAGGCGCAACAAGGTGCTCTTGCCACAGCCATTGGCCCCCACCAGCGCCACCCGCTCACCGGGCTGGATGGCCAGCGTGACCTCCGAGAGCGCGCGCACCGGGCTGGCCGGACGGCCAAAATGCACGCTCGCCGCCGCCAGCCGAAAGACCGCTGTCACGCGGAAACCTCCAGCACCGGCAGCGCCAATTGACGGCTCTTGTCGCCACCCTCGGTGCGCTCGCGCCAGCGCCGCAGCAGCGCAATCAACACGTTGAGCAGCAGCACCACGCTCAGCAATATCAGCCCCAGGCCCAGCGCCAGCGGCAAGTCGCCCTTGCTGGTTTCCAGCGCTATGGCCGTGGTCATGACGCGGGTAAAGCCGTCAATGTTGCCACCCACTATCATGACCGCGCCGACTTCGGAAATGGCGCGGCCAAAGGAGGCGATCAGCACCGTCAGCAGCGCATAACGCTCGTCCCAGGCCAGCAGCAGGCTGCGCATCAGGGGCCCGGCACCGAGCGAGCGCAATTGCTCGCCATGGGCCGTTTCAACGTCTTCCACCGCCTGGCGCGTCAAGGCCGTGACCACCGGCAGCACCAACAGCGCCTGCGCCAGCACCATGGCCTTGAAGCTGAACAACCAACCCAGATAGCCCAGCGGCCCGGAGCGTGACAAAAGCAGGTACACCACCAGGCCCACCACCACCGAGGGCACCGCCAGAAAAGTATTCAGCAAAGTAAGCAGCACGCCGCGCCCGGTAAAGCGGGCCACGCCCAACCAGGCGCCAGCAACGAGCCCCAGCAGGCAGGCAATGGCACAGGCGGTGGCGCTGACCGACAAGGAGCGGCCCACGATGGTCAGCAGGCCGGCGTCAAACGAGAAGATGAGTTGTAGCGCTGTGGACGCGCTTTCGGTGAATGAAGTCATATCCTCAAAATTTGCGGGACAGACCGCAGCGTAGCGTAGCTCTGTCCCCAACCATTTGTACTTGCGGGACAGACGGCAGCGTAGCTCTGTCCCCAACCATTTGTAACCTTGCGGGACAGACCGCAGCGCAGCTCTGTCCCCAACTTGGAGTATCGTAGCCACCAATCCAATTACCAGCGATATGAAACGCCGTGCATAGGCTCCAGTTCCACTACACCCTCTCGCGCGACAGCAGCCCGGCGCTGGTGCGCAACCCGCTGATCGACTTGCTGCAGGCGGTCAGCGGCGAAGGCTCGATCTCGGCCGGCGCCCGCGCGCTGGGCCTGTCTTACCGCCATGTCTGGGGTGAACTCAAACGCTGGGAAAACGAGCTGGGCAATGAACTGGTGGTGTGGGAGAAAGGCCAGTCGGCGCGTTTGACCGAATTCGGCGCCAAGCTGATGTGGGCCGAACGGCAGGCGCAAGCGCGGCTGGCGCCGCAGATTGAAGCCCTGCGCGCGGAACTGGAACGCAGCTACGCCCAGGCCTTCGACGATTCGGTCCATGTGGTCACGCTGTACGCCAGCCATGACGACGCCCTGAGCGCCCTGCGCGAACATGCGCTGCAACTGGCGCACGAAGCGGGTCAGAGCCAGCTTCACATCGACATTCGCTTCACCGGCAGCGTCGACGCCATTCGCGCCCTGAACGAAGGCCGCTGCGTGATGGCCGGCTTTCATACGCTGCAAGGCAGCGCGCGCCACAGCCTGACCGAGCGCAGCTACAAACCGCTGCTGCAACCCGGTCTGCACAAGATCATCGGCTTTGCCCGGCGTACCCAGGGCTTGATGGTGGCCAGGGGCAACCCCTTGGGCCTGCATTCGCTGCTGGACGTGGCCCGCCAACACGCGCGCTTTGCCAATCGGGCACTGGGCACCGGCACCCGGGTGGTACTGGATGAGCTGCTCAGCCAGGCCGGGCTGGCGACAACGGCGATGACAGGCTATGAACATACCGAACCATCGCACGCCGCCGTGGCCAACGCCGTGGCGGCCGGTCAGTTCGATGCCGGCCTGGGAATAGAGGCGGCGGCGCAGCGCGCCGGGCTCGACTTTGTGCCGCTGGCCGACGAGCGCTACCACCTGGTGTGTCTCAAATCCGCGCTGGCGCAGCCCGCCATCCTGGCCCTGTTGCAGCTCCTGAAAATGCCGGCCTGGCAGCGCGCCATGGAGAGCATTCCCGGCTATGCCGCCATGCAAAGCGGCGAAGTGTTGGCGATGCGCCGGGTGTTGCCGTGGTGGGACTACCGGCAGGAAAAAATCCACGCGGCGCCGGACCTCCATCGCTGAGCTTGCGGTACAGCGTCTGCCGGTCAGGACCGGTTCAGACTCATTCAGTCGCCCCCGTGCCAAGGGAAACCGAGCCCACCAGCAGGTTGATTTCCTCGGGTCCCAAACGGCGGCCAAGGGTCAACAGGGTTTGCAGCCGGCTAGCCCCCAATTGAGGCGAAATCAGATCAAGCGTTCGAGCCCGGAAATTCTCGACACGCTTGGCCTGCAGACGCTCGCACATCGCATCCGCATAACCCAGCATGCGGCCGGCGCCCATGGCATCGCCACCCTGAGCGAGCAACAAAGCCACGACGTCCGAGAACTCGTGAAAACGGTTCATGGGCACCGCGATGGCGGCAAACTGCCGCGCCGCAATTTGGGCCTCACCCCAGCGGCCCAGTCCGGTGCAAGACAGCATGATGACGGCGCATCCGTTCAGAATCCAAGATGTATTGCCGTGACGCTGTTTGGCAAGCTCGACAATGTCGCGTCCCATGGCTTTCGCTTCGGCGTAATCCCCCGACCGAATGGCCAGCATGGCCTGATTCCACGTTACCAACTGGACGTAGTCGTCGTAGCCACCGGCGACCGCCAGCGCCATGCATTCGTCCAGCAGGCAATGCATTTCATCAAAGCGGCCACGGTGCATGGCCAGCGCGAAGTCGGCAAACACCAGCGTGAAGCGTACGTTGGGACGCCAATCGCCGGCGCAGACCTGTCTCGCCTCGACACACAGCCGTTCCACATCGGCCACGTCCTGGGCATGACAGCGATAGCAAAAATTTGCCACGGCGTGCGCGAACTCCACCGACTGGTTCAGCTCGCGAAATAGCGCGATCGCCTCACGCAATCCGGCAAGCGCGGTCGCCAGGTGCTGAGAGCGCGAGAAGAAGGCGCGGCCGACGCGCAGTCGCGCCACCAACAAAGGCGGCGTTTGGGCCGACACCAAGCGGTCTGCGGTCTCGATGTACTCCAATGCCTCCAAGTCCGAGGACAAAAAATTGTGAATACGGGCCACGGCGCCGGTTAAAGCGACGGCGCCGTCCGGGTCATGCGCCAACGACCAGTTGAGGGCGGAGCGGAAATTGTCCAATTCCGGCTGATAGCGCTGTAGAAAAACAATGTCGGACTCGACGATAAAGTCCTGCGCGATGGCCTCGCACAGACCGCACAGCGCCTGCGCATGGCGCTGCCGGATGGCGTCGGCTTCGCCGGCCTGTTCCAGCCGCTCCAGCGCGTAGGCGCGGGGCGTCTCCAGCAAGTGATAGCGTGGCAAGTCGCCGCCCTCCACCACCACCAGGGCCCGGTCCACCAAAGCGTCCAGATGTTCAATCACCGCCCATTCATCGTCGCCGTCCTGCGCTGCCACCGCGCCGGCCAAACCCATCGTGAAGCCACCACTGAACACGCCCAGGCGTCGAAAGACGACTTGCTGTTCAGGCGGCAGCAATTCATGGCTCCAGTCCAGTGCCGCGCGCAGGGTCTGCTGGCGGTCCGGCGCAAAGCGCTGACTGCGGACCAGCAGTTTGAAGCGATCATGCAGACGCTCCAGCACGCCTTCCACGCCCAGCAAGGGCAGGCGCACCGCAGCCAGTTCAAGGGCCAGCGGCAGGCCATCAAGCCGCCGGCAAATTTCGATCACGCCGCCCACATTCGCCTCCGTCAGCACAAACTGCGGGTGTGCCGTCTGGGCCCGATTCACCAGCAAGGCCACGGCGCCATGGCGGCTGGCCTGTGCCGGCGACACCCGTTCCCGGGGCAGCGCCAAGGGGCCGACCCGGTACAGCTGTTCCCCGGGCAGGCGCAACGCCAGCTGGCTGGTGACCAGAATTCGCACATTCTTCGCGCTGCCGAGAATCGCTTTGACGGCTTTTGCCACGTCTTCGACCAGATGTTCCGCGTTGTCCAGAACGATCAACAGGCGCAGCGGCGACAGCGCCATCAGCAACGAGCTCATCGCGTCCGGTGCCGCTCCCAGATGGATATTCAAGGCGTTGGCGATGGCCTCGGCCAGTTGCGCCGGATTCGACAGCTGTGACAAATCGACCCACGCCACAGCCGGCGCCTGCGGCTGTTGGCGCCGCCTGGCGACGGCCTGCGCCAGCGAAGTCTTGCCAATACCGCCAGCCCCCATGACCGTGACCAGGGGGTGCCGGTCCAACAATTCATGCAGTGCGGCGATGTCCTCATCACGACCAAACAGCTGGCTGGATGGCTGAGCCAGCACGGGTGGCCCCGCAACCGCCGGGCCAACGCGGGGCCGGCTGCTGTCGGGCGTTGTCACGGTCGGTCGAAGCAAGCCGGCAGTGAGCCGATAGCCGCGCCCGGCGATGGTGGCAATGGCCTTGGGACCCAGCAATTTACGCAGGTTGGAAATCTGCACCGTCAGGTTGTTTTCCTCCACCATCGAATCCGGCCAGACCAGGTTGAGCAACTGGGCCTTGGTCACGGTCTGCTGCGGATGCCGGGCCAGGGCCAGCAGCACGTCCAGCGCGCGCGAACCCAGCGCCACGGGCTGACCTTGTATCCACAACTGCCGCCCGGATGCGCAGACTTCAAAGCTCTCGAAGCGGTAACGGTGCGGCAAAAACATCTCCCGGGTATGGTATTTGCCGCGCCTTGCGGCCACGGCGACAGCACAGACAGCAGCCGCGCTGAAAGGCATTTTAGTTTGCGGTCATTTTAGAAAATTTAGCAAATTTTAAGGACAGAAACAGGCCTGGGACCCAATACTTACATTTGCGTATCCGCGAGCCGTAAAAAGCCCGTCGAACGCGGTATTTCCTCTCTAACTCATCCCTATGATCAAAACAACAGGCTTG
Organism: uncultured beta proteobacterium; assembly: GCA_963763035.1. Taxonomy (GTDB): domain Bacteria; phylum Pseudomonadota; class Gammaproteobacteria; order Burkholderiales; family Burkholderiaceae_C; genus Rhodoferax. The sequence continues at coordinate 1,415,390 of CAVXMS010000003.1, read as the reverse complement.
CTCCATTTGACGCTGGCGGGTCTGGCACTGACAGCCATCCCGGCTGGCGCCAACGCGCAGACCGCCGCGCCGCCACAGCCAGCCGCCGGCAGTGACGCCGACCAGCAGATCAGGTTCCAGGTCGAGCGCTACCGGGTGCAGGGCAACACCTTGCTGGCGGCCGATCGGATCGAAAGTGTGCTGGCGCCTTACGCCGGGGCGTCCCGCAGCCGGCTCGACATCCAGCACGCGGGTCAGGCGCTGGAACAGCTCTATCGCGAGGCCGGCTACAACATGGTGCGGGTCGTCACGCCGCCGCAGGACATCACCGACGGCACGGTCACGCTGGTGGCCATCGAGTTCAAGCTCGGCAGCGTCAGTGTCAGCGGCAACCAGCATCACGATCAGGCCAACATCCTCGCTGCGCTGCCGGCCCTGGTTCCCGGCGCGGTACCCAGCACCACAGCGCTGGCGGAAAACCTCCGCCTGGCCAACGAGAACCCGTCGCGCCGCCTGGATGTGGCACTGGCGCTGGGCGAAGAAATTGGCAGCATGGATGCCAGGGTCAGGGTGCAGGACGAGTCGCCCCTGAAGATCTCCCTGACGCTGGAAAACACCGGTAACGACAGCACCGGCAGTTACCGCAGCGGCCTGGTCTATCAACACAACAACCTGTTCAACCGCGACCACGCCGCCACACTCAGCTACAGCACCTCGCCCGGTCACATGCGGGACGTGACGCAGATCTCCGCCAGCTACCGCCTGCCCTTGTACCGATGGGGCGACAGCCTGGACTTCATCGCCTCCTATTCCGATGTCAATGCCGGCAGCACCACCACGGTGGCCGGACCGATGACGTTCAGCGGCAAAGGCCATACCTACGGCGCCCGCTACAACCACTATTTCACACGCTCGGGCGACTACAGCGCGCGCCTCACCACCAGCCTCGACTACCGCGCCTATGCCAACAGCTGCTCGGTCGGCGAGTTTGGCGCGGCCGGATGCGGCTCCGCCGCGGCAGATACCACCGTGCACCCGGTTGGCCTGACGTACAGCGGCGCATGGAGCCAGTCCGCCCTGGTGGCCGACTTCAGCGCCAGCGCCAGCCGCAACCTGCCGGGCGGCAGCCATGGCAGCGATGCCGATTTCAGCGCCTCGCGCCCCAGTCCACTGGGCGACGGTGGGGCCAGCGCCAGCTACTCGGTTTATCAGTTGAATGGCAGTTTGCTGTATCTCACGCCGCCGGACTGGCGACTGCGCATCGCAGCCCGATCCCAATACACCCATGACGCACTGATTGCCGGCGAACAGTTCGGTTTGTCGGGCGCCAATACGGTGCGCGGCTTCATGGAGCGTGAGGCGGCGCGAGATAAAGGGTATGCCGTGAACATCGAGGCCTACACGCCTGATCTGGCGCCGCCACTGGGCGCCAGCGACAGCTCGCTGCGACTGCTGGTCTTTGCCGACTACGCGCGCGGCTGGAACGAATATCTTGCCGGCGAGGCCGACGCAACGCTGGCCCTGGCCAGCAGCGGCCTGGGTGTGCGCTACGACATGGGACGCAAGCTGACGGCGCGACTCGACTGGGGGCGCGTCACCCTCGGCGCCGCCAACAGCAAGACCGGGGACCACCGCGCACACCTGAGCGTCGCGCTCAATTTCTAAAAGGGATAGACATGAAGTCTCGTAGACAAACGCTTCGACTGGCGCGCAAGCCACTGGCGCTGGCACTGGCGGCGATTTTCTCGGTTGGCGCGCAGGCCAACCCGAGCGGCGCCACGGTCGTCAGCGGCAGCGCCAGCATCAGCCAAAGCGGCAACGCCCTCACTGTCAGCAACAGCCCCAACAGCATCATCAACTGGCAGAGCTTCGGTATCCAGGCCGGCGAAACCACCCGTTTCCTCCAGCAGTCCAGCAGCAGCGCGGTCCTCAACCGCGTCGTCGGTGCCGATCCCTCGCAACTGCTGGGCACGCTGCAATCGAACGGCCGGGTCTTCCTGGTCAACCCGGCCGGCATCCTGGTCGGGCAAGGCGCACGCATCGACGTTGCCGGCCTGGTGGCCTCGACCCTGAACCTCAGCAACCAGGAGTTCCTGACGGGCAAGCTCAATTTCCAGGCCACGCCGGGTGCCGGCAGTGTCGTCAATCAGGGCCGGATCACCACCCCAACCGGCGGCAGCGTCTACCTGGTGGCCCCCAACGTCGAGAACAGCGGCATCATCCAGGCTCCCAGCGGCGAAGTGATGCTGGCCGCCGGGCAGACGGTCCAACTGCTTGACTCCGGCAGCCCCGGCGTTGCTATCGAGATCACCGGCCAGGCCGGCAACGTCACCAACCTGGGCAAAATACTGGCCGACTCCGGCCGCATCGGCATGGCAGGCGCGCTGGTCATCAACCAGGGCCAGGCCAGCGCCGACAGCGTGGTCAGCGAAGGCGGCCGCGTGCTGCTGCGCGCCAGCAACGTGCTCAACACCGGCCGCCTCAGCGCCAACGGCACGACGGGCGGTAGCGTAGCCATCGAAGCCAGCGGCAGCATCGTCCAGACCGCATCCGCCGAGCTGCGTGCCGACGCCGGCAGCGGCGCCGGCGGCGCCATCAAGGTCTTGAGCGCGGCCGAAGGCAACGTCTTCTCCTCGGCGACCCTGTCGGCGACCGGCCAGAGCGGCGGCCAGATCGACGTCAGCGCCGGCGACGTCAAGCTGTTCGCGGCCAAACTGGATGCCTCCGGCAGCAACGCAGGCGGCAGCATCCACGTCGGCGGCGGCTGGCAGGGTAGCGGCCCGCTGGCCTACGCGGCGACGGTGCAGGTCAATGCCAGCAGCGAATTGCGCGCCGACGCCAGCGACAAGGGCAACGGCGGCGAAGTGGTGGTCTGGTCGGACCGCCAGACCCGCTTCGATGGCCGGGCCACTGCCAAAGGCGGCGCCAGCGGCGGCGATGGCGGACGGATCGAGGTGTCGAGCAAGGAGGCGCTGACTTTTTCCGGTCAGGGCGATGCAGGCGCACCCCAGGGCCAAGGCGGCAAGCTGCTGCTGGACCCGAAGAACATCACGGTCTCCGCGGCCGGCGCCGGCATCAGCTACATCGATCTCGCCAATCCCCACCCCAGCGCCGGCAACCAGCACGGCTCCAACGGCATCGTCGAACTGGCCAACGGCAATATCGTGGTCTCCAGCAACTGGGACCAGTTTGGCGCTTACAACGGCGGCGCCGTCTATCTCTACAACGGTACCAGCGGCGCGCTGATTTCCGCCTTGTACGGCGGCAGCAACAACGACTGGCTGGGTTTGAACGGCATCACCAAACTCAGCAACGGCAACTTTGTCATCACCACAAACACTTGGCATAACGCCGCCGGTGCCTCGGTCGGCGCAGTCACCTGGGGCAGCGCCAGCAGCGGCGTCAGCGGCCTGGTCGGCGCCGCCAACAGCCTGGTGGGCAGTCTGGCGAACGACAACCTGGGCTCCATTAACGGCGGCAACGGCGTCAGCGCGCTGGGCAACGGCAACTATGTGGTGGCCAGCTCGTACTGGAACGGCGGCCGGGGCGCCGTGACCTGGGGCAACGGCGCCAGCGGCAGCAGCGGCGTGGTGAGCGCCGCCAACAGCCTGGTCGGCAGCTCGGTCGGCGACGCCATCGGCTACAACGGTACTGCCGGCTCGTCCGGCGTGACCGTGCTCGGCAACAACAATTACGTGGTTGCCAGCAGCGCCTGGAACGGCAACCTGGGTGCCGTCACCTGGGGCAGCGGAACCAGCGGCGTGACCGGTGCGGTCGCTGCCGGCAACAGCCTGGTCGGCAGCACGGCCGGCGATCTGGTCGGCGCCAACGGCGTCACCGCACTGGCCAACGGCAACTACCTGGTGACCTCGCCCAAGTGGAACGGCGCTCGCGGCGCGGTCACCTGGGGCAGCGGGCTGACCGGCCTCTGGGGCGCCGTCGGCGCCGGCAACAGCCTGGTCGGCAGCGCGGCCAACGACAACATCGGCAGCGGCAGCGGCGGCCCCTATGTCGGCGGCGTTACGCTGCTGGGCAGCAGCAACTATCTGGTGAACAGCCCGAACTGGAGCGCTGGCACGGGTGCCGTCACCTGGGGTAGCGGCACTACCGGCCTATCCGGCGCGGTGGGAGCCAGCAACAGCCTGGTAGGCAGTTCGGCCGGCGACGCTTACAACCGGACCGTCACCGTGCTGAGCAACGGCAACTATGTGGTGAGCAATCCGGCCTGGGGCGGCGGCAGAGGCGCGGCAACGTTGGGCTTAGGCAACTCGGGCATCGCCGGAACCATAGGCGATGGCCTGGTGGCGGGACCGGCGGGAACCATCGTCGATACCGGCCTCGGCAACAGCATGCTGGGCGCCGCCAGCGATTCCATCGGCAGCGGCGGCGTGGTCGATCTGGGCAACGGAAAGTTTGTGCTGGTCAGCCCGAACTGGGGCTTCACAGGCTGGGCTCGCAGCGGTGCCGTGACCTTGCTGGATGGTTCGGCGAGTCTGCGCGCGATGCAGGTCAATGCCAGCACCAGCCTGGTCGGCAGCACCAATGGCGCCAATTCGGACTCGGTCGGCAGCGGCGGCGTCACGGTTCTCACCAACCACAACTACGTGGTGAAGAGCCCCAGTTGGGGGACCCGCATGGGCGCTGTCACCTGGGGCAGCGGCAGCACCGGAGTGACCGGCCTGGTGAGCGCCAGCAACAGCCTGGTGGGCAGCACCGTCAATGACTATGTCGGCGGCGCCAGCACCGGCAATGCCAGCACCAACCTGGGTGTCGTCGCGCTCGGCAACGGCAACTACCTGGTCAACAGCTGGAACTGGAATGGCAACCGCGGTGCGGTGACCTGGGGCAGCGGCAGCGCCGGCGTGAGCGGCGTGGTGAGCGCCGGCAACAGCCTGGTGGGTGGCAACGCCAACGACAGCGTCGGCTATGCAACGCCCGGCTACGGCTACGTCACCGAGCTCAGCAATGGCAACTACGTGGTGCAGACCGACCGCTGGAACGGCTACCGCGGCGCGGTGACCTGGGGCAGCGGTACTGCGGGTGTGACCGGCGTGCTGGGCGCCAGCAACAGCCTGGTGGGCAGCAACGCCAACGATCACGTCGGCAACGGCGGCGTCACCGCGCTGACCAACGGCAACTATGTGGTGAAGAGCACCCTCTGGAATGGCGGTAGCGGCGCGGTCACCTGGGGCAACGGCAGCAGCGGGATCAGCGGAGCGGTCAGCGCCGCCAACAGCCTGGTCGGCAGTGCGGCGGGCGATACGCTGGGCAGCGCCTATGACCCGGTCAGCTTCGTCAACAAAGGGGTCGTGGCCCTGGGCAACGGCAACTATCTGGTTGACAGCCCCAGTTGGAACGGCACCCGCGGCGCGGTGACCTGGGCCAACGGCAGCACCGGCATCAGCGGTACCGTCAGCGCGGCCAACAGCCTGGTCGGCAGTTCGTCCGGCGACCGTATCGGCTACGGCCTCGATGGCAAGTACCCGATTACCCTGCTCAGCAACGGCAACTACGTGGTGCTGAGTTCCGGCTGGAACGGCTCCTGGGGCGCGGCCAGCTGGGGCAGCGCCAGCGCCGGCGTCAGCGGCGTGGTGTCCGCCAGCAACAGCTTGCTGGGCGTGCGTACCAACAACTATGTCGGTTACTACGGCGTCACCGCGCTCGGTAACGGCAACTACGTGGTGGCCAATGCCGGCGACACCACCTGGGGCGACGGTAGCGTGGGGACTGCCGGCACGGTGAGTGCCAGCAACAGCTTGCTGGGCACCAACGGCGCCATCACCCGGCTCGGCAACAATAATTTCGTCGTCAAGGGCAATGTCGGTGGCGTGCCCGGGGTGATGCTGGCCTCGGGCTCGAGTGCGACCAGCGCGACGGCGGCTTCCGCCGCCGCCTTCGCCAGCAACGCCGGCGGCGACGTCACCCTCACCCCGGCCACCTTGACCGCCATCACCAACACTGGCACCGCGGTGACGCTGCAGGCCAACAACGACATCAGCGTCAACAGCGCCATCACCAGCAGCGCCGGGGGCAGCGGCGGTGCCTTGACGCTGCAAGCGGGGCGCAGCATCCTGCTCAATGCCAGCATCAGCACTGACAACGGAAATTTCAGCGCCACCGCCGGCGACCCGGGAGCCAACGCGGCCTACCGGGACGCCGGCACGGCGACGCTGTCACTGGCCAGCGGCGCCACGCTGAACGTCGGCAGCGGCGCCGCGACGCTGGCGGCCGTGGGCGGCAACTTGAACATCGGCGGCAATGTCAGCGCCGGCACGCTGACGCTCAACGACGGTACCTGGAATCAGGTGTCCGCCACGCTGCCCAGCCTGAGCGCCAGCGACTTCAGGATGGCCGGCGGCACCTTCATCCGCGCCCTTGGCGGTGACGGCAGCGTCGGCAACCCGTATCGGCTGGCCGACAGTTATGGTGTGCAAGGCATGGGCAGCGCCGGGATGCTGGGCAAGTCCTACACGCTGGCCAACAACATCGATGCCACAGGCACGGCGAACTGGAATGGCGGGGCTGGCCTGCTGCCAGTTGGTAATGCCAGCACGGCATTTAGCGGCAGCCTCGACGGCCTGAATCACACGCTCAGCAACCTCACCGTCCAGCAACCCTATGCCAGCTATGTGGGTTTGTTTGGTTCGGTCGGGGTCGGCGGCGCGGTCAGCAACCTGGGCCTGGTCGGGGCCAACATCAATGGTTTGCAGTACGTAGGCGCGCTGGCCGGGGCGAATGCCGGCACCGTGAGCGCCAGTTACGCCACCGGCACGGTGAACAGCTTCGGGACGGGCAGCGCCAATACCTTCGGCCCCGTTATTCAAAACAGCTTTTTTGTTGGCGGTCTGGTTGGCAGCAATTCGGCAACGGTGCGCAACAGCTATGCCGCGGTCAACGTGAACAGCACCTTGAACGGCTATACCGGAGGCCTGGTCGGTATCAACGGCGGAACGATCAGTGGCAGCCATGCCAGCGGCACGGTGACCGTCAGCGATGTCACCATCGGATCGACCACCTATGGCAGCGCCTGGGCCGGCGGTCTGGTGGGATCCAACGGCGGCACGCTCACCACCAGCTACGCCAGCGGAAATGTGGTGTCGGGTCTGGGCGGTTCAATTGGCGGCCTGGCCGGAGCCAACGGCGGCACGCTCAGCACCAGCTATGCCAGCGGCAACGTGACCAGCGGGGCGAACAGCATTACCTCCGGCCAGGAAATCGGCGGTCTGATCGGGAAAAATCAAACCGGCGGCAGCGTCAGCGATAGTTACGCCACGGGTGCGGTTGACAGTGCCCGCGGCTCGGCGATTGGCGGCCTGGTCGGAAGAAACCAGGGCAGCGTCAGCAACAGCTACAGCACAGCCTCGGTCAACGGACAAAGCAAGACCGGTGGCGTGGTCGGTTGGAACAAATTGGGTAGCGTCAGCAACAGCTATTGGAATAGCTCGACGGCCGGGCCGGCGGTATCGTTTGGCGTGGGCTACGACTCTACCACCCTGGCCGGCAGCAACGCCGGTGCCATCGGCCTGAGCAGCGCGCAGATGATGCAGGCCGCCAGCTTTGCCGGCTGGAGCCTTGCCAATAGCGCCAATGCAGGGACGACATGGCGCATCTACGAGGGCAACAGCGCCCCGCTGCTGGCCAATTTCCTGACGCCGCTGACCGTTAGCACCCAGAGCGGCAGCAAGGTCTATGACGGCACCCTTCCCAGCCTCAGCGTGAGCTACTCGCCGACCCCTGACATGAGCAAGGTCCTGGGCACCGCCAGCTACAGCGGCGCCGGCAGCAACGCCGGTTCTTACACGGTCACACCGGGCGGGCTTTACTCCAACCAGCAAGGCTACGACATCAGCTATGCCAGCGGCACGCTGACCATCACTCCGGCCACTGTGAGCGCGACCACGCTTGGCGCGATCAGCCTGAGCGGCAGCCGGGTCTACGACGGCACGGTCAATGTGGATGCCAGCGTCTTCAAGCTCAGCGGCCTGGCGAGCGGCGAAAACCTGACCCTCAGCGGCGTCGGCAGCATCGCCGACCCCAACGTGGGAGCCAACAAGCCGGTCGCCGTGGGCAGCCTGGCCCTGGGCAACGGCAGCAAGGGACTGGCCAGCAATTACACCCTCAGCGGCGGCACCCGAACGGTGGACATCACCCAGCGGCCCCTCTCCACCTGGATCGGCCGCGGCGATGGACTGTGGAGCGACCCCGCCAACTGGGATGCGCTGCCCAGCGGCAACAATGTGCTGGCCGTTTCCATCCCCGGTGGCACATACACGGTCAGCTACAACGCCGGCGCCGGTACCACCCACCTGCAAACCCTGAGCAGCGGCCAAAACATCTTCTTCAGCGGCGGTAATCTGGATGTCAGCGGCCAACTGAGCAGCACCGGCTATTTTCAAAAAGGCGGCAACCTGACGGGCGGCAGCCTCAACGTCAGCGACAGCTTCGGCCAGACCGGCGGCAGCATCGTGCTCAGCGGTGCCGCCGCGCTCACGCAGGCGCAGGGCAAGCTCAACGTCGGCAGCCTGAGCGCCGGCAGCATCAGCCTGAGCGCCCCGACGGGCGTCATCACGCAGAGCGGCCCGCTGGTCACCGACCAGTTGTCCACCCTGTCCGCCATGGGCACCCTACTCAGCGCTGACGGCAACCGGATCCGCAGCTTCAGCGCCAGCAACAGCGGCGGCGACGATATCGTTCTGACCAATGGCGTCGCGCTGACCCTGGCCGGAATCAGCAACAACGGCAACGTCTCCATCAGCAATACGGCCGGGAATCTGCGGCTGGCCCAGCCACTGACGGCCGGCAACGCCACGCTGGTGGCCAGCGCCGGTGACATCCTGGGTGACGGCAGCGTGACGGCGCGCAATGTGACGCTTGACGCGGCCGGCGGCATCGGCATCGGTGCGCCGGTGCGCACAGCCACCGACGCCAGCGGGACGTTGCGCCTCGTCTCCCACGGGGTCGGCGCGGCCGGCAACATCAGCGTGGTGGAGTCCAACGCGATCGATAGCAAGCGCATAGCGCTGTCGACGGACGCCTCGGCGCAGACGGTGAGCCTGAGTTCACCGTTGACTTCGGTAAGCAGCAACTTCGGCGATCCGCTCGATGACCTGGTGTTCGGCGGCAACACCTTGATCGGTATCGGGCTCAGCGGTAGCGGCCGGCTGATCAATGCCGCGGGTGCGGCTATGACCTTGAACCCCAGCAGTGCGCTGACGATTGATCGGCCGGTGCTGAACCTCGGGGCTCTGGATTGGGCGCGGAGCGGCACCAGTCCGGCCGCCAGCGTCACGCTCAGAGGTGGCCTGAGCAACGCCGCCGGCGCGACCGTCAGCCTGCCAGGGTTCGACTCTCCCCTCTATTTCTCGGCCACTGTGCAGAATGCCGGCACCATGTCGATAGCCAATTTCCTCGGCTTGATCGACAACACCGGCACGGTGGAATTGAGCGGCGGCAGCGACACAAACCAGTCGATCCGTTCCATGACGCTGCACAACCTGGCGGGCGGGACGGTCAATTCGCGGGGTGCCTACATCCGGGATTCGTCGATAGACGCGCAGGCCGGCTCTACCCTGACCGGCAGCAGGCTGAGCCTGTACAACTACGGTTCCCTGACGGTGGGCACGACCAACTCGACGCTGGGGGTGCTGGAACTCAATGGCGGCACCGGCGCCTCGCTGAATGCGGCGGGCGGCCGGATTGCCGGCAGTATCCAGTTGGACGATAAATCGTCGGTCTCCATCAACGCCGCGACGTCGAATGCCGCGGACGGCGTCACGCTGCGCAGAGGAAGTAGCTATGCCAATCCGATCCTGAGCGTCAACACCAATGCCGGCATTGGATCGCTGGTGCTGTACGGCGGCGAAGTGCGGGGCAACGGCGACCTGAGCCTGAGCCGCGCCTCGACCATCAGCGGCGGAACACTGACGGGAACCGGCAAGCTGATCAATGCGGCAACCGGCACGCTGACGCTCAACCCAATCAGTGCGCTGACGATTGATCGGCCGGTGCTGAACCTCGGGGCTCTGGATTGGGCGCGGAGCGGCACCAGTCCGGCCGCCAGCGTCACGCTCAGGGGTGGCCTGAGCAACGCCGCCGGCGCGACCGTCAGCCTGCCAGGGTTCGACTCTCCCCTCTATTTCTCGGCCACTGTGCAGAATGCCGGCACCATGTCGATAGCCAATTTCCTCGGCTTGATCGACAACACCGGCACGGTGGAATTGAGCGGCGGCAGCGACACAAACCAGTCGATCCGTTCCATGACGCTGCACAACCTGGCGGGCGGGACGGTCAATTCGCGGGGTGCCTACATCCGGGATTCGTCGATAGACGCGCAGGCCGGCTCTACCCTGACCGGCAGCAGGCTGAGCCTGTACAACTACGGTTCCCTGACGGTGGGCACGACCAACTCGACGCTGGGGGTGCTGGAACTCAATGGCGGCACCGGCGCCTCGCTGAATGCGGCGGGCGGCCGGATTGCCGGCAGTATCCAGTTGGACGATAAATCGTCGGTCTCCATCAACGCCGCGACGTCGAATGCCGCGGACGGCGTCACGCTGCGCAGAGGAAGTAGCTATGCCAATCCGATCCTGAGCGTCAACACCAATGCCGGCATTGGATCGCTGGTGCTGTACGGCGGCGAAGTGCGGGGCAACGGCGACCTGAGCCTGAGCCGCGCCTCGACCATCAGCGGCGGAACACTGACGGGAACCGGCAAGCTGATCAATGCGGCAACCGGCACGCTGACGCTCAACCCAATCAGTGCGCTGACGATTGATCGGCCGGTGCTGAACCTCGGGGCTCTGGATTGGGCGCGGAGCGGCACCAGTCCGGCCGCCAGCGTCACGCTCAGGGGTGGCCTGAGCAACGCCGCCGGCGCGACCGTCAGCCTGCCAGGGTTCGACTCTCCCCTCTATTTCTCGGCCACTGTGCAGAATGCCGGCACCATGTCGATAGCCAATTTCCTCGGCTTGATCGACAACACCGGCACGGTGGAATTGAGCGGCGGCAGCGACACAAACCAGTCGATCCGTTCCATGACGCTGCACAACCTGGCGGGCGGGACGGTCAATTCGCGGGGTGCCTACATCCGGGATTCGTCGATAGACGCGCAGGCCGGCTCTACCCTGACCGGCAGCAGGCTGAGCCTGTACAACTACGGTTCCCTGACGGTGGGCACGACCAACTCGACGCTGGGGGTGCTGGAACTCAATGGCGGCACCGGCGCCTCGCTGAATGCGGCGGGCGGCCGGATTGCCGGCAGCATCCAGTTGGACGATAAATCGTCGGTCTCCATCAACGCCGCCACCTCCAACGCCGCGGACGGCGTCACGCTGCGCAGAGGAAGTAGCTATGCCAATCCGATCCTGAGCGTCAACACCAATGCCGGCATTGGATCGCTGGTGCTGTACGGCGGCGAAGTGCGGGGCAACGGCGACCTGAGCCTGAGCCGCGCCTCGACCATCAGCGGCGGTGCGCTGACGGGAACCGGCAAGCTGATCAACGATACGACCGGGGCGCTGACGCTCAATCCGAGCAGTGCGCTGACGATTGATCGGCCGGTGGTCAACCGCGGGACGCTAGCCGCCAGCAGCGGCATCACCACCTTCAATGGCGGGTTCAGCAACGCGACCGGTGCCACGCTTGAATTCGAGGCGCGCAGCAGCAGCAATTACGGCAAAGTCACGCTGGCTGGCACGGCCAGCCTGGATGGCATCCTGAAGCTCGTGACGGGCGCGCAGTTCGTGTCCGACGACAAGGTGCTGACGCCGATCAGCTATGCGAGCAAGACCGGCAGCTTCGCGACCAGCTCCTTGCCAGCCGGCTACAAGGAGAGTTATCTGCCCGACCGGATCGAAATCCTGAAGCCCGCGCTAGCACTCTTTCCAACCGCCAACAACCTGGCCAACGGCGTGCTTAACGCCAGCCTCGCCACCCGCAATGGCCCGCCGACCGGGCCCTTGTTGGCGGCTTTGGCGGCGCTGCCGGCGCCGCCAGCGAGTGACCCGATCAGCAACCTGTACGAAGTGCAGCTCCCCGACGCCGGCGCCCTGCTGGCGCTGAACGGCATCGTCGCCGCCGGGCCTGCGCCAACCGGTTCCGGGCCGAAAGAGCTGGTCGATATCTGCCGGCCTTGAAGCCATGAAGCAAGTCGCCTTCACATCCACTCGCCCGGTGTCTGCCCCCACTGCCGTGGGCCACGCATATTTCGCCCAGTTGCAACTACAGCAGGACGCGTCCTTTTCCTACACCTGCAAGCGTTGCACGCGCTGCTGCCGGCATTACCGGATTGCGGTGACGCCGTTCGACCTGCTGCGGCTGGCGGACAAGCTTGGAATAAGCACCACCGAGGTCATAGCGCGGCACCTCGACGGCGGCCAGCACTTGCGGCGGCGCAAGGACGGCGCCTGCAAGTTCCTGACGGACGAAGGCTGCGCGGTTCATGGCGGCCGCCCGCTGGTGTGCCGCATGTACCCCCTGGTGCGAAACGTGACGGACCAGCGCGAGTGGTTCTCGGTACTCGACCCGGTGCCGCACAGCGCCGCCCAGTGGGGGCTGGATGGCACTGTCGCGGCTTACTTGGAGGGGCAGGATGCACTGCCTTCCCTCGAAGGCTATGGCATCTATGCCAGACTGCATTACCGCATCGAACAGCTTTTCAGGCAGACCTTGGCCGGGGTCGGGACCGCCGGCGCGGGCAAGGCCGAGGCCAGGGCGCTGAACCTGGGGCTGTTTGCAAACAGCATTCTCGATCCCGATCCGAGCATCCGGGACTATTGCCTACGTCACGCTATGCCACTACCGACCAATCTGCGCCACAAAGCGGCCTGCCATGTGATGGCCATCGAGGAATGGGCGGTCAACCAGTTGAAGGAAATGAACCATGACAAACTCTGAGCGACGTCTTCGCAAGCAGCGTGGTGCGGCACTGACGGTGGGTGGCCTGCTGGCCTGCCTGGGCGCGTCGCTGGGCGTCATTCCTAGCCCGGCACTGGCGCAAGCCCCAGCCAGCGCGGCAGGTACGCCTAGCGCAACAACAGGACAAACCGGCCAGACGACGGCGGCGCAGCAGGCCGAGTATCAGCGCGAGGCGGCGGCGCGCGGGGACGGCAGTCAGGGGGCCAGCGGGTTTGGCAAGGTCCTGGCTTCCGGCCCCTGGGCCAACGGACTGACGCCGGCAGAGAAGACAGACGAACAGGCGCGCCGCACGGCGCAACTGAAGCAGGGCATGACGCTGGTCGATCTGGACCGGGCGGACGCCGCGCTACAGGCCGAGGCGGTCAAGCGCGCGCCGCCGGGGGATGCGGCGGCACAAACGCAGATGCTGCTGCAACTCAAGCGCAACCGGATTCTGGATTACCAGTTCGGCGTAAGCGGTAGCGCGGCAACCGGGGGGCCTGGCGCGCAGTACAGGTTGCTGTTGCACGATCTGCTGCCCAACGCGCAGCTTGGCAAGACCCGGATCGACGCCGACTGGGACATGGAGATCAACAAACGGATCGAGATGCTGAAATCGGGTATGAGCTACCAGCAGGTGGCCGACGCCGAAGCCAAGCTGGATGCGGACCTCAAGACCCAGGCGGCGTTGCGTGCGCCGAGCGACCCGGCGGCGGCGACGCAGCTTTACCAGCAACTCAAGCATGAGCAACTGGTGCAGGATCGCTGGCAGCAAACCCCGCCCAGCGAGCATTATCAGATGCTGCTTGAGGCGGTGCAGAGTGAATCGGGTGGCAAGCTGACCCCGTTGCAAATGGAAGCTGAGGCGGTCAAGCGCATGGCGCTGATGAATTCGGGCATGCGTTATGAACAGGCGTCCACTACCCAAGTCAGCAAGGCACTGCAAACAGAGTATCAGCAGGAGGCTCTATTGCGTGGGGACGGCAGTCAGCCAGTGGGCCGTTTCGGGAAAATTCCGCCGCCGATCCTGGCTCCGGGTTCTTGGCATACCGGACTGAGCTCTTCGGAACAGGTTGACGAACAGTCCCGCCGCCTGGCGTTGCTCAACCAGGGCAAGACGCTGGCCGATCTGGACCAGGCCGACGCCGCGCTACAGGCCGAGGCGATCAAGCGCGCGCCGCCGGGGGATGAAGCGGCGCAGGCGCAGATTCTGCTGCAACTCAAGCGCAACCAGATACTGGGTTACGACCTCAGCCTGAATAGCAACGTCCCTCCGGCAACCGGCGGCCCCAGCGCGCAGTACAAGCTGCTGTTGCACGATCTGCTGCCCAACGCGCAGCTTGGCAAGACCCGGATCGACGCCGACTGGGACATGGAGATCAACAAACGGATCGAGATGCTGAAATCGGGTATGAGCTACCAGCAGGTGGCCGACGCCGAAGCCAAGCTGGATGCGGACCTCAAGACCCAGGCGGCGTTGCGTGCGCCGAGCGACCCGGCGGCGGCGCTACAGATCTACCAGCAACTCAAGCATGAGCAACTGGTGCAGGATCGCTGGCAGCAAACCCCGCCCAGCGAGCATTATCAGATGCTGCTTGAGGCGGTGCAGAGTGAATCGGGTGGCAAGCTGACCCCGTTGCAAATGGAAGCTGAGGCGGTCAAGCGCATGGCGCTGATGAATTCGGGCATGCGTTATGAACAGGCGTCCACTACCCAAGTCAGCAAGGCACTGCAAACAGAGTATCAGCAGGAGGCTCTATTGCGTGGGGACGGCAGTCAGCCAGTGGGCCGTTTCGGGAAAATTCCGCCGCCGATCCTGGCTCCGGGTTCTTGGCATACCGGACTGAGCTCTTCGGAACAGGTTGACGAACAGTCCCGCCGCCTGGCGTTGCTCAACCAGGGCAAGACGCTGGCCGATCTGGACCAGGCCGACGCCGCGCTACAGGCCGAGGCGATCAAGCGCGCGCCGCCGGGGGATGCAGCAGCGCAAGCGCAGATTCTGCTGCAACTCAAGCGCAACCAGATACTGGGTTACGACCTCAGCCTGAATAGCAACGTCCCTCCGGCAACCGGCGGCCCCAGCGCGCAGTACAAGCTGCTGTTGCACGATCTGCTGCCCAACGCGCAACTTGGCAAGACCCGGATCGACGCCGACTGGGACATGGAGATCAACAAACGCATCGAGATGCTGAAATCAGGCATGAGCTACCAGCAGGTGGCCGATGCCGAGGCCAAGCTGGATGCGGACCTCAAAACCCAGGCGGCGTTGCGTGCGCCGAACGACCCGGCGGCGGCGACGCAGATCTACCAGCAACTCAAGCACCAGCAACTGGTGCAATACCTGTGGGAACATCTTTCTCCGGACCAGCACTACCAAATGCTGCTCGAAGCGATTGCCAAGGAGCCACCGGCAAACCTGACGCCCTTGCAGATCGAGACAGAGGCCGTCAAGCGCATGGCAATGATGAATGCCGGCATGAACTACCAGGATGTGATGGTCGCGGCGGAGGCGCAGCGCAAGCTGCTGATTGCCCAGCAAATGAAAGCACTGGCGGTTGCGATGCTGGCCCAGAACCAGGGCAAACACACAGCGACAGCGCAGGCGCCGGCACCACCTAGCCCCACGGTCACGCCCACGGCACCAGGCAGCAGCCGCATCATTCTTTGCAATTAGGCCTGGAAAAATTCACGCGGCAACGGACCCTCCGTGGTCGAGCTTGCCGACCGGGTGGCAAGCGCCATCAGTGTTTACCCTAGCCCTTAAAATACCGGCGCTTCACGTTTTTCCGGGTCACAACACGTTACGCTCTCGTGTTGGCAAAAGTTGAACCGCGGCGAATTTTTACGGCTCACGGTAACTGGCTGATTTGCAATTTTTCTAATGATGGAGACTCCATGCAGGCGCTTCTAAAAATCTCGAAAGCCGTCGATTGGCTCAACAGCCAGATCGGCAAACATGTGATCTGGCTGATTTTGGCGTCCACCGTCATCAGCGCCGTCAACGCCGCCGTGCGCAAGGTCTTCAACGTCAGCTCCAACGCCTATCTGGAAGTGCAGTGGTACCTGTTTGCCGCTTCATTCCTGCTGGCCGCGGCCTATACGCTGCTGAACGGCGAGCACGTCAAGATCGACGTCATCTACAGCCGCTGGTCCAAGCGGGCGCAAACCTGGATCGACGTTTTCGGTTTCACTTTTTTCCTGTTGCCGTTCTGTGCCGCCGTCCTGTGGTTCAGCATTCCGTTCTTCCTCAAGGGCTATCAATCCGGCGAGGTGTCGTCCAACGCCGGTGGTCTGATCCTGTGGCCGGTGTACGCCATGATGCCGCTGGGCTTTGCCCTGCTGCTGTTGCAAGGTATCTCGGAGCTGATCAAGCGCGTGGCTTTTCTGCAAGGGCTGATTGAAGACCCAACGCACAAAAAGGTCGAAAAAACCGCCGAAGAAGAGCTGGCCGAAGCGATTCAAAAGCTGGCCGAAGAAAAAGCCGCCAAAGCCAACGCGGCTTGATCCCGGAGTCACCCATGGAATTTCTCACTGCCAACATCGCCCCCATCATGTTCGGGGGGCTAATTATTTTTCTGCTGCTGGGCTTTCCGGTGGCCTTCAGCCTGGGCGCCTGCGGCCTGTTCTTCGGCTTTGTCGGTGTCGAGCTGGGGGTCCTGCCCGAAGCGCTGCTGCAGGCGCTGCCGCTGCGCATCTTCGGCATCATGAAGAACGACACCTTGCTGGCGATTCCCTTCTTCACGCTGATGGGCTTGATACTGGAGCGCAGCGGCATGGCCGAGGATTTGCTCGACACCATCGGCCAGTTGTTCGGACCGCTGCGCGGTGGCCTGGCTTTTGCCGTCATTTTTGTCGGCGCCCTGCTGGCGGCGACCACCGGTGTGGTGGCGGCCTCGGTGATTTCGATGGGCTTGATCTCGCTGCCCATCATGCTGCGTTACGGTTACGACCGCCGCGTCGCCTCGGGGGTGATTGCGGCCTCCGGCACGCTGGCCCAGATCATTCCGCCATCGCTGGTGCTGATCATTCTGGCGGACCAACTGGGCCGCAGCGTCGGCGAGATGTACAAGGGCGCCTTCATTCCCGGCTTTGCCCTGACCGGCCTGTACGTCGGTTACGTGGTGCTCCTCACCTTTATTCGCCCGACCTGGGTGCCGGCCTTGCCGATCGAGGCGCGCACGATCCGCGAAGACAATGGCAAAAGCGGCCTGCGCTCGCTGCTGCTGCTGACCATCGTGTCCAGCGCCCTGGCGATCTACCTGGGACAGAACTACGCCAAGGTCACCAGTTGGCTGACCGGCGAAACGGTGCTGACCGTGGCCACCGACGAAACCATCGTGGTATCGCTGTGCGCCGGCGTGATACTGGCTTTTGTCATCGCCTTGCTCAACAAGGTGACGCGCCTGGGATTGCTGTCGCGCATGGCCGAGCGCGTCACTTTTGTGCTGATTCCGCCGCTGCTGCTGATCTTTCTGGTGCTGGGCACCATTTTCCTGGGCGTCGCGACGCCGACCGAGGGCGGTGCCATGGGCGCCATGGGTGCCTTGATCATGGCCATGAGCCGCGGCCGCCTGAGCATGAAACTGCTCAAACAAGCCCTCACCTCCACCACCAAGCTGTCGAGCTTCGTGGTCTTTATTCTGGTCGGCTCCACCGTCTTCAGCCTGGTGTTTCAAGGGGTCGACGGCTCCAAATGGGTGGAGCATCTTTTGACTTCCGTCCCCGGCGGGCAGGTCGGCTTCCTGATCGTGGTCAACTTGCTGATATTTTTCCTGGCGTTTTTCCTGGACTTCTTTGAACTCTCCTTCATCGTGGTGCCCCTGCTGGCGCCGGTGGCGGAAAAGATCGGCATCGACTTGATCTGGTTTGGCGTGCTGCTGGGCGTGAACATGCAGACCTCCTTCATGCACCCGCCGTTCGGTTTTGCCCTGTTCTATCTGCGCAGCGTGGCGCCGAGCCGGGAATACACCGACAAGTTGACCAAGAAATTGATCCAGCCGGTGACCACCATGCAGATCTACTGGGGTGCCGTGCCGTTTGTGCTGATCCAGATCATCATGGTGGCCATGATCATTGCCTTCCCCGGCATCGTTTCCAGCGGTCTCGACAGGACCGAGAAAGTCGATCTGAACAAGGTGGTGTTGGAGGCCCCGGCGGAAGCACCCGCGGCGCCGGCGTCCGATCCGACCATGGGTGAAGCCGCCCCGCCCGCCAACGACCAACAAAGCGATGACGATCCGATGAAAGCGATGCAGGAGTCGATGGACAAGGCCAAGAAGTGAGGGTCTGGCTAGACGCGGGTTTCTGCGTCGGGCGCCAGTTCCACCCGGTTGCGGCCATTTTCCTTGGCACGGTACATCGCCGCATCGGCGCTCTTGAGTAGCAGGGTCTCGTCGGCACCATGCTCGGGGAATACTGCCACACCGGTGCACGACGAGATTTTGAGTTGGCGCCCTTCTATGTCAAAAGTTTGATTCAGCCGTTGCCGGATTTTTTCGGCCACCTCCAGCGCATCCCGCGCTTTTTCAATGCCCGACAGGATCACGACAAATTCATCTCCGCCCAGACGCGCAACCGTGTCGGTTTCACGCCGCACGCATTGCTGCATGCGTCTGGCCACTTCCTTCAGCAACAAGTCACCCACCTGGTGACCATACTTGTCATTGACGGGCTTGAATTCATCGAGGTCTATCATCAGCAGCCCCATGCGTTTCTTGTCGCGCCTGGCCTTGGCCAGGCCCTGGCGCAGACGGTCGGAAAACAGGGCGCGGTTGGACAGCCCGGTCAGCACGTCGAAGTGGGCCAGTTGCTGCAGACGCTCTTCCAGCGCCTTGCGCTCCGAAATGTCGGTGTGAGTGCCTATCATGCGCAAGGGTTTTCCGGCGGCATCGCGCGCCACCACCATGCCACGCGAAAGTATCCATTTCCAGCTACCGTCCCGGCACTGCATGCGCCGTTCATTCACGTAACTTGGCTTTTCTCCCCTGAAATAGGCTGCGCGGTCGGCCTCTACCCGGGCCAGGTCATCCGGGTGAACGCGTGCGTCCCACGACTCGTTGCGCGCCTCCAGCTCACCCTCGGCAAAGCCATAAATTTCCTTGTAGCGTTTCGAAAACACCACCTCGCCAGTTTGCAGGTTGCGGTCCCAGACCCCATCGCCGGCACCTTCCAGGGCGAACTTCCAGCGCTCCTCGCTCAAACCCAGGGCTTGCTGGGCTTTTTCGCGCTCCCGGTTCTGCTCATCGATATGATCCTGCGCCCTTTTCACAATCACCGACAGCGCCAGGTACAGCAGGGCCAGCAGTCCGATCACGGCGCCGACGACCAGCCACTGGCGCTGGTCGATTTCGGCCACCAGGAGGGTGGCATCGCCGTAGATCTCGAACACGCCGCTGACCTTGCCGCTGACCGGGTCGTAGCGCGGCACATAAGTCTCCACCAGATCGCGGTTTTGCACCTCGCCCTCGAACGCGCTGAAAGTGTCCTGGTGCACCAACTCGGACCCGCTGACGCCGCGCAAGCCGTCCATCACACCGGCATTGTTGCTTTTGTCCTCCCCGATCTGCTTAAGTTCGGTCGAGTAGATGGTCAGGCCCTTCAGGTCATAGACCTTGATCTTGAAGACCTTGGTACCACTCAACAGCCGCAGCACCTTGCTGTGCACAACGAGGGTTTGCGGCTCGGTCTGAAGCTCGACGGCCGACTTGCCAGCGGACGCCGCCAGCAGCGGCACGAAGTCCCGGTCCCACATTTCGTTGGCGATCATCTTGGCGTGGTTGACGTGCTGGTTTTCGTAGCCGCTCAACAGCCCGTCGATGGCCAGTTTGCGAAAAACGTAGCCCAGCAGGATCGCAACCACCAAGAACGCGACCAGACTGGCGGTAGTGAAATACCGCAATAACTTGAAATCACCTTTGTCGCTGGCAGTTGCGTTAACCATCCGGCCCATCTCCTGCGCCAATGGTAACCACAATTTCATGCCGAACCTGGGCCATCGGACACCTTCACCATACGAACCGATTGCGGCAGATCAAGGCAATCGCTGAACCATGGCCTTCAAAGGTGTCAGAAAGCCTGATCCCAGCGGATCGACAGTCGGATGGCGGCGTTGATCAAACCGACCATGCTGTAGGTCTGCACGAAGTTGCCCCATTGTTCGCCACTGCGCAAATCGATGTGTTCCGCCAGCAAGCCATGCGGGTTGCGGCAGGCCAACAATTTTTCAAAAAGCGCACGCGCCTCGGCACGACGATCCAGTGTGGCTAGGGCATTGACGTACCAGAAAGTGCAGACGATAAAAGCATTCTCGGGTTCGCCGAAGTCGTCCTTCTCCACATAGCGGAAAATGAAATCCCCTCGGCGCAAATCCCTTTCCACCGCACCAACGGTAGCGGCAAAGCGCGGGTCGCCGGCATCCAGGAAACCAAGCTCGGCCAGCAGCAACAGGCTCGCATCCATGGCTTCGCCCTCGAAAGTCGCAACGAAGGCGCCACGCTTTTCGTTCCAGGCGCGTCGGCTGATGGTTTCATGAATCTGGCGCGACTGTTCCTGCCAGTAACTGGCACGCTCGGCCAGCCCCAGTTGCGTCGCGATGCGGGCCAGGCGGTCGCAAGCCACCCAGCACATCACGGCGGAGAAGGTGTGCACATGCGCGCTGCCGCGCAATTCCCACAGGCCCGCATCCGGTTGGTCATGGCAACGTCTGGCTTGTTCGCCCAGAGGTTCGAGGCGGCGGAACAAGGCTTCGTCGCCACGCCGCGTCAGACGGTGGTCGAAGAAAATGTGCATGGCGGCGAGAATCGCGGAGCCATAGACGTCGTGCTGTACCTGGCGATAGGCCAGGTTGCCCATGCGCACCGGCCCCATGCCACGATAACCCGCCAGCGCCGCTACTTCGCGTTCGTCCAGTTCAGCACGACCATCAATGCCGTAAACCGGCTGTAGCGGCCCCCCCTCGGCCTTTGCGGCAATGTTGACGATGTAGCCAAGGTAGCGTTCCATGGTTCGCGTGGCACCGAGCCGATTCAAGGCATTGACCACAAAATAACTGTCGCGCAACCAGCAGAAACGGTAGTCCCAGTTGCGGCTACTGCCAGCCGCCTCGGGGATGGAAGTGGTCATGGCGGCGATGATGGCACCGGTGTCGTCAAAGGCATTGAGCTTGAGCGTAATCGCGGCGCGGATCACTGCCGTCTGCCACTCAAATGGAATGCCCAGATGGCGTACCCATTCGCGCCAGTACTGCGTGGTTTCTTCCAGAAAGCGGCGCCCGACTTCGCCAACCGCTTCGTTGACGGTCTCGTCCGCACCCAGCAGCAGCGTGACTGTGTCCTCCAGGAAGAACGACGTTTCCTGCATGATCGCGGTGAGTGAGGCATCGGTGGTCAACCGGAGCGTGAGCGCAGGCGCCACGTAGCGGATATGGTTGCTGCCCCAGGTCAGCGCGGGACGACTTGCGCCGTCGCCGCAGGCCGGACGCAAACGCAGTGTTATCCGTGGGCTTCCGGCCAGTCGCTGGATGCGACGCACCAACATCATGGGACGAAACCGGCGCCCATGTTGCCCAAAACGTGGCGCAAAGTCAGTCACCTCGACGGCGCCGCCCTGACGGTCGTAAAGGCGCGTGACCAGAATGGCCGTGTTTTCCAGATACGCTTGCTCGGTCCGTTCGCAATCGAGTAAATCAATCGAGAAGAATCCGTAGTCGTCGGCGTCCCTGAGCAGGGCGCAGAACACCGGGTCGCCATCAAAACGGGGAAAACAGGCCCAAGTGATATTGGCCTTCGCATCGACCAAGGCACCGACGGTGCAATTGCCGATCAGGGCCAGATCAAGCGTTTTCATAGGCTGCCTTTCAGGGCTTCACCCAACCAGCGGTGTACTGCGATAACGTCGGGCAGGCGAAAGCGCGCGCAGCTCACCCCCTTGCCGACCTTGATCGAAACCCCGTCCAGCCGGTTGACCTCGGCGAATGCGTGCTCGTCGTTGAGGTCGTCGCCGATGAAAACGGGACGGCGCCCCTTGAAGGGCGACTCCATCAGGTATTCGGCCACCGCCGTACCCTTGTCGATACCGGCCGGCTTGATCTCCACCACGCGCTTGCCGCGCTGCAGTTCCAGGCCTTGCCCCTGCGACTTAAGCAAACGGTCCATCAACTGATGCACGTAAGCCGCCAGCTTGGGGGCCAGTCGATAGTGCAGCGCCAGCGTCAGACCCTTGTCTTCCAGCAACAGGCCCGGGTGGCGCGCCAGAACCGGTGCCAGAGCCTCCTTGATGGCGCTTTTGGTCGTCGGTTCTGTAGCGTGAATCCACAGCCGCCCGGCGCTATCGCGCCGCTCCAGGCCGTGCAGTCCCGCCAGCGGCAACTGTGGCATTCCAATCAGTTCCTGTAGATCGGAGATCATGCGTCCGCTGACCAACGCGACAGCGCCGCCGCTGGCGCGATGCAGACCTGCAATCAGATCGAGCAGGGTCCGGTCCACCAGGACCGCCTGCGGCGTATCCGCGATGTGGATCAAGGTGCCGTCGACATCAAGAAAATAGGCCCATCCCAAGCTGGCCGGGGGCGGCAAGGGGGAACGCGAAATCTTCCTCTTCATAAGGTCGAGGTATCTCGTTTGTCGGTCAGTCGACCCCGCCGACGCATGGCGGCGGCATCCAGCAGCATGCGCCCGGCCCAGCGAAAGACGTTGAACTCGGCCACCAGGCCGCGCATCAAGCGCATGCGGTCGCGCTGTTCGGTGGCCGGCATGGTCAAGGCCATGTGCAGGGCGGCGGCGCACTGGTCGGCATCGTAGGGATTGACGATCAGCGCTTCCGGCAATTCCCGCGCGGCGCCGGTGAACTCGGAGAGGATCAGCACGCCACGCTCGTCGTCACGGGCAGCGACAAATTCCTTGGCCACCAGGTTCATGCCGTCGTGCAGGCTGCTGACGAAGCACAGGTCGGCGGCGCGAAAATATTCATACACCGCGCGCGGCTCGTGATGTTCGATCTTGAGCACGATGGGCGGTGGCCCCTGGCGCGCAA
The DNA here is from genome assembly GCA_963763035.1 of uncultured beta proteobacterium. Classification (GTDB taxonomy): domain Bacteria; phylum Pseudomonadota; class Gammaproteobacteria; order Burkholderiales; family Burkholderiaceae_C; genus Rhodoferax. The sequence continues at coordinate 1,392,488 of CAVXMS010000003.1, read as the reverse complement.
AGCGGGCGTTGATGCGCGCGGCCATAGTTCGTACCTGCGCCTCGTGATGCTGGTATTCGTCGATGCCCGAGCGCGTCGGAGCGGCGATCTGGACAAAAGTGAAGCGGCCGATCCAGTCCGGGTTGAGCTCCAGCAGACGCTCAATGGCGCGCAGGCGTTCCACAATGCCCTTGGTGTAGTCCAGGCGGTCGACGCCGACGCCCAGCTTGTGTTCGGGCGGCAAGTCGTTCAGTTGACGGATGGCGTTGCGACAGTCCGGCACACTCTTTTGCAGCATTTCCGCCTCCGGCGGCCAGGCAATCGAAATCGGGTAACGGCGCACGGCGGTGAGCTTCGCCCCGAAGGATACGTTGAAGGACTCCCGGTCCACCCGCGCTTCCAGAAACCGGTCCACCGTATCGACAAAGTTGTTGCAGTGAAACTGGGTATGAAAGCCCAGAATGCTGCTGCCCAGAAGCCCGGCCAATACCTCTTCGCGCCAGGGGCAGATCGCAAAGGATTCGGGGTTGGGCCAGGGGATGTGCCAGAAGGTGATGATGGTGGCATCCGGCAATTCCTCGCGGATCATCTTCGGCAACAGCGCCAAGTGGTAGTCCTGCACCAGAACGATGGGGTCCTTGGTCTTGGCCTCGCTTACCACCGCCCTGGCGAACTTGCGGTTGGCTGCCACGTACTGGGCCCAGTCGCTCGATCGGAAGGTCGGCCGCACATGGGCAATATGGCACAAGGGCCACAGTCCCTCGTTGGCGAAGCCGTAGTAGTAGCCGGCTTCCTCCTCGGGGCTGAGCCAGACGCGGCGCAGCTGGTAGGCGGGCTTTTCCGGCGGCACGCCGACGCGGTCGTTCTTGTCGACCACCTCGCGGTCGGCCGAGCCGCTGCCGTGGGCGATCCAGGTACCCGAGCAGGCGCGCATGATGGGCTCCAGCGCAGTGACCAGCCCGCTGGCCGGTCGCGTCACCTCGATGCGTTCGCCGCGGCGCTGGTGGATGTAAGGTTCGCGATTCGACACAACGATCACGTCTTCGCCACTGAGTTCGCTGTGCAGGATGGTGCGCAAGGCCTCCGGCGTCCAGGTGACCTGGCTCTCGTCGCGCGTGCGCGTCTCGGCCTCCAGTTCGCGCACCAGTCGCTGCAGATCACGGGCAATGGGCTTGAACCCGGGCAGGTCGGGTTGGGTGTCGAACTCAGGCTGGCGCAACAGACCTTCGCCGCGCAACAGGGAGCGCATGCCGGCCATCCAGCCGCGCCACGAAAGCTGGGCAATGATCACCGTGATGAGCGAGACTGCGGCCGCCAGCGCCATGAAGAAATAAAAGACGTAGCGCTTGGTTTCCTCGCTGCGGCGGGTGATAAAGCTCATGTCGTGCACCAGCACCAGGCGGCCGCCCGGTGCCGCCTCGCTGGTCATCGGCTTCACCGCCACATGCAGGGGGCCTTGGGTGCTTTGCAACAAATGGTCGCCGGGCTGTTCCCAGCGGTCCAGCAAAGCACAACGGATCTCGGTCGGCAGCGAGCGGCTGGCCAGGGCGGTGCTGGTCGGCGATGCGCAGTAGCCGACCGCATAGAGCCGCTCACCCTGGGTGATGCGGTTGAAGAATTCCTGGATCTTGGCCTTCTTGCCGGCTGCCAGCTGTTCCTGCAAAGGATCCTGGATGGTGTTGGTGATCAACGAAGACCGGATGTCAAGATCGCGCACGAACCAGCCTAGGGTCAAGCGGTCGACCAAGGGCGCCACCGCGTAGGCAATGCCCGCCAGGACCAGTAGCAAGGGCAGAACGAAGCGCAAAGACAGTCTCATGCGATTACCACCTCTGAATAAGTTGGCCCCAAGATACTGTCAGCAGCATATTCCACGAGGCGCATTGAGCGGACTTGGGTGAGGGTCCTGCCCCTAATTTGCGGATTGTCGTACCTTCGATGTGCGCATGGTACACCGCAACTTGCGGCCGGCCTTTTACCGTCAACCCTCCAATTGCTCACCGTGGAAAATCACAACATTCGAAACGCAACCACCGCCATGACCGTTGCTGGCAGGGCCGCAATAAACAGTCCTACCGGATGGATCGCCTGGTCTTCAAAATTTCCGCGCAGAATGGCGAAGCCTGCCGGATTCGGAGCATTCGCAATAACCGTCAGACCACCGCCCGTCACGGCACCTGCCACGAGCGCGTGCTTGAACTCGTCGCTCAGACCACTTACCAAGGAGCCGAGATAGGTCAACGCGGCGTTGTCGGTTACGGCCGTCAGTACGGTCGCACCAAAGTAGACCGTTGTTGAATCCATGCTGATCAAAAGCGGTTCCAGCCACCACTGCTGCTGCCCACCAAGGACCACCAACCCTGATAGGAAGAATGCCACCAGCAAGCCTTCGCGCAGGATAAGTCGATCCTGAAACCGAGGATAGGCGGTGGCAAATCCCATAAAGAACAAGAATAACCCCATGAACACCGAAGGATGGTGCGCGAACGCAACCACACCGACAACAAACAGGACGTGCAGCGCACCGATCCAGAAGGGTAACTTCGCATTGTTGTTCTGCAAGGTTCGGGGAAGACGCGATAACTCTTTCCCGAAGATGAGCGTGGTAATCAGTGTGTTGGCGGCGACCGCAATGGCGGCCTTCCAGCCGAAATGACCCAGCATGTACCAACTGTCCCAGTGCCAGGTCGATGCCACCATCAATACCGGTGGGGCGGCAAACGAAGTGAGCGTGCCCCCTATGGAAACATTGACGAACAACACCCCTAAAGTGGCGTACTTGAGCTTGGTCGATACGCTGGCGCCATAAATTCGATCTCGTAGCATCAAGGCGGCCAGGGTCATCGCCGCCGGTTCCGTAATGAACGAACCCAACAATGGCACGAATGCCAACGCGACGAAGTAGAACGCCATCCCACCGCGAAGCGGGATGTATTTGGCGATGAAATTCACGCTGGAGCGCGCCATGTCCAACACGGGTTTGCTACCCGCCACCACCATGATCGCGAACACGAACATGGGCTCGGTGAAGTTGCGTGAGTCCAGGTAGGCGGTTGCCGCTTCCCGGCCTTGGATGGCAGCCATGGCCAGCACCAAAACCATGGCCCAAAAACCAAAAACCACCTCGACTTCGCCAAAGAGGTGCCACAGTCCGGCATGGTCTGGCCTGCTATGGGCCATGCGCTCGAAAAACTTCGTGGAAAAAGTATGCACCAGTGCCACCGCGAAGAGCCCGGAGCCGACCCATTGAATCAGGTTCATGGTCGCCCCCGCTGTTCAAGTTGCTTGCGAAGACCGCGGCGCAAGCGGCGAATATGGATTGGGACAAACACCGCAGCCAGCAGGGGTATATCAACTACGATGTTCACTGCCAACGTTGTGGACGGGTCGCTAGACATGGCGGTGTTATTCAAAATGAATTTCGTGAACGAAGTCACGATCACCAGCCAAACCGCGATACCGATGAGTTCTAAAGACTCGAGCGCGCTATCGCGCGCATTTTGAAATGCTTTCTTCCGTTTGTCCTCGGGAAACTGCCGAAGTTCGGGCAACCACACCAGCCACAGCCGATTCATCGACGTACTCGGACACTTGAGCGCCAACCGTCCTGTTTAATAAATACCTGTTTGCCGAACACTTAAACCTCCTCGTGAGCGCAGCGGAGGTTATCAATTTATGGCGTTTACCGATATTCGTGGACTACCGTAAGGGCTGTGCCGTACGGGGTGTAACGTATTGCGCGATGCAAGCGCTATTCAAGTCATGGCGTCAAGCAAATCCCTTGTCAACCAGCCGCACCAAATCAACGATGTTTTGCGCACCAAGCTTTTCCATCACACGTGCCTTGTGGACCTCGACAGTTCTGGGACTGATGCCAAGCTCCTCCGCGATGCGACGATTGTGAAGACCCTTCACCATCAAGGACATCACTTCGCGCTCTCGTACCGAGAGCTGCCCAAGCCTTGGCTTGATACTGGCTGCTCTAGCCTGTGCAGTGTCAAGGGCACGAAAGCCCGCCAGGGCATTCTCGATCGCGACCACAAGTTGCTTGCCATCAAAAGGCTTTTCAATAAAGTCGACCGCCTCTGCAAGAAATGCCTGTCGGGCCGCGGCGACGTCGCCGTGGGCCGTGATGACAATGACCGGCAAATTCGGACCGCGTTCCAGTAGACAGCGTTGCAGTTCCAACCCCGACATGCCGGGCATTCGGATGTCCACTACCACACACCCTCGCCAATCGACCTGTAGTGCGGCCAGGAAATCTTCGGCATTGGCAAACAACGCGGTCGCATATCCGCGCAGGCTCAACAAGAGCGATAACGAATCTCGAATCGATGCGTCATCATCGACGATGAACACGGTTTCTTTATGCATTTTGAACTCCACCGTGGTTTTCGCGCTCCACCGGCAGCGTAAAGCGAAAGCACCCTCCCAAGCCAGGCTCAGCCCAAAGTCTGCCGCCGTGGGCTTCAACAATCGCCCGGCAGATGCTCAAACCAACTCCCATGCCACCTGGCTTGTCTGAGGGCCCGGCCTCAAACAGGGTTTGCAAGCGAGCCGTGTCTATGCCAGAGCCACTGTCCTGAACTTCAATCAACAACTCGCCATCGACGACGCCCGCCCGAATCACGACCAGATCGCCGCTCTTTGTGGCCGAGGCAGAGTCTATGGCATTCGCGATCAGATTGCGCAGCACCACGGCAATCTGAATGGGGTCCATCCATACCGTCGGCAAGTTCTCCTGAATCTGGCCTTTCATACGCAGTTTCAGTGCGTCGGCACGCCGAAAATGCGCTTGTATCGCTTCGTTCACAATTTCGCTTGGTGAGACCGCGCTCAGGTGTGTGGATCCGGTTCTGAAAAAGTCGCGTAATCGCTTGATCACATTGCCGGCACGACTGGCATCGTCAACCATCCGCTGCGTCACCTCCACCAATTGGTCGCGATCAACCTGATGTAGACCGGGTGCGTCAGCTACAAGTATCTGGCAGGCTTGGGCGTAGTTGCTCAATGCGGTAAGGGGTTGACTCAGTTCATGGGCCAGCGCCGCCGCCATCTGGCCGGCCGCTACCATGCGCAAGCTGCCTCGAAGTTCAGCGGCGGCACGACTTCGCTCATCAACGGCGACACCAAGAAGCAAGCCTGTCATAGTAATTGCCGCCATCAGTACCTGTAGCTCGAACACTGTCAAGTCCTCATTAGGCACCGATTGGACGGAGAATATCAACCCCAACTGGGTTAGACCCGAGGCCAGCACGGCCCCAACCACCCCGTGTTTGGCTGATCCCCAGACAACCGGCACAAACAGCAAATAGAAGTATTTGAACCTGTCCTGCCCAGCGCGACCAAATACGAACCAAAGGAGCAAGCACGTTAGTACAGCAACGGCCCACCACTGATGACTCTTGAGTGTTTCGACCATTGCGGCTCGCCGCTGGGGGTCCATCAAAACGAGAAGCATGGGCAGCATCACGATTAGCCCGACGGAGTCGCCAATCCAATACCGCGTGATCGCTTCGTAGATTGGCCCACTTGGCCCCAGACCTGCCAATGAGATGGCAGTGATGTAGACAACGCCGCTCAGCAGCGCTCCAGTCACCACGATGCCAGTGAACCATAAAAGGTCTCTTTGGGTAGCCAAGGCCAGCGTCCGATCCATCCGGACTGCCAAGCTATGCGCAATAGCAGCGTAAACCAGACTGAGCGCCGCCGTTGATGTCAATACCACGAGCCAGTCGGTTGGATTTCCGCGCACAACCAGCTCAGCCGTTATCAAGCTTAGCCAGACAATCCACAGCCAGCGCCTGTTCAACAGCAGCAAGGCGATGGCGAATGCGGGTTGAGGATTCCATGGCGTGATGTTGAGACCTTGCAAAGGCCGTATATAGCTTGCCCAGTCGAGTAACAGAAAAACCAGTATGTATCCCAGCCCCAACAGCCACGGAATCCGATGCGAAGTTTGGTACGGCTGAGTCAGACCAATGTTTATCATGCGGTGAATTTTCCCTCCAATTCGAGCGAGCGCCCAGTTGTACAAGACTCGCCGTGGTAATCGTCGTATCTCACGCTATCTGGGCTCGCTTGATTGCCACACCGCCCCCACGCAAGTGGCAGTGCTCGCGTTTCAATTGTCGTCAAGGCTAGCGGTCGTGCAAAAACTGAATGACCGCATTGATCAGGTACAGCGCCAGCAACGCCAGGCTGGCCCAACTGGCGCTGCGCCAGACCCTGGACACCGACCGGTAGGCCAGCGCTACGACCACAACGCCGCTCATCAGGCAAGCGCTGATGGCCGACACGGCATGCACAGGCGACACATGCGCATAGATGGAACCGGGCAAGTAGGCGAAGTCATCAATGGCCAGAATCAGTACATCAAATAGATTGCTGCCCAGCAGGTTGCCAAACGCCATGTCAATCGCGCCAATGCGAATGGCACCCCAGGTGGTGGCCAGTTCAGGCACCGAGGTGGCAAAGGCCACAAACAAGGTGCCCACAAAGGAATTTGACCAGCCCATTACCCTGGCCAGTTCCACGCCGATGATGGGCAGCCAGATGCCGGCGCCCACAATCGCGGCTGAGGCCACGCCATAGCCCGTGAGCGCCGCCTTGAGCGTCATGTCTGATCGTTGCGCCGTGACGGTGCTGGCGTTGCGTTGCTCCGTCAGGTAGAGCGCACGCATGGCCACCAGATACATCACAAAGATCATCACGCTGGCCCGGCTGACATGCCCGATAGAGGGCATCATGCCCTGCGTTGTCAGCAGCACGGCCAGGCCCACACCCGCCAGTAAAATGACGCCGAAGCCCGCTGACACGATATGGCCTTTTCCCGCTATGGCGTAGATGGCACCTTGGCGGTACGACACATCGATCATGGCAAGAATCGCCAGGTTGAAAACGCAACTCCCCAGCACGTCGCCGACGGCAATGTCGGGCGCGGCGGCCACCGTCACAGCGCTTAAACCGGTGACCAGTTCCGGCAGCGACGTGACCGTCGCCAACAGTATCAGGCCAACCCAGTTGCGCGAGAGCCCGGTCAACGCGGCAATCGCATCGCCATAGCGGCTCAGGCGCACGCCGGCGACGCCAATCACGCAGACGCACAGTGCAAACTGTAGCCAGATCAGGACGATGGGGTTCATCAAAGCCGAATCAAGACCTCAGGATTCAAGGGCGTCAGGGGCTTGTTGTGGATCAAATACCCGATCAAGTTGTCGGCCGCCAGATTGGCCATGGCCAGCCGCGTCGGCAGCGTGGCGCTGGCGATGTGCGGGGTCAGCACCACATTGGGCAGGGTCAGCAGGTCCGGATGCACCTTGGGCTCGCCTTCAAAGACGTCCAGGCCGGCAGCGGCAATGGTCTTGTTGCGCAGGGCCGCCGCCAGCGCCGCGTCGTCCACTATGCCGCCGCGCGCAATGTTGACCAGCGTGGCGCCGGGTTTCATTTGCGCCAATTCGGCCGCACCAATGGCATGGTGCGCCTGCGCCGAATACGGCAGCACCAGCACCAGGTGATCGGCCGTTCTTAGCAACTCTTCCTTGCTGACGTAAGACGCCTGGCAGGCGCTTTCGGTGGCGGCGTCAAGACGTGAACGGTTGTGGTAAATCACCTTCATGCCGAAACCGTGGGCACCGCGTTTTGCAATGCCCTGGCCGATCCGGCCCATGCCCAGAATGCCCAGCGTGGCGCCGTGAATATCGGCGCCGGCGAACAGGTCGTAGCGCCAGCGCGTCCACAGACCGGCACGCAAAAAGTGCTCGCTCTCCGCCATGCGCCGGGCGGTGGCCATCAGCAGGGCAAAACCAAAATCGGCCGTGGTCTCGGTCAGCACGTCCGGTGCATTGGTGGCCAGCACCCCGGCTGCCGTCATGGCATCCAGGTCGAAGTTGTTGTAGCCGACCGCCATGTTGGCGCAGATTTTCAATTCCGGACAAGCCGCCAGCAAAGTGGCGTCGATGCGCTCGCCACCGGTGGTGAAGATGCCTTGTTTACCGGCCAGTTGCGCGATCAACTGCGGCTGCGTCCACAGTACATCGTCCTGGTTCGACGTCACCTCGAAGTGCTGCGCCAGCTTGGCAATTACTTCCGGGAAGACGGCGCGGGAAATCAGTATTTTTGGCAACATGAATAGCTCCGGTTTTGAATCGCTTGCCATTGCGGAATCGATCCGCAATCCATGGCTCTCGGATGTTGAAACCCCGGACCTGATCCAGGGCCGGGATGACAATCACTTCTTGTTAATTAATGAAACAAACGGTATTGCATGACATAGACCAGGGCACCGGCCAGGTAGCCCAGCAAGGCCAGGCCACTGATCTTGCGCACGTACCAGAAGAAATCGATCTTTTCCAAGCCCATCGCCGCCACACCCGCCGCCGAGCCGATGATCAGAATCGAGCCGCCCGTGCCGGCGCAGTAGGCGACGAACTCCCACAAAAAACTGTCGGTCGGGTATTGTGCCAGCGTATACATGCCCATTGATGCCGCCACCAGCGGCACGTTGTCAACCACGGCACTGGCCAAGCCGATGATCAGGACAATGATGTCCAGCCGCCCCACCGTCTGGTCGAGCCACTGGGCCAGGAAGCTCAGCACATGGGTGTGTTCCAGCACCGCCACCGCCATCAGGATGCCGATGAAAAAGATGATGGAACTCATATCGATACGGGTCAGTGCATGGACCAGCGTTAAATGCTGTTTCCTGCCGTCTTCCTTTTTCAGGTGCAGCAGATCGCCCACCATCCACAACACGCCCAGACCGAACAGTATGCCCATGAAAGGCGGCAAGTTCGTCACGGTCTTGAACACCGGTACCCCGACCAGAATCGACAGGCCCAAAATCAGCATCAGGTTGCGCTCGAACGGCGACGACTGGTGCAAATCCGCGTCCTGTTTGCGTGGTGGCGGCGACACCACCGGTCGAGCGCCTAGCAGGTAGCTGGTGACCGCCAGTGGCACCAGCAAATTGACCATGGAAGCCAGGAACAGACTTTTCATGATGGCCAGCGTAGTGATTTGATTGCCGATCCAGAGCATGGTGGTGGTGACGTCGCCGATCGGCGTCCAGGCGCCGCCGGCGTTGGCGGCGATGACGATGATGCCGGCAAAGAACAGGCGGTCTTCGCGCTTGTCGAGCAGCTTCTTCATCAGCGAAACCATGACGATGGTGGTGGTCAGGTTGTCCAGAATGGAACTCAGGAAGAACGACACAAACCCTATCATCCACATCAATGTCGACAGCTTGGTGGTCTTGATGCGCGAGGTGATGGCCAGAAACCCTTCGTGCGCGTCGACCACTTCGACGATGGTCATGGCGCCCATCAAAAAGAAAACAATCTGCGCGGTCCCCATCAGCGAGCGGTTCAGATCGGCATCGACCTGATTCACGTCGCCGCTGGCCAGCGCATAAATTGTCCACAACCAGCCGGCCCCCATCAGCGCCGAGGCCGACTTGCTGATTTTCAGCGGATGCTCCAGCGCAATGGCCAGGTAGGACAGGGCAAAGATGATGGCAATGGCGATCAACATGAAATAGCACCTCGGCAGGAAATTGTGAGTGGCGGGAGTGGGGTTGATTATCCAGGCTGCGTGATGTCAAAAACCTGGCGCAGATAGGCCAGGTATTTGTCGTCCTCGCACATGTCCTTGGACGGCGAATCGCTCAGTTTGGCAACCGGCTGGCCATTGCAACGCACCATCTTGATGACGTTTTGCAGCGGCTCGTAACCGAGGTCGTTGGTCAGGTTGGTGCCGATGCCAAAAGCCAGCTGGCAGCGGCCTTCGAACTGCTGATAGAGCTCGATGGTGCGCGGCACCGTCAGGGCGTCGCTGAAGATCAGGGTTTTGGTGCGCGGATCGACCCGGTTGTGATGGTAATGGGCCAGCATGCGCTCGCCCCACAGGAAGGGATCGCCGCTGTCGTGGCGGGCACCGTCGAACAGCTTGCAGAAATAGAGGTCGAAATCGCGCAGAAATGCGCTCATGCCATAGACGTCGCTGAGGGCAATCCCGAGATCACCCCGATACTCCTTGGCCCACGACTCGAAGGCGTATATCTGGCTGTCGCGCAGACGCGGCCCCAGCGCCTGGCAGGCTTGCAGGTATTCGTGCGCCATGGTGCCCAGCGGCGTCAGACCCAGCGTCATGGCAAACAGCACATTGCTGGTGCCCGCCAGCTGGCCGGCCACGCCTGCCGCATTGCCCGGGCTCTGGCCGGTACCGAGACGGTTGGAGAGCACGCGCAAGACTTCTTCATGCCAGGCTTTGGAAAAGCGCCGGCGCGTGCCGTAATCGGCAATTTTCAGATCGCTCAGGCCGGTCGCGCGCAACTGGCTTATTTTCAGGTCCAGGCGCTTGCGCCCCTCGATCAGATCGGGCAGTTTTTGCGAATTCCGAAAGTAGACCTCGTTGACGATCGCCAGCACCGGGATTTCAAACAAAATGGTGTGCAACCAGGGGCCTCGGATAACGATCTCGATCTCACCCGAAGGCAGCGCCGTCACGCTGATGTATTTCTCGTTGAGTTTGAAGAGCCCGAGAAAATCCACGAAGTCGCTCTTGATGAAACGCAGCGAACGCAGGTAAGTCAGCTCGGCGTCCTGAAAATGCAGATCGCATAGCGAGCGGATTTCATCGCGTATCTCGCTTGCATGGGCCGCCAGTGCATGTTTGGCCAGACCGCTGACCGGGTCGAGGCCAGGGTTGCGGCACTTGAACTTGTACTCGACTTGCGCCCCCGGAAACTGGTGCAGCACGGCCTGCATCATGGTGAACTTGTAGAGGTCGGTGTCGAGAAGACTGGTAATGATCATGGTTGCACTTTAACTGCTTGCGGGATGGCGACGAAAGTCATCGGACCGGCGCGCCTTGACGGTCCTGCGCAGTCACTCCAGCCATTGCGTGAATTGTTCCACCGGTACCCGGGGCGTGTGAAAGGTATTGACGACCGCGGACTGGTCGGCGTAGCCCAGCGACATGCCGCAAACCAGCATCTCGTTGGCGCCGGCCCCGACGTGGGGCAGGACAATCTGGTTAAAGAGGTTCCACGCCTGCTGCGGGCAAGTGTGCAGGCCGCGGCCGCGCGCCGCCACCATGATGTTCTGCAAAAAGGTGCCGTAGTCCAGCAAGGAGCCGCGTCCCATGCCGCGGTCGACGGTGAACATCAGACCGACCGGTGCGTCAAAGAAACGGAAGTTGCGCTGCATCTGCAGATGCATCTTGTCCCGGTCTGCCTTGCCAATGCCCAGCAGGCCATACAAGCCCCAGCCGTTTTCACGCCGGCGGTCGATGTAGGGGCTGAACCATTTTTCCGGGTAGTAGTCGTATTCCTCGTGGTAGTCGGCGGCCAGCGCCGGATCGGCACGGATGGCATCGTGGGCGGCACACACCTTCTGCACCAGGGCGGCACGGCTGGCGCCGGTGAGCACGTAGACCTTCCAGGGTTGCGTGTTGGTGCCCGATGGCGCGCGGCTGGCAACTTGCAGCAAGTCGGCAACGGTCTGGCGTGCCACCGGGGCCGAGGTGAAGGCGCGCACCGCCATGCGCGAGGTAATTGCGGCATCCACCAGGGCCGAATCCAAAACAGTTTGCGTCATACAAGGGTCTCCAGAACAGATTTAAGTTTCAAAGGCAAAGGGGTCGGCCGGCGGCTCTGTCTATCCACATAGACGTGGATAAAGTGGCCCTTGGCGGCGGTCAGTGGCTGGCCTTCGCCAAACAGTCCCACTTCGTAACGCACGCTGCTGGAACCCAGCCGGGCGACCCGAATACCGGCCTCCACCGTCTGCGGAAAGGCCAGCGGCGAGAAGTAGTTGCACTGGGTTTCAATCACCAGACCGATGGTCTCGCCGTGCGCCACATCGAGTGCGCCCTGCTCTATCAGGTAGGCATTGACGGCGGTATCGAACCAGCTGTAATAGACCACGTTGTTGACGTGACCGTAGGCGTCGTTGTCCATCCAGCGTGTACTGATGCGGCGAAACACCTTGTAGGCGCTACGCGGCGCGGCCTGTGGTTTTTCCAGTTTGGTTTGGCTCATGGGGCCTGATTTTGCCAGTGCGGCAATTGGAGCTTTCAGCCGGCCGGCCGCGAAGCTTCAAAAGCTGGCTACCGGGATTGTTTCGATGCGATGAAATTCGCCATATTTAGAATTTTCGGTCTAATTTGTTGCATTGCAGCAAATAGTACTTGCGCAGCCTAGTGATAACCCTATAATTCGTTCCATGCTGCACTGCAACATAAACCGAGCAAGAGCCGGGTTTCGGAGCAGATACCTTTTTACCTCACTCTCACCGGAGAAATTTATATGCTGACCGTCGAACAAGTCCTGGCTTCCAACAAAGCAAACGTCGAGACCCTGCTGGGTCTGACTTCGAAAGCCTTTGAAGGCGTTGAGAAGATTGTGGAACTCAATCTGACCGCTTCCAAAGCCGCCCTGGCCGAGTCCGGCGAGCACGCCAAAGCCTTGCTCAGCGTGAAAGACGCACAAGAGTTGCTGGCACTGCAATCGAGCCTGTTCCAGCCTCTGGCCGAGAAAACTGCGGCCTACAGCCGTCATCTGTACGACATTGCTTCCGGCTCCAGCGCCGAATTGGGCAAGGCGTTTGAAAACCAGGCGGCCGACGCACAGAAGAAATTCATGGGCTTGGTGGACAACGCCGCCAAGAATGCACCGGCTGGCTCTGAAACCGCAGTGGCGGTCATGAAGAGCGCCGTAGCCGCTGCCAGCAATGCGCTGGAATCGGTGCAGAAAGCTGTCAAGCAAGCGACTGACGTTGCCCAATCCAACTTCAATGCAGTGGCCGCTTCCGCAGTTGACGCCGCCAAGCCGGCCGCCAAAAAGCGCTAATTCGTGCCTTTGGGTGAAGAAACATTGAGCCAAGTCGCATTTTTGGTGCTTTGACTCTATAAAATCAGGGGAAACCCTGAGATACTTCAGCCAAGTTTGATTTTTGAGAAACGCCTAGTTTCTAACGGTTGTCTCCTCGGGTCCTTTCGAAACCATCAGGTTCAGGGATCCCTTAAGGGCTGGTCGCAAGACCGGCCCTTTTTTTTATCTGCGATACAGCAGGACCGGGGCTTCGCGAATCGGCAAATGAATCAAGGCAGCACCCGCCAGGCGGACAGCGCCGGACCACCTGCTGCCAATGCCCTATTCGCCGCTGTCCCCGCTTGCGGCTTGCGCCAGTAATGCCTGTGTCTCATCGATCAGGGCGTGCAGTGCCAACATACGCGTCGTGCCCAGCAGGCGGTTCAGGCTGGTTTGTGCCGCTTTCCAGCGCCGCTGCGCATCCTGGCGCTTCTCGCGCCCGGCCTCGGTGACGCTGATCAAGCGACTGCGGCCGTCGACACCGGCGGCCAGTTCCACCCAACCAGCAGCAAGCAGCGGTTTGAGATTGCGCGTCAAGGTGGAGGCGTCCATTTTCATGGACTGCGCCAGATCGCCGGGCCGGATCGGGCCCAGCTTGAGCACATGCGACAGCAGCGAATACTGGGTGGTCTTCAGCCCGGCCTGAGCCAGTTCGGCGTCGTAGTGTTGGCCGATGCGCCGCGTCAACTGGCGCAGCTTGAAATTGGTGCAGCCCTGCAGCTTGGTGGCGGCGAGTAACGGTGGTGACAGTGGCTTTGTATCCATGAAACTATTGTAGCTACAATATTTGCATATGCAACTTTAGAAGCGAACTGGAAGCAACATGAGCAAAACCAATCATCTCGACGCCTGGCTGACCCAGGAACATGCGATCCGTGCCGTGATGGACACTGGCGCCGGGCCGGGCGTCGCCCGACCCGATCAGGTCGCCGGCAAAACCGGACTCGAATTGATGCAGGCCATGCTGCGCGGCGAACTGCCCTTCCCGCCGATCGCGCAAACGCTGGACTTCACGATTGTCGAGATCGGGCATGGTCATGCCGTGTTTCAAGGCACACCTGGCATTGCGCATCTGAACCCGATGGGCACGGTGCATGGCGGCTGGTTTGCCACCCTGCTCGACTCCGCCCTGGGCTGCGCTGTGCACACCCGCATGGCGGCGGGCCAGGCTTACACGACGGCGGAACTGAGCGTCAACATCGTGCGCGCCCTGACGCCCAAGGTGACGCGGGTGCGCGCCGAGGGTAAAGTGATTCACTGCGGGCGGCAATTGGCCACCGCCGAGGGCCGCTTGCTCGGGCCGGACGGCACGCTCTATGCCCACGCCACCACCACCTGCCTGGTGTTCGAAATTGCGTCACAATCGCGCTCATGAGATTCCTTCACACCATGCTGCGCGTCGGCGACCTGCAACGCTCGATTGATTTCTACACCCATGTGCTGGGCATGCAACTGCTGCGCAAGACAGAAAACCCGGACTACAAATACACGCTGGCCTTTGTCGGTTTCGGCAAAAACCCGGAGCACGCGGAGATCGAGTTGACCTACAACTGGGGCGTCGACTCCTATGAGATGGGTACCGCATTTGGCCATTTGGCGCTGGGCGTGCCCGACGTCTACGGCGCCTGCGAGAAAATCAAGGCGGCCGGCGGCAATGTGACACGCGAAGCCGGGCCGGTCAAGGGCGGCAGCAGCGTGATTGCCTTCGTCACCGACCCGGATGGCTACAAGATCGAACTGATTCAGCGACCCTGAATCGAACCCCCATGCCTACCACCTTCTCACCCTTGAAAAGCACCGCCGCCCTGGCTATCGCGGGCGCCTTGAGCCTGTCTGGTCTGCCGGCTTTAGCCTGGGATTGGACACCGGGTAAGGTAATGCTTGGCTCCGGCCAGGTGATCAAGACCCAGCGCCAGTTGAGTGGCTTCAAGGGCCTGGCTCTGGAACTGCCGGCCAGCGTTGAAATCGTCCAGGGCGACACCGAAGGCGTGCTGATCGAAACCGACGACAACATCGCGCCCCTGATCGAGACGGTGGTCGAAGACGGGCAGCTCAAGATCCGGCCGGCGCGACGCTTCACTGCGTTCAAGACCAAGACCACCCGGATCACGATCAACGCGCGCACGATAGACAGTATTTCCATTTCGGGATCGGGCCAGGTCAAGGCCCAAAAACTGCAGTCCACCGCACTGGCAACACAGATTTCCGGATCGGGCGACATTCACATCGCGACACTCGATGTCGACACACTGAGTGTGGCTATCTCGGGCAATGGCGACTTTCAGGCCAGCGGGCGTGCCGATTCGGTGCAGTCGAGTATCTCGGGTTCCGGCAACATCAAAACGGCCAGGCTGGCCGCCAAAAACGTCCAGCTCAGTATCGCCGGTTCCGGCAATGCGCAAGTTTGGGCCAGCCAAACGCTGTCCATCAGCATTGCCGGATCGGGGAACGTGGACTACTACGGCGACGCCACTGTCAGCCGGACGGTGATGGGGTCCGGGCGCATCCGCAAAGTGGGTGCCACACCCAACCCGGGTAGCTAAAACGTGCCCTTGCCCTGGCAGCGCCATGCGCCCAGGGCAGGTCGGCAAAAAAACCTCATTTCCCCAGATTTTTCGCCTCGCTGGCGAGTTGCGTCAGACGCGGCCAGTCGCCTTGCGCCAGCGCGTCCGCCGGCACCAGCCAGGAGCCGCCCACGCACACCACATTGGGTAGCGCCAGAAAATCACCCGCGTTTTGCTGGGTGATGCCGCCGGTGGGACAAAACTTCACATCGAAAAACGGACCGCCCCAGGCTTTCAGCATGACGGCACCGCCGGCCTGCATCGCGGGAAAGAACTTCAGTGCTGTGAAGCCGCCCTCCATCGCCTGCATGATCTCGCTGCCGGTCGCCACGCCCGGCAGCAGCGCCAAACCGGTATCACGACAGGCTTGGCCCAGCACTTGGGTATAACCGGGGCTGACGGCAAAGCGGGCGCCGGCCAGAGCCGCCGCCTGCACATCGGCGATGCCGCGCACCGTGCCGGCGCCGACCACCGCTTCCGGCACCTCCTTGGCGATCGCTTCGATGCAGGCCAGCGCTTGCGCCGTGCGCAAGGTAACCTCCAGCATGCGAATGCCGCCGGCCACCAGCGCGCGCGCCATCGGCACCGCATCGGCGACATCGTGCAACACAATGACCGGTATCACCGGGGCGTCCTGCATCACTTGCAGGGCGGTCAACGAGGTCTCGTTATTCATTCCGTCTCCCTTGATTTTGGATGTCTTCAGTGACAACTTTAGCAGGCTTGGCTAAAGCCAGCTACAGGCGCCGGCTTCGGCCGTCAAGGCATTGCGGCGCATCCCGGCAAACAGTTCACGGCCCATGCCCAGACCATTGGCGGCGCGCAGAGACTCCGGCAGCGGCTCAATGGCACGAGCGTTCCACTCGGCGGCACCGACTAGCACTTGCAGCGTACCGGCAGTGGCGTCGAGCCGGATCAGGTCGCCGTCGCGCACCTTGGCCAACGGGCCGCCGGCGGCGGCTTCCGGCGAAACGTGGATGGCCGCCGGCACTTTGCCGGAAGCCCCGCTCATGCGTCCATCGGTCACCAGCGCCACCTTGAAACCCTTGCCCTGCAACACTGCCAGCGGCGGCGTCAGCTTATGCAGTTCCGGCATGCCATTGGCCTGTGGCCCCTGCCAGCGCACCACACAGACCACGTCCTGATTCAATTCGTTGGCCTGAAAGGCCTGGTGCAGTGCCTCCTGCGAATCGAAGACCCGGCACGGCGCTTCAATCTGGTGCCTGTCATCCGGCACCGCCGAAACCTTGATCACGCTGCGCCCCAGATTGCCCTGCAACAACTTGAGCCCGCCGGTCGCGCTAAAGGGCGCGCTTACCGGCCGCAACACGGTTTCGTCCTTGCTCCTGCCGGTCTCCACCCAATGCAGCGCGCCCGCGGCATTGGCCGCCGGAATGCCGGTGTATTCGCGCAAGCCACCGGCACGATTGGTCAGCACATCGGCGTGCAGGAACCCGGCGTCCAGCAGTTCGCGAATCACAAAGCCGGGGCCACCCGCCGCCTGAAACTGATTCACGTCGGCGCTGCCGTTGGGATAAACACGCGCCAGCAGCGGCACCACCTCCGACAGCGTCGAGAAATCATCCCAGTCGATCACAATGCCGGCGGCGCGCGCCACCGCCACCCAGTGAATCAGGTGGTTGGTCGAGCCCCCGGTGGCCAGCAAAACCACCATCGCATTGACGATGCAGCGCTCGTCGACCACACGCCCAATCGGTGCAAATCGTCTTGCCTTGGTGTTGCCAAGCACGGTACGCACCGCCTCGCGCGTCAGTTCGTCGCGCAGAGCGGCGCCGGGGTTGATGAAGGCGGTGCCCGGCACTTGCAGACCCATCGCTTCGAGCAGCATCTGGTTGCTGTTGGCGGTACCGTAAAAAGTGCAGGTGCCGGCGCCGTGATAGGCTGCGGACTCGGCTTGCAGCAACTCAGCGCGCCCCACCAGGCCTTGCGCCGCCTGTTCCCGCACCTTGGCTTTGGCATTGTTGGACAAGCCTGATGTCATCGGCCCGGCCGGCACAAAGACGGTCGGCAAGTGACCGAAATGCAAGGCCCCGATCAACAGACCGGGAACGATCTTGTCGCACACGCCCAGCAGCAGCGCGCCGTCAAACACATCGTGGCTGAGCGAGACGGCGGTGGCCATCGCAATCACGTCACGCGAGAACAGGCTGAGTTCCATGGCCGGCGTCCCCTGCGTCACGCCATCGCACATGGCCGGCACGCCGCCCGCCACCTGCGCCGTGGCACCCAGTTGGCGCGCCTCGGCCTTGATGATGTCCGGGTAATGCTGAAACGGCGCGTGGGCCGACAGCATGTCGTTGTAGGCGCTGACGATGCCGATATTGAGAGCCCGTTCACTCACCACGCGCAGCTTGTCGTTGGCGGGCAATGCGGCAAAAGCGTGCGCCACGTTGGCACAACCCATGCGCTCGGCGCCGGGCTTGCGGTTGGCGGCAAGCGCCAGACGCTCCAGGTAAGCGCTGCGCGTCGCCAGACTGCGCTCGCGGATACGGTTGGTGAGAGCTGCGACCGTCGAATGGAGTTTCATGTTTCGTGAAATGTTGGTAACAAAATTACAAGCCCAATGGTAACCCGTCCGCGCTGACAAAGAGCGACTCCGGGTTACAAGAGGGTTACCAAAACGGAGACACGGCGTCGGTCAGGATAAGGTTGCAGGTCGCAAAGTCATTTCGATTGCCCTACATTCAAAGATGCCCTCTTGCCAGATGGAGATCCTGATGATTCGACTCTTTGCCTCTTTGACCACAGCATTGTTCGTGACCGCCTGCGCCGGCATCCCGCCCGGCCCGACGGCATCGGCGCAACTTAAGGCAACCCAGGGCAACAGCGTGACGGGCCAGGTTCAATTTACGCAGTTCGGTGACAAGGTGCTGGTGACTGCGGAAGTCCGAGGACTGGTGCCCAATACCGAGCATGGCTTTCATGTGCATGAAAAAGGCGATTGCTCCAGCGCTGATGGCCTCAGTGCCGGTGGCCATTTCAACCCCGACCGCAAGGCCCACGGCGCGCACGATCAGAGCGAGCACCACGCCGGTGACCTGCCCAGTCTGAAAGCCGACGCCAACGGCACAGCCCTGGTCAGTTTCGAGTCCAGCACACTGTCGGTGGGCGGCGGCAAGGCCGACGTCCTGGGGCGCGGCCTGATCGTGCACCGCGATCCGGACGATTACATAACCCAGCCCACCGGAAACTCGGGCCCGCGCCTGGCCTGCGCCGTGATCGTCAAGACCTGAGCGCAGTTCGTTCTTTCTCCGTCAAGGCAAGCCACGAGCGAGACCGGCTCGCCAATCCCATCATGGCCGCGTACGCTTCGCGCTGCCCGCGGTCTTGGGTGGTATAACCGTCGCACGGATGCATTGCTGATCCGCGGATTTCAGGTATTTTCGGGAGAGGCGCGATGAACCACCGGGGCTTTGGCAAACGGCTGGCGCAGGAACTGCCGCGCTGGCAAAAAGAAGGCTGGGTGAGCGCCGAGGGTGGGCAGGCGATCCTCGCCGACCTTGGCAAACGCCAGCCGGCAGTGGCATGGGCTTCCGCACTGGCACTGGCCGGCGCTCTGCTGCTGGGCGTCGGCGTCATCACCTGGTTTGCCGCCCACTGGAACGAGATCGGCAAGCTCACCAAGCTCGCTCTCATCTTCCTCGCTCTCACAGGCAGTCAGGTCGCGCATGGTCTGTGCCTGACGCGCGCCACGCTGCCAAAACTGGCGCAGGGCATGGCGCTGCTCTCGGTGCTGTTCTTCGGCGCCGCCATCATGCTGATCGGGCAGATTTACCACATCGATGCGCATTTTCCCGACGGCATCGCATTGTGGGCGGCCGGCGCGCTGCTGACGGCGTGGCTGCTTGGCTCACAGCCGGCCTTGCTGGCGTCGATCGCGCTGGCTGCCTTGTGGACCTGGACCGAGCAGTTCGACTACCGTGCCATGAACTGGCCGCTACTGGCCTATCTGGCGCTCGCCGCCGTGCCGCTCTTTCGCAACGACTGGAAGATCGCTGCGCGCGGCTGGGGCGCCCTGTTCATTCTCTGGATCATCGGCTGGCATTTCCAGCCCTGGAGCGGCGGCGTTTGGGAAGCGCAGGCACACCTTCGCCTGTTCGCGCTGCAGGTTCTTGGCGTCGCCGGCAGCTGGGCGTTGGCACAGTCCAGTGAGCATCCCATCGCGCGCGCCGTGCGCACTGATTTTCTGCTCGCCGCGTTGATCGGTGCTTTCGTTTTCACATTCCCCGAGTTTGGCCGACGCCAGGCCCAGCCGACAGGCGAGTTGGCGCCCTGGCTGGTCGCCTTCGGAGTTACCGCGGCGCTCTACGCCGTGGCTATCCTGCGCCTGGTTCGAACCAGCGAACTGGCGGCCGGGCGGCTACGCATAGGCCTTGCGCTGGCGCTGGGCTTCGCCTTGCTGCTGGCGCTCGAGCTGATCGTGCCACGCAGCGGCAGCCTGGCAGCGCTGTGCTGGAACGCACTCTTCCTGGGCCTGCTGTACTGGATCGGGGATCTCGGCATGCGCCGTGGCGAGCGCGCGCTGCTGAACTACGCCTTCACCGGTTTTGCAGTGTGGGTGCTGGCCCGCTACTTCGACACCTTCTGGTCGCTGTTCGATCGCGCTCTTTTCTTCATGGCCGGGGGCCTGTTGCTGCTGGCCGGTGGCGGCTGGCTGGAGCGCAGGCGCAGGACGCTGTTACGCCAGCTTGAGAACGGAGCGCCATCATGAAGCTGTGGCCGAAGATCGTGCTGCTGCTGGCAGTTCAGGTCGCCGCGCTGGCGGCGATGATTGCCGACAAGCAGTGGACACTCAACACCGGCACGCCGGTCCTGCTGCAAACCGAACCGGTCGATCCGCGTTCGCTGTTCATGGGCGATTACGCGCGCCTGGCCTATCCGATCAGCCGGCTGCGCCTAGACGGCGAAACAGCGCTCGGCGGCGACAAGGACTTCAAACGCCACGACACGGTCTGGGTCGCACTCAAAGCAGAGCCGGACGGTGCCAAAGCGGTCGCCGTGCATCACCAGCGCAACGCCATTGCGCCTGGCCTGCTGGCACTCAAGGGTGAGGTGCAGTCGGTCAACGAAAGCACCTGGGACCGCGCGACCAACCAGCCCGTCAGGCAAATCACCTTGCAAGTGCGCTACGGCATCGAGCAGTACTTCGTGGCGGAAGGCGCTGGCAGACAGATCGAGCGGCCACGGGGCGGCGAGAAGGTCTCGATTCGCGTCGCCATCGATGCACGCGGCAAAGCGGGCATCCTGGCCGTGCTGCTCGACGGCAGGGAACGTTACCGGGAAACGCTGTTCTGACCTGCCTATACTTCTGGCATGACCTCCATTGCCCATCTCCGAAAAAGCTACGAACGCGCCGAACTCAGTGAAGACGCCTCGCACGCCGATCCGCTGTTGCAGTTTGAACAATGGCTGCACGAAGCCATCAGCGCTGAAATACCCGAACCGAATGCCATGACGGTGGCCACGGTGGCCAGCGACCTGCGTCCCAGCACCCGCGTGGTGCTGATCAAGGGCTACGACCAGCGCGGCATCACCTGGTTCACAAACTACGAGAGCCGCAAAGGTCAGGAACTGGCCGGCAACCCCTATGCCGCCCTGCAATTTCACTGGGTCGAGCTGGAACGGGTGGTGCGCATCGAGGGTCTGGTGGAGAAAGTCAGTGAGGAAGAAAGCGACGCCTATTTTCACAGCCGGCCGCTCGATTCACGCATCGGCGCCTGGGCCTCGCCGCAGAGCCAGGTCATTAGCGGGCGCGCCGTGCTGGTCGCCAACGCCGCCAAATACGGCGCCAAGTTCTTGCTGAACCCGCCACGCCCGCCGCACTGGGGCGGCTACCGCCTGCGACCCGACAGCTGGCAATTCTGGCAAGGCCGCAAGAGCCGTCTGCACGACCGCTTGCGCTACACCTTGAGCGACGCCGTCAACGCTGCCAGCGACCCGCTATGGTTGCGCGAACGGCTGGCGCCCTGAGCCACGTCGCCTACCGCATGATCAAACTGCACCCAGCAGCGCCATCACCAGCGTGACCGTCAGCAAGGCCAACGCGGTGGAGACCGCGACACTGGCGGTCACCAATTCCTGTGCCACCTGGTAGCGCTGCGAAAACAAGAACACGTTGGCGCCGATCGGCATGGAGGCCGCCACAATCATCACCGACAGCGACAGTCCGCTCAAGCCCAGCGACCAGCTCAAAGCGGCCACCAGGGCCGGGAACGCCAGATTCTTGATGAGGGCCAAACCGAGCGCATCCTTGAGATGGTCGCCGACCCGCACATAGGTCAAGGTGACTCCCACCAGCAGCAGCGCGATCGGGCCGAACGCGTTGCTCAACAGCAGCAAGGGCTTGTCCAGCAACGCCGGAATCACCAGCCCGGTCTGCGCAAACAGCAGCCCGACGATGATAGGCAGGGGCACCGGGTGAATGACGCCGTTGCGCATGGCCGCCAGCACCGTCAACAGCATGTGCTGTCCGCCCTTCTGGCCAGCGGCCGCGGCCTCGCGCGCCACCGCCAGCTCCAGCACCACGGTGGCCAGCGTCAGCAGTACCAGGGCATGCACCGATATCAGCGTGAACAGCATCACCAGCCCGGCCTGGCCATATGCCAGACCGACCAGCGGCACCCCTATCATGACAGTGTTGCTGAAGGTCGCCGCCAGCGCCAGCACGGTGCCCCGGCGCGTCGCGCCCTGCCAGACCAGCATGGCGGCAAACAGCACAGCAGCGGCCACAAAATACATGGCCACCGGCTTGAAGTCGAGCTGCTCCACATGAACGGTGCTCATGGTGCGAAACAGCAGCGCCGGCGTCAGCACCATGAACACCAGATTGGTCAGGTCCTTGATCGCCTCGGCCCTGATCCAGCCGGCGCGACCGGCGACGAAACCAATGGCAATCAGCAACACCACCGGCAGCAGGGCAGAGATAACGGGATGGGTCACGGCAGGCGATCAGGCAGGCAACGCTACTTGACGTTGACCGCGTCCGTGATGCGGTAGTACAGACCGTAGGGGTCGTCCTCCAGAACCGCGAACTTGCCTTCCACCGCCACCGGCTCCAGCGAATATTTGACGGCCGTTTTGGTAAAAACTTCGACCATGCTCTCGGGTCCGCCAGGCACGCAAAAAGAACAGGTCAAGGGCACCGAGCTGAGCAAAAAGTGTTTTTGCTTCTCGCCCGGCTCCAGCGGCATCATGAAACCCTGAACCCGCTGCAAACGAAAATGCAGAGCCAGTTGCTGGGCATTGAAAACCGGGCGCGGTCCTTTGCGGGTATCGTTCATTTTGACCGCCGTCAGCAGCGACCAAGGCACCACGTCGGCGCGCTGCGGCAAGGGGGCGAACGGGCTGTTGGGGCTGTGAATACCCGGCCCGCTGCCGGCCACAACGCCCCCCGGCAGCGACGGCGCCGGCTGCGCCCCGCCAGCCAAAGGCATGAAACCCGCCGCCAGCGATATAACCAGGGCAAGCAAGCGAATCGATAACTGTTTCATCAGAGCGTTTCCAACAGAGCTACTGTGATTGTAGAAGTTCGAGCACGCTGACGCGGTAGGCACCCCATGCCGGCAACAGGGCCGCCACCAGCGAAACGCCCAAAGCCAGCGCCGGCACCCACAGCAGTTCCGGCGGCCAGACCATTCCGCCGATGAGCAAGGAGTTGTCCAGTTGCAGCAGCCATCCCAGCAAAGCCGTCAGTGCCTGGCCCAGCGCCAGTCCCAGCAGCGCCGCCAGCAGACCCTGCCACAGCGCCTCGGTCAGCAACAGGGACGCCACCTTGAAGGGCGGCGCACCCAGCATGCGCAGCAGCGCCAAGTCGGCCCGACGTTCGCGCAGGGCACCCCACAAGGCGATGAACACGCTCAGACCAGCGCTCAGCAACAGCACGCCAGCCAGCGCCCGCAGCACATCGATGCCGATGCCCAGCATGCTCAGCAGCCGGGTGATTTCCAGCGCCGGTGCCGCCGCCTGCATCACCGTGTGGCTGTTGATGTAGCGCGGTAAAGTCACGGCCGCCAGCGGCGTCTCGTAGCGTATCAGCGCCAGCGTGACCTCGTGTTCCTCCGGCTTGGCCGGGCCGGCGTCGGCCGCCGCAGCGCCGTGGCTTTCATGCACCTCCCAAACGGAGGCGGTGTCGGTCAGAATCAGCCGGTCCAGCACGCTGGCGCTGGGCGCCAGGATACCGACCACCGAATAATGGCTGTGCTGGTGCGCATCGCCGCCCGCGCCCAGGCCGTGCAAGCCGACAAAACTGCTGCCCACCACCAGGCCCAGTTTGTGCGCCGCCGTGGCGCCCAGCACCACCTGCATGGGCGCCTGCCACAAGGCGCCTTGCGCTAGCACAGCATGGTAGTTGGCCAGGTAGGCGTGCGAAGTGCCGACGATGCGAAAACCCTGGTAGCTGTCGCCCAGGCTGATCGGAATAACGCTGGCCACCAGCGGTTGCGCCTGCAACGCCTGCACTGCCGTCAGGGGAATGTTGCCGGGCGGCACGTCGATGTGAAAGACACCCGACAGAATCAGTTGCATCGGGCTGCCTTTGGCCCCCACCACCAGGTCGATGCCCTGCAGATCGCGCTCGAAGGCCTTGCCGAGCTGATGGCTGACCAGCAGCAAAAAGGTGATCGACGCCAGCCCCAGACTCAACAACAACAGGTTCAGCGCCGCGCCCAAGGGTCGCGACCAGAGATAGCGCCAGGCCAGTGCAATGGTCTTCATTTCAGCACTGTCCCGGACGGCTGCGCGTGACGCGCCAGCCGCAGACTCTGAAAGCCGGCCTGACCGTTGGCAGCGGACGGAATCAGGGTCGCCACCCGGGCGTCGTGGGTGGCGATGACCAGCGTGGCCGCGTGTTTGTGGGCGGTGGCCAGCAACAGAGCGACGGCATCGGCTGCTGCATCGTCGTCCAGACTGGCGGTAGGTTCATCGGCCAGGATCACACGGGGTTCCAGCAGCACCGCGCGCGCCAGTGCCACCCGCTGCGCCTGACCGCCGGAGAGTTGCGCCGGCTTGCGCCGCGCCAACGCCAGCACGCCCAGGGCGCGCAACGCAGACTCGATGCGCTGGAGGTCTTCCGCCTGGCCGCCGGCCCATTGCGCCAAGGCCAGATTCTGCTGTACGTCAAGCGCTGGACTGAGTTGCATTCTTTGCGGCAAAAACCCGATGGTCCTGGCGCGCCAGGCGTCAGCAGCTACGTTTTTGAGAGCATCCAGGGATTGGTCGGCGACCGTCAGTTGTCCGGAGCTGGGTGCCATCAGCGCTGCCGCCAGTGCCAGCCAGGTCGACTTGCCGCAACCCGAGGGGCCGCTGAGCAGCAGCACCGCACCCTGGGGCACATCCACGTCCGGAAACGCCAAGCTGGGGCCGCCGGCGTAGCGGTAGCTCAAATGACGGGTGCGAATCACGTTGCTGTGCTCCAGGGCCGGTTCAATGCAGATTCGCAAAAGCCTCGAACTCGCTCACAGGCAGCGGCCGGCTGAAAAAATAGCCCTGGTGCGCATGGCAGCCATGGTCGGCCAGAAAATCCCGTTGCGCCTCGGTCTCGACGCCCTCCGCGATCACCGCCAGGCCCAGACTCCCGGCCAGCACGACCACCATTTTTGCGATGGCGGCGTCGTTCGCATCGGTCAGCACATTTCTGACGAAGCCCTGGTCGATTTTGAGTTGATCCAGCGGCAAGCGCTTGAGATAGGCCAGCGACGAATAGCCGGTGCCGAAATCGTCCAGCGAGAAGCCGATGCCTTTGCCTTTGAGTGCCGTCATCTTGCTGATCACGTCTTCCACGCCCGCCACCAGCATTCCTTCGGTCAGTTCCAGTTTGAGCCGCTGCGGCTTGGCACCGGTGTGTTCGAGCACCAGCAACACCATGTCGACGAAGTCAGGCTGTTGAAACTGACGCGCGCTGACATTCACCGCCAGCGTCAGATGGGCCATCTCCGGGCGACTCCCCCACAAGGCCAATTGGGTGCAGGCGGTTTCCAGCACCCAGCGGCCCAGCGGCAGAATCAAACCGGTTTCCTCGGCCAGGTGAATGAACTCCACCGGCGATACCACGCCGCGTTGCGGATGCTGCCAGCGCACCAGGGCCTCGCTGCCGGTCACGCGCCCGTTGCTGTCGACCTGCGGCTGGTAATGGAGCAGGAACTGATCTTTCTCCAGCGCCTCGCGCAAACCGGTCTCCAGCGCGGCGCGTGCCGACACCACCGCTTGCATCAGCGGGTCGTAAAAGCGCAAGGTGTTGCGTCCGGCCGCCTTGGCCTGGTACATCGCCAAATCGGCCCGCTTCAAGGGCTCGGTCAGAAGCTCGTGCGGGTCGCCGCCAAACAAGGTGATGCCGATGCTGGGCGTGATGTGGTACTCGTGACTTCCGAGAAGGTAGATATGGTTCAGTGCCGAAAGCATCTTCTCGCCCACCGTTTCAGCCTGGGTGACGGCTTCCGCTGTGCTCCCGCTCAGATCCTCCAGCATCACCACAAATTCATCACCGCCGAGACGGGCCACCGTGTCACCGTCGCGGATGCAGGCGCTCAGACGCCGGGCCACCTGCTCCAGCAACAGGTCGCCCTGATGGTGACCCAGCGTGTCGTTGAGGGTCTTGAAATCGTCCAGATCGACAAACAGCAGCGCCCCCTTGCGCTGGTGGCGAACGCTGGTGGTCATGGCGATTTCCAGCCGGTCGAGCAACAGGCGGCGATTCGGCAGGGCCGTCAAGGGATCGTAGAAAGCCAGATTCTTGATCTGGTCCTCCGCCGTCTTTCGGGCGCTGATGTCGCTGAAGCTGGAAACGTAGTGGGTGGTCTGCCCGGCCTCATCTTTCACCGCCGTGATGCTGAGCCATTCCGGGAACACCTCGCCATTCTTGTGCCGATTCCAGATTTCACCCTGCCATTTGCCGGTCACTGCAATGCTGTGCCACATGGCGTCAAAAAAAGCAGCGTCGTGACGACCGGAACTCAGCAGACTGGGGGTCTGGCCGACAGCTTCTTCCGGCCGGTAGCCGGTAATCTCGGTGAAGGCCAGGTTGACCCGCAAAATCACATTCCGCGCATCGGTCACCATCATTCCCAATTGGGAGTCAAAAGCGGCGGCCGCAACGCGCAAGGCTTCTTCCGATTGTTTGCGCTCGGTGATGTCCGAGACAAAGGCCGTGAAATGGCAGGCATCGCCGGTCTTGATTCGGGTGATCGCCAGTTCCGCCGGAAACTCCTGGCCATTGCTACGCAGGGCGGAAACCTCCATGCGGCGGTTCAGAACCTGCTCCTGTCCGATGGCCAGAAATCGGGCCACACCGTCACGGTGCCGATCGCGCTGGTGCAGCGGAATGATGGTGTCGTCGAGGGCACGTCCCAGCACTTCATCCCGGCTCCAGCCGAAAATGGTTTCGGCGCGTCGATTCCAGCCGGTGATGCGGCGCTGCGGGTCCATCTCGATGATCGCGTCCAGTGCCGTATCCAGAATGCAGCGCAGGCGCAACCGGGTCCCGAACATGGCCCGGTTGGCCTGGCTCGATTGAACACCAATCAGCAGCAACACCGCCATGCCGCCGAGCAGCGACAAGGCCACCATTTGCTCGACTTCCTTGCCCGTGTACCAGGCCGCCACGGCCGGCGGCAACACAGCGGCAATGACAAACACGTGCATGGCGGTGCACTGCGCCGCGAGGGTGTTGATCGCCACCCCGGCGACTGCCATCAACAGTACCGCAAACAATGCCGACTCGGTCCCCACAGCGTATTGCAGCAGCAAGATCGGCGCCAGCGCCCAGGCCGCACCCGCCATTACCGATTGCAGCAGGAACAGCCTGCGCCACGGGGGCAGCGCAGCTTCGGTCGGCGCGGCGCGGCGAAAGCCAGCCCAGATCAGGTAAGCCGCCGCCACGTTGACGAACATCACAAGCGTCCAGGCCGTCAACAGTGCATGCGGAAAACGCGACCACCACAAGCCCGTCAGGAGAACCGGTAGCGCCGCTGTCAACACCATGTTGAGCGGCATCCGATCATAGGCAGCGCACAGTAGCTGTCCTTCCACATCGTAGCCCTCGCCGGCTGCGCTGGTGATCGGCTTTATCGCCATCTTGCGTGGGGCAAAAAAAAGTTGAAGTTCATCAAAAAACAGACGCAGCGAATGCTTGCGGAAAATAGACCAATTTCGATTGCAATGCGGCGACTGTATCACCGCGTTGTGAACTGTCTGCGACGGGCACGCCAAACTCTCCCGGCAGCGCCGGGCCGCCCCCGGCAAGGCACGGTCCCCTCGGGGGGGCTTATCTTTTTCTACTACTTCACCAGGCGTGCAAAAGTCTTGCGAAACTTGGCCACTTTGGGCGCCGCCACTGCCAGGCAATAACCCTGGTTCGGATTCTTCTCAAAATAATCCTGGTGGTAGTCCTCGGCCGGCCAGTAGTTGGACAGCGGCACGACTTCGGTGACGATGGCACTGCGGTAGACACCGCTTTGCGACATTTCCTGAATCAGATCCTTGGCCAGCGCTTCCTGCTCCGGTGTCGAAAAGTAGATGCCGCTGCGGTACTGCGTGCCGCTGTCATGGCCCTGCCGGTTGAGGGTGGTGGGATCGTGGATGACGAAGAAAATTTCCAGAATTTCGCGCAGGCTGATCCGCTCCGGGTCGAACATCAGCTTGACGACCTCGTTATGGCCAGTGCTGCCGCTGCAGACCTGCGGGTAGCTCGGTTGCAGGGTGTGCCCGTTGCAGTAGCCGCTTTCAACATCGTCGACACCCAGGACCCGTACAAAAACGGCCTCGGTACACCAGAAGCAGCCGCCGCCCAGGGTAATGGTTTGCAAGGAATCTGACACGTTGAATCTCCCGTCAAAGCTGTTAGGGCCTGCGAATCTTACGCGGGGTCGGTCACGGCGCCCCGGTTCGGTCCGCCACCGGTTCCAACACCAGCGAAAAGAACACATCCAGGGGGTTGTTGTACAACTTGAACAGAATGGTGTTGCGGCCTTTGTTCAAGTGCACCAAGCGACGGACCTCAATCAGGTTGGCGTTTCGAACATCTTGTTGCAGGCTCCTGAAACCGCCACGGGTGTACCAGGGCTTGGCCTGATTGCCGCTGGTCCAGACCAACTGCTCATTGACCCATGCCTTGGCGTCGTCGTCAGCACCAAAAGCCATCCAGACGTCGCGTGCCTGGTCCGAGCGCAGCTCGGTGTAGCCGTAGTACATGGCTTGCTCGGCCTCGTCCGGCGGAATCAGCGGATAGGGCGCGGAACTGAGGTATTGCCAGCGCAGCACCCGCTTGGCCTTGCCAAGGTACACCGCATCCAGGTCGACCAGCAATTCCGGGGGGTAGACCTTTTGCATGCTGCCGGGATCCGGCGCACTGAACGGGCCGATCACGTACCAGTGGTCCACGAACACGCGGTTGGCAAAAGCGCCACCGCCTCCAATCGCATTGCCGTAGCCCAAACGCAGCTTGGCCGCGTCAATGGGAAGTGGCTGGAGCGGCGCGTCATAACGCCTGGGGTTGACGTCGACCACATCCGAGTGCCGATGGTCGGCCTGCCCACCGGTATTGCCATCGCGACTGTCGTTGCCAACGCCGCTGCCAGCGCCTTTGCCATCGTTACCGTGATGTGCGGCGCCAGAGCCTGCCATCGCGCCGGGCGCGGCTTGTGGCGCCGTGCCGGGCGTCCCGGACTTGGCCAACTGCGTTCCGTTGGTCTCGTGCTCCAGTTGTTGCTGACGGCGCTGCACAGACTCGCGTGCCTGCTGCTCGTAGTGCTCCAGGGCAAGGGCCACCTGCTCATTCGTCTGCGCCTGGGTCGGGTCCACCGCGGGCTCCGCCTTCGCTTTCTCCTGCGCTTGTTGTTGGACCTTTGCAAGCGCTTCTGGCGGGGGGATATTCAGCACCCTGGCCATTTCCTTGGCACGCGCCGCTTGCTCGATCTTCTGGATGCTGTCGCTCAGCGTGCGCGCCTGGGCCAGCATCTCCCGAGGGGTCTGGACGACTGGCGCCTTGGTGTCATGGGGCGCTGGAGCCGTGGTCTCGTCTTTGTGCAATGAGGCCTCTGCCGGGTCTTGGCTGGACGGGTCGGGCGCTTGTTGTGCGCGGTCAATGCGTTCCATCAAATCCTTCATGGCTTTGAGGCTATCGACGCGGCGGCGCATGCCGTGGCGTTCGGCGGCTTGGGTAGACGCCTGAATCTGGTTGCTATTGGCAAGCGCGGTGGCATCCACCAGAGCATTGCCGTGCCATTGCGAAAAAGTCCACAACAGACCCAGATGCAAGGCCACCGAGCCCAGAAAAAAACGGTGCCTGTCCACGGCCCGTGACAAGGGTGAGCTTGCGGGCACGTATCGCGGCCCCAACGGTGGTCTCTTGAACATGGCGGGCGGCGCTTAGCTCGGTACGCCTACTTGTGGGTGTGCATGGCAATGTGCGTCAGCCCGGCAAGTTGGCACAGGTCCAGCACATGCACGATGTGCTGGTAGGCCGCAGCGCGGTCGCCGTCCACGCGCACGCCGCGGTTGGGGTCGGCCGCAGCCTCTTTGCGCAGGCGATCATGCAGCGCCTGGGTGCCGATTTGTTCGCCGTCCAGATAAAACTTGCCGCCTTTGTCAACGCCGATGATCAGTGGCGCAGCGCCGGCCGACGCCGGGCTGAAAGACGCCGACGCGCTGGGGCAGCACCACCGGCAGCTCCTTGCGTTTTTCATTGTCAGTTTGCTGCTTGAACGAAGTTGCCACCATAAAGAACATCAACAGGAAAAAGATGCAGTCGATCAGCGCAATCAATCCGATTTCCGGTTGCTCTTCCTCGCCCAGGTGGATGCGCATTTCAGGCCTCCGCGGTGGTTTTCGCGCTATCCGTGGCCGCCGCCTGAGCCACCGGAACCTGCAAAAAACACTCCTGAATCAACTCGTGGATGTGCCGCTCCAGCGCCAGGCCAAACAGCGTCTGGCGGTTCTTGAAATAGTGGTGCAGCCCCAGCGCAGGCAAGGCCACCGACAAGCCGGCGGCGGTATTGATCAGCGCCTTGGAGATGCCTCCCGCCAGCAAGGCCGGGTCGCCCATGGCGCCCGAAAAGGCGATCACGTGAAAGGCCTCGATCATCCCGATCACCGTGCCCAGCAAGCCCACAATCGGCGCCACCGTCGCCACGACCGCCAGCGGATAGGCTTTTTGCTGGTGCGTGCGCAACTCCAGCGAGGCGATGTCGGCCGCGCCCTCGCCCAGCGTACGGGCGTCCTGCCCGCGCTGCGTCACCAGGTAGGTGATGACGCGCGCCAGGGTGCTGTCGCTCTTCTGCAAAACCTGTTGCAGTTGCGCGTAGTTGTTGCTCTGCCACAGCGGCAGAATCGACTCGACCAGCCCGCCTGGCGCGACGCGGCTTTTGCCAAAATGCGCGAAACGTTCCAGCGCGACCGCCACCATCAAAAGCGACAGCCCAGCAATCACCACGATGCCGATGCCGCCGCCGGTCAACTGGTCCACAAAATCGATTTCCTGCGCCATTGCGGGGGGTGTGCTGAGCAGTAACAGTAAGCCAGCGAGGGATGCGGTTTTTTGCATGAAGAATCCAGGGCGTTGAAGAGAAACCGAAGCGGTGGGTTGGGTGGGGTGGCTAAAGAAGCTCCCACATTGATGGGACCGGAATCATGCCACCGATCACCACAATGGTCGCTACCGCCGCAACCCAGGCGAACGTTGGCCCCAACGGCCTGCGCCTAAGGATGAACCTCAGCAAACCGACAAAGGCGAGCAGCGAAACGAAAATGAAAATCATGAAGTGAATCGAGGCTGTCATGCGAGGTTCTTCTTTGTGAAGTCAGGCTGCGCCAGAGCGTGGATCGCCACGACCAGCAAAACAATCAGCGCGCGGTATAGCCTCATTCCACCAGCGGGTTAGCTCGGTTCTTCAAACTGTCCATTCGCAGTCAAGCCATCACGTTTGCGGAGTCAAGGTCTTGGTGACATGCGACTCGCCTTTTTCGCCGGCGCCCGAGCCCGATGATTTGGCTTCCTTGTGCACCGTAATCAAGCGCTGACCGACCACGCTGTACACGCTTTGCTCGTCATTTTTTGATTCAAAGCTGATCACCACATAGGCGCGCCCCGAGACCTTGTCTTTGCTATGGTTGGCAAGAGGTGTGCCATCGGCCGCAATCCAGATATCCAGGCTGCCCTCGTACTTTTTGATGTACTTGCGGTCTTTTTCGGGGATGCTTTCCAGCGGGAAGTCAAACGACAACAACCTGGCAGGCTTGCCAGCGTAGGCTTGCACCTCTTCACCTTTGAATACCGCTTTTTCCATTCGACGTGCCAAAGTTCCCGCTGCCAAGATCAAGGGGCGCAACTCCCCGGCACCGATATCGCTCATGGCCGACAGCGTGGGCGTCTTGGCCTTGGCGTCCTTTTCCTTGGCGTTTTCTTCCGCTTCGACGCGGGCCAACAAGTCCTTGCCATACAACACCTGTAGACCACGTGCACCATCTTCCAGGGTGACCGTCGCCTTGCTGATGGTCTCGTCCATCTCTTTACCTTCGCCGTGGCGAGATCTGCGACTAATTTCCAGCACCGCCTTCAGCGGCGTTTGGCCTTGCAAGCGAGCCAGCGCGGCCTTCAAATCGGCCACGCCATCCGCTCGCGCACCCGTGGAAAACAAGACAAAAACCGCCACTGCAAGCCCGCAGAAGACTTTGTTCGATAACCGTACCATGTCGCTTCCTTAATCGAGATTTCGATCACCACTAACAGAAGAAAGTTCGGGAGTATGACGTTTCAAAACCCGCCCAGGGCTTTGCGCAGCAGCACCCAGTCGTCGAGTTCAGCCTGCCTGGCTCGCAGCAGCGTCATCTCGGCATTGCGGCGGCTGTTCTGCTCATTCAGCAAATCGGCCCGCGCCCTGGCGCCCACGTCCACGCGAACCTGCATCATCATTTCCTTGCGGCGCGACAGCTCCAGCGAGGCCTCGGCGCGCGCTATGCTCTTGGCGTTTTCCGGCTGCTTCGCCAGCGCCGACTCGACCTCGCCCAACGCCGCATACAGCTTGTCGCGAAAATCCGCCACCGCCAGATCCACGTCGATCTTCTTCTGGTCGCGGACGTTCGCCAGTCTTTGTCCATCGAGAAACGGCAGCCCTATTGCCAGACCAAGAGAGCCATAGGGATTGGCGAGCAGATCGCGCAGCGCGGTGGAACTGCCGCTGGCGCCGGCGGAAAGGATCAACTGGGGATAGCGTGCCGCCTCGGCCATATTGAGCTGTTGCAGAGTGGCATCCAAGCGCAGGCGTTTCGCGCGCATATCCGGCCTGCGGTCCAACAGTTGCGCTGGCAGACCCGGCGCTATCGCCGGCAAGGGACGATGGGGAAGTTCGGCACGCGTCAACTCGAACTCCTCGGGCGTTCCTCCCACCAGCAGGGCCAGCGCGTAACGCTCGCTGCGGCGCGAAGTTTGCACGCGGTCCAGGTCGGCAAGAACCACCTGCCGCTCTTCCCTGAGCGCCATGACCTCCTCGGCTGTGATCTTGCCTGCTGACCAGCGCACCTCCTGAACGCGCAGCAGTTCGTCTGTGGCTTCCAAGTGTGCACGTTGCAAGGGCAACTGGCGTTCCAGCAGGGCCAGTTTCCAATAGTGCTGGGCGACCGCGGTGGAGGCCAGCAGACGCGCGGACTCGATGTCCGCAAGAGAGGCCGATTGCGCATCGCGAGCCGCCGTGCGGGACGATGAAATCCGTGACCAGAGATCGACCTCGTAATTCAACTGGACGCCGGCCGAATAGGAATGCACGGTCGGCGATCCTGTCGGCATGGTGTAGTTGATGCCGCCGATTTGCACCGAGGTTTGCGATGGCACCGACCCCAGGGGACGGCTTACGCTTGCGCTGACCGAGCCGCTTGCCGTGGGCCACAGATCGCGATCCGCGAGAGATGTTTGCAGCCGCGCCTGCTCGAAGCGCAGAGACGCCTGCACCACGTCGAAATTGGCGACCCTGGCGCGTTCCATCAGCGCATTCAATTGGGCGTCGGCAAAAACTTCCCACCAACGTTCGTTCGCGACAGGTTGACCCGAGGCGCCCTGCTGCCATTGCGTTGGCATGGCAGGAAGCGCGGCCGGTGGATGCTCGATCAGGGAGCCGCAGCCGGCCAGTTGCCAGGCCAGAAGCATCGCAAATGGAATTTTTTTCATGCCGTGTTCACTCCCGCGCCAACGCCACGACCGGGTCCAGCCGCGCCGCGCGCCGGGCCGGTAGCCAGCCGAAAATAATGCCAATGGCGCTACAGGTGCCAAAGGCTGCGACAACCGAAGCCAGCGAGATTGCAGGTTGTATCTTGTCGGTGGCGATGGATACGCCAAAACACAACAGCGCCGCCAGCGACAGGCCGATGACGCCGCCGACCACGCACAGCGTGACCGCTTCGATCAGAAACTGGCGCGCGATGTCGGCGGGCCTTGCGCCCACCGCGACACGGATGCCGATCTCCTGCGTGCGCTCGGCCACCGCCACCAGCATGATGTTCATGACCCCGACGCCGCCGACGAACAGAGAGATGGCGGCGATCAGTCCCATCACCAGCGAGAAGATCAGCGTCACGTTGGAAAATTCCTGCCATTCGCTGGCCCTGTTGTGGACGTTGAAGTCCTTCTTGCCATGCGTACGCTCCAGCAATTCGGTGACGCGTTTTTCCGCCAGGGCCGGCGGCACATCGGACGTCAGGTGGACGTGCAGGGCGTCGAAATAGTTGCGCCCCAGAATGCGGGTCAGCGAGGTGCTGTAAGGTATCCAGACGGATTCACCGCCATCCCAACTGAATTGAATTCCACCGGTGTTCTTGGCAGCGACGCCGACGATGACAAATGGGATCTCCCCCACCAGGATCTGCTGGCCCAGGGGGTCCTCGCCCTCCTCGAACAGTTTCTTGCGCACGCCGTCACCGATCACGGCCACCTGGCGCGATTCCGTGACGTCGTCGATGTTCAGATCGCGACCCGCGTCCACATGCACGTTGTTGATCGCAACACCGTTGGCGCTGGCCCCGATGGCTTGTCCTTTCACATCCTTGTGGCGATGACGCAAGCGCAGGTCGGTGTTGGCCTGCGGGCTGATGCCGGTAACGAAAGGCAGTTGCGTCAGTGCCTGAATATCGGTGGGCGTGAGCGTCGTGATCGATCCAGCCAGATCGTCGCCCCAGCCTTTGCCACGCCAGACGTCCAGCGAATTGGCCGCCAGCTTGCCCACGCTTTTCTCGATGGAAACGCGCGCGCCTTGCGTCACCGCCATGATGGTGACGACTGACGCCGTACCGATGATCACGCCCAGCATGGTCAGCGCGCTGCGCATGCGGTTGCCCAAAATCGATTTAAGCGCCAGCGTGAAAGCTTCGCGAAATTCGCCGGCAAAGCGCCTCAGCGTAGGTGCACGCGCGGGCCGCAGCGGTCGCTCCACATGCGCGCCGTCGCCCAGCTTGCGCTGGAGGGGACCGGAGTCCTTGACGATGACGCCGTCGTGGAATTCGATGGTGCGGTCCGCCACGGCCGCAACGTTGTGGTCGTGCGTCACCACGATCACGGTGTGGCCGATTTCGTTCAGCTCCCGCAGCACCGCCAGCAGCGCTTTGCCGCTCTCGCTGTCCAGTGCGCCG
Source organism: uncultured beta proteobacterium (assembly GCA_963763035.1). Lineage (GTDB taxonomy): Bacteria > Pseudomonadota > Gammaproteobacteria > Burkholderiales > Burkholderiaceae_C > Rhodoferax. Next base: position 1,357,451 of record CAVXMS010000003.1, on the reverse strand, counting down.
GTGGGTTCGTCGGCCAGAATGACGTCGGCGCCGTTCATCAGGGCGCGCGCCACGCTGACGCGTTGCTGCTGCCCGCCCGACAATTGCGAGGGCCGGTGCGATAGGCGTTGCGCCATGCCCAGGCGTGCCAGCAGTTCGGTCGCACGCTCTTCACGCGCCGTGCGCGACTGCCCCGCATAGACGCCAGGCACCTCGACGTTGCCCAGCGCGTCCAGGTGCGGCAGCAGGTGGTAGCGCTGGAACACGAAACCGAAGTGCTCGCGCCGCAATGCAGCCAGGTCTTCCGCATCCAGCGTGGAGGTGTCTCTGCCGCCCACCTTGTAGCTGCCCGCGTTGGGTCGGTCCAGACAACCCAGGATGTTGAGCAGGGTGGATTTGCCGCAACCCGAGGGTCCGACGATGGCGACGAATTCTCCGGCGTCAATGGCCAGATCGATGCCGCGCAGCGCGGCAATGGAGGCGTCCCCGGTCTGGAATTTCCGCACGACGCCGCTAAGTTCCAGCAGCGCCACTACGGTTTACCGCCTTCGGTGGTGGAAGTGACGACGAGCTTGTCGCCTTGCTTCAAGCCGTCCTTGATTTCCACGCGGACGCGGTCGTCGATGCCGGTGATCACCTTGCGCTCGGCGGTAGTGCCATCCGCACTCACGACCGAGACCGAATAGTGCCCTTCGGATTGGCGCTTGCCCAGGGCAGCGACGGGAATACTGAGAACGTGCTTGTGTTCCTCCAGTACAAAGGCCACCTGCACCGTCATGTCGGACCACAGCTCGCCGCCCTTGTTGGGCACTTCAAAAAGGGCGTTGTAGAACAGCGCTTCGCGAATGCGCTCCGGCGTCGGTTGAATGGTTCGTACCGTTCCGTAGAAACGCTTTTTTGCATCGCCCAGGGTGGTGAAATACACCTTCTGTCCCTTGCGAATGCGCGCCACATCGGCTTCCGGTACCCGGGCCCGCACCGTCATGGTTTCCAGTTGCGCCAGCGTCAGAATAGTGGGCACCTGCTGTGTTGCGTTGACGGTTTGCCCCTCCTGCACCGGCAGACTGATCACCTCGCCTTCGATAGGGGCGACGATGCGGGTGTATTCCAGCTTGGCTCGCGCCGTGTCGGCCTGGCTGCGGGATTGGCGTATGGCGGCCGACAAGCCGCGAATCTCGGCCTGGAGTTTGCCCACGTTGACCTCGGCTTTTTCGACATCGCTGGCCGTGGTGGCGTCGGCGCCAGACATGGTTTTCTGGCGCACCAGTTCCCGTTCAGCGGCGCTCAGATCGATCTTCCTGGAATCCAGGCTGGCGCTTTGCTGTTCCAGCGCCGCGTCCTGTCCCAGCAAATCGTTTTTGGCCAGCGTGGGGTCGATGGTGGCCAGCAGATCGCCCTTGCGCACATGCTGGCCCAGCTCCACGTTCAAGCTTTGCAATTGCCCGGTCACCTGCGCGCCTACGTCAACCTTGCGAAAGGGCAACAGCGTTCCGGTCGCCTGCACCGTGCTCTCCAGGTCGGCATATTCGACCGCCACCGTCGGTGTTGCAGCAGGCGTCGTTTTTCTCAGCAAGAAATAACCTGGAACGGCACAAGCTACGCCGACGACCAGCACCACAAAAATGACGCGACGTCTCTTGGTCCATAAAGCACTCATGCCGACTCCCCCTTGTTTTCGTTGTAAGAGCTGGCGCACCTGTCCCAGCAATGGGACGCTCTTTTGTTAATTATTTTGAAACGACCGGCGATCCTACCCGAAAATTGCAGCGCAGACCCGCTTACCCGCACCTGGACCTTGCCCATAATGCGGACCACCAAAACTCTCTATCAACTTCGATGGCGTTGCTTGGCGAAGGGTGCAAAGGGGTCATTTCAGAAACCGGTTGCGAGGGGCCGCCGTGGCGACGAAGCCGCGCGGAGAACCGAGAAGCGCAGTGTTGGGGCGCGGGTGCTGGTCATGGCAAAGCGCCGAGCTTGTTGAAGTAGGAAGTTATCGATTTGCACGGACGCATTGATATCCGGTCATACCCCTGTTGACGACCTCTGAACATCTTCCGCGCCAATCAGCCGGCAAGGCCCGCTGCGCCCGTTGCAGCACCTGGCTCTGGCTGCCATGGCATGGCATGGACAGACACCGCCTGCGCCATTCTCCGCAAACCGGACAGATTACTTGCTATGAACCGGACAACTCATTTACTCCCGACACATGTCGGTGTCGGTAATTGACAGTCTCGCTGCCACAAGTTACATTACTAACCCGTCAGTCATTAACTCAATGCCCCTTTCCAAGTTCATTTGCAAAGCCAAGACAGCGGTGCAAGCCAAGCGCGAGCGCCGCAAGGATGCGCGTCCCGGCGAACTGCTGGCCGCCGCGATGGGGCTGTTTGTGGAAAAAGGCTTTGCCGCGACCACGGTCGAGGAGGTGGCGCGCCGCGCCGGTGTTTCCAAAGGCACTTTGTTCCTGTACTTCGCAAGCAAAGAGGAATTGTTCAAGGCGGTTGTGCGCGAGAACATTTCGGCCCACTACCCGGAGTGGAACGCCAAACTGGACACCTTCGAGGGCAGCACCGCCGACATGGTGCGCCAGTTCATGCAGTTGTTTTGGGTCCACGTCGGCACCACCAATGCCTCGGGCATCTGCAAACTGATGATGAGCGAGGCCAACAATTTTCCTGAACTCGCGCTGTTCTACCAGGAGGAAGTGATAGAACCTGGCTCCGAGCTGGTTCGGCGCATCCTGCAACGCGGCATGGCGCGCGGTGAATTCCGCCCTATCGACATGAAATACGGGGTCTACACGGTGTTGGCCCCGATGCTGTTCCTGGCCTTGTGGAAGCACTCACTGGGCACTTGCTGCACCGCGGACGCACAGTTGGTGCCCGACGAATACATCGCGGTGCAAGTTGAGACCATTCTTAACGGTCTCTGCATCCCCAACACCTCTACAACACAGAAAAATATTTCATCATGACACGCTGGTTGAAATGGGCGCTGGCCGCCCTGGTTGTCGTTTTGCTGGCCATTGGCGTCATGCGCGCCCTGTCAAGCCGCAAGGCGCAACAGGAGGCGGTTGCCCGGCTGGCCAGCGAGCGCGTGCAAACGGTGGTGGAACTGGGCGCTGCCGATGTGGTGCCGGTCAAGACACGCGACCTGGCACAGGGCTTGGCGATCTCGGGCGCGCTCAAGGCAGTCAATTCAGCGATCGTCAAGGCCCGCGTCGCCGGCGAGTTGCAGGACCTGACAGTGCGCGAGGGCGATACGGTCAAGGCGGGCCAGGTCATCGCCCGGGTCGATGCCAGCGAATACCAGGCGCGGGTGCGCCAGGCGCAGCAACTGGCTGAGTCGGCCAAAGCCCAGGTCGACATTGCCCGGCGCAGCTTTGACAACAATCGATCACTGGTGGATCAGGGTTTCATCTCCAAGACCGCACTCGACACTTCTCTGGCCACCCTGGCCGCTACTGAAGCCAGCTTTCGGGCCGCCCAGGCCGGTGTCGAGGTGGCGACCAAATCACTGGACGATACCGTGCTGCGAGCGCCACTCAGTGGTCTGGTTTCGCAACGTCTGGCGCAGCCCGGCGAGCGCGTCGCGGTGGAAGCCCGGATCGTCGAAATCGTCGATCCAGGTCGGCTCGAACTGGAAGCCAGTCTGAGCGCCACCGAATCGATGGACCTGCGACTGGGTCAAAGCGCAGTGCTGCAAATTGAAGGCTCGGCGACACCGGTTACGGCCCATGTGGTACGGATCAACCCCAGCGCCGTCGCTGGCAGCCGTGCCGTTATCGCCTATCTGGCGGTCGACGCTGTCCCCGGTTTGCGCCAGGGGCTGTTTGCCCAGGGAACACTGGGCACCGGGCGACTGCAGGCGCTGGCCGTGCCACTGAGCGCGGTGCGCACCGACAAACCGCAACCTTACGTGCAACTGATCAGCCAGCAGCGGGTGCTGCACCAAACGGTCGAGCTTGGCGCGCGTGGCGAGCTGGACGGACAAACCATGGTGGCCATCAAGGGCGTGCCGGAGAACGCCTTCGTGCTGAGCGGCATGATCGGCACCCTGCGTGACGGCACGGCGGTGAAATTCTCAAATCCGGCAGCGCCTGCGCCCACCGGCAAATAGACCATGTGGTTCACCCGCGTCAGCCTTAAAAACCCGGTCTTCGCCACCATGGTCATGCTGGCCATCGTGGTACTGGGCCTGTTTTCCTACCAGCGTCTGCAGGTCGACCAGTTTCCCAATGTCGACTTTCCGGTGGTCGTCATCACCACCGAATACCCGGGCGCCTCGCCCGAGATTGTCGAAAGCGAAATCACGAAGAAGATCGAGGAAGGCGTCAACTCGATTGCCGGCATCAATGCCCTGACGTCGCGCAGCTACGAAGGCATGTCGGTTGTCATCATCGAATTCCAGTTGCACATCAACGGCCGCAAGGCGGCCGACGACGTGCGCGAAAAAGTGGCCATCGTGCGCCCCACCTTGCGCACCGAGGTGAAGGAGCCGCGCGTGCTGCGTTTCGATCCCGCCAGCAAGGCGGTCTGGTCGCTGGCAGTGCTGCCGACGACCGCGCCAGCGGACGCCAAAGCCTCAGTCAAACCCATGTCAGAGGTGGAGTTGACCAACTGGGCCGACCAGACGCTTCGAAAGCGCCTGGAAAATGTGCGCGGCGTCGGCTCGGTGACGGTGGTCGGCGGCACCAAGCGCGAGATCAATATTTACCTCAAGCCACAAGCGCTGGAGGCCTTTGGCGTCACGCCCGAGCAAGTGGTGGCCGCGGTCAGTTATGAAAATCAGGATCTGCCGATGGGCGCCATTCGGTCGCTTGAGCAGGAGCGCGTGGTCAAGATCCAAGCCCGCATGAAGCGGCCGGAAGATTTTGCCAACATCATCGTCGCCCGCAAGAGCGGTGCGCCAGTGCGAGTGGGCCAGTTGGCGAGCGTGGTTGACGGCGCCCAGGAAACCGACAGCCTGGCGCTCTACAACGGCCAGCGCACGCTGCTGCTGAGTGTGCAGAAGGCACAGGACGAAAACACCATCGCAGTGATTGACGGCCTGCTCAAAACAGTGGCGACCATGAAGGCCGAACTGCCGCCCGGCGTGCGGCTGGAGCCGGTCTACGACGGCTCGCGGCAAATCCGGGTGGCTGTCGAAAACGTCCGCGAGACGCTCTTTGAAGGGGCCTTGCTGACGATCCTGATCGTGTTCCTGTTTCTCAATTCCTGGCGCTCCACGGTAATTACCGGCCTGACGCTGCCGATTGCCCTGATCGGCACTTTCCTGTTCATGAACCTGTTCGGCTTCACCATCAACATGATCACACTGATGGCGCTGAGCCTGTGTGTCGGCCTGCTGATCGACGACGCCATCGTGGTGCGCGAAAACATCGTGCGCCATGTGCAGATGGGCAAGGCGCCATACCCGGCGGCGCTGGACGGCACGCAGGAAATCGGTCTGGCGGTGCTGGCCACCACGCTCTCTATCGTGGCGGTCTTCATGCCTATCGGTTTCATGGGCGGCATCATCGGCAAGTTTTTTCATGAGTTCGGCCTCACCATCGTGGCCGCCGTGCTGATCTCGATGTTCGTCAGCTTCACGCTGGACCCTATGCTCTCGTCCATCTGGCATGACCCCAGCATTGAGGCGCATGGCCGCCACGGCCCGCCGGTCACGCTTTACGACAAGACCATAGGCCGCGTCACCGGCTGGTTCGACCACGCCACCGATGTGCTGATCGATGCTTACCAGGGCATCCTGCGCTGGTCGCTGGTGCACAAGCTCAAAACCCTGTTGCTGGCGCTGGTCATTTTCATCACCAGCATCTTCATGGTGCCGCTGCTGGGCACCGAATTTGTGCCGTCGGCCGATTTTTCGGAAACCTGGCTCAATTTCTACACCCCGATGGGCTCCTCGATCGAAGTGACCGAAGCCAAGGTCAAGCAGGTGGAAGGCATTTTGCGCAGCTACCCGGAAGTCGACTACTCGCTGGCAACCCTCAATACCGGCAGTGCGGCGGGCAAAAGCTACGCCAATTTTTATGTGCGACTGGTGGACCGAAAGAAGCGCAAGCGCAGTGTCGACGAGTTGTCATCGGTGCTGCGTGAACGTCTGAAACAGCTGCCCGGCATCACCGTGACCCACGTCGGCCTGATGGACCCGGTAGGCGGTCAGAAGCAGATCGAGTTTTCACTGCAAGGCCAGGATCTGGCCGAGCTCGAGCGCATTAGCCGGCTGGTGATGGACAGAATTCGCCCGATTCCCGGCCTGGTGGATCTGGACTCCAGCGTCAAACCGAACAAGCCGACGCTGGAGGTGGCGGTCCGACGCGACGCCGCCTCCGACCTGGGGCTGGGCATTGGGCAGATCGCCAGCGCCCTGCGGACACTGGTGGCCGGCCAGACGGTGGGCAACTGGCGCGCGCCGGACGATCAGACCTATGACGTCAATGTGCGCCTGGCACCGGAGGCCCGCAACCACCCGGATGATCTGCAGCGTCTGCCGTTCACGCTGGGCAGCAATGCCGACGGCAGTCCGCGCATCGTGCGGCTGAACCAGATTGCCGCGGTGACCGAATCGACCGGCCCGAATCAAATCAACCGGCGTGACATGACACGCGAAGTGGCCATCAATACCAATGTTTATCAGCGCTCAGTCGGCGAGGTTTCCAATGACATCAAGGCGGTGCTCGAAGGCATTTCCTTTCCGCCCGGTTACCGCTACCAGATGGGCGGTTCGACCAAGAACATGGCAGAGTCCTTCGACTATGCGATCTCGGCCCTGATGCTGGCCATCGTCTTCATCTACATGATTCTGGCCAGCCAGTTCAAGAGTTTTTTCCAGCCCTTGGCGCTGATGACGGCGCTGCCGCTGACCCTGATTGGCGTCGTGCTGGCGCTCCTGATGTTTCACTCGACCCTGTCGATGTTCTCCATCATTGGCGTCGTGATGCTGATGGGGCTGGTCACCAAGAATGCCATTTTGCTGGTGGACTTTGCGATTCGCGCCCGGGAGCCGGGATTCGACGCGGATGGCCGCAGCATCGACGGCATGGAGCGCAGTGCCGCCCTGCTGATGGCGGCCAAGGTCCGGCTGCGGCCGATTCTGATGACCACGCTGGCCATGATTTTCGGCATGTTGCCGCTGGCCTTCGCGCTGACCGAAGGGTCGGAGCAGCGCGCCCCCATGGGCCAGGCAGTGATCGGCGGTGTCATCACCTCTTCGCTGCTGACTCTGGTGGTGGTGCCGGTGGTCTATTGCTACATGGATGATCTGGCTCAATGGCTGCGCCGGCGCTGGGGCGTCGCGAAGGCTGCCAACGGGTAAAATTTTACAGATTTTGTAGAATCAGTTAATATACCCCCCGGAGTACCTAAATGAATATCGAACAAGCCCGCTTCAACATGATCGAACAGCAAATTCGTCCGTGGAACGTCCTGGACGCCGAGGTGCTGCACCTGCTGTCGGTGGTCAAACGTGAAGATTTTGTCCCCTTGGCGCACAAGGCATTGGCTTTTGTCGACATGGAAATCCCGTTGGGCCATGGGCAATGCATGCTGGCGCCCCGCGTCGAGGCACGCTTGTTGCAGGACGCGGCAGTTCAAAAACACGAAAAAGTGCTGGAAATCGGCACCGGTTCAGGCTACATGGCAGCGCTGCTGGCGCACCGGGCGCAGCGCGTGATCACGCTGGAAATCAATCCGGAGTTGGCCCAACAGGCCCGCGGCAACCTGCAAAAAGCGGGTATCCACAATGCCGAGGTCAGGCAGGCCGATGGCGCCAAGGAAGTCATGCCGGAAGGTCCCTTCGACGTCATCCTGCTGAGCGGCTCGGTGGCCGAGCTGCCGCAATCCCTGCTGGCGCAACTCAAGGTCGGCGGTCGGCTGCTGGCCATCGTCGGCGATGAACCGACCATGCGCGTCACCATCGTCAGCCGCACTAGCGAAACCGAGTTCAAGACCCGTCAACCCTGGGACACGGTGGCGCCGCGCCTGCAAAATTTTCCAACACCCTCGCAGTTTCAATTCTGATTCGCTGCCGGCCGGTGCCATCCACACCCAATCACCCTGAAGCCCACCATGAAAATGTTCCGTCTGCTCCCCCTGTTCGTCGCCGTCAGTGCGGCCTTGACCGTGCCGGTGCAGGCGCAAAGTCTGGTCGATCTGTACCAATCGGCACGCGGCTTCGACGCCTCCTACCAGTCGGCCAAGTCGCAGTACGACGCGACGCTGGCCAAGGCCCAGCAGGCCAAGGCGGCCATTCTGCCGACGGCCGGTCTGGCGCTTGGGATGTCGCGCTCGACGCAGGAAGTGATTCCCGACCAAGGCCCCAGCAGCGACCGCGGCTACGGCACGCAAAGCGCCACGCTGAGCCTGTCGCAGCCCTTGTACCGTCCGGCCAACTGGGCCAGTTACAGGCAAGGCCTCAAACAGATCGATCTGGCCCAGGCCCAGTTGCTCAGTGCCGATCAGGATTTGATCGTGCGCGTCAGCCAGGCCTACTTCGACGTGCTGGCCGCGCAAGACAGCCTGACCTTTGTACAAGCCCAGAAAACGGCGGTGGCCGAGCAACTGGCGTCGGCCAAACGCAACTTCGAGGTGGGCACCTCCACCATCACCGACACACGGGAAGCGCAGGCCCGCTTTGACCTGGTGATCGCCCAGGAAATAGCCGCCGACAACGACTTGCGGGTGAAGAAAATTGCGCTCGACCAATTGGTTGGCAAAAGCAATGTTCAACCCGCCGCCTTGTCGCAACCCTTGACGCTGCCGGCCCTGACGCCCAACGATGTCAATAGCTGGGTAGCGCAGTCCGAAGTCGGTCATCCGGCCATTGCGCAGACCCAGATTGCGCTGGACGTGGCCCAGTTGGAAACGCAAAAAGCGCAGGCCGGCCACAAGCCGACGCTGGACCTGGGCGTCAGCTACAGCGCCATCAACAACCAGGAAGGCAGCAGTGCCGCGGGCGTAGGCTCGCGCATCAATGCCGGCACCATTGGCCTGTCTTTCAACCTGCCGCTGTTTGCCGGTTACTCGATCCAGAACCGCATCAAGGAAACGCTGGCCCTGGAAGAAAAAGCCCGCAATGACCTCGAAGGCAGCAAGCGCGCCGTGGCGCAAGGCACCCGCACCGCCTTCTTCGGCGTGCTCTCGGGCCTGGGCCAGGTCAAGGCGCTGGAAGCGGCCGAGGCCTCCAGCCAGAGCGCGCTGGACGCCAACAAGCTGGGCTACCAGGTGGGGGTGCGCATCAACATCGACGTGCTCAACTCGCAAAGCCAGTTGTTCGACACCAAGGCCAAGCTGGCCAAGGCGCGCTATGACGTGCTGCTGGGCGGCTTGAAGTTGCGCCAGGCCAATGGCACGCTCAAGGCCGACGACCTGCAAAGCGTCAACGCCCTGCTGGCCAAGTAACCACTGGCCGGCTTCACCAGGCGCCCAACAATTCCTTGATGGCCCAGAGCGTACGCTCGGTGGCGCCCCGGTTGCTGCCGGCAAAAGCGTCGGCAGCCCGGCGTGCGGCCTGCAATTTGGCAGCGTTGCCGACCAGTATGGATACCGCGTCCAGCGCCTGCGCCATGTTCTCGACCCGCAAGGCGGCGCCGCTGGCCGCCGCCAACTCGGCCGCCTCGACAAAGTTGAAGGTATGCGGCCCCATCACTACCGGACAGCCGCAGGCTGCCGCTTCGATCAGGTTTTGCCCGCCCAGCGGCTCAAAACTGCCGCCCAGCAACGCGACGTCGGCCAGCCCGTAGTAGAGCGCCATCTCGCCCAGCGAGTCACCGAGCCAGATGCAGCGCCGCCGCTCGCCGGCGCCTGGCATGGCGGGTGGTGCGTCGCGCCAAAGGCTGCGGCGCGAGAGCGCAAAACCGTGCTGCACTATCAGCGCTGCAACCTCGTCAAAGCGTTGGGGGTGGCGCGGCACGATCAGCCACTGAACCTCACTGCCCACTGAACGGCTCTCACCCTGACCCGGGCCACTTGCTGCCGACAGGAGTCGCAACAGGGCGGCTTCTTCACCCTCACGCGAACTGGCAAACATGACGACCGGGCGCCCTGCCCTCTGGCGCCAGGCCCGGCCACGGGCCAGCAGTTGGGCATCCGGCGCGGCGTCGAATTTGAGGTTGCCAAAAACCCCTTGCACCTTGGCCCCCAGCGCGCTCAGGCGCAGCGCGTCATCCGGCGTTTGTGCCCACACGGCAGTCAGGCCGCGGTAAGCCGGCGCCGCCAGCCAGGCCAGGCGGCGCGCCTTGCGCATCGACTGCTCGCTCAGGCGCGCATTGGCCAGCACCAGCGGCAGCGCGGAGCGGGCGCAGGCAGCGACCAGATTGGGCCAGATCTCGGTTTCCATCAGGATGCCGATGCGCGGCTTGAAATGATCCAGAAAACGCGCCACCACAGCCGGCGTGTCCCACGGCTGCCAGGTCTGAATGTCACCCGCTTGCAGCAGCTTGGCGCCCTCCGCGCGGCCGGTGGCCGTGCCATGCGTGAGCAATAGACGCATGCCCGGCAAGCGCTGGCGCAAACCCGCCACCAGCAGCGCGGCAGCGCGGGTCTCACCGAGCGACACGGCATGCAGCCAGACCACCTGGCCGGCGGGCAGCGGGGGCAGGGTGCCGTAGTGTCCAAAGCGTTCTTCCCGCGCTTCCAGGTAGCCCGGCTCCCGCTGACCGCGGCGTGCCAGCTTGCGCCGCAGCCAGGGCTGCGCCAGCCACATCAGAAAGGTGTAAAGCCGACGCGTCATGGCTTGACGGCTTCGCCGGAGACCGCCAGCCAGGCCTGCCAGACGGCGTCCAGCGACGGCGTTGGCCGGGCAAACACGCTGCACTGGCGCTGCATCTGCTGCGGGCCGGTGCGCCAGGCGGTGTCGAAGTTGTAGATTTGAACATGCGGTAAATCCAGCGCCACCGCCAAGTGACTCAAGCCGCTGTCCACACCCACCACGCCGGCGCAGCCGGCCAGCGCGTCGGTCAAGGCATCCAGCGCCAGCCGCGGCCACACCGTGGCATGGGCCAGAGCGCCGGCAATTTCCTGCGCCTGGCGCAGTTCCTCCTCATTGCCGTGCGGCAAGGCCACGGCATAGCCCTGCTGATTCAGGCGCTGCCCCAAAGTCTGCCAGTTGGCGAGCGGCCACAACTTGTCGCCGCGCGAACTGCCGTGCACCAGCGCCACCAGCGCCCTGCCGCGGACTGCCCCGGATGCTTCTGCCACCTGGCTGACTTTGGTCCGCAATCCATAAGACAGCTGTTCCGGCACCGGGTAACCCAGTGCCAGCGCGCACAGTTGGCGGGACCGGGTCACGGCGTGAATATGCGTCGGCAGCGTGATGGCGACATCGGCGACCCAGCGCGCCGGCGCTTCAAAGCTGGAACCCTCGGTCTGGTTGGCCAGGCCAAAACGCCGGCCCTGCGGTGCCCGCCGCGCCAGCAGCGAGATCAGCGCCGATTTGGTCAAACCCTGCAAATCGATCACGGCGTCGTAGCGCTCCTGCTGCAACTCGGTTTTGAAACCGCGCCAGGCCTGACGCGTGGCGCTTGACCAGGGCGATTTGCGCCAACGCCGCAGTTCGCACTCGATGACGCCATGAACACCCTCGCAGCGGCGCACCAGGGCGGCAAAACCACGCTCCACCACCCAGTCGATTTGCGCCCCCGGCCAGGCCCGGTGAAGGTCCTGTACCGCCGGCATGGCATGCACCACATCGCCAAGCGAAGAGAGCTTGACAATAAGGATTTTCATGACCGGTCAGTCCTGCATGGCCTGACATTGCTGCCCCGGATCAGAACCTGCCCCGGGCTCGATCCGGGGTCCCGGGTTTTAGCACCCGCAATCCGTGGATGCCGGATCGAGTCCGGCATGACTGCCTGCATCCTCTTCAATGCGCCGCCTCGTCAATCACTGCGCCAGGCTTGACGCTGCGCAGCAAGGCCAGCATGGCGGCTTCGATACGCTGCAAGGCTTCGGGCGTATGGCCTTCAAAGCGCAGCACCAGCACCGGCGTCGTGTTGGAGGCGCGAATCAGTCCAAAACCATCGGGCCAGTCGACGCGCAAACCGTCAATCGGATTGACCTGCGCCGGAGCGGCAAAGTTGGCGGCGACCAGCAGTTGTTCGACCAGCGCATGGGGCTCACCGTCGGCGCACTTGACGTTCAACTCGGGCGTCGAAAAACTGCTGGGCAGGGCGTTCAGCACGGCGTTGCCATCGGGCGCGTGGCTCAGGATTTCAAGCAGCCGGCAGGCGGCGTAAGTGCCATCGTCAAAACCGAACCAGCGCTCCTTGAAAAAGATGTGGCCGCTCATCTCGCCACCCAGCGGCGAATCGATCTCTTTCATCTTGGCCTTGATCAGCGAGTGCCCGGTCTTGTACATCAGCGGCTTGCCACCGGCGGCCACAATGGCCGGGGCCAGGCGCTGCGAGCACTTGACATCAAACACAATGGTGCCGCCCGGCACGCGGCTCAGAACATCTTGCGCAAACAACATGATCTGCCGGTCCGGGTAGATGTTGTTACCCTCCTTGGTGATGATGCCCAGCCGGTCGCCGTCGCCGTCAAAGGCCAAGCCCAGTTCGGCGTCGCCGGCTTTCAAGGCAGCGATCAGGTCGCGCAGGTTTTCCGGCTTGCTGGGGTCCGGGTGGTGATTCGGGAAATTGCCGTCGACCTCGCTGTAGAGCTCGCTGACCTGGCAGCCAATCGCGCGCAGGATGCCGGGGGCCGAGGCACCGGCCACGCCGTTGCCGCAGTCCACCACAATTTTCATCGGACGCGCCAGTTGGATATCGCCCACGATGCGCTGGCGATAGGCCTCCAGCACATTCACGTCGCGCCCCTGCCCACCCGCTTGCAGCGACCAGGATTCGCTCTCCATCATGCGCCGCAGGGACTGGATCTCCTCGCCGTAAATGGCGCGCCCGGCCAGCACCATCTTGAAGCCGTTGTAGTCCTTGGGATTGTGGCTGCCGGTCACCTGGATGCCGCTGCGGCACAAGGTGCTGGCGGCGAAGTAAAGCATCGGAGTCGTCGCCATGCCGATGTCGATCACCTCGACGCCGGCCGCCAGCAGGCCGCGTTTCAGGGCGGCACTCAGTACGGCGCCACTGAGGCGGCCGTCACGGCCGATGGCAATGCTCATTTCGCCCTCACGGCGGGCCAGCGTGCCAAAGGCGCGGCCCAGTGCCTCGGCCACCGCTTCGTTGATGGTGCCGGGCACGATGCCGCGGATGTCGTAGGCCTTGAAGATGGAAGCTGATAACTGCATGAAGCGGGTCCCCTGAAATAAATGGTCGCCATCGATTGGCGCCTTGGATTGTAGGCGGCTGGCAGGCCCAGGGACAGGTCCGAAAACGGCTGGTTCCGACTCGCGTCGGACGTATCATCGACGCCATGAAAACCCTCACGGCAGAGCCGCTTGACGACGCCTGTTACCTTGCACTGAAAGCGAAGGATGCGCGTTTTGACGGTTGCTTTTTCACCGGCGTGACCTCCACCGGAATTTATTGCCGCCCGGTCTGCCGGGTGCGCACGCCCAAGCGCGAGAACTGCCGCTTTTTTTCCCAGGCGGCGCAAGCCGAGCGGGCCGGCTTTCGGCCCTGTCTGCGTTGCCGCCCGGAACTCGCGCCACGCAGCCCGACCGGCAGCCCCATCATGGGTGACGACCGGGTCTGGTCGACCCAGGATGCGTCCAGCATTCTGGCCGGTCAGGCAGCCCACCTGATAGACACGCCGGAGGCCTGGGGCCAGGCCACGCTCACCATGCAGCGGCTGGCCCAGCGCCTGGGCGTCAGCGACCGCCACTTGCGGCGTATTTTCGAGGCCAGTCTGGGCGTCTCGCCGCTGCAATACCTGCAAACCAGGCGCTTGTTGTGTGCCAAACAACTACTGACCGACACCACACTCGCCGTCACGCAAGTAGCGCAGTTGAGCGGCTTTGCCAGCCTGCGGCGCTTCGATGCGGCGTTTCTCCAGCACTACGCTCTCAACCCCAGCCAGTTGCGCCGCGCCGGTGGCGGGCGCGGCGCGGGCGCATCAGAACCCGGTATCGTGGTCCGATTGGCCTATCGCCCGCCTTACGACGTGGACGCCATGCTGCGCTTCTTTGCCGCACGCAGCATCGCTGGCGTTGAAGAGGTCACATTGACGTCGGCCGGGCCCGGGATTGGAAAAACCGTCAGTGTGGAAATCGGCAACAAACACTACAGTGGCTGGTTGCTGGCCCGCTTTGACACTGCCGCCAGCCGGGTCAATCTGCGTGTCAGCGATTCGCTGCGCGATGCCCTGCCCTGGGTCATGGCGCGGGTGCGGGCCATGCTGGACCTGGACGCCGATCCGCGCGCCATCAACAGCTTGCTGCACCCGCAGTTCCCGCTGGGCGATGGTTTGCGCGTACCCGGCACCCTGGACGGCTTCGAGCTGGCCGTGCGCGCCGTTCTGGGCCAGCAGATCACGGTGGCGGCTGCGCGCACGCTGGCGGCCAGACTGGTGCAGCGCTTTGGCGCAGCGATCGAGACCCCGATGGCCGGCTTGAATCGGCTATTCCCGACCGCTGCCACGCTGGCCGCTGCCAGTGGCGACGCACTGGGTCAGTTGGGCATCGTCAAACAACGCCAGGCCGCCATCCGGGCCATCGCCAACGCACTGCTGGAGCAAAGCCTGCAACTGCACGCCGGTGCCGACGTGACAACCACCATCAACACCCTGAAGGCAATGCCTGGCATTGGCGACTGGACGGCCCAGTACATTGCCATGCGGGCGCTGCGCTGGCCTGACGCTTTTCCGGCCGGCGACGTCGCCCTGCACAAGGCCCTGGGGCTGCAAGACAGCAACAACCCGGCCAGGGAAGCGCTAGCGGCGTCGCAAGCCTGGCAACCGTGGCGCAGTTATGCGGTGATCCGCGCCTGGGCCAGTCTGCCAACGGCAATGCCGGCCAGCCAAAGCGGCACCCGTGCCAACCCCTGAACGCTTGCTCATCAACACTGCACCGATACTGCGAAGGTATTTGCCATGAAATTTCCAGCCTCCACCGTCCAAACCAGTTTTGACAGCCCGCTGGGACGCATCATCCTGGCCGCCGCCGATGACAAACTGGTGGGCATCTGGTTCGACGGTCAACGCCACCTGCCCGACACCCGCCACTGGACCCGCGTTGGCGAGCACCCAGTGCTGCAACTGGCCCAGCGCCAGTTGAGCGACTACTTTGCCGGTCGGCGCGGCGTCTTTGAGTTGCCGCTGGACTTGCGCCTTGGCACCCTGTTTCAGCAGCAGGTATGGCGCGCGCTGCTGAAAATCCCCCGTGGAGCGACCGCCAGCTATGGCGCGGTCAGCACCGCCATTGGCAAACCCGCAGCGCTGCGCGCCGTCGGCGGCGCTGTCGGTCGCAATCCCTGGAGCATCGTCGTGCCCTGTCACCGCGTGATCGGCGCCGACGGTAGCCTGACCGGTTACGCCGGCGGCCTTGCACGCAAAACCGCCTTGTTGCAGCTCGAAAGCAAGCCTTGACTACAGCACCTCCCAAAAAAACCTGGTTGGTCCGCTTTGTACTGCTGGCGGCACTCTGGGGCTCCTCCTTTTTGTTCATGCGCATGGGGGCGCAGGAGTTTGGCGCCCTGCCGACGGCGGGTCTGCGGGTGGCCATCGCAACGCTCTTTCTGCTGCCCTTGCTGCTCGGGCGAGGCCTGGGGCCGCAACTGGTTCAGCACTGGAAAAAGATCCTGTTCATAGGTGTGTTCAATTCGGCCCTGCCGTTCGCCTGCTTCAGCTTCGCGCTGCTGTCGATCAGCACCGGCTTGTCCGCCATCCTGAACGCCACGGTGCCCATGTTCGGGGCGCTGGTGGCCTGGGCCTGGCTGAAAGACCGGCCCAGCGGGTCGCGCATTGTCGGGCTGGTGCTGGGCTTTGTCGGCGTTGCGCTGCTGGCCTGGGATAAAGCCAGCTTCAAACCCGACGCTGCCGGCTTGTCCAGCGGCTGGGCGGTACTGGCCTGTCTGCTGGCCTGCCTGAGTTACGGCATCTCGGCCAGCTACACCAAGCGCTACCTGGGCGGCTTGCCGTCGCTGGTCACCGCCACTGGCAGCCAACTGGGCGCCACCCTGGCGCTGGCCCTGCCCACCTGGTGGCTTTGGCCGCAACGCCTGCCGGGCACTAGCGCCTGGCTGGCCCTGCTGGCGCTGGGTGTGCTGTGCACCGGCCTGGCCTATATCCTGTTTTTCTGGCTGATTGAAAACGTCGGCCCGGCGCGCTCGCTGACGGTGACTTTTGTGGTACCGGTATTTGCCCTGATTTACGGCGCCATCTTTTTGCATGAGACGGTTTCGAGCTGGATGCTGTTGTGCGCCGTCGTCATCGTTTGCGGCACCGCACTGTCAGCCAATCTGATCCGGCTGCGGCGCTGACGCCGCAGCACCTGCCGCCTCCATCAGCCTGAGTGGCCGCCAGCGCGGCACCGACCTTAACGGCGATCGGGCCTTGACCGTCCGCTCTGTTGCGATTTGTCAAGCGCACGCTGTTGCGCCAAACTTAGCATGTGCGTCGGTGGTACATGAAAGAGTCAGGCATGAAACCCAAACAACTCGTCTTTCACGACGCGGCACGGGAAAAAATCCGGCGTGGCGTGGACGCACTGGCCGAGGCGGTCAAGGTCACCTTGGGGCCGCGCGGGCGCACCGTCATTCTGGAGCGCGACTTCGGCCCGCCCCAGATCGTCAACTCGGGCGTGCTGGTGGCCAAGGCGGTGGAACTGGAAGACCGCTTCGAGAACATGGGCGCCCAGTTGCTGCGCGAAGTGGCGGCCCGCACCAGCGAGATGGCGGGCGATGGCACCACCACCGCCACGGTGCTGGCGCACGGCATGATTCAGGAGGGTTTGCGCTATCTGGCCGGCGGCATGAACCCGATGGATCTCAAGCGCGGCATCGAGCTGGCGATCGACAGCGTGGTGGCGGAACTCAAGAGAATGGCCAAGCCCTGCGCCAGCTCGCAGGAAATTGCGCACGTGGCGGCGATCTCGGCCAACAACGACCGTTCCATCGGCGACTTGCTGGCCAGCGCCATCGACAAGGTCGGGCGCGAGGGTGCCATCTCGATCGAAGACGGCTCCGGCCTGGTCAGCGTACTCGAAGTGGTGGAAGGCATGCAGTTCGACCGCGGCTTTCTGTCGCCCTATTTCATCAACAATGCCGAGCGCCAAAGCGCGGTGCTGGAAGACGTGGCCATTTTGCTATGCGAGGGCCGCTTGTCTTCGTTGAAGGATCTGTTGCCGCTGCTGGAAGACATCGTGAAGGCCGGTCGGCCCCTGCTGGTGATCGCGGAGGATGTCGACAACGATTCGCTGGCGGCGCTGGTCATCAATACGATACGCGGCACCTTGAAAACCTGCGCCGTCAAGGCGCCAGGCTTCGGCGATCGACGCAAGGCCATGGTGCAGGACATTGCCGTGCTAACCGGCGGCAGCGTCGTCAGCGATGAGGTCGGACTGGCGCTGGCCAAGGTCAAGCTGTCCGATCTGGGACGCGCCACGCGCGCCGAGATCGGCAAGGAAAACACCACCTTGATCGGTGGTGCCGGCCAGCCGAAAGCGATCAAGGAGCGCATTGCCACCATCCGCAAGGAACGCGAACTCGCCAACAGCGACTACGACCGCGAAAAGCTGGACGAGCGCGCCGCCAAACTATCGGGCGGCGTGGCCCTGATCAAGGTCGGAGCGGCCACCGAAACCGAACTCAAGGAACGCAAGCTGAGAGTCGAGGACGCCTTGCACGCGACCCGTGCCGCCATCGAAGAAGGGATCGTGCCCGGTGGCGGCGTCGCCCTGTTGCGGGCGCGCCGGGTGCTGGCGGGACTGACCGGCAGTACGCTCGACGAGACTTCCGGCATTCGGCTGGTGGCGCGTGCGCTCGAAGAGCCGCTGCGACGCATCGTCAGCAACGCCGGCGATGAACCGTCGGTGATTCTGAACCGGGTCGATGAATCGATGGACCCGGCTTTTGGCTACAACGCCGCCACGCGGGTTTATGGCGACTTGTTGCAGATGGGGGTGATAGATCCGGCCAAGGTCACCCGGCTGGCCTTGCAGAACGCCGCCTCCATCGCCAGCCTGATCCTGACCACGGACTGCATGATTGCCAGCGCTCCCGTGCCGTCCGGCAACGAGGGTGCGCCGGGTCCGCAAGACGGCGCCCCCATGTTCTAACCACCGCAAGTCAAGAGGAACAAGATGGAAAATACCTGGATTCTGGTCGCCAACGCCCGGCGTGCGCGCTGCTTTGAGCGGCATGCGGGTGATTTCACGCTCACCGAGTTGGCCGATTTCATAGGTCCCCAGACCACGCTCGCCAGCGTGGCCAGTGGCGGCGACCTGACCGGTGCCGCCGGCAAAGGCCATGGCCGCACCGGGCACGCGGGCACCCAGTTTGAACCGCACACCGAAGTTCATGCCAAGGATCGTCACGGCTTTGCCCGGCAACTGGCGGACTATCTCAACCGCGCTGTCGCCGATCGGCAATGCAAAGCCCTGGTGCTGATTGCCAGCAGCGCCATGTTGGGCGAGTTAAGGCCTTGCTTGAGTCACGCAGCGGAACAGGTACTGCGCCGTTGCGTCACCAGCGATCTGACCCACTACCAGAACGCCGAGTTGAAGGAGCGCGTCAATCTGGCCCTGCAACTGCCCGCCTAGTGCGCCGGCAGCGCCCGTGCCGGCTCAGGGCTCGACGGCGTATTCGCCCATGAGCTTTTCCGCCCGGGCAATATCTTCCGGCGTCGGACGGTCCACCATGATCGGTATCTGGGCCAGCGTCAGAACCTTGAGCGCGACGCTGCCAAGAAAAACCCTGGACAAACCGCTGCGTCCGTGCGAGCCCATGAAGATCATGCTGCAGTTTTCGTGTTTCGCCGCCTCCACGATCGCCTGCGCCGCACCCGGGTTGAATTCGATGCGCTTGCTGACCTTCACTGCGTGCACCGCCCCGGCATCCGCCACCAGATCAAGATAGCGCTCGGCAACGGTACGGCATTGCGACTGATAGTCGGCCTCGGACGGGTACTCGAAAGGTATGCCGTCGACATACACCGGGTAGCGGTAAACCGGTATCGAATGAAAAGCCACAACGTCCATTTTCAGGCGCTGCGCGAATTCGACGGCCTTGATTGCAGCGGCGATCGACAGGGCCGAGCCGTCGGTCGGGACCAGCATGGTCTCCGTCCTGGCCTCACTCCTGTGCAGTGCCACCACATTGTCGGTAACCACAGCCCTCAACTCCCAAAATCACGCAGTGCCGCTTGCGAAAGAATCCTGATTTCACGTCGCTCGACCGCAATGATGCCGTGACGACTCAGTGAAGACAAGGCCCGGCTGACAGTCTCCAGGGTAACGTTGAGGTAATTGCCGATGTCGCGCCGGGTCATCGGCAAAATGAACTGGTTGGGAGAGCAACCCTGCGCCGCAAAACGTTCCGACTGGACGCGCAGAAAACGCGCCACCCGCACCTCGGACTTGGGCGAATAGGTCAAGGTGCCGACCGTCTGTTCCTGAAAAATCTCGCGGCTGATGGCCCAATAAGCGACCCGTTCCAGGTCCAGGCCCGTATGTTCCGGTGAAAACAGGGTCTCCGACGGTATTCGGATCAGGTCGCAATCGGTCAAGGCGACCACTTCACTCAAGTACCGGCCGCGGCAAATGCCATCGGAACCCAGCAAATCACCCTTCATGGGAAAAGCCACGACATGCTCAACGCCATCGGCATCGGTCAGCGAAGTTTTCAGGGCGCCGAGCCGAACCACGTAAAGCCCATGAAATGACTGGCCCATGCTCAAGGCCGACTGGCCGGCTTTGAGGCGACGCCGCCGGAACTGGCTGGCGTTCACATCCTGCACATGACCATCAAAATGCAGCAAGCCCAAGACTTCGGAAAAGTCGGACCAGCGCTCGTCGCGTTCCAGCTTGAGTGCCGGTTGACCAAAGGATGGATGCCAACGGGCAGAGGTCGACGCTGTTTGAACGTTCATCATCATGGTGTACTCACCTTGTCGGATGCCGCGCCCGACGGGCGCCCAAGCAGACCCGCGCAAACAACTTTACGTCGCGCTTCGTGCGCCGTCTGTAGGAACAGCATGACGCCTCTTGTAGGACAAGACATCAAGCGGGCGCCGGCCGCAGCTTGTGGCGCTCAGTGCCGGGCGGCAGTGTTAATCTGATACCCTCGGGTGGATGTCTTTTGAATACCCTTCACTGCCATGCCATCGGGCCTGACCGTCCTGGTTCTGTCGCTGCTGCTGGGCCTGCAGCCCATCACCACCGACCTGTACCTGCCGGCGCTACCGGCTCTCACCGAGGGCTTTGCCGCGCCCATGGCGCAAGCGCAATTGACGCTGACCGCCCTGCTGCTGGCTTTTGGTCTGTCGCAGCTGATCTGGGGCCCGCTGTCCGACCGTTTTGGCCGGCGCCCGATCCTGCTGGTGGGCATGGGCGCTTATGTGCTGGCGTCGATTGCCAGCACACTGTCGCCCAGCATGCAGATGCTGATCGTGTGGCGTACCGTGCAGGGCGCCGCCATGGGTGCCGGCGTGATGTGCGCCCGTGCCATCGTGCGCGACCTCTACACACCGGCGCAGGGGGCGCGCGTCATGTCCAAGGCCTTGAGCGGTCTTGGCGTCATTGCCTGTCTGAGTCCGCCGCTGGGCGGCCTGCTGTCAGCCTGGTTCAACTGGCGTCTGGCACTGCTCACCCTGGCCTGTTTTGGCGCCGTCACCCTGGGCCTGATAGCGCTGCGCTTTACCGAGACCGTGTCGAAGAAAAACCCCGACGCGCTGCAACCGGCGGCCTTGGCCCGGACCTGGCTGGCGATTCTGAGCAACCCTACTTTTATCGCGTTCTCGGCCCTCTCCAGCGCGTCCTATGGTGGGCTGTTCACCTTTCTGGCGGCGTCCTCGTTTGTCTTCATCAAGGTGCTGGGTTGGAGCACCAGCCAATACGGCCTGTTGATGTCCTCCAACGCCCTGGCCTACCTGCTGGGCACTTTCCTGTGCCGCCACTGGCTGGCGCGCTTTGGCGTGCGCCGCGCCGTCGCCCTGGCCGGTGGACTGTCGCTGGCCGGCGGCACCCTGATGGGGACGCTGGCCATGTTCAATGTGCACAACGGCTGGGCCATCATGCTGCCGCAGTATCTGTTCATGCTGGGCCACGGCGTGCACCAGCCGTGTAGCCAGAGCGGCGCCGTCGGTCCCTTTCCGCAGGCCGCCGGTGCGGCCTCGGCGCTGAACGGATTTTTAATGATGCTGGCCGCCTTCGTCGTCGGCAACTGGCTCGGCACGCACATGGACGGCACGGTATTCCCACTGGTCTACGGCGTCTGGTTCTGGAGCGTGCTGATTGCCCTGGCCGCCTGGACGCTGGTGCAAAAACAGGGGCAACCGGGTGAGCACTGACGTCCCGCTGCGCTACCTGGCTTTGACCGGTCCGACCGCCTCCGGCAAGAGCGCTGCTGCGCTGGCCATTGCACAGCAATATGACTGCGAAATCATCAGCGTCGACTCGGCGCTGGTTTACCGCGGCATGGACATCGGCAGCGCCAAGCCTTGCGCCGCCGAGCTGGCGGCGGTGCCGCACCACCTGATCAACATCCGTGATCCGCTGCAAGCCTACAGCGCCGCTGAATTTGTCACCGATGCCAAAACCCTGATCGCCGATATCACGACGCGCGGCAAGCTGGCGCTGCTGGTGGGCGGCACCATGCTGTACTTCAAGGCGCTGCGCGACGGACTCGATGCCATGCCGCAAGCCGACTCGGCCATTCGGGCGGCACTGGAACAGGAAGCCCGGCAACAAGGCTGGCCAGCCCTGCACGCCGCACTCGCTCGGGTCGACCCGGCAACGGCGGCGCGCCTGCACCCGGCGGATGCGCAACGCATCGCGCGGGCGCTGGAAGTCTTTCGGCTGACCGGTCAGCCGCTGTCCTCTTTTCACCGCACCCGACAGGCCATGCCGGAGGCTGGCGCCAACACCGACCCGAGCTGGCTGATTGCGCTGGAGCCGTCCGAGCGAAGCTGGCTGCATGAGCGCATCGCACAGCGCTTCGACAGCATGCTGGCGAATGGTTTTTTGGACGAGGTCAAGGCCTTGCGTGCGCGCGGCGACCTGCATGCCGATCTGCCGGCCATGCGCTGCGTCGGCTACCGGCAAGCCTGGCAGGCACTGGCTGAACAATGGCCCCTAAACGAGTTGCGCGACAAGGGCATCTTCGCCACGCGCCAGCTCGCCAAACGCCAGCTGACCTGGCTGCGCGCCATGCCGCAGCGCCGCATCGTCGCCTGCGACGCACCCGACGCGCTGGCGCAGGTGCTCAGGCTGGTGCAGGCTTTTGTCGAAGACCACCCATGAGTCTGGTCATCACCGATTTAAGCAAGCACTACGGCGACGTGCCGGTGTTCCGCCAGGTCTCCCTGGAGGTGGCCGACGGCGAATTCGTCGCCATCGTGGGCGACTCCGGTGTCGGCAAATCGACCCTGCTCAACTGCATGGCGGGCCTGGACGATTGGGACAGCGGCACGGTGCTGCTGGACGGGCTCGACCTGGGCCGCTTGAACGACGAGCAAAAAGCCCGTCTGCGGCGTGAAAAAACGGGCTTTGTGTTCCAGGCTTTTCATGTGCTGCCGCACCTCGACGTGGCGCAGAATGTGGCACTGCCGCTGCTGCTGTTGAAGCAGCCCGATGAGGCCCGGGTGCAAGCCATGCTGGACGCCGTCGGCCTGGGCGAGCTGGGCCAGCGCCTGCCGCAGCAGCTCAGCGGCGGACAGCTGCAACGGGTCGCGATTGCGCGTGCCCTGGTGCACCGCCCCAGCCTGCTGCTGGCCGACGAACCGACCGGCAACCTCGATCCCGGCACCGCCACCCTGGTGATGGACGCACTGATTACGCAGACCCGCCAACACGGCGCCTCGCTGGTGCTGGTAACCCATTCGCAAGCCGCCGCGGCAAGGGCCGATCGGATCCTCAAGTTGCGAGTGGATGGTGTCTACTGAATCGATGAATCCGGTCAGGACGTCGACTTGCCACTGAAGCTGAAGGCATTCTCGGTAAAAAGCTTGACGCAAACATCCACCACCGCCGGATCATAAAATTTCCCGCGCTTGTTTTTCAACTCCTGCAAAGCGGCTTCGATACCCAATGCGGGCCGGTACGGACGGTGCGAGGAAATCGCTTCCACCACATCTGCCACCGCGATGATCTTGGCTTCCAGCAGAATTTGGTCGCCCTGGAGTCCGGCCGGATAGCCGCTGCCATCGACATGCTCGTGGTGCTGCAACACGGTTTGGGCAATGGGCCACAGGAAGTCCACATTTTTCAGAATTTCGTAGCCGGCTTCCGGGTGCGTCTTGATCATTTCGTATTCGATCTTGGTGAGCTTGCCCGGTTTGCTCAAAATCTCTGCCGGAATATGGATCTTGCCAAGGTCATGCACGATGCCAGCCAGGTGCAAGCCGTATACCTTTTGCTCCGGTAGCCCCATGGCACGCCCGATCGTCACTGCCAGTTCGGCCACCCGCTGCTGATGGCCGGTAGTGTAGGGGTCGCGCATTTCGACCATGCTGGCAACCGCGCTGATGGTCGATTCCATGCTTTCCTGCAAGCGCGCCACGCTTTGTTCCTGCGCGACATGGGTACGCAAGGCACTGATGCCGTAGGCCAGATCATCCGCCACTTCCGTGATCAGCTTGACTTCCTCGGCGTGGAAGGCTTCCGGATCAGACGCATAGATCGTGAGGGCGCCCAGTATTTCAGTTTCACGGCGTAGCGGCAGGGCGATGATCGAACGGTAGCCGCGCTTGAGCGACTCGTCGTGCCAGGGCGTCCAGGCGGAGTCGCCGGCGGAATGTTGAAGAATCTGCGTAGTCCCGGTTCTGATCGCGGTGCCCCAGGGGCTATGACCGCGCTCGGTATCGGCCCAGCTACTTTCAAGTCCGTCGACATAGCCTTCCTCAAAGCCGTAACGCGCCATCGGCCGGACCGATTTTGCTTCGTCAGGCTGCGCGAAACCGACCCAGGCGAAGCGGTAGCCGCCCACGTCCACCAGCACGTGACACATTTCTTCCATCAAGGCAATTTCGTTGACCGCATGGACCAGCGCCAGATTGCAACTGGAGCGTGTCCGCAGCGTGCGGTTGACGGTCCTCAGCTCGCGTTCGGCTTTTTTGATTTCGGTGACATCGTGGGAAACCGCGGATATGCCGACCAGTTCCCCGCGCTCATTCCTGATCGGCGAAAAAGCCAGTGAAACGTCGATCAGACTCCTGTCCTTTCGGACCCGGGTTGTTTCAAACCGCGGCACTTCCTCGCCCAATTTGATCTTCTCGATCACATCCCGCACTTCCGGCTGGCGGTCGGCCGGAACCAGCAGGCTGGCCGGTTGCCCTATCATCTCGACGGCGGTATAGCCGTAGACGTTCTGGGCACCCAGATTCCAGCTGGTCACCAAGGCCTTCAAATCGGCGCCAACGATGGCGACCACGGAGGATTCGACGATGGCGGCAAGCTGGCTGCGTGCCGCCTCGGCCAACTGGCGCTCGGTCATGTCGCGCAAGATCATGACCGCATTCCATTGCTGATTCAGCTGGAGCGCGGAGACCGACAGGGAAATCGGGAATTCGCGGCCATCCCTGTGCACCGCCGACAACTCATGTGTTTTGCCGATCAGCGGGCCGGCACCGGTCGACTGAAACTCCGTGAAGTCCTTCTGATAGGCAGCGCGATGGCGCGCCGGCACGATGACGTGCAGCAGGTCCTGGCCCAGCGCCTCCTCGTTGCCATAGCCGAACATGAGCTCTGCCGCGGGATTCCAGTAGCTCAGCTTGCCATTGCTGTCGATCATGATGACCGCATCCTGCGCCGCGTTGGCGATGCCGTGGAATTTTTCCTCGCTTTGCCTGATTTGCTCAAACTGGCTCTCGACTTTCCCCGACAGCACCTCCGTATAGCTCTTGTACTCCGAATTTCCTTGCGCCAGCTTTTCAATATAGCTGTCACGCACCAGACTGAAAAAAAACATCAGTCCCATGGTCATCAAACCGGCGCCAAGAATTCTCGTCTCCGACAAGAAGATAAAACCATCCCTCCAGGCTACCGCGAAGCAAATCAGCAACAGGTAGGTCGATGAAAAAATGGTCGCCTTCTTAATGTCCTGCCAGAAGTAGCAGTAAACGATGGTCGGGTAGAGCCAATAGACCGACATCAAACCATTCAGATAAACGGCAAGAAGAACGATGCCGGCCATGATGATCAAGACCCAGTTGGCCGGGAACAAGAATCGGTTTTTGTTTCTGATCCAGATCAACTGGAGCAGCACCACGACAGACCCGGCAAGATCGAGGGCAATGACGACGGAGGGTCCGGCTGCCCACAAGGAAATGGCGGAAAGAAGGGTTGCGACCAGGGCCAGCAGGCAACTTGACACCATCAGCCTTTTTTCAACTGCTTGGGTGTCGGTCAATGCATCCAACCGAAAAAGCAATGCTTTCATGATAAGCCCCCCTATTCGCGCGTTTCTGAACCGCTGGCCAGAGCCTGATCAATCTCCCGCGGCGCTTGCAATAGACGGGCGATCAGTCAAAAGGCGATGCAGCGGGCGCCTCCAGCGCAAGTGGCCCAAACTTCGAGAATCGGGGTTGACTGGACCTCAATCCGGCGCTTACGCCGAAGCACCAGCGCGGGCCGCCGCACCTCGGCAAAAGCGCTTGCGGCGGGCACTGGCGCTTCAATCAATCGTCAAACGCTGAACGCCAGCGGCGGGCTGCTTCTTGGGCAGGGTCAGGGTCAGCACGCCCATGTCATACTTGGCTTTGGCCTGCGTCTGGTCGATCTCCAGCGGCAGCTGGAAGCTGCGCGACACGGCACCAAAATAGCGCTCGCTGCGCAGCACTTTTTCATCCTTGGCGCTGCTGTCTTGCTGCTTCACTTCAGCGCGCAGTGTCACTACGTTGCCGTCCAGCGAAACATGGATTTCGTCCTTGCTGACACCCGGTATTTCGGCCTGCACGGTGTAGCTGCCATTGCTCTCCTTGACATCGAGCTTGATCTGCGCCGGACTCGGCAAGGGATCGCCGTGCAGGGGTTTGATATAGAAACCGGGCGCGACGTCGCGAAAGAAGTCGTCGAAAAGATTGCCGCGGTTGATCAGTGCGTTCATAGCCTCTCCTTTAGGTACCTTACCAGGATGACACCCCACAGCCCCAATGACCGTGGGCTCCATCACCCGATATGGGGCCAGCCAGCAAGACTCTCAAGAATCGACTGAAGAGGGATTGATAAAAATCAAAGGCGCCGCTGTTAGAACTTGTCCGCAAGTTCTTAGCGCGCGTACTCGTCGAGACCGACGACGCCGATCTTTTGCAACCCGAGCCGCTGCGACGCACTCAATACCAGCGCCACCGTGTCGTACTTGGCGCTGCGGTGCGGCCGGACATGGATTTCCGGCTGCTCGGGTAATTGCGCGGCGGCTTGCAGTCGCTGGTTCAACTGGGTCGAATCAGCCAGCGGCTCACCGTTCCATACCAGTTGGTTCTGCGCCGTCACCTCGATTCGCACCACCACGGGTTCGCTACTCACCGGGGGCGGCAGTCCGCCCGGCAGCTCCATATTCACCGAATGCAACTGGATCGGAATGGTGATGATGAGCATCACCAGCAGCACCAGCAAGACATCAATCAGCGGCGTGATGTTCATGCCCGAACTGAACTCGGGTTCCCCCGGCTCCGGGGCGCTGTCAAAGTCAATCGCCATGGGGCGGTTCCGTGACAAAGCCAATGCGCGTGATACCGGCCTGCTGGCAGGCATAGAGGACCCGGGCCACGGCTTCGTAGTCGGCCCGGGCGTCACCCCGGATATGCACTTCCGGTTGCGGCGTTTGACCGGCAATCTTGCGCAGCTTGTCCTGCAGACTTTGCTGATCCGGCAGCCGGGCATCGAACCAGTAGCTGGCGCCGGCGGCGTCGACCGAGATCAGCACCGTCTCGGGCTGGCTTTGGCGCAACTGGTTGACCTGCCGGGGCAGGCGCACCGCCACCGAGGTGTTGATGACCGGAATGGTGATCAAAAAAATGATCAGCAGCACCAGCATCACATCGACCAGCGGCGTGGTGTTGATCTCGGACAGGTCGGCATCCTCGTCCAGCGTTTCCGGATAGCTGATGGCCATGCTTCAGACGCTCTTGCGGCTGCCGGCGCCGGCCTGGGTCTTGTCGATTTCAACCAGCAGTTGCGTATGCAGTTCCGAGCCAAAACCCCTGATCGCATGCAGCGTCACCCGGTTGCGTCGCAACAGCCAGTTGTAGCCCAGCACCGCCGGCACCGCCACGGCCAATCCCAAGGCCGTCATGATCAAGGCCTCACCCACCGGGCCGGCCACTTTTTCGATCGAGGCCTGGCCCGAAACGCCAATCGTCACCAGCGCGTTGTAAATGCCCCAAACGGTACCGAAGAGACCGACAAACGGCGCCGTGGAGCCGACCGTGGCCAGTACCGACAAGCCCTCCTGGCTGCGCATTTGCAGAGTCGCCACCGATTGCACGATATCCTGGCTGAGCCAGCTGTTGATGTCCACCTGGCGCGCCAGACTGGGGTGGCGGCGCGCCGCCTCCAGCGCCGACACCGCCATGCCGCGAAACACACTGTCATCGTCCAGCGCTTGCGCGCGCTGCGGCCAGGCCTCGGCGCTGGCAAAAGCTTTCTTCGCTGCCAGCACCTGCGCGTTCAGACGCGCCTGTTCGAGGTACTTGGCGATGATGAAGTACCAACTCAGCAGGGACATGACCGCCAGAATCAACAGCGTCGACTTGGCCACCCAATCACCCTGCTCCCACACCGCACGCAGGCCGTACGGATTGCCGACCGGCCCGGTCTGCGGTGGCGTGATGGCCGGACCGGTGTTACCCGGCACCCCACTGCCGGTGGCCGACGCAGCCAGCGCCACTGGTGCCGGTGCCACGTTTGACTGCGCCCGCACCAGGCCCGCGCTGCCCAGCAGCAACACGCATGAAAGCAGCCAGATCGGGGCGGCTCGCGCCGTGAGAATTTTTTTCAACATGATGCTTTCCTGGGCTCCTTGACAAATGGGATAGAAACGATTGACGGGTTTTGCGATCGGCCAGAGGGGCTATTTGCACTTGTCCATGGCTGCCGCGATGGGGACGGTTATCAGGCTGAGCAAACTGCCGCCGGCGTTCGGGCCTATGCAATCGGGCTTTCCCGCGCCCGCGACACCTTCCGCCACTCGGTCACGGCGTTGGCCGCCATTGAGCTGCTCGTTGGCCAGTTCGGACAGGCTGCGCTGGCGCGACGGGTTGTACATGTTGGGATACAGGCCCGTTAGCGGCTTCGGCGCGCCTGGTGCCGCCTGAGCTGCACCGGGTCCGGCCGGTGGCGCCGCTGCGGGGGCCCGTTCCACCGGTGTGATGGCCGCCGGCCGGGCCGGTGCGGCCGTTGGCACGGGGGCAGTGGAAGGAAGCGGGGCAGCCGTTGGCGTTGACGTTGGCGTTGGCGTTGGCGTTGGCGTTGGTGCTGGAACAGGCGCAGGCATCGGTGCCGGCGTCGGCTCCGGAATAGGTGCTGGTGCTGGTGCTGGTGCTGGTGCTGGCGTGGGCGCTGGAACGGGCACGGGCTCCGGCGGTGTTTCGACTGGCAGCGCCGGCTCAGGCTTGGGCAGCTCGGGCTCGGGCTTGGGGGGTACCGGCAGCGGGACCGGCGGCGGCGTTTCCGGCACCACGACCTGACGCACAACAGGCACCGGCGGCGCCGGCAACAGCGGCTGGATTTTCAGCTCTACCGGCTTCTCGGGTGGCAGTTCGATGGCTTTGGGGGCAGTCACCGGCAACACCAGCTCGGTTGCCGCCTTGAGCGTGCGCACCGGCACCGGCTCGGGCCGAATGACGGGTTTGGGCGTGGGCGGCTTTTCGGCCAGCAGTGTGATCGGCGCCAGGTACCGAACCACCGAACGCACCGTATGCTGCACCGGTGCCGACTGCAGCAGCAGCCACAGCAGCGCCAGGTGCATGACCCCGGTGGTCAGCAACGCCGGACTGGAAATACGCGGCGGCTGCGTCAAACCAGCTCCGGGTGGATCGCCCTGGGCCACCTTGGGCGCGTCAAACTTTGTACATCCTTCATGCCAGGTATCTTACCGTGTGCTCTCTATACTGCCGTGTGCTTGCACTCCTTCAAACCTTCTCCTGGCAAGAGCTTCGGTATCACCCCTGGCGCAACGCGGCCGCCGTGCTGGCGGTGATGCTGGGAGTGGCGCTGGCGTTCGCCGTGCATTTGATCAATGCCTCGGCGCTCAATGAGTTCTCGCAGGCGGTGCGCTCGGTCGGCGGCCAACCGGACCTGGAGCTGCGTGCCGTGCAGGGCACTTTTGACGAGGCGGTTTTTAGCCGCGTCGCCAACCGGCCCGAAGTGGCGCTGGCCTCGCCGGTGCTGGAGCTCAGTAGCTACGCGCTAACCGACCGGGCCGAACGGGTGCCGCTGCGACTGGTGGCGGTTGATGCCTTGCTGGTGGCTACGCTGGCGCCGGCGCTGATGCCACTGGCGGCTGCCGGCGCCGATCGGTTGGCGCTGTTCTCACCCGACACCGTCTTTCTGAACCCGGGCGCGTTGCAGCGCCTGACGGGCGACCACCTGCAACTGCAGAGTGCCCTGAGCCTCAAATCGGTGGCGGTGGCGGGCACCGTCAGCGCAGCGGGGAGCCCAATGGCGGTGCTGGACATTGGCGCGGCACAGGATTTGTTTGGGAAACAAGGGCAACTCTCGCGCATTGATCTGCGCCTGCGGCCCGGCGTCGACCAGACCGCTTTCGCGCGGGCCTTGCAAGGCGCACCGGACTGGCCCGCCAACCTGACGCTGACCGTGCCGGGGGATGCCCTTAAGCAGGTCAGCAATATGTCACGTGCCTACCGCGTCAACCTCAGCGTGCTGGCGCTGGTGGCGCTGTTCACCGGCGCCTTTCTGGTGTTCTCGGTACTGTCCTTGAGCGTTGCCAAACGCACCCAGCAGTTTGCCCTGCTGGGGGTGCTGGGCCTGAGCGCTCGCAACCGGCTGGCACTGGTGTTGTGGGAATCGCTGGCACTCGGGCTGATCGGCAGCATGGCCGGCCTGGCCCTGGGCACGGCACTGGCGGCACTGGCGCTGCGGCTGCTGGGTGGCGATCTGGGCGGTGGCTACTTTGCCGGCGTGGCACCCGCTCTGCAATGGGATGGCGCGGCCGCGCTGCTGTATGGCGTGTTGGGCGTGGCCGCCGCGCTGGTTGGCGGCTGGTGGCCGGCGCGTCAGGCCCAGCGCCTGGCGCCGGCGCAGGCACTCAAAGGTCTGGGGGCCGACCTGGTGACGCAGCGCAGCCACTGGATCAGCATCCTGTTGATCGCGGCCAGCGCTTTGCTGGCAACAGCGCCCGCCGTCTTCGACATCCCACTGGCGGCCTATCTGGCCATCGGCCTGCTGCTGCTGGGCGGCATCACGGCGCTGCCCTGGCTGATCGGTCTGTTGCTGGACCGGCTGGCGCCGCTGGTGGCGCGCCGTGCCCTGCCCTTGCTGGCGCTGGAGCGGGCCCGGCGCGTGCGCGAAAGCGCCGCGGTGGCGGTCAGCGGTGTCGTTGCTGCTCTCAGCCTGGCGGTGGCACTGACCGTGATGGTGGCCAGTTTTCGCGGCTCCATGATGCAATGGCTGGACCAGGTGCTGCCGGCCGACCTGTATGCGCGCAGCGCACGCAGCCCGGGTGCCGGCGACACCGCCTACTTCAGCCCTGAATTCGTGCAGGCGGCGGCACAGGTGATGGGCGTGCAGCGGGTGCAGCCGCAGCGCCTGCTCTCGCTGCAGCTGGACCGGGAGCATCCACCGGTGGCGTTGATCGCGCGCGAACTAAGCGACCCGGCGCGCAATCTGCCGCTGATCCGGGAGCCACTGCCGGTGCCGGCCGGCACTATCGGCATCTATGTGAGTGAAGCCATGGTCGATTTGCATGGCGCTCGAATCGGTACCCGGTTCGGCCCCCTGTCGGCGGCGTTCAAGGCACTGGGCCCGGCCGGCTCAGCGCCGGCAAGCCCATTTTTCATCGCCGGCGTATGGCGCGACTATGCACACCAAGCGGGCGCCATTGCCATCGACCAGCGCGCCTTCGAACAGCTCAGCGGAGACCGGCGCGCCAATGACCTGGCGTTCTGGCTGGGCGAAGGGGTTGAGCCCGAGCAGGTGCAACAAGCCTTGCGCAAGCTGGCCGACAAGCTGGGCGATGGCTCGGGTCAACTGCTGGAATTCGGCACCTCGCGGCAGATCCGCGCCACCTCGCTCAGAATCTTCGACCGCAGTTTTGCCGTCACCTACTGGCTGCAGGCGGTGGCCATCGGCATTGGCCTGTTTGGCGTGGCGGCGAGCTTCAGTGCCCAGGTGCTGGCCAGGCGCAAGGAGTTTGGCCTGCTGGCCCACCTGGGCCTGACGCGACGACAGATTCTGGCCGTGGTGGCTTTCGAGGGCGCCGCCTGGACCACTCTGGGCGCCATCGCCGGCTTGGGTCTGGGTCTGGCGGTGTCGGTGGTGCTGGTGCATGTGGTGAACCCGCAGAGTTTTCACTGGACCATGGACCTGGCCCTGCCCTGGGCCCGGCTGCTGGCCTTGTGCCTGGCGGTGGTGGCGGCCGGCACCGTCACCGCCTGGCTGGCCGGCAAGGCGGCTGCGGCCAAGGATGCGGTACTGGCGGTGAAGGAAGACTGGTAGCGCTGCGGCCGCCGAGAAACTTCCGTTTCGCAACGTGAAGTCTTGTCTGACCTGTTCAGGCGCCTACATCAACTGGATCGCGCAAAGTCAAGGCACCGATACACCAGCGGAACTGGGTCAGCCGCGCGTAGACGGCCGAGTACAGCAACGCACTCAGGGCAAAGGCCAGCATCAGTAGCAGCGTGTCGCCGGCCCAGTGCAGCGCAATGTAAGCCGGCAAAATTTCGCTGCAACACATGACGGCGCCGGTGGCCGAGTTGCGCGCCAGCGGACTGGCATGGGGCAACAGGCGCCGCGTCAGACGGCGGTTGATCAAGCTGTGCAAGTGCAGGCAGTCCGGGGCGCCAATTTTCTGGCGTCGACGCCAGCGCCGCAATATGCTGAACAAGACCTCCAGAATTGGCAGGCCGCACACCAGCAGCGGGGACCAGGCCGATACTTCCGGGTGGCGGGCCAGCAACAGCACGGCCAGCCAGGCCACGCTGAAGCCCAGAAAGTAGGCACCGCCATCGCCCAGGAAAATCTTGCCCAGCGGCCAGTTCACCAGCATGAAACCGACCACCGCACCGCCCAGGATCAGGCAACTTAACGTCAGGTCGAGATCCCCCAGGGCATGGCACAGCCAGGCAAAACTGACCAGAATGATGATCACGCTGCCGCTGGCCAGACCGTTCATGCCGTCAATGATGTTGATGGCATTGGCCACGCCACCGACGGCAAACGCCGTGAAAGCGACCGAGAAGAGGCTGAAGCCGAGCAGCCAGTCGAGCCCCATCACGTTGACGTCGGTAATCGAATAACCCGTCATGGCGTAGCCCAGCGCACCACAGGCCAGGGTGGCCAGCAGCCGGGCTCGCACGCTGACGCGCTTGGTCAGGTCTTCGGTCAAACCAAAGACAAAGGCCGGAAGACCGGCCAGCAACAGCGGCCAGAGCAAGCTTTGACGATGGGGCTGGGCCAGCAGGCAGCCCGCCAGCACCCCCGCCACGACACCGATGCCACCCACGCGGGGGGTCGGTCGGCTGTGATTCCTTTGCACGCCAAAAGTGCTGTCCAGGCTCAGGTGCCTGTGCCAGGGCAGAGTGACCAGCACCAGCAGCGTCACCAGCAAGGATACGCCGGCGGCGGCAAAGGAGGAGAAGGGTACAAGGGCCAGCAGATTGGTCATCGGAGTGATCCCACCCTTATCAGCATGCCAAACAGCCATTGCAGATAATTCTTGTTGCATTTGAGACACTGGTAATGCTTGCTCCCGACAAGCAGGCGCATCAGCACATTACGCGGCACTCGGCGCATCGGCCCAGAACAACGGGGGCACGAGACCACCCGTTGCTGTTGCTGAAAATCGTTGAAATTGGAGGGTGGCCTGGTCATTTTGAGTTCTGCCTTGGGTCACGATAACATGCCTCGGGCCTAAGCCACACCATCGCGCCAGTTCAACCCGCTGGTCGGGAGATGTGGGGACAGGTTGAAAATTAGGGACTCCCACTCAAAGGAGCGAATCATTGCACCTCTGTCCTTCTTTGTCCATCCCCCAAATGGGGGGTTTTGACTATTGACAGACCGTGATCAATCTCCTCGCTTTTTCCTCTGACGAAGGTCTTTTGGGTGGCTTGCGCACAAGAGGCGGTGGCCGAGTCTGGCATCATTGAAGCTTATGGACCCCAACCTGCCCCCGCTCATCCAGGCCTTGCTGGAACCGCAGCGCTATCCTGACGCGGCGCAAAGCGTCGAACTGGTCCAGACCCATATCTCGTGGCTGCTGCTGGCAGGTGATTTCGCCTACAAGATCAAGAAGCCCCTGCGCCTGCCTTTTCTTGACTTCAGCACGCTGGCGCAGCGCCAGCGCAGCTGCCTCGATGAATTGCGGCTGAACCGCCGCTTTGCGCCCGACCTCTACCTGGACGTGGTGGGCATTTTCAATACGCCGCAGGATCCCCGATTCACCGGCCAGGGTGTACCGATCGAATACGCGGTCAAGATGCGCCGCTTCGATGAAATGGGCCGCCTGGACCGGGTCTGTGCCCGCGGCGAACTGGCGCCACGCCATCTGTCCGATCTGGCCGATACGCTGGTCGCATTTCACGCGATGGCCGCGGTAGCGCCGCCCGCGTCGCGCTTTGGGTCGGCGCAGCAAATAGGGGCACCCGTGCGACAGAACTTTGATGATCTGCCGATCCCAAGTTTGCAGGCCCGGCTGACTGCCTTGCGGACCTGGACCGAGACCCAATTCAGGCAGCTCATGCCCGTATTCGAAGCCCGCCAACGCGCCGGCTGGGTGCGTGAATGCCACGGTGACCTGCACCTTGCGAATCTGGTTTTGATCGACCAAAAAGTGCGGATGTTCGACTGCATCGAATTCAGCGAAGAGCTGCGCTGGATTGACGTCGCAAGCGAGGTCGCCTTTACCTACGTCGACCTGCTGGCGCATGGCCAGCCGGGGTTGGCCACCTGGTTTGTGAACGAGGTGTTGAGTCGCAGCGGCGATTACGAAGCGGCCCTGGTGCTGCGCTTTTATGCGGTCTACCGGGCTCTGGTGCGGGCCAAGGTGGCGGCCATTCGCATGTCTCAGACCCAGGGCGACGACAGCGAAGTGCTGGCGTATGTGGCGCTGGCGGAACGCCTGGTGGCGCCACCACCGGTGCGGCTTGTGATCACACATGGGCTGTCGGGCAGCGGCAAGACCACTGCCGCCGCCGCACTGCTGCAAAACGACCCGCAGGCGTCAACCTTGCGGCTGCGCTCGGATGTGGAGCGCAAACGCCTGTTCGGACTGGCCAGCACTGCGCGTAGCGACTCGGGCAGCAACGCCGGCATCTACAGCGTCAAGGCCAGCACCGATACCTACGGGCGCCTGCGCCAGTTGGCCGAATTGCTGCTGCGCGCCGGCTGGTCGGTGATTGTCGACGCCACCTTCCTGAAGCGCGCCGAGCGCGCGGACTTTCGCCAGCTTGCCGCGCAGACCGGCGCCGTCTTCGGCATTCTGGCGCCGCCGGCCACGCCGGCGCAACTGCGTGAGCGCATCCGGGCGCGCGCGGCCCTCGGGCGCGACGCCTCCGAGGCGACGCTGGAAGTGCTGACGCAACAGGTGCGAACACTGGAACCGCTGACGCCCGACGAGGGCCCACTTATTGCTGATCTATGAGCAAGTTCGCATTTGTTTTTCCGGGACAAGGCACCCACTATGTCGGCATGGGGATGGAGTTGGCCGATCGTTATCCTGCGGCGGCGGCCGTCTTCGACCAGGCCAACCAGGTGCTGGGCATGGACATCCGCCGTCTCTGCCGCGAAGGGCCGGAAGCCGAACTGCTGAAAACCGAAAATGCCCAGCCGGCCATTCACACGACAACGCTGGCGCTGTTGCAGGTCGTACAGGCCTATGGTATTGCCGCCGATGTGACGGCCGGTTTCAGTCTGGGCGAATACGCGGCGCTGGTCTATGCCGGAGTTTTTCGGTTTGAAGACAGCGTCAAGCTGGTCCGGCAGCGCGGCATCCTGATGCAAAACGCGGTGCCCCAGGGTTTGGGCAAGATGTGCTGGATTACCGGTCTGGACCGGCCGACGGTCCGGGAGATCGTCGAGCAAGCCAAAGACCAGGGGCTCATCGAATGTTCGAACTTCAATTGCCCGAAGCAAATCATCGTTGCCGGCTATGCCGCGGCGGTCGAAAAAGCCGCCCAGTTGGCGCAACGCCGGGGTGCCACGGCGACCACTTTTCTCAACGTCAGCGGGCCATTTCATACCAGTCTGCTGAAGGATGCTGGTCGGCAATTGCACGAACTGATGCGGACCGTGAGCATGGCTCAGCCGGGCAAAAAAGTGGTCAGCAACGTGACGGCCAACTACCTTTCCCGCAATGACGATATCCGCCAGTTGCTGGACCAGCACGTCTACCAGCCGGTACGCTGGGAGGATAGCGTCAACACCATGCTCGATGACGGCGTCGACACCTTTATTGAAATCGGACCCAAGCATCTGCTGACCACCTTCAACCAGGCTACGGCGGACTACCGGGGCCTCAAGGTGCGCTGCCTCAATGTCGAGAATCTCGAAACCCTGGAGCATTTGTTGCGCGAACTGGAAAGAAAAGCGTAAGACTCCAATCACTCGATCACATAGACCAGCGCGCTGCGGGCCGGGATGCTGAAGCGGCCGCTTGCCGAATCGAAACGCGCCAGCAAGGCGGGGCGCTTGTCAGCCGCGCCGGCGGCCAGATGCAGCGGATGCAATACATAGGGCTTGCCCTGCTCGGACGGTAGCAACAATTGCTGGGCGGTCTTATCGACATTCACGAAATAAAGCAACTCCTTGAAGCCGGCGCCGGCGTAGCCGACACCGTCCAAGTGGCCCACCAACAGCGTCGGCGTTTGCAGTGAGCCGGTGTTCAAAAACTTGAGCCTGGTCTTGACGTCTTCGCTTGAGCGCAAGCGGAACAAGGTGGAACTGGCGCGCAGCTTGAGCAGGTCGCGAAACATGTCGCGCGCCAACGCAATTTCGCTGGCGGTCGGTTTGATGTCCGGGTTCGCCAGCAGCGGTTTGATCAGGCCGTAGTTGCCGCCGTTGTCGCCCTTGGGCGGCGCACCAGTACCGAAGTAGTTGTCGGTGTAGCTCCAGTCCAGTCGGTTGAACCAGTCGCCCGAGTCGTAACTGTTGCCGTCCATCGACTTGGAGCGCAAGATGTCCATGCCGGCGTGGAAATAGGCCACACCCTGGCTGAAGGCATTGATGGCGGCGCCCAGCATCTGCACGCGTGCCCGGTCCTCGCGGCTGGTGCTCAAAGGCAGCTTGTAGGCATTGATGTCGAACAAGGTCTGGTTGTCGTGGTTTTCCACATAGTTCACCACCTCGCCGGGCTCACTGGCATAGCCGGCGCTCTGCCCGCTGTAGTCGATGTCCTGCAACTTTTTGTCGACGTCCAGATAGGTCGTCAGCGTGTAGTCGCGGATCGAGCCGGCCAGACCGACGCGCACCAGGTCGGCTGTTTGCAACAACGCCGACAGCGGCGTGCCGGCGTCAGCCAGCGCGTTGCGGTCGTACACCAGGCCATTGATGTAGCCCTGGTTCCTGATCAACGCTTCACCGCTGTCGCTGGCACGGCCACCGCGCACCGCGTCGCGACCCCGGTCGCTGAAGGTCCCAATGCCAGAGCCGTTGAGGGACAACTGCGAGGCCTGGACGAAGCGCGCGCCGTCGGCGACTTCACCAAAGTTCCAGCCTTCGCCGATCAGGTTGACGACGCGCCCCGCCGCCTGGTTGACACGCGTCTGCAGTGCCTGCATCACGCTGCGCGGCTGGTGCGCCATCAGATCGAAACGAAAGGAGTCAATCTTGTAGTGCGTGGCCCACAGCACAGCCGAGTCGATCATGAGTTTGCCCATCATCATGTTCTCGGTGGCGGTGTTGTCGCAGCAGGTGGACCGCTCCACCACGCCGGCGGCGTCTAGCCGCTGGTAGTAACCGGGCACGATGCGGTCCAGCACCGACTTTTCATTTTGTCCGGAAGCAGCGGTGTGGTTGTAGACCACGTCCATGCCGACCCGCAGATGGGCCTGGTGCAGCGCCTGCACCATCTGGCGAAACTCCAGGATACGCACGGCCCCATCGGCCGCGTCGCTGGCATAGCTGCCCTCCGGTGCGTTGAAGTGGTAGGGATCGTAGCCCCAGTTGAAGCAGTCTTTTGCCGCGCTGGCCATCACGGCGGCCTGCTGCGCCTCGCTGTCGGGCGCCTGCGCAGCGGGCACAACAGGCGTGACGCAAGAGGCCTCGGGAATGGTGGCCAGGTCGAATACCGGCAGCAGGTGCACGTCGGTCAGTCCGGCATCCGACAAGGCTTTCAGATGCTTCATGCCATTGGACTGGCCCTCGGTGAAAGCCAGGTACTTGCCGCAGTGCGCGGCGCTGACCGAGTTGTCGTTGATGGAAAAGTCGCGCACATGCAACTCGTACACCACCATGTCGGTTTGCGCCTGCACCTTGCGTGGCGTCGGTGTGCTGTCCCAGCCGGCCGGCTTGAGGCTGGCGGCGTTCAGGTTGGCTATGTAGCTGCGTTTCGAATCGGTCGTCAAGCTGATGGCATAAGGATCGGTGACCCGGTTGCGCACCATGCCGAGGCCGGGCACGAAGACATCGACCAGGTACTTGTAGTATTGGCCCGACAGGTCGGTCCCTCGACGCGCCGACCAGACACCGGTGGCAGCGTCCCAGCGCATCGTCTGGCGCGCGCTGGCCGGGCCTGGTCCGTTGGCGTAGAGACAAACCGAGACTTGCCGCGCGGTCGGCGCCCAGAGTTTGAACTGGGTTTGTTTTGGGCTCACGGCAACGCCCAGATCCTTGACGCCCTCGGCGCGCGCATACAAATCGTCCAGAGCGCCGGCCAGTTGCAAGGCGGTGGCGTGGCGCACCTGCCCTTGCGCGTCCTCCTGCACCAGCACCAGTTGCTGCTTGTGCAAGGCCGGCAGTCTTGCCAGGTCCGCCGGCCTGACCGACAGCAGCACGCCGTCGGCGACAAACTTGAAGCGCTGGGCGAGGGCTGCCGGCACATTGCCCTTGAACACGTCCAGCGACAGCGCGCCGTCGGCGCCCCGGACCGCGGCGCCTTCGGTGGCCAGCAATTGGCCCGTCGCCGAGTAATAAAGTTTGAAGTTGCCCGACGCATCCCGCCCGGGCCATTGGGCCAGTTGGCGGTTCAGCCAGTAGGCGCGGGCTTCCATGCGGCTGCCCATGGGCGAGGCCCGCAGTTGGGTCTGGAATTCAGCCCTGTCGCAATCTTCCAGCGCCAGACCTTTGCCACTGGCCGAGACCGACGCGGCCAGCGTCAATGCGGCCAGGACCAGTCCCGGTTTCATCCATCCATGCTTCATTGCCCATGACCCTCATTTTGATTTTGATCGAACAGCACGCGCCGGCGCGTCGCCACGGCCGACGCCAGCCAGCCGTGACCGAACCAGCGTGCCGCCATCGCCAAGCCGCGCAGCCACTCGTCGGCGGCGTAGGCGATCCAGACGCCCACCAGGCCCAACTTGAAATAAACACCAAGCAACCAGGAACCACCGGCCATCACCAGCAGCATGGAGGCGGCGCCGGCGGCGACCGGAAAGCGCGCGTCGCCGGTGGCGCGCAGCGCGTTGATGATGACCACATTGCAGGTGCGCCCCGGCTCCAGCAACACGGTAATCCACAACAACGTGGTGGCGCCGGCGATGATCTGCGCGTCCTGGGTGAACAGCGTCAAGGCCCAGGGCGCGCTGGCGGCCACCAGCAGTGCCATGCACAGCGACAGCGCCAAGCCCCACAACAGCGTCTTGCGCAGCAGCCGGTGCGCCTGGCGCAAATGGCCGGCACCGATCAGATGCCCGACCAGAATCTCCCCCGCAAAGCCCAGCGAAACACTGAACAGCACCACCACGTTCATCAACTGAAAAGCATAGGTCTGCGTCGCCAGCGCCTGCGAGCCCAAGCCAGCCACCACCGTTACCGACACCAGCATCGCCATGCGATAGGCGACGTTCTCGGCGGCGCCCGGCAGCCCGATGTGCAGCACCGGCCGCAGCAACTGCCAATGCAGGGTCCACCAGTCGCGGGCCTGGGGAATGATGTGCAGACGCCAGCGCCACAAGGCCAGATGAACCAGCAGACCAAAGGCGCGACTCAGTACCATGGCCAGCGCGAAGCCGACCAGACCCAGCGGCGGCAGCGCGCCGAAGCCGCGCATCAGCGGCAGGCATAGCAGCAGATGCAGGCTGTGCATGGCCAGAATATTGAACATCACCTCGCGCGTGCGCATGTAGGCCCGCATCACCGACGCCATGCTGGCATTGAAGGCGTCCAGTGCCAGCGCCAAGGCCAACAGTTGCAGGTAAGGCTGTCCCAGCCGCAGCACGGCGGGCGGCGCATTGAGCAGGGCCAGCAAGGACGCCGCGCCCAAAAAAACCACCAGGCCGGTCGCCAGACCGAGCCAACTGCTGGCCCCCAGCGCGGCCCGCGCCGTGGCCTGCGCGCCGGCGCGGTTGCCGGCCCCCAGATTTTGCGTGATGACCACGCTGACGCCCATGCCGATGACGCGAAACAGCAGGAAGAACGTGCCCTGCAACTGATTCGACAGCGCGAACGCCGCCGCGCTGGCGTCCGACTCACGCGAGGCCAGCCACAAGCCCAGCAAACCGACGCCAAAACCCAGCACCATCTCCGCCAGCAGGGGCCAGGCCAGGGCCAGCAAATGCGGTCGCTGCCGGAGCTGCGTCATGCTTGGCGCGCCGGCTACCAAGCTGCGTCCGTGGGCAGGTGCAGCAGCTCAATCGGGCCTCTGCCGCTGGCGGCGGTGATGATGCCAAGGACACGGCCCGGCCCGCTGCCCACCATGTCCCAGTCAAAACGCCAGACCCAGTTGCTGCCACCCAGGGTGCCGGGCAGGTTCATCCGGTGGCGGCCATCCAGGCCCAGCACATCTTGCAGCGGAAACACCGCCATCCGGGCCACCGAGTTGCAGGCGGCACGTATCATGGCCCAGTGGATGTCATGCGCACCGGCGGCCAGGTAACTGCCGGCGAATGCTCGCTCGCGCTGCGACGCACTGTCCCACCAGCCTCGCACCGTGTCGTTGTCATGGGTGCCGGTGTAGACGACGCAGTCCTGGCCATAGTTGTGCGGCAAGAACTCATGCGCGCCATCGGAGCCAAAACCGAACTGTAGGATCTTCATGCCGGGGAAGCCGCAGCCGTCGCGCAGCGCTATCACGTCGGGGGTGATCAGCCCCAGATCCTCGGCAATGATGGGTACCTTGCCCAGGGCGCGCTCGATCGCCGCAAACAGCGCCTGGCCCGGTGCGTCGACCCAGCGCCCCTCTATTGCAGTGGGGCAACTGGCCGGGATTTCCCAATAGCCGGCAAAGCCGCGGAAATGGTCGATGCGAAATACATCGGCCTGCGTCAGGGCGCGCCGCACGCGCTGCGTCCACCAGGCAAAGTCTTCCTGGGCCATGCGCTCCCAGCGGTACAGCGGATTGCCCCAGCGCTGACCGAGCGGACCCAGGTCATCGGGCGGCACGCCCGCCACCACGGTCGGCTGGAACGAGGCGTCAAGCTGGTACAGATCGGGCCGCGCCCAGCAATCGGCACTGTGGTGGGCGATGAAGATCGGCAGGTCGCCCATGATGGCGACGTCGCGCGCATTGGCATAGGCTTTGATGGCGCTGCACTGGTGGTCAAAACACCATTGCACAAACTGCCAAAAGTGAATTTCGTCGGCCTGCTGCCGGCGCGCTTGTTGCAGCGCCGCCGG
The DNA here is from genome assembly GCA_963763035.1 of uncultured beta proteobacterium. Lineage (GTDB taxonomy): Bacteria > Pseudomonadota > Gammaproteobacteria > Burkholderiales > Burkholderiaceae_C > Rhodoferax. Next base: position 1,316,474 of record CAVXMS010000003.1, on the reverse strand, counting down.
CTCGCGCCGGCGCAAGTCGGGCTGCCACTGCCACCAGGGCTGGCCGCCATGTGCCGTCTCCAGCGCCATGAAGAGCGCATAGTCGTCCAGCCAATCAGCCTGCTGCGTGCACCAGGCGGCAAAGTCGGCGCGCTGGTCGGCGCTGGCTTTGAGCCGGAAACCGGCGGCGGCACAGCGCAGTTGCGCCAGACGCCAGGGCACGACGCGGCCAAAGTCGACACTACCGGCTTCGAAGCCACCCTCGGGCAACTGCGGCGGCGCCAGCCAGCCGGCGGCCACCAGCGGCTCCAGCGCCACCATCAACGGGCTGCCGGCAAAAGCCGAGACGCTCTGGTAGGGCGAGTCGCCGGGGCCAATGGGCGTCGTCGGCAGCAGTTGCCAGATGCGTTGACCGGCCGACACCAGCCAATCGACAAAGCGATAGGCATCCGGCCCGAAGTCGCCAATGCCGTGCGGACCGGGCAAGGAAGTGATGTGCAGCAAAACACCGGCGCTGCGTTGATGAAGATTGATCATGGTGGGTACCCGGGTAACAAAATATCAGACGCTGGTGCGCAATACCAGCACGGCTTGCGCGCTTGCCAGCAGGGAAGTTTCCAGCAGATTGGACGGCATCAACTCGCCGCTGCTGTCCAGCAGCAGCCGCCATTTGCCGAGATCGAGCGTGAACTGGACCGGCGCCGGTTCCGGATTGAAGACCAGCAGCAAGCGCTGCGGACCGGTGTACCCGTTGGCTTCGCCCACGGTGCACAGCAGCTCGCAGGCAAAAGCGTGCTGGTTTGCATCGTGCCAGTCATGGGTCAACATTTCCTGCCCGTCGGGCGTGCGCCAGCGGCGTTGTGGACCAAGCTGCCCTGGCGATTGCGACGACCAGTCGTCTCTGCGCAGCGCCGGCTCGGCACGGCGCAGCGCCAGCAGCTCGGCGACGAAGTCCTTGAAGCGGTAGTCGGCCGCCGACCAGTCGAGCCAGCCGGTGGCATTGTCCTGACAGTAGGCGTTGTTGTTGCCCTGTTGGGAATTGCCCAATTCATCGCCGGCGCACAGCATGGGCGTGCCCTGCGCCAGCAACAGGCTGGCCATCATGGCGCGGCGCAGGCGCTGGCGCTGCCCATTGATGGCGGCGTCATCGGTGGGGCCTTCGACGCCAAAATTGGCGCAGGTCTCGCCGTCGCGGCCATCGCGGTTGTCCTCGCCGTTGGCCTGGTTGTGCTTCTGGCTGTAGCTCACCACATCGGCCAGCGTGAAGCCGTCATGCACCGCCAGAAAATTGACCGAGGCGCTGGGGCGGCGCCCGTCATGATGGAAAAGGTCGCTGGAGGCCGTGAAGCGGCGCGCAAACTCGCCACGATCGACGCCGCGCCGCAGCCAATAGCCGCGCACCGCGTCGCGGAACTTGTCGTTCCAGTCCAGAAAGCGTCCCGGAAAACGCCCCACCTGGTAGCCGTTGGGGCCGCCATCCCAGGGCTCGGCAATCAGGTGCACGCGCGCCAGCACCGGGTCCTGGCGTAGCGCGACAAAGAACGGCGCGTTGGCGTCAAAACCGTGCTCGGTGCGGCCCAGCACCGGCGCCAGGTCAAAGCGAAAGCCATCGACGCCCATTTCCTGCACCCAGTAACGCAGCGAATCCAGCACGAACTGGGTCACCCTGGGGTGCGCTACCCGCAACGTATTGCCGCAGCCGCTCAGGTTTTCGCAGCGGCTGCTGTCGGCCGCCTCCAGACGGTACCAACTGGCGTTGTCCAGGCCGCGAAAACTCAGCGTCGGACCCCACTCGTTGCCCTCCGGCGTGTGGTTGTAGACGACGTCCAGCACCACCTCCAGACCGTGCGCATGCAAGCTGGTCACCATCTGCCGAAACTCGGCGGTGACCGCCGCCGGATCATCACGCTGGCTGGCCAGACGAGGATCCGGACAACAAAAGCCCAAGGTGTTGTAGCCCCAGTAGTTGGTCAGGCCGCGACCCGCCAGCGCCGGCTCATCCAGGCAGTACTGCACCGGCAACAAGGACAGCGTGGTCACGCCCAGGGACTTGAAGTGCGCGATCGCGGCCGGATGCGCCAGCGCGGCGTAAGTGCCTTGCAGGGCCGCCGGAATGTCGGGATGCGCTTTGCTGAAACCCTTGACGTGCACTTCGTACAACACCAGATCGGCCGTCGCGTGGCGCGGCGCGTTCAATGTTCCGGGTGCGACCTCGGACGGCGCAGCGACCCGCGCCTTGAGCGCCTGGGCCGCGTTGTCGCGCTCATCGAACGAGGCCGGGCCGTCCGCATGGCCTAAGGTGTAGCCATGGTGTTCGGCGCGCCAGGAAAACTGACCCACGATTTCGCGCGCGTTGGGGTCCAGCAACAATTTATTCGGATTGAAGCAGTGACCGGCGCTGGGCTCATAAGGTCCGTGCGCGCGCAACCCGTAGACCAGGCCAGGCCCGGCGCCGGGCAGGAAGCCGTGGAAAACGCCGTCATCCGGACCGAACAGATCGTGCTGTTGCAGCTCGCGCTGGCCGTCGGCGTCGAACAAGCACAGTTGCACGCGCTGCGCGTGTTGCGAGAACACTGCGAAATTGACGCCGCCGTCGCGCACCTGCGAGCCCATGGGCTCAGGCCGGCCGGCCAGAAAAATGTTGCTAGGACTCATGCCGGCAGCAGAAAAATGGTGGCCAGCGGCGGCAGCGTCAGGCGCAGCGACTGCGCCCGCCCGTGCGCCGGCAAGGCCTGGGTTTGCAGCCGGGCCGCGCCGTTGCCCTGGTTGCTGCCGCCGTAGTAAGCCGAGTCCGTGTTTAAGACCTCGCACCACTGCGACGGGCTTTCCGGCACGCCGACGTCATAGTCGTGGCGCGGCAGCGGCGTCAGGTTGCTCACCACCATCAGCATGGCGCCCTGCGCATCGCGCCGCAACCAGGCAAAAACCGACATCTGGGCGTCGTCCGCCACCAGCCATTCAAAGCCGCGCGCCTCGCAGTCCAGTTGATGCAACGCCGACTGCGCGCGGTACAGATGATTGAGGTCGCGCACCAGGCGCTGGACGCCGGCGTGGCGTTCATCCTGCAGCAGCGCCCAGGGCAATTCGGCGTCGTGATCCCACTCACCCGGTTGGGCAAACTCCTGGCCCATGAACAGCAACTTCTTGCCCGGGTGGCCCCACATGAAGCCGTAGTAAGCACGCAAATTGGCAAAGCGCTGCCAGTCGTCGCCAGGCATTTTTCCCAGCAGGGAACCCTTGCCGTGCACCACCTCGTCATGCGACAGGGGCAATACGAAGGCCTCGCTGAAAGCGTAGTGAAACGAGAAACTCATCTTGTCATGATGCCAGCGCCGGTGCACCGGGTCTTCGCGCATGTACTGCAGCGTGTCGTTCATCCAGCCCATGTTCCACTTGTATTGAAAGCCCAGACCACCTGCGCTGGTGGGCGCCGAAACCCCCGGAAAGGTCGTCGATTCCTCGGCCACCATGATGGCGCCGGGCGCATCGGCTGCCACCTCCTGATTGATACGGCGCAGCAACGAGATGGCTTCCAGGTTCTCCCGGCCGCCGTCGACGTTGGCAATCCACTGCCCGGGCCGGCGCGAGTAATCGCGGTACAGCATGGATGCCACGGCATCGACGCGCAAGCCATCGACGCCCAGGCGCCGGGTCCAGTAGTGGGCACTGGCGGCCAGGAAATTGCGCACCTCCTTGCGGCCGAAGTTGTAGATCAGGGTATGCCAGTCGTTGTGGAAACCTTCGCGCGGATCGGCGTATTCGTAGAGCGCCGTGCCGTCGAATTGCGCCAGGCCATGCGAGTCGGCCGGAAAGTGCGCCGGCACCCAATCCAGCAGGACACCGATGCCGCGCGCGTGGCAGGCTTGCAGCAAGCGATCAAAACCTTCAGGCGGACCGAAGCGGGCACTCAAGGCGAACAAGCCCAGGGTCTGGTAACCCCAGGAAGCGTCAAACGGATGTTCGCTCACCGGTAGCAATTCAATGTGCGTGAAGCCCTGCTCCGCCGCATAAGCCGGCAGCGTTTGCGCTAACTCGTCCCAACTGGCAAAGCGGCCATTCGAGCCACGCCGCCAAGAGGCGGCATGCACCTCGTAAATCGAAATCGGCGCGCTGCGCGCATTGGCCTGGGCGCGCTCCGCCGGCAGGACTTTTTTCTCCGGCAGGCGGGCCACCTTGCTGGCCGTGCCGGGACGCAACTCGGCGGCGCGCGCATACGGGTCGGCCTTCTGCGGCAACAATTGGCCGGTCGGTCCCAGCAACTCGAACTTGTAGTGGTCTCCCAGACCGGCATGCGGTACGAAAATCTCCCACACCCCGGCGCCGTGGCGCAGTCGCATGGGGTGGCGCCGAGCGTCCCAGTTGTTGAAATCTCCCAGCACGCTGACGCGCCGCGCATTCGGCGCCCAGAGCGCGAAACGGACACCGGCGACGCCTTGATGTTCAAGGCAGTGGGCACCTAGAACAGTGTACGGATCGGGGTGCTTGCCTTCTTGCAGTGCCGTCAGGTCGTCGTCCGACAGTTGCGCACCGAAGGCGTAAGCATCGGCATAAATGCCGGCGGCCGGCGCCACCGCGTCCAGCCAGCGCACCTCTAGCCGGTAGTCAAAGCGCTTGCGCCGGCGTCCCAGCGCCCCCTCGAACAAGCCTTGCGGGTGACGCAGAGCCAGCGCAGCCACCGGTTTGCCGCTGCGGGCCTCCAGCACCTGCACCTGCTGGGCCTCTGGCAACAGGGCGCGCAGCCAGAGCTTGCCGCCGGCGTCTGCGTGCAGGCCCAACACCGCAAACGGGTCGGTGTGGCAAGCGCCCACCAGGGCCTCGACATCTGCGTCGGAAAGCATCCGGATCCTCCGAATCAAAGCGCTGTCAGATCATGCGTGGCCAGCGTTTTCAGCGCGGCGCTGACCAGACGCGTTCAATGTACTCGCGAATCGTCCGATCGGCCGAGAAGTGGCCCATGGCGGCGACATTCAGCAAGGCGCGCTCGGCCCACTGTGCCGGCGCCTTGAACAGCGTATCGACCTGAGACTGAGCTGCCACATAGGCTTCGAAATCTGCCAGCAGCAGATAGGGGTCGGAACCCAGCAAACTATCGATCAGGGTTCGGTAGCGTTGACTATCCCCTGGCGAAAAGTCACCGGCTGAAATCGCATCGAGTACCCGCTTGAGTTGTGGATTCGATTCAACATAGCGGCCCGGCTGATAGCCCTGCGCCTTAAGGTCTTGCACGGCATCGGTGCGCAGACCAAAGATGAACATGTTTTCCTCGCCCATGGCTTGCGCCATCTCGATATTGGCGCCGTCCCAGGTGCCTATGGTGAGGGCGCCGCTCAGCGCAAACTTCATGTTGCCGGTGCCGGAGGCTTCGGTACCGGCGGTGGAAATCTGTTCGCTCAGGTCGGCCGCCGGAATTATGACCTCGGCCAGGCTGACGCCGTAGTTGGGCAGGAACACCAGCTTCAAGCGCTGGCCGACACGCGGGTCGCTGTTGACGACCGCGGCCACGTCGTGCGTCAACTGGATGATCAGCTTGGCCATGTGGTAAGCCGACGCCGCCTTGCCGGCAATGATGACGGTGCGCGGCGTCCAATCGGCGTCGGGCTGGTCGATGATGGCCTGGTAGCGGGCAATGACTTGCAGCAGGTTGAGCAGTTGGCGCTTGTATTCGTGGATGCGTTTGGCCTGCACATCGAACAGGCTGGCGGGATCGACCTCGATGCCCAGTTGACCTTGTATCAAGGCCGCCAGCCGCTCCTTGTTCTGAAGTTTGACGGCCAGGAAATCGCGCCCCAGTTGCGCGTCTGCCGCCAGTGGCTTGAGCGCGGACAACTGGCTCAGGTCCTGGCGCCAGGTTTTGCCGATGTGGCGGTCGATCAGGGACGACAGAGCCGGATTGGCCTGCATCAGCCAGCGCCTGGGTGTGACGCCGTTGGTGACATTGTGGAAGCGCTGCGGATAGAGTTTGGCGTAGTCGGAAAAAATGGTCTGCACCATCAGCTCCGAGTGCAAGGCCGAGACACCGTTGACCTTGTGCGAGGCAACAATCGCCAGGGCCGCCATGCGAATCCGGCGCTCGCCGCTTTCATCGATCAGGGAAACCCGCCGCAGTAAGGCCTCGTCGCCCGGAAAACGGGATCGCACCTCGGTCAGAAAGCGCCCATTGATCTCGCCAATGATTTCCAGGTGACGCGGCAGCCAGGCCTCGAACATGGACACCGGCCAGGTCTCCAGCGCTTCGGGCATCAAGGTGTGATTGGTGTAGGACACAGCCTCCTGCGTGATGGCCCAGGCCGCATCCCAAGCCATGCCGTGTTCATCGAGCAGCAGACGCATCAGTTCAGCCGGCGCCAGCGCCGGATGGGTGTCGTTCAGGTGGATGACATTGGCGCGCCCCAGTTGCGCCAGGCTGCGGCCCTCGCGCAGATGGCGGGCCACAACATCCTGCAACGAGGCGCTGACCAGGAAGGCCTCTTGTTTCAAGCGCAGTTCACGCCCGGCGGCAGTGCTGTCGTCCGGGTAGAGCACCCAATTGATGACGTCGGCAGCGACGCGGTGGCTGGACGCCGCCACATAGTCGCCATGACAAAAGGCGGCAAAGTCGATCGGCTGCTCGGCACTGGCATGCCACTGACGCAAGGTGGAAACGCGCTCGCTATGATGGGCCGGCACGATGAAGTCAAAGGCTTGTGCAATCAAACGCTGGGCCGGCACCCAGCGCCGCACCCCCGCCTCGACCTCGACCCGGCCGCCCAGACCGACGCTGAAACGGGCTTCCGGTCGCAGCACCTCCCAACTGTTTCCCGCGCGCAGCCAGTCATCGGGCACCTCGATTTGCTGGCCGTCCCGGATCTGCTGGGCAAACATGCCGTACTGGTAACGCAAGCCATAGCCAAAGGAGGGCAAACCCAACTCGGCGAAAGAATCCAGGAAACAGGCGGCCAGTCGACCCAGACCGCCATTGCCCAACGCGGCATCGTTTTCCAGCTCCAGCAAATCCGGCAACTGCAGGCCATTGGCTGCAAGTTGCTGGCGCACTTCACTCTCCAGCCCCAGCGCCGCCAGCGCATTGCCCAGAGCCCGCCCCATCAGAAACTCCATCGACAGGTAATGCACCCGACGTACGCCAGCGCTGCCCACGGTGTGACGGTCTTCCTGTTGGCTGCTGGCCCAGCGCTGGGCCAGCAGGGCCTGCGCCTGCGGCGCCGCTGCCAGGGCACGCAACCAGGCCCGGCGATCAGCGTCTGCGACACTTCCGGAAGGCAGGCTGTCAGGGGTCCGGGCGGGGTCGGCAAAGATTTCTGTCTTCATGGGTTTCGGTCTTATCAAATTATGTAGTTAAATTACATTTGAAAAATTCAAGACTCTATGGTACCAATAAATATTGCTTAATCCAATTTTGAAACTCTGCTTACTTCACACGTTGTATAACTACATTTTTTGCAGGTATACTTGATTCAAATTTTGCGTCAATCGCTTTGATGGGCGCGTCGAAGCGGCTCTTGCGGCAACCGAGCCACTTCAATTACCAACAAGAGACAAGCGACTCGCAGCCGGTATGTGAGCGCGGAGATGCACCATGGCAGACGTCAAGCTTTCAAGTGTCAGCAAGGCCTTTGGCGACAGCGTGATCCTGCATGGCATCGACCTCGAGATCCGCGACGGCGAGTTCATGGTTTTCGTCGGTCCTTCGGGTTGCGGCAAATCGACCTTGCTGCGCGTCATTGCCGGCCTGGAAGACATCACCGAGGGCGAACTGACCATCGCCGGCCGGCGCGTCAACGACGTGCCGCCAGCCGAGCGCGGCATTGCCATGGTGTTCCAGTCGTATGCCTTGTACCCGCACATGGACTTGTACGACAACATGGCCTTCGGCCTGAAACTGGCCAAGCTGCCGAAAGACGAAATCGACCGCGCGGTGCACCAGGCGGCCAGGATTCTCAACATCGAGCACCTGCTCGCGCGCAAGCCGAAAGACCTGTCGGGCGGCCAACGCCAACGGGTCGCCATCGGCCGCGCCATCGTGCGCAAGCCCGAGGTATTCCTGTTTGACGAGCCCTTGTCGAATCTGGACACCGCGCTGCGGGTGCGCATGCGCTATGAATTTGCCAAGCTGCACGAAGAATTCAAGACCACCATGGTTTACGTCACGCACGACCAGGTCGAGGCCATGACGCTGGCCGACCGCATCGTCGTGCTGTCGGCCGGCCGCATCGAGCAGGTCGGCGCGCCGCTGACGCTGTACGAATACCCCGACAACCTGTTCGTCGCCTGCTTCATCGGCTCGCCCGGCATGAACCTGCTGGACGGTGAAGTACTGGAAGCCAGCGCCCAGTACGCCAGCGTGCGGCTGGGCGGCGGCGAAGTGATTCGCTGCCTGGTCGACGGCGCGTCCGCCCGGGCCGGCGACAAGGTGAAACTGGGGGTGCGGCCGGAACATCTGCGCGCCGGTGTCGCCGACAACGCACTGCGGACCCAGGTCACTTTTGTCGAGTCGCTGGGCAGCATCACTTACGCTTATTGCAGCAACCCGGGCAGCGCCGAGGTGCTGACCGCCGCCATCGACGGACAGGCGCGTGTATGTGCGGGTGACGCCTTGCTGCTGGGGGTACCGCCCGAATGGGCTTACCTGTTCGACGCCCAGGGACGGGCGTTTCGGCGCCATTCCAGCCCGGAGCAGCGCCGTGCTGCGTGACATGAGGGCGGTCTGCGGTGCGCTGGCGGCAACGGCGATCGCGGCAGCCATGGCGTGGCCAACGCTGGGCCAGGCCGCGGCGGCGCCGCAGTTGCTGGTCTGGATCAACGGCGACAAGGGTTACAAGGGACTGCAAAAAGTGGGGGACGCTTTCAGCCAGGCTTCCGGCGTCCAGGTGATCGTGCAACACCCCGAGGGCGCGCCCGACAAGTTCCAGGCCGCCGCCGGAGCCGGCAAGGGGCCGGACATTTTTTGCTGGCCGCACGACCGCGCCGGCGAGTGGGCCAAGTCAGGCCTGATCGTGCCGCTGAAGCCACCGCGCCGCATCCGCGACGAAATCGAAGCCTCCGCCTGGTCGGCCTTCACCTACCAGGGCAAGGTCTGGGGCTATCCGCTGTCGATCGAGGCCATCGGTCTGATCTACAACAAGGCGCTGGTGAAAACGCCACCGGCCAGCTTCGAGGAGGTGATCGCCCTCGACAAGACCTTGTCCGCGCAAGGCAAGCACGCGATTTTGTGGGACTACAACAAGTCCTTCTTCACTTGGCCGCTGCTGGCCGGACCCGGCGGCTTCATCTTCGGGCGCACGCCGCAAGGCGATCTGGACCCCAAGGTGGTGGGCGTCAACGCAACGGGCGCGGTGCAAGGTTTGGAGATGCTGGCGCGGCTGGTTCAGGGCGGCCAGATGCCCAAGGGCGCACGCTACGCCGAAATGGAGAGCGCTTTCAACCGCGGACAGATCGCGACCATGATCAGTGGCCCCTGGGCCTGGGACAACCTGCGCAAGAGCCATATCGATTTTGGCGTGGCGCCCATCCCCAGCATTGGCGGCCACCCCTCCAAACCATTTGTCGGTGTGCTGGGCTGCATGATCGCGTCGCCCAGCAAGGTCAAGGACATTGCACGCGAGTTCATCGAGAACCATTTGTTGCGCATCGAGAACCTTAAGCTCGTCTCGGCCGACGTGGCACTGGGCACGCCGGCCAACAAGGCCTACTTCCAGGAACTGTCGACCGACCCCCACATCCGCGCCACCATGGCCAACGCGCTGGCCGGAGAGCCGATTCCCAACATTCCGGAAACCGGCCGCTTCTTTCCGGCCATGGACGCCGCGCTGGAGGCTGTCACCAATGGCCGTCAGTCACCCAAGGATGCACTGGACGGCGCGGCCGCCCGCATGCGGGTGAAATGAGATGAATGGCACCCGTCCCTGGTTCAAATGGCCGCTGCTGGCGCTGCTGACTGTGGCTTTGCTGTGGCTGGTGTTTGGCATCTATGCCGCGGGGCAAGCGCTGTCCGCGCTGGCGCTACTCAGCTTCGGCGCGCTGGCCTTGTATGTCTACGGCTCGCAGCGCACGCTGGCCTGGCGCTACCTGTTCCCGGGGGTCGCCGGCATGTTGCTGTTTGTCGCCTTTCCACTGCTCTACACGATGCAGATCGGCTTCACCAATTATTCCGCCAGCAACCTGCTGGAATTCGAGCGCGCGCGGGCTTATCTGCTGGACCAGACCACGGTCGACGAGGACCGGACGCTGAACTTCACGCTGCATGCCGAGGGTTCGGCGCTGCGGCTGCTGCTGACGCCGCCGGAGGGTGCTGCGGGCGCGCGCTTTATCTCGCCACCGCTGGCCCTCGACAGCGCCGGCGCCGCTCGCAAGACGGTACCCCTACAGGCTCTGCCGGCCGACAGCCCACCGCTCGCCAAACCGCTCGCGCTGCGCCAGGTACTGAGCCACCGCGAAGCCTTGCTGGGCCTGAAACTTGAATTGCCCGATCACCGGGTGCTGAGCTATGCCGGTGTGCACGAGTTCGGCACCATTGAGCCCTTATGGCAGAGCAACGCCGATGGTTCGCTGACGCAGTTGGCAAGCGCCACGGTATACCGACCCAACCGGAGCACCGGCTTTTTCGAAAACCCGCGGGGCGAGCGCATCCAGCCAGGCTTTCCGGTGGGCATCGGCTGGGCCAACTACAGCCGCATGCTGTTCGACACCGACATGCGCGGACCGTTTGTCTCTATCTTTGTCTGGACCCTTGTGTTCGCCGGCCTCACGGTCCTGTTTTCCACCGCGCTGGGCATGACGCTGGCGGTGCTGCTGAACTGGGAAGCCTTGCGTTACCGCACCCTGTACCGGACCCTGCTGTTTTTACCCTACGCCGTGCCGGGCTTCATCTCGATTTTGGTTTTCAAGGGCTTGTTCAACCAGAATTTCGGTGAAATCAACGCCATCCTGGACGCGGTCTTCGGCATACGCCCGGCCTGGTTCGCCGATCCGACACTGGCCAAAGCGATGCTGCTGCTGGTCAATACCTGGCTGGGCTATCCCTACATCATGGTGCTGTGCACGGGACTGATCAAGGCCATTCCGGCCGACCTGTATGAAGCGTCCGCCATTGCCGGCGCCAGGCCGCTGACCAACTTTTTCAAGATCACAGTGCCGCTGATCGCGCGTCCGCTGACGCCCCTGCTGATCTCGGCCTTTGCCTTCAACTTCAACAACTTCGTGCTGATCTCGCTGCTGACCGATGGCCGGCCCGATTACCTGAACACCAAGTTGCCGGCCGGCACCACGGACATTCTGGTGTCCTACACCTACCGCATCGCCTTCACCGATGCCGGCGCCAATTTCGGCCTGGCGGCGGCGATCTCGACCCTGATCTTCTTCATGGTGGCTTTGCTGTCGCTGGCCAACCTGAAGCTGAGCAAGGTAAACGACAACCGCAGGACCTAGCAACATGGCCATCGTGACCGGAAAAAGCCAGCGCTGGCGCATCGCGGCGGCCCATGTCGGCCTGTGGCTGCTGATTGCAGTCACCCTGTTCCCGCTGCTGTCGGTGATCTCGATCTCGCTACGCCCCGGCAACTTCTCCACCGGCTCGCTGATCCCTTCCGAAATCAGTCTGGAACACTGGAAGCTGGCGCTGGGACTCAGCTACACAACAGCCGATGGCAGCCTGGTCACACCGCCTTTTCCGGTGCTGCTGTGGCTCTGGAACTCGATCAAGATCGCCAGTATTTCGGCGCTGCTGATCGTGGCCATCTCGACCACCGCCGCCTACGCTTTTGCGCGCCTGAAGTTCGCGCACAAGAACAGCATCCTCAACAGCATGCTGTTGCTGCAGATGTTCCCGGTGGCGGTGGCGCTGGTCGCCATCTACGCCATTTTCGATGGACTGGGGACTTACATTCCGTGGCTTGGCATCGAGACGCACGCCGGCCTCATCGTTGCCTATCTGGGCGGCGTGGCGATGCACATCTGGACCATCAAGGGCTATTTTGAAACGATCCCGGTCGAGATCGAGGAATGCGCCAAAGTCGATGGCGCCAGCCACTGGCAGGCTTTCCGACTGGTGCTGCTGCCGATGTCGGTACCCATCCTGATGGTGGTGTTCGTGCTGGCCTTCATAGGCACCATCATCGAATACCCTGTGGCCTCGGTGCTGCTGCGTGAAGAGCCGAACCTGACGCTGGCGGTCGGCTCCAAATATTACCTGTATGAACAGAAATACCTGTGGGGCGACTTTGCCGCCGCGGCGGTGCTGTCGGGCCTGCCGATCACGCTGGTATTTTTGGCGGCGCAGCGCTGGATCGTGTCGGGCCTGACCTCGGGTGGTGTGAAAGGGTGAACCGGCGTCGGCACGCGGGGAGAGCAACGCTGCTGCGGCGCGGCTTGTTGACCGCTTGCGCAATCCTGCTGCTGGCGCCCGGCGCGGCGCAAGCAGCGGCGGCAGATAATTCCTGCCGAGCCGACCCGCTGGGCGGTCGCGCGCTGTACCTGCGCGGCAGCTTCAACAGTTGGAACGCCAGCGACAGCCAGAAATTCAACTGGATTTGCAACCGCTATGAACTTGTGACCCGTATCATGGGTCAACATAGCTTCAAGCTGGCCGACGAGGGCTGGTCGGCGGATGCCGACTTCGGCCGCGCCAGCACACCGGATCATCTGACGATCAAGGGAGCCGAACTACAACACCACTTTGATGGCGTGCACCGTTTCACCCTGACCATGAATACTTCCAACGCCGATCCCCGCCTGCGCATCGAGAACTGCCCGGACTACGCGCCGCTGGGTCAGACCACCCTCTTCCTGCGCGGCAGCATGAACAACTGGGCGGCGCTCGACGACTATGCGTTCCAGTACAGTTGCGATGCTTACTACCTGAACGTGAACTTGCCGACACGGCACGAATTCAAGATCGCCGACGCCGCCTGGCAAGCTGCCACCAGCTTCGGCAGTGCCGGCAACGCGGGGCTGGTCGCCGGCGGCGGCAACCTGTCATACCCGTTCGCGGGAGAACACACCCTCCGGCTGGTCTTCGCCGGTGGCAGGCCGCAGCTCAGCATCGGTGAAAAAACTTTTGCCGACCCCAGCGCACGCGCCGTCACCGACCCGGTGGCGCGCAGCCTGCGTTTCGACTCGCGCGCCATAACCGACAAGTCGCCCTTCGGCGCCCAGGTGGCGGGCAGCCCCCTCAGCTTTGGCATCACCGCCTTGCCTGGCGTCAGCAAGCTCACACTGGTGATCGAAAAACGCCAACTCGAAGGCAACCAGGAATTGCTCAACTACACCGAAGTGGCGCGGCTGCCCATGACGCGCAGCGCGCAAGCCAGCCAGGAACGCTGGACCGCCAGCCACCGCTTCACCGACGTCAGCATCTACGGCTACTGGTTCGAAGCCCAGATTGACGGCAAACTTTTTGTTTACCAGAACAACCGCGACCCGGTGTTCTGGACGCGCGAAAAAGGTTCCGGCGGCCTTGGCGAAGTGGCAGACAAGCCGCTCGCCAGCCAGGCTATACGGCGCTTTCGCCAGACCATTTACGCGGCCGATTTCAAAGTGCCGCAGTGGGCGCCCGACATCGTTTATTACTACATCTTTCCGGATCGTTTCCGCAATGGCGCCCCAACTAACGATCCGCAGCCGGGCCGCGCCAAATACCACGATGCCACGGTCGAGTTGCACCACAACTGGCTCGACAAACCCTGGAAGCCCGGCAGCGGCGATGGCTCCGACGCCATCTACAACAACGACTTCTTTGGCGGCGATCTGGCCGGCATCATCGAAAAGCTCGACTACATCCAGGATCTGGGCGCCAACACGATTTACCTGACACCGGTGTTCAAGGCTGCCAGCAACCACAAGTACGACACCGCCGACTACAAGAACATAGACCCTGGCTTCGGCAGCAATGAGGACTTTGTTCGCCTTACCACGGAGGCAGCCAAGCGTGCCATCCGCGTCATCGTCGACACCAGCCTGAACCATACCGGCAGCGACTCGATCTACTTCGACCGCTTTGGCAACCATCAGTCCAGCGGCGCATTCGAGGGCGGCAAGATTCGCACCGATTCCCCTTTTGCGAGCTGGTACACGTTCGACGCCAAGCAAGCGGACCCCGACAAGCAGTACCGGGGCTGGGTTGGTGTGACCGACCTGCCCGAACTGAACAAGGCTTCGCCGGCGTTCCGCAACTACGCCTACGGCGACCGTGACTCGGTGATGAAACTGTGGCTGGACCGCGGCGCTGCCGGCTGGCGCATGGACGTGGCGCCCTGGGTGCCGGACGACTTCTGGCGCGAATGGCGCAGCGCCATCAAACAACACCAAGCCGATGCGCTGACGGTGGCCGAGACCTGGTTCGACGCCTCCAAGTATTTCCTCGGCGACATGTTCGACTCGACCATGAACTACATCTTTCGCAACACCGTGCTGGAATACGCGGCCGGCGGCAAGGCCAGCGAGCTGTACCGCAATATCGAGTTGATGCGTGAGGCCTATCCGGCGCAGGCCTTTTATGCGCTGATGAACCTGCTCTCGACGCACGACCAGGCGCGCAGTCTGCACTACCTGGGCTGGCAAAACGACAACGCCGACGCTGGCGTCATCCAGCGTGCCAAGCAACGCCTGAAACTGGCCATGTTCTTCCAGATGACTTTCCCCGGCGCGCCGGCGGTTTACTACGGCGACGAGGTCGGCGTGACCGGTGGCGACGACCCTTACAACCGGGCGCCCTACCCCTGGGCCGATCAGGGTGGCCGGCCCGATACCGAATTGCTGGCCGAGGTCAAACACCTGATCAAGCTGCGCAACGCCAACCCGGTGCTGCGCCGCGGCTCCATAGACGCACCGCTGCTGATTGACGACCATGTCATCGTGCTGGGCCGGCAACTGGGTGACAAGTTTGCCATCAGCGCCAGCAACAACGCCGAGACGCCCAGGACCATAAGCTTCCAGTTGCCAGCCGACGTCAAAGTCGATTCCTTCACCGATGCTGTGACCGGCGCCAGTGTTCAAGCAAGCCAAGGCCAACTCAGCATCACTGTGCCGGCACTTTTTGGCACCCTGCTGCTGAGCCAGTGAGCGTCTGGTTATTACAAGTCACGCCATGCAAACCAGAGCCTTCGGCAACACCGGCCTGAGCGTTACGCCGCTGGGCTTTGGCGCCATGCATTTGAACGACCAGCGCGTCAGCGAGGCCGAGGCCGGTCGCTTGCTCAATGAAGTGCTGGACCTGGGCGTGAATCTGATTGACACCGCCCGTGGCTATGGGCTGTCCGAGGAGCGCATCGGAAGGCATCTGGCGCACCGACGGCAGGAATTTGTGTTGTCGACCAAGGTCGGCTATGGCATTGCCGGCCTGCCGGACTGGACCTATGCCTGCATTGTTGCCGGCGTCGAGGCAGCGCTGGCGCGCCTGCGTTGCGACTACCTGGACATCGTCCACCTGCACTCCTGCCCCTTGCCGGTGCTGCAACAAGGCGAGGTCATCCGCGCGCTGGAGGACTGCGCCCGCTCCGGCAAGCTGCGGGTGCTGGCCTATTCCGGCGACAACGCCGAGCTGGACTGGTCGATCCAGTCGGGGCGCTTTGGCGCGGTGCAGACCTCGATCAGCATTTGCGATCAACAGTCCATCCCGCAACGACTGAAGGCGTTGCAGGCGAAGGGCATGGGTGTGATCGCCAAACGCCCGCTGGCCGGTTCGGTCTGGCACAGCAACGCTCGCCCCGAAGGCTATTGCGAGGCGCACTATTGGGAGCGCTGGAAAACCATGCAGTTGGACCCGCAAGGGCTGGACTGGAACGAATTGGCGTTGCGCTTTTCGGCCCACCTGCCGGGGGTCGCCAGTTGTATTGTGGGCACCGGCAAGTTGGCCCATTTCAAGCGCAACATCGAGACCCTGGCCCGGGGTCCCCTGGACGCCCAACTACAGCAGCACATTCGGGACGCCTTCGTCCACCATGGTGATCAATGGATCGGCTTGATTTGATGCTAAGAAATAATGACATACCAAACCCCGTTCAACGTAGCGGGTGGATCAGACTGGCGGGGCACTCAGCGCTGCGGCTGTCCCCCGGCTTTCGCCTCCTCCTTTATGCCGCTACGCTGAGCGCCCCACCAGCCTGATCTTTCATGCGGGGTTGGTATGCGGACTTGCGCAAACCACCGAAGCTCGCCGCCGAGGGCGCTGGGGTGGGTGGCGTAGCGAAATAAAGGAGGAGGCCGAAGGCCGGGGGACATTCGCGGAGCTACCCACCGCGGCACCCTCGACCCACACACGCCGGTGCCTCAGTTCTTGACTTGCGAAAGCCATCTGCAACAGCCAGGCTTGGCTGGAGAGGTGTAGTGAATTTCGGAACTCTCAATAGTTCGTCATCGTTCTTGCTCGCCGCCCTGCCCTTCAGGGTTTGGCCGCAGCGCAGTTCTTGGCAATGTAGGCGGCGTGATCGGGCATGACGTCGACACACTTGGCAATCACGCCACGGACGCTCTCCAGGTACTCCACGGTGTCGGCCTCGGATTGCAGATCTACCAGCGGGTGGTAGCGCTCGGGCACCAGGTTCTGCCCTTGCATCACCTGTAGCCAGGCGACCTCGGCGAACAGCTCGTCATCGAGCCGGAGCAGCCGGCCGTGGCTGCGGTACAGCTCCATCTTGTGGCTCAACGTATCCGGTACCGGCATCTGCGCACAGTGCTGCCAGAATTTGGAATCGTCACGCTGGTTGAGCTTGTAATGCAGGATGATGAAGTCGCGAATGCGCTCGTACTCGAAGCGGCTCTTGCGGTTGTACTCGTCGATGTCGATCTGGTTGAAGCCCTGATCCGGGAAGAAGTCGATAAGCCTGGCAACGGCCGACTGCACCAGGTGAATGGCCGTCGACTCCAGCGGCTCGACAAAGCCGCTGGCCAGGCCAATGGCAACCACATTGCGGTTCCAGCATTGCTTGCGCATGCCGGGGACGAACTTGAAACGGCGCGGCTCAGCCAGCGGCTTGCCATCCAGATTGGCCAGCAAGGTGGACGCCGCTTCGTCGTCGCTGACAAACTGGCTGCAATAAACATGGCCGTTGCCAATGCGGTGCTGTAGCGGAATGCGCCATTGCCAACCGGCACGGTGCGCGGTGGAACGGGTGTAGGGCAGCAGATGGGGCGCCGATTCGCAGGGCACCGCCAATGCGGTATCGCACAGCAGCCACTCGGTCCAGTCCTCGTAGCCGGTCTTCAGGGTCTCCTCGATCAGCAAGCCGCGGAAACCCGAACAATCTATGAAGAGTTCGCCCTCGACACGCTCTCCGCTGGCCAGCAGCACCGCCTCCACGTAGCCATCGGCTTCGCGCTGCGCCACCTGCACGATTTTGCCCTCGGTGCGCCGGACGCCACGCGCCTCGGCCAATTGGCGCAGGTAGCGGGCATAAAGACTGGCATCAAAGTGGTAAGCGTGCGTCATGTCCGCCAGCGGCGAATTCGGCACATCAAAGCGTGCCGGCATGAATTTGTTGGCCTTGGCCGCCATCCGGTTGATCGAGTACGCCTCCAGATCCTGGGCCTTGCCGGCGCGGCGCATTTTCTGCCAGTATTGGTCAAAACGAACGGTCCACAGGTCTTGTCCCAAAACACCGAAACCGTGCATGTAGCGATCACCCAACCTGCCCCAGTTGACGAATTCGATGCCCAGCTTGAAGGTGCCCTGGGTCTGTTTCAGAAATTCGTTCTCGTCGATGCCGACAATCTTGTTGAAACGCTGGATCATCGGGATGGTCGCTTCGCCGACACCGATGATGCCAATCTCGTCCGACTCCACCAACCGGATGTTGTAGCGTCCGCGCAGCACCGTCGACAAGGCCATGGCAGTCATCCAGCCGGAGGTTCCGCCCCCCACAATGACAATGTTCCGCAAGCAGTTGCTGCTCATTTCACGCTCCTTCACAAATTGAGACCGCTGTCGATGCTAGCGCGGCGCTTCGCCATCTGCTTGCGATCAAGATAAAAAAAACCCCTTGCCGACTAGCGCCAGCAAGGGGAAAACCCTTGGAGATTTTGATCCGCGCAGTTAATACTTGTAGGTCATGCCGAACATATAGGTTCTGCCGTAAGTGGTTCTTTCGATCACGTTGGACGGCACGTCCTTGTAACGGACAAACTCGGCATTGCTCAGATTATTGGCCTGGAACAGCAAGGACAGACCCTTGGCCGGACCGGACTGGAACTCATAGCCAAGCTGCAGGTCGGTGATCGCTTCGCCGTCAATGTAGGTGAGTTGACGGTCGCCGGTAAAGCTGGTCACTTCACCGACGAAAGCGGAACGCCGGCGTTGTGCCACGCGCGCCGAGAAGCCATTCTTTTCATAGTAGAAAGTCAGGCTGCTGACGTTCTTCGACAGACCTGGCAGCGGAATACTGCCGGTGGCAATATTGTCCACCGACAAACCCGATGTCGGCAAATCGACCGAGCTGGCGGTACTGGAGATATTGGCGGTGACACCGAAACCATCAAGCGGTTTGGCAATCAGGTTGAAAGGCAGCGACGCCGCCAACTCTATCCCCTTGATCGTGCCGCCGCTACCGTTGTACGGCCGCGTGAACTGCCCAACGGGGGTTGGCACCGGTGGTGTGTTGCCGGTGAGGTACTGCGAGAAGTTGAAAGTCGGGTCGGCGATATTGACGATATACGTGCTGAGATCCTTGTAGAAGCCGGCGACACTGACGTAGGCCTTGGTACCAAAATACTTTTCATACGACACGTCAAGCGCATTGGCGCGGAACGGTTTCAGGTTGGGGTTGCCACCGTCACCGACAAGAATATGCTTGTTCACGTCATAGCTGAACGAAAAACTGGCGCGCATGTCGTTGAGCGTTGGGCGGGCCATCTGACGCGCCAGACCGAGACGCAGGGTCTGCTCCCCACCGAGGTCAAATACCAGGTTGGTGCTGGGCAGTACGTCGTTGTAGGAGGTACCGACAGTCGACGTCGCCGCGGGGCAATTCTGGTCGCTGGTGCAAGACGACGAATCGCGATCAACGTTGAATGCGGTGGAGCTCTGGTCGGTCTTCACCAGTTGCAGGCCGACATTGCCACGGACCGGCAAACCGAACAGCTTGGAGTCGATGTCGCCCTTGCTGTACAAGGTTGTCACTTTCTCCTTGACGGTCCAGTCCTTGTTGAAGATGTCCGGGTGCAGTTTCGGCACCACATCGTAAATCGTGCCTATGGTGCCCAGCGGGTCAAAGGTCGCAATGCTGATGCCGTTGATGGTGGTGGTGGTGGTGCCAGGCATGTCGGCAAAAGCCAGGGGGCCGCCGCCACGAATCACCAGACGTCCTTCGATGTACTCGCGCGTTTTGCTGCGGTCCGACACGTTGACGCCGACATCCACCGCGCTCACAAACCAGCCATCCGGCAAATTGCGTTTGCTGCTCAGACGGTAGGAATCGAGTTTATCCTCGACATGCGGCAGTTTGGAGTAACCGGCTTGCGGCGAATTGACACCGCCACCCCAGCCTTGCACGTCGGTCAGCTTGATCAGGCTGCGGTCGGTGTAGTTGAATCCAGGCGTGAAGGATTGCGCGTTGGTAAAGGCCACGCTGTCCAGCACGGCCGTGCCCAGCGCCGACTGCGTGGTACCGGCGGTGGTCTCCATGATGGAGCCCCGGCGCACGGCCTTGGAAGTGGCCAGATCGGCGGTGGTGGTCCAGTCGCCGGTTTTGAGCTTGGTGTTCCAGCCGTAGGAACTCAGCGAATCCTGGGTACTTTCCATGTCGTTGCGAACCACGCCGCGGACGTTGTTGAAAGTTCCCGCCGTGACGTCGCTGCCATTCAAGGTGGCACTGGTCAATACCCCCGCCTTGTCGTAATTGAAGCCGCCGACCCATGAGTCATTCAGAGGCGCCTGGAAGGCCTTGGTGGCCTTCATCTTGTCGAAGGTGGAATGGAACAGGTCCAGCGTGCTGGAAAAATCCTTGTTCGGTTTGAACTGGAGCACCGCCATCGCGCCATCACGCGTTTGTGTCGTCTGGTCAGACCACCAGCCGAAGCCGTTGTAGGGCACTTTGAGGTCGGCGCCGGCGCCATTGAGCTTGGCCGTGCCGTCACCCCAGGAGTCGAAACGCGAAGAGGTCGCGCCGGTTTCGTTGAAACGCGCAAAACCGAGGGCAACGCCAATGGTCCGGTCGGCAAATTGATCAATGTAGGAGAAGTTGAAACGATTTCCCGTACCCTCGGCCATGCCGGTCGCAATGCCCGAGCGCTGCTTGCGGTAGTTGACGGCGATGGTTCGCTTGGCGAAGTCAAGGGGACGCACGGTTTGCATATCGACCGTGCCGGACAGGCCTTGGCCGACCAGCGCGCCATCTGGCGTCTTGTAAATCACGACGCCGCTGAGCAACTCGGAGGGGTATTGGTCGAACTCGACGCCACGGCTGTCGCCGGTGGTCACTTGTTCACGGCCATTCAGCAAGGCGGTTGAAAAATCGGGGGACATGCCGCGGATGCTGATCTGCTGGGCGCGACCCTGGGTGCGCTGCGCTGCCAGACCGGGCAAGCGCGCAATCGACTCGGCAATGCTGACATCCGGCAGTTTGCCAATGTCTTCGGCCGAAATCGCTTCGACGATGGAGTCGGAATTCTTCTTGACCGAAATGGCATCTTCAATACCTTTGCGGATACCGGTCACGGTCACAGTACCCAGGTTGGCGGCATCGCTGGCACCGGGCTGAGCCTGTTGGGCATGAACAGTGCCACCCATCATAAGCAGAACGGTACAACCGGCGGCGACGGGCGCCAGCCTGAATACCGAGCGTTGCCGGGCAAGCGTCTGGGAACGCTTAATCGAGGAAGTCTTCATCAAATATCTCCTGGTGCTCATCAAACAAACAATTTCCTTGAGGCTTGGCCTCAAGGCGCAATTTACAAAAAATTCACAACCCATCAACCCTGTTTGTACCAAAACAAGATATTTTTAAAGATAGTAGAAACCCTTGGCTAATGTATTTTTACTTCAGTTTACAATCAATTTTGCGATAAATTGACTTTTTTACAACAGTTATTGGTCAAATTTGAGCGTCGCAGATTTTTCTAGAATCGATATTCTGATACTTTATGTAGCTAAATTACACGTATACTTGCGCGATCCTTGGTTTGGGTTTCGACACTTCCATGGTCATGCCTACCCCTGTATACGTTTGCCAAAAAGGAACCACAGTGCAAAAGAAAGTCACTCGAATGATTGCGTCCTGCGCGTGCGCGCTGGGACTGTTACTACCGGTGGTGGGCGCCGTGGCGCAAACCCCCAGCGCAACGCCGGCACCGGCCGCCGCGGCCAGCGTCACAACCGCAGTGGCGCCGAGCGCCAGCGAAGCCAGCCCGGACGCCGCCCCAAAGAAAGCCGCTGAAGTCAGCGACAACCCCTACGGCATCGAAGCCCTGTGGAAGACCTCCGATGCGGTGGCCAAGACCGTGCTGCTGCTGCTCTTGGTCATGAGCGTGAGCAGCTGGTACGTCTTGATCGTCAAGTTGTTCGAGCAAAGCAAGGTCTCCCGTCAGTGCAAAGTTGTGGCCAAGGAGTTCTGGTCGGCCGGCACCGTGCAGCAAGGCTGCGCCAAGTTGGACGCCAACAGCCCGTTTCGCTTCATCGCCGAAGCCGGGCTGGACGCCACCAAGAAGCACGACGGCCTGATGGGCCATGTCGACTTGAACGACTGGGTCACCATGAGCATAGGACGCGCCGTCGAGCGCATCCAGGCCAGCATGCAAAGCGGCTTATCAGTATTGGCCACGGTCGGCTCCATTTCTCCCTTCGTCGGCCTGTTCGGCACCGTCTGGGGCATCTACCATGCCTTGACGGCCATTGGCATCTCGGGCCAGGCCTCGATCGACAAGGTGGCCGGTCCGGTCGGTGAAGCCCTGATCATGACCGCCATCGGTCTGGCGGTGGCGGT
Organism: uncultured beta proteobacterium; assembly: GCA_963763035.1. Lineage (GTDB taxonomy): Bacteria > Pseudomonadota > Gammaproteobacteria > Burkholderiales > Burkholderiaceae_C > Rhodoferax. The sequence goes on along the minus strand of CAVXMS010000003.1, from coordinate 1,294,593 downwards.
GCCGGCGGTGCTGGCCTACAACTGGCTGGTCGGACGCAACAAGAACGCCATGAGCGATGTGCGCGCCTTTGGCGCCGACCTGCACGCCGTCATCCTGGGCTCGGTCAAGAAAGTCTGATCCCCCATGTCAATGAACGTTGGCTCTGGCGGTGAGGGTGAAGACACCGTCATGTCGGCCATCAACACCACGCCCCTGGTGGACGTGATGCTGGTGCTCTTGATCATCTTCCTGATCACCATTCCGGTGGTGACGACCTCGGTCAAGGTCAGCCTGCCCAAGGAACGCGTCGAAGTGCGCGAGACCAAGCCCGAGAACGTCATCATCTCGGTCGATGCGGCGGGCAACGTCTACTGGTACGACCAGCGCATCCGAAACGTCGAGGCGCTGGTGGACAAGCTCAAGAAGGTCTCCCACGTCAAGCCGCAGCCCGAGGTGCAGATCCGCGGCGACATGACGGCCCAGTACGAAGGGGTGGGCAAGATTCTCTATGCCTGCCAGAGAGCCGGCATCGTCAAGGTGGCCTTCATCACCGAGCCGCCAGCGCTGGGCGGCTGAGGCCGACCGACCGACCTGACCCTATGCAAGGACTCTATCCATGAGCATGAACGTTGGCTCTGGCAGCTCGGATGAACCCGAGGTGCTGATGGACATCAATACCACGCCCTTGATCGACGTGATGCTGGTGCTCCTGGTGATGCTGATCATCACCATCCCGATCCAGTTGCACTCGGTCAATCTGGAGATGCCGGTGGGCGCGCCGCCGGTCAACAACATCAAGCCCGAGAAGATCCAGATCGATATCGACGAGCGCAGCGTGGTCTATTGGCAGGGTTTGCCGGTGAATGCGCAGGAGCTCGAAGCCAATATGAAGACGCTGAGCAACGCTGCGGTGCAGCCCGAGGTGCATCTGCGCCCCAACAAGGCGGCCAGTTACGCGGTGTTTGCCAATGTGCTCTCGAGCACCAAGCGCATCGGTCTGACCAAGATCGCGGTCATCGGCAGCGAGCAGTTTGTCAAGTGAGCCAGCGATGAACAGCACTGCCGACGCCGTTATTGGCATGAACTACCGCTACCAGCCCAAGGATCCAAGCAGAAGGATCAAGGGTCTGGTGATCGTGATTGCCCTGCACGCGTTCCTGGGCTATGCGCTGGTCTCGGGGATGGCGCGCAAGGGACTGAACTTCATCAAGAAGCCGCTGGAGGCGGTGGTGATCCAGGAAGTGATCATTCCGCCGCCGCCCCCGCCGCCGCCACCCAAGAAGGTGGAAGTTCCCAAGGACTTGCCCAAGGTGGAGGCACCGCCGCCGCCCTATGTGCCGCCGCCCGATGTGGCGCCGCAGGTCTCATCCAACGCACCGTCCATCATGTCGACCGCGGTGCTGCCCAAGACGCCGGCGGTGATTGCGCCACCACCACCGCCCGCGCCAGCCAGGCCGGCACCCAATCGCAACGATATCGGGGTCGCCTGTCCGACCCAGGTGCCCCCGGAGATGCCGCGCAAGGCGATGCAGGAGGGCACCGAGGGCGTCGTCAAGGCGCAGATCCGCATCAAGGGCGGGGTCATCCAGGAGGTCACCATCCTGTCCGGGCCAAGGGTTTTTCATGCTGCGGTGAAGGCCGCCATGCTTCAGTACAAGTGCATCTCCGATGGCGCCGAGGTCGTCGCTACTCAGGAATTTAATTTCAAGCTGGAGTGAATCTAAATTGAATATAGATCAGTGCTACCCCAGATTGCTGGGCGATATTGGCGGCACCAATGCCCGCTGGGCCTGGCAGGAAGAGGCCGGTGCAGCGTTGCAAGATATTTCCGTGCTGCCGTGTCAGGCCAGCGCATCCCTTTACGACTCCGCGACCAATTACCTGGCGGCGACGGGCCATGCGCGCCCGCAGTGCGCCGGCATCGGGATTGCCACCGCCGTCACCGGCGATATGGTCAGCATGACCAACAACTCCTGGGTGTTTTCGATTGCCCAGTTCAAGCAGGCGCTGGGTATGCGCCGCTGTCTGGTGATCAATGATTTCACCGCGCTGGCCATGAGCCTGCCGGCGCTGGGGCCGTCCGACTTGCGCCCGGTTGGCGCTGGCGCGGCGGTTGCTGGCGCCCCCATCGCCCTGGTCGGGCCCGGCACCGGGCTGGGCGTCTCGGGCTTGATCACGACGGGCAGCGGACAGTGCTGCGCTTTGAGCGGTGAAGGCGGGCACGCCACTTTGGCGGCCGTCGACGCTCAGGAGTCTGCCCTGCTGGCGCTGCTGCGGGCACGATTTGGCCACGTCAGCGCCGAACGCGTGCTGTCGGGTCCCGGCATGGTCGACCTGTACCGTGCCGTGTGCGAACTCGATGGCCGGGTGGCGCAAAGTCTGGGTCCGGCCGAAGTCACCGCTGCCGCCATTGCAGGCCACGATCAAGACTGCGTGAAGACGGCAAAATTTTTCACCAGTTTTCTCGGCAGCGTCGCCGGCAATCTGACGCTGACGCTGGGGGCCCGTGGCGGTCTCTACATTGGCGGCGGCATCGTGCCGCTGCTGGGCGACGCTTTCGATGCGAGTCTGTTTCGCCGGCGCTTCGAGGAAAAGGGGCGCTTCAAAGACTACCTGAGTGCAATTCCGAGCTGGATCATCACGGCCTCGACACCGGCCCTGATTGGCGCATCGCGGGCCTTGGACCTGCTGCCGGCGGCCTAGGGCCTGTTACCAGCGGCATAGAACTTATCCGCTAAGCTGTTGCGCGGGAACCTTCTGTCAAACCGCCTAAACTGCGGCCTTGCGGGACCGACCTTTAGCCTGTCCGCAACGGATTACCACCATGTCAACTACGCTTTACGACAACCCGCGACTACTGGCCGACATCGGCGGCACCTATGCGCGCTTCACACTCGAGGTTGCACCCGGCGTTTTTGAGCACTCGGTCTCTTTGCGCTGCGCCGACCATGTCGACTTCCATGCGGCCGTAACAGCCTATCTGGCGGGACTCTCCAGCGCCTCCTTCGCCGACATCAAGAATGCCGCCGTGGCGATTGCCAACCCGGTATCGGGCGACGAAGTCCGGATGACCAACTACCACTGGCAGTTCTCCATCGAACAGATGCGCGAGCGCCTGCAACTGGACAACCTGGTGGTGGTCAATGACTTCACGGCACTGGCGATGGCGCTGCCCAGTCTGTTGCCGCACCAGCGGCGCCAGGTCGGTGGCGGCGCGGCGCTAAGCCGCAGCGTGGTCGGCCTGATTGGCGCCGGCAGCGGCTTGGGCGTGTCCGGCCTGATTCCGGCCAACGACGGCTGGGTCGCGCTGGGCACGGAAGGCGGCCACACCAGCTTTTCGCCACGCGACGAGCGCGAATTGGCGATTCTTCAATACGCCTGGCGTTACCACCCGCACGTTTCGTTCGAGCGACTGGTGTCGGGCCCGGGGATTGAGCTGATCTACCGCGCGCTGGCCGAGCGCGCCGGCCGCGGCGGCGAAGCCTTGAGCGCCCCCGACATTACGCAACGCGCCATCGACCGAAGCGACGCGGTGTGCGTCGAGGTGATCGATGCTTTTTGCGCCATGCTGGGCACGGCGGCGGCGAATCTGGCGGTGACGCAAGGCGCCTTCGGCGGCATCTATATCGGTGGTGGCATCGTGCCGCGCCTGGGAAGCTACTTCGATAGTTCGATTTTTCGCCAGCGTTTCGAAGACAAGGGCCGCTTCACCAACTACATGAAGGGCATCCCGACCTTTGTCATCACCGCCGCCGATGCCACCTTGCTGGGCGCCTCGGTCATCCTGGCGGCCCAGCTGCGCAGCCTGGACTCGGCCCAGGGTTCGGCCATTCTGAGCCAGATCCACCGCGCCCGCAACAATCTCTCACCGGCCGAACAGCGCGTGGCGGACCATATCCTGGCCCACCCGCGTTCCACGCTGAACGACCCGATTGCCCAGATCGCCCGCGCCGCCGAGGTCAGCCAACCGACCGTGATCCGTTTTTGCCGTTCGCTGGGCTGCGAAGGTTTGTCGGACTTCAAATTGCGGCTGGCTTCCGGCCTGACCGGCACCATGCCGATCACGCACACCCAGGTCACCGGCGAAGACAGCATGCTGGAGCTCGGTGTCAAGGTGCTGGGCAACACGGCGTCCGCCATCCTGCAGGTACGAGACCATCTGAATCGCGAAACCATCGACCGCGCCATCCAGTTGATCAGCGCCGCGCAACGCGTCGAGTTCTATGCTGTCGGCCATTACAGCGTGGTCGCGGACGATGCCCAGTTCAAGTTCTTGCGCATGGGCGTTTCGTCCGTCTCCTACACCGTGCCGCGGTTGCAGGTGCTGGCCGCCAACCTGCTGCGCCCGGAAGTGGTGGCCGTTGTCATCAGCAGCAGCGGTCGGGTTGACGAGTTGCTCGACGTCGTGGAAAAAGCCCATGAGCGTGGCGCCACCGTGATCGCCATCACCGCCAGCCAATCGCCGTTGGCCCGTAAAGCCGATCTGGCACTGATCGTTGACCATGTCGAGGACACCGCAACGCAGATCCCCATGATCAGCCGCATCCTGCACCTGCTGATGATAGACATACTGGTGGTTGGTGTCAGCCTGCGACGCGGCAGCCATGGCCTGCCGCCGCTGGGCAATGCGGCGACCGTCGCGCTCGACGAGACACGACCGACACCGCCGGCCACCCGAGGCTCCAGCCCGGGGGTCAGCGCCGCCGGGGCACTGGCCCATTTGACCTCCCACGGCCGTTGATAGCACCGCCCCGTCGCCAGTGGCTGGCGCAGGTCTTACGGGCTACTGATCGACTTCCAGCAGCAGCACCGAGCGCGGCGCCAGGGTCAACGACTTTGCCAGCGAAAGGCGCTGACCCGACAAGACGTCGGTGGCGCTCGCCTGGGGTGTCAACATTTCGCGAAAGCGCGACGTGTCCAGTGTGATCGGGGTCAGGTTTTTGTTGAACACCACCATCACCTTCTTGTCATCCTGGTAACGAAAGTAGACGTAACTGCCATGCTCCGGTGCGAAATGCATCAGCTTGCCGTCGTGAACGACACTGGCAGTCTTTCTCCAGTTCAACAGCCGGCGCAGGAACGCCTGCGCAGCTTTTTGCTGCGGGCCGAGCCCGCGTCCGGAAAACGCATCGACCGCGTCACCTGGCCAGCCGCCCGGGAAATCGGCACGAACCTTGCCGTCATCGCGTTGCCTGGGGCTGGTCAGCAGGATTTCGGTGCCGTAAAAGAATTGCGGAATGCCGCGCATGGTCGCCAGATAAACCATGGCCATCTGGTACAGCCGGTAGTCTCGCCGCAACACTGAGAAGATCCGGCTGGTGTCATGATTGCCCTCGAAAATCACCAGATTTCCGGCATCAGGATAGAGAAAATCGTTGGCGACAGCCAAGTACAACTTGTCGAACCCGCTGCCGTCCTTGTCGTCGCTCAGCAACCCCTGACGCAAAGCCTCGAAAACCGGAAAATCCATCATGCTGGGGGTCGAGGAAAGGTAATGATCAGGGTTCACCTTGCCGCGCTGCCAGTACGAAACGATGGCCGGATTGGAACTCCATTCTTCCCCCACAATGTTGAAATTGGGGTACTCCTTCATGATGCGGGCCGACCATCTTGTCAGGAAAGCCGGGTCGGAATAGGAGTAGGTATCAGTGCGCAGGCCCGACAAGCCGGCGTACTCGATCCACCAGAGGCTGTTTTGTATCAGGTAGTTGGCCAGCAGGGGATTGCGCTGGTTCAGATCGGGCATCTCCGGCGTGAACCAGCCATCGGAAAATTTCTGGCGATCCACGGCCGCTGCGTGAGGGTCCTGAAGGGTGGTCCTCTTGTGATTCGTAATGACAGGTTGGTCCTGAAAATTCAACCAGTCGGCAGTCGGCAAGTCCTTCATCCACCAGTGCCCAGAGCCGATATGGTTGAGCACCACGTCCTGAATGAAGCCGAGGTTTTTGGCTTTGGCCTTGGCAACCAGATTCCGGTAATCCTGGTTGCTGCCGAAACGGGCGTCCACCTGGTACAGATTGGTGGCGGCGTAGCCATGGTAGGAAGTGCGGGGCTGATCGTTTTCCATCAAGGGCGTCGACCAGACTTGGGTAAACCCCATTTTCGAGATGTAGTCCAGATGCTCGCCGATGCCCTGGAGATCTCCGCCATGACGACCTGAAGAATTCCTTCTGTCGGCCTTTTCCTGGAGCCCGGCAAGGCTGTCGTTATCCGGATTCCCGTTGGCAAAGCGGTCCGGTGCGATCAGATAAATGGCATCCGAGGAATTGAATCCTTGCCTTTGCGCGGAATTGTCCTGCCTGGCGTTGAGCCGGTACCGGTAACTGAGGAGGGTTTCATTTTGTTGCTTGAACTGAAGGACCAATTCGCCGGCCGGCGCCGCATCGCCGATCTCCAGGTCAATGAACAAATAGTTTTGGTTGGCCACGCGAATGACGTCTTTGATCGTCACATCCGGATAACTCAAACTGGGTGTCAAGTCCGCAATCCGATCGCCATGCACCATCAATTGAAGTTGCCCTTCTCGCATGCCGACCCACCAGGATTCGGGTTCGAGATGCTTGATGCGATAGTCATCGGCCTGGGCATTGAACGCCAGCGTCAAAAAGACAAGAACCAACAGGTGCACAAGAGGTTTCATAAGGATGCGTGAATGCTTCGGTCGAGTGTAAAGCGCGCAAGGTAACATTGTTCGCATGAGGAGTTGACCGATCTCGAATCCCGGCAATCAAGGCCATCGTGGAGCTGGCCGTTGCCTCGACTCAAGGCGGTAGTTGCGCCGTCACAGGCGCTCGGGCCAGCCAGCGGGCGCTAAGGAAACTCAGGGCCAGCAACACAACAACGCCGATGCCGACGCCAACTTCCTTGCCCGCGTACCAGAGCGCGAGGTCGGCGCGCAACCAGCGCGCCACGCCGAAGGCGGCAACCGCCAGGCTGATGGCGGCAACCATCAGGCCCATCACGCGCGAGGCAATCCGGGCACGTTGATCCGCCTTGCACAGCAGACGTGCGATCCACAAGCCGTTGATGCCGTCCATCACCAGCATGCCAGCGGTAAAGACCAGGCCCAGGGCCAGGGCATGCGCCAGGCCACCGTGCTGTGTCGCCGTGACGGCAAACAGCGCGGCCTGGCTCATGGTGTCGAACGACAGGGCAAACAGAGCCCCCACCGCGGCAATCGCCAGAGGATGCGAGGCCGACTGCAGGCGTGCCAACAAGCCGCTCTTGAGGCCTACCGGCGCCACCACCGCATCCGCAGGGCTCAGCAGGACGGCGCGCAGATTGAGCAGTCCCAGCAAGCTGAGAAAGCCAATCGAGATCCAGGTGCCGACATCCTCCATCCATCCCGGCACTTGCCAGCGGCTAGCCGCAATGCCGACCCCCAGCGCAATCAGCATGACGATGGAGCCATGGCCCAGCGAGAACAGCGATCCACACCAGCGCGCCCGCGCCGGTGCCTGCCGCAGGTTGTAGCGGGTCAGACCATCGATGGTCGCCAGGTGGTCGGCATCGAGGCCGTGTTTGGCACCCAACACAAACACCAGGGCCAGCAGGCCAATCCAGTCACTCGGCAATTCCATGGGCAATTCCTCAGATCAGGTCAGCAAGTGGTACAGCACAGGCCATCGCCATACAAGAACCATGCCTGCACCGGCCCTCGATTAAACGCCAGAGAATCAAGCCCTGGCGACAGCGGGCAGCATTCGACCGATTCACAAGCCGGTTACCAAACCGATTATCAAATAACCGCTTGGAGTCTGAAATATTGCGCCGCAGCACGCGCAAGTCCTTGAATTAGCGACATCACAAGCCACCAACCCAAGGTGGCGCGCAATTTGCTTTTAGCCCTCTATCCGGTCCGGACGAGACCTGGCTCAAGAAGGAGACAACATGGGCGACATGCACGACATTTTCAACCTGGGTCGCGAGGCTTTGCTGGGCGTGGAACAGCGCCTTGGCATGTCCAGACGCGACTACCTTCAGTTTTGCGCCACCCTGGCGGTCACCATGGGACTGCCCAAGGGGGCAGACGCCGCAGTCGCCAAAGCGATCGAATCGGCCAAGCGGCCTTCCGTCATCTGGCTGCACTTTCAGGAATGCACCGGCTGCACCGAATCGCTGTTGCGGGCCGAGCATCCGACGCTGGAGAAGCTGATTCTGGATGTCATTTCGCTCGACTACCACGAGACCTTGATGGCCGCTGCCGGGCATCAGGCCGAAGCGGCGCGCAAGGACGCCATGAAAGCCAACAAAGGCAAATACGTGCTGGTGGTCGAAGGCGCCATTCCGGTCAAGGAGAACGGCATTTACTGCAAGATTGGCGGCCAGACGGCAATCGATCTGCTGAAGGAATGCGCCGCCGACGCGGCAGCGGTGATTGCCATCGGCTCCTGCGCCTCCTGGGGCGGCATGCCGTCCACCGGACCCAACCCGTCCGGCGCATCGAGCGTGGCCGAAATCCTGGGCAAGCCGGTGGCAACGATCCCCGGCTGTCCGCCCAACCCCTACAACTTCCTGGCCACCGTGGTCCACTTCCTGACCTTCGGCAAGCTGCCCGATGTCGACAAGCTGGGACGCCCGAAATTTGCCTACTCCAGGCTGATTCACGAAAACTGCGAACGCCGCGCGCACTTCGATGCCGGTCGCTTTGCGATGGAGTTTGGCGACGCCGGACACCGGCAAGGCTACTGCCTCTACAAACTGGGCTGCAAGGGGCCGGAAACCTACGCCAACTGCCCCACCCTGGGCTTTGGCGATGCCGGCGAGAACAACTGGCCGGTCGGTTGCGGCCACCCGTGCATAGGCTGCACTGAAAAAGGGGTGGGCTTCACCAAGCCCATCCACCAACTTGCCAAGATGTCCAACGTGGCGCCGCCGGCGCAATATGCGCGGATCGTGGAGGAGCAAGGCAAAGGCGCTTCATTTGCCTCGGCCGCCGCCCTCGCGGCATTGGCCGGAGCCGCCGCCGGCGCCGCCGTCATGCTGACGCGCAACCTTGGCTTGTCACATGCGGAGGAAGAAGCCGAACGCGCGAAAACCGGGAGCCAGCCCAAAGACAAGGCGCGGGTTTAATCATGGACTCTCGTCGCGATTTCCTCAAAGGGGTTCTCGCAGGCAGCGCCGCAGTCACTGCGGCCGTTGTTTCGCAACCTGCCTGCGCCAGGGATACCCTCAGTCGACCGGCCGAAGGGCTTGGGTTGCTGTACGACGCCACGCTGTGCATAGGCTGCAAGGCCTGCGTTGCGGCTTGCAAGGAAGCCAACGGCAACCCGCCCGAGTTTTCCACCGTGGACCATCTGTGGGACACGCCGCTGGATACCTCCGGCTACACCTTCAACCTGATCAAGATGTACCGCAACGGGACGATGGAAACGAAGGACGCCGAGGTCAACGGCTTCGCCTTCATGAAGACATCCTGCATGCATTGCGCCGACCCTTCCTGCGTATCGGCCTGCCCGGTGTCGGCCATGACCAAAGACCCGGTCACCGGCATCGTCGCCTACGAGGCCAGCGCCTGCGTCGGCTGCCGCTACTGCGTTGTTGCCTGTCCCTTCGGCATTCCCAAATACCAGTACGACTCGCCCACCGGCAAGATCGGCAAATGCGAGTTGTGCCGCCATCGCTACAAGGATGGTCATTACTCGGCCTGTGCCGAGGTCTGCCCGACCGGCGCCACGCTGTATGGCAAAACCACCGACCTGCTGGCCGAGGCGAAGCGCCGCATAGCGCTCAAACCCGGCAGCCTGACGCGCTATCCGCGCGGCAAGATCGGCGGACCGGACCAGAGTTACGAGGCAGCGGTTGGCAAATACCTGCCGCATGTGTACGGCGAAACCGAGTACGGCGGCACCCAGGTTCTCAAACTCTCCGCGGTGACGTTCGAGAAGGTAGGCATGCCCGATCTGCCGCCCAAATCGTCGGCGGCAACGTCGGAGACGATACAGCACACGCTCTACGGCGGTCTCATCATGCCGCTGGTGGTTCTGGGCGCACTCAGTTTCATCGCCAAGAAAAACGTCCATGACGCGGACCCATCGGCGGTCAGCGGAAACGGGGAGAAATGACCATGGCCCAGCAGCAACACACAAATCCGGCGCCGGTCGGCGGCAGCCTGATCAATGCCGCAACCCTGGTCTGCGGCGTCCTCATCGCCATCATGGCGGCCATCCTGCTGGTGCGCTTCGTCTTTGGCCTGGGCGCGGTCGCCAACATCAATGACGGCTACTCCTGGGGCATCTGGGTGGTGGTCGATGTGATGATAGGCTCGGCGCTGGCTTGCGGCGGCTTCTCGGTCGCTTTGCTGGTCTACATTTTCAACAAGGGCCAGTACCACCCGCTGGTGCGTCCGGCACTGTTGGCCAGCCTGTTCGGCTATACCCTGGCCGGTGGCGGGATCTTTGTCGACCTGGGCCGCTGGTGGAACTTCTGGCACATTTTCTGGCCCGGCTACGTCAACGCCAATTCGGTGATGTTCGAAGTGGCGGCTTGTGTCACGCTTTACATCTTCGTCATGTGGATCGAGTTTTCGCCGGTTTTTCTGGAAAAACTGGGACTGCATGATGTGAAGAAAAAGCTCAACAAACTGCTCTTTTTCTTCATCGCCCTTGGCATTGTTCTGCCGCTGATGCACCAGGCCTCGCTGGGCACCATGCTGGTGGTGATGGGCGGGCAGGTCAATCCGCTCTGGCAGACACCGGTGGTACCGCTGATTTACCTGCTTACCGCGATCATCATCGGTTACGGGGTGGTGCTGTTCGAATCCTGCGTCGCGGCCTCCAGCTACCGCCGCAAGATCGAAACGCATCTGCTGAACCCGATGGCCAAAATCATGCTGGGTGTGCTGGCGGTTTATCTGGTGGTGCGCGTTGGCGATTTGGTTCTGCGCGGTGCCCTTGGCGAGGCCTTCAAACCGAGCTTCGCGGCGCTCGCTTTCTGGGTCGAGAATCTTTGCTTCATCGCGCCTTTCTTCCTGATCGGCAGCGTCGAGGCGCGGCGCAATCCGGCACGCCTGTTTCTGGCCGGCATCGCCATCATGATGGGTGGCATCTTGTTGCGGCTCAATGGCTTCCTCATCGGTTACGGTCATTTCACCGGTTCCGGCTGGACCTACTTCCCCTCGCTGGCAGAGGTGCTGGTGACGGTCGGAATGTTCGCCATGGAGGTGCTCGGTTACATCATCATCACGCGTCGTTTCCCGGTGCTGCCACGGGAAAACGCAGTGCCGGCCACTTAAACAGTCGAGGACAGAGCTGGTTCACTTCGTGTAACTGCGGTCTGTCCCACGAAATTTAGAATTATTCTGGAGACTAGAAATGTCCAAACGCATAACCATTGATCCGATCACCCGCATTGAGGGCCACCTGCGGATCGACGTCGATATCGACGGCGGCAAGGTGCAAAAAGCCTGGTCGTCGGGCCAGATGTGGCGCGGTGTGGAACTGATCCTGCTGGGGCGCGACCCACGCGACGCCTGGGCCATCACGCAGCGCATCTGCGGCGTCTGCACCACGGTGCACGCCATCACCTCGGTGCGCGCGGTTGAAAATGCGCTGAAGATGGAGATCCCGCTGAACGCGCAGTACATCCGCAATCTGATCATCCTGGCGCATTCGGTGCACGACTTCATCGTTCACTTCTACCATTTGTCGGCACTTGACTGGGTCGACGTCACATCGGCGCTTAAAGCCGATCCGGACAAGACCTCCATTCTGGGTGAAAGCCTCTCCAGTTGGCATCTCAACAGCAAGCACGAAATGCGCCGTGTGCACGAGCGGCTGAAGCATTTTGTCAACGGCGGTCAGTTGGGCATTTTCACCAACGGCTATTGGGGTCACCCGGCCATGAAGCTGTCGCCCGAGGTCAACCTGCTGGCGGTGGCGCACTACCTGCAAGCGCTGGAAGTGCAGCGCAAGGCGAACAAGATCGTTTCCATTCTGGGCTCCAAAACACCGCACATCCAGAACGTGGCGGTCGGCGGCGTCGCCAACCCGCTGGCCACCGACTCGCAGGCGGTGCTGACGGTGGAACGGCTGATGGCGATCAAGGGCTGGATCGATGAACTGGCCGATTTCGTCAAGAACGTGTACCTGATCGACGTGGCGGCGGTCGGCGCTTTTTATCCGGAATGGACCACCATCGGCAAAGGCGTCACCAATTACCTGTCGGTGCCGGACATCCCGCTCGATACCAAGGGAACGCAATTTGCCTTCCCCGGTGGCTACATTGACGGCGGCGACCTGGCCACGCGCAAAGCCATCAGCTCGTTCAACGATGAGTACTGGATCAAGGGCGTGGAAGAGGCGGTCAAGCACTCCTGGTACAGCGACAACAAGGCCGGCCCCCTGCACCCCTACAAGGGCGAGACGCTGCCCAGCTACACCGATTTCAAGGACGACGCCAAGTACTCCTGGTTGAAGTCGCCCACCTTCTACGGCAAACCGGCCCAGGTCGGTCCGCTGGCCCGGGTCTTGAACGGCCTGGCGGCCGGCCACGTGCCGACCACCAAATACGCCACTGCGGCACTCGACACCGTATCGGCTTTGGCCAAGACCAAGATTGGCTTGGGCGCCATGCATTCCACCATAGGCCGGCATGCGGCACGCGCCATCTCCTGCTGCGTCAATGTCGATACGCTGGCCGACCAATGGACCGCCTTGCTCACCAACATGGGCAAGGGTGATCTCGCCACCTTCAACAAGCCGGTGTTTCCCAAGGGCGAGGTCATGGGCGTGGGCTTTCACGAGGCGCCGCGTGGCGCGCTGTCGCACTGGGTGGTGATAGACGACGGCAAGATCAAGAACTACCAGTGCGTGGTGCCCTCGACCTGGAATGCCTGCCCCCGAAACGAGAAGGACGAACCCGGACCGTACGAGGCGTCCTTGATGGGCACCCCGATTGCAGACCCGGAAAAGCCACTGGAGGTGTTGCGCACCATCCACTCCTTCGATCCCTGCATTGCCTGCGCCATCCATCTGACCGACAAGGACAGCCATACCGCCATCTCGATCAAGGCGGTTTAGCGGCCAAAGAGCTTACTATCAAGGGGTCGGCAAATTGCCGGCCCTTTACTTTGACTGGGTATTGCTTTATGCGTGCAGTTGTTCTGGGTATCGGCAACACCATCCTGACCGATGAGGCGGCGGGTGTGCGCGCCGTCGAACTGCTGGAACAAGCCTACCAGGTTCCCGCCAACGTGCAAGTCATCGACGGTGGCACCTCCGGCATGGAGATGATAGAAGACCTCTCCAACCTCGATTTTTTGATCGTCATCGACGTCGTCAAAACCGGTGCGGCACCGGGTACGGTGGTGAAGATCGCCGGTGACGAGATCCCGGTTTTTTTCCGCCACAAATTGTCACCGCACCAAATTGGCTTGCCGGATGTGCTGGCCAGCCTGGAACTGCTGGACAGCATGCCCAAAGAAATTGTGGTGCTGGGGGTGGAGCCCATTTCACTCGAACTGGGAATGGAAATGACCGCCACGGTGGCCGAAAAAGTTCCACTGCTGGTCGATATGGCGGTGGCCGAACTGCTTGCGCGCGGTTACCTGCTGAAAGCGCTGCCGGCAAAGGTCTGTTGAGATGTGTCTGGCCGCCCCTTCGCGTGTGCTTGAAGTTGGTGCCGGCATGGCGCTCACCGAGTGCTTTGGCCAACGCCGCGAGGTCAGCCTGCTGCTGCTCGATGAAGAAATCAAAGTCGGCGATTACCTGCTGATACAGGCCGGTGGTTTTGCCTTCGAGCGCATTGCCCCCGAGCGGGCACTGGAGTCTCTGGCATTGATGGAAAAACTGATGGCCGAAGGTGCCGATGCCCGCAGCTGGGGTGAAGATACATGAGCGCCGCCGGGCCGCCCCCAAGGCGCGAGGGCCCCCTCGGGGGGCAGCGAATTACGCATGGCGAAGAGCGTGGGGGTCCAATAGCTTTTCGCATTCACCAGCACAATCCCGCTGAGGCGGTTGAACAGACCTTCTTTCGCATCCAGCAGGAACGCATGGCGGATGTGCCTCTTCTGAACTCGGCACTGGCCGTGGAAGCCATCGATTTTCAGCGCTGGCAAGGGCATTGGCTGGGCATGATCGTGACCCCCTGGTGCATGAGCCTGCTGCTGCTGCCCGGCAGCGCACAAACGTGGATCTCGACCGGTGAGAACAAGCGTCGTTTCGTCAAATTTCCGGCTGGCGATTTCGCCTTCCTGGGCAGCGTCGAAGTGGAACTGGGCGAGTTCCAGAGTTGTTCCCTCATTTCACCGATGGACCAGTTCCCGGCCCAGGTTGAGGCGAGCATGACAGCCCGCGCTGCGTTGATCGGTTTGCTGACGGACCAAAAAGCGTCCGCGACGCTACCCGGTGAAAAGAAAGCGGCCGATCAGCCCTCGCTCTCGCGCCGGCGCTTTTTTGCTTTGCGCTAAGCTTGGCGTCACCAATCCTTGCGCAGGCTGAATTCAATGCACGAAATGTCGCTCGCTGAAGGGGTGCTGCAACTGATAGAGGATGCGGCACGGCAGCAGGAATTTTCCAAAGTCAGTACCGTCTGGCTGGAAATCGGACAGCTCTCCGGCGTCGAGGTGGAGGCCATGAAATTCTGCTTTGATGCCGTGACGCGCGATAGCATCGCACAAGGTGCCCGCCTGGAGATCGTTGCGCTGCCGGGCACCGGCTGGTGCATGGCGTGTGCGCTGACGGTCCCGATGAAAGAGGTCTTTGGCGAGTGTCCGCACTGCGGTGGCTACCAGATGCAGGTGACGGGTGGCACTGAAATGCGGCTAAAGGAACTTGAAGTAACGTAAGATTTTTGCGGGACAGACCGCAGCTACGCAAAGCGAGCCAGCTCTGTCCTCAACTTGAATAGGAAGAACGAATGTGTACCACCTGCGGCTGCGGCGCCGGCGACGTGAAAATCGAGGGCCAGCACTCCCACCATGAGCACGATCATGTACATGCCGACGGTAGCAGGCACAGTCATGGGCACGAGCACTCTGACGAGCACACCCATGAGCACCCGCATGCCCACGAGCATCCGCGCAGCGAAGCGTCGGCCCATTCGCATGCCCCGGGTGTCGGCCGCAAACGCATGGTGCAGATCGAACAGGATATTCTGGCCAAGAACAATGCCTACGCTGAGCAGAACCGCAAACGTCTGATGGAGCGCGGCATTTTTGCCCTGAATCTGGTTTCCAGCCCAGGCTCCGGCAAAACCACGCTGCTGTGCAAAACCATCACCTTGCTGGAGGGCCAGCCGGTGGCGGTTATTGAAGGCGATCAGCAAACCACGCACGACGCTGAGCGCATTCGCGCCACCGGCGCCCCCGCCATCCAGATCAACACCGGCAAAGGCTGCCATCTGGACGCTCATATGGTGGGGCACGCCATGGAACAACTGGACTTGCCGGAGGATGGCCTGCTGATGATAGAAAACGTGGGCAATCTGGTGTGTCCGGCGGCGTTCGATCTGGGCGAGGCGCACAAGGTGGTGATTCTGTCGGTCACCGAGGGCGAAGACAAACCGCTCAAATACCCCGACATGTTTCGCGCCGCCAGCCTGATGCTGCTGAACAAGATCGACCTGCTGCCGCATCTGAATTTTGACGCGGCGGCGGCCATCGCTTATGCGCGCCGCGTGAATCCGCAAATCCGTGTCATCCAGCTCTCTGCCACCAGTGGCGAAGGCATGCCGGAGTGGGTCGAATATCTGCGCCAAGGGGTGGCCGGCGCGCGGGCCGCCAAGCAGCAGACGGTGGCCGGTCTAAAGCAGCGGATTGCAGAGCTGGAAGCCCACTTGCAACAGCCCCTGAGTTGACCACTGCCTTGACTGTCATTGCGCGCCGGATAAGGGTTAGCGGTATCGTCCAGGGGGTCGGTTTTCGACCTTTTGTCTGGCGTTTGGCAGAGGAGCTCCAACTCAGCGGCTGGGTCCGCAACGATGCCCGGGGTGTAGAAATTTTTGCCCAAGGCAGCAGCACACAGATGGCCGCCTTGCTGGAGCGCCTGCGCAGCGATGCGCCGGCGCTGGCACGCGTTGATGCCGTGCACTCTGAGGACGCCGCGCCCGCCGGCGCCAGCGGGTTCAGCATCCTGGCCAGCGTCAAAGGACGCTCCACCACGAGCATCGGACCGGATGTGGCGGTCTGCCGGGACTGTCTGGCCGAGTTGTTCGATCCGAATGATCGGCGTTGGCGCCACGGCTTCATCACCTGCACCCACTGCGGTCCGCGCTACAGCGTGACCCGCGCCCTGCCCTACGACCGACCGCAAACCAGTCTGGCGCCCTTCCCCTTGTGCCCGGAATGCGAGCGCGAATACACCACCGCCGCCGACCGGCGCTTTCATGCCGAAACCACCTGCTGCCCGGTCTGCGGCCCGCAACTTTCGCTGCGCGATGCTCAAGGCCACCATTTCGAGGGCGATCCCATTGCAGTGACCTTGGACCTGCTGCGCGGCGGCGCCATCGTCGCCATCAAAGGGCTGGGCGGCTTTCATCTGGCTTGTGACGCCCGCAATGCAGAGGCCGTGGCGCGATTGCGTCTGCGCAAGAACCGCGAAGAAAAGCCGTTTGCGGTGATGAGCGCCAATGTGGAAAGTCTGGCACCCTACGCCAGGATTTCGGCTACCGAGCGCAGCGTGCTGGAGAGCCGCGAACGCCCTGTCGTGCTGTTGCGCACGCCGACCTCTTGCGACGCCGTCTTGCCCGGCGTGGCGCCCGGCCTGCTGGAACTGGGTGTCATGCTGCCGACCACGCCGATCCACTTTTTGCTGTTCCACGAAGCCGCCGGTCGCCCAGCCGGCACGGCTTGGCTGACGGCGCCGCAAGAACTGGTGCTGGTGATGACCAGCGCCAATCCGGGTGGCGAACCGATCGTGCGCGATGGCGTCGAGGCCGGTACACGGCTGGCCGGCATTGCTGACGCCCTGCTGGACCATGACCGCGAGATTGCGGCGCGCTGCGACGACAGCGTGCTGCGGCCGCTGGGAGCCGGCGCCCAGTTCATCCGGCGCAGCCGGGGTTATGCACCCGGCGCCATCCGCCTGCCGCACGCCGGACCCTCGGTGCTGGCCTTTGGTTCTCACCTGAAAAACTGCGTGTGCGTAAGCCGGGACGACCAGGCGTTTGCCTCGCCGCATATCGGCGATCTGGACAATGCGGCGACCTGTGCCTTTCTGGACGAAACGGTGGAGCGCATGCTGGCCCTGCTGGAAGTCAAGCCCGCCCTCGTCGCCCACGATCTGCACCCGGACGACTACAGCACGCGCGCCGCGATCGCGTTTGCGCAGCAGCATGGCTTGCCGACCATCGCGGTGCAGCACCACCACGCCCATATCGCCGCCGTCTGCGCCGAGCACGGCCGGCGCGGCCCGGTACTGGGCCTGGCGCTGGACGGCGTCGGCCTGGGATCGGATGGCGCAGCCTGGGGTGGCGAACTGTTGCGGGTCGACGGCGCGCGCTTCGAACGCCTGGGCCATCTGCGGCCGCTGCCCCTGCCGGGCGGCGACAAGGCGGCGCGCGAACCCTGGCGCATGGCAGCGGCGGTGCTGCATGAGCTGGGTCGCAACGCCCAGATCGAGGGGCGTTTTCAGGAAGCCGGTGCTGGCATCGTCGCCGGCATGCTGGCGCGTGACTTCAACTGTCCGCGCAGCTCCAGCATGGGCCGTGTCTTCGACGCCGCCGCCGGTTTGCTAGGCCTTTGTTCTCACATGAAGTACGAGGCCCAAGCCGCCATTTTTCTGGAGCAGGCAGCGAGTCGCCACATGGAGCGGCATGGCTGGCCAGCGCCCATGGCCGGCGGCTGGACCGTCAACTCCGACGGGCAACTCGATCTGCGGGCGCTGCTGGCGGCGCTGGATGGCGCGCCGGATATCGATCTGGCGGCGGCCCAATTTCACGCCACGCTGGTGGCCGGCGTGAGCGACTGGGTCATGCGGACCGCGCGGGCCAGTGATCTCACTATCCTGGCCTGGGGCGGCGGCTGCTTTCTGAACTCCCTGTTATCGTCCGGACTGCGGCAGAATCTGGAACGACAGGGCTTGACCGTGCTGGCCCCCACGCGCTTGTCTCCGGGGGACGCCGGCATCGCCGTCGGACAGGCTTGGGTCGCAATCAATTCTTTGGAGCAATGAGATGTGTCTGGCACTCCCGGTCAAAGTGATGGCAGTCGGCACCGGATCGGCCGGCGACTGGGCGCTGGTCGATCTGGGTGGCGTGCAGAAGGAAATTTCACTGGCCTTGCTGGACGGCGTCCAGGTCGGCGACTACGTGATCCTGCATGTAGGCTACGCCCTGTCCAAACTGGACCCCGAAGAAGCCGAGAAAACGCTGGCGCTGTTTTCCGAGCTGCAGGAAACCAAGGCCGCGGCGCTGTGAAATACATTGACGAATTCCGCGATGGCGCGGTGGCCCGCACTTTGGCCGACAAGATTGCGGCGACGGTGGCAAACGAGCGAAACTACAGTTTCATGGAATTTTGCGGCGGCCATACCCACGCCATCTCGCGCTATGGCCTGAGCGATTTGCTGCCGCGAAATGTGCGCATGGTGCATGGCCCCGGCTGCCCGGTCTGCGTGTTGCCGATCGGACGCATCGACCTGGCGATCCATCTGGCGCTGGAGCGCGGTGTGATTCTTTGCACTTACGGCGACACCTTGCGCGTGCCGGCGTCCGACGGTTTGTCCCTGATGAAGGCGAAAGCCCGCGGCGGCGACATTCGCATGGTCTACTCGACGCTGGATGCGCTGCAAATCGCACGCGACAACCCACAGCGCGAAGTGGTATTTTTTGCCATCGGTTTCGAGACCACGACGCCGCCAACAGCACTAGCGATCCAGCAGGCGCAACAGGAACAACTGGCCAACTTCAGCGTACTGTGCTGCCATGTGCTGACGCCGGCGGCGATCAGCCAGATTCTGGAATCGCCCGAGGTGCGCCAGTGGGGCACCGTGCCGATCGACGGTTTCATAGGTCCAGCACACGTCTCCACCGTGATCGGCAGCCGGCCCTACGAATTTTTTGCCGAGGAATACCGCAAGCCGGTGGTGATCGCCGGCTTCGAACCGCTGGACGTGATGCAAGCGGTTTTGATGCTGGTGCGCCAGGTCAACGAGGGCCGCGCCGAGGTTGAAAACGAGTTCTCGCGCGCCGTCACGCGGGAAGGCAATCTGAAAGCCCAGGACCGGGTCGCCGAGGTGTTCGAATTGCGCCGTGAATTCGAGTGGCGCGGGCTCTCCGTGGTGCCGTATTCAGCGCTGAAGATTCGCGAGAAGTACGCCGCCTTCGATGCCGAGCGGCGTTTCCATCTTGAGTACAAGTCAGTGCCGGACAACAAGGCCTGCGAATGCGGTGCGATTTTGCGCGGCGTCAAGCGGCCGCAGGACTGCAAGATCTTCGGTACCGTCTGCACGCCGGAAAACCCGATCGGCTCCTGCATGGTCAGCAGCGAAGGCGCCTGTGCCGCGCATTACAGTTACGGACGCTACAAGGACATGAACTGATGGCTGAAGTCAAGAGAGGCTACGTGCGCCCGCTGGATCTGAAGCACGGTCGCGTTGATCTGACCCACGGTTCCGGCGGCCGCGCCATGGTGCAACTGATCGCCGAGCTATTCAGCCGGCATCTGGGCAACGAGTACCTGGGCCAGGGCAACGATGGCGCCGTGCTGCCGGCGCCGATTCTGGACGGCAAACCAGCGCGCCTGGTGATGTCCACCGACAGCCATGTGGTATCCCCTTTGTTCTTTCCCGGCGGCGACATTGGCAGCCTGTCGGTGCATGGCACCGTGAACGACGTGGCGGTGATGGGCGCGACACCGCTGTACCTGGCGGCCGGCTTCATTCTGGAAGAGGGTTTTGCCTTGAGCGATCTGGCGCGGATCGTCGAATCGATGGCACGGGCCGCACGCGCCGCCGGCGTGCCGGTGGTGACCGGCGACACCAAAGTGGTGGAGCGCGGCAAAGGCGATGGTGTGTTCATCAGCACCACGGCGGTGGGTGTCCTGGCCGACGGCCTGGAGCTGGGCGGCAACCGGGCCCGCCCCGGCGATGCGGTGCTGCTGTCGGGTTCCATCGGCGATCACGGTGTCGCGATCATGAGCAAGCGGGAAAACCTGTCCTTCGAGGCCCCTATCGTTTCCGACAGCGCCGCACTCAATGGCCTGATTGCGGTAATGCTGGCCACCGGCGCTGATATCCGCTGCCTGCGCGACCCGACCCGCGGTGGACTGGCGGCCACGCTGAACGAAATTGCCGGGCAGTCCGGCGTCGGCATGATGCTGCAGGAGAAGGCCATTCCGGTGAAACCGGTGGTCGCTGCCGCCTGCGAATTGTTGGGCCTGGACCCGCTCAATGTCGCCAACGAGGGCAAGCTGATCGCCATCTGCGCCAGCGCCGATGCGCCCGCCTTGCTGACCGCCATGCGAGCCCATCCGCTGGGCCTGGACGCCGCCCAGATCGGCGAGGTGATGGCCGACCCGCATCATTTTGTGCAACTCACGACCGCTTTTGGCGGCCGACGCATCGTCGATTGGCTGGCCGGTGATCAACTGCCCAGAATTTGCTAAGGTTGCACCTATGCGCATTCTGCTGCTGACCCACGCCTTCAACAGCTTGACCCAGCGTCTGGCGGCCGAACTGCGCCAGCGCGGACACGAGATCTCGGTCGAGTTTGATATCGCCGACAGCGTTACCGAGGAGGCGGTGGCGCTGTTTGCGCCGGATCTGATCGTGGCGCCCTACCTGCGCCGCGCCATTGCGGAATCCATCTGGTCGCGCCACGTCTGCCTGATCGTTCATCCCGGGGTGGTGGGCGACCGTGGACCCTCGGCGCTGGACTGGGCGATTCAGGAAGGTCAGACCGAGTGGGGTGTCACAGTCTTGCAGGCCGAGGCCGAGATGGACGCCGGGCCGGTCTGGGCCAGCGCCAGTTTTCCGATGCGCAAGGTCAAAAAATCAAGCCTCTACCGCAACGAAGTAACGCAGGCGGCAACTACCGCGGTACTAGAAGCGGTGCAGCGCTTTGCCTCGGGCAATTTCGTGCCGCAAGCACTGGCAACTTTCACGACACTGCGCGGGCGCTTGAAGCCGCTGATGAAACAGAGCGACCGCGGCCTGAATTGGGAACGTGACGACACGGCCACGGTGCTGCGCAAGATACACGCGGCCGATGGCTTTCCGGGCCTGGCGGACAGCCTGTTCGGCGAGCCCTGCCAGTTGTTCGATGCCTGGCCCGAAGCGACACTGCGCGGCGCACCAGGAGCCCTGCTGGGACGCCGCGAAACCGCCTTGCTGCGCGCCACGGCGGATGGCGCGGTCTGGATCGGCCATGTCAAAAGAAACAACAGCATCAAGCTGCCGGCAACGGTGGCGTTCCAGCGCGAAGCCATCGACTTGCCGGAGCTGTCGCTGGAGAGTTACTGGCGCAGCGACGCCGCCACCTGGCAGGACATTGCCTACGCTGAGGAGGGCGCGGTCGGCTTCCTGCATTTCGAGTTCTACAACGGCGCCATGTCGACGACGCAATGCGAACGCCTGCGCTGTGCGGTGCGCTGGGCCAGGCAGCGACCGACCCAGGTTCTGCTGCTGATGGGCGGCAGCGATTTCTGGTCCAACGGCATTCACTTGAACGTGATCGAGGCCGCCAGCCTGGGCCAGGGCTCGGCGGCCGACGAATCCTGGCGCAACATCAATGCCATGAACGATCTGGCACTGGAGCTGATCAACACCCAGCAGCACATCACGGTGGCGGCGCTGGGCGGCAACAGCGGTGCGGGCGGCTGCTTTCTGGCACGGGCCTGCGACCTGGTCTGGGCCCGTGAGACCGTGCTGCTCAATCCGCACTACAAGAACATGGGCAACCTGTACGGCTCCGAGTACTGGACCTACCTGCTGCCGCGCCGGGTCGGCCTGGAGGCGGCCAGCGCCATCATGCGCAACCGGCAGCCGTTGACGGCGCGGCGCGCACTGGAGATCGGTTTTATCGATGCCTGTCTGAGTGGTGACGCGCCCGCGTTCCGCGGCGAGGTGGCACGGCGCGCGGCAGCGCTGGCGGCGGCGCCCGACCTGGCCGACCGGCTGGCCAGCAAACGCGAAACACGCCAGCGCGATGAAGCCATCAAACCACTGGCGACCTACCGGGAGGAGGAACTGACGCAGATGCGCCGCAATTTCTATGGCTTTGATCCCAGCTACCACATTGCGCGCCATCATTTCGTGCACAAGTCGCCGGCCTCGTGGACGCCACGCCATCTGGCGCGCCATCGGGATCTGGGTTGGGGGCAGAGCGCCGCGCCGAGCCGCCTCAAGCAAGCGGGCGCCCCCTCGGGGGGCAGCGAGGACACGCAGTGCCGAGCGTGGGGGCAGGAATGACCTCGCGCACACCCCTGTCGGTACTGGTGGTCGATGACGAACAGCGCTCGCTGGAAACCTTGCGCCGCACGCTGGAAGACCACTTCACCATCTTCACGGCGATCTCGGCGGAAGAAGGCCTGGGCGTGATGGAGGGCGAGTACGTCCAGATCGTGCTGTCGGATCAGCGCATGCCGGGGACTTCAGGCGTCGAGTTCCTGCGCAGCGTGCGCGCCCGCTGGCCCAACACGGTGCGCCTGATCCTGTCGGGGCATACCGATGCCCAGGACATCATCGCCGGCATCAATGAAGCCGGCATCTGGCAATACCTGCTCAAGCCCTGGCATCCGGACCAGTTGCTGCTGACCCTGCAAAGTGCCGCCGAATTGTGGCGCCTGCAGCAGGAAAACCAGCGCCTGACGCTGGAACTGCGGGCCAGCCCGGAGCAGCTTTCACAACGGGTGGCGAACCTGCGCCTGAAGGCTAAAAGCCAGGCCGGCTTCGACCGGCTGACACGCGCCCCGGACAGCCCCCTGAACGCGGTCTGCGCCCTGGCCGAAAAAATTTCCGGCCACGACCTGTCGGTCCTGATCACCGGCGAGTCCGGCACCGGCAAGGAGTTGCTGGCGCGCGCCATTCACTACGCCAGCACCCGCGCCGAGCAGCCCTTCGTGGTGGAAAACTGCGGTGCCATGCCCGACACCTTGCTGGAAAGCGAGCTGTTCGGTCACCGGCGCGGTGCTTTTACCGGTGCCACCGAATCGCGCATCGGCCTGTTTCAACAAGCCGATGGCGGCACCTTGTTCCTCGACGAGATCGGCGAGACCTCGCCGGCCTTTCAGGTCAAGCTGTTGCGCGCGCTGCAAGAGGGCGAGGTGCGCCCGGTCGGCAGCCCGCGTCCGGTGGCAGTGGATGTGCGCCTGATCGCGGCCACCAACCGCAATCTGGAGGCTGATGTGGCCAGCGGGCGTTTTCGCGAAGACCTGTACTACCGGGTCGCCGGCATCACGCTTTATTTGCCGGCGCTGCGCGAACGACCGCAGGACATCGCGCCGATTGTTTCGCAGATGCTCAAGACCTCCGCGCTGAGCGGCCGCCAGATGTCCGAGGAGGCCATGAATTGCCTGGTGGCCCATGCCTGGCCGGGCAATGTGCGTGAACTGCAAAATGAGGTGCGCCGTGCCCTGGCGCTGGGTGACGGCCCCAACCTGGGTGCCGAACTGCTGTCGCCCCGGCTGCGCCGGCCGCCCACATTGGCGGCGGCCGTTGCCGACGCCGCGGCCACCGATTCAAGCCTGCTCAAGCACCAGTTGGAACGTGTCGAGGCGCAAGTGATACGCGAAGCGATGCGGCGCCACAAGGGCAACAAGACGCACGTCGCCGACGAACTCGGTTTGACGCGCGTCGGCCTGCGCATGAAGCTGATGCGCCTGGGGCTGGAGAAGGACAGAAGCCCGTTCTAGCACGGCATCACTGTCGACGTTTCATCAACTCGCCGCCCCGGCACGGCTCAGTTGGCGGCCCGCCAGTTGTTGGCGCACCCGCGCCGGATCGGTGCTGAGGAACAGCAGCCCGGCAAAGGCAATCACTGCTGCTCGATGCCGGCTTTCTTCACCAGGGCGGCGTACTTGGCTTTTTCGCTGCGAAAGAACTGCATGGCCTGGTCCGCCGCCCCGACGTTGATCACGTTGCCCTGCTTGCTCATCGCGTCCTTGACCACCGGGTCGTTGAAGGCGGTGACCAGCGCGGCGTGCACTTTTTGCACTTCGGCCGACGGCAAGCCCTTGGGGCCCAGCACCGCGAACCAGGCTTCCACCACGTAATTCGGCAGGCCCTGCTCAACGAAGGTCGGGATCTCGGGCGCGGCCGCGACGCGCTGCGCGGTCGCCACGCCGATGGCGCGCAGCGCGCCGGACTTGATGTGCGCCTGCACGCTGGGCAGTGCCGCAGTGGCGAACTGGACCTGACCACCGATCAGGTCGGTCAGCATCGGACCCACCCCTTTGTAGGGAATATGGTGCGCCTTGACGCCGGCCTCGTCGAGAAACATTTCGGTGGCCAGGTGCAGGATGGTGCCGTTGCCGCCGGAGGCAAAGTTCAAGTCGCCGCCCTTGCTCTTCAAAAGTGCGATCAGTTCCTTCGAATTGTTAGCCGGCACCTTGGCGTTGACCACCAGCACCACCGGCGTGTAGCCGACCACGGCAATGGGTGTGAAGTCGCCCGGCATGTCAAAGGACAGCGACTTGTAGACGCTGGGGAAGATCACGACATTGTTCGACACCACGCTGAGCGCGAAGCCATCGGCCGGCGAACGCGCCAGCGCCTGCAGGCCCACGATGCCGCCGGCGCCGGGCTGGTTGTCGACCACCACCGGGTGGCCCAGGGCCTTGCTTAGCGCCGGTTGCGCGGCGCGCGTGATGGTGTCCACGCCCGAGCCGGTGGCGTTGGGCAGGATGAAGCGGATGGCCTTGTCGACCTGCGCGAAGGCTGGTGCGGCCAGGCCCGCGGCCAGGCCGATCAGCAACGCGCGGCGTTTCAATTGAGTCAAGTTCATGGTTTTAGTCTCCTTTTGTTCAGGCCACCACGGCCTGGGTTTTTAATTGATCGATTTCGGCCGGCGCGTAACCCAGCCCTTGCATCAGTTCGTCGGTGTGGGCACCGAAGCGCGGCGGCTGCAAGCGCACCACCAGCCGCTGGCCGTCCATGGTAATCGGAAACAGCGTGGTCTTGACGGTCTGCCCGGCCTTGTCGCCGTCCGGCAGAACCACGTCGGCCAGCCCGCCAGTGGCGTTCAGATGCGGATCGTCGAACAAATCCTCGGGACGCCGGATCGGCGCAAACGGCAAACCGGCCTGCTCGAACAGCGCCGCCAGTTCGGCCGCGCTTCGATCCGCCAGACGCTCGCGCAGCGTTGCCAGCAATCGCGGACGTTGCCGCACACGGTCGTTATTGGTGGCCAGCGCCGGCTCGGCCTTGAGGTCGGCGAAGCCCAGCACCTCGCACAGGGTTGCGAACTGCGCATCGCTGACCGCGGCCAGGAAGATTTGTTCGCCGTCCCGCACCGTGAACACGTCGTAAACGGCCCAGGGGTTGTCGCGCGCCGGCATCGGCTGCGGGTGCTTTCCGGTCACCGCGTACTGCAGCATGTGCTGGCCCATCAGGAACACGTTGTTCTCGAACAGGGCCGACTGCACTTCCATGCCACGGCCGGAAATGCCGCGCTGGATCAGCGCTCCCAAGGCACCGATGGCACCAAACAGCCCGCCCATGATGTCGTTGACACTGGTGCCGGCACGCAGCGGGTCGCCTGGACGCCCGGTCATGTAGGCCAGCCCGCCCATCATTTGCACCACTTCGTCGAGTGCCGTTCGATGCTCGTAGGGGCCGGGCAGAAAACCCTTGTGGCTGACATAGATGAGACGTTGATTGAGCGCGGAAAGAGAGGCGTAATCGAGGCCGAACTTGACCAGCGTACCGGGTTTGAAGTTCTCGATCACGACGTCGGCGCTGAGCGCCAGACGCTGCGCCAGGGCGGCCCCGGCGGGCTGTTTCAGATCGATTCCGATGCTCTTCTTGTTGCGGTTGAACATCGGGAAAAAACCGGCGCCGGCGCC
The DNA here is from genome assembly GCA_963763035.1 of uncultured beta proteobacterium. GTDB lineage: Bacteria > Pseudomonadota > Gammaproteobacteria > Burkholderiales > Burkholderiaceae_C > Rhodoferax. Next base: position 1,268,674 of record CAVXMS010000003.1, on the reverse strand, counting down.
CAGCAGCCGACGCGTGCCCTCGCCCCCCATCGGTTCGACCTTGATCACTTCGGCGCCCAGGTCGGCCAGCATCATGCCGCAGGTAGGGCCCATCACCATGTGGGTGAATTCGACGACCCGCAGGCCGCTCAGGGGTTGGGGTGCATTCATACCAAATCCTTCATGGTCTTGGGCAAGCCGGCGCGCCATAGCGTGCCGTGCAAGGTTTCGCCGATCAGCCACTGTGCCAGGTGAGCGCGCAGCGCGATCAGCGCATCGAAGTCCAGGCCGGTGGCGACGCCCATGCTGGCAAACAGATAGGCCAGGTCTTCCGTCACCACATTGCCGCTGGCACCGGGCGCATGCGGGCAGCCGCCGATGCCGGCCAGGCAGGCGTCGAAGCGGCGCACGCCAACTTGCCAGGCGGCAAACACATTGGCCATGCCCAGACCGCGCGTATCGTGGAAGTGGCCGCAGGCCAGACGCTCGCCGGCCAGCTTGAAGCCTTTCTCGAACAAACGCGACACCTGTAGCGGATCGGCGTAGCCCACGGTATCGGCCAGTCCGACCCGGTCGGCACCGGCGTCCAGCGCCGCCTGCAACAGGCGCAGCACTTCGGCCTCCTCGACCCGGCCCTGCAGTGTGCAGCCGAAGGCAGTGCTGAGGCCTACTTCGATCAGGCAGTTGGCGCCGCTGCTGTCGCGCAGCGCGCGTATTTTTGCGATCTCGGCAACCACTTCGTCCGGCGTTTTGTGCAGGTTGGCCAGGCTGTGGGCATGGCTGGCCGAGAGCGGTAGCAGCATCAGATCGGCCTGTGAGTCCAGTGCCGCCTGCGCACCCTTGAGATTGGGTACCAGCACCGAGGTCAGCAAGCCCGGCAGGGTTTTGCCAAGCGCCACCAGTTGCGCCGTGTCGGCCAGTTGCGGCAGCAGCCGCGCCGGCACGAAAGAGCCGACCTCGATCTCGCGCAGGCCGGCCGCATAAGCGCCGCGCAGCCACTCAAGCTTGTGTTCGGTGGGCAGCGTGCGGGCGATGCTTTGCAGGCCATCGCGCAGTCCGACTTCGCGCACGGTGACAGGGGAGCTGGTATTCATGGCCGCCAGTTTAGATGTTCCATAATGATCCAGATAGTGCTATTTTTTCCGTCAAGTCGTTCAATTTTGGAACAGTCAATGAGCCGCCCCCTGAATTCCATATCACTGCAACACTTCGTCGCCGTTTGCGAGGAAGGCAGCATCAGCCGCGCCGCCAGCCGGGAGGCGATGGTGGCCTCCGCTTTGAGCAAGCGCATCGCCGCCCTGGAGCAGGAAGTGGGCGTGCCGCTGCTGGTGCGCAGCCGCCGCGGCGTTGAGCCGACGCCCGCGGGAGAGGCATTGCTGGCGCGTTCGCGCGAGGTTCTGGCGGCACTGGACCAGGCCCGGGCCGAGCTGAATGCTTTTGGCCAAGGGGTTCAGGGCAGCGTGCGCGTGCTGGCCAGCCCGTCGGTTCTGTCCGAACACCTGCCCGACGACATCGGCCGATTTCTGAAGCAGAACCCGGCCCTGCGCGTCAGCCTGGACGAGCGTCTGAGCCCGCATATCGTGCGGTGCCTGCACGAAGGAGCGGCCGACCTGGGTGTTCTTTGGGATAGAGCCGACCTGGCCGGTCTGCATGCCGTGCCCTACCGCAGCGACCACCTTTCGGTCGCCATGGCACCCGACCACCCATTGGCGGGCAAGCCCTCGCTGCGCTACGCCGACACGCTGGACCAGATCTCGATCGGGGTTGCCAGCGGCGGCCTGATGGACCAGTTGCTGCGGCGCCAGGCGGCGCTGCTGGGCAGCCTGCCGCTGCACCGGGTCCAGGTCTCCAACATGGACGCCGCCTGCCGCATCGCCGCCGCCGGGCTCGGGCTGGCGGTGTTACCCCATGAGGCGGCAGTGTCGCACGCCAGCGCAGCCTGTCTGGCCCTGGTACCGCTGTCGGATCCCTGGGCGGTGCGCCGCTTTGTCATCGCCAGCCGGCCCGAGCCGCTGCGCTCGGCCAGCGCGCGCCTGTTGTCGAAGTACCTGCAAACAGTGGCTTTGACGGCAAAGCCGGGTGAACCGGCGCCGCCTGAAACTGCGGCCAGGCGTTAGCGACCCAGGCTGTTATTCAGGTGGTTGACAGCGTACTGGAGTTCCCGTCCATCCCCGCCCCGGCCGACCAGCCGCCAAAGCGGGGTGATGGCCGATCAAGATGCCATGGATCGGACCAGGGCGCGCAGGTCTGCCTCAAACTGCGGGCGACCCGCCGGCGGTGGACACTGGGCGGCCGACTCCGCCTTGACGTCCTGCACTCTGAGTGAGAGGCAGGGCAGCGCGTAGCGCGCGTGCGGCATGGGGTACCTTCTGTAATTGGAACCGCCACGTCCAACCGAATAGATCACGGTGCGTTCCGGCTCCTGCAAATAGCGCAAGCCGGTCGCCACGCCGTCAAGGACAAGACTGTCGTCCGTGTTGAAATTGATGCTCATATGCGCTCCACATCCAAAGTTCCGGTTGATCCCCGCATGACTGCAGTTTCGACCGCTCAGGGGGCGTTGTGAATGGCAGTGAAGCACCTTTTCGCAGGTTATTTAGTACCAGGATTTTCATGCCATCCCCTAGTACAAAGCTACCAATCGGCGCTGCGGACAGCAGAGCTGCCCCTGGCGCTGGTCCCAGACCAGGAACTGGTCCGCCAACAACGGGGGACGCGTTCTAAGGCGTGACCAAGGGCAAGGTCAAAGTGAACTGGGCACCGCCTTGCGGCAGGTTGTCCACGGTCAGGTGGCCGCCGTGCTGCTCGACGATGCCGTAGCTGATCGACAGGCCCAGCCCGGTGCCTTTGCCGACGCTCTTGGTGGTAAAGAAAGGGTCGAAGATGCGCGACAAATGGGCCGGTGCGATGCCCGGGCCGTTATCGGCAAAGTGCAATTGCACAGTCCCCGCAGTCTGCTGCAAGGTAATGCGCAACTGGGGCGTTTTATCGCCCTCCGTATTGGCCGCGTCGTAGGCGTTTTGCACCAGGTTCATCATCACTTGCAGCAGCTGGCCGGCGTTGCCCGTGACGTAGCAATCGGCGCCGCGCGTCCAGTGCACCTGAAAGCGCGGTGCCGTGCCCTTTTTAACCCACAAAATGGCACGCTCCACCACGCCGTTGATCTCGACCTGCGTGACTTCTTCATGCCCGACGGTTGAAAACCGCTTCAGTCCGCTGACGATGTCGGTGGTGCGCTGAGCCCCTTCCAGCGTGCCCTCCAGCAGCGACGGCAAATCTTTCAGCAGATGGTCGATACGCAATTCATCGCGCAGCACTTGAAGCTGTGGCGGCTGCGCAAGTTGGTGGACCGCTTCCAGGTAACGGCTCAAGCGCGTGCCGTAGCGTTGCAGCACATGCACATTGCCCAGCACAAAGCTGATCGGGTTGTTCAGTTCATGCGCCACACCGGCCACCAGGCGACCCAGGGACGCCATTTTCTCCGAATGCAGCAACTGCTGCTGCGCCAGCTTCAAGGCCTCGTGCGCTTCACGCAACTGGTGGTAGGCGCGCTTGAGTTCGCCCAGCGGCCGGCCGACCAGCACGCGACCGACCTGCCGGCCGGCGCTGTTGTGCCGCGGCGTGCAATTGAAGTCGACCGCGACCACCTGGCCCATGGCATCACGCAGGTTGATTTCGACCACCACGCCGGAGCGCGAGTCGGAGTGATACAAGGCCAGTTGCCAACGTTGCACGCTCTGTTCGTCGGCCAGCAAATCGAGCACCGGGGAGCCTAGCAGCGCCTGCTCGCTGCGCCCCACAAGCTCGCACAAGGCGGCATTGGTTTCCTCGATCAAGCCGTCCTGATTGCAGGCCATCAGGACATCGCTCATGGCCGACAACAGGCTGAAAATGAACTGCTGCGACTGCTCCAGTTGCGCGTTCTTTTCTTCCAGTTCGACCTCGTCGCTGACCAGCTTCGAATAGACCTCGTCCATCTTCTGGATCACGTCCAGCCAGGTCGCCTCGTCGACGCCCTCGAGTTCACCCAAAGGCAGATGAAGTAGCGGTGAGGGGGGGGGACGGGCATGGCTCAAAACAGTTTATCAATGCTCAGGAAGGGGATTTTCCGGGCTCATTTCGCGCAAGCAGTCGATCAAGGCTTGCGGCGCTTGCGTGTCCAGATACTCCTGGATATCACGCCACGGATCGCGCCGCTTATTGCTGCCGGATGCCATGCCTGACTTCAACCCATGTTCCACGATAAGTCTCTCCTCTTTCGTTCCCGGATTGGCAGCGGCATGGCAACGGCTACTTGGTAGGTACCACGACCGCCGGCGTGACCCCCAAACGTTTGCCGCGACGCGCGAATCGACGGTCATCGAAGCTCAAGAATTCCGTGCAATGGCTACTGGCCAGCAGGTGCAGCGCATCGGCGAAGTCCAGTCCCTCGGTGTGCCAGGCCAGGGCATCGTCGATGCGCGACCATTCCTCAACGCTGACGTTGGGCAGCCCCAGCAAATGTTTGACGACCCGCACGAAATCCTCGGTCGCAAAGCCATAAAAGGCGCGCAACACCCATTCGAGTTCAAGGATCACGGTCAGGGGTACGAATACCTTGGGGGATTCGGTCAGGAGACGAAGGGCAATCGGGCGTTGTCTGGCGGCCTCGGGGTCGGCCGGGTCGGCCACATAGAAACGCGCCAGGATGTTGGTATCAAGTGCGATCATCTTTAGCTTCCCGCATGGCGAGGGCGACATCGAAATCGGCAAGCCGGCGCTTGCCGGGCCGCTTGCAAACCAGCATGCCGAAGCCATCTTCGGCACTGGTTTGAACGACCTGGCGCTTCACCTCGGCGTGGATGACATGACCGTCCAGGTGGAAATCGAGTTGACAACCTGGGGTGATGCCCAGACGGCGACGGATTTCCACTGGAATAACGACTTGGCCTTTATCGGAAACAGTGACGGTTAGCACAGCAGTACGATCCTCTTACATGGTAAGAATATTTTAGCATAGCGTCAATGCACCGTGCAGACCATGCACGGATCGAAGGAACGGACGATGTGCTGCACGGCAACGCTCTGGCCGCGGCCGTCCGAACTGTCGATGCGGGCGCCGACCAGCGCCGCTTCCAGCGCCCCCGGTGTGCCGGCGGCGTCGCGCGGCGAAAAGTTCCAGCTGGTGGGAGCCACGATCTGGTAGTGCGCGATGCGGCCGTTCTCGATCTTCAGCCAGTGACCCAGCGCACCGCGGGCCGCCTCCGACAGGCCAACACCCTGCCCCTGCGCCGGCAAGGCCTGCACCTGGTGGTACGGCTCGTGCGCTTGCAGCGCCAGCAACCACTGTTCCATCAGCGGCAGGATGCGGGCCACTTCCAGCAGGCGCGCCAGCACCCGGGTGTAAACGCTGCCGCCATGCGCCAGCACCAGCGCACGGATCAAGGCCTGGCCGTCCACCAGTTGCCGCGCAATGGCCCCGGTCTCGACCACCTGGCCGGCCAGCCGGGGCGCCTTGTTCCAGCTGTAAGCGCCCGGTTTGTCGATGTCGGGCTGGGTCAGGCCTTGCATCGGGTGCAGTGGCCCACCCGCATCGCCCTCGGCCAGCCAGCTGTGCCGCGTGTCTTCGGTGATCCGGCTCGCATCGAGCGCCAGACATTGCTGCAACTGTGCATCCCAGATGCCGCGGCCCAGCGCGTGAGAGCCATCGACCTGGGCATAGGCGCCATAACTGAGGTAGCGCCCCGGTCCCGGCCCCAGGGCAGCCAGCTCCAGGTCAGCGGCAATGTCGAGAAACAGCGCCAGATCGCTGCCCGGGGCGCGCGCCTGCCAGCCCCGCAAATCAGCCACACTGGCCAGGGCCGCCACTTCTTCCAGGGGCGCGCCATACAAGGTTTGCTCCAGGAAAGCGCGCATCTCGCGCAAGCGTGACAGCAGGCGCACGCGCTCGGTCGACTCGATGGCGCGCGAGGTGCCGCCCGGCAACAGGGCGCCGGTGTGCGGCCATTTGCCGCCCAGTGCCCCCATCAGTTCCAGCCAGCGCGCGCGCGCCGCCAGCGCCGCGCGGTTGTGTAGACCGCCGCCGGCGCCCCCCACCAGCGCCGCGAAGCGCCGCTGCGCCTCGCCAAACCAGCGCCTAGGGGCATACACCTGGCGGGTGAAATCGGGCATGAAGAAAACATAGAAATGCGTCAGGTGATCGGCCAGGTTTTCGCAGGCCAGCATCAGATTGGTGGCATGCAGCCCGTTGGGCGGCATGACGACACCGGAGGCGTCAGCCAGGGCCTTGGCGGCGGCGACCGACTGCGAGACCGAACAGATGCCGCAGATGCGCGGCGCGATGGTCAAGGCGTCGATCGGGTCGCGCCCCACCAGCATGACCTCGAAGCCGCGGTACATGGGCGCCTTGACACGCGCCTCAAGCACCCGGCCATCGGCCACCTCCAGCTCCACTTCGAGGTCGCCCTCGACACGGTTAAAGGGTCCCAGTATCAAACGGCTCATGTTCAGTTTTGCGGCTAGCGCAGCCCGGTCTTGCGCGACACCGGCGGCAACGCCAGATGGTCGCTGTGGGAATTTTTCTTGACGCGCTTGGGGGTGGCGCTCTTGGACAGCGAGGCCAGCGCCACAAACCAGGCCTTGGGCATGTCGATCGGCAAGCCGATCGGGATACCGGCCAGCTTGGGCGTCAGATGAAACGGATGACCGGGACTTTGAAACCCCGGCTCGGTGCAACTGATGCAGGCGTAGCCGGCGCGCGTGCAGGAGCCGTAACCATTCCACAAGCGGCTGTTGCAGTCGGCGTGCGCCTGGGTGCCCTTGCAACCCATGTTCTCCATGGTGCAGCCCAGGTCCGAGGGCTTGGCGGCGCTGGCCTTGTACTCGTAATACTCGTTGCGCGTGCAACCGTGGTGCACCAGTTGATCGGCATAAAAACGCGGTCGCCCCAGCGGGTCCAGATCGGCCGCCGTCAACAAACCGGCGGCCAGCGCCATCAAGGTGTCGGTGACCCAGCCGGGGTGCGTAGGACAGCCGGCGATGTTGATCACCGGCAAGCCGCCGCGGGCACGAAAGCCAGCCCCCAGCAAACCCCCTTGGCGCTCGTCTTCATACTGTAGGCCGCAGGCGTCGGTCGGGTTGCTGCCACTGGCCGTGATGCCGCCCCAGGCGGCGCAACTGCCCACCGCCAGTACGTGCGTGGCGACGGCTGACAATTGGCGTACCCAGGCTATCATCGCGACACCGGTGCCGGCCAGCACATGGAAGCGCCCGCTGCCCTGCGGGCCGCGCAGCAAGGAGCCTTCGACGCACAGTGCATCCAGCCGCACCCGGCCGGCCAGGCAATCGTCCAGCAGATCCAGCAAATCCTGCTCGCCTTGCAGCGACAAGGCGGGATGCCACAGCATCTCGATGCCATTGCCGCGCAGCAGCGCCGGGAAGTTGACCGTGTCGGCGCACAGCAGCGACATGCTGCAGCCGCCACAGCCGCCGGACTGCAACCACAGCACATTGAGCGTCATGTCGTTCCCAGTTTCATGAATCGTTAGCCTCCCCGCTGGCAGCAGTCTATACCGTGCAGACCCGCAAGGGTCGAAGGCGGCTACCACTTCCCATGGCCAAGGGTGTGGGCTAAGGGATTCGCCCGCGCAGGCTCCGGAGGCCAAATTGTTGCCCCACTTGCCCGCCGGACAGTAATAATAGGCCCGAACAGCCGGGCAATGTCTTTCCCCAACATCGCGACAGGCTGTAAGCGTTTCCCCATTCACGGCTTCTGGCTCAAACCATTTTTACAAGCACCATGCAAGACACACAGAAACCCAGCGTCCCCAGTAGCGCGGATTTGCAGCGTGAAGTTGCCCAATTGATGATCGAGAGTTTGAACCTCGAGGTCAGCGCCGATCAAATCACCGCCGATGCACCCTTGTATGGCGACGGTCTGGGCCTGGATTCGATTGACGTGCTGGAAGTCGCGTTGGTGGTCTCCAAGCGCTATGGACTACAGATGCGTGACGACAGCGCAGACAACCAGCACATTTTCAGCTCGCTGCGCAGCCTGTGTGACTATATCGCGGCGCAGAGAACCCACTGATGACGCGTCGCATGCTGCGCTGGCTGGGGATTGCCGCGCTGCTGATCGGCTATCCGCTGCTGGCCCATTACACCAACGAATCCGGGCACGGCGGCAACTTGGGCGCGCTGGTGGCCATAGCGCCGGTGCTATTGATTGCACTGGTGCTGGCCTGGCGTTCCAGCCGGCGCTTCACCATGCTGCTGGCACTGCTGCTGTCGTGTGCTGGGCTGTGGCTTGGATGGCCGGCGCTGGAACGCCATTTCGGGCTGGTTTACTGGCTGCAAAATATGGCCATGCAGTTGATACTGTTCATCACTTTTGCCCGTACCTTGATCGCTGGACGCAAGCCGCTTTGCACCCGCTTCGCGGAGGCGATGCATGCACCCCTGACGCCGCGCCATCTGATTTACACGCGTCAGGTGACGCTCGCCTGGTCCTTGTTTTTTGCCGCGATGGCGCTGGTTTCGACCCTGCTCTTTTTTCTGGCACCGCTGACCGCATGGTCGGTTTTTGCCAATTTTCTGACGCTGCCTTTGGTCGCGCTGATGTTCATTGCCGAATACGGGGTACGCAGATACCTGCTGCCCGAGATGCAGAATATGCACATCCTTGATGCGGTGCGAGCGTATCGGAACACGCCGGCGCGTCCGCACTAGTTGCCGCATCCCTGTTTATGACTTCCCTGCCGCTGCTCTCCCATGCCTCCCCGGACAGCATCGTCGCCTGGCGCGCCGATGGCGCCGTCACGCTGCACCAGTTCCTGGCCGAGGTCAAACAGCTGGTGGCACGCTTTCCGGCCGGCAGTCAACTGCTCAATATGTGCGGCGACAGGTACCGTTTCAGCGTCGGTCTGGCGGCCGCCATTGTGGCCGGCAAGGTCAGTCTGCTGCCGTCCACTCACACACCGGAAGTGGTGCGCCAGATCAAGGTTTTTGCACCGGATGTGTTTTGTCTGACCGACAGCGATTCGTGCACGGTGGACCTGCCTCAATTGCGCTACCCGGTCATGGACCTTGGCGCAACGGAGGCCTTTGCAATTCCGCAAATTGACAGCCGGCAGCGCGTCGCGGTGGTATTTACTTCAGGCTCGACCGGCATGCCGCAGCCGCATCCCAAAACCTGGGGCGCGCTGGTCGGCTGCGTTCAGGCCGAGGCCTTGCGCCTGGGGTTGCTGCAAGACACGCACTGCACCCTGGTTGGCACGGTACCGCCGCAACACATGTACGGCTTTGAATCCACGGTACTGATGGCATGGCACAGCGGCAACGCACTCAGCCATGAGCAGCCGTTTTACCCGGCCGACATTGGCCAGGCGCTGGCGGCGGTGCCCGCGCCGCGCGTGTTGGTGTCCTCGCCGGTGCATCTGCGCGCCTTGCTGGACGCCGGGCTGGCGCTGCCCGAGATCGCACTGGTGGTGTCGGCCACGGCGCCGCTGTCGGTCCAACTAGCACAGGACATCGAGGCCCGTTGCCATGCTCCGCTGATGGAAATCTATGGCAGCACCGAAACTGGCCAGATTGCCAGCCGCCGCTCCACGCAGACCGCGCAGTGGCAACTGTTTCCCGGCATCAAACTGATCGTCGAGGGCGATAGCGTGCGCGCTTGCGGCGCTCACATCGAGACCTTGACCGCCCTGAGCGACCTGATCGAGCCGGTCAGCGACCAGCACTTTCTGCTGCACGGGCGCATCGCCGATCTGGTCAATATCGCGGGTAAACGGCATTCGCTGTCGAGTCTCAACCACGTTCTAAGTACCATTCCCGGCGTGCTGGATGGCGCTTTTTACATGCCCGATGAAACCAATCCTGATCAGGTAACAAGGCTGGCCGCCTGTGTCGTGGCGCCGAGTCTGAACGCGCGCCAATTGCTGGCGGCGCTGCGTCAACATATCGACCCGGTGTTCCTGCCGCGCCCCCTGCTGTTGGTTGATGCACTGCCACGCAACAGCACCGGAAAACTGCCGCGTGCCACCTTGCAGGCCCTGATTCAAACACGCAGCCCACGCAAACCCGCATGAACAAGGCCACGCACTGGAGAGTTCCGCTGGACCATCCGACCTTTGCCGGGCATTTCCCCGGCAGCCCGATCCTGCCCGGTGTCGTTCTGCTGGACCTGGCGCTGCAGATCATTGCCGACAGCACCGGCATGGCGCTGGAGCGCTGCGAGATCAGCGCGGTCAAGTTTTTGAGCCCGGCGCGTCCCGGCGACGAATTGCTGATCCAGCACAGCGTCGCGGCCAGCGGTGCGGTGCATTTCGACATCGTGGCGGGCGCGCGCAAAATTGCCAGCGGCAGTGTCGTGGCGAGGTCGCCGGCATGACATGGGCTGATACCCCGGAGCGCAGCAACCTGCTGATGCTGCGCGTCATGACCTGGATTTCATTGCGTCTGGGGCGGCGCACGGCGCGCGGCGTGCTGCACCTGATCGCGGCGTATTTTTTGTTGTTTGCGCCGGCCAGCCGGCGCGCTTCACGCAGTTATCTGCGGCTTGCCCTGGGTCGACCGGCCCACTGGCGCGATCTGTACCGGCATTTCTTCACCTTTGCTGCCACCATCCATGACCGTCTCTACCTGGTCAACCGCCGCTTCGACCTGTTTGATTTTGAAGTGCATGGCGAGGATCTGCTGCAGCGTCTGCTGGCCGACCACAAGGGTTTGTTTCTGCTGGGTGCTCACCTGGGCAGTTTTGAAGTGATCCGCGCGCTGGGCCGCAAGGACACCGATGTGCGCGTCGCCATGCTGATGCATCAGGACAATGCCAAAAAAATCAACGCCACGCTGGCGGCCATCAATCCGCAGGCGCTGCAGGACATCATTGGCCTGGGTCATGTTGATTCGATGCTCCAGGTGCGTGAGCGGCTGGACGGTGGCGGTGTGGTCGGCATGCTGGCTGATCGCACCCCCGGCAACGAAGCTCTGGTCCCGGTGCAAATCCTCGGCGCCGACGCCCACTTGCCCAGCGGCGCGTTCCGCATGGCCGCTCTGCTACGACGTCCGGTGGTGTTCATGACCGGGCTGTATCTGGGCGGCAACCGTTACGCCATCCATTTCGATACGCTGGCCGATTTTTCTGCCCTTGAGCCTGGGCAGCGCGATGCCGCCCTGCAAGCGGCCATCACCCGCTACGCGGCGCTGCTGGACCAATACTGCCGCCAGGCGCCGTACAACTGGTTCAATTTTTTCGATTTCTGGCAAGCGGCACCCGTTGCACGGCCGCCCCAAGCGCGATGACCCTGTTCCACCCACCCCGTTGTTCGTGGCGCGTCCCGGGCCGCCTGCTGTTGGCACTGGCGCTGTTGCCGGCCCTGGTTCACGCCGCCGAGTGGGATATTGACCAGCTCATGCGTGGCCTGGCGCAAACCCGCTCCAACCATGCCAGTTTTGTCGAGAAGAAAACCATCGCCATGCTCGACAAGCCGGTGGAGTCCGCGGGCGAACTGTTCTACAGCGCCCCCGACCATCTGGAAAAACGCACCCTCAAACCCAAGGCAGAAGCCATGACGGTGGACGGCGGCAGCCTGATCATCGAGCGCGGCCGCCAGAAACATCGCCTGCAGTTGCAGGACTACCCGGAACTGGCGGCTTTCATCGACAGCATCCGCGGCACGCTGGCCGGTGACCGCAAGGCGCTGGAACGCAATTACCGGCTGAGCCTGGACGGCACGGCGGAACACTGGACCCTGCAGTTGCTGCCGACCGACGAAAAAATGCAGGCGGTGGTCAAGCGCATCCGCATTGCCGGCGTGCGCGACGCCGTGCGCAGCATCGAGATCAGCCAGGCCGACGGCGACAGTTCGCTGATGCTGATCGACAAACTGGCCGCGCCGTGAGACTTATCCCGGCGCGCAGCGGTCGCACAGCGATTGCCTTGTGGCTGGCGTTCATGCTGGCCTGCGGCGTTCTCATCAGCCGCAGCCAGTTCACCACCGATTTGTCGGCTTTCCTGCCGCGCAGCCCGACACCGGCGCAGCAGTTGCTGCTGGAGCAGATCCGCGACGGTCTGGCCTCGCGTCTGATTCTGGTGGGTATCGAAGGCGCCGATGCGTCCACCCGTGCCCGGCTTTCCAAGCAAATCGCCCAGCGTCTGCGCGCCGATCCGGCTTTTGTCAGCGTCAACAATGGCGAGCCGGTCAGCGCCGAGCGCGACCGTGCCTATCTCTTCAACAACCGCTACCTGCTCAGCCCGGCGGTGACACCCGCACACTTTGGCGTGGACGGTCTGCACACCGCCTTGAGCGACAGCCTCGACTTGCTGGCCTCGCCGGCCGGGCTGCTGGTCAAGTCGCTGCTGCCGCGCGACCCGACCGGCGAAATGCTGCAACTGCTCGACCAACTGGATGCCGGCAAGCGCCCGCCCCTGGTGGACGGCGCCTGGAGTTCACGCGACGGCACGCGCGCCCTGATGCTGATGCAAACGCGCGCTTCGGGCTCCGACACCGACGCCCAGCAGCGCGCCATGGCAGCCATCCAGCAGGCGTTTGATGCGGCCCCCGCCGCCAGCCCTGCCGCCCGCCTGGTGATGACCGGCCCGGGCGTGTTTTCGGTGACAGCGCGCGACACCATCAAGAGCCAGGTCAGCCGCCTGTCCATCATCAGCATGGCGCTGATCGCGACCCTGCTATGGCTGGTCTATCGTTCCGCCACGGCACTGGTATTGGGTTTTTTGCCGGTGCTCAGTGGTGCGCTGGCGGGCATCGCGGCGGTCAGTCTGGGCTTTGGGGCGGTGCACGGCATCACGCTGGGATTTGGCACCGCACTGATCGGCGAGGCGGTGGACTATTCGATCTACCTGTTTGTGCAGTCGGAACAGGGTGGCTCAGACCCGCGGCACTGGATCAAGCGTTTCTGGCCCACCGTCCGCCTGGGCGTGCTGACGTCGATCTTCGGCTTTGCCTCGCTGCTGCTGTCGGGCTTTCCGGGTCTGGCGCAACTGGGCCTGTATTCGATTGCCGGCCTGATCGCCGCCGCCGCGGTGACCCGCTTCGTGCTGCCGCATCTGCTGCCGGCCAACTTTCGCATTCACGATGTATCGGCCGTCGGCCTGGTCCTGTTCCGTCTGGTGCAGCGCGCGGCCAAACTGCGCTGGGCGGTCGTTTTGCTGCTGCTGGCGGCCTGCGCCACCCTGGCCTTGCAGCGCGCCAGTTTGTGGAACGACAAGATCGCCTCGCTCAGTCCGGTATCGCCCGCCGACGTGGCCCTGGATGCCAGCCTGCGCGCCGACATGGGTGCGCCCGACGTGCGTTATCTGGTGGTGGTGTCGGGCGCCAGCCGCGAAGCCGTGCTGAGCTCTGCCGAACAGGTCTCTGCATTGCTGCAAACGCAGGTTGATCAAGGCGAGCTCGCCGGATTCGAGAGTCCCAGCCGCTATCTTCCCAGCGTTGCGACGCAGCGCGCCCGCCAGGCCAGCCTGCCGTCAGCGGCCGAGCTGGAGGCGCGGCTGGCGCAGGCGGTGGCGGGCTTGCCGGTGCGGGCGCCATTGTTCAAGCCCTTTGTGGCCGATGTGGCGGCGGCGCGCAGCCAGCCCTTGCTGCAGGCGGCCGATCTGGAGCGGACTTCGATGGCCATGGCGGTCGATGCCTTGCTGATCCGCCAGGACCGCCACTGGAGCGCCCTGTTGCCGCTGACCGCGCCTGAGGGCGGCAGCATCAACGCCAACCGGATTCGCGCTGCCCTGAACACCGCGGGCGCCACGGCCCTGCCGAATGTGCTTTTTGTGGACATGAAAGAGGAATCCGATCACCTGTATTCCGGCTATTTGAACGAGATCATCCTGTTGTCGCTGGGCGGGCTGGCGGCCATTGTCGGACTGCTGCTGTTTGCCGTTCGCTCGCCCCTGCGCGTGCTGCGCATCGTCGCGCCGCTGGTGGCCGCGGTCGTCACCGTCACGGCGGGGCTGGCGGTGTTGGGCCAGCAGTTGATCATCCTGCATCTGGTCGGTTTGCTGCTGGTGGTTGCGGTGGGTTCCAATTACGCGCTGTTTTTTGACCGCGCTGACGACCCTGTTTCACCCCGCACTCTGGCCTCGATGTTGTTTGCCAACCTCACCACCGTCGCCGGCTTTGGCCTGCTGGCGTTTTCCAAGGTGTCGATCTTGCAGGCCATGGGTGTCACCGTGGCGCCGGGCGTCATCCTGGCGCTAATCTACTCGGCGATATTCGCGAGAAAACCCCATGCCTAGCGCGCGCTGGCAACCGACCCGGTTGATTCGCGCCAGCGTGCTGCTGCACGGGCTGGCCTTGCTGGCCGTGATCATCGCGCCGGGGCAGTGGCGCTGGGCGCTGGGCGCCGTGCTGGCCAATCACGCGCTGCTCGCACTGCTGGGGCTGTGGCCGCGCAGCCACTGGCTGGGGTCGAACTGGACACGGCTGCCGGCCGCCGCCGCGGCCCGAAATGAAATCGCCCTGACCATCGATGACGGCCCCGATCCCGTCGTCACGCCGCAGGTGCTGGACCTGCTGGACCGTTACGCTGTCCTAGCCACCTTTTTTTGCATCGGTGAAAAGGCCGCGCGCTACCCGGACCTGTGCCGTGAGATCGTGCGCCGTGGCCATGCCGTGGAAAACCACAGCCAGCGGCACCGCCATCATTTTTCACTGATGGGCAGGTCAGGCATCCGGCGTGAATTGCAGATGGCCCAGGACACGCTCGGCAGCATCACCGGCCAGCGGCCTGTTTTTTTTCGCGCGCCGGCCGGCTTGCGCAATCCTTTTCTCGACCCGGTGCTCAGTAGCCTGGGCTTGCAGCTTGCCAGTTGGTCGGCACGTGGTTTCGACACCCGGGTTGGTGATGCCCAGCGCGTCAAAATGAAGCTCTTGCACGGTCTGCGCTCGGGCGCCATTTTGCTTTTGCACGATGGCAACGCGGCGCGCACGCCGGACGGCACGCCGGTCATTCTGGAAGTGCTGCCGTCGGTTCTGGCGGCAGCCGGCGCCGCCCATCTGCGTTGTGTGACCTTGCGCCAGGCCCTCTTATGACGAGTCAGCCGACGCCCTGGTACCGACAGGCTGCGGCGGTCATGGCCCGGCATGTGCTTCTCAAAAGCATAGGCACCACACTGTTCATCAGCCTGTTTTTCGGTGCCTACTTCTACCTGCTCAAAACACCCGCTTACCCGACCACGGTGATGCCCCTCACCCTGCTGGACCGCCTGATCGGCTTTCAGCCCCTGGCCTTGCCCCTGTACCTGTCGCTGTGGGTTTATGTTTCCCTGCCCCCGGCCCTGCTGGCGACGCGGCGCGAGTTGGTTGGCTATAGCCTGGCGATGGCCGGCACCTGCCTGGTCGCGCTGCTGGTCTTCTACTTCTGGCCCACGGCAGTACCGCCAGCCGGTATCGACTGGACCCAGTATCCCGACGTAGCTTTCCTTAAAAACATGGACGCCTCGGGCAACGCCTGCCCTTCGCTGCATGTCGCCACCGCCATTTTTTCGGGCATCTGGTTGCATCACCTGCTGCGTCGCTTCTGTGCGCCGCTGTGGCTACTCAGCGTCAATGGGGCGTGGTGTGCCGGCATCATCTACTCCGCCCTGGCCACGCGCCAGCATGTGGCGGTGGACGTGCTGGCCGGCCTCGCGCTGGGCCTGCTGACGGCCGCTCTGTCATTGCGAAATCGGGTGGATATGGGTATAAGCGCTACAGTCCGGCATCCCTCTGTCTGATTCAAACCGGCCGTTCGAACTCATTAAAAATCTCCTTTACCTGCGATAGGACCAGCTTTTTTTGAACCCGCTCCATCTCTCCCATTTCACCGCGACCAGCAGCATCGGTCGCGGCCTTGACCAGACCCTTGACGCGTTGCGTCAGCGTCGCAGCGGGCTGGCACCGTGTGCTTTTGATACGGTGGAGCTGGCGACTTTTGTGGGCGAGGTGGCCGGGGTGGATGCGGTGCAACTGCCGGCGCAACTGGCCGACTTTGATTGCCGCAACAACCGGCTGGCCTTGCTGGGTTTGACGCAGGACGGCTTTGCCGAGGCGGTGCACGCTGCCAGCGCCAAATATGGCGCGCAGCGCGTCGGCGTCTTTCTGGGCACCAGCACGTCGGGCATTTTGCAAACCGAGCTAGCCTACCGGCGCCGCGACGCGGTGACTGGCGCACTGCCCGCCGATTTCAGCTATGGCAGCACGCACAATACTTTTTCCGTCGCCGATTTCACACGCCATTATTTCGGCCTCACCGGTCCGGCGGTGGTGGTGTCGTCGGCCTGTTCATCCAGCGCCAAGGTATTTGCTTCGGCGCGCCGCATGATCGCCGCCGGCTTGATTGACGCGGCGCTGGTGGGCGGTGTGGATTCGCTGTGTCTGACCACGCTGTACGGCTTCAACTCGCTGGGCCTGATGTCCGAACGTCCCTGTCGCCCTTTCGATGCCCTGCGCATGGGCCTCTCGATTGGCGAAGCGGCGGCCTTCGCACTGCTGGAACGCAGCCCGCAGCAACTCGACGATGCTGCCGTACTGCTGCTGGGCGTTGGTGAATCGAGCGACGCCTATCACATGTCATCGCCGCATCCGGACGGTCTGGGGGCGCGCATGGCGATGCAGGACGCTTTGAAAATGGCCGGTTTGCAGTCAACCGACATTGACTACATCAACCTGCACGGCACCGCGACGCCAAGCAACGATGCGGTGGAGGGCAAAGCCGTTGCCGCCCTGTTTGGCCGGGGCACGCCCTGCAGTTCCACCAAAGGCGCCACCGGCCACGCCCTGGGTGCCGCTGGCGGCGTGGAGGCGGTGATTTGCGCGCTGGCGCTGCAACACGACTTGCTGCCCGGCGGGCTGGGCACCCAGCAGCTCGACACTACGCTGGACATCGACTATTTGCTGGACAATCGCGAGCAGCCGGTGGCGCGCGTACTCAGCAATTCGTTTGGCTTCGGCGGCACCAATTGCAGTCTGATTTTTGGACGGGGAGCCCGGCCATGATGCTCACCGCCTACATCGAAGGCATCGGCCTGTTGGGCCCGGGGTTCGCGGACTGGCCGGGCGCTCAGGTGGTCCTTGCCGGGCGCCAACCGTATCTGCCGCAGAAAACCCTGTTGCCGTCACCCATCTTGCTGCCGGCGGCCGAGCGTCGGCGCAGTGGCGCCATCGTCAAGCTCACGCTGGCGACCGGGCTCGAAGCCATCGCGGCCGCCGGCCTGGATGCCGCCAGCTTGCCCAGCGTCTTTTCTTCGTCTGGCGGCGATGGGGAAAACTGTCACGCCATCTGTGACATGCTGGCCTCGCAGGACCGGCAAATCTCGCCGACCCGCTTTCACAATTCCGTGCACAACACGGCCTCGGGTTACTGGAGCATCGCCACCGGTGCGATGACCACCTCATCGGTGCTCTCTGCTTTTGACGCCAGCTTCGGCGCCGGTCTGCTGGAAGCGCTGACCCAGGTGGTGGTCGACGACACGCGCACCGTTTTGCTGGCCTGCGACACCGCTTACCCGGAGCCGCTCTATAGCGCCCGCCCGATTCCCGATGCGTTTGGCATGGCCCTGGTGCTGGCACCGCAGCGCAGCGCTGGGGCGCTGGCGCAAATCAGCGTCAGCCTGACCGACGCCAGCGCCGACCGGCTCAAAGACGCCGCACTGGAAGCCTTGCGCAACGCCATTCCGGCCGCGCGCGGCTTGCCGCTGCTGCGCGCCATCGCGCTGCGGCAGGACGGCCGCGTGGTGCTGGATTACCTGGGCGACACACGTCTGGCCGTGACGGTGACGCCATGCTGAAGCTGGCCCGGCTCGACCACGACTGGATTGCCCGCCACATCCCGCACCGGGGCAGCATGTGCCTGCTCGATGAGGTTGAGGCCTGGGACCCGCAGCGCATCCAGTGCCGCGCCAGCAGCCACCGCGCCGCCGACAACCCCCTGCGCGCCGGTGGCCGACTGGGTGCTGCGTGTGGCATTGAATACGCGGCGCAGGCGATGGCCGTGCACGGTGCCTTGCTGTCACCCGCGGACAGTGCCAGCCCGCAGGTCGGCTATCTGGTCAGCGTGCGCGGCACGCAGCTGCACGTGGCCAGGCTGGACGATGTCGCTTTTGACTTGCGGGTGGAGGCCACTTGCATCACGCGCGGCGACAACCATATCCTTTACCAATTTTGCGTCAGCGCGGCGGGGCAGCCGCTGCTGGAGGGCCGCGCCGCCGTGGTGCTCAATGCCGACGCACTCACAGCCACTTCGGGAGATACCCCATGAAAAACGCCTTGGTGACCGGCGGCAGCGGCGGTATTGGCGCGGCCATCTGCCGTCGCCTGGCGGCCGATGGCTGCCACGTCTACATTCATGCCCATCGCGGAGTGCAAGCCGCGCAGACACTGGCCGACGCCATTGGTGCCGACGGTGGCAGTGCCCAGGTACTGAGCTTTGATGTGACCGACAGCGCTGCGGTCGCCGCGGTGCTGACGCCGCTGGTGGAACTGCAGCCGATCCAGATTCTGGTCAACAATGCCGGCATCCATGACGACGCCGTGTTTCCCGGCATGCGTGCCGAGCAGTGGCACCGGGTGATGGATGTCACGGTCAACGGCTTTTTCAATGTCACCCAGCCGCTGATGATGCCCATGATACGCAGCCGCTGGGGGCGCATCATCAATGTCTCATCCGTCGCTGCGCTGACCGGCAATCGCGGCCAGGTCAATTACTCCGCCGCCAAGGGGGCACTCAATTCGGCCACCAAGTCGCTGGCGCAGGAAGTCGCCAGCCGGGGCATCACCGTCAACGCGGTGGCGCCCGGCATCATAGACACCGCCATGAGCGAATCCGCGTTCGACGCGCAGGACATCGCGCGCTTGGTGCCGATGAAGCGCGCCGGCACCCCGGTTGAAGTGGCCGACCTGATCGGCTTTCTGGCCTCGACACAGGCGGCCTATATCACCGGACAGATCATCTCCATCAACGGCGGCATCATTTAAAGGCGGGTCACATCATGACTACTTCCGAACCGGTTCCGGTAGCGCATGCGCCGCACATCCCGCTGACCGACTACTACCGGACGGAGCAGGACCGGCAAGCTTATTTGCGCCGGATTTTTGACGACACCGCCGCTGATTACGACAACATCGAGACGCTGTTTGCCTGGGGAACCGGGTCTCGCTACCGGCGCCAGGCGCTCGTTCGGGCCGGTTTGAAATTGGGCATGAAGGTGCTCGATGTCGGTGTGGGCACCGGGCTGGTGGCAGCGCAAGCCTGTGATTTGGTCGGCAATGCGGCGATGGTCACGGGGGTCGATCCCAGCCCCGGCATGATGGCCGCCAGCAAGCTGCCTGAGGCGATGGAGCTGGTCGAAGGTCGGGCTGAGGCCTTGCCTTTTCCGGACAATCATTTTGATTTCCTGAGCATGGGCTATGCGCTGCGCCATATCAGCGATCTGAGCGTGGCCTTTGCCGAGTTTGAACGGGTGCTCAAACCGGGCGGCCGTTTATGCCTGCTTGAAATCACCCAGGCGCATAACCCAATTGCCAAATGGCTGCTCAAAAGCTATATGCGCAGCCTGCTGCCCTTGCTGACACGACTCGTCTCCAGACGAAAAGATACGGCCACGATCTGGCGCTATCACTGGGACAGCATAGAAGCCTGCGTACCGCCGGAACAAGTCCTGGCGACACTCAGCGCTGCCGGCTTGACCGGGGTGAAACGGCATCTGGAAGTCGGTGTCTTTTCGGAATATCAAGCGCTCAAGAAGGGGCCTGTTAACGCCCCCGCACAAGTCTTGCCAGCAACACCGGCAAGCGCAGCACAAAGCCGATAAACAGGCGCGTGTGCATCCAGGTCAACAAGACGTTGTCGCGCAGGTAGCGGAAATGCGATACGCCGCCTTCGTCGGCGCGGTAGTAGCGCACCGGCGCCGGCAGATTGACCGGAGTGACGCCGCGCCAGCACAGGCGCACCACGGCCTCGGGGTCAAAATCGAAGTGGCGCATCCAGGGCTGGCCCAACATCACCTGGCGCAAGGGTTCAACCGGATAGACGCGAAAGCCGAACAGGGAGTCGCCAATGCCGGCCCACAGCGTTTCCAGATTGGCCCACCAGTTGGAGACGCGTCGGCCCTTCACGCGCAGGCCCGGCGCACTGGCGTCGAATACCGGCACGCCCAATACCATGGCCGCCGGCTGGCGCAGGGACTCTGCCATGAAGGCCGGGATACGTTCGGCTGGATGCTGGCCATCCGAGTCCATGGTCAGGACGTGGCTGAAGCCCGCTGCTGCGGCCTGTTCCAGGCCCTGCAGTACCGCCGCGCCCTTGCCCTGGTTGCGTGGCAGCAGCAGCACGCGCAGGCCGGCGTCCTGCGCCGCCATCGCCGTCAGACCCTCGGCACTGCCGTCGTCGCTGCCGTCCACCACCACCCACACGGGGGTCCAGTAGTGGCGTGCCGCGCGCACCGTTTCATAGACCTTGGCCCCCGGGTTGTAGCTGGGGATGAGGACCAGATGCGTGGTCGAGGCTGCATTCATGAGGTGAAGGCGCAGTCAGGGCTTGCGATCGGCTTGCGGGGGCAGCGAGCTGGTCGGGTAAAACGCCGAGCCTTGCACCAGCTCATGGGCAAAGTAGTGCTCCAGTTCCGCCATGAAGCGCTGGCTATGCTGCGGTGGCTCAAAGCGCCGCCCCAGGCGCACCCGGTAATGGATAGGCATGGGCGGTTTGCGGAACAGCGACCAGCCTTTGCTCAGGTACTTCGAATCGGTCTCTATCAGCACCGTCTGCACCGGCACCTGCGCACGGTGCGCGATCAGCGCGATGCTGCCCTTGAGCGGATTGACCGGGGACCTGGTGGTGCGCGTACCTTCAGGAAAAAGCAGCAGATGGCTGCCGCAGTCAAAATCCTGGATTGCCAGTTGCACCATGCGCCGCACCGGTTCATTGCGGATGTAGCGCGCCAGCCGGCTCCCGGCACCGAGAAAAATATTGTTCATCAGCTCGGCCTTAAGCACGCAGGCGACATTGGGCAAACGTGACATCAGCATCACGGCATCGAGCAGGCTGGGATGATTGGGCGCAAGAATCAGCGACGGCTCGTTGCGCAGGGCGTCCAGCGCCTGCAGGTCAAAGCTGAACCGGCGCGACAGGCTGAGACTGGCAAGGTACATTCGAAATACGGCCGTGATGACGTGACGCCCCAGCGAGCGTCCCCGCTGCTTGGACAGCAGCGGGTAAATCAGCATCGCGATGGGCGTCCATGCCAGACACAGCAAGCCAAGCCAGGCCAGGCCGAGGTACATCACCACGTAATCGTAGCCATTCAACAAGACACGCAATAGGGCGCGCATCAGTTCACCGCTGCACCGGTTTCAGCCACGACCCAGATGCTATTTTTGTTCATCCACCCTGCTTTCATCAATGTTGGTTTCCCCGCTCGCGGCAAGTCTATACCGTGCAGACCACGCAGGGGTCAAAGGCGGCGGCCAGGGTGCGCGCCGCGGCCGTATCGTCCGGCGACAAGGCCGCCAGCGCCCGCGCCAACGCGCCGTCCGGATGAAAATTCCACTCGGTCGGCGCCAGCACCCGGTAGTCCCGCACCTTACCGTCGGCGTCAAGCTGCACCCAGTGCAGCAGCAGGCCACGCGCCATCTCGCACCAGGCCAGGGCCTGACCCTCAGCCAGATTCAGCGCGCCCGTTGCCAGCAGCGGCGCACTGCCCTGGCTGGGTGTGTTGGGATCGGCAGCGGCGAGTTCCACCAGTTCCAGCCAGCGCGCGCTCAGACGGGTCCAGGCGCTGGACCGGCTTTGCGCTAGCCGATGCCGCAGGCGCGACCAGGCGCCGGTTTCGGCACACTGGCCGAGCCAGGTCGGGCGCTGCACAAAGTCAGGTTCATCCACCAGCGACTGCGCCAACTGACGCAAGCGGGCGCTCTGTAGCGCCGGGTCTTCGTCCAGCAGGTCCAGGCAGCGCATCTGCGGTGCCAGGGCCTGTGCGATCGGCTGCCAGGCGGCCAGACAGTAGGCCGGCGCCAGTTGTGGTGCTTGTGCCCGGCACCAGGCGGCGAAGGCATCCGGATCACGACAGGCTGCCAGCCAGGCAACGACGGATTGACCCAGCACGTGTTGCTCCAGCCAGGCGCGCAAAGCGGCCAGCAACTGCCACGCCACCGCGGCATCCGTGACCGCACTGGCGCTGCCCAGCGGCAGCGGACAGCCACTCAGCCAGCCCAGGTTGCGGGCGTCGGCGTGCGCCTCCGGCAGCCGTTGCGGCCAGTCCAGCGCCATGCTGCGCAAGTGGTCGCGCGCGGTCTCCAGCCACAACAGCACCGGCGCTTCATTGAGCGGGACTGGTGACCCGACCTGCGCAGCGGCCAGCGCCAGATTGGCGGTGCGGCGATGCGCGTGGGCACACAGGGTGAACACACTGCTCAAACTGCGGCTGACTTCGACGCCGCGTTGACCGCGCAGCAAACGGCCCAAACGCCCGGCCCCCAGCACCGGACGCTGGCCGACAATGCTGAGCGCTGTGCCGGGGTGCAACCGGTACTGCCCGCTGAGCGCTTCCCACGACGTCAGTTCAGTGCTCACAGTGCCGCCTTCACAGCCTCAACCCGTGCCTTGTGAATCAGCTCACCGATCAACTTGCCATTGACGCCTTTTGACATCGCGTCAGTCGCTATTGAATCGGTAGCCACCGACTGCGCCGCGGCCAGTGCCGCCAACAGGCGGGCACGCTGCGGGTACGGCTCATCCTGCAACCCAAGTCGGCCGCGGGCGTCGCATTCGCAGGCCAGCAGCACATCGCCAAAGCGGGCCGGCTTGCGAATGGCATCGCAGCGCTCCAGCAAGCGCAGCAGGGCTGCCGCACCCAGGTCAGCGCTGCGGTGAATGTTGCCATGCTCGCGCGCCACCACATCGGCCAGCTCGCGACACTCGGTAGGCACGCGCAGACGCTCGCAAACGCCCCTCAGCAGGCGCGCGCTGCGCTCTTCATGGCCCAGGTGGCGTGGCAGCAGATCGACTGGCGTGGTGCCCTTGCCAAGGTCATGCAACAGGCAGGCCACGCGCACCGGCAGTGGCGCCTTGAGTTGCGCGCTCAGGTCCAGCACCAGCATCAGGTGCACACCGGTGTCGACCTCGGGGTGGTATTCGGCGCGTTGCGGCACGCCCCACAGTTGGTCCACCTCGGGCAGCAGGCGCGCCAGGGCGCCGCAATCGCGCAGCACGGCGAACATGCGTGACGGCGTGTCTTCCATCAGCCCCTTGGCCAGCTCTTGCCAGACGCGCTCGGCCACCAGGTGATCGACTTCGCCCTCCTGCACCATCTCACGCATCAGTTGCAGCGTTTCGGGGGCCACCGTGAAGTCGGCAAAGCGTGCCGCCAGCCGTGCCACGCGCAGCACGCGCACCGGGTCTTCGCGAAAAGCCGGCGTCACGTGGCGAAACACCCGTGCCGCCAGATCGCGCTGCCCGCCATAGGGGTCAATCAAGACTAGTTGTTTGATGTCAAAGCTGCCGTCAGACTTTATCGAATCCGCATCAGCAGCTATGGCATTGACGGTCAGATCGCGGCGCGACAGATCCTGCTCCAGCGTCACATCGACGCTGGCGTTGAAGGCAAAGCCGTGGTAGCCACGCGCCGTCTTGCGCTCGGTGCGGGCCAGCGCGTACTCGTCCTTGGTGCGCGGGTGCAGAAACACCGGGAAGTCGCGCCCCACCGGCAGGTAGCCCTGGCTGACCATCGCCTCGGGCGTGCTGCCCACCACCACCCAGTCGCGGTCCTTCACCGTCAGCCCCAACAAGGCATCACGCAGTGCTCCGCCAACCAGGTATGTGTGCATGCTGGCAGTTTACCGAAATGAATTCGGCTCTGGCGAGCTGCTGAGACCCCCCCGCGGGAGGGGACCCAACCTCAAGGTTTGCCCTCAGCCGGCTATTTGGCCGGCACTATCACGACGGTGCCGCCGGTCGTGGCGCCGGTGGCACCGGTGTTTCCTTTGGCACCGGTGCTACCCGTGGCACCCGTGTATCCCGTGGCGCCGGTATCTCCGGTGGCGCCGGCACCGCCCGTCGCACCGGTGTTTCCGGTCGCGCCAGCACCTCCGGTGGCACCCGTACTTCCGGTGGCACCGGTGTACCCGGTGGCGCCGGTATTCCCCGTTGCGCCGGTGTACCCGGTGGCACCCGTGTATCCGGTAGCGCCCGTGTTACCGGTCGCCCCTTGCGGTCCGGCTGGACCTGTGCACGCGCCCAGCGCCAGCATCGCCGCCGCTACAACCAACAGTTTAGAAAAGCTCATGATGATTCCTTGTGTTTAACCAACGGGTCCTGCGAACCTTGTGGTCACAAAACCCCCAGAATTGATCGGTTCCTGGTAACAATGATGAGCGTCGACAGATCAGGCCTGCGCTTCGGCAAGGTCGTATTGACCGTCAATCTGTACACCCGGTTCTGGGCGTCCATCCTGTTGGCGTCACGACTGCAACTCAGGCTACGCGTATCGATCTGGCAATTCAGTGCGCTGGCGCGCATAGGTCGCAACGAAGGGAGTCAATCTGCCTCAGCGGCCCGAAGCCGTGCTGAAGATTGTCCCGTTGGATTATTTGGGTGGTCGACTCCGCGCCCTCAATCCAGCGTCTGCCGATAGCGCTTGAGCGCGATGACGCCGGCGACGAACAGAAAGGCCAGCATGGGCCACAGTTCCGGCAGCACTTGCGCGGCCGTGTTGCCCTTGAGCAGGATGCCGCGCACGATGCGCAGAAAGTGGGTCAGCGGCAGCACCTCGCCGATCCACTGAGCCCAGATGGGCATGGCCCGGAACGGGAACATGAAGCCCGACAGCAACATCGACGGCAGGAAGAAAAAGAAGGTCATCTGCACCGCCTGCAACTGATTGCGCGCCACCGTGGAAAAGGTGAAACCGACCGCCAGATTGGCGACGATGAAAACGCCGATCATGGCCATCAACAGCGCAAAGCTGCCGACCATGGGCACCTCGAACAGCAGGAAAGCGGCAGCCATGACAACCCCCAACTGGAGGTAGCCGATCACTACATTGGGCAGGATCTTGCCGACCATCACCTCGCTGGGGCGCACCGGTGTCGCCAGCAGGTTTTCCATGGTGCCGCGTTCGCGCTCGCGCGTCATGCCCAGCCCCGTCAGCATCACCATGGTCATGGTCAGTATGGTGCCTATCAGGCCCGGCACGATGTTGTAGCGCGACAGGCCCTCCGGGTTGTAGCGTTTGTGAATTCGCAGCTCGAACGGCGCCGGCGTGCCTTGCAAGGCACGCAGCGGCCCGCTCAGATCGTGGCGCAGCGCCTGGACCGCCACCAGATTGAGTGCCGCCAGCGCGTTGCCCGAGGCGGAAGGGTCGGTGGCATCGACCGAGACCAGAATCGCCGGCATCTCGCCGCGCACCACATCGCGCGAAAAGTTGGCCGGTATGACGACCAGAAACTGGGCCTGCCCGTTGGCGATCAGCGCTTCACCCTCACTCTCGCTGATGCCGCTGTGGCTAATGCGAAAGTAACCGGTGTTTTGCAGGGCGGCGACAAAGCTGCGCGCCATGGCGCTGTTGTCGCTGCTGACCACGGCCGTGGGCAGGCCTTTCGGGTCGGTGTTGATGGCGTAGCCGAACAACACCAGTTGCAGAATCGGAATGCCCACCGCCATGGCGAAGGTCAGGCGGTCGCGCATCATTTGCTGGAATTCCTTGATGAAAACCGCCAGCATGCGGTGCCAGGAAAATCGCGTCATGCGTCCACCCCGAGCCGGTCGCCGGCAGCCGGAAAATTGTCCTGGGCGCGCGCAATCAGGCTGATGAAGACGTCCTCCAGGTTAGCTTCGGTCGGCGTCACGCGCAACCCCGACTGCTGGCGCACGCCCATCAGCGCCTGCTCCACCAGCTCGGCGTTTTGTCCGGCCACGTGCACCGCGTTGCCGAAGGCCGCGACACTCAAAACGCCGGGCGCGGCCTTGAGCGGCTCCAGCCAGGCTTGCACGCCCTGGCCCTCGATGGACCAGACTTTCAAGTTCGAGCTTTCAATGATTTCGCGCTCCGAGCCGCGCGCCAGAATGTTGCCGTAGGCGATGTAGACCAGGTCGTGGCAGCGCTCGGCTTCGTCCATGTAGTGCGTAGACACCAGCACCGTGATGCCCTGCGCCGCCAGTTGGTGAATCTGGTCCCAGAAGTCGCGCCGCGCCTTCGGATCGACGCCGGCGGTGGGCTCGTCCAGCAACAGCAGTCTGGGCTCATGGATCAGGCAGGCGGCCAGCGCCAGGCGTTGCTTCCAGCCGCCCGACAGGGTGCCCGCCAGTTGCTGCTGGCGGGCTGTGAGCCCGAGCCGCTCCAGCGCCAGATCGACCGCCGCGCGGCGCTGCGCAAGACCGAACAGGCGCGCCACAAAATCGAGGTTCTGGCGAATCGAAAGATCGTCGTAGAGCCCGAACTTCTGCGTCATGTAACCGACCTGACGCTTGATCGCACGCGCCTCCTGGATGATGTCCAGGCCCAGGCATTGGCCGCTACCGGCATCGGGTGTCAGCAGGCCGCACAGCATGCGGATGGTGGTGGTCTTGCCGCTGCCGTTGGGGCCCAGAAAACCGCAAATCCGTCCGGCACCGACTTGCAGTTGTATGTGATCAACGACGGCGCGACCACCGTAGTTCTTGGTCAGTCCGCTGACGTCAATCGCCAGTGCGCTCATGGTGTGCGCCCCGGGGTAGCCGGCCGTACGTCCAGCGGCTGCCCGGGATGCAACAGCGTGCCTTGCGCGGAGTCCGGGCTGGCTTCCACCAGGTACACCAGTTTGGCACGCTGGGCGTTGGAATAGATGACCGGCGGCGTGTATTCGACCTGGGTCGCGATGCGGGTCACGTGGGCCGCGATGGGGGCCGGGCAGCCGTCGCAGCTCAGCAGCACGGCTTGGCCCGGTGCGACCTGGGCCAGTTGGGCCTCGGGTACAAAGAAGCGTGCCTTCACGTTTTGCGGCGGCAGCAAGGCCAGCACCGCTTGACCGGCAGGAACGAATTCGCCGGCACGGAAGAACACCTCGGACACCAGCGCATCCAGCGGCGCTGTCTGCTGCTTTTGTCCTTCACGCCATTTGCTTTGGCGCAAGGCTTCGCTCGCCGCCGTCGCGCTCGCCTGCGTCGCCACACGTTCGTCCACGCGGGCCGGCAGACGGGCGACACGCAGGGCCGCCGTGAGTTCGGCCACGCGGGCCTGCGCCTGCACGACGGCGCTGCTGGCATCGTCCAGCCGCGACTTCGAAATGAAACCTTGGGTTACCAACTGTTGCTGGCGCGCCAGCTCACTTTGCATGAAAGCAGCGCTCGCCTGCGCTTGCGCCAGTTGCGCCTGGGTCACGGCAATTTCATCGCTGCGCCGTCCCTTGTCCAGGTTCGTGGCTTGCGCCCGGGCACTGGCCAGACGGGCCGCCGCCTCATCGCTGGCGCCGCGCTCGGCTTCGGCGTCCAGCGCAAACAACAAGGCGTTCTTGACGACTTTTTGCCCCGCTTGCACGGCCATGGCTTCGAGCCGGCCGGCCAGCGGTGCCGCGATGTAAACGTAATCGCCTTCGGCGTAGCCGGACCAGGCCGGCGCCGGCTGCTCCGAGCAGGCGACCAGCCACAGCAGAACAGGGCATAACAGCAGACAGCGCGATAGGGATACTCGGTCATGCATGATGAAGCTTCTTTCTTTTACCGGCCAGCGCGGCCAGGGCGCGGTCGACCCGCTCGGCAATGCCTTTGTCGCTAAGCACGTCGGAATAGACTTGCGTTGAAAATTGGGGCGGTGCCATGCCCATGCGAACGGCACTGGGTGCCAGCAACATCGGCGCCACCACGGCGCCCATCAAAAAAGTGAAGCGCTGCATCGGCGCCATGGGCGCAATGGCGCCATCCTGCTCAGCCTCAGCCAGCAATGCCATCAACAACTCAAGATGACGCGCGCCGTTTTTCCGCAGAAACTCAAGCGCCACCGCCTCGCCACCAGCAGCATCGGTCCAGATGCGGGCAATCCACTGGCCATGCTCGCGCATCAGGCGTCCCAACAGACACAAGGCCTGGCGCAAGCGCTCCAGGGCGACGCCGGATTGCGCCACCTGAAAATGCAACTGGGAAAACATTTCGTCGTACATCTGCTGCAGCAGGGTACGCAAAAACATTTCCTTGCTCTTGAAGTGGTAATGAAACATGCCGACGTTGACCTGCGCATGCTCGGCCAACAGCCGCAACGAAAGCCCGGCGCAGCCATGCTGCGGGAATAGCTCACGGCCACTTTGCAGCAGAATTTGATCGATATTGCGGGACGGACGGGGCATGGTGTGGCACGTTCCTGCTATTACTAGCCAATTGACTAGTAATCGAATTGTGCCCGCCGCGCGGCCTTCGGTCAAGCGCCTTGTTTCATCATGCCGATAACGCTGTGTATTGACAATAGCTATACGTTGACTTAAGATTCATGTATCTGTTGTCTATGCCATCCAAGGAAACTTTCATGCGTGATGCCGCCATCAACCTGCGTGCGCTTCCCGATCAACGCGCGCTCATCGACCACGCCGCTCAATTGCTTGGCAAGAACCGCTCAGACTTCATGCTTGAGGCCGCCTGCGACAAAGCACGCTCAGTGATGCTCGATCAGGTGTTCTTCGGCCTGGACGCCGACAGGTTTCGTCGGTTCACGAAATTGCTGGACGCGCCACCGAAGCCCAATCCGGGCCTCGATCGCCTGATGGCCGTCAAGGCGCCCTGGACAAATACCAAGGCATGAACCTGCAACTGTCGGCACCAGCGCCACTGGCCAGCGCCCACCAGTTGGATGAATTCGAGTGCGGTGAGTCGGTCCTTGACGAGTGGCTCAAGCGGCGGGCCATGGCCAACCAATTGAGTGGCGCCACTCGCACGTTTGTCGTGGCGGATCAAGACAAGCGTGTCTACGGCTATTACGCCATGGCTGCTGGCGCCGTAGCGCACAAGCTGGCAAGCAGCGCGGTGCGTCGCAATATGCCCGACCCGATCCCTGTCATGGTGTTGGCTCGTCTAGCCGTCGACACCCGCGCACAAGGCATCAAGCTGGGGGCCGCTATGCTGCGCGATGCGGTCAACCGGGCTGTTGCCGTGTCAGAAAACGCCGGCGTCAGGGCCTTGCTGGTGCACGCTCTGCATGACCGGGCCAAACAGTTCTACGAACATTACGGGTTTCAGGTGTCACCGACACATCCGATGACGCTCATGTTGCGGCTGAGCATCGCAAGACCGATCTAGTTCTCTTTTTGAAAACCATGCCTGCCTTCTCAGCAAAATACAAAACCTTGTCTGTCCTCCCGCATGAACCACCCCGCTAGCTCATGGCTTAAAACGGCCGTTGCCCTGATCGAAGCCGACTACCAGCGCAGTGCCGACACCCATCTGATTGCCCTGCCCCTGCCCGGCTTTTCCAGGCTGGGCATTGACCTGTATTTGAAGGACGAGTCGACCCACCCGACCGGCAGTCTGAAACACCGGCTGGCGCGTTCGCTGTTCCTGTATGGACTGTGCAACGGCTGGATCGGCCAGGGCTCCACCGTGGTCGAAGCGTCCAGCGGCTCCACCGCAGTGAGCGAAGCCTATTTTGCGCGGCTGCTGGGTTTGCCTTTCATAGCGGTGATGCCGAACGGCACCTCGCCGGAAAAAATTGCGCAGATCGAGTTCTATGGCGGACGCTGCCATTTGGTCGACAGCGCCTTGCAGGTCTACGACGAAGCACTGGCCCTGGCGCGACAAACCAACGGTCATTACATGGACCAGTTCACCTACGCCGAGCGCGCCACCGACTGGCGCGGCAACAACAATATTGCGCAAAGCATGTTCAGCCAGATGGCGCGCGAGCGGCACCCGATTCCGCGCTGGATCGTGGTCGGCGCCGGCACCGGCGGCACCAGCGCCACCATAGGCCGCTACGTGCGCTACCAGCGCCATGACACCCGGCTCTGCGTGCCCGATCCACAAGGCTCCGTGTTCGGCGAATACCACCGCAGCGGCGACGCCAGCTTGACCGGCCCGGGCTCCAACATCGAGGGCATAGGCCGGCCACGGGTAGAGGCCAGCTTCATCCGCACCCTGGTGGACCGCATGCTGGAAGTGAGCGACCTGGATTCGGTGGCCGCCATGCGCCTGCTGTCCGAGCTGCTGGGGCGCAAGGTCGGACCGTCCACCGGCACCAACTTCATCGGCATGCTGAGCCTGGCCTGCGAGATGCGCGAGCTAGGCCAACAGGGCTCCATCCTGTCGCTGCTGTGCGATGCCGGTGAGCGCTATTTGCCCAGCTACCACGATGCCGCCTGGGTGCAAGCCAGGTTCGGCGATTGCAGCCCGGCGCTGGCGCGCCTCAAGCTTCAGTTGGCCTGAGTCCGCCATGCCTGCAAGCCGGTTCGGTCTCTCGCGACGACAGCTGCTGACGGCGGGTCTGGCGACTGCCATGTCGCCCTTGCCGGCGACAGCGCTGGTGCCGTACCAACTGCAATTTCCGCGCGACCTGGGCAGCCACCCCGACTTCGCCATCGAATGGTGGTACCTCACCGGCCGCCTGCTTTCAGGGCAACGGGAATTTGGCTTTCAACTGACCTTTTTTCGCTCCCGGGTGCCGGCGACGCAGAACATGACATCGGCTTTCGCCGCCAAGCAATTGATCTTTGCCCATGCCGCCGTGACCGACGTGGCGGGCAAGAAGCTATGGCACGACCAGCGCATTGCGCGCCAAGGTTTTGAGGTCGCGCAGACCAGTGAAACCGACACCCAGCTCAAGCTGCGCGACTGGTCACTGCGACACACCGCCACGCAGTATCAGGCCCAGGCTGCCAGCAGCGATTTTGAAATTGATTTATCGCTGCGCGAAACGCAGCCCCTGCTGCTGCAAGGCGACAGGGGCCTGTCACGCAAGGGGCCGCTAGAGCAGCAGGCCAGCTATTACTACAGCCTGCCGCAACTGCAGGCCAGCGGCACCCTGGGCCTGGGAAAGCAGCGCCTGCCGGTGCAGGGCACAGCCTGGCTGGACCACGAGTGGAGTCAGTCGCTGCTCGGACAACAGGCGGTGGGTTGGGACTGGATCGGCATCAACCTGCTGGACGGCAGCGCCCTCACCGCCTTCCGCCTGCGCGACAAAATGGGCAACGCGCTATGGGATGGCGGCTCCATTCGCCGCCCCAGCATGGGCGCCGTGCCGCAAGTGTTCAACCACGGGGAAGTCATCTTCAAGCCGCTGCGCAGCTGGACCAGCGCGGTGACGCGAGCCAGCTACCCGGTCGAGTGGCTGGTCCAAACTCCCACCGGCTTCTACACCGTGAAGGCGGTCATCGACAACCAGGAACTCGACAGCCGCGCCTCCACCGGCGCGGTCTACTGGGAGGGCTTGAGCGAGCTGCTCGACAGCCAGGGAAGACTGCTGGGACGCGGCTACCTGGAGATGACAGGCTACGCCGGTGCGCTGCGTTTGTAGTTGCGCCCTCAATGCGCCCCAGCGCCGGCATCGACCGGTTCTCCAACGGCCGGAACACGCTTCGGCCGCGACAGCCACACCACCGGAATCAGCAGCAGAAAGATCAGCGCCGAGGCAAAGAACACGTCGTTGGCGCCCAGCATGTAGGCCTGCTGGTCCAGCAGCCGGTTCACCTGCGCCAGCGCTTGCTCGGGCGTGAAACCCGCGCTGCCCATGCCGGAGAGCACCTGAGTCGCCGCAAAGTTGCCCGAGTTGATGGATTCGGCCAGTTGCGCGTGGTGCATGGCTGCGCGGTCCTGCCAGACCGTGGTGGCTATGGAGGTGCCGAAGGAGCCGGCCACGATGCGCACAAAACTGGACAGCCCGGAGGCGGCCGGGATCTTGTCGGGCGCGATACCCGACAGCAGGATGACCGACAAGGGAATGAAAAAGCACGACATGGCGATACCCTGGATCAGCGTCGGTATCAGGATGGTGCCGAAGTCGGCCTGGGTGTTGAAATGCGAACGCATGAGGAGCACCAGGGCAAACACTGCAAAGGCAAAACTGGCCAGGTAGCGCGGGTCCACCTTGTAAATGTTCTTGCCGACAATGGGCGACAGGATGATGGCAAACAGGCCCACCGGCGCCAGCAACATGCCGGCGTCGATCGAAGGGTAGCCCATGAACTGCTGTAGCCACAAGGGCAACAGCACCACGTTGCCGAAGAACAGGCCGTAGCCCATGGCGATGGCCACCGTACCGGACCAGAAGTTGCGCTGCTTGAACAGGCGCAAGTCGACGACCGGATGTTCCTCGGTCAGTTCCCAGGCCAGGAAAAATGCGCCGCCGACCAGGGCCACCAGACCCAGCCCCACCACCTCGGGCGAATGGAACCAGTCCAGTTCCTTGCCCTTGTCCAGCATGATCTGTAGCGCGCCCACCCACAACACCAGCAGACCCAGACCGACCCCGTCGATCGGCAGTTTGTGGGTCACGCTTTCGCGCTTGTGGTAGATGGTCCAGACCATAAAGGCCGACAGCAGGCCGACCGGGATGTTGATGTAGAAAATCCAGGACCAGTTGATGTTGTCGGTGATCCAGCCGCCCAGCAGCGGCCCCAGCACCGGCGCCACCAGAGTGGTAATGGCCCACAGACCCATCGCCAGACCGGCCAGCGCCGGTGGATAACTCGACAGCAGCAAGCCCTGCGACAGCGGAATCATGGGTCCGGCGACAAAACCCTGCAAGGCGCGGAACACAATCAGCGTCGTCATGTTGGGCGCCAGGCCGCACATCCAGGAGGCCAGCACGAACATCAGGACGCTGGTGATGAACAAACGTACCTGGCCGAAGCGCTGCGACAGCCAGCCGGTCAGCGGCAGCGCGATGGCGTTGGCGACGCCGAAGCTGGTGATGACCCAGGTGCCCTGGTTGGTGCTGACGCCCAGGTCACCGGCGATGGCCGGCAGCGAGACGTTGGCAATCGACGAGTCGAGCACGTTCATGAAAGTGGCCAGCGACAGTGCAATGGTGCCCCACAAACGGGCCGAGCCTTGCAGTGGCGCCAACGGAGCCGATTGAGCCAGGGTCGCCATAGGGTGCCAGGTTCAGGGGCGACCCATATTGGCCGCAATGATTTTTCGGACTTCCTCGGCCGCACCGCTGTCCTGCGACTCGTAGACCGTGGTCTGCACCAGGGCGGCGGGGCGCGGCGCATCGGCCAGCATCTTGCCGTCCTGCCGGCTGACATCCACCGTGGCCAGCATCGACAAGCCGACGCGCAACGGGTTTTGCGCCACCTGGGCGGCGTCCAGCGCCACCCGCACCGGCACGCGCTGCACCACCTTGATCCAGTTGCCGGTGGCGTTTTGCGCCGGCAACAGTGCAAAGGCGGCACCGGTGCCCATGCCCAGACCGCTGACGGTGCCTTTGTATTCGACCTGTCTGCCGTACAGATCGGCCGTCAGATTGACGCTCTGGCCGATGCGGATGTTGCGCAACTGCACTTCCTTGAAATTGGCGTCCACCCACAGTTGATTCAGCGGAATGATGGCCATCAAAGGCGTACCGGCCGCCACGCGCTGGCCGAGTTGCACGCTGCGCCGTGCCACATAACCGTCGACCGGTGCCGGCAAGACGGCACGCTGGGTCGCCAGCCAGGCCTCGCGCACCTTGGTGGCTGCCGCCTGCACGCTGGGGTGCTTGTCGATGGCGGTGCCTTCGGTCATGGCCTGGTTGCTGCGCAGTTGTTCCTTGGCCGCCGTGACACCCGCCAGCGCCGCCGCCAGGGCAGATTTGCCATTCGCCAACTGTGTTTGCGCGTGATTGAGTTCTTCCTTGGAAACCGCACCGTTCTGGATCAGCGACTGGCGCCGGTTCAGGTCGTCGGTGGCGCGTGCAATTTCGCTTTGCGCCTTGGCCACCTCGGCCTCGCGCAAGGCTATTTGAGCCGTCAGCGTGCTGTTGTTGGCATACAGGGTGCGCACCTGACGCACCACTTGCGCCAGGCCAGCCTTGGCCTGCTCCAGCGCAACGCTGGCGTCGGCCGGATCCAGCTTGACCAGCGGCTGGCCGGCTTTCACGTAATCGGTGTCATCGGCCAGGATCGCCATCACGGTGCCGCCGATCTGCGGTGTGATCTGAATCACGTTGCCCTGCACATAAGCGTTGTCGGTCGACTCGTAGTGGCTGGCCACCAGCCATTCGTAGGCGGCCCAGCCCAGGCCGGCCAGGACCACCACGCCGGTCAGCGTGAGCAAGGCCTTTTTGCGGGCCGGGTTGGCAGCGGCGCGCGGCGCCGGGACAGGTGTTTGAGATGCGGTCATGGCAATAGGGATAGAGGATGGAAATAGCTTATTTCTGGGCCGTCGCGGTGGGCAGGTCGGCGCGGTAGCCACCGCCCAAAGCGCGCATCAGCGCCACCTGGCTGTCGAGGGCACGGGCCGCCAGATCGACACCCTGGCGGCGCTGATTGAGCACCGCCGACTCAGTGTTCAGGACGCTGAGCAGATTGACCAGTCCGGCGTCATAGCGCTGCAAGGCAATCTGATAGGCGTTCTCGGCAGCGGCTTGCGCCGCGCGCTGCTCGGTCTGCTGACGGCCGATCGACTGCGCCGAGGCAAGTTGGTCGGCGACCTCGCGCACGGCCTCGATCACGGCGGCGTTGTAGCTCTCGATGGCGGCGTCCAGATCGGCGGCCTTGCCGCGCAGGTTGGCGCGCAAGCGGCCAGCGTCGAACAGCGGCAGCCGCACGGCCGGCCCGACACCCCACTGCTCGCTGCCTGCTCCCAGCAGGCGGTCCAGGCCAATGCTGGAGAAACCGGCAAAGGCCACCAGATTGACATTGGGGTAAAACTGTGCGCGGGCGCTGCTGACATCCTGGGTCGCGGCCTCGACCCGCCAGCGTGCCGCGGCGATGTCGGCGCGACGCCCCAGCAGGTCCGACGGCAAGCTGCTTGCGGCAGCCACATTTTTGATCGCCGCCATGGGCGGTAGCTCGATCGCCAGTGCCGCTTGCGGCTGTCCCAGCAGAGCACCCAAGGCATGGCGCCCCAGCGTCAACTGCTCTTGCAGACCCTCGATCTGCAAGCGCGCATCGGGCAAGGTCCCTTCGCTTTGCCGCAGTTCAAGGCGCGTATCCAGACCGGCATTGACGCGGTCCCGCACCAGAGCCAGTGTTTGCGTGCGTTGCGCCAGCAGACGCTGCGCCACAACCAGTTGCTCGTTCAAGCGCACCAATTGGAAGTAACTGCGTGCCACATTGCTGGCCAGCAAGGTCCGGGCGGCGGCGGCGTCGGCCTCGATGGCGCGCACGCTGCCCAGCGCGGCCTCCAGCGCGGCACGGTTTTTACCAAAAAAATCCAGTTCCCAACTGCCGCTGAGTTGCGCCGTTCCGGTCTCGTAAATGGAACCGGCCAGCGGGGGTGGAATCATGCCGGTGGCGGTGAACTTTTGCTGCATGGCGTCCAGCCCCGCGACTAGTTGCGGAGCACTCGCAGCGCCAGTCATGTCGGCACCGGCTTGGGCCCGGAGCAGCCGGGCCTGCACAATTCTGAGCGAAGGGTTGCTGGCCAACGCCTGGTCGATCAAGCGGTTCAGTTGCGCGTCGCCAAACTCGCGCCACCACTGGCTGTCGAGCGCGCGCGTTGCTTCTGGCGCCGTCGGCAGGCCCAGGGAGGAAGCATCGCGCAAGCTGGCCGGTGCCGGAAGAT
Source organism: uncultured beta proteobacterium (assembly GCA_963763035.1). Classification (GTDB taxonomy): domain Bacteria; phylum Pseudomonadota; class Gammaproteobacteria; order Burkholderiales; family Burkholderiaceae_C; genus Rhodoferax. Next base: position 1,233,073 of record CAVXMS010000003.1, on the reverse strand, counting down.
CGGACAGGCCGGCGCAAGCCGACAAGCCCAGGGCCGCGAACAGGAGCACGGCCGATCGCGCTAATGGGTCAGGCTTCATGACTGCCTCCGGAAGTGGGTGGGGTTTGGGCTTGGGCGTTATCCAGGATGCGGCGCAAAAAGCCCTTCAAGGCCTGAAATTCGTCGTCCGAAAAACCGGCCAGATGAGCGTTTTGCACGCGGCACAGCACCTCGGGTATGCCGGTCGCCACCGTGCGCCCTTCGTCCGTCAATTCGATATTGACAACACGCCGGTCTTCGACCGATCGCACCCGATGACACAGCCCCTTGGCTTCCAGCCGGTCCAGCAGACGCGTCATGGCGCCGGCATCGAGCTGGCATTCGCGCGCCAGTTCGGCCACGGTGGAGGCTTTGCCCATGAACAGCTTGAACAAGGGGATCCATTGGGCATTGGTCAGGTCGACCGGTTCGAGCTGGCGCTCGATTTCCTGCGCCACGGCCGTCAACACGCGCCGCATCAGATAGCCCACGCTGTTTTCCGGCATGTAGCCCTCGGTGCAGTAAAACTGCTTTGCCACGCACACCGCGTCCGCAGGCTTGGCGGCGCTGCTGACGGATTTTTTGGAGGAACGCATAAGGTCGGCGATATTATTTGCTTAGGCATTTATTGTCAAGGCTTTGTTTGGTACGGCAACGGTTTTGCCAATTTCAACTTCGACTCCATGGGAGCAAAGTCTCAAATTCCGATTAACCATTCAAAACAGGTCTCAGGCTACATTGGTGCGTCCCACCGGATTGCCCAGTTCCATCATTCCAATTGAATCGCGTTGTGCCGGGCTAAGCCCGTGACGGCTCCCAAAGGGTGCCACAATTAGCCATATGCCATGGGGGTTTTTATCGGAAGGAGGAGATCATGGGTAAAACCGAAATTATTGATATGGCTCTCCATTTGAAAGCTTCAGAGCGCTACGAGGTTGCGGAGAGAATTCTGCAGAGCCTGGACAAGCCGGATGCTGAAATTGACCGGATCTGGGCTGAAGAGGCTTTGCACAGGGCACGGGCGTGCGACGACGGTCGGATGAAAACGCTTTCCTTCGAAGAAGTCTTTGGCAACAATTGATGCGGATTCGCTTTGCCGAAATCGCCAACCATGAGTTGGCCGAAGCCTGTGATTGGTATGAGCAACAGCAGCCGGGGCTAGGGCTACGGTTCAAGGAAGCCGTGCGCGATGCCGCAAGCCGGATCGCACGGTCACCCTTATTGTTTCCAGTGGAACTAGAAGATGTGCGACGCTACGTGATGAACCGGTTTCCTTATACCTTGCGCTACGTGTTGCGCGGCGATGAGGTTTGGGTCTTGGCGGTTTCGCACCAGCATCGTCGCCCGGATTACTGGGTAGAACGAGTCGACAAATAATGACCCCGTTGGCAGCCTGCCAGACCCATGACCACCTCCGTACCTATCCCTGCTCCCGCCAAAGCCTCGCCGCGTTCGCTGTCCGGCTTGCTTCCGTTCCTGCTGCCCTACCGTGGCCGCATCGGACTGGCGCTGCTGTTTCTGGTGCTGGCGGCGGTCGCCACGCTGGCGTTTCCGGTGGCCTTGCGCAGCCTGATCGACGCCGGTCTGGTGCAGTCCGACCGGGGCACGCAAGTGATGGCCTTGCGCGAGCATTTTGTCGCGCTCTTTGCCGTGGCGGTGGCGCTGGGGCTGTTTTCGGCGGCGCGCTTTTACATGGTGAGCTGGCTCGGCGAACGCGTCACCGCCGATTTGCGCAACGCGGTCTACGGCCATGTGCTGCAACAGAGCCCCGAGTTCTTCGAGACCACGCAGACCGGCGAGGTGTTGTCGCGCCTGTCGGCCGATACCACCCTGGTGCAGACCGTGGTCGGCTCGTCGCTCTCGATGGGCTTGCGCAACACCGTGATGGGAATCGGCGCGCTGGGCATGCTGATCTGGACCAACCCGTACGTCATGTTCCAGGTGCTGGGCGTGCTGGTGCTGGTGGTCATTCCGTCCCTGTGGTTCGGCCGGCGCGTGCGCAAGCTCTCACGGGCCAGCCAGGACCGCATCGCCGATTCCAGCGCCATGGCGGCCGAGGTGCTGAATGCGATACCGGTGGTGCAAAGCTATACCGCCGAGGGCCGCGAGGCAGCACGCTTCAATGCCTCCACCGACAAGGCCTTCAGGACTGCGGTGCGGCGCACCAAGGCGCGCTCGGTGCTGGTGGCCTTCATCATCATCGCCACCTCGGCCGCGCTGCTGTGGGGCCTGTACCAGGGCACCCAAGCGGTGATGGCGGGGCGCATCAGTGCCGGCGATCTGGGCCAGACGGTGATGTACGTCATCATCCTGGCCAGCGCCTTTGCGATTCTGGGCGAGGTCTACGGCGATCTGCTGCGCGCCGCCGGTGCCACCGAGCGCCTGATGGAGTTGCTGGCGAGCCGTTCGCCCATTGCATCGCCGCTGAATCCGGTACCGGCCCCGGCACAGCTTGCCGGCAGCGCGATTCAATTTGAAGGCATCAGTTTCAACTACCCGTCGCGCCCGAATCAGGCGGCGCTGAAAGATTTTTCCTTGGCGGTCAAACCGGGCCAGACCGTCGCCATCGTAGGCCCCAGCGGCGCCGGCAAAAGCACGGTGTTCCAGTTGTTGCTGCGCTTTTACGACCCGGCCGCCGGCCGCATCGTGCTGGACGGCGTGGCGACCCGGGAACTATCCTTGCACGACTTGCGCCAGCGCATCGGCATCGTGCCGCAGGACGCGGTCATCTTCTCCAGCAGCGCGCTGGAGAACATCCGCTATGGCAAGCCTGAGGCCAGCGACGACGAGGTCAAGGTCGCCGCGCAGGCGGCTTTTGCACACCAGTTCATCAGCGCCTTGCCGGAGGGCTACGACACCTTTCTGGGTGAGCGCGGCGTGCGCCTGTCCGGCGGCCAACGCCAGCGCATCGCCATTGCCCGCGCCATGTTGAAGAATCCACCGCTGCTGCTGCTGGACGAGGCCACCAGCGCACTGGACGCCGAGAGTGAACGCATGGTGCAGGCCGCGCTGGAGAGCGCCATGCTGGGCCGCACCACGCTGGTGATAGCGCACCGCTTGGCGACGGTGCAAAAAGCCGACCTGATCGTGGTGCTGGACCACGGTCAACTGGTGGAACAAGGCACGCACGCCCAGCTGGTGGCGCGCGGCGGCGTTTATGCCGGGCTGGCGGCGCTACAGTTCAACGCCTGAGCGTGACCGTTGTCGTGCCTGGCTTGACCCGGCATCCATGCCGTCGGATGTCATGGATCCCGGATCAGGTCCGGGATGACAGCCGGGGACGCAATGACAGCCGTCGGGCCTGCGCCTCAGACCAACTGACGCAGTTGGCGCAAGGCCACCGATACCGGGGCCAGATCGGCGCCCTGCGTGCCGATATCCGTCAGCAGCTGGCACAGGCGCTCGATCGCCGGGCCATGTTGGTCGCGCCAGGCACTGAGCGCTTCCTGCCTTGAAAGCAGGCCGCGCGTGATCTGGCTGGCAATCGAATAGACATCGTCGCGGGCACTGGCGCGGGCCTGGGTTTGCCACAAGGTGTCGGTCGGCAGCCGGTTGATCTGGGCGCGCCAGCCAGTCAGGCCTAGTTCGGCATCGACGCCGAAATAAGCCCGCGCCGCCTGCTCCAGCCCGGTGCTGGCATGTTGTGCCAGATCCACCAGGTCCAGCGCCGGGAAGATGAAGTCCAGCGCTGTCAAGCTTTGCGCCAACGCCGGTTCGACACCGGCGTTCACCAGCGTCTGTGCCGCCTGTTGCCAACTGGTATTGGCGCTGGCCGGCAGCCAGTCGGCCAGATGCGCCCGCAACTCGCGCGCCGCCGGTTGATAGCACTGGATCAGCGTCGGCAAATCGGTGCTTTGCGTGCGCACGCGCAGCATCCAGCGCGAGGCACGCTGGGCAATCGCCGTCAGCTTGGTCAGCAAATCGAGCTGCAGTTTGGCATCGACCCGGTAATCCAGGGCATCGATCTGGTCCCACAAGGGTTCCAGGTCGAAGATCTCGCGCGCCAGCGTGAAGGCCCGGATCACATCGGCCGCCGTGGCGGCGGTCTCGGAGGCGATGAAGTTGACGAAGGTGGCACCGGTGCGGTTGACCACCGTGTTGCTGAGGAAGGTGGCAATGATCTCGCGCTTGAGTGGATGGGCGGCGATCGCGGCGCCGAACTTCTCGCTCAGCAGGGGCGGGAAATAGGCTTTCAGGGCACGACTGAAGAACGGGTCGTCCGGCAGATTGCTGCTCACCAGTTCATCGAACACCGACATCTTGGCGTAGGCCAGCAGCACCGCATTTTCAGGCGCCGTGAGGCCCGCCTTGCGCGCCTTGCGGCGGGCAATTTCTTCGTCGGTCGGCAAGAATTCGATGGCCCGGTTCAGCCGCCCATGGCGCTCCAGCCACTGCATCAGGCGCTGCTGTCCATCGAGCAGGTAGAGCGCGCGGTAGCCGGCAATGTCGAGCGCCTGGGTCTGGTAATAGTTGTCGGTCAGCACCAGCAGGCCCACTTCGTCGGTCATCGATGCCAGCACGTCATTGCGCTGCTTGAGCGTCAGGTCGCCGGCCTCCACCACGCTGCCCAGCAGGATCTTGATGTTGACCTCATGGTCCGAGCAGTCGACACCGGCCGAGTTGTCGATCGCATCGGTGTAGATCAAGCCGCCTTTTTGCGCGTACTCGATGCGGCCGTTCTGGGTGCAGCCCAGATTGCCGCCCTCGGCCAGCACCTTGCAGCGCAATTCATTGCCATTGACGCGGAAGGCATCGCTGGCCTTGTCGCCGACCTGGGCATGGGTTTCGAAGGTGGCTTTGACGTAAGTGCCGATGCCACCGTTGTAGAGCAGATCGACCGGCGCCTGCAGTATGGCGCGCAGCAATTCCACCGGCGTCAGTTCCTCGGCGTCGATCCCCAGCACGCCGCGCGCCTGGGGGCTCAAGGTGATCGACTTGGCGCCGCGCGCGTAAACGCCGGCGCCGGGTGACAGCAGCGCCTTGTCATAGTCGTCCCAGCTTGAGCGCGGCAGCTCAAACAGGCGCTGGCGCTCGGCATGCGAGCGCTGCACGTCCGGATTCGGATCGATGAAGATGTGCCGGTGGTCGAACGCCGCCACCAGTTTGATGTGCTCCGACAGCAGCATGCCGTTGCCGAACACGTCGCCCGACATGTCGCCAATGCCGGCCACCGTGAAGGCAGTGGTCTGGGTGTTGACGGACAGGGCGCGGAAATGCCGCTTCACCGACTCCCAGGCACCGCGCGCGGTAATGCCCATCTTCTTGTGGTCGTAACCGACCGAGCCACCGGAGGCGAACGCATCGCCCAGCCAGAAACCGTAGTCCGCGGACACGCTGTTGGCAATATCCGAGAAGGTGGCGGTACCTTTGTCGGCCGCCAGCACCAGGTAGGGATCGTCCGGATCGTGCCGTACCACGTTGAGCGGAGGCACGACAACGCCTTTGACCAGGTTGTCGGTGAGGTCCAGCAAGCCCGACAAAAAGGTTTTGTAGCAGGCCACGCCCTCGGCCATATAGGCTTCCCGGTCACTCGCCGGCGGCGCGCTCTTGAGCACGAAACCGCCCTTCGAGCCAACCGGCACGATGACCGTGTTCTTGACGTGCTGGGCTTTCACCAGGCCCAGAATTTCGGTGCGGAAGTCCTCCCGCCGATCCGACCAGCGAATGCCGCCGCGTGCCACTTTGCCGTTGCGCAAATGAATGCCTTCAACACGCGGCGAATAGACCCAGATTTCAAACATCGGTTTGGGCTCGGGCACGCCCGGAACCTGACGCGGATTGAGTTTGAAACTCAGGTACGGCTTGTGTGCGCCCGCAGCTGTTTTCTGCCACACATTGGTGCGCAGGGTGGCCAGCACGGTGGAAAAGAACTGCCGCAGAATGCGGTCTTCATCCAGACTCGCCACCGCCTGCAGATGGGTTTCGATCTGCTGCTTCAGCAGATCCTGGGAGTCTTCGTGGTCTGCCGCCAGGGCCGGATTGGCCTTGGCGGGCTCAAAGCGCGCGCAGAAGAGTTCGATGATCGCCTGCGCGATGAAGGCGTTCTTGTTCAGCGTCGCTTCGATGTAGTTCTGGCTGAAGGCGAATCCCAATTGCTTGAAGTAGCGGGTATAGGCGCGCAGCACGGCAATGGCGCGCGCGTCGAGCGTGGTGCTGAGCACCAGCTTGTTCAGGTCGTCGCTCTCCACCTCGCCACGCCAGGCTTGCGAAAAGAGGGCTTCGAAGCGGGCCTTGACGGTGGCCAGGTCGGTGCTGGCGGGCAGTTGCAGGCCCAGGTCGTGGATCCACAGTGCAGCGTCGGCGCAAACGATGTGGTAGGGATGTTCATCGAGAACCCGCGCGCCCATGCGCTCCAGCACCGGCAAGGAATCCGACAGCGCGACTTTGGCCGTGTTGTAAATCTTGAAACGCAGCATGCCGGCGTCGGCGTCCAGCGGCCGGTACAGCTTGACACCCAGTGGTGAGGCGTCCGACAAACCGGCCAGCACATCGGCGTCCTCGGCCGCCACGGCGGCCGAGAAGTCCTCCCGGTAGGCGGTCGGAAACGCATTCGCAAAACGGTGCGCCAGTGCCAGGCCATGGCCTTCACCGTGAGCCCGCAGCAGTTCGGTGCTGCAGTCATCCTCCCAGCGTTGCGCCAGCTTGGCGACCCGCCCTTCCAGTGCCGGCAGGTTGACGCTCTGCGGCGCCGCCACCTTGGCGCGCACCAGATAATGAATCCGCGCCTGCGGGCTGTCAGTCAGCATCGGTGTGAACTCGATCGACTGGCCGTCCAGGGTAGCCATCAGCTCGGCGCCGATCTTGATGCGCAGCTCGGTATTGAAGCGGTCGCGGGGCACGAACACCTGGACCGAGGTAAAGCGGCCGAACGGGTCGCGGCGCAGGAAAACCCGGGTCCGCTGGCGCTCCTGCAAACGCAAGATTCCAATGGCGTGCTCGGTCAGCGTGGCGCCGTCGATCTGGAACAGTTCGTCACGCGGATAAACGTCCAGAATCGATTGCAGGGATTTGGCGGCGTGGCTGTCAGGCACAACGCCAGCATTGCTCATGACCTGCGCGGCGCGCCGGCGCACCTGGGGAATCTCGCTCACCAGGGCGGAATAGGCGGCCGACGTGTAAAGCCCCAGAAAACGCGTTTCTCCGACCACATTGCCGGTCTCATCGAAGCGTTTGACACCGATGTAATCGAGCCAGGCCGGGCGATGCACGGTGGCACGCGTCATGGCCTTGGTGACCAACACCAGTTCATTCGATTCAATCAGGGCCACGGCCTCCGGCGGTAGCACCGTTTCGGCGGTCTGGACCGAACCACGCAGGATGCCCAAACCGGATTCAGCACGGGCGATCAGGCTGACCTTGCCGGCGTCGCGTTTAAGGTCGTAATCGCGCGCACCGAGGAAGGTGAAATGGCGGTCTTGCAGCCAGTGCAGAAAATCAATCCCCTCCTGCCGGCTATCGGCTGACAGGGTTGAATTTTTCGACGCTTCGCTGACACTCTGGACCCGCTCCAGCATGGCGCGCCAATCCTGCACCGTGCTGCGCACATCGCCCAGCACCCGATTCAATTCCTGCGCCAAAACGCGCTGCTCGGCAGCACTCACAATGCGGTCGCACTCCACCAGAATGAGCGATTCGATAGGATCTTTGTGGCCGCTGGCGGTGGCCGCCGCCACATTGCTGGCACTGGCGATTTTTCCTTCCGCATCCCGGACCACACTCATCAGGGGGTGCACGATCCAGTGCGCGGTACGGCCACTGCGGTTGATCGCCATGGTGACCGAGTCGACCAGGAACGGCATGTCGTCATGCACGATTTGAACCACCGTATGTTCACTGACAAAGCCGTCTTCCGCCAGGGTCGGATTGAAGACCCGCAATTTGGCGCTCTGGGCCGCGCGCGGCGCGTCCAGCAGACGCCAATGGGCATTGGCAATCGCATACAGGGTAGCCGCGCCGCGCACCGCTATTTCATCGGGGTCGGTGTTCTCGAAGTAGGCCTCCATGAAACCAGTCTGTCGACTGGCCACCGGCCCGCCGTGTTCTGTCATGTAGCTTAGCAATTCGGCAAGGGGGGAGTTACTCATATGTGTTCCGTAGAGCTTCTGAATCTCATTGGAGTTGTCCTTTGAGCGCTTCGGGCAGTGGCAAGTGCAACACGGTGATGCCCTCCTCGAGCAGCGCTTCGGCCTCTGCGCTCGAAGCCTGGCCGCGGATGCCGCGCTCCTTGCTTTCACCGTAATGGATCTTGCGCGCCTCTTCGGCAAAGCGATCGCCGACATCGTCCGTATGGGCCACGATGCGACGCGCCAAAGCCATCCAGGCGACCTGCAGGCTCTGCTCCAGCCCGGCGGCAACAGCCAGTTGCTCCGACGGCGCCGAGGGCTCGCCGGCCGCGCTAGCAAGATTGAGGCGCGGCGCGCTCAACTTCTTGGCAATCGTGGCATCGCCACAGACTGGGCATTCAATCAGACCGCCATCGCGTTGTTGCAGAAAATCGTCTTCCGACGCAAACCAGCCCTCAAACACATGGCGCTGGCGACACTGCAGGTCCAGAACTTTCATGGCGTCATTATCCGGCGATATCCGGCCCGGCGGTGGCACGCCAATCCAGTTCCCAGGTCCCCGACAAGACGTTTTGCAGCCAAAGGGCGGCGGCCAAGGTTTTACCGTCCGTCACCTGGCCCTCGCGGCACCATTGCAACAACTGGGCCGGGGTGGCACTGAACACCTCCAGAAACTCGCCCGGGTCAAGTTGACGCGCACCCGGTGTCAAGTCGCGGGCAAACCAGATGTCAATGAACTCGGTCGAATAGGAGATGACGGGATGTAACACGCCGGCACGCGCCCACTGGGCGGCGCGATAGCCGGTTTCTTCCGCCAGTTCGCGCTGGGCACAGGACTGGATGTCTTCTCCGGGATCGAGCTTGCCGGCCGGAAACTCTATCATCACCTGTCCAATGGGATAGCGAAATTGGCGCTCCAGCACGACCTGCACGCCGCCCGAGGCGTCCTCCAGCAGAGGCACAATCAGGACGGCCCCGGGATGCACGATGTATTCGCGACTGGCGCTGGCGCCATCCGGGAGTTTGACGGTATCGCGAAAGGCGTGCAGCAGACTGCCCTTGAACAGTTCTTTGCTGGAGAGCTTCTCTTCGATCAGATGACGCGCATCCATCGACGAACCAAGCCCAAGCGTTCAGGTACCCAACATCTGGACCACGGCGTTGGCGCATAAAGTCATCAGACTGCCAGGCACCAAACCGAGAAACAGCACCAGCGCACCGTTGATCGACAACACGGCGCGGACGTCCAGTGGCGCCGACACCGCACTGGCCGTGATCGGCTGGTCAAAGTACATGACCTTGACCACGCGCAAGTAGTAGAAGGCACCGATCAGCGACATCATGACGGCGAAGACCGCCAGACCAATGTGGAAAACTTGACCCGATGCGACCAGCGCCTGCAAGACCGAGAGCTTGGCGTAAAAGCCAACCATCGGCGGAATGCCGGCCAGTGAAAAAAGGCAGGTCGCCATCACAGCGGCGTAAAGCGGGCTGCGTTGGTTCAGGCCGGCAAAATCGGCAATCTCCTCGCTCTCGAAACCTTCGCGGGCCAGCAGCAGGATGACGCCGAAACTGGCCAAGGTCGTCAGCACGTAAGTGACAACGTAGAACATCGACGAACTGTAGGCATTGGCGGCTGAATTGATGTTGCCGTTGACCACGCCCGACATCAGCCCCAGCAGCACGAAACCCATGTGAGAAATGGTCGAATACGCCAACATGCGCTTGAGATTGGTTTGCGCGATGGCGGCCAGATTGCCAATCAGCAGAGATGCCACCGACAGCAGCATCAGCATCTGTTGCCAGTCGATGGCCAGCGGCAGCATGCCCTCCACCAGCAGGCGGATGACGATACCGAAAGCCGCCAGTTTGGGGGCGCCGCCGATGAGCAGTGTGATGGCCGTGGGGGCGCCCTGGTAGACGTCGGGAATCCACATGTGGAACGGCACCACGCCCAGCTTGAAGGCCAGGCCGGCGACCACGAACACCAAGCCGAAGACCAGCACCTGATGCTTCACCTGGCCGGAATTGATGGCCTTGAAGACGGTATTCACGTCCAGCGAACCGGTAGCGCCGTACATCATGGACAGGCCATACAGCAGGAAGCCAGAAGCCAAGGCGCCCAGCACAAAATACTTCATCGCAGCTTCCGTCGCGGTGGCATTGTCGCGCCGCAAAGCGACCAGCGCATAGCTGGCCAGGGTGAGCAATTCGAGACCCAGGTAGATCACCAGGAAATTGTTGCCGGCGATCATGACGAACATGCCCAGCAGGGCGAACATGCTCAGGCTGAACAGCTCGCCACCGCGCAACATCCCGCGGTCGGCGGCATAGGGACGGCCGTAGACCAGCGTGACCATCACCGCAACAGTGGCAAAGCACTTCAGCCAATTGCCCATTTGATCGCTGACCACCATGTTGCCAAAGCCATACAGCGTGGCACCACCGCTGGCGTAACTTGCCTGCAATGCGGCCACCACGGCCAGCGTCAAAAGCGTCAACAAATAGGTAACGGTGCGGCGCGGACTGTGCACGCCAAGATCAACCAGCGCAATCACGCAGGCCATGGTGAGCAGGATGATTTCAGGGTAAACGGAAATCCAACTGAGTTTATCGATCATTTTCTGTTTCTCTATTCAATGTGCTCAATTCAGACCGATCAATTCAACTTGGACAGCGCCACATGCTTGAGCAATTCCGCCACCGACGTGTCCATCACGTCGGTAAATGGCTTGGGATAAATACCCATGTACAGCACGGCAACGGCCAGCAGGGTCAGGAACAAAAACTCACGGCTGCCGATGTCCAGCAGTTCCTTGACATGATGGTTACTAACCGGGCCCAGGTACACCCGCTTGAACATCCACAGCGTGTAGGCGGCGCCAAAAATCAGTGCACTGGCGGCCGCAAAGCCCAACCAGAAATTGGCTTTCACGGCACCCAGAATCACCATCCACTCGCCAACAAAACCGGCGGTTCCCGGCAAACCGCAATTGGCCATCGCAAACATCAGGGCAAACGCCGTGAACTTGGGCATGGTGTTGACGACACCACCGTAGCTGGCAATTTCACGCGAATGAACACGGTCGTACAGGACACCGATCGAGAGGAACATGGCGGCCGATACAAAACCATGCGAGATCATCTGGACCAGGCCACCCGAGACCCCGAGGTCGTTAAAGATGAAGAAGCCGAGGGTCACAAAACCCATGTGGGCGACCGATGAATAGGCGACCAGTTTCTTCATGTCCTTCTGCACCATCGCCACCAGGCCAACATAGATGACCGCAATCAAGGACAAGGCAATCATCAGCCAGGCCCATTCACGCGCGGCATCCGGCGCAATCGGCAGGGAGAAGCGCAAGAAACCATAAGCGCCAAGCTTGAGCATGATGGCCGCCAGCACCGCCGAGCCGCCGGTAGGCGCTTCAACGTGCACATCGGGCAACCAGGTGTGCACCGGCCACATCGGTACCTTGACGGCGAAGGCGGCAAAGAAGGCAAAGAACAGCAGCGTTTGCGCAGTGCCCCCCAGCGGCAGCCGGTGCCATAGCGCCAGATCGAAACTGCCGCCCGACTTGGTGTACAGGAAGATCAGCGCAACCAGCATCAGCAGCGAGCCAAGCAAGGTGTAGAGGAAGAACTTGAAGGCCGCGTAAATCTTGTTCGGACCACCCCAAATACCGATGATCAGGTACATCGGGATCAGCGTGGCTTCGAAGAACACGTAAAACAGCATGCCATCGAGGGCGCAGAAGACGCCGATCATCAGGCCGCTGAGAATGAGGAAAGCACCCATGTACTGGTTGACGCGGCGGGTAATGACTTCCCAACCGGCGATCACGACCACCAGGTTGATGAAAGCGGTCAGCAACACGAACCAGAGCGAAATGCCGTCCACGCCAAGATGGTAGTTGACGTTGAAGCGGGGAATCCAGGGCGCCTTCTCGACAAACTGCATGGCAGCCGTGCCCAGTTTGAAACCGTCGTACAGCGGCAAGGTGACAAGCAAGCTGACAAAAGCACCAATCAGGGCGACCCAGCGCACGGAGCGTGCCTGATCATCGCGACCGAGTGCCAGCAGCACAACACCAAAAGCAATTGGTGTCCAAATAGCCAGGCTCAACAATCCCATTTTTCTTATTCCTAAACAGTTCGGTACAGGGCTTGCCGCATGGGGTTATTGGGGTCAGACGCCAATTTCACTGCGGCACTTTGTGCCGCACCCGACGGGCGAGCCGAAGGCTCGGTGAATCTGGACTCTGACCCCAAAAACCCGCAGAGCTGGTTCGCTTCGCGTAACTGCGGTCTATCCCGCAAGGTCATTATTTCAGCCATACGAAGTACGTCATGAGCACAAAAACACCCAGGATCATGGCCAGTGCGTAGTGGTACAAATAGCCCGACTGCACCCGGCGCACGGCACCCGATACCCAGCCGACCACCTTCCAGGAGCCATTCACAAGCGCGCCATCGATGACGTACTCGTCGCCGCCCTTCCATAGCCCGGTTCCCAGTGCCCTGGCACCCCGTGCAATCACGTTCTCATTGAACCAGTCCATGTAGTACTTGTTCTCAAGCAGGATGTAGATCGGCTGGAAGGTGCGCTTGATGGCTGCCGGCAAGGCCGGATTGACCATGTACATGTAATAAGAGGTCGCCACGCCCGCCAGCGCCAGCCAGAACGGCAAGGTGGTCAAAGAATGCAATGCCATTTGCACCGGGCCGTGGAAGGCTTTGGCCATCTCTTCCAGGGCAGCGTGCTTCTCCGCATCGATGAAGATGGCACCCTTGAAAAACTCGCCGAACAGCATCGGCCCGATGGTCATGAAACCGATCACGACCGACGGAATCGCCAGCAGGACCAGCGGCACCGTGACGACCCATGGCGACTCATGCGGTGCCTGCTGCTCGCCATGGTGACCATGGCCGTGGTGCGAATCCGGGTTCTGGTCGAAACGCTCCTTGCCGTGGAACACCAGGAAATACAGGCGGAAGGAATAGAACGCGGTTATAAAAACTCCGGCCAGCACCGCGAAAGAGGCAAAGCCTGCAGCCGGCAGATGACTCTCGTGCACCGCTTCAATGATGCTGTCCTTGGAATAGAAGCCGGCGAACAAGGGGGTGCCGATCAAGGCCAGCGAGCCCAGCAGCGAAGTGATCCAGGTGATCGGCATGTACTTGCGCAGACCGCCCATCCAGCGGATGTCCTGGTTGTGATGCACGCCCATGATGACGGAACCGGCAGCAAGAAACAACAGCGCCTTGAAGAAGGCATGGGTCATCAGGTGAAACACCGCCACGGAATAGGCCGAGGCACCCAGCGCCACCGTCATGTAACCGAGTTGGGACAGCGTGGAATACGCCACCACGCGCTTGATATCGTTCTGGATGATGCCAAGGAAACCCATGAACAAGGCCGTAATGGCACCGATCACCAGCACGAAGTTCAAGGCCGTGTCACTGAGTTCAAACAGGGGTGACATGCGTGCCACCATGAAAATGCCGGCCGTCACCATGGTGGCGGCGTGGATCAGGGCCGAGATCGGGGTCGGGCCTTCCATCGAATCGGGCAGCCAGACGTGCAGCGGAAACTGGGCCGATTTGCCCATGGCGCCGATGAACAAGCAGATGCAGATGACGGTGATGAGCATCCAGTCGGTACCCGGAAAACTCAGCTTCGCCAGATCACCCGCCTTGGCAAATGCTTCGCCGTAATTGAGGGTGCCGGCGAAAGCGACGATCAGTCCGATGCCCAGGATGAAGCCGAAGTCACCGACACGATTCACCAGAAATGCTTTCATGTTGGCAAAAATGGCGGTCGGCTTGTTGAACCAGAAGCCGATCAGCAAATACGACACCAGGCCCACCGCCTCCCAGCCAAAGAACAGCTGCAGCATGTTGTTGCTCATGACCAGCATCAGCATGGAGAACGTGAACAGCGAGATATAGGCAAAGAAACGGTTGTAACCATCATCTTCTTCCATGTAGCCGACGGTGTAGATGTGAACCATCAAGGACACAAAAGTCACCACGCACATCATCATCGCGGTCAGGCCGTCGACCAGGAAACCAATCTCCATTTTCAGCCCGCCCACCACCATCCAGGTGTAGAGGGTCTCGTTGAAACGGGCACCCTCCAGCGCCACGCTCTTGAGCGTCATGGCGGACAGGATGAATGACAGCAGCACACCCAATATGGTGAGCGAGTGCGACATGCGCCGGCCGATCCAGTTGCCACCGAACTTGGTACCAAGAATACCGGCCAGAACAGCTCCGACCAGCGGCGCCATGGGAACCGCCAGAAGCGTTGCAGCAGACAGGGTTTGACTCATCTTTATTAACCCTTGAGCGTATTGAGTTCGTCCACATTGATGCTGGACTTGTTACGGAACAGCAGCACCAAAATGGCCAGACCGATGGCCGATTCGGCCGCAGCGACGGTCAGAATGAAAAACACGAATATTTGCCCGTGCATGTCGCCCAGGTAATAGGAAAAGGCCACGAAGTTGGTGTTGACCGCCAGCAGCATCAACTCGATCGCCATCAACAGTACGATCAGGTTCTTGCGATTGAGGAAAATACCGATCACCGACAGCGCGAACAACATCGCTCCCAGCGATAAGAAATGTCCAAGAGTCAAGGTCATGCTTTGTTCTCCGCAGTTTTGGCGGCAGCCGTGTCTTCCATCACCGCCACCTGGGTGGCCGCCATCTTGACCACGGTCATGCGGTCTTTGGACTTGACCTGCAGCTGTTTATAGGGATCGATGTGCTTGCTGTCCTTGCGCTGACGCAGTGTCAGCGCGATAGCCGCGATCATCGCCACCAGCAGGATGGCCGCGGCAATTTCGAGCGGATACAGGTATTGGGTATAAAGAAGCTTGCCCAGCTCACGGGTATTGGACAGCTCCAGCGGTGCCTGACCCAGAACAGCCGCCACGTGCGGCTCCTCGTTGACCCGGAAACCACCCATCAGGACCGCCGCCATCTCCAGCGCGATCAGCACACCGATCACCGCTGCCAAAGGAAAATGCTTCCAGAATCCCTGGCGGGCGCTGTCGACATTGATGTCCAGCATCATGACGACAAACAGGAACAGCACCATCACGGCCCCGACATACACCAGCACCAGGGCGATCGCCAGGAACTCGGCCTTGAGCAGCATCCACAAAGCCGCCGCCTGAAAGAATGCCAACACGAGGTACAGCACGGCATACACCGGGTTGCGCGCGGTGATGACCCGAAAGGCGGCGAATAGCAGCACGATCGAGAAGAAATAGAAGAGACCGGTCTTGACGTCCATGTGTCGTTACTTTATTTCGCTGTTCTTAGGGTTGAAGTTGCTGCGGCGTTGGCTAGCGGTATTTGGCGTCAGCCGCCCGGGCCGCTGCAATCTGGCCTTCATAGCGATCACCCACCGCCAGCAGCATGTCTTTGGTGAAATACAAATCCCCAGGGGCTTCGCCGTGGTACTCGAAAATAGGCGTTTCCACAATCGAGTCGACCGGGCAGCTTTCCTCACAGAAACCGCAATAGATGCACTTGTTGAAGTCGATGTCGTAACGTGTCGTGCGCCGGGAACCATCGGCACGCGCCGCCGACTCGATGGTGATGGCCATGGCCGGACAGACTGCCTCGCACAACTTGCAGGCAATGCAACGCTCTTCACCGTTCTCATAACGACGCAGCGCATGCAGACCCCGAAATCTTGGCGACAGCGGCGTCTTTTCTTCCGGATACTCGAGCGTGATCTTGCTGCGAAAGGTGTACTTGCCGGTCAGAGCCAGGCCCTTGAGAAACTCGCCCAGCATGAAACTGGACAAGAAGTCCTTCAGCGAGAAGGAACTTCCGTTCGACGTTTCAATAGAACTTGAAGTAGGGGTAGACATAGACAGCTCGAATTACTTCCAAATGTTCCACGGGGTCTGCATCCATACCCCGACGACCACCAGCCAGACCAGGGTAACCGGAATAAAGATTTTCCAACCCAGGCGCATGATCTGGTCATAGCGAAAGCGCGGGAAGGAGACCCGCACCCAGACAAACATGGTGACCACCGCGAATGTTTTCAGGCCCAGCCAGATCCAGCCTGGAATCCAGTTGAACACGGCACTGTCGATCGGCGACAGCCAGCCGCCCAGGAACATGATGGTGCACAGCGCCGACACCAGCCAGATGTTGGCGTATTCGGCCATCTGGAACATGGCCCAGGACATGCCGGAATACTCCACCATGTGACCGGCGACGATCTCCGACTCACCTTCGATCACGTCGAACGGGAGCCGATTCGTTTCGGCCAGGCCGGAGACAAAATAGATGACGAAAATGGGCAACAGCGACAACCAGTTCCACGACAGGAAGTTCAAGCCGATCTGCGCAAACTGGCCTTTGCCTTGCCCGCTGACGATATCCGTCAGGTTCAGGCTGGCCGAAACCATGAGCACCACCACCAGGCAAAAGCCCATGGCAATTTCGTAGCTCACCATTTGGGCAGAGGCTCGCAGCGCGCCCAGGAACGGGTACTTGGAATTGGAGGACCAGCCCGAGATGATCACGCCATAAACTTCCATCGAGGTAATGGCCATCAAAAACAGCAAGCCGGCATTGATATTGGCGCAGGCAATGTCGGGACTGAACGGAACCACCGCCCAAGCCACCATGGCCGGCATGACCGTCATCACCGGGCCCATATAAAACAAGAATTTGTCCGCCGCCGCCGGTCTGACAAGTTCCTTGGTCATCAACTTCAAGGCATCCGCAATCGGCTGCAGCAAACCCCAGGGCCCGACACGGTTCGGTCCCAGGCGGATTTGCGCCCAACCAAGGAGTTTGCGTTCCCACAGGGTGGTGTAGGTCACCAGGCCCATCACCAGCATCAGGACCAGGACAACCTTGACCAGCGCCCAAATCACAGGCCAGGCATAAGCCGACCACCAAGGTGCGTCCAGCAGGCCTTGACCAAAGGAGAAAATGACGTCAATCATGCTGTCGCCTCCTGCGCCACATCATTTCGTTTGGCGTCTGCCGTGAGTTGCAGGCTGGCTGCGCGGCGCAGCGTGCCATCGAGCGCGTAGATACTGGCCACCACCGGGGCTATCCCGGCGGGCGTCAGATCGACCAGCGCCTGCGTTGTGTTATTCAGAACATTGCCGGGCAAAAGGGTTTCACCCTCGGCCGGCAGGCCGCAAATCCGAGCGAGCACCTGCTGCGAGGATTCGAAGTCGAAACCCGGCACCTCCAGCAGATTGGCCAGCACGCGCAGCACCTTCCACGCCGGCCGCGTTTCACCCAGCGGTTTGACCACGGCATGAAAACTTTGCACGCGGCCCTCGGCATTGACGAAAGTGCCCGAAGTTTCAGTGAACGGCGCGATCGGCAGCAGCACGTCGCTGAATTCCATATTCGCCTTGAACGGACTGAGTGTCACCACCATCTCGGCTTGCGCCAGAGCCTTGCCAGCCGAGGCACCCGCCGCCGAATCAAATTCAGGCTCGTTGTTCAACAACAAAACAGCTTTGAGCCCACCCTGCAGCATTTGACCGGCATTCTTTCCGTTCGGCCCGGGCAGCGCCCCCGCGAGTTGTGCGCCCACCGTGTTGGCGGCTTCACCAAGGTAGCCAACGCTGGCACCGGTCTGCGTGCCAATCCAGTTGGCCAGCGCCAACAGGCTGGAGGCCCGGGCATGATGCGCGGCCGCATTGCCCAGCAAAATCGCCTTGCGTTCGCCGCCGAGCAGGGACTTGGCGATGGCTTTGGCGGTCTCGCCGGCATTGCCTTTCGCCGGCGCCGCAACACCTTTGTCGGCCGCCACCGCAGCAGCGACATCGGCCAGCGCCTGGACCCAGGAAGCAGCATCGCACAGCAGCGCGTTGGCTACCGGCATGGCCCAGTCACGCGCCACCGAATCAATGGCGTTCACGGCACAGCCCTTGCGAGCAGCCTGCCGGATTCTCTGGGCAAACAAGGGGTGATCCTTGCGCAGATTGGAACCCACCACCAACACCTGCTGGAGCCCGGACAAAGACGCAACAGAGGTACCCAGATGGCGAACCCCTTCAATCGCGGCAAACTCGGCGTTGCGCAAGCGGTAATCGACGTTCTGGCTACCCAGACCGTTCAGCAGGGAGCCCGTCAGAAACAGTTCTTCCAACGTGCTGTGCGGGCTGACCAGTGCACCGATACTCGAAGCGCCATGCGCCGACTTGATCTGCTTCAAACCGTTGGCAACATACTCCAGCGCCTTCTGCCAGCTGACTGCGCTCCAGACACCGCCCTGCTTGAGCATGGGGCTCGTCAGACGCTGGTCGCTATTCAAAGCCTCATAGGAGAAACGGTCGCGGTCGGCGATCCAGCACTCGTTGACGGCTTCGTTCTCCAGCGGCACGACGCGCATCACCTTGTTGTTCTTGACCTGCACAATCAAATTGGCACCGGTCGAGTCGTGCGGACTGATCGATTTGCGCCGTGACAACTCCCAGGTGCGGGCGCTGTAACGGAACGGTTTGCTGGTCAAGGCGCCGACCGGGCAAATATCTATCATGTTGCCCGACAACTCGGAATCCACCGACTGACCAACAAAGGTTTCAATTTCGGCATGCTCGCCACGATGCGTCATGCCCAACTCCATCACGCCCGCCACCTCCTGGCCAAACCGGACGCAGCGCGTGCACTGGATGCAACGGCTCATCTCCTGCATTGAGATCAGGGGGCCCACATCCTTGAAGGCGACAACGCGTTTTTCCTCCTGGTAACGCGAGGAAGAAGCACCATAACCGACCGCCAGATCCTGCAACTGACACTCGCCGCCCTGATCGCAAATGGGACAGTCCAAGGGGTGATTGATCAGCAGGAACTCCATCACCGACTTTTGCGCACTGATCGCCTTGTCGCTCCTGGTGCGAACCACCATGCCCGCTGCCACCGTGGTGGCACAGGCTGGCATCGGTTTGGGCATTTTTTCCACATCGACCAGGCACATGCGGCAACTGGCCGCGATGCTGAGTTTCTTGTGATAACAGAAATGCGGAATGTAGGTTCCGGCCTTCTCCGCCGCATGCATGATCATGCTGCCTTCAACGATGTCAACCTTCTTGCCGTCGAGTTCAATTTCAATCATCTTGGGCTGCTCGCTCAGACGTAGGCCGGGACCATGCAGGTCTTGTGCTCTACGTGGTATTCAAATTCAGGGCGGAAGTGCTTCAGCATGGCCCGCACCGGCATTGCCGCCGCATCGCCCAGCGCGCAAATGGTGCGTCCCATGATGTTCTGGGCCACGTTGTCGAGCAAATCCATGTCGCTGGCGCGGCCCTGGCCGTTTTCGATCCGGTCCACGACGCGGTAGAGCCAACCCGTGCCCTCGCGGCACGGCGTGCACTGGCCACATGACTCGTGCATGTAAAAGTAACTCAAACGCTGCAGACTTTTGACCATGCAACGGCTGTCATCCATGACGATGACGGCACCGGAGCCCAGCATGGAGCCGGCCTTGGCGATCGAGTCGTAGTCCATGGTGCAGTCCATCATGATTGCGGCTGGCAGCACGGGCGTGGACGATCCGCCCGGGATCACGGCCTTGAGCTGGCGACCCTTGCGGACACCGCCGGCAAGTTCCAGCAATTTGGCGAACGGCGTGCCCATCGGGATTTCGTAATTGCCCGGCAGTTCGACGTCACCGCTGATTGAAAACAGTTTGGTGCCGCCGTTGTTGGGTTTGCCGCATTCCAGATACGCCTTGCCGCCATGGTTGATGATCCAGGGCACGGCGGCGAAGGTCTCGGTGTTGTTGATGTTGGTCGGCTTGCCGTACAGACCGTAGCTCGGCGGAAACGGCGGCTTGTAACGTGGCTGCCCCTTCTTGCCTTCCACCGACTCCAGCAAAGCCGTTTCCTCGCCACAGACATAGGCGCCGAAGCCGTGAAACGCGTGCAGCTGAAAACTGAAACCACTGCCAAGAATGTTGTCACCCAGCAAGCCGGCCGCGCGCGCCTCCGCCAGCGCCTCTTCAAAGCGTTGGTAGATCTGGAAGATCTCGCCGTGAATGTAGTTGTAGCCGGTGGCTATACCCATCGCGTAAGCGGCGATCAGCATGCCCTCGATCACGATATGCGGGTTGAATTGCAGGATTTCACGGTCCTTGCAGGTGCCGGGCTCGCCTTCGTCCGAATTGCACATCAGGAACTTCGGCCCGGCGTACTGACGCGGCATGAAGGTCCACTTCAGCCCGGTCGGGAAACCCGCGCCGCCACGTCCACGCAGGCCGGATTCCTTGACCGTCGCGATGACCTGATCGGGCGTCAAGCCAGCGCCACCGTCCTTGCCCAAAATCTTGCGCAAGGCCTGGTAGCCACCGCGGGCTTCATAATCCTTCAGACGCCAGTTGCTGCCATTGAGCCCGGCCAAAATCTGCGGGCTGATGTGTCGGCCATGAAAACAGGTCTGCACACCGGTCGCCTGAAACTGGGCCAGGATTTTTTCAGGCGCCATCACTTATTCCCCTCGGCGCGCAGGCCGTCGACCAGCTGATCGAGCTTGTCGTCAGTCATGAAACTGCACATCGTTCTATCGTTCACCAACAGCACCGGAGAGTCGGCACAAGCCCCCAGACACTCGCATTGCTGCAGGGTGAACAAGCCGTCCGGCGTGGTCTCGCCGAGGCCGATGTCAAGCTTTTGCTCAAGGTGTTTGAGGGCTCGCCCACCATCGCGCAACTGGCATGGCAAATTGGTGCAAACATTGAGCTTGTACTTGCCAACCGGCTGCTGGTTGTACATGTTGTAGAAGGAGGTGACTTCGTGCACCGCAATCGGTGCCATGCCCAGGTAATCGGCCACCAGTTTTTCGCTCTCGGCACTCACATAACCAAGTTCCTGCTGGACAATGGCCAGACAGGCCATGACCGCGGACTGCTTCTGGTCAGCCGGGTATTTGGCGACTTCTTGAGCGAAGCGTGCTCTGGATTCTTCGGAAATCATCGATCAACTTCCCCAAACACTATATCCAACGAACCAATAATTGCCACCGCATCACCAATCATGTGACCGCGCCCCATTTCACCCAGCGCCGCCAGATGAACAAAGGCCGGTGGCCGGATCTTCATGCGATAGGGTTTGTTGGCTCCATCGCTGACCATGTAGATGCCGAATTCACCCTTCGGATGCTCAATGGTGGCGTAGGCCTCGCCTTCGGGCACGGAGAAACCTTCAGTGAAGAGTTTGAAGTGATGAATCAACTCTTCCATGTTGGACTTCATGGCTTCACGACTCGGTGGCGCAATCTTGTGGTTGTCGGTAATCACCGGGCCCGGATTGGCGCGCAGCCAATCCACGCATTGCTTGATGATGCGGTTGGACTGCTTCATTTCCTCCATGCGCACCAGGTAGCGGTCATAGTTGTCACCGGTCTTGCCGACCGGAATATCAAAGTCCAGTCGGTCGTAAACCTCATAGGGCTGCTTCTTGCGCAGGTCCCAGGCGATACCCGAGCCACGCAGCATGGGACCGGAAAAACCCAGATTCAAGGCGCGTTCGGGCGTCACAACGCCGATGCCCACGGTGCGCTGCTTCCAGATCCGGTTGTCCGTCAACAGCGTGTGGTATTCGTTCAAGTGGGTCGGGAAGCGCTGCGTAAAGTCGTCAATGAAGTCAAGCAGGCTGCCGTCGCGGGCACGATTGAGCTGGGCCGTCGACTTGGCGCTCCGGATCTTGTTGGGCTGGTGCCGCGCCATGGTGTCAGGTAAATCGCGATAGACGCCGCCCGGCCGGAAGTAGGCAGCATGCATGCGTGCACCGCTGACCGCCTCGTACATGTCGAGCAGGTCTTCCCGCTCCCGAAAGGCGTAGAACATGACGGTCATCGCGCCGCAGTCAAGGGCACCGGCGCCGACACACAGCAAGTGGTTCAGCAAGCGGGTAATTTCGCTAAACATGACACGGATGTACTTGGCGCGCAGAGGTACTTCCAGGTTCAGCAATTTTTCCAGCGCCAGGCAATAAGCGCTTTCGTTGCACATCATCGACATGTAATCGAGACGGTCCATGTAGGGCAAGGCCTGGATATAGGTTTTGCTTTCGGCCAGTTTTTCGGTCGCGCGATGCAACAGCCCGATATGCGGGTCGGCACGTTGAATCACTTCGCCGTCAAGCTCCAGCACGAGGCGCAAAACGCCATGCGCTGCCGGATGCTGCGGCCCGAAGTTGAGGGTGTAGTTTTTGATTTCAGCCATGGCCAAGGTGCTTAGTGCAAGTCTCCGTAATTCTCTTCACGGATGATGCGCGGTGTGATTTCGCGTGGCTCAATCGTGACAGGCTGGTATACGACACGCTTTTGCTCGGCGTCATAGCGCATCTCAACGTGACCTGAAACCGGAAAGTCCTTGCGAAATGGATGCCCGATAAAACCGTAGTCGGTCAGGATCCGACGCAAATCGGGATGGCCTTCAAACACGATTCCGAACAGATCAAAAGCCTCCCGTTCAAACCAGTTGGCCGAGTTCCAGAGTTCATTGAGTGACTGCATCACCGGAAAATTGTCGTCGTGTGCAAACGCTTTCAGCCGGACACGCTGGTTCAGGCTCACCGACAGCAAATGACACACCACACAGTAGCGCAGCCCGACTTGCGGCTGATCCTTGTAGCTCGAATAGTCCACCCCGCAGAGGTCCATCAGTTGCTCAAACCGGCAGTTCGGGTCATCGCGCAGGATTTTTGCCGCCTGCAAATAATGGGCCGCATCCACCACGACCGTCAGTTCGCCCAGGCGAACAACACTGCTTAGAACCAGGTCGCCCAGCGCGGCATCCACATTGGCTTTGATAGTTTGCGGATTTACAGCGTAAGTTGTCATCGCCATCCCCTCACGTGCGTGCTATGGTTTGGGTGCGGCGAATCTTGTGCTGCAGCTGAATGATGCCGTAGAGCAAAGCCTCCGCCGTGGGCGGGCAACCCGGCACATAAATATCCACCGGAACAATCCGGTCACAGCCTCGCACCACCGAGTAGCTGTAGTGGTAATAGCCACCGCCATTGGCACAGGACCCCATGGAAAGAACCCAGCGCGGCTCGCTCATCTGGTCATAGACCTTGCGAAACGCCGGCGCCATCTTGTTGCACAAGGTACCGGCGACAATGATCAGGTCGGCCTGACGCGGACTGGCGCGAAATACTTCAGCACCAAAACGGCTGATGTCGTAGCGGGATGTGGTGGATTGCATCATCTCCACTGCACAACAAGCCAGACCAAAAGTCATGGGCCAGATCGAACCGGTTTTCGCCCAGTTCACCACCGAGTCGTAACTGGTGGTGATGAAGCCTTCTTTTAATACGCCTTCGATCATCGCTTCATTCCCAGTCAAGGGCCCCTTTTTTCCACTCGTAAACAAAGCCCACGACGAGAATGGCCAGAAATACCATGACCGCCCAAAATCCCAGCGCGCCTATGTCTTTTAGCGAGACCGCCCAGGGAAACAGAAATGCGATTTCGAGGTCAAACAGAATGAACAGGATGGCTACCAGGTAGTAGCGCACGTCAAACTTCATGCGGGCATCTTCGAAGGCTTCGAAGCCGCACTCGTAAGGGGAATTTTTTGCGGGGTAAGGTCGGTTGGGTCCGAGGATGTAACCAATCACCTGGGGAGCAATGCCAACTCCTAAACCGACCAGAACGAACAAGAGGATTGGCAGGTACTGATCAAGATTCATCTGGCGATTCTGACCCAAGTTTTTGCTTGCTGCTTTGATCCACATCAAGCATGTTTATTTGGTGCCTTCGGCGAGACTCGAACTCGCACAGCTTTCGCCACTACCCCCTCAAGATAGCGTGTCTACCAATTTCACCACGAAGGCGGCTTTCAGATGTCCGGATTGCGTGAGGCACCTTGCGGTTCTGGCTCTCAAGACAGGCTGAAGTTTACCCCGAAATCACGCTGTTTTCCGACGCAACGGCGCAATATCGGCGGCAATTATTTGGACGGAATTTGGGCTGCGCCAGACGCCGGTGCGGCAGGCACCGCAGCCGCCGGAGCAGGCGCCACGACTGCCGCGCCTTGCAACACGCTACCAGAGCTGGCGACCGGTCGAACGGATCCGAAATAGGCCAGCAACAAGGTACAAGCAAAGAACACTGTGGCCAGCACCGCGGTGGTACGCGACAGAAAATTGGCACTGCCGGAGGCCCCAAACAAACTACCGGAACCGCCGCTGCCAAAAGCCGCGCCCATATCGGCGCCCTTGCCATGTTGCACCAGAATCAAACCGATCATGGCCACTGCGGCAATCATCTGGACAGCGAGAAGGATGGATAGAAAAATACTCATTTAATACTCCGGAATAGCTAGCAGTCAATGCAAGAAGTTTAGCTTGCAGAGGCAATAATTGATAAAAAATCGGGGGCCTTGAGTGAGGCACCGCCGACCAACCCGCCATCGATGTCGGGTTGCGTCAGCAACTGCGCCGCATTGGCGGCATTCATGCTGCCGCCGTACAGGATGTGGATGCGATCGGCCTGCGGGGTTGCCGCTTTCAACTGCGAGCGCAACACGGCATGCACCTGCTGCGCCTGCTCGGTGCTGGCGGTCTTGCCGGTACCGATGGCCCACACCGGCTCATAGGCCACCACGATCTCGCTGATGCAGTGACCGTTGGCATGAATCACAGCCGCCAGTTGGCGCTTGACCACCTCCTCGGTCCGGCCCGCTTCACGTTCCGCCAGGGTCTCGCCGACGCACACAATGGGCGTGATGCCGCAAGCCAGGGCGCGTTGGGCTTTGACGGCCACCCCCGCATCGGTCTCGAAATGGTATTGACGACGCTCGGAGTGGCCCACCAGCACATAGCGCACACCAAACTCCTGCAGCATGGCAGCAGAAATCTCCCCCGTGAAAGCGCCCACCGGCTGTTGCGACACATCCTGCGCACCCAGGTCGATGGCCGTGCCTTTCATGAGCGATTGGCATTGGGCCAGATAGACTGACGGCACGCACAGTGCCACCTGACAGGCCGGTGTTCCGAGTCCGGCCAAAAGACTTTCGATCAAGGTCTCATTGGCAGCCAGGCCGCCATTCATCTTCCAGTTACCTGCGATCAGCTTCTTTTTCATGCCCCACCCCAAGTCAAAACAATTTTTCCGACATGCTTATTCGACTCCATCAAAGCATGCGCTTTGGCCGCGTCGCACGCCGCAAACGTACTGTGAATCACCGGCTTGACAGCGCCGCACTCGATCAGGGGCCAGACATTTTTCAGACAGGCTTGCGCAATCGCCGCCTTGAACGCAACAGGCCTCGGCCGCAGCGTCGATCCGGTCACCGTCAAACGCCGACGCAGCACCAAACCGGCATTGATTTCACTCTTGACCCCGCCCTGCACCGCAATAATGACCAAGCGGCCATCTTCACTCAGGCACTCGACCTCTTTGGCCACATAGCTGCCGGCCACCATGTCGAGAATGACATTGACGCCCTGACCCAAGGTCAAGCGCTTGATCTCGACCTGAAAATCCTGCGTCCGGTAGTTGATCGCATGGTCGGCACCCAGGGCCAGACAGGCCGCGCATTTCTCGTCACTGCCGGCAGTCGCTATGACTTGTGCGCCCATGGCCTTGGCCAACTGGATGGCAGTCACGCCAATGCCGCTGGAGCCGCCCTGAACCAACAGGGTTTCGCCTTTTTGCAAACGCGCCCGGTCAAACACATTGCTCCAGACGGTGAAAAAAGTTTCCGGCAAAGACGCCGCCTCGACATCGCTCAAACCCTTGGGCACGGGCAGACACTGGGCCACTGGTGCCACGCAAAATTCAGCGTAGCCGCCGCCAGCAACCAGTGCACAAACCCGATCACCGAGCCTGAAGCCCGCACCTGCCAGTTCCTGCGCATCGCCCTGCGCTATCACGCCAGCGACTTCCAGGCCCGGAATATCCGAGGCCCCGGGTGGCACCGGGTAGTTGCCGGTGCGTTGCAGGACATCAGGGCGATTGACCCCACTGGCCGACACGCGAATCAGCAACTCACCAGTGCCCGGCACCGGCATCGGCCGCTCACCCAGACGCAGCACGTCAGGTGCGCCAAAAGCCGTGATCTCAATAGCTTTCATGGTCGATTCAAACGACTGCCCGCACGCGGTATTCAAGCGTGGTTATCGGGGCCGTTTTGGGTCGGACGATCCAGCAAGACCTTCATCGACAGCTTGATGCGGCCCTTCTCGTCGGTCTCCATCACCTTGACCTTGACGATCTGGCCTTCGGTCAGGTAGTCGGACACCTTCTCGACACGTTCGTGCGCGATCTGGCTGATATGCAGCAGGCCATCCTTGCCTGGCAGCAGATTGACCAAAGCGCCAAAGTCCAGAATCTTGGTGATCGGGCCTTCGTAGATCTTGCCGATCTCGACTTCCGCCGTGATCTGCTCGATGCGACGCTTGGCTTCCTCGGCCTTGGCCGGATCGGCCGAGGCGATGGTGATGGTGCCGTCTTCCTCGATGTTGATCTGGGTACCGGTTTCCTCGGTCAGCGCGCGGATGACGGCGCCGCCCTTGCCGATCACGTCACGGATCTTCTCCGGATTGATCTTCATGGTGAACAGACGCGGTGCGAAGTTGGACACTTCGGTCTTCGCCTCGGCCATCGCTTCCTGCATCTTGCCCAGGATGTGCATGCGGGCTTCCTTGGCCTGGGCCAGCGCAACCTGCATGATTTCCTTGGTGATGCCCTGGATCTTGATGTCCATCTGCAGCGCCGTAATACCGTTGGTGGTACCTGCCACCTTGAAGTCCATGTCGCCCAGGTGGTCTTCGTCACCCAGGATGTCGGTCAAAACGGCGAAGCGGTTCTCTTCCTTGATCAGGCCCATGGCGATGCCCGCCACGTGCGCCTTGATCGGTACGCCGGCATCCATCAGGGACAGGCAGCCACCGCACACCGAAGCCATGGAAGAAGAACCATTCGATTCGGTGATTTCCGAGACCACGCGCATGGTGTAGGGGAAGTCTTCCTTGTTGGGCAATACCGCCACCAGCGCCCGCTTGGCAAGCCGGCCGTGGCCGATCTCGCGACGCTTGGGGGTACCGACACGCCCGGTTTCACCGGTGGCGAACGGAGGCATGTTGTAGTGCAGCAGGAAACGGTCTTCATACTCGCCAGACAAGGCGTCGATGCGCTGCGCATCGCGCTCGGTGCCCAGCGTGGTGACCACCAGAGCCTGGGTTTCGCCACGCGTGAACAGGGCTGAACCGTGGGTCCGCGGCAGCACGCTGTTGCGGATTTCAATCGGACGCACGGTGCGCGTATCGCGGCCATCAATGCGCGGCTCGCCGGCCAGAATCTGGCTGCGCACGATATGTGCTTCGATGTCAAACAGCATGCCTTCCACCTTGACGCTGTCAAACTCGACACCGTCCGTTTTCAGGTCAGCCATCACGACCGCGTAGGCCTCACGGCAGGCGCGGGTACGGGCCTGCTTGTTGCGAATCTGGTAAGCGGCCACCAGTCTGTCCTTGGCCAGCGCACCGACCCTGGCGATCAATTCCTGGTCCTTGGCGGGTGCTTTCCAGTCCCACGCCGGCTTGCCGGCATCACGCACCAGTTCGTGAATCGCGTTGATGGCAATGTTGCCCTGCTCATGACCAAACACCACGGCGCCCAGCATGATCTCTTCGCTCAGTTGCTTGGCTTCGGATTCCACCATCAGGACGGCGGCCTCGGTACCGGCCACCACCAGGTCCATGACGGAATCCTTGCGCGCGGTCTGGCCCGGGTTGAGCACGTATTCACCGTTGATGTAACCGACGCGGGCGGCACCGATCGGGCCGCTGAACGGAACACCGCTGACCGACAGGGCAGCGCTGGTGGCAATCATGGCGGCAATGTCGGCATCAACCTCCGGGTTCAAGGACAGCGTGTGGATCACCACATGCACTTCATTGAAGAACCCTTCGGGAAACAGCGGACGGATCGGACGGTCGATCAAGCGGCTGGTCAGCGTTTCAAACTCGCTGGGACGACCCTCGCGCTTGAAGAAACTGCCGGGGATCTTGCCGGCGGCATAGGTCTTCTCCAGATAGTCCACGGTCAAGGGGAAGAAATCCTGGCCGGCCTTGCCTTCGGTCTTGGCGACGACGGTGGCCAACACCACGGTACCGTCCATGTCCAGCAGCACGGCGCCGCTGGCTTGACGGGCGATTTCACCGGTTTCCATGGTGACGGTGTTCTGGCCCCATTGGAAGGTCTTACTAACTTTGTTAAATATGCTCATTCTTTTCTCCTGGTCAAATTGGGAAGTGCAGGCCACCTCGCCCGAGCCCGGACTCGGCATCACAGAACACGATGCCATTCCAGAGAAATTCGGTCTGAATTACTCTGGAATGACACAGCTTCGCTCCGTTTTTGCCTGCTCCGAAGTAAAAAACGCCTGAGCTAGTAACCTAACTCAGGCGTTCATCATTCAAACGACGCTTACTTGCGCAGACCCAGTTTGGTGATCAGCGCGGTGTAACGGTCGGCGTCCTTGGATTTCAGGTAATCCAGCAGTTTGCGACGGCGGCTCACCATGCGCAACAAACCACGGCGACCATGGTGGTCCTTGGCGTGAGTCTTGAAGTGCGGGGTGAGTTCGTTGATACGGGCAGTCAGGAGTGCTACCTGCACTTCAGGGCTGCCGGTGTCGCCGGGCTGGCGTGCGTTGTCTTTCACGACAGCGGCTTTGATACTGGATGCGATCATTTCATTTTCCTGTGTAGATGAACTTGCGTCAGGCGCTGGAACTGCCCCTGACGTGCGCTTGTGCGATGTGCAAAGCCATGAGATTATAGCTCGACCCCAGGCTACGCGCACTTCGTGTCGCTTAGGGCCTGTTCACACTATTTTTACGAGATGCGTTGCGAGTCAAAAAAGCCATGCGCAAAGCGCAAAACGCCGCCGGGGTTGGCCCCCGGCAAGGCTTTGCAATGCCGCGCATGGTTTTTTTGGCCACAACCCGCAGGGAACGGGATGAAAAAAGTGCCCCTCGGCGTTGCGCTCCTAGGCAAGGCCCCGGCCTTGCCGTTGTCACGCGCCTTGATTGGCGCATTTTTCATCGCGTTCGCACTCGCAAAAATAGGGTGAACAGGCCCTAGTCACCCCCGACCAGGGGCGATGCCAGCCGCCCGGCGGAGCCGGTTCGGCGGCATCCCTGGTTTAACCCTTCCCCGGCGCCGGTTGTTTCGCTAGCCCGCATATTTCATGCAACACCACTGTACGGTCCGATTTGGGTTGATTCCGGTGCTGGACAGGTCTGAAGTGAACGTTTTGCAGACTTGGAGTTGTGATTTGTTGGCAGTCGAGCCGGTTGGGACGCAGTTGCCCCCACCCCGACTTGGGTTGCGGGCCTTCTTGGCGTCATCGTGCGGGCCAGGCACTGTATGGGATTTACGGTGAGCGCAGCGCCTTCATGGCGTGTGCAAAGATGGCGGCGCTGGGCCAGTTGGAGGCCAGATACAGGCGAATGCGCCGCGTGTTGCGCGTGACCACCGCAGCGAGCTTGAGCAGCTTGATGCGCAGCGTATCGACCTGGGCTGTGGCCAATGCCGTTCCCTGTAGCGCCAGCGCACGTAGGCGTTCGATCAACACGTAGCCCAATGCTGCCAGCAACATGCGTAGCTGATTACTTTGGAAATGCTGGCAACTCGTGCGTGTGGCAAATAAGCCGACCTGAGCTTCCTTGATCCGGTTCTCGGCCTCGCCGCGCTGGCAGTACAGATCGTCGTAGAGTGTCTGTGGTTGACCCGTCAGGTTGGTCACCACGTAGCGCGGGTTGTTGCCTTGTTCGCCATACTCCAGCCTTGTGATCACCCGGCGTTCTTTGCTCCAACTCTGTGCGGCATAGACAAACTCACCGACCTCGCGCTGCTTGCATCCGGTGGCGACAAACTCCTGCCGCATGGCCAGTTCCAGGAATTCGGTGATGCTCTGTAGGCGTGGGTTGCGAGCCAGACCAATGATGTAGTTCACACCGGCACGCTCGCAGTAGTTGATGATGCGCTGACGGCAAAAGCCTGAGTCACCACGAAAGACGATGCGCACTTGGGGCCAGCTTTGGCGCAAGCGTTTGACCAGCAACTTCAGAATCGCTGCCGAATGCTTGGCACCATCGATGCGGCTCGGGCGCAGGTAGGCGCACAGCAACTGTTGACCGCAGAACACGTACAGCGGCAAATAGCAGTAGGAATCGTAGTAGCCGTGAAAGAAGCGGCCCTCCTGCTGTCCGTACAGCGGGTTGTCGGTGGCGTCAAAGTC
The DNA here is from genome assembly GCA_963763035.1 of uncultured beta proteobacterium. Lineage (GTDB taxonomy): Bacteria > Pseudomonadota > Gammaproteobacteria > Burkholderiales > Burkholderiaceae_C > Rhodoferax. Next base: position 1,202,733 of record CAVXMS010000003.1, on the reverse strand, counting down.
GAGCACCAGTTCCTCGGGTGCAGTTTTGAAACCGGCAATGAATTGCTCGACCAGCACTTGGTGCAACCGCCAAGCCGTTGCTCGATCAGCCCATTTCTCCAGACGACACAGGGTGGGGGCGCTGGCCACCTCGCGATCAACACCCACTGCCGTTTGCATCGCCACGTCTTGGCGCAGCGCGCCGTGGTCGTTCAAGTCTTCCCATCCAAGAGCCAGGCCATAGACACGCTGGCGCAGCATGTCGACAACGCGGTGTTTGGTCAGAAGGGGGCTGCGCGGATCGGCGATGCAGTGCGCTGCCGCCTGCATCAGACCAAGCTTGCGGTCGGTGGCCCCCAGCAACATCACCCCGGCGTCACTGGTCATGCTGCCACCGTCAAAACAGCCCTCCACGACTCGTCGGCCAAGGTGGCCAAATTCAATCTTGCTTGTTTCAAATTCTTCGGTACAGTTTGGCATTGGCGGTCCCAGTTGTTGTTTGGCGTCGAATACCAATGACAACGCGCCTTCGGGCGGGACTGCCGACTCATTTGCGTGAAATATTCAGGCTAGCCAGTCCCGCAGCCGTTCCACCCCCAACACCAGTCGCTGCGTGTCCTTTGAAGCAAAGCACCAGCGCAGCCAGCCGCGCGCCTCCGGTGCGAACGCATCCCCTGGCGCCAAGCCAAGCCCGGCCTCAACCACCAGTCGCTTGGCGGTGGCGAGTGAATCGTCAAAGCCCGGCAACTTGAAAAAAGCGTACATGCCGCCGCGCGGCACGGCCACTTGCAGGCCCGCAATCGCCTGCAGCAAGGGAATCAAGGTGTCGCGGCAGGCCTTCAGGTGCTCCACCACCTGGGGCGTCACTTCGTCGCTGCGCTGCAAGGCAACGATGCCAGCGCGCTGCGTGAAAACACTGGCGCAAGAGGTGTTGAATTCAATCAGCTTGCCCATGTGGTGCGTCATCACCGGGGGCATCACCAGCCAGCCGAGCCGCCAGCCGGTCATGAGAAAACTCTTGGAAAAACTGTGCACCACCACCAGGCGATCAGCGGGCCTGGCGAGATCCAGGAAACTGGGCGCGCAAGCGTTCAAACTGGGCTCGTAATAAAGCCGCTCGTAGACTTCATCGGCCAGGATCCAGGTACCGGTAGCGCGGCAATGGTCCAGGATGCGCTGCTGCTCTTCGCGTGCCAGCGTCCAGCCGGTCGGATTGTTCGGGGCGTTGATGATCAGCAGCTTGGTGGACGACGTAACGGCCGCCAGCAGGGCGTCGATGTCCAGCGTCCACGCGCCAGCCACCGGTACCAGCGACACGCACTTGACGCGAGCGCCCATGATGGTCGGTTGCGCCGTCAGATTGGGCCAGACCGGGGTCACGGCCACCACTTCATCGCCAGCATCCACCAACTGCTGTACCGCCAGCATCAATGCGCTGACACCGCCACTGGTCACCGCCAGGCGATCGACACCAATCGCGCCGTGGCGCGCACTCATGTAATTCGAGATCTCCTGGCGCAATTCCGGCAGCCCCAGGTTATGCGAATAAAAGGTCTCGCCACGCTGCAGCGACTCGATGGCCGCTTGCCGAATGAAGTCGGGCGTGACCTCATCGCTCTCACCAAACCAGAAGGCCAGCACATCGCTGCGCCCCATGCCGGCGTTGGCGACTTCGCGGATTCTGGACTCTTCAAGGTTCTGGATGACTTGGCGCATGGCGGCCTCGGGTTGGGATTTGATTACGGCACGGGACGCTGCATTTTGCAACGGGTCGGCTGCTCGGCATTGGCAGCAGTCACTGTCTTGATGACCCGAAAGCCGTAGCCGGAACCTTCGACGTCAAACTTGACACCGGCGGTGCCCTGCCGGTCCATCAACCCAACCACCAACGGCTGCTGGAACTGATGGTCGGACGCCCGCATCACTCCGCTCTGCGACGCGAAGCTGATACGTGCTCCCTCCAGTTGTCTGGCAATGGCCGTCGGATTGGCAGTCCCCGCCTTCTCCATCGCCTGCACCAGGGACTCCACCATCAAATGCATGCGCATGTGAACGTAGTCGTCGGTCGGCTTGGGGAAGCGCTGACGAAAGGATTGATAGAAGGCTTCGCTCTGCTCGTTCTGCACATTGGGCAACCAGTCCGCCACCGCCACCACCTTGCCAATGCCGGCGTCACCCATTGCCGCTGGCGCTCCCAGCGCATTGCCGTAGAAAGTGTAGAACTTTCCGGCAAAGCCGACTTCTTTCGCGGCCTTCACCAGCAGCGTCAAATCGTTGCCAAAATTGCCCGTGATGACGGCTTGCGCGCCACTGGCCTTGATCTTGGCGGCATACGGCAAAAAATCCTTGACCCGACCCATGGCGTGCAACTCCTCGCCGACGATCTGCACGTCGGGTCGCAACACCCCCAATTGGCGCCTGGCTTCACGTGCTACCGCCTGGCCAAAGCTGTAGTCCTGCCCGATGAGGTAAACGCTTTTGAGGTCCTTATCCTCTTTCAGGACTTCCATCAGAGCGCTCATGCGCATGTCGGCATGGGCATCAAAACGGAAGTGCCAGAAGCTGCATTTTTCGTTGGTCAGAATCGGATCGACCGCAGAGTAGTTCAAGAACAAAACGCGCTTGTCTGGCTCGCGCTCGTTGTGCTTGTTGATGGCATCAATCAGGGCCGCCGCGGTGGCCGACGAATTGCCCTGCATGACAAATTGGGCGCCCTCGTCGATCGCCGACTTGAGGGCCGACAAGGCTTCCTCGTTCTGGCCTTTGCTGTCGTAGCGCTGCAGCAGCAAGGGGTGGTTGCCGGCCACGCCGCCGGACCCTGCAAGCTTCACGCCACCGCGAGCATTGACGCGCTCCACGGCCCAGCTCAGGTTGCGAAACACCGCCTCCCCGGTGTTGGCAAACGGACCGCTCAAGCTCTCGATCATGGCAATCTTGAGGGGCGCCGGTGCGGGTTGGGCATGCACCAGGGTCGATGCACATAGCGCCATCGCCAGCGATTTCAAGACCCGGCGAAAAAGAATAAACATATTGAAATTTCTCTTGAATAACGCCGCTTCATTCGCAGATTCGAGACAAGCGGCGGTTCGTGTTGAACGCCGCGCAGTTTACAAGGAGTTACCCATGTTTTTTGCCACTACCGCCCCGGCCAGCTTCCGCCGTCAATTCAATTCACCCGCCGGCCGCTCGCTGGAACGCTTCCTGGAAGAAACCCGACTGGCCAGCCAGCAAAAATCCTGCGCCCTGGAACAGGACGAGAAATCCTACACACTGACATTCGATGTACCCGGCGTTGCCAAGGACCAGTTGAGCATTGGTATTGAGGGCAGCATCGTCCGCATTGAAAGCAAGGAAGGCGCGCCGCGCCAGTACAAACAAGCGTACGAACTGCCGCAGGACATTGATGCCGCCGGCAGCGAGGCCAAATTGGAGAATGGTGTGCTCACTCTCAAGCTCGGCAAACTGGTCCCGATCAGCCGCGCCACCGAGTTGACCATCAACTGATTCTTCTACAGCAAATCCAGCGGCCAGCGCGGCTTGACATCGAAGGCGTACACCGCGCTGGCCGCTTGTTGTCCCGACTGCAGGCGCATGGCGGCGGCCATGGCAATCATGGCTCCGTTGTCGGTACACAAGTGCAGCTCCGGGTAATGCACTCGCAACTGACGTCTGGCACACTCGCTATTGAGCTGCTGGCGCAGTTGTCCGTTGGCGCCGACACCACCCGCCACCACCAACCGCGTCAAGCCGGTTTGAAGCAGCGCCGTCAGCGCCTTCTTCACCAGTACCTCCACAATCGCGGCTTGAGTCGATGCCGCCAGATCGGCCAGCACGGCGGCAGGCAAAGCCGCAACGGCACAGCCCTGCGCAAGCGCCAACTTTTTGGCCTGCACCATCACTGCTGTTTTCAAACCGGCAAAGGAAAAATCAAGGTTACCGCTGTTAAGCAGGGGGCGCGGCAGCTTGAACGCTGCTGGGTCACCGTCCTGCGCCAGGCGTGACAAGGCCGGTCCCCCCGGATAGCCCAAGCCCAGCAGTTTGGCCGACTTGTCGAACGCTTCGCCGGCGGCGTCATCAATCGTCTCGCCCAGCAGCGTGTAGCGCGCCACCCCATCGACCCGCATCAATTGTGTGTGTCCCCCCGACACCAGCAGCGCCACGAAGGGGAATTCAGGCGGGTCGGCACTCAGGAACGGCGACAGCAAATGGCCTTCAAGGTGGTGCACGCCCAGCACCGGTTTTTTCAGCGCGGCAGCCAGCGCGCACGCCACCCCGGCGCCCACCAGCAAAGCGCCGGCCAGACCCGGACCGCGCGTAAAAGCCACCACGTCGATGTCCGCCAGTGTTCGCTGCGACTTCAGCAATACCTGTTCCGTCAGGGGCAAGACCCGGCGAATGTGGTCGCGGCTGGCCAGCTCGGGCACCACACCGCCGTACGCCTGATGCATCTCGATCTGGCTGTGCAGGGCATCTGCCAGCAGCAGCGGCAGTTCGCTGCCCCGTACCTCGACCAGAGCGACACCGGTTTCGTCACACGAGGACTCGATCCCCAACACTTGCAAGTTTTTCGCCATGAGCTTGAGTTTAGGGGATGCCTGCTCCCACGAACCGGTACCCGGTCCGAAGCCGGCCCGCCACTGGCTCGATTCTTGCGGAACTATGACCATGAATGAAGCCCTGCGAATCGTCGTCGTCGCCCCCAATCTGGCAGTAGAAGACCAGAGCGATGACTACGCCATCAGCCAGGCGCAGCGCTCGCGCAGCCTGCGCATTGGTCTGCTGGAAAACGGTTTCAACCTGGTGGCCACTTTGCCGGCCGACGTATTCCTGACCGAACGGATCGCGCAGTTGCAGCCTGACTTGATCATCGTGGATGCCGAAAGCGAGGCCCGCGACGCGCTGGAGCACGTCGTGATGGCAACACGCGACGCCCGCCGCGCTATCGTCATGTTCACCAACGACAGTGATACCCGCCACGTAAGAGACGCGGTGGCCGCCGGCGTATCGGCCTACATCGTGGCCGGGCTCTCGGCCGAGCGCATCCGGCCGATTCTGGACGTGGCCATGGCCCGCTTCCAGCATGAGGAGTTGCTGCGCCAGGAACTGGCCGCCACCAAGACCGAACTGCAGGACCGCAAAGTCATCGACCGGGCCAAAGGCCTGCTGATGCAACGCCAGGGCCTGAGCGAGCCGGACGCCTTCAACAAGCTGCGCAAGGCCGCCATGGACAAGGGACTGAAACTGGCCGAAGTGGCGCAGCGCATGCTCGATATGGCCGACTTGCTGTCCTGACATGGTGCAGCGCACAGAATTGGTGCCGGCCCGGACAAGCTGTCAGGCACATCAAAAAAGCAGAGGCAGACCCCAGCCTGTCCTTGGCAGGGGTCTGCCAAATTAATGGCCATTCCAATCGCGTAAAAGCTGGCACATAGATTGCATGACTGGTGACAAGACCAACGGAGGTCACTTAACCGAAAGCTCTCAACGGCGAGCGCAGACGGCTAAACCAGGACAAAGGCGTCCCCACCCACAGGCAGCGGCAATTGAGTCGCCAAATGTTCGGTGCGGACGCCTTTTTTGCTTTCTGAAACCACAACAGCTTGAGGGAATGTGCCATGACCGATCTTCTTAACGCCCGCTTCAGCCGCCGCGCTGTCATGCAAAGCGCCGCCGTCGGCGCCATCGGCGTCAATCCCGCCCTGCGCGCCGCGGTCTACGCCGCAGGCTCCGACGCCCCGGAAAAAACCGAAGTCAAGATCGGTTTCATTCCGCTAACCGACTGCGCCAGCGTGGTGATGGCCTCCGTTCTGGGCATAGACAAGAAATACGGCGTCAGGATCATCCCGACCAAGGAAGCCAGTTGGGCCGGCGTGCGCGACAAATTGATGACCGGCGAACTCGACTTTGCCCACGTGCTGTATGGCCTGATCTATGGCGTGCATCTGGGCCTGGGGGGAGCCAAAAAAGACATGGCCGTGCTGATGAACCTGAACCACAACGGCCAGGCCATCACCTTGTCCAAAAAGCTGGCCGACAAAGGTGCGGTAGACGGCGCCGGTCTGGCCCGGTTGATGGCTTCCGAGAAGCGTGAATACACCTTCGCCCAGACCTTCCCCACCGGCACCCACGCCATGTGGCTGTATTACTGGATGGCGGCCAACGGCATCAACCCCATGAAGGACGCCAAGGTCATCACCGTGCCGCCGCCCCAGATGGTGGCCAATATGCGTGTCGGCAACATGGACGGCTTCTGCGTCGGCGAGCCCTGGAACCACCGCGCCATCATCGACGGCATTGGCGTCACCGCCAGCACCACACAGGACATCTGGAAAGATCACCCGGAAAAAGTGCTGGGTACGACGGGCGACTTTGTCAAGAAGTATCCCAACACGGCGCGCGCCGTAACCGCTGCCATTCTGGAAGCCGGCAAATGGATAGACGCCGGTCTGCAGAACAAAAACAAAATGGCCGAGACGATTGCCGAGAAGAGCTACGTCAACACCAGCGTCGACGCCATCAACCAGCGCATTCTGGGGCGCTACCAGAACGGCATGGGCAAGACCTGGGACGACCCCAACCACATGAAGTTTTTCAACGACGGCCTGGTCAACTTCCCCTACCTGTCCGACGGCATGTGGTTTCTGACACAACACAAGCGCTGGGGCCTGCTCAAGGAGCACCCCGACTACCTGGCGATCGCCAAACAGATCAACCAAATCGATATCTACAAGCAGGCTGCGACCGCCAGCAACACGCCGCTACCCAAAGAAGCGATGCGCAGTTCCAGGCTGATGGACGGCGTGGCATGGGACGGCAAGGACCCGAAAAAGTACGCCGACAGTTTCAAAATCCACGCTTGAGGATCACACCGTGGTTAGCGCAGTTTCCAGCCCGGCTATTCCCTTCGACTGGCGCGCCTTCTGGTTGGTGGTTCTACCGCCGGTTTTCGGCTTGGGGCTGCTGATTGGCGTGTGGGCTTTGATATCCATCTCAACGGCCAGCAGCATCCCTTCGCCAAACGAAACCTTCAAACAGGCGATCGTCATCTTCTCTGACCCGTTCTATCGCAAGGGACCCAACGACCAAGGGGTTGGATGGAACATCCTGATGTCCCTGGAACGCGTCGCGATTGGCTTTGGGCTGGCGGCCGCGGTGGGCCTCCCGGCTGGTTTCATGATCGGGCGTTTCGAATTTTTGAGTCGCATGTTCAACCCACTGATCAGCCTGCTGCGTCCGGTGTCGCCACTGGCCTGGTTGCCGATCGGCCTGTTGGTGTTCAAGGGCGCCAACCCGGCCGCCATCTGGACCATCTTCATCTGCTCGATCTGGCCCATGATCATCAACACCGCGGTCGGTGTGCAGCGGGTGCCGCAGGACTACATGAATGTGGCGCGGGTGCTCAATCTGAGCGAATGGAAGATCTTCACCAAGATCCTTTTCCCCTCGGTGCTGCCCTATATGTTGACCGGCGTGCGGCTCGCGGTGGGCACCGCGTGGCTGGTGATCGTGGCGGCCGAGATGCTCACCGGCGGTGTCGGCATCGGTTTTTGGGTCTGGGACGAGTGGAACAACCTGAACGTCAAGAACATCATCATCGCCATTTTCGTGATTGGCGTCGTCGGGCTGATTCTGGAATACGCGCTGATCAGGATTGCCACCGCATTCACGTTTGAAGAGGTGAAAACCTGAGACTTTGCGGGACGGACCAAGAATTTACACGCAGTGAAATTTTGCTCTGTCCCCAACCATTTAGAACTTGCGGGACAGACCAAGAGTTACACGCAGTGAACTTTGCTCTGTCCTCAACTGAATAGAAATTGCGGGACGTGCCTTCAGCCCTGTCCTCAACTGACTGAGAACATCTCATGCAAAAATACATCGAAATCTCAGGCGTCGAGCAAACATTTCGGACCCGCAAAGGTCCGTTCTGCGCGCTGCAAAACATCAACCTGACGGTCGCCAAAGGCGAGTTTGTGGCCCTCATCGGCCACTCGGGCTGCGGCAAGTCCACGCTGCTGAACCTGATTGCCGGATTGACGCTGCCGACGCAAGGCCACCTGCTTTGCGCCAACCGTGAAATCGCCGGTCCCGGGCCGGAGCGGGCGGTGGTGTTCCAGAATCATTCTCTGTTGCCCTGGCTGACCTGTTTTGAAAATGTTTACCTGGGCGTCGAGCGGGTCTTTGGCGCCGCCAACAAGACGACTGGCGCGGAGTCCGAGAACAAGGGGCAGCTCAAATCCCGCACGGATGCGGCCCTGGCACTGGTAGGCCTGACCGCTGCCGCGCAAAAACGTCCAGGCGAAATTTCAGGCGGCATGAAGCAGCGCGTCGGTATTGCCCGCGCCCTGGCCATGGAACCCAAGGTGTTGCTGATGGACGAGCCCTTTGGCGCGCTGGACGCGCTGACCCGCGCCAAGCTGCAGGACGAGCTGCTGCAGATCGTTGCCAAGACACGCAGCACGGTCGTGATGGTGACGCACGATGTCGACGAAGCGGTGCTGCTGTCCGACCGGATTGTGATGCTGAGCAACGGGCCGTCCGCCACCATCGGCGAGGTTCTCAGCGTGGCTTTGCCGCGTCCGCGCAACCGGGTCGAACTGGCCGAGAGCACGCAGTACCTGCATTACCGCAAAGCGGTGATTGACTTCCTGTACACGCGCCAGGCCCATGTGGAAAAGATCGCCTGAGACATTGCGGGACAGACCGCCGTTACACGCAGTGAACAAGCTCTGTCCTCAACTAATTGGATGCATTTAGGAGCCCCCATGGACACCCGCTTAGAACCCAAGACCCGAATGAAGCTGGTGATGGTCGGCAACGGCATGGCCGGTGTGCGCACGCTGGAGGAGTTGCTGAAACTGGCACCCGAGCTGTACGACATCACCGTCTTCGGCGCCGAGCCGCACCCCAACTACAACCGCATTTTGTTGTCACCGGTGCTGGCCGGCGAGCAGACGATGGATCAGATCGTGCTCAACGCATGGGACTGGTACAGCCAGCACCACATTACCTTGCACGCGGGCTGGAAGGTCACCGAGGTGGACCGCGTCAAGCGCATAGTGCACGCGCAGAACGCTGCCGGTGAAAAAACCAGCGCCGGATACGACCGGCTGTTGTTGGCCACCGGTTCCACCCCCTTCATGCTGCCGATTCCCGGCAAGGAACTGGAAGGCGTGATTGCCTACCGCGACATTGCCGACACCCAGGCCATGATCGACGCCGCCGCCAAATACAAAAATGCGGTCGTCATCGGCGGTGGCCTGCTGGGCCTGGAAGCAGCCAACGGACTGATGCTGCGCGGCATGAGCGTCAGCGTGGTGCACGTCATGCCGACCCTGATGGAGCGCCAGCTCGACAGCGTGGCGGGCAAGCTGCTGCAAAAATCGCTGGAGGAGCGCGGCCTGAAGTTTCTGATGGGCGCCCAAACACAAGACCTGCTGGGCGGTGGCGGCGACAACGGCCAACGCGTGACGGCGATCCGTTTCAAGGACGGCACTCAAGTCGCCGCCGAACTGGTGGTGATGGCGGTGGGCATTCGCCCCAACACCGCTTTGGCCGAAGCCATGCGACTGCACTGTAACAAAGGTATTGTCGTCACCGACACGCTACAGACCGTCACCGATGCCCGCATCTACAGCGTCGGCGAATGCGCGGCGCACCGCGGCATTGCCTACGGCCTGGTCGCACCCCTGTTCGAACAGGCCAAGGTGGCGGCCAACCATCTGGCGCAGTTGGGCATTGGTCGCTACGCCGGCTCTCTCACCTCCACCAAGCTCAAGGTGACCGGCATCGATTTGTTCTCCTGCGGCAACTTCCAGGGCGAGTCATCGGGGCGCGAGGAAGACGCCGGCAGTGAAGAAATCGTGCTCAGCGACCCTTATGCCGGTGTCTACAAAAAACTGGTCATCAAGGACGACAAACTGGTAGGCGCCTGCCTGTACGGCGACACGGTGGACGGCAGTTGGTACTTCAAGCTGCTGCGCGACGGCCGCAGCGTCACCGACATCCGCGACAAGCTGATGTTTGGCGAATCCAATATCGGTGACGCCGGTCACGAGGGCCATAGCAAGGCCGCCGCCATGGCGGACAGCGATGAGGTCTGCGGCTGCAATGGCGTCACCAAAGGCACGATCTGCAAAGCCATCAAGGACAAAGGCTTGTTCACGCTGGACGAGGTGCGCAAGCAAACCAAGGCCAGCGCGTCCTGTGGTTCCTGCACCGGACTGGTGGAACAGATCCTGATGTTCAGCGCCGGCGGCGACTACTCGGCCACGCCCAAGACCAAAGCGCTGTGCGGCTGCACTGACCACGGTCATCAGGCGGTACGCGACGCCATCCGGCAGCACAAGCTGCTGACCATTGCCGAGGTCTACCAATTCCTGGAATGGCGCACGCCCAACGGCTGTGCCTCTTGCCGCCCGGCCATCAACTACTACCTGATCTCGACCTGGCCAAAGGAGGCCAGGGACGATCCGCAAAGCCGCTTCATCAATGAGCGCAGCCACGCCAACATCCAGAAAGACGGCAGCTACTCGGTCATCCCGCGCATGTGGGGCGGCGAAACCACGGCCAGTGAACTGCGCCGCATTGCGGATGCGGTGGACAAGTACAAAATCCCCACCGTGAAGGTCACCGGCGGCCAGCGCATCGATTTGCTGGGCGTGAAGAAGGAGGATTTGACCGCGGTCTGGCGGGATCTGGGCATGCCCAGCGGCCACGCCTATGCCAAGGCGCTGCGCACCGTCAAGACCTGCGTCGGCAGCGAGTGGTGTCGCATGGGAACGCAGGATTCAACGCAAATGGGCAAGGATCTGGAGCGCGCTTTTGTCGGCATGTATGCGCCGCACAAGGTGAAATTCGCGGTCAGCGGCTGCCCGCGCAACTGTGCAGAAGCCGGTATCAAGGACGTCGGCATCATCGGCGTTGACAGTGGTTGGGAGATGTACATCGCCGGCAACGGCGGCATCAAGACCGAAGTTGCGCACTTCTTCACCAAACTGAAAACCGCTGCGCAAGTGCTGGAGTACACCGGCGCCTTTTGCGAGCTGTATCGCCAGGAGGGCTGGTACCTGGAGCGCACCGTGCACTTTGTGAATCGCGTCGGCCTGGACTATGTCAAGAAGAAAATCCTGGACGATCACGCGGGCCGCAAAGCGCTGTGGGAGCGCCTGCAGTTTGCGCTCGATGGCGAGCCCGATCCCTGGTTTGAGTTTGACAAGGCCGCAGTCGATACACGGCAATTCCAGAGGCTATTGGCATGAGTGAATGGAAAAAAATCTGCCAGGTTGAAGACATCCCGGTGCTGGGCTCGCGCCGCATCGCCCGCAGCCAAGGTCTGGATGTGGCGGTGTTTCGCAATGCGCAGGACCAGGTGTTTGCCCTGCTGGACCACTGCCCGCACAAAGCTGGCCCCTTGAGCCAGGGCATTGTGTTTGGCACCAGCGTGGCGTGTCCCCTGCACAACTGGACCATTGGCCTGACCGATGGCTGCGCCCATGCGCCCGACGAAGGTTGCACACCGCGCTTTTCGATAAAAGTCGAGGATCGTCAAGTGTTCATGCTGACCGAAGAGTTGGCCAGCCATGCCATCGACCTGACGCGCCCCATTGCCGGGCCGGCGGACCGGACGTGATTGAGACGAAATCGACCTGCCCCTATTGCGGCGTCGGCTGCGGTGTGATCATAGAGTCCGATGACAGTCAGATCACCGGCGTTCGTGGCGACCCGGAGCATCCCGCCAACTTCGGCCGACTCTGCACCAAGGGCGCCAGCCTGCACCTGACAGCCAGCGCCGTCGTGACCCGGCAAAGTCGACTGCTGCACCCCCTGCGGCGCGCGCAGCGGGGCGGACCGGCGCAGCGCATAGACTGGAACAGCGCACTCGATCTTGCCGCCGGGCGCTTTGCACAAGTCATCAAGGAGCATGGTCCCGATGCGGTCGGTTTCTACATCTCCGGCCAGTTGCTGACGGAAGACTATTACGTCTTCAACAAGCTGGTCAAGGGACTGATTGGCAGCAACAACATCGACAGCAATTCACGCCTGTGCATGAGCAGCGCGGTGGCCGGCTACAAGCAGACGCTGGGCATGGACGCGCCGCCCGCCTGCTATGACGACATCCAGCACGCCGCCACGCTGTTCATCATCGGCTCCAACACCGCCTACGCGCATCCGGTCCTGTTTCGCCGCATTGAAGAGGCTCGCAAAGCCAACCCAGCGCTCAAGATCGTGGTCTGCGATCCGCGCCGCACCGACACCGCCGAGATCGCCGACCTCTTTTTGCCGATCCTGCCCGGCACCGATGTGATGCTGCTCAATGGCATGCTGCACATCATGCTGTGGGAAGGCTGGCTTGACGGCGCGTTCATCGCCGCCCACACCAGCGGCTTTGGGGATCTCAAGACTCTGGCGCGTGACTGCACACCCGAATTGGTGGCCCAGACCTGCGGCATTTCAAAAGAAGCCCTGCTGCAGGCCGCACGCCTGTTTGCCGGCGTCTCATCCGGTCACGCGGCTGAGCGCACGACTACGCTCAGCCTGTACTGCCAGGGCCTGAACCAATCCAGCAGCGGCACGGCCAAAAACACAGCACTCATCAACCTGCACCTGGCCACCGGACAGATTGGCAAACCGGGTGCCGGCCCTTTTTCGCTAACCGGCCAGCCCAATGCCATGGGGGGGCGCGAAGTCGGCGGCATGGCCAATTTGCTGTCGGGCCATCGCGACCTGAACAACCCGGCGCACCGCGCCGAGGTGGCGGCTCTGTGGGGCGTGCCCAGCGTGCCGGCACAAGCCGGCAAGACCGCCGTGGAAATGTTCCAGGCCGCCGCCGACGGAGAAATCCGGGCCTTGTGGATCGCCTGCAGCAACCCTGCGCAATCCATGCCCGATCAAGCCACCGTGCGCCGCGCCCTGGAACGTGCCGAATTCGTGGTGCTGCAAGAAGCCTTTGCCAACACCGCCACCGGCCGCTATGCCGACCTGCTGCTACCCGCCACCAGTTGGGGCGAAAAAGAAGGCACGGTCACCAACAGCGAACGCCGCATCAGCCGCGTGCGCGCCGCCGTGCCGGCGCCTGGCGAAGCCCGCCACGACTGGCAAATCGTCGTCGATTTCGCACAGCGCCTGGAGACATTGCCGCCGGTCGCGAAGTCGCTCTTCCCCTACGCAAGCGCCGAGTCCATCTGGCTGGAACACCGCGAATCGACCCGTGGCCGCGACCTCGACATCACCGGCATGTCCTACCCCATGCTGGAGCATGGGCCCCAGCAATGGCCACTGCCGGAAGGCCAGACCCAGGGCAAGGCCAGACTCTATGAGGACGCGATCTTTCCGACCCTTGACGGCCGAGCCCGCTTCATCAGCACGGTTTACCAGCCGGTGGCCGAAGCACGCGAAGCGCGCTACCCGTTTTCGCTCACCACCGGGCGGCTGCGCGACCAGTGGCATGGCATGAGCCGCAGCGGCACGCTGGGCCGCCTGTTTGGCCATGTGCGCGAGCCCGCCCTGCAGATGAACCCGCAGGACATGGCCCGCAAGCAGCTGCTGGACGGTGAACTGGTGCATGTCACCAGCCGGCGCGGCTCGATCCTGCTGCCGGTACAGGGCAGTGCCGACCTGGAGCCGGGTCAGGTTTTCATGGCCATGCATTGGGGTGAGGAGTTTCTGAGCGGCCTGGGCGCCAGCGGCCAGCCGCTGGCCGGGGTCAACGCCCTCACCACCTCGGCCTATTGTCCGGATTCCAAACAACCCGAATTCAAGCATGCGGCCGTCAAGGTCTTGAAGGCGGAATTGCCCTGGTCGCTGCTGGCCGTCGCCTGGCTGCCCCCCGAGCTCGTGCAGTCAACCCGGCATGAGCTGCGCCAGCTGATGGTGCGTTTTGCTTTCGCCAGTTGCGTGCCGTTCAGCAACCACGCGGCGCAAGACGCCCTGGGCCAGGAGCGCAGTGGCCTGCTGTTTCGCGCCAGCGGCTTCGAAGCACCAGCCGATGCGCTGCTGGAACACATCGAGTCCCTGTTGAATCTGAACGGTCCGCTGCCGCTGCGCTATGTGGACAAGAAACGTGGTCAACGCCGCACAGCGTTGCTGCGGCGCACGGCGACCGATACCACGCTGGAAGGCTTTTTACTGGCCGGCGACACCCGTGCCCAGTACTGGATCACGACACTGCTGCAGGAGGAGCTACCCGCCCAGGCCTATGGCCGTGCCCTGCTATTGCCTGGCGCCCAGCCGCCAGTCCAGGTGGTGTCACGCGGCAGACAGGTGTGTGCTTGCTGCAACGTGACCGAAGTGGCAATTCAGGCGTATCTGAGCCAATCCGTTGGGTCGGCCCCGATGCGTCTGGCATCCCTGCAAAACGGCTTGGGTTGCGGCACCCACTGCGGCTCCTGTATGCCTGAGCTGCGGCGCATGGTGCAAGGCAGCATCGATAGCGCCAATCCTGCCAACGCAGCAGCGTGCCAAGGGCTCAGCGCGTAAACCATCCCGCCCCAAGCCATCCGCTTTCACGGACAATCCAGGCAATGGGCATTGGCAACTACATCAAGGAAATCGGACGTGGCAGGGATGGCGCACGTGCCCTGACACGCGAGCAGGCCGGCGATCTGTTGGGTCAGGTGCTGGACGGAACGGTAACTGACCTGGAAATCGGCGCTTTTTGCCTGGCCATGCGCATCAAGGGCGAAACAGCGCACGAGATGGCCGGGTTTCTGGACGCCACCGAAGCGCGGCTGCACAAAATTCCAGGCAATGGTTGCACTGCCGTGGTGCTGCCCAGCTACAACGGTGCCCGCAAACTGCCGGTACTCACGCCTTTGCTGGCGCTGCTGCTGGCGCGCCAGGGCCTGAGCGTGGTGGTGCATGGCATGAGCACCGAGTCGACCCGTGTCTCCGCGCAAGACGTGTTGCTGGAGCTTGGATTGCCAGCGCAGACAAGGATTGAAAAATTGGCGCAAAGCGCGGTTCAATTTGTTCCCACCGGCTTGTTGTGCCCCGGTCTGGCACGCCTGCTGGAGGTGCGCCGGGTGGTGGGCCTGCGCAACCCGGCGCACAGTCTGGTCAAACTGATGAATCCCTGCGACGCTCCGGCACTCCTGATTGGCAGTTACACGCACCCGGAATATGCCGAGGCCATGGCCGCCACTTTGCAGCTGGTACGAGGCCGCGCCCTGCTGCTGCGTGGTACCGAAGGTGAGCCGGTGGCCGACCCGCGGCGCACGCCGGCCATGGACGTATTTGCCGACGGGCAGATCACGAGGGTACAGGAGGCTCAGGGCGGCTCGCTGGCCAGCGTACCGGGCTTGCCGCCGCCTGACGCGCACAGCACCGCAGTCTGGATTCAGGCGGTGTTGAACGGACAGGAACCGGTCCCTACCCCGATTGCGCTGCAGGTGAAACACATCCTGGAGCTGTCGCGACAAATAGCCCAGTAATTTTTTGCGCGTAACAGGCCTGGTAACAGCAAGGCCGGGCCGAAAGTGAAATAATCGGCCGCTTGACGCAAAAGGATTTTCAACATGACCGATACACAACAACGCATTGACGAACTGGTTAAATCGAACCCGGTGGTTCTTTTCATGAAAGGCAACGCCAGTTTCCCCCAATGCGGCTTTTCAGGCCGGGCGATCCAGATTTTGGAGGCCTGCGGTGTCGATCTCAAAACGCTCAAGACCTTGAACGTACTCGAAGACGAGGAAATTCGCTCCGGTATCAAGCAGTACAGCAACTGGCCCACCATTCCCCAGCTCTACATCAAGGGCGAGTTCATCGGCGGCTCGGACATCATGATGGAGATGTACGAAAACGGGGAATTGCAGCAGGCACTGGGCGCAAAAAACAGTTAAGCAAGCCGCAAGAAACAGCAGTTGTCATGCCGGACCTGATCGGGGGCCGCGATGACAACATGCTTGAGGTGTTGGGGACAGAGAAAAATTGCTGCGCAATTCTTGGTCTGTCCCACAAGGTGGACAGCCGACATCCCGTTTCAAGTTGGGGACAGAGCAAAATTGCTGCGCAATTCTTGGTCTGTCCCACAAGGTTTTAAGTTTCCCATTTCTTTTTGGCGCCCAGCACGGCATTGGGGTACGGCGCCTGGCCGCGTGAGCCGTTATAGCGGCCCAGCGCCAGAAACAGATCACCTTTTTCGCGGTCCAGATAGTGGCGCAGGATGACGCAGCCAAAACGCAGGTTGGTTTGCATGTGGAATAGTTTGCTGGCATCACCGTCGCCCAGTAAACGCGTCCAGAACGGCATGACCTGCATGTAACCGCGTGCGCCGGCGCTGCTCACGGCAAATTTCCGGAAATTGCTCTCCACCTGGACCAGGCCCAGCACCAGCGCCGGATCCAGACCGGCACGCCGACTTTCGTACCAGACAGTCTGAAGAAATTCCCTGCGAACGTTCCAGTCCGGTTTTTGCTTTTTAAGGTGCTCACTCACGCGGCCCAGCCAGCGCAAGTAACGCAGACGCGACTCGGTATCGGAAAACTCCGGTACCGGCGGCGCGCCGTTCGAAATCGCCGAACTCAAAGCCGAGCGCACCGAGTCCACCAACGGCTCCTCGACCTGCGCCCCGGCAGCCGCAGGCCGGTGGATGGCCATCGACCCAAGCCCTGAAAGCAGCGAGAAGAGGCAATTCCTCCTCGACAACATGGCGGGCAAGGTCAAACCTTCAGTCGGGCCTGAACGAACTGCAAAATTTCAGCCACCGGTACGGCCGTAGGCGCAACGTCGCGGCGCTGCTGGTACTCGACTTCGCCGGCCTTGAGGCCCCTGTCACCAATCGTGACGCGGTGCGGCACCCCAATCAGTTCCCAGTCGGCAAACATGGCGCCGGGGCGCTCGCCGCGGTCATCCAGGATCACATCGACACCGGCCGCCAGCAATTCGTCGTAGAGTTTGTCGGCGGCCGCCTTGACGGCAGGGAAGCGCTCCGGGGTGATGGGACACAACACCACCGTAAAAGGCGCCAACGCGTCCGGCCAGATGATGCCGCGCTGGTCATGGTTTTGCTCAATGGCAGCGGCTGGCAAACGGGTGATGCCGATGCCGTAGCAGCCCATCTCCATGAACTGGGGCTTGCCATTGACGTCCAGGAAGGTGGCGTTCATGGGTTGGCTGTACTTGGTGCCAAGCACAAAAATGTGACCGATTTCGATGCCTCGCTCAATCGCCAGCGGGCCCCTGCCATCCGGCGAAAGATCGCCTTCCACCACGTTGCGCAAGTCCGCCACCAAATCGGGCTGCGGCAGATCGCGACCCCAATTGACACCGGTAAGGTGGTAATCCGCCTCATTGGCACCGCAAATCCAGTCATGCATGACCGCCACCTCGCGGTCGACCACGATCTGAACCGGTTTTTTCAATCCAACGGGGCCCAGGTAGCCGGGCTGACAGCCGAAGTGATCCTCAATTTCTGCCACGGTGGCAAAACGGAAACCGGCATCGAGCCCCGGCAATTTGCTGACCTTCACCTCGTTCATGTCATGGTCACCGCGCAGCAGCAACAGCCAGACCTGGGTTTTGACGACTTCCTCATAGTCGTTCAGTTCGTCGGTCGCCAGCACCAGCGATTTGACGGTGTTTTGCAGCGGCAAGCCCAGCAGTTCTGCAACCTCCTGACAAGTGCTTTTGCCGGGCGTCGCGGTTTTCATCATGGCCTGAGTCGGCATCTGCCGAGGACCGCTGGGGGCCAGGGCCTGGGCCTTTTCCATGTTGGCGGCGTAATCGCTGGCCGGGCAGTACACAATGGCGTCCTCCCCGGTCGCCGCAATCACCTGGAACTCCTCGCTGACGTCGCCGCCGATGGCACCACTGTCGGCGGCCACCGCCCGGTAGCGCAAGCCAAAACGGTCAAATATGCGGCGGTAGGCAGCGGCCATCACCTGATAGCTTGCCTTCGCCGCGTCCAGATCACGGTCAAAACTGTAGGCATCCTTCATGATGAATTCACGCCCGCGCATCAGACCAAACCTGGGACGGCGCTCGTCGCGGAATTTGGTCTGAATCTGGTAGAAATTCCTTGGCAACTGTTTGTAACTCCTGATTTCCTGGCGCGCAATGTCGGTCACCACTTCTTCGCTCGTCGGTTGAATCACAAAATCACGATCATGGCGGTCCTTCAGGCGTAACAACTCGGGACCGTTGGTCTCGAAACGCCCGGTCTCCTGCCAAAGCTCGGCCGGTTGCACCACCGGCATGCTCAGTTCCACCGCGCCGGCGCGATTCATTTCCTCGCGCACGATCGCCTCTACCTTGCGCACCACGCGCAAACCCAGGGGCATGAGGGTGTAGATACCGGCGCCGAGTTTTTTGATCATGCCGGCACGCATCATCAGCTTGTGACTGACCACCTCCGCGTCGGCCGGGGCTTCTTTGAGGGTGGAAATGAAGAATTGTGAAGCTTTCATGGCAGGGCTCTGAGAAAAACAAAGGGCTACGCCTCTTGCTGCGCAGCGCATGCTGTGCATAATGGACGCAGTTTAAAAAATTGGGGTTTGATTATGCTTGACCGGGACGGCTTTCGGCCCAATGTCGGCATCATCCTGCTCAACCAGAAAAATCAGGTGTTCTGGGGCAAGCGAATACGTACGCACTCCTGGCAGTTTCCGCAGGGTGGCATTGATCGAGGGGAAACCCCCGAACAAGCCATGGTTCGTGAACTGCACGAGGAAGTGGGGCTCCATCGTGAGCATATTCGGATCTTGGCCCGCACCCGGGATTGGTTGCGCTACGAGGTGCCAGACCGATACATTCGCCGCGACGCACGCGGCCATTACAAAGGTCAGAAGCAAATCTGGTTCCTGCTTCAGTTGCTGGGCAACGATTGGGATTTGAACCTGCGTGCCACCGACCACCCGGAGTTCGATGCCTGGCGCTGGAACGATTACTGGGTGCCGCTGGACGTCGTCGTCGAGTTCAAACGTGGCGTTTACGAAATGGCCTTGACCGAGTTGGCCCGCCATCTGCCGCGCAACGAGTACCGAAACCGCTTTTTGCGGCAAGGCATGCGACCCCACGAACAAGACCTGGAGGCGGAGCCGGAGGGCTCTCCGGGCGTCAATTTTGAATTGCCGCCCGGCGGCAGCTTCGACCCCAGTCCAGCCGCGGGGGATCGCCCACAGGGCCCCGGGCCCACGCGTGAGGTTTGAAATAGGGCTTGCCCGCGTCAGCGGGTAAGTACCAAATTGTCCCGATGCACCATTTCGGGCTCTGCGGTATAGCCCAGCAGTTTTTCAAATTCGCTGGACGGCTTGCGGCAAATCAGGCGCGCCTCGGCGCTGGCGTAGTTGGCCAGGCCGCGCGCCATTTCGACCCCGGCGGCGTCCCGGATGGCGATCACATCTCCGCGCGAAAAATCACCATCCACGGCGGTCATGCCGATCGGCAGCAGACTTTTGCCCTCTTCGCGCAACTTCGCAACCGCGCCAGCATCCAGCGTCACCGAGCCGCGCAGCTGAAGATGGTCGGCAATCCACTGTTTGCGCGCCTGCGTCTTTTGCGTCTGTGCCACCAGCAGGGTACCGATAGTCTCACCCTGGCTCAGTCGCAGCAAGGCGTCCGGCTCGCGCCCCCAGGCAATCACGGTCGAGGCGCCGGAGCCGGCTGCCCGTTTGGCCGCCAGTATCTTGGTGAGCATGCCGCCCCGTCCAATACTCGACCCGGCCCCACCCGCCATGGCTTCCAGCGCCGGATCGCCGGCCTTGGCGCTATGCACAAAATGCGCCGTCGGCTGTTTGCGCGGATCGGCGCTGTAAAGCCCTTTCTGGTCGGTCAGAATGACCAAGGCATCAGCCTCCACCAGATTCGCCACCAGCGCACTGAGCGTATCGTTGTCGCCGAACTTGATTTCCTCGGTGACCACCGTGTCGTTCTCGTTGATGACTGGCACCACGCCCAGCTTGAGCAAGGTCAGCAGCGTGGAGCGCGCATTCAGGTAGCGCTCGCGATCGGCCAGGTCGGCATGCGTCAGCAGCACCTGGGCGCTGCGCAGGCCATTCTCACGCAGCTTGGTCTCGTACATCTGGGCCAGGCCCATCTGACCGACCGCCGCTGCCGCCTGCAACTCATGGATCTCATGCGGCCGGCTGCTCCAGCCCAGGCGCTTCATGCCCTCGGCAATGGCGCCGCTGGAGACCATGATGACTTCACGACCGCCTTGCACCAGCAGGGACATCTGGCGGCACCATTCGCCAATCGCCGCCTCGTCCAGACCACGGCCCTCATTGGTCACCAGGCTGGAACCCACCTTGATGACGATACGCCTGGCATCACGCAACACCAGCGAAGTACTTTCAATAGTCATTTTGACTTGCAACGAGGGGCATTGATGCACTGCCTGCCATGAGATAGACAGCCTTTACGGGTTATTCTGAATCAGGTGCAAAACGCGGGTCCACTGCTTCGGGCGTCTGTTCCGCTTTCTGTTGCGCCTTCACATGCTGGTAGACGGTCTTCACCAGCGACTCGCAGCCCTCGCGTGTCAGCGCGGAAATCTCAAATACCGGGCCCTTGAATCGGAGGCGTTTGACGAAGTCCTTGACCAGCGCCGCACGCTGCTCCAGCGGCACCATGTCGAGCTTGTTCAGAACCAGCCAACGCGGCTTCGCATACAACGCCGGATCGTATTTCTTGAGCTCATTGACAATCGCCTTGGCTTGCGCGACGGTATCCACGGCCGCGTCAAAAGGCGCCATGTCGATCACGTGCAGCAGCAGTCGGGTGCGCTGCAGATGGCGCAGGAACTGATGACCCAGGCCGGCCCCCTCGGACGCACCCTCGATCAGGCCCGGCAAATCGGCCACCACAAAACTCTGCTCAGGCCCGACCCGCACCACGCCCAAATTGGGATGCAAGGTGGTGAACGGATAGTCGGCAATGCGCGGTCGCGCATTGGAAATGGCAGTGATCAGTGTCGATTTGCCGGCGTTGGGCATGCCCAGCAGGCCGACATCGGCCAACACCTTGAGTTCAAGTTTCAGATTGCGCTTTTCACCCGGCCAGCCGGGCGTTTTTTGCCGTGGCGCGCGGTTGATGGCGCTCTTGAAACGCATGTTGCCAAAACCGCCGTCGCCGCCTTTGGCGATGGTGATCATTTCGCCAGGCGTCAACAACTCGAACAGGACTTCACCGGTTTCGGCATCCGAGATGATGGTGCCTACCGGCATTTTCAGGGTGATGTCGTCGCCTGCCGCGCCAAACATGTCGGAGCCCATGCCGTGCTCGCCGCGCTTGGCGTCATAGCGCCTGGAAAAACGAAAATCAACCAGGGTATTGAGGTTCAGGTCGGCCACCGCGAAAACGTGGCCGCCACGGCCGCCATCGCCCCCATTGGGGCCACCGAACTCTTTGTATTTTTCATGCCGAAACGAGACGCAGCCAGCGCCGCCGTCTCCGGCAGAGACGTCAATATAGGCTTCGTCGACGAATTTCATGATCTCATTCCATTAGCCAGTTGAGGACAGAGCTGGCTCGCTTCGCGTAGCTGCGGACTGTCCCGCAAAGTCCTACAAATAAAAAACCCCGCGCAGCGCGCAGGGTTTCAATTGGGAGTTCCCAGCAAATTAAGCCGAGATAACGCTCACCGTCTGCTTGTTCAACGCACCTTTGGTGGCAAACGCAACATTGCCATCAACCAGCGCAAACAAGGTGTGATCCTTGCCGATACCGACATTGGTGCCGGGGTGAAACTGGGTGCCACGTTGGCGGACGATGATCGCGCCAGCGCTGATCAGCTCGCCACCGAACTTCTTCACACCGAGCATTTTGGGCTGTGAATCGCGCCCGTTTCGCGTAGAGCCGCCGCCTTTTTTCTGTGCCATGACTATTTCCTCAATCAGTTGGGGACAGAGCTAAAGGTCTGTCCCCAAAATCTTTCTTAAGCCGAAATGGCGCCAACCAGCAGTTCAGTGAACTGTTGACGATGCCCTTGACGTTTCTGGTAATGCTTGCGACGGCGCATTTTGAAAATGCTGACCTTGTCGTGCTTGCCGTGAGCCACTACCGTGACACTCACCGTTGCGCCGGACACCAAGGGCGTGCCGACCTTCAGTTCTGCGCCGTTGCCGACTGCCAAAACCTGATCGAACACAATCTCTTGGCCTACGTCCGCAGCAATCTGTTCTACTTTAATTTTTTCGCCAGCAGCAACCCGATATTGCTTGCCACCGGTTTTTATGACCGCGTACATGTTGACCTCTTCAATTTAGCTCTGGGAACGAATTTTCACAGAGCCCGTTACTATAGCACAGCGGCGAATTTGTGGCTTTAGGCGACTTGAGCCCCAATTTCACGACCTTCTGCTTTCTATAATCCCGGCATACAACGGTCCATTTGTCTTGCAAGCCAATCCATCCAACCCCGCTCTGCCCCTGTCGATCATCGCGCCGGATATGCGCGAGGTGGATCAGGTCATCGCCCGCCGACTGCAGTCCGGTGTACCGTTGATCGGCCAGGTTTCGCGTTACATCATCGCCGCCGGCGGCAAACGCCTGCGGCCGGCCCTGCTGCTATTGACCTGTGGCGCATTGGGCTTCCGTGGCGAGCAGCGCTTCAACCTTGCCGCCGTGGTGGAATTCATCCATACCGCGACCTTGCTGCACGACGACGTGGTCGATGACTCGGCGCTGCGCCGCGGCAACGCCACCGCCAATGAGATGTTCGGCAACCCGGCCAGCGTGCTGGTCGGCGACTTCCTTTATTCCCGCGCCTTCCAGATGATGGTCGATGCCCAGAACATGCGAGTCATGGAAGTACTGGCCGACGCCACCAACGTCATCGCCGAAGGCGAGGTGCTGCAATTGATGAACATGCACAACGCCGCGCTGGACGAAGCAGGCTACCTGCAGGTGATCCGCTCCAAGACCGCCAAGTTGTTTGAAGCCAGCGCCCGCGTCGGCGCCATTCTGGCGGGCGGAACCAGCCAGGTGGAAGAGATTTGCGCCGATTACGGACAGGCCATTGGCACCGCCTTCCAGGTCATCGATGACGTGCTCGATTACACCGGCGACGCTGTCGTCATGGGAAAGAACCTGGGCGACGACCTGCGCGAAGGAAAAACCACGCTGCCCTTGATTGCAGCCATGCAGCGGGGCACCGACGAGCAGAGGAATATCATCAAAACGGCGATCGAGACCGGCGGCGTGGCGATGCTCGATCAAGTCGTTGCCATTGTGAAAACAACCGGTGCGCTGGACGTCGCCCGGCTGGCCGCAACGCAGGAAGCGCAACGTGCCGTGGTAGCTGCAAAACAACTGCCGGCCGGACCGCACACGGAGTGTTTGATACAATTAGCGGCTCAGCTTCTGGCACGCCAGTCCTGAGTCAGCCGGCACACGGCAAAGAAGAATTTCGGAATGTAGCGCAGCCTGGTAGCGCACTTCGTTCGGGACGAAGGGGTCGGAGGTTCGAATCCTCTCATTCCGACCATGAGGTCAGACCAAGGCCGCTAAGAAACAGTTCTTAGCGGCCTTTTTCATTGGCCAATCCCCTTCTTACGCTGCAACGGCGTACAAGGCCGCCATTGACTACCAGACAAAGGCGGGGGTACAAACGGGGGGACAAGTACAGAACTTCAAGATTATTCAACATTTGTACTCCCACCCCTCAATGACACCCGTACCAGCGAATGTAGGCAATCAGATTAAAGAGGAAGTCAGCAGCAGTTTTTCTGGTCGTGGCAATATGGAAAAGAAGCCTCTTCAAAGTGTGAGACAACTCAGCCGCCTACGCATCAGGTTGGGCGAAAAGTATTCAGAAAATATCCGAAGAGCAGCTGAGGCTGCAATGAATGGGGACGCACAGGCCGCCCTCCAATTGGCTGACATCACCAACCCCCTTGGCACCCACAAGTTAATAAATGCGGAACAACTGCGAGTACCGGCAGAAATGTCGGCAGACCGGTTCTTTTGGTTGCGCCTTGCTGCGGACCTGGGCAATCCTGAAGCGCAAGTGAGCTACGTGAATGACGCCCTCACCCTTTCGGGAATCATTGGCCCCGAGCGGTACCAAAAGCTCGATCCAAAGTTCGTGGACGAACTTCGTGAAAAATCCATCAGCTACATCAACTCGACACTCAATGCCGACGTGCCGGACATCTATCTGTACATTGATCGAATTTTTCGACATGGCGATTTCGGATTTCCAGTGAATGTCTCCAAGGCGCACGCCTGCCTGATGCAATTTGCCAGCAAGTTTGATGGCGATATACCGATCCGGTTGCTTGAGGCCAGCCAAGCAAGACTCAAGACCGCCGAACTCAATGAAGCGCAGCGGATTTTCGAATCTGGAACCGCTTGTAGCTTGGCGCCTTGATTCCGACCATTAGGTCAGCCGATTACAGATTGCCAGCGTCGCGGCGCTCTGGTTCATGCTGTAGAAATGCAGGCCCGGGGCGCCGCCGGCCAGCAGTTGCTGGCACAAATCTGTCACCACCTCCAGGCCAAAAGCCTTGATCGATGGGCTGTCGTCGCCATAACTTTGCAGGCGCAGCCGGATCCAGCGCGGAATCTCGGCGCCGCAGGCGTCGCTGAAGCGCATCAGCTGGGTGGAACTGGTAATCGGCATGATGCCGGGCACCACCGGCACGCTCAGGCCCAGCGCGTCCACCTCTTCGACAAAACGGAAGTAGGCGTCGGCGTTGTAGAAATACTGGGTGATGGCGGAATTGGCGCCGGCCCTGACTTTGGCGGCGAAGGCCTGCAAGTCGCTGGCCGGTGATTTGGCCTGCGGGTGCACCTCCGGGTAAGCCGCCACCTCGATCTGAAAATAGTCACCGGTCTGGTCCCGGATAAACGCCACCAGATCGCTGGCGTACTGGAACTCGCCGCCGGTACCGTAGCCGCTGGGCAAGTCGCCCCGCAGGGTCACCAGTCGCTTCACACCCATCGCCTTGAGTGTCGCCAATTGTTCCGCCACCGTGGCGCGGGTGGCCCCGATGCAGGAAAGATGGGACGCCGCGCTCACTCCCTCGGCCAGGATGTCGCGCACCGTGTTGAAGGTGCCGGCCCGGGTCGAGCCACCGGCACCAAAAGTGACCGAACAAAACTCGGGCTTGAGGGCGTACAACTGCTGGCGCACGAGGCGCAACTTTTCCACCCCCTCAGGGGTTTTCGGCGGAAAGAACTCAATGCTCAGGGGAATTTGTTGAGTGTCAGTCATAGCAGGTCTGGAAGTGTTGGGGACAGAGCTTGCGGCAATACCGCTACGGTCTGTCCCGCAAGGTAGCAGATATAAAAAACTCGCGGTTGCCGTCGCCACCGGCAATGGGCGAATCGAACCACGCGGTCACCGTCAAACCGAGCGCGGCGCACGCCTCCCGCAGGCGCTGCTCGATCAGCGGATAAAAAGAGGCATCTTTCACAATGCCGCCCTTGCCGACCTGGCCCGGTTGCAGCTCGAACTGGGGCTTCACCAGCGTCAGCAAGGTGCCGCCCGGTTTCAGCAAGGGCACGACGGCCGGCAGCACCAGGGTTTGCGAAATGAAGGACAGGTCGGCCACGATCAGGTCGAACTCCGGCACAAACGCCGAGGCCGCGCCTTCCTCAAGGTCGAATTGCCCCTGGGCACCGATACTGTCTTCATAAGCGGCGACCAGATCGGCCGCCAGCAGCCCCCGGGCGTTGACTTTTTCGACGCACAGCACACGCGGGTCGGCGCGCAGCCGGGGATGCAACTGGGCGCTGCCCACATCGACCCCGACCACCATGGCCGCGCCTTGCTGCAGCAGGCAGTCGGTAAAGCCGCCGGTGGACTGGCCGACGTCCAGGCATGTCAGCCCGGCAACCGACAACCCCACTTGCCGTAGCGCCGCCTCCAGCTTGAGACCGCCACGCGAGACGTAGCGGGCCTCGGAATCGTCCAGCAGCCGCAACTCGGCATCGGGCGGAAGCTCGTCGCCGTTCTTGCCGACGAGCTTCCACTCGTCCCCTTGGCGCCACCGCAAGCCATTGGCAATCAGGCGCTGCGCTTGCGAGCGGCTGGTGGCGAGATGCCGCACCACCAGAAGTTGGTCAGCACGCATCAATAGCGGTAACTGTCGGCTTTGTACGGGCCGGCCTTGCTGACGCCGATGTAGGCGGCCTGCTCGTCGGTCAGTTCGCTCAGCATGGCGCCGACCTTCTTCAGGTGCAGGCGCGCCACTTTTTCGTCCAGGTGCTTGGGCAGCACATAGACCTTGCCGACCTTGTATTCCTTGGACTTGGTGAACAACTCGATCTGGGCAATGGTCTGATTGGCAAAGCTGGAGGACATGACAAAACTGGGGTGGCCGGTGCCGCAACCCAGGTTCACCAGGCGGCCCTTAGCCAGCAGGATGATGCGTTTGGAAGGCGTCTTGCCCTTGGCCGGAAAGATCACGTGGTCGACCTGCGGCTTGATCTCTTCCCACTTGCACTTGTCCAGCGAGGCAACGTCGATTTCATTGTCGAAGTGGCCGATGTTGCAAACGATGGCCTGGTCTTT
The DNA here is from genome assembly GCA_963763035.1 of uncultured beta proteobacterium. GTDB lineage: Bacteria > Pseudomonadota > Gammaproteobacteria > Burkholderiales > Burkholderiaceae_C > Rhodoferax. The sequence goes on along the minus strand of CAVXMS010000003.1, from coordinate 1,176,297 downwards.
CATGGCCGCCATGTGCTTGTAGGTGATGACGTTCTTGTTGCCGGTGCAGGTGACGAAAATGTCGCACTTGTCAGCCGCGTATTCCATGGTCACAACCTTGAAGCCCTCCATCGCCGCCTGTAGCGCGTTGATCGGGTCGATCTCGGTCACCCAGACCTGGGCCGACAGCGCGCGCAAGGCTTGCGCACAACCCTTGCCGACATCGCCGTAACCCGCCACCAGGGCCACTTTGCCAGCGATCATGACATCGGTGGCGCGCTTGATGCCGTCCACCAGCGATTCGCGGCAGCCGTACAGGTTGTCGAACTTGCTCTTGGTCACCGAGTCGTTGACGTTGATGGCACGCAGCTTCAAGCTGCCATTGGCCGACATTTCATTCAAGCGGTGCACGCCGGTGGTGGTCTCTTCCGTCACGCCGATGATGTTTTTGAGGCGCCGGCTGTACCAGGTGGGGTCCACCTTGAGCTTGGCCTTGATGGCGTTGAACAGGCAAATCTCTTCCTCGCTGCCGGGTTTCGCCAGCAGCTTGATGTCTTTCTCGGCGCGGGCACCCAGGTGCATCAACAGCGTCGCATCGCCGCCGTCGTCCAGAATCATGTTGGGGCCTTCGGTTTTGCTGCCCTTGGGGCCGAATTCGAAGATGCGGTGCGTGTAGTCCCAGTAATCGGTCAGGTTTTCGCCCTTGTAGGCAAACACCGGCGTGCCTTTTTCAACCAGCGCGGCAGCGGCATGGTCCTGCGTCGAGAAAATATTGCACGAAGCCCAGCGCACCTGGGCGCCCAGCGCCTGCAGGGTTTCGACCAGCACGGCGGTCTGGATGGTCATGTGCAGCGAGCCGGTGATGCGCGCGCCCTTGAGCGGCTGCGACTTGGCAAATTCTTCCCGGATCGCCATCAGACCGGGCATTTCGGTCTGGGCAATGTTCAACTCCTTGCGGCCCCAGGCGGCCAGGCCCAGGTCGGCAATCACGTAATCTTGGTTTTTGACAGGTTTCAGTACAGCGCTCATGGCTCGCTCCAATGCTAGGTTTGAAATACCATTGCCTGCGCGGAGAACCTGGGTGAAGGACTCACCTCACAAAGCAGTGGGTGAGCGCGGTTGATGCGATGACCTGGCGACCCCCAGATCATGCGGTCCGAGCCTCGTTCAACATGCGTGAACTGCAACGCTCCTCGGATAGGGCTCAATTATACGGATAGTTCCGGACCCTGCAATCACTTGCTTTTTCGCTGCCGCTCCAGCTTGCGCCAGTATTGAAACTCGTCTTCATGCACCTCAATGTCAAGCTCCGCGATACGGGACTGCAAACGCTGCTGCACGTCGGCAACCGCCTGGTTGTACACGATAGCGCCCACTTCTTCGAGAAAGAAAGTCAGCAGTTCCGCGGCCGCGATGTTGCCGATTTTCTCGTCCATGTTTTCCTGGAAGTACCTCTCGATTGAAGCGATCGCCTCCTTGCGCGCTTCCTTGGATATCTGGATGGTCATTTGAGCTAATTGACCGCTGGCACTCCGAGCGCATTCAATGTCGGCGTAGTCATAAGCCCACTTTTCGGGAGTCCCCTGACCACTTGAAATCGCTCAATCGCGCTACGGGTCTCTTTCGACATAACACCGTCCAGTCTACCGTCGTAGAACTTTAGACTGGTCAGGGCAATCTGGACACGAATAATTTGCAGAGTTAACTTTTCCACACCCGAGACAACAGGTGGGACCGCTGGTTTTGGTAACGATGGCTCCACCAACGCTCCCTTTATCGGCTCACTGACTGCGCTGGGAGCCAATCCACTGGACGGGGCGGTTGCTGGGGAAACATCCTGCGAAGGATTTTGGGGTGTTGAAACCGGTGGAGGTCGCGGCGGCGGAGGTGGAACGTAGGTGCTGCCTCCCGCTCCAGAGTAATGCGAAGCATGTGATGCATGCGAAGCATGACTTGCGTGCGATCTATGACCAGCGAATAAATTATCCATCGCAGAGTTCAGTGGACGCAACTGAACTGCGTCAGGTTCCTTAAGAATTTCGAACGCTGAATAATCGGCCGGGACCGCAGCCATACCTTTGGACATCAACAGAGGTACTCCACCCAAGAAAGCGCCAATGGTCTTTATAAACTTGCTCATACTTGTAGTTTCTTGATTGCTCGAATCGTCGTTGGCTTCCACCCTCGTTCATGCAAAGAAAATAGTCCTGCACACCTATCTTGAACAACGCAGTTCTTGCATTCATCGAGATAGACGTTTTTCCAGTCCGAAATACTTTTGCGCGCGTGGATCCAAAGATGCCGAGGAAGTGCGCACAGTGGCGTGTTCATAACGAGGAATGGAACTCGGTAACGCTGGAGTATGGTTACCGAGCGTTGCATTTCATCACTCCAGTGAGCTAAGTCGACTTCGCAATGTTCCCGGTTTGCCAGTGCAAATCCTGTAGGCTCGCATGCCATCAGGGCGACTTCTCGCACGAATGGAAGGTTGCGTCCTATAAATCCACACAATTCCGACAATATGGAAAGCACAGGTTCAATGAGAACGATGCGGAGCTGTACGGGTTGTCGATACTCCTGTAGCACAAGTAATCCGGCCACTGTTTCCTCGAATGCTCCTCGCCTTTGTACGACAAAGTCGTGCAAGTAATCAACGTGTCCGTAAAGTGGTACCAACCAACTCACATTTGCTGTGACCCCCTTGAGCACATTCTCGACTACCGCTACATCGCTAAATAGTCTGCCATTTGTCAGAATTTCTATTCGCGTTGATGGATGCAGAGCAGCCGTCTCCTCAATCAGTTTTCTTAGGCCAGTTCCGGCTAGCAGCGGCTCGCCCCCATTGATGCCCAGTGCCGTAGGTGACTTGCCAATATGGCGAACAACATCTATCGCTTCACTCACAAGCCATGAATCGTCATGCTCTGTTGGTGGTTGCGAACACATCAGGCAGTGGCTGTTACACCGATTGGTAAGGAGCACAGAGTGATGGACATCGGCCTCTCGATGCAGGACCAAAGATTTAGCCTTGGCAGGTTGCGGAATGACGATGTCTCCCTCGACAAGGCTTGCAGCCTCGACCCATCCAACGTTCCTCAGTCCAGAACTCTGCAAATTGGTCACCACTTCTTTGTCGTGGTCAGTTCTGACGATTGCCAGTAGCCGCAAATCAGGTGTCCACTGCGCCGCGATTGAATCGACGGCCACTACCCTGTGCACCCGGGCATCGACGCGGTCGCTGAAATTCGAGGCGACGTGTCGCATCGCTATAAGGGTTCAGACACGGGCATGGCCCAGTCATGAAACAGGGCCAAGGTTTTCTCGTCCGCTTTTCGAACTTTCATGAAAAGCTCATCGAACAACCACAGATGTCTCTGGCAATGGTTGGTCTGGGTTACGGGTGCAAACACGCTGCCGAAATCAGCATGAGCGTCTACTGGGTCTGGCGCACAGAAAAGTTTGTACGCGCAATCCATGCAGCCAGGGGTTGAGTCGACCATACTTGCCCGTATTAGGTCTTGTTGCAGACTGGACCCAAGCAGTTCCGCCATTGGTTGTCCGATGCGACCGAGCCGAAGCGAGGTATCCCCTGTTTCCACCAACATTCGAGCTTCGTCGGTCGGGTAAACGTACCCATCGTAGTTATATACAAGGACACCGAGTCCAGCACCAGTCGGGCTTTGGAGATTTACGTACCCTGCGTCAAACGTCGAAAGAATCTTATTGAGAATGATGGAAGCATAGACTTCCCGCAATTTGACCCCTCGCCGATTCCAATGAATCACTCGCTCAAGACCGCGGATGTAGAAGCTCGCAAACGCGTCCAAAGAGTACCCAAGCGATGTTTGATTTCGTTTTGCGAACCCATACAAGCTCAGCGGACGAAGGAAAACGTCACTGAATCCAAGGCGCACATACTCATCCACAATGGCCTCTGGCTGGGCGAGGGAATCTCGCGTCGTAGTCATCAGTGCTGACACTGAATCGTGTCTCAGTCGCAACCTAGCCAATTCCACTCCGACGAGTGTCCGCCGGTGCGCATTCTTGCCGGGAATGGGTCGATTCTTATTGTGCAGGTCCTCTGGCCCATCTAGACTTGTGGATAGCAATACGTTGTGTTCCTCGAAAAAAGAGCACATGTTGTCGTCGAGGTTGTGCAGAGTCGACGCGACAACAAAACGTAGATTGCGGCACTCGGAGTCATTTCTTGATTTGATTCGTAAGATGGCATGACTAATCAAGTCAAATCGCAATAGCGGATCGCCACCTTGAAATTCGACCGTTAACGACTTCGACAAGCTTTGAAAGATTGTGTCGCAGGCGGCGTTGAGGTCGTCCAGTGACATCGTGTATCCGTCTCCGACCTGCGATCGACTGACTTGACAATATCTGCACGAGTGAGCGCACTGTAAAGTAGGGACAATGATATGCAGTGACGGACCGTTGTTCACGGTCTCCCGCTTCGCGGCGACGCGAGACTTTATCAGACGACGTGTGCCACCGTTTTCGCTTTCTGCCCCGATGAAGAAGCGAGACCGCAACTCGGTCTGCCGATTGAGTGGCAGGGTAGTTGGCTCGTGTTGTAGCGCTGTCAGTTCGCTCGTGCTTAGGAATGCGTGATCACCCGTGGAGGAAACTGCCAAAACAGACCCATCCGGCATCGGTCGAGCCTTAAACGCAAGAGTAACCGTGGAGTATCTCATCAAATTCTTTGGCCAGTTAGACGCTCTTTGAATTGGTGGCAAGGTCTTAATGGGTGATTCTCAGAATCATGACTCTGAAAGGTTCATTGGTTTTGACCGCGCGGGGACATTTGCTTTCGATCCAACGATCAGCGTTTACCTGCCGCGCCGCGATGCTGATAGAAACCAAGAGCGCCTCCCGCGGAAGATAAACCTTGTTGGACTGAACCGCCTGCTCAGGCAGTCGCTATAGGGCATCGCAAGCACACCAAGCCTGTGCGATCAGATTATGGCCCGGTTTGAGGAGACGCCAGCGCTCGACAAACCCGCGGATACCCTGAGATAGCGGATGGGCGTACAGCGCCCGCTGGATGCCTTGGCGTTGCAGGCCGTCGTCCCACTCTCCCCTATTTTGGCAATTCTTGCCAAGCCCGTTAAAATCACACCCATGAGCACTGTCACCGTGAATATTTCGCTAACCGATGACCTGAAGGCCTTTGTGGACACCCGCATCAAGGCGCGCGGCTACAAGTCGACCAGCGAATACATGCGCGATCTGGTGCGACGCGATGAAGAGCGCGTTAAAGAAGAGCGATTCAGCGCGCTGATTCAGGAGGGGCTGGATTCACCCATCGATCCGCGACCCTGGGAAGAAATCCGCGCTGGGTGGTTGAAAAAAATCGACACGGCACGGACAACCCAATCACGAAAAACCACGTGAACCGCATCGAACGCAGAGTTCGGGCAACGCAAGACCTTGAGGACGCATTCGCTCACTACATCGAAGTTGCGGATGTTCTGGTCGCTGAGCGTTTCCTGGATGAGGTTGACCGGGCCATGGCGCATATTGCGCAATACCCCGGCACCGGCTCACCGCGTTACGCCCACATGCCGGGAGCCGAACCATTTCGCTTTTGGACATTGAACAAATTTCCCTACGCTGTTTTCTACCTGGAACGCTTGGACTACATTGAAATTGTGCGGGTGTTGCACCAGTCCCAAAACATCTACGCGCATCTCGAACCCTGATTTTTTTGGATTTTTATCTTGTCTTTTCTGAACGAAACCCGCCGCCGCCGCACTTTTGCCATCATCTCGCACCCCGACGCCGGCAAGACCACGCTGACCGAAAAGCTGCTGCTGTTCTCGGGCGCGATCCAGATCGCCGGCTCGGTGAAGGCGCGCAAGGCAACACGCCACGCCACCAGCGACTGGATGGAGATCGAGAAGCAGCGCGGCATCTCGGTCGCCAGTTCGGTCATGCAGATGGTGTACCGCGACCACGTCATCAACCTGCTCGACACGCCCGGCCACAAGGATTTCTCGGAAGACACCTACCGCGTGCTGACCGCGGTCGACTCGGCCCTGATGGTGATCGACGCCGCCAACGGCGTCGAGGCGCAAACGCGGCGCCTGATCGAGGTCTGCCGCCAGCGCAACACGCCCATCATCACCTTCGTCAACAAGATGGACCGCGAAGTGCGCGAGCCGCTGGACATTCTTGACGAGATCGAGCGCGAACTGGGCATGCCCTGCGTGCCCATGACCTGGCCGGTCGGACAGGGCAAAACCTTTGGCGGCATCATCAACCTGCGGACCCAGGTGATGACGGTGTTCGAGTCCGGCAGCGCGCGCCTGCCGCAGGACTTTGACGCCATGCCGCTGACCAATCAGGACGCCTTGTTCAAGCGCTTCGGCCACGAGTGGACCACCGCCATGGAAAGCATGGAACTGGCCACCGGCGCCTCGCCCAGTTGGGACCGGGAGGCCTTTCTGGCCGGCAGGCAAACGCCGGTGTTCTTTGGTTCCGGCGTCAACAACTTTGGCGTCATGGAAGTGCTGGAGGCGCTGGTCGATCTGGCGCCGCCGCCCGGCCCGCGCACCAGTTCGATGCTGGTCAACAAGCAGCTGGTGATCCAGGTCATGCAGCCCGACGACGAGGCGTTCTCGGGCGTGGTGTTCAAGGTACAGGCCAATATGGACCCCGCGCACCGCGACCGCATTGCCTTTGTCCGCATGGCATCGGGCAAGTACACGCCGGGCATGAAACTCAAAGTCATGCGGACGGCCAAGGAACTGCGCCCGACCAGCGTGGTGACCTTCATGAGCCAGCGCCGCGAGGCCGTCAACGAAGCCTATGCCGGCGACATCGTGGGCTTTACCACGCATGGCGGTGTGCAGTTGGGCGACACCATCACCGACGGCTCGGTCAATCTGCAATTCACCGGCCTGCCCTTCTTCGCGCCCGAGCTGTTCATGACCGTGGTGCTGAAAAACCCCTTGCGTACCAAGCAGCTGCAACAAGGCCTGGCGCAGTTGGGGGAAGAAGGTGCGATCCAGGTCTTTCGACCCGAGGTCGGCGGCAATATGCTGTTGGGTGCCGTCGGCCAATTGCAGTTCGAGGTGGTGCAGCACCGCCTGAAAGGCGAGTACGACGCCGACATCCGGCTCGAGAGCAGCCAGTACACCGGTGCCCGCTGGATCAGCGCCGACACGCCGGCCGAGCTGAAGACCTTTTGCGACGCCTACCCGCTGCGCATGGCGCGCGACGCCGCCAACACGCTGGCCTACCTGTGCACCTCGCCTTACGACGTGCGCCTGGCGCAGGAGCGCTTTCCGAAAATCCACTTTCACCCCTTGCGCGAACACGCCGGGCTGGCGCTGCAAAGCGCCGGTTAGTACCAAGGCCAGATCCATGAGCCTGCTTCCGTTGTCCCAACTGCCGCGCGTCGTGGCCGCGAACGTGCACACCGTGTTCAGCGACATCGACGACACCTTGACCACCGACGGGCAACTGACGGCGCAGGCTTATACCGCGCTGGAGCAATTGCGCCGCGCCGGCCTGCGCGTCATCCTGATCACCGGCCGCCCGGCCGGCTGGTGCGACCACATCGCGCGCATGTGGCCGGTCGACGCCGTCATCGGTGAAAACGGCGCCTTCTACTATTGGCACGACCAGGCCGCGCGCAAGCTGAAATGCCGACACTTGCTGATTGAGTCGGCGCGCCAGGCGCACAGCGCCAAGCTGGCAGCAGTGCGCGACACCATCCTGCGCGAAGTGCCCGGTTGTGCCGTCGCCTCGGACCAGTTCTGCCGCCTGTACGACCTGGCGATCGATTTCTGCGAAGACGTCGCGCCGCTGCCGGTGGCCGCCGTCAATCGCATCGTGGCCTTGATGGAAGACGCCGGCATGACGGCCAAGATCAGCTCCATCCACGTCAACGGCTGGTTCGGCCAGTACGACAAGCTCAGCATGGCACATTTGCTGCTGCGCGAACGTTACGGCATAGCGCTGGCAGCGGAGCGCGAGCGCTGCCTGTTTGTCGGCGACTCGCCCAACGACGCGCCCATGTTTGCCTACCTGCCGCACGCCGTCGGCGTCGCCAATGTCATGGCATTTGCCGAGCGCATGAGCGCGCTGCCGGCTTACGTGACGCCGTCGCGCGGCGGTGCCGGCTTTGCCGAACTGGCCCAGGCGCTGCTAACTGCGCGAAAATGAAGCCGTTGCGGGACGGACCGTAGCGGCAGCGCCGCAAGCTCTGTCCTCAACACGAAAGGGAAACCATGTTTTTCGCCACCGATCTCAGCACCGTCAGCCATGGCATTCAGTTGGCCGTGGCACCCGTGTTTCTGCTGACCGCGGTATCGGCCATGATAGGCACCGTGGCCGGTCGGCTGGCACGCATCATTGACCGCGCCCGTCTGCTGGAAGACCGGATCGAAGCCGCAGCCGCCGGCAACGCCATGACGGCGGCCTATGGAGAGCTGGCGCGCCTGCGGGTACGCGGACGCCTGGTCAACATTTGCATTGCGCTGCTGACCTGCTGCGCCATGCTGATCGGACTGACCATCGTGGCGCTGTTCATCGGTGAAACCACAGAGCTGCAGATTTGGCGCTTGGCGACCGGTTTTTTTCTGTCCGGCGTGATCTGCTTTTTGCTGGCGCTGCTGTGTTTTTTCACCGAGACGCTGCTGGCAACGCGGATCCTCAATTTCGGCAAACCGAAAACCCGTTGAGTTGGTTTGTCAGGCCTGCTTAAATCTTGGCCAGGCCCAGTTTTTCCACCAGGGCTTTTTCCCGGGCGAAGGTCTCCGCCGCAAACTTGCTGTAGCCGGCGGAACTCATGTACATGGGCACCATGTCGTAGCGCGCCAAGGCGGTCTTGTAGCTGTCCTGCTCCATCGCCTGCTTGAAGGCGTCGTGCAACCGCTTGACCACATCCGGCGGTGTCCCCTTGGGTGCACCAATGCCAAAAGGCGAGTTCTGCACCAGGTCCAGCCCCAGTTCCATCAGCGTCGGCGCATCCGGAAACTTGGCCAGCCGCTGGGCACCCCAGGTGTTGAGCACGCGCAGCTTGCCGGACTCCACCAAAGTGGCAAAGCCGGTCGAATCGGCGGCCGACATGATGTGGCCGCCCATCAGGGCGGTCATCAAATCGGCACTGCCTTTGTACGGTACGTGCAGCAGTTGCAGACCCAGCTTCTGCGCGATCAGTTCCATCGTCAGGTGCGGGCTGGTCAGCGTGCCAGTGGAGCCGAAGGTCAGCTTGCCGGGATTGGCCTTGGCCCAGCCGACATAGTGCGTCCAGGTCTTCAGCGGTGAATCAATGGGCACTACCAGCCCGAAAGCGTAGCCGGTGACGTTGAGCACGTAGCTGATGTCCTTGATCGGGTCCCAGTTGATCTTGGTGGTGTACGGCAGGCGAAACACGCCCAGCGGAATCTGCGCTACGGTATAGCCATCGGCGGTGGAGGTTTGCAGCGTCTGCGCCGGCAGGGTACCGCCGGCACCGGGCTTGTTTTCCACGATCACGCTCTGGCCCAGGATTCTGGAGGCGCCATCGGCCAGCGAGCGCATGGTGATGTCGGTCGGCCCGCCGGCCGGAAAGGCAATGACCAGCCGGATCGGTCTGACCGGAAAACTCTGCGCCCGGCTGCTCAAGGCAGAGGCGGCAAGAGTGGCTCCGGCGAGTTGCACAAGTTGACGGCGTTGCATGAACTTTGCTCCTGAATAAGTAGCTGATGGCGCCGATTAGACAGGCGATAAAGAGCAAAAACAAGGGGAAACACCCTGCCAGCTGTCACCCTGGATACAGGCGGGCAGCCAACATCCCGCTTCGTGTTGAGGACAGAGCAAGCTCAATCGCTGCGCTCCTGTAGCCTTGGTCTGTCCCACAAGGTACTAAGCCGCTTCCTGCTCGAAACCTTCCAGCACGTTGACGGCGTTGACGCCCACCTCGGCCACGGCGTAGCCACCCTCGAATACCAGCACGGTGGGCAGGCCGGCACCGGCAAGGTCGGCACCGACGCGCAGATAGTCGTCACTGCGCAGCCTGAAGCCCGAGATCGGATCGCCCGCGAAGGTATCCAGCCCCAGCGACACCACCAAAGCATCAGCCCCGAAGCGGGCAATGCCCTGCAACGCCAGCTGCAAGGCCGCGCGCCAGGTCGCAAAGTCGCTGCCGCGCGGCAACGGCAGGTTGTGGTTGCAGCCCAGCCCGGGGCCGGCGCCCCGCTCGTCGGCGTAGCCCAGGTAGAACGGGTATTCGGTGTGCGGGTCGCCGTGGATGCTGCTGAAGAGCACGTCCGGCCGCTCGTAAAAAATGGCTTGCGTGCCGTTGCCATGGTGAAAATCAATGTCCAGCACGGCGACGCGCTCGCAACCCCGGTCGCGCAAGTGTTGTGCCGCCAACGCGGCATTGTTCAGAAAACAGTAGCCGCCAAAGAAATCGGCGCCCGCGTGGTGTCCCGGTGGTCGCGACAGGGCAAAAGCGGCGCGGGCACCGTCCGCCACCTGCTGCGCGGCGCTCAAGGTGCATTCGGCGCCGGCGCGGGCCGCGACCCAGGTACCGGCCGTCAAAGGCGTGCCCGTATCGAATGAAAACAAACCCATGCGCGCCGAAAAATTGGCCGGCAACACATCGCTGCGAAAGGTGCGCACCGGCCACAGCGAAGGCAGGGCATCGCGTGTCGCATTGGCCGGGTCCAGCGCCACCCACTCGTCCCAGGCATGGACCAGAAAATCGAGATAGCGCGGGGTGTGAATGCTGGCCAGGGCGCTGTCATGGAACGCCATCGGTTTTTCTACAGTCCCGAGTTGGCGCCGCTGCAACTCGGCCAGCACATGGTCAACACGGGCCGGCACTTCGAAGCACGGCACCAGTTGACCGCGAAACATTTCCAGCTTGCCCTGGTGCAGGGCGTGCAAGTGGTTGTAGAAGGTGATCATGGGAAGTGTTGTCCGCTAAATTCGCGCCAGTACCGCCCGCAGTGCCACGCCGGTATGGGTACCCAACTGCACCACGCCTTCCGGCGTCGTGGCCGCCACCACGCGGCCACCGGCGCTGCCGCCGTCGGGGCCTAGGTCGATCACCCAGTCGGCTTCGGCAATGACGTCCAGATCGTGCTCTATCACCACCACGCTGTGACCGCCATCGACCAGGCGATGCAGCACCTTGACCAGCTTTTCCACATCGGCCATGTGCAGGCCGACGGTCGGCTCGTCCAGCACGTACAAGGTGTGCGGCGCCTTCATTCCACGGCGCGTGATGTCGTCGCGCACCTTGCTCAGCTCGGTTACCAGCTTGATGCGCTGTGCCTCGCCACCGCTCAGCGTCGGCGACGGTTGGCCCAGCGTCAGATAACCGAGGCCGACGTCCTTGAGCAGTTGCACCGGATGCGCGATGTTGGGCATGGCGGCGAAAAACTCGACCGCCTCGTCCACTTCCATTTGCAGCACGTCGCCGATGTTCTTGCCGCGCCATGTGACGGCCAGTGTCTCGGGGTTGAAGCGCGCGCCCTTGCAGGTTTCGCACAGCACTTTCACGTCCGGCAAAAAACTCATGCCGATGGTGCGTATGCCCTGCCCTTCGCAGGCAGCGCAACGGCCTTCGCCGGTGTTGAAGCTGAAACGATTGGCCGCGTAACCGCGCGCCTTGGCCTCCAGCGTGTCGGCAAACAGTTTGCGGATGATGTCCCAAAAACCGATGTAGGTGGCCGGGCAACTGCGCGGGGTTTTGCCGATGGGGGTTTGATCGACTTCCAGCACCCGGTCTACCGCTTCGAAACCTGTAACGGACGCGCAGCCGGTCCAGTTGAGTAACTCGCCGGCAGCCAGGGCATCGCGGCCGGCTTTCGTGCTGCGTTTCTGCACCGCCATCTGCACGTTGGCCAGCAGCACGTCGCGCGCCAGCGTGGATTTGCCGGAGCCCGAAACGCCGGTGACGGCAACCAGGCGACTCAAGGGAAGCTGGGTGGTAACGTTTTGCAGGTTGTGCAGATTGGCGTTTGTGACTGTCAGCCACTTCTGCACTTCGGGGACCGTGAAATTGGGGTCAGATTCCAATTTCTCGGAAGATTTTTTCTTCTTGACCGGCTTGCTATCGAAAATGGAATCCGACCCCAAATTCACTGCATCGCCCAACAGTCCCGCGGCTGAAGCCGGTTCGCCGGGTAACGATTTCGAGCTTGCGTATGAGGCGCCCGGCGAACCGGCTTCGGCCGCAGCGAATGCTGAGACCGCCCGACGCGCTTTCAAAGGGTGCTTCATGGCATGCAGCAGGTAGCGACCGGTCTGCGAGTCAGCGGCTTGCACGATGTCGGCCACCGAGCCTTCGGCCACCAGCCGGCCGCCCCGCTTGCCGGCACTGGGGCCGATGTCGATGATGTGCTGGGCATGGCGTATGGTGTCCTCGTCGTGTTCCACCACCACCAGCGTATTGCCCTTCTCGCTCAAACTTTGCAGCGCGCCCAGCAGGATCTGGTTGTCGCGCGCATGCAGGCCTATGGTGGGTTCGTCCAGCACGTAGCAAACGCCTTGCAGATTGCTGCCCAGTTGCGCCGCCAGACGGATGCGCTGGGCCTCGCCGCCGCTTAGCGTCGGTGCGCCGCGGTCCAGCGTCAGGTAGCCCAAGCCCACTTGCTCCAGAAACTCAAGACGGCTTTTGATTTCAGGCACCAGATCGCGCGCAATGTCGGTTTCGCGCTGGCTCATGCGGCCTTCGAGTTGCAGCGTTTCAACCCATTGGCGCAGGTCGGTCACGCTCAGACTGGCGATGTCGGTAATGGCCACTTGATTGAACCTGACAGCACGGGCGGTGGCATTGAGCCGGGTGCCCTGGCAACTGGGGCAAGCGGTGTCCAGCAGGTCGTCCACCTCGGGCTCGGCAAAGGTCTGCTCGCGGCCCTTGTTGTCATCGTCGCGCACCGAATCATCGAACACCTTGCGCTGCTCTTTCGTCAAGCGCACGCCGGTGCCGACACAGTCCGGGCACCAGCCGTGTTTGCTGTTGTAGGAGAACAGACGCGGGTCCAACTCGGCATAGCTGGTGCTGCAAATGGGGCAGGCGCGCTTGGTGGAAAACGCATGCAGCGTGCCAATCGCCGCCGTCGACGCGCCAGACAACATGGCTTGACGCAAGCCGGTCAAATTGCTGAGCACATGCAGCACGCCCTTGCCATGCACCAGCGTGGCCGCCAGCGCCTCGCGCAGCAGCGTCTCCTGCTCCGGCAGCACATCCAGACTGGCCACCGGCAGCTCTATGGTGTGCTCCTTGAAGCGGTCGATGCGCGGGAAGCCGGTGGTGGGTAAAAAATTGCCGTCGACCCGCAGGTGCGTGAAGCCGCGCGGCCGCGCCCAATCGGCCAGCTCGGTGTAGACGCCTTTGCGGTTCATCACCAGGGGCGCCAGCAAGCCGATGTGCTGGCCGCGAAAGTTCTTCAGCAATTGGGCGGCAATGCTGTCGGGCGTTTGCGGCGCCACCGCAGTGCCGTCATGGATGCAATGCTGGGTGCCCAGCTTGACGTACAGCAGACGCAAAAAGTGCCAGACCTCGGTGGTGGTGCCTACGGTTGACTTTCTGCCGCCTCTTGAGAGGCGCTGCTCTATCGCCACGGTGGGCGGAATGCCGTACACGGCATCTACTTCGGGCCGCCCGGCCGGCTGCACGATGGAGCGCGCGTAGGCATTGAGCGACTCCAGATAACGGCGCTGGCCCTCGTTGAACAGGATGTCGAACGCCAGCGTCGATTTGCCGGAGCCGGAGACGCCGGTGATGACGCTGAATTTGCCGCGTGGAATGTTGACGCTGAGACTCTTAAGGTTGTGCTCGCGCGCGTTGATGATCTGGATGACGGCTTCTGCCGCCGGCTGGCCGTCCACCGCAGCGAGCGCCAGATAGTGGCCCGATGCTTCATTCACTTCATGAACGCCACCCATCGCCGTCGCGTATTCGCGCAACGCTTTGCCGGTGTGGGATGTCGGATGCTGGCGCACCTCTTCCGGCGTGCCGAAAGCCACCACTTCACCCCCCGCCTCGCCGCCTTCGGGACCGAGGTCAATCAACCAGTCGCTGGCGCGGATGACATCGAGGTTGTGCTCGATGACGATCAGCGAATGACCAGCGTCCTGCAATTTGCGCAGGGCGCGCATCAGCTTCGCAATGTCATCGAAATGCAGACCCGTGGTGGGCTCGTCAAACATGAACAAGGTGCCGCGCCTGGCGATCGCCTGGCGACTGGCGCTGGCGCTTCTGGCAGCCTCCGCCAGAAAGCCGGCCAGCTTGAGGCGTTGCGCCTCGCCGCCCGACAAGGTCGGCACCGGCTGCCCCAGTTTGACGTACTCCAGCCCCACATCCACGATCGGCTGCAAGGCCCGGATGACATCGCGGTCGCCGGCAAAATAGGCGGTGGCCTCGCTGACGGTCAGGTTCAGGACATCGGCGACGTTGAGCCATTGCGCCCCCCGCTCGATGGTGACTTCCAGAATTTCCGGGCGATAGCGCTTGCCGTCGCAATCCGGGCAGCGCAGATAGACGTCGCTCAGAAACTGCATTTCGACATGCTCGAAGCCGGAGCCGCCGCAGGTGGCGCAACGACCGTCGCCGTTGTTGAAACTGAATTTGGAAGCGGTGTAGCCGCGCTGGCGCGACAGCGCCGCGTTGGCGAAGATCTCGCGGATGGCATCCCAGGCGCCGACAAAGCTGGCCGGGTTGGAGCGCGCCGTTTTACCGATCGGCGACTGATCGACAAACACCACGTCGCTGAGCTGCTCGGCGCCCAGCAGGCGTTCATGCAGGCCCGGTGCTTCGGTCGACTTGCCGAAGTGGCGCAATAGGGCCGGCGCCAGCACATCTTGGATCAGGGTCGATTTGCCGGAGCCGCTGACACCCGTCACGCAGACCAGGCGTTGCAGGGGGAACTCGACGCTGATGTGTTTCAGATTGTGCTCGCGCACGCCTTCCAGGATGAGGCGCGGCGTGTTCTCGACCACCAGCCGCTTGAAGCCCATGCCGACTTGCTTGCGGCCGCCCAGGTAAGCGCCGGTCAGCGTGTCGGCGTGGCGCAGGTCGGCGGTAGTGCCATCGAACACGATTTGCCCGCCACGCTCACCGGGGCCGGGACCCATGTCCAGCATGCGGTCGGCGGCCAGCATCACCGCCGGGTCGTGCTCCACCACCACCAGCGTGTTGCCGGCGTCGCGCAGCCGCTGCATGGCCAGGATGATGCGGTGCATGTCGCGTGGGTGCAGACCGATGCTAGGCTCGTCCAGCACAAACAAGGTGTTGACCAGCGAGGTGCCCAGTGCCGTCGTCAGGTTGATACGCTGCACTTCGCCACCCGACAGGGTGCGGCTTTGCCGGTCCAGCGTGAGGTAGCCAATGCCCACATCGCACAGGTATTTGAGGCGCGTGCCGACCTCCTCAAACAACAGCTTCATGGTCTTCAGATCAGCCGAGGACAGCGCGGCCTGGGGCGATGTGGCCGCCCCGGCATCCGCCAGGCCCGCCTGCAGCGCGTCAAAGAACTTGCGCAAGCGGTCCATCGGCAGCAGCATCAAGTCATGCAGCGACAGCCCCGGCAGCGCTTCCAGTTGCTCCCGTGACCACTTGACACCGACCGGCATGAAGCGTTTGGCCGGCGCCAGCACGGCATCCGCCGCCGCCTTGCTGCCGATGCGCCACAACAGGCTCTCAAGCTTCAGCCGGGCCCCGCCACAAACGCCGCAGGGCGTGTAGCTGCGGTACTTGGACAGCAGCACCCGGATGTGCATTTTGTAGGCCTTGGTCTCCAGGTATTCAAAGAAACGTTTGATACCGAACCAGTGCTGGTTCCATTTGCCGTTCCACTGGGGTGAGCCATTCACCACCCAGTACTGCTGCTCCGGCGTCAGCTTGTACCAGGGCGTATCGCGCGGAATACCGGCCGCCTCGGCATGGCGCATCAAGTCGTCCTGGCACTCCTGCCAGGCCGGGGTTTGCATCGGCTTCACGGCACCGGCGCGCAGCGTCAGCTTCTCGTTCGGAATCACCAGCCCGTAGTCGACCCCGATGACCCGGCCAAAGCCGCGACAGGTTTCGCAGGCCCCGACCGCCGAATTGAAAGAGAACATGGAGGCGATCGGGTCGGTGTAACGCAGATCGCTTTGCGGACAGTGCAAGCCGGTGGAGAATTTCCAGATCGCCGACGGCGCCTGAGCATCCTCACTCAACAGGTACACCGCGATGCGCCCGCTGCCGTGCTTGAGCGCCGCTTCAATCGCCTCCAGCACCCGGGCGCGCTCGGTCGTAGCCAAGCGAAAACGATCCGCCACAACGTCCAGTACTTTGCGCGGCCCGGTCGGCGTGGCCATTTCGCGCTCGGCTTGCACTTTGGTAAAGCCACTGACGGACAGCCATTGCTCAATTTCTTCCGGCGTGGCAGTGGCCGGCAACTCGACCGGAAAAGTAATTGAGAGACGTGCCCCCACGCTTGCCACTTCCCCGGCGTCGGCACTGGCCGACGACGCAAGTGCTTCGCTGCCCGGCGCGGCGACGACCTCCGTGCGCTCCAGCAACTGCGCGTAAATGCTCTCCGCCGAATCATGCTGCACCGCTTGGGCAGTCTCGCGGTCGAACAATTGGCCGGCGCGGGCAAACAGCAACTTCAGGTGGTCATTCAGTTCGGTCATGGTGCCGACCGTGGAACGCGAGGAGCGCACCGTGTTGGTCTGGTCAATGGCAATGGCCGGCGGAACCCCCTCCACCTTGTCGACGGCGGGCTTGTCCATGCGGTCCAGAAACTGGCGCGCGTAAGCCGAGAAGGTCTCCACGTAGCGCCGCTGGCCCTCCGCATACAGGGTATCAAAGACCAGACTCGACTTGCCGGAGCCGCTAGGCCCGGTGACTACCGTCAACTCGCCGGTGCGGATGTCCAGGTCAAGATTCTTGAGGTTGTGCTGGCGCGCACCGCGAATGCGGATGATTCCCTGGGACATGGTGGGTCTTGTGCAGTTAAGGCAGAAGATTCTAGAAGCTTCTGCCGACCCGGCTGCGGTGCAGGGTTAAGAGCTTGCGCCGACCCTAGTCTTTCAGCGCCCGCTCCAGGGCAACACAGGCTTCGACGCCAACAGCCGCCTGAATTTTTGGCAGCAGTGCCAGCAAGCCGTCAACGCCATTGGCCGCTTCGACCGCCAGATTCAGTCTGAAGCCGCGCAAACCGAGGCCGGCCGTCAGCCGGGTCGCAATGGGCATGGCCGCCATATAGCGCTCTTGCGGCGAACGTGGGCTGACCTGGTTGACCGCGGGACTGTCGGGAACCGACACTGCAACCGGATCGCTCACCGACTCCGGCAGGTTTGCCAGAAAACCCTGCCGGACCAGATGATCGATATCGTCTTGCGTAATTCCCAGACCGGCCGTCATGGCCAGCACCTGGGCCTCGGACTTGACACCATCGAACAGAATGAAGGCTGACCTTTGACGGGACGATAACAGCGCCGACCGCGCTTTGAACGCCTGCTGACCCGCTTCTGTCTTGCTGTATTTCATTGGCGCATTTTAGTGGCGCCCAAGCGCCAAGCCAGGGCCTAACAGCTTGCATCGTCAGCTTACAAATGTCAGATTTGAAACAATTCATTACCGATAGCGCCAAAGGCGTTAGCGGATTCCGGTCGCCCTAAAAAAACAGCCCTCAGGTGGAGGGCTGTTTTGCGATCGACCGAGCCGCTTCAGCCCGGTCGAAGAGGAAAGAAAAGCTCAGTCGTTGGCGTAAATATCGACGTCCTTGGTCTCTTTCACGAACAGGGTGCCGACCACAAAAGTCATGGCCGCAATCGCAACGGGATACCACAAGCCGCTGTAAATATTGCCTTGCGCCGCCACGATGGAGAATGAAATGGCCGGCAGGAAACCACCAAACCAGCCATTGCCGATGTGATACGGCAAACTCATGGAGGTGTAGCGAATGCGCGTCGGGAACAGTTCCACCAGCATGGCCGCGATGGGACCGTAAACCATGGTCACGTAGATCACCAGGATGGTCAGAATCAGAACCAGCATCAGCCAGTTACTGGAGCCCACCGGAATCGGATCGGCTTTGGCCGGGTAACCCGCCTCATCCAGGGCCTTGCGCACTTCCTTCTCAAAGCGGGCTTTTTCTTCCTTGGCGTTGGCGGCCAAGCCGTCGTAGGCAAGAATCGACTTGTCGCCCACCTTGACGGTTGCCACTGTGCCGGCCTGCATCACGCTGTCGTAATTGACGCCAGAGTTCGACAGATAGGTCCGCGCCAGATCGCAAGGTGTCGTGAACTTGGCAGTACCGGTCAGGTTCAGGATCAGGTTGCAGTGGGAGGGCTCAGAAACCACCGTGACGGGCGACTTCTGGATCGCTTGTTGCAGTTTCGGATTAGCGTAAGTGGTCAATGCGTTGAACAGCGGGAAGTAGGTCAGCACCGCCAGCAGACAGCCCGCCATGATGATCGGCTTGCGGCCAATCTTGTCGGACCAGGCACCAAAGAAAATAAAGAATGGCGTACCCAAAATGAGCGACACCGCGATCAGGACGTTGACGGTGGGACCATCCACCCGGAGGAAGGTTTGCAGGAAGAACAGAGTGTAGAACTGGCCGCCGTACCACACCGTGGCTTGACCGGCGGTCAGGCCCAGCAGGGCCAATATCACGATCTTGGCATTCTTCCATTGACCGAAGGATTCGGACAGCGGCGCCTTGGAGGTCTTGCCCTCGGCCTTCATTTTGGCAAAGGCCGGCGACTCGTTCAATTTCAGACGAATCCAGACCGAGACCGCCAGCAAAATTCCGGACATGGCATAAGGAACACGCCAGGCCCAATCGAGAAAGTCCTTTTCGCCAAAATAGGTACGGGTGCCAAGGATCACCATCAACGCCAGCATCAAGCCGACCGTCGCTGTGGTTTGAATCCAGGAGGTGTAAAAACCGCGTCGACCATGCGGCGCGTGCTCGGCCACATAAGTAGCGGCACCACCGTACTCACCGCCCAAAGCCAGGCCCTGAAACATGCGCAAGGCAATCAGGGCAATCGGCGCGATGATGCCGGCGGTTTTGTAGGTCGGCAGGAACGCCACCAGAAAGGTCGACAAGCCCATGATCAAAATGGTGATCAGGAACGTGTATTTGCGGCCGATCATGTCACCCAGACGGCCGAACACCAAAGCGCCAAACGGGCGCACCGCAAAACCTGCGGCGAACGCTAGCAGCACGAAGATATTGCGCGTGCTTTCGTCCAGTGCGGAAAAGAAGTTGGCCGCAATGATGGCCGACATCACACCGAACAGATAAAAGTCATACCACTCGAATATCGTGCCTAGCGACGAGGCGAAGATCACCATCTTCTCGCCTTCCGACATTGGCCGTGGGGCCACTGCTGTTGCCATACTGATGTCTCCTAAAGTTATGGGCCCCCGAGATGGGGGTTGCTAGTATTCTTGGAGACGGTACTGACCAGCCTCTGACGCGAAACCAACACAAACTTTCAGCAAACTGAACAGCACCTGACAAACTAGGGTGCAACCCTTGGTTCACATTTCTTAATGTGGCAAATCGCTACTTTGGGTGTTGCACCGCCGCCGGCAAACTTGCAGCGGCATCCCATTGCGGTCCGCCAAACCAGGCATCGCCGCGCAAATAATCGCGCAACATGGGCAGGGCATCAAAGCCCCAGAACAATTTGTCGTCCACGGCGAAGGTGGGAACGCCAAAAACACCCCGTGCGATGGCTTCGTCGGTATGGGATTTGAGCTGCGACTTGACCTCGTCGCAATCGACTGCGCGCCGGGGTGCCAGTTGCAGCGTCAAAGCCTGCAAGCGCGCGACGTCAGTGGCATCGGCGCCGCCGCGCCAGACATGCCGAAACACGGTCTCGCAGACATAGCGATTGGGCAGACCCTGGTCCTCGCAGGCCAGCGCCAGACGCAACAAGGCCAAGGGATTGAAGGGGTGTGCCGCCGGCAATTGCAGCGCTATGCCATGGCTGTGCGCCAGCCACTGCACCTGGCGATAGGTCCAGTCGCGCTTGGCCGGTATCTCCGCCGGCCCCAGTTGCCCGTGATGCTTGAGCAAGGCGGCAAACAGCACCGGCTTGTAAGTCACGCTGTAGCTGTGCCCCATCAAGGCCTGCGGCAGGCCTTCGAACGCCAGATAGGCGTAGGGTGAAATGAAGTCCAGATAGAAGGTGATGTGTTTCATGGTTTATCGGCCTTGCGCCGCTGTTCAATGCGCGCCCAGATGACGCGCTTGCTTTCGTCATCGGCGTTGCCCCAACGGACAATCTCGTCGATGGTGCGGTAGCAGCCCTCGCACAGGCCGCTCGACGGGCTCATGCGGCAGACCGAAATACAGGGCGAGGGCACGGGCTCAGGCAGCGTCATGGCAAAACCACCACCACGTCGGCCACCGGGGCGCCGGTCAGTTGCACCAGGTCCGTCGGACTCAGGCGGAACACCGCGTGCGGGTGCCCCGCCGCCGCCCAGATTTCTTCAAAGCGTTGCAGCTGGCGATCGATCAATGTGACCGACGGCGTGGCATGCGCGATGGGTGGCACGCCGCCAATCGAATAACCGGTCCTGGCCTTGACAAAGGCGGCGTCGGCACGACCCAGCGGACCGACCAGCGCCGCCACTTTTTTTTCGTCGACGCGCTGATCGCCCGAAGTCACCACCAGCACCGCCGCGTCGTCCGACTGGCGGCGAAAAATGATGCTCTTGGCGATCTGGCCGACCACGATGCCCAAGGCATCGGCAGCTTGTTGCGCGGTGCGCGCGGCGTCATCCAGCAACACCGGCGGATGCGGATGGCGGGCCGCTTGCAAGGCCGCCAGCACCCGCCGCGTACCCTCGGGTAAAGCCATGATTTCATCACCCGCCATGACTCACCCTTCCCGTTTGTTGAGCAGTGCCGTGGCGGCGCGCGAGTTCGGCTTGCGCTGCAAAAAGTCGCTGATGAACTTGCCGGCGTCGACCAATCTGTCGAGGTCGATGCCGGTCGCTATGCCCATGCCGTGCAGCAGGTAGACCACGTCTTCGCTGGCCACATTGCCGGTGGCGCCCTTGGCATAGGGGCAGCCGCCCAGCCCGGCCACCGAGGTGTCGAATTGCCAGACCCCGATCTCCAGCGCCGCCAGCGTATTGGCCAGCGCCTGGCCGTAGGTATCGTGAAAATGACCGGAGACATCGTCAATGTCGAAATGCCGCAGCGTCGCCTCAATGGCACGCTGCACCTTGAGCGGGGTGCCAACGCCTATGGTGTCGGCAACACCGATGTGCTGCACACCAATGTCTTTCATCAACCCAGCCAGATAGCCAACCCGCTCGGGCGCAATCTCACCCTCGTAGGGGCAGCCCAGCGCGCAGGACATGGCGCCGCGCACGTAAACGCCGGCGGCACGCGCCGCCTGCACCACCGGCGCGAAGCGTTCCATGCTCTGCGCAATGCTGCAATTGATGTTCTTCTGGCTGAAAGCCTCGCTGGCGGCACCGAACACCACGATCTCATCCGGCTTGGCCTTCAGCGCCGCCTCGAAGCCCTGCAGATTCGGCGTCAGCACCGAATAGCGCACGCCCGGCAGGCGCCCGATACCGGCCATCACTTCAGCGTTGTCGGCCATTTGCGGCACCCATTTGGGCGACACAAAACTGGTGACCTCGATCTCTTTCAAACCGGCGTCTTGCAAGCGCTGCACCAGTTCGATCTTGACACTGGCCGGCACCGCCTGTTTTTCATTCTGCAAGCCGTCGCGCGGGCCGACCTCGACCAGTTTGACACGGGGGGAAAGTTCATCCTGGTGCTCCTCAATTCAATGGCGGCGCCGTATCCTCAGTAGCCGCGCACGCTGTCCACGATACCGACAATCGGCTGGCCCGCTTCCAGCGCCCGTATTTTGCCGGCGATCTGGGCAATCGATTCATCGCGCAGGGTGCGCGCCGAGGTGTGCGGCGTGATCGTGATTTTGGGATGGCGCCAGAACGGATGTTCGGCCGGCAAGGGTTCGGTGCGGAACACGTCCAGCGTGGCGCCGGCCAACTGTCCGCTGTCCAACAGCGTCAGCAAGTCTTCCTCGACCAGGTGGGCGCCGCGCGCCACGTTGATCACATAGCCACCTGCTTGTAGTTGCGACAAGGTGTCCAGACGCATGATGTCGCGCGTCTCGGGCGTCAGCGGCAACAGGTTCACCAGTACTTTGCTGGCCGTCAGAAAGTCGTTGAACTGCGCCGCGCCGGCAAAGCAGCGCACACCCGCCATCGCCTTGACGGAGCGGCTCCAGCCCAGGACCGGGAATTCAAACTGCGTCAGTGCCTTGGCGACGCGCTGGCCCAGCACCCCCAGGCCCATGACGCCGACCGGGAATAGCGCGCGCTCACGGGGTTTGCGATAGGACCACTTCCCTGCTTTCACATCCGCTTCATAGCCGTCGAACTCGCGAAAGTAGCGGATCACGGCATGGCAGACGTACTCCGCCATCTGCACCGACATGCCGGCATCGTCGAGCCGCACCACGGTGGCCTGTGGCGGCAGGCGCAGCTTCAACAAGGCGTCGACACCGGCACCGATGTTGAAGATGCCCTTGAGCTGTGTTTGCTCGTCAAAGAATTGCTGCGGTGGCGCCCACACCACGGCGTGGTCGGCGGCCGGCGCGCCGGCTTGCCAGACTTCCACCTGGGCAGCGGGGAAAGCGGCCCTGAGACCGGCCAGCCAGGGCTCGGGTTTGGTACCGGTACAACAAAATGTGATTTTCATGGATGGCAAGGGTACCCTACACGCTGTCAATCCATGGATCCCGGATCGGGGTCCGGGATGACAGCCGCTCGGATAATTTTGATGACTCGTTGTTATTACATCACCAGCTTGAGCAGTTCGGCACCTTCGGGCACCTGGTCACCGGGCGCATAGAGCAGTTCGGCTACCACGCCGTCCATCGGTGCCGCAATGGTGTGTTCCATTTTCATGGCGTCCAGCACCGCCAGTGGCTGGCCGATTTTGACCTTGTCGCCGGCCTTGACGGCAAACGACACCACCTTGCCGGGCATAGGAGCCGTCAGGCGCCCGCCTTCGACCAGGTTGTCGCCGGCATGGGCCAGCGCATCGATGGCGGTGATCTGGGTTGCGCCCTGCGCCGAGAAGATATGGGCCACCGCCCCATTCCGGTAGACATTGAGGATCTGGCGCCGCTCGCCCCAGCGCACGTCGATGCCATGCGTGACCGCCACGAACGCGAACACGCCCAGCTCGCCGGCAACGTTCAATTGCAGTGCGCCATCGTGCAGCGTGGTCATCTGCACCAGTTGCACCTGGCCGGCAAATTCGAAGTCGAAGCGGCGGCCGCTGGGGCCGTGGGAACGCCAGCCATCGCGCCGGGCCCAGGGGTCCAGCCACTCGGCGCGGTCGGCGCGCTGTGCCTCATAGGCTTGTTCCTGCAACAGCGTATCGGCGACGGCGCCGGCCACCGCCAGTGCCAGCCCGACCTTCTCCTGCTTGAACAGAACCGCCGCTTCGCGCTCAATCAAGCCGGTGTCCAGATCGGCCTGCACGAAGGAGCGGCTTTGCACCACGTTGCGCAGGAACTGGACGTTGGTATTGAGCCCCACGATGTGGGTCTGGGCCAGCGCCACGTCCAGACGCGCCAAGGCTTGTGCACGGCTGTCGCCATGGACAATCAGCTTGGCGATCATGGAGTCGTAGAACGGCGAGATAGCGTCGCCCTGACGCACGCCGGAGTCGACCCGCACCACAGCATTGCCAGGCTCAAAGGTGACGCAGGGGGGCAGGCCGTAAACCTGCAAGGTGCCGGTGGCCGGCATAAAGTTGTTGTCCGGGTTTTCCGCGCAGATGCGGGCCTCGATCGCGTGACCGCTGATCTTGAGCTGGTCCTGCAACAGCGGCAGAGGCTGGCCCGCTGCCACCCGCAATTGCCACTCCACCAGGTCCTGTCCGGTAATCGCTTCCGTAATCGGATGCTCGACCTGCAAACGCGTGTTCATCTCCATGAAGAAGAAATTCATGCTGCCGTCGGGCTTTTGCTCGACGATGAACTCGACGGTACCGGCGCCGACATAGTTCACGGCACGGGCGGCGGCCACTGCCGCCTGGCCCATCTGCTGGCGCAATTCCGGCGTCATGCCGGGGGCCGGCGCTTCTTCCAGCACTTTTTGATGCCGGCGCTGCACCGAGCAGTCGCGCTCGAACAGATACACGTAGTTGCCTTGCGTGTCGCCGAACACCTGGATTTCGATGTGGCGCGGGCGCTGCACGTACTTCTCTATCAGCACCGCGTCGTCACCAAAACTGTTGCGCGCCTCGCGTTGGCAACTGGCCAGCGCGGCGCCGAAGTCCGCGCTCTTCTCGACCACCCGCATGCCCTTGCCGCCGCCGCCGGCGCTGGCCTTGATCAGCGCCGGGTAGCCGATGGTGTCGGCCTCGCGCTGTAGCAACGCGGGGTCCTGGTCCGCTCCGTGGTAGCCCGGCACCAGCGGCACGCCGGCCAGTGCCATCAGGCGTTTCGACTCGGCCTTCAGACCCATCGCCTTGATGGCCGCGGGCGGCGGGCCGATGAAGACCAGACCGGCGTCAACGCAGGCCTGCGCAAACTCCTCGTTTTCGCTCAGGAAGCCATAGCCGGGGTGGATCGCCTGCGCGCCGGTGGCCTGCGCCGCGGCGATGATTTTTTCCCAGCGCAAATAGCTGTCCCGAGGCGCGCTGGCACCAATGTGCAAGGCCTCGTCGCAGACACTGACGTGCTTGGCGTTGGCGTCGGCGTCCGAATAGACCGCCACCGTCTTGATGGCCATGCGGCGCGCCGTGGCGGCCACGCGGCAGGCAATCTCCCCTCTGTTGGCAATGAGAATTTTGTTAAACATGGTGGTCTCTTTTCATTACATCCGGAACAGGCCGAACTGGGTATCGGGCAGCGGTGCGTTGAGCGCGGCGCTGAGTCCCAGAGCCAGCACGCGGCGCGTGTCGGCCGGGTCTATGATGCCGTCGTCCCACAGGCGTGCCGTGGCGAAATAGGGATGGCCCTGGCTCTCGTATTGATTGCGGATCGGCGCCCGGAAGGCTTCCTCCTCTTCCTTGCTCCAACTGCCGCCGCGCTCTTCGATGCCGTCGCGCCGCACCGTCGCCAGCACGCTGGCCGCCTGCTCGCCACCCATCACCGAGATGCGGGCGTTGGGCCACATCCACAAAAAGCGCGGACTGTAGGCGCGGCCGCACATGCCGTAGTTGCCGGCACCGAAACTGCCGCCGATGATGATGGTGAATTTAGGCACCGCCGCCGTGGCGACCGCCGTCACCATCTTGGCGCCGTTGCGCGCGATGCCTTCGTTTTCGTACTTGCGCCCGACCATGAAGCCGGTGATGTTCTGCAGGAACACCAGGGCGATCTTGCGCTGGCAGCACAACTCGATGAAGTGCGCGCCCTTCAGGGCCGATTCGCTGAACAAAATACCGTTGTTGGCAATGATGCCCACCGGCATGCCCTCGATGTGCGCAAAGCCGGTCACCAGCGTGGTGCCGTAGCGCGGCTTGAACTCATGAAACTCGCTACCGTCGACGACGCGGGCAATGATCTCGCGCACGTCGTAAGGCTTGCGCGTGTCGGTCGGAATCACGCCGTACAACTCTTCGGCGGCAAATTTGGGAGCGACTGGCGCCAGCACGGCCGCGGCAACTGCTTTCTTGTGATTCAGGTGGGACACCGCCTGGCGCGCCAGCGCCAGCGCGTGCAAATCGTTCTGCGCCAGATGGTCGGCCACGCCCGACAAGCGCGTATGCACATCGCCGCCACCCAGGTCTTCGGCGCTGACCACCTCGCCGGTGGCGGCCTTCACCAGCGGCGGGCCACCGAGAAAAATGGTGCCCTGGTTCTTGACGATGATGGTCTCGTCGCTCATCGCCGGCACGTAGGCGCCGCCGGCGGTGCAACTGCCCATGACGACGGCCAGCTGCGCAATGCCCAGCGCACTCATGTTGGCCTGGTTGAAAAAGATGCGGCCGAAGTGCTCGCGGTCCGGAAACACCTCGTCCTGCGTCGGCAGGTTGGCGCCGCCGGAGTCGACCAGGTAGATGCAGGGCAGCCGGTTCTGCTGCGCAATCTCCTGCGCCCGCAAGTGCTTCTTGACGGTCATCGGGAAATAGCTGCCGCCCTTGACGGTGGCGTCGTTGCAGACAATCATGCAATCGACGCCCTCGACTCGGCCGATACCGCAGATGACGCCGGCGCAGGGCGCGCTGTCGCTGCCGTCGCGATCACGGTACAGCCCCATGGCCGCCAGCGGCGAGAGTTCCAGAAACGGCGTGCCGGGGTCCAGCAGCATCTGAATCCGGTCGCGCGGCAACAACTTGCCGCGCCCGGTGTGCTTGGCACGGGCCGCGTCACCACCACCCAAGGCGGCCTTGGCGATCTGCAGGTTGAGGTCTTGCACCAGCACTCGCATGGCGGCGGCATTGGCCTGAAAATCGGCAGATCGGGGTTTTAGTTTGCTCTCCAGATGGGGCATGGTGTTCTCTCTAAAGTTCAAAGCGTCGACGGCTCTGTGCGCCATTGTCTACCGCCTTGAGGATAGAGGGATAAAGCACTCAATGGCTGTCACCCAGGTTGCAAATCGTGCCACCTGAACGCATACTGTGGGCCATGCGCTCCGATCTTCCATCCTGGCCCCGTTCCAGCACCCTGGCCACCACTGTCCAGTCCGTGACACCCATGGCTTTTGTCAAGGCCATTGTGGAAGCCTATGCGCGGCGCGGAATGGACCCCGGAAAAGCCCTGAATGTGGCACAAATCACGCCAAAGGAACTGGCCGATCCGGCGTCCCGCATCAGCGCCGCGCAAATGGAATGCATCTCCGGCGCCGCGATGCAGGAGCTCGACGACGAGGCACTGGGCTGGTTCAGCCGCCGTCTGCCCTGGGGCAGTTACGGCATGTTGGCGCGCGCCTCCATCAGCGCCGCCAGCCTGGGCGTGGCGCTCAAGCGCTGGTGCCGGCATCACGCCCTGATCGCCGACGACATCACGATGAGCCTGAAGGTGACGGGCGACTGGGCCACGCTGTACATCAGCGAGCAGCGCGATCTCGGTGTGTTGCGCGAGTTCTGTCTGGTCTCCGTGCTGCGCAATATCCACGGCCTGGCCTGCTGGTTGATCGACTCGCGCCTGCCGCTGCTGGGCGCGCAGTTTCCCTTTGCGCCGCCGCCGCACCACGAGGTCTACGCTGTGCTGTTCCCGGGCCCCACCGCCTTCGACAGCGCACCGGCCGCGCTGCGCTTCGATGCACGCTATCTGGCGCTGCCACTGCGCCGTGATGAGTCGGCGTTGCAACAGATGCTGCAACGCGCGTTGCCGCTGACCGTGCACCAGTACCGGCACGACCGCCTGCTGCTGACGCGCGTGCGCCAGGCCTTGGCCAGCCAGCCGGCGCTGAGCCATAACGCCGAGGATCTGGCGGCCCTGCTGCACGTTTCGGCACGCACGCTGCACCGCCAGTTGAAGGAAAAGGGGAGCTCACTGCAAACCCTGAAAGACGAGGTACGCCAGCGTCGGGCTCGTGACCTGCTGCTGCGCACGGCACGTCCCATCAAGCAGGTGGCCGAGGCGGTGGGCTTCCAAAACGAGAAGAGCTTCATCCGCGCTTTTCAGACCTGGGTCGGCCAGTCCCCCACCGAATTCAGACGTTCAGGGCAGTCTTAGCGCCCAGCAACTGCGGCAACTGGGCCATGTGCTGGAACAACTGGCTGGCACCGGCCTGCCGCAGTGCCGCCCCCTGCTCGGGCTGCGGACAGTAGGCCCAGACCGTGGCACCGGCGGCAACACCGGCCAGCACGCCGGTGGCTGAATCCTCAATCACCAGACACTGTTGCGGCGGCGTCTGCAAGTGCTGCGCCGCCGCCAGGTAGACATCCGGCGCCGGTTTGGAACGCGCCATCTCATGGCCGCTGAAAATGCAGCCGGCAAAGAACTCCATCAACCCGACCTTGCTCAACTGCATCTCGACCTTGAAGCGGTCGGCACCGGAAGCGCAGGCGATGCGCTGCTGCGTGTGGGCATGCGCCGCGGCCACGGCGGCGTCGGCACCGGCGACCATCTCCAGCTGCGCCTCCAGCGCCCGGTTGCGCCGCTCATAGAAGAGTTGCATCCAGTCCTCGGTCAGCGGCCGCCCGGTCGCCGCCTCTATCATCTGGCGCTCCTCGCGCACCGCCTTGCCGATGAAGAGGCGCATGCAGTCCTCGGGCGTCAGGACCCAGCCGGCCTCTTCCAGCAGGTCGCGCAGGACGCCGTTGGTGATGGGCTCGCTGTCCACCAGCACGCCATCGCAGTCAAACAGAATCGCATCAAATTTCATGAATTGCGACACCCGCTCAAGCTTTGGGACGGCGGCGCGCTTTTTGCTGCTCCAGCGTCTCGGTCGGGGCGCCCTGCTTGACCCACTCGGTATAGCCGCCTTCGATGTGCGCCACATTGCTCATGCCCATCTCCTGCAAGGCCTTGGCCGCCAGGGCACTGCGCCAGCCAGCGCCGCAAAACAGGATGAACTCCCTGGACTCGTCGGCAAACAGCGGCTTGTGGTAGGGCGAGGCCGGATCGACCCAGAATTCGAGCATGCCGCGCGGCGCATGGTAGGCACCCAACACGGTGCCCTCGGCCAATTCGCGGATGTCGCGGATATCGACGATCTGGACGGCGGCGTCATGCAAGCGGGCCTGGACCTCGGTCACCGAGTAGGTCTTGACCTGGGCCATGGCCTCGGCCACGAGTTGTTGATAACCTTTGGTGATGGGCATTAAGGGCTCCTTGGGACAAATGGGGGGATCATGCCGAAGACGCCGCCGCATCTGCCACGCAGACCCGGTTGCGCCCGCTGCTCTTGGCCTGGTAAAGCCCGGCGTCGGCCCGGCTGATGGTTTGCTCCACCGCCTCATCGCCGCTGAACTGGCTGACGCCGACACTGACCGTCAACGCCAGTTGCACACCGTCAATTTCAAATTTTTCCTGCGCGATGCGTTGCCGGATCTTCTCCGCGGTCTGGCGCGCCTCCCGGATATCGCAGTTGTCGAGCACGGCCAGGAACTCCTCGCCGCCCCAGCGCACCGCGATGTCGGACTTGCGCAAGCCTTGCTGGAGTTGCTCCGCCACACGGCACAGCACGCTGTCCCCCAACGCATGGCCGTGCCGGTCGTTGATCTGCTTGAAATTGTCCAGGTCGAACAGCAGGATCGAGATCGGATGCGGCTGGCGCTGGTAGCCCGCCAGCATCCGGCTCATGAGGATGGTGAAGGCCTGGCGATTGAGCATGCCGGTCAGCTTGTCGGTGGCGGCCATGGTCTCGATGCGGCGCTGATAGCGCGACAGCGACAGGTTCATCAGCAGCACCACCAGCAGCGTGACGACCAGGCAAATTGCCAGATTGACGTACAGGACCTCGCGCACCTCGGCCAGCGCCTCCGACTCGTCCTTCTCGACAAACAGATACCACTTCAGTTCCGGAACGTAATGCACGTTGAGCAAATGAGTGGTTCCATGGGCCTCGTACTGGTAGCCCCCGTTCTTCTCAAGCAGGATGCGGTCAATGATGTCGCGCAGGCCCGGCCGGGCGTGCAGATCGGGCGAGGCCGGCGCGCCGTTCCCGCCAAACAGCACCATCTTGCCCTGGCCGTCGACAAAATAAATGGTGCGCCGGTAGCGTTGCTGGTAGTCCTTGATGCGGCGGTGCATGGCGTCTATCGTCAGACCGATGCCGGTGGCCCCCAGGTACTGCCCGGAAAAATCAAAGACCCGGTAGTTGATGAAAATGGTCATGGCATCCTGATTGGCCAGATCGGGGTCGACATTGATTTCGTGGTCTTCCTTCAGGCCACGCACGCGGAAGTACCAGGCATCCCGCGGCTCGCTGGCCGAGATCCGTTTCAGAATCCCGTTGCCGGTGTAGTAGTTGAAACTGCGGTCCGAGACAAAAAAGCTGCTGAAAGCACCATAACGGGTCTTGATTTCCTGCAGGTAGCGGTTCATCTCGTCGACGTTGCGCTCACCCCTGAGCGCCCAGTCGCGCAGGAAGGTGTCGTGCGCCATGGTGGACGAAATCACCACCGGCTGCACCAGGTCCTTCTGCAACTCGACGTAGATATTGCTGGAGGCCAGCGGCAACTCCTGTCCGATGATGGCTTCACGAATGGCGTGCTTGGAAACGTAGTAGCTGCCCAGCGTGGTGGCAAAAAAGCCAAACGCCAGCAGCAGGCTGAGCAGGATCAGCAGGCGCCGGCCATCAAAAACCTGTTTTGCGGCCACCATGCTGTCTATTGCTGTAGCAGCAGCTTGATATCCGCCGCCAGCGCCGCTGGGCCGCTGCCGTAGCGGGTGTACAAGCGCAGCTTGCCGTTGGCGTCGTAGACGTAACTGCCGGCCGAATGGTCCAGCGTGTAGCTGGTGGGCGTCGGTCCGTCCACCTTGTTGTAGTACACCTTGTATTCCTTGGCCAGGGCCTGGAGTTTCTCGGGTGTGGTGTAGAGCGCCAAAAAGGTCGGGTCGAAATTTTCCACGTAGGCCTTGAGGACTTCAGGCGTGTCGCGCTGCGGATCGAGCGTGACGAACAGGCCTTGCACACGCTCGCCATCCCGGCCCAGCAATTTTTTCACCGCCACCAGTTCGACCATGGTGGTGGGGCAGACATCGGGGCACTGCGTGTAGCCAAAGAACAGCACCACCACCTTACCAGCAAAGTCCTTCAGGCTTTTGGCCCGGCCGTTGTGGTCGGTCAAGGCAAAGTCACGGCCATAGTCGGCGCCGGTAATGTCGATCGCCGCGAAGCCGGCCTTGTTTTCGGAACAGGAAGCCAGCAAGCCGGCGGTTCCGCTCAAACCCAGCAGCGAAGCCAGGACTTTGAGCGCAGCACGTTTGTTCATTTCAATCAAGCTTCAAAAAACATAATGGTCGATCAGCAAGGCGGCAAACAGCAGACTCAGGTGCAGCAGCGAAAAGCGAAAAGTCTTGCGCGCCAATTGATCTGAATAATCACGCCAAAGGTAGAAAGCATACAGACAAAAGCCGACGCTCAAAACCAGCGCCGCGATCAGGTAAATCCAGGAGCTCATGCCGTAGATGTAAGGCATCAGGCAGGCGGCAAACAAGATCACGGTGTACAGCAGCACCATCAGCCGGGTGAACTGGTTGCCGTGCGTGACCGGCAGCATCGGCAGGCCCGACTTGCGATAGTCTTCCACACGGTATAGCGCCAGCGCCCAGAAGTGCGGCGGCGTCCACAAAAAAATGATCAGAAACAGAATCAGGGCTTCCGGCCCCACATCGCCGGACATGGCGGCCCAGCCCAGCACCGGCGGCATGGCACCGGAAGCGCCGCCAATCACGATGTTTTGCGGCGTCAGGGGCTTCAGGATCACGGTATAGACCACGGCGTAGCCGATGAAAGTGGCAAAGGTCAGCCACATCGTCAGCGGGTTGACCCAGACATACAGCAGGACCGAACCCGCCAGGCACAGCACGGCCGAGAACAGCAGGGTCCGCCGGTCGTCCAGTTCGCCCATGGCCGTCGCTCGCCAGGCGGTGCGCTTCATCCTGGCGTCAATGCTTTTTTCGACGATGCAATTGAAGGCCGCCGCCGCCCCGGCCACCAGCCAGATGCCCAGACAGGCCAACAGCGCCAGCCGAACCTCGGCCCAGCTGGGCACACCGGGAACCGCCAGCAGCATGCCGATCAGGGCGCAAAAAACAATCAGCTGAATCACGCGCGGCTTGGTCAAGGCGTAGAACTGCCGGAACACCGACGGCGCAGCAGGATGCGACGGGCTGCTCATGCGCGGCGACTGGCGGCAAGCGCCCAGCTCATAACAAGCACCAGGGCAGCCGCCCCGCCGGTGTGCAGGACGGCGGCCAGCAGGGGCCAGTCGAACAGCACGTTGCTGAGTCCGGTGGCCAGTTGCAGGGCGGTCAGCCCGGCAAGCCAGCGTGCCGGCTGACGCAAGGCCGGCACCGACGCTAGCCGCCAGGCCAGCAGCCCCAGAGACGCCAGGACCAGCAACGCCAGCAGGCGATGCGCATAGTGAATGGCGGTCAGGGCGGCAAAGCCGATGGTTGCGCCGCTCTGCGTCAACCCCAGTTCGCGCCAGAGCTCAAAGCCCTGCCGAAAATCCATCAAGGGCCACCAACTACCCTGACACATTGGAAAGTCGGTGCAGGCCAGCACCGCGTAATTGGTACTGACCCAACCGCCCAGCGCCACTTGCAGCGCCAGCAAGGCAAACGACAGCCACAGCAGCCGGCGCAATGGGGCAGCCATGGCAATCGGCGGCGCGGCGCCGTCAAGCTGGGCCAGACGCACCACCTGCACGCAGAGCAAGGCCAGCAGCACCATGCCACCCAGCAGGTGCAGCGTGACGATGGCCGGAAACAGCTTCATGGTGACCGTCAGGGCGCCAAAGGCGCCTTGCAGACAGACCCACAGCAGGGTCAGTGTCGGCCACCACGCGCTTGCTCCAGCTGGTTCGGATCGGCGCCTGCGCCCCAGCCAGGCGGCGACCGCCAACACCACCATCAGCACGCCGACGCTGGTCGCCAGGTAGCGGTGAATCATTTCAATCCAGGCTTTGTCGTGCGTGACCGGGCCGCTGGGCATGGCGCTCTGGGCCGCCGCAATAGCTGCATGGGCCGCCAGCGGGCTGGCCTGGCCATAACAACCCGGCCAGTCGGGGCAGCCCAGGCCGGAGTCGGTCAAACGCGTGAAGGCGCCAAACAGGAGCAGGTCAAAGGTCAGAAACAGCGTCAGCAGCGTCAGTGCCCGAATCCGCCGCAGCGGCGTCGCGCGCCGCTGCCGGTACCAGACCCAGGTCAAAGGCCCCAGAGCCAGCAACAGGCCCACGCACAGCATGCGAACCAGCGGCGAGAGGTCGTACAGCGCTTGCACAGTCATCACCTGCTACTGAGCCGCCGGGCGCCCGGGCTGATCCCACGACGCGGAGGCGCGCAGCACGCGCTCCAGATCCCGTTTCGCCTTGCTGGCGCCGGCAATGTCCAGTTCGGCCGGAAAACGCAACATCCAGTTGCCCATCGGGTCCACCAGGTACAGATGCTCCGCCAGTTGATGACCGCTGGCCGGTTCCAGCCAGGCCGACAGCACGCCCGGCGCCACGCGCAGCACCGTCGCTTCCTTCAAGGCCGGCAGCAGCTTGTCGTTGACGGCCGCAGCGTCGGAAATCAACCAGACCCAGTCCAGCCGGTCCTTGTCCTTGCCCAGGCTCTCGCGCAACTGGCGCTGCAGGTACAGATGACGACTGCAGGCCTCGTCGCAGGCGCCGCCCGCCACGCTCAGCAACAGCCATTGCCCCTTGAGGGCCGTGAGTGGGCCGGCCTGACCGCTCAAACTGACGCCCGGTTGGTCGGGCAGCGGGCGCTGCGGCTCGATCAACTCACCGAAATTGCGCCTTCCCTCAGGTCGCACCACATAGTAGGTGAAATAGGAGGCCAACACCGGTGCCGCGCAAACCAGAAAGACGGCCAGCATCTTCCAGCGCCCCTTGCGGCTGCGCTGCGCATCCGTGGCCATGACGCGCTCCGGTGCCGGCATCGAATGAACCGTCAAGCCGAGCGGCTGATCGCTGGCGCTATTGGCCACCGGAGGGGTTGCGTCAGGGCCGGCGCGAGGGGAAGAATCGTCTAACAATTTGAAACCAGACATAAAGAATTGCGATCAGCGCACTCAGCGAGAACCATTGGAAAGCATAACCATAGTGCGTTTCCACCCCGACGCTGACCGGTGGCCATTCGCGCAACAAGCCCTCGCTGGCGGCACCCGTCTGTTGCACGGAAACCGACAGCAAGGGCAAAGCCAACTCGGCAGCAAACCGGGCCATATCCAGATTTTGCCGGATCAAGCCCGACTCCGGACCACCAAACTGGTACAGGCGTGACGGCGGCGCGGCAATACGGCCTTGAATTTCAACCACGCCATCGGGCGTTTCGATCTTCGCCAGACTCTTGCGGTCGACAAAATTTCTTGCCACCCAACCGCGCTGCACCAGCACCACGGCATTGCCGCCTTCGAGCCGCAGTGGCGTCACGACATACAGGCCGGGCTTGTTGTTCATCTGGCGATTGTCCAGAAACACGGTGCCCGGCGCGATCCAACGGCCGCGCAAGTCCACTTGCCGCTGCAACTCGCTGGCCGGGTCCGCCAACTTCAGCAGCGCCTGGCCGCTCAACGCCGGCAGCGCCGCCTGGGCGTCGATGCGGGCTTGCCAGGCAATTTTCTGCCCGGCGCGCGACAACTGCCAGCGCCCCAAGGCCAGCGTAATGGCCACTGCCAGCAGACTGACCAAGGTGACCAGCCAGAACTTCCAGCGCAAACTCACGACATAATCCGGTTCATGAAATATTGGGTCATTCTTGCATTTATTGGCATCATCGGCAGCCTGGGCTGGGCCCTCTTCTACATGCTGAAGAAAGATGACAGCGGCGCCTCCAGAGACAAAAAAATGGCCAGCGCGCTGGCCCTGCGGGTCGCCATTTCAATCCTGCTGTTCGCCAGCCTGCTGCTGGCCTGGAAACTCGGCTACATCCAGCCCACCGGCATCTCTTCCGGGCAATAAGTAACCGATCGCGAAAACCAAAAGGCACCGGCAGGCGGTGCCTTTTTTTTGTACGGCGCGCTACAGCCAATAGACCAGCGTGTAGAGACCCAGCCACACGACGTCGACAAAGTGCCAGTACCAGGCGGCTCCTTCGAAGCCAAAATGGCGCTCCGCCGTAAAGTGGCCTTTTTGCAGCCGCAAGGTAATGAACAGCAACATCAACATGCCGATGAAGACGTGGAAACCGTGGAAGCCGGTCAACATGAAAAAGGTCGAACCGTAGACACCGGAAGTCAGCTTTAGATTGAGTTCATGGTAAGCGTGGTAATACTCGTAACCCTGCACCAACAGGAACACGATCCCCAGCAACACGGTGAGCCACATGAAGGCCACCGTCTTGCTGCGCCGGCCGGCGATCAGGGCGTGGTGCGCCAGCGTCAGGGTGACACCGGAACTGAGCAACAAGGCGGTATTGATGGTGGGAAGCCAGAACGGCGTCATGGTGGTGAAGGGTTCCACCGTGCCGGCCGGGGAGCCGGTCGCACCGGCCGCCAGAGTCGGCCAAACGGCTTTGAAATCCGGCCACAGCAAGGAATTTTCCAGATTCCCCAGAGCCGGTATCGAATGGCCCCGGACCCACCACAAGGCCGTGAAAAAGGCGCCGAAGAACATCACTTCCGAGAAAATGAACCAGCTCATGCTCCAGCGGTACGACAAGTCGATCTTGTGCCCGTACTGGCCGCCCTCGCTCTCGCCAACGGCCTGGCTGAACCACTGAAACAGAACCCCCAGAAACCACACCAGGCCAAAGGCCAGCAACCACTTGCCCCAATCAACACCATTGATCCATTGGGTGGCGCCAAAGATGACAAAAAACAAACCGAATGCGGCCATGGCCGGATGCCGTGACGGGCTAGGCACAAAGTAGTGCGGGGTTGCGGCGTGTGTTGTTGAACTCATTTCTGCTTCATTCCTTCCAGTTCTCATCAATCTGTTTCGGGTACCGCGCTACTTCGCGACCACCCAGTTCACCAATAGGATCAAACCCACTACAAAAATCATGGCCCCAGCAAGCCCCACCACAATGATGTGAAACGGATTGACACGGGCGGTGTCTTCCTGTGATTCGCTGTTTTTTCGAATGCCGAAAAATGACCAGCCGACCATCCGGATGCTGCGCCAGAAAGAGGTGTTCACGCGCCCGCCCCCCCAGCCGTCTGGGCAGCGGCCAGCGGTGCCGCCGGCGTCTTGCCGCCCACTTCGAAAAAGGTGTAGGACAGCGTGATCGTCTTGACGTCCCGGCTGAGCTTGGGATCAATCACAAATACAACCGGCCAGGATTTTTTTTCACCCGGTTCCAGCGTGTACTGGTTGAAACAAAAACACTGCAGCTTGTTGAAATGGGCGCCGGCCTGTTGCGGTGCGTAACTCGGGATCGCCTGTGCCGACATGCGCCGGTTCTGCACATTCTGGAATTCGTACAGCACGGTCGCCATTTCACCCGGATGAACTTGTAGCGAGCGCTGCGCCGGCTTGAAGGCCCAGGGGCCACGCGCGTTGGCATCGAACTCCACCGTGATGGTGCGGCTGCTGTCAACCTGCGTATTGGCCGGTAGGGTCGGTGTGGCGCCGGGAATGTTGCGGTCCCCCAGGGCCAGGATGTTGATGCCGGTCATCTCGCAAATGGCTTTGTACAGCGGAACCAAGGCATAACCGAAGGCAAACATGCCCATCACAATCACGGCCAGCTTGCCCACCATCCTGAAATTCTCGCTACGCAGATTCATGGTCTATTGACTCAGTGACTCAGCAATGCCATCTTGACAATGAAACCAATAAAGAACACCAGCGCCACCGACGCCAGGATCAGTCCCGTTTTCAGATTCGCTCTTTTCTGTTCAGGGGTCATGTGCAGGCTCCGCTATCAAGCAACAATTCTGGTCGCTGTTGCGTCGAGCCTGGGCGGAGTCTCGAAGGTGTGGAAAGGTGCCGGCGAGGGTACTTCCCACTCCAGGCCTTCGGCTCCGTCCCAGGGCTTTTGCGGCGCTTTTTCCCCTTTGCCGCGCAGCGTCGGCAGCACGATGAAGAAGAAGAAATAAACCTGTGCAAAGCCGAAAAAGAAAGCACCGACCGAGGCCACCGCATTGAAATCGGCGAACTGCATCGGGTAGTCGGCATAACGCCGCGGCATGCCGGCCAGACCGAGGAAGTGCATCGGGAAGAAAGTGACGTTGAACGCAATCAGCGACCACCAGAAGTGGATCTTGCCGCGCGTTTCGTTGTACATCACGCCGGTCCACTTGGGACTCCAGTAGTAATAGCCGGCAAACAAGGCGTACAGCGAGCCGGCCACCAGCACATAGTGAAAATGGGCCACCACGTAGTAGGTGTCATGAATCTGGATATCGATCGGCGCCATCGCCAGCATCAGGCCGGAAAAACCGCCCACCGTGAAGACAAAGATGAAGCCGACGGCAAACAGCATGGGGGTCTCGAAGGTCATGGAACCGCGCCACATGGTGGCCACCCAGTTGAAGATCTTCACCGCGGTCGGCACCGCGATCAGCATCGTGGCGTACATGAAGAACAGTTGCCCCGTGACCGGCATGCCGGAGGTGAACATGTGGTGCGCCCAGACGATGAACGACAGGATGGCAATGCTGGAGGTGGCGTACACCATGGAGGCGTAGCCAAACAGTTTCTTGCGCGCAAAGGCCGGCACGATCTGGCTGATGATGCCGAACGCCGGCAGAATCATGATGTAGACCTCGGGATGGCCGAAGAACCAGAAGATGTGCTGGAACATCACCGGGTCGCCGCCGCCGGCGGGGTTGAAGAAGCTGGTGCCAAAGTGGCGATCGGTCAGCGTCATGGTGATGGCACCGGCCAGCACCGGCATCACGGCAATCAGCAGGTAAGCGGTGATCAGCCAGGTCCAGCAAAACATGGGCATCTTCATCAAGGTCATGCCGGGCGCGCGCATGTTCAGGATGGTGACGATGATGTTGATGGAGCCCATGATGGAGCTGGCACCCATGATGTGCAGAGCGAAAATGCCGGCATCCATGCTGGGTCCCATTTGCAGGGTCAGGGGCGCATAAAAAGTCCAGCCGGCGGCCGGCGCGCCGCCGGGCATGAAGAACGAACCGGCCACCATCAGGCCAGCCGGAATCAACAGCCAGAACGAGAAATTATTCATGCGCGCGAACGCCATGTCTGCGGCACCGATTTGCAGCGGAATCATCCAGTTCGCGAAACCGACAAAAGCCGGCATGATGGCGCCGAACACCATGATCACGCCGTGCATGGTGGTGAGCTGGTTGAACAACTCGGGATTGACGATCTGCAAGCCCGGCTGGAACAGCTCGGCGCGAATGATCAAGGCCAGCACGCCGCCCAGCATCAGCATGGTGAAGCTGAACAACATGTACAAGGTACCGATGTCCTTGTGATTGGTGGCAAAGACCCAGCGCCGCCAGCCGGTCGGGGTCGCATGCTGGTGATCGTCGTGGGCGTTAGCGGCGTGGTGGTCTAGAACAGCACTCATCTGATTTCCTTCTTCATTCTTGTGATCGGGTGGCAGCCGCTCAATGGCGCGCCGCCGCCACTTCGGCCGGCTGCACCAGCTGACCCGTCTTGTTCGACCAGTTGTTCTTGGTGTAGGTGATGACGGCCGCGATGTCGGTGTCGCTCAGTGCCTTCCAGGACGGCATGGTGGCATTGTTCTGGCCATTGAGCAGCACGGCAATCTGTTTGCCCTTGTCGCCGTCCAGCACCACTGGCGAGCCGTCCAGTGGTTTCACCAGGCCGCCGCCCTTGCCATGCGCCTGATGACAGGCGACACAATTGGTGGCGTAAACCTTTTCACCCCGCTTGAAGATGTCTTCGGCGGTCCAGACCTTGCTCGGGTCGTCCGCCTTGGCGGCCATTTTCTTCTTCTCGCCCGTCACCCACTCGGAATAGTCGGCGGCGGAAACCACTTTCACGTGGACCGGCATGTAGGCGTGCTCCTTGCCGCACAGTTGATCGCATTGACCATAGTAGCTGCCAATTTTTTCGGCGCGAAACCAGGTATCGCGCACAAAGCCCGGAATGGCCGCCTGCTGGACACCAAAGGCCGGCACCGTCCAGGCATGGATCACGTCATTGGCGGTGGTAATGATGCGGATTTTTTTGTTGACGGGAACCACCAGCGGGTTATCCACCTTCAGCAGGTAATCGTCCACCACCTCGCCCGCCTTGGGGCCACCGTTGCTGGACATTTCGCGCTGCGCGCGGTCCAGCGCCGAGATGAAGCCAATGCCCTCGCCCTCGCCCTTGAGGTAATCGTAGCCCCATTTCCACTGCATGCCGGTGACCTTGATGGTGAGGTCGGCGTTGGTCGTGTCCTTCATCGCCACCACCACCTTGGTGGCCGGCAGCGCCATCAGAATCACGATGATGAAAGGCACCACGGTCCAGATAACTTCGACGGTGACCGATTCGTGGAAATTGGCCGCCTTGTGCCCGACCGACTTGCGATGCTTCCAGATGGAATAGAACATCACCGAGAACACCGCAACGAAGATCACGGTGCAAAGAATCAGCATGAACCAGTGCAGCCAAGCCTGGTCTTCGGCAATTTTGGTGACCGGCGCCTGCAGGTTCAACTGGTTGACGGACGGGCCGCCGGGCAAGTCGTTGACAGTCCGCGCCGCGCCGTAAGCCGCCGTACTGGCCCAAGCACCCGCGGCCAGCAGCATGCCTGTCAATTTATCCAAAATGCTTTTCATCATGCTCACTTTTGATTGCCTCAAATTCACCAAACCCGGCCCCAATTTCTCAAGCCTGGGGTGGTCATACAGTGCCGGCTCCAGATCGGGCCGCGGGCAATTGTAGTTCACACAATTTTTTTATGTTTGCCGCGTTGTCAAGTCCGTTTCTCAAGGATTCTTCGAAAAGTTATTGCGCTGGCTTAAGGTTTCACGCATTTGCGCCAGCGAAAGAACCGTTTCTTGCCGTATGTCAAGGCGCGGGGGTGCCTTGAAAGCATGGCCGTAAACGACCTCGAAAGTCAATTGCAGCGGCGCCCGGGCCAGTGTCTGGTGCAATTGGGACAGCCATTGCCGGCCGCGCAAGCCGGCAAAACGTTGCGGATGCAAATTACGCCCCAGGCCGCGCAATTCCTGCAGCAGTCGTTGCGGCGTCTCGAAGGTCAGGGTGATGCGCTCCATGTCCATCACCGGCTGCGCAAAGCCAGCCGCCGCCAGCATGTCGCCCCAGTCGTGCATGTCGGTGAACTCATGGGAAGGCGCCGGCCAGCCCAGGCTCTGATAGAAGCGGCGCAGCTCTTGCAAGGTATCCGGCCCGAGACAGGAAAACATCAGGAAGCCGTCCACCGCCAGTGCGTCACGCCACTGCGCCAGCAAGCCCTGCGGGTCGGCCGTCATGTGCAGTGCC
Organism: uncultured beta proteobacterium; assembly: GCA_963763035.1. GTDB lineage: Bacteria > Pseudomonadota > Gammaproteobacteria > Burkholderiales > Burkholderiaceae_C > Rhodoferax. The sequence continues at coordinate 1,136,344 of CAVXMS010000003.1, read as the reverse complement.
ATGTTGGACCACAGCATGTCCACCGAACCGGCGGCGGGCATCTCGAAGCGCGTAGTCGCACCGACCCAGCGCGTTGGGCGCCACCACGGTTGGGCCAGTGCCTTGGCCGCGTAGCGGGCTCGCTGACTGGTCGATTCGGTCACGAAACAGCCGGCCCGCGGATAACGCCGTGCCAACTGGGCATGCGCCTGTAGACCGCCCCGCACCGGCTCCCAATGCGCCCAGTTTTGCGGTTGCAGCTTGATCCACGGCAGCCGCTCCTGCATGCGCCGGGCCACTTCCTCATGCAGCCAGGGCGAGGTGCTGGCCGGCATCTGCTGCCAGCGGCGGGCGGCCTGCGGGTCTATGGTGGGGGGGAGCTGGGTCGGCATGGTGTGGCGCGAGGTGAAGTCGCCAGAGTATATTGACTCCATGTTTACCGGATGGATCAGGGGGCTGCTGGAGGCCTTGCCAAGCCAGTGCATGGTCTGCCATGCCTGGCCGGGTGAAGGCGTTTGTGAGGCTTGCGTCAACCGCTTCGCACAGCCGCAAGACCGCTGTCGAACCTGCGCGCTGATAGTGCCGACTGGCGTAGCGCAGTGCGGCCAGTGCATCAGGAATCCGCCGCCGCTGGAGCGCTGCCTGACGGCGGTGTCGTATGCCTACCCCTGGTCGGACTTGATTGCGGGCTTCAAATTCCACCAGCATCCCGGGCGCGTCGGCGCCTTCGCCCTGCTGCTGCGCAGCACGCCCTGGGTCGAGCCGGCGCTGGAGGCCGCCGACAAGGTGCTGCCGATGCCGCTGTCGAGCGCGCGCCTGCGCTGGCGTGGCTTCAACCAGGCCTTGCTGCTGGCGCGGCAGCTGGCACCCGAGAAGACCGACCCGCGCCTGCTGCTGCGCATCAAGGACACGGCGCCCCAGGTTTCGCTGCCACGCGCCGAGCGGCTGAGCGGCCTGCACGACGCGTTCGCCGTCGATCCCCTGTTGGCGCGCCAGCTCAGGGGGGCACGGCTGGTGCTGGTGGACGATGTCATGACCAGTGGCGCTTCGCTCTTTGCCGCCGCCAGGGTGCTGCGCGCCGCCGGTGCGGCCCATATCACCGGCTTGGTGATCGCCCGCACTGAATAAGGCGGCCTTGCTTGGGCGGCGGCAGTCCTGACGCGGCGACAATTCGGCCATGTTTCATATCGTTCTGGTCGAACCCGAAATCCCGCCCAACACCGGCAACATCATCCGGCTGGCGGCCAACACCGGCTGCACCCTGCATCTGATCGAGCCGCTTGGTTTTTCAATGGACGACAAGCACATGCGCCGCGCCGGCCTGGACTACCACGAGTACGCCCAAGTCAAGCGCCATGCCAGTTGGCCGGCCTTTCTGGCAGCGGAGCAACCGCGCCCCGAGCGCATGTTTGCCCTCACCACGCGCGCCAGCCGCATCGTGCACGAGGTGCAGTTTGCGCCCGGCGACTGGCTGGTGTTTGGCGCCGAGACACGCGGCTTGAGCGAGACGGTGCGGCAATCGTTTGCGCCGGCACAATGCCTGAAACTGCCCATGGTGGCAGGCCAGCGCAGCGTCAATCTGTCGAACGCCGTGGCCGTTACTGTGTTTGAAGCCTGGCGGCAAAACGAATTCAAATAGGGCTTGCGGGACAGCTCTTTAGCTCTGTCCCCAACTGGCGGAATGTTCAGGGGTAGTAGCGTGCTATCGACTCGGCGACACAGGCTGGTTTGGACGCGCCCTCGCGCTCGATGGCAACTTCCCAGGTCAACTGGAAGCCGCCCTGATCAATCGCCTCGCTCTTGAGCAGTTTCATGCGCGCCCGCAGACGGCTGCCGACCGGCACCGGCGCCATGAAGCGCACTTTGTTCAGCCCGTAATTGACGCCCATGCGGGTCTCCACCACCTTGACGGAAGACTGAAAAAACTGCGGCAACAGCGACAGCGTCAGGTAACCGTGGGCGATCGGGCCGCCAAACGGCCCGGTCTTGGCTTTCTCGACATCGACATGAATCCATTGGTGGTCGCCGGTGGCCTGGGCGAACAGGTTGACCTGCTCTTGCGTGATGCTGATCCAGTCGCTGACCGTGATTTCCTGGCCAACCAGACTCGACAGCTCGGAGAGGGTTTGAAATGTTTTCATGCCGCTACTGTATCCAGCGGCGCTGGCGTCGCTTGTCAGGTAAGCGACAAGACCGGCCGGCCCGGTCTTGCACTCGTCAGGCGTCCAGCCAGTCGCAGATAGACTGCCACTGTGCCAGGTCTTTTTCGACCCGGCCGGGCGTCACGTCGAACAGCGTCAGGCCGCGCGCCGCCAGATGAATGTAGTTTTGCGTGTCGCGCAGATAGCCCAGCACCGGCAAGCCCAGGGTCGCTACAAATTCATGCAGTTTGTCGGCCGCGATGGTGCGCGCATCGACCCGCATGCCGACGACGCCGATCTGCAGCTTGTCGTAGTGCTTGTTCTTCATCAATTGATCCAGAAAGGCCTTGGTCGCAAAGATGTCGAACACGCTGGGCTGCAGCGGCACGATCACCTTGTGCGCCATCTTCATCACGTCATTGAAGCGCCAGCCGTGCAGACCGGCCGGCGTGTCCAGCACCACATGGGTGGTGCCCTTGGGGGCTTTGGCAATCATGTCGGCATTCACGTCCCAAGTCGCAATCGGCCGCGCGGCCGTTGGGCGCAGCCCCAGCCACAGGCGGGAGGACTGCTGGCGATCGGCATCGCCCAGCATCACCGCATGCCCTTGCGCCGCGAAATAACCGGCGATATTGGTCGACAAGGTGGACTTTCCGACACCGCCTTTTGGATTGGCAACAACGACCACTGGCATGGTTGACTCCTGGGAATTGACCTTGCTGCTATGTTAAAGCCTCAAGTCGCCGCTGGCTGAAAAACCCGGATCCGGGGCGCTATTTTGGCGTGGCTATCGCGCGTCACCCGGCGCATGTCGTATTCGGCTTGCAGATTCAACCAGTAGCGCGGCTCCATGCTGAAAAACAGACCCAGACGCAGGGCCGTATCGGCCGTGATGGGGCGCGCACCGTTGACGATGTCGCTGATGCGGCTGGGCGGCACGTCCATGTCGGCCGCCAGTTGCCGGGCTGTGATGCCCAGCGGCTTCATATAGTCTTCCAGCAAGATTTCGCCGGGATGAATTTCGTCAAGCAATTTCTTGGTCATGTTGGGCCTTTCTTCAGCACTCTTTCAGTGGTAATCCACAATTTCCACGCGGTACGCACCATCGTCATGCCAGACAAAGCAGATGCGCCACTGGTCATTGATGCGAATGCTGTGCTGGCCCTTGCGGGTTCCCTTCAACGCCTCCAGCAGGTGACCTGGTGGAATGCGCAGACTGTTCAATTCGGTCGCCGCATGCAGTTGCAGCAGCTTGCGCCGAGCTACCCGCTCCATATTCCTGAACCGGCCAACCGGCCGGCTATGGAACAAGGCCTCCGTGTCGGCACAGGTAAAGGAGCGGATCATAGGTCGATTCTAATCTGAAATAAGGTTTCCGCAAAACAGAATCCGCAATCACTTCCTATTCTGAAGTATTTGTCTCACCGCAGCGCATCCCACACCAGCTTGACGCCGGTGAGGAACATGCCCAGATACACCAGACGGTAAAACAGCACCTGATGGATGCGCCGCGCCAGCCAGACGCCCAGCCAAACGCCGATCGGCGCGACCGGCAACAGCAGCAGCGAGGTCATCAGGTTGCGCAGGTCCAGCAGGCCCAGCCAGGCGTAGGGAATCCATTTGGACAGGTTGATGACGAAGAAAAAGAAGGCCATGGTGGCGGTGAACTTGACCGGCGACAGGCGCATCGGAATCACGTAGGCACTGATCGGCGGGCCGCCGGCGTGGGCAATGAAACTGGTGAAGCCGGCCGTGGCGGTGAGAACAGCACCCAGCCATTTGGGCGGCGCCGCACTGTCGGCTTTCGGCGCAAACAACAGCCGCTGGGCCAGAAACGCCAGCGTGAAGACGCCCACGATACCGGCCACCGTGCTGGCGTTGAGCAGCTTGAACAGCAGCGCCCCGATGACCGTGCCGAGCAGGCCGCAGGGAATCAGGAATTTCAGCAACTGGATGTCGAAATCCTTGCGAAACGCGGCCATGCCCAGGATGTCCATCAGCAGCAGCAAGGGCATCAGGATGGCGGCCGCCTGCGGCACCGTCACGACCAGCGCCATCAGCGGCACCGCCAGCGAGCCGAAGCCGGCACCGAAGCCGCTCTTGCTGACGCCCAGCAGCAGCACCGCCGGAATGGCGATGGCGTAAAACCAGGGATCGGTGATGACGGGAACAGTCATCCAGCCGTCAGACCCGTTCCAGAATGACGGCGATGCCCTGCCCGACGCCGATGCACATGGTGCACAAGGCGTAGCGGCCACCGCTCTGCTGCAACTGGTTGACGGCGGTGGTGGCCAGGCGGGCACCGGAGGCGCCCAGCGGATGGCCTAGCGCGATGGCGCCGCCCCAGCGATTGACACGCTCGTCGTCGTCTCTCAGGCCCAAGGTTCGCAGTACCGCCAGGCCCTGCGCGGCAAAGGCTTCGTTGAGTTCGATCACATCGAGTTGCGCCAGCGTCAAACCGGTCAGAGCCAGCACCTTCTGTGTCGCCGGTGCCGGTCCCATGCCCATCAGGCGCGGCGCCACACCGGCAGTGGCCATGCCGACGACGCGGGCACGGGGTGTCAAGCCGTTCCGGGCGGCGGTTTTCTCGTCGGCCAGCAGCAAGGCGCAGGCGCCGTCGTTGACGCCGCTGGCATTGCCGGCGGTGACCGTGCCGTCGGGGCGGGCTATGGGTTTGAGTTTGGCCAGCGCCTCCAGGCTGGTGGCGCGCGGGTGTTCGTCTTTATCGACGACGATGGCGTCGCCTTTCTTCTGGGCAATGCTGACCGGCGTGATCTCGCGCGCCAAGTGGCCGGCTTGTTGCGCCGCCACCGCTTTCAGCTGGCTGGCCAGCGCCATCTGGTCCTGCGCCGCACGCTCGATTTTGTACTCGGTGGCGACGTTCTCGGCGGTCTCTGGCATGCTGTCGACGCCGTATTTTTCTTTCATCAGCTTGTTGATGAAGCGCCAGCCTATGGTGGTGTCGTAGACCGCATTGCTGCGGCCGAAAGCAGTCTCCATCTTGGGCATGACAAAAGGCGCGCGGCTCATGCTCTCGACGCCACCGGCAATCATCAGGCTCGCTTCGCCGCACTTGATGGCGCGCGCTGCCGTGCCCAGGGCATCCAGCCCCGAGCCGCACAAGCGGTTCAGGGTGGCGCCGGGCACTTCCAGCGGCAAGCCGGCCAACAGGGAGGCCATGTGCGCGACGTTGCGGTTGTCTTCGCCGGCCTGATTGGCGCAGCCCAGAATCACATCGGTGACGGCCTGCCAGTCAACGCCGGGGTTGCGTGCCATCAAGGCCTTGATCGGGAGCGCCGCCAGGTCGTCGGTGCGCACGCTGGCGAGGGCGCCGCCGTAACGGCCGAAGGGGGTGCGTATGGCGTCGCAGATGAAGGCTTGGTTCATGGCAGTGGTCCCGAGGAAAAGACTACATTTTCACCGGAACAAAGCCTTGCCGGCTGCAGCGTGCGCGACAGCCAGCGACAATAGACTTATGTTTTCTCCCTCGCAAGCCGACGTCAGGCGCTATTTCTGCGCTGTTTATGCCAAGACCCGCTCCGGACAAACCCTGGAAGCCCTGGAAACCATCGCCAGTCTGTGGATAGATGAACATCCCGAGTACCACGCCGCTCTGGCCGACGTCGATCTGGCCCTGGCCGCCATGCAGCAGGCCGAGGACGGCAAGACCAACCCGTTCCTGCACCTGTCCATGCACTTGTCGATCAGCGAGCAGTGCAGCATCGACCAGCCGCGCGGCATTCGTCAGGCCGTGGAGTTGTTGACGCACCGCCGCGATTCGCTGCACCTGGCGCACCACGAGGCGATGGAATGCCTGGGCCAGATGCTGTGGGAGAGCCAGCGCGCCGGACGGCCACCGGATGGCGCCGCCTACATCGCCTGCGTACAGCGCCGCGCCACCCAGGATTGAAACGGTCCGCCGCTTATCGACCCAGCAGTTGCGCCAGCTGGTTGGCGCCGGCCAGCGCGATTTGCTCGTCCTGCGTCGGCAGCACGCCCGAGACACCGATGGCGCCGATGATCTCGCCATCGTAAAAAATCGGCACCGCGCCCTGCAAGGGCGTGATCCCGGCGACCGCCACCAATGACGTTCGACCACCGTTGACCGCCTCTTCCAGCGCCTTGCTGGGGCGCTTGTAGCGCATCGCGGTCCGGGCCTTGCCCAGCGCCACATCGGCACTGGCGATTTGCGCGCCGTCGAGCCGTTCCAGGTAAAGCAGGTTGGCCCCGTCATCGACGATGGCGATGCTCACTTTCCAGTGGTTGTGCAAGGCCTCGGCTTCGGCCGCGAGGGCCATCGCCTTGACCAGTTCCAGGGTCAGGCAACGCTTGCTGACCAGTCGCAAACCCGGGTGTGTTTCGCTCATGTTGTTTCTCCTGTAGCTACGCTGCTGTGCCAGGGTCGCCACGCAGCATTTGACGCAATTTGGTCCAGCCAAATGCCAGCATCGGCCAGAACAGCATCAGCAATGCCAGGGTGGTGATGCTGCCGACCAGTGAGTTGGACCAGAACACGCCCAAGCCGCCCTTGGAGCCCATCATGGTCTGGCGAAACGCCGCTTCGGCACGGTCGCCCAGCACCAGCGACAGCACCAGCGGCGCCAGCGGATAGTCCAGCTTCTTCAAGACGTAACCCACGATGCCGAACAACAGCATGAACCAGATGTCCAGCATGGCGCTGTGCACCGAATAAGCACCGATGGCACAGACCACAATGATGACCGGCGCAATGATGGCAAACGGAATGCGCAGGATCGCGGCGAACAGGGGCACCGTGCTCAGGACAATGATCAGGCCGGCGATATTGGACAGGTACATGCTGGCGATCAGACCCCAGACAAAGTCTTTTTGCTCGACGAACAGCAGCGGCCCCGGCTGCAAGCCCCACACCATCAACCCACCCAACAACACGGCCGCAGTGGCGGAGCCCGGAATGCCCAGCGCCAGCATCGGCAGCAAGGCGGCGGTGCCGGAGGCATGGGCGGCGGTCTCGGGGGCGATCACGCCTTCCAACTGGCCGGTGCCGAACTTGTCGCCATTTTTCGAAAACCGCTTGGCGATGCCGTAGCCCATGAACGAGGCAGCAGTGGCGCCGCCGGGCGTGATGCCCATCCAGCAGCCGATGGCCGCGCTGCGGATCAAGGTGAGCCAGTACTTGGGCAGTTGCTTCCAGGTTTCCAGCACCACTTTCATGTTGATCTTGGCGCTCTTGCCCTCGAAGGCCAGGCCCTCCTCCATGCTGATCAGGATTTCACCGATGCCGAACAGGCCGATCACCACAATCAGGAAATCGATGCCGCGCAGCAGTTCCGACCAGCCGAATGTCATGCGCAACTCGCCGCTGACGGTGTCCATGCCCACCGCCGCCAGGCCAAAACCCAGCATCATCGAAATGATGGTCTTGAACGGATCCTTGCCGGTCCCGACAAAACTGCAGAAGGTCAGCAGATAGACGGCAAAGAATTCGGGCGGACCGAACTTCAGGGCGAACTTGGCCACCAGCGGCGCCAGGAAAGTGATCAGCAGCACCGCCACCAGCGCGCCGAAGAAGGAGCCGGTGAAGGATGCGGTCAGCGCCTCGCCGGCACGCCCTTGCTGGGCCAGCGGATAGCCGTCGAAGGTGGTGGCCACCGAGTGCGTTTCGCCCGGAATATTGAACAGCACCGAGGTGATGGCGCCGGCGAACAGGGAGCCCCAGTAGATGCACGACAGCATGATGATGGCGGAGGTCGGCGCCATCGTGAAGGTCAGAGGCAGCAGGATGGCGACGCCGTTGGGTCCGCCCAGGCCCGGCAAGACGCCGATCACAACGCCCAGCACGATGCCGATCGCCATCATGCCGATGTTGTACCAGCTCAGCGCCAGCGCGAAGCCCTGGAAGAGTGCGTCAAGTTCGTTCACTGGTGGGTACTCCGGTGGCGGGTTTCAGTAGCCGAACCAGGCTTCAAGAGGCCCCTTGGGCAGCGGCACCTTGAACTGTATTTCGAACATCCAGAACAGCAGCAGGCTGACGCCCAGACTGACCAGCAAGGTCTTCAACCAGGTGGATTTGTCCATCACCCGCATGAAGGCCGCGATGAACAGCGTGGAGGCGACATAGATGCCCAGAAACTGGATCGCCAGCACATAGACGGCGGTCGGCAGCAACACCAGCAGCACCGGCTTGAAGCGTTCCCGGGAGACAAAAATCTCCAGCTTGCGCTGCTTGCTCAGCAGCGACCTGAGCGCCACCACCAGGCTGGCGAAACAGAGAATGACGCCGATGCGAAACGGGAAATAACCCGACTCGGGACCGTCACTGGCCCAGCCGGCGCCGATCTTGTAGTTGTCGACCATCATCACCACGCCAACGGCAAAGATGACGACCGCCGTGATCACATCGACGGCGCTGAAGGACCAGCCACTGGGCTGCGGATTTGGCTGCTTTTGTTCCATCTGTCACCTCGCTGATGGCACCGCTGCGCGCCTATTTGTGGGCGAAACCGGCTTCCTTCATCAGCTTGTTGTGGAAGGCCTCGTCCTTCTCCAGGAACTTGACGAACTCAGGCCCGGTCAGGAACACGTCCTTGAGCGCCTGCTTGTTCAGGTAGTCCTTCCACTCCTGCGTTGCCGCCACCTTCTTCAGCAGGTCGACGTAGAACGCGACCTGCTCCTTGCTGGTGCCGGCCGGGATGAAAAAGCCGCGCAGCATCTGGTATTCGACATCGACGCCGGACTCCTTGCAGGTCGGAATATCGGCCCACGACAGGTCTTTGGTGACCTTGTCCTTGTAGACCATGCGTTGCGCCGAGAAGACGCACAAGGCACGCACCTGGTCGGCGCGCCACTGGGCAATGTTTTCGCTGGGATTGTTGACGTTGGAGTCGATATGCTTGCCGACCAGTTGGGTCGCCGCCTCGCCGCCGCTCTTGTACGGGATGTAGGTGAATTTGGTGCCCGCGACCTTGTCCAGCATGACGCTGATGATGTGGTCCTCGCGCTTGGAACCGGTGCCGCCCATCTTGAAGGTTCCGGGGGCGGCGGCCTTGACGGCGGCGAGGTATTCCTTGGGCGTCTTGTAAGGCGTGTCGGTATTCACCCAGAGCAGAAATTCGTCCAGCGCGATCAAGGCCACCGGATTGAGGTCGCGCCAGTTGAACGGCAGATTGACGGCCACCGGCAAGGTGTAGATGGCGGAGAAGGCCGTCATCAGCTTGTGCGGGTCGCCCTTGGCGTCCTTCACGTCCATGATGCCCTCGGCACCGCTGGCGCCCGACTTGTTCATGACCATGATAGGCTGCTTCATCAACTGGTGCTTGACCACGATGCCCTGGATCATGCGCGCCATCTGGTCGGCGGCGCCGCCGGCCCCGGCCGGCACAATGATCTCGACCGTCTTGGTCGGCTGCCACTGGGCCAGTGCCGGTGCCGCCAGGGCGCAGGCCAGCAGTGCGCCGGCCAGCGGACGCAGGGAAGCGGTGTTGAATAATTTACCAAGCTGCAATTTCATGCTGTTCTCCTCATTGAAGTTTTGAAGTCAGATAGTCCATGGCGGCTGCCACGCCACCCGGCTGGTGCGGCACACCGGCCAGTTTCAAACCCATCTCGACGCCGGCCAGTGTGCCCATCAGCGTCAATTCATTGAAGTCGCCCAGGTGGCCGATGCGAAACACCTTGCCGGCCAGTTTGGCCAGACCGACGCCCAACGACATGTCGAAGTTGTCGAGCACAATCTTGCGGAATTTGTCGGCGTCGTGACCTTCGGGCATCTGCACCGCCGTGAGCGAGGAACTGAGGGCCGCCGGATTGGCGCAGAAGACTTCCAGGCCCCAGGCCCGCACCGCGCAACGGGTGGCTTCGGCGAAGCGCGTGTGGCGGGCAAAAACATTTGGCAAACCCTCTTCCAGCAGCATGTCGCAGGCTTCGGACAGGCCGTACAGCAAGTTGGTGGACGGCGTGTAAGGCCAGAAGCCGTTCTTGTTGGCCTCCAGAATATCGGCCCAGGCCCAGTAGGACTTGGGCAGGCCCGAGGTTTTGGACGCGGCCAGCGCTTTCTCGCTGACGGCATTGAAGGACAGGCCCGGCGGCAGCATCAAGCCTTTCTGCGAGCCGGCCACGGTGACGTCAACGCCCCACTGGCCATGCCGGTAATCGATCGAGGCGAGCGAAGAGATGGTGTCCACCATCAGCAAGGCCGGATGCCCGGTGCCATCGATGGCGCGGCGCACCGCTGCAATATCCGAGGTAACGCCAGTGGAGGTCTCGTTGTGCACCACGCAGACTGCCTTGATCTGCTGCCGCCGGTCTTCCGTCAGACGCTGCGCGATGCGCTGTGCATCAACCCCTTGGCGCCAGTCGCCGGCGATGAATTCAGCGTCCAGGCCCAGGCGCTGGGCCATCTTCTTCCACAGCGTCGCAAAGTGGCCCGTTTCGTACATCAGGATTTTGTCGCCGGCCGACAAGGTGTTGACCAGGGCGGCCTCCCAGGCGCCGGTGCCTGAGGCACCGTAGATGACCACCGGGCCTTCGGTCTGGAATATTTTTTGGATGTCGGCCAGCAGTTTCTTGCCGATGACCTGGAACTCCGGACCGCGGTGGTCTATGGTCGGGTTGTCGATTGCCCGGAGCACACGCTCGGGGACGTTGGTGGGGCCTGGAATCTGCAGGAAGTGGCGGCCGCTGGCCTTGTGCGTGAGCTTCAACATCTGGCTTGCTCCATGATTTTGTATGCAAAACACATGGTATTCGAGATCTACTGCCAGCGCAAGCGATTGGGACAAGGCAATGAATGTTAAGCTTGTTTGTATGCAAAAACAAATTTCGATGGCCATTGAGGAAAGCCTGGACAAGACTTCCCTGCACCTCAAAGTGGCCGAAATCCTGCGCGACAAGATCACTTACGGAGCGCTGGCGCCGGGCCTGCGGCTGAACGAAAGAGTGTTGTGCGAAGAGTTGAAGGTGTCGCGCACGCCCTTGCGCGAGGCGCTGAAGACCCTGGCCAGCGAGGGCCTGGTGGCGCTGCTGCCCAATCGCGGCGCCATGGTGACGCCCATGACGCTGGCCGATACGGCGCAGACCTTCCAGGTGCTGCGCGTGCTGGAGGGCCTGGCCGGCGAACTCGCCTGCGCCCACGCCGATGCCGGGGCGTTGGCCAGACTGCGCGAGCTGCACGAACGCATGCGTCTGTGCCACAAGAAGGGCGACCGCGAGCACTACTTCGAACTGAATCAGGCGATCCACGCCCAGCTCTTTTTGCTGTCCGGCAACCCGGTGCTGGCGGCAACGCACGACAAACTCAACCTGCGCCTGCGCCGGGCACGCTATTACGCCAACGTCAGCCAGACGCGCTGGGATCACGCCATGCAGGAACACGAGCAGATGATGGAAGCCCTGGAGAGCAAGAACGGCAAGCGCCTGCGCACGCTGCTGGAGGAGCACCTCAGCAACAAGTGCGACGCGGTCATCGCGGCGCTGCTTTCCAGCGGCGCCGTCAGCGCCATCGGGACGCCTATTGGCAGTGGGCGGCGGGATAAGTTGAAATCGTGAGGGCTTGAGTTGGTTGGGTTGTGCGCCGACTGCGCGTGCAGGCCGGGTCTCGCCCCGGCGGGCGACTCACTTTCTCTTGCAACGCCCAAGAGAAAGTAAGCAAAGAGAAGGCGAGCCGGATTCGTCGGCCCTGCGGGCACGCTGCGTTGCTCAGCTTCGGCGGGGTGCGCGCAAACTCGCTGCGCTCAAACATGCGCGCCCCTTGATCCGCCGAAGCCTGCGCTACTCGCCTCCTCATAACGGCGAGGGAGTCAAAACAGCCACTGCCGCGTCCTTTTGCAACCAACAACTGGTAGCCGGCTTTGATCTTTGTCCCATCGCCAAGGGTCGGACTCGATCGTCTCAAAGAGACTGTCAGTTGCCTTCCAAATTTCCAGACGGCGGTGGCTCAATGGTGAGGCAAAACTGCCCGCCGCGAATCGGCATGGATGGGTGTGGCGGCAACGGTTTGGCGGTTAGCGAAGCTGTAACTCGTCTGAACCATACACCACGTCCAATGGCTCAATCACGACTTGCTTGGGACCATCCTCCACGCCTCCCGCGATGTGGGCAGAAATACCAATGCTTTGGGATATTTCAACTACGCGCTGCGCATCGTTGGCGGCCACAAACAGCGCAAAACCTGCGCCCATGTTCAGCGTGCCATACGCTTCGCGGGAATCGAGTTGGCATTCCCGTTGCATGAACGCCAGTATGGGGCTGACTTCGGGGATATGCCGGATGCGGTAGGTCAGCGGTTTCGGATGGCGCAGCAGTTTGCGCCATCCGTGGCCGGTTATGTTGGCGCAATAGTGGGGGTAGATGCCTGCTGCGGCCAGGGCTTCAGTCACCGGCGAATACAAGACTGTGGGGGCCAGAAGTGCCTCACCAAAAGTCTGCCCATTGCCGATGTCCGTTAGATATCCCTGTGGTAGTCGCTCGGCTAGCTTGCGAGCTAAGGACACCCCGTTGGCATGGATACCGCTCGAGGCCAGCAACACGATGGCATCGCCTGCGCCCAGCTTGTCACCCACCGAAAGTCGGGACTTTGGGCTGATGATTCCGGTGCAGGAGGCGGCCAAGTCCACCCGCCCATCGGCCACGACGCCAGCCAAGGCCGGTGTTTCACCGCCGCCCCAAGCCACATTGCAAACGTCACACGCGCGCTTCCAGCCCGCGACCAGTGCTTGCGAGCGCCCTGTGTCGTTGAACCAATCGGAGCCGCCGGCGGCCCAGTAGGCTTGCACCACCAGCGGCGTGGCACCAACGGTGATCAAGTCGTTTATCGCCATGGCAATCGTGTCCTGGGCAATCCCGTCGTAATAGCTCCTGCCCGTGAGCTTGGCCATATCGTCGGCCAACAAGGTCTTGGTGCCCAAACACTCGACGATGCTGGCAAGGTACATGGGTCCAACATCGACCACATAGGCCGACTCGCCGCGTGACGCGGCAACTTCACTGAAGCCATGATGGGACAGATGCCGGCCTGTTTGAGCCGCGGCACGTTGCGCAGCAACTTTCAAGGGGTCAATCAGGTCGTAGTCAACGCCAGTTTGGTCGTAAGTCAGGGGGGCTGGTTGGTTTGCAGATGTCATGGCATTGCGAGAAGGGATGGGACACCATTATCTGTTGCCCGAGACATAACATCCTGGCTGGACAATGCTGAATACAGCAAACCGAAGATCAACAGAGGTGCTGAGTTTTTCAAACAATGGAGAACCGACGCGAAAGACTGCAAACACTGCACTGGGGTCCGTAACATCCAAGTGACAAGTCGCTGCTTTGACCGGTCCTTTCCCAGTACGGCTGTTGGCTGTTCTGCCCCCCGCCGTTATGAGGAGGCGAGTAGCGCAGGCTTCGGCGGATCAGGGGCGCGCATGTTTGAGCGTAGCGAGTTTGCGCGCACCCCGCTGAAGCCGAGCAACGCAGCGTGCCCGCAGGGCCGACGAATCCGGCTCGCCTTCTCTTTGCTTACTTTCTCTTGGGCGTTGCAAGAGAAAGCAAGTCGCCCGCCGGGGCGAGACCCGGCGAGGGAGCCGCTACCGCGTCGATCAAGCGTTTCATCCGATGGCACGGATTGGAGTATTCACGCCACGTGCGCGACTGCCTGTCCCGGATACCCTATCATTTGGGGGCCGGGTTCTGTCCGGTTCGAGTATTTATGCCAACCACCCTTAACCCCTCACTTGTCGAATTGCGTAACCTGAGCTTTGGCTACGGGGAGAGCGCCGTTCTGCATGACGTTTCCCTTTGCATACCACGGGGCAAGGTCACCGCACTCATCGGTCCGATGGGCGGCGGCAAGACGACCACGCTGCGTCTGATGGGTGGCCAGAACCGTGCCTGGTCGGGGCAAGTGCTGTTTGATGGGCAGGACCTGGGCGCCATGGACCAGCAGCAGCTCTATGTCGTCAGGCGTCGCATGGGTATCTTGTTTCAGTTCGCCGCCTTGTTTGCCGACATGACCGTGTTTGAGAACGTGGCCTTCCCGCTGCGTGAACATACCGATTTGCCCGAATCGCTGATCCGCGACATCGTCCTGATGAAGCTCAACGCGGTGGGCTTGCGCAACGCGCGCGACTTGATGCCCAGTGAAGTGTCGGGCGGCATGGCCAAGCGCATCGGCATCGCGCGTGCGATTGCACTGGACCCGGATTTTCTGATGTACGACGAGCCTTTTTCCGGTCTCGATCCGATTTCACTGCTGGTCGCGGCGCGCCTGATTCGCCAGCTCAACGATTCCATGGGACTGACCAGTATCTTTGTCTCGCATGAAGTGACGCACACCCTTGAGATCGCCGATCATGTTGTCATTCTCGACAGCGGCAAGGTGGCCTTCCAGGGGACGGTGGAGCAGGCGCGCAAAAGCACCGATCCGCTGGTGTTCCAGTATGTCAACGGACTGCCGGATGGCCCGGTGCGGTTTCATTACCCGGCCGTCACCATTGATCAGGATTTTGGCATCCCCATCCATGCCGCACCCGCACCCGCCGATTCACCATGACTCGCCCGCCGGGGGCGAGCCCCCGCGGGCGACTGCGGGAAAACGAATACCCGATACCGTGCACCACGTCAGAACTTTGCTCAGTAGAATGACCATTTTCATCTGCCAGGTTTGCACGGCCATGTAACGGGGAACCGACATGCAAATTTTGAAAATATTCAGAGGGCGCGGTCGACATGAGTTTGACCTTGACACCCAGCTATGAGATTTGAGTGGGAACCAAGCAAAGCTGCTGCCAATGAGCGCAAGCATGGGGTCACGTTTGACGAAGCCAGCACTGTATTTGGAGATACGCTTTCTGCGACTGGTCGTGACTTGGAACATTCGATCAGCGAACCTCGTTTTGTAACGCTGGGAATCTCAAGTTACGGTCGAGTGCTTGCCGTTTGCCATACTGACCGCAGCGGTGTCATTCGCGTCATCAGTGCCCGTCCTGCAACCCGAAAGGAGAAACGAATTTATGAAGAAAACTAAAGTTGAAGATAGCGAAATGTCCGCAGAATATACGAGGGAAGATCTTGGACCATTGGTGCGAGGAAAGTACGCAGCACGCTATGCAAAGGCTACAAATATCGTGGTCATCGACCCGAGCTTAGCCAAAGTATTTCCAAACAGCGAGTCCGTCAATGATGCTCTGCGGAGTTTGCTGGCCGTCGCAACTGCCGCTACCGGCGCAACAACTCGCCCAGGCCGAACGCCCCGCAAGCGGGCCAGCGTTCACCTTTGACGCTAGGGCAAAGAAACCATTGCCGAGACCAACGCGACGAGACAGGCGGTGCAACCCACCGCGAACGCCAAGAAGCCTCCGCGGGGCGCCGACAGGCGCCAGCGCATAGAGAGAAGCCCGGAGACGCAGGCCAACTGAAAGGCCACAGCCAGAAACACCGCCGGGCGTGGTGTCAGGCCCATGAAAAACAGAGGCAACACCCCACCGAAAACCACCAACCCCAAAGTAGTGCGGCGGCCCGTAGTCAGACTTGCCATCGATTGCTGGAAGCTGTCAGTATTCCCAAAAAATGAAGGGGGCGATTGCCGCATTGAAATGCCCTTTGCTGGAGTTCATCGAGGGCCAATGCCCACTTCGCCTTAATTGTGGCACTCGAACTCGGCTATTGGCTTTTCTGACTCCGCCGCCGTAATGAGGAGGTGAGTAGCGCAGGCTTCGGCGGATCAGGGGCGCGCATGTTTGAGCGTAGCGAGTTTGCGCGCACCCCGGCGAAGCTGAGCAACGCAGCGTGCCCGCAGGGCCGACGAATCCGGCTCGCCTTTTCTTTGGTGACTTTCTTTTGGCGAAGCAAAAGAAAGTTACTGCGCAGTCGGGCGCACCACCCGACAAACTCAGGCCCGGGCCGCCCGCAACCGCATCGAAAACTCCTGCAGCGCCGCAATGCCACTGGCCTCGGCCTGATGGCACCAGGCTTGCAGATCGGCCGCCAACTGCTCACGGGTGTGCTGGCGGTTGAGCCACAGTTGACGCAGTTCTTCCCGCATCACCACCATTTTGTCCAGCACCGGCGAGGCGGCCCGGGCCAGTGCCAATTGCGGCACCACACCGGCCGGCACGTTCTCCACATCGCGGTGCAACCAGCGCCGCGCCGCCTGCACCACAGCCGCATCGGCGCTGGCGGCTTTCACGGCCGCCAGTTCGTCCTTGAAGGCGCGCCGCATGCTCTTGGCGTAACCGGCCATGATTTCATAGCGATTGGCAACCAGGGCTTCCAGCGTCTTCTCGTCGGCCACCGGCCGCACAGCGCCGAAAGCCAGTTTCGGGGGCGTCTTCTTGACCGTGGCCAAGCCGGCTTTTTGCAGCAGACTGATGTAGAGCCAGCCAATGTCAAATTCATACGGCTTGACCGACAGCTTGGCGGAGGTCGGATAAGTGTGGTGGTTGTTGTGCAGTTCCTCGCCGGCAATGATCAGGCCCCAGGGCGAGATGTTGGTGCTGGCATCGAGGGTCTCGAAGTTGCGATAGCCCCAGTAGTGCGCCGCGCCATTGACGATGCCGGCCGCCATGACCGGGGTCCAGGCCATCTGCACCGCCCAGACGGTCAGACCCAGCGCACCGAACAGGCACAGGTCGATGATCAGCATCAACGCGACGCCGTGCCAGGAAAACCGGGTGTAGAGCTTGCGCTCAAGCCAGTCAGCCGGGGTGCCATGACCGAAGCGCGCCAGCGTTTCCTTCTTTACGGCCTCGGCCCGGTACAACTCGTAGCCGCGCAGCAGCACAGTCTTGATGCCGTATACATGCGGGCTGTGAGGGTCTTCCGCCTGCTCGCACTTGGCGTGGTGCTTGCGGTGAATGGCGGTCCACTCCTTGGTCACCTGGCCGGTGGTCAGCCACAGCCAGAAGCGAAAAAAATGGGCTGCCAGCGGGTGCAGGTCCAACGCACGGTGCGCCTGGTGCCGGTGCAAAAACACCGTTACGCTGATCATGGTGACATGCGTCAGCGCCAACGTGAAGAGCACGATTTGCCACCAGGCCAATGGCCAGAAACCCTGCGCCAGCCAATTCAGCAGCGCGTTCGATGTTGCCCATTCAGGTAAAAACATATTTATCAAATTTTCCAACGATGTAGTAATGAAAGATCCGGGGAGCGCATCCCGCGTGCCAAGCCCGACAGGCTGCTAGATGCGGCCCAAAACGGCAAATGCCAGCTGGGCTGTCAATTTTTTTGCCAGACAGCGGCAAAAAAGCCATCGGTCTGATGGCGGTGCGGCCACAGGCGCAGATAGCGACGCCCGTCTTCGCCACCGCTGCACAGACTGGCGGCAGCCTCCACCTTCAGGCCGGACAGGACTTCGGCCACCTCCAGTGGCGTGAAGTCCGGGTTGGCTTGGGAGAAGGCCTGGGCCACGGCTTCGTTTTCCTGCTGCAACATGCTGCAAGTGGCGTAGACCAGGCGGCCACCGGGTTTGAGCAGCCGCGCGGCGCTTTGCAAAATGGCGCTCTGGGTCAGCGCCATCTGCTCCACCTGCGCCAGCGTTTGCCGCCACTTCAGGTCCGGGTTGCGGCGCAGGGTGCCCAGCCCGGAACAGGGGGCATCCACCAGCACCCGGTCGATCTTGCCGGACAGGCGCTTGATGCGTTCATCGCGCTCATGGGCAATCGCCGCCGGATGCACATTGGACAGGCCGCTGCGCGCCAGCCGCGGCTTCAGCGCATCGAGTCTATGGGCCGAGGTATCGAAGGCGTACAGGCGCCCGGTGTTGCGCATGGCGGCACCAATGGCCAGCGTCTTGCCGCCGGCGCCGGCGCAAAAATCGACCACCATCTCGCCGCGTTTGGCGTCCAGCAGCAGGGCCAGCAATTGCGAGCCCTCGTCCTGCACCTCGAAGGCGCCGCGCGTGAAGGCGTCGAGCTGGTTCAGGGCCGGCTTGCCGGCAATGCGCAGGCCCCAGGGCGAATAAGGTGTCGGCAGTGCCTTGATGCCGGCCTGGGCCAATTCCTTTTGCACCTCGGCGCGCTTGGCGCTGAGCGCATTGACGCGCAAATCGAGCCCGGCGCCCTGGTTCAAACGCTCCACCAGGGGCCAGAATTCGGCACCCAACTGGTCCTTCAGCGGCTGCACCAGCCACTCCGGCAGGTTATGCCGATGGCGCTCCATCAAATCGGCTGGATTGATTTTTTCGCACTGATCGAGCCAGTTCTTTTCCTGTTCGGTCAACGCGCTGCGCAAGAAATCGCCGGGGCCGTAAAACCCCAGAATCGCCAGCCGCCGCTCCTTCGGTCCGCTGCCCGAGGGCGCGCAATGGTCAAACAGTAGTTTCTTGCGCAAAACGGTGTAGACGGTGCCGGACAGAGTGGCCCGTTCACGCGGCCCCAAGCCCCGGTTGTCGCGGAAGAACTTGGCAACAATGGCGTCGGTGGGATGGTCGAATTTCAGAGCCAGCCGGACGAGTTCGGAACAGGCCTCAAGCAGGGCTTTTGGATGCATAACCGAGCATTTTCCCATGATTGGCGAAATATTGCCCACTCCCAGCCAAAACGGCACTGGCCGATAGCGCCATTCAAGGGAATGCGCTATATCATTGCGGATGGGCCTCGGGGCTCTTGCCGCCCCCAACACGGAGGGTCAACAAATGAGTGTCTCACTGGGTGAACTGCTGGTCAGGGAACGGCTGATTACGGCCGAACAACTCAACGCCGCGCTGACGCGCCAAAGAACCCGCGGCGGACGTCTGGGCGATGCGCTGGTTACCCTGGGATACATCAGCGCCGACGATCTCAACCGGCTGTTCCACAGCGTACCTCCGGTGCCACGAAAAGTGGTCGAAACCGGCTTGTCCGATACCTTCCTGGTCGATCTGATGCTGAAGATCGTTTACTTCGAAGGCGGCGTCTTCTCGCTGAAGGATCTGTCACGCAAGATTTGCCTGCCGCTGGGGGTGGTCGATGAACTGGCGGAACTGGCCAAGACCGACCACTTGATCGCCGTGCGCTCGGGTGGCAGCTACAGCCGGCTCAGCTATGTCTTTGAACTGACCGCCCAGGGCCGGGAAAGATCGGAAAAAGCGCTGCAACAATCGCAGTACACCGGGCCGGCACCGGTGCCGCTGCGGCCCTACTGCCTGATGGTGGCGCATCAGACGGTCAGGCAAATCGAGGTCGACGCCGACTGGGTCAAGCAGGCCATGAGCCAGCTGGTCATCAGCAAGACACTGCTGGAACAGTTGGGGACGGCTTTCAATTCGGGCCGATCGATCTTTCTCTACGGCCCCGCCGGCACCGGCAAATCATCGATCTCGGAAGCGCTGGGCCGGGCGCTTGCCGGAGACATCTACATTCCCCATGCCATCGAAGTCGACGGCCAGATCATCCGCGTCTTCGATCCGGCCATCCACATGACCATCGACGGGGACAAGCGCGACGCCAACGCGCCGCTCGATCTGGAATCCGATTTCAAACACGATCCCCGCTGGTGCCTGTGCCATCGCCCGGTGGTGATGGTCGGTGGCGAGCTGACGCTGGACGGCCTGAATCTGGAATACGACCCGATCAGCAAGTTCTACGAATGCCCGGCACACATGAAGGCCGCCAACGGCGTCTTCATTCTGGACGACTTCGGCCGCCAACAAGTCCCGCCACGCCAGTTGCTCAATCGCTGGATGGTTCCGCTGGAGCGGGGAACCGATTTCCTGCAACTCCATAACGGCAAGAAGCTGGAAGTCCCGTTCGATCAAATCACCATCTTCTGTACCAACCTAAGCCCCGGCGAACTGGTTGATCAAGCCTTTTTACGGCGCATCCGCCACAAGATCCAGGTACCGCATCAGACCGAGGACGAGTTTCTCGAAATTCTCCGGCGCGTCTGCGAGATTCAAGGCCTGCACTATGTGCCGCGTGCTGCCGACTATCTGGTGAAAACCTATTACCGCGCCAAGGGGCGGCCCTTTGTCGGCAGCCACCCCCGGGATCTGATGGAGCACATCATCGACCGCGCCCGCTTCATGCATCAGGTGCCGGACCTGAGCAATGAAGCCATCGACGCCGCTGCCGCCAGCTATTTCGTCGATCTCTAAAAACCCCTGCCGCACCGAGCGATCGACAATTGGTCATTGATGTTTCCGGAGTCCACCACGCCGTTGCACCAGAACCGATGCGATGTTGTCATTGCGGGCTTGACCCGCAATCCATGGATGCTGGATGTTGAAACCCCGGACCTGATCCGGGGCCGGCATGACAGTGTCTCCTGTTGTGCGCGTCATGATGTATGAAGACATCAACGTTGGCTAGTTGATTGGAACGCTGGCAGTGGTTTCAATCTTTCTTGGTGTGGTGACCGTGACAAACAGTTTCCCGCTACCAGCACATGCCACCGTCACCGGATAGATCGGGACGGGCAGTGTTTGGCCAACCGCAAGAGGAACGTTGCGGACCGTAACGCCGGCTGGGAACACGCCCGCCGTGGCGACCCCGCCGCCAAAAACCGTGTTGAAAGCGATGGTCGTGCCGGCAGGCATGATATTGCCAATCTGGTCGGTAACGCTCACCTGCACATCCACCGTGCTGCCCACCGTGCACACCAGCGCCGACGGATTGAAGCTTATGTTGGCAAAGCTGCCGGAAAATATCTGCACCAGTTGGCCTGAAACATACAAGGTCTGTGCGCTGGGCAACTGCGGATTGCGCAATACCCCGTTGTAGATACCATCGCCAGGCGTGCTGCAAGTGCTGTTGCTGTTGGGTCCGACGCACGGCTCACCGGCCGTCCAACTGCCGTTTTCATTGTCATCCCGGAAGATGTCAGGGCTCTTGTCGGTAAAGGTATCGCCGCTGTCGTACACATTGTTGCCGTTGCTGTCGAATAGATTCTCCTCACCCTGCGCATAGGCAAGAACCGTGACGCGCCCATTCGCTGACCGAGGACTGCTGGCCCGCAGCAAAACACTGCAGCTGCCCGAACCCGGACCGACTTTGGAGTTGGTGGTCTGACCGGTTGGCGTGACGGCGGCGGAGCCGGTGATGCACGAGGCATCGATGACACCCCCTTCAGTGCTGAAATTCACCGCGGTCCCATCCGGAACAGGATTGCCGAAATGATCACCCAAAGTCGCCGTCACGATGCTGCAGGCTTGGTCGAAGTCCCGGCCCTCGCAGTTTCCGGTTTCGGTGGCCAGTGAGAAGTGCCGCTGATCCGGCACGCCGGTGGAAATCACCAGGATATTGGAGAGGGTCGTCAGCGCCATCCCATGCACCGTGGCGACGACGCGCACCGACGTCGGTATCGTTCCCGCCGTAACCAGAGTCGTCACCGTGCCGTCGGCAGCGGATGTGGCGGAGCTCGGATTAAGTGTCAAGCCACCCACCGTTGACGCCGCGTTGGAGTCGGAGAACACGAAGTCCACCAGTTTGCCAGCCACCTTGTTCCCGGTATTGTCAGAGACCTCAAACTTGAGGGTCGAGAACTGCTGGCGTCCGAAACCACCGGTTCCCTGGAGCGCAATGTTGGTCGTGTCCGCGGATACGAATTTGATGGAACCGGCGGTTGCCGGAAGCACAGTGAGGGTTCCCGTTCGGGTCACGCTGACACCACCGAGCGCCACGGAGGCGGTGACAACATCGGCCACACCACACCCCTTGTCGGTGTAGCTGGCGGTCGCCACGCCGCTTTGCGTCAGCACCGGTGAGCCGATGGTGGCCTTGCCGGCCGCGATGCAGGGCGAGGTAAAGGCCACCGACAGCGGCGGCGTATAGGGCGAGGAATTACTCAACACCGTGACGCTGACGCTGGCGTTGCCACCGGCGGAAAGCGTCGCCGGCGCGATGCCCAGCGCACTCAGCGTGAGTGTCGGGAACGTCACCGTATAGCCGACCGTTCCCATGGCCGTCGTGCTACCGCCAGCTGCGTTGGCCGTGGCGGTGAAGGCGCCGGCTTGCGTGCCTGCCGGCAAGCCTACGCGTGCCACGCCGTTGGCGTCGGTCAGGGCGGTGCCGGAGGCCGGCACAAAGGTGCCCGTCTTGTCAGTGGTGGTGAAGGTGACCGCGACATTCGGCGCCACGCTTCCCCGGTTGTTCTTCACCAAAGCCTGCAGTGTTCCCGCCTGGTCGGGAGAAACCGCTGTGACGGCCACGCCCGACGCGTCGGTCAATGACAGCGTGAGCGACGCCAGCGCCGTGGCAGCAGCCCCCGTGGCGGTGGTGCTGGAAGCGCAGCCACTCGGGTCCAACAGGGTATTCACTTTTGCAATACCACTGCCGCAGACGGCGAGATCGCCGCCACCGCCGCAGGCACCAAGGAGGCCCACTGCGACGAAGAGCGCGGAGGTGCTGAGAAGTTTTATCGCATTTGTTTTCACGATTGTTCCTTAAATAAGATCTCGGTAGAAACCGCGCCGCCACGGCCCAGAATCAAAAACTCGTCAAGCAGTAGGCTAGTATTTTCAAAAACAAGGCGATTGCGATTTCTCAATTTCGAACCAATCAACCCGCTGATTCAAAGAGCCAGCCCAAAGCCGGGTTGGCGCTCAGGTGCCAGCCGTCGGCGCCAGAGCGTGCAACTGGGGTCTCGCTGCTGGATTCGAGCCAGGCGACAAGGGTTTTGCCGACCAGATCGTGACCCAGCACCAGACGCATCTGAAGGTTCCTTACAAGACCGCTGCAAGCAACCGTTCTGACGCTCACCGGCAACTGCGTCGAAAGCGCATCCGCCGCCTCCTTTTGTCCAGCAACGAACTGGATTTCGGTCTTCGCCTGCCGGAAGCGTGGTTGATTGGTCAAACGCGCCGTCACCAAGCCCGTCTGCGCCAGCCTCTCCGCCGTGCGGCGGGCCAGATAGCGGATACCGACGCCGTTGGAGACCTCGATCCGGACACCTAGCAAGGAAGTGTCGGACGCCAGCTGCTTGACCGTCGCCGCGACCGGCATGGGCACCGCCACCGGCATGGGCACCGCCACCGGCATGGGCACCGCCACCTGCATGGGCACTGCCACCGGCGTGGACACTGCCACCGGCGTGGACACTGCGGTCTGCATGGGCACTGCCACTGGCGTGGGGGTCGCCACCGTCATGGATACTGCGACCGGCGTCGGCACTACCACCGGCGTGGGCATCGCGGCCTGCATAGGCACTGGCCGCGGCGTAGGTCCATCACGCAATTCGTAGACATTCCTGGCCACCGCCACCAGTTGCGGGCCGGTCGCCGCGACCTCGGTGGTGCGGGCCAGCAATTCAAGATTCTGGCGCGACTGGGAACTTGCCGGATTCAACTCGTACGCGCGTGCCAGTTCCGGTCCGGCCTCGGCCAGTCGGCCGGCCAGCAACAAGGCATAGCCCAGATTGTTATGCACGTAGGCGGCTTGCGGATCAAGCTCCAACGCCCGTTGGAAGAATTCAATCGCCTGGTCGTTGCGCTGTGTCTGCGCGTAAATCACGGCCATCGAGTTGAGGGCGCCAAGGTGCGAAGGCTGCATGTTCAAGACCTGCGTGTACCACTGTTCCGCCAGGATCAGGTCACCGGCAGCGTGAGCCGAGCGGCCCAGGGCAAAAAGCCCCTCCACCGTGGACATCGGGCGCGCGCTGTTGGCGAGCGGCTGCACGGCTGGCAGCAGCGGCGTGCCGGGAGCCACGCCGGCTACCGGCAGCCCCAGCGTGGGAGCCAACGACAACTGGGAACAAGCCAGCAGCGAGGCGGTCGACAGGACCGATAAGACTTTGACGTAATGCTTCATGACATCCTCCAGACAGTTTCAATGAACACCGGTCATGGTGGGTAGCAAGACCCGGTAAATGCTGATCACGGCAGGTCCCATCAAGACCACAAACAAGGACGGGAATATGAGAAATATCAATGGGAACAAAAGCTTCAGCGGGATCTTTGCCGCCCGCTCCTCGGCGCGCACCTGGCGCTGCACCCGCATGGTGTCGGAGAGGATCCGCAGGGATTCGGCCACGTTGGTACCAAAGTGCTCCGACTGAAGCAATATGGTGACGAAGGTGGCAACATCGTCCACCCCGGTGCGCAAGGCAAAATTTTGCAAGGCACGCTCGCGCGTCGAGCCGACCCGCAGGTCCAGCGCCACCAGCCTGAGTTCGTCGCCCAGGGCGTGGCTGCGCAAATCCATTTCCTCGCCGGCACGGTTCATCGCGGCATCCAGCCCCAGCCCGGCTTCCACGCAGACCCGCATCAGGTCCACGGCATCGGGCAACGCTTCCTGCAATTCACGTTGTCGCCCGTGAATCCTCAACATCAAGGCCAGGTTGGGCAAGTAATAACCCAGCGCCGCCAGCAGCAACAGGCCAAGCACGGTGAATTGGGTTGCGGAGGTCGCACCGACCATGCCGCGATAGGCCAGGAACAGGCCAGGCAAGGCCAGCGTGAGGAAAGTTTTCAAGCCGAAAAAGATCACCGGCCAGCCCGGTCCGCGCAGACCGGCATGCATGAAGCGGACGCGGAAATTCGATGACTCCCAGCCCTCCTTGGGTATCGACAGCCAGGCCATCGGCGCCGCGATCCTCGCCACCTTGGCGCGCCACTGGTCGCCCGCCTGCGCCGTATTGTCAAGAGAAGTCGCGTGGTCCTTGAGATCGTCCAGGCGCCGACCCAAGGCCTGATCGCGGGTCAGCCACAGGCCTATTCCGAGCACCAGACCCACAGCTGACAGGAAGACGATGGCGAGAATGAAGGTTTGCATCAGTGCTCCTTAGACGCGAATATCGATAATTCGCCACATCACAATGATCCCCAAAATCATCATCACCAGGGCCGTGATCACCAGGCGGATTCCCACCGAGTCGACAAACAAGACGCTCAGGTAGCCGGGGTTGACGATCTGGATCATTCCGGCCACGCAAAAGGGCAGCGCGGTAAGGATGTAGGCGGACAACTTTCCTTCCGCTGCCAGCACCCGAATCCGGCCAAACAACTTGAACCGTTCGCGCATCAAGTTGGCCAGCATGCTCAGCAGTTCCGCCAGATTGCCACCGGTCTCAAGCTGGATCACCACCGCCAGCACAAAGTAGCGCAGGTCGGGGATCGGAACCCGCAGCGCCAGATTCTTCAATGCGGCCTGGGTCGAAAGGCCGAAGTTGATCTCGTCGAAGGTGGCCTTGAACTCGCTGGCAATCGGTTCCTGCGCCTGCTCTCCCACCATCGACAGTGCCGCCGGGAAGGCATGACCGGCGCGCAAGGCGCGGCTGATCATGTCCAGTGCATCGGGCAACTGAGCGCCGATTTGATTCACTCGACGGGAACGCAGCCACAGCAGGCGCAGCACCGGCAGCACCGAGAGCGCCAACGCCGCCAACAGCATCAAGGGCCAGGCCCAGCTCAGCGTCACGCCCAGCAGGATGCCGCCGAAGGCCAGCAACAGACAGGCAGTCAACAAGCGCGCGACCGTGGCGGTGGAGCCGGTCTGCAGCAACAGCCGATCGAGTTGCTGGGTTTTCGGCAAACGCACCAGCAAGGCCTGAAGTCCCGGCGAGGCACTCAACAAACGTTGTTTCAGCAGGGTCACGTCGGCGGCGCGATGGTGGCCCACGGTCATCATGCGCAGGCGCTGGCGGATGCGCTTCACTTCCGGGCTGGTGGTGTCGGTCCACAACATGAAGACACCCTCGATCAACAGCACCACGGCCAGAAATCCGAGGACCACAAAGACAGCGTAACTCAGTGTCATGGCATTACTCGTAGGTGCGGGATTGATCGAACGTCTCGTCGGCCACGCTGATGCCGTAGGCCCGCAGCCGGCCCATGAACCTGGGTCGCACTCCGGTGGCGCCAAAATGGCCCAGTACCGTGCCATCGGCGGCAACGCCGGTCTGCGTGAAACCGTAGATTTCCTGCATGGTGATGATGTCGCCCTCCATGCCGGCGATTTCCTGCAGGCTGACCAGCTTGCGCCGGCCGTCGGTCAGACGGGAAATCTGGATCACGGCCATGATGGCGGAACTGATCTGCTGGCGCATCGCCTTGGGCGGAATGGTCATGCCGCCCATGCCGGCCATGTTTTCCAGCCGGGTCAGGGAGTCGCGCGGAGAGTTGGCGTGCACCGTGGTCATGGAGCCTTCATGGCCCGTGTTCATGGCCTGCAACATGTCCACCACCTCGACACCGCGCACCTCGCCCACGATGATGCGGTCGGGGCGCATGCGCAAACTGTTGCGCACCAGGGCGCGCTGATTGACTTCGCCCTTGCCTTCGATGTTGGCCGGCCGCGTCTCCAAACGGACCACATGCGGCTGCTGCAATTGCAGTTCGGCCGCATCCTCGATCGTCACGATGCGTTCATTGGCCGGAATGGCAGCGGACAATACGTTGAGCAAGGTGGTCTTGCCGCTGCCGGTACCGCCTGAAATCAGGATGTTCATCTTGGCGCGCACCATGCCCACCAGCAACTGCCCGAGTTCCGGCGTCAAGGATTTGTTGAGGACCAGATCTTCCAGACGCAAGGGCACGACAGCAAAGCGGCGAATCGAGAGCAGCGGGCCATCGAGCGCCAGCGGCGGAATGATGGCATTCACGCGCGAGCCATCCGGCAGACGGGCATCCACCATGGGGCTGGACTCGTCGATGCGGCGCCCGATGCGCGAGACAATCTTGTCGATGATTTTCATCAGGTGATTGGCATCGGAGAAAACGACGTCCGTCAACTCGATGCGGCCATGCCGCTCGACATACACCTTGCCGGGGCCGTTGACCAGAATGTCGGACACGCTGGCATCCGCCAGCAAGGGCTCCAGCGGGCCCAAACCCATCACTTCATTCTGGATATCCTGGATCATCTTGGCGTGGTCCGTCGCGTTCAGCGCGACGCCGGACTCCGACAGCAATTTCTCGACCAGGGTACCCAGTTCCTCGCGCAGCCTCTCCGGCGCCATGTTGCCCAGCACCTCGAGGTCGATGCGGCCCAGCAGTTGACCGTGCAACTTGGCCTTGAGTTGATAGTATTCAGGCGTCGCGGACAAACGCGACTCGGTGCCGAAATCAACTGGCTTCGATACGCTCCTGGGGTCTGGTTTCCGATCTCGCAAGCTCATGATGTTTGCTCTTTCATTGTTTTGCTAAATGGATGACGCGTTCATGACGAAGGATTCATCAGTTGCTGCCACCAGCCCTTGTTCGGCTCCGCCGCGCCTGGCGCGAGCTCCTGGGCCCAGGCCAGCAAGGCACGGGTCACCGGATCACGCGGGGCCATCTGGAGTATCGGAATGCCCTGATTGACCGAGGCACTGGCCGCGATGTGGCTGTTGGGAATGGTCCGGCCGATCTTCAGCAGGGTTGCCGTTTCCACATCCCCCAGACTGATCGTGTCTCCCTTCTCATAGCGATTCACGATAACGCTCAATTTTTCGCTGGAATAACCGAGTTGCCGAAAGACGGCAGCCATGTCCTTGGCGGCCCGAACAAAGGGCAAATTGAGTTGCAGCGTCAGGTAGATGGTGTCGGCCAGATCCAGTGCCTTGATGGCGATCTGATCCAGCGTGCTGCTGACGTCCAGCAGCACGAAGTCGTAACTGCAGCGGGCCAGCTCAATGATTCTTTCGACCGCCGCGGTCGAAACCTCGTTGGCATCCTCGGGCGACTCGGAGGCACCCAGCAAATGCAGACTTTCGCTCACCTTGATCATGCTGGAGTTGAGCAGTGAAGAGTCCAGGCGCTGCGTCTGGCGTGCCAGATCGACCAGGCTGGAGACGACTTTCTTGTCGCCCAGAAATATGGCCGCGTCACCGAAGTACAGATTGAGATCGAGCACCGCCACGCGCTTACCCTGTCTGGACAAGGCATAGGCCAGGTTGGTGGCAAGAAAAGTGGCTCCGGCTCCGCCTTTGGCCGGCACCATGGCCAGCACCTTGCCCAACAACTCCCGATGAAGGTTGGCGATCGACTGCCGCACAATCTTCGGTGTCAGGGGCGCGGGCACCACTTCACGCACCCCGGCGCGCATGGCGCGCTTCATGAACTCCACCGAGCGATCCGGGCTAACCAGCACAATGTGCGTGCCAGGCTCTTTTATCAAGGCCACCTCGATCAACTCCATCGCCTGCTCATCGGCGTCCGGGAGTTCCAGCAGCGCCACGTCGGGGTGGTCCCTCTGCAACACGCTGGCCAGCGTGTGCACCGTGCCGGTTTGCGCGGCGAACACCATCCCGGTGCGCGCCGGATCAGGGGCATCCAGCGCGGCCAGAGTCGCCTCGGAGCTGCAGATGGCTGTTACTTTGATGGTCATGGTGCGGTTCTTTGTGCTTGCTGAAGGGGTTCCCGACCGTCACGGGCACACCGGGTTGCCGGAGCTCTTCATGAATTCACGCGTCAAGGTGGTGGTAAATGGCGGTATCTGGAGCGGCACGCCAAAATACGGAATCAGCGGCTTGAAAGTCGCCCCATTCAATTCAACGCTGACACTTTCGCAGCGGTTGGCGGCATCGGCGGTCCAGTCCGTGTTGCAGCCGGCGCCCCCATCAGGCTGGTAGGTGATGCGGATCTGATCACTGCGCACGGTGCCGACAAAAAAGCGCATTCTTTCCTTGATCCTGGCAATGTCCGTGGCGGAGTTGCCACACACCACGGCCAGCCGCGCTCCCACGCGCGTCGCCTCGGCGGCGGCATTCAAGGTAAAAAGCCAGCGGCCAAATTCCATGATTCCCAGCAACAGCGGAAAAAACACCAGCAGCGCCACCAGGGCAAATTCGACCATCGCCATGCCGCCTTGTCGCCGCCACAGTGGGCGGCTTGAGCAGGGTAGAAATGAAGGCGTGCGCATGATGAGTCCAACTAAAAGTAGCGCGACGCCATGGTTGTTTTGATGGCGGAGAAGCTGACGTCGGGCACCACCCAGGGCATCAGCGAGGTGAACCGGAAGGCCTGAGCGTCGCTGCCACCTATCGTCACGCTCACCAAGTCCACCGAGCCCTGACCGGTCAGGACGCTTTTGTGGGTGGCGGCACAGGTCAGGTAGTCGCACAGGCTGACCTTGGTTGTGCTCAGGCCGGGGGCCAAGGGCGGCTTGCTGCCGCACACCAGCGCGCCGCAGACGGCCAGCGCCTTGGTTCTGTCGTAGACCGCGCCGCGATCCCCGGCGGAAAGGTTGGCCAGATCCTGTTGCGCCAGGTAGCGCACCGCACCGCGCGTGGCCTTGGCCAGCGCGTTGTACTGGTAAAGCGCTCGACCCAGTTCGGTGATACCAAAAACCAGGATCAGCATGGGGCCGATGATCAGCGCCAACTCGACCGCCGCCACGCCTCTTTGTTTGCCGGGTTTCATGCTGCTTCTCACTGCGTCAGTACCGGTGCGACGGTATATGCCGCGCCGCCGGAACAGGGGTTGCCGGAGCCGCTGGCCAGGCCAAGAAACTCCAGTTTTGCCGTCATCGATCCGGCTTCCGAATAATGCGGCAGGGCATGCTCTATCGGGCTGAGCATCAGCACGCAAGCCCAGCCCAGTATGGGCGAACTTTGACCCGGAGATGAGTTCCATACGCCGCAATTCACCACCGGAGCCGCGACCAATCGGCGATCGGCGCGGCCCAGCGTGTTGAGCTGGGTTGCCTGGTCCAATATATATTTGTACTGGTGCACATCGATGCCGATCGCAACCGAAAGATCCGGGTCATTGACCGGCTGATAGGGCCGGTTCACGGCGCGCGCTTCAACGAAGTTGAGCTGACCCGGAACTGAGGAACTGCCAGAGTAGGCATTACGTCCGCTGGGCCAATTGCCGCCATGGGGAGTACCGTTTGCCTTGGTGTTGGAGTAGGCGAAGCCGGTCTTGTCGGGCGGCGCCTCGGCGGTGGTGTAGTGCCCGCCCGTCCCGTCGTCGTTCCAGTACAGGCCAAAGCGGGAGTTCCACGCTTCCTGCAGTGTGTCCAGGTTGCCGTTCTGGCCCACCGGATCCCCGATCTGGGCGATATTGCACTGTTTGTTGCCCGCCAGAATGGCTTTGACCTCGGCTGCGCCACCCGCTGGCGGGTTGAAATCAATCCAGCCGAAGTGTCCGGTGATATAGGGTGTGCCGTCGTACGCCGTGATCCAATCGCCGACGCTGTAGCCGTAGTTATTGGAGGCACTGCCGCCCGTGGCGGCGCAGGCAGCGACAGGGATGCAGGACGCCATGGGCGCTTCACGGGTCGCCACCGCCATGGCGCTGACAGTCTGGGTGGTGAAAGGACCCAACCCGATCACATTGAGAACCTGCATGAAATAGATTGGCAAGCCGGACAAGGGGTAATTGCACTTGACGAATTGCACCGCTTTGGGATCGGCGTCGGTCGCGCTCTTGTAGTTGCTGCTGTCGTTGGGACCATTGCTGGTGCCAAAGGTGATCTCAAGAACGTCGGGGTCCAGCGCCTTACTCTGGAAATTGGCCTTGTTTTTGATGGCGTCGATATTGCCTGTGCCGCCGGTCGAAAAAACCCGTCCGTAAGCCAGCGCACGGGTCACCGCATTGCTGTCGTTGTTCAACTGCGACGCCGCCGCCAGGGCACAGGCATCGACCGCATTTTGCAGCTCGGTCTTGACGACAAAGAAGCGCCCCAGATCCAGCGCCACGCCGGCAAAGGCAATCAGTATCACCAGCGTCAGGCCGAACACCAGCACCACCGCGCCGCGCTGGCGCTGCTGGCCGGGCCGAGGACTGCGCTGCTTCATGATATACGCTCGATTGGTCAGAAAAGGGTCAAGCCATGGCCCTACTGAGTGCCGGTCGTATTGATGACTTCAAACGTCTTGGGCGGCGCCTTGAAGGAATCCTGGTAACGTTCCTGTGCGTTGACAGCGGCCTTGCCGTCCAGCCCGAGCACCGGGTCTTCGCTGGCCGGCGTCGCCGGATTCAGGGTTTGGGCCTGCCGCGCGGAGCGCACGGCATCGCCAAATTTGGCTTCGTAATTGGGAGCCACCGAGGCGCAACCGGCGACCAGGCCGAGAAGCAATGTGAGCAGGGTCTTGTTCATCATTTTTCCTTTACTGTTTTGCGGCAGGTGCCGTTGCCGAACCTTCCACATTGCCGTAGAGGAAGACATCGGTCCGGTTCGGTTCAACATGGTTGCCGGTGGGCAAAAGAGGGACTTGCGCCAACGGTCTGACCAGACGTGGCGTGATCACGAAAAGCAATTCGGTCTGATCCTTCTGAAACTCGCTGCTGCGGAACAAGGCGCCCAGCACGGGCACTTCGCCCAGCCCCGGGAAGCGCTTGATCGCCGTCGTCGAATTGTTCTTGATCAGACCCGCAATGACGAAGCTCTGGCCGTCGTTGAGTTGTACCGTGGTGTCGGCCCGGCGCACCGTGAGAGAAGGGAGAACCGACGTCGTGCCGTTGACCGAAGTGAAGGGCGAGCCAACCTGTGACAGATCGGACACCTCGGACAGCAGTTTGAGATTGATGCGCGTGCCATCCAGCACGGTAGGCGTGAAACGCACGCCGATACCGAACTCCTTCTCTTCCAGTGTGATGGCCGATCCGTTGACACCGGCGGCCGTGGACTGGGAAACCGGGATGAAAATCTTCCCACCCGAAAGGAAGCTGGCGGACTGACCGCTGACCGCCATGATGTTGGGTTCGGCCAGTATGCGCACCAAGCCATCGTCGTTCTGGCCATCAACATTCAAGGCGGTTTTTCCGACATTCAGGGCTTCCATCAAGCCGCCGCCCTTGCTCAGGAAGTCGGACAACAGGGAGAACACGTTTTCACCGCCGTTGCCGGTGCGCCGGATGGCCACGCTGGCGCCCAATTTGTCGATCAAGGTCTTGCTGACTTCGGCGATCTTCACCTCCAGCATGACTTGCTGCGCCTGTGCCACCTGCAGCAGGTTGACCACCTTGGCGCCACCCTCGCCACCGCCTGAGCCGCCCGACCCTACCGTAATGTTGCTTCCTGGTTTGGCCTTGGCGTCGCCGGCGGTGACCGGCAGGATCAGGTTTTTGTTGATGTCACGGACAAAGGCATTGGCGATGTCCTCGGCATTCTTGGCCTTCATGGCACTGGAGACCACGCCGGTCAGGATCACCGAGTCGGCGGCCGGGCGAACCCGGATGCCTTTTTCATCCGGCAGCAAGTCGCGCAGCTTTTTTTCCATCCGTTCGGCGTCAATGCTGACGTTGACATCGATCGCCGTGGTGGCCCCGCCCTTGCGCCAGATCACCAGATTGGTCGAACCGGAGTTCTTGCCCAGCAGGTAGAGTTCCACCGGGCTGATCAGCGATACATCGGCAATGCTGGGGTTGCCCACCGAAATGCGCTCGATCGGGGACGGAATACGCATCAGCGTGGACTTGCCGATGGTCAGTTCCAGCGCGGTGCCGACGGTGGCAAAGTCGGTGCTGCTGGCAGTGGCGACAGGACTGGTCACGGCGCTGGTGCCTTTGATGACCGTTGCCTTTGGCGTCTGGCTTTGCGCCTGGGCCGAGGCCGCCAACCCCAGGCCCACGCTGACGGCCAGCACGCAGGCGCTGGCCAGCATTTCGGCGCGCCAGCCAATGGAGCCGGCTGGGCGGCGGGGGGTCACGGTGCCGTGGCGGGTTTGTGATGCTGTATTCATTTTGGCTTCCTTCGAAATCAGAATTCAGAATTGGCTTTTTGCACACCTCGGATCACCTCGACGTTGACGGTGCTGGGGGGCACCGGACGCGACGCGGCCGCGACTGGCGGGTGGGCCTTGATGACGCGACGGGGCGCAGCTGGCGCCGATGCCGCGCTCGATGCAGCGGCGGCCGGGACCGGTGCCACTGTGTCCTTGCCCAGCAGGTCCTCTCGCTGCACGCCAGCGGTCTGCGTCTCCTTGCCGTCAATCGGATTGCGCAGCACCAGGGATAGCGCGCCAATGCTGCGCGCCAGGTCGATTTTTTCGGCCTGCTCCGGCGTTACCTCCAGCGTGACGGCATTGACCACCTTGGGCTTGGTCTCGTCACGGTTGGCCTCCTGCGCCACCGCCAGTACCAGGATCCGGTTCAGCACGATCTTTGACACCGGCTTGTTTCTGTTGTCCGAGATATGGACCATGACATCGACAAAGCTGCCGGGCAAGGCGAAACCAGCCACACCGACGACTTCGTTGACCTTGACACTGATGGCCCGTTTGCCATTTTGAATAAGGGAAGGCAGGCCGCCCTTGGTGCCCAATGGCGCCAGTTTGGGCTCCAGCACCGGCTCACCCTTGAACACCTGGGACAAAACCACCCGGCCTTCGAGTTTTTTCAGATCCACGAAAGCGCCCGCCGGTACCGCACTGGCCGGCCAGGGCGTCTGCTGCAGCATGACCGCCGTCAGCGGTACGCCAGGTTCAAGATCGTTCGACGCGACAACGACCGGGGTCGTGTTTTGAGCCGCTTGCTGTCCAACCCAGCGGGCGGCCAGAATGACCGCTGCGACCCCTGCTACCAGAGATAACAGGATCATGACAATTGCACGTGTGCTTCTCATTTTTCACACTCCTAAGTTCCGTTGTTCCGAACAACTTTTTGCGGCGCATCGCCGACGCCAAAATAGATCTTCCACGTCCACTCGATGCGAACCGGGGGTGCCGGGCGGGGCGCGGTGCGAAACAGTGTTTGTTCGGCTTGCATGGCAGTGGGCTCGTTTTTTTGTCAAGGTCAAAATCAGTAGCCGATGAACGCTGCGCCGCCGGTGAGGCGCCAATAGCTGTAGAGCAGCAAAGCGCTGGCAAAGGCCAGGGCGTAAGGCATGCGGTCGGCAGACTGGGTGGCCGGGTCGAAACCTGGCGCGGCGCCCCGCCCCAGACTGCCCAGTGCCAGTCTGACGTTGCTCAGGACCAGGCGGGACTTGCCGCTCCACAGCATGCGTGCCAGCGCCAGCACGCCGCCCATGACCAGAATGCTCAGGGCCAGATTGAGTGCCTCCATGGGGCCGACAAAACTGCCCATGGCGGCCATCAGCTTGACATCGCCCGCCCCCATGGCACGCAGCCCATACAGGGGCAAGAATGCGAGCAGGCCGGTGGCGGCTCCCAGCACGGCACCGCCCAGCCCCAGAGCCCCTGGAAAATGGCTGAACAAACCGGCACGGCCGTTGTCCGGTCCCAGCACATTGAGGGCCACACCGCCACCCAGCATCAGCAGCACCAGCAGATTGGGAATGCGCCGCTCACGGGTATCGGCCTCGACTGCCATCAGCATGGCCAAGGCAAGTACCGCCAGGCACCACAGTTGCCAGGTTGCCGGTGTGATATCGGGATGCACTTGCAGACTCCTTGGTTACCGGTGATGGCGTCAGGTTCGGCAACTCGAAGGAGCGTCGAAGCACTGTTTGAGTTCCAGAAAGAAGGCATGCACCTGTTGCCCGACAAGTAACACGGTGACCGTGACAACCACCACGATCGTGGCGGCAATCAGGGCATACTCAATGGCAGTCACGCCATCTTCGTCACGCAAGAACCCGCAGGCGACAGGAAAAACCTGATTCATGATGCACACCAACCCTCGCACAAGAACCGACGTTCAAGAGCCTGCAACAACCCCGCCCGCCAGGGGGCAAGGTCGCTGCCGGACCAGTCAAGCGCGCAAGCGCGTCACGAACCGCAGTTGGCCGGCGTCGTAAGACAGGTTTTGATTTTGTTGAACACCGTATTCAGTTCCTGTCCCACCAGGTAAACCGTGGCAATGACAGCGACCGCGATCAGCGCGGCAATCAGGCCATACTCGATGGCGGTTACGCCCTCTTCGTCGCCCAGGAATTTGCGGGTTGCAAGAAAAGCCTTGTTCATGATGAATCTCCAGTCCAGTTGACAAACCAGCCGCCCCTTGGGCAACTGACCGATAAGCAGAAGCCGGTGATACCCGACCAAGCGACCGACCGGGTACCAATACAGAAGAATCAAATTCACTTCAGTTAAAGGGACACGAAGCCGTCTCTGCTTGGGAGGCATCGTGCATCGCCCCGCCTCATGCGCTGTTGATAACAATCAACATCGGCATCGATTTGCTTTTGCAGCGTGGCCGCGGGCTGACAGGCATGCCGGTGCCGCGCCCGAAGGCGAATGCGCATGCCCAAGGCCTACCCGGCCCATTTCGGGACCTATGACGAATTCAAGCACGTCAAGGATTACGCCGACTCGATTGAAAACCTGTTCCTGATCGGCCACAACGGCATCCACCGCTACAACCAGCAGGACCACTCCATGCTGACCGCCAGACTGGCCGTGGAGAACATCGTCAACGGCGTCAAATCGAAGCAGAATATCCGGGACGTCAATATCGACGACGGGTATCACGAGGAAAATGACTGAGTTTCGGGATGACGCCGTCATCGGCTGCGGACAGGCCGGTCCGGCGCCGGCTTTACATGACATTCACGGAGAGGCGCTATTAATTCATTTGTTTGGATCACAATGGGCAACTCCAATGCACTCTGAATTGCAAGAGCCGATGGCCTCACAAAACTCCCAATCGCCGTGGCCCCGCGGGAACCCGTCCCGCGGCCGGCCACGCGCCAGCGCGACGAAAGCTGCGCTGGCCACGGCACTCGCCATCGCCTTGTGCGGCTGCTCGTCCTGGTCACCCACGGCCCCGCGGGTGTCCGACATCGCAATCCCCGCAGCCTGGTCCGGCAGCGGCCCCAGCGTTGTGCCCGCGACCTCGCTGGCACAGTGGTGGCAGCGCTTCAACGATCCCCTGCTGAGCTCGCTGGTGACGCAGGCTTTGCAGGCCAACACCAGCATCCAGTCGGCACGGGCGGCGCTGCAACAGTCGCGCGCCCTGCGCGACGTCAAGGGTGCCGCCCTGCTGCCCGGTGTAGCGGGCTCCGCTTCGGCCCAGCGCAGCAAGTCCGGCGAGCAGGAAGCCAGCAACAGTTTCCGGGTCGGTCTGGATGCCAGTTGGGAAATCGATGTCTTTGGTGGCAATCGCAGCGCCCTGAGCGCCGCCGAGGCCGACACACAGGCGGCAGCCGCAACGCTGGCCGACACGCAGGTATCGGTGGCCGCCGAGGTGGCGCTGGCCTACCTCCAGCTGCGCGGCCAGCAGGCACGCTTGCAGATCGCCGGCAACAACCTGGCGAGCCAGCATGAAACCCTGCAAATCACCGACTGGCGCGCGCAAGCCGGGCTGATCACCTCGCTGGAAGTGGAGCAGGCACGCAGTGCCAGCGAACAGACCGACGCCCAGATTCCGACGCTGCAAGCCGGCATCGCCACCACTCGGCACAGCCTGGCGGTGTTGACCGGCCAGCCCCCGGCGGCGCTGGAATTGTTGTTGACGCCGGCGCAACCGGTGCCCGTCGCGGCGCCAGATCTGGCCCTGAGCATTCCGGCGCAAACCCTGCGCCAGCGAGCGGACGTGCGCGCCGCCGAGCACCGCGTCAGCGCGGCGCTGGCACGAGTCTCAGCCGCTGACGCCGCGCGCTTTCCAAGCTTCTCCATCAGCGGCTCGGTCGGCCTCAACGCTCTGACCTTGGGTGCGCTGAGCAATGGCGCATCCGTCGCCAGCGCCTTGCTGGGCAGTGTCTCGGTTCCCCTGTTTGATGGCGGTGCCGCGCGGGCCCAGGTACAGGCCCAGCAAGCGGCCCTGGAGCAGGCGCGCGCCAGCTACCAGGCAGTCGTCTTGACGGCCTTGAAAGACGTGGAAGACGCACTGGTGGCGCTGGCCGGCGACCGCGCACGCTGGGGCCACCTGCAAAACGCCGCCACGGCGGCGGCCAATGCCGCCCTGCTGGCGCAGAACCGCTACAGCAGCGGCCTGATCGACTTCCAGACCGTGCTGCAAACCCAGCGCACGCTGCTGACGGCACAAGACAGCGTGGCCAGTGCCACCACCGACATCAGCACCGACCATGTGCGCCTGTACAAGGCACTGGGCGGCGGCTGGTATTGATACAACCTGAATTTCCGGAAACCATCATGACAAGCCAAGCCGCCACCAGCGAACCCGGGACCCCCACTGATCTGCAAACCATTCTGGATGAGGCGCCGCCGCAGGTCTGGTGGCGCCGCGGCATCGTCTGGCTTGTCGTGGGACTGGTGCTGTTGGCGGCAGCGGGCATCTATTTCTGGCAAGCCAACGCCAGGAGCAATGCGGCTCCGGTCTTTGTCACTGAAGCCGTGGGCCGCGGCAACCTCACCTTGACCGTGGCCGCCAATGGCACGATACAGCCCACAACCTCGGTCAGCATTGGCAGCGAGCTGTCGGGCACCGTGCTGCGCGTGCTGGTGGATGTGAACGACAAGATCAAGAAGGGCCAGGTACTGGTGGAACTTGACACCGCCAAACTGAGCGATCAGGTGGCGCGCTCGCGCGCCGCACTGGCCTCTGCGCTGGCCAAGGTCACACAAACCGAGGCCACCGTCAAGGAGGCACAAAGCAACCTGGCGCGACTGGAAGAAGTGGCGCGCCTGTCCGGCGGCAAGGTACCGTCCAAGGCCGAACTGGACACCGGCCGGGCTACCCAGGAACGTGCGCGGGCGGACGAATTGAGCGCCCGCGCCAGCGTGGCCGACGCCAGGGCAGCAGCCTCCACCGATGAAACCAATCTGTCCAAAGCCTCGATCCGTTCCCCCATCGATGGTGTCATCCTGACCCGCACGGTGGACCCCGGCAATGCGGTGGCCGCTTCGCTGCAGGCGGTCACCCTGTTTACCGTGGCCGGGGATCTGGCGAAGGTCAGGCTGCAGGTGAATGTGGACGAAGCCGATGTGGGCTCGGTCAAGGCGGGGCAAAAGGCCACCTTCACCGTCAGTGCCTACCCGTCGCGCAAATTTCCGGCGACAGTCACCCGCGTGGCTTATGGCTCCACCACCACCGACAACGTGGTGACCTATGTGACTTACCTCGACGTTGACAACACCGACCTGTCACTGCGTCCCGGCATGACGGCCTCGGCCACCATTACGTCGACCGAACGGCAGGATGTGCTGCTGGTGCCCAACACAGCACTGCGCTTTGCACCAACGCAGGCCGCTGGCAAATCGGGTGCAGCCCAAGCCAGTGGCGGCATTGTGTCCAGCCTGATCCCCCGCATGCCGCGTGGCGGCGGCGCCAAAACCGCCTCCGGCAGCGGCATGGCGGCACGACAGGTGTGGGTGCTGCAGGGCGGCGCGGCGGTGGCTGTCAGCGTCACCCCCGGCATCAGCGACGGCCGCATGACCGAGGTCAGCGCTGGCGAATTGCGGGCCGGCATGCAGGTGATCACCGACCAGCGCAGCGCCGGGACGCCGCCATGAGTGAAATCCCGCTGATCCAGCTCAAGCGGGTGATTAAGGTCTATGGCCAGGGGGCCACGGCATTGCAGGCACTCAAGGGCGTTGACCTGCAAATCGAAGCCGGTGACTTTGTCGCCATCATGGGCCCCAGCGGCTCCGGCAAGTCCACCGCGATGAACGTGCTGGGTTGTCTGGACACGCCCAGCACCGGCGAATACCTGTTTCGCGGCCTGCATGTCGAGACCCTGTCACGCGACCAGCGGGCGCGCTTGCGTCGGCGCTTTCTGGGTTTTGTTTTTCAGGGTTTCAATTTGTTGGCGCGCACCTCGGCGCAGGAAAACGTGGAACTGCCCCTGCTGTATCGGGGCGAATCGGCCAAGGCGCGCCACGCCGCCGCCAGCAAGGCGCTGGCCTCGGTCGGGCTGACCGGCTGGGAACACCACACGCCGGCCGAGTTGTCGGGTGGACAGCAACAGCGGGTGGCGATTGCCCGCGCCATCGTCACCGAACCGGCGGTGCTGCTGGCGGACGAGCCCACCGGCAACCTGGACACCCAGCGCAGCCGCGAGATCATGGAACTTCTGTGGGGTCTGAACGTGAATCTGGGCATTACCGTGCTGATGGTGACGCACGAGGCCGACATGGCGGCTTACGCCAAACGCATCGTGCATTTTGTCGACGGTGTGGTGGACAACGACAAGCCCAATCCACACCCGGCCGGGCTGCACCAGGCGTCGCCCGCCATACCACCGGTGCCAGCGCCGACAGAGGTCGCCTGATGCTGCTCAACACCTTGCTACTGGCCCTGCGCTCGATCCGACGCAACCTGTTGCGCTCATTTCTGACGATTCTGGGCATCGTGATCGGCGTCAGCGCCGTCATCACCATGGTGACACTGGGCAACGGCGCCACCCTGGCGGTGCAGAACCAGATCTCCAGCCTGGGCACCAACCTGCTGCAGATACGCCCCGGCCAGCGCATGATGGGCCCGGGCGGCGGCGGTGGCGCGCCGGCCTTCAAGGAAACGGACGCCGAAGCCATCGCCAGCCAGATCGGCGGCATCGCGGCCGTGGCGCCCGAGGCGCGCACTGGCGCCACCCTGGTGGCCTATGGCCGCAACTGGACCAGCAGCGTCATCGGCAGCAGCAACGCCTGGCTGATCACCGGCAACTGGAAGCTGGGCGACGGACGCGAGTTTTCGGACGACGAACTGCGCGCCGGCTCGGCCGTTTGCCTGATTGGCGAAACGGTGCGGCGCGAGCTCTATGGCACGCGGCCCGTCGTGGGCGAACAGCTGCGCGTGAAACAGATCTCCTGCACCGTGGTAGGCGTGCTGGCCTCCAAGGGCCAGGGCAGCTTCGGCAACGACCAGGACGATGTGGTGCTGGTGCCGATCAAGACGCTGCAACGCCGCATCACCGGCAATACGCGCGTCAACACCTTGCTGGTGTCGATGATGGACGGCAGCGACGCCAACCGCGTCAAGGCCAGCCTGACCCAGTTGATGCGCGAACGCCGCAAGCTGGCCCCGGATGACGAAGACAACTTCAACGTGCTCGATACCAAGCAACTGGCCGACACCTTGTCGGGCACCACCAAGGTGATGACCATGCTGCTGGGCGCCGTGGCGGCGGTGAGCCTGCTGGTGGGCGGCATCGGCATCATGAACATCATGCTGGTCAGCGTCACCGAGCGCACGCGCGAGATCGGGCTGCGCCTGGCCATTGGCGCGCTGGAGCGCGAGGTGCTGTTGCAGTTCCTGATCGAGGCGGTGGTACTGGCATCGCTGGGTGGCCTGATCGGCATCGTGCTGGCCACGATCGCGTCGATCGTGCTGGCCGGTGTGATGCAGGTACCTTATCTTTTTAACCCGACCATCAACCTGCTGTCGTTCCTGTTCTCGGCCGGCATCGGCGTGCTGTTCGGCTTCTTCCCGGCCCGCCGCGCCGCCCGGCTGGACCCGATCGAGGCACTGCGGCATGAGTAGGGTTTGTCCTCCCGGAAGGGCTGTCCTCCCGGAAGGGCTGTCCTCCCGGAAGGTTTGTCATCCCGGCGCAGGCCGGGATCCAGTGCGCGCAGGCATGGATCCCGGATCGGGTCCGGGATGACAGTCCAATCACCTTATTGCCACCGTGCAGCAAGCACAGCTATTTGTTTTTCAGAAATTCAGCAATCGCCCGCGGATAGATCAGGTGCTCCTGGGTCAGTACGCGCGCCGCCAGCGTCTCCGGCGTGTCGCCGGGCAACAGCGGCACCGCGGCCTGCGCCAGGATAGCGCCGCAGTCCACTTCGGCCGTGACCTGATGCACCGTGGCGCCGGCCAACTTGCAGCCCGCCTCAATGGCGCGACGGTGCGTGTGCAAACCCGGAAAAGCCGGCAGCAGCGAGGGGTGGACGTTGATCAGGCGGCCGGCATAATGGTTGACGAAGCCCGGCGTCAGAATGCGCATGAAGCCGGCCAGCACGACCAAGGCCGGCTGCCCCGGTTCGTCGTAGCGGTCGATGACCTGGGACAGCGCCGCGTCGAAAGCCTCCCGGCTGTCAAAGCTCTGGTGCTCCAGCACGGCGGTGGCAATGCCCTGCCGGGCCGCAAAAACCAGGCCTTGGGCCTGCGCCTTGTTGCTGATGACGGCCGCCACGCGGGCGCCCCATTTCTCCTGCCAGCACTCGCGCTGCGCGGCGTTGACGATGGCCGCCATGTTGGAGCCGCCGCCAGAGATCAAAATAACGATGTTTTTCATACCTGACCGAATTATGACCTTGACCACTTCCGACACGCCCTCCAAAGCGCCCCAATGCCCCCTGCTCAGCCCGACCGAGGCGCGCGTGCTGGGCACCCTGATGGAGAAGGCCCGCACGGTGCCCGACAGCTATCCGCTGACCCTCAACTCGCTGCTGTTGGGCTGCAACCAGAAATCCAGCCGCGAACCCTTGATGGAGCTCGACGAAGCCCAAGTCGCCGAAGCGCTCGACAGCTTGAAGAGCGCCGGCCTGGTGCGGGAAAGCAGTGGCGGCCGCACGACGCGCTACGAGCACAATTTTCAGCGCGGTATCGGCGTGCCCGAGCAGTCGGCCGTGCTGCTGGGGCTGCTGATGCTGCGCGGTCCGCAAACCGCCGGCGAGCTGCGCCTCAACACCGAACGCTGGTACAAATTTGCCGACATCTCCTCGGTCGAGGGTTTCCTGGAAGAGTTGCAGGACCGCTCACCAGAGAAAGGCGGCCCGCTGGTGCTCAAGCTGGCGCGCGCGCCGGGCACCCGCGAGCAACGCTGGGCGCACCTGCTGTGCGGGCCGGTGGATGCCACGCAGAGCGGCGGGCCAGCCGGCTCCGCCAGCGGTGGCACCAGCGAGCGCCTGGGGCAGCTCGAAGCGCAAGTGGCGTACCTGACCGAAACAGTACAAAAGCTGTGCACGGAACTGGGCCTGTCACCCCCCGGACAGACATAATCGAACGACCGTGCTAAAACGCAGTTTCAATGACGACCCACTTGCAGAAAGTTGGGTCGCAGCGAGGAAAAATACGTACCCTGACTGGAGAGCGATCTATGGATTTGGCATTTACCCCTGAAGAGCAGAAGTTTCGCGCCGACATTCGCGCCTGGGTGCGTGAAAACCTGCCGCCCGACATTTCACACAAAGTCCACAACGCCTTGCGCCTGAGTCGTGACGACATGCAGCGCTGGGGCAAGATTCTGGGCAAAAAAGGCTGGTTGGGCCATGCCTGGCCGAAGGCTTTTGGTGGCCCCGGCTGGAGCTCCGTCGAGAAGCATTTGTTCGAAGAAGAATGTGCCCTGGCCGGCGCCCCGCGCGTCATCCCGTTCGGCCCGGTGATGGTGGCGCCGGTCATCATGACCTTCGGCAACGCCGAGCAGCAGCAGCGCTTTCTGCCGGGCATTGCCAGTGGCGAGGTCTGGTGGAGTCAGGGTTACAGCGAACCCGGTTCCGGCTCGGATCTGGCCTCGGTCAAGACCAAAGCCGTGCGTCAAGGCAACAAGTACATCGTCAACGGACAAAAGGCCTGGACCACGCTGGGCCAGTACGGTGAATGGATTTTCTGCCTGGTGCGCACCAGCAACGAAGGCAAGCCGCAGACCGGCATCAGCTTCCTGCTGATCGACATGAAGTCACCCGGCGTGACGGTGCGCCCGACGGTGCTGCTGGACGGTGAACCGGAAGTCAACGAAGTCTTTTTCGACAACGTCGAGGTGCCGGTGGAGAACCTGATTGGCGAAGAAAACAAGGGCTGGACGTACGCCAAACACCTGCTCAGCCATGAGCGCACCAACATTGCCGATGTCAATCGCGCCAAGCGCGAACTGGAGCGCCTGAAACGCATCGCCAAGGCCGAGGGGGTTTATTCCGACACCCGTTTTCGCGACGAGATCGCCAAACTGGAGGTCGACGTGGTGGCGCTGGAGATGCTGGTATTGCGCGTGCTGGCGGCCGAGAAATCGGGCAAGCAGTCGCTTGACATTGCCGGCCTGCTGAAGATCCGCGGCAGCGAAATCCAGCAGCGCTACAGCGAACTGATGATGCTGGCAGCAGGCCCTTACGCGCTGCCGCTGATTTACGAGGCGATGGAAGCCGGCTGGCAGGGTGATGCCATCGGCGCGGCTTATTGCGCGCCCCTGGCCTCCACTTACTTCAACCTGCGCAAGACCACCATTTACGGTGGCAGCAACGAGGTGCAACGCACTATCGTGGCGCAGACTGTTCTCGGCTGACGCACGCGAACAGTCCGCGCCATGCGCGACAAGACCGCTCCCCCTTGCCCCCTCCGGGAGGGGGTTCTATACAAATGAATGCAGGTTACCACTATGGATTTCAATTTTTCTGACGATCAAGAACAACTGCGCGACGCGGTTCGCAAATGGGTTGACAAGGGCTACGGCTTCGAGCGCTACCGCGCCACGGTGAAAGCCGGCGGCTTTTCACGCGCCGCCTACGGCGAGATGGCCGAATTGGGACTGTGTGGCCTGTACGTCCCGGAAGACCACGATGGCATGGGCATGGGCCCGGTCGAAGGCATGGTGGTGATGGAGGAACTGGGACGCGGCATGGTGCTGGAGCCGCTCAAGCAGAGCCTGATCGCCGGGGCGCTGCTGGCCGGCTATGCCCCGGAGGCGGTCAAGGCCCAGTGGCTGCCCAAAATCGCCAGCGGCGAGGCCCTGGTGGTGCTGGCCTACCAGGAGCGCGCCGCGCGCTACCGGCTCGATGTCTGCGCTGCCAAAGCGACGCAAACGGCGGCCGGTTGGGAACTGACCGGCGCCAAAAGCGTGGTGCCGGCCGGCGACCAGGCCCAGGCGTTCATCGTCCCGGCCACGGTCGATGGCAAACTGGCCTTGTTCCTGGTCGCGCGCTCGGACGGCGTCGCCAGCCGCGGCTACGGCACGCAGGACGGCAGCCGGGCCGCCGAGCTGACCTTGCAGCAGGCCAATGCAGCATTGATCACGCTGGACGGTCAGACGGCACTGGAACATGCGATTGACATCGGCATTGCCGCCAGTTGCGCCGAAGCCATCGGCGTGATGGACAAGACCATGGCCATTACCGCCGAGTACCTGAACACGCGCAAGCAGTTTGGCGTCTTCATCAGCAGCTTCCAGGCCTTGCGCCATCGCGCCGCCGACATGAAGATGCAGCTCGAACTGGCGCGCTCCA
Source organism: uncultured beta proteobacterium (assembly GCA_963763035.1). Taxonomy (GTDB): domain Bacteria; phylum Pseudomonadota; class Gammaproteobacteria; order Burkholderiales; family Burkholderiaceae_C; genus Rhodoferax. The sequence goes on along the minus strand of CAVXMS010000003.1, from coordinate 1,092,473 downwards.
TGAGCTACTACGCCGCGCTCAAACTCAATGCACCGACAGCCGAGCGCCGGGCCGCCATGGCGCGGGCCAAGTATCAGTTGGGAAATTCGATGCGCTTTGTCGGCCAGCAGGCGGTGCAATTGCACGGCGGCATCGGCGTCACCGACGAATACATCGTCAGTCACTACTTCAAGAAACTGACCCAGTTGGAGATGACTTTCGGCGATACCCTGCATCACCTGGGCGAGGTCTCCAGCCGGATGCAGGACACGGCCGGCGTCTTTGCCTGAAATACAGGCTGCTAGCGCACCAGACGAACCAGAACGGTGGAACTGTAGCGGTTGCTGCTGACCACGCCACCGATCCCAAAATCGACGCTCCAGGCGAGTGAGGGCAGGCGTACATCGGGGCTCGACGACCAATACAGCGCACTGGGTGTCAGCGGAAAGGCGTTGCCGTCAATCGCCGGGTTGAAGCGGCTGGTGTCCACCAGACTGGACAGTTCCTTGACATTGGGCAGGCGCCAAACGCCTTGGGTTTTGGCATGCGCCAGCGCCTGTTCGTGGGTAAAAGTGGTCGGCGTTCCGCTACAGATGCCGGCACTCCAGATCTGCCCTTCGCTACAGCGGCGCCAGACCAGGCCGGCCTTGGCATCCGTTACTTCGGCGCCATTGGCCGAATAGGTGTAGCGTGCCTGCGCCTGCGCCGGACCGGCCGTGCCCAGGCAGGCCAGCAGCGCGAGGGCCGACAGCAGTTCCGGGTGACGGCGGCTTCTCAGACTTGTCATAACGATTTCCTTCAAATATCTTGCCGCTGCACCCATCGGCAGGCGGTCGAGGCGGTCAGCGCACCAAGCGCACATAAACACCACCGCTGGCAGTGCCGTCCGGTACCACGCTGCCTTTAATGAAATCAACCAGCCAGACACTTCTCAGATTGGGCGCGTACTGGGTTGCCGAATAGTAAGCGCCGATCCGGGTGTCGGGAAACCAGTTGATATCGATGGAAAAATACAGATCGAGCGAGCCGTAATTGACCAGACTTTGCAGTTCGCCGCGGGATGGCAAGCGCCAATCGGTAAAGCCACACAGAGCCGTCGCATTGATGGTGCTTTCCAGGCCTCTGGCCTCCTGGTTGCGGGGGTCACCGGGCAGAGCCGTCAAGGCCGTGCTCTTGCCCTGCCAGATCAGGCCGGTGGTGTTGTCCTTGACGCAGTCGGTCTTGGCAAAAGCCGCCACCGTGCTGTAGCTCAGGCCGGCCTGGCCGTCGCTGCCGTCGGCACTGGTGACGTCGCGACCGGTCATGCCGTCTTGTTTGTCGTTCAAGGCAATGGCCGTCGGACTGAGGCAGCTGACCAGCACGTCGCTGCCCGCCGCGTAGCATTGGCCGGCGTTGATACCGCTGTCGACCAGCAGATTGACAACGGTCAGCGGGGTTACTTCCGGCGCCGTGGCGGTGATGGTCTGGGCGCCGACCCACCAGCCGCTGTTGGCCACCGTATCCGAGCGGACCGTCAGCACCAGATTGCCGGCCAGACCGCCCGCGGTACAAACCACCGTGAAGCCGTTCGCGCTCTGGTTGGTCGGCGTCAAGCAAGTGCCATCGGCAATTGACAGGGCCGCGGTCAGGGGCAGATTCAGACCGGTCACGGTGAAGGTGGTGGCCTCGCCCAGAATGGCCTTGGCCGGCGTCACACTGGTGACCGCCGGCGTCAGCCCGGCAACCGGTAGTGACCCTTCACCGCCAAAACAGGCAGCCAGTGCCGACAGCGTTAGCGCGCTGCCCAGGCACTTGCCGTATTGCCACGCGCTGTCAGCCTTGATTTGAATAACTTTTTGCATGCGCTGAATTATCGTCCTTGAATCCTGCCGCCGTGACCGGTCTGTCGGCTAACCCACGGTATCGCTGGCGTTACCGCGGTTCAAGCCAAAAGTCGGGACGACCTGGGCACGTGGGCGATCAAGAATTCCATTTGGTCCGCCAGGATACGACGGTTGCGCAGAATGAAATCTTCCCACAGACTGGGCACGTAAGGCGTGTAGAGCAGCGGCATGTTGGCTTGTTCGGGCGTGCGGTGACTCTTGCGGTGGTTGCAGGGGCGGCAGGCAGTGACCACATTCATCCAGTTGTCGACCCCGTTCTGGGCAAACGGAATGATGTGCTCGCGGGTCAGCTCTTCCTCGTAAAAATGGTCGCCGCAATAAGCGCAAACATTGCGGTCGCGGGCGAATAACTTGTGGTTGGTCAACCCTGGTGTGAGGTGGAAGGGGTTGATGTTGGGCACGCCCTTGGTGCCAATGATGCTGTTGACAACGATAAGCGACTGCCGGCCGGTAATGGCATTGTGTCCACCGCGGAACACCGCGACTTCGCCGCCCATTTCCCAGCGTACTTCCTCGGCGGCGTAGTGCAGCACCGCCTGCTCAAGCGAAATCCACGACTGGGGCAACCCCTGGGCCGACAGTTTCAAGACCTTCAAAACACGCCTCCTGGAACTTCTGAGACCTGGCGGGACGTGGTTATTGGGGTCACACCAATTTCGCACGGCGAATTTGCTGTCTGAGCCCAAAAACCAGCTCTGTCCTCAACTGATTAGAACCATTCACACGAAATGCAATTGTCTCTCGCAATGCGGCCGAAACGGCTCGATTCACTGCTAGGACACAATATACCCTGTTTTTGTGACAAATTGACTTCCAATGCTTGAATCAAGAGCGTGGCCTGCTATCAAAAAGATACCAATCGAATGAAAGTATTTCGCGGTTTTCACCACCCTGGTCTGAATCAGACCTGTGCCCTCACGATCGGCAACTTCGACGGCGTGCACCGCGGCCATCAGGCGATGCTGGCCTTGCTCAAAAGCGAGGCCCAGCAGCGCGGCGTGCCGAGTTGCGCCTTGACCTTCGAGCCGCATCCGCGCGACTACTTTGCCGCCGTCAGGCAGCAGCCGGAGCTGGCACCGGCCCGCATCGGCACCCTGCGCGACAAGCTGATCGATCTGGCCCAGTGCGGCGTCGACCAGACCGTGGTCCTGCCCTTTGATGCCCAGTTGGCGGCGCACTCGCCGCAGGCCTTCATCGACGAGGTATTGGTCAGGGGACTGGGCGCCAAGTATGTGCTGGTCGGCGACGATTTCCGTTTTGGCGCCAAGCGGGCCGGCGACTATGCGCTGCTCGATGCGGTGGGCGTGACCCAAGGCTTCGACGTGGCGCGCATGAACAGCTACGAGGTGCATGGCCTGAGAGTCTCCAGCTCCGCCGTGCGCGACGCCTTGGGCCAGGGCCGCATGGATGACGCGGCCCGGCTGCTGGGGCGGCCGTATCGGATCTCTGGGCATGTGGTGCACGGCCGCAAACTGGGACGCGAACTGGGTTTCAAGACCCTGAATCTGCGCTTTGCGCACTGGAAGCCGGCCGCCAGCGGCATCTTTGTGGTACTGGTGCATGGTTTGACGGCCAAGCCTTTGCCCGGCGTTGCCAACATGGGTATCCGTCCCTCGCTGGACCCGAACGATGTGAACGGCGGCCGGGTGCTGCTGGAAACCCATTGCCTGGACTGGCCGGACACCCTGGGCCCGGAGGGAGCCTACGGTAAAATCATCCGCGTGGAACTCCTTTACAAATTGCACGACGAGTTGAAATACGACGGTCTGGACGCCCTCACGCGCGGGATAAGACAGGACTGCGACGCGGCACGCCATTGGTTCGCGGCCCGAATTTGACGGGGCTGGACACGCACCTGGCCCCGCGTCTTGTTAGCCTTGCGGCTTGCGCCAAAAACCAAGCCCCAGCACCTATTCCCCTCTTGAGATCTGTCATGACTGAAAAAGTTGATTACCGTAGTACCCTGAACTTGCCGGACACGCCTTTCCCGATGCGCGGCGACCTGCCCAAGCGCGAGCCCGGCTGGGTCAAGGAATGGGACGAAAAAGGCATCTACAAAATACTGCGCGCGGCGCGCGCTGGTGCTCCCAAATTCATCCTGCACGACGGCCCGCCCTATGCCAACGGCCAACTGCACGTCGGCCACGCCGCCAACAAGATCCTCAAAGACATGATCGTCAAGGCGCGCCAGCTCAAAGGCATGGACGCGCAGTACATCCCGGGCTGGGACTGCCATGGCCTGCCGATTGAAAACGCGATCGAAAAACTCCACGGCCGCGGCCTCAGCCGCGCTGAAGTGCAGGCCAAAAGCCGGGCCTTTGCCACCGAGCAGATCGCCCAGCAGATGCTGGACTTCAAACGCCTGGGTGTGCTGGGCCAGTGGGACAAGCCCTACCGCACGATGGACTTCGCGACCGAAGCCAATGAGTTGCGCGCCCTCAAACGCGTGGTGGAACGCGGCTTTGTCTACCGTGGACTGAAGCCGACCTACTGGTGTTTTGATTGCGGCTCCAGCCTGGCCGAGTTCGAGATCGAATACGACGACAAAAAGAGCCAGACCCTGGACGTCGGCTTTTTGTGCGCGGAGCCGGACAAGCTGGCAGCAGCCTTCAAGCTGCCGAAAATCGAGAAGGACGCTTTCGCCGTCATCTGGACCACCACCGCCTGGACCATCCCGGCCAATCAGGCGCTCAACCTCAACCCGGCGCTGACCTATGCCCTGGTGGACACGCCGCGCGGCCTGTTGCTGCTGGCCGAGAGCCTGGTGGAGCAATGTCTGGAGCGCTACCAGCTCAGCGGCAGCGTGCTGGCCACCTGCGAAGGCGCGGCACTGGGCCTGCTCCAGTTCAAGCATCCGCTCTCCCACGTCCACGCCGGCTACGACCGTGCCAGCCCGGTCTACCTGGCCGACTACGCCACCGCCGACGACGGTACCGGCGTGGTGCACTCCAGCCCGGCCTATGGCCTGGAAGATTTCAACTCCTGCATCAAGCACGGCCTGCCCTACGACCAGGTGCTCAATCCGGTGCAGGGCAACGGCGTTTATGCGCTGGATCTGCCGCTGTTTGGCGGCATGAACATCTGGCAGGCCGCACCCCTGGTAATCGACGCGTTGCGCGACGCCGGGCGTCTGTTTGCCAGCAGCGACCTGGTGCACAGCTACCCGCATTGCTGGCGCCACAAAACGCCGGTGATCTACCGCGCATCGGCCCAGTGGTTCATCCGGATGGACGAAGGCGTTGGCGTTTTCACCAAGGACAAAGCGCCCAAGTCGCTGCGCCAGTTGGCACTCGATGCGATAGCGCAGACTTCGTTCTACCCGGAAAACGGCAGGGCGCGGCTGCGCGACATGATCGCCGGCCGGCCCGACTGGTGCATCAGCCGCCAGCGCAACTGGGGCGTCAACCTCCCCTTCTTCACCCACAAGGTCACTGGCGAGCTGCATCCGCGCACGCTGGAGATCATCGACCAGGCCGCCGCCATCGTGGAGCAAGGCGGCGTCGAAGCCTGGAGCAGATTGAGCGCCACCGAAGTGCTGGGCCAGGGTCCGGACGGCGGTGAGCACTACGACAAGAGCACCGACATTCTGGAAGTCTGGTTCGACTCGGGCACCACGCATTACACGGTGCTGCGCGGCAGCCACCGGGGCGCGGCGTCGGATGACAGCGCATCGACCAACAGCGAGTCGACCGGTCCGCTGGCCAACGCCCACAACAGCGGCCCGGAAGCCGACCTTTACCTGGAAGGCCACGACCAGCACCGCGGCTGGTTCCACTCGTCGCTGCTGACCAGCGCGGCGATGAACGGGCGCGCACCCTATCGCGGCTTGTTGACACACGGCTTCACCGTCGACGGCAGCGGCCGCAAGATGAGCAAAAGCCTGGGCAACTACATGCCGCTGGGCGAGTCGGCGCAAAAATACGGCGGCGAAATCCTGCGCCTGTGGTGCGCCTCGACCGACTACTCGGGCGATCTGGCCATTGACGCCAAAATCCTGGCGCGCGTGGTCGACACTTACCGGCGCATCCGCAACACGCTCAAATTCCTGCTGGCCAACGTCAGCGACTTCGATCCCGCCTCGGACCCGGTCGAACTCAAGGACATGCTGGAGATCGACCGCTACGCGCTGAGCCGCGCGGCGCAGCTGCAGGCCGAAATCCTGGCGCACTACGAGGTCTATGAGTTCCACCCGGTGGTCGGGAAACTGCAACTCTATTGCAGCGAAGACCTGGGTTCCTTCTACCTCGACATCCTGAAGGATCGGCTCTACACTAGCGCTCCCAAATCGCTGGCACGACGCAGTGCCCAGACCGCCTTGTGGAGCATCACCCAGGCCATGCTGCGCTGGATGGCGCCGTTCCTGAGCTTCACCGCCGAGGAAGCCTGGGCCGTGCTGGGGGCCGCGGGAAAAACACCAGCGCCGATCAGAGCCTCTATCTTCATGGACACTTATTCGGATCTTGCCGCACCGGACAGCGCCTTGCTGGCCAAGTGGGGTCGCATCCGCGAGATTCGCGATGTGGTGAACAAGGACATCGAGGCCTTGCGGGCCGCGGGCAAAGTCGGCTCGTCGCTGCAAGCCCGGGTGGCGCTCAGCGTTGCCGCCGACGACCATGCGCTGCTGGCGAGTCTGGGCGACGATCTGAAGTTTGTCTTCATCACGTCCGGCGTCGAGCTGCTGGCGGGCGAGGCGCTGGCGACGGCGGCCAGCACCTCGCAGGCCGTCAAATGCGAGCGCTGCTGGCACTACCGCGACGATGTCGGTCATGACCCGGCGCACCCGACGCTGTGCGGCCGCTGCACCAGCAACCTGTTTGGCGCCGGCGAAGAACGGAAGTTTGCCTGATGGCCCGCAAATCCTCTGCCGCCGCCGGCGGCATGCTGCAATGGCTGGGGCTGGCCCTTGTCATCGTGATCGTGGACCAATTCACCAAGGTGCTGATCACCGGCTTCTACCAGCTCGGCGACAGCACCCAGGTGAGCAGTTTCTTCAACCTGATTCGCTGGCACAACCGCGGCGCCGCGTTTTCGTTTTTGAATGGTGCCGCCGGCTGGCAACGCTGGTTTTTCACCGGCATCGGGGTGCTGGCGGCCGGCGTGATTGTCTGGTTGCTCAGATCGCACAGCGGCCAGAAGTTGTTTGCCTTTGCACTGGCCTGTATCCTGGGCGGGGCCCTGGGCAATGTGATAGACCGCCTGCTGTACGGCTACGTGGTGGACTTCCTGGACTTCCACTGGCATGGTTGGCATTTCCCGGCCTTCAATGTCGCCGACAGCGCCATCAGCCTGGGCGCCGCCTGCCTGATCCTGGACGAACTGTTGCGCGTGCGGCGCGCGCGCTAGGGCCTATTCACACTATTTTTGCGAGATGCGTTGTGAGTCAAAAAATGCCATGCGCAAAGCGCAAAACGCTGCCGGGGTTGGCCCCCGGCAAGGCTTTGCAATGCCGCGCATGGCTTTTTTGGCCACAACCCGCAGGGAACGGGATGAAAAATGTGCCACTCGGCGTTGCGCTCCTAGGCAAGGCCCCAGCCTTGCCGTTGTCACGCGCCTTGATTGGCGCATTTTTCATCGCGTTCGCACTCGTAAAAATAGTGTGAACAGGCCCTAAACCCGATTCAAGAAGGAAGAGACGTTGACACACCTGCTGGACCTGCTCGCCGCGATTGCCCTGCTGGTTTGGGGCACGCAACTGGTGCGCACCGGCATCGTGCGCGTCTTTGGCGCCAGTCTGCGCAGCGTCCTGGCCAAGAGCGTCAGCAACCGTATGGCAGCCTTCCTGTCGGGCGTGGGCGTCACCGCGCTGGTGCAATCGAGCACCGCCACGGCCCTGATCGTCTCGTCCTTTGTCGGCCAGGGCTTGATGTCCCTGACCTCGGCACTGGCCGTCATGCTGGGTGCCGATGTCGGTACCAGCCTGATGGCGGTGGTGTTCTCGCGCGATCTGTCCTGGCTCTCGCCGCTGTTCATCTTTGTCGGCGTGGTGTTGTTCATCGCGCGCCAATCCACCACCGTGGGCCGGGTCGGGCGCATTCTGATCGGCCTGGGCTTGATGCTGCTGGCGCTGCGCCTGGTCACCCAGTCGGCCAGCGTGCTGACCCAGGCGCCGGCCGTGAAAGCCTTGCTGGGCTCGCTCAGCAGCGATTTCTTTCTGGAAATCACGGTCGGCTGCGTGTTGTCGGTGCTGAGCTATTCGAGTCTGGCCCTGGTGCTGCTGACGGCCGCGCTGGCCACCACCGGCGTGGTGCCTATCGACGTCGCGCTGGGTCTGGTGCTGGGAGCCAACCTGGGCAGCGGCCTGCTGGCGGTGCTGACCACGCTCAACACCAATGTGGAGACGCGCCAGGTGCCACTGGGCAACCTGGTGTTCAAGATCGTCGGCATTGCCATGATTGCACCTTTCGTCAGCCTGTGGCTGCACAACGTGCGACCCTGGGTGCATGAGCCGGCCATGCTGGTGGTGCTATTCCACCTGACCTTCAACCTGCTGGTCGGTATCGCCTTTATCGGTCTGACCCAGGTCGTCGCGCGCCGGGTCGAACAGTGGCTACCGAAAGTCGACAAGAGCACGGTGGCCGGGCGGCAACGCCATCTCGATGCCTCGGCGCTGGAAACCCCTTCGCTGGCCATTTCGTGCGCCGTGCGCGAAGCCATGCACCAGGCCGATGTGGTCGAGACCATGCTGCTGGGTATTCTGGGTGTGATCAAGAACAACGACGTCGGCCTGGCCCAGACCCTGCAAAAAATGGACGATACGGTGGATGAGCTGTATTCGGACATCAAGTACTACCTGACCAAGATTTCGCGCGAGGCGCTGAGCGAGAGCGAGGGGCATCGCTGGACCGACATCATCAGCTTCACCATCAACATGGAACAGATCGGCGACATCATCGAGCGCGTGCTGGAAGATGTCGAAAACAAGAAGATCAAACCGGGACGCGAGTTTTCCGAGGCCGGCATGGCCGAGATCGCCGACTTGCACGCACGCCTGGTGGACAACCTGCGCCTGGGCATGAGCGTGTTCCTGGACGGCAATGTGCGTGACGCGCGCAAGCTGCTGGAAGAAAAAACCCGCTTTCGCGATCTGGAACGCGAGTACGCCGCCAGCCACCTGGAGCGGCTGGCCGTCAACACGCCGCAAAGCATGGAAACCAGTTCCCTGCACATCGACTTGATCAGCGACTTGAAACGCATCAACTCGCACATCTGCTCGATCGCCTATCCGATTCTGGACAGCGCCGGCGCACTGGCACCGAACCGGCTGCGCGAACCGGTGGTGGAGACCGCGCGCCCGGTCAAGGGCCCGGCCGCGCGGCCAGCGGAATCGAGGCGCTCGCGCTCCTGATCTTTCAGGGCACTGGCGCCTCGCGCCGGACCCGGAACCAGGCCGCGTACATGGCCGGCAAGGCCAGCAAGGTGAGCGCTGTGGCCACGATCAGCCCGCCCATGATGGCCACCGCCATCGGCCCCCAAAACACGCTGCGCGACAGCGGAATCATGGCCAGCACCGCCGCCGCGGCGGTCAGCACGATGGGGCGCAAGCGCCGCACGGCGGACTCCACGATCGCATCCCAGGCCGGCACGCCGCGCGCCCGGTCCTGCTCGATCTGGTCGATCAGGATCACCGAGTTGCGCTGGATCATTCCCATCAGCGCGATCACGCCCAGCAGCGCCACAAAGCCAAACGGGCGCCCCAGCAGCAGCAGGGCCCCGGCGACGCCGGCCAGGCCCAGCGGCCCGGTCAGGAACACCAGCAGGGCGCGGCTGAAACTGTGCAACTGGAGCATCAGCAAGGTGAAGGTGATGAACAGCATGATGGGCACGCCCGCTGCAATGGAGGCCGAACCCTTGCTGCTTTGCTCCACCGCGCCGGCCACTTCGATGCGGTAGCCGGCCTGCCCCTTGGCGTGCCAGCGCGACTCCAGTTGCCGCAACTGCGGCAGCAAGGCCTGGGTGACGGTGGCGCCCTGCATGCCTTCCACGATGTCGCACTGCACGGTGATGGCGTAGTCGCGGTTTTCGCGCCACAGCACGCCCGGCTCCCAGGCAAACACCGGTTTCGCAATTTGCAGCAGCGGGATGGCCTTGCCCGAAGCCGTGGGCAGATTGGTGTTACCAAGGTCGCTGATCGCGCGGCGTTCCTCCAGCGGCTGGCGCAGCACGATCTCTATCAGTTGGTCGCCGTCGCGGAATTGACCTACCGTGCTGCCGCTGAAAACGGTGCGCGTGGCCTGCGCAATCGACTGGCTGCTGACGCCCAGGGCGCGCGCCTTGGCCTGATCCACCTCCAGCCGGATCGACTTGACCGGTTCGTTCCAGTTGTCGTTGACGCCGCGCGTGTCCGGCGCCTGTCGCATCACCGCCTTGACCTCGTCGGCGTACTCGCGCAGCAGCGCCGGGTCCGGCCCCATCACCCGAAACTGTACCGGATAGGGCACCGGCGGGCCGTTCGGCAGCAGCTTGACGCGCCCGCGCACTTCGGGGAATTCCTGCGCCAGCAAGGCCGGCAGCTTGACGCGTATCGATTCGCGCAGTTTCATGTCCTTGGGAATGACGATGAACTGCGACACATTGGTCTGTGGAAAGACCTGGTCCAGCGGCAGGTAAAACCGCGGCACGCCGGAACCGATCCAGGTGCTGACGGCCTGTACGCCGGGCTCATGCATCAGGCGCTGCTCGACGCGGCGCGCCGTCACCTCGTTGGCAGCCATGGCGGTGCCTTCTGGAAACCAGATGTCGACCATGATCTCCAGGCGGCTGGAGTCCGGGAAGAACTGCTGCTGCACCTGGCCCATGCCGACGATGCCCAGCACAAAACTCAGCAGCGTCACGACTATGGTGCTCCAGCGGTGCGCCACGCACCAGTTCACGGCCTGGCGAAAGCGGTTGTAGAACGGCGAGTCGAACATCTCGTGCGCAACGCCGTCGGCGCCCGGCATCGCTCCGGCGGCAATCGGCGCATGCGCTCTGACCTTCAGCAGCAAAGTGCCCAAATAGGGCACGAAGTAGACCGACACCAGCCAGCTCAGGCACAGCGCAATCACCGTCACGGCAAAGATGGCGAAGGTGTATTCGCCGGTCATGGAGCGTGCAATCCCGATCGGCAGGAAACCGGCCGCCGTGATCAAGGTGCCGGTCAGCATGGGCATGGCCGTTACTTCGTAGGCATAGGTGGCGGCGCGCACCTTATCGAAGCCCTCCTCCAGCTTGCGCACCATCATCTCGACCGCGATGATGGCATCGTCCACCAGCAGCCCCAGGGCAATGATCAGCGAGCCGAGCGAAATCTTGTGCAAGCCTATGCCCCAGTACCACATGGCCAGAAAGGTCAAGCCCATGACCAGCGGGATCGTGATGGCCACCACCAGTCCGGGCCGCACGTCCAGGGTGTAGCGCCGCAGCCAGCGCTTTTCGCCCGGATGGACGTGAAAGCCCAGTGCCAGAAAACTCACGCCCAGCACAATCACCACCGCCTCGATCAGCACCGCGACGAATTCGTTGACCGACTGGGCCACCGCCTTGGGCTGGTCCTGCACCTGCGACAGGTGCGCGCCGGCCGGCAAGCCTTTCTCGATCCCGGCAACCGCCATCTTCAAGGCCTTGCCCAGCGCGATGATGTCGCCGCCCTTGGCCATGGATACCCCCAGCGCAATGCCCTCGACGCCCTGGTGCCGGACCTTGACCTGCGGTGGCTCGACCAGGCCGCGCCGGATTTGCGCGATGTCGCCCAGCCTCAACTGATTGCCCGAAGCACCCCGGATCGGCATCGCGCGCAGTTGTTCTTCCGCCTCGAACTGGCCCGCCACCCGAAGTTGCACCGCGTCCAGCGGCGTCTGCACGATACCGGCCGGCTCGATCGCGTTCTGCTGGCCCAGTTGCGCCAGCACCTGGTTCAGGTCCAGTCCCAGTTGCGCCAGACGGCGCTGCGAGATCTCGATGTAGAGTTTTTCATCCTGCACGCCGAACAGTTCCACCTTGGCCACGTCGGGCACGCGCAGCAGCGTCTGGCGCACGTTGTCGGCCAGCACGCGCAGCTCGGGGTTGCTGAAACCTTCAGCCTGTAGCGCATAGATGACGCCATAGACATCGCCGAAGTCATCGTTGAAAAACGGCCCCTGCACGCCTTGCGGCAATGTGTAACGCATGTCGCCGATCTTCTTGCGCACGGCATACCAGACGCCCGGCACCTCGGCCGCACGGGAGTAGTCCTTGATCTCCAGAATGATCTGCGACTCACCGGGCTTGGAGTAGCTGCGGATCTTGTCGGCATAGGGCACCTCCTGCAAGGTGCGCTCCAGCTTGTCGGTCACCTGTTCGGCCACCTGGCGCGCGCTGGCCCCCGGCCAGTAGGTGCGCACCACCATGGCGCGGAAAGTGAACGGCGGATCCTCGTCCTGCCCGAGCTGGAAATAGGAGGCAAAACCCAACAGCAGCAGCACCACCATCAGGTAGCGCGTCAGCGCTGCGTGGTCCAGCGCCCAGCGCGAAAGATTGAAGCCAGGTTTGGCTTCCTGCTCATTCAGGTCCATCTCAGCGTCCGGTTGCAGGTGAAAGCGCAGCCACCTCTGGCCGAGCCTGGTACAGCGTGACCTTTTGACCGGCCGAGAGGACATGCACGCCGCTCGCCACCACCTGCATCCCGGGGCTCAGTCCGGCGCTCACCACCACCTCGTTGGCGTCCAGCGCCGCCACCGTGATAGCCACCGAGCGCAATTGCATGCTGGCCGGATCCAGTACCCATACCGCCGTGTTCTTGCCGTCCTGGCGCAAGGCGCTGGTGGGCAAGCGGATGGCTTGAGTGCCGGCCTGGCTCAGCGCAGGCGGGCGCACATAGGCGGTGCTGCCCAGGGCCGGCGCCGGCTGACCCATGAGCGCCGCCTTGACCGTGAAGGTGCGGGTCAACGGGTCGGCCAGCGCCCCGACCTCGCGCAGCTGGGCGGTTTGCAGGCTGCCCGAAGCCCAGTTCCTGACTTGTACCGTGGCACCCGGCAGCATCGCGCCGACCCGGTCCTCCGGCACCGAAAACACCACGTCGCGCGGCCCGTCGTGCGCCAGGCGCAGCACCGCCGTGCCGGCCGCCACCACTTGGCCCGGTTCCGCCTCCACAGCCACCACGACGCCGGCAGCGTCGGCGTACAAATTGGCATAGCTCGCCTGGTTGCCCTGCGCCGCCGACTGCGCTTGCGCCTGCTCCAACTGTGCCTGCGCGGCTTTCAGGGCGGTCTCGCGCCGCTCCAGCTCCGCCGCGCCGATAAAGCCTTGCGCCTTGAGCTCCTGGTAACGCTTGAAATCGGAGCTGGCCAGGTCGCGGTTGGTCGCCGCCGCAGCCACCTGGGCCTGCGCCGCGCCGGCCGAGAGCTGGTAATCCCGGGGGTCGAGCTGCGCCAGCAGTTGCCCGGGTTTTACCGTCTGACCGACTTCGACCTGCCGGCGGATGATTTTCCCGCCGACCCGAAACCCGAGCCGCGACTCGGTCCGGGCCCGTACCTCGCCGGCAAATTCCAGCTGCGCCTGCAAGGGACTGGTGCCTACGGTCAACACCTTGACCGCGCGTACCGGTTCCTCGGGCGGCGCCGGCGGCTTGCAGGCGGCCAGCAACACAATGGCACCCATGACCCCGACGCCTCTTGCCCCGTAGCGAAAAAACCCGCTCCGTGACCACCGCACCCAATCTGTCTGCATGACCGTGACCTCGCTTGAAATCGAAAAATGAAAGTGAAGTCAATTAATGACCAATTGGTTATTAATGTAGGAAATTCTTCCGAACCTGTCAAGCCGGGGGTCGGAAATTGCGCAGCCAACGCCGCCGCCGGGTCAGCCGGGAACAGAAATTTCAAGCGCCAGGAGTGCGGCAACACGCGCCGCCGGACCGCTGCCTGCCGGTCAGTTCAAGGCAAACGCAGCGCGGCCACCAGAATCAGGGCGGCCTCGGTGGTGAATTCATTGCGCTGCAGTTTGTCCAGCAGCGCTGCCCGGTCGAGCAAAGCGAATTGCAGCACTTCGCCATCCTGGTTGACCGGTTCGATGCCAGCGGGAACGTTGCAGGAAAACCAGTCGATCTGCTCCACCACGTAGCCGACATCGGATTGATCCGAGCTCGGTTTGCGCAGCGTCACGCTGCCGCCACGACGCAGATCGCGAACCGTCTCCAGATGCAGCCCGGCTTCTTCCCAGGTCTCGCGCGCCAGTGCCGTCAGCACGCTATCGGCAGCCGACACCATGCCGCCCATCAAGGTATCCCAAAGACCCGGGTCATCAGCCTTGTCGAGGGCCCGCTGCTGTACCCAGAAACCTCCCTCGGCGGTACGCCCCACCAGATGCACGGCACGGGTGGCAATGCCCAGCGGCCGCACCACACCGCGCTCCACGGTGGCGATTTGCCGACCATGGGCGTCCCAGACCGCCAGTTGCTCGCCACGCCATTGCTGCACCACGCGCCCGATCCGGGCTTCCAGCAATACCTGGGCCAGACGCGCCAGGGCCTGTGTGGCATCACCCTGCAGGCGCCAGCACGGTCCCGCGCCGCCCTCCTCCTGGTGCGGCGGTTCAGGCGCCAGCAAAGGGTGCCGGAGCACGGATGGACTGAAATAGCCTGGCTCCACCGAGCCGATCAGATGCGGCCCCCAAAGCAATGGCTGCCGCGACCGCCAGGGCGGCCGGTCCGCGCTGGCGTGCAGGGCCGCCAACCATTGGGGGTCCAGCTGCGCCGCGCTCACAAAGTCAGAATGGTGCAGCCGGTGGTCTTGCGCGCCTCGAGGTCGCGGTGCGCCTGCTGCACGTCTTCGAGCTTGTAGCGCTGGTCGATGCGGATCGTCACCTGGCCGCTGGTCACGGCAGCAAACAGATCATCCGCCATGGCCTGCGTGCTGTCGCGCGTGGCGATGTGGCTGAAGAGGGTCTGGCGCGTCACGTAAATAGAGCCCTTGGGGCCTAAAATGCCGGGCGCAAACGGCGCCACCGGACCGGAGGCGTTGCCAAAACTGGCCATCAGGCCAAAAGGCGCCAGGCAGTCCAGTGATTTGTCCCAGGTGTCCTTGCCGACCGAGTCGTACACCACCTTGACGCCTTTGCCAGCGGTAATCTCCTTCACCCGGGCCAGGAAGTCCTCACTTGAATAGTTGATGACGAAGGCGGCCCCATGCTGTTTGGCCAGGGCACATTTGGCGTCCGACCCGGCCGTGCCTATCAGTTGCAGGCCCAGCGCTTTGGCCCACTGGCAGGCAATCAGGCCGACCCCGCCGGCAGCGGCATGGAACAACACGAAATCGCCGGCCTGCAAGCCCCCTTGCGGCAGCGTGCGCTTGAGCAGGTATTGGGCGGTCAAGCCCTTGAGCATCATGGCGGCGCCGGTCTCGAAGGAAATGGCATCGGGCAGCCTGCAGACGCACTTGGCGGGCATCACGCGCAGCTCGCAGTAGCTGCCCGGCGGCTGGCTGGCGTAAGCGGCGCGGTCGCCGACCTTGAGATGGGTAACGCCGGCGCCGACCGCCTCGACGACACCGGCGGCTTCCATGCCCAGTTGCAGCGGCAGCGGCATTGGGTACAGGCCGCTGCGCTGGTAGACGTCGATGAAGTTGAGCCCGACCGCGTGGTGGCGAATGCGGATTTCACCGGCGCCGGGGTCGCCCACCGTCACGTTGACCAGCTTGAGTTGTTCCGGCCCCCCGTTTTGCTCGATCCGGATGGCGCGGGAAGTGTGTTGGCTCATGGTGGTTCCTCGAATTTGAAAGGTTCGGTATGTTGCCATGAAATGACCGGCAGCGACGACGGGCTGGTTCATGCGGACTTACCCCAGTGTTTTTGCGGTGAACAGTTTGCGCTTATCTGACAGAATGGGCATGCTGTCACGCACCTAATGCTGGAATTTGCCATGCCCCGTTTCAATCACTTGCCGCCTGCTCTCGCCGCCGCCGTGCTGGCTTGCCTGTTGCCCTGCTGGGCCGCGCCAGCGCCGGCGGCGGCACCCATGCAGAAACTGCGCATCGTCGGCGGCCTGGCCGACATCAACCAATACACGCACCACGAAGAGCCGTTCTGGACCCGGGAACTGGCCCGGCTGAGTGCCGGCAAGTTCGATGCCGATATCGTGCCCTTTGACCGCGCCGGGGTGCCCGGCGGTGACATGCTGCGCCTGATCGAGTTGGGGGTGGTGCCCTTTGGCACTGCCCTGATGAGTTCGCTGGCAATCAGCCACCCCGAGTACGCAGCCCCCGATCTGGCGGGACTGAACCCGGACATGGCCAGTTTGAAAAAGTCCGTCGCCGCCTTTCGGCCTTTCCTCGAAAAAGCGCTGCGCGAACGCCATGGCGTGGAAGCACTGGCACTTTATGTTTATCCGGCGCAGGTAATCTTTTGCAAAAAACCGATGGCCGGTCTGGCCGATCTGGCCGGGCGGCGCATCCGCGTTTCCTCGGCCACCCAGTTCGATTTTGTGGCCGCCTTCGGCGCCGTCCCGGTGCTCACCGGGTTTGCCCAGATCATGTCCAACATGGCCTCCGGCAACACCGAATGCGCGATCACCGGCACCATGTCGGGCAATACCCTGGGGCTGCATGAAGTGACCACCCATGTGCACACCTTGCCGGTGACTTGGGGCTTGGCCGTCTTCGGCGCCAACATGGCGGCCTGGGGCGCCTTGCCGCCCGACCTGAAAGCCTTGTTGCGGCGTGAACTGCCGAAACTGGAAGCGGCGATCTGGCTTGAGAGCGAACGCGAAACGACCGAGGGCCTGGCCTGCAACCGGGGCACTGCGGGGTGCAGCAGCGGACGGCGCGGCCGCATGGTGGAAGTCGCCCTGTCGGCACAGGACGAACGCCGGCGTCAGGAAATTTTCACTTCCACCGTGCTGACGCGCTGGTTGCAGCGCTGCAAGAGCCGTTGCGCCGAGGTCTGGAACATGACCATCGGTCCGGTTCGGGGCATCACGGCGCCAGCAACCCCATGAAAAGATTCCGGCCTTCCCGCGTCACGGCTCTGGCGCTTGCGCTGGTCGCGCTGCTGGTGACGTCCGTGCTGCTGGCCACCAGCGGTTTGCTGTGGCACACACGGCAGGACGCGCTGTCTGAAAGCGAGTCGGAGGTAGCTCGTTTCGTCGCCGGCGCGGAAGCGGCGCTCAACCGCAATCTGCTGGGCGTGGACGTGCTGCTGGCGAACATCGACGAGTTGCTGGGACTGTCGGGCTTGATGGCCGACTGGATCGACAGCCCGACCGCCAATCGCCTGCTGCATGGCGCGGCCCAGCAAAATCTGAGCGTGCGCAACGTTGCACTGATCGATGCGCAGGGTCGGATTCTGGCCTCGTCGAATGCGCTGGGCACTGATCTGGGTTTGAGCCTGCCGGCCGGCTTTGTCGAAGAAGTTCTGGGGCAGCCGGTGTCGACCCTGATCGTCAGCCCGCCGGTCGTCAGTTTTACCAGCTCCGAGCAGGTGCTGTACATGGGGCGCACCATCAAACTGGCCGACGGTTCCAGGGTGCTGGCAGTGGCCGAGGTGCCGGTGCCACTGCTCAGTTCCATCATGGTCCAGGGCGCCGACATCAAAGGGCTGGAAGTCACGCTGGAGCGCACCAACGGAGAGTTGCTGGCCAGCTCGCCGCCGCGCGACGAGTTACTGGGCCGGCGGCTTTTGCCGGCGCTGGAAGTGCAACGGGAGACGGTCCGGTCGCTGCGCATGGCGGCACGTTTGACGGGTCAGCCGGCAATGGTCGTCACGCGCCCGATTCTGTACCGCGACGTGCTGATTGTTGCCAGCATTCCGCTCGACGCCGCCTTGACTGACTGGCGCACCTTGCGCAACTTCATTGTCGGCGCGGCGGCGGCGTTTATCCTGATGCTGCTGACAGCCGGTGGCTTTGCCATCGGGTATCTGGACCGCCTGACGCAGGCACGACTGGCCATTGCGCGATCCAAGACCACACTGGACGAAGCACTCGAGTCGATGGTGAGCGGTTTCTTGTTGCTCAATAGCGAGCACCAGGTGGTGACCTGGAACCGGCGGTTTATGGAACTCTACCCCTGGACCGCCGCGGTGATGGCACCCCTGGTACCGTTCCGCAAAGTGCTGGAGGCAGCCGCGGCGCACCACTTGATCGGGGCCAGCGCGGCCGAACTACAGGAATGGATCGCGCACCGGCTGTCCCTGCAGCTCAACGCCCAGGGCATCAACGAGCAGCAACTGCCCAATGGCCAGATCATTCAGATCACCGAGCAACGCACACCCGACGGCGGGCTGGTCATCGTCTACAACGACGTGACCGAATTGCGCCGCGCCACCGCCGAAATCGAGCAGCTGGCGTTCTACGACGTATTGACCACGCTGCCGAATCGGCGCCTGCTGATGGACCGCATGCAGCAGGCCATGACTTCGAGTGCCCGCAGCGGCTACTATGGCGCTCTGCTATTTCTCGATCTGGACCACTTCAAGACACTCAACGACACCTTGGGCCACGAAATCGGCGATCTGCTGTTGCGGCAGGTGGCCCAGCGCCTGAAGAGCTGTGTGCGCGAGGAAGACACGGTGGCGCGCCTGGGCGGCGACGAGTTTGTGGTGATGCTCAACGATCTCTCCGAGCACAGCCAGGAGGCCGCCACGCTGGCCCAGCAAATTGGCGAAAAAATTCTGCATCGGCTGAATCAGCCCTACCAGTTGGCGACGCACAGCTACCGCAGCACCCCCAGCATAGGCGCCACTTTGTTCAATGCCCTGCAGATCGCCCCGGCCGACCTGCTGAAACAGGCCGACATCGCGATGTACGAGGTCAAGCTGCGCGGGCGCAATGCCTTGTGCTTTTTCGATCCCCAGATGCAGGCCGCCATCAGCGCCCGGGCGCAACTGGAGGAAGATCTGCACGCCGCCTTGCGGGAGGGGCAGTTCGAGCTGCACTACCAGCCGCAGGTCAAGTTGGATGGCCCGATCGTCGGAGCCGAAGTGCTGATTCGCTGGCGGCACCCGCGGCGCGGACTGGTATTGCCGGCCGAGTTCATCGTGGCGGCGGAAGAAAGCGAACTCATTCTTCCGATCGGTCAGTGGGTGCTGCGCCACGCCTGCCAGCAGCTTGCCGCGTGGCGGGATGTAGCACGCTGCCGCGACCTGCATCTGTGCGTCAACGTCAGCGCACGGCAATTCCACCAACACAATTTCGTTGAGCAAGTGGTCGCGGTGGTGCTGGAGACCGGCATCGATCCGCACCTGTTGAAACTTGAATTGACCGAGTCGCTGGTGCTTGACAACGTCGACGAAACGGTGGCCAAGATGACCGAGCTGAAGGCACTGGGACTGCAGTTTTCGGTCGATGACTTCGGCACCGGGCATTCCTCACTGACCTACCTGACCACGCTACCGCTGACGCAGCTCAAGATCGACCAGTCGTTCGTGCGCAATATCGGCGCCAAACCCAGCGTCGGCATGATCGTGCAGACCATCATCGGCATGGCACATAACCTGGGGCTGGAGGTCATCGCCGAGGGTGTCGAGACGTTGGAGCAGCAGCAGTTCCTGGCGCTCAATGGTTGCACCCTGTACCAGGGCTACCTGTACGGCAAGCCGACGCCGCTGGCCGAGTTCGAGGCTTTGCTGGGGTCTTGAACCGTATCGTGACAGCGACTTGCTACAGTCGGTGCCATGCACCCCAAACTAAGCCCTGGCGCAGCCCTGCTGCTGACCCTGCCGCCCCTGCTGTGGGCCGGCAATGCCGTGGTAGGACGCTTGCTGAGCCCCCTGGTATCGCCACTGGCCCTGAACCTTCTGCGCTGGGTGGTCGCGCTGCTCTTGCTGCTGCCGATGGCGGGCGCGGTCCTGCGCCGCGGCAGTCCGCTGTGGCCCGCCTGGCGCCGTTTTTCGCTGCTGGGCCTGCTCAGTGTCGGCAGCTACAACGCCTTGCTGTACCTGGCGCTCAACACCTCGACGCCCTTGAACGTCACCCTGGTGGGCTCCAGCACGCCGGTCTGGATGCTGCTGATCGGGCGCCTGTTCTTTCGGGTGCCGGTGTCGCCGCGCCAGTTGCTGGGCGCGCTGCTGTCGATCGGCGGCGTACTGCTGGTGATGTGCCGCGGCCAGCTCGAAGTGTTGGCGCAACTGCGGCCAGTGGCCGGCGACCTGTACATGCTGATGGCCGCCGCGTCCTGGGCTTATTACAGCTGGATGCTGGCGCACCCGACCACGGAACCGCCGGCCATCCGTTCCGACTGGTCGGCTTTTTTACTCGCCCAAGTGACTTTCGGCCTGTTTTGGTCGGGGCTGTTTGCAGGCAGTGAATGGGCCCTCGGCAAGGGCCATGTGCAGTGGGGTTGGCCAATGGCGGCGGCGCTGCTGTTCGTCGCCGTCGGCCCGGGACTGATTGCCTTTCGCGCCTGGGGCGCCGGCGTGGCGCGGGCCGGGCCGGCGGCGGCCGGCTTTTTCGCCAACCTGACGCCGCTCTTCACCGCCCTGCTGTCAAGCGCTTTCCTGGGCGAAGTTCCGCACCTCTATCACGTGTTGGCGTTCCTTCTGATCATGGGTGGCATCGTGGTGTCCTCGCGGCGCTAAAACCAGGCCCCCCACGCTTGTCATTGCTTGTGTTGCACTGGACATGCCACCACCAGAGTCAACTGGCAAGATCCCGACGTGGGTTTGCTTTGAGATGCCCGTACCGTTTTCCACCGCAGTTGTCATCCCGGGCTCGACCCGGGATCCATGGATTGCGGATCAAGTCCGCAATGACAATTTTGGGAGCAATGACAATTTTCGGAGCAATGACAATTTGGGGAGCAACGACAGTCTTGGAGGCATTGGATTGCGGGTGCCGAAACCCCGGACCCCGGATCAAGCCCGGGGCAGGCTCTGATCCAGGGCCCCAATGACGACGCAGCATCCGTTCCTGTACAACAGCGTCGTGAATTCTGGCAACATCAATAGTCACTGCGCCTGGAAGCCGCTGGCCTTGATGATGCGGGCCCAGGTCTTGGCATAGGCGTGCTCCCGGCTGGCCAGTTGCTGTGGCGACATATAGCCCACCGTCAAGCCCATCGTCGTCAGGCGTTCACGCACCTCCGGCAGCGCAATCACCTTGGCCACCGCTTCCGAAAAACGGTCAATGACGGCCTTGGGCGTACCGGCGGGCGCAAAAATGCCGTAGTAGGGAACGTCCTCGAAACCGGCCAATCCGAGCTCGGCAAAGGTCGGCACATCAGGCAGGGTGGCTTGCCGGGTGCCACCCAGAACGGCCACGATGCGAACCTTGCCGGCCTTGTGGTTCTCGATGAAATCCGGGATCGAGGCGACACCGGCGTTGATCTGGTTGCCCAGCATGTCGGCCATCATCGGTGCGCTGCCGCGGTACGGCGCGGCCTGCAGATCGAGGGCGTACTTCTGGCCAATCAGCTTGACCAGAAACTCCGGCACCGACGCCGGCGCCGGCACGCCTACCGTGCCTTTGCCGCCACCCTGGCCGCGGACCCAGGCCACATAATCATTCATCGACCTGGCCGGTGTGCCGCCCGACACCGCCAGCGCGTTGACAAAAGTGGCGAAGCCGGCCACCGCAACAAAATCGCGCGCCGGATCGAAGCCGGGGTTCTTCACCACCAGCGGCAAAATCGAAATCGTATGGTCATGCGTCAGGAAGAAGGTGCTGCCGTCGGCCGGCGCCGCTTTCAGCACTTGCGCCGCGATCTGGCCACCGGCGCCGGCGCGGTTCTCGACGATCACGGTGGTCCCCAGTTGGTCCTTCAGTTTGTCGGCCAGGGTACGCGCGATGGCATCGGTGCCGCCGCCCGGCGGAAAGCCGACCAGCAGCTTAATGGTGCCGGTCTGCGCCTGCGCCGCACCGCCCAACAGGAGCGCGCCGAGCGCAAGCGTGTGGCCCAGCAGGCGTGACAGGCGCCGCAAAGGTGATCTGAGCATTTTTTTCAACTCCAATTGCTAAAGGTAAAAGTTATTTCCGGCTCAGAACACGCCGGGATAGGCGCCGCCGTCGGCCAGCACATTCTGGCCGTTGATGTAGCCGGCTTGCTGGCTGCACAAAAAGGCGCAGATGGCGCCAAATTCCTCGGGCCGACCAAAGCGTTGCGCCGGAATGGTCTTCTTGCGCGCATCCATCACGGCCTCGATGTTCAAACCGGTTTTTTGCGCGGCGCCGGTCATGACCGCCTTGAGCCGGTCGGTGTCAAAAGCACCGGGCAGCAGGTTGTTGATGGTGACGCCCTGGCCGGCAAGCTTGCTGCGCGAGGTTCCCGCCACAAAACCGGTCAAACCGCTGCGCGCGCCGTTGGACAGGCCCAGGATGTCGATCGGCGCCTTCACCGCGCTGGAAGTGATATTGACGATGCGCCCGAAGCCGCGCGCCGCCATGGCGTCCACCGTGGCCTTGATCAACTCGATCGGGGTCAGCATATTGGCGTCCACCGCCTTGATCCAGGCGTCCCGGTCCCAGTCGCGAAAATCGCCCGGCGGCGGACCACCGGCATTGGTCACCACGATGTCAAAGTCGGCCCGGCTGGCAAACACCGCCGCGCGGCCCGCCACCGTCGTGATATCGGCGGCCACCCACTGCACCGTCGAACCAGCGACGGCTTCTGCCCCCAATCTTGCCGCCGACGCCTGCAACGCATCGGCACCGCGGGCGACGATCAGCACGTTCACCCCTTCGCGCACCAGTGCCTGGGCACAACCAAAGCCCAGCCCCTTGCTGGCACCGCAGACCAGGGCCCATTTACCGCCAATTCCAAAATCCATATCAGTTACCTCGTTAGTTACAACAATCTTTCGCCATGATAGTGGCGAACCGTGGTCAGAAATTTTTTACCGGATGTCGAATCAGGCGCGCCGGGTAAAAACAAATATCCCGGCAATCACCAGCACGGTACCGGCCGCCACCCAGGCGGTGAAGGGCTCGCCCAGAATCAACACACCCATCAGAATGGTCGACATCGGACCGACCATGCCGACCTGGGACACCACGCTGGCGCCAATGCGCTCGATCGCCATCATCACCAGCAGCACCGGCAGCGCCGTGCACAAGGTGGCGTTGAGCACCGAGAGCCAGATCACCGGCGGCGCCACCAGCGCCGCATGCCAGGGTCGCAGCAGCACAAACTGCGCGATGCACAGCAGGCTGGCGACACTGGTGGCCAGACCCACCAGGCGCAGGGACCCCAGCCGCTGCACCAGTTCACCACTGAAAATCAAATAGTACGCATAACTGAAAGCGCTGAGAAAAACCAGCAGCGCACCCAGCGCCACGTCAGCGCCTGCCAGTTTGACCTCGTGGCCAAACACCAGCATGACACCGGTATAACTGACCAACATGCCCAAGACCTGAGCGCGTTTGACGCGCCGCCGGTACAGCAGCCAGGCCAGCAGCAGCACCAGCGTCGGATTGAGGTACAGGATCAGCCGCTCCAGCGAGGCGCTGATGAACGACAGGCCGGCAAAATCAAGGTAGCTGGCCAGGTAGTAGCCGCTAAAGCCCAGGCCCAGAATGCCCAGCCAGTCGCGCCGCGTGAGGGCCGGCTTGCCGCGGCTGGCCCACCACGCCATCAGCGCAAAAATGGGCAAGGCAAACAGCATCCGGTACATGATCAGCGTCACCGCATCGACGCCATGCCGGTACGCCAGCTTGACGATGATCGCCTTGCCGCTGAAGGCGATGGCACCGACGGTGGCCAGCAGCAGGCCGGTGGCTGCCGGCGGCCTCATGTTCTTGCCCTTGTTTTCGCCAATGTGGCAATCGGCAGGAACAGGCAAAGAGGATCATCGGCTGTTTCGATGAAGCCCAGGCGTGTGTAAAACGCTTTGACCTTGTTGTTTTTGACCTCGACCAGCACCGCGTACAAGCCGACCTGTTTCGAAAACTCAAGCGCCAATTGCAGCGCAAAGGCCAGCAGATCCTGCCCGATGCCGCCTCCCTGGTGGCGCACATCGACAGCCAGACGACCGACCCGCAACATCGGAGCCGGGTAGCGCGGTAACTTCAGGCCTTCGGGCAATTGGATGCTCGCAACCTGGCCGGCACTGACCGAAACGTAGCCGGTAACGGCCACCCCATCATCGGCCAAAGCCACATAAGTCTTGCCAAAGCCGCGCCGTTGCAGCTGACCTGCTTGCCTGAGAAGAAAGTCATTGAGCGCGGCTTCACCGCAATCGAAGCCCGCACGCACATGATGTGCCGCGAGGCGCTCAATGGGCACTGTCATCTAGCGCCGCGCCATCAGTTTACGCAAGGCGGCAGTCGGCTTGGACGGCTTTTCACAAGCCGCTACAAACGACTGAAAAGCCTGCTGCGACAACATGAGGGAATCATCGTCGGCAACGACGCGGCGCGCCGCCTCATAGGCGTTTTGCAACACGAAGCCGGAAACGGTCGCGCCCATCATGGTTGCAGCGCGCTCGATGGTGGCCTTGGCTTGTGGCGTGGTACGAAGATTGATACGGGCGGACTGAACGGCACCGGCGGCAGACGACATACAACTCTCCTTGGAATTTTTCAATTGTACGTCAGAATGGCGCACAAAACTTCGAAACCGAACTACCGCCTGATGGTCGCGGCAGCACCAGATTGCGGCAAACAAAGGAGGGGTAACCAGGGTTTTAGAATTAGCGCCTGCGGCAGGGTCTCGTTCTTTGAACGCAATTGCAAACACATCGGAGAAATGCAGACATGGTGACGCAAAGCGCTAAAAAATTCGTGCAACGACTCGGCCCCGGCCTGATCACGGGCGCCGCCGACGACGACCCCAGCGGCATCGCCACCTACTCGCAGGCCGGTGCCCAATTCCGCTTTGCGCTGGTCTGGACCTTGCTGCTGACGACGCCTCTGATGATAGGCATCCAGATGCTGTCGGCGCGCATCGGCTGGGTCACCGGCGAAGGACTGGCGGCCAACATCAACAAGCTGTTCCCGCGCTGGCTGACAACCTGCCTGGTCGGCCTGCTGGTGGTGGCCAACACCATCAACATCGCGGCCGACATTGGCGCCATGGGCGAGGCGGTGCGACTGTTGATTGGCGGTCCCCTGCCTCTTTATGTGCTGGGCTTCGGTGCCCTGTCGATCGCCACCCAGGTGTTTTTTTCCTACGAGCGCACGGTGCGTGTTCTGAAGTGGCTGACGCTGGCGCTGTTTGCCTACGTCGCCGTGATTCTGACGGTCTCGGTGCCCTGGCGTCGGGTGATTTCGGAATCGCTGCACCCCTGGTCGTTCTTTCCGAAGGATATTTCTCTCAAGGAATACGCCGCCATGGTGGTGGCGGTGCTGGGCACCACGATCAGCCCGTATCTGTTTTTCTGGCAGGCGGCGCAGGAGGTTGAAGACAACCGGCGCCGCCCGCAATCGCGCGAACTGCGCGCGCATCCGGAATATGCGGCCGAGCATTTGTTCCGCATCAAGCAGGACACTTTTGTCGGCATGAGCTTCTCCAACGTCATCGCCCTGTGCATCGTGATCGCGACCGCGGTGACGCTGAACGACCATGGCATCACCAACATCCAGACCTCGGCGCAAGCGGCCGAGGCGCTGCGCCCGGTGGCCGGCGAGTTTGCCTTTGCGGTTTTTGCGCTGGGCATCATAGGCACCGGCCTGCTGGCGGTGCCGGTGCTGGCCGGCTCGGCCGCTTATGCCGTCAGCGAACTCTATGGCTGGAAGGCCGGGCTGTCGCACGGGTTTCATGAGGCCAAGGGCTTTTACATCATCATCGTGGCGGCCACCGGCATCGGCACCGTGATGGGCGACCTGGAACTCGATCCGATCAAGGCGCTGGTCTGGAGCGCCATCGTGAACGGCGTTATTTCGGTCCCCATCATGGCCGCCTTGATGTGGATCGGCCAGTCCAGGCGGCTGATGGGCGAGCACACCATCTCGCTGCGGCACCGCTACTTCGGCTGGAGCGCAACGGCGGTGATGGCGCTGGCCGTGCTGTTCATGCTGGCCACCAGTTTTTGACAGGCTGGAGAGGCCCTAATCCTTGAACACGCGGTGATGCAGCTTGCGCAGCGACCACCAGACCGTCAGCGCCACCAGCGGGATGGCGGCGGCGGCCGTGCTCTCGGCGCTCCAGGGCCAGCCCAGGCTGTGCGCGGCCTTGGCCAGGTAGCTGATCAAGCCGACGATGTAATAGGTGATCGCCGCCACTGACAAGCCCTCGACAGTGGACTGCAGTTTGAGCTGCATGTCCTGCCGGCTGTTCATGGTCGCCAGCAGCGCCTGGCTGCTCTGCTGCTGTTCGATCTCGACCCGGGTGCGCAGCAAGTTGCTGATGCGGGACACCCGCTGCGACAGTGCGTCCTGGCGCCGGGCGGCCCACTCGCAGGTGGCGCGCGCCGGGCTCAGGCGCCGCTCCATGAACTGGCCAATGGTCTGCATGCCCGGCAGCACCGCCTCGTCAATGTCGCTGATGCGTTTGTCAACCAGCTCGAAATAAGCGGCACTGGCGGAAAATCGCGAATGGGTGGCGGCGTGCCGACTCTCCACCTGCCCGGCCAGCTTGGTCAGCCGGTCCAGCAACAGTGGTTCATCCTGCGCCGTGGCACTGCGAATGGCGCTGGCCAGTTCCGCCAGTTCGCGTTCGGCACTGGCCAGGATGCCGGTCGCCTCGCGTGCCGCCGGCAAGCCCAGCAAAGCCGCCATGCGGTAGCTCTCGATCTCCAGCAGACGCTGTACCAGGCGCCCCAGGCGACGTGGCGACAGGCTGCCGACCAGCAGCAGCATGCGCGAAAAACCATCCGCCCGCATTGCAAAATCGGTATACACCTCGGCCGCGCCACCGGCCGCGCTGGAGGCCACCAGTGTGTCTTCCAGCAACAGCTGTTTGATCAGCGTGGCGGCACCCAGCGCCGGGGTCGACAGGGCCCACAGGTGCAGGCTCGACAGACACTGCCCGGGCAGGGCGGCCAGCCAGTCCTGCGGCACCGCGTCCAGCGCGCGCGGCGGCTCGCTCTCGCCAAAGCGCTGCGTCGCCAGCGGGCACATGAAGGTCCAACTGACAAATTCAGTGTGCAGTTCCCAGCGAATGTGAAACTGCCCCAGATCCATTCTCAGGTGGCTGGCCTGCGGGTCCGGCAGCGGCAGGTGGCGGTCGCGCAGCAAGGTCGCCAGGTGCAAGCGGCTGGCCTCGCGCTGGGCCGCATCGCAGACCATGACCACGCTGGAGATCGCCAGCGGCGCCACCAGCGCCTGCGGCGGCCGTGCGTGGACTTCGTTGTGCAGGGCGGCGCGTTGCGCGTGCTGTTGCAGGTGGTGCTTGAGTTGCATAAGTGCTCCTTGCAGGAATTGTGCCGCAGATGGGTTTTGCTGCGGCTGCTGGCCTGAACCTTGTGTCGCAACGCTTCGAAAAATCATTCGCGATCAACCATGGAGCGGGTGACTCTGCGAAAATACCTATATGAGCCTGAGCATGCCCACATTGATGGCGGCGATTGTTTTGACCAGCACCGTCTTGGCACTCTCCATTGCCACAGTCGCATTTCGGCGTAGCCACACATTGTGGATCTGGGCGTGGGCACTAACGGCCCACACACTGGCCTTCATCCTGACTGCCCTGCGCGCGCAGGTCGGTGATTTTTGGACGATAACCCTCGGCAACACCCTGCTGGCGGCGACGTTTACGCTATTTGCTACAGGCCTGTCTGAATTTCAGCAGCGTCGTCTACCGCGCTGGCTGACTTGGGCGCCGGTTCCAGTGGTGCTGATAGGTTCTACTTATTGGCTCGACAATTCGGCGGCGCGCTCGATCCTCAGCAGTACGGTCTTCATCTCGCAATGTCTGTTCATCCTGGTCGCCCTGATCGGACAGCATCGAAAAACCGCCGGGCGCGGCCAGTACCTGTTGATGGTCGGGTTCTTCCTGGTCGTCATTGTTATCGGCTACCGCGTTGTTGAGGCCATCGGCGGACACATTGAAATCCTGAGTTCACAGGTGACAGGCCCGATCCAGACGGCCACCTTGTTGGCATCCATCGTTACGCTCATGCTGCTCGCCTCGGGTATGACACTCACGAACCAGGAACGTGCCGAGCATGAGCTCGCACAGAATCGCGAAGTTCTGAAACAACAAAACCTCGAACTGCAAGACTACGCCGCTGAACTGGAAGCAGCCAACCAAAAATTGGCGGAGTTGTCGATCACCGATGGCTTGACCGGACTGGCCAATCGGCGACGTTTTGACGAGGTACTGGCTGCCGAAAGTGCGCGCGCCCAGCGCAGTGGGCAACCGCTGGCGATCTTGATGATCGATATCGACTGGTTCAAGAAGTACAACGACCTCTATGGTCATCAGGCTGGGGATGCTTGTCTGACTCGAGTTGCGAGCGTACTGAAAAGCAGCGCGAGGCGACCGAGCGATCTGGTCGCACGGTATGGCGGCGAAGAGTTCACCGTTATCACTGCTGATACTGATGTGGACAAGGCAGGGAAGCTTGCGGATGCGCTCTGCCGCGCCGTGGCGGAGTTGGAGGTACCGCACGCCCAGTCGTTGCACGGCAAGATCACCATCAGCATTGGCTTTGCCGCTGATGTTCCCGATCACGAGAACGGTGGTGAGGTCTTATTAAGAAGGGCGGATACGGCACTCTACCAAGCGAAGGATGCCGGACGCAACCGGGTCGCAGCGGGATGATGCGTGCGCTGCCAGTGGCGGCTTTCGGGTAGCCGGACCTGATCGTTGTAAGACAGCCGCGTGTCTACTGGAGTCGGTCAACTTTCTCGGCAGCCGGCCGTCAAAATTGAAAGTCGGGTATGGAGAAAATCGTAGACCTGCAATGCAGCGTAAACGGCCGGTCGCCACGGCCAGCTTACTGGAAGTTCAACCTACACGATTGGCTTGGTAGTGCGCCTTCTGCTGACCACGCCAATCAGTCCCAGCCCAGCCAGGAGCGTGGCGTAGGTTTCGGGTTCGGGGATATTCGATACAACACCTCCCCCGCCACCTCCGGAACTCGCTGAAGTGACTGTTGTAACGGTCACATTGTCGATCCACGCTGCGAAGCCTTCTGTGTTGTTAGCGTAAAGGATGACGCCGCCCATATTGGCGAGTAGAAATCCCGGAACCGCTTTCGTTTGCGTGGCGACTAACGCATGCGTTACCGCATTGGTTACATTCTCAGTGACGGAGCCATTTTCAAATGTGGCAAGCATATAGTAAGTCCCCCATATCGGGGGCGTAACAGGTTGTACAGGATAGTTCTCAATGCCGACCCCAATCACACCGTTGGAAGCAAGTGGAGTTATAAAGAACTGTGACTGGTTGTTTTGAGCAGATCCACCCATCGCCGCAGCGAAACCACCCGCCGTTATATCTGCCGGGTTGACCACAAGAGCTACTCCGTTGATTTGACCCGAATAATTGCCAGACAAGTTAGCCTCATACCCGACTTGAATTTGAGTAATGCCGCTGGTGTCAATCGCTTTGACAAGTCCACCGGCGGTGTTCACCTCCCTCACTTCAAGGCGCTGGTTCGTGACGCTGATGTTGTCAAGAGACGAATCCGCCACTTGAAAATAGTTCCAGCCAAGTGGTTTCAGGTTATCGTCAAAGTTCAGCGTCTCGGTGGTGGTCGTTTGGGCGTAGGCAGATGATGCACCAATGAGTATCGCCGTTGTAGCGAGCAGGACACGAATGCAATTCATGACTTGGCGCCCGATGACTTATATGATTGGCGACGACGTGCAACCACACCGACGAGTCCCAATCCAGCCAGGAGCATGACGTAGCTTTCTGGTTCGGGGACCGCAGTCACAGTTACCGTTGCGTTGTCAATCCAAGCTGAGGTGCCTGTTGTTGTTACTCCCCAAAGCACAATGTTGTGCATGTCCGAGAGCAGAAATCCGGGAGCCGCAGTCACACCGCTCGAAAAGGTCGCACCCGTGTCGAGATTGGTGATCGTCTGGCTGATTTGCCCATTTTCAAAAACGGCGCTCATGTGGTAATTGCCAAAAACTGGCGGACTCACGACATTGTTGTAAACAGCGGTACTGGGACCTCCCGATAACGCATATCCAGAAGCAAAAGTCATGGAATCCTGACCAAAGCCAGTCTTATTCATACCTGTGTTTGCAAAAGCCAATGACCAATTCGATGGGTCCTGCACGAGCATGGCTGAAGTTCCCTGGCCCCAAAAAACATCTGCAATATTGGCGTCGAACTCGATTTTGACTTTACTAACACCGCTTGAGTCGAATGGCTTGGAAACACCGCCGTAAGTGTCAACCTGTCCTATTTCTAGACGCTGATTCTGAATCGTGAGGTTATTGCCCGGTGCGCCGGCATTGAAGAAAGTCCACCCGCTCGGCATCTGGTTGTTGTCAAAGGTCAACGTCTCAGTCGTCGTCGTTTGAGCATGGACAGATGTTGCCCCAATGAGTACTGCCGTGACAGCCAGTACCGCATAGCTGAACTTCAGAAATCGCATTGTCCCGCCTCCGCATTTATTATTTCCACAATTTATGTGTGGACTTTAACCGATCTCAGTTGCAATTGGTAACACTTTCAGTCTCCAGACTGGCTCTATCCCATAAATTGTCAGTCGAGGTGTACCACGGGCAACTTGCATCCTCCAGTAGTGACCGGTTTGGAGCGAGCAGATCAGCGGAGCGAATGTCGCCTGAGTGTCTGAAACGGCAGTTGGCACGCCTATCCCAATGACCACCCAGATCGGATCGGGCAGCAACGCCAGGCGGGGGTGGGGTGGATGTTGGGTGCGACATTAAAAAGTCCGAAGGACGCGGAGCGCCCGGCGTCTACCCCACCCCCGCCGACCCCATCTCAATGCAGTTTTAAAAAAAACGGCACCCGAAGGTGCCGTCACGCTGAGCAAAACTGCGGGCAGTCAATCCTCCACAAACGCCTCTGCCCGTTTGGCCTTGATCGAGGGCAGCAGCACGATCACCAGCATCAGGCCCGCCGCCACCAGCAAACCGGCCGACAGGCCGCGCGTCACAAAGACGCTCCAGTCGCCTCTGGAGAGCAGCAGCGCGCGGCGCAGGTTCTCCTCCATCATGGGCCCCAGGATAAAGCCCAGCATCATGGGCGAGGGCTCCATGCCCAGCTTGTTGAAGGCGTAACCAATGAAGCCGAAGCCGGCCACCATCCAGATGTCGAAAGTGCTGTTGTTGGTGGTGTAGACGCCAATCGCGCAGAACAGCACGATGGCCGGAAACAGCCAGCGATACGGCACCGTCAGCAGTTTGATCCAGACGCCGATCAGCGGCAGGTTCAAGACGATCAGCATGGCGTTGCCGATCCACATGGAGGCGATCAAACCCCAGAACAGTTCCGGATTGCTGGTCATCACCTGCGGTCCCGGCTGGATGTTGTGGATGGTCATGGCACCCACCATCAAGGCCATCACCGCGTTCGGCGGAATGCCCAGGGTCAAGAGCGGAATGAAGGAGGTTTGCGCACCGGCATTGTTGGCCGCCTCGGGGCCGGCCACACCGCGGATATTGCCTTTGCCGAACGGCACTTCACCGGGCCTGGGTTTGAGTTTCTTCTCCAGCGCATAAGCCGCAAAAGAAGACAGCAGGGCACCACCCCCCGGCAAAATGCCCAATGCAGAGCCGAGGAAAGTGCCGCGCAAAACGGCCGGCATCATGTTCTTGAAGTCCTCCTTGGTGGGCCACAAACCCTGCACCTTGGCGGTGAAAACCTCGCGGTGTTCTTCCGGCAGCGCCAGATTCGAGATGATTTCACCGTAGCCGAAAACTCCCATGGCGACGGCCACGAAGCCGATGCCGTCGGTCAACTCGGGAATGTCGAAACTGTAGCGCGCCACACCCGAATTGACGTCGGTTCCCACCAGGCCCAGCAGCAGTCCCAGAATGATCATGCCGATGGCCTTGAGCAGCGAACCGGAGGCCAGCACGACGGCGCCGATCAGACCCAGAATCATCAGCGAGAAGTACTCGGCCGGACCGAACTTGAAGGCCAGTTCGGTCAACGGCGGTGCAAAAGCGGCCAGTATCAGGGTGCCGACGCAGCCGGCAAAGAACGAGCCCAGGCCGGCCGCCGCCAGCGCCGGGCCAGCTCTGCCCTGGCGCGCCATCTGGTAGCCGTCGATGCAGGTGACGATGGAAGAAGACTCACCCGGCAGGTTGACCAGCACGGCAGTGGTGGAGCCGCCATACTGGGCGCCATAGTAAATGCCGGCCAGCATGATCAGGGCCGACACCGGCGGCAGCGCGTAAGTGGCCGGCAGCAGCATGGCGATGGTGGCTACCGGGCCGATGCCCGGCAACACACCGATCAGGGTGCCCAGGATGCAGCCGATCAGGGCATACATCAGATTGATCGGGGTGAAGGCAACGCCAAAGCCCAGCGAGAGGTTTGCAATCAAGTCCATGGCTATTCCTTCAACCGGTGATGAACGTGGGCCAGACCTGGATCTGCAGCTTGAGCAGCAGAATGAAGGTGACGTAGCTGCCAACGACCAGAATGGCGGCCAGTATCAGGATCTCCTTCAATCTGAACTCGGTCCCGGCCTTGGCGGCGATCAAGGTCAGCGCAATGATGGCAATCACCATGCCCATGGCCGGCAGCTTGATGCTGGGCAGGCCGCCCAGCAAAATGCCGAACGCCAGATTGGCACCGACGATGTAGCCGACCGGGCGCCAGATCCATTTGCCGACCTTCTCGCCATCCTCGGTTTCCACCACCATCGCCTTGAAGGTGATGACCGCCCCCAGCAAGGCCAGCAGGACGCCCAGCATGAGCGGGAAGTAGCCGGGCCCCATGCGCGCGCCGCTGCCCACCGTGTAGGTGGTGGCGCCCCAGGCGAAGGCACCGCCCACCACCATGAACACGACACCCGAGAAAAAGTCTTTTTGACTTTTGATATTCATTGGTATGCTCCTCGAAAATTCGACCGGTCCATTGTGCACGGGAAAGCCACGCCGCAGGCATGTGGATTTCACCTATGTCGCGCCGGCGACCGAGGCCGGGCCAAAGGCGCTGCCGAGCAGCCAGCGTATTGGCTCAGAGTAGCTGGCGTGTCGCGAACCGCACCACAGTCACGCCGGAACGCGCCTGCCGCAACGATGGCATCACCAGCACGCAGTCATCGTACGGCGTGGCAACCGGCTCGCTGTCGTCGCCCTGGTGACCGATCACGGTGCCCGCTTTTTCAATCACTTCCAATCCCTGGAACGGCCTGGTGAAGCAAAAGCGGTCACCGCGCGCCACCACCGGGCCACTGACATGCAGCGCCCACTGACGCGACGCTGGCGGCTGACGCCAGCCGGGGAGCAGGCGCTGCGCGTCGGCGGCGTCCAGCGTGCCCGCCTCCAGCAGAAAACGCAGGCACATGTCCTGCGCCACCGAGCGACTCGACAGGTCACCATGAAAGCCGCATTCGATGAGCAGTGATCGGGTGTCGGGTGCTTGCGCGTCGGGCAGGCCAAAGCGCCCAAAATCGCGCATGCGCACGCCGTCCTGGTGGCCGGCGTCGACCACCACGTGCGCTGGCGAGCACAGCGCGCGGGCCAGTGCCAGATTGCGCGGCTGAACACCGGTCAGCAACAAGGGCGCGGCGCGTTCATGCATCGAATGCAGGTCCAGCAGCCAGTCGGCTTGCTCAACAAATGGGCGCAATTGCGTTGCGCGCCGTCGCTCCTGTGTGCCGCCGGCCGCCAGACGCTCTGACAGCCACTGCCGGTTGAGGTCTTCGTCGACGAAACGCGAGGCGTCGTGCCGTGCCGGGTCAAAGCGGTCGAACGCCGCCAGGTTGCACAAGGCCAGCGTCAGCGTGCCGCGTTGCGGACGCACACCGGCTTCCAGCAAACCCTTGAGCGCCCAGGCGCCGCAGACTTCGTTGCCGTGCACCAGGGCGCTGATCATGACGTGGCGTCCGCTCTGGCCCGAGTGGAACTGCCAGACGCCCTCGGTGCCGGTGTTGCCAACACGCCAGGCCGCGATGTCCGGGCCGGGCAATTCGAAAACAAGAGGCTCGCTCAAGCTCATTCCTTGATCCTCGCAAAGTCGACGATCTTCTGGTACTTGGCGCTTTCATCCTTCAAGAACCTGGGCATGTCGACATTCGGCGGCGCGATGGCCGAGCCCGAATCCTCCAGCTTCTTGCGTAAATCGGGTGACTGCAGCGACTCCGCCAGTGCCTTCTTCAACTTCGCCAGCACCGGCTCGGGCAAATTGGCCGGCGCCATCAAGGCAAACCAGACACTGATGTCTATGCCCTTGAGTTTGCTGTTTTCCGCCAGGGCCGGGATCTCGGGCGTGACGCCTGAGCGCCGGCTTTCGGTGGTGCCCAGCGCAAGCACCCGGCCGCTCCTGATTTGCGGCAAACCGCTGGAGAGTACGAAGACGCCGAATTCGATGTTGTTGCCCAGCAGATCGTTGGTCAGCGGCGCCACCCCGCGGTAGGGAATGTGGGTCATGAACAGACCGCCCTGCTGTTTCACCATTTCACCAGCCAGGTGCAGCGCGGTGCCGACACCCGAGCTGCCGTAGCTGTATTTTCCCGGGTTGCTTTTCACCAGACTGATGAACTGATCGACGTTCTTCACGCCGCTCCCGGCCGATGCCACCAGCACCAGGGGTTGCGAGGCGATCAGCCCGATCGGGGTGAAATCCCTGATCTGGTACTTGACGGCAGCCGACACCAGCCGGCTGATGGCGATCTCGTTGTTGGCTCCCACCAGCAAGGTGTAGCCGTCGGCTGCCGCGTTGACGACTTTCTGCGCGCCTATGGCACCGCCAGCGCCGCCGATGTTCTCGATCACCACCGGCACGCCCAGCCTCTTCGAGAGCTCGGCGGCAACGGTACGGCCGGTCAGGTCGGTGCTGCCACCAGGCGGATAGCCGACGACGATGGTAATGGCTCTGTTGGGGTAGCTGTCCGGCTGGGCCAACGCCGGCTGCAGTGCCAGCAGCGCGAGGCCAGCAAACAGGCGCAGGCCAGAGGTAACAGTGTGTCGGATCATGAATCAACCTTGTGCAATAGGACTTGAAGAGCCGCATTGTCACAAGCCAGGCCCACCGTGATGTGCCTTGCCAGCACAAAACGGTGCCGTTTCAGCACACTCGCGCGATCTTCCATGCCGCCTCGGCGAGCGGCTCGAGCGCTCGCTTGGCGCGGTACAGGCGAGCCTCGAAGCCGATCGCCAGACTCGCATCACCGACGTTGACCAGTTGCCCGGCCTTGCAGGCGACGGCCACCAGCGACCACGGCAACCAGGCGACACCGACACCCCGCAGCGCGTACTCCAGCAGCGCATCGGCCGAATCGCATTCAACGACGCGGCGCAGCAGCGGCGCCTGTGGGTGGTTGGCCAGATGGTCGGTGACCAGCCGCCCCAGCGCCAGCGTGGCGGCGTAGGCCAGGTAAGGCACGGGCGTGCCGGTATTGAAGTCGTGGCGCCGTTGGCTGCGGGCGTCGCGCCGCGTCACGGGCACCAGCCTGTCCTGTACCAGAGTCAGGTGGCTGTACTGCCTGGCGTTGAGCGGCAGCGCCAGCAAGGCATGGTGGTAAGTGAGCATGAAGTCGACTTCGCCACGCTCCAGCATCTGGACCGTCTCGGCCAGCGAGCGGGTACGAATGTGCAACTCACCCTGCGCCTTCGCCAGCAGCGGCTGCAGGCGCACCAGCCAGTCGGCGACCAGGGTGCGTGCCAGTGTGCGGCCAGTGGCCAGGGTGATGATGCGGTCCTGCCGGCCGGCAGCGCCCTGCAGCGCGCCGCGCGCCTGATGAACGCCCTGCAACAGGTCGCGGGCGTCTTCCAGCAGGCGCTCGCCGGCGGCCGTTAGCCTGACCGGCGTGTTGCCGCGCTCCACCAGAGCCGCCCCGGCCCAGTCTTCCAGCGCCTTGATGCGCCGGCCAAACGCCGGATGCGTGACATGGCGCAACTCGGCCGCCCGACTGAAGCTGCGCGTCTGCGCCAACGCCACCAGGTCTTCAAGCCACTTGAGCTGCATGGCAGTCGTCAACGCAACATCAGGTCAACGGCGGTGTCGAGCTCAGAACTTCTTCCAGCACCGTCAGACCCTCGGCCACGCGCAGGGCACCGGCCAGCCGCAAGGGTCGCATGCCGTCGCTCACCGCCTGGCGTTTGAGCGCATCGGTGTTGGGCTCGCGGTTGACCTTTTCCTTGAAGGCCTCGGACACCACCAGCAACTCGTACAGCCCCATGCGCCCCAGAAAACCGGTCATGCGGCAATCGACGCAACCGACCGGTTTGAAGGGCTTGTAGCCGCCGCTGATCTGCCACGGTTTGACCACCTCGGCCAACGCCTCCCGCGTGGCTTGCGGGTCGGGCACCTTGCAATGCTTGCACAGGGTACGCACCAGGCGCTGCGCCAGCACCCCCAGCAAGGTGGCGTTGATCAGGTAGGACGGAACGCCCAGTTCCAGCAGGCGCGTCACGGCCGACGGCGCGTCGTTGGTATGCAGGGTGGAAAACACCAGGTGCCCGGTCAAGGCCGCCTGCACCGCCATCTCGGCCGTCTGCTGGTCCCGGATTTCGCCCACCATGATGATGTCCGGGTCTTGCCGCATGAGCGCCCGCAGACCCTCCGGGAAACCGAAGTCGAGCTGCGGCTGCACCTGGGTCTGGTTGAAGGACGGCTCTATCATCTCGATCGGGTCTTCCACCGTGCTGACGTTCACTTCTTCCGTCGCCACGCGCTTGAGCGTGGAGTACAGCGTAGTGGTCTTGCCGGAGCCGGTCGGACCGGTGACCAGAATGATGCCGGTGGGACGTTTCACCAGCGCCTCCCAGCGCTGGGCATCGTGCGCCGAGAAACCCAGCGCATCGAGGTCCTTGACGGTGGTGTCGGGATCGAAGATGCGCATCACCATCTTCTCGCCAAAAGCCGTCGGCAGCGTCGAGATCCGCATCTCGACCTCCTCGCCGCCGGGGTTGCGGGTCTTGATGCGGCCATCCTGCGGACGCCGCTTTTCCACCACGTCCATGCGACCCAGCAGCTTGATGCGCGCGGTCATGGCGACCAGCACGCCCATCGGCATCTGGTAGACCGGGTGCAGCACGCCGTCGATGCGAAAGCGGATCACGCCCTGTTCGCGCCGCGGCTCCAGATGGATGTCGCTGGCACGCTGATCGAAGGCGTACTGCCAGAGCCAGTCCACCACCTGCACCACGCTCTGGTCGTTGGCGTCGAGCTGCTTGTTGCTCTTGCCCAGTTCCACCAATTGCTCAAAGCTGGAGCCGCCCCCGCTGCCGGCCTTGTTGGCGGCGCGCACCGATTTGGCAAGGGCAAAAAACTCGGCGGTATAGCGCTGGATTTCCTGCGGACTGGCCAGCACCCGGCGCACGCCGCGGCGCGCCTGGCGCTCGACCTCGGCCACCCAGTCGATCAGGAACGGTTCGGTGGTGGCGACCACGATCTCGCTGGCCGTCACCTGCACCGGCAAAATCTTGTGCCGCTCGGCATAGGCCGCGCTCATGGTGTCGGCGACCTTGCCGACATCGACCTTGAGCGGGTCGATGCGCAGATAGTCCAGCCCGGCGCGCTGGGCCAGCCACTGCGTCAGCGATTCGACATCCAGCGGCTTGCCATCGCTGGCGCGCCGCACCGAGACACTGGCCAGGCGCAGCAAGGGGTGTTGCACGCTCTCGGCCTGGGCACAGCGCGCGATGATGCGTTGCGCCTCCTCGGCACTGATGACGCCGTCGCTGCGCAGCCACTCGACCAGATGGCGCCAGTCCAGCGGCCCGTTGTAAGCGGTTCGGGGGGTCGGCTTGGAGCGCGTGTTGTTGTTCATGCCAGCATCGGTTTAAAGACGCGCACCCATTTGGTGGCGGGCAGACCCCAGCGGATCTGAATCATTTCGGCCCGCGGCAGCAAGCGCTCGCGCTTGGGCCGGCTCGGGTTGCGTTGGGCCAGCACCACGGTATTGCCTTCGCGCGTCGGTTTGAAGGCCCACACCGCCTCGGCACCGAAAGCGGCCGAGATTTTTTCCACCGTGCGCACAAAGCTGGAGGAGCGGCCAAACAAATTGACCGTCATGCAGCCGTCGGCGGTGAGCAGGCGCCGGCAGTTGGCATAGAACGGCAAGCTGTCGAGCACCGGCGTGGCGGCCTCATGGTCGTACAAGTCGACCTGCAGCGCATCCACCGTGCCCCACCATTTGGCGTCCTCGATCTCCTGCCCGGCATCGGCCAGCACCACCTGCAGCCGGCTGCTTTCCGCCGGCAATTTGAACCAGCCGCGGCACGCCACCAGCA
Source organism: uncultured beta proteobacterium (assembly GCA_963763035.1). Taxonomy (GTDB): domain Bacteria; phylum Pseudomonadota; class Gammaproteobacteria; order Burkholderiales; family Burkholderiaceae_C; genus Rhodoferax. The sequence goes on along the minus strand of CAVXMS010000003.1, from coordinate 1,054,454 downwards.
CTTGCGGATTGAGTTCGATCGCGGTGGTTTTCATGCGCAGTTCTTTATGGCAAAACTTGGTCAGCGAGCCGGCCCCCAGTCCCAATTGCATGGCGTGACGCCCGGACACGGCATCGGGTTCGACAAACAGCAACCAGGCCATCATGCGCTGTATGTATTCGTGATACAGCGCGGTCGGCGCGTCCAGCAGCATGCTGCCCTGAATCCATTCGGTGCCCAGATGCAGGTGACGAAGCGGGCCATCGTCGGAGAAGTTGACTTCGGGGAGCGTGCTTGTGCGTTTTTTCAAGATGGGGCGATTATCCCCAAATGCCAACCCTGCCCTTTGGCAATCTGCTTGAAGTCTGCTTCAGGGGTTCAAACCAGCGCAGCGACCGCGCTCCCGGCGTCAGCCCGAGTAGGCCCGCTGGGCCAGTGCCCGGGCCAGCACCTGGGCCGGATTGACCAGCGTCCAGCGCGCCGCTTGGGGCGCGGACGGCAAGGCCAACGGAATTTCAGTGCAACCCATGATCAGGGCGATGTCGCCATGGCGCGCCATCAAGCGCTGTGCAACCTCGACAAAGCAGCCCTGGGCACAGGCCAGATCGCCGGTCTTGACACCGTCGTAAATGCCCCGCATCAGGGTCTCGCGCTCGGCTTCAAGAGGCAGATGGCAGTGGATGCCGGCTTGCGCCAGGGCGATCTCGTAAAGCGCGTTGCGGTAAGTTCCCTGCGTCGCCAACAGAGCTACTTCCGACACGCCCAGGGATTGCAGGTGGAGCGCCACTTCACGCGCCACATGCAGCAACTCGAGGCGCGGGAAACGGGCTTGCAGCGCCGCATGCCAGGCGTGCGCCGTGTTGCAGGCCATGGCCACGGCGCAGGCGCCCAGTTGCTCCAGCCGATGCAGGCCACTGGCCATCGCCGCCAGCGGCGCATCGGCCGCTTCGCCAATGGCGCTCAGGGCTTGCGTGCGGTCCGGCACCGGCAGTTGCGCCAGCCAATGTTCGGGAAAGGCCTGATCGTTCACAGGCTGGCCATGCTGCTGCATCCAGTCGATGCAGGCCTGCACGAAAAGGCCCACGAAATCGGCGCCGGCGGCCGGTCCCATGCCGCCCAGAATACCGACGATGCGGGTGGGCAGACGGCGCGCGTCAACCGGAGCCGCCGGCCTCGGGGAATCAGGAGGAGTCATCATGCGTCCAATTTTTGGGATGAGATCAAACCAGCGCTAGCGCAGCATGCTGGACATGGCCGACAGACAGTTGAGCATGCGCACCGCGGCCTGCACCGTGGGGGCATCAAAACCCAGCTCGTCGCCGTCCAGCCGTTGCAGGCTGGGCCACTGACAGAACAGGTCGGCCAGTGCCGGCGTCTGGGTCTGAAGCCGCACGGCGATCGGTCCCGTCAGCACAAAGGGGCGAGCCCGGTCGCGCTGCGCCAGCGCGCCGGCCACGCCGGAGCGGATCGCGCTGGCGGCCTGCGCCGGCGACAGGCTGATGCCGCTGGTCTGGCCGCTGGCGCGCTTGGTTTGCACGAAGCTGGCGTGCGGGAACAGGGGCCGGTTTTCTTCGATGAAGACATCGTCGCCGCTGGCCATTACCACCGGCACGCCATGCTCGCCGGCCAGGGCGCCGTAGAGGCCGGCTTCGCCCAGCTCCAGGTCGTTGAAGCGGACACGCGCAAAGGCAAAGCTGTTGATGGTGTGCGCCAGAATGCCGCGGCCTTGCGCGCGCGAGTGGTAGCCGATCAGGCAGACCGCGTCGACGCCTTCCTCGACCCCGGCCATCATGCCCAGATAGCGCGGCTTGCCCTGCACCGCCTGGGCGCGCGGGTCCAGCAGATCGGGCGGCATGTTGCGAAATGTGCCATGCGAGTCGTTCACCAGCACGGCGCTGGCACCGCCATCAAAAGCACCGGCAATGGCGGCATTGGCCTCCTGCGTCATCCAGCGGCGGGCCAGTTCGTACTCCGGGTTTCCAGGGTGCGTCTGCTCCGGGTGGTACACGCCGGCGACGCCTTCGATGTCAACGGAAATCAGGACTTTCATGGCGAACTCGCTGAAGGGTTTGATGGTTGCGCAAGAGCGCTCCAGCCGGGCAGCAGATCGGCCAGCGCACTGCGCTGGTGGCCGTCGCGGCCGGTAACGGCACGCGCCAGCCACAAGGCGTGCAGGATGGCCTGCTCGGTGCTGTCGGCAACGGCCTGGAACAAGCCATCCAGCAGGCCGTCGTGCAGCATGGCCAGGCTGGGCATCGGACGCTCTGTTTCCTGCGGCACCGTGTAGGCGGTCGAAAAAGCCAGTGCAATGTCGCCGCTGCCGTGACCGAACACGGAACCGGTGCGGGCCAGACCGGCGCCCGCGCGCAGGGCCAGCCGGCGCAACTGGCGGGCGTCGAGCGGCGCGTCGGTGGCAATCAGCATGATGATGGAACCTTTCTCGGGCTCTGCCGTTGGCTCCGCAATCTGGGCGGCCAGCCCGGCACCCAGGGCCTGGCCCGCCAGCACCAGTTGCGCCAGCTTGCCGTAATTGGCCAGCACCAGCGCGCCGACCACGTATTCACGCTGGCCGGCCAGCGCGACCCGGCGCGATGCGCTGCCGATGCCGCCCTTGAGCCCGAAGCTGGACATGCCGCGGCCGGCGCCGACCGAACCTTCTTCAACCTCCGCTCCGGCTTGCGCGCAGGCTTGCAGGTAGTGCTGCTCAGTGATCGCCAGGCACTGCATATCGTTGAGAAAACCGTCGTTGCACTCCAGCACCAGCGGATTGACGGACGGCAGGCGGCGCCCGGTTTCGGGGTTGGCGGCGATGCATTGGCGGATCTGCGCGGTGGCCACGGTGCCGACGGCAAAAGTGTTGGTCAGTGCCACAGGCGTCTCCAGCAGGCCCAGTTCCTCGATCTGCATCAAGCCCACGCTCTTGCCAAAACCATTGAGCACCACGGCGGCAGCCGGCACCCGGTCGCGAAACAGGTCGCCGGCGTGCGGGCGCAGCACCGTGACACCGGTCTGCACCGCTTGCGCATCCAGCGTCCACTGGCCCACCGTCACACCCGCCACATCGGTGATGGCATTGCGCTGCCCTGGCGGCAGACCACCAATGTGCGGCAGGGATTGACGGAGAATCACAAAATGGCCTCAGCTATTGATGTTTCCGGAATTCACGACACCGTTGCGCGTGAGCCGATGCAATTTTGTCATTGCGGGCTTGACCCGCAATCCATGGATGCCGGATCGAGTCCGGCATGACAGTGTCGCTCCTTGTGGACGTCATGATTTACGAAGACCTCAATAATTAAAATTAGATGCGGTCGATCTTGGGGTCCAGCGCATCGCGCAGACCATCGCCCAGCAGATTGAAGGCCAGCACGGTCAGGAAAATCGCCAGGCTGGGGAACAGCGCCACGTGCGGCGCGTTGACCATGTCGGCGCGCGCTTCGTTCAGCATGGCACCCCATTCCGGCGTCGGCGGCTGCGCCCCCATGCCCAGAAACGACAGGCTGGCCGCCGTGATGATGGAAGTCCCCAGGCGCATGGTGAAATAGACGACGATGGTCGAGATGGTGCCGGGCAGGATGTGGCGCGTGATGATGGTCCAGTCGGAAGCGCCGATGCTGCGCACCGCCTCGATATAAGTCATCTGCTTGAGCACCAGCGTGTTGCCGCGCACCAGGCGGGCAAAGGCCGGCACACTGAAGACCGACACCGCCACCACCACGTTGACCATGCTGCTGCCCAGAATGGCGACGACACCCAGCGCCAGCAGGATGCCGGGAAAGGCGAACAGCACATCGGAGATCCGCATTACGATGCGATCCCACCAGCCTTCGTAGTAGCCGGCCAGCAGGCCCAGGCTGGTGCCGATCAGGCCGCCCAGTGCCACCGACAAGAAGCCCGCTGCCAGCGACAGGCGCGCGCCGGAGAGGATGCGGCTCAGAATGTCGCGGCCCAGCGGATCGACGCCGAACCAGTGCTGCCAGGACGGCACTGCGTTGAGCTTGTCATAGTCAAAATAGTTCTCGGCGTCGTAGGGCGCAATCAGCGGTGCGAAGACGGCCAGCAGCACCAGCAGCGCCACCAGCACCAGTGCTCCCACCGCCACCTGCTGCTTCTTGAATTTGCGCCAGAACTCGCTCCAGGGTGTGCGCACGCCGGCGCCTTGCGCGGCCGCAACAACTTCGGTGACTTGGGACTTGGTCATGGCTGGATTATTGGTAGCGAATGGTCGGGTTGATAAAGCCATAGAGCACATCCACCACCAGGTTGATCAGGATGAACTCCAGCGAGAACAGCAACACCAGGGTCTGGATCACGGGGTAGTCGCGCGTGCTCACGGCATCGACCAGCAAGCGACCCAGGCCGGGCCAGTTGAAGACCACCTCGACAACGATGGAGCCGCCCAGCAGAAAACCAAACTGCAAACCCATCATGGTGACCACCGGGATCAACGCGTTGCGCAGGCAGTGCTTGGCGATCACGGTGCGCTCCTTCAGGCCTTTAGCGCGGGCTGTGCGCACAAAGTCCTCCTGCATCACTTCGACGAACGAGGCGCGCGTAAAGCGCGCCATCACGGCGGCCACCGCCGCGCCCAGGGTCAGGGACGGCAGGATGTAGTGCTTCCAGCCGTCGGCGCCGACGGTGGGCAGCCAGCCCAGTTGCACCGAGAACACCTGCATCAAAAGCATACCCAGCGCGAACGCCGGAAACGAAATGCCCGAGACGGCGATGGTCATGCCCAGGCGATCCGGCCACTCGTTGCGAAAGACGGCCGAGACGACGCCGATCGACATGCCAAGGACCACCGCCCAGCCCATGCTGGCCAGCGTCAACAGCAGTGTCGGCATGAAACGTTCGGCGATCTCGGTCGAGACCGGCCGGCGCGAGCGCATCGAGGTGCCGAAATCGCCGTGCAGCATGCGCGTGAAGAAGCTCATAAACTGCTCCGGCAGGGGCCGGTCCAGGCCCAGATCCTGGCGTACCAGCGCCACCGTCTGCTGGTCGGCATCCGGCCCGGCTGCCAGGCGGGCCGGATCTCCCGGCAGCAGGTGAACGAACAGGAACACCAGCAGCGCGACGATCAGCAGCGTCGGCAGCAGGCCGAGCATGCGTTTGAGGAAATAGCTGGTCATTCGTGCCGCCCGCCGCGCCGCTTACTTGAGTTCGATCTCGTCGAAGTTGAACGACGCATCGGGCATCACGTAGAAGCCGTTCAGGCTCTTGCTGCGCGCCGACAGCAGTTGCTCGGTCGCCAGGAAGGCCCAGGGCGCGTCTTTCCAGATGCGCTGCTGGGCGTCGGTGTAGAGCTTGGTCTTTTCCGCCGCGCTGGTGGTGTTGAGCGCCTTGGCGATGTCGGCGTCGACCGCGTCGTTCTTGTAGTAGGCGGTATTGAACATCCTGGGCGGGAACGACTCCGATGCCAGCAGCGGACGCATCGCCCAATCGGCTTCACCGGTCGACGACGACCAGCCAACGTAGTACATGCGAACCGGCGCGGTCGCCGCATCCTGCGCGCTCTCGACCTTCTCCACGCGCTGGCCGGCTTCCAGCGCCTGCACCTGCACCTTGATGCCGACCTGGCCCAGTTGCTGCTGCAGGAACTGGATCACCTTCTGCGCGGTGGTGTGGTTGTAGGCCGACCACAGCGTGCTCTCGAAGCCGTTCGGGTAGCCGGCTTCCTTCAGCAGTTCGCGCGCCTTGGCCGGATCGTAAGGCCAGGGACCGAGCTTGACCGCGTATTCGACGCCCTTGGGCAGCACGCCTTCGGCCGGAATCGCGTAGCCAGAGAAAGCGACCTTGATCAAGGCGTCCTTGTTGATCGCGTAGTTGATCGCCGCCCGCACCTTGGGGTTGTCAAAAGGTTTTTGCAGCGTGTTCATCGACAGGTAGCGGTGCACGATAGACGGCGCCGCCGTCAACTCGATGCCGGGCTTGGTTTTCAGCACCTCGGCCTGTTCGTAGGGCACCGGGAAAGTGAAGTGCGCCTCGCCAGTCTGCATGATGGCGCTGCGCGTGTTGTTGTCGACCACCGGGCGCCAGGTAATGGAGTCGACCTTGGGGTAGCCCTTGCGCCAATAACCGGCGAACTTCTCGACCTTCAGGTAGTCGCTCTGCTTCCACTCGACGAACTTGAACGCTCCGGTGCCCACCGGGTTCTGTGCGATGCCCTTGCCCAGCTTCTGCAAGGCGGTCGGCGAGATCATCACCGCCGACGGGTGCGCCAGCGAGTTGATGAAGGGCGAGAACGACTCTTTCAGGGTGAAGCGCACGGTGTAGGGGTCGATCACCTCGGTCTTGGCGATGTTCTTGTACAGGTTGTAGCGCTTGAGCTTGTTGTCGGGGTTGGTGACGCGGTCGAAGTTGACCTTCACCGCCTCGGCGTTGAAATCGGTGCCGTCGTGAAACTTGACGCCGTGTTTGAGTTTCATGGTGTAGACCAGGCCGTCCTTGCTCACCTCGTGGCTTTCGGCCAGCACCGGCACCATCTTCATCTCGCGGTCGAAGCCGTACAAGCCCTGGTAAAACGACTTCACGACGGCTTGCGACAAGGTGTCATTGGCATCGTAGGGGTCCATGGTGGTGAAGGTCGAGGCGACGGCCACCACCACGTCCTTGGCGGCGAACGCCGGCGCGCCAAAAGTGGCTGTCAGCGCCAGTGCGGCGGCCAGAGGGGCAAGAGAATGTTTCATACAAAAGGCTCCTGGGTTGAAAAGAGGGAAAAACTCGCTGCTGTCAATAGAGGCCGCCGACACTGTGGCGGGCTACATAGTGGCCGGGCGCGACCTGCTGCAGGGGCGCCACCACGGGTTCGTCTCCGACGGCGCGAATGGGGCTCGGAATCTCGCCTTCCAGCAGCGCGCGGCGCAGGTGCCGGCGCGCCGGATCGGCCACCGGAACGGCCGCCATCAGCCGGCGCGTATAGGCGTGCTGGGGGTTTTCGAAAATGGCGCGGCGCGGCCCGATCTCGACGATCTGGCCCAGGTACATGACGGCCACCCGGTGACTGATGCGCTCGACCACCGCCATGTCGTGCGAGATGAAAAGAAAGGCGATGCCCAGCTCGCGCTGCAGGTCCAGCATCAGGTTGATGATCTGGGCCTGAATCGAGACATCCAGCGCCGACACCGACTCGTCGGCGATCACCACCTTGGGGCTGAGCGCCAGGGCGCGCGCAATCGCGATGCGCTGGCGTTGCCCGCCGGAGAACTCATGCGGGTAGCGCTGCGCGTACTCGGGTGGCAAACCGACTTTTTCGAGCAGCCAGTCGACCCGTTCCTGCGCTTGCCGGCCCTTGGCGATGCGGTGCACCAGCAGCGGCTCCATGATCGAAAAACCGACCGTCAGACGCGGGTCCAGCGAGGCGAACGGGTCCTGAAAAATGAACTGGATATTGCGCCGCAGGCCTTGCAAGGTGCTGGTTGCCAGATCGCGGACATTTTGCCCGCCGAACTCGATCACGCCGCTCTGGCTCTCGACCAGACGCAGCAGCGAACGCCCGGTGGTCGACTTGCCGCAACCCGACTCGCCGACCAGCGCCAGCGTTTCACCGGGGTGCAGGTCAAAGCTGACTTTCTCCACCGCATGGACGCGGCGCGTGACCCGCCCGAACAGGCCGCTGCGCACGTCGAAACGCGTCACCAGATCGCGCACCCGCAGAATCGGTGCGCTGTCCGAGCGGACGGTGTCCTGCGGCTGCGCTGGTTCGGGCGGCACAGCATCAGCTTCTTCGCTGCGCAGCAGTTCGAACTTCAGCGGCAGCGCTATGCCCTGCATGGCACCCAGTCGCGGCACGGCGGCCAGCAGGGCTCGGGTATAGCGGTGCCGCGGCTGGCTGAAAACCGCTTCCGACGCGCCCTCTTCCACCTTGTCGCCGCGGTACATGACCAGCACGCGGTCCGCCACTTCGGCGACGACACCCATGTCGTGCGTGATGAAGATCACCCCCATCCGCATCTCGTCCTGCAGCGCGCGTATCAATTGCAGGATCTGGGCCTGAATGGTGACGTCCAGCGCGGTGGTCGGCTCATCGGCAATCAGCAGCGAGGGTTTGCACGACAGCGCCATGGCAATCATGACGCGCTGACGCATCCCGCCCGAGAGCTGATGCGGATAGCTGCCCAGCACGTTGCGGGCTTCCGGAATGCGCACCAGCTCCAGCATGCGCAGCGCCTCGGCGCGGGCCGCCGCCGCGCTCTTGCCCTGGTGTTCCCGGATCGACTCGGCGATCTGGTCGCCGGCGGTGAATACCGGATTCAGGGAAGTCATCGGTTCCTGAAAAATCATCGCGATGTCGGCGCCGCGGATGCTGCGCATGGTCTGGTCGCGCGCCTGCGCCAGGTCCAGTAAGTGGCCGTTGCGGCGCCGAAACAGCAGGCGGCCATCGACGATGCGGCCGCCACCATGCTCGACCAGGCGCATCAAGGCCAGCGCGGTGACCGATTTGCCGGAACCCGATTCACCGACGATGGCCAGGGTCTCGCCACGATCGACATGAAAAGAGAGCTGGCGCACCGCATCGACCGTGCGCTCGGACGTGGTGAAGCGCACCGACAGATCGGTGGCCGCCACAACCCGGTTCTCGCTCAGGTGCAGGGCGCCGGCTTGAGGTGTTTCGACCAGGGTGGATTGCATGGCGCCGCGCTGTTGTTGGGTAAGTGGTTTGAACGGGACTGGGCAGGCAGCAGGGCCGGTCAGCGGAAGATGGCCGTCTGCGGCGCTTCACCAACGCGGGCAAAGCCACGGTACATGCCTTCGGTATTGAAAGGCAGGCTCAGGTTGCCCTGGGCGTCGACGGCAATCAGACCGCCCCGGCCGCCGATGGCGGGCAGCACCTGCATCACCACTTCCTGCGCCGCGACATCCAGCGACTGACCGGCGTAAGCCATGCGCGCGCAGACATCGTAAGCGGCGACGACGCGCATGAACATCTCGCCGCTACCGGTGCAGGAGACCGCGGCCGTGCGATTGTCGGCATAGGTGCCGGCACCGATCAGGGCCGTATCGCCGACCCGACCGGGCCGCTTGTTGGTCATGCCACCGGTCGAGGTGGCTGCCGCCAGGTTGCCCTGGGCATCCAGCGCAACCGCGCCGACGGTGCCCAATTTGCTGCCCTCGTCCAGCGGCGCCGCGCCGGCCACCGGGTGGCGGAACGCCAGGGCCGCGGCGTCGTGGTCCAGCAGCGTTGCGTCACTGGAGCGCGCGCGCTGCAATTGCGCGCGCCGCGCCTCGGTGGAAAAGTAGGCCGGGTCCACCAGTTCCAGTCCGCAGGCCTGGGCGAAGGCTTCGGCACCTGCTCCCACCAGCAGCACATGCTCGCTGCGCTCCATCACGGCACGGGCCGCGCGCAGCGGCCGGCGCACCCGGCTGACGCAAGCCACGGCACCGGCGCGCAAGGTGGCGCCGTCCATCACGGCGGCGTCAAGTTCATGGGTTTCGTCGTGCGTGAAGACGGCGCCATGCCCGGCATTGAAGAGCGGGCAATCCTCCAGCAGATCGACCGCCAGGCTGACCGCGTCGAGCGCGCTGCCGCCAGCGGCCAGCAGTTGCTGCGCGGCTTGCAGGACATCTTTCAGGGCGGCGTGGTAGGCCGCCTCCTGGCCGGCGTTGATGCTGCCGCGGCTGATGGTGCCGGCGCCTCCGTGGATGGCAATCAAAGGCACAGGGGGTATTGACATCATTTGCCTCTCTTTGACTTGGCGGCGCTTGGCCGCTTGCGCGGCAGCGGCGCCGCGGCGTCGGCGCGCAAGCGCCCGCCATGGTCGCCGTGCAGCCATGGCAAGACCGCCTCGGCCAGCTCGGTGGCCGCCTTGAGCGAGCCCTTGGCGCGGTGCGCCACCGCGCTGCACAGGGCTTCGATCAGCGCCAGCACACTGGCCTCGGAGTTGGCAAAATACTGGCTGTCGGTGTGGGCGTAAAGCGAGACCGTTGCCAGCGGCGCCAGCGGCGACGTCACGCGATCCGTCAGTGCCAGCACCGGCACGCCAGCTTCGCGCGCGCGCCGGGCCAGCAAGACGGTGTCGTTGATGTAGCGTGGGTAGGCAATGGCGATCAGCAGATCGCTCGGCTGCGCGCCTGAAAGAATGCGCGCGCCGTACGACGAGCCTTCCATGCTGGCCAGCAATTGAACGTTTTTGCAATACAGGTCCAGACAGCGCTGCAACAGCCCGCCCAGCCAACTGCTGCTGCCAAAGCCAGCGATGTAAATGCGCTTGGCCTTCAGGATGAGGTCCACCGCCTGCTCGCAACTCAAGGCATCGAGTGCCTGGCGCGTCGCCTCGATATTGCGCTGGACTTCGGCCAGGGCGGTGGCGAAAACATCGGCCGCCGTGGCCCGGTGTTCGAGCTGGCTGCGCAGCTTTTCGACCGGCGCCAGCGTGGCTTCAAAACCCAATACCAGGGCAGCCCGGAACTGCGGATAACCGTCGAATTCGAGGGCCCGTGCAAACCGGTTGGCGGTTGCCACCGAAACCCCCAGGGTGGCGGCCAGTTCATCGATCGGCATGGTGGCCGCCTGCAACGGGCGGGCCAGCACATAGTCGGCCATCTGCCGCTGCGAGCGCGTCAGCGTTGGCAGCACGCGCGCAATGCGCTGTGCCATCGACGGGTTGCCGGGAAATGTCGCCATCAATTTGCTTGTCAGGTCAGGGGAAAGCCGGAATGAACAAAAATTTACAATTTACGTGATGTTAACAAAATTTTTGATCATTTCGACTGGTTTTGCCGACTTCAGTTTTGCGCGGCGCTGGCCGCATCGGAATCAACGATTGGTTTCCGAAATTCACGACACCGTTCTGGCCGAGCCTGCCTGATGCAGCTTGCTTTCGCAAGTCAAGAACTGCGGTCCAGGCCCGTGGTGGCCGAGGGCGCCGCAGTGGGTAGCTCCGCGAATGTCCCCCGCCCTCTGGGCTCCTCCTTTATTTCGCTACGCCACCCACTACGCCACCCTGGGCAGCGAGCGTTTGTGGTTTGCGTCAGTTGCACACCAACCCCGCTTGCAAGATCAGGTTGATGGGGCGCTTAGCGCAGCGGCATAAAGGAGGAGGCCGAAGGCCGGGGGACAGCCGCGGAGCTGAGTGCCCCATCAGCCTGATCCACACGAATCGCTGACGAGGTTTGGCAGGTCATCATCTCGGGAAAAGGCTGCTTTGCGGGCTGCCGCGACGGGAGGCGAAAAAGTCAATCGTCACCTGGAGACCGCTGCCACCATGGTCGGGCTCTGCCACTCGCACCGTGGCGCCGCATTGGGACACCAGTTCCTTGACGATCGCCAGTCCCAGACCACTGCCGGTGGCGTCGCCGGTACCCAGGCGATGAAAACGCTGGAAGATCTTGTCCCGGCTCTGCGGCGGGACACCCGGTCCATTGTCCTCGACCACCAGCGAAAGCTGCCCCTCTGTCGAGCGCACCCGCACCGTCACCACGCCCCCGGCTGGTGTGTACCGAATGGCGTTATCGATCAGGTTGACGGCAATTTCCCGCAACGCCGCCGGATCGATTGAAACCACGCTGTCCGCGCCACTGCGCTCGAAACCCAGATCGATGTTCTTGTGATGGGCTTGAAAGGCCAGGTCCTCCAGCACTTTTTGCACGATGTCGCAGCACGCCTGGGTTGAGGCGGGCGTTGTGACAGCGACATAGGCCTCAGCCGAGGAAAGCGTCAGAAACTGGTTCACCAGTCGCGTCGTTTGCTGCAGCGTCTTGCGCGCGGCGAGCAGTGGCTGATCAGCCTCGGCCTTGCTTGGGGCGCGCTGGGCGTCACTGATCTGGGTATTCAATACGGCCAGCGGCGTGCGCAACTGGTGCGCCGCATTCTGGATGAAAGCACTGCGCAGATTGGTGTGATTTTCCAGCCGCTGGATGTAATCATTGAAAGACTCGAGCAAGGGCGTCAGCTCCGCCGGAATGCCGTCGGTGCGCAACTTCTCAAGAGACCCTTCCTGGCGCGAGCGAACATCGTTGCGCAGCCGGATCAGCGGCTGCAGGCCGCGCTTCAAACCGAACAGGATGAAGATCGTCGCCAGCGCCAGTATCAACAACTGCTGGGCCAGCGCATGCAACCACAATCCGGAGCTCAGTTGCGCGTGCGCATGGGTGGTTTGGGCCACTTCGACGACCACCGGCAAAGCCGAGGGGTTGCCGATCACGGGTTGGAAAAAGGCCACCACCCGCACCGCCTCGCCGCGCATGCTGGTGCCGAAGAAATAGGGCGAGTCAGCCGGGAGGTTCAACTTGGGCAGGGGCAGATCGGTATAGCCCGACAGCAATTGCCCGGTGCCGGTGGTGACACGGTAGAAAATCCGGTCCGGCTGCTCGGACTGGAACAACTCCAACGCGGCGGGCGGTATGTGGTGCTGGAAGGTGCCGTCCTCATAACTGATCTGCTGGGCGATCATGCGCGCCGAACCGAGCAGCAGCCGGTCTTGCACCACGGTGGCGGTATCGACCGAGCTGTTGTAGGTCAGCCAGGCATCCACCGCAACGGCGCTGGCCAACGGCAACAAGACCCAGGCCAGCAGTTGGCGCCGCAGGCTGCTATTCATTGCCAGCCGGGCGCAGCAGGTAGCCCAGACCCCGCAAGGTCATGATCCTGGCGGAGCTGGGTTCGAGCTTCTTGCGCACCCGGTGCACGTAGATTTCGATGGCGTCGGTGGAGACGTCCTCGTCGAGCGAAAACAGGCTTTGGGCCAGCTCCTGCTTGGTCACGCTGCTACCGGCCTTGCGCAGCAGCACCTCCAGCACGGCACGCTCGCGCGGCGTCAGCGCCAGGGCTTGCCCGGCGATCTGGAATTCGCGCGTGTTCATGTTGTAGCTCAGGTCGCCGCAGGTCGTCAGGGGGGCCGCCTGGCCGGCGGAGCGCCGCAACAGGACCCGGATGCGCGCCTCGAGTTCGTCGATCTCGAACGGCTTGGCCATGTAATCGTCAGCCCCGCCATCGAGTTCGCTGACGCGGCTCTGCACCGTGTTGTTGGCCGTCAGGACCAGCACCGGCGTGCTGTCGTGACGGGCGCGCAGGCGGCGCAAAACCTCCTTGCCGTCCATCCGGGGCAGCGCCAGATCGAGAATCACCAGGTTGTATTTTTCCGAGCGCAGCGCAAAGTCGGCATCGGCACCGTTGTCCAGGCAGTCGACGGTGTACTGTTCCTTGCGCAAGGTGCGTGCCAGCCATTGCGCCAATTCGGCGTTGTCTTCGACGACCAGGATCCGCATTGCACGCTGCTCGCTAGGGTTATTTCAGAGGGAGGCCAGATCATAAGCTGGCGCGCCCATCAGTACTTACCCTAGGTTCAGGGAAACTGAAAGCAGACTGAAAGCCGCCAGCGATTATCGTCAGCCCACAAACCAACCCAGGAGATGCCATGAAATCCAGTATCAAACCGAACCGACTGTTGCAAGCCCTAGGCCTTGCCGCCGTGCTCTTTGCCAGCGCCAGCGCGCTGGCGGCCGACAAGGTCACCATCATCGTCGGCGGCTACGAAAAGCAGATTTACCTGCCCGCCAAATTGACCGAGAGCCTGGGCTATTTCAAGGCCGAGGGGCTGGAGGTCGAGCTGCTCAACGAAGCCTCCGGCGTCGATGCCGAAAATGAAATGCTGGCCGGCGCGGTGCAAGGCGTAGTCGGCTTCTACGACCACTGCGTCGATTTGCAGACCAAGGGCAAATATGTCCAGTCGGTGGTGCAGTTCAGCCAGGCGCCCGGTGAAGTGGAACTGGTTTCCAACAAGCATCCGGAAATCAAATCCATGGCCGACCTGCGCGGCAAGAGCCTGGGCGTCACGGGCCTCGGTTCTTCCACCAACTTCCTGTCGCAATACCTGATGGTCAAGTCCGGCGTTCCGCTGGGCGAATTCAGCACCATCCCGGTCGGTGCCGGCACCACTTTCATCGCCGCCATGACGCAGGACAAGATTCAAGCCGGCATGACCACCGAACCCACCATCTCGCGCCTGCTCAAAACCAACGAAGCACGCGTTCTGGTCGATATGCGCACGGTTGAAAAAACCAAGGCAGCCCTGGGCGGCACCTACCCGGCGGCGTCCCTGTACATGTCCACCGACTGGGTCGAGAAAAACAAACCCACCGTGCAGAAGCTGGCCAACGCCTTTGTCAAGACGTTGAAATTCATCAGCACGCACAGCGCTGCCGAAATCGCCGACAAGATGCCGAAAGATTTCTACGCCGGCGACAAGGACGGTTACATCAAGGCGCTGGCCGACGGCAAGGCCATGTTCACGCCCGACGGCGTAATGCCGGCCGGCGGACCGGAAACCGTGCTCTCGGTGCTGGCTGCCTTCTCCAAGAACGTCAAGGGCAAAACCGTCGACCTGTCGAAAACCTACACCACCGAGTTCGTCAAGAACGCCAAATAAGCCAAGCACCACCATGCCCCTTCAGAACGACAGCCCGGCCATTGAACTGATCAACGTCAGTCGCCGTTTTCTCACGCCGGACGGCAAATCGATGACCGCCCTGCGCGACTTCAACATGAGCGTGGCACGCGGCGAGTTCGTCGCCGTGGTGGGTCCCACCGGTTGCGGCAAATCCACCACCCTGAACCTGGTCACCGGTTTGTCCAAGCCCTCGGCTGGCGAGGTTCGGGTGATGGGTGCGCCGGTGAACGGCATCGACCCGCGCATCGGTTTTGTGTTTCAGACCGATGCCTTGTTTCCCTGGCGCAGCGTGATCGACAACGTGGTGACCGGCCCGCTGTTTCGCGGCATGGCGCAGGAGCAGGCCTATGCCAAGGCGCGCGAATGGCTGGCGCGGGTCAATCTTTCCGAACATGCGACCAAGTTTCCGCACCAGTTGTCGGGCGGCATGCGCAAGCGCGTGTCGCTGGCCCAGACCTTCATCAACGAGCCGCAGATCCTGTTGATGGACGAACCGTTTTCCGCGCTGGATGTGCAAACCCGCGTCCTGATGCACGAGGAACTGCTCAAGCTGTGGTCGCAGTCCAAGGCGTCGGTGGTCTTCGTCACGCACGACCTGGAAGAGGCGATTGCCCTGGCCGATAAGGTCTACGTGCTGACCTCCGGGCCGGCGACCGTCAAGTCGGTCTATCCGGTGGCCATCCCGCGCCCCCGGATCGTCAGCGAAATCCGCTATGACAAGGCTTTTATCGACATCTCGCGCACCATCTGGGAAGACTTGCGCGACGAGGTGCTGCGCGGTGCCGCACGTGAAGAAGCCCTGGTGGCCTGAGGAACTGAACTGATATGACTGATGCAACACTTTCCAGCGGCGCCATTTTTCAGCCGGGCACCTCCGACGCCGAGATCGAGGCCGCCGCCGCGCTGGCGGCGCGCAGACGCAAGTTTGCCGTCTATTTCTGGCGCTATTTCATTCTGGTCGTCTTCCTGGGCGGCTGGGAACTGGCGGTACGCTTCAAGCTGATCGACCCGTTCTTCTTCTCCAGCCCGTGGGCCATCGTGCTGCGTCTGCGGGAGTGGGTGGTCGAGGGTACCTCGGAGGGTCCACTGTGGTTCCACCTGTGGGTCACCATGGAAGAGTCCCTGCTGGGTTTCTTCTCGGGCTCGATCGCCGGCATCATCGCCGGCATCGCCCTGGGGCGCAACCGCATGCTGGCCGACGTGTTCTCGATTTACATCAAGGTCATCAACTCGATTCCGCGGGTCGTGCTGGCGCCCATTTTCATCATGATCTTCGGCCTGGGCCTGACCTCCAAGGTGGCGCTGTCTTTTGTCATGGTGTTCTTTGTCGTCTTTTCGAACGCCTTCCAGGGCGTCGTCGAGGCCGACCGCAACCTGCTGGCCAATGCCCAGATCCTCGGTGCCAAGGGCTGGCAATTGACGCGCTCGGTGGTGATACCGTCGGCCATGAGCTGGATCTTTGCCTCCCTGCATGTCAGCTTTGGCTTTGCCATCGTCGGCGCCATCGTCGGTGAATTTGTCGGTGCCCGCTATGGCATCGGCTTGCTCATCAATGTGGCCAAGGGCTCGTTTGATGCGGCTGGCATGTACGCCGCCATCGTCATCATCATGGTGGTGGCCCTGGCGGCCGAATACGCCATGACCCGGGTCGAGAACCGGCTGGCGAAATGGCGTCCGGCACCGCTGCAGGACCAGCAGTAATCAACTCGAAGAACTCAGCGTGCACTGCTGGCTGGCATTGGCCGGACAAGGCCCCAGCCAGCGCAGTTGCGTGGCATCGGTCGGCGGCAAGGGCACGCGCCAGCTTTGCGCCTGGGCCCGGGCCAGCTGGAAACTGGCCAGCGTGATCCAGTTGCCGGAGCTCCCGACGCGGTACTGCAACGCATAGCTGGCGTTGGCGCGCAAGGCCCGGCTGCTGATCAGGTATTGGCCGGCGTCAAGCGTGAAGCCGGGGCTGTCCCGGAACGGCTGCGCCAGCGGTTCGCCGACGAACAATCCCTGGCCCGGCCACTGAACCGCTTTCCAGTAAGCCTCGATCAGCGTTGCGCCGCGGTAATACTGGTCGATCAGCACCGAAGCGCGGGAAAATTTCTGCGGGTAATTGCAAGGCTCCTCCACCGTGCCATAGCTGGCCGTGGCACCGGCATCGAGCCAGGCGGTGATCGGCATCTGGCCATTGCCGCTGGGCAAATAGCCACCCCACGAAGTCAGGCTGTCGCCAATGGCGCCGGGCCGGAAGCTGTTGCCGGCCAGACCCGGCACCGTGGCCAGGCCGGTGAAATAGAACAGCACGTTGGACTTGCCGCTGAGGCTGTCGCTGGCTGCGCCGGCCGAGTTGTCGATATAGCTCAGCTGCACACCGGAATTGCCGGACCACAGGGCCGGCAGCGCCGGGTAATCGGGGTAGCGCACGCTGCGTGCGGCGTCGCTGGTGCGCAGCAAAAAGCCATCGCCGGCGGGCAGGCTGGCGTCGGCGCGCAGACCCCGGTCAATCAAGGCCTTGGCAGCGTCCAGCGTGCTGGCGCCCAGCATCATGGAGGGGCGCATGCCGTGGTCTTGCCAGGGCTGTGCCGATTCGGAATCGTAGTAGGGCGAGGCGGCGGTCATGGCGCAGTTGCCGCCGCAGTACTTGGCATCGAAACCAAACGCCAGGGCACTGGTGATGCTCATCGCGCAACTGCCGGCGACGCGCGACGGCGCCGTCCAGGTCAGCAGCGTCGCCTGTACCGTGCTGGGCAGCTTGGCGTCCAGTTCAGCCTTCAGCAGCGCAAAGTCGGCGGCTGAGATGGTGTCGACCCCGGTGCTCAGCTTGACCCGGATGATGTTGGCCGCCGGAATGCCGCGCGCCGTCTGGTAATAGCTGGCGATGGCCTCCGACAGCGGATCGCCGGTGGCCACGATCACGGCCAGTTCCTTGGCGCCGATGGAGTGCCCCGGCAAACTCAGGGTCAAGGTGGGTGTTGGGGTAGGCGTCGGTGTTGGCGTCGGCGTTGACGGCGTACCGTTGGCGCTGCTGGCGGCCGAACCACCGCCACAACTGATCAGCAAGACGGCCGCCAGCGGCAGCGCCGGCAGCCAGCGCAGCACGCGCGGCAAGGCGTTCGGAAACAGGCGGCAGAAACGGGTCATGGGAGCGGACGACTCAAACACTTCGGTCCGCAGATCATAGTCAACCTTTTTGTAACAAGGGGTTACTCGCTAGACGCGGCAGCGCCGCCAGCGCATTGCGCGTGGTCGCCTGGGCCAGCTCAGACGGTGTGATACCGCGCAGGGCCGCCAGTTCGGCCCCTATGCGCGGCAACTCGCCCGGCTCGTTGCGGCCCTGCGGCAGGCCGGTGGCGCGCTGCTGGGCGGTCCGGTACAGCCAGTGCGGCGGCATGTCGGGCGCATCGGTCTCCAGCACAATGGCGTCCAGCGGCAAGGTGGCGGCCAGACGGCGCAGTTGCAGGGCTCGCTCGAACGTGAGGGCACCGCCAAAGCCAAGCTTCAAGCCCAGCCCGATGAAGGCATTGGCCTGGCTGGCGCTGCCATTGAAGGCATGCGCAATGCCCAACCAGGTTTGTCCCGGCGCCACGGCGCGCAAGCCCCCCAGCAGACGGTCGGCCGAGCGCCGCACGTGCAGCAGCACCGGCAGTTCATGCCGGCGCGCCAGCTTCAACTGTTCCAGGTAAAAGTATTCCTGACGCTCGCGCAGCGGGCTGGCGCACAGTTCGGGCACAAAGAAGTCGAGTCCGATTTCACCCACGGCAACCAGCCGGGGGTCGCCGCGGTATTGGCGCAACTGTTCATCAAGATGCGCCAGGTCGCTGTCTTGCGCCTGTGCCACATAGAGCGGGTGAATGCCCAGCGCGTAGCTGTCGCCGCCGGCATGCGCCAGGCGCCGCACCGCATCAAAGCTGGCCACGCTAACCGCCGGTACAACACAGTGCATCACCCCGTTGGCGCTGGCGCGTGCCCGCACCCCGGGCTCATCCGGCGCAAACTCCGGGGCATCAAGGTGGCAATGGCTGTCGATCCAGATGGTCATACAGGGAAAATACCATATCCTGGTCATCGAATTGACATCAAAATGACATTTGTCTGCGATATGCTTCGCGGGCTTTGGGGCCTTGGTTGGCCCTTGCGCATTCAGCTTCAATCTGTCACAAAAAATCCAAGGAAAACCGCATGAAAGCTCATCTCACCCTCATTGCCGCCAGCGTTCTGGCGCTCGGCCTTGCCGGCACCGCCACGGCACAGGAAAAAACATTTCGCCTGCTGACCTGGGCTGACTATGCACCAGCTGACGTAGTGGCCCAGTTCGAGAAGGAAAGCGGCTACAAGGTTGAGCTGACGCTGTCCAACAACGAAGAGATGATCTCCAAGCTGCGCGCCACCGGCGGCGCCGGCTTCGATCTGGCCCAGCCGTCGCAGGACCGCATCACCGGCCCACAGCAGGAGTTCGGCATTTACAAACCGATGGACCTGAGCAAGCTCAAAGCCGAGTTGTTCATCCCCTCGATGCTGGAAGCGACCAAGAAGAACACCACGCTCTCCGGCAAGGTCTATGGCCTGCCCCACATTTGGGGTACCGACGGCCTGGTGGTCAACACCAAGCTGACCAAAATGGGCGACTACCCGGATCTGTGCCGCGCCGATGTCAAGGGTAAAACGGCCGTGCGCCTGAAACGCCCGACCCTGCTGGCTTTTGCGTTCGCTTCCGGCAAGGATCCGTTTGCCTTGTACAGCAATCCCAAGGCCTACACCGCCTTGATGGACGAAGTCGGCAAGACCATGATCGCCTGCAAGGGCAACCTCAAATTCTTCTGGGACAACAAGGACCAGTTGCTCAACGGCATGCGCACCGGCGAGATCGTCGGCGCCATGATGTGGGACACCGGCGGCTGGAAGCTGAACAACGAAAAAGCGGAAATCCAGTTCATCGCACCCAAGTCCGGCGCTCTCGGCTGGATCGACACCTTTGCCATCCCGGCCAAGGGCAAGAACGATGCCGCCGCTTACGCCTGGATCAACTTCAACATGCGGCCTGAAATTGCCGCCAAGGTCGGTGCCTCGGCCGGCAACTTCACCGCCTCCAAGGGCGCCGACCAGCTGGCCGATGCCAAGCTGAAGGCCCAGTTTGCCGCCAGCTTCCCGGAAGCGGCTTTGAAGAATGTGAAGTGGTACCCGGCTGTGCCCGCTGGCATTGAGGACATCGAAGGCCGCGTGCTGGACCGCATCAAGGCGGCCAACTGAAGCGGTTTCTGATTTGAGTTCAAACCCCGCTGCGCCCCCCTCTGTATCCGGGGTGGCGCAGCCTGACCTCGAAGCCCTGCATCTGGGCAAGCGCTTTGGTGATTTTGTCGCGGTAGAGGACCTGTCGTTCACGGTGGAGCGAGGCAGTTTCTTCTCGATTCTGGGGCCCTCGGGCTGTGGCAAGACCACTCTGTTGCGCATGATCGCGGGCTTTTCAAGCCCGGATTCTGGCGACCTTCGCATTGGTGGCAAGGACATGCATGGCGTGCCGCCGAACCGGCGCCCGGTGAACATGGTGTTTCAGCATCTGGCGCTCTTTCCCATGATGTCGGTGGGCGAAAACGTGGCCTATGGCTTGACCAGGCGCGGTGTGCCGCGGGCCCAGATCACGCGCCGCGTCGGTGAAATGCTGGATCGCGTGAGCATGTCGGGCGCGCAGGACAAGCGCGTGGATCAGCTCTCGGGCGGGCAAAAGCAGCGCGTGGCGATCGCCCGCAGTCTGGTGCTGGAGCCGACGCTGCTGTTGCTGGATGAGCCTTTGGGCGCACTGGATCTGAAATTGCGCGAGCACATGAAGATCGAGCTGAAGCAATTGCAGGCCGCCTTCGGCACCACTTTTGTTTACATCACGCACGATCAGTCGGAAGCCTTGGTGCTGTCCGACCATGTGGCGGTGATGAACCAGGGACGCTTCGAACAGGTGGGCACGCCGCAACAGCTTTACTACGAGCCGCAAACGCCGTTCGTGGCCGGTTTTGTCGGTGCCAACAATCCCGTGAAGGGTCGCGCCACGCAGGTCAATGCCGGCCTCGTGACGCTCACCAGCGCCGAAGGTCTGGTGCTGTCGGCGCGTGCCATCGGCAAGGTCCAGGCGGGCGACAGCGTAAACGCTTTTGTGCGGCCCGAAGTGGCCAGCGTCGCGCGCAGCGCCACGGTGTTTTCCGATGCCGGTGTACCGCACTACGGCGCCCGCATCGAGAACCTGCTGTTCGACGGCGCCAACTCAGCGGTGCTGGTGCGCGAGACCGGCTCGCAGACGGAATTCCGCATTGCCTTGCCGCAAACCGGTCACCTGTCTGATCTGGTGGTCGGCGAAGCGGTGGTTTTCGGCTTTGATCCACAACGGGCCGTCTGTTTCTCGGTCGACCATGGCAACTCAAAATCCTGACAGCGGCAAGGCGCAGGCGCGCCTGATGCTGATGCTGCTACTGGCGCCGGCGCTGTTGTGGCTGCTCAGTCTGATCCTGCTGCCGCACGTGGAGCTGGGCATCCTGTCGCTGCGGGCTCGCGTCGCGCCTCGGGTTTATGAGGCCAGTCTGACTCAGTACCAGACCTTCATTCAAGAGCCGCTGTACTGGCACACTTTTGTGCGCACGGCAACCATGTCGATCCTGGCCACTGCCATCACCTTGCTGATGGCTTTTCCGATCGCCTGGACGATTGCCAAACTGGTCCGTGGCCGCAGCAAGTCGATGCTGTTCGTGCTGTGCCTGATTCCCTTCTGGGTCAGCGAAACCGTGCGCACCCTGGGCTGGATGATTCTGCTGCGCGAGTCGGGCGTGTTGCCGGCACTGCTGGTCTGGCTGGGGCTGACACCAGCGCCGGTGGAGCTGCTGTACCACGACGCCACCATTCTGGTGGGCCTGGTCTACACCTCGATGCTGTTCATGGTGGTGCCGCTGATCGGTGCCCTGGAGAGCCTGGACGACTCATTGATCGAGGCCGCCTACGACCTGGGTGGCAACGGCTGGGACATCCTGCGGAGAATTGTGATCCCGCACGCCGCCCCCGGCATCGTGGCCGGCTGCATCGTGGTGTTCATGCTGACCCTGGGCAATTACCTGACGCCGACCCTGCTGGGCGGCAAGAACTCGCAGTGGTTCACCGAGCAGATCTACACCCAGTTCATCACCCGTTTCAACTGGGAACAGGGCGCGGCCTTTGGCTTCCTGCTGCTGGGCCTGTCGACTGCCATTGTCTGGCTGGGCCTCAAACTCAGCGGCCAGAAATTTGGCGAAGTGATGCAGCAATCCTAGCTCCGGCAGTTGACCGCTATGAACCATCCGGGAAATCTCATGCGCACTGACTTTGTTGCCTTCGAGCCTGTTCACCAAGCGGGTGACAACGCTACCAACTGCCGGAGCTAGGACCATGATCCCCTCCCTGCCCCGCCCGGCCTGGTTGCGCGTCAGCACCGTGGTCTATGCCGTGCTGTTTTTCGCCTTCCTGTTTCTGCCGCTGGTCATCGTGGCGGTGTTTGCGTTCAACGATGCGCCCTACCCGGCGCCGCCCTGGCGCGGCTTCACGCTCGACTGGTTTCTGGGCGATGCCGGCTCGGGACGGCGTGGTCTGTTTGCCGACAAGGCGATGCTGGGTAGTCTGTGGACCAGCGTGGTGGTGGCCTGCTGGGTCACCGTTTTGTCGGTGCTGGTCGGTACCGCCAACGCTTTCCTGATCGAGCGCACGCAGTTTCGCGGCAAGCAGGCGCTGTCGCTTTTGATGCTGGCGCCGCTGGTGATCCCGGGCGTGATTCTGGGCATCTCGATCCTGGCTTTTGCCAGCCGCATTGCCAATCTGGCCGACGACCTGTGGGGCCTGGAACTGGAGTTTCTGCGGCCCGGTCTGGCGCTGGTGGTGCTGGGCCAGTTCTCCTACATCGTGTCGATTGCGACGCTCACCATCACGGCGCGCCTAAAGCGCTTCGATGCCACGCTGGAAGACGCCGCCTACAACCTGGGTGCCTCGCGCGCCGCCGTCTTCACCACCATCACCCTGCCCTACCTGCAACCGGCCCTGATCGGCGCCGCCGCGATCTCGTTTTTGATGTCGTTCGAGAACTTCAACACCACCTTGATGCTGGTCGGCTCGGATGCGCCGCTGACGGTCATGATGTACGGCCGCATGCGCGAAGGCGCGACGCCGGTGCTGAACGCCGTGAGCTTGTTTTTGATGGTGGCCTCGGCCCTGCTGGCGCTGACGCTGCTGCGTGGGGGCAAAACCGCTGAGCCGCGGACTTCGTCTTGAGCAGGCCCTGGCCTTCGGCTGGTTCACAGGGCAGGCCGCGTCCACCAGACGCGAGCAGAGGGGTTTTCCTGGCTCAGTTCAAGACATTGCCCCGAAACTTGTCCTCTAATAATGGAAGTCATTGTTACGGTGGCCAAACGCGATTCGTTAATTTGTGCTACCCCCGCGCCATTTTTTTGGATCTGGAATACCAAGATTGCGGGCATCGGTTATTTGGGAGAAACTTCATGACGAATACCAGACCTTTGTCAGGCCCACGGGCCCTTAAAGGGTTTACCTTGATCGAAGTAATGATCGTCCTTGCGATCATTGGCATTCTTGTCGCTGTGGCCTTTCCTGCCTATCAGGATTCGATCCGTAAAAGCCGCCGTTCTGATGCCAAGATCGCTCTCAACAGAGCGCAACAGCTACAGGAAAAATACCGGGCTAACAACACCTCTTACGGAACAACCGTTGCCGCGATCGGGGTCGGGTCGACATCGGACGGCGGCTATTACGCAATAGCCGTGTCTTCAGCAACGGCCGCCAATTTCACACTCACTGCAACCGCGGTGGCAGGCACGTCTCAGGAAGCCGATACGACCTGCACGCCGATGACGATTACCCAGGTCGGCGCGACCGTGACCTACGCGCCAAGCGCCTGCTGGAACTAGGCAAGATGTATTGCGAGCGTCCTTGTTCCAGGCGCAGTCGGGGATTGACCTTGATTGAGATACTGATCACGCTGACCATAGTCGGCATCCTGGCTTCGCTGGCCCTGCCTTCATTCAATAACGTGCTGGATAAATATCGGCTCAAAGCGGCAGCGGAAGCATTCTATGGGGACCTTCAATATGCGCGTTCCGTCGCCATTCGAAGCAACTCCACCGTGTATCTTTCAGCGGACACAAGCTGCTGGGGAATGAATTCAGTTACGGCCTGTACCTGTTCCACGGCAAGCAGTTGCCTGTTGAAGCAAACCAGCATCACGGCCTTCCCCAACGTGTCGATGACAAGCTCTGCCGCCGCAACTTCAATCGACGGAGTCAGAGGCCTGGCAAGCGGTGGAGCGATAACGATTACCTTCACCTCGACCCTTGGCAAGCAGGCGCAGGTTGCCCTGTCCGCACTGGGACGCGCCGTTCTTTGTTCGCCCAACACTTCCGTGACGACGTACCTCCCGGATTACCCGGCATGCTGAACCGGCCTGGTCAGAGGGGCTTGTCCCTGATCGAGCTGATGATCTCGATATCGGTGGGCCTGTTCCTGCTGGGGGGGCTGCTCACGTTCTTGCTCAACAACACCAAGTCCAATGCCGACACCGCGAAAGCGGTGCGTCTCAGTCAGGAATTGCGCAGCACCATGGACCTTATGGCGGGCGACATCCGGCGCGCCGGTTTTTGGGGGAATGCCCAACTTGGGATAGGGTCGACGCCCGTTCCAAATCCTTTTGGCGCCATCAATACCAGCACCGCCGGTTGCATCCTTTATTCCTATGACCAAAACCTTGACGGCGTGCTCAACAGCAACGCTCCGGACGAGCGTTTTGGTTTTCTGCTGGACGGTGGCGCGGTAAAGATGCGCAGCGGCAGCGTAAGCTATGGCTGCGGCGCATCGGCCGAATGGCAGGCCCTCACGGATGCCAACTCGGTGACCATTACCGCCCTGACTTTTGCCGCCACATCGACGGCGGCAGTCAACAATCCGCGGGTAACGGTCCGGGATATCACCATCACTTTGACCGGCCAGTCAAAGAGTGATGCCAGTGTCGTGCAAACGCTAACAGAAACAGTGCGGGTTAGAAATGATCTGTATTCCTGAGCCAAAACCGTTTCACCGCCAGCGCGGCGTGGCAACGCTGGGCTTGACACTGATTGTTCTGCTGCTGTTCAGCATCATCAGTTTCACCGCCAATCGGCAGGCTATCATGGAAATCCGATCCTCGGCCAATCAGTATCTGCACACGCAAGCCTTTGAGGCCGCGCAGAGCGGGCTGGAAGCGGCACTGGCGGCCCTGAACGACAAGGTAAGCGTCTCCAATTTTTGCGGGACGACGGCGATCTTCCGCACTTCCTGCATCAAGGACAGTGACGGCGATCATTTTGTCGACGCCAACAGTTTCAACGTGACCCTGGACGCCCAGACCGTGCCCGGGACCTCGAAAACGACTTACACCTACAGTATTTCCAATCCCACGGCCAGCGATTTCAAGCGCTTGAGAATTACCAGCATAGGTTGCGCCGATGGCTGTAGCCCCTGTGCGACGAGTTGCCCGGTGCACAGCACCTTGATTCAGGACGTGTATGACGATCCCGCCAATTTTGGCGCGGTGAACTCGCAGCGCGACACTTCCGTGACGGGTAACACCACGGTCACAGGCAACGTCATTTCCGGGAATGAGGCCAGCTCGGGCGGAAGCGCCACTATTTCAGGGACCCTGGTCTCTAACTATCCCGCTTATTCGGCCGATACCGAGGCGCAATTCTTTTACACTTTTTTTGGCGATACCAAAGCCAACATGATTGCCAGGGGGACCACGATCTCCGCCAGCAACCCGAATCAGGCGGCGTGGAACGCGGTCACCGGCAACAACAGCGTGTCGGCCATCATTTACCTCAGCAACTCCAGTGTCAATATCACGGGCAGCAGCCAGACCATAGGCTCGGCGGCGCACCCGGTGATCATCATTGCGGCGGCGGATTTCCATCTCACCGCGCGGGTCACCGTCTATGGAATGATTTATGCAAGCAACGACTTCCAGGTGGGTGCCGGGGGTAGCACGATCAATGGCCTGGAAGCCTCTGGTCGAGACACCGGACTGGCTGGCAATGGCACCTTCAAGTACGACCAGTCGATCATCAACACCCTTGTCGGGGCGGGTGTAATAAATCCGCCTGGCATTGGTACGTCGTCCCGGATCATGGGCAGTTGGCGAGACTTTTAGGAGGCCATGATGAAGCAGAACATTGCCAAAGTACGCGGATTTACGCTGATCGAAATTCTGGTGTCTTTGATCATTCTGTCTGGCGGTCTGCTGGCCGTGGCGAAGTTTCAGGTCTTTGTGCTGCAGTCCGGCACCGAGAGCAAGCAAAGGACCGAAGCAGTCCTGCTTGGACAGCAAAAACTCGAGTTGCTGCGATCATTTGTGCAAATTGCGGCCTGTAGCGCTTGCACCAACTACTCCGCCGATATCACCAATGGCAGCGATACCGCTAGCGGGCGCAATGCGGTCTTCACACGCGCATGGACCGTCACAACCAGCACCAACCCCGCCTACAAGACGGTAGAGATAAAGGTGACCTGGGCCGATATGCATGGCGTGACGCAAACGGTGGTGTTGAACAGCCGCATCACCAATGCCGATCCTGCAAGCTCGGGCAATCTGGTACTGTTGAGCGGCGGGTACGGACCCGCGCCCAGTGGCCACGAAAGCGAAAGCGACCACGAAAGCGAGCACGCCCACAGCGACGATTCCGACGTCCACCACGACTCCACGCCCGACGGCAGCACTTCGCCGGCGGTGATTGAGTCATCTCCAGAGCCCAGCACCCCTGCCGTGGCAAGTCGAACTATCCTGGGGTCGATTCAGGCCGGTGATGGCCATCCCAACATGACCAAGCCCACAGTGACGGGCAGCACCGGTGCTTCCTGTACTTTGAGCTACGACGGAGGCAACGTCACCGGCTACTCCTGCACCGTTGCCAACGGCTGGACCGGTACCATAACCGCGAATGGGGGTGCCGGCAATGGCGCCGCCACGTCGCCCCCGTCCTACTCGTTCAGAGCGGTTGCAAGTAACCAAACCGGGATCAACTTCATCGTTACCAGGTAACCATCCCGGCGTGCCTGAAGCGCTTCGACGCCACGCTGGAAGACGCCGCCTACAACCTGGGCGCCTCGCGCGCCGCCGTCTTCACCACCATCACCCTGCCCTACCTGCAACCGGCCCTGATAGGCGCCGCCGCGATCTCGTTCCTGATGTCGTTCGAGAACTTCAACACCACCTTGATGCTGGTCGGCTCGGATGCGCCGCTGACCGTCATGATGTACGGCCGCATGCGCGAAGGCGCGACGCCGGTGCTGAACGCCGTGAGCCTGTTTTTGATGGTGGCATCCGCATTGCTGGCGCTGACGCTGCTGCGCGGATCGAAAGCATCGGAGTCACAAGCTTCGTCTTGAGCCTACGGAAAACGCAATAGACCTGAGGTCAGATGCCGGCCTTCAAGCGGACCAGCGCGCCTTGTCGCCGGCCAGGGGCGGTGCCGTTCCGACCACGCCGGCCTGGCGGATGCCGTCGATCAGGGCAGGCAGTTCCTTGATCAGATCGGCGCACCGGCCGGCCACCGCTTCCAGTCCCTCGTTCCGGTTGCATGCCGTCTGGATGGCGTCGGCGATTTTCGATACCCGCATGGCCCCAATCATGCCGGCCGAACCCTTTAGCGCGTGGGCCAGATGCCCAATGGCAAGCAGGTCATGGGCGGCCAGACTGGCGGCGAGGCGTGTTGCGTCTGGCGCATGACTCTCGCAGAACACGCTCAACACGTTGGCATAGATTCGGCTATTGCCCAAGGACCTTTGCAACCCGAGCTGGTAATCCAGTCCGGCAACGCCTGCCAGCCGATCCAGCCACAAGGGATGACTGTCTGCCGACGCCTGCATCGTCGCTGGCCGGGCCGGCGGCTGCGGCTGCGGCTGCGCCGGCGGCAGCCACTTCAACAAAATGGCAAAGAGGGTTTTCGGATCGACTGGCTTGGCGATGAAATCGTTCATGCCCGCCGCCTCGCACTTGCGCCGGTCCTCGTCAAAGGCGTTGGCCGTCATGGCCACAATGGGCGTTGTCGCCCAGCCCGGCAGGGCGCGAATGGCACGGGTGGCCGTCACGCCGTCCATTTCGGGCATCTGCATATCCATCAGGATCAGGTCGTAGGCAGCGACGCGCGCCTGGTCCAGCGCTGCACGGCCATTGGCGGCCCAATCCACGGCCATGCCCACCCCGTGCAGCAGCTCCAGCGCCACTTCCCGGTTGACCGCGTTATCCTCCGCGAGCAGCAGGCGCGCACCGGCGTGATGCTGGCGCAAGTCGGCTTCCGCGTTGCCCGTGCCGGCATCCGGGATGGACGGCATGACGCCGTGACCGCGCCCGAGTCGGGCGGTAAACCAGAACGTGCTGCCACGCCCCGGCTCGCTCGCGACACCGGTGTCGCCCCCCATCAGCAGGGCCAGTCGGCGTGTGATGGCCAGTCCCAAACCGGTACCACCGTAGCGGCGCGTGGTCGACACATCGGCCTGCTCGAAAGCCTGGAACAGCTTGCCAAGTTGCTCCGCTTCAATACCAATGCCGGTGTCCTGAACCTCGAAGCGCACATGAATTTCATCGCCTGTGTCTTCCACCAGACAGGCACGCAAGACAACGGAGCCAGCTTCGGTGAATTTGATGGCGTTGCTGGCGTAGTTCAGCAGGGCCTGGCGCAAGCGCGTCGGGTCACCGCGCAGCCAGATCGGTACCGCATCGGGGTCCACCATGATCGCCAGCCCCTTGGCTTTGGCTTGATCGGCGACCAGGGAGTGCACATGGTCCAGCACGCTCGACAAATGAAAGTCCGACTGTTCCAGTTCAAGTCGTCCGGAATCGATCTTGGAGAGATCCAGGATGTCGTTGATGACTGACAGCAGGTGATTGGCGGCGCTATCTATCTGGGCCAGTCGTTCGACCTGTGTCGGGGTCGGCTCGGAACGACGCAGCAGATGGGTGAGCCCGATGATGGCGTTCATGGGCGTACGGATCTCGTGGCTCATGTTGGCCAGAAAGGCACTCTTGGCCCGGTTGGCGGCGTCGGCGCGTTCCCGTGCCTCGGCCAACTGCGCTGTGCGGCTGACCACCAACTCTTCAAGGTGATGCTGGTGGCGCTCCAATTCCTGCCCCAGATGTTTCTTCTCGGTGATGTTCTCCTTTACCGCCAGGTAGTGGCTGATGACGCCATCGGGCTGACGGATCGGCATCACGCTGGCAGATTCGATGAATTCGATGCCGTCCTTGCGCCGGTTGTGGAACTCGCCCTTCCAGGGTTTCTCATGGGCCAGTGCATCCCATAGCGAGGCATAGGTTTCCGGCAGAGTCTTGCCCGACTGCAGGACGCGCGGGTTCTGGCCAATGACTTCTTCACGGCTATAACCCGTGTTCCGGACAAAGGCTTCATTCACATATTCAATCCTGGCATCGACGTCGGTGATGACGATGTTCTCCGGGCTTTGTTCCACCGCCAGGGAGAGCTTGCGCAATTGCGCTTCGGTGGTCTTGCGTTGGCTGATGTCGCGGACAATCGAAACGCCAAAGATATCGCCTTCGTATTCGAACATGGAACCGCTGAGTTCGACCGGAAACACGCGTCCATCCTTGCTGCGATGCCTGGTTTCGAACTTGTGGACCACGCGTTTGTCCAGCATAGCCTGCTTCATTTCCTGGGCCATCGGGTGCGTCACGCCGGGGTCGATGTCGGGCGGGTACATGGTCAGCAGTTCCTCCCGGCTATAGCCCAGGGAGCGGCAGGCGGTTTGGTTGACGTAGATGAAACGCAGCGTGCGGTCGTGCACAAATATGGCGTCGTTGGAGCTATTCACGGCGCGCTCCAGGATTTCCATTTGGTGCTGCATTCGCCCCGACACCAGCAGCGGCAGAGCGACGCCAAGAACGATGTTCAGACCGATCCCGAAGACCAGGGAAAGCGTCTGCACGGCGCTCGTCACCAGCGTCAAATCCAGCCCCGGCAAAGGAAGCAAAAACATCATGACGGCGCACGCGCCCAGGAACAGCGCGCTGACGAGAAGCGCCGCGCCGACGAAGCTGCGCAGCAGCCGGTCGCCACTGTCTCCCGGACGCAGCAGCACGACGGCGCTGGGCAACATGACTGCCGCCAGCGCCGCCGACAGCGTGGCGATGCGCGCCGGCAGGCTCGGTGCCCCGTAACTGAAATAGCCCAGTAGCGCGGCAGCGGCGGCGGCCACCACCCAGTACCAGGGGAACGCATCCCTGCGCCCCCGGAAACACCGGTTGCCCAGGTACAACCAGGACGCGCCCATGATCAGCAGCGTATTCGCCGCAACGCCGGAGAGCAGATCGGGAACCATGCCGCGCAGGGCCAGCAGGGCATAAGCGACGGCGGCGGCGCTCAGGCCCAAGGTCCACTCACGCAGGCCGGGCGCCCTGGCGCTGGTCCGCTGGACCAGTTGCAGGCCCGCCGTCAGCAGCAAGCTGCTGACCATGGCAAGAAAACTCAGTGTGCGGAAATCGAGGTTGCGCATTTTGTTCTCAAGTGCAGGACCATGAGTCTCGATGGCCAAGCGCACCTGGCTCTCACGCTGCCCATTCTATGCTTCAACGCGTGTTGTCCCTGCCACTGTGAGGGTTGATTCTGGTCACTTCGCAGGGGGCTGAAGCTGTTGCCTGGCGCCGCTACGGCTGTGACACCCCCCGCCCCTGTCTCGCCCCGCCGGGCGAAAGAGGGGAGCTTCATTTGGCCTGGTGTTTTAGGGTGGGGCGTGCTCCCCGTTCAGAGGTCCGGAATCACCGTCGTACCCGCTCCTGGCCCCGAGGTGCGAATCGTTCACAGCCACTATTCCTCATAGCGGTCAAACTTCCACATTCCATCTTCCCTCAGAAAAACCATACGCCAAGAAACGATCGGTGGCCACTTGAGCCCACCATTGACTCCCATGTCACCATAGTCCACCCGAACAGACAAATCCGAGTTCGACACAATCTTCCAGCCTGAGTAACGCATCGGCGAGAGTGGTACGATTTTGTCGCGCCCATGCTTTGGCGGCCATTCCAGAACCTGAGCTCCACGCTTTGTAACCCTGCTCATTACTCTTTCGTAGTATCCTGAATACTGCCAAAGAGATAGCCCACCGCAAAATCGCAATACGTCGACGACCGCCGACTCCAAGACCAACGCATCTCCCTTCGTACGGATACCGTCAGTTTCCACCAGCTGTTTCTGTTTCCTCGACGGCTCCTTGGTGAGGAATATCAAATCCCCTGCATTTATCGGGCTCTGCTCGTTTCGTTGTCTATTCAGGTCGGAGTCAGTTCGAACAACCGTCGCATGTGCATCGCCCCACAGGCAGAAACTCAGGAGAAAAATCACCTTGTACCGTAGAACTATCTCTATCATTTTGTTCTCCAGGTAGATACGTTGGGTAAGAGAAATGGACCTCACTCTTGTCGCAGGGCACTCGGCCTCAACATAACCCGTTCGATACCCAAGCGCCGCAACGCCTCAATCCGGCGCCGACAATTTACCTTGCACCAGCCGCAATTGCCGGCCGCAACGCGCCGCCAAAGTCTCGTCATGGGTGACGACGATGAAGGCAGTGCCTTGCGTGCGCGCCAGTTCCAGCATCAACTCGAAGACGCCGTTGGCGCTGCCGCGGTCCAGGTTGCCGGTGGGCTCGTCGGCCAGCACGCAGGCCGGGCGCGTCACCAGGGCGCGGGCGATGGCCACACGCTGGCGCTCGCCGCCGGAGAGCTCGGCCGGGCGATGCTGCAAGCGATCTTGCAGCCCGACACTGGTCAGCATCTGTGCCGCGGTTTGCGCCGCGTCGTGGCGCGCCTGGCGCCGAATCCATAGGGGCATGGCGACGTTGTCCAGCGCGCTGAATTCAGGCAGCAGATGATGGAATTGGTAAACAAAACCGAGGTACTGGTTGCGCAGGCGGCCCTGCGCGGCAGCGCTCTGCCCGGCCAGGTCTTGCCCGTTGAGTTGCACCACGCCGCTGGTCGGTGCGTCCAGGCCGCCCAGCAGATGCAGCAGCGTGCTTTTGCCGGAGCCCGAGGCACCGACAATGGCCAGCGTCTCGCCGGCGCGCACGTCCAGATCGACGCCTTGCAACACCGTCACATCCAGCCGACCTTCGGTAAAACGCTTGGTCAGCGCGCGAGCGCTGAGTACTACATCACTCATACCTAAGCGCCTCCGCCGGGTTCACCTGACTGGCGCGCCAGCTGGGGTACAGGGTGGCCAGAAACGCCAGCACCAGCGAGATGATGGCAATCGGCACGATGTCGGCTTGCTGCGGCTCGCTGGGCATGCGGCTGATCAGGTAAATGTCTTTCGGCAAAAAGCTGGCATGAAACAATTGCTCCAGCGCCGGCACGATGACGTCGATATTGAAAGCCACCCCCAGGCCCAGCGCCAAACCGGCGAAGGTGCCAATGACGCCCACCATGGCGCCCTGCACCACGAAGATGCCCATGATGCTGTGCGGACTGGCGCCCAGGGTGCGCAGAATGGCAATGTCGGCGCGCTTGTCGGTCACCGTCATCACCAGCGTAGACACCAGGTTGAACGCCGCCACCGCCACGATCAGCGTCAGGATGATGAACATCATGCGTTTTTCCACCTGCACCGCGGCAAACCAGGTGCGGTTCTGGCGCGTCCAGTCGCGCACCACCAGATCGCCGGTGAGGCTGCGTGCCAGTTGCGCGCCGACCTCGCGCGCCTGGTGCAGGTCTTTCAGTTTGACCCGCACGCCGGTCGGTCCCTCTAGGCGGAAGATCCTGGCCGCATCGTCCATGTGCATCAGCACCAGCGCCGAGTCGTATTCATAGTGACCGGACTCGAAAGTGCCAACCACCGTCATCTGTTTCAGGCGCGGCACCACGCCGGCCGGCGTGACCTGCCCGCTGGGTGCCACCAGCGTCACCTTGTCGCCCCGGCGCACGCCCAAAGAGCGCGCCAGCTCGCCACCCAGCACAACGCCAAACTCACCCGGCACCAGGCGCATCAAGGCGGAGTCTTTCAGCTCGACGGCGAGGTCGGTCACGCTAGGCTCCAGCGCCGGGTCAATGCCCCGGACCATGGTGCCCTTCATGTCCTCGCCTCTTGCCAACAAGGCCTGGGAGGCGATAAAAGGCGCGGCGCCCAGCACCTCGGGATTGGCGCGCACTTCAGCCAGCGTGCGTGCCAGATCCGGCAAGGCGGCGCCGTTGGGCGCGAAAATCTCGATGTGCGAAACCACGCCCAGCATGCGGTCGCGTACCTCTTTCTGAAAACCATTCATCACCGACAGCACAATGATCAGTGCCGCCACGCCCAGCGCAATACCCAGCATCGAAACGCCCGAGATGAACGAGATAAACCCGTTACGCCGGGTCGCCCGACCGGCCCGCGTATAGCGCCAGCCAAGAATAAGTTCGTAAGGAATTTGCATGAACGCCAGGGTTGGAAACAGGCGCCATTGTGGCATCCCGCACAATCAGCCCATGCACCTCCTGATTCCGTTTGCCTTTTGCAGTTCCGAGGGCTGCGCCATGGCCTTGCGCAGCCTCAAGCTGCCGCATCTTGAAAAACTGCTGGCGCGCCTGGCGAGCGGGCCGCTGGACCAGGGCGATCTGTTCAGCCTGTCGCCACCGCACGAGCGTGCGCTGGCCCGCGCCCTGGGCCTGCCGGTGGCCGACGGCATGATTGCCTGGGCAGCATTGGATGCCAGGCACAGCCGGAGCGCCGGCGGCGCCTGGGGCTTCATCACGCCGTGCCACTGGCAAGTCGGCAGCAAGCATGTGGTCATGAGCGGCGCCATCTTGCCGGACTTTCCCGAGCCGGAGTCGCAGGCGCTGCTGGCCGCCATGCAACCCTACTTTGCCGAGGACGGCATCAGCCTGCACTACCAGCAAGCCAGCACCTGGCTGGCCCACGGCGACCTGTTCGACGGGCTGGCCAGCGCTTCGCTGGACCGCGTGGCCGGGCACCAGGTGGCCGGCTGGCTGCCACCGGCCGGCAGCGCCGCCAAACTGCTGCGCTTGCAGAGCGAAATGCAGATGCTGCTCTACAACCACCCGGTCAATGATGCCCGCGCGGCACGCGGCGCGGTGCCGGTCAACTCGTTCTGGTTGAGCGGCACCGGTGCCCTGCCGCAGCCGCCCCAGCCGGCCGACTCCGCGCCGCTGGTGGCGAACAGCTTGCGCGAGGCCGCCCTGAACGAAGACTGGGCGGCTTGGGCGCAAGCCTGGAGCCAGATCGATGCCACCGAATGCGCCGCACTGCTGAAGGCGCTGGCGCAAGGGGACAGCGTGCAGTTGACGCTTTGCGGCGAGCGCCACGCGCAGACCTTTGGGCCAAGGCAAACGGGCCGGCTGACACGACTGAAGCAGCTGTTCGGCAACGCGCCGGCAGCCACCGTGCTGGAACAACTATGAAGCTGATCACCCGCGACATTCCACCGCGCAGTGCCTGGGCGCTGGAGCAGGCCGGCGTCCACCCGTTGCTGGCCCAGCTCTATGCGGCACGCGGCGTCAACAGCGCCGAGGAGCTTGACGCCGGCCTGGCCCGGCTGCTGGCGCCTGACACCTTGCTGGGCAACCGCGCCGCCGCCACGCTGCTGGCCGACGCTATTGGCCTGGACAAAAAAATCTGCATCGTCGCCGACTACGACTGCGACGGCGCCACCGCCTGCGCGGTGGGCCTGCGCGGCCTGCGTCTGCTGGGCGCCAAACACCTGAGCTACATCGTGCCGGACCGCGTGGTCGATGGCTACGGCCTGACGCCACCGATCTCGCAGCGCGTCAAGAACAGCGGCGCCGATGTGCTGATCACGGTCGACAACGGCATCGCCAGCTTTGACGGCGTGGCGACGGCGCGCGCTCTGGGCTTGCAGGTGCTGGTGACGGATCACCACCTGCCGGCCAGCGTGGACGGTGCGGTCCGGTTGCCCGAGGCCGACGTCATCGTCAACCCGAACCAGCCGCTGTGCAACTTCGAGAGCAAGTCCATCGCCGGTGTCGGCGTCATGTTTTATGTGCTGCTGGCGCTGCGCGCGGAGCTGCGCCAACGCGGCCAATTCGATGCAGCCACACAACCCAAACTGGATGCGCTGCTGCCACTGGTCGCGCTGGGCACCGTGGCCGACGTAGTGAAGCTCGACGCCAACAACCGCCGACTGGTCGCGCAAGGTTTAAAGAGAGTGCGCGAGTTGGCCATGCCCGTCGGACTGGCTGCTCTTTTTGTCGCTGCAGGGCGCCAGGCCAAGGCCGCCACCACCTTCGACTTCGGCTTTGCGCTGGGGCCGCGCATCAACGCCGCCGGGCGCCTGTCGGACATGACGCTGGGCATCGAATGCCTGCTCACCGACGATGCCGCACGGGCCGCCGAACTGGCGCAAACACTGGACGGCATCAACCGCGACCGGCGCGAGATCGAAGGCGGCATGCGGGAGCAGGCACTGGCCATTGCCGAGTCCCTGTTTCAGGAGGAAACGGAGCCGCCGTCGGCGATCTGCGTCTTCGATCCCGATTTTCATGAAGGCGTGGTGGGCATTGTGGCGTCGCGCATCAAGGACAAGCTGCACCGCCCGGCCTTCGTCTTTGCCCGCAGCGGGGCACCGGGTCACGAGCACGAACTGAAAGGCTCGGGGCGCTCGATTGCCGGTTTTCACCTGCGCGATGCGCTGGACCTGGTGGCCAAGCGCCACCCCGGCGTGCTGCTACGTTTTGGTGGCCACGCGATGGCCGCCGGCTGCACCATTGCGAGCGAAAATTTTGCCGTATTCGCGCAGGGTCTGAGTGGGGTGGCGCAGGAGTGGCTGGACGCCGCCACGCTGATGCGCCGCTTGGCCACCGATGGCCCCCTGAAAACCGAGTACCGCCGGGTCGAACTGGTGGACGTGCTGCACAAGGAGGTATGGGGCCAGGGCTTTGCGCCGCCCACCTTCAGCGAGGAGTTGGAAGTGGTGTCGCAGCGCCTGATCGGCGAGAAGCACCTGGCGCTCAAACTCAAGCACCAGGGCCAGCCGGTGGACGGCATCTGGTTTGGCCGTACCGAGCCGCTACCGGCGCGCGTGAAACTGGCTTTCCGGCTCGACGCCGATGCCTGGAACGGGATGCGCCGGGTGCGGTTTTTGATTGAGGCGGCGGAGTTGTAGTTCAATTTTTCCTCTTCCTTCCTGCCTTCCTTCTTGCCCAATCGTTATTTTTTCCCCACTCATACCCCCCCGCCCCTCTCCCGCCCCGCCGGGCGGAAGAGGGGAGCCTCATGTGGCTGCGTGTCTAAAGTTTATAAGTGCCTCTTTCAGGTTTTGACCGTTGGCATTTGAAGCAGTAACTTTTAATCTGCTTTGCCATTGGCCCGATCCGGTTGACGCCGAAGCCGCTTGGGGACATTCGCTCGCAAATAGTGTTCTTCACCCGTCCCCAGCGCGCGGTGACGCGTGTACTTCTTTTGTTTGCTGACGCGGCCAAATGGGGCTGTTGGCTCCCCTTTCCGCCCCGGCGGGGGTGGAAAGGGGCGGGGGGATAGGGGGGGGAAAATAGAGAAATAGCAGTAATCAAAAAGAAAAGAAGAGGGATGAAAGTGAGATAAAGACCCGTTTCAGTCAGCAGAAAAACGTAAAAGTCTAAAATCAGCCAGTGACCCCCATCCTGAACGCCGACCTCCATTGCCACTCCACCGTCTCCGACGGTACCCTGACACCCGAAGCGCTTGCCAGCCGCGCCAAAGCCAATGGCGTCGAGCTGTGGGCTCTGACCGACCATGATGAAATAGGCGGCCAGCAGCGCGCCCTGGCGGCAGCCAAGGCGGTCGGGCTGCAATACCTCAGCGGCGTCGAAATTTCAGTCACCTTCATTCACCAGACGGTGCACATCGTGGGCCTGGGTTTCGATCCGCAAGACCCGGTATTGCGGCGCGGACTGGTGCAGACCCGGGGCGGCCGCGGGCAGCGCGCCATGGCCATGTCGGAGCAACTGGCCAGGGTGGGAATCCTTGGCGCCTATGAAGGCGCTTTGAAGTATGCCGGCAACCACGATTTGATCTCGCGCACCCACTTTGCCCGTTTTCTGGTGGAACGCGGCGTCTGTCGCGACACCAATGAGGTGTTCCGCAAGTACCTGACCGAAGGCAAGCCGGGCTTTGTGGAACACCGCTGGGCCAGCCTGAAGGATGCGGTGGGCTGGATCAAAGGTGCCGGCGGCGTGGCGGTGCTGGCGCACCCGGCGCGCTACAAGTTCAGCGCCAACGAAGAATTTGCCCTGTTCACCGAGTTCAAAAGCCACGGCGGAGAAGGCGTCGAGGTGGTGACCGGCAGCCACAGCGCCGCCGAGTACCTCAGCTACGCCGACACGGCCCGCGAGTTCGGCCTGGCGGCCTCCCGCGGCAGCGACTTTCACAGCCCCGACGAGAGCCACACCGAACTCGGCACCCTGCCCTCCCTGCCGGCGCAATTGACGCCGGTGTGGGAACTGCTGGCCGACCGGATCCAGAACCAGCCTCAGCCAACCCCGGCGGCCAGTGCTGCCGTCGGGCACTGAGTTCCGATGTCATTCTGGCGTAGCCGCCAAGGCGGCGGCATTTTGCTCATTGTGCTGGCCACGCTGGCTTTTGCCGCGCTCGACACCGCCACCAAATACGCCGTGGCGCTGGCACCGGTACTGATGCTGTTGTGGTTTCGCTATGCGTTTCAGGCGGTATTGACCTTTGTCCTGCGCTTTCCGGTGCAAAAAATCGGTCTGCTGAGAACCCCCAATCCGCGCTTTCAGACGCTGCGCGGGGTGTTGCTGCTGATCACCAGCGCCTGTTCGTTTTTTGGTCTGCAATACCTGCCGGTGGGCGAGTTCACCGCCATGGTGATGTTGTCGCCGCTGGTGGCCACGGGGCTGGCCGCCTGGGTCCTGAAAAATCACGTCTCGCAGCAACGCTGGCTGCTGATGGCGACCGGACTGGGCGGCGTCCTGCTGGTGGTGCGTCCGGGCGGCCAGGTGTTCACCTGGGCCCTGCTGTTTCCGGTCTTGCTGGTCACCACCTATGCCTGGTTTCAGGTCCTCACCAGCCGCTTGAGCGCTGAAGAAAACCCCTATACCACCCACTTCTACACCGGCCTGGTGGGCATGCTGGCGATGAGCCCGATTGTGCTGTTCAGCTGGAGCTGGACCGCCTTGTGGGCGCATTGGCCCTGGTTTGCGCTGGTCGGCTTCCTGGGGACTTTTGGCCACCTGATGCTGATCCGGGCCTTCATGCGGGCATCGGCACCGGTGCTGACACCTTACCTCTACAGCCAGATCGCTTTTGCCACGTTGTCGGGCTGGCTGTTCTTCAGCCATGTGCCGGACGCACTGGCCTGGCTGGGCATTGCCGTGATTGCGGCCAGCGGCGTTGGCAACGCCCTGCTGCCGGCGCATCAAGTGGCCAAGCCCATGCGTGCCGGGACGGACTCGACCGGCCGCTGAGCGCCCCGGATTCGCCGACAATACGGCCATGGCCCAGTTCTTTGAAGTCCACCCCGACAACCCGCAAACGCGCCTGCTCAAGCAAGCCGTCGCCTTGCTGGAAAAAGGCGACATCCTGGCGGTACCGACCGACTCCAGTTACGCCCTGGTGTGCCATCTGGACGACAAGACGGCGGTCGACAAGTTGCGCCGCATCCGCGGCATCGACGACAAACACCAGTTGTCCCTGTTGTGCCGCGACCTGAGCGAACTGGCCAACTACGCGCGGGTCGACAACTGGCAGTATCGGCTCATCAAGTCCGCCACGCCAGGCCCTTACACCTTCATTCTGGAGGCCAGCAAGGAAGTGCCGCGGCGCGTCAGCCACCCGGCCCGGCGCACCATCGGCATGCGGGTCCCGGAGCACAAGGTGTTGCAGGCACTGCTGGCGCTGCACCACGGGCCCCTGCTGGCGACCACTTTGATAGCGCCGGGCGAAACCGAGCCGCTGAATGACGCGCAAATCATTCTGGCACGCTACAAAAACCAGATTGCCGCCGTCATCGACGCCGGCGCCTGTGCCCGGGAACCGACCACCGTGGTGGACCTGAGCGGCGACGAACCGGTGGTGATTCGCCAAGGGCGCGGTGCCCTGGCCGCCCTGGGGCTTTCAACCCTCTGAGACAATAGCCTGATGGACATTGCACACCTGATTCAAACCATTGCCCTTTATGCCTTGCCGGTACTGTTCGCCATTACCGTGCACGAGGCCGCGCACGGTTACGTGGCACGGCATTTCGGCGACAACACGGCCTACGTGCTGGGGCGCGTCACCCTCAACCCGCTCAAGCACATTGACCCGATGGGCACCATTCTGATGCCGCTGCTGCTGTACTTTGCCACCTCCGGCGCTTTCCTGTTCGGCTATGCCAAGCCGGTGCCGATACGCTTCGGCAACCTGCGCAACCCGAAACGCGACATGATCTGGGTGGCGCTGGCCGGACCGGCCGCCAATTTCATCCAGGCCTTGCTGTGGGGCGTGCTGCTGTTTGTGCTCAAGGGGAGCGGCGTGGCAGAACCCTTCTTCCTCCAGATGGCGCAGGGGGGTGTGCTGGTCAACGTGGTGATGTTCGCCTTCAACCTGTTTCCCTTGCCGCCGCTGGACGGCGGCCGCATTCTGGTCGGTCTGTTGCCGCACCGGCAGGCCGAATTTGTTTCCCGCGTCGAGCCCTGGGGCTTCTTCATCGTCATGGGTCTGGTCATCGCGGGCGTCGTCAGCAGCTTGTGGATGCGCCCCCTGATGGCGCTGACCTATGGCTTGCTGGACATTTTATTGACCCCTGTTGCCATGCTTTTTGGCTAGCACTCACGCATCACTCGCAAAGTTTTTTTCTCCATGAATTGCAAGCGTTTTCTGACCGGCATCACCCCGTCCGGCACTCCCCATCTGGGCAACTACGTAGGCTCCATCCGACCCTCGGTGCAGGCCAGCCGGCGTCCGGAGGTGGAGAGTTTTTATTTTCTGGCGGACTACCACGCGCTGATCAAGGTCGACGAGCCGGCGCGCATCCAGCGTTCGACACTGGAAATTGCCGCCAGCTGGCTGGCCGCCGGACTCGACCCGGAGCGCGTCACCTTCTACCGCCAATCGGATATTCCGGAAATTACCGAGCTGACCTGGTTGTTGACCTGCGTGACTTCCAAGGGCTTGCTCAACCGGGCTCACGCCTACAAGGCGGCGGTGGACCAGAACACGGCGGCGCAGCAGGAACCGGATGCCAACGTCAGTGCCGGCCTGTTCATGTACCCGGTGCTGATGGCGGCCGACATTTTGATGTTCAACGCGCACCACGTGCCGGTGGGACGCGACCAGGTGCAGCACATCGAGATGGCGCGCGACATCGCGCAGCGCTTCAACCATCTTTATGGCGAACACTTCACTTTGCCGGAAGCCGCCATCGAAGAAAATGTGGCCACCCTGCCGGGGCTTGACGGCCGCAAGATGAGCAAGAGCTACGACAACCACATTCCGCTGTTTGCGCCCCGTGCGCAATTGCGCAAGCTGATCGCCGGCGTGCTGACCGACTCGCGGGCACCCGGCGAGGCCAAGGAAACCGAAGGCTCGGCCCTGTTCCAGATCTACCAGGCTTTTGCCAGCGCCGAGGAAACCGCCGCCTTGCGGCAAGCCTATGCCGACGGTATTGGCTGGGCCGATGCCAAACAACTGCTGTTTGAACGCATAGACCGCGAAATAGCGCCCATGCGCGAGCACTACACGGCGCTGATGGCGGCGCCCGCCAAGATGGAAGAGATCCTGCTGGCCGGTGCCGACAAGGCGCGCCTACTGGCCAAGCCCTTCACGGCCGAGTTGCGCCGCGCCGTCGGCCTGCGCGATCTGCGCGCTTCGACGACGGTGACCAAGGCGGCCAAGACCAGCAAGGCGGCGCTGCCGGCCTTCAAGCAATACCGCGAGCGCGATGGCAAGTTTTATTTCAAGCTGCTGGAGCCGGGCGGCCGCCTGCTGCTGCAAAGTGCCGGTTTCGATTCACCCCAGGACGCTGCCGGCGCCATGGCGCAGCTGCGCGAGCAGGGCGTCCCGGCGCTAGGCGGGCTCAAGCCCGCGTTGCAAGAGGTGGCCGGCGTCAGCGAAGACGACGTCCAGACCGCCTTGCAGCAGCTGGCGGCCAGCACGTAGCCGCCGGACGTCAGCGCTTCAGCGCTGCGTTAAAAAGCCGGCCAAGCTGTCGCGCTGTGTGTCGCGGTAGACCGCGCACAAGCGGATGCTCTCCAGTGCCTGCGCCAGGCTGTTACTGCCGCCCGGGAAGGAGCCCAGCCGGGGGGCGAAGAACTGCTCCACGGCCAGCGCCTTGTCGGCTGCGCAGAAGTCGGCAAAATAGTTCGGAAAACGGCCCACCGACTCCTTGGGCAAGCGCGCTGCAATGGCGTCGAAATTGGCGCTGACGAAGGCCAACAAGCCCTCGCGTAGCGCCGCGCCGCCCTGCTGCCCCCGACCCGCCGGCAACAGCTCGCGAATGTCGTGCTGCGGCGACAGCCACAACTGATGCGCCGCCAACGCCAACTCGGGTGCCGCAAAGCGGGCCAGCGCGCCATAGATGTCGCGCCGCTCGGATCGATCTTTGCTGGCTCGGGCGGCCTGCACCAAGGCATCAAATAGTGCACGGTCGCCATCGATGGCCGCGCTGCGCAACACCAGGCCGCGGCTGGCCACCTCCAGCGCGCCGCGGTCCTTCAGCCAGGCCTGCGTCAGTTCGCGCGCTTGCGCGCGCAAGCTGCCATCCTGCCCGGCATCGACCAGGCGCCCCAGCCAGCGGGACCGGATCAGGCGGTCATCGTCCGAGTCGTTGCTCTTTCCGGTCAAGCCCAATGCATGCGCCCGTTCGCCAAAAGCACGCTGCCATAGCGCGGCATAGGCGGCACGCTGGTCAGGCGCAATCAGGGGTTCCATCTTGGCGATGATGCCCAGCGCCGCCTCCAGCACCTCGCGGCGTGCATGACCGGTATAGCGCAGCGCCAACGCCAGGGCATCGGCCACCGGCAGATCGCCGGACTCGGTCAGGGCTTGCGCATCGTCCAGATCGGCCAGAATTTCGCTGACGCTCAGATCGGCATCCATCATGAGTTTGAGCAACTGTCCCGGGCCATAGACCGGACGGTAATAGCCCACGCCATCGGCGTTGGCCTCGACCCAGGCCGGGCAGGCGGTGTCGGGCAAGGGCAGGCTGCCGGTGGCCTCCTTGAGCAGGATGCGTGTCCGCCCCGCCGGGGTGCGCACCGTCACGGGGATCTGCCACAGCGCTCCAGACGGCGCCGCCGAGCCGCTGGGCAAAAAGCGCGATTGCGAAAGTCTCAGCAACGGCTTGCCCTCGCATACCAGGGTGACGTTCAAGCGTGGGATGCCGGGCTGCCCGGTAAAACTCCGGAAGGCCGCCGCGAGTTCCGGCTGACCGGCGGCCAGCGCCGCAACAAAGTCGTCGCCGGTGGCGCTGCCCCAGGCGTGGCGGGCCATGTAACGCTGCACGCCGGCCTGGAATGGATAGTCCCCCAGCCAGTTTTCAAACATCGCCAGAGTGGCTTGCCCCTTGCTGTAAGTGATGCTGTCAAAAGCACTCTCCAGCGACTCGGGGTCGTTCACCGGCTGCTGGATACGCCGCGCCGACAGCAGTCGATCAGCCGCCATGGCCTCGGCCCTGGCCTCTTGCGTGCCGGTCTCGAAACGCCACTCGGGCATCACCTGGGCCGTGATCTTGTCGCCCATCCAGGAGGCAAACGACTCGTTGAGCCAGAGGTCATCCCACCAGGCCATGGTGACGTAGTCGCCAAACCACTGATGGGCCAATTCATGCGCCTGTATTTCGACAAAGCTGCGTTTGAAATTGGCGCTTTCCTCCGCTTCCTTGGCGAGCAGGAAGCGCGCGGCAAAAGTCACCAGGCCAGGGTTTTCCATGGCGCCGAAATTGAGCGTGATCGGCAGCGCCATGACGTCGAGCTTGCCATAGGGATAACCGATGCCGAAGTAGGCCTCCAGCTTGGCCAGGATCGGCGGCGTCATGCTGGCGGCGTAGCGTGCCTCGGAAGCGCGTCCGCGCGGCGTGATGAAGCGCAGCGGCGTGGTGCCGACCCGACCACCGTCCAGGATGTCGAACGGCCCGACGCCGAACGCCACCAAGTAGCTGGGCAAGGGCGGCGTGGTCAGGAATTCAACCCGTTTCAGGCCATGGGCCAGCGCCACTTCCCTCGCCACCGCGGTGTTGGCGACGGCTGTCAACTTTGCCGGAATGGTCAAGGACAGGGTCCACGGCACTTTCCAGCCCGGCTCGTCGAACACCGGAAAGGCGCCGCGTGCATCGGTCGCTTCAAACTGGGTGAAGGCGTACCAGTCGGCGCCCTCTTTTTGCCGGAACAAACCCTGGCTACCCTTGTCATCGAGGCGGCCCCGGAACGCCAGCGTCAACTCGCCCGGCCCGACCGGCACCGGCGCGGCAAACACCAGATCGAGTAAGTTCTCGTTGGCCACCTTGACCCTGGCGGCGTAGGTCTTGCCAGCCCTCTTCAGCACCGCGGAAGTCACCACAATGTCGCTGGCGTTCAAGCGGATGGTGCGGGTCGAGACCTTGATGTCCAGCGCAATCGACACCTTGCCGCTGTGCGCGGGCCGCGCCGGATCGAGCGTCAAGGCCAGCCGGTACGACAGTGGTACAACACCCTCGGGCAAGCGCATGGGCAACGACTGCGCTGCCGCCCACAGCGGCAAGGTAAAGAGCAGGAAATACAGACCGGCGCGCAACATTCGACTCATCGCTTGTTCTCCCCCATACGAGTTTTCTTTACAGTGCCTTCAGACCTTGTCGCACGACGTCAGGCGGCCCGACGCGGGTCGGTCGGCTGGTATAATTTCACCTGTTTGACACCGGAGAGATGGCAGAGTGGTCGAATGCGCTGGACTCGAAATCC
The DNA here is from genome assembly GCA_963763035.1 of uncultured beta proteobacterium. Lineage (GTDB taxonomy): Bacteria > Pseudomonadota > Gammaproteobacteria > Burkholderiales > Burkholderiaceae_C > Rhodoferax. The sequence continues at coordinate 1,011,188 of CAVXMS010000003.1, read as the reverse complement.
AGTATACGGTCAAACGTATCCAGGGTTCGAATCCCTGTCTCTCCGCCAACCAGTCTGAGCCCTTCCCCGCGAAGGGTTCTTTTTTTGGCCAAGCCCTGCACCACGCGGGCCACAGCCTGGTACCCCTATCCTCAAGAGAGCGTTTTCCAGATATCCGATCCGGATGCGCCGTGATCTGACTGACGATGCTTTGCAGCACCTCGATCTTGCCAGTCGAGTTCAAACCCTTGAGCGCATCTGCAAGCCTGGATGCAGGCCGCAGGTGGCTGCCAACTTGCGCTGCTTGGGTGATTCCGTGCAATGCCATCAACTCGAACCGGCGCTGCTCATCCAGTCGCTGCAAATGAGCATCGGTTGTGCCAGATCAACTCCGATGCACTTGGCACGCTTCACAGACTCCACACACGGCCGAGAATCCTTCCCAGACACCCCGCATGAGCCGCCATGAATATCCTATCCCGCGCATTGACCAGCCTTCTGTTGGCCCTGCTATCAGCGCTGGTTGCGGCGCAAGATCTCCCCACTAAATTTGACCCCAGCCGGGATGCGGCGAAGGATGTGATGACTGCCCAAAACTTGGCAACCGCCACGGGCAAGCGCGTATTGGTCGACGTGGGGGGAGAGTGGTGCAGGTGGTGCCGCATGCTTGACCGATTCGTTGCCTCGCGGCCGCAAATCAAGTCGTTTATTGACACCCACTACGTGTGGGTCAAAGTGAACTATTCAAACGACAACAAGAACACGGCCGTCCTCTCCAGGTGGCCCAAGATTCGAGGCTACCCGTACTTGCTGGTACTCGACGGAGCCGGAAGACTGCTGCACGCCCAAGGTGTTCAAGGACTCGAAACCGAAACGGAAAAAGAAGCCGATGAGGACTACGACCCAGATCGGATCATGGCCTTTCTCAAACGCTACGCCATTGCGGCAAACGTTCTGGCAACACCCGTTCCTACAAAGTAGTCGACACCGGTAGCCGCTGTAACGCCGATAATCACGACTCAACCCGCTGTCTGTCAAACGTCCCTTTTCACCATCGCGCAATGGTTGCTTATTGGCAGATATGCGGTCTCGATTTGACTTGAGAAGTCACAAGTCTGCAGAGGGTCAGATGTCCGATACTTGGTACGAGCGAAATCTGCTTCCTTACCTGATAGATCTTTCTTGCAGCGTTTCGCCCCTGCGCAAACAGCGCATGAAGGTGATTCCGCAAGCCCACGGCCGCGTGCTCGAGATCGGTATCGGAACAGGTCTGAACATGCCCTTCTACGACCGGGCGCTGGTCAAAATGATTGTAGGTGTCGATCCGGCATTGCGAATGCACAGACTGGCCCTCAAGCGCAGCCGGCAGGCCGGGCTCCACGTCGAAGTCATCGGGCTTTCGGCGGAACGGATACCGGTGGAGGATGCCAGCTTCGACACCGTCGTTTGCACCTACACGCTGTGCACGATTCCAGACCCCATCGCCGCACTCAAAGAAATGAGAAGGGCCTTGAAGCCTGGCGGGAGGCTGCTGTTTTCTGAACACGGCAAGGCCCCCGACGAAAACGTTTTGAAGTGGCAAACCCGTCTACAGCCCTATTGGAAGAAGGTGGCAGGAGGCTGCATGCTCAACCGCGATATACCGTCACTGCTCGAGGAAGCTGGATTCAAGCCCAATGCGCAGTCACGCTACATTCCCGGACCGAAGATACTCTCCTATCACTATTGGGGGGCAGCGGCTGCAGCCTGATCCGCTCGCCGTTGTCGCTGATGGAGACCGACTGCTTCGTCATTCGCAATGGTGTCGACGTACGGCAGCTTCACTCCAATCGCGACCGTCCGCCAAGGGCGCTTTTCCGCAGGTCGGACTGCCAGCCGCGCCAGGCAGGCCACAGCCCGTTGCCTGCGGCGGCAGTCCCCGTTCGACGCGCCATCGCTGACCAGTCCGGGGAAGCACTATCATGTTCCTGACCGATTCCTGCGAAGGCTGCAAAACATGACCGAAACACCGCTTCCAAGAGAGAGACTGGAAAAACCAGCACTCATCTATCCGTTCGCTGCGCCGCCCGGAATGGGCCAAGTGATTGAGGTTGCGCCCGGTGTGGTCTGGATACGCATGCCCCTTCCCTTTGTGCTCAATCACATCAATGTCTGGGGTCTTGAAGATGACGACGGCTGGGCCGTGGTTGACACCGGCATCAGAACCGACGAAACCCTGGCGGCATGGCGGCAGATATTTTCCAGCACGACAGAGCAACGTCCACTGACCAGAATCTTGGCTACCCACATGCACCCGGACCATATCGGCATGGCGGGCTGGTTGACGCGCAAATTCAATTGCCGTCTGTGGATGACGCAACTGGAATACCTGAACTGCCGCGTGCTGACGGCCGACACCGGCCGCCCGGCGCCAGAGGATGGCGTCATGTTCTACCGCAAGGCCGGTTGGAGCAGTGAGGCCATCGAAAAATACCAGACCCGCTTCGGCAACTTTGGCAAATATATTCACGCCTTGCCGGAAAGCTATCGCCGCATCAAGGATGGCGAAGAAATCAGGATTGGCGCCCATAGCTGGCGCGTCATTGTCGGCACCGGCCATTCGCCGGAGCACGCCTGCCTGTATTGCGCCGACCTGAAGTTGCTTGTTTCGGGCGATCAGGTTTTACCGCGCATCTCTTCCAACGTGTCGGTCCACCCGACCGAGCCCGACGCCGACCCGATGCAGGAATGGCTGGCGTCCCTGGCCAAGCTCAAACGTGAGGTGCCTGATGATGTGCTGGTCTTGCCATCGCACAACGACTGCTTTCGCGGCTTGCACGCCCGGCTGGACTATCTGGCCACGTCGCAGCAGCGCACACTGGAGCGCTTGCGCAAGACGCTGAGAGAACCCAGGCGCGCCGTCGACGTGTTTGCGGCCCTGTTTGGCCGCAGCATCGACCCGACCGACGACGGCCTGCTGCACCTGGCCACCGGTGAGAGTCTGGCCTGCCTGAACTATCTGCTGCATCGTGGCGAGGTGCGACGTGAGCTTGACGAGGCTGGCGTGGCCCGCTATCAAATGCTCTGACAACTGCCTGTTGGACGGTCTTGTTCCTCGGCTGACCGATAGGGCTGCATCTCTGCGGTCCGATGTGCCAGCAAGCCTGCTGATCACGACATCAAGGTCGCCGGAAAGCCACTTGCTGACTGGCCCAATATTTTGAGTTCAACTGGTCCAGCCGAACTTCGCCGCCCGTTGAGGGGGCATGAACGAAACGGCCACTGCCAACATAAATGCCGGCATGGGTCACTTCATCTTGTTGGGCAAACAGAACCAGGTCACCGGAGCGCACGTTTTCAGTACTGACGGGCAGACCCCAACCCTGCATTCGTGAGACGGTACGAGGTGGCGCCAACCCGGCCCTGGATTGGTAGACGTAGCCGATCAAACCGCTGCAGTCAAACCCTGAGTCGGGTGTGTTGCCCCCATATCGATAGGGGGTACCGACAAGACCCACCGCATACATTGTGATGTCCATCGCCTGCTCGGGAGAGAGTCGTGACGGAATGATGGCCGCATCGATCGACACGGGACCGCCGCGCATCGAGGGTGCCGTCGTGCATCCGGCAAGCGCGAGCAGTGTCGATAGCGCAAGAATGGCGAGTCGGCTACGGAGGCGGCGGTTCATGTCGGCATTTTGACGATGGACGCGGCCAAAGGCAAGACTCATCTGGCCATATCGATACGGATGGCGGCGACTGGCCTGGCGCCAGTGGCGGTCGCGCCGTCGCCGCTCAGCCACCGGCGCGCTTGACGACGAAGCCCTGTATTTTCAGCACCTCGATAACACGGTCACGGTGATCGCCCTGGACTTCAATCACACCGTCTTTCACCGTGCCGCCGGCACCGCAGGCGGCCTTGAGTTGCTTGCCCAGGGCCGCCAGGGCCTGCGCCTCCAGCGCCACACCCCGCACCAGGGTCACGCCCTTGCCGGCGCGGCCCTTGGTCTCGATCGATACCCGCACCACGCCGTCCGACGCTGGACCGGCCGGGATGGCGCTGCAACGGCAAGCGGCCACCGGCTGGCGGCAGCGCGGACACATGCGTCCACTCTCGGTGGAGTAGACCAGGCCACTGCTTGCAGGTCTGTATTTCATACAGCTGACAGCACCCAGTGTCGGATCAGGGCACCAGATCGAGCGCGTGCATGTAGTCCGGTTGCACCATCAGGGCATCCCAGTGCGGTGCCTGAATACGCGGCAGCAACGCGCGACGGCGCTCTTCGCTGGCTTCCTGAGGCTGCCACTGGCCTTTCAGCTGGGCCTCGGTCAGGCCGTCGATCAGCGCGTCCACGGCATGGCCACCGCCCTCGCTGCTGGCCAGGGTCTGATTGCACAGCAACACCATGTCGCAGCCGGCGCTCAACGCCATTGCCGCCGCCTGCGTGTAGCTGAGTTGCTGTCCGTCGATCGACCGTGCACCAGCCATCGACAGGTCGTCGCTGAAAATGGCACCGCCGAAACCAAGCTGGCCGCGCAGGATGTCGTTCAACCATCTGGACGAAAAACCGGCCGGCCGAGCGTCAACCTTGGGGTAGATCACGTGCGCCGGCATGACGCTGCACAAGGTGGTGTTGAGCCAGCCATAGGGCGCGGCATCATCGGCCAAAATGGCTTTCAGGCTGCGCCGGTCGACCGGAATATCGGTGTGCGAATCGGCTTTGACGAAGCCGTGACCCGGAAAGTGTTTGCCGCAATTGGCCATGCCGCTTTGCAGCAGACCCTGCATCAAGCTCTTGGCCAGCAGGCTGACGACGCGCGGGTCGCGGCCAAAGGAGCGGTCACCGATGACGCCGCTGGCAGCGTAATCGAGATCGAGCACCGGGGTGAAGCTCAAATCGACACCGCAAGCCCGCAGCTCGGCCCCCAGCACAAAACCGCAGGCGGTGGCCATGTTGCAGGCCTCCAGGGCGGCACTGCCGGCAGCGCCTTTGCCATCGTGCAGCCAGCTTTCACCCAGAGCCCGCATCGGCGGCAGATGGGTGAAGCCGTCGGTCTTGAAGCGCTGCACCCGACCGCCTTCGTGGTCAACGCAAATCAGCAGGTCGTGCCGTAGCTTCTTGATGTCGCGGCAGAGTTGCGTCAGTTGCGCGCGATCCTGCCAGTTGCGGGCAAACAGGATGACGCCGCCCACCAGGGGGTGCTTGAGGCGCTGGCGGTCGATTTTGCTCAGGCTGAGGGCGGCGATGTCGATGATGAGGGGCGCGTGTTGTGTCATGGAAGTCTCGATAGGAGCTCAAGGGGATGTCGTCAAAAACTTGCTGCGCTGCTTTGCTGGACGCTGGAGCCACTGCCCATGGTCTCCACCACGCAGAAACTGGCGGCGTAATCGGTTTCGTCGGTCACGCTGACCAGTGCGGTCAGGCCACGGGATTCAAACCATTCTTTGAGTGCACCATGCAACACGATGACCGGTTTGCCGCTGGCCAGATTGCCAATCTCGCACAGGCGCCAGCTCATGGGCTGGCGCATGCCAAGGCCAATCGCCTTGCTGAACGCCTCCTTGGCGCTGAAGCGGGTCGCCAGGTAGCGCACGCCACGCTCGGGCCAACGCGCGCTGCGGGCAGTCCAGGTGGCGAATTCGGCCTCGCTCAGGATCTTGGCCGCGAAGCGCTCGCCGTGTCGCGCCAGACTGGCACGAATGCGGCGCACGTCGCAGATGTCGGTACCGATGCCGTAGATCATGGAATGCGCTGGCGGCCCCGATTCAGGTCCGGCACGACTGCCCTTCATGAATGCAGCGCAGGTAGTCTTGCACCGTGGCGCTGTAGCCCAGCTCCAGCGCGTCGGCGATCAGGGCGTGGCCGATCGAGACTTCGGCGACACCCGGTACCTGTCGGATGAACTCCGCCAGGTTGTCGCGGTTCAGGTCGTGGCCGGCATTGACCCCCAGACCGGCGTCCAGCGCCGCTTGCGCGGCGGCGGCAAAGCGTGCCAGTTGGACCGGTTGCTGGGCGCTGCCCCAGGCAGCGGCATAGGGTTCGGTATAGAGCTCGACGCGGTCGGCGCCGACCGCCTTGGCCGCCGCCATGGCCTGCGGGTCGGCATCCATGAACAGGCTGACGCGCAGGCCCAGTTGCTTGGCCTGCGCAATCAGCGGGCGCAGGCGATCGGCATCGGCCGGAAAATTCCAGCCATGGTCGCTGGTGAACTGGCCCTCGCTGTCGGGCACGAAAGTGACCTGGTGTACCGGCAGCTGGCGTGCCCGCAGGTCGCGCACGCAGTCAATCAGATTGTGCATGGGGTTGCCCTCGACATTGAACTCGCGCTCGGGCCAGGCTTGCAGCAATGCGGCCAGGTCGCGCACGTCACCGGCGCGGATATGGCGCTCATCCGGGCGCGGGTGCACCGTGATGCCGTGAGCCCCGGCCTGCAGGCACAAAGTAGCGGCACGGGTGACGCTGGGAATACCCAGATGGCGCGTGTTGCGCACCAGCGCCACTTTATTGAGGTTCACAGAGAGGGCGGTTGTATTCATAGAGATTGCAGGTCAATCATCATTTGCCGGGTACGCAAGTTTGTCACCCCGCAATGGTAATTCAGCAGCGTGCGCAATTGGGGCTTGAGTTCGGCCATCACTTCCGAGCAAGCGCGCAAGGTGGCAGTGAAGGGCGCGGTGTTGAGCAGCGATTGTTGCAGCGCCACCCACTGGGCGCCGCTGAGGCTGGAGCGGTCCGCCGGATTGGTTTGGCGCAAGCCGCCCTCGGGCACCAGGCTGTAGCGCGCCTGCTGGTCCAGCGCCAGCAGGGTCATGGTCTGGGCGTCCAGCAGGGGCAGCAAGCCAATCTCGCGCAGCAGCAGCAACTCGAAAGCACGCAGCGCGGACTGTAGGGCCTCACCATGCTCGGAGGCAATCACCTGCACCACATTGGCATACACGTCGAACAGCCGCGGGTGCGGATCATCGCGCGCCAGCAGGGTCAGCAACAGCTCGTTCAGATAGTAGCCCGACATCAGCGCTTCGCCGCTGGGCATCACATGACCGCCCTGCCACTCCGCGCCTTTGAGGGTACGAATCTCGGCATCACCCCCAAAAGACAGGTGCAGTGGTTGCAGCGGCAGCAGAATCGGGCGAAAACTGGAACTGGGCCGCTTGGCGCCCTTGGCCACCAGCGCAATGCGGCCGTGGTGGCGCGTGAACACTTCCAGGATCAGGCTCGACTCGCTCCAGTCGTAGCGGTGCAGGACGTAAGCGGGTTCGTCAGAGATGCGCTTACTGGTAACCAAAGCTGCGTACCCGCGCTTCGTCGTCGGCCCAGCCGGAGCGTACCTTGACCCACAACTCGATGAAAACCTTGGCGTCCAGCAGTCTTTCCAGCTCGACCCGGGTTTCGGTGCCAATGCGCTTGATGCGCTCGCCCTTGTCGCCGATCACCATCGCTTTGTGGGTGTCGCGCTCGACCACGATGGTGGCGGCGATCTTGAGCAGCCGTTTTTGCTTGCCACGGCCCGGCTCTTCCTCGAATTTGTCGATCACCACGGTGGAGGTGTACGGCAATTCGTCCCCGGTCAGGCGGAACAGCTTTTCGCGCACGGTCTCGCTGGCCAGAAATTTCTCGCTGCGGTCGGTCAACTCGTCTTCAGCGTACCACCAGGCCTGCTCCGGCAGGAAACGCTCGCAAATGCCCAGCAGACGTTGAATGTCCTTGGCGTTCTTGGCCGACATCGGGACAAACTCGGCAAAGGCGCGGCGCTGTTGCATCTCCTGCAACCAGGGCGCAATGTCGGCCCGGCGTGTCACTTGATCGAGCTTGTTGGCCACCAGCAGAGTGGGAATATCCTTGCTCAAAAGGTCCAGCACCTTGGCATCGGCCTGGTTGAACATGCCGGCCTCCACGACAAACAGAATCAGGTCCACATCGCCCACCGCGCCGAGCACCGTCTTGTTGAGCGAACGGTTCAGTGCGTTCTGGTGGCGGGTCTGAAATCCTGGCGTATCGACAAACACAAACTGGCTTGCGCCCTGGCTGTGGATACCGGTAATGCGGTGCCGCGTGGTTTGCGCCTTGCTGGAAGTGATGCTGATTTTCTGGCCGACCAGGGCGTTGAGCAAGGTCGATTTGCCAACGTTGGGTTTGCCGACGATGGCGATCAGGCCACAGCGCTGGCCGGCAACGGGCGACCCCGCCGGTGCGGCTCCACGCAGGTCTTTGAGCATGCTTTCCAGGTCATTTTGCCCTTCCGGCCCGGTCGCCTGCGCTGAAGCAGTTGCCATTTTTTTAGTAGTCATATTTTGTCGCCGGATTGCCGCCAGGAAAAATGCACGCCGTCAAGGGAAGCGCACCGCACGAAGTGAAAAACGTGGGGGTCATGTCTTGACTTTGGTCTTGATGGTTTGCAGCATGGCACTTGCCGCGGCCTGTTCGCCCGCACGGCGCGAACCACCAATCCCGCGCTCCGAAAAATTGAGCTCCATGATCTCGCATTCGACATCAAAGGTCTGCTTGTGCGCCGCCCCCAGCGTACCAACCACGCGGTACAGCGGCAAGCTCATTTTGCGCCCCTGCAGCCATTCCTGCAGCTCGGTCTTCGGGTCCTTGCCAATAGCCGGCATCTCCGGGTTGATTTCGACGGCTTTGAAGAGACGATGAACCAGGTTTTGCGCCGCCGCAAAACCGGCGTCCAGATAGACTGCGCCGATGATGGCTTCCAGGGCATCGGCCAGGATGGAAGGCCTTTTTTGCCCCCCCGATCGGGCCTCGCCTTCGCCCAGCCGAATGACCTCGGGCAAACCCAACTCAAGCGCCAGCAGATGCAGCGTGTCCTGCTTGACCAGGTTGGCGCGGACCCGGGACAAATCGCCCTCAGGCAGCGCGCTCAGGCGCTGAAAAAGCAAGTCGGCCACTGCCAGGTTCAACACCGAATCACCCAGAAACTCCAGGCGCTCGTTGTGATCCTGCGAGAAACTGCGGTGCGTCACCGCACGGGTCAACAGGCCGGGATTCGAAAATTCATGCTGCAAACGACCTTGCAGCGCCGCCAGACCGTCCTTCACGTGCCCATACCTCTGCTGGGGCGCACTATTTCGAGCGTCCGCTGTATTTGAGAGTCAGGTACCCGGGACCGGCCAAGTGAATTTCGCGCTGATAGGCAAAATTGACGACGATTTTGTCATTTTCCTTGGTCACCTCGATATCTCTGCCGGTAAGGGATTTGATGTTGTCGACAGCGGCCGCCTTGTCAAAAATACTGCGTACTTCGGCCACCGAGGTACCCTCCTTGGCTTTGTCCGCGGCTTTCAGAATGGCCTGGTATTCAATCGCGGTCGGCACAATTTCTGCGATGATGACGCCGCTCACAGCCAGCAAACCGCCCATCACCAAAAGCCCCAAAAAAGACAAGCCACGCTGCCTTGACCTGAACTGAATCGTCATACATTCTCCAAATCAGTCGAGAGACAGTGGCTGCCGGCTCGGGCCTGCCACCATGTGTCCCACAAAGTTTCCCAATCGCAAAGCAACTTCAATCGAAAGACCCGATGCGCTTCAAGTTGCTGAAGTTCATCCAGACCCAAAAAGCCTTGCCAACAATGTTTTTGTCTGGCACAAAACCCCAATAGCGAGAGTCCAGCGAATTATCGCGGTTATCGCCCATCATGAAGTAATGACCTTCGGGCACCTTGCACACCACGCCTTCAATACTATAGCGGCAGTTTTGCTTGAAAACAAAGTCGTCCGCACCGGGAACAAATGCCGGACGGTCATCGTCGTTGAGCAAGCGATGCTTGTGCTGGCCCAAAGTCTCCTGGTACTGCTTGAAATAGCGCATCACGTCTTCATCAAAGAACTCCGGAACCGCCACCGTCTCAATTGCCTTGCCATTGATGGTCAGGCGCTTGTTGAGGTAGGCTACTTCGTCACCGGGTGTGCCGACCACCCGCTTGATGTAATCCAGGCTGGGTTTGGGCGGGTAGCGGAACACCATCACGTCGCCGCGCTGGGGCTTGTTGCCCTCGGTGATTTTGGTGTTGATGACCGGCAAGCGCAGACCATAGTGAAACTTGTTGACCAGAATCAGATCGCCCACCAGTAGCGTGGGGATCATGGAGCCGGAAGGAATCTTGAAGGGCTCAACCAGAAACGAGCGCAGAAAAAACACGGCGATGATGACCGGAAACAGGCCCGCGGTCCAGTCCAGCCACCAGGGTTGCACCAGAATGCGCGCCCTGGCCTCGGCGACATTGTCATCGACCTGGCTGATGCCCATCTTGCCCAGTTCTTGCCGGCGCTCCAAGGTCTGCGACTCAAGCAGTGCGGCGGCTTTTTGACGTCCTGGCAGGAAGTAGAAGCGTTCCAGAAACCAGTAAATGCCGGTTACAACGCTTGCCAAAAATAACAGGAGCGCGAAGTTGCCCTCGACCACGCCAAAATACCAGGCACCGATATAGCCGGCGAAGGCGGCCAGGATAAGAGAGGTCAGAACTTGCATCAGTCCTCCACCTGCAAAATTGCCAAAAATGCCTCTTGCGGCACTTCAACCGAACCAATTTGTTTCATGCGCTTCTTGCCTTGTTTTTGCTTGTCCAGCAGCTTGCGTTTACGCGTAATATCGCCGCCATAGCACTTGGCGATGACGTTTTTTCGCAGCGCTTTGATTGTCTCACGGGCGATGATGTTGGCGCCGATGGCCGCTTGAATCGCAACGTCGTACATCTGGCGGGAAATGATCTCACGCATCTTGGCAACCACGGCCCGCCCCCGGTATTGCGACTGCGAACGGTGAACGATGATCGACAAGGCATCCACTTTTTCGCCGTTCAGCAGAATATCCACCTTCACCACATCCGCGGTGCGGTATTCCTTGAACTCGTAATCCATGGACGCATAGCCGCGCGAGACCGATTTCAACTTGTCAAAGAAGTCCATCACGATTTCAGCCAGCGGCATTTCATAGGTGAGCATCACCTGGCGGCCGTGGTACGCCATGTTCATCTGCACGCCACGCTTCTGGTTGGCCAGCGTCATGACGGCGCCGACATAATCTTGTGGCATGTACAGATGGACCGTGACGATGGGCTCGCGCACTTCATCAAGACGCCCCTGGTCCGGCATTTTGGACGGGTTCTCAATCATCTTCACGGTGCCGTCGACCTGCACTACCTGGTACTCCACGCTGGGCGCCGTGGTAATCAGGTCCTGGTCGAACTCGCGCTCCAGACGTTCCTGCACAATTTCCATGTGCAACAAACCCAGGAAGCCGCAGCGGAAACCAAAACCCAAGGCCTGCGACACCTCGGGCACATACTGCAACGATGAATCGTTGAGCTTGAGCTTCTCCAGGCTATCGCGCAGGCCTTCGTACTGGTTCGCCTCGGTCGGGTACAGACCGGCAAACACCTGCGGCTGGATTTCCTTGAAACCGGGCAGCGGCTCGGTCGCCGTGAACGCGGCGCCACCGGTACCGGGTTTGATCAAGGTGATCGTGTCTCCCACTTTGGCCGCCTGCAATTCGCGAATGCCGGCAATGACGTAGCCGACCTCCCCGGCTTCGAGTGCTTCACGCGACTCGTTGGCGGGCGTGAACACGCCCAGGCCGTCGGCGTTGTAGGTCGTATCGGTGGCCATCAACTTGATGCGCTCGCCCTTGGCCAGGCGCCCATCAACGACACGCACCAGCATCACGACGCCAACGTAATTATCAAACCAGCTATCGACGATCATGGCACGCAGTGGCCCCGCAGGGTTGCCTTTGGGCGCGGGTATTCTGGCCACCACGGCTTCCAGGATGTCATCGATACCCATGCCGGTCTTGGCCGAGCAGGCAATCGCGTGCGTGGCATCGATGCCGATCACATCTTCGATTTCAATCTTGGCGTTATCCGGATCCGCGTTGGGCAAATCCATCTTGTTTAAAACCGGCACCACCTCGACACCCAACTCGAGCGCGGTGTAGCAGTTGGCCACCGTTTGCGCCTCCACACCCTGGCTGGCATCCACCACCAGCAAAGCGCCTTCGCAGGCGGAGAGCGAACGACTCACCTCATAAGAGAAGTCCACGTGCCCCGGTGTGTCGATCAGATTGAGGTTGTAAATCTGTCCATCGCGCGCTTTGTATTGCAGCGCCGCGGTCTGTGCCTTGATGGTTATCCCACGCTCTTTCTCGATATCCATTGAGTCCAGGACCTGCGCCTGCATCTCGCGTTCCTGCAAGCCTCCGCAGCGCTGAATCAAACGATCCGCGAGTGTGGATTTGCCATGATCAATGTGCGCAATGATGGAGAAATTTCTGATGTGATTCATCAACGAGAACACTTAAGTGATTGAATTAAAACGATGAGCGCCAAGAAAAAAGGGCGCGTCGAATGCTGACGCGCCCTGAACCAACAATCATTGGCAACTGCGAAGGTTGGAACTTCATTGTAGGCAAAAAGATGGCAACGTACAGCCCCAAAAACCTTGATGATCAGTCGTTGCAGTACAGCAACAAGAAATTTATACACAACTTATTAACAAAATTCGGACAGTATCGTCTGGACAACTTGTGGGTGAACTGTGGACCGCCTGTGAATCGATCCAAATCATCTCGTATCGTGGACTACGACGACTTCAATATGCCGGTAATCCTTGGTGATTAGTGTCTATTCTAACCAAAACAGCAAGTGTCATGAATAAAAGTTAGTGGATGCACACATCAAGAAAGGAAAAAAGACAGGCAAAAATATATTTTTTTACCTGTCTCTTGACGGCTAATCCTGAGTTGGGCTCAGTGTTTTGCGGCCCCACTTGACTTTTAGCGCGCGGGTCTGATCACCGCATATTGGGCCCATTCTCCACGCCGGAACAACACGTTGACGGCTTTGTTTTTGTCGAGCTTTGAAACCGCGATTTCAAACTCCCTGACATTGGAGACCTCTGTATTGCCGATTTGAATGATCACGTCGCCTTCGCGCAAACCGGCACGGGCTGCCGCATCGGTAGCGGCGTCGACCTTCACACCACCCTTGATCTTGAACTCTTTCTTGGTCGCTTCCGTCAACTCGCTGACAGCCAGGCCAAGCGCTTGGCCGGCACCGGAGGCCTTTGGTTTATCCTCCTTGTCAGCTGACTTCTTGACTGGTTTGTCGGCATCAATCTCAGCGATGGTGACCAGCAGTTCCTTGGCACCACCACGACGAAACACGGTCAGCGAACTGCGAGTGCCAGGTTTGGTTCCACCCACCATGCGCGGCAGATCGCTGGACTTCTCGACCGCTTTCCCTTCAAACTTGATAATGATGTCGCCAGCTTCAACGCCTGCTTTCTCGGCTGGCGAACCGGCCTCGACAGCGCGCACCAGCGCACCTTGCGGCTTGCCAAGTCCAATCGATTCCGCCACCTCCTTGGTGACCTGGTCGATCTGCACGCCGATACGCCCGCGCGACACACGACCGGTTGCCCGCAGTTGTTCACTGACGCGAACCGCCTCGTCCATCGGAATGGCAAAAGAGATGCCCATGGAGCCACCGGAGCGGGAATAGATCTGGCTGTTGACACCCACCACTTCGCCTCGCATATTGATCAAGGGACCGCCCGAGTTGCCGGGGTTGATCGCCACGTCAGTCTGAATGAAAGGCAGGTAGTCGCCGGTGTCGCGCTGCTTGGCACTCACAATACCGGCCGTCACGGTGTTTTCCAGTCCGAACGGAGAGCCGATGGCCATGACCCATTCGCCAACCTTGAGCCGATTGACATCACCGACCTTGACCGCTGGCAGGCCAGTGGCTTCAATCTTGACCAGCGCAATATCGCTGCGCTTGTCGGCACCCACGATCTTGGCTTTGAACTCGCGCTTGTCGGTCAGGGTCACTATCACTTCATCGGCGCCATCGACAACGTGCGCGTTGGTCATGATGAGACCGTCCGGCGAGAGCACGAAACCGGAGCCGACGCCACGCGGCTGATCTTCCTCTTGCGGCGGCGACCGCCTCGGATGCGGCGACTGGCGCGGCATGTTGGGAATCGGCAAGCCAAAACGACGGAAGAACTCTAACATCTCATCCTGACCGGCACCATCGGGCCCGCCCCTTGGAGACACTTTTTCAAGCGTGCGAATATTCACTACCGAAGGACCAACCTGCTCCACCAGGTCCGTAAAGTCCGGCAAGGTACGCACCTGGGCCAGCGCAGGTGCCGGCGGCAACAAGGCGACCGATGCCGTTATGGCCAAGGCGCCCGCGAGAACACTGCTACGAACTTGCTTCCAATCGAGTTGAATCATCTTCGACCTTTCCATAAAAAATAAATGCAAAACCAATCCAGAACATAAGGTTTCATTTGGTGCGCTCAAGACCCTGGGCGAAAGCCAGCAAGGTTTGCGCTGGCACTTCCCCGATCACGGTCAGCCACCAGTCCCCCATGCGCCGTGTCAAGGTGTGGGTAGCGCCAATCGCCGATGTGCCTGGCTGCCCATGGCGCCGGGGATCAAAGCTCTCGACAAAAAGAGATACCGACGCCAGTCCATCAGAGAAAATCCATTGCAAGGTGCTCTCGCGGCGGGCTTCGCCGGTTGCGGCAATGGCCCGCTTGTAGCAACTCACCGGCTTGAAGCCCGGCACCGCATTCCGGAGAAGCCAACCCTCCCCGGCAGCAATTGTTTTCACGATTTCGGGCTTCTCAAGCTGATAGCCGTCGGTTCTTGCCATCATCCGGGTCAGGTTAAGCATGCTGACCGGCGCGTCAAGTTGCAACTCCGAAAACGCCGCCTGCTCCAGCACTTGCCCGTCCGCGTCCAGGGTCTGCAACTTGACCACCAGACCGGTTCTTTTCTCGGTCCAGACCCGGTAGCCAAAGCGTAGATTGTCCTTTGGTCGCAGTTGCAGCACATCTGCCTGAAAACCAGCAACACGTTCCGTACCGAACGCTTTGACGAGGTAAAACTGTGCCACCGATGCCTCGTTTGACTGCAGAAAATTTGGAAATGGGGCCAGCGCTTCGCGTTTTTCAGCCACCACCACCCGACTCTCAGATAAAAAAGTCAGTACCTGATCGTTAAGTCGGAAAGTGGAACGCGGCGCACCGGTGAGCGACTCGACCCGTTCCATCTGCTGTTCGCCGTCACAGACATGCCAAATGCGGGAACTCGACAGATTGCCTCCCGCCGACACCACGAAAGTACCCACGTAAGCACGTCGACGCGACGCCTCGTGCATGCGCACCAGCCACTCGTTCACTGTGCGATCCGCGACCTTGCCATCAACGACTGCGGGGGCCTCGGAAGACGGCCTGGTCTGGGCCGCAGCCCATGGGCTCAAAGCCATGGCCAGCACCCCCAGGACGCAGTGCCTAAACACTTTGCTTGCCATGGCCTCCAACAGTCTCAACGGCTTGCTCCCTCAAACGTGGCATTGCGCAGGAAACCGGCCGACATCTGAAGTGCCGAAGTGCCGGCAGACTGTCGATGCGCCGCCAATAAAGCATCAAGCTGCGGATCACGCAGCATGACCTGCGCCGGTTCCCCCTGCACCGCCGGGGCTTGCTGCAACGCGACTTCCGGCTGGCCGGACTGCATGGGCAACTGGGCCAGTTGCGGCATGCCGCGCCGATCGTCAGAGCCACCCGCCACCTGCCATCCGATAACCGCCACGGCCACCAGCGACGCCACCCCGGCCAGCAACTTCCAGCGGGAACTGGCATCGTTTGCCACTCGGTGCTCCGAACGCTTCAGGGCAGCGGCCTCAGCCGACAAGGGGTAGGCAGCCACCCCATTGGCAGCCTCAAGATCGGGGGCCAGTGGCATCTCGTGCCGCAAACGATGCTTCAGACCATGCAAGAAAGCTGCATCACGCGCACTGGCCATCATTTCTCCAGACCGCAGTACATCACCCACCAAGTGATAGGCTTGCCAGCTTAAACGGGCCCCCTCATCCTGACCTAGCCACTCGACCGTGCTGGCGAACTCCTGGCCACGCAACTGCCCGTCGGCCAGGGCCGAGACAAGCTCCCGATTTCTGTCAGCTTCCTGCATTGTCTTTCCCGTCTTGCCAAGCTTCATTGAGGGTGTTACCAGCGCTTGTCAGTCTGTTGTGCCAGCATCGGTTTCACCTTTGCCGAAATCGCCTCGCGGGCGCGGAAAATCCGTGACCGAACGGTGCCGATGGGGCAATCCATTGCTTCCGAGATGTCTTCATAGCTCAATCCTTCAATTTCTCGCAAGGTCAGCGCCTGCCGCAAATCCTCTGGCAAAGCCTCCAGCGCCATATTCACAGCCGCAGCAATTTCCTTGGCCGCCAGTACCGATTCGGGTGTTTCATCTGCTATTGGTTCATTTCTGCTCAAAAAAGTTTCATCACCATCGTCCTCGGCTATGAAAGCGTTCTCCGATACGGTGGGGTCGCGCTTGAGTTCAAGCAGGAATTTTTTGGCCGTATTGGCCGCAATGCGGTAGAGCCAGGTGTAGAACTGCGCATCGCCGCGAAACTGGTGCAGTGCCCGATAGGCCCGGATAAAGGTCTCCTGCGCGATGTCTTCGACCAGATCGACATCACGCACCATGCGGCCAATCAGGCGCTGTATGCGGCGTTGGTACTTGATGACGAGCAGTTCAAAAGCGCCCTGATCGCCGGCAACAGCCCGCTCAACCAGCATTGCATCACTGTTGCCGGCAGCGCCAGGAGCCGGCTGCGGCGGACGCTGTGCCGAGTCAGCACTCAAGATTCCACCTGCGCCCGATTGGACTCTGTATCGGCAGCGGGCGCTTGCCCCACCGCCCCTGGAGAAAATACGGCCCTGCGCAAAGCATGCCACAGCGCCACATCAGAACCGCGTTCCGGCCAGAGCCACAACCGGGTGCCATTTTCGCTGCGCAAACAAAGCAGCAGACAAAACTGCAAGTCAAGATGAACGCTTACCCGTCCGCTCAGCCCGCTGGTGTCGTCAGTCCAGTTCCAGGCTTGCCCATCCCAATTCAAGCTTCCGCGCCTCGAATGGCGCCAAGCCTGGACAGCAACCCAGGCAACCCCCAACACCGTCATGGCAAAAAGCCACTGGCGCCAGACTGCGGGGTCAGTCTGATATTTCCAAAGGAGGCCGGCAAGCACCCCTCCCACGCTGGTCAAACCCAGTAGCCAGCCATGAAAACGAGAACGCCCTACCGGATAAGTAAGCGCAGGAGCGCTGTGCATGCGGGAATCAAGCGGGTGGTCGATTTTGAATCGGTGCTACAGGAAAGAGTTACGGCGCACGCCTGAAAAGAAGCGAGCCGTTGGTGCCGCCAAAGCCAAAGTTGTTCTTCAGGGCAACTTCTATCTTCATGTCACGCGCGGTATTGGCGCAATAGTCCAGATCGCACTCGGGATCTTGATTGAAAATATTGATGGTGGGCGGGCTCTTCTGGTGATGCAGCGCCAGCACGGTAAATATCGACTCGAGCCCGCCGGCGCCGCCCAGCAGATGCCCGGTCATGGACTTGGTTGAATTGACCACGATCTTTTTCGCATGCTCCCCCAAGGCCGCCTTGATGGCATTGGATTCATTCAAATCCCCCAATGGTGTCGACGTACCGTGGGCATTCAGGTAATCAACCTGATCAGGATTCACGCCGGCATTGCGCATGGCATTGAGCATGGCGCGGCGCGGACCGTCCATATTGGGGGCGGTCATGTGACCGGCATCGGCACTCATGCCAAAACCTGCCAGCTCGGCGTAAATCTTGGCGCCGCGTGCCTTGGCGTGTTCGTACTCTTCGAGCACCATCACACCGGCACCTTCACCCAGGACAAAACCGTCACGGTCCTTGTCCCAGGGGCGCGAGGCGGTTTGCGGATCATCATTGCGCGTGCTCATGGCCCGCATCGCCGCAAAACCGCCGATGCCCAGGGGCGACACGGTGGCCTCGGAGCCACCCGCCACCATGACATCGGCATCACCGTATTCAATCATGCGGCCGGCTTCGCCGATGCAGTGCAAGCCGGTGGTGCAAGCCGACACGATGGCCATATTGGGACCTTTGAAGCCAAAGCGGATCGCCACGTGGCCGGCAATCATGTTGACAATCGTAGCGGTCACAAAGAAGGGAGAAATGCGACGCGCGCCCCGACTGAGCAACACCGCGTGCGTTTCTTCGATCATCGGCAAACCACCGATGCCGGAGCCAATCAGACAACCGATACGGGTGGACAGCTCATCGGCCAGCGCTTCGCCGGTCGGCAGGCCAGCATCCGCAACCGCCTGACAGGCCGCTGCCAGACCAAAATGTATGAAGGTGTCCATCGCGCGCGCCTCTTTGGCGCCAATATAGGACTCCACTTCAAAATTCTTGACCTCACCGGCAATTTTGCAGGCGAAACTCGACGCGTCAAATTTGCTTATCAGGTCAATGCCGGACTTCCCGGCCAGCAGGTTGTTCCAAGCGTCAGCCACCGTGTTGCCCACGGGGCTGATGCAGCCCAAACCTGTTACTACAACACGACGACGGGACATAGGAATAGGCTACGCCTTCTTGTGCGTATTGGCGTAATCGATAGCGTTTTGCACGGTCGTGATTTTCTCGGCATCCTCGTCCGGAATTTCAATGCCAAACTCGTCCTCCAGCGCCATGACCAGTTCCACCGTATCAAGAGAATCGGCGCCCAGATCGGCCACAAAGGCTTTTTCGCTGGTCACTTGTGACTCTTCCACGCCGAGCTGTTCGGCAATAATTTTTTTGACGCGTGCTTCTATATCGCTCATGGGTTCCCTCAAAGGGTTGTAAATGAATCCGCGATTCTAGCCGGGCTTAGGGATGATTCCCTAATCCGGCCGCCGAGCGGACAAATCGGCCTGTTCGAACTTTGTGGGGCAGTTCTCGGCAACGCCAAGCGGATCAGCTCAGTTCGCGACCCATCATGCCATAAGCATGCCGCCGTTGACGTGCAGTTCCTGCCCCGTTACATAGTCCGCCTGGGGCGAAGCCAGATAGGCAACGGCATGGGCAATGTCGGCTGGCTTGCCGAAATGCCCCAGCGGAATTTGGCTGAACAATGCTTTTTGCTGTTCCTGCGGCAGATTGGCGGTCATGTCGGTTTCTATAAACCCTGGCGCCACGCAATTGACGGTGATATTGCGCGAGCCCAGTTCACGCGCCAGCGCGCGGGTCATGCCGGCCACCCCGGCCTTGGCTGCAGCATAGTTGGCTTGCCCCGGATTGCCCAAGGTCCCCACCACGGAGGTAATGTTGATGATGCGGCCATAGCGCTGCTTCATCATGGTGCGCATGACAGCGCGGCTCATGCGAAATACGGCCTTGAGGTTGGTGTCAAGTACCGCATCCCACTCTTCATCTTTCATTCGCATCGCCAGGTTGTCGCGTGTAATGCCGGCATTGTTCACCAGCACCTGAAGCCCACCATGCTCTTTGACAATGTCGCCAATCAGGGTTTCTGCCGCCTGCGCATCGTTGACATCAAGGGTCTTGCCGCTGCATCCGGGAAAACCAGAAAGTGCTTGCCCGATTCTTGCGGCGCCATCATCGCTGGTGGCAGTGCCAATGACCTTGAGCCCGCGCCCGGCCAATTCCAAAGCAATGGCGGCACCAATGCCACGTGACGCTCCGGTTACCAGGGCGACCTGTCCTTCAAAATTACTCATGGTGATTACTCAACAGTTCGCTTTTCACAACAGCCAGGGAGGCCAGGTCCAGCAGCGCCATGCCGTTCATTTCCGGGTCTATGCGCTTGATCAGGCCGGCCAGCACCTTGCCAGGACCGCATTCAACCACAGAAGTCAGGCCTCGCGCGCCAAGCGCCCGCACGCACTCGACCCAGCGCACAGGTCCGAAGGCCTGCCGGTACAGGGCGTCCCGGATACGTCCAGCCTCGACCTCAACCATGACGTCAACATTATTGACCAGCGGAATTTGAGGCGGCAAAAACTCCAGCGACGCCAGTCTCTCCCGGAGTCTTTCCGCCGCCGGCTGCATCAAACTGGAATGGAAAGGAGCTGACACTGGCAACGGCAAAGCGCGCTTGGCACCGTTGGCCTTCAATACCTCGCAGGCTTTTTCGACGGCGGCCTTGCTACCGGCAATAACGGTTTGCAGCGGGTCGTTGAAGTTCACCGCTTCCACCACTTCGGGCGAATTTTCACCAAATTCGGCCATCACACCAGCACAGCCAGCCGCGACTTTGGCCGCCTCCATGCCCAGAATGGCGGCCATGGCACCGGCACCCACCGGCACCGCGTCCTGCATCGCCTGGGCTCTGAAGCGCACCAGCGGAGCCGCTTGGGACAGGGTCAGGACCCCGGCCGCCACCAGGGCCGAATACTCACCCAGCGAATGTCCCGCCACCGCCGCCGGCGCCACGCCGGTCTCCGCCATCCAGACCCGGTAGGCCGCCACCCCCGCCACCAGCATCACCGGCTGCGTATTGGTGGTCAAGGCCAGCGCCTCCTTGGGACCGCTCCGGATCAGCCGGGCAATGTCTTCGCCCAAAGCGGCGGAAGCTTCCTGCAGCACCTCACGCACCGCCGGATGATCGCCCCAGGCATCGAGCATGCCGACCGATTGGGAGCCTTGGCCCGGAAAAACGAAAGCAAAAGGTTTCATGCTGTTCTTGTCAAAATTGAGTCTGCTATCGGGCCGGAGTCCTAGCTGCCACTGAACTCCAAACTACAGCTGCAGCAACACCGCACCCCAGGTGAAGCCGCCGCCCACGCCTTCGAGCATCAGCAACTCACCGGGCTTGACCTTGCCGGCGCGCACCGCCGTATCCAGCGCCAGCGGAATCGACGCGGCCGAGGTGTTGCCGTGCTGATCCAACGTGACGATGACCTTGTCCATCGATATTTTGAGCTTCCGGGCGGTACTCTGAATGATGCGTATGTTGGCCTGGTGGGGGATCAGCCAGTCAATGTCAGAGGCCACCTTGCCGACTTTCGCCAGCGCCGCGTGGGCGGCTTCGTCAAGCACGGCCACCGCCAGCTTGAACACCGCCTTGCCATCCATTTTCAGAACCGGGTCACCCAGCACATGACCACCCGAGACATGCCCCGGCACACACAGAATGCCCACATGCTTGCCGTCCGCGTGCAAGTCGCTGGCCAGAATGCCAGGGCGGTCGGACGCTTCCAGCACGACTGCACCGGCACCGTCACCGAACAGCACGCAAGTGGTCCGGTCCTTGAAATCGAGAATGCGTGAAAAAACTTCGGCACCAACCACCAGCGCTTTCCTGGCGCTGCCGGTCCTGATCAATGCGTCGGCAACGGTCAGCGCGTAAATGAAACCGCTACAGACGGCCTGCACGTCGAACGCCGGGCACCCATGGGCGCCCAGCTTGTTCTGCAAAATGCAGGCAGTCGAAGGGAACACCATATCAGGGGTGGAAGTGGCGACGATGATCAGATCGATATCCTGGGCCTGGAGGCCGGCTGCCTGCAAAGCCTGGCGTGCCGCCACCAACCCAAGATCGCTGCTGCAAACATCGGGTGCGGCGAAATGACGAGCCCGTATGCCGGTGCGCTCGACAATCCATTGGTCCGAGGTTTCAACCCCGCCAGCCGCCAGCTCGGCGGCCAGATCGGCGTTGCTCAGCCGACGCGGCGGAAGATAGCTCCCGGTACCGGTAATGCGTGAATAAGGGCTCATTGATAAGGAATATACGGCGACGCCGTTTTACATGGAGGGCGCGATGTCAACTAACAGGGGGGCGGCGTGAGCAATCCGGACTTGAACACGGCCCAGCAAATTGTTTCGGGCCGCATCATACGCCCGCGCCAACGCGTACTCAAACGCCAATTCATCGGCAGAGCCATGGCTTTTGAAAACCAGGCCACGCAGACCCAGCAAGGCGCCGCCGTTGTAACGCCGGTAATCCATCCGTTTTTTAAACGCAGACATGATGGGATAAGCAGCAATTGCCGCAAATTTTGTCAAGATATTGCGGGAAAACTCCACCTTCAGAAAATCAACAATCATGGTCACCAAGCCTTCACTGACTTTCAGGGCCACATTGCCGACAAACCCATCGCAGACAACGATGTCCGTAGTGCCTTTGAAAATGTCATTGCCTTCGACATTGCCATAAAAATTGAAATCACCGGCCTTGGAGGCAGCGCGCAGCAGTTCGCCCGCTCTTTTGATGACCTCGTTGCCCTTGATGGCTTCTTCCCCGATATTGAGCAAACCCACAGTAGGATTATCGTTGCCACTCAGAACCGACACCAGGGCAGAGCCCATCATCGCAAACTGCAATAAATGCTCAGCCGAACAATCGACATTGGCCCCCATGTCCAGCACCATGGTGCCTTGACCCTTGGCGTTGGGAACCTGTCCGGCAATGGCGGGGCGGTCAATGCCATCCAAGGTCTTGAGCAGGTAGCGAGAGATGGCCATCAGCGCGGCAGTATTGCCGGCCGATACGGCGGCTTGCGCAACACCATCCTTGACCTGCTGGATGGCGACGCGCATGGAAGAATCCTTTTTCCGCCGCAACGCCACTTCCAGCGGGTCATCCATGCCAACCACCTCGGTAGCGGCAACGGCCTGGGCACGCGGATGGGAAAAAGCGCGCAGACTGTCCGGCAAACCAACCAGCAGCAGCCGCGTATCGGCGTGCTTGTCCAGAAAATTGCGACAGGCAGGTAAGGTCACGACCGGGCCGTGATCGCCACCCATGCAATCGACAGCGATTGTGATCATGAAAAGTCAGTGCCGGCTGGCAAGTGGCACGCGGTTACCGCAGACATAAAAGACAAGGCCCGACGCTACAAACACGGTAGCCTCGGGCCTTCGCCTTATGAGGAAATCAGGCTTCAGACTTGGTCTTGAGCACTTTGCGACCCCGATAAAAGCCGGTCGGGCTGATATGGTGACGCAAGTGGGTTTCGCCAGTGGTGGCTTCCACCGCGATACCAGGCACCACCAGCGCATTGTGCGCACGGTGCATACCGCGTTTGGACGGTGATTTTTTATTCTGTTGGACGGCCATGATCCGCTCCTTGACATGGGTGCTGCGGCATTTGCAACACCTCGGGTTGGTGGAATACGCGGCTATTCCCAGTCCGCGCGAAGCCTTCTATTATAGGGCAAGTCGCCGCTTCAGTGTGGTTTCCGGTTTTTCAGCTGCGCCAAGACTGAAAAAGGCTGGCGCTGTTCCTGCAACGCGGCCTCGAAACCGGGATCGATCGCCGCCAGTTTGACTTCAACCGGACACACGTCGTGGCGCGGAACCAGCGGCAAGGCCATCAGCACCTCGTCTTCGATCAGTGCTGCCAGACTGAAATCCGGGCTCAGCGCCAACACATCTTCCTCCGCTTCGGCGTCCTGGGCCTCGGCCACTTCTTCGCTGCTGACGAAGCGAAATGAGCGCTTCACCAGCACCGCGATGTCAGCAAGTCTCATGCAGCGTTGGCAAGTCAAGGGCAATTTGGTCTCAACCATCAGATGCAGCCAGACCTGCTCAGTCGCCGCGGCATCGCCTCGCAACTCTCCGTGAGCCGACCAATCGATGGTATTTTCGCCCCCCAGCCCTTGTGTTTCCTGCATCAGGCGCTCGTATTTGGACAGCAAATCCTGGCCGCCGATAACACCAGCAGACTGCGCAAACGCCTTGACATCGAGATAGTTGGGGGGAGTCTCTTGCTTCATGCCCGCAGTGTAAGAGAATCAGGGCATGCCTGAACTTACAGACCGAAAACTTGTATTGGGCTCCACTTCGCCCTACCGCCGTCAAATGCTGGCCCGACTGCGCGTTCCTTTTCAGGTTGCCGCGCCCGAGGTTGATGAAACACCGCAAGCCACGGAAACACCCAAGCAACTGGCCTGCCGTCTGGCAATGGCCAAGGCACGTGCCGTGGCAGCACAGTTCCCGGCCTGCGTCGTGATTGGTTCGGACCAGGTCGCCGATCTCGATGGCCAGGCCCTGGGCAAACCGGGCAACCACGAACGCGCCACCTCACAATTGCAGCAAATGCGCGGTAAAACCGTGATTTTTCAGACTGCGGTGGCGGTGGTTTGCAGCGACACCGGTTTTGCCCAGTTGGACCTGGCCCAGGTCAAAGTCAAGTTTCGCGAACTGACCGATGCGGAAATAGAAGCCTACCTGCGAGCCGAGACGCCCTACGACTGTACCGGCAGCGCCAAAAGCGAGGGACTTGGCATTGCCCTGCTGGAGTCCATCGACAACGACGACCCGAGCGCCCTGGTCGGCCTGCCGCTGATACGCACCTGCCGGATGATTCGCGCCGCTGGCGTCAAGGTGCTATGACCGTGCCCGCAACCGCACTGCCGACCAAGCCACCTCCCGCCGCTGCCGGCAAGCTCTACCTAGTGCCGGCACCGCTGGATTTTGGCTGCGACGACCCGGCAGACCTGCAAAACAGCATGCCCAGGGGCACCTTGATGGTGGCTTCGCAATTGCAGTATTGGATCTGCGAAAACGCCAAGTCGGCACGCGCCTACCTGAAACGCGTCAACGACATCATCCCGCTGAGTGGGGCGCTACAGTCGCTGCAGATGCAGGAATTGCCACGGGAAGTGCACAAGAAAGGCGATCACGGCGGCAACTTTGACGCCCGCCACCTGCTCATGCCGGCGCTGGAAGGCAAGGACATGGGATTGGTCAGCGAGGCCGGCATGCCGGCCATTGCCGACCCTGGTTCATCGGTGGTGCGCGCGGCCCATGATCTGGGCATCGAAGTGATCCCCCTGACGGGCCCGATATCGCTGTTGCTGGCACTGGCCGCCAGCGGCCTCAACGGCCAGAATTTCGCGTTTGCAGGTTACTTGCCGCAGCACCCTGTGGAGCGCAGCCAGCGCGTCAAGGAACTCGAATCGCTGGCGCTAAAAACGGGGCAAACCCAGTTGTTCATTGAAACCCCCTACCGCAATGCGGCGATGCTGCAGACCTTGCTGCAAACGCTGCAACACAACACCCGGCTGGCGGTCTGCAGCGGTCTGACCCTGAGCCGTGGCGTCTGCTGTAGCGACAGCGTCAAAAACTGGCGAAAAAAGACGTCCGCGCTGGACAATTCGACCCCGGCGGTATTTGCCCTGGGTCGTTAACCGGCTAGCTCAGCGCAGCGCCGGGATCGATTTGAAGGCGTGCACAGCGCCTTCGCCCATGGCGGCGCCAAAACGCTTGACCAGCCGTTCGGCGACATTGTCGCGGCGCGTGTAGTCGATGATTTCTTCGGCCTTGACGATTTCGCGCGCCACATAGTCAAGATTGCCCAGTTGGTCCGCCAGTCCCAGTTCAATCGCTTGTTGCCCGGTCCAGAACAGGCCGCTGAAGGTCTCGGGTGTTTCCTTCAGTCGCTTGCCGCGACCGGTCTTGACCGCGTCGATGAACTGCTTGTGAATCTGGTCCAGCATGACCTGGGTAAAGGCCCGCTGTTTCTCGGTTTGCGGACTGAACGGGTCCAGAAAACCCTTGTTCTCGCCGGCCGTCATGAGACGGCGCTCGACCCCCAGTTTGTCCATCAGGCCGGTAAAGCCAAAACCATCCATCAGCACACCGATGCTGCCCACGATGCTGGCCTTGTCGACAAAGATCTTGTCCGCCGCCACGGCAATGTAATAGGCGGCAGAGGCGCAGGACTCTTCGACCACCGCATAGACCGGCTTCTTGTGCTTGATCTTGAGGCGCTTGATCTCATCGTTGATGATGCCGGCCTGCACCGGGCTGCCACCCGGCGAATTGATCAGCAGCACCACGGCCTGCGCGCCCTCATCTTCAAAGGCGCCGCGCAAAGCCGCCACAATCAGTTCCGCGCTGGCTTCCGCCCCGGACGCTATTTCGCCCTTAATCTCCACCACTGCCGTGTGGGGCGTCGCGCCATCCTTGGGCGGCCCGTTGTGACTGATCACCGCCCAGGCAATGAGAATGAAAAATGCCAGCCAGGCGAGTCGGAAGAAATTACGCCAGCGACGTGCCAGGCGCTGTTCGGTCAAGCTTGCAAAAGCTAATTTTTCAAGCGTGGCACGCTCCCATCCCGGACTCTCCGGCAGACCCTCTTTGGCGCCGCTGGTTTGCGCTGCCTGAACTTTTTTAACAGCTTCACCGGTCGATCTGGCACTCGGACCAGGTATTGGGTCGGGAACCGACGGTTCGGCGGAATTTTCGGGCAGCAGGGGTTCGGTCATTTCATCACTCTATGAGCTTCAGGTTGTCAGCAGTATGCCAGTGCACGACGCCGTCCACCTCGGATGTTTCAATTTTTATCAGTCCACCCCGACACGGGCCACTGCGGCAGGCGCCGGTCTGCGGCTGGTACATGGCGCCGTGCGTGGCACACATCAGCCAGTGGCCACTGCTGTCAAAGAAGCGGTTCGACTGGTAGTCCATCTCCATCGGCACGTGGGCGCATCGGTTCAGATAGGCGTACACCTGATCCTGGTAACGGATGGCAAAGGCGGCGCACACCCGCGTGCCATAGAGCACATCAAAGGGGACGGCCTGCGCGCTGTTGATCAGGTCGGTGGAGTGGCACAAGGCAATGCGCTGCGTCATGACGGGACGGTGGCCTTGTCAGGCGTTGCGAAGCAGCCAAGCGTGCAGTTCGGGCACGGAATGGGCCACGAAGAGCGGCTGCAAGGCATCGAACGCCTCGGACTCATGGGCGCCGTAACTGACCGCCACGCTGGGGCAGCCGGCATTCAGGGCCATCTGCAAGTCATGCGTGGTGTCGCCAACCATCAGGGTGCGCGCTGGATCGACGCCAAATTCGCGCATCAACTCCTGCAACATGCGCGGATGCGGCTTGCCGGCGGTTTCGTCCGCCGTGCGCGAACCGTCGAACATGGTTTTGAGCTCGGCCGCCTGCAAGGCATCGTTGAGACCCTGACGGTTCTTGCCAGTCGCCACCGTCAACCAGTGCTGGCGCGACTTGAGCTCCGTCAGCATCTCCAAAACCCCTTCAAACAAGCTCAGATCGTGCTTGCTGGCAATGTAATGGTGCCGATAACGCGCACCCAGCTCCGGGTAGCGCTCCACCGGCACATCGGGTGCGGCGTGCGCCAGCGCCTGCATCAAACCCATGCCGATGACGTAGGCCGCGTCCTTGTCGCTGGGCACCGCGCCGCCGACATCGCGCACCGCGTTCTGGATACAGCGCTGAATCAGGGCGGTCGAGTCAAACAGCGTGCCATCCCAGTCAAAGGCAATCAAGTCAAACTGACGGGACCTGGGAGTTTCAGGAGGATTGGGTTGTAGCATGGGTGGCAAACGCTTCCAGTTCAGAGGGTAGTTGGGCTAGCAGTTCGATCCGTTCGCCGCTGGCCGGATGATTGAACTGCAAGCGCCAGGCATGCAAAAACATCCGTTTCAGGGCCGGCGTTTTGTCGCTTCCCAGCAAATTCTTGTTCAATTCGAAATCGCCGTACTTGTCGTCCCCCACAATCGGGTGCCCTTCACTGGCCAGATGGACGCGGATCTGATGCGTGCGCCCGGTCTTGAGGGTGACTTCCAGCAAGGTAAATCCCTCGCCCCGGTCCGGGCTCACGGCATGCGGATGGGAAAGCCGCCGCGCCACTTTCACCAGGGTGACGGAAGGCATGCCGTCCGGGTCATCGCGCGCCACCACCTTGACGCGGCGTTCGCCGTCGGGCAGCAAATACTTGTGCAAGGGTTTGTCCAGCACCTTCTTGTTCGCCGGCCAGCGCCCGGCCACCAGCGCCAGATAAGTCTTGCCGGTTTCGCGCTCGCGAAACTGGTCCTGTAAATGCTTCAGTGCGCTTCTTTTCTTGGCAATCAGCAAAATACCACTGGTGTCCCGGTCCAGACGGTGCACCAGTTCCAGAAACTTGGCCTCCGGTCTGGCCATGCGCAATTGTTCGATGACACCAAAACTTACGCCCGAGCCGCCATGAACCGCCACGCCGGCGGGCTTGTCGATGGCCAGCAGATAGTCGTCCTCAAACAGAACCGGGAACTTGCGGGCCGGCACCCCCCGCCCCGCCAACTCCGCCATGGCCTGCGTCTTGTCAGCGCTGCTCTGCGATACCCGCAGTGGCGGCAAGCGTACTGCGTCACCCGCCGCCAGCCTTGAATCGGCCGCCGCCCGACCCTTGTTGACCCGGACCTCGCCGCTTCGAATAATGCGGTAAACGTGGGTTTTTGGCACACCCTTGAGCTGGCGCAACAAGAAATTGTCCAGGCGTTGGCCCGCACAATCCTCCTCCACAACGACTGTTTTGACCCGGGGCAGCGGCGGGGCCGGATTGCCCCCTATAATGTGTTTCACTAGCGATGCGCTGTAAGTGGTTGATTTAACAGATAGTTAAGTCGTAGTTTAGGTGGAGTTTAGTTCACCCGGCAGCACCAGCCGCGCTAGTAAGTCGATACCGCCGTTTGCCCTTGCCCGCAAACTGCAAGCCAGATGCTTGCGGTGGCCTGCAAAACGAACGGCCAAGACGACGCCTTGAAACACTGATACGGAATACCCCAAGTTGACAGACAAGTCGTCTGCCAACGGAATGAAGCGAAATGTTTGTGTTGATGAGCCTGATTCACTCTTGCCTGCGGTGCGTTTTCGCCCCGTTTTTTGGCTTGGATCGGCCATCTGCGCCCGCACCCTGGGCGCAACCCGCTATTCATGTAATAGCACTTCCACAACTCAGGCCTCTCGCTCCCCTCCACGCGCCTACACCAAGATTTATCGTCTAAGTCTCGGTTCTCCGGCAATTCCTCCTCAATTCGAAGCGTCAGTTCCGGTATCAAAGCTCGTCAAGAGCATGTTGGTTATTTGAATTGAAGGAACGCTAGCCATGAAACGGATGCTGATTAACGCCACGCAGGCAGAAGAACGCCGCCTGGCGGTCGTCGACGGACAAAAACTGCTCGACTACGAAATTGAAATCGAGGGGCGCGAACAGCGCAAAGGTAACATCTACAAGGCCGTCGTCACGCGCGTCGAGCCTTCGCTGGAAGCCTGCTTCGTTGATTACGGCGAAGACCGCCACGGCTTCCTGCCGTTCAAGGAAATCTCCCGGCAGTATTTCCAGCAAGGCGTGTCGGTCAGCCAGGCTCGCATCCAGGACGCCATCCGCGAAGGCCAGGAACTGCTGGTGCAAGTGGAAAAAGAAGAACGCGGCAACAAGGGCGCGGCCCTGACCACTTTTGTCTCGCTGGCCGGCCGCTATGTGGTGCTGATGCCCAACAACCCGCGCGGCGGTGGCGTCTCGCGCCGCATCGAAGGCGAAGACCGCGCCGAACTCAAGGAAGCGCTGGACCAGCTCGAATACCCCAATGGCATGAGCATCATCGCGCGCACCGCCGGCATTGGCCGCAGTGCGCCGGAATTGCAGTGGGACCTGAACTACCTGCTCAAACTGTGGGCCGCCATTGACGGTGCCGCCAAGAGCGGCAAGGGCGCTTACCTGATTTACCAGGAATCCAGCCTTGTCATCCGCGCTATTCGTGACTATTTCAACAACGATATCGGCGACATCCTGATCGACACCGACGATGTTTACGATCAGGCCCAGCAATTCATGGCGCACGTGATGCCCGAGCATGCCGCCCGTGTCAAGCGCTACCGTGACGATGCGCCGCTGTTCAGCCGCTTCCAGATCGAGCACCAGATCGAATCCGCCTACGCCCGCACCGTCCAGTTGCCCAGCGGCGGGGCCATCGTGATCGACCATACCGAGGCGCTGGTCTCGGTGGACGTGAACTCGGCGCGCGCCATCAAAGGCGGCGACATCGAGGAAACCGCCACGCGCACCAACCTGGAAGCGGCCGAGGAAGTGGCACGCCAGATGCGTTTGCGCGATTTGGGTGGGCTGATCGTGATCGACTTCATCGACATGGAGGAGAGCCGCAACCGCCGCGACGTTGAAAACCGCCTGCGCGATGCGCTGCGGCAAGACCGGGCCCGCGTCCAGTTCGGCACCATCAGCAAATTCGGCCTGATGGAGATGAGCCGCCAGCGCCTGCGCCCGGCACTCTCCGAAGGCGCATCCATCCCGTGCCCGCGCTGCGGTGGCTCCGGCCACATTCGCGACACCGAATCCAGTGCCCTGCAAATCCTGCGCATCATCCAGGAAGAATCGCTGAAGGACAACACGGCCTCGGTGCTGTGCCAGGTACCGGTCGAAGTGGCTTCTTTCCTGCTCAACGAAAAACGGGCCGAGATTGCCAAGATCGAAATCAAGCAGCGCATCAACGTGCTGATGGTGCCCAACAAAACGCTGGAAACCCCCAACTACAAGCTGGAGCGCCTCAAGCACGACGATCCGCGCCTGGACAACGTGGAAGCCAGCTACAAGATGGCGGAGCAAATGGAGGACCCGGTAGCCGTGACGCGCCGCTCGCAGGAGCCAACCAACAGGCAGACCCCCATCATCAAGGGCGTATTGCCTGATGCACCGGCACCCGCTGCCATTCCGAAAGCCGAGCCGCCCAAGCCGGTGGCAGCAGCACCGCGCGCGGCTCCCAGACCAGTTGCCGCGGCGCCAGCGCCGGTGGCAGCGGAAAAGGGCTTCTTTGGCTGGTTGAAACAGCTGTTTGCGCCAGCGCCAACACCAGTTGCGCCGGTTAAACCTGTCGCCAGCCCCGACAAGGACGACAAGCGAGAAGGTCGCCCGGGACGCGATGGTACGCGTCGCAACGAGCCGCGTGGCGAGGGCCGCGAGGAAGGTCGCCCGGGACGTGGCGGTCGCCCGGAAGGTCGCGGCGATGGCCGTGGCGGGCGTGGTGGCCGCGGCGGTCGCGCCGAACGGGCACCCCAGGGGCAACGCGAGCGTTTCGATGCCGAAGGCAAACCGCTGCCAGCCGACTCCGGTTCGAACGGTGCACAGGCACCGCTGAACGGGTTGGGTCAGGACGCCGCAAGAGGTGAACCAGGGCAAGACCGCCCAAGCCGCGATGCAGAGCGTGGCGGACGTGGCGAGCGCGGCGGCCGGGGCGGACGCGGGCGCGGCGAGCCACGCACCGACAATGCCGAAGCCGGCACTCAAGCCGAACGCGGCGAGGCGCGCAGCGACGGACGCAGTGAACGCCGACCCGAGCGCAACCGGCGCCCGGAGGAGAGTTCGCGCACTGACCTTGCCGGCGACAACAAACCGATCGACCAGAGCACAACTCCGGCCGGCGACACTGGCCCCGGCAGCATCGGTGACACGGGTGGCGCCGAGTCGGTGGCCCAGGCAGAAGCACCGCAGACGCGCGAACGGCGCCCGCGTGATCGCTACGGCCGTGATCGCGGTCCGCGTGCCGATCGCTCCGAGCCGGGCAACCGCCAGGAACAACCCAGTCAGCCGGTGCCGGAGGAGGCGCTTGAAGAACAACCTCGCAGGTCCTATTTCACGACCACTCCCGAGGCCAGCGCCGAGACGACTGTTGCCGCAGCGGTGCCGCAGGCACCTGCTGCCACCTCGGCAACCCCCGTGGCCCCTGCAATCGCCGCCGCGCCGACACCGGAGCCGGCCCCGATCGCGTTGGGCATGCCCAAGCTGCAACCCTATGCCCTGCCGCTGGCCGAGTTGGCCCAGGTGGCCGAGAGTTCCGGCCTGAACTGGGTCAACTCCGACGCCGAAAAAGTGGCCGCAGTCCAGGCCGCCATAGCGGCTGAACCGAAGGCCATCCACGTACCGCGCGAGCGGCCCGCGCCGCTGCAGATTGACGCCGGACCGCTGATCCTGGTGGAAACCAAACGCGATCTGCGCAGCGTCAGCCTGCCCTTTGAGGCGCCCCAGTAATACAGGCCGCAAGGCCCTCCGCACTGTAAAAAAGGGCACTTAGGTGCCCTTTTTCAATCCTTTGTCCGGCGCCTGCGCGGCGTCACATGCTGGCCGCTTTGGCGGCCTGCTGCCAAGCCTGCGTGGCAGCCACCGCGTCGCCGCGCTGCTCGGCCAGTTCCGCCAACGCGGCCCAGGCATTTCGCTCCAGTCCGGCGTCCTGCAAGCGCGGTAGTGACTGCTTGAGCAACTGTTGCGCCTTGCCCCACAACTGCAGGCGCAGACAGGTGACCCCCGCCAGATACTGCAGGGCCGCGTCGCCCGGATTGGCCATTTGCGCCTGCTCGATGCGGGTCAGCCAAGGCGCTTGCGGGGTACCCGATGCGAGCGCAAAACCGCTCTCCAAGACGCGAATCAGATGGACCCGCTGGAGCTCGGTCAAAGCATCCGGCTGCGCCACCATGCGCTCCCAGACGGGCAACAACCAGCCCAGCGCCAAATCGACATCGCCACCGAGCTGCAACATCCGGCGACAGGCTTCGACAGCAACTTCCGGCGTCGATCTCTCTGCGCTGTCAAGCTGCTGCCAGACCACTTGCATCTGGTCCGGATCGTGCGCGGTGGCCACCAACTCGAGTGCCAGACCGCGCAACAAGCCCACCGCGGCGACCTCGGAAAAAGCGCGGTGCTTGGCCAGCAAGCGTGCCGTTTCCAGCGCCAACCCGGTTTGACGTGCCAGCCGCGCCGCCTTCAGGCGCAAGCGCAAGGCAATGGTGCGCCGCGCCGCTCCTTGCGACAGGTCATCCAGCCATTGAAGAGCGCCGTGCGCGTCGTGGTCTTCCAGCGCCCAGCGCGCCGCGCGCAACAACACGCCTTCACGCGCTTCATGGGCATCGCGCTTGGACGCCTGTTCCAGTGCCAGCCGGAAATGCGCCTCACGCCCGGTTTTGTCCTGCAGCACCTGGGCACTCTCGGCCGCCAGCAAGTGGGTCAGGGCGCGCAGGCGCCCCGAATAAACCAGCGTCTCGCCACTGCGCGCCATGGCACTTTCCCGCGCCAACACGGCCTCAGCCGCTTTTCTGGCCCGAATAAAGCGTCCCGCCACCAGGTGCGAAAGGGCGTCGACCAAAGCCGCGTGAATCGCGCGCTCCTGATGCTGGATGCGCCAGCGCCGCGCCAGACCGGGCATGGCAAACAGGGCGTCCAGCGCGCGCAGGGCAACGTGCAAGGTAAAGAAAAGCAGTGCCAGCAACAACAACACCAGATTGAGCGATAGATCGATCCGGTAAGGAGGCCAGAACAGCGTGATCGTGCTCTGGTTGTTGCCGGCAAACAGGGCGATCGCAACAGCCACCCCGAACAAGCCCAAAAACCACAAGGCCGCCCGCATGGCTACCTTCCCGCAGCCGCGGTCGTCAGGGCGGTCAGCGTTTCGTCCACGCGCGGCAGTTGCAGTGTTTTCATCTGGGTCTGGACCTGCTGCAGCAGGGTGGCGGCGACCTGCGTCTTGCGCGAAGTGGGGTCGAAATACTTGTTCAGCGACATGGTCGCCGCCGCCAAATCGGCGCGCGAGGATTCAAGCTGGCGGGCCAGCAGCCCGAGGCGTGCATTGAGCAATTTGAGCTTGAAATTTTCGCGCAGAAAAAATGACTGCTCGGGTGACAACAGCGCGGCCTCGGGTTGCTCGATGCGGCTGACCCGCAGCAAGGCGTTGGCCTCGTCCAGAACCACCTGCAGACTGCGTTGCCACCAGCTTGGCTTGGCGTCGAGAATCGCACGTTTCACGGTGCCGGCATTCATCGGCAACACGGCGTTGGCCGGCACCAGTTCGTCGGCCAGATGAACCAATTCATCCAGCTTGACCAAAAGGCCCGGCGTGTCGCTGACCGCCGCCGACTTGATGCGGTCAATGTCCCGAGCGATAGCCCTTTGCAAGGGCGTCAAGCGGGGTTGCGCTGCTCTGGCGACCCGTTGGTCGGCACTTTTGAGTGCCGCCAGCAAGGGCTCGACACTGCCGGTGAGTTGGGCCTGCTGCTGCGCCAGGCGAATCGCCGATTCGATATCGACCACCATGTTTTCATCGCGCGAGCGCGACAAACTCTGCATCAGTTCTTCAAGCTGCGTTCTTTGCAGCGCGACTTCGCTCAAACGCGCATCAAAAACAGCCACCCGGGCGGCCGCCTCGCGGGCCAGTTCCTGCGCTTGTCTGGCCGTGGCGCGCGCCTCGGTCGACTGTGCCGCGGTGTCGGCGCTCTGACGCGCCAACAGTTCCTGAATGGAGGACAGCTTTTGCCACAGCAGCCCGCTGGTCAATAACGCCAGCACGGACAGCGCCGCCAGCAGCATGATGAGCCAGCGTGGCACGGTCAGCGGCGCGCTGAGCGCCAGCGCGGGGTCCGCAACCGGGGACGCTGCATCGAGAGCAGGTACTTCGGCGCTGGGTTCAGGATTCATGTTGTAATTTTAGCGCTGCCACCACTTCCGCCAGCGTTGGCCTAGACTCACAAACAACACCAAAACCGGCTATTTTTGCGGCCGAGGCAATGCGCGGATGGGTCGCCAGGGCACGCGAGTGCAACCAGCTCTGCCCGGGCATTGCGGCCTTCAGATTGGTCAGCGCCTGCGCGCTGCTGAACAGCCATACCGATCCATCGCTGGCCGCCTGGCACGCCAGCTCACGCTCAGTGCTGCTGAATTCAGGTGCACTGCGCTGATAAGCCACCACAAACTCAGGCTGGGCGCCCGCCGCCGCAACGCGTTGGGCGAACCAGGCGCGTCCGCTGCCTTGTGCACTGTCAGCGCCATCCTCGGCGTCGGCGCCGCGCACGATCAGCACCCGCTGGCCAGGTCGCACCTGGCTGCCAACCAACTGCCACAAGGCCTCGGAATCAAATTGGCCGGCGTCCGGTGCCGGTGCATCAATCCGCTGCGGCGCAACGCCCAGGCGCAGCAAAGCCCTGGCCGTTCCGGGGCCGGTGGCCCAGGCTCTGGTGCCTGACTCTGCGCTGAAGTCGGGCGCCGAAGGCGGTTTCGATGCAAAGAAATAATCGGCCGCGTTGGCGCTGACAAACATCACCCCCAGATAGTCATCCAGTTGCTGCCAGGCCTGCTTCAGGGCCGCCGTGTCGGTCACCGGGCCAACCGCTATCAATGGCAGCGCCAGGGCGTCGAAGCCCTGCGCCGACAAGTCAGAGGCCCATCGTTTCGCCTCGCGTTGCGCTCGGGTAACGATGACGCGGGTCATCAGGCTTGGCTCTGGGGCGCATCAGGCGCCAGGATGGAGCCGCCCCTGGCCAGCACAGCGGCCCGCAAATCGGCCGCCACCTGCGTGCCCAACGCGGCGGCGCTGGCCAGATCGGTCACTGGCGCGCTGGCGCGCAGCGCCACCAAGTCCAGCGCGCCCTCCGGGTCGCCCCAGGCGGCATCGATACTCAGGCGGTCGCCTTCCAGGGTGGCAAAGGCGGCCAGCGGCATGGAGCAACTGCCCCCCATGGCCCGGCTCACCGCGCGCTCGGCCGAGACCGCCAGCCAAGTGGTCTGGTGTGCCAGCGGCGCCAGCGCATCGATGACGTCCTGACGCGCGCTGCGGACCTCAATCCCGAGGGCGCCCTGACCGGCCGCCGGCAGCATCATGGCGGGCTCGAAAGTGGCACGGATGCGCTCGCCCAGACCCAGTCTCTTGAGCCCTGCGGCCGCCAGCACGATGGCGGCATACTGCCCTTCGTCGAGCTTGCGCAGCCGCGTATCGAGGTTGCCGCGCAAGGGCTCAATCTTCAGATCGGGCCGCAAGGCCCGCAGCAGCGCCATGCGCCGCAGGCTGGAGGTGCCGACCACGGCGCCCTGCGGCAAACCGGCCAGATCGGCATAGTGGTTGGAGACAAAAGCATCACGCGGGTCTTCGCGCTCCATCACACAGGCCAACGCGAAGCCTTCGGGCAACTCCATCGGCACGTCCTTCAGAGAGTGCACGGCCAGGTCGGCCCGGCCGTCTTCCAGTGCCACCTCCAGCTCTTTCACGAACAAGCCCTTGCCGCCCACCTTGCTCAGCGTGCGGTCCAGAATCTGGTCCCCCAGGGTGGTCATGCCCAGCAGGCGCACCTGGTGCCCGCGCTGCTCCAGCAAGGCCTTGACATGCTGCGCCTGCCACAGGGCGAGGCGGCTCTCTCGTGTTGCTATCGTCAAACTGCTCATACGCTGGTGCTCTGGGTTGTAACTGGTTGGTAATCCGGGGTGAACGCGAGATGCTAGCATGGCCAACACAGAATTCTTGAGCAGGCCTCTTCAAAACACCATGGCAAAAACACAGAAGTCCGAGTCGGTCAAACGCAGCCAGAAGAACGAACTCCCGCTGGTGGAAGATATCCGCCTGCTGGGCCGCATTCTGGGCGACGTGATCCGTGAGCAGGAAGGCCAGGCGGCCTTCGAGCTGATCGAACAGATCCGCCGCTTGTCGGTGGCATTTCGCCGTAACGCCGATCACGAAGCCAACCAGGCGCTGAAAAAACTGCTGAAAAGCCT
Source organism: uncultured beta proteobacterium (assembly GCA_963763035.1). Lineage (GTDB taxonomy): Bacteria > Pseudomonadota > Gammaproteobacteria > Burkholderiales > Burkholderiaceae_C > Rhodoferax. The sequence goes on along the minus strand of CAVXMS010000003.1, from coordinate 975,080 downwards.
GACCGGCAATCAAACCGTCAGCGTGATTCGGGCCTTCACTTATTTCAGCCACCTGGCCAATCTGGCGGAAGACCGGCATCACATCCGCCGCCGCGCCATCCACGAGCATGCCGGCGACACCCAGGAGGGCAGCATAGAGATGGCCTTGACCCGCTTGCGCCAGGTCGGCATCACATCCCACACCATTGCCGCCACCCTGGCCGCCAGCTTTGTCTCGCCGGTGCTCACCGCGCACCCGACCGAAGTGCAGCGCAAAAGCATTCTGGACGCCGAGCGCGACATTGCCCAACTGCTGGCAAGCCGCGACGACATCAAGATCAGGGCGGCCGGCGTCAACGCCAAAAAAGATGCGCTGACGCCGCGCGAACTCAGCGCCAACGAGGAACAGATGAGGGCTCGCGTCTTTCAACTCTGGCAAACCCGGCTGCTGCGCTTTTCCAAACTGACGGTGGCCGACGAGATCGAGAATGCGCTGTCCTATTACGAATCGACCTTCCTGCGTGAAATCCCCAAGATTTATGCCGAGCTGGAACGCGAGCTGGGCCACTGCCAGGTGCACAGCTTCCTGCGCATGGGCCAGTGGATTGGCGGCGACCGCGACGGCAACCCCAATGTGAACGCGCAGACGCTGGTCCACGCGCTGCGCCGCCAGGCCGAGGTGGCGCTGCGCCACTACCTGACCGAAGTGCATTACCTGGGCGGCGAACTGTCGCTGTCGGCGCTGCTGGTGGACTGCCTGCCGGAGATGCAGGCGCTGGCCGACAAGTCACCCGACAGCAACCAGCACCGCAAGGACGAGCCCTACCGGCGCGCCCTGGTGGGCGTCTATGCCCGGCTGGCCGCCAGCCTGAAAGACCTGACCGGGGGCGAGGCGGCGCGCCATGCGGTGGCGCCGCAAAACGCCTACCTCAGTGCGCAGGAATTCCTGGCCGACCTGCGCACCATCGAAGCCTCGCTGCTGACCCACCATGGCGCCGCCCTGGTGGCGCAGCGGCTGCATCCCCTGATTCGCTCGCTGGAGGTCTTCGGCTTTCACCTGGCGACGGTCGATCTGCGACAAAGCTCCGACCAGCATGAAGCCGTCGTCGCGGAACTGCTGGCCCAGGCACGCCTGGAGAGCGCTTATGCGGACCTGGACGAGACGGCCAAACGTCGCCTGCTGATGAGTTTGCTAAGCGATGCCCGGCCCCTGCGCGTGGTGGGCGCGGTCTATTCGGCCAACACGCAGAGCGAACTTGCCATTTTCGAAACCGCCAAGCTGATGCGCGAGCGCTTTGGCACGCAGGCGATTCGCCACTACATCATCAGCCACACCGAGACGGTAAGCGACTTGCTGGAAGTGCTGTTGCTGCAAAAGGAAGTCGGCTTGCTCAGCGGCACCCTCGACGCGCAAGCCACATGCGACCTGATCGTGGTGCCGCTGTTCGAAACCATCGAAGACCTGCGCAATGCGGCGCCCATCATGCGCGAGTTCTACGCCCTGCCGGGCATCCTGGCGCTGCTACAGCGCGGCCGCCCCGACCAGTACTGCGAGCAGGACATCATGCTGGGCTACTCCGACAGCAACAAGGACGGCGGCATCTTCACCAGCAACTGGGAGCTCTACCGCGCCGAGATTGCCCTGGTCGAACTGTTTGATGAGCTGAATGCCCCCTCGGGGCTGAGCCCTGCGGCTCCCGATGTGCCTGCGCACATCGGGACAGGGCGAAGAGACTCTGCCTCTGGCAGTGGCCTGTCCAGCGCAGTACGCGAAGCGACAAGCGTGGGGGCCACTTTCCGACTACGGATGTTCCATGGCCGGGGCGGCACTGTCGGTCGCGGCGGCGGTCCCAGCTACCAGGCCATCCTGGCGCAGCCGCCGGGCACCGTGCGCGGGCAGATTCGCCTGACCGAACAGGGCGAGGTCATCGGCTCCAAGTACGCCAATCCCGAGATCGGCCGGCGCAACCTCGAAACCCTGGTCGCCGCGACGCTGGAGGCGACCCTGCTGCAACCCACCAAATCGGCAACCCATCCGTTCCTGCAAGCCGCCGCCGAACTCTCGCAGAGCAGCATGGCGGCCTACCGCAAGCTGGTCTACGAAACCCCCGGCTTCACTGCCTATTTTTTCGACTCCACCCCGATCCGGGAGATTGCCCAACTCAACATCGGCTCCCGCCCGGCCTCGCGCAAGGCCAGTCAAAAGATCGAAGACCTGCGCGCCATTCCCTGGGGCTTCAGCTGGGGTCAATGCCGCCTGACGCTGCCCGGCTGGTACGGCTTTGGCTCGGCCGTGGAACTGTTCCTGCAACGCCAGGGCGGCACCAAGGGCAAAGCCCCGCTGGCCTTGCTGCAGGAAATGTACCGGCAGTGGCCCTTCTTCAAAACACTGCTCTCCAACATGGACATGGTGATGGCCAAAAGCGATCTGGCGCTGGCTTCGCGCTACAGCGAACTGGTGGCCGACGCACGCCTGCGTAAAAGAATCTTCAGCGCCATCGAAGCCGAGTGGCACCGCACGGCTCATGCCCTGGGCACGATCACCGGCGACAAGCAGCGGCTGGTCCACAACACAGCCTTGCAACGCTCCATCCGGCACCGCTTTCCCTACATCGATCCGCTACATCACCTGCAAGTGGAACTGGTGCGCCGCTACCGCGCCGGGCAGACCGACGAGCGCATTCAGCGCGGCATTCACATCTCGATCAACGGCATTGCGGCCGGGCTCAGGAATACGGGTTAGCCACCAACTCGCGCACCGCCGTCAATTGCCGGCGCGACACCAACAGCAACTCGTCGATGCCGGCCAGCCGCACCGCCCAGCCCTCGCCCTCCTCCGGGTCATGGTGTTTTTCCAGGGCGCGCACGGCAAGCCTGGCCACCAAGGCGTTGCGGTGAATGCGCAGGAAACGGGTCGGGTACTTGGCCTCGAACTCACTCAGGGAAGCCTCCAGCAGGTAGCTCCTGGCCTGCGTGCGCACCGTGATGTATTTGAGTTCCGCCTTCAGGTACAAGACCTCCGACAGCGGCACACGCTCGGTCCGCCCGCGCTCCTGAATGATCACCACTTCCTCCGGCAAGGCAGGCTCACGAGCCTGGGCTGAAGGGATCAGCCGCGCCACTTTTTGCAGCGCCACCTGCAAGCGTTCCAGCCGCACCGGTTTGGTCAGGTAGTCCAGCGCTTCCAGCTCAAAGGCCTGCACCGCGTGTTCGGCATGGGCCGTCACAAAAACAATGGCCGGTGGCTTGGGCAAGGTGCGCAGGGTCCGGGCCAGGGTCAGGCCATCGGCGCCAGGCATGTGAATGTCGATCAGCGCCACATCAAACTGCTGCCGTTGCAGCCACTCGATGGCCTGTGTGGCATTGGCGGCTTCGGCCTCGACGCTGGCGGCCGGTGCGCTGCAATCGGCCAGCAGGGTTCGCAGACGCGAGCGCGCCAGCAGCTCGTCGTCCACCAGCAAGACTTTCAGGCGCATGGCGAAATCTCTTCCTTGTTCACGCCGGCAACTCGATCCGGACCAGAAAAACCCCGTCCTTCAGAACGCTCTGAAACTGGCACTGCACATCGTGCAGCAGTCTGAGCCGATCGCGCACATTGTCCAGCGCCACCCGGCTACCGAACTGGCCCTGGCCGGCCGGCACCGTGTTGGCGACCTTGATCACAACGCGAGAGCCGCGACGCTGCGTCGAGATCCTGATCTGGGCCCCGCTGGCGCTGGGTTCGACGCCGTGCCTGACTGCATTTTCGACCAGCGGCTGCAACAGCAAGGGCGGCAATCTGGCCTCCGAGGCCTGCGGGTCCAGCACCCACTCGACCTGGATGCGGTCGCCGAAACGCACCTGCTCGATCGCCAGGTAGCGCTGCGCCAGGGCAATTTCATCGGCCAGCGTGACGGCATCCCCCTGCTCCATCAGCGCATGACGAAACAGATCGCTCAAGTCTTCCAGCAGCGCCTCGGCCTTGGCCGGCTCGGCACGCACCAGGGCGATGGCGCTGTTGAGGGTGTTGAACAAAAAATGAGGGCGTATGCGCGACTGCAATTCAGTCAAACGGGCCGCCGTGTCGGCCGGCGTCTTGCCGCGCGCCCGCAACACCAAGGCCGCCACCAGCAGCGCCGCCAACAGGGCACCACTCAAGGCACAGGCCAGCCAGGGCGCCGGCTCCAGCCAGCCGACCCAGAACAAGACGCCGCAACCATAGAGGCCGGCCAGGGCACCCAGGCCGACGCCCGCCACTTGCTGCGCCGTTGGGCTCAGCCGGGCCAGCCCTTTCTTCAGACCGCAAGCCGCAATCAGCCACACCAGGGTGGCCGGCAAGGCGCCACCGGTCAGCACCGACAAACGGCTCACCCAGTCAAGGAACGAGGTGGTACCAAACATGGCGCCCAGCCCCACCACCAACTCAACGAATAGCACCGCCCGGAGCGCCACGCCGACGTAGCAGGCGTCAAACACCAGCACCCGTGCTGGGACCGCATCAGAAGGCCCGGGTGACAAATCCTGGAAGGTCGATAAAATTCGTGAGTCTTTCATTAATAGTGGAGCTCAGGAGATCGTCATTGCGGGCTTGACCCGCAATCCATGGATTCCGGATCGGGCCTGCCCCGGACTCCGATCCGGGGTCCGGCATGACAGCCGGAGAGGTTCAGCGTAAGCCCGATTATTGATGATCTGTTGCCGCATCCTATACCGCCCCACCAACATCTTCCACCGCCACCGCAAGAGCGCCTTCATTTCCATGCCACACAACCAATTCGACAAAAAGTCCACTGCCTGGTCTGCCCTCTTCTCGGAACCCATGAGCGATCTGGTCAAGCGCTACACCGCCAGCGTCTTTTTCGACAAGCGGCTGTGGCAGGCCGACATTGCCGGCTCAATGGCCCATGCGGAAATGCTCAGCAGCCAAAAGATCATCACGGCGCAAGACTACAGCGCGATTGAGCGCGGCATGACCGCCATCGCAGCCGAGATCGAAGCTGGCGCCTTTGAATGGAAGCTGGACCTGGAAGACGTGCACCTCAACATCGAGGCGCGCCTGACGCAACTGGTGGGCGATGCCGGCAAGCGCTTGCACACCGGGCGCAGCCGCAACGACCAGGTCGCCACCGACGTGCGGCTGTGGCTGCGCGGCGAAATCGATTTGATAGTGGGCCTGCTCATCGAACTGCAAAAAGCGCTGCTGGCAGTGGCCGAGAAGAACGTCGAAGTGATTCTGCCGGGCTTCACGCATCTGCAAGTGGCGCAACCGGTGAGCTTCGGCCACCACCTGCTGGCCTATGTGGAGATGTTCAGCCGCGACGCCCAGCGCATGGGTGAGGTGCGCAGCCGCACCAACCGTCTGCCGCTGGGTGCCGCCGCGCTGGCCGGCACCAGCTATCCGCTGGACCGCGAACGCGTCGCCAGAACACTGGGTATGGTCGATGCGCAAGGCCAGCCGCAGGTCTGCCAGAACTCGCTGGACGCGGTGAGCGATCGCGACTTCGCCATCGAATTCACCGCCGCCGCCAGCCTGTGCATGGTGCACATCAGCCGCTTCAGCGAAGAGCTGGTTTTGTGGATGAGCCAGAACTTCGGTTTCATCCAGATTGCCGATCGCTTCACCACCGGCAGTTCCATCATGCCGCAGAAGAAGAACCCCGACGTGCCGGAACTGGCACGCGGCAAGACCGGCCGCGTGGTGGGCCACCTGATGGGCCTGATCACCTTGATGAAAGGCCAGCCGCTGGCCTACAACAAGGACAACCAGGAAGACAAGGAGCCGCTGTTCGACAGCGTCGACACGCTGAAAGACACGCTGCGCATCTTTGCCGAAATGGTGGGCGGCCAGCTCAACCCGGCCACCGGCGTCAAGGAAGGCGGCATCAGCGTCAAACCGGAAGCGATGGAGCGTGCCGCCCTCAAAGGCTATGCCACCGCCACCGATCTGGCCGACTACCTGGTGAAGAAAGGCTTGCCGTTTCGCGACGCCCACGAGACCGTGGCCCACGCCGTCAAAGCCGCCGTCACGCACCAGGTCGACTTGTCCGAATTGCCGCTGGCGGTATTGCAGCAGTTCAACCCGAAGATCGAGAAGGATGTCTACGAAGTGCTGAGTCTGCGCGGCTCGCTCAATGCGCGCGACATTCTGGGCGGCACGGCGCCGAAGCAGGTGCGCGCACAGATTGCCGGGCATCGGACGCGGTTGGGGTGAGGGGTGAACGTGAGGCCAACCCAGTCGCTGGGCTGTCGCACCTGCCCGTCACGCCGCCGCCAACGCACGAATCCTGGCCTTTGATCCAAAGGTCACCGGGTGCCGCATAATTATTCCTCACCCACGCGCCAAGGCTCAATATGAAACTCCCGTCCATACTCCGGCCCGTCTCCGCAACGCTGCTGTTGGCCACCGCCAGCGCCGTACTCCTGGCCCAGGCCAGCCCGCCACCTGTGCCAACGACAACCGAATCCCAGTTTCGCTGCGACGGCACCTCCACGGAGGCCTGCACCTTCGTCTTGTACTCGTCAAACTGCGAGGAGTCCGCCGTCAAGAATGGCCGACCGACGCTGGTTTGTACCCACGCCTTCCTGCAACAATTCACGCTGCCGGTGGGTCAGTCGAAAAAGGTCAGCGGCCTGCCCGCCAATTTCAAGCAGTGCGTCATAAGGCCCGGCGTCAAGGCGGCGTTCCCGGAGTGCGCCAAGTAGGCTTGGCACCAAGCTTTTCCTGTCACTACCATGCGCCGCGGCCCACTTGAATGTCGGTTCGAGTAGCCGCGAAGTAGAGCGACGAGAAACCACCCCAACACCATGAAAACCCACGTCATCCTGCTGCGGGGCGTCACACCCAGCGGAAGAAACAGAGTCCCCATGGCGGAGTTGCGCGTGGCGCTGGCGCAGGCTGGACTGGTGGACGTCCGGACCTACATTCAGAGCGGGAACGTCATTGCCCGCTCCCAGCTGGACGGCTCCGGGGTCGCTGGTCTGGTCCACGACGTGATCCAGCAAAGCATTGGCGCCCACATCACGGTCATCGCCCGAACCCCCCATCAGATACAGCGCACCTTGCGGCGCAATCCGTTCCCGCAGACGGATTCAACACGACTGTATTTCTCCTTGCTGGCAGCGCGGCCGGCGCCGGATCTCCTTGAAGAATTGCAGGCGATCAACTTTGCGCCGGACCAGGTCAGGGTGCTGGACGACGCGATCTACACCCGCTATGCCACCCAACACAGCGACTCGCGCTTCACCAACAATTTCTTCGAACGCAAGCTCAAGGTTGCCGCAACCACCAGGAACTTCAACACCCTGTCCCGTCTCGCGGAGTTGAGCGCGGAGCTTGTTGATTGAAGCGACAGACATTTCCACCAGACCTGCCCCAACCCATGAACCCACTCTGGAGCGACTGCATACGCGGTCTTGAACCCTACAGCCCCGGCGAGCAGCCGTCGATGGCCCGGCTGATCAAGCTCAACACCAACGAAAACCCGTATCCGCCGTCGCCCATCGTCCTGAACGCGCTGCGCGGTGCCGTCAACGCCGACCTCAGACTCTATCCCGACCCCGACGGCAAGGCGCTCAAGCAGACGATCGCCGACCTGCTGGGCCTGCGCCCCGCCAACGTCTTCCTCGGCAACGGTTCCGACGAAGTCCTGGCGCATGCGTTTCTGGCCTTGCTCAAGCACCCGCGGCCGATCCTGTTCCCGGATATCAGCTACAGCTTCTATCCGGTCTACTGCGGCCTGTACGGGATCGAGTTCGAGACCGTGCCGCTGGACGCGGCATTTCAGGTCGACATCGCCGACTATGCGCGGCCCAACGGCGGCATCGTTCTGCCCAACCCGAACGCGCCCACCGGCATGGCCCTCGGTCTGGCGCCACTGCGCTCGCTGCTGGCGCAAAACCCAGATTCTGTTGTCGTGATCGATGAGGCCTACGTCGATTTCGGAGCCGAGAGCGCCGCCCCACTGGTGCAGGACTACCCGAACCTGCTGGTGATTCAAACCCTCTCCAAATCGCGCTCCCTGGCCGGCCTGCGGGTCGGTTTTGCGCTCGGTGCTCCCGGCCTGATCGAAGCCCTCAATCTGGTGAAGGGCTGCTTCAACTCCTACCCGCTGGACCGGCTTGCCTTGGCCGGGGCCGAAGCGGCGCTGCGCGACACACAGCACTTCGAAACGACGCGCCGCCAGGTCATGGAAAGTCGCGACTGGCTGGCCGCCCAACTCAAGACACTGGGCTTCCAGGTGTTGCCATCCAAGGCCAACTTCCTGTTCGTCCGCCACCCCTTGCGCGCCGCCCGGGAGCTGCAGCAGCAGTTGCGGCAACGGAGCATTCTGGTCCGGCATTTTGCCAAACCGAGAATTGACGAGTTCCTTCGCATCTCGATCGGAACCGCGGAAGAATGCAGCCAACTGGTTGCCGCGCTTGGGGAAATCCTGCAAGGCGAGTAGTCAAATCCGGCCGCGAGCACATGAGGAGAATGAAACCATGAACTGGCTGTACCTGGCGATTGCCATCCTGTCGGAAGTCGCCGCCACTTCCGCCCTCAAGGCGGCCGAAGGGTTCACCCGTTGGGGTCCCTCGCTGCTGGTCGTGGCGGGCTATGCCTCGGCCTTCTATTTTCTCTCGCTGACCCTGCGCACCATTCCGCTGGGCGTCGCCTATGCCATCTGGTCCGGGGTCGGCGTGGCGCTGGTCTCCCTGGTCGGCTGGCTGATCTACCATCAAACACTCAGTGCCGGGGCGCTGATCGGTATCGCGCTGATTGTTGCCGGGGTGGTGGTGCTCAACCTCACGACAACGATGGTGAGTCATTGAATCCGCCCGTGCCGACTTGAAATTATTCACTCTCTCCTGAAAGCCATGACCGAAGTTATCGGCATCGACCACCTCTATATCGCAGTCTCCGATCTTACGCGCTCGGAGATTTTTTACGACCAAGTTTTATTGGAGATTCTTGGCTTTCGCAAGAACAGGTTCACACTCGGCGGTGATCCTCACGTTCAATACTTCAACCGCCATTTCGGTTACGTCCTGCGGCCTTCGCGTAGCGCAGCTGCGCACGACTCCTATGCCCCTGGCTTGCACCATTTCTGCCTTCGCGTTGATTCAGCGGACGATGTCGCTACCGTAGCGGCTCAGCTTCGCGGTTCCGGCATCGAGGCCTCACAGGTCAAGCTCTACCCTGAGTACGCTCCGGACTATTGGGCCACATTCTTCACCGACCCCGATGGTATCCGCCTTGAAGTTACCAACTATCGGCTGGAGCGCCAGCAACGCCACGACAACTGGTAAATGCTAGCGACAAAACAACTCAGCCCACCCAGTTTTCCAGCTTCAGTCCCGCCACGCGCGCGAATTCACCGGTGTTGTTGGTCACCAGTGTGCAGTCATCAGCCAGCGCGTGGCAAGCGATCCAGAGATCATTGGCACCGATCGGCGTGCCCGCTGCGCGCAGTCGGGTGAACTGCTGGGCGTAGTGTTCGCAGAGGACTCGGTTGACGGCGTAGCGCACCGGCACCACACGGCACAGTTCATCCAGACGGCGCACCACGTCCGATTTACGGCTGCTGCGCTCGGCCCCCTTGAGCAACTCGGCGAAGGTAAAAAATGACATGCATAACTCGACGCCGCGCTCCAGCGCGTTGATGCGTTGTGCCACGCCGGGCGGCTTGTTCTTGATCAGGTAGATCAGGATGTTGGTGTCCAGCATGTACCTCACAGCGATTCCCGATCCTGCATCGGCGGCTGTTCGGCTTTCCCTGCCTCCAGCAAGGCCACGAATTCATCGTCGAACGCATTCAGTGCGTCAAGCAGGGCGGCGCCCCGGTCCGCGGGCACCGGGTGGAGCACCAGATCGCCATCGGCATTGCGAAAAATTTCTACCCGACTGGTGTCAAACCGGAACTCTTGAGGAATGCGGACGGCCTGGCTGTTACCGTTCATGAACACGCGGCTGATGGAAGTCTGCATAAGAGCGACCTTTGTACACACATAGATGTGTGTATTTTTAAGGATAAGGAATTGTTTGTCAAGGAAATCCGGCACCACCTCAGTTCAACCCAGATCCGACAGCCGGATTTCCTCCCGCAAGTCCTTGGCAAACGCATCCGCCAGCAGGGGTCGGGTGCCGACCTGCGCAAAAATGAGTGCCTGGCGCGAGGCAATCGCCTCCTTGACCGGGCGCACCACCAGATCCGGCCCGGCAAAAGGTGCGGCGGTCAAGCGCGATACCAGCGTGATCCCGGCGCCGGCCGCCACCAGCGCGCAGGCGATCGACGAGCTGGGTGTCTCCAGCACCACGTTGGGGGCAACGCCCAGCTTGGAGAAGGCCTCGTCCATCTGATAGCGCAGAAAGCTGTGCTGCGACAGCATCACCATGCGTTCGCCATCCAGGTCTTTCAGCGAGATCAGCTTTTTCGATGCCAGACGGTGACCGGCCGGCAACACCGCCATCGACGCCACCGGCTCCAGCGGCTCGATCTCGATCGCCGGTCGCGACAAGGGCAACTCGACGACGCCCACATCGAACTGCCGGGTCGACACCAGTTCCGCGATCTGGCGCGACGGCAGACTCTGCACAAACACCGTCACGTTGGGGCGCGTGGCCAGAAAGCGGGCAATGGCACGCGGCACCAACCACTGGGCCAGGGCCGGCAGCGTGGCCACGCGCAAGGCACCGGCACGCTGGAAGCGGATGTCCTGCGCCACCTGCGAGATGCGCTCTATGCTGCCATAGAGCTGCTCGATCTCGCGGTACAGCGCCTCGGCCTCGGGCGTCGGCACCAGACGCCTGCCGCGACGCTCGAACAATGCGTAGCCGATGCGCAACTCCATCAGGCCTATGGTCCGACTGACACCGGGTTGCGTGACACTCATCAGGCGCGCCGCGCCGACCACGCTGCCGGTCAGCATGACGGCCCGAAAGGCCTCGATCTGGCGCAAATTAAGAACCGGTTTCATAGATAACATTTTGGCATATACAGCCGTCAATGTTTACCTTTTCAAGCGCGGTAGCGACGCCTAAACTGGCAGCGTCCCAGATTCTTTTGGCACTGGGGCACGCCCCTTTTCTCAAAACTTGAACCAACCGGAGACCTTTATGCGCAACCATCTGGCCCCCACGCCCGGCACTGCCGGTCCTTGTCGCCCCTCACGAGGGCTGATCCGTCCTGGGGCGGCCCGGCACCGGATCGCCGTCGTGAGCTGCGTCGCACTGGCGGCGTGCCTGAGCGCCCAGGCGGCGGAAACCCTCTACGTCGGCGGCTCCGGGGGCTCGACCGAACAACTGTACAAGGAAAAGATCATTCCTTCCTTCGAGGCCAAAACCGGCGCCAAGGTGGTCTACGTGCCGGGCAACTCGACCGACATCCTGGCCAAGCTGCAGGCGCAAAAAGGCAAGCAGGAAATCTCGGTCGCGCTGATCGACGACGGCCCGATGTACCAGGCCGTCGGGCAAGGCCTGTGCGCCAAGGTCGAGGAGGCGGGCGCCATCAAGGAGTTGTACCCGACGGCCCGCATGATCGGCGACAAGTCGGTGGGCATAGGCTTCATCGCCACCGGCCTGGCCTACAACAAGGAGCAGTTTGCCAAGCACGGCTGGAAAGCGCCGACCTCATGGCAGGACCTGACGGATCCGAAATACAAGCAGAAGGTCGTGATCCCGCCCATCACCAACGGCTATGGGCTGCTGACGCTGATGATGATGGCGCGCCTGAACGGCGGCGGCGAAGCCAACATGGAGCCCGGCTTCGACGTCATGATCAAAAAGGTCGCGCCCAACGTGCTGGTGTGGGAACCGTCGCCTGGCAAGATGGCGCAAATGCTGCAGACCGGCGAGGCGGCACTGGTCGTCTGGGGCAATGGCCGCGTGCAAGCCGTGGTGGACCAGGGGGCGCCGGTTGAGTTTATCTACCCCAAGGAGGGCGCGGTGGTCATCATGGTGGCCGGTTGTGTCGTCGAAGGTGCGCCGCAGGCGAAGCTGGGGCAGCAGTTCCTGCAGCACGTGGTGTCGGTCGAATCCCAGGTGCTGATGGCCCAGGTGGTCGGCTTCGGCCCGGTCAACAAGAACACCAAACTGGCGCCCGAGGTGGCGAAGAAAGTTGTCTTCGGTCCCGACAAGGTCAACGCCCTGATCGCGCCCAACTATGACATCATCAACGCCAAGCGCGCCGAGTGGACCAACCGCTGGAACCGCGCGGTCGAGCGCTGAGACGTCGACCACCCTGCCCCGGAACACGCGATGAGCTTTCTCGAACTGCGAAACCTGTCCAAGCGCTTTGGCGACTTCACCGCTGTGAGCGAATGCAGCCTGTCGGTTGCCAAGGGCGAGTTCGTCTGCCTGCTGGGTCCCTCGGGCTGCGGCAAGACCACCACCTTGCAGATGGTGGCCGGCTTCGTGCCGCCCAGCGCGGGACGCATTCTGCTCGACGGCCGGGACATCACCGACGTCAAGCCGGACAAGCGCGGCCTGGGCATCGTGTTCCAGAGCTATGCCCTGTTTCCGCACATGAGCGTGGCCGACAACGTCGCGTTCGGTCTTGAGATGCGCGGCGTGGCGGCGACTGAGCGGCGCCGCCGCGTCGCCGAGACGCTGGAGCTGGTGCATCTGGAGTCGCTGGCGCAGCGCTACCCGCGCGAACTCTCCGGCGGCCAGCGCCAGCGTGTGGCGATGGCGCGCGCCCTGGTGATCCAGCCGCCGGTGCTGCTGCTGGACGAACCGATGGGCGCGCTCGACGCCAAGCTGCGCGAGGAGATGCAGATCGAACTGCGCGCGCTGCAGCACCGGGTCGGCATCACCACCGTGATGGTGACGCACGACCAGGCCGAGGCCATGACGCTGGCCGACCGCGTGGTGCTGATGAACCAGGGCCGCATCGAGCAGGTCGGCCGCCCCTTCGACATGTACGAGCAGCCGAACGGACGCTTCTCGTCCACCTTCCTGGGCAAGGCCAATGTCTTCCAGGGACTCGCCGCCGCTGGCAGGGTCGAAGTCATGGGCCACCAGTTGCCCTGCGCCGATGGCGCGGCGACCGGCGCCGTCGACTACATCGTGCGCCCGGAAAAGATCCAGATCACGCACGGACCGGCATTGTTGCGCGGGCGTATCAGTGCCCGTGTCTTTCTGGGCAACCACTGGTTGTTCCAGGTCGACACGGCGCTCGGGACGATGCAGATCACCCACGCCAACAGCGGCCTGCCGCAGGCCGGCGAAGGCGACGAGGTAGGCCTCAACTGGTCGGGCCAGCACGCCCGCGTGATTCCGGCCGGAGTCGCGCGGTGAAGGAGCAACGCAATCTGCTGCCCTACTGGCTGGCCACACCGGGCATGCTGATGACGCTGGCCTTTGTGGCGCTGCCGCTGGTGCTGACACTGTCGCTCAGCCTGTATCCCTTTGTTCCGGGCGGTGGCGTCGGTGAGCAACTGACGGGCGCCAACTACGCGGAGATTTTTCGCGACGACTACTTTCATGCCATCTTCGCGCGCACCTTCGGCATGGCGATCCTGGTGACCGGCTTGTGCATCGTCATCGGCGTGCCCGAGGCCTATGTCCTGACGCGTCTGTCGGAGCGCTGGCGTGCCGTGTCGGTGGTGATCGTGCTGGGTCCGCTGCTCATTTCGGTGGTTATCCGCACCCTGGGCTGGGCCATACTGCTGGGCAGTGAGGGGGTCATCAACAACCTGCTGCTGGCCAGCGGCCTGGTGACCGAACCGGTGAAGCTGATGTTCACCTTCACCGGCGTAGTGATTGCGATGGTGCATGTGCTGGTGCCCTTCATGGTGCTGGCGGTCTGGACCTCCCTGCAAAAACTCGACCCGGCCACCGAACAGGCGGCCCAGTCGCTGGGCGCCGGCTTGCCCACGGTGCTGCGGCGCATTGTCTTTCCGCAGGTGATACCGGGCGTGCTGTCGGGCGGCCTGATCGTGTTCGCGCTGGCGGCCAGCGCCTTCGCCACACCGGCCATCATCGGCGGGCGGCGGCTGAAGGTGGTGCCGACCACCATCTACGATGAGTTCCTGGGCAATCTCAACTGGCCTCTGGGTGCCGCGCTGGCGGTGGTGCTGGTGCTGATCGTGCTGACGGTCTCCCTGGGGGTCAACCGGCTGGTCGAGCGGCGCTGGAAGCAGGTGTTCCAATGAACACTACACCGCGCTCGCTGCTGCTGTTTCACTGGCTGTTCGGCATCTTCATGCTGGCGCCGCTGGCCATGGTGGTACTGGTGTCCTTTACCGCCAAGGGCTACATCGCGATGCCCTTCGACGGCGCCTCGTTGCGCTGGTACCGCGCCATCTTCGAGGCGGGCGATTTCATCGAGGCTTTCTGGCGCAGCCTGGGACTGGGTGCCACCGCCGCCACGCTGGCAACCCTGATGGCGGTGCCGGCCGGCATGGCCATCGCCTGGCACCGCTTTGCCGGCCGCGACGCCTTGCTGGGCCTGCTGCTGTCGCCGCTGATGGTGCCGCATGTGGTGCTGGGCATTGCCCTGCTGCGTTTCCTGACCCAGATTGGCGGCTCGGGCAGTTGGTGGGGTCTGACGGCGGCGCATACCGTGATCGTGCTGCCTTACGTGCTGCGCCTGGTGGTGGCGGCGGCAACCGGTTTCGACCGCAGCATCGCGCAGGCCGCGCAGTCGCTGGGCGCCTCCGCCTGGACTGTCTTTCGCCGCATCGAGCTGCCGCTGATCGTGCCCGGCGTGGCCGGCGGCTGGCTGATCGCCTTCATCAACAGCTTCGACGAGTTGACCATGTCGATCTTCGTCGCCTCGGCAGGTACCCAGACCCTGCCCGTCAAAATGTACAACCACATCGCCAACACCATAGACCCGCTGCTGGCATCCATCTCCAGCGTCATGATCGTGCTGACGCTGGTGCTGATGATCGCACTGGACCGCTACTACGGACTGGACCGCATCCTGTCGGGCAAAGCATGAAACAGCACCACGAACTCGACACCCTGGTGATTGGCGGCGGCGTGGTCGGCATGTCCGTCGCCTACGGTCTGGCGCGCGCCGGCGAGCGCGTGCGCCTGCTCGATGAAGGCGACGACGCCTTTCGCGCGGCGCGCGGCAACTTCGGCCTGGTCTGGGTCCAGGGCAAGGGCCTGGACCAACCAGCCTATGCCCGCTGGACGATGACCGCCGCCCACTGCTGGCCGGCCTTTGCGCAGGATCTGGCGCAGCGCAGCGGTATCGACGTCGATCTGTCCCAGCTTGGCGGTCTGACCCTGTGCCTGGACGACGCCGAACTCAGTCAGCGCGCCGCTGCTCTGCAAGCGATCCGCCAACAGTTGGGCGGCCACTACCCTTACCAGGTACTCGACCTGGCGCAAATTCGCGAGCTGTCGCCGCACGTCGGTCCCGAAGTCACGGGCGCTGTCTTCAGCCCCCTGGACGGTCACGTCAACCCGTTGCGGCTGTTGCGCGCGCTGGTCCAGGGCTTCTGTGCCCTGGGCGGTGAGCTGCTACCCGGCGTGCATGTCGATGCCATCGAACAGCGCGGCGGCGAGTTTCACGTGCGCACCGGCAGCACCGACCACGTGGCCCATAAACTGGTGCTGGCGGCCGGACTCGGCAACCGCAAGCTGGCGCCGCTGGTAGGACTCAAAGCACCGGTGCATCCCAACCGGGGCCAGGTCATGGTCACCGAGCGTGTCCGGCCCTTTTTGCGCCACCCCACCATGCAGGTGCGGCAAACCGGCGAAGGCGTGGTACAGATCGGCGACTCCAAAGAGGATGTCGGTTTTGACGACGGCACCACGCTGGCCCAGCTTTCCCGCATCGCCGAGCGCGCCACGCGCTGCTTCCCGCTGCTCAAAGGCGTCAACGTAGTGCGCAGCTGGGGCGCCTTGCGCGTGATGAGCCCCGACGGTTTTCCCATTTACCAGGCGTCCGCGGCTTGCCCGGGTGCTTTCGTCGTCACCTGCCACAGCGGTGTCACACTGGCCAGCCAGCACGCGGGAGCTCTGGCGGACTGGATCCGCGGCGGAACTGAGCCGGCCGACATCAGCGGCTTCAAGGCGGAGCGTTTTCATGTTTAGACCGATAGAACCCAACAGCGCGCGAGCAACAGTCACGCTGCACCTTGAGGGCAGGCCCATCAGCGCGCGTGCCGGCGACACGCTGGCGATCGCGCTGCTGAACGCGGGCGTGCTGCGCTTTCGCCAGACCGCCGTCTCGGGCCAGCCGCGCGCGCCCATGTGTCTGATGGGCGTCTGCTTCGATTGTCTGGTCGAAGTCGATGGCCGGCAGAACGTGCAGTCCTGCATGACCGAGGTCCGCGACGGCATGCAGGTACGCCTGCCCACCGGTGCCCGCCGGGCGGAGGACCGGGCATGACGCACGACCTGGTAATCCTGGGCGCCGGCCCGGCCGGCATGTCGGCCGCATTGACTGCCACGGCGCTGGGCTTGAAGACGGTGCTGCTGGACGAGCAACCCAGGGTGGGCGGCCAGATTTACCGCAACATCACAGCCGTTGACCCCAAGGTGGCAAGCTTGCTGGGACCCGACTACACGCATGGCCGCTTGCTGGCCGAGCGGCTGGCGGCATCCGGCGTCGAGCTCAGGTACGGTGCCCTGGTGTGGGATGTGGCGCGCGACCTGACCGTGACCGCGCTGCAGGACGGCCAGTCGTTCCAGCTCCATGCGCCGCAACTGATAGCCGCCACCGGCGCCATGGAGCGCCCCTCGCCCCTCCCCGGCTGGACGCTGCCAGGGGTCATGAACGCCGGCGCGGCGCAGATCGCCCTCAAGAGCGCCGGCTCGGTGCCAACGGGACCAGTGCTGCTGGCGGGCGCCGGCCCGCTGTTGCTGCTGGTCGCCTGCCAGTTGCTCGATGCCGGTGTCACGCTGGCCGGCATCGTCGAGACCGCACCCGGCGCCAACCGCCGGGCCGCGTTGCCGCATCTGCCGGCGGCGCTGGGCGCGCCGGCCACCTTGTTCAAAGGCTGGCGCATGCTGCGACGCCTGCGCTCTGCCGGTGTGCCCTGGTTCACCGGCGCTACCGGGTTGGTGGTCGAGGGACAGCAGCAGGCCGAGGCCCTGCGCTTCTGCGCCGGCGGACGAGAGCAGCGGCTGGACGCGGCCATCGTGCTGTTGCACCACGGTGTCGTGCCCAACACGCAGTTGACGCGCTTGTTGCGCGTGGAACACGACTGGAGCGATGCGCAACTGGCCTGGAACCCGCGCGTCGATGACTGGGGCCAGACCTCGCTGACCGGCTTGCGCGTCGCCGGCGACGGCGCCGGCATTGCCGGCGCGCTGGCGGCCGAAGCCAGCGGCGCGCTGGCGGCCCTGGGCGCGGCGCACGCGCTGCAACGCCTGTCCAGCACCGAACGCGAGCAGCGCGCGACGCCGCTGCGCCAGACCTTGCGCCAGCAACTTCGGGTCCGGCCTTTTCTCGATGCGCTGTACCGGCCGCCCGAATGGATCAACACGCCGGCCGACCACACCGTGGTCTGCCGCTGCGAGGAAGTCACGGCGGGTCGCATCCGCGAGATGGCCCGCCTGGGCTGCCAGGGACCGAACCAGACCAAGTTTTTCAGCCGCTGCGGCATGGGTCCGTGCCAGGGCCGCATGTGCGGCCTGGCGGTGACCCAGATACTGGCCAAAGAGCTGGGCAAGACACCCGATGAAATTGGTGCTTACCGCATTCGCGCGCCGCTCAAACCAATTCCTCTGGCCTCCCTGGCCGCCCTCGCCACGCCCATCACTGAAGAAGAAGTCACACCATGAGCCAAGACATCCAGCGCTATCACAGCAACGCCCGCATGAGCAAGATCGTGCGCCACGGCGGACTGGTCTTTCTGTGCGGACAGACTTCCAGCGGCAAGACGCTCCCCGATATCGAAAGCCAGACCGGCGAAGTACTGGCCCGCATCGACGCCTTGCTGGCCGAAGCCGGCAGCGCGCGCAGCCGCCTTCTGTCCGCCACCCTCTATCTGAAGCGGATGCAGGACTTTGCCGCCATGAACACGATCTAGGAAGCCTGGATGCCAGCCGGCGCCGCCCCGGCACGCACCACCGTGCAGGCCGATCTGGCTTCCCCCGATCTGCTGATCGAGATCACCGTGGTGGCGGCATCGGCGTAAACCGCATTGACGCATTCCAGTGCAAGGCATATACTGAGGTATATACCAGCAAAAGTGAGGTGCGACATGGAACAGGTTGCCAAGCTATTCACCAACGGCCGCAGCCAGGCGGTTCGCCTGCCGGCCGTCTATCGTTTCGATTCGAAGGAAGTTTTCATCCGGCAAGACCCGCAAACCGGTGATGTCATCTTGTCTCGCAAACCCGCAACCTGGGACGGCTTTTTGGCCGCGCTCAAGGGTGCGGATGTGCCCCATGATTTTCTGGGCAAAAAAGAACGCAAGCAGACACCGCATGAGCGTGACCCATTCGATGGCTGGCGCGAATGAGCCTCCACATGCTTGACACCAACACGGTCAGCCACCTGATCAAGGGGCACCCGGCTGTCGTCGCCCGGATGGTGGCCACCCCAATGGCTTCCCTTTGCATCTCGGCTGTTACCGAGGGTGAAATGCTTTTTGGCTTGGCAAAGCGTCCCGATGCCAAACGGCTTCATGTTGCGGTACATGAGTTCCTGCTGCGCGTCGACGTACTACCCTGGGACAGTGCGGTGGCGCAGCACTACGGCACCGTGCGAGCGAATATGGAGCGACAAGGCAAGGTTCTCGCGCCACTGGATATGATGATTGCGGCCCACGCGCTGAGTGTGGGCGCCGCCTTGGTCAGCAACGACCGGGCTTTCGGTCTGGTTGCCGGTCTAAGCATCGAAGACTGGACAATTTGAACCCATGGGTGATCAAGAAATGGGTCGTGCGCATTGACCACCCGACGGCGAGGCACGGCGCTTCCCATTCACGGAGACACCTGACATGCGCATCCACATTCGCTTTGTGTTAGTCCTGCTGGCGGTCGTCATTCTGGTTTTTGCAGGCGCCATCATTGTCTTCTGGGCGCCCGATGTGCCGGTCGATTCCCTGAAAGCGCGCTGGGCAGCGCCGCCGTCCACCTTCATTACGGTGCAAGGCATGCAGGTTCATGTGCGCGACGAAGGTCCGCGCGACGACGCTACGCCGCTGGTGCTGCTGCATGGCACCTCGGCCAGCCTGCACACCTGGGACGGCTGGGTCCGGGTTCTTTCGAAACAACGCCGCGTCATCCGCTTCGACCTGCCCGGCTTCGGCCTGACCGGGCCGGCGCCGGACAACGATTACAGCCTGGAGCGCTATGCGCGCTTTGTCGCCGCCACGCTCGATGCCCTGCAACTCAAGCAGGTCGTGCTGGGCGGCAATTCCCTGGGCGGTGAAATCGCCTGGGCCACGGCGCTGACCTTTCCGGAGCGTGTCGAGCGCCTGATTCTGGTCGACGCGGCGGGCTATGCGTTTCGATCCGAGTCGGCGCCCATTGCCTTTCGCATCGCCCGCCTGCCGGGCCTCAATCGCTTGATGGAAAACATCCTGCCGCGCGGCTTGGTCGAAGCCAGCGTGAAGAACGTCTATGGCAACCCGGCCGCGGTGACACCGGAATTGGTCGATCGTTACTACGAGCTGGCGCGCCGCGCAGGCAATCGCCGCGCGCTGGCCCAACGCTTCAAGCAGAACCAGCCGGGCCCGCTGGTGGCGCGCATTGCGACGCTGCATTTGCCGGTACTGATATTGTGGGGCCAGCGCGATCGTCTGATACCGCTGGAGAACGGCCAGCATTTCAACCGAGACATCGCCGGCAGCCGCTTGCAGGTCTTCGAGGGCCTGGGGCATGTGCCGCAGGAAGAGGACCCGCGGCGCACGGCGCAAGCCGTCGCCGATTTCCTTGCCGTCGCCCGTTAAGCGAGTTCATTCGGAGCGCACTGCCCAGCTTGCCGGCGCGGCCACCAAACCAGCTTCAGGACATGGCCATGATGGCAAGGCAGACGGCCAGTCCGGCAGTCCATACCAGACTGCGCAGCACGCCCTTGTTCATCAGGTACGTTGCCACATAGACCAGCCGGATGGCGATAAAGAGCAGGGCCAGGGCATCAACGCGGCCCTGATCGGCGTGCGCCTGCTGCGCCAGAATGACGGCGGCGATGAACAAGGGTAAGGCTTCAAAACCGTTGCTCTGGGCCGCCATGGCGCGTGCCTGCCAGCCCGTCAAGTGCAAGGCCCATTCGCGCGGTTGCCGATTGTCGTAGCCACCGTCTTTTCTGGGCTTGCGTGCGCTACTTATTTTGGCCAATCCGGCGGTCAGGACCGGCAGCACGCAAGCCGCCACCACACACCAATTTGCAATCGTCATATTGATCTCCTCCAGCCGATCGTACTCAAATCCGGGCAGCGGGGACGGGTCGGTATTCGAATACCCCGATTCTCCGGTGGCAACCCCGCCCGACCCACTCATGGCCCGTGCTATTCTGGCAGACACGGTTGGCGCAACAAAGGAAGGCGGGTAGCGATGAAAATCAGATCCACACTGAAGACTCTCTGGCTTGGCGTGGCCCTGGCTGCCGGCCTGCTCTTGCCGGCGCATGGCGAGACCACAGCAGGCAATCCGGCGCAGGCCCGCACTGCGGCGTATTTGCGCTCGATCCGTTCCCAGCCGCCGCTGCTGTGGGCTTTTCTCAAGGACATGCCCAAAGGTGGCGATCTGCACAGTCATTTGTCGGGTGCCATCTACGCCGAATCGATGATCGGCTGGGCTGCCGAAGACGGGCTGTGCGTGGACACCAGGACGCTGGTCATCATGCCGCCGCCGTGCGACCAGGCGCAGGGACAGGTGGCGGCGAAAAACGCGCAAACCGATAGCGTTCTTTTCCGGCGCATGATCGATGCTTGGTCGATGCGCAACCCGGGGCCTTCCGGGCTCAGCGGTCACGATCTGTTCTTCGACAGCTTCGGCAAATTCGGTTCCGCCACCCGCAAGCGCGATGGCGACATGTTGGCGGAAGTGGCGTCGCGCGCCAGTGCCGGGCACGTCAGTTACCTGGAGTTGATGACCACGCCTGCCTCCGCGGAAACCTTCAAGCTCGCGGCGAAGGCGGGCTGGAATGACGACTTCGGCAAGATGCGCGCGTCGCTGCTGGAGAACGGCTTGCCCGAAGCGGTCAAGGCGGCTGCCGCCGACCTGAACAGCGCCACCGCCAAGCAACGCGAAATCCTGCGTTGCGGCACGCCCCAGGCCGCCGCCGGCTGCGCCGTCACGGTGCGCTACCTGTACCAGGTGCTGCGCGGCTTGCCGAAGGAAATCGTGTTCGCGCAGATGCTGGTCGGCTTCGAGCTGGCCCAGGCCAACGCACGCGTGGTGGGACTGAACCTGGTGATGCCCGAGGATGCGCTGGTGCCCATGCGCGATTTCTCCCTGCACATGCGGCTGCTGGACTACCTGCACGGCCTCTACCCCAAGGTGCAGGTCACGCTGCATGCCGGTGAACTGGTACCGGGCCTGGTGCCGCCGGAGGGGCTGCGCTTTCATATCCGCGACTCGATCGAAATGGGACACGCCAAACGCATAGGCCATGGTGTCGCCGTGATGCAGGAGGACGACGCCATCGGCTTGTTGAAAAAAATGGCGCTCAGCAAGATTTTGGTGGAGGTCTGCCTGACCAGCAACAGCGGCATCCTGGGCGTCAGCGGTGCCCAGCACCCGCTGTCGGCCTACCTCAAATACGGTGTGCCGGTGGCACTGGCGACCGACGATGAAGGCGTCTCGCGCTCCGAGATGACCCGGGAATACGTGAAGGCTGTTGAAGAACAGAAAGTCGATTACCGCCAACTGAAAACCATGACGCGCAACAGTCTGCACTATGCGTTTGTCGAAGGCTCGCCCTTGTGGCAGGACATCGAGAAGTTGCGCCCGGTGGCAGTGTGCGGCAGCGACCTGCGTGGCGCAAAAAAAGCCGGCGCCCCGTGCCGCTCTTATCTGGAGCAGAACCCCAAGGCGCGGCTGCAATGGGAACTGGAGGACGCGTTTACCGCCTTCGAGCGCAGGTTTTGACGGCGCGCGGGAATCGCTGTTGCGTCACGGCGCGGGGCGGAGCGCCACCATCAGTCGTTCGGCCAGCCGCAGGTCGTCCAGCGTATCGATGTCGGTCACGCACCCGGCATCGTTCACCGCCAGCTCAAAGGCCGGGTGGCTGCGCACCACGGCGGCGGCACCGTGATCACCCTTGAGCGCCAGCAGCGCCGCACGACAACTGGCAGAAAACCCCACCGGATGGCCGCGCTGGCCCCGGTATAGCGGAAGCACCACCGCGTGGTTCTTCAGCGCCATCGCCACGGCGCGCAAGGTGTCGCTTTGGATCAAGGGCAAATCGGCCGGCAGGATCAGCCAGCCGGCGGCCTGTGCCGTGGACCGCACGGCGGCGGCAATCGAGTCGCCCATGCCGGGCTGGCCGCTGTCTTCCAGATGCCAGGGCAAAGCGCTGGCCCGAACCGCGTCCAGCGTGTGCTGCAACACGGTCTTTCCCAGCAACGGCGCTTGCAGCTTGTGACAACTGCCGCCCGATGCGGCAAAGCGCTCACCACGGCCGCCAGCCAGCACGATGACGGTGGGCCAACTCAATGGGGCACACCGCCTGGCGTGGTCGTCAGAGCGCCCGCCACCAAGTTTTTGACCTGAATGATCTCGGCCACGATGGCCACCGCAATCTCGGCCGGCGTCCTGGCACCCAGCGCCAGACCGACCGGGCCGTGCAAGCGCTCCAGTTGTTCGGCGCTCAAATCAAAGTGCTCCGAGAGCCGCTGCTTGCGGGCCGCCTGGTTGCGTCGCGAGCCCAAAGCCCCGACATAGAACGCGTCGGATTTCAGCGCTTCCAGCAAAGCCAGGTCGTCCAGCTTGGGGTCGTGCGTCAAGGCCACGATGGCGGTGTGAACATCGGGCCGCAGCTCAAGCACCGCATCGTCGGGCATGCCCTCGACGCGCCGGATGCCCGGCACGCTGGCCACCAGGGTGGCAGCGTATTCCTCGCGCGGATCGCAGACCAGCACTTCAAAGTCCAGCATCAGCGCCATTTGCGCCACCGCCTGCGGCAACTGGCCGGCACCGATCAGGAGCAGGCGCCAGTTGGGGCCAAACACTGTTGTCAGCGTGACGCCGTCGAACTGCAAGGCCTGCCCGCGCACCGCGCTGCCCAGTTGCACGGCACCGCTGGCCAGCGTCAAGGTGCGCGCCACCAGTTGCTGGGCCGCCGTGCGCGCCAGCAAGTCGACCACCCAGCCGATGTCCAGCAAAGGCTCCTGCAGCAAGCGCAGGGTGCCGCCGCAGGGCAGACCGAAGCGGGCCGCTTCTTCCTTGCTGACACCATAGCTGATCAGTTCCGGTTTGACCCTGTCTGCGTCAGGGTCCCTGGTTTTTAACGCGGCCTGGGTGCGGGCAATCAAGTCATCTTCGACGCAGCCACCCGACACGGACCCGCTCACCACCCCGTCATCGCGCACCGCCAGCAGGGCACCGGGCGGACGCGGCGCACTGCCCCAGGTTTCCACCACAGTCACCAGCGTCACCGCATGGCCGGCCTGCCGCCAGGCCAGCGCGTCACTCAAAACCCTGAGATCCAGACTCTGCATCAGATGGGACGGCTGAAGGCCAGGCGTTGCGACGGCTGGAAGCCGGCGTCGAACAGAAAACCCAGCAAGGCCTGATCGCGTGGCGCCGTCAAGGTCTCGACCCGCTCCACCCGCAAGGCGCCCAGGTTGGCAAACAGTTGCGACAACAGCGCGCGGCCGACGCCGCGGTGCTCGTATTCCGGATCGACGCCAATGGTATCGATCACCGCTGCCGGCTCGGTGCGGCCGAAGTCGCCCAGGTCGGCGCGCGCCATCAGGTAGCCCACGATGGTGCCGTCCAGCCGTGCCGTCATGGAGACCCGAATCGCGGAATCATCCATCGCCTCGGCCAGTTTGGCCTGCATGTAGGCGGTGCGGTCGCGTCCGGTGAGGGTGCGGTCTATGCGCGCGATTTCCTGCAAGTCCTGCGGCTTCATGGACCGCACATCGGCACTGTCGCGCGCCAGCTTTTCAAAATCATTGTCACCCGGCGCGCCGTAATCGATTTCGTGACCCGGACCGAAGCCATCGGGTGCCTGGACCGCCTCATCGCGCCCAGCATGGTAAGCGCCGCCATTGACCTGACAATCGAGCCAGCGCTCCGCCGCCAGCGTGAAGCCCATGGCATCGAACCAGCGCAGCATGGCATGGTCGTTCCAGGCGGCCGAGGTGTGCAGCTCGCTGAGCCCGTGCTTGCGCGCATGGGTCAGCAAGGCCTGCAACAGTTGCGCGCCGACGCCGATGCCGCGCGCCTGGTTGTGGACCCCGACAATCTCCAGCCGCAGCCCCGGGTGCGGCCGACCGAATTCACCCACCAACACCCGTGCCAGCAGGTAGCCCACCAACTGGTCGCCCTCCATGGCAGCAAACTGGGCGTGCAGTGCCGGCTCGCGCAGGGCAGCCGCCAGCCGGCGCTCAATGTAGTCGCGCCGCGAGTGGCCTTCGATCTCGGCGTCGATCGCAACCACCGCATCCAGGTCTTCCTTGGCCAGCGCGCGAATGACAATTTTCCGGTGGGCAATAGCTTGCATGGAGTGGTTCCTTCGGTCTTCAGGTTATGAGGCAGCGTAATCGAATGCCAGTTGCCTATCGGTTTCATCGTCCAGCAAATCGTCCAGCATCGGCAACAAAGCCATTTCTTCCTTCTGGATATGCGACACCTGGCGCTCCACCAATTCCAGCACGCAGGCTTTGAGCGTGTCCCAGCCGGCGCCGTCCAGGCTGCCCGACGCTGCGCCGCCGGCCAGCGGCGCCAACTCCTCGGCGACGGCACGAATCGCCTCGTGCTCTTCGCTCAGCAACATGGCAATGCCGCCATCGCCGGCCTCACGCAGGCGGCTGAACAATTCACGCTCTTCAAAGCCGAAGTGCCGGTCCACATCCCGTTGCAGGTGCTGTGCCAGCGCCGCCACCAGTTTCAGCAATTCCGGATCACGGCTGCCGGCGCCGCGCGGAGCCCGGGCAAACAGCTGCTCGGCCCGGCCCAGCAGTTGCAGATTGGCCCGGTGATCCTGATGCAAGGCACGGCTGGTTTGTCTTGAGAAGTTCATGGTGGGCAATAATGGTATCAGAATACCAAATTAGTCGGCTGGTCGCAATTCTAAGAGGGTTTGGCATTTTCCAGCATGCCATTTTTGCGCAACAACGCCGTCATGCGCCGCCACGCATGAAAGAAAAAATAGGCGAACGCCGCCGCGCCCAGTGTGCCGCTGGCGGCAGCGGCGCGCAGCAGCCAGGGGCTGTCCAGCAAAACCCCACCCAGCAACGCCAGCAATGCCGCCGTATGGCAGTAGAGATGGACATCGAGGGCCTGCTGCTGCGTCATGTTGGAGGCGGTCGGCGGTCGGCGCATGCCGGCGCCGGCGTGCATCGCCGCCAGGAACGGAACAATGCGTGACAGCATGCCCAGCAGCAGTGTCAGCAGACCGCCGATCAGCAAGACGCCAAACAAGACCGGGCCATGCGGGACGCTCAACTCCAACTCGATCGCCAAGGCCAGCGCCAAACTGGCCGCCAGGCAGCCCCAGCCGATGCGCACCAGCACAAAAGA
The DNA here is from genome assembly GCA_963763035.1 of uncultured beta proteobacterium. GTDB lineage: Bacteria > Pseudomonadota > Gammaproteobacteria > Burkholderiales > Burkholderiaceae_C > Rhodoferax. Next base: position 949,537 of record CAVXMS010000003.1, on the reverse strand, counting down.
CGTGCCCAGGCCACGCCGCATGCCGGTGTGCAGGGCGCGCTCCATCAATGCGACATGAAGCAGGAACGCGATGCCGGCCAGCGCAATCGACCAGGCGAGGACATACGCAGGCAGCAGGCCCAACAAGACCAGGAACACAGCCACCAGTGCAGCCAGCGCCAAGCCCAGCGAAAGCCAGGACCAGGCCGCTGGCGGGTTGTCGGCCAGCGCAAACATAGGCACCAGAATGTAGGAAAAACCCATCACCAGCAAGCCCATGAAACCGTAGCCGGCAAATATGACATGCAAGGCGATGGCGCTGGCGCGCTCCAGCAGGATGACACCGCTGTAAGCACCGGCCAGCGACAAGCCGGAAGCCAGCAACAGCAGCAGCGACAGGCAGGCGGCCCAGGCGTGCAGCACGACCAGGGGCATGCCCCTGGCGCCGCGCAAATTGCGCGCCAGCAGCAGCAGGTAAAACAGCAGCGCGGCGGCAACTGCCAGCGCGCCAAGCCACAAGGCCTGCGGCCAGGCCGTGGCCATGCCGGCGGTCACGCCCAGCACACCCAGGGTGTAAAGGCGCCACAACAAGTCATACGGCCAGCGTTGTGGCGCCACCGCCTGCCGCGTCGCCACCGGCAGCAGTTGCAAACTGGCGCCCATCACCGTCATCAGCAACACCCCCAGGGTCATCATGTGCAAGGCGGCCAGCGGCCAACCGAGGCCCCCGGCAAAGTTGGCGACGTCTGGCGCAGCCCAGAATAGTGCGGCCCAGGCGAGCAACTGGAACAGCACCGCCGCGGCGAAGAAACGGAACGGGATAGCTGCCGCCAGCAAGCGCCCCTTGGCGCCGCCCAGAAAGGCGCTGGCGCCGGCCATCAGGAATCCCGGAGCAGTTTCAGGCGCACTTCACCCGGCTCGCCTGGAATGTGCTCGGCGCGCCAGCCGCGCTGCGCCAACTCGGCATACAGCGGCACCGGTTCGCGGTCATGGTGCACCGTCAGGGCCAGCCCGTCGCTGAGTGATTCCAGCAGTCTGATGATGGTGACGAAAGGACTGGGCGGCGCCAGTCCGCGCACCTCGACGTGCAGGCCGTCCGGCTCAGTCCACTGTTCGCCGGGACGGCGTGCGCTGGGCATGGCGCTGGGGCTCAAAGCCCCATCAACTCGCTGACCAGGCGTTGCGCCAGCACCGAGGCGACCTGGCGCCGGTAATTGGATGCGGTGACGGTGCTGCGCATCGGGCTGACCTGCTTTTGCACCAGCTTGCCCAAGGCTGTCAGCGACTCGGCGCTAACCGGCTTGTTGCAAAGCGCCTCGGTCCCTGCGATCAAAATGGGTTGCGAGTTGGTACCTGTCAAGGCGACACGAAGTTCCATCGGCACACCATGGGCCATGGTGACACGGACCGCCACACCGGCCAGTGGGAAGTCCACCGCGCCGCGCGAGCGCGCCTTGCGATAGCCGCAACGCATGCCGTCGGGCTGCGCCGGAATACGTACCCCGGTGACCAGTTCACCGGCGCCCAGTGTCAAGGGCTTGGCGCCGTCATCCTGGTAGAAATCAGCCAACGGCAAAGTGCGCGGACCGTCGCTGTGCAGGATCTCGATGCTGGCGTCCAGCGCCATCAGGGCCGGCGCCAGATCGCCGCTCCAGGCCGCATGACAACGTGCGCCCTGCGGTGCCACGTGGCAGGTGTCGCCGCGGTTCTTCAGACAATAATTGTTCGACTGGCGCCACCACTCGCTCTGGTTGTAGAAAACGCAGCGCGTGTCCAGGCACAGATTGCCGCCCAGCGTGGCCACGGTTCTATGGCTGGGCCCGGCGACGCTGGCGGCGGCCTGCGCCAAGGCCGGCAACGCCGACTTGATGTCACTGTGGACAGCGAGCTGCTGCAAGGTCACGCCAGAGCCCAGGACCCAGGCTGTGCCGTCACGTGTCATCTGCTGAAGCTCATCAATGCCGCCCAGATCGATCAAGGTGTCCGCGGCACTGATGCCGCGGCGCAGATTGGGCAGCAGGTCGGTACCGCCGGCAATCACACGCGCCTGCGGGTTGGCGGCCAGCAAGGCCACCGCTTCGGCTGCGGAGCGGGGCGAGCGCAAGACGAAAGGGGTCATGGCTTCCATCCTAGACCTGCGCTTTCTGCAGGGCCGCGCTCTTGGCGGCGGCGAGCTTTTGCGCGCGCCGGCGCGCTTGCAGCGCGTCCAGCAAACGATCCGGCGAGGCCGGCAACTCGTGCAGGCGCAGCCCCGTCGCATGCGCGATGGCATTGGTCAGGGCCGGCAGGAAACCGGACAAGGAGCCCTCGCCCGCCTCCTTGGCGCCGAACGGTCCGTTCGGATCGGGCGCTTCGACGATGAAGGTTTGTATTGGCGGCGACTCGACAATGGTCGGTATCCGGTAGTCCAGAAAATTGGCGCGCATGTGCAAGCCTTTGTGGTACTGCGTTTCCTCGCTGAGCGCCTGTCCCATGCCCATCCAGACCGAGCCCTGTATCTGGCCTTCCACCGCCAGCGGATTGATGGCACGGCCGCAGTCGTGCGCAACCCAGACCTGGACCACGCGCACCATGCCGGTGTCTTCGTCGACCTCCACCTCCACCACCTGCGCGGCGTAGGAGTAACCGGCGCTGGTGCCCACCGCCGCGCCGCGGAACTTGCCGCCCTGGGTTTCGCGCGGGGTCGACCAACTGCCCCGCACCGTCACCGTGCCGCCCGTTTGCAGCGCCAGCGTCACCACATCCTTGTAGCTCAAGACCTGTGCGCTGCCCGTCACCCCGTAGTATTCGCCATGGCACTCGACACTCTCGACAGGCACCGCGAATTTGCGCGCGGCCGCCTCCAGCAAGACCTGGCGCAAGGCCTTGGCCGCGTTGATGGCGGCGTTGCCGACCATGAACGACACGCGCGACGAGTAGGAGCCGTTGTCCTTGGGCGTCACCGCGCTGTCGTTGGCCACCACGCGCAGCCGCTCCATCGACAAGCCCATCACTTCGGCTACCGTCTGCGCCAGCAGCGTGCTGGAACCTTGCCCGATGTCGGCGGCGCCGGTCAGCAGCGTGATGCCGCCATCGAAATCGAGCTTCAGGTTCACCACCGCATGCGGCTCGCCGCTCCAGTGCACCGGCTTGGCGGAACCACTGGCATAGTGCGAGCAGGCCAGCCCCAGGCCGCGCCCCTTGGGCATGTGGGCGTGGCGCTGCTGCCAGCCGGAGGCCTGCTGCACCTTGTCCAGACATTCGGACAGGCCGCAGGAGTTGACTTGCAGATCGTTGATGGTGCGGTGCGGGATCGCGAGCAGGTTGACCCGGCGCACGGCAAACGGATCGAGCCCCAGCGTTTGCGCCATGCTGTCCAGCATCGATTCGAAGGCATGGCGCACATCGACCGAACCATGGCCGCGCATGGCACCGTTGGGCGGCGTGTTGGTGTAGACGCGCAAACCGAAATAACGGCAGGCCGGCAACTGGTACAGGGCATGCAGCAGGGAGCCGGCATACAGAATGGTGACCAGCCCGTAACCGGCATAAGCGCCGCCGCGTTGCACCACCTCGCAGTCCACCGCCTTGATGACACCGCTGCTGGACAAACCGATCTTCAGGCGCACGTCGGTCTCGGGCCGTCCCCGGTGCGTGATGAAAGAGTCCTCGCGCGAGAGTTCCAGCTTGACCGTACCGCGTGCCGCGCGGGCCAGCAGGGCGGCAATGATTTCGAAATTGAGGGTCTCGGTGCGGTGCCCGAAGCCGCCGCCAACAAACGGCTTGACGACGCGGATCTGGGCCGCGTCCAGCCGCATGCACTGGGCCAGAATCAGATGCACGTAATACGGCACTTGCGACACGGTGTGCAGGGTCAGGCGGCCGCGCTGGGCGTCCCAACTGGCCAGCGAAGCGTTGGGCTCCATCATGGCGTGGGTCACTTCGGCGTAATGGAAGCGCTCTTCCAGCACCAGATCGGCAGCATCGAAGCCGCCAGCCACATCGCCGAAGCTGTGGTCGACGTCGCGCGCGATATTGCCCGGTTGATCGTCGTGCAGTTGCAGCGCCTCGCTGGAGCGTGCACTGGCGGCATCGAAGTAGGCGGTCAAGGGTTCCAGATCGAGCGTGATGGCGGCCAGGGCGGCGCGCGCCGTCGCCTGGTCCACCGCCGCCACCGCCGCCACCGGCTCGCCGCAATAGCGCACCCGGCCGCGGGCCAGCGGAAATTCATTCTGGGCAATCGGAATCACGCCATAGGGCACGTCGCAATCGTCACCGGTGATGACGGCGCGCACGCCCGGCATGGTGCGGGCCCGGCTGACATCGATGGCACGAATCCTGGCGTGCGCCACCGGGCTGCGCAGGATGGCACCGACCAGCGCCTCGCGCGCCGGCAGATCGGCCGTGTAGAGCGCCGAACCGGTGACTTTTTCGATGCCATCGATCAGCGGCTGGCGCTGGCCGATGGCATGGCGCGCCAATTGGGTTTGCGAAGTGGTGTCTATGCTGGTTCTCCCGCTGCGTGGGCCAGAACGGCAGCCGCCGCCTGGACCGCTTCGATGATCTTGACGTAGCCGGTGCAGCGACAGATGTTGCCCGACAAGGCTTCGCGAATTTCGTCCTCGGACGGATCGGGCTGGCGCAGCAACAGGGCTTGCGCCGCCATGATCATGCCGGGGGTGCAGAAGCCGCACTGGGTTCCCAGTTTTTCGTGGAAAGCCGCCTGCAAGGCGCTCAAGCACCCAGCCTGCGCCTGCGCTTCTATGGTTTGCACGTCGCGGCCTTCGCAGCGGCAGGCCAGGGTGATGCAGGAGAGCTGCGCCTGCCCGTCCACCAGCACGGTGCAGGCACCGCACTCGCCGCCGTCGCAACCCTTCTTGGTGCCGGTCAGCCCCAATTGCTCGCGCAGGTAATCGAGCAGCAAGGTGTGCTCCGCCACCGCATCCTCGCGCGCTCGGCCGTTGACCGTGAGATTGACGATTCGTTTGGCCACGCCTACTCCTTGGGACGCAGATCCCGCACGCGCACCGCCTTGCCCTGCGACCGGGGAATCTCGCCCGGCAGCTTGACCACGACGTCGGTGCTGATGCCCACCATCGACTTGACGTGACGCGCCACATCGCGGGCGATCGCCGGGAAGGCCTCCGCATCGACACCGCACTGCGCTTCCACCTCGATCGTGACGTGGTCCAGCGTGCCGCGGCGCTCCACCACCAGTTGGTAGTGCGGCGAGATCATGGCGCGCCCCACCAGCACCGACTCGATCTGCGACGGATAGACGTTGACGCCGCGGATGATCAGCATGTCGTCGCTGCGGCCGGTGATGCGCAGGATACGCAGGTGGGTGCGCCCGCAATCGCAGGGCGCGGTGGTGACCCGGGTGATGTCGCGCGTGCGGTAGCGCAGCATCGGCAAGGCCTGCTTGGTCAGCGTGGTGATGACCAGCTCGCCGGCATCGCCCTCGGCCACCGGCGCCTGGGTTTCGGGGTCCAGCACCTCAAACAGGAAGTGGTCTTCCCAGCCATGCAGGCCGGCTTGTGCGGGGCATTCGCAGGCGACGCCGGGACCCATGATTTCGGACAGGCCGTAGATGTCGATCGCCTTGACCGCCAGGCGCTCCTCGATCTCGCAGCGCATGGCATTGCTCCACGGTTCGGCGCCGAAAACGCCCACCCGCAGTTGGCTCTTGCGCAGGTCGACCCCCTGCTGCTCGGCCACCTCGGCCATGGCCAGCGCGTAAGAAGGCGTGGCGCACAGGATGTTGGCACCCAGGTCCATGATCAGCGCGATCTGCCGCTCGGTCGAGCCGCCGGACATCGGCACCACGGTGGCGCCCAGCCGTTCGGCGCCGTAATGCGCGCCCAGACCCCCGGTGAACAAACCATAGCCATAGGCGTTGTGAATCACGTCGCCGGCGCGGGCACCGGCGCTGTGCAGCGAGCGCGCCATCAGGTCGGCCCAGTTTTGAATGTCTTCCCGGGTGTAACCGACCACCGTTGCCTTGCCGGTGGTACCGCTGGAGGCATGAATGCGCGCGACGGCGTTCAAGGGGCGGGCAAACATGCCGAACGGGTAGCTGTCCCGCAGATCGCTCTTGTAGGTGAAGGGCAGGCGCCGCAGATCGTCCAGCGTGCGAACTTCTTCCGGCACCACGCCGGACTCCTCCATGCGCTTGCGGTGCAGGGCCACGTTGTCGTGCGCATTGCGCAGCGTCGTTCTCAAACGGGCAAACTGCAATGCCGCCAACGCCTCGCGCGGCATGGTTTCGGCACTGCGATCAAAGTAATTGTCAGAGTCGGTGTTCTGGATGACTCCGACTTCTGGCATGGTGTTAGCACCCATGTTGTCTCCTTGGTTTTTGTAAAGCTTTGGACATCCTGTCTGTCCTGAAATGTCGGCAGATCAGAGGCATGTAGGTTGGTGGCCTTGTCAGGGTTAGAGGCTGGGAGGATGGTTGCAGGATCAGGCCGACGGGGTACTCAGCTCCGCGGCTGTCCCCCGAGTTTTTGGGGTCAGAGCCCAAATTCGCCGAGCCTGCGGCTCGTGGAGTGCGACGCAAGGCGTCGCAGCGAAATTGGTGTCTGACCCCAATAACTCGCTGCGCTGAGCACCCCATCAGCCTGATCCATAGTGGCTGCTCGGCTCGCGCAAAGCACCGACTCCGCTCCGCTAAGCGCCTGACCTGCTCGATCCACGGTGGTTGTTCGGTCCGCGCAAACCACCAGCGCCGCTGCCGAGGGTGCTGGGGTGAGTGACGCAGCGGCATAAAGGAGGAGGCCGCAGGCCGGGGGACAGCCGCGGAGTCACTCACCCCGGCACCCTCGGGCCACAAACGCTGGGGACTGCGCTCAACGATCATGTTCTAACCCCGCGCACCGGCATCTTTGACAGGGCGAAACCCTGGTTGTAGCTGACGCGGGTGACCAGTTTGAACTTCATCTCGGCACCGGCCAAAGCCAGGAGGCCGCCAACCACTCCGCTCATGAATGTCATGAATGGCATCCCAAACGCCCACCCCATACCCATCGCGACGATGGGAACCAAGGTGCCGAGCGTAAAGACCTCGGCGGCGATCACCTTCATCGCGGCCCGTGCCGGTGCCGCCAAGTTCTCATCCACATCGCTACGGTAACGCCGCCAGACCAGTAGGCGCACGACCGTGAGCACCAAGGCGGTCAGCAACAGGGCGAAGGACGTACGCGCGGGCTGATCACCCAGCAGCATGAACAGGCCGCAGCCTTCACACCAGCCCGTGATGACCATGAGCAGCGACAGCACACCCGAGCGCCAGGCCGGAATGCCGCGCGCGGCTGGCAGCATGCGGCTCTGGCAGTACAGGAAGGCCATCGCCAACGCAGCCGTGATCCAGATCCAGCCGCTCAAACCCAGCATGGCGGCCAAGCCGGAGGGGAACAGCAGGAGGCCAACAAAGGCCTCGCGCGACATCCAGGAAGTGCGCGGGTTGAGGAAGACGTGCAGCGCACGCAGCGGGCGCCCGATCTCCAGCCAGACACTGAGCAAACCCAGGCCCACCAGCGCCAGACCGGCGAAGACTTGCCAGTGGGGCGAGGCCAGCGAGTGGGGTGCCGCCGTGCCGAACAGCGCTGTGGCGATCAGTAAGCCGCTGCCCATGCCGCCGCAGATGAAGTTGCCGGCGGCACGCCAGTCCCAACTGGTCTGCTGCCACGGGTTGGGTCCGAAGGCGCTGGCCGCGCTGACTTTGATTTTCATGTGTCCACCTTGTCCCAGAGGTAATGAAAACCGGGCCCGGTGCCCAATTCTTCGTGCATGCGAAAACTCTGATTTTTTTCCAGCAGTTGCGAGACGTTGCTGTTGGGGTCTTCCAGATCACCAAAAGCCAGGGCATCGGCAATACAGGAGTTGACGCAGGCCGGCGTCGCCGCCGGGTCAACGCCGGGTGTCAGACCGGCCGCCAGACCGGCGTCGATGCGGTCGACGCAGAAAGTGCACTTGGTGGCCACCGACAGACGCGAATCGTCGCGCCGCTTGGACTCGCTCTGGAGCGGCGTACCGTAGGCAAAACTGGCCTTGTCGGTCTTGTAACGCGCCTGGTAGGGGCAGGCGATGGCGCAGTAGGAGCAACCGATGCAGAGGTCGTAGTCGATCGTCACGATGCCGTCGGGCCGCTGCTTGGTGGCGGTGGTGGGGCACACCTCCATGCAGGGCGGGTCCTCGCAGTGCTGGCAGCCGACCGGCACAAAAACACGTTTCACGTTCGGAAATTCTCCGAACTCCATGTCCAGCACGCGGCGCCACTGCACGTCCGGCGGCGTCGCGTTGGTGTGCTTGCAGGCGGCGGTGCAGGTCTGGCAGCCGACGCAGCGCCGCAAGTCTGCCGTCATGGCCCAGCGCGTCATGCTGCCACCTCCCGCGCGCGGCTGATTTTCACCCGCACGATGTCGGCGCCGGAGCCGGTGGCGTCGGTCAGCGCCATCGACATGGTCGCCAGCGAGTTCATGCTGGGCATCCCGAAGTCCTTCGCCAGCGGCGTCTCCCAGTGCTCGAACTGGCCGATCAACAGCAGCGTGTCCGGGCGTATGCCCTGGCGCACCACGGCGCGACCGCGCACGCTGCGTTTCGGGGTGGCGATCTCGATCGCGTCGCCATCGGCAATGCCCAGCTTTTGCGCGGCGCCGGTATTGATCACCACGCCGCGGTGGCCGGTGATGTTGTCCGCCACTTCGTGCATCAGTTGGATGCCCGCATTGGCACCCCAGGCGTACTGCATGCTGCGGGCCGTGAGCAGCCAGAACGGGTAATCCTGCGCCCGTCCACCGGTCTGGCCAATGATGGCCTCCCACAGCCCCGGAAAATCCTTCCACACCGGCAGCGCCTGGTATTCCTTGAGCTGCTCGTCCCACCAGTGCATGTCGTGCTCGTGCAGGCGCCGGCCCAGCTCGGTGCCGACGCGCAGCAAGCGCTCCTGGTACGGCAGCTCGTAGCGCAGACCCTGCTTGACCATGGTCTGATCCAGGTACCAGGTGCTGCGTGAAAGAGGCTTGGTCGCCAGGCCGTGCTCCTTCCACCAGTCCAGGCCGTGCGCGTGCGCGCCGTCGCTGACCTCGGCGCTGGCGGCGCGGCAGACCGCATCCCAGATTTCGTCGCGGCCATGGCGGCGCTGCGTGTCGAGCGAAAAGTCGCCGTGCACACCCTTCAGCGGCACGCTGCCGGCGCCCTTGTTGATGGCCGCCACATAGCGCTCCGTCAAGCCCGTGCGCGCGGCCAGTTCGCTGGCGATATCGGTCATGTCGCGCGCCTCGCCACTGCCCTGCACCACCGGCTGGCGCAGCGCAAAGCCATTAACCTCCCAGTACTGTTCCTGGTACTTGGTGCCGCCGATGCGCATCAGTTGCAGGCTCTCCAGGTCGGTGGCGTCGGGCAGCAGAATATCGGCAAAGTGATTGGTCTCGTCGCGCGTGTAGGCAAAGGCGACGACAAACGGGAAGCGCGCCATCTTCTCGGTCAGTGCCGCCGTGTCCCAATACGAAATGGCCGGGTTGGTGCGGTACAGGAACCAGACATCGGGCAGCGTGACGCGCGGCAGCCCCTTGGGCGTTTCGTCCAGAAACAGCCACGAAAAATGGGTCGGCCCGAGCGCCTGGCTCCACGGTCCATCGGCCGCCAGCGGCACCATGGAGCGATAAGCGTTGCGGATGTTCGGGTTGGGCGACCAATTAGCCTTGTCGGTCGGATTGAGCGGGAAATGCATGAAGCCGTCAGGCCCCGGCTTGACGCTCTCATGCCGCTGCGACATGGGCCTTGTCAGCCGGATCGTGGTGCCTAGCGTGCCACCGGGCACTTCCAGGCCGCCCACCAGCGTGGCCAGCAGGGTGCGCGCCCAGCAGCACTCGAAGCCGCCCCAGCCGTTGTTGACGGTCTTGCCCAGGGTCACCGCCACCGGCCGGTAAGGCATGGTGATGCCGTCGACCTCTATCGTCTGACCGACGCAGGCGTGGTCTATGAACTCGTTGGCAATGCCGCGCATGTGCGCCGCCGGCACGTCGCAGATGGTTTGCGCCCACTCCGGCGAGTAGGGCCGCATGTGTTCCACCAGGCGTGTGAAAGCGGTACTGCCGGCCAACCGGCCGTCGCCCAGGATTTCGTCGTCGGGACCGATCTCGATGGCATCGACCTCGAAGCTGCCTTCAATCGCTTCCTGCAATCCCGGGCTGTCGTGCACGCGCGCACTGCCAGTGGCCAGATCCCAGACCAGCGGCTTGCGGCTGGCGCGCTCACGCAGGTAATAGCCGTGCGGACCGACCAGATAGGGCGAGGCGGTGCGCGCCGCCAGGAACGCCACATCCAGCCGCGCGCGCGGCAGTTCGTGCAGCAGCACGTGGATCAGGGCGTAGAGGAAGGCGGCGTCGGTCTTGGGCTTGATCGGCACCCACTGCGCCGAGCAGGCACCGGTGACCGACAGGTGCGGCTCCACCTGCACGCGTTTGAGGCCGCGTAGGCGCGCCTCGGAGTGCCGCCAGACACCGATGACACCGCCCGAGGCCTCGATGTTGGAGCCGCAGGAGATCAAGTAATTGCACAGGGGCGTATCGGGCGTGACGATGAAGGCGCGGTGCCAGAACTCGCCGTACAGGTGTTCCGAGTGGTAGCACTTGACGCCCTGGCCGGAGCCGAAACCCATGTCGACCGCGCCCCAGGCCGCCAGGAAAGCCGGCAGGGTTCCCATGTAGGACTGCGGCGTGCCGGCACCGCCAAAGCTGGCGGCCAGCCGCGGGTAGCCGGAGGCGTCCAGGATGCCCTCGGCGCGCACCGCGTTGAGTTTGGCGCCGATCGTCTCGAAGGCCTCCTCCCACGAGATCGGCACGAAGCCCGGATCCTGATCGCGTCCCTTCTTCGGGTTGCTGCGCTTCATGGGCTTGAGCACCCGGTTCGGGTTATAGGTCTTTTGCACCAGGCCGTAGGCCTTGACGCAGACCCTGCCGCCGCCGGGGTGAACATCGGCGGCGCAGAAATTGGGTTCGACCTCGGTCGCCACCCCCTGCTCCACTTTGACGGTGAGCAAGTCCGGCCCGGCGACGCACTGGTAACAGTAGGTCGGGACTTTGCGCACATCCTTGGCTTCAAGATTCATGGGAATCCTTGTCAGACGTGGTTCAATGCTGCGCTGGCGGCAACGCAAGGTCGCAGACGCCCCGTTTGGCTCCAACGCATCCCGCGTTCCAAGCCAGAGCGGCTGCCAGAGGATGTCTTCATCGATAGTCTCCGTTAGAGTATGGTGTCGTGGCACCAGTTTTTAGTACGGTTAATTTCATTCTACCTATTCTTGCATTTGCATGCAATAATTGCCTGAGGCAAAAAAATGATGAGCAAAATCGCGCGCCAAGGCGCCCACCCCCTGGGTCCCAAAAAGAAGCCGGCAGCACCCGCCGCCGCGCCCGCCGAACCGGGCGCCGCACCACTGACCATCCGGCCGGTGCGTCGCGGCGACCTGGATGCGGTGATTGAAATGGATGCCATGGTGACGGGTATCGAGAAACGCGATTACTGGAACTCGCTGTACCGGCGCTACGCCGACGCGGTGGCCACCGGCCAGCACTTCCTGGTGGCGACGGCGCATGACGAAGTGATCGGATTTGCCATCGGCGAGGTACGCGACTGGGAGTTCGGCTCGCCGCCTTGCGGCTGGGTCTTTGCCATCGACGTCCGGCCCGACGCCCGCCTGGCCGGCACCGGAACGCAGTTGCTGCACGCCATGTGCCAGGGCTTCAAGAAGGCCGGCGTCAGCAAGGTGCGCACCATGCTGTCGCGCGACAACACCTTGATCCTGTCTTTTTTCCGCAGCCAGGGCATGATGATAGGCCCCTTCGTTCCGCTGGAGATGGACCTTGAACCCTGATCCCTTGCCACAGGTTGAGCGCTCATGAAACTACAACAGAACACGCGACTGGCCTTGTTCAGTCTTCTCGAATTCGCCGCCGATCCGGAGCGCCAGATTCCGGCCGCCGAGATCGCGCAAAAGTACGAAGTGTCATCACACCATCTGGCCAAGGTACTGGCGGAGTTGTCGCGTGTCGGCATGGTGCAATCGGTCCGGGGTGTCGGCGGCGGTTACCGCTTTATCGGCAACGCGCGCCGACTCACCCTGATGGATGTGATCTCGCGCTTTGAAGATGTCTTGCCGGCCGAGAACAGCCACAGCGAAGTGACGCCGGTGGGGCAGGCACTGGCTTCGGTGCTGTCCGAAATTGACGAGATCGCCAAGGCCTCCATGAGTTCCATCACGCTGGCCACCATGCTGCGCATCATCGAACGCCAGCAAGCCGCCAGCGCCGCGCCGGCGGCGGCCAAAGTGAAAATGAAACGTTCCACGGCTTGAGGCTTTTTCATGCGGGTCCTCAGGCGGCGCGAGCGCGCAGCTTGAACCTTTGAATCTTGCCGGTGGCGGTTTTCGGCAGCTCGTCGATGAACTCGATCCAGCGCGGGTATTTGTAGGGCGCCAATTTGGACTTGACGTGTAGCTGCAATTCGCTGGCCAGCGCGTCGGTGGCGGCAAAACCGGCCTTCAGCACAACGAAGGCTTGCGGCTTCACCAGCATCGCCTCGTCCTGGCGCCCGATCACCGCCGCTTCCAGCACCGCCGGATGGGTGATCAGGCTGGATTCCACCTCGATCGGCGAGACGTAGATGCCGCCCACCTTGAGCATGTCGTCGCTGCGCCCGGCGTAGGTGTAATAGCCATCGGCGTCGACCGAGTACTTGTCGCCGCTGCGGGTCCAGGGCCCTTGAAAAGTGTCGCGCGACTTCTCGCGATTATTCCAGTAGGCCATGGCCGCCGTGGCGCCGCGTATTTGCAACTCGCCCACTTCGCCCACCGGTAGCGCTCGCCCCTGCTCGTCCACGATGCGCAGGTCGTAGCCTGGAATCGGCAAGCCGGTGGTGCCGTAACGCACGCTGCCGGCGCGGTTGCTCAGGAACACGTGCAGCATTTCGGTGGAGCCTATGCCGTCCAGTATTTCAACGCCGAAATGTTCGGTCCAGCGCTTGCCGATATCGGCTGGCAGCGCTTCGCCGGCCGAGGTGCACAGGCGCAGCCGCAGTTCGCCTTTGGCCGGCAGCGCCGGACTGGCCAGCAGGGCCGCAAACAGGGTAGGAACACCGTAGAAAATGGTCGGTTGCTGCTGGCGCAAACGTTTGAATACCGCCTCCGGAATGGCGCGCTCGGCCATCAGCAAGGCGGTGGCGCCGACCGCCATCGGAAAAGTCAGGCCATTGCCCAGACCATAGGCGAAGAACAGCTTGGCCGCCGAGAACACCAGATCGTCCTGGCGCAGACCCAACACCGGCAGCGCAAACAGCTCGGCCGTGTTGATCAGGCTGGAGTGGATGTGCACCGTGCCCTTGGGAGCGCCGGTGGAACCCGACGAATAGAGCCAGAAGCAGGCTTCATCGGGCGAGGTTTCGGCGGCCGCGAACTGATCGCCGGCGGCCGCGCACAAGGCGGAAAAACTGAGTCGCTCAACTATCGATGGTCCGACAATCTGACCAGACACGACGATGTGTTGCAGATGCGGCAGTTGGCCCATCAGCGGCGCCAGCTTGGGCCACAGCGCCTCCGAGACGATCAGCGCGCGCGCGCGGCTGTCGCGCAGCATGTAGTCGTAATCGTCGGTGGTCAACAAGGTGTTGGCCGCCACCGGCACCACACCGGCCTTGATGCAACCGAGAAAGGCCACCGGCCAGTCGATGCTGTCGAGCAGGCACAGCAGGACGCGCTGCTCGGGCTGCACGCCCAAGCCGGTGATGGCGTTGGCAAAGCGGTTGACGCGGTGCGCCAGTTCGCCGTAGCTGTAACTGCCGGCGTCATCGATGACGGCCAGTTTGCCGGCGCGGCCGGCTTGCAGGTTGCGCTCAATCAAGTCGAACGCCGCGTTGTACTGACGCGGGAAACTGACGGCGGGCGGTGTTGCGCTACGGTCAACAGTGCTCAATTGGGGCATGATTCTTCCTGTCGGTAAGAGGTGGTCCGGTACGGGAACTCCATCCTACGCTCAGTTGCTGGCGGCCAGGCTGGCCCTGGCCTGACTGGTGGCGACGCGTTGCTGCAACGTGGCCCAACCGTCATCGATCTCGGCCTGTAGCGTGGCTATATCGGCGCTGGCCAGGTTGCGGTAACGGCGTTGCAGCGCCAGGTAATCGGCCACCGGCCGGGTCTTGCTGGCGTGGTTGAGCGTGTAGCGCTGGCCGTCTTCGATTTCGTACAGGGGGAAGGCGCCGGACTCCACCGCGTAGCGCGCCGTCATCAAGCCGGCATCGTCGGCGACACCCCAGCCGTCCATGCACGGAATCAACAGCGTGATGATGCGCGTGCCCTGCATCGCTTTGGCCTTCTCGACCTTGCGCAGCAAGTCCGGCAGATGGCCTACGCTGGCGGTGGCAACATAGGGAACCCGGTGCGCAGCCATGATCTCGGTCAGGTTCTTCTTGCGCGAGGTCTTGCCGGCCGGGGTCGAGCCGGTGCGCGCGAAATGCGGTGTCGAGGACGACTTCTGGGCGCCGGTGTTCATGTAGCCTTCGTTGTCCAGACAGAAATAGATGAAATTCTCATTGCGCTCGGCGGCCGAGGACAGGCACTGAAAGCCGATGTCGTAAGTGCCGCCGTCGCCCGCCAGCACGATCACATGGGTGTCGTGCTTGCCCTGGGCGTCGAGGGCTCGGCGCAGCCCGGTGGCGGCCGCGGCGCTGGCTTCCAGCGTCGGCTGGTAGACCGGAATGCGCAGCGAACTGTAGGGCTGCGCGCCGGCAATGATGGCCATGCAGGAAGGCGGAATCACGGCCATGGTGTTGGGCCCCATGGCGGTCAGGACGTGGCGCGCCGACAGCGCGTCCAGGCAACCGGGGCAGGCGGCGTGGCCGGAGCACAGCATCGCTTCCTGCTCGGCGGGTTCGATTTTGATCATGCTGTTCACCCTGTTCACCTTACCCACTGCGACTCGGCCTGCGCTTCGCCTTGCACCGCCTGTTTGACGAACTCGACGATCCTGGCCGGCGAGACATTGACGCCGCCGACGCCCGCCAGCAGGCCATGGATGCGCGGCGTCACGGCGCTGCCATAGAGCGCCGCGCGCAGTTCCTGGTGCAGTACGCCGCCGTGGCCGGGGGAATAGTTGCGATCGAGCACAATGACCTCCTCGACCCCGGTCAGGGCGGCCCGCAGCCCTTCGACCGGCAGCGGTCGGAACAGCCGCACCTTGAGCAGGCCGACGGCCTCACCGGCCTCGCGCATGGCATCGACCGCGTCGCGTGCCGTGCCGCACATGCTGCCCATGGTGACGATCACCGTGCGCGCACCGTCGCAGCGGTAACGCTCCAGCACACCGTGGCTGCGGCCGGTCAGTTGCGCCCATTCGAAGTCGGCCTGCGCGGCCAGTGCCGGCACCCGGGCCATCGCCTCGGAGAGCGCTTGGCGATGCCGGTAAAACATGTCCTGCGAGACCACATTGCCCCAGGACTCGACCTTGTCGGTGTCGAGCCGGTGCGGTGGATCGAAGGCCGGCAAATACTGGTCGACCAGTTCTTGCGCCGGCACGAACACCGGCTCCAGCGCATGCGAGACGTAGAAGGCGTCGAGATTGACCATGGTCGGCAGCAGCACCTGTTCGGCCACGCGAAAGGCTTGCAGCACGCTGTCGAGTGCTTCCTGGGCGCTTTCCACGTAGTACTGGATCCAGCCGGTGTCGCGCTGCGACAAGCTGTCGGTCTGGTCCGGCCAGAACGCCCATGGCGAGGCCACGGTGCGGTTCACGTTGACCATCACGATGGGCGCGCGGGCACCGCTGGCGTAGTGCAGCAACTCGTGCATCAGCAGCAAACCCTGCGAGGCGGTGGCGGTAAAGACACGGGTGCCGACCAGGGACGCCGGAATGCAGGCCGACATCACCGAGTGCTCGGACTCCGGCGTGATGATTTCGGCGTCGAACGAGCCCTCGGCCTGAAACTCGGTCAGTTGTTCCAGCACCGGTGTCTGCGGCGTGATCGGATAGACCGGAACCACTTTCGGTCGCGCCAGGCGGGCGCCCCAGGCGACCGCCTGGTTGCCGGTCAGCAGCATCGATTTGGGCAGCGTAGTCATCGCAATTCCTCCTGCATGGTCATGGAACCGGTCGAGCATTCCTTGACGCAGACACCGCAGCCTTTGCAGTAATCGGTCAAGACGGTGTAGCCGTGGTCCACCCGCTTCACCGCCATGTCCGGGCAGTAGACGACGCAGTTGTCGCAGTAGATACAGGTGCCGCAGGAGAAGCAACGCTGGCTCTCGGAGAGCGCCTGCTCCAGTTCCAGGCCCAGTTGAACCTCGACCCCGCTGGCCAGGCGTTCCCGGGCGTCCAGCAACTGGGTCTGGGCTCGCTCGGCCTTGGGGTGATAGAAGGTGCTGATGGCCGCCAGCGGCACCAGGGGCTGGTCGTCGCAGGGGGCGATGGCGGTCGCACCCTGGCCGGCGCCGCGCTGGCGCAACGCGCCGGCAATCGCCTGCGCCGCACGCTGGCCCATGCCGATCGCTTCGGTCACAAAGCGCGCCATGCTGACCAGGTCGCCGCCAGCGTAAACGCCCGCCGTGCTGGTGGCGAGCTGCGCATCGGTTTGCAGCAAACCACCGGCGGCGACAAAGCCCTGGCCCAGCAGCGCCAGGTCGGGGTCCTGCCCGATCGAGGTGACGATGGCATCGGCGGCGAGATGGAAGCCGCCGCCTTCGATGGCACTGAGCGTGAACTGTCCGCGCTGCGCGCCGGGAACGAACAAGACCTTGCTGCAGGCCAGTGTCAGACCGTCGGCCCCGGCAGCGCTGACAGCGTCCAGGCGCGCGCCGTCCAGCAGGGTGATGCCTTCCCCCAGCGCCTCCTCCACTTCTTCCGCCTGGGCCGGCATCTGGGCGCGCTGTTCCAGCGCCAGCAGAGTCACCTCGTGACCCAGTCGGCGCGCACTGCGTGCGGCGTCCAGCGCGGCACTGCCGCCGCCGATGACCAGCAGCCGCCGGCCCAGTGCCAGCGCTTGACCCGAGTTGGCGGCGGCCAGGTAGCGGGCGCCGTCGCAGACCCACGGCTGGCTGTAGTCCAGCATGGGCAGGCGCTTCTGCCGCGTCGCGCCCAAGGCCAGGTACAGCGCATCGTGCTGTTGCCGCAAGCGCGTGAAGTCTTCGGCGCTCTCGATGCGGCAGCCGCAGTTCACCTTGACGCCCAAGGCCACTATGCGGGCGATTTCGCCATCGAGCACATCGCGCGCCAACCGGTAGGCCGGAATGCCGTAACGCATCAGGCCGCCCAGCTGGGCCTGCGCCTCAAACAGCGTCACTTCAAACCCCATGCGGCGCAGTTGAAAAGCCGCCGACAGCCCGGAGGGACCGCCACCGATGATCGCCACATGACCCGGCTGCGCCGCAGCGGGAACCTGAAAACTCCAGCCTTGCGCCAGGGCCTGATCGCCGACAAAACGCTCCAGCTTGCAGATGGAAAGGGCCTCGTCGTAGCCGCCCCGGTTGCAAGCCGTCTCACAGGGGTGATGGCAGATGCGCCCGGCGATCGACGGGAACGGGTTGTGCCGCGTCAGTACCTGCCAGGCGCCGTGGAAATCGCGCGAACGCGCCAGTCCGATCCACTCGGCAATGTCGCCGTCCACCGGACAGGCACCGTGACAAGGTGCCGGGGCTTTGATGTGCTTCGCCAGGGCGGCGCGCCAGGTGCCGGTCTTGACGGCCTCGGTGCTGCCGGTGGTCCAGATGGTGGGGATACGCGCGTTCATGCGGCGCTCTCCAGCAGTTGCAGGCCGGCGCGGTGGTAGCCCTCGGCGCAAGCGGCCACGTTCTCGTCGTGCTGCTTGGGCGCGTTGTCGACCAGCGCCTGCGTCAACACCGACAGCGCGGGCGCCTTGATGACCCGCGCCAAGGCTCCCAGCAAGGCCGAGTTGACGATGCGCCCCAACCCCTGCTGGCGCGAAATCGTCAAGGCGTCGATCGGGATCACGCGTTTGCCGGGCAGTATCTGGGCAAAGTCGGCGGCGCTGCGCGCGGAGTTCACCACAATCCAGGTGTTGGCATCGGCGCTGGCCAGCAAGCGGCCTTCCAGCAGACTGGCATCGAAGCACAGAATGGCGTCGGCACGCTCGATGTCGCAGCGCACCCGCACCGGACGCTGGTCGACGCGGATGTAGGAATTGACCGGCGTGCCGCGGCGTGCGCCGCCATAGCTGGCAAAGCATTGCACCTGCAAGCCCTGCGCATGAAAAGCGCCGGCCAGCAGGTTGCCAGCAGTCTGCGCACCCTGGCCGCCGCGGCCCTGGATGATGATCTCAAGCACCTTGTCGTCTCCTTCTCGGTTTCTGCCCAGCAGCAAATGCCTAACAGATTTCCGTATGGTTGGTTCCCGGTAGGGACTTGTCTGGAGCCGAATCTAGGCGCTTTAGCGTCATCCGTCTAATTGAATTTTGAAATCCGCTACATTCACGAAACAGATAATCCGGATAAACCCTGATCATGAATTTCAGACAACTCGATCTCAACCTGTTGCGCGTTTTGTGCGCTGTTTACCGCTTCGGCTCGGTCACCGAGGCGGGTCGGCATCTGGCCTTGTCGCAACCCGCCACCAGCAACGCGCTGGCCCGCCTGCGCACCATTTTTGCGGACGAGTTATTTGTCCGCTCGCCGCGCGGCCTGCAGCCGACGCGCAAGGCGCAGCGCATCGTGCCGGCGGTGATAGCACAACTGCATCTGCTGGAGAACACCGTCAGCAGCGCCGAGGAATTCGAGCCCGCCAGCAGCCACGTGCATTGGCGCCTGTCGCTGTCGGATCTGGGCGAGATGATGTTCCTGCCGCCGCTGGCGCAAGCGCTGCGCAGCCAGTCGCCGGGCAGCCACATCTCGAATGTCGCGGTGGCGGCGCTGGAGGTGAGTGGCGCGCTGGAAGCGCATGAAATCGATTTGGCGATCGGCATTCTGGACACCAGCCGCAACTCGACCGCCAGCGAGCTGCTGTTTCAGGAAAACTTCGTTGCCATCACGGCCAGCAACTGGCGGCCGGCCGGTTGGCGCGGCGGCGGCAAGCTGAGCGCCAAACAGCTCTCCGCCGCGTCCCTGGCAGTGGCCTCGCCGGCCGCCACCTTTCATGGCAACCTGGACCTGATGCTGAGCCAGCTCAAGCTGAGTGAGCGCATCGTGCTGCGTGCCCGCCACTACGGCGCGCTGCCGGAACTGGTGACGCGCACCGACCTGCTGGCCATCGTGCCCCTGATGTACGCCAACTCGCTGGCGCCGCGTTACGACGTGCGCATCTGGCAGTTGCCCGAGCACGGTTCGCGCTACGACGTGCACATGGTCTGGCACCAGACCGCCAGCCTGGATCTGGCGCACAGCTGGCTGCGCGGCGTGGTGCGCAAGCTGTTTCAAAGAGCGCAAAAAATTGGCGCCGGCAAAAACTAATTTATAGTCGGCCCTCAAACGATACGGCGAAGTACTGTTCTTTTTTTGCAGCTGTGTACCTCGCTCAATGGAGTACACCCATGCACAGTTCTTCACCGCGCAACACCGCTCCGGCGGCCGCCAACCCCGTGGCAACAGCCCTGTTCAGAGAAGCCTCTGATGCCGGGCGCACCACACTGAACCGGACCGAACTGAACACCTTGTTGACCGCCCTGGGCAGCGGGCTGGCTGAAGATCTTGCGCCCCTGACATCGAACCATGGCGAGTTGCGTGTCAGCCTGCACAACAGCCGCGAGTTCGGCCTGGTGCTCAGTGCCGGCCTCGGCGGCCTCGACGGCGAACTCAGTGAAAGCAACTTCCGCCAGGACCGGGCGGCCGTTCATGCGGCGGTGGAACTCTGCGACAGTGCGGATTTTTTGCAGCGTTTCAAACGCACGCTGGCTTACCAAAAACTGGCCGGCTACGCCCGGCACGCACAAGGGTCCGTGCCAGACGAACAACTGACGCAATTTTTTGAACAGCTGCTGCAACTGGGACGCGGCGCGGCAACCGATGCCGGCGCGCCTTGGGTCCTGCAAACGCTGACACTCGAACTGTGGCTCAGCAACGGTCAACTGCTGGTCTCCAGCGCGCAATGCAGCTTCAGCCCGCCGCCGCCGGCACGGCTGGCGCGCCCGATAGCAAAGATCGACAAACTGCTGCACCCAACTTCGATCGGCCTGATCGGCGTTTCCGCCACCAGCATGAATTTCGGCCGCATCATCCTGCGCAATCTGGTCGGCAGCGGCTACAGCAAAACACAGCTCAGCGTCATTCGTCCGGGTGAGACCGAGATCGACGGCGTCAAGTGCATTGAGAGTCTGAAGACGCTGGAGCACAAGCTGGACCTGTTGATCGTCGCCGTCGCCGCCGACGCCGTTTACGCGCTGGTCGATGAAATCATAGCCAGCGACGCCGTCGAGTCGGTGATGCTGATCCCCGGCAGCCTGGGCGAGACCAAACTGAGCCGGGAGCCGGCCGCCGCGCTGGCGGCCAAAATCAACGCGGCGCATGGCAAACCGGGCGGCGGTCCGATCTTCCTGGGCGCCAATTGCCTGGGCGTGGTCTCGCATCCCGGCGCTTACGATTCGTGGTTCATCCCGCTGGAACGTTTGCCGAAGCCGCAAAAGAAACCGCAAAGAAATTCCGTCATGCTGAGTCAGAGCGGCGCCTTCATGATCACCCGGCTCAGCCAGAACCCCTGGCTGGATCCCAGCTACATGCTGGCCCTGGGCAACCAGACCGACCTCACGCACGGCGACCTGCTGACCTATTTTGCCGCCCGCCCCGAGATTGAAACCCTGGGCATCTACATCGAGGGCTTCAAGGATGGCGACGGACTGGACTTCGCCAGGGCGGTGCGCACAGCGGTGCTGAGCGGCAAGCAGGTGGTGCTCTACAAGGCCGGCAAGACCGCGCCCGGCAGCGCCGGCGTGCTGGGTCACACGGCGTCGATTGCCGGTGACCCGGCGCTGTTGGAAGCGGTGCTGCGCCAAGCCGGCGCCATCGTTGCCGAGGACATCAACAGTTTCGACGACTTGTTCTATATCGCCGGTGCCCTGCACCACAAGAAGATCGGCGGCAATCGACTCGGCGCCATCAGCGGCGCCGGCTTCGAAGCGGTGGGCATGGCCGATGCGATCAGTAGCGACACGTTTTCAATGCAGATGTGTGAACTGCAGGACGGCACCGTCAAACGCGTCGAAGAAATTCTGCTGGCAAAAAAGCTGGCGGCGCTGGTGGAGGTCAGAAACCCGATCGACATCAACCCCGGTGCCGATGACGAGGCGCATCTGCAGATCACCGAGGCCTTCCTGCTCGATCCCAACATCGACGCGGTGGTGGTCGGGCTGGACCCGACCGCTCCGTCGGTGCGGGCACTCGAAGCGAGCAAGCTGCGCCCCGGCTACGACATCAACGATGCCAAGAGCACCGTGCAGTTGATGCCGCCCATGGTCCAGCGCAACGACAAGCCGATCATCGGCGTCATCGACGGCGGCACGCTCTACGATGCGATGGCGGCGCGACTGATGGACCAGGGCGTCTGCGTGTTCCGCAACTGCGCACGCGCCGCCAAGGCACTGGTGCGCTACTGCGAAGCCCGGCTGTATGCCGACAGCCTTCGCCAGCAGCAAGCCAAAACCTGAACCGAACAACTCACCCACCCTACAAGGAAGCCACATGAGCGAAGCACTGATCAACGACATTTTCCGCAGAGCCCACAGCGAAGGGCGGTCCACGCTGTTCGAGCACGAGGTCTACCGGCTGCTCGGCGTGGCCGGCATTGGAAAGGCGCCAAGACATGAGGTGATCGCGGCCGGGACCGAGCCGACGGACGAACAACTGGCGTCGTGGCCGGGAAGCCGGGTGGTGGTGAAGATCGTCTCCGGCAGCATTGCCCACAAGTCGGACCTGGGCGGGGTCGCCATCGTGACCAATCAGCCGACGGCGCTGCGAGCCGCCTGCAAAAGCATGCTGGCGGAGTTGTCGGGACGGGACATCGCGGGGCTGATGCTGACGGAGTTCATCGAAGCCGACGCCGCGGGTGCCGGCAACGAACTCCTGGTCGGCATCCGCAACACGCGCGAGTTCGGCATGATCCTGAGCGCCGGGATGGGCGGCGTCGACACCGAGCTCTATGCCGCAGGGTCGCGGCGGGGGCAGGCGGTGGTGTCGGCCTCGACCGCGCTGACCAGTGCCGGGGAATTCCTTGAACTGTTCAGGCCGACGATTGCCTACCGGAAGGTCGCCGGACTGACGCGGGGGGGCCGCCGGCTGGTGTCCGACGAAACCCTGCTCCAGTGCTTCGGCGCCTTCATCCGCCTGGCGAACAGCTGCTCGGTGGGCGACCCCGAGACCGACTTTGTCATCGAGGAGCTGGAGGTCAACCCCTTCACCTGCTCGAAGGGCTCGCTGGTCGCGCTTGACGGCTTGTGCCGCTTCGGCCGGCCGCAGAGGGTGCGCCCACCGCGGCCTCAGGGCAAGATCGACAAGCTGCTGCACCCGGCTTCGATCGGCATCATCGGTGCCTCCGCCACGCGCATGAACTTCGGCCGGATCACGCTGAAGAACATCATCGCATCCGGTTATGACAAGGCGCGACTGCTGGTCATCAATCCCGACGGCCAGGAAGTCGATGGCGTGCGCTGTGCGACCAGCCTGGGCGCGCTGGAGAAGAAGCTCGACCTGCTGATCCTCGCGGTGACCGCCGATGTCGCCTTCGGAATTGTCGATGAGGTGATCCGGACCGATGCCGTGGAATCGGTGCTGTTGATCCCCGGTGGCATGGGGGAAACCGAGGCCAGCAGGGAGCCGGCACGGCGCATGCTGGCGACGATAGACGAGGCCCGGCGCGCGGGAGTCGGACCGGTGTTCGTCGGCGCGAACTGCCTGGGCATCATCTCGCACCCCGGCAACTACGATTCCTGGTTCATTCCCGAGGAACGCCTGCCCAGAACCCAGAAAAAGGCACAACGCAGCTCGGCGTTCATCAGCCAGAGCGGTGCCTTCCTGGTCACGCGGCTCAGCAAGAACGCTTGGCTCGACCCGGCCTACATGGTCGCCCTGGGCAACCAGAACGACATCACGCACGGCGACATGGTCGAGAGCTTCGCAGCCAACCCGGAGATCCACGTGATCGGGGCCTACGTCGAAGGATTCAAGGACCTCGACGGGCTGGCCCTGGCACGCGCCGTGCGCAAGGCGAGCGCTGCCGGCAAGCAGGTCGTCATCTACAAGGCCGGACAGTCCGCCGCGGGCGGGCGGGCGGCGATGGGTCACACCGCCTCGATCGCCGGCGACTACGAGGTCTGCCTGTCCGTGCTGACGCAGGCCGGCGCGCTGGTCGCGAGCGACGTCAGCGAGTTCAGCGACCTGTTCTACATCTCGGACTGCCTGCGCGACAAGGTGGTCCACGGCAAGCGACTTGGCGCGGTGGCCGGCGCGGGGTACGACACGGTGGCCATCGCCGACAGCATCCAGGTGGGCGACTTCTCCATGTCTCTGGCCACTATCGGAGCATCGACACGGGAACGGCTGGTCGCGATCCTGGCGTCCAAGAAGCTCGATGCGCTGATGGAAGTCAGGAACCCGTTCGACATCAACCCGGGGGCGGACGACGAGGCTCACCTGCTGTGCACCGAGGCCATGGTGGCCGAGCCGGAAGTCGACTCGGTCGTCGTTGGGCTCGACCCGACCTCGCCCATGGTCAGGTCACTCCAGAAGAGTGCGCGTGCGGGCTTCGACATCGACAGCCCGGAGAGCATCGTCCAGACGCTACCCAAGCTGGTCGCCTCCTGTCCGAAACCGATCGTGGCCTTCATTGACGGCGGAGCGCTGTTCGACCCGATGGCCGACAAGCTGATGGCGCAAGGCGTCTGCATCTTCCGCTCCAGCGAGCGTGCAACGCGAGCGCTCGTGCGCTATACCGAGGCACGGCTGCGCGCGGCGCGACTGCGCGGCGCTTGAAGGCGAAACTGGCCAAGGCAAGCTGAAACAGCGCGGCGACAAAGAGTCCAGGTTCGCAAACAAGGTGTCATTACCCGGCATGCAAATCCGCACCGTCACCGCAGGCGACATTCCAGTCCTGGCTAGTCTGCGGCTGGCCCTGCTCGAAGAGACCGGCGGCGTTTTGGGTGCGGCTGACAGAAGCACGCTGACCCAAGCCAACGAGGCCTTCTTCCGGGACAACCTGGGCTCGCCGCTGTGGCAGAGTTGGGTGGCTGAGATCGCAGGCGAAACGATTGCCGTGGGAACGCTGGCCTTCTTCATGCGGCCGCCCTACCCTGGCAACCCCGAGGGCAGAGATGCCTACTTCCTCAACATGTACACGCGCCCTTCGTACCGCGGCCAGGGAGCGGCCAGCGCCATCCTCCAGGCGGCCCTGGCGTGCGCCCGCCAGCGCGGAGCACGCAAGCTGATACTGCACGCCACCGAGGCCGGGCGGCCCCTGTACGCCAAGGCCGGCTTCCTCGCTTCATCGTCCTACATGGAACTCGCCATTGAGCCGCGCGACGCCTGAATTGAACTGAAGCTGAAGTTGCAGTTGACACGTGTGCCATGAACCGCCGGCGTATTCCAATCGGTGAGTCGCCTCAAGCCGCGGCACCTTTGTCGCCGGTCAAAATCTCCATCCCGCTGACCTGAGAAAAGTCGCGGTCATGCGTCACCAAAGCGGCGGCTCCGATGTCCAGGGCGCTGGCCAATTGAATTGCGTCCGGCAGCTTCAATCGATACTGCGCACGCAACTGCGCCGCCAAAGCGGCTATCGCCGGGGAGACCGAAATCACGTTGTATTGCGACAGGGCTTTCTCGTAGCGCTTGGCCAGCGCGGTTTGCCCGGCCTTGAAGGGACCGGTCAAGACTTCGGCCAGCGTGATGGTGGACAGCGAAATCGCCAAGTTTCCCTTCGCCGCCGCTTCAAACAGACCGACAAATTGATCGGCAAATTGCGGGTGCCCTTCAAGCACGTAAATGAAAGGCGCGGTATCGACCATCACGCTGGCACCCTGGGCCAAGCCAGCCCAGACGCGAGGCGCCTGGCCTTTCATTTAGGCCTTACCCCACTCGTCGCGCAAGCGGGAAATTGCCTGCCCCACATCGGCACCCCACAAGCCCCGCCCGCTGCCGCGCAGCGCCAGCACACCAGAAGCGCTAGCGCCGCGGGCACGCAACTTCTGCAACGCCTGCACCGGCACGATGGCAGCGTACGGTTTACCGTGCTTGGTAATGACGCTGGCATTGCCGGCATGGGCATTGGCAGCAATGGCAGGCAATTGGATGCGGGCCTGTTCCAGGCCGTAGCTGGTATGGGTAGACATGGTCGGTCCGTAAAGCGTACAGTCCGTACAGTATACAGCGATTGGCAAGGTTGCTGGCCCGATCAACCGGCAGCCGCCTTGCGGCCCCCGATGCCCAGATAGGTCTCGATGATGCGCGGGTCGCTGGCCAGCTCGCTGGATTTGCCGGTGAGGGCCACCTTGCCCATTTCCAGCACGTAGGCCCGGTCCGCCACGGCCAACGCGGCGCGGGCGTTTTGCTCCACCAGCAGGATCGAGACGCCGCGCTCTCGCAGCCCCACCACCACTTGCAACACCTCGCGCACGATGTTGGGCGCCAGGCCCAGCGAAGGCTCATCGAGCATCAGGAGTTTGGGCTTGGCCATCAGGGCGCGGCCCACCGCCAGCATCTGCCGCTCGCCGCCGGACAGTGTGGAGGCCAGCTGGGTGCGCCGTTCGTGCAGGCGCGGGAAGATGGCAAACACTTCGTCGCGACACACACCCTGGTCGCGCAGTCCGCGCCGCCAGCGCGAAAAACCACCCAGCAACAAGTTGTCCTCGACCGACATTTCACCGAACAATTCGCGCCGCTCCGGCACCAGGCCGGCACCGCCCACCACCAGCGCATGCACCGTCGGGCGGCGGATCAGGCCGCCATCGAGCCAGATCTCGCCGCTGCTGGGCAACAGCCCCATGGCGGCCGACAGCAGCGTCGATTTGCCGGCGCCGTTGGGCCCTATGACGGTCACGATCTCGCCCGGCTGGACCACCAGGTCGACCTGGTGCACGGCCTCCACCACGCCGTAGCAAACGCTCAAGTGTTTGAGTTCCAGGGCCGGCCGCGTCATGGCTTGAACTCCACCTCGGCACCGCCCAGATAGGCCGCCACCACTTTGGCATCGACCTGCACCTGGGCCGGCGTGCCATGGGCAATGACCTGGCCGAACTCCAGCACCGTGATGCGGTCGGCAATGTTCATGACGAATTCCATATCGTGTTCCACCACCAGAATGGCCATGCCCTCGTCCCGCAGTTGCGTCAGCAGCCGCCCCAGTGCCAGCTTTTCCATGTGTGGCAAACCGGCGGCCGGCTCGTCCAATAGCAGCACGCTGGGTTGTCCGGCCAGGGCGCGGGCGATTTCCACGATGCGCTGTTGCCCCAGGGCCAGCGAGGCGGCCGTCTCGTGCATTTGCGGGCCTAGATCGCAACGTTCGATCTGGCGCCGCGCCTCGGCCATCAGAGCCGCTTCCTCGGCACGGTCCAGCCGCAGCATGGAAGCGATCCAGCCACTGTGGCCGCGCAAGTGCGCACCGAGGGCCACGTTGTCGAGCACACTGCGCGGCCCCAGCAGGCGCACATGCTGAAAAGTGCGGCCCAGGCCGCCGGCTGCAAAGGCGCGCGACGACAGGCCGCGCATGTCGCGCCCAAGCAGCTTGACGACGCCCGAGCTGGGATCATCAACGCCCGAGATCATGTTGAAGAAGGTGCTCTTGCCGGCACCATTGGGGCCAATCAGGGCGTGGATTTCACCGGAGCGGACATCCAGATCGACCTGGTTGTTGGCCAGCAAGCCGCCAAAGCGCTTGCTGACGCCGCTGGCATCCAGCACCACGCTATCCTTGGCGGGGAGCTTGCGCTGGGTCAGTCCGCGTCCGCTGTCGCCGCTGGCCAATGGCGGCGCCCTGAGGTAGCGATTGACCAGCCGCGCCAGACTGGGCCACAGGCCGTCCGAGAAGCGCTGCAATACCAGCAACATCAGAAGTCCGAACACGATGACCTCGAAGTTGCCGCTGCTGCCCAGCAAGCTCGGCAAAATGTCCTGCAGGTACTGTTTCATCAAGGTGATCAGGGCGGCGCCCAGCACGGCGCCCCACAAATGGCCGGCACCGCCCACCACCGCCATGAACAGGTATTCGATGCCGATGTTCAGGTTGAAGGGGGTGGGGTTGACGAAGCGCTGCAGGTGGGCGTACATCCAGCCCGACAGGCTGGCCAGCAAGGCGGCCAGCACAAAGACCTTGATGCGGTAACGGGCGGTATCGACGCCCATGCTCTCGGCCATCACGCGGCCGGTTTTCAGCGAGCGGATGGCGCGCCCTTCACGCGAGTCCAGCAGGTTGTGCAGCGCCCACAGGGTCAGCAGCAGCACGGCCCAGATCAACAGGCCCAGTTCGCGCACCGAGCGCAGATCGAAGCCGGCCAGCGACAAGGCCGGCAAACCCGCCAGACCGGTGTGGCCACCCAGAAACTCCAGGTTGCCAAACAGAAAGTACAGACTCAAACCCCAGGCAATGGTGCCCAGCGGCAGGTAATGACCCGACAGGCGCACCGTCACCGCGCCCAGCAACCATGCCACAGCGGCGCTCAGCACCAGTCCTACCAGCAATCCGACCCAGGGCAAGGCGGCGGAACCGGGCGCCAGTCCGACCAGCGACTCGGCCGCTGGCGCGGTGCAAAACCAGGCTGTGGCGTAAGCCCCCAGGCCGACAAAGGCAGCCTGACCAAAAGAGGTCATGCCGCCGACACCGGTCAGCATCACCAGGCCCACCGCCACCAGCGCGTAGAGGCCGATGTAGTTCAGCATGGTGACCGTGAACTCGGGCAGAAAACCCCACAGCGCCAGCAACAGAAATACCGCCCCCAGGGTAAGCCGACGCTGCGTCATTCTTCGTCCTCGACGTGATGGCTATTGAGGGAGCGCCACCACAACACCGGAATGATCAGGGTGAAGACGATGACCTCCTTGAACGCGCTGGCCCAAAAAGACGAAAAGGATTCCAGCAGACCGACCAGCAGCGCGCCGGCCAGCGCCAGCGGGTAGCTGGTCAGGCCACCGATGATGGCGGCGACAAAACCTTTCAGGCCGATCAGGAAACCGGTGTCGTAGTAGACCGTGGTCAGGGGCGCTATCAGCAGCCCGGAGACCGCGCCCACCAGCGCCGCCAGCGCAAAGCTGAGGTCGCCCGACAGTTCGGTCGGTATCCCCATTAACCGGGCACCGACCCGGTTCATGGCGGTGGCACGCAAGGCCTTGCCGATGATGGTGTGCTCAAAAAACAGGAACAGCGAAATCACCAGCAGGCTGGCCACCCCCATCACCACCAGCGACTGTCCGCTGACCGGAATGCTGCCCAGGTCGAGCCGCAAGTCTGAAAAAGCCGTGGTACGGGAACCTTCGGCACCGAAAAAATACAGTCCCAAACCGACCAGCACGCCGTGCAGGGCGACCGACACGATCAACAAAGTCAGGACCGTGGCATGCGCCAGCGGCCGGTAGGCCAGGCGGTACACCAAAGGCCCCAGCGGGGTGATCAGCAGCAAGGTGGTGCAGGTTTGTCCCAGCAGCGAAGTGGGCTTCAGGAACAGGACCAGCAACGCCGCCAGGCCCGGCAACAAAACCGCCCAGAAAGCGCTTGACAGCCAGTCCACCGCGACGCCGCGCTGCTGCCGCACGGCTTCCACCAGCAGGGTCAACGCAGCCAGCGCCAGCAGCAGCCACAAGGTGCCGGGCGCGCGGCCGGCCTGTAGCGCGGCCATGGTCAGCGCGCCAAATGCAACAAACTCGCCTTGCGGGATGAAGATCACCCGTGTCACCGAAAACACCAGCACCAGTGCCAACGCCATCAAGGCGTAGACCGCCCCGTTGACGATGCCGTCCTGGGCCAGCAGCAAGGCGATTTGGCCGTCCATCAGGGCTGGAATTTCCAGGCACCACCCTCAATCTTGACCATCACGCGGGCGCGTTGGTCCAGGCCCAGATGGTCGGTCGCCGACATATTGAAAACGCCATGCGCACCGGCTACTTCTTTCACCGCCTCCAGCGCATCACGCAGCGCACTGCGGAATTCGGCGGTGCCGGGCTTGGCTTTTTTCAGCGCCGGGCCGACGGCGGCTTCCATCAGCTTGCCGGCATCCCAGGCGTGGCCACCGAAGGTCGAGACGGAACCGACGCCGTAGGCTTTTTCGTATTTCGTGACGTACTCCTGCGACGACTTCTTGAGCGGATGATTGGCCGGCAGTTGGGCTGCCACCAGCACCGGGCCGGACGGCAGGAAGGTGCCTTCCACGTCCTTGCCGCCGACGCGCAAAAAGTCGTTGTTGGCGACGCCGTGCGTTTGGTAGAACTTGCCGCTGTAGCCGCGTTCCTTGAGCGCGCGCTGCGGCAGCACGGCCGGCGTGCCGGAGCCGGCGATCAGCACGGCGTCGGGCTTGGCGGCCATGATTTTCAGCACCTGGCCAGTGACCGAGGTGTCAGTGCGGTTGTAGCGTTCGTTGGCGACGATCTGGATGTTCTTCAGGGCCGCAATCTTGGTGAATTCCTGGTACCAGCCTTCGCCATAGGCATCGGAAAAGCCGATGAAGCCAACGCTCTTGACACCACTGTCGGCCATGTGGGCGGCGATCGCCAGCGACATCATGATGTCGTTCTGCGGTGTCTTGAAGACCCAGCGTTTCTTGGCGTCCTGCGGCTCCACGATGCGGGCCGAGGCGGCCATCGAAATCATCGGCGTCTTGGCCTCGGCGGCGACGTCTATCATGGCCAGCGAGTTGGGCGTGGTGGTGGAGCCCAGCAGCACATCGACCTTGTGCTCGTTGATCAGTTTGCGCGCGTTGGTGACGGCGGCCGTGGTGTCGGACGCGTCATCGAGCACGATGTAATTGATCTTCTGGCCGGCGATGCTGGTGGGCATCAGGGCAATCGTGTTTTTTTCCGGAATGCCCAGGGACGCGGCGGGGCCGGTGGCCGACACCGTGACACCGACATTGATGTCGGCCTGCGCCACGCTGGCAAGCATCAGCGCGGCGATCAAGGGCAGGGTTTTTTTGAAAGTCATAGTCTCTCTCCTGTTAATAATGGTTTGAGGGCAGATCGTATGCGGCGGTTTGCGGGCGGCGTCACCGGGTCAAGCCGCACGGCACCCGGTTCAGCCGAAAAAATGCTCACCAACAGCGAGGCCCCGCTCACGCAGGCAAGCCCAACCGTCGACGACAACTGCATATCCACAATCATTTCTTCTAAATATGCTACGCAATGCAACATCTTAAACACGACTGCCTTGGCCGGACCCCGGGGTTTACCAGCAAAGCATCGAAAAATGCCGCTCATTTCGCTGCCGGCACAACGGCTGTTGCCTCCAATTCGATCTTGCCGGGACTGTCCAGCAGGTCGGACACAAAGATCATGCTCATGGCCGGGTAATGGCGGCCCATGCGGCGGCGCCAGATGGCGCCCAGCTCGCGGCGTGCCGCCAGATAAGCCGGTTTGTCGCAGCAGTAGACCGTCATGCGGCAGATGTGCTCAGCCCGGGCGCCGGCCTGCGCCAGCACCGCCAGCACATTGAGCAGTGCCTGCTCGAACTGCGGCGCAAGTTGTTCCGACTGAAAGCACTGCTGCGCATCCCAACCGACTTGACCTGCGACAAAAATCATGCGCCCGGCATCGACTGCCAGGCCGTTGGAGTAACCGATGGGCGGCGCCTAGCCTTCGGGGAGCAGTGATTGCATGGGTTGGCCCTGCAACTAGTCGTCGTAGCGCGGTGGGTCCGGATCTTGATCCCAGTCAGGTTGAGGCTGCGGCACCTTCAACATCCAGGCCTTGACCAGTTGCACGTGCTCAGCCTCCTCCTGCTGCAACGCCAGCGCCGCCTGGCGCACCGCTTCGACCGTGGCCAGACTGGCCAACTGCGCAAAAAAACGCTCGGCCCGCTCTTCATTGGCCAAGGCCATCTGCAGCACATGCCAGGGTCGCATCAGGTAATGGACTTCTTCAACGGCCGCCGTTTCGGGCGCCTCGAAACCCTCGAACACCGGCGCTCTGCCCGACAGCGGGGGAGCCTGGCGCCAGCCCATCTGGGCCATGATCTGTTGGGCGTGCTTGCCTTCAATCGCGGCCATCTTGCGAAACCACTGGGCCACTTCCCTGTTGTTGTGGATTTCCATCATGTCGGCGAAGTCGCTGTAGCGCTGCTCTGCGTCCAGCTCCATCTGCAAGGCCTGTGCCATGAAGTCGGCCAGCGTTGCGGGCAGTTGCCCCGCGGTGGGTGTGACGCTCTGGTTCACAGTGCGAACTCCGCTTCCAGATCCGCCACGCTGCGCCGCGCCGGCCGCACCGAGGCCGCGTAAGGCACACGGTCGCCAGCGTACAGCACACCGATATTCAGGCCGTCGTCGCTCATCAGACGGCGTGCCGCGCGCGCCGCGTCGTCGGTGGCCGGCAGCTCGGCCGCGCGCACCAGTTTGCGCCAGTCGCGCTGCTCGGGACGGAAGGTGACGCAGGGGGAGAGAATCTCGACAAAAGAGAAGCCCGGATGCTGCATCGCCTTGGCAATGATGTCGGCGGTGCCATGCAGGTCGCCGGCAAAAGCACGTGCCACAAAATTGGCGCCCGAGGCCAGCGCCACCACCAGCGGGTTGAAGACCCGCACGCCGGTGCCGCCGGGCGACAGTTTGGAATCCCAGTCCGGCTCGGTGGTGGGTGACGGCTGGCCCTTGGTCATGCCGTAAACATGGTTGTCCATCACCAGGTAAGTCATGTCGACATTGCGCCGGCAGGCGTGCAGGAAGTGGTTGCCGCCGATGGAGTAGCCATCACCGTCACCGCCCGCCACCAGCACCTGCAAATCGGGCCGCGCCACCTTGAGGCCGGTGGCGGCCGCCAGCGAACGGCCGTGCACGCCGTGAAAACCGTAGCAGGTGGTGTAGGCCGGAATGCGCGACGAGCAGCCGATGCCGGAAACCACGGCGCAGTCCTTGGGCGGCACGCCCATGATGGACAGCGCCTTGGTGACGGAACTCAGCACCGTGAAGTCGCCGCAGCCCGGGCACCAGATCGGTTTGTAGCTTGACTTGAAGCTGGCGGCAGTGAAGCCGACCACAGTGGCCGCCGCTGGCGCTTCCTTATTGACGACGTCGTTCATTTTGCATTCCTCCACGCCAGCAGGGCAGTCAACAATTCGGCTGGCCGCAAGGGCAGCGGGCCGCTCCGGTGGTAGCTGGCCGGCGGAGCGGGAAAGTCGTACCAGGCGCGCAGATAGCGGTACAGCTGGGCGCCGTGGTTCTGCTCCACCACGATGCTGCGTTGGACGCCTTGCAGGGCGGCCGCCATCTGCTCCGGCCGGGTCGGTGCCAGCAGACGCAGCACGATCAGGCGCAGATCGGTACCCAGCGCCCGGGCTCGTGCCACGGCCTCGCGCACCGGGCCCGAGGCCGAGCCGAAAGTGATGACCACGGCGTCGGCGTCGCCCTCGATGTCGGCCCAGTAAGGGCCATAGTCATGCAGCGCCAGCTTGCGTTGGCGCTTGTCGAGTTGCAGCACGTGGTCTTTCGATTGGCTGCTGGGAATGCCGGCTTCCGAATGCTCCAGCCCGTCAGCGGTGTAGGTCACGCCTTCGGTGCCGGGGATGGCCATCGGCGAGATGCCGGACTCGGTATTGCGGTAGCGCTTGTAGTCGGGCGTGTTGGCCTCGACTGTGAGCCGCCGCGCCGCAAACCCGCTATCGAGCGGGCGGTCGATGATGGCGCGCGATTGCCCCATGAACTGGTCCGACAGCAAAATCGCCGGAGCTTGCAGCGCTTCGGCCAGGTGCACCGCCCACTGCGCGGCGCCCAGACAGTCGCCGATCGAGCTGGGCGCCACCACCAGGCGCGGCGCGTCGCCAGGCAGCCCGCCGACGGCAAAAGACAGGTCGCTTTGCTCGCTCTTGGCCGGTATGCCGGTGGAGGGTCCGCCGCGCATCACGTCGACCACCACGATGGGCACCTCGGCGGCCACCGCCAGGCCCAGCGCCTCGGTCATCAGGGCCAGCCCCGGGCCTGCGGTGGCGGTCAGCGAGGGCACGCCGCCATAGGAGGCACCGATGATCATGTTGATGGAGGCCAGTTCGTCCTCCGCCTGCAGCAGGGTGCCGCCGACCTCCGGCAGCTTGGGCGCCAGCCACTCCAGCACCTCGGTGGCGGGGGTGATCGGATAGGCCGCGACAAAACGCACACCGCCCCGCAGGGCGCCGAAGCCGGTGGCCTCGTTGCCGCTGATCATCCAGCGCGGCCTGGACTGCAAGACGCCGAGTTCCAGTTGCGCCATCGGCCCACCGCTGTGCGCCAGCGTGGCGGCGATGCCGGCAGCAGCATCGGCACCGGCGGCGACCGCCAACAGGTTGGCCTCCAGTGTGGCGGGCTTTTTCCAGGATTCGCGCACCGCCTCCTGCAACACTTGCAGCGGCAGCCCGGCCAGCGTGCCCGACAGTCCTAGCGCAATCATGTTGACCCAACTGCCCGGTATCGCTTTGGCCATCTTCTTCAGGCTCAGGGGCGCGTAGCGGGCACCGGTAGCCTTGAAAACTTCGGGCGCCTCGCCCTCGTCCGGGTCGCCGATCAGCACGCTGCGCGGCCCCAGCACGATCTCGTCGGCGAAACGGTTGACGTTCTGCCAGTCGATCGCCAGCAACAGGTCGAAACCGTCGTCCAGCGAACCCATGGGCTGCGGGCCCAGGCGCAACAGGGCGGCCGCCTCGCCGCCGCGAATCTGCGGCCCGCTGGTGCGCACCATCAGGCCATAAGCACCGGCCTTGGCGGCGGCGGCCAGCAAGACGGTGCCGGCCGTCATCACGCCGCTGCCGCCGCTGCCCGCCAGCGCGATGGAGACGCTGGTCGGAACTGTCATTTGTGTCTGCAAGTTTTTCTCCTGTGTTTTTCCTTGAGTTTGACCCAAATCAGCGACATCGCGCGCTCTTGCCGAATAATTTTAAAACAATGTTGGTAATTAGGTACTAATATACGATAATAGATTCGACCCGCGTTGCAGTCAAACCTGATGGCAGGCTGAAACGCCCCTCTTTCGAGAACCGAGCAGGAGACAAAACATGAGCATTGATGCCTACCGTTGGCAGATGAACAAACCCGGCGCAGCGTTCGAGCGAGTCGCCTTTGTCGCCGAGCCGGCGACCGGCGAAGTGGTGGTGGCGATTGCCGGTTGCGGCGTCTGCCACACCGACCTGGGTTACTACTACGACGGCGTGCGCACCAACTCGGCGCCGCCCCTGACCCTGGGGCACGAGATCAGCGGCCGTGTGGTGGCAGCCGGTGCCGACGCCCAGGCCTGGCTCGGCAAAGCGGTCATCGTGCCGGCCGTGCTGCCCTGTGGCGAGTGCGATTTGTGCAAGCGTGGCCTGCAACCGATTTGCCGCGCCCAGAAAATGCCGGGCAACGACATCCAGGGCGGCTTCGCCTCGCACATCGTGGTGCCGGCGCGCGGCCTGTGCCCGGTCGACGAGGCCCGTCTGGCCGCCGCCCACCTGACGCTGGCCCAAGTCTCCATCGTGGCCGATGCCTTGACCACGCCCTACCAGGCGGTGCGCCGCGCCGGTGTCACGCCCGGCAGCCTGGCGATTGTGATCGGCGCCGGCGGCGTCGGCGGCTATTGCGTGCAGATTGCGCGCGCCTTCGGCGCCCAGGTGGTGGCGATCGATGTCGACGACGACAAGCTGGCGGCCATCGCGCAGCACGGTGCCGGCCTGACGCTCAATGCCCGCACGCATGACGGCAAGGCCTTGAAGGCGGCGGTCAACGCCTTTGCCAAGCAACAGGGTTTGCGCGGCACCGAGTGGCAGATCTTCGAATGCTCCGGCACGGCGGCCGGCCAGCTCTCGGCCTATGGCCTGCTGGTGCACGGCGCCACCTTGTCGGTGGTCGGCTTCACCATGGACAAGGTCGAAGTACGCCTGTCCAACCTGATGGCGTTCGATGCGCGTGCGCTGGGCAACTGGGGCTGCCCGCCCGAGTACTACCCGGCCGCGCTGGACCTGGTGCTCGATGGCAAGGTGGCACTGGCACCTTTTGTCGAAGAGCGTCCGCTGGACAGCATCAACCAGATCTTTCCCGCCGTGCACCATCGCGAGATTAAAAAGCGCGTGGTGCTGACCCCGGCCTGATGAGAGCGAACACGTGACCTATTTGACTGTCATTGCGGGCTTGACCCGCAATCCATGGATTGCGGGTCAAGCCCGCAATGACAACCCTCTTTTGCCCGAATGACAAACCCAGGAGCCCTACCATGACCGCCTCCCCCGCCACGCGCGACTTCAAGATCCACGATCTGGTCGATGACATTTCCAAGCCCGGCGTCAAGTTCGAGAAACGCCCGGCGCACCTGCCCGACGGCAGCGTCGCGGCGGGCCTGTTCAACGCCTGGATCACGCTGGACAACCAGAGCCAGTACAACTCCTACACCACCGACATGGTGAAGGGCGTGATTCTGGCCATGCGCGCCGCCGCCAATGCGCGCGACGTCGTCTGCGTGGTCTTCACCGGCGCCGGCGACAAGGCTTTTTGCACCGGCGGCAACACCAAGGAATATGCCGAGTACTACGCCGGCCATCCGCAGGAGTACCGGCAGTACATGCGCTTGTTCAACGACATGGTGAGCGCCATCCTGATGTGCGACAAACCGGTGATCTGCCGCGTCAACGGCATGCGCATAGGCGGCGGCCAGGAGATCGGCATGGCCTGCGACTTCTCGGTGGCGCAAGACTTGGCCCGCTTCGGTCAGGCTGGGCCTAAGCACGGCTCGGCCCCGATTGGCGGCGCCACCGACTTTCTGCCGGTGATGGTGGGCGCCGAGCGCGCCATGGCGGCCTGCGTGCTGTGCGAACCGTTCTCGGCACACAAGGCGAGCTGGATGGGCATCCTGACCGATGTCGTGCCGGCGCTCAAGGTGGACGGCAAGTTTGTCGCCAACCCGCTGGTACACACGCAGCAGATGGTGGACGAGCAGGGACGATTCTCCTTTGGCGAGCCGAAGACCGGCGAGGCGCTCAAGGCGGGCAAGGCCTTGCTGGCGCGCGGCACGGTGGACCTCTCGTTGCTGGACGCCAAGGTGGAAGAACTGTGCGCCAAGATTCTGCTCACCTTCCCGGACTGCACCACCAAGACGCTGGAAGAACTGCGCAAACCCAAGCTCGAAGCCTGGGACAAGAACAAGGAAAACTCGCGCGCCTGGCTGGCCCTGAACATGATGACCGAAGGCCGCGCCGGCTTCACCGCCTTCAACGAAGGCACCAAGGACGACCGCGAAGCCGACTTCGTCCTGCTGCGCCAGAAACTGGCAGCGGGCGAAAGCTGGGTCGGGCCGCTGCATGACTCGATTCAGCCCAAGGCAAAGCGCAAGGGCTGAGACATTGCCGGACATGTTATTGGGAAAAGCAGACAACATCGTGCCGGAATCCTTCACCGTCATTCCGGACTGGGCAGCTGTCATCCCGGACTCGATCCGGGAACCAGGTCCATGCAAACACTGGATTGCGGGTCAAGCCCGCAATGACGCAAGAAGGGCATGGTTTGCGGGTGCTGAAACCCAGACCCGCTCTGCAACTGCAATCCATGGATCCCGGCCTGCGCCGGGATGACAACTTTATTGGAAAGTCATCATGACCGACACCCCTCCCCTCAAAGTCTGGCTGGAACGCGACGGCGCGCTGTTGCGGCTGCGGCTGGACCGGCCCAAGGCCAACATCGTCGATGCCGCCATGATTGCGGCGCTGCAACAGGCCTTCGACAGCCATCGTGCTGACCATGGCTTGCGCGGCGTGCTGCTGGACGCCAGCGGGCCGCATTTCAGCTTTGGCGCCAGTGTCGAGGAGCATCTGGCGGAGCGCTGCGCCGCCATGCTGGCCGCCTTGCATGCGCTGATCATCACGATGGTTGAGTTCCCGCTGCCGATCCTGACCGTGGTGCGCGGCCAGTGCCTGGGTGGCGGTCTGGAAGTGGCGCTGGCCGGAGGTCCGATTTTTACCACGCCGGATGCCAAGCTGGGGCAACCCGAGATGAGCTTGGGCGTCTTTGCCCCGGCCGCCTCCTGCCTGCTGCCCTACCGGGTGAACCAGCCCGACGCTGAAGACCTGTTGTTCTCCGGTCGCTCGGTCAGCGGCTCCGAGGCCAAGGCCATGGGTCTGGTGCAGACCGTGGCCGACGACCCAGAGGCGGCCGCCCTGGACTATTTCGACAAGCAGTTGGCGCCAAAAAGTGCCGCTGCGCTGGCTTGCGCCGTGGCCGCGGCGCGTGGCCCGCTGATCCGCAGCCTGCGCGCACGACTGCAGGAAGTCGAAACCCTGTACCTGGATCGCCTGATGAAAACACACGACGCCAACGAAGGGCTGGCCGCCTTTCTGGCGCGTCGGCCAGCCAGCTGGGAACACGCGTGATTCCGGCGCGCAAGATTTTTGCATAGCAACACCGTCTGAGAGAGGCCACAAAAAATGCGTTATGGAGAAATAGGGTTTGACCTGGAAGTGGATCTCTCGCGCGGCAGCATCGACCGGGTGGAGACCGACCCGAACGACACCCGGCTGTTCATGGGAGGCCTCGGCACCAATGCCAAGATCATGTGGGACCGGGTGCCGGCGGAGACGGACGCTTTCTCCCCCGAAAACCTGCTGATCTTCAGCAGCGGCCTGCTGTGCGGCACTGCCGCGCCGGGCAGCAATCGCACCATCGTCTCGACCATTTCGCCGCAGACCAAGCTGATGGCGTATTCGATGATGGGCGGCTTCTTTGCGCCGGAACTCAAGTATGCCGGCTACGACAAGGTCATCATCAGCGGCAAGTCGGAAGAGCTGGTCTACCTGTGGATCAACAACGACAAGGTCGAGATCCGCGACGCCTCGCACCTCAAGGGCTTGGGCGCGACCGAGACGTCCGAAGCCATCCGCAAGGAATTGAAAGACCCGGACATCCAGGTGGCGGCGATCGGCCTGGCCGGCGAGAACCGCGTCTTCTTCGCCTCGATCGAGCAGGGCCGCTCCAGCGCCAGCCGCGGCGGCATCGGCGCCGTGATGGGCGACAAGGGTTTGAAGGCAGTCGCCGTGCGCGGCACCAAGGACATCAACGTCGCTGACCCGGTCAAGTACCTGGAACTGTGCGACGGCGTCCTCAAGTACATCAAGTTTCGCGGCGAGCATCCAATCCAGGGTGTGCCGCCAATTCTGCAAGGGCTGGGCTCGCCGCAGGAAATGGCCATCGTCGATGAGGAATGGCACACCACCAACTTCACCTGGGGCAATTCGCGCACCCGGCGCAAGGATTTCTGGACCCATGAAATCGAGCAGAAATGGAAGGAATCCCAGGAGAACGTGCGCACGCGCCTGATCAGTTGCCACAACTGTCCGATGAAGTGCGGCGCCACCATTTCGGTGCCAGGCCTGCCGACCTACATGATGAAGTGTTATTCGAAGCTGACCTACACCATGGCGGCTTTTTCGGACCTGGACTTCGGTTTCAAGATCGCGCAAAAGGCCACCGAGTATGGCGTCGACGGCTTCTCCGCACCGCAGGCGATGGCTTTCGGCCTGGAACTGCTGGAGGCCGGCATCCTGACCAAGGAAGACTTCCCCGGCATGCCGGACGACAACGAGGGGCGCTTCTACTACCTGCTGGAAAAGATGGTGCGCCGCGAAGGCATCGGCGACTATCTGGCCGACGGCGTCTACTGGGCTGCGCGGCGCATCGGCAAAGGTGCCGAGAAGTTCGACCACAACACGATCAAGAAGCACGAGCAGCTGCCGCTCAAGCTGGGCATGCTGAACCCGATCTACTACCTGATGTATTCGACCGGCGAAAAGATCAACATCACGCAAATCGAAGGCCAGTTCCCGCAGGAGCCTTTCGCCACCCGCGAGTTGCGCGAAGAGTTCGTCAAGGACTGGTTCCAGGTGCCCGACGAGAAGTTCAAGAAATACTATGTCGACTGGGAGCCGCGCGGCGAGATGTCCAATCCCTACTACCCGACGGTCGAGGCCAGTTGCGAAATCGTCGACTGGATGGAGAAGATGCACTACATCGACGACGCGCTGGGCATGTGCGCCGGGCTGTCATCGTTCCCTTTGAAGCCGCCCTACCACATCCACAACTATGCGGAGTTCGTCACCGCCGGCACCGGCATCAAGATGAGCAAGGACGACGTCTGGAAATCGGCGACGCGCACCCGCACCCTGATGCGCGCGCTCAATGTGCGCCGTGGCATGCGCCGCGCCGACGACAAGCCGCCGGAAGACCATTGGAGAAAGCGTTTCCCCGATCTGGAGAAGCAGTTGCTGGACCAGTACTACAAGCTCAAGGGTTTCAACCAGCAAGGCATCCCGACCAGGGAATCCTTGCACGAACTTGAAATGGATTTCGTCGCCGAGGAATTTGAGTTGAAGGGGATTTACGACCATGGCTAAGGTCAAGAAAATCGTCAAGTCGATCACCATCGACGCCGACAAGTGCAACGGCTGCAAGGCCTGCGAGGTGATCTGCTCTTCCTGGCACGCGACGCCGCGCTACTCCAGCAACAACCCGGCGCGCTCGCGCATCCGCATCGTGCGCCTGCCGCTGCGCGACATCTACCTGCCGGTCTACGCCGGCGAGTACACCGAGGCCGAATGCACCGGCCGCGACAAGTACATCATCGACGGCAAGGAATACAACGAATGCGATTTCTGCCGCGCCTCGTGCCCGTCGCGCACGCTGTTCAAGGAGCCCGATTCGGGCCTGCCGCTCAAATGCGACATGTGCGAGGAGACGCCGGCGCTGGAGCAGCCCAAGTGCGTCGAGTGGTGCCACGCCGAGGCGCTGATTTTTGTGGAGCGCGAAGAGGAAGTCGAGGACGACCAGCCGCAGTTGGGTGACGTTGAGATCGGTATCGGCGCAATGATAGACAAACACGGTTTGCAGCAGGTGCTGGACACCCTGGCCAGAATGTCAAAGGCCTAAGAAATGGAGACCGTAGCCCCGCAAAAGGAAATCATTGACGCCATCAAGGCTGCCGGCGGCGATGCTTTCAAATCCTGTTACCAGTGCGGCATGTGCGATACCGTCTGCCCCTGGAACCGAGTTTCAAAATTCAGCATGCGCAAAATCGTGCGCGAGGCCACCTTCGGCCTGACCGAGATCGACAGCGAGGAGATCTGGCGTTGCACCACCTGCGGCAAATGCCCGCAGGTCTGTCCGCGCGACGTCAAGCAGATCCAGTCCGGCATTGCGCTGCGCCGCATCGCCACCGAGTACGACGTCTTCGCCGGCGGCGCAGCGCCGATTCCGGGTATTGCCGCCAACTTGCGGGCGGAGGGCAATCCGTTCGGCGAAGCGCGCGCCAAGCGCGCCGACTGGGCGCAAGGCCTGGGCGTCAAGCGTTTTGAAGACGGCATGGAAATCATGTACAGCCCCGGCTGCTACCTGTCCTATGACCCGCGCGGCAAGAAGATTGCCAAGGCCACGGTCGAGATACTGCAGGCGGCCGGCGTGGACTTCGGCATTCTCGGCACCGACGAGAGCTGCTGCGGCGAGAGCATCCGCAAGACCGGCGACGAGAAACTGTTCCGCACGCTGGCGCGGCAGAACATTGGTCAACTGATTGGCAACGGCGTCAAGAAGATCCTGGTGTCCTCGCCGCACTGCTATCACAGCTTCAAGAACGAGTACCCCGAGTTCATGGTCAATTTCGAGGTGGTGCACATCACGGAATTCATCCATCAGCTGATCACCGAAGGCCGCTTGAAGCTGACCAAGGAATACGCCAAGAACGTCACCTACCACGATCCCTGCTATCTGGGCCGCCACATGGGCATCTTCGAGCAGCCGCGCCAAGCGCTCAGGAGCGTGCCGGGGCTGCAATTGAAGGAGATGTCCGAGAACCGCAAGAACAGTTTCTGCTGCGGCGGTGGCGGGGGCCGCATCTGGATGGAAACGCCCAAGGGCGAGCGCTTCTCCGACCTGCGCCTGGCGCAGGCGGCCGGCACCGGCGCGCAGGTGCTGGCGACGTCGTGCCCGTACTGCATCACCAATTTCGAAGACAGCCGCCTGGGCCGCTCCGACGGCGGTGCCTCGATCGAGATCAAGGACATCACCGAAATCATTCGCGAAGCGATCTAGGCGAGGACACAAAAGTGGAATTCGGACTCTTACAGCAGCAGTGGAACACACAGAACGCGCTTCGTCCGGCGGACGACAACATGGGCGACGTGATGATCATCGGCGGCGGCATCAGCGGCATCCAGTCCGCGCTGGACCTGTCGACGGATGGTTACAAGGTCTATCTGGTCGAGAAGTCGCCCACCATCGGCGGCAAAATGTCGCAGTTGGACAAGACCTTCCCGACCAATGACTGCTCGATGTGCATCGAGTCGCCCAAGTTCATCGAAACCGACCGCGCGCCCAACATCCAGTTGCTGACCTACACCGATGTCGACAGCGTCGAGGGCCAGCCCGGAGACTTCACCGTCACACTGCTGAAAAAGCCGCGCTACGTCAACGCCGACAAATGCACGGGATGCACCGCCTGCGTCGAGCGCTGTCCGGTCAAGATCCCCGACCCCTTCAATCAGGAACTATCGCTGAACAAGGCGGTGCACATCTACTTTGCACAAGCGGTGCCGCTGGTCACTTACATCGACGACAGCTGCCTGTTCCTGAAGGACAAGACCTGCAATATCTGCCAGGCGGTCTGCGAAAACGATGCCATCGACTTCGGTCAAAAGCCCGAAAAAGTCCAGATCAAGGTCGGCGCCATCATCCTGTCGCCCGGCTACGAAACCTACAACCCCCTGCCGCGCAACGATTACGGCTACGGCCAGTTCAAGAACGTGGTCACCAGCATGGACTTCGAGCGCCTGCTGTGCTCCACCGGTCCGCACGAGGGGCAAATCCTGCGGCCCTCCGACAAGAAGCATCCGCACAAGATCGCCTGGATTCACTGCGTCGGCTCGCGCCAGGTCAACCCGGACGGCGCCAACAGCTACTGCTCGGCGGTGTGCTGTTCGTACACGCAAAAGCAGGTGATCCTGGCCAAGGACCACCTGCCGGAGATGCACGCCAAGATTTTCCACAACGACATTCGTTCCTACGGCAAGGACTTCGAGCGCTTCTACCAGCGCGCGCAAAAACTGCCCGACGTGCATTTCGTTCGCAGCTACGTCTCGGTCGGCAGCGAAGACCCAGAGACTGGCGACGTCTCGATCCGCTACACCACACCGGACGGAGTGGTCGAGGAATTCTTTGAACTGGTCGTGCTCTCGGTCGGCCTGGCACCGCCCAAGGATGCCCAGCGCTTTTCCAAGGTCTTTGGCATTGAGCTCAACCAGCACGGCTTTTGCAAGGTCGAACCTTTCAACCCGCTGCAAACCAGCCGGCCCGGCATTTTCACCAGTGGCGCCTTCCAGGGTCCAATGGACATTCCCGAGTCGGTGATGGGGGCCAGCGGCGCTGGCGCCCAGGCCGCCAACCTGCTCAAGTCGCGCCGCGGCCAGCTCTCGACGGACCGCGTCTATCCGGTGGAAAAGGATGTCTCGCAAGAGGAAGCCAAGATCGGTGTCTTCGTCTGTCGTTGCGGTGCCAACATCGGTAGCGTGGTCGATGTGCCATCCGTCGCCGAATACTCCCTGGGCCTGCCGGGCGTGGTACACGTGGAAGATTCCCTGTTCGCCTGCGCCACCAACACCGCCCAGGCGATCTCGGACACCATACGCGACAAGGGTTTGAACCGGGTGGTGATCGCCGCTTGCACGCCGCGCACGCTCGAGCCGCTGTTTCGCGACACCTTGCGCGAAGCTGGCGTGAACCAGTACTACATCGACATGGCCAACATCCGCGAGCACTGCTCCTGGGTGCACTCCAAGGAAAAGGAAGCCGCCACGGCGAAGTCCAAGGATCTGGTCCGCATGTCAGTGGCACGGGTCGGCATACTCGAGCCACTCGAAGAGTTTTCACTGCCGGTGGACAAGACCGTGATGGTGATCGGCGGCGGTGTCGCCGGCATGACCAGCGCCCACACCCTGGCCGAGCAGGGCTATGAGACCTACCTGATCGAGAAAGCCTCGGATTTGGGTGGCATGGCCAACCGCCTGCACTACACCCTCGAAGGGATGGACGTCCAGACCTTCCTCAAGGACCTGAAG
The DNA here is from genome assembly GCA_963763035.1 of uncultured beta proteobacterium. Classification (GTDB taxonomy): domain Bacteria; phylum Pseudomonadota; class Gammaproteobacteria; order Burkholderiales; family Burkholderiaceae_C; genus Rhodoferax. Next base: position 906,398 of record CAVXMS010000003.1, on the reverse strand, counting down.
AAAAGGGTGTATCGGCACCCGAAGATCCACGTCATCCTGGATGCCACGATACCGCATGTGGACGGCTACGTTGGCAATTTCACGACCAGCGTCAAGTCCAAGGGCCGCGTGCGCACCATCAAACACGGTGCCGCCATCATCGCCACGGGTGCCGCCGAGTACAAGCCTACCGAGTACCTTTACGGCAAGAGCGACAAGGTGATGACGCTGCTGGAGATGGAAGGCAAGCTGGCCAAGCAGGAAGAAAAACTGCTGGCAGCCGAGAACGTGGTGATGATCCAGTGCGTCGGTTGCCGCAACGACGACCGCAACTACTGCGCCCGCGTCTGCTGCAGCGGAACCATGAAGAACGCCCTGAAGATGAAGGCGCTCAAACCGGAGGTCGAAATCTACGTGCTGTTCCGCGACATCCGGACCTATGGCTTCCGCGAGGATTACTACCTCAAGGCGTCGCACCAGAACGTCAAGTTCATCCGCTACGAGGCGGACGACAAGCCGCAGCTAGAAAGCGTCGAACAAGGCGGGCGCAGCTTCATCCGCGTCACGGCCGCCGATCCGATTCTGGGTAAAAAGCTTGAACTCGAGGCCGATGCCATCATTCTGGCCGCAGCCGTGATCCCTGCTGCCGGTTCCGCCGAGCTGGGGCGCATGTTCAAAGTGCCGCTGGGTCCGGACGGTTTCTTCCAGGAAGCCCACGTCAAGCTACGGCCGGTGGACTTTGCGGCGGAAGGCGTTTATCTGTGCGGCACCGCGCAGTATCCCAAGCATCTGTCGGAGACCATCACCCAGGCTTACGGTGCAGCGGGAAGAGCCCTGACCCTGCTGTCAAACGACACGGTAGTGGCCTCGGGCGCGGTGTGCGCTGTGTCCGCCCGGGACTGCGTCTCCTGCGGCGCATGCATCTCGGTGTGCACTTATGGTGCCATCTCGTTCGAGGATACGCCGCGTGGCAAGAAGGCTGTCGTCAACTCGGTGCTGTGCAAGGGCGACGGCCTGTGCGTCGCCAAGTGTCCCACCGCGGCCATCAGCCTGTCGCACTACACCGACGCCGAAGTGTTCAACCAGATCGACGCCGCGCTGGCGGAAGTCTGACAACACCAACCTGACATCCATCCACGAATGGCCTCCAGAATCATGAAAAGTATCGTCATTGCGGACCTCTGGCTTGCCATTGCCGACCTCTGGCTTGTCATTGCGGACCCGATCCGCAATCCATGCAGTCCGAATTCATGGATACCGGGTCAAGCCCGGTATGACAAATTCAAAGCCGCTATTTCACATTAAGGTACTCCGAATGGCAGCCCCCTCCGAATTCAAACCCGTCATCGTCGGCTTTCTGTGCAACTGGTGCTGCTATGGCGGCGCCGATCTGGCCGGCGTCTCGCGCTTCCAGTATCCGCCGTATCTGCGCGTGATCCGCCTGATGTGCTCGGGCCGGGTCGATCTGGAATTCATCTTCCGCGCCTTCGCCAAGAAAGCCGACGCGGTGTTTATCGGCGGCTGCCATCTGGGCGACTGTCACTACAACCCCGAAGGCAATTACGACGCCCTGGGCAACAGCTTCGTCGCCAAGCGCATCCTGGAAAACATCGGCATCAATCCGGATCGGCTGCGGCTGGAATGGGTCTCGGCCGGCGAAGGCATACGCTTCGCCGAGATCATGAACGAGTTCGGCGCCAAGATCAAAGCCCTTGGCCCGTTCGGCACAAGCGAAGGCCGCGACGCCGACGACCTGCTGGCCGGCCTGAATGCGGCGACAGATTTGGTGCCGTATTTCAAGCTGGTGGAGCGCGAACGCTTCCGGGTGAGCAAGCGGACCGAAGCCGGTTACAAGGAATTCTTCGCCAGACCCGACTACGAGCCGCTGTTCAAGGAACTGGTGCTCGACAAGCTGACCATGAGCCGCATCATGGGCACGCTGCGGGGTGGCGAGGCGACGGCGGACGGTATCGCGCGCAAGCTCGGCATCGACGGCGCGGAAGTCGCGCGGCACCTCCTCCTGCTGTCGCAGCAAGGCATGGTCCGCATGGACGGCAACCAGGCGCAGGTCGCGCTGGCCGCCTGAGGAAGATGGAAATTTCAAATGTATCGGCTATTAGTAGAGTTTGTCATTGCGGACCCCGGATCGGAGTCCGGGGCAGGCCCGATCCGCAATCCATGCGGTCCGAATTCATGGATACCGGGTCAAGCCCGGTATGACACAGTCAAAGCCGATATTTCAGGTTAAAGCGCAACAAGCAATCAGAGGTCCAACCATACTATGTCGGAAGAAAAGATCAACGCCATCATCGAGAAATACCGGGGCCAGCCGAGCTCGCTGATCCATGCGCTGGTGGAGATCCAGCACGCCAACCACTGGCTGCCCAGGGAAGTGATGCACCAGGTGGCCGACGCGCTGGCGGTGCCGTTCGCCCAGGTGATGCAGATCGCCAGCTTCTACAAGACTTTCAGCCTGACGCCCAAGGGCCGCCACGAAGTGCATGTCTGCACCGGCATGACCTGCCACCTGCGCGGTGCAGCCAAGCTGCAGGCGAAGGTGGAGGATCTGACCGGCCTGCAGGACGGCCAGACCGATGCCGACGCCAAATTTACTTTTGCCACCGGCGCCTGTCTGGGCAGTTGCAGCATCGCACCCGAACTGATCGTCGACGGCAAGCACTATGGCAGGATGACGCCGGAAAAGGTCGAAGACGTCCTGAAACAATACGAGTAGATCATCCCATGCCAAAGTTCCAATCAGCCGCCGAGCTGGAAAAATTCAGGACAGAGATCCTGGCAAGCCGGGACCCTGCCAAACCCTGCATCGCGGTCTGCGCCGGCGCCGCTTGTGACGGCCTGGACTCGGCGGCGGTGGCTGCTGCGTTTGTCGCTGCGGTCGCCACGCTCGGTGACAAGATCGAGGTCAGAACCACCGGCTGCCACGGCTACTGCGAGAAGGGACCCAACGTGGTGGTCACACCCGGCGACATCTGCTACTTCGAGGTCAGCCCAGCCGATGTGCCGGAGATCATCGCAGCCACGCTGAAAGGCGAAGTGGTCGAGCGTTTGGTGTACCAGGACCCGAACACCGGCGCCAAGGCGGTGCACATGGCTGATGTGCCGTTCTACAAGCACCAGACGCGCCTCTTGATCGGCGACAACCCGAAGATAGACCCGATGAAGATCGACGACTATCTGGCGCTTGGCGGCTACAAAGCGCTGGTCAAGGCCTTGACCAGCATGAGCCCGGAGCAAGTGCTCGACGAAGTCAAGAAGGCGAATCTGCGCGGCCGCGGCGGCGGCGGCTTTCCGGCCGGCTCCAAATGGGAGACCACGCGCAACGCGCCGGAAAAAACCAAGTACGTGATCGTCAACGGCCACGAAGGCGAATCCGCCGCCTTCATGGACCGCGCCATGCTCACCGGCAACCCGCACAAGATCCTCGAAGGCCTGATCATCGGCGCCTACGCCATCGGCGCGCAGAAGGGCTTCATGTACACCCGGCACGACATGCCGCTGCTGGAAAAGCATGTGCGCAACGCGCTGGCCCAGGCGGCAGAGTACGGCCTGCTGGGCCAGAACATCCTGGGCAGCGGCTTCGACTTCGAATGCGAGCTGCACTTCGACGTCGGCATCTTCGTCTCCGGCGAATCGTCTGCCCTGATGCGCTCGATCGAAGGCAATCCGCCCGAGCCGCGGCCCAAATACATCCGCACCTCGGTGTCGGGCATCTGGGACAAGCCCAGCAACCTGAACAATGTCGAGACCTGGGCCAACGTGCCGCAGATCATAGAGAAGGGTGCCGACTGGTTCACCAGCATAGGCACGGAGAGAAGCAAGGGCACCAAGCTGGTCTCGCTGTCGGGCCATGTGGTGAACAGCGGCATCGTCGAGGTGCCCATGGGCACACCGCTGCGCACCCTGGTGTTCGACATCGGCGGCGGCGTGCGCGACGGCAAGACGCTCAAGGCCATTCACTTCGGCGGCGCCATGGGCGGATCGATCCCGGCCGATCTGATAGACGCGCCGCTGGACTTCGACGGCATGTCCAAGCTGGGCGCGCCTATCGGTGCCGGCGGCCTGCTGCTGATGGACCAGGACACCGACATGGTCGAAGTGGCGCGCTACCTGATGGACTTCCTGACCAAGGAATCCTGCGGCAAGTGCGTGCCGTGCCGCGAGGGCATGGCGCAGATGCTGCAGATCCTGACCCGGCTCGCCGAGAGCAAGGGCAAGCCGGGCGACCTGGAGCGGCTGCAGGATCTGATCGAGGTGACGGGCGTGGCCAGCCTGTGCGCGCTGGGCAAGACCTCCGGCGATCCGCTCAAAAGCATGTTCCGCTATTTCAAGCCCGAGTATGAAGCGCGCATTGCCGGCGGGAGCGAAAGCAAATGACTGAAATCGTTTTGACCATCGACGGCCGGCAAGTCAAGGCCGAATCCGGCATGACCGTGCTGCAGGCTGCGCAACAGGCGGGCATCTACATCCCCACCCTGTGCCATCACGAAAAACTGGAAGCCTTCGGCGGCTGCCGTCTGTGCATGGTGGAGGTGGAGTCGCGCGGCTGGACCAGCTACGTCGTGTCGTGCCTGTATCCGGTGGCGCAAGACATCGTCGTGCGCACCCGCTCGGAGAAGGTGGACAAGATCCGCAAAGTGCTGGTCGAGGAACTGATGGCCCACGCGCCAGACGCCCCCGAGCTGGTCAAGCTGGCCGAGGAGTACGGCGCCGACCGCAACCGCTTTGAGCGGGAGGCGTCGTTCTGCGTGCTGTGCGGCCTCTGCGTGCGCTACTGCGACGAGGTGAAGAAAAAGAACGCGGTCAGCTTCTTCGACAACGGCTCCGTGCGCCAGATCAGCTTCGTGCCCGAAGTTGCCAAGAACGAATGCTGGGACTGCCAGGAATGCTTTGCGCTGTGTCCGACGTCTTATGCGCAGGCCGCCTACCTGCTGACCGAAGCGCTGGCCTTTCCGGGGCAGCGCAAGACCGCCACCCGCGCCGCCAAACCGCGGGTGGTTATTCCCATCATGGCGGTGCCGATGACGGCCTAAACAGCCACTGATTCTGCTGGCGTTCCACCAGTTGTGGATGCATGACTTTTCAAGCGTGGAATTTTGAAACCAGTGGAGGTGAATTCACAGTTTGGTCGACCGCAGCGCAGCGGGAGCAGACTATTTCCCGCATCTGACCTGCCCCCGCCCAGCTCGGCCGATATGCTTGTTGCAAGCTTGCCGCATGCGACAGTTCCTGCTGTGAGGTCCTTCGACTGGTTCAACGTCGCTCAAACTGGGATTTACGCTCTCGCGCCTGCCAGGCCGGTCGACGGTGCCGCCGTCGGCGGGCTCAGGGGACAGCGTCGTTTCTGATGGCCCGCATCTTTCACTGCACGGGCCTGCTGCACCACCTCCGGGAGCGGGCTGAACTCACCCGGAGGCAGTCCGGGTTCGACCCCCTATCAGCCCTTGTCGCTGCGACGGCACACACTATTTACGCCTTACCAAGGCTGCGGTCCTGCTGCACTAAGAAATCCTCCAGTCGGCCCACCGTCCGGCAGCAAGGCGAGGTGGACAGCCGCAGCGGCGCCTTCGGCCACGGTTTGGTGTCCGCGATGACCGTTCAGATCTGTGGCCGTGTAGCCTGGATCTGCAGCGTTGACCTTGATGCCGGCTTCGGCCAACTCGGCCGCTAGTTGCACGGTCAGCATGTTCAGTGCTGCCTTGGAGGAGTTGTACCCTATCAATCTAACGTTTGCAAACTGCGACTTTGGGTCGGCGTTGAGGGCAATCGACCCAAGCCCGCTGGAAACGTTTACGATCCGTCCCGAAGCCGACTTCATAAGCAGCGGCACCATGGCCTGGGTCACTTCTAGCGTGCCAAACAAGTTGGTGTCGAAGATCCTGCGCACTGCAGCCATGGCGGCCTTCGTCGGTGGGCCGTCCCCCTGGTCTGTGATGCCCGCATTATTGACCAGCACATCGAGCCGGCCGTGCGCATCGGCAATCGTGGCTGCCGCCGCCGTGAGCGTGTTAGCGCGGCCAAGGTCAAGGTGAACGAAGCTTACGTCCAGACCTTCCCCTTTGAGCAGCAGCACTGCGGCTTCCCCGAGCGCCACGTTGCGTGCGCCCAGTAAGACGTGTGCGCCAGATCGACCGAGTTGGCGAGCAATCTCCAGACCAATGCCCTTGTTGGCACCGGTGACGAGTACGACGCGAGATGGAGTGTTAGACATAGGCTTTCTTGATTCGGTGGATGGGCCATGTGGCGTGTTCTCAGTTTATGAAGGAAACTTCACTTTTACAATTCGCATATGAAATCGCCGCCCGCCACCAGCCTCGCGCCACGTAGGACGCCAAGCCAAGCCCGATCGACCGCCACAGTGGAGGCGATTTACGAGGCTACTGTTCAGGTTTTATTGACTGAGGGCCAAGATCGACTTACCACGACGCGGGTGGCGGAACGCGCCGGCGTTTCGGTCGGCACGATGTACCAGTATTTCCCGCACAAGCGGTCCTTGCTGTTTGCCGTGCTTCAGCAGCACCTTGGCGTGGTGGCGGACGCTGTGGAAGGGGCGGCCCAGCGCTTTCGAGCGCAACCAATCGACTTAATTGTTGATGGTCTGGTCGGTGCTTACTTGGATGCGAAGACGACTCGCCCTGAGGTGACATCGGCGTTGTATCGGATTTCAGGCGAGCTGGACACCGCGGAGATGCTCGCGGAAATTTCAAAGCGCAATCACAAGGCAATCTCCAGTTTGCTGGCGAGCGCGGCGGACGCCACGTTCGAAAATTTGTCCGAAGTGACGTTCACGCTTTCTGCGGTGATGGCAGGCGCGACGCGCGTTGTGTTTGAGCGCGGTGCGACGCGGACTATGGTGCGGACGTTGCGCAGCGAATTGCCGATAATGTGCCGCGCATACTTGGCGAAACGCGCACTACGTCCAGGTTGACAGGTGCGTGCAATTGGAGCTCGGGTGCCCATGAAGGACCGTTACTGGCCGGGATGCAGCCTGCGCCTGTCCAGACTGCGGTGGGTGGCTTACGCCGCGTGCCTAATGGACGCTACCCCATTGCTCACAAAGATCATTGCCAAGAGCTCCGATCCATCGCTGTTCGTAGATGCCGTCAATAATTCAGCGCCATTCGTCACGGCCCCGATTGGCCGTGCGCTCGTGCGGCGCTTTCAAATTGATGGGTTTCAGGGGTCGGTAACCTATGTCCGCGACAAGACGAGCGCACAAGTTGGTTCAGACGGCAATTTCCTCTACTTGGCAAGCAATCCACTAATAGCGGAGTTGTTGGCTATTGCGTGCGCGCCTCCGGTTACGAAGGGCAAGGAGATGCTCTATCTCGTCGCCCGATGTGAAATCGAGCGCCGTGAGATGAAGACCCCTGTACATTCGAAGACATTTCCTGAGAATCTCCGCCTCGCTGCAAGACTTGGACGCACCTCGCCGCAAGTGAACTTTGCGGACTGCTTGCGCTCGCCCCGCCCGAATGGTGGGGCCTAATCGGGTCGCCGGGAGTTTCTAGCTCCCAGCCCCCACACCACCCACCATGCGGGTCCGCAGTGAGCAGTTCAACAAAAGGTTGAATGACAGCTGACTGGAAACTTGGCTGTCAGCTATGTGTCTTCTGTTGACCGCCACAAAAGCCGAACGCTGACGACGAAATCTGAACGTCAAGTCCGGAGAAAATTGTGAACCCGGATCGCAGCGTAACCTGCCGCTGGCCAATACCGGCTAGCGGTCCGGTCAGAACTGGCTGATCAGTTCGCGCAAGATCTCCGACCCATCCCGGTCGCGCACCGCCGGTGCCGCCTGTTCGGCAAAGCTCAGTGCGACTACAAGGGGCATCCAGCCCGTCACAGCCTCCGAATTAAGCAGGGTCAGCGAGGGGTGGCTTTCCAGCACCAGCCGTTCGATGGACTCACACGAGGGGTTCGCGCAATGCAGTGGCGGGGAACTCACGAGGTATTCGCGACAGGATAGAGGTCGATCCGGGTGGATCGAACAGGCATCGTCTTCAAGAAACGGGCAGGCGATACCGGCCCGAAAATAGTCCATGCCGAGCGCAGTGACGCTGCCGTCGCCCGGTTGGGTATGGCGCTCGATCAGGCCGTCGGTCCCCAGCGCGGCCAGCGCGTCCGCGAAACGCTGGCGCACCTGGGTCTGGCGCGGTTCGGGCATGGCCGAAACCAGATCGCCCAAGGCGCGAGCCTCTGGCGCCGAAATCGGCACCAACTGACGGCAACAGGCCCCGCAGCCGGCGCGGCACGACACGCTCTTGCCCTGGGCCTCCAGCCGTCGGCTCGCCCGCTCCGCCATCAGGCTGCTAAGCCCCTGGACGATGGGCAGCAGCGCCTGGACGCTGATCTGGCCCGACGGGATCGTCAGTTCCAGGTGCACCGGTTCTCCGCTGAGCACGAGGACAACCTTGCCTGTGACCAAGTCGTCACGTTCCGGATCGCCGGCGGCAAGCCGGATGACATCTTCCATCTCTGGACTCTACTTGAGGCGACGTGCGCGCCTTGCACTAGGCGGCGTTTGCCGGGGCGACTACTTGGCGCCGGGCTTGGCTGGCAGGACGCAGACTTTTTGCGACGCACCCCAGGAAAAGGACTGGACCTCAATCTTGCCACCGGCAGTCTTGCAGCCATCTGCGTTTGCCACAGTTCCGACCTTATGGCCGTTCTTGACCAGTTCATACTTCAAGTAGTAGTCGGTCTTGGCCTGCGGGGCGGTATCTTGTATCTTGATTTTGGCCTGCGCGGCGGTGTCTTCAACCTTAATGTCTTTGGTTGGAGCCGCGTGCGCGGCAACTACCATCACGCCCAGGTCGAAGGCGATTGCGCCGGCAGCAATCAGTACGGATTTCTTCATGTTGTCTCGCTCCTTGTAACGGATGGACTTTTCAACCGCATGGAGTCACTATTGCCGCTTGGTCGGTCATCGACAAGAGTACAAACCCTTGCCTTGGTACGACACGCAGATTGACCGGCGCACCACCACAATGCGCTGTTCAGGAGAATGCTTTGCGGTGCGCCGCACACAGAGCTACGCCGCGACGCGCTGAATCGGTATCCAAGGCCGGCGCCGGTGCAGGCCTGGGGGCGGTCAGTTCGGAAATCTCTGTAGCCGCTTTTGTCTCTTGCCGTCATTGATGGGAATTGCAGCGTTACCGTGGCCGGCTTGAATCGGAATCACCGGTGGATCAGGCCAGCAGCGGCAGGCACAGCGAGGTTTCGCTGGCGTAGCTGGAGTGTCCGCATTGGAAGCGGGCGGTGAACCGCTCGCATTTGACGCCCTGTTGGCGCCGGTGCGTCAGCGCCAGCGGACCTTCGCAATCCGAGCAGGCGCGCAGCATCACGGGCGGTTTTTTGTCGAATATATTTGACATTTATCCCGTAATTTGATAAGTTCAGGCCATGTCTGCCATCCAGGAACTCGGCTCAAGCGTGCGCACCCGTCGCTCGGATATGGGCCTGACCCAAACCACGCTGGCCAAGCTCAGCGGGCTGTCGCGCGCGACCGTCAACCAGGTCGAAAACGGCACCATCAACGACCTCAGTCTGACTCGTGCGTCCAGGCTTTTGGGGGTGTTGGGCTTATCAATGACCGTTACCACGCCCCGGCACTTGAAGAGCAGGGACGCGAAGAGTTCAGCCTTGAACTTGGCCGCCCGTACGGCTGGCGTGAGCTACCGGGTGGCGATGAGTGCTGACCAGTTGCGGGACTCACTCTCCACAGTAGTCGTGCCGCCTGAGTTCATGCCGCACGTACACACCTTGTTGGAGGAGGCCCCCGTTTCACTGTTAGCCGCTGTGGTCGAGGAACTGCATGAAGAGCTTGGTGTTGACCGCACCCAGGTTTGGAAAAAAATGAAAACACTGGCCCATCAATTCAAAAGTAGCCGAGAGCTTTGGCTATGAGCGCCATCGACCTTAACCGGCCGGGTGCGTGGACCGAGCTATTTCCGCAGGCACTCAAACTGATGGCACATCTGGAAAGTCAAACCCAACAACCCTTGTGGACCTTTGGCGGCGGCACGGTGGCTATATTTGTCGTTGGCCAGCGTTTCTTCACGTAGCAAATCGAATTTGATGTACACTTACTTATACATTTATGACGAAGCCTATCGATTGGCGAGGAAGCTCCCTCAAGGACCTCCAAGCGTTCCCCGATGACGCAAAGCACAGAGCAGGGTATCAGCTGCGCAAGATCCAGCAAGGGGATCAACCTGATGAGTTCAAACCGATGCCAGAAATCGGGGGCGGCGTGAACGAAGTCATCGTGGATACGGCTGATGGATGGTTTCGCGTGATCTATGTTGCGAAGTTCGAAGAGGCCTTGTATGTATTGCATTCCTTTCAGAAGAAGACCAACAAGACATCGCAGGGCGACAAGGATATTGCCAAGCGCCGGTATGGCGCGGTGTTGATTGAAAGGAAGACCAAATGAAAACCGTGCACCTAGAGGATGACCTGAAGAGTGGTCATATCACACCCGCCGACGGTAACGTGTTTGCCGATTTGGGTTTTCCACCCAAGCAGGCAAAAGCAATGTTGAAGCAAGCCGATGCACGCATTGCCAAGTCGCAGAAATTGAAGAAGGATGCGGCAATTGCCATTGCCCAATGGATGCAATCCGAAAAACTCACCCAGGTCGCCGCGTCCGAGATTCTCGATGTCTCACGCCCGCGTGTCTCGGACCTGGTCAACGCAAAGCTCAGCCGCTTTTCGTTGGATACGCTCGTCACGATGCTCTTGCGTACGGGGAAAACGGTGGAGTTAGTCGTTCGCTGAAGTCGTCGATTGCGGCCCGTTTTGGAACGAGCCAATTCATGGAACTGTCGGACTCGACGCGCCGGATCAAGCCAGCAGCGGCAGGCACAGCGAAGTTTCGCTGGCGTAGCTGCAGCGTCCGCATTGGAAGCGGGCGGTGAAGCGCTCGCACTTGACGCCCTGCTCGCGCCTGTGCGTCAGCGCCAGTGGGCCTTCGCAATCCGGGCAGGCGCGCAGCATCGCGATAGTCACTTCCATGCCCCGCGCGATGGCGCCGTCACGGGTGCGGAAGTCCTCATCCAGCACGATCGTGTGGCACTCAAACTCGGCAATGCCCCAGCTCTCAAGTTGTTCCAGAAGATTGTCGAAAAACGCAATCGTCCGGGGCGCCTGCTCCAGGGCGAGTTTCTTTCCCGATGCCGTCAACATCGAGCGCGGGGCCACCCGGGCGTAGGTCAGTTCCCGGCTCAGCGTCTGTACCAGCGCATCGACCAGGCCGCGTCCGCGCAGGGCCGCCTTGGTAAAGAAGGCGCCCACGCCCAGAGCCCCCAGCTTTTCGAGCCGGTCCGCGTCCTGCACGATGCGGCTCGGGCCGATGCACGGGCGGCGCTCGTCGTAAAGGGCGCGCAGTGACTCTGTCACGGACTCGATCGCCGGGCGTTCCAGACCCACCTCGGTGAGCATCTGTTCCGCCAGCAGCGCCGCATGCTCTTCTTCCGGTATGCGGTCCTGATGGTAGGTGCCCTCATGAAACTTGCCGGCATCATGGTACAGCGCCACCAGCGTCGGCAGGAATGAATCGACCCCTTCCATGGCGGCGATCTTGTGGGCAATGGCGGCCGTGCGCAGCGTGTGCTCCAGCAGGAATTGCGACGGCACCTGGCCGGCCTGCTGGTTGTAGCGTGCTTCCGCCTCGACCAGCATCTGTTCGATGCTGGCGTGCAGACCGGGAAAGCGCGCCCCCAGCACCTTTCGCACGTTGTTCATGGTTGTTTCCTGGTCCGGATTTTTCGAAAGCAGTCTCGCAGTTCCGTCACGAAAAGTTGGGGCTGCTCCAAGGCCGCGAAATGCCCGCCTTTGTCGGTCTCGTTCCAGTGGACGATATCGGCCAGGTGCTGCTCTGCCCAACGTCGCGACGGACGGGAAAATTCTTTCGGGTAAATGGTCACGCCGACCGGAAGCGCCAATTGTTGCGTCCTGAAGAACGCCAGGCTCTCCCAATAGAGTCGCGCCGATGAGGCGGCGGTGGCCGGCAGCCAGTACAGCATGATGTTGTCCAGCATGGCATCGCGGCTCAGGGCGCTCTCGGGCTCGCCGCGGTTGTCGGTCCAGGCATAAAACTTCTCGTAGATCCAGGCGGCCTGTCCGGCCGGTGAGTCGGTCAGGCCATAGCCCAGCGTCTGCGGCCGCGTGCGCTGCTGCTTGGCGTAGCCCGAGTCGCTGCTTCGATAGAACTTCATGGACGCGACGGATGCCTGCTCGGCCTCGCTGAGTTGTGCCAGATCAGCCTTGTCCGGATAGATCAGCGGCATGTTGAGATGCACGCCGGCGCATTCGGGCGGCGCCAGCATGCCGATGGCGGTGGTCACCGCAGCGCCCCAATCGCCGCCCTGGGCAAAGTAGCGCTGGTAGCCCAGGCGCTTCATCAAGGCAATCCAGGCGACGGCGATTCGCTCGACGCCCCAGCCGGTGCCGGTGGGCTTGTCCGAAAAACCGAAACCGGGCAGCGACGGAATCACCAGGTGGAACGCATCGGCGCCGTCGCCGCCATGGGCGGCCGGGTCGGTCAGCGGACCGATCACGTCGAGAAACTCGACCACCGACCCGGGCCAGCCGTGCGTCAGAATCAGCGGCACGGCATTGGGCTCACGCGAGCGGATGTGCAGAAAATGGAAGCGCAAGCCGTCGATGTTGGTGTGGTACTGGCCCAGCGCGTTCAGGCGCGCCTCGCAGCGTCGCCAGTCATAGTCACGCGCCCAATACTCGCACAGCGCCTTGATCCTCTCCAGCGGCACGCCCTGGCTCCAGTCGCCTACGGTTTCACGCTCCGGCCAGCGCGTGTTGAACAGCCGTGAGCGAAGGTCGGAAAGCGCCTCGTCGGAGACGGCCAGTTTGAAAGGATCGACCGATACGCTCGCCGGCGCGCTTGTGGGTGTTTGCAAATTGTTCTCCGCGACTGATTTGTGAGTTGTACCCGAATCCCGACCCGGTCTTTGGCCTTACGAAAAAAAAGGTTTTTGAACAATACTGGTAATCAGGTACTATTATGCAATAATGGCTTGCAGGCGCAAATCGATCCAGTAGCAAGACACCAACCGGGGAGCACCCATGATGTTATCCACTTCACCTGTCCAGCAAATCCTGGAGCGTTGCCAAACGCTGTTTGATGACCTTCATTTCAATGCCGTCAAGGACTGGAAAGCGGCCCAGCCCGGGCGCAAGGCCATCGGCTACATGCCGGTCTATGTGCCGCGCGAACTGATCCACGCCGCCGGCATGCTGCCGGTGGGCATCCTGGGCGGCGGCGACCAGTTGGAAGTGATCCAGGGCGACGCCTATTACCAGAGCTATATCTGCCGCATCCCGCGCTCCACCATCGAGATGGGGCTGACCGGTCGGCTGGACTGCCTCGACGGCATGCTGTTCCCAAGCATCTGCGACGTCATCCGCAACCTCTCGGGCATGTGGCAAATCCTGTTCAAGGACAAGTACGTGCGCTACATCGACGTGCCGCAAAACTACGAAGATGAAATCGGCGGCAAGTTCTACATCGAAGAGATGCAGATACTGCGGGAAGACCTCGCCAGGCTGGCCGGCAAGCCGATCAGCGATGAAGCTCTCAACGCCTCGATCGCCGTCTACAACCAGAACCGCGCCGCCCTGCGTGAGCTGTATGCCTACCGCGCCGCCAAACCCTGGCAAGCACCGACCTCCGAGGTCTACCTGGTGCAACGCGCCGGCATGATCCTGCCGCCCGAGGAGCATACCCAACTGGTGCGCGACTACATCGCCGCCACCGACACCGTGGCACGGCCCAAACGCGACAACGCCCGCGTGGTCATCAACGGCACCTTCTGCGAGCAGCCGCCGCTGGCCCTGATCAAGTCGATCGAGATGGCCGGCTGCTATGTGGTGGACGACGACTTCATGCTGGTGGGCCGCTGGTTGCTGGACCATGTTCCCAGTGATGGCAATCCCCTGCAGGAACTGTCCAAGGCCTTTTTGCACCGCTCGGCCACCACGGCAGCCAAGTACGACACCACGCGCGAACAAAAAGGCATGTACCTGATGAAGCAGGTCAAGACCATGGGCGCCGAGGGCGTGATTTTTGCAGCGCCATCGTTCTGCGATCCGGCCCTGCTGGAGCGCCCCATGCTGCAGGACGTGCTGACGCAACACAAGATTCCGCACACCGCTTTCAAGTACGCCGAGAACACCGGCCAGATGGCGCCGATCCGGGAACAGGCCGGCACTTTTGCCGATTCGATCAAGCTTTGGAATGCGGCATGAAACCTTGCGGGACAGACCGCAGCTACGCGCAGCGAGCCAGCTCTGTCCTCAACTGATTAAGGTCCCCCTATGAACACCCCCATTGCCATGCCCGCCTCCGTCAAGAAGCCGCAAAACGTCCAGAAAGAGGACGCCATGTGGCTGCAAAAAGAGCTGATCAACAAGAACTACATGGAGCTGGCGACCGCCCGCGCCAACAACCGCAAGGTGTCGGCCACTTTTGTGCCGGGCAACCTGAACGAGTTGCTGATGTGCTTCGACTTTGCCCGCAGCCTGCCGGAAACCAATGCGCTGCAAAACGGCATGCGCAAGAAATCCGGCAAGATGATCATGGACGCCGAGCGCGACGGCCAGTCGGAAGACGTTTGCACCTACGTCAAGGCCGACCTGGGCTCCATGATGGGCGGCGAGATCGGCCCCACCGGCGACCCGCTGCCCCGGCCCGACGTGCTGTTGTTGTCCTACACCGGCTGCTTCACCTTCATGAAGTGGTTCGAGTTGATACGCCACAAGTACGGCTGCGAAACGGTGATGCTGCACGTGCCCTACCAGGGCGAGGGCAAGATTGCCCCCAACATGCGCGACTACGTGGTCAAGCAGCTCAAGGAAACGGTGATTCCGACGCTGGAGCGCATCTCCGGCGTCAAGTTCGACATCGACCGCCTGCGCCAGTACATGCGCGAATCGGCCAAGGCCGAAGAAGACCTGGTGGCGGTGCTGCAATCGGCCAAGAACCGCCCGTCGCCAATCGACGGCTACTTTGGCGCGGTCTATTACATCGGCCCGATCTTCACCGCTTTTCGCGGTACGCCGGAGGCCACCCAGTACTACCAGGTGCTGCGCAGCGAGATCGAGGAGCGCGTGCGCTTGGGGCTTGGACCGGTGACGCCCGAGGGCGCCATGGGCGAGGAGAAGTACCGACTGATCGTCGAGGGGCCGCCCAACTGGACCAGTTTCCGCGACTTCTGGAAGATGTTCTACGACGAAGGCGCGGTGGTGGTCTCCAGCACCTATGCCAAGGTCGGCGGCCTCTACGACTTCGGCTTCCGGCACGACCCGGACCACCCGCTGGAGTCGCTGGCCGAGTACTGCCTGGGCTGCTACACCAACCTGAACCTGCCCAGCCGCATCGACATGATCTGCAAGTACATCGACGAGTACCAAGCCGACGGCTTGCTGATCAACTCGATCAAGAGCTGCAACAGTTTTTCGGCCGGCCAACTGCTGATTCTGCGCGAGGTCGAGCGCCGCACCGGCAAGCCGGCCGCCTTCATCGAGACCGACCTGGTGGACCCGCGCTACTTCTCCGCCGCCAACGTGAAGAACCGGCTGGAGAGCTATTTCCAGATGGTCAAGGCCAAGCGCGTCGGTGCCGCGGCGGCCGCCGTGGCGGCGGCCGGCATGGCCGGTGCGTCGGCCGGCAAGATCATTCCCATCACAGCCTACTGAACCGATTAACTTGCGGGACAGGCCTTCAGCTCTGTACCAAACGTATAACCTTGTGGGACAGACCTTCAGCTCTGTCCACAACCGATTGAGGGGATTTCCACCATGCGTTGCTTTATCGGTATCGACCTCGGATCCACCACCACCAAGGCGGTGGTGATCGACGAGCACCAGAACATCCTGGGGCGCGGCATCACCAACTCGCGCTCCAACTACGACACTGCCGCCACCATCGCCAAGCAGGAGGCGATGGTCAACGGCCGCTTCTTCCTGTTCCGCCAGGCGCTGGGCACCACCCACGCGCTGAACGGCGCGCTGGACGGTTTTCTGGGCCAACTGGAGCGCGATTTCCGCCTTGAGCAATACCTGGAACAACTGGGGGACTTGGAGCAAACCTGCCAGCGCAGCCTGGCCAGCGCCAGGTTTGGCGACAATTCCAAGGCCGTCGGCGAAGCCTTGACCGAGGTCTTCCGGCGCCTGCAGAGCGAAGCCGCCGAGCTGTTCAAGCCCGGTGCCAAGCGCAAGTCCGATTTCTTCCGCGACATCGCCGGCAGCCAGTACCTGGCGATCGGCGAGGCGGTGGCCAAGGAGGCCGGCACGCGTTACGACTTTTTGCTCAATGTGTTCGACCGCTCCATCATCGAGGTCGAGAACCGGGTCTATGCCGACTCGATCCGGCGTCACCTGCTGGCCGCCCTGGAACGCACCTTTGTCGCGATGCCGGAAACCGCCGCCCGGCGCACGCAAGTGGAAGCGCCGATCAAGGGCATTCTGGACACCGAGATGGAGGAGACTTACATCGTGGGCACCGGCTACGGCCGGGCCCGGCTGCCGTTTTCCAAGGAGCACATCCGCTCTGAAATCCTGTGCCACGGCCTCGGCGCGCATGTCATGTACCCGGGCACGGCGACGGTACTGGACATCGGCGGCCAGGACACCAAGGCGATCCAGGTCGATCCGGCCGGCATCGTCGAGAGCTTTCAGATGAACGACCGCTGCGCCGCCGGCTGCGGGCGCTACCTGGGCTACATCGCCGACGAGATGAACATGGGCCTGCACGAGCTTGGCCCGCTGGCCATGAAGTCGACCAAGACGATACGCATCAACTCGACCTGCACCGTGTTTGCCGGCGCCGAGCTGCGCGACCGCCTCTCGCTGGGCGACAAGCGCGAGGACATCATGGCCGGGCTGCACCGCGCCATCATCCTGCGCGCCATGTCGATCCTGGCGCGCTCCGGCGGTATCCGCGACCAGTTCACCTTCACCGGCGGCGTGGCCAAGAACGAGGCAGCGGTGAAATCGCTGCGCGACCTGATCCATGAGAACTACGGCCAACTGACCATCAACATCGACCCGGACTCGATCTACACCGGCGCGCTGGGCGGTGCCACCTTTGCCTGGCGCGCCGTGGTGGACGATGGCAAGGTAGTCGAGAACCGCCCTAACTGAAGGACATGAGCATGAGCATCACCACCATTGGCATCGACATCGGTTCCGGCGCCGTCAAGTCGGTGCTGTTTCGCAGTGACGAGGACGGCACGCAGCACTGGCTGTCGAAACGCTGCGAACGCATCCGCAGCCGCGATCCGATGCTGCTGGCGCAGCAAGGTTTTGAGGGCGTGATGGCGGAAGCCGGGCTGACGCGCGATGACATTGACTACATCGCCACCACCGGCGAAGGCGAGAACGTCAAGTTCGCCACCGGCCACTTCTACTCCATGACCACACACGCCCGCGGCGGCGTCTTCCTGGATCCGACGGCACGCGCCGTGGTCGACATCGGGGCCTTGAACGGCCGCGCCATCTACATCGACGAGCGCGGCAAAGTGCTGTCCTACAAGATGACCAGCCAGTGCGCCTCCGGCTCCGGGCAGTTTCTGGAAAACATCGCGCGCTACCTGGGTGTGGCGGTGGAAGAAATCGGTGCCCTCTCGCAGAGTTCCAAAGAGCCGGAGAAAGTCAGCTCCATCTGCGCCGTGCTGGCCGAGACCGACGTCATCAACATGGTGTCGCGCGGCATCGCCACGGCCGACATCCTGAAAGGCATTCACATGTCGATGGCCTCGCGCGTCGTCAAGCTGCTCAAGATCACCGGCATCAAGACCGGCACCGCGCTGATCACCGGCGGTCTGGCGCTCGACAGCGGCCTGCTGGCCGCCATCCAGGAAGAAATGGTGACCGAGAAAGTGGCGGTGACGGCACGGGCGCACGCCGATTCGATTTACGCCGGCGCCATCGGCGCGGCGCTGTGGGGCGCCTTCAGGCACAATAAACTCGCTGAACTGGAGGCGCAGGTCGCGGCCTGATTCCCCCTACCCCCCTACTGAACCCAAAGGAAACAACATGGCCCTCATCATCACCGAAGACTGCACCGCCTGCGACGCCTGCCGGCCGGCCTGCCCCAACGAAGCCATCAGCGTTGGCGACCCGCTCTACGTCATCGATCCGCTGCGCTGCACCGAGTGCGTGGGCGCCGAGGACGAGCCGCAGTGCAAGCTGGTCTGCCCGGCCGACTGCATTTCCGTCAATCCGGACTTCGTCGAGACGCCCGAACAGTTGATGAAAAAGTACGAAGACCTGCACGCCTGATAGCCCCATCGAGTACCCAGCATGGCCGGCCCAAGCACCGAGTTCTGGCAACAACGCTTCGAGCAGAACGAGATCGGCTGGGACCGCGGCGGTCCCAGTCCTCAGCTATTGGCCTGGCTCGACAGCGGTGAACTGCAACCCTGTCGCATTGCGGTCCCGGGCTGCGGCAGCGGCTGGGAAGTAGCGGAGCTGGCCAGGCGCGGCTTTGACGTCACAGGCATTGATTACACCGCGGCCGCGGTGGAGAAAACGCGAGCCCTCTTGAACGCGCGTGCTCTCAAAGCGGAAGTCGTTCAGGCCGACGTACTGGTTTACCACCCGGCACAACCCTTTGATTGCATCTACGAGCAGACCTGCCTCTGTGCGATTCATCCTGACCACTGGTTTGAATATGCCGGACAGTTGCGTGACTGGCTCAAACCAGCGGGCACGCTGTGGCTGCTGGTCATGCAGATGCTTCGACCGGCGGCCAGCGAGCAGGGCTTGATCGTGGGGCCGCCTTATCACTGCGACATCAACGCCGTGCGGGCGCTGTTCCCTGAGCGTGTTTGGCTGTGGCCAAAACCACCTTACGCCAAAGTACCCCATCCGAGCCTGGCCCACGAGTTGGCGCTGCGATTGAATCGCCGCTAAACGCGCCTTGTCAATTCAAGCTCTGCCAAGACGCTGCCGGATCAATCGGGCAGCGCCCGACGCGGGGCGCCGGGCACTTGCCTTGGGCCTGCTCTGCGCGCCGCTGCTGGGACGCGCGGCAAGTCCCTTGCCGCAGCCCCCGGTTCCGGTGCTGGTCTACCACCGGTTTGCGGCCACGGTACTTGACAGCATGACGCTGCGCAGCAAAAACTTCGAGGCGCAACTGGACATGATGGCGCAACTGGAATGCAAGGTCATCCCGCTGTGCGACTGGATCGCCTGGCGGCGCGGAGAGCGCGCCACACTGCCGCCGCGCGCCGTGGTGCTCACCGCGGACGACGGCCATCGCTCGCAATTTGAGGTGATGGCGCCGCTGCTGCGCGCCCGTGGCTGGCCGGTAACGCTGTTCGTCTATCCGTCCGCCATTTCGAACGCCAGTTACGCGATGACCTGGCCGCAACTGCGGGAACTGCTGGCCGAACCTGGTTTCAGCGTGCAATCGCACACTTTTTGGCACCCTAACCTGTTGCAGGAGCGCCGGCGCATGTCCCCCGACGCTTTCCAGCGCTTTGCCGGCGACCAGTTGCGGCGTTCCCGCGAAGTTATCGAGCAGCGGCTGGCGCAGCCGGTGTCGTTGCTGGCCTGGCCCTTCGGCCTGAGCGATCAGGCGCTGTGGAAGCAAGCTGCCGACTGCGGCTACCAGGGAGCCGTCGCGCTGGGCAATCGTTCGGCCTCGTTGCAAGATCCGCTCTATGCCCTGCCGCGCCATCTGATCGTCGACAGCGTCGACGCGCGACAACTCGCGGCACGGCTGCGCGCCGCGTTCGCCACCGGGGAAACCCCGTGAAGCACTGGCGCTGCGTTGGCCTGCTGCTTCTGGGAAGTGTCTGCCTGAGCGTCCAGGCACTCGATGGCGTGGTGCGCGACGCCTCGACCGGTCGGCCGATCGCCCTCGCCACGCTGGTTGCCGGCGATGCGCTGGCGCGCAGCGACGCGCTGGGCCGGTTCGACTTCGGCGCCGGCGTACACGCCACCCGCATCCTGGCGCGTGCGCCGGGCTACGCGCGGCTGGAACGCGCGGTCCAGGGGGCTGAGCCACTGGCCCTCACGCTGACCCCGCTACGGCCCAAGGCCATCTATCTGACGCCCTACGGCCTCGGCAACGCCACGCTGCGCGGTGACGCGTTGAAACTGATAGACGACACCGAATTGAACGCACTGGTCATCGACATCAAGGGCGACCGGGGACTGGTGCCGTTTCGCAGCGCCTCCTTGGTCGCGGCCGGTTTGCCGCAGACCGCCGTCACGGTCAGCGACATGCCGGCGCTGATGAAGACCCTGCGCGCGCGCGACCTGTACCTGATCGCGCGCATCGTGGTATTCAAGGACGAGCCGCTGGCGGCTGCCCATCCGCAGTGGACCGTGCGTGACGCGCATGGCGCCCAGTGGAAGGATCGCGAGGGGTTGCCGTGGATAGACCCGTTCCGCCGCGAAGCCTGGGAGCGCAACCTGGCCCTGGCCGAGGAGGCCGCGCAGCTCGGCTTCGACGAGGTGCAGTTCGACTATCTGCGCTTTCCCGATGCCACCGGCCTGCAGTTCTGCGAGCCCGACACCGAGGAGCGGCGCATCGCCGCCATCAATGGTTTCCTCGACGCGGCGCAGCGCCGCCTGCTGCGCTACAACGTGTTCGTTGCCGCCGACGTCTTCGGCTACATCGCCTGGAACAGCAACGACACGCACATCGGGCAACAGCTCGAAGCGGTGGCACTGCACGTGGACTACCTCTCGCCGATGCTGTACCCGTCGGGCTTCACGTTCGGTATTCCGGGCCACCGCAACCCGGTCGCCGCGCCCTATGACATCGTCTACGACAGCCTGCAACGCGCGCAGCAGCGCACCGGTCTGCCGGGTGTGCGTTTCAGGCCCTGGCTGCAAGCCTTTCGCGACTATGCCTTCGACCGCAGGGCCTTCGGCGAGCGTGAAATCCGCCAGCAGATCGAAGCCGCCGAGGCCGCCGGCACCGACGGCTGGATGTTGTGGAATGCGCGCAACCGTTACGACGACGAGGGACTGCAGGCCGCGCCGCCGTCCAATGCAGCGCCCTGAAGACCGCCTACCGTGCCAGTTCGCTGCATTTTTTCGCGCAATTACCGCAGCTGATGGCGCTTACTTCCTGGCGCGGATCTTCGCCAGTTCGCCCTGCGTTTCATTCCACAGATCCATGCCCACATCGGTACCGATGCCGGCGTACACCTTGGTCAGCTTGTCGCGCATGCGGGCCGATTCGGCCGGCGACAACTCGTTGATCTGCATGCCCTTGGCCTTCAGATCGCCCATCGCCTTGCCGGCTTCTTCCCGCGTGTCCTTGCGCTCGAAGTCACGGCTCGCCTTGGCCGCATCCATCAGTATCTTCTGCTCGTCCTTGGACAACTGACTCCACCACTTTTTGCTGGCCAGCACGATCCACGGGCTGTAGACGTGGTTGGTGACGGTCATGTACTTTTGCACTTCGTAGAACTTGCTCGACAGGATGGTGTTGAACGGGTTTTCCTGGCCGTCCACGGTTTTGGTTTCCAGTGCACTGAACAGTTCGGAGAAGGCCATCGGAATGGCGTTGGCACCCAGGGTCTGGAAGCTGTTCAGGAACACGTTGTTTTGCATCACCCGCAGCTTGACGCCCTGCAGGTCTTCCATCTTGGTGATGGCGCGCTTGCTGTTGGTCAGATTGCGGAAACCGTTTTCCCAATACACCAGCCCCACCAGGCCCTTGTCCTGCAGCTTGTCCTTGATCTTGTCACCGATCGGACCGTCCAGCATGGCGTCTGCTTCTTTCGTGTTGGCAATCAGGAACGGTGTGTCCCAGATCGCCATTTCCTTGGTGATGCCCACCAGCGTCGCGGTGGAGCCGACCATCATTTCCTGGGCGCCGCCGATCAGGGCTTGCTGCATCTGGACGTCCGGGCCCAGGGCCGCGGCGCCAATGGCGCGCACCTTCATCTTGCCGCCGGAGGCTTTTTTCACCTGCTCGGCAAACACCTTGGCGGCGCGGCCCTGGTTGCTTTGCTCGTTGAGGCCGTAGCCGAAGCGGATCAGGCGTGGTTTGATGTCCTGGGCCAAGGCCGAGAACGAAGCGCCCAGCAGCGCGGCAGTGGTAGCGGCAACGAGCGTGCGACGAAGAAAAGTCATGAAAATCTCCTGGGTTGGGAAAAAAATTAACGGAAGAAAAGCGGTGGCTATCGCATCCGGGCCACCGGCGCGGTGACGATCTGCGGGAACAACACAAAAAGAAACAGGATCAGCGTGTAGGTGACGAGGAACGGGTTGACGCCCTTGATCACCTGGTGCATGGAGATTCGCCCTACCCCCGCCACCACATTGAGCACGGTACCGACCGGGGGTGTAATCAGGCCGATGGCGCCGTTCAGGACGAACATCAGGCCGAAATAGACCGGGTCGATCCCGGCCTTGACGGCAATCGGCAGCATCACCGGGGCGAAGATCAGGATGGTGGGCGTCAGGTCCAGCGCGGTACCGATAACGATCAGCACGATCATCATCACAAACATCAGCAGGCGCGGGCTTTGCACCAGCGGCCCGAGCCAGGCGGTCAGCACACTGGGCAGGTCGGCCAGCGTGATCATGTAGCTCGCCACCTGGGCGCCGGCACACAGAAACATCACGATGGCGGTGGTCTTGGCGGCACGCACCAGCACACCATAAATCTGGACCATTTTCATTTCACGGTGCACGAACAGCGCCACCACCAGCGCATAAAACGCCGCCACCACCGCCGCCTCGGTTGGCGTGAAGAGGCCGGTCTTCATGCCGCCAATGATGATCAAGGGCATCAGCATGGCCCAGAACGCCTTGAGCGTGGCGCGCAGCCGCTCCTTCATGGGCAGGGGCTCGCCTTGCGGCAAGTTCATGTCGCGCAGCACCCATTTCCAGGCCACGATCAGTCCCACGCCCATGATCAAGCCCGGCACGATGCCCGAGATGAACAGCGCCGAGATCGAGGTATTGGTGGTCACGCCGTAAATCACGAACGGCATGCTGGGCGGAATGATGGGTGCAATGATGCCGCCCGACGCGATCAGCCCGGCCGAGGTGTGCATGGGATATCCCTGTCTGCGCATCATGGGCAGCAGGATGGTGGCCAGGGCCGCGGTATCCGCCAGGGCCGAGCCGCTCATGCTGGCCATCAGCACGGCGGCGCCAATGGCCACGTAGCCGAGTCCGCCCCGGATGTGCCCGACCCAGGCCTGTGCCATGGCGATGATGCGGCTGCTGATGCCGCCCGAGTTCATCAACTCACCGGCCAGAATGAAGAACGGTACCGCCAGCAGGGGAAAGCTGTCGACACCGGCCACCAGGTTTTGTGCCAGCAACTGGGTATCCCAAAACCCCAGCACCAAGGCCATGCCGGCGCCGGTAAGCACCAGTGCCAGACCCATGTTCATGCCGATGCCCATCAAGAGCAGCATGCCCACCGAAAAGACGATAAAGGCCAGACCTTCGTTACTCATCGTGCTTACTCCACTTCGGCGCCGTGACCCAGGTCCAGCGGTGTTTGGTTGATGAGTTCAAAAAATGCCATGACGCCGATCGCCACGGCGCACAGCAGGGCCGGCAGAGGCAGCAGCGCGACCGGGTAGTGCAGCACCACGGAGTTGCTGTCCAGGCCCACCAACACCTGCTGCCAGGCGCCCCAGCCGACCAGGGCGCAGCCCAGCAGCACCAGCAGCCGGATCAGCGAAGCGGCCAGGGCCATGGCGCGCGGACGCTGCGCCAACAAGCCGACCAGGCTGGTGAACGCCATGTGCTCTCCCAACGGGTAGGCGGCGGT
Source organism: uncultured beta proteobacterium (assembly GCA_963763035.1). Taxonomy (GTDB): domain Bacteria; phylum Pseudomonadota; class Gammaproteobacteria; order Burkholderiales; family Burkholderiaceae_C; genus Rhodoferax. Next base: position 882,616 of record CAVXMS010000003.1, on the reverse strand, counting down.
GGCGCCGACGAACACCATCCAGACAAACAGCAGGCGCGACAATTCCTCGCTGGCCGCCACGCCGCTGCCAAAGCCGTAGCGCAGCACGACATTGACAAAAACCGATACCGCCATGACGCCCAGACAGAGGGCCAGAATCATGTTCGCCGTGCGTTGAAACAGGGAACTGGCGGTGTTGCCAGTGGCTGGGGTACTCATGGGGTCTCCTTGGCGCGTAGCCACGCGCTTACCTGTTGCTGAAGTTGCTCCGGCGGCGCCAGGGCGTCCAGGCGCAGCACGCCGGGCTCGCCGCTGGGGTTTTCCAGCGTTGCAAACTGGCTGTCGACCAGGCTGGATGAAAAGAAATGGCTGGGCGAGCGCGCCGACACCCGCGCTTGCGCCTCGGCGCGACTGATGTCCAGAAAGACGAAACGCAAGCCAGGTGCCGCCTGCCGCAGACGGTCGCGGTAGACACGCTTGAGCGCCGAGCAGGTCAGTACCACGCCCTCGGGCTGGGCCCGCAGCAGCTCGCTCAGGGTGGCGAGCCAGCCTTCGCGATCGGCGTCGGTCAGTGCAATGCCCTGGCGCATCTTGTCGCGGCTGGCGGGACTGTGGTGGTCGTCGCCCTCGACCAGTTTGAGCCCGCTGGATCGGGCCACCAGGGTCGCGAGACTGGATTTGCCGCAACCGGCGACGCCCATGATGACGATGGAATACATTGGTCTTAATTTATTGGATAGCGCTATCCCATGGATTCTAAAAAAATTTGCCATCGACAAGCTTGATCTTCATCAGCAATTTCTAATAAATGCCGATAAGGGAAATCCCGCTCACCAATCACAACTGGATAGCGCTATCCTATGCTGAAATAGAAACTTGCAAATCGGTAGTTACCCTGATCCATGAATACCCCTGTGCTCCGACCCCGGGCCACCGGCCGCATCACGCTGGCCGATGTGGCGCGCTCTGCCGAGGTCAGCCCCATCACCGTTTCCCGTGCCTTGCGCGGGGAGCGCGGGGTCGACCGCGCCCTGGTCGACCGGGTGCAGGCGGCGGCGCACAAGCTGGGCTACGTCCCCAACCCGGCGGCCCGCGCGCTGGCTTCGGGGCACAGCACCCATGTGGCGGTGCTGATACCGATGCTCTCCAATGCGCTGTTCGTGGACTTGCTGGAAGCCATTCAGCGCACGCTGCGCAAAGCCGGCTACCAGACGCTGATTGGTGTGACCCATTACGACTTCAGCGAAGAGGAAACCCTGTTGCGCGAGCAATTGCAGCATCGCCCGGCCGGCCTGCTGGTCACCGGCTTGGAGCGCAGCGACGCCACGCGTCAGTTGATAGCGCAAAGCGGCGTGCCATGCGTGCACATGATGGATGCGTCAGGACTGCCCGGCATCTACTGCGTGGGCTTTTCCCAGGCCGACGCGGGTGCCGAAATGACCCGGCACCTGCTGTCCCGGGGACGCCGCAGGATCGCTTTTGCGGGCGCCCAGCTGGACCCACGCACCCTGCAGCGGCTGGAAGGCTGGCGGCGTGCCTTGAGTGAAGCGGGACGCCATGACGCCACGCTGGAGTGGCTCAACCCGGCCCCCTCCTCGATTGCGCTGGGTGGGCGCATGTTCGAGCAGATCATGGGGCAGCAGCCGGCCATCGATGCCGTATTTTTCTGCAACGACGATCTGGCGCAAGGCGCCTTGCTGGCAGCACTGCGACTGGGCGTGCCGGTGCCTGAGCGGATTGCGATTGCCGGCTTCAACGATTTGACCGGCAGCGACCAGATGCTGCCGCCACTGACCACCGTGCGCACGCCGCGCGCCGAAATTGGCGAAGCGGCATCGCGCATGCTGCTGTCGCTGATGACCGGAAAGAGTGTGGCCACGCCCTGCGTCGACCTGGGCTACCAGATCGTGGTACGGGGCAGCACATGACAGCCCTACGCGGAATAGACCGTTGATGCAGTTGCGCCGCCGCGCCCGGTCCAGTTGGTGTGGAAATAGCTTCCACGCGGCTGGTCGACCCGCTCATATTGGTGAGCGCCAAAATAGTCGCGCTGCGCCTGCAGCAGATTGGCCGGCAGCTTGGCGCTGCGGTAGCCATCGTAATAGGCCAAGGCAGAGGACATGGCCGGCGTCGGGATGCCATTCTTCAGCGCTTCGGCCAGCACATTTCTCAACGCCTGTTGCGCCAGGCCGATGGTCTCTCTGAAGAACGGATCGAGCAAGAGATTCACCAGCTCCGGATTGGCATCGAAAGCTTCCCCTATCTTGCCGAGAAACACCGAACGGATGATGCAGCCGCCACGCCACATCAGCGCGATGCCGCCGTAGTTCAATTTCCAGCCAAACTCCTGCGCCGCCGCGCGCAGCAATTGATAGCCCTGCGTATAGGAAATGATCTTGGCCGCGTACAAGGCCTTGCCGAGGTCATCGATGAAGGCTTTCCGGTCGCCCTCAAATCGGGCTTGAGGGCCGCTCAAAACCGTGGCTGCCAGCACCCTCTCGTCCTTCAGGGAGGACAGCACACGGGCAAACACCGACTCGGTGATGAGGGTGAGCGGAGCCGCGACATCCAGCGCGGTGACCACGGTCCACTTGCCGGTTCCCTTCTGACCCGCCTTATCCAGGATCTTGTCGAGCAGGGGCAGACCATCCTCATCCCTGACGGCCAGAATGTCCCGGGTGATTTCAATCAGATAGCTTTTCAGCTCGCCCTCGCTCCAGACCTTGAACACCTGGTGCATCTCGGTAGCGCTCATGCCCAACAGGTTTCGCATCACGTCATAGACTTCGCAAATCAGCTGCATGTCTCCGTACTCGATGCCGTTATGGACCATTTTGACGAAATGGCCGGAGCCCTCCGCCCCTATCCAGTCGCAGCAGGGGACGCCGTCATCGACCTTGGCCGCGATGGCTTGAAAGATCGGCCCGACGCTGCTCCAGGCGGCGACGGAACCGCCGGGCATGATCGAAGGCCCCAACAAGGCACCCTCCTCGCCACCCGATACGCCGGCTCCCACATACAACAAGCCCTTGCCTTCCAGCATTCTGGTTCTTCGCGTGGTATCCGAGAAATGAGAATTCCCTCCGTCGATGATGATGTCGCCCCGCTCAAGAAGCGGCGTCAGCGCCTCGATGATCTCATCCACCGGCTTTCCGGCCGGGACCATCAGCATGATTTTTCTGGGAAGTTCAAGGGACGCTATCAGTTCCGGCACCGACTGGCAGCCCAGAATTTTCTTGTCCCGCCCCCGGCCGGAAACAAAGCGCTCAACTTTCCCCGGTGACAGGTCGAACACTGAAACGCTGAACCCCTTGTCTGCCATGTTGAGGGCCAGGTTTTCGCCCATCAGTCCGACACCGATGAGACCTATTTGAGACGGCATTGTGATTTTTCCGATCGATCGAGTGATTCGTTTTGAACTGTCCGCTTATTGTCTGTCAATCGGGTCTTCGCCACTCTGGCCCCGACTGCCAGCCATGAAGTGGATTGACCACAGTCTCTGATGTTGGCATAATTGCCAACATGCGAGCTCGGCTGATCACGAAGTTCAAGAACATCACACCCGAAGGTGGGGTGATTGAACTGGTGGTCTGGAAAGTTCCTGCGCCGGTTGCGCCCACTGAACATGGCTACAAATACCGGGCGGTCTACGCCCTGAATGGCGAGCGAGTCGTTGGCTTTGACAATGAACTCGGCAAGGGCGACCACTGCCACTTGGATGGACATGAGTTGCCCTACACCTTTGTCAGCGTGGAGCAGTTGGTTGAAGACTTTATAGCCGCAGTGGCCGCCAGGAGATAGAAATGAAAAACCGTTACCTCACCATCACGATGCAGCCCGACTGGCGGGGTGCGTTACGCGCCGCGGGAAAAGCAGCCAAGGCCGATACCTACCAGGGCGAGGTGCTGAATTTTGAGAGTCCCGGCCACTTCTTCGGCCAACTTACCGAGAAGCGTTGGGAGATTGTCCGTGCCTGCCAGGGCAAGGGCGAACTCTCCGTGCGGGAGCTGGCCCGCGTAGTGGGGCGTGATGTCAAGCGCGTGCATGATGACGTAGTGATGCTGGCTGAACTCGGCTTGCTGGAGCGTACCGAAAGTGGCGGCGTACTTTGCCCTTTCAGCTCCATGCACATCGACATGTACCTTAAGGCGGCTTGAGCGGGTATCCTGAATCTGTCACTGTCAAGCCAAGAACCACGGGACACAAAGTGGACTACATGACTGTCCAGCTTTGACCAGTCACCGAGCGTCTTTTACATACTTGTCGAACCAGCGCACCATCTCGTAAATCAGCTGCTCATTGGACTCCATCGCCGTGTACCAGTGCGGCTCGTGCGGCAGCAAGACCAGGCGCGCGGTGCCGCCGTTGCCGCGGATCGCTTCATACAGTTTGCTGGCTTGCAGCGGCGTGGTGCCGGGATTGGCGTCATCGGCACCGTGGACGATCAGCAGGGGCGTCTTCAATTTGTCGGCGAAGAAGAAGGGCGAGACCTTCTGGTAGACCTCCGGCGCCTGCCACACCGACCGGCGTTCGCTCTGGAAGCCGAACGGTGTCAGTGTCTTGTTGTAGGAGCCGCTGGTGGCCACGCCGGCCCGGAACAGATCCGAATGCGCCAGCAGATTGGCCGCCATCAACGCGCCGTGGCTGTGCCCTGTCACCCCGATGCGCTTGGGATCGGCCACACCCAGACGCACCGCCTCGTCGACCGCCGCCTTGGCATCGGCGACCAGTTGCTCAAGATAGGTGTCGTAGGCCTTCTTCGGGTCGCCAACGATGGGGAAGGAGGCGCTGTCAATGATGGCATAGCCGGCCAGCAACAGCAGTCGGTGCAGCCGCAAGCGCGTGAACGTGGCCTGCGATCCCGTGACCTGACCCGCCTTGGACGCGTCGGCGTAGTCCAGCGGATAGGCGTACAGGATGGTGGGTACGCGCGTGCCCTGCTGGTAGCCGGGCGGGGTGTACAGCGTGAACGACAAGTCCAGCCCGTCGGCGCGTTTGTATTTGACCAACTGCTTCTTGATCGCTCGCACCGCGGGCGTCGGATCTGGAATGCGGGTGATGGCGACGCGGGTCGAAGCGAAGGTCGCCTCCCCGGCCGGCGCAGCGACGGCGGAGCCTAGCGTTCGCAGGAAAGCGTTGGGCGGATCGATCACCGACTGGTGCCAGGTGATGAAGCTGCGGGGGTCCGTTCCAGCGAAGGCAAGAAATCGCTCGTAGGAATCCTTGTCGCTGCGAAACAGGCGCTCGGTCTTTTGTGTCTTCAGATCGAGGCGATCCAGGAACGGCCGATCTCCCTGCGGGGACGCGCCGGCGCCCGACAGGTAGATCGAATCGCCGTCCATGCGAACCACCCAGGCGCCGTTGGCGAGCTGCCGGTGCAGCGGCCGGCCGGGGTTCAGATATTTCTCGTCGGTGGAAATATCCCACAGCAGGCGCGGCTGCTGCTGACTGTCGTCGACATTGACAACGAAGGTCCGCTTCCAGTGCCGGTTATGGTCGTACTCCTGCAGCAGCGCAATGGCCGGCTGCTCGCTCCAGTCGAAACCGTCAAAGCGCTGCTCGGTCCGGGCAATCTCGACGGCAGGCGAACTGAAGGGCGCTTTCAGCATCAGCACCTTGTCGCGCGCGGGCACCTTGACGTTCCAGTCACCGCCGTCCAGCGCCTCCGCCCACAGCAGCGTTGCCGGATCGGTGGCACGCCAGGCGAAATCGCGCGGGCCCATTGGAACGCCATGAATCGGCACCCGATCGGCCAACGGAATTGCGGCAATGGGGTGCGTGACGATTTTGGAACGACTGGCTGTGTCCCAGACTTCGATATCCCGCGGGAAGCGTTCATACGTCGTGACGTAGGAGTAAGGCTTGTGAATGGCCGTCACCAGCAGATGCCGCCCGTCCGGCGCCGGGTCCAGCGACTCGTAATTGCCGGGTTTGCCAAAGCGCGTGATGACCGAGGTGATGGCATCGACCAAGGCCGGTTGCGCGGCGGCGTAGTAGTCGAACAGATCCTCGTCATGCTGGTTGCCCAGCGTGTCCCGGTTTTCGTAGGTGCTGCTTTGCCCCCGCTGGCCGCCGGTTTCCTGGATGCTGGGGCCGCCCGGCACCAGGGGCTCGGGCGGTGGCGCGCCCATGCCATCGGGAACCAGCTTGACCAGCAGCGTGGTCTGGTCCGGCATCCATTGCAACTCGCCGTTGAACATGGGATTCAAGCGCGCGCCGGGCACCTGGTGCACCGTGCCGGTCCTGGCGTCGCCAAGCCACAGTTCGACCGCTTGCGCGGCCACGTTGGCAAAAGCGAAGCGCTTGCCGTCAGCCGACCAGACCGGGGAATCGGGGCAGGCGCCGGCCGGCAGAGCGACCGGCGTTCGCGCCCCATCGGCAACCTGAACCAGCTCGAAGCCGATGACGCAATGCTTGATTCCGTAGCCGCCCGGGGTATCGCGCTTGCCGTGGTTGGCCGGCTCCACGCGCACCCCGGCGAGCCGCAAGAATGGCGCCGCCACGCGCGACATCGGCGGATAGTCCTGCCAGGAAACCAGCAGAATCGTGTCCAGGGTCGGACTGACATAAGGCGTTGGCGGCGACGGCGCATGCATCACATCCAGGATGACCTTGGGCGGTTGGTCATAGCCTGATGCAGATTTGACCGGTGACGTGGATGAACTGGCAAGTGGCGCAGACACATTGGGCTGCGCCGCCAGGTTGACGGGCGCAAACAATGCGACCACTGCCGCGATGAGGGAACAAGTGAGGGTGGACTGGCGTATCACAGGCTTTGTCTCCGAAATAACCGTCGGGTCTTGCGGTCTGGGCGACAGCAAAGCAGTGATCCTACTGCATGCGCCGCCACCGGACGTCCTTGCCGGTCGGCCAGCGCTCGTGAAGGAGAAAGAGCCGCACTGCATAGGGCGCAAACCCCGCACAGCAGCGAACTTTGGGGCAAATGGCTACCATGTACCAGCAGCAGGGTTGGATGAGACAAGACTTCTGCTTTTGCGTCCTTTTTTGGGAAATACGGTGATGCCTGATTTGTTTGAAAACCCTATGGGCTTGATGGGTTTTGAGTTCGTTGAATTCGCCTCACCCACGCCTGGCCTGCTGGAACCTGTTTTTGAGCGCATGGGCTTCACTTTGGTGGCCAGACACCGGTCCAAGGACGTGGTTCTATTTCGCCAGGGCGACATCAATTTCATCGTCAACCGTGAACCCAAAAGCGAGGCGGCTTACTTTGCCTCCGAGCACGGCCCGTGCGCCTGCGGCATGGCGTTTCGCGTCAAGGACGCGCACCTTGCCTATCAGCGCGCCATCGAGTTGGGCGCGCAGCCGGTCGAGATCAAAACCGGGCCGATGGAACTGCACCTGCCCGCCGTCAAGGGCATTGGCGGTGCGCCGCTGTACTTGATTGATCGCTTTGAAGACGGTAAATCGATCTACGACATTGACTTCGACTTCCATGACGGCGTGGATCGCCACCCGGTGGGCCACGGTCTGAAATCGATCGATCATCTGACGCACAACGTGTACCGTGGCCGCATGGCATTTTGGGGCGGCTTCTACGAGAAGCTGTTCAACTTCCGCGAAATTCGCTACTTCGATATTCAAGGTGAATACACCGGCCTGACCTCACGCGCCATGACCGCGCCCGATGGCAAGATCCGCATCCCGTTGAACGAGGAGTCGAAACAGGGCGGCGGACAGATTGAAGAATTCCTGCTGAAGTTCAACGGCGAGGGCATTCAACACATTGCCCTGATCTGCGATGACCTGATCGGCACGGTGGACCGGCTGGCGCGGGCCGGCGTGCCGCTGATGGCGGCACCCAGCGCCAGTTATTACGAGATGCTGGACGGTCGCCTGCCTGGCCATGGTCAGCCGGTGCCGGCGCTGCAGACGCGGGGCATCCTGCTGGATGGCAGCACCGAAGGCGGCAGGCCCCGTTTGTTGCTACAGATTTTTTCGGAAGCACAGTTGGGGCCGGTGTTCTTTGAATTCATCCAGCGCCAGGGCGACGAGGGCTTTGGCGAAGGCAATTTCAAGGCGCTGTTCGAATCGCTGGAACGCGATCAATTGCGCCGCGGCGTGATTGAACCTAAAGGCTTGTCGGACCCATCTTCAACTCTGTCCCCAACTCGAAACGGGATGCCGAAAGTCCAAAGTGACGGCCTGAAAATCGACCGCATTCACCATGTCGCCTACCGCTGCAAAGACGCCAGGGGGACCGTGCTGTGGTACCAGCAGATGCTGAAGATGGACTTTGTCCTCGCCATTGCCGAGGACTTCGTGCCTTCCACCAAGGCGCCAGACCCTTACATGCACGTTTTTCTGGACGCCGGACAGGGCAACGTGCTGGCCTTCTTCGAATTGCCGACCCAGCCACCGATGGGGCGCGACCCGAATACGCCAAGCTGGGTGCAGCACATCGCCTTCAAGGTCAGGGACCGTGCCACCTTGCTTGCGTTCCGGGCCCACCTGGAGGCCCAGGGCGTCGAGGTGCTGGGGGTGACCGACCATGGCGTGTTTCACTCGATTTACTTTTTCGATCCGAACGGTCACCGCCTGGAATTGGCCTGCCCTGACCCCGAAGAAGAGGCCATGCTGAAAAAACTCGATGCGGTGAAATGGGACATGCTGGAAGAATGGTCCAGCACCAAGCGCGCACCCAGACATGCGGCATTTCTGCACCAACGCGAGTTCGGGCCATGAGCATCGAGCGGAACTGGACACACGCGGCAGCCCTGCGCAGCGGTTTTGGTGAGTGCCGTGGCAGCGTGCTGCCGGCGAGGATTTGATATGAAGAAACTGGATGCCCAAACGCTGGCCGAGCAACTCGCGCAACACCCCGACTGGCGTTTCGACGCCGCTCGCGGCGGCCTGATGACACGCGAGTTTGTTTTTGCCGACTTCACCGAGGCCTTCGGCTTTATGAGCCAGGTCGCCTTGCTGGCGGAGAAACGAGATCACCACCCCGAATGGTCCAACGTCTATAACCGCGTCGTCATCACGCTGACGACGCACGACGTCAAGGGTTTGTCCAGCAAGGACATGGCGCTGGCGCGCCTGATCGATCAGGTCTTTTCGCGCTGCCGGCCCGCCACGCCTGCTTCAACTTGTGAAGGTCGCGACGATGTTGCCGCCGCCGGCTGAAACCGCCAGACACGGGCTTGCGGCCGACCACTCGGCTCGGCCGGAGCGCGCCGACTGGACCATAGACCAGGGCTGGCAGCGCTACACCGCCCAGCAACACGGCGTATGGAAAACCCTTTTTGAGCGGCAAAGCCGCTTGCTGTTGGGACGCGCCTGCGATTCGTTTGTGCAAGGCATGGCCCAGTTACCGATAGACGCCAGTCAGATTCCCGATTTCCGACGACTGTCGGACCTTCTGCTGCCGCGCACTGGCTGGCAAATCGTGGCGGTGCCGGGGCTGCTGCCCGACGAGGTGTTTTTCGAGCACCTGGCCCATCGCCGCTTCCCGGCAGGCAACTTCATCCGCCAGCCGCATCAACTCGATTACCTGGAAGAGCCCGATGTCTTTCACGACGTCTTCGGTCATGTGCCCCTGCTGATGAATCCCACCATGGCCGATTACATCCAGGCCTACGGTGTGGGGGGCTTGCGAGCGCAGAAACTGGGTGTGCTGGACAAACTGGCGCGCGTCTACTGGTACACGGTTGAGTTCGGCCTGATGCAGCAGAAGGACGGCTTGAAGATCTACGGTGCGGGTATTGCCTCGTCCGCGACGGAGAGCGTTTTTTCTCTCGACGATGCATCGCCCAACCGCCTGCGCTTTGATCTGGAACGGGTGATGCGCACCAGTTATCGCATTGATGATTTTCAGGAAACTTATTTTGTCATCGATGATCTGGCGCAACTGCTTGAACTGGCCAGCATTGATTTCGGAACCCTCTACCAACGGGTACAAGGTCAACCGGACCATGCGCCGAGCGCAGTTTTGCCTTCCGACCAGGTGCTGTCGATCGGATCGGGCGCTTACCACCGCGCCAAGCGAGATAGCGGCCTGCCTGGTACTAGTCGTGCTAGCGATTGACCTCGCTCTTCACCGCGTCGACCTCAGGGGCTGACGCAGCGCTGACGCGGTAGAAAATCAGTTGCGCCACGCCCAGCGCGATCGGCAACAGAGCCCAGGTTGCCGCCTCGGGACCCTGGTTGACGAACAACGCCACACCCAACGCCAGTCCCAGCAGCAGCAGCGCCAAGCCCCGGTGCAGGCCGTTGACCTTGGCGCCACATGCGCCCCCGCGGCCATTCGTGAAGAACTCGGGTGGCAAAGGCGGCACTTCCATGCCGCGCTCGATGGCCAGCAAGCGCTCCTTGTGGTGCAGCTCGAACATGCGGGTCTTCTTTTCATGGTCGAGCCACAGCGCAAGCATGCCGATGCCGATGCCCATCACAATGGCGATGATGGGAATCATCAGGGGCAAGATATGTTTTAAATCGTCCATGGGAAACTCCTGTTGGTGGGTTGACGTGTATTGATACCCGCCACACCGCGATAGGGTTTCATCGTTTCGAAAAAAAATCAGCCCTTATTGAAACCGATTCAAAACCACCAGGTATCAACAGCAATGCCCGACGATCAAGCTCCTCTTCCATTGCCTGCTTCCATGGGAGAGACGGACGCAGCCCAGCGGGATGCGGACATCGTCGGCCTGCTGCACGATGGTCAAACCCACCTGGCTTTCGAATATCTGGTGCAACGCTACGACGCCAAGGTGTTCCACCTGTGCCTGGCGATGCTGCGCGATACCCACACCGCCCAGGACCTCGCGCAGGACAGCCTGCTGCGCGTCTGGCGCTCGCTGTCGAGCTACAACGCCGGCACTGCCGCCCTGTCGACCTGGATCTACGCCATTGCCCGCAATCGCTGTCTCACCGAACTGGCACGCCGCAAGCAGGCCGGCGCGCAGCGGGACGATGCCGTGACCTGGGACGCTATCGAGCAGTTGCCCGCGGCTGCGCCAGATCACGACGCGGCCGCGCTGACGCTGCTGCGACACATGGTGGATGCCCTGCCCAAGGCCTATCAGACCTGCCTGAAGCTGTATTACTTCGAGGAGCATTCGGTCGACGAGGTCGCCAGCATGCTGGACTTGCCGCAGGGCACTGTCAAAACCCATTTGCATCGGGCTCGCCAGGCCCTGTACCAAGCGCTGCAGGCCAAGGGGCTGGCCAGCGCATCCCTATGGCTGTGAGGAGTAACACCATGCCCATGAATTCAATTCCGGTCGACGAGCCGGCACTGTCAGCGGAACAAGAGCGCGTGCTGGACCGGGCGCTGCTACAGGCGCTGCGTGCACCGCCATTGCCCGACGGCTTTCGCTCCGGCTTGCTGAGCGCCGTGCTGCGGGACGCCACGTCCGACCTGGAGTCTCGCAAGCGCGCACTGGAGCTGGAATACGCGCAAGCGCTGCAACGGCTGCAACGCGGCCACATTCGCCTGCAACGCGACACGCTGGCCTTGATCCTGGTGATCGCGTTTACCGCCGGGGCTTGCGCAAAACTGGCCCTGCCCTGGCTGGAAAATGTTCTGGCTATCGACCCGGCAGTGACCCTGTCGGTGCTGGCCCTGGTGATTGGTGTGGCAGCAGGCGCCAGCGTCTGGCTCGATCGGTTCGCCCGGCCGGGCTGGCTGTTTGGCGCGGATCAGTAGGTCTCCAGGTGCAAGCGCCCTTGCTTCTTGAACGCCGGCGTCGGCGTCATTCGGTCATGGCGCGCAGGGGCGGGCCCTAAGCTGCCAGCCGCTCGATTCGCGGACGCTTCGTCTTGCCCGCCTGGTACAAGTCGTACTGCAACTGCCATCAAATCATTTCCTCGGCTTCTTGTTTTCCAGCTTCTTGTTGGCAGACGCAATCTGCTGGATGCTGGCGTCCGGAGTGAGCAGGTTTTCGGGCATGGATTTCCTTGTTGCCCAAACCGCCGTAAAGCCCCTTGTAACCGTGATCCTGAAAGATGGCGTAATCAAGACTGGTTTCTACGCCTGCGTCTTTGGCGGCAGCGGCCAGGTGTTTGTTGTGGGTGGCCAACTCGTTGCGGATGGCCAGACGTTTTTCGTTTTCGCTGAGTTGCGAAAATTTGGCGTTGTCAGCCAGTTCCTGCCGTCGTGTCTGTAGCGCAAAATAGGTTTGCCCATTGGCGATAACGGCCTTGCCGGGATCGCCGTTCTGCACGATCAGGTAACAGGCGTAGCGCGACAGGCGCACATCCGGCAATTCGCGTCGTGCGCCTGAACCAATCTCGACCATTTCGAGGATGTCCTCGAAATGGTCTGCCACCGGGTGACCGCTGTTGCGGCAGGCCTCGCTGGCGCGCTCAACCACGGGCAAAAAGTGGCGGTATTCAGAGTAGTCCAGCACCTTGGCCAAGGGACGCGCCAACCGGAAGTCATTGCCATCAGCATCAACATGGCGGATGCCTTCAAAGGTGGCGTGGTGCAGTGCAGCGATGCGTTTGTCAGTCATGATCGTCTCCCTGTGATTCAAATGCTTGCGCAAGAATGCGGTTTGGAAGCGTAGCAGAAAGACCTCACTTCAATGCGAGCCGCGTCAGTAAGTCTCCAGATGCAGCCGCGCCTGCGTCTTCAGCGCGGCGGCGACGCTGTCCCGGTGTGCGCGAGAAGGCGAAATTGACGCCGATGAATTCTTTCGGCAGGTTTTGCAACGGGCCAAAGCAAGGCAATTCTTCCTTGCTGCGCGCGCCAAAAAACAGCATCAGCTTGCACCACCTTCGAACTTGCCTGACTCAGCCGCCGGCGCCATTCGGTCATGGCGCGCATGGACGCGCTCTAGGCTGCCAGCCGCTCAATTCGGGGACGCTTCATCCTACCCGCCTGGTACAAGTCGTACTGCAACTGCATCCCTGCCCACAATTCAGGACTGGTCCCAAAGGCTTCAGCCAGGCGATAAGCCATGTCGGCGGAAACACCCGAAGATCCGGTGACCACGCGCGACAGGGTGACGCGGTTGACGCCCAGCTTCACCGCGGCGTCTGTCACGGTGATGTCGCCCAAATATTCCCGGAGGACTTCGCCAGGGTGCGGCGGATTGTGCATGCGAGTCATATTGAACCTCAGTGGTAGTCCCGGTAATCAACAAGCACGGCATCCTCGCCCTCAAAGGTGAACACCATGCGCCAGTTTCCATTGACAGTAAGCGCCCAATGGCCTTTCAGCTCACCCTTTAACGGGTGCAGCGCCCAAGACGGCGCCGAAAGGTCTTCGGGCTTTACTGCTTGATCCAGAGCAGCCAACAGCAGGCGCAGCTTGGAAGCGTGCGCAGCCTGTATTCCTGACTTGCTGCCTGTTTCAAAAAAGCGTTGCAAGCCTTTGTGGCGGAAACTCTTGATCATTTGAGTCCATTGTAGTCCGTAGCGCATCAGGCTACAGATGGCTTGATCAGGATTGCAAGGTTCGCTCGCAGGATGCGTCCAAACAACGGCCAAATATAGAGCTTCTTGATTGCGGCCGGCATGCGGCGGCAGTACGCCCTTTGCTCCCAGCCAGTGTTGGGAGGAGCGGTCATTCACTGGCACTGTGGGAGACAGACAACGGACGTTCTAACCGTCTGGCGGGACAGACTGGTAAAGTAACGATCAACATAGCCCAACAAATAATTGCAAATAGGGTCAGGAGGCCACTTGAGATGGGACTTGATACTTCAGCTGTAGGCCCATTGCCAGCGGCGCAGCCAACGGGCATTGCAATAGAAATCGAATCCGACGCAACGCTCGGATATGCATCAATTCAGAACTCGGTCCCTGTCATTCGGTCACTTCGTTTGACAAATCACTGTGCTGACACCCTCGAGGGCCTGGAAGTGCTTATTGCTTGCAACCCAGGATTTGCTCAGGGAACAAAGCTACGATTTGACCGATTTGCGCCAGGCGAAACGCGCCGAGTTTCACCCATAGAGCTCCAGCCAGACCACGCCTACTTGGCAGACCTTCAGGAGTCCGTCAACGCGTCCGTCATCGTTTCAGTCCTAGTCAGCGCCATCGAAATAGCGACAAAGTCACAGATCATTCAGGTTCTGGCGTACGACCAGTGGGCAGGAACCCGAGCATTGCCTGAGTTGTTGGCGGCGTTCTGCATGCCGAACAATCCGGCCATCGATGTCCTCATCGGCAAAGCATCCAAATTGCTGCGCTCGCAGCACAACGAACTCTCGATGAACGGCTACCAATCCAAGAGCCGAGAGGTTGTCTGGCAACAGGTATCCGCCATCTACAGCACGATTGCCGCCGAGAACTTGCAGTACGCTGAACCGCCAGCCTCATTTGGCACCGACGGGCAAAAGATTCGCACCGCGGACCGCATCCTTGAGGGTCGAGTGGCGACTTGTCTTGACCTGACCATGCTGTTTGCATCCTGTCTGGAGCAGGCTGGATTGCGACCGGTAGTGCTGTTCAAGGAGGGCCATGCCTGGGTTGGTGTGTGGTTGCATTCGGCCTGCTTTCCAGACCCACTGCTCGATGACATCCAGGCGGTTCGTAAAAGAGTTGATTCTGGAGAGTTCCTCGCGTTCGAGACAACAGGAGTAGCCCAACATCACACAAGACGCCTTTCCCTGCGCATTGCGCTGGAAAGGGGACATGAGCTGCTACAGGAAAAAGACACCTTCCGATACGCGGTCGACATTCATCGCGCCCGCGAAGTGCAAATCAAGCCTTTGCCATCTCGCTCGACGCTAGCGAAGCGGCTCCCGCCTGACGCGTCCGAAGAACCGACTGGCATCGAACCAACCCCTTTGATGCCCGCTTTGGACCCGGAGTTTTTGACCCCAATAGACATACCTTCCGAGGACACGCCGGAGGGAAGACTTTCAAATTGGAAGTCAAAACTTCTGGATTTGACGCTACGCAATCGACTCCTCAATTTCAAGTCGACCAAGTCAACCCTGCAATTCGTAGCCCCGGAATTGGCGAAGCTGGAAGACGCACTTTCCAACGGTTCTGAATTCCGGATTCGGCCTCTGCCCAGCATCATGGATGGCAGTGACCCACGGTCTAGCAAGGTACACGCATCCAAGAGTGGCCGTTCAGCCCTGGATGACATGGCTCTAGAGGCACTGGATAACAAGGAGTTTCTTGCCAACATCGGACAAGACGCGCTCGATGGGACTCTGCTGGCAATTTTCAATGCCGCCAGAACAGGGCTCGAAGAAGGTGGCGCAAACACGCTCTTCCTGGCAATTGGCCTCTTGGAATGGACCGAAGCGGAAAAAGCCGATACAAAGCATCTGGCGCCCATTCTTCTGGTACCAGTAACTCTTCAGCGTCAATCTGTCCGGTCCGGGTTTCGCCTCAATCGACACGATGACGAAGCGATCGTCAATCCAACCCTCTTGCAGCTACTTAAAAACAGTTTTGAGTTGCGCGTGGCTGGCCTGGATCTAATTCCGACCGATGACAAGGGCATCGATGTCGCAAAGGTTCTGCAGTCGTTTCGACTGGCAGTGCGGGAGATTGCCAAATGGGAAGTCCTTGAACAAGCCCACCTCGGCATTTTTTCCTTTAAGAAGTACCTCATGTGGAAAGACCTACAGGACCGTACGGACCAGCTCAAGGGCAACCGCGTAGTCAAACATCTGATTGACAACCCCGGTGAGGCTTTTGCACGTGAAAGTAAGGGTGGTGAATTCGAAAGGCTGGATGAAACACATCAACCCCAGGACATTCTTGCCCCGTTGTTGGCGGACTCTTCGCAGCTAAAGGCGATCTGTGCAATTGATGCTGGCCGAGACCTGGTGCTGGAAGGACCTCCCGGAACCGGCAAGAGCCAAACCATTACAAATCTTATCGCCCACAACCTGGCCAAAGGCAAGACGGTCTTGTTTGTGTCGGAGAAGATGGCTGCCTTGGAGGTGGTTCATAGACGGTTAAACCGCATCGGGCTGGGGCCTTTCTGCCTTGAACTGCACTCATCAAAGGCCAGAAAAGTTGAGGTACTCCAACAGCTAGGACAAGCATTGGACATCAGTGGTGAGCGCGTTGCCAGCGACTGGTCACGTGAAGCTGAGCGGTTGGGACAACTAAGGCAGGAATTGAATGGGCTGGTTGATGCATTGCATAAGACTTATCCCAATGGGCTCACTGCCTTTGCAGCAATTGGAACCTGCATTGAGTTCTATGGTAAAGAACCTTCCACGATGCCCTGGTCCGATCCACTCACCCACTCCCGTGAGCAGCTTGACAGCCTTCGTGAAACGTCACGGCGTATTGCGGCAATGGCAAAAGACCTGGGGTTGCTAAGCGGCCATCCACTTGCTGCAATTGGCAAGTCGGAATGGTCGCCGAGTTGGAGCGGTGAACTAAGCTCTGCATCAAAGCTCCTTGACACGGCTATTCAGTCACTAAATGAGAAATCGAAAGCTGTAGGCAACTTCATCAAACATCCCACCATGGGGCTGAGTTTTGAGGGGTACGCCGCCTTGGACGAGCTTGCGGATGTGCTGCTGGGGGCTCCCAAAGTTCCTGAAGGTCTCGCCAGGCAAGCACATGACACGCGAGTGCGATCAATGGTTCAGTCTCTTGCCAAACACGGAGCCGCTCGTACAGCGCACTGGGAAAGAACTAGCGGGGGTTGGACACCTCAACTTGCAAAGCTCAGCGCCACAGACCTGAAATCTCAGTGGTCTCAGGCTAAGTTGGCATGGTGGCCAAAGTCATGGTTTGCCAGAAGAAGTTTTTCAGCCGGACTGCAGACGTTCCGGACCGACAGCAAGCGCCCAAGCGACGCTCAAATTGAACCAATGATTGACGCACTGGCCGATGTGAATGATGAAGACCAGATTTTGTTGTCGATGCACGTCGAAGCTGAAACGGTTCTTCAGAGCGCCTATAACGGCATCAAAACCGACTGGGCCGTGTTGACGGCGCACGAACAATGGGCGCAGAAGTTCACTGATGCGGTGACTCATGTAGCGGGGGCTGACTCACAAGCCATATCAGCGCTGCGCGCGAGTCTTCAAGCACTGGTTACCGACGATCGGGCGCACCTAACTCCGTCCGGGCCTATCGGCCGAGCTTTGTTGGCGTACCGGGATGCTTGGCGCGATGCACGCCAGAAGAAAGATGCCCTAGAAGCACTTGCACTGCCAGTTGAACCGCTATCTGGACTGCCTGGGGCAGATGGTGCATTAACACGAATTCAAGGAATGCTCACTGGGTGGGACCTGGCAAAACAGCAACTGCGCCCTTGGTGCTTGTGGCGCAGCGTGCGAGACAAAGCGGTCTCCCAAGGTCTTCAAGGTCTGGTAACCAGCCTAGAAGTCGGGGCGATCTCTCTGGCAGAAGTGGAACCTCACTTTGAATTCAGTTACAGCAATTGGTGGCTGAAGAAGATCATCGACGTTGACCCCGTCCTGCGCAGCTTCTCCAGCGCTGACCACGAGCGCAAGATTCGTGAATTCCGCCAGGCTGACACCAAGTTCCAGGAACTTACCGAAAAGTACATTGCCGCAACACTGTCAGGTCGAATTCCGACAGCAACTGGCGCAATGGTTGGTGCGGACAGTGAGTTGGGGCGTCTGAGGCGCGAACTGCAGAAACAGCGCAGACACATGCCCGTGCGCCAGTTGGTTCAAAGCCTGCCCACACTACTCCCCAAACTCAAGCCATGCCTGCTGATGTCACCGCTCTCGGTAGCCCAATACCTCGATGCAGGTTATGCACCATTTGATTTGGTGGTTTTTGATGAGGCTTCGCAAATTCCAGTCTGGGACGCCGTCGGTGCGATTGCGCGCGGAAAACAGCTGGTTGTCGTAGGTGACCCGAAACAGTTACCCCCAACGAGCTTTTTCAGCAAGTCGACGGATTCTGACGGTGCTAGTGACGAACAGATTGAAGACCTCGAAAGCATTCTGGACGAATGTCTCGGTGCCGGTATGAACCGACTGAGCCTGCAATGGCACTATCGCAGCCGTCATGAGAGCCTCATCACATTCAGCAATGTCAATTACTACGAATCCTGCTTGGTAACGTTCCCTTCACCTGTCACCGATGACGTAGCGGTTCGATTTGAGCGAGTCCACGGGGTATACGACCGCGGATCGACTCGGACCAATCGGATAGAAGCTGAGGCTATCGTCAAAGGAATCGAGCAGCACTATCTGGCTGCTTCAAAGTCTCACCTCACGATGGGCGTGGTCACGTTCAATCAACCCCAACAAGCCCTCATCGAGACACTTTTGGACGCTCGGCGCCGCTCGAACCAGGAATTGGATCGGGCCATTGCCGCAAGGTCACATGAGCCCCTATTCATCAAGAATCTGGAGAATGTTCAAGGGGATGAGCGGGACGTTATCTACTTTTCAATCACCTTTGGTCCTGACGCAGCCGGCAAGACCACGATGAACTTCGGTCCACTCAATGGTGATGGCGGCCACCGGCGACTGAACGTAGCCATTTCGCGTGCTCGTGAAGCAGTGGTCATTTACAGCTCTCTGATGCCAGAGCAAATCGAACTTTCCAAAGTGCGCGCAGCCGGCGTTCGAGACTTGAAGCACTACTTGGAATTTGCCATCAAAGGTCCGCAGGCGCTCGTTGAGCAATGTTTACCAACCGGGCTGGAGCCAGACAGTCCTTTTGAGACAGCCGTCATCCGGGTTCTTCGCAATAGTAATTGGGTGGTCCACCCGCAGGTGGGTTGTTCAGGCTACCGTATCGACATCGGTGTGGTTGACCCTAGAGCTCCAGGCCGCTACCTAGTTGGCATCGAATGTGATGGCCGAACGTACCATTCTGGTGCAACGGCGCGAGACAGGGATCGACTACGCCAGCACATCCTCCAAGGACTTGGCTGGCGCATTCACCGTATTTGGTCCACCGACTGGTGGCTCAATCCCGAGGGTGAAGTGGCAAAAATCATGTCGCTCCTGCAGTCTCTATTGGATGAAGACGAACAACAGAGGAAAGAGTCCCAGGCAACTACGGGTGACACATTCGACGAAGTGGTGGTCGACGCAGAGCAGCCACGTGAGTCCAAGGTTAATGAGTCCGCCGAACCCATCGAACGTACCATACCCGTGTACACGCCTTTGACCTTGAGCCCCGGAAGTGCAGAGGCGTTCTACGAATACAGAAGTGCTTCCATGTTGGCTGAGCAAATGACGCATGTTATAGAGGCTGAAGGCCCCGTATCCGAAACCGTCTTGTTTAAAAAGGTTGCGCGAGCTTGGGGGCTCGAGCGGACAGGTTCACGAATTGTTGAGCGACTCAAAGCGCTGGCTCCCTCATCCGCAGGCAAGACCCATGAGGGCTCGAATACTTTCTATTGGCCGAAATCTGTCGAGTCAGGTTCATTGGACCGTCTCCGAATTGCTGGCGAAGGTGCCGAATCAAAACGTCACATTGACGAGGTCTGTATCGAAGAGATTGCTGCGCTTGTGCTGCAGGTTCTCCATCAAGCAGGTGGTGCTCCACGTCAAGATATTGCCCGGTCAGTTTGTCGTCTGGTTGGCATGGCTGCTGCTTCAGCATCTACTGTCGCCCGAGTGGTGAAGGCCATCGACAATTTGAAGAGCAAAGGCAAAGTAACCGAAGCGGAGGGCAACATCCGCCTATCTATTTAGTCGGCCAAGTAACGCTACTTCTGCCCTCCGCCAAACGGGTATTCGTCGTCCTCGCCTCGACTGCCGGCTTTGGCGCGGATCAGTAGGTCTCCAGATGCAGCCGCCCTTCCCTCTTGAGCGCCGCACCCACATCGTCCCAGGAAAGCCCGACCTGCTGCGCCACGTCGCGCAGCGCCATCAGCACGCCCTGTTCCATGCTTTTGAGGCCACAGACGTAGAAGTAGCTGTTGGCGTCGCGCAGCAAGGCCGCCAGCTCCGCGGCACGTTCGCGCATCGCATCCTGCACGTAGCGCTTGGGCTGCCCCGGTGTGCGCGAGAAGGCAAAGTTGATGTCTATGAAATCCTTCGGCAGGTTTTGCAAGGGCCCGAAATAGGGCAGTTCTTCCTGGCTGCGGGCACCGAAGAACAGCATCAATTTGCCGCCCTCGAATTTACCCGTCTGACGCAGTCTGCGCCGCCACTCGGTCATGGCGCGCATGGGCGCGCTGCCGGTGCCGGTGCAGATCATCACGATGTTCGAGCCGGGGTGATTTGGCATCAGGAAGCTGCTGCCGAACGGACCTATCACCTGCACCTTGTCGCCCACCTGCAGGTCGCACAAGTAATTGGAACAGACCCCGCGCACCGGCTGGCCTTGATGGTCCGCCAGCACGCGCTTGACCGTCAGCGCCAGGTTGTTGTAGCCGGGTCGCTCGCCGTTGCGCGCACTGGCGATGGAGTACTGGCGTGCATGGTGCGGCCGGCCGCTGGCATCGCTGCCGGGGGGGATGATGCCGATCGACTGGCCCTCCAGCACCGGGAACGGCAGCGCGGCGAAGTCCAGCACGATGTGGTGCGTGTCGTAGTCGCGACCGACCTGGGTGGCGCGCACATTACCGGCGACAGTCGCCGTGATAGCTTTTTCAGTGGCCTTGGGGCCATACAGGTTGGTGTAGGCATGGGCCGCCGACCAGGGCGGCAGCGTCGCGCCGTAATGTGCGCCATCGAAGTCGGCGGCATCACTGCTGGCAACGGCAACCGACGGCGGTACGACCGGCGCCGCGGCCGCCGGCACAGCAGCAACCAGGCCCGGCGTGGCGTGCTCCGGCGCCGTCAATTCCGCCGGCAGCACGTCCCAGCCCAGTTGCGCTTGCACGCTGTAGGCCTGGGCGCGCAACAGGGTGCGCCAGTTGTCGATGGCGCCGGTCGGACAGGGCGGGATGCAGGCCATGCAGGAATCGCATTTGCTGACATCGACCACATAGTTGCGCGAGTCGTGCGTGATCGCGGCCACCGGGCAAGTCGCCTCGCAAGTATTGCAGCGAATGCAAATCTCCGGGTCGATCAGATGCTGCCGGATGGCGACGCTTTCACTCATGGCGTTGGCGATCAGTTGAAGCGCACGTACTCGAAGTCGGCCGGTTGGCGGTTGATGCCCATCAGGGGCGGCGCGATCCAGTTGGCAAATTTGCCCGGCTCGACGACGCGCCCCATCAGGCTGCCGACAAAGGCCCGGTCGCTGGCGCTGGGCAGCCAGTGGTCGACCTGGCTGTTCCACTCAGCCTCGGACAGGACGCGGCCGTCCGGCGACACCTTGACGTTGGCTAGGGCGCCAATGTTGCGGTGGAACGCCTTGTGCGGCACCTTCAGCCGGAACGGGATGCCGGCTTTTTCGATCACCTTGTTCCAGCGCTCGACGCCGCCGACCGAGTCCTTGATGTAATCGTCGCGCAGCACTTCGTTCAGCGCGTTGAGCATGGCCACCTCTTTCTCGACCAGCGCGCCGCCCTGCATCGCCAGCACCTTGTAAGTGCCGCCCTTGAGGATGTGGTCGTCCAGCCGTTTGCTTTCCTCGAAACGGCCTTTCAAACCGCTGCTGTAGAAGGTGGCGGCGTTGCTCGACTCGTCGGAGCCGAACAGGTCTATGGTCACACTGAAATGAAAATTCAGGTAGCGCTGAATGGTGGGCAAGTCGATCACACCAGCGGCGCGCAGCTTGCCCGCATCGTCGGTTTTCATCTCGTTCATGGCTTGGCAGGTGCGCTGAATGATGCGCGAGATGCCGCTCTCGCCAACGAACATGTGATGCGCTTCTTCCGTCAACATGAATTTGGTGGTGCGTGCCAGCGGGTCGAAGCTGCTCTCGGCCAGCGCGCACAACTGGAACTTGCCGTCGCGGTCGGTGAAGTAGGTGAACATGAAGAAGCTCAACCAGTCGGGCGTTTCCTCGTTGAAGGCTTGCAGTATGCGCGGGTTGTCCTGCTGGCCGCTGCGCCGTTGCAGCAAGGCCTCGCCTTCTTCCCGGCCGTCACGGCCGAAGTACTTGTGCAGCAGGTAGACCATGGCCCACAGATGGCGACCCTCTTCGACGTTGACCTGAAACAGGTTGCGCAGGTCGTACTGGCTGGGCGCCGTCAGCCCCAGATGCCGTTGCTGTTCGACCGAAGCCGGCTCGGTATCGCCTTGCGTAACGATGATGCGGCGCAGGTTGGCGCGGTGCTCGCCGGGCACGTCCTGCCAGGCTGCTTCGCCCTTGTGGTCGCCGAAGTGAATCTTGCGATCCTGCTCGGCCGGATTCAGGAAGATGCCCCAGCGGTAGTCCGGCATCTTGACATGGCCGAACTGGGCCCAGCCCTGCGGATCGACACTGACGGCCGTGCGCAGGTAGACCTCGAAGTTCTGCGAATCGTCAGGCCCCATGTCGCTCCACCAGCGCAGGTAATTGGGCTGCCACTGCTCCAGTGCGCGCTGCAAGGTGCGGTCTTCGCTGAGGTTGACGTTGTTGGGAATCTTGTCGCTGTAGTTGATGGTGGACATGCTTGTCTCCTTGGTAAATTTCAAACTCTGTTCCAGTCGAATGCCGCTTTTTCGCCCTTGCCGTAGACCTTGAGCGCGCCCTTTTCACCGACCGCGTTGGGGCGCTGGAAAATCCAGTTTTGCCAGGCCGTCAAGCGCCCGAAGATGCGGGTGAACATGTTCTCCGGGCCATTGAAGCGCAGATTGGCCTCCAGGCCGGTCAGCGCATCGGGCGACATGCTGACACGCTCTTCGATGGCAATGCGCAACTCGTCGGCCCAGTCGATATCGTCGGGGCTGGAAGTCACCAAGCCTAGCTCGAAGGCGGTGTCGGCCGTCAGCGCCTGCCTGATGCTGGCACGCAGCGCGGCCAGCGCCGGCTGCTCGTCATAGAAGCGCCGCTGCAAACGGCTCTGGCCAGTGACCATGGGGTAGAGCCCGAAGTTGGCCTCGGTCAGCGCGATGCGGGGTGTCCGCGCCTGATCGTCGGGCAAAGCCAACTGGTAGCTGCGGTCGCAGGCCAGCGCCAGTTCCAGCAAGGTGCCGACAAAACAGGAACCCGGCTCGATCAAGGCAAACAGGCTGCGCGAAGAGACATCCAGACGACTCAGCGTGCGCCGCAGCAGGCCAATGGTTTCGCGTACCAGCCAGTGGCCGCGGTGCGCCAGTAGAGTGGCGTCCAGCGCCAGCACTGCGCTGGCTTCGCCCTCGGTCTTGAGCAGCCAGATGCCGATCTCAAGCTCGTTGGTACGCATTGACAGAATGGCATCTTCCAGCTCACGCGCCAGCGCCAGCGGGTACCAGTCGGCGCCGGCGGCCTCGATGGCGGCAATGCTGGCCGGCTGCGCGCCCATCGGTCCCTTGACGGTGAAAGTGGCGCTGCGTTGTGCGCGGGCTATCTCGACCGTCAGGTTCGGATAGCGCAAGGCGTCGGGCTCGATGCTGCGCTGCAAGGGTGTCAGGGTCACCCCCTTGGCGTCGCCGGGGCGATCGCTGCCTGCCGCCAGTTCCAGCGCCCGCTGGCGCACCTTCTGGGCGAAGACAGCCGGCTTGGCGATGGCGTCCACCAGACGCCAGTTCAATGCCTTCTCGCCGCGCACACCTTCGGCACTGGTGCAGAACAGATCCGCCAGGTCGTGCCGCACATGGCGCTTGTCGGTCACGCGGGTCAGGCCGCCGGTGCCGGGCAGCACGCCCAGCAAGGGCACTTCGGGCAGGCTCACCGCGCTGGAGCGGTCGTCCACCAGAATGATTTCGTCGCAGGCCAGCGCCAGCTCGTAACCACCGCCGGCACAGGCACCATTCACCGCTGCGAGAAATTTCAGGCCGCTGTGGCTGGAGGAATCTTCCAGGCCGTTGCGCGTCTCGTTGGTGAACTTGCAGAAGTTCACTTTCCAGGAATGGCTGCTGACGCCCAGCATGAAGATATTGGCGCCGGAACAGAACACCTTCTCCTTGGCGCTGGTCAGCACCACGGTGCGCACCTCGGGGTGCTCGAAACGGATGCGGCTGATGGCGTCGTTCAGTTCGATGTCGACGCCCAGGTCGTAGCTGTTGAGCTTGAGCTTGTAGCCGGGACGCAGGCCGGCGTTTTCGTCAAAATCCGCCCGCAGCGTGGCGACCGGGCCATCGAACTCAAGTTTCCAGTGTTTGTACTGCGAAGGGTCGGTCTGGTAGTCGACTGGGCTGGGTAGGCTCACGGCTTGTTCTCCTCAAAATTTACGCATAAAAGTGCATTTACCGTTGAGGTATATGCATAATAGTGCACATCATACAAAGAAAAGCATTTTCCTGCAGGGCAGGGGGAAATTCAGAACTTGTCGGGCAACTGAAGCAATTGCCTGACCATTTTGCGCAAGGCCTGGAAAGTGGGTTCCAGCGGCTGAGCACTGGTGTCGAGTCTGAGTTGCGCCTTGGAGTAGAACGCGGCGCGGCCGGCCAGAATGCGCCTCAGGTCCATCATCGCCTCTTCGCTGGCCGCCATGGGCCGCAAATCGCCTTGCGCCAGGACGCGCTTCATGTGGTCCTCGGGATCGGCTTGCAGCCAGACCGTGGAGCAATGCGCCAGCAACTGGTTGAACGTGCCGGCGTCCGATACCAACCCGCCGGGGATGGCGATCACCGCCTCCGGGTAGATCTGGACCGCCTCTTCCAGCGCCCGGCGCTCGTAGCGCCGGTACGCATTGATGCCGTACAGCGCCTGGATTTCAGAGACGCTGCAGCCGGCAAATTTTTCGATCTCGCGGCTCAACTCGACAAACGGAAAACCCAAGTCGTCGGCCAGCATCTGGCCCAGTGTCGACTTGCCGGCGCCGCGCAAGCCGATCAGGGCAATGCGGCTGCTGGTGCCGGCATTGCCGCCGCCGGTGCCCAACAGCTCGCCGATCATGACGCGCACGCGCTGTAGCGTGGCCTCGTCGCGCTGCTCCAGCAACTCGCGGATCAACAGCCACTCGGTCGATGAACTGGTCACGTCGCTGACCAGTTCCCCCAACGCGCACTGCAAGGCAGCGGCCACTTGCAGCAGCACCAGAATGGAGGCGTTGCCGACCCCGTACTCCAGGTTCGCCAGGTGCCGCTCGGAGACGCCGGCGGCCAGCGCCAGCGCCTTGCGCGTCATGCCGCGGCGCGAGCGCAAGGCCCGCACGCGCTCACCCAGTGCCGCCAGAAACGGATTCTTCCCGGCCAGCGCCGCGGCCCCGGGCTGGCCCGAAGCAGCCGCATCGGTGTCAGGGTTAGTCAGAGGTTGCAAACCTGATAATGGCAATATAGTGCTTGACATAAGGCGAAACGGTATTTGCGGTGCATACCTGCACAATAATTCATATCCGCCTATTGTGCAACGAAAGAAGACTTTGAGCAGCGGTGCAAATTTGACGACGGCAGAAGCTACCGGGCAAGACATTGAATTTGCCGACATCCGCTGGCGTGAGCGCAGCGTGCGCATCGAATACCAGTGGCTGGCGCCGCAAAGAGCGGGCGCCCCCCTGCTGGTGTTCCTGCATGAGGGCCTGGGCTCGCTGGCCATGTGGCGGGATTTTCCGCGCCAGTTGTGCGATGCACTGGGTTGCCGCGGCCTGGTCTACTCCAGGCCGGGCTACGGTCGCTCGACGCCGCGCGCGGCGGACGAAATCTGGCAGCCCGATTTCATGCACCGCCAGGCTTACGAGGTACTGCCCGCCTTGTTCCAGGCGCTGGGCATCAACACGCAAACTGAGCCGCCCTGGCTGCTGGGCCACAGCGACGGCGGCTCGATCGCCCTCTTGTACGCAGCCCGCTTCCCGCGGCAGGTGGCCGGCTGCGTATTGCTGGCGCCGCACATCCTGGTGGAAGACGTGTCGGTGGCCAGCATCGCCCTGGCGCGCAAGGCCTATCTGGAAACCGAGCTGCGTCAACGTCTGGCGAAATACCATGACGATCCCGATTCGGCCTTCTGGGGCTGGAACAGGATCTGGCTGGCGCCCGAGTTTCGGGATTGGACGATAGAGAACCAGATCGGCACCATCCGCTGCCCGCTGCTGGCGGTGCAGGGGCTGGACGACGAATACGGCACCCTGCAACAGATCCATCGCATTGCCGAGCATGTGCCGCAAACCCAACTATTGGAGTTATCGGCCTGCGGACACTCGCCGCAGCGCGATCAAAGCGTTAGACTGATCGCCGCCGTTACAGAATTCTTTCACCACCATAAACGAGGAGACAAACCGTGAAGAAACTAGTCCGCATTTCCCTGATCGCCGCTTGTGCCATCGCCGCGCCACTGAGCATGGCCCAGACCTCGGCAAAACTCAAAGTCGGCCTGATGCTGCCCTACACCGGCACCTATGCCTCGCTGGGCAATGCCATCGAAAATGGCTTCCGGCTTTACCTTGCCGAGCAAGGCGGCAAGCTCAGCGGTCGGGAAATCGAGTTCATCAAGGTCGATGACGAATCCGATCCGTCGAAGGCCACCGACAACGTCAACAAGCTGATCAAGCGCGACAACGTCGATGTGCTCGTGGGGACGGTTCACTCCGGCGTCGCCATGGCCATGGCCAAGGTCGCAAAAGACACCGGCACCATCCTGATCGTGCCCAATGCCGGCGCCGACGTGGTGACCGGCGCCATGTGCGCGCCCAACATCTTCCGCAGTTCCTTCACCAACTGGCAGCCGGGCTACGCCATGGGCGAGGTGGTGGCCAAGAAGGGGCACAAAAAAGTGGTCACCATCACCTGGAAATATGCCGCCGGCGATGAGTCGGTGAATGGTTTCAAGGAGTCGTTCGAGAAGGCCGGCGGCAAAGTGGTCAAGGAGTTGACCCTGCCCTTCCCGAATGTCGAATTCCAGGCCTTGCTGACCGAGATCGCAGCCACCAAACCGGATGCCGTCTACACCTTTTTCTCTGGCGGCGGCGCCGTCAAGTTCGTCAAGGACTACGCGGCCGCGGGGTTGAAGAAAAACATTCCGCTGTACGGCCCGGGCTTCCTGACCGATGGCACGCTGGAAGCGCAGGGTGCTGCCGCGGAAGGCCTGCTGACCACCCTGCACTACGCCGACAGCTTGGGCACGGCGCGCGACAATGCGTTCCGCCTGGCCTATGCCAAGACCTACAAGCTGCAGCCTGATGTGTTTGCGGTGCAGGGCTACGACGCAGCGCAGATGCTAGGCATAGGCCTGGCCGCCGTCAAGGGCGATCTCAGCAAACGGGCGGGCTTTGTCAGCGCGATTGAAAAAGCCAAGATCGACAGCCCGCGTGGCACCTTCACGCTGTCCAAGTCGCACAACCCGGTGCAGGACATTTACCTGCGCAAGGTGGTGGGCAACGAGAACCAATTTGTCAGCGTGATCAGCAAGGCACTGGCCGACCCGGCGCGCGGCTGCAAGATGTAAGGCAGGCACAACCGGTGCCACACAGCCAATGGATTGCGGGTCAAGCCCGCAATGACAAAATTCAAGTCCGCAATGACAGCCGGGGCCGCAACGACAGCCGGGGCCGCAATGACAAAGTGCTTGTCATCCACAAAGTGCTTGTCATCCCGGACTCGATCCGGGATCCAGTGCTACGCCACTGCAATGACAGCCGGGGCTGGTCTGGTTCATGGAAAGTGCGGCGCGCCAATCCACTGCGTATATGGACCTGCTGTTCTTCCTGATCCAGTGCCTGAACGCCTTGCAGTACGGGCTGCTGCTGTTCCTGGTGGCCTCCGGGCTGACCCTGATCTTCGGCATCATGGGCGTCATCAACCTGGCGCACGGCAGCTTCTACATGATAGGTGCCTACATGGCCTATGCGCTGGCGCCCATCGTCGGCGCCACCTTGGGCGGCGGCTTTTTCGCCACCCTGCTGATCGGGCTGGTGCTGGCAGTGCTGCTGGGTTACGTGCTGGAATGGGCCTTCTTCAGCTTCCTGTACCAGCGCGAGCATCTGCAGCAGGTGTTGATGACCTATGGTCTGATCCTGGTGTTTGAGGAGTTGCGCAGCCTGTTGGTCGGCGACGACGTGCACGGCGTGGCGCCGCCCGACATTCTGGCCGGCACGCTGCCGCTGGGCGAGATGATGACTTACCCGGTCTACCGGCTGTTCATCTCGGCGGTCTGCCTGCTGCTGGCGCTGGGCATGTACCTGGTGTTCACACGCACCCGGCTGGGCATGATGATACGGGCCGGCAGCAGCAACCGGGAGATGGTCCAGTCGCTGGGCATAGATATCAAATTCCTGTACCGGGTGGTGTTCGCGGCCGGCGTTGCCGTCGCGGTGTTCGCCGGCATGGTGGCGGCACCGGTGTCGTCGGTCTATCCGGGCATGGGCAACACCGTTCTGATCATCTGCTTTGTGGTGGTGGTGATCGGCGGCATCGGCTCGATCCGCGGCGCGCTGCTGGCGTCCTTGCTGATCGGCGTCGTCGACACCTTCGGCAAAGTGCTGCTGCCGCAGGCCTCCGGCGTGCTGATCTACGTGCTGATGGCGCTGATTCTGCTGTGGCGCCCGGATGGCCTCTTCAAGGCTGGCTAGCCGACAGCGCAGCGACATGAAGCAAGCCAAAATCATTTTCGTCCTGCTGGCCTTTGCGCTGCTGGCGCTGTTTCCGCTGATCGCCGGCAAATACGGCATCGACCTGGTCACCAAGATCATGATCTTCGCCGTCTTTGCGCTCAGCCTCGAATTGCTGGTGGGCGGCACCGGCCTGGTGTGCTTCGGCCAGGCCGCTTTTCTGGGCATTGGCGCTTACGCCGCGGTACGACTGTCGCCGCAGGACGCCTCGCCCTCCGTGCTGTGGCTGCTGCCGGTCTGCGTGCTGGCGGCTGCCCTCTACGCGCTGCTGGTGGGCGCCTTGTCGCTGCGCACCAAGGGCGTCTACTTCATCATGGTGACGCTGGCCTTTTCCCAGATGGCCTATTACGTGGCACACGACACGCCGCTGGGCGGTGGCACCGACGGCATTTACATGACCACCAAACCGGTGCTGGGCAGCTTGCTGGACCTGGACCGGCCGCTGCCGCTCTATCTGTTCACGCTGGCCTGCCTGGGCATCGTGTTCGCCTTTCTGACGCTGCTGCTGCGCTCGCGCTTCGGCCGCGCGCTGGCCGGCATCCGGGTCAATGAGCAGCGCATGCGGGCCACCGGTTTCTCGACCTACTGGTACAAGCTGGCGGCCTTTGTCATCTCCGGCGGCATCGCCGGGCTGGCCGGCTTCCTGTTTGCCGTGAAGGACGGTTTTGTGAATCCGGAACTGATCAGCTGGCATGTCTCGGGCAACGTGCTGATCATGATCATTCTGGGCGGCATCGGGCAACTGCGGGGTGCCGTGCTGGGCGCTTTCGCTTTTGCCCTGTTGCAGGAATTGTTCAAATCGGAAGTCATCTTTGGCGAGTTCGCCAAGCATTGGCAGCTCGGGCTGGGCCTGACCATCATCGCCAGCGTGGCACTACTGCCGCGCGGGCTGGTGGGCGTGCCGCAACAACTGGCCGAGCGGCTGCGGGCGCGCGCCAAGCCTGACTCTGCGACGGACAGCCAGGAGCCTGACCATGAGTGACGCCCAGGTGCTGTTGCGTGCCAAGGAGATCACCCGCGTCTGGGGCGGCCTGATCGCGCTGAACCGGGTTTCGTTGCAACTGGAGCGCCACAGCGTGCACGCGGTGATCGGGCCCAACGGCGCCGGCAAGTCGACCCTGATCAACATCCTGTCCGGCGAGCTCTCACCCAGCAGCGGGCGCATTGAACTGTTGGGTCGGGACGTGACGGCCTGGTCGCAGCCCCGGCGCGCCCGCTTTGGCCTGGGTCGCAGCTACCAGCGCAACACCATCTACCCCAGCTTTAGCGTGCTGGAAAACTGCCGGCTGGCAGCACAGATGCGCCAACCCAAGCCGTGGGCTTTCTGGCAGGATGCCCAGCGCTGCAAAGTCAGCACGCGGGTGGCGCTGGAGGTGGCCCAGCGCGCCGGTCTGGCCAAGCTGCTGGAGCGCAGCGCCGGGCTGCTGTCGCACGGCCAGAAGCGCCAGTTGGAGGTCGCGATGTGCCTGGCCACCGGCCCCGAAGTGCTGCTGCTCGATGAACCTTTGGCCGGCATGGGCGCGGAGGAAACCGAACGCATGCTGAGCCTGCTGGCGGAGCTGAAAAAAGACCATGCCATCCTGCTGGTGGAACACGACATGGACGCCGTCTTCCGCATCGCCGACTGCATCACGGTGATGGTCAACGGCGTTGTCATCGCCTCCGGCTCGCCGGCCTTTGTGCGCGGCAACGCCGCGGTGCGGGTGGCCTATCTGGGAGAGCTGTCGGATGCGCAGTGAACTGATCGTCGACGCCCGCGGCATTCACGCCTGGTACGGCTCCAGCCATGTGCTGCATGGCGTCGACCTGCAGATCGGACGCGGCCAGACAGTTGGCCTGCTGGGCCGCAACGGCATGGGCAAGAGCACGCTGATCCGCACCCTGCTGGGCCATGTGGCGCAGCGCGACGGCCAGATCCATTTGTTCGGGCAGGACGCCTCAGGCTTCCAGCCGCATCAGGTGGCCCGCCTGGGGGTCGCTTACGTGCCCGAGGGGCGTGGCGTGTTTCCCAATCTCTCGGTGCGCGAGAACCTGGTGATGGCGGCGCGCTGTGGCCGCGACGGCCGCCTGGACTGGCCTTATGAACGCGTGCTGGAGACCTTTCCCCGGCTGGGCGAGCGGGTCGCCCAATTGGGTGGGCAACTGTCCGGCGGCGAGCAGCAAATGCTGTCGATCGGCCGGGCCTTGATGACACACCCGGAACTGATCGTGCTGGACGAGGCGACCGAAGGGCTGGCGCCGCTGATCGTGGCCGACATCTGGCGCGTGATCGGCGAGATTCGCAAAAGCGGCATCGCCACCCTGATCGTCGACCGCGACTACCGCAAGGTGTTGGCGCGCTCGGACCAGGCCCTGGTGTTGCAAAAGGGCCGCGTGGTACTACAGGGCAAGTCCAGCGAATTGGCCAGCAACCCGGCCTTGTCGGCTTATCTGGGGGTTTGACAGGCCGGTACGCAACTTTGGTTGTGTTGCCTTGACAAAGCTGGATAATCTGCGCATGAAAGTTCCCTTCGCCGGTCAGTTGCCCAACATTGCAGTGCTGTGTGAGCGCTATGGCGTGGCACATCTGGAACTGTTTGGCTCGGCAACCGGCCCCGATTTCAATCCTGAATCCAGTGACTTCGACTTCCTGGTTGAACTGGACGCGCAGGCGCCGGGTTCGCGCCCCAAACGCTGGCTGGAGCTGGCCGATGCGCTCGAGAAATTGCTGGGCCGCCACGTCGATCTGGTGAACCCGCGCTATATCCGTAACCCGTACTTTTTGCAAGCCGTCAACAACAGCCGCACCGTGATCTATGACCGACAAAACGCCCAAGCTGCTGGTTGATGCGTTGGGAGCGATCGGGTCAGCGCAGGACTTCATTGCCGATTGCTCGCTGGACAGTTACTGCGCAGACAAAATGCGACGCTCGGCAGTGGAGCGTCAACTTGAAATTCTTGGAGAAGCCTGTTCGCGGCTCGCAAAGTTGGAGCCCGCGCTGATTGAACTGTGGCCGGTCTGAAACTGGCCATTGATCTGCGCAACCGCATCATTCACGGTTATGACTCGGTGAACGACGAACTTGTCTACCTTACGGTGACCGAAGACCTGGATGCGCTCAAGGTCGAATTGACCCGGCTGTTGGATGCACGTGGCTGGGCAATTTGACAGGCCGGGCCGGTCGAATTTTCTGTCCTTGCTGTAGGTTTCCCACATTGGCCGGTACCCCGGCTTGTGCAGCGCCGCTACGAGCTATTGTCAGCCGCCACCAACCTCCCGCTGTCTGGCTTCGGTCAATGACTGAGAATCTTCGACAGAAACAGCTGCGCCCGGTCCGAGCGTGGGCTGCCAAAGAACTCCTCCTTGGTCGCATCCTCGACGATCTCGCCCTGGTCCATGAAGATGACGCGGTTGGCGACCTTCCTGGCGAAACCCATCTCGTGCGAGACCACCATCATGGTCATGCCCTCATGGGCCAGCTCGACCATCACGTCCAGCACCTCATTGATCATCTCCGGGTCCAGCGCCGACGTCGGCTCGTCAAACAGCATGGCGATCGGGTCCATGGAGAGGGCGCGCGCAATCGCCACACGCTGCTGCTGGCCGCCCGAGAGCTGGCCCGGAAACTTGTCCTGGTGTGCCAGCAGCCCAACGCGGTCGAGCAGCTTCAGGCCGCGCTGCACCGCCTCGTCCTGGGGCCGCTTGAGCACCATGACCTGCGCCAGCGCCAGGTTATTCGTGATCGACAAATGCGGGAACAACTCGAAACTCTGGAACACCATGCCGATGCGCGCGCGCAGCTTGGGCAAGTCGGTTCCACGGCCGCCCACGTCGATGCCGTCAACCGTGATCTTGCCCTGCTGGAACGGCTCCAGCGCGTTGACGGTTTTGATCAGCGTCGACTTGCCGGAACCCGAGGGGCCGCAAATCACCACCACCTCGCCCTTGTCGACCTGGGTGCTGCAGTTCTTCAGCACCTGGAAACTGCCGTACCACTTGCTGACGTTGCTGAGTTCTATCATGGCCATGGGGAAAACTTTCTTCTTGCTTAGCGCGCGATGGCGATACGGGTCTGCAGGCGCTTGACCCAGAAGGACAGGAACAGGCAGAGGGCAAAGTACACCACGGCCACGAAGAGGTACATCTCGACCAGGCGGCCGTCGCGCTGGGCGACCTTGCTGGCCATGGTGACGAAGTCCGGCAGCGAGATGATGTAGACCAGCGAGACGTCCTGGAACAGGATGATGGTCTGCGTCAGCAAGACCGGCGTCATGTTGCGAAAGGCCTGCGGCAGCACCACCTGGCGCATGACTTGCCAGTAAGTCATGCCCAGGGCATAGCCCGCGTTGGCCTGTCCGCTGGCGATGCTCTGAATGCCGGCGCGCATGATCTCGCAGTAATAGCAGGCCTCGAACAGGATGAAGGTCACCAGGGCCGAAGTGAAAGCGCCGACCTTGATCGGTGTCGGCGAGCCTATGATCCAGGCGCCGATGTAAGGCACCAGGAAATAGAACCAGAAAATGACCAGCACCAGCGGGATGGCGCGCAGTCCGTTGACGTAGACGGCCGCCATCCAGGCCATGGGCTTGACCGATGACAGCCGCATCATGGCCAGCAGCGTGCCCAGCACGATGCCGCCGGCCATGGCCAGCACTGTGACCTCCAGCGTGAAGGCCAGGCCCTGAAAGATCAGCACCTGCCAGGTGCGCCCGATCACGTCGAAGTCGAAGTTCTGGAACATGGCTGGGAACCTAACTCGATCGTCCGCCGATGTAGCCGGGCACCGCGACCCAGCGCTCAAGGCCGCGCATCGCCAGCACGACGATGCCGTTGACGACCAGATAAATCAGGGTGGCGGCGCTAAAGGCTTCGAAGATCTGGAAGCTGAACTCCTGCATCGAGCGCGTGCTGGCTGTCAGCTCCATCAGGCCTATGGTCAAGGCCACCGCCGTGTTCTTGATGATGTTGAGAAATTCGCTGGTCAGTGGCGGCAGCACGATGCGCAAGGCCATCGGCAGCAGCACATGGCGGTAGGTCTGCGGCAGCGTCATGCCGAGGGCCGTGCCGGCGGCCATTTGGCCGCGCGGCAGCGAGCCGATGCCGGCGCGCACCAGCTCGGCGACACGCGCCGACGTGAAAAAGGCCAGCGCCACGACCGCCGTCCAGAAGCTGGAGTTGGGTAATTGCTTGAGCCAACTGCCCAGGGACGTTGGCAACAGTTCCGGTACCACAAAGAACCACAGGAACATCTGCACCAGCAAGGGAATGTTGCGGAACAGTTCGACATAGGCATTGCCCAAGCGCACCGCCCAGACCAAGGGTGTGGTGCGCACGGTGCCGATGACCAGGCCCAGCGCGAGCGCGATGACCCAGGCCGTCAT
Organism: uncultured beta proteobacterium; assembly: GCA_963763035.1. Taxonomy (GTDB): domain Bacteria; phylum Pseudomonadota; class Gammaproteobacteria; order Burkholderiales; family Burkholderiaceae_C; genus Rhodoferax. Next base: position 848,886 of record CAVXMS010000003.1, on the reverse strand, counting down.
GCCGGTGGCCAGCGTCCAGCGCAGGCCATTGAACAAGGTCTGCAAATAGGTGCCGCTGGCATCCGGCGACAGTTCCCAGAAGATGCCCCAGTTCCAGTGGTAGTTCATGCGTGCTTCGCGCCCTGCGCCCGCCTTACTTGTAAGCCGCTGGATCGGGCGAGTCGATCGGTTTGAGCGTCAGGTTCTTGAAGACGGCGTCCATCGGCATGTTCAGGTTGATGCCTTTGGGTGGAATCGGGCTGGTAAACCACTTGGCGTAGATCTTGTTGATCTCGCCGCTCTTGTAGATGTTGACCATAGCGGCGTCGACCACTTTCTTGAAGGCCGGATCATCCTTGCGCAGCATGATGCCGTAAGGCTCGGGCAAAGACATCGCTTCGGGAGAAATCTGCCATTGGCCCGGGTTGGCGCTGCTGGCCGCCAGGCTTGCCAGCAGAATGTCGTCCATCACGAAGGCCACGGCACGGCCGGTCTCGACCATCAGGAAAGCCTCGGCATGGTCCTTGGCGGCCAGGATGTTGATGCCCAGGTTTTTCGCCCCATTGAGTTCGGTGAGCTGCTTGATGTTGGTGGTGCCCGAGGTGGAGACCACCGTCTTGCCCTTCAAATCGGCCAGGGCGTTGAGCTTGTCGGCCTTCTTGGCGATGAAGCGGTTGGCGGTGAGGAAGTGGGTGATGGTGTAGCTGACCTGTTTCTGGCGCTCGGCGTTGTTGGTGGTGGAGCCGCATTCGAGGTCTATCGTGCCGTTGGCCAGCAGCGGAATCCGGGTGGCGGATGTCACCGGCTGATAGACGACTTTCAGGTTGGGCAGCTTCAGTTCGATCTTGACGGCATCGACGATACGGGCGCACAAGTCCATGGCGTAGCCTATCGGTTGCTGCTTGTCATCCAGGTACGAGAACGGGATCGAGGCGTCCCGGTTGCCAACCGTGATGGTGCCGGCGGCGCGGACCTTTTCCAGGGTGCCCTGCGCCAGCGCGCCGGTCGCAAGGCCGGCTAGCAAGAGAGTGCCGATAATTTTTCGTGTGAGGGTCATGAGATCTCCTTCTTGGTTAAATGGTGCGCCGATCTGTTTTGGTCAGACCCAGCGCGCGGTGCAAACAGGTGCAATGTTACTGCGGGAAAGGGCAGGCGATCAGCGCAGATTGCCGGTATGACCCAATGAATAGCGGCCCGGCTGCGGCCAGACGGTCAAACCATGCGGCTCCTGCCCCACCTTGATTTGCGCCACTTTTCCGCTGCCGGTATCAAAACGATAAACCACATCGTCGAACCGACCGGCCAGCCAAAGCACCTTGCCGTCGGCGCTGACATTGCCCATGTCGGGGCTGCCGCCGCCCGGGACCAGCCACTGCGCCAGCACTTTGTTGCTCGCAAAGTCGATCACCGTGACGCCGCCGGCGCCGTGTCTGGCGCCATGAATACGGTGCGTGCCCCGGTTCGCGACGTAAAGCAGCTTGCCGTCCCGACTCGGATAGAGTCCGTGCGCGCCAACGCCGGTGGCAATGAAGTCGATTTCCTTCAAGGCCTCGCCATCCACCACGTGGACGCCATCGGCCTCCATGTCGGCGATATAGAAACGCTTGCCATCCGGAGAGATGCGAATGTCCTGCGGCATTCCTTTGGAAGCGGTGCAAATTTCGCTCAGGCTCGGGTCGAACGGCTTATTGGTCGATTCCTTGAACCGGGTACGCGGCATGGTCAGCTTCAACTCGCCCACCACACTGCGATTGACGAGGTCGATCTTGGTGATGCTGCCATTGAATTCGCAGGTGAAAAGTGCGTACCTGCCGTCGATTGAAAAATCGGCATGGTTGATCCCGCCGCAGTTGGGTGTCGCAATGGAGTACTGCAGCTTCATACTTTGCGGATCCCGGAAATCAAGCCGTTTGCGCGCTTCCGCCACGACGATGGCCGATTGGCCATCCGGTGTGAAATACATGTTGTAGGGGTCGTCGACGGCGATCGATCTGCCGGCTTTGCCGGTCAGCGGGTCTATCGGCGTCAGGCTGCCGACCAGGCGACGCTCGGCGTTGTTGGCAACCCATAAAGTTTTCAAATCCCAGGACGGAACGATGTGCTGCGGCGCGACCCCAACCTTGAAACGGTCCAGCACCTTGGACGTCGCCGGGTCTATGACATAGACATCGTTGGACCGCAGATTCGGAACATAGACCCGTTCAAGGTGGTTTTTGACCGCCGCGCTCATATGCCCCGCACCGGTTTCGCTATAGAGATTTTTGCCGTCGACGACTGGCGGCATGCCCTCCACCGTGGCAATAGTGGCCGCCGCCGGCTCTGGAACAGGCGCCGCGCCATGAACCAGCGTGCTGCCAAAAACGATCACTGCCGCGGCCATGGCCAAACCGGTAAACCAGCTGACTTTTGATTTTTTGGACATTCAATACCCTGGAAACATTTCTTTCAAAATCACCGCTGCTGGCGCACCCGGCTGAGGATCGCCGCGACCGAAGTCTGAACGATTTGTTGGACGCCAAGCTGCCCAAGTTCGACCGAAGATTTGCGCGGGTCGCCCAAGACACCGTCCTGCCGCGTCGCCTTGCCGGAACTGGCAAGCAGGTCCGTCCGGACCAGGTTTTTGTCGACCGCCAGCGCCAGCGAGGTGTCAGCCAGGCCGGCGTGCTGTCCGATCTCGTCATCGCTGTAACCCTTGCCCCTGAGCGCGGCGACATACGCGGTTTCGGTGACGCTGTAGTAGTCCAGCAAGGCATAAACCCGGCAGGCCGGGTCCTTGGACCACTCGCGGTTGAGCTTCACGGCCACTTTTTCTTCATTTTTTTGATAGCCGCCATGGTCTCCCAAAAACACCACGTCACGAAAACCATGTTGCTTGAAACTGCGCGCCGTGGCTTCAAGCATGGCTTCGAAGCTGGCATCCGATATCGAGATCGTTCCGGCAAAACGCATGTGCGCCGCCGGCGGATGAATCGAACCTTCAGGCACGTAGGCAATGACCGGCGCCACCAAGGCGTTGCCAAGACGCTGGGCGATCTCGCCGGCCAGCACGTGAACCCGAACGTTGTGCTTGCCCAGCACCATATGGGGCCCGTTCTGTTCGGTGCCGCCAATCGGCACCAGGACGGTGGTGGATCCGGTGCCGACCCGGTCGCGCAGCTCGGTCCAGGTCAGTTCTTCAATGTAATTGCTGCGCGACGCAGCGGCCTGCGCCTGGGCAACCCCAAGGAAGACTGCCACCAAGCAAAGAACCAGCCGGACCGGCTTGCCCCACTGAGCCGAAAAAGGAAAACTTCTGTTCTGCATTGAAACCATGCGGATGAAAATCGCAGTATCTCATCAGTTGAGGGTGCGGCAGCACCCCAGCATCGGTCTTTTGCTAAGCTCTGTCATCGATTGAAGAGGAACCCGTAGATGACTGCTGGCGAAATACTGCAGGACCTGTGGCAAGCCGCGGGACTACCTGCCCAAGCCCTGGCTTGCGCCGAGTTGCGTGGCGCGGACCCGGCGTTCCCCTCTTCCTTTCGCGTCGGCACTGCCGCTCAGTGCACCATTGCTGCCGCGGCCTTGGCGGCCTGCGAGGTCGGCCAGCAACGCGGCAGTGCGCGCCAGCGCGTGACGGTCGATATGACGCACGCCGCCATCGAATGCAGCGGCTGGTTCAGCATCGACGGCCAGGTGCCGGAAACCTGGGATGCGTTTTCCGGCTTGTACCGCTGCGCCGATGGCCATGTCAGGCTGCACGCCAACTTCCGACACCACCGCGAGGGTGCACTGCGCTTGCTAGGCCTTGATCCGGCGACGGCGCGACGCAGTGACGCCGAGCAGGCGCTGCTGCGCTGGCGGGCCATCGACTTCGAGAACGCCAGCGCCAAGCTGAATCTGGTGGCCACCGCACTGCGCCGCTTCGACGACTGGGACGCAACGCCGCAAGGGCAGGCCTTGAGCAGCCAACCCCTCTTCACCATAGCCCGCATCGGCGACGATGTGCCAGCGCTGGCCCTGCCACCGTTGCGCCAGGACCAGCCACCCCTCGCCGGCCTGCGCGTGCTGGACCTGACACGCATTCTGGCCGGCCCGGTCGGTGGCCGCGCGCTGGCGGCCTATGGCGCGGACGTGATGCTCATCAACTCGCCCCATCTGCCCAACATCGAGGCGATTGCCGATACCAGCCGCGGCAAACTCTCGGCCCACGCCGACTTGCGCAGCGGGCAGGGCCGCGCCGCACTGGAGCGCCTGCTGGGCCAGGCGCATGTTTTCGTGCAAGGCTACCGACCCGGCGGACTGTCGGCCCTGGGCTATGGCGCCGAAGAAATCGCCCGGCTGCGCCCGGGCATCGTCTACGTCTCGCTCAGCGCCTATGGCACGCAAGGCCCCTGGGCTGGGAGGCGTGGTTTCGACTCGCTGGTACAGACTGCCATGGGCTTCAACCACGCCGAGGGCGAGGCGGCCGGCGACGGCCTGCCGCGACCGCTGCCGATGCAGATTCTTGATCAAGCGACCGGCTACCTGCTGGCGTTCGGTGCGGCAGCGGCACTGTGGCGACAGCAGCGCGAGGGCGGCAGCTGGCATGTGCAGGTAGCGCTGGCGCAGACCGGACAATGGCTGCGCCGCCTCGGGCGCGTGACCGGTGGTCTGGTCGCGCCAAGGCCCGACATGGCCCCCTATCTTGAGATTTCCCCCTCTGGCTTTGGCGAGTTGTGCGCCGTGCGCCACAGCGCCCAACTGGCGCGCACGCCGGCCAGCTGGAAGCGCCCGTCGATGCCGCCCGGCAGCAGTGCTGCGGTGTGGCCTTAGAAGCGCAAAGGACCAATCGCCATCACCATGCCAACCCAAGCCTACGCCCTCTTCGCCACGCCCATCGGCCACTGCGGTATCGCCTGGGGCGAGCGCGGCTTGACCGGGGTGCAACTGCCCGGGCGGGACGAGGCCGCCACGCGAGCGCGCATGGGCCACCGCTTTCCACGCTGTAGCGAAGCGATTGCACCGCCGCCAGCGCAGCAGGCCATCAACGCCATCGTCGCCCTGCTGCGTGGCGCGCCGACAGAGCCGTCGGATTTATCGAATCTGCTGCTCGACATGGACGGCGTGCCGGCGTTTCACCAGCGTGTCTATGAAGCGGCGCGCCGCATCAGGCCGGGCGAGACCACCACCTATGGCGAGATCGCCTGGCAACTGGGCGACCCCGGCGCGGCGCGGGCGGTGGGACAGGCGCTGGGCAGCAACCCGTTTGCGCCAGTGGTGCCGTGTCACCGCGTGCTGGCTGCCGCCGGGCACCCTGGCGGCTTCTCGGCGACCGGTGGGCTGGCCACCAAGTTGCGTCTGCTGCTGATAGAGCGCGCCCGCTTCAACGGGCCGGGTCTGTTCGACGACGCGCCCGATGCGCTGTTGCCGTGAGCCGGCTGAACTACCCCGAGTTCAATCCGGCTTGGCTCCGATCGTCGACGGGTCGAAGGCACCGGCCAGCGACCAGTTGACGCGCTCCGGCGCCAGCCACTTGCGAATGGCGGCATTGACTTGCTCCAGACTCAGTGCCTGCGTGCGCGCCTCCAGTTCGGCATTCCAGCGGAAGCTGCGCTGGCGTTCCAGATGGCCGGCCCAGGCCCAGGCCACCGCGCTGTCGCTGGCGCGCCAGGTATTGCTGGCGGCGCGCATCGCCTTCTTGGCGCTGGCCAGTTCAGCCGGGGTGATACCGTCCCGGACGAAACGTTGCAGTTCTTCGGCAAAACCCTGCTCAATGCGGACCCGGTTTTCAGGCGCGAAGATGGCGTAGAAATCGACCCGGGCGGCCGGCTCGAAGCTCGATGCATGCAGACCGGCACCGGCGCCGTAGGACATGCCGTCCTTCTGTCGCAGCCGAGTCAGCAGCCTGGAGTCGAAGCCGCTGGCGCCCAGCACGTGCACCGCCAGGCGCAGCGCGGCGTAATCCGGGTGGTCGTCGCTCAGCGCCAGGTCCAAGGCACCAACCGCCGTCGCGTTGGACTTGTCCTTGAGCAGCGTCAGCAGCCGCTGGCCTGCCGCGGCGGCCACCGGCTGCGCTACCCGCGCATAGGCTTGGCCGGACTTCCAGTCGCCGAACAACTGCGCGATAACGGGCTTCAACTGCGCCGCATCGAAGTCCCCGACGATGACCAGCTCGCCGTGCTGGGCGCCCCAGTGCGTCTGGTAGAAATCGACCACGGCCTCGCGCTTGAGCGCCTTCAGCGCGGCGATGTCCTGCGCCAGCGTGGCGACATGGCGCGGGTCGTCCTCGGCATAGGCGCTCGCCAGCAGGCGCGACAGCGCCACCCCTGCCAGCGCGCCGGGGTCTTCCAGCGCGTGTTCCAGGCCGCCGATGTTCTGCCGTACCAACTGCTCGAACTCGCTGACCTGGAAGGCCGGCTCACGCAGCAGTTCGGCCAGCAAGGTCAAGGCCGGCACCAGTTGGGCGCGTTTGCTATTGAGCCCGGCCACGGCACCCGACAAGGCATCGCTTTGCACGTGCCAATCGGTTTTCAGCGCGTCGAAAGCGTCGCTGATCTGGGCCCGTGTTTTCTTCTGCGTGCCCAGGCCCAGCATGCTGCCCACGGTGGCCGCGGTAGTGCGCTGGCCGCGCAGACTGGCAACGTTCCCGAAGTGCAGCTTGAGTTCCACCTGCACTGTTTCGCCGCGCGATTTCTTGGGCAGCAGCGCCACCCGCAGACCGGAGGGCAACTGGTAGCGCTCGGTGCGCTTGTCGATGTTGGCTTCGCTGGCATCGAAGGCTTCGCCGGCGGCCACTGCGGCGCCGGGCTTGAAGTCTTTCAGCGCCGCCGCCGCGTCGACACGCGGCGCCAGTGGCGTGCGCTGCGGTGTCGCGCTGGCAAAAAAGCGCCCCAGCGTGCGGTTGCTGGGCAGCAACCAGGCGCCAACGGTGGCATTGACTTCGTCCAGCGTGATGCCCTGCACACGGTCGCGCAGGCTGAACAGCAAGCGCCAGTCACCGGCGGCAATGGACTCCGACAAGGTCACGCACAGGGCCTGCGGATCGGCCAGGGTGCGGTCCAGTTCCTTGGCCCATTGCACTTGCGCGCGCTTCAATTCCTCGGCCGTCACCGGCTCGCTGGCCAGGCCCTCCACCGTTTCCACCAGGATGCGCTGCGCCTCTTCCACCGAATCGTCTTTCTTCAGTTGCACGCCCAGATTGAGCAGGCCCGGCTCGGCATTGCGCGAGGCCCAGCCGAACACCTGAGTCGCCTTGCCGGTCTCGACCAGGCGCTTGTGCAGGCGCCCTGATGGCGCATCGGTCAGCGCCGTGACGGCGATCTCGAAGGCCGCGTAGTCGCGGCTGGCCAGTGCCGGTATGTGGTAGCTGGCAAACACCGCCTGTTCGCCGCCAGTGCGGCGCAGCGTCACCAGGCGCTCGCCCTCCTGCACCGGCTCCAGCGTGTAGGTGGGCGCTATTCGGCGCGTCGGCCGGGGTAACCGACCGAACGTGGCCTTGATCTCCTGCAGCGTCTTGCCGGCATCGAAAGCGCCGGCGACGATCAGCGTCGCGTTGTCGGGCTGGTAGTACTTGCGATAGAAGGCTTGCAGGCTGGGGATGTCCACGTTCTCCACATCGGAGCGCGCGCCTATGGTGTCGCGCCCATAAGCGTGCCACTGGTAAGCCGCCGCCTGGGTGCGCTGGACCAGGATGCTGACGGGGTTGTTCTCACCCTCTTCCATCTCGTTGCGCACCACCGTCATTTCGCTGTCCAGATCCTTGCGCAACACCTTGGCGCCGGTCATCCGGTCGGCCTCGGTGCGCAGCGCCCAGGACAGTTGCGCCGGGTCGGCCGGGAAGGTCTCGAAGTAGTTGGTGCGATCGGCATTGGTGCTGCCGTTGAACTGCATGCCGCGCTTGGACAACTCGGCGCCGACGTTGGCGTGCAACTTGCTGGTCTTGAACATCAGGTGTTCCAGCAAGTGCGCCATGCCAGTCTCGCCGTAGCCCTCCATGCGGCTGCCGACCCGGTAGGTGACATTGACCGTGACGGTGGGCTTGGACGCATCCGGGATCAGCAGCACCTGCAGACCGTTGGCGAGCCGGAATTCACTGACGCCTTCGACTTCGCGCAGCGGCGCGCCAGTCTGCGTGGCTGCGACGGCGGCCGTCAGGGCCTGCAAGCCGAGGATGAAGAGAAGGGAGAAAAGCAGCTTGAAGCGCATAAGTAGAGGGCCAACGGCAGGGTCGGCAACGCAAGGGTCGGGATTCGAATAAGTATAGGGGTGCAGGCAAAAATTTGCCGGCTACCCGCCACCATCACCGGCACCGGCGCCGGATCACCGCTGCGGCCAGTTCCTGCAACACGTCCACCGTGCTGTCCCAGCCGATGCAGGCGTCGGTGACACTCTGGCCGTAGCGCAGGCCGGAGCGACCAGCGACGATCTCCTGCCGCCCTTCCACCAGGTGGCTCTCCAGCATGACGCCGCAGATGCTGTCGCTGCCGGCGGCCAGTTGCTGCGCGATGTCGGCGGCCACCCCGGACTGGCGTCGATGGTCCTTGCTGCTGTTGCCGTGGCTACAGTCGATCACCAGGCGCGCCGGCAGCTTGGCGGCCGCCAGCGCCAGCGCCGCCAGCCCAACACTGGCGGCGTCGTAGTTGGGACCATCGCCGGCACCGCGCAAAACCAGGTGGCCGTCGGGGTTGCCGGTGGTGCTGATCACCACCGCCTTGCCTTCCAGCGAAATGGTCGGAAAGCGGTGCGGCTGGGATGCCACATGGATGGCATCGATGGCCGCGCTGACGCTGCCGTTGGTGGCATTCTTGAAACCCACCGGTGCCGACAGCGCGGACGCCATCTGGCGGTGCAGCGGGCTCTCCACGGTGCGCGCGCCAATGGCGCCCCAGCTCAACAGTTCGGCGTAGTACTGCGGCGTCACCAGGTCCAGGATTTCGGAGGCCGCCGGCACCCCCAGCCGGGCGCACTCCAGCAGCAGGCGGCGCGCCTGGCGCAGGCCTTCCCCGATGTCCCCGTGACCGTCCAGGCCGGGGTCGTAGATCAAGCCTTTCCAGCCCATGCGGGTACGCGGCTTTTCGAAGTAGACGCGCATCACCAGCAGCAACTCGCCGGCCAGTTGCGTGGCCAGTTGGCGCAGGCGCTCGGCATATTCCAGCGCCGACGCCGGTTCATGGATCGAGCACGGGCCGACGATCACCAGCAGCCGGTCATCATCGCCACGCAGGATGGCGCGGGTGGCGGCGCGCGCCGCGGTGATGAACGTCGCTTGCGTCTCGCTGGCGGGCAGTTCCTGGCGCAGCAGCCGGGGTTCCGGCAGCGCGTCGGTCTGTGCAATGTGGATGTCGTGAATCGCAGGGCTCATGTTGCTGGTGGCGGGCGACCTTGCGGGCCGGAATGGCAAGTGTCGCAGACTGGCCCGCTTGCTTGCCGTGACGCCGCCTGCCACCCGCCGGACGATGCCCATGGCTCGCGGCTGGCGAGACGCCGCGCGTCAGGGACAACTCATTGCGGGGTGGCCAACTGCCGGGCCAGAAATTTCTCGACCCGGTTCCAGAAATCGTATCTGTTTTCGGGTTTGAACCAGCCGTGCCCCTCGTCCGGGTAGTCGATCCACTCGACCTCCGGGTTGGTCTGGCGCACGGCATCCCGAAAGCGCGTGCCGTGCTCCATGGGCACGCGCCGGTCACTACCGCCAAAAGCCAGCAGCAGCGGCTGGGTCACGCGCGCCGCCTGCTTCAGTGGCGAGGTGGCCTCGAATTGGGCCGCATCTTTCACCGGGTGACCGATCAGCAGCGGCATGCCGTACTCTCTCCAGGCCTGCGGCAGATCGCTCCATGGCAGGCTGTACAGCAACCCGATGTCGGTGACGGCCAGCCAGGCAACGCCGCAGCGGTAGAGCTGGGGGTCGCGAATCAGACCCATCAGCGTGGCATAGCCGCCATAGCTGGCGCCTGCGATGCAGACCCGCTTGCCGTCGGCCATTCCCTGGGCAACAGCCCACCGGGTGGCGTCGGCGACGTCGTCCTGCATCGCCAGCCCCCACTGCTTCCAGCCGGCGTGAAACAGCTTGGCGCCATAGCCGGTGCTGCCGCGGAACTCGGGCTCCAGCACCAGGTAGCCGCGCGAAGCCAGAAACTGCGAGTCGCCGTCCCAGCGCCAACTGCCGCCACGGACCTGCGGGCCACCGTGCACCAGCAGCACCGTGGGCCATGGCCCCTGGCCTGGCGGGCGCGTCAGGTGCAGCGGCAGCATTTGCCCATCGCGTGCCTTGATGCGCACAAAGTCGCGCGCCGCCATGCGGCGGGCGTCCAGCCGGGGTCGCGCCTGGCCTATCGGTTCGAATTGACCCGACTCGCGGTCGTAGAGCGAATAGACCGGGCTCTGGCGGTCGGAGTAAGACGTCACCAGCAGCCAGCGCGAACAGCCGCACTCGGCGACGTCGAGCAGGTTGATGACGCCCGGTAGCCGCTTGTCGATGGTCGCTTGCAGTGCCTGCATTTCCGCGTTCAGCCAGCTCGTGCTGGTGGCGTCGCTGGTATAGCGCACACCCAGCAGTTGCCGCGTCTCGTGATTGAAGATCAATCGACCCACGAAATCGAAGCCCTGCACCACCACCACCGGCTGGGCTTCCAGTCGACGGCTGGCCGCGTCGAAGCGGAACAGCGCGCTGGTCCGCTCTTCGTCGGCGCGGGTCGCGAGCACATACAGTTGTCCATCGGCGCCCAGAGCCCACGGTCTGAACTCACCAAATTTGCGGAAATAGGCCGGGCTCGAACTGATGACGCTCCATGGCTCGGTGGCGCTGGCACGCCAATGCACGCTGTCCTGGCCGCCGGCGCGCGACACTGCTGCCAGTGGCTGACCGGCGGCGTCGGCCCACCAGGATTGCGGCGACTGTGCCAACCCGGTTTCGACGGCGCGGGTGCGGCCCGTGAGGGTATCCAGGCGCAGCAGCGTCGCATTGGCAAACTCGCGGTAATTTTCGTCAAAATTCAGGCGCTCGATCAGCACGTCGGCGGAGCCGTCGCGCAGCACCCTGAGCAGGCGGTGGTTGGGTGGCAACTCGCGTGAGGCAACGGTGGTTGCCTGGTAGATGAATTGCCACTGGCGCTGCACCAGCGCGCGCAGGTTTTCTCCGGTCCGATCGACCGCGTACAGGCCCGGCGCAATGCTGTCGGCGTAGGCCGATTGCAGGTCGTTGATGTTGAACACCAGCCGGCCGTCGTTGACCCACTGAACGTCGGCGACATCGGCATCGACGAAGCTGACGACGCTTTTGACCTGGCGCGGCGGATCGAGCTTGATGACGCCCAACTGGCGCCGGCCCTTGGCGTTGGCCAGGCGCACGGCCAGGTATTTTCCGGAAGGCGACAGGACCGGCTGCGACATCGCCTCGGCGCTGAAAAAATCACTGACGGGAATCGCTGCCTCGGCGGCCTGCACTGCGGCTGGCATGGTGCCGGCCGAAACAAGCAGCAGCGCCAATGCGGCGCACCGGACCTTGAATATCAACATTGTTTTTTTCTCCCCTGCGGTGCGACTTGTGAAGGGCGTCGACTCTGGGGCATTATGCCCATGCAACAGTGCCTGTCGTCAACCCCGAGGAGTTGCTATTCATCACATCCCCCATTTGGGGGATAGCCTTCCCGGGCAATGGCATCGAGAATGGTTTTGCACTCCACATTCCTCTGCCCTCACTGTTCCCAACTCTTTGATCCGTCTGCCCACCATGCGAAAACTACTCCTCACATCCCTCATGGCCCTCCTGGTCGGTCAAGCTGTCGCCGCGCCGGCCAGCACAGAGTCCATCGAGACACTGCTCAAGGTAACCAAGACCGAGTCCACGTTTGACACCATGTACGCCAACATGGAGCAATTCATGCGGCAATCGATGCAACAGGCGACCCTCGGCAAAACGCTGACGCCGGAACAGCAGCAGGTCATTGACACGGTGCCCACCAAGTTCGTGGCGGTCATGCGCGCAGAACTCACCTGGGACAAGCTGAAGCCCCAGTTCGTTCAGCTCTATCGAGAGACCTTCGATCAAGAAGAAATCGACGGCCTGGTCGCTTTCTACCGCAGCACGGCGGGACAAGCCTTCACAAACAAGATGCCGGTCGTCATGCAGAAGTCCATGGCCATTTCTCAATCGCAGATGCAAACCATCATTCCGAAAATGAAGGCGGCCATGGAGCAAGCGATGGCGGAAGCAAAGCTCACCCAAAATACTGTTCGGCAGCTTCCGCAGTCTCAGGTAGTCAAAGACTGCGATGTATGCCCTGGGCTCTTGGCCATTCCGGGCGGAAATTTTGAGATGGGAGCGAACGATGGCGATGCTGACGCGAAACCGCTTCACCGTGTCAATGTCAGCGGCTTCTTCCTCGGCCAGACGGAAGTTACCTACGGTCAATGGAAAGCGTTGATGGGTCCCAGTTCACAGAGCACCTCGCATTGCGGGGATGAATGCCCGGTAGCGCAAGTCAGCTGGCAGGACGCTCAAATGTATGTGCAGAGACTGAGTGAGCGCACCGGGAAAACGTATCGCCTGCCGAGCGAGGCGGAATGGGAATACGCGGCGCGAGCGGGTGGCACGGGCAAGTGGAGCTTTGGTGACGACGAGAGTCAGTTGAACCGGCACGCGTGGTACGAAGTCAATAGTCTTGGCAGGACTCAAACAGTGGGTCAAAGGCAGGCCAACGCTTTTGGTCTTTTCGATATGTACGGAAATGTGTGGGAGTGGGTGCAAGACGTGTGGCACCCGAACTACAGCGGCGCACCCGTCGACGGATCGGCCTGGATGAGCGGAGGCGATGGAGAACTCAGGGTGCTGCGCGGCGGCGCCTGGTTTGACAAGCCCGCCCGCCTTGGGGCGTCCTATCGCAGTTGGAACACGTCCATCATCCATTACTACGGCGCCGGCTTGCGAGTGGCAAGAAATTGAGGGTAGGCGGTGACTCCAATGGGTGCCATGAAGTTGCTGCTAACGCTTGCCGGCCATGTCGTGGCAGGCGTCCTGATCCTGATACTTCTCGTCGCCGTGGGATTTTCCCGAGGTGGCTGGCCTGCTGTCGCGCGGGCCGTGACAGCTTGTTGCGTGATGGGCATTGGCTTGTCCTTCATTTCTTCAATGGGCCACAGGAATCTCTTCTGGGTTTATGGATTGGTCTATGTTTCCCTTCCGCTGCTATTTGTCTACTCCAGCGAAAATGGTTCCAGAACAGTGGAAATGAGGTTGATCTGGACCGGCTTCCTGTTGGTCATCTGCGCGGCGTGTTTGGTTGGCGGCGTCCTTGGCACCAAAATGTCTTCAGGTCGGCACAAAGGTGTGAATTGAGTTCCCTCCTGTAAATATCCATTCAACCCAGTAGACCCCTGACCCTATCTTCGGGACTCACGGCTGGCGCCGATTGCCACCGTTTTCTCCAAACCGCGCCATTGTAGTGGCGCAGTTCAATAAACTGCGCCACAATCGCGCCATATCTGAAACAAACCGCGCCAAACCCGACTATGCCTGCCGCTGCCAAGTTGCTGAAAAGCATTCAAAGCTCGACCACCGGGTTGACGCTGTCCGGGCTACTGGTACGGCATCCCAAGCTTGCGCGCCGCACGGTCCAGCGGTGGATCAGTCATTGGATTGCCGAGGGGCAAATAAGCGCCAGCGGTGAAGGGCGTGCGCGTCGGTATCTGCCGATCACAGCGGCTGCCACGGCCAGCGCCGTCAAGGAAGCGGATCGCTTTCCACCTCAGATCCCGCTCTCCGCCGACAGTCGCGACATCCTCCGCTACGTCGATCAAGCCCTGCCGGCGCGCAAGCCGGTGGGCTATCAGCGTGACTTTCTTGATGCCTACCAACCCAACGTGACCTGGTATCTGTCGGCGTCGCTGCGCCGCCAACTGCACAAAATGGGGAAGACCACGCGGACCGGCGCGCCGGCCGGAACCTACAGCCGCGCCATCCTGAACCGGCTGTTGATTGACCTTTCCTGGGCGTCGAGTCATCTGGAGGGCAACACCTATACCCGCCTCGACACCCGCGAGTTGATTGAACACGGCAAGGCGGCGCGCGGCAAAGCGGCTATCGAGACGCAAATGATCTTGAACCACAAAACCGCCATCGAGCTGCTGATTGAAAACTCGGAGACTGCGGGCTTCAACCGCTACACGCTGATGAATCTGCACAGCGCCTTGGCAGAAAACCTGTTGCCCAACCCGGCCGACGAAGGCCGGGTTCGGCAGCACGCCGTGGACATTGGTAAAAGCGTGTACCGCCCGCTTTCAACCCCCCACCAAATCGACGAGGCCTTGACAGTTTTATTGGACAAGTTGAACCAGATTGCCGACCCCTTCGAGCAGTCCTTTTTCGTGATGGTGCACCTGCCTTACCTGCAACCGTTCGCGGACATCAACAAACGCACGTCGCGCCTGGCGGCCAACCTGCCCCTGTTTCGCGCCAACCTGTGCCCACTTACTTTTCTGGATGTACCCGAGCCGGCCTATAGCCGGGCCATCCTGGGTTTGTACGAACTGACACGCGTGGAATTGCTGCGCGACCTGTACCTGTGGGCTTATGAGCGTTCAACGCAGGAGTACCTGGCCATCAAACAGGATTTGACGGAACCCGACCCGACCCGTCTGGCTTACCGGGACCTGATCAAACAAACGATACGCTCCGTGGTGCGGCAACCCGATGCGGATACGCTCAGCCTCATCGGGCAAGCCATCGTGCAACAGGTGCCGCCCGCTGATCGCGACAACGTGCAGGCCTTGATAGTGGAAGAACTGCGGCGCTTGCATGAGGGCGTGCTGGCGCGTTACGGGCTGCGCCCCTCCGAATTGGCGGCCTGGAAGACGGCCCAATCAGGCTCAGGTCTTTAAGTGCGGGACGAACGAGACCGCCGACTGCACCGCGGTGTTGACCTGGACCGAAAACACGTCGGGTCGCGCGACTTGCTCAAGCGGCATCGCGCTAAGTTGAGAGCTTGCGGCCCAACAGGGTTTCGACAGCCTCTACTTTGGATTTCATGCGGCTGCTTGCTCCTGCCCGGTAGTCAATCTTGATTTGCGAGCCAATGCGTGGGCAGTCAACCTCCAGCGACCGGAAACAGTCGGTGACCACCGCAAAGACCTCGGCCCATTCGCCTTCGATGATGGTGCCCATCGGGGTGAGTTGATAAGGCAGGCCGCTCTTGTCGATGATATCGAGGATACGCGCCACGTATTTGCTCTTGCTGTCTTCCTGGGTGGAGGGGGCCATGGAAAATTCGAGTAGCACCATTTCTTTCGCCTTTTGTAGTGAGGTTTTCAGAGTATGACCCTTTGGCAAGGGTCGCCAATGTCGTCGCAGCCTTAGCCTGGCAGCCGCCCCAGTGTGGCTACCGCAATGGTTACGCAACCCAGGATCAGGTTGGTACCTATCAGTTGCCGTATCTGGCCCAGCGCCTTAGCGCCATCGGCCCAATTCTGGCCCGCGACGGCCTCCTTGAGCTTCGAATAGGGAACCACGAAGACGTAGACAAAAATTGCACTCATGACCAAGCCGAGCAGCAGCATCGCATGCCAATGGGGTGGGGATTGTTTCAAGCCGGTGGCCAACAAGATCCATGTTCCGCTTGGCCAGATCGCCAAGACGGAACCCCAAACCCATGGGAAGAAGCGCGCGAATACGTCTGCCCATAATTTGAGACGCACGGGCGGCTCCAAATTGGCCGCTGCGACCGGACGAAGGCAGATCCAGGCGAAGAACATGCCGCCTACCCAAATGACAACACCTGCCAGATGAAGGAATTTGAAAATTGAGTGCATTGCGAAATTCCTTGGTTGTCCATGACAGGACAATGTAGCACCGGTGGGGCTTTCATGTGGAGACTGGAGCGTGTTCTTGACGCGGGGTCTGTCGGCCAGCCTGTAGCCGCTGATCGCGCTACTGCGGTCGATCAAAAAGAAGCACGACGAGCCGTAAGAAGGCGCTGAACCAGGAGATGCTGTACCTTCCTTTCGGTACCAATCGCGAAGAAGTTCTCTTCTACGTCATCGCAAGGCCCAAGCTTCCTTACCCCATCGCGCGTGAGCAGGTCTTCGTGAACCCATTCCACGGCCGGAAAGACACCCATGCCGCTGGCGCCAAAGGTCTTGAGCAGCGCACTGTCCTCGAACTCGCCGATAACGCGTGGCCGGATGCCGCGACGGTCAAACCAGTGGTCGATCCGGGCACGAACGTCGTTGTGGCTTGTTGGCAGCAGGACAGGCACATCCGCGAGGCAATGCGGAAAGTCCTTCTTGGCGGACTTGTACAGCTCGGCACTTGCGTACCAGGAAATGGGCGAAGAACCCATGGAGTGAGAGTAGAGTTTGATGTTCGGGTTGGTAGGGGCAGGACGATCCGCCAAAACGATGTCCAGGCGGTGCAGGGCCAAATCGCCCAATAGATCATCGAACTCGCCCTCGTTGCACAACAGGCGCAAATGAGGCTCCGTTAAGACGGGTTGCAGCAATCGGCGTACCACCAACTTGGGAAGTCCATCCGATATGCCCACGGCCAGCCTTACCGCCGGAGAACTCATGGCGTCTCGCACCGCTGCAGGCAGGTTCTCACCGAGTTGAAATATCAGATCAGCCTGCTGCATGGCAGCCATGCCGGCAGCGGTCAGCGCCAGGCCCCTGCCTGCGGGCTTGAGCAAAGCGCAGCCCAGCGAACGCTCCAGTTCCCTTACCTGCGCGCTGATGGTTTGCACCGCCATATCGAGTTTGTTGGCGGCACGGGAAATGCCGCCCTCCTTGGCCACCACCCAAAAATAGTACAGATGCTTGTAATTGAAGTCGGCACGCATAGTTCGTATTTTAGGGATTATTAATACGTAATTATCTGCTTTTTAGATACCATTAAAGCGACTACTCTTCGCAGCTCAAACCTTTCCTAAACGGAGATTCAATGAAAACTCTTCTTTCAATTTTGGCGGTCGTGCTGACGCTGGGACTGTTCCTTGGCGTCGGAGATGCCGAAGCCGCAAGACGACTGGGCGGTGGCAAGTCATCGGGGATGCAACGGCAGACGACCACTGCCAACAAGGCGCCAGATGCCAAGCCGGCGCAAACACCCACCCCACCTGCGGCGGCTGCGGCACAACCGAAGCGCTCCTGGATGGGACCCCTGGCTGGCCTGGCAGCTGGCCTTGGCCTCGCAGCGTTAGCTTCCCACTTCGGATTTGGTGAGGGATTGGCGTCCATGATGATGATGGGGCTGGCTATCATGGCTGTCCTCGCGGTTGTCGGGCTGGTCATGCGCAGACGCGCCGCTGTCCAGCAACCACTGGCAGCGCGAATCGGTGGCATGCAATACGCTGGCGCCGGCCACGATCGCGCTGAAGCGACGCCAATAATCTACGACGTCTCGATGCCAGGCTCCAACATCGGCTCAAAGTTGGGTACTGCCAGCAGCATTCCATCGGATTTTGATGTGGCCGGCTTCGAACGCAATGCCAAGGTTCAGTTCATTCGCCTGCAGGCTGCCAACGACACCAGAAATCTGGACGACATCGGCAAGTTCACGACGCCCGAGATGCTTGCAGATTTGAAATTGGACATCGCAGCACGAGGTGGTGCCGCCCAGGAAACCGAAGTTGTCAACGTCGAAGCCAAGGTGATCGACGTGGTTGACGAGGGCGCTCGCTACGTGGCCAGCGTGCGCTTTACCGGCATGATCCGCGAGAGCAAAGGGACTGTGCCCGAGCCATTTGACGAGACATGGCATCTGGTCAAGGGCAGTGAAGGCAAGGGTGGTTGGGTTCTCTCCGGAATTCAACAGATGCAGCCGGCTTGAGCGAAACGCTCAGATGTCACATCGGGTGTGGATGCTGGCGAACCTGAGAAATGTGAAATATGGACATTTTTACCATTGAATTTGCGACCGCACTGGCAGCGATCGTTGCGATCGACCTGGTTTTGGCCGGTGACAATGCCATTGTGATTGCACTGGCGGCGCGCAACGTACCGCGTCACCTCCAGCGCAGGGCCATGATCTTCGGCGCAGTTGGTGCGGTCATTGTCCGCAGCCTGTTGACCCTGATGGTTGTGTGGCTGCTGCAGTTTCCGGGGCTGCTCTTCGCGGGTGGTGCGATGCTGATCTGGATCGCATACAAGCTGCTCATACCCGAGCACGAGAACAGGGAGGTAACCCGCATCAAGGGTGCAACCACGTTTTGGGCTGCCATCAGAACTATTGTGGTGGCCGACATGGTCATGGGAATGGACAACGTCCTCGGCGTAGCCGGGGCAGCCCACGGGAGTTTCATGCTGGTGATTCTCGGTTTGCTGATCAGCATCCCGATCTTGGTGTGGGGCAGCAGCATCCTGTTGAAGTACGTCGAGCGCTACCCCGCTCTGGTCTATCTGGGCGCTGGCGTGCTTGCCTTCACGGCAGCCAGGATGATGACCTCTGAACCAGCTCTCAAGGACGCCCTTGGCGCCTACATCCTGACAGTGCCACTGGTCTATGTCGTCACCGTTTTTGGCGTCCTGTGGAAAGGTTTTTTGGAAAACCACCATCGACTGGAGTCGCGAATTAGTGCCAGGTTGGAAGATTTGAAGAGGCAAAGGGCAGCGGGATTGGAAATATCGAACAACTTTGAAGGAGAAAGCGTCATGGAAAAGGTACTTGTTCCGGTAGATGGCTCTCACAACGCGCATCATGCGGTGCGGCATGTCATCAATGAGTTTCGCAAGAATGGGCTGATCGAGGTTCATTTGTTGAACGTTCAGACCCCTTTCTCAAAACACGTTGCGCAGTTCGTCAGTCGCAAGAGTCGGGACAGTTACCACCGTGACGAAGCGGCAAAGGCGCTCAAACCGATTCGCCGGATGCTCGATGCCGCAAATGTTGCCTATAGTGTCCACGTCGAAGTAGGACGAAAAGCCGAAGTGATTACTGAAACAGCGCGGCGTCTGGGCTGTGATCATATTGTTATGGCTACAGCACGCAAGAACTCCCTTACACGCATGATCGAGGCGTCGGTCACCAACCGAGTGGTGGAACTGACCACGGTGCCGGTCGAAGTGATCGCGGGTGATGCTGTTTCAAAGGTGGAGCGCTTTGGCATCCCGATCGGTATTGCCGGGGCCATCGGGTTGATGTTGTTTGCAGTGACAGACTGAATACGCTTGACGCCCATATGCCGTCCTTGGTGAAGGATCGCAACCCTGAGATGCCAGGGCCAGCTTGAATCCTTGCTCGATCTGGCGCTCCAATCCGTTTCAGTTGTTCAAGTGCGGGACGAACGAGACCGCCGACTGCGCCGCAGTGTTGACCTGGAGCGAAAACACGTCGGGTCGCGCGTAGTGGCCCACCACGTCGAAATCGAGCTGCCCCATGGCAATCGCGTCGAGGTCCAGTTCGGCCGTCAGCAGCGCATCTTCGTTGCGCACCGGCCCGGCCAGAATCTTTCCCAGCGGGTCGATGATGACGCTGCCGCCACGCATCAAGACCGTGTCGGGCGCCGCGGGCAAGCGGTTGTTCATCCGGTCGGAGGGGAAGTCCGAGCGCCGCAAATGTTGGCAGGATGAGAGCACGAAGCAGCGCCCTTCCATCGCGATGTGCTGCATGGTGCCGACCCAGGTGTCGCGGTCGTCGGCGGTGGGTGCGCAGTACAGGGCGATGCGCTGCTGGTACATGGCCATGCGCAGCGCCGGCATGTAGTTCTCCCAGCAGATCACGGCGCCCATCTTTCCATACGGCGTATCGACCGCCTTCAGCGTAGAGCCATCGCCAAAGCCCCAGATCAGCCGCTCCAGCGCCGTGGGCATCAGTTTGCGATGCTTGCCCAGAACCTGGCCGTCGGGACCCAGGTAGACGGCGGTGCAATACAGCGTTCCACCGTCGCGCTCGATGATGCCGATGCACACATACAACTGGTACTCCTGCGCCGCACTGGCCAGCAACAGGATTTCCGGCCCATCCAGCGCCACGGCGGCATCGAAATAGTGTTTGAACTCGGCGCGGCCCTGCGCAGTGCGCCCGCCCAGGTAGATGTGGAAATCGGCGCCCTTGGGATAGCCGCCGATAAAGGCCTCGGGAAACACCACCACCTGCGCTCCCAGCGCCGCGGCTTCTTTCATCAAGGCCAGCGCTCGCTCCACCGTGGCAGGGGTGTCGAGCAACACGGTGGAGGTCTGGACCACGGCGGCGGTAAGTTTCATATCTTTCTCCTATTCCAAATGATGAAGTTCAACTGTTTTGGGGAAGGTAAACCCACTGCACCGCCCGCTCCATCGCGAAGCGGGCGTAGAAACAGGCCGCACGCGGATCGGCCTGCACCAGTGATTCGGCCTTGCCCGCCGGTTCTTGCAGCTCCGGCCATTCGGCCATGAAAGTGAAGTTGGACATGCCCCTGCTTATTCCGGCTTCATTCATCGCCTCATGCCACCCCGATAAAGATTGCCAGCGCGCGGTTCACCGCCACCATGGCTTCATCGTCCAGCCGACCGATCACCTCGCGGACTTTCTCGCGCGCGACCGACTGCGGCTTATCCACCATGATTTGGGAGGGCTTGCCCAGACCGTTGCCCGCCGTGGGCTGCACCGTGATCCTGAACAACGGCGCAGCGCGCAATTCACCGGTTACCGGCAGGATGGTGACAGAAGGATGTGCATCGAACAGATCGGACTGGATGACCAGTGCCGGACGCGGCTTGCCCAGATCGCCCTGCAAAGCCACCGTCACCAGATCGCCACGCCTCATTGCCAGCCTTCGCGGTCGCCTGCAGCCTCCAGCCAATCGTCGATTTCGCGCTCATGGGCGTCACCCTTCAACAACAGCGACTGGCGGCGGCACTCCTCGGCGAAGCCGGCGCGCCGGGTATCCGGCACCCATATCTGCACCGGGCGCAGCCCGGAAGCGCGCAAAGCGTCGCGGTGGCGTTGAACCCGCTCAGATGTACTTGTTCTCATTTGAAAACCTCCAACAAACACGTGTTACATGAAACGCATGTTAGTCTGCTTTTTCGTTACATGCAACACCTGAAAATTGCCTTATGTCGATGTTTTCGCGTTTTATCGACATGTATAGAAAACGGGATTTTCTTATCATGTCGCGGGACATATGTTCAAAAATGCCGGTTTTTAGTCTCGTATCACGTAGGTCGGGTTAGCGCAGCGTAACCCGACCTACAAAAGGCTATTCGGCCATGAAAGTGAAGTTGGACATGCGGGCCTTTCTTGCCCTCCTGATCCCCCACCAGTTCCCGGTAGTCACAGCCAGCGCCACGCCCATTAAGGAGGCGCCGTCTCAACGGTGCGAAAAGCTGTGCGGATTCTGCGGATCGAGGTAACGCTGCTTGAAGTACTGCCGGATGGTTTGCATGGCCGGGCTCATGCTGGCGTCGGCGCGCCAGGCCAGGCCCACGTTCATGCTGGGAACGCTCTCCACCGTCTTGATGGTCTCAATCCGCTTGCCCTCCAGCGACCAGGGGCGGTAGACCATGTCGGACAGAATCGCCACACCCAGGTCGTTGGCCACCAGGCTGCGCACCGCCTCGATCGACTTGGTGTTCAAGGAGACCCTGGGCTCGAAGCCGTGCAGATGCCAATAGCGCAGCGCCGAGTCGGCCGCCTCGTCCACCGTCAGCATGATGAAGGGCTCCTGCGCAATGTCGGCAAAACTGACCTGGCGTTTGGCCACGAAACGGTGCTGCTGCGACACCCACAGGCGGCGCTGCGAGCTGAACAAGGTCTCGGTCTGGATCGCAGGGTTGCGCACGTTGGAGGTCAGCAGCATCGCCATGTCGTAGTTCTTCGCCAGCAGACCGGCTTCAATCGTTTCGCGGTCCAGCTCCAGCATCTGGATGCGCAGCGCCGGGTACAGCAGCGACAAACGCTGCAAATGGTCCGGTAAAAAATAGCCCATCACGGTGTAGGTGGCGGCCAGTGTCAGCTCGCCACTGACCGGCGCAATTTGCTGCGGCATGTTGCGCGCATCGTCCACCGCCGCCAGGATGGCGTAGGCGCGGGTCAAAAAATGCCGGCCGTTGTCGGTCAACTCCATGCCGTGCGATTGGCGCACAAAGAGCTTGTAACCCAGGCCCTCCTCCAGATCGCGGATTGAAATCGTGACGGCCGATTGCGACACCGACAACTCGATGGCGGCACGCGAGATCTGCCCCAGCTCGGCGGTGGCCGCGAAGTACTTGATTTGTCGCAGTGAAAAACGCATCTCGGATGAACCGCCAAGCGGTGCGGAGGGGGTGATTTGTGGTATTTAAAAAATCAATATTAGCACCTTAAAAAATAGAATTATCTTTTTTTGTCACAAACTCTTAACTTTGCGTACCTGAACAAGGGCTTGCGTTAAATCAACACCAATTCAAGCCAGACATGTAAACAAAAATGGGCAAAAAATGAAAAAAGTGATGGATCTGAACTCCGACATGGGTGAAGGCTTTGGCCCCTGGCGCATTGGCGATGGCGCCGACGAGGCCATCATGAGCCAGATCAGTTCCGCCAACATCGCCACTGGTTTTCATGCCGGCGACCCCAACATCATGCAGCGCATGGTGGCACTGGCCAAAGAACATGAAGTGGGCATTGGCGCGCACCCCGGTTTTCGCGATCTGGTCGGATTTGGCCGGCGCGACATCAAGGCCTCCAGCGCCGAACTGCTCAACGACATCGTCTACCAGACCGGCGCCCTGCGCGAATTTGCGCACTGGCAAGGTTTGCGCCTGCAGCACGTCAAGCTGCACGGCGCCCTCTACATGCGTGCCGCACAGGACGAAGAGTTCTCCATTGCCTTGATCAAGGCCTTGCGCGAGATCGAGCCCGGCTTGTACCTGTATTGCATGGAAGCCTCCCTCACTTACCAAGTGGCCAAGAAGATGGGGCACCCGGTGGTGCGCGAGTTCTATGGCGACCGCGACTACGACAAGAGCGGCTCCATCGTGTTCACACGCCAAGTCGGGCAACTGGACCCCGCCGCCGTCGCCGCCAGGGCTTTGCGCGCCTGCACCGAAGGGCTGGTCAGAACCGTGGAGGGCGAAGACATCGCCATCGATTTCGACTCCATTTGCATCCACAGCGATACACCCGGTGCCCTGGCCTTGATCAAGGCGACCAAAGCGGCACTGACCGGCATGGGCATACAAATTGCGTCCTTGTCCCAAGTGGTGCCCGGCGTGAAGCGCTAGCACCCGACCGGCCCGCAAGCACATTTTGATTTGTTTGAATCGCACTACACAACACAACCAAGGAGCACACAGCATGGCTGAAATCTTGTCCCCCCTCCCCGGCACCTTCTACCGACGTCCGGCCCCCGACGCACCGCCCTACAAACAAGTCGGCGACCGCGTTGCCATCGACGAGGTGATAGGCCTGGTCGAGGTGATGAAGATGTTCAATGAAATCCGCTCGGAAATCGCCGGCACGGTGGTCTGCTACGCGGTTGAAAACGAAGACCCGGTGGAAGCTGGGCAAGTCCTGATGATCCTCGAATAAGCGATCGCCCTTGGACCTCCCCGCAACTTACAGCGAAGTCAATTCAATGACAACGACGCACAAAGTCCTGATCGCCAACCGCGGTGAAATTGCGGTTCGCATTGCCCGCGCGGCACAAGAACTCGGCTTGCAAACCGTGGCCGTGGTGAGCGACGCCGACAGCACCAGTCTGGTGGCGCAGATGGCCGATCAGGTGGTCAATATCGGCCCGGCCCATCCGGCCAAAAGTTACCTCAATGCCGACGCCATCTTGGCGGCAGCCCGATCGACCGGCGCCACCATGCTGCACCCCGGCTATGGCTTTCTGTCGGAGAACGCAGCGTTTGCCCGTCAGGTCACGCAAGCCGGTCTGATCTTTGTCGGCCCCAGCGCCGAAACCATCGAATGCATGGGCAACAAATCGGTCGCGCGCGAGACCGCGCGCCGCGCCGGCGTGCCCACCGTTCCGGGCAGCGCCGGTACCGTCGACGACGTGGAAACGGCAGCCCGCGTGGCCACCGAAGTCGGCTACCCGGTGATGATCAAGGCGTCCGCCGGCGGCGGCGGCCGCGGCATCCGGGTCGCCTACAACGAAGCCGAACTGCGCCAGCAACTGCCCCTGGCGCAAGCCGAGGCCCGCGCTGCTTTTGGCGACGGCGCGGTTTACCTGGAGCGCTTTATCGCCAAGGCGCGCCATATCGAGGTGCAGGTGCTGGGCGACGGCCAGCGGGTGGTGCATTGCTTTGAACGCGAATGCTCGCTGCAAAGAAGACGGCAAAAAATTGTCGAGGAAGCGCCGTCACCGGCCCTCTCGCCAGCCAAGCGCGATGCCTTGTGCGCGTCCGCCGTGCGTCTGGCCAGCGCGGTCGGCTACAGCGGCGCCGGCACCCTGGAGTTTTTGTACGACGACGACAGCGGCGAGTTCTTCTTCATCGAGATGAACACCCGCATCCAGGTGGAGCACCCGGTCAGCGAATGGGTGACCGGCGTCGATCTGGTGCGCGAAATGCTGCGCATTGCGATGGGCCAGCCCTTGCGGCTGCAACAGGCGCAGATCGTGCTCAAGGGCGTGGCCATCGAGTGCCGCCTGAACGCCGAAGACCCGGAGCGCAACTTCATGCCGAATCCCGGCAAGCTGAGCGCCTTGCGCTGGCCCGGCGGACCCGGCGTGCGGGTCGACACCCACGTCTACGCTGGCTACACCATCCCGCCGTTTTACGACTCGCTGCTGGCCAAGTTGACGGTCTGGGACGAAGACCGGCCCGCCGCCTTGCAACGCATGCAACGCGCCCTGGCCGAAACCAGCATCGAGGGCGTGCACTCGACCATTGCGCTGCACCAGGAGTTGCTGGCCGACCCGGCGGTCAAGGCCGGTCAATTTCACACCGGCTACCTGGAGCTCTGGATGGCGGACCGTGCCGCAGCCAAAGCCCTGGCAGCCGCATCCGAAGCCATCGCCGAGCCGGCGGCTTAACCCTCCTTCAAGCCTTTTCAAAGGAACACCATGCCACTCCCACCTGCAAGATATTCGTTTGGCGGCGACGAACACATTTTCGTGGAGCTCAACCACGACATGTCGCTGGAAGCCTTCTTCAAAGGCATGTCCATCACCAATGCCATTGCGCAGCGCAAGATCTCCGGGGTCACCGAAATCTGCCCGGCCAATGCCGCCTACCAGGTGCGTTTCGATCCCGACAGAATAGCGCCCGACGACTTGCTGGAGATCCTGAAATCGATAGAGGTCGAGCTGGGCGACGGCGCCCTGGAGCTCGATACCCGCATCATCGAAATCCCGGTCCTCTACAACGACCCCTGGACTAATGAGACCCTGCAGCGCTTTCGTGAACGGCACCAGGATCCGACCTCGACCGACCTCGAATATGGCGCCCGCATCAACGGCTATGCCGATGTCGATGCCTTCATCGCGGCGCATGCCGCATCGCCCTGGTTCGTCTCCATGGTGGGCTTTGTCGCCGGCCTGCCTTTCATGTTCCAGATGGTCGAGCGTGAAAAACAGATCCAGGTTCCCAAATACCTGAGGCCGCGCACCGACACGCCCAAGCACACCATCGGTCACGGCGGCTGCTTCGGCTGCATCTACTCGGTGCGCGGTGCCGGCGGCTATCAGATGTTCGGCATCACGCCGGCGCCGATCTTCGATCCGCAGCAAAGCCTGCCCTACGTGAAGGACTTCATGGTGTTCTTCCGCCCGGGCGACATCGTCAAGTTCAAGCCCCTGAACCGCGCCGAGTACGACGCCGCGCTGGCACAAGTGCAGGACGGCAGCTTCGACCTGCGCATCCGTGAAGTGAAATTTTCGCTGCAGGACTTCCTGAAAAGTCCCATCACCTACAACCAGCAATTAACGGAGGCTTTGTATGGCAATTAAGGTATTGCAACCCGGACTTGCGACCACCGTGCAGGATGCCGGCCGCACCGGCTATTACCACCTGGGCATTCCGCTCTCGGGGGCGCTGGACCAGTACTCTTTTCGCGCCGCCAATCTGCTGGTGGGCAATCCCGAGGACGCGGCCACGCTGGAGATGACCATGCTGGGGCCGAAACTCGAGTTCACGCAGGACGCCAGCATCGCGCTGACCGGCGCCCACATGCCGGCCAAGCTTGACGGCGTTTCTATACCCGACAACCAGGTGGTCGCCGTCAAGGCCGGCAGCGTGCTCAGTTTCGACTTTCTCAAAGGCGGCGTGCGCAGCTACCTGGCGGTGGCCGGCGGCATCGATGTGCCGGAAGTGCTGGGCAGCCGCTCCACCTACGCCCTGGGCGCCATCGGCGGTTTTTGCGGCAGAAAACTGCAGGCCGGCGATGTGCTGGCGGTGGGGCCGGCGCCGAGGCCCGTGCCTGTCGGCAGGAAGCTGCCGGAACATTTGAAGCAGGCTCTGCCCAAGCAGGTGCAGGTGCGGGTGCTCCCGGGCTTGTATTTTCACTGGCTGACCGAGGCCTCCGGCCAGACTTTCTTTGAAGACAGTTGGCGCGTCGGCCCGGAAGCGGACCGCATCGGCTACCGCTTCAAGCACGGCCGGCCGCTGGAATTCGAAGCGCGCGAGCGCCCGTTCGGCGCCGGTTCCGACCCTTCCAACATTGTCGATGCCGGCTATCCGATCGGCTCGATTCAGGTGCCCGGTGGCCTGGAGCCCATCATCCTGCACCGCGATGCCGTCTCCGGCGGTGGCTACGCCATGATAGGCACCGTCATCAGCGCCGACATGGACGTGGTGGCGCAGCTGCAGCCCAATTTCCACACCCAATTCGTCGCCGTCGACATGGCCCAGGCCTTGCGTGCGCGCGTCGAGCGCAACCAGCGCTTGGCGGCACTGCGCGCCGCCTTGATGCCATGAGTTCCGCATGTTTCCCCCTCCTTCGCACTGGTGCGAAGTTTTTTCAACCTTGACTTTTTATCCTTGGAGACTTCATGAAAAAAATCTACGCACCCACCCTGCTGGCCGGCGTTTTGCTGTCCGCTTCCTTCGCGGCCTCGGCAGCCAATTGGTACCCCTACGCGGCCGAGCAGACCGAACCGGCGTTCTCCGACACCGGTACCAAGAAAGCCATCAACTACAGCCCACTGCCCAAGGCGTCGAAGAAGTGGAAGCTGTGCGTCTCGTTTCCGCACATGAAAGATGCCTACTGGCTGGGTGTCGACTACGGCGTGGTTGAGGAAGCCAAGCGTCTGGGCGTCTCGGCCCAGGTGCTGGAAGCCGGTGGTTACACCAATCTGAACAAGCAAATTTCACAGATCGAAGACTGCGTCGCCGGCGGTGGCCAGGCGGCCGTGATTGGCGGCATCTCCGCCGATGGCTTGGTCAATCTGGTGAAGTCGCTGAAGGCCAAGAACATCCCGGTGGTCGACCTGGTCAACGGCATCAACTCGCCCGACCTGACCGCCAAATCGCTGGTCTCTTTCTACACCATGGGGCAGGAAGCAGGCGCCTATCTGGCCAAGAAGCACCCGGCTGGCGGCGCCAAGGCGGTGGTCGCCTGGTTCCCCGGACCGGCTGGCGCGGGCTGGGTCGAAGCTGCCAACAAGGGCTTTACCGAAGCCGTCAAGGGTAGCTCGCTGGAGGTGATGGCGCCCATGTATGGCGACACCGGCAAGGAAGCCCAGGCCAAGTTGGTGGAAGACGCCTTGCAGTCCAACCCGGCAATCCGCTACATCGCCGGCACCGCCGTCACCGCCGAGGTGAGCCAGGGCATCGTGCGTGCCCGCAACATCAAGGACAAGGTGCAACTGGTGTCGTTCTATTTGACGCCCGATGTCTACGCCGGCATCGAGAAAGGCACCATCATGGCCTCGCCCGCCGACGCCATGGTGATCCAGGGCCGCATGGCCGTCGACCAGGCGGTGCGTGCGCTGGAAGGCAAGGATTTGATCAAGCACGTGGGGCCCAAGATCGTCACCATCGACAAAGCCAACCTGAAGCAAATCCGCCGCGACGACGTGCTGCCACCGGCCGCATTCAAGCCCTTGTTTGAAGTCAAATGATGCAAGCCTGCGGTTCGGGTGATACGACTTTGTTCGAACCGCAGGTCAGCGCGATGAGTGATGTCTTGTTGTCCATCAGCGGCCTGTCCAAGGAGTTCCCTGGCGTGCGCGCACTCGATGGCGTCGATTTCGAACTGCGCGGCGGCGAGGTGCACGCCTTGTTCGGCGAAAACGGGGCCGGCAAGTCGACCCTGATTTCCATCATTGCCGGCGCGCAACCGCAAGACCGCGGAACCCTCCGGATGCACGGCGAGGAGCTGCGCTTTTCCTCGGTCGCCGATGCCCGGCGACAAGGTATCAGCGCGGTATTTCAGGAATTCTCCCTGGCGCCGCACCTCACGGTGGAACAGAATTTGTGTCTGGGCGAAGAGCGCCTGCACCAGCGCTTTGGCCTGCTGCAGTTGTCGGCCATGTCGCGTCATGCCAAGGCCTTGCTGCAACGGCTGAACTTCGAGATCGATCCACGGCGCGTGGTTGCCACGCTGTCGCGCGCCGAGCAGCAGATGGTGGAGATCGCCAAAGCGCTGCGCGCCAAGTTGTCGGTGCTGATCCTGGACGAGCCGACGGCATCGCTGACGGAGCGCGAGAGCGAGCAGTTGTTCGCCACCGTACGCAGCCTGAAGCAGCAAGGCGTGGGCATCATTTACATCACGCACCGGATTCAGGAAATCAAGCGCCTGGCGGATCGCGTCACCGTGCTGCGCGACGGCAAGCACATTGGTGTGGTGGACGCCGCCAGCACCACCGAGGCCAAACTGATTGAAATGATGGCCGGACGCGCGGTGGAAAAAATCTATCCCGTGATTGCCGCCAAGCCGGGCCGCAATATCCTGGAACTGTCCGACATGCGCAGTCTCGGCGGCGTTGCGGTGGATCACTTCCTGGCCCGTGAAGGCGAAGTGGTGGGCGTGGCCGGCCTGGTCGGCTGCGGCAAATCGGATTTGCTGCGCATGGTGTTCGGCATCGAGCCGATGAAATCGGGCACCGTCAAGCTGGATGGCCAAATCATCAAGAAGCCGACCCCCCGGCGCATGCTCGATGCCGGTGTTTTCTACCTGCCGCCGGACCGGCGCGAAGAGGGCTTGATGCTGTCGGCCAGCTCCGCCGACAACATCTCGCTCAATGCCTTGACGCAGCGGCCGATCCATTTCCGGTCCGGCTTTCTGTCGCTTTCGGCCGAGCGGACGGTGACCCGCGAGATCGGCCGGCGGGTCGATATCCATGCCTCCAACATGTCCCGCGCGACGGCGCTGCTGTCCGGCGGCAATCAGCAAAAAGTCTTGTTCGGCCGCGGTTTGACGCGCTCCATCAAGCTCTACATTCTTGACGAGCCGACGGTGGGCGTCGATGTCGGCACCCGCAGCGCCATTTATTACCTGATCAAGGAGTTGTGCGAAGGCGGCGCCGCGGTGGTCCTGATCTCGTCCGACCTGCCTGAAATCCTGCACCTGTCACACCGCGCCTACGTCATGCGCTCGGGCCGCATCGCCGCTGAAATCGAGCGCAGCCAACTCTCCGAAGCAGCCGTGCTGCGCCATTTCTTCTAAGCCACCAAGACAACCAGGGTAATTCAGAATGAGTTCAAACGATCCTGAGAACAATCCACGCTCAGCGCAGCGGTCTTCGCCGCGCGACTGGCTGCTGAAGGTATTTTTGCATTGGGGCGTCATGCCGTTTTTGCTGGTGATCGCCGTCGTCGCCTTCAGTCTGATGTCGTCGCGCTTTCTGACGGCCGAGAACCTGGTCAATCTGTTTCGCCAGTCGGTCTACCTGGTGCTGGTCTCGCTGGGCCAGATGCTGGCGCTGATTTCGGGTGGTTTCGACCTGTCGGTGGGCACCATCGTGGCGGTCTCGTCGGTCGTCTCGGCCTTGACCATGGGCGCTTTGAGCCTGAGCTTTCCCGACGCCATCGGGCTGGTCATCACGCTGGGCTGTCTGGCCGGTCTGGCGGCCGCCATGCTGATTGGCCTGGTCAACGGCGCCGGCGTCGCCATCTTCGGCGTCTCCCCTTTCATCATGACGCTGGGCGTGCAGTCGATCGGCTTTGGCATCGCCTTGTTTTTGACAGCCGGCGTTCCGGTGTCGAACCTGCCCGACGCACTGGGCGATGTTTTCGGTTTTGGCGTGCTGCTGGGCGTCCCGGTGCCCATTCTGGTGACGCTGCTGATTCTGGCGCTGATGTTTGTGCTGTTGAACTACTCGGCCTGGGGCCGCCATCTGTACGCCGTTGGCAGCAATCCGAAAGCCGCTTTGCTCTCAGGCATCCGGGTCAAGCCGGTGCTCATCAGCGCCTACGTCTTGTGCGCCCTGATCGCCGCGGTCTCGGGTTTGTTGCTGACGGCCAGGACGGCGTCGGGCGATGCCAACCTGGGCGGCTCGATGGCGCTGGAGTCGATTGCCGCCTGCGTCATCGGCGGCGTCTCGTTGCGCGGCGGTATCGGACGGCTGGAAAACGTGGTGCTGGGCGCTATCTTTATCGGCCTGGTGCAAAACGGCATGAACCTGGCGCAGATCGGCTCCTACCTGCAAATTGTCGTGCTCGGCGCGCTGCTGATCATTGCCGTGATCTTCGACCGGATCCGGCAAAAACGCTTGTACAGGCTTTGAGGAGCCCGGCTCAACAACATGGACGAGTTCTCGCTGCCACCCTCGCGCGTGGAAGCGCTGTACGCACCGGAGATGTTTGGCGAAGTGCCCCATGCACGGATCAAGGTGGAGGCGGTGAAGTGATTTGTGAAAAACATTACCGCTAGGTAATTTTCACTTGTCAAACGCTGGTAGCCGAGCTTAAAATTACTGAGCGGTAATTTTCGTGAGAATCATGCACTCCAAGCCTGAAAACACCCCGATCGGTAATTTTGCTCCTCTCACCGAAAGCACTGTCCGATCCAGCGTGACGCTGGGCGACATCGTGCGCGAGCGCCGGCGCTTGCTTGCGCTCAAGCAGCTTGAGCTGGCCGGACTCGGCAATACCGGCAACCGCTTCATCGTCGAGCTTGAGCAGGGCAAGCCCACGGTACAGTTGCAAAAAGTGCTGGATGTGCTGGACTTGCTGGGTCTGGAAGTCGTGATCCGGCCCAAGGCAGGAGCAAGCCGATGATGCTGAATGTCTTTTTCGGTAACGAGCTGGTGGGTTCCATCCATGACAGCACGCCTTTATCGTTCACCTATTCGGCCCCGTGGTTGACCCGCCCGGAGCCGGCGCAAATCGCCGCCATCGCGCTCGCCGCAGGCCCGCTGGACGGCGCCGCGGTGACGGCATTCTTTGAGAATCTGCTGCCCGAAGGCGAGTTGCGCAGCTTCATTTCGAGCAGCAAGAAAGCCTCCACCTTGTTTGCCCTGCTGCGCGAGGTGGCGGGCGACACCGCCGGCGGCTTTGTCATCCTGCCGGCCGGCCAGCGACCCGAGCCGCCGTCGTACCAATCCACCAGTTGGAAGGCACTGGCCGCGCTCCTCGGTCAGCCCACCGCCGCGGCCGCCGATCTCCAGGGCCGGCAAGCCCGCATCTCCCTGTCCGGCGCGCAGGATAAAGCCGCCATCGCCCTTTTTGCCGACGGCCTGCCGCAACTGCCACAAGGCGCCTCCCCTTCGACCCACATCCTCAAGCCCGACATCAAACGGCTGGCCAAGGTGTGGCACTCAGCGACCAACGAGGCCATCGTCATGCGCGCTGCCGGCCAATGCGGCCTACCAACGGCAGAGGTGTTTTACGAACCCCATACGCAGGCCTGCGTGGTCAAACGCTTTGACCGGACGCTGCGTCCGGATGGCGGGCTGAGCCGCATCCTGCAATACGACTTGTGCCAGCTCAGCGGCATCGCCTCGGACCGGAAGTACGAAAAAGAGGGTGGCCCCGGCCTGATCCAATGCGCACAACTGATTCGAAAGTACAGCGCGGCGCCAGCGGTCGACCTGAAGCATTTGTTGGGCTGGCTGTTCTTCAACCTCTACACCGGAAACAACGACGGCCACGCGAAAAACCTGTCGCTCTACCGCGACCCCGGCCAGGGTGTTCGGCTGGCCCCGTTTTACGATCTGATGTGCACCCGCATCTATCCCGGTTTGTCGCCGGAATTTGCTTTCACCATCGGCGGCGAAGTCTTGCCGGGCGCCATCACCCGCATGCATGTGCAACAGATGGCGAAGGAGATGGCCATCCGCCCGGCCTTTGCGCTGGGCGTTGCCGAAGACATGGCCAAGCGGATTCCGGGCGCCATCGAGGCGGCCATCGGCTCGGTGCAACAGGCGCTTTCACCGGGTGCCAGAACGCTGGCTTTGCGCCTCAGGGCGTTCGTGTTGAAAAACACCCGACAAACAGCCAAGAGAATCCTCGCGGGATAGTCGCCCATGCTCGGGCCAAGCATCAGGAGCTGCCGCCCCTGTACCTAGACCGACGGCGCCGGCGAGACGACCGCCGAACTCAAGTACCGTTTTGAGCCGCACCCAAAAGCAGGCGCCCCATCAGCTCGTGCAGCTTGTTGACCGCCTTGAGCGGGCGCACCATGACTTTGAAATGCGTGATCTGGCCGGCGACATTCCAGCTGATCATGTCGACGCCGTTGATCACGATGCCTTCGCAGCTGCTCTGGAATTCCAGCACGGCGGAGCTGGGGCCGTACCACTGGTTGAGATAGCGAAAGCTGTCATTGCCCAGTACCTGCATCGCCGCCTGCAGGTATTTGGTGGTGATGGCTTTGCCGGCTTGCGGCGTGTGCACCACGGGCGATTCAAACACCACGTCGTCCGCCAGCAAAGCCTTCAGCGCCGCCAGATCGCGCGACTTGACGATCTGGTGCCAGTGTTCAATCGGGGTCGGCATCATGGGCATCTCCTGCGGGTGATCGGGAAAGATAAAGGAACTCGACCGCCATGACTTCCTGCTCAGGCTTGGCATCGCAGAAGGGGCGGGTCATGTACTGACGGTGATTATGGGACGAATTCATAACGCGTCACGCTGCAGTCAGGCCGCACGCTCACGCCAGGCACCAAGGTAGAGGCCAACCTCCCCCAGAGCGAGCCCGTACCACGGTGCGGGTTTCGATGGCTTGCATGGGACTCCTCCTCTCGTAGGGTTGAACGTTTGAATTCAAGGACGCGACTCTGCTTTGGCGCGGTGCGTCCCCTGGAATGAGGGATTCGGCCTCACGTCTTCTGCGCCAACAGTACCCACAGGAAACTCTCTCCAAACAGACCACTCCCCGCGCTCGGCTTCTTCATTTGACGAAGGACGCCAACCTGCAGCTCTTGAGACCAGACCTCTCGCAGTTGCTCCTGCGTGTAGCCCAAGCCTCCACCGAGCGAGCGACGGGCGTAAACCTCATCGTCAGAGTAGCCGCTACCGCCCTCGGGACGGAAGCACGTCAGGCCAAACCAGCCACCAGGCTTCAATGCTTGGGCCACCAATTCGACATACTTGGTGCGCCTGTGAGGTGCAATGTGATGGAAGCAACCGGAGTCGTAGACGAAGTCGTAGTTGCCCCTAGTCAGGTTCAGCTCGAAGACGCTTGCGTGGACAAGCGATACCGCTACGCCAGCCTCTGCGACCCGATCCTTGGCCCAGTCAATGGCGGATCGAGAGTAGTCGACGGCCTCGACGGAAAACCCATGGCGCGCCAGAAAGATGGCGTTGCGAGCGTTGCCGCATCCAAGATCGATGGCGCGGCCGGCCCGAAGACGCCCCTCCCCAGTCCACTCGGCAAGGCTCTCATCCGGGAACGTGCCGAAGAAGGGGCAAGGCTTCGCGCGATCCTGATAGAACGAATCCCACCTTTGGCTATCTTGCGCGACAAGCAGCGCGTCCAACTCGCGCAGCTCGGTCTCAGCCAATTGGCTGAAATCTTGAGAAGCTGTGACGGCTCCGCGCGCGCTGGTATTCATGAGGCCAAACGCGTCAGGATTCACGCTTCACCACCGGCACAACATAGATCACGAGCGCCAATGACACCAGTACGCCCGCCCCCAAGGCGGCAAACTCCCACCAGATCGATGGCAGGTGCAAATGATTGGCCGCAATGCCGAAAATTGCGGGGGCGGAGATCGATCCAGCGAGCCACGGCCACGAAACACTCACCGGCAAACCACACGCCACGCACGGACGAGATCTGCTTGAGCCAGTCCGCAACTTGGTCCTGAGGCTCATGGCGCCCTGTCCGCAGTGAGGGCATGTCAATCTGTACATGGCGTCTGACGATCAGCGTTTGTCGTGTCGGCTTGGCCGAAGATTGAAACCATGTTTGCCTCCCGCGCAAGATAAGCCACCGTGGACGGAACCGCCTGCACAGACGGTCACGATAGGAGTTTGAAAGCTTCACCCCTTTTGTTTGATCGAATTATGACCGGGCCTGATGCGGGGTTGGTGCGAAGTTGTTTGGGCCAACGCAAACCAACGCCTCCATCGTGGCACCATGCCAACCCTGTTCGCTCAGTGCGCCGGTCGGCGCAGGCGTGTTCAGCGCCAGGCGGCGCGCGAACGGTCGCGCACCTGCACCCGGGCCGGTCCAGCCGAGGGCGAGAAGCCTGCGTCAGCATTTGCCATGGGCCAGACCTGGGTCTCGAATTGCGCCGCCAGCGCGTCGGGAATAAAGCGTGTGCGCGATGCGTACAGGTGGCGGTCGCCCATGGCTGACTGCTGGGTCACGTAGAAGCGGTGCGGAACCAGCAGATGCAGGTGCTCTCTGGCGCGCGTCATGGCAACGTAGAGCAGGCGGCGCTCTTCCTCGATCTCTGCCGCCGATCCGGTACTCATGTCCGAAGGAATGCAGCCGTCCACCACGTTGAGCACATGCACCGAGGTCCACTCCTGCCCTTTGGCCGAATGGATGGTCGACAGAATCACGTAGTCCTCGTCCAGATGCGGTGGGCCGGATTGCGCGCTGGTCGCTTCGGGCGGGTCCAGCGTCAGTTCGCTCAGGAAGCGCTCGCGGCTGGCGTAAGCGCCCGCCATGCGCTCCAGGTTGTCGACATCGGCGCGGCGCAGCGGCGCGTCGTCATGAAGGCGGTCCAGTTGCGGTCCATACCAGCGCTTCGCCAGGTCCATATCGGCCGGCCAGGTGCTTTGCGGATGGCGCAGCGCGCGGTACAACTGCACGAAGGCCTGCCATTCGCCCGCCACGCCCCGAGGCACTTGAAACACCTCCACTGCGGCGCAAGGGTCGGCGGCGACATCCATGGCGTCGAGCAGGCGCGTGGCGTGGGCCGGGCCGATGCCGGGGATGAGTTGCAGCACGCGAAACCCGGCCATGCGGCCGCGCGGATTTTGCGCAAAGCGCAGGATCGCCAGCATGTCCTTGACATGGGCGGCTTCCAGAAACTTGAGACCGCCAAACTTGACGAACGGAATCTGGCGGCGTGTCAGTTCCAACTCCAGTGCCGCGCTGTGCGAGGAGGTGCGGAACAGCACCGCCTGGGACTTCAGCGCAAGCCCGCCCTCGCGCTGCTCCAGGATGCGGTTCGCCACCCAGCGCGCTTGTTCGGCCTCGTCCGGAACCATGATCAGCTGTGGCCGCGTGCTGCCCGGTTTGTCGGTCCAGAGCTTCTTGGCGTGGCGCTCGGCGGCTTGCGCGATCACGGCGTTCGACACATCCAGGATCGGCTGGGTGGAGCGGTAGTTGCGCTCCAGTACCACCAGGCGGGCCGGTTGGCTGAACTGCTGCGTGAAGTCGAGGATGTTGCGCACCGTGGCACCCCGGAAACTGTAAATGCTCTGCGCGTCATCGCCGACCACCGTGACCCCTTGCCCGCTGGGCTTGAGGCCTGACAGGATGGCGGCCTGCAGCCGGTTTGTGTCCTGGTATTCGTCCACCAGCACATGGTCGAAACGCGCGCCGACCTCGGCACCAAGTTCCGCGTCGGCCATCATTTCCGACCAGAACAGCAGCAGGTCGTCGTAGTCCAGCACGTTCTGTTCCTGCTTGGCTTCAACATAGGCGCCAAACAGCTTCTTCAGTTCTCCTTCCCACGGCGCGCACCACGGGAACACCTGCTGCAGCACCTGCAACAGCGGCTCCTGGCTGTTGACCACGCGCGAATAGATCGACAGACAGGTGCCTTTTTGCGGGAAGCGGTTTTGTGTCGACGACAAGCCCAGGTCATGGCGCACCAGACCCAACAAGTCTTCCGAGTCGCCACGGTCGTGAATGGTGAAGGACTCGTCCAGGCCGATGCGCTCGGCGTAGTCGCGCAGCAAGCGGGCGGCGATGCTGTGAAAGGTACCGGACCACGGCAGCGACGGCAATGGTCGCGCGCCGCCCTGACCCAACACCCGGTTCAGCACGCTGCCCACACGTCGCCCCATCTCGATCGCCGCCCGGCGCGAGAAGGTCAGCAACAACATGCGCTGGGGGTCGACCTGCTGCAGCATGAGTTTGGCGACGCGGTGCGCCAGGGTGTTGGTCTTGCCCGAGCCGGCCCCCGCGACGATGAGCAGGGGGCGGCAATCGCTGGCGCCCTCACCCAGGCCGTGCTCCACCGCCAAACGTTGCTCTGCATTGAGCGACTCAAACGGATCGATGCGGCTGGCAGCGGTGGTGTCCATGACGGGAGGATTCAGACAATCGAAAATAGGGCATTAAGGTACAACGCTGTACATTAACAAGGGGTATCCACTTAGCTCCAGTTGATGCAAAATAGCTGGATGGAAACCCATATAGTAGCGCCAATCCCCGGCAAGGACTATCCCCAGAACTGGAACGATTTTCTCGATTGGTTTGCCACCGAGGAGGCGTGTCTTACATACCTTGAGAAGCTACGCTGGGCAAATGGATTTGTCTGCCCGAGTTGCGGCACTGTCGCGCAGGCCTACCGCGCCAGCCGCACCCGGCTGATGTGCCGCGCTTGCCAGCACCAGAGTTCGGTAACTGCCGGCACCATCTTCGACAAGACTCGCACGCCACTGCGCGTGTGGCTGGCAGCTGCGTGGTATCTGACCAATCAGAAGCAGGGCGTGAGCGCTTTGGGACTGCAACGCGTGTTGGGTTTGGGTAGCTACCAAACCGCTTGGACGATGTTGCACCGATTTCGCCACGCCATGGTGCGCCCGGGCCGCGAACAGCTCAAGGGGCTGGTCGAGGTGGATGAAACCTTTCTAGCCATCACCGACCGACAAGCACCCATCTCCCCGGCGGGGCGCAAGAGCAATACGGCCAAGGTGTTGGTGGTCATGGCCGTGGAGATATTGCAGCCCAAGGGATTCGGGCGCATCCGCCTGCGTCGCATTCACAAGGACTGCGCATCCAACGTGATTCCATTTGTGCAGGAGGTCATTGAGCCTGGCGCGCAGGTGCGCACCGATGGCGCAGCCACCTACCGCTCGTTGGGTGAACTGGGCTATGAGCACCAGCGCATTGTCATGCTCGGTTCGGACGTGCCAGCCCATGTGTCCATGGCCGGAGTGCATCGGGTAGCGGCGCTTGTGCAGCGCTGGATTCTGGGCACGCACCATGGCTCGGTTCAACCCGAACATTTGGATGCCTACTTGGATGAGTTCGTGTTCCGCTTCAATCGGCGCACATCGAGTTCGCGCGGCATGCTGTTCTACAGACTATTGCAACAGGCCGTGGCCACAGAACCCGTGACGTATGCGCAGGTGGCGAGTCACACCAAACGCAGAAAGCCCACCAAACCCAAAATCCAGCCCAAAGCTTGAACATTTCAGAGCATTCGATAGAATGCTGTTAACTGGATATCCATCCAGTATCCAGTACTTACTGGAGCTAAGTGGATACCCCTTACATTAACACAGTATCCACCGCAAACTGATTCTGGCAACAACCCATGCCCATCCTGGTCGGCACCGCTTCCTGGACTGACAAAAGCCTGATCGGCTGCGGGCGCTTCTACCCCAAGGAAGCGTCCAGCGCCGAGGCCAGGCTGCGCTACTACGCCTCGCAGTTCACCATGGTGGAGGTCGATTCAAGCTACTACGCCATGCCCAGCGCGACCAACTCCCAGCTCTGGGCCGAGCGCACCCCGCCCGGTTTTGTTTTCAACGTCAAGGCGTTCCGCTTGTTCACCGGCCACCAGACCTCGCCGAGCGTGCTGCCCAAGGACATCCAGCTCGCGCTGGCGGCGCTGCCGGCCTTGGGCGCCAAGAAGCTGCTCTATTACCGCGACCTGCCGGATGCGATCCGGGATGAGTTGTGGCGGCGCTTTCTCGATGCACTGGCGCCGCTGCGGCAGGCCGGCAAACTGGAGGCGGTGCATTTCCAGTATCCGCCGTGGCTGCTGCGAAACCGTGAGGGACACGCGCACGTGGCGTATTGCGTGCAGAGGATGCAAGGCTACCGGGTGGCGGTGGAATTTCGCAACCGGACCTGGTTCGACGCCGAGCACGCAGCGCAGACGCTGGCCTTCGAGCGCGAACTGGGGGTG
The DNA here is from genome assembly GCA_963763035.1 of uncultured beta proteobacterium. Lineage (GTDB taxonomy): Bacteria > Pseudomonadota > Gammaproteobacteria > Burkholderiales > Burkholderiaceae_C > Rhodoferax. The sequence continues at coordinate 810,622 of CAVXMS010000003.1, read as the reverse complement.
GTGCACGTGGTGGTGGATGGGCCCCAGGGATTTGGCAACAGCGTGCCAGCCGTTTGGGAGGTGACGCACCCGGATCTGGCAATCGTGCGCCTGCATGGGCGCAACAGCCAGACCTGGAACCAGAAAGGACTGACGGCGGCGTCGGACCGATTCAACTACGACTACGCCGAGACGGAACTGGGCGCGCTGGCAACCGACATCCGGAAGCTGGCAAGCAGGGTCAGGACCGTGCAGGTGGTGTTCAACAACAACAACGAGGATCAGGGGCAGCGCAACGCGAAGACCCTGATGGGATTGCTGAAGAAGGGCTGAGCGGGCCAGCAGCCTGGCACGGCAGGGCTTATGCCTTATCCTTTGGGTTTCAGCGCAGCAAGAGAGATTCGCATGGCCAACCCGATTCGACGTATCGCCATCTGTACCGGCGGCGGTGACGCGCCGGGCCTCAATGCGGTGATCCGCGCCACGGTCACGGCGGCGGCCAATCGCGGCTGGCAGTGTGTCGGCATCCGGGACGGCTACAACGGCATCCTGCAACCCGAGCGCTACCCCAAGGGCGGCGTTGCCCTGCTGACGCGCGACCAAGTGCGCGGCATCGCCCACCTCGGTGGCACCATGCTGGGCACCACCAACAAGGGCGACCCGTTTCACTTCCCGGTGGCCAGAGCCGATGGCACCGTGGGCGAGACCGATCGCTCCGACGAGATCGTGGACTACTTCCAGCGCGAGGGCATAGACGCGCTGGTGGCGGTGGGCGGCGACGGCTCGCTCACCATTGCCAACGAGCTGCACCGCAAGGGCTTGCGCGTGGTGGGGGTGCCCAAGACCATAGATAACGATCTGGACAAGACCTTCACCACCTTCGGCTTTGACACCGCCGTGTCGTTTGCCACCGAGTGCCTGGACCGCCTGCACAGCACCGCCGAGAGCCATCAGCGGGTGATGGTGGTGGAGGTGATGGGGCGCTATGCCGGCTGGATCGCCCTGCACGCCGGCATTGCCGGCGGCGCCCATGCGATTCTGATCCCGGAGATTGCTTTTGATCTGGACCAGGTGGCCCACAAGATCCGCGAGCGCGAGGCCGAGGGGCGCCAGTATTCCCTGGTGGTGGTGGCCGAGGGCGCACAGCCGCACCATGGCCAGCGCGCGGTGCTGGCGCCGGCCGAGATCGGCCACGCCGAGCGTCTGGGCGGGATCGGCGAACACGTCGCCCGTGATCTGGCGCTGCGTACCGGCAAGGACGCGCGGGTGGTGGTGTTAGGCCATTTGTTGCGTGGCGGCAGCCCGACCTCGTTCGACCGGCTGGCCGCCCTGCGTTTTGGCGCCGCCGCCGTGCGCGCGCTGGAACAAGGCCTGTCGGGCGTCATGGTCTCGCTCGGTTTTCCCAACGTAAACTATGTCAACCTGGAAGAAGTGGCCGGGCGCATGAAGGCGGTGCCGCCCGACAGCGACACACTGCAAACCGGGCGCGACCTGGGTGTGTGCTTCGGCGATTCGCCGGCCAGCCCGGTCTCCAACTGATTAAGGAACCCTCATGACTGTGATCACCAACATCGAAGACCTGCGCGTTCTGGCCGAGAAGCGCGTGCCGCGGATGTTCTACGACTACGCCGACTCCGGCTCCTGGACCGAGACCACTTACCGTGCCAACGAGTCCGATTTTCAGAACATCAAGCTGCGCCAGCGCGTCGCCATCAACATGGACAACCGCAGCACGCGCAGCACCATGATCGGGCAGCCGGTGGCGATGCCGGTGGCGCTGGCGCCGGTCGGCCTGACCGGCATGCAGCACGCCGACGGCGAGATTCTGGCGGCGCGTGCCGCCAAGGCGTTCGGCGTGCCGTTCACGCTCTCGACCATGAGCATCTGCTCGATCGAGGACGTGGCCGAGGGCACCGGCAACCACCCGTTCTGGTTCCAGGTCTACGTGATCCGCGACCGCCAGTTCATGGAACGGCTGATCGAACGCGCCCGCGCCGCCCACTGCTCGGCCCTGGTGCTGACGCTGGACCTGCAAATCATCGGCCAGCGCCACAAGGATCTGAAGAATGGTTTGAGCGCGCCGCCCAAGCTGACGCTGCCCAACATCCTCAACATGATGACCAAGCCGCGCTGGGGTCTGGGCATGCTGGGCACCCAACGGCGCGGCTTCGGCAACATCGTGGGCCACGTCGGCGGCGTCGAGGACATGGGCTCGCTGTCGGAGTGGTCGGGCAAGCAGTTCGACCCGACGCTGAACTGGAACGACGTCGAGTGGATCAAGAAACGCTGGGGCGGCAAGCTGATCTTGAAAGGCATCCAGGACGTGGAAGACGCGCGCCTGGCAGTCGACTCCGGCGCCGACGCGCTGATCGTCTCGAACCACGGCGGCCGCCAGCTCGACGGTGCCGAGTCTTCCATCAAGGCGCTGCCAGCGATCGTCCAAGCGGTCGGCAAGGAGTTCGAGGTGCACATGGACGGCGGCATACGCAGCGGCCAGGACGTGCTCAAGGCGCGCGCCCTGGGCGCCCACGGCACCTACATCGGCCGCTCCTACATCTACGGCCTGGGTGCCATGGGCCAGGCCGGTGTCACCAAGGCGCTGGAGATCATCCAGAAGGAACTGGACCTCACCATGGCGTTTTGCGGGCGCACCGATATCAACACGGTGGACAAATCCATCCTGCTGCCGGGCAGTTACCCGACTTGAGGTTTCCTTCTTCTTTTTTTCATTTTTCTTATTTTCCTTTTTTCCCCCACTCACTCCCCCCCGCCCCTCTCCCGCCCCGCCGGGCGGAAGAGGGGAGCCTCATGTGGCCGCGTGTGAAAGAGGTGAAGTGCCTGTTTACGGTTTTGACCGCTGAAATTTGAAGCGGTAACTTTTCATCTGCTTGCCGTTGACCTGCTTGTGGTTGGCCTCAGATCGGCTCGGCGCCATGGCCGCGCAAATAGTGTTCATCCCTTTCCCTCAGCGGGCGGCGGCACGTGCACTTCCCACCTTCAAAGACATGGCCAAATAGGGCTGTTAGCTCCCTCTTCCGCCCGGCGGGGCGGGAGAGGGCGGGGGGTATGAGTGGGGAAAATTACAACGTCTGTGTCACCAGCTTGAAATCAGCATCCTCGGGAAACGGTTTGATCTCGAAGCCCAGGCCCCGCATCAGCTTGAGCATGGTCGGATTGTTGGCCAGCACCAGGCCTTCGATCTGGGTCAAGCCTTTTTCGCGGGCGAACTCCATGATCGAAAGCATCAGGCGCGAGCCCAGGCCCTTGCCCTTGTAGTCGTCCGCCACCACCAGCGAGAACTCGCAGCTGGCGCGGTCTGGATTGGTGATGTAGCGCGACACCCCCAGCATGCGCTCGACCTCCACGGCCTCGCCATCGGGGCCCACGCCCTGCTCGCGGGACACCGCCACCAGCGCCATTTCGCGGTCGTAGTCGATCAGCGTGAAGCGCGCCAGCAAGGTGGGTGGCAACTCCTGCATGCTCGAAACAAAGCGGAAGTAGCGGCTCTCGGGCGACAGATCGCGGACAAACTCCTGCAGCATGCTGGCGTCATCCGGATGCACTGGCCGCACCGTGTATTCGCCGCCGCCGCGCAGCGGCCAGATCTGCTCGTATTGCGACGGATAAGGCAGGATCGCCAGATGACTGTAACTGCGCGCGGCAGCCGGCGCGGCATCGACCACGATGCGCGCATCCACCGCCAGCGCCCCGGTTTCGTCGACGATGATCGGGTTGATGTCCATCTCGCGCAATTGCGGCAACTCGCACACCATCTCCGAGACCCGCAGCAGCACCTGCTCCAGCGCCTCCATGTTGATCGGCGGCGCGCCACGCCACTCGCCCAGCATCTCGGCGATGCGGGCGCGGGCGATCAGCCGGTGTGCCAGAAACTGGTTCAGGGGCGGCAACTCCATGGCGCGGTCATTGATCAGCTCGATCATGGTGCCGCCGGCACCGAACGTAATGACCGGTCCGAACGGCTCATCGGTGACTAGGCCAATGCAGACTTCGCGCCCGCGCTTCTGACTCGACATGTTCTGCACCGTGACGCCATTGATGCGCGCCTCCGGCTGCAAGCGTGCCACCGTCTGCATCATCTCGACGTAGGTATCGCGCACGCCCACCGCGTTCACCACGTTGAGCGCCACCCCCTGCACATCGGACTTGTGACTGATGTCGGGCGAGTCGATCTTGAGTGCCACCGGAAAGCCCAGCTGGGTCGCGATCATGATCGCTTCGTTGACGTTGCGCGCCAGAATGGTCCGCGTGACGGGGATGTGAAACGCCGCCAGCAGCGCCTTCGATTCCATCTCGGTGAGCACCTTGCGGCGCTCGGCCAGCACGCTCTCGATCAGCATGCGGGCACCCTCGACGTCGGGTTTGGCCAGATCGGACATCGGCGGTGGCGTTTGTTGCAGCAATTGCTGGTTTTGGTAGAACGAGGCGATATTGCCAAAAGCACCCACCGCCGCCTCCGGCGTGCGAAAGGTCGGAATGGCAGCCTCGCTCAAAACGTGCCTGGCGTCGCCCACCGTGGCGTCGCCCATCAGGCAGGTGAACAGAGGCTTGCCCAGCAGCCGGTTTGAATCCACCAGCACGCTGGCAATGGCCGCGCTGTCGGTGCCGACTTTGGGCGAACAAATGACCAGCACGCCATCGATCTGGCGCGCCTTGCCGGCGGCTTCGACCGCCGCCTTGAACTGCTCCGGGCCGGCCTCCTCCGACACATCGATCAGGTCGCTGAGCGACGCCAGCGCCGGCAACTGCGGCTGCAAGGCCTGCGCCTGCTCGCTGGTCAGGCAGGCCAGTTGCAGATTGATCTCACTGATCCAGTCGGCCGCCAGCACACCCGGGCCGCCGCCATTGGTCACGATGGCCAACCGCCGGCCGACCGCCTTGTAGCGCGAGGCCAGGCATTTGGCGGCCGAGAACAGGGCGACAAACGAGCGCACCCGGACCGCCCCGGCGCGCCGCAAGGCGGCGTCGAACACATCGTCGCTGCCGACAATGGTGCCCGAATGGGTCAGCGCCGCCTGGTTGCCGGCCGCCTTGCGGCCCGCCTTGAGCACCACCACCGGTTTCGCGTTGGCGGCGGCGCGCAGGGCGCTCATGAAGCGGCGCGCGTTGCTGATGCCTTCCAGGTAGACGACGATGCTGTGGGTCTGCGCGTCGGTGGCCAAAAAATCGAGCACCTGGGCCATGTCCACCGAGGCGTTGGGACCCAGCGACACCACGGTCGAGAAGCCGACGCCATTTTTTTGTGCCCAGTCCAGTATGGAGGCCGTCAGGGCCCCCGATTGCGAGACCAGCCCCAGCGGACCCGGCGCGCTCAAGGCACCGGCGATACTGGCATTGAGCTGCAAATGCGGGCGCTGAAAACCAAGGCAATTGGGACCCAGCAAATGAATACCGTCGCGCTGCGCGATTTTGTGCAGCTCGTCGGCCTGCGCTGCCGCTATGCCGCTGGCGATGACCAGGGCGGCGCGGCACTTGATGCGCCCGGCAATCTCCAGCGCCGCCGCCAGTTCGGCCGGCGGCAGTGCAATGATGGCAAGGTCGGCCTGCGCCTCGGCCAGATCGGCCAGCGTGCCGCTGGCGTGAATATCGACAAACGTCAGGCTGCCGGCAAAGCGCTGCGCCCGCAGTGCCTGGTGCAGGGCGCGTGCCTGGTAAGTCTGCGCCGCCGGGTCATCCGCCTCGCCGGCAAATACGGCAATTGACCGGGGCGAGAAAAGGGGCGTTAAGAAGTGCTTGTCCATACCGATATTCCAGCTAAAAATGGTTGCTGCATCGCAGCATACCTTTTTTAAAGAGGCTCCGTCTTGATCCCTATCAGATGGGGACAGAACATCCCGGTATCAGCGGTATCCTTGGCCCATGAGCGAAAAGATACGCCGCATCGCCCACCTCGACATGGACGCTTTCTACGCGTCGGTGGAGTTGCTGCGCTACCCGCAACTCAAAGGTTTGCCAGTGGTGATCGGGGGCGGCCGCCGGCCGGTCGACGCGGCGCTCGAAGCGGGCCAGAGCGATGTGCCCCTGCACCGGATTGCGCTCGACGCCTTCCCCCGGCTCAAGGACTACACCGGACGCGGCGTCATCACCACCGCCACCTACGCGGCGCGCCAGTTCGGCGTCGGTTCGGCGCTGGGTCTGATGAAGGCCGCCAAGCTGTGCCCGCAAGCCATTCTGCTGCCCGTGGATTTCAACGAATACCGCAAATACTCGCGCGCTTTCAAGGCCATCATTCTGGAGATCGCACCGCTGATGGAAGACCGCGGCGTGGACGAGGTCTACATCGACTTCACCGACGTCCCGGGCAGCCAGCGCGAGGGCGGCCGGGTGCTGGCGCGGCTGATCCAGAAAGCCATCTTCGACCAGACCGGACTGACCTGCTCGGTCGGCGTGGCGCCCAACAAGCTGCTGGCCAAGATGGCCAGCGAGTTCAACAAACCGAAGGGTATTTCCATCGTCCATGAAGAAGATCTGGCGGACAAGATCTGGCCGCTGGCCTGTCGCAAGATCAACGGCATTGGCCCCAAGGCGGATGAAAAACTGCAAGGCCTGGGCATTCAGACGATTGGCCAGTTGGCGCAACAGGAGCTGGGCTGGCTGATTGACCACTTCGGCCAGAAAACCGGCGCCTGGATGTTCGACGCCGCCCATGGCCACGACACGCGGCCGGTGGTGCTGGAGAGCGAACCGGTGTCGATCAGCCGCGAAACCACCTTCGATTGCGACCTGCACGCGGTGCGCGACAAAGCCGAGCTGGGTGCCATCTTCACCCGCCTGTGCCAGCAGGTGGCCGATGACCTGCAACGCAAGGGCTACGCCGGGAAAACCATAGGCATCAAGTTGCGCTACAGCGACTTCAAGGGCGTGACGCGCGACCAGACGCTGCAGCGCTACATCGCCGACGCCAAAACCATTCGCCACACCGCCGGACTGTGCCTGAAACGCGTGCCGCTGACGCAACGCCTGCGCTTGCTGGGTGTGCGTGTCGGGTCGCTGGTGAAGACCGAAGACACTGGCGCCTTGGACCCCAACGCTGACGCAACACCCGTGTCATCTGTGCGGCGAGCTACCGATTCAACCGCAATACCTGATCAACTGTTTTAGAACTACCGGTCCTCCATTGACGCCGCGCCTTCGAGCCGACCTGTTCCGACAGTCAGCCTCAGTCCTACTGCCCTGGCATCGATCCCGCTGTTTTGCGCAATGCTTGACAAGTCGCAAGCTGTGCCAGACCGATCTGATTAGGCTGCCTGAAAGACTATTCAGATAGGTGGCAACAGTGGCAAAGTTTTCAATGTTTTCTGTGCAGCCGACCTCCGGTCGGACGTCGGCAATAGGTCGCGCCGTCCGGTGCTGCAGTGTCTTCGCGTCGGCCCTGCTGATGGTCGGATGCGCGGGCCAGGTGGGTGTCGAATTGGCGAATCGACAGGCGGCTCAGGAGGTCGCGCGCCGGTCCAGACCGCCGGGCTCTGTCTATACCGGGTGGCGCGTGTTCCAGGACCGGTGCGCCAGCTGTCACGGACCCGATGCGACCGGAACCGCAATCGGTCCGGATCTGTTGCCCCTGGTCCAGCAAATGGGCGCACGCAGGTTCGTTGGCCTGGTGCTCAAGCGCTACGATTGGAATCTTCCGCCGACTCAGGCAGGAAGCGAAAGCGCGGCGTTGGACGCCTTGATCGAAGAAATCCTGCAACGCAGGGGGCCGGGCCTCATGATGCCCGCCTGGGAAGGCGAACCCAGCGTGAACGCCCATATTGTGGATCTCTATGCCTATCTCTCGGCACGCGCCGAAGGTACCCAGGGCAAGGGTCGCCCGCTCCGGTAGTTCAGCTCGGTGAAGAAGTAGGGTCTGCTCACACTATTGAGTTCCGAAATTCACGACACCATTCCAGCCGAGCCTGCTGATGCGGATTGCTTTCGCAAGTCAAGAACTGCGGCCCAGGCGTGTGTGGTCGAGGGCGCCGCAGTGGGTAGCTACGCGAATGTCCCCCGCCCTCTGGGCTCCTCCTTTATTTCGCTACGCCACCCACTACAGCGCCCTCGGCGGCGGCGTTGGTGGTTTGCGCCGCTCGCATACCAACCCTGCTGGAAGATCAGGCCGGTGGGGCACTCAGCGCAGCGGCATAAAGGAGGAGACCGAAGGCCGGGGGACAGCCGCGAAGCTGAGTGCCCCACCAGCCTGATCCTCCCGCTATGCCAAACAGGGTTTGGCAGGTCATCATTTCGGGAAAGATCCGGAGTACTAAAGCCCGAGGGATTTCTCTGGCAGGCCCAACGCCAGTCCCAGCAACTGGGTGTACAGCAGGGTGCGAAGCGACGGGTCGGCAACGTCCGCCTGAACCCCATCGAAGCGCAGATGGCAGTGCGGGCAGGCGGTGCACATCACTTGGGCACCGGACGCCAGGGCATCGGCGATCTTGGCGCGCGTGATTTGCTCCGACAGCGGGGCGTTGGCCCCATGCAGCGGATCGCCGCAGCAGTCCAGCCGTCGGGGCCAGTCGATGGGCGTCGCACCAGTCAGGCGGATCAAGGTTTCAAAGCTCGTCGGCGCCAGCGGGTTGTCGAAACGCGCCACGTTGCCGGGGCGCAGCGTGTGGCAGCCGTACTGGGCGGCGACGCGCAGACCGGTGCGCGGCGCGCGCACCGCGGCGGCCAGCGCGTCGACGCCGATCACTTTGGCCAGTACCGGCAAGAGGTGCTCGACCTGTGTCTGGCCCGACCAGGCCAGGCCCTCGGCGGCCAGCGCCTGGGTCACGCGCGAGCGCAGCGCCGCGTCCTCCTGAAGGAAGATGATCGCATGGCGCAGGGTGCCGAAGCAGCAGGCGCAAGGCGTCAGCAGATCGAGGCCGGCGCGCTCGGCCAGAGCCAGGTTGCGGGCGGCGGCCAGCACGAAGGCGTCGCGGCTGACGTCCCGGGCCGGATAGCCACAGCAGTTGAACGCCAGATCGACCAGCGTGACGCCCAGGTGTAGCAACACGGCGCGCGTCGACTCTGCGTAGGCCGGCAGCCGCGAGGGGATCTTGCAGCCCAGGAACAGCGCGTATTTCATGGCGGTCATGACGGCGCCTTCCGGCTCCGCACGGTGCCCAGGCGCCGCACCGCCAGCGCGCGCAGCTCGAGCATGATGTCGGCCACGCGTATGCCCTCGGGGCAATGCTCCTGACACTGGTAGCAGGTGGCGCAAGCCCAGACCATGCGCGAGCCCAGGGCGAGGTCGCGCAGACCCAGTCGCAGCAGGTTCATGACCTTCTGTGGGGTCAGATCGACGCCGTAAGCGGGGTCTGCGCTGTGCGCCACCACCGGACAGACGTTGGTGCAGGTCTGGCACTGGACGCAGCGCGAGAAGCTGCTGCGGTCGGCGGATAGCGGCGCACAAGAGGCATCCGGGTCGAAAAAGCTGCGTGGCCAGGAATCGCTCTGCAAGGACTCGGCCCAGGCCAGGGCAGTATGCGCCTGCACCCACTGCGCCGGCGCCGCCAGGCCGGCGCTAGCCAGGTCGGCGCGGCCGGCCTGCCACAGGTCTTCCAGGTCCAGCCCGACCGGGCAGTCGCTGGTGCAACGTCCGCAGTCGGTACACAGGAAGGCACCTTCGGCGACCCGAAGGCTTTCGTCTTGGCGGCCGGCGCGCAGCAAGCGGCCGCTGGCCAGCGCGCCGGTGGCGATCAGCTTGTGCGAGGGCAGGAGATATGGGTTGTTCAGATAGCGTGCCAGCGGCGCCACCGAGCAGTGCGCATCGCAGATACCGCAGCGCACGCAAGCGTCCAGTGTCAGTGCCCGCCGCGACGCGCTAGCGGCGCTGGAGAACGCCCGATTCGGCGCCGCGCCCTTGACCAGCAGGCTGGCCGGGGCAGCGACAGCATGGTAGAAGCGCGTGAACGGCAGCGTCGCCAGGCCAATGAAACAGGCGAACACATGGAGATAGAGTAGCCAGACATCCGCGCGACCTTCGTCAAGAACACCTGCCAGCGGCGCCAGCAGCCGGGCCGCCGGGTAGGAGACAAACGCGGAGGCGGCCTTGGCGTGGCAGGTTGCGCAGTCTGCCTCATGCATTGCGCGCCCTTGTCGCATCACGTCGGCTGCGACCGGTTCCTCCAGGTCGTCGAACGCCACGCCGAACTCGCAGGCCCACAGGGCGCGCAGCGGCATCAGCTGCGCTGGATCGGTGCTGCCGTTGAACTCCTTGGCCATGCGGTAGAAAGCCTGCGGTGAGGCGATCTTGTCGGCTTCCAGCAGAAAGCCCGTCACCAGCACAAAGCCCAGCAGCGTAACGAAGGCCACAGCCTTGGGCGCCGGCGCGAAGCGCGTGCGCCGGCGCCACAATCCGAACAGGAACAGTGCCAGACCGACCACGACCATCGCCCCGAACAGATTGCGCAGGAAGAGATAGGGATTTCGGGTCGACTCGTAGCCCGGGAACAGCTTCACGGTCACGACCGCCGCCAGGGCGTGCAGCAGCAGCAAGAGCATGAATCCGGCAAAGATGAGAAAGTGGGCCAGCCAGCGAAACTTGTCGTTCCTGCAGAGCCGACGCTGCAGCAGCACGTCGAGGACCAGGGCACCGAACACGTGAAACACGCGTCGGCCAAACAGTGCCGCGGCAGCGCCCCGCAGCAGCGCGTGCAGCCGCTGCGCCAGCGTCACCGCTTGCACGTCGGGACCGATACGCAGCCGCAACCAGGCCGACATGCGCCACAGCAAGCCCAGCGCGCACAGCGCCAGCGATGCGTTCAGAGCGGTCTGAAAAAGCGCCTGCGACATGATGCTAGCCGGCCTGGTACTCAGACACAGAGGTATCGGAACACAATGAAAGTGATGGATTCGCGCTCAGGCCTAGGCGCAAACCGCAGACATGGCCGTAGCCATGGCGAGGATTTGCAACGACGGCATGGGGGCGAAGACGCGCGTTCATGTTTCGATATTTCTGTGTCTGAGTACTAGTTTCCGCGCAGTCGCTGCGCGACCTGCTCGATCGCCGCCCAGGCGGTGGCAATGGCCAGTCCCGAGCCACACTTGGAACGCATCCAGTCCTGCTGCGCCAGGATGGAGCCGATCGCGAACAGTCTAGTCCAAGCCGGCTGCCCGCTCGCGTCCAGCGGCCGCCAGGCATCGTCCACCCTCAATCCGGCGCGGTTGATGGCGTGGCCCGCCGGATCCAGAAAGTCACTCTGGTGCCACGCTTCACGCGCGGCCGGTTGCTGCACCGGCAAGCCCAGGAGGCTCTCGCGCACAGATTGCCGATCGGCCGTCAGTCCGCGGCCGCTGAATCGCCCGGTCGCCAACACCACCGCGCTGGCGCTGACGCGTTCGCCGCCGGGAGCGCCTTCGAGGTCCAGTAGGGCCTTGCTGCCATCCCATGTCAGCGCCCGCACGCGGGTCTGCGGGCGGCGCGTCACGCCGTGGACTGAGGCGACCGCTTCCAGTGCGCCCAGCAGCCGCAGCCCGGGCACCGAGGTCGGCAGGGTCGGGATCTCGAACACCGGCACGCCCAAGCCCATCTCGAAGGCCGCGTGAACCTCGCGTGAGCGCGCCAGACCCAGCACCGCCGGCAGTCCCACCACGCGCGCATCGCCCAGCAGCGGTTTGATGAGCGCAATCGTCCGCTCGCGCGTTTGCCGCGTTTCCAGGGCCCGTGCAAGGTGCACGGCGTAGACCTCCGGCACGGCTTCGAAACCGGGAAAGTCGATCCGCCGGTGCCGCAGATCCGGCCAGCGCTGGGCCAGCGTCTCTGCAATCTGTCGTGCGCTGAACTCGCGCAGGCCGCGGAAATCCACCAGCAGGCAGGCTGGCCGCCGCTCCAGCGCGGCTACACCGGCAACCATGGTCAGCGGCACGCCGAAGCTGGTCTTGACCGTCCCTATCGATGTCAGCAACTGGCTGTTGCGCTCCTCCAGCGGGGCATAGACCAGCCCGACGCTGGCCAGGGCCGCCACAAAGGTCTCGAACGCTGTGCGGATCGCGACGGAGTCGACCCGCACCAGAGGATGCTCGGGTTGCTCGCGCGCCAGGGCTGCCAGGGCGGCGTAAGGCGATTGCCACAAGCGCCGCTCCACGACCGGGTGGACCGCCAGCAGGTCCAGCAACCCGCTGGCGAACAGGATGCCGCCGCCGCTGCCGACCTGGATGCAGGAGAGGCCCCGCTGTGCGGCAAACAGGGCCGCTGCCATGCCGGCCATGCCGGCGCCGATGACGGCGACGTCGTAGCGTTTGACCGCTGCGTCGCTCACGGTGTTTCCTCACGCAACTCTTCGCCGAACAGGCCGCAATGCAGCGCTTGCGCCAACTCGGCCTGGGCCAGTTGCTCGCCCCACAGCACGGCCTGCTGGCCGCGCCAGCGTTCACCGACGAAGTCAAGCATCTCGGCCAGACCACGGCGCGCCTGGAAATCGCCTTTTTGATACAGGTGAGCCACCATGCGCACGGTGCAAAATCCGCCCTGGCAGGCGCCCTTGCCGACCCGGCTGCGCAAACCAATGTCGGTCAGTGTCGGGTTGTCGCCGGCCGCACGCAAGGCGGCGTGGATGGCATCGACGGCACTGGCCGGCACCATTTCGCATTCGCACAGCAGCGTGTCGTCCGGTGCGTGACCACGCAGCCACTCGCGCGCCGAGTGAGCCGGCGTGGTCCAGGCACCTTCCGCTGCCTGCGGCAACAGCGTCGTGGCGGTCAGGCACGGGCGCGTCACGCCCAGGCGCCGGCAGACCAGATCGGCGGCGCGCTCAGCCATCAGCCGGCAGGTGGTGAGCTTGCCGCCGGTGAGTGTGGCGAAGTTGTCCAAACCGTGCTCCTGGTGGTCGAACAAGGCGAAGCCGCGCGACACCGCACGGCTGTCCGCCGCATGTGCGGCGCCCAGCAGCGGACGCACGCCGGCGTAAGCGCGAATGAAGCGCGTCGTCGCCAGCGCCGGCAGCATCGGAGCGGCCTCATCGATGATCAGGTCGGCCTCGGCGGTCGTGGGGCGAACGTCTTCCAGCGAGTCGACCCGCGTCGACGTGGTGCCGACGATGGAGACCGTGCCGCCCGGCATCAGGATGTCGCCATTGCCGGGTCGGCGCAGGCGGTTGAGCACGCGACTGGCCAAGCGTGTGTGCGTGACCAGCAGCGTGCCCTTGGAATAAGTCATGGCGATAGCCGCGCCGGCCAGCAGCGCCACTTCCCGCGCCCAGGCGCCCGCCGCATTGACCACCTGCGCGGCTTCGATCCGCAGCTCCCGCCCGCCCGCCAGCGGCTGAACTCGGACCGCGCAAATACGTCGCCCCTCGCGCTCGAAGCCCACCACGCGGCTGCGCCGCAGCAGCCGGGCGCCCAGGCTGCGGGCTTGCGCCATGCTTTCCAGGGACAGCCGGAACGGGTCGATGGCCGCATCGGGCACCTCGAACACCGCGATCGTGCGTTTTGAGAGCGCCGGCTCCTGGGCCCGTGCCGCGGCGACGTCCACGGCGCGCGCGGTGATGCCCGAGCGAGCGCAGTGCGACGGGAAGTCGGCGACGTAGCGCTCGTCATCCCCTTGCACGGCAACGAAATAGCCGCCGGTGTCCTGAATCGTCTGCGCCGCCACCCGCTTGAGAATGGCGCCCTCGGCGCGGCACTCCATCGCCGCCGCCGAGTCGCCGGCGACGTAGCGCGCGCCGCTGTGCAGCAGGCCGTGATTGCGCCCCGAGGCGCCGGCGTTGAGGTCATCTTGCTCGACCAGCACGCAGTCGACGCCGCGCAAGGCCAGGTCGCGCGCCAGCGCGGTGCCGGTGACGCCGCCGCCGATGATCAGGACCTGGGTCTGCATGATCGATGGCAAATTCAATTCCATCGCCTTTCGCACGCCGCGCCGATGAAGGAGGGTGAACTCACTGCCGCCTGGGCACGCTTGACACTTGACGTGAGTCCGCCGGTGTCGCAGCACGGCCACGGCGCAAGCCATTCTGCTGAGACACCGACAAGGCTACAGCTTAGCCGCCAGTGGCGTACCGGCATTGACAGGCGTCAAACGCCGACGATGTGGGCCAGTTCAACACCCCTGCGACACGCTGGCGTCAGGCCGGCGCCAGCACAAAGCCCTCCTCCCGGAACAGGCACTCGCAGGCGTCCACCACCTGCGGGTCGAGCTGGCTGCCGGCGTCCTGTCTTATCTGCGCCAGCGCCAAGTCGAGCCCGCGCCCGGGACGGTAGGGGCGGTGCGAGGACATCGCCTCGACCACATCGGCGACGGCCAGAATGCGCGCCTCGAAAATGATGTCGTTTCCGGCCAATCCGAGCGGGTAGCCCGAACCGTCGATGCGCTCATGATGCTGGAGAATCATGTCGATGACGGGCCACGGAAATTTCACGTCCCTGAGGATGTCGTAACCGACCTGGGGATGCGACTTGATGAATTCGAATTCAAGTGCCGAGAGTTTTCCCGGACGGCTCAGAATCTCGGCCGGGATGCCGATCTTGCCGATATCGTGGATCGTGGTGCCCAGGCGCAGGCCCTGCAGGCGGTCCTCCGTCAGACCGAGTTTGCGGCCAATCGCCACACACAATTCGGCCACCCGCTGCTGATGACCGGCGGTGTAGGGATCGCGCTTCTCCAGCGTCAGCGCCACCGCCCCGATGGTCCCGACCAAGGCGTCTTTCAGGCGTTCGATGCCCAGCAAGCGCTCTTGTTGCAAGTGGTCGCGCTCGCGAATGATGTGGCGCGAGGCGATGCCATAGCCGATATCGGCCGCAAGCTCCTCGAACAGCGCGACCTCGGGCTGACCGAAGGCATCCACTTCGCGGCTGTAAACCGTCAGCACGCCGCTGGCATGGCCGTTGGCGCGAATCGGCAAGGCGATGCAGGCGGCCAGTTGGTGGCCCCGCGCGCCAGCTATCCACGGAGCGTAGGCCTGGCTGTCCGCCAAATTGTTGATCACCTGCATCGCGCCGGTGCGGATCGCCGTGCCCGACGGTCCCCGGCCCTGCGCCTGATCGTCCCACGACACCTTCAAGCCTTGCATGTATTCGACCGCAACGCCCGCGGCCGCGGCAATTTCGACCGAGTGCGCGGCATCGTCAATGGCCAGGCCAATCCAGGCCAGCGGATAACCCTCGCTGCCGGCGATGGCGTCGCAGCAGACCTGGAACAACTCTTTCTCGGTACCGGCATGCACCAGCGCCGAATTGCTCTGACCCAGGGCGCGCAGGGCCCAGTTGAGCCGCTGGAGTTCCGCCTCGGCCCGCTTGCGTTCGGTGATGTCGCGGATGTTGCATTGGATCACCTCGCCGCTGTTGACCTGGTAGGCGTGGCTGACAAACTCGACATCGATGTCGCGCCCGCCGGCGGTGCTCAGGGGCAAGCCTTCGTAGCGCACATACTTGTTTTTCTGCAGTTCGTCGAACGCGGCTTGGGCCGCCGCGGTATCCCTGAAGGGGCCGATTTCCCATAGCTTCTTGCCCAGGTACTGCTCTCGCGTATAGCCCAGCAGCTCAATCATGAAGGGATTGACGTCGACGATCTGCCCGCTTCGGGCATCGAGCAGCAGGATCCCGTCCCGCGCCGCCTCGAACAGACGCCGATACCGGGTTTCGGAGGAAACGATGGCCGCGGTCTTCTCCGCTACTTTGTGCTCCAGTTGCTGGTTCAGGTCTTCCAGTGCCTGCTGCGTCGCGGTCAGCTCGCGATTCTGCAACACGGCGTTCTCGTAGGTCGAGACCAGCAGGTTCACCATGCGCGGGCCGTGGGCATCGACCCAATGCGTGACGCCATCCAGCCGCACATCGACTTTTCTGCGCTCCGCCACGGGCGGCGCCGGTGGTGGAAACGCCAGCAGCGAGGCCAGGCGCGCCATCAAGGAGGGAATGTTATAGGGCTTGGTCAGGTAGGCGTCGGCGCCCGCGTTCAACCCATGGATCACATCCCCGGTGTCTGACAGCATGGTCAGCAGGATGATGGGGGTGTCTTTCAGCGTGGCGTCGCGGCGGATCGCCTGACACATGGCGTAGCCGTCCATCACCGGCATGTTGATGTCACTCACCACGGCGGCGGGACGGTTCGCCTGCGCCAGCGCCAGACCTTCGGCGCCGTTGCTGGCCGTCACCACCTGGTAGCCAGCTCCTTCGAGCGCCCGGCGCAACAGCTCGGCCTGGACCTGGCTGTCCTCGACAATGAGAATGGTGGCGCGCTGCTGGTCAGGCGCCGGATCGTCGGCAACTGCTGCCGTTGTCAATTTCTGTTCCATTTTTTAGTTCTCCCAATTTGGCGGCTCCTTCAGGGGTGGCCGGCGCCCGCCGCGAGGGCGCACAAGGCCGGTCCGATTTGCTCCAGTGGCAGCACCTGCCCCACTGCACCGAGCTCCAGCGCACGCTTGGGCATGCCATACACCACGCTTGATGCCTCGTCCTGCGCGATGGTCAAGCCGCCGGCGTGCGCGATATCGAGCAGCCCCTGGGCACCATCCTGCCCCATGCCTGTGAGCAGCACACCGGCGGCGCCAGCGCCATGACGCCGGGCCAGGGAACTGAAGGCAACATCGATCGACGGCCGGTGCCCAGCCTGGGGCAGTGCGCTCGAGCAGCGGAAAACCCCACTGTCATCGATCTCCAGGTGCCGGTTGTCGGGCGGGAAATAAGCGGTTCCGGCCAGCGGCCGCACCCCCTCTTCAGCACTACAGACCCGAATCCGGCAACAACCCGCCAGCCAGGCGACCAGCCCCTGCATGAAGCCTTCGGCGATGTGCTGCACGCACAGCAGCGGCAGCGGATAGTCCGCCGGCAGTTGTCCCAGAACCTGTTCCAGCGCCTGCGGCCCACCGGTCGAGGCGCCAATGCCAACGATGCGCGGCGGCGTTGCCACCGGACCCAGTAGGCAGGGTGGCTGGGCCTGCGCCGGCGCAGCCACTGCCGGGCGGCGCCGGCGGAAGACTTTGACGCCGGCCAGTACCCTGATTTTTGTAATCAGATCGAGGGCCATGACGCCGAAGTCGGATTCCAGCCCACCGCGCGGCTTGGCCAGGATGTCGAGCGCGCCGACTTCGAGCATCCGGAAGATGTTGTGCTCCTGCTCGGCCTGCACCGAAACGCTCAGCACCAGGATCGGAAGCGGATGGCGCGCCATCACCTCACGGGTCAGTTCCAGGCCGTCCATGGTCGGCATGTGCAGATCGGTACAGATGACATCCGGCCGAAGCTGCGGTATCAGCGCCAGTGCTTGCGCGCCGTTGCCGGCACTGCCGACAACCGTGATTTCAGGCGCGCTGGCCAGCATTCGGCGGATCAGCTCGATGGCAATCGGTGAGTCGTCCACCAGCAGAACGCGGATCTGCTGCGGGTTGCAGTTGGCCAGGGGTAGATTCATCAGAGCAACCGTTCCAGACAGTCCAGCAAGAGTTGTTGATCAAAGGCCGGCTTGGTGAGGTAAGCGTCGGCACCGGCCTCCAGACCGCGCCGCTTGTCCTCGTCCGATGCCAGCGACGTCACCAGGATGATCGGCAGCTCGGCATATTTTGGTTCGCCGCGAATCTTCTCGGTCAGGGCCAGGCCGCTCAGGTTGGGCATCACGATATCGGTCACGACGGCGTCGAAAGAGCGCGTGGCGAGCTGGTTCCAGGCCTCCAGGCCATCGACTGCCGTGACCACCTCATAGCCCGCGTTTTCCAAAATGCGCGCCTCCTGGGTCCGCGTGGTGATGCTGTCCTCGGCCAGCAGGATCGCCTTTTTCGCCGCCGCGGTCGCCATCACCTCGGTCCGGGGCGGTGCCAGCGGCGCCACACCCTTGCGCAGGGAGGCCAGCAAATCCTGCGGGTTCAGCACCATGCAGATCTCACCGCTGTCGAGAATGGTGGCGCCAAGGACGTTGCGCACGCGCTCGAGCAGCGCACTTTGCGGTTTCAGCACCACTTCCTGTTCGTCCAGCAGCGTATCGACCAACACGCCGAATGGCTCGCCGCCCAATGAAAGCAGCACGCAAGGGGATCCCGCCGACGCGTCCCCGGCCTGGTCCGGCCCGCTTGCCGACGGCAGTTCCAGCAAATCACAGAGGCGCGCCACGGATACCGGCCGCCCCTGCTGCATGACCGCGTTGCGGCCCCCCACCGTACGCACCTGCGCGCCTTCGACCTGGCGCAGCACCTGCACGCATTCGACCGGCAGCCCATAGGGGTGGCCATTGACTTGCACGATCAGCACGCGCATGGTGGCCAGCGTGACCGGCAACAGGATGCTGATGCGGGTGCCCTGGCCCGGCGCCGATTGAAGCTCGATCACGCCTTTGAGACGTTCCACGTTGGCACGCACCACGCCCATGCCGACGCCACGCCCGGAGACGTCGGTCACGAAGCCGGCCGTGGACATGCCGGGGTTGAAGATGAGCGACTGAACTTGCGCGGAACTCATGCCGGCAAGCGCCTCTTCGCCGGCCAGGCCGCGCTTCTGCGCAACGCTCTTGATCGCCGCCTCGTCCAGCCCGCGCCCGTCGTCGCTGACCTCGATGGTGATGCTGCTGGCGGTCTGGCTGGCCTTGATCCGGACCTTGCCGGCGCGCGCCTTGCCGGCCTGCTGCCTGACCTGCGGCGACTCGATGCCGTGATCGACCGCGTTGCGCAGCAGGTGCATCAAGGGGTCCTTGATCTCTTCCAGAATACGTTTGTCGGCGTTCGTTTCCTCCCCCTCGATCACCAGTTCCACCTCTTTGCCCTGCTCCCGCCCGAGGTCGTGCACCAGACGCGGGAACAAGCTGAACACATTGGACAGCGGCAGCAAGCGGATGTGGCGGATGCCGCTCTCGAGTTCGCCGGCGATGTAATCCAGCCGGGCGCTGTCCTCCGACGAGCCACTGCGCAGCCGCGCCAGCGACAGCGTCATGCGCGCCACGCGCTCCTGGGCCACGCCGTTGCCGCGGCCACGCGCCAGTTCCTCGGCCAGGACCAGCAGCGCATCAATCTCGGCCAAGCGGCGCGCCACCCGTGTCCTGGTCACCGTGAGTTCACCCGCATGGGTCATCAGGGCATCGAGTTTTCGAGTGTCGACGCGGACCGATTCGATGCGAAACGGCGCCGGTGACGAAGCGCTGGCAGACCGTGCGGCCACTGATTCCGGGAACGCGGTGGGCAGCGGCAGCGTGGCCGCTCCCGGCGCACTCCCGACGGCAACGGCTTCCTGCGCCAGCCGGCGAATCTCGGCCAGCTCGACCGCCATGCGCGTCAGCATGGCCGCATCCAGTGGCGGCGCGGCGCGCCGCGCCGCGTTCAGTTCGTCCTCCAAGCGGTGCGCCGGCGCCTGGATCGCGGTCAGGCCCAGCATGCGCGCCGCGCCCTTCATGCTGTGCGCCTCGCGAAATGCCTCCTCCAGCAGCGCCTGGTCGGTAAGGTTTTTCTCCAGGCGCAAAAAGGCATCGTCCAAATGCTGTAGATGCTCCTGGCTTTCGGCCTTGAACAGCTCGCGCAGCTTGGCGTCTTCGATCATGGCGGCTCCCGGCGGCGGCTTGGTCGGTTGTTACACCATCGCCTTCAGATCCAGCGCCACGCCGTTGAGCTTCTGCACGCCGATCTTGGTCTGGGCGGTGCCGGCGGCCATCTGCGTGGAGCCGGCGGCCAGGCTCTTCATGGCCTCGGTCACCTGCGTCAACGCGGCCGCCTGCTGCCGGCTGTTCAGGAGCACTTGCTGCGCGCCCACCACCACACTGTTGGCGGTGTTGGAGATCAATCCGAAGGCGGCCAGCGTCTTGTCGATGATGGCCGAGACTTGCTCCGCCGTGCGCGTGCCTTCCTCGGTCACCATCACCGCCGAGTTGGTCGCTTTCTGGATCTCGGCCACCAGGGCATTGGCCCGCTCGGCCGATTTCTTGCTCTGGTCGGCGAGCTTGCGCACTTCCGCCGCCACCACCGCAAAGCCCTTGCCGTGCTCGCCCGCGCGCGCCGCTTCCACCGCCGCGTTGAGGGCCAGCATGTTGGTCTCGCCGGCCAGCTCGCCCACCACCTTGGCGATGCCGCCGATCTGCGCCGCCTGCTCCGACAGGCGCAGAATCTGCTCCGCCACCGAGCCCACTTTCTGCTTCATGCCGGTCATGCTCTCGGAGACCTGGTTGGCCAGTTGGATGCCCTCCTGGGTCGCATCGAGAGACTGCTTGGCCGCCGCTGCCATGGATTCGGCCTGGGTTGCCGACTGACGCGACGAGGCGCCCAGTTCCTCCACCGTGCTGGTGGTTTCATTCACCGCCGCCGCCTGCTGCGTCACGGTGCGCTCATGCTCGTCCACCGTCGCCGCGATCTCGGTGGAGGAGGTGCTCATGCCGCTGATCGCTTCGCCGATGGTGCGGCTGATGCGCGCGGCGAGCCAGGCGCCGATCAGCAAGGCCAACAGCAGCGCGAAGACCGCGGCCCCGACCGCGATCGTCATCAACTGCGCCATGGCATCGCTTTGTGCCTGGTGTCGCGCGTCCACAATCTCTGCTTCGCGTTTTACCATTGCAGTTGCCAGGAGATCGAGTTCGCCAACCAGGCTGATGGATCTGCCGTCACGGAAGAGCGCCAAGGCCTGTGAGGTCTTGCCGGCATCGATCAGGTCGATATATTTTTGCTCCTCGGCCTCCATCCGACCACTCAGCTCGGAGAGCCGGCGCAGGTTCTCCAACTGCACCCGATCCCTCACTTCCTCGGTCAGGCGTTGCAACCCGTCGCGCAGCAGCGATTGGGCCGATTGGTAGTTCTTTCGTGAACCGTCATTCTTCAAAAGAATATAGCCGCGGGCCGAACGCTGCATCTGGACCAGGCCCAGGTGGACGTTTTTCACCAGTTCCGCAACCTTGTGCGACTGGTCCAGCGCATCGGAGATCTGGCGCAGGGTGCCCAGGCTCCAGTACACCGCCAGGGCGACGCCCAGCATCAGCGCCAGCGGCACC
The DNA here is from genome assembly GCA_963763035.1 of uncultured beta proteobacterium. GTDB lineage: Bacteria > Pseudomonadota > Gammaproteobacteria > Burkholderiales > Burkholderiaceae_C > Rhodoferax. The sequence goes on along the minus strand of CAVXMS010000003.1, from coordinate 789,783 downwards.
AGGTAGCCCAGCAGGATCCGCTGCCTCAAATTCATCTTGATGTTCATGGCATTCCCTCCTTCAGTCTTGATTCGTTCCAGGCCGCCAGCGCGGGCTCATTTCATGGCACTTCCTCCGACACCTGTAGCGCGCGCTGGGCCAGCATCTTTTCCAGATCGAGAATCGCGACGGCCTGGCCGTCAAGGGTGGCGACTCCCCTGCAATAGGCCTTGCCGGCACGCTCCGAGGCGACCGGGGTGGCCGCGATGTCCGACGGCGTGAGGTAAACCACGTCAACGATTTCCGTCACCTGCAAGCCCAGGCGCAACTCGCCGATGCACAGCACGGCCACTTCGCTCATCACAGCGCTGCTCACCATGCCCAGCGCGGGCCGGATGTCGATCAGCGTCAGGATGTCGCCACGCAGGTTCATGTTGCCGACGATGTGCGGCGGGCAGCAAGGCAGCGGCGAGACGCTGCGCAGGTGCGAAAACTCGCGCACCACGTCCAACCCCAGGCCAAACAGCTCGCGGTCCAGCCGGATCACGGCGAACGCCTCCAGACCGGCGCGCTCCCCGGCCCCCGGTACCAGGGTCAGACTGCGGGAGCGAGCGCGCAACACCGCCGCTTGCTCCGGTGACAGTTCCCCGAAACCGGGTGGCGGCAGCTCGGCAGCGCCGGCCGGCGACGCCAGCGATGGCGCCGCTTCGGGCAGGGCGCTGCGCAGCAGCGCGGCGACGTCCAGCAGCATCGCCAGACCGTCCTCCAGTTTGGCCTCGCCACGCACGAACCAGGCCTGGCCGCCGGCACCTTGATAGCTGCGCGGATCGGCGATTTCAGTCGGCGCTAGCGTCAGGACGTCCAGCAACTCGTGGGCGATCAGGCCGACGCTGGCATCACCGTGCTCCAGCACGATGACCCGGTCACTCAGGCCATAGGGTTGTTGCGGGCGACCGAAGCGCAGGCCGAGGTCCATCACCGGCACCACCCGTCCGCGCAAATTGAAGACACCGGCGATGTACGGTGGCAGCTCTTCGATCGGCGAGAGCTCGGGCAGCCAGACCATTTCCCGCACGGCGCGCACATCCAGACCATAGCGGGTGCCACGGTGGCCGAAGATGAGATAGGTCTGCACCATGACCTCACGCGCTGCGCTGCAGTTGCGCCGGGGCCGCGACGCCGCCGGCCGCTTCCGCGGCAGGCGTCCCCAGCAGGCGTTCGACATAGGCCAGAACATCGACGGCACTTGATTCGCCGTAAGGTAGCACCGTGGCCTGCGCCGGCAGCTTGCCCAAAGCGGTGCGGGCGGTTTCAAACATGCGCCGCGCACGCTGGTCTTCGCCCGCCTGCGCGTGCAAGGCGCCCAGTTCCAGGTACGCCGCGACAAAGGACGGATCGAGGTAGATCGCCTTCTTCAGCAGGGTCTTCGCCGTGATCGCGTCGCCGCGTTCCTGGGCCAGTTGCGCCAGCAGAAAGTAAGGCCGTGGATCGAAGGCGCCGCGCGCGATCGCCTGGCGACAGTCTTGCTCAGCCTGCGCGCGCAGGCCGCGGTCGGCATGCTGCCGGGCCGATTGCAGCAGTTGCTCGCAGTCCTCGGTGGCAGCGTCGGGCACCCTTGCAGGAACCGCCAGGGGCTCGCCACCCGGCACCTGCGGCGTGTTGCGCGGTGGCAAGGGCGTAACGGGCGGCACGGTCACCTTCGTCTGCGCTGCGTCCAGCCCTACGCCGGCCGCCGTCAGAGCGGATTTCTGGAATACAACCGACTGCGCGAACAGGCGCATGCGCAGCGGCGCGATGTCAAGGCCAAAGAGTTCACTGTGCCCGGTAAGCAGATAGCCGCCGTCGGCCAGCGTGGCGGAGAACTTTGCCGTGATCTGTGCAACCGCCTGGGCATCAAGATAGATGAATACGTTGCGGCACAGGATCAGATCGAAATCCTCAAGTCCGGCCGGTGCGTCGGGAAAGCGGTTCCACACCAGGTCGCCATGCCGGAACCTGACGGCGTCGCGCAACTGCGCGTCGATCCGGTATTTATCCCCGCGCGGCCGGAAATAGCGCTGCTTGCGTGTCTCGTCCAGCCCGCGGAAAGACCAGTCACGGTAGTCGCCGCGACGCGCATTCTCCAGCGCCGCGTTGCTGATGTCGGTGCCCAGGATCAGCACCTCCCAGCCGGCCAGGCGAGGCGCCAGTTGGTCGACCAGCATCGCCAGCGAATAGGCCTCCTCGCCGCTGGCGCAGCCGGCGCTCCAGATACGCAATCTGCGTTCCTGGGCGCGGCGCGCCATCAGTTCCGGCAGGATCGTCTGGGCCAGCAGATCGAACTGCCCCTGGTCGCGGAAGAAATAGGATTCCCCGGTCGAAAACTGCACCGTCAGCAGTTCGCGTTCGCGGCGCCCCGCAGCGCTGTCCTCGGCCAGCAATTGACCGTAATGCCGGACACTCGGCAGCGCCAGCTTGTACAGGCGCTGCGCGGTCCAGCGCGACAACGCCCCGACATCCTGTTCGCGCAGCCGCAGCCCGACGGTACGGCGTACCAGCTCATCGATTCGATGGGGCGAGACGTCGAGGGCAGAAACGTCAGACAGCCCCGGGCCCGGGCCACACTGCGCCAGCACGGTTGGGTTCGTATTCGCGGTTTGCTTCATGGCATTCGGACTGGAGACGGAAAATCGACGTTCAGCATTGACTGGCCCCCTCCTGTGGCGCAATCTGCGGACGGATGGTGGACTTTGAACAATTTGTGATATTGATTTTTCTCAAGAATGCAGCGCATTGGTGCTGAACTGAAGTCGCGAGGTAGGTGCTGTTCCGGGATCTTCTTCGGGCCGCCGCCGCAAGCAATACTGACCGTGGCAATGCGTGGTGCGGCCGATCCAGCAAAGCGGGACCGATTCGGCAGTTTCCTGGCGCAGGATTGACCCCGACCTGCCCAGCTATCGTCCAGGACGCGAAGTCAAGTGACAGGCAACCCCCACTTGTAACTTCTCCGGCCGGAATGCCCACTCGGTAGGGGAAAAGTCATTGGCCGCAGTGGTTGTTGCACGACTCCGGACTTTTCGCGGGTAAGCAACCATGCGGCCAAGTGCTACGGGGCCAGGGAACTCTCTCCTGAATCCATCGGGGACAGAGGGCAAGGTGCTCTGTGTCTATGAATCAGAATTTCCTCGCAGGGATCAAGACCGAGACTCCCGGTACGAAGTCATGCGGGACGACCGCGAACCTGGGTACCACTTCTTTCTTCAACGGCTTTAAGGATGTTGGTGAAATCCTCTGCGCCCCGGCCTGCCTGATAGGCGGCATGCCAGATCGTGCGCGCCTGGTCGATAACAGGCATCGCAACGCCCAAAGTGGACGCTTCACGAAGGCCTACGCTCACATCCTTTTCGATGATTGACAGAGCAGCCCCAAAATCAAAAGCGCCGCTGATGGCATTCTTGAGAATGGCGGATGAGACGAAGCTGGCGCCCGTGCCGGCGTGAAGAACGCGCAACATCATGTCTGCGTCCAGTCCGGCCTTGGCACCGAAAACCAGCCCTTCTGACGCAACGATCATGTTGCTGGCCATGACCAGGTTGTTTACCAGTTTCATGATTTGCGCCATGCCCGGGCGCTCACCCATGAAGTAGACGTCTTTTCCGATGATGCCCAGCAGGGGGCGAATGGTTTCAATGCTCAAGGGAGAACCAGAGACCAACATTGCAAGCGTACCGGCACGCGCGCCCGGCGAACCGCCGGTGATGGGCGCATCAACGGTTTCTATGTTCTTTTCAATGAGCGCCAGGGCGATCTGCTCAATCGCCTCTTTCCCGATGGTCGACATTTCCGCGTAGATGCGGATTGCAGACCCGTGCACCACTCCCTCAGGTCCAAAAGCGACCTGTCGGGATATTTCCTGACTGGGAAGACATGCAAATACAACGGAGGCAGCGTTGGCGACCGACACCGGCGAGTTGTGCGCTACCGCACCGCTTTGGATGAAGGGTTCCATTGCAGTGGCACGGGGATCGAACACATGCAGACGAAAGTCAGCCCCCAAGAGCCGTTCTGCCATCGCGCCACCCATTTGCCCAAGGCCTAAAAAACCGACGTTCTCAAAAGGTTTCATATCGACTGCTCCAAACTCGACTTTCAGAAAGTCCTGATGGGGTTTCGGACCATCCAATGACTTGCGGTGTGCTCAATGCGAAGCGCTGGTTCGCGCGCCGTCGCGCCACGACGAATAGTGATTCCACGCCTCGCCCAAACTGGTGTCCGACTTGATGGTATGGAATGCATATCACGACGGGCAAGCGGGCGAGGCAAGTTGTTCCGTACTTTGAACAATTTCACACGTGTTGCGCTGACGGGCGCCTGGTACACGGATGCGCACTCGGGCCTGCGTGATCCCCGCCGTTATCCGGCAGAACCCAACGGAGGCGCGTCCGGCGTTACCGAGAAGTGGTGCTGCTGAATTTCCCATCTACCTTTCCTCTGCACTACGATCAAGGTGGTGCGCAGCACCGTCTGCGAGAGTCTCCCGCTTGAGAGGCGTAACTGCAATTGGCCAAAACCCTGCGCAAGAAATGTTCCTGGTACCAGCCGGACCACGTGCTGATCAACCAGGGCCAGGGTGGCGGAGTCAATGACGCCAACGTAAGAGGCAAAGTACTTGCGCACCGCGTCTCGGCCCACAGACTGGCCCGGCCGCCCTCCAAAAAAAAGTGCATCACCGGTATAGACGGCAGCAAATGCGTCAAGATCCCAGCGCAATGCCGCGGCATTCCAGGCGTCCTGGACGGCAGCGAGGGCACGCTGACCATCGTTGCGTTGATCGCTTTCATCGCCTGCGGCGACCTGACTCCGCTGTTTAGACAACAGATGCACCACTATCTATGGAAAAGACCTGGCCCGTCACCACGCGTGACTCGTTGCTGGCGAGGTAGAGCGCCATTTCCGCGACTTCCTGCGGGGTTGCGAGACCCAGTAAATGCTTGGCGGCGAGTTTGTGAACATCGCCCGGCTTCGACATGCGCTCCTTGACACGTTCAGTCAGCGTGACCGCAGGGGCCAGCGCATTGACGCGGATTTTTTGCGGCGCGTATTCCACCGCCATCGAGCGCGTCAAAGAGGCCACTCCGCCTTTCGCAGCGGTATAACAATCATGCCCCGGAAATGCCTTGATGGCCGCTATCGACGCCGTGTTGATGATGGAACCGCCGCCCGATTTAATGAGCTCGGGAATGGCGATCTTGCAGCAGAGAAACGTGCCAAACAGATCCAGCTTGATCGCGCGCCAGAACTCTTCATCGGCAGCTTCGGTCACCATGCCGTCGGCCACAGTAGATCCGCCAGCGTTGTTGTACAGAATGTCCAGGCGCCCAAAACGCCCAATGGCAGCCGTAATCGCCGCCTCGACGCTGGGCCGGTTGCTGATGTCGCAACGAATCGCGAAGGCATCACCGCCCGTTAAAGCGCCCCGCTCACGGGCCGCACTGGCAGCAGCCTGGCCGCTTTCTTCGCTAATTTCGGCTATCACCACCTTGGCGCCCTCTTCCGCGAACCGTTCCGCGGCTGCGCGACCGATGCCCGCGCCAGCGCCCGTGATGAAGGCCACCTTGCCCTGCAACCTACCTCTATGACTCATCTGTTGCTCCATTTCTCTTAACCATTCTGAAAGTCGTTCACCGAAAGTCCGAAGCGGCAAAATCGCTGACATCGGCGGCAGGTTGATTCAGACCTCTATATCTTCCGGGCCATCGGTATCAAATTCACATGATCGCGCGCGCCGCGAGATGACCCTCCCTGATCGCGGGTTGCAGGTCGCGCGGTGAGACGGCGTCACCAACCAGGTGCAATTGCTTAACTCGCCCTCGCAGCGCGTGCCAGAGTTCGTTCTGCGCTTGCCGAAAGGCCACAATCACCACCGTATCAGCAGGGACGGCCTCGGACTGACAACCAAAGATCGGTCTGATATCGGCATGATCATCCTCGATTGAAAGCAGCTGGGCCTGCGTCACTACGCGAAATCGACCGGCCGAATAGAGCCGCCTGAGCGCAGCCTGCGCACGCCCCGTAACCTCTATCGCCGGCGCGAACATAAGGTGTCGTGTGACGTAGGTCACCTCAAGGCCTCTGCCGATCAATTCCTCGCAACAGCCAATCGCTTCGTAATGACCGACATCGTCGAACACCATCGCCGACCTTCCCAAATCGCTGCCCCGATCCGAAAAGAGGTCGAACGAGGTGATCACCCGCGCGTTTGGGGAGATCGTCACCTTGGTGGCCGGATCGGCGACCTGGAGGATATCGCGCGGGTCGGTCGGCTGCGATCCTGTCGCGACGACAACGACGTCGGGCGCTTCGGCAATCACATCGGCCGCGTCCATATAGGTGGATAGCCGCACGTCCGCGCCAAGACGGTAGAGCTCGCTTTCCAGCCAAATACCGATATCGCCGATCGCCTGCAGTTTTGGCAGGCGCTTGGCATGGTTCAGCATTCCGCCCAGGTTCGGGGCTGCTTCGGCCAGCGTCACGTGATGCCCGTACAACAACGCGACCCGTGCCGCCTCCATGCCGGCCGGACCGCCTCCGATCACAAGCACTCGCCGCGCGCTACTGGCCTTGACAATATTCTCTTCCGAAAGCGTTGCCTCAAAGCCGACAGCAGGATTGACCGTGCACGACATTCGGCCAGCGAACACCCCCCCAATGCAACCCTGATTGCATCCAATGCACGGCCGGATCTCCGATGCCCTGCCTTCTCGTCCTTTTGCGACCAGCAGCGGGTCGGCGATCGTGGCACGGACCATGTTGACGAGATCCGCATCGCCAGCACGTAGCGCTTGTTCGGCATCATCAAGAGTGGCGTACCGTCCAATGATGATCTTGGGAACAGTGATTCCTTGGCCGATACGCCCGCTAAACGGCAGTTGATATCCAACTGGCTGATCCATGCCGGCATAACGATCGACATGAAAATAGTAGTCTCCATGGGTGATGTTCAAATAGTCGATCAATCCTTCGGATTGAACCCTGAGCGCGACGGCGTTGACGTCCTGCGACGACAATATGCGCTGATCGGAACTGTCGCCGATTCGGATCCCGAGCGCGAATCCCGACGATGTTGCAGATCGGATTGCCTGAAGCGTTTCAAGCAAGAACCGTATGCGGTTCTCAAATGTGCCACCATATTCGTCCAGGCGGCGATTGAGCACAGGTGACAGGAACTGCGAATAAAGATATCCATTGCCTGCAAGGATCTCGACCCCGTGGACGCCGGCCTCCTCAACCCGCGCTGCCGCCTTGGCATAGGCATCGATCAGCTCGGCGATCTGATCAGTGGACATCGCTATCGGGGGCGCCATCGAGTAGCGCCCCGGTAGCGCCGAAACCGCCCAGGGCGGCCCACCGTTCGCGGCAGGGTCAGTGTATCCGCCGTGCCACAATTGCTGGAAAAGCTTCATTCCAGTCGGAGCGATCGCCTGAACCAGGCGCCGATATTGCGGGATGACAGAATCATCGCGAACGCTTAGTGCGAAAGTTGACGATGGGTGAACCGATGCACCCTCGATAATGGACAGGCCCACGCCACCTCGGGCCCGCTCGAGGTGATAGGCGATCAACTCATCATTGATAGGACCGCGCGAAAAGGCCGTCGCATGCGCCGTTCGAACGATCCGGTTCGGCACCTCGACCGCCCCGATCCGGATAGGTGAGAAGAGGCGATCAAACATGGACCAACTCAGATGCCAAGGTAGGCACGCTTGACGTCGTCATTGCGCGCCAACTCCTGTGCATCGCCCTGCATCACGACGCGACCATCCTCCAGCACATATCCGTAGTCGGAAATGGCCAGCGCAACTTCGGCGTTTTGCTCGACCAGTATCACGTCGACACCGTCCTTGCGGATGGCGGCAATCACGTCGGAGATCGTGTCGACCACGGCTGGCGCGAGACCGATAGTTGGCTCGTCGAGCAGCAGCACGCGCGGTGCGCTCATCAAGGCCCGACCAACGGCTAACATCTGTTGCTGGCCGCCGCTGAGCCTGCCGGCCAGCGCAGCCAGACGATCACTCAGAGCGGGGAAATACGCCAGCGTGCGCTCGAGATCTTGCGCTAGCGTGCCGACACCCACGCGGGAATAGGCACCCAACTCCAGGTTCTCGCGTACCGTCATTTCGCCAAACAGCCGGCGCCCTTCCGGTACCAGGGACAGGCCACGCGAGACCAGTTTGTCGGCGCTCAGTCCAACCACTTCTTCGCCAAACAGTCGCACCGATCCAGCGGCGGGCGCAAGCAGGCCGCTCACGGCTTTCATCAATGTGGACTTGCCCGCGCCGTTGGCACCGATGATGGTGACGATCTGCCCCCTGCGCACGGTCAGGCTCACGTCATACAGCGCCGGCACGATGCCATAGCTGACTGCCATGCCCTTGACCTCAACCGAATATTCATGCGCCATGGCTTTTTCCAAGGTAGGCCGACACCACGCTGTCGTTTTCGCGGACTTCCTGAGGCGTTCCGGTGGCCAGCAATTGCCCATGGTGCAGGACAATGATGCGGTCGCAGATTTTCATGACGGCCTTCATGTTGTGTTCGACCAACAAGATGGTGCAGTCAAAGTCGCTGCGTATACGCGCAAAAACCTCCAACGTCGTACCGACTTCAGTCTGGTTCAGCCCGGTCAGCGGTTCGTCCAGGCACAGCAGACGCGGTCGGGGTGCAAAGGCGATCGCAATACTGACCAGCCGCTGGATGCCGTGTGGCAGATTGCCGGCAACTTCGTCCAGGTAGGGCGTCAGGCCGAGGATGGCCGCGGTTTCATTGACCCGTGTCTGGCGCTCTTGACGGCGTAAGCCCTTCAGTGCGCCAATGGCACCGATCAGGATGTTGTCCCGCACCGTCATGGAGAGCATCAGGCTGCCATGCTGGAATGTTCGCGTCAGGCCGGCACGACTGATCTTCACCGGGGATTGGCCGGTCACGTCCTTGCCGTCAAAAAAAAGGCTGCCAGACGAAGGTTTGTAAAAGCCGCTGATCAAGTTAAAGGTGGTGCTTTTGCCAGCGCCGTTGGGGCCTATCAAGCCGAGGATTTCACCCTTGCGGACCTCAATGCTGAGATTCGAAACAGCTATCAGGCCACCGAAGCGGAGCGTCAGGCCACGGGTCGCGGCCAGGATGTTTTCAGCATTAGCCATGCGACTTACCCTCCTTGGTGCGAAGTTGTGGCGCATTGCCCGACTTGCGGCCCTTTCCGATAGACGCGGCAGTCTTTGCCAAGCTGACGATGCCCTTGGGCATCAGCAGGACTGCGAGCACGATGGCCCCGCCATAGAACACGTGCTCACCGGCACCCATACGCATGGCGAGGCTTCCGAGGCCAACCAGCAGCACAGCGCCAGTGATCGGCCCGTAGGGACTGTCTTCGCCGCCAACCTTCATATAGGCCAACGCGAACGTGGAGAGCAGGAAGCCGAAGTCGCCCGGGCTGATGACGTTATTCGCAAACCCGTGCAACGCACCCGCAATACCAGCGACAAAAGAACCTATGGAGAAGCATGCCACCTTGACCAGGTGCACGTTGATGCCGACGGACAGGACGACGTTGTCGTTGTCGCGAATCGCGGTAAAGACCTTGCCAAAATCCGATCTTTCAATGGCATACAGCGACACTATAAGAGCGCCGCACAGCAATACCGCGAAGGTTGAAAAATAGGTGCCGAAAAGGGAAGGCGGAAAGATGCCGACCATACCTGAATTGCCGCCCAGCCAATCGGAACGCGTGTAAAGGATGCGCATCACCTCGGTGAACGCAAAACCGATCAGGAGAAAGTACGGACCCTTGGTTTTGAGAGTGACGTAGCCGAACAGCACGCTGGCGACCAAAGCCACAGCTCCGCCGGCCAGTAAAGCCAGGGCGAACGGCAGGTTCAGCAAAGTCACCGCCGTACCAGCGCCATAGGCACCCAGACCGTAGAAGGCTGCCGTAGCAAAGTTGAGTTCACCAATCAGCGCGACAAAACGCAGGCTGGTGGCGGTCAGGGCGGCGATCGCCATCCATGTCACCAGGTTGGACGAGTAGGCGTCCCTCACGAACAGGCTGATGGCAGCCAGTGCAATCACTGTCAGCGCCAGCCGCGCAAGCATGTTCTTAATCACGTTGGTCACCTGCTTCCCAATAAGCCATTTGGCTTCACCAGAAGAACGATCATGACGAGCACGAAGATCGCCAGGTTGGCCACCGACGGATCGAAGTAAAAGCCGCCTATGCTCTCGATCAAGGCGATGAAAAGGCTGCCGAAGATGGCACCCGGAACGCTGCCGAGCCCGCCAATGATCACGGCGATGAACCCTTTGATGAGGTAGTCCGAACCGAGCACCGTAGTGATCACTGAGATCGGCGCCAGCAACGCTCCGGCGACGGCGCCCAGGAAAGTGGCAACCGCAAAGCCCTGGAAAGCGATACGCTTGTAGGGAATTCCCTGCAACATCGCTGCCTCATAGTCGATTGACACGGCGCGGATGGCTTTGCCAAAGCGCGTCGCCGACAGCACCCAGTACATCGCGCCGGTAGCCACGATGGCGACCAGGCCCAGCAGCAAGCGCTGCAACGTCAGATTCACACCGAAGATGTGCACGTTCCCGACTATCACCGGCGGCACCGTTCGCACCGCGCCGCCGAAGTAATGCAGGAAGGCACCCTCCAGCAGCAGCACCAGACCGGTCGACAGGATGAATGAGCCGGCAAGGTCACGCTGGAAGAACCTGAAGCCGAACTGGTACGCCAGCATGCCAAGCAGCACCGAAGCAACCACCCCGATACTTGCCGAAAACAAGTAGGCCAGCGTGATGTCGTAGCCCTGCGCGGTAAACCACGGTACCAGTGCAGCCACCAACAATGCAGACAGTGTGAAGAATTGGCCGTGCGCGAAATTTACAATCTTCATCACGCCGAAAATCAGCGTCAGACCTAGCGAGAAGAGAACATATATGGAGCCTATCTGAAGCGCCGTCACGACCAGTTGCAATGCCGTCTGCATGGTTCCTCCAGCGCGCTTACTTGCGCGTTTTCATTTCGGCAGGCTCGATGCGCCGCACTTCCGTCAACTTGCCGTTCTTGATCTGAGTGACGATGACCGGCACCAGGATCTGCTGCACCGAGCCGTAAGTAGCCTTGCCGCCAAAGCCGCTGGGGCCGTAGAAGGAATTGAACTTGACGTTGGGAAGCGCCGCGGCAACCGCTTTGGGTTCGATACTTTGCGCCAGTTCCATCGCCGCCTTGATTGCCTTGACCGAGTCATAGAAACCCAACTGTACGGCGTTGAGCGATTCTCCAATGGCAGCCTTCCCGCCTTCGTTGAGCTTGCGCTGCTTCTCGGTCACCTGTGCACCTTCAAACACCACGGCAGCGCCCATGTAGACGCCTTCGGCTGCAGCGCCACCGGCCGCAATCACGCCCTCGGCACCGGTGCCGACTTCAACCACTTTGACGCCCTTCCAGCCGATGGCCTGCAACTCCTTGAAAACCAGTCCACTGTCCGACGGCGGCGTGCCACCCAGGTCCACCACGTCCGCCTTGGTCGCGGCAATTTTCGAGGCGATCGGCTGGAACTCGGTCGTTCCGCGGTCGTACCAGTCGCTTGACACCACGCTGACGCCCGCTGCGACCCACGCCTTGCGTGCCACCACTTCAGTCTCTTGCCCCGAGGCATCGTTGGGGTTGAGCAGCGCGACCGTCTTGACGGCCGGGTTGGCTTCCTTGACAAACCCGATCATCGGAAACGAAATCTCGTTGGGCGTGTTCATGATGGTGAACGTCAGCGGGAATTTCGGACCCTTGATGCTCGAACCCCATGCGGTGGTCATGTGCAGCGCGCCTTCGCGCTCGGACAGCGATTGCAGCGCCTTCACAGGTGCGGTGCCGAGGCTGCCGCCGATGAACTTGATGCCGTCGCGATTCAGCAGGGCCTGCGCGACCTTGGTGCCTTCCGCCGCATTGTATTTGTTGTCGTAGGCCACACAACTGAAGTTGTAGACCTTGCCGTTCACCTTAATGCCGCCTTCCTGGGCAATTTCTTTAGCGGCTTCATTGCAAAGCCATTCACTGCCCTTGCCCCAATTGGCCGCCGTACCCGACAGCGGAATGGACAGTCCGAGCTTGATGATTTCGGCGGCGGTGGCCGGCATGACGCCGGCACAGACCACCAGAGCTGTGCTGGCGCACAGTTTGCAAACACTGTTTTTCTTGAACATAGTTGTCTCCAGATTGGTTATCACTCAGAAAGCTTGCTCCTGCATACATGGCGAGGCGTCCGGGCTTCTCGTGCCGGTCTGCAATGCGTGCTGGCATATTAAACGTACGTCACATTTCATGGTCAACGCGACACAGCATTGCCTTCCGTACTTCGAAATGCACGGCATTGCGCAAGAGCCGGTCCATCCAGGTTCGCGCTGGCCAAGGGTTTCCCCTCACGGCCTTGGGATGGCGCTGTGGACACGCAGCTGTAGCCCGGAATTTCGCCGCGCTTCCCGGGGCGACAGTGATGCGTTCAACCCGGGACTATGCCAATCCCATCTGGCGTGCTTGATGCGCCAGCAGGTCGCGCGAATCGGGATGGGCGATGGCGATCATTCGCGGGATACGCTGCGCCAGCGAAAGGCCCCGCAAGTCAGCAACACCATGCTCCGTAACGACGATCAGCCCGTCGCTTCTGGGAGTGCTGACCGGGCCGCTCAGCCTGGCCACGATGCGGCTGATGTTTCTACCATCGGTGCGCGATGGCAGCGCGATGATGGGCAGGCCTTGCCGCGAAACAGCTGCGCCACGCATGAAATCCATCGCACCGCCGACCGCACCGACATACACACCGCCCGCCACTTCTGCGTTGACCTGGCCAGTCAAGTCAACCTCGACCGCCGAATTGATGGCCACCAACTTGTCAATCGATGCCAGGACTGCTGGCGAATGGGTGTAGTCAGTGCTGCGCAGTTGTACTTGCGGGTTGCGGTGCACCAGTTTATTCAGGACGTCGCTGCCCATCAGTACGCCGGTGATGCTGATACCGGCATCAATGGACTTGCGCGTGTTGGTGACGGCGCCGGAGCGGATCAGCGCCGCCGCCGCATCACCGATGGCGCCAGAGTGGATACCCAGCTCGCGCCGGTCAGACAACTGCCCCATGATGGCCTCGGGCAAAGCGCCTATGCCGTATTGAAGGGTTGCACCGTCTTCTATCAAGCCGGCAACCTGGCGTGCCACGCCAACCTCGGTTGGCTGGGTTTTCGGTGCGGGGGGGGCCAGCGGCTGGCGGCTGGTGTAGACCGCAAAGTCGATGTCGCGTTCCGTTAGAGCATGGGAGCCGAAAGACCATGGCGCCTGGTCGTTGATTTCGGCAATGACGACCCGCGCCGTGTTGATGGCCGGCGCCAGATATTCGCAGGCCAGAGACATGCTGAAGTTGCCGGCTTCGTCCGGCGGCGCCAGCTGCAGCATCAGCACATCGACCTGGAGCTGGCCGCCGCGGATCATGTCGCCCAGTTGAGAATAGTGGCAGGGCAATATGTCAAGCACCCCGGCCCGTGCCAGTGCACGGTTGTTGCCGCCACCGCAATATGACAGGAAAGAAACGCAGTCGGCGTGGGCCGATTGCACCGCATCCGACCACGAAATGCCGATGAAGGCGTTGAAGCCACCAATGTCTGCCCGCACCGCCATCAGGGCAGATGTCAGGGTGGTGGGTTCAGCGGCCGCCTGTCCCCACATGACCCGGTCACTCTTGCGAACGAGTGCGTCCAGACGCAGGTCAGTGGGATCGAGTTCAACCATCAAAAGCTCACCCGGACGTCAAGTCGTCACGCGCGCTCAAAGATGGCGGCTATGCCCTGCCCACCGCCAATGCACATGGTTTCCAGGCCATAGCGGCCCTTGCGCCGGCCCAACTCGTGCAGCAGGGTGGTCATGATCCGCACGCCGGTCGCGCCTATCGCATGCCCAAGCGAGATGCCCGAGCCATTGACGTTGAGCCGATCAGCATCGTTCCATTCCCAGCCCTTGAGCACCGCCAACGCCTGTGCAGCAAATGCTTCATTCAGTTCGACCAGATCCATTTGGTCAAAGGACAAACCGGTCTTCTGGAACAACTTGCGTACCGCGGGCACCGGCCCTATGCCCATGCGAGCGGGATCGCAACCGACCGCGGCCCAGCCCACAAGGTAGCCCATGGGGCCGAGCTTGAGTTCGGCCAGCTTATCCTCGGCGACCACAAAGCAGGCTGCGGCTGCATCGCTCTGCTGACTGGAGTTGCCGGCCGTTACTGTACCGCCCTTGATGAGCGGTTTGAGTTTTGCTAGCGCGTCCATGCCGCTGGAAGCGCGTATGCCTTCATCACGCTTGAACAGCACCGATTCGCCTTTCTTCTGTGGCACCGGAACCGCCACCGTTTCGTCGGCAAAACGGCCTTCATTCCAGGCCTGATCCGCTCGCTGGTGGCTGCGCAGCGCGAAGGCATCGGATTCGGTGCGCGAGATGTCATAGTCCTTGGCCAGATTTTCGGCCGTTTCAGGCATACCGGAGATCACACCGAAGCGCTCCACCGGCTGCGCCCGTTCACGCCCCCGCTGCAGCCGGTCATGCAGCGTGACTGAGCCGGCACGGGCGCCCCAGCGCATATCGGTGCTGTAGTACTCGATATTGCTCATGCTCTCGACGCCCGCTACAAGTACCAGGTCCGCATTGCCGGTTTGCACCATCATGGCGGCGTCGATCACCGCCTGCAGGCCGGAGCCGCAACGCCGGTCCACGGTGTAGCCAGGCACGTCGATGGGCAGACCAGCAGCCAATGCCGCATAGCGGCCCAGACAAGGCGCATCGCTGTTGGCGTAGGACTGCGACACCACCACGTCATTGATGCGCGTCGGGTCGACCCCCGTGCGCTCTATCAGCGCCTTGACAATATGAACGGTGAGCTGGTCCGCGGTCAGCGGGCGTAGCGTGCCGCCAAATCCGCCCACGGGCGTCCTTAGCGGGGAAACAATCGCGGCTCTTCTCATGGATGTACTCCTTCTGGATGGGGTCGGGTGCCTGTTAGTCCGGCATGGCCAGCACCGTTTTTGAAATTATGTTGCGTTGAATCTCGTTTGAGCCGCCGTAGATCGTCGCCGATGCGGAATTGACCAAGGCAGTCAGCAGGTTGTCGGTAGCGCCAGTACGGGTTTCATCGGGGTAGTCTCCGCCAGCTTCCTGGCCGGCCTCGCGCAGCAACTGCCCGATGTTGCGGTAGGTTTCCGTCGCCCAGATCTTGAGCAGCGATACGCTGGGTGGCAACGCCTCGCCGCGTTTGACAATGTCTGAAAACCGTGCATAGCAAGCCGACAGGTCATCCACATCAAGCTGCAGCCGCGCGTACTGCGCAGTGAATACCGGGTCGCGAAACAGGCCTTCAGACTGCGCCAGCGCATGCAGGCTTGCCAGGGCATTTTGCGATTGTTTGGGGCTGCCCAGGAAAATCCGCTCGAAACCGAGCAGCGCCTTTGCAATCGTCCAGCCCTGGTTAAGTTCGCCCACAAGGTTCACAACAGGTACCCGCACGTTGTCGAAAAACACTTCACAAAAATGCTCGTGGCCGACGATGTCGCGTATGACGCGGACGGTTATTCCGGGCGACTCGATGTCGACCAGCAGGAAGCTGATGCCAGCCTGCTTGCGCGCGGTTTTATCGGTGCGCACCAGCATGAAAATGTGCGTCGAGTCCTGCGCCAGCGTGGTCCAGATCTTCTGGCCATTGACGACAAAGTGCTCACCGTCCAGCACCGCCTCGGTGCGCAGCGCTGCCAAGTCGGAACCCGCATTGGGCTCGGAATAGCCTTGGCTCCAGATATGCTCGCCCGAGAGGATTTTCGGTAAAAAATAGTCTTGCTGGATTTTGTTGCCGTAGCGGATCAACACCGGCCCGGCCATTGTGAGGCCCGCATCGGGCGTACGGGCAACACCATATTTTTCCTGCTCCTCAATAAAGGCGAGCAATTTTTCGGCGCCCAGGCCCATGCCACCAAATTGCTTGGGCCAGCCGGGTGCAATCCAGCCCTGCCTCGACAGCGTGAAATACCAGTCCTTGATTTCATGCCAGTGCTGACGCCGCGGCAGATGGCGCTTGTCATCGGGATAGTGTTGTCGGAAAAATTCCCGGACCATATGGCGAAATTCCTGCTCGGGCATGTTGTCCCAGTCGGCGTCGCGCGGAAATTCGGCTACCGCTTTATCGGTTGCCAGATCGCCCTCGGGCCGCCCGGCGAGCGAGAAATAGCGGCGCCGGTGTGCACTCGCATTGCCCAGCCAGGACGCCAAGTGCAGGGCGCGCTTGTAATAAAGGCCGATATCGCATTCATCGGTAAAACCGATGGCGCCATGCATCTGGATGGCCAACTGCGTCACCTGCAGCGCGGCATCGGCGCAGCGTGCTTTCGCACGGCTGGCCATTTTGGCCAGCTCATCCACAGAAGCATGGCCGGGTCCGGCAACCGCCGCTGCCAGCGCCGAGTCGGCGAGTTCAACCTGTATATAGGCATCGACCATGCGGTGCTGCAACGCCTGGAAGCTGCCAATCGGCTTGCCGAACTGGATGCGTGTCTTCATGTAGGCCAGCGTCAGCGTCAGGGTCTGCCGCGCAATCCCCAGCAATTCGGCCGCCTGGGCGACGCGTGCGATGTCGTTCGCCGCGCGCAACGCCTGCCGGGCCGCCTCGCCACTGGCCAGGAGATGCGCTGCTTCGACCGGAGTGCCGGAAAACGTCAACGTCGCCAGCGAGGAGCCGTCGATGCGACAGGTACTGGTGCAGGTGACACCGCCCGCGTTCTCCGGTAGCCAGAGCAAGCACGGTCGATTGCCGTTCTGCGCGTAAACCAGCCAGCCGTCGGTGCCGGCGCCGGGGCAGACAAAACGCTTTGTGCCTTCCAGCACCAGGGCTTGCGTGCCGGACAAAGTGGCACTATTTGCTGCCTCCACGTCGGGCTCAAGCAGGCCGGTACGGTCCTGCCAGGCGAGCCCTGCCACCAATTTGCCGCAGAGTACGTCTTCCAGCAGCCACGATCTGGTTGGACCGTCCGGCAGGGCACACAGTGCGGCAACCGCCTGCACACCGGCGCCTACAAAGGGCTCTGGCAGCAGTTCAGCGCCAGCCGCTTCGGCGATGGCGGCGACCTCTGCCAAACCCAAGCCCAGGCCTCCCAGGTCTTCAGGAACCAGTATCGACAGCCAGCCAGCCTCGGCCATGTCACGCCAGACAGCCCGGTCGAAACCGGGCGAGGTATCGCGTAGCCGCCGCGTGCGCAGGCGCTGGTCGGTGCGACCGAGGAAATCGCGCGCACTGTCGCGAAAGGCCTCCAGAGCATCGGCGCTCATGCTGTGCAGGCCGCTGTTAGGAGGGGGTAGGCGCTGCGTTTGGATAGTGGTCTGGCTGCGAGTGACATTGTTACGGGTCAGTTAAATGGGTGCATTCGGCCACCCCATTGTTGAGAACAAGTAGGTCGCGCTCAAGCACGCGGGCCCGGAAACGTATTTGTTGGCCCTGTCGCCACATCTCCGTCCGGAGGGTCTCGCCGGGATAGACTGGCGCGGTAAAGCGCAGGTTAAACATTTTCAGTGACTCTGGCCGGTAGTTGCACCAGGTCTTGAGGAGGGCGCGAGCGGCCAGGCCGTAGCTCGCCAGACCGTGCAGGATGGGACGGTCAAAGCCGGCGGCGCGTGCGACAACCGGGTCGACATGCAGCGGGTTCGGATCGGCCGAAAGACGGTAGACCAGCGCAAGTTCAGGGCGTGTCGGCAGGTCACAGATCGCGTCGGGCGCCCGGTCGGGCATGTTGACCGGCACGACATCCAGGCTGTCGCTGGGCTGGCCGCCGGAACTGTAGCCGCCATCGCCGCGGCAGAAGGTCACGATCTCCAGCGTCGCAAGCAGCGCACCCGACAGCGCGTCAGACAGCGTGCGCTCAGCCACGACGATGGCGCCTTTGCCGGCGCCCTTGTCTGTGATGCTTTTGATGCGGGTGCGCCCCACCACTTCTCCCGTCGGCGGCAAAGGCTGGTGCAGGCTCAGGCGCTGCTCACCATGCAGCAGCTTTTTCCAGTCGATCCCGGTGGCCGGGTCTTTCATCCAGAATCCCGGATAACCCAGTACCACCGCCATGGTGGGCATGGCCTGTAGCCGATCTTCGTAGACAAAGCGCAGCTCACTCTCATCGAGCGGGTCCATGCCAAAGCCTAGGCCAAGGGCATAAAGGATTGAATCCTTTTCCGTGTAGCGCTGCCTGACCTCCGGAAAAGGCCAATCCTTCAGGCGACAGTAGTCGATTGCCATATCTGTCCTGTTTGCGGCAGACCGTTCAGACCGGATCCCAGGTGAACACGTCGCCAGACCGGTCCATCGGGATGAACGATGCTTTCAGCGCCGGCATCGCATGTTGCGCAACCGACTCCGGCGTCCAGCCCTCTGAGCGGTGCACCGAACGTAGCGGGCGCGGTTGACTCATGAGGAAGATCTCGTTGTTGCGCACGGTGAAGACCTGTGCATTGACGTCTCGTGCACCATCGCTGGCCAGATAGACTGCCAAAGGTGCAATCTTCGCAGGCGTCATCTGCTTGATCTTGTCGATGCGGGCTTGCTGCTCGGGCGTGTCCGTGGGGACCGAGCTGACCATCCGGCTCCAGGCAAATGGCGCGATGCAGTTGGAGCGCACGTTGAACTTCAGCATGTCCAGCGCGATCGACTTGGACAGCGCGGTCAGCCCGAGCTTGGCCGCCGAATAGTTGGCCTGACCGAAATTGCCAATCAAGCCCGACGTCGACGTCATGTGGATGAAGCAACCTGAAGCCTGTTCCTTGAAATGCAGCGCCGCCGCCTTGCTCATGTAGAACGACCCGTAAAGGTGCACCTTGAGCACGGCATCCCAATCATCCGTGCTCATTTTGTGGAAGATGCGGTCGCGCAGGATGCCAGCATTGTTGACTACGCAGTCGATCCGACCAAAGGTCTCGACCGCCTTTAGCACGATGCTTTCTGCGCCCGACGCGGTCGATACGCTGTCGATGCTGGCGACGGCTTCGCCTCCGGCGCTGCGGATTTCTTCCACCACTTGCTGCGCCGGCCCCGCGTCCGTGCCGTCGCCGGAAAGGGATGCGCCAATGTCGTTGACAACGACCTTGGCGCCGCTGCGCGCCATGGCCAGGGCAATGGCCCGCCCGATGCCGCCGCCCGCGCCGCTGACGACGATGACCTTGCCTTCAAGCATTTTTGTGTTTTTCATTTTGTGTTTCCTTGTTCAATAGGGTGATTCCAGCAGTGATGTGCAGCTCTGTTGGGGGTCAAGCCGGTTGTTCGACCGCGTTGACCAGAATTGCCTCGGCACGTGCCAGCACCGGCTTATCCACCATCTGGCCGTCGACCGCGATGGCAGCCCCCCGTGCAGCGCCGGCCGCGTCGATCACGCGCCTGGCCCAGGTCAGCTCTTCCGGACTTACGCCGAAACAGGCGTTGACCGACCGGACTTGCGCCGGGTGTATGCAGCATTTGGCAGCAAAACCCATTCTTTTTGCGCGCATGGCGTCGGCGCGTAGTTGTTCGGCGTTGTCAAACGCCGTGGTGACGCCGTCCACCGGCGGCGCCAAGCCAGCCACCCGCGATACCAGTACCAACTGCGACCTGAAATACAGCAACTCCTGGTTGTCCGCGCTGATGGAGAGGTCAAGCTGGAAATCGATGGCACCAAACACCAGGCGGTCCACGTGCTCGCTGCGCGCCAGGTCCATCGCGTTCCACATGCCTAACGCACTTTCAATCATCGGCAAAATCCTGGTACGGCCTCTGGTGCGAGCAGCGATGTCGCCGATATACGCGGTGTGCTCGGCTTTCGGCAGGACGATGGCGTGCGCCCCAGCCTCGCAGCACATCTGCAGGTCATCCTCGAACCATGGCGTAGCGACGCTGTTGATGCGCACATGCATCGGCGGCGCCGAGGGGAGCCATGCCGCCACCGCCTGGCGGGCCGCGTCTTTGCCGTCGGACGCCACGGCGTCTTCCAGGTCCAGCACCACCGCATCGGCGCCGCTGGCCAGTGCCTTGGCAAAACGCTCAGGCCGGTTGCCGGGCACAAACAGGTAGGAGCGAGGTCTAGGCATGGCGCTCAGTAGGACTTGGGTAGTTCAAGGATGTGCTCTGCCACGTAGGAGAGGATCATGTTGGTGGAGATCGGTGCCACCTGGTACAGGCGTGTCTCACGGAACTTGCGCTCCACGTCGTATTCGCAGGCGAAGCCAAAGCCGCCATGAGTCTGCAGGCAGACATTGGCCGCTTCCCAGGAGGCGTCCGCAGCCAGTAGCTTGGCCATGTTGGCCTGTGCTCCGCAAGGTTGGTGGGCATCGTAGAGTTCGCAGGCCTTGAAGCGCATCAGGTTTGCCGCTTCCAGGTTGACATAGGCTCTTGCCAGCGGGAACTGCACGCCCTGGTTCTGGCCGATCGGCCGACCGAACACGACACGCTCGTTGGCATACTTGCCCGCCTTCTCGATGAACCAATAGCCGTCGCCGATGCATTCGGCCGCAATCAGTGTGCGTTCCGCATTCAAGCCGGTGAGGATGTACTTGAAGCCTTGCCCTTCCTCGCCGATCATGTTCTCCGCCGGCACTTCCAGGTTGTCGAAGAAGAGCTCGTTGGTTTCATGGTTGACCATGTTCAGGATCGGCTTGACCGTCAGGCCCTTGCCGACAGCTTCGCGCAGATCGACGATGAAGATTGACATACCTTCTGATTTTTTGCGCACCTGGTCCAGCGGCGTGGTACGCGCCAGCACGATCATCAGGTCCGAATGCTGGACCCGCGAGATCCAAACCTTCTGACCACTAAGTACATAACGGTCGCCCTTTTTGACCGCGGTCGTCTTGATCTTGGTCGTGTCGGTGCCAGTGGTGGGCTCGGTGACCGCCATCGACTGCAGGCGCAGTTTGCCGCTGGCAATGTCGGGCAGGTACTTCTTTTTTTGCGCTTCAGAGCCGTGTCGCAACAGGGTTCCCATGTTGTACATCTGCCCGTGGCAGGCGCCCGAGTTGCCGCCCGAGCGGTTGATCTCTTCCATGATGACAGAGGCCTCGGCCAGCCCCAAGCCCGAGCCACCGTATTCCGGCGGAATCAGCGCGGCCAACCAGCCGGCGTTGGCCAGCGCGTCTACAAACGCCTCAGGGTAAGCGCGCCGCTCGTCAACTTCGCGGAAATAGGAAGCAGGAAACCCGGCCGACAGGTTTCTGATGGCGTCTCTCAATTCCTGGTACTGGTCCGATGGGTTCAACATGAATGTCCTGCTCTCGATGTGAATAAGGCGGCGGCTTCCCGGCGTCTCGTGCTGGATTGAAGAATGCTTGAAAGAGCGATGTCCGGTCAACGCAGGTGGGCATCGTGTTCCGTACTCCGGTTGAAGCCGGCCCAGCGCAAGGGCTTCGACTGCACGCGCATGGAGAGGGCCAATTCCGTACGGAGAAACGCGCCCAGGCACTGCATTGACCTCGCGTCCGCAACTTGGGATAGTGCTGCTTCAAGACGCTCTCCCGCCGCTGCAGCACCAGCCAGTCGGGCGCAGAGAGTCCGCGCGGGTGCGCCAACATATTTTTTCAAAGGCAACACATGACTGATTGGAAAAACTGGATCGACCGACAGGAACTTGCCACCGACATCATCAACCTGGAATTGGTGCGCCGCATGTCCGCTACCCTGGATCGCAACGACCACTGGTGCGAGGGCGACCAGTTGCCCCCGGGTTGGCATTGGCTGTTCTTCAACGAGATCGCACGCAAGTCCAAACTCGGCCCGGACGGCCATCCGCAGCGTGGCGCATTTCTTCCACCAGTGCAACAGCCGCGCCGCATGTGGGCCGGCTGCCGGCTTGACTGGAAAGAAAGCTTCAGGCTGGGCGCTGCCGTCGAGAAAGAATCGACCATCCTGCGGGTTGAGACCAAGACCGGCAACAGCGGCGAAATGGTGTTTGTGACGGTGCGCTATGTCTACCGCGAACAGGGCCGGATATTGCTGGAAGAAGAGCAGGACATTGTTTACCGTGCAGACAGCACCGAGGCTGAGCGCCAGGCCCTGGCCCAGCTTGCGGCCCGGGCGACGGCGACAGATGCGGCCATAGTTCCCCAACGCGCGGCCGACCACACGCTACGTGTCACGCCCGACCCGGTGCAATTGTTCCGCTACTCCGCCGTGACGTTCAACGGTCATCGAATCCATTACGACGCGCCTTATGCCCGCGACGTTGAGATGTACCCGGGCCTGCTGGTGCACGGTACGCTGCTGGCCACCCTGCTGCTGGAGTACCTGCAATCGAGCATTTGCCCCGGGCAAGCCGTCAATCGCTTCCATTTCAGCCTCAGGCGGCCGACCTTCGATATTGCTGACTTCCATCTCCACGCCTTGAATCCGGATGCCAGCGGCAAAGTCATGCTCTGGACCAGCAACAACGTGGGCGAAGTCGCACTCGATGGCTGGGCAAGTTGCGGACCAAAAACTTGAAAGCGGCTTGGACATGCTCTTCACCACTTACCCGTGCCGCTAAAGCGGCCGAGGCAAGTGAATCAAAAGAAACAACCCAATCAATGGAAGCATTATGAAAGTCCTGGTCGCAGTCAAGCGCGTGGTGGACTACAACGTGAAGGTCCGCGTCAAGTCGGACAACACGGGTGTAGATATCGCCAACGTCAAAATGAGCATGAACCCTTTTGACGAGATCGCCATCGAAGAAGCGGTGCGCCTGCGCGAAAAAGGCGTGGCCACCGAAGTCATCGCGGTATCCTGCGGCGTCAGCCAATGCCAGGAAACCCTGCGCACCGCCATGGCCATAGGCGCCGACCGCGCCATCCTGGTTGAAACGGCGGTCGAACTGCAACCGCTGGCGGTCGCCAAACTGCTCAAAGCCCTGGTCGACAAGGAACAGCCCGGCATCATCATCCTGGGCAAGCAGGCCATTGACGACGACTGCAACCAGACCGGCCAGATGCTGGCCGCGCTGGCCGATCTGCCGCAAGCCACCTTCGCCAGCAAAGTCGAAGCCGTTGACGGCAAACTCAAGGTCACGCGCGAAGTCGACGGCGGCCTGGAGACGCTGCTGATCAGCCTGCCAGCCGTCATCACCGCCGATTTGCGCCTGAACGAGCCGCGCTATGTGACGCTGCCCAACATCATGAAGGCCAAGAAGAAGCAGTTGGACGTCTTCAAGCCGGAAGACCTCGGTGTCGACGTGACACCCCGCATCAAGACCCTCAAGGTCAGCGAGCCACCCAAGCGCAGCGCCGGCATCAAGGTCCCCGACGTCGCCACCCTGGTGGCCAAACTCAGAAACGAAGCCAAAGTAATTTAATCAATGCTGTCATTGCATGCAGGTGTCGCTGTCATTGCGGGCTTGACCCGCAATCCATGGATCCCGGGTCAAGCCCGCAATGACAATTTTGGAAGCCCGCAATGACCAACTTCCCAGGAGCAGATTCATGACAGTCCTCGTAATAGCCGAACACGACAACGCGTCCCTCAAGGGCGCAACCTTCAACACCGTCACTGCTGCGCTGCAGTGTGGCGGCGACGTCCATGTGCTGGTGGCCGGCGCCAACGCCGCGCCGGCAGCCGCGGCAGCAGCCCAGATTGCCGGTGTCGCCAAGGTGCTGCACGCCGACAGCGACGGCCTGGCCCATGGCCTGGCCGAAAACATGACGGCCCAGATCCTGGCGCTTGCCAGCGGCTACAGCCACATCCTGTTCCCGGCCACCGCCTCGGGCAAGAACATGGCACCGCGCGTCGCCGCCAAACTCGATGTCGGCCAGATCTCGGACATCACCAAGGTCGACAGCCCCGACACCTTCGAGCGCGCTATCTATGCCGGCAACGCCATCGCCACGGTGCAGAGCGCCGACGCGATCAAGATCATCACGGTACGTACCACCGGTTTTGACGCCGCAGCGGCCACTGGCGGCAGCGCCGCGGTGCAGAGCGTGGCGGCGCTGGCAGCCAGTGACAAGGCCACCTTCCTGGGCAGCGAGATCGCCAAGAACGACCGCCCGGAACTGACTGCGGCCAAGATCATCGTGGCCGGTGGACGGGCCCTGGGTTCAGCCGAGAAGTTCACCGAAATCCTGACCCCGCTGGCCGACAAGCTGGGTGCCGCCATCGGCGCCAGCCGGGCCGCGGTGGACGCCGGCTACGCGCCCAACGACTGGCAGGTCGGGCAGACCGGCAAGATCGTGGCGCCCCAGCTCTACATTGCCGCCGGCATCAGTGGCGCCATCCAGCACCTGGCCGGCATGAAGGACTCCAAGGTCATTGTGGCCATCAACAAGGACCCCGAAGCGCCGATCTTCAGTGTGGCCGACTATGGCCTGGAGGCCGACCTGTTCGTCGCGGTGCCGGAATTGGTGGCTGCGCTGTAGCGGCCTGCGCAGGCACCGCGCCGGTTTATACCGGGGAATCCTGGTTGAATTCGGGTTTGCGTTTTTCCCGGTGCGACGCCAAGCCCTCCACCACCTCGGGACCGCCGAAGCCGAGCATTTCAAATGCCAGCGAGGCGTCGAATGTAGGCCCGGCTGAGCGCAACCAGTTGTTGAGCGCGTACTTGGTCCAGCGTATGGCCGAGGGAGCACCGTTGGCCAGCTTGCGCGCCACATTCATCGCGGTTTCGTCGAGATCGGCGTCATCAACCACTTTGGAGACCAGGCCGATACGCTCGGCTTCTTCGCCGGAAAGCGGCTCGCACAGCATCAAATAGTACTTGGCCTTGGCCATGCCGCACAGCAGCGGCCAAATGATGGCAGCATGGTCACCCGCTGCAACGCCGAGCCTTGTGTGACCGTCCACGATTTTGGCGGTGCGGCTCGCGATTGAAATGTCCGCCAGGATACCGGCCGCCAGTCCAGCGCCAACGGCAGGCCCGCGTATTGCACTGACGATGGGCTTGGAGCAATTGATCATGTTATAGACCAGATCGCGCGCCTCTCTCCACACCGTCATGCGGGTTGAAACGTTGTCGATCATGCCCTTCACCATTTCAAGATCGCCGCCCGCCGAGAAGGCCTTCCCGGCACCGGTGAGGATCACTGCCGATACCTCGGGATCTGCGTCGATGTCCTTCCAGATCGTCACCAGTTCCCGGTGCATGGTGGCGTCCGCCGCATTAAGCTGCGCCGGTCGGTTCATTGTGACTTTCAGGATATGGGGCTCCGGCATTTCAATTAGCAGGCGGGTGTATTTTTCGTAAGTTGGGGACATGTTCGGCCTTTATCGGGGTTAGAAAACAATGTGGTTGCTGCCAGGTCGACCTTGGGGATGAACTGCCAGTCAGCGACCGAGCGGCAACATGATGGTACGAACGCAATCGTCAGCTTACTGTCGCTGGCCGCACCGGGTCAAGGCGCCAGCGTGGAGTGTTCCGTACATTAGGATGACCTGCGATGGTCGAGTTGGATAGCGAAATCGCTTGCATATTTTTTTGCCTGTGCGGCACGGGTTCATTGTACGGAACGCTGTCGGAACCCCGATTGACGCGAGACCGGTGCTAACGCATCCTTGGCGTCCAGTTGACGGGTGTGCATAGGCCCGGTTTGAAATGATTTGGAGACGGACATGAGTGACGGCAGCCCAAATGTGTGGCAACCCCAGGAGGAAGACATCAAGAATGCCAATGTGACGGCGTTGATGCACCGGCTGGGCTTTGACAACTACGAAGACTTGTACCAATTCTCGATCCACAAACCGGATGCTTACTGGCGCGAGGTTATCGATTTTTGCCAGATTAAATGGCAGCGCGACTATTCAGCTTACGTCGATGTATCAAGAACCGAAGCCTTTCCCGAATGGTTCGTGGGCGGCCAGCTGAACTGGGTGGACACCGTACTGGCCTGGGCGGACGAGCCGGCGCAGGCCACGCGCATCGCAGTCGTGGGCGAACACGAAGACGGCAATACCGCATCTATCACCTACGCCGAACTCAAATCAAAAGTGCAAGGTTTTTCCGCTGGCCTTTGCGCGCTGGGTATCGCGCGCGGAGATCGTGTCGGCCTGTTGATGGAGAGTGGCATCGAGGCGACACTCTCTTTCCTTTCGCTAGCCTATATCGGGGCGATTGCCGTACCCCTTTTTTCCGGGTTCGGCGCCGATGCGGTGGTGTCGCGGTTGTCCGCCTGTGGCGCGCGGTTGCTAATCGCCACCTCCGGCTTCTCGCGCCGCGGCAGACGTGTGCATACGCGCGCGCTGGTCGACGAGGTTTTGCAAAAAGTGCCCCAGCTTGAGCGTGTTATCTGGAAGCGCGGCCTGGAAGAAACGCTGCCCGATGGCTTCATCGACTGGAACAGTGTGGGTGTGGGCAACAAGCCGCTGACTGCTTCCGTCGCGATGTCGGCCAATGATCCGTTCATGGTGATTTACACCTCTGGTACTACCGGAAAACCGAAGGGACCCGTTCATACCCATGGCGGTTTTCCGCTCAAGGTCGCTCACGACTCGGCAATCCATTTCGACATCAAGCCGGGCGACGTGCTGTGTTTCCCGGCAGACATGGGCTGGATCGCCGGTGCCCTCATGATGTCGAGCGCGCTGCTGCGCGGCGCGACCCTTGTATGCTATGACGGCGCCCCCGACTTTCCCGACTGGTCGCGCATGTCGCGCCTTGTCGAGCGCCACAAAGTCACCCATTTCGGTTCTGCTCCAACCCTGATACGCGGCATGTCCTCCAACCCCGAACTGGCGCTGGCTGGCGACCTGTCGACGGTGCGTGTGCTGATTACTGCGGGCGAAGGCATAGACCCGGAGCACTTCGTCTGGTACCAGAAAAACTTTGGTCGTGGTGTCTGCCCAGTCATCAACTACACCGGCGGCACCGAGGCGTCCGGCGCTCTGCTGGCCAACGTGGTGGTGAAGACCATACTTCCGGGCGCATTCAACACCTGCTCCCCTGGCGTGCAAGCTGACGTGGTCGACGCATCGGGAATGCCCGTGCGCGACCGGATTGGTGAACTGGCTATCCTCAAGCCATTCGTTGGCATGACAAAGTCGTTCTGGCAGGACGACGCGCGCTACCTCGAGTCATACTGGCAAACGGTGCCGGGCATGTGGATCCACGGCGACCTGGCGCAGCGTACCGGTGACAACTCATTCCAGCTACTCGGGCGTTCCGACGACACCATCAAGGTTGCCGGCAAGCGGCTGGGGCCAGCGGAGGTTGAGGAAGTCTTGCTGGAATTGCGCGCCGTCGCGGAGGCTGCGGCCATCGGCGTCAATGATCCGGTGAAAGGGCAGAAGCTGGTGGTCTTCGTCATCCCGTCTCGCGAGTGGGACGGTGACCGCTCCAAGCTGGTGGCAGCCGTTACGCGCCAAGTTGACGAGCGCCTCGGCAAGCCGTTTCGCCCGAGCAATGTGCATATCGTGCAGCAGTTTCCCAAGACGCGCAGCTCCAAGATCATGCGCCGCCTGATTCGGGCCGTCTACACCAGTCAGCCCTTGGGCGATATCTCGGCACTAGACAACCTGACGTCGCTGGACGAGATCAGGACCGCGATTCCTACCTGAGGCCGGCCGGCACGGCCATGCGCAATAGAACAACGGGAGCAACAGCAGACATCATGGACCTTGGAATACAAGACAAAAAAGTCATCATTACCGGAGCGTCAAAGGGCATAGGCGCGGGTCTTGCGCGTGCTTTCGCAGAGCAAGGCTGCCAGCTACGCCTGGTCGCGCGTTCAGCTGACAGGCTCGATTCCCTTGCCGAAGTGTTGCGACGCGAACAAGGTGTTGCGGTAGAAGTCCTCGCAACTGACCTGACGCAGGCTGGCGCGGTAGACCGCATTGCCGCATTCGCAGGCGATGCCGACATCTTGGTCAACAACGCAGGCGCCATCCCCGGCGGCAACCTATGGGATGTCGATGAAGCCGCTTGGCGTGCCGGCTGGGAGCTCAAGGTCTTCGGCTACATCAACATGACACGGGTGTTCTACCGGCTCATGGCGGCACGGGGGGGAGGCGTCATTCTTAACAACATTGGCAATGGCGGCGAGAACTTCGACTTTGACTACGTCGCCGGGACGACCGGCAATGCCGCGCTAATGGCTTTTACTCGGGCTATGGGAGGCAAGAGCCTGAAGGACAATATCCGGGTGGTCGGCGTCAATCCTGGCCCGGTCGACACGGACCGCATCCGCAATGTCTGGAAAAAACGCGCCGCTGATCGCCTCGGCGATGCCGGCCGTTATGCAGAGCTGATGAGCAATTACCCGCTGGGTCGACCAGCGTCGGTCGCAGAGATCGCCGACCTGTTCGTCTTCCTCGCGTCGCCGCGTTCGGGCTACACCTCGGGTGCCATCTTTACGGTCGATGGAGGTATTACCTCCAACCGGTCTATCTAGACGGCAGGCAGATCTGGGCAGGCGCCGCGGCCTCAGCCGTGTTTGCGCCGCAAGCCCCAGCTTGCTTGAACAGCACAGCTTCAAAAAAAGGGACCGTCATATGTCACAGGTATTAAAGGGAATTCGCGTACTTGACTTCGGGCGGTTTATCGCCGGGCCGTTTTGTGCGGCCATGCTGGCTGACTTCGGCGCCGACGTAATCCGAGTTGACAAGCTGGGCGGCAGCGAAGACCGCTACGTTACGCCGGTCACCGATGGCGGCGAGGGCGCCTACTTCCTCCAGGTCAACCGCAACAAGCGTTCGATCGCTTTGGATATCGGTAGCACGGAGGGTCGCGAGGTGGTCAGGCGCCTGGTGCAGACCGCTGACGTGGTGGTGGTCAACATGCCACCCACGACCCTGAAAAAACTGGGTCTGGACTATGAAACGATCAGCAGCATAGACCCGAAGATCATCATGGTTGCCGCCTCGGCCTTTGGCGAGCTTGAAAGCGATAGTCACCGAGTCGGATTTGACGGTGTGGCGCAGGCCATGAGCGGCGCCGTTTACCTGTCGGGCACTGAACAGCAACCGGCGAAAGCAATGGTCCCGTTTGTCGACTTTTCAACCGCGCTGGTCTGTGCCATGGGCGCTTTCGCCGCGCTCTATGAGCGAAAGTCCAGCGGCCGAGGCCAGAAGGTGGACGCATCGCTCCTGAGAACTGCGCTCAACGTCGCCAGTGGCTCCCTGATCGAGGAGCACGCTCTGAAGCTGGGACGTCGTGCCACCGGCAACCGCAGCCCAATAGCCGCGCCGTCGGACATCTTCCAGGTCACCGACGGCTGGATCATTGCGCAGGCCATTGGTCAGCCCCTTTTCAAGCGATGGACCAAACTGGTCGGACGGCCCGACCTGCTGGACGACCCCCGTTTTGCCGACGACATTCTCCGAGGAAGAAATGGCGAGGAAATCAGCAGCGTGATGAGTTCGTGGTGCGCCACCAGGACCACCGCCGAGGCGCTGTCGGCACTGGAGGCCGCAAAAATACCGGCGGGACCGGTATTTTCACCGGCACAGGCGTTGCAAGACAAGGCCATGCGTGCGCGTGGACTTTTCCAAATGATGGGCTATCCGGGCCTGCGGGAAGCGATTCCGTTGGTGGCCAGCCCGGCCAACCTCTCCCGTACACCGCCGCAAATCCGCGTGAGGGCTCCGGTTTTGGGTGAGCACACGGAAGAAATCCTGACTGAGGCGGGGTACAACCGAGAAGCCATTGCTGGCCTGCGAGCTGACGGAATCATCTAGTACCGCCGGGTCGGACGGCCACCGTGCCGTATGCGGCCGGACTTCGCCAGAGGTATCCCTGCGCATGCGGGACTATAGGTATAAACCCGCGTGCAAGACGGGTTGGGGTGGTTATCAAAACCAAAGTACGGAACGATAATGACCATGCAATTGTCCGCAATTGGCACCGGGTGCACTGTCCAAGTTGTACGGGCGACGAGGACGACAGATCAAGAAAACCTGTTCTCACATCAGTCAACCGGTGCACTGACTGCAATGCAATCAAATGAAACCAGATTCCTACATTCAAAAATGCCCCCGTTCGCGGAATTTCGGCAAGAGTCACCTCTCCGTGCAAATGCCCGAAGTGCGAGTGGTGCTGCGCGCGCCGCGCAATTACACCGGGACGCGTGAGTCTGCACCCGCAGGCGACCTGATCACCCCCATCCAGCGCGGACTGGCGGTTCTGGCATCCTTCCGTGTCGATGATGATTGGCTGGGCAATCAGGAAATCGCCTTGCGTACCGCTATACCCAAGGCGACCGTGACCCGGTTGACGCAGACCCTGACCTGCGAGGGCTTCTTGAACCATTCGCCGCAGTTAAGGAAATACCGACTCGCGCCCGCCGTGCTGGGCCTGGGTTATGCAACCATCGACAACGCCGAAATTGCCACCGTCGCCCGGCCGCTGATGCAAAAGCTGGCCGACGAATGCGGTGTCTTTGTCTCTCTCGCGGGGCGCGACGGGCTGGACATTGTTTTGATCGAAAACTGCCACAGTGCCACTACCCTGACGACGCTGGCGCTGAGCGCAGGCGCGCGCTTGCCGATCATCTCATCACCATTGGGCCTGGCGCTTCTCAGTGGCCTGCCCGAGGTCGAACGCAATTATCTGGTCGATCGCATCCGACTGCGCTTTGAACCCGAGTACCGTGTGAAGCTGCGCCAGCGTGCGGCCGATGCGGTTGCGCAGGTCTCGCAAAAAGGTTATTGCGTTTCGGTCGGAGATTGGGGCGCGGACCTGGTGGTTGCCGCGGCGCCACTTCACATGGCAGACCGCCCGCCGGTGGCCATCGCCTGTGCCGGTCCAGCCAAATCAGTTACCAGGGCCTGCCTAAGCGATTTGATAGGCCCGCGTTTGGTGGACTTGGTTCGTACACTGGAGGCGCTTCCCACCCAGTGCCGGGATCAGGGAGCGACACAACATGCTTGACGCGTATCGCGAGTTCGACACCGGTTTTCAAGAATCCGGCTGGTCTCTGCGCCCTGGCCCGGCCAAGGCAGTCGAGAAGCAGCGCGGGACCCATACGCTGGAGCGTGCGCTGGCTGTTCTCAAGGCTTTCGGCGGGCATGCCGGCCCGCTGGCCAACGCGGAGCTGGTACGTCGCACGGGGTTTTCCAAAGCCTCGATTTCCCGCATCACCAGAACACTGGTGACCCTGGGCTACCTGGACCGCGCTTCCGACGGGGTTCGTTTGCAAATCGGCATGCGCGGTCCTCTGTTAGGCCATACCTACCGCGCCAACAATCCGGTCAGCGCGCTGGCCAGGCCGGTTATGCAGGCCTTTGCCGACAAGTACGACATGTCGGTTGCCCTGGCGGTCGGTGACGGTATCGATACGCTCTACATTGAATACTGCAAGAGTCCCCGGATCGCGACCCTCAGGCTTGAAATTGGCAACCGCATGCCGATGGAACTGACCTCCATAGGGCGCACCTACCTATGGGCCCAACAGCCAAGCGTGCGCGAGCGGCTGCTTGCCGAGATCAAGCAAAAGTCCGGCGCAGGGAATCCACAGGTGTTGGCACGCACCTACCGCGCGTTTGAACACCTCGAACGTTTTGGATACTGCATGGCAAGCGGAGAAGTCCGGCGCGACTCGTATGGCATCAGCGTGCCGGTTTCCCTTGGCGAACCCGCGGTTCCGTTGGCCCTGAACTGCGGCGCGATCCTACCGGCGCCACCGGACGCACATATACGCCACGTGCTGGTGCCCGACCTGATCAAAACTGCTGATGCCCTCAGGCAAGCGATGAAGGGTATGGACAGCAAGCTCATCTGACCCACGGAGGCTCTTGGTATTCTTGCACTTGCGTGAAATATGCAAGTTAGCGCGCCTCAAGCGAGGCAGGTCTTCCCGCTTCGAGCCATGCACACTCACCACGGGACACAACGCGACTTCCGGTAGCGGTCCACCTTGACATTCCTAGAATGACAAATTTCCCCAACCAGCAAGGAAGCCGCGATGAGTGTGATGCCCTACCCCATCATCAACATGCAAGGTCTGCTGTCCAACCCCAATGTCGCGCTGGAGGCAGCCAGGGCCGGCACGCTGGATCAGATCGGCAGCGGTATCGCCGCCCGCGTCGACGCCAGGGCTCTGGCCGACGCGAGGCAATCGGGGCTTACGGCAGTGAACCTGACGATCGGTCACGTGCTGGGGTCCGCCGACCCGCGCAGCACGACGCTGGACGACATCCGCGCCTGGGATGCCTTCATCGCGGAGCACAGCGATACCTTGCTGAAGGTGCACTCCGTTGTCGATATCCTGGCAGCGCAGGCCAGCGAGCGCGTCGGCGTGATCTATGGCTTCCATAACAGCGAGATGCTGGGCGACGACGCGCAGTCCGTGGCCCACTATGCCCAACGGGGCGTGCGCATCATGCAACTCAGCTACAACGGGCGCAATCGTGTCGGCGATGGCTGCATGGTGGCGCACGACCAGGGGCTCAGCAACTTTGGCCAGGAAGTGCTGGCGCAGATGCAGGCGCAACGCGTGCTGGTGGACCTGAGTCACAGCTCCGAAAAAACCGGCCTCGACGTCTTGCGCAGTGCGACCCGGCCGATCGCCATCAGCCATTCAGGTTGCCGGGCACTGGTCGACTTGCCGCGCAACACCAACGATGCCGTGCTGCGGGAGCTTGCCGCAAAAGGCGGCGTCCTGGGCCTCTACGGCATGCCGTTTCTGCGCCAGCAGGGTCAGCCGATGGCGATCGACCTGCTACGCCACCTTGAACACGCCATCAATATCTGCGGCGAGGACCACGTCGGCATCGGCAGCGACGGCCACGTCACGGCGGTGGACGACCTGGCCAACTACCTGCACTTTCTGGGCCAGGATGTGGCGCAACGCAAGCAGGCCGGCGTCGGTGCCGCCGGCGAGAGGGAAGCGGTGGCGCTGTTTCTGCCCGACCTGTGCGGCACTACCCAATTCCAGGCGCTGGCGGAACTGTTGCAACAACGTGGGCACAGCAGCTCGCGTATCGAAAAGATCATGGGTGGCAACTTTCTGCGTTTGCTGCGCGAGGTCTGGGGTGAATGAAGCGGCAACAGCCAGCGGCTGCTACCGCCGAGTGTGGCCACCTGGGGCGCAGGATCGGCTTAACTTTGACTGACCGGAGGGCCGTCTTTCATTTGCGCCATGGAGGCCCGGAAATCGGGATAGCGCAAGCGATAGCCGGTGGCCTTGAGTTTGCTGTTGTCGACGATGTAGTCGTCGTAAAGATAGCGGATGGCGTCGTATTCCAGCTCCGGGATGCGGCCTTGGCGGGCCGCGATCACGCCATCGACGCGGGCCACCGGCTTGAGCAGCCACAGGGGAAGATGGCGCTTGGGCACAGGGGTGCCAAAGGTCTGCGCCGCCATCGTCAAGGCCTCTTGCAGCGTCGGGCTGGAATCATCGGCCAGGTTGTAGGCTTGGCCCACCGCATCATCACGCTGCGACAGGTACTCCAGCGCCGCCGCCACATCCTCGACCCGGATGTTGGACAGGCGCTGCCGGCCATGCCCCGGAATGGCGGCAATCGAGGTCGCTCGCGAGAAGGCCTTGCCGGCGCCGTCAGTGCAGCCGGGGCCGTAGACGGTGCAAGGCCGGGCAATGAGCGCCGGCAGCCCTTGGTAGATACGCTTCCAGACCACATCTTCGCCGGCGCGCTTGCTGATGCCGTAGTCCTCCTGCGGCCGGCGCGGCGTGTCCTCACGCAGAGGCGTCCCCGGGTAAGGCCCATAGACACTGGTGGAGCCGACATGGATGAAGCGCTTGACGCCGGCATCGAGGGCCAGCCGGGTGATGCGTTCCACCCCCAGCACATTGACCGGATGGAGCTTGGACAAGGACGTGGAAAAATTGCAGATGGCACCCAAATGAAAAACCCGGTCCACCGGCCCGGCAAACAGGGGTGCCAGGGAGTCGGGCTGGGTCAGGTCGGCAGCGATGAATTCCACGCCAGACTGGCGCAGAAAAGCGCTGCCCTGGCGCGCTCGGTCCGTCGCCCGCACCGACACGCCCAGGGAGGCCAGATGTTGCACCAGACAGCGACCAACAAAACCGCCGGCCCCGGTCACCAGCGTGATACCCGTGTAGGCCATAAGCTCTCCCGTCTTCAGTGCCGACCGCACCCGTGCAGCCGCTACTTGATGTCCATGTGGTTCAACAGAATGGCGTCGCGCAGCCACAGCGGCAAAAAGCGGTTGAGCAACAAGAAGAAGCTGCTCATGAAATCGAGCTGCTGGTAATAGGCCGGTCGCTCCTGGTGCACGATGGCAGCGATTTTGCGGCCCGCTTGCAGCGGCGTCGGCGCCGACTTGATCAGTTGGTCGTCGCGCGCGATGAAGCGCGCGGCCCTCTCCCGGTAAGGCGAACCCTGGGGCGGCAGTTGGTGGATCTTGGCGGCAAAAGTGGTCGAGACTTGCGCCGGCTGGATCAGGGCGACCCGAATGCCGAACGCGGCGACTTCGTAGCGCAGCGACATCACCATGCCTTCGACCGCGAACTTGCTGGCGGCGTAGATCGACTCGAACGGAAAGGGGACCTGGCCGACCAGGGAAGACATCGCGATCAGCTTGCCGGCGCCTTGGCGACGCATGACCGGAATGAAGGCCTGAAAGATGGCCGCGGTGCCTATCACATTGATTTCGAGGCACTTCTGGGCCGCCTCCAGATCGGCCTCCTCGAACGGGCTGAAGAAGCCGATGCCGACGTTGGAGAGTACCGTATCGACCCGCGGGTACCTGGCCAGCACCTGATCCCGAAAGCGCAGGATGCCGGCTCGGTCGGTGATGTTCAAGGCCATCAGATAGTGGCTTTGTCCGGACGCTCCCGAGATCTCATCGAGCTCGATTTGCAAGGCGGCTATGCCGGCCTGATCGATGTCGAAGCCGACGATGCTGTCGCCGGCCGCGGCCAGCAGCTTGGCCGCCTCCTTGCCCATGCCATCGGCGACACCTGTAATGACGACTACCTGTCCCATGCTGGTCTCCTGTTTGTGATTTAGCCGCCGGTGGCGCGGGCGTCGGCGCGAACCATGGCGGCCGCTTTCTCGGCAATCATGATGGTCGGCGCGTTGGTGTTGCCGCCGACGATGGTGGGCATGACGGAGGCATCCACCACGCGCAAACCGGCGACCCCGTGCACGCGCAATCTGTCATCCACCACGGCCAGTGCGTCGCGGCCCATCTTGCAGGTGCCGACCGGGTGGTATTGGGTGTCGGAAAAGGTGCGTATGCTTTGTTCCAGCGCCTGCTCATCGGTCGCGTCGACCGGGTACAGCGCCTGGCCGCGAACGGCCGCCAGGGGCGCGCCCTCCAGCACCCGAAACATCTGTTTCACGCCGCGCGTCAAGACCGCAATATCCTCCGGCGCGCTAAAAAAGCGCGGATCGATCAGCGGTGCCGCGGCCGGATCGGGCGAGCCCAGCCGCAGCGTGCCGCGGCTCCTGGGCCGCAGCAGGGCGACACGGCTGCTGATGCCGTGGCCCAGGTGCATCTTGCGCGCATGGTCGTCCTCCAGCGCGACGATGAAGACCATTTGCAGATCGGGCACATCGACCTCGGCGCTGCTGCGCAAAAAGGCGCCGGACTCGGCGTAAGGCGTGGTCAGCGGGCCGCTGCGCTGGCGCTTCCATTGCCACAAGCCCTTGGCAATGCGCAGTGCGCCGGGCAGCGACAGGCCATAGGTGTCGTTGTTGCTGGCGCAGCGGTACGAGTAGACGTAGTCGATGTGGTCTTGCAGGTTCTCGCCAACCCCGGGCAGATCGTGCAGCGTCGCGATGCCCAGGCTCTGCAAATGGGCGCCCGGCCCGATGCCCGACAAGGCCAGCAGTTGCGGCGAGCCGAAGGCGCCGGCGCACAGGATCACTTCATGACGCGCCCGGAGTTCCAGTGGCGCTCCGCCGGCGCGCGCTTTGACGCCGATGGCGCGGCGCCCCTCGAACAGCAGGCGCTCGCTCAGCACGCCGGTCAGCACCTTGAGGTTGGGTCGGCCCAGGTGCGGCGTCAGGTAGCCCTTGGCGGCGCTGCAGCGTTCGCCGCTCTTCTGCGTCACCTGGAACATGTAGGCGCCAAACTGCTGCGCGCCGTTGTAGTCCCCGATGACGGGAATGCCCGCCGCCTGCGCCGATTGCAGAAACAAGGCGTTGAGCGGACTGGGCTCGCGCACCAGCGTCACATTGAGCGGCCCGCCCTGGCCATGGTAGGCGTCGTGGAAATCCTCGTTGTTTTCGGCCTTGCGGAAATACGGCAGCACGTCCGCGTAAGACCAGCCCGGATTCCCCAGCGCGGCCCAGTGGTCGTAGTCCCAGCGGTTGCCGCAGACGTACAGCATGGCGTTGATGGAGCTGGAGCCGCCCAGCGTTTTGCCGCGCGGCTGGTAACCGCGGCGCCCGTTCAGGCCGGCCTGCGGCACGGTCTCGAAAGCCCAGTTGTTGATTCTGGAAGGCACCATGGCGGGATAGCCGGCCGGCATGTGAATCAGCATGCTGCGGTCCGACGCGCCGGCTTCCAGCAGGCACACCGTGACGTCCGGATCTTCGCTCAGGCGGCTGGCCATCACACAGCCGGCCGAGCCGCCACCAATCACCACGTAATCAAAAATATTTCCCATGCTGTTCAGGCGCCGACAAAGCGCGGCGTGCGTTTGGCCAGCAGCGCGCTGACGCCTTCGATGAAATCGCGCGTCTGCATGTGCGCGAGTTGCAGCGCCAGCTCATGCTCGATGGCGAGTTCGATGTCTGTCATCAGCGTGGCGCGCAAGGTCTGGCGCATGTCCTGCACCGCGATCGGGGCATTGCCGGCGATGACACCAGCCCGCGCCAGGGCCAACTCGCGCAGCGCCGTTTGATCATCGGTCGCGGCGTCCGCCAGACCCAGCCGCAGCGCCTCCTCGGCGCCCACCGGCTGGCCCATCAGCAGCATCCGGCTGGCCGCCTGCAAACCGATGGTGTGCGGCAAGGTGGCGGTCAGGCCGAAGCCGGCATGAAAACCCAGTTGCGCGAAGCTGGCATTGAACTTGGCCTTGGGACCCACCACGCGCTGGTCGGCCAACATCGCCAGGCCCAGACCGGCGCCCACCGCCGCCCCTTGCACTGCGGCAATGCAGGGCTTGCGCCCCTGCACCAGGCGCAAGGCCAGGCGGTACAACTGCTGCGGCGAGCGCTCTTGCCCGGGGCCGGCCAGGCTCCTGAAATCGACGCCGCCACAGAACACGTGGCCGGCGGAACACAGCACGATGGCGCGGCAGTCCGGCTCGGCGTCGCACCAGGCCCAGGCGTCGCAGAGCTGCGTCATGACTTCCAGCGACAGAAAATTGAAGCCGCCGGCATTGATCTCCAGCGTCGCCACATGCTGGGCCAGCGCAATGCTCACGTTGGGCAAGGAAGGGATGTCCATGATGTCTTTCGGTTGCGTGGGCGTTATCGGGAATAGGCGGCGCCGGCCTGACCGCCCGGCCCATGGCCGGTGGGCTGAACGCGCTGCTGGTCGGCCACAAAATGATGCGCCGCGCGCCAGGTGGCCAGTGCCATGATGGCCATCGCCACGGGAATCAGCAACATGGCGCTGGCCAGGCCGGCACCGCGGTGAAAATCGTCCAGCGCCTGGCCGGCCGCCTGCGCCGACGCCAGCGCAAAGCGGTCCGACAGGGCCCCCACCAGCACAACACCGCAACCGCCGCCGACGACATTGCCGATGCACAGATTGACCGCCATGGCAATCGCGCGCTGGCGCGACGCCACTACGTCCTGCAATGCCGGATAGCCGCAGACCGTGAACAGGTAGGTGGCCAACCAGCCGACGGCGAACAAGGCGATGAACCAGCCGACCTGGGTCGCTGGCAGGCGCAAGGCGATCAGCGTCAGCACGGCACCGGCGCCCGACGCCACCGTGGCCAGACCCAGGCGGCCGGTCTTCCAGCGCTGCTGCAACGCGTCCGCCAGCCAGCCGCCACCAACCATTGCCACCAGTCCGCTGCCGCCGATGATGGCGCCCGAAACGACCCCCGCCTGCACCAGCGGCAATTGGAAATGACGCTGTAGCAAGGCCACCATGAAGCCGGTGCCTACATAGCCGGCCAGACCGAAGCCGATGGCCCCCAGCGTCAACCAGCGCATGGAGGGCACGGCCCAGACTTGGCGCAGCGCCGTTCCCATGCCACCGGCCAGGGCGTCCTCTTGCTGCGCCTGGCGTGGCGGCTCCGGCAGCAGCAGCATGACAAGGCCCAGCAGGGCACCGGGGACAGCAGCCAGCCAAAACACCGCACGCCAGGAGCCCAGAGCAGTGGCGATCGCGCCGCCGCTTAAAAAGGCCGCCACCAGCCCCAGCGGCAAGCCCAGCATGACCAGGCCGATGGCGCGGGAGCGCCGCTGCGCCGGGTACAGGTCGGCGATCATCGACTGCGCGGTGGGGGCGCAACTGGCCTCGCCGATACCGACGCCGACGCGCGCCAGCAGAAAGCCGCCCAGACCGGCGGCCGAGCCGCTGAGCGCCGTGGCGGCGCTCCAGGCAATCAAGCCATAGCCGATCACCTTCTTGCGCACACCGGTGTCGGCCAGACGCCCCAGCAGGATGCCGAACAGCGCGTAGGTCACGGTAAAGGCCGCGTTGATCAGGCCCAGCCAGGTGTCGCTGAGCCCGAATTCGACGCGTATCGGCTCCATCAGAACGGCCGGCAGGGCGCGGTCGTAGTAGTTCAGGAAAGTGGCCAGAAACAGGATCAGCAACAGGCGCGGCGGCGACACGGCGGACACATTGGCGGCAATGGAGGAATTCAAGACAGGGTCTCCTTGGGCACAATGCTGCGCTCAGAGCGCTATGCTCTCCAGCTCGGGGGCCGCACCCAGTTGCGCCCGCTGCACCTTGCCGCCCCCGGTGCGGGGCAGGCGCGCGACCCGGATCACGCGCAACGGTCGCATGAAGCGGGGCAAAGGCGCTATCGCGGCGCGCACTTCGTCCATATTCACCGTGCTCGACTCGGTGTAGATCACCACTTCATGGCCGGTGCTGGCGCAGTCCTTGCGCCACAGCGCGAACTGGCCCAGCGAGGCACAGCGCGTCAGCGCGGTCTCGACGAAATCGATGGGGACGTACTCGCCCTTGACGCGAATCGCCTCGTTCATGCGCTCCAGAAACACCAGGTTGCCGTAGCCGTCGATGCGACCCTTGTCGCCGGTGTGAAACCAGCCGTCCGGGTCCAGTGCCGGGACCACTTTCCCGTCTCTCATATAACCCGAAAAAATGGCCTGACCGAGCTTGTCGCGGGTCAGGATTTCGCCGTCTTCAGCGACCTTCCAGGCAACGTCGTAGCGCGCACGGCCGGCATAGTTGCTGATGCCCTCGCTGGCCATTTGCGGGTCCCTGGCGCGAAAGTGCCAGGCGTGGCACAGACCGGCCGACTCGGTGGAACCATAGCCGCCGACACCGACCGGAATATCGAACAAGCCGCACAGCGTGGACTCGACGCCGAAGGCGACGCGCACGCCATGCCCCTGGGCGTCGGCGTGGGTGGTGGTGGTGGCCAGGATGATGGACGGCGCCGCATGCAGCACCAGCGCCGTGATGCCATGCTCCTTGACCGTCGGCCAGAATTTGGAGGCCGAGAACTGCCGCGTGCCCAACACGCTGGCGCGCGCCGTCAAGCCGCCGATCAGCCCGTAGCCCAGCGGGTTGATGTGGAACATCGGCAGCGGCGCAAAGACGCGGTCGTTGGGCCCCAGGACCAGGCTGTCGGCAAAGAAGCGCCCCAGGCGCAGCAGGTACTCGTGGCTCAGGGCGCAGAACTTGGGGCGCCCGGTGGTACCCGAGGTGTGGATGAAGCTGGCGACGTCTGACGGCGCGCAGGCCAGGCCGTCCAGCGTGTCGAGCGCCGGAGCGGCGGCCCGGTCGGTACGCGCCCGGTAGCCGTCCCACCAGATCCGCAGATCAAGCTGCCGGCGCTCGCTGGCGGGCATGGCAATCTCGGGGCGGTCCAGCCAGGCCAGCACCGCCGGTTGCAGGTCCTGCAGCATCGCCAGCACCAGCTCATCGGGATAATCCGGGTTGATCAAGGCCAGTTCCACGCCAGCCAGTTGCGCCGCCAGCCAGCTCAGCATGTAATCGCTGCCGCTGCGCCCGATCAAGGCCACGCGCGAGCCGCGTCCCAGGCCCAGGTCGCGCAGGTGCAGGGCCAGTTGCGCGGCGTCGGCCACGGCGTCGGCCAGCGGCTGGGCCGCCTCCACCGTGCCGAACCCAGCCTGCGGCTGCGACTTCGCCGCGGTGACGATCAGGGTGCCCAGATTGCTCATAGCAAACCTCTTTGTTGTTCGTCTTTCAGGATCTGGCGCGCGATGAAATTGCGCATGATCTCCAGCGAGCCGCCGGCCACGCGCAAGGTCTTGACGTCCAGCAGGATCTGCCCGTAAGGCTGATCCCAGTAGAGCCCGTGGCCGCCGACCAGCGCAAACACTTCGTTGACGGACTTCTCGGCGGCGTCGATCGCCAGCTTCTTGGCGATGCTGGACTCCAGCGCATGGCCTTGCCCGCGCTTGACCAGGTTGGCGGCGTGGTCGCGCACCACGGAGGCACCGTACAACAGGCTGTAGCAGTCCGCGATGGTCCACTGGATGCCCTGGAAATCGGTCACCTTGCTGTCACCCACCACCCTCTCCTTGGCGTAACGGATGGCGTCCGACAGCGCCCGGCGCGCCAGCCCGATGAGCTCCGAGGCATTGCCCAGCCGGCTGACGTTGAAGGTCGTCAGAAAAGTCGCCATGGCCTGGCCCGGCGTGCCCAGCACGGCGCTGTTGGGGACCCGCACCTCGTCAAAATACAGGTCGGCGGTGAGCGCCAGCCGATAGCCCAGCGGATCGGTCACCACGGCTCTGAAGCCGGGCAATTTGGTGTCCACCAGAAAAGCCGTCATGCCCTGCTCCGCCATGGCAAAAACCACCGTGACGTCGCTACAGGCGCCGCCGTTGATGTGGATCTTCTTGCCGCAGATGATCCAGTCGTCGCCATCGCGCCGCGCCGTGGTCTGGAGGGTCTTCAGCGAGGAGCCGGCACCGGGTTCCGAGATCGCCTCCGAGAAGATGATGCTGCCGTCGGACATGCCGGGTAGGTAGTGGGATTTTTGTTCCGGCGTACCCCAGATCAGCAGCCAGATCTGCCCCTGCACCTGGGCCTGAGTGGAGGGCAGCCCGTAGCGCGCGATGGTCTCGGTGACCAGGCAATATTCCGGCGCGCTGCCGCCGTAGCCGCCGAACTCCGGGGGCGTCACGACACCGATCAAGCCCTGCTTGCCCAGCTCGCGGAACGACTTGAGCGGCAGGTTGCCGGTTTTCAGGCAATCGTCGATCTCGTCCTTGTAGTCGGCGGCAATGGTGCGCAGGGTCGCTACCGCGCGCTTGCCCCACTCGGGGTCTTTCAGTTCCAGGTTGATATTCATGGCATCTCCGGTGTTCAGGGTGGCCAGGCCATCCCGGCCACGCTCAGCCGAATGATCCGGCGCGCCGATGACGCCTGTTTTTCACCGGGGGACATCCCATTGCGCATTGGGGACAGGCGCGGGGAAACCCCTAGCTGCGGCTGGTCGTCAGCCTACGCGGCTGCGCGCCCAGACCGTGGCTTCAGCCCGGACTGAGCGGTGGGCTGGCGTTGTCGTCCGCCGGCGGCGCACTGCTGGCGTCGGCCTGTTGCCGCCGGTGCTGCGCCGGCGGCAGACCATGGCGCCGCCGATACCAGTTCACCAGGGCGCTGGTGGAATGAAAACCGAACAGCGGCGCCAGGTCGCTGATCGGGATGCTGGACTGTAGAACGTAACGCAGGCCCAACTCGCCACGCACTTCCTCGATCAGGCTAGAGACGGTCTGGCCTTCGCGCGCCAGTTGGCGATGCACCGTACGCCGGTCAACGCCCAGGCTGGCGGCAATGTGCTCGGCATCGCAGCGACCGCTGGGCAGCAGTTGCATCACCACGCGCCGCACCTCGTCGGAACGACGCACCCCGGCAGTGCCGATCCTGGCCTCGACCAGGCTGCGGGTGCGCAGCGAGAACTCGGGGTCGGCCGTCGGGTTGCGCTGGTCCAGCAGCGACAGCGGGCAGACAAAGCCGTTGAAGGCATGACCGAACAAGGGCGCGTGGCCAAAGAACTGCAAATACACCAGCGGGTCGGCCGGCGCCTCATGCCTGAAACAGACGCGCAGCTTGCCCCCGGCATCGGCGAACTGACCGAGGAAAATTCGAAACGTCGAACCCAGCACAAACTCGCAGAATTGGCGCGACGCGGTGCCCGGCGGCACGCGGTTCTCCATCAGGATGTGGGCCGATTCGCCTTCCTGCTCCAGTGCATAGACCAGCGACTCGTTGTGAAAACGGATGAACTCGGAGACCGCCTGCATGACGTCGCGCACGGTCGGCAGGTCGCGCAGCAGCAAGCCCAATTCGCCCAGGTGCGACAAGCGCCGGTGTTGCGCCAGGGCCAGACCAAAAGTGGCGCACTGGCTGCGCTGCGCCGAGGCCTCCAGCAGCGCGCAGACGCGTTCCGTCGGCAGCATCAGGTCGCGCTCGGTCAGGCTCTCAACGGGCAGCCGGCCGGCCCGCAGCATGGCCACCGGATCGAGCCCCAGGGCGCGCGCCACGTCGGCATATTCGGAGAGCGCTGCGCTGCGGATGCCGGAACTCATGGCGGACTATCTAAAGCAGGCATTCGAGGCCCTGCGAAACTTGCCGGCGCTTGCTGCTGACGCGGACGCGTGCTGCCGCCGCTTCGCATGGCACATGAGATCGGTGAGCACGGTGAGGTTGCCGGTCGCTTTGCAACCGATCTCAAGCTGCTACTGAGTGCGCTTGAAGGCTAACTTGCAACCTCTCGCGCACTGCACGAAAGATGGCAGCCAGATTGTCCATGCTGGGATTTCCAGTGGGTGACAACATCCGGTGCAAACTCTTGCTCGGTTTTGCGGTCAGCGTTGCGAGTTGCTCAAAGCCGATCGTGGCGTTGACGAGATCACGCAATATGAGTCGGGCGGTCTCAGGCTCACCGTTGAGAAACAGAGTGGCTGCCTCATCCAGAAGTGCCTGTGCAAAATTTGAGTCACTCTGCACACGTTGAATGACGGTTTCTTTGAAGTTTCTAGTCAGTGCCATTGGTTTTACCTCTTGTGCGTGCTGGTTGATTTTGAAGTCATTGCCTTTTTTCGGGCCTTGTATTCAGTCAGCAGTCCTTTCGCTTTGTCGATGTCGCGTTGCTGTCCCCGCTTGGTGCCGCCGCCAAACAGAACGATCAGGGTATCGCCATCTTTGGCGAGATAGATCCGGTAGCCGGGTCCCCAGTCAATGACGTATTCACCCATTCCATCAAACCACTTGATGCTTGACGTATTGCCCAGTTCCATTCGAAGCTTGGCAACGGTCACCTTCGCTGCAGCCTGCGATGACAGGCCGTCAAACCATTGCTTGTACGGGTTTGAGGCATCCTCACGCAGGTACTCTTCGACTTTGATCGCCATGCGCAATGGTAACACATGTGTTACTGTTGATTGTGCACCGATCTAGGCACTGGCGGTTCGCAGGTAGGGTGAAGACGGTGAATTCAAGCTGCCCCGGATGCGGGTTGAACGTGCATCGGCTGGGCCTCGAATTTCTGTGCCGCTTGCCGCACGTCATAAGCGCTTTGTTCTGCCAGCCATAGGCGTGCTTCACCACCACGCGCCAGGCCCAGCCAGGCCTCGATGCGCAGGGCCATTTCGGGCGAAATAGCCGCACAGCCATTGAGCACGCGGGACAGCGCGACGCGGGACACTCCCAACTGTTGCGCGGCTGCGGTGACATTCAGCCCCAGCGCGGGCAACACATCGTCACGCAGCGTCAAGCCGGGATGCGGGGGGTTAAACATGCGTGCCATCCTTGAATCTCCCGGTTACTGAATCTCATACTGTTGAAGGCCTATCCGTAACTGCTTCACAACGAATGGGGCACCCTCTTGCCACTGCGCACTTGCGTGATACCGGCTTTGGCGATGCCAGGCCTCGGGTGACGGGTTTTCGTGTCTTGCGCCAGCAGCGCTTGCCCGTAGTCCGCCATCGCCTGCACCACCGGCATGATGTTCTTGCCCAGGGCGGTGAGCGCGTACTCGGTCGTCGGCGGCACGGTTGGAAACACCTTGCGCGTCACCAAACCCTGTGCTCCCAATGCTTTGAGCCGCGCCGCCAGCAGACGGGGGCTGATGCCCGTCAAACTGCGCTGCAACTCTGAGTAGCGCTTCGTTCCGCCCAGCAAGTCGCGCAAGACCAGCGTGGTCCATTTGCCTTCCAGCACCAGGGCGGTGCGGTGCACGGGACAGCTCACATCACACGCAGCCACATTTCGACTGGTTTTCATAACTTCCTTTTTGGTAACTACTTCACAAAAGGAAGTGTAGTGCATAGCATCCCATTCCTCATCATTCTTCAGGAAAGCGATTGTTATGTTTACTGTCTTTTTACGTGTGGTTGGTTCAGTGCAACTGGTCTTGGGTGTAGCGTATTTGCTGTTTCCCGGCGTCGTTTTACAGC
The DNA here is from genome assembly GCA_963763035.1 of uncultured beta proteobacterium. Taxonomy (GTDB): domain Bacteria; phylum Pseudomonadota; class Gammaproteobacteria; order Burkholderiales; family Burkholderiaceae_C; genus Rhodoferax. Next base: position 745,345 of record CAVXMS010000003.1, on the reverse strand, counting down.
AAATGGGGCACTCGGCTGCAGCGCCTGACCTGTATTACCCCTTGGGTATGTTGGCTGCGCGGTTCATCGCCTACGGCCTGGGTTTTTGGATCATCAGTCGCCAGGCCAAAGCCCACGCCTTATGGGTGGCGCTGATGGGCCTGATACAAGCCATAGATCTCGCGGTCGGTATTTTTTACACCGCCGTCGGAGTGGTGCCATGGCAATTGTCTGTGTTTCCCATGTTCAATGCAGTGTGGATCGGTGCCACCTGTGCCGCATGGTCGCTGCACCAGCGCCGTTTGCTTGCGTCAGCGGTATGAATGTGTTGCGCACAGTGGCCGCTTGGATTGCAATGTTGCGCTTGCTGCTCGACCCACCGGCGTTGTTCCATAGACTGCATGGCCTGGCTTGGTACCGCGCTGCCCTTTGGGCAACGCTGCCGGCTTTCAAGACCGGTCTGGCGGGACAGTCAGTGCTGGAAGTGGGCTGCGCGGGCGGCGACTTTTGCGCCGACATGGCTGCGCACGGAGCCTATGTGCATGGCGTGGACCGTTCCGCGGCCATGGTGCGACGCGCAAGGCGCGCGCATCCTGCTTTGCGCTTGGATCAGGCCGATGCCATGGCCCTACCCGGTGGCGCTCAGCAATATGACGTGGTGTTTTCCGCGTCTTTGCTCAACGTAGTGAGTGACCCGGTCACCACATTACTCGAAATGGTGCGCGTGTGCCGCCCCGGCGGCACGCTGGCCATGCAGGTGCCCGCAGCCGAGTTCAGTTTGGCGCAAGCGCGGCAGTGGCTGGCGAGTCAGCGGCTTACAGGATTTGACGCGCTGGCCTACCTGATGTGGCACCGGATGGACAGGAAAGTCAGCACGCACGGGGTGCAGCAATGGTTGGCAGATGCCGGCTTGGACGAAGTTCGCATCGAGCGCACGCCATTGCTGGGCGGCATGGTGTGGGCGATACAGGTCTATTTGCCGAAATGAGTTCCACATTCAGGCGCCGCTGCGTGGCGGCAAGTCTTGGGGCATGGGCGGCCTGAATGCCAGCCCCAAAGCCTCGGCAGGCGCAAGAATGCGCACGCCTGTCACGGCACCAAAAGTCAATGATCTTCTTGCAGTCAGGCAATACTTTGCAGATAGCGCGGCGCTTGCCGCGCGCGTGTTGCCTGTTCGAACGAGTAGGCCAGACTCAGCAACTTCCCCTCGCTCCAGGCATCAGCGAAAAAGCTCAAACCCAGCGGCAGGCCGCGCACGTTGCCGGCCGGTACGCTGATGCTGGGCGTGCCGGCCGCTGCCGCCGGCGGCGTGGTCACCCAAAACCAGATCGGTACACCAGGCCGGTCCGCCGGTAGGCGCTATCAGAGCATCAAGGCGGTTTTCACGCAACAACTTTTCGATGCCGTCGGTGCCGGCCAGGCGACGACAACTGGCCAGCGCCTCCTGATACTCTGGGTCGGTCAAAGGTCCCTTGGATTGGGACAGCAGGAACAGGTCCTGACCGAACCATGGCATTTCCACTGCGGCGTTGCGCTGATTGAAGGCGATGACATCGGCCAGGCTCTTGACCGGGGCATCCGGTCCCAGGCGTTGCAGGTAAGCGCTCAGACCGGCTTTCAATTCATAAAGCAGCACTGTTCTCTTGGCTGCCTGCATGCGATCGAGGTCGGGTAAGGCGATTGGATCGACGAGCACCGCGCCGGCATTCTTCAGCGCCGCCAGCACAGGGTCATAGGCTTGCCCCAGCACGTCATGCAAGTCAAAAAAGTGGCGCACGACGCCCAGCCGCGCGCCTCGTAACGCGTCGCCATCGAGGGTCGCAGCGTAGTCGTGCAAGGCGTGCGCCGCGCTCTCAAGCGTTGCGGCATCCTGAGCATCCGCCCCGGTCAGCGCACCAAGCAACAGGGCGCAGTCGCGCACCGTGCGCGCCATCGGTCCGGGCGTGTCCAGGCTGTGTGAAATGGGTATGACGCCGCGCCGGCTGATCAGCCCCACCGTGGGCTTCAGGCCGACGATGCCGCAGACCGACGCAGGCCCCAGAATCGATCCGTCGGTCTCGGTGCCGACGGCCGCGGCGCACAAGCTGGCCGCCACCGCCACGGCGGACCCGGAACTGGAACCCGAGGCGCTTCGGTCCAGTGCGTAGGGATTGCGCGTCAGCCCGCCGCGTGCGCTCCAGCCGCTGCTGCTGTGCAAGCTGCGAGCGTTGGCCCACTCGGTCATATTGGTTTTCCCGAGGAGGATAGCGCCGGCCGCGCGCAAGCGCTGCACGACGAAGGCATCTTCCGGCGGCTGGGCGCCGACCAGGGCCAGCGAACCGGCGGTCGTGGCCATGCGGTCCAGGGTGTCGATGTTGTCCTTGATCAGCAGCGGAATGCCGTGCAGCGGCCCACGTGCGCCGCTGGCCGCGCGTTCCCGGTCCAGAGCCCGCGCTGTCGCGCAGGCATCCGGATTGAGCTCGATCACGCTGCGCAGGCAGGGTCCGTCGCGGTCTACTCTCTCGATGCGCGCAAGGTATTGCGCGACCAGTTCCTGGGCGCTGACACGACCGGCGTCCAGCGCAGCCTGCAGATCCGACAGGTTCCGTTCCTCGATATTGAACCGGTTCATGCGTCTGTCCCGGGGGTGTTTGAAGCTAGCGATCCCAGTCCAGGGCTTGCGCCACCGCAGCTTCCAGGATGCGCTTTTGCCGCGGGTCTTCTTCAGCCTGGTTGAAGGTGCCGCAAATCGTGATGTCCTCTTCGATCGAATGCAGCATGAAGCTATTCCAGTGCCCCAGGTGGCCCCAGAACAGGTGATCGGCGATGGAGAACGCGGACAGACCGGCGCCCGTTCGCGTCTTGCGGGTCCCGCTCCCCGCAGGTGCGTCGGTTCCCTCCATCATGGTGCGCAGCGTCTCCTCCCTGGCAAAGACCGCGCCGCCCAGCAGACTGGTAATGAAGCGATCCAGATCGGCCGCCGTCGATACCAGTCCGCCACCGCCGAAAGTATCGAACGAGGGATCAAAGACAGAGGTGTCCACGGCACCCGCGAAGGCCCGCGACACGGACCAATCCACCGGCGGCTCCCGCCCTTCAAGATAGGTGTGCTTCAGGGCCAGCGGAGCCAGCAGCCGCTCCCGATAGGCCGCCGCCAGCGCTTTACCGGTCACTGCCTCGATGATCATCGCCAGCAAGACATAACCGGTGTCGCTGTAGGCAAGGCCTGCGTCAGGTCGAAAGTAAGGCTTACCCCCATCAATGGCCTCATTCAGGAGGTCCAGCGCAGACCACTGTCTGTCCGGCGCGCTGGCCACGTGCGCAAAAAACTGCGGGCTCGTCGCATAGTCGAAGACACCGCTGCGATGCCGCAAAAGCTGCGCCACGGTGATGTCCGGGCCGTAGGAAATCCCTTCGAGGATATGAAGCCGCTGGCACAGATCGTCGGGCAGATAGTTTGCCAACCGCTGATCAAGGGCCAGCGCTCCCTCCTCAACCAGCAGCAGCAGCAAAGCCGCTGTGAAGGTTTTGCTGATGCTGGCCGTGCGGAAAGCTCGCGTCAGCGGTGCCCGGGCGCTAGCCGCAACACCAGCGCGGTTGGAGCCTTCCCAGCAGGCGGTGCCGCGCCGGATGCGCAGGATGCACTCGTTGGCCAGTCCGGCAATCAAATTGTCCAGTCCGGCGCGCGCCGCTGCAGGTACCTTGCCGTATTCTTTCATGTCTTCGCAGGCCTCGCCGATTTTCACCGTCTCAAAGGAATCGAGAAGGTGGATATTACCGTCTCGTGCCAAGGCGGTTTCATTAATTGTACTTGAATTCAAATTCAAGTCATAGTAAGATCGCCCCTGAATTGCGGACGTTGTGCAGTTGGATCAGAAAACGCCGATGTCGATCAGCCGTGGATATGGAAATGCGCAAAGCGCCGGAACGACTTCGAATTTCACGACTGCCAGCTCTGCAAGGAAGAATACCGAATATCGTTCAACCGGAGAAAAACAATGGCACAAGCATGGCAAGACCTGAAACCTGGAACAACATTGGGAGTGAGTCCGTGGTTCCAACTGAAGCAGGAAATGTTCAACGAGTTCGAGGCGCTCACGCTCAGCAACGACAAGCTGCACACCGACGCCGACTGGGTGGCACAAAACACGCACTTCAAGTCGATCATCGCGCCGGGCTTTTTTGTCGCGGCGCTGCTGCCCTACTTTCATACGCAAGTGGCGGCCGACCTGACCGGCTACTATCCCCTGAACTACGGCTTCGACAAGATTCGCTGGGTCGAGCCGGTGCCGGTCAACTCAAGAATCAGGGCTGAATTCACTATCATGGAGGTCACGCCACGCGCCGATGGCGGCTCACTTTTCAAGACCCAGGTGACGGTCGAGATCGAGGGCGTCAGCCGTCCCGGCATGGTGGCGGAGTGGCTGGGCGTGGTGATGCCGCAAAGCGCACGCTAAGGACCTGCCGTGAACCCCACTCAGCCACGCCGGGAGTCGATGCTCGATTACCTGCGCCAACACGCGCAGCAACATCCGACACGCGAGGCCGCCGTCGAGGGCCAGCAGAGACTGAGTTATCGCGAGCTGGCGGCTCAGGTCGATGCAACCGCTTCAAGACTGAATGACAGAGGGATTGGTGCGGGCCATGTGGTCGCCTACATCGGACCTCCCGGCATCCAGTATTTCGTCAGCCTGCTGGCGGCTTTTCGCAGCCAAGCCACCTGGGTCGGTCTCAATCCGAAGTACCGCTCCGACGAGTTGGCCTATGTCATAGGCCACGCCCTACCCTGCATGATCATTGTCGGCGCAGCCGCGGACGAGCGCACGCTAAGCGAACTGGCACTGGCGATCGAAAAATCCAATTCGGACGCAGAAGTGGTGTATGCCGATCAAGCTGCACCGGGCCTGCTTTCGGCCCTGAGCAGGATCGGCCCGGAACCACTGTCCCGCCACTCGGCGCAGGCCGACATCGTGCAGTTGCAAGCCTCGGTTCTGGTGTACACCTCGGGCTCCACCGGCAAGCCCAAAGGCGCTTGCCTGACCCAGTCGAATCTGGTGGAAAACGCCTGGTGGCTGGCACGCCGCCTGGGCTTTGAGAGCGGGCGTTTCCTGATCAATTTGCCGGTCAATCACGCCGGCTGCATTTCGGACACCACGCTGGTCGCCTTGCTGTGCGGCGACACCCTGGTCTTCATGCCGGCGTTCGATCCGGTCGAAGCGGCGCGTTTGGTGCGTGATGAGCGGATAACGACCCTGGGTCAAGTGCCGACGCAGTACCAGATGATGCACGCGGCCGGCGTTCTCAGCCCTGAATTTCTGGGCTCGGTCAAACACTTGGGCTGGGGTGGCGCAGCCATGCCGGGCAGCCTGATCGCCCTGCTCTCCAGCTTCATCCCGGATCTGTTCAACAGTTACGGGCTGACCGAATCTTCCGGCACGGTCACCATCACCGCGCCGGGCGCCAGCGCCCAGCAACTGGCGCATACGGCAGGCGTCCCGGTGCTCGAAGGCGTGCTACGGATCGTCGACGCGGATGGCAAGGACGTGAAGCCCGGCGACTCCGGCGAAGTGCAGATCTTCGGGCGCCATGTTTTTGCCGGTTATCTGAGAAACGAAGCCGCCAACCGCCAGGCCTTGTCCGCCGACGGCTGGTTGAGAACCGGCGACACCGGACGCTGGACCAGCGACGGCAGCCTGCAACTGGTCGGGCGCATGACGGAGATGTACAAGTCCGGCGGCTACAACATTTATCCGCGTGAAATAGAGGCGGTGCTGGAATCGCATCCCGCGGTGGCGATGGCGGCGGTCATCGGCGTCGCCGACCCGCTGTGGGGCGAGGCCGGCTACGCGTTCGTGCTGGCGTCGCCCGACGCCGTCGACAGCGCCGCCCTGGCCGCGCTGTGCCGCGCGCGGCTGGCGGCCTACAAGGTACCGAAAGTGATTGAAGTCCGGGCCGAGTTGCCGCTGCTGCCGATCGGGAAGATTGACAGAAAGCGGCTGGCCAGCCTGATAGCGCTGCCATGAACACGGTTCGGGAAAGCTGACGCCGACACGAACGACAAGGAATACCCATGGCAGAAGCGCAAACACCGGCGCGCCCCGAAATTTCCCTGGACGACAAGTACCTGCAGGCGCAGGGCCGGGTTTTCATGACCGGACACCAGGCGCTGGTACGCCTGCCGCTACAGCAGCGTGCGCGCGATCTGGCGGCCGGCAAGAATACGGCGGGCTACATCTCGGGCTACCGTGGCTCGCCGATGGGGCGTTACGACCTGGAGTTATGGCGTGTCGACGCCTTGCTCAAGCAACACCACATCGTGTTTCGCCCGGGTGTCAACGAGGAACTGGCAGCGACCGCGGTCTGGGGTTCGCAGTTTGTCGGCGCACAGGCGCAAGCGCGCTACGACGGCGTGTTCGCCATCTGGTACGGCAAGGGCCCCGGGGTGGACCGCTCGGCCGACGCCATCAAACACGCCAACCATGGCGGCAGCAGTGCCTGGGGCGGCGTGCTGGCCATCGGCGGCGACGATCATGGTTGCAAGTCGTCCACCATCCCGAACTTTTCCGATCCCGTTTTCATCGCCTGCGGCATGCCGCTGCTGTACCCGGCGGATACGCAGGAGTTGCTCGACTTCGGTTTGCACGGCCTGGCGATGAGCCGCTTCAGTGGCTGCTGGGTCGGCATGAAGGTGGTCACCGACGTGGTTGAAGGCAGCGGCAGCGTGCGGGTGGGGCCGCTGTTGCCCGCCATCGTGCTGCCGCCACCGGGCCTGCTGCCGCCCGGGGGCTTGTACCTGCGGCCGCTGGAACACGGCTTGCTGCAGGAAGCACGTCTGTACCAGCACAAGCTGCCGGCGGCGCTGGCCTATTGCCGCGCCAATGGCCTGAATCGGATCGATGCCGAAGTGGTCGGCGCGCGCATCGGCATCCTGGCCGCGGGCAAGGCCTGGCAGGACGTGCAGCAGGCCTTGCAGATGCTGGGTATAGACCGCCAACGCGCCCAGGCACTGGGCATACGCACGGCCAAGATCGGCATGGTCTGGCCGCTGGACCCGGACTTTGTGCAGGAGTTCGCGCGCGCGCTGGAACAGTTGCTGGTGATCGAGGAAAAGCGACCGCTGCTGGAAGAACAGGTCAAGGCTGCGCTGTACGACGGGCCGCCGGACGCCAAGCCGCGCGTGATCGGAAAATACGACGGCAGCAACGTCTGGTCCGGGCAGCCGGGGCGGCCACTGATGTCGATGGTGGGCGAGCTGTCGCCGCCGCAAATCGCGCAACTGATTGCCAGCAGTCTGGCCCCCTACCACCCCGAATTCGCTACGCCCGACGCGCCTTGTGATGCTGCCCCGTCGGCTCTGGGGCCGGGCCCGGTGCGCATGCCCGGGTTTTGTTCCGGCTGCCCGCACAACCGTTCCACGCGCCTGCCCGACGGCAGCCGCGCCCTGGCTGGCATCGGCTGTCACACCATGGCGGTGCTGGTGGACCCGGCGCGAACCCATTCGATTTCGCAAATGGGTGGCGAGGGCGCCATGTGGCTGGGGCAGCAACCTTTTACCGACGAGCGCCATGTGTTCGCCAACATGGGCGACGGCACTTTCTTTCATTCCGGTTTTTTGGCCATTCGCCAAGCCGTTGCCGCCAATCTTCCGATCACCTACAAGCTGCTGGTGAACGGCTTTGTCGCCATGACCGGGGGTCAACCGATAGAAGGGCATTTGAGCGTGCGCCAAACGGTGCAGGGCTTGCTGGCCGAAGGCGTGGGCAAGATCACAGTCGTCACCGATCAGCCGGGTGACTACCCGGCGGGCGCGCTGCCCGCTGGCGTGCCGGTGCGGCCTCGCAGCCAGCTCGATGCGGTGCAGCGCGAGTTGCGCGACTACCCCGGTGTCTCCGTCATCGTCTACCAGCAGCCCTGCGCGACCGAGCGCCGGCGCCTGCGCAAACGCGGCCAGACGCCGGACCCGGAACAACGCAGCTTCATCAACGCCGCCGTCTGCGAGGGCTGCGGCGACTGCAGCCAGGTGTCAGGCTGCATGTCGATTGAACCGCTGGAGACCGAATTCGGCCGCAAGCGCCGCATCAACCAGGCCAGTTGCAACAAGGATTATTCCTGTGTGGAAGGTTTTTGCCCCAGCTTTGTCACGCTCAAGGGCGCCCGGCTGCGCCAGCCCGAGACCGGCGCCATGGCGCACGCCGTGCCGGCGCTGGTCGCGCCCGAGCTGCCGGCGGCGCAGGGCGGTTACGCCGTTCTGATCAGCGGCATCGGCGGCACCGGCGTGGTGACCATGGGTCAGATTCTGGGCGTGGCGGCGCACATTGACGGCTTGCAGGTGTCGGTACTGGATGTCACCGGGCTGGCGCAGAAATACGGCGCCGTGCTGTCGCATGTGATGATTTCATCGGACCCGGCAGACCTGCACGCCACGCGCATCGCCGCTGGCATGGCACAGGCCCTGATCGGTTGCGACCTGGTGGTGAGCGCGGGTGATGAAGTGCTGTCCAAACTACGCCCCGGTGTGACGCGCGCGGTGGTCAACACGGACTTGATCCCGACGGTCGATTTCTCGCGCAATCCGGATTGGGCGCTGGACCCCAAGGCACTGCTGGGGCGTCTCTCCAGCAGGCTCGGAGAACGCTGCACCCCGATTGATGCCAGCCGGCTCGCCACCGCCCTGTTGGGTGACCCCCTGACGGCCAATATGTTCCTGCTGGGCGTGGCCTGGCAAAGCGGTCTGCTGCCGCTCTCCCTGGCCGCCCTACAGCGCGCAATCGAACTCAACGGCGTGCAGGTGCCCGGCAACCTGGCCAGCTTTGCCTGGGGCCGCGCCGCGGTCTGCGACCCGGACGCGGTGGCGCGCGCCAGCCGCCGCGGCAACGATGCGCCGGGCGACCACGCCGCGCCGCGGGACCTGGCCAGTCTGCTTGAGCGCCGCGCCGACTTTCTGACGCAATACCAGAACCGCGCCTATGCCCAGCGTTATCAATACCTGGTGCAGCGCGTGGCGCAGGCCGAGGACGCACTGGGCTGCGGTGATGAATTGGCCAAGGCGGTGGCGCACAGCTATTTCAAACTGCTGGCCAGCAAGGATGTCTTTGAAGTGGCGCGCCTGTACAGCGCGCCGCAATTTCGCGCTGATTTGCAGCGCCAGTTCGAAGGCGATTTGAAACTCCGTTTTCACCTGGGCCTGTGGCCTTTTGCCAAGCGCGACGCCGCCACGGGTCAGGTGACCAAGGGCGAGGTCGGCCCCTGGCTGCTGCCGGTGTTTCGCCTGTTGACGGGCCTGCGCCGCTGGCGCAACACGTGGCTGGACCCGCTGCGCCATACGGCTGAGCGTACCCTGGACCGCGCCCTGCTGGCCGAGTTCGAGAGCGATGTGCAGCGCTTGCTGACCGACCTGAGCCCGGCGCGCCACGCCGCCTCGGTCGCGCTGGCCGCCTTGCCGCTGAAAGTGCGCGGCTTTGGCCACGTGAGACAGGCCAATGCTGCGAGGATGGCGGTCGAGCGTGCGACCTTATGGCAGCAACTGGCGGAACAGTCCACAGCCGCGCCGCAAGCGCAACCGGGCTTGCGCGTCTGATCGAGTAGGCCAGCATGTATTCACTTCGCCTTTGGTCGGTTCGACATGCCCTGGGCTTGCGCCGGGTCTACGCCTGCTGGTCCAGGCTGGCGCCGAAAATGGCACCGCTGGCGCGCGCCATCGGCTGGCGGCGCAGCGCCCGCCTGCTGCGCCCGCTGGAGCGCTGTGCCAAGGGCTTTTTGTTTGACTGCCGCATGTGCGGCCAATGCGTGCTCTCCGTCACCGGCATGGCCTGCCCCATGAACTGCGCCAAGGAAATGCGCAACGGCCCCTGCGGCGGCGTCCGCGCCGATGGTCATTGCGAGGTGCAACCGGCCCTGCCCTGCGCCTGGGTCCAGGCCACGGCCGGCGCCAGGCGCATTACCGGCGACTCTCAGGCGCACCCAACGCCAGCGCTGGCGGCGCTGGACCAGCGGGCGCGCGGCGGCTCCAGTTGGATCAGCGTGCTACAAGGACGTCCGGAGCTGGGCTTTCAGCCGCCGCTGGGGCCACGCACGACGCCGGCGGCACCAGCGGGCGCGCTGGAACGCGCCTGCAACTCGGGTCGCTTTGTGGTGACGGTGGAAGTGGCGCCGCCCGACTCCGCCGACCCTCGGGCCCTGCTGGCGCGCGCGGCCAAATTCGAAGGCCTGGTGGACGCCATCAACATCACCGACGGGGCCGGCGGCAACTGCCACATGTCCAGCGTCGCAGCCTCCGCCATCCTGGCGGCCCACGGCTACACGCCGGTCTACCAGGTGGCGTGCCGCGACCGCAACCGGATCGCCATCCAGGGAGACATCCTGGGGGCTGCCGCGCTGGGTGTGAAGAACGTCTTGTGCCTGACCGGTGACGACGTCAGTCAGGGCGACCAGCCCCAGGCCAAGCCGGTGTTCGACCTGGATGCGGTGTCGCTGCTGCACCTGGCCAGCGCCATGCGCAACAACGGTGTTTACGCTTCCGGGCGCAAGCTGGAGCAGGCACCGGATCTGTTTCTGGGTGCCAGCGCCAACCCCTTTGTTCCGCCTTATACCGACCGGATCGCAAACCTCGAAAAGAAGATCCTGGCCGGCGCCCGCTTCATTCAAACCCAGTTCTGCTTTGACCTGGAACTGCTGGAAGACTTCATGCGCGAAGTGCGCCGGCGCGGCCTGCACCAGCGCGCCCACATCATCGTTGGCGTCGGCACGCTGGGCAGTGCCAAGGCACTGGCCTGGATGGCGCATCATGTGCCGGGCGTGCACGTGCCGGCGGCCCTGCTCAGGCGGATTGAAAACGCGGCCGATCAAAAGGCGCAGGCCAAAGCCTGCTGCATGGAGACCATCCAGGCGTTGGCCGGCATCGAAGGCGTGGCCGGCGTGCACGTGATGGGGCACAGGAATGAAGACGTGCTGGCGGAGATCATCGCCGAGTGCGGCCTGCGCCGCCAGGCGCGCCGGCACAGCGTATAGCATCGGACCCAAAAGGAGACAAGAGATGAGCGACATGAACCCGCAGGAACAAAATCTGGTCGACTGGCTGGCCGACATGAACGAGGACCAGGCTTTTGCCCTGGCCAAAAAGATGCTGCTGGAAGAGAACGCCAATCCGCTGCGTGTGCTGGAGTTGTGCCGCAGCGCCATGGACCTGGTGGGCAAGCGTTTTGAGGAAGGCGAGTATTTTCTGCCCGAACTGGTGCTGGCCGGAGAGATGCTGGAAAACATCAGCGCCATCGCCAAGCCGCTGATCAAGCAGGCGCCGGGAGAGGCGCCGAAGAAACTGGGCAAGGTGCTGATAGGCACCGTGCACGGCGACCTGCACGACATCGGCAAGAACATCGTCGGCTTCATGCTCGACATCAATGGCTTCGAGGTCAAGGACATCGGTGTCGACGCGCCGATTGAAAGTTTCATCGACCAGATCAAGGCCTGGCAGCCTGACGTGGTGGGGCTATCGGGCTTTCTGACGCTGGCTTTCACCTCGATGAAGGAGACCATCGAGGCCTTTGACCGGGAAGGCCTGCGCCAGCACTTCAAGGTCATGATTGGCGGCGGTCAAATCGACGAGCAGGTGCGCCAGTACACCGGCGCCGACGCTTTTGGCGTGAACGCGATGGAAGCCGTCAAACTGTGCCGGCAATGGATGGGGGCAACGGCATGAACACGCTGGAGCAGACGCCGGCGGCAAAGCTCGCTTACGACCAGCGCTGGCAGCGCATCCTGGACTGCGTCGCACTAAAGCAGCCCGATCGCATGCCGGTCACGCTGTACGCCACCTTCTGGCTGGCCAGGTACGGCGGCGTCAGTTGCAAGGAGTTGATGTACGACTACCAGAAGACCAAGGAAATCTCGGAGCGCGCGGTGCTTGAATTCGAGCCCGACGCCTGCATCAACCTGCTGGCCGCCAACGCCATGGGTCCGATGTTCGAGGCGGTGGGCTACAAGCAGCTCAAGTGGCCCGGGCATGGTGTCGGCGAGAACCAGCCCTATCAGTACCTGGACCGGGAATACATGAAACCCGAGGAGTTCCCCGATCTGCTGCGTGACCCGACCGGCTTCTACCTGAACACCTACCTGCCGCGCATCTTCAGCGCCTTTGAGGGTTTCGAGAATTTCCCGGTGCTGCCGGGCATGTTCTATTTTCGCGCGTTGACCGGTTTGCGGCCGCTGGCCAATCCGGAATTTCGCAAGGCCTTGCAGCGTGTGCTGGACGCGTCGGACGAGGTGGAGCGCTACATGACCCACTCGGCCCAGTGGGCTCAGCGCATCGGGGCGCTGGGCTATCCGCTGATCAACGGCAGCAGCTCGGGCGCGCCCTACGATGTGCTTGCCGACTATTTCCGCGGCGCCACCGGCATGATGAAGGACTTGTTTCGCAACAAGGACAAGCTGCTCGAAAGCATAGACGCGATGCGCGCGCACCTGGTGAAAGCGGCCATCGCCAACGCCCGCGCCAGCGGCAACCCGATCGTCATGATCCCGATCCACTGGGCGCCCGACGCCTTCATGTCGGCCAAGCAGTTCGAGACTTTCTGGTGGCCCAGTTTTCGCCAGATGATGGTGGAGCTGATAGCGGCCGATCTGATTCCCATGCCGCTGTGGGAGTCGGACTGCAGCAAACGGCTGGAAACCATCAAGGACATTCCGCCGGGCAAATGCATTTACTGGTTCGAGCGCACCGACATGGTCAAGGCCTTCGAGGTGCTGGGCGATCGGGTCGCGCTGCGCGGCAACCTGTCACCCTCCATGATGACCACCGGCACGCCGCAGGACATCGACGCCGCCGTCAAGCACCTGGTCGACAATGTCTGGAACAAGGGCGGCAATCTGATACTGGAACACGCTTTTGGCACGCCCGACGAAACCCCCGTGGAAAACGTACGCGCCATGTTCAGCGCGGCGCGCAAGTACGCCGGCTAGCCCCTAAAGAATATGCCCAGTCAGTGCGGTCTTGATCTGTTGCCAGGCGTTCTGGCGGCCCCGATGCTGGGGCCAGCGTCGCCGCTGCGCCAACGCATGCGCCAGCAGGCCGCGGTCTTGCTGCGCTCGGAAATGCTGAGCGAGATCGGTTTCAGCTATCGCATCGTGGCGCTGGACGCGCCCGTGACTGAAACCCTGACGCTGGAGGGCGAGACCTTGCTGGCGCCCTGGCTGTTGCCCGCCAGTGGCCAACTCACCGCACTGGCGTGCGCCGTCTGTAGCGTGGGCGCCAGGCTGGAGCAGCGCGTCAGTTTGCTGTTCCAGGAAAAGCGCGCCTCGCTGGCGCTGGCGCTGGATGCGCTGGGCAACGAGCTGTTGTTGGCGGTGTCGCGTCGGATGCAGGACCGGGTGGCGGCCGAGGTGCTGCGGCGCAAGCTCAGCATGTGCGGCGAGCTGCGACCGGGCGACCCAGGCTTGGGTCTGGATGCGCACGCCGCCGTGCTGCGGCTGGCGCAGGCCGACAGAATCGGCGTGCACCTGCGCGGCCAGCACACGCTGATGCCGCTGAAATCGATGTCGGTGGTGCTGGGCGTCGGCATAGCCCTGCCGCCCGCCACCTGGTCGCGCTGCGACCATTGCCGCTCGCGCGCCCACTGCAAATTGATCGAACGGTCACCGGCAGCAACGGCCCCGACCTGAGCACGATGTCAAGACCTGTCCCGACACCACCCCACGCGACCGAACACCGGCTGCGCTTTCCCGAGCTGGAGCGCGAGATTTCGGTGCGCGCCGAAGAAACGATTTTTCAAAGTGCGCGCCGCAACGGCGTGCGCATCGTAGCCGCCTGCGGCGGGCGCGGCAGTTGCGGCACATGCGTCGTGCGCGTGCTGGACGGTGAAGTCGAAGCGGCGCCGGGTTCGACCCCGGAGCTGGCGGGCTCGGACGCCGCTGCCGGCCCGGCAGAGGACGCCGCGCCCGGCAGAAAAAAATGGCAACGCGCTTGCCAACTGCATGCGCGCAGCGACTGCACGCTGGCGCTGGCACCGCGTTCGCTGGCACCTATCGTGCGCGCCGATGCGCAGACCGGCGGCGCCGGCGAATCCTTGGCGCTGGACCCGGCGATCCTGGCGCACCAGCTGCGCCTGCCCGGCGCCACGCTGGCCGACAACCTCAGTGACGCGCAGCGCGTGGCCCGCGCGGTCGGCCAGGGCGAGTTGACATTCGATCTGACTGCGGCCCAGTCTGTCTCAGCCCTCTTGCGTAGCGGCGACTGGTCGGTGCGCGCCTACCAGCGGGGTCGCGAGCTGATAGGTTTCGCGCCGCCGGCAAGCCGCATGCTGGGTCTGGCGGTGGATTTGGGAACGACCAATATCGCAGCCTTTCTGCTGGACTTGCAAAGCGGTCAGCGCCTGGCCAGTCTGGCCATGGAGAACCCGCAAACTACCTGGGGCGCGGACCTCATCAGCCGCATCAACCACGCCATGCAGGGCCCGGCGCAGGCGCAGGAGTTGCGCGACGCCGTCTGCGCCGGGGTCAATGCGCTGGCGCACGACCTGTGCCGTGCCGTGGACCTGGCGCCGACGCAAATCGTCGACGCGGTGATCTGCGGCAACAGCGCCATGCAGCATCTGGCGCTGGGTCTGGCGGTGCGCCAATTGGGGCGCGCTCCGTTTGTCGCCGCGCTGCACCAGGCGATGGACCTCAGGGCGCGCGACCTGGGCCTGAATTTCTGCCCCGGCGCCTGGGTCCACGTGGCGCCCGGCGTGGGCGGCTTCGTCGGCGGCGACCATGTGGCCGCGCTGCTGGCGACGCAGCCCCGCTGGCAGGGCTTGCGCACCAGCCTGCTGCTGGACATCGGCACCAACACCGAGATCTCGCTGCTGCACGACGGCCGGATTTTCTCCGCCTCCTGCCCTTCCGGCCCGGCGCTGGAGGGGGGACATATCTCCTGCGGCATGCGCGCCGCCGTCGGTGCGATCGAGCGCGTTGCGCTGGAGGACGGACGCATTGCAGTGCGCACCATTGGCAACGCCACGGCAGTGGGCTTGTGCGGCTCCGGCGTGCTGGACGCGCTGTCGGCGCTGCGTCGCGGCGGCCTGGTCAATGCCGGCGGCCGGCTACTGGCCGGCCATCCGGATGTGGTGCGGCAGCAGGGCCGGCCGGCGGCGCGGCTGGCGGCCGGCGTGCTGTTGACACAGGACGATGTGCGCGCCGTGCAACTGGCCAAGGCGGCGATTCGCACCGGTGTGACGCTGTTGCTGCGCGACCAGGGGCTGGACGAGCAAGCGCTGGAGCGCGTCGTCATCGCCGGCGCGTTTGGCGCCTACATCGACGTCGCCAGCGGCATCGAGATTGGCTTGCTGCCGGCGCTGGCGCCAGCGCGCTTCGAGCAGGTCGGCAATGCGGCCGGACTGGGCGTGCGCCAGATGCTTTGCAGCGAACAGGCCCGCACCCGGGCCGCGGAACTGGCGGCGAGCTGCCGTTACCTCGAACTGTCGACGCGTGGCGATTTTCAGAAGACATTTCTACAGCAGATCGGATTTCCGTCCGACGGCACCAGGAGCAGCACGTGACACCACCCTCAAGCTTTGCCATTCAGATCATCGGCGAGCGCATCAACCCCGGCTTCAAAAGCACGCGGGCCTTGTTCGACCAGGAAGACTTGCCGGGCATCCAGGCGCTGGCGCTGAAACAGGCGCAGGCCGGCGCGGCGTTTCAAAACGTCAATGTGGGCGCCCGCGCTCTCACCGACCCGGAGTTCATGGCGCGTGTCATCCGCGCCATTCAGGAGGTGGTGAGCACGCCCCTGTCGTTCGACTTTCCCAGCAAGAAGGTGCAGCAGATCTGCCTGAGCAACTACAGCCTGGAACGCGCCGGCGGCAAGCTGCCCATCGTCAATTCGATCACCGAGCAGCGCTGGGACTTGATGGAACTGTATGGCCAGTTCCAGTTCAAGGTGATCCTGATGGCGTCCGAACGCATGGAGGACGGCGTCGCCAAGGGCAACAAGACGGCCCAGCAAATCTACTGCACGGCACGGCGCGCGGCGCTGCGTTTGAAGAACGACTACGGCATGCCGCTGGACCACATCTTCATCGACATGTCGATCTCGGCCATCATCGCCGACACCGAAGGCTTGAACCGCGCCACGCTGGACGCCATCCAGGCGATCGGCGCCGACCCCGAACTCCAGGGCGTGCACATGATGGGCGGTTTGTCCAACATCGGCCAGCAATTGCCGCCCAAAGCGGCTGACGGATCGGAACTCAAGCAGTGTCTGGAAAACGCCTTCCTGACGCTGGCCGTGCCGCATGGTTTTGACACCGTTTTGGGAACCCCCTGGCGCGGCTATGAGCCGCTGGCGCCCGAGCATCACGTGATGCAGACTTACCGTCTGTTTCTGGAACAAAGCGGCAGCAACGCGCTGCGCGCGGTGCGCAAGTTTTACCGGGCCTGAGCGTGCCAACCGAAAGCCAATTCGCGCTGGTGGTCGAGAGCTGGTTCGACGGCGAGCGCCGCCACCAGGACGGCCCCACCAGCTTCACCATCCGGGACCAACAGATTGCCGAAATTGTTGCCGGGGACCATGGCGCCGCGCTGGCCCAGCGCGGCCTGCCGGTGCAGCGCGGCGCTTTTCTCATGCCCGGCCTGGTGGATGCGCATGTGCACCTGTTCCTGGACGGCGCTGTCACCGACAGCCAAGCCCGATCGGCGCACCTGAAGCAGCCGGTTGATCGACTGCTGGAAGCGGCGCGTGCCAGCGCGCGCCAGGCACTGGCCAGTGGTGTGACCTTGCTGCGCGACGCCGGCGACCGGCATGGCATCAACCACCGCGTTCGGGATGAAGCAAGACTGAACGGCAGCGGCCTGGCGCAGGTGCGCTCGGGCGGCATGGGAATGAAGCGCCCGCAACGCTATGGCGCTTTCATGGGCGTGGACGTGCAGGGCGAAGCCAGCATGGCTGACGCGATTCGCAGCCAGGCGGCAAGCAACGACGAGATCAAGCTGATCCTGACCGGCATCATCGACTTTGACGCCGGCGCCGTCACCGACGAACCCCAATTCAGCCTGGAGGAAACACATAGCGTGGTGGCCTTGGCGCGCGCCGCCGGGCGCCAGGTCTTTGCCCATTGCAGCGGCGCCAAAGGTCTGGCAACAGCCATCGCCGCGGGCGTTGGCTCGATCGAACACGGCTTTTTCATGCAGCGCTCTCACCTGGAACTGATGCTGCAAAACCGGGTCGCCTGGACGCCCACCTTCAGCCCGGTGCATTTTCAGTGGCTGCATCCCGAGGTGGCGGGATGGTCAGCGCAAACGGTGGGGAATCTGCGCCGCCTGCTGGACCAGCACGCCCGCCATCTGCTGCTGGCCGCTGACATGGGTGTCACGCTGCTGCTGGGCACCGACGCTGGCAGCATGGGCGTGCCGCACGGCCGCGCCGTGTTGGAAGAAATTCAACGCTATCTCGAAGCCGGCCTGACACTGGAGCAGACGCTGACCGCCGCCACCGCCAACGCGCGCCGGCATTTCGGCCTTGCCTACCCGACCCTGAGGCGCGGCGCGCCCTTTGACGCCGTGCTTCTGGCGCAAGACCCCTTTGTGCAACTGGAAGCCCTGCGCCAGCCGCTACAGGTGTGGTCCGCAGGCTCCCCTTGAAGTAACTCTCCGCTACAAATGCTGGCGTAGCGCTCGCAGCAAGTGGTCGATGTCGGCCTCGCTGTGGTCGGCAAAGGTGGCGCAGCGAATCATGCCTTCGGGTCCGGAGCCGATGTAGCTGGACAAGGAAACGTGCAGGCCATCGTCAAACAGCGAGCGTTGCAGCGCCGCCATATGGGCGTTTCGCCCGACCGAGAAAGCGGTAATCGGTGCCGGCGTGGCCACGATGTCCAGCCCCAGCCCGCGCAGGCCGCTCTTCAGGCGTTGACTGATGGCGTGCAGATGGTCACGTCGCTCCGGATGCGCCTGGGCATAGCGCAGCGCGGCCGCCGCCACCAGGGCCGACACCGGAGAGCCGGCGCTGGCGCCGCGCACCGGCGGCAGGCTACGCACGCGGGCCGCGAACTCCAGGCTGCAGGGCAGCAAGCCGCCGTGCGCGCAAAAGCCCTTGCTCAAGGTACCGGCGTGCCAGGCATCGGTGACACCGCAGTGCTCGGCGGCACCGCGCCCGCTCGCGCCCAGCACACCGTAGGCATGCGATTCGTCGACGAACAACAAGCCCCCGGCCGCGGCGGCGCAGCGCGCGTATTCGGCCAGCGGCGCCACGCGTCCGGTAGTGGCAAAAACCCCGTCGGTGAGCACCAGCGGCCTTTGACCGGCGCTTGCCCGCCGGCGCAGGGCGTCGCGCAAGGCGTCGGCATCGGCATGCAGAAAAGGGACCACCGGACAGCCGCTCAGACGCGCCGCGTCGTGCAGGCTGTAATGCGCCAGTTGGTCGATGAAAACGATGTCAAAGCGCCCTTGCAGCGCGGCCACGCCAGCCAGTCCGCAGAAGTAGCCGGTGGGCAGGAAGACGCTGGTCTGGCTGCCAAAAAAGTTGGCGCCTGCCTGCGCGAGTTCCTCGAACACCGGGTCGCTGCCGCCATGCGCGCCGCTGCGCATTTGCGACCAGGGGTGGTCCAATTCAACGGCACGGCGTCCGGCGGCGCGCAACTCATCCATCGTTTGCAGCGCCAGATAGCTACAGCCGACGAAATTGACGAAGAGTTGATCGTCGATCCATAGCCGGGCCGATTCCGGGCCACGCACGGTTCGGCCGGCCAGCAGAGCAGCAGGGTGTTGCATCGCTAAACGGTGTTGCCAGGCGCGCGCTCCGGGGACTCCAGGTCCAGCAGGCCCTGCATCACGCGACGAAACTGTGTGAGACCCAGATCCGCCGCCATCGGCAGCATCTTGAAGTCGGGGTCCAGCGCCAGATTCTTTGCCTGCGCCGTGATCATCGCGCGGTCCTCCTCGAAGGCGACGGCAATGTTTTGCATGATGCTGCCTGTCACTTCCGGTTGGTCGATCAGGAAGTTGTGCGGATGCGCATAGAAGTAGTGCGTGGCGTTCTCGGTCTCGGGCGTGACGGCCTGGCGACCGCGAAATTCCAGTGCGTTGTCGCGCCGCCCGCTGTCCCGGGCCACTACACCCTGGCCGGCCGGCACCATGCCTGAGTCCATCAGCAGGATGCCGGGGGCAATGAAGTCGTAGATCATCCAGCGGTCCACCAACTTGCCTTCGTAAGCACCGAATTTTTTGGAATACTCCGGTGGCTGCGTGTTGAAGACCCACTTGGTGGTGCGCACGCCGCGCTCCAGCCGCTCGACGCTGGGCAGTACCGCGGCGTAATCGGGCGAGCCGCCCAAAGTGGTCGGATGCAGGTAGGGCAGGTGCGTGAAGTCCAGCAAGTTGTCGCACAGCAACAGGTAGTTGACGTCGTAGTGGATGTGGCCGCCCTGACTGGCCCACGCCGGGTCGTCCAGGTAATGGGTGTCGCTGATCAGGGATTCATCGGCCAGCGCGGGGTCCCCCATCCAGACCCAGATCCAGCGATGCCGCTGCACCACGGGGAAAGTGCGGACCTTGAATTTTGCCGGCACGCTGGGCTGCGAGGGGATCTCGATGCAGGTGCCGGTGGCATCGAACTTCAGACCGTGATAACTACAGCGCACACAGTTGCCTTCGCGTCGCCCCATGGACAAGGGGGCGCCACGATGGCAGCAGCGGTCTTCGAAAGCAATGACTTTGCCGTCGGCATCGCGCCACAGGACCAGCGGCACCGAGATCACGGTGCGTGCCAGAAAACCGTCGGACGGGACCTCGTTGTCCCAGCCAACGACGTACCAGCAATTCTTGATGAACATGCGCTCAGATCTCCATGGAAGGGATGAGACCAAACCGCAGTGGCGACAGGTTTTGTGCCGACACGCCCTGGGCGGCCAAGCCGTCCGGCAAGTCTTGGCCAAGAATCAGGCTGGCGGAAAAACGCGCCAATGCGGGAGCCGTCTGAATGCCGTAGCCGCCCTGGCCGGCCAACCAGAAGAAGTGCGGCGCATGTGCATCGAAGCCGGCCAGCGGCGTGCGGTCGGCAGCGAAAGTGCGCAGGCCCGCCCAGCGACCGGTGATGCGCTTGGGGCGCAGCAAGGTCAAGCGCTCCAGGCGATCCAGCAGCACGGCGACATCGAACTCGTCCGGCTGTGCGTCGCAGGCCGCGGAAGGTGTTTCATCGGCGGGCGACGCCAGCAGTCGTCCGGCGTCGGGTTTGAAGTAAAGCTGTTCGCCGATCTCCACCGTCAAGGGCCAATGCCGGCTGTCCCAGGCTTGCTCATCTTCAAACACCAGCGCGGTGCGGCGCAGCGGTGTCAAGCCTAGGGGCGCCACGCCGCAGCGCGTCGCCAACTCGTCTGCCCAAGCCCCGGCGGCGTTCACCAGCAGGCTGGCGCTACAGTGCCCGGCGCCGGTTTGCAGCGACCACCTGGCGTCGCCATAGTGGGCCGACTCGACCCGCGCATTGCAAAGCACAGTCGCGCCGCGTCGGCGCGCGCCGCGCAGGTAGCCCTGGTGCAGAGCGTGCACGTCGATGTCGCAGGCGTCGGGCTCAAACAGGCCGGCCTGCGCCGCCTCGGGTCGCAACGCCGGGAGTTGCGCCAGCAGGGCGGTGCCTTCAATCCAGCGCAGCGCCGCCGCCCGTGGCGAGACCTCGGTGTGCAAGGCGTGCAACTGCGCCAGACCATCGGCGCCGGCGAAGAACAGCGTGCCACGTGGCGTCAGCAGCGCATGCTCGGCAAAGCCCTCCCCCGGTGCATCAAAGAAAGCGCGGCTGGCGCGCGACAAGGCCCGCACCGTGTCGTTGCCGTAGACCTCGCTGAACAGCGCGGCGGAACGCCCGGTGGTGTGGTAACCCGGCTGCGACTCTGCTTCCAGCAGCAGCACCCGAAGTTCAGGCGCCAACTCGCAGGCCAGAGACGCGCCGGCGATCCCGGCGCCAACAATCACAACGTCGAACAAGCCCAGGCTGGGCTGCGACGGGTTTTGCACAGAAGACGAAAACATCTCTCCCGACATGGACTATTTCCCCCGGGCTTTTGCGGCCGGGGTCGGCACCGGCTCGCCCATTTCGAGCAGCGGCGCGGTCAGCGTCAACTTTCCGGCGGGCGGATTTTCCAGGTACAGCGCCCGGTACCAGATGGCGGATAACAATTCGGCCGCCTCGCGTGGGGATTTCAGCAGCTTGCGCAAGTCGCCGTTGCGATGCACATAGACCTCGGTGACCAAACCATCGACCATGGCACCCAGCGCATAGGCAATGCTGAGACTGAAATTGTCGTTCGCTGGTCCCGCCGGAAGACGCCGGGCGATACTTTTCGCGATGCGGCGCGACCAGGTGGCATTGTGCTCATTCCATAGGGCTCGAAATTCCGGCACTTCATCGGCCACCTGCACCAGGCAACGCATCAGTCCCGGATGTTCCTTGTAGGCCTTGGCCCAGACCAGGGTCGGAATGAAGATCACATCAAAGCGGTCCTGCGGCTCTGGATGAGGGGTTGCCGCCAACTCCTCCAGATAGTCGCTCAAGACCTCGCGGGTCACGGTCTCAAGATCGAGAAAATAGTGATAAAAAAGACCGGCCGCGACGCCCGCCTCGGTCGCCACATCGGTCACTTTCATGGCGTGGTAGCCGACTCGCTCCAGCACGCTGCGTGTCGCCGCCTTGATCAGCTCGCGGCGTTTTTGACCGCGTGCGCTGACCGGCTCGGCGATCGGCTCCGGATTGGCGCTGGGGGCCGCGCGCAGCCTGGTTTTAGTGGGGCGGGTTGTCATGGTTGCTTACTCCCGGGCATCAAGAAAAATCAATTCTGGCGGTTGCCGCCGGCTCGCAATTTTGCCGGCGCTCCCGAGTCTACTTCAATTTGAATCCAAATTCAATTACAATCGATAAGCGCAGGCACCGAAGCGACCTGCGCACCGACTTGCGTGGCAAGTGCACCCCGCTGACACTAAGGAATCCCGATGCGCGTATTTGCCGCTTCCCTGTCCTGCGAAACCAATACCTTCTCACCCCTGCCGACCGGTCTGGCGGCGTTTCACGAACGGGTCTATTTCCCCGGTGGAGCGCATCCCGCGCAAATGACGCACTGTAGTGGACCACTCTGGGTCGCGCGCCAGCGTTGCCAGGAATGGGGCTGGGAATTGGTGGAAGGCCTGGTGGCATCGGCCATGCCGGGCGGCACCACCACGCGCCTTGCCTACGAGTCGCTGCGCGATCAACTGCTGGCCGACCTACAGGTGGCGCTGCCGGTCAACCTGGTGCTGCTGGGCCTGCATGGCGCGATGGTGGCCGATGGCTATGACGACTGCGAGGGTGATCTGTTGCGCCGCGTGCGCGCCCTGGTGGGGCCGCTGGCGGTCGTCGGCGCCACGCTGGACCCGCACTGCCATCTGAGTTCGGAGATGCTGCGGCAGGCCGATATGCTGGTTTGTTTCAAGGAGTACCCGCATACCGACATCCTGGAGCGGGCTCAGGAACTGCTTGAGTTGTGCCGGGCAACGGCCTTGGGCGAAGTGCGTCCCGTGCCCAGTGTCGTCGACTGCCAGATGATCGCCGTGCTGCATACCAGCCGCGAACCGGTGCGGGGTTTCGTCGACCGCCTGCAGGCACAGGAGGGCCGCGACTCCATCTTGTCGATTTCGATCGTGCACGGTTTCCCCTGGGGCGACGTGGCGGACATGGGTACCAAAGTGCTGGTGTACAGCGATGGCGACCAGCAGCGCGGCGATTCCGCAGCACGGGCCCTGGCCGACGAACTGACGGGCATGCGCGATCCATTGCGTCTTCAGTATCCCGACGTCGATGCGGCGCTCGATGCAGCGCTGGCGCATGACGCCACACCCGTTGTGCTGGCGGACTCGGCCGATAACGCCGGTGGCGGCGCGCCCGGCGATTCGACCTTCATCCTGAGGCGTTTGCTGGAGCGTCAAATCGGCAACGTGGCCTTGGGCCCCTTGTACGACCCGATGGCGGTTCGGCTGGCGTTCGACGCCGGCATCGGCGCCCGCCTGCCGCTGCGCATCGGCGGCAAGGTGGGGCCGGTGTCGGGAGATCCGGTGGACGCCCAGTGCTGGGTCAAGGCGCTGCATCCTGCCATGCTGATGTCGGGACTGGCCGGGACCACGACCCCTCTGGGTGACTGCGCGCTGATCGACATCCAGGGGGTGGAGGTAGTCCTCAGCTCGGTGCGCTGTCAGGGTCTGGACATCGACCTGTTTACCCAACTGGGCTGCGACCCGCGAGGCAAACGCATCGTGGTAGTCAAGTCATCCCAGCACTTTCATGCTTCATTTTCCAGGATCGCGGCCAAGGTGATCTACGTCGACAGTCCCGGCGCCTTGTGCACTGATCTTGCCTTGCTGCCGTACCGGAAGATCGCGCTGCCGAAATGGCCTGTCTGATTTTCAGCGGCAAGGCCGAAGCCGCCTGGGGCTGCATCAAAGGTGCTTGTAGCGGGTCAGCAGGACTACGCAGATCAAGCCCAATACCCCGGCGATCAAAATCACATTGGCGTAGCCGATGACAGCCGCCAGGGCCGGCGCGGCCACCGAAGCCACGGTACCGGCCATCTGGTTCAGAGCGCCCTGCACAGTGAAGTTGGTGCCGTAGTCAGAGCTTGAGGAGGCTTTGTCAACCACCACAATCTTTTGCGCCAGATTGGTCAGTGAAGCGGTGACCACAGCCAGAACCACAATCGCGATGGTCAACAGCTCAGGGTAGCTGTTGCTGGCAATGGGCATTTTGGCAAAGCTGAACAATGCGCCCAGCAGAATCATGCTCACCAGCGCCCTGCGCCGCGTCGTGCGCGCAAAAACATAGCCCGCCGCCAGTGACAGCGCCGCGGCGATCAGCGGTCCGGCGATGTTGGTCACGATACCCACCCGTGCCAGGCTCCAGCCGTTGTCCACCAGCATCAGAACCAGCAGGCTGGGACCGGTGATTCCGGCCAGCGTCATCAGCAGGATCAGCCCTGCCCATTGGGCGTTGCCGGGATAGCGGAAGAAGGCGATCAACGCGTAGCCCATTGATTTGGCCCGAACCTGCGGCTGTGCCTCTTGTGCTATCGACTCGGGCTCTCTGAACATCAGCATCATCGGTATCGGCAGTAGCGTGGCCATCACCAGCAACCAGACCGTCCCGGCCCAGCCAATGGTGTCGTACATAGCCAGCAAAACGCCACCGCCAAGAACCATTCCCAGCATGAAGCCGGCCGACATATAACCG
This sequence comes from uncultured beta proteobacterium, assembly GCA_963763035.1. Taxonomy (GTDB): domain Bacteria; phylum Pseudomonadota; class Gammaproteobacteria; order Burkholderiales; family Burkholderiaceae_C; genus Rhodoferax. The sequence continues at coordinate 721,182 of CAVXMS010000003.1, read as the reverse complement.
TTTGCCGTGGGGACCTCGTCCTCGGACAGAATTTTGACTGAAAGCCCGTCCTGGGCGATGTCGCGGAAGGATGCCGACAGGCTGGCCACGACCAGGCAGATGAAGACCGCATAGAAGTCATTCTTCGGGTGAAACCACAGCAGCGCCAGCAGACTCAGACCGCACAAGCCCTGCGTCAGCACATACCAGCCCTGGTAGGTCGGCAGGCCGAAGACGCGGAAGCGATCCACCAGCGGTGCCCACAGGAACTTGAACATGAAGAGAAATCCCGCCGCCCCCAGGACACTGATTTGGGCCAGCTCGACGCCGGAACGTCGAAGAATGGCGACCAGTGCCACGCCGGTGAAGCCATAGACCACCCAGCGGGAAATCATCAAGAGCCCCAGCATCAGGAATTTCGGTTGGATGTTCCACTGTTTCATAAGTTGTTTACTCGTTTTAGGGACATGTTTGCACTGAAGGCGTGATCATCGGGGCCTGCGACGGCTCACGGATGCCGGCTCAAAAAAATTATTTTCTTGTTGCCTATTGTGTACTTCACAAAACTGAAATATAGTTGAATCTGAATTCAACGTCAAGTTAATGTCGGATTCTTCCGCGAGGGCGGATCTCAGAAATGGTTACGTCAACAGTTCAAGAAAGGACACATCATGTGGCAAGGCAAGAGGTTTCGTTTCACCGTGATCGCCGCAGCAGTGGCCGCAACTGCCGCCGCGGCGCAGGCGCAGGAGAGCGTTGGCGCGCTGGAAAAAGTGACGGTCACGGCCACCAAACGGGAGGCCGTCCTGACCGACGTATCGCTTGGAATATCCAGTCTGTCCGACAAGGCGCTGGAGGCGCGTGGCATCAGCTCACTGGAAGATCTGGGGGCCAGTGCACCTGGCATGAACATCATCAAGACCAGTCCGGGGGACAACCTGTTGGTGTCGCGCGGCATCTCGACCAGTCAGTCTCTGAGCATCCAGAGCGGCCCCGCGGTCGGTGTCTACATCGACGAAATGCCGCTGGCCGGATTGAACTCGGGTGTGCCTGACTTCGGCCTGTGGGACGTGTCGCGGGTCGAGATGTTGCGCGGTCCGCAAGGCACGCTCTACGGCGAAGGCGCGATGGCGGGCACCATCCGCATCATTGCCGCGGCACCGGACGCCCAGAAGCTGTCCTCAAAATTCCAGTTGACCAACTCCAGCGTCGCCGATGGGGCGTCGGGACAAAGTGTGCGCGGTATGCTCAACCTACCCCTCTCTCAAGGCGTGGCGGCAGTGCGTGGAACGATTTCCTACAACAAGGAACCGAGCTGGATCGATGCGCCTGAGCTCGGCAAGAAGGACGTCAACACGGTCAAACAAAGCGACATTCGTCTGGCCTTTCGTCTGACGCCCAGCGACAAGCTGAAAATTGACGCCAGTCTGTGGCATCAGAATTCGGATGCCGTCCACGGTAACAACCAGACCTCGCCGGGTGTTTATTCGCCGACCAGCCTGGGCGTCATCGGTGGTGCCGGAGTCGCCCCGATTGCGAATGGTCAGCTCAACACCGACGCCCGAACCAGTAATTCAGCCAACGTGACCGTCAACTACGATTTCGGCGCCTTCAGCCTGGTATCGGCCACATCACACACCGCGCAGAACGCCGACTACACGGCCGACAGCAGGGACACTCTGCCGATCGCCTTGACCGCCCTGGGGGTGCCGGCTGGTGCCATACCTTTTGTGCTGGGTGGCACCTCGGTCCTGAATACCCGCCTGAGAACCCTCAACCAAACCAGCGAAGAACTGCGACTCGTCTCGAATGGCGATCAACGTCTGAACTGGACCGCCGGCGGCTACTTCAAGAAGCTGGACCGCCATGTGGACAATTTCTGGAACATCAATGTTCCCCTGGTGCTGGGTCCCGCCGACAACAGCCTCGTCATCTCGGATACCAGCTCGAATTCGCGCGCCTTCTTCGGCGAAGCCGACTGGAAGGCCAGCGAGACCGTCACCTTGACGGGCGGTTTGCGCGCCTACAGCGACGACCGGGCAGCGACCGCCAACGTGACCAATTTGTCCGCCGTCTTCGGCGTGCCGGTTGGCGTCTATGGTCCCACCACGGTGACTGAAAAACAGACCACCTACAACGCCATCGTGTCCTGGAAACCCAACAGCAAGGTAAACCTGTTTGCGCGTGCCGCGTCGGGTTTCCGCTCTGGCGGCCCCAACCTGTGGGTGCAAGACCCGGTCAACATCCCCAAGGATTTCCAGGCCGAAAAGATCCAGTCGCTGGAAGTCGGCCTCAAGAGCAATCCGACAGCCTGGGCGGTTGCCAATGTCTACCTTTACAACAACAAGTGGAATGACAAGCAGATCAGCGTTTCGACACCCAACGGGCTTTACGATTACACGTCCAACGCCAGCGCGGCGCAGTCGCAAGGTGCCGAGTTCGAGTTCCAGTTGTACCCCACGAAAGGCCTGAGCCTGAATGGCGCCCTGACCTACACCGACGCCACCATCACCCAGGACCTGCTCGATTCGCGCGGCCGGGTGCTGGCCAAGAGTGGCAATCGGCTGCCCTATGTTTCACCGTGGGAACTCAAGGCGTCGGCCGACTACCGCTGGGCCTTGGCGGAAGGTCGAACCGGCGTCGCCAACCTCAGCTATGTTTATCGTGGCGCGAACTTCTCCGAGATTTCAAACGCGCAGTCAACTGACAATGGCAGCCTGAACCAGGTCAATATCAGGGCCGGGGTCGAGACGGCAAAGAAAGCCTGGGGAATTTTTGGCTTCGTGAAAAACCTGACCAACTCGCAAAGCATCACGACCATACAACAGGCAGCGGCCGCCGGCTATGGCGTGCGTTATCCGAACTATATTCAGCCGCGCACCATCGGCATAGAGCTGCAGGGGGCGTTTTAAGGGACTTGCCACAGTGCATCGTCTTTGCGTGCGCAAAGGCGGCCGCATGGGCTCTTCCCGATCAGGGAGCGGCCCATGCTTTTTTCTGGCAAGTGATTTTCCCGATTCTGTCGGCTTAGGAAGTAACAATGTCTACCTTGTTTGAATCTGGATGCCCAGCGCATGCCGCCGCCTCGGCACGGCAACGGGCCAAACGCCTCTTGAGTGTGGGACTTGCCATCCTGGTCTGCTGCGGGTCATTGTCGGCACAGACCGCGTCCGACGAGCCCGATGGCCGCCTGCTGGACGAACTCGTAGGCAAAACCGTCTCGGCTGACGGCGCCCCGGGCGCCGCTGCCGTGCTGGTGCGGCGCGATGGGCGCGTGACGCTGCGCGGCTACGGCATGGCCGATACGGCCAAGCAGCGCACGGTCGATCCCCAATCCACCGTGTTTCGCATCGGCTCGCTGAGCAAGACCTTCACCGCACTGGCCATTTTGCAGCTGGTCGACGAAGGCAAGATCGTTCTGGAATCCGACGCCAACCGGTATCTGAAAGGTGTGCAAATCCCCGCCGGCGGCACACCGGTGCGCGTGCTCGATCTGCTGACCCATCGCGCCGGCTTCGACGGCGATCTGACTTTCGTCGGTCTCGACGACAGGGTGGCCGCGGCGCAGTCAACGGATCAGCGCTTTCAGCGCGACATTTTTCGCGTTCGCCCGGCGGGCGTGATCCCGTCGTACGACAACATGGCTTGGGGCTTGCTTGGACAGATCGTCGAGTCGGTCGACGGCATTCCCTATTCGCAGGCGATAGCGAAACGCATTTTCATACCCCTGGGCATGAAGAACTCCGCCGTCGGGCTGCCCGCCGATCTGTCCAATGTGGCTGTTCCGTACGAGATTGGCAGTGATGGCAAGCCGCACGCCAAGCCGCAGATTTACCTGCGTCGCGGCTGGCAAGGTGCCGGGGATTTGAGCACCACGGCGGCCGATATGGGACGCTTCCTGCGGGCCCTGCTGGCCGACACCGCGTATCCCGGTGGCCGGCTGCTGAAGGAGGGGACTTTCCGGCGCCAGACCGATACCTCGCAATTCAGTTTTCATCCCGGCGTGGGCGGTACCGGGCTGGGCGTCTACGGACTGGGGCGCTTGCACGGCGGGGGTTTTGGTCACGGCGGCACCATACGCGGCTTCAATGCGTCCATGGTGGTCCTGCCCAAGCTGGATTTGGCCTTTTTTGCTGCAATGAACCTGAACAGCCCGGCACCCGAAATGTCACTGTCCGGTTTGGTCGACTACATCGCGCACCCGCCAGGTGCCAGTCGTATCGATGCGACCGACTACATGACGATCGAATTGCCATACCTGTTGGAACAACGCCTCCAGCCCAACGCACCGACTGCGGCTGCATCAACGTCCTTCGGGAGAGATGGCCGCGACTGGAGTGGACGCTATTCAGGCGTGCGCATGGAAAGCTATGAAGCGCTGCTGCCACGGCTGGCGGTGGCGCTGCTGCTGGCGCCCAAGACCGTGCGCACGCAGGCCGACGGCAGTCTGTTTGTGAATGCCACCGGCCCCTACCGGCAGACCGCAGCGGGTCTGTATTCCCTGGACAAACCGGCCGGACCGCTGACAAGCACCATCGGGTTTTCGCAAGCGGGGTCCGACGTTCTGATGGGCCCGCATACGCTACAGGCCAGCCGCCGGCTGTCCTGGTATGAGCGGCCGATTCTGACGGCGGGAGGCTTGCTGTTGGCTCCCCTCTTGCTGCTGGGGATGGTGCTGTTCCATGGCCGCAGAGCCGACCCGGGGCAGCGGCAGGGCTATCACATTCTGGCATGGTCCGTGCTTGCATTTTTGGCCGGAATCGCTGCCGAGTTGTCGATCGCATCGCGTTGGCAAAGAGTTGAGGCTCTTGGCTGGCTGGTGTCGACCTGGCGCATCGGTATCGGTATCACTTTGCTGGTGATGATGGCTGCCGCGCTGCTGGTCTTGCGGCGTGCATTTTTCTCGGCCCCTCAGATGGGTCAACAGAAGCTGCGGCCAGGGCCTGTCTATGCGGCTGCAACACTGCTGCTGACACTGTGGATCTGGTGCGCCGCCATCTACTGGAAAGTACCGGTGCGTGTTTTTTAAAGGAAATAGATTGAAAGTCAAACTTGTTCGAATCGTGGTGTCCTGCGCGTGCGCGCTGGGACTGTTACTACCGGTGGTGGGTGCCGTGGCGCAAACCCCCAGCGCAACGCCGGCACCGGCCGCCGCGGCCAGCGTCACAACCGCAGTGGCGCCGAGCGCCAGCGAAGCCAGCCCGGACGCCGCCCCAAAGAAAGCCGCTGAAGTCAGCGACAACCCCTACGGCATCGAAGCCCTGTGGAAGACCTCCGATGCGGTGGCCAAGACCGTGCTGCTGCTGCTCTTGGTCATGAGCGTGAGCAGCTGGTACGTCTTGATCGTCAAGTTGTTCGAGCAAAGCAAGGTCTCCCGTCAGTGCAAAGTTGTGGCCAAGGAGTTCTGGTCGGCCGGCACCGTGCAGCAAGGCTGCGCCAAGTTGGACGCCAACAGCCCGTTTCGCTTCATCGCCGAAGCCGGGCTGGACGCCACCAAGAAGCACGACGGCCTGATGGGCCATGTCGACTTGAACGACTGGGTCACCATGAGCATAGGACGCGCCGTCGAGCGCATCCAGGCCAGCATGCAAAGCGGTTTGTCGGTATTGGCCACGGTCGGCTCCATTTCTCCCTTCGTGGGCCTGTTCGGCACCGTCTGGGGCATCTACCATGCCTTGACGGCCATTGGCATCTCGGGCCAGGCCTCGATCGACAAGGTGGCCGGTCCGGTCGGCGAAGCCCTGATCATGACCGCCATCGGTCTGGCGGTGGCGGTGCCGGCGGTGCTGGCCTACAACTGGCTGGTCGGACGCAACAAGAACGCCATGAGCGATGTGCGCGCCTTTGGCGCCGACCTGCACGCCGTCATCCTGGGCTCGGTCAAGAAGGCCTGAAACCCCCATGTCAATGAACGTTGGCTCTGGCGGTGAGGGTGAAGACACCGTCATGTCGGCCATCAACACCACGCCCCTGGTGGACGTGATGCTGGTGCTTCTGATCATCTTCCTGATCACCATTCCGGTGGTGACGACCTCGGTCAAGGTCAGCCTGCCCAAGGAACGCGTCGAAGTGCGCGAGACCAAGCCCGAGAACGTCATCATCTCGGTCGATGCGGCGGGCAACGTCTACTGGTACGACCAGCGCATCCGAAACGTCGAGGCGCTGGTGGACAAGCTCAAGAAGGTCTCCCACGTCAAGCCGCAGCCCGAGGTGCAGATCCGCGGCGACATGACGGCCCAGTACGAAGGGGTGGGCAAGATTCTCTATGCCTGCCAGCGGGCCGGCATCGTCAAGGTGGCCTTCATCACCGAGCCGCCAGCGCTGGGCGGCTGAGGCCGACCGACCGACCTGACCCTATGCAAGGACTCTTTCCATGAGCATGAACGTTGGCTCTGGCAGCTCGGATGAACCCGAGGTGCTGATGGACATCAATACCACGCCCTTGATCGACGTGATGCTGGTGCTCCTGGTGATGCTGATCATCACCATCCCGATCCAGTTGCACTCGGTCAATCTGGAGATGCCGGTGGGCACGCCGCCGGTCAACAACATCAAGCCCGAGAAGATCCAGATCGATATCGATGAGCGCAGCGTGGTCTATTGGCAGGGTTTACCCGTAACAGCCCAGGAGCTCGAAGCCAATATGAAGACGCTGAGCAACGCTGCGGTACAACCCGAGGTGCATCTGCGCCCCAACAAGGCGGCCAGTTATGCGGTGTTTGCCAATGTGCTCTCGAGCACCAAGCGCATCGGTCTGACCAAGATCGCGGTCATCGGCAGCGAGCAGTTTGTCAAGTGAGCCAGCGATGAACAGCACTGCCGACGCCGTCATTGGCATGAACTACCGCTACCAGCCCAAGGATCCAAGCAGAAGGATCAAGGGTCTGGTGATCGTGATTGCCCTGCACGCTTTCCTGGGCTATGCGCTGGTCTCGGGGATGGCGCGCAAGGGACTGAACTTCATCAAGAAGCCGCTGGAGGCGGTGGTGATCCAGGAAGTGATCATTCCGCCGCCGCCGCCACCGCCGCCGCCCAAGAAGGTGGAAGTTCCCAAGGACTTGCCCAAGGTGGAGGCACCGCCTCCTCCCTATGTGCCGCCGCCCGATGTGGCGCCGCAGGTCTCATCCAACGCACCGTCCATCATGTCGACCGCGGTGCTGCCCAAGACGCCGGCGGTGATTGCACCGCCACCGCCGCCCGCGCCAGCCAGGCCGGCACCCAATCGCAACGATATCGGGGTCGCCTGTCCGACCCAGGTGCCCCCGGAGATGCCGCGCAAGGCGATGCAGGAGGGCACGGAGGGCGTCGTCAAGGCCCAGATCCGCATCAAGGGCGGGGTCATCCAGGAGGTCACCATCCTGTCCGGGCCAAGGGTTTTTCATGCTGCGGTCAAGGCCGCCATGCTTCAGTACAAGTGCATCTCCGATGGCGCCGAGGTCGTCGCTACTCAGGAATTTAATTTCAAGCTGGAGTGAATTTCAACAGATTGCAGGACGCTGACAACGTCGCAATGACCTCTCTCCAAGGTGGTCTTCTGCCGGTTCGCAAAACCAGCGAACCGGCATTTTTTTGCGTCATTCTGGACCAGTCGTCAGGGCCATTGAGCACACGGGATGATTTGCTCCGTCCTCGCGCGTACCAAGGCAATAATCGGTACTCCACAGGAGACCCCCACCATGCATTGTTTTTCCCTGACCACTGAAAACCACATCGCCCACCTGGTCCTGAACCAGCCCGACACCTTGAACACCATGGGCCCGACCTTCTGGCGCGAGCTCGACCAGGTGCTGAGCGCGCTGCACAAGGACGCGCAGGCCCGCGTTCTTGTGATCAGCAGCACGGGCAAGCACTACAGCGCCGGCATGGCGCTGGAGACCTTTGCCGGCGCCATCACCATGGACGACCAGAGCCCGGAAGGCCGCGCCGCCATGTTTGACCTGCTGACCGATATGCAGGCCACCTTCAGCAAGCTGGAGACGCTGCGCATACCGGTGATTGCCGCCATCCAGGGCGGCTGCATCGGCGGCGCGGTGGACATGGTGACGGCCTGCTGCCTGCGCTATGCCACGGCCGACGCCTTCTTCTGCATTCAGGAAATCAACATTGGCATGGTGGCGGACGTCGGCACGCTGCAACGCCTGCCCAAACTGATCCCGCTGGCGCTGGTGAAAGAGCTGGCCTATACCGGCCGGCGCCTGAGTGCCCAGAAGGCTTTTGCCTACGGTCTGGTCAACGAAGTCTTCGAGACACCGCAGGCGATGCTGGCGGCGGCCCTGCTGTGCGCCGCCGAGATTGCGACCAAGCCCCCGGTGGCGATCTGGGGCACCAAGCAGGCCGTGCACTACGCCCGCGACCACTCGGTGGACGAGGCGCTGAAACAGATGGGCTGGCTGCAAGGCGCCATCTGGAGCAACAAAAACGTGATGGAAGCGGTGCTGGCGATGAAGGGCAAACGCACGCCCGAGTTTGCCGCGCTACAGCCTTTGCGCGGTTTTCGGGATATCGTTTGAATAAATTAGTGATCCGCGTCGAAAATAAGTGCAGGGCCGGCTCAAAACCAAGGGTTTTCCCGTAGATACTTGAGCCATTATGAATTTTCCACTGAGCTCCGACCTTGTCGAAAACGTCACTTACGACGAAATCACCGTGGGCCAAAGCGCCCGCCTGCTGCGCACCCTGACGCTGAACGACATCCAGGCCTTCGCCGCCGTCTCCGGCGACACCAACCCGGCGCACCTGGATGCCGAGTACGCCAACGACACCTTGTATCACGGCGTGATCGCCCACGGCATGTGGAGCGGCGCCCTGATTTCGGCGCTGCTGGGCACGCAGTTCCCCGGCCCCGGCACCATTTACCTGGACCAGGCGCTGCACTTCACCCGACCGGTTCGCGTCGGCGACACCTTGACCGTGACGGTCACGGTGGTCAGCAAGGACGACAACAACAAAAGCGTGGCGCTCGATTGCCAGGTGCTCAACCAGAAGGGCGAGCGCGTGCTGCACGGCACGGCCCGGGTGCTGGCGCCGACCGAAAAAGTGCGGCTACCGCAGGTCCATGCGCCCAAAATCCAGTTGTTCGACCCGGAAGCCCGGTTCAAGGAATTGCTGGCGCTGGGTGCCGGTCTGGCGGCGCTGCGCTGCGCCGTGGTGCACCCCTGCGATGCCGGTTCGCTCAGCGGCGCCATGGACGCCGCCCGCTACGGCTTGATCGTGCCGGTGCTGATAGGCCCCGAAGTGCGGCTGCGCCATCTGGCCGAGGAGTCCGGCATCGACCTGACCGGCGTCGAGATCATCTCGGTGCCGCACAGCCATGCGGCGGCAGAGAAGGCCGCCGACCTGGCGGTCAAGGGCGAGGTGGCGGTGCTGATGAAAGGCAGTCTGCACACCGACGAGTTGGTGCACGCCGTGCTGGCGCAGCGCTCTTTGCGCACCGGCCGGCGCATGTCGCATGTGTTTCGCTTCGACATCCCGCTCTACAGCAAGCCTTTGCTGATCACCGACGCGGCGCTCAACATTCGCCCGACCTTGCCGGAAAAAGTCGACATCATCCAGAACGCCATCGACTTTGCCCGCGTCCTGGGCGTCAAGACGCCCAAGGTCGCCATTCTGTCCGCCGTGGAAACCGTCAACCCCAACATCCCGTCGACGCTGGACGCCGCCGCGCTGTGCAAGATGGCCGAGCGCGGCCAGATCAAGGGCGGCTTGCTGGACGGCCCGCTGGCTTTTGACAACGCCATCTCGGCGCACGCCGCGCAAATCAAGAACATCAAGTCGCTGGTCGCCGGCAACGCCGACATTCTGGCCGTGCCAGACCTGGAATCGGGCAATATGCTGGCCAAGCAACTGGAGTACCTGGCTGGTGCCAGCGGTGCCGGCCTGGTGCTGGGCGCGCGCGTGCCGATTGCCCTGACCAGCCGCGCCGACGGTCCCATGAACCGGGTCGCCTCGGCCCTGCTGGCCCTGCTGGCGGCACACCACAACCAGCGCGACCACGCACGCCAGGTCTGGTAGCACCTGATGGCCATTCTCAGCGTCAATGCGGGCTCCTCCACGCTCAAATTTTCTCTCCATCCGCTGCAGGACGGCGTCGTTCAGCCCAGCCTGCTGAGCGGCAGCATCGAGGGTCTGGAGCCGGGCGGTGCGCCGCGCCTGGACTGGAGTTTTGCGGCGCACCGGCAAAGCCGCTCCTTGCCAGCCACCGACGGCGACCGCTTCGAGCAAGCGCTGCGCTGTCTGCGGGAACTCCTGGCCGGTGACCCCGCCATTCCGGCGATTGAAGCGATTGCGCACCGCGTAGTCCATGGCGGCGTCGACTTCCGTGCCAGCGTGCGCGTCACCGAGGATGTGCTGGCGCGGCTGACGCTACTCAATTCGCTGGCACCGCTGCACCAGCCGCAAAACCTGCAAGGCATACGGGCCTTTCAAAAAGCCTTTCCGGCCCTGCCGCAAGTGGCCTGCTTCGACACCGCTTTCCATGCCACGCTGGCCGAGGTCGATTACCGCTTTGCCCTGCCGCCCTGGCTGGCCCAGCAAGGCGTGCGGCGCTACGGTTTTCATGGCCTGTCGTACCAGTATGTGATGGGTGTGCTGCAACAGCGCAGCGCGCTGGCCGGCGGCCGGGTCCTGATGGCGCACCTGGGCAACGGCGCCAGCCTGTGCGCGGCGCTGGAGGGGCGCAGTTGCGCCACCACCATGGGCTTCTCGACCCTGGACGGTTTGATGATGGGCAGCCGCTGCGGCGCGCTCGACGCCGGCGTACTGCTGTACCTGCTGGAGCAGGGCTGGGACCATGACCGGCTGCAAACCCTGCTCTACAAGCAAAGCGGCTTGCTGGGCGTCTCCGGCATCTCGGCCGACATGCGCAGCTTGCGCGCCGACGGCAGCGCGGCGGCGCAGCAGGCCATTGACATGTTCACGCACCGCATCGTGCGCGAATCGGGCGCCCTGGTGGCTTGCCTGGGCGGGCTAGACGTGCTGAGCTTCAGCGGCGGCATCGGCGAGCATGACGCGGTGCTGCGAGCCCAGGTTTGCGAGCGCCTGGCCTGGCTGGGCGTGGCGCTGGACCCTGCACTCAATCTGCAAGCCACGGGCGACCGGGTGCTGGCCATCCACCGCCCCGAAAGCCGGGTCCAGCTGTGGGTCATCCCGACCGACGAGGGCCTGGTGGCGGCACGCGAAGCCGCCAGTCTGCTGAGTTGAGAACAAGGCGCCGCCGGCGCTGTCGGCCTTATTGCCGCGCCGTGCGGATGTTGGACGGCAGCGCCTGCGGGTAGCTGGTGCGAAACGGATTGATATCGAGTCCGCCGCGGCGCGTGTAGCGGGCGTAGACCGCCAGCTTGATCGGCTTGCAACGGGTCCAGATGTCCATGAAGATGCGCTCCACGCACTGCTCGTGAAATTCGTTGTGGTTGCGAAAACTCACCAGGTATTGCAGCAGACCCTCTTGTTCGATCGGCGCGCCGCTGTAGCTGATCTGCACGCTGCCCCAGTCCGGCTGGCCGGTCACCAGGCAATTGCTCTTGAGCAGGTTGCTGACCAGCACCTCGGTCACCGGCGCCTGGTCCGCGATCACCTTGAGCAGCTCCGGTGCCGGCGTGTAGCGGCTGCACTCGACGTCGAGCCGGTCCAGGCTCAAGCCGTCGAGTTCGTGGATAGGCTCCTGGTCGAACCATTCGGGCAGCAGAATCTTGACACCGATGGAGGCCGGACTGCTGCCGCGCCACAGGGCTTCGCTCAAGTCCGCGCGCAGCCGGTTTTTGACCGCCTCGACGTCGGCAAACAGCGTGTTGTTGAAGCTGTTGAGGTAGAGCTTGAGGGACTTGCTCTCGATGATGTTGGGGCTTTCGCAGGGCACCGTGAAGTGCGCCAGCGCGACCTGCGGCTTGCCGCGCAAATTGAGCCAGCTCAGCTCGAACGAGCTCCACATGTCGGCGCCCAGAAACGGCGGCGCCCCAAGGATGCCGATCTCGGCACGCTTGCCGGCGCGCGCGATCGGGAACAGCAGCGCGGCATCGTACTGGTCGATGTAAGGGGCGGGCTTGCCCAGCGGGGAGTTTTGGGGCTGGTTCATGAACTTGTGCGGCTGCTTTTCAAATGCGCCAACAGCGCGTCGAGTATCTGCTTTAGCGCGCCCGGCGGCAAGTCATGGCCCATGCCTTCGATGCCCACCAGTTGGGCGCCGGGGATGCGCCGCGCCGTGTCCTGGCCATGGGCGAAGGGCACCAGGGGATCGGCCTTGCCGTGCAGCACCAGGGTTGGCGCGGCGATGCGCGACAACTGCGCGGCACGGCCGCTGTCGGCCATGATGGCCAGCATTTGCCGCTGCGTGCCGACCGGGTCATAACCGCGCGCCACCCCTTGCAGGATGCGCTCGCGCAGTTCCGGCTCGGGCGTCGCATGGGCCGGGCTGCCAATCACCTGGAACAGCCTGACGTAATGGTCTGCCAACGCCTGCGGACTGTGGCTGGCCGGGCGCCTGAGCAGCGCCGCCATGACCTCGGGCCGGGCCTGCGGCAAGCCCTTGGCGCCGCTGCTGCTCATGATGCTGGTCAGGCTCAGGACCCGGTCCGGTGCCGCCAGTGCGACCCGCTGCGCAATCATGCCGCCCATGCTGGCGCCCACCACATGCGCTTGCCGGATGCCCAGGGCAGCCAGCACGCCCAGCGAATCGGCCGCCATGTCGCTCAGGCTGTAGGGCGCGCGCGGCGGCAAGCCGAGCTTGAATTTCAGGCCTTGCCAGAGCAGGTTGGGCTGGCCCAGCGGCGTCAGGTGCTGGCTCAAACCGACGTCGCGGTTGTCATGCCGTAGCACCCGGTAGCCGGCCATCACCAAGGCTTGCACCAGTGGCGCCGGCCAGGCGATCAGTTGCATGCCCAGGCCCATGATCAGCAGCACCGCCGGCCGCTCTTCCCCAATGGCGCCCGGACCGCTGTCCTCGACCTCGATGTCGATCCCGTTGGCTCTGATTTTCATAGTTGCTTGCGCCGGAAGACGAAGCGTTGCGGTCCCGACGCTGCGGCATCGAAAGCGTAGCCTTCAGCGCTAAAGGCCTGCAACTGCTGCTGCGTCACGACCCGCTGTGTTGCCGCATAGCGCGCCATCAGGCCGCGTGCCCGCTTGGCGTTGAAACTGATGACTTTGTACTGGCCGCCCCGGCACTCCTGAAAGACGCATTCGATGACGGGCGCCTTGAGCGCCTTCAGGTCCACCGCCTTGAAGTATTCCTGCGATGCCAGGTTGACCAGCACCGGCGAGATATCGCGCCGCAAACGCTTGTTAAGGTAGTCCGCTATCTGCGCGCCCCAGAACTGGTAGAGGTTATGGCCTTGCGCGTTTGCCAGCGCGGTGCCCATCTCCAGCCGGTACGGCTGCATCCGGTCCAACGGCCGCAGCACGCCGTACAAGCCGCTCAGGATGCAGACATGCTCTTGCAGCCAGCCGAGTTCTTCGGTGGCCAGACTTTTGGCGTCCAACCCCTCGTAGACGTCGCCATTGAAAGCCAGCACCGCCGGCTTGGCGTTTTTCGCCGTGAACCTGGGACGCCAGGCCTGGTAACGCGCCACGTTGAGCAGCGCCAGCTTGTCGCTCAAGTCCATCAGTGCGGCAATCTGCTGCGGCGACTTTTCCCGCAGCAGGCCAATCAATTCGCTGGCTTGCCTGACGAACAGCGGTTGGCTGTGCGGTAGCTCGGGTGCCGGGGTTTCATAGTCCAGTGATTTGGCGGGAGACAGCAAAAACAACACGGGTGAATTACTCGCTTCAAAGGCTCGACAAAATGGAAAGGACTTCTATTGATGTTTCCTGCATTAACGACGCCAGCGCACGAGAATCGACGCCGCCTTGTCATTGCGGCCCCGGATCAGGTCCGGGGTTTCAGCACCCGCAATCCATGGATGCCGGATCAAGTCCGGCATGACAGCGTCTCTCTTGTGCGCGTCAAGACTTATGAAAACATCAATAGCGAAGCCTTCATTATCGTGACCGCGAAGCGGCCAGCTATTTGAGGTCGCCTGCCAGCGAGGCCAGGGTCTCGGGCGCAATCTGGGTGTGCGCCGGGTAATTGCTGTGATCGCAGCCCAGCGTGACAGCGGCGCCGGCCTTGACCGCGGCACACATGGGCGGCGTCAGCTCGAAGCGCACGAAGTGCACGGCCGAGGTCTTTTCGTCGTTCTCGCGCTCCAGGTCTTCGTCGGCGATGGCGTAGACGCGGCTCTGCCCCTCGACCTCGACGAACATGCGGTCTTCGACCCCGATCAAGCGGGCCAGTTCGCGCTGGCGCTGGTTGACGTCGGGGTATTCCAGCAGCATGGTGGCCTTCCAGTTGGCGCCGTCCGGCACCAGCGGCGCATAGGCCTCGATTTCCTGCCGGATGCCGTCTTCCTCGAAGATCTTCTCGATGCGCAGCATCTCCTGGATCTGGTAGCGAACAGTGGTCTCGCTTTCAAACTGCACATTGATGTACTCGCCCAGGCGCACGCTGCGCAGCTTGCGCTGTGCCATGACGGCGGGCTTGTTGAGTTTTCGCCACTTGGCGTAGGCCTCCAGCGTCATCAGGCTGTCGGGGGTGATAGGTCCGGTTATTTGCATTTCGTTTACTCCAGAAAATGTCATCCCGGACTCGATCCGGGATCCATGGATTGCGGGTGCTGAAACCCCGGACCTGATCCGGGGCCGCAATGACAGGTTAATTCAATCCATAAGCCTTGGCGATCAGGCTCAGCGGATGCAGCAACTGGGGCGCGCCCAGGCCGTTGACTTCGAAACCCTGGGCAATGTGGCGGCCGCCCAGGGGGCAATCAGAGCTGATGAAATCGGGCTTGGCGCCGTCTTTCATGCTGGCCATCGCCTTGAACACCGGCTTGCCGATTTTCATGGCCTGCTGGTGCGTCGCTTTCTTCACGCCGAAGGTGCCGGCATGGCCGGAGCAACGCTCGATCGTGTTGAGGCTGGTGCCGGGAATCATCTTCAGCATCTCTTCGGTCTTTTTGCCGATGTTCTGGACCCGGCCGTGGCAGGGAATCTGGTAGCTGACATTGCCCAGGGGCACCGGGAACTCGGTCTTGAGCAGGCCGTCGCGCTTGCGCTGCATCAGGTACTCGAACGGGTCCCACATCGCCTCTTTCACCAGTTGCACGTCGACTTCGTCCGGGTACATCAAGGGGATTTCCTGCTTGAACATCAGGGCGCAACTGGGCACTGCCGCCAGGATCGCGTAGCCCTCTCTGGCGTACCGGGCCAGCACCGGGATATTGACCTCCTTGCTGGCGTTGACGGACTCCAGGTCGCCCAGTTCGAGCTTGGGCATGCCGCAGCATTTCTCTTTCTCCACGATCACATAGGGAACCTCGTTGTGATCCAGAATCTTCAGCAAGTCCAGGCCTATGCCGGGCTCGTTGTAGTTGATGTAGCAGGTGGCAAAGATGGCGACCTTGCCGGGTGTCTTGGCACCCGGCGTCACCAACGTGGCCTTGGCCTGGGGCGTGCCGGAACGGAACTTCTTCGTCGCCAGCGACGGCAGCCAGGCATTTTTGTCCACCCCGGCGACACTTTCCAGCACGCTGCGCGCCAGCTTGGTCTGATTCACCGCGTTGGCCACCTGCACCACGATAGGGATGCCCGCCAACTGGCCGTGTACGTCGGTGGAAGCCAGAAATTTCTCGGCCGTCGAGACCTCGCCTTTTTTGAACTTGATCGCCTTGGCGCGCAGCATGGTGTGCGGAAAGTCCAGATTGAACTGGTGCGGCGGCACATAAGGGCACTTGGTCATGTAGCACAGATCGCACAGGTAGCATTGATCGACCACGCGGGCGTAGTCTTTCTTGGCGACACCCTCGACCTCGCCGCTCTTGCTCTCGTCCACCAGATCGAACAGCGTAGGGAACGAGCCGCACAGGCTGACGCAACGGCGGCAGCCATGGCAGATATCGAAGATGCGCTCCATTTCAAGAAGCGTGGCCTCTTCGTTGTAATAGTCGGGAGCTTTCCAGTCTATCGGGTGGCGGGTGGGAGCTTGCAGATTGCCTTCGCGTGCCATGGTCTGGCCTTTTCAGAATGTGTTTTTGAATCTTCTGCATTGGGCGCTGCCAGCAACGCCCAACACGGACTACTCAGTCACCGTATCAATCAACCAGTTCGGCGAGTGCCTTGGCATAGCGGTTGGCATGCGAGCGCTCGGCCTTGGCCAGCGTCTCGAACCAGTCCGCCACTTCGTCATGACCTTCGTCACGCGCGGTCTTGGCCATGCCGGGGTACATGTCGGTGTACTCGTGGGTCTCGCCGGCCACCGCCGATTTGAGGTTGTCACGGGTGCCGCCGAACGGCAAACCGGTGGCCGGGTCGCCGCAGGTCTCCAGCCATTCCAGATGGCCGTGGGCATGGCCGGTTTCACCTTCGGCGGTGGAACGGAACA
This sequence comes from uncultured beta proteobacterium, assembly GCA_963763035.1. GTDB lineage: Bacteria > Pseudomonadota > Gammaproteobacteria > Burkholderiales > Burkholderiaceae_C > Rhodoferax. The sequence goes on along the minus strand of CAVXMS010000003.1, from coordinate 704,795 downwards.
GCGCCGCCACGTCCGGTTGACCTTCGACGTCGGCCTTGTTCGCGAAATACAGATAACGGCGATTCGCCTGTGACTCGCCCGCGAAGGCGGCTTTCAGGTTGTCTTCCGTCTTCGAGCCTTTGAGTGCTGCCATGGAAATCTCCTAGAGGTTAAAGAAAAAATAATACGCTCGCCTTGATCCTCATGATGTGATCATGATCAAAGACGGGTAGAGCTTAGCCGGGAAGGTGGGCTCGGTCTAATTGACTGCATCAATGCCTTGAATTGCTTTTGCCTATGAAAATCTTATTCCCGAATAAAATCAAAGGCAACATGAACGAAGCACAACAACAACCGGGCCTCAACAGCCTTTCCAAATCTTTCGAACCCGCCGCCATCGAGGCCCAATGGGGACCCGAATGGGAGCGCCGCGGCTACGCCCAGGCCGGCTACCGCGGCACCGGCCAGCCCAAATCGGGCGCTCCGTCGTTCGCCATCCAGTTGCCGCCGCCCAACGTCACCGGCACGCTGCACATGGGGCACGCCTTCAACCAGACCATCATGGACTCGCTGACGCGCTACCACCGTATGCGCGGTGCCAACACGGTCTGGATTCCCGGCACCGACCACGCCGGCATTGCCACGCAAATCGTGGTGGAACGCCAATTGCAGGAACAAAAAATCAGCCGCCACGACCTGGGGCGCAAGAACTTCGTGGCCAAGGTGTGGGAATGGAAAGAGCAGTCCGGCAACACCATCACGACCCAGATGCGCCGCATGGGCGACAGCGTGGACTGGAGCCGCGAATACTTCACCATGGACGAGGATCTGTCCAAAACGGTGACCGAGACCTTTGTCCAGCTCTATGAGCAAGGCCTGATCTACCGCGGCAAACGCCTGGTCAACTGGGACCCGGTGCTGCAAAGCGCGGTCAGCGACCTGGAAGTGGAAAGCGAAGAGGAGGACGGCTTTCTGTGGCACATCCGCTATCCGTTTGCCGAGGGTCCGCAATTAGTGAACGGCGAAATGGCCGCCGGCCTGGTGGTGGCCACGACGCGCCCGGAAACCATGCTGGGCGACGTGGCGGCGATGGTGCACCCGGAAGACGAGCGCTACCGGCACCTGATCGGCAAGCAGGTCACCCTACCCCTGTGCAACCGCGCCATCCCTATCATTGCCGACGACTACGTGGACAAAGCCTTCGGCACCGGTGTCGTCAAGGTCACGCCGGCGCACGACCAGAACGACTATGCTGTCGGCCAGCGCCACAAGCTGCCCTTGATCGGCGTGCTGACGCTGGACGCCAAAATCAACGACCAGGCGCCCACAGCCTATCTGGGGCTGGACCGCTTTGTGGCGCGCAAAAAAGTGGTGGCCGATCTCGAAGCGCTGGGCTTGCTGGTCGAGATCAAGAAACACAAGCTGATGGTGCCGCGCTGCGCCCGTACCGGCCAGATCATCGAGCCGATGCTGACCGACCAATGGTTTGTGGCCATGAGCAAAGTCAGTCCGCAAGACCCGACCGGCAAATCGATCGCGCAAAAAGCCATTGATGCGGTCCAATCCGGCGCAGTGAAGTTCGTGCCCGAGAACTGGGTCAACACCTACAACCAGTGGATGAACAACATCCAGGACTGGTGCATCAGCCGCCAGCTCTGGTGGGGCCATCAGATTCCGGCCTGGTACGACGAAAACGGCCAAGTCTACGTGGCGCGCAACGAAACCGACGCGCAGGCACAGGCACCCGGCAAGACGCTCAAGCGCGACGAAGACGTGCTGGACACCTGGTACTCCTCCGCCCTCGTCCCCTTCAGCACCATGGGCTGGCCCGAAAGCAACAACGCAGCGCTGGGGCAAGGCGGGCTCGGGCGCGACGATTTGGCGAGCGCAGCGAGTATGAGTGCGAACGAGTCCGCCTTGCCCCAGAGCGGGGCAACAGCGGGCAAGCTGAGCGACTACGACCTCTACCTGCCCAGCAACGTGCTGGTCACCGGCTACGACATCATCTTTTTCTGGGTGGCCCGGATGATCATGATGACCAGCCATTTCACGGGTCAGATACCGTTCAGGACGGTTTACATCCATGGCATGGTGCGCGACGCGCAGGGCCACAAGATGAGCAAGTCGGAGGGCAATGTACTGGACCCGGTGGACCTGATCGACGGCGTCGACATCGAGACCCTGGTCAAGAAGTCAACCACGGGCCTGCGCAAGACCGAAACGGCACCCAAAGTGGCGGCGCGCGTGCGCAAGGAATTTCCCAACGGCATGCCGGCCTTTGGCGCCGATGCCCTGCGCTTCACCATGGCCAGCTACGCCAGCCTGGGCCGCAACATCAACTTCGATACCAAGCGTTGCGAGGGTTACCGCAATTTCTGCAACAAGCTGTGGAACGCCAGCCGCTTTGTGCTGATGAACTGCGAAGGCCAGGATTGCGGCTTGAACGAGCACACCCAGGAAGAATGCGCCGTCGGCGGCAGCGCCCATGGCTACCTGGACTTTAGCGCGGCAGACCGTTGGATCGTCTCGCTGTTGCAGCGCGTCGAAGCAGAGGTCAGCCGGGGCTTTGAAGAATACCGGCTCGACAACGTCGCCAACACGATCTATGACTTCATCTGGAACGAGTTCTGCGACTGGTACCTGGAAATCGCCAAGGTGCAGATACAGCAAGGCAACGAGGCGCAAAAGCGCGCCACGCGCCGCACCCTGATTCGCACGCTGGAAACCATACTGCGGCTGGCGCACCCGGTGATTCCCTTCGTCACCGAGGAGTTGTGGCAAAAAGTGGCGCCGGTGGCCGGTCGCGGCGGCGCATCGGTGTCGGTTGCGGCCTACCCTCAGACGCAGCCCGAGCGGATCGACGAAGAGGCCATCGCCCAGGTCGTAAAACTCAAAGCGCTGGTGGATGCCTGCCGCAATCTGCGCGGCGAAATGAGCGTCTCGCCAGCGACCCGGCTACCGCTGTTCGTGATGGCCGGCCAGGCCGATGAAGCCGACTTTTTAAAGCAATCGGCGCCGGTCTTGCAGGCGCTGGCCAAGCTCAATGAAGTTCGGGTCTTTGACGACGAGGCGGCCTGGTCCGCCGCGGCGCAGGCAGCGCCGGTGGCGGTGGTGGGCGGTGCCCGCATCTGCCTGCACATGGAAATCGACGTGGCCGCCGAAAAACTTCGCCTGGGCAAAGAGGCAAGCCGTCTGGAAGGCGAAATTGCCAGGGCCGGCGGCAAACTGAGCAATCAGGCTTTTGTGGCGAAAGCGCCGCCGGCCGTGATCGAGCAGGAGCGCAAACGGGTGGCCGATTTTGAGGCGACGCTGGCCAAGTTAAGAGAGCAATTGAAACGCCTGGGCTGAGGCTGCTAGCGCCGCCGCATGATGTGAAAAAACTCCTTGCCGACGGTCTTCTGCTCCAGCAATTCGTTGCCGGTCTGCTTGGCAAAGGCCTGGAAGTCGCGCACCGAACCGGCATCGGTGGCGACCACCTGCAGGGTTTGTCCGCTTTGCATGTCGGCCAGTGCCTTCTTGGCTTTCAGAATGGGCAGCGGGCAGTTCAGGCCACGGGCGTCGAGTTCTCGGTCGATTTGCATCAAATTTTCCTTGGAATGAACTGAATTCTAGAGCCCCGCGCTCAGGCCCGTCTGGGGAATTCCATGAACTGCGGCTGATGGCCGCGCGAGCGCAACCAGTCGGCCAGCGCATGGCCGGTGCCGGCGGGCCAGCATTTCACCTCGTCCAGGGCCAAAAGCCGATGATCCACCAGTTCGGCGGAAAGCCTGATCTCGCCCTGGCAGACCGCGTGATAGGCAATGATGACCTGGTTCATGCGCTGGAAATCATAGACACCGATCAAATTCAGCTCACTGGTGTCAAGACTGGTTTCTTCCTTGATTTCACGCGCCATGCCGCCTTGCGGCGTTTCGCCGGCTTCCATGAAACCGGTAATCAGGGCAAACATCTTGCCCGGCCAGGCCGCGTTCTGGGCCAGCAGAACCTTGCCCTGGTACTCGATCACCGCTGCCAGCACCGGCGTTGGATTGTTCCAGTGGGTGTAACCGCAGGCGGCGCAGCGCAAGCGTTCTTTTTCGCCGCCGTCCTCGAGTTGGGTGATGGGGGCCAGCGGCGTGGCGCATTGCGGGCAGAAACGGAAAGGCTGAGTCATTGAAAACCCTTGTCGCAGTGCATCAGGCCGGGAATACGCCGGTCGAGAGATAGCGGTCGCCGCGGTCGCAGACCACGAACACGATGGTGGCATTGCTCTCGCGCTGGGCAATCTCCTGCGCCACCCAGCAGGCGCCGGCGGCCGAGATGCCGGCAAAAATGCCTTCCTCCCGCGCCAGGCGCCGGCACATGTCTTCGGCCGTCTCCTGACTGACGTACATCAACTCGTCGACATGGGACGGGTCGTAGATCTTTGGCAGGTATTCCTGCGGCCATTTGCGAATGCCGGGGATGCGCGAACCCTCCAGCGGCTGCACGCCGACCACCCGGATCGCCGGATTCTTCTGCTTCAGAAACTGGGAAACGCCGGTGATGGTGCCGGTGGTGCCCATGGCGCTGACAAAATGCGTGACCTTCCCCTTGGTATCGGCCCAGATTTCAGGCCCGGTGCTCTCGAAATGAACGCGCGGATTGTCGGCGTTGGCAAACTGGTCCAGCACATGCCCTTTGCCGTCACGCTGCATCTGCTCGGCCAGGTCGCGCGCGTACTCGATGCCGCCGCTCTTGGGCGTCAGGATCAGCTCGGCGCCGAACGCCTTCATGGTTTGGGCACGCTCGACCGACAGGTCTTCTGGCATGATCAAAATCATGCGGTAGCCCCTGATGGCGGCGGCCATCGCCAACGCAATGCCGGTGTTGCCGGAGGTGGCTTCGATCAAGGTATCGCCGGGTTTGATTTCGCCGCGCTCCTGGGACCGGCGGATCATCGACAAAGCGGGCCGGTCTTTCACCGAGCCGGCCGGGTTATTGCCTTCGAGCTTGCCCAGAATCACGTTGCCACGCTTGTCGTTTTCCTCAGCGCCAATACGCTGCAAGCGCACCAGAGGGGTTTTCCCGATGGAATCTTCAATCGTTGGATATTTCATACCCCACACTGTGCCATAATTCGCGCCTCATCTCCTTCCTGCCTCGGTGGTGGAATTGGTAGACGCGCTGGACTCAAAATCCAGTACCGAAAGGTGTGCCGGTTCGATTCCGGCCCGAGGCACCAGATCAAAACCCGCACGCATCCCGCGTCGCGGGTTTTTTCTTGCCTGGATGGAGCACCGCATCCAGCACTGGTGACCACCTACTTCGCAACCAGCAGCAAACCGTCGCTGGTTTGGGCCGCCACCTTGAAATAGGTTTGATAGGCCACTGCGTCGAACGTCAGCTCCTCGGTTTTCAGCGCCAACATCCGGCTGCCGAGTTGTTCCATGCGCCGGCGCATCACTTGCGGTTCAATCAAGCGCCACTTGTCTCCCTCGCGGGTGACGAAGTTGCTGTAACGTCCTGGTCCGAACCAGTCACCGATGGCAACCCCGTCAAAAAAGAACACCGCATTTTCAAACCCGAACTGGACCATACGCGGACCGAAATTGGGGATGAGCTTGTTAGCCTCGCCGAAGAGGACGAAGCCAGCGCGCTTTTCAAGCCTGGAATTCCAATGGGCCATTTCCGACTGGGCGAAGGAATAGTGGTAAGCGGCGCTGATAATGAAGATCAGCAGCGATAAAACGCCGGCCGGCGGTGCCGGCCAGGAATTGGGGCGAGCCGATAGCCTACGCATAAGGGGCACAAGGGAAAAGACCCGGTACAGGAAGTAGATCGACAAGAAACTACCTGCGGCGTAAATCGGTGCCAGATAGCGCTGCACCTGAAAGCCAAAAAACCAGCAGACAAAATAGGCAGCAAAAACCAACTGGAAAATCCGCACGGGGATAGGCGCACTTTTGTAAAAGAGCAGGCTCGCAAACGCCAATACCCAATACTTCAGCCCCGCCTTGCTGAAGGCAGCCCAGAAGCCGAGCTGCTGGTGGAAAACGCCATAGGTCGCCTGTTCCTGTTGTTGGCTGAGCAGATCCGCCGCGTTCCACAAAAAATGACCAAAGATATTGCCGCCGACCGGATGCAGCGGATCACCCGAAATGACCACGCTGCGCAGGTACCACCAACTGCCCGCGAGCAGAACGCTTGCAGCGTAAATCGCACAGGCCTTCCAACTGCGGGACTGGGCCAGCAGGATCAGGCCCAGCACGACAGCCAACACGCCGCCGAAATATTTGCTGCCGGCCGCGCCACCCGCGAGCAGCCCGGCGATGATTAGCCAAGCGTGGAAGTTTCTTTCCTTGTCGCGTGCCATGGCTTGCGCCAGCGCCAAGGTTGCGCCCCAGCAGAAGAGGGCCAGCCCGTTGTCTATGTAGGCGTATCCCAAGGTACCTTTGACGACCGGCAGCAAGATCATAAATGAGGTAGCCAATACGCCGGGCAAAATCGAGCCCAGCAGCCATTTGCCGGTGCCGATAAGCCCGATGCCGGCAATGAACAAGGGCAGCGTGGCAAACGCCTGGGCTGTCACGACGTTGCCCAGCATCAACCCCAGCGCCAACAGCAGGTCGATGTTCTGCGGGAACAGGGGGAAACGCACATATTCGTGCAGCACAATCGCTTCCCGCTGTAGATAGAAACGAGCCAGCGGGAGGTGATAACTGGTATCGTCCCAGTGCCCTGGCGCCTTGAAGGCACACAGCACCACGACGAAAAACAGGGTGAGCAAAACCAGAACTTCCAGGGTGGACGCGATCCGCCTGCGCGCGGCTGGCTGTGCCGTTATTCCAGCCTCCCGCATCATGGCGAAGCATCGTGGCATGGCCAGTAGCGCCAGCAGCAGTCCGGCAAGCAGCACTACCGGTCGGTTCAGCCAGGCCAACATGCCCAATGCGAAAAGCATCGCGACATTGACCAGCACACCGATGCTGATCGCGAAGAACCCTTTCAGATAGGCATTGTTGTGCGGCGCATCATCGCTCGGCCACAGCTTTAGCAAACTGGAAATTGCAAAACCAACGACGGCGCAGTGCACGATGAAAAGTGCCAGCGTGAAGCTGATCGAGCCCAGTTCGAAGAAGAAAGACATAACCGATTATGGAGGCACGAATACACCTTGGAACACGAATCCATGCCGTCCCGGCCCGGTGCGCGGCATGTCGTCCAGCTCAGCGGTTTTCTGGTTAAAGCGCATGCCCACAGCCACCGCCAAGGCCAGTTACGAATGGTATAAACCCCACAGTCCGTCGTGAATGTCCGCCATGACTCGATGGTTCAACGATTTGTACACGGCACGACGATTGCAACGTTTCACCGCCCGCACCCGGCGAAGGAAGCCAGGGCCTACCAAGTCGATGACGCCAGGGCTTTTTTGACTTTGATAGGGGTAACACCATGAACACGATGACATTCAAGGGCTACACCGCCCGCGTTGAAATTGATGATCGCAACAACATCCTGGTCGGCCACCTTTTGGGTGTGCGCGATGTGGTTGGCTTTCATGCTGAGGATGTGACGGGTTTGCGTGCTGCTTTCGAGGAAGCCGTAAACGATTACCTTGAAACTTGCGCCAAGATCGGCAAATCCGCAGAGAAGCCGGCCAGCGGCAAACTGATGCTGCGCGTGGCCCCGGAAATCCACAGCGCAGCCCTGATCGCCGCCAAGGCCAGCGGGCAAAGTCTGAATCAGTGGGCTGCAAACGCGCTGGAACAAGCGGCTCACGCTTGAGGCCATGGGAACTATAGAGGAACGCCTCTCAACCTTAGCCTTCTGCTAGCGCCACACTCTCACGCAATCCCAGCAAACCCCGCGCTTCGGCAGGACTGGCCACAGCCCGCCCTGCCCTGCGCGCGCACTCGGCCAAAGCGGCAATCAACGGGCCATTGCCGCTGGAGCGCTCACCATTGGGCAGATAGAAAGTGTCTTCCAGGCCACTGCGCAACATGCCGCCCAGCTCGGCCGTTTTCTGGTGCACTGGCCAGATTTCTGCGCGGCCGATCAGCGTGGCCTGCCAAGCGCTGTCGGCTGCCATCCAGCGCGGAATGAGTGAGAGCAGATCGGCGTCGCAGGGCATGCCGGAGGCGACGCCCATCACCAGGTTGTATTCGGCCCGGCCCAGCTCTGGTTTGAGCATGCCGGCTTTCAAATACATACCGACCGAACGCACGATGCCGACGTCGAAACACTCGAACTCGGGGTGCACCTGGCACTCCTGCATCACATCGAGAAACTGCTGCACCTTGGCGACCGGGTTGTCGAACACCATGGGCGGCCAGGCCCATTGGCCGTCGTCCTTGATCTTGAGGTAATTCAGACTGCCGGCATTGCAGGCCGCAATTTCGGGTTTGACGCGCCGGATACAGGCCAGCGGGCCGGCGATGTCCTGGCCCACCACGCCGGTGGTCAGGTTGATGATGACACCGGGGCAGGCCGCGCGAATGGCATCGACAACGGATTCGGCAACCTCCGGGTCCCAGCTCGGCAGATGGCCCATGCCCTCTTCCTGCCGGCGCAGATGCACGTGCATGATGGAAGCACCGGCGTTGAAGGCATCACGCGCCTCAGCGGCCATCTGGGCCGGCGTGACCGGCACCGGATGCTGCCTGGGGTTGGTCAGGACGCCAGTCAGGGCGCAGGTCAGAATCGCTTTGTCCATCATGCTTCCTTCATTTTTTCGAGTTCGATTTCGACCAGCAGGGCGCCTGATTCGACCTGTTCGCCGACCTTTACGTGCACGGCGGCAACGGTACCGGCGGCCTGCGCGCTGAGCCACATTTCCATCTTCATCGCCTCCACACACAACAAGGCCTGCCCCTCTTTGACGCTGTCGCCAGCGGCAATCTGGATTTGCGTGACCTTGCCGGCCACCGGTGAACGGGCCTGCGTCGCATCCAGCGCCGCGTCCTTGCCGGGAAAGGGCGAAATCTCGCTAAAGACAAAGGAGGCGCCATCCACCGCCAGGTGCAGTTGCTGTTGATGCAGCACCGCAATGGCGCGACGCGTCACGCCGTCGATCTCGAAGCGCAACTCGCCGTCCTTGCAGTCGAGGATCTTCACCGCATGCAGTTGCCCCGCCAGCGTCACCTTGACCTGACCCAAGCGATCCGGGTGAACGCGCAGCGTTTGCGCGACGTCCTCGCAGCGCAGGGGCAGGTCGAACGCGGCCACGCTGTCGGCGCGCCAGTTGGCGCCGTTCTGCATGGCGAATACGGCGGCCGCCAGGCACCAGGTCTGGGCCTCCGGCACAGGGCGTTGCAGCAGTGCTTCGCCACGCTCCTGCCATTGGTCTATCGTATCGGTGGTCATGGTGGCGCCGCGAAACGCCGGATGATTCACCAGATCGGCCAGGAAGCGGCCGTTGTTGCGCAGCCCCAGCAGAGGCGCGTTCTCCAGGGCGGCGCGCAGGCGCCGGATCGCATCGTCCCGGTCCCGCCCGTGGACGATCACCTTGGCCACCAGGGGGTCGTAGAACGGCGAAATCTCGCTGCCCTCCTCGATGCCGTCGTCGATGCGCACGCCGCCCAGCAGGGCCTGTTGCGGACGCCACCAGCGCACCGTTCCGGTTTGCGGCGCAAAGCCGGCATAAGGGTCTTCCACGTAGAGGCGCGCTTCCATGGCGTGGCCGCTCAGTTGGATGTCGGCTTGCCGGACCGGCAGCGGCTGTCCGGCGGCGACCCGCAGTTGCCACTCGACCAGGTCAAAACCGGTGACCATTTCGGTCACCGGGTGCTCCACCTGCAAGCGCGTGTTCATCTCCAGAAAATAATGCTTCAGATCGGCATCGACCATGAACTCGACCGTGCCGGCGCCCCGGTAACCCACCGCCAGCGCGGCCGCGACGGCATCCTTGCCCATGGCCTCGCGCAGGCTGGCATGGACCACCGGCGAGGGGGACTCTTCAATGACCTTCTGCCGCCGGCGCTGCGCCGTGCAGTCGCGCTCACCCAGGTGGACGGCGTTGCCATGGGCATCGGCAAAGATCTGGACTTCGATATGCCGACCGTTGACTATCAAGCGCTCCAGCATCAAAGTAGCGTCGCCAAATGCGCTTTGCGCTTCACGCCGGGCACCGGCAATCGCCTGCGCCATCTCGTCCGCCGTGCGCACCAGCCGCATGCCGCGACCGCCGCCACCCGCCACCGCCTTGACCAGCAACGGAAAGCCAAGTTTTAATGCCTCCTCGGTCAGCCTGGCATCGTCCTGATCCTCACCCAGATAGCCGGGTGCGCAGGGCACGCCGGCGGCCAGCATACGGCGCTTGGCCAAGGCCTTGTCGCCCATCGCCGTCATCGCAGCCGGCGGCGGGCCAATGAAGATCAGTCCGGCGTCCAGACAAGCTTGGGCGAAGCCCGAGTTTTCACTGAGGAACCCATAACCAGGGTGAACGGCGTCAGCGCCAGTCTTGCGGGCCGCTTCAAGCAAGGCCTCCACACGCAGGTAGGAGTCGACTGCCGCGGAGGCTCCGATATGCACCGCTTCGTCGGCCAGCTTCACATGCGGCGCGGCCCGGTCGGCTTCGCTGTAGACGGCAACCGTTCGATAACCCAGTTGGCGCGCCGTGCGTATCACGCGGCAGGCGATTTCACCCCGATTGGCGACCAGAATCTTGCTAAACATAAGCCCTCTCCATCGGGGTGAAACCGCCTGCATGCGCTGCGCGCATCAAGCAATTTAGCTTCGCTGCTGCGCCGCTTCGCGGCTGGTCCCCCCGGTTGGCGACCAGTATTTTGGTGAATGTCATGGCGGAGCCCACATTGGTTTTCGCTTTTGCAGAAAAGCTGTCGTTCCTTCGAGGCCCTCGGCGCCTTGCGCGGCGAGGGAAAAAACGAGTGCCGCCTCCTGTACCAGTTCGGCTGCCGGTGTCAGACGCGCCTGGGCCAGCAACGCCTTGGTGGCGGCGACGGCGCCGGGAGCACAGGCCAGAATGTCGGCCAACACGGCGGCCAGCGCGGCGTCAAGCTGGTCCGGCGCAAACACGCCATGCACCAGGCCGATGGCCAAGGCCTGGTCGGCCGTGACACGCCCGCCGGTGACGGCCAGCCGCTTGGCCTGGGAATAGCCCAGACGCTCCAGCAAAAATGGCGTGATCTGGGCCGGCACCAAGCCCAAAGCAGTCTCCGGCAGGCGAAACAACGCCGATTCAGCGGCCAGCGCCACATCGGCCACACAGGCCAGGCCAAAGCCCCCGCCCATCACTGTGCCCTCCAGCACGGCGATCAACGCCAGCGGCGCATGGGCATAAGCCAGGGCCAGCTCGCCGAACTGCCGGTTGGCTTGCGCCACAGCGTCCAGGGTCCGTCCCGCTTCGCTTGAGTGTGGCTCGCCCCGTGCAGCCTGCATGCGTGCCGCCGCCATATCTTTCAAATCGGCGCCGGCGCAAAAGTGTCCCCCGGCACCACGCAACACCAGTACCCGAACCTCGCCTTCAGTTTCGGCAGTTGCCAGCACCGAGCGCAACTCGGCCACCATGCGCAGCGACATGGCATTGCGCGATGCAGGCCGGTTGAGCGTGACGTGAAGGACCGGCCCGGCGCACTCTATCGCCAGCGTTTCATAACTGCCCAAGGCCGCCATACCGGTCAAGCCTTGCCGGGCAAGGTGCCCTCAAGCTTGCAGATGATGCCCAGCATGATTTCGTCGGCACCGCCGCCGATCGAGATCAGGCGGCTGTCGCGGTAAGCCTGGGAAATCGGGTTGTCCCAGGTAAAGCCCATGCCGCCCCAGTACTGCAGGCAACTGTCGGCCACTTCCCGGCTCAGGCGGCCGGCCTTGAGCTTGGCCATGGAGGCCAGCTTGGTCACGTCCTTGCCGGAGATGTAGGACTCCACCGCGCGGTAGGTCAGGGCGCGCAGGGCTTCCACCTCGGTGCGCAATTCGGCCAGCCGGAAGTGCACCACCTGGTTGTGCAGAATCGGTTTGCCGAAGGTCTGGCGCTGGCGCGTGTAGTCAATGGTTTGGTCGATCACTCGGTCCAGCGAGCGCAGGCAGCCGGCCGCGCCGTACAGTCTTTCTTCCTGGAACTGCAGCATCTGGAACATGAAGCCCATGCCCTCTTGCCCGATCAGGTTGCGCCGGGGCACCCGGACATCGTCAAAAAACAGTTGCGCCGTGTCGGATGAGTCCATGCCGATCTTGTGGATCTTCTGCCGCGTGACGCCCGGGCTGTCGAGCCGCACGATGATCAGCGACTTGTTCTTGTGCACCGAGCCCTCGGAAGTATTGGCCAGCAGGCAACACCAGTCGGCCTGCATGCCGTTGGTGATCCACATCTTGGAGCCGTTGATGACGTAGTCGTCGCCATCCTTGAGCGCCGTGGTTTTCAGCGCCGCCACGTCGGAGCCGCCGCCGGTCTCGCTGACACCGATACAGCCCACCATGTCGCCGGCGATGCTGGGGGCCAGGAATTCGCGCTTGAGTTCATCGGAACCAAAGCGTGCCAGTGCCGGCGTGCACATGTCGGTCTGCACGCCAATGGCCATGGGCACGCCGCCGGCGTTGCACTCGCCCAGGGCTTCGGCCATCACCATGGAATAGCTGAAGTCCAGCCCCATGCCGCCGTATTCGGCCGGGTACTTGATGCCCAGCAGGCCCAGATCGCCCAGCTTCTTGAACAAGGCGTGCGCCGGGAATTCGTTGGCCGCTTCCCACTGGGCAATGTGGGGGTTGATCTCCTTGGCGACAAACTTGCGCACGGTGTCGGCAATCTGTTCGTGTTCCGGGGTGAATTTCATAAGGGCCTTTCAGGTGAATGTCCGAATCGATTTCTGCATGCAGGGGTTTGATGGTCGTTGCGAGCCCGCAGGCCGTGGCAAGCGAAGTTCCGACTTGTCATGCCGGACTCCGATCCGGCATCCACTGCCACGTGGACCCTGGATTGCGGATCAAGTCCGCAATGACAAATCCTGGTTTCATGACCCATTTCATCTACATCCGCGCCACACCAAAGGTATTGGGGTGCAAGGTACGGCTCTGCGCCTCTTCCGCCAGGGCCAGACAGAGCCCCAGCAGACGGCGCGTATCGCGCGGGTCGATGATGCCGTCATCCCACAAGCGGGCGGTGCCAAAGAGAGCCGCCGACTCCTTGTCCAGCCGCAGCCGCAGTCCGTCCGACATGGCTTTCAGGGCTTCCTCGTTGGCCGCCATGCCGCTGCGCTCGATCTTGGCCCGATTCACAATGTCCATCACCTTGGCGGCCTGGGCGCCGCCCATCACGGCGGTACGCGCGGTGGGCCAGGAAAAAATGAAATGCGGATCGAAACCGCGGCCGCACATGCCGTAATTGCCGGCACCGTAAGAGCCGCCCAACACCACCGTGAACTTGGGTACCCGGGCATTGGCCACCGCCTGGATCATCTTGGAGCCGTGCTTGATGGCGCCGCTGCGCTCGGCCACCGAGCCGACCATGTAGCCGGTCGTGTTCTGCAAGAAGATCAGCGGCGTGCCGCTTTGGTCGCACAACTGGATGAACTGCCCGGCCTTGGTGGAACCGGTCGGTTGAATCGGGCCGTTGTTGCCCAGAATGCCCACCAACCGGCCTTGCAGGCGGGCGTGGCCGCACATCATCTCGCCGGCGTACTCGGCCTTGAACTCCAGAAAGTCCGAGCCATCCACCAGGCGCGCAATCACTTCGCGCACGTCATAGGGTTCGCGTTCATCGGCCGGCACCAAACCCAACAACTCCTGCTCGTCGAACAGGGGCTCAGCGAAACTTTTCTCACCCGGGGTCAGGTCCCAGCGCAGCTTGTCCATCACTTCGCGCGCCATGCCGATGGCGTGCGCATCGTCCTCGCACAGGTACTCGCCCAGGCCAGTCACCCGGGCATGGGTCTCGGCGCCGCCGATCTCGTCTTCCGTGCAATCCTCGCCAATGGCAGCCTTCACCAGGGGCGGGCCGGCCAGGAAGATGTTGGAGCGCCCGCGCACCAGAATCACGTAGTCCGACAGCCCCGGCAAGTAGGCGCCGCCGGCGGTCGACGAGCCGTGCACCACGGCGATTTGCGGCAAACCGGCGGCCGACATGCGCGCCTGATTGGCGAAGCTGCGCCCGCCCTCGATGAAAATTTCGCTCTGGTACATCAGATTCGCGCCGCCGCTTTCCACCAGGTAGATCAGCGGCAACTTGTTCTCACGCGCAATCTCCTGCGCCCGCAAGGCTTTGCGCAAGCCCATCGGCGCCACCGTGCCGCCCTTGACGGCACTGTCGCTGGCGGAAATCAGGCAGCGCTTGCCGGCCACCACACCAATGCCGACGATGGAGCCACCCCCCAGCACCGATTTCTTGCCGTCGTCATCGTGCATGTTGAGCCCGGCCAGGCGGCTGAGTTCAAGGAACGGCGAACCGCGGTCCAGCAAGCGGGCGACGCGTTCGCGCGGCAGCAACTGCCCGCGCGCCTCGAACTTGCCGCGTTTCGATTCGGACTCGGCGATCACCATTTGCTCAAGGCGCTGGACCTCCGCCAGCAGCTCAAGCATGCGCCGCGCGTTGACCCCGAACGCATCGGATTTGACCTTGATTCTGGAACGGATAACGGGCATTGAAGGGGGTCCTGTTGATTGCTCCGGATTAGACATTAAGGTGACGTTAACGTCAATTGCATTTCGTATAGGTATTTCCCCTATGCTTCACGTCATGCGACCCTGATACGATGCGCCGGCAGTCGACAATTCGCCATCTGAAACTCTCTTTTTACAAGGAAAACCATGAACCTCGAAGCTTGCACCGAAGCCATCCGCAACAAAGTCGGTAGCGACAGCGGACTGGGCGCCACCCTCAAGTTTGACTGCGGCGCCGATGGCGTGATTTACATCGACGGAAAATCCACGCCCAACACGGTCAGCAACAATGCCGGCGACGCCGACTGCACGGTCGGCATCACGCTGGAAAACCTGAACGCCATGCTGAGCGGCGAGCTGGAACCTGCCACCGGCTTCATGATGGGAAAACTCAAGGTGACCGGTGACATGAGCGTGGCCATGCGGCTGCAGCGCGTCATCTGATTGCCAAGCCAGGTAGCGGGCGTGGCATCAGTCAATTCTCCAGCCAGGGCGCGGCCGGCGCGTGCCAAACGGGTCGCCACAAGCCGTGCGGAGCATAGCGGCGACGCGCAGGCGGTGGTCGACGCGCACCGCGACCAGGGCACCTCGGAGCTGTTTGGTATCACGCAACTGTGCGAGGAGTTCGGCATCACGCTGCGCGCCCTGCGTTTTTATGAAGACAAAGGCCTGCTGGCACCGCGCCGGGTCAATGGCGCGCGGGTTTACACGCGCCGCGACCGGGCCCGGCTGGTCCTGATTCTTCGGGCCAAGGATATCGGCTCCCCGCTGTCAGAAATCAAACGCTATCTTGACTTGTACGGCGACCATGGCGAGGGTCGCGCCGAGCAGTTGAAGTACGTCATCACCCGCACCGACACGGCGATCCAGGAACTGGAGCAAAAGCGGGCTCAAATTGACGAAACGCTGGCCGAGCTGCGCGTCATCAATACCAGTTGCCGCGGGCATCTGGAAACACGCCGTCGCGCCACAAAACAAGCTACCTGAATCGTTGGCCACGGCTTGGCGCTTCAACGCCAGTGATGACGGCCCCCGCGACCGCTCCAGTAGCCGCCCCAGTAACCCAAACCAAGCCCGATGGCGATGGACGGATAGAAGGGTTGATAGTAGTAGCGGGGGTAATCCCCTTGCACCACTATCACCGGGGGCGTCTGGACGTATTCCGGTGCCACATAAGTCGTGTTGACCGGCGGCGCTTCGGGCGGCGCACTCATGCCCACCGGCGAGATCTGCAGGCGCACCGTGGGGCCAGGGTCGTTGGGCATTTGCACGCTGTATTGCTTGCCGGCAAATTCGTAAACCACGTTGTACGCGAGCGGGCGGGTTTCGTAAAACGTCTGTAGGCTGCAGCGCTGCACGTTTTGACTCTGTGCCTGGGGCGCACCCTCGACCTTGTCGCCAATGATGGCGCCACCCATGATTCCCAGCACGGTCGCGGCGGCCTGGCCAGCACCGGCCCCAATGGCGTTGCCGATGGCACCCCCCGCGATCGCTCCGACCACGGCGCCGGCACCGGATTTGGGCTGCTGCACTGCCACTTGCTCGGTGCCACACACCTGGCGCGGAACGGCCACCTGCCCAACCACCGGCGTCGCGGAAATCACACGCCCCGTCTCCTGCGCCAAAACCAGTTCGCCTGACATCATCGCGACCGACAAAAGAAGAATTTTTTTCACGGTAACGGCCCTCCAACGGGAATTTATGACTTGTTCTTTTTACGTCCAACTCGTTTGAAATTCAATAGACCAATGGTAAAGATCGAAAGTTTATGTGCTGGCGCATACCCTGTTCACTGGGGCGGCAGAAACAGCGACTGCAAGTCATTCAAGAAGTCAAAGCCGCGCATGCTCGGTCTGACACTGACCAGGTCCCGTTCAATCAAACCCTTAGCCTCGGCCTCGGTCAGACCTTTTTCGATAACCGTCAAGGGCAGACCGGTACGCTCGGAAAACTGTCGCAAGGCAAAACCGTCTTTCAAACGCAGGGCATTGAGCATGAACTCGAACGGCAAATCAGCCCGGCTGACCTCGGTCTCCTGCGCCAGACAATCCCCGGCCAGGGCCTTTTCCATGTAAAGACCGGGCTCGCGAAAACGAACCTGGCGCAGCACCCGATGGGCGAAGCTGAGTTTGCTGTGGGCGCCGGCGCCGATGCCCAGGTAGTCGCCAAATTGCCAGTAATTGAGGTTGTGCGCGCAGCGCTGGCCCGGAGCGGCATAGGCAGACACCTCGTAGCGTTGCAGTCCGGCCTGCCCGGTCATGTCGGTGATCAGATCGAGCATCTCGTAGGCCGTGTCCTGCTCCGGAATCTGCGGTGGAAACCTGGCGAAATAGGTGTTGGGCTCTATCGTCAGGTGGTAAATCGAAATATGCGGTGGCGCCAGTGCCAGCGCGGTGGCCATGTCCTGTTTCAGGTCGGCCAAGGTCTGGCCCGGCAGCGCGTACATGATGTCCAGGTTGAAGGTGGCGAAGGCCTGCGCCGCTTCTTCCACCGCCGCGATGGCCTGCGCCCGGTCATGGACCCGACCCAATGTCTGCAGGAAGCGGTCGTTGAAACTCTGCACACCGATCGACAGACGGGTTACACCCGCCGCGCGGAAGGCCTTGAAACGGTCTTTCTCGAAAGTGCCGGGGTTGGCCTCCAGCGTGATCTCGCAGCCCGGCTCCAGCGGCAGGCGGGCCCGAACGCTGCCCAGCAGCCGGTCGATCCCGTCGGGCGAAAACAGGCTGGGCGTGCCGCCGCCCAGAAAGATACTGTGCACCGTGCGGCCCCAGACCAGCGGCAGGGCCGCCTCCAGGTCGGCCATCAGCGCCTCGATATAGCGCTGCTCAGGCAGCTCGCCGACGCGCATGGCATGCGAGTTGAAATCGCAGTAAGGGCATTTCTTGAGACACCAGGGCAAGTGGATGTAGAGCGACAGCGGCGGCAAAGCCGTCAGTTGCAGCGTGCCGGGACGCAGGTAGTGCTGGGGGTCGTTCATAACCAGAAACACCGTGGAACCGGCTTTGCCGGGCCACTGGTGTTGCCCCTTGAGGGGGAGGCGGCTACACGAAGTGCGCCCGCAACCGGGTGGTTCATACCAGCCAACGTTCGCGTATCAGTTCCACCATGGCCCGCACCGCCCGCCCGCGATGGCTGTTGGCGTTCTTGACATCCAGCGGCAACTGGGCAAAAGTCTTGCCGAACTGGGGGATGTACATCACCGGGTCGAAACCGAAGCCATTGCTGCCGATCGGCTCGCGCGCGATCTCGCCCACCACGCGACCCACCGCAATCAGCGGCTCCGGGTCTTGCGCCGAGCGCAGCGCCACCAGCGTGCTGACCATGGCAGCCCGGCGATGGGTCTGATCCCGCATTTGTTCCAGCAGGGCGCGCACATTGTTGGCGTCGCCTTTTTCATAGCCGAATTGGGTCGCGTAGTAAGCGGTGTCCACACCGGGCAAACCGCCAAACGCATCGACGCACAAGCCGGCATCGTCGGCCAGCGCCGGCAAGCCGCTGAGCGCGGCGGCATGGCGCGCCTTGGCCAGCGCGTTTTCGACAAACGTGTGAAACGGCTCGGCCGCCTCGGGGATGCCCAGCTCGGCTTGCGTCACCAGCTCCAGCCCCAGGGGCGCCAGCATGGCGCGCAGTTCCAGCAACTTGCCCTGGTTGTTGGAAGCCAGCACAACCTTCATGAAGCTGCGCCCAGCAGCGAATGTTTTTGCAGCGCCACCAGATCGCTGATGCCTTGTTCGGCCAGCGCCAGCAAAACATCCATTTCCTGGCGTGAAAATGCGGCGCCCTCGGCGGTGCCCTGCACTTCAATAAAGTGGCCGGCCCCCGTCATCACCACGTTCATGTCGGTGTCGCAGGTCGAATCCTCGGTGTATTCCAGGTCCAGCAGCGCCGTACCCTGCACCATGCCCACCGAGATCGCCGCGACATGGTCGCGAATGGGGGACTGCGTCAGCTTGCCTTGGGCCAGCAGTTTCGCCACGGCGTCTTGCGCCGCCACAAACGCGCCGGTGATGGCCGCGGTACGGGTCCCGCCATCGGCCTGCAGCACGTCGCAGTCCAGGTGGATGGTGCGCTCGCCCAGCTTGGCCAGGTCAAACACGGCGCGCATGGAGCGGCCGATGAGACGTTGGATTTCCTGCGTCCGTCCGCTCTGTTTGCCGCGCGCCGCCTCACGCTCGCTGCGCGTGTGCGTGGCACGCGGCAGCATGCCGTATTCGGCCGTCACCCAGCCCTCGCCGCTGCCCTTTTTGTGCCCGGGAACTTTCTCCTCGACAGAGGCTGTGCACAGCACTTTGGTGGCGCCAAATTCGATCAGGACCGAGCCCTCGGCGTGGATCGTGTAGCTGCGCGTGATGCGCACCGGACGCAGTTGGTTGGCGGCGCGCGCGCCGCTTCTGACAAACTGGCTCATGGGGCAATCTCCATCAGATCTTTTTGGCGGCGGTGCGGCGGATCACGTCATTGATTTCAGTGATCGAGCGCTCAATGGCGGCGTCGTCCAGATCTTCCAGGCTGGGCTCCAGGCAACCGCTCTGCACGGTAGAGGCAAAAACACCGCCGACGGACTCGGTCGCAAGGCTTCCGCGCGTCGATTCGAAGCCGTCCGGGGTCTCCCACTCCAGCGCGATGACCGTCACGTTGTCGCTGCTGTGACCGGCTTTGCGAAGCGCGTTCTCAACCAGATCCGGAACCGCTTCACTGACCGGTCTATGGCTCAAACGGTAGGTAATGTCAGCGTCGCTCAAACTGGCCCAAAGGCCATCCGAACACAACATCATGCGGTCGCCCTGCTGTAGCGCAAGAGGCCCGCCAACTTCAAACACCGGCTTGGTCGGTGAGCCCAGGCAGGTAAACAGGATATTGCGGTTGATGCGGTCGCGCGACCTAGCACCGGCCGCACCCGCCTGCAGCTGCTCGGTAAAAGAATGGTCCCGCGTGCGCGCCAGCAATTCGCCCTGGCGTACCAGGTAGAGTCTGGAGTCGCCGCAATGAATCCACGTCACCGAGCCGGCCTGCACGACGGCCGCCACAATGGTGGTCCGGGGCGAGTCCGACATACCTTTTTCAATCGCATAGCGGAGAATCTGGTGGTGCGCGGCCAGCAAGGCCTTGCGCAAAAACGCCGTCACATCGGGCAACTCCGGTTGCGCCTCTTTCTGGAACATCACCGAGATAAGCTGCAAGGCCAACTGGGCCGCCACCTCGCCTTGCGGGTGCCCTCCCATGCCATCCGCCAGCAGAAAGATCCCCGCGCCACGGGTGTAGCAATAGCCCATCCGGTCTTCGTTGACTTCCCGCCCGCCTTTGCGGCTCACCTGAAAAACAGAGAACTTCATTTAAGTTTTCCGCTGACGGCTGTCACTTTTTGAACGTTCTTTTTGGTATCCGACACCATCGTGTCAAACTGCAGGCGAACTTTTTCACCAACGCTCAGCTTGGTGTATTGCCGCTCTCCTTCCCGGCTCAACTCTTTTTGCAGAGCGAACACCGATTGCGGGCGCGACAGTGGATCGAGCGACATGCACCACTCGACCACCTCTATCAGGTTGTCCGAGTAGACCCCGCGCAAGCGCGTCAGGGCGATGGCGATGCGGTCTTTTTCAAGACGCTGCGGCGCCTCGTTGGGCGGATAGCCTTGCATGCAGGCGTAAATACAGGCTCCGATCGCATAGATGTCGGTCCAGGGCCCCATGGAGGCGTCGCGCCGGTACATTTCCGGGGCGGCAAAACCAGGCGTGTACATGGGACGGATGAAATTGCCCTCTTTGCTCAGCACTTCGCGCGCGGCGCCGAAGTCGATCAGCACGGCCTTGTTGTCATCGGTGATGAAAATATTGGCTGGCTTGATGTCCAGGTGCAGCATCTTGTGCTGGTGAACAATTCTCAAGCCGCGCAGGATCTCGTCGAAGAGCGAGCGAATGGTCGATTCCCGGAACACCTTGGGCTGCTTCAGATCGCGCGCGGTAATGATGAAATCCTGCAGGGACGCGCCCTCCAGGTAGTTCATCACCATGTAAACCGTCTCGTTTTCCCGGAAGAAGTTCATCACACTGACCACCGACGGGTGTGAAATCTGCGCCAGTGAGCGCCCCTCTTCAAAGAAACTCTTCAGACCGAGCCGATACAGCGACAGCTTTTCGGGTGGCACTTCAGGCAGCAAGGCACCGGGCATGCGCGTTGCCAGCGAAGACGGCAAGTACTCCTTGATGGCCACCTGCTGGCCGCCCGAATCGACGGCCAGATAGACCACGCCAAAGCCACCGGCAGCGACTTTCCGGACAATCCGGTAACCGCCTATCATGGTATCCGGGGGGAGGGGTGCGGGTTTAACCTTTGCCATAATTTTGCGCGAACCGGCGGCGGTTCCACCTGAATAGAGTTATTCTCAAGCCCATCCCATTGATCAGAAAGTCGAGATGCCAGTTTACAGCATGACTGGCTATGCCAGTGCCCAGCACAGCACAGCCCACACCAGCTCCGAGGTTGAATCCAGAAATGCGCCGGCCAGCCGTCTGGGTCTGGAAATTCGGTCCGTCAACAGTCGTTTCCTGGACTTGTCATTTCGATTGCCGGAGGAACTCCGGCAGTACGAGCCGGCCTTGCGCGAACTCCTGGTCGGCCGTGTCAAGCGCGGCAAGGTGGAACTGCGAGCCGCCATTGAGTCCGAATCGCAGAGCAGCGTACCCGATCCCAGTCCGCGGCTGCTGCAACGCCTCAACGCGGTGCAGGACAGCGTCAGGGCCTGGCTGCCTGAGGCCAGGCCCTTGAGCGTGGCAGACGTGGTGCGACTTTGCGCCAGTGAACAACTCCCGGCGCGGGACTGGCGCCAGGATGTTCTGGCCCTGGCCGAGCGGACGCTGGCCGAATTGCTGCTGGCGCGTCAGCGCGAGGGCGAGCGGCTGGCGGCCGTGATGCTGGAACAGATCGGACAGCTGCGCACGCTGACCGGGCAGGCCAAACCCCTGGTGCCGCAACTGGTAGCGCAGCAACGCCAGCGTTTCATGGACCGCTGGACCGAGGCCATGGCCTTGACCGACGGCGCCGCCTTGCCGGAAGCAGCCCAGGACCGGGCCTTGGCGGAAGCGACGGCGTTTGCCATCCGGATTGACGTCGCCGAGGAAATCACCCGCCTCGGCTCGCACCTTGACGAAATTGAGCGGCTGCTCAGGAAGGGCGGCGAAATAGGCAAGCGGCTCGATTTTTTGATTCAGGAGTTGCACCGGGAAGCCAACACCCTGGGTTCAAAATCGGCGGCACTGGAATTGACCCACATTTCGGTGGACATGAAGGTTCTGGTCGAGCAAATGCGCGAGCAGGTGCAAAACATAGAATAGCGCCAGCCCCTCCTTTCTCATCAAAATACCGCTTCCCTCATGGACTACCCAGGAAATCTGTTTGTCGTCGCGGCCCCCAGCGGGGCCGGCAAATCCAGCCTGGTCAGGGCTCTGCTTGAACTTGACTCACGCGTGCAACCCTCGGTCTCGCACACCACCAGGGCGCCCCGCGGCCAGGAAAAACACGGGCGCGAGTATTTTTTTGTATCCGAGCAGGAATTCGATGCCATGGTGCAAGGGGAGGCCTTTGTGGAATGGGCTGTTGTCCACCAGCATCGCTACGGCACTTCCAAAAGGGCCATCGAAGAGCGCATGGCGCAGGGTGCCGACGTGATCCTCGAAATTGATTTCCAGGGAGCGCTCCAGATCAAGAAGATCTTCGCCAACGCGGTCAGCATTTTCATCCTGCCACCGAGTTGGGAAGAGTTGCGCGCGCGACTGGAGCGGCGCGGCGAAGACTCGGCGGAGGTGATCGAATTGCGCCTCCACAACGCGGCCGTCGAGGTCGCCCAGGTCCACCATTTCGACTTCGTTATAATCAACGAGTTGTTTGACCGAGCGCTTTTTGACCTTAAGGCGATCGTTCACGCCCAGCGGCTCAAGTTTTCGGCGCAACGTCGCGCCAGAGCTGAAACGTTCAAAGCATTGCACATTCCCTAGTGCAATTCCCTGCTCTTTCGGAGAATTTCATGGCCCGTATTACCGTCGAAGACTGCCTGTTGCAGATTCCCAATCGTTTTCAGTTGGTGTTGGCTGCAACCTACCGCGCACGCATGCTGAGCCAGGGCCATACGCCCAAGGTGACCAGCAAGAACAAGCCCGCCGTCACCGCGCTGCGCGAGATCGCAGCCGGAAAGATCGGCTTGGAGATGCTGAAGAAAGTGCCTCTTTGACAGCTTCCCGAAGGCACGAAAAGCACCGTCCGCGGTGCTTTTTTATTGATGCGCCGCAAATTACCGCTTGCGCGCTATATTCGGGGGGTGGGCACTGCAAGCAATACCTCTTCCAGCAAGACACCGGCCGCCGGCACGGGTAGCCACGCCGCAACGCCTTCCAGTCCCGCGGTAGCCAACGCAACCGCCGCCAGTTTCGCCAGCCTGACGGCCAAGCTGGACTATCTTTCGGCCCCCGATCTGGAGCAGGTGCGCCAGGCCTACCGGCTTGCCGATCAGGCTCATCTGGGCCAGATCCGCAACAGCGGAGAGCCCTACATCACCCACCCGATTGCCGTCGCGGTCCAATGCGCCGACTGGAAGCTCGATGCCCAGGCGCTGATGGCAGCGCTGCTGCACGATGCCCTGGAAGACTCGGGGGTGACAAAGATCGAGTTGCTCCAGCGCTTTGGCTCGCCAGTGGCCGAACTGGTCGACGGCTTGACCAAGCTCGACAAGCTGCACTTCAATACCCGGGAAGAAAATCAGGCCGAATCGTTTCGCAAAATGCTGCTGGCGATGGCACGGGACGTGCGCGTGATCCTGATCAAGCTGGCTGACAGAACCCACAATATGCGCACACTGTCCGATGCGCCGCGTGAAAAATGGACCCGCATTGCCAGCGAGACGCTGGACATCTACGCGCCGATCGCGCACCGCCTGGGCTTGAACCAGACCTACCGCGAACTGCAGAACCTGGCTTTTCGTCATCTGCGGCCCTGGCGCTACACCACCTTGTCCAAGGCCGTGACAAAAGCGCGCAGCCGGCGCAAGGACTTGATTCAAAAAGTGAAACAGGAAGTGGACACGGCATTCGCCAACAATGGCATGGATGTCAAGATCGTGGGACGGGAAAAGACCCTCTATTCGATCTACCGGAAGATGGTTGAGAAACACCTCAGCTTTGCCCGGGTGACGGATATCTACGGCTTTCGGGTTCTGGTGCCCACCGTGCTTGACTGCTACACGGCGCTGGGCATCCTGCACCAGCTCTACAAACCGGTGCCAGGCAAATTCAAGGACCATATCGCGATTGCCAAACTCAACGGCTACCAGTCGCTGCACACCACGCTGGTCGGCCCGTCGGGCATCAATGTGGAATTCCAGATACGCACCGAAGCCATGCACCTGGTGGCCGAGTCCGGCGTGGCCGCACACTGGTTGTACAAGGTCAACAACCCGCAAGGGACGGTCACGGGCGACTGGCTGGGGTCCAAATGGCTGCAGTCGCTGCTGGACATTGAAGATGAAACGCGGGACGCCGCCGAGTTTTGGGAGCACGTCAAAGTCGACCTGTTCCCGGACGCGGTCTACGTTTTTACGCCCAAAAGCAGAATCATGGCCTTGCCCAGAGGCGCCACGGTGGTCGACTTTGCCTACGCCATTCACAGCAACGTCGGCGACCATACCCAGACGGCAAAAATCAACGGCGAGCAAGTCCCCTTGCGCACCGAAATCCGCAACGGCGACGTGATTGAAATCGTCACGACGGCGGAGTCCACGCCGAACCCGGCCTGGCTGAGTTTCGTGCGGACCGCACGCGCCCGTTCCAAAATTCGGCATTACCTGAAAACCCTGGCACAAGCAGAGTCCCAGCACCTGGGCGAACAAATGCTGGCGCAGGCGCTGCGCGCCCAGGGTATCGAAAAATTACCGGACGAAGCGGGCAGCAACAAGCCGCTGTGGGAGAAGTTGCTGCGCTTTAGCGGCAACAAAACCCGCGCTGAACTGTTGACCGACATCGGCATCGGGAAACGGATTGCCAGCATCGTCGCCAAGCGCTTGTTGACCCTGCTGACCGACCGCGGCGAAAAACCGGATGCCCTGCTGCTCACGCGTGAACGCTACGGCGCGGACGAGACGGTGTCCCAAGGCAGCGTCCTGATCGATGGCAGCGAAAACGCCTCGGTCCGCTTTGCCCCCTGCTGCCGACCGGTACCGGGCGACGCCATCGTCGGCTACCTCGGACGCGGCGAAGGGCTGATCGTGCATGCCGACGACTGCGCGGTTGCCCTCAAGCTCAAGCGCAAGGACAGCGAACGCTTTATCGGTGTCGAATGGTCGGATGAACCGGTGCGGGCTTTCGAGACCGAGGTCGTGGTGACGGTCACCAACGGCAAGGGCGTACTGGCCCGCGTGGCAACCGCAGTGGCCGCCGCCGAAGCGGACATCACGCACATCGACATGGACAACGACACCGCCCAGGAGGTCATCGATTTGCGCTTCCTGATTGCGGTGCGGGATCTCAAGCAGCTCGATGCCGCGATGCACAACCTGAGAAGAACGCCCTCGGTGCTGAAAGCGCAACGGGCCAAACTGATCCAGTAAATCAGTCGTGCCCGGGTGCCGGGTAGTGCACGTCAACCACCTCTATTTCCACCGTTCCGGCCGGCGTCACCAGCGGCAACTGGTCCCCGATCCGGGCCTTCAACAGGGTTCTGGCAATCGGCGACACCCAGCTGACCTGGGCTTGTGACGTGTCCACTTCATCGATGCCCAAAATGGTAATGGTTCGCTCGGCGCCGGCCCGGTCCGCATAGGTCACCGTCGCGCCAAAAAAAATCTGCTCGCTGCCATGGTGCACGGAAGGTTCGATGATCTCAGCGATTTCAAGACGTTGGGTGAGAAACCGGATGCGTCGGTCAATCTCGCGCAAACGCTTCTTGCCGTAGATGTAGTCGCCATTTTCCGATCTGTCGCCATTGCTGGCGGCCCAATGAACGATCTCCACCACTTTGGGACGCTCGTTGTCAATCAGGTCCAGCAGTTCGGCGCGCAAGCGGGCATAGCCGGACGGCGTGATGTAGTTTTTCGTGCCGGGCGTCAGCGCCGGCAAGGGCGACTCATCATCGTCCGCGTCGTCGAGTTCCCTGGTGAAAGCCTTGTTCATTTCAATGGAGCCAAATAACTGGCAGCAGGAAAACCTGCGGCCCAGTCCGCCAATAATAGACGGTTGACCATCCCAACGGAAATTAAACTGTCATGCTGATGCCTACTGACCACGGCCTGCGCTTGTGAAATCCAGAGTCACTTTTTCGAACCTTCTGCAACGTCGAGTTGCACTGGCGCACCAGCGCGCCCGCCGACGCGTCATCGGATTGCCCGCCGTGTGGCGTGGCATGTTGTGGGTGGCTTTGAGCGGACTGGCGTTTTCCTGCCTCAACACCATCGTCCGCAAGATCACCCTTTCCCTGGCTCCGTTCGAATCGCAGTTTCTGCGCTATTTGTTTGGTGTGGTGGCGATGTTGCCGCTGTTGTGGCAGCAAGGCCTGCGGGCCTACCGCCCGGTCAAGCTGAGCGGCCAGTTGTGGCGCGGTGCGGTCCATACCCTGGGTCTGATGCTTTGGTTCACGGCCTTGCCCCATATCGGGATGGCGGACATGACGGCAATCGGCTTTACCGGTCCGATTTTCATCATGGTTGGCGCGGCCTGGTTTTTGGGCGAAAAGATGCGTGGCGACCGCTGGATCGCGGCCCTGTTCGGCTTTGCCGGTGTGCTGGTGGTGGTGGCCCCCAAATTCACGGCCCAAGGCGGCTGGTATGCCTTGCTGATGCTGGCCTCGTCCCCGGTCTTTGCCGCTTCGTTTCTGCTGACCAAGAGCCTCACGCGCTTTGAGAAACCGGGAGTGATCGTGCTGTGGCAGGCGATCTCGGTGACGCTCCTCAGTCTGCCCCTGGGCCTGCTGCACTGGACAACGCCGACGGCCTGGCAATGGTTTGGTTTTGTGGTCTCCGGCGTGTTGGGATCGCTGGGTCACTATTGCCTGACGCGCGGCTTTCGCGTCGCCGACATCTCGGCCACCCAGTCCTTGCGCTTTCTGGACCTGATCTGGGCGTCGCTGATGGGCTGGTTGGTGTTTTCCGATGTTCCCAGTCAAACCACCCTGCTGGGAGCGCTTGTCATCCTCGCGTCCACAGTGTGGATTGCGCGACGCGAACACCAGCGTTGATGCTGGAAATTACCCGTCTTGAAGCGTCATCATGGCAGACTCACAGCATGCGGTCGCGGCGCGCCAGCGCCGGAAACAGGCGTAGCCAGACCAGCGCCACCAGCACGGTACCGATGCCGCCCGCCACCACCGAACCGACCGGACCGAACAGCGCGGCGGTGGCACCGGACTCGAATTCTCCGAGCTGATTGGAGGCCCCGATAAAGATCGAATTCACCGCCGAGACCCGACCGCGCATCTCATCCGGCGTCTCCAGTTGCACCAGGGTCAGGCGCGTCACCACGCTGATGTTGTCGGCCGCGCCAGTGATCGCCAGCGCCAACAACGACAGGCCGAAATGCGTGGACAATCCAAACAGCAGCGTGGCCAAACCAAAGACCGCCACCGCCAGCAACAAGCGGTGGCCGACGTGGCGGCGCAGCGGCCAGCGCATCAGCAGCAGTGACATCGCCAGCGCCCCAACCGCCGGTGCCGCGCGCAACAAGCCCAGACCGACCGGCCCGCTGTGCAGGATGTCGCGCGCATAAATCGGCAGCAATGCCGTGGCGCCGCCCAGCAGCACGGCGAACAGGTCCAGCGAGGTGGCGCCCAGCAGCAGCTTGCGCTGCCAGACAAAGGCCACGCCCGCCAGCACGCTGTTCCAGCTCGCCGCCAGCGCGGACGGACGATACTGATAGCGCACCAGCAGCGTCAGTCCGCCCGACAGAAACAACAGAACCATGCAACTCAGATAGACCGTGCCGGCACCCGTCACGTAGAGCAGGCCACCCAGCGCTGGCCCGCAGATGATGGCGACCTGCATGCCGCTGGAGCTCAAGGCAATGGCAGCTTGCAGCAGTTCCTGTGGCACCAGCAGGGGCGTCAGCGCTTGCTGCGCCGGCATCTGGAGGGCACGCGCGATGCCCAACACCACCGAAATCGCCAGGATCAGCTCGCGCGTGGCAAAACCGCGCTGCGTGGCCAGCGCCAGCAGCAAGGCGACAGCCGCCTGCGCCAGCATGCAGGCGGCGAAGATGCGACCACGATGCAACCGGTCGGCCAGGTGGCCGGCCGGCAAGGTCATCAACAAGGCCGGCACAAACTGGAACAGACCGACCAAGCCCAGATCCCAGGCACTGGAGGTGATGTCATACATATGCCAGGCCAGCGCCACCATCAACATCTGGTTGGCCATCACGCCAGCCAGCCGGGCCAGCCAGAAGCGCATGAATTGCCGTTGCGCAAACAGCTTCGACAAATGACTTTTCGGCATGTACCTAGGTTAACAGCACGCAACTCCACCCTGAAAGGCAGACACTGCGCTGCCCGGCAGCGAAATCGACGGTTAAAGAAAAGTCACGCGCCAATCGCAGGATGACTGTTTAGGCAAGCACTTCAGCGCGCTGTGATATCCATTGCTATGCCGTCTAATGATCCTACCAAGGTCACTTGAGCAAGTGTGAGTACGCCAGCCGTTGTGATTGAATAGGTGTCCCGTTCGACCCCAAGCACCTTGTTTGACGCATCAAACACAGTGGTGACAAACTGAAAACTAAGCGCATTGTTCGCCCCGGCAGCCGCTATGAAGGTTGTCGCTGTAGAGCCTGTTGAAGTCGCTTTAGTGCTGTCGGTGTAACAAGCATAAGTGGCAACGTTGCCTGTTTGACCTGCTGTCGCCGTGGTTGGGAACGCCTCGGAAGATGTGGCAACGCAGTACCTGTCCGACGAGCTTGAACCCAGTGGTGCGTAGGCCGCGTTCAGATAATCCGTACTTGCTGAATTCAGGGGTACGGATTGGCCATTGACAACCAATGCGCCCGTCACGGTCGATACAACCTGAAGCGCTGAAGCTCCATTGAAGGAAGAATTCGTAGCGCCTGTAACTCCAAGCGTCAACGAGCCGGTTACTGCATATGAAGCAGTTCCGTTTGAAACCGTTCCGGTAACCGGCAATGTGGCTTGAAGTCCATTTTTATAAACGGAAGTTATCGCGGATTGAATTGGATAGGTTGCGGCTTGCTGTAAAGCCCCGCCACTGGACCCCCCACCACCGCACGCAACTAACGCTACCGCAGCGACTGAACTGAAAACGTAATGACCTAAACGGTTTTGCATTTAACACTCCCTTGAATTAGCTTGGAAATTTCCAACCAAAACGCCTACATTGGGCGTTTTGTTCATTATCACGTGTGACTTATGCCGATATGCAGCATCGCGTCGATACTTGAGTGTGTTTTGATCTGTATCGATGAAAAAGTCACGCCCAAAGAAAAACAGCCTAGAGGGGTAAGCCTCTAAGCTGTTGTTCTAGAACGTTAATTCTGGTGCGGCTGGCAGGAATTGAACCCACGACCCCTTGGTTCGTAGCCAAGTACTCTATCCAACTGAGCTACAGCCGCCAAGCGGTAAATTATAGCAGGAAGCCCGACCAGGTTCCCGCTGCTTCAGTTCAATGCGCCTTGTCCCAGTTCGGTCCCACGCCAACCTCGGCCAGCAAGGGCACCTTCAGATGGGCCACGCCGGCCATCAGGCGCGGGATCTCGGTCTTGAGCCAGCTCACCTCCGATTCAGGCACCTCGAACACCAGTTCGTCATGCACCTGCATGATCATTTTGGTGCCGCGCTGTTCCTGGTCCAGCACCTGCTGCACCTTGACCATGCTGAGCTTGATCAGGTCGGCCGCGGTGCCCTGCATCGGGGCGTTGATGGCGGCGCGCTCGGCGCCACTGCGCCGCGGACCATTGGGGGAATTGATTTCCGGCAGGTACAGGCGCCGGCCGAACACGGTTTCCACATAGCCCTTGGCCTTGGCGCTCTGGCGCGTATGGTCCATATACAGTTTCACGCCGGGGTAGCGCTCAAAATAGCGTTCTATGTAGTTTTTGGCAGCCATGTTGTCTATGCCCAGGGCGCGCGCCAGGCCGTAGGCGCTCATGCCGTAAATCAGTCCGAAGTTGATGACCTTGGCGTAGCGGCGCTGCTCGCTGCTGACCTGGGAGGTAGCGACACCAAAGACCTCGGCGGCGGTGGCGCGGTGCACGTCCATGCCATCGTGAAAAGCCAGCAGCAGCGCGGCGTCGCCACTGATGTGGGCCATGATGCGCAGCTCGATCTGGCTGTAGTCGGCGCTGGCAATGACGCAACCGGCCGGTGCCACAAAAGCCTCTCGCACGCGCCGCCCTTCCGCTGTGCGCACCGGAATATTCTGCAAATTGGGATCGTTGCTGGAAAGCCGCCCGGTCACCGCCACCGCTTGCGCGTAATGGGTGTGAACGCGGCCGGTGTTCGGATCGGCCAGTTGCGCCAGTTTGTCGGTGTAGGTGCCCTTGAGTTTGGCCAGGCCCCGGTGCTCCAGAATTTTGGCTGGCAAGGGGTAATCCTCGGCCAGTTTTTCCAGCACTTCCTCATCGGTGCTGGGCGCGCCGGTGGCGGTTTTCTTGACCACCGGCAGACCCAGTTTGGTAAAGAAAATGTCGCCGATCTGCTTCGGGCTGCTCAGATTGAAAGGCTGGCCGGCCAACTCGTGCGCCTCTTTCTCCAGTTGCACGATGCGGGCTCCCAGTTCGTGGCTCTGCGCCGCCAGGGTCGGCGCGTCGATCAACACGCCGTTGCGCTCGATGCGGTAGAGCGTCTCGCTGCTGGCGATTTCCAACTCGTAGATGAAACGCAATTTGTCGTCAGCCTGCAGCCGGGGCCACAAGACCAGGTGGACGTCCAGCGTCATGTCCGAGTCTTCGCAGGAATACTCCGCCGCCTTGGCGATATCGACCTGGTCAAAACAGATTTGATGGGCACCCTTGCCGCACAAGTCCTCAAAACTGATGCCGCTGCGCCCCAGGTGGCGCTCGGCCAGACTGGCCAGCCCGTGCGGCTTGTGCACTTCCAGCACATAGCTTTGCAGCATGGTGTCGTGGGCATAGCCCTGCACCTCGATGCCGTGGTTGGCAAACACATGGCGGTCGTATTTGACGTGCTGGCCCAGCTTCTTTTTGCCAGCATCCTGCAGCCAGGGCTTGAGCCGCGCCAGCACTTCGTCGCGTGGCAACTGGGCCGGCGCAGCGGGGTAGCTGTGCGCCAACGGGATGTAAGCCGCAACGCCCGGCGTCACGCTGAAGCTGATGCCGACAATTTGGGCCTGCATCTCGTCCAGTGAAGTGGTCTCGGTGTCCAGCGCCACCAGTTCGGCCGCCTCGATCTTGCGCAGCCAGTGCTCGAATGCCGGCCAGTCCAGCACGGTGTCGTAGTGCACCTGACTGACGGACGACGCCATTGGCGTAGTGACTGCTTCCGGTTCGTCGAACAGTCCTGGTTCGCGCGGCTTGCTGGCGCGGGCCGGTGGCGCCTCGGCACCCAGCGCCTTGACCAGCCCCTTGAAGCCGTATTTCTCGTAAAAAACAGCCAGTCCCTCTGTATTCAGGCTACCGGTCGCTATGGAGTCCAGCGCCGGCAGTTCCGGCACCCAGCCGTTCAGGTCGCAGTCGGTCTTGATGGTCAGCAACTGGCGCCCCAGCGGCAACCAGTCCAGCGTCTTTTTCAGGTTCTCCCCGACCGCGCCCTTGATGGCGTCGGCGTTGGCCACCACGCCGGCCAGCGAGCCGTATTCCTGCAACCACTTGGCAGCGGTCTTGGGACCGACCTTGGGCACACCCGGCACGTTGTCGATGACGTCGCCCACCAGGGTCTGGAAATCGACCATCAGCCGCGGCGGGACACCAAATTCGGCCTCGACACCGGCCACATCGCGGCGCTTGCCGTTCATGGTGTCGATGATGGTGATGTGGCTGTTGACCAGTTGCGCCAGATCCTTGTCGCCGCTGCTCACGATCACCTCGATGCCCTGCTGCGCCGCCGTCACGGCCAGCGTGCCGATGACGTCGTCGGCCTCGACACCGGGCACCGCCAGCACCTTCCAGCCCATCAGCCGCACCACTTCATGAATCGGCTCGATTTGCGTGCGCAAGTCGTCCGGCATGGGGGAGCGGTGCGCCTTGTACTGCGGGTAGAGCGCATCGCGGAAGGTCGGGCCCTTGGCATCGAAGACACAGGCCGCAAAATCGGCCGGCACCTCCTTGCGCAGGCTTTGCAGCATATTGATCATGCCGCGAATGGCGCCGGTGGGCGCGCTGCCGGCATCACCAGGCACCGCCCGCAAATCAGGCATGGCATGGAAGGCGCGGTACAGATAGCTCGAACCGTCCACCAGCAGCAGGGTTTTTTTCATTGATAGGGCCTCATTCATGCGCCTATTTTGCCTGTGCCAGGCAGACCCCCCGTGGTTCTACAATCAAACCATGCGCTCTGTCCTGTTTCTTGGCCTTTACCTGTCTGCTGCCAGCCTTTGTTGTGCCCAGTCGCCGGCCCCCGCTGCCAAAGCTTCCGCCCCGCAGATGGCTGGCGGCGCCAGCGTAACGGCGGCCGTGGAAAAACGCGCCGAACGCATTCGGGTAGAGGACAGCGCCGCCCGCATTGACGAGTTGCGGGTCGGCGGCGAGACGCAATCCATCAGCGTTCAGCCCAAAGGCGGCCTGCCGGCCTATCAAATTGCGCCCGACAGCGGCCAGCGCAGTTGGAAAATTCTGAGTTTTTGATTCATGGCGGTTTACACAGAAGTCTCGACCGAAGAGGTCCGCGCCCTGCTGCAACAACTCAAGCTGGGCGAGTTGAAGGATCTGCAAGGCTGCTCCGGCGGTATCGAAAACACCAACTATTTCGTAACCGCGCAACGCGGCGCGCAAACCCGCGACTACGTGCTGACCCTGTTCGAGCGGCTGACTTTTGCCCAATTGCCGTTCTACCTGCATTTGATGAAGCACCTGGCCGAGCGCGGCATCCCGGTGCCCAACCCGAGCGCCAACGCGCAGGGCCGCCTGGTATTGGAGGTCAAGGGCAAACCGGCCGCCTTGGTGAACCGCTTGCCTGGCAAAAACGAGCTCAATCCGGGCCCGACGCACTGTACGGCAGTGGCCGCCATGCTGGCCCGAATGCATCTGGCGGGACGCGACTTTGCGATGACGCAAGCCAATTTGCGCGGCTTGCCGTGGTGGAACGAAACGGTGCCGGTGGTACTGCCCCATTTAAGCGCCCCTCAGGCGACGTTGATCAGGAGCGAACTGGCCTACCAGAACCATATCGCCAGTTCTTCCAGCTACGCGGCCCTGCCGCGCGGTCCGATTCACGCCGACCTGTTTCGGGACAACGTTATGTTTGAAGTAATCGACGGCCAACCCCGTCTCAGCGGCTTCTTCGATTTCTATTTTGCCGGTGTCGACAGCTGGATTTTTGATGTTGCGGTGTGCATGAACGACTGGTGTGTCGACCTCGAGACGGGTGCCCATGACGCCCGGCGCGCCGACAGTTTCCTGGCCGCCTACCAGTCGGTCCGGCCGCTGGAACCAGCGGAGCGCGAGCTGCTGCCCGCGATGCTGCGTGGCGCCGCCTTGCGCTTCTGGATTTCGCGACTCTGGGATTACCACCTGCCGCGCCAGGCCAGCATGCTCAAGGCCCACGACCCAGGCCATTTCGAACGGGTCTTACGCGCCCGAGTCGCCCAGCCGGACCTCTTGAGCCTGACGGCCAGTTGCCCATGAAGCTCAATCTTGTTCCGGCGCGCACCGGCATTTTGTGGGTCAAACTGGGGATGCGGACGTTCTTCAAACAACCCTTGGCACTGGCCGGTCTGTTTTTCATGTTCATGGCCGTGATGACCGTTGCCAGCCAGATCCCCTACATTGGCTTTGCGCTGGCCATGACCCTGCTGCCGGCCGCCACGCTGGGTCTGATGGTGGCGACGCGTGAGGCGATCGATGGCCGTTTTCCGATGCCCCTGGTGTTGCTGGCGGCGTTTCGCGCCGGTCGACAACAGGCGCGCGCCATACTGGTGCTGGGTGCCCTGTACGCAGTTGGTTTTCTCGGCGCCATGGCGCTGTCCTACCTGGTCGATGGGGGCAACTTTGCCCGCGTTTATCTGGGCGGCGCCACCCCCAGCCGCGAGATGATGCTGGAGGGCGATTTTCAGGCCGCCATGTGGGTTTTCATCGGCCTGCATCTGCCTCTGTCATTGATGTTCTGGCATGCGCCGGCGCTGGTGCACTGGCATGCGCTGCCACCGCTCAAAAGCCTGTTCTTCAGCCTCGTGGCATGCTTGCGCAATTTTTGGGCGTACGCTGTTTTTGCCCTGATGTGGCTGGCGACGCTGCTGCTGCTGGTCGCCGCCATCACCACGCTGGGCGCGCTGCTGGGCAACCCCGGCCTGGCGGTCGACCTGCTGTTTCCGGCCCTGCTGCTGCTGGCGTCGATGTTTTTTACTTCGCTCTATTTCACCTTCCGCGACAGCTTCCAGCCGCCGCCGCAAGCGCCGCTCTGACGGCGTGACAGGAGGCGCCGCGAAGCGGCCTCACGGCCGTCGCAGCCACAGGTTCCAGTAGCGAACCAGCTCCGCCAGCCCGACCGGCTCAGTCTTGCCCGCCAGTGTCGACAGCAGTTGTGTCGCCTTGTCGCGCTGATCCACTTGGGCGTACGCCGCCACCAGTCGCAGCCTGGCCAGATCGCTGTTGCGCGCGATGCCCTTGGCCAGTCCCTGTTCCATCTGGGCCAGGCCGCGCTCGGTCTGCCCGAGCTGAAACAAATTGAAGCCGTAATTGAACATCGCCAAGCCATCCGGCAGGGTTTTGGCGCGGACCACATCCTTCTCCAGGGTGCTGCGGTCTTCCGCCGCCGACTTGGCGATCTTGTCGCCCAGGCGCTTCAGATCGCCGGCCTTGTCGGCGCTGCCCAACAGACCCGCGGCGTACCCCTGCTCCAGCACTTTGGCGGCTTCGATCGCCGAGCCTTCCTGCAAGGCCAGTTGGGCCATCTGGCTGTAGTCGCTGCCCTGGCTGAAACCCATGCTGGCCAATTGAAAGCGAAACACATCGAGTTGCAAACGCCCCGCCAACTGGGGCTTGGCCCACAAACGCCCCAACAGGGGTCGCCAATTGGCCTTGCTGGGGTAATACCGGACCACCATTTCCAGTGCTTTGGCATAGCCGCCGTCGTCCTGCAAGCGACTGCGCGCATCGGCCAGCAGCAGGAGTTGCCGCTCGCTCGGGGCCTGGCCCAGCGCGTTTGCCTTGCCGACCTCGGCCTCCAGTGCTTGCGCTGCGTTGGCGTAGTCCGCGGCCAGGTAATAGCTTTGCGCCAGCAGCCGGTTCATGCCCGGCTCATCACCGCCGGCCTGGCGGTAACGCACTAGCCATGCGCTCGCCTCGGCGTAGTTCTTGGCGTTGTAGTACATGCCGGCAATCACTTGCAGATTGACAACCTTGTCGGCCTGCTTCAACCAGGGTCCCTGGCTCGCCAGCTCATACTGCTGGGCCGCCAGAGCGACGTCACCGGTCGCAACCGCCAGCGCTCCTTTCAGACGCGCCAGAATATGTTGCTCGTAAGGAGTCTGGTCGGCCATCGCCGCGGCCGCAACCAGTTTGTCGGCTGCTTCCTGGTTCATTTTTTCACCCAGCAGACGCTGTGCGTCGCGCAACAGGACGCCAATCTCCGGCCGTACCGTCAACTCGGTCTCGACACCGACCGCCGCCGGGCTGGAAGCCGTCGGCTGCACAACGGCGCCCGATTGGGCGGCCACCAACCGCATCAAGGTTGTCGCCAGAAGCGCGCCGCATGCCAGTGCACGACGCACCCGCCTTCCCTTTTTAGTCATTTTTACTCCAGTTAAATCCACAGTTCCTCATGTTTTCAGCGCCAGACCACGCCAACGGCGCGCCACAAACAGCAGGCCGGCGCTTGAGGGCCAGGATGATCACGGCAACGGCGTCAGTTTCGCCACGCTCAGTGCCAGCCACTTGACCCCATGGCGCGGGAAGTTGATCTGCGCCCGGGCATCGTCACCGCTGCCTTCCAGAGTTTGCACCGTGCCCTCGCCGAACTTGTTGTGAAACACCTTCATGCCGACGCGCAGACCCTGCGCCGGCGCCGCTTTTTGCGGCGGCAGCGGGGCGGCGGCAAACCTCGAATAATCGGTGCCAAAAGAGCCTCTGCCGGCCACGTAGCCGGCACCGGAAGATCCAGAATTTGTCGCAAATCCGGAGTCGAATCCCTGCTTCCTGGGCGTAATCCACTTGAGCGCCGCTTCCGGCAACTCGTCAAAGAACCGGCTCCTCAGGTTGTAGCGCGTCTGGCCATGCAACATGCGGGTTTGTGAATGGCTCAGGTAGAGCCGCTTGCGGGCCCTGGTAATGGCCACGTACATCAGGCGCCGCTCTTCCTCCAGGCCATCGCGGTCGCTCATGGAGTTTTCGTGCGGGAACAGGCCTTCCTCCATGCCGGTGATGAAGACACAATCAAACTCCAGCCCTTTGCTGGAATGCACCGTCATGAGCTGGATCGCGTCCTGCCCGGCCTGCGCCTGGTTGTCGCCCGCTTCCAGCGCCGCATGCGACAGGAACGCCGCCAGCGGCGATTGGGTCTCTCCGGTCTCCAGATCGGGCGCCGGCTCCGGCGCCGCTGCCTGATTCAGGTCCAGGCCTTGCGACGCCGGCGACTGCGTCAAGGCGCGACCCTGTTCATCCAGCGGCAATGCGCCAGCATCCTGGCCAAAGTTTTCCAGCGACACAAAACTCTCCGCCGCATTGACCAGTTCTTCCAGATTTTCGACCCGGTCAGCGCCTTCGCGATCGGCTTTGTAGTGTTCGATCAAGCCACTGTGGAGCAGCATCGCCTCGACAATGTCCTTCAGGTTCTGGCCTTGCGTTTGCTCGCGCAGAACATCAATGCCAGCCAGAAAAGCGCCAATATTGGTGCCCGCTTTGCCACCCAGGCCGCTAACGGCGTCACTGAGCGAACAACCGCTGGCACGCGCCGCGTCCTGCAACAGCTCCAGGCTGCGCAGGCCGATGCCGCGCGGTGGAAAATTCACCGCCCGCAAGAAACTGGTGTCGTCGCGCGGGTTTTCCAGCAAGCGCAAATAGGCCAGTGCATTCTTGATTTCGGCGCGCTCGAAAAAGCGCAAGCCGCCATACACCTTGTACGGTACGCCGGCCGTGAACAAGGCGGTCTCCAAGACCCGGCTTTGCGCATTGCTGCGGTACAGGACAGCAATTTCCCTGCGCTGGACGTCCTCACGCACCAGTTGCCGAATTTCGTCCACCAGCCACTGCGCCTCGGCAAAGTCGCTGTTCGCCTCGAACACCCGCACCGGCTCGCCGGGACCTTGCGCGGTGCGCAGGTTCTTGCCCAGGCGCTTGTTGTTGTGGCTGATGAGCTCGTTGGCGGTGTCCAGAATATGGCTGCCGCTGCGGTAGTTCTCCTCCAGCTTGATCTGGTGCTTGACCTTGAACTCGCGCACAAAATCGGCCATGTTGCCGACCCGCGCGCCGCGAAAGGCGTAGATGCTCTGATCGTCATCGCCCACTGCCAGCACACAACCGGTCGGATTGAAACTGGAGGCATCATCGACCGAGCCGGCCGAGCCGGTGCCGGCCAGCATCTTGATCCACGCATACTGGAGCTTGTTGGTGTCCTGAAACTCGTCGATCAGGATGTGGCGAAAGCGCCGCTGGTAGTGTTCGCGAATGGGGTCGTTGTCGCGCAGCACCTCGTAGCTGCGCAGCATCAGCTCACCGAAATCGACCACCCCTTCACGCTGGCACTGCTCTTCATAGAGCTGGTAAATCTCGATCTTCTTGCGCGTTTCCTGGTCCCGCGCTTCCACCATGTTGGGGCGCAAACCCTCTTCCTTGCAACCGGCGATAAACCACTGCATCTGCTTGGGCGGATAGCGTTCCTCATCCAGCTTGAATTGCTTGTACAAGCGTTTGATGGCCGAGAGCTGGTCCTGTGTGTCCAGAATCTGAAAGCTCTGCGGCAGATTCGCCAACTTGAAGTGGGCGCGCAAAAAGCGGTTGCACAAACCATGAAAAGTGCCGATCCACATGCCGCGTACATTGAGCGGCAACAGGCTGGACAGGCGCGTCAACATTTCCTTCGCCGCCTTGTTGGTGAAAGTCACCGCCAGCACGCCGCCGGGTGACACCTGCCCGGTCTGCAGCAGCCAGGCAATGCGGGTCGTCAGGACCCGGGTTTTGCCGGAGCCGGCGCCGGCCAGAATCAGTGCGTGCTCGGCCGGCAGGGTGACCGCGGCGGATTGCTCCGGGTTGAGATTTTGCAGGAGCGGGGAATTCCGGGCGACCCCGGGTGTCAATTCAGGAAACATCCGGCGATTGTAGAAAGCCTGGCCGCCCCGACGGCATCAAAGAATGGGTTCTTGTCTCGGCTTCTTGCGAACCGGAACAGGGGCCGGCAAAGGCTCCGGCCATTCGGTCGTACCCGCATCGTCGGTCTCCGTGCCGTCAGCACTGGACGGCAACTGGGCCAGGTCAATATCCGGCCTGGGCGTCTGCCGCTCGGAAGAACTCTGCTCTTCCAGGACGGACAGGTCCAGGTCCAGCATGGGAGGCTCCGGCGTTTCCCGGGCAAACAAATCGGCCATGGCGCTTTCCGACAAGGCCGGGAAGCTCGATGACACGGAATCCGCAAAGTCAAAATCGGCCGACGGTGAGTCACTGGTTTCGGTCGCGGAACTTGATCCTGACGCATTGCCGCGGGCCGTTTCAGCGCCTTCCGACACTGGCGCCAGCACAATGCCGCGGGCTATTTCGTGCAGCAGCAGCAGGTCACGCAGTGCCGCCAAATCAAAAGGCTGGTTCAGCTCGGCCCACGGATCCCGGAAAATGCAAGCCTCTATCAGTTCCAGCACTTTGACGTTGGGCCACTGTTCGGCAATGCGGGATAAAACATCGGGATAGGACTCCAGGTCCCGGCCTTCATCCTTGAAGAAAGCAAACTCCGGCACCGTCCCGTTGAACAATAAATTGAAATCCTGGCAATACTGCTGAAACTCGGTTTTCAGGCCCAACGAGTGCAGCAGGCTGAGCAGGTCCAGATAAACAAAGGGATTGGGTTCTTCACTTTCACTGATTTGCTTTTTCAGCAGTGTCGCCGCCTGATCGGTTTTGCCGAGCGTGACAAAAAACTCGGCCTGTTGGCGTATCTCCGATATCGCCGCCGAGTTCAGGCTGCGCACCAGGCTGGCGTGCTCCGGCACCGACTGATTGCGGTCTTCTCCTTCTGCCGCGCCGGCCGGCGCAAGCCCGGACTGGGCCCCCTTGCCCGCTTCGTCCCACAGCGCATCAGGCTTGGACGAATAGGCCGGCTGACTGGCCGACCAGGAGGGCGCGGCGCCGCGCGAGGCCTTGACTTCAGCCCCTTGCTCCGCTGGCTGGCGATCCACCGGCATAGGCGCGTCCGGCGACGCAGTGGCGTCGCTCAACCAATCGAACCCCCCCAGCGCTGCGCGGCGCTGCCGATTCCAGAGCCAGGCCACAGCCGCCAGGCAGGCCACCACCAGGCCGGCCAAAGCATAAATGACAACGCCCGGGAAACGATCCGCCTCCGCCTTCTGCAGCCGGACCTTGAAGTCCGCCAGACTGGCCTCGCTCTTGAGTGCGGAGGCGCGCAAAGCCTTGACATCCGCTTCCAGTGTCTGCACCTTCTTGATGTTCAGCAGCGCATCCTCGGACGGCGCGAAGGTCATGAAGGAATCAAGATTGGCGATGCGGTCCGACAACACCTCCAGGGGGTCGAGTTTCAAGCGCGATTGGCCAACCGGGCGACCGGCTTTGGCTTTGCTGGCGGACAGCGCCGGCCGGCCCCAACTCAGGGCCACCTTCACCTCCGGCTGCTTGCCGTCAACGGCGCCCCCGGCAACGGCTTTGAGGACCGCAACTGTCTTCGCCTTGGGCACCGACGCGGCAGCTGCCACCGGCCCTGCCGAAGCCCTGCTTGATGGCTTGGCGGAAGCCACCTTGGGCGGTGTCAAAACCGGCTTGGCCGCTGCCGGCACCGAGGCCGGAACAAGCATGGGCACTGACACCGCGGCGGCGTCACTGGCCAAATCG
The DNA here is from genome assembly GCA_963763035.1 of uncultured beta proteobacterium. GTDB lineage: Bacteria > Pseudomonadota > Gammaproteobacteria > Burkholderiales > Burkholderiaceae_C > Rhodoferax. The sequence goes on along the minus strand of CAVXMS010000003.1, from coordinate 665,103 downwards.
GCCAGCAGCACATAGCGCCGTGTTGTCTTCTGGCCGCAGCCGCTGTGCAAATAGACCGTGACCACCGGCTCGTCGACCGGCGCCGCGGACAAAATCCGGACCTTGGCGGTTCGGGTTTGCGGCTCGGCCTCGACCAGCACACGCACCTGATTGCCATCCTGACGCGCATCGGCATGGAATACCTCGGCATCGAAACACGAGGCTGAGACCTCCTCCCCGCCGTCCAGTTGAATCTGCACCGCAAGGTCCAGGGGCTGTCCGATCAACACCGCGCCGCGAGCACGGCCCAGTGTCAGCGCGGCACTGCCGAACGCCACACAAAGCAACGCCAGCCCTACAATTTTGGTTCTATGTTTCAACAAAGCTTTCCCGAGTGACGATTATTCTCTCATGACTCTCGGCCACCCGGTCTACTTTGCGCCCTCGACCAGCCAATGAATCAGCAGGCCGGCGGACTCGCGACTGATGCGCTCATGCGCCTCGATGTGTTCAAGGAACTCCCCCTGGCTGTACTTTTCGACAAAGTCCTTTTCCGCCGACGGGTCTCCCTTGAGCCGGCCCAGCCGCTTCGACAGGCTATCGAAGGCCGGGGCATCGGCGCGCCGGTAAGCGCCATGGCAGGCGTAGCAACCCTTGTCCGCCGCCAACTGGGAGCTGGCCTGCGCCGCCAGCGCTGAAAACAGGGCGGCGCCGAGCAAGCCGATGAAGGCGCCGCGCCGCCAGTAAAACAAGACCATCCGAATGCCTTTCAATGAGGACCCTAACCGACCGACGCCATCTTGCCAGCATCGAGCCGGGCTTTCAAGAACCCGCCGGTACCGTAGCGCGTGACCCGGCTGTAGAAGCGCTCGGTCAAACGTTTCACCATCGAAGAATATTCTTCCACCAAAGCCGGCAGGATGCTGAAGCTATCATAGTTCACCACCACCACCACCCGCTCCTCGGGCGCGCGCACCAGCGGTGTCAGCAGCGCTTCCACCATGCGCTCGACCTCGGCAATATCGGCCAGCGAATCGATCGCCAACCCTTCAAAATTGATGAACAGCAGACGATGCTCGCGGTCCAGTTCAAAGCGCTGTGCCAGCGGTGTCGCCAGCAGGCGCTCACGCAAACCCATGGGCTCGGGCGCAAACAGGGCGGCGTCCATCAATTTGAGTTGCGCACTGATCGCCGGCATGAAATCCATGTGTGCCAGCAGGTCGCGCTCCAAGTCAATGCCCGGTGCAATTTCAATCAACTCCAGGCAACCGCCCCGCTGGGCGTCACCCTGCAACCGAAACACGCAGCGCTCCGTCACGTACAGCACGCGCTGGCCCCGTCTGAGGGCTTCGCGTCCGCTGAAGGTGCGGTGCTCCACCGCCTTGACGAATTTGCGCGTGCGGCCCTCGCGGGCCACCCGCAGCCGACCGCCCTCGACCCGCAGGTCCAGCTCGTCGGCGGTAAAAGTTCCGGCAAACACCACCGTCTTGGCGTTTTGACTGATGTTGATGAAGCCGCCCGCGCCGGCCAGCCGGGTGCCGAATTTGCTGACATTCAAATTGCCCTCGGCATCGGCCTGCGCCAGACCCAGCACGGCAATGTCGAGCCCACCACCATCATAAAAGTCGAACTGGCTGGGCTGGTCAATCACCGCCTGGGTATTGACGGCGGCGCCGAAACTCATGCCACTGGCCGGGATCCCGCCAATCACACCGGGTTCCGCCGTCAGCGTCATCAAATCGATCATCTTTTCCTCGGCCGCCACACCGGCCACGCCCTCGGGCATGCCGATGCCCAGATTGACCACGGAGTTGGGGCGCAGCTCCATGGCGGCCCGCCGGGCAATCACTTTGCGCTCGCTCAGCGGCAGCGCCGCCAGCGTATCGACCGGCACGCGGATTTCGCCCGAATAGGCCGGGTTGTATTGTTCGGCAAAGGTTTGCATGTGGTGCGCCGGCTCGCTCGCCACCACCACCGCATCGACCAGCACGCCCGGCACCCGGACCTGGCGCGGATGCAGGGTGCCGCGCGCCGCCAGCCGCTCCACCTGCGCGATCACGATGCCGCCCGAATTGCGCACCGCCATGGCAATCGCCAGCGCCTCCAGCGTGAGGGCTTCGCGCTCCATGCTGAGGTTGCCGTCCGGGTCGGCCGTGGTGGCTCGAATGATGCCCACCGAAATCGGGAACGCCTTGTAAAACAGGTACTCGCGGCCATCGATCTCCATCAGACGCACCAGCTCTTCAGTGGTGCGCGCATTGACCTTGCCACCACCCCAGCGCGGATCGACGAAGGTGTCCAAACCGACATGCGTCAGCGTGCCGGGCTTGCCCGCAGCAATGTCGCGAAACAGATGCGAAATGACACCTTGCGGCAGGTTATAGGCTTCAATCTGGTTGTCCACCGCCAGCTTTTGCAGTGCCGGCACCAGCCCCCAGTGGCCGCCCACCACGCGCCGCACCATGCCCCGGTGGCCAAAATGATTGAGGCCCCGCGTTTTACCATCGCCCTGCCCGGCGGCGTAGACCAAAGTCAATTGCCCGGGGGCGCCGCTGCCGGTTTCACGTTGCGTCGTCAGAAAGCGAGTCTCCAGCGCCACGGCAATACCTTCCGCGAAGCCGACGCCGACGAAGCCGCCGGTGGCCACCGTGTCGCCGTCATGGATCAAGCGCACCGCTTCGGTGGCCGACACCACCTTGTTGCGCCGGGTCCCCGGACCGACGTGCTCATTGACATCGAAGTTGGTGTGCATGGGGTCTCCTTGTCGCGGTCAGGCCAGGGCCTGTTCTCATTCTCAGGGATCGAGTTCGACGCGATTGCGTCCACTTTCCTTGGCCCGGTAAAGCGCCCGGTCGGCCCGGGCGATGAGCGAGTCGGCGCTGTCGCTGTCGGCGTGAAAGGCGGCAATGCCAACGCTCAGCGTGATCGGCAGCGCGCCGCCCACCGCGCCCAGCGCGACCGGCGAAGCGGCCACCGCCTGGCGAATCGTCTCGCCGATGACCGACAGTGAATTGGCGTCGGCCTCGGGCAGGATCAGCAGGAATTCTTCACCGCCGTAACGTACCGCGATATCCGCCTTGCGAATACAGGCCACGATACGGCGGCACACTTCCTTCAGCACGGCGTCGCCGGCCGGATGACCATGGTTGTCATTGACCCGCTTGAAATGGTCGATGTCGCACATCGCCAGCGCCAGACCGGACTTGTAACGCCGCGCCGCGTACAAGGCCTCTTCCAGTCGGGCCAGGCCATAACGCTTGTTCTTGAGCCGGGTCAGCCCATCGGTGATAGCCCCCGTGTAGTTGCGGGAATTGACCGCCGCCAGGGTCAGGTGCGCACCCAGGTTGGTGAGCAGCTCTTCATCGATGCGGTTCGTTTGCGCAACACCGACGCAAAGCAAAAGGCCCACCAGGCGCGCCTCGGCCAGCACCGGCAGGGCAAAAGTCAGTTCGCCCTCTGCTCCCGTGAACTGCAGCTTTTGACTGCGACAGGCCTCACCGACAAATTGCGCCGCCACGCCAGCCAGCAGTTGCTGCATTTGCGCCGTCCCCGACAGCAGCGCCGTCTCCAGACTGTCGTCGCCCCTGGCCAATACCTCTTGCCGCGGCGTCCCGGCGCTGGCACAGATCCAGCCGCCGTCGGCAGCCTCCAGAAAGAAGGCCGAGTAGCTCGAATGGAGCTTGTCCAGGACGACCCGCGCGACACCGGTCGCAAAGTCGCTCATCTCCAGATTTTTGGAGGCCTCCACCACCAGCGTGTAGAGCAGCGCCGATTCGGTGTGGGCCGACGCCAGGTGCGCCACCTGTTCCTCGATGCGAGCCGCCATGTGATTGAAATCGCGGGTCAGCAGCGACAGCTCATTGCGCCCCTGCACCACCGTGCGCGCGCCCAGGTCGCCAGCGGCCAGCTGTTGCAAGGAGCGCATCAAGGCGTGGATCGGCCGCATCACGAGCCGCCGGAACAGCAGCCCGACCAGCGCCAGCATGGCCAGCCCCGCCAGCAAGCTCACCAGCAGGACGCCGAGGCGCCGCTGGGCGATGCCGCGGTCAAGAGCGGACAGGTCAAAATCAATCGTGACATAAGCATGCACTGGCGCATCAGGGCTGTGGCAGCTCTGGCATGCTGGCGTGACCGGGATCAGGTTGACGACGCGCAACTGCCGCGCGCCTTGCGCCGAGGTGACGATCGCCGACGCTGGAAAGTCCTGTGTCCGCGTGCTGTCGCAAGCCGGGCAGGCGGCGTTGCCCTGGGTCGCCAGGCGCGTGCCTATCAAGGCACCGTCGGAGCCGGCCTTGACAACGCCGTCCTTGTTCAGCAGCAGAATCGGGGCCGCACCGGTCAACTGGGCACGCAGCGCCGTTCTGGCGGAGACCGCACGCCAGACCGCCGCGCCGCCTCCGGCCATCATTTGATCGGCCAGATCGGCGACCGTCACAGCCGCGATTTTGTGCGCCGACGCCAGATGCGCCGCAGTGAACTGCTGCTCTTCCTGCCGGGCCACGATCGACAGCGTCAGCGCAAACGCCGCCAGACTGATCGCCAGCACCCCCAGGCCCAGTCTGATGGGGATGCTGTCCCACGGTCGTACCTTCAGATCACTGTTCATTTCTTCTCCAGAGTCGAATCAGGCAGGCCAGGCAAAGCGCTTCTGCGTAAACAGCCGCTGGCAGGCATCGACCACTGCCGCGTCGTAGACCATGCCCCGGCCTCTTTCAATTTCCTTGAGCGCACTGTCGCTCCCCAGCGCCGCCCGGTAGGGCCGATGCGAGGCCATTGCCTCGACCACGTCGGCCACCGCCAGGATGCGCGACTCCAGCAGGATTTGCTCGCCTTTGAGCCCTTGCGGATAGCCGGAGCCGTCCAGCCGTTCGTGATGCTGCAACACCATGCTGGCGATGGGCCAGGGAAACTCGATGTCTTTCAGGATGTCGTAGCCGGCCTGGGCGTGATTCTTGAGCAACATGAACTCAATCGCCGTCAGCGTGCTGGGTTTGGAGAGAATTTCCGCCGGGATGCTGATCTTTCCCAGGTCATGAATGCTGGCCGCGAGTTCGATGCCATGATTGGTGTCTTCCGGCAGGCCCAGTTCCTTCGCGATGGCGACCGCCAGTTGCCCGACCCGGCGCTGATGGCCGGCGGTGTACGGATCGCGCATTTCCACCGTGTTGGCAATCGCCTTGATGGATTCCTCCAGGCTCTGGCGCAGCACCTCGGCATGTTGCAGGTTCTCGTGAGCGATGCGGTCGCGCTCCAGGCGGGTGCGCAGGTTCTGAATGCCAAAGGCCAGGTCTTCGGCGAGTTCCTGCAACAAGCTCAGTTCCGCTTCATTGAAGGCGTCGGACTCCGAGGCATAGATGGTCAGCGCCCCCAGGGTGTCGGTCGCACTCTTGAGCGGCAATGCGATGTTGGACCGATAGCCGCGCTTGGACGCTTCCTCACGCCATGGCGTCATCATCGGGTTGGCCAGAAAACTCTGATTGACCTGAACGCTGCCGATCCGGATCGCCGTGCCGGTCGGCCCTCGACCAAGCTCAGTGTCGGCCCAACTGATGCCGGCCGTCGCCAGGTAGCCTTCTTCGTGCCCATAATGGGCCACCGGGCGCACCGTCCTGGCCGCGTCCTGCTCGGGGAATCCGACCCAGGCCATGCGGTAACCGCCGATTTCCACGAGCAGCCGGCAAATGGCGTTGAGGAGCTCCGGCTCGTTGCCGGCGCGCACCAGTTCCACGTTGCAGGCGCTCAGGGTGCGCAGGGCGCGGTTGGCTCTTGCCAGCGCCAGTTCGGCATGCTTGCGTTCGGTGATGTCGGTGAACATCGCGAAGGTACCCTTGAACTGATGCTCGTCTTCGAGAATCGGCGTTGCGGAAACCAGAGTCCAAATGGCCTGCTCGTCTTGGCCGCGCAAGCGCTGTTCGTAACGCTCCGACAGTCCCTGGCGCCGATTCTCCATTCTTCTCGCATGATCGCGAACATCCTCCTCGAACATGAAGTCGGTCTCCGGCCGGCCGATGATCTCTGCCTCGCAATGGCCCAGCATTTCGGCCATCCTGGCGTTGACGAAGGTGGTCATCGCATCCGGCCCAAGCCCCCAGATCCCCTCGCTGGCCGTGTTCACGATGCGGCGGTACTTGGTCTCGCTTTCCTGCAAGTCGCGACGGGACAACAGGCTGGTCAGGGCATCGCCCAGCCGCCGGCCGATCTCCTGCATGAGCCGATGCTCCTGCGGCGTCCAGACCCGCCCGTAAGAACACTGGTGCAGACCGAACATGTAAGGCGCGTCCAGCTTGGGGTAGATGGCCATGGCTAGCTGGGACTGCACCCCGAATTTCTCTCTTAGCCTTTCGGGCAACGCAAACCCGGATCCCGGACCGAAGGCAACGGGGCCGTCCGAGTCCCTGATGGTTCGGAACACTCTCTGGTTCTCCGGGTCCATTGATAACACCAGCCCCCGAACATTCGCACCCGGATATTCGGGTTTGGTGCGTTCCATCGGCACCGACCACGAAGCGACCTGCGGATCACAGGGATAAATCAGGTAGGCCCGGTCAGCGTCGAAGATCGAGAGCGCGGCATCGAGCACGTCGCTCATCATCCGTTCAAGATCGTTGCTCCCTTGCAGGGCACGGTTGACCCGATCCATGCATTCAAAAAACTGCAGCTGGGCCAGGCGCTCCGCCTCGGCACGCTTGCGCTCGGTGATGTCGCGGTCGATGCCGCGATAGCCGGTGACATTGCCCTGGGGATCAAGGATTGGGGTTCCGCTGGTCTCCATCAGCACCGCGTGCCCGTCCTTGTGGAGATTGGTATTGAGCAAGAGCTCCAACGGCTGACGCGCCTGGCGGGCCGCAAGAAACAGCGGTGCGACCCGCCGGCGCTCCTCTTGCGACATCAGGTCAAAAGGCGTCTTGCCGACAACCTCTTCCGGTTTGAAGCCGAGCAGCCGCTCGACCTTGGGGCTGGCATAGGTATAGGTTCCGTTGGCATCGACCTCCCACACCCAGTCGCTGCTGGTTTCCACCAAGGCGCGGAATTTCGCTTCACTCTCGCGCAACGCCATTTCAGCCGACTTGCGCGCTGCCTCAATCTGCGCCGCCGCCAGCACCCGCTGAACCGCCGGCGCCAAGCGCGCCAGCCGGTCCTTCAGCACGTAATCCTTGGCGCCGGCATGGATCAACTCGACCGCGTCGATGTCGCTGAGCGCGCCGGTGACCATGACCACCGGCACTTCCGGGTGGTCGCGCCTTACGATCTCCAGCGCGTCCATGCCGTTGAAGTCGGGCAACTTGTAGTCCGACAGCACAATGTCCGGACGAAATTCCGCCAGTGCCTGGACGAACGCAGCGCGCCTCTCCACGCGCCTGGAGGTGAAGGCGATGCCGCCCTTGCGTAGTTCACGCTCCATCAATTCGGCGTCGGTGGGCGTGTCCTCCAGCATCAAGACGCGCAATTCCCGCTTCATCGCCGCCTGCTCCATGCTACTTTGCCGCCACCGGCGGATGGTTCATCAGCAGCCAGTACAGTCCCAGTTCAGAGACCGTTTTGGCAAATTCATCGAACTCCACCGGCTTGCTGATGAAGCTGTTGACGCCCAGTTGGTAACTCTGCGCCACGTCCCGGTCCTCCTTGGAAGATGTCAGCACCACCACCGGAATGGTCCGGGTGCGTTGATCGGCCTTGATCTGGCGCAGCACTTCCATGCCGTCGACCTTGGGCAGGCGCAAATCCAGCAGGATGACCTTGGGAACACACATTCCGGTGCGCCCGGAATAAGCGCCCTTGGCAAAGATGAAATCGAGTGCCTCGGCGCCGTCCTTGACCCACACCAGTTTGTTGGCAAGGTTGCTTTTCTTCAGCGCGCGGATGCAAAGCTCGGCATCGGTCGGGTTGTCTTCCACCAGCAGAACTTCCACTTCTTTCAACGCATCAGCCATGTTCCTTCTCCTTGGTCGGTAAAGCGAAATAAATCGTCGCACCTTGGTCGACCTTGCCTTCAGCCCAGACCCGCCCGCCGTGGCGGATGGCGATGCGCTTGACAATCGCCAGGCCAATGCCGGTGCCCTCAAATTCCGTCACGCCGTGCAAGCGCTGGAAGACGCCGAACAGCTTGTCCGCGTACCGCATGTCGAAGCCGACCCCATTGTCCTTGACAAAATAGACGGTTTCATCGCCCTCCTTGAAACTGCCGACCCTGATCCGTGCCGCTTCTCTGGGGCGACTGAACTTGATGGCGTTGGACAGCAGGTTGACCCATATCTGGCGCACCATGGCGGCGTCCCCTCGGGCCGGCGGGAGGGGCTCAATTTCCAGTTGCAGCTTGCCGTCGGCAACGTCAGGCCGGAGTTCTTCAAAGACTTCGCGCGCCTGCCTCTCCATGTCAACCTCGGAGAAGCCCAGTTCCAGCCGGCCGACGCGGGAGAATTTCAGGATGTCGTCGATCAGTTGCCCCATCCGGTTGGTGTTGTCCCGCACCACCTTGAGCAGGCGTTTGCCTTCGTCGTCGAGCTTGTCGGTGTAGTCGTCCAGCAGGATGCGCGAGAAGCCGTCGATGGCGCGCAAGGGCGTGCGCAGGTCATGCGAGACCGAATAGGAAAAGGCTTCCAGTTCCTTGTTGGCGGCTTCCAGTTGGGCGGTCCGCAGCCTGACTCGGTGCTCCAGGTCGTCCTTCAGCGCGGAGAGCGCGATGTCCGCGACTTTCTGTTCGGTGATATCGTGCACCGTGCCAACGGAACGCAGGGGCTTGCCATCCTCGCCGTAATAGTTCTCGCACTTCTCGTTGACGTATTTCACACGTCCGTCCTTCATCAGCAGCCGGTGCACGATGTCGTAGGGCTTCCTGTCATTCACTGAATCGGTATAGGCCTGGTTCACCATCTCGCGGTCAGCGGGATGGATGGCGTTCAGGAAAGCCTCATAGGAGGCACCAAACTTGTCCGGGTCAATTTCAAAAATCCGGTAGATCTCGTCCGACCAGATCAGCACATTGCTTGCCAAATCGAGCTCCCAGTTGCCCAGGTGGGCCATGCGCTGCGCCTCCGCCAGCCCGTGCTCGCTGCGCCGCAACTGCTCCTCGGCACGTCTGCGCTGGGTGATGTCATAGTTGACGCCGATCATGCGAACCGGTTTGCCTTGCCCATCCCGCACACACTGGCCGTAGGCTTTGAGATAGTGGATGCTGCCGTCCGGCCACACCACACGGAACTCGGTATCGTATTCACGTTCTCCGCGCTGCGCCTGTTTCGAAATTTGGTCGCTGGCGGCGCGGTCGTCGGGATGCAGACCTTTCAGCCATGCCTCATAGGCGCCGGAGAAGTCTTCCCGCCTGACGCCATAGAGTTGATACATCCGGTCATCCCAGACCAGTTCGTCCTTCAGCAGGTTCCAGTCCCAAACGCCCAGACCGGCGGCCCGGGTGGACAGGGAGAAGCGTTCGTTCAGTCGCCTGATATTTTCCTCTGCCTGCTTGCGTTCGGTGATGTCCTGCGCCGTCCCGCGCAAGCCGATGATGTGCCCAAGCGCATCGCGCCTGGTTTCACTGCGGGCAGTGATCCAGCGGCTCCCTCCTTCAGGACGGACCAGTTCCAGATCGAGCTGGTAGGGTTCACCGGTTTCCATGTTTCTCTTGACGGCCGCATCCAGTCGCGCCGCGCTCTGCGGCGTGTAGACCTTCAAATGCTCCTCGTATCCTGGCGCGGGCTGTGCCGGATCGAATCCGTAAATGCGGTAATACTCTTCGGACCAGGTGATGGTGTCGGTCCTGGCATCCCAATCCCAACTGCCGGTGTGCGCGACGCGCTGGGCATCCTTCAAATCCTTCTCGCTCTTGCGCAATACCTGTTCCACCCGTTCGCGCTCGTTGCGCGTGCGCAGCACCGCGATGCCGAAGGCCAGATCGCCCGCCAGTTCTTCCAGCAGCCGTATCTCGTCCGGGACAAAGGCATTGATCTGGGTCGAATAAATCAGGAAAACGCCGAATGCCTTGGCGCTTTGGTCCTTCAGCGGCAGGGCGATGCCGGAGCGGTATCCGCGCGCCAACGCGTTGTCGCGCCACGGCGCCATTTCCGGCTCGTTGGCAAAATCCTGACCATAGAATATTTGCCCACTCCGGATCGCCATTCCAGCCGGGCCTTGCCCGCGTTCCGTGTCGTCTGCCCACGAAATCCTGGCATTTTCGACATACCCGCTATCCCAGCCGGCCCAAGCCACCGGGCGCACGGTCTTGGCCGCGTCGTTCTCGGCATATCCCACCCACGCCATGCGGTAGCCGGCCTGATCGCAAACAATATCGCAAATTTCCTTGAGCAGCGTCGCCTCGTCCTCGGCCCGCATCAGCGTCTGGTTGCAACTGCTGATGGCGCGCAGTTCGCGGTTCAGCCGGTGCAGCGCCTGCTCGTCCAGCTTGCGCTGGGTGATATCCCTGGCAATGGTGGAAATCCCGCTGATGTGGCCCGCCTCATCCCTGATCGGAGACAGGGTCAGCGCGACCTGGAAGCGCGTGCCATCCTTGCGAATTCTCTCGGTCTCGTGGTCGACCACGGCTTCACCCTGGCGCACCTTTTCCAGCAGATCGCCAATCTCGGCATGCAGCGAAGCAGGCGCCAGCGTGGTGATGGGTTTGCCAATAACTTCGTCGGCGCCATATTGATAAATCCTTTCCGCGCCCTGGTTCCAACTGGTAATCACGCCGTCCAGCGTCTTGCCGATAATCGCATCGCTGGACGATTCGACGATGGCGGCAAGCCGCGAACGTGCCCCTTGCGCCCGCTTTTGTTCGGTGATGTCACGCGCGGCAGCGAACACACCCAACACCTGCGCGTTCTCGCCTTGATAGACGCTGGCGTTGTACAGCACATCGGTGATGTGACCGTCGCGATGCCGCAGCGCCAGCGGGTAATCGGTCACCGAACCCTTCAGGAATACTTGCTGGTAGCCCGCGCGCGCCTGCTCCGGCGCGGTGAAGTAGTCGCAGAAGTCGGTCCCTATCAGTTCTGAACGGCTACGCCCGGTAACCTTTTCGGTGGCCTGATTGGCGTCGGTTATTTTTCCTTCGGCACTGATGGTCACCAGCGGATCCAGGCTGGCTTCGATCAGGCTGCGGGTATAGAGCGAGGCCGCCCGCAAGCGTTCTTCATTGCGCGCCAGCGCATTGAGCATCTGGTTGAGGTTATCGGCCAGCAGGGTGATTTCATCCGCACCCCCCGGAATCCCCACGCGCGTCGCAATATTGCCGGCCCGAACTTCCTCCGCCACCTTCACCAAGGTTCCGATGCGGGAGCCCAGACGATTCGCAATCAGCAGGGCAGCCAACAGCGACAGGAGGGTGGCCGACAGAACGAAGAGCGCATTGCGCCATATCATTTCGCGCAAGTCGCCGGAAATTTCTTCCCGTCCCACAGCGACCCGGGCCCAGCCAACCGGCCGGCCATCGACGCTGATGGGCACCGCAATGTCGGCCATGGACGCATCGTCTGTCACGATCCGCTTCCCCGGCGGCCCCTTGAGCAGGGCCAGGCTTTGCGGGTCCGACACGAACTGCCCCACTTTCGTCGCGTCGCCATGCGCCAGCACCCGGCCCGCGGGTGAAATGACCATGGCATAACGCAAGCTGGGGTAACTCTGAAAAGAGCGCACCACCTCCTGCAACCCCGCCACATCATTGGCCAGCACCCAGGACAGGGAACTGACCGCCAGCGATTGCGCCAGACCGCTCGTGGCCTCACTGCTGTCACGGTAGAGATTTTCCTTTTCCTTGATCACCAGGTGGATGGAAAAAGCGCTGATCAGCAAAAAGAAACCGACCACAAAAACCAGGATGATCTGCCGTTTGAAGGACCCTCGCGCGGCAATTCCGGAAACAAGCGCGGTCATTTTTTCGCCCCTTCCAAGGGGTACACGGTCTGGCTGAACTTGCGCAGAAAGTCCTCGATCACCCGGTAGCGCTGGTCGTCGGCAAGCTCGAAGCGCGATAGCGGCATGCGCGCCAGCATGGCTTTGCCCTCGGCCGTGGTATGCAAGCTGCTCAGCAGCTGCGCCACCCGCCCGGCAAGTTGTGCCGGCACATCGTCCCTGGCCACCACACCGTTGTTGAGCATGGGCTCGGTCTCCCATTTGAGTTCCAGCTCACGCGCCATCTCGGGATGCTCGACCTGGAACGCCTCCCAGGGCTGCGGCCAGGTCACGCCGGCCGCCACCTGCCCCAGGTAGACGTTCATGATGGACGACTCCTGCGAGCCGACGTAAAGGTTCTCGATGTCGCGGTTCACGTCCAGGCCGTGAGTCTGGAAATAGTATTGCGGCATCAGGGTGGCGGCCAGGGCGGTGCGCGCCGGGTACGAGACTTTTTTGCCCTTCAGGTCGGCCAGCTTCTGGATGCCGCTGTCGCGCCGGACCAGGATCACGCCGGTGAACTTGTAGTCATCCCCCATCTTGGCGATGACGTGGTAGCCGTGCTCCAGCGAATTCAGCGTCTGATAGGGATTGGGCAAGGCGAAGTCGAATTGCCGCGCGTACAGTTTCTTGTCGAACTCCTCGTAATTGCGCGAGGCTTCCAGCCTGAACGTGACACCGGGGCTATTGCGGTTGAGGTAATCGATCACCGGTTCGTAGATCTCGAACAGGCGCACCGGATTGTGCAGCGGGTGGATGGCGAAAACGTACTCCCGGCTGGCCAGCGGCGCCTTCGCGGCAAATTGTGGCCCGGCTGTTTTGCCTTCCTCGTTCTGGCCGCAGGCGACCAGCACCAGTGCGATGAATCCAAGCAGCAGGTTCTTCATCATTTCACCCAATCCATAATTGGTTCGGCAAATGGTACACCGCACCAACGCCACCAGACACCAGACACTCCCCGTGCGTTATCCATGTTCCTTCTGCCGGTTCGGCAAGGCAAAATAAATGGTCGCTCCCTGGTTGACCTTGCCCTGCGCCCAGACCCGCCCGCCGTGGCGGGTCACGATGCGCTTGACAATCGCCAGGCCGATGCCGCTGCCTTCATACTGGCCGGTCGGGTGCACGCGCTCAAAGACCCGGAACAGCTTGTCGACAAAACGCATGTCGAAGCCGATGCCGTGATCCCTCACCGAATAGACGTTTTCATCATTTTCAGCCGTGCCGCCGACTTCGATCAACACTTCGCCGTCGGCGGGCGAAAATTTGACGGCATTCGACAAAATATTGCGCAACACCTCGACTATCATCTCGCGGTCGCCCCATGCCGGCGGCAGCGGGCCACTTTGCAGGCGCAGCTTGCGCGCCGGATTGGCGACTTGCAAGCTGGTGAAACTTTCTGCCGTGAGCTGGACCATGTCGAGCGGGCCGGCGGCCATTCTCTGTCGTCCGATGCTCAAGTAGCGCAGGATGTCGTCGATCATCCGCCCCATGCGCTGGGCGTTGTCGCTCAACACCTTCAGCAGGCGCTTGCCCTCGGCATCGAGACCGGCGTCGTGCTCCTCCAGAAGGATCTTCGAGAAACCGTCAAGCGCCCGCAACGGCGTTCTCATGTCATGCGACATCGAATAGGAAAACTCCTCAAGTTCCTTGTTCATCTCCTCCAACTGGGCGGTGCGCTGCAACACCCGCTGCTCCAGCTCGGCGTTGAGTTGGCGCACCGCCGCCTCGGCTTGCTTGCGAGCGGTGATGTCGCGGAACGCCACCACTGCCCCGACAATTTGTCCCGCCTCCAGGATCGGTGCGCTGATGAATTCCACCGGGAAGCTACTGCCATCCTTGCGCCAGTACAGGTCGCTCCCGCGATGAGCCGCGCCCTGCGTGTACACAGCCTGGACCGGACATTCCTCCACCGGATAAGGGCTGCCATCCGGCTTGCTGTGATGGAACAAGGGATGACAGTGTTGCCCAAGCAGTTCTTCGACGCTGAAACCAATCAATTCCAATGCCGCGGGATTGACAAACGTACATCGACCATCGGTATCCAGCCCGTAAATTCCTTCTCCCATGGAATCCAGGATCAGCCTGTTGCGCAAGCTCAGTTGAACCACTTTGTCTTGCGCCTCCTTGCGCTGACTGGCCATGTCGTCAAAGGCATGACCCAGCTCGGCCAGTTCGTCGTGTCCGCGCAGATGAACCCGTGCATCCATATCTCCGGCGGCGAAGCGCTGTGAAGCTTCGACCAACTTCTTCACCCGCCGGGAAACCAGCCAGTGCAGCAATATCGCCACGGCAATCGCGACCGCTATCGTCAGACCGCCAAACAAGGATGCCTGAACCACGGCGTTGTGCCGGGCCTGGGCTAGCTGCGGGGCGAGTTCATATTCGACGAATATCACGCCGACCCGGTCCCGCCCCATACCTCCCACCGCGATCCTGAGCGTGACCGGATAGTAGCCACTCAGCAGGCTGGCATTGGACGACACGGAACTGGCCTGGGTTTGCCTGACTTGCCGGGCAATTGCTTCGACGTAGCCGCAAACCTGGGGCGCGGGACTCCCTTCCCATAGATAGCGGTTAGCCAGCATCACGCGGTTGTTTTCATCGGCCAGCAGCAGGGTACGAATGCCGGGATGCGACGCGGAGACAGACAGACTGAGCTTGGCATCCTCAAGACTGTCGGCCGCCAGTTGGGTGTTCAACATGTTCTGCAATTGGGTCAATGCAATATTGAGATCGTCGACCGCCGCTTGCCGGATGCCGCTGTTGGCAACGCCAATTTGCTGCCAAAACAGCAGCCCGCTGCTCGCCACCGCGGACAGAATCAGCAGCAGCGGAATCAGGAGGGAAAGTCGGAAGCTTTTCATGTCACTGCATGCAACTCGCAAAGCTGGAGTCGATGCTCGCGGCGATATCCGCCGGGCCTGAAATCATATTGCCGCGCTGCATGATGTCGGACAGCCGCCGGGCGGGAACGAGCAGCGTGGGCGCTTTGCCCCCCAGCAAGAGCTGGTTATCCTGACGGGAAGGAATCTTGAGACCGTCCATGGAAGCGCGAAAAGCCGCGGCGTCCATGCCCAGACGCTTGCCCATGCGGGTGTAGGCATCCTGCTGGTTGGCCTGTACATAGTCGAGGGTGCGGAACCATTGCTGGGCGAGGTGACACAGGTGGTCGCGCCGGGTCTGATAAACCTCTTCCCGCACCACGATCAGGTCAAAGATCTCGTTCGGAAATTGGCTGCTGTCCAGCAGTACATGGGCGCCCGCCTTGGTGATCTTGGACTTATAGGGTTCCATGGTGATCGCGGCATCGATCTTGTCTTGAAGATATGCTTTTTCGTGCTTGTCCTCGGGCATGGGGATGACGTCGATGTCGGCCGCCTTGAGGCCGGACATATCGAGAACCCTGCTCAAAATGTACGCGCCCAGCGGGATGTTCTCCATGCCCAGCCGTTTTCCCTTCAGTTCGGCAAGAGACTTGATCCCCGGCTTGGCCACGACGGCATCGGCGCCGTTGGAGATGTCCATCACCAGCAGGATGCGCAGCTTGTGGCCCCGCGCTAGCAGCGTCAGGGTTTCGTCCAGAGTCAGCGTGGAAAGATCGGTGGAACCGTTGCTGAACGCCTCCATGTTCAGGTTGGATGAGGGCAGTTCGGTGACACGCACCGAGGTTTCTTTCAAATAGCCCAGGTCGCGTGCCAGATAGAGAGGTTCGTAACCCGGCCACGGACTGCTGACGATACGCAAAGGTTCGACAGGTGGCTGGCACCCGGCCAGACAAGTCGCCACAACGAGTAAGCACCACTTGGTTAACGACTTCATGACCAGTCTCCTATCTTGGCGACGACGTGGTAACCGTGCTCCAGAGAATTGTCTGACCAGGCAAAGCGCTTCTGCGTAAACAACCGCTGGCAGGCATCGACCACTGCCGCGTCGTAGACCATGCCCCGGCCTCTTTCAATTTCCTTGAGTGCACTGTCGGTCCCCAGCGCCGCCCGGTAGGGTCGATGCGAGGCCATTGCCTCGACCACGTCGGCCACCGCCAGGATGCGCGACTCCAGCAGGATTTGATCGCCTTTGAGCCCTTGCGGATAGCCGGAGCCGTCCAGCCGTTCGTGATGCTGCAACACCATGCTGGCGATGGGCCAGGGAAACTCGATGTCTTTGAGTATGTCAAAGCCAGCCTGGGCGTGATTCCTGAGAAGCATGAACTCAATCGCCGTCAGCTTGCTGGGTTTGGAGAGAATTTCCGCCGGCACGCTGATCTTGCCGAGATCATGAATGCTGGCGGCGAGTCCGATACCGTGAATCGCTTTTTCCGACAAGCCCAGCTCGCGCGCGATGGCAATGGCCAGTTGCCCGACCCGGCGCTGATGGCCGGCGGTGTAGGGGTCGCGCATTTCCACCGTGTTGGCAATCGCCTTGATGGAGCCCTGCAGCGCCTGGCGCAGCATCTCGGCCTGATGCAACTGCTCGGCAGCGATGCGATCACGTTCGGCGCGCGTGCGCCGGGTCTCGATGCCGTAAGCCAGGTCTTCGGCGAGATCCTTCAACAGTGTCACTTCGGCTTCATCGAAGGCGGTGGACTCCCCGGCATAGAGGGTCAGCACGCCGAAGGTGCCGCCAGCACCTTTGAGCGGCAGCGCGATGCTGGACTGATAACCGCGCTCCAG
Organism: uncultured beta proteobacterium; assembly: GCA_963763035.1. Taxonomy (GTDB): domain Bacteria; phylum Pseudomonadota; class Gammaproteobacteria; order Burkholderiales; family Burkholderiaceae_C; genus Rhodoferax. Next base: position 648,571 of record CAVXMS010000003.1, on the reverse strand, counting down.
CGCCGCCTCACGCCAGGGCGCCACGGCCGGGTTGTGGCGGTAACTCTGATTGACCTGGACCGTGCCGGTTCGAAGCGCGCTACCCGAGGGGCCGCGTCCCCGCTCGCAATCGGCCCAACTGATGTTGGCTGCCGCCAGGTAACCATCGTCGTTGCCATGCTGGGCCAGCACGCGCACCGTCTTTGCCGCGTCCTGCTCGGGGACCCCGACCCAGGCCATGCGGTAGCCCCCGGTTTCCACGATCAGCCGGCAAATCGAATCCAGCAACTCGGTCTCGTTACCGGCACGCACCATCATTTCGTTGCAGGCGCTGAGCGTGCGCAAGGCGCGATTGGCACTGGCCAGTGCCAGCTCGTCCTGCTTGCGCTGGCTGATGTCGAGCAGGTAGACGCGGATCAGTTCGCCGTGCGGAACCGGGCAAGTGAATTGCTCGAAGGTTCCGCTCCCGACGCTGACCTCGCGCGCCGCCTCCGGCTGCTCGCCGCTGGCCGCCGCGGCCGGGAGATCTCCCAACGCAGCGGGCGCCGGCAGCCCCGCCGCCAGGCCCGGGAAAAGCCGCTCGGCCGCTGGATTCAGATAGGTGAGCACGCCAGCGGCATCGACCTCGATCACCGGATTGGGATTCATCCTGGGGAAAGAGGCCAGCCGCAAAATCTCCTGCTGCGCTTGCTGCCGCTCCAGCGCGCGCTGGATGTGCCGCAGCAAGCGCTCGACTTCGTAGGGTTTGATCAGGTAGGAGATGGCCCCCTTGTTGGTCGCCTCCACCGCCGTGTCCAGCGAGGCATGACCGGTCAGGATGATGGCCTCGGTCAACGGGGTGGCGCGCTTGATGCGCTCCATCACCTCGATGCCGGGCAGGTCCGGCAGCTTGAGGTCGATCAAGGCCACGTTGACGAAAGCGCCCGCTGCCTGTGCCACGCCCTGCGCCCCGGTTTCGGCGACCAGCACCTGGTAGCCCTTCAGGCGCAGAATGTCGGCCAGCGTCTTTCTGAGGTTGGCATCGTCGTCGACCACCAGCAGCCGGGGAATGGTTTTCACTTGGACGCCATCTCCCTGGTCAGAATTTCAACCCGGTTGCGGCCCTGCGCCTTGGCCCGGTAGAGCGCGTCGTCGACCCGCTTGAGCAGCGAATTGAGATCGTCCTGCGGCTCGAACGTGGCGACCCCGAAACTGACCGTCAGCTGGCCGCACTTGTCGAACTGGTGCGCGGCGATCTGCTGTCGCAGTTTCTCTGCCGCATCGCGCGCCGCCTCCAGGCTCGAATGCGGCATCAAGATCATGAATTCCTCGCCGCCCCAGCGCGCCGGCACATCCTGGGCGCGGATGTTTTCCTTCACCAGGCCGGTGAGCACCTGCAACACAGCGTCGCCGACATCATGGCCATAGGTGTCGTTGACACGCTTGAAGTAGTCGATGTCGTACATCACCACCGACATCGGTGCGCCATACCTCTTGGCGCGTTCCACTTCGCGCGTCATGATGATCGCGAACTGTCGCCGGTTGGCAATGCCGGTCAGACCGTCGGTGGTGGCCAGCAGATAGATTTCTTCCTCGGCCTGCTTGCGTTGGGTGATGTCCAGAACGTAGATGCGGATCAGGTCCACCTCCGGCACGTAGGAAACACGCAGCTCATAAGTGGCGTCGCCCACCTTGACCTCGCGGGCGGTCTCGCCCGACTGCTTGTCTTGCCACAGAGCGGCCAGCAGCGTCCCCAGATCCTGCAGCAGGGGATGCGACTGGCCACGCGCGCTCAACTCGGGAAACAGCCGCTCGGCCACCGGATTGAGGTAGGTCACCTGACCGGCAGCGTCAAGTTCGATCACCGGGCTGGGCAGCAAGCGCGGGAAGGACGCCAGCCGCAGGATTTCCTCGCGCGCCTGCTTGCGTTCCACGGCATGCCCGATTTTCTGCAGCAACTCATCCATCTGGTAGGGTTTGAGCAGGTAGGCAAACGCCCCCTGTCCGGTGGCTTTGATGGCGCTGTCCATCGAGGCGTGCCCGGTCAGGATGATGGCCTCGGTCAAGGGCGCGATGGCCTTGATGCCGGCCATCACTTCAAGGCCCGGCATGTCCGGCAGCATCAGGTCGATCAACGCCAGGCTGAACATTTCCCGCTGCGCCGCCGCGATGGCCTCGGCGCCGTTGCCGGCGACCACTGTTTCATAACCCTTGACGCGCAAGATGTCAGCCAGCGTCTTTCTGAGATTGGGGTCATCGTCCACCACCAGAATATTTTTCTTGGTTTTCACGATCTTTCTCCGGTTACGGCGCGACCAGCACGTTTTTCAGCTTCTTGACCCGGATTTCCTCGATCAGCTGAAACAAGGCGTCCATCTCCAGCGGCTTGTAAAGGCAGGTGTAGGCACCGATCTTGCGCGCCTTCTCAATCGAATTGGCCATTTCCTCGCGGTAACCGGTGACCAACACCACCGGCTTGCCGGGGTACTTGGCCTGGATATCCTTCAGCACATCGACCCCGTTCACCGCCCCCAACTTGAGGTCCAGCAGGATGACGGCCAGCTTGTAGTTACTCTCCAGATGCCCCATCACGCGCTGCGCCTCGGTTTCGGTTTCGACGTGGAACCCCCTCAGGCTCAGGATGTCCTTCAGTGTCTTGCAGAATTCGGGGTCGTCGTCCACCACCAGAATGCTCTCCTCCTGGCGCATCAGGGAAAGAAAAGAAAGAATCACCGGGAAGTTCAGCGGCTTGCTCAGGACGGCATAGGCGCCAGCCAGTTTCGCCGCCTCCATCAGTTCATCGGTGGCGTAGGCGCTGACCAGCACCACCGGCAACGCCGGGGCGATCTGCTTCATTTGTTTCAGCGCCTCGACACCGGTGATGCCGGTCATCTTGATGTCCATCAGCACGCAATCCGGCGCATCGGTCCTGACCTTCGCCACGCCCTCCTCGCCCGAGTAGGCAGCGATGGCCTCATGGCCCTTGATTTTGAGAATGTCGCAAGTCGTTTTCACGATGCGCCTATCGTCGTCCACTACCAGAATTTTCATTTTCCACTCCCGACTGGTTGTTGATAAAAATCACCCTGCCCGTCTTGACTGGCACTGGGCAGCGTGACCGAAAATGTGCTGCCTTGCCCCGGCGTGCTTTCAACCCCGACGCGGCCACCGTTGGCCTGCGTCAGGTTCTTCACCACCACCAGCCCGAGACCGACCCGGCGCGCCTTGGTGGTGAACAGCGGCTGAAACAGTCGCCCCAGATGCTGCGGCGCAATGCCGCTGCCGCTGTCCTTGATGCTGACGGTCACGTATTTCGTCAGCGGGTCCTCGCTGGCCCTGATTTCCAGCATGCCGCCCTGCGGCATCGCCTCCACGCTGTTGGTAATCAGGTTCCAGAACACCTGGTGCATTTGCAGCGGATCAACCCGAACCGCGGGAATCGTTGCCGCAATATCCAGGCGCACGCTGATGGCGGGCGGAACATTGCACTTGCGCAAGGCCTGCTGCAACAAGCCGGCCAGCGCCACCGTGTCCGGTTGCGGCGGCTTGGTGCGCACGGCGTCCAGCAGGTCGGAGACGATGCGCTCGGCCTCCGCGATCTCGTCCTTGATGATGCCCAGGTACTCCTTGACGCTGTCGTCCGCATCGGCCAGCACCGCCTGCAGAAAATAGACCGCGTTGTTCATCACGCCCAGCGGGTTGCGCAACTCGTGCCCCACTGTGTCGGCCACCTGGCCCAGCAGCGCCAGCTTCTCCTTGCGCACCAGTTCTTCCTGCGCCGCCAGCAGTTGCTGCGTGCGCTGCTGGACCTTTTCTTCCAGTTCCTGGCCCTGACGTATCAGAAGGGACTTGGTGGCCTTGAGTTCCTGCGCCGACTGGTCGAACATCTGGCGCAACCGCTCAGCCTGGCGCAAGCCCTCCTCCAGCAGCTTGTTCTTGCGCTCCAGCGCCTTGATCGTGCGCTGCAATTCGAGCTGCATCTCATCCGCCATGATCAGCCTCCAGGTCCGCATAAATGATGTCGGTGCCGCAGCGCAAGTGGCGCAGATAGTCGAGTGCCGCGGCCACATGCCGCGGCCCCAGGATGGAGCCGTGCTGCGGCAGGATGGCATCGATGGCAAGATGCTCGATGCGCTTGACGAAACCCCGGGCGGCCAGGTTGGACGCCATGTAGTCCAGATGGAACAGGTTCATTTTCGGGACATGCTCCGCGAACGATCCCACCATCAGCGTCCAGTCCAGATCCAGGGCCGCCCAGATGTCCCCGGAAAACAGGTAGCGCGCCTGCGTGTCGTAGCTGGCAAAAGCGCCGGGGAAATGAAGAAACGGGGCTTCGATGAATTTCAGGCTGGCGCCCGACGGCAAGGCGTAGACCGGCTTCTCGCTGACATCGTAATAGCGGTAGTCGCGGCAACCGTAGTGCGGCAGCAGCACCTGGGTGCGCGGCGTGGTGAAGACCTGCATGGACGGGTTGACAGCCAGCCAGTCCGGCATGGATGCGGCGACGTCGGGGTCCTGGTGGCACAGCACCATGCCGCTGACTTTTTCAGGCGGCATGATTTGCGCGACCCGTTGCTTCACCTGGGCAAAATAGCGCTTGCTACCGGGGTCCACCAGAATCGCCTCGTGCTGGTCCACGATCAGATAGGTGTTGCAGCGAAAAGCTGTTTCATCCGTATTCCCAAGCCAGAAAATACGGTGCCCCATGTCCGCATAGAGCGTAGTCGGCTGAGCCAGATTCATGGCGCTGGCAAGATCCTTGGCGGTGATGGCGTTCATATCAATCCTTCTTGTCGAATGCTGGTCATACCGGCAAGACCAGCGTAAACGTTGTCCCTTGGCCCGGCTCGCTCTTGACCTGCACCGTACCTCCATTGGCCTCGGTCAGGTTCTTCACCACCACCAAGCCCAGCCCGACGCCGCGCGGCTTGGTGGTGAAGAGTGGCTGGAACAGCTTGGGCCGCAGCTCCGGCGCAATGCCGCTGCCGCTGTCGCGCACGCTCAGGGTGATGCTGTCGTGAGGTTTGTTTTCGAGCGCCCAGATTTCCAGTGTGCCCCCTTGGGGCATCGCCTCCACGCTGTTGCTGACGAGGTTGCGCAACACCTGGTGCATCTGCATGGCATCCACCTGCAGCGGGGGCAGCGCCTCCGGGATATCGATCTTTAGCGTGACGCAGGAAGGCACGTGGTACTTGCGCAAGGTCAGGTCCACCAGTTCCCTGGCAGCCACCGCTTCGGGGTGCGGTGCCTTGGCGCGCACCGAATCCAGCAGGTCGGAGACGATGCGCTCGGAGTCGGCGATCTCGCTCTTGATGATGTCCAGGTACTCCTTGATGCCGTCATCCGCGTCGGCCAGCACCGTTTGCAGGAAGTACACCGCGTTGCTCATGACCCCCAGCGGATTGCGCAGCTCGTGCCCGACACTGCCGGCCACCTGGCCCAACACTGCCAGCCGTTCCTTGCGCACCAGTTCGGCCTGCGCCTGTAGCAGTTGCTGGCTGCGCTCCTGAACCTTGGCTTCCAGTTCCTGGTTCAAACGTCGGATTTCATCCTCCGCCACCTTGCGCCGCACCACTTCCTCACGGATCTCGTCGAGCATGGCGTTGACAAACAGCACCAACAGCAGCCCATCCAGAAATGGGGTCAGCACTCCCGCAAACTCCAGCTCCGCGTTGAAGCGGCCATCCCACAAAAGATCGATGGTCATGACAATCATCACCGAGACCAGCACCGCCACAACCAGGAACAGCACCGTAAAACGCAGCGAACTGACCTTGAGCAGCTCGCGAACGATCCGTTTCAACATCTGTTGCAAACTGCGGTACAACTTCTTAAACATGTTCATCCCCCGTTCCATCCGCTGCCGGCAGCGTGACGGTAAAGACACTGCCCTGGCCAACCTCGCTTTGCACCTGCACGCTGCCGCCGTTGGCCTGGACCAGATTCTTCACCACCACCAGCCCCAAGCCGATGCCGCGCGCCTTGGTGCTGAACAGGGGCTGGAACAGTTTGGCCAACACCTCCGGCGTCATGCCGCTGCCGTTGTCGCGCACGCTGATGGCAATGGTCCCTGCCGGCCTGTTCTCAAGCGCGTCAATTCCCAGCGTGCCGCCCTCGGGCATCGCCTCCACGGCGTTGCTGATGAGATTGCGCAAGACTCGCTGGATTTGCAGCGGGTCCACCCGCAGCGGCGGCAGCGACTCGGCAAGCGCCAGCTTCACGCTGACGGTGGATGGCACGCTGCATTGGCGCAAGGTCTGCTCAAGCAATTCCGCAACCCCGACCAGTTCCGGGCGCGGTTGCTTGGTGCGCACCGAATCCAGCAGATCGGAGACGATGCGCTCGGAACATCCGATCTCGCTCTTGATGATATTCAGGTATTCCTTGACGCTGTCATCGGCATCGGTCTGCACGTTTTGCAAAAAGAACACCGCATTGCTCATCACACCCAGCGGGTTGCGCAGCTCGTTGCCGACACTGCCCGCCACCTGGCCCAGCAGTGCCAGCTTCTCCTTGCGCACCAGTTCTTCCTGCGCCGCCAGCAGTTGCGCGGTACGTTCCCGCACCTTGTTTTCCAGCTCTTCATTGAGCTGACGGATTCCCTCTTCCGCCAGCTTGCGCTCGGTGATGTCGCGAATAATGCCCACCGCGGTCCACTTGCCTTTGATGTGCACGGCCGACACCGACAGCTCGATCGGGAATTCGCTGCCGCCCTTGCGCAGCGCAACGAGTTCGATGACCTTGCCGATGGCCGCGCCTTCGCCGGTCCGGGTGAAGTGCGGATAGGTGCGCCGGTAGTCCTCCAGATAGCGCGGGTGCGCCAGCAGCGGATGCATCTCCTTGCCGATGACTTCCTGCGCGGCGTAACCGAACATCTTCTCGGCCGCCTGGTTGAAGAAGACCGTCTTGCCTTCCTGGTCGATCATGACGATGGCGTCCAGCGCGGAGGCCGTGATGGAGTGGAATTTCTGCTCGCTTTCGAACAGCGCGCTCTCGGTAACCCGCAGGCGTGCAAGGATAGGCCTGGACAGGGCTACTCCCAGCACGGCAAACAGACAGGCGATGGCGTAGGTGAGCTTGCGCGACACATCGTTGGCCCAGCGCGAGGCCTCCGCCAGCGTGGAGGAAAACAGGTCTTCCTCCAGCGTCACTTGCTGGTTGACGAATCGCAGCCGGGCGCGGAAGTTGGCTATCGTCCGAGGCGAGGCGCGCCCGGAAGAAATCTGGTCATGAATTTCTTTCGCCACGTCATCCATTTCGGCCATCAAACGGTCGGCGGCGGTCCAGTGCACTATCACCTGGGACAGGTACGCGGTGTGCTGGAAACGGCGGAAGAAGGGGATGGCGTATTCGATGTCCGCCGGGTGAAGGCGGCCTTGCCGATAGCCTTGGCGGACGAGTTCCAGATCGGGCTTGGGCTTCTGCGATTCGATGCGCGCCTGCCGGTCGCCCAGCGGCACCTGGAGCAACTGGAGGTAGGCCTGGTAATCGGTCTCATCATGCGAGACGATGTAACGCTCCAGACTGAGAACCGCGTCCTTCTGCGCCTTGGCCCACAGCCCTTCGCCGCCGACGTAGGTGCGGATGGCGCTTAGCGCATCCATCTGGACCTGGATCAGCAAGACCAGACAAAAGATGAGCGCCACGAACAAGCCCATGATCAGGTACACGCGGTTGATCGGGGCGCTGCGCGATGGCGTTGTTTCAAACATTGCCCGCTCCCGATACCGGTTCCGGCACAGGGTTGTCGCTGGGCAGCGTGACGCTGAAGACACTGCCCTTGCCGACCTCGCTTTGCACCTGCACCGTGCCGCCATTGGCCTCGGTCAGGTTCTTCACCACCACCAGCCCCAGGCCGATGCCGCGCGCCTTGGTGCTGAACAGGGGCTGGAACAGCTTGCCCAACTGGTCCGGTGTCATGCCGATGCCGCTGTCGCGCACGGCGACGGTAATGGTGCTGCCCGGCTTGTTCTCAATGGCGCTGATCTCCAGCCTGCCGCCTTGCGGCATGGCTTCGACGCCGTTGCGGATAAGGTTGCGCAACACCTGCTGGATTTGCAAGGCATCCACCTTGAGCGCTGGCAGCGTTGCCGGCAGGTCCAGTTGCACCGTGACGGCGGCGGGCACCATGTACTGGCTCAAGGTCTGGGCAACCAGTTCGGCAACGCCAGTGGTTTGCATGATCGGCGACTTGGTGCGCACCGCGTCCAGCAAATCGGCCACGATGCGCTCGGAGCCGGCGATCTCGTCCTTGATGATTCTCAGGTAGTCCTTGACGCTGTCGTCCGCATCGGTCAACACCGTTTGCAGAAAGTAGACCGCGTTGCTCATCACTCCCAGCGGATTGCGCAGCTCATGTCCCATGCTGCCGGCCACCTGCCCCAGCAGCGCCAGCTTCTCCTTGCGCACCAGTTCCTCCTGCGCCGCCAGCAGTTGCCGCGTGCGCTCCTTGACCCTGGTTTCCAGCTCTTCATTGAGCTTTTGGATCGCTTCTTGGGCCAGTGCGCGCTCGGTCTGACGCTGTATCGCACGGCGGGCGACGAACCCTAGGACCATCATTCCAACGACCCAGACGGCCCCATGCCCCGTTGCCAGATTGAACTTGGCCTGCCCGGCCAGCTCATTGAAAGTCGCCAGAGAGATGGAGACATCAATCCCGCCGCGAACATCTCCGACCTTGTAACCCTGCTGACCGTGGCATTTCAGGCAGCCTTGCTCGACGATGAAAGGCCGCATCGTGCGCAGATGCGGCACAGCGTCGATGTTGCTGATTTCAGAAACCTCTGTTGCCCCCTGTTCCAGACGCAGCAACGCACCGCGCTCCCAGGCATCCGGCGCATTGTCGGGATTCAGGGGCGTGAGGCTGGTAATGCGCCCTTTTTCGCCGAACGGACCCGAAAACCTGCTCTGCATCTCGCGCAACATGTAGGCGGGATTCATCAGGGTTAATCCCTTGCCGCTCGTAGTTGTCACATCCCGGTCAGGAATGAAAGACAGATAAGGGTTGGGAGGAGTTGTTTCACTCGGGGGAACATAAACTCCGCCATGCGAAGTGGCCCAGTTGCGAAAAGCGACGTCTTTTTCAATATAGGCATTGGCCTCGTACTGCGCAAGCTTGAGACCTTCCTGGCTGATACCGAGCCAGCCCCAGCCCAAAGACCCGCCCACGACGACGCTCCAGGCCAGAATGGCCGCCAGGATATTGCGCTGGATTGCGGGTGCGCTATTTTGCATGGCCGCATTCCCTTGTGCCGCAAGGCAGCGTCACAGCGAACGTGCTGCCCTTGCCGACCTCGCTGTGCACCCGCACGCTGCCGCCGTTGGCCTCGGTCAGGTTCTTCACCACCACCAGCCCCAGGCCGATGCCGCGCGCCTTGGTGCTGAACAGGGGCTGAAACAGCTTGCCCAACTGGTCCGGCGTCATGCCGATGCCGCTGTCGCGCACGGCGACGGTAACCGTGCCGTCGGGCCTGTTTTCCTTGGCACTGATGTCCAGCGCGCCACCTTGCGGCATGGCTTCGACGCCGTTGCGGATAAGGTTGCGCAACACCTGCTGGATTTGCAAGGCATCCACCTTGAGCGCTGGCAGCGTTGCCGGGATGTCCAGTGTCACCGTGACGCTGGCTGGCACTATGTATTGGCGCAAGGTCTGGCCTATCAGTTCGGCAATGCCAGTGGTCTGGGCGATCGGCGACTTGGTGCGCACCGCGTCCAGCAAATCGGCCACGATGCGCTCGGAGCCGGCGATCTCGTCCTTGATGATTTTCAGGTACTCCTTGACGCTGTCATCCGCATCCGACAACACCGTTTGCAAAAAAAACACCGCGTTGCTCATCACTCCCAACGGATTGCGCAACTCATGTCCCATGCTGCCGGCCACCTGCCCCAGCAGCGCCAGCTTCTCCTTGCGCACCAGTTCCTCCTGCGCCGCCAGCAGTTGCTGTGTGCGCTCTCTCACCCTGGTTTCCAGCTCTTCATTGAGTTGCCGGATCTTTTCTTCCGCCAACTTGCGCTCGGTGATGTCGCGCACGATGCTCAGCCAATAGGGTTTGTCGAGGTTGGCGGCTACCGCACTCACCTCGACCGCGAAAGTGGAGCCATCCTTGCGCCGGTGCATGCTTTCAATGCGTACTGTTCCCGACCGCCCCATCTGCTCAACAATCGTTTTTCTTAAAGCGTCGTTGAAAGAGGAATCAATATCGGAAACACCCATGGACAGCAGTTCCTCCCGGCTGTAGCCCAAGTCGCGGCAGGTGGTCTCATTGACATCGAGAAATCGCCCCGTTGCGGGGTCGATCACTTCGATGGCATCGCTCGAATTGTCGAGCAGCTTGCGAAACAGACTAAGCTCCCAGTTCGCCTTGTGCATGGCCTGTAGCGCCAGCTTGTTCCCGGTGATGTCCTCTACCTGGGTCACGAACTGGATCGGTTTGCGCTGCGCATCCAGAATCAGCGAAACGCTCAGACTTATCCATACGATATGACCGTCCCGGTGCAGGTAGCGCTTCTCCATCTGGAAGTGGTCCAGTTTCCCGGTCAGCAGTTGCTTCAGATATTCGCGGCTGGACTGGAGATCGTCCGGATGGGTGATGTCCTGAAATGTCTTGCCCAGAAATTCCTGCTCCGAGTAGCCCAGCATCTGGCACAGCGATTTATTCACCTTGAGCCAGTGGCCGTCCAGCCCTACCAGCGCCATGCCGATAGCCGAATACTGGAAGGCTTTGCGGAAACGCTCCTCGCTTTCCAGCAGGCTCAGCTCCATTTGCTTGGCCTCGGTGATGTCCTGCACCGTTCCCATCATCTTGATGACCTGCCCGGTCGCGTCGCATGACAGTTGGGCCTGCTCGTGCACATGACGCAGCGTGCCGTCCGGCAGCAGGATGCGGTGGTCCAGGCTGTAGGGATGCCCCAGTTCCCGCGCCTCGCGAACCCGGCTGTCCACCAGTTGCCGGTCGTCGGGATGCACGGCTCGCAGAAAGGCCTCGTAGGTGGCACCGAAGGCCTGCGGCGTGAGGCCAAAGATGCGGTAGATTTCATCCGACCAGTCCAGCACGTTGCTCACCACATCCCATTCCCAGTGGCCCAGATGGACGATGCGCTGGACCTCGGTCAGCCGGCGGTGTTCCCTTTGTTTTTCTTCCAGGCGCGCTTTCAAATGGAGGACTTCAGCCTGCGCCGCCTGGCGCCGCTTCACTTCCTCGCGCAGCGCGCCGGGCCATGCCTGCTGCAAAAAGTGATACAAATCTTTAAACACGCTCATTCCCCCTCTCGACCACTACCGGCAGCGTCACGCTGAAGACGCTGCCCTTGCCGACTTCGCTGGCCACCCGCACGCTACCGCCGTTGGCCTCGGTCAAGTTCTTCACCACCACCAGCCCCAACCCGATGCCGCGCGCCTTGGTGGTAAACAAGGGCTGGAATATCCTGGCCAACACCTCGGGTGCCATGCCAATGCCGCCGTCACGCACGCTGATGGTCACGGTGCCGTCCGGCGTGTTCTCACGCGCGCCTACTTCCAGTGTGCCACCTTCCGGCATCGCTTCCACGGCGTTGCTGATTAGATTGCGCAAGACCTGCTGGATCTGCTGTGGATCGACCCGCAGCGGCGGCAGTGTTGCAGGAAGGTCCAGCTTCACGCTGACCGAGGCAGGCACACTGTACTTGCGCAGGATCTGCTGCACCAGGTCCGACACAGCCACCACGCCAGGCTGCGGCGGCTTGGTGCGCACCGAGTCCAGCAGGTCGGAGACGATGCGCTCGGAATCGGCAATTTCGTTCTTGATGATGGCCAGGTATTCCTTGGTGGTCTCGTCCGTATCCGCCAGCACGGTTTGCAGAAAGTACACCGCGTTGCTCATGACGCCCAGCGGGTTGCGCAGCTCGTGGCCCACACTGCCCGCCACCTGCCCCAGCACCGCCAGCTTTTCCTTGCGCACCAGTTCTTCCTGCGCCTCCAGCAACTGCCGCGTGCGCTGGCGCACCTTCGTTTCCAGTTCTTCATTCAACTGGTGAATTTCTTCCTGCGCCAGCTTGTCCTCGGTAATGTCCTCTATCTGGGTCACGAAATGGATCGGCTTCTCTTGCGCATCGCGTATCAGCGCAGCGCTCAAGCGTATCCATACGACATGGCCATCCTTGTGGACATAGCGCTTTTCCATCTGGTAGTGCTCTCTCGTCCCCGCCAGCAGTTGCGCCACAACTTCAAGGTCGGACTGGAGATCGTCCGGATGGGTAATATCCTGAAAAGTCTTGCTCAACAATTCCTGCTCCGAATACCCGACAGTTTTGCAGAGCGCGCCATTGACCCTCAACCAATGTCCATCCAGGCCTATCAGCGCCATGCCGACGGCCGAGTACTGGAAGGCCTTGCGAAAACGCTCCTCGCTGTCGTGTAACGCAGTTTCAGCGATCCTGCGCTCGACCAGCTCTTTTTCCAGCGACTGGTTGGCCTGCCCCAGGGCGATGGTGCGATCGTTGACTTTCTGCTCCAACTCCTCCCGGTTCTTTTCCTGCAGGTGAATAAGCTGTTGTTGCGCCTGGATGCGCTGCAGCTTTTCCAGGTTGAGCCGCTCCGCCAGCGCCAGCGACAGCAGACTGACTATCGATATGACGCCCAATGGAAGCGAGAAGTCGGCCCAGAACGTACTGGGTATGAAGCCAAACTTCTCCAGTGTTGCCAACAGCGCGGAAAACAGGAAGGTGCTCCAGGCAATAGTGAAATAGCGGGCGGCATGCTCGCCCCGTCGCCATAGCAAAATTCCGGCGCACAGTGCCGTCAGGACGGTCACCAGGGTCATCGCCAGTGCGAATTGAACGGCCAGGTGGTAGCCAACCACCGGCAGCAGCAGCAGCGCCACCAGTTGACTCAGTACCACGCCCAGGAGCAGAAGGGCAATGGCGGGTGCGGTGCGCGGCAAGTCGAGGAAATGATGAATAAAGCGCGAGGCGAAAACAAGGCTCAGGGATATGAAAACAGCCGTGTTGTATTGCTGGAACAGCACGGCTTGCGGCCACAGGTATTTGTAGCCCCAGCCATACAGTCCGGCGGTAAACAATCCGATCGTCGTTACGAACAGGACATAGTGAATATGGGCTGGTTCGCGCACCATCAAATAGACGAACAGGTTGTAAAGAACCATGATCAACAGGATGCCGAAATAGCCCCCCGTGATCGCGGTAATCGTTTCGTCGTGTTCGTAGTACGCATGGTCCTGCCACAGGGTGATCGGCACTTGCAGTGTGCCGCTACTCTTGACCCGCAGATAAAGCGTCAGCGGTTCCTTCGGTGGCAGCGTGAGCGGGAAGACAAACGTTACGTGCCGGAGCGGCCGATCGACAAACGGGCGGGCGTCGCCCGTGTGAACCGTTTGCACGGGGCGCTCGCCGGCAAACGTGTACATGGCAATTTCGTCGAGCAAGGGATAGTTGATGGCCAGCAGCCAATTCCGCGCCTCCATGGTCTGAAACCTTGCGCGGAACCAGTAAGCAGATCTGCTAAAGCCAAAATTGGGAATCGCCCTGGCATGTTGTTGCCACGCCTTCTCGGGCAGCCGGGATATTTCCCCCAGTTCCAGGCTGGCTGCTCTGTCTTCGTAAAATTCGACCTGTTGCCCCAGGGAATAAGATGGCTGCGCCGGATCCAGCAACAGGGTCGCCGCTGCGGCCTGGCCATAACAGGCGAAAGCCATCGGCCCCAAGAGTAGGCGGGCCAAGCGCTTGCCCCATGTCCGCAAAGGAGTCATGCCGCTGCTCCGGCCGGAGTCGCGCTGGGCAGCGTGACGCTGAACACACTGCCCTTGCCTGGTTCGCTTTGCAACCTGACGCTGCCGCCGTTGGCTTCGGTCAGGTTCTTCACCACCACCAGCCCCAGGCCGATGCCGCGCGCCTTGGTGGTGAACAAGGGCTGGAATATCCGGGCCAGCACCTCGGGTGCCATGCCGCTGCCGCTGTCTCGCACAGCGATGGTGACGCTGCTGCCTGGCGGGTTTTCGAGCGCGCTGATTTCCAGCGTGCCGCCGTCCGGCATCGCTTCCACGGCGTTGCTGATGAGATTGCGCAATACCTGCTGGATCTGCTGTGGATCGACCCGCAGCGGCGGCAGTGTTGCAGGAAGGTCCAGCTTCACGCTGACCGAGGCAGGCACACTGTACTTGCGCAGGATCTGGTGCACCAGGTCCGACACAGCCACCACGCCAGGCTGCGGCGGCTTGGTGCGCACCGAGTCCAGCAGGTCGGAGACGATGCGCTCGGAATCGGCAATTTCGTTCTTGATGATGGTCAGGTATTCCTGGGTGGTCTCGTCCGTATCCGCCAGCACGGTTTGCAGAAAGTACACCGCGTTGCTCATCACGCCCAGCGGGTTGCGCAGCTCGTGGCCCACACTGCCCGCCACCTGCCCCAGCACCGCCAGCTTTTCCTTGCGCACCAGTTCTTCCTGCGCTTGCAGCAACTGCCTGGAGCGCTCCCGCAGATGGCTCAAGGCCTGCTGCAGGCTGCGCATGTTCAGGTAGGTCAGAATGCCAACGGTAAAGACCAGCATGATCAGCACCAGCGACATGTGGACGTACTCGCGCCCGGCCACGCCGGGGACCAGTGGCGGCGTGTAATACCCGGCCTGGGACAGCAGCAGCATCAGCACATAGCTCGCCAGCACGCCGCCGGTCATCCACAGAGCGGTTGCCGGTGTCAACAGAATGCCGGCAATGGTTACGGTCCAGAAAAACAGCACCCAGGCCGGGGACACCAAGCCGTCGAAGACCCAGGCGGCGGCGCTGATGCCGATCAGGTTGACCCAGACGTAAAGAAGAATCATGGGCCGGACATGACCGCGCCGGGCCTGGACCAGACAGAATACGGAAAAAGCAAACATGACCAACGGAAAAGCCGCCGCCGTCCAGCTTAAACGCAGGGTCAGAAAACCCAGCGGCTGCATCAGCAGGAAGACGATGGAAAGCGCAACGACGATCCAGATGCTGATCACCATCAAGGTGTTGAAGAGGCGCCCCAGGCGCGCCTCTTCTTCGTCGCGCGCTCGCACCGCGATCAGGCGCTCCCAGGTCGCGGCAAGCGATGACCCTAGCTCCTTCATACGACTTCTCCCACCGGATTCCCGCTCGGCAGCGTAACGGCAAACAGGCTACCTTTGCCGGCTTCGCTCTGCACCTGCACGCTACCGCCGTTGGCCTCGGTCAAATTCTTCACCACCACCAGCCCGAGACCGATGCCGCGCGCCTTGGTGGTGAACAAGGGCTGGAACAGCTTGGCCAGCACCTCCGGTGCCATGCCGCTGCCGCTGTCGCGCACGGCGATGGTGACGCTGCTGCCTGGCGGGTTTTCGAGCGCGCTGATTTCCAGCGTGCCGCCATCCGGCATCGCTTCCACGGCGTTGCTGACGAGGTTGCGCAAGACCTGCTGAATTTGTTGTGGATCGACCCACAGCGCAGGCAATGCCACGGGAATGTCGAGTTTGACGGTGACCAATGAAGGGACACTGTACTTGCGCAAGACCTGGTCGACCAGTTCCCGCACACCCACCAGTTCCGGTCGCGGTGCTTTGGTGCGCACGGAGTCCAGCAGGTCGGAAACTATGCGCTCGGAACCGGTGATCTCGCTCTGGATGATGTTGAGGTATTCCTTGGTGCTGTCATCGGCATCGGTCAGCACGGTCTGCAAATAGAAAACAGCGTTGCTCATCACACCCAGCGGGTTGCGCAATTCGTGGCCGACACTGCCAGCCACTTGACCCAACACCGCCAGCTTCTCATGGCGCACCAATTGGTCCTGCGCATTCAGCAATTGCCGGGTTCGCTCCCTCAGTCCGCGCACCGAATTTCTCAGGCTGCGCATGTTCAGGTAGGTCAGCAAACCGACGGTGGAGACCTGCACGATCAGCACGCAAGCTATGTTGACGAACTCACGACCAGCGACCCCGAAGGTCAGAGGCGGCGTGTAAAGACCTGACTGAGTCAGGAAAAACAGCAGCAGGAAGTACAACACCACCGCCCCAGTCATCCACAATGCCATGCCAGGTGCCAGCAAGATTCCACCAATCGTTACACTCCAGAAGAAGAGTACCCAAGCCGGAGAGTAGACGCCGTCGAACAGCCAGACCACGACGCCGATCGTGATCAGATTTGTCAACACGTAAAGACGAATCATCGGTTGGATGTAACCGCGCCGCGCCAGAGCCAGGCACAGATAGGAGAAGGCAAAAAATGCCACCGGAAAAGCGCTCGCAACCCAACCTACACGGGCACCGACCAGTCCCAACGGGCGCAGCATAAAAAGGACCATGAAGAGTACGACAAGAATCCCGAAACCGATCACCATCAGGATGTTGAACAGGCGCCCCAGGCGCGCCTCTTCTTCGTCGCGCGCTTGCACCGCGATCAGGCGCTCCCACCGCGCGGCCACCCGTGTCCACGGACGATTCATGCCGCCTCTCCTGTGGATTCGGCACGCGGCAGCGTAACGGCAAACCGGCTACCTTTGCCGGCTTCGCTCTGCACCTGCACGCTACCGCCGTTGGCCTCGGTCAAATTCTTCACCACCACCAGGCCGAGCCCGATACCGCGCGCCTTGGTGGTGAACAAGGGCTGGAACAGCTTGGCCAGCACCTCCGGTGCCATGCCGCTGCCGCTGTCGCGCACGGCGATGGTGACGCTGCTGCCTGGCGGGTTTTCGAGCGCGCTGATTTCCAGCGTGCCGCCCTCCGGCATCGCTTCCACGGCGTTGCTGATGAGGTTGCGCA
Source organism: uncultured beta proteobacterium (assembly GCA_963763035.1). Classification (GTDB taxonomy): domain Bacteria; phylum Pseudomonadota; class Gammaproteobacteria; order Burkholderiales; family Burkholderiaceae_C; genus Rhodoferax. Next base: position 631,863 of record CAVXMS010000003.1, on the reverse strand, counting down.
ACACCTGCTGGAGTTGCAGCGGATCGACCCGCAGCGGCGGCAGTGCCTCCGCAATCTCAAGCCGCACAGCGACGCAGGGCGGCACGCTGCATTTGCGCAAGGTCTGGGCTATCAATTCCCCCGCCTCCACCCGTTCGGGCTGCGGCGGCTTGGTGCGCACCGAGTCCAGCAGGTCGGAGACGATGCGCTCGGAACTCCCGATTTCGTCCCTGATGATGCCCAGATATTCCTTGGTGCTGTCATCCGCATCGGCCAGCACCGTTTGCAAAAAGAAGACCGCGTTGCTCATCACGCCTAGCGGGTTGCGCAACTCGTGCCCGACGCTGCCAGCCACCTGCCCCAGCACCGCCAGTTTCTCCTTACGCAACAACTCGTCCTGCGCCACCAGTAATTGTTGCGTGCGCTCCTTCACCTTGGCATCAAGTTCTTCATTGAGTTGACTCAAGCGTTGGTTGGCCTGTTGCAGTTCCGTGGTCCGCTCCCGAACTTTTTCTTCCAGTTGTGTGTTTGACCGTTCCAGGCGTTCTTGCTGTTCTTCCTTGATGGTTTCATAACGGTCAAAAATAAAGAACAAGGCGATCAAGTAGACACTCAGGGTGAGTATGTCGATGCGCGAGTAGGCGGTCGCTATATGCGAAAAAAGAGACACCGACACAATGGCCAGCAGAATGAAGAGCAGGCAGAAAAATCCTGCCCTGCGGCCCTTCAGGAAGAACGCCGAGGCTGCCAGCAAAAAGAACAGCGATGCGCGCGTCGTGTTGTAGGGTGCCAGCAAATAGATGGCAAAAAAGAGGATGGCCGCGAGTGTCAATGCAACGGAACTGATGAGTTCGATTTTTTCCTTGTGCTGGCGCAGGTAATAGAGCAGCGCAGCCGCAAGCCCGGCAAAACAGAAATCAATCAGCCCCATCACGGCGCTTTCCCGCCAACGGATAAAGCCCATGCCAAAAGCCACCATGGCGGCAAAGGCAAAGACGTTGTTCAGGAAAACGACTTTGTGCTTGATGTCCTGCGCATCTTCAGCAGCGTGAACGCCGGACCGGAAAAGCTTGCTCAGCATTTTTTTCATGTCATGGGTTCAATGGATGTTTCCGAAATTCACGCTACTGTTCAGACCTGTCATTGCGGACCCGACCCGCCATCCATGGCTGCGGGCAGCGTGACGGCAAACTGGCTGCCCTTGCCCGCCTCGCTCTGCACCTGCACGCTGCCGCCGTTAGCCTGAGTCAGGTTCTTCACCACCACCAGCCCGAGACCGATGCCGCGTGCCTTGGTGGTGAACAAGGGCTGGAACAGCTTGGCCAGCACCTCCGGTGCCATGCCGCTGCCGCTGTCGCGCACGCTGACGGTGATGCTGCTGTCCGGCCTGTTCTCGACGGCGCGGATTTCCAGCGTACCGCCCTCCGGCATGGCCTCCACGGCGTTGCTGATCAGGTTGCGCAAGACCTGATGGATCTGCTGTGGATCGACTCGCAGCGGGGGCAGCGTCTCAGGAATGTCCAGCTTCACGCTGACCGAGGGTGGTATGACCAGTTTGCGCAAAGTCTGCACCAGCAACTCCCGCACGCCCGCAATCTCGGGTTGCGGCGGCTTGGTGCGCACCGAGTCCAGCAGGTCCGAGACGATGCGCTCGGAACCCGCGATCTCGCTCTTGATGATCTCCAGGTACTCCTTGACGCTGTCGTCCGCTTCCGCCAGCACGGTTTGCAGGAAGTACACCGCATTGCTCATGACACCCAGAGGGTTGCGCAGCTCGTGCCCGACGCTGCCAGCCACCTGCCCCAGCACCGCCAGTTTCTCCTTGCGCAGCAGTTCGTCCTGCGCCTGCAACAGTTGCTGGGTACGCTCCCGCAAGTTGTCAGTCATGACGTTGAAATTGTCCGCCAGTTCACCGAATTCATCCTTGCTGCGCACCACCATCTTGCCATCGAGATTGCCGCCCGCGACCTGCCTCACGCCCTTGAGCAGACTTGCCATCGGTCGCAGGAATAATCGACCCAACACAGCCAGCAACGCGGCCTGCAACAGAAGCGTGACAAACACGATCGATGCCGTATTCGATGCCAGTTTCGAGACAGACGCAAAAACAATATCGAGCGGCTGTTCCATCAGTAAGATCCAGCCACTGCCATGGTAATCCTGCACACCGCTTTGCCCTAGCTCCACTGTTAGCGCAGCTCCTTCGCCATGTGATGAACTGGCAGCAACGCCATAGGTCGCGGGCCCGTTTTTTTTGGCCGGTTGCGCAAGCAGCGGGATACGCAGCAGGGGATGCGAATCATCGCTGCGCCTGCCGATAACATCGCGCTCGGAATTGAGTAGATGCACCCTGGCAACCGGGTCCACATGATCGAGTATCCGCTGGATGGACTCCCAGACGTATTGGGCAATCACCACCCCCACCACTTTCTTTTCATCATCTCTGGCATAAACGGGTGCTGCAAAAATCACGAACGGCTGGTGGGTTTGCGGGCAGATGATCTGCCCTGAGTGGTAGGTTTCACCTTTCAGGGCATGATCAAAGGCGATTCTGTTGGCCGGATAAGCTGAGATATGTTTTGCGTCTCCCAGTGGCTTGGGGCCAAACAGCGCACGACCTGTTTGATCGAACACCATCAATGCCTTCCAGGGACCCGTCAGACGATCCCGCTCTTCCATCTCGTCCATCAGTTGCGCCCGCACCGGATTTTGCGGGTGTTCCACCGCTTCCCGCAGCAGATCATCTGCCGCAATCATGGTCGCATCCAGATAAGCGCGGTACATGGCGGTATCGATTTCGCGCATGACACTGGTCGCGCTCTGCACCTGTTCGTGCTCAATGCGTTCCTGCAATGCGGAACGCGCCTCGAAGAACACGGCTGCGCCGAGCAGCGGCCCGACAATCAACGCTGCCGACGCGGCGCTCAAGCCAAGTTTGGTGGCAAATTTCATCTCATACCCCAGCAGAACGGGTCGTTTCTCACTTCGGCACCCTGACCGCTGTTTCCTCAGTCGAACCTGCACTCGGCAGCGTGACGAAAAACTGGCTGCCCTTGCCCGCCTCGCTCTGCACCTGCACGCTGCCGCCGTTAGCCTGGGTCAGGTTCTTCACCACCACCAGCCCGAGACCGATGCCGCGCGCCTTGGTGGTGAACAAGGGCTGAAACAGCTTGCCCAACTGCTCCGGTGTCATGCCGACGCCGCTGTCGCGCACGCTGACGGTGATAGTGCCGTCCGGCCTGTTCTCGACGGCGCGGATTTCCAGCGTACCGCCCTCCGGCATGGCCTCCACGGCGTTGCTGATCAGGTTGCGCAACACTTGGTGGATTTGTTGTGAATCCACCCGCAACGGAGGCAGCGTCGCTGGAATATCCAGTGTCACGGTCACCGTGGACGGTAGCGTGAGTTTGCTCAAGGTTTGTTCGACCAGTCCGCCGACGCCCACCGCGTCGGGTTGCGGTGGCTTGGTGCGCACCGAATCCAGCAGGTCCGAGACGATGCGCTCGGAACCCGCGATCTCGCTCTTGATGATCTCCAGGTACTCCTTGACGCTGTCATCCGCGTCCGCCAGCACGGATTGCAGGAAGTACACCGCATTGCTCATGACACCCAACGGGTTGCGCAGCTCGTGCCCGACGCTGCCGGCCACCTGCCCCAGCACCGCCAGTTTCTCCTTGCGCAGCAGTTCGTCCTGAGCCTGCAACAGTTGCTGGGTACGCTGCTGCACCTTGGTTTCCAGTTCTTCATTGAGCTTGCGAATTTTTTCTCCGGCCAGTTTTTCCTCGGTAATGTCATCTATCTGGGTAACGAAATGAACAGGTTTGTCCTGCGCGTCCCGTATCAGCGAGACGCTCAGGCGTATCCAGACGACCTGGCCTTGCCTGTGGATATAGCGTTTTTCCATCTGGTAATGGTCTCTGGCTCCAGCCAACAGTTGCGCCAAAAAATGAAGATCGGTCTGGAGATCGTCCGGATGGGTGATGTCCTGAAACGTTCTTTCCAGCAACTCCGGTTCCGGATAGCCGACGATGTTGCACAGTGCGTCATTGACCTTGAGCCAACGTCCATCCAGCCCCACCAGCGCCATGCCGATGGCCGAGTTCTGGAAAGCCATGCGGAAACGCTCCTCGCTTTCCCGCAAGCTGGCGCTACGCCGCGCCACCTCCTCCTCCAGGTGTTCCCGATGCCGCGCCAGTTGATCATCGCGCTGCTGGATTTGCATCAGCATGTTATTGAACTCTTGCGCCAGCGTTCCCAGCTCATCCTGGCTTTGCAACTCCGCCCGCAAGCCATAGTTTTTCTCCCGCGAAACGGTATTCATCAGTCCGACCAGATATTGCAGAGGATCGGTAATGGCCGGAAGCAACTTCATCAGCATCGCCACCGCCACCAGACAAGCACCTGTTGCGGCGATCAAGACGATCAACATGCTCCACGCCAATCTTTCGTACAAAGGCGACAGATTGGAACGCACATGGATGGCGCCGATTCTCTCCTGCTGGAACACGATCGGAATCAACACCTCGACGTGCCCTGTGGTGTAGCTGCTGTGCGCGCCTTCGAATGGTAAATGCTGATGGGAAGGTATCGCAAACCCGGGACGCGCATACGCCGCAAAAGCTTGTCCCGAATTGTCGAGCAGCCCGGCAAATTCGATGTTGTCGATGGAGGCCAACGCCAGCAACGTTTGCTGCGCCGCTTCACGGTCACCGAAGACCAGCGCCGACGAACTGTTCTCCGCCACAATGGAGGCTTGCGTGTAAACGCTTTTTGCCAATTCGTTGCGCAGCAGGAACCACTGCTGCACCACCAATAGCAGCATGGCAACTAAGGTGGCTGCCGCGGTGGCGATGACGGCGATATAAACCAGTTTGCGCAGTATCGATGCGTTCTTTAGCGAGGTGGGAAGTCTCATTTCATCGCTCCCGGGTCGGTAACGATGCGCGCCAGTTTCAACAGTTGCGAACTGATCCTGAGTCCGGCGCGCCCGGCCGCAGCGTTGTTGATCTCGAACCGCACCTTGTTCTGTTCCAAAAACAAGTTGACCATCACACCTCGTTCGGCATAGCCCTCGGTATCCCCCACCGTCAGGACCGGACTGCCCTTGAGGCCCTCCAGCAGGCGCGGCAGATTGGCCGCCTCGGCAGCCCCGATGAACAACACCTGGCATTCCTTCAAATTGGCGTGCGCGTTGGCCGGCGCCACCTCCCACACCTTGGCGCCAACCGGCTTGCCCCGCAAGCCGTCGGCCGCCGCGCCAAATGGCCCGGATCCCAGAATGCACAGCCGCAGGGTTTCTTTCACACCGGCAGAAGCAGGCCACTCGACGAACTTGGCAATGTTGTGGACGAAGGCCGCCTTGACTTCATACTCCGCGGAAAAGTCGGCGGCAGCGACCATGCCGGTCGACAGCAGGAACAGCGCCGGCAGTGCTCGCCACCAGTTCAGTCCTCCCAAGCCCGTCAGGTGTGGACGGTGTATTCGGGATATCGCCTTCAGAAGTTCGGTCAAAACTGCCATACGACTCTCCCCACCACGCTGCGCGGCACTTCGCTGCCCAGTTGCCCCGAGCCGCTGCTGAATTCGGGGTGTCGCGCGGCAGTCAGATTTTGTGCCGCCAGGCTGAGTTCCAGGTCCTTGCGCGGTCGCCAGCCCAGGCGCAGGTCCACCCGGGTATAGGACGGCACACTTTGTCCGGTCAAACCACCGACGTAGTAAAGCGCGGCGTCCAGATTGACGCGATGGGGCAAATCGAGATGCGAATGCAACTGCCACTGCTGACGCGGGCTGCCGCCGGCCACTTGGGACACGCTGGCATCGTTGCTGTCGGAGTCCGCCACCAGATCAATCCGCAACAGACTGACGCTGCCGCTGAGCCGCCATCGCTGCGTCGCTTGCCAGCTGGCGGCCAGCTCCGCGCCGTAGACCCGCCCATGCGCTTTGTTGTCGGTCAGCAGCGGCACCACCAGGTACGCCGGTTGCAGCGGATTGTCCAGGTAGGGGTTGCCCATCTCATGGGTGACGAAGTTGCTGTAGTCGTTGTAGAAGACGGTCGTGTCCAGCAAAAGGTCCTGGCGCAGCTTGTCGCGCCAACCGATCTCGTAAGCAGTCAGCTTCTCCGATTGGAGATTCGGGTTGCCCAAAACCGTTGCCAGCGCCACGGGCGGGGCCGGCACGGGCAGGCCGCTTGGAAATGCGCTGGCAGCGACGTTGACGCCGATTTCCCCGCGGGATGGCGTGTGGACCGCTCGCGATACGGCCGCCCACAGCGCGCCTTCTTCGCCGGTCTTCCACAGCAGGCGCACATTGGGTTGGAGTTCGATGCCGGTGTAGTCGTTATGCTCGACCTTGGAACCCACGACAAGATGCAGGCGATCTTCCAGCCACGCGCTCTCGTCCTGCACGAAGGCGCTGAACAGCTTGAGCGTTTTGCTCGCCGGAGTAAACCAGGTAAGAAACCTGGTACTGGAAGTTTCGTCCTGCGTCTGGCGGTAACCCAGCCCCCAGATCAGGTCATGGCGTGCGTTCCAGGAAGAACGATGCTGAAAATCCAGATCGTAAGTGTCGCGCCGTTCCCGCAATGCCGCCGGGTCGCGGCTGGTATGGTCATAGTAGAACTGCAAGGACAGGTCGGAACCGCCCGCCAGCACGTGACGCCAGTGGGTCCGCAAATAGCTGCCGGCTACCTGCGTGACATCGGCGAAAGATCGGACGTACGGCGGCGTCAACATCGGCTCGCTGACGGTCTGCCCGGAATGACCCGAGTACGCCTCCCCCTGCAAAGTCAGCGCGCCCTTGCCCGAAAGATCGTAGTCGAAGCGAAAGCCGCCGCGCTGCTGGTCCCATTGATCAGCGGCCATGGCACCGCTGGCGTCCACGAAGTTGCCCCGGCCAAAGTGCTTGGCGTAAACGCGGAAAGCGCCCGAATCACCCAGTTTTCCCCCGTAGCGCAATCCCTCCTGCCTGGATTCGAGGTTGCCGGTTTCCAGCGTCAGCAGAGCGCCTTGGCTATCCAGGGCTTTCTTGGTGATGATGTTGATGACGCCATTGACCGCATTGGCACCCCACAGCGTACCGCCCGGACCGCGGATCACCTCGATGCGCGCTATGTCTTCCAGCAAGGTATCCTGCAAATCCCAGAATACGCCGCTGAACAAGGGCGTATAGACCGTGCGGCCGTCGATCAGCACCAGCAGCTTATTGGCAAACAAGTCATTGAAACCGCGGGAAGAGATAGCCCACTTGTTGGCATCGAACTGGGCGACATTGAGCCCGGGCACCAGGCGCAGCAACTCCGGGATGCTGGTCATGCCGGAGCGGCGGATTTCCTCTTGGGTAATGACAAAAACCGCGGACGCTGACTCGGAAAGTTTTTGCGGCTTGCGTGCCACGGAAGTCACTTCAACGTTCATCAATTCTTCGATCGAGAGCTTGATCAGTTCGGTGCCCGACGCCGCCGCGCAGGCCAGCGCAGACGCCACTGCGCACAGCAGCAGGGCCGTTGGTTTGCAGCAGCTTTCGATTTCCATGTTCATGGCCTTTTCCCTTTGCCGGATCGCACCTGAAAGCGATTGATGCTTCCGGAATTCACGCCACCGTTGCACTGGAACCGATGCAATGCTGTCGCCACCACCCACGTTGTCACCACCACCCACGTTGCCATTGCCACACACGCTGTCATTGCGGACTTGATCCGCAATCCATGGATCCCGGATCGAGTCCGGGATGACAGCCTTGAAACCCTGGACCTGATCCGGGGCCGGGATGACAGCCTTGAAACCTCGGACCTGATCCGGGGCCGGCATGACAGTGTCTCGTCTTGTGGGCGTCATGATTTATGAAAACCTCAATAGAAACGATAGGAAGCCTTGAGCCTGAAGCTGCGGCCGTCCTGCGGGATGAGGTCCTGCCGATGTTCCGGTCTGGCGGGGTCGGCATAGCGCTTGTCGAACAGGTTGTAGACGCTGGCCGAGATTTCCAAGCCTTTGGCCAGCGTGTTGTTCAGCAGCGTCAGGTTGGTCAGCAGGTAGTCGTTCGCGGACGCCCCGGCCAAGGTCTTTCGGCTGCCCATGTACTGAAGTTCGATGCCGCCGCGCAAGGCCTTGCCAAACAGGGGGATCGTGTAATTGAGCTTGGCCAGGTGGCGCGGCGAATTCTCCAGTTCCACGCCGCGGTCGTCGCGCGTGATCTGCCAGGCATAGCTCAGGCGCAGCCGTGTCTCATCGTTCCAGGCGCGTTCCGCCTCGAATTCCACCCCCCGAGCCCTGGCTTGTCCCAAGTTCTTGAACACGTTCAAACTGTCCGCCGGATCGGTGACCTGATTGATGAGATTGCTAATCTCGTTCTGATAAACAGCAGCGGTGAGGCGGAAATTGGGCTGGAGCTGGTGCTCGGCGACGAATTCGTAGCTGGTGATTTCCTCCGGTTTGAGGTTGGCGCTGAGCTTTGATCCCAGCGCGGCGCTGGCGTAGTACAACTCGAAGGCGGTGGGAGCACGGAAGGCGGTTCCATACAGCAGCTTGAGCGTGGTCGTGGGTATCGGGTTGTAGATCAGCGCCAGGCGCGGGTTGAAGGTGTCTCCCACGGTAGAGAAATGGTCGTAACGCAGTCCGGCATTGAGCAGCAGACCCTGGCCGAGGGTCACTTCATCCTGGACATACAGCGCGCGCCGGTCGCTGCGATGCTTCTCATCCAGAAGAAGGAAGTAGGGATCGAGATCGTAGTTCTTGAATTCCTGCCGCTCATTGTCCAGGTACTCCGCCCCGAACACCAGCTTGTGCCGATCGAAGCGCCCCACCAACTTGGCTTCCACACCCCACCATTCACTCCATGCCATGTCCTTGTTGACGGTGACCGGCGGTGCATCGTAGGGGAAGGTGCCGTCGAAGAAATAGCCGCCGTAAAACACCCGGCCGGACAGGGCCAGGCGCTCGGAAAGCTTGCCGTTGTAGGCAAGGTCGAGAACGGCCTGGGAGTCCTTGGTCTGGCTGCGGGGATCGTTGAACACGCTGTCGAAGGAAGCGGTAGGCAGCCCCTTGGTGCGCTCGGAATAGGCGGCAGTGAGCGTAAAGCGGTCATAGACCAGTTTGCCGTAGACCCGCTGGGCCTGGTCGCGGTCGAGGTTGTGGGCGATACCGTTGAATTCGGTGAAGGACAGATCCTGGCCACGGCTGTCGGAATAGGTCGCCGAAAGCATCATCTCGGCGCCGTTCTCCATCTTTTTCCCGTAGGTTACCCGTCCCTTGCCGGTGCCAAAACTGGCCGCTTCACCAGACACTTCCAGGCCACCGTAGTCCCGGCCGCGCTTGGTGATGACGTTGACCACGCCGAAAAAGGCGTTGCTGCCGTAAATCGAAGACCCTGGCCCGCGCACCACCTCCACCCGGTCGATGAGGTCCACGTCAAGGAAGAATTCCTGGCCGATGGAAGCGGTGTCGTAATTGGCGTCGTTGACCTGGTAGCCGTCAACTTGCAGCAGGATGCGGCTGTTGTAGTCACCCGGTCGGTTGAAGCCGCGTACCCCAAGATACTGGTAGCTGCGATCATATGAAACGAACAGCCCGCGTGCGCTGGCCAAGATATCGGCCAGCGTGCGATAGCCATAACTCTTGATGTCCGCGGCGGTAATGACGGTGACGGCGGAAGGTGCCTCGGTGGTCTTCTGCGTGAACTTGCTGGCGCTGTAAACCTCCACGTTCAACAGTTCTTCGATGGAAAGATCGGTGAGTCCCGCTGGCGCCGCCGTCGCAACGGCAACGAGCAACTGGATGGTTGCCATGCTCACTACGGCAACCAGCTTGCGCCAGCTTGGGGTTTTCATGTTCATGGTCTCTCTACCCTCCGGCTTACGGCTGAACACTGGAAACGGCCGCAGGCTCAGAGTCCGCAGCTCTGGCCAGCGGAAGTGTCACGATAAAAGTCGTGCCCTTGCCGACTTCGCTCTGCACCGCCACCACGCCGCCATTGGCCTGAGTCAGGTTCTTCACCACCACCAGTCCCAGGCCGATGCCGCGCGCCTTGGTCGTGAACAAGGGCTGAAACAGCTTGCCCAGCTGCTCCGGTGTCATGCCAATGCCGCTGTCACGCACGCTGACGGTGATAGTGCCGTCTGGTCGGTTCTCGACGGCGCCGAGTTCCAGGCTGCCGCCGTCCGGCATCGCTTCCACGGCGTTGCTGATCAAGTTGCGCAACACCTGCTGGATTTGCATCGCGTCCACCCGCAGGAGAGGAGGCGCCGCTGGAATATCCAGTGTCACGGTCACCGACGGCGGCAGCGTGAGTTTGCCCAGGGTTTGCGCCATCAATTCGCCGACAGCCACTGTTTCCGGTTGCGGCGGCTTGGCGCGCACGGAATCCAGCAGGTCCGAGACGATGCGCTCGGAATCGGCGATCTCGTTCTTGATGATGTTCAGGTATTCCTTGACGCTGTCATCCGCATCCGCCAGCACCGTTTCCAGGTAGTACACCGCGTTGCTCATGACGCCCAACGGGTTGCGCAGCTCGTGGCCGACGCTGCCCGCCACCTGACCCAACACCGCCAGTTTTTCCTGGCGCAGCAGTTCGTCCTGCGCCTGCAGCAATTGCTGGGTGCGCTGCTTTACCTTGGCATCGAGTTCCTCGTTCAGTTGCCGGATTTGGTCTTCCGCCCGCTTGCGCTCGGTGATGTCGCGCAAGACCCCCAATGTGACGATGGTGCCGTCGCGATGAATGGGCGTGGCCGCGATCTCTACAGCCAGATAGCCCCCCGCCTTGGTCAAAATGCGAACCTCAAAAACCGGCAGCGGCTGGCCCGACAACACCCGCCGGAACAACTCCTGCATGCGGGGCCGGTCGTCCGGGTGCACGACGAGCGCAAAGGGGCGACCTGTCCACTCGTCCGGCCGCCAACCCAACATTCGCTCACAGGACGGACTGATGGAAGAGAAAGTGCCATCCGGCTCGACGGTGTAAATGATGTCGTTGACATGTTCAAAAATACTGCGCAAGCGCTCCTCGCTTTGGCGCAGATATTCCCCGGTCCGCTTGCGCCCGGCAATTTCCGTTTGTAGCTTCCCCAGTGCCTGGCGCAGGCTGCGCATGTTCAGGTAGGTCAGCAGACCTACGGTGGAGACCAGCACGATCAGCAGCGCCGACATGTTGACAAATTCGCGTCCGGCGGCGCCAAAGCTCAGGGCAGGCGTGTAATAGCCCCATCGAGACAGGCCCAGCAGCAGCAGAAAATACGCCACCACCGCGCCGGTCGCCCAAAGAGAAAAGCTAGGCGCCAACAAGATGCCGCCGATCGTCACGTTCCAGAAAAAAAGCACCCAGGCCGGCGAGTAAACGCCATCGAACAGCCAGGCGGCGACGCCGATGGCGATCAGATTGACCCAGACGTAGAGACGAACCATGGACCGGATATGGCCACGCCGGGCCTGGGTCAGGCAGAAGATGGACAGGGGAAGAAAGGCCAGCGGAAAAGCGGCCGCCGTCCAGCTCACCGTGGCACCGGCAAAACCGAGCGGGTACAACAGCAGAAAGTCCACCGAAAGCGCGCTGACGATGCCGAGGCTGATCAGCATCAAGGTATTGAACAGGCGTCCCAGGCGCGCCTCTTCTTCGTCGCGCGCCTGCACCGCGATCAGGCGCTGCCACGCCGCAGCAAACCATGTCCGCGGATGATTCATGCCTTTCTCCTACCAAACCCGGCCCGCCAGCCTGGTGCGGCGGTCCGCTACGCATCGCAGCCGACAGCACCGCTTGCGGCAGTACACACGCTGCGGTCAGCATGCATGTTGATCATGCGCAAGGTCTTCCTGGAAAGAGTGGATTTCAGCGTCAGCAGCGTCCAGTCAAATTTGTTCGACATTGGTCGATCCGGTCGACCGGATGTCAGCAATTTGAGCGCCGGACATGCGAAATATCAACAATCGGATCAGTTCCATGGCTACTCTTCTTCATGGTTAAGCCGTCGTGAGCAAAGAGCCTCCACTTGGCGGGGCACGCGAAATGAGGAGATCCGCATGAAGAGCGATCTGGAGAAGCCGCCCCGCGTCCTCAGGGCTCAGTCTTGCGCCCCTGACGCGCGCAGCGCCGTGCGCGAGTTTCACGCGGCGGTAACGCAACCGGACATGGCCTTGGTGATCTTCTTCTGCTCCAGCGCGTACGACCTGGAGGCTCTCGCCGACGAAATGAGGCAACTTTTTTCCGGGGTTCAGGTCGTGGGTTGTACTACGGCCGGCGAAATCGGACCCGCCGGCTACCAGGATCACAGCCTGACCGGAGCCAGCTTTCCGGTCGGTAGCTTTACCGCCGTCAGCGGCTGCATCGATCAGTTGCAGCGATTCGGAATTGCCAGAGGGCAAGCCATGGCCCAGGAATTGCTGCAAAAGCTGGAGAGCCGTGCGCCGCTGGCGAACCCGGAAAACACCTTTGCGTTCCTGCTGATCGATGGCTTGTCGACGCGCGAAGAGCCGGTCACACGCGCCTTGCAAAGTGCACTGGACGGGCTCCCGTTGGTGGGAGGTTCGGCCGGCGACGGCGTGAACTTTGGCAGCACTTATGTTTATTCCGAGGGCCGTTTTCATGCCGACAGCGCTGTTCTGACGCTGGTCAACACGCCGTTGCCGTTCAAACCGTTCAAGACGCAGCATTTTGTTGCCACTGAAGAAAGGCTGGTCGTCACAGATGCCGATGCCGCCCATCGCATCGTCAAGGAAATCAACGGACTGCCGGCCGCCCAGGAGTACGCACGCATTCTGGGCATCGACGAGCGCGATCTCGGCCCCTTGCGCTTTGCGGCCTCGCCGGTCGTGGTGTTGATTGACGGTACCAATTACGTGCGCTCGGTCCAGAAAGTCAATCCGGATGACAGCCTGACCTTTTTTTGTGCCATCGAGAACGGGCTGGTTTTTCGGGTGGCCAAAGGGGTTGGCTTGCTGGAGAATCTGGAGCAAACCTTTGCCCGGATAGGTGCGGAGATCGGCCCGCCGCAGCTCGTTCTTGCCTGCGAGTGCATTCTGCGCAAGCTGGAGATTTCGCAGAGTCACCTCGAACAGAGCGTCGGCGCGGTTTTCCGGCGCAACAACACGGTCGGCTTCAACACCTACGGCGAGCAGTTCCAGGGCGTGCATGTGAATCAGACGCTGGTCGGCATCGCCATCGGCAGCGCTGCATGGGAGACCGGCAATGCCTGAGTCCGGGCGGTCCAACGCCGGCCCGGAAGTACCGGCCTTGCAGGGCGAGATTGCCAGGCTTAACAAGATCATCCGGGCGCTGATGGACCGCGCCGAACGCAGCACCAGCGCCCAGGGCTCCGACTTCAGCCTGTTCCAGACGACGGTCATGCTGGAGGAGCAGGTGCGCAACCGCACCGCGGAGTTGGAAGCGGCCTTGCTCAGGAACGAGGAAATCAATCGCGCCCTGCGCGAATCGGAGGCGAAGTTTCGCGGTGTCGTGAGTCTGTCCCTGGTCGGCATCGCCATCACCGAGGACGGCAAATTCAGTTACTCCAACACAAAATTCAACCAAATATTCGGCTACAGCGCGGACGAAATCCGGACCCTTGGACCCTGCGATATCACCGCTGAAACGGATCGCCCGGTGGTCGCCGAGAACATTCGCAAGCGACTCAGCGGCGAATTGGAAGGAGTCCACTACGTATTTTGCGGCCTGCGCAAGGACGGCGCGGTGATTGACGTCGAGGCGCATGGCAGCACCATGGAGATCGACGGCCAGCGGGCGCTGATCAGCATGGTGATGGATATAAGCGAGCGCACCCGCGCCGAGCGCGCGGTGCGGGAGTTGCAGGAAAAGCTGCGCGAACAGTCAACGCACGACGCGCTGACCGGCCTCTTCAACCGCCGCTACCTCGAAGAAACCCTGGGCCGGGAGTTGCTCTTTGCCGAACGGCATGGGCATCCGGTCAGCCTGATCATGGGTGATCTGGACCACTTCAAGGCGGTCAATGACCGCCATGGGCACCTTGCCGGTGACGAGGTGTTGCGGGTCTTCGGCGCCTTGCTGAAGCAGCATGCGCGTGGCAGCGATATCTACTGCCGTTATGGTGGCGAGGAGTTTCTGCTGGTGCTGCCGCTGATGGCGCAGGACAGCGCGGTCGAGCGGGCCGAGCAGTTGCGCGCCGCGCTGGCAGCCGAGCCGATTTGCTACGGCGCGTTGCCTATAGAGGTGACGGCTTCCTTCGGTGTTGCCACCTTTCCGGGCGATGGCCGCACCGGTGACGAGCTGATTGCCGCCGCCGACAACGCACTGTATGCGGCCAAGGAGGCCGGCCGCAACCGCGTCCATGTCTGCGCCGGACCGGTCCGGCAGTAGCCCGAAGCCGTTGCCTGGTTGGGTCAACGACGGATCGAACACCAGAGGTTGTTCGCGACGGAGTGGACCAGGCAGAGGGTTCGAGCCTTGATCGGCTGACTGGACTGTGTTGCATCTGATAGCATCAGACTTGACCGTGTGCGGTGCAGTTCCCGGGTTGGCCAGGTCAAAGTCAGTGTCCGCTACCCAGGCAGGAGACCACGTTGTTCAGACTCCGGCGCATCCAGCGCGATATCTTGTTACCCAGGCAAATCCATATTGCCTGGATGATATTGGTCACGGTCGCGGTCGTCACCCTTGGAACGTTCAACATCTGGCGCGACCATGACGACTCTCTCAAGGCCACGGCGGCCCTTCTGACTGCCGAAGCCCGTTCGGCCGAAAGCGATCTCAGCTCTTTGCTAGGCAACGTCGACAACTACCTGCGGGATATTTCCATGCGGGGAGGCGCTGATCTGTCCGCCTTTGACCATGGGCGTACACCGGCCATTCCGGAAATCACGGCCACCTCCATCGTCGGCCTGGATGGCATCATCCAACAGACCACGCGGGCAGGAGCGCTCGGTCGAAATGTAGGGGATCGGGACTATCTGGTCCACTTCCGGGATAAGCCCCTTGCCCAAGACAGCTACCTGAGTGATCCGGTGGTCTCGGTGACAGGCACCGTGGTCGTCTTTTTGGCCCGCCCGTTGCATGCCGTCGATGGAAGACTGACAGGCGTCGTGGTGGCATCGATCGAACCTCAGGTCATGTCGCGAGTGCTCAGTGCCTCCCGGCCCAACCTGTCCAGCGGCGTGGGAATGGTCTTCAATGCCAACGGGTTCGTTTTGGCGCGCGTGCCTGACATGGACGCAAAGGTGCGGGGTAGCGTGAGCGGCGGCGACGGACTGCTGCACAAGCATAGGGCCACCGGTCAGCCCGAAAGCGTGGTGCGTGCCAGGGCTGAAGTTGATGGTGTCGAGCGCATCGCGGCGATGCGCAATTCGCTGCGCTTTCCGGTCACCATCGGTTTCTCGGTAGCGGCGCAGGAGGCGTTGGCACCGTGGCGGCAAACAGCCGCTTCTGTCATTGCAATGATGGTGGCTGTATTTGTTTGTGCAGCGCTGCTGGTGAAAAGTAGCATCCGTCGTGAAAGTGAACAACTGCGGGCGCAACAGGAATTGGGTGACAGCGAACGCCGCTACCGCACCCTGACCGAATGGACTCCAGAGCCGCTGCTGGTTCATGACGGCGAAAGATTCATCTATCTCAATCCCGCCGCGGCCAGGCTGTTTGGCGCGAAGTCGGCACCCGAGCTGATCGGCAAAGCCGTCGCCGAATCGGTTCACCCCGACTTCAGGGAAATCGTACGCGCCAGGATGAAGGCTTCTGTCAAGCCGGGCGACACCTGGCCGATACTCGAAGGAAAATTCCTCAGGCTCGATGGCACGACGTTCGTGGCTGAAGTACAGAGCACCGCTATCGTCTATGAGGGCGCCAGGGTCGTTCAAACGGCCATGCGCGACGTTACCCGAAGCAAAGAGGATCAGGCGACGCTGACCCTTCAGGCACAGCGCTCGGAGGCACTGCTCGCGCTTCCGGCCGCCGCTGAATCAGGAGACCAGAATGTCCTTTTGCAGTTTGCCCTGGGAGAGGCGGAGCGACTGACCGGAAGCCAGATCGGGTTTGTTCATTTCGTGCAGGAGGATCAGGAGACCATTGAACTGGTAACCTGGTCGCAGGCGACCTTGAAGCACTACTGTACGGCCATCTCCAACGAGCACCTCCCCATCAGTCGGTCCGGCATCTGGGCCGATGCTTTGCGTCAGCGTGTGCCCGTCCTGTTTAACGACTACGCCAGCGCGAGCGGCAAGCAAGGTCTGCCGCAGGGCCATGCAGCACTGGCGCGTTTGATGACCGTGCCGGTCATCGATGGTGGCTTGGTCCGCCTGTTGCTGGGGATTGGCAACAAGCCCCAGCCGTACACCGATCTGGACGTGGAAACGGCCAGCCTGATGGCTCAGGCCCTCTGGCGCATTGTCTCCAAAAAACAGTCTGATGAGGCCGCGCGTCTGAGCCAGGAGTTCCTGAAGGAGGCGCAACACATTGCCGGCCTGGGCAGCTATGTGCTGGATATTTCCGCCGGACGCTGGAGCAGTTCGGAAGAGCTTGACCGTCTGTTCGGGATCGATGCCAACTTTCAACGTTCGGTGGCGGGATGGGCAGCGCTGATCCATCCGGCCGACCGGACCATGATGGAAGACTACTTCAAGAGCCAGGTGCTGGGCCGACAGCAGACCTTCAACCGGGAATACCGCATCCTGCGGCACGACGACCTGACGCAGCGCTGGGTGCATGGTTTGGGCAAACTCGAATTCGATGCCCAAGGGGGCCTGTTGAGAATGATCGGCACGATCCAGGACATCACCGAGCGCAAACAGGCTGAGAGCGAGATCGAGCGACTGGCCTTTTCCGACCCATTGACTGGCCTGCCCAATCGCCGGCTGCTGATGGACCGGCTGGACCACACCCTGGCCTCGGTTCCTCGTCACCAGCAACATGGCGCGCTGCTGTTCATTGACCTGGACAACTTCAAAACCCTGAACGACACATTGGGTCACGACAAGGGCGATGCCCTGCTCCGGGAGGTCGCCAAGAGGCTTACCGCTTGTGTGCGCGAAGGCGATACGGTGGCGCGACTGGGGGGCGACGAGTTCGTCGTGCTGTTGGAAAACCTGAGCAGCGGCCCGCAGGACGCCGCCGCCCAGAGCGAGGCTGTGGGCTCGAAGATTCTGCTCTCGCTCTCTCAACCCTACCTGCTTGATGGTCACGGGCATCACAGCAGTGCCAGCATCGGCCTCACCCTTTTTGGTGCCGGCCAAAGGGAGAACGTGGAGGAGCCGCTCAAGCGCTGCGAACTGGCCATGTACGAGGCCAAGGCGGCGGGTCGCAATGCGCTGCGCTTTTTCGAGCCGGAAATGAAAACCTCAGTCGCCGCGCGCGCGTTACTGGAAGAAGATTTGCGCAGCGCCGTGGTCGCCAATGAGTTCCTTCTGTATTACCAGCCGCAGAGAGGCGACGGTGCTCGCCTGACCGGCGCTGAAGCACTGGTGCGCTGGCAACATCCCCGGCGCGGTCTGGTCTTGCCGGCCCAATTCATCCCGATTGCCGAGGTCAGTGGCCTGATACTTCCCCTGGGCCGCTGGGTATTGCGAACCGCCTGCGCGCAACTCGCGGCCTGGTCTGCGCGGCCCGCGATGGCGCACCTGAGCATTGCCGTGAATGTGAGCGCCTGGCAGTTGAAGCAAGCCAACTTTGTAGCGGAGGTGCTGTCCATCATTGATGAGACCGCCGCCAATCCGCGCCTGTTGAAGCTTGAACTCACCGAGAGCGTGCTGGTGGAAAACGTGGAGCAGACCATCGCCAAGATGAGTGCCCTCAAGGCCAGGGGAGTGGGCTTCTCGCTGGATGACTTCGGCACCGGCTATTCATCACTTTCCTACCTCAAACGCCTGCCACTGGACCAACTCAAGATCGACCAGGGTTTCGTGCGCGACATCCTGACCGATACCAACGATGCGGCGATTGCCAAGATGGTGATTGCGCTGGCTGACACGCTGGGCCTGTCCGTCATTGCCGAAGGGGTGGAAACCGAGGCGCAGCGTGATTTTCTGGCCGCTCTGGGTTGTCATAGTTGCCAGGGCTATCTGTTCAGCCCTCCCCTGCCGGTGGCGGAATTCGAGGCGTTTGCGCTGAAGGGGTGACAGCGTTTTGGTTGTTGCCCAGAGCATGATCAGGAATGGCTCAAATATGGCAACAGCCGCAGGCTCAGATGCTTTGCGAGGAGGCGCTCTAATGATGTTTCGGGAATTCACGAGACCATTGCGCAGGAACCGATGCAACGTTGTCATTGCGGCCCCGGATCGAGTCCGGGATGACAGCCTTGAAACCCCGGACCTGATCCGGGGCCGGCATGACAGTGTCTCCCTTTGTGCGCGTCATGATTTATGAAAACTTCAATACTACTAGCCCGACGGGGCTGTTTTGAACAGTGGGTAAAACTCCCGGTCTACCTTGAGCATATGCCGTGCAACCACCTCGTCCGCCAGAAAATCCACCAGTTCGCCGATCGTGACGCCTTGATCGGCCGCCCAGACATCGCTGTTGCCATGCTGATCGACCACGACGCGATTGCGCCCGCTGTTCTTTGCGGCATACATGGCCGCACCGTATTCTCCTCCGCAGCAAGATCAAGCCAGTTCTAGCGTCGGGTCACTCTGAAAATACAAACCGCTTCTGCGCGAACAAGCGCAGGCAGGCATCGGCCACCGCCGCATCAAAGGCGGTACCCCGGCCTCGCTCTATTTCCTGTAGCGCCGACGCAACCCCCAGGGCCTCGCGGTACGGCCGGTGCGAGGCCATCGCTTCCACCACGTCGGCCACCGCCAGGATGCGTGACTGGAGCAGGATTTGCTGGCCCTGGAGTCCTTGCGGATAACCGGAGCCGTCCTGCCGCTCGTGATGCTGCAACACCATGGTCGCGATCGGCCAGGGAAACTGGATGTCCTTGAGAATGTCGAAACCGGCCTGGGCGTGATTCTTGAGCAGCATGAACTCAAGGGCCGACAGCTTGCCGGGTTTAGAGAGAATTTCCGCCGGGACGCTGATCTTGCCAAGGTCATGAATGCTGGCGGCGAGTCCAATGCCCTGAATTTCCTGCCCCGGCAAATCCATTTCCTTCGCGATGGCGATGGCCAACTGTCCGACGCGCCGCTGATGACCCGCTGTATACGGGTCGCGCATTTCCACCGTGTCGGCAATGGCTTTGATGGAGTCCTGCAGGCTGTGCCTGAGGATCTCGGCATGGTGCAGGTGCTCATGCGCGATACGGTCACGCTCCAGGCGCGTACGCAAGGTCTGGATGCCGAAGGCCAGGTCCTCGGCCAGTTCCAGCAACAAGGCAACTTCGGCTTCGTTGAAGGCGTCTGGCTCCGTCGCATAAATGGTCAGCGTGCCCAATGTGCCCGCCGTGCTCTTGAGCGGCAAGGCAATGCCGGACTGATAGCCGCGCGCAAGCGCCGCCTCGCGCCACGGAGCCAAGGCCGGGTTGGTCTGGAAATTCTGATCAACCTGGACGCTGCCGGTTCGAGTCGCGCTGCCGGTCGGGCCACGACCGCGCTCGGTGTCGGCCCAGCTGATACGGGCTGCCGCCAAAAAACCGTCATCGTGGCCATGGTGGGCCACCGCGCGCACCGTGCTGGCCGCGTCCTGCTCGGGGAAGCCAACCCAGGCCATGCGGTAGCCGCCGGTCTCCACGACCAACCGGCAAATGGCGTCAAGCAGTTCGGGCTCGGTTGTGGTGCGCACCAACGCCTCGTTGCAGGCACTGAGCGTGCGCAAGGCGCGGTCGGCTCTTGCCAGCGCCAGCTCGCCACGCTTTCGTTCGGCGATGTCGCGGATGATTCCGCGGAAGGTCGAGATCGTTCCGCTTTGGTCTCTGACGGCGGTCAGCGCGCAGTAAGTCGTCATCTGTTCGCCGCTCTTTTTCTTGACCACCACCTCGTACTCGGCGCTGCCCCGCGCATTGACCATCGCCAGTATCCGCTGTCTGTCCAGCGGGTGTGCGTAGACATCGCGTTCCAGGTCAAGGCGCTGCACTTCCTCCTTGGTGTCGTAGCCGAACATGGCGACACCTTTCTTGTTCATGTCGAGAATTTTCCCCTCCACGGAGGTGATGAACAAGCCGTCGAAGGACTCCTCGAAGAGGGTGCGGTATTTCTCCTCGCTCGCGCGCAGCGCTTCCTCGGCGCGCTTCCTCTCGGTGATGTCGGTCAGCACGCCCTGGTAGTGCAGAACCTGGCCCTGGGCGTCGCGCTCTATGGTGGTGCGGTCGTCGATCCAGCGCACCACACCGTCCCGGGTCAGCAGGCGGTATTCCTGCGCGAAACGCTCGCCGCCACCGGCACTGTAGCGCGCCACCTCGGCCGCCACCCGCTCCAGATCCTCGGGGTAGACCATGCTGGCATAGGGCACGGCGCCGCTGAGCAGCTCTTCCGCGCTGTAGCCGAACTGGCTTACGTTGCGCGAGACATACTCGACCGGCCAGCCCTGCGCGGCGCGCCAGCGAAACAGCACGGCCGGGCTGTTCTCGACCACCGTATTGGCCAGGCGCAGCCTTTCTTCCACGGCCTTGCTTTCGGTGATATCGCGAAGCGAGCTGACGACGCCCGCGGGCAGCGCTTGTCCGGGCTCGATGAGGGGCTGGGTGTTGACGGAAATCCAGCTCAGCGCGCCGTCCGGTCGGTGGATGCCCATGATCACGTCGGACTGCGGCACACCGGTTCTGAGTGTCAGCATGGCCGGATGCGCTTCGCCCGGAAACCGCGACCCGTCCTCGCGGATCGCGTACCAGCGCGGGTCAATCGAGCCACTTCCCAGCAGTTGCCCAGACCCGAGACCGAGCAGACGTTCGGCGTTCCGGTTGACCATCGTGATGGTGCCTGTCGCGTCCTGCAGCACCACCCCTTCCGACAGGGCGGCGACCAGCGAGCGGTGATGCTCTTCACTCTCGCGCAGCGCCTGCTCGGCGCGCTTGCGCTGGCTGATGTCGCGGGCGATGCCGGTGGCCTGCCATGTACCGTGCAGCTGCGTGGCCGTCAGCGACAGCTCGATCGGAAATTCGGTCCCATTCTTGTGCAATGCCACCAGTTCCAGGGTCTTGTCAATCGCCGCGCCCTGCCCGCTGGCGGCGAAATGTGCCATGGCTTGGGTCGCCGTCGCGCGAAAGCGCTCTGGCGCCAGAAAGTCATGCAGCACCCGCCCCATGGCCTCTTGCCGGCTGTAGCCGAAGATCGCCTCGGCGGCGGGGTTCCAGGCGCTGACCGTGCCGCCATTGCCGTCGACGGTGATGATGGCGTCGCGTGCCGTTTCAATCGCCAGACGCATGCGCTCCTCGCTGGCAGCCAGCGCCGCCACGCCCTGCCTTTGCGCCGTGATGTCGCTGAGCAGGTGCAGGGAGTAGAGGTACTGGTTCTGCGGGCCGCGCACCGTGTAGCCCTTGGAGAGAAAGAGCTTGGCGTCGACGCTGACTTCGTCCTGGCTGGCGGTGTCGCCGGTTCCAGTTGCCGCGGCCAGGCAGCCCGGCAGCGGCCCGCTGCCGGGCGGGAACACTTCCCAGTAGGGCTTGCCCAGCGCCTGCGCCTCGGTCACGCCGGCGGCCTGGCAATAGGCGAGGTTGGTCAGGGTCAGGCGGAATTGTTCATCGTGCAGAAACGCCGGCTCTTCGATCGCGTCAAAAATAGTGCGCCAGATTTCAGGCTTCATGGCCATGTTTCCCGGCTGACCAGTACCCCCCCCCCCCCGCGATTTGATGCTTTTCATCTGGATCATCCCCTGTTGCGCTGATCGGTCTTGCATCCTAGCAGCGAGCGCGGACATGAGGCAAGCCTGAAAGTCAAATGGGTGACGTCAGGGCTTCGCGTTATTTCATGCGGCCGTCAACGACACGTTGGCCTGTAGCTCGTCCCATGGGGCGGTCAGCTTGCGGCCGTCGCGCAGCAGTAGCCCGGCAGTCTCCAAGGTAGCCACATCCTGATGAACGTTTTTGTAGTCGCGGCCCAAAGCCTGTGCCAGTTCCCGGACATTGCCGGCGCCATGCTGGCGCACATGACGCAGCAAATCTAGACGACGCGGCGATAAGGTGTCGAGCATGGTTTGCACGTCGAGGAAGGTCACATGGGTTTCGTCAACCGGTTCACCGGCTTGCGCCCGGCTCCATGCGCCGGCAAATCTCTTGCCCATGTCGGCGAGACTACCCACATTGACCTGAACCTTATTCGTCGTTTTCATTTTTCAACCTTTCAACATCGGCCAGAAAATCGACCACCGCATTTATGCCGATCATAAACAACCGGTCACAGGCGCAGCGACGACCAAGACCAGTTTCTGGCACGTCCAACCTGCTGCCAAAAAGGGGACGCTGTCATGCCGGACGTGATCCGGCATCCATGGATTGCGGGTGCTGGAACCCCGGACCCGATCCGGGGCCGCAATGACAAAATTGCATCGATTCTGGTGCGACGGTGTCGTGAATTCCGGAAGCATCAATAGCAAAGAGTCTGCGTGTCGTGCTGCCGAATCCGGCGCCGATAACTTAGACTCGGCAGGTTTGAAATTTTCCGCAACTTGTTCCGAGGAAATCCTTGACGCACCCTGCCACCCTGACCGAGGCAGTTCGGGGATCGACGCTCAAGCGCTTGAGCGCGGCGATGCCGTCCAAGCCGGGATCTGTGCGCCCATCGCACCAGGGCTGGCGCAGACGCCAGCGCAAGGCCCTCCTCAGCGTCACCGCGCCGCCCTCTGGCTTTCGCTCTACGGCGAGCGATTTGGGGTAATATGTTTTAATGATATTTCTGGATGAAACAAGCGACCCATGCCGACAATCAGTATGTTTTACGGAATCCTGGTGGCGATACTGTTCGAGGACAACGAGCGCCACAATCTGCCGCATATTCACGTCCGGTACTCGGGCAACAAGGCGTCCATTGCTATCGAAGACGGACGGGTACTGGCTGGAACTTTCCCACCGCGGCAGTTGAAAATGGTGCAGGCGTGGATTGAAATCCACCAAGACGAGTTGTCCGCCGATTGGGAACTCGCTGTTGCAGGCGAGCAGCCCTTCCGTATTGCACCCTTGCAATAAGAGGCAACAGCTATGCAAGCCCTGTTGGATGTCGTGACAGTCGAAGCCAAGGCTGACTACCTGCTGCATCTTGAGTTCGAGAATGGCGAAAGGCGGATCTTCGATATGTCGCCGTACATGGACAAGAAACCTTTTGTGCAACTGAAGGGCTCTGCTCTGTTTGCCCTGGCCTTTGTTGATTACGGAACGGTTGTTTGGCCGGGCAATATCGATATCGCGCCCGAAACGCTTTACGATCAGTCTCGCCCGGCGTAATGCATCAAGGCGCAAACCCCGCGTAGCGCGCAGGCAGTGCCACGCAGCTACTGGCTTGCGCGCCAGGCCGGCAATAGGCGCGGTTGACTAGCGCCCCCAGTTTGATGCTTTTCATATGGATCATCCCCTGTTGCCCTGATCGGCTTCGCATCCAAGCAGCGAGTGCAGGCATAAGGCAAGCCAGCTCCGGCGCCGGTAGCATAGACTCGGCAGGTTTGAAATTTTCCGCCACTCGTCCCGAGGAAACCCTTGACGCACCCCGCCACCCTGACCGAGCTGCAAGCCCATTACGGCGAACGCTACCGCTGGCTGTTGCTGCTGGCGGTGATGGTGGGGACCATGGCGGCCATCATGTCGTCGACCATCGTCAACGTGGCGGTGCCCGACATGAGCCATCACTTTGGACTGGGGCAGGAACGCGCCCAATGGGTGGCCTCCGGCTTCATGATCGCCATGACGGTGTCGATGCTGACCACGCCCTGGCTGCTGGCGCGCTACGGCTATCGGCGCACTTACGCCGGCAGCATGTGGCTGCTGCTGGCGGGCAGCATCGTCGGCGGCTTGGCTAACGATTTTTCGCTGGTGCTGGCGGCGCGGGTGGCCGAGGGACTGGCCGCCGGCGTGGTGCAACCGATTCCGGTCATCATCATCGTGCGGGCTTTCCAGCCGCATGAGCAGGGCCGCGCCGGCGGCATTTTCGGCATGGGCGTGGTGCTGGCGCCGGCCATCGGGCCTAGCATCGGCGGCCTGCTGGTCGACTGGTTTGGCTGGCGTTCCATCTTCTTCATGGTAGTGCCCTTCTGTCTGGCCTCGCTGTGGCTGGCGCAGCGCTTCGTCCCGACCATGCCCGCTGGCAAGCCAGGCGCCAGGCGCGCCGGCGGCACACTGGATTGGCGCGGCCTGCTGCTGGCCAGTGCCGGCACGGTGGGCCTGCTCAATGGCCTGGTGCAGTTGCGCCGCGGCCCGGCAGCACCGGCCCTGCTGTTGCTGGCCGGCGGCGTGGCAACCCTGATGGGTTTTGTCGGCTGGCAGCGACGGCTCGGTCGGCGGAAGGCGCCAGACGGGGATGCTCCGCTAATGAAGCTGGCACTGTTCAAGCATCGCGCGTTTGCCATGGGCAGCATCGTGGCTTTCATCTACGGCATGGCACTGTTCGGCTCGACCTACCTGCTGCCGGTTTACATGCAGTTGGGGCTGGCTTTTTCGGCCTCGCATGTGGGCACTGTTCTGCTGCCCGCCGGACTGGTGCTGGCCGTCACCATTCCCCTGGCCGGGCATCTGTCCGACCGGCAGCCGACGCACTTGCTGGTCAGCACCGGCCTGGTCTTGCTGGCGGCATCGTTCGTCCTGATGGGCAGCGTCGGCCTGGGCGGCAGCCTGTGGGTGTTGGGCGCGTGGGCCATGCTGGGCCGCATGGGCCTGGGCTTCATCCTGCCCTCGCTCAACTCGGGCGCCCTGCGCGGCCTGGACAAAGACCTGCTGCCGCAGGGATCGAGCGTCATCAACTTCCTGCGCACGCTAGGGGGTGCGATGGGGGTCAGTGCCTGCGGCATTGTGCTGGAGTGGCGACTGGCCAGCCATGGCGAGTCGCTGGCCAGCCGCGCCAGCAGCCCGGCACGGCTGGCCGCTTTCAATGAAACTTTTTACCTGCTGGCGCTTTTGTGCGCGCTGGCGCTGCTGGCGGCATGGCGTCTGCGTCCGCCGCCGCGACCAGGACAGTAAAATTGCAGCATGTGCCAATTGCTTGGAATGAACAGCCTCTTGCCCGCCAGTCTGACGCTGAGTTTCACCGGATTTTCGCAGCGCGGCGGCTGCACCGGCCACCATGCCGACGGCTGGGGCATCGCCTTCTTCGAGAGCGAGGCGACGACGCCGGGGCAGGTCGGCAAGGGGGTGCGTTATTTCGTCGACAAGGAAGGTGCCGCCACCTCGCCCATCGCCAACATGCTGCGCAGCTACCCGATCAAGAGCCACAACGTGGTGGCGCATGTGCGCAAGGCGACGGTGGGCGCCGTGACACTGGAAAACTGCCATCCTTTTGTGCGCGAATTGTGGGGCCGCTACTGGGTCTTCGCGCACAACGGCGACCTGAAGAACTACCAGCCCGCGCTACATGGCAGTTTCCGGCCGGTCGGCAATACCGACAGCGAACTGGCGTTTTGCTGGCTGCTGCAGGAGTTGGCCAAGTCGCATGCCGGCGTGCCCAGTGTCGACGAGCTGACCTGCACCTTGGCCGAACTGGTGCCGCAAATCGCCAAACACGGCACTTTCAACTTTTTGCTCAGCAACGGCCAGGCCTTGTGGGCGCATGCCAGCACGCAACTGCATTACGTGCTGCGCCAGCATCCGTTCACGCAAGTGCATCTGAAGGATGACGACGTCAGTGTCGATCTGGCCGATCTGAACGGCCCGGAAGACCGGCTGGCGATCGTGGTGACCGAACCGCTGACCACCAACGAAAACTGGGTCGCCATGAAGACCGGCGAACTGCACGCTTTTGTCGATGGCGCGATCGCCAAATGCCGCTGCTGCAGCGGCGCGCCGGCACCAGTCAGCGCTTGAGGGCTTGCTCGACGGCGTCCACGAACATGGCCGCCACATCAAAGCCGGTCTGATCAAAAATCTCCTGGAAGCAGGTCGGGCTGGTGACGTTGATCTCGGTCAGGCAGTCGCCTATCACGTCCAGCCCCACCAGCAGCAGACCCCGGCTGTTCAGAATCGGACCCAGTGACTCGGCAATCAAGCGGTCGCGCGCGCTCAGGGGCCGGGCCACGCCTTTGCCGCCGGCGGCCAGATTGCCGCGCACCTCGCTACCCTGAGGAATACGTGCCAGGCAGTGGGGCACCGGTTTGCCGCCAATCACCAGCACGCGCTTGTCGCCGTCGACAATCTCGGGCAGGAATTTCTGCACCATCAGGCTCTGCGCGCCATGCCGGTTCAGGGTCTCGGTGATGGAGCCCAGGTTCAGGCCGTCCGGCCCGACGCGGAAGATACCCATGCCGCCCATGCCGTCCAGGGGTTTGAGGATGATGTCCTGGTGCTGGGCGTGGAAGCGCTTGATGTCGGCCTCGTCGCGCGTCACCAGGGTCGGGCCGATGAACTGCGGGAATTCCATGATGGCCAGTTTTTCCGGGTGGTCGCGCAGCGCGCCGGGCTTGTTGAAGACCCGTGCGCCTTCGCGTTCGGCCTGCGCCAGCAGGTGCGTGGCGTAGAAATATTCGCTGTCGAACGGCGGGTCCTTGCGCATGATGATGGCGTCGAAGTCTTTGAGCGCCACGGCGCGCGTCTGCCGGACCTCGAACCAGGCATCGGGTTGCCCGGTGAGCGCGATATCGCGCACATGCGCGGTGACCAGCGCGCCGCGCTGCCACAGCACGTCCTGCGGCTCGCAAGCGGCCACGCCGTGGCCGCGCTTTTGCGCCTCGCGCATCATGGAAAACGTGGTGTCCTTGTAGATCTTGAAGGAGTCCAGCGGATCGGCAATAAAAAGAAGGTTCATGGTGTGCTTGCAGGGCTCAATAGCAGGGGATTTTGCGTCAACACCCCTACTGTGACACAAACGGCGTGCCGCCGCCGGGGCCGGCGCAAAGAGGGCTAGTACTCAGACACAGAGGTATCGGAACAAAATGAAAGTGATGGATTCGCGCTCAGGCCTAGGCGCAAACCGCAGACATAGCCGTAGCTATGGCGAGGATTTGCAACGACGGCATGGGTGCGAAGACGCGCTTTCATGTTTCGATATGTCTGGGTTTGAGTGCTCGGCCCTGGGGTTGACCAGTGCATTGAGCACCATGTCCTCCCACTTCCCGGCAATTTTCAAATAGGCGCGGGCGTAGCCTTCGCGCTCGAAGCCCAGGGCGCGCAGCAAGTTCTCGCTGCGGCGGTTGCTGGGCATGTGGTTGGCCATGATGCGGTGCAGGCCCACGCTGTCGAACATATGGCGGATGCCGGCCTCGGCAACCTCCCGCATCAGGCCCTGGCCCTGTAGTTCCTGGTCCACCGAATAGCCCAGATGGCAAGCCTGTAGCGGACCGCGCACGATGTTGGTGAAATTGCAGCCCGCCACCATGCGCTGCGAGGCACGGCTGACGGCGACGAATTGCAGCGCCGAACCTTCCACATAACCTTGCCAGGACCTGCGCGCCGCCTGCTGGCAAGCCTCCGACAGTGAAACCCGCGGGTCCGCGGCGGGCTCCCAGGGTGCCAGATGGACGCGGTTCTTCTCTCTGTAGGCGCTCAGCAGGGCGGCGTTGTCGGGGCTGAGCAGGGTCAGCACGCAGCGCGGCGTCTCGATGCAAGGTGGAGGACAGAGCAAGCTCACTCGCTTCGCTCCTGTAGCCTTGGTCTGTCCCACAAGGTGGACTTCCAACATCCCGTTTCGAGTTGAGGACAGAGCAAGCTCACTCGCTTCGCTCCTGTAGCCTTGGTCTGTCCCACAAGGTGGACTTCCAACATCCCGTTTCGAGTTGAGGACAGAGCAAGCTCACTCGCTTCGCTCCTGTAGCCTTGGTCTGTCCCACAAGGTGGACTTCCAACATCCCGTTTCGAGTTGAGGACAGAGCAAGCTCACTCGCTTCGCTCCTGTAGCCTTGGTCTGTCCCACAAGGTTCTATATTTCGATTTTCGAGCCTAATTCAACCACGGCGTTATTGGGCAGATTCAGGAACTCGGCGGCCGCGCTGGCGTTGTGGTGCATCTGCGAGAACAGCTTCTCGCGCCACTGCGCCATGCCACCGCCGATGGTCGGGACCACGATGTCGCGCGACAGGAAGTAGCTGGTGGTCATGGGGTCGAGTTCGCAGCCGCGGCCCTTGATCAGTTGTAGCGCCTTGGGCAGGTCGGGGTCGCCCTTGAAGCCGTAGTTCACGATCACCTGCCAACAATTGTGGCCCAGCGACTCGACCTCCAGCCGTTTGTCCAGCCCGATCCGGGGCACTTCGTGATTGCGCACCGTGACGAACAGGTTGTTGCGGTGTAGCACCTTGTTGTGCTTGAGGTTGTGCAGCAGCGCATTGGGTACCGTGCCCGGCTCCGCCGTCAGGAACACCGCGGTACCGTCGACCCGCTGCGGTGGACTGACAAACACGGCCTCCAGAAAACTGTTCAGGTCAATCGAATCGGCCCGCAGTTTGTCGTTCAGCAGGCGCCGGCCTTCTTTCCAGGTCGTCATGATCACATACAGCACGATCGCCATTGCCAGCGGAAACCAGCCCCCTTGCACGATTTTCAGGGAATTGGAAGCAAAGAATGCCAGATCCACCGTCACAAAGAAGCCGGTCGCCAGCAGGCACAACCACAGCGGGTAAGCCCAGCGATAACGCAGTACGTAGAAAGTCAGCAGCGTGGTGATCACCATCACCAGGCTGACCGAAATGCCATAGGCCGCGGCCAGCGCGGTCGAAGAGCCAAACAGGGCGACGGCGGTGACCACTCCGGTCAGCAAAAACCAGTTCACGGTCGGTATGTAAATTTGCCCGGTATCGCGGATCGAGGTATGCAGGATCGACAGGCGCGGCAGGAAGCCGAGCTGAATGGTCTGCTTGGTCGCGGAATAAGCCCCGGTAATCAAGGCCTGCGACGCGATCACGGTGGCTGCCGTGGCCAGTACCACCATCGGAATCAGCGCCCAGTCGGGTGTCATCAGATAAAAAGGATTTTCGGCCGCCTTCGGGTTCGCCAGCACCAGTGCGCCTTGACCGAAATAGTTCAGCAACAAGGCGGGCATGACCAGGCCGAACCAGGCAATTCGGATCGGGGTTTTGCCGAAATGACCCATGTCGGCGTAGAGGGCCTCGGCACCGGTAACCGACAGGAAGACGGCACCCAGGGTAATGAAGGCAATGCCGTAGTTGTGGCTGATGAAGGCCAACGCATAACCCGGCAGCATGGCTTTGAGGACCATCGGGTTTTGCACGATCTGCACGGCCCCTGAAGTGGCAATCGCCAGAAACCAGAGGACGGTGATGGGGCCGAAGAACTTGCCGATGTCGCCGGTGCCACGCCGCTGCATGGCAAACAGCACAACCAGCACCGTCAAGGAGATCGGCACCACATAGGGCTTGGCGGCAGGCGTCACGACCTCCAGACCCTCCACCGCCGACAGCACCGAAATCGCCGGTGTGATCACGCCGTCGCCGAAAAACAGGGCCACGCCAAAGACACCCAGCGTCAACAGAACGCGGCGCAGTTGCGGCTTGTCTTTCACCGATTGCGATGCCAGGGCCAGCAAGGCCATCAAGCCACCCTCGCCGACGTTGTCGGCGCGCATGATCAACACCACGTACTTCAGCGTGACGATGATGGTCAGGGTCCAGAAAAAGAGTGACAGCACACCCAGAATGTTGTCGTTTGTGATGGCAACATGGCCGCTGACAAACACTTCCTTGAAGGCATAAAGAACGCTGGTGCCGATGTCGCCGTAGACAACGCCGATGGCACCCAGGGTCAGTGCCGCGAGAGACGATTTGGATGCTGCCACTAGTTCACCTTGTCTTGCTTCTGGGCGGAATGCCAGTTACCGTGGGAGCACCGTTTGGCGCCCATGCCGCGCTCAGTCATACGACTCGGCATCCGGGTCGGTCGCTTCGAGCTCATAGCTGGCGGCCAGCATCGCCAGACGGGCCACCACGCCGTACATGTAGAAACGATTCGGGACACTGGCACCGGGCTTGCTGCCGGGCTGCGGCAAATGGGTGCTTTGCTCGAACGCCAGCGGCACAAAGCTGGCCCCCGGCGCCACCGGATTTTCAGCGCCAACACCTTGTGCCTGAATGCGATAAAAGCCGCCCACCACGTAACGGTCCATCATGAAAACCAGCGGTTCGGCCACCGCGTCGTTCAGCCGCTCCCGCGTCAGCACACCTTCCTGGATCAGAATACCGTCGGTCGGGCCGCCTGCCATCGTGTCGGCCATCGGTTTCATCATCCTGGAACTCAGGCTTTCCAGCTCTTTCGCATCGCGCACCATCAAGGGCTCCATGCCGCGCGCCGCATTGTCGCTCTTGAGCACGACAAAGGGCTTCTCCTTGATCCCGTATTCCTTGTACTTGCGGCGAATTTTGGCGAGCAGGCCATCGACCTGGGTGCCCAGCCGCTCCAATCCCTCGCCCCCCGCCCCAGTGAGCTGCGCGCCTCGGTCGAACAAGGGGTTGATCAGCCAGGGGTCGACGCCCAACAGCTTGCCCATGCGCTTGGCCACTTCTTCATAACACTTGGCATGCTTGCTCTTGCGCCGCGTCGGCCAGCCGCCATGCAAAGGCGGCAGCAGGTATTGCTCGTGAATGTCTTCCAGAATGCCGGGCACGCCGGCACTCAAATCGTTGTTCAGCAAGATGGTGCACGGATCAAAGTCCCTGACCCCGAGCCGGCGTTTGCCGCGGATGACCGGCTCCAGCGTGACGCTCTCGCCGCCGGGCAACTCAAAGGTTGTGGTTTTCTTGATCGCCGGATCGATCGAGCCAAGCCGTACGTTCAATCCCGCCATGTGGAAGATGCGCCGCAATTGCGCCAGGCTGGAAAGGTAAAAAGTATTGGTCGAGCGATTTTCCGGAATCAGCAGCAAATTGCGCGCTTCCGGGCATATTTTCTCGATCGCGGCCATCGCCGCTTGCACCGCCAGGGGCAGCATTTCGGGAGACAGATTGTTCCAGCCATCGGGAAACAAATTGGTATCCACCGGAGCCAGCTTGAAACCGGCATTGCGCACCTCCACCGAGCTGTAAAACGGCGGTGTGTGCTCCATCCATTCCAGGCGAAACCAGCGTTCGATGGCGGGCATGGAATCGAGGACGCGCTGCTCAAGTTCGTTGATGGGGCCCGTGAGCGCGGTGACGAGATGTGGAACCATGGCGCTAGTTTAACTGTCATTGCGGGCTGAATTCGCAATCCAGGGATGCCAGATGACAGCTATTCATGCGTGTCGGATGGCGACCAAGTGTTGCGGTCAGGCGCGCACTTCCCCATTGCCCAGCACCACATATTTCAGCGACGTCAGGCCCTCGATGCCAACCGGGCCGCGGGCGTGGAACTTGTCGGTGCTGATGCCAATCTCGGCGCCCAGGCCAAACTCGAAGCCATCGGCAAAGCGGGTGCTGGTGTTGACCATCACGCTGGCGGAATCCACTTCCCGCAGGAAGGCTTGCGCATGCATGTGATCGCGCGTGACGATGGCGTCGGTGTGGTGGCTTGAGTACTGGTTGATGTGCGCAATGGCCTGCTCGACGCCGGCAACGATTTTGATGCTGATGATGGGGGCCAGGTATTCCTGGTACCAGTCCTGCTCGGTGGCCGCTTGGCAGTTGGCATCCGGCAGCGTCGCCAGCAGCGCCAGGGCTTGCGGGTCGCAGCGCATCTCGACCCCTTTGGCGGCGTAGATCCGACCGATCAGCGGCAGGAACTCAGCCGCCACGCCACGCGCCACCAGCAGGCCCTCGGCCGCATTGCACGGGCTGTATTTATTGGTCTTGGCGTTGTCCGCCACCTTGACCGCCATCTCGATGTCGCAGGGATCGTCCACGTACACATGGCAGTTGCCGTCCAGGTGCTTGATGACCGGTACCTTGGCGTCCCGGCTGATGCGCTCTATCAGCCCCTTGCCGCCGCGCGGAATGATCAGGTCCACATATTGCGCCAGGCTGATGAGCTGACCGACCACCGCGCGGTCGGTGGTTTGCACCAGTTGCACGGCGTCCAGCGGCAAGCCGCTGTCCACCAGCGCCAGTTGCACCAGCCGCGCCAACGCCTTGTTGGATTCAATCGCCTCCGAGCCGCCACGCAGGATACAGGCGTTGCCGCTCTTGATCGACAGGCTGGCGGCCTCTATCGTGACATTCGGGCGGCTTTCGAAAATCATGCCGAAGACGCCAATCGGCACCCGCATTTGCCCGACCCGAATGCAACTGGGCTGCTGCTTCATGCCGATGATTTCACCAATCACGTCGGGCATGGCGGCCAGTTGCTCGCAGCCCTGGGCACAGGTCTCTATCACCTTGGGCGTCAGTTTCAGGCGGTCCACCAGGGGTACCGCCAGACCGGCCGCCAGGGCACGATCGAGGTCCTTGGCATTCTCGATTTGCAGCGCCTCGACATTGCCGCGCAGCAGCACGGCGAGCCGGCGCAGGGCTCGATTTTTGCTCGCGGTTGACGCTTTGGCCATCAAGGCCGAAGCCACCTTTGCCTGCAAACCAAGGGCTTGGGTGTAATCGACGATGTTGAGGGTGGTCATTCTAATTTTTGACTTTCAAACTCTGTGCGTAAGCGGTCAAGCCAGCCTAGCAATTGCTGCGCCAGTCCATGCGCCTGATTGAGAGCCTCTGCCTGCCAAGCCGCTTTTGCGGGGTATTCGTGGGTCAAGGCGTTGCGCATTGATCGTTGGACACGCCATTGGGATTCGGTCAGGTAGCCCTTTCGCTCTAGAAGCGCCAGAACATCGGCCAAAACAGCATCTTCAACTGGCTCCAGTAAAACACCGGTACAGAACTGGCGAAGCACGTGTTCACCCAAGGTATCCTGGAGCTTGGTGTAGCGGAAAACAAACTGATCCAACAAGGTGATCAGCGCTTCGTCCTCTGCGGCAAGTTGACTGGCTTGAAGAGGAAACCCTATGCGCTTGCACGCGCTTTGCATCCGTTGGGCGTGCAGTTCGCATTGACGCAGCGCGTCTACCAGAGGCAAACTCATAACCACACTCCATCACGTTTAGCCACCTCGTAAATCGGCATATTCTGATCTCCCGAGTTCACGACGACATCAATCTTGCGTTCGCCAATTTTCAACCAGATGTCTGCAACCATCCGAATCTTCGCGTCGAAGCCTCGCTCAGCAGACATGGGTGCCTCAATGTACAAATCAATATCCCCACCCAGCTTGCTGTCGTCCACCCGCGAACCAAACAAGCGCGGGCGCACGCCAAAATAACGCAGGCTGGCGTCCCGAATGACTTGTTGCTCGTTAGGGGTTAGTCGCATGGCGCCATTTTGGCAGATACGCCGACCAGCCTCACAAGCTTCGACCAGCTCCACCGCCGTCTTCTCGTTCATCACTCGGGGCGTGGCTCATGAAAGGTGGTGCCATGTGTGCCGAGCTAACCTTCCGTGTTCTTCGTTCGCAAGGCCTCATACTGTTCCTTGACTTGGCGCCGACAGTCTTGATACTGCTGCCCGGAGTACTTGTCGCATTGTTTCTCTGCCTCGAATTGAAGTGATTTATTCAGTTCGTTAAGCGCTTCAGACTTGGTCTGAAGGCGCACTCCACCACAAGCGGAGAGAAATAGCGGAAGAAAAATAATCGCAAGAAATCGTTGTTTCAAGATTTGCCTTTCGTGTGATTACCAAGAATTTCAGGGGACAAGCCATCGGTACGACCCAACCGATTGCCTGGCCACAAGTCTATGTCACCAAAACATCGAAACAGAAACAACGCAAGGCGGGGGTGGGTCAGATGTTGGGCGCGACATCAAAAAGTCCGAAGGACGCGGAGCGCCCAGCGTCTGCCCCAACCCCGCCCACTCAAGCCCAAATCAGGCTGAAGCCGTCCTTGAGTTTGAAGGCGCGGCAACCGGCTTGACATTCCCGCTGCACAAAGCGCACAACTGCATGGCGAGCCGATGCAGCGCCTGCCAGTTGTCGGTGGGCCAGTCGGCCAGCTTCAGGCCCTTGACGATGCCGTCCGCCTGATGCGCCGCCTGTAGCAAGTCGCTCAAGGCGGCGTCGCTCAGGCGCGGCAGCACGCGCTCGTACAAGCGCTCTTTCACGCCCCACACGCGTTGCTCGCGCAAGGCCATGGGCAGCGGCCGGCCCTGGCCCATGGCGTCTTTCACGCGCTTGAGCGCGCGAATATCTTCGCTCAAGGTGTAGTGCACCAGCACCTCGGCCTCGCCTTCGGCCTGCAAGCCGTCGAGCATGCGCTGCACGCGCGCGGTCTGCCCCGCCAGCACCGCTTCCGACAGCTTGAACACGTCGTAGCGCGCCACGTTCAGGACGGCGCCCTCGATCTGCTCAAAGCTCAGCTCACCGGGCGCAAACAGCAGGGCCAGCTTCTGGATTTCCTGGTGCGCGGCGAGCAGATTGCCCTCCACCCGGTCGGCAAAAAACTGCAAGGCACGTTGTCCTTCCTCGCCAGCGGCCACCCGCTGACCCTGGACCGCCAGTCGTTGCGCAATCCATTGCGGCAATGCGTTGCGCTCGACCGGGTCAACCTGCAGCGTGACGCCACAACTCTCCAGCGCGGCAAACCAGGGGCTGGCGCGGGTCGTCTTGTCCAGGCGCGGCAATATGACCAGGGTCAGCGTGGCATCACTGCCACGTGCTTGCTGGGCCAATTGGATGATTGCCGCGCCGCCTTCCTTGCCCGGCTTGCCGGAAGGAATCCGCAGTTCAACCATCTGCCTGTCGGCAAACAGGCTGAGCGAGCCACCCGCCGCCAGCACCTCGCTCCAGTCGAAGTGGGCTCCGGCGACGCTATGCACGCTGCGCTCGGTAAAACCTTGTGCGCGGGCGACCGCCCGAATCGCATCCAGCCCCTCCTGGACCAGCAGCGGTTCATCACCATGCAAGGTGTAAAGGCTTTTCAGGCCTTTTTGCAGATGGGGCTGGAGTTGGGACAGTGCTAGTTGCATGACCAGTTTCTCCCCTCGCGCTGCTCTCCCCACTCACACCCACTTGGGAATGTTGTATTCCCCCCCCTATCCACCCCGTTTTGATTTTTTCCCCACTCATACCCCCCGCCGGTTTTTGGGGTCAGAGCCCAAATTCGCCGAGCCGTCGGCTCGCCCAAAGGGTGCGGCGCAAAGCGCCGCAGCGTGGACTTGGGGTTTTGCCAAATTGGTGTCTGACCCCAATAACCGAAAGAGGGGAGCCTCATTTGGCCGCGTGTGCAAACAAAGGACGTGCAAGG
Source organism: uncultured beta proteobacterium (assembly GCA_963763035.1). GTDB lineage: Bacteria > Pseudomonadota > Gammaproteobacteria > Burkholderiales > Burkholderiaceae_C > Rhodoferax. The sequence goes on along the minus strand of CAVXMS010000003.1, from coordinate 596,744 downwards.
TGGGAGGTTTGTACCGCTGCCCCTTAGGCTTTTGACGGCACCTCGACGGTTTGCTCTCTGTTGACCCACCCATGCAGCGTGCGGTTGCGCGTGTACGTGTCTTGTTCCACACGCGGCCAAATGTGGCTCCCCTTTCCGCCCCGGCGGGGGTGGAAAGGGGCGGGGGGGATAGGGGGGGGAATACAACATTCAAAAGGAAAAATTCGCGGGAAGCATATCCAACTCCAAAGACCGAAGCAGAAGCACCACAATCCTCAATCCAGCCGCACCGTGGCCAGGCGGCGCAGGAGTTGCTGCACGAGGTCGGTTTGCATGTCCCGGTACAGCAGACCCTCCTCCGCTTCCTTGGCCAGCGCCGCTGATTCGTTGAAGCTGATGTCACGCTGCTGCAGCATGTCGGTGTCCGGCACCAGTTCATGGCCCAGCGGCGTCCGGATTTTGAACTTGAGGCGGATGCGCAACTGGAATTCGCGCACCTGGCCCGAGCTGTTGACTGCCACCACGATCTTCTCGCGCTGCTCCTGCAAGATGTCGATCACCACCTGTGCCTGTGCCAGTGCCTCCCCGGGCGCCAGCACACGCACCGCGCCAGCCACCGAACGGCGCAGCTCAAGGGCCAGCGGCCCACCCGGATTGGGCAGCACGGCAAGGGTCGAAAAAGAATAATTCTGACTGGCACGCAGTTTGAAGCCACAGCCCGCCAGCGCCAGGCCAGCGATGCCGGCGAGGCCGAACTGACACAGCAGTGCGAGGGCCGAGCGACGTTGCATGGATGTTGGCTTCAAACCACCACGTTGACCAGGCGGCCCGGCACGATGACGATCTTGCGGATGGCGGACCCGCCGGCCAGCTTCTGAAAAACCTCGCTCTCGATCGCGGCCCGCTCTATCTCTTGCTTGGAAGCGCCGGCCGGCACCACAATGGCGCCCCTGAGTTTGCCGTTGATCTGCAACACCAGTTCGATTTCGTCCTGTTGCAAGGCTGATGCATCGGCCTTGGGCCAAGGGGCATCGAGCAAATCACCGAACTGCGCGGCGTAGCCCAACTCGGACCACAGCGCGTGCGTGAGATGGGGTGTCGCCGGATAAATGGAACGCAGCAACATGCTCAAGCCTTCCCGCAGCGCCCACTGGTTGCCGGTTGCGCCATCGTCCTGGAAGTCCTCCAGCGCATTGAGCATCTTCATCGCGCCCGACACCACCGTGTTGAATTGCATGCGTTGGTAGTCGTAATCGATCTGCTTGAAGACGGTGTGGATTTCGCGCCGCAGGGCTTTCGCACTCTTGCCGAAATTGATGTTCTTGCCGCTTGCATGCGCTGTGAATTGTTCGCCTGCCGCTACCTGTGTCATAGCGTCAAGCTTGACGCCAAAGTTCCAGAGACGGCGCAAAAAGCGGTGAGAACCTTCCACCGCCGCGTCGTTCCACTCCAGCGTGGCCTCCGGCGGAGCAGTGAACATGGTATACAGGCGCGCCGTGTCGGCACCGTATTTTTCGATCAGGTCCTGCGGGTCGACACCATTGTTCTTGGACTTGCTCATGGTGCCCAGGCCCTCGTAGCTGATGAGGGTGCCGGCCGGCAGGTCGCCCTTGGCCTCCTTCAGCTTGGCCCCAATCACCTTGCCCGACGCGTCTTGAACGTCCTCCACCTCGGCCGGCCAGAAGTACTCGATACCGCCCTTGCTGGTTTTACGGGAGTAGATGTGATTGAGCACCATGCCCTGGGTCAGCAGTTTGGTAAAGGGTTCGTCCACCTTGACCAGCCCGAGGTCGCGCATCACCTTGGTCCAGAAGCGCGCGTACAGCAGGTGCAGGATGGCGTGTTCGATGCCGCCGATGTACTGGTCCATCGGCATCCAGTAGGCGGCACCGTCGGCCACCATGGCCTGGTCGTTCTTCGGGTCGCAGTAGCGCATGTAGTACCACGAGCTGTCGACGAAAGTGTCCATGGTGTCGGTCTCGCGCCGCGCGCTAACGCCGCAAATCGGACACACCACACCGGCATGAAAACCCTCGTGCTTGAGCAGCGGATTGCCGGAGCCGTCGGGCACGCAGTCCTGCGGCAACACCACCGGCAAATCCTGCTCCGGCACCGGCACGGCGCCATGCCGCGGACAGTGAATGATGGGAATCGGCGTACCCCAGTAGCGCTGCCGGCTGACACCCCAGTCGCGCAGCCGCCAGGTGGTTTTTTTCTCGCCCAGGCCCTTCTGCTGCAAGGCGTGGCAGACTGCGTTGACGGCTTCCTGGTGGGCCAGGCCGCTGAAGCTGTCGGAATTGATGGTGACGCCGCGCTGTTTGTCGCCATACCAGTCCTGCCACTGCTCATAGTCGTATTCCAGGCCATCCACCAGGATCACCTCGACGATGTCGATGCCGTATTTCTTGGCAAACGCGAAATCGCGCTCGTCGTGCGCTGGCACCCCCATGACGGCGCCGTCGCCATAACTCATCAGCACGTAGTTGCCGACCCAGACTTCGATCTTGTGCCCGCTCAGCGGATGATTGACAAACAAGCCGGTCGGCATGCCCTCTTTTTCCCGCAGCGCCAGCTCGGCTTCGGTGGTGCCGCCTTTTTTGCACTCCTCGATGAAAGCCGCCAGCTTCGGGTTGCCGCGGGCGGCGTGGCTGGCCAGCGTATGCTCGGGCGCCACGGCACAAAAAGTGACGCCCATGATGGTGTCGGCGCGGGTGGTAAAGACGTACATGCGGCCATCGTCCAGCAAGTTGCCGCTGCCATCCCGGATCTCGTGGGGGAAGGCAAAGCGCACGCCCTCGCTCTTGCCAATCCAGTTTTCCTGCATCAGCTTGACGCGCTCGGGCCAGCCCGGCAAACCGGTCTGCACGTGTTCCAGCAGCTCCTGGGCGTAGTCGGTGATCTTCAGGTAGTAGCCCGGAATCTCGCGCTTTTCCACCACGGCACCGGTGCGCCAGCCCTTGCCGTCGATCACCTGCTCGTTGGCCAGCACGGTCTGGTCCACCGGGTCCCAGTTGACGACCTGGGTCTTGCGGTAGGCGATGCCCTTCTCCAGCATCTTCAAAAACAGCCACTGGTTCCATTTGTAATAGCTGGGATCGCAGGTCGCGACCTCACGGCTCCAGTCGATGGCCAGGCCCATGGCCTGCATCTGCTGGCGCATATAGGCGATGTTCTCGTAGGTCCACTTGGCCGGCGGCACGCCGTTCTTCAGGGCCGCGTTCTCGGCCGGCAGGCCGAAAGCGTCCCAGCCCATGGGCATCAGCACGTTGTAGCCGTTCATGCGCAGATAGCGCGTCAGCATGTCGTTGATGGTGTAGTTGCGCACATGGCCCATGTGCAGTTTGCCGCTGGGGTAGGGCAGCATGGAGCAGGCGTAGTACTTCTTCTTGGAAGTGTCCTCGGTCACGCGGTAGGCATCCACCGCGCTCCAGTGGCTGTGCGCAGCTTTTTCGACATCGAGATGGTTGTATTTTTCTTGCATTGGTATTCGCTCTCAGGCGATCAAGAGATCGTCATCAGCCGATTTTAGGTTCAGGGAAGTCCCGGCTTGATGGCGGGCTCCGCCACAAAACCAATCCGGCTCAAACCGGCTTTTTGCGCCGTCCCCATGACTTGCACGATGCGGCCGTAGGGCACGGCCGCATCGGCACGCAGTTGGACTTCGGTTTCGGGATTGGACTTCGCCGTTTGCGCCAGTTTTTGCGCCAGTTGCTCCAGCTCCAGCGGCTGGTCGTTGAGGAAGGCCTGACCCGATTTGTCTACCACCAGGGTGACGAATTTCGGTGCCTCCCCTGGCTTGGCGGCTTCCGATCGGGGCAGATCGAGCTTGATGGAACTCCCCAGCAGCGGTGCCGTGATGATGAAAATCACCACCAGCACCAGCATCACATCGACCAGCGGCGTCATGTTGATCTCGCTCATGGGCGCTGCGCGCTGGCTGCGTTCAAGACGACCGAAAGACATATCTCGCCTCGGCTCCGACTCAGGCCGGCCAGTCCGACCGACTGGCGGCCAACTCGCGCAGATCGCGGGCAAAGCCTTCCAGCTCAGCCTCAATGCGCCCAATAACGCGGCCCAGCACGTTGTAGGCCAGCACCGCTGGAATGGCCACAGCCAGGCCGGCGGCCGTCATGATGAGCGACTCGCCGACCGGGCCGGAGATCTTGTCGATGGTGACCTGCCCGGCATTGGCAATACCGATAAGCGCGTGGTAAATGCCCCATACGGTGCCCAGCAAGCCGACAAAGGGAGCGGTAGCACCCACTGTCGCCAGCAAGACCTGGCCGTACTGGAGTTTGGCCAGGGCCGCGTGCAGGGCATCGCGCAATACACGGGTCAGCTGCTGCGACCTTTCGCCGGCCGCGGCCAGTGTGCCATTGGCTTCAATTTTTGCCGCCAGAACGATAGGCACAACCATCACCTCGCGATCGAACGCCTGCAATTTGTTCAGCGCTTCGGCCACCGAGACCGACTGCCAGAAAGCGGCCACGCAACGCGTCACATCGCTGCCGGCGCGGCGCAGCAACCATGATTTCCACAAGATGACGACCCAGCTGCCGACCGACATGGCCAGCAACAGCAGCGCCACGCCTTGCGTCACCGCGTCGCCTTGCAGAAACAACTGCGCAACGTTCATTTCAGTTGGAGCACATCGAACATGTCGAACAAGCCGGTCTTCTTGCCACCCAGAAAACGCGCGGCACGCAGGCTACCCTGCGCATAGCTGACACGGCTGCTTGATTTGTGGCTGATTTCAATGCGCTCGCCGATGCCGGCAAACAACACGGTGTGGTCGCCCACAATATCGCCGCCCCGAATGCTGGAAAAACCAATCGAGGAAGGATCGCGCTCACCGGTCACGCCCTCGCGCGCGTAGACCGCGCAATCCTTCAGGTCACGCCCCAGCGCGTCCGCAATCACCTCGCCCATTTTGAGCGCGGTGCCCGAGGGCGCGTCGACTTTGTGGCGGTGATGGGCTTCGATGATTTCAATGTCGTAGCCGGTGGCCAGGGACTTGGCCGCCATCTCCAGCAGCTTGAGGGTGACGTTGACGCCGACGCTCATGTTGGGGGCCATCATGATCGCGATGTGCTGCGCGGCGGCGGCGATTTCGGCCTTTTGAGCGGCGCTGAATCCGGTCGTGCCTATCACCATATTGACACCCAGTTCACGACAAACCCGCAAATGGGCCAGCGTCCCTTCGGGCCGGGTGAAATCGATCAAGGCAGCGGCGTTTTGCAGCCCCTGGGCCACATCGGCCGTGATCAACACGCCGCTGCTCTGGCCAAGAAACGCCGCGGCGTCGGTTCCGATGGCGGGACTGCCGGCAAGGTCCAGAGCGCCGACCAGTTGACAGTCAGTACTTGCCCTGACGGCCTCGATCAGCATCTGCCCCATGCGGCCGAAGGCACCCGCGATGGCGATGCGATGGGTCATGGTGTCAGTCATTCCTGAGGCAACCGGTTAAGGGCTGGAAGGTTCCAGCGGCGGGTAACTCGCGGGCAATGGCGGCAGCGGTTTGGCATCGGCTTTTTTGACCGGGGCCGGCAATTGCTTCAGGCTTTCTTCGGTCATCTCCAGCACCGGCACCACGGCGGACTTGCGTCCGGAATCGAGCGAGGCCACAAAATCGGCCTCGCTGGGCAGCGCATCGGCTTCCATGCGGTCCAGCACGTCACCCTTGAAAAACACCGTCACTTTGCGTGACTGCGGCTCCAGGCCCTGGCGCTTGAAGGTAAAAACATAGTCCCAGCGATCGGCGTGGAAAAGACTGGTTAGCAATGGCGTTCCCATGATGTCGCGCACCTGCGCGCGACTCATGCCCGGCTTGACGGCGGCAGCTTGTTCCTTGGAAACAAAATTGCCTTGCACAATGTCTATTTTGTAGGGAGTCACCAAGCTGACAATGCGGTTGCTGGCGCCGTCCAGGCTGCCACAGGCCAGCAAGCTTGCACTGACTGCGACCAGCAGGATCAGACGGGCACTACGACGTTGAAGATCAGACATGAGATGAGTTGGGGTGTGGCGATATGATCGGGCCATTGTACCGGCTGTACTCGAACGCCGGGCTGTGCGCTGCCATGCGAGAGAGACCCCCATGACCAATACCGATGAACTCAAAAGCACTGGTCTCAAAGCCACCGTGCCGCGGCTGAAGATACTGGAAATTTTTCAGCAGAGCCGGCGCCGCCACATGACGGCGGAGGATGTGTTCCGGGTCTTGCTGGAAAACCGCTCCGACATCGGATTGGCAACGGTCTACCGTGTGCTGGCGCAGTTCGAGCATGCCGACATTCTCAGCCGCAGCCATTTTGAAAGCGGCAAGGCCGTCTATGAGCTCAATCAGGGGCAACACCACGACCATCTGCTGTGCCTGGATTGCGGCAAGGTGGAGGAGTTCTACGATGCCGAAATCGAGAAGCGTCAGCAGGCCGTCGCCAAGACCAAGGGTTTTACCATTGCCGACCACGCTTTGAGCCTGTACGCCCACTGCACCCGGGACCAGTGCCCGAATCGATCGGCCGGCCCACGGCACGAGTGACAAAAAAAGGCGGGCCCCAAGCGCCCCGGATCGCCGGCCAAAAAACTTACTCGGCCGGGTCCATGGCTTTTCGGTGGCGCTCGACAAACTCCTGGTAAGTGTCGATGCCGCGCAGTTGCAGAATGGTATTGCGCACGGCGGCCTCCACCAGCACGGCGATATTGCGACCGGCCACCACCTGAATCACCACTTTGCGCACGGGAACACCCAGCACGTCCTGCGTCAAGGGTTCATAGGGGATGCGCTCATACTCGCGCTCCAGCGTTTCCCGGCGCACCAGATGAACGATGAGCTTGAGCCTCATCTTGCGCCGCACCGCGGTTTCACCAAAGATGCAGCGGATGTCGAGCAGGCCGATACCCCGCACTTCCAGCAGGTTGATCAGCAATTCGGGGCAGCGCCCCTCGATGGTGTCCTGGTTGATGCGATACAGGTCGACCGCATCATCGGCCACCAGGCCGTTGCCGCGCGAGATCAATTCCAGTCCCAACTCGCTTTTGCCCAGGCCCGATTCCCCGGTAATCAGCACGCCCAGACCCAGAATATCCATGAACACGCCATGCATGGAACAACGGTCGGCAAAATACTTGGAGAGGTAGGCGCGCAGCACATCGATCACAAACGCCGCGGAGCCTTGCGCCGCGAACATCGGAATTTGTGCCCCTTCGCACATTGACAACAGCGCCTCAGGGGCCACCTGCCCATCCGCCAACACCAGTACCGGCGGCTCCAGCGTGACGATACGGGAAATCCGGCGCGCGCAGTCCTCGGGCGTGGCGTTGGTGAGGTAGGCAATCTCGCGCTCGCCCAGAATCTGTACCCGATAGGGATGAATATAGTTGAGATGCCCAACCAGATCGGCGCCAGAACGCGCAGCCAGCACCGCACCCTCATCAAAACGGCGCTCCGAGGCGCCCAGCCCGGCCACCCATTCCCACTTCAGGGTGCCACGAAACTCCTCAAACAGCACATTGGCGCTGACGACATTGGGTTTCATGAAGGCGGTGGCCTGGAACAGCGGACCCGGCAGCGGTCAGGCCGCCAGTGCCGACTTCCAATTGGCGATGAGACCATGCAACTCGGCTGCGCTGGCACTGCTGACCAGTTTTTCCCGCAAACCTGCATCACTGAGCAATTCAGCGATCTCCGACAGGATCTCCAGATGCTTTTGCGTCGCCGCCTCGGGCACCAGCAAAAAAATCAGCAAACCGACCGCCTGCTCATCCGGCGCGTCGAAGCCAATGGCATTGGCCAGTTGAAATACCGCGGCCATCGGCGCTTTCAGCCCCTTGATGCGCCCATGCGGTATCGCAACGCCATGGCCCAGGCCGGTCGAGCCCAGACGCTCTCTGGAAAACAGGCTGTCGGTAACCAGCGCGCGGCTCAGGCCGTGCAGTCTTTCGAACAGCAGGCCAGCCTCTTCAAAAGCTCTTTTTTTGCTGCTGGCATCAACCTGCACAAGCACTTGTTCAGGGGAAAGGATGGACGCAAGTCGATTCATAATTTGGTGCCAGATTATGCACTCAAGCGCTTGGGACGCAAAAAAAGCCGCCCGATGGGGCGGCCCGCTGGACCCGGTTCAGGCTTGCGGCCTTACATCAGTCGCTTGGGGGTATCGTGATGATGCGCCTGCAGGCGGTCTTTATGACGCACCACCTGCCGGTCGAGTTTGTCCACCAACTCATCCACGGCAGCATACAAATCAGCGTGTGAACTCTCGGCAAACATGTCGGTGCCTTTGACATGGATATTGCACTCGGCTCGCTGTCGGCCCTCCTTTTCCTTCTGCTTTTCCACAGTCAGCAGCACTTTGACGTCGACCACCTGGTCAAAATGCCGAACGATCCGATCCAGCTTGCCGGTAACGTAACTGCGCAAGGACGGGGTGACCTCGAGGTGATGACCGCTGATCGTCAAGTTCATAAATAGCCTCCTGTTGCTCTCGGGGTTGAAAAAGCTGCCTGCAAGCTGCAGACAGCAGACAAACAAAAACTGAAAAAACCACTGTCGACGAGTTCACTATGCCCCTGATGGAAGGGAAAAGCAATTCCTTTTCGCTGAAGCCCTACAGAATGATCGGGGTTACATTTTGAGACGTCCCATAAGGCGCCGGCAATGCCATAATTTGACTTTGCCGCCGACTGGAGAAAACTCCTGGTGAAACGTTCCAGTCACCCCCTCTCAAGGTCAAATGGGGGCTGCTTTCAGTTATTTAAAGCGGCCATGCAGCACGTTATTTCAATTTGATAATTGGAATACGACCCCGATCAGACCTGTTCGACAAAAATCAACTTCCTGATGGACGCCACCGTGGGCTTTATCGACATCAGTCAGAACAAGGTCATCAAGATTTTCTAGATGTGAGTCAACTCAGGCCGCGAACAACGCGGCAATATTTTGCCGATCCGGTCGCATCACAACGCCTGCTTCCGTGATCAAGGCGGTGACCAGCTCGGCCGGTGTGACGTCGAAAGCGGGATTTCGAACCCGGACACCGCTGGCAGCCCACTGGCAGTCCCGAAATCCGGTCACCTCGGCCGCGGCGCGTTCTTCAATCGGAATGGCAGCGCCATCCGGAATCGTCAAATCGATGGTCGACAGGGGGCAGGCGACATAAAACGGAATGCCGTGACGCTGCGCCAGCACCGCCACCATATAGGTCCCAATCTTGTTCGCCACGTCCCCATTGGCTGCCACCCGGTCGGTGCCCACCACCACGGCATCGATGTCGCCCCGGCTCATCAGGTGGCCCGCCATGTTGTCGGTGATCAGGGTCACCGGAATATTTTCCTGCACCATCTCCCAGGCGGTCAGCCGTGCCCCTTGCAGAAAGGGCCGGGTTTCATCCGAGATCACCGAAATACGTTTGCCGGCTTCCACCGCCGAGCGAATCACACCCAAAGCCGTGCCATGCCCAGCGGTTGCCAACGCACCGGCGTTGCAGTGCGTCAGGACCCGGGCGCCGTCCGCCAGCAAAGCGGCACCGTAGGCGCCCATGGCACGGTTGATGCGGACATCCTGTGCCGTTATCTCATGCGCCTCGGACAACAGGACGCCGGCGATTTCATCGACCCTGCGCCCCTGGTGGGCTTGCCACACACCGCGCATGCGCTGGAGCGCCCAGAACAAATTGACCGCCGTCGGTCGACTCGCCGCCAGCACTTGGAATCCGGCCTCCATGCCGGCGTCAAAGCTATCGCGACTGGCCTGGCGCAGGCACAAGGCCTCCAAGGCAACACCGTAGGCAGCAGCGCAACCGATCGCCGGCGCGCCACGCACCACCATCGAACGAATGCCTTCGGCAACCTCTGCCGCGCAGTGGTAGCGCAGGTACTCGAAGCGCGCCGGCAGCACCCTCTGGTCTATCATTTCGAGGTGAGCGTCACGCCACCTGAGCGTCTGCACTGCCGCAGCTTCTCTGGATGTCTGGTTCATCGTCGGTCAATCTTTGCCGCGCCGGCCATAAGTCTTGAATCTTTCCAGCACCGCCTGCATCTGCTGGCCCGACAGCAGATGCGGCTCGCCCAGTTGCGAGGCGCACCAGTACTGCTGGCACAGCGACTCGACTTCAAACGCCAGCGCCAGGGCAGCGGCCAAATCGACCCCCAGCGCAATTACGCCGTGATTGGCCAGCAGACAGGCCTTGCGGTTCTCAAGTGCCTGCAAAGCCAGGTCCGAGAGCTCCTGGCTGCCAAAGATCGCATAGGGGGCGCAGCGGATCGAGTCGCCACCCGCTACCGCAATCATGTAGTGAAACGCAGGGATGTCGCGCCGCAGGCAGGCTAGAGAGCTGGCATAGCGGGAGTGCGTATGCACGATGGCGCCGATTTCCGCTCGCGCCGCCAGGATGTCACGGTGAAAACGCCACTCGCTGGATGGCTTGCCGGGGCCTAGATTGGCACCCGAAAAATCCATCTCCACGATCGCCTCGGGCAGCAACTCGTCGGACGCAACGCCGGACGGCGTCACCAGAAACGACTGTGCCAAGCGAACCCCGATATTGCCGGAGGTTGTGCCATTGAGGCCTTGCGCCGTCAATTTTTGCGCCGCCTCCACCATCCTGCGACGCAGCTCTTTTTCACTGTCGGGCGGGCTGGAAGGGTGTTGTGTCATCAGTTCCCCAGCACGCGCCCGGCAACCGCCGCCAGACGCTTCATCAGCTCCGGGTCGCGTGCCTCCGGTGCCGTGATCAAGGCGTGCTGGAGTGCGCTGCGACAGGAACAGCTGGCTGCCAGGCTGTCGGCATGGAGCCGAGGTGCCACTCTCTTGACCAGGCCGCGCGCCATCTCGGCGTTGGCCAGCAGCACCTTGATGATCGCCTCCACGGTGACCGCGTCATGGTCGGGGTGCCAGCAGTCAAAATCGGTCACCATCGCCACGGTGGCGTAACAAAGCTCCGCTTCCCGCGCCAACTTGGCTTCCGGCATGTTGGTCATGCCGATCACGTCGCAGTTCCAGCTTCGGTAGAGCTCCGACTCGGCCCGGCTGGAAAACTGGGGGCCTTCCATGACCAGGTAGGTACCGCCACGCGCGACTTGAATTCCCGACTCGCGTGCCGCCAGTTCAAGATGGTCGCCGAGCCGGCTGCAAACCGGGTGTGCCATCGAGACGTGCGCCACCAGTCCGCTGCCAAAGAAACTCTTTTCGCGGGCAAAGGTCCGGTCGATGAACTGGTCAACGATGACGAACGTGCCGGGCGGCAAATCAGCGCGCAGGGAACCGACCGCGCTGACCGAGAGCAGGTCGGTCACGCCAGCGCGTTTCAGCGCATCGATATTGGCCCGAAAGTTGATCTCGGAGGGCGGTATCCGGTGACCGCGTCCGTGACGCGGCAAAAATACCATGGCCTGGCCGTCCAGCTCCCCAAACAACAGTTCATCGGAGGCTTCGCCAAACGGCGAATCAACACGCGCCCAGCGTTTGTTGACCAGCCCGTCGATATCGTAAACACCACTGCCACCGATGACACCCAGTACCGGCGCTTGAAATTCCTTGCTCATGCTCAGGTCTTGTCCCGCAGTTCCCGGCGCAAAATCTTGCCAACCGGTGTCTTCGGCAATTCAGCGCGAAACTCCACCAGTTTGGGCTGCTTGTAGCCGGTCAGGTTTTCCTTGCAGTAGGCACGGATCTGAGCCTCGGTCAGGTCCGGATTTTTCTTCACGATCACCAACTTGACGGCTTCACCGGTCTTGGCGTCCGGCACCCCCACGCAAGCGCACTCCAGCACCCCGTCCAATTGGGACACCACATCTTCCAGTTCGGTCGGAAAGACATTGAAGCCACTGACCAGAATCATGTCCTTCTTGCGGTCCACGATCTTGAAAAATCCACGCTCGTCCATCACCCCGATGTCGCCCGACTTGAAGAAGCCGTCGGCCGTCATGACTTTGGCGGTTTCATCCGGCCGTTGCCAGTAGCCGGCCATCACCTGCGGACCTTTGATGGCAATCTCGCCGGATTGGCCGAGAGCAACCTCATGTCCCTCGTCATCCAGCAACTTCATGTAGGTGCTGGGCAAGGGCACGCCAATGGTGCCGGTATATTCCTTGGCCGTCACCGGGTTGCAACTGGCCGACGGCGAGGTCTCGGACAGGCCATAACCCTCGCAAATGGGGCAGCCGGTTTTCTCGAACCACAGTTTGGCGACGGCACTTTGAACCGCGGTACCGCCACCGACCGAGACCTTGAGATGGCTCCAGTCAACGGTGTTGAAATCCGGGTGATTGGCCAAGCCATTGAACAAGGTGTTGACGGCCGGGAAACTGTGGATGACGTGCTTGGACAGTTCCTTCAGAACCGCCGGCAAATCACGCGGATTGGGAATCAGAATCAGCTTGCCGCCAGTGCGCATGGACAGCATCATGCCCACCGTAAAAGCAAAGATGTGGTACAGCGGCAAGGCGCAAACGGTGGTCAGCTGTTCATTCGCCGGCACCAGTTTCGTGACCGGCTGATTCCAGGCCTCGGATTGCAGCACATTGGCGATCACGTTGCGATGCAACAGCACCGCGCCTTTCGAGACGCCGGTGGTGCCGCCGGTGTACTGCAGCACGGCCACATCGTCGGACTTGACGGCCACCGTTTTGATCGAGCCGCGCGTGCCACGGGCCACGGCCTCGTTGAAGCGCACGGCGCCCGGCAGACTGTAGGACGGAACCATCTTCTTGACGTTGCGCACCACGTAGTTGACCAGTGCCCCTTTCAAAAACCCCAACTGGTCGCCCATCGCGCACAGCACCACGTGCTTGACCGGCGTGCTGGCCAGGCATTTTTCAAGCGTGGCGGCAAAATTCTCGATGATGACAATGGCTTTCGAGCCGGAATCCTTGAGTTGATGCTCCAGCTCGCGCGGCGTATACAGCGGATTGACATTCACCACCACATAGCCGGCACGCAGAATGGCGGCCACCGCCACCGGGTACTGGGGCACATTGGGCATCATGATCGCCACCCGATCACCCTTGCCCAAACCCAGGCTTTGCAAGTAGACGGCAAAGGCCCGACTGAGTTCGTCGGTTTGCCCGTAAGTCACATCCCTGCCCATGAAACTGTAAGCGGTTCGACTGGCGTACTTCTGGAAGCTCTCCTCCATCAAAGCCACCAGGGAAGAATACTGCGAAGTATCCAAGTCAGCGGGTACCCCTGGCGGATAACTCTTCAGCCAAATACGATCTGTCATGCCTGCCTCCAAATCAGTTAAGGACGAAGCCCACAGCTTCGCTGCCACGGTCAGTCGCGCAAAGGTGTGGGCCTGTGACGCAACTGAGCATTTTGCCTCTTATTGCGTCCTTTTTTACTTGTGTTTTCCCTAACCGTCGGAGGCTGCGGGATACACGGCAGCGCGGCACCAAAGCAGATGCAGCGCAGTTCCTTGCGGATCTGCGCTGCAATCGATACCTTGAAGTGCCGGGGGTAGGGCCGGCTCCTTGAAATGTTGAGGACAGAGCTGGCTCGCTGCGCGTAGCTGCGGTCTGTCCCGCAAGGTCTCAGGCTTTCAACGCTGTCAGTACCTCATCCAGCATTTTCTTGGCGTCGCCAAACAGCATGCGGTTGTTCTCTTTGTAGAACAGCGGGTTGTCGACACCGGCATAGCCCGAGGCCATGCTGCGCTTCATGACGATGGAGGTCTTGGCCTTCCAGACTTCCAGCACCGGCATGCCGGCGATCGGGCTGCTCGGATCGTCCTGCGCACCGGGGTTGACGATGTCGTTGGCGCCAATCACCATCGCCACATCGGTGCTCGGGAAATCGTCGTTCAATTCGTCCATTTCCATCACGATGTCGTAAGGCACCTTGGCTTCGGCCAGCAACACATTCATGTGGCCTGGCATGCGCCCGGCCACCGGGTGAATGCCGAAGCGGATGTTGACGCCCTTGGCACGCAACAGCTTGGTGATCTCGAACACCGTGTGCTGGGCTTGCGCCACCGCCATGCCATAACCCGGAACAATGATCACGCTCTTGGCTTCGCGCAGCAGTTCCGCAGTCTCCACACTGCTGATGGGCACCACTTCGCCGGCCGGTTGTGCCGCGTCACCTTTGGGTGCGGGCGTGCCGCCACCGGTGCCAAAGCCGCCGGCGATGACGCTGATGAAGCTGCGGTTCATGGCCCGGCACATGATGTAGGAAAGAATGGCGCCGCTGGAACCGACCAAGGCACCAATGACGATCAGCAGGTCATTTGACAGCATGAAGCCGGTCGCGGCCGCGGCCCAACCAGAATAGCTGTTGAGCATGGAGACCACCACCGGCATATCGGCACCGCCAATGGCCATCACCATGTGAATGCCAAACAGCAGGGCGATCACCGTCATCACAATCAGCGGCGTCATGCCATCGCTGATGGAGTGCGCGCTGATGAAGCTGCCACCGAACCAGATCACGATCAGCAGACCGGCCAGATTCATCCAGTGGCGTCCCGGCAGCAACATCGGCGAGCCGCCGATCTTGCCATTGAGCTTGCCGAAAGCGATCAAGGAACCGGAGAACGTGATGGCACCGATCAGGATGCCGACGTAGATCTCGATTTCGTGAATCGATTTTTCGGCACCGGCCATGGGAACGGAGGTGTCGATATAGCTGGCAAAGCCGACCAGGCAGGCGGCCAGGCCGACCAGGCTGTGCATCAGTGCGACCAGCTCAGGCATTTGTGTCATCTTGACGACCCGTGCCGCGTAGAGCCCGACGCCGCCGCCGACCACCATGGCACCAATGATCCACGGGATGCCGGCCGCTGTCACGCGCGGGCCAAAGACCGTTGCCAGCACGGCGATAGTCATGCCTATCATGCCGTAAAGGTTGCCGCGCCGTGAGGTCTCGGGATTGGACAGGCCACCCAGACTCAGGATGAAAAGAATCGTTGCTCCGATATAGGAGGCAGTTGCGAGATTTGCATTCATGATTTGCCTCCCTTATTTGCGGAACATTGCCAGCATGCGCTGGGTGACGGCGAAGCCGCCGAACATATTGACTGCGGTGAGCACAATGCCAACCACCGCCAGCCAGCGTATCGCCTCGTTGGGCGGCAAGGTCCCGGTCAACGGCGGTGCGATCTGCACCAGGGCGCCAATCGCAATGATGCTGCTGATCGCATTGGTCACGCTCATCAGCGGTGTATGCAGCGCCGGTGTCACATTCCAGACCACCATGTAACCAACGAAGCAGGCCAGCACGAAGACCGTGAAGTGGGCCAGGAAGGCCCCCGGCGCATTGGCGCCGACAAACCAGAACAAGGCGGCCGCGACACCGAACATGATGGCCAGTTTGCTGCCCGCCATGGGCTCACTGGCGGCGCCGTGGCCATGGCCTTTCTTGGCCTGGGGTACCGGGGCCGCAGCGGGCTTGGCGGTGGCTGCCGCGGGCAGTTTGGGCGCCGGTGCTGGCCAGGTGATGTTGCCTTCCTTGATGACCGTCAGACCGCGGATGGCATCGTCTTCCATGTTGACGTTGATGATGCCGTCCTTGGTCTTGCAAAGTTCCTCGGAGAGCCGGAACAGGTTGGTCGCGTAGAGCGTCGAGGACTGCTTCGCCAGCCGGCTCGTCAGATCGGTGTAGCCGACGATGGTCACGCCGTGCTTGACCACCACCTGGCCCGGCTCGGTCAGCTCGCAGTTACCGCCCCGCTCGGCCGCCATGTCGACGATCACGCTGCCGGGCTTCATGCTCTTCACCATTTCGGCGGTGATCAGCCTGGGTGCCGGCTTGCCGGGGATCAGTGCGGTGGTGATGATGATGTCCACCTCCTTGGCCTGCTTGGCGTACATCTCGCGCTGGGCCTGCTGGAAGCCCTCGCTCATCACCTTGGCGTAACCGCCGCCGCCGCCGCCTTCTTCCTCATAATCGACCTTGACGAATTCGCCGCCCAGCGACACCACCTGGTCGGCCACTTCGGCACGCGTGTCGTTGGCACGCACGATGGCGCCCAGGCCGGCTGCCGTGCCGATGGCTGCCAGGCCGGCCACGCCGGCGCCAGCGATGAAGACCTTGGCCGGCTGTACCTTGCCCGCAGCCGTGATCTGGCCGTTGAAGAAGCGGCCGAAGGCGTTGGCGGCCTCGATGACGGCGCGGTAGCCGGCGACGCCGGCTTGGGAGGTCAGCGCGTCCATCTTCTGGGCGCGCGAGAGCATGCGCGGCAGCGCGTCGATGGCCAGCACGGTGACCTTGCGCGCCGCGAGCTGCTGCATCAGTTCAGGGTTCTGCGCCGGCCAGATGAAGGTGATCAGGGTCTGGCCCTGGTGCATCAGGCCGACTTCTTCCGCCGTCGGTACGGATACCTTGAATACGATGTCGGAACCGGCCCACAACTGGGCCGCGTCGGCGACCACCGTGGCACCGACGGCGCGGTAGGCTTCATCGCTGAAATTGGCGCCATCACCGGCCCCCGATTCGATGGCAACGGAAAAGCCCAGCTTGATCAGTTTTTCCACCACCTCGGGCACGGTGGCAACGCGCTTTTCTCCTGGAAATACCTCGCGCGGCACGCCGATGCGTTGGGGGGACTTGACAGTCTCGGGGGCAAGGGCGGCAGCGGTGGTTCCCGATGTCGTCCCAACAGGTACGCCAGTTTGCATAAAGCGACTCCTCAGCTTGATTCTTGACAACAGTTGGTACGGTGTCTCCTCGCTTGCGAGGCATTGCGGAAGACACTGCGCGCAGAGCTTAACTGAATTTACCGCCCTGACCGGTCGGGTGATGCATGACGTGGATCAATAAAACGGCAATCTCCTACAGCCTGTAGGGTAGCTAATCCGCCTTGATCTGGGCCCGCCTGACGATATCGCTCCAGATGGTTTGCTCACGGCCGATGAAAGCGGCGAACTCCGACGACGGACCGCCGCCGCCGACCGCATTGTCGTTGGCAAAGCGCTCGGTGACAGCACTGGAACGGAGGGCTTTCAGGGATTCTTCCTGCAAGCGTTTGACGATTTCGGGGGGCGTGCCGGCCGGTGCCAATAGGCCATACCACTGCGAAGTCTCGAAATCCTTGTACCCCATTTCAGCCACCGTCGGTACATCCGGCAGATGCGAAATGCGCTGCTGGGTGCCGACCGCAATGGCGCGCAGTCGACCGCTCTTGATGTGCGCCGAGAGTGCCGGCAAACCGGCCGATGAAGCCTGCGTGCGCCCCGCCAGCAGATCGGTCAATTGCGGTCCGGTACCACGGTAAGGGATGTGGGTAATGAACATGCCGGTGACCAGCTTGAGGTATTCCATCGCCAGATGCCCGGCGCTGGCATTGCCGGCCGAGCCATAGTTGAGCTGACCCGGATGCTTCTTGACGTAGGCCACAAACTCCCGGAAATTCTTCGCCGGCACGTCGGCGTGCACCACGAACACGTTGGGCACCTTGGCCAGCAAGGTGACCGGGATGAAATCCTTGTTCACGTCGTACGGCTGGCTCTTGAGCATGTACGGATTGACCGCCAGCGTGCCGACGTGGCCCAAAATAATGGTGTGCCCGTCGGGCGGAGCCTTGACCACATCCAGCATGGCAACGACGCCGGCACCACCCGGTTTGTTCTCCACAAAAACGTTGTAGCCCAGTTGCTTTGACAACTCGGCGGCGACCGAGCGGGCCACGATTTCGGAGGTGCCGCCGGGTGCAAACGGCACCACGAAGCGGATCGGCTTGGACGGCCAGACGCTCTGCGCATGCAGGGGCAGGCAGGTGGCGCCGAGACCGGCAGCACCCGCTGCAAGAAGCAGGCGGCGCCGGATGAAAGAAGTCGGATTCATGGGTTTTCCTTCCAGTAACAATCAAGTTTCAAGTTGGGGACAGAGCAAGCTCACTCGCTGCGCTCCTGTAGCCTTGGTCTGTCCCGCAAGGTGGACCTCCAACATCCCGGTTCGCGTTGAGGACAGAGCAAGCTCACTCGCTGCGCTCCTGTAGCCTTGGTCTGTCCCGCAAGGTCTCAGAATTGGTATCTCCGCAAACCCCCGTCGACGGCGATGACCGTGCCGGTAATGTAACTGGCCAGGGGCGAGGCCAGAAAGCACACCAGATGGGCCAGTTCCTCGGGCTCGCCGTAGCGGCCCACGGGGATTTCGTTATCCGACTGCCATTGGCGGTACTCGGGCGTGTAGTTGCGCAAAATCTGCTCCGACAGGATGCGCCCGGGCGGCACGCAATTGACCGTGATGCCGTGCTTGCCCACCATCCGGCTCAAACCCTTGGCCCAACTGTGGATACCGGCCTTGGCACAAAACGCGCCGTTCACGTGCTCCGGTTCGCTCTTGCCCGTGATATTGATGATGCGACCCCATTGGTGTTCCATCATCTGGTCCAGCAAGGCATCGGCGATCTGGCGCGGACGGTGAAAGTTCAAGGTCATCGCCTCCTGCCAGCGCTCTTCACTGACATGCAGCTCGGTAAAGCTGCGCGAACCGCCCGCGTTGTTCACCAGAATATCCACCTGTCCCAAACCGGCGACGGCAGCCGCCGTGAGTTTCTGCGCCGCATCGTCGGCGTACAAATCCGATTCAATCACCACCGGTCGGTGCCCACCCAAGGTCACGATTTCGTTGGCCACTTGCTCGAGCAGATTGAGGCGGCGCGCCGAGATCGCCACCCGCACGCCCTCAGCGGCCAGGGCGATGGCGATGCTGCGGCCAATACCGGTGCTGGCGCCGGTGACAAGAGCGGTCTTGTCCTTGAGTTGTAAATCCATGCTGTCTCCTTCGGAATTTTCAGAAAATCTGCTGTCAAAAATGATATCGAGCGCTGCTTGAAATCAGTCTGATCCGAGCTTCAACCGGTCCGGCTGACGTTTCTCAATGGCCCACTTCAGCAGCGCCGCGCCACGAAAAATGCCGTGCGCGAACTTGCCGTAGGGTAGCGTGGCAAACAGCGCCATCACGACGCCCAGGTGCACGGCCAGCAGCGTCGGCAGGGCCTGCGAGCCACGCCCCAGCCACAACACCAGACCGCTCAGGCTGCTGAAAAACAGCAAAGCCATGAAACCACGGTCCATCGGTTTTTGTGCCGCGTCGCCATGCAGCGGGTGGCGCCGCAGGTTGAGCTGGAACAGGCCCGCTGTGCCCAACAGCAGACCGATGCCGCCCGACACGCCCAGCAGTTTGGGCAAGCTGGGCCAGTCGTAGGGTCCGTCCCAGCCCAGCAGGTAGTGGTAACAGGTGGCGGCAGCGGTGGCAGCAAAGCACAGCAGGAAGCCATAAAAAGTCAGGTGATGAAAGCGCCGGCGCCACAGCGTCCAGCCGTCGCCCTGGTTATTACAGCCTTCACCGTGGCCGCCATCCAGGTATTTCAGGCGCAAGGCGTTCAGGCCGGCCTCGATGGCGGCCTCGCCTGAAATCTCGCCGGCCGCCGTTGCTGCTGCGCTGCCCGGCGTGATATCGCGCCAAAAGCGGCGCAGGCCCAAGCCGAGTGCCAACACGGCAAAGAAGAACACCGGCGCGAATAAAGATACCAGCAGCTTGTGCGGAAAGATCGCGTAGAAATTCCCTGAAGACGGTGTCTGCAACAAGGGGCCGTTGAAGGCCAGCGCCAGCAGCAAAAACAGCGACAAGCCGGCAGCCAGCGCCAGCGCCAAGGTCAAGCCGTTGCGCTTGTAGAGAGACCCCAGTGCTGCCGGCCAGGCATAGTCCGTGTAAGTCTGGCCTCTGACCTGGGCCATTGCCTGCGGCACGTTGACGGCAAACTCATGCGGCGGCGCGTACTGACAGGCATGCAGGCAAGCGCCGCAGTTGTGACACAGGTTGGCCAGGTAGTGAATATCGGCTTTGCCGAATTCAAGGCGCCGCGTCATGGCCGGAAAGACGGCACAGAAACCTTCGCAGTAGCGGCAGGCATTGCAGATCTGCAATTGCCGCGCCACCTCCGACTCGGGTGCGCTCAAGAGCGGCTCGGCATGGGCCAGGGCGCGTGCCTCACGGGTCAGGGCCTCAAGCGCCTGCATGATGGGCTCCTGCTTTCAAGGCAGCCCGGGCTGCCTGGGTACCGGCAATGCGGCCAAACGCCGTTCCTATGGACATGCCGACGCCGGCCGTATAACCCTTGCCCAGCACATTGCCGGCCATCATTTCACCGGCCACAAACAGGTTGTCGCTGGGCCGGCCGCCAAAGTGCACCGCGGCCCGGTCGTTGACTTTCAGACCAAGGTAGGTAAAGGTGACGCCAGGCTTGAGCGCGTAGCCATAAAACGGTGCCGTGTCGATGGGGCGCGCCCAGTGCGTCTTGGCCGGTGTCAGGCCAACGGTATGGCAATCGTCAAGCACGGTATGGTCGAAAGTGCCGACCTGGCAGGCCTTGTTGTAGTCGTTGAAGGTTTGCATGAAGGTCGGCACATTCAGGCCCAGTAGCTGCGCCAGTTCGGGCAGGGTGTCCGCCCTCACGCCCGGAAATACCGGCGGCATAAAGCGGCCCACGGCCTTGGCGTCGATGATGGAGTAGCCCACTTGGCCCGGCTGCTGCGCCACCAGCCGACCCCAGATGGCGTAGCGCTTGGGCCAGAAATCTTCACCTTCATCGTAGAAACGCTGGCCTTCGCGGTTCAGTACCACCCCCAGCGAGACGCAGTCGATGCGGGTGCAGATGCCACCGTCATACAAGGGGGCTCGGGCGTCGATCGCCACCATATGGGCTTGCGTAGCATCGCCCACAGTGTCGGCCCCGGCCGCCAGCAAGTGCTTGAGCAGTACGCCCTGGTTGAAGCGCGTGCCGCGGATCAAAAAATTGTCTGCCGGCCATTCGCCGCGCTCGTTTTCACCCCAGGCCTGGCGCAGCCACTGAAGGTTTGACTCGAAGCCACCGGCGGCCAGCACGCAGGCTTTGGCCTCGACGCGCTCATCGCCAATGTAGGCCGCCACAAATCGACCATTGCGAATGTCCAGGCGATCTACCGTTGCTTGGTAGCGGACCTGAACGCCGAGTTTCTCCGCGCTGCGGTAATAGGCGTTGACCAGTGCCTTGCCGCCACCCATGAAAAAAGCATTGGTGCGCGACAAGTGCAGGGTACCTGACAGCGACGGCTGAAAATGCACGCCGTGGCGGCGCATCCAGTCGCGGCAATTGCCGGAGGCCCGGATCGTCAGGCGCGCCAGCGCTTCGTCGGTCTGGCCGCCGGTGACTTTCAGCAAGTCCTGCCAGTACTCCTCTTCCGGGTAGGCCTCGGTCAGCACATCCTGCGGCGCCTCGTGCATGCAGCGCAGATTGCGCGTGTGCGCCGAATTGCCGCCGCGCCACTCGCGCGGCGCCGCTTCCAGCAGCAGCACCGAGGCACCGGCCTCGCGCGCCATCAGGGCCGCGCACAGGGCTGCGTTGCCACCGCCAATCACCAGCACATCCGGACTCACAGCCACCTCATCGTCAATTCGAATATTCGCAATGTAGGGCAGGCACCTGCATTGCGCCAGCCCCGCTGGGCGATGGGGCCATCACAAATCGTGATGGATCAGTCTGGCACCAAGCCACTGCCCCGAGCGCACCAACTCGCGCGCGCAGTCGGCCAGCACCACCCGCGTCGCCAAGGCCGCCGGAGAAAGTTCGTCGTCCGACAAACTGCACAGCGCGTTGCCGCGGCTGACTTGGGCATCGGCAATCTCCAGCCATTGAAAACGTTGCGCCGCATCGGCGATGCGTCCCAGCGCCGCCCACGGCTGCACGGTGCTACCGAGACCAGCGCTCACCAGATCCATCGACAAGGCCAGTGAATCGATCTCGGCCACCAGTCGGGGCTTGAATTTGGCGCGCGCAAAAGCGGTGTCCAGCGTACTGCGCAGGCCGTGCGCGCCGGTCGGCAAAATCAGCGGCAACCCCTTCAAGTGCGCCATGCGCAGGTTGCCGGCGCGGGCGCGCGTCGCTTCTGGCTGTGGCGGCATCGCGCGAATCAGGAATAGTTTTTCTTCCAGCAGCGGTAGCACGCTCCAGCGGCGGGCGGCACCGGCATCAAACAGCACCGCCAGATCGAGCTGGCGCGCATTCAGCATGGCGCTCAGATGGCCCGACATGCTCTCCACCATGTGCAGGCGCACATCAGGATAGCGCTCGCGCATGGCCTGCATCAGGGGCAGGCCCAGCACCGAAGCGGTGGTGGATGCCAGACCCACGCTGACCGTGCCGGTCAGGCGCGCCTGCTGGGCGGCGCGCGCCGCCTGCTCGGCGTGGCGCAAAGTCAATTGGGCCTCGCGGAAAAATGCCAGACCGGCCTCGGTCGGCAGCACCCCCTTGCTGCTGCGTTGCAGCAGGCGGGTCGAGAGCTCGCTCTCCAGCCGGCTGATCTGCTGGCTCAAGGTCGACTGAACCAGATCCAGGTCCAGCGCCGCGCGACTCATGCCGCCGAGTTCGACCACGCGGACAAAATATTTGAGTTGGCGAAGTTCCATGGCGGGATTGTCAATGACGAAGCTGGCGCATGGCTGGGATAATCGCACATCTATGGACAAGCAACACATTGGGCAACGGGTGGTGGTCGGTTTGAGCGGTGGCGTCGACTCGGCGGTGACGGCCTGGCTGCTGAAACAGCAAGGCTATGAGGTGATCGGGATTTTCATGAAGAACTGGGAAGGCGATGACGATTCCGAGTATTGCTCCTCCAACATCGACTTCGTGGACGCCGCCGCCGTCGCCGACGTGATCGGCATCGAGCTGGAGCACGTCAACTTTGCCGCTGAGTACAGGGACCGTGTCTTTGCCGAATTCCTGCGCGAGTACAGCAGCGGCCGCACGCCCAATCCGGACATCCTGTGCAACGCCGAGATCAAATTCAAGGCTTTTCTGGACCATGCGCTGCGCCTGGGCGCCCAGCGCATCGCGACCGGGCATTACGCCCGCGTACGGCTGAACCCGGCAACGCAAAAACACGAGTTGCTCAAGGGCCTGGACCCGTCCAAGGACCAGAGCTATTTCCTGCACCGGCTGAACCAGACGCAGCTTTCCAAAACCCTCTTTCCGATCGGCGAATTGCACAAGACCGAGGTGCGCCGCATGGCCCTGGAGATCGGCTTGCCGAACGCCAAAAAGAAAGACTCCACCGGCATCTGCTTCATTGGCGAGCGGCCATTCCGCGAGTTTCTGAACCGCTATATCGCCAAGGAGCCGGGGCCGATCAAGGACGAAAAAGGCCGCACCCTGGGCCAGCACGTGGGTCTGAGTTTTTACACCCTGGGGCAGCGCCAGGGCTTGGGCATTGGAGGTATCAAGGCCAAGGGGGCACAAAGAGGTGGCGGCGAGCATGCCCCGTGGTTTGTCGCGCGCAAGGATCTTGAAAAAAACACCTTGTGGGTGGTGCAAGGGCATGAACACCCCTGGCTCCAGTCCCGCGCCTTGAGCGCACAAGACGCCAGCTGGGTTGCCGGCACAGCGCCGGCGGCGGGCCTGTTCTGGGCCAAAACCAGATACCGTCAGACGGACGCTGCCTGCACCCTGGAGGAGGGCGCCGGCGACGCGTTCAAGCTAACTTTTCCAGAGCCGCAATGGGCTGTGACACCGGGCCAGTCGGCCGTCCTGTACGACGGCGACGTGTGCCTGGGCGGTGGTGTCATCGCCTCCATGGATTGCGGGTGCTGAAACCCCGGACCCCGGATCAAGCCCGGGGCAGGCTCTGATCCGGGGCCGCAATGACGGAATTGGCAGCGCCGAATTGATGCGCTTCAGCCCATGCGGGCCAGCAGGGTTTCCATGTCCTTGAGCATGCCCTCCAAACCCGTCTTCTGTTTTTCGTCGGGCTGCATGCAGGCTTCCAGTTCCTGCTCCATAAAGCACATGGTCATGCGCAAATAGGTGCTGTCCAGTGCTTTGCGCACGGCCGAGAACTGCTGCCCGATCTTGAGACATTCCTCGCCCTCCTCGATCATGCGCTGCAGCCCGCGGATCTGCCCCTCGGCGCGCCGAAGGCGATTGAGCACCTCGGTGCGGGCGGTGGCATCAGTCAAAGCGGTCATGGTATTTCCTTGCAAGCAGCCAATTATTTCAATCGAACACCCAACGCATCGAGCACTTCGATCTGCACCGGGATGCCCTGCCCGACACTCTGCGTCACCGTGCAGAAGGCTTCAAACTGCTGGAGCACCCGCTCCAGTTGCGCCAGCGCGGCGGCCGGCACACCCAGCGTCAACACCGCCTTGATTTGCAGCACGCGCAAGCGCCCCTCGGCATTGCGGCCGACTTCAGCTTGCACGTCGCACTGGATCGGCTCCGGCGCCTGCTTGAATTTGCGCAAGGCAAACAGCAGGGAATCGGACAGGCAATTGCCCACCGCCGCCGCCAGCAGTTGCACCGGCGACGGACCTTGCCCGGCGCCCAACGGCGCCGGCTCGTCACCCATCAGCAGCGCAATGCCAGCGCCAAAGTCAATCTCGAACTGGTAGTTCTGCTGTTGCCTCAGCTGAACGTGAATACGGGTCTCACTCATGAAAACTCCTTAGGCCCAGTGAATCAAGGCGGGATGATCCCGGTCTCAGTTGGCGCAGCCGATTTTGGCTTCCGGCACACCCAGTTTTTTCAGGATGATGCCCAGCGGACAGAAATTGGTGAAGCCCGACTGAAACAGATTGACCCCGACAAAAGCGGTAAAGGCGAGCGCCCATTTGCTGACGAAGAAGGGACTTCCCTCGACCCCCAGCGCCAGTGAAATCATGACGAAGAGGCCGGCAAAAACAAAAATGAAACGTTGAACAGACATGGTGATTACTCCTTGAGATAAAAAAAACTTACTTGTGAAGACGGTTGATGCCCAACATGCCCATCACGTATTTTTCGTAGATGGGCTCGGAGGTGCCTTGTTTGAGTTTGCGCATGAAATATTTCTCGTACGCGATCTTGGCCAGGTGCACCCATTTGCCCTTTTTGAACCAGTTCACATTGCGTGGGGGAATCTGCGGCAAGGCGACAAAGGCCGCACCGGTGTCACCCATGTCAGCCAGGCAAACAGCATTCCAGGTGCCTTTGGCGGTGGCCGGTTTGCCCATCAGGTCATCCGCGATGTTGTGGCAAATGGCGGTCATCATGCTTTCGATCATGTAGCCCGTCTTGGGCGTGCCGGTGGGTACCGGCGTGACCTCGACCGGGGGAATGGCCACACAGACGCCGGCCGAGTAGATGTTGCGGTAGGCCTTGCTGCGCTGGAACTCGTCAATGATGACCATGCCGCGCGGATTGCACAGGTTGGGCACCGCGGCAACCGCGTCGACGCCCTTGAAAGCCGGCAACATCATGGACAGCTTGAAGCCCAGTTCGTGCTCCTTGTAGACATTGCCCAGATCATCGAGCTGGCTGACAAACATCTTGCCGGCCTCGACCCGCGTCGTCTTGGCGTTGGTAATCCATTTCATGTCGCGCCCGCGCAGCTCGGACTCCAGCATCGACTTGCTGTCGCCGACGCCGCCCAAACCCAGATGGCCGATGTAGGGCTCGCTGGTGACAAACGTCATCGGCACCTTGTTGCGCAATTTGCGCCGGCGCAAGTCGGTGTCCAGAATGAAGGCAAATTCATAAGCCGGACCAAAGCAGCTGGCACCTGGCATCGCACCAATCACCAGCGGACCCGGATTCTTCAAAAACTCCTGGTAGTCGGTAAAAAATTCCTGGGCGTGATCGACATGACAGATCGAGTGGCTGAAGCCGCCACCGCCGGATTTGAACGGGCCGGCGCCGGGCACCTCGTCAAAGGCCAGCTTGGGGCCGGTGGCGATCAACAGATAGTCGTAGTCAAGCGTTTCGCCATCGGCAAAGACCAGCTTGTTGCCCGGCGCATCGATATGCGTCACGGCTTTGGCAATGAAAGCAATTTTCTTGCGCGCCAGGTAAGGTGCAATCGGCAAGGTCACCGCGGCGCGCTCGCGCCAACCGACGGCGACCCAGGGGTTGCTGGGTACAAACTGAAAGTAGTCGGTTCGATTGACTACCGTGATGCGGTGCTCCTGGGGCAGCATTTCCCGCATTTCGTAAGCCGCTGGCATGCCGCCTATGCCGGCCCCCATGATGACGATATGAGCCATTTTTGTCTCCTGTAGCTTTAAGTTGGATGGGTTGATTTACCGGTGAAAACGTTCGCGTCTGCGCGCGAATCCCATATGCCCCCGGTACAGGGCGAAATAGAGCACCGGAATGACCACCAGCGTCAGCAGGGTGGACACCAGGATGCCGAAAATAAGCGACACGGCAAGGCCGTTGAAGATCGGGTCGTCCAGGATGAAGAAGGCGCCTATCATGGCCGCCAGCCCGGTCAGGACAATCGGTTGCGCCCGCACCGCGGCCGACTGCACCACCGCATCCCTGAAGCGCATGCCATGGGCTACCTGCAACTCGATAAAGTCGACCAGCAGGATCGAGTTGCGCACGATGATGCCGGCCAGCGCGATCATGCCGATCATGGAAGTGGCGGTGAACTGCGCCCCCATCAAGGCATGCCCCGGCATGACGCCGATGATGGTCAACGGGATCGGCGCCATGATCACCAGCGGCGTCAGGTAGGAGCGAAATTGCGCCACCACCAGCAGGTAGATCAGGATCAGCCCGACGCCGTAGGCGGCGCCCATGTCACGGAAGGTTTCATAGGTGATCTGCCACTCGCCATCCCACTTGATGGCGTACTCGCGGTAGGGATCGGAAGGCTGCCGAATCCAGTACTCGCCCAGTTCGCCGGCCGCCGGCAAGGCCGCTTGAGCCAGCTTGCCGCGAATCGAAAAGAGACCGTACAGGGGCGAATCGAGCTTGCCGGCCATATCGCCAAAGACATAGCTGACGCCCTGCAAGTCCTTGGTGAACAAGGGCTTGTCGATCACGCCGCGCTCGACCTGGACCAGTTCCGACAAAGGCACCATCTGGCCATTGGCGGCGCGCAGCGGAATCGCCAGCAGGGCATCGAGCCCGTTCTGCGATGCTTGCGGCAATTGCAGGCGCACCGGCACCGGGTATTTGCTTTGACTGTCGTGCAGGTAGGCGGCATCGACACCGGACAAGGCCATGGCCGCGCTCTGCGCCACCACGGCCACAGGAATACCCAGCGACTCGGCGCGCTGGCGCCGCACTCGCAGGTAAGCCCGTGGCGCATCTTCCTTGAGCGAGGTGTCGACACCAACGATATCGGGCGTATCGGTAAACGCCTTGGCCACGCGCGCCGCCACTTTTTGCCGCCCCGCCTCGTCCGGGCCATAGACCTCCGCCACCAGGGGCGACATCACCGGCGGACCGGGCGGCACCTCCACCACCTTGATGAGGGCGCTGTGACGCTGGCCTATTTTTTCGAGTTCCGGGCGCAGGCGCTGGGCAATCACGTGACTCTTTTCCGCGCGATGGTGCTTGTCCACCAGATTCACCTGGAGGTCGCCCTGCTCCGCTTCGGCACGCAAATAATACTGGCGCACCAGACCGTTGAAGGTGATGGGCGAAGCGGTGCCGGCATAGGCTTGCAGGTTCAGCACTTCGGGTTGTTGCGCCAGGAAGGCACCCAGCTCGTGCAGCGTCGCCGCCGTGTTTTCCAGCGGCGTGCCGGCGGGCATCTCCACCACCACCTGAAACTCGCTCTTGTTGTCGAACGGCAGCATCTTCATGACCACCCACTGCACCAGCGTCAGACCAACCGACAACGCCAGCGCCGCCAGAATGCCCATCAGCAGCAGCCAGCGTTTGCGACCACTGGTGAGGAACGGCGTCAAGACTTTTTTGAACAGCGTTTGCAGCTTGGGACCCATTCCCTTGGTCTTCAAATGATCGGCGTCGGAAGCCACCTTATGTCCATGCGGCTTCATCACCTTCAGCGCCAGCCAGGGCGTGACGGTGAAGGCAATCGCCAGCGAAATCGCCATTCCCAAACTGGAGTTGATCGGGATCGGGCTCATATAGGGGCCCATCAAACCGGACACAAAAGCCATTGGCAGCAGGGCCGCGATGACGGTCAGGGTGGCCAGGATGGTGGGGCCGCCGACCTCGTCCACGGCACGCGGAATGATCTCCTTGAGCGTGGCCCCGGGGCTCAATTGCTGGTGCCGGTGGATGTTCTCGACCACCACAATGGCGTCGTCGACCAGAATACCGATCGAGAAGATGAGCGCGAACAGGGACACGCGGTTCAGCGTGAAACCCCAGGCCCAGGACGCAAACAGCGTGGCGGTGAGCGTCAAAATGACGGCCGCGCCAACGATCACCGCTTCGCGCCGACCTAGGGCAAAACCGACCAGCAGGATCACCGAGCCGGTGGCAAAAGCCAGCTTCTGAATCAGCTTGTTGGCTTTCTCGGCCGCCGTTTCGCCGTAGTCGCGCGTGACGGTGGCCTCGATATTGGACGGTATCACCGTGTTGCTCAAGCTGGCGATGCGCTCACGCACGGCGCGCGACACGTCCACCGCATTCTCACCCGGCTTCTTGGTGACGCTGAGGGTCACCGCCGGGTAGACGCCGCCGGCTTGCGCCGACGCGCCACCGGGGGTGAACCAGACGTAGCGTTGCGGCAGTTGCGCACCGTCCTCGATGCGGGCCACCTCACGCAGATAAACCGGCAAGCCCTTCGCCACACCGACCACCAGATCGCCCACATCTTGCGCCGAACGCAAAAATTCGCCAGTCTCGACGCTGAGCATCTGGGCCGTCTTGCCGGCCGTGTCCAGCACCGCGCCGGAAGGCATGCCGAAGTTGGAGGCCGCCAGCGATTGCTTGAGTGCAGCCAGGTCAACGCCGCGCTCACGCAGGCGGACCGGGTCCAGCCATACGTGCACGGCCCGACCGGGCCCGCCAATGGTTTGCACTTCGCGCGTTCCCGGCACGCGCTTGATCTCGGCCTCCACCGCATGCGCCACCCGTTCCAGCTCGGACGCCGGCAGGGCGTCGCGGCTCGACAACGTGATACCCACCACCGGAACATCGTCGATGCCCTTGGGTTTGACGATCGGGCTGAGCGTGCCCAGGTCGCGCGGCAGCCAATCCTGATTCGCGTTGAGCACGTCGTAGAGCCGCACCAGGGCCTCGGTACGCGCCACGCCCACCTTGAATTGCACGGTCATCACCGCCAGTCCGGGGCGCGCCACCGAGTAGGTGTGTTCAATGCCGGCGATCTGGCTCAGCACCTGCTCGGCCGGTCGGGCCACCATGTTTTGCACGTCGGCGCTGCTGGCCCCCGGAAACGGGATCAGCACGTTGGCCATCGTCACATTGATCTGCGGCTCTTCCTCGCGCGGCGTCACCAGCACTGCAAACAGTCCCAGCAGCAAGGCCACCAGCGCCAGCAAAGGCGTCAACGCGTTGTCCTGGAAGGCGGCGGCAATGCGTCCGGAGACGCCCATCTTGGATTTGTCTTTCATGCCGGTCTCACTTGGCCACAGCGGGCTGGGCACCGGCCAGGCCGGCTTTCACCGGGTCCAGCGCCACCTGGTCACCAGCTGTCAGGCCGGCCACCACTTCAACGCCATCGGCACCATGCTCGGCACCCAGACGAACCGCCTTCAACGCAAAGCCTTTGCCGGCGACGACGTAAACAGCCGTCAATTCGCCACGGCGCAACAGCGCTTGCGCCGGCACCACCATGCGGTCAGCCTGTTTACCGACAAAGCGCACCCGAACCTGCTGCCCTGGCAACAAGACTTTCGCCGTCTCGGCCGGCAACTCAAGACGCCACTCTATGGTTTGCGACACCGGATCGGCCGTCGGCACGGTGCTGCTGGAGACCGGACGCACCCATTGCGCCGGCGCAGCACCGGTTGCCACCAAGACCTCTACCGCGGTTGCCGCGCGTGCCACGCCGGAGCGCGACACCGGCACCTGCACCACGGCCCGTAGCGGCAGCGGCGCATAAAGCGTCAGCAGCGGTTTGCCGGGCACCGCCAGATCGCCGGCCTCAACCTGCGTCTGCAAGACCCAGCCCTCAAACGGCGCCAGCACCCGGGTAAAGCCCTGCGCCAGTGCCGATTGTTTTGCGCCGGCGCCGGCCTGATCGCGCCCGGCCAGCGCGCTCTTGAGTTGGGAGTCGGCGGTGTCCAGCGCCGCAGCGCTGACAAAGCCCTTGGCCTGCAAATCGCGGGTACGGTCGAAGTTGGCCTGCGCATTGCGCAACTCGGCCTGCGCCTGCGCCACCTGCGCCTGGCTGCGCTGCACACCCGTCTGCGCTTCGCGGTCGTCGATGGTGGCCAGCACCTGACCGGCGCGCACCTTGTCGCCGGCCTTGACCAGCAACGTGACAATGCGCCCGGCCGCCTGCGCCGAGACGGTGCTCTGCTTGACCGGCTGAACCACGCCGTCAAGCTCGAAACCGGTGCCCACGGCCTTGACCTGGGCCGACACGACCGGCACCGCCGGAGCGGTCTGTGCCATGGCGACGGAGGCCACAAGCAGGCCCGCGTACAAGACGGCGTGGCGCGCAGCCCGGACGGGCTTTGAAATACTGGAAAAGGAAAGTGAATTCATGAGACACCTTTATATACTGGCCGGAGTATACATAAATACCCCCCACAGTACAAGTGAGCCCCGAATTTTGGCCCAGCCAGGGCTGCTGGAACTTGACATTCCTCAACAAGCCGCTCCCGCCATGACCGCCAGCCCAGTTATCTTCGGGATGGCGCTGGCCGAGGCGGCGGAGCGCCGCAAACGGCCCTAGTCGACCACAAACACCTTCGCGCCGACGGTCGTTGTATGGTGACGATGCGCTTCCGCGTTGTCGGCAACCTGGTAGCTGACGCCTGGTGTCAGGGTGAACTTGCGCCCATCGTCCAGCTCGACATGAAACTCGCCTTCAAGACAATAGAAGACATGACCTTTGGAGCACCAGTGGTCCATCAGAAAGTCCGCGGAGTACTCCACAATTCGCACTCGAATGCTGCCAAATTGACCGGTGCGCCAGTGCGAGGTTCCACGCTCGCCCTTGTGTTCCGTCGGTTCAATTTTTGACCAGTCCGTGGTCACGAAAGGGATGTCGGCTATTTGCATGCTTGCTCCTTGGTGAATCGCTTGACGTTGGCGATGGTACGGCCTTGATCACCGCATCGCACGCCGGATCCGGGCCCAGTGTTTGGGTCTCTTGCGATAGCTCAATAAAAAGCGCGAAGCATCGGAGCCCAGACGCCTGTCGGCTCGCGGGCGGCGTGCCGACAGCGCCGCCCCGCAGGCAGTTAACGGTCAAATCACGAAATCACTTGGCCCTGAAGCTGTCATGGCACCCTTTGCAGGCGGCCCCTACGTTGCCGAAAGCACCTTTCAGGCTGTCCAGCGTGCCGACCTTGGCCGCGGCGTTGAGTTTGACCACTTCGGCCATCAGTTTCTCGGACGCTTCCTTGAACTTGGCCTGTTCTTTCCAGACTTCGGGCAGAGCCTTGGTGTTGCCGCCCTTGTCGGTGCCTTCACCGAAAGCCGCCCAAGGCAGCTTGGACATGGTCTCAACGATGGCGGCGTTTTCCGCTGCCGCCTTGGCATCGAACGCAACCTTGCTGTTGACCATGGCGCCAAGGCGGCCAAAATGCGTCGCCATCACCGTCAGCGCGCTCTGGCGGTACTTGATGGCGTCTTCCGGCTTGGCAAACTGGGCCAGCGCGGGCGTCGCCAGGGCAGCGGCCGAAGCGGCCAGAACAAATGCAGCAATTGTTTTCATGAAAATCCTTACGGGTTGAAGAATGGGTTTGTTAAGACAAGCTCGTTCAAAAAACCAGCTCGGCCGCAGTGTATCGGCGTATGCGATTTCTTGCTGGTGAGCCACGCGCTTGGGCGTGGCGGGTAGAGGTCATCTCAAGTTTCGGGGTCAATCAGCTTGACGCGGACACTTGCAACCGTGGCAGGCCCATTGCTCTCAGTGCAAAAAACAACGCGAAGGAAATGACAGCGGTGCCAGTGGAAAACGCGAACAGCGACGCCGCCCCCATGGCATCGAGCACGACCGCCCCAAGCATGGGCGCGAGCAGGAT
The DNA here is from genome assembly GCA_963763035.1 of uncultured beta proteobacterium. Taxonomy (GTDB): domain Bacteria; phylum Pseudomonadota; class Gammaproteobacteria; order Burkholderiales; family Burkholderiaceae_C; genus Rhodoferax. The sequence goes on along the minus strand of CAVXMS010000003.1, from coordinate 564,889 downwards.
CATGGCGCTCTGCCAGGCCTGCAGCACACCCCAGACACGGCCAATCGAACCGGCAAAATGCGCCGCCACGTGGACATTCATGGCAATCGCATAACGTGCACTGAAAGTGCCGATCAGGAAGAACAGGAGCGGCAGGATGACGGCAACCGGGTCGGGATTGAGCCATAGAAGGACTCCGATAAGGCCGAATCCAAGTGCCTGGAACAGCGCCGGTAACATCATCTCGCCGATCCCTCCGCGCAAGGTCTTGGAGGCCGACTTCCTGGCCAGCCACAGCCCCGAAAGGATATTGCCGGCACCCGAGCAACTGACCAGCAAGCCCAGCAACGCCTTGTCAAAACCCGCGCGCTGGAGCACCAGCGGAACCAGGTTGTTCACCATGAAAATAAAGAACGCACTGGTGGTCGCAACCCACAGCAGCGGTGTCAGATTGGGTCTGGCTGTCGCGACAGATGCCGTGCTGCCGCCCGCCGAATCAGTCGCAATTTCCTTCGATCCAAGGCGGATGAAGGCAAACGCAATTAGCGACGCCGCGGAGAAGGTGAGCGACATGAGCAGCGCAAAAGCCTCGCTCGCCACCGAACTGGAAACCGTACCGATCGCCGGCGCCAGCACTTTGGCGGAATTGTTCAGTACGTTCAGGAGCGAGTAGAAGCTCGCTCGCCGCGCCGGTTCGACCGACCTGACGGCCAGCACGTTGATGGCCGGCGGCGCCACGCTGGCAAAGACGGAGCGCAGGCCCACCAGCGCGAGGAACACAAAGTAGTCGTGACAAAAGAGGATGGCGCCGGTAGCGATGACCCTGGCCACTATCGACGCCAGCAGGACTTTCTGTGGATTTCCCCGGTCACAAAGGCGACCTATGAATGGCGACAACAACATCCCCGGCAGCACGCCGGCGGCGCTCACCGTCGCCATTTGATACGACGACACATGAAACTGGTAGGCGGCCAGCGTCAGGATCGCCAGGAAGTCGATCCAGGTTCCGAAGGCAGACAAGCCATCGCCGGCCAGCAGCAGAAGTTCATTGCGGTTTCTTGTCATTGATGTCGTTCGGAAGTGTCACCGCAAACCAAGCATTTCCCCAGCGTGACAGGTGGCTGTGGCGGGGCGCTGGAACCCATTCGCGGTGTTGTTGGCCTTGGGCAGGCACTCGCAGAGTTGACACCGATCAGTCGGAAAACCGGAACCGCCACGCCCGCGAGCGAGCAAGCGTCACGCCACGGACGCCTGGCGCGCCACCACAGGCGCTCAACATTCCGGTATTGGTTGGGGACAGAGCTGGCCCACTTCGTGTGGCTGCGGTCTGTCCCGCAAGGTGGACATCCAACATCCCGGTATTAGTTGGGGACAGAGCTGGCCCACTTCGTGCGGCTGCGGTCTGTCCCACAAGGTATCAGAACGGAATATCGTCGTCCATGTCGTCAAAGCCACTGGATGGCTTGGACGGAGCTGCCGCCGGGCGTTGCGCGGCAGAGGCGGCGGGACGGGACGCCGGGGCCGGGCGCGAATAGCCGCCGTCGGCGCCTTCATCGTCGCCGGACGGGCCACCCATGCCCTCGCGGCCGCCCAGCATTTGCATCTCGTTGGCGATGATGTCGGTGGCGTATTTCTCGACGCCGTCCTTGTCGGTGTACTTGCGCGTCTTGATGCGGCCTTCGACATAGACCGGGCGGCCTTTTTTCAGGTACTGACCAACGATCTCGGCCAGCTTGCCAAAGAAGGTGACGCGGTGCCACTCGGTCTCTTCGACCATTTCGCCGGTCTTGCTCTTGTACTTGCTGCTGGTGGCAATCGTGATGTTGGCGACCGGGTCACCACTGGGCAGGTAACGCACTTCAGGGTCGCGCCCCAGGTTGCCGACGAGAATAACTTTGTTAACGGATGCCATGGTTTCCCCTTTAGTCTCGGTAAAAATGTTGAGGACAGAGCTGGTTCGCTTCGCTTAACTGCGGTCTGTCCCGCAAGGTTTCAGCTTTGATTATCCAGCCTTTGGCGCGCGCATCGGCCAGGCCACCAGCAGCCACAGCAGCATCAGCCCGGCGCAAACGGCAAACAGGCCTGAGGCGCCGACGCGCTTGACCAACCAGCCACCCATCACGCCACCGGCAAAAAAACCCAGCGACTGCAGCGTGTTGTAGACCCCCATGGCGGCACCGCGGACATGGCTAGGTGCCATGCGCGACACCATGCTGGGCTGGCTCGCCTCCAGCACATTGAAGCCGTAAAAGAATACAAACAGCAGGACCCCCATGCTGGCAACGCTGGCGCTGCCCACGGTCAGCAGCAAGCCCAATTGCACCGCGGCCATCAAACCAATGGAAGTCAAGAACACAGCGCGCAGATAACCGCGTTTTTCCAGTTGGAACAGGGTTCCGCCCATGACCACAAACGAGCCCAGCACGGCCGGCAGGTAAACCCACCAGTGATGCTCACGCGCCAAGCCGGCCTGCACCAGCATGGCGGGCACCGCCATCCACATGGCCAGTTGCACCGCGTGCAGCACAAACACGCCAAAATTCAGCCGCAGCAAGGCCGCCAGCCGCAACACTTCAGGCAAACGCCCGCGCGGCAGGTTCTTGTGCTCCAGCGGCTCGGCCGGCACCCACCAGATCACCACCGCCACCCCCAGCAGGGCCAGGGTACCGGTCATGGCAAACAGGCCGGCCAGCCCGATATAGGCCACCAGCAAGGGCGCCATGACCAGGGACAGGGCAAACATCAGCCCGATGCTGGCGCCCACCAGCGCCATCGATTTGGTGCGCACTTGGTCGCGCGTCTGGTCCGCCAGCAAGGCCGTCACCGCCGCCGAGACAGCCCCGGCGCCCTGCACCGCGCGCCCTATCGCCAGCCAGTTCAGGCTGGGCGCCAGCGCCGCGACAAAACTGCCCAGCGCAAACAGCAGCAAGCCAAACACAATGACCGGCTTGCGCCCCAAGCGGTCGGAGGCGATGCCATAGAGGAATTGCAGCAGGGCTTGCGTCAGGCCATAAATACCCATGGTCAAGCCGATCAGGGCCGGATCGTCGCCACCCGGGTATTTGCCGGCTTCGATCGCGAACACCGGCAGTATCAGGAACAGGCCCAGCATGCGCAGGGCAAAGATGGATGCCAGTGAAAAGCTGGCGCGCAGTTCCAGCGGCGTCATCTTGCTGTCGACAAGAGCGCTTCCCCCCTCCAGTGAGACATCAACTTTAGACAAAACAGGGCTCTCCAAGAGACAAAACCGGGAACGACCACGGCGACAAATGGCCCGATTGTCTACTATCCGACCCCACCCCGGCTTCCAGCTCGACCAAAAGGCCATTATTTGACTATCATGGCAGGTTTCGCCGAGCACCTTCCACCTTGAACTCACCCACCGACAGCCCTCACCTCGAACCCCAGGCCGATGGCATCTACCTGGCCAAGGCCTTGCAACAGCAAACTATCAGCATTCGCGGTGCGCGCACGCACAACCTGAAGAACATCGACCTGGACATCCCGCGCAACCGGCTGGTGGTCATCACCGGCCTCAGCGGTTCGGGCAAGTCCAGCCTGGCGTTCGACACCTTGTACGCCGAAGGCCAGCGCCGCTACGTCGAGAGCCTCTCGACCTATGCGCGCCAGTTCCTGCAACTGATGGACAAGCCCGATGTGGACGTGATCGAGGGCCTCTCGCCGGCCATCTCGATCGAGCAAAAAGCGACCTCGCACAACCCGCGCTCCACCGTCGGCACGGTGACCGAGATCCACGACTACCTGCGGCTGCTGTTTGCCCGCGCCGGCACGCCTTTTTGCCCGGAGCACAAGCTGCCCCTGCAAGCGCAGACCGTGAGCCAGATGGTGGACAGCGTGCTGGCCCTGCCGGCGGACAGCCGGCTGATGATTCTGGCGCCGCTGGCGCGCGAGAAGAAAGGGGAGTTTCTGGAGGTCTTTGCCGACATGCAGGCGCAGGGCTATGTGCGCTTTCGGGTCGACGGCCAGTCGTTCGAGTTCGACCAGTTGCCGCAACTCAAGAAGACGGAAAAACATGACATCGATGTCGTGATCGACCGCATCAAGGTCCGAAGCGACGCCGAGCCGAAGGCCAAAGACCAGCTGCGCCAGCGTCTGGCCGAGAGTTTCGAGGCGGCCCTGCGGCTGGCCGGCGGCCGCGCCATCGCGCTGGAGATCGATGGCGGGCAAGAGCATTTGTTCAACGCCAAGTTCGCCTGCCCCCTGTGCAGCTACTCGATCGCCGAGCTGGAACCGCGCCTGTTTTCCTTCAACTCGCCGATGGGCGCCTGCCCCAGCTGCGACGGCCTGGGGGCGCAGGAATTCTTCGACCCGGCGCGGGTCGTCGCCTTCCCGTCCCTGAGCCTGGCCAGCGGCGCCATCAAGGCCTGGGACCGGCGCAACGGCTATTACTTTGCACTGCTGGAGAGCCTGGCCAAACATTACAAGTTCGACCTGGAACAGCCGTTCGAGTCGCTCAGCGCCGCGGCGCAACAAGCCGTGTTGCACGGTTCGGGCGAGGAAGAAATCAAGTTCAGCTATGTGATGGATTCGGGCAACTTCGCCGGCAAGAAAATCAACAAGAAGCACCCGTTCGAAGGCGTCATCCCCAACATGGAGCGGCGTTACCGCGAAACCGACTCGGTCATGGTGCGTGAAGATCTGGCACGCTACCGCAGCACCCAGCCCTGCCTGGAGTGCGCCGGCTCCCGGCTCCGGCGCGAAGCGCGCCACGTCAAGATCGGCGAGGGCGAGCAGGCGCGCGCCATCTTCGAGGTCAGCCACCTGACCTTGCGCGAGAGCCTGGACTATTTCAAGGGCTTGCAGATGTCCGGCGCCAAGGGCGAGATCGCCGGCAAGGTGGTGCGCGAGATCGGGCTGCGGCTGAAGTTCCTGAACGACGTCGGCCTGAACTACCTGAGCCTGGACCGCAGCGCCGAGACCTTGAGCGGCGGCGAGTCGCAACGCATCCGTCTGGCTTCGCAAATCGGCTCCGGCCTGACCGGTGTCATGTACGTGCTGGACGAGCCCAGCATCGGTCTGCACCAGCGCGACAACGAACGCCTGATAGCCACCCTGAAACACCTGCGTGACATCGGCAACAGCGTGCTGGTGGTGGAGCACGACGAAGACATGATGCGCGCCGCCGACCACGTGATCGACATGGGTCTGGGTGCCGGCGTGCACGGCGGCCGCGTGATTGCGCAAGGCACTTTTGAAGATGTCAAGGCCAACCCCGCTTCGGTGACCGGCCAGTACCTGGCGCAGACCCTGCAAATCGCCGTGCCGGCACGCCGCACCGCTTGGTTGCCGGTCACCGCTGAGGCCACGCCGGAGAAGAAACCGGCCGCAAAGACGGTGCCCAGCAAGGCAGCACTGGCCTGGGCCGAACGCCATGCCGCGCACCTGGCGACGCAAGGTGAGCTGCAAGCCCTGCGCGTCGTCAACGCGACCGGCAACAACCTGCGCGGTGTCGATGTCGAGTTTCCGGTCGGCTTGTTCACCTGCGTCACCGGGGTCTCGGGTTCCGGCAAATCGACCCTGGTGAATGACACCTTGTACAAGGCGGTGGCGCGCACACTCTACCGGGCTCACGATGAGCCGGCGGCGCATGAAGCGCTCGAGGGCATCGAGTACTTCGACAAGGTGATCAACGTCGACCAGTCTCCCATCGGCCGCACGCCGCGCTCGAACCCGGCCACCTACACCGGACTCTTCACGCCGATTCGGGAACTGATGGCCGAGGTACCGATGGCGCGCGAACGCGGTTACGGCCCGGGGCGTTTTTCCTTCAACGTGCCGGGTGGCCGCTGCGAGGCCTGCCAGGGCGACGGCATGGTGAAAGTGGAGATGCACTTTTTGCCCGACGTCTACGTGCCCTGCGACGTCTGCGCCGGCAAGCGCTACAACCGCGAAACGCTGGAGGTGCTGTACAAGGGCAAGAACATCGCCCAAATCCTGGACCTGACGGTGGAAGCCGCCTACGAGTTCTTCAAAGCGCTGCCGACCATTGCGCGCAAGCTGCACACGCTGCTGGATGTGGGCCTGTCCTACATCACCCTGGGCCAGGCCGCCACCACGCTGTCGGGCGGGGAAGCGCAACGCGTCAAGCTGGCGCTGGAACTCAGCAAGCGCGACACCGGGCGCACGCTCTACATCCTGGACGAACCGACCACCGGTTTGCACTTTGCCGACATTGACCTGTTGCTGAAGGTCTTGCACCAGTTGCGCGATGCCGGCAACACCATCGTCGTCATCGAACACAACCTGGACGTCATCAAGACCGCCGACTGGCTGATCGACATGGGGCCCGAAGGCGGCGCCGGCGGCGGCCAGGTGGTGGGCGTCGGCACGCCGGAAGACCTGGCCGCCAATCCGGCCAGCCATACCGGGCGCTATCTGACGCGGCTTTTGCAAGACCGCCATGAATGAATCCCGTCTGTCCGGGCGCGACTTGGCTGCCGCCTTGGGCGTGATTGTGATCTGGGGCTCCAACTTTGTGGCGATGAAGTACGCGCTGCACGATTTCACGCCCTTCCAGTTGGGCGCGGCGCGCTATTCTCTGGCGGTCCTGCCGCTGGTGTTTTTCATCCGCGCGCCCCAGTTGCACTGGAAGTGGGTTGTGCTGTACGGTCTGTTCCAGGGCGTCGGCCAATTCGGCCTGCTGTTCACTGCGCTCAAGGTCGGCATGACGGCGGCACTGGCCTCGGTGCTGATGCAGACCCAGGTCTTCTTCAGCGCCTTGTTTGGTTTTGTCCTGCTGCACGAGCGAATGAGCCGTCCGCTGGTCGGTGGCCTGTTGCTGGCGGCGGCCGGACTGGCCTGCTTCGGCATGAACTTCGTCGGCGGCGGCAGCGCCACCACCACGCTGCTGGGCTTTGTGCTCAACCTGTGTGCGGCCGCCATGTGGGCGGTCTCCAACATCGTGGCGCGCAAGGCCCAGCAAGCCAGTCCGCACTTTGAACCGCTGCAGTTTCTGGTCTGGAGTTCCCTGGTACCGGTCATCCCGTTCGTGCTGCTGAGCCTGTGGTTCGACCCGGCTGTGGCAACGCCCCAGATGTCCTGGAGCAGCAGCGCCAAATGGCTCAGCGTGCCCTGGACCTCCTGGCTGTCGGTGGCCTACCTGGGCTGGGTCGCCACCATCTGGGCCTATGCCATGTGGACCGGCCTGCTCAAGCGCCATGCCACCAACCGCGTGGCACCGTTCAGCCTGGGCGTCCCGGTGGTGGGGCTGGCGGCCGGCGTGCTGGTGCTTGGGGAGGCCGTCACGCCCTGGCAGTGGGCCGGCATTGCGCTGGTGGTCGCCGCGCTGGGCTGCGTCATGCTGGGCGGACTGATGGCCAGATACCCGAAACCGTCTCAACAGTCGCCCGGAATACCCAAGGTCTAACTGCGCCACTGATGGCCACCCAAACCGCCCAAAGCTGAGCTTGCGTCAGCGCTCTCGTGGGTGACGTGATGATGTCCAGTGTGGCTAAACGTTGACACAAATTTATAAACGACTACTATCCGCCACATGCCGCCCGCTACCGCTACCCAAAAGACCTTGAGGTTCGCCCGCCGCGCCCAAGGGGTGACGGCACGCGAGATCGTGGCAGCGGGCATCCATCGCCAAGTGCTGACCCGCTTGGTCGCAGCGGGGCAGCTTGAGCGAGTGGTCCGTGGCGTTTATCGATTGCCAGAGCAAACTTTTACCGAGCACCATGGTCTGGTGCTTGCCGCTGCGACCGTCCCACAGGCAACGGTCTGCCTGCTGAGCGCCTTGCAGTTTCACGGCATCGGCACGCAACTGCCGTCTGAGGTCTGGATTGCCCTTGACCGGCGCGCGCGCCGACCTGCATTGAAATATCCACCGCTGCGCGTGCTGCGCTTTACCGGTGCGGCGCTCAGTGCAGGAGTGGAGTCGCACCGCATCGAGGGGCAAACCGTTCGCATCTACAACGTTGCCAAGACCGTTGCCGATTGCTTCAAGTACCGCAACAAGATCGGTATCGAAGTCGCACTGGAGGCGCTGCGAGAGGCTTGGCGAACAAGGCGCTTCGGCCTGGACGAGCTCGACCACTACGCCCGCATCTGTCGCGTTCAGCGCGTGATGCAGCCTTATATCCAAGGTCTGGTTGCATGAGCCTCCTCAACGAATCCATCGTCGAAGAAGCCGCCCTTGAATGGTTTGGCGAGCTGGGCTATGCGGTCGGGCACGCTCCACTGCTTGCGCCCGGTGAACCGGCTGCCGAGCGTGATTCTTTTGCGGATGTGGTGCTGGTGGGCCGTCTGCGCGATGCCATGGCGCGGCTCAACCCGACCATTCCCCAGGAGGCGCGGGATGACGCCTTGCGCAAAGTGCTGCGCGTGGCGACGCCCTCGCTGGTGCAGACGAATCGCGTCTTTCACCGCCTGCTGCGTGACGGCGTGGCGGTGGAATACCCGCGGCCTGACGGCAGCATCGCCGGTGACCATGTGCGGCTGCTGGACTTCTGTACGGTGGCTGCCAACGACTGGCTGGCGCTGAACCAGTTCACGGTGATCGAGGGCCAGCACAACCGGCGCCCGGACATTGTGGTGTTTGTCAACGGCCTGCCGCTGGGTCTGATCGAGCTGAAGAACGCAGCCGATGAAGACGCCACCATCTGGAGCGCCTACGCGCAATTGCAGACCTACAAGGCCGAGATTGCCAGCCTGTTGCATTACAACGCGGTGCTGGTGGTGAGCGACGGCCTACAGGCGCGCATGGGCTCGCTCACGGCCAATCAGGAATGGTTCAAGGTCTGGCGCACGATTGACGGCGAGACCGATGCGCCGAAGACGGCGCTGGAGCTCGACGTGATGGTGCGCGGCGTGTTCGAGCGCCGGCGCTTTCTGGATCTGTTGCAGCATTTCATCGTGTTTGAAGAAGACCCCGACAACGGCGCGCTGCACAAGATCATTGCCGGCTACCACCAGTTCCATGCGGTCAACGCGGCGGTGCAAGAAACCGTTCGCGCCAGCGGTATGACAGAACGGGACGTCTTGCACGAGGAACAGGGCAGCTACTGGACCGGCCGCATGCATGGCGGCAAGCCGGGCGACCGGCGCGCCGGCGTAGTCTGGCACACCCAGGGCAGTGGCAAGAGCTTTTCCATGCTGTTCTACGCGGCACGGGTGGTGCGCCATGCCGCCATGGAGAACCCGACGTTGGTGGTGCTGACCGACCGCAACGATCTGGACGACCAGTTGTTCGGCCAGTTCCAGCGCTGCGCCGACATCCTGGGCCAGACGCCGGTGCAGGCCGCCAACCGCGAGCAACTGCGCGAACTGCTGGCAGTGGCCAGCGGCGGCGTGGTCTTCACCACCCTCCAGAAGTTTCTGCCCGAGAAGGGCCAGCGCATGCCGCGCTTGAGCGAGCGGCGCAATATCATCGTGATTGCCGACGAGGCGCACCGCAGCCAATACGACTTGATCGACGGTCTGGCCCGGCACCTGCGCGACGCGCTGCCACAGGCATCCTTCATCGGCTTTACCGGCACCCCAATCGAGAAGGCGGACGCCAACACGCGGGCCATCTTTGGCGACTACATCAGCATCTACGACATTCAGCGCGCCGTGGCCGACAAGGCGACAGTGCCGATTTACTACGAGAGCCGCATTGCCAAGCTGGGCCTCAACGCGGCTGAACTGCCGAAGATTGACGCCGCGTTTGACGAGATCACCGAGGGCGAAGAGCAATCCCGCAAGGAGAAGCTGAAGACCAAGTGGGCCGCGCTGGAGGCACTGGTGGGCGACCCGAAACGCGTCGCGCTGGTCGCCGCCGACCTGGTGGCGCATTTCGAGAAGCGGGTCGAGGCGATGGACGGCAAGGCGATGGTGGTCTGCATGAGCCGGCGCATCTGCGTCGACCTGTTGGAGGCGCTCATCAAACTGCGCCCGGACTGGACCGGCGCCAAGGACGACGACCTTGAGACCGAGAAGAGCAAAGCTTGCGTGGTGAAGGTCGTCATGACCGGCAGTGCCGACGACGGCCCGACGTGGCAGCCGCACATCCGCAACAAGGACAAGCGGCGCAAACTTGCGAACCGCTTCAAGGACAGCAAAGACCCGTTTCGCATCGTGATCGTGCGCGACATGTGGCTGACCGGCTTCGATGCGCCCTGCCTGCATACCATGTACGCCGACAAGCCGATGCAGGGCCACGGGCTGATGCAGGCGATTGCCCGCGTGAACCGTGTTTTCCGCGACAAGCCGGGCGGTCTGGTGGTGGACTACCTGGGTCTGGCCGACCAGCTCAAACAGGCGCTGGCCAACTACACCGAAAGCGGCGGCAAGGGCGACCCGACCTACGACACCCGCCAAGCCATCGCCGTGATGCTGGAAAAGCACGGCATCGCCAGCGACATGCTGCACGGCTTTAACTGGGGCAAGTGGACTACCGGCAAGGCGGTGGAGCGCCTGGCACTGATTCCCGCCGGGCAGGAGCACATCCTGGCGCAGATGGAGGGCAAAAAGCGCTTCGTGTCGATGGTGACCGAACTCTCCCGCGCTTTTGCGCTGTGCGCCGCCAGCGATGAGGCCACGGCCATTCGCGACGACGTGAGTTTTTTCCAGGCGATTCAGGCGGCGCTGGCCAAGCAGAACACCGGTAGCCGCAAGACGCCCGAGCAGATCGAAGCCGCGGTGCGCCAATTGGTGTCCAGGGCCATCACGACCGAGGGGCAAGTGATCGACGTCTTTACGGCGGCCGGGCTGCCCAAGCCCGACATCAGCATCCTGTCGGACCAGTTCCTGACCGAGGTGCGCGGACTCAAGTACAAGAACGTCGCCGCCGAGTTGCTGGCAAAGCTGCTCAAGGACGAACTCAAAGCGCGCACCAAGCACAACTTTGTGCAGAGCCAGCTCTTCAGCGACAAGCTCAGAAAGACGCTCAACGCCTACCACAACCGCGCCATCGCGACGCAGGAAGTGATCGAGGAACTCATCACGCTGGCCAAGGAAATGGACACCGCCAGCAAACGCGGCGAAGCGCTCGGCCTGAGCGAAGACGAAATCGCCTTCTACGACGCGCTGGCCGTCAACAAGAGCGCGGTCGAAGCGATGGGCGACGACAAGCTCAAGGTCATCGCCACCGAACTCATCACGCAGGTGCGCAAGAGTGTGACCATCGACTGGACGCTGAGGGAGAGCGCCCGCGCCAAGATCCGTGTGATGGTCAAGCGCATCCTGAACAAATACGGCTATCCGCCAGACTTGCAGGAAGAAGCCGTCAAGACCGTGCTGCTACAGGCCGAACTGCTATGCGCCGATTGGGTCTCGTAGCCAGTCGGACAACTCAAGCCATGAAGCCCAGATTCACCGGGTAGCCGGCGCCACCAAAGTGGCCGATGTTGGGCAGGATGCCGGTCAGCTCGCTGTCGGCCACGCCGAACCATTTGGCCAGCGTTGCGGCGTACTGGTCGACGGCGGTGCTGGGCAGCAAGCGACCCTGCCCGACGTGCCACTGGTCCTGCGGCGCTGCGGTGTTGCCCACGCTCACCGGTGGTGGCGCACCGTAGAAGGCCTTGCCCTTGACAGCGCCGCCGACCAGCAGATGATGGCTGCCCCAGCCATGGTCGGAGCCGTCGCCATTGGAGGTCAGCGTGCGGCCAAAGTCGGAGGCGGTAAAAGCCGTCACTTTATTGGCCACGCCCAGTTCCACCGTGGCGTTGTAGAACGCCGTCATGGCGGCGCTGACGTGGTCCAGCAGCACCGGCTGCTGGGCGATCAGGTTGTCGTGCAGATCGAAGCCGCCCATGGACACAAAGAACACCTGGCGCTTGGCGCCCAGCGCCGACTGGCCCTTGATCAGGCGCGCCACCATTTTGAGCTGCTGCGCCAGGCTGTCGCTGGCAAACTGGGTGCCGGGCGGCGTCAGTGCCAGCGCGGCGGTAACAGCGGTTTCGGCGTCCATGGCGCGCTGGGTGACGCGGTTGTATTCGTTCTCCAGCTTGTGCGTGCGCGCCTGCCGGATCAGGCCGCTCATGGCACCGCTGACGGCGCTGGAACCGTACACCGTGGCGGCGGTGGCGGGCGTGATCTTGATGGCGCCGCTGGTGCTGACCTGGTATTGCAGGGCCGTGTCGCCCGAGAGAAAGACCGCATTGCCAGTCACCGACATGCAGGTGAAGGTTGCGTTGCCGTTGCCCGAGAGCGCCAGGTCGCCAATATTGCCGCCCCAGCCCACGGTGGAGCCCTCGGGCGAGGACGACTGCCAGATTGATTGCTGATCGTTGTGCGAAAACAATTGCGGTGGCAAGGGGTAGAGCGCCCGGTTCGTGCTGCTGTACTGGGCGCGCGTCAGTGGCAGCACCAGCGGCCCGACGTTCAACTGCACGGCGGCATGGCCGGCGTTGAACAGACCGGCCAGGCCGCTCATGGAGGGATGCAGGGCGTACTGGCGCGTCTGGCCCAGTACATCGACAGGTGCCTGGGTCGGTGTCAGCAGCGTGGCCGCCAGGTCGGCCTTGGCCAGGGCGATGCCGCCGGCCGTCTGCCCGGCCCCGCCGCCACGGATGCTGTTGTACAGGTTGTAACTGGGGTCGTCGTAGGTCACCACCGTGTTGGCGTAATCGTTGCCGCCGTACAGAAAGACGCAGACCAGCGCCTTGTAGTCGGTGGCATCGAAGGCCGCCGCCTCGCCGATCGCAGCCAGGTTCAGCGCCAGCGGCAAGGCGGTGCCGGTCAGCGCCAGTTGGCCGGAACGCTTGAGGAAAGCGCGGCGGGTATGGAGATGGGGTTGCAGCAAATGCATGGGATTCCTTAATCAGTTGGGGACAGAGCTGGCTCGCTTCGCGTAGCTGCGGTCTGTCCCACAAAAATGTTATTTCTGCACCAGATACTCGGCCGAAGCCATCACCAGCAGAACCGCCGCGCTGATACGGTTGCGCAAGGCGGCGCTGGTGCTGGTGGGGGTCAGCGCTGTGGCGTTCAGCGCCTTGACGATCAGCGTCTGCGTGGCGGCCGACAACTGCCCCGCACACAGTAAAAGATTGAGACGCCGCACCAACGCGGCAGCGTCGGTGACCAGGGTCAACTCGGTGGCATAAGGCGCGCTGATGTCGCCTGAATTCAGGCCATTGGAGATCACCCCCATCATGAAGTTCAGATAAGCGCCCACCGTGCTTTCACTGACCAGTTGAAATTCAGGCGCCACCGCGCCCGCGCTCAGGGAAGTTGACGGCGGCACATAGCCCGGTCTGAAAAAATTGAACACCGAGGGCGAACGCAAGGGACTTTGCCCGAGCTGGGTGGCCGGGTTGCTCAAGTCGCCGATCTTCCAGTCGCCGCTGATCGAAGTAACGCCAAAGCTGCGCGCCCATTGCACCAGGCGCAACATCGGCTCGCGCAACTTGCCGTATTCGGGCTGGCTCAAACCGGCCGCCCCGCGCGCTTCCGGGTCCAACAAGATCGCCGTGAAAACACGCGCCAGATCGCCCCGCACACCGCTGCCATTGTTGTTGAAGACCGCCGCCACCCGCGCCACGTAAGCCGGGCTCGGATTGCTGGTGACCAGACGCTGGATCATCTGGCGGGCAAAGAAGGGGGCCACATTGGGGTGGTTGAACAAGGTGTCTAGCGCCGTCTTCAGAGCGGGCGCGGCGGCTGTATTGGCCGCAATGGTGGTACCCAGGAAAGTGGCGGCCAGTGTCGAGTGATTGCTGGCCGTCAGCAACATGGGCAGTCGGGCAAAAGCGGTATTGCCGACCGTGCGGCTGCCGCCACCGGTCTGCGCAATCTGGGTGTTGACGTTCTGGCTCTGGTCGAAGTCATAGCCGGTAAAGACGCGCGCCAGATTGCTGACATCGCTGGCGCCGTAAGTGGCTTGCTTGTTGCCGTCGGCGTCGAGCTTGGGCGTGCCGTCGATGTTGAGTTGCACCAGCCCGATGGTGAAAAGCTGCATCACCTCGCGCGCATAGTTTTCATCCGGCTGGCGGCCGCTGGCGTCTTCTTTTTTATTGCCTCTGGTGCTGAGATAAACGCCCATGGCCGGATGCAGCGTCACCGCCTCCAGCAGGTCGCGGAAGTTGCCCAGGGCATGGGTCGCCAAGGTGTCCCAATAGTGCGCCATGGCGTGGCTGCGCCAGTTGAAATTGAGACCCGTGAGCGACACCACAAAATACTCCGACAAAGCCAGCGCCACCCTTTTACGCAAGGTATCCGGTGCCGTCATGATCTGGTTCCAGATCATGTAGTCGGCCTGGAAACTGCTGTCGTAATACTTGGCGGCATTCAAAACGTCGCCGTAGCCCTTGCTGTTGAGCCAGTCCCAGCCGCTGGGGCCTGGCGGCAGTGCCACCTGACGCTCCAGCCAGGCGGCGTAACCCAGCGAGCGCACCGAAGCGATGTCGGCGTCGCTGGCGGAAAACTGCGCCTGCAGCAGAAAACGCGCGGCCTCGTCATCGCTGGCGGGCACGGCGGGGTTAGAGGCCGGGGTGCCGGAATCGGCAGCCGGAGGAATCGCCGGCGCCGCGCCGCCAGCCCCCGAACCGCCACCGCAGGCCGCCAGCGCCGCGCTGGCAAGAGTGGCGGTCAGCACGGGTGCCGTTGCAGTGGTCGCCAGACCCGGCAAGGTCTGTTCAAAGGTGTCGGGTGCGGACACCCCTGTCATCTGGTCTTGGGCCATGGCAATCGCTCGGTAGCAAGGGGGAAAACAAAAAGACGCGCCATCTGAGTCTAAGCGAGCCCGTCGCTCCCGACTTGCGCTCTTGCAATCTGTTACCGGCCGGAGCGCAATGGCCCTACATCGACAACGAACCCTCGCGAAACTCGGTCTTGTCGAGCCAGACGTTGACCAGCACCGGCTTGCCGCTGCGCGCCAGCGCCCGGGCACGCGCCAGGGCGGCCGGCACTTCCGTCATGCGCTGCACCAGGATGCCTTCGGCGCCAAAGCCGGCAGCCACCTCATGGTAGTTGCTGCGGGCCAGCACGGTGGCGACGTCGTCGTGCAGCATCTTGACCTGCTCGCGCGCGATCTGGGTCCAGCCGGCATCGTTGCCGACCAGCGCGATCACCGGGATGCCGTGGCGCACAAAGCTGTCGAACTCGACCAGGCCATAACCGCAAGCGCCGTCGCCAAAGATGATCCAGACCTCGCTGCCGGGGCCGGCCAGCGCGGCGCCCAGGGCAAAACCGGCGCCGACGCCCAGGGTGCCGAAGGCACCCGGGTCCAGCCAGCTGAGCGGCGCGCGTGGATGCAGCACATAGGAGGCGGTGGCGACAAAATCGCCGCCGTCGGCCACCAGCACGGCGTTCTCGCCGGCTTCCTGCTCCAGCGCACGAAAGAGGGCAATCGGATTGACGAATTCACCGGTGGCCTGGGCCTGCTGGTCGATCTCCAGCTCGCGCTGGGCATCGCGAGCGCGCAGTTGCGCGACCCAAGGGGCCAGGCGTGAATTCGCGCTGCCGCCGGCCGGCTGGGCTTGCGCCAGCGCCTGCAGGAACAGACCGGCATCGCCAATCGCCGCGATGTCGGGTTTGCGGTTCAGGCGCGCATCCTTGGCGCTGCGGTTGGCGGCAATCAGGGTGGCGTTGCGTCGCACGTGCTTGCCGTAGTCCAGCCGGAAATCGCAGGGCACGCCGGCCAGCAGCACGCAATCGGCCTCGCGCAGCGCCTGGCGACGCTGATGGCGCATTTGCAGCGGGTGCTCGCGCCCCAACAGGCCGCGTGCCATGCCCGATAAATAAACCGGCACCCCAAGCTTGGC
Organism: uncultured beta proteobacterium; assembly: GCA_963763035.1. Lineage (GTDB taxonomy): Bacteria > Pseudomonadota > Gammaproteobacteria > Burkholderiales > Burkholderiaceae_C > Rhodoferax. Next base: position 549,203 of record CAVXMS010000003.1, on the reverse strand, counting down.
CACGGCCTGTGCCAGGTGCTGCGCCTCGGTTGAAAGGACCAATGCCTGGCTGCCTATCACCAGCAGCGGCCGCTGGGCCTTGGCGAGGGCCGCCAGCGCCGCCTGCAGGCTGGCGTCGCTGGCACGCGGCGCCGCCACCGCCCGCACCTGCGGCGCGGCATATTCCGTACTGCCATGAAACATCTTTTTGACGTGGCGGTTCAGGTAAAAGCGCAGCAGCCGGTCCGGCAGCGACGTGCCCTTGCCGGCGGCGTCGGCATACCACTGGCGGATAGCCACTTCGTCGTACAGCAGATCGACCGGGCATTCGATGAACACCGGCCCCGGCACGCCGGCCTGCGCCACCGCGAAGGCTTCATCGACGGCCGGACCGAGGTCGCAGACACGGGTGATCTTCTTGAACAGCTTGACGTGCGGCGCCACCAGCGGGCGCTGGTCGATGTCTTGCAGCGCGCCACGCCCCTGAAGCGCGGTCGGTGCCGCGCCGCCGATCAGGATCACCGGCGACTGCGCCAGTTGCGCATTCTTCAGCGCGGTGATGGTGTTGCTGATGCCGGGACCGGCGGTGACCGCCGCCACGCCTGGCAGACCCAGCAGCCGCGCGCTGGCGTCGGCGGCAAAGACGGCGGTGGCTTCGTCGCGCACGTCGACGATGCGGATGCCGCGCGCCTTGGAGGCGCTCAGGATCGGTGAAATGTGGCCGCCGCAGAGGGTGAAGATGGAGCGCACGCCGTGCGCTTGCAGCGCCTCGGCGACGCGGTCGCCACCGTGGCGCGCAGGGAGAGGTGTTTGCATGTCGTTATGTTTCCTGTCAGGCCCAGTGAACGCTACTGCTGCTGGCGTACCAGGCTTCGATCTGCGGGGCGACGGCGGCTTCGATGCGGCTGCGCCGGATCTTCATGGTGGGGGTCAGACTGCCGTTTTCTATCGACCAGGGGTCGGATACGACCACCAGCATGCGCAAGTGTTCGTACTCGGCCAATTGCTGGTTGACCTCCTTCAGCAGTTGACCCAGTTGCTTCTCGACGTCGGAGCGGAGCTGCGGGTTGGCCAGTTGCGGCCGGATCTGTTCCGCCAGCACCACCATGCCGTAGGCCGACACCTGGCCGACACCGGAGACCAGGGACAGCTCCACCAGCGGGTGCGCGTTGAGCAGGTTCTCGATCGGCGCCGGTGCCACATATTTTCCCTTGGCGGTCTTGAACAGTTCCTTGGCGCGGCCGGTGATCTTGAGCAAGCCGTCGGCCCTCTGTTCGCCCAGGTCGCCGGTGCGGAAGAAACCATCCTCGGTGAAGGAAGCCGCCGTCAGTTCCGGCTGCTTGTAGTAGCCACTGAACTGTCCCGGCGACTTGATCAGGATCTCGCCTTCCGGGCTGATGCGCAATTGCACGCCGGGCAGCGGCACGCCGACATAACCGGGCGCGTTGAACTGCTTGCTGGATACGCAGGAGTACGAGTTGTCCTCGGTCATGCCGTAGCCCTCCAGCAGGTTCAACCCGAGCCGCTGGTACCAGGCAATCAGGTCGGCCGGGATCGGTGCCGAACCGCTGCCGGCCAGCAGCACCTGATCCAGCCCCAGGCCCTTGAGCACCTTGCGCGCAACGATGCGGCCGAGAATCGGGATGCCCAGCAAGCGATCGAGTTTTTTCGGTGGCATCTTGGCGAAGACGCCCTGCTGGAACTTGAGCCAGAGCCGCGGCACCGAGGCGAAAGTGGTCGGGCGGGCCCGGTTCAGGTCGGCCAGGAAAGTGTCCAGCGACTCGGCAAAGAACACGTGGTTGCCGCCATCCACCAGCGACGAGGCCTCGACCCAGGAGCGCTCATAACTGTGCGCCAGCGGCAGGTACGACAGGGTGCGGCCCTCAATGGCGCCGCCGACGCTGTTGCGGATATGTTGCGCCATGCCCTCGGCGGCCCGCGTGATGGCGCCAAAACTGATCATGGCGCCCTTGGGCCGTCCGGTCGAGCCCGAGGTGTAGATCAGCATCGCCAGCTCGTCCGCCTTGCGCTGCGGGCGGCCCGTGAGCGGCTCGGTGCGGGCGACGATGGCGTCCCAGGTTTCGAAGTCGGTGGCGGGTGCCAGCGGCAAGGCGATGCACGGCAGGCCGGCGGGCACGCCGCTGGCCTGCTGCGGCCAAACGTCGAGCTTGCCGACAAACAGCAGGCTGGCCTCGCTGTGCTCCAGCACGAAGCGTACCGTTTCGGCATTCTCGGTCGGAAAGATCGCCACCGTGGTTCCGCCAGCCATCCAGATCGCCAGCTCGGTCATGAAAAAGTGCGCGCAGTTCTTGGTCAGGAGGGCAATGCGGGCGCCCGGCTCGAAACCGCGGCTGCGCAGATGCGCCGCCATGCGCCGCGCCTGGTCCAGTGTCTGGGCCCAGCTGTAGTCCAGCACCTGGCCGTGGCCGACCGGCTGCGTCAGGAAGATCTTGTCCGGGTGATTGGCCTCGTGCTCGTAAACATAGTCGAGGATCAGCTTGGGTTCTGGCATGGTGAGTCCTTCTCTTGAACCTGCAAATGGCGAGGCTCTTGACTGTCGGCTCAAAGCGCCGCCTTGTCATGCGGATTTACCCGGCCACAGGACGCCGGGAGTCGCCGCCGCGACCTAGGGCCTGTTCACCCAGCGCCTGCTGTTGGGCCGCCCGCAGCAGATCGCGGGTCTTGACGGCCTCAAGGCGTGCCGCCGGCGCAAAATCGTCGCCCGAAGAGGCGTACAGAATGGCGCGCGACGAGTTGACGATGATGGGCGCCAGCGTTTCGCCCTTGAGCGCGCGCCAGCCGGCCTTGACGGTGGCCTGGGCGTCACCACCCTGGGCGCCGACGCCGGGGATCAGCAGGGGCAGGGTCGGGGCGACTACCCTCACCCGTTCAATCTCGGCCGGGTAGGTGGCGCCCACCACCAGCCCCAACTGGCCATTCAGATTCCAGGGGCCTTGCGCCAGCCGCGCCACATGCTCGTACAACAAGGGGGCGCCGGCCACGCTGGCGAGCCGCTGCGACTGCAAATCGTCACCGCCGGGATTGGAGGTGCGACACAACAGGAAGGCGCCCTTGCCGTGGTACTTGAGGTAAGGCTGCACCGAATCAAAACCCATGAACGGCGACAGCGTCACGGCGTCCGCGCCGTAGCGCTCGAAAGCCTCCATGGCGTACTGCTGGGCGGTGCTGCCGATGTCGCCGCGCTTGGCGTCCAGGATGATAGGCACCTGGGGCGCGACACGGCGCATATGCGCCATCAAACGCTCCAACTGGTCTTCCGCCCGGTGCGCGGCAAAGTAGGCAATCTGCGGCTTGAAGGCAATCACCAGATCCGCCGTGGCATCCACCACGGCGGCGCAAAAATCGTAAATCCGGCTGCTGTCGCCACGCAGTCGGGCCGGAAATTTGGCCGGATCAGGGTCCAGCCCGACGCACAGCAGGGAGCCGTTGTGGCGCTCGGCGGCGCGCAGCATATCAAGGAATATCATGGCCTTATTGTAGGAAACCGGGACGTTGCGGCGCTACGCCTTTATGATCGCCCTGCCATGACGATAGCCGCCTCCCATCTACAGCCCTTCTGGCATCTGCTGACCCGCCTGGGGGAATCGCAGATTCTGTTGCCGGCGGCCCTGCTGGCCATGCTGGCGCTGTCGCGGCGAGCCGATAGCCGGCCCCTGGCCCGTTGCTGGCTGGGCTCACTGGTACTGGCCACGCTGCTCACGACGGCCAGCAAAGTGGTATTTATCGGCTGGGGTATCGGCAGTGCCGAACTCGACTTCACCGGCGTCTCCGGCCACGCCATGTTCGCTGCCGCCGTCTACCCGCTGCTGCTCGGCACGCTGGCGGCGCCCTTGCCGCGATGGGGACAAAAAATGGCCGTTGCCGGCGGCTTTGCGCTGGCGCTGATGGTCGGCCTGTCGCGGCTGGAAGTGGGCGTCCATTCGGTCTCCGAAGTGGTTGCCGGCCTGCTGCTGGGGGCGGCGGCCAGCGTCACCGCCATGGCCCGCACCAGTCTGCCGCGCACCCTGATGGGATCGACTGTCACGGCCCTGGTCGCGTTGTGGGTTTTGCTGACGCCGCTGCACATTCCGCCGTTGCCAACGCACTCGTTGGTGACGCGGCTGGCGCTCGCGTTGTCGGGCCATGCAGCCCCGCATACCCGCCATGGCATGCTGCAAAGGCTGCACGGCCGCCTGATGACTTCGTCAAAACAAAATTAGCGACACTCTTGTCTCGGACATCCGTCCGGGCGTTCACCGGCCGGCAGGGGGCAGCGGTTGACTTCGAACGGCGACATCGCCAGCAAGGTGGTCAGGCCGCTGGAAAGCATCGCAATGCCCCAGAAGACAAAGAAGGCCAGGCTGTAAACACCTTGGCGGGAAAGCTCCAGCGGATGGCCAAACCACTGCAGATCCTGCGGATCGACCATCCCGAACACCAGCACTTCAAGAACCCCGGCCATCAGGAATGCCGGCCAGGCGATCCACATCAATCGTTGCGGCATCATATTTCCATGTCCTGTGTGATCAAGGTGAGTGGTTTTTGCTGCATGACAAATCCTTACCGTGGAACCAAAAACACCGATTTTTCCGACAACTGTCCGAGCCCGCCCAACGCCTCGATCTCAAAGCGTATGGTGTGCGAACCCGGCACCGCTGCCTCATACGGCACCTGCACCCGCACTGCCACCCAACGCGACTGGGTCGACTCCACCTGCACTACGTCCTCCGAGGTCACCCTCAGCCCGGGCAACCCGCTGGCACTGATTCTGTAGCGCTGAGCCGACTCGGTCGCGTTCATGATCTGGAGCCGGTACACGTTCTCGATATTACCGCGCTCCACGATACGCGCCATGACGCCCCGATCCCGCACCACGTCGACCCGGAATGGCGTGCGCACCGACAAACTGACGAACATCGCGATCACGATCGAGCTCAGAATGGTGGTGTAAACCAGTACCCGCGGGCGCAGCACATGGCGCAGCGTCTGCGCCTGGGTCCAGTGCTGTTTCATGGCGTTGTCGGTGGAGTATTTCACCAGGCCCCGCGGATAGCCCATCTTGTCCATCACGGTGTCGCAGACATCGACACAGGCGCCACAACCGATGCACTCGTACTGCAAGCCTTTGCGGATGTCGATGCCGGTCGGGCAGACTTGAATGCACAGGCTGCAGTCGACACAGGCACCCAGATTCAGCGCTCGCGCATCGACCTTGCGCGATCTGGCACCACGGGGCTCGCCGCGCTCCACGTCATAGGTAACGATCAACGTGTCCTTGTCGAACATGGCGCTCTGGAAGCGTGCGTAGGGGCACATGTGTTTGCAGACCTGCTCGCGCATGAAGCCGGCGTTGCCGTAGGTGGCAAAGCCGTAGAAGAAAGTCCAGAACATTTCCCAAGAGCTCATGCTCATTTGCAGGAACTCGACGCCGAGTTCCTTGATGGGGGTGAAATAGCCGACAAAGGTAAAGCCGGTCCACAGCGCCACGCTGGCCCACAGCAGGTGCTTGGCTGCTTTGCGCGTTGCCTTGTCCAGCGTCCATGGCAGAGCGTCGCGGCGCATGCGGGCCGAGCGGTTGCCTTCGACTTTGTGCTCTATCCAGAGGAAGATTTCGGTGTACACCGTTTGCGGGCAGGCGTAACCACACCACAGGCGTCCGGCGACCGCCGTAAACAGGAACAGCGATAGCGCGGAGATGACCATCAGGCCGGTGAGGTAGATGAAGTCCTGCGGATAGAGCACCAGACCGAAGATGTAGAAACGCCTGGCTCCCAGGTCAAACAAGACGGCCTGGCGCTGCCCCCACTGCAGCCAGGGCAAGCCGTAAAACACCAGTTGGGTCAGAAAGACCATGCCCCAGCGCCAGTTCGCGAACAGGCCCGAGACACTGCGCGGGTAGATCTTTTCGTGCGAAGCATAGAGGGAGATCAGTTCCTCCTGCCCCTCCTGCGGGACGATCGGGATGACCTTGCGTGGCCCGGTTTCCTTGCTGTTCAAACGTAATCCTTTGCTGTTCTGTAGCCGCGGTTAAAAATCAAACACCCGCAGTTGGTTCCAAAATACCCTGATAGGTACAAATTGCACTGATATCTATCAAATCCTGTTGATTCAAAGTCGTATTTTCGTTGCAAAGCCCGGCTCGCCTCGGCGCCGCGCCTTGTCACCCACCGAAGTCCTCGGGCATTTGCAAGGCCACCACCTCGCCGCGCGCCGTCACCACGCCGTTGGCCGACACGGTGCTTTCAACAATCACTTTGCGACCCTTGATTTCCTTGACGCGGCCCCGGATTTCCAGCGCGCCGGCAAGCGGCGTGGGTTTGAGAAAGTCCACATGCAGGGAACCGGTGACGAAGCGAAACGCCGGCAGCGTGTCCATCGCGCGCCCACTGGCGCGGTACATCGCGGCGGCGGCCGTTCCGGTGCTGTGACAATCGATCAGCGACGCAATCAGGCCGCCATAAGCGAAGCCCGGTATCGCCGTGTGGTACGGCTCGGGGGTGAACCAGGTGAGCGTTTCGTCGCCGTCCCAAAAAGTCTTGATCCGGTGCCCGTGCGAGTTTTTTGAACCGCAGCCGTAGCAGTGCGAAACGTTCTCCGGGTAGTAGTCTTGAAAAGCCTTCATGCGTCCTTCGAGTTTAGGTAGTTTGGAATCTGCGCCATCATGTCTGCCGGCCAGCGCCTGGCCTCAGTTCGCCACCCAGTCCAGGGCTCTGGCCAGCATCAGCAACGCCACCAGCACGCTGAACCAGGCGAACGCCTGCTGTAGCCGCCGGGCGTCGAGCTGCTGGGCGAACTGCCGACCCGCCAGCAAAGCCAGCACGGCACCCGCGGCAAAGGGCCATGCCGCGCCCCAGGGCACCGGACTGTGCAGCGCCGCCGTCACCACCCCGCTCAGGGAAACCAGTGCAATCACCGCCAGCGATGTAGCCTGGATGCTGCGTATCTCCAGATCGGTGTGGCGCTTCAATGCCGGGATGATGATGAAGCCGCCGCCGACACCCAGCAATCCGCTGAGCACGCCGGCGATCAAGCCGGTGCCGGCCAAGGCTCGGGCGCAAGGCCGCGTCCAGGTCAGGCGGTGATCGATCGGGCTGACACGGCATAGCACCGTCAGCGACAGCGGCGCGGGCGTCAGCGGACGTTTCAGCATGCGCCAGGCGGTGTACAGCAGCAACAGGGCAAAAGCGGCCAGCAATGGGCGATTCGGTAACCGCTGTGCCAGGAAGACGCCCAGCGGTGCCACCAGCATGCCGGCGGCGCCGATCAAGGCCGCCGCCCGGTAACGCACGATGCCCTGGCGCAGGCCCAGCGCCGCCCCCAAGGCGGCGGCCAGACCGACCGCCAGCAAACCTACCGGCGCCGCCTGCTGCACCGGCAGTTGCAGACCAAACACCAGCAGCGGCGTGGCCAACACGCCGCCGCCGGCGCCCGTCAAGGCCATCACCAGCCCGATGACGGCGCCCAGTGCAATAGCGAGAGTGATGGCATGCATGGAGCGGCAGTCAGATGAGGTTGATCGGAATCTTCAGGTAACTGACGCCATTGTCCTCCGCGGCCGGCAGCCGGCCAGCACGCAGATTGACCTGCACCGCGGGCAGCATCAGCGTTGGCATGGCCAGCGCCCGGTCGCGCGCGTTGCGCAGGGCGACAAACTCTGCTTCGCTAATGCCATCGCGGAGATGAATATTCTCTTCACGCTGCTCGGCCACACTGGCAACCCAGGCCGGTCCGCGCGTTGCCGGCGGATAGTCGTGGCACAAATGCAGCCGCGTGTCGGGTGCCAGCGCGAGTATCTTTTTGATCGAACGGTACAGCGTGCCGGCATCGCCGCCGGGGAAGTCACAACGCGCCGAGCCATAGTCGGGCATGAACAGAGTATCCCCAATGAAGGCATCCTGACCGACGATAAAAGTCAGACAGGCCGGTGTGTGTCCCGGCGTGTGCATGACCCGGACTTCAAGTTCGCCAATCCTGAACCGTTCGCCATCCTCGAACAGGTGGTCGAACTCGGCACCTTCGGTGTCCATGTCCTTGACATTGAAGATTTTTTTGAATACCGCCTGGACCTCGCGGATGTGGCAACCCGCGGCAATTTGCCCGCCCAGCTCTTGCTTCAGGTAGGGCGCGGCGGAAAAATGGTCGGCGTGGGCATGGGTTTCCAGCAGCCAATCCAGTGTCAAGCCCGCGCGGCGGACCTGCTCCATGACCCGGTCGGCGCTGGCGTGCGAGGTACGGCCCGATTTCGGGTCGTAGTCCAGCACGCTGTCGATGATCGCCGCGCGCCGCGTTACGGGGTCCGAAACCAGGTGCGTGACGGTAAAAGTGTCGGGGTCGAAGAAGGATTGAATGGATGCTTCTGGCACGGCAGGCGTCTCGCGGAATAAAGCGCTATTCGAAATTTGGCAGGTTTCGCAAGCGGGGCTTGACGGCAGTGACCGGATCGTGCGCGGTTTTCATGATACTTGCCGGAATATGGGTGAGAGCTGATATTGACCCGTATGCTACGCGAAAGCGTTGCCGCACGGGGACTGCTGTTTTCGGGAAAGCGGTTCTGGTTTGCATAAATCATTATATAAGCATACAATTATATTTAGCGTTTGAAAAAGGATTGTCAAGGACAACCGCGCACCGAGGAAGAGCCGGAAAAGTCGCCGGCGCAAAGGAAGCAAACCATGAACCGTCATCTATTGGCCCGCCTGTTCGCTCTGCTGGTTGCAGCATCGAGTCTGCTGGCGCTGCCGGCACGCGCGCAGGATGAAGCGGCAGACGTTCTGATCAGGCGCCTGTCGACCGAAGTGCTCAGCAGCGTCAAGGCCGACCCCCTGGTCCGGGGCGGCGATCTGGCACGCATCATGGCGCTGGTGGACGCCAAGCTGATGCCCAACATGAATTTCAAGCGCATGACCGCCTCCGCCGTGGGGCCGGTCTGGCGCCAGGTCAGCCCGGAGCAACAAAAGCGCTTGCAGGAAGAATTCAAGACCTTGCTGGTACGCACCTATGCCGGCGCCGTCTCCCAGGTCAATGACCTGAGCATCAGCGTGAAGCCTCTGCGCGCCGCCACGGACGACCGCGAAGTAGTGGTCCGCACCGAAATCAAAGGCCGTGGTGACCCGATCGCGCTGGACTACCGGCTGGAAAAGACACCCGGTGAGGGTGCCGGCTGGAAAATATACAACCTGAACGTGATGGGCGTGTGGCTGGTGGAAACCTATCGCAGCCAGTTTGCGCAGGAGATCAATGCCAAAGGGATCGACGGTCTGATTGCCACCCTGGCGGACAGGAACAAGGCGAACGCCGGCAAGGGATGAGCGCAAAACGAAAATTTGCGGGAACTTAAACGCTCCCGCGCGTACCCAAGTCCTGCCCCACCCGGGGTGTCAGGCAGCATTTCTGCAATCGCAGTGCCCTGACCCAACACAAGCAGAGAAAATTTCATGCACAAAAAAATGAGCACGGTCGCAACTGCCATGGCCGGACTTCTGCTCCTGTCCTTGCAAGGCCTGTCGTCGTCTGCTCTCGCCGAAACCGGCTCCGGAGCGGCGGAAAGCAGCAAGCCGCCCCTACAGATCGTCAACCAGACCGAACTGAAGGTGGCGCTACAGGTCAATTACGCCGACACCGTTCCCAACGGCGTCAGCAAGCAGGTGCTGGCGGCAAAAAATCTCTACGACCAATACACCGCCCTCGGCATGAAAGCCGGCAAGGACTATGACATCGTGATGGTGTTTCGGGCCGACGGCGCCCAGTTTCTGCTGACCGACGAAGCCTACGAGCAAAAAGTGAAATCGCCCCATCCGAAAGGAAACCCCAGTCGAGCGCTGCTGGACGAACTGGTCAAGGGCGGCGTGAAAATGTATGAATGCGGCGTCGCGATGCGATTGAAGGGCTACACCGCGCAAGACATCCTGCCCTACAGCCGAATTGTCGTGTCCGGCATCGGCGCCCTGGTCGATTTTGAAAAATCCGGCTTTCTCTCCGTGACGCCATAAGACAAGCAAGACAGCAATAAGGCACGGTCACTTGCCGTCCGGCACAGTCCCGGAAAGGGGCTTGGTGAGCGCGCGCAATCGGTCCAATTTGCTCTCCAGCGAGGCCGTCGACAGCGCGCCCAGATGGGTGTCGACCAGCCGTCCGTTGGTGTCGTAGAAAAGCGTGGTGGGCAAGGCCCCGGAGCCGACTTCGCGGCCCATGCCGGCGCCCGAGTCAATCACCACGTTGGCCAGATCGAGTCCGGCTGCGGCAAGATAGCGCTGTGCCGTCGCCCCGTCTTCGCCCTGGTTGACAAAGACAAAGCGCATGCCGCCTTCACGTTTCTGCGCGGCGGCAAGCACCGGCATTTCGCGCCGGCAGGGCGGGCACCAGGTGGCCCACAAATTGACGATCAGGGGCTTGCCCTGAGCCAATGCAGCGAGGTCCGTCGAGGCGCCGGTCAGCGTCGTCAAGGAGGTGCTGGGCAGCGCCGTGTTGTCCATCATCCGTATCGCGCCAAATAGCCCGCCCCCGGCCAGGACCCCGGCCAGCAACCCGTAGCTCAGCGGTTGGCGCAATAGCGGGCGACGCCAGGCTCGCCAGATGGCCAGCAGCAGGGCAGCCAGCATTCCGGTCCAAGGTATAAAGCCACCGTCGCGGATGTCCAGCATGCTCCAGGGTGCGCCGCGGTAAGTGTCAAACCAGACGGCGACGAAGGCGATGCGCGCCACCAGCAGCGCCGCGAGCAGCATGTCGATCAGGGTGTCGCCGATACCTGTTTGCTGGTGCCGCCCGACCCAACGGCCCACCCCCGCAGCAACCAGCAGCGCCAGCAACAACAGGAACAGCGTGATCGATAAGGGGAGTGGACCAAGATTGAATGTCAGCATCTGCGAAGGATAGCAGCGCAGCGGCGCTCACCGCCGCCTGTATTTGAAAGACTCACTGGCACTTGCCTAAGCTGCACGACAATTTTTGCCGACTCATTTACCGGGGTAGGCCAAATCAGCACGCCGGTTCTGCACGTAAGCCGCTTCGTCATGCCCGGGGGCTTTGGGCTTCTCCTTGCCAAAACTGACGGCCTCCATTTGCGCGTCCTTCACCCCATACATTTTGAGGGCCTTGAGCACCGCTTCGGCACGCTTCTGACCGAGCGCAAGGTTGTACTCCGATCCGCCCTGCTCGTCCGTATTGCCTTCAATCTTGATCGACACGGCGGGGTGAGCCGCAAGGAATTTGCCGTGCAATTCGATCAAGGGCACAGCTGCGGGTTTGATAGTCGACTGATCAAAATCAAAATAGGCACTGCGCTCCTTGTAAAGGGGGTTGGCGGGATCAAGATAAGGCGCCAGCGCTGTGGCAGCCACGGCGGCCGCCACGGTCGGCTTGTTGGCAACTGAATTGGTGCTGGGCGAAGGGGCCGAAATCGCCGGGGCCGTTGCTTTCGCAGTCTCGGGCGGGGCGACCGGCGTGCTGCTGCAGGCGCCCAACAAGAGGGACGCCGCCACCATGGCGGTAAAAGTCAGACGATTCAAAGCGTTCATTTCAATTCTCCAAAAAAAGACAAGCAAAAAATTCGACAGAAGCAGCGTCCCAGCCACAGCCGGTCTGCGCCAGAAAAGTAGGGCCAAGGAGTTTCATTGGCGCGGCCCTACTGGGACAGCAGGTAAGCCATGAGGTCGCCCTTTTCCCGGGCACTGCAGGCCCGATTCAGCACCTCATTGCAATTGCGACTGAACCATTTTTCGACCTGGGCCGCATCGGTGAAACGCCTGGGATTGGCGGCCGGCGCCAGGGGAAGAATGACCTGGTTGGTTTTGACGTGCCGGCCCTCCAGCATGGGTGAATCGGTGTGGCAGGATGCGCAGGCCAGTTCACCCACCTTGGCGGTGTAGAGCCTGCGCCCGGCGGTCACCGAGAAGTCCTTGAAGGCCGGGTTTTCCTGCACGGCCGCAACGCGATAACTGTCCTGAATGGGATTTGCGCCGGCGCACAGAGGCAGCGCCAGGGCCAGGGCCAGACCAGCCAGCCAAGACGCAATATTCAGTTTCTTCTTCATGTTGGGCGGGCTCTTTCTGAGTGCGAAACCGGTATCACTGGGATTCTTGCGCAGAAGACTTAGGTGAAACTTAAAAGTTGAGAGTTCCGAAATTCACGACGCCGTTCCACCTGATGCAGCTTGCTTTCGCAAGTCAAGAACTGAGGTCCAGGCATGTGTAGGTCGAGGGCGCCGCAGTGGGTAGCTCCGCGAATGTCCCCCGGCTTTCGCCTCTTCCTCTATTTGGCAAAACCCCAAGACCCCGCTGCGCCACCCACCCCAGTGCCCTCGGCGACGAGCGTCTGTGGTTTGCGTCGGTCGCATACCAACCCCGTTTGACAGATCAGGCTGGTGGGGCGCTCAGCGCAGCGGCATAAAGGAGGAGACCGAAGGTCGGGGGACAGCCGCGGAGCTGAGTGCCCCACCAGCCTGATCCACCCGGTATACCGAGCGGGCTTTGGCAGGTCATCATTTCGAGAAAGATCCATCCGTTGTCCACCGCCAGCCACTGGTGGCGGCACGATAGCCGGGCCTTGCGTTGGTTTAAGTCTCGCCTAAGTTGGCGTCCCGACAATGAGCGGGTGACTTCCACAACGACGCTGCGTCACGCCATGACGTCGGCGCCAGGTCTCTTTCCACCGGACAGTGAATTGAGGGAATATGTTCAAAGGTGCAATTCTTGGCGTCGTATTGACGCTTGCCGCCGCCTTGCTGGGTGCCTATGCACTGGTGCGAAGTGGTTTTATTCCGGCCAACGCCGATGCCCAACCGAGCCAACTCGAAATCTGGCTGGCCAATACTTCGCTCGACGCGACGCTGCGCCGTGACGCCCCGAGAGGCTCAAATCCGGTGCCGCTGACCGAGAAGAATCTGCTCGCCGGGCTTCATCTGTACGCGCAGAACTGCGCCGTCTGCCATGGATCGGCCAACGGCGCTTCATCGCCCATAGCCAAAGGCCTGTATCCGAAGCCTCCGCAATTGGCAAGCGATGGCGTCGAGGATGACCCGCAAGGCGCGTCATTCTGGAGAATAAAACACGGGGTTCGCCTCACCGGCATGCCTTCGTTCGGGCACTCCCTTGGCGACCAGGATATCTGGACACTGGCGCTGTTCCTGAAGCACATGGACAAGCTGCCACCGGCGGTGCAACAGGTTTGGCACGGCGTTCAAGATTGGCCCCTCGGAGCCACTGCCCAGACGGCTCAAAAGTAGACCGGGAGCGCTCCTTCACGCCCGAGGGTCCGGCACCGACCCTGCGCAATGTGTTGAAATTGCGCCAACCGCGGCTGCGGCTTGGTTATTCGAAACTGCCGCCGGTGCACGAGCGACGCACCTTTTGGCGTCTTGAAATGGGGTACCCATGAAACAAAAACTGCTGTGGCTGATCCTTGCCTTGGCAATGGCGGCACAGGGCGCTGCGCCGGGCACCGGCACGACCTATCCGCCGGAGTTGAAACCGGAGCCGCAAGAGGCTCGGGCGGCGCACATGGCGGCCGAAATACTGTCTCGTCACCACTACAAGGCGGTGCCTCTGGACGACAGCTTGTCGGGCAAGATATTCGACCAATATCTGAAATCTCTTGACCCCGAAAAACTCTTCTTTGTGCAGTCGGACATCGACCAGCTGGCGAGCGCTCGAAGCCAGCTTGACAATGCCATTCTGAAGGAAGACCTTGCCATTCCGTTTGCCATCTTCAATCGCTACGAGCATCGCGCCGTCGAACGTTTCAGCTACGCCCGCGGCTTGCTCCAGCAGGGTTTTGATTTTGAAAAGATCGAAAGCTACCAATACGTCCGGGCCAAGGAAGCCTGGCCCCGCACCGAATCGGAGATGCGTGAGTTGTGGCGCAAGCGGGTCAAGAACGACTGGCTGCGGCTCAAGCTGGCCGGAAAGATCGACAAGAATATCGTCGAAATACTGGACAAGCGTTACGACCATTTCCTCAAGCGCATCAGCCGGATCAAGAGCGCCGACGCCTTTCAGACCTACATGAACGCCTACACCATGGCGATCGAGCCCCACACCAACTACCTGGGGCCGCGCGCGGCGGAGGATTTCGACATCTCCATGCGCTTGTTCCTGGTCGGCATAGGCGCCGTGCTGGCGGAAATCGATGAGTACGTGACGATACGGGAAATAGTGCCCGGGGGACCTGCCAGTCTCTCGAATCAACTGAAAGTGGGGGATCGCATTGTCGGCGTGGCCCAGGGCGAAGCGGGCACCATGACGGATATCCTGGGTTGGCGCCTGGACGACGCGGTGGCACTGATTCGCGGCGCACCGGACACGCTGGTGCGACTCGATGTGCTCCCGGTGGAAGCCGGACCGGACGGCAAACACAAACTGGTCTCCATGGTTCGCAAAACCATCAATTTGCAGGAACAGGCCGCCAAATCGTCAGTGCACTCGGTCGTGAAGGACGACACCACGCGCCGCATCGGGGTGATATCGCTGCCCTCCTTCTATGAAGATTTCGCAGCCCGGCAACGGGGCGAGCAAAATTACAAAAGCGCGACCCGCGATGTGACCGCGCTGCTGATCAAGTTGAAGCAGGAAAAAGTTGACAGCGTGCTGATCGATCTGCGCAATAACGGGGGTGGTTCACTGTCGCAAGCGGTTGAGCTCAGCGGCTTGTTTGTTGGCAAGGGACCGGTGGTGCAACAGCGCAACGCCAAGGGCCAGATCTCCGTGGAACGCGACGGCCGGGCCGGCGTCGCCTGGGATGGCCCGCTGGGCGTCCTGATTAACCGCGGCTCGGCATCGGCGTCGGAGATTTTTGCCGCGGCGATCCAGGATTACGGTCGCGGCCTGATCATGGGTGAAACCAGTTTTGGCAAGGGCACGGTGCAAACCATGGTCAATCTCGATCAAATGGCAAAAAACAGCAAGCCCCAGTTTGGCGAACTGAAAATGACCGTCGCGCAGTTCTTTCGCATCAATGGGGGCACCACCCAATTGCGCGGAGTCAAGCCCGACATCCTGTTCCCCAGCGCTTTCGATAGCGCCGACTTTGGCGAATCGAGCTTCGACAACGCCCTGCCCTGGGTGCAGATCAAAGCCCTTGACTATGCGCCGGTCGGCCACCTGGAAGACTTGCTACCCCTGCTGCTGGCAAAGCATGAAGCCCGCGTCAGGAACGACCAGGATTTCCAGTACCTGCGGGAGGACATGGCCGAATTGAAATTCGAGCGCAAGAAGAACCTGATCTCGCTCAATGAAGCCGAACGGCGCAAGGAACGCAATACCCAGGAGGCACGGCTGCGGTCTCGCAAGTCGCCGGCGGACATCGACAGCGCGGTCCACGCGGATGGGCTGGGTACCGGGTCCGCGCCGGCCGAAGGCAGTGCGCTTCGCGATGACGGGCTGCAGGCCGATGAGCGCAACCTGACCAAGGAACTGGCGGCCGAAAAAGCGAGAAAGGACGCCAAGGATGTTTTGCTGATCGAAGCCACCCGCATTCTTGCCGACCAAGTGGAAATTCTGCAAACCAGCCTGCGGCTCGCCACCCGGGCCAAGCCGCTTTACTTGTCGACGCCGACGCCGGCGCCGGATTAGAAGTTGCCTCCTTGGGTCTGATTTAAGTTTCGTTTAAGTCTTGCGGGACAACAATGCCGGGCCGGCGGCGTTGGCGTCGGCGCCGTTCAATCCGAGCCACGACACGGCAGAATTTGGCCGCAACCCTGGCGTCTCCATTCGTCAATACTTATGTCAGCAAACACATTGAAACAACTTCTGGTTGGCCTTGCCGTCTTTTACGCCGCAAGCGGCTACGCCTTGCAGCTCAATTCTCAGCACGCCATCATTGTCAGCGATGAAAGCGGGAAAGTCCTGCTGGAAAAAAGCGCCGAAGCGCCGGTGCCCATCGCGTCGCTGACAAAGCTGATGACGGCCATGGTGGTATTGGACGGCAAGCCCGATATGAAGCAAAAAATAGCCATCGACGCGGCCGATGTGGATGCCCTTAAACACAGTAAATCACACGTGCCGGTAGGAACCACGCTGACTCGCAAGGAAGTTCTGCAACTCGCGTTGATGTCGTCCGACAACCGGGCCGCGGCCGCCTTGGCACGCACCTTTCCCGGTGGCAACGTCGCGTTTATGAAGGCCGTCGACGAAAAACTGAGGGCGCTTGGAATGGCCCATACCCGGATCAAGGAAGCTACCGGCCTGTCACCCGACAATACCTCGACAGCGGCCGATCTGGCGAAGATGGCGCTGGCGGCATCGCACTATCCCGAAATCATCAACATCACCACCAACAGTTCGAACCTGTTCCGGATGAATGGCCGCAACGTCACATTCCACAACACCAATCATCTGGTGGGCGCCAAAGGCTGGGATATCCTCTTGTCAAAGACCGGCTTCACCAACGAAGCAGGTCACTGCCTGATCATGCGACTGCAGCAGGCAGGCAAAAACGCGACCCTGGTCTTGCTCAATGCCAAAGCCGGCGCCGGGAGCCGCTTCGATGCCTTGAACATACGTCGCTTCTTGGCAAGTACTATGATTCCACAGTCATCGGCATCGGTTGCGCACCATGAATTTGGGCATGTCAACCACGCGCTGGAACACCGCTATGCTAGAAGCTGATTTCCAATGAATAAATTTATACATCAATACCGCTCCGCCCTCTTGCTGGCTGGCTTGCTGGTCGGCCTGCAGGCGCAGGCGCAGGAGTTTCGTTTCGGTTTCGTCAAGACAGACCGGATTTTCAAGGAAGCCACTAGCGCCAAGGCCGCTCAGGTCAAGCTGGAGCGGGAATTTTCCGCGCGTGACAAGGAACTGGTCGATCAGGGCAATTCCCTGAAATCGGCGGTCGACAAGTTTCAGGTCGACGCGCCCAAGCTGTCGGAAGCACAGCGTGCCAGCCAGCAAAAACTGCTGGCGGAGCAGGACCGTGAACTGCAACGCAAGCGCCGTGCATTTCAAGAAGATTTGAACGCCCGCAAAAATGAAGAGTGGCAACTGCTGATTGTGGCCGCCAACAAGGTCGTCAAGCAAGTGGCGCAGGCCGAGCATTACGATCTGGTGCTGCAGGATGCGGTTTACGTCAACCCAAAGAACGACATAACAGACAAGGTACTCTCCATCCTGAACGCGCCGGGGACCCCCTAATTGACGCCAGGCGTCATGTCAAAAGTCTAGTAGCCGGGCTCCTGCCGGTCGGGAATACAGCCATGCGTTTGCTGCTCGTGGAAGACGACTTGATGATCGGAGAATCCGTGCTGGATTTACTCCGGGCGGAGGATTACGCGGTGGATTGGGTGAAGGACGGGGAGATGGCCGATACGGCGCTGGACTGCCAGAGCTACGACCTTGTCCTGCTGGACCTGGGACTGCCAAAGCGTGACGGACTGGCGGTACTGCGCCGGCTGCGCGCGCGCAAGGACCGCACCCCGGTGTTGATCGCAACGGCGCGCGACGCACTGGCACAGCGGGTCGAAGGGCTGGACATGGGCGCTGACGACTATGTCGTGAAGCCCTACGAGCTCGATGAGCTGCTGGCCCGCATCCGGGCGCTGATACGCCGCTCCGCCGGTCGGGCCGAACCGGTCTACGAACACCTGGGCGTCAGCATCGATCCGGTCAGCCGGGAGGTGATGGTCAACGGGCAGCCGGTGCTGCTGCTGGCACGCGAATGGGCGGTATTGCAGTTGCTGCTGGCACGCCCCGGCATGGTGCTGTCGCGCAAGCAACTGGAAGAAAAACTCTACAGCTGGAAAGACGAAGTCAGCAGCAACGCGGTAGAGGTCTACATCCATGGCCTGCGCAAGAAACTGGGCAGCGGTCTGATCCAGAATGTGCGCGGCGTCGGTTACATGGTGCCCAGAGGCAAGGCATGAGCCTGCTGCCCACCCATTCACTGCGCGCGCGACTGCTGTGGTTCCTGCTGGCCGCGGTCATGCTGACAGCCGGGGCGCAGGCCCTGATCGCGTATCGCACGGCACTGGCCGAGACGGACGAAATTTTCGATTACCAAATGCAGCAAATGGCACTGTCGCTGCGCCCCGGTTTACCGGTCGGTGGCGAACTCGCACAGCGCTTTACGACCGACGATGGCGACAACTTCGACTTCGTCATTCAAGTCTGGAGCGCTGACGGCTTGCGCATCTTCCAATCCACGGCGCGGGCCGAGTTGCCGCAGCGCGCAGTGCTTGGCTTCTCCACCGTGCAAGCCCGCGGTACCAGCTACCGCCTGTTTTCTGTCGCGGCCGGCGCCCAGGTTATCCAGGTGGCACAGGACCTGGCAGCCCGGCGTCAAATGGCCGGCACCCTGGCCTTGCGTACCGTCAGCCCGATCGTGCTGCTGGTGCCGTTGCTGATGCTGCTGGTTTGGTGGGTGGTCAGTGCCTCGCTGGCGCCGGTGTCACGGGTGCGGCAACAGGTTGCCGCACGCCAGGCCGATGAGCTGGGTGAATTGGGCGAGCAAGATTTGCCGGACGAGATTCGGCCGCTGGTTCATGAACTGAACCTTTTATTCCACCGGGTGCGGCAAGCCTTCGATGCGCAGAAAAACTTTGTCGCCGACGCCGCGCACGAACTGCGCTCGCCACTGGCCGCCTTGAAGCTGCAAGTGGAGGGCTTGCGCCGAGCCACCGACGACAGCGCCCGTGAGGTGGCAGTCAACCGGCTCAGCAACGGCATCGACCGGGCCACCCGGCTGGTGGAGCAACTGCTGGTGTTGGCGCGGCAGCAGGCCAGTTCGGCCGTCGACGGCAAAACCGGACCGGTTGACTTGACGGCCCTGGCTCGGCTCGTCATGGCCGATGTGGCAACGCCGGCCTTGACGCGCAACATTGACCTGGGACTGGTCCAGGCCGACGAGGGCGTGGTGATCGGACATGAGGATGCCCTGCGCATCCTGCTGCGCAACCTGCTAGACAACGCGATCAAATACACGCCGGTGGGCGGCACGGTCAACCTGGCGCTTCACCAGCGGGGGGGGCAAATGGTGCTGACCATCGATGACAGCGGCCCCGGTATTGCCGTAGCAGACAAGGAGCGCGTACTGGACCGTTTCTACCGGGTCTCGGGCGCCCAGGGCAATGGCAGCGGCCTGGGCCTGGCCATCGTCAAGACCATCGCCAATCTGCACCACGCCACGCTGTCCATCGACCGCTCCGCCAGCCTGGGCGGATTGCGCGCCACGGTCATCTTCCCAAGCCCCGCTTGAACCGTTCCAGCCAGTTGGCCAGTTGGTCACCGGAGCGAAGTGGGTGTGGTTTAAGTCCTGCCTAAGTTGAGGTCCTGACAATCAAGTTGTCGTTTTCATCAAGCTCTTGAAAGGACCTCTTATGAATACACATCTCGTCACCCCCAGGCGGCTGGTACTGGCATCGGCAGTTGCCGCCATCCTGGTTGCGGCAGGTGCTGGCGCCTTGAGCCTGTCGCGGGCCCACGCGGCCCCGTCGCCCGCCGCCAGTGCAATGACGCCGGCACCGGTCATGGCGTTGCCGGACTTTTCTCAAATTGCCGCGCGCATGGGCGCAGCGGTGGTGAACATCAGCGTCACCGGGATGACCAGAACCTCCGACGACGACAGTACCGATGGCGCCAGCGCGCAGCGCCGCGGCCCGCCGGGCCTGGATCCGAACGATCCCTTCTTCGAGTTCTTCAGACGTTTTCAGGGCCCCAATGGCGGCTTCCCGGGCCAGCCGGGAACGCCCTTGCATGGCCAGGGTTCGGGCTTCATCATCAGCCCCGACGGCGTCATCCTGACCAACGCCCACGTGGTGCGTGACGCCCGCGAAGTGATGGTCAAGCTCACCGACCGCCGCGAGTTCCGCGCCAAAGTGCTGGGCGCCGACCCGAAGACCGACGTTGCGGTACTCAAGATCGACGCCAAGGAACTGCCGGTGGTGCCACTGGGCACTGCGCGCGACCTGAAAGTGGGCGAATGGGTATTGGCCATCGGCTCGCCATTCGGCTTTGAGAACAGCGTGACGGCGGGTGTCGTCAGCGCCAAGGGCCGCTCGCTGCCGGACGACAGTTACGTGCCTTTCATCCAGACCGACGTGGCGGTGAATCCGGGCAACTCGGGCGGCCCCTTGTTCAACACACGCGGCGAAGTGGTGGGCATCAACTCGCAGATCTACAGCCACACCGGTGGCTATCAGGGTCTGTCGTTCGCGATCCCGATCGAATTGGCAAGCAAGGTGAAGGATCAGATCGTTGCCACCGGCAAGGCCAGCCATGCGCGCCTGGGCGTCGCCATCCAGCAGGTGAACCAGACCTTCGCCGACTCGTTCCAGCTCGACAAACCGGAGGGTGCGCTGGTGTCCTCGGTGGACCAGGATGGTCCCGCCGACAAGGCCGGGCTGAAAAGCGGTGACGTGATCCGCAAGATCAACGGCCAGTCCATCGTGACCTCGAGCGACCTGCCTGCATTGATTGGCAGCGCCACGCCGGGAGACCGGGTGAGCATCGAAATCTGGCGCCAGGGCAAGCGCGAAACACTCACCGCGACGCTAGGCGATGCCACCGAGAAGGGCGTCAAGCTTGCCAAGGCAGACGATGAGACCGCCAAAGGCAAGCTGGGCCTGGCCTTGCGAGCGCTGCTGCCGCAGGAAAAGCGTGCCGCCGGGGTGGCCGGCGGCCTGCTGATCGAAGATGCCGGTGGTCCCGCGGCGGCGGCCGGGGTGCAGCCGGGCGACGTGCTGCTGGCCGTCAACGGCACGCCGATCGAGAGCGTAAGCCAGGTGCGCGCCATGGTGGCCAAGGCCGACAAATCGGTGGCACTGCTGATCCAGCGTGACGGCAACAAGATTTTCGTGCCGGTGCGCGTTGGTTGATGGCCGGGCTGTGATCGAACGAAAGGCCGTGCCCGACGCGACGCCCCGCGCGCGCGACGCCGACCAGGCCGCGCGGCAACTGCCGCGCGGCCTGTCGGCTCATATCCTGCCCACTTCGGCGACCATGATCGGGGTTTGCATGACGATCCTGTCGATCGGCCACCTCGGCGGCGGCAGCGAGTGGCACATGCTGATTGACAAGTTGCTGGCCGGGGATGCCCTGGTATTTTTGGCCAGCGCTCTTTTATCCTTCATCTCGATGCGATCCAGTCGCTTCGGAACACCCTATGAAACCCGCGCTGAAATAGTTTTCATAGCCGGACTGGGCGTGCTGGCGCTGGGAGCAGTCGCCTTGGCTTTTGCCATCAAATGATGCTTGTGCCTGCTGGACCGCTCACTGGACCGGTTCGAAGCGCAGCACTGTCTTGCCGCCCGGCGCCGGGTCGACGGCGAAGCGAATCTTCTCGCCGACCGTCATTTCGTCGAGCCAGTCCTCATCCTTGACGTGATAGGCCGCGGTCTGCGCCGGCACGCCGTTGGGTAGCGGGCCATGGAACAGGGTCACTCTTCCGGAGTACTTGTTGACCTTCTTCACCACGCCCTCAATCAGCGGGGCTTCAACCGTCGCCGGTGCGTGCATCGCGGCGGCAACCCGGTGATGGCCGTGGCTTGTTTGAGCCATGGCAGGCAGCCAGAATCCCGCGGACAGCAGTGCAACAAGAGCCAAGGGCACAAAAGTCTTCATACGTTTTCTCCAAGGGCATGGGGTCGGACAAAACCGTGGCCGCTACCCGCTGTCAAATGATGCTTTCGGTGGTTGGAGGTAGTGAATGCTATAGTCATTCCGAGCCTGCCGCTGGCAAGCCCTATTTTTGCACAAGCAACTTACAAACACCCCATGAAACCGAAAGAACACTGGGAAGGCGTGTACTCAAGCAAGGCCAGTAACGCGGTCAGCTGGTTCCAGGAACATGCCGAGCAGTCGCTGCGGCTCATCAAGGCCACCGGAGTGCCTTTGTCCGCGGCGATTATCGATGTCGGCGGCGGCGCATCGACACTGGTGGACGACCTGCTGCACAGTGGTTACTCGAATCTCACGGTGCTGGATTTGTCGGCCGCCGCCCTGAGCGCTGCCAAGGCTCGCCTTGGCGCCGGCAGCAGCGCCGTTCGCTGGCTGGAGGCGGACGTCACCCGTGCGGAGCTGGCCGTTCACGGCTACGGCCTGTGGCACGACCGGGCGGTGTTTCATTTCCTCACCACGGCGCAAGACCGGAGCGCCTACGTGCAGCAGGTGCTGCGCTCGGTCAAGCCGGGCGGGCACGTCATCGTTGCCACTTTTGCCGAGGATGGCCCGACCCAGTGCAGCGGCCTACCCGTCATGCGTTATCGGGCAGACCAGTTGCACGCCCAATTTGGCGAGCCGTTCGCATTGCTCCGGCACGAGAAGGAAGAACACCACACGCCGTTCGGCACTGTTCAGCAATTCGTCTATTGCTACTGCCGCAAGGTCGAGAATCTTGCTGAGCAAAGATAAGTTATCGGCTTCCACGAAGCGGGACGAACCAATCAAAAGCGGGAAGCCCCGCGCTGACGGCCGGCTCGCTCACGCCTTTGCGGGCATCCATGGCCGGGACTTGCGCGCCACCATCCCGATCAGGGCTGATCGCCCCTGATGTTGCCGGCCTTCGGCCAGTTCGTCTTCGTATTCAATCAATTGCAGGATCTCCAGGCTTGCGAATGCCTCCTGCAACAAGGCCGGTGTGTACAGGTGATCAACAAAAGGTGGCCCACCAGTTTTGTATTCCAGCTGTTTTGGGGTGTAGCCAAGAAGCACCAAAATGCCTCCCGGTTTCAGGGAGTGGATCATGTTTTCGAATAGACGTTTTCGCATCGGCGGATCAGCAAACTGGACGAAGATGGCGACCACGCCGGCGTACATGTCAAGGGGCCAGGCGCGGCTGTCGCAATCCTCAACGCTCAAGTTGACAGTGACATTGGCGGCCCTCGCCAGACTAGCGGCCTTGCGCACACCGACCTCGGAAATGTCGAAAGAATCGACCAGCAGTCCTTGGCCGGCCAGCCAAACGCTGTTGCGTCCTTCGCCATCGGCCACGCACAACACCCGTTCACCTGGTTTCCACCAATGAGCCTGCTTGCGAAGAAAGCCACTGGCTTCGGTGCCAAAAAGATAGGCATCGCCCTCGAAGCGTGTGTTCCAGGTCTGCGCTGCATCAACAAAGGGTGGAGTCGTCATGGTGTTGGCTCAGGAATTTAGGCTACCGCCGTGGGAACACGCCATTGGATCATGGCAACCTTCACGGCATCGTTCACAAGCAGGCAAGTCACCATCGCATAAACGAAAACCGCCAGCGTCTGCCACCAGGGCAATGGCATCAGTCCAGGCAGACCGACAAAAGTCAGAACGGTACCCATCAGGACATCCGCAACGAGCGCTGCAATCAGCGTCTTGCTGGGCATCGTCGTCCAGAACCAGCGTCGCTCGCGGGCTGACACGATGGAAAATGCAGCCATGTAGAGCAGCGTCAGGAAGCTGAAGGTATACAGGGCGTCATCGTTGCCCGCCAGACCAAAACGCAACCAGCCGATCCACAAGAGGAGAAGCGCCTCGGCGACCATCGCGACGCCCAGCACCACGGACACCGTGATGAAGCCCCCGATATTCCAGGTCTCCGGTTTGTTGGATGGCCGAACGTGGTCGGTGGCAAGAGCGATCTTCGCAAAGTCCGTCATGAAGACCAGCAGCAGCATGGCAAAGGCCGAGACGACGAACTTGCCCGTCACCACGAACGCAATGGCAACGAAGGCCGCTTTCAGAATCGTCCGGCTGATCTTGTTGATGATCCAGGTCAGGATGCGCTGGTAGATCGTGCGGCCCTGCTCGACCAATGCCACGATGTTGGTCAGCCCCGGTTCGGTCAGCACAACACTGGCGGCGCCTTTGGCCACGTCGGTGGCCGAGCTGACCGCGATACCTACTTCGGCCTGGCGCAGCGCCGGCGCGTCATTGACGCCGTCGCCGGTCATGCCGGTCACATGCCCCGCGGCTTGCAGGTGCTGCACCACGATGTATTTGTCCTCTGGATAGACTTCGGCAAAACCATCGCCGCCCGCCAACAGGTCGACCGTCTCGTTGCCGGCCTGGGCGCTCGCGGCCTTCAGGTCCGACATGCGTTGAATATTGGGCAGTCCCACTCCCTGCGCGATTTCACGTGCCACCGCCAGTGCATCGCCGGTGAGCATCTTCACCGAAACGCCGAGGTCATGGAGCGTGGCGATGAGTTGCTTGGCGTCCGGCCGAGGCGGGTCAAACAAGCTCACCAATCCGAGCAATACGGGTGTGCCTGTCTCCGGACCACGGGCGACCGCCAATGTCCGATATCCGTTCAACGCCGCTTCGCTGACGCGCGCTTCCAACGCCTCGATCGCGGGTCGCTGGAGCCCGCAGGCCTCAGCGACGGTCCGCAGCGCGCCTTTCATCACGCGCGACCGCTGGCCGTTCTGCTCGACCACCGCCTCGGTCCGCCGATTTTTTGCATCGAACGGCGCAAAGGAGAGGGGCGTCACCGCAGCCGAGCCATCAAAGACGTGCCGCTCTTTTGCCGCGGCAAGAAAGGCCAGATCTATCGGGTCCTGGTTGGACTCTTGCGATGCGAGCGCGGCGGCAAACAGCACATCGGATTCTGTCGCCTGCGCCAGTGGGATCACGCCCGTGACGGCCAACTGGTTCAGCGTGATCGTGCCGGTCTTGTCGACGCACAGCACGTCCATTGTCGCGGCATCCTCCGTGGCGCTGAGGCGCGTGACCAGCACGCCGCGCCTGGCCAGTTCTTTCGCTCCGACCGCCATGCTGACCGTGAACATCACCGGCAGTGCGACCGGCACCGCACTCATCAGCAGCACCAGCACCAACGGGATCATTTCGAGCAGCGGCACCTGCCGGATCAGCGACAGCGCGATCACCACGCCGAGCAGCGCGCCGACGATGACGAACAGCCAGCGCACCACCTTGGCGACCACCGCTTCGATGTGAAGCTTTGGGCGTGCCAGCTGCACCAGCTCCGTGGTGCGGCCAAAATAGGTTTGCGCCCCGGTCAGCATGACCACGCCGTTGCCTTCACCGCGGCGCACGACCGAGCCCGACGACAGCATTTCGGCGGGCACTTTGTCCGCGTCCTTCGACTCGCCGGTGAGGGCCGACTGGTCAACACTCAATTCACCGCCAAGCAGTTTTACATCCGCCGGGATGATGTCGCCGGGACGCACGCGGATGATGTCGCCAGGGACCAACTCACGTGCCGGAATGACCTGCCAGACAGCCTCGCGCAGCACGCGGGCGCTGACCTGCAGGCGTTTGCGCAAGGTTTCAACCACGCCGGCAGCCCGGCGCTCCTGCATGAAGCCCAGCACGGCATTGACCACCAGCAGCGCACTCACCACGGCAAGGTCCGAAAATTTTCCGAGGATGGCCGACAACACCATGATCAGCTCAAGCATCCATGCCGACACGCCCCAGAACTTGCCGAGAAACAGCAGGACAGGGTGACCTTTTTGCTCGGCAACCTCGTTGTAACCGTGCACCTTCCGACGCGTGACCACATCCGCCTGCGCCAGACCTGTCTGCGGGTCCACGCCAAGCGCGGCGAGCGCCGCCGGAACAGACGCGGACGCGATGTCAGAGGTTTTGCTGCTTGCTGGCATCGCCCGCGCCGGATCAGGTAGTCGGCGCCAGTACTCAGGCACGGAGGTAGCGCTTCATTTTCCGCGGATCAACAGCACTGGTTTGGTAGCGACCCGTACCACCCCCTCGGCAACACTGCCCATCAACAAGTGGCTCAGTCCGCCGCGGCCGTGCGTGCAGATGACGATGAGGTCCGCGGGCCAGGACTCGGCGTCCGCCGCAATCATTTCCGGAACGCGCCGGCCCACGGTATCGATCACGAGCAGGCCGGTTTCGACCGCTATCCCGGCGTCTCTCGCGACCGCCTCCGCTTTGCCGAGAATTTCCTGTCCGCTCCTGGTCTGAGCCTCTGAAATTTCGGAGGGATCGACAAATCCGTCGCCCAGATAGACATTGAGGATGTCGATGGCGTGCACGATCCGCAGTTGGGCCTGCTGTTCCCTGGCCAGTTTGATCGCTTCCTGCAAAGCCAGATCGGCAGTGGCGCTGCCATCCACTGCGACCAGGATTCGTTTGAACATAGTGCCTCCTTAATAGATTTCACCAAAGTTCACGGCAAATGATGATACCCCCAGGACGCCGATTCTTCTGCCTCTTGAAACAAGCCTCGGACTTTGATTTGGCTATTGGAAAACGCGCATCCGACACCTTGATTCGCTCGGCAGCTAGAACTCGGTCGCCCAGCTATCGGGTACTCGCCACCAACCAGGTTGCGACAGTCGTCAACCCTCAGGCGCGCCAACTCTGGTACTTCATCGTCGCAACCGCGCCGCCGATCAAGCCAGTCAACGCGATGAAGGAACCCATGGCCAGCGTTGAGACACCCGACAAGCCCTGGCCAATGGTGCAGCCCAAGGCGGTCACACCACCGAAACCCATCAGGACGGCGCCCAGCAACTGGCCGCGCAGATCATCGAAGGAGGCGAACCCTTCCCCCTTCCAGCGAAAAGTGCCTGACGCCAGCGCATAGGCCCACGAACCCAGCGCGACACCGATGACCGTGGCGATTCCAAAGCTCAGCTTGAGCGATTTGTCAGTCCACAACAGCAGCAATTCCAGGCTGTAGGCGCTAGGCGCGACGAAGCTCAGGGATTCAAGGGTCCGCGTGTTGGTGGCGAAATAGACCATCTCCAGCGTATCCGGGTTTTCGCCATGACCGATGTGCCCGGTGAGGTACCAGGCGGCCACCACCAACAGGCCCAAAACGACAGCGCCAACAATGTGAGATGCGTTGGCGCGAAAGCGCCGGTCCTTGAAGACGAACGTCAACAGACCCAGTGCCAGCGCACCGGTGCTGGCCAGCAAGGCAGCCTTGGCTGACAGCCCCGAGAGCTTGCTGATCAGCATCGGCAGGGCCTGGCTTTGCAGGCCCAGGGCCGTCAGATCAAGGCTCACCGGATCCAGGTAAGCGGAGCGCCACTGGCCAAACAAACCCTTGAGCGTCATGTAGGCCGAAATGGCAACCATGATCAGCACCACCAGGGACCGCAAGTTACCACCACCGACACGAACCAGATTCTTGTTGGCGCAGCCACCCGCCAGCGTCATGCCGACGCCGAACAGCGTCCCACCCAACAACAAGGACAACCAGGGCAAGGTCGGACGCTGGTAAATCGTCTTGCTCAGATCGACCCAGTCAAGGTATTGCAGCGCGCTGGTGCCAATCAATGCCACGGCCATCGCCAGCAGCCACATGCGCATGCGGCCCCAGTGCGCCATGTTCACGACGTCCGAAATGGCACCCATGGTGCAGAAGTTGGTTTTATTGGCGACCGCGCCAAAAATGAAACCCAACACCAAGCCACCCCATACCACCATCGTTGCCGGATTGATTGTGCTGTCCATGTAAGTGCCTCGGTCCTGATTGATCTCGACTGTCGTTCACGTCGGCCAGCCGCGCCGTCTGACGCTCGCGCCGATTTTTGAATGGCCGCGCATTACCGTCTATCACCGCAATGGGTGCCCTGCGGTAGCCCACATGGGTAATGGGGTTTCTCATAGTTGGAAAAGACGCCAGATGACTCAGAATCGCCCCACGCTCAGGGCCACCGTATTGACCCGCAGAGACCACTTCTTCAGGAGACACGAATATGACTACTCGCCGCGAGACCCTCAGACAAAGCGCTGTCGTGGCCGGTCTGCTGTGCGCCACCGGGCTGTTTCCGCAATACGCCGTGGCCGCGTTCAACAACACTGCTTTCGATAGCAAAAATCTGGCCGACGCCTTCAAGGCCTTGGGACTCGCGGCGCCCGTGGAGAGCAAGAGCGTCACCCTGCAGGCCCCCGACATCGCCGAGAACGGTGCCGTCGTGCCGGTCGGCGCGAGCTGCGCTTTGGCGGGGGTCAAACAAATTCTTTTCCTGGTCGAGAAGAACCCCACTGTGCTGATTGCCGCGTTCAACCTGAGTGACAGCGTGGACGCGGCCATCACCACCCGAACCAAGATGGGGCAGTCCTCAGATGTCTACGCCGTCGCCGTCATGAACGACGGCAAAGTGCTGTATGCAAAAAAAGAGGTGAAGGTAACGCTTGGCGGTTGCGGTGGCTAGGGCCCGTTCACACCATTTTTACGAGATGCAAAAATAGTGTGAACAGGCCCTAATCAGCCACCTCCCCAATCAATGGTTTCATCCGAATTTCAGGAGACATAAAGATGGCAGATCCAATGCGCATACGCGCCCAGGCAGCGGCTGGCAACGCCACCGTTCGAGTGCTGATGAGCCACGAAATGGAGACCGGCCAACGCAAGGACGCGACTGGCAAGACGGTCCCGGCGTGGCATATCACCGAGGTCGACGCGACGCACAACGGCAAGACCGTGCTGAGCGCGCAGTGGGGTACCGGTGTCTCCAAGAATCCGTTTTTGCAGTTCACCGTCAAAGGGGCCAAGGCGGGCGACAAGATCGGCGTGACCTGGAAGGACAACCGGGGCGATAGCCGCGCCGACGAAGCGACGGTTTCCTGAGCCGCCGGTTGCCCGGTTGGCGCGGCAGGATTTTGCACCTGCGTTTGCGTCTGACTTCATAACCATGACATGAGGTACCCATGAGGATGACAAAAATACTGATCGCAGCGCTTTTGGCCAGTCTGGCGGCGGGCGCCGTCTGGGCCCAGAAGTCGGCCGCCGATGGCATTGCCGAATACCGCGCCATGCTGGCCGACGGCAACCCGGCGGAGTTGTTTGAAACCAAGGGCGAAAACCTCTGGCGGCAAAAGCGTGGCCCGCAAAATGAATCCCTCGAAAAGTGCGATCTGGGCAAGGGCCCCGGCGTCGTCAAGGGTGTATTTGTGGAACTCCCGCGCTATTTTGCCGATACCCAGCGCGTGCAGGACATGGAATCGCGCCTGTTGACTTGCATGCAAACCCTGCAGGGATTCAACGCCGCCGAGATTGCCAAGACCCCCTTTGGCAAGGGCGAGCAAAACAACCTGGCGGCACTGGTGGCCTGGATATCCGCTGAATCACGCGGCATGAAATTCAATTTGCCGCAGGACCATGTGCAAGAGAGAACCATGTTTGAGGTCGGCAAGCGGCTCTTCTTCCACCGCGCTGGCAGCCATGACTTTTCCTGCGCTTCGTGCCACGGCACGGACGACAAGCGCATCCGTTTGCAGGACCTGCCGAATCTGACGAAGAACCCGGGTGCCGGCAATGGCTTTGGCGCCTGGCCAGCTTACCGGGTGTCCAACGGGCAACTGTGGGGCATGCAGCAGCGTCTGAACGACTGCTACCGGCAGCAACGTTTTCCTTACCCCCTGTTGGGCAGCGATGCGACCATCGCGCTGGCCGTCTACATGGGTGTGAACGGCAAGGGCAGCGAGTCGATTGCCCCGGCGCTCAAGCGTTAAGGGAGCAGCAGCATGAAACAAACCATCAAATACCTTGTACCAACCCTCGCGGTTTTCCTGACCGCTTGTGCCGCCCTGCCCTCGGACGCGGAGCTTGACAGACTTGCCGCGGGCATCATGAAGGCGTCTTTTCGCGACCAGGGGCAGGCCAGGACGGATCGCCTGCTTCAGGATGACGCGAACCGCGAGTGCAGTGCCGCCGATGTAGCAGGCAAGCCGATCGACGAAAAAATAGCCCAGGCCATAGAAGCCGCCAACCTGAAAACCATCCAGTGGCCCTCCGATGGAAAATTTCTGGGCGACTGGAAAGTGGGCGAGAAAGTTGCCCAGGATGGACGCGGCATGACCTGGTCCGACAAGGCCGGTTCCGCCAATGGCGGTAATTGCTACAACTGCCACCAGATCGACAAGAAGGAAATCTCCTTCGGCACCATCGGACCTAGCCTGTACAACTACGGCAAGATTCGCGGTGTGACGGCAGACCCGGCCAGCCCTGCGTCCCGGGCCATCGTGGAATACACCTGGGGCAAGATCTGGAACACCCGGGCTTACAAGGCCTGCTCCAACATGCCAAGAGCCGGACACAACCGAATTTTGACCGAACAGCAGATCAAGGACGTGATGGCCTTGTTGCTCGATCCGAAGTCGCCGGTCAATCAGTGAACCTGACCACGCGCGAATTTCTTCAGGTGCTGGGCGCCGGCACCATGGCCGGCATGGGCCTGGGCACCCATGCCGAGGCCGACGCAGTGACCGCCTCCAACGGTCTTTACGACATTCCCCCATTCGGCAACGTGTCTTTCCTGCACATGACCGACTGCCACGCGCAGCTCAAGCCGATTTACTTTCGCGAACCCGATGTGAATATCGGCCTGGGCAGCATGAGGGGGCATCTGCCGCACCTGGTGGGAGAGCACCTGCTCAAGGTAGCCCAGGTGCGTCCCGGCGGCGCCGAGGCTCACGCGCTGTGCTATCTGGACTTTGAGAAAGCCGCCCGGCGTTACGGCAAGGTCGGCGGCTTTGCCCATTTGGCGACGCTGGTCAAGCGCCTCAAGGCCAGTCGTCCCGGCGCCCTGCTGCTGGACGGCGGCGACACCTGGCAGGGCTCGGGCACGGCGTTGTGGACCCGCGGCCAGGACATGGTCGATGCCTGCAAATTGTTGGGCGTGGACGTCATGACCGGCCACTGGGAATTCACCCTGGGCATGGAGCGGGTCAAGGAAATCATCGAAAAAGACTTTGCCGGCCAGGTCGATTTCGTGGCACAAAACGTCAAGACCATGGACTTTGGCGATCCGGTGTTCAAGCCCTACGTGCTGCGCGAAATCAACGGCGTGCCCTGCGCCATCATCGGCCAGGCCTTCCCCTACACGCCGATCGCCAACCCGCGCTACCTGATGGCCGACTGGTCCTTTGGCATCCAGGACGAAAACCTGCAGGCGATGGTGAACGAGGTCCGCGCCAAGGGCGCCCAGTTGGTGCTGCTGCTCAGCCACAACGGCATGGACGTGGACCTGAAGATGGCCGGTCGCGTCAGCGGCATCGATGCCATCCTGGGCGGCCACACCCACGACGGCATGCCGGTGGCCACGCTGGTGTCCAACCAGGGCGGCAAAACCATAGTCACCAATGCCGGCTCCAACGGCAAGTTTCTGGGCCTGCTGGACTTCGACGTCAAGGACAAACGGGTGCAGGACTTTCGCTACAAGCTGTTGCCGGTGTTTGCCAACATGCTGCCGGCCGACCGCGAGATGGATGCCCTCATCAGCCGGGTGCGCGCGCCGTACGCAAGCACACTGGCGGAGCAGCTGGCCGTGACCGAAGGCACACTGTACCGCCGTGGCAATTTCAACGGCACCGGCGACCAGTTGCTGCTGGACGCGTTGATGGACGTGCAGGGGGCAGATCTGGCTTTTTCACCGGGTTTTCGCTGGGGTACCACACTGCTGCCGGGCCAGGCCATCACCCGCGAGTGGCTGATGGACATGACCGCCACCACCTATTCCTATGCCACCCTCACCGAGATGAGCGGCGCGACCATCAAGACGGTGCTGGAAGACGTGGCCGACAACCTGTTCAACCCCGATCCGTATTACCAGCAGGGCGGCGACATGGTGCGCGTGGGCGGCCTGCAATACAGTTGCCGCCCCGGCGCCGCCATGGGCCAGCGCATCGACGCCATGCGCTTGAACGGCAAGCCGCTGGAAGCGGACAAAAAATACAAAGTGGCGGGCTGGGCACCAGTTGCCGAAGCGGCGCGAAGCCAGGGCAACCAGCAGGTCTGGGAAGTAGTCGAAAGCTGGCTCAAGGCGCGCGGCGGCAAGGTCTCGCCGCGCCGTCTGAACAGCCCCAAGCTGCTGGGCGTGCAACCCAACCCGGGGCTTGCAAGGTCTTGAACCATCCCGCAGCCACACCCGACGGACAGCGCCGGCCACGGCGACCCTTGCAGCGCCAGATTCTTGCCTGCTTCAGGCTGGCGGTGGCGACACTTGGCGCCCTCGTCACGGTGGGCGGTTTTGCGGCCCCGGCGAGCGAGCCGCCAGCCCTGCTGGCGCAGCAGGTGGCGCCGGGGGCCTGGTACGTCCAGGGGCTGCCGGAGATCGGTTCTTCAGCGAATCAGAACTTTATTTCGAACGCCGGCTTTGTCGTGACAAAACAGGGCGTGGTGGTGATCGATGCCCTGGGTTCACCGGCGCTGGCGCAACGCTTGCTCGACCAGATCCGCCGGACCACAGCCCAACCGGTAACGCACGTGATCGTGACGCACTACCATCCTGACCACTTTTACGGTCTGCAAACCTTCAAGGCGATGGGCGCACGCATCATCGCGCACCGGGCGGCCCGGGACTATCTTCATTCGGAGCAGGCACAACTGCGGCTGGACGCCTCGCGCCAGGCCATGGCGCCCTGGGTCAACAGCCAGACCCGACTGATCGACGCCGACCAGTGGCTCGAAGGCGAACTGGCGCTCACCGTGGGCGGTGTGCTTTTTCAGATCAAGCCGATGGGGCCGGCGCACACGCCGGAGGATCTGGTGGTGTACCTGCCCGAACAAAAGCTCTTGTTCGCGGGCGATCTGGTATTTCGCAACCGCGTACCGTTTGTCGGCCAGGCCGACAGCGGCCGCTGGATCACCGCGCTGGATGCCTTGCTGGCCTTTGATGCAACGGCGATTGTGCCCGGCCACGGCGCGGTATCGACGCTGGCGCGCGCCGACCTTCAACTCACGCGTGACTATTTGGCCCAGCTGCGCCTCGCCATGGGCCAGGCGGCGCACAACATGGAGCCGTTTGAGGCGGCCTACCAGAGCGCCGACTGGCGCCGTTTTGAGCATCTGCCGATGTTCCCGTTGGTTAACCGTATCAATGCCTACAACACCTATTTGCTGATGGAGCGGGCGCCACCATGAAGCCACTGCCGCCGGAATTTGCTGGCACCTGCGACTTGACGCGTCGCGCCTGGCTGGGTGCGGCCCTGCTGCTGAGTCTGCTTCGAGGCGCCGGCGCGACCAGCGCCACGCTGCCTGCTGCAAGATCGCTGCGCGACGAATTGGCGTCGGCCCTCAAGGGCGGCAACCCCCTGATGGTCCTGGTGAGTCTGGACGGTTGTCCTTTTTGCCGGCGCGCGCGCCAACAGTACCTGAGTCCGATGCGCGAGCAGCAGGGTTTGCCGATCGTGCAGGTGGACCTGCACAGCGCCTTGGTGCTGCAGGACTTCAACGGCGCGGCCATCACGCATGACAAATTGGCGCGGCGCTGGAATGTTCCGGTTGCGCCCACCGTGCTGTTCTTCGGTCGCGGCGGTGCTGAAGTCGCGCCGCGTCTGGTGGGCGGTGAGTCGTCTGACTATTACGGTGCCTATCTGGACCAGCGCTTGGAACAGGCGCGCTCTGCCATCAAGCGCTAGCCCGATCGGTCTGAAAACCCTTCCCCTCATACCCAACGACATAAGGAGACACCATGAACGGTCCGGACATTACCCATCGCCTGCGCCGCAGGCTTGCCAGCGGGGCTGCCGTCATGCTGACCGCAGCGCTCCTCGTCGCAGCGCCCAAGGGTCTGTGGGCGCAAAGCTCGGCGCCGGCCACCGAAACCTCGGCGCCCAGGTATCGCGTCGTCATGCAGGTCAGCAACCCGGAACCACGGGGCTGGCATCAGACACTCAATAACGCCATGGCGTTAACCAAGAACGCGGGTCGGGCCAACGTGCAGATCGAAATCGTCGCCAACGGCATGGGTATCGGCATGCTCAAGTACAACTCGCCCGCGGCCAAGGAAGTGGCGGCGGTGCTAGGGCTTGGCGTCAAGGTGCTGGCCTGCGGTGAAACGATGAAAGCGTTGATCCTGGAGAAGGACGACATGCTCCCGAATATCGGCTTCGTACCGGGCGGATTGATCGAAGTGCTGGACCGTCAGCGTGACGGATGGCAGTATGTCAAAGGCGATTGAAGGCATGGATCCGGACCCAACCCCTCTTGCAACCAAGGAGATCCCATGAAGCGACGTATTGCTCTTTTGGCTGGAGCCGGACTTTCAGTGGCCACGGCCACCGCGGTTCAAGCCCAGACCACCGCGCGCTCCGGCAAGGAGCGTGTGGTGATCCAGGTCAGCACACCCGAGCAAAGGCTCTGGAACCAGGCGCTCAATTACCTGGAGAACCTGCGCGAAATCTACGGACCGGACAATATCGAGATGGAGATCGTCGCGCTGGGTCTGGGCATCGGCGTGCTCAAGCTCGAATCGACCCAGGGTCCACGGGTTGCCGACGCCGTGAAGGCCGGCGTGCACATCAGCGCCTGCGAGGTCACGATGCGCCGGCAAAAGCTCGCGCGTGCGGACATGTTGCCCAACATCGGCTATGTGCCTGCCGGGCTCGGCCAGGTCATCAAGCGCCAGCGCGAGGGCTGGGCTTACATCAGCGGTTGAGGCGTCGACCCGCGACAGGCCGCCAGGGTGTTTTACCTGGACACGCCCAGAGCTTCGCGCCAGCCGGGAAATAGCTGGTCGGCGTCATTCGGGAACGACTCGAAGGCACGGGCAAATTCCCGGTGCTCCTTGGCGTAGTCGACGGGGTCGGCGCCCGCCTTCCAGCAGTCGTAGGATTGGCGCAGCGAAATGGCGCCGGCGGCCGGACTGTCCAGGTGACCATAGGCGCCGCCACCGGCGGTATTGATCACGTTGCCGTGGCCCAGATTCTGAAAGAAACCGGGCAGGCGCAAGGCGTTCATGCCACCGGAGATGATCGGGGTGGTCGGCTTGAGGCCGTACCACGGCTGGAAATAGACCGGCCCCTGGCAGGCGTCGCGTTCGATCATGTAGGCGATCACCTTGTCGTCGCCAGCGCCTTCCATCTTGCCGTAGCCCATGGTGCCCACGTGAATGCCCGAGGCCCCTTGCAGGCGGCTCATCTTGGCCAGCACAAAAGCGGTGTAGCCGCGCTTGGCACTGGGCGAGGTGATCATGCCGTGCCCGGCCCGGTGGTAATGCAGGAACTGGTTCGGATACTGGCGCCGGGCCGTGGTGATCATGCCGGGGCCGCCGACGAAGCCGTCCACCAGGAACGCCAGCTTGTCGGCGTCCGGGCCAAAGGTTTCCAGGGCAAAGTCGGCGCGCGCGCACATCTCGTAGTGGTCGTCGGCCGTGATGTTCATGGAGAACAGCTTGGCCTGCCCGGTTTCGTCCTGCGCGCGCTTCATGGCGTCGTAGACCAGGGGGATGGTCTTTTTGATCGGGGCGAAGACCTGGTTGCCTTGCGGCTCGTC
Organism: uncultured beta proteobacterium; assembly: GCA_963763035.1. Classification (GTDB taxonomy): domain Bacteria; phylum Pseudomonadota; class Gammaproteobacteria; order Burkholderiales; family Burkholderiaceae_C; genus Rhodoferax. The sequence continues at coordinate 514,115 of CAVXMS010000003.1, read as the reverse complement.
ATTCTTGATGAAATCGCCGCCCAGCCAGAACTGGTACGCCGCCTGCGCAAACGGCTCGGGACGCAGACCCAGCTTGGGCTTGATGATGGTGCCGGCGATGTAGCCGCCGTCCTGCACCGGCCGCCCCAGGATGCGCCACAGGTCGGCAATGCCCTTGGCCGGACCGTCGAACATCTGGATCGCCCGCTGCGGCAGATAAAAGTCGATCATCCTGGCGTGCGCGATATCGCCCATGCCCTGGTTGTTGCCTATCGCCAAAGTCAGAAACGACACCAGCATGAAGCGACCGTCGGTGAGGTTGCGGTCGAACAGGTCCAGCGGGTAGGCAATGCGCATGTCCTCGGTGGCTTCGTCGATGTGATAGACCAGCGCGTCCACTTCCCTGGTGAAGTCGTCGGTGGTGCAGACCTCGACGTTGGTGCCGGTGGAGGATTCGGCCGCAAAGTGGGCTGCCGCTTCCAGATAACCGTGGCCCGGCTTGGGCAACATTTTGTAGGCCACCAGAATATGCCGGCCGGCGCTGATGAGTTCGCTTTCCTTGAGGCTCAGGTCGGCGTAGCGTTTCGATTGGTCCATCGGGGGCTCCTGTGGGTTGACAGGCGCAACTATAGGGAACTTTTCTCATCAGTAATAGTCAATTATTTTTATCAATACATCAGAAACCAATGATGCAATGCAACCACCCAGGCAAGCCGTGACAGCGCCCAGCCTCAAGCCCATGACTCGATCAGCGGGCCGCCCTGTTCGATCAGGAAATCCTTGAACGCCTTGGCGGCCGGCGACAGGCGGCTCTGGCGCAGGTGTGTCACGTACCAATCGCCGACGATCGGCAAGCCACTGATGTCCAGCATCGCCATGTGTCCGGCGGCCAGCTCGTGGCGCACCGTGCGCAGCGACAGAAAGCTCAGGCCCATGCCGGCCATCACCGCTTGCTTGATGGTTTCGTTGCTGGGCATCTCCATCGCCACCTTGATCGGGACATCGTGCTGCGCAAACAGGCGCTCCATCGCCGCGCGCGTGCCCGAGCCTGGCTCGCGCACCACAAAGCCATGGTCGCGCAGCAATTCGAACGCGGCGTGCTTGCGCCGCGACAGCGGATGACCCGGCGCGCAAACGATGCCCATCGGGTTGCTGGCAAAAGGCGTGGCCTGGCAATCCAGATGGGTCGGTGCGCGGCCCATGATGACCAGGTCCGCCTCGTTGCGCGCCAGCATGGCCAACGTGTTTTCCCGGTTCTCGATGTGCAGTTTGATCTCGATGCCCGGCAACTGTTTGGCAAAGCGCACCAGCAGCATGGGCACGAAGTATTTGGCGGTGCTGACCACCGCCAGTTCGATCCGGCCACGTTTCAGCCCGACATGCTCGGCCATGCTGGCTTCCAGGTTCTTCAGCTGGGCCAGCGCGGCGCTGGCGTGAACCTGGAATTCCTCGCCGGCCTGGGTCAGCTGGATCTTGCGCCCGGCCGGCTCCACCAGCGGCAAGCCGAAAGCCTCCTCCAGCTGACGCAGTTGCATCGAGACGGCCGGTTGCGTGACGAACAGCCGGGTCGCCGCCTTGGAAACCGATTTGTCGCGGGCGACCTCGATGAAAGTCAGTAGCTGCTTGAGTGTGTAGTTGCGCATGGCTGCCGATGAATGATTAATTAAACCTGATGGATTGAATAATAAATCTAATTTGAATTTATGTTTAATGCTGGCTAAAGTGAACCCGAACCCGCTCCCCCGGGAGCACTTTGACAACCCTTGGCTCGGAATTTTTCTATGTTGCGCGCACTGATTTTCGATCTCGATGGCACCCTGGCGGATACCGAGGCTGCGCACCGCGCGGCGTTCAACGCGGCCTTTGCCCAGTTCGGTCTGGCCTGGCATTGGGATGACGCCTTGTACACCCGCTTGCTGAAGGTCAGCGGTGGCCGGGAGCGCATCCTGCAGTACCTGAAAACCAGCCCGGCCGAGCTGGAAAAACTGGACGCCATGGGCCTGACCGAAGCGCTGAACCGCTTGTTCGAACTCAAGACCATCGCCTATGTGCGCAGTGTCAACGACGGTGCGGTGGGCCTGCGCCCCGGCGTGCTGCAATTGATGCAGCAGGCGCGGGCGCTCGGCCTGCAATTGGCCATCGCCACCACCACCTCGCCGGTCAATATCGCCGCCTTGCTCGGGCGCGCCCTGGGCCCCGATTGGCGCACGCATTTCGCTGCCATCGGCGACGGCGCCAGCGCGCCGGTCAAGAAGCCCGATCCGCAGGTTTATCAACAGGTCCTGGCGACCCTGCGGCTGGCGCCCGCGCACTGCCTGGCGCTGGAGGATTCCGGCATCGGCCTGCGTGCCGCCACGGCGGCCGGACTGGCCACGCTGATCACGCCAACCCGCTACAGCGCGCTGGACGACTTTGACGCCGCCATGTGCGTGGTGAGCGATTTGAGTCAGGTCGATCTGGCGCAACTGCAACGCTGGCATGCACGGCATCAGCAAGCCGTCCTGGCCGCCTGACCCGGTCCCTTCGCAATTTTCCAATGACGCCACGAAAACCCGCACCATGCCGCTCACCAACCTCCCGCAGCGCTCGACGCTGACCCAGTTCCTGATTGAAGCGCGACGCCGCTTTCCCAATGCCAGCGGCGACTTCAACGCCTTGCTGCTGGATGTGGCGATGGCCTGCAAGGCGATTGCCCGGGCCGTGGCCTTTGGCGAACTGGGCGGCGTGCCGGGTCACCCGCCGCAGCAGCAGGGCGGCGCCATCAACGTGCAGGGCGAGACGCAGAAGAAACTCGATGTGTTGAGCAACGATGTCTTCATCCGCCGCACCGAGTGGGCCGGCAGTCTGGCCGGCATGGCCTCGGAAGAGATGGCGCTGCCGTACCAGATTGCGGCGCAATATCCGCGCGGCAAGTACCTGCTGGTGTTCGACCCGCTGGACGGCTCCAGCAATATTGACGTGAATGTATCGGTCGGCAGCATCTTCTCTATCCTGCGCGCGCCGCAGGCGGTGATCGATGCCGGACGCGACGTCACCGAGGCTGACTTCCTGCAGAGCGGCAGCCAGCAGGTGGCCGCCGGCTACGCGCTGTATGGCCCCAGCACCATGCTGGTGCTCACCGTGGGCGATGGCGTCAACGGCTTCACGCTCGATCCGAATCTGGGTGAATTCATGCTGACGCACCCGCAGATCCGGATTGCACCCGACACCCAGGAGTTCGCCATCAACGTCTCCAACAGCCGCTTTTGGCAGGCACCGGTGAAGCGCTATGTGGACGAATGCCTGGCCGGCAAAACCGGTCCGCGCGGCAAGGACTTCAACATGCGCTGGATTGCCAGCATGGTGGCCGAGGCGCACCGCATTCTGATGCGCGGCGGCGTTTTCATGTACCCGCGCGACAGCAAGGACGCGGCCAAACCAGGCCGCCTGCGGCTGCTGTACGAGGCCAATCCGGTCGGTCTGCTGATCGAGCAGGCGGGCGGGCGGGCCAGCACCGGCGAGGTGCCCATGCTGGGGGTGCAGCCGACCTCGCTGCACCAGCGCATCGGCGTCGTGTTTGGCTCGCGCAACGAAGTCGACCGCATAGAGCGCTACCACGCCGAGCCGGCCCGATCCGACGCCGACAAGCCACTCTTTTGCGAACGCAGTTTGTTCAGAAACAATTGATGTTTCAGGAATTCACGACACTGTTGCACTGGAACCGATGTGGCGTTGCCATTGCGCTCAAAGGATGTCATTGCGGGCTTGACCCGCAATCCATGGATGCCGGATCAGGTCCGGCATGACAGCGCGTCCCGTTGTGCACGCCATGATTTATGACAACCTGAGTAATAACCCTGTGGGATAGACCGCAGTTACAAGAAGTGAACAAGCTCTGTCCCCAACCGATTACGCCACTTTGGAGACCCCATGTCTGAACCTCACCCCATCATTGCCATCACCGGTTCCAGCGGTGCCGGCACCAGCTCGGTCACGCGCACTTTCGAGGCCATCTTCCGGCGCGAGCAGGTCAAGGCTGCCATCATCGAGGGCGACAGCTTTCACCGTTATGACCGCCAGGACATGAAGACCAAGGCGGCCGAGGCGGAGCGCGCCGGCAACAAGAACTTCAGCCACTTCGGTCCCGAGAACAATCTTTTTTCGGAACTGGAGGAACTGTTTCGCGCCTACGCCGAAACCGGCAGCGGCAGGCGCCGCAAGTACCTGCACGATCCGGAAGAAGCGGCCCCCTACCAGCAAGAGCCCGGCACCTTCACGCCCTGGGAACAGGTCCCGGCCGACACCGACTTGCTGTTTTACGAAGGCCTGCACGGCGCCGTGGTGACGCCCCAGGTCAACATCGCCCAACACCCGGACCTGTTGATCGGCGTGGTGCCGGTCATCAACCTGGAGTGGATTCAGAAACTGTGGCGCGACAAGGCCAAACGCGGCTACAGCACCGAGGCCGTGACCGACACCATCCTGCGTCGCATGCCCGACTACGTGAACTACATCTGCCCGCAGTTCGTGCACACGCACGTGAACTTCCAGCGGGTGCCCACGGTGGATACCTCCAACCCTTTTATTGCGCGTGATATTCCGGCGCCCGATGAAAGCATGGTGGTGATCCGCTTTGCCAAACCCAAGGGCATCGATTTCCAGTACCTGCGCAGCATGATAGACGGCAGTTTCATGAGCCGCGCCAACACCATCGTGGTGCCGGGCGGCAAGATGGAGCTGGCGATGCAACTGATCTTCACGCCTTTTGTCTGGCGCATGATGGAACGCAAGAAAGGGGCGTCATGACCACTCCCACACCTGAATTCGCCAGAACAATGGCCAACGCCATCCGCATGCTGGCCGTTGATGCGGTTGAGAAAGCCAAGTCCGGTCACCCCGGCGCCCCGATGGGCATGGCTGACATGGCCGAGGTGCTGTGGAACCGCCACTTGAGTCACAACCCGGCCAACCCGCGCTGGCCCAACCGCGACCGTTTTGTGCTCTCCAACGGCCACGGCTCGATGCTGATCTATGCGCTCCTGCACCTCACCGGCTACGACTTACCGATGGCCGAGTTGAAGAACTTCCGTCAACTGCACAGCAAAACGCCAGGTCACCCCGAGGTCGGCGTGACCCCTGGCGTCGAGACCACCACCGGCCCGCTGGGTCAGGGCCTGGCCAACGCGGTCGGCATGGCCCTGGCCGAGAAGTTGCTCGCCGCCGAGTTCAATCGACCCGGGCAGGCCATTGTCGACCACTTCACTTATGTCTTCATGGGCGACGGCTGCCTGATGGAGGGCCTCAGTCACGAAGCCTGCTCGCTGGCGGGCACGCTGCGCCTCTCGAAGCTGGTGGCGTTTTACGACGACAACGGCATCTCCATCGACGGCCCTGTGGCGGGCTGGTTCAGCGACGATACGCCCCGACGCTTTGAAGCCTATGGCTGGAACGTCATCCCCGCTGTCGACGGGCACGACAGCGCGGCGCTGGACGCGGCCGCGCGCGCCGCCAAGGCGCAGGCCCTCTTGCCCGATGGCAGACCGACCCTGATCTGCTGCAAGACCCAGATTGGAATGGGTTCGCCCAACAAGGCCGGCAGCCACGATGTGCACGGCGCCGCCCTGGGCAGCGCGGAAGTAGCCGCCACGCGCCAGGCACTGGGCTGGACCGCGCCACCTTTTGAAATCCCGGCCGATATCGCGCAAGCCTGGGACGCGAAGGAACGCGGTCAAGCGGCAGAGCTCGCCTGGCGTGCGCGGTTTGAGGCTTACCGCTCGCTCTACCCGACCCAGGCCGCCGAGTTCGAGCGCCGCATGGCGGGCGAACTGCTGCCTGCGTTGGCGGACCAGTTGCCTGACGTGCTGGCCAGCATCGCCGCCAAGCCCGAGGCTGTGGCGACCCGCAAGGCCAGTCAAAATGCCCTGGACGCTCTGGCGCCGCTGGTACCCGAATCTTTCGGCGGTAGTGCCGACTTGACCGGCTCCAACCTGACCCACTTCAAGGGCTGCGTCAAAGCCGGCCGGGATGCTTGGGGTAACCACCTGAGTTACGGTGTGCGCGAGTTCGGCATGGCCGCCCTCATGAACGGCATTGCGCTGCACGGTGGCTACATCCCGTATGGCGGCACCTTTCTCACGTTCAGTGATTACAGCCGTAACGCCATTCGCATGGCCGCCCTCATGAAACTGCGCGTGATTCATGTGTTTACCCATGACAGCATAGGCCTGGGCGAGGACGGTCCGACGCACCAGAGCGTGGAGCACATCCCCAGCCTGCGCATCATCCCCAACCTGGACGTTTGGCGGCCCGCCGACGCACTGGAAACGACGCTCGCCTGGGCCTGTGCCATTGAGCGCCAGGACGGGCCCACTGCCCTGTGCCTGTCGCGTCAAAACCTGCCGCGCCTTACCGGTGATGCCAGCACGGCCACAACCATGGTCGCCAGCATTCGCCGCGGCGGCTATGTGCTGCGCGACATGCCCGACGCGCAAGCGGTGATTGTGTCCACCGGCTCGGAACTGGAACTGGCGATCACGGCGCAAGCCGCGCTGGCAGCCGAGGGCATTGCGACGCGCGTGGTGTCCATGCCCTGCACCAATCTGTTTGACCGTCAGAGCCAGGCCTATCAGGAACGGGTTCTGCCACTGGCCCTGCCGACGCTGGCGATCGAGGCCGCGCAGCCCGATATTTGGCGCAAATATGTGGGCCGCGGCGGCGCCGTCATCGGAATCGCCAGCTTTGGCGAATCCGCTCCCGCCAAAGACTTGTACGCTCACTATGGCATCACGGCGCAGCGCGTGGTGGAAACCGTTCGCAACTTGACACGGCAGGTCAGCGCATCAAACGCACAAGCGCGGCAACCTTCAGCACCGCCCTGGCCAGCATCTGGCGCATTTCAAGAGCGGTAAGCGTGCCGCCCATGTCTGCGCCCGGGAAAATCATGTGGGCCATCGGGATGGCACCTTTTGTGATTATTTGAATCCCGGTGCTGGCCGCACCAGGCCGTTAATAGCGGTGCGTATACATCAGTTGCATGTTGGTCTGCTCGTGTGAAATGGTGACACCGCCGCCACTGGTCACGGTGTTCTTCGGAGCCAAGGTCAGCGACATGTTGAATTCGCTGGCCGGTGAGAACTGGTAGCCCAGCCCGGCCGTGAAGTGATTTTTGACGGTGGCCGGGAATAGTGGATTGACAGTTGCGTCGGGTATCGGGTTGTCAGCCAGATTCAGGCCGGCGCGCAGTGTCAGCTGAGTGTTGGCGCGCCAGGCCAGGCCAATATTGAACACGGTCTGATCCTTCCAGTTTTGCGGCAAGGCAAAGCTCACTGAACCGCCCATGCCCGCGCTGTCGTAGCGCATGCTGAAATTTTTCATCACATCAGACCATCCGATCGACTTCACATCCGCAGCAACCAAAAGCGAGGGTGAAGCCTGCCAACTGGCACCAATGGAAGTCATGGCCGGCCACTGGAAGTTGACGACCGTCATGCTGCCGCCGTCGACAAAGCCGCCGGTTGCGGTCATGCTGGCCGAGCCCGCGCCGGTCTTCATGTCGCCAAGCTGCGATTTGAAGTGGTAGGAGCCACCGACGTTCCAGGTGCTGCTCACCTTGTAGACAGCACCAATCTTTGCGCTATAGCCGGTCGATTTGGCGGCACCGGTGTATTTGCCGTCATCGCTAAAGTTGATGCGTGCCCATGGCGCACCGCCCAGAGACGGCAAGGCAGCAGCCAGATTTCCCGAAGCACCGGTCACCAGGCCACCCAATTGGGCACCGCTGGCTGCCATCAGTACATCGAGGCTGGCCCACATGAAATCCAGAGTGCCACCCAGAGCCAGGTCAGGGCTGACCTGATACGCCAAAGGCAGGATGACACGTCCGACGCCCAGTTCGGAGCGCACCGGCGCACCCGAGCCGGCGGCCAAAAAGGTTTTGGCATCGTACTCGGTGCCCATGCCGCCTTGTGCAAACACGCCAACACCATAGGTCATCGCCCCGGTCCGGCGGGTGTAGCCGATCGCCGGCATCAAATACGAGGTTCCCCCTGAATCGGCCACCGGCATGCCCGGCATGCTGCTGCTCACCTTGGGGCCAAGGAATCCGACGGCAACATCGAGGCGCGAGCCATCGGGCATCAGTGACAGCGTCGCCGGGTTCTGCGCCATGGCCGCGGTACCGTGATCGAAGCTCTGGGAGGCACCTCCCATGCCGGCGGAAATGGGGCCATAGCCCTCCATGTTCATGCCGTTGGTGGCATACGCCGAGCTGGCTGCCAGCAAGGCACAAAGTGGCGTCAGGAAAAAACGTTTTCTGGATCTTGTCATGGGGGTCTCCGATAGTTGTAATGCAGGGAAGCGCGGGTTTTCACTGGGATAGTGATCGGTGGGGTGTGACTGGGAAGGTCGGCGTCGGCTTACCAAAATGCCAGCAGACGACCTTTGACGACTTTGGACTCGATGCGCTGGAGCGGACTGTTGCCCTTTTTGATGCAGTCCCCGCTTTTCACATCGAACGCCCATTGGTGCTTGGGACAAGTCAGGGTGCTGCCTTTCAGCGCCAGCTCCGGGAGGTCGGTGCTTTGGTGCGGACAATGGCTGTCATACACCTGACAGCTCCTTTTCTCGCGGTAGACGAACAGACCGCGACCGTCGCACTCGGTGCGCCAGGTCTCGCCCTCCTTGAGGTCTTTGCTGGCCGCCACAAAGTGCCACCGGCCGGTGCCGGGGACAAGGCCCGGGCCGCTCAGCGCCTCGGGCTGAAATTCAGGAAGCTTCATGTCCAGAATGACGTCCACGGCCCAGATTATTTTGGCCAGCCCCAACGCCGGAAACGCCATCAGCAGCGCGTCCAGCACTTCCACCGGCGTACAGCCCTCGCGCAGGGCGCGCCGCAGGTATTGGCGCAGGCCGCGATCAGTTTGTGAGTGGACTTTGGTGATGACCGAGATCAGATTCTTTGTTTTCGGGTCCAGGTGCTTGCCAGCATCCTTGAGAAATGCGAAGTAATGGCCCAGCGCCTCGGGTCGGGCCTTGAGCAGATAGTTCAGCGCGTCACTCATGGTGGCGGACTCCTTTTCGACGGTTAGAAATGCAGAACCAATATCGGGTGTTCTGAAAGCCCGATCACTTTTTGCGCTACGCCACCCAGCAGGGCGCGGCCAATGCGGCTGTCACCGCGGCCACCCATCACGATCAGGTCGGCCTGACAGGCGGCGGCCGCCGCCAGAATTTCCGTGAACGGTTTTCCGCAGCGCACCTCACCTTGTGCACTCACTCCATCCTGCTGGGCCAGTTGCAACAGTTCGGTCACGAAGGCCTGTGCTGGCGCTCGCAGCCCCTCGGCCGGAACGACGCTCACCAGTTGCAGTGCCAGACCGAATTGGGCGGCGACGGCCAGCGCCGTGGCAACGATTTGCCGCCCTTGCGCACCAGGCACCGCCGCCACCAGCACACGCTGGCGCCACAGGCATGCGTCACGCGGCGCAATCAACACGTGACAGGGGGCGTGCGCCAGCACCTTGCTGACCATCTCGCCGACCAGGAGATTGGCCAGAAAGCCGCGCTTGCCACGGCGCCGAATGATGATCAGGTCGCTGCCTTGTGCCACTGCTTCCTGCACGATCTCGAGGTAGGGTTCTTCACCCCGGCGCAGGCGCAGATCAACCGTCACACCCACGGCATCGGCTTGCGCGCGCAAGCGGGCAATGTTGGCGGCCGCCTCCCGCTCCGCGCGCGCCGCGATCTGCGGCGCCAGCGCTTCGTATTCCGGATTGCTCAGCAACGGCAAGAGGGCGGCCAGCGGCCGTTGACAACGCTGCGCCAGGGCCAGCGCCGTACGCTCGGCCCCGACGTCAAATTCACCGTGCTCGGTAGCCAGCAGCATGCGGGAGAACAACTGAGCCATGTTCAATGCCCGCCCGTCAAAAGCCCGGAGGCAGCCAACACCAGCACCAGCAGCACCAACACGCAAATCCCGGCATAGACGTAGTCGCGCCGGCTTAGGTACAAGGGGATCAAGCCCATCAGGGGCAGCATCGAACAGCCCGCCAGCAGCGCAATGCCGATCAGGTTCGACAAATCTCCCTCGTAGGCCAAGGCCAGCCAGCCCCAACCCGTGGGCGTGGCGGTGCGTTGCAGGTAGGCGGCCAGCGGCAAATTCCAGACGCTGGGCAGTTGCTCCAGCGGCACATGCGGTTTCAGCACGCCAAACAGGTAGGCCACGAAGCCGAGTACCAACAGCAGCTCGCCGACGCGCGTGCCCCAATGCAGCAAATAGGCGTAGCGATAAGCCTCGGCTTGCTGCTGCTGGATCTGCGCGGCGTCTGGGGTACGCATCAATAGAGCGCTTTCATGGCCACACCCCCAGGCCCTTGAACAAGGCGCGAAGACCCGCAAACAGCAACAGTGTGATGACCATCTTGCGAATGACGGAACCCTTGAGCACGTGCAGCAAACGGGCACCAATGCGCGCGCCCAGCATCATGCCCATCACCGAGGGCACGGCGATCATCGGCAATACCGCGCCGCGGTTCAAGTAAACCCAGGCGGCCGAGGAACTGGCCAGCGACAGCACCAGCCCCGAAGTGCCCGCCGCCACCTTCAGCGGTACGCCCATCAGGAGGTTGAGAACGGGCATGTTGGCCCAACCGGCACCGATGCCAAACATGCCGCCGACCACGCCGATCAGTAGAAACAACAGCAAACCCAGGGGTGTACGGTGCACCTGCCAGTCCACCGCGCGGCCGGTGGCGCCGTCGACAAATACGCCGTGAATATGGAGGACCGAGGACCAGCGGTCGGGTTGCGTCACGTCCGGATACTCTGACTTCCTGGCTGCCAGCATGAGCGCCACAATGCCCAGCACGATCATGCCCAGTGCCGTCTCGACCGCCGCAGCCGGCAGCGCCAGGCCCAGCAGCGCACCGGCAATGGAACTGATGCTGGCCAGCAGCGCCAGCGGCAAGGCCAGGCGCAGGCTGGCCAGTCCACCGCGCAACAGCATGGGGCCGGCCGCCAGCGCACTAGCCAGGGCCACCAGCAAACCGGCACCGCGCACAAAGTCCAGATGAAAAGGGAAGAAGCCACCGATGATGGGCACAAACAGCGTGCCACCGCCAATGCCGGCCGGCACCGCCACGATGCCGATGAAAAAGCAGCTCACAAACAGCGCCAGTGGCCAGAACCACCAGGGCAGCGTGCTGCTCGGCACCACGCTTTCAGCGGCCGCTGCCGGCAGCGCCAGCAACAGCGTGGTGACCAGCATCATCGCGGTCCGGTGACTGGACGTTAAAGCGGACGGAAGCAGACTGCGCATGAATATTCGCGCTCAGGAAATGGTTTGGTAATACAGGTTCTGGGGATGATTGGCCTGAGCGAAAAAGAACCAGCGCTCGGCCAGCAGGCCCACATACTGCAGCGCGAAGGCCGCGCCCAGCAATGCGGTCGACGCGGCCGCCACGCCGGTTGCGAGACACAGCAATGGCAGTGGAAACACCAGCAGCAAAAAGGCCCACTTGACTGAGCGCAACAGCGCGGCACTGCGACCATGAAAGAACTCGCGCGTGTTGAACGAGCCGCCCATGAAGCCCTGCGCCTTTTGCACGATGCGCGGGTGCTTGATGCCAATCGCGCTTTGCAAGCTTGATTTGGGCTTAAGTCCGGCGTTGCGCACCAGTGAAGCAGCGCGGCTGACCCAGGCCAGTAAAGTCAACACCATGGCGCTGGTTGCGTAGGGGCCAACCAGACTCGGCGTGCCCAGCGCGGCTGCCAGCAGCGTGGCCAGTGTCAAGCCCGAGGCGCTGCCCAATAGCAGGTAGTTCAACAATGTCAGCGGGCTGGCCCACTCTTGCAGGAAGCGCACCGAGGCGTAAATCATGGCGGTGCAGACGAACAGCGCCAGACAGGCCAGCAGCGTCAGCGCGCCGATCAACGAGGTGCTGGCGGAACCCAGAAAATGGGCGCCTCCATAGAGCAACAGTCCCAACATGAACAAGGGCAGTGCGATGACCTCGCGCGACAACCAGGAACTGCGCCACATGGCGGCGGAGCGCCAGGCCCGCGCCGGGCGGCCGAGGTGGAAAAACGAAGCCGCCAGGCCCAGCGCGCTCAGTAGCAACGCCACCAGACTACCCAGTAACAGAAAACGTTGGCTGTGCACCGCCGAGAGCCCCCCGACGCCGGAGATTTCGGTCCCGTACAGCGCCAGGAACAGGCCTTGTGCGGCGCCGATGAGGGTGGTCAGAAAGATCACTGAAAAAGCGGGTTGCATGGTGTGGCGTGCTGTGGTTCAGGTAGCAAAGTCTTCACGCCCCGGATCACGGTGCGGGTGCGCGGGCTGCTTGCCGTCGATCTTGAGCGGGTTGTCCACGCGCTGCAGGTCTTCGGGGTGAATGCGGATCTCGGTTTTGCGTCGGGGCAGGTAATGGTTGGCCGGACGCGTGCCCCATTCGGGCATAAGCTGGTAGCCAGCGCGCTCGACAATCGCCTTGGAGACCACCGACTCCGGGTCATGCACATCGCCGAACAACCGCGCATTGGCCGGACAGGCCAGCACGCAAGCCGGTTTGCGTTCACGCTCCGGCAGCTTCATATCGGTGACGCGGTCCACGCACAGGGTGCATTTGGTCATGACCTTGCGTTGCTCGTCAAACTCACGGGCGCCGTAGGGACAGGCCCAGGTGCAGTACTTGCAGCCGATGCACTTGTCGTAATCCACCAGCACAATGCCGTCCTGGGCGCGTTTGTAACTGGCACCTGTGGGGCACACCGGCACGCAGGGCGGGTCTTCACAGTGCAGGCAGGATTTCGGGAAATGCACTGTTTGCGTGTTCGGGAATTCGCCCACTTCAAAGGTTTGAACCCGGTTGAAGAAGGTGCCGCTTGGATCGGCGCCATAAGGGTTGAGGTCAGCCAGCGCACCGGCTGAGCCAGAGGTGTTCCATTGTTTGCAACTGGTCACGCAGGCATGACAACCGACGCACACGTTCAAGTCGATGACCAAAGCCAATTGGGTCATTTGCCTGCCCCCCGTCCGGCGAAGTAGGCTCGCCACCTTGGCAGCACCGGCTGCACACCGGGCGCGGTCGGCACCGCCTTGAATTGCGGCCAGGTCTGCTCCGGCTCGTCGTCCTGCGCCTTGTAGATGCGCACCCGCACGTCGTACCAGGCGGCCTGGCCGGTGATGGGGTCAGAGTTGGAAATCGAGGCACCGGCGCTCGATGGTGGCAATTCCTCCGAGATCAGGTGATTGAGCAGGAAGCCGCGCTGCGATTCGTTGGCGTCGGGCGTCAGATTCCAGGCGCCGGCAGATTTACCGATGGCGTTCCAGGTCCAGACCGTGCCGGGCTCCACTGCCTCAGAATAGCGGCACATGCAGCGCACCTTGCCCCATTGCGACTCGACCCACATCCAGCCGCCATCGGCAATGCCTTGCGCGCTGGCGGTGTTGGGGCTGACGAACAGGTAATTGTGCGTGTGAATCTGGCGCAACCAGGCGTTTTGCGAGTCCCAGGAGTGGTACATCGCCATCGGGCGTTGGGTGATCGCGTTGAGCGGATATTTGACGTTGTCGGTGGCCTGCTCTTCCAGCGGCACGTAATAAAACGGTAGCGGATCAAAATAGGTTGCCACCCGTTTGCGCAGGTGGTCCGGCGGCTGCTTGCCGGGTCTTTTGCCCTGCGCCGCGCGCCGGAAGCCCTGCAGGAACTCGGAGTAGATGTGGATCACGATCGGGTCCTTGTCGCGCCGGATACCCACCTGTTGCGCCCACTCCATGTAGCCGAGGTTCCAGTTGCGCATGTACTGGTGTTCCGGCGGCATCTCGTAATGGAACACGCAGTTGTTCTTCTCGTACATTTCCCACTGCTTGGGGTTGGGTTCGCCGCGCATGGATTTTTCGCCACTCTTGCCGCGCCAACCGGCCAGAAAGCCGATGCCCGAGCCCGGCGCCGTTTCGTAGTTGACGATGAAGTCGTTATAGCCACGAAACTTGCGGCTGCCGTCGGCGTCCGTGAAGGCGGGCAACTTGAGCCGGCCGGCCAGTTCCACCAGCACTTCCTGAAACGGCTTGCACTGACCTTTGGCGGCGAGCACCGGGATGCGCACCGAATCCGCCGGGCCATCGAACTCGGAGATCGGGCGGTCCAGCATGGACATGCAGTCGTTGCGCTCCAGATAGGTGGTGTCGGGCAGGATCAGGTCGGCAAAGGCCGTCATTTCCGACTGGAAGGCGTCGCACACCACCAGGAAGGGGATTTTGTACTGGCCGCTGTTCTCACCCTCGGTGTGCTTGTCGTTGAGTTGTCTGCGCACTTCGGAGGTGTTCATGGTGGAGTTCCATGCCATGTTCGCCATGAAGATCAGCAAGGTGTCAATGCGGTAGGGATCGCCACGCCAGGCATTGGTAATGACGTTGTGCATCAGGCCATGGGCCGACAGCGGATGCTCCCAGGAGAAGCCCTTGTCGATGCGTACCGGCTCGCCTGTGTCGTCCACAAACAAGTCATCCGGGCTCTCCGGCCAGCCCAGCGGCGCGCCGTCCAGCGGGGTGTCAGGCTTGACCGCTTGCGGCCCCTTGGGCGGGCGCGCGTTGGGTGGCACGGCACGCGGATAGGGCGCCTTGTGCCGGAAACCACCGGGGCGGTCTATGGTGCCCAGCAGTGACATCAGAATCGACAGCGCGCGAATGGTCTGAAAACCGTTGGAGTGCGCCGCCAGGCCGCGCATGGCATGGAAGGCCACCGGGTTGCCCGTGACCGAGTCGTGGCGCTTGCCCCAGCTGTCGGTCCAGGCGATCGGCAGTTCGATTTTCTGATCGCGCGCTGTAATGCCCATCTCGTGCGCCAGACGCCGGATGGTCGCCGCCGGGATGCCGGTAATACCTTCGGCCCATTCAGCGGTGTAGGACTTGACGCGCTCTTGCAGCAACTGGAAGGCCGGCACCGCCGCCGTGCCATCGGGCAGCTTGAAATGACCCAACAAGGCCGGGTCGGTACCTGGCGCGTGATCGGCGACTTCTCGCTCGGTGAGCCGGTCCCACCAGTAGAAGTTGGCCGGGCGCAGCGGGTTCACGATATCGCCGTCGGGCTTGCGCAGCATCATGCCGAAGTCGTCGCTGGCCGGGTCCTGATTCACCAGTTGACCGGCATTGGTGTAGCGCGCCAGAAACTCGCGGTCATACAGACCCAGCTTGATGAGTTCGTGGATCAAGGCCAGCAACAGCGCGCCGTCGGTCCCCGGTTTGATCGGCACCCACTCATCGGCAATCGCCGAGTAGCCCGTGCGCACCGGGTTGATGGACACGAAGCGTCCGCCGCCACGCTTGAATTTGGAGAGTGCCGCCTTCATCGGGTTGGAGTGGTGATCTTCGGCCGTGCCCAGCATCACAAACAGCTTGGCGCGCTCCAGATCGGGACCGCCAAACTCCCAGAACGAGCCACCGATGGTGTAGATCATTCCGGCCGCCATATTGACCGAACAGAAGCCGCCATGCGCCGCGTAATTGGGCGTGCCGAACTGGCGCGCAAACAGGCCGGTCAGGGCCTGCATCTGGTCGCGCCCGGTAAACAGTGCAAACTGTTTGGGGTCGCTGGCACGAATCTTTTTCAGACGCTGTTCCAGCATCGCGTAGGCCGCTTCCCATTCGATCTCTTCGAACTGACCGTCCCCTCGTTGACTGCCCGGTTTGCGCAGCAATGGCTTGGTCAGCCGGGCCGGCGAATATTGTTTCATGATCCCGGAAGAACCCTTGGCGCAGATCACACCCTGGTTCAAGGGATGATCCGGATTGCCCTCGATGTAGCGAACCTCGCCGTTGCGCAAGTGCACCCGGATGCCGCAGCGGCAGGCGCACATATAGCAAGTGGTGTTGCGTGTCTCGGTAACGGCATCGGCCAACGGCGGGCAGCTAGGATCGTGAAGCGGTGTGGCGGACATGCGATGGTGTATTTCTCACTGGTGGGACGACAATCGGGGCAATTCAAACGTCAAACGTCAAACGTCAAACGGTCCACGACCAGCGCCCGGGAGCGGGATTGCAGAGTGACCCTATTAAAGTCAAGGGCACCCCGAGCCGTCTATAGCCGACACGGATAATTCGATGTAGCCCAAATGGGTAGCGTGCCGGGCTCCAGTGGCCCGCATCGGACTGCCGGCCCCGGCCTGGCGCCGGCCGCTTATTTCGTCGTGACTTCGGGTTTTCACGATCGACCCATTTCAGAGAATGTATTAGCATGGGGTCCTCGCGACAGCACCATGAATTCAGCCCCTCCCCTGCTCACCCCGGAGACCTCCGCCATGCCGACGGAGGTGGACGCTTTTGTTTGCGGATGGACCGCCGAATTGGGCGCCAACAACGATCTGGAGCCGCTATTGGAGCGTTTTCTGGTTTCCATCGTCGCGCTGGCCGGTGCCCAGGCTGGCGCCGTGCGCGTTCTGACCGACGACGGAAAATACATGCGCCTGGTGGCGCAGCAAGGCTTGCCGCCGCAGGTGCTGAGCACCGAGCGCCTGGTGGAGCGTGACTGCGGCATGTGCGGTATCGCCGCCGGCAGTGACGTGCTGGGTTGGGTGGACGACGTGAAGTCCTGCGCGCGCCACAGCGCGCAAGCCTACTTTGGCCTGCAATGCAAGAGCGTGCTGGCGATTTCCTTGCCACATGAAAATCAGGTGCTGGGGATTTACAACCTGTTTTTTGCCGTCCCTGCCGAACTCACGGAACAGACGCAGACCATGTTGCGTCTGCTCGGCCAGTTGCTGGGTTTGGCCCTGCACAATGCCCGGATTGAACGCGAGCGCCTGCGCACAACAGTCATGCGGGAGCGCCAGGAAATGGTCAACGAGGTGCACGACGCCATTGCCCAGACACTGGCCTACGTCAAGATGCGCTTGCCCCTGCTGAACGATGCCATGCTGGCCCACGACGATACGCGTTCCCTGAAATATTTCTCGGATGTCAAGCTGGCGGTCACTGAAGTGCATGACAACTTGCGCGAGGTCATGACCTACTTTCGCACCCGCATGGACCCGATGGGCCTGCTGCCTGCGCTGCAGGGCATCGCGGACGGTTTTTTCGACCGTACCGGCATCGCGCTTGAAATGAGAAATACGGTGCAAAATCCGAACCTGACCGACCGCCAGGAAGTTCAGGTGTTTCATATTGTTCAGGAAGCCTTGGCCAACATCGCCAAGCACTCGATGGCCCGGCATGCCGTAGTGACGATTGACAAGTCGCCCCAGGGTCTGGAGTTTCTAATTGAGGACGATGGCTTGGGCATAAGCGCACCGTCCGTGTCGACCATTGTGACCATGGCCCAGGAACAGATGCCAGCGGTTCATTTTGGACTGGAAATAATGCACAGCCGCGCCCGGCGCCTGGGTGGCAGCCTGGTGGTCGGAAGCAATGAGGGTGGCGGCACCCGAGTGCGCCTGCTGCTGCCCCTGGGTTCCACGACGGCGGAGCGCTCCTCATGAGTAGCAAGACCCGGGTGATGTTGGTGGATGACCATGCGCTGTGCCGCAGCGGTCTGACCGAGCTGCTGGAACACCGGGGCAGCATGACGGTGGTGGTGGCCACCGGCGACCCGGCGCAAGTGGTGCCGCTGTTGCGTGAACATCAGCCTGATCTGATTGTGCTTGACTTGCGCTTGGCAAAGATCGACGGTCTGAGTGTGCTGCGCATGATTCGTGCCGATGGTTGCGAAACCCCGGTCGTCATATTGACCATGAGCGACAACGAAGACGACATGTCGGCGGCTTTGCGCGCCGGCGTGCGCGGCTACCTGCTCAAGGACATGGAACCCGAGGAGGTGACTGACGCCATCGAACGCGCGGCGCGTGGTGAGATGGTTGTGGCTTCGGCCATGATGTTGAAATTTGCACAAATCCTGCAATCCGGCCCCAAGGGGTCGGTCATGGGCACCCTCGTTGCCTCTCTCACCGAGCGCGAGCGCGAGGTGCTTGACCACGTCGCGCGCGGCCAAAGTAACAAGGTCATTGCCAAGGCACTGAACATCAGTCACAACACCGTCAAGATGCACGTGCGCCACATCATGGACAAGCTCAATCTTCGCTCGCGAGTTGAAGCGGCGGTGTTTGCCTTTGAATACAGCAATTCACCCGAGGGGATCAAGACGGCGGGCGATATCAGTCAGAAAACAATCGTCTGACGCGACCTCATCAGCGCGACTCTCAGAGGACTTCGAGCGCCACCGATGATTTGAACCACGCCAGCGCGTCATGCAGTTTGACGACCTCGCCGATGATCGTCAGGCAAGGTGATTGCAGACCCGCTTGGGCGACGCGTTCAGGCATGTCAATCAAGGTACCGGTGACCACTTTCTGGCTGGCGAGGCTGCCGTCCTGCACCACCGCGACAGGCAGGTTGGGGGCGGCACCGTGCAACATCATCTCGCGGCAAATCTCGGCCAGGCCACCCAGGCCCATGTAGATGACGACGGTCTGGCGCGGCCGCACCAGGCTAGTCCAGTCCAGATCGGCCGTCCCGTCCTGGAGGTGGCCGGTGACAAACATGCAGCTTTGCGCATGGTCGCGGTGGGTCAGCGGGATGCCAGCGTAACTGGCCACGCCGGAGGCCGCCGTGACGCCGGGAACCACCTCAAAGGCGACGCCATGAGCCGCCAGCACTTGCAACTCTTCGCCGCCGCGCCCGAAGATGAACGGGTCGCCGCCCTTGAGGCGCACCACCTGCTTGCCTTCCCGAGCGAGTTTGACCAGCAAGGCGTTGATGTGCTCTTGCCGCATGGTGTGCTCGTTGCGGCGCTTGCCGGCGTAGATTCGCTCGGCGGCGGTGGACGCAAAGTCGAGCACCGCCGCCGACACCAGGTGGTCGTAGACGATCACGTCGGCTTGCTGTAGCAGCCGCACCGCGCGCAGCGTCAACAGTTCAGGGTCGCCGGGGCCGGCGCCCACCAGGTAGACGCGACCGCTGCCGGGTCGAGCGTGCATGACGTCGGCTTTCACTGTATTCCTCCGCTGCCACCGCAGCCACCACGGCCACAGCCTGTGCTGCAACAAGCACCAGCCGACGCCGGCTCGGGTTCGCCGTGGGACTGGCTGCCATCGATGAAAATGAAGTTGAACTCACCGGGCTCCAGTTCCACATAGTCCAGCACGGTATCCAGCAGCAAGGGCTGCGATTGCTCGGCGATCACGACCGCGACACCGTCCAGGTCAAGCTTGATGTCCGCCTCTTGCGGGTCGTCAAAACCCATGCCGTATTGCGTCGAGCCATCGGCATCAAGCATGGCGGCGATGCGCAGGGCCATCTGCTGGGCTCCGCTGGCGCTGGCGGAACGCTGGATTTGCCGCGCGGCGGCGAGGGTTAGTGCAAACATGCGTATTCCTGTTGTTGATTAATGTTCACCCTTGGTCTTCAAAAGACCGGCCAAGCGGTTGCCTTGTTTCTGCGGGCCGCCGATCGGAAATAGCGCGTGCAGATAGTGGTTGTTGCCGCGCTCGGGCCCCCAGACTTTGGCGAAATGCCAAATCATCGCGCGCACTTGCGCCTGTACCCGATGCTCCTCAAAATACGCACGCAAGAACACAATGACTTGCCAATGGGCTTCGGTCAGTTCCAGGTCTTCCGATCTGGCTTGCGCCTGCGCAAAGTCCTCGGACCACTCGTCCCCATTTTTCAGATAGCCTTCGATATCGGTGGCGACGGCATGACCGTTGACCAGCAGACTGCGCGTCGGTGCGATTGCGGGCGCGCTCAAGGCAACTTTTTGTGCCCGCACAAAACCGACAAAACGCGCAGCCCAGTCGGTGCCCGCGCCACTGCGCAGATGAGAGTAGGAGGCCAGCACATTGCGGTGAACGATGCCGTCGCGTCGGCCGTCCACGCCATGTCCGCGCTGAACACGGTAGGCGAACTTCAGATCCGCCGGCAGGTTTTCCAGGCTGGAGTAGTGAAACTCGTGCCCGCGCAGGGTTTGCGCCGCGGCATCGGCGCTGCCGGGCCAGGGTGCATCGGCGGTGCTCAGCAGTTCCACGTAGCCGCGCCCCACCGGGCGTTCGTGCATCACCACGTCCACCGGCAGCGCGCCCACCATGTCATACACCCGGTCCTGCCAGCGCAGCGTGCGCGCCAGGTACATCAGTCCACCGCATTCCGCATAGACCGGCAGGCCGGCTTCAATGGCTGCGCCGATGTTGCTGCGCAACGCCGCGTTGGCCTGCAACTCGGGCATGAACATTTCCGGAAAGCCGCCGCCAATGAACAGGCCGTCCACCTCGGGCAGACAGGGATCCTGCAGGGTGTCCAGCGGAACGATCTCGGCGCCGGCCTGTTGCAGTGCCAGCAGGTCGTCCGGGTAGTAAAAACCAAACGCCTTGTCGCGTGCCAGACCGATACGCACGGCGGGTTGCGGCGGTTCTTGTCGCAGGCTGACGGCCGCCGCTGGCAGTGCCGCAGGCGCAGGCAAGGGCGCGGCGCTGGCGCCTATCTGCAACACCCCGGACAAGTCAAGTTGCGACGCAATCAGCTGGCCCATGGCAGCGATGCGCTGCGCCGCATCATCGAGTTCATGGTTAGGCATCAGCCCCAGATGGCGCTCCAGCAGCGCCAGTCGCGGATCGTGCGCAATGGCACCCAACACGGGAACATCGGTGTAATGCTCAATCACGGCGCGCAGTTTGGATTCGTGGCGGGCACCGCCCAGCTGGTTCAGGATGACGCCGGCAATGCGAATACGCGAATCAAATGCCTGGTAGCCCAGAATCAGCGGCGCAATGCCGCGCGTCATGCCGCGCGCATCGAGCACCAGCAGCACCGGCAAATCGAGCAATTGCGCCAGCGCCGCGTTGCTGTTGCTGCCGTCCAGCGCCAGACCGTCGTACAAGCCCTTGTTACCTTCCACGATACTGATATCAGCCAGTGCGGCGTGTCGCATGAAACAGCTGCTGATCTGCTGGGAGGTCATCAGGTACGGGTCAAGGTTGAAGCAGTCGCGTCCGCTGGCTTGACCCAGCCACATCGGATCAATGTAGTCCGGCCCTTTCTTGAAGGGCTGCACCGTCAGCCCCTGGGCCGACAACGCAGCGCACAGACCGACCGCGATGGTGGTCTTGCCGGAGGATTTGTGGGCCGCGGAAACCAGAAATCGTGCCATGATTCTTCAGCTTCAGAGGCTGGCGACGGCGGGCTTGGCACCGCCTGTGTGTAGCGCCGCATCGTCCAATCGCTCGGGCAGAAAGCGCAACACTTTGAGTGCCAAGGTGACAATCAGGCCGGCAATGGCCAGGCCGCCAAAGCCCAGCAACCACTCCGGCAGGCTGGGCGCGTAACTGTTCACCACACCGTCATAAAAACTGCTACTCACCTGCCGCCCCGGGAACAATACCAGCGGGAAGGCTTGCCCGCCGATGATCGTGACATACATCTGCGCCAAGCCGCCGCCCACCACCAGCACGGCGCTGGCCGCCAGGCGCAGACGCATCTCCCCGATGCGCGGGTGCAACAACAACAGCAGCGGCAGAACACCGCCCAGCAACACCTGACCGAACCAGAACAGGATGGCGTAAACACCACCGTCAACCAGGATGAAGCGTTCGAAATCATGGTGTTTGGCAAAGTACAAATTGGTCAGGTGATAGACCAGCACAAAATACAGCCCCGCCGCAATGAAGATGATTTGCAACCGTGCAAACCGCGCCATCAGCGCGTCGCCCAGCGGGCGGCCACTGCCCCGGCACGCCAGCAGCAGCACCAGCAGGAAGACGGCCAATCCATAACTGAGCGACAGTGCGATGAACAAGGGCGCCAGCAGGGCCGAGTCATAGGCTTGCCGGGCCACCAGAAAACCGAAAATCGAGCCGGTGCCGGTGGTCAGCGCCAGGCGCCAGACAAAGGCCAACAGCCCGGCCAACGGGGTGTAGCGATTCATGCGCCGCTCCATCATGGTCCACAGGTAGGCGATGACAAGCCCCATGAAGCCGGAATAGAGAAAGATGTTCAGCGCAAAGATCGACTTGAAGTTGAAGTGCGTCATGGCAACAACCACCCGATCGGGTCGCCCCAGGTCGAGCATCAACACCGTCAAGCCCCCCAGCAGCAAGGCCAGTGCCAGCAGTCCGGACAGGGGCGCCAGAGGTTTGAATTCGGTCTTGCCAAATACCGAGGCCATGGAGGCCACGTTGAGTGCGCCCGATGCGGCCACCACCAGAAACACCGCGAATACATGCGGCAGACCCCAGACAATCTGGTTGTTCATGCCGGTGACAATGTGGCCCTGATGCTCCATCACCGAGACCGCCCCCAGGGCCAGCAGCGTAACCAGCGCCAGGACGGCCAGCAGGGCATGGTAGCCGGGGCTGCTGCCTTGCAATTCACGCAGAGCGATTTTCATGGGTCTTGCCTTGCTGTTTCAAATGCCGATGTAGCGCACACCGGTATCCAGATTGAGGTCTTCGCGAATCTGGCGCGAGGGGTAGCTGGCGACACGCCTGGAAATGGCGCTTTGCGGATCATTCAGGTCACCAAACAGGATCGCCCCATGGCCTGTGTCAGAGCAGGCGCTGACACAGGCCGGCGCTTCGCCCCGGTCGACCTTGTGCACACACAGGGTGCAGCCCTCCACCGTGCCCTTGCCGCGTGGCACATCGGGCTTCTGATTGCGCAAGGGTTCATGCACAAAGGAACGCGCTTTGTACGGGCAAGCCATGACGCAGTAGCGACAACCAATGCAGATGTGCTTGTCCACCAGCACGATGCCATCCGCACGCTTGAAGGACGCGCCGGTCGGACACACGTCGACACAAGGTGGCTCGGCACAGTGCTGGCACATCATCGGCAGGGACTGGGTCTTTCCGGTGCGTACCTCCTTGATTTCAATCTTGCGAATCCACTGCGAATCGGTCGGCAGCGTGCCGCCCGACAAACCGTTCTCGGTGTTGCAGGCGCTGACGCAGTCGGTGCATCCGGTGCTGCATTTCGTGCTGTCGATCAGCATGCCCCAGCGCACCCGCGGATTCGCGCCGGCGCTGCCGGTGGAGGCCGCGGCCTGGGCGATTTCGATCAGGCGCACGCCGGGTGCCAACAACACACCGGCCAGACCCGCGGCGGCTACGCCCAGAAAGCCGCGACGGCTGCCGCAGGCCTGGGTTGGGTTGTCTGAAGGAATTGGGGCTTTCATGGCTTGGCCTGCGGCTGGTTGGCGTGGCACTCGAAGCAATCGATGTGTACCGCCGCATAAGCGTGGCAGCTCTGGCAGAAGTTGCTGCTGGAAGCGGCGACGCTGTTGGTGCTCTGGCTGGCATGGCAGGCGATGCAGTCCTTCAGGCTGTACCTGGTCTTGCGCATGCCGCCACGCAGGGTGTCGTCGCGCTGGTGCTTGAGCAGTTGCATGTGATTGCGCCGCATGAACGCGGGGTCCGCCACGCATTGACCGCCGCGCGCCAACTCAATCACCGGCTGCGACACCCGTGAGGTCGATGCGTCACCCGCATGAACCGCCCCGCCGATCAGCAAACCAAGCAGGAATACCTGGGCGCCAAATCGCGGGACACCGCGGAACCGGCTTTGCCGGGCCGCTGGTGTCGCCCCCCGCTGGGGGGAGGCGCCGAAGGCGACACAGGGAGGAGCCATCAATCCCCCAGCCCCATCTGGATGTAGCCGGTGGGGCAGACGTCGGCGCAGATGTGGCAGCCAATACATTTGTTGTAGTCGGTGTCGACGTAGCGCCCGGTGGTGGATTTGGCCTTGGGAACTTTGAACACCGCCACCTGCGGGCAATAGACCACGCAGTTGTCGCACTCAAAACATTGGCCGCAGCTCATGCAGCGTTTCGACTCGGCCACCGCCTGCGCCTCCAGCAGGGGTCGCAACCGCTCTTCGAAGTTGTTCAGCGCCTGCTCGGCAGTGAGCGTCACCACGCCACGGCGATTGCGCGCAAGGTAGGGGAAATGGCCCAGGAACAACTCCTTGTGCGAGATCACATAACGGTCCGAGCGATTGTCGAAATTGTGGATCGCCGCCGGGTTCTTGTCGGTGCCACGGGTGGGCTCATGCACTTCGCCAAAGGTGTAGCCTTTTTCCAGCATCTTGCGTTTCAGATCGAAGGCATGCACGTCAATCTTGGGGCGCTTTTCCAGTGCTTCGTTTTGCAGGAAACGATCAATGCCGTCCGCCGCAATCGCGCCGTGCCCGATGGCGGTGGTTAACAGATGGGGTCGCACCACGTCGCCGCCGACAAAAATGCCAGGCTGTCCCTGTACCTGGTAGTTTTTGTCGCTGTTGATGGCGCCCTTGCCGTTGTTGAATTCGTCGAGTCCGGTGAAATCCACCGCCTGCCCAATGGCCGAGACGATCAAGTCGGCGGGAATATCTTCTTGCGTGCCGTCAATGTTTTTGATCTCCAGGCGTCCAGCCACCATCCTGGCCTCGCAGCGCACCACACGCAGCGCGGTGGCGCGGCCGTCCGGTCCACGCACCACGCCGATCGGCGCCATGCCGCCACGAATCGTGATGCCTTCGGCCAACGCCTGTTCCACCTCGTGCTTGGTGGCCTGCATCTTGTCGGTGGCGAAGACCGAGGTCAGCGTCACTTCGGCGCCCTGGCGCGCCGACACCTCAGCCACATCGTGCGCCACATGACCCGCAATGGCGTACTCGGGCCGATCGGATTCGTGCGCCTGGTCGATGTGACCGAGGCGTCGCGCCACCGTGGCGACGTCGATCGAGGTATCGCCGCCACCGACCACCACCACACGCTTGCCGACATGGCGCAAGCGACCGTCGTTGAAGGCCTTGAGAAACGAGGTGGCGGTAACGCAGTTGGGCGCATCGGCACCCTCCACCGCCAGCGCCCGCCCGGCCTGCGCGCCCAGCCCCAGGAAGACGGCGTCGAACTCGGCGCGAATCTGCGCCATGCTGATGTCGCTGCCGATGCGGCAGTTCATGCGCGTCTCTATGCCCAGGTCCAGGATGCGTCCGATCTCGGCGTCCAGCACGGTGCGTGGTGTGCGAAAACCCGGAATGCCGTAGCGCATCATGCCGCCGAGTTCGCCGCGCTCGTCAAACAAGGTGACTTGGTGGCCCTTGCGCGCCAGTTGGTAGGCGGCTGACAAACCGGCCGGCCCGCCCCCGATCACCGCCACGGTTTTCCCGCTCGGCGCGGTCGGCTTGGGGTAGGCGAGTCCTTTTTCAATCGCGTAGTCGCCCAGAAAATGCTCGACCGAATTGATGCCGACAAAGTCTTCCACCTGGTTGCGGTTGCAGCCCGACTCGCACGGGGCCGGACAAACTCGCCCCATGACGGAGGGAAAAGGGTTGGCCTCGGTCAGCCGGCGGAACGCGTACTCCTGCCAAGCCATGCCGGCCGGCGGCTTCTCGATGCCGCGCACGATGTTGAGATAGCCCCGAATGTCCTCGCCGGCCGGACAACTGCCCTGGCACGGCGGCGTGCTTTGAATATAGGTCGGACACTTGTGCGAGTGACCGGCATCAAAGATTTCCTTTTGCCAGGAACGGACCTTGTCATCGCCATCTTTGTAGCGGCGGTAGTTTAGCGGCTTGACGGTGGCGTCGTCGGCCCCGCTGTGGGTAGGTATGGACATGGGTGAAGTCTCCTGATATTTGTACGGGCAGCCGCGGCCTGGCGACTACTTGTCCCCCAGGCGGATCGCCTTGCTGACCAACTGGTGAACGCCACCCACCATGCTCATATTGAAGCCGTAGTAGGGCAACACCTTGGTGAATTGGGCTTTGCAGATGGCGCAAATGGTGGCCATGAAATTCACGCCATGCTGGTCAACCACGTCTTTCAGGGCCTCCATCCGCGGCATCGCGCCCTTGACACGCAGCTCCATCAAATCGTCGGTCAGAAGACCGCCACCGCCACCACAGCAAAATGTGCTTTCGTGGATGGTCTGCGGCGCCATGTCATGAAAATGGTTGGCCACGGAAGTGATGATGCGCCGGGGTATGACGAACTGCCCCCCTGGCATATTGCCCATGCGCGAGGCGCGCGCCACGTTGCACGAATCGTGGAAAGTGATGATGCGCTCGTCGTTCGCCTCTTTGTCGAATTGGAGCGCACCGCGCTGTATCAGATCGTCGGTCAATTCACAGATGTGCTGCGGCACCGGATAGCGCCGATCAAGGTAGTCAAACGGGCCTATCAGCGTGTTCCAGAAGCTGTAGGCGACGCGCCAGGCGTGGCCGCATTCGCCCACCACGATGCGTTTGACGCCCAACTCCAGCGCCGCTTCGCGCACGCGCAGCGAGATATTTCGCATCTGCTCGTAGTTGCCGATGAACATACCGAAGTTGCCCGCTTCCGAGGCGTGCGAACTCAGTGTCCAGCTGATGCCCGCGGCGTGGAACACCTTGGCATAGCCGATCAGGCTTTCCACGTGCGGCTCGGAAAAGAAGTCGGCTGAAGGGGTGATCAAAAGTACCTCGGCACCCTTGACATTGAGGGGAAACTTGATGTCCAGGCCGGTCTCGTCCTTGGTGTCTTCCGCCAGACCTTCGAGCGTGTTTTCCAGCGCCGGACCCGGGATGCCCAGGTTGTTGCCGATCCGGTGCACCTTGCCGATGATCTCGTTCGAGTACTTTTGCCCCATGCCAATGGCGTCCATGATCTCGCGCGCGGCCATGGTGACCTCGGCGGTGTCTATGCCATAAGGACAAAAGACCGAGCAGCGACGGCACTCGGAGCATTGATTGAAATAGCTGTACCACTCGTCCAGCACCTCGCGTGTCAGGTCCACCGCCCCCACCAGTCGGGGGAAATACTTGCCGGCAAAGGTGAAGTAACGGCGGTAGACCTTGCGCATCAAGTCCTGGCGCGCCACCGGCATGTTTTTCGGATCGCCGGTACCCAGGAAGTAATGGCATTTGTCGGAGCAGGCGCCGCAGTGCACGCAGGCGTCCATATAGACCCGCAGCGAGCGGTACTTGCCCAGCAACTCGCCCATTTTGGCAATCGCTTTGGCCTGCCAGTCCTCGACCAGGGTTTCCGGGAAGCCAAGCGCTTTTTGAATCGGTGCTCCCGCCACAAAAGGCTTGAGGTGCGACATGGCCCCGGCCTGTAGCAGCGGAATGACCGGGTAGCTCTTGAGCTTGGGTGTTTCAAATGCGGCTGTAGCCATGATGCTGTGGTGGGGGCTCAGGGACGCTTGTCCAGGGCGGCGGCCCAGGACGAGATATGCCGCGCTTCGCGGGCGTTGTCGGCCTGGTTGCGGCTGGGGCTGAAAAACAGCCCTGGCGCGTGCAGCAGCTTGCTGATGGGGAAGATCAGCATGAGCAATAGCACCAGCGCCAAATGCACCAGCAATACCGGGTCGGCCGGCAAGGGCTGCCAATCAAACCGCATCAGGCCCAGCATGAAGCCCTTCACGGCCACAATATCCGTGTGCGCCACAAAGCGCATGACCAAGCCACTCAGGCCGATGCTCAGCAGCAGCAGCAACATCAAATGATCGGACGCAGTGGAGATATAACGCACCCGGTCCACCAGCCAGCGCCGCGCCCACAGGCCAGCCAAAGCGGCCACCAGGATGAAGCCGGCGTAAGTGCCGACAGACTGAATCAAAACAACCGGCCACCACACCGGCTCCTGAAAATAGCGCAGGTGTCGTAATAGCACCAGCAGCAGGGCCGCATGGAAAGTCCAGCCGAAAATCCAGGTCCATTTGCTGGACTTGAACAGGCTTTCAAAAAATACCACTTCGCGCGCCATGCGCCAGCCGACGCCGGCGGCTGTGATCGGTGCCGGCGTGGTCGGAATCTTCAACGGTGCCGGGGTTCTGGCGTAGCTGCGGATCTTCAGGGCCAGACCGACCACCAACACCGCGCTGGCGGCGTAGCACAGTAGCGCGAAAGAAAGCGTCAGCAGCGACATCGAAAAGGCCGGCGATCCGGATTAAATGCAGCCGGTGGGCTTGGGCAGGCCGGCGATCTTGCAGGCCTGCTTGGCCGGGCCGTACGGGAAAAGCTCATACAGGTACTTGCTGTTGCCCTTTTCCTCGCCGAACTGCTTGCCGATGGCCTTGGTCAGCACCCGCACGGCGGGCGCAATCTGGTACTCGTTGTAGTACTCACGCAGGAAGTTGATGACTTCCCAGTGGTTGTCGGTGAGGGATACCTTTTCTTCTTCCGCCAGATGCGTTGCCGCCTCGGTGGTCCATTCCGCCAGGTTCAGCAGGTAACCTTCCTCGTCGGTTTCAAAGGTCGTGCCGTTAATTTCAAAACTCATGTTGTTCTCCTGATAAAAAAGTTGTCTCCGGCGTGCGGCAGTCTCACAGCCAGGAATGCGAGGTGTTGTAGCTCACGCTCAGGTCGACAAAGCCAGCGTAATCGACCAGTGTCACGCCATCGATCAGCTTGCCCGTCACGCCGCGCGCGTCCATGTCAGGTTGCAGGGCATAGACCTTGAGCCTGGCGCAGGCCTGGCGCAGGCGCTGCTCGCAGGCGCTGCCGGTGGTGGCCGCGTAGATGCCATCTTCGATCAACAGCAGCGCCTGGCCGGCTTGGGCCATGCGCAAACAGGTATCGAGGGTGCTGGTTTGAAAAGGTGATTTATTGACAATGTGCAGCATGCGTGTTTTCTCGTCTTAGAAGCTCAGGATCACGTCCTGTTGTGCCATCAGCTGACCCATGGCTTGCGCATCCAGCACTGCCACCGGAACCAGCAGGTCTTGCTCGGTCAAGCCGCGCTGCTCCAGCGAGGCCCGATCGACATAGAGTTTTTCCACGTCGTAGCCTTCCAGCGCACGGTAGCTGGGGGAGAAGTTCTTGATGCCGATGCCCTTGGTTTGCTGGCCCTTGACCAATTCATAGACGCCATCGTCGATAAAGACCAGGCTCACGTCCTGGTCGAAGGTGGCACTGATCAGCACCACTTCCAGGCTTTCCAATGCATAGATGGTGCCGTAAGGTGCCTTGCGGTTCACAAACATGAATTTCTTCACTTTGGGGCCGCTGGTTTGGGGCGCTTGTTGTTCGCTCATGACGGGTGTCTCTCAGTTCTAATCGCCAAACGTGATCAGGCGATCAGCCTTGATCCCGCTGTCCACCAACTGGCCCAGGCCCGAGATGCGAAAACCCGGTGCCAGCACTTCTTCCTTGATGCCGCGGCGCAATGCCGCCGCCACACAGACCACCAAATCCACCTGGTGCGCGGCGGCCAGGGCCGACCAGCGGTTCACCACGTGGCGGTCGTCCTGCGGTGGCTCGGTGTGTCGGGTCGCGTTGTTGACACCGTCGTGGTAGAAAAACACGCGCTGAATCTGGTGCCCTTTGCCCAGTGCCGCGAGCACGAACTGATAGGCGCTATCGGACGCCTGGTGGGTGTAGGGTCCTTCACTGACAAGCAAGCCGAATTTCATGGTGGTTCAATTCCTGAAGCTTCAAAATCGATCAAAAGCGGATGTGGGTTGACGCGTTGAGGCTGGCGCGCGAACCGCGCCAATCGTCGATCAGGTATTTGGTGAAGGGCAGGTCGCATTTCTCAAAGAATTGCGGCCAGCCAATGCGCTCGATCCAGTCCGATACCCGCTCCCAGGAACGGGCGTCTTCCTTGTAGGTGTACAGAATCTTCTTGACCATGGCTGACACTTCGGGCCAGCGCGGCGGGTTGTTGGGCAGACCCGAGGCCACCATCTTCATGAAGGTCGGCTTGCCACGGGCGTTGGAGTTCTTGCCGCCGACCCAGATCGCCAGCTTGCTGTGCTCGGGATCGTTGATCTGCATCGGTGGACAGGGCGGGTAGCAGGCACCGCAGCACATGCATTTGGACTCGTCAATTTCCAGCGACGGTTTGCCGTTGACCATGGCGGGCCGGATGGCTGCCACCGGGCAACGCGCCACCACGGTCGGGCGTTCGCACATGTTGGCGACCAGGTCATGGTTGATCTTGGGCGGCTTGGTGTGCTGGATGATGATGGCAATGTCGGCCTGACCACCGCAATTGATTTCGCAGCAAGAGGTCGACAGATGCACCCGGTTCGGCATTTCTTCCTGAATGAACTCGGCATGCAGGTCGTCCATCAGGGCTTTGACGGCGCCCGAGGCGTCGGTGCCGGGAATGTCGCAGTGCAGCCAGCCTTGGGTATGGGCGATGGCAGAGACCGAGTTGCCGGTACCTCCCACCGGGAAACCGCTGTTTGTCAACGCTTCGACCAAGGGCGCCACGCGGGCCGGGTCGGACACCATGTACTCGATGTTGGAGCGGATCGTGAAGCGCACATGTCCATCGGCATAGCTGTCCGCGATGTCACACAGCTTGCGGATGGTGTACAAGTCCATCTGGCGCTGGGTGCCGGCGCGCACCGTCCAGATCTCGTCGCCACTGTGCGAGACGTGGTGCAACACGCCCGGGCGGGGCCGGTCATGGTACTTCCAGTTGCCGTAGTTCTTCAGCATCAGCGGATGCAGGTACTGCTTGTTGTCAGGTACGCCGCTCTCGATCGGGGTGCGCATGGTTGCCATGTGGGTCTTCCTCTGTTCGTCAGAATTGGAATCGGAATCAGGCCTGCGCCTTGCGGGCCTGGATCTTGGCCACTTCCTGGTCCCAGCCATCGGTGCGGACATAGGGGTTGGTGCGTGGCGTGGAAACCATGTTGGGATCGATCTCCAGCCCGATGCCTTCCAGAAAGTTGATCAGGCCGATGCGCTCTATCATCTCGCCAGTGCGCTCGTGCTCCAGCGCGTTTTCGGCGAAGAAGTCGATTGACTTCTGGGCCAACTCCACCAGCGCCTGGTAATCCGCGTCGGTTTTCATGGGCATGAAGGGGGTCACCACGGTGCCCATCAGGTCGCCGATCTTGAGCGTGCGCTTGCCGCCCATCAGCACCGTGACCCCCTTGTCGGTGCCAGTGGCCAAGGCACCGGTCATGACATTGATACAGTGCATGCAGCGCACGCAATTGGCGTTGTCGATTTCCAGCGACTGCGTGTCGTTGAGCGCGAC
This sequence comes from uncultured beta proteobacterium, assembly GCA_963763035.1. Taxonomy (GTDB): domain Bacteria; phylum Pseudomonadota; class Gammaproteobacteria; order Burkholderiales; family Burkholderiaceae_C; genus Rhodoferax. Next base: position 483,225 of record CAVXMS010000003.1, on the reverse strand, counting down.
GCTGGTAATTTTCGGACCGCTGGAGACATCCCTGCTCTCCTTGAGCATGATGGCCTTGGTCGGGCAGCGGCTGACCACGTCGTTCACCAGTTCGGTCAGGCCATGCTTGGCAAACCATTGGCGCGCCAGGGTTTCATCGCTGCGCATGTTGTCACGCCAGGTGCCGATGACGGCCATGTCGGCACGCTGGATGGAATTCATGCAGTCGTTGGGACAACCTGAAAACTTGAACTTGAACTTGTAGGGCAAGGCCGGCCGGTGCATGTCGTCCAGAAAGGTGTTGACCACCTGACGGTGCGCACGCGCCTCGTCAAAACAAGACTGCTCGCAGCGCGCCGCACCGACACACGACATGCTGGTGCGCACCGCCGGGCCGGCGCCGCCCAAATCGAAGCCCAACTCGTTGAGTTCATCGAACGCGCCCTGCACATTGGCGGTGCTGGCACCCTGGAACATGATGTCGCCGGACTGACCGTGAAAGGCGATCAGGCCCGAACCGTGACGCTCCCAGATGTCGCACATCTTGCGCAGCACCTCGGTGTTGTAGTGCATGCCGGCCGGTGGTTGCACCCGCAGCGTATGGAATTCCTTGGAGGCGGGGAACATTTCGGCCACTTCGGAAAACCGCGGAATCACGCCACCGCCATAGCCAAATACGCCCACCGTACCGCCCTTCCAATAGCCCTTGCGGGTTTTGTAGGAATGCTCCAGTTGACCCATCAGGTCGGTCATGTAGTCGTTGTCCTTGGCCAGACGTTTCAGACCAGTGACAAAACTGGGCCACGGACCGGCTTCCAACTGGTCGAGCATCGGGGTGTCATGTTGTTTCTTCGTCATGTCATGTCTCCTGTCAAGGGGCGGCTGGCTAACGCCCATCAGTCAAACCGGGCTGGTTGATGGCCAAGCTCTTTGGGCTGGCTCTTGCTCAACGATGGATCAAATAGTACGTTTGGCGTGCCTGGGGCGCCATCACCCTCGTTGAGTATTGAGTGCTACCCATTAGGGCTATACAGCCCCACCCGTCCCGGTGATAGACGGCACCGGCTGTCATTGCGCCAAATAGCGGTACCGACGGTTTATCCGGTCCGGTGGCGTGGCCTTTCGGGGTCCAACCATTCCTGGACGGCCGACAAAGTACAAAAGATAGGCAATATGACGACCATTACGCCGCTTGAAAAGCTGACCAGTCCCCTGGGTGGGCAGGTCATCGAACTGCAGCAACTGGACTATGACGCCGGCGGCATGAGCTTGCTGCGCACGCGCATTCGCGAGAAAAGCCGTTTCACGGTGTTCGAGATCGACCCCCAGACGGCGCGCCTTTGGGGCCAGGCCTTGCTACGCTGGGCCCAGACGCAGCCCCAGGCCGAGCCTGCGGCGCGGGTGCCGACATGACACGCCTGCCAGCGCTGAGTGGGGCAGCGGTGGACGTGATGTTCCCCCTCCACGGGGAGTCATTGCCGCGCGACCACGGGCAGGCGCTGCAACAAGCGCTATGCGCCCGTTTACCCTGGCTGAGCACCGACGCCCTGGCCGGAATTCATCCCATCAAAGTGGTTCCGGGCAGCGAGGACGTGGCCTTGCTATCGCGGCGGGCACGCGTGCTGCTTCGAGTCCAGGCGCAGCGCGTGGACGAGTTGACAGCGCTGGCGGGACTGGAGCTTGTGGTGGCTGGCCACCCACTCCATCTGGGCGCGCCGCAGCGGCGCGAGCTGCTGCCTCTGGCCACCTTGTACGCCTACAAGGTGGCGGCTGACAGCGCCGACGAAACCGCCTTCATGGCGACGGTGCAGCGTGAACTGGCCCCGTTGGCCCTTGGTGGCGAGCGGGTCTGCGGCAAACACCAGCAGATGCGGGTGGCTGGCCGTGCCCTGGATACCTTCAGCCTGATGCTGCATGCGCTGGCACCGGAACAATCGCTACGTTTGCAACAGCACGGACTCGGGTCGCACCGGCTGCTGGGCTGCGGCATATTTGTCCCGCACAAGTCGGCAGCGGCGGTGTAGGGGCCTTTTAGGATTCTTGGTGAAGAGGAGATAGAGAAATGGGCTACAACATCAACGGCGTAGAGCAAGAGACCGACGCTCAGGGTTTCCTGCTGGAGCCGGATTTTGACGACGAGGCGGTGCGCGTCATTGCTGCCGCCGAAAACATCGGGTTGACCGAGGCGCACTGGGAAGTTGTGAACTACCTGCGTGATCAGTACCGCGAACAGGGTGCCACCCCCAACTTTCGAAACATGCTCAAGGGCATGGCTGAAATTCGACCGGGCGTTGACAGCAAGTACCTCTACGACTTGTTCCCGGTGGGTCCGGCCAAACAGGGGCCCAAGGTAGCGGGCTTGCCGCAACCTCTGGGCAAGGGGGGGTATTGATGCCCCCACGCTTGTCACTGCGTGTACTGCGCTGGACGTGCCGCCGCCTGAGGCAGCGGCTCTTCGCCCCGTCCCAGCCAGCGCAGGCAGGCTGTGAGCCGCGGGCATCAGCCCCGAGGGGGCTGGCCTTGCTTGGGGCGGCCCGGCGCGGCGGCCGGATGCCGCCACGCGCGCTGGTTTGACATGGCCAACATTCGAATCAAGAGCCAGTGGTTCCGGGCCGGAACCGCCAAGACCCCGCAACAGACTGCCAGTGCGATGGCTTTCATTGCCTGGCGCGTGGCGCAGAACACGCTCAAGCAGATGCGCACGGCGCACTTTGACATTGAGGTTGGCCCGCAGTACTTTGCCTTTACGCGAGAGCTGCTGGTGTTCCTGACCCAGGTGTTGGACCGCATGGCCTATGAGCGCATGGGGGCGCAGGGCCGCGCCGAGTTCATCACGGCCCTGGTGCAGCGCGTGGCCGAGGTATTGCAGGAAAACGAGGACAGCCTGCTGGGCCTGCCACCGCTCGGCCAGCCGACTCATTTTGATGAATTCATTGACCTGTTCAACGAGCTGGCAGACCACTACGCCGAGTTTGGCCATGACCAGCAAGGCCCGGACTTTGCCTTTGTGCGCTACCTGGGGCATCGCATCGAAGCACTCATGCCTGAAAAAGACCAGCGCTGGGTGCTTGATCAAATCATGGCCACGGAAGTGCCCCAGGCGGTTGAAATGCTGCAGCGTGCCATGCTGGGCGTGCTGTCCACCGAACCTCCAGCGCCGCGCCGCGCCCGTCAGACGACCGCCGGCGATTGAGCACAAAGCCATGTCAGACACGCCCTTCGACCTGGACCGCCAAGCCCCTTACGAGCGTTGGCGCGATGCCAAGCGCGCCAGCCAGCCGACCCGAGCGCAGGATCTGATCGTCGAGGTGACTGATCCCCGTGCCTTGAGCACGGCCGAGTCCGCAGCGCTGCTGCAACGCTGTGCCACGGCCAATATGGCGGTCTACCGCAGCCCGGTGTCGGTTGAGGATAAAGCTATCCCGCGCCAGTTGGCCCGGCAATTGGGTTTGCAACAGCTTGACGCCAACTGGCTGGCCGACGACGACGGCATTTCGCAGATTACAGTGGCGAGCGCGGCGCCGGACCGGGCTGGCGAGCGCGGCGCCTTCATTCCCTACACCAACCGGCCCATCAAATGGCATACCGATGGCTACTACCACCCACAGTCCCGCCACATTCGGGCCATGATCTTGCATTGCGTACGCAGCGCCAGCGCCGGCGGCGAGACCGCCTTGATGGACCCTGAAATGGCTTATATCGCGCTGCGTGAAGCCAACCCCGACTGGGTCCGCGCACTCATGGCGCGCGACGCCATGACCATTCCCGAACGGCTCGACGAGGAGGGGGTGGCACGCGCCGAACAGACCGGGCCGGTATTCTCGGTGGATCAACAAAGCCGTACGCTGCACATGCGCTACACGGCCAGAACCCGCAGTGTGCAGTGGAAGGACGATGCGCCAACGCGCCAGGCCGTTGCGTTTCTGGCGCAGTTGCTGGCCAGCGACGGACCGTACCTGTTTCGCTTGACGCTTGAGCCCGGCATGGGGCTGGTGTGCAACAACGTCATGCATGACCGATCCGGCTTTGTCGATGATCCCCGGCAGCCCCGCCTGCTCTACCGCGCCCGCTACCTGGATCGCCTGCGCACACCGGCGCTTGCCGAGACACCCGGCCTCGCTCCTGTTGCGCACGGCAAGGTCACCTCCAGCGCAGTGGATAGAGGCGTTGACGGTTACTGAACAACCAGCAGAGAGCACCATGTCACATCAAGTTACCGTTTGGCGCGCGGCCCAGCTGCTGGGGGTGGCGCGCGGCGTGCTGCAGCAGCAGGTGCGCGATGGATTACTGGTCTTGAATGACGGATTGGTCTCCGTGGATGCCTTGTTGCGGCACTATCCGGACGCCCAACTGGAGCAGTCGGGCTTGCTGGAACGTGTGGCACAAATCCGCGACGAGGCCTTTGGCAAGCGCTTGCGTGAGCGCCTGCTGCCTAACCAGGAAGTGCTGGCACAACGGCTGTTTGGCCAAAGCCAGGAATTGGCCGATGTGCGGCGCCATTTGCAGCGTTACCACGGCTTGGTGATTGCGCTGCAAAAGCGCTCCCGCGAAATGGTCGGTCAGTGCCCCGGCGACGCGGCCTGGCTGGAAATGGAACAACTGGTGACCCAGGGCCTGGCACAGGTGCTGGCCACCGAGTCGGTCGATTTGCTGGAGGTGATGGACGATATGCTAAAAGTCATGACGGCACAGGTGACGGTGCGTCCCAGCGGGCACGAGTTCTCGGTCGAGGGCCATGCCAACTTGCTACAGTCTGGCCTGCATGCCGGTCTGAAGTTGAACTACGGCTGCGGCAATGGCAGTTGTGGCATGTGCAAGGTGCGTGTGATTTCCGGTGAGGTGACCCGGACCCGGCACTTTGACTACCAGCTGTCCGAGACAGAAAAGGCCCAGGGCTACACCTTGATGTGTTGCCACACCGCCGCCAGCAGCGAACTGACACTGGAGCTGCTGGAGGCCAGCGGCCCGCGGGACATCCCGGAGCAACAAATTGTGACCCAGGTCCGCGCGGTGACTGAATTGGCGCCCAATACCCGGCTGCTGCACTTGCAAACCCCGCGCACGCATCGCTTGCGCTTTCTGGCCGGTCAGTCGGTGATGCTGGGCCTGGACGTGCCCGGCGTGGGCGATGTGCACGCCACTTACCCGGTGGCCAGTTGCCCGTGCGATGACCGCAATCTGCTCTTTTTCATTGTCCGCGATGAGTCCGACGCCTTGGCGCAGCATCTGTTTACCGGCCATGTCAAACCCGGCGCCGCCGTGACGGTGCTGGGGCCCAGCGGCGAGTTCGTGCTGGCCGACGGACACCGTCCCCTGGTGTTTGCTGCTTGCGATGGCGGTTTCGCCCCCATCAAGAGCTTGATCGAACATGCCTTGTCGCTTGACGCCGCGCCGTCGCTCTCGCTGTTCTGGCTGGCCACGCGCAGCGACGGACATTTTCAGGAGAACCAGTGTCGTGCCTGGTCCGAGGCCCTGGACCAGTTCGAATACGAGTTGGTCACGAATGCGGATGACAGGATCGGTGCGCAGCAGATCGCCCTGGCCATACGGGCCGATTTATTTGCCATTGACTGCGACTTCTATCTGGCCGGACCACAGCGCTTTATCAGCACGCTGAGCGATGAATTGCGTGCGGCTGGCATTGCGCCTGCGCAAATATTGACCCAGGTTCTGTAAACCTGCACCAGCCAGCCGATTCAGCGTGCCTATTTCCACCGATCCCTCTGGCCCGCGCGGTGCCAGTTACGCCGACCCGACCGGCGCGGCGGACGTCGGTCTGCCCGACTGTGGTGGCGGTGAGTCGTTTGCGCTGATGGTGCTGGGCCAGAGCATGAGTCCGGAGTTCAATGAGGGGGAAATCATCATCGTTGAACCCGAAGGACTCGCCAAAGAAGGCTCCTATGTGCTGGCTTGCCTGAATCAAGAGTGGACCTTCAGGCAACTGCTGCGGGCCGGCGCGGGTTGGGTTTTGCACCCGCTCAATCCAGCCTTTGGCGATGTGCCGTTAAGCGATCTGAAGGAGGTCCGCGGTGTCATCATCCAGAAAGCTCTACCGGGGCGCCGGCGCGCTACCAGGCACTACCTCTGATTCCACTCGGCGGCACCGAGTTGATGGCCGTCGGCATCACGATCTGGCAGCTCCATGGCAAGCGCTTTCACTGCACGCCGCCGGCAACGCGGCTGAGCGTGTTGCGTATCGACTCCGGGGCGTTGACGATGCCCATGAACTGGCCCATGCCCAGCGCCGGCCAAGCCAGTGCAATGCGGTAGCGGGCATACAGTGCGTAGACCTTGTTGCCCACGATAAACAGCTCATAGGGCAAGCCCGCCATATGCTCGGCACCGATTTTCTTCACCCACCAGCCCTCACCGTCCTCGGGGTCGCTCATGGCCACGCCGAACACCGCCAGTTGGCTCTGTGGCATCACCACTTGATAAACCCGGCTGGTGCCGCCCAAGCCTTTGTCCAGGTTGTCCTGCACTGCCTTGAGGGCATCGTCAAAACTGGCATGGGTGCCGAGCTGGCTATTGTCTGAGTCGAATCGTTCCATGCCGAACATGTAGTGATAGCTGGGTAGATCGGCTTCAGCTACGTCACCACCAAAACCATCACCCGCGCCTAGCGCTTTGGCAAGGCGCGTCTGTACCGATTTGACAGCCACTTGGGCGGTCTTGAACTGACCACGCAGATAGGCGCGGTACCAGTAGTCCGGGTTCATGTACGACAGCGTGCCATCACTGAGAACTCCAACCCGAATTCCGGCTGCGACGACTGCGGAACCCCCAATGCCGCGAATTGCCTCCAGCAGCGCCGGATCAGTGACTACCAAACTGGCGTGCCCGGGCAATCCCTTGGGCGTATGCCGCCCAATCACCGTAAAACCTTGCGCCTGCAGTTTCTTCTCGACCTGTGCCAATTGCGTGGGCAGGTTCTGGCCGCTCAGTTTGTCACCTGTTACATAGGGCGCGAGTGCCAGACAAAGCTGCGTCGAGCCCAGCAGGACGCAGCAAAGGATTAGTTTCTTCATCCGGCTTCAAATGAACAGGCAGACGTCGGATTCGCCGGCGAACTTCATGAAGGTCGCGGCGCCGCCGAACTCGATGTCCTTGATGAACTCGCTGGTCTTGAACTCGAACAGGTCTACCGTCATCTGGCAGGCGACAAACTTGACTTCGGCCTCCAGGCAGATGTCGCGCAGTTCCTTCAGCGACGCCACGCCCTTTGACTTCATCTTGTTCTTCATCATCATCGTGGCCATGGATTCCATGCCCGGCAACATTTGCACCATCACCGGCATCGGCACCGGCATCGGCATGGCGGGATTGGCCAGCGGGCTGATCTTGATGTCGTCCAGGCTGTGGCGCAACAATTGCAGGCCATAGAAGGTGAAGAAGATCTGCACTTCCCAGCCCAGTGCTGCCGCGGTCGAAGCCAGGATGAATGGCGGATACGCCATGTCCAGCGTTCCCTTGGTGGCGATGAGCGCCATTTTTTTGCTTGCCATAGGTGTGCTCCGGTGGTGTAGAGGGGTGACGGGACTCAGGCTTTTTTCAGGTAGAAAACAAACTTGCTGCTTTCGCTCCCTTGTTCCAGCAGCGCGTTGCCGGTCTGCTCGGCGAAGGCTGCCATGTCGCACACCGAACCCGGGTCGGTGGAAATCACGCGCAGCACCTGACCGGAGCTCATGTCTTGCAGCGCCTTCTTGGTTTTTACGATGGGCAGCGGGCAGGCCAGGCCAGATGCGTCAAATTCCTTGTTGTATTCCATGTCAAGTCTCCATTGGGTCACGGTCTGTAGTCGGTTAGCTTGGTCGAACAGCATCTCCATTCCCAAGGAACAGGGTGGTGTGCTCACGGCGTTCATTTTTGAGGAGGCGTCGCGGTACGTCTATCACCGCGAAGGGTAATGTTCGGTAGCCCACATGGGTAATGCGGCTTGCCAGCGAGGTGGCTCAAGCGCACGCCGGGCAGCCGCCGCGGCTCGGTTCGGCTGGCACGGAATTCAATCCAGCACCCGTCCTTCACCCGCCTCCTCCACCGTCCGCCCCTCGCGGATGTGGTAGATCCGCTTGAAGGTCGGCATGATTTTTTCATCGTGGGTTACCACGATGATGGCGGTCTGCGACTGCTGCGCCATTTGATTCAGAATTCGCATCACGCCCAGAGCCCGTGCGCTGTCCAGCGGCGCGGTCGGTTCGTCGGCCAGGATCACCGGCGGACGATTCGCCAGGGCGCGCGCAATCGATACGCGCTGCTGCTCGCCGCCCGAGAGTTCCGAGGGCTGCGCCCGCGCCCGGTGCGCCACATCGAGCGCGCCCAACAGCTCCAGCGCGCGCAAGCGCGCGGCCGAGTTTGACAGGCCCGCCAGCATGGGCAGCAAGGCCACGTTGTCGGTGACGTCCAGAAAGGGAATCAGGTAAGGTGCCTGGAACACAAAGCCGATGCTGTCGCGGCGCAGGGTTCGCAGATCCGGGATTTTCCAGCCACCGTCATAAATCACCTTGCCGCCCAGCAGCATGCGACCCGCCGTCGGTTCGATGATGGCGCCCAGACATTTGAGCAGCGTGCTCTTGCCCGAGCCGGAAGGCCCGACCAACCCCACTACCTCGCCCGGACCGACGGTCATGTCGACGTGTCGCAGCGCCTCCACCGCCGTGTCGCCCCGGCCATAGACCTTGCGCAGGCCTTCGATCACGATGCCGCCCTGGTGCGAGGGGGAAGACGGCAGGTTCAGACGATCGCGCATGGGTCGGTCAGCCGCCTATGGCCTCGGCCGGATCGACCTTCAGCGCGACCCGGATCGCCAGCGTGCTGGCCAGGGCGCAGATCAGCATGGTGACGGCAAATCCGGTGATCGCATCGCCCGCCTCCAGCAGGACAAACTTCGGGAAAATAGGCGCCCAAAAGGTGGCTGCCACCTTGCCGACAAAGAAACCGATCAACCCCAGACCCAGTGCCTGCTGCAAGATCATGCCGGCAATGGTTCGATTCCGGGTTCCGATGAGCTTGAGCACGGCAATCTCGCGAATCTTGCCCAGCGTCATGGTGTAGATGATGAAGGCCACGATCGCCGCACTGACGATGGCCAGGATCACCAGGAACATGCCGATCTGCCGGGCCGACGTGGCAATCAGCTTGGCCACCAGGATCTCCTCCATGCCCTCGCGGGTAAACACCTGCAGGTGCTTCCAGCGGCGAATCGGCTGCGCCACCTGCTCAGGCGAAAAGCCCTGCTGAATCTGCACCAGCACCGCATTCACATTGTGGCTGCTGGTTTGCGTCGCCTGCACTGCTTCGAGCAAGCCTGGCGTGCCCGGGCGGTTGAAAGCCGGATTGGCTGCGGTGCGGGCCCTATCATTCAGGATGGCATCGTTGTCTTTCAGAAACTGCGCTTCCTGCGCATCCTTGAGCGCAATGAAAACCATGGGGTCGCCACTGGACGAGACCATGCGCTGGGTCAGTCCGACCACGGCGTAGTCATGACGGCGGATGCGGACGCGGTCGCCCAATCCAAACCCGGTTTTGACGTCCGCCAGCGCTTCGTAGTGGTTACGCGCCAGGTGGCGGCCAGCAAGCAGGTGGCTTGGTCCGCCTGCTTGCCCGGGTTCAATACCCACCACCATGGCGCGTAACTCTTCGTTGCCCTGCTGCACCTGCATCGTGAAATAGGTCACATTGGCCGCGCGCGCCACGCCCGGCATGCCCAGAACGCCGTACACCAGGTCGTCCCTGATGCTGGACGATTCGGCATAAGGGCCTTGCGTGTCCTTTTGCACTACCCACAGATCAGCGCCGCTGTTGCCGAGCAGGGCGCGTGCGTCGTCGACCATGCCTCTGTAGACCCCGGCCATGCTCAGCGTGACACCGATCAGCAGCCCCAGCCCGAGCCCGGTAAAAGCAAATTTTTGCCAGGCATGCGCAATATCGCGCCCCGCCAGACTGATCATGGAGCGGCCCCGCTGGCTGCGGTCTTGACCAATGAATCGACGACCTGGACCCGGCTCTCGCCGCTGAGTGCTTTCTGGCTGTAGACCACCACCTGATCACCCGCCTGCAGGCCTTCCAGCACCTGTACCTGGCCATCCAGGCTGCTGACTCCCAGCCGCACCGGGGTGAACATCGGTTGGCCCGATTTCAGACGCCAGACGCCGGTCGTGCCACCCTGACGCACAATGCTGGCGCCGGGCAGCAGCGCAGCCTTGCGGGTAGTCGGTAATTGCAGCGTGACTTCCGCCATTTCGCCGACCGAGACCGCCACTGGCGATTGATTGAACGATACCTGCGCAATCCGCTCCTCGGTCACGCTGTCGCTCAACAACTCGACCCGTGCCACACGGCCGGCCATAGGCACTTGGGGCTGGGAACGCAAGACGATTTGCGCCGGCAAGCCGGTCGTCAGGCCGGCCGAGCGTCCCTGGTCCAGCCGCAGCCTGATCCACAGACTGCGGGGGTCGATCAGACGCAGCACCGGCTGGCCGGCCAGCACCGTGGAGCCGGCCTCGGCTTCACGCGTGGTCACCACGCCGTCGGCCGGCGCCAGCAGCCGGGTGGTGGCGCGCTGCTGCTGCAACGCCGCGCGATCAGCCTGCAAGCGCTTCAAGTCCTGGCCCGCCCCTTGCAGATTGGCCTGTGCCGCCTGCAGCGCCGCTTCCGCTGAGGCTTTTTCCTGCAGACGTGCCTCCAGCGCCCCGGAGCTGATGAAGTTCTGCTGCGCCAGATCCTGATTGCGGCGGAAATTGACAGCGGCCAATTCGCGCCGTGCCGCCGCATCGGCCTGCTGAGCCGCCGCCGCCGCCTGGGCGCTGACGGCGCGCGCCAGCGCGGCATCCAGAGAGGCCAGACGCTGGTCCAGGTCCACCGGGTCCATCTCGGCCAATAGCTGGCCCATCTTGACACTATCGCCGACGTCGACCTTGACGCCGAGCACCCGACCCGCCACCGTGGGTCCTATCATCCAGCTGCGGCGCGCCTCCACCGTGCCAATGCCAAACAAGGCCGGGCTGAAGGTGCCTTCCGTGACCCGACTGACCGTGACACGCACAGGCGCCAAGGGGCCGGAGCGCAGCAGCACAAAGGCCAGCGCGGCCAGCAGCAGCAGGCCCAAGCCGAGCAAGGACAGGCGGCGTTTCATGGATGCAGGGATATTCATGCGGTTTCACTTGCAGTTGTTATGCAGCTTCCATTTTTCCTCGTGGCCCATGGCCTTGGCGAACTCGGGCACCTTGCAGCGCTCCAGCTCGGCCGGGTCGATGGCGGCAGCGGGCGACGCCATCGCCGGCTGGGGTGCTGGCGATCGTTGTTGCAGGCCGGTGCTGTCAACCCATTGCACGATGAGGCCAAGCAACCCGGCAAACAGCAGCACGATCAGCCATTGAGCCGGGCTTGTGGTGGAACGCTGGCCCGCCGCAACTTCGCACATGCCACCGGGGCAGAGCTGCGCTTTTTCTCTGTTAAACAGCTTGTAGACCTGGCAACCGATGCAGATGCCAAAAGCGGTCTCAAAGAACAGCAGCAGCAGGCAGACCGAGCAAATAATCAGGTTGATGGGACCGACGACATGGTTGAGCACCACCAGGTACAGCATGGCCAGTGCCAGCGCAAAACCGATGGCCCAGGCAAAACGTTTCTGCGGCGCCCCCACGTACTCGGCTTGCTGTTTACGCACCAACCACTGGCCCATGATCAGGCTCGGGGCGTAAAGTGGATTGATGAATATCCGGATTGTGAAGTCGATCAGAAAGACCACCACGAACACGCGGGTCGGCTGGAAATTGCCGATCAGCCAGGCGTTCATGAAGGAAATGATGGCAAAGAAAAATAGCAGGCCGGCACTGGCCCGAACGGCGCGCTCGTTGAGCACCGGAACCTCGTATTCGGGAAGTTGCTGGCCGAATTGAAAAATGGCGTTGCTCATAGGTTCCTGTTTCATCTGCATAACCCGAAGTATTGATGAAAGATGGGCGCTATGGATATGATCTGAATCATATGCTCACCAGCTTTACTCAAATTCATCCCGAATTGGCAGCCTTGCTTCCGCCCAGTTTGCACGAGGCCTGCCGCAGCGCCAGCTATGCCAAAGGCGAACGCCTCTTCAGTGTCGGCGGCAAGCCGAGATTCATGTTCTTCATCCGCAGCGGTGAAGTGCTGCTGGAGCGCATCGGTCTACAGGGCGAACCGGTCGTCTTGCAGCGCACGCGGTCCGGCATCGTCAGTGAAGCCAGTCTGCAATCGCCGCGCTACCACTGCGACGCCAATGTTGTTCTTGCCTCCGAGATCACGACGGTACCGATTCAAAAGGTAGCAGCAGCACTGGCGTCGGACCCGGCCTTCTCGAACCGCTGGATTGGCATGCTGAACCGGGAAGTGAAACGACTGCGGCTACAGTGTGAACGGCTCTCCCTGCAACGGGTCGAACACCGCCTGATGCACTTTCTGGAGACGGAAGGGCAGAACGGTCAGCACCTGTTGGCGTCCGGTCTGAAATCACTGGCTGGTGAACTGGGCGTCACGCATGAAGCGCTCTACCGCTGTGTTGCCGACATGGAGAAGAAGCAGATTCTGCGACGCGATAGCACGCACTTGACGATTATTTCTTCTACATCAGCGTAAATTTCTCGGTAGATTCGTTGTACCGCACTAAGCCGTACCACAGCAAGAGCAGGCCGGCCGAAACAATGAAGCTCAGCCCCCAACCGGAAAACATATCGGGCATATAGGCCTGAAAGCCCAGAGCGGTTCGCTCAAACGCATCGGCGCTGTCCTGGTCCACCGTGCTCAGATTGAATCGTTTCAACAGTGCGCTCGCCGTCGATCCCATCCAGGAGAAAAAAAACATGCTTACCCACAACTTCAGATGGCCTTCGCCCATGCGCCATAGAGAGCCTGAAGCGCAACCACCAGAAAAAATCATGCCGATTCCGAAAATTGTTCCACCCAACAAGGCGCCCAGCCAGAAGGTGGCCGGAATAGCCGAATACGGATCAATCACTTTCTTTTGAAACAGCAGTGCGGCCAGTGGTAGCCCGATGGTCAGTGCCAGGATGACGGCTTTGGTCATCTCGCCCTCGCCGGTGACAAAGGGCTCACGAAATGCCCGCGAAAAGCACAGGCGCGAACGATGCATGATGAAGCCAATGGCGAACCCGGCGAGCACAATCGGAGCACGATACACCAATGGAGCGCTGCCCGAGTAGAGCCACACAAGGGCCCAGACCAGCGCACCCAGCCCGACCAGCCAACCGAGCCAGGGATAAGCCGCAATCAACCTCTCAGGAACTCTGATTGCCGGCGGGGCTTGCGTTCCCCAATCCATGTTTTCCAGGGTCCAGAGCAGCAGCTTGAAGCCGATCGCAGCGCCCGCAAGCAAGCCGACCCACATCGCCCATCCAGCGGGCGATGAATGCAACACCGGGTTAAAGAACCCGCCGGTTGTACAGCCTCCCGCCAACGCAGCGCCAATACCCATCAGCACCCCACCCAGCGCTGCCCAAACATACTCAATCTTCGGAGGGCGAATGGGGCTGAACTGCCGCGACAGCAAGGCAGCACAGAAGGCGCCCAACACCAGATTGATGTTCATCAGCGACATGCTGTGCAGCCAGACACTTCCGCGTTCGCTGGGCAAGCCCAGCAAGGGGCCCAGACCAATCAAATTATTGAAGCCATCCCCCCAAAACTTGACCCCGCCAAAAACCCCCCACACCATGCCATTGATCATCAGGCCCAAGATGACCATCATCAGCAGGACGGCGCCCATGTAGGAAGACCATTTCTTGACAAAGAACTTGTCATAGTCCGATTTGAAACCCACAAGCCATGGCGGGCCGTTGGCTTTATTCACAGCGTTCTGTCTCGGCTATTCCTTGATCGCCACCTTGTTACCAGACCCGAATTCCACGTTGGCTCTGAGATAGCGGGTTTTGATTCCCTTTTCTTTCAGAATGTCATAGGCCAGTTCGGCCCGGGTACCGGTGGAGCAATGAATGACCGCCTGCTTTCCCGCCGGAATTTCTGCGTAACGGGCCGCCATCTCTTCAGCCGGGATATTCATCGCTCCCGGAAAATGCGCTTTTGCGAACTCCTCCGCGGTCCTGGCGTCAATCACAAGCTGTGACGCCGTTTTGACAATTTCCTCGAAATCCTTGATCGATACTTCGCCTTCGACGAGCTTGCGGACATAAACAATTTTAGTCGGCGCGGCGCCGCTGAGCAACGGGTTCCCAGCCGCCTGCCAGGCCTTGACGCCACCCGGAAACAAAGTCGCATTGGGATATTCCCATTCCCGCGTCCACTCAAGCGCCTGCTTCAAATCCTCGTCCCGGTCCGAATAGAAGACGATGGCGGCGCTGTGCGATTCGGGGAACTGTTTTTCTGCGTCTCTGAGAACAGCCGCGGGAATATTGACGGCGCGCGGAATATGACCGGTGGCCGCCGTTTCAGCGCTCCGGAGATCAACCAGAACGATGTTGCCGTTCTTGACGAAGGACAGGCTGGCCTCGGTCGGATAGTCAAGTTTCTTCCAGCCGGGCTCACCTTCCGGGTACATCCGCACATCCTTGTAGCCGAGCTTCACGGCGATGGCGGCAGATTTCGGACTGAGCATGCAGGACAGCCCGCCGCAATAGAAAACCAGCGTTTTCATCTTGTCTGACGGCAGCAGTTTCTCCCCCTCTTTTTCCAACTCGTTGAGCGGGATCGACAGCGCCTTGGGCAGGTGCCCCTGGATGTAGCGGCCGGCCGGGCGCGAATCGATCAGGACGAAACTCTCACCACCCTTTTCCAGCAACAACTGCACATCCGCGGCGGCAATGCGCGTTACACCGGCAGGCAGCGGTGCGATCACCTTGCTAATGGTCTTCGCACGGTTTTCCGGTCCGACCTGAGCAAAGTCAACCGTGATCACTTCATCGGGGATGATGTCATTGGCCGACGCGGCATTTTTAAATTTGGTTTCGGCGTCAAACTTGAAGACCAGCACCCCCTTGTTGGCGACCTCGACGGCGATCGTCCGGGCAACGGTGGAAACCGTTTTAACGCTTCCGGTCAGCTCGTCGCCAATGGCTTGCGAGGCAAATCCAAAACTTAGCGCTGCGGCAACTGCAGCAGACAACATCCGAAGTTTTCCCATGATTGATTTCCCGTTGATTGACTAACTTTTCACTGGTGCACGATTGCTCAGTGCGTGTGCTCCATTGGAGCTGCCATGGCAGGGCCGCTCGCCATGCCAGGTGCCATGGCGGCCGGACCGCCTGGGTAGCTCATGGCCGTGCTGTTGAGCACTTCCACCGGCATCGTGGCTTCCCCCGCCTTGGCAAATTGAAGCGTTAGAGAATACGTGCCGCCTTGTTCCAGCGGCTTCTTCAATCCGTGGAACATGACATGCATACCACCAGGCTGTAGCGTCACTGTGTGTCCCGCGGGGATGTCGATGGCGCCGACCGGAACCATGTTCAGGATCTTGCCGTCGCGCACGTGGGTATGTGTGCCGCCCATGTCAGCGATATTTGACCTGGCGCCTATGAGTTTGTCGGCTTCAGCCCCGGTATTGGTAATTGTCATGAACGCACCGGCGACTGTCTGGTCGGCGTTACTCACAGTGGCGCGCGAAAAGGCGCCGCGAATTTCAAGCTTGCCGGCTTTGCCATCACCCGCGAAGTTGAGCGAAGTCGTCAATGTCAAGGCTAGTGCCAGCACAGCATTTCTACTGCCATTCATATGCAGATCTCCAGGTGATTTGAAGACGGTCGGCCCTGGTCACCGACGAAGCCGACCGTCTTGCGTTCAAGGCGGGTTGTGAACCCCGCCGGCTCAGCAGCCAGCTGTCTTCTTGAAGGACTTGGCGGTGTTCTTGCCGTCCTTCTCGAAGCGGGCGCGGATCTCGTCGCCCTCGACGATGCGCTTGTCCTTGAACTTGTCCAGGGTCAGATCGTCGGTGACGGTGATGGTGACCAGCTCGGCGCTCTTGCTGTCCTTCAGGATGGCGGTGGCTGACTTGCCGTCTGGCGCGAGCTTGATCTTGGTGACCGGGCCCACCATCTTGCCTTCGTCAGCGTAGGCGCTGCCGGTGAAGGCTGCGCCGGACAGGGCCAGCACGGCCGTCAGGACGAGTGTTGAAAGTCTCGATTTCATGTTGAACTCCTGAAAAAAATGTTTAGAACTTGACTTCGAAGGTGGCGTAAACGTTGGTCGCTGAATCCAGTGGCGTGGTGGTCATCATCTGGCCATTGACACTGCTCATCTCGACCGGCGCACCAACCCAGTTGTTGCTGCCGCTGTAGTTGAAGTGGTAGCGCTGGACGCCGAGGCGGAAGAAGGCGCGACTGAAGAAGGAAGAAATCGGTGCCCGGTCCAGCTCCTGGACCATGTAGGCCTCGTAGACATCGCCACGCGTGCCAACCTTGGAGGTCCACATATCGTCCGATGCCGGTGCAAAGGTGATCCAGTCCTTGGAACCATGGTTGTACTCAAAACCCAGTTTGGTCCTGGACGGCAGGTCATAGCGCATGCCAAGGTAGACCGCCGTTCCGGTCTTGCTGGTCGGTGCTTCGGGACTGAAGAAGGAGCCCGTCAGCAAGCCCTGGAAGCCGAACTGGGCCGACACGTTGCTGTTCGGGTGGGTGACGCTGACACCCAAGTCGCCGAACACCGTCAGATCACCGGGCCCCACTTTCTTGAAAGTGCTCATGGCGCCCAGGCCGAACCAGTCGATGTCGCCGAGATTGACCTTGGCGGCGGTGTTGCCGAAATAGGTATTGCTCATCGTCGGGGCGTCGAAAATGTTGATCCCGCGGTCCCACATCAGCCAGACGCGCAGCGGGTCGGTATCGATCGGGACGACGGAGAAACCAACCATGTCGGTGTCGACCAGCGAGTTGCCTGTGGCCTTGCTGAAACCACTCTCGAAGCCGCGGCCGTAGCAGAACTTGCCGTAGGCACCGGGCAGACCGTCGATGTCCGGGGCGTAGCCGAGCGTCATGCCATCGAAGGCGTAGTCGATCAACAAGGAGGGCGTACCGCCATTGCCGGGGCGCGGATTGTTCAGCCGTAGATTGCTGGGGGCGCCATTGGTGGTTGGCCGGCGACCGACGGAAAACCAGATTTCCTTGTCGGCAATGTTGCTCCAGGTGGCGTAGACACGGTCGACGTTGAGATAGCTGTTCGATGGCACATGGCTCAGGGTCCCGTCGAATACGCCAACACGGTCAGCGAAGAAGGGAGCGCTGCCAGCGTTGACAATGGCCGAGTCGTCCTGGGAACCGAACACCTTGTACATCTGCAGCCGGGCGCTGACGCTGACGTCCTGGGTCGCCTTGGCATTGAGATCGATGCCGAAGCGGTTGCTGTACAGGCTCTTGTTCTCCGGCTTGTAGGCCGGGACGGTGGCGGCGAAAGCGCCAATGCCCTGCACCATGCCAGCGTTCATCGGGTTGGCCAGGAAGGCGTTCGCCTGATCGAAGGTGACGACCTTGTTCATGTTCTGCGAAAAGCCCATCAGTCCGCTCAAAGCGCCGGCGGTCGACATGCCGCCGGCCTGGGGGGCGCCGAAATAGCTCGATGAGCCGGCCGCGGTGGAAGGATTGGCGAAGAAGTCCGCCTGCAGCTTCTGCTGTACGTTGGCGAAGGTGGCGTTGACGTCCGTGAAGGTCCGGGTCTGGCCCTCCAGGGCGTCCACCCGGAAGCGGTAGTCACCGCCCACCGTCAACCACTTGCCGAGCGACTTGCCTTCCAACTTCGTCACCTGGCTCTTCAAGTCGTCCAGCGCCGCGCCCTCGGACTTGGCAGCCACGGCCTTGACCTGCTCCGCGGTCTGCGCTGCTTTGGCTTCGTTGGCCCTGACCTGATTCTTCAGGGCTTCGAGTTCGCGCGACATGGCCTCGATCTTGTTCAACAGGTCGGCGTCGGCGGCATGGGCCGCCAGCGGCAACACCATGCTGGCAATGAGGGCCACCAGCAACTTCTTCTTGAAACTTTTGTCCATCAACTTCTCCTAGGTAGTTCAACAGTAAAAACTTGGCGGCCATTGCTAGCGCTGCTTGCCCGGCATCGGTTCTTCACTCTCGGCCAGGTCTTCCCAGCCGGTGATCATGGCTTTGACCTGCGAGGTGATCTTGTGCCCGGTGGTGGCCAGATAGAGGTGCGAAATGAGGAAGGCCAGCATCAGGAAGGCACCGAATGTGTGTGCGGTTGCAATCCACTGCAACTGCAGTTTTTCCAGTCCCCAGGCCGCCCAGCTGGTATAGAAAAGGTAAAGCCAACCGGTGAACCAGATCAGCGGACTGAGCAGCGTCAAGACCGCCAGATAGGTCAAGCGTTGCAGCGGGTTGTGCTTGTTGCTCAGGCTAGGCCGAAATGGATGCACCTCATCCTTGAAGATGCCCGACGAGTAGTACTTGGCAATGACAACGATGTTGTGCGTGGTCGGGATGTAATGCCGCCATTCGCCGGTGGTGATGTGCCAGAAGATGGCGAAGATCCACAGTCCCACCAGGGTCCAGGCGGCGATGGTGTGATAGCCCACCGCTTTTTCGAAACCGAAAACGTGATAAGTGCCGTGCACCTCGAAACCGGTCAGCAGCATGAAGAGGATCAGTGCCGCCTGGCACCAGTGCCAGAAGCGCTCGAAAGGCTTGAAAAGATAGACGCGTGACATGAGGGTTCTCCGGTTAGCTGTTGCGTTTGCGCGCGATGACGCGGACCAGGCCGTGGCCGAGCACACCGAGCAGGGTTAACAGAGCGACGGCCCAGCCACCGATCTCAAGCCAGCCAGCGTGATCGCGGCTGCGGCCCGGCATATAGACACCGTCGATCTTGTCCAGACGACCGACCTTGGCGTGGCACTCGACGCAGCCCAGCGCTTTTTCTTTCGGTGCCACCATGTGATTGATCGCCCACATGCTTTCGGTCTCGATGAAGTCGACCTTGCCGGAGAACTTGACACCGCCTTTGGCCATGCCCTCGGTGACCGCCTTCACCCAGTCCAGGTTCTTCCAGAAAGCGGTGTCGTCATTGCCCGCCAGATGGGTGATGACCAGCGATTTGTTGATCGGGTCGTATTGCTGCTTGCCGCGGAATACCTTGATCGGCCAGATCATCGACTTGCCATCCGTGGCGCTGCCTTCGAAATGGTTGATCTGAACCGGCTTGTCGCCTTTTTCGATCTTGTCGCTGATCAAGGTGTAGTGGTTGGTACCGTTGAACCAGACGTATTCAGGCTTGACGTTCTCGGCCCACTTGAAGTCGCCCTTGATGGTCATGTAGGTGTCGTAGTCGTTTTCGTCGCGCAGGGTCTGAAACTTGCCATCCTTGTCGAGCTTGCCGGCAGTGGACCAGTCCCAGGA
The DNA here is from genome assembly GCA_963763035.1 of uncultured beta proteobacterium. GTDB lineage: Bacteria > Pseudomonadota > Gammaproteobacteria > Burkholderiales > Burkholderiaceae_C > Rhodoferax. Next base: position 463,909 of record CAVXMS010000003.1, on the reverse strand, counting down.
CATCTTGGTCGGGTTGCCGCCGCGCGCGAAGGCCGGGATATGGCAGGTCTGGCAGGCGATTTTTGCCGTGTGTTCATTCAGTCTGACGATCTGGTGCGGTGCTTGTCCGTGGCAGGCCTGGCAGGTGTCGGGATTGGTCTTGTCGGCCTCGCCGCGCATGTGCGCCGGTGCCTTGTCCTTGGCTGTCGGGGCGTAACGGCTGCCCGAAACCTTGTGGTCGTCGGTCTTGTGGCAGGTGGCGCAGGCAAAGTTCAGTCCCTTGGCGTCCATGTGCACGTCCAGCGCCTTGCCGGGTGCTTCGAGCGAACTGTCGAGGTCCCCGTGCTTGACGCCGTCTCCGCCGCCGCCTTTGAAGTGGCAGGCACCGCAGGTACTGCGCGTGGTGGGGCCCACCTTCTGGGCGATTTCCTTCAGGTTGATGCCCTTGATGATCTTGCCCGAGCCGGCCGGGAACTCGGTGTCCCGGGCGACCGGCAGACCGGCAAAGCCGCTGGGTTTGCTGTACTTGCCGGTATGGTCATGGCAGACCAGGCAGTCGACATTCTCTTCCACCTTGAAGTCAAACGTGTCGTCTTTCCAGCCGTAGCCAATGTGGCAACTGTTGCAAGCCGCTTCATTCGACCGCACCGAGGTGCAGAAATTATTGACGATGTGCTTCTTGCCCAGCACTTGCTTGGTATCGGGATTGGTGTACTCCCAGGTCCAGTGCTCGGTTTTTTGGACTTGCTTGGCAGCCTCGGTATGGCAGCTCAGGCAGGCCTTGGTGACCTCCGGGCCGGAAGCAAAGTCCCGGTCCAGCTCCTTGAACTTGCTGTGATCGGCGGTCGACTTCAGCAACTTGGCCGGCGCCGTGGTTACCGCCGCCGAAGCAGACCCGGTAAAGAAAATGGCCACCATAGCGGCAGCCATCAAGTATCGAATACGCATCACAATTTCCTTCGCTAAACAAGCCGTTGCGCCTGTGTGCGGTAAGCATTTACCAGCACTACGGGTTTATCCTATTGCGAGCGCTGAAGGGTTGTGCTGATTTAGATCAATACATAATTAATTGCTTATTAACAAATTAATGTGGCGTCTCTAACTCACCACATGGTTCAACAAACCTGGATGGCAAGGACACAGAATTCCACCGGGGATGGCGAGATCGGCCATCAGCGACCGCTCTTGGTCTCCACCTGCGAGCAGACCGCACGGCACAGCGCCGCCACCCGCTCGTCCACGATGCGGTAAAGGATTTGCACACCTTCACGGCGCCGGCCCAGCACGCCGGCCTTGTACAGCATGTTCAGATGCTGCGACATATTGGGCTGGGTGGTATCGATTTTGCTGAGCATGTAGCTCACGTTCTGCTCGCCGTCGCGCAGGCAACTGATGATTTTCAGCCGCATCGGTGCCGACAGAATTTGAAACAGCTCGGCCGCCAAATCAAATACCGCGTCGGGTCGGTCCAACTCGGATCGAGTCTCGGGTACTGAACGCTTTGTCATGGGAAGTACATGGTCTGCATGAAGCCGGACCTTCAGTTTAAAAATTCAAATATACGCCACTTGAGCAATATCAACTAATTCATTCACCCCGCTGCATGACTTGCGGATCCAGGCCCCAAGCGCCACGCCTCGTCACAGCCCCGTACTTTTGACGGCCGCCAGCGCCAGACACAGGTCGGCCCAGGCGCGCGCCTTGTCCTGCGGCGTGCGCAGCAGGTACGCCGGGTGGTAGCTGACGACCACCGGAATGCCCTGGTAGCGGTGGATTTGGCCGCGCAGCTTGCCCAGCGGAATACCGGCGACGCCGGGCTGGCTGCCTTGCAACAAGGTCTGGGCGGCAAAGCGGCCCAGCGCCAGAATGACTTTGGGTTGCACCAGGGCCAGTTCGCGGCGCAAGTAGTTTTCGCAGGCGGCAAGCTCTTGCGGCTGCGGGTTGCGCGGCGGCGACGGGCGGCATTTGACGACGTTGGTGACATAGGCCGCACTGGCTCTGTCGCCAGCGCCGCCCTCGACGCTGCTGCGACTGACGCCGACGGCTTTCAGCATGTTGTCCAGCAACTGCCCGGCGGGGCCGGCAAACGGGCTGCCGAGGCGCTCTTCGCTGTCGTCCGGGGGTTCGCCCACAACCAGCCAGTCGGCCTGGCGTGGCACGGCGCCAAACACCGCGCCGCGCCGTCCCAGGCACAGCTTGCAGGCCTGGCACTGGGCAACGCTTTGGGCCAGCGTAGTCCAGTCCATGCTGGCAATGCCATCGGACAAAGAAAGCAACTCGGTTGGCGCGGCAAGATCCGCGCCCCGAACCCGGGGCTGCGCCACGGGCGGCTCGATAGGTCTGGTGTTCAGCGCTTGAAGAGCTACGCTTTCAGGTGCAGCGGGCGGCGGCGCGGCGCCCGTCTCGGGCCACCAGACGCGCAGCCCCATCTGCTGCAACATGGCGCGCTGGCGGCTGTCAAGGTCAAGACTCATGGCTGCATTCTCACCGACTCACAAACGCAAGCTCATCACCAGCGCGTCTTCCCGTTGACCGTGGGCCGCCGGGTAGTAGCTCTTGCGCACGCCAACGCGGCGATAGCCCTGCGCCTGATAGACCTCGATGGCGCGCTGGTTGCCCAGGCGCACCTCCAGCCACAGCCAGTCCGCGCCCTGCCCCCGGGCCCAGATCGAAAGCGCGTCGAGCATGACGTGGGCCCAGCCCTGGCGCTGGTACTCGGGCGCCACCGTGATGTTGAGCAGATGAACCTCGTCGACGCCTTTCATGGCCACGAAATAACCCAGCAAGGTGTCATCGGCCAGCAGCAACTGGGCCTGGTAACCCGCTTGCAGCGAATCGGTGAAATTGGCGCGCAACCAGGGATGCGCATAAGCCCGCTGTTCGACCCTCAAGACGGTATCCAGACACCGCTCTGTCAGCGGCTCGAAGCGCGCTTCGACCGGTTTCAGGACGGCACTCACAACGCCACCTTGTGCGCCGCGCGCTCCAGGGTGGTTTGTGCCACCTTGTCGCGAATGTAGAGCGGCAAGGCCTGCTGCGCCGGCAGCGCGGCACCGGCGGTCAGCAAGCCCGGGGCCAGGCGCAGCAAAGCGGTGGCACTCGGCTGGGCGTCGACGCGCAACGCCATTGACGCCGGCAAGCGCGTGCCATAGGCGGCAAACACATTACCGGCCAGCAGGTCACCGGCCTCGTCAACCAGGTCTTCCGGGCGTAGCAGGCGATGCTCCCCACTCTGGCGCCATTGCCGGTCCTGAAACTCATAGCGACCGGCATACATCTGGTCCATGCGCGCGTCCAGCAACGCCGTCACCCGGCAGCGCGCCAGAGCGGCGGCACTTTGAAAACGCGCTTCTTCAGCCACGGCCAGCAAGGTGTTGACCGGCAGCACCTTGACACGCGCGCCAAAAGCCAGCCCCTGGGCCACCGAACAGGCCGTGCGCAAGCCGGTGAAGGAGCCGGGCCCCATGCCAAACACGATGGCATCGAGCTGCTCGAACTCGAGATCGGCCTGCGCCATCAGCTCTTGAATGACGGGAATCAGGTGGGTCGAGGTCTGTGCCCCGCCGGGGCCGTTGTGCTGCCAAACCTGGCCATCATCGGCGCCCCCACGCAACACCGCCACCGACATGAATTCGGTACTGGTGTCAAAGGCGAGCAGGCTTCCCGTGCACGGCGCAAAACCGCTGGAAGAATGGGCTGATAAGGAACGCATATCCGCCATTATCCGTGGCTGCCATGGCTAGCTGAAATCGAGGGCCGGATAATCGACGCATGTTTTTGCCTGATCGCCATCGCCAATAACCCCGACGCCAATGCGGCCCGACGGGCCTTTGAGACCCTGGTCGATTGGGCGGTCAAAATCCATACACCTGTTCACAACATGCCCGCCTCTGAAATCATCGGCTATTGCGCCGCCATCCTGACCACCGGCAGTTTTGTACCGCAAGCCTGGCACACCTTCAGCACCCGCGACGTCAGTGGCATCTCGCTGGGCATGTACAGCGTCTTCACGGTCGGTGTGGCGTGCTGGCTGGTCTATGGCTTGCTGCTGGGCGCCTGGCCCGTGGTCATCGCCAATGCCGTCACGCTGCTGCTGGCGGCTGCCATTTTGGTGATGAAGCTGCGTTATCGGTGAGACCGCAGCACGGCCGGCCAACTTCACCGGCCATCAGCGCTGGATTGATCCGAAATGCCAGAGGGTTTACACCGATTTTTCCGGCTTTCAATGGGTTATATGATTTAAATCAAAAATAGCACACCCGTTCTATTTTTGACAATTTCAACTCTATTGGAGAACTCGGATGGCTTATTTCAAGGCTTCATGGGCGGCACTGGGCGCGACGCTTCTGGTCGTGGCCTGTGGCGGCGGGGGTGACGGCAATCAGTCACCCAGGATTGCGTTCACATCGATGGTGTCCTTTGGCGACAGTCTGAGCGATGTCGGCACCTACCGGGTCGGCCCCATAGCGGCAGCAGGCGGAGGCAGGTTCACGGTCAATCCAGCCGATGCCAGGACGCCTACCCTTTGGACAGAACTGATCGCAGCTCAGTTGGGGGTAGGCTCCTGCGCCGCGCGCAGTGGCGGATTTGGTGTTGCGGAAACGCCTGTGGCTGGATGCCGCAATTACGCTCAAGGTGGCGCCCGCGTTCAGAATCCGAAGGGTGTCGGCAATCCTGTGGGCGTCGGATTTATTGCCGGTCCCCTGACGGAACCGGTTGTGACGCAAATCGCAAATTACGCGGCGGACAATGGTTCGGCCACCTTCACCGACAAGCAACTGGTTACGGTGCTGGCCGGTGCCAATGACATATTTGGACTGACCGACCAGTTGACGGCAGATGCCACCGCCGCCGGCAACGCGGCGGGCGCCCAAACTTTTGCCAGCACACTGATCAGCTCGCTTGCCGCGGGTGCGACCAATCCGGCCGCCGCGGCACAGGCCGTCGGTGCGGCGCTGGCGGCCGAATCGGCCCGCGTTGGCCACACCGACCAGAGCGTGGTTGGCGCGGCAGTGCTGGCGGCCGCAACGCAGCCTGGCAATTCTGCCGTTGCGTCACCGGCCGTCTACGGCCCCCTGGTTGCCGCCGCCCAGGCTGCGGCCACGGCCGCCGGAACCGCGGCCGGCAACCAATACGCCGCGACCACAGGCGCTGCCATCGCGGTGGCCGGAATGGCCACCGCGGGTACGACGCTGGCGGGTTACGTCAAGGACAAGATCGTTGGCATGGGCGCCAAGTACGTGGCCGTCAGCAATCTACCCGACGTCAGTCTGACGCCGTCGGCGGCCAGCAGTCCGAGCACCCAGCCCCTCGTTCTTGCCATGACAAACGCCTTTAACAAGGCATTGCAGGATGGCTTGGCGGGCACTCCCGGCGTCATCATCATTGATGCCTTCTCCAATCTGCAGGATCAGGTGGCGCACCCCGAGCGATACAGCTTGACGAATGTGAAGGATATGGCGTGTGACAAGACCAAGGTCACCAGTTCGTTGGTGTGCGGTTCAGCGACCCTGATCGCTGGCGACACCTCCCATTACCTGTTCTCCGACGGTGTTCACCCGACGCCTTACGTCCACAGACTGCAGGCGCAATTGGTCGCCACCTATCTTGCCAAGGCCGGCTGGCTTTAACCCAAAGAACTTCAAGGAGAAAACCCCATGAAATACCAACTGAAGTTCCTCGCAGTGGCAGCTGCCGTGCTGGGCGCGGCCAGCGTTTGTGCCCAGTCCGCCGGTAGCTGGATGGTACGTGCCGGTGCCACAAGAATTGCGCCTGCTGGCCCCAGCGAAAACCTGAGCGCGCCCAGCCTCTACATTTCCGGAACCAGCACCGGCTCCCAAACTACCTCGGCCTCCGATACCCGGCTGGCTGGCGGCATCAGCTATATGCTGACCGACAACCTCTCGCTTGACCTGCCCCTGGCGCTGCCCTTTCATCACAAACTCTACGGCGCTGGCGCCATCGAGGGTGTCGGCCAAATCGGTGAAGTGCAAGCGCTACCCGTCACGCTTTTCCTGCAATACCGCTTTCTCGAGGCAAATTCCAAATTTCGCCCCTACCTGGGCCTGGGTGCCACCTATGCCTATTTCTTCAATGAACAAGGCAGCGGCGTCTTGACGGCAATCACCAACCCCGGTGGCCCGGCGACCAAACTGTCGGTGGAATCGAAGTACATCTTGACCCCCCAAATCGGGGCGACCCTGGCCCTTGACAGCAAATGGTTTCTCGATGTGTTCTACAGCAAGGCCAAGTTGAAAACCAAGACCACCCTGTCGACCGGCCAAACAGTGGATGCGGCGCTTGATCCGGCCTCCTACGGTATCGCCGTCGGCTACAAGTTCTGACCCGCGCCAACAAGGCAAACTCAAGAAAAAGCCCCGCTCCGGCGGGGCTTTTTTTGTCCTCCGGCTAACCGGAAAAAAATACGCTGACGGTGACGCCGCGGTTGTCGGGTCCCTCGGTCAGCGTCATGCGGGCATTGTGCAGGTCCGCAATGCGTCGGCAAATCGCCAGGCCAAGGCCGGTACCGGCCTGATCCTGGCTGGCAATCCGGTAAAAGCGTTCGAAGACACGCTCCCGTTGCGCCTTGGGAATGCCAGGACCATCGTCGCTGACTTCGAACATCAGACCGAACAGGTAATGGCTGACCGCCACATTGATGTGCCCGCCACGCGGCGTGTAGCGGATGGCGTTGTCGATCAGGTTGGACAGCAGCATCGACAGCATGTCCGCATTGCCGGACAGCTTCGCCAGATTAGGCTCGACCTGGAGTTCCAGCGTCTGATCGCGTTGCAGCGTCAGCGGCGCCAGCTCGGCACAGACGGCTTCCGCGATGTCGCCGAAATTCACCAGTTGCGGGTCCGGCAGGGGTTGGTCCGGATCGAGTCGCGCCAGCGTCAGCAATTGACCGACCAGGCGAATGCCCCGCTCCACGCCACGCTGCAATTGCTCCATGCTCTGTTCGCGCTCGGCTTCGTTGTCGGCATAGCGCGCCACGTGCAACTGGGCCTGAATCGCGGCCAACGGCGTGCGCAATTCATGTGCCGCGTTGGAGGTGAAACGGCGTTCGCCCTCCAGCGTCTGTGCCACCCGTTGCAACAACTCGTTCAAGGCCAACACCATGGGACGCACCTCGCCGGGCGCGCTGCTGGCATCGATGGGCAGCAGGTTGTCGGGCTTTCTGATCTGGATTTCGCGTGTCAGGACGCCCAGGGGATTGAGACCCCGGTTGATGGAAAACCACAGCAGCACAATCAGCACCGGCAGCCCCAGTGCCAGCGGACTGGCCACGTGCAAGGCAATGCTGCGTACCAGATGATTGCGCAGATCGTAGGCTTCCGACACCACGATGTGAAAGTGGCGCTGCATGTCCCAGACAGCATAGTGGCGCCAGGTCCTGCCTTCCGCATCCACGGTCTCGGAATAGCCATCCTGTTCGGTCATCGAAACAGTGGGCGCGTTGGCGGATCGCAATAACAGAATGCCGTCGCCGTTCCAGATCTGGTAGCGCAGATTTTTTTCGTATTCCTGATGCATCGAAGGAATCGATCCGGTGACCATGGGCGCAGCGGCCGAACCAGGCCGACTCGGGGCGCTACCCCCCCCTGGAACAGCGGAAAAACGTTCCAGAATTTCCGGCCATTGGGTGAAAATTTCCCTGACCCTGGGCGCCGGAACCCGGCTCCGCAGCACCACCGGATCGGTTCCGCCGGGATCAGCCACATGCAGCACGGCCAGCGCGGTCTGCGCCAGGTGCACATCGAACAACTGATAAACCTCGTCGATGCTGTCGCTGATCGTCAGCCAGGCGATCACCGCCCAGTAGGCGAAGCTGACGATCACCAGCCCCACCATCAAGCGCCGACTCAGGGACTGGCGTTGCCGTGCGATCACGCCTCGTTCCTGGCGATGGTGTAACCGACACCGCGCACAGTTTTAAGCGTCGTCGCACCAATCTTGAGGCGCAGGTTATGGATGTGGACTTCGACCGCGTTGCTGTCGACGTTACGGTTCCAGCCGTACAGCGACTGCTCCAGTTGAGCCCGCGTGAGGACGCGCCCGGCACCCTCCATCAAGACGCGCAGCACATCGAATTCGCGTCTGGAAACATTGACCACTTCACCCTTCTGCGTCAGCACGCGGGAATCCAGGTTGAGTACCAGGTCGCCGACGCTGATCACGCCGCCGCCGCGGCCGGAGCGCCGCACCAGGGCGCGCAAACGCGCCACCAGTTCCTCCATGTCGGTGGTCTTGACCAGGTAATCGTCGGCACCAAGGTCCAGACTGGCGACCTTGTCGCGCGTCGTGTCGCGCGCCGTCAGAATCATGACCGGCAGCTTGTTGCCGCCGGCGCGCAGCTTGCGCAGCACCTCCAGACCGTTCACATCGGGCAGGCCGATATCGAGCACCATGGCAACGAATTCCTCGTTCGCCAGAACGTCCAGCGCTGCCGCGCCGTGCCGCACCCAGGTGACCGTGAAACCCCATTTACTGAGCGCCGCGCGCAAACCGGCCCCAAGCAGAGCGTCATCCTCAACAATTAGAAGTCGCATGGTTCTTTACTCGCTCGCGATAATTGCATCACAGTGTTTACCGGTCAGGCCGCTGCGGCTCTTTGCAACCGATCACGTACACCATCCCACTCCGGGGTAACGGGTGGCGCCTCGATCCAGATCAGTTTAACGCCTTCGTTGTCCAAGTCGCGCAGCGCGGCAAACAACTGCTGCGCGGTGGCTGCGGCATCGTCGGGCATGCGTTTGAGCAGCACCTGGCTGGAGCGGGATTTCAGAATAGTGCGCGCATAAGCCGCGATCAAGGGACCGGCACCTGTGGCCTTGGCGCCGACATCGGGGCCCAGCAAATCCAGTGCCGTTTGCAAAGCCGGGGCGTCCATCAGGCGCACTTTGGCACGCGGCGCATAGTGCGATGCCAGCGAGCCGGAAGCACGCGGTGCGGACGCCGCCACAGTCAGTTCCTCGTTGGAGAACACCGGCTGGCCGCAGCGCGCCTGCGCCTGCTCGCGCGTCACCGCGCCGGGGCGCAGCAGCACCGGCACACCGCGCGTGCAATCAATGATGGTGGATTCGATGCCCACAGTACAGGCACCGCCATCGAGAATCAGCAGATCGGCGCCAAATTCACTTTGCACGTGTAGTGCGGTGGTCGGACTGACGCGACCAAACTGATTGGCACTGGGCGCGGCCAGGCCCCACACGGCTTGTTGCCGGTCGGCCGGGCCGGCAGCCGGCTCGCGGCAGGCTCTCAGCAGCGCTTGCGCCACCGGATGCGACGGACAGCGCAGCCCGATGGTGTCTTGGCCACCGGCCGCCGCTGCGGCAATGCCAGGGCAGCGCGGCAGAATCAGGGTCAGCGGCCCGGGCCAAAAGGCCTGCATCAGCTGGCGCGCAAAGTCGGGCACCTGGTTTGCAAAATGCGACACGCTGGCGGCGTCGGCCACGTGCACGATCAGCGGGTGCTCGCTGGGTCGCCCCTTGGCGCTGAAAATTTTCGCCACCGCGGCGTCATTTTCAGCATCGGCGGCCAAGCCGTAAACCGTCTCGGTCGGCAGCCCCAGCAGTTCCCCGGCCCTGATCGCCTGAACCGCGGCGGCTATGGCTGCGCTGGAAGAACCGTCCAGAATCATGTTGACGGCGACACTCAGAAGGCCTCAATACCCAGTATTCTGGCCGCCGCCAGCGCGTTGGCGCGGACCTGCTCCGGCGTCGCGCCGGTGAGTGTCAGATGCCCCATCTTGCGCCCCTTGCTGGCTTTGAGCTTGCCGTACAAGTGCAGATGGGCACCGGGCAGCGCCAACAGCCGGTCCCACGGCGGAGTGGCCTGATCGACCCACAAATCGCCCAGCAGGTTGAGCATGATGGCCGGGCTGTGCTGACGCGGCGGCACCAGCGGCAGGCCGGCCAGCGTACGCACCTGCAAGTCGAACTGCGAAAGGTCGCAGGCATCGAGCGAGTAATGCCCGCTGTTGTGCGGGCGCGGCGCCATCTCGTTGACGATCAAGCTGTCGTCCTGCAAGACAAAGAATTCAACGCACAGCACACCCACATAGTGCAGTTCCTCGGCGATCGCTCTGGCCGCTGCCACCGCCTGCGTAACCAGGGCTGCCGGCAAATTTCCTTCATAAACCGAAGTCACCGCCAGAATGCCGTCGCGGTGCAGATTGAGTTGCAGCGGCAGGTTGACCATGCTGCCGTCCCGACCGCGCGCCACAATCACCGAGCACTCGGCCTTGAGCGCCAGCATCTTCTCCAGCACGCAGGGCACGCCCTTCAGTTCGCTCCAGGCGGCGGCCAGTTGCGCCGGGTCTTTGATCCGAATCTGGCCCTTGCCGTCGTAACCCAGACGCGCTGTTTTCAAAATACCGGGAAAAAGGTCGTCAGTCACGGCGGCCAGTTGCGCCGCCGTCGCTATCACCGCATAAGGCGCACAAGGTACACCGCAACGCACAAAATGCGCTTTCTCGCGGGCCCGGTCCTGCGCAATGGCGACCGCCTCGGCCGCTGGCGCCACCGGTCGCGCCGAGCCCAGCGTCAGCAGGGCCGGCGCCGGCACGTTTTCGAACTCGGTGGTGATGGCGGCGCAGCGCTGCATCAGTTGCGCCAGGCCTTGCTGGTCGAGGTACCCGGTCTGGATGTGGTAGTGGCTGACCAGCCCGGCCGGGCTGGCCGGATCGGGGTCCAGCACCGCCGTGAAATAACCCATGGCCTGCGCCGCCTGCACAAACATGCGGCCCAGCTGGCCGCCCCCCATCACGCCCAGCGTAGTCTGTTGCCCGCTGGTCACCCCGCCAGGTAAAAGCGCTGTGCGGCTCATAGCACCGGCGGCAGCGTCATGCCGCGGGCGACTTCGGTTTGCTCGGCACGGAAGGCTTCCAGCTTGGCACGCAGGGTGGGGTCGTTATTGGCCAGCATGGCGACGGCAAACAAGGCGGCATTGGCGGCACCGGCGGCGCCGATGGCAAAAGTGGCCACCGGCACGCCCTTGGGCATTTGCACAATGCTGTGCAGCGAATCGACGCCCGACAGATGCCGGCTGGGCACCGGCACGCCCAGCACCGGCAGTGTGGTCTTGGCCGCCAACATGCCCGGCAGGTGCGCCGCGCCGCCAGCGCCGGCGATGATGGCTTTAAGGCCGCGACCGACAGCAGTCTCGGCATAAGAGAACATATCGTCGGGCATACGGTGCGCCGAAACCACGCGCGCCTCATGCGCAACGCCAAACTGTTGGAGAATGTGGATTGCGTGTTGCATGGTGTCCCAGTCGGAGCTGGAGCCCATGACGACGCCGATTTGAATTTTCATAGTATTGAATTTTACTTTTTCACCCCGAGCTAGCCAAAATGATAAATGTTACGGTCGAAAACTTTGATGCCGAGGTGATTGCCGCCTCGATGCAAACCCCGGTGCTGGTCGACTTCTGGGCGCCCTGGTGCGGTCCCTGCAAGGTGATCGGTCCGCTGCTGGAAAAAATCGAAACGGCCTATGGCGGCCGCTTCAAACTGGTCAAGATCGACTCCGATCAGGAACAGGAACTGAGCCAGGCCTTCGGCATTCGCAGCATCCCCACCTGCATCCTGATGTTCCAGGGCAAACCGGTGGACGGTTTCATGGGCGCGCTGCCCGAGGGCGAGATCAAGGCCTTCCTGGACAAGCACTTGCCCGAGGGCGAGGTGCTGGAAGCCGAGGTCACCAGCGTGGAAGTCGGCGACGCGCCCGACGCCAATGATCCGCAGGCAATCCTTGAGGCACTGCAGCAGGCGGTGCTGAAGAAACCGGACGACGACGAAGCCCGCTTTGATTACGTCAAGTTACTACTGCAACGCGGGCAAACCGATGACGCCAAGGTGGCCTTCGCGCCAGTCGTCGCCAAGACCTCGCTGGTGCGGCGTTTTGACTCGCTGCAACGCTGGATCAACGCCATCGATTTTGCCGCTGATGGTATCGACCCGAGCGCGGCCACAGCCGCCTTCGACGCCAAAATTGCCGCCAACAAGCGCGACTTCGACGCCCGCTTCGGCAAAGCCCAGACTTTGATGGCAGCGCAGCAGTGGACCGCCGCCATGGACGAGTTGCTGGAAATTCTGATGCGCGACAAGAGCTGGTCCGACGAGCTGGCGCGCAAGACTTACATCGCCATCCTGGACATCATCGAACCGCCCAAGGTCAAGGTCGCCGATGGCCAGATTCCGCCGGTCGATCCCACCGTAGCAAGCTACCGCCGACGCTTGAGCAGCGTGGTGCTGAGCTGAATCAGGAGCGTTTGTAGTTGCGCTCGCGCTGGCTGCGCACCGCCAGCACAAACGCGGTGTCTTGCGCGGGGTCGTAGCGGTACAAGGCCAGGTAGCCGCTGGCCCCGGTGGAGATGATCAGTTCGCGCTGACCAAACGTCACCGGTCGCCCAATCAGAGGGCTGGTTTCAAGAATATCCAGTGCCCCGACGATGGCTTCGATTCGCGCTGCTGCGGACTCCGGTGCGCGTTCAAAGAGAAAATCAAATATCCGGTCAAAATCGCCCCTGAGTGCGGGCGCCAAAATAATCCGGCTCACGCTTTCCTGGCCTTGGCAGCATCAGCTACGCGTGAACGCAGGTAAGTTTTCATCTCGTGCCACTCCACCCCGGGCTCACCTGCCTGCAAAGCCGCGTCACGTTGCTGCGCCTCGCGCTGCACACCGAGCAGCCACTCGGCTTCGTCCGTCTTTTGCGCCAGCGCTTCGAGCATAAAGCTGTGCGGCGTCTGGTTCAAGACGCTGGCCAATTTGGCAATGCGTTCTCGCAAGGACTCTTCTATGCGTAAAGTGGTGGTGGACACGGCGATGCTCCTGGTGTGGCACAAGTGTGACACAGATAGACGCAAATTTCAAGAACTTCGCACATTGATGGCGATGCATGGCGACCCCAGGGACACGCACCACTTTGATCGCTGCGACAACGCTCGGGCTGGCGTCAGCGCCAAGTGTCCGGTACAGACTCTCGCCTTCCGGCAAGCGAAGCCGTTGCGCAACGTCATACGGAACAGTCTCGTTCGCTGTCGTTCAGGACTTGATCCGGGATCCAGTGGTAGCCGTGCGCTGGATTGCGGGTCGTGGCCCGCAATGACACACCTGAGGCCCGCAATGACACACCCGAGGCCCGCAAAGACAGTCAGGCCTCAAGCCAGCAAGCGCGTCATCGCTTCCTGGTACTTGGCGGCGGTCCTGGCAATCACTTCCGTGGGCACGCGCGGTGCCGGCGGGGTTTTGCTCCAGGGCTTGCCGTCGACCTGAACCTGCTCCAGCCAATCCCGCACAAACTGCTTGTCGTAACTGGGCGGGTTGATGCCTTCCTGGTAGCTCTCGGCCGGCCAGAAACGGGAGGAGTCGGGCGTCAGCACCTCGTCCATCAAGGTCAGTGTGCCGTCGGCGTCCAGGCCGAACTCGAACTTGGTGTCGGCAATGATGATGCCCTTCTTTGCGGCGATCGCACTGGCGGCTTTGTACAGCGCAATGCTGATGTCGCGCATGCGCGTGGCCAGGTCGAGGCCGACACGCTCGGCGGTCTGCTCGAACGTGATGTTCTCGTCATGGTCTCCGGCCGCCGCCTTGCCGGCGGGCGTGTAGATCGGCTCCGGCAATTTCGACGCATTCTTCAAACCGGCCGGCAAGCTGACGCCGCACACCGCTTGATGTTCCTGATACTCCTTCCAGCCGCTGCCCGCCAGATAGCCACGCACTACGGCTTCCACCGGCAGCGGTTTCAGGCGCTTGACCAGCATGGAACGGCCCACCACTTGCGGCACCTCGGCTGGCGTCACCACGGTCTCCGGCGCTTCGCCGGTGAGGTGAATGGGGCAGATGTTCAAGCCCTTGGGACCCAGCTTGTCGAACCAGAACAGCGCCATCTGCGTCAGCAGCGCGCCTTTGCCAGGGATAGGCTCGCCCATGATCACGTCAAAAGCACTCAGGCGGTCGCTGGCAACCATCAGGATGCGATCGTCACCAACGGCGTAGTTGTCGCGCACCTTGCCGCGCGCCAGCAGCGGCAACGAGGTGAGCATGGAGGTGTGCAGGGCAGCAGTCATGGCTTCACTGCACCACTTGCGCCAACTCGCCGCGCGCGTACTGTCCGGCCACCACCGACAAGCTGTTGCCCTTGATCTTGCCGGCTTGGCCCTCGCAGCCGAACTCGAGATAGCGCTGTTTGCAAATCTGCTTGGCCGCTTCACGGGCCGGCTTGAGCCAGTCGCGGGCGTCAAATTTCTCCGGGTTTTGCGCCATGTATTTGCGCACCGCACCGGTCATGGCCAAACGGATGTCGGTGTCGATGTTGATCTTGCGCACGCCAAACTTGATGGCTTTCTGAATTTCCTCCACCGGCACGCCGTAAGTTTCCTTCATGTTGCCGCCGAACTCCCGAATGATGGCCAGCAGTTCCTGCGGCACACTGCTGGAGCCGTGCATCACCAGATGGGTGTTGGGAATGCGCCGGTTGATTTCCTTGACGCGTTCAATCGCCAGAATATCGCCGGTGGGCTTGCGTGTGAACTTGTAAGCGCCATGGCTGGTGCCAATGGCAATGGCCAGCGCATCGAGCTGGGTCCGCTTGACGAAATCGGCCGCTTGCTCGGGGTCGGTCAGCATCTGTTCGCGCGTCATGGTGGCCTCGGTGCCGTGACCGTCTTCCTTGTCGCCCTTCATGGTTTCGAGCGAACCCAGACAGCCCAGTTCGCCTTCTACCGTGACGCCGACGGCGTGTGCCATATCCACCACTTTGCGCGTGACTTCCGTGTTGTATTCAAAACTGGATATGGTCTTGCCGTCAGACATCAGGGAGCCATCCATCATGACCGAGCTGAAGCCCAGGTTGATGGCGCCCTGGCAGACATCCGGGCTTTGGCCATGGTCCTGGTGCATGACCAGCGGAATGTGGGGGTAAGCCTCGATAGCCGCCAGGATCAGGTGCTTGATGAAAGCCTCGCCAGCATATTTGCGGGCCCCCGCGCTGGCTTGCAGAATGACCGGCGCGCCGACCTCGTCGGCCGCTGCCATGACGGCCTGCACCTGTTCCAGGTTATTGACGTTGAAAGCCGGGATCCCGTAGCCGTTGAGGGCCGCGTGATCGAGCAGTTCGCGCATGGAAACAAGAGCCATGATGAAATCCTTTGTAAGTGGTAAACGGTCTGCAACTGGCTTGAATTTTAGCGACAAGACCCAACCCTGGGAGCACAATTCAGCGATTGCCCCGACCCGGTTCCATCATGCCCTCAAGATTCACCCTGTTTGCCAACCATGGATAAGGAAAAGACCGACTCCCTTGACCAGCAGGTCAAAGCCACCTTGCAAGGCTCGTTCCTGGGCATGTTCCTGACCGAGCTGTTTGAAGGCGTCGGTCAACTGGCGCTGCTGCTGTTGCTGCTGGAGGCGATTTGGGAATCGAGTGCGATGTTCAGCAAACCCGACGTCTATGTGCTGATCGTGACGGCACTGGGGCAAAGTGCCTGGTTGGCACGACGCCGACTCAAGGGCCTGGCGCTGCCCTGGTGGAGCCGGCTGGTGGGTCTGCTGTTTTATGCGCTGGCCGAATCGCTGATCGAAGGCGGCTCGTTTTTCACCAAACCCAAGCACCTCACTTTTATCGTCCTGATGCTGATTTACGCCTGGGGCGCGGCGCTGGAGACACGCAGCAACAAGCCGCGCCATGCCGTGACCGGCATTTTTCTGTCGCGCACGGCACAGGGACTGGGGCCACTTTTTTTCTATATCGCGCTGGACCTCAAAGGCGAACTCTGGCTTGAGGGCATCGCAGATTTCTTCACTTCAGCGCCGCACGCATTCTTATTGGCCCTGGCCATCACGCAAGTGGGCGGATGGGCCTCACTGGCACTGGTGACACGCCGCCAGCAAACAGTGATCGCCGATCTGCTCCATCAGCTCAAGACCTTGTCGCGCTGGGGCTTTGGCAGCCAGGTCGTGGAAGAGGTGCTGCGCGACAGTGGCACCCATGCCGCCAGCCGGGTCGAGCGTGCCGTCGGCTTTATTGATGTGCGCGGCTTCACCGCCTGGAGCGAGGTCCATCAGCCGGAAGAAGTGATTGGCATGCTGAACCGTTTTTATGCCGCCATATTGGAATCCTGCGGCACCGAGGTGATCAAGTCCAAACTGAGCGGAGACGAAGTGCTGCTGGTGCTGGGCGCCGACCCGCAGGCCTTGCCCCTCATGCAAAACGCCTTGCGCGCCGCCATGGCAGCGGTACAACCACTGCAATTGTCGGCCGGCGCCGGTCTGTGGCTGGGGCCGGTGGTGGAAGGTTTTTTCGGTACTCAAACCGCACAAGTCCACGACGTCATCGGCGACACCGTGAATACCGCCAAACGGCTCTGCGACCACGCGCAGGGGGGTCAGTTGCTGGCGGGTCCGGTCAACCGCTGGACAGAGACCGCCAGCGAGCAGATCAGCCTGCGCGTCAAGGGAAAGAATCAGCCGGTAGTGGCGGCCATTTATCCGGCTTGATCAGTGAGGGACAGCGCTGCGGTCTGTCCCGCAACGTATTAAGAAACCCGGCAGATCTTGAGCATATTGGTGCCGCCCGGAGCCCCCATGGGTTCGCCGCAGGTGATGGCGTAGACATCGCCCTTCTGCACGATGCCACGGCTTTTCAGGTGGTTCTCGGCTTCGGCCAGGGCCGTGTCGCGATCGGTGCTGGTGTCTATGAACAACGGGCGCACATTGCGATACAGCGCCATCCGGCGTTGCGTCGCCACCTTGGAGGTGATGGCGTAGATCGGCACCTGAATCAGATGCCGGCTCATCCACAGCGCGGTGGAGCCGCTGTCGGTCATGGCCACGATCGCCTTGGCGCCCAGGTGATGGGCGGTAAACAGAGCCCCCATGGCAATCGACTGGTCGATGCGCTGGAACGTCTTGCCGGTGAAATCGGCCTCCAGTTTGAAGTCTTCGCCACCTTCGGCGGCATGGCAGATCTTGGCCATCTCAATCACCGTTTCCAGCGGGTATTTTCCGGCCGCCGTCTCGGCCGACAGCATCACCGCGTCGGTGCCGTCCAGCACCGCGTTGGCGACGTCGCTGACCTCGGCCCGGGTCGGCACCGGGTTGGTGATCATGGACTCCATCATCTGGGTCGCGGTAATCACCACCTTGTCGTGCTCGCGGGCCAGCTTGATCATGCGTTTTTGCAGGGCCGGCACAGCGGCATTGCCGACCTCCACCGCCAGATCGCCACGCGCCACCATGATGCCGTCGCTGGCCAGCAAAATCTCTTCCAGCTTGGGAATCGCCTCGGCGCGCTCGATCTTGGCGATCAGGCCCGGTCTGGGACCGTCTTCGGCCGCCACGTTGCACAACTGGCGCGCCATTTCCATGTCGGTCGCGTTCTTCGGAAAACTCACGGCCACGTAGTCGGCCTGGAAACTCATGGCGGTGCGGATGTCGTCCATGTCCTTGGCGGTGAGCGCCGGCGCCGTCAGTCCACCACCCTGTTTGTTGATGCCCTTGTTGTTGGACAATTCGCCGCCCAGCTTGACCGTGGTGTGAACCGCGTCGCCCAGCACCGCATCGACCGTGATCACGATCAGGCCATCGTTGAGCAGCAGCACATCGCCGGCCTTGACTTCCCGCGGCAAGGCCTTGTAGTCCAGCCCCACGGCATCGATGTCGCCCAGCTCGGTGCGCGCCGCGTCCAGCACGAACTTCTGACCCGGCGTCAGAAGAATCTTGCCCTCGGCAAATTTGCCGACCCGGATCTTGGGGCCTTGCAAGTCGGCCATGATGGCCACTTCGCGGCCCACGCGCTGGGCCACCTCACGCACCAGACGAGCCCGCTCGATATGGTCTTGCGCCTTGCCGTGGCTGAAGTTCAGACGCACCACGTTGACGCCGGCGCGAATCATTTGTTCCAGCAACGCCGGGTCGCTGCAGGCCGGGCCAAGGGTGGCGACAATTTTGGTGGCACGACGGGGCATCAGGCGGTCTCCTTGTAGTTAACGTTCCATTTTCACACGGAAGCGGTTACATGGCAGCAACAGCTTGCACCATCGACTGCGCCGCCCCGCCAAAACAAGAGCGCCCGGCGCAACCGGTTTTGCCGCTGAGCAGGCCACGGCCCGCCGGCGCCGGGCGGTTAGCGCCTATGGCACACTTCGGCACTCCGAATCACTTCCACTGGCCGGCACCAGACCTGTCTTGATGAGCTCCACTGAAATATTCCTGCTTGCGATGACGCTCATCTTTACGCTGCCGTACCTGATCTGGCGCGTCGGGCGAACGGAATACTACGCGCCCCTGGTGGTGGTGCAGATCATTACCGGCATCCTGCTGGGCCCCGGCGTGCTGGGCGCGGCGTTCCCCGACTACTACAACTTTGTCTTCAATCCGCAAGTGATCCAGTTGTTGAACGGCATTGCCTGGTGGGCGGTGATGATTTTTGTCTGGATCGCCGGCATTGAACTCGATCTCCAGCAGGCCTGGGAACATCGCCGCGAGAGCGGCATCACAGCCGGCATGGCACTCGGCACACCGCTGCTGCTGGGCTGTCTGGCGGCAGCGGCGCTGTTGCCGTACCCGGGCTGGATCGGTCCCAAAGCAATGACCTGGCAATTTGTCATGGGCGTCGGCATGGCCTGCGCCGTCACCGCGCTGCCGATTCTGATCCTGTTGATGGAAAAGCTCGATATCCTGCGCCAGCCGATCGGCCAGCGCATCCTGCGTTATGCCAGCCTGGATGACATCGCAATCTGGGGCGTGCTGGCCGTCATATTGGTGGATTGGGAACGCATCGGCAGGCAGCTCGGATTTCTGCTGGCCTTTGCCGTCTTGGCCTACCTGTTGCGCCGCCTCATGCAATGGCTGCCGGAACGGGACCGCTGGTATGTGGGGCTGATCTGGCTGGCCGTTTGCGGCTTCGGCGCCGACTGGTCGGGCTTGCACTTCATGGTCGGCGCCTTCCTGGCCGGCGCCGTGCTGGACAGCCACTGGTTCGATCAGAAGCAGATGGACAGCTTGCGCCACCACGTGCTGCTGATCGCGATGCCGGTGTTCTTCCTGAGCACTGGCCTGCGCACCAATTGGAGTCTGGGCGGCGCCAGCGTGTTTCTCGCCGCCGGCGTCCTGCTGCTGGCCTCGGTTGGCGGAAAATTGCTGGGCACCCATCTGGCCGGAAAAATCCTCCATTGGGAAGCCGGCGAGGGCTCACTGATCGGCTGGTTGCTGCAAACCAAGGCCTTGATCATGATCATCTTCGTCAACGTGCTGCTGGACAAGCGCATCATCACCAGCGAGACCTTCACCGCGCTGTTGTTGATGGCGATCGCCAGCACCATGCTGACGGTGCCGGTGGTGTCGCCCAAACTGAAACGTCTGAGATCGATTATTTTCAAGAACCGGTAGTGGGCCGGTGCCGACGGTGCCGGGACGCCGATCAGTCAACCGGCCGCGCGGCGCGCCAGTATCTCGAAGGCCGGCAAGGTCTTGCCCTCCAGAACCTCCAGAAACGCACCACCGCCGGTGGAGATGTAACTGATCTGTTTTTCAATCCCGTACTTGGCAATCGCCGCCAAGGTATCGCCACCGCCGGCGATGGAAAACGCACTGGACTGGGCAATCGCCTGCGCAATCACCTTGGTGCCCATCTCGAAGGCCGGGAACTCGAAGACCCCGACCGGGCCGTTCCAGACGATGGTGCCGGCAAGCTTCAGTTGGGCTGCCAGCGCCGCCGCGGTCTGCGGACCGATGTCCAGAATCAGGTCGTCATCGGCCACCTCGCTGGCCGCCTTGACGGTGGCCACCGCGTCGGCGGAGAAAGTCTTGGCAGTCACCACATCGGTCGGGATCGGCACCGCCGCGCCCCTGGCCTTCATGGCCTCGATCACGGCTTTGGCTTCCGCCAGCAAATCCGGTTCGGCCAGACTCTTGCCGATCTTCAGACCGGCCGCCAGCATGAAGGTGTTGGCAATGCCGCCGCCGACAATCAACTGGTCCACCTTCTCCGCCAGGCTCTTGAGGATGGTCAGCTTGGTCGAAACCTTGGAACCGGCCACGATCGCGACCAGCGGCCGTTTCGGGTTCGCCAGCGCTTTGCCGATGGCGTCCATCTCGGCCGCCAGCAGCGGACCGGCACAGGCCACTTTGGCGAACTGCGCGATACCGTAGGTGGAGGCTTCGGCACGGTGCGCGGTGCCGAAAGCGTCATGCACAAAAATATCGCACAAGGCGGCCATTTTTTTGGCCAGCTCTTCGTTGTTCTTCTTTTCACCCTTGTTGAGGCGGCAGTTTTCCAGCAGCACCAGTTGACCCGGCAACACGCTGACACCATCGACCCAGTTGGACCGTAACGGCACCTCGCGGTCCAACAGCTCCGCCAGCCGCTTGGCCACCGGCGCCAGCGAGTCGGCCGGCTTGAACTCGCCTTCGGTCGGACGCCCCAGATGCGAGGTCACCATCACCGCGGCACCGGCCTCCAGCGCCATCCGGATACACGGCAGGGAGGCGCGAATCCGGGTGTCTTCCGTGATGTTCCCGGCGTCGTCTTGCGGCACGTTGAGGTCGGCCCGTATGAATACACGTTTGCCAGTGGCCTGGCCCTGGGCGCACAGGTCGGAGAAGCGGATCACGTTCATGAAATTACCCTGTCAGTAATAAAAAAAACCAGCCCGGATTGTAGGAGCCTGCGGCTCCGCCAGATTACCAGCCCAGGCCCAGATGCAAGGGCAAATACACCGCCATGCCGGCCAGGATGGTCCCCAGCACCGCTTGCCCGGCACCGCGCCGCCAGAAAAACCAGAGGGCACCGGCGGCAACGGCGAACAGACGGGCGTCTTGCCAACTGCCGATGAAGTGCCCTTGCGTCATCACCACTTCCGGCACCACGACAGCGGCCAGGGCGGCAATCGGCGCATATTGCAGACCGCGCTGGGCCCAGTGCGGCAACTTCCAGGGCTTGCTGGAAATAAAGAAGAAAGAGCGCGTCAACACAGTCACAGCGGCCAGGCCGACGATGGTGACCAGCGTCCAGGGATCGGTGCTGCCGGTCATGATTGCCCCCACGCTCGGCACTGCGTGTCCTCGCTGTACAGGTCGATGCCAGAGACAACGACTCTTCTGCCCGTCCCACCCTGCGCAGGCAGGCTGGGAGCCGCGGGCATCAGCCCCGAGGGGGTGCGAGCTTGCTTGGGGCGGCCCGGCGCGGCGCTCATCCCTCTTCCCGCCGGGCCGCGGGTGTCTGCTCCAGCAGCAGGCAGCAGGCCACCGCGGCCGCGATGGCGACCAGAATATTGAGCTTGAACGGCAAGGCAAAAGCGACCACTGCCGCCGCACCCGCCACCCCGACCGCGACCAGCCGCAAGCGGCTTGCGGCCAGCGAGCACAAGATACCCAGCAGCGCCAGAATGCCGGCAAAACCCAGACCCCAGTTTGTCGGAATGAAATTGGCCAGCACCACCCCCAGCACGCTGCTGCCGGTCCAGCCCAGCCAGCTGACGCCGCAGTTGCCGGCCAGATACGCCTGCTGGGCCCGCAGCTGAGCGCCGTCACCGCCGTGATGGGGGTAGCGTTGGGTGAACAGCACGTAACTCAAATCCGCCGTCAGGTAACCGCAGACCAATCGCTGCCAGCGCGGCAAGTGCATGAGGTAGGGTCGCAAGTGGGCACTGAACACCACAAAGCGCAGATTGACACAAAAGCCGGTCGCCAGAATCACCCACATGGGGGCCCCCGCCGTCAGCAGCGGAATGGCGGCCAACTGCGAACTGCCGGCAAAAACGATCACGCTCATCAGCAGCGCTTCGATGCTGCTCATGCCGGATTTCATCATCGCCACACCGGTCATCAAACCCCAGGCGGCGATGCCCGGAGCGACCGCCAGAGAGTCACGCACACCTTGGCGAAATTCGGCGTGCCGGTAGTTGCTGGGCAGGAAGAACACGGATCGCTGGCAGCTCAAGTCCGCGCTGACACCGGCGGTGCACTGCGCGTTTCAAAGACCATGCCGGGACGCAGATCGAAACCATGCAGCAGATCGGCCACTGGCATGCGTTTGGCACCGGGACGTTGCAGTTCGGTGAGCACCAGCATCGAATCCTTGGCTGCCACCAGGATGCCTTGGGGCTCCACCAGCAGCACGCTGCCGGGTTCTGTTGCGGCCGGCAGCACTCCCGGCGCCATGGCCGCCAGCCAGATCTTCAGAGTTTCACCGTTCAGCGTCGCCGTGGCACCGGGGAACGGGTTGAAGGCGCGCACCCGCTGCACGATCCGGGCGGCCGGCTGCGCCCAGTCGATGGCCGCTTCATGTTTTTCAATTTTGTGGGCGTAAGTGACGCCCATCAGGGCTTGCGGCACCGGCTTCAATTTGCCGGCAGCGGCCTGTTCCAGCGCCAGCAGCATCAAGCGCCCGCCCAGCAGCGCCAATCGGCCCTGCAAGCTGCCAGTGGTATCGCTGGCCATGACGGGTGTCGTGTGCGCCAGCAGCATGGCGCCGGTATCTAGCCCGGCGTCCATTTGCATGATGGTGACACCGGTCTCGCTGTCACCGGCTTCGATGGCCCGGTGAATCGGTGCCGCGCCCCGCCAGCGGGGCAGCAGCGAGGCGTGAATATTGAAACAGCCGCGGGCCGGCATATCCAGCACCCATTGCGGCAGAATCAGGCCGTAGGCCGCCACCACCATCGCCTCGGCGCGTGCCGCCTGGAGCGCCGCGCGCGCCGCCAATGCATCGTCGGGGTATTTGCCGTCCAGCCGCAGGCTGCGCGGTTGCGCTAGCGGCAGGGCATGCTGCAGCGCGAATTGCTTGACGCTGGAGGCCTGCAGTTTCAGGCCACGCCCAGCCGGCCGGTCCGGCTGTGTCAGCACCAGCGCAATCTCATGACCGGCGGCGTGCAGTTGCTCCAGCGCGACGCGGGCAAACTCCGGCGTGCCGGCAAAAATCAGCCTCACCGCTGTTCCTCACGCTGTGCCTTGAGCATCTTTTTCTTGATCCGGTTGCGTTTCAGCGGCGACAGGTATTCGACGAACACTTTGCCCATCAAATGGTCCATTTCGTGCTGAATGCACACCGCCAGCAGATCCTCGGCTTCGACCATGCGCGACTTGCCATCGCCGTCCAGGGCGCTCACCTTGACCGCGTCGAAGCGCTCGACACCGTCATAGATGCCAGGCACCGACAGGCAACCTTCTTCGTTCAGATGGGTCTCCGGGCTGGTCCAGACCAACTGCGGATTGATCAGCACCAGCGGCTGATCGCGCTCCTCCGAAACGTCCATCACAATCAAGCGCTGGTGCACATCGACCTGCGTCGCTGCCAGACCAATGCCCTTGGCTTGGTACATGGTTTCAAGCATGTCGGCAATCAGTGTCCGGACGCGCGCGTCCACCGCCGCCACCGGTTTGGCCACCGTGTGCAGTTTGGGGTCGGGGTAGTAAAGGAGGGGGAGTAAAGCCATTTAATCAGTTGAGGACAGAGCTTGTTCACTGTGTGTAACTACGGTCTGTCCCGCAAGGTTTCAATTTAGTTGAGGACAGAGCTTGTTCACTGCGTGTAACCACGGTCAGTCCCGCAAGGTTTCAGTTTAGCTGCGAACATAGCTTGTTACCGCGTGTAACTATTGTCTGTCCGACAGGGTTTCAAAATGTCGCTATTTTCGCCACTTTTCCGGAGTCTGGCAGCGCTTCAACTCCAAAAGCGTTGCCCTATCAAGGGCTTGAGTGCAAAATCGCACCTGATTTATCAAGATTTTTCGAGCTGTGAAAAGGCTCAAACGCGTCCTCCAGAACAGTTCAAAAGGCAACCCAGTGCAGCTAAACATGACAAAAACGACGCTAGCGGAATTCAGGCTGGCGCGCCAGGCGCTCAGCGTCGCCGTGCTGAGCAGCAGCCTGGTGGCGGCGCCGTCCGCCTGGGCCCAGAACTTTCCCGTGACGCCGGAACAAAAGGCGACCGCCACGCAGGTCGCGCAAACGGGTGTGCCCCTGAGCGAGCTGGCGGCCAATGCACCCGATAGCTACAGCGTCGAACGCGGCAACACGCTGTGGGGCATTGCCGGTCTGTTCCTCAAGAGCCCGTGGCGCTGGCCCGAGCTGTGGGGCATGAACCTCAACGAAATCAAAAATCCACACCGGATCTACCCAGGGCAAAAGTTGTCCCTGGAGAAGAAGGACGGACGTGCCGTCTTACGCACCGCGGCGTCAGCGTCGGCAACCGACGAGGCGCCGCCTCCAACCGTGCGCCTGTCGCCACGCACCCGTTACGAAACCCTGGCCGATGCGGCACTGCCGACTTTGAAAAACCATTTGATCGAGCCGTTTCTGTCGGAACCGGTGATCGTCGACGAGAACGAACTCCAGTTGGCGGCGCGCATTGTGGCGACCCAGGAAGGCCGCGTCTTGCTGACCCGCGGCGACCGGGCCTACGCGCGCGGTCAGGGCAACGCGGTACTGAAGGATGAACCCGACAAAAAGCAAAAGGTGTACCGGGTATTTCGCAATGCGACGCCCCTGAAGGATCCGCTCACCAGTGAAGTTCTGGGCTATGAGGCCCAGTACGTTGGCAAGGCCTTGCTGGTTCGCGGCGAGTCGACCCAGCAATCCAGCGACAGTGACGGCCAACTCCGCACCGACATTGTGCCGGCCACCATTGACGTCCTCTCCGCCAAGGAGGAGATGCGCGTGGGCGACCGGCTGCTGCCGGATTCCGAGCGCGAATTGCTGAGTTACGTACCGCATGCGGCAGCGGTGAAATTTGAAGCCCGCGTCGTTTCGGTGTACGGCAATGCGGTCGTCAATGCCGCGCAAAACCAGGTGGTGGTGCTCAATCGCGGCAGCCGGGACGGGGTCGAGCGGGGGCATGTCATGGCGATCCTGAAAGGTGGGGCCCGCCTGCTGGACAAGACTGACGAAGCGCGACCTGAATTGAAACTACCGGATGAGCGCAACGGCTTGCTGATGGTGTTCCGGACCTTCGAGCGCCTCTCCTACGGCTTGGTGCTGGAGATCACGGACAGCGTCAAGGTGGGGGACCGCCTGGTCAACCCGCGCTAACAGCGGACGCAAAACCGGCGATGGAGCACGCTGAACTGGGCAGTTGGCTGCGCCTGACCTTGACGCCGGGCGTGGGCAATCAGACGGCGCGTAAATTGCTGGCGGCGTTCGGGCTGCCGCAGGCGGTATTCCAGCAGTCGGCCACCGCCCTGCGGCAAGTCGTCAGTGCGCAACAGGCGACGGCATTGCGCACCGAGCCGCCCGAGCTGGCCGCTCTGCTTGAGACCACCTGGAACTGGCTGCAACAATCCGGCCCGGGCAGTGCCCAGCGCCGGATCCTGGTGTTGGGTGACGCGGACTACCCGGCTTCGCTTTTGGCCATTGAGGATCCACCGCTGCTGCTGTACCTGCTGGGCGCTGGAAGATTTTCCTCTGCCCCTTCGGCCGCCCTGGACGGCACGCCACCGTCGACCGATCTGGCAGCCAATAGCCTGGACAACAGTATTGCCGTGGTCGGCAGCCGCAACCCTAGCCCCCAAGGGGCAGCCAACGCGCGCTATTTTGCCAAGGCCTTGGGACAGGCCGGTCTGACCGTGATTTCGGGCCTGGCCCTGGGGGTGGACGGCGCCGCTCACGAAGGTGCGCTGGAGAGCGTCGAAGCCGGCTCGGTGCGGCTGGTGACGGTGGCAGTGGTCGGCACCGGACTGGACCGGGTCTATCCGAAACGCCATCTTGCACTGGCTCATCGGATTGCCCGACACGGGCTGCTGGTCAGCGAGTACCCGCTGGGCACGGCGCCACTGGCCGCCAATTTTCCGAAGCGCAACCGCCTCATTGCCGGCCTGGCACAGGGCACTTTGGTGGTGGAAGCGGCCGTGCAGTCGGGCTCGCTGATCACCGCCCGGCTGACGGCCGAGCAGGGCAAGGATGTTTTTGCCATTCCCGGTTCGATTCACTCCAGCCAGGCGCGCGGCTGCCACGCCCTCATCAAAGAGGGTGCCAAGCTGGTCGAGTCGGCGCAGGATGTGCTCGAAGAAATGAACATCCGATTCGAGCCGACCGCGACCATTGATTTAGCGGCGGATGGCAGCGCAGCGGAGAACCTTGCCGACCCGGCGCACCAGTTGCTGGAAGTCCTCGGCTTTGATCCGGTCGGGCTGGACGCATTGCAAGCCCGTTCCAGCCTGGAGACGGCCCAACTGCAAGCCCAATTGATGGCGCTGGAACTGGACGGCCTGGTGGCGCGCCTACCCGGCGGATTGTTCCAGCGACTGACACCTACTTAGAAATTTGTGGGACAGACCTTTAGCTCTGTCCTCAACTGATTAAGGACTTATGGGACAGATCTTCAGCTCTGTCCCCAACCGATCAAAGGATCGGCGTGGCGCTTCAACCGAGCAAACGCTCAGGATTGGCGCTCAGCTTGCCTAACGCGTCACGGGTCGCGCGCACGGTGAGTGTTTCCTGTTCTTGCGGCAACAGCAGACCGGCCTGCAGGTAGGCCGCCAGGCGCCTGGCCTGTATCAGGTAACTGCGCCCGTCGCTGGAAGCAAACAGGTTCAGATGCTTTCGCTCACTGCGCCAGACAAACTGCACCTGAGCCACTCGTCCGTTATGGTCCAGCGTAAACCAGGCCCCCACTTGCAATTCCTGCGCCCACGCCAGCATCGCCGCCGTCGGTTTGGAACCACCATCGGTCACCACATCAATATTCGATGCGTCAAGCCCCAGCATCATTTCGATGCCCTGGGCATCCAGTGGCAAATCGCCCATGCCCTCATCGGTGACGAAGTCTTCCAGATGGGTCAGGCGTTCCGCCATGGCAGCGATCTGCTCGTTCGGAATCGCCTGCGTCTTGGACACGAAGGCATCGGCCAAGGTGTCGCTGACGGTTTTGATATAGGCCTCCTGCTCCGCCGGCGTGACGCCCAGCAGCGTCATGCCGGCGCGCAGTTTTTGCAGGATCAGCGGCAGATCCCGAATCACGCGGGTACGATCGCTGCGATTGGGCTTGGCACTGGCGGCCCAGATCAGGTCGGTCGCCAGTTTCTTCAAGCCCAGCGTCTCCTCGTGCTGCGGGCCCTTGCGCACCGCCGCCACCGCCAGCACCTCGGCCCACACCTTGAACAGAAACTGGCGAATCGACTCGCGCACCGGCATGTCCTTGAGCATGTTGCGCATTTCGATCGTGTACTGGATCGTCAGCGTTTCCTTCAATTCCACCTGCTGCGCCACACCCACCACTTTCTGGGTCGAACCCCGACCGGTCAGAAATTGGGCCAGAAAAGTCTGAAACTCGTCATAGACCAGTTGGTAAACCCGTTTACCCGTCTCCGGGTATTGCTCAATCACCTGCACTATCCGCTTGATTTCAGTCTCCAGCGCACTGCCGTTGATGCCACTGGCATCGAAACCCATGACGCAAGAACCCATGCGGTCGATCAACTGGCGCGCCGGATGATCCAGCGTACCAAAGAAATCCGGTTCCATCAGGGCGACGCGCAGCACCGGCATTTGCAGGCGCGCAAACCAGACCCGGATCGCCGGTGGTATCCGATCTTCCTGCAAAATGGCCTGAAACATCAGCGCCACAATTTCGATCACCGCCTTTTCGTTTTTGGTTTCGGCTTTGTTCTTGAGGTCGGTGGTTCGGCGGCGCAAGTCGGCCGACACCCGGGCCACGCCGGCCTGGCTGTAGTCTTCCGCCACTGCGGCATGGGTCGGCCCCGGCGCAGCCAGTCCGGCCGGCGGCACCGCGATGGCCGCCGCCAACGCCGGCGAGGGCGCCTGGTGCGCGGTAGTCTCGAAATTCGTTCCCGTGCTGGTCACCAACAAACGCCTGAGCTGACCCACAACGCCGATAGCGCGACTACGCGCCCGGGCCAGCGGGGTGGTGCCGGTCATCATGCGTGTTTCTTCGGCCGCGCTGGCCATATCGGAGCTGTAGCGCTGGGCCGGATGCTGGCCTGGCTGCGCTGTAGCGGCATCGTTATCCCATCCCAAGCGCCCGCCAAAAGCCGCTCCGGAACGCTGCTGACCCGGCGCACCGGGACGCCCGGCAAACTCCTGCCCCCGCATCGACTGGCTCGCCGCGGAGCGCGCTCCGGCGTCACCGGCATAGCCCGGCGACTCCCCCCTTCTTTCGGCTTCCGTGGGCGCGGGAACGGCGTCCGCCGGCGGTTTAGCTCCCGCTTGAACCGCCCGCCCCGCAGCCGTCGGCACGCGTGTGACGCGGTCCGCCAGCTCAATGGTGGGCAGCACACCTTGCTTGATCAAAATGGCATTGCCGTTGGCATACGCCTGCTGCAGACGCTCGGTCAGCAGTTTGGCGGCCATATCGTTGACCATCTGCCACACCTCACGCGACAAGCCAGCGCCGGCCCAGCACTCAACCATGGGAAGCAGCAGAATTTCCGGGCGCAGAATATCGTGGTTTTCAAGCTCCTGCGTGTTTTCCAGATGCCGGATGCGCAAGTGCAGGTCATTGACCTCGGCCGCCGCCTTTTCCATCACGCCCAAGGCCAGGCGCGAGGCAAGGATCTTGTTCTCCGCGACATCGGTGGCAACCAACTCAAAGGCACCATCAGGCGCCTTTTTTGGTTTTGCCACCGGTTTCAACGCCTCCTGCCAGGATTTCAGGGTCCCCTCCACCCAAGCGGTCTGGCTACGCTGGTACAAAGTCCAGGCGTCGCGCCGCTCCTGCATTTCACGCGACGGCGCAACTTCTCTCATCAAGACGCCGAGCCGCTCCTGCACCGCGCCGCCGAGTTCCACCATGGCGCGCCCGGCCTCGGTCACAAAGCGCTTGCGTGTTTCCTGCGGCAGCAGGCTGCGCTGCGTAACAGATGCTGTAGTGACCATGCTTGAAATTCTAGTCAGACGGTGGCACCCGCATTCGGATCATTCGGGTCTTCCTCCTTCTTGGCGCCACCCTTGATCAGATCCTCGCGCTTGATACCCAGCCACATGGCAATGGCCGCCGCAACAAAGACCGACGAGTAGATACCAAACAAAATACCAATGGTCAGCGCAAGGGCAAAGTAATGCAGCGTGGCGCCGCCGAACAGCAACATCGACAGCACCATCAATTGCGTGCAACCGTGGGTGATGATGGTCCGGCTGATGGTCGAGGTGATCGAGCTGTCGATGATCTGCACCGTGGTCATCTTGCGATAGCGCCGGAAATTCTCCCGAATCCGGTCGAAAATAACCACCGACTCATTGACCGAGTAACCCAGCACCGCCAGCACGGCGGCCAGCACCGGCAGCGAAAACTCCCACTGGAAAAAAGCAAAAAAGCCCAGGATGATGACGACGTCGTGCAAATTGGCAATGATGGCAGCCACGGCAAATTTCCACTCGAAGCGCAGCGCCAGGTAAAGCATGATGCCGATCACCACGGAGGCCAGCGCCTTCAGCCCGTCGGTCGCCAGTTCGTCCCCCACCTGGGGGCCGACAAACTCGGTACGCCGCATGGCAGCCGATGCATCGGCGGCCTTGAGCGCGACCATCACCTGCTCGCTTTGTTGCGCCGAACTCACGCCTTTTTGCGCCGGCAGACGGATCAGCACGTCGCGCGCGGTGCCGAAGTTTTGCACTTGCACATCATTCAGGCCCAGCTTGGCCACGCTGGCGCGAACCAGATTCAAGTCAGCCGGTTGCGCGTAAGTCACCTCCATCAAGGTGCCGCCGGTGAATTCCACCGACAGATGCAAACCCCGGCTGAACAGGAAGAAGACGGCAGCCAAAAAAGTCACCAGAGACACCAGATTGAAGACGATGGCATGCCGCATGAACGGAATGTCGCGTTTGATTTTGAAAAATTCCATGACTGCCTCGTTCTAGTTGGACTTCACCGGAGTCTCGGACTCGGGGCGCCAAACGGTGCCAATGGACAGGCTCTTGAGCTTGTTTTGCCGGCCGTACCACAGGTTGACCAGGCCTCTGGAAAAGAAGACACCAGAGAACATGCTGGTCAAAATGCCCAGGCAATGCACCATCGCAAAGCCGCGCACCGGCCCGGAACCAAAGGCCAGCAGCGCCAGACCGGCAATCAAGGTGGTGACATTGGAGTCGAGGATGGTGGCCCAGGCGCGGTCGTAGCCGGAATGAATGGCGGCCTGCGCCGAGGCGCCGTTGCGCAGTTCCTCGCGCACCCGCTCATTGATCAGCACGTTGGAATCAATCGCCATGCCCAGCACCAGGGCCATGGCGGCCATGCCAGGCAGGGTCAGGGTTGCCTGCAGCATCGACAGCACCGCCACCAGCAGCAGCAGATTGACCGCCAACGAGATGCTGGAAAACATCCCGAACAACACATAGTACAGGCACATGAAGACCGCTACCGCGGCAAAACCCCAGGTCACGCTGTTAAACCCCTTGGCGATATTTTCGGCACCCAGACTCGGGCCAATGGTCGTTTCCTCGATGATTTCCATCGGTGCCGCCAGCGAGCCGGCGCGCAGCAGCAGCGAGAGGGAATTGGTTTCTTCGGACGTAAAGTTGCCTGTGATTTGGAAACTGCTACCAAATTCACCTTGAATTCTGGCTACGGAAATCGCTTCGCCTTTGCCGTGTTCGAACAGGATGATCGCCATCAGCTTCCCGATGTTTTGCCGTGTCAAATCCCGCATGACACGGCCGCCGATACTGTCCAGGTCGATGCTGACGGCTGGACGCTGGCTCTGATCAAAGGTGGATCTGGCGCCGTTGAGCCGGTCGCCAGTGATCACGACTTGCTTCTTCACAATCACGGACTTGCCATCGCGCTCCAGGTATTTTTCACTGCCAAACGGCACCGCCGCCGTGCCGCTCACCGCCGCACTCGCTTCGCTGCTTTCGTCGACCATGCGCACTTCCAGCGTCGCGGTGCGGCCCAGAATATCTTTCGCCTTGGCGGTGTCCTGCACCCCTGGCAGTTCCACCACAATGCGGTCCTGCCCCTGCTGCTGGATGACCGGCTCGGCCACGCCCAGTTCGTTGATCCGGTTGTGCAAGGTGGTGATGTTCTGCTTGAGCGCCTGGTCCTGCACCCGGCGTGCCGCCTCGGGTTTGATGCTGGCCGTCAATTTCAGATCGCTGCCGTCGACGCCCTCCACCGTTTGCAGGTCGGTGAACTGCTCCAGGATCACGGCCTTGGCAGCCGCCAGTGTCGGCGCATCCCGAAAACGCACTTCAATCGTCTGGTCGTTGCGGTTGATGCCGCTGTGCCGCACATTCTTTTCACGCAGACTGGTGCGGATGTCACCGGCCAGCGATTCCGCCTTTTTGGACAGCGCCGCCTGCATGTTGACTTGCAGCATGAAATGCACACCGCCGCGCAGATCCAGCCCCAGGTACATGGGAAAGGCGCGCAAGGAGGTGAGCCAGACCGGTGAGCGCGACAGCAAATTGAGCGCCACCACGTAGCCGGTGTTGGCTGCATCAGGGATCAGCGCTTTTTGAATCGCGTCCTTGGCCTTGAGCTGGTCCTCGGTGTTGCCGAAACGCGCCTTCACCGAGGCATTGTCCAAGGTCACCAGATCGGCCGTCAGGCCCGCCGTCTTGAGGGCTTCCTCAACCTGCGCCTTGGTGCTGGCGTCGACCTTGTAAGTGGCTTTGGCCGACGACACCTGGACCGCCGGCGCTTCGCCAAAAAAATTGGGCAAGGTGTAGAAAAACCCCACCAGTAGCGCAATCACAATGATCGCGTACTTCCATACCGGGTAACGATTCATGATCGCGCCTTTGTAGATTGCTGTGACGCTTCAGAATTACTTGATGGTTCCCTTGGGCAGCACCTGCACCACGGCGCTGCGCTGGATTTGCAGCTCGACTCCGGCAGCCACCTCCAGCGTCAGATAACTGTCGCCCAGTTTGGTCACCTTGCCCAGCACGCCGCCGGCAGTGGCGATCTCGTCGCCCTTGGCCAGGGCATCGATCATGCTGCGATGTTCCTTCTGTTTTTTCATTTGCGGACGGATCATCACGAAATAAAGCACCACGAACATCAGCACCAGCGGCAGCATGCTCATGAGCGAAGATTGCATATCCCCGCCGGCAGCGGGTGCGGTTTGAGCAAAAGCAGAAGAAATGAACACAAGAAACTCCAGAATATTGAATCAGGAAAACGAGACGCAGTGTGCTATTTCGCACAGGTCCGTGCAAAAGACGGGCAGCCCGTCATTGTAAGCGGGTGGCGTCAGCGCGATGAAACGCCTCAAGCCGCTTTCTGCACCGCCTGCGGATGCCGCAAGCGCGCCAGTTGAGCGTCCCAGTTTTGCCGGACCAGCTTGAGGTTGCGCTCCTTCACATGCCCAAAACCCTTGATTTGCTCGGGGATGCGGGCAAAGTCCAGCGCCAGGGCATAGCGCTCCTTGTCGCTTTCATCGTTCCCGGCGTTGCGCAGCAGGCCAAGAATCTCCTCGATCGCGGCCCGGTAGTCGCCGATCAGGGCGCGTTCCTGGCGCCGCTCCGCGGTCTTGCCGAAAATGTCCAGCACGCCGCCGCGCAAGCCCTTGAGCCGTGCCAGCACCTTGAATACGCCCAGCATGGCGGGGCCGAACTGCTGCTTCTGCAACTCGCCTTTTTCATTCCTCCTGGCCAGCAGGGGCGGCGCCAGGTGGTAGCGCAGCTTGAAGTCACCTTCGAACAGCGCGTTGATACGGGCCTGGAACGCCGGATCGGCATGCAGGCGCGCGACTTCAAACTCGTCCTTGTAGGCCATCAGCTTGAACAGGTAGCGCGCCACTGCCTCGGTCAGCGCCAGCCCCTTCTGGCCGAGCGACTGATCGACGCTTCTGACCTGCTGCACAAACAGCTGATAGCTCTCGGCATAAGCAGCATTCTGGTAAGCGGTCAAAAACTCGACCCGCCTGGCAATCAGTTCATCGAGCGCGCTGCGTTTGGCAAATACCATGACCTGGGCCGGACTGAGCAGTTGCTCGAACGCGACCGCATCGTGCGCCGCCCGGCGGCCCCATTCGAAGGCGGTTTTGTTGGCCTCCACCGCCACGCCGTTGAGCTCGATGGCGCGCAGCAGGGAGGCCTGTTGCAGCGGAATCCAGCCTTTCTGCCAAGCATAGCCCAGCATGATCGGGTTGGTGTAAATGCTGTCGCCCATCAATTCGGTGGCCGCC
Source organism: uncultured beta proteobacterium (assembly GCA_963763035.1). Lineage (GTDB taxonomy): Bacteria > Pseudomonadota > Gammaproteobacteria > Burkholderiales > Burkholderiaceae_C > Rhodoferax. The sequence continues at coordinate 430,839 of CAVXMS010000003.1, read as the reverse complement.
GCATCGGCGTTGAAAGCACCCAGCGCCGCCGCTCCGACGCTGCCGGCAATGGCGTCGACACAGGCGGCTGCCGGATTCTGCCAATTGGCGTTGCCGACAAAAGCCGCCGTCGGCGCCGCGTGCGAGTTCAGCGCCACCCGCGTGCGCCCCTCGCGCATGCGCAACACCGTGTCCTTGGCCGCCGTCACGATCGGATCGCAGCCGATCACGAGGTCGGCTGCCGCCATGCTGACGCGGCTGGTGCGAATGGCATCCTGCGTCGCCCCGATCAGCACATGGCTCCAGGTGGCGCCGCCTTTTTGCGCCAGGCCGCCGGCATCCTGGGTCACGATGCCCTTGCCCTCCAGGTGCGCCGCCACGCCCAGCAACTGGCCAATGGTGATGACACCGGTGCCGCCGACGCCGGCCACCACAATGCCCCAGACCCTGGCATTCGCGCCCTCGATGGTTGGCAGCAGCGGCTGCGGCATGGGGCTCAGCTCAAAGGGCGACCGCCCCTTGCCCTTGGTTTTCTTGCGCAGTTGTCCGCCCTCCACGGTGACAAAGCTGGGGCAAAAACCCTTCAAACAGGAATAGTCCTTGTTGCAGGTGCTCTGGTTGATCCGGCGTTTGCGGCCGAACTCGGTCTCCAGCGGCTCCACGCTCAGGCAGTTGCTTTGCACGCCGCAGTCGCCACACCCTTCGCACACCAGCTCGTTGATGAACACCCGTTTGGCCGGGTCGACCAGGCTGCCGCGCTTCCTGCGCCGGCGCTTCTCGGTGGCACAGGTCTGGTCGTAAATGATGACCGTGGTGCCTTTGATCTCACGAAATTCGCGCTGGATGTGGTCCAGTTCGTCGCGCTGGTGCACCGCCACCCCCTCCACCAGCTTGACACCCTGGTACTTTTCGGGTTCGTCCGTGACGACCACGATTTTGACCGCGCCCTCGGCCCGCATGCTCTGGGCGATTTGCGTCACCGCGTGGCCTTCCGGTCGCTCGCCGACCTGCTGCCCGCCGGTCATGGCGACCGCGTCGTTGTACAAAATCTTGTAGGTGATGTTGACGCCTGCGGCAATGCTCTGGCGAATCGCCAGCAGCCCGCTGTGGAAGTAGGTGCCGTCGCCCAGATTGGCGAACATGTGCTGGTCGGTGCTGAACGGCTGCTGGCCGACCCAGGGCACGCCCTCGCCCCCCATCTGGGTAAAGCCGACCGTGGCGCGGCCCATCCAGATGCTCATGAAGTGGCAGCCGATGCCGGCCATGGCACGCGAACCTTCGGGCACCTTGGTCGAGGTGTTGTGCGGGCAGCCGGAGCAGAACCAGGGCTGGCGCTCCGCCGTCTTGCTGGCACCCAGCTCGATCGCCTGCATGGCGTTTTCCTTGGCCTGCAGCAGGGCCAGTTGCGCGTCCATGCGGGCCGCAACGGAGGCGTCGACGCCCAGCTTCTTCAAGCGCTGCGCGATGACGCGCGCAATGATGGCCGGCGACAGGTCGGCATTGGCGCGCAGCAAGGTGTTGGCGGTCGGGTTCGACATGGACCATTCGCCGCCAGCGTGATCGCCGCCCAGATCGTCGAACTTGCCCAGCACATTGGGGCGCACGTCGGCGCGCCAGTTGTAAAGCTCCTCCTTGAGCTGGTACTCGATGACCTGGCGCTTTTCCTCCACCACCAGGATTTCCTGCAAGCCGGTGGCAAATTCGCGCGTCAATTGCGCCTCCAGCGGCCACACCACGCCCACCTTGTGCAGGCGGATGCCCAGTTGCCGGCAACTGTCGTCGTCCAGCCCCAGGTCCAGCAGCGCCTGGCGCGTGTCGTTGTAGGCCTTGCCGCTGGCCATCAGGCCGAAGCGGTCGTGCGGGCCTTCGATCACGTTGTAGTTGAGCCGATTGGCGCGCACATAGGCCAGCGCGGCATACCACTTGTAATGGAACAGCCGGGCTTCCTGATCGAGGGCGTGATCGGGCCAGCGAATATGCACGCCACCGGGCGGCATCTCGAAGTCGGTCGGTATTTTGATCTGCACCCGCTCCGGATCGATCATGGCGGTGGCGCTGGATTCGACAATTTCCTGAATCGTCTTCATGCCGGCCCAGACACCGGAGAAACGGCTCATGGCAAACGCATGAATCCCCAGGTCCAGAATCTCCTGCACCGTGGCCGGAAAAAAGACCGGCGTGCCGCAGGCCTTGAAGATATGGTCGCTCTGGTGCGCCGCGGTGGAGCTTTTCGACACGTGGTCGTCGCCGGCCACCGCGATCACGCCGCCCCACGGGGTGGTGCCGGCCATGTTGGCGTGCTTGAAGACATCGCCGCAGCGGTCCACTCCCGGCCCCTTGCCGTACCAGATACCGAACACACCATCGAATCTATTGCTGCCGGGCGGTGCAAACCCCAGTTGCTGGGTGCCCCACAAGGCGGTGGCGGCCAGCTCTTCGTTGACGCCCGGCTGAAAAACAATGTTTTGCGCCTTCAGGTATTTGCCGGCCTTGACCAGCGCCTGGTCGTAGCCGCCCAGCGGCGAGCCGCGGTAGCCACTGATGAAACCGGCCGTATTCTTGCCCTGGCGCTGATCGCGCAGACGCTGCAACAGGGGCAGCTTGACCAGCGCCTGCACGCCGCTCATGAAAGCCGGTCCGTAGTCCAGCGAGTATTTGTCGTCCAGCGTCACGGTTTCCAGCGCCAGGCGCAGGTGTTCAGGTAGCGGTGCGTTCATCGATCAAGTCTCCATAATGCCGACCAGCGCCAAGGCGCATCGGCAGTCTCATTTTTGCTGGCGAAGTGTAGGCCTTCCCGGCCCGGCGTGCCTGGTCCCCATCGACCCCTGGGCGCTCCTATTGAAATGCAAGTTCCGAAATTCACGACACGGTTCTAGCCCAGCCTGCCTGATGCAGCTTGCTTTCGCAAGTCAAGAACTGCGGTCCGGGCCCGTGGTGGCCGAGGGCGCCGCAGTGGGTAGCTCCGCGAATGTCCTCCGGCCCATGGCCTCCCCCTTTATTTCGCTGCGCCACCCACTGCGACGCCCTCGGCAGCGGCGTCGGTGGTTTGCGCGGACCAAGCAGCCACCATGGATCAGGCTGGTGGGGCACTCAGCGCAGCGGCATAAAGGAGGAGACCGAAGGTCGGGGGACAGCCGCGGAGCTGAGTGCCCCGGCAGCCTGATCCACCCGGTACGCAGAGCGGGGTTTGGCATGTCATCATTCAGGGAAAGATCCATAGGCACTCAACCCCAGAAATATCGAAATACTAGCGCGCCAGCACCCGGTAAATGGTGGCCGCCAGTTCCTCCACCACGAACTTGGCGACGTAGGCGTCGGCGCCCACGCTTTTCACGTGCGCCTCGTTGGTGGTGCCGGTCAGGGACGAATGGATGATCACCGGCAGGCTCCTGAAACGCGGGTCCTGCTTGATGTTGCGCGTCAGGGTAAAACCGTCCATCTCGGGCATTTCCAGATCGGTCAGAACCAGGGCAATTTTGTCCTTGATGGTCTTGCCTTCGGCCTCGGCCTGCTGGGCCATGATCTGCAAGCGATCCCAGGCCTCCTGGCCGGTCTGGGTCATGATGTAAGGCACATTCATGGCCTTCAGTCCGTCCTCGATCATCATTCTGGCCAGCGCCGAGTCGTCCGCCGCCAGAATCACCGTGCCGGGCGGCAAATGAACCTTGGAGCCGAGTTCGGCGTCCTGCACCACCGGCGGCTCCTGCCCCAGCACATCGCGCAGGATCTGCTCCACATCCAGCACCTGCGCCAGACGCGCGTTCTCCACATCGCCATCGAGCTGGGCAATGCTGGTCACCAGGCTGCCGCCGGTGCCGGCGGCGGACAGCACCTGCTTCCATTCCAGCCGCACGATCTCGTTGACCTCTTCCACCGCAAAACCCTGGGTGGTGCGCGAAAACTCGGTGACCATCAAAATACCCGGGCCTTTGTTGGGCTGGCAACCCATGATGCGCGGCAGATTGATCACGGTGATCATTTGCCCGCGGATATTGGCCACACCCATGATGTTGGGCGGCGCATTGGCCAGCATGGTGATCTCGGGCATCACCAGAATTTCGCGCACCTTGAACACGTTGATGCCAAACAGTTCATGTCGGTCCGAGCCCGGCGCCTGCCCCAGACGGAACAACAGCAACTCGAACATGCTGTTGCCGGCCAGATTGGTCCGCTCGTCGATTTCGCGCAAGTCTGTGCTCATGGGTTCATCCGTTCAATGGTGCCTGAGGCCTGCGGCCTCCTCGGTGTCAATGGTAACTTGCTCGTAACCGGGGCGGCTTCACAAGCCCTGACGCGGCCACAGCACCCAAAGCCGCAACGGCTGTTTCAGATGCGCCGCCAGTTCCGCCGCGGAGGCACCCCAGCCGGCAAAATAATCGGCCCGCACGCCGCCCGTGATGGCGTTGCCGGTGTCCTGCGCCAGCACCAGTTTTTGCAGATTGGCGGCGGCGCCGCTGGAGGCCAGCCAGACCGGTGTGCCATAGGGAATGCTGCCGGGGTCCACCGCAATCGATCGCCCCGGCGTCAGCGCCACGCCCTGCGCCCCTTTCGGGCCCCAGACAGCATCCTGCTTCGACAACGGCTCTTCCCGGAAAAACACGGTGCGCGGATTGCTCCACAGCAACTCATGGGTACGCCCCGGATTGCGTGCCAGCCAGGCCTTGATGGCCGGCCAGGAGGCATCGCGCACCTGGCCCTGGTCGAGCAGCCAGCGACCGACGCTTTTGTACGGCTGCTCGTTGGAGCCGGCATAGGCCAGACGCACCAGCACCTGCGTGCCATCGTCCTCGCTGATACGCAAGCGCCCGGAGCCCTGGATCTGCAAAATCAGCGCGTCCACCGGGTCCGCCAGGAACGCGATCTCGCGCCCCTTCAGCAACGCCTGCACCGGCGCCAGGGTATCGATCTCCTGGCGCGTAAACCAGGGTTTGCGTTGCGCCAGACCGGGCGGTGGGCGGTACAAGGGTACGGAGAATTCGGCCGTGGCCTTGCGCGAGGCTTCCAGCAAGGGCTCGTAATAAGCCGTCAGCAAACCTTCCGTGCCGCCCACCAGGGCCTCCACCTGGTAGGGCTGCAGGCGCGCCATCAGCCAGGCTCGCTGCTCGCCGGCATCGCCTATGCTCAGGCGCCGCACCTCGGCACACAAGGGCGCAAACACCGGACCTGGCCGCTCGCAACTCTTAACCCAGGCGTTCCAGGCTTCATGCAAGGCATCTTCCTCAAAACCGGGCAACTCGGCCCAGCGCACCGCGGTCCAGCGGCTTTTGCTCTGCAGGATCGGGCCCGGCAAGGTGGCGCCGTCGTCGCGCCGTTCGGCTGCCACGCTGGCAGCCGGCGGACTGCTGGCGGACTGCTGGCGCGGCGCGCTGCCGCAAGCGGCCAGCATCCCTACAATCAGGCCCATCACCACGCTAGACAGGAGTCGGTTCATGAGTTTGCTGTTGCTTGAAGCACTGGGAGCCTTGCTGCTGCTGCTGCTGATTGTCTGGTGGACCATGTTTTCAGGGCGCCCGCGGGGTGAATTGCCAGAGCGCCCGGCGCACCCGGACGAGAGCAGCAACGCAGCCTCATCCGGCGGCGCTGCGCAGCAGATTGGCAAGCTCGACCGCTGACTTGACTTCCATTTTGTCGAATACGCGGGCCCGGTGCACTTCCACCGTTCGCACGCTGATGGCGAGCCGGTCGGCAATCAGCTTGTTGGGCAGGCCGTCCACCACCAGCCGCATGACGTCGCGCTCCCGCTCGGTCAGTTCCGCCTGCCGCTGGCGCACCAGGGCCGCCGCGCGGCGCGCCTGCAGGAACGCCTGCGATTGCGCCAGCGCCTGCTCCACCCGGTCCACCAGGGCGTTGTCGGAAAACGGTTTTTCACAGAAATCGAAAGCACCGCGCTTGACCGCATCGACTGCCGTCGGCACGTCGGCGTGACCGGTCAGGAAGATCACCGGCATGGCCAGGTGCAACTGGCGCTCGATCAGCCAGTCGAACAGCGCCAGACCGCTCATGCCGGGCATGCGCACATCCAGCAGCAGGCAACTGGGCCGCTCCAGCGCCACGGCACTGGCCAGCTGACCCTGAAACGCCTCGGCACTGTCGAACACCTCGCTGGTCAAGCCGCGTGAGCGCAACAGCCAGGCAAAGGCTTCGCGCACGCTGGCGTCATCGTCGACGACAAAAATCAGGGCATCAATCACAGGCTGCATAGCACAATGTTAAGCCACGCTGTCGGCCGGCAGGGTGAATATGAAAATCGTGCCGCGCGGCAGATGGGGCTCGAACGCCAGGGCACCGCCATGTTGTTCCACCACCGTGCGGCACAGACTCAAACCCAGACCCATGCCCTCGACCTTGGTGGTGAAGAAAGGATTGAACAGTTGCTGGCGCACTTCGGGAGCGATGCCGTCACCCAGGTCGGCCACCGCAAACTCGATCCATTTCTTGCGGTCGCCGCCCTTGGCCCGGCGCACCCGCAACAGCAGCAGGCGCTCCACGATATGCGCAAAGTCCATCGCCTGCATCGCGTTGCGGGTCAGGTTGAGCAACACCTGCTCTACCATGGTCCGGTCGCACAGCACCGGTGACAGATCGGCTTCCACCTCGGTCTGGACCCGCACCGAAAGCTGGCGCGCCTGCAAATTGACCAGTGGCAAGATGTCATCCAGCAAAGCCTGCGGCGTCACCGCTTCACGCACCTGCTCGCGCCGCCGCACAAAGCCGTGCACACTGCGAATCACCTTGCCGGCCCGCTCCGCCTGCTCGGCAATCCGCTGCACGGCGGTGGCCAGATCGGCACCATGCTCCGGCGCCCCGTCGGGCCATTTGCGCAGCAGGTTGATGGAGCCGGCGGCGTAGCCCGAAATGGCGGCCAGCGGCTGGTTCAGTTCGTGACTCAGCAGGGAAGCCATCTCGCCCAGGGTCGCCAGCCGGGCGCTGGCCTGCAGTCGTTCCTGGCTGGTGCGCGAAAGTTCCTCGACCCGGCGCTGCTCGCTGATGTCGATCAAGGCACTCATCCAGCCGCTGTGCACACCCTGCGCGTCAATCAGCGGTGCCTCGATCACCAGCACCGGAAAGCGCCTGCCGTCCTTGCGCATGAAGAGCGACTCGAAGCCCTCGCGCGGCGGCAGGTTACCCGCCTGGCGTATCACCTGGGTGCGCTGGTATTCCTGCACCAACTCGGGTGGCCAGTAGGGCTGCGGCATGCCATGGCCCAACAACTCGGTGGCCGAGAAGCCCACCATCTGGCAAAAAGCCGGGTTGACATAGGTGATGCGGCCCTGCAGATCGCGCGCCCGCATGCCGGTCACCAGGGAATCCTCCATCGCCTTGCGAAACGCCAGGGCATCGGCCAGATCGTGCTCCGCCTTCAGGCGTCGGCGCATGTCCTTGGCCAACAACGCCAGCACCGAGACCAGCGCGATCGACATGGCCGTCACCAGCGCCGTCAGCACATTGGGAAACAGATCCGGGGCGGCGCGCCAGCTGTCGACCCGCAACACCAGGGTGGTGCCCGGCAAATCCATCAGCTGCTGAGCCGTAAAAACACGATTGCCCCGGTGTCCCAGTCCGCGCACCGCGAGACGCGTGCCATCGCCCTCGGTGAACGATATTTCATGGCTGCGCATGCTCTGGCGTCCGATCAAGCCTTCCAGTACTTCCGGCAAGGCGTAGCTGGCGACCAGATAACCCACGATCTTGCCGCCGGTCTCCAGGGGCAGGCACAGTTCCATCACCTCCATGCCCAAGCCATCCATCATGGGCACAAAGTTGCTGCTGGCATAGGCCGGACCACTGATGCGGCGCGCGTTGGCGCAGGCCAACGCCACCTCGGACTGGGCATGGTCGCGGCCGATGCGTTCGAACACCGGCGGCCGAAACGGCGTGTCGGCAAACGCGCGCAGTTGCAAGGCGTTGTCGCGCCATTCGACGCGCACCAGTTCGCGGTGCTCACGCAACAGGCCGGCCGCCTCGATGGCCCAGGAACTGGGCGTCGGATCGTTGTACTGCAAGGCCTGCAAGCCCTGCACATTGCGCCCGAACGCAGCCTGCACGTCGCCCACCGCTTGCGCCGTGTCGCGCTCCAGCCGGCTCTGCACCTGGCTGGCTTCATAGACCCCGGCCAGCCAGACCAGCATCGCCAGCAGGGCCGCCACCAGCAACAGCAGCGCAACCCACAGGGTTCGCCGGCGCAGGGTTGCCGGCGGGCGCTGGTCGAGCGGTGCCGGATTCAACGTGCCGGCCCGTTCGAAGTACCGCTGGCGCCGTCGCTCTTGCCGTCAGCGGCCACCGACTTGTGCGCCACCTTGCTGATCTTCGGGTCGGCCCAGCTGCCGTCGATGTGAAACTCCTGGGTTGCCGCCTCGGCCAGCGGTTTGCGCAAGAACAACTGGGCCAGAAAAGTGCCCAGGCCGATCGCCGGATTGATCACCGAGGCAATCAGTGAGGCGGTACCGGCATTGATCTCGGGTACCACCACCACCTTGATGTCCTGTGTTTCCCGCGCGATGTCGGCGCGCCCCTCCATCAGCACGGCGGCATTGACGCCCTTCATCTGCAAATTGTTGGTCTTGGCGATGCCTTGTTCGATGGCGATGTCGCCGCGCAAAAAATCAAAGGCGAAGCCCTCGCTGAAGACATCCCGGAAGTCCAGCGTCAGGCGCCGCGGCAAGGCTTGCAGGCTGAGCACCCCCAGCAATTTGGCAATCCCGGGGTCGGCCTTCAAAAACTGGCCGCTCTCCACGTTGACCGTGAAGGCGCCCGTCAGGGACGGGTAGTCGAGGTTGAAGGGCGAGCCCAGCCAGGCGATCTGGCCTTCCATTTTGCCGCGCCCTTTTCGCACCACGTCGCGCATGCCGAAACGCGCCAGCAACTCACCACCATCCGCCATCTCGAGCTTGAAATTGAGCACGGTACGGCGGCGCTCGGGCCCATAGCGCGGCGACGGGGCGACCCCGCCCTGGGCCGCGATGCTGGCCCAGTTGCCGCTGGCGGTCAGCACCGCTTCGGGCATCACGACGTTGAATTTATTGAGCCGCCATTCGCGCGCGCCGCCGTCGCGCGCCGCCGCCCGGTTGATCGCTTCCACCTCCAGCCGCCCCAGCCGCTTGCCGCGCAGCTCGAAGTCATCGACCACCACGTCCAGCGCCGGAATGCTGGCCGGCTGCTCGCTCAGGATCGCCTCAACCTCGCTGGCCGCGCTTTGAGCGATGGTCAGGCGGGCCAGCCGCGCATAGAGGCGCCCGGCACCGGCGTCCGAGGACTGGCGGTATTCCAGGTAGCCATTGAATTCGCTGGCATCCGCGTTGGCGCGCCACAGCAGTCCGTCGCGCGAACCGCCCACCACCACGTTGTGGAGCTTGCGCCCGCCGAAGGTCAGCTCCCGCGCCCGCAGCGCCACGCTGCTGGGCAGATAGCCCAGCGCCGGCCCGCCGGCGCCGCCACCGGTCAGGGCGGCGCCAGTGGCCTGCGACAAAACAGCGCCCCAGGCATCCAGGTCGAAGGCGTTCAGGTTGATGTTGGCAACCACCCCCTCTTCCGGCAGCGGGGCCGACTCCGCCGGCGTCAGACCAACCGCCAGGCTGCCGCGCGTGACACGCGGCTCGGGTCCCGACAAATCGCGGAAATACACCAGCGACGCCAGTTTCCCAAGGTCCAGCGTCAGTTGATCACGCAAGCGCGGTGGCGAGCTCAGCAGCGACTCGCGCAGCAGTGCCGTCTCCAGCCGAAACGGCAAGGCGCTGTCGGCGCTCTTGGTCAGCGGCGCCGGCAGGCTCAAGCCCAGCCCCTGCAAATTGCTGGACACCAGCAACTCGGGCTCGCCGCGGCGAAACGAGAGCTGGGCCGTGTAGGCGGCGCTGCCGCTGGCCTGCTGCGCCAGACGCGCCACAAAGCCCAACTCCCTGGCTTGGCGCAAGCCCTCGGCGGAAGCCGTGCCGCTGGCGCGCAAGGTGATGGCAGGCGCTACCCTGGCGGCATTGCCGTTGGCACCAAGGGCCGCCAGCGAGCCGCCCTCCAGCCGCATCTCGCCACCCAGCATGCGGGCCTGGCCGCCCACGATGGAAAAACCGCTTTCGGAAAAATTCACTACGCCCCGGGAGCGGCTCAAGCGCGGTGTGTCGGGCGTCATCTGGATGTCGTTGCCGGACAGCGTGACGCTGCCCTGAACCGTGGATTTTTCCAGGTTGGCGATCGGCAAGGTCAATTTCAATTTGTAATCGGCACTGGCGCTACCCACGGCGCGGGCCAGGGCCTGCCCGGTCATGGCGCCCAGCGGCGAGCCGTTGACCAGCGCCAGGCCATCCGTCAACGGACCCCGGACCTCGGCTGTGACAGTCACCTGGGCGTGCCGCAAATCGGGGATCAGGGCATCGACCTTGTTGACCTGCAGACCGGCACCGGGGCCGATCCTGGCCCGGGCGCCGCGGACCTGCAATTGGGTGCGGTCGAATACCAGCTCGCCGCCGAGCTGCAACAGCGCCGGCCAGGGCAGGGCATCGGCCGGCTGCAGGTTGCGCGGCACGTAGGCATAGCGGGCATTCTGCACATCGGCCGCGATCCGGAACTCGCCCTGCCTCGGGTCGGCAAAAGGCATGTCGTTGAGATCGCCCCGGACCTTGAACCGGACCGCGCTGGCGCTGCCGGCTTGAATCGCGTCGCGCACATAGTCACGCGCCGGCCGGTGGATGATGCTGGGCAGATAGCGGTGCACCCGGGTACCGTCGGCACGACTGAGCGTGCCCTGCAGATCGAGCACGCCGGGGAAGCGAGCCCGGCTGCTGGATTTGCCCGGGTCGCTGGTTTCCCATTTGAGCTGCGCCTCGCCCTGCGCGTCGGCGTTGCTGAACTTCAGGTTGGCGACCTGAACCGCAATGCGTTCTCCGCTGAGCTGCCACCGGGCCTCGCCCGAGGCCTGGGTCACGGCAATCACCGGCTCATCGAATATTTGCGGCAGCGCGACCGAGCCATGGGCCAGGCTGATGCTGGCCTTGCCGGCCGCCTGGTTGAAGTCAAAATCGATGCTGGCGCCGCGCACGCCGGGGCTGTCGGCCACGCTGTCGAGTTCCAGTTGACTGACCCGCCCCTTGATCTCATATTTGCTCAAGGCCTCCGGCGGTCCCTGCCAACTGGCCTGTATCCGCTCCACCAGCCCCTTGGGCGCGTAGGCCAGCAGGGCGGCCCGAACGGCGGCGTCCAGCGGCAAGCGGTTGGCAATCTGCGACAAGGCGCTCAGATCGAGCTTGTCGGCCTTGAGCTCGCCGCGTGCCGCCAGCTTGCCCTCGGCACCCAGGTAGCTGACGCTGACATTGCCGCCCGGCCAGTGCAAGCCGTCGGCGCTGTCGAATTGCAGCGCCTGGGTCGAGAATTCGAAGCCCGAGGCCAGTAGCTTGCCGCCCAGCCGGCCGCGCACCGACTGCAGCTCCAGCGCCTGCAATTCCCGCCCCAGAGTAACGCTGACCTGCCGCAGGGCCACGTCGGCCGCGCCGCCTTGCACCTGTCCTTTTTTGACGTCGACCCAGGCCGTCAGCGCGCCATCACCCTGGCGCAGATCGATGCCCAGTTCGGCATAGCGCCGCAACTCGGACAGGTCGACCCGGCTGAAAGCGGCGTACAGCTGGCCTTCCCAATCCTGCCAGCGACCATTGTTGCGCGACAGCAGCGGCTGCTGGAACAGGCCGCGCAGGCTGAAGCGCTCGCCCCACAAGGCCGGCGGCGTGGCGTCCAGCCGCAGGTCGTGCCGACGCAAGCGGTTGCGCAGCACCAGATCGACCTGCTTGAGTTCCAGCGTCGGCGCCGCGCGCAACTCATCGGTCCAGCGGATGGTGCCGTCGTGAATGGCAAACTCGATCTGCGAAAAAAACCAGTCGGCGGCGGCATCGTCGGGACCGCCGTCTTTCGAAAAATCGAGCCCGGCGACGCTTATTTTTCCATCCAGGCCACGCCGGATATTGAGCTCGGGCCGATCCACATAGAGCTGCTCGAAGCCCAGGTACCAGAGCGAGCGCGGCGACAAGGAAGCCAACACGCGCGGCAACAGCAAGGCTTGGCGGCCCTGCGCATCGAACAACTGGACGTTGCTGATTTCAAACGACGGAATCATGCCGGTCGAATGCGCCACGATGGCCCCAATGCGCACCGGTACCCGCAGGATCTGTGTGGCCCGCGCTTCCAGCAACGGGCGAAACTCGCCGATTCGCGGCACAATCAACCAGTGCAACGCGCCCCAGGTCGCCCCACAAAGAAACCACGCCGTCACGGTCAACCAAAGCGACCAACGTGCTACGGTGGTCATTATTCTCAGCCGTGATGAAGGGGCAGGCGTCGCGTCAATCATTTGGAACCCATGGACATGACAGGAATTATGACCGGCCCCGCTTTGTCTTCGCACTCGCGCTGGTACCAGCGGGTGCGGCGCCGCTTTGACAATCAACTGCATTTATTGCCGCCCGGCGTGCCCGACAAGGCCGCCATGGCGCAGGCCCTGGCGGCCCTGGGCGCCAGCGGCCTGGGCCTCGGCAGCGCCTTGCGGGTGGTCCGGCAACTGGTGCTGGCGCGCCTGCTGTGTCTGGACTGCGAGCAACAGGCCAGCCTGGCGCAAATCACCCAGGCGATGACCGAGCTGGCCGAGTTTGCCCTGGAACGCGCCTGCGCCGAGGTGCAACAGACGCTGGCGCAATACCATGGGTTGCCCGGCAGCGCCAGCGGCGAGCCGGCGCAGCTGTGGGTCGTAGGCATGGGCAAGCTGGGCGCGCGCGAGCTCAATGTCTCCAGCGACATCGACCTGATCTACGTGTACGACCAGGACGGCGAAAGCAGCGGCGACGCGCAGGGGCGCGGGCGCATCTCGAACCAGGAATACTATGCCAAGGCGGTGCGCGCCCTGTACGCCCTGATCGGCGATGTGACCGAGTACGGCTTTGTCTTTCGGGTCGATCTGGCGCTGCGGCCGAACGGCAACTCCGGCCCGCCGGCGGTATCGCTGGGCGCGCTGGAAGAGTATTTTCATGTGCAGGGCCGCGAGTGGGAGCGCTTTGCCTGGCTGAAAAGCCGCGTCGTGGCGCAGTTGGGCAGTGCCGACCGCGGCGCCGCCCAGAGCCTGCGCAGCGTGGTGCTGCCGTTCGTCTTCCGGCGCTACCTGGACTACAGCGTGTTCGACTCGCTGCGCGTGCTGCACCGGCAAATCCGCGACCATGCCGGCAAACGCAGCAGCGGCCACCCGGAGCGCGCCAACGACGTCAAGCTGGGGCGCGGCGGCATCCGCGAAATCGAATTCATCGTGCAGCTGCTGCAAGTGGTGCGCGGTGGACAATTTCCCGAACTCCGAACCCGCCCCACCCTGAGCGCCCTGCCCCGTCTGGTGAAGGCCGGCCTGATGCCGGCGGCCAGCGCTCAGGCACTGGCAGAGGCCTATGAATTCCTGCGCCGGGTGGAGCATCGCATCCAGTACCTGGACGATCAACAGACCCATGTGCTGCCCACACAGGACCATGACCTGGACTGGATTGCCAGCACCATGGGCTATGCCAGCTCGGCACCACTGCTGCACCAGCTCGACAGCCACCGCGAACTGGTGGCGCAGGAGTTCGATGCCTTGCTGGGCGGCGGCGCCGACAAGGAATGCAAGGGCTGCAACGGCGGCAAGGGCGGCGCCAGCGCACCCGGCTTCGACGACTTGCTGAAGCAGTTGCCGGAACAATTTCGCGCCCGCGTGGCCAGCTGGCGCGAGCATCCACGGGTGCTGGCCTTGCGCGAGGACTCGCGCGCCCGTCTGCTGCGGCTGATTTCACGCACCGCGCAGTGGGTCGGCGAGGGCCTGGTGAGCGAAACCGCCGCGGTGCGGCTGGCCGACTGGATGGAGCCGCTGTTGCGGCGGGAGAGCTACCTGGCCTTGCTGCTGGAGCGGCCCAAGGTGCACGAGCGCCTGCTGCGGTTGCTGGGCGCCGCGCGCTGGCCGGCGCGCTACCTGCTGTTGCACCCGGGTGTCATCGACGAGCTGGCCAATGCGGCCATGCTCGATGAGCGCTTCAATGCCGCCGACTTCGAGCATGAACTGGAGCACCGGCGCGCCGCGCTGGTGGGCACCGGCGAGGACGAGGACGACGAGACGCTGCTCAATCTGCTGCGCCGCGCCCATCACGCCGAAGTGTTCCGCACCCTGGCGCGCGACGTGGAAGGCCGCCTGACGGTGGAGCAGGTGGCCGACGACCTGAGTTCGCTGGCCGACGCGGTGTTGCGCGTGACCACCCGCTGGTGCTGGAGCCGCCTGGGCAGCAAGCACCGCGAGCAGCCGCAGCTTGCCATCATCGCCTACGGCAAACTGGGCGGCAAGGAGCTTGGCTACGGCAGCGATCTGGACATTGTGTTTGTTTATCAGGACGCGGACGAAAGAGCCAGCGAGGTCTACCCCAGCCTGGTGCGCAAGCTGATCAACTGGTTGACGGTGAAGACCGGCGAAGGCGATCTGTACGAGATCGACACCGCGCTGCGCCCCAACGGCAACTCGGGCCTGCTGGTCACCAGCTTCGACGCCTACGCCAACTACCAGCAGCAGCGCGGCTCCAACACCGCCTGGACCTGGGAGCACCAGGCCATGACGCGGGCCCGCTTCGTGCTGGGCGACGAGGCCTTGCGGCAACGCTTCGACGCGATCCGCAAAGCCGTCATTGCGGCACCGCGCGACGCCCGGGAGCTGAAAAACGAGATCGTCAGCATGCGCAACCGGGTACGCGCCGCGCACCCGGTGAAGGAGCAGTACTTCGACGTCAAGCACAGCGCCGGCGGCATGATGGACGTGGAGTTCGTCATGCAATACCTGGTGCTCTCGAACGCGGCGGCGCACCCCGAGCTGATGGACAACACCGGCACCATCGCCCTGCTGGAGCATTCCGAGGTGATCGCCCTGCTGCCCAAGGGCATAGGCCACGCCGCCGCCGGCGCCTACCGTGAGTTGCGCCGGGTGCAGCACCGGGCGCGCCTCGACGAGGCACCGACGCAGGTCTTGCTGCCCGATTTGCAGGACCAACGCGACGCCGTGCTGGCGCTCTGGAACGCGGTGCTGGGCAGCCCTGTTTCCTGATTCAAATCAAGCGCCGCAGGCAAAAAATATTTGCCTGTGCCGCTTCGCTGCGTTTCGGCGGAAACACTATACCTGGTGTGTAGAATGACATTCGACACTACATATAGCGTTTCTAGGGGCACCCCATGAGCATGGCAAGCGCGGCGGTTTTCAGCCACATCATCAAGCGCGACGGCGGCGTCAAACCGTTCGACGCCAGCAAAATTGCTTTTGCGCTGGAACGCGCGGCGCAGGCCAGCGGTGAGTTCGATGCGGCCGAGGCCAAGCGCCTGACGCACTACCTGGTGGTGCCGAAGATCAAGGTGCAAGGCCATGTGGCGCCGCACATCGAGCAAATCCAGGACGCCGTCGAATCGGCCCTGTTCGATGCCGGCTACCCCCGGACGCTGCGCGCCTACATCGTCTACCGCGAACAGCACCGAAAGCTGCGCAGCGACCGCAAGACCCTGGTTGACGTCGAGGCCAGCATGAACGAGTACCTGCAACAAATCGACTGGCGCGTCAACGCCAACGCCAACCAGGGCTATTCGCTGGGCGGCCTGATCCTCAACGTCTCCGGCAAGGTGATCGCCAACTACTGGTTGAACCACGTCTACCCGCCGCAAGTGGGCGCGGCACACCGCAGCGCGGCCCTGCACATCCACGACCTCGACATGCTGGCCGGCTACTGCGCCGGCTGGTCGCTGCGCACCCTGCTCAACGAGGGACTGAACGGCGTGCCGGGCAAGGTCGAGTCGGGGCCGCCCAAACACCTGTCCAGCGCGGTGGGGCAGATCGTCAACTTCCTGGGCACGCTGCAAAACGAGTGGGCCGGCGCGCAAGCCTTCAGTTCCTTCGACACCTACATGGCGCCCTACATCAAGAAGGACAGCCTGGACTACCACCAGGTGCGCCAATGCCTACAAGAGCTGATCTACAACCTCAACGTGCCGTCGCGCTGGGGCACGCAAACGCCTTTTACCAACCTGACTTTCGACTGGGTCTGCCCGGAAGACCTGCGAGAGCAGACGCCGGTGATCGGTGGCCAGGAAATGCTGTTCACTTACGGCGAGTTGCAGGCCGAGATGGACATGGTGAACCGCGCCTACATCGAGGTCATGATGGCCGGCGATGCCAAGGGCCGGGTCTTCACCTTCCCGATTCCGACCTACAACATCACGGAAGATTTCGACTGGTACAGCCCCAACGCCGAGGCGCTGTTCGAGATGACGGCCAAGTACGGCCTGCCCTACTTCCAGAACTTCATCAATTCGGAACTCAAGCCCAACATGATCCGCTCCATGTGTTGCCGCCTGCAACTCGACTTGCGCGAGCTGCTCAAACGCGGCAACGGCTTGTTCGGCTCGGCCGAGCAGACCGGCTCGCTGGGCGTGGTAACCATCAACTGCGCACGCCTGGGCTATCTGCACCCGGGCGACGAGCCGGCCCTGCTGAGCGAACTCGACGCCCTGCTGGAGCTGGGCCGCGACAGTCTGGAGATCAAGCGCAAGGTGATCCAGCGCCACATGGACAACGGCTTGTTCCCCTACACCAAGCGCTACCTGGGCACGCTGCGCAACCACTTCTCCACGCTGGGCGTGAACGGCATCAACGAGATGATCCGCAACTTCACGCGGGACCGGCACGACATCAGCACCGAATGGGGCCACGCCTTCGCCATTCGCCTGCTGGACCATGTGCGTGCGCGCATGCTGGAGTTTCAGGACCAGACCGGCCACATGTACAACCTGGAGGCAACGCCGGCCGAGGGCACCACCTACCGCTTCGCCAAGGAAGACGCCAAGCAGTTCCCCGGCATCCTGCAAGCCGGCACCCCGGACATGCCTTACTACACCAACTCCAGCCAGTTGCCGGTGGGCTTTACCGACGATCCGTTCGAGGCGCTGGAGTTGCAGGACGATCTGCAGCGCAAGTACACCGGTGGCACTGTCCTGCACCTGTACATGAACGAGCCCCTGTCCAGCGCCGAAGCTTGCCGCCAGTTGGTGAAACGTTCGCTGTCGCGTTTTCGTCTGCCCTACATCACCGTCACGCCCACTTTTTCCATCTGCCCCAAGCACGGCTACCTGGGCGGCCGCCACGATTTCTGCCCCAAGTGCGATGCCGAAATTATTGCGCGCAAACAGCTCGAAGCTGTCTGAACAAGCAAATGAAATTTTATGAATGCGTCATTGCGACCCCCTCATTGTCATGCCGGACCTGATCCGGCATCCATGGATTGCGGGTGCTGCAACCCCGGACTCGATCCGGGGCCGCAATGACAAATCGTGGACAGTGAAACCATCTTTTCAGGCCAGCAAGGAGAACCCAAATGAACGATCTAAGCGAACAGGAAGTGCTGACACCCCAAGCGACCGTCGTGCTGCGCGATGAGGAACGCCAGCGCTGCGAGGTGTGGACCCGCGTGATGGGCTACCACCGTCCCATGGCGTCCTTCAACACCGGCAAGAAGGGCGAATTTCATGAGCGCACTTACTTCGACGAGCGCTGCCGCCAGCCCCGCCTGGCCGACTGAGACGGCGGCGGCCGATGCCGACAGCACCGCCTTAATTCCGAAACAGCTCAAGGTCGGCGGCGTTACAGCGTTCTCCGCCACCGACTACCCCGGCAAGCTGGCGGCGGTGGTCTTTGTGCAGGGCTGCCCCTGGCGCTGCGGCTACTGCCACAACCCGCATTTGCAGCCGCGCACCGAGCACAGTCCGCTGCCTTGGACCCAGGTCCTAACACTGCTGAAGCGACGTGTTGGACTGATCGATGCCGTGGTCTTCAGCGGTGGCGAGCCGACCATGGACGGCGCGCTGGCGGACGCCATGCGCCAAGTTCGCGCCCTCGGTTTTGGCGTCGGCCTGCACACAGCCGGCGCTTACCCGCGGCGCCTGGCCCAAGTGCTGCCACTGGTCGATTGGATCGGCCTCGACATCAAGACCGAGCCGCACGGCTACGACGCGGTCACCGGTATCCGCGACAGCGCCGGCGCGGCCCTGACCAGTGCCGAAATAGTGTTGGCCAGCGGCGTGGCGCATGAATTCCGTACTACCGTGCATCCGGGCCTGCACTGCGAGCAAGACATGCTGGCGCTGGCTGAAACACTGAGCGGCATGGGTGTGCACAACTATGCCTTGCAGATGTTTCACAGTACCGGTTGTGTGGACCAAAGCCTCAATAAAGTGCACACGACCGGAGACCTCGACGCTGACTGCGTTGCGCGCGTGTCAGCCCTGTTTCCGACATTTACCTTTCGGCGCTAGGCAAGTTCCGCTGAATAAAACTGACGCAGGCATACATTCGAGCTTGGTATCTCCAGACGATAATTGAATCACTCAACGACTGCGCATCGACGAGGTTCACGGCGACAAATACCAATAACCGGGAGGATAGATGGAACCAAGCAGAGTTCAAGAATGGACACTCGATGGCGTATTGGACGAGTTAACGCGTATCGACGACGAGATGCCTGATCGTCAGTTTGCATTTATCTTGGGTGCCGGCGCATCGTTCAAGTCCGGCATCCCAACCGGTCACGACTTGGCCCAACGCTGGCTGCGCGACTTGCATTTACGCGAGTGCGGTGGCTCCACGCCATTGGAGGAATGGGTCGATAGCTCTGCTCTCGGCATTCCAAACTTGAGTTTTGGCACGGCCGCTGAACACTACCCGGAGATTTTTGAAAGGCGATTCCGAGGTGACCGTCAAGGGGGCTACGCCGCCTTGGAGCGTGTCATGGAAGGCAAGCAGCCAAGCCTGGGTTATTCGCTGCTGGCCGAAATCATCCAGCACACCCGGCATAAGGTGGTAGTTACAACGAATTTTGACAATCTGGTAGCCGACGCCTTGGCAATGCACGCACACCAATCACCGTTGGTTGTAGCGCATGAATCGCTTACTGGCTTTGTTCAACCCAAATTGCGCAGACCTTTGGTGGCAAAGATTCACCGTGATCTCTTCCTCGATCCCATCAACGATTTGGCCGGCGTTTCCACCATGGAGGAAGGGTGGAAGATCGCCCTGCGCAAGTTGTTTCAGTATTTCACTCCCATCGTCGTCGGCTACGGCGGCAACGATGGGAGTTTGATGGGCTTGCTCGCAAGCCTCGCGCCGGGCGACGTTGTTGGCCGCATGTTTTGGTGCTATCGAGAGGGCTCGCCACCACCGACTGCCGCCAACGCAGTACTGGTGAAGCACCAAGGTATCCAAGTCAAGATTCCCGGTTTCGATGAATTCATGCTGTTGCTGGCGGCAAAGCTGGTAAAAAACTTTGACGTAGCGGCTCTGGCCGACCGCACTGCCCGCTTGGGCCAGGAACGCGCGGACCGTTACCGAAAGCAAGCTGAGGAACTTCGCAGGTCGTCGGCGGCTGGCACCATCGCGCAAAGAAGGATGGGACTGGTGTTGAGTCAATCCGTTCAACAAGGTAAAAGTTGGTGGGCTTGGGAGATGCAGGCCAGTTCTGAGGCCGACAACAATAGGCGCGATGAAATTTACCGGCAAGGCTTGATGCAGTTCCCCAACAGCGCCGAACTGACCGGTAACTACGCGAATTTTCTGGCGGACCAGCGCAAGGACTTCGACGCCGCCGAGGCCATGTACAAGAAGGCCCTCGAACTCGACCCGGGCCATGCCACCCACACAGGCAACTATGCGACCTTTCTGATGAACCAGCGCAAGGACTTCGACGCCGCCGAGGCCATGTACAAGAAGGCCCTTGAACTCGACCCGGGCCACGCCACCAACACAGGCAACTATGCGACCTTTCTGATGAACGAGCGCAAGGACTTCGACGCCGCCGAGGCCATGTACAAGAAGGCCCTCGAACTCGACCCGGGCCACGCCACCAACACAGGCAACTACGCGACCTTTCTGACGAACCAGCGCAAGGATTTCGACGCCGCCGAGGCTATGTACAAGAAGGCCCTTGAACTCGACCCGGGCCATGCCAGCAACACAGGCAACTACGCGAATTTTCTGACAAAACAACGCAAGGATTTCGACGCCGCCGAGGCCATGTACAGGAAGGCCCTCGAACTCGACCCAGGCCACGCCACCAACACAGGCAACTACGCGATCTATCTGATGAACCAGCGCAAGGACTTCGACGCCGCCGAGACCATGTACAAGAAGGCCCTCGAACTCGACCCAGGCCATGCCACCCACACAGGCAACTATGCGACCTTTCTGATGAACCAGCACAAGGACTTCGACGCCGCCGAGGCCTTGTACAAGAAGGCCCTCGAACTCGACCCAGGCCACGCCACCCACACAGGCAACTACGCGAATTTTCTGGCGAACCGGCGCCAAGACTTCGACGCCGCCGAGGCGATGTTCAAGAAGACCCTCGAACTCGCCCCGGACGATGCTAGGAACACGGGCAACTACGCATATTTTCTGGCGAATCGCCGCAAGGACTTCGACGCCGCCGAAGTGGTGTTCAAGAAGACCCTCCTACGCGACCCGAACAATGCCAACAATCTTGCCAACTTCGCTTCAATTCAACTTATCAAGAGTGATCCCAAAGGCCTCCTCGAAATCTCTTTGATGATTCGCCACATCCTTCAAATCGTTGTGGGTGTCCCATCCCAGGCAGTGGCAGAAGCACTCCTTTATGGCTGTTTACAGCGTGAATTGGTATCTGGCCCGGTCGGACCGATGTTGTCTCGTTTGAAGGGTTTACTGGGTTTGGGGTACGAGCGCGGTACCTGGGACTTCTCCCTAGTCTTCGACACCGTCTTGCCACGAATTTTTCCAGAGAAACACGAGTTTTATCGAGCTTTGGGTCGGGCAATTTTGGATGCTGATCAGGTTCAATCGTTGAATCAATTCGATAGCTGGCGTATCGTCAACGCAACCGACCCGTTTGCCGAGTTCGACGACCAGTAGGACTGCATTGCTTGTGCCGACCATGGCGCAACTACCATAAATCATTCCAGTTCCCCGAGCAGAGTGCTACCATTCACTGAAACTGGTTTCAGACAAATGTCACATTCCGCCCTGATTTGAAATGCGCGCCAAAACACCAGCCCGCGGCAGCGCTGCCGCAGCACCGACCGCACGTGCCACCATTGCCGATGTGGCACGTGAAGCAGGCGTCTCCAAAGCCACCGTTTCCCGGTTTCTGAACCACCGCGAGAGGCTGCTGACAAAAGACATTGCAAGCCGGGTGGAGGTGGCCATCGCGGCCCTGGCCTACAGCCCGAGCCCGATGGCGCAAGCGCTCAAGCGCGGCCGCTCGCGCCTGATCGGTCTGGTGGTGGCCGACGTCACCAACCCTTTCTCGGTGGCGGTGCTGCGCGGCGCCGAAAAAGCCTGCCAGCAGGCCGGCTACCTGCTGATGCTGTTCAACCTGGGCAATGACAGCCGGCGCGAAAGTGAAGCCATCAAGACCCTCACCGCCTACCAGGTGGAGGGATTTATCCTGAACACGCTGGGCCGGGACAACGGCGCCGCCGCCGACGCGGCGCGTCACGGCAAGCCGGTGGTGCTGGTGGACCGGCGGCACCACGACATGCAGGCCGATTTTGTCTCGCTCGACAACGCTGGCGCCGTGCGCCTGGGGGCGAGCCATCTGCTGGAGCGCGGCTACCGCGAGTTGCTGTTTGTCTCGGAGCCGGTCAAGGACGTCAGCTCGCGCGAGGAGCGCAAGGCTGCTTTTCGCACCTTTGTCGAGGCGCCGCAGGTTGGCGTCTCCGACCTGCATGGCAGCACATTCGAGAGCACGGCGGAAGACGGCGACGCCGCCCTGGACCAGGCGCTGCGCAGCCTGCGCCGCCGGGCCGGCAAGCACCTGCCCGGCGTGCTCTCCAGTAACGCGGTGGTGACCTTGCGCGTGGTGGCGGCGCTGGCGCGGCTCGGTTGGCGCCTGGGTGCCGATGTCGGTCTGGTGGGCTTCGACGACACCGAGTGGTCGCCCTACGTGGGCCCGGGCCTGAGCACCATCGCGCAGCCGACCGACGAGTTGGGCCGGATCGCCGCCGGCTGCCTGATCGAGCGTCTGCAAGGCCTGGAGTTGCCGCCGCGCCAGATCCTGCTGTCGGGCCGCCTGCTGCCGCGTGGCTCGTCGGTGTCTACGACCACTTAAAGGCTCCTAGGGTTTTCGCCAGTTACAACGAGCACACGCGCTCTTCTATAATTACCTGAAACCGGTTTCAGTGTTTGTCCCCACGCATGAACTATTCGTTTCAATTCGGTGATGTGTTTGCCGCCTGGCCGCTGCTGCTGCGGGGCACCTGGAGCACCATCGCGCTGTCCATGTCGGCCATGCTGCTGGGCCTCGTGGTGGCGATCCTGTGCGCCTGGGGCAAGACCGCCGGTCCGCGCCCGCTGCGTTGGCTCATCAATGCCTACATCGAGCTGATCCGCAACACGCCGTTTCTGGTGCAACTGTTCTTTTTCTTCTTTGCCCTGCCGGCCCTGGGCCTGCGCTGGTCGGCCCACACCGCCGCCCTCACCGCCATGGTGGTCAATCTGGGCGCCTACGCCACCGAGATCATCCGCGCCGGCATCGAGTCGATTCCCAAGGGCCAGATCGAAGCGGGCCTGGCGCTCAGCCTGAAACGCCACGAAATCTTCCGCTTCATCATTTTGAAACCGGCACTGCGCACCGTTTATCCGGCCCTCACCAGCCAGTTCATTTTGCTGATGCTCAGCTCCAGCGTGGTGTCGGCCATTTCGGCCGACGACCTGACTTCGGTGGCGGCGAATCTGCAATCGCAGACCTTTCGCAGCTTCGAGATCTACATCGTGGTGGCTGCAATCTATTTGGCGCTGGCACTCGCGTTTTCAGCGCTATTCCGGGCCATCTACCGCCGCACTCTTAACTACCCATCTGGCCGCCGAATCTGATGCGTACCTTCGGCTTCTCCGAATTCCTGTTCATTCTTGAGGCGGCCAAGTGGACGGTGGCGCTGTCCCTGATCGCCTTTATCGGCGGCGCCATCGGCGGCTTGATGATTGCGCTCAGCCGCACTTGCGACCAGCCGGTGCTGCGCACCCTGTCGGGCGGCTTCATCCAGATTTTTCAGGGCACACCGCTGCTGCTGCAACTCTTTCTGGTGTTCTTCGGCGCGCCGGTGCTGGGCCTGGACATCAACCCCTGGGTGGCGGCCGGCGTGGCGCTGATTCTCAACAGCAGCGCCTTCCTGGGCGAAATCTGGCGCGGCTGCATCCAGGCCATCCCCAGCGGCCAATGGGAAGCGGCGCAGGCGCTGAACCTGCACTACGTCGCGCGCATGCGCTACGTGATCCTGCCCCAGGCTTTCAAAATCGCGCTGCCGCCCACCGTGGGCTACCTGGTGCAGATCATCAAGGGCACTTCACTGGCGGCCATCATCGGCTTTGCCGAAGTGACGCGCTCGGGCCAGATCATCAACAACGCCACCTTCCAGCCGCTGATCGTTTTCAGCGTCGTCGCCGGCATTTACTTTGCCTTGTGCTGGCCTCTGTCGCTGCTGGCCGCGCACATGGAGCGCCGGCACGCGGCGGCGCAAACGCGCTGAGACCATTCAACTTTTTCCACCGTCAACTTTCACCTCAACCCACGGAGATTTCACCATGTTCAAGCCTCTGCAACGCCGCCTCTTCACATCCACCGCCCTGGCCCTGGGCCTGGCGGCCACCTTGTCGGCCTGGGTGCCCTCAGTCAGCGCACAGACGGTGGCCGAGCTGAAGAAAAAGGGCGAACTCACGGTCGGCATGCTGGTCGACTTTCCGCCCTACGGCACCATGAACGCCAGCAACCAGCCCGATGGCTACGACGCCGACGTGGCGCGCCTGCTGGCCAAGGACCTGGGGCTCAAGCTCAACCTGGTGCCGGTGACCGGCCCGAATCGCATCCCCTTCCTGCTGACCAACAAGGTCGATCTGCTGGTGGCTTCGCTGGCGATCACGCCCGAGCGCGCCAAGCAGGTCCAGTTCTCCAAACCCTATGCCGCCGCCAGCATTGTTTTGTACGGTGACAAGAAAGCCAGCATCAAGGCCGCCGCCGACCTGAAAGGCAAGCGCGTCGGCGTGGCCCGCGCCAGCACCCAGGACGTGGCCCTGACCGCGCTGGCGCCGGAGGGCACCGAGATTCGCCGCTTCGATGACGACGCCTCGGCCATGCAAGCCTTGATGTCGGGCCAGGTCGATGCCATCGGCTGCTCCACCACGGTGGCGGCGCAGATCGACAAGCGCGCGCCGGCCAATGCCTTCGAGAACAAGTTCCTGCTGCGCCAGCAGGTGATGGGCATCGTGCTGCGGCCCGGCCAGGCCGAGTTGCTCAAGACGGTGGACGATTTCGTGGTGCGCAACAGCGGCAACGGCGAGCTCAACAAGCTGTACCGCAAGTGGCTGGAAACCGACCTGCCGAAGATGCAATAAATCAGACCCTCCTGCCGACCACGGTGTAGCCATGACAGCCACAATGCCCTCCTCCACGCCAGCCGGCGACGCCGCGCCCATCATCCGCATGGAAGCGGTCGACAAATGGTTCGGCAAGTTCCAGGTGCTGAGCCAGATCGACCTGACGGTGGCGGCCGGGGAGCGGATTGTGATCTGCGGGCCGTCGGGCTCCGGCAAGTCGACCCTGATCCGCTGCATCAACCGGCTGGAGACGGTGCAGCACGGCCGCATCGTGGTCAACGGCATCGACCTGACGGCCGGTGGCCGCAATGTCGATTCGGTGCGGCAGGAAGTGGGCATGGTGTTCCAGCAGTTCAACCTGTTTCCGCACCTGACCATTTTGCAAAATTGCACGCTGGCGCCGATCCAGTCGCGCGGCCTGAGCCGGGACGAGGCCGAAGCGGTGGCGATGAAATACCTGCAGCGGGTACGCATTCCGGAGCAGGCGCACAAATACCCCAGCCAGCTCTCGGGCGGCCAGCAGCAGCGGGTGGCGATTGCGCGCGCCCTGTGCATGACGCCCAAGATCATGCTGTTCGACGAGCCCACTTCGGCGCTGGACCCGGAGATGGTCAAGGAGGTGCTCGATACCATGATCAGCCTGGCCGAGGACGGCATGACCATGCTGTGCGTGACGCACGAAATGGGTTTTGCCCGCAGCGTCGCCGACCGGGTGATTTTCATGGCCGACGGCAGGATCATCGAGCAGGCGCCGCCGCAGCAGTTCTTCAGCAACCCGCAGCATGAAACGACGCGCAATTTTCTGGGCCAGATCCTGAGTTCTCAGCATGCTCACTGAGCTTGGCCGCGCCGAACTGGCGGCAGACATCGGCGCCACGACCACCATCGAGTCGCCCACCACCATCCTGATTTCGCTGTCGGCTTTTGGCGCGACGGAAGTACGGCGCAAGGGCCAACTGGGGTTCACCCAACTCGCTCTGGCGGCCGGCGCCGACGGCGTCGAAGTACGCAGCGAGCTGCTGCAAGACGCCGCCGCCGAACTGCCGGCGATGGCGCAGGCGCTGCGCGCCGCTGGCAAGGAAGCGGTGTACTCCTGTGCCGAGCCGCTGTGGCGCGCCGACGGCGCTCTGGACATAGCCGCCCTGGAGCGCGCCCTGTCCGCCAGCCAAACCCTGGGCGCGACGCGCCTGAAAATGTCCATCGGTGGTTTCGTGGCGGCCTCGCAAGCGTCGCTGGCTGAGGTGCAGCAGCGCTTGTTGGCCAGCGCCATAGAACTGCTGATCGAGAACGACCAGACCGCCGCCGCCGGCACGCTGCCGGCGTTGCAGGATTTTTTTCAGACCGCCCATGCACTGGGCTTTTTTCCCGGCATGACTTTCGACATGGGCAACTGGCACTGGACCGGCGAGTGCCCGCTGCTGGCGGCCGCCGCACTGGCCACCCAGGTCCGTTACGTGCATTGCAAAGGCGTGCAGCGCCAGCCGCAGCGCTGGGTGGCAGTGCCGCTGGCCGAGTCCAGCGCGCCCTGGCGTGCCGTGCTGCGCGCCCTGCCCTGCCCTGTGCCCTGGGCCATCGAGTACCCGCTGCTGGGGGACGACCTGCTGACCGTCGCACGCGCGGAAATTGCGCAACTGCGCCAGGTCGCCGCCAGCCTGGCAGGCCGACACTTGACAGTTTGATTCAACCGTAAGAGAACCCTTCATGAACCCCGCCCTCGACGTGATCACTTTTGGCGAAGCCATGCTGTTGCTGGTGGCGGACCGGCCCGGTCCGCTGGAACAGGCTGAAGCTTTTTACAAGCGCACCGCCGGCGCCGAGACCAACGTGGCGATCGGCTTGGCACGCCTGGGCTTGCGGGTCGCCTGGGCCAGCCGCCTGGGCACCGATTCCATGGGCCGCTACCTGTTGGCGGCGATGGCCAAGGAAGGCATAGACTGCTCGCACGTGGTCTGCGACCCGACGCAGAATACCGGCTTTCAGTTCAAGGGCAAGGTCAGCGACGGCAGCGACCCGCCGGTGGAGTACCACCGCAAGGGCTCGGCCGCCAGCCACATGGGCGTCGCCGACATCGACGAAGCCTGGCTGCTGAGCGCTCGCCATCTGCATGCCACCGGGGTCTTTGCCGCCATCTCTGAAACCACTTTGCCTGCCGCGCGCAAGACCATGGACTTGATGCGCGGTGCCGGCCGCAGCGTCTCCTTCGACCCGAATCTGCGCCCCACCCTTTGGGCCACACCCGAGCTGATGCGCGCATCGATCAACGACCTGGCGACGCGCGCCGACTGGGTGCTGCCGGGCCTGGAAGAAGGCCTCTTTCTAACCGGTGAATCCAGCCCCGAAGGCATTGCCCGCTGGTACCGCCAGCGCGGCGCCAAACTGGTGGTGGTCAAGCTGGGCAGCGCCGGCGCCTATTTCGATGGCGAAGCCGGCACAGGTCACGTCGCTGGTTTCCCGGTGGCCGAAGTAGTGGACACGGTAGGCGCCGGCGACGGCTTTGCGGTGGGCGTCATCAGCGCGCTGCTGGACGGCCTGAGCGTGCCGCAGGCGGTCCGGCGCGGCGCCTGGATCGGCGCCCGCGCGGTGCAAGTGCTGGGCGACAGCGAAGGCCTGCCGACCCGTGCCGAACTCGACGCTGCGGGGCTTTGACCATGTCTTTGAACTCGGCAGACACGGCAGGCAAAAAGGTTTTGGTGTTCCGCGAACTGCCGCCGGATCAGTTGGCGCGCCTGCGCTCGCAGCACCAGGTGACCGTGGCGAATCCGCGTGTGCCGGAGCAACTGCCGGCTTTTCATACCGCGCTGGCCGACGCGGAGGGCATGATAGGTTCCAGCTACCCGGTGGACGCCGCTCTGCTGGCGCGCGCACCGCGGCTCAAAGTCATCTCCAGCGTGTCGGTGGGCGTCGACAACTACGATTTGGCGGCGCTGGCGGCGCGCGCCGTCATGTTGTGCCACACCCCTGGCGTGCTGACCGAGACCACCGCCGACACCGTCTTTGCCCTCATCATGGCCAGCAGCCGGCGACTGGTGGAGCTGGCCAATCTGGTGCGCGAAGGGCGCTGGACGCGCAACATCGGCGACGATCTTTTCGGCTGGGACGTGCACGGCAAGACGCTGGGCATCCTGGGCTTCGGCCGCATCGGCCAGGCGCTGGCGCGCCGCGCCGCGCTGGGCTTCGGCATGCCGGTGCTGTACCACAACCTGCAAGCGGTGGACGTGGCCAAGGACTTGCCGGCCTTGCTGGGCAAAGTCAGCGCCGCCTCGTTCGATGAAGTGCTACAGCGGTCCGACATCGTCGCCGTGGTGCTGCCCTTGTCGCCGGAGACCCGCGGCCTGATCGGTGCGCGTGAATTTGCACTGATGAAGCCGGGTGCCATTTTCATCAACGGCGCCCGCGGCGCCATCGTGCAGGAACAGGCACTGCTGCAGGCGCTGGACCACGGCACGCTGCGCGCCGCCGGTCTCGATGTCTTTGCCACCGAGCCGCTGCCGCTGGACTCGCCCTTGCGCAAGCATCCCAAAGTGACGGCGCTGCCGCACATCGGCTCAGCCACTCTGGAGACGCGGCACGCCATGGCGGAGCTGGCGACCAGCAACTTGCTGTACGCTCTGGCGGGCCAGCGCCCGCCCGCGGTGTTTGCCAACCCGCAGGTCTCGTAACCCACAATTCAAGGAGTCATTTCAATGCAACTCACTGCCCAGGCCGGTCTTCCCCACGACGGCACCGCCGGCGCCCTGGCGGCGCGGGTTTGGCGCCCCGATGTGGACGGCCCTTCCATCGTTGCCTTGCGCGGCGACGACGTGATCGACATCACATCCCACTTTGCCACTATGCGCGATCTGTGCGAAGCGCCGGACCCGGCCGCTGCTTTGCGACAGGCCAGCGGCCAGCGCATCGCATCGGTGACCGAGTTGTTCGCCAACACGGCGCCCGACACGCGCCAGCAAGCCCTGCCCTGGCTGCTGGCAGCGGCCGACTTGCAGCCGATCAAGGCGGCCGGCGTCACCTTCGCGGTGTCCATGCTGGAGCGGGTGATCGAGGAAAAAGCACGCGGCAACCCGGCCGCGGCGCTGGCCATCCGGCAGGAGATCGTGGCGCTGGTGGGCGACGACCTGTCCAAATTGAAACCGGGGTCGACGCAGGCCATGGCGCTGAAAAAAGTGTTGATCGCCCAGGGCGCCTGGAGCCAGTACCTGGAGGTGGGCATCGGGCCGGACGCGGAAATTTTCACCAAGGCGCCGCCCATGGCGGCCGTCGGCACTGGCGCCGATGCCGGACTGCACCCTTCCTCCTCCTGGAACAACCCGGAACCGGAGTTGGTGCTGGCGGTCAACTCGCGCTCAAAAATCGTCGCCACCAGCCTGGGCAACGACGTCAATCTGCGCGATCTGGAAGGCCGCTCGGCCTTGCTGCTGGGCAAGGCCAAGGACAACAACGCGTCGGCCGTCATCGGCCCCTGTCTGCGCTTCTTCGATGCCACTTTCTCGCTTGACGACGTGCGCCAGACCACCATCACTCTGAAGGTTGAGGGTGAAGACGGTTTTGTGCTGGAAGGTTTCTCATCGATGTCGCAAATCAGCCGCGACCCGCTCGATCTGGTGGGCCAAATGATGGGGCCACACCATCAGTACCCGGACGGCGCCATGCTGTTTCTGGGCTGCATGTTCGCGCCGGTGCAGGACCGGGATACGGTGGGCGGCGGCTTTACCCACAAGGTGGGCGATATCGTCACCATCTCGGCCCCTCAACTGGGCAGCCTGGTGAACCGGATGAAGCGCACCGACCAGTGCCCGCCGTGGACTTTCGGCACTGGCCAGTTGATGCGCAACCTGGCCAGGCGCGGTTTGCTCTAGGCCCTCAGCGTTTGAACGGCACCACCAACTGGTGCTGCTCGCCCAGGCCGTCTATGCCCAGCGTCATGCGGTCGCCCTTCTTCAGGTACAGGGGCGGCTTCATGCCCAGGCCGACGCCCGGTGGCGTGCCGGTGGTGATCACATCGCCCGGCAGCAAGGTCATGAACTGGCTGACATAGCTGATCAATTTGGCGACACCGAACACCATGGTGCGGGTGGAGCCGGTCTGCATCCGTTGGCCATTGAGGTCCAGCCACATGCCCAGTTTTTGCGGATTGGGCACCTCGTCGCGCGTCACCAGCCAGGGGCCAAGCGGGCCGAAGGTATCGCAACCTTTGCCCTTGTCCCAGGTACCGCCGCGCTCGATCTGGAACTCGCGCTCGCTGATGTCATTGATGGTGCAGTAGCCGGCAACAAAGTTCAAGGCCTCTTTTTGCGATACATAACGGGCCCGGGTGCCGATCACGACACCCAGTTCCACTTCCCAGTCGGTCTTGAGTGAGCCCTTGGGCAGCATGATTGGGTCATCAGGCCCCTGGATGCAACTGCTGGCTTTCATGAAGACCACCGGCTCTTTCGGCAGCGGCAGCCCCGACTCGGCCGCATGGTCGGCGTAGTTCAGGCCGATGGCAATGAACTTGCCGACGCCGCCAACCGGGCTGCCCAGGCGCGGCGTACCCTTGACCAGCGGCAGCGTGGCGCTCTTGAGCTTGCGCAGCCTGGCCAGCGCGGCGTCGCCCAGTTGATCGGGCGTCAAGTCCTTGATCACAGCGCTCAGGTCGCGCAGCTTGCCCTCGGCATCTATCAGCCCGGGCTTTTCCTTGCCGGGCTTGCCATAACGAACGAGTTTCATGGGTTTTCCTTTCGGTTGGGTTAATCAATAAGTTGAACGCCCGCCCGACAGGTCGAACACGGCGCCGGTGGAAAAAGAACATTCTTCGGTACACAACCAGCCCACCATTGCCGCAACTTCATCTGGCGTACCAAAGCGGTTCATTGGAATTTTCGACAGCATAAAGGCAATGTGCTCGGGCGTCATCTGGTCGAAGATCGCGGTCTTGACAGCCGCCGGCGTCACGCAATTGACGCGCACGCCGGTATCGGCCAGCTCCTTGCCCAGCGATTTGGTCAGCGCAATCACCGCCGCCTTGCTGGCACTGTAGGCGCTGGCGTTGGGGTTGCCTTCCTTGCCGGCGACCGAGGCGATGTTGACAATGCGCCCGTAGTTGCGCGCTCGCATCTGCGGCAGCACTTCGCGGCAGCAGTAGAACAAGCCGTTGAGGTTGACCTGAATGACTTGCTGCCACTGCTCGGGCGGATAGTCCCAGACCTTGGCATTGGGGCCGGTGATGCCGGCGCAGTTCACCAGCACATCGATCGCCGCTGCCTGCGCCAAGGTCTGTTGCAACGCGCCTACCACGCTGGCGTGCTGCGCCACGTCAACCTGCACCGTCCGCGCGCCGGCTCCCAGCTCGGCCGCCGCGCGCGTCAGCAGTTCGGCGTTCAGGTCCCACAGCGTGACGCTGGCGCCCGATGCCAGCAAACGCCGGGCAATGGCCAGGCCCAGGCCGCTGGCGCCGCCGGTAATCACCGCATGGCGGCCGGCCAGATCGAGTTGGTTCATATCGTCATCCCTCCGTCTACCGAGAACAGTTGCCCGGTGGCAAAGACCGATTCGTCGCTCGCCAGGTAGACCACGATGGGTGCAATTTCATGGGCCTGGGCCAGTCGCCCCATCGGCTGGCGGGCGATGAAATTCTGACGCGCCGCTGTGGGATCGGCATAAGCGTTGATGCGCTCGCCCAGCGAGGGCGTGTCAACGGTGCCGGGGGCAATCGCATTGCAGCGAATGCCCTGCGCCACAAAATCAGCCGCCACCGATTTGGTCAGCCCCACCACCGCGGCCTTGCTGGCACCGTAGGCAAAGCGATTGGGCAGGCCCTTGAGGCTGCTGCACACGCTGGACATGTTGATGATGCTGCCACCGCCGTTGGCCAGCATCTTGGGCAGTGCCGCCTGGATCATCCAGTACTGGGCGCGCACATTGAGGTTGAAGGCGAAGCTCCAGTCCTCATCCGTGGCTTGCAGGATGCTGCCGTTGTGGACGACGCCGGCGCAGTTGAACAGCACATTGAACGGCGCGCTGCGCGCCACCAAATCCTGAATTGCGACTTTGTCCATCACGTCCAGCTTCGCCGTGGTGACATTAGCCACGCCAGCATAACTTTCCAGTAACTGGGTATTGACATCGGTGGCCAGCACCTGCGCACCCTCGGCGGCCATCGCCAACACGCTGGCGCGACCAATGCCCTGGCCGGCGGCCGTGACCAGTACCGTTTTTCCTTTGAGTCTCATGGCTTCTCCATTGATTAAGAAATCGAGCCCGGACCGCCCCCGATAGGGTTTTCCCGGATGTTAAGTATTGCAGATCGTGCAATTATGAATTGGCCTTACCACTTGGCCAATTCAGATTAACCCTTATTCAACTAAATTATCAGGCGGAATAAAAATGACACGCAAAGCCCTCTATACGTCCATCGCCGCCGTGGCAATGGCCTGTTCCTTTGGTATGGGAATATAAGAAGGTTTGGCCGGATGCTGCGGAGATGGAATTCAAGGCCGAATGGCGGCTGCGCAACGACATGAAACCCTGGCACATCCTGGCAGACGACCTGACCGGCGCGCTCGACAGCGCCGCAGCATGGGCCAACGCGGGCGATGTGCCGGTGTTTCTGGATGAGCCTGGCTCATCCGCGCAGGCGGTGCAGGTCGTCGCCACCGGCACCCGCGACGTGCCGCCCACCAGCCTGCCGGCCCTGTTGGCGCCCAGCCTGAACTGGCTAGTCGCCAGCGGCAGCGCCTTCAAGAAAATCGACAGCCTGCTGCGTGGCAACACTTTTGCCGAAATCGCCTGGCTCACGCGCAGCGGCCGCTTTGCTGGCGTGGTGTTCGCGCCGGCCCTGCCAGCGCAGGGACGCTTCACGGCCCGGGGACGCCACTGGGTAGCACCACCGCACCAGCCTCACGGCCCGCGCACGCACGAACATGCCTGCACACTGGTGCAGGCTTTTGCCGATGTCGGATTAGGCGCGCACATTCCAAGCCGTGTGCAGGATAGCCTGCAAGATACGGGCAAGGTCGTGATTCCTGACATCCTGAACGAGCATGACTTGGACCAGCTCGCCATCCTGACGACCAGTCGACAGGCGCAGAACTGGCTGTGGTGCGGCAGTGCCGGGTTGGCCTGGGCGCTGGCGCGGCAGGCTGCAACCACAGCATCGTTAGACGCAGGCAGCGCCACACCGACGGCCCCGCCAGCCCCTGCGCCGGGCTTGACCCTTGTGCTCACCGCCAGCCGCCATCCGGTGCTGCGGGAACAGTTGCTGCAACTGCCACCGCCCAATGCATGCACCGAACTGCTTGATCTGGCCGAGGCACAGCCCCTCTCGCCCGCCGAGGCGCAGGCTCGCCTGACGCAACGCTTGCAGGCCGTCGTCACCAGCCGGCCCCGCCCGGCGACGCTGGTGGTGGTGGGCGGCGACACACTGCTGAGCCTGTGCCGGGTTGCCGGCGTGCGCAGCCTGCAGGCCGGATCGAGTCCGCGCGCGGGCTGGGGCCGTGCCCGTCTGGTCGGTGGGCCGTGGGATGGCCTCACCTGTTATTCCCGCTCCGGGGCCTTCGGCCCACCCGACGACCTGCGCGCCCTGTTGGCAGCACTCACCCCCTCCTATCACCCCTGACTGACGAAAGAACACCCTACATGACCACACCCATCCGCCTGGCCCTGACCATGGGCGACCCGGCCGGCATCGGCCCCGAAATCATCGTCAAGGCCGCGCACCAGATGCGCGATCTCGTCGCGCAGGGCCGCATCGAACTCAAGGTGCTGGGCAGTGCCAGCGCCCTGGAGCAGGCCGCCCGCCTGCTCCAACTCGACACCGCCGCGCAGCACATGATCGACGTCGGACCGGTGGCACAGCCGCTGAGCATTGGCCAGATTTCCGAGGCTGGCGGTCACTGGGCCTATCGCGCCGTGGAACGCGCGGTACAGCTCTGCCAGAGCGGCGCGGCCGACGCCATCGTGACCGCCCCCCTGTGCAAGGAGGCGCTGCACAGGGCGGGCTATCCGTTCGAAGGCCACACCGAAATGCTGGCCCATCTGACCGGCATGCGCGACGGCGTGATGATGCTGGCCCATGGCCCGATGCGCGTGACCCACGTCACGACCCACTGTGCCCTGGCCGAGGTGCCAGGCCGGCTCACGCCGCAGCGCCTGCGCCGTGTGCTCGACGTGACGCTCGAAGCCCTGCACGCCTTGGGTATCCGCCAGCCGCGCGTGGCCGTGGCCGGGCTCAATCCTCATGCGGGCGAAGGCGGCCTTCTGGGCAAGGAAGATGGCGCCATCATTGCACCCCTGGTAGCCGAATACGCCGCGGCCGGCCACGCCGTGACCGGCCCCTGGCCCGGCGACACGGTGTTCATCAAGCTGCGCGCCGAGCAGTTCGATGCGGTGGTGGCGATGTACCACGACCAGGGCCACATCCCGGTCAAGCTACTGGGCTTCAGCATCGACCCGGCCACCGGCGTATGGCAGGCGGTCAGTGGCGTCAACATCACACTGGGCCTGCCGATTCTGCGAACCTCAGTGGACCACGGCACCGCCTTCGACATCGCCGGCACGGGCCGCGCCAGTGCCGAGAGCATGGTCGACGCCATCCAGTACGCCATGGCGCTGGTCGAAGGCCGGCGTGCCGCACGCCCTACAGCCGGATGAACTTGATGGTGGCTTACAGTTTCACCAGGGTATTGGGGCATTACAGGGTTTAACCTGATGTCCAGGAAATGGATTCATGGGATTATCAATTGGTCTGACCACTTGTCCAATTCTGGCTAATCCTCAATACTGCTTCAAAGGCGCCAAGCATGCTGCTGCAACCCGTCGAACCGCAACGCCTGTACCGCAGGATTGCCGAGCAATTGCGCTCGTTGATCAGCCAGGGCGAGTTTGCGGCAGGCACACGCCTGCCGGCCGAGCGCGACCTGGCCAAGCAACTGGGCGTGAGCCGCCCCTCGGTGCGTGAAGCCCTGATTGCGCTGGAGGTGGAACACGTGATCGAGGTCCGCACCGGCTCGGGCATCTATGTGCTCAAGCCCAAGGGCCGTCAGCCTTCGCGCAAAAAAAACAGCAACGCGGCCGAGTGGGGCCCGCTGGAGTTGATGCGGGCGCGCGAGTTGGTGGAGAGCGAAGTGGCGGCGCTGGCGGCACGCCATGCCAAGCAAGCCGACTTGCAGTTGATGGACCAGGCGCTGGAACAAATGCGCGCCGAAGTAGCCCAGGGCCGGATACCGCGCTCCGGCGACGAAGCCTTTCACAATGCCATTGCCCAGGCCTGCGGCAACGAGGTGCTGCACGACACCGTGCGCGGCTACTGGCAAGCGCGGCACGGCGCCCTGTTCGAGCGCCTGGGCGACTATTTTGAAGACCATGTTTCCTGGGACGCGGCGCTGCTGGAACACGCCGCGGTACTGAAAGCGATACGCGCACGCAAGGCCGACCTGGCACGCAATGCCATGCACCTGCACCTGAAAAAAGCCCATCAACGCTACAGCGCGAGCTGGCGCCGCGCCAAGCCGTCCTGACCTGCCAGATTTTTACCACCCCCAAGCTAGGAGACATCATGAAAAAACGCGACATCGCCAGCCTCGCCATCAAGACACTGGCGGCCTGTGTTCTATTTACCGGAGCGGCTGGAACCTTTGGCCTGGCCAGTGCCCAGACCAAGCTGAAATGGGCCCACGTCTACGAGACCTCGGAGCCGTTTCACAAGTGGTCGGTCTGGGCCGGCGACGAGATCAAGAAGCGCACCAACGGGCGCTACGAAGTGCAGGTCTTTCCGGCCTCGTCGCTGGGCAAGGAGAGCGACATCAACCAGGGTCTGACGCTAGGCACGGTGGACATCATCCTGACCGGCGCCAGCTTTGCCGCCGCCAGCTACCCACCACTGGCCGTGACCTACTTCCCATTCATCTTCCGCGACTCGGAGCACCAGCTCAAATACGCCAAAAGCGATGTCTTCCGCGAACTCGCCAAAGGCTATGACGACAAGAGCGGCAACCACATCACGGCGCTCAACTACTACGGCGCGCGCCAGCTGACCTCCAACCGCGCTATCGTCAAACCGGAAGACATGAAGGGCCTGAAAATCCGCGTGCCGGACGCGCCGGCCTACCTCGCGTTTCCGAAGTCGCTGGGCGCCAACGCCACGCCGATCGCTTTTGCCGAAGTCTATCTGGCACTGCAAAACGGCACCGTGGACGCGCAGGAAAATCCGCTGCCCACGATCCTGGCCAAGAAGTTCTTTGAAGTGCAGAAGAATATTTCCCTGACCGGCCACATCATCGATTCGCTGCTGACGGTGGTGGGCGGACCGCTGTGGAACAAGCTGTCAGAGGCCGACAAGAAAATCTTCAACGACGTGATGCAGGAAGCCGCCGAGAAAACCGGCCGTGAAATCATTGCCTCGGAAGTCCGTCTGGTGGACGAGTTCAAGAAGAAGGGCATCAACGTCATCACGGTCGACAAGAACGCTTTCCGTGAGGCCGTGCTGAAGAACGCCAAGCCGACCGACTACGGCTACCGCCAGTCCGACTACGACCGCATCATCGCCATCAAGTAAGCTGGGCGAAGCATGCAAGACATCGATGCGCTCCCCCATGTCATGGGGGACGACGGCGAGTTCCACGCGCAGGACGAAGCGGTGGATCTCTCCGGCACGACGCCGGAAGCCTGGCTCGCGCTGGGCTTCTTCTGGGTCCTGGGGGCCACCGTGTTCTACCAGTTCTTCACCCGCTATGTGCTCAACGACTCGGCCGCCTGGACCGAGGAGATTGCGCGCTACCTGCTGATCGGCGTGGTCTTCATCGGCGCCTGCATCGGCGTAGCGAAGAACAACCACATCCAGGTCGATTTCTTCTTCAAGTTCATGCCGCCCAGGATGGCCCGCGTCATGGCCACGCTGGTGGACCTGCTGCGGGTGGTGTTCCTGGCCGCTTTCGTGGTCCTCACGCTGCTGCTGATGATCAAGCTCAGCCATGCCCGCATGACCATGATCAACCTGCCGATGAACCTGGTCTATGGCGTCTGCCTGGCCGGCTTCGTGGCCATGACCTGGCGCGCCGTCCAGGTCGCGCGCCGGCACTGGCAGCGCGGCTACAGCGTGCTGGAACGCCCGGCCACCACCTTCGATGACGTCTGAGCGAAACCCCTTATGCTGAAAATCATTTTCCTGTTGCTGCTCAGCGGCGGCATTCCGGTGGCGCTGGCCATGACCGGCTCGGCGTTGCTCTACATCTGGTGGACCGGCACGCTGCCGCCTTATGTGGTGATCCACCGCATGATCAGCGGCATCGACAGCTTCCCGCTGCTGGCGGTGCCCTTCTTCATCCTGGCCGGCAACCTGATGAACAACGCCGGCATCACCAACCGCATCTACAACTACGCGCTGGCGCTGGTGGGCTGGATGAAGGGTGGCCTGGGCCACGTCAACATCCTGGGCTCGGTGATCTTTGCCGGCATGAGCGGCACGGCAATAGCCGATGCGGCCGGGCTCGGCACGATCGAGATCAAGGCCATGACCGACCACGGCTACAGCAAGGAATTCTCGGTCGGCGTGACGGCCGCCTCGGCCACGCTGGGGCCTATCATCCCGCCCAGTCTGCCGTTCGTGATCTACGGCATGATGGCCAACGTCAGTGTCGGTTCGCTGTTTCTGGCCGGCATTCTGCCGGGCGCCCTGATGGCGATCCTGATGATGCTGACGGTGGCTTATTTCGCCCACAAGAACGGCTGGGGCGCCGACGTCAAGTTTGCCTGGCCGCGCGTCATCAAGGCGTTAATGGAAACAGTGGTGGTGATCGGCTGGCCGGTGCTGCTGTGGGTCTTGATCGTCCAGTTCAACATGCCGGCGCAACTGACGGTGTTTGCCGGCCTGGTGGTACTTTTTCTGGCCGACAAGCGCTTCAAGTTCCAGGCGGCGCTGCCGATCATGACGCCGGTGCTGCTGATCGGCGGCATGACGACCGGGATTTTCACGCCCACCGAAGGCGCCATCGCCGCCTGCCTGTGGGCCATGGTGCTGGGCTTTGCCTGGTACCGCACGCTGAACTTCAAGACCTTTGTGAGGGTCTGCCTGGACACCGTGGAGACCACCAGCACGGTGTTGTTCATCGTGGCGGCGGCCAGCATTTTCGGCTGGATGCTGACCGCCACCGGCGTCACCGCCGCCATCAGCGAATGGGTGCTGGGCTTTACCCAAAGCCCTTACGTCTTCCTGCTGCTGGCCAATCTGCTGATGCTGTTCGTCGGCTGCTTTCTGGAGCCGACCGCGGCCATCACCATCCTGGTGCCTATCCTGGTGCCGATCTGCCAGAAGCTGGGCATCGATCTGGTCCACTTCGGTCTGGTGATGGTGCTCAACCTGATGATTGGCCTGCTGCATCCGCCCATGGGCATGGTGCTGTTCGTGCTGGCGCGGGTGGCCAAGCTGTCGGTCGAGAGAACCACCGTGGCGATCCTGCCCTGGCTGGTGCCTTTGCTGGGCAGCCTGGTGATCGTCACCTACTTCCCGAAATTGGTTCTGTGGCTACCGACCATGGTCTTTAACTGAACCCCGATGACATGACACCATTTATCCGCCTCCACCCCGACGATGACGTGGTGATCGCGCGCCAGCAATTGCTGGGCGGCGCCGGCGTCGAAGGGACCCCGGTCAAGGGCTTGATCCCGGCCGGCCACAAGATCGCCAGCCATGCCATCGCGGCCGGGGCAGCGGTGCGGCGCTACAACCAGATCATCGGCTTTGCCAGCCAGCCGATTGCCGCCGGCGAGCACGTGCACACGCACAACCTGGACCTGGGCGAGAACAAAGGCGACTTCGAGCGCGACTACGCCTTTGGCGTCGACTGCAAGCCCGAGCCGCTCCATCGCAGCGCCACTTTCATGGGCCTGCGGCGCGCTGATGGCCGCGTCGCCACGCGCAACTACATCGGCGTGCTGTCCAGCGTCAACTGCTCGGCCACCGCCGCGCGCGCCATCGCGGATCATTTTTCGCGCCACAACAACCCCGCGGCTTTGCGCGATTTTCCCAATGTGGATGGCGTCGTGGCGCTGACCCACGGCACGGGTTGCGGCATGGACTCCGAAGGCCTGGGCATGCAGATTCTGCAGCGCACGCTGGCCGGCTATGCGACGCACGCCAACTTCGCCGCCGTGCTGGTGGTGGGCCTGGGCTGCGAGGCCAATCAGATCAAGGCCTGGTTGACGCACAGCGGCCTGGCGCGAGGGCGACAACCTGCGCGTCTTCAATATCCAGGACAGCGGCGGCACGACGCAAGACCGTGGCCAAGGGTATTGCCCTGATCAATGAGATGCTGCCGCGCGCCAACGCCGTGCAACGCGAGCCCTGCGGCGTCGAGCACCTCACGCATCGGCTTGCAATGCGGCGGCTCGGACGGCTACTCGGGCATCAGCGCCAACCCGGCGCTGGGCGCCGCCGTGGACCTGCTGGTGGCGCATGGCGGCAGCGCCATCCTGAGCGAAACGCCGGAAATCTACGGCGCCGAACATCTGCTGACGCGGCGCGCGGTGCGGCGTGAAGTGGGCGAAAAACTGATTGAGCGCATCAAGTGGTGGGAGCACTACACCGCACGTCAACGGCGGCGAGATGAACAACAACCCGTCGCCCGGCAACAAGGCCGGCGGCCTGACCACCATCCTGGAAAAATCGCTGGGCGCGGTCGCCAAGGGCGGCACCTGCAACCTGCAGGCGGTCTACGAATACGCGGAGAGGGTCACGGCACACGGCTCTGGTCTACATGGACACGCCCGGCTACGACCCGGTCAGCGCCACCGGCCAGGTCGCCGGCGGCGCCAACCTGATCTGCTTCACCACCGGGCGCGGCTCGGCCTATGGCTGCGCGCCCTCGCCCTCGCTCAAGCTGGCGACCAACTCGGCACTGTGGCGCAAGCAGGAAGACGACATCGACCTCAACTGCGGCGAGATCATCGACGGCAGCCGGTCGATTGCCGAGATGGGGCAGCAGATCTTCGAGCTGCTGCTGGCCACCGCCTCGGGCGTCAAGAGCAAGAGCGAGCAGCACGGCTACGGACAAAACGAGTTCGTGCCCTGGCAGATCGGCGCCGTGATGTAGCGTGTTTACGCACCCCCCTGTCATTGCGGGCCTGACCCGCAATCCATGCCACTTTGGCAGGCAGATGGGTAAACGAAGCATGGATCCCGGATCAAGTCCGGGATGACAGCGATTGAATCAAGCGTCTTCTCTACACAACGAACGTCTCCGCAGCATGCAAAAAACACTTCAAGCCCCTGAACTGCGCGCCCAGGTAGCTGCTGTTCTAAGCGCCGCCGGCAGTGCCCCCGAGGAAGCCGCCAGCGTCGCCGCCAACCTGGTGCTGGCGAACCTGAGCGGCCACGACTCGCACGGCGTCGGCATGTTGCCGCGTTATGTCGACGCAGTGCTGGAAGGCGGCCTGAAACCGAACACCGGTGCCCGTGTGGTGCTGGACACCGGCACGCTGCTGACGCTGGACGGCCAGCGCGGCTACGGCCAGATCGTGGGCCAGCAAGCGATGGCGCTGGGCATGGCGCGCGCCAAAACCCACGGCAGTTGCATCATGACGCTGGCCAACGCGCACCACCTGGGCCGCATCGGGCACTTTGCCGAAATGGCAGTGGACCAGGGACTGGTAGCGTTGCATTTTGTCAACGTGCTGTCACGCCCCGTGGTGGCCCCTTTTGGCGGCGCCGACGGCCGCTTCGGCACCAATCCCTGCTGCATCGGTATTCCGCTTAAAGGCCGGGCCTCCGGCAATGCCAAGGAAGAAAATTTCATTTTGGATTTCGCCACCAGCCGCGTGGCGCAAGGCAAGATGCGGGTGGCATACAACGAAGGCCGGCGCGTCGAGAGTGGTACGCTGATTGACGAATACGGCCAGCCGAGCACTGACCCGGGCGTCGTGGTCGTACCCCAGAGCAATGGTTTGTTTGGTGCGTTACTGGCCTTTGGCGAACACAAGGGCTATGGCATGGCAGTGGCCTGCGAACTGCTGGGCGGCGCGCTGACCGGCAGCGGCACTTGGCACCGTCCCACCGACCCGAGCGTGCGCGCCGTCGTCAACGGCATGTTGACGATTCTGATAGACCCCGCCAAGCTGGGCACGCAAGCCGCTTTCGAGCAGGAAGCACTGGCTTTTGTGAACTGGCTGCAAGCCGGACCGGTGGCGACCGGGTTCGACGCGGTACAGCTTGCCGGCGAGCCGGAGCGCGCCTACCGCGCCCGGCGCGAAACAGAGGGCATCAGCGTCGATGCCCAGACCTGGCAGGAGATGGTGGCGGCCGGCCGCAAGGTAGGTGTCACTTTGCCAGCTTGAGGCCGGCAGTCACGGCGGCCACGATGAGTTCCGGGTCCGGCGCCGCTGGACCGTGGCATTCCACCAGGCATCTGGCTGGCGGACTACTTTGCGCGAGCGTTAAAGAAAGATTCTTATGTCGACCGGGTCCAGCCAGTTCACATCACCATCGCCTCCAGGCGAAAAATGCCAGCAGCCGCTCGAATCTCTTTCATATGACCATGACCTGGAAGCGTCTTGGTTTCTATCGTCACAAGTCCGACTTTTGCCAACTGGTCTACATCACGTTTGACGGCGCTGCGATCACGATGTAGGCGACCAGCGATGACTGTGATCGAACCCGGTTCGCCCTTGACACTGCGGAACACGTCAAGTCGACTGGCAGTCAGCAAGCGCAGGAGATCGGCAGGATCTTCAAAGCTCACGGTGCGTTCCTCTGGCATCGGTTGACCAGCGTCAGCCAATCGTGCCAACACCTTTCCTCTGCGGAAGAAATCTTGTTCATTACCTGCTTTAAGGGTGACATTTTTCATGCGGTGCTCCTGAGTGCAGCCCAATCGGCCTGGAACTGATCTTCAATGTCGTCAAAACTCGTGAATTCAACCGCAGCCACAACACCGAAATAGTGCCGGTGGTGATACCCATGCTGGTTGTCATAGCCCACCACGCGTCCGTTATCGCCAGCGTGCAATGCATAACGGTTGTCGTCATTCAGTTTCCGCCAGCCGTCGGCGGGTGCCAGAAGCGGACCTTCTCCACCACGACGGCACCCGTCCTGCACGGTTTTGTAAAGCGCAGGTAGCAGCTTTGTATGGCCGCTGGCATGCCTCACGAATCGCCACGACAATCCGGGGATGCCAACTGCCGCGCCCACCTCGCCTGACTCCGTGCTGGTCGTCGATGACGACCCCGAGATCCGACAGTTGCTCCGCCAGTATCTGGAAGCCTGTGAGCTGCGCCCGCTACTGGCGGCCGGTGGCGCCGAGATGCGGCAGAACTTCCAGGAACACCGCATCGACCTCGTGGTGCTCGACGTCATGCTTGCGCAGGAGAGCGGCCTGGACCTCCTGCGGTGGCTGCGGGAGCACACGCGCGTGCCCGTCATCATGGTCACGGCGCTGAGTTCTCCGATCGATCGCGTGGTGGGCCTGGAGATCGGCGCGGATGACTACGTGAGCAAGCCATTCGAGCCACGCGAGCTGGTGGCCCGCATTCGCGCGGTGTTGCGTCGCGCGCCCGCGCGCACTGCGGGTGCGGCCGCTGCCTCGACCCTGCCGGCCACGCTGCGGTTCGGCGCCTGGCGCCTGGACACCCGTTCGCGTGAGCTGCGGCACGATGACGGCGTCCTGGTGCCGCTGTCGACGTCAGAGTACCGGCTGCTCTGCGTATTCCTCATGCACCCGCGCGTTGTGTTGTCGCGGGAACGCCTCGTGGAACTGGCGCACAAGCGTGATCTCCAACCTTCTGATCGCACCATCGACTTCCAAATCTACCGCTTGCGCCAAAGGCTGCGGGACGCAGGCGAAGGCCAGTTCCTCAAGACCATTCGCAACAGCGGCTATGTGCTGGACGCCGACGTGCACGCGGTGCCGCCCGATGCTTGAGCG
Organism: uncultured beta proteobacterium; assembly: GCA_963763035.1. GTDB lineage: Bacteria > Pseudomonadota > Gammaproteobacteria > Burkholderiales > Burkholderiaceae_C > Rhodoferax. Next base: position 388,572 of record CAVXMS010000003.1, on the reverse strand, counting down.
GTCGCAGCGTGCATGGGCGGGTGTGTCGCTGCGGGCGCGGCTGCTCCTGCTGCTGTTGGCCGGGCTGTTGTCGGTGCAGGCGGCCAGTCTCTGGTGGGCGCTGTCGGATCGCGCCGCCACCGCGCGCCGCGCCGCACTGGTGCAACAGGTGCAGCGCGCCGCGGACATGGTGGCGGTCATCGACGCCGTCCCGGCGGCGGACCGCGCCGCCGTCGCGGCTGCGGTTCCGTACCCGGTCGTGCGGCTCGATGCCACGTCCGCGCCGCAAGCCGCGCCACCGGAAGTGCTCGCCGTGGTGCGCGAGGTGTGGGGACGGCGCCTCTCCGCCCGCGCGGTATCGGTCGTCGCCACGCGCGGTCCCCTGCAGCGCGTGCGCGACTCCTCCCGCACGCAGGGGCTACGCATCATGATCGCGACCAGCCTGCGCGACGGGCAGCAGCTTCAAGCCGAGGTGGAGGTGGCGCAACCGAGGTTCCGCACCGACGGCCTGCTGGGGCCGTTCCTGCTGCTCGGCGTGGTGACGTCTCTGCTGGTGATGCTGGCGATGCGCTGGGCATTGCGTCCGCTGGAGCAACTCGCCCGCGGTGCGCAAGCGCTGGGCGCAGGCCTTGAGGCCACGCCCCTGCCGCTGCAGGGGCCGCCCGAAGTGCGCGGCGCTGCCGAGGTGCTGAACGGCCTGCACCAGCGGCTCAAGGAGCACGTGCAAGGGCGGGTGCAGGCGCTTGCGGCCATCTCGCACGACCTGCGCACGCCGATCACCCGCCTGCGGCTTCGCGCCGAGTTGCTCGCCGATCCCGCAAGCCGAACCTCCTTCGGCCGCGATTTGCGCCAGCTGGAAGAAATGGTGCAGGGCACGCTCGACTACCTGCGCGGCATCGGCGAGACGCCACCGTTGGAGTCGGTGGATCTGGACGGATTGCTCGCGCAAGCCCTGGAGGACGTCGAAGCCCTGGGCGTGGAGGTACGCAGCCCCGAGCCCACTGGGTTCGTGGTGCGCGGGCACGCGCCCTCGTTGCGCCGTGCGCTCGTGAACCTGCTGCGAAACGCCGTCGTGCACGCGTCCGAACTGGAGCTGTCGGTGGACCTGGAAGGCGACCGCGTGCGGGTTCATGTGATGGACCGCGGCCCGGGAATTCCGGAGTCCGAGATCGCGCGCGTGCTACAGCCGTTCGAGCAGCTGGATCGCTCTCGCGGCTACTCGTCCGGCGCGGGGCTGGGCCTGTCGATCACGAAGGAAGTTGCAATCCGCCACGGCGGCCGGCTGCTGATCAGCAACCGGGCGGGCGGCGGCCTCTGCGCCACACTGGAATTGATCGCCGCATGAGCGGGCGCTGCAACAGGCACGTGTGACGCGAGTTCACCAGTTGGCAACCGGGGAGCAACAATTCTTCTATAGGCTCGGTGCTGACGAGATAAACAACGGAGATCCCTTGAAAATGGCTTCAACTGAAATCAGGAGCGTCAAGCTCTGGTCAGCGCTTGTTGTGTTCAGTGTTTCGGCGGCGGCGCAGACGTCCGGTGCAGGTCGCGCCGGCTCGGCCGAGCCGGTGTACAGCGTCCTGAGCCCGATCGGCGAAAGTACCGTGAAGATGATCACTATGACGCCTCGGCTGAATACCTTGGCCGGCAAGACTGTCTGCATGGTGTCGAACCGGGCATTCAAGGCCGACATAGCCCTCCCGGCCATCGGGGAGCAGTTGCAGCGGGTCTATCCGGATATAAGAATCGTCTCGCATACGCAGATGCCAATCGCTCCCCTGCCGTCAACTCCTGACAATCCCCAAAAGGATGTTGAGAATCTGCAGCGCGCGCTGAAGCAACAAAGCTGCAGCGCGGTGGTGACCGGGGACGGTGGGTGCGGGGTTTGTACACCGCGTGTGGCACACGCGGCCGTCGTCGCAGAAAAATCGGGGATTCCGAGCGTGGTAGTGGCAGCGCCTGCTTTCAGGAAACAGGCCGAAATCACAGCTCACGACCAGGGAGTGCCGTCGGTGCGGGTTGCTGTGTATCCAGGCCCGTTTGATCTCCACTCGGACGCTCAAGTGCGGGAGAACGCGGTCAAGATTGTCGTGCCCCAGGTTATAGAAGCTCTGACAAAACCATTGGTCGAATCGCCATCGAGTCAGGAGGCAACTCTTAAGGAGAGAAAAGCCCAGGAAGTTGTGTTCACGGGTACGCTGGATGAGGTCAACCGCTACTTCGCGGATTACCAGTGGAGTGACGGGATGGCCATCGTCCCACCCACAGCGGAGCGTGTCGCAGAGTTTCTGAGATACACCGGCTACGCCCCTCATGAGGAAATCGCCGTGCTTCCGTTGGCGAATTTGCGCGCCACGCCATGGAATATCGCCGTCAATGCGGTCATGGCAGGAGCGCGCGCTGAGCATATGCCCCTGATCATTGCGGCGGTGCAAGCCATCGGGGACCCTGCATACCGACTGACCGTTACGGGCGGCAGCACACACTCGCTCAGCACTTTTTATTGGGTGAACGGGCCGTTAGCCAGGCAGCTCGGGATCGATTATGGGCAGGGGCTGATCGCCGCGCCCACCAATGCAGTCATCGGCCGCACCATGAGCCTGATCGAGAGGAACATCGCTGGTTTCAGGATAAAGGAAACGCAGATGGGCAGCTTTGGGAAGCTGCAATCCTGGGTTCTGGCGGAAGATGAAGAAGCACTGAAGAAGATTGGCTGGCAGCCGGACCACGTGGAAAGAGGATTCGACATCAATGCGAGTACGGTGGCTGCTGCCAGCAGCTCGTTCATGGGGCAGAACATCATCCCGTCGACATCCGATCCCAAGATCCTGATGCAACTGCTGGCCTACGGCATCACTTACAACGAGGCCTTTGCTTCCGGCATGATCGATTCACCGCGCACCCTGCTGATAACGCCGGGTACTGCTGAAGTTCTCGCGAAGGGCGGCTATACGAAGAAGAAGTTGATCGAAGAGTTGGTGGACACGGCGAGAAAGCCAACCTATGAGTGGACCTTCTCCAAGGTGTACGGGTCTTACGGCAGGATATTCGGCTCCTTTGACAAGGAGGTCGAAAGAGATCTCAGTGATCGGCGCGCAGCGAAAGGGAAACTGCCGCCGTGGTATCCGAGAACACCAGGATGGGAAGAAATCAAGACGACTGCCTCGATTGCGCCAAATGGGATTCGAATTCTCGTCTGCGGAGACCCGAGCAGAAACAAGGCGCAGGTCCTGGCTGGCGCTACCGGCAAGTCCATAAAGCAGATAAAGCTGCCCGCGAATTGGGACGAGCTGATGGAAAAAGCCGGGTATCTTCCGCTGAAAGAGTTTGTCATCGAATAGAAGGAACGCTTATGACATTTCTAAAATTGATTGCACGTTCATCTCTTTTCGCATCGGTGCTTGCATGCGCGCTCATTTCCAGTGGCCAGAGTTGGGCGGGCGAACCAAAAAAGGAAGGCCGGCATCCGCTGGTGACCTGTGAAGAGTTGAAGAGGCTGACTGATTCCGGGGCAACCCAGGACATCGTGGTCGTCGACACCCAGCCGCGCGAATATTTTGATGAGGCGCACATCCCCGGTGCCGTCAATCTGCCTTACGCGGACAGGATCAGGACGCCCGTGAATCTTCCTCGCACAAAGACCCTGGTTTTGTACTGCCCATGCGAGCACGAGGAAGAGTCGACCGAAATGGCAACGAAACTGCAGAAGCTGGGATACACCAAATTGAAGATTCTTCAGGGCGGCTTGCCCAGATGGCGAGAACTGAATTATCCAACTGTAAAGACCGGAAATGGTTTGACAGAAAAGCGCTAGCCCGAGAGCAAGTCATATGCGACGAGGTCTACTTGCGCTCTTGATTGTCTTGAGCGTCACCGCTTTCGATCCAGGCTGCCTTGCCGCGCAATCGAAAGCGGTGTCTGGCCGTGCTGTGGGGGAAATGACCCCGTCATTTCCGGTCCTGAACGTGATCGGGCCGCACAAGGGCAAATTGGCCTGCTACGTATGCGAGTCCCAAGGCGCTCCTGTGGTCTTTGCGTTCTTCCGGCAAACCGGGGATGAAACGGCGAGCTTGGTAAAAAAACTCAACGAACTCGCTCAAAAACAGAACCTTAGGGTAGTCGCGGTCATTATGGAGGGGCAAGACAGCCTGCCCTGGTTGGAAAAGTTCGCTGACGAAAATGGCATCACGATGCCCTTGACCGTCCTTCCCAATGGGAAAGACGATGTTGCCGTAAAGCTATACAAGCTGGATTCCACCGTAAGCAACACGATTCTTGTCAGCGCCAAGCGCAAGGTTACGGCGAACTTGGTCAACGTGAATGCGCAGAACTTCGGGATGCTGACGGCTGCTGTATCCAGGGTACTCAGTCAAAAGTAGATGCCGGCGCGAGGGATACCCACCAACCCGATTTGTCGAATCCCCGAACGTCAAGTTGATCGGTTCCAGACGACTGCACCGAGCCATTCGGATTGCGCGCGGTGCGGGGTCGCAAGGTGGCTGGCCCCTCATTCATGCTGACTGGCCTTTGCGCCAGCGCCCTAGCGACCCCAGCGCAAGACCATGGGGTCGAGTCGGCGCGCGGTCTCGATCAGGCCGGCGCGGGTGGCCGGGTGCAGGGGTGCCACAGGATGGCGCGGTGCTTCGCAGGCGATCACGCCGCCCTCTTTCATCAAGGTCTTGCAGGCCAGCGGGCCGCACTGGCGGTTCTCGTAATTGATCAGGGGCAGCCAGCGCGCGTAAGCCGCCAGCGCCTCTTCGCGCCGCCCCGCCGCGTAGGCATCGACAATGCTGCGAATGCCGTCCGGATAGGCGCCACCGGTCATGGCACCGGTGGCGCCGGCGTCCAGGTCCGCCAGCAAGGTGATGGCCTCCTCGCCGTCCCAGGGGCCTTCGATCGCAGCCCCACCCAGGCGGATCAGTTCGCGCAATTTCGAGGCGGCACCGGGCACCTCGATCTTGAAGTAGGCCACTTGCTCGATGTCCTTCGCCATGCGCGCCAGAAAGGCCACCGACAGAGTGGTGCCGCTGACTGGCGCGTCCTGCACCATGATCGGAATATCGATGCCAGCGCCGACGCTCTGGAAGAACTCAAATGTCTTTTCCTCGGTGGCACGCAGGGTGGCCCCGTGGTAAGGCGGCATCACCATCACCATTGCGGCGCCAGCGTCCTGGGCGCGGCGGCTGCGCTGCGCGCAGATGCTTGAGCTGAAGTGCGTGGTGGTCACAATCACCGGCACGCGACCGGCCACGTGGCGCAGGATGGTGTCGGTCAAGACCTCCCGCTCCGCGTCCGACAAGGCGAACTGCTCGGAGAAATTCGCCAGGATGCACAAGCCGTTGGAGCCGGCGTCTATCATGAAATCGACACAACGCTTCTGACTCGCCAGATCGAGTTCACCGTCTTCGCTGAAGGGGGTTGGCACCACCGGAAAAACGCCTTTGAAACGGGCGGCTCCGCTGTTGGTTGAAGGGTTCATGTCAATCCTGCACGGGATTCAAAATGGGCGTGCGATTAAAGAGCAATCCGCTTTACTCTTTCACTGAACCGGTCATGCCGGAGACGTAGTACTCGACAAAGAACGAGTAGATGAAGGCGACCGGCAGCGAGCCAAACAGCGCACCGGCCATGAGCGCGCCCCAGTGATAGACGTCGCCTTCCACCAGCTCGGTGACGACGCCCACCGGCAAGGTCTTGATTTCGCTCGACGAGACGAAGGTCAGCGCGTAAATGAACTCGTTCCATGACAGCGTAAAGGCGAAGATGCCGGCCGAGATCAGGCCCGGCACGGCCAGTGGCAGCACGATCTTGACCAGAATCTGCCAGCGCGTGGCGCCGTCGATCAGCGCGCACTCTTCCAGCTCGAACGGGATGGAGCGGAAGTAGCCCATCAGCAGCCAGGTGCAAAAAGGGATCAGGAAGGTCGGGTAAGTCAGGATCAAGGCCAGGCGCGTGTCAAACAGTCCGAGTTGAAACACCACCGATGCCAGCGGAATGAACAGGATGGACGGTGGCACCAGGTAGGCCAAAAAGATGCCCAGGCCCACATGTTTGGCACCGGAAAAGCGCAGCCGCTCGATCGCGTAGGCCGCCATCACCGAGGCCCCCAGGGAGAAGAAGGTCGAGACCACCGAGACCAGCACGGTGTTCCACATCCACTGCGGGTAGGCGGTGTCGAACAGCAGTTTTTTCACATGCGCAAGGGTAGGCGCGATGATCCAGAACGGATTGCCGTCACGCGAGAGCAGCTCGTTGTCCGGCTTGAACGCGGTGATCGCCATCCAGTAGAACGGAAACAGCAGCACGAACAGGAAGATGATCAGCGGCAGGTAGACCGTGACCAGCTTGCGCGGCGTGGAATCCAGAAAGCTCATGCCGACCGTGTCGGTGTTTTTGTCCATGCTCATTTGTCCGCTCCGCCTTGTTGCCAGGTGCGGCGCTGCAGGCCGAAGTAACTGAACATGATGGCGGCCAGCAGGAATGGCACCATCGCGATCGAGATGGCGGCGCCTTCACCGAGCGCGCCGCCGGTGATCGCGCGCTGGAACGCCAACGTGGCCATCAGGTGCGTGGCGTTGAGCGGGCCGCCGCGGGTGATGACGTAAATCAGCTGGAAGTCGGTGAAGGTGAACAACACCGAAAACGTCATCACCACCGCGATGATGGGTGTCAGCAGCGGCAGCGTGACATGGCGGAACTGCTGCCAGGGCGTCGCGCCGTCGATGGCAGAGGCTTCGTAGTACGAGGGCGAAATCGTCTGCAAGCCGGCCAGCAGCGTGATCGCGACGAAGGGCACGCCGCGCCAGACGTTGGCCGCGATCACCGAGAAACGCGCATTCCACGGGTTGCCGAGGAAATCGATGTAGCTGTCGATCACGCCCATCTTCACCAGCACCCAGCTGATGATGGAAAACTGCGAGTCGAGATCCACCAGAACGCGATCGCCGACAGCGCCGTCGGCACGATGTAGGGCAGCAGGATGACGGCGCGAAAGAAGGTCTTGAAGCGGATATTTTTGTTCAGCAGCAGCGCCAGCCAGAGGCCGAGAAAGAACTTGGCCACGCTCGCCACTGTCGTATAGAACAGCGTGTTGAACAGCGCCAGTTGCGTGACGCTGTCGGTGGCGAGGTAAACGTAGTTCTCGATGCCGATCCACTCGCCCGGGCGTCCGATCTTGGCGTCGGTGAAGCCCAGCCAGATGCCCGAGTCCCAGCGGATAGGTCAGGAACAGCAACAGCAGCAACACTGCCGGAAGCATGAAGATGAGGCCAAGCCCGTTGCGGCTGTTCTGTAGTTTCTCTAGCATGGGTGCGACCTCGTCGGCATTCAAACAGCGCTCAGACCTTGTAGTAGCGCTCGGCGCGCTTCTGGGCACGCTCCATCGCTTCCTTGGGCGTCTTGGAGCCGCTCACCGCCTCGGCCACCATGTTCACCACGATGAAGTCGGCGCCGGCGCCCGCCGAGGCGTAGCCCAGCTTGCCCGCGTAGCCTGCGGGGCGCATGTTCTTCACGCCGTCGCGATACGGCGTGTTCTTCGGGTCGATGGTCCAGATCGGCGACTTCTCGTAGGCGCGCAGCGGTTGTGCGATGTAGCCGCCGGCCCCGGTCAGCCAGGCGTCGAACTGCTCCTGCTCCATCATGAAGCGCAGGAACTCCTTGGCGGCGTTCGGGAACTTGGTGTACTTCATGATCATCTGGTTGAAGAACAGGTGCGACTCGGTCGGCACGCCCACGGGTCCGACCGGGAACGCCGCGTGGTTGATGTCGGCAGCCATCTCCTTGACCTTGGGATCGGTCGCGTTCTTGGCAGCGTAGTAGATCGAGATGCCGTTGTTGGTGACGCTGATCTGGCCGTCCAGGAAGGCCTTGTTGTTGTTCGGGTCCAGCCAGGACAGGGTACCGGGAATGAAGGTGGCGTACAACTCCTTGCCGTACTCAAGCGCCTTGAGCGTCTCGGCGCTGTCGATGACCACCTTGTTGTTCTTGTCGACCAGCATGCCGCCGTGCGACCAAACCAGCCAGTTGCACCACAGGCCGTCGCCGGTTGCGTTGCCCAGCGCCATTCCGCCTGGCGTGCCCTTGGCGTGCAGCGCCTTGAACATCGCCAGGAAGCCGGCAGTGTCCTTCGGGAAAGCTGTCGAAACCAGCGGCCTTGACCTGGCTCTGGCGATAGACCATGTAGGAGCCTGCAGCGCCTAGTCCGAGGCCGATCCACTTCTTGCCGTCGGGCTTGCAGGTAGGCCTCCACCGCCGGGTACCAGCCGCCGTATTTTTTGCCCAGGTATTCGGCCAGATCGGTCACGTCGAGCAGCTTCTCGGGGTACAGGTTGGCGTCGTCGTTGGTCGACAGGATGATGTCCGGGCCGGCGCCGGTGTTGGCGGCCACCGCAGCCTTCGGGCGCACGTCTTCCCAGCCTTCGTTGTCGACGCGAACCTCGACGCCGGTCTTCTCGGTGAACTTCTTCACGTTGGCCATGTAGGCGTCGATGTCGCCCTGCACGAAGCGGCTCCAGCGCAGCACGCGCAGCTTGGCGCCTTTTTCGGGTTTAAAGGCCAGCGCCTGCGCATGGACTGCCGGCGCCCAGACGGCGCTGCCGGCGCCGAGTGTGGCGGCAGCGGCGATACCGGCCGAGCCTTCAAGGAATTTACGACGGTTGAACTGAGTCATTGCGAGTCTCCTTCTGTGTTAAATCGAGGTTAGGGTGGCGAGAAACTTCAGGCAGCAAGACGCTGGCCGGTGCCGGCGTCGAACAGGTGCGTGCGTTGCAGGTCGGGCAGCAGATGGATGGTGCTGCCGGGGGCGAAATCGTGCCGTTCACGGAATACCGCGGAGAGATCCACGCCCTCGTGGCGGCAGGCGATGAAGGTATCCATGCCGGTCGGCTCCATCACGACCACTTGGGCCGGAATGCCGCCGGCGTCAACCAGCGTCAAATGCTCGGGCCGGGTGCCGAAGATCACCGGCTGGCCATCCTCTCCGCCGGAACCCGGCGGCGCGTCGAGCTGGGTGCCGTCGCCCAGCTCGACCCGCACAGCGCCGCTGGAGCGTCTGAGCTTGCCGGGCAAAAAGTTCATGGCCGGCGAGCCGATGAAGCCGGCGACAAACTGGTTGGCCGGGTGGTCGTACAGGTCCAACGGGCTGCCGGTCTGCTCGATCCGGCCGTCGCGCATGACGACGATCTTGTCGCCCATCGTCATCGCCTCGATCTGGTCGTGGGTGACATAAACCGATGTCGTCTTCAGGCGCTGGTGCAACTCCTTGATCTCGCTGCGCATCGCCACGCGCAGTTTGGCGTCCAGATTGGAGAGCGGCTCGTCGAACAAAAACACCTGGGGATCGCGCACGATGGCGCGTCCCATGGCGACGCGCTGGCGCTGGCCGCCCGAGAGCTGGCGCGGGTAGCGGTCCAGCAGTGCCCCCAGTGCCAGGATATCAGCGGCGCGAGCGACTTTGTCGGCGATCCTGGCCTTGTCCTGCTTGGCCAGCTCGAGCGCGAACGCCATGTTCTCACGCACCGTCATGTGCGGATAGAGGGCATAGTTCTGGAACACCATGGCGATGTCACGCCCCTTGGGCGGAATATTGTTGACGACCTTGCCGCCGATCAGGATTTCGCCCTGCGTGATCTCTTCCAGACCAGCGAGCATGCGCAGCAGAGTCGACTTGCCGCAACCGGAAGGCCCCACCAGGACGGCGAATTGACCGTCTTCAATATCAATGTCAACGCCACAGATGACCTGCGTCGAGCCAAAGTACTTTTGTATCCCTCGAATCTGCACCGATGCCATGCGTTGCCCTTCTTTTTCAGTTCACATTTATAAGCGGAATCAATCCGGACGTCGATCCGACAAAGCACCTGCTACTGCGTTCAGTCCGTGGCCGCTTGCTAGGCGGCCACGGCCGCCTTGAGCACCGATGCCGGCGCACTCAGCCGGGGTAAATGACGACGCGATGCCAATATTTGCTCGATATCCTGATGCGCGCCGTCGATCAGGACCAGGATTGCCTTCTCGGCCTTGGCCGGGTTACGCGCAATCACTGCATCCAGCACGGCTTGATGCAAGGGAATGGATTTCGCGGGGGCGCCTTTCTTGGAATTGGACAGCTCGAAGCTGGTACGCAGCAGCGCCGCCAGTGCCTTGCTCATCTGGATCAGCATGCGGTTGCGAGAGGAGCGCAGCAAGCCCTGATGAAAGCGCAAGTCGTGCGTCACATAGTCGCCACCCTCCTTGACCGCGCGTTTCATGCCTTCGAAGGCGGCCTCGATGCCGGCAATATCCTCCGCGGTGGCGCGCTGGGCTGCCAGCCGCACCGCGGCCGGTTCGACCACGCGGCGCAAATCCTGCAGATCGCGCAGGAATTCAGGCGTCAGGCCGGCTTTCGATTGCCAGGCAATCACGTCCGGATCGAACCAGTTCCAGTGCTCTTCCGACAGCACCCGGGTGCCGACCTTGGGGCCGCTGGTAACCAGGCCCTTGGCGATCAGCGACTTGACGGCTTCACGCACCACGGTACGACTGACGCCCAGCTCGGCACCCAGCAAGGGCTCCGGTGGAAACGACGCGCCGACGCCGTAAAGCCCGGCGACGATGGCCTCTCCGAGGCGATCAACCGTATTGCCATGCACATTCTTAATCATGTCGTTTAATCATTTTCAATTACTATCATATGACGATAAAATACATTTCCATGCTAGGGTTTTCACCGACCCACAGCCACTATCGTATGATGATAATACGTTTATCCATTGAAGCTATTTTCGTATGACCAATTCAAGCAAACCCCGAAAGAAGCCCGAAGAACTCCGCAGCCAGCAGTGGTTCGGCCGCCAGGACCGCGACGGTTTTGTCTATCGCAGCTGGCTCAAGGGCAAGGGCGTTCCGGACGACCAGTTCGACGGCCGGCCGGTGATCGGCATCTGCAACACCTTCAGCGAATTCACGCCCTGCAACTCGCACTTCCGCACGCTGGCCGAGCAGGTCAAGATCGGCGTCTACGAAGCCGGCGGCTTTCCGCTGGAATTTCCGGTCATGTCGCTGGGCGAGACCTTGCTGCGCCCGACCGCCATGCTGTACCGCAATCTGGCCAGCATGGACGTGGAAGAAAGCATTCGCGGCAATCCGATGGACGGCGTGGTGCTGCTGATGGGCTGCGACAAGACCACGCCCTCGCTGGTGATGGGCGCGGCCAGCGTCGACCTGCCCACCATCGGCTTGAGCGGCGGCCCCATGCTCAACGGCAAATGGCGCGGCCAGGAGCTGGGCTCCGGCACCGGGGTCTGGAGCATGAGCGAGCAGGTCCGCGCTGGCACCCTCAAGCTGGAGGAATTCCTGGAGGCCGAAAGCTGCATGAGCCGCAGCCACGGCCACTGCATGACCATGGGCACCGCCAGCACCATGGCTTGCATGGTCGAGGCCCTGGGCCTGGGTCTGCCCGGCAATGCGGCCTACCCGGCGGTCGATGGCCGGCGCAACGTGCTGGCGCGCATGGTCGGCCGGCGTGCCGTGGAGATGGTGCACGAGGACCAGAAACTCTCCAAGGTTCTGACCCGTGAAGCGTTTGAGAATGCCATCAAAACCCTGGCCGCCATTGGCGGCTCGACCAATGCCGTGATTCACCTGATCGCGATGGCGACCCGGCTTGGCGTGAAACTTCAGATCGAAGACTTTGACCGCCTGGCCAGCGAGCTGCCCTGTCTGGTCAACCTGCAGCCCTCGGGCGAGCACTTGATGGAGGACTTCTGTTATGCCGGCGGCCTGCCGGTGGTGATGAAGGAAATCCAGCACTTGCTGCACACCGGGATCGTCACGGCCAACGGCAAGACGGTGGGAGAGAACATTGCCGACGCCAAGAATTACGACCCGCGCGTCATCAAGCCGTTCAATGCACCGTTCAAGGACAAGGCCGGCATCGCGGTGCTGCGCGGCAATCTGGCACCGCGTGGCGCCATCATCAAGCCCAGCGCGGCAACGCCGGAACTGACGATCCACAAGGGGCGGGCCGTGGTGTTCGAAAACATCGAGGACTTCCACGCCCGCATCGATGACGAGAATCTGGACATCGACGAGACCTGCGTCATGGTGCTGAAGAACTGCGGCCCCAAGGGCTACCCCGGCATGGCCGAGGTGAGCAACATGCCGCTGCCGCCCAAGATCCTGCGCAAAGGCATTACCGACATGGTGCGCATCTGCGACGGTCGCATGAGCGGCACCGCCTACGGCACCGTGGTGTTGCACGTGGCACCCGAAGCGGCCGCCGGCGGCCCGCTGGCGGTGGTGCAAAACGGCGACATCATCGAACTCGATGTGCCCAATCGCAAGATCCAGTTGCACGTGACGGACCAGGAACTGGCGCGCCGCCTGGCCCTCTGGAGGGCGCCCAAGCCACCCATGACCTCGGGCTACTGGAAGCTCTACATCGAGCACGTGCTGCAGGCCGACGAAGGGGCCGACCTGGACTTTCTGGTCGGCCAGCGCGAAGCCTTCATTCCGCGCGACAATCACTGACCCGAAGGATTCCGTCATGAAAATACTCGTCACCGGCGGCGCCGGTTTTGTCGGCGCGCGTCTGGCGCGCCAACTGCTCAAGCAAGGACAACTGGCTGGCCAGTCCATCGGCCAACTCAGCATTGCCGATCTGTTCCCGCCGCCGGCCGACCTGAGCGCCGACCCGCGGGTGCAGGTTTACACCGGGCCCCTGTTGCAGCAAGCCGAACTGTTTGCCAGCGGCTTCGACGCCATCTTCCACCTGGCCTCGGCGGTCTCGGGCGAATGCGAACTCGATTTCGAGCTGGGCCTTCGCTCCAACCTGGACAGCACGCGGGCCCTGCTGGAGGGCTTGCGCCAGGCCGGCAACGTGCCGCGCCTGGTGTTCGCCAGTTCGGTGGCGGTGTTCGGGCCGGACGCCGCCAACCCGCTGCCCGACTTGGTGGGCGACAACACCTTGCCGTCGCCGCAGACCTCGTACGGTACCCACAAGCTGATGTGCGAATACCTGATTGCCGACTACACGCGCAAGGGCTTCATCGACGGCCGCTCGGCACGCCTGATGACGGTCGCGGTGCGCCCCGGCAAGCCCAATGGCGCGGCTTCGTCGTTTTTCAGCGGCATCATCCGTGAGCCGCTGGCGGGAGTGGAAACCACCTGCCCGGTCTCGCCCGAGGTCAGGCACCCGGTGTCGTCCCCGGCCAATACCGTGCAGGGCTTGCTGACCGTGTTCGAGGCCAGCCGGGAAGCCATGGGCGGGCGCCTGGCGCTGAATCTGCCGGGACTCAATGTGCGCGTCGCTGACATGCTGCAGGCGCTGGAGGAGGTGGCCGGCCCCGAGGTGCGGCAACGGGTCCGCTTCGAGCCCGACGCACGCATCGCCGGCATCGTCGCCAACTGGCCCCGCGGTTCGACGGCGCAGCGGGCCCTGGCACTGGGGCTGCGGCCGGACGCCTCCTTCAAGGCCATCATCGAGCAGTACATCGAGGATTGCCGGCAACCCAGCTACCCGGCGGACGCCCTCAAAGGCCTAAAGCGCTGAACGGATGCCCAGCGTGGGGGCAGCCATGATGCTGGCGCTCGACTGGGGCACGTCTTCGCTGCGCGGTGCCCGGCTTGACGCCCAAGGCAAGGCCTTGGAAGAGCGTTCATTTGGCCGTGGCATCCTGACGCTGGCAGCCGGTGAATTCCCTGCCGTTTTCGAAGCCTGCTTTGGCGACTGGATGCAAGCGCCCGATGCGCTGTGCCTGATGTCGGGCATGGTCGGCAGCCGCCAGGGCTGGCTGGAAGCCCCCTACTGCGCCTGTCCGGCCGGATTCGCCGAAATCGCCGCCAAACTGGCCTGGGTGGAGCCGGGCCGCATCGCCATCGTGCCGGGGCTTTGCTGTGAAATGGACGGCATTCCGGATGTCAAGAGACTGGAGCGCATTCCGGATGTCATGCGAGGCGAGGAAACGCAGATTTTTGGCGCCCTGCAACTGCTGGGCTTGCAGGATGCGCTGCTGGTGTTGCCGGGTACCCACAGCAAATGGGTGCAAGTGCGCGCCGGTCGCATCCAGTCCTTCCGCACCTTCATGACCGGCGAGTTTTTCGCCCTGCTGCGCCAGCATTCCATTTTGTCGCGCACCCTGCCCTCCGGCGATACTGAATTCGACGACGCGGCCTTCGAGCAAGGCGTGGCGCTGGCACTGCGCGGCAACAGCTTGCTGCAAACTGCGTTCAGCGCCCGCACCCTGTCGCTGTTCGACCGGCTGCCGGCCACGGCCCTGCCCAGCTACCTGTCAGGCCTGGTGATCGGCGAGGAACTGCGGGCCCAGCCGCTGGCGGCGGGCAGCAGCGTGGTGGTGATAGGCTCGACAACCTTGACGCAACGCTACCAGACAGCCTTGGCCCTGCGCGGCGTGGCGGCGCAATGCCTGGGTGCCCAGGCGACCTGGACCGGTCTCTGGGCGATCGCGCAGACACTCGCCCGACCCAATTGAAAACATCATGAACTCACTGCAAAAATTTGAAGCCGCACTGCGTCACGTGCCCCTGGTCGCCATTCTGCGCGGCCTGCCGGCGCACGACGCACTGACGATAGGCACCGCGCTGAACAACACCGGCTGGCACCTGATCGAAGTGCCGCTCAACTCACCCGATCCGCTGACCAGCATCGCGACGCTGGCCAGCGCCTTTCCGCAAGCGCTGGTCGGTGCCGGTACCGTGCTCACGCCGGAAGACGTGCGCCAGGTTCATGGCGCCGGCGGCCAGTTGATCGTCTCCCCCAATTTCAATCCGGCGGTGGTGCGCGAGGCGGTCCGCCTGGGGCTGCTATGCCTGCCCGGCGTGATGACGCCCAGCGAAGCTTTTGCGGCCCTGGAGGCGGGCGCCAGTGGACTGAAACTGTTTCCGGCCGAAATGATCAGCCCGGCGGTGCTGCGGGCGCTGCGCGCCGTGCTGCCCAAAAGTGCGCGGCTGCTGCCGGTGGGCGGTATCACGCCGGACAACATGAGCAGCTACCTGGCCGCCGGCGCCAACGGTTTTGGCATCGGCTCGGCGCTGTATCAGCCGGGCATGGAGGCCAGCCAGGTGCAGGCCAACGCCAAGCGCTTCATGGCCGCCTGCCAGGTCCCGCCCGCTGCTCCCTAAGCAGTTCCGCAAGCACCGCCGCCGGCACCGCGGCACAAGGCGCAAGCACTCGCCTGGCCCGGCAAGAGGCGGCAAGAAGTCACTTCGGCGCCGGCGTCAGCCACAGCAGCAACTGGCGCGTCACCTCGGGGCTGCCCAGCAAGGCCATGTGGCCAGTGCGGTAGGCGATCCACTGCGCCGACTTGGCGAAGGCCAGCGTGCGCCGCGGGTCCATGTGCTGGCCCAGTGCGCTGGGCAGCGGCACCAGGCCGTCGCCCAGCAGGCGGTCCGCCAGCAAGCTGCGTTTGGCGGCCAGGGTGGCGGCGACGGCGTAGCAGGCCACGCCCTGCGGCAAGGGCAGAACCTGCCGCTGGTCGGGTCGGCGCTGAAAGCGATCGTGGCCTTGCCAATCGACGTCCAGCACATGGCCATAGCGCAGATCGGTGATGCCGGCGCTGCGCAACTGGCCCAGCTTCGCGAACGGCCGGCTGTAAGGCGTGCTGCCCAGGATGACGTCGATCCAGTTGCCGGCGCGCTCCAGCGGCGCGCCATGGTGCGGCGTGCCCAGAAACACGATGTTTTTCAAATAGGCGGGCCAGCGCAAACCTTGTTCCCTGGCGTAGTGGCAAGCGCCGCGCGTCAGCAAGCCGCCCATGCTGTGCGCCAGCACCGTGATCTCGGTTACCGGTGTCGGCCAGTGGTCGACCAGTTGCTCCAAATGCTGCGCCAGTTCATGCCCCATTTGCGAGGTGTGCAAGCCCGAGTTGTAGCGCAAATAGACCGGCGTGTAGCCCAAGGCCGACGCCAGCGCCGCGCCGTGATCGATGGCTCCGTCCTGCGCCCGGCTCTGCCATTGCAGATCGTTCATGCACAAACCATGAATCAGCAGCAGCACCTTGCCGCTCGCCGCCGGCAGGGGCGGCAGCGCTTGCCAGTTCAGCGCCTGGCCCTGGTAGCGCAACGTCATGGGTGTGGCCAGCGGGTTGCGGCTGGCCAACAAGCGGTCCCCCAGCACGCCGTTGAGCGCAGCCAGCACCGCTTCGCGCTCCGGTGTACCGGGCGGCTCCTGCTCCACGCGCTCGAAAAAAGGTTGCAGCCCGGCAAACAGCCTGTCCAGCCCCTGGCCCACCAGTTGCGTGACGCCCTGCACGCTTTGGTAAACCAGGCCGGTCAAGCCACGGGTCTGCCCCGGTGCCTTGCCACCCGGCACGCCCAGGCTGTTCCAGACCGACTGGTGCACGCCCTCGGCCATGCGCGCTACACCCGCCGTAGCCTGGGTGGCCAACTGCGCCACGGCCCGGAGGTCGCTCGGTCGCAGATGGCGCAGCGGATTCCTGGCGGGCGGCTTACTCATACGCTTTGGCGCCGCTGCTAGCGCGGCAGCGACTCGACCTCTTTGGTCCAGCGCTCCAGCAGACGGCGGCGCTCGGCCGCCTTGCCGTATTTTTCAAAGTCGTACTTGATCAGGCGCACCGAATCGAGCTGCGGAATTTTCGGATCGGGCTTGAAGGTCTTGTTGGCCGGCACCTGCAAACTGTTGACCTGGGCGCCTATGGCCTGTCCCTGCGGGCTCATCAACCAGTCGTAATAGCGCTTGGCGGCGTCCTTGTTGCGCTGGCCCTTGACCATCGCAATGCCGCCCACTTCGTAGCTGGTGCCCTCGCAGGGCGCGACCGTTTTGACCGGGTACTTGTTGTGCCGCCAACCGTCAAAACCGAAGATGAAGCTGATGCCGATGGCGACCTCGCCCTTGGCCACGTTGGGCGCCTGCGCCTGGCCGCTGCGGGTGTAGTTGCTGATGTTCTTGTGCAGCTTCTTCATGTAGTCGAAGGCCGGCTCCTCCCCCATCAACTGCACCAGCCCGGCCAGGATGGTGTAGGCGGTTCCGCTGGAGGCGGGGTGGGAAATCTCGATGTCGCCCTTGTATTCGGGCCGGATCATGTCGGACCAGCACCGGGGTTCCGGCAGCTTCTTTTTCCGCAGCAGTTCGGTGTTCCAGCCGAAGCCGATGGCCGAGGTGTAGAAGCCGCCCACCATGTTCTGGGTCATGGCGTACTGGCGCACGCTCCAGCCATGCAAGTCGTTCAGGTAGCTGGGGCGGTAGGGTTCCAGCAAGCCCAGTTCAGCGGCTTGCAGGTAAGGGTCGCCGGTGCCGCCCCACCAGATGTCGGTTTTGGGATTGGCCGCCTCGGCGCGCAACTGGGCCGCCGCCTCGCCGGTGGCCTTGTGCGATTGCAGCACCTTGATCCCAGTGCCGCGGCTAAATTCCTGCGCCGCCCGCTCGCACCAGAGCTGGTCGGTGCTGCAGATGGCATTGACCGTGGCGGGCTGCGCCTGCACTTGAGCCAGCGGTAACGCCGCACCAACCAGCAGAGCGGCCCAGGAGATGTATTTCGAACTCGAATTTTTCATGCTAATGAGGTTTTCATAAATCATGACGAACACAAAAGGAGATACTGTCATGCCGGACTTGATCCGGCATCCATGGATTGCGGGTCAGGCCCGCAATGACAACACCGGGTCCGTCTTTGTGCAACGGTGTCGTGAATTCCGGAAACATCAATAATGATCCAAAGTTGAGATTCAGCCCCTTGAACGGTTGGGGACAGAGCTGGCTCGCGTAGCTGCGGTCTGTCCCACAAAGTTTCAGAAGTGTTCATGCGGCGCCAGATAGCGCCACTGGCCCAGCGGCAGGTTGCCCAGCATCACGTTGCCGATGCGCACGCGTTTCAGGCCCACTACTTTCAGGCCCACCAGCTCGCACATGCGGCGGATCTGGCGCTTCTTTCCTTCCGTCAGCACGACGCGCAACTGCTCCGGGTTTTGCCACGTTACCTTGGCCGGTTTCAGGGCCTGGCCGTCCAGGCTCAAACCATGGCGCAATTTTTCCAGGCCGGCGGCCGGAAAAATGGCCTGCACGTTGGAGCTCACCGGATCGCCATCGTTGATCTGCAACAGCCGGTCCGGCTGACCATCGGGCTCGCTGAAGCCGGTGTAGCTGACCCGCACCAGGTATTCCTTTTCCATCACCGAGTCTTCGCCGATCAACTGGCGCGCCACCCGGCCGTCCTGGGTCAGCACCAGCAGGCCGATCGAATCGATGTCGAGCCGCCCGGCCGGCACCAGGCTTTGCAATTGCCGGGGGTGAAAGAAGAAGCGCGCGTTGTCCTCGGCCCAGCGGTTTTGCGGCTGGATCAAGGTGATGGCCGGCAGGTGGCCGTCCTCGGCCTGGCCGCTCACAAGGCCCATCGGCTTGTTCAGCAAAATCGTCACCTGATTGGCCTGTGCTCCTATAGCCTGCTTGGCTATTTCGATGCGCACATCGGGTTTCACCTGCATGCCCATGGTGGCAACCTCGCCATTGACCTTGACCCAACCCTTGGCGATCCACTCGTCGGCCTCGCGGCGCGACGCCAGCCCCAGCTCGGCCATGCGCTTGTTCAGGCGCAGGGTACCGTTGGGGCCGATGGCGGCGGTATTGGTCTGCCCGGCCGGAATGGGGGCGCGTGGCTTTGGCGGCGCAGCGCGACGAAACGTGGGCTTGTTGCTGGAGTCTGTCATGGCGCTACCTCAATTGTTCCAATACCGCCAGAATCGGCAACAGCACGCTGGCTCCCAGCTTGCGCGAGCGCTCACCGCTCCAGCCCGCCACCGCATCGGGCAAATCGGCGTTGTCCTTGAACGGCATTTCGATGGTGAAAGCCAGGCAATCGAAATTCTGCCCGACCCAGTTGGTGGCCAGCGTCATGTTGGCCTGGCCCGGCTGGGCGCGGGCATAACCTTGCGTGGTTTGAAAATCGGGGCAGGTTTGCCGCCAGGCGGTCTTGAAGCTGGACTCGAGCGCCTCGCGGCGCGGCGTGTAGCCGGGGGTGCCCTCGGTGCCGACGCAGAAGTTGTACGGCAGGCCCTCGTCGCCATGGGCGTCCAGGCCCAGATCGACGCCGGTCTCTTGCATCTTCTGGCGCACCCAGAAGACTTCGGGCGACTTCTCGACGCTGGGGTTTTGCCACTCGCGGTTCAGGTTGGCACCGGCCGCGTTGGTGCGCAGGTTGCCACGCAGGGCACCATCCGGGTTCATATTGGGCACCACATAAAAAACGCATTGGGCCAGCAGCACGCGCGCCACCGGGTCGTCGCCGTCCAGCAAGCGTTCCAGAAAGCCTTCGACAAACCACTCGGCCATCGCTTCGCCGGGATGTTGGCGGGCGATCAACCAGATTTTTTTCTTCTGCGCCAGCGCCGTGGCGCTGCCCTCATCGGTGATGCGCAGCAGCGTCAGGTCACGGCCATCGACCGTCTGGCCCAGATGCTGCACGGTCACGCAGTCGGACGCAGCCGCCGAGCCAATCAGGTCCAGATGGCGCTCAAGCGAATAGGGTTCGAAATAGGCAAAGTAAACGCATTGCGTCTGGGGTGTGAGGCTGGCGCTCATTTGCGTGCCGTCAAACTCGGTGGCGATGCGAAACCAGTGCAGGCGGTCGTAACTGGCCACCACCCGGTAGCCCTGCCAGCCTTTCGGGTAAGCGCAGGCGCCGGCGTTGAGAAAGCGCAGCGTCACGGCCAGGCCCATCGCGCCCTGTAGCGAAAAGTGAAACCACTGGGCAAATTCGCTGGCGTTGTCGCGCCGGATGTTGAGCTGGATGTCGCTGGCGTCGGCCAGGCTCAGCACCTCGATGGCGCCGGAATCAAATGCGGTGGAGATATGGAGTTGGGTCATGCGATCTGCCTGTCTGGGGGTGCGGCGACTGCCGTCTGTCGGGCTCTGATCGTTCGATTGTAGAAAGGATCGCCATGGCGCCCTGACGCGGCAGGCTCAGGGTGTCAGTAATGCGGCGGCATTTCATCGCGCAGGTTGCGCGGCGCGGCTAGGCCGCCGTCGGTGCCGGACTGTTTCAGGTCGGAGATTTCGCGTATCAGCAGGTCGATTTGCTGTTGCTGGCGGATGATGACCTGGTTCAACTGGTCGAGTAAATCTTCGCTGAAGCTGGCCTTGATCTCCAGATCGGTCAGGCGTTGCTGGGTGTCGTGTGCGTGGTCCATGCCGCATTTTGCCCAAGAACGGGTTGTACGGATAATCGACCCATGAGCACCACCGAAAAAAAAGCCGCCAGCAGCGCCGCTTCCGCCACCACGCCGTCTGCCGGCAACAGCTTCGCCACCCTGCCCCTGAACCCCGCCACGCTGGCCAACCTGGTGCAACTGGGCTACCTGGAAATGACGCCTATCCAGGCCGCCAGCCTGCCCGCTGCGTTGGCCGGCAAAGACCTGATTGCGCAGGCCAAAACGGGCAGCGGCAAGACCGCCGCCTTTGCCCTGGCCTTGCTGGACAAGCTGAACCCACGCCGCTTTGCCGTGCAGGCACTGGTCTTGTGCCCGACGCGCGAGTTGGCGGACCAGGTCAGCAGCGAGATCCGCCGGCTGGCGCGCGCCGAAGAAAACATCAAGTTAGTGACCCTGTGCGGCGGCGTCGCGCTGCGCGGGCAGCGCGCCTCGCTGGAGCATGGCGCGCACATCGTGGTCGGCACGCCGGGGCGCGTCATGGACCATCTGGCGCGCGGCTACCTGACGCTGGAAGCGCTCAACACCCTGGTGCTGGACGAGGCCGACCGCATGCTGGACATGGGCTTCTTCGACGACATCGCCACCGTTGCCAAACAATGCCCGGCAACGCGCCAGACGCTGCTGTTTTCGGCCACTTACCCGGAAGGCATCGAGAAGCTGGCGCAGCAATTCATGCGCCAGCCGCTGACCATCAAGGTCGAGGCGCAGCACGCCAAAAACCTGATCGAGCAACGTTTTTATGAAGTCACGCGCGCCAACCGGCTCGAAGCCGTGGCGCTGTTGCTGAATCACTTCCGGCCGGCCAGCACACTGGCGTTTTGCAACACCAAACTGCGCTGCAAGGAGTTGGTTTCTTACCTGCAAGCACAGGGTTTCAGCGCGCTGGCCCTGTATGGCGAGCTGGAGCAGCGCGAGCGCGACCAGGTGCTGGCGCAGTTCGCCAACCGCAGTTGCTCGGTGCTGGTGGCCACCGACGTCGCCTCGCGCGGCCTGGACATCACGCAACTGGAAGCCGTCATCAATGTCGACATCACGCCCGACCCCGAAGTGCACATCCACCGCATCGGACGCACCGGGCGCGCCGGCGAATCGGGCCTGGCCCTGAGCCTGGCCAGCATGAACGAGATGGGTTCGGTCGGCAAGATCGAGCTGTACCAGAGCCATGAGTCGGTCTGGCACCCGCTAGCCGAACTGACCCCCACAGGCAATGGGCCACTGCTGCCACCGATGGTCACGCTGCAGATTCTGGGGGGCCGCAAGGAGAAAATCCGGCCCGGCGATGTACTGGGCGCGCTGACCGCCGATGCCGGCTACAGCCGCGAGCAGATCGGCAAGATCAATGTGACCGAGTTCACCACCTTTGTGGCGGTGCAGCGCGATATTGCACTGGAAGCGATGCAGAAACTCAACGCCGGCAAGGTCAAGGGCAAGAGCGTCAAGGTAAGGCTCTTGTAGCCCTTATCCCCTATTTTTTGACGGTAACCGTCGCCTCTTCGATCAGCAGGGGGTAGGAATAGCCGCTGCCAAAGTCCCGGTTGATCACGACCAGACCCGAAATGGTGACCTGATCGCCGACCGCCGCCGTTTGCTTGCTGGTGACAACCAGGTTGTTGGTGCCGGCTTTGGCGTCGCCGCTGCCGTCCTGCACGTGCACGAAGTTGCGCCCCATGATGCCGTTGTTGACCTTCACCACCTTGCCCTGGGCACTGATGGTCTTGCCGGCCAGGGCCGTCTTGTCCTTGTAGATCGCCGCAACGGTCTTCAGATTGGCTTCGGCGGCGGAGGCGCTGAACGAAACAAAGCCCAGAGTGCCCAGAAGCAGGGCCAGCGCGATGGATAAAAACCTCATGAAAACTCCTGTAAGTAGTTACCCGGAGTATATCGGCGGCAGGGCTATCCGTCGCTTGCAGACTGGCTCCGACTTGTCCTGGGTCAAATATGGACCGGTTGGCGGCGGCTCAGGAGCCCACCGCCGCAGCCGCCCGCAACCGGTCTTTCTTGCTGGGGCGTTTGCCCTTGACGCCGCCAGTGGTCGGCGCCGCCGTGCCCAGGGTTTGCAGCGGCTCGAAGCCCTCAACCTGCTCCAGTGCCAGCTTCAGATGCTGGCGTTTTTCTATCAAACGGAAATGCGCTTCGCTGTCGGCACTGACAAAGCTCAGGGCGATGCCGGACTCCCCGGCGCGGCCGGTGCGCCCGATGCGGTGCGTGTAGTCCAGCGCCGAGCGCGGCAGGTCGTAGTTCACCACCACCGGCAACAACGCGATGTCCAGGCCGCGCGCCGCCATATCGGTGGCCACCACCACTTTCAGGCGCGAGGCCTTGAAGTCGGCCAGCACCTGCGTGCGCTTGCCCTGGCTCAACTCGCCGTGGAAAGGTTCGGCATAGATGCGGGCCTTGCGCAATTTGTCGGCAACGATCTCGGCGGCGTGTTTGGTGGCGACAAACACCAGTACCCGGCTCCAATGGTTTTGTTGTATCAAATGGCGCAGCAGCTGGGTGCGCCGGCCCGCATCGACGGCAATGGCGCGCTGCTGGATGTCGGGCTGCGTCGAGGGCTCGGGCGGCACCGTGATGCGCAGCGGATCGTGCAACAACTGGTGCGCCAGCGCCTGCACCGCCGGCGGGAAAGTGGCCGAGAAAAACAGGTTCTGGCGCCGCGCCGGCAGCGTTGCCAGGATGCGCGTCAGCTCTTCGGCAAAACCCAGGTCCAGCAGACGGTCGGCCTCGTCCAGCACCAGGGTCGCCACGGAGGAAAGATCCAGCGCGTTGTGCGCCACCAGATCCAGCAGGCGCCCCGGCGTGGCGACCACCAGATCGGTGCCGCCGCGCAAACGCAGCAGTTGCGGGTTGATGGAAACACCGCCGAACACGATCGAGACCTTCGGGGCGTTGGCCAGGTGCGCTCCCAGGCTGCGAATCTCTTCGCCCACCTGGGTTGAGAGTTCGCGCGTCGGCACCAGCACCAGGGCGCGCAGGCGACGTGGCCGCTCCGTGGGGGCCGCTTCCAGTTGTTGCAGCAGGGGCAGCGCAAAAGCCACCGTCTTGCCGGAGCCAGTCTGGGCGCAGGCCAGCAGGTCGCGCCCCTGCAAGGCGGCCGGAATGGCCGCCAGCTGGATCGGCGTCGGCGCCGGATAAGCTTTGTCGCCAAGGCCGCGCAACAGGGCCGGCGACAGACCGAGTGAGGAAAATGGCATAAGCAAACGCTTTGTAAAAAGAAAGTCGCAGGATTTGGAGCCAGTCGCGATAATCAGTTGGGGACAGAGCTAAAGGTCTGTCCCACAAACAGAGAATACCGTGAAGAAAACATTCCTATTAAACATCGAAGGCAAGCACCCCGACCGCGTGCTGGAAGCCGTCAAGCACGAAATCCGCAAATACGTCAAACGGGAGCGCCGCAAACCGCTGCCCGAAGGCGTCGACTACTGGGATTTTGACTGCAAGTTCGGCCGCAGCGCGGAAACCGCCAGCGTGGTTCATTTTGCGACCCTGACCGCCTTGATCGACGCCGCCGCCAAGGAAGGGGCGGCCTCGTTTTACCTGGAACTGGTGGCCAAAGGCGGCCAGCGCGCAGTCCGGGGATAATCGCGGGGTTTCGTTTTCTTAAATCAATGGAGTTATTGCATGTCTAAAGAGTTCCGTACCGAAGCCGAGCGCAAGGCTACCCCCCGCCCCGTGCCGCCCAAGGGCGTGTGCTTTACCGCCCCCCGCGGACAACTGCGCAGCCTGGAGCGCGGTACCGCCACCAACAACAAGAAAAACCCGGGCAAGCGCTGCAAAAAAGGCGGTTGAGACAAGTACCCAGCCGGGCCGAGCTTGTGGACAGCAAGAATCGGCTCAACCTGCTGATCGGATTGATTCTGACCAACGTCGTCACGCTGCCGACGCTGGTCACCCTAGTGGGGGATCTGCGCCGCCCCTCGTTTTCCCCGCAGAACGCCTGGTTCTGGCTCGCCTTGTGCTGTCTTCTGGCGCTTGGCTTGGTCGTATCCCTCATCGGCCTGCTGCGCGGGGTGCATTGGGGACACTTCGCATGGTCCCAGGCAATTCTTTCCTTCCTGGTCTTCATCAACTACATAGGCTGGTATCGCCGAGAACTCGACTACGCCAGGATGGGACCTGATCCTGATGCCATCTACCAAGGCCCACCGGTCGCGACCTGGTCAGGCTTGCTGCTACTGGTGATGCTGTGGCTGCTGGCGGGCTTTCTGCCCCTGGCTCTGTGGAAGCTAAAAGGGTGGGTCAAGGCGCGCAGAAACGCTTCAAAGAGGGCAGCGCCTGGTTGAAGCGGCTTGTGCCGACTGAATGGCAACTTGGTAGCGAAGCTCGGCCGCTGAACTGACACTGAGTTGGGCCACATGCAGTCCAATCCCTGGCAGCAGCACATACGCAAAGCCATTGTCATGGCCTGCTCTTTCAATCAGAGTGCGTTGTAGTGGATTCATTTCGAGTTGGAATCAGAGCCGTTATGGAGTGCGCTATCGGATGGCGCATCCGTAAACCACCCATAAACCACCCGTAAATTCACCAGATGCATCCGATTCATCCGAAAAATCAACCCGCTTGGGCAGGTCCCAGCAAATAGACAGATGCCTTCCCAGTCCCGCGTAACACGATGGCATCGGCATCACACATGCGTTTGAGCAACTGTTTGGTTTGCCACTCGCTCAAACGGCACAGATCCATGGCCTACCACTTGCAGAGTTGACTGGTTGCGGACGCGGCCAAATCAGAAATGCAGACTACATATTGCGCCGGTACTGCCCACCCACCTCAAACAGCGCATTGGTGATCTGACCGAGCGAGCAGACGCGCACGGCGTCGATCAGCACCTCGAACACGTTCTTGTTCTCCATCACCGCCTGCTGCAGGCGTTTCAGCATGGCCGGTGATTCCTTCGCGTGCAGAGCGTGGAAGTCGGCCAGGCACTGGTGCTGGCTCTGCTTTTCTTCGTCGGCGGAGCGGGCCAGTAACAGTCTTACAAATTCAATAGGGCATGTTGAATTTGCAAGGGTACTTCTCATACTTCCAAAGCCGCAAGCCAAAGCGCTGCGTCCCGAATTTGCAGGCGACCGATGTCAGCCTCGGCCTTGCATTCGCGCAGCAGTTGCAGGGCTTGCGCCTGCGGCCATTCGGTGGCGAACCGGGTCAGGGTGCGATGCGGTTTGGCAGCAGACAGCTTGCACTCCACCAGATGGGTCAGGGTATCACCCGCGCTCAGGCAGAAGTCCACCTCGGCGTCGTCCTTGGTGCGGATGTAGTGCAGGTCAACCGCAGCGCCTCGTGTGTCTTGCTGCCATTGCACGTTCTTCAGCAGATGGCAGGCCACCAGATTTTCGAACCGGACGCCGTCATCGCCCAACACCAGAGCGGTGTCATAAAAGTAGACCTTGGGCGACTGTAGCGTGGCACGGGCAATGTTGCGATGCCAGGGGCGGACCACGAACACGATGAACAGAGCTTGAAGAATATCCAGGTATTTGGCGAGCGTCACCGGCGACAGGTTCAGGTCGCGCGCCAAAGACGCAATGGACAGCGGCGCGCCCACCCGTGAACGCAACATCTCGGCAAACAGCCGCATGGCGTTGACCTCTTGCAGGCGCGAAAACTCCAGTACATCCTCACGTACCAGACCGGAAAAGTAGTCGCTGCGCCAGCGCTG
Source organism: uncultured beta proteobacterium (assembly GCA_963763035.1). Classification (GTDB taxonomy): domain Bacteria; phylum Pseudomonadota; class Gammaproteobacteria; order Burkholderiales; family Burkholderiaceae_C; genus Rhodoferax. The sequence goes on along the minus strand of CAVXMS010000003.1, from coordinate 362,777 downwards.
GGCGTCGGCATCGCTGTCGGCCAAGGCCGGTTCCGGAAAGCCGCCCCTTGAGAGCAGATGCGTAAGTGCGGCGTGGGGTGCTGCCCGGGTTGCCTCGCACCACTCGCGAACCGAGAACGGGTGCAGGCGCAAGCTGAAGAAGCGCCCGGCCAGTGACTCGCCTGCTTGCCGGAAAGTGTCCATGCGTGCACTCCCCGTCACCAGCACCGACTGGCCCGGTGCCCGGCCGTCATAGACCCCCTTGAGCCAGCTCTTCCAGTCCCGCATCTTGTGGATTTCGTCAAACACCAGCAGCGGCGCACTCTGGCGCCAGCTTTGCGCCTGAATCACGGCCCGGTGGGCCGCCACATCAAAGTTCAGGTACTGCCCACCCGAAACTTCACCAAGCAACTGTTGGCTCAAAGTCGTCTTGCCGACTTGGCGCGGGCCGGTCAGCACCACCATTTTCTTCAGAAGATCTTGGCGAATGCGGTCATCCAAATAGCGTTTCATGCGACTATTTTAAATAACTTTAACAAATAGTCGCGTCTTTTTTATATTTTCAGCCATGTAGACCAAAATGCAGTATCCAATGGGCTCAAGGGGCGGGGGACATTCGCGGAGTCACCGGTTGCGGCGTCCTCGGCCCACACAAACGTCCCGTTTCGAGTTGGGGACAGAGCTAAAGATCTGTCCCGCAAGGTGAACCTCCAACATCCCGTTTCGTGTTGGCGACAGAGCAAATTTGCTATGCAAATCTTGATCTGTCCCGCAAGGTTTTACATATTTCTCCGGTACTGCCCGCCCACCTCGAACAAGGCATTGGTGATCTGGCCCAGCGAGCAGACGCGCACGGCGTCTATCAGAACCTCGAACACGTTTTTGTTTTCCATCACCGCCTGCTGCAGGCGTTTCAGCATGGCCGGTGATTCATTCGCGTGGCGCGCGTGGAAGTCGGCCAGGCGCTTGAGCTGGCTCTGTTTTTCTTCGTCGGTGGAGCGGGCCAGTTCCAGCTTGTCCAGCACGGCGTCGCCATGCGGGTTGCGGAAGGTGTTGACGCCGATGATGGGCAGCTCGCCGGTGTGCTTGAGCATCTCGTAGTGCATGGACTCGTCCTGGATGCGGCCGCGCTGGTAACCGGTTTCCATGGCGCCCAGCACGCCGCCGCGCTCGGCGATGCGCTCGAACTCCAGCAGCACCGCCTCTTCCAGCAGCTCGGTCAGTTCCTCGATGATGAAGGCGCCCTGCGACGGGTTCTCGTTTTTCGCCAGACCCCATTCGCGGTTGATGATGAGCTGGATCGCCATGGCGCGGCGCACCGAGTCTTCGGTGGGCGTGGTGATGGCTTCGTCGAAGGCGTTGGTATGCAGGCTGTTGCAGTTGTCGTAGATGGCGATCAGCGCTTGCAAGGTGGTGCGGATGTCATTGAACTGGATCTCTTGTGCGTGCAGGCTGCGGCCACTGGTCTGAATGTGGTATTTGAGCTTCTGGCTGCGCTCGTTGGCACCGTATTTTTCCTTCATGGCGACGGCCCAGATGCGCCGCGCCACGCGGCCCATCACGGTGTACTCGGGATCCATGCCGTTACTGAAGAAGAAGCTCAGGTTCGGCGCAAAGTCGTCGATGTGCATGCCGCGCGCCAGGTAGGCTTCGACGAAAGTGAAGCCGTTGCTGAGCGTGAAGGCCAGTTGCGAAATCGGATTGGCGCCGGCCTCGGCAATGTGGTAGCCGCTGATCGAGACCGAGTAGAAATTGCGCACCCGGTTGTGCACAAAATACTCGGCGATGTCGCCCATCACCTTCAGGCTGAATTCGGTCGAGAACAGGCAGGTGTTCTGGCCCTGGTCTTCCTTCAGGATGTCGGCCTGCACCGTGCCGCGCACGTTTTCCTGCACCCACTCCCGGATTTTTTCCAGCTCGGTGTCGGTCGGTTCACGGCCGTTCTCCTGCTTGAATTTGTCGATGTTCTGGTCGATCGCGGTGTTCATGAACATGGCCAGGATGCTGGGCGCCGGGCCGTTGATGGTCATCGACACCGAGGTGCTGGGGCTGCACAGATCGAAGCCGCCGTACAGCACCTTCATGTCGTCCAGCGTGGCGATGCTCACCCCGCTGTTGCCGATCTTGCCGTAGATGTCGGGCCGCGGATCGGGGTCGTTGCCGTACAGGGTGACCGAATCGAAAGCGGTCGACAGGCGCTTGGCCGTCATGCCGGCGCTGAGCAATTTGAAGCGCGTGTTGGTGCGGAAGGCATCGCCCTCGCCGGCGAACATGCGGGTCGGATCCTCCCCTTCGCGCTTGAAGGCAAAAGTGCCGGCGGTGTAGGGGTAGCTGCCCGGCACATTGTCCAGCGCCAGCCATTTCAGGATCTCGCCGTGGTCCTCGAACTGCGGCAGCGCCACCTTGCGGATGGTGGTGCCGCTGAGGGACTTGGTGGTGAGCGCGGTGCGGATTTCCTTGTCGCGGATTTTGACCACGTACTCGTCGCCAGCGTAGGCCGCCTGCATGCTGGGCCACTGCGCCAGCAGCTTGCGCTCGGCGGCACCCAGTTGCGCCTCGCGCTGGCCGGCCAGGTCCAACACCGCCTGATGGGCATTGGTCTTGTTGGGGTCGTCGAGCTTGAGCATGCGGCCGGCTTCGCGCAGTTGCTGGATTTCGCGCGCAATTTTGGCCTGGCCGTGGGCGCGCTTTTTGTAGCTGCGCACGGTGTCGGCGATTTCGGCCAGATAGCGGCTGCGCGCCGCCGGCACCACCGGTGTTTGATTGGTGCTGTGGCGCACCGTCACCGGCGGCAGACTGCCCTCGGCCAGGCGCAGGCCTAGCGCCGCCAGACGGACCTTGAGCGCCTGATAGAGCGCCGTGACGCCGTCGTCGTTGAAGCGCGCCGCCATGGTGCCGAACACCGGCATCTGCTCGGTGGGCGTGGTGAACGCCTCCTTGTTGCGCTGCACCTGCTTGGCCACATCGCGCAAGGCATCCAGCGCGCCCTTGCGGTCGAACTTGTTGATGGCGACAAACTCGGCAAAGTCCAGCATGTCGATTTTTTCCAACTGGCTGGCGGCGCCGAACTCGGGCGTCATCACGTACAAGGGCACGTCCACATGCGGCACGATGGCCGCGTCACCCTGGCCGATGCCGGAGGTCTCGACCAGGATCAGGTCGAAGCCGGCGACCTTGCAGGCGGCAATCACATCCGGCAAGGCGGCGCTGATTTCCGAACCGAAGTCGCGCGTGGCCAGACTGCGCATAAACACGCGCGGACCTTGGCGCCACGGGCTGATGGCGTTCATGCGGATACGGTCGCCCAGCAGTGCGCCACCGGTCTTGCGCCTTGAGGGGTCAATGCTGATCAGCGCGACGCGCAAGCTGTCGTTCTGGTCCAGCCGCAGACGCCGTATCAGCTCATCGGTCAGGGACGACTTGCCAGCGCCGCCGGTGCCCGTGATGCCCAGCACCGGTATTTTTTTGGTCGACGCCAAAGTTCTGATTTCATCCACCAAAGCGGTGAATGACGCGGCTGGCGCGCCCTTGGCGACACCGGCCGCCTTTTCATTCTCCAGCGCCGTGATGAGTTGCGCCAGGGCGCGCCAGTTCATCTCGCCGTGGCCTTGAATCGCCTTGATTTTGGCCGGTGCGTAGGCCGACAAGTCCTTGTCGCAGCGCATCACCATCTCGCCAATCATGCCGGCCAGACCCATGCGCTGGCCGTCTTCCGGGCTGTAGATGCGGGCCACGCCATAAGCCTGCAACTCGCGGATTTCGGGTGGCACGATAACGCCGCCGCCACCGCCGAAAACCTGGATATGGGCGCCGCCCCGCGCTTTGAGGAGGTCCACCATGTACTTGAAATACTCGACGTGCCCGCCCTGGTAGGAACTGATGGCGATGCCTTGCGCGTCTTCCTGCAGAGCGGCGGTCACCACCTCTTCCACGCTGCGGTTGTGCCCCAGGTGAATCACCTCGGCACCCATGCTCATCAGGATGCGGCGCATGATGTTGATGGCCGCGTCATGACCGTCAAACAGGCTGGCGGCTGTCACAAAACGCACTTTGTTGACAGGGCGGTAATTGGCCAAGGACTTGAACTCGGCGGACAGATCGGTCATGGTGTGGCTTCCGGACTTGACGTTTACGTAAACGTCAATCTTAGCGTTTTTCCGGGTTTCACTGCGCAGTTGACCCAAACTTTGTGCCGCAACTCCTTAAAAAGTCATTTGCCTTCAACCCTGGCGCGGGTGCCGATCGTGGCAGTGTGTACGGCCACAGTTGCGACCCTAAGCATGATCAGGGCTGTCCGGTACTGGCAGCGGTGGCACACAGTTGGTGAAAACCCTATATACGCTAGGGTTTTATAAGCGAATGATGGGGGTGCTGTCTTTCAACCACAGGAGAACCATCATGACCGATCGCAAGAATCCTCGTCGCCGCAGCCTGCTCAAAGGCGTTGCTCTGGCTGCTGGCACCATGTCTGCTCCGATGATCGCCAAGGCCCAGACCGGACCGATTTCAATGCGCTGGCAAAGCACCTGGCCGTCCAAGGACATTTTTCACGAGTATGCGCAGGACTTCGCCAGGAAGGTCAACGACATGACCGGTGGCGATCTGAAGATTGAAGTGCTGCCGGCCGGTGCCGTGGTACCGGCCTTTGGTTTGCTGGAGGCGGTGGCCAAGGGCACGCTGGACGGTGGGCACGGGGTCCTGGGCTACAACTATGGCAAGCAGAATGCGCTGGCGCTGTGGAGTTCCGGGCCGGCCTTCGGCATGGACGCCAACATGATTCTGGCCTGGCACAAGTACGGTGGCGGCGAGGAACTGATGGCCAAGCTCTACGCTTCCATCGGCATGGGTGCGGTAAAGAATTTCCTTTATGGCCCGATGGCAACGCAACCGTTTGGCTGGTTCAAGAAACCCATTACCAAGACCGCCGATCTCAAGGGCATGAAGTTCCGCACCAACGGCCTGGCCGTCGATTTGTACACGGCCATGGGCGCGGCGGTCAATGCGCTGCCGGGCGGCGAGATTGTGCCGGCGATGGACCGCGGCCTGCTCGACGGCGCCGAGTTCAACAATGCCACCTCGGACCGGGTGCTGGGCTTTCCCGACGTTTCCAAGGTGTGCATGCTGCAGAGCTTCCATCAGAGCGCCGAAACGTTCGAGATCCTGTTCAACCGGCCCAAGTACGACGCCTTGCCGGCCAAGATGAAGGCCATCATTTCCAACGCCGTGGAAGCCGCTTCAGCCGATATGTCCTGGAAATCGATTGACCGCTATTCCAAGGATTACATCGAATTGCAGACCAAGGACAAGGTCAAGTTCTACAAGACCCCGGATGTCGTGCTACAGGACCAGCTCAAGCTGTGGGACGCGATCATTGCCAAGAAATCGGCCGAAAACCCGATCTTCAAGGAAGTTCTGGCGTCGCAATTTGCCTTTGCCGAGCGCGCGGTGAAATGGGAGCAGGACACCGTCATCAACCGTCGCATGGCCTTGAACTATTACTTTGGAGCCAAGAAGGCGGCGCCGGCCAAGGCTTAAGGGGTATTTAAACGGCTCATCAGCCATCCGGGCATGGTTCGGGTGGCTGATCTTTTACGCGGGCAAGAACATGCAAAAATTTCTCCTGACGATCGACAAGATCAGTACCTTTGTCGGTCAGACTTTCTCCTGGCTCATCGTCGCGCTCACCTTGTTGATCTCATGGGAAGTGTTCTCGCGTTATGCGCTGGACCAGCCGCACTCCTGGGCCTTCGACATCATGGTGATGACCTACGGAACCTTGTTCATGATGGCGGGCGCCTACACGCTGGCGAAGAGCGGCCATGTGCGCGGCGACGTGCTGTATGGCTTCTTCCAACCGCGCACCCAGGCCAGCATCGACCTGGTGCTCTATATCCTGTTCTTCATGCCTGGTGTCGTTGCGCTGGCCTGGGCCGGCTACACCTTCGCCGGTGATTCCTGGGCCATGCATGAGCATTCCAGCATCACCTCGGATGGGCCACCGGTGTATCCGTTCAAGACCGTTATCCCGATCGCCGGAGCGTTCCTGCTGCTGCAAGGCATCGTCGAGATCATTCGCTGTGTGATTTGCATCAAGGAGGGTGCCTGGCCTTCGCGCGCGCAGGACGTTCAGGAAGTCGATGTGGAAAAACTCAAGGACATGGTCCATGTGAAGGATGAAGACATCCAGAAACTCGACGCCTTCGTGATCAAGCAGGAGCAGGGCCAATGAAGATTCGCAAGGAATTGTGGTTCGGCTTTACGCTGGTTGCGCTGATCCTGATCCCCATCGCCGTTCTGATGCCGTGGGGCCACATGACCAATGGCCACTACGGCCTCTTGATGCTGGCGCTGATCGTGGTGGGCATCATGATGGGCTTTCCCACGGCATTTACCCTGATGGGCATGGGGGTGTTCTTCGGCTGGCTGGCCTACCGCAGCGTCAATCCGGCGCTGGCCGAGCGCCAGATCCTCGATTTGATGGTGCAGCGTGCCTACTACGTCATGTCCAACGACGTGCTGATCGCGGTGCCCCTGTTTGTGTTCATGGGTTACTTGGTGGAACGCGCCGCGCTGATCGACAAACTGTTCAAGGCGCTGCACCTGGCCATGGCGCGTGTGCCGGGCTCGCTGGCGGTGGCAACCATCGTGACCTGCGCCATTTTCGCGACCGCCACCGGCATCGTCGGCGCCGTGGTGACGCTGATGGGGCTGCTGGCCTTCCCGGCCATGCTGAAGGCCGGCTACAACGTCAAGATCGGGGCCGGCGCCATCACTGCGGGGGGCACGCTGGGCATCCTGATTCCGCCCTCGGTGCTGCTGATCCTCTATGGCGCGACGGCCGGGGTGTCGGTAGTGCAGCTCTATGCCGGCGCGTTCTTCCCCGGCATCATGCTGGCCGGGCTGTATGTCGGCTACATCATCGTCCTGGCGCTGTGGAAGCCCTCGCTGATGCCGCCGCTGCCCCAGAGCGAGCGACTGGTCGCCTTGCCGGCGTTGGCACAGTCGCTGGCCCAGTGCGGCCGCAATGCCTTGCTTGGACTGGTGCGCGCTCTGGTCACCGATGCCGGCGTTGCCAGGCGGGGCGTGCTGGGGCAACTGATCATTACGCTGCTGCCGCTGTTGTTCGTCGCCGCGGTACTGGGAGTGACATACTCGATTGCCACCGCACCCGTGGTGGTCGACACCACGGGCTTGGTCGAGGCTGGTAGCGCGTTCACGTCCAACGTGAATGAGCCAGCAAATGACAACGAAGGTGGACTGAGCGAACCTCCCACCGACGAAGCCAAGGTCGCGAATGCGCCGCAACTGCCGGCCGATACTGCAGCCCTGCCGGCGGCCAAGACGTCGGCCGCTGCTGCCGTGCCTGCCGCCGCACCTGCCGTGGCGCCGAGTTTGCCGGCGCCACCCTGGTTCTGGGTGATGCTGGGTTTGTGCGCCGCGGCGCTGGTTGTTTTGTACCTGATGTGGAACTGGCAGCGGCTCGAAGTGTTCAAGATGCTGCTGGCCTCGTTCTTCCCGCTGGCGCTGCTGATCCTCGCGGTGCTGGGTTCCATCGTGATGGGTCTGGCCACGCCGACCGAGGCAGCCGCGGTGGGCGCTCTGGGGGGCTTGCTGCTGGCGGCGATCTATCGCTTCATCAACCACTGGCGCGAGAAAGAGGTCGACGCCGGCCCGGCCGGCGTGGCCTGGACGACATTGAAGGATCTGGGCTTGATCCTCAAGGATTCGTCCTTCCTCACCGGCAAGACCACCGCCATGGTGTGCTGGCTGTTCGTCGGCTCCAGCATCTTCTCCGCCGCCTTCGCCCTGCTGGGCGGACAGCAGATCGTCGAGAACTGGGTGCTCTCGCTGGGCCTGACGCCGGTGCAGTTCATGCTGCTCTCGCAGTTCATCATTTTCATCCTGGGCTGGCCGCTGGAGTGGACCGAGATCATCATCATCTTCATGCCGATCTTTATCCCGTTGTTGCCAAAATTCGGCGTCGATCCGCTGTTCTTCGGCCTGCTGGTGGCACTGAATTTGCAAACCGCGTTCCTGAGTCCACCGGTGGCGATGGCGGCGTTCTATCTCAAGGGTGTGAGCCCACCACACGTCACCTTGAACCAGATCTTCGCCGGCATGCTGCCGTTCATGGCGATCCAGGTGCTCGCGATCTTCCTGCTGTACATGTTTCCGGCGATCGGTTTGTGGTTGCCCCATCTGCTCTACAAATAGGCACCGCATCAGCCAAGGCGTAACAGGACCAGAGGCGCGCCGGCGCCCCTGGTCCTTGAAAAATCATTGGCCATCAACCATGGTGCGGGTGCCGATCGTGGCAGGTCACCCGAAGGGGCGATTCAGGTAATATTTGGCAACTTGTACTATTGGCCAAAGCCCACATCCGATGCTCGTTGCCCTGCTGTCCACCATTCCACTGCTGATGTGCATGGGCTATTTCTTTATGGGCTCGCTACCCTTGCTGGTTCTGAAACATGACACACCCATGGATTCGCGCTTTATTCGCGGCTTCTTCAATACCTACTACATTGCGGTAGTGTGGACAGCCACGGTGGCGACGATAAGTTACGCGCTGGTTGGCCATCTGGCATTTTCGGCGGGCATGGTTGCGATAACCGCGCTGGCACTCTTTCTCCGCAAAGCAGTGCTCTCGCACATGGACGGTCTGCGAATTCGTATCGAGAGCGGCGACGCAACGGCCGCAACCGATTTCCGCCGTATTCATATTGCCGGCATGGCGATCAATTTTGTTCAATTGGCAGCCCTGATCTGGGTCCTGTTCCATTTCGCTCGATAGCCTGGGCTCAACTCGTACTGATTGGCCTGCGGCGTTATAAAGTAAAGGGCAGGGCGGGCCGCAACGCAAGGCGGGGCTGGGGCGGATGTCGGGGGCGATTTCAAGAAGCGAAGCGCATGAGCACCCGGCATCCGCCCCAGCCCCGCCGACTCCGATATGCCGCTATCCGCCCAGATATGCGGCCTTGACGGCCGGATCGTCCTTCAGCTTGTCAGCCGGCCCGTGCACAGAAATGCGGCCGTTCTCCAGCACATAGCCATAGTCCGCCACCTTCAGCGCCGCCGCCGCGAATTGCTCCACCAGTAGCATGGTGACGCCCTGGCTCTTGAGCCGGGAGATGATGTGAAACACCTCCTCCACCAGAATCGGCGCCAGGCCCATGGAGGGCTCATCCAGCAGGAACACCTCCGGGTTGAGCATGACGGCGCGCGCCATCGCCAGCATTTGCTGCTCGCCGCCCGACAAGGTGCCGGCCAGTTGGTGCGTGCGTTCCTTGAGGCGCGGAAACATCTCCAGCGCTTTTTGCAGATCGGACTCGACGTCGCCCTTGGGCCGCGCGTTGGTGTAGCGCACAAACGCCCCGAGGCGGATGTTGTCGAGCACGCTCAAGGTCGGGAAAACACGCCGGCCTTCCGGCGAATGGGCCAGGCCGCGTTTGGCGATCTGGTGCGAGTCCAGCCCGGTGATGTCCTGACCAGCCAGTGTGACTTTGCCGGACTCCGGTTTGATCATGCCGGAGATGGCGCGCATGGTGGTGGTCTTGCCGGCGCCGTTGGAGCCGATCAGCGTGACGATTTTGCCCTTGGGCACGTGGATGGAAACACCGTGCAGGACCTGGACCTTGCCATAACCGGCTTGTAGATTTTCAATGATGAGCATGATGAATCTTCTCTGCAATCAATGCGCGTCGGCGCCGCTGCCCAGGTAGGCCTCGATCACGGCCGGGTTGTTCTGCACATCGGCCGGCTTGCCCTCGGCAATTTTCTGGCCGAAGTCGAGTACCGACACGGTGTCGGAGATCCCCATCACCACGTCCATGTGGTGTTCGATCAGGATCACCGTGATGCCGTGATCGCGGATCTTCTGCACCATCTTCATCAGCTCGGGCAGGTCCGCGGGGGGCAGGCCGGCGGCCGGTTCATCCAGCAGCAGCAACTCGGGATTGAGGCCCAGGGCGCGGGCAATCTCCAGCATGCGCTGCTTGCCATAGGGCAGATTGCGCGCCTGCTCCAGGCTCATGTCGGTCAAGCCGACAAAGCCCAGCAGGCTGGCCGCCTGTTCGCGCGCCGCCGCGTCTTCGCGCCGGTAGCGCGGCGTGCCCAGCATGACGTCCAGGATGTTGCTCCTGTAGGTGTGGTGCAGACCCACCAGCACGTTGTCGGTGGCGCTCAACTCGCCGAACAACTGCACGTTCTGGAAGGTGCGCGCAATGCCCGACACGGCGATGGCGGACGGCGTTTGCCCGGTCACCGACTGCCCGTTGAACAAGACCTGTCCGGCGGTCGGCTGATAGATGCCGGTCAGTACATTCATCATGGTGCTCTTGCCCGAACCGTTGGGTCCGATGAGGCCGTGAATCGATCCGCGCGCCACGCGCAGGTCGACCTGATTGAGCGCCCGCAGGCCGCCGAACTGCATCAGCACCTGCTGCGCATCGAGCAGCGCCGCGCTGGCGCTGCCAGTTGCCGCGTGGCGGGTGGTCCACGCGCGCACCTGGCCGCCAGCGGCGCCGCGCTGGGCCAGCGCCGCCGGCTTGGCAAAACGCAGGTACAGATCACGCGCAAAACCGACCACGCCATCCTGCAGGTAATAAACCACAAACAGCGTCATCAGGCCAAAAATGGTGAGACGCCAGTCGGTGATGTTTTCCAGCCAGAAGGAAAACGCCGCCATCGCCACCGTGGCCAGCACCGGCACCGCCAGTTCGCGCAGCGTTTTTACTTTCTTCCACAGGTTGTAGGCGGCCATGCCGCAAACTGCCAGCGCCAGCACGCTGGCGATCTTGCGAAACAGTTCGATGTCCGACAGCAGGCTGGGCAGCATCACCACGATCACGGCACCGATCAGGGCGCCGGAACGGGTCTTGCGCCCGCCCATGATGACCGCCAGCAGGAACATGATGGTCAGCTCGAAGTTGTAGGTATTGGGCGAGATGTACTCTTCCGAATAGGTGTAGAGCGCACCGGCCAGACCGGCCAGGCCAGCGCTGATGACAAACGCATAGACCTTGTAGCGGTAGACCGAAACGCCCATGCAGTCGCAGGCCACCGGGCTGTCGCGCAGTGCTTCGAAAGCGCGCCCCAGGTGCGACTTCAAAATCCGGTGCACCACCACCAGCGCCAGCACCATCAGCACGGCAACCAGGTAGAAGTACTGGACCTCGTTCAGTTTGTGGCCGAAAAACAGCGGCTTGGCGACCTTGATGCCGATCGGGCCCTCGGTCAGAAACGTCATCTCGTTGATCAGAATCTGCAGGATGGTGCCGAAGGCCAGCGTCACCATCGCCAGGTACGGACCGGTGACGCGCAGGGCCGGCAGCGCCAGCACCGCGCCGAACACGGCGGTGACGCCGATGGCCGCCGGCAGCGTCAGGAAAATAGGCAGCCCCAGCTTGAAGAACAGCACACCGGCGGTGTAGGAGCCGACGCCGAACAGGCCGGCATGCCCCAGCGACACCTGGCCGGTGTAGCCGACCACGATATCCAGGCCGAACAGCAGGATGGCGTAGATCAGGATGGTTTCGACCAGGTGCACGTAATAGGGGTTGGGCACCAGCACCGGGAACAGGCCCAGTGCCACCAGACCCAGCGCTATCAGGAAATAAGATTTGCTTTTGGTTTTCATGCTTGCCTGTATCCGTCAGACCTTCTTGATGGCCGTCTTGCCGAACAGCCCGGCCGGCTTGATCGCCAACACCAGCAACAGCAACACCAGCCCCGGCACATCCTTGTAGCCGGTGGAGATGTAATAACCTGTGGTGGTCTCGGCAATGCCCAGGATCAGGCCGCCGACAATCACGCCGACGCCAGAGGTCAGACCGCCGATGATGGCCACGGCAAAAGCCTTCAGCCCCAGCACCGAGCCCATGGTGGCCCCGGTCAGCGTCAGCGGCGCCACCAGCACGCCCGCCACCGCCGCCGTCACCGACGACAGGGCGTAGGAAAAGGTGATCACGGCACCGGTGTTGATGCCCATCAGGGACGCCGCATCACGGTCGTTCGAGGTGGCAACCACCGCCTTGCCGTAAATCGATTTGCGATTGAAGATCTCGACGATCGCCATCATGGCCAGGGCGCCGATCACCACCACGATTTCCATTGGCAACACATTGGCGCCGAACAGTTTGATGGGCGCCTCGGGCAGCGGCGACGGAAACTTCAGGTCGTCCTTGCCCCAGATGTTTTCGGCGACGTTCTTGAAGATGATGGCCAGCGCGATGGTCGACATGATCCAGCCGAACTCACTCTTGATCTTGATCGCCGGACGCACACCAATCCACTCCACCAGCGCGCCTTGGGCGGCGCCGAAAAGCACCACCACCGGAATCATCACCCAGTAGTTGAGGTAGGGGCCGCCGTGGATCGTGCCGGCCAGCGACAGGCCCACCAGCGCGCCCAGCATCAGTGCCTCGCCCTGACCGAAATTGAGGGTGGCCGAGGTCGCGAAGGTCAGTTGGTAGCCAAACGCGATGACGCCGTAAATCATGCCCAGCGCAATGCCGCTGTAGATCAGTTGCAAGAAAATTTCCATGCCTTAGCTCCAATTTAAAACCAGGTAAAGCCCGCGCTACGGAGCCCCCAACGCCAAAAAAGCCGGGGCATCCCGGCTTTTTTCAGGCGAGCGTGAAAGTGGCGTTGACCGCAGACCCGCTCTGCTCTTACTTCTTGACAGCCTTGGTGCGAACTTCGCCGCCTTTTTTCTTGTCTTCGTCGTAAGCGTAGACCACGTGGCCGTCCTGCACCTTGCCGATCACCGGCATGTTGAGGGTGATGGCTTCGTGGTCGGTTTTCGAGAACGGGTGGTTGTAGGTGGTGACCACGCCTTCAACCGGCGTCTTCAGGTCTTCCAGTGCCGCCAGCACTTTCGGTCCGTCGGTCGTTCCGGCCTGCTTGATCGCCGCCGCCAGCAGGTAGATCGAATCGTAGCCCTGCGCCGCGGAGACCGGCGAGGAAATGCGCGTCACCTTGTAGGCCTTCTGGTAGGCCTCGATGAAGCTCTTGCGCTTGGGCGTGTTGGGCTCCTGGATGAAGGTTTGCGGCATCAGGGCGCCGTCGGCATTCTTGCCGGCATTGTCGATGAAGTTGCCCATCGACAGAGTCCATGAACCCATCATGGGAACCTTCCAGCCGAGCTTGATCATGCCGTTGGCAATTTGCGCCAGCTCCGGGCCAATGCCGTAGGTGATGACCACTTCAGCGCCGGCTTCCTTGGCCTTGAGCAACTGGGGCGTCATGTCGACGTCCTTGATGTTGTACTTCTCGATGGCCACGGCGGTGATGCCCTTGGCCTTGAGCGCTTTCTCCAGGTCTTCACGACCCAACTGGCCGTAGTTGGTGGAGTCCGCCAGGATGGCGACCTTGGTCAGTTTCTTGTGACCGATCAGTTCTTCCACAATCATGGTCGACTGGATGGTGTCATTGGCCGAGTTGCGGAAAACATAGTTCTGAGGTTGATCAGCGAACTGCTGGGTGATGGTGGTGGCAGTGGCCACGTTGTTCATCACCGGAATCTTGGCTTCCTGGTAAAAACGCTGGGACGCCAGCGAGACGCCGGAATTGATGTAGCCGACCGTGGCCACCACTTTTTCCTTGTTGATCAGTTCCTGGGCGATCTGCACGCCGCGCTCGTTCTTGGCCTCGTCGTCGCGCTCGATCATCTCGATCTTGCGGCCCAGCAAGCCGCCCTTGGCATTGATCTCGGCGACCGCCAGCTTGGCGCCGTCGCGCATGGAAACGCCCATCGGACTGGAGCCGCCGGTGAGCGGACCCTGCAAGCCGATCTTGATGTTGTCGGCCGCAAAGCTCGCGGCTGCGACGGCCAGTGCAATGGAACTGAAAGCCATGTTTCGCACAAGTTTCATGCGTATCTCCAAATAATAATAGTGTCGAAAAGACGGTGAACGACCGTTGGCTGCGCCATTATCCGGAGATCATGGCGCGCTCCTGTAGGTGAAAACCACAATGAACAGGTGATTTAGATCACAAGAGTTTTTATTATTTTCAACTAATGCCCAATTTCCTATAAAGTTAAGGGTTTGTCCTAAGCACGCCCTCTTCATCATGAACCCCAATCCGCTTGGCAATCCGGTCTCAGCCTCAAAACCCGACAACGCCGCGGCCGCCGACGCGGCGTTGCAAAGCGTGCATCCAGCGTCGGGCTACGCTGGCGATGTGTCGCCCCAACTGGCCTATCGATGGTGGCGTGCCGACGAGGCGGTGCTGGTCGATATTCGAAGCGACGCCGAACGGGAGTGGGTCGGCTTTGTCCCGGGCGCCATCGCGCTGGCATGGCGGCAGTGGCCGGGCATGGTGCCGAATCCCACATTCGACAAATCCCTGCTGGCCGCGATACCGACTGGTAAAAAGGTGCTCCTGCTATGCCGCAGCGGCGTGCGGTCCATGGCCGCCGCCCGGCGTGCCAGCGAGTTGGGGCTGGAGGCCTACAACGTCCTGGAAGGCTTTGAAGGCAACCCGGATCTACAGGCACAGCGCGGCCACCTGGGTGGCTGGCGCTACCACGGCCTGCCCTGGCGCCAGGGCTGATTCCTTTTTCTCCGGGCCTGCACAAGCAGCGGCAGTGCGTGGGCCGGAAGGTCAAAGGTGCGCACGGGTTCCCGATGATAATCACGGCATGAAATTTCTGGCAATTGACGTCGGCAACACCCGTCTCAAATGGGCTCTTTACGAGCACCCCCGGGCCAATGCCACGCTGCTGGCGCAGGGTGCCGAATTTCTCGACCACATCGACAAGCTGGCCGAAGGGGCTTGGGCCACGCTGACGCCGCCCGAGCGCATGCTGGGCTGCGTCGTCGCCGGCGACGCCGTCCGGCGCCGCGTCGAGGATCAAATGGAAATCTGGGATGTGGCGCCGCAATGGGTGGTGGCCAGCGCGGGGGAAGCCGGCATCAGCAACGGCTACGACTATCCGGCGCGCCTGGGCGCTGACCGCTGGGTGGCGATGATAGGCGCCTGGCATTGCGCGCTGGCACAAGGTCCGGCACGACCGCTGGTGGTGGTCATGGTCGGCACGGCCGTCACCGTCGATGCGATTGACGCCAGCGGCAGATTCCTGGGCGGCCTGATCCTGCCGGGCCACGGCATCATGCTGCGCGCGCTGGAATCCGGCACTGCCGGGCTGCACGTGCCGACCGGCGAGGTGCGCGAGTTCCCGACCAACACCAGCGACGCCCTCACCAGCGGCGGCACCTACGCCATTGCCGGCGCGGTGGAGCGCATGGTGCAGCACGTGCGCAGCCACTGCGGCGCCGAGCCAAAATGCATCATGGCCGGCGGCGCCGGCTGGAAGATGGCACCCAGCATGTCGGTGCAGTTCGAACTGGTCGACAACCTGATTTTTGACGGCCTGCTGGAGATGGCGGCGCAGCGTTTTGGGGCTTGACCCGGACGCACGCAGCGCCGTCAGCGCTTCTTCTTCAATGGGCTGGCCGCGAAGGCCTGCTCCAGCCGCTGGCACAGGGTGGTGAGCACCTCGATGCGCGAGAACAGCTTGTCGTTGGAGGCCACTACGTGCCACGGTGCCAGGTCGGTCGAGGTGCGGTCTATCATGTCGCCGATGGCGCGTTCGTACTGGGGCCACTTTTCGCGGTTGCGCCAGTCGTCATCGGTGATCTTGAAATTCTTGTAGGCTGTCGCCTTGCGTTCATTGAAGCGGCGCAGTTGCTCATCGGGCGTGATCGCCAGCCAGAACTTGACCACCACCGCGCCCGCCTCCGCCAACTGCTCCTCGAACGCGTTGATCTCATCGAATGCCCGCATCCAGTCGCTCTCGGCACAGAAGCCCTCCACCCGTTCCACCAGCACCCGGCCGTACCAGGAGCGGTCGAACAGGGCGGCATGGCCGTGGCGCGGCAGATGGCGCCAGAAGCGCCACAGATAGGGCTGGGCGCGTTCTTCCTCGGTCGGCGCGGCCACCGGCACCACATGGTATTGACGCGCATCCAACGCCTGCGTCACGCGCCGTATCGTGCTGCCCTTGCCGGCCGCGTCCATGCCCTCGAACACCAGCACCAGCGAGCGCTGGCGCATGTCCGGCAAGCGCATGAGCCCGTTCAGGCGCCCCTGCAAGGCCTCCAGCCGGCGCTGATAAGCCTTGAGCGTCAGCGCGCGCTGGTAGTCGAAGGCACCCAGCAGGGTGCGCTGGTCCAGCGCCGGTGGCGGCACCGGCGCCGGGGCCGCCACGCTGGGACCCTGACCGGCCAGGCGCAAGGTGAGTGCGTCCAGCAGGTACTGGCCGGCTGTCAGCGAGCGGTAGGCCGGGTCGCTGCCCTCGATCACCAGCCAGGGTGCCTCGCCGGTGCTGGTCTTGCGCAAGGCCTGCTCGGTCACCTTGATAAAACCATCGTAATGCTTGAACCGTTCCCAGTCCTGCGGCGTCACGCGCCAGGCGTTCTTGGGGTCGGACTCCAGGACCTTGAAACGCTGGCGCGCCGCCGTCTTGGACAGGTGGAACCAGAACTTGATGAGCAGCGTGCCCTCGGCCACCAGCATGCGCTCGAACTGGCGGATGCGCTCCAGCCGCTGGGCAAAACGCGCCGTCTTCTCGTGCCCCATGGCGCGGGCCACGATCGGGGCGCTGTACCAGGAGCCGAACAGGATGCCGATGTGACCCTTGGCCGGCAGCGCCTGCCAGAAGCGCCACATTTCCGGCAGACCGTGCTCCTCGTCGGCGAAGGCACTGAAGGCCTCGGTGCGGATGTGGCGCGGGTCCATCCACTGGTTGAACAGGTTGACGGTCTCGCCCTTGCCAGCGCCGTCCACCCCGTTGACCAGAATGAGGACCGGAAATTTGGCCTGCGCCAGCAGTTCGTACTGGACCCGCAGCAATTCCTCGCGCAGCACCGGCTCGCGCTGCTTGTATTCCTTTTTACCAATCTGGTGGCCGATTTCAGCGGATTCAAACATGAGGCGGGTCTCCGGCAAAGCTGAGGGCTTGATTACAGCGTGACACTGTAGGGCAGACATTGTCCTGCATCAAGCACCCTGACATCGCCATCGTTGGTACCGCCGAAGGCCGCTAACGCAACCCTCTTGCTCCTACACCTGGGCCAGCGCCAGCGCAATCGGCAGTTCCGCGGCGCGGCGTGCCGGCACCCAGGCGGCGCCGAATGAAACCAGCAGCACCAGCGCCAACCAGGCCAACAAGGCAGGCAGCGACAGTGCAAACGGTAACGGCGCGACAAAGCCCAGGCCGCCTATCATCACATCGAGCACCCAGGTCAGCGGCAGCGAGAGCACCAGGGCCGCCATCACGCTGAGCAGTGCGACGATTTGCGCCTCGGTCAAGATCATCCCCATCAACCGTGCGCGGGTGGCACCGAGGGTCTTCATGACGGCCAGCTCGCGCGTGCGTTCCAGCACACTGATGCCCAGTGTCGAGGCCAGACCGAGACCGCCCACCGCCGCCATCACCAACGCCAGCGCCAGCAGCGCGCGGATCAGGATCACGATGTGGTCGCCCATGGCGGAACGCAGCTCGCTCAAGGGCTGCACCGTCTCGACCCCGGCCCCGCCTTCGGCCAGCGCGGCCTCGATCTGGCGGATGCGCCGGGCGCGCTCGACAGCGTCGTTCGCATCGGTGGCAAGCCGGAGCATGCGCACGCCGCCGCCACTGGCGCTGGCCCGTGCAAACGCCTGGTCGTTGACGTAGGCGACCCCGGCCGCGCCGATTTCCTCGACGATGCCCACCAGACGCCACTGACTGCTGCGGCCGGCAATCGACAACAACACCGGGTCGCCGATTTTCAACTCGGGTTGCTGAGCCGCGGCGGCATGGTTCAGCACCACCGCATCGTGGTCCGCGGCCTCCAGCCAGCGGCCCGCACGCAGCGGAAAATCAATCATCCGCGTGGCGCTCGGCGGCGCCATCACGGCCAGCGCGCCGTGGCCCCGATCCGGGTAGGCGCGCGACACGTCGATCTGCCCCGGCCGCGCAAAGGCCGCCGGGCTGTAGCCCCAGGCCTCAGCCGAGCGCACACCCGGCAATTGCAGCAGGCGCTGGCGCCAGGCCAATGACTCGGCCGCATGGAAGCGGATTTCGACGTCGTAGTGACGGGTCTGGTAGACCTTGTCTATGGTTTTCTGCCAACTGTAGGAGACATTCAGCGCCGTCATGAACATCGCGCCGCCAACCGCCAGCAAGCCCAGCGTCAGGCCCAGGCGGGCGGGCTTGCGCAGCACGTTGCGCACTGCAGTCGGCCAGCGGCTGACCCACTGGCGCAAGCGCTCGCCCCCGGCGCCATGCTGGTCCATCGCCTCGCGCACGCTCAACCGGCAGGCGAACCAGACCGGCACCGCAGCCACCCCCATGGGCACCAGGAAAGCGGCAGCAACCTGCACGGCGAACACCCACATTGGCGGCTGCGACTGCGTCAGCGCCAGGTTCAGCAACTGTGCCACCGCGCTTGAAAACAGCCACGCTCCACCCATGCCCAGCGGCAGCGCCAACAGCAGCGCCGCCAGGCCAATCAGCGCGACCAGGGCCAGGTACAGGCGCACCAGTTGCGGCGTGCTGGCACCCAAGGTCTTCATGACACCGATTTCGCGCACCTGGCGCGCCAGCAAGGCCGCCAGCGTGTTGGCCACCAGCACGGCGGCCAGTACCAGCGTCATCACGCTGAACGCCAGCAGCAGGAACAGCACCGTGTTCATCTGGCGTTGGTGCGGGTGCTGACGCGGCGGCGGCACCCGCAGCTCCAGCACCTCATGGCCGTCGCGCTGCAGCACTTGCGCCAGCGCTTCGGCGGCGGCCTGTAGCGCGGCCATGGTTTCAGGCGTATCTTGAAAGCGCACGCGCAGTTCGTGCAGCGTGCCGTCCTCACCCAGCCGGCGCAGCGTGGCGCGGTCCAGGTAGGCATAACCGGTGCGTTCCTGCCAGGCCGGGGCCAAGCCGGGGTCATGCACCAGGCCACCGACAGTGACGGCTTGTTCGTGGCCGTTGGCTGTCTTGAGCAGCAGGCGGCCACCCACTTGTGCCGCCAGCAGGCCGCTGGCGGTGTGCTCCAGCAGCACGCTGCCGACCGGCGGCGCACTGCTCCCCTGGTAGGGCAAGAATCGGCTCAAGCGCAACGCGGCGAAATCGTCCACCGCGAACAGCAGCACGGGCCGCCATGCTTCGCCAATGTGAGCCCGCGCCAGAATCACATCACGGGCCTCGGCCAGCGCCACTCCCGGCTGGCGCCGCGCCGCGGCGAGGACCTCGGGCGTGACATCGCCACGCAGTTCCAGCGTGGCGTGGGCGGGCTCGGTGCCCAGGTAGTTGGCGGCCATCTCGCGCGTCAGCACGGCGTAGGCGCCCAGCACCGCGCCGAGCGCCGCCAGTGCCACCACCAGCGCCGCCAACATCAGGGCAAAACGGCCACGCTCAGCGCTTACGTCGCGCCAAAGCTTGATCCAGCGCGGCTTCATTTGACCCTCACTTCCAGCAACTGTGCCGGTGGTTTGAAGTCAAATTGCAGGCGTTCAAAGTCAGGCCGGCCCGACAGCAAACTTAAAACGAAACCACCGGAAAACGCCAGCGGCTCGGACGGACCGAACAGGCCATGATCGATCTGGCCGTTGTCGTTCTCGTCATGGAACACGACCAAGGCGTAGCGCCCGGCCGGCAGTTCCGCAAAACGAAATGAGGCCGCGCCACCCTCGATCGGGGCTGCCAGTTGCCAGTGTCCCCGGCCCAGCACGTTGTCGCCGGCAATGAACAGTTTGGCCACCGCATGCCCCCCAGAATGAGTGAAGCCGACGGCCAGAACGTTCAGCTCGCCGCTGTCCCGGCCGTACGCCGCTGTTGCAGTCATGAAAGCGCCGCCGATAGCCAACGCCAGTGAAGTTACGGCCTTACGCATGACACAGCTCCGGCTCGCGGCCGACCTGCGCCATGGCGAGATTTTCCTGCAGGCGGCCGTCCGCCAGCGTAATGACACGGTCGGCGATGCGGCTGACGTCGCGTTCGTGGGTCACCATCAACACCGTCTTGCCGCTGCGCGCCAGACTGACCAGCAGCGCCAACACCGCGTCGGCGGTGGCGCTGTCGAGGTTGCCGGTCGGCTCGTCCGCCACGATCAAGGGCGGGTCGTTGGCCAGCGCCCGGGCAATCGCCGCGCGCTGCTGCTGACCACCCGAGAGGGCCGACGGCAGCTTGTTGGCGTGCTCTCCAATGCCGACGTCGGCCAGCAGCCACAGCGCGCGCTGGCGCGCCTGGGGCGTCGGGTAGGTGGCGCAGAGGTCCATCGGCAGCATCACGTTCTCCAGGATGGTCAGCGTCGGCAACAGCTGAAAAAACTGGAACACCACGCCCACATGCCGCCCGCGCCAGGCGGCCAGGCGACTCTGGTCCAGCGCATGCACCGCCGTGCCGGCGACGTGCACCTCGCCTTCCGTCGGCCGGTCGATGCCGGCAATCAGGTTGATCAGGGTCGACTTGCCACTGCCCGACTTGCCGACGATGGCAACAAACTCGCCCGCCGGCAACTTCAGGCTCAACGCGCGCAGGGCACAGGTGCCACCGTCCGGCCCGGGGTAGCGTTTCGTCAAATTTGACAATTGAATCATCAGGACATCCGTTCTATAGTAGACAGGTGTCCATCTTGGCGGTGCGGGGCGCTCGCGTCCAGACACGCCAAGCCCAGTTCCGTTCAGTTCCGGACACGAACTGCGCTTGTGTTCAGGAATCGCCATGACCAAAATAGCCGCCACCGCTCCCCATGATCGCCGCAGCATGCGCACCCGCGATGCCTTGCGCGGCGCACTGGTCGATTTGATCGCCGAACGTGGCTGGGACGATATCGCCGTGCAGGATGTGTGCCAGCGCGCCAACATCGGCCGCTCCACTTTCTATTCACACTACCCCAACAAGGACGCGCTGCTGGCAGGAGGACTGGAGGATCTGCAAGCCCAGCTGCAAGGTCAGGCCCGGGCCCAGGCCGGCCACAGGCTGCCCGTGGCCACGGTTGCGACTGGTTTTCGTTTCGCGCTGGGACTGATAACGCATGCCCACGAGCAGCGCAAGCTGTT
Source organism: uncultured beta proteobacterium (assembly GCA_963763035.1). Taxonomy (GTDB): domain Bacteria; phylum Pseudomonadota; class Gammaproteobacteria; order Burkholderiales; family Burkholderiaceae_C; genus Rhodoferax. The sequence continues at coordinate 341,759 of CAVXMS010000003.1, read as the reverse complement.
TCGCGGCTTGATCGGCCGGCGCAGCGGCTACGTGGTGCAGCAGCGCTTTCGCGACATGGTGATCCGCCTGGTCAGCGCCGAGCTACCGCCCTCCGCGGGCAAGCTGCCGCGCCAAGCGGCGGCGCGCTGGTTGGCCGCCGGCTTCGTGGAGCTGCTCGGCTGGTGGGTGGAACAACGCACACCGTTGCCACCGGCAGAACTGGCGGCCCGCTTCAACGAACTGGCGCAACCGGTGCTACTGCCTGATCGGCCGTCTTGCTGAATTCAGCGGCTGCCCTGGCTCAAGCGCTGAGTCCGTCCACCGCCTGCAACAAGGCCTGGTGTGCCTGGCCGATGATGCGGTCTTTCCAGGCGTCGGTGTCGGTGTAGAAGGCATCCATCATCTGTTGCTTGATCTGCCTGGCCAGCGCCGGCGACGCTTCCGGATGAATGTTGAGCCAGTGCTCGGCGCGCAGCGCCTGCGTCACCTCCGGAAATGGCAACGTGCCGTACTCCATGGCCAAGCCGGTGTACTCGGCCTGCGGGCACTCCTGGTAGACCGACATCCACATCAGCCCGGTCAGGAACGCCGAGGTCGACGACCCGTCATAAATGGAGGTCACCGGCGTCGCGCCGTTGCCGCCCCACCATTGGCGCGCGCGCGCCAGCGCGGCCTGATCGTCCTTGCAGGCAAAGATGCGCTCACCGACGCCGCTGGGCCCGAGACCCGTGTGCAAATCGATCCAGGCGATCTTGCGCGCTATTTGGGCCGAGTCGCGCAACACCTGGCGAATCGTCCGGTTGCTCCAGGTCGGCTCGGTGCCGCCAAAAAACAGGCCATCGGGAAACTCGTGCTGACCGCCCGACACGGCCGACTGGAACGCGCCCGGGCCATGCTTCTGAATGAAGGCAGCAATGGCGGCCGCGTTGTCGGCATCCGGTGGCCAGTGCTCGGGCAGCAACAGGGGATGAACGGTTCGATAACCCTGATTCACCGGCAGAGGCTGGCTGAAGTCCTGAAAATTGCGGTTCAGGTCGACGTTTTCGTGGGTGGTGCGGCGCACATGGGAAAAGCCGAACGGGTTGAGGGCATGCACATACAACACCGCCACACCTTGCGCGCGGGCCTCTGCCCGCCACGGCGCGTCATGTAGCGCATAGACCTGCACGCCACTGCCGCAATAGCCCTCGACGCCGTGGCAGGCGCTGCTGACGATCAGCAGTTTGTCCGCATCCGGTGAACCGTCCAGCACCACGTCCATCGCCAGCACCTCGCCGTCGCGCCCGGTACGCGGATGAACGTGCGAAGTCACCGGCAAACCAGCGCCGGCGGCGGCGGCCAGAAACTTGGCGCGCGCCTGGGCGTAGCTGGCGGAAAATGCTTCGACCACGTTCATCATGTTGGTGCCCCTCTCAAGCTGCGGTTTTGAACCATTCCTCGGCCAGGCGCACCCAGTAGGTGGCGCCCAGGGGAATCATGTCATCGTTGAAATCATAGCTCGGGTTGTGCAGCATGCAGGGACCCTCGCCATGCCCCATCTCCCGGTGCGCGCCGTCGCCGTTGGCGATGAAGCAATAGCAACCCGGTTTGACTTCCAGCATGTAGGAGAAATCTTCCGCGCCCATGGTCGGTTCCTGCACCATCACATTGTCGGCGCCGACGATGCTGACCATCACCCGGCGTGCAAACTCCGACTCGGCCGCGCTATTGGTGGTGGGCGGGTAATTGCGCAAAAACTCGAATTCGCATTTCATGTCGAAGGCGGCGCAGGTATGCTCGGCAATGCTCTTCATGCGCTGCTCTATCAGGTCCAGCACTTCGGTCGTGAAGGTGCGCACCGTGCCCTGCAACTCGCAGCTGTCGGGGATCACGTTGGTGGCCTCGCCGGCGTGGATCATGGTGACCGAAATGACACCGGCATCGATCGGCTTCTTGTTGCGCGTGATGACGGTTTGAAAAGCCTGCACCAACTGGCAGGCCACCGGCACCGGGTCGAGCCCGTTATGCGGCGCCGCGGCATGCGCGCCCTTGCCCCGGATGGTGATCTTGAACTCGTTGCTGGAGGCCATCACAGGCCCCGGGCTGACGGCAAATTTGCCCACTGCAAAGCCGGGCCAGTTGTGCATGCCGAACACCGCATCCATCGGGAATTTGTCGAACAAACCGTCCTTGATCATCTCGCGGGCACCACCGCCGCCCTCCTCGGCCGGCTGAAACAGCAGGTACACGGTGCCGTCGAAATTGCGGTTCTTGGCAAAATGCTGGGCCGCCGCCAGCAGCATGGCGGTGTGCCCGTCGTGGCCGCAGGCGTGCATCTTGCCGGCTTGCTGGCTAGCGTGGCCAAAGGTGTTGAACTCCTGCATAGGCAACGCGTCCATGTCGGCGCGCAAGCCAATGGCACGCTTCGATGTACCGTTCTTGATAATGCCCACCACGCCGGTGGTGCCCAGGCCGCGGTGAATCGGGATGCCCCACTCGGTCAGCTTTTGCGCCACCAGGTCGGCGGTGCGAACTTCTTCAAAACACAGCTCGGGGTGGGCGTGGATATCGCGGCGAATGGCGGCAATGCCGGCCGCCTGGGTAACGATGGAATCGATAATTTTCATGAATACTCCTAATCTTCCAAGTCTATCGCCAAGTGCGGAAATGCGCTTTGTGGGTCTTGCATGGCCATGTTGCTTGGTCTGGAAGAACCCATTCAACGGCATCAAATAGGGCATCGCAATCCACTGTCGGCAGCAAAGTTTGACGCTATTAACGTTTGTCGTTATCATTTCACCATGATTCGGAGTTTCCAGTGCGCAGACACCAGAGCTCTCTTTGAGGGACGCCGCGGGGCCAGATTTGCCAACATCGCGGCCGTTGCGCTACGCAAATTGCAGCAGTTGCACGCAGCTACCACGCTTGATTTCTTGCGTGTGCCGCCGGGCAACCGGTTGGAGGCTTTGAGCGGCGACCGTGCTGGCCAGCACAGCATTCGCGTCAACGATCAGTGGCGTGTGTGCTTTGTGTGGCTTGATGGGCACGCCCACCAGGTTGAGATTGTTGATTACCACTGAAGGAGAAGACCCATGACCCGTGAAATACCTCTTTCGCACCCCGGCATTATTTTGCTGGAAGACTGGCTCAAGCCGATGGGCATCAGCCAGTACGCGCTGGCCAAGGCGATTGATGTGCCGCCCCGGCGCATCAACGAGATCGTCAAAGGCCTGCGCGGCATCACCGTCGATACAGCCTTGCGTCTGGGCGCCTACTTTGGCACCGACGCGCAAAGCTGGATAAATTTGCAAACCCACTTTGATACCGAGCAGGCCCGCGAAGCCATGGCAGGTGTGCTGGCACGCATTAATCGACGGGAGAGCACCGAGGCCGCTTGAGGCGGCAGTTGGAATCGGACGTCGAGTTCTCTTATAGACTTCCAACTTTAGGAGGGCCAACATGAACCGTCATACCACCAACGAACAAATCGCCTTTCGTTACCGCACCGTTGACAGCAGCATCGGCATGACGCGCGAAACCGCAAAACGCATGGGCGTTGATGAGACGCAAGCCATCCATATCGCGCTGTGTACCATGGCCGTCAAGCTGCTGCCGCAGTATGACGCTGATGACGGTCCACCGACTGTTTCCCAAATTCGCCAGATCAAGAAGCTCGTACCCCAGGACAAAAAGCGTTCGGCACACTGCAGCCTGTTTGAAGTAAAGACGGCATGATGACGCACTCTTCGAATGACGACCCTGCAAGTACCCAGGTACTGGGCGCTTGCCCGCACGACTGTCCGGACACCTGCTCGCTGCTGACCACCGTGGCCCATGGCATCGCGATCAAGGTGCAGGGCAATCCAGACCATCCGCATACCGACGGCGCCTTGTGCACCAAGGTGTCACGCTACCCGGAGCGCACTTACCACCCGGAGCGCATCCTGCACCCGCTCAAACGCGTGGGCGCCAAGGGTTCGGGTCAGTTCCAGCGCGTCAGTTGGGACGCGGCGCTGCACGATATTGCGGCCAAACTCAAAGCCATTGCCGCGCCCGGGCCAGACGCCGCGCAAGCCATCCTGCCCTACAGCTACGCCGGCACCATGGGGCTGGTGCAGGGCGACAGCATGGCCATGCGCTTCTTCCACAAGCTGGGCGCTTCCCTGCTGGACCGCACCATCTGCGCCTCGGCCGGTTGCGAGGGGCTGGTGCAGACGCTGGGCGGCAAGCTGGGCATGCGGGTGGAGTTTTTTGCCGAGGCCAAACTGATCCTGATCTGGGGCAGCAACTCGATCGCCAGCAACCTGCACTTCTGGCGCTACGCCCAGGAGGCCAAACGCCAGGGCGCCAAGCTGGTCTGCATAGACCCGCGCAAGAGTGAAACGGCCGACAAATGCCATGAACATATCGCGCTGCTGCCGGGCACCGACGGCGCCCTGGCGCTGGCGCTGATGCACGAATTGATCGTCAATGACTGGCTCGACCACGACTATCTGGCGCAGCACACGCTGGGCTGGGAATTGCTGCGCCAGCGCGCCTTGCAGTGGCCGCCGGAACGCTCCGCGCAGGTCTGCGGCATCACGCCCGAACAAATCCGCACCCTGGCCAAGGACTACGGCACTTGCGCCGCCAGCCGGGAGCCGGCCGCCATCCGCGTGAACTACGGCATGCAGCGGGTCCATGGCGGCGGCAATGCGGTGCGCCTGATTGCGTCCCTGCCGGCACTGATAGGTGCCTGGCGGCAGCGCGCCGGCGGCTTGCTGCTGACCAGTTCGGGCACTTTTCCGGTCGACCGCAACGCGCTGCAACGGCCCGATCTGCTGGCCCATCGCAGGCCGCGCACCCTCAACATGAGCACCATCGGCGACGATCTGCTGCGCCCCGCCAGCGCTGTATTCGGCCCGGCGATCAAGGCGCTGATCGTCTACAACAGCAACCCGGTGGCGGTGGCGCCCGAGTCGGGCAAGGTGGTGCAGGGCTTCCTGCGCGAGGACCTCTTTACCGTGGTGCTGGAACATTTCCAGACCGACACCGCCGACCACGCCGACTACATCCTGCCCGCCACCACGCAACTGGAGCACTGGGATGTGCATTCAAGTTATGGCCACACCGATGTGCTGCTGAACCGGCCGGCCATTGCGCCACTGGGCGAGGCCAAACCCAACACGCAGATTTTTCGCGAGCTGGCGCAGCGGATGGGCTATGCCGAGCCCTGCTTTGCCGACGACGATCTGGCACTGTGCCGCATGGCCTATGGCGATGCCGTTGACTTTGAGAAATTGCTGACCCAGGGCTTTGCCACACTCAGCAGCGAAGAGGCGCCTTTTGCCCACGGCAAGTTCACTACGCCCTCCGGCAAATGCGAGTTCTTCAGCGCCCGGCTGGCGGCGCAAGGTCTGGACGGCCTGCCCGATCATGTGCCCAACTACGAGGCCTTCAACTCGTCCAGCGTTTACCCGCTGGCCATGATCTCGCCGCCGGCCAGAAACTTCTTGAACTCGACCTTTGTCAATGTGAAAAGCCTGCGCGACATCGAAGGCGAACCCCTGCTGGAAATGCACGCCTCGGACGCCGCCGCGCGCGGCCTGCAAAGCGGCGACGTGGTGCGCGTTTTGAACCAGCGCGGCGTCTACCGCTGCAAGCTCAAAATTTCCAGCCGCGCCCGCCCCGGCGTGGTCAACGGCCTGGGCGTCTGGTGGCGCAAACTCGGGCTTGACGGCAGCAACGTGAACCAGTTGACCAGTCAAGCCCTGACCGACCTGGGACGCGCACCGACGTTTTACGATTGCCTGGTGCAGGTCGAGGCGGCAAGAGAAAGTTGAAACCTGTTCCCACCGTCAAAGGCTGCTGACAAAGGTGGTGACGTCAGGATGCAGACGCGGCATTTTTCGTTTTGAAACCGTGCCCACATTGACAAAACAAACCGCTTCCTCACCCCGCGCAAGTTGAAAGAGATCCCGCATCCGTTTCGATTGCATCGCCTGGCCGCTGGTCAAGCTGCTGCCAAATCCCTGACTGAGGGCGCACAGCAACAGGTTTTGTACGGCAGCCCCCATGGATACCATGCGCTCCAGTGCCGGAATATCAGGTTCATGCGGACCAAGCCGTGCCACTGCCAACAGCAAGAAGGGTGCCCGATGTGCTTTCTCGCGCGCCGCTTCAATTTGTTCCAGGGTCGCCCCCGGGTCGCGGTCGATCAGCGCCAGGGCGAACACTTCCGCCAACTCGGTTCGTTTGCCCGTGGGAACGATGACAAAACGCCAGGGCGTCAAGCGTCCATGATCTGGTGCAGCCGCCGCCGCCCTGAAAAGTTGTTCAACTTGTTCGGGACTCGGTCCGGGCGCCTCCAAGCGCTTGGGCGAGATGTTTTGCCGGGAAGTGATAAGCATCTCGGCAAAACCAGCTTCCTGGCACGACAAGTCCAATGGACTCCCAACCGCCTCACTGGCTGGTCCATGGCTTGAGGTTGTCAATAAGTTGTTCACTCTTGTCTCCTCGAAAACTCACCGATCTTCGGCCAAGAGATGAGTCGGGTGGCGCAGCGGCCACCCGATGGCACGCATCATGCGTAGCGCCGGTCCTTGAACGAGATTGTCGCCTTGTAGTCATCGACACTGCCAACCCGCCTGATGCTGCCCCAGGTGCCTTTGTAATAAGGCACCACGTTGCGGTCCACCCAGTTGGTCACCACATCGCCGTGCACGCCTTTGATGTAACCAAACAGCATGAAGGTGTGTCCAGGCTTGAGCGACTTCAGCGGGTAGGCCATGGCGTAGGTACTGCCGTAGTCGTTGAAGACCTCCACCACGTCGCCGCCACTGACACCCAGTTGGCGCGCATCTTCAAGATTCATCTCGATGAAGGCCATCGGAATGCGGTCCCGCACAAAACTGTTGTACTGGTCGTGGTAAGCGGTTTGCCAGACTTCGTTGGCACGGCCGCCGTTGATCCAGTATTTGTGCATGGCCTTTTGATCGGCCACCGGCTTGGGCAATCCGTTCCAGGGTGCCGGTTTGAATTCAGCCCGGCCGTCCTTGGTGTCGAATTTGCCGTCGTCATAGTGGATTTCGGTGCCTATCAGCTTGTCGCCCTCGACCCGCTTGATGGGCAACTGAACACCGTTATTGCCGGCCTTGCGCAACAAGGCGTAGGTGGCCAGGTAACCGGTATCGCCACCCTGACTGTCGATCGGTCCGACCCCCGGGCGCCCGGCACGGCGGAAGCCGTCGTTGAAGGCGTCTTCCTCGGTCTTCCAATCGAAACCGTCAAAGCGCTTGGCCATGTCGGGCTTGTTGTCGCGCAGGTACATGGCCTTGAGCGTGTTGGCAATCTCCGCCGCAATCAGGCAATCCGCCTTGGCTGAGCCCGGCGCATCCATGAATTTTTCTGACAGGCGCAAGCGGCGCTCGCCGTTCATCGACGTCAGGTTGATTTCACCCGGTTGCGCCGCCGGCAGCAGCAAGTGGCAATCGTCCGAAATGGTGGTGGGATAGAGGTTCATCGCCGCCACGAACAAGCCGCCCTTGTTCTTGCAGGCGTCGTAGATCACATCAATCAACTGCTCGGTGCTGGCCCCTTTGGCCTCGGCCACCGCATCGTTGACGATGCGAACCCGGCGGCGCAACGCGAGCCTGTGCTGCTCCGCATTGAGTGTGGTCTGGAATGGATTGGTACCCCACAAGGTGTACATCAGGCCGCGCCCAGCGATCACCTCCTGGTCGATGTAGATCTTCTTATCGCCCGGATACGGCGGGCGGACGTAGCCCTCCTGGTGACCCCCCATCCGGCAAACGCCGGTGCCGCGGCGGCCCACGTTTTGCGTCGCCAGCACAAGACTCACCAGCGCGCTCTGGATCACGTAATTGTCATTACCCCAGATGATGCCTTTTTCATAGGCGTGGAAGGTGCGCGGACGGTGTCCGGACGCTTTGGGCTTGTAAGCCCATTCAGCGGCCTGCTTCAGCATTGCAACGGAAATGCCGGTGGCTTTGGCACCATCTTCCAGCGACATGCGGTTGGACTTGACTGCATCGTCAAAGCCTTTGGTGTGCTTGCTGATGAACTCTTTGTCGTGCCAGCCTTGTTCGACCACGTAGGTAAACAGTGTGTTGAAGAGTGCGGTGTCGGAACCTGGCTCGATGTCCAGGTGCAACACGTTTTCCTTGCCAGCCACTTGTTCGCTGATGGCAACAGTGGCAGTGCGGCGCGGGTCCACGATGATGACCTTGGCGGCGGCTGCACTCTCGCCCGGGAAGCGTTTCTTTTTCTTGTCAACCGTGCCACCGTTCAGATTCGGTACCCAGTGATTCAGGAAGTAATTGGACTGGGTTTCGTAAGGGTTGGCACCGGTGCAGATGATGGTGTCCGCCAGTTGGGCGTCTTCGTAACTGTTGTTGAGTTCGCCCACGCCCATGTCGCGCGTGGCATGGCATTCCGAGTTGTAAGCCGGCCGGTTGTGGATGCGCACCATGGGGGTTTGCAAGGCACTGAACATGAGCTTGCCAGTGCCCCAGGTGTTCTCGAAGCCACCACCTGCGCCACCATGGTCAAAGCAGTCGTAGAACAGCCCGGATGGGCCATCGTTGTCGAGAATTTTTTTGGTCAGGCCGGCATACAGGGCCATGGCGCTGTCCCAGCCGGTATCGAACCACTGGTCACCACGGTAAATGCGCGGGTTTTTCAGGCGTTCCTTGGAGATGCCATCGTGCGCATACATGTAGGACGCCATCTTGCCGCCTCGCGTCGACGACAAACCGCTGTTCACCACACATTCCTTGTCTGGCACGATCATGATGTTCCAGCGCTTGCCCGATTTGTCGCTGATGGTGTTGGTCATCGCCTTGGTCATGATGATGCCCATCGGTGGCACCTGCCGGGTAAAGTCCACGCCCAGCGCATTCTGGCTGGCGGGACGGCCACCTTCCCTGTTGGCGTCCCACTTGTAGACGTTGTAGCCGCAGCCGACGATACAAAAGTGGCAAGTCATGTTGCTCTTTTGAGCGTCCTTGGGAGGCAGCGCGATGCGGTCATTGATATTGGTTGACATGTTGTGCTCCTCAAAGAAGGTTGGACTGACGACCGTAGATCAGGCCATCGACACCAATGGCGTGGATGGCGCCGGTCTTGGCGTCGTATTCGAGCTTGATCTTGGGAAGATCTTCCGTCGCTTGCCCGGATACCATCTGACCGCCATTCTCTGGGTCGAATATCGAAAAATGGCAGCCACACTTGAAGGTCCGACTGCCACCGTCGTACGCCACCGGGCAGCCCATGTGCGTGCACATCGAGCTGTAGGCAACGATATCGCCGTTAGGCCCGACACCCCCCGGCACCGGATTGCCCATGCGAATCGCATAGCAGGGTGAACTGGTATCGGGATAACTGAAGCTTATCGCTTGATTCACCGGCATCGCACTGGCCTTGCCGACTGCTTTCTTCGGGTAGGGCAGCGTGGTACCGGCAGTGGCGGTTGTGGGCGTTGCCGCATCCGCGTTATGGATGGGAATTACCACTGCGCCAGCTGCTACTGCGGCACTGCCGCCGGATTTCAAAAAGAATCGGCGGCCAACTTTCACGTCTTCCATGTTGTCTCCTCATTGTTGGAAAAATGACTTGGATGCACCGCAAGCGGCGTGCCAGATATTTATTTCAACAAAATCAAAGAGTTACAGTTATTTCAACGAATACATGGGTTGATTTGGTAACATCAACGAAAAAATGCAGTTACGTTTTCGTAACAGACAGGAGACAAATTCATGGACCGCAGAGACTGTATTCGAGCCCTGCTTGCCTCTGGCTGCGCCACCATCACGGGACCGCTGGCGGCCGCTGACGAGCGCTTGCGCATTGGCCTGACCCCGGTCATCCTGGCCGATCAAGTTGCCTTCCTCTCGCGTTGGGGCCAATACCTCTCGACGCGGGTGGGCTGCGAGGTGAGCTTCTTGGCCCGAGAGTCCTACCAGGTCATTTTGGAGATGCTGTTTTCGGACCAGATCGACGCCGCGTGGATCTGTGGCTACCCGTATGTCCGCTACGAGTCGGACCTGTCCTTGCTGGCAGTTCCGCTTTACCGGGGGCAACCGACCTACCAAGCCTACTTGATTCGTTCGCAAACCCCTTCCCTGCCGATCAACGGTTGGGCCGATTTGCGCGGCAAAGTTCTTGCCTATTCCGACCCTTTGTCGAACTCCGGTTGGTTGGTGGCGCAAGCTCAACTGGCCAAGGCGGGGCTGAATCCCCGCGACCTCAAACGATCCTTTTTTGCACACGGTCACCGCAATGTTGCGGAAGCCGTGGCGGCACACCTGGCGCACGCCGGATCCATCGATGGCTATGTCTGGGAAACGATGCGCCAACAAGGGATGACCGCCATAGCGCAGACCGAGGTCGCGTGGAAGTCAGACCCCTATGGATTTCCGCCGCTGGTGACCAAACGAGGAACTGCGCATCCTTGTGTAAACCAGTTGCATCAGGCACTCCTTTCCATGCCGGATGACAGTACCGGCAGCGACTTGCTACGCTCTTTGAATCTGACCGGTTTCACTGAGGGAACAGCTGGACTTTTCGACTCGATCCGACGTCAAGCCCAAGGCGTGCCGGGCAGCGGCGTGGGGGCCTGATGTTCAGGCGCTTGCCCTACCGGGTACAAATACCGCTTGGCCTGTCGCTGGCAGTGTTGCTGACGGCTGTGCTGGTGACGGCCGTGGCGGCACGGCTTTCGGCCAGCAGCGCGCGGCTTGAAACACTGGATACGCTGGATCGGGCCGTGGTATTGCTGGTGGCACAGGCTCGCCCCCTGCTGGCTGCCGATGATGTCTGGCGCACCTTCACCCTGCTGCGCGACACGGCGGCGCTGATTCCAGGTGCTGCCACCGACAACACCCGACTGGCGGTGCTGGATGCCGAAGGGCGGGTTTTCGCGGCTTCCGACCCAGTCCGCCTTGAAACCGGACACCTCCTCCTGGGTGGAACCTGGCATGGTCAGCCCTTGCCGAGCGCCGAAAAAATCGTCGCTGAGCGACGAATCGATCAAAGCGACAACGCCGTCATACTGTTGGCACCGATTCGCAGTGAAGATGGTCAGACGCTGGGCCATGTCTTCCTGGAGGTGGAAGCGCCCGTATTCGCGCCCGACTGGCTGGCTTTGACCAAGACCGCTTTGATCGGCATCGCACTGGCCGTGGTATTCCTGGTCCCGGCCGGTTGGTGGGTAGGCAAACGCATGACCCGCCCAGTGGCGCGACTGGCCAAGGTCATTGAACGCATTGGCCATGAGGCCTCGTTCAGTCTGCGCCACGACATACCCCAATCCAACGATCCCGAACTCGGACCGATTGGCGATGCCGTGCTGCAATTGATGGGCGAACTTGAACAACGAGGAAAAGCCGAGGCGCGCGCGCTGACCAGCGAGCGGCTTGCCGCGGTCGGCAGACTGACGGCTGCGGTCGCGCATGAAATCAATAATCCGCTGGCGGGACTTCTCACCGCCACCCAAACTCTTCGTCTGCACGGCAGCTCCGAAAGCATCCGGGAGCGCACGCTCAGTATGTTGGAACGTGGCTTGCAGCAAATTCGGACCACTGTAGCGGCTCTGCTGCCGCAAGCCCGTATCGAAGACCGTCCACTGGAGCCAGGGGATCTGGACGACGTGGTGACGCTGATCCAGACGACAGCGACACGGCAAACCGTTCAACTCAACACGCAGCTCGATGTGGAGTCGGCCCTGCGGGTGCCCTCAGCGCCGGTCCGGCAAGTCATGCTCAACATGCTGCTTAACGCGCTCAAGGCCGCCGGCGAAAACGGCTCCATCGAGGCCCAGCTCAAAGCCGACGCCGAAAAAGTGCAGTTCTCGGTTGCCAATTCCGGGCCCGCACTCAGCTACGAAAGATTTCGTGAAACGCTGGCGTCGCAAAGCGACGGAGACCCTCGTGGCTTTGGCCTGTGGGTGTGTCAGGAGCTGGCGAGCCATTACGGCGGCGGCTTTGAGCTGGACCGCACAACAAGCAGTGGTACCCGGCTGATTTTTTGGTTACCCAACCGGGAACCTCTGGAGAAGATAACGTGATAAGCATCTTGCTGATCGAGGACGACGCGATCATGGGCGAGTCGCTGGCGCAGCGACTGGAGCTTGAAGGACTGAGTGTTCGGTGGTGCCGCAGTCTGGCCGAAGCTGAGGGCCATGTGACGCTTGGCCAGACCGCTGTTATTTGCGACGTGCGTCTGCCCGATGGTCTGGCTACCGACTGGTTTGTGCAGTTGCCCGCCACGGTACGAACAATTCCGTGGTTTTTCCTGACCGGCTATGGCAGCGTGAACGACGCCGTAACGGCCGTGCGCGCAGGGGCACGCGAGTATCTGACCAAGCCTTTCGACATCGAAAAACTGGTGGGCTTGGTACAGGCCGCGCTGGCGAATGCGCCAGCCCCAGACGAGAGAGTTGTGCTCGGAATTTCTCCCGCCATGCGCAAGGTTGAAGCCATGGTCGGCAAGGTTGCACGGCAAAAGGTGTCGGTGTTACTCAATGGCGAGTCCGGCGTTGGTAAAGAGGTTGCCGCGCAATTGATTCACAGCCTTGACCCACGCGCCGACAAGGGTGATTTTGTCGCGGTCAACTGCGCCGCCATTCCAGAAACCATGCTTGAAGCCGAGTTCTTTGGCTACGAAAAAGGAGCCTTCTCTGGCGCGGCACGCCAACACAAAGGCTACCTGGAACGTGCCGACCATGGCACTCTGTTTCTCGACGAAGTGGGTGAACTGCCTGCCAATATGCAAGCCAAGTTGCTGCGCGTTTTGCAGGAGAAGTGTTTCTTTCGGCTAGGGGCGGAGCGAACCACCCGCAGCGACTTCCGCGTCGTGGCGGCCACCAATCGGGACCTGTACGCGGACATGAGCGCCGGCAGTTTTCGTGAAGACCTGTTCTACCGGCTGGCCGTCATCCGCATCACCTTGCTACCGTTGCGCGAGCGCCCGGAGGACATCCGCTGGTTGACCGAACGCCTGCTGGCCAGCATGGTGATTGAACAAGGTCGACCGCTTGCCATGTCCGAGACCTTTCTGCGCGACATCATGGGCCGTGACTGGCGTGGCAACGTGCGCGAGTTGCGGTCCTACCTGGAGCAGGCGGTGGTACTGAGCGACGCAGGAGTTCTGGATGAGCCCTTGGCCGACAACCCAACAAGCAGCCCGCTCGCGATGCCTCAGCCAGAAGCTATCGTCACCCTGCAGGCGATGATTGAAGAAGCCGAGCGAATCCATATCCGCAGAGCCTTGAACCGATGCGAAAGCAGTGTCGGCAAGACCGCCGAACTACTGGGCATCTCGCGCAAGACGCTATGGGAGAAAATGAAGCGCCTGGCCATCAGTGTCTGAGCTGAAGCAGACGGCCCCAAGGAATCAACCCGCGAAGGCGCGCGCGGATAGAAACGCCGCAATCGACGCAAGAGCAGACATCGGTGAGTGAATGCGATTCGGATTTAACATAACTATAAACGTAGGTATATAGTTACGCCATGAGCATTTCAACCGTCGCCAAACGTCTGGCCAGCCTGGGCCACGAAAACCGCCTGGAGCTGTTTCAGCTGCTGGTTCAATCGGGTCCCGCCGGGCTGACCATAGGCGAGTTGCAGTCGGCGCTGGAACGGCCCGCCTCGACCCTGGCTTTTCACCTGCGCGAACTGGTGCAGTCGGACCTGGTGACCCAGGAAAAAGAAGGGCGCGCGGTTCGCTGCAAGGCGAATTACCCGGCCCTCAACGAAATGATCCAGTTTGTTCAATTGAACTGCTGCCAGGGCGTGGCGGTTCGCTCTGCCGCGCGCAAGACCTACCGCTGAGCGCTGCCAAAACCTCGCGCATCGAAAACTTTTTAGCCCGGAAACACCATATCACTAAGGACATAGGTTTATGAAATCCACCCTCACGGAACAATTTTCCAGTTGCTGCGCCCCCATGCGCTCCCCCGCGGCAAGCGCAACCAGCGCCTGCTGCACGCCCGCCGCCGCGGCCACTGCCAAGCCATCGACTGGCGAGCCCGAGTCTGCCGGCAGCGTCAAGGAGATCGTGAAACAGAAGTACGGCCAGGCGGCGACGCGCGTGACGCAGGGCAGCCGAGGCAGTTGCTGCGGCGACGCAAGCAGTGGCGCCGATCCCATCACCTCCAACCTGTACGACGCCTTGCAGTCCGGCGAGGTGCCCGAGAAAGCGTTGCTGGCGTCGCTGGGCTGCGGCAACCCGACCGCGCTGGCCGAACTCAAGGCCGGCGAAACGGTGCTGGACCTGGGCTCCGGCGGCGGCATCGACGTGCTGCTGTCGGCCAAGCGCGTGGGCCCCAGTGGCCGGGCCTTCGGCCTGGACATGACCGATCAGATGTTGGCCCTGGCGGAAGAGAACAAGCGCAAGAGCGGCCTGGCCAACGTGCACTTTCTGAAGGGCGAGATCGAGGACATCCCGCTGCCCGACAACTCGGTCGACGTCATCATCTCCAACTGCGTCATCAATCTCTCGGCCGACAAGGACCGAGTTTTGCGGGAAGCGTTTCGCGTGCTCAAGCCGGGCGGCCGCTTTGCCGTCTCCGATGTGGTGGTGCGCGGCGACATGCCGCCCGCGATCCGCAAAAGCATGGAGTTGTGGGTGGGCTGCGTGGCCGGTGCCTTGTCGGATCAGGACTACCTGGCCAAACTGGCCAGCGCCGGCTTCGAGCAAGCCGACATCGAGGTTACCCGCGTCTACAGCGCGGACGATGCGCAAGGCTGGTTGACCGGACAGGGTAGCGACCTGCAGCAACTGGCACAGCAAGTCGACGGCAAGTTTGTCAGCGGCTTCATCCGCGCGGTCAAGCCGCGCTGAGTGCCGCCTCAGCCCGGACTGGGGAAAACAAGGTTGGCGGGGCGACGGGTGTATCCCTTGGGTCGGGAAACCCGTCCAAGTGGGTGGATGAGGAAAGAATCATCCCTTGCTTATCAACCGAAACCAAAAGGAAAACATCATGAGTGACTTATCCCCCCGTGAGCGTGAACTGGTGGCCCTGGGCGCCGCCATGGGCAGCAATTGCGTGCCCTGCATCGAGTTCCATATTCCCGAATCCCGCAAAGCCGGTCTGAGCGACGCGGAAATCCACGCCGCGATTCTGCATGCCGACAAGATTCGGCAAGTCCCGGCGCGCAAGACCTTGCAGACCGCGCTGAACCTGCTGCCGTCGGTGGCGGCCGCGGCAAGCCCTGGCGCACCGGCGGCCGGATGCGGCTGCAACTGAGCAGCGCTGAGTGCGCCGGCGTATCGCTTGAGGAACGTGAAATGAACAGCGCAGCAGCCCCCGCCACGTTCCGTGACATCGCCGACGAGCTGGCGCAGCCGCTGCTGCGTTACCTGGAGCGCTATGTCGGCGACCGTGCCGTGGCCGAGGAGCTGGCGCAGGAAACCCTGCTGCGCATGCACCGCGGGCTGGCCTCTTTTGCCGGACGCTCCTCGCTCAAAACCTGGGTATTTGCCATCGCCAACCGCGTCGCCGCCGATTACCTGCGCCAGCCGGAGCGCAGAACCCGCATCGTGAAACTGGACGAGGTCGACGAACCGGTTGATCCGGAGCGCGCGCCCGATGAGCAGCTGGTGCTGGGCCAGATGAACGACTGCATTCGCGGCGTCATCGACAGCCTGCCCGAGAGCTACCGCTCGGCCCTCATCCTGCACGATCTGGAAGCGCTCTCCGCCGAGCAAACCGCGGAGATTTGCGACTGCTCGGTGGCCACGGCCAAGATCAGGATTCACCGCGCACGGCTGCGTCTGAAGGATGCGCTGACCCGACAGTGCCAGTTCTACCGCGACCAGGACAGCGTGTTTCGCTGTGATCGCAAGGCCTGACCGAATCAACGCGCGACGGCGTGCGACAGCACGAACGCCGCTACCGCGGCACTGTCCGCCAGGTCCAGTTGAGCCAGGCCCGGCGTTACGCTCAGCTCGGATGGCGAGGCCGGCGGCGTATCGCTGGCGATGGCGACAATGCCGGGCCAATCGGGCCACAGCGTCGGCTTGCCGACCGACGCGCGCCAGACTTCGAGTTTCGGAAAATTGCCGTGCTTGAAACCCTCGATCAACACCAAATCGCAGTGCTGCATGCGCTCCAGTAGGTAGTCCAGCGATGGCTCCGGCGCACCCCGCAATTCATGCATCAAGGCCCAGCGGTCGTTGCCCAGCAGCAGCACTTCCTTGCAACCCGATTCGCGCAGGCGGTAGGAGTCTTTGCCGGGCCGGTCGATGTCGATGTTCTTGTGGCTGTGCTTGATCAGCGACACCACCAGGTCGCGCGCGGCGATTTCAGGTACCAGCCGCTCCAGCAGCGTGGTCTTGCCCATGCCGGAATGTCCGGCGATACCAAATATCTTCAAGGGTGCCTCCCTTTTTCCGGTTGATGAACTGTAGTTCAGGGGACCGTCGTGGCAGCCGCTTCCCTGCGCACGAAGCTCTCGGTGAACTCGGCCAACTCACGGTAAAACGCGGTCTCGGCGCCAGCCACCATCGCTGCGGTGAAGGGTTCAGTCCAGACGCCAAGGTGCTCGCCCAGAAAGCGCTGCCGCAGCAATTCCGCGGCGGCAGCGTCATCCGGCTTGCCCGCCTTGGCGGCCTGGTTCCTGGTAAAGATCAGCAGGTACAAGAACTCCAACTCCAGCGCCACATGGTCTGGCAGTTCCATGAACTCGGCATCAACCTCAAACCCGCCTTCGGCGTACAGCTCGAGCACGCCCGGGGGCGGATTGTCCTCGCTCGGCGCAGGCGCACTCAGCCAGGACGAGCCATAGGGACTGGCGAGCGCCTGCATGGGTCCGAGAAACAGTCGCGTGTAGTCCACCAGCAGAGTCTGCAGGTCGTGCGCGGCAAATGCCTGGCCCAGCCTGCGCGCGTGCTGGGCCAGTTCCGGATCAACCCGCTGGGCGGCCACCAGCATCGAGTCGAACAGCCTCTCCTCGGCAAATTCCGGCGCCGGCTCGTAAAAGCAGGCGGACAGGAAGCGGCTCAGGTCCGCGCGCGCTGTGGCCTCGTCGGGGGCATAGTCAGACATAGGTACTCCTGGAACAAAGAGGGCCGGTCAAGCCGGCCCTGAGTCACTCGGCGCCGAGCAAATTCAAGCTCGGGGGCTGTACTTCCCAATGTAATGCACATTCGGTTTGGTACCTTTTTCCTCCAGCAAACGGAACGATTTCTCATTCTTCAGGAGCTGTGAAATCTGGCTGTTCGGATCGTCCTGGTCGCCGAAAATGCGCGCCTTGGACGCGCAGACTTCCACACAAGCCGGCTGCAATCCATTGAGCACGCGGTGGTAGCAGAAAGTGCATTTCTCGACCACGTCGTCCTGGCGCACGGCTTGCAGGTCGCCGCCCTTCCATGCATTCAACATGGGCGGCACGGCGCCGGCCAGAGCCGCCACTTCGGCGCCCGAAGCGGTGCAACCCGGGATGATTGAGCTCTTGTCGGCCCAGCGCGGCTGGGTCGGCTCGTCCATGGCGTTGAAGCTGATCACGCTGTAGCTGCCGCCATCCAGGCTGGATGCGTCGAGTTTCTCGTGGCTGTAAGGACAATTGGTCTGGCATTCCCGGCACCCGACGCACAGCGCCGGATCGTGCAAGGTAATGCCCTCGGGCGTCTTGAACAGCGCCTTGTAGGGGTTTCCCGGACCTGCCTTCTTCGGATTGCCAGGGCATTTGGCGACGCAGGGCGCTTCGCTGCAGTGGTTGCACAACACCGGCATCACAAAGTGCCTGGTATTGGGGAACGTGCCCTCGGTGCGCATCAGGAAATCGGCCCAGTTGAAACTCTGCGCATTGGCGCGATCCCGGGTATTGTTTTCGGTCTTGCAGGCAAAAGCGCAAGCGCCGCAACCGTTGCATTTTGCGAGGTCGATGACCATTCCAAGTCTTGACATGATGTATTACTCCTGTAACTGGTTGGGGGCGATCAGGCCTTTTGGATCCGGACACCGGTGAAGCCGCCGTTGCGGGCAGTCGCACCGCTCAACCGGTCGTAGTCGTCGACCAGGATTTCGTTGTTGTTGCCGCCGTTGGGCACGGCTCTGGCGTAATCCCTGGCCGCCACACGGCCATAAGCCCAGTGCCCTTGGCCATAGCATTTGGCCACTGTGCCGGGGCGCACACCCTCCCACAACTTGAGCTGGCAGGAGATCGTCCCGCTTACCGAAGTGATCTTCACGCTGTCGCCGCTCTTCAGGCCCAGCCTGGCGCCATCGAGCGGATTCATCTTGACCACGTCGCTCCAGGACACGTCGCCCGGGTCGACCTTCTTGAACTCCTGGTACCAGGGCAGATTCTGGGAACGGCCCTCGCGGTTCAAACGCGATTTGTAGTCAATGAACGTGAGCGGATAGTCGGCCATGCTGCCATGGCGCTTGACCGGCTCGTAATGCGGCACGAAGGCCAGCTCGCCGCGCGCCAGGTAACCGCTCACGGTCAGGATGTCGTCGGTGCTGGTCTCGAACTTCTTGGCGTGTTCCAGCAGGCCTTTCTTCAAGGTCTCGCTGTAGAACTCGAACTTCTTGGTGGCGGTGGCAAATTTACCGCCCCAACCCTTCTTGAGCGTGTACTTGGGACCGCTGAACATGCCTTTCTTCTTGAAGTCGGCCCAGCCATTGATAGCTGCATCGCCCTTGAGTGCTTCCTTGGCCTGCCAGATCGGCGCACTGGTCATTTTGGCGGCGATTTCAGCGAATTCCAGCGCGCTGGTGGGCGCCTTGCCGCTCTCGGGGTCCTTGAATTCCTTGGCGTAGTAGTCGAACAGGTTGGCAAAACCCCTGGCCTTGAGCTTCTCGGCCAGCAGCCACATCACTTCGGTTTCTTCCTGCTTGACGTCCCACAGGCGCCTGACGGCACCTTGCTGAATCGACGCGTAAGCATGGCCGTTGCCCATGTTGGTGACAATGGACCAACCCTCGGCCGAGTTGAAGGTCGAGGGCAGCACAATGTCGGCAAACTGCGTCATCTCCGAGGCATTGGGCACCAGGTGCACAAAGAACGGCACGGCGGCCAGGGCTTTCTCCCAGCGCTGCGCCCCGGTGGCGGAGAAAGCGAAGTTGGACCAGGTCGAAATCATCACTTTCACCGCGCCCGGATCCTTCAACATGCCGTTGGCCACGTTGTTGGTCACCACGCCGCTGCCGGGCTTGGCATTCATCATGGCCGGCATGTCCTTGGCGCCGCGGCCGTCGAGCTTCTTGCCATGGCCACCGGCCTTGGCCAGTTCATCCACGTACTTGTCGAAGCTCGGGAACTTGGCCAGCGGTGGGCTGCTGGCGCTTTGCCAGACACCGCCTTCGACATCGATGGACCCCAGCAACCCGTTGAGCGCATAGACAGCCATGGCGGCGTAAGTGCCGCGCGGCGTCATGGCCACGCCGGGGCCCATGTAGACCACTGTCTTGGGTGCAGCCTTGCCCATGGCGCGGGCCACCCGCACGATCTGCTCGGCCGGAATCAGCGATTCTTTTGCGCCCCAGGCCGGCGTCTGGTTCTTCAACTCCAGGTTCCACCACTTGACCAGGCCGTAGGTCTCTTTCTCAACAAAAGCGGCTTCGTCCACTGTCTGGCCGGCCGCAAACAAATTCTTGCCGTCCTTGAAGTCGCCGACAAACTCGCGGTTCCATAGGCCTTCGGTCAGCAACACGTGCGCGATGGCGCCCGCCAGCGCACCATCGGTGCCGGGACTGATCGGCAGCCACTCATGCGCCTTGGCAGCAACGTTGGACAACCTGGGGTCGACGGCGATTACGGTACCGCGCTTGACGATGTCCGGAAAGTTCTTCTGCATGTTGGGCACCATGCGGTTGGAGGCCAGCGGGTCGCAACCCCAAGCCACCAGGCAATTGGTCTTTTCCAGATCGTAGTCCCGGTAGGCGAAGAAACCTTGCGTCAGTCCAGGGCCCATCTTTTCGGCCTCGGCGCAAATCGCGCTGTGCGAGAAATAGTTGCCGGTGCCAAAGATCTTGGGCAAGGTGCCGTAGAGCAGCTCGGTCGAGGTGGGGGAATAGCGGCCGCGCATGTAAAGGAGTTTGTGCGTTTCCTTCTCCGTGCGCAACGCCATCATCTTGTCGGCCACGGTATTGAGCGCTTCGTCCCAACTGATGGGCACGAACTTCGGATCGATGCCGCGGCCCTTGGCCGGGTTGGTGCGTTTCATCGGCGTCTTGATGCGGTCCGGGTCGTACATCTGCTGCGGGATCAGGTGGCCGCGCGGGCAGACATAACCGTGGTTGGTCTTGGACAGCGGGTTGCCGCGCACCCGGGTGGCACGGCCAGCCTGAACGAAGATCTGGATCGCGCACCATTGCGTGCAACCCTGGCAGGTGCTGGCCACCCAGTCACCCACAGCGGGACTGCAGGGCTTGGCCTTGCGGGGCGTGAAGGCGCTGGTGACAGGTGCGGCCGGCACCACGGCGCAGCCGCTAACCAGCGATCCGGCGGAAATACCCGACGCCATGATGAAAATTCGTCTCGTCAGCCTCATAACATGCTCCTGATTTGATGGTCGACCGCTTCGCCGTTGGACGCAACTGCCCACGTTGGAATTCAATCTGACCGAGCTTGGGGTAGCAAACTTCGCGCCACGCTTTTAAAACCCCTGATCAAGCCCTTGGCCCAAGGCACTGGAATGGGTCACTCAGCTGGCCTTTTCAGAGGAGAGCAGGTCCTGGCAATCGACCCGACAGCTGCTGTTTGCGCACCTCTGCCGCCGCCTTGCCCCGCGGCTTGTTCGTTACCCCTTGGTAACGGTGAATGCCACCGATTCGAACCCTTCGTTCGGAACCAGCACGGATCGCGCTTCGCCGGCCCTCGAAGCCGTTAAAATCGACTGCGTTTTCAACCCGCCGACCTGATCTCCAGCGCTGGTTGAAAAATGCCCGGCATGACGTTACCTGCAGGTAACCTGAAAAGCCTCCGAGCCGATCAATGTCACCGTCTGGTAACGAGGAAGCAGGATGTCGAAAATTCTCAAACTCATACTCCTCGCCGTCTGGCTTGGCGCATCGTGCCTGAGCGCACTGGGTGGCAGCGACGCACGAACCCTTCGCTTCGCCATGACACCGGCTTTCCTGCACGACCAGCATGCGCTGCTGGCCGAATGGCGGGACTATCTGGAAGCCCGGCTGAACCGACCGGTGGAGTTTGTGCAGCGCGACCGCTACCGCGACACCATGGATCTGCTGCAACAACAAAAGGTCGAGTTCGCCTGGATCTGCGACTACCCTTACGTGATGCTGAAAAAAGAGCTGCGCCTGCTGGCTGTGGCGCTCAATGAAGGCAAGCCGACCTACCGTTCCTACCTGATCGTTCCGGCGCGCGACTTGCAGACGCACAGCGTCAACGATCTCAAAGGCCGCGTCTTCGCCTACGCCGATCCGTATTCGAACACCGGCTACCTGGTGCCGCGCTTTGAGATCAAGCAGAGCGGCCAGGATCCGGCCAACTTCTTCAAACGGACTTTCTTTACCTGGTCGCACCGCAAGGCGATTGACGCGGTCGCCGTCGGACTGGCCCAGGGCGCGGCGGTTGACAGCTATGTCTGGGATGCATTGAACAAAGTGCGCCCGGACATTACCGCCAAAACGCGCATTGCCTGGAAGTCCGAGGAGTACGGCTTTCCGCCGCTGGTGGCCCAGAGCAGTGTCCCGGAGGCCGATTTTCTGCTGGTGCAAGACGTGGTGATGAACATGAAGAACGACGCGCACGGCCGTCGGCTGCTGGAGCGGCTGAACCTGAGCGGCTTCATCGCCGGCTCACCCAAGCTCTACGACCGGGTGGCGGAGATGATGCGGCTCACGGGCGAACGCTGATGCGCTTGTTCGATTTGAGTCTGCGTTTCAAGCTGCCGCTGTGGGGTGGCGGGCTGATCCTGGCCACGGCGCTGGCCGTCTCCACCTCTTTCGTGGTGCAGGCCTGGGACAACCTGAACCAGGATCTGCTGCAAAACGCCGAAGACATCGGGCGCACCATGGCACCCTCCTTGTTTCCGGCACTGCTGCACGACAACGTTTGGGGCGCCTTTGAAATCGTCTCGCTGCCTTTTTCGGCACACCCGGAAACGGCGCTTCACGAGAGCCTGATCGTGCTCGACAACGACAGAAAGGTTTATGTTTCCTCGCGCCCGGATGAGCATCCGGTGCTCAGCGACCTGGCCCGGCTGGGCTCGGATTATCAAGCCCTGGCGGAGGAGCTTCCGATGGCGCCTGACGCCGCCATCTTTTCGCGCACCGCGCCCGATGGGCAACGAATTTTCGTTGCCGTTCCGATCGCCAATGACAGCGTGCGGCTGGGCAGCTTGATCGTCACCTACAACAAGTCGCTGCTCTGGCAACGTTTTTCACGCCTGCTCAATCGCGCGCTCTGGATCACCTTGGCTGTGCTGGCGGTACTGCTGCCCGTCACCTTCTATTGGGGCCGACGCATGATGCTGCCGATGCAGATGGTGACGGATCGCATCCGCCGTATTGGCGACGGCGACCTCGAAGCCCTGGACCCGGCGCTGTACCCCTACCGGGACGAGGTCGGTCAGCTCTTTCTGGCCTACGAAACCCTGCTTTCCAAGTTGCGTGAAAAAGCCGAATTCGAGAAGGAAATGGTGAACAGCGAGCGCATGGCGGCGGTGGGCCGCCTGAGCGCCAGCATCGCGCATGAAATCAACAATCCGCTGGGCGGCATGCTCAACGCCATCAGCACCCTCAAGCGCCACGGCAACCCCGACCCGGTGACGCAGAAAACCGTTTCCCTGCTGGAACGCGGCCTGTCGCAAATTCGCGATACGGTGGCGGCGCTGCTGATAG
The DNA here is from genome assembly GCA_963763035.1 of uncultured beta proteobacterium. GTDB lineage: Bacteria > Pseudomonadota > Gammaproteobacteria > Burkholderiales > Burkholderiaceae_C > Rhodoferax. The sequence goes on along the minus strand of CAVXMS010000003.1, from coordinate 318,987 downwards.
AAACCAAGGTCAAGAATCGGCCGCTGACGCCCAGCGACCTGGAAGACATCCGCATCCTGGTGACCCCGGCCGCGAACAAACAGGGCACGCAACTCGGTTGGTCGGTCGAGCTGCCGGCCAGCCTCGCGCTGCCGTCAACCCTGCTGCGGCAGTTGCTCATCAACCTGCTGCTCAACGCCATTGCCGCCGCCGGCCCGGCCGGGCATGTGACAGTGCGTGCGCAGGTGGCCGGAAATCGATTCGTTTTGCAGGTCGAAAACGACGGGAAATCGCTGTCAGCGGAACAACTTGGCCGCTTGTTCGAACCGTTTACCAGCTTCTCCGAACAAGGCCACGGCCTCGGTCTGTGGATCTGCTACACCATCGTCAGCCAACTGGGCGGTACCATAGGCGCCGAATCGAACCCCGAGTTGACGCGCTTTACCGTAACCCTTCCTTTTGACCCCCTCCATGACGCCAGTACCGCCCAAAATCTGCCTGCTTGAAGACGATGAAATCATGGGCGAATCGCTGGTCGACCGCTTCGCTCTGGAGGGTCTTCATTGCGACTGGTACCGCAGCGGCAACGAAGCCCTGGGCGCACTGCGCGGCCAGGACTACGCTCTGGTCATCAGCGACATCCGTCTGCCCGATATCAGCGGGGATGCGCTGTTCGAGCGATTGCTGGCCGAGCACGTCAACTTACCGCCGTTCATCTTCATCACCGGTCACGGCGACATCGACTGCGCGGTGCGCCTGCTCAAGAAAGGGGCGCAAGACTACATCACCAAGCCGTTCGACCTTGACGCGTTGATCGACAAGATTCAAGACATCGTCGCGCCGGCCCTTGGCCTTGGGCCTGGCGAACTGGGACTGTCACCTGCCATGCGGCAGATCGAAGCCATGCTGGAGCGCCTGGCCAGCAGTGCCGCCTCGGTACTGATCACCGGCGAGTCCGGCGTCGGCAAGGAGCGGGTGGCGCAGGCGCTGCACCAATTGACGGGCGGCGGCAAACCCTTCATTGCCGTCAATTGCGGCGCGCTGACCGAGAGCCTGCTGGAAGCCGAACTGTTCGGCTACGAAAAAGGTGCTTTCACCGGTGCCGCCCGAACCAAGAAAGGCGTGTTCGAGCAAGCCCACGGCGGCACCTTGTTTCTGGACGAAATTGGCGACATGCCACTGGCCATGCAGGTCAAACTGCTGCGCGCGCTGCAGGAGCGCCGCATCGTGCGGGTGGGCGGCGAAACGCCGATCGAGGTCGACCTGCGCCTGGTCTGCGCCACGCATCAGGTGCTACAGGAGCGGGTTGTCAGCGGCGCCTTCCGCGAAGACCTGTACTACCGCATCAACGTGGTCGAGCTGCGCATTCCGCCGCTGCGCGAGCGAGCCGAGGACATCCTGCCGCTGGCGCGCACGCTGCTGGCAGAAATCGCCGCGGCCAGTGGCAGGGCACCACCCACATTGACACCGGCCGCCGAGCACGCGCTCAAGGCCTATCCCTGGCCCGGCAACATCCGGGAACTGAAGAACGCCCTGGAGCGCGCCAGCCTGATGAGCGACGGCCGCTCGATTTCGCATGACATCCTGTTCGACCGCCCGGCGCCGCCACTCAGTGGCCAGCAGGATGTGGCCAGCAGCCTGCGCGACTATCTGAGCGAGTGCGAACGCGACTTCATCGTCCGGGCTCTTGAGGCCCGTCAATGGCAAATTCAAAGCTGCGCCGACTCACTGGGCATCAGCCGCAAAAACCTGTGGGAGAAAATGCGCAAACTTGGGATCGACAAGGAAACCGATGCCCAGTAGGCCGAGTCACGCGAGCAGCAATGAGCTGTATACCGACCGCCGGCGGCGCGCCCAGCCCGAGCCAGCGAGCAGCGGCCCCGGTATACTGGCGCAGCGCATGACACGGATGCATATGAAGACATTTGGGCAAGGTCTGATCCTGCCAGGTTCCCGATGAAACTCACGCTGCGCGCAAAAGGCATTCTGGCCTTCATGGTGCTGTTGGGTTACATCGGGATGGTGGGACTCATCCTGGCGCAGGAACGCGCAAAGCTGTTGCGCTATGCCGTGGAATTGGAGCAGATCTACACCCAGGAAAGCGCGCTCGCGAAAGCCAGTTATGCGGTGTCGCACACCTTGCTCAAATGGCAGGAAAAGTTCATCTCCGAAACCGTGCTCCCGGCGTTTGAGGACGAGCTGGCACTCGATATGGAACTGGCACAGGCGGGTCTGCAGGGCTTGCTGGAGTTTTATCCTGAACTCGAAGTGAACATGGAGCGCCTGAGCCGGGATCTCAACAAGCTGAGCCTGGAACCCGCCGGCAGCGGGACGGGGCTGAAAAACAATCTGCGGGAAATGACCGAGCACCTGGACCAGGTGACGCGCCAACTGCGCACGCGCCGGGACATCCTATGGGACCGCTACCGCGATGTGTACGGCGCGATATCGGTGACGAATTTGTTCATGGGCCTGTTCGGCGTCGTTTTCTTTGGCGCGGTAGTGACACTGTTTCTGACGCGGCTGGCCCTGGATGCCAAAAAGCTCGCGGCGCGCGCCCTGGACATCGTGTCAGGCTATCGCGGCCCCCCGCTGGAAGTTACACGCCACGATGAAGTGGGCGGTCTGATGGAGGCCGTCAACCGCATGCAGTTCGAATTGCGGCGCTGGGAGCAAAAGCTGGAAATCGCACGCGAGCAACGCTTTCACAAGGAGAAGATGGCGGCCATCGGCTCATTGGCGGCGGCCGTCGCGCACGAGATCAACAATCCGATTGCGGCCATTGCGGGCATCGCCCAGTCGATGAAAGACAGCGGTGGCTACCCGGCGGCTGGCGCGACCGACATAGACCCGCCCGATCTGATCCTGCTGCAGGCCAAACGCATCGCCACCATTTCGCGCCAGATCGCCGAGCTTACGGCACCTCACTCGCCGGAGCAGGAGTTGCTCGATCTGAACGCGCTGGTGCGCAACACCTGCAATTTCATCGGCTACGACCACCGTTTTCGCCGCATTGACATGGTGCTGCAGCTCGATTCCCAGATCCCGGCGGTCAGCGCCATCGCCGATCATCTGACGCAAGTGCTGATGAACCTGCTGATCAATGCCGCCGACGCGCTGGAAGGCATCACCGAGCGCCAACCGACCATACGCATCGCGACGCAGGCGACCGAGCGCGAGGTGACAATCACGGTACACGACAACGGCAAGGGCATGAGCAGCGAGGTGCTGGCACGCGCGTTCGAGGAATCCTATACCACCAAACCGCCGGACAAGGGCCGCGGCCTGGGCCTGTTCCTGTGCAAATCCCTGATCGAAGACAGTGGCAACCGGATCGAGCTGGAATCGACACCCGGCAGCGGCACCACCGCGCGCATCCGTCTGACTTTGCCGACATCGCCTACCGGAGCCTGAACCACCATGTCATCCCTGCACGTACTCGTTGTCGACGACGAACCCGCTTTACGTCAAATCCTGGCCGCTGCGGTGAGCAAGGCCGGCTACTCGGTCGATCAGGCCAGCGGTGTCGTCGAGGCCACCGCAAAGCTGGCCCGCGGCGATGTCGATGTGTCACTGTGCGACATCAAAATGCCGGACGGTAACGGCATCGATCTGGTGCGCAGCAGTCGCGCCGCCGGGATCGAGACGACATTCATCATGGTGACCGGATTTGCCTCGCTCGAAACGGCGGTCGAAGCGCTGCGAGCCGGGGCATCGGACTACATCACCAAACCCGTTCGCTACGAAGAAGTGGTGCACCGGCTGTCGCAAATCGACGCACTGCGCGGCTTGCGTGAGGAAAACAAGGCCTTGCGCAAGGTGGTCAACGACAACGCGCCCAAGCTGTACCGCTTCAACTCCCCGGGGATGCTCGAAGTGGAGCGACTGGTAGGCAAAGTCGCACCGACCGACTGCACGGTTCTGATCACCGGAGAAAGCGGTACCGGCAAAGGCGTGACGGCGCGCCTGATCCATGATCAGAGCCCGCGCCGCGACGGTCCTTTTCTTCAGGTCAATTGCAGTGCGGTACCGGAACACTTGCTGGAGAGCGAATTTTTCGGTCACACCAAGGGCGCCTTCACCGGTGCCGAGCGGGCCCGCAAAGGTCTTTTTCTGCAGGCCGATGGCGGCACCATCTTTCTGGACGAAATCGGCGAATTGCCCATGCCCATGCAGACCAAGCTGCTGCACATGGTCGAGGAGAAGGAGATCAGGCCGGTCGGCAGCGAGCAGGTGCGGCGGGTCGATACGCGCATCGTCGCGGCGACCAATGCCGATCTGCCGGCGCGCGTGCTGGAGGGAAAATTTCGCGAGGATCTGTATTTCCGGCTCAGCATGTTCCAGATTCAGATGCCGCCCTTGCGCGCGCTGCGGGCCGACCTGCCCGGACTGATGCGCTTCCTGCTGCGCAACCTGCGCCCCAGCGCCACTGAATCGGACGCCATGACGATCGATTCGCTGGCCGAGGAAATTTTGCTGGCGCACCACTGGCCGGGGAACGTGCGCGAACTGGAAAACGTCATCAACCGCGCCTGCATCCTGGCTGAGGACAACCAGATCTCGGTCGCCGACCTGCCTGCAGCCATCATCCGGTCGGCCTCGGCGCAGACTTCGGGAGCCACGGAGATAAGCTCGGACGGGCTACTGCGCGACCAATTGCGCAAGCTCGAACTCGCCATCTTGCAACAGGCCATCGAAGGCGCCGCGGGGGACCGCAAGCTGGCCGCGCAAAGGCTGGGGATCGGACTGTCGAGCCTGTACCGCAAGATGGAGGAGTTGCCACGGGGAACCTTGAGCAATGGGGATACCGAGACGGCTGTATAGACGCACAGACCGCAACCCTTGGGCCAGATCAAATTGACACTCAAAAGTTACGGCTTATTTACATTCTGATTAGCAAAAGCGGGATTATGCTTAGACTCAATCTCAGAGACGGCAACGGTAGCTGAACATGGTGCATGCATTCAAATTTTGGTTATTCACTCTGCTCGCCCTCGGCGCCTGCGTAGCCAGCGCCGAGGCTGCCGACAACGGCAGCAACGCTGGCGCAAGAACCATTGCCGGATCGGTCGCCGAATGGCCGGTGCCAACCCCAAAATTTGCCCGCGACCCGGCGATCGGGCCCGACGGCAGCGTCTATTTCGCGGTAAAACGGGGTGACAAAATCGCCCGCTTCGAGCCCAAAACCAAGCTTTTCCAGGAGTGGGATCTCCCGACCGGAATGCAACCGCGGGGCGTGCTGGTGGCGCGCGACGGCAAAGTCATTTTCGGCGGCTCCGGCAACAGCGCCATCGGCGAGCTGGACCCGTCCAGCGGCAAGATAAAACTGTACAAGCTCCCATCCCGGGACGGCGATCCGTACACACTGGTGTGCGATGTCCAAGACAACATCTGGTTTACCGAGAAAAAAGCCGGCAGACTCGGCAAGCTCACGCGCGCCACCGGCAAGGTTACTGAATACCTGATCGGCGACGATCCGTACGGACTGGCCCTGGACCAACGCGGCAATGTCTGGGTCACGCGCAAAGCGGCCGGCCGGATCTCCAAATTCGACCCTGGCAGCGGTCAGATTAGCGAGTTGTTGTTGACCAAAGGATCGCAACCGCGACGCATCGCGGTGGCACCGGACGGCATGCTGTGGGTCTCGCTGTATGGCACCGGCAAGCTCGCCAAAATAGATCCGATAGCAAACCTGGTGGTGAAGGAATATGAACTGCCCGGTGGCCCCAATGCCGGCCCTTATGCGGTCAACGTGGACAGGTCTGGTCGGATCTGGGCCAGCGAGATCCAGACCGATAGCGTGATCATGCTGAGCTCGGGCGGCGAGACGCTGCGAGTCTTCAAGCTGCCCACCAGGGACACCGGGATTCGCAACGCCACCCTCGATGCCGCGGGGCGCTACTGGTATATCGGCAGCGCCTCCGGGAAGCTGGGCGTCATGGAATAACTGGGCGTCGATTCAACCAGGCCCATCACATCTTGTGGCATTTCTGGCAGGAAACCATGCCCTTGGCAAAACGGGTCAACTTGGGCAGTTCCGAGCGATGCGGCTCGTGACAACTGACGCAGTAGAACTTCTGGCCCGGACGCAGCGGATCCTTCGCTTCTTTCTTTTCATTGCCCAGGGGGTGCCCGCTGCGCGTAAACCCGGCGACCACATGGGGCGCCTTCAAGGTGTCCGGGTGGCAGTCCAGACATAGCGCCACCGGCTCCATCTTCAGCAGACCCCGGAACTCGGAAGCATGCGGCGTGTGGCAACCCTGGCAATTGCCGACCGCGATCGGGCCATGTACCACCTTGCCTTCGAACAGTTTTTTCTCATGGCATTCATCGCACATGGCAGAGCCGTCGGCCGAGCGCTCCTTGGCGGTCTTGCCCTTGATTTTGTGCGGCACCGCGTTCGACTCAATTTCGCTATGGCAGTAAACGCAGCCTTTTTCGAGCGCCGCGTGCACTACTTTTTTCTGCGCCACCGCGGCGTGACACTCAAGGCAGGCCTTGTCCTTATCCTGAGCCAGTGCCGGCAGCACGCAGCCCAGGGCCAGGACCCAGGTCCATGTCAGGTTCGCGATCAGACTTGGTTTGGTTTTCATTCATTTCTCCGGCCTGTGGGTCCAGCGTTCATCCACTTCATGTGCATCCTTGCTTCGCATGCGATACGTTGACCCGATCGGACTTCAGTAAGTCCAGGGGTTGTGGTTCGCTCCATGGCAGGTCAGATAGCAGCGCCCGCCGGTCGTCCCAACACGCTCCCAGCGAATTGGCTGCGTGCCACTCTTGGTGACGATCGAAGTATCGAAATTCATTAAGCGGCTGTTGCTCAGCGTGCTGCCCTGCGTGCTGCTGACACCGTGCGGGTCATGGCAAACATTGCACGGCGCGCGCTCGCCAACGATGTGCTTGTTGTGCTCCTTGAAGCTATTCGTGCCCGTGCCGATAATGCTGGTCCGGCTGTGGCACTTGTAGCACAGCGCATAGGCAGCGGCACTTTCGGTTGTGTTGTCGGCGATTGTGTAGGCGCGTTCAAGCAGCAGCGGGTTGGTCGAGCCATGCGGGCCGTTGGGACCGGCGCCGCCGGCATTCGGTCCGGCATTGTTGTTGTGGCAGTCGGTGCAGTTCATCTGATCCGTCGTCGTCCAGGGCGTCAGCAGGCTCGGTACGGTGCCGCTCTTGCCGACGCCGGCAATGGGATGGTAGGACGGATTGCTGGTCTGGAACTCCAGCCGCGTATTGGTTTGCACGATCACGCGCGGGGTGCGCGCCGCTGGCGTCCGGCTGGCGCTGTCAGAGTGGCAACGCAGGCAGATTTGGTACTCCGCTGTGACCGGGCTGACCGCCGTACCGCTGATGTTGAGGCCGCGCACATTGCTGAGCGCACCCGGCAATATGATCGGCATGCTGCCGGGTGCCGAACCGGGGGTGCTGTTGGCCGAGTGTGGGTTATGGCAATCCTGGCATTCAACGTGAGTGCTACCCATCAGGTTGGCTTCGGCCGCATCATGCACGCCGGTATAGGAGCCGACACCGTGATGCGACACCTTGTTCAGCTCGGTCTGGATATTCTTGGTCGAGGTCGCCACCGTGCCGCTGTGGCACACCAGGCAATTGGCTTCCTCCGTTGCGCTGTTGAGCAATTGCTTCTTGCCCGGCGCGGTGTGCGGCCGGTGGCAGTTCTCGCAAGCGTTGCTGGCGACGTTTTGCGGACTGTTGCTGGTGTGCGGCCACGGATTGGTGCCGGTGCCGCTCCAGGTCTTGGTCGAGGTCGCGTGATCGCTGGCGACCCAGTAGCTCTTGTTGTGGCAATTTCTGCACAATGCCGAGCCGGTGTTATTGACCACCAGGAACTTGCCGTTGGCATTGTCATGCGGGCTGTGGCAGGAAGTGCACTGCATCTGCCCGCTGGCATCGAGCTTGACGACGCCGCTCGGGCTGCGCAACTCGGTGTTGCCGAGCGCGCTGGAATAGAGGAACGAGACCGGATGGTCATCCGACAGATCGGTGCCGATAAAGCTTTGATCGCCCACGGCAAAGCTGTTTTTCGCGCCCGCCATGGCGACGTTGCTGCCGCGGCTGCTGATCTTGCCCAGCGCGATGGTGCCGTCGTGACAGCTAAGGCACAGCAGCGAGGCACCGGTCGGCTGCCCGGGGCTGGTGATTCTGCGCGTGCTGCTGGTATAGGGCGTATAGGGACCGGCAGGCTGGTCGCGGTTCCACAGCGGACCGGCCGCCCTGGCATTGTGCGGCACGTGGCAGAAGACGCAAACCTCGCCCTCGGAAGTGGCTTTGATGGTGCCTGGACCGGTAGCCGACAGATTGTGCTTGCTGGCAATAATGCTGGCTGACTGTGCCGGCACGCCGGCCCACAGCAGAAAGACCATCGTGGCAGCGCAGCCCAGCGCTGCCAATATGCGCTTGATCATGTTGGTCCCCCGATATAGCGAAATATCTGGACCCGCTGGTTGTAGGAGTCGGCAATGTAAATCATGTCGTTCTCATCAATGAAAATCCCCGCCGGCAACCAGAACTCGCCGCGATCGCCGCCGATGTTGCCGACCGACAGCAGGTAGCGGCCCGAGACATCGAAAATCTGCAGCGCGCTGTGCAGCGCGTCGACCACGTAGATGTGGCCATGGCTGTCAGTGGCGACGCTCTTGGGGCGTATGTTGTCGCCCAACCCATCCCCCACTTGCCCGAAGTCGCTCAGGTATTTGCCGGCGCGATCGAACATCTGAATGCGGAAATTGAGCGAATCGGTGACGTACAAACGACCCGCCGGATCGAGCCATATCAGGGTCGGGTAATTGAACTCGCCGACCGCGTCGCCACGCCGGCCGAAAGTAGATACCAGTGTGCCATCCGGCTTGAACACATTGACGCGATGCATGCCGGTGTCGACCACATAGAGATTTCCGGTGCTCTTGTCAAACGCGATGCCGGTCGGTTGCACCATGGCCGGCAGGGCCAGCGGCGTCGCGGTTGTCGCCCCGGGCCGAATCACCAGCACTTGGGCGCGGTCGGAATCGGTCACATACACTTCGCCCTCGCTTCCCAGGGCCAGACCCACCGGCGACGGCAAGGCCAGACCACCGTCGCCGACGATCAGCTCATGGCGCCCCGCTTTCTGCTCGAAGCGATGCACGCCATTGGCGCCCGGATCGGCGACATACAGCACGCCCATGCTGGCCAGCACCGCCATCGGGCGAATCAGGCGCACATCACGGGCACCAAAAATCAGTTCGCCCAGGCGTGCGAATAATCCCTTGTCGATGCCCAAATCGTCCGGCCTGGAGAATTGCCTGACGAAGCTGATGCGGGGTGGATTGGGAAGGTCCGGCCACACCAGCGCGGCCTGCTCCTCCGGCTTGGGCGGCAACGGTGCGCAAGCGCTCAAGGCGCCCAGCGCCAGCAGCAGCCCCACGGTGATGGCGCGGCGGTAAGCGGCGTGTGTCATGGTCAGAGATCCCTCCTCAACAACATCTGGCCGTAGCTGCGCGTTCTTTCAGCCGCGCCCTGCGCGTCGTGCACACGGGTCAGGTCCAAGGTCCAGAGCAGTTTGCGCTGGCGCCATTGCGCCTTGAGCGACGCCACCGAGCCTTCCCGCAGTTCCGGCGTGCCGGTGTCGCGGTGGCGGGTTGCTTCGGCGGACAGATCGATGCCATAGCCGACGCGCGCCCATAGACGCAGGTCGACGGCGGCCAAGTTCACGCCTTGCAGGGGGCTGTCGTCGTAGTCGACTTGCATTCTGCGCGAACCCATGCGGATGCCACCGCTTCTGAGCAGGGGCAAATCAGTCTGAGCAAAGGCTTCCAGGCTGGCACGCCGGTAGGGTGCGATGGTTTCACGGCGGATTTCGCGCTCGGCACTGCCGCCCAGCAGGAACTCCTGCCATCCCAGTGACAACGGAAAATCGGTGCGCGCGCCGTAGAACGTGCTGGTCACCGCGTTGAGCGGCGAGCTCGGCGCGCCCGATTCCAGGCGCGGGGTCGAAGTCAGGTAGCGCGCGAACAGATTGAGGTAGTTCTTGAACGACCAGCTCAGGTTCAGCGTGTTGTCGAACTGGCTCGCCGCATAGCTGCCGCCACTCAGGTAGGCATAGTCGATCAGAACCTCCTGCCCATCGAGGATGTTGCCGCTGATCAGCCGCTGGATGCGCAGCTCAAGACCGATGGGGGACAGGACATAGTCGCTGCCTTCGACAAAGGTCTGCGTCCGCGTCAGATTGCTGACCAGCACCGTGCCGGCGACGATTTGCGGCTTGCCCAGCGCGGCGAAGCCGGTACCGCCCAAGGTCGCATGCTCGCCCACCATCCTGGTCTCCAGCGCCGTCGCTTGCTGGTCGCGTCGGCTGTAGGCGACACTGTAGCCAGCCATCGCCTGGCCCAAGGGCAGCGTTTGGCGGTATTGGACGGAACCGTCCACCGCATACAAGGTCGAGCTGAGCTGGCTGGCCCTATTACTCTCGCCGCGCGCCGCGAGCGTGCCGGACAGGTCGGGTTTGAATTGATAACTGAGCCCGGCGCTGACCGAATTCTGGGTCATCGACTGATCATCCTGCCGGCTGGCGCTAAAGTTGTAACGCCCATAAGTCTGCAGCGCGTCGGAGTTCCGACCGCGCAGGTCGAGCCCGAAACTGAAGTCCTTCAGATTCGACAGCGCGCCCTGGCCGACCGTGTAGTTGCTCCGGTTGAGCGCAACCGCATTGCTGAAGTCGTATTCGTTCCTGGCGCCAAACCTCAAGCGCGTGTCCAGGTTCGCCCGGTCGCTGGCCATGCTGCCGGCCTGAATTGGCAAGCCGGCGCTGCCACTGGCGGAGTCCTGGCGCGTGCTGACCAACTGAAACGTTGTCTCGCCCAGCTTGCTCAGAGTGGTGTCCATCTTCAGCCGCAACTGGTCGATCCGGTCATCAACCACCTGCCCGGCCCCAGTTCCCTGACTTCTGGAACGCGTCAGGTCCACCTGCATCGGTACCGGCGTCACCGCGCTGAGCAGCGAAAAAGTGGCGCCGTAGCGGGTGTTTTCGGTCAGCATCTGCTGGGCCGGACCGACGCTCTGGGTCTGGCTGCCGCGGTCGTAGAACAGCGCGCCGGTGTAGGGCTTGTCGCGCAAGAAAGTTGCGCGTCCATTCAGGTTGAACATTTGCCGCCGGGCAGTGGTCCCGGCACCGTCACTGCCGTCCCGGCTCTTGTCGAGGACCGGACCGCCGCCCAGATCAAGCGACAGCAAGCTGGGGTGGTAGATGTAGCTGTGCGTCATGAGGTAAATTTCCTCACTCAAGGTCGACTGTCTGGCATGCGACAGGGCACCCCCGGTCGGTCCGGTGCTGCCGCTGTCGTCGCTCAGATAGCGTGCCTGCACATAACCCTCGACCCCGGTGAGTCGAAACGGCGCAATCTCCGACGCGGCCTTGAGCCGCAAGGGCGCGTTGGCCTGAGCCCAGCAAACGCCGGCCACTGGCAACAGGGCGACGCTGAGGGCCAGACTGGCGGCGCGGCGGGCAGCCCTGATGGGCACGGATTGATTCACGTTGGCGACCCCCGTTGTGCCCGGCTCTTTCGCAGCTCAGGTGGCATGCGCCGTCAAGGGGCCGGCTTCGCTTCGGGCTTTTCGTCCGGTGGATAGTTGACGCCACTCATTTTCCCGAAACCGAATACGTCGACCTGATTGGGTCCGAACTGACTGACCACCAGAATCAGGTGCTCAATGTTGAATTTGGGGTCGGCCAGGTTGCGAAACAGCGCCACGTTGTCGTAATCGATGGCAACGCCAGCCGGCAGGTTGAGTCCGGGCAAATTGTCCCCCGGTTGCCCGAACGCCATGAGCACCCGCCCCTGATCGTCGAAGATCTGCACGTTCTGGAATGCCGCGTCGCTGACGTACATACGCCCCGAGCGGTCCATGGCAATTCCCTTGGGCCGTGCAAACTGCCCCGGTGCCTGCCCGGCCTCGCCGTAATGGCGCACGAACGTGCCTTCCGGCGTGAAGCGCGCCACCCTGAAGTTGCCGGTTTCGACAACGTAGATGTCGCCGTCGCGGCCAATCGCCAGATTGGTTGGTTGATGCAGCGATTTTTCCTTGTCGACCTCGGAGCGGCCGAATTTGAATTGCAGTTTCCCGGATCGTTTGTCCAGCACCTGCACCTCATGGTGTTCGATGTCCACCACATACAGCCGCTCGCCGGCAATCGCCACATCGACCGGCTTGATCTCGTCCTTGCCGCCATAGGCCGCCAGGAAACTGTCTCCCTTGTCGTAGACCAAAACCTGATTGCGCGCGGTGTCCGTCACGTACTTGGTACCGTCGGCGTCGATGGCCACGTTGATGGGCCGCTGCATGCGCCCGCCACCGGTGCCGGACATGAGCGAAAACTTGCGGGTCTTGAGGTCGAACACCGCCAAACCAGGGCCACGGCTGTCGGCAACAATGATCTTGCCGTCCGCCATCGTCACCCCATAAGGGCGTACCAGGGCGTCCTCGACCTTTTCCTCGCCCAGCAGGAAGTCTTTCAGGCCGCCGCTTTCCTTGACAGTCTCCAGATCGCGCGCGCTGGCAAAAGTGGCAAGATGCTGGATGCGCGGCGCATCCGGCGCCCGCGGATAGAACTGGGCTTCTTTTTGCACCGGTGCCTTGGCCGGCGGCGCGGCGCAGCCCGCCAGCAGCGCCAGCGCACCGAGCAGCGCGCCAACATACCGTAATCGGGTCGACAGGAACATGGATGTTGATGGTTTAAGCATGAGCGGATTCATGAGGTGTGTATTCCGGGAAATCATGACTGCGCAAAGAACGCTGCGCCAAAGGTATCAAGATCAAAAGTACTGTCATGCCGAGTATAGGGGGAACTCAAAAAAAAACCTCTCTTACGGGGGCTGCAAGCGCCTGGATCAGATCTTGCTAGCCGCCCGCAACAGAGGGTCTTGCCACTGGGCTGACCGAAGGCTCCCAGGCTTAAGTGTGTGTGTAAAGTTAAAGTGTGTTTTGTTATGTCCACCGGACTGATCGAAGGCTCTGGGTACACCAATTGCCCCTTGAGCCTTCGATCCGGGTCTCAACGCCTCAGTTGCGGCCTATTTGGCGTGGCAGGTTGTGCAAAGCGCGCTGTTCACCGTGGTAATTTTCAGCAACTTGGCTTCCACCGCCGTACCCGAGGTACTGTTATGCACATCGTGGCAGGAAGAACACTCCATGGTGGCTGAACCCGCGGTTCCGACCAGCATCTTGCTCTCGATGGTGCCCACATTGCCGGTACCAATGGTTGCCGCCGTGCTGACAGCACGCAAACCGGGGTCCGCGGTGACCAGCGCCGTGTTATAGACAAAGCCGATCGGGTGGTCGTTGCTGAGGTCGGTGCCGAGCAAGGGTGATCCCGTGACCATTTTGGTTCCGGTGGCGCCACCAAAACTGTCGATCGCGATGGTGCCGTCATGGCAGGACAGGCAGAGTTTGGACACGGCGCCAGGCTGACCCGTGGTGGCGTTCATGGTGGAATTGGTGTACAGCGTGTAGGTTGCTGCATTGGCAGCGCGGTTCCACAGCAGCGAGGTAGAGGATGTGTTGTGAGGTGCGTGGCAATAGATGCAAACCTGCGTGGTGGTGCCTTTGTAGGTCACGCTAGGCCCGGTGGCGGAGAAGTCGTGTTTGGAGGCGACGATCGATCCGATGGCGGCCTGCGCCGATGTTGCGCCGAGTGCCAATAGCAGCGATGCCGCTGCCAGCCCGGCCCATTTCAGGTGTCTCAATTGGGATTTCATTTTGTGTTCCTTTTCCTTTGATCAAAGAGGGTTGCAGATATTTACGAGGTAGCCGCTGCTTACAACGCATAAGCCATGCCAGTGGCAGGCGATCTTCAACAACCTCCCTTCGTTCTCGGGACTGCTTAACAAACTCTTTACAAATCAAGGGCTTGCAACAAATGGCCGAATCCATCACGGAAACAGCTCTGCGTGCCATCGCGCCAGCCGACGGCTGCCAGCGCCAATTTTCCAAATTTTGAAAATGGAGGCGAGCCGTTTTCCTGATTTCGGGAAGGCGCGTTTCAGCGCGCCGACTTGCAGCGCTCCGAGCCTTCCCTGGCATTCAGGCTGGCGCTATCAAGCGCCAGCGCCTGAGTGAAGGCCGGCAGCGCTTCGGCACAGTTGCCCTGAGCCGACAGGATCTGACCCAGCAGGGTATGCGCGGGTGCCAGCAAGGGGTCTTTCACCAGGCCCTTGCGCACGCTGTCCAGCGCCTTGTCGTAATCCTTGTTCTTGAACTGGACCTCGGCCAGCGCGCGATAACGCCGTGCCACCTGCTCGCTGCCGCCTTGCGTGGCCTTGGGTGGATCGAGTACCAGGCTCAACTGGGCGTCGGATATTTCGTGCAACACATGCCGGATACGCGCGCCGACGACCGGACAATAGTCCAGGGCACGAAACGGCTCGAAGGCCGCCAGCTTTTGATCGCGGCCGACAATCACCACCACCGGATGCAGGTCCAGGCCCAGACTGCCGTAAAGCGTGTCGCCGTCGTCCACCAGCACCTGTGCCGCGAAGGCGGTGTCACGCAACAGCGCTGCCACACTCTGCGCCGGCGCCGGACCCGAGACCACCGCCAGCCAGCGCACCGACTTGCCGGCGAGTTCCTGCTGGCAGCGCGCCAGCTCACGCAAGGCCCCAAGCGAGCGTTCCTGATCGGGGCGAAAGAACACCAGCACGTTGGCGTCGACACTGCCCAACAGTTGGGCTTTACCACCCTCCAGGGTAGGCATCTCGGCGCTGGCCACCGCTGTCCCGATCGCCGCATGCGCTGCCCTGGCCGGTTGAAAGACAGCCACCAACCCAACCAGTACCAGCAGGGCTGCGATCTTCATCGTCTAGGGCGCGGTCCGATTGGCGTAGTTCTTCTCCGCGTGGCAGGTCTTTTCACAGGAGCCGCCGGTCGCCGTCTGCTTGTAGTTCAGCTTGAGCATCCAACCGCCGGATCCGTAAGGCACGCCGTCGCGGATCAGGTGATCCTGCTTGGCAGCATGCACCTCATGGCAGGCACGGCAGGTGCGACCGCGGCCAGACTGCTGAAGATGAAGGTAATGCAGGTTGGTGGCGCCATTGCGAAAGCTTGTCAGCGTTGTGGTCTGCGCGGTGGAGAAGGCCTTCTCCTTGTGGCAGCCAAAGCACAACGCGTAATTGCGGGCGTCGTAGGGCGCGTAGAACTCCGGCGGATAGTTCTGATTGACCAGTCGGAACAGATCGCCACCGTGCGGTTCGTGGCAATCGGTGCAGTCCTTGGAGGCCACCGGCCCGTGCCACTTCGGGTTGTTGTCCAGCCAGCTCTTGATGTTTTGCAGCTTCTTGCCATTGGCATCCTTCATGGTATCCACGTTGTGACAGCTGACGCACAGGTCGAACGGCAGTTGGATCAGCAATTTCTCCACCGTGCTGGCGTGCGGGTTGTGACAATTGGCGCACTGGGCGCCGGTGGTCAGCGCCTTGTGCGGGACCTTGGCGCTGTCGTGGAGTTTGCCGATCTTCTCATGGCAACTGGTGCACAGCGCCCGCGGCTCCAGCAGCAACAACTTGGGGAAAGCCGCATTGTGCGGGTTGTGACAGCTGGTACAAGCGGTGCGGGCCGGCGCATGGGTGTGGGTACGCTTCATCACGCCGCTGAATTCTTCATGGCAATCCAGGCACAGGGCCGGGCCTTTTTTGAGTACGGGGCCGGGCTGTTTGGGGTCGGCGTTTTGATGGCAAATCTTGCAGTCGCCGGCCTCAAACGGCGCGTGGCTTGAAGCCGGCGCCGGTTTGACCGGCAGCGGTACCAGTGACCGCGGTGCGGAGGCCCGCCCAGCCGGCGCGACGGCGGCTTTTTCGACCGACACTTCTGCGCTCGCCGCGCTCGACTTGGGCTGGTTGGTTTGAGCGAAAACGGCGCTAGTAAGCGCCAACGCGAACGAGCATAAAACGGCAAAAGCACCGCGTCTGAGTGTCATTGAACTTCCTTGAGTGAAACGCATGGGGCAACGGGCTGGCGCTGGTTATTTGGCATGACAGGTGATGCACAAGGCACTTGCCGCATTGGACTTGCGCAGGAACGGCGCGAAGTCGTTGCTGTGCACATTGTGGCAGGAGCCGCATTCGACCGCCCCGGCGTAGAGCTTCACCTCATTGGGCGAGGCTCCGCCCCAGCCCTTCTGGGCATCGGTGGGTACCTTGAACGCCGGATCCTGGGCCGGGGTCGGGTAGGCGATGGAGACCGGGTGATCGTTGCTGAGGTCGGTACCGAGCACCAGGGTGCGCCTCTTGCCGCCGTACATATCCGAGTGGCAGCGTTCGCAGTTGGGCTCCGAAGTCATGTCGGGGGCGGGGTGGCCCGGCGGCTTTACCAGGTCGTGCTTGGTGCTTACGCTGTTGCCATGAACCACGGTACTGGCATTCACCCCGTCGTGACAGCTCAGGCACAGGCGCGAAGACACGCGCGGTTGGCCGACGCTGACGTTCATGGTCGGGCTGCCATACAGGGTGAACACCTGGGTCGTCTCGGCGCGGTTCCACAGGGGCGCCTGAAGGTTGGTGTTGGCACCGTGCGGGGTGTGGCAGAACTCACATACCTGAGGGGTTCCGGCGGTGCTCAGATCATGGCGCGTGCCGATCACACTGCCACCGTAGAGGGTTGACGAAAGCAGTAGCGTGCCGCCCATGGCGAGCAAGCCTTTCAACACTGTCCCCGCTGCACCCCGGGGGGCAGCGCAATGACGGAGGATTGGACCGACCGTGATCTGAATTAAAGGCATTTGGCGTTCGCAACAATGACAAGAAGTGCACTCTTCAAGCACATTGCATGCCATTGCATGGACGTCCCATGAGGCGGTCCACAGCGGCTCGGAAGAAGAGTTCCGCGGCTTACTGCAAGCTGCCGCGACGTTTCAAGTGTTTGCTGCGGAGTTGCCATTCTCGAATCCGGGAATAACACTCTCAAGATAGGGAAGATTGACACACCGCGCGGGCACCGCGCCCGAGTGCAGGGCAGGCACTGGCAAGCATTTTGCTTGAGGTGACGGGTCCCGAACCAAGTCCCTTCACTGGTACTGATTCACATCAATCCACGTGCCACCGAAACTGCCAGAATTTTCACCATGAGCCAGCCTCAACAAGTGCACCTGCCGCTAGAGGTCAGGATGGTCGCAAAGATCGGCCTGAGCGTGGCCGGCGCTGCCAGCCTGGGACTGCTGCTGGTACTTGGGCTGGTCAGCGATGACAGTGCCAGCAGCTACGGACAGATCGTCGGCGCCTTTGACTTGGCCAGGCAAAGCCTGGGGCCGGCCCTGCTGGTCTTGGGACTGGCGTTGACCGGTTTCGCCGGCATCAGCGCCTGGCTGTTTTCCCTTTACGCCAGTTTCCGAGTTGCCGGCCCCCTGTACCGGATGGCACGCGATCTTGAACTGCAAATCGATCGTGGTCCGGTTGCGCCGCTGCCGATTCGCACGACCGACCATCTGCAGCACGAATGGAAGGTTTTCGAAGCCGGTGTTGCGGCCTTGCGCGCGCAGCACGAGGAACTAAGGCAGGCAGTTGGCGCGGTCAGGCGTGCCCTTGGAGAAAATAACGAAACGGTGGACGCGGCCACGCTGGCGTCGGCGCTTGCCCGCCTGAAGAACACACAACAGCGTGTCCGCCTATAAATGCACAAATGGATCGTCGCCTGTGTTGGCACCTTTATCCTGTGTGTGATGGGACTGCTGTACGCGGCCATCGGTGGCCGGCCGGCCCACCCGTCGGGAACCCGTTGCGGCAGTTGCCATATCGCCGGGTCGGACGTCGAGCCCGAGCAGGCATCACAGTTGGTGGCTTCCCAGGAGCAGTTGTGCGTCAAGTGCCATGAGCGAGCGGTGCAGCTCAGCCATCCCAGTGGCTTCGTCCCCAGGCGCAGCCTGCCAGCCGAGTTTCCACTCGATTGGAAAGGTGACCTGACCTGCAGTACCTGCCACGTGACGCACGGCCGGGAGCCGGGACTGCTGCGCGGGAAAAAGCGTGGCCGGGAATTCTGCCAGGGCTGTCACGATCCGGCGTTCTTCCGCAACATGAAGGACGCCGGAACCTCGTTGGTGATATCGGGGCATCTGGACGTCGGTCGAGGGCGCGGCACGGTCGACATCGATGCCCATTCCCTGCATTGCCTGGGCTGCCATGCCGGCGGTCATTCGGGTGGCGGATCGGTCAGCGTAAGCCGCATGGGAGTGCTGCGTCACGCCAGCGGCACCGCGCCGCATCCGATCGGGCGCAGCTATCGCGAAGCCAGCCTGCGCGGCGGCTTCCAGCCGGAGCAGCAACTGGCGCAAAAGAAAATCATCCTGTCGAACGGAAAGATCAGTTGCATCTCCTGCCATGAAGCCTACAAGAAGGATCACGGCAAGCTGGTGGTGAGCCTGGAGCGCTCGGGATTGTGTCTTTCCTGCCACGCAAAATGATGTCGCCGGCTGTCCACGAGCCCACCCGTCCAGCATACCGGCGCCGGCGGCATTACGTGGACAGTTCCGTCCAGCGCTCACTGCTGCTGGCGATGATGACGCTGGAAGTGGCTCTGGGCGCGGCATCGATCTGGCTGCTGCACTGGCGCCTGGTCCACTTCATTGACGACAGCATGTACCGCATGCAGGTGGCCCACGCCGGGCCCACAATGCTGCGCCTGGTGGCGGAAGGTTTCCCGGTCCTGGTCTTGTTCGTGCTGACCAATCTGCTGGCCCTGACGCTGGTCGCGGGACTCTGGAGTGCCCGTGAAAATCTGGTGTTGCGGGATTTCACCAAGCTGATGGAGAAGACCCGGAAACTCGATTTCTCCGGCGATCCCGAACCGCGCCGGCAGCATCAAGTGCTTAAGCTGGCGACGGCCTGGAGAGCGCTGGAACGGGCCCGTTTCGCTGCTCTGCGCGAGCAGTTGGCCGATCTCGAGGGCGCCGAGCCAAGCGACCAGTCTCTGCAAAACCTGCGCGTCGCGCTGACGCGTTTGAACCAGCTCTTGTCTTGAGCCGGCCCAGCGCGCCGCTACCGGGTCTGATGGAGGCGAGCCGGGAGTCTTGCCACGCCACCCCACGCGGGACCGCCCATCACCGCTTCACCATCGCTGCGCTTGGGTTGGCGCAAGTGTGAAATACTGTCGGCCTGCACTGACCCGTCACCAGTCAAACCCGAGAACACAGCGCTGCCCGAAACCTCCAGAACAATGAACTGTTTAACCACCGCCTGGACCACCCACGAACCCGAGTTACGCGGCTGGCTGCGCCACCGCCTGGGTGATGTTGCGCAAGCCGATGACGTACTGCAAGACCTGTTCCTTAAAGCCTTGCGTCAGGGGGAGCGCTTTTGTTCGGTGAAAAACGCCCGCGCCTGGCTGTTTGAAGTCGCCCGCAACACCTTGGCTGACCACCTTCGGGTGGCACGCAACACGGTCGAGTTACCCGACGACCTGGTTGCACCGACCGAGCAGACAGACACTGTTGACACGCTCACCGCGTGTCTGCCGCGTGTCCTCAGCGAGTTGAGTGTCGAGGACAGGGAGGCCATCACACTGTGCGATTTGCAAGGCCTGGCTCAAGCCGACTACGCGCGCCAGAAAGACCTGAGCCTGAGCGCAGCCAAGTCGCGGATCCAGCGGGCACGCAAACGTTTGCGTGATCGCATGACCTTGGCCTGCCAGGTTCAAATCGACGCCACCGGACGTGTCTGCGATTTCGTGCCGCGCCAGTAGGCCCGAACTGGCGATGGTCTTTTAGCGTGCCGCCACTGGCAAGAGCATGTTCTCGACAATGCGCTTGAGGCTGGTGATGTGAAACGCCCCCGGAGCCAGCGCCGGCAGTGTCTGGTCGGCGGCCATGATGACAGGCAGCCTGAAGTCATCTGCATGGCTGGTGCCGTGCTGATGATCGTGTCCCGCATGGTCGCTCGTGATGACGATCAGATAGGGACTCCGATTAGCAACTTGTTCGATGAGCGGAGCCAGCGTCTGGTCGATATGGGTCAGTTCGTCCAGATAATCGGCCGATAGCCAGCCGGATTCGGTGCCCGCGTCTTCCAGCCCGCTGATATGGAGGAAGACGAAGCGCCGGCCAGCTTTGTTGACAAATGCACGCGCCCGGTCAACACCATCGTCCCGCGCCAACGCGTGTTCGTCCACCGATGTGCTGATCAGATAGCCAAGTTTCGGTTTGGCATAAAAGTAGGCAGTCTGAAAACCGCGCCGCTTGGCCACATCAAGCATGGTTTCCCTCGCCACCCGCGGCATACCCGGCTTCCAATCGTTGTCCTGCTTACCACTTTCCTTTGGGCTCAGTCCGGTCATCATCGACGTGTGAGCGATCAGCGTCAGCGGTGGTGTGACACTGCTGCCCTCAAGGGTGTAGCGCCCGGAGCGCATCAAGTTGTGAAGTGTTGGCGAGGTCTTTTCGCTCAGAGCCGCAGGGTGCAACGCATCAATTGAAACAATGAGAACGGTTTCAACTTCATAGGCCCATGCGGGCGCGGCGAACAGCCAGCAAATAAGCCAGAAAACCGCTCTCATGCGCCCAGCAAACGAATGCCTCGTCAGAAAAGACAAACTACTTGATGAAGCCACGGGCTTTCATGTTGTCGCAACCATTCTGGCGCGGTGTTGGCAGGGTCAGCCCCTTCTCCTTGGCGCGCGCTTCCATGAGCGTGCGCTGCTCGGTCTGAACCAGCTTGCACTCATCGTATGTTTTTACTGCGCGCATTTTGCTCTGGTTGGCAATACGCTCCTCAGGCGTCATCAGTGACCAGATGCCCGAGTTGGCCTGGTTAAAGCCCATGCCACGCATGCCGCCGGCGCCGGGACCCCATCGGCCAACGCCCGGGCCGCCGTTTGGCATGCCGGGCCCACCGCCCATGCCCATGCCCATTCCACCGCCCCAGCCGGGTCCGGGTTGCGCCAGCAGCGGTGCTGCAAACAGCGCACCCAGCAATGCGATCAGCGTGACGTTTTTCAGTTTGGTCGAAGTCTTCATGGTTGATTTCCTTGGTAGTTGAACTCACAAAGGGCGTCGGCGTTTCCTTCGTCCTTGTATTTGATTGGAGCGCAGGCATGTAAGCGGCGTGTTGCGCCACCGGGCAGATTTGCATCGCAGCGTTGCAGATCGGCTTGGCGTTACAGTGCGTTACAAACCTGCTGCCGCAAGCCAGCACGAGGAAACCAACAATAGAACATGGACAAGACAGATTGCATTCTCATCGTCGACGATGACCCGGAAATCCGTCGTCTGCTGGTTGACTACCTGGCACGCAACGGCCTTGAGGCCATTGCCGCCCGTGATGGCCGCGAGATGTGGCAGCAGTTTGACCGGCATGCGATCGATCTGGTGGTGCTCGACTTGATGCTGCCCGATACCGATGGCCTGACCCTGTGCCGCGATCTGCGCGCAAAATCGAACACACCGGTCCTGATGCTGACCGCCCGCGGTGAGGAAACAGACCGCATCGTGGGCATCGAGATGGGCGCCGATGATTACCTGGTCAAGCCCTTCAATCCACGTGAGTTGCTGGCCCGCATCAAGTCGATTCTGCGACGTACGCGGGCACTGCCACCCAACCTGCGCCCCGAGTCGGCGCGTTGTTTGAGCTTTGCCGGGTGGTGCCTGGATACGGCGGCACGCCTTCTGGTCGCGCCGGACGGCGTGGCCACGCCACTGTCGGGTGGTGAATACCGCCTGTTGCGTATCCTGCTGGACCATCCGAACCGGGTACTCAACCGCGACCAGTTGACAGAAATGATTCACGGTCGCGAAGCCGAGGCCTACGACCGTGCGATTGACGTTCAGGTCAGCCGACTGCGCCAGCGTCTGCGTGACGACAGCCGCGAGCCGGAATTGATCAAGACGGTGCGCGGAGAGGGCTATGTTCTGGCGGCGACCGTGGAGGGGCACTCCTCATGCGCCTGAACTTGCGCGCATTGCCGTCCAGCCTTTTTGCCCGCATGGCTGTAATCCTGCTGGCCGGTCTGCTAACGGCACAACTGGCCAGCGTCTGGCTGCAGTGGGGAGAACGCGCCACGGTGGTCTCCCAGGCGCGCGGACAGAATTTTGTTGACCGCATAGTCGAAGGTGTGCGGGTACTCGAAGCCGAAGAACCCGATCGACGCAATGCCGCCTTATCGGCGCTCCAATATGGCGATATGCGGGTGGTACTTATCGCCGAGCGCCAAGCATCACAAAACGCACCACGCGGGGCGATACAGGCCATGATCAACGCCCGACTCGGCAGCGAACGTGAGATTCGCCCTGTCGGGGAAGGCGGCGGCAGGGGAATGGGGATGGGCATGCAGCGGGGCAACCCGATGCGCAGCTTCGATGTGCGCCTGGCCGACGGTCAATGGGTCAGATTCAACGCCGCGCGCGAAGCCGACACTCCGGCGCTGTCCAACGAGTTGATCGTCCGCTTGTTGATCACACTGAGCATCGTGACCGTGGTCGTGATGTTCGCCGTCCGACAGGCGACAAAACCGCTGCAACAACTGGCACGAGCGGCCGACACGCTCGGTCGCGATCTGGACGCGCCGCCGCTGGCTGAAGAAGGGCCGACCGAAACGCGCCGTGCCGCCCAGGCCTTCAACCGCATGCAGGCAAGGATCAAACGCCTGATCGACGAACGGGCCCGGGCTCTGGCCGCTGTTTCGCACGACTTGCGTACGCCTTTGACCCGACTGCGTCTGCGCGCCGAGCTGGTCGACGATGAAAAGCTGCGCCATCAAATGGCCGCCGATCTCGATGCCATGGCGGCCATGATTGACGCGACGTTGGGTTACCTGCGCGGACTCCAGGAAAGCGAGGCGGCCCGGCCGATCGACATCAATGCGCTATTGGCCAGCATGATCGACGATGCCCTGGTGCTCGGTCGAAAGATCAGCCTTCAGGGGCAAGCCGTGGCGCCGTATACCGGGCGCCTGACGGCGCTGCGCCGTGCACTGCAAAACCTGATCGACAACGCCATCAAATACGGTTCTTCTGCACACATACGGATTGAGGATGGCGCAGCGCAATTGCGCATCCTCATCGAGGACGAGGGGCCGGGCATCCCGCCCGAAGAACTGGCCCGGGTCACCGATCCCTACTACCGACCTGATGCTTCTCGCAACAGCGAAACCGGCGGCGTCGGGCTCGGTCTGTCCATCGTCAAAGACATTGCACTGCTGCATGGCGGGGAACTGTTGCTCGAAAACCGCCCGCAAGGCGGGCTCTGTGCGACACTCATATTGCCCCGCGCGCCCAAGATATCTGCGTAATCACTTTAGAACCTATCACGCCGCCATGAGAAAAAGTGTCATGGGCAGTCTGGCATCCAAGACCGTCGTTCACACCGCAGGTTTTGGAAAATCCTTGAGGCAGCAACGTCCAGACGGGTTGCTGGTAGCGCATGAACACAGGCCTGCTTTGGTTTTCGCCATGACAAAATTCCTGCTGTCCGGCTCACGTTCGAAATCGGCCTTGCTGACACCAAAGCAATAGCACAGCAAGTCGTCGCCTGCGTGCTCTTTTACCCCGATCCGTGCTCGTAACTGCGACTTGGAAATAAGGGAGTCATCCTCGCCAAAATAGGCGACGTCGCATTCAGGATCGTCGCAAAAGTAATAGCGTTCCGTGCTTGCCGCCCAGGCCCACGACTGCTTGATGTGATGAGCGATAGTCCGCGTGGAAACTTCCGCGTACACCCGGCCATTGACCGGGCAGCGGTGTTTCTTTGGATGCTTGTCGTCGTCGTTGAGTGATGCGCAGCAGCTACTCATGTTCCACCTCGATCAGGTTCGTCCTGGACCTCATTATCGGGTTTGCGATAAAACTTTTGTTGAAAGCTGCGTCTTTTGTCGCATCGGTCCGTCTTCACTGCCATGACTACCCTGACTTCTTCCACTACTCGCTGGCACGCACGCCAACCCATGGTCTTCCTGATCCTGGCAGCCGTCGCCTGGCTGGCGCTGTACCAAACCCTCGGTCCCGCGGCGGAGGCACTGGTGGCGATGATGCCGGTGGACCGGGCCAGCCACCTGGGTGATGCCTTGCAGTTCTTCTTGTACGACACACCCAAGGTGCTGCTGCTGCTGACCGGTGTGGTGTTCGTGATGGGCATGATCAACAGCTACTTCACACCGGAACGCACGCGAGCATTGTTGGCCGGTCGCACCGAAGGTGTCGCCAACGTGATGGCGGCCAGCCTGGGCATCGTCACGCCGTTCTGTTCCTGCTCGGCGGTACCCCTGTTCATCGGCTTTGTGCAGGCCGGCGTGCCGCTGGGTGTGACCTTCTCATTTTTAATTTCGGCGCCGATGGTCAACGAAGTCGCGCTGACGCTGCTGTTCGGCATGTTTGGCTGGAAAGTCGCCTTGCTGTATCTGGGTTTGGGCCTGTCCGTGGCGATTGTGGCGGGCTGGGTGATTGGCCGCCTGAAGATGGAAGCCTACCTGGAAGACTGGGTACGCGACATGCCCAAAATGTCGGCCAATTTTGAAGCCACCGGCATGACGCTGGGCGAGCGCATCCAGGGTGGCTTCAGCGCCGTGCGCAATATCGTGGGCAAGGTCTGGCCCTATATCCTGGGCGGCATTGCACTGGGTGCCCTGATCCACGGCTATGTGCCGGAAGACTTCATGGCCAGCTTCATGGGCAGGCAGGCCTGGTGGTCGGTGCCATTGGCCGTGCTCATCGGCGTGCCGATGTACAGCAACGCGGCAGGCATCATCCCGATCGTGCAGGCGCTGCTGGCCAAGGGCGCCGCTCTAGGTACCGTGCTGGCCTTCATGATGAGCGTGATTGCGCTTTCCTTGCCCGAAATGATCATCCTGCGCAAGGTACTCAAGGTGCGACTGATTGCCACCTTTGTGGCTGTGGTGGCTACCGGCATCTTGCTGGTCGGTTATGTTTTCAACGCTGTTCTTTAAGGAGATTTCATGGACATCAAAGTACTCGGCACCGGCTGCGCCAACTGCAAAAACACCATCGCCCTGATTGACCAGGTGGCCAAAGCCAAGGGCGTCACCATCGAGTTAAGCAAGGTGGAAGAGTTGCGCGACATCATGGGCTACGGCGTCATGTCAACGCCCGGTGTCGTCATCAACGGCAAGGTAGTACACGCCGGTGGTGTGCCGAGTCGCGACAAGATCGAGCAATGGCTGGCCGCGGCCTGATTGGACCCAAGGAATAACAACATGAACCCGCAGAAAAAATTTCATCTGGTGTTTTCCATTTTGATGGGAAGCATCATGTTTCTCGTAATGACTTTTGTCATCACCTTCGCCAATGTCGGTTGGAGCGACAACTTTTCCCGGCTATGGATGAAAGCCTACGGCATCGCCTTTGTCATCGGCGTGCCATTGATTTTTTTCGTGGCGCCGGTGGCGCGCAAGCTTACCGGGCGCTTGCTGGGCATGCCAAATTGAGACCAGGATGAGCGCGGCAGCCCTGGAACCGGGCAGACCCATTCCCTGGTGGCAGCGACCGTCGGTCGTTGCCGTCATGATCGCTATCGCGCTGTTGTTCGGCGCGCTGGCGTATGTGTCCCGCACGCCCGGCCCATCGGCGGGCGCGACTGCGGCAACGGCCAAGCAAAGCGAAGGGGCTGCGCCAGATGCGGTGCGAAGAGCTCTCGGCGCTGGCAAACCCACGGTGGTGGAGTTTGGCGCCAACAGTTGCGTCAGTTGCCGGGAGATGAAGCCGATCCTGCGGGCGCTGGCGCAAGACCGGCGCATTACGGTTGCCGACGTCGACATCATCAAGGAGCGTGACTACATCAGCCGCTACCAGATTCGCCTGATGCCGACGCAGGTCTTTTATGACGCCAAGGGTCAGGAGACCAGTCGCCACATGGGCCGGATCAATGCTGACGAGATTCTGGAGCGTCTCGGCGTAGCAGGTGCTACAGATAGCACGCTGCCAAAGGCGACCTTATGACCGGTGTTGAAAGCTTGCTGGCGGCATTGCTGGGCGGCGTATTGACCTCGGCCTCGCCCTGTGCGCTGGCTGCGGTGCCGGTGGCCGTTGGCTTTGTCGGAGGCCAATCCGGCAGCCCGCGCCGGGCCTGGGCCTTGTCGCTGGCTTTTGTTGTCGGGATGAATATGGCGCTGCTGGTCATGGGCCTGCTGGCCGCCAGACTGGGCTTGTTGATGGGCGCATTGCCGGGGCCGTGGCTGGTGGTGGTGGGTGCCTTGGTCATGGGCGCCGCGGTCTGGCTGTGGCGCGCTGACAGTTCGTGCGGCGTTGGCATGCCAGCGCTTCTGCAACAAGCCTTGGCTCGCTCTGGTTTGCGGGGCGCGGTCGTGCTGGGTGCCTTGATGGGCACGGTGATGAGCCCGTGCGCCACTCCGGCACTGGCCGCCGCCCTGACCATTGCCGGATCAGGTGCCGCGCTGGGGGCCTCCATGGCTTGGGGGGCCGCCCTGTTGTTGGCCTATGGCTTGGGCCACAGCGTGCTCTTGCTGCTGGCCGGGGCCATGCCGTCCACAGCGAGCGCGCTGATACAGCGCTTCTCCCGCTGGGATGCCTGGCTGCCGGGGCGGCGAACGTTTGCGTTTGTGCTGCTGCTGGCGGGTTTGTGGTGGGTGGCGCAGGGCTCGGGCTTGACCTTTTAACGCCTTGAGGCGGGCTGGCGTCTTATGATGTTCTCAAGGAGTAAACCCATGAACCCGCCCATCCATCATTTCAGTGAACTCTTTGCGCAGTTGGGACTTCCGTCCGACTGCGCTGAAGTCCAGGCGTTTCTGGCCACTCATACGCCACTGGCTGGTGACGTGAGCCTGCCTGACGCCCCTTTTTGGACACCTGCGCAGGCTGCGTTCTTGCGTGAATCGGTACTTCAGGATTCGGACTGGGCTGAACTGGTCGATCAATTGAGCGCCGCCCTTCGTGGATTTGAAGGAAAAAATGCATGAGCACCCCACACGACCACGCCCCGGCCAACTTCAACCGCGCCTTTGCCATCGGCATCGCGCTCAACATCTTCTTTGTCGCTGTCGAGGCGTTTTACGGCTGGCGCGTCAACTCGCTGGCCTTGCTGGCCGATGCCGGGCACAACCTGAGCGATGTCGCCGGTCTGGTGCTGGCCTGGGGCGGTGCGCTGGCGGTCAAGCTGGCGCCGGATGCGCGGCACACCTACGGCTGGAAACGGGCGACGATTCTGGCCGCTTTTGCCAACGCCTTGCTGCTACTGATGGCGATCGGTGCCCTGGCCTGGGAGGCCCTGGGCCGGCTGCTGTCGCCGCCCGCCCTGCTTGATGCGCAAGGCAGCACCATCATGCTGGTGGCGGGCGTCGGCATTGTGATCAACACGGCGACCGCCTTGCTGTTCATGCGCGGACGGGAAAGCGACCTCAATATTCGCAGCGCCTTTACCCACATGGCGGCCGATGCCCTGGTGTCGGCCGGTGTCGTGGTGGTGGGTGCCTTGACGCTGTGGCAGGGCTGGGCCTGGCTGGACCCGGTGGTGAGCCTGGCGATTGCGCTGGTGATCCTGCTGGGTACCTGGGGACTGTTCAAGCAATCGCTGCATCTGCTGTTCGACGGTGTGCCCGACAGCGTCGACCCACTGGCGGTTCAAGCCTGCCTGGCGGCCCTGCCCGGCGTCTCGCGCGTGCATGATCTGCACATCTGGGCCACCGGTACCTCGCACATCGCCCTGACGGCGCATCTGGTGATGCCGCAGGGTCACCCGGGCGATGCTTTCCTGAAACTCGCGAACCATCAGTTGCATCAGCAATTCGACATCACGCATGTGACTTTGCAGATCATAAAGGAAGCCTTCACCACCGCTTGCACGGAGCACAATCACGAGCACGAGCACCAGCAGCATCATGGACACCCACACTGATCAAATGGCCGGCCCGATAGTGGCCCCTATCACGGCCGAGACCCTGAACCAGGCTTGTTTTTGCCGCACCCTGAACCGGGACCGCTTGTGTGAGCAGTTGGAACGCGATGCCAGCCTGAAAGGGATGATGCAAAACATCTGGCAGACGCGACCGCACCTGTTCTCGTCGACGGTGGTCTTTCTCGCCAACGAGATGGAACAAAAGATCGCTGCCATGGTGGCGGCCATCGAGCGCGTGGTGGCTTTGACCGGTTACCGCTCGCAAGCGCTGGCGCGCGCGCCGGCCATCGCGCAACACGCTTGGGGCCCCATCGGCGCCTGCATGGGTTTTGATTTTCACCTGGACAGCGCCGGACCGCGACTGATTGAAATCAACACCAACGCCGGTGGCGCCCTGCTCAATGTGGCACTGGCGCGGGCTCAGGAGTCGTGCTGTCAGGCGATGGACTGGGCCTTTCCGCATAAACCCCGCGCTGATAACCTTGAACAGACCTTGTTCGACATGTTCATGGCCGAGTGGCGCTGCCAGCGTGGCGCCGCTCCCTGGGGTTCGGTGGTGATTGTGGACGACGACCCCGGCGCGCAGTACCTGGCGCCCGAGTTCGAGCTGTTCCGGCAACTGTTTCAGCGCCATGGCGTAGCCGCCAGTGTGGCCGATCCGGCGGCGCTGAGCTGGCACGAGGGCAAGCTGTGGCACCTGGGCGCGCCGGTCGACATGGTCTACAACCGGCTGACCGATTTTTACTTGGCGGAGCCCCACCATCAGACGCTGCGGCAGGCCTATGAAGCAGGCGCCGTGGTGCTGACGCCCGACCCGCATGCCCATGCCTTGTATGCCGACAAGCGCAACCTGATCGCGCTCAGCCAGGACGCGCTGCTGGCCAGTTGGGGCGCGTCATCGCAGGATCGCAGTCTGCTCCAGGCCGGCGTGCCGCCGACCGAGCTGGTGACGCCTGAGCGCACCGACGACTTGTGGACACGGCGCCGCCAGCTCTTTTTCAAACCGGTGGCTGGTTACGGCGCCAAGGCGGCCTACCGCGGCGACAAGCTGACGCGCCGGGTCTGGGGCGAGATTCTGGCCGGTGACTTCATCGCGCAGGCGCTGGTGCCGCCCAGCGAGCGCCTGATCGAAGTCGATGGCGTGCTAACCGATCTCAAATTCGA
This sequence comes from uncultured beta proteobacterium, assembly GCA_963763035.1. Lineage (GTDB taxonomy): Bacteria > Pseudomonadota > Gammaproteobacteria > Burkholderiales > Burkholderiaceae_C > Rhodoferax. The sequence continues at coordinate 290,023 of CAVXMS010000003.1, read as the reverse complement.
CATTCGCGCCTACACCTACGCCGGTAAGGTTCAACTCCTGGCGGGGCGAATGTATACAGGTCAAACGACCAATTTTCGAACACAGGGTGGCGGCTTTGCGCCAGTGATTGTGGTGCCACCTATTGAGGGTGAAGAAACAAGCACCTGAGGTGGTCGGGCACCGGCCGGATGAATAATTTGAAGGTTTCCTATGTGTGGCATCTGTGGTGAACTGCGATTCGACGGGACAGCGCCTGACCTGGAAGCACTTGGGCGCATCCGGGGCTGCGAGAAGTGGAATATGGTGTTGTCGAAATTGTGGCTGCAGGTCCTTGTGGACGGCGTGGCTCGCGGAGCCCACCATGTGTGAGCTGCTGGCAATGTCGAGTTCGCAGTCGGCCAAGCTGACGTTTTCGCTGCGTACTCTGGCATCGCGCGGCGGCGCGGCAGGCAACACACACGACGGCTGGGGGGTCGCGTTCTATCAGGGCACGGACGTCGCGCTGTTCCGCGAACCCGCCGCTGCTGGCGAAAGCGCGCTCGTTCGCTACCTCGAATTCCAGGGGCCGAGCACGAACCTAGCGATCTCCCACATCCGCCGCGCCACGCACGGGGCGGTTCAGCTCTCCAACACGCAACCGTTCGTGCGCGAACTCGGTGGTCGCACGCATGTGTTCGCCCACAATGGCCATCTGCCCAGCATCGTGAGCAACGCGGGAATGGCGCTCGGCCCTTACCGCCCGGTGGGAGAGACTGACTCCGAGCACGCCTTCTGCGCCTTGCTGGCGCGCCTGCGTATGCTATGGGAAGAAGCCAGTCCGCCGTCGCTGGAAGCGCGCCTGAAACTGCTGGCCAGATTCGCATCCGACCTGCGCGCCTTCGGTCCGGCCAACTTCCTCTACGCCGACGGCGATGCGCTGTTCGCGCATGGCCACCGGCGCATACAGCGCGCGAGCGGTCAGATCGAACCGCCAGGACTGTGGACGCTGCAACGGCATTGCACGCGCGCTGACCCAGCGCCCGAGTGCCACGGCGGGGTGTCAGTCGCGCCCGATGAGCAGGCGCTCGTGTTGATTGCCAGCGTTCCGCTCACCGATGACGCCTGGCGACCGCTGGCCGAGGGCGAATTGGTCGCGGTGCGCGCGGGTGAAGTCATTACCAGCCGGATTGACCCGTTTCAGCCCGATCAATCCTCATGACTGAAAAACTCGCACTCGAATTGGCGCTCGTACTTCCCGACATTCCGGATGAGCGGGATTCCTGCATTGAGCGCTTGACTGCGATGCTGCAGGCGCAGGGGATGGAGAAAGTGCATATTGTCCAGCAGGACGGTCGGCCTTGTTTGTGCCTGCACTATGACCCGACCCAGTTTGGCCTCCAACAAGTGCGAAACATGGCACAAGCGTCCGGAGCCAACTTAAGCGCGCGCTATCAACATGAGCTGATGCGCATTGATGGCATGGATTGCTCAACTTGCGCCACAGTGATCGAGCATGCCTTGCATCGGCTGGACGGCGTAATGGAAGCGTCCGTGAGCTACGCCGCCGAGAGAATGCGCCTGGAATACGACACCGAGCGCGTGTCTCGCAAAGCCATTGTGCTGCGCCTTGAGGCACTTGGCTACAAAGTACTCGAAGCGGACCACGGAGCCACATGGTTGGTCGAGTACCGCGAATTGATTGTCAGCGTCATCGCAGGCGCATTGCTGCTGTCGGGTTGGCTGGCTGGGTTTCGTGACGACGGCCACTGGATCTCCATGGGTTTGCTGGCTGGGTCCATTGTGATTGGCGGCTATTACGCGATGCGCGATGCCTGGCAGAGCATCCGCGAACGCCAGCTTGACATCGACGTATTGATGGTTGTGGCGGCGATGGGTGCCGCGGTACTGGGACAGTGGGCTGAAGGCGCCCTGCTTCTGGTCCTGTTCAGCCTCGGCCACGCGCTGGAGCACCTGGCCATGGACCGGGCTCGCCATGCCATCGAGGCCCTGGCAGACCTGGCTCCAAAAACTGCGCTCGTCTTGCGAGACGGTGCTGAAATTGAACTGGCAGTGGAGGGCCTGCTGCGGGGCGACAAGGTCCTGGTACGCCCTGGTCAGCGCATTCCGGCGGATGGCAAGGTGCTTGAGGGCGCTTCAGCGGTCGATCAGTCAGCCCTTACCGGGGAATCCATGCCGGTTGAAAAGACCGTGGATGCGCTGGTTTTTGCGGGCACCGTGAACGGCGAGGGGCTGCTGACCGTCGAAGTAAGCAAACTGTCCAAAGACAGCTCCCTTGCGCGAATGGTGCAACTGGTGGCAGAGGCTCAGACCGAGAAGTCCCCGACACAACGCTTCGTCACACGTTTTGAAAACGTATTTGTGCCCCTGGTTCTCGCAGGTGTCGCGGCACTCATGGTCATACCGCCCCTGATAGGCATGCCATTTGCCGAATCGTTCTACCGAGCCATGGCCGTCCTCGTTGCAGCCTCGCCGTGCGCGCTGGCCATCGCAACGCCTTCCGCCGTGCTGGCCGGCGTCGCCCGTGCGGCACGAGGCGGCGTGCTCATCAAGGGCGGTGCGCATCTGGAGAATTTGCGCACGCTGTCAGTGATTGCCTTCGACAAGACCGGCACCATCACCACCGGCAAACCGAGCATCACCGATGTGGTCGCGTTTGATGAGGATGAAGCCACGTTGCTGGCAACTGCGGCCAGTGTTGAGAGCCGCAGTGGGCACCCGCTGGCACGGGCCGTCGTCCAGGCGGCGCGGGCGCGCAAGCTGGAGTGGCCCACCGCCAGCGATGTACAGGCCGTCACTGGCAAGGGAATGCATGCGCGGGTGTCGTCCAGACAGGTGAGCATCGGAAACTTGCGACTCTTCGAGCACGATGATGTTCCAGATTCGGTCCGTCAGCAGGTGGCACGTCTGGAGTCGCTCGGCAAAACCACCATGCTGATTCGCATAGATGGTGTCTTTGTGGGCCTGCTGGCGCTGGCCGACACGCCACGCCCCGGCATGCGGGAACTCTTCGCCCGGCTCGCTTCTCTGGGCGTAGGCAAAACCGTCATGTTGACGGGGGACAACGAGCAGGTTGCCAAGGCTGTGGCGGCAACCGTCGGGATCAGCGACGTTCGGGCGGACCTGCTACCGGAAGAAAAACTCAAGGTAATTGATCAACTGATGAAGGATCATGGGCAGGTGGCCATGGTGGGGGATGGGGTGAACGATGCACCGGCCATGGCGCGCGCAACCGTCGGTATTGCCATGGGTGGCGCGGGAACCGACGTGGCCCTGGAAACTGCCGACGTGGCGCTGATGGCCGATGACCTTTCGCGACTGCCATTTGCCATCGCCTTGGGTCGCGCCTCGCACAGCATCATTCAGCAAAACCTTTGGGCTGCGTTCGGGGTGGTGGCGCTGTTGATTCCCGCAGCCCTATTTGGCTGGGCCAGCATGGGCATTGCGGTCCTGATTCACGAAGGGGCGACCGTTTTGGTCGTGCTTAATGCGTTGCGTCTCCTGCGCTATGTTGATGAAAATCAAACCGTGTAGCTAATACATTGCGCGTAATTGCAGCTACATGACGACAGAGCAATTGACGTGCCTTCAATACCCAGCTTCAGCATCATCGATGCCAACCAGGCGGTCGCCGATGTTGCCTATCGCGTCAGCGAGGTCATTGCGATTTACCCGATCACTCCGGCCTCGGCAATGGGTGAGTATGCCGATGCCTGGGCGGCCGACGTGCGGCCCAACCTCTGGGGGGTGGTGCCGGACGTAGTGCAGATGCAGTCCGAGGGTGGAGCCGCTGGTGCAGTGCATGGCGCCTTGCAGGCCGGTGCGCTGGTAACCACGTTCACCGCCTCGCAAGGTTTGCTGCTGATGTTGCCCGACATGTTCAAGATTGCGGGTGAGCTGACCTCGTTTTGCATGCATGTGGCAGCACGCAGCGTAGCGAGTCATGCGCTGTCAATTTTCGGCGATCACTCCGACGTCATGGCGGTGCGTACTTCCGGTTTCGCGTTACTGGCATCGGGGTCGGCGCAGGAGGCACAGGATCTGGCCGCCATTAGCCACGCAGTGACGCTCAAAGCACGAGTGCCGGTGCTGCATTTCTTTGACGGTTTTCGAACCTCGCACGAAATCACCAAGGTCGCAACGCTCGACGACACCACCCTGCGCGCCTTGATTCCACCGGCTGCAATGCAAGCCCATCGTGAACGTGCTCTCGATTCTGAACACCCCGTGCTGCGCGGCACTTCACAGAACCCCGATACCTTTTTTCAATGTCGTGAGGCCATTGAGCCGTTTTATGAAAAATTCCCGCCGGTGCTGGACGAAACCATGGCGCAATTCGCCGGACTGACGGGGCGGCGCTATCGTCTCTTTGACTATGTCGGCCATCCCCAAGCCGAGCGGGTGATCGTATTGATGGGCTCGGGCGCCGAGTGTGCCCACGAGACGGCTGAGTTGCTGGCGGAACGGGGCGAACGTGTCGGCGTCGTGAAAGTGCGTTTGTTTCGTCCGTTCTCGGTCGAACACCTCTTGCTGATTCTGCCGCCGACAATGCAGGCGCTGGCTGTGCTGGACCGCACCAAAGAACCTGGCTCCAGTGGTGAGCCGCTGCTGCAGGAGTTCTCGTGCGCGTTGCTAACCGCAGTGAATGACGGGCGGCTGGAACACATGCCCCGAATCATTGGGGGTCGATTTGGTCTGGCATCCAAGGAATTCACGCCCGCAATGGTCAAGGCCGTGTTTGACGCGCTGAACAAGCCCAAGCCACCAGCGCGCTTCACGATTGGTATCCGCGACGATGTCTCCAACTTGTCTCTGCCTTGGGACCCCGCGTTCGACCGCCAACTGGAACCCGATGACGTGACGCGCGCCGTCTTCTTCGGTCTGGGTGCGGACGGCACGGTGTCGGCCAACAAGGCGACGATCAAGATCATCGGGGAAGAAACTGCGCTTTACGCGCAAGGCCACTTTGAGTACGACTCGCGCAAAGCGGGGTCAACCACGATTTCCTATCTGCGCTTTGGCCCACGGCCCATTCGCTCGACTTACCGCATTACCCAGGCGCAATTCGTTGCGGTGCATGCCAGTGAGTTTTTGGACCGGCGCGATGTGCTGTCGTGCGCGGCGCCGGGCGCTACAGTGTTGCTGAACACCGCAGTGCCTACCGACCGAGTTTGGGATTCGCTGTCACGCGAGGTCCAGCAACAATTGATTGAACGTCGCTGCCAGATGTTTGCCATTGATGGGTATGCCCAATCTGAGCGCGCCGGGCTGGGTCGCCGCATCAACACGGTGATGCAACTGTGCTTCTTTGCCTTGTCCAAGGTGCTGCCCCTGGACCAAGCCATGCGGCACCTGCAAAGATCGCTGGAAGACACCTGGGGCAAGCGTGGCCCAGAGGTGGTGCGCCGTAACCTGGCCGCACTTGAAGGCACACTGGCTGCACTGGTGGAAGTGTCGGTTCCGGCCACGGTCACAGCCACCCGTATGCGGCCTTTGGCCGTACCGGCGAATGCACCCGACTTCGCGCAGCGTGTGACTCGCTTATTGCTTGAAGGCCGTGGCGACGAACTGCCGGTCAGCGCTTTCCCGCCCGACGGCACCTGGCCCACCGGCACCAGCGCGCTGGAAAAAAGGGCCATCGCGCTGAACATCCCGATTTGGCAAACCGACCTGTGTGTTCAGTGCAACCGTTGCGCCATGATCTGCCCGCACGCGGCTATTCGGACCAAGGTTTACGCAACGTCAGAGCTCGCTGATGCGCCAAACGGTTTTCGATCCATGCTGGAAGCGTTTGAGCCCCAACTCGAAGGCTTGGCCTATACCGTGCAGGTGGCGCCCGAAGACTGCACGGATTGTGGGCTGTGCATTGAAGTCTGCCCCGCCAAGGACCGGCACGACACACGTCGCCGCGCGTTAGTGTCTGAACCGCTCGAAGTTAACCGCGAACGTGAACGCGAGTATTTTTCTTTCTTCGAGCAAATCAAGTCAGCCCCAGTTGTGGGCCTGCCCATTGACCGACGCACTGTCACATTTCGTGAGCCCTTGTTCGAGTTCTCAGGCGCCTGCGCCGGTTGCGGTGAGACACCTTACCTACGCCTGCTCACGCAATTGTTCGGTGACCGGCTGCTGATCGCCAACGCCACCGGTTGTTCCTCCATCTACGGCGGCAACCTGCCAACGACGCCTTATAAAAAGAATGCCCAAGGTCGGGGGCCGGCGTGGTCGAATTCACTGTTCGAAGACAACGCAGAGTTTGGACTGGGGATGCGGCTGGCACTGGATGTTGCTGCTCAACGAGCCCGTGCGCTTTTACAGGCGCTCGCGCCGCGTCTGCCCGCGACTCTGGTTGAGGGCTTGCTGTCACACAGTGACGATGAGGCGTGGGTCGCGGCCCAACGGGCGCGCGTCGAAGACCTTTCACTACTGTTAGCCGCAAACCATTCGCCGGCAGCGCTTGAACTGATTGACGCCTGCAGTGGCCTGTTGCCGCGCAGCGTCTGGATTGTCGGCGGCGATGGCTGGGCCTACGACATCGGCTACGGTGGCTTGGACCATGTGCTGGCCTCGACGCGCAAGGTCAACGTGCTGGTGCTCGACACCGAGGTTTATTCGAATACCGGCGGTCAGCAGTCCAAGGCCACACCGCTGGGCGCATCAGCCAAGTTTGCAACCGCCGGCAAGTCCACCCGCAAGAAGGACTTAGGCCTGCTTGCGATGAGCTATGGTCACGTTTACGTGGCCCAGGTCGGCATGCAGTCCCATGCGGAGCAAACCGTGCAGGCAATGCTGGAGGCGGAACGCCACCCCGGTCCGTCACTGGTTATCGCCCACAGCCCCTGCATTGCCCACGGCTACGACCTCGTCAATTCACCGCTACAACAAAAGCGCGCTATTGACAGCGGCACTTGGCCGCTATATCGCTTTGATCCGCGTCGTGTTGATCGGGGCGAAGCGCCGCTGCTGCTGGATTCACGCGAGCCGACCATCGACGTCGCTGATTTCATGGCGGGCGAAGCGCGCTTTCGCATGGTCGAGCTGCGCTCGCCACCACGTTATCGTGAACTCCAGGAAGCGGCGCGTGACGCGGTCCATCAGCGCCGCGCACTTTACGAGCAATTGGCAAAGATTCATTTGCCGCCGGAGCAGCACCATGGTTGATCTTGGCACCACCTGGCTGGGTCTGAAGCTCAAAAGCCCGCTGGTCGTGGCCGCCAGCCCGATCTCACGCGACCCGCGGGCTGCCGCGGTGGCTGCTTCCTCCGGGGCCGGCGCCATCGTGATGCACTCGCTGTTCGAGGAGCAACTGGTTGAGGACCAGATGGCGGCCCACCGCTACCTCGACAGCCACACTGACTTGAATGCGGAAGCACGCAGCTATCTGCCAGACACCGACCTGTTCTCGCTTGACACAGATGCTTACCTCGCCGAATTCAAGAGTCTGCGGGAATGTTTGAACATCCCGGTAGTGGCGTCCCTAAATGGCACGACGCCAGGTGGCTGGGTGAACTACGCCAAGCGCCTGGCGGATGCGGGCGCCAGCGCGCTGGAGCTCAATCTCTACGACGTTGCCACGCGGGCGCTCGAATCCGGCTCCGAGGTGGAGGCCCGCCAGATTGAACTGGTCGCGTCCGTTGTGGTGGCCGTGCCGATCCCTGTAAGCGTCAAGCTGACACCGTTTTACGCCTCGCTTCCTGCCTTTGTGAGCAAGCTGGAAGGCGTTGGCGTGCACGGTGTTACCGTTTTCAATCGCTTTTATGAACCTTTGATCGATCTCGATAGGTTGGAGGTGCGCCGCACGCTGACCAACTCGACACCTGCCGACTTGCCGCTTCGCCTGCATGCGCTGGCCGTGTTGTCGAGCACTTCTGGCCTGTCATTGGCCTGCTCCGGCGGCGTGCATTCAGGCGAAGACGCCGCACGGGCGATTCTGTGTGGAGCGCATGTAGTGCAAGTCGCCAGCGCATTGCTCGAACAGGGTCCAGAGCGAGTTGCCACCCTGCGCGACGAACTTTCACACTGGCTCAATGGCAAGGGCTACACCTCAAGCGCGGCGGCGCGCGGCGTTTTGAATTTGCAGCGGGTGCCAGACCCAACGGTTTGGACCCGAATGAATTACATCCGCACGCTGGAAGACTGGCGCGACCGATCATCCTGGAGGACAAGAAAATGACTACCGAGAAAAGCGAGAAGAAAACCTGGCACGGAATCCCCCGCGAGGAAATTCCGTGGCTTCCGACCCTGGATGCCGACGCCTGCATCGGCTGCCAGCTTTGTTACATCACATGTGGCCGCGCGGTTTTCGAAATGCATGACAACGTTGCCGTGGCAGTTGCTGCGATGGAGTGTATGGTCGGTTGCTCGACTTGCGGCAACGTCTGTCCGACTGGTGCCATCGCGTTTCCCAATCTCGATTCGGTCTGGAAAATAGAACGCGAACGCCAGATATTTCGCACAGTGAAGAAGGAAGCCTTGCGAAAGCATGAGCGCGAGGACGCACTCAAGGCGCGCGAGACAGCGCAGCAGGCAGTCCAGGCTGCACCAACGCGGGCCAAAATTGAGCTTGCGGGCGAATTCGGCGACAAGCGCTTTCTGGTCCGCCTGGAAGAATTGCTTGCCGATAAGCCTTTCGACATTGTCAATCTGAGGCTTGAGGTACCCACGGTCAAAGGGGCGCGGCAAAAGGCGCCCTCGTTCATGAGTTTTGAACTTACGTCGGAGCGGCAGGAGGCCGTTGCACCGTTTCTCGCCGAAGTTAAAGAACTGGTCCATGATGCCGGGCTGGTGCTGGTCAGCGACAAGCAGCTTTAGCGCGTCCCAATCCGACATTTGGGCCAGACCACCAACTTCAGAGCCGAGGGCGGCGGCTTTGCGCCGGTGATTGTGGTCTCGCCCGCTGTACAAGAAAATTATTCCCCCACCAACGCTGCAAGCTGTTGATTTAGCTGGCGTTTCTTCCGTTCGCCGGGGAAGGGCTCAAATTCCATGTACAAAATCCATGTACTTGAGTCCGTGGCGGAGTCGGTCAAATCTCCTCCACGGCTCCTTCACTGAGTTCTAACTCGTTGATATTCATAGACTTTTCTCCAAAATAGATGGCTGGCATGGGTAATGCTTATAGCTTGGCAGTCTGGTTCCAAGTTCGTTGAAGGAGAAATATCATGAGTGCACTGCGTAAAGTTCTGGTGGTCGATGACGACGCCGTGGTTGGCAAGAGTTTTAACCGCGTGTTGTCGAAAAAAGGTTACATCGTCACCACCGCCCAGAATGCCCACGAGGCCTTGAAGCAGATTCGCGAGCAGGCCTTCGATGTGGTCTTCACCGATATCAAGATGCCCGGCATGGACGGCGTCGAGTTGGCCGAGCGGGTCAAGGCCAGTCAGCCCTGGACGCCGGTGGTCATCATCACCGGCTATGGCACGACCGAGAATGAGGTCAGGGCCAAGGCGGCCGGGGTCTCGGACTTCATGCGCAAGCCGCTCTCGCCCGAGATGATCGAGGAGAGTGCGGCCCATGCTTTGCGCGAGCCGACTGCGGTGCTGGCGCCAGAAGTGGCAGCCCGGCCGGTCGAGCCGGTGCAGGTCGAGGTGCTGGAAGAGGAAAGCCGGATCAAGAACATTGCGCTCTTTCTGGCGGCTCCGTTCATTGGTCTGCTCTATGCAGTGATGCTGCCCCTGGTCGGACTGGCGATGCTGGCCTGGACCGGCTGGAAGGCTTTGAATGCGCTGCCGGCGGGCCGTCAGGCGATCAGCAACGTGAAGAATGTGGCGCTGTTCGTAGCAGCACCCTTCATCGGTCTGGTCTACGCGGTGGCACTGCCTTTTGTCGGAACGGCCATGCTGTTGTGGGTCGGTGGCAAGGCGCTGCTGGCGACCAAAACCGCCTGACGGTTTGCTTCGGGTCTGGCAGGATTCTTCAAGGCGCCCTCGGTTAACAGCCGGGGGCGTTTGCTTTTTTCAGCCGATAGTTGGCAGCGGTAGGTAACGGCAACCCTGCCAACTGCCGCGGCGCGCCAGTTCGGCCGAGATCCGCGGCGCCAGTTGCGACAGGCGCAGGTTCCACTGCGGCGCCAGTTTCAGCGACGGCGGCACTTCGCTGCCGACCCGCTGCAACAGAATGGCCGGCGACAGGCGCTCGATGAAGTCGGCCAGCAGCTTGACGCAAGCCGGCTCGTCGAGCAGCGGCACGCTGCTCGGATCGCGCTGCCACTGGCGCGCCAGCGCGGTGCCGCGCACCAGTTGCAACTGATGCAGTTTGACGGCCCGGATCGGCAGCGCCGAGATCTTTTGGGCGCCGGCCAGCATGCTCTCCTGCGACTCGCCCGGCAGGCCCAGCATCAGATGGGCGGTGACTTCTAGTCCGCGCGCGGCGGCACGCTCTATGGCGTCTACGCTGGCGGCAAAATCGTGACAGCGATTGACCGCTGCCAGCACCGCGTCGTTGCAGGATTCGACGCCGATCTCGAGTTCGACGATGTGGTCGCGGGCCAGTTGCGCCAGATAGTCCAACACTGGCGTGGGCAGACAGTCGGGCCGGGTGCCGATCGCCAGGCCGCTGATTTGCGGATGGGCCAGCGCCTCTTCATAGCAGGCGCGCAGCCGCGCCAATTCGCCGTAGGTGTTGCTGTAGCTCTGAAAATAGGCGATGTAGTGCTGCGTGCCGGGGTAGCGCCGCTGCAAGAAATCCAGCCCGGCGTCAATCTGCTGCGTGATGCTCTGGCGGCGCTCCAGATAACCCGGCGTGAAGCCGTCGTTGTTGCAAAAAGTGCAGCCGCCGGTGCCGGCACTACCGTCGCGATTGGGGCAGGTGAAGCCGGCCTCGATCGAGACCTTCTGCACCCGACCGCCGTAGCGTTCTTTCACATGGTCGTTCCAGGCGTGGTAGCGGCGCGCGCCGAACGGGGAAACAGATTCTGTGTTCATGGGTGCCATCAGCGCCGCTCGTACCAAGCCTTGGAGTTGTTAACGATGTGCACCACCAGCAGCATGACGGGCACCTCGATCAGCACGCCCACCACGGTGGCCAGTGCCGCGCCGGAGTTGAAGCCAAACAGGCTGATGGCCGCAGCCACCGCCAGCTCGAAGAAGTTGGAGGCGCCGATCAGGGCCGAAGGGCAGGCGATATTGTGCTTTTCACCCACGGCGCGATTGAGCCAGTAGGCCAGCGCCGAATTGAAAAACACCTGAATCAAGATCGGCACCGCCAGCAAGGCAATCACCAGCGGCTGCTTGAGAATCGCTTCGCCCTGAAAGGCGAACAGCAGCACCAGTGTGGCCAGCAGCGCGCTGATGGACCAGGGACCAATCTTCTCCATCGCCGCATCAAACGCGCCCTGCCCTTTGGCCAGCAGAAACTTGCGCCACAGTTGCGCCAGCATGACCGGGATCACGATGTACAGCAACACCGAAATCAGCAACGTGGCCCAGGGCACCGTGATGGCCGAGAGGCCCAGCAAGAAAGCCACCAGCGGCGCAAACGCCAGCACCATGATGCTGTCGTTCAGCGCCACTTGCGACAGCGTGAACAGCGGGTCGCCACCGGTGAGCCGGCTCCAGACAAAGACCATCGCCGTGCAGGGCGCGGCGGCCAGCAGGATCAGGCCGGCAACATAACTGTCCAACTGATCCGCTGGCAGCAGCGGCGCAAACCAATGGCGGATGAACAGCCAGCCGAGAAAAGCCATGCTGAAGGGTTTGACCAGCCAGTTGACGACCAGCGTGACGCCGATGCCACGCAGGTGCTGGCGCACCTCGTGCAGCGCGCCGAAATCGACCTTGACCAGCATCGGAATGATCATGACCCAGATCAGCAGCCCCACCGGCAGGTTGACCTTGGCCACTTCCATGCGGCCTATGGCCTGGAATAGCGCGGGCAGCAACTGACCGAGCGCAATCCCGGCGACGATGCACAGGAACACCCACAGCGTCAGGTAGCGTTCGAAGACGCTCATGGGGGCGCCGGCCGCCGCCTTGGCGCTCACCTCACATTGCGCACTCATGGCTTACTCCCGGGCCAGGCCGCGCGCCGTGCTCTGCAGCAAGGTCTTTTCCAGCTTCGCCGGCGGCAGGCTGATCAGAATGTCAAGGCGGCGCTTGAGCGCATGCAGGGTCTGGCGAAAGGCTTCGAGCTTCTGGGCGTCCGTGCCATCGCCCACTGAAGGGTCCGGGTAGCCCCAATGCGCAGTGGCGGGCTGGCCAGGCCAGTAGGGACAGACCTCGCCGGCGGCGTTGTCGCAAACGGTGATCACCAGGTCCATGTGCGGCGCATCCGGAGCGGCGAATTCGTCCCAGCTTTTGCTGCGCAGTCCGTCAATCGAAATACCGGAGCTTTTTAGCACCTGCAAGCCCAGTGGGTTGGGCTGCTGGTTGTCACGTGGACTGCTGCCGGCCGAAAAAGCCTGGAAGCGACCTTTGCCGATGTGGTTCAGGATGGCTTCGGCCAGGATGCTGCGCGCCGAGTTATGGGTACACAGAAACAAAACATTGAGCACTTTGTCGGTCACTTCAAAATTCCTTTGGTGTGGAAGCGGTTGGGGATGCGTGGGCAGCCAGTTGCAGCAGGCGATCGACGCCGATCGGCTCGTCCTGCAACAAGGGAACCAGGGCCAAGCGTTTGGCGTGGCGGGTGGCGACCGACTCGATCTCCACCAGTTCGTTGCGGGCCCGCTGGCGCAACAGCGGCGAGGTCAGCGGCGCCGTCAGCGCGGTCGCCGCCACGCTGTTGTTGATGATCCAGGCCCAGGGCTCGATGCCGGCGCGCCGCAAGTCGGTCTGCAGATTGGCGGCTTCCAGCACCGGCGTGGTTTCGGCCAGCGTGACCAACAGCACCTTGGTCTGCCGGGGGTCCTGCAACTGCTGCATGGGGGTCGTGAAGTGCATGCCGGTGCCCTCCATCTGGCGCAGCACGTCGCGGTGGTAGGCGCCGGTGGCGTCTAGCAGCAGCAAGGTGTGGCCGGTGGGCGCCGTGTCCATCACGACAAACTTCCTGCCGGCCTCGCGGATCACGCGCGAGAAAGCCTGAAAGACGGCGATCTCTTCGGTGCAGGGTGAACGCAGGTCTTCCTCCAGCAAGGCGCGGCCCTGGGCGTCCAGCTTGGCGCCCTTGCTGGCCAGCACCTGCGCCCGGTACTGCTCGGTCACTTCATGCGGATCGATGCGGCTGACCGTCAGGTGCGCCAGCGTGCCGTGCAGGGTCTCGACCAGATGGGCCGCCGGGTCCGAGGTGGTCAGATGCACCGGCAGGCCGCGCTGCGCCAGTTGCACGGCCACCGCCGCCGCGACGGTGGTTTTACCGACGCCGCCCTTGCCCATCAGCATCACCAGACCGTGGCCGTCGGCGGCGATCTCATCGACCAGTTGCGACAGGCTGGGCGCGGCGATCCTGATCGGTTCCGTGCCGGCATTGGCTGCCAGCGGCGGCGCAGTGACCAGCAATTGGCGCAAGGCCGCCAGCCCCACCAGATCGAAAGCCTTGAGCGGGATTTGATCCGTCGGCAGCGCCGCCAGAACCTCTGGCATGGCCGCCAGCGCCGCCTGTTCGCGCCGGCAGACGGCAAGTGCCAGCGGGTCTTCGCCGACCTCGGCCGGCGGGAAGATGCCATTGATCACCAGAAACTGTTTCGTCAGACCGATCGCCGCCAGTTCGGTATGGGTGCGCGCGGCTTCGCGCAAGGTCGACGCCTGGGCCCGTGCCACCAGCACCAGACGGGACCGCTGCGGGTCGGCCAGCGCCTGCACCGCCGCCTGGTATTGGGCGCGCTGCTTTTCCAGTCCTGCCAGGGGTCCGAGGCAGGAGGCATCGCCCTTGCCGGTCTCCAGAAATCCGCTCCAGGCGCCCGGCAGTTGCAGCAGGCGAATGGTGTGCCCGGTCGGTGCGGTGTCGAAAATGATGTGCTGGTAGTCCTGTGTCAGCGCCGCATCGGTCAGCAGCGCGGTGAACTCATCGAACGCCGCGATCTCGGTGGTGCAGGCACCGGAGAGCTGTTCTTCAATACCCTTGACCACGGCGTCGGGCAGCACGCCGCGCACCGGGTTGACCAGGCGGTCGCGGTAGGCCTGAGCGGCGGCCTGCGGATCGATCTCCAGCGCCGCGAGATTGGGCACGGCGGGGATGTCGGTGATGCGGTTGCCGATCTGGATGCCAAAGACCTGGCCGACGTTGGACGCCGGATCGGTGCTGACCAGCAGCACACGCTCATTTGCGTCGGCCAGTTGCAGCGCGGTGGCACAGGCAATGGAAGTCTTGCCGACGCCGCCCTTGCCGGTAAAGAAAAGAAAGCGCGGCGCTTGCTGTAGGAATTTCATAAGCGGTCTGCTTGGGGTCAAGCGCAGCGGCCGCCCGAGCAGCCGCAGCCGGAGGCCGGCTTGGCCGCTGCTGCCACGGCTGGTTCAATGGCGGCAGCGGCCTTGCCGGTCCAGCGCGTCAGCTCGTCCCGACTCGGGTAGCGCCCGGCCAGGGCCAGCTCGCCGTCCACCAGCGTCACCGGCAAAGCGTCCTGACCGGTGCGCTCCAGCAAGCCCTTCACCACCGCGTTCTCGGCAAAGGCCAGCGGCTGCTGCGCCAGATTGAAGCGCTCGATCAGCGCCCCGTTCTGTTTGGCCCAGTCCACGTCGGCGGCAAAGCTGACCAGCTTCTGATCCACTTCGACGCCGCAAACGCCGCTGCTGCAACACAAGGCGGGATCAAACACCTGAATCTTTTTCATGGGGAAACTCCTTTAACTTGGGGTGAACGGCGGCGGGCGACCGGGCTCGGGCAGATCTCGGCACACTGCTCCGGATGCCCGGAGCAGCATTGCGCGGTCAGGTAGGCAATCAAGTCCTGCATCAGCGCCAGATTGGCCCGGTAGCGCTGGAAACGTCCCTCCTGCACCACCGACAACAGTTGCGCATGGGTCAGCGCCTTGAGGTGAAACGAAAGATTGGTTGGCGGGATCTCAAGGGCACTGCCGATCTCGCCGGCGACCATGCCTTGTGGCCCGGTTTTGACCAGCAGCCGATAGATGTCCAGACGCACGCCAGAAGAGAGCGATTCAAAGATTTTGGTTGCGGACGATGTATTCACGTTTTCATTGTACAACTATTATTGAATAGTCATAATGACGAAACCGGTCAGGCCTGGAACTCAAGGCCTTTACACACCGGGGACTTCAGGACAAAAGCATCAGACCGCAGCCCGCAACCGCGGCGATCCAGACCGATTCGGCGAACAGCATGAGCACCGGCGTCCAGCCAAGCTTGAACAAGTCTTCGAAGCTGGTTTTGACACCGGCGGCGGCAATCGCCACCACCAGCAGCGCGCGGGAGCCACTGCTGGCCGCTGCGCAGAGACCGGCGCTCACCAGTGAGAAGCTTGCCAGCAGCATGAAGACGATGAACACCAGCAGAAAGCCGGGCACCAGAGGAGGCGTCGGATCCTTCACGACAGCCTTGTCAGTTGCGCCGGCAGTTGGGCGCATCAAGACCGACACCAGCAACACCGCCGGCAGCAGCAGCATGATGCGAAACAATTTCACCACAGTGGCACTGTCTGCGGCTGCCGTGCTGCCAGCGTCTGACAGCATCATGCCGGCTGCCACCACCTGCGCCACGTCGTGAATGGTGGCGCCGAAGAAGACCCCGGCCTGGGCTGGTGACAGACCGATAGCCTTGGCTGTCAAGGGGTACACCACCATGGCCAGCGTGGACATCAGCGTCACCCCGACCACGGTCAACAGCGTGAAACGCTCGTTCTCGCGCGTTTGCGGCAACGCCGAGGACACCGCCAGTGCAGCCGATGCGCCGCAAATGCCGACCGAGCAACCCGATACCAGTCCTTGCGCCAGCGGTCGTTTCAGCCAGCGCGCCAGCAATAGCCCGAGCCCTATGGTGGAAGCCACGCCCAGCGCCACCATGACCCCGGTGCCCCAACCCAGGGCACCAACCTGCGTCACGGTGATGCGCAAACCCAGCAATGCGACTCCGGCTCTCAGCAAGGTCTTGCTGCAAAAATCCAGGCCGATACCAATCTTCGCATCGCGCGACAGGAAGTGAAACGCCAGGCCGATCAGCAAGGCGTACAGAAGTTGCGGCCCACCGTAATGTTCGGCAACAAAAGTGGCCGCCAGCGCGATCACGCCGCACAGCAGCGCACCGGGCGCGGCAGCCCGCAGTCGCGTCAGTTCCGCCGCAAGCCGGTTTTTCAATCGACCCGGCCGCTCGGGCGACCGCTGCACACCAGGGCCCAAGCGTCCTCAATCCAGTCGCACAGGATGGAGCGAGTCTCGCGCGGGTCGATGATGTCCAGAATGCCGAACTTCTCGGCCGTGCGAAACGGCGAAGTCATGTTCAGATAAAAGGTTTCCAGTTCGGCGCGCTTGGCCGCCGGGTCGGCGGCCGCCTCAATCTCGGTCTTGTGCGCCGCCATGACACCGCCCTCGATCGGGATCGAGCCCCAGCGCACGGACGGCCAGGCATAGCGCAGGTTCAGCGCCTCGCCATATTTGGGCGCGTGCAAGGCGCCGGCCATGCCGAAACAGCGCCGCACCAGTATCGAGACCCAGGGCGAGCGACACTCGTGCAGCGCCTGCGAGACGCGCGTGGCACCCAGCAGCGTGCCACCGATCTCGGCCTCCAGCCCAGTCTGATTGCCAGGCTGATCGACAAAATTGACCACCGGCAGGCCGAACAGACTGCACAGATTGACATGACGCTCCATCTTGTAGGCGGCCTGTAGCGTCATGGCCCCGCCCTGCACCTTGGGATCGTTGGCGATGACGCCCACCGGTACCCCATTGAGTCGGGCCAGCGCCGTGATGACGGAGCCCGCCTGGTAGCGGCCGATCTCAAAAATGGAACCCAGGTCCAGTACGCTGGCGAGTATCTTGCGCGGGTCATAGATCTTGCGCCGGTCGCGCGGAATCGCATCCTTGAGCCAATCGTCGGCACGGTTTGGGTCATCGCTAAGCGGCAACACGGGGGCGCTGTGAAAGACGCTGCGCGGCAGGTAACTCAGGAAACGCTGTACCTGCCGGAGTGCATCCAGCTCGTCCGGCGCCTCGTTGTGCACCAGGGCACTTTTGCGATGCACCAGGTGCCCGCCCAGGGCATTCTTGTCGATCTCCTGACCGTAGGCCTGGCGCACCACATGCGGCCCGGCCGCCATCACCTGGGCCTGCTCGCGCACCATGACCGAAAAATGGGAGGACAACACCTTGATGGCGCCCTGCCCGGCGCAGGCGCCCAGCGCCACACCGACCACCGGCACGGTCTTGAGCAGTTCGTTGGCCGGCCAGCTCGGATACTCGGGTATCTTGGTGCCACCAATTTGCATCAACAGCTTGACGCTGCCGCCGGCCGAATCGACCAGCCGAATCAGCGGCATGCGCAACTGATGCGCCAGGCGTTCGACGTAGATCCACTTGTCGGCAATGGTTGCCTCGGACGAACCGGCGCGGATGGTGAAATCATCCACATGCAGCGCTACTTTGCGGCCAGCTATGCGCCCGGTGCCGACGATGGCATTGGTCGGGTCAAGGCGCTCAAAGCCGCCTTCACGACTGTAATGACCCTTGCCTGCCAGGCAGCCGAGCTCGCGAAAGGTATCCGCATCCAGCAGCTGGGCAATGCGCTCACGTGCGTTCAGGCGACCGCTGGCCTTGAACTTGGCGAGAGCCTCGGCCCCCCCCATGGCCCGCGCTTGCGAGCGACGCAGTTGCAACTCGGTCAGCTCGGTCGCCCACTCGCCGGCCGGCGCAAATTCAAGCGGCGCGCTCATTGGGCGTCCAGCCGCAGTTCGGCCACCAGCGCCTGCGTCGCCTTGAGCTCGGCTTGCAGGTAGCGGTGTGAATCGACATAGCCTTTGAACATCGGCTTGTTGCCCGATCTCTCCACCAGTGAGATCCATTCCCGGGACGCCGCCACCTTCTGCAAAGCCTGCTCCCAGAAGCGTATCTGTTGCGCGTCCACGCCGTTGGGCAGCAGCACACCGTTGTAGCTGGAATAGTCCGCAGCCACGCCCAACTCGCGCCAGGTCGGCACTTGCGCCAGCGGCCCGGTGCCGCGCTCCGGCGCCGCGCTGACCAGCATGCGAACCTTGCCGGCCTGCACCATGGGAACCACCGTCGGAGCTGTGGCCGAGATGACGTCAACATGGCCACCGACCAGCGCCGTCATCGATTCACCCGATGAGCGAAATGGTGCAATCGTGAGCTTGCCAATATCAACGCCCGCGACCTTGAGTGGTTTGACAATCGCCAGATGGGTGTTGAGGCCGCGCAGCGGCGCCACCGCAATCCTGAGAGAGGTCGGATCGCGCTTGAGTGCATCGACCAGATCGCGTGCTGTTTTCAACGGTGAATCCGCGCGCACCGCGACCAGCGTAGTTTCTTCCACCAGCATGGCGACCGGCACGTAGTCGCGCATGTCCGCCCTCAGGATGCCAGTGGCTTGACCCGCCAGGCTGCCGGTGTGAAAAGTGCCCAGGTAGTGCGCATTGCCCGGGTTGCGCTGCAGCAGCTGCAAGGCCATCAGGCCCGCGGCGCCGGGCTTGTTGTCGGTCAGCACCGTCTGGCCGTTGATGAGCTTGAGTGTTTCCAGCGCGTTCTTGATGCCCCTGGCGTAAAGGTCAACCGAACCGCCCGGCGCCACGCCGATGGCATAGGTGATGGTCTGCGTTGGTTTCCAGGGCACTGCTTGCGCCCGCGCCACGCCGGACAGAAGCGGCAACATGGCGCCTGCCGAGCCGGTAGCCAGCAGGCCCAGCAATTGGCGGCGGTCAAGAGAGTGTGTGTTCATGATGTGTTTTCAATTTGAGTCGGGCAGGTGCAGGGCGCCGCAGCGATGCAGAAGTTCGATGTCTTCCCGGGCCATTCCCAGATCGCCGGTCAGGATGTCGACGCCGTCGGCCCCCAGCTCGTGTCCGCTGTGACGCACCGCCCCCGGAGTGGCCGACAACCGCGGCACGATGCCGGCTTGCGTGGTGTGGCCCAGCGTGCCATGCGGCACCTGCAACAGCATGTCGCGGGCCGCAAAATGCGGGTCGGCGTAGATGTCGGCAATGGTGTAGACACGGGAACTTGGAACTTCGCCCTTGCGCAACAGGGTTTCCAGGTCCGCGGCCGCAAAGGCACGAGTCCAGTCGCCGATGATGGTGTCCAGCGCCTTCATGTTGGCAGGCTTGCCGCGCTGCTGAATCGTCTCGAAACGTGGATCGGCCAGCAGCGCCGGCTGCTGCATCAGCGCCACCAGGCGCTTCCAGGTCGGGTTGCTGTTGGCCGCAATCAGCACCCAAGCGCCATCCAGCGTCGGGTACAGGCTGTTGGGTGCCATCGAGGGTAGGTTGGAGCCCTCGCGTTTTGGCACCAGACCCAGTTTTTCGAAGGCCGGCACCACCGGCTCCAATTGAGAAAATGCCGCCTCGTACAGGGCCACGTCAACCACTTGGCCAAGCCCGCTGCGCTGGCGCGAGTGGATGGCGGCCATCGCGCCAAAGGCCGCGTAGACCGACGACAGATAGTCGGTGGTGGCCAGCGCCACGCGCGCCGGCGGCCGGTCCGGGTCGCCGGTCAGATGGCGCACGCCACCGACCGCCTCACAGATGGCGCCGTAGCCCGGGCGTTCGGCGTAAGGGCCGGTCTGGCCGTAGCCGCTGATGCGCACCATCACCAGACCCGGGTTGCGCGCGGAAAGTTGCTCAAAACCCAGGCCCAGGCGCTCCATCACACCGGGGCGGTTGTTTTCGACCAGGATGTCGGCCCGAGCAATCAACTCTTGCGCGATCGCGCGGCCCCGCTCAGTCTTGAGATCCAGCGTGATCGAGCGTTTGTTGCGCAGGATTGATGCCGCATAGAGCGACGCGTCGCCCACATGCTGGCCCATCTGACGCACCGGATCGCCTTCAGGGGGTTCAATCTTGATCACGTCGGCACCAAAGTCCGCCAGCAGCCGGGTGCAGGCCGGACCCGCGATGGTGGAACAGATCTCGATCACCTTGAGACCAGCCAGCGGGCCGGCATGGCTTGCGTCCGCCGATGCTTGTGCTGGTGTCATGACTTGCCTTCCTGCTGGAAATGGGCGTCGAGTTGGCGAATCGCTTCGGCACCGGATTCTTCAATGCGCTGACGCGTCAAGCGGACCATGCGTTCGACATCGCCGGCGGCGAAGGCTTCGGTGGCCTCGCGCCACAAACTGGCGGACCGCTGGCGCCGCTGTACCGAAGCCAGACCCAGCTTGCTGTAGCGCAGTGTCTGTAGCGAGAGCGCCGTGAGCATACGCTGCAGGCGTTTGTTGCCGCTTTGCCGGGCGCACAGGATCAGCAGCTTGTAGGTCGTCTCGGCATACTCGCCACCGGCATCCGGGGCGCCGGCCAGCGCCTCCAACCGCTCCACGCCAGCCCGCAACAGGGCCAGCAGTTCTGGGCGCGGCCGGGCCGCCAGCTTGCGCACCACGACTTCAAACAGTCCGGAGCGGATTTCCAGCAGATCACGCAATTCGTCGGCTTTGAGGTCCGTCACGATGGCGCCACGGCGCGCCAGGATAGTGACCAGTCCCTCGCGCTCCAGAATGCGCAGGGCATCGCGAATGGGGCCCCGGCTGACGTTGAACTCGTCAGCCAGTTCCTGCTCGCCAATCCGGGCCCCGGTCGGCATGTTGCCAGCGAGGATACGGTCACCAACGCGCGCCGCAATCTGCTCGGAGACCGTCAGTGTCGGATCCTCCTGTTCGGCAAACAGCCGGAAGGCGACCGCACCCTCCCAAGTGCTAAACAGGTCGGCTGGAATATCAGCGGGCTTCATGGCGCTCACTCCAGAATGACGACGACTTGATCGTCGGCCACCGCCTCACCCTCGGCCACCAGCAACTCGCTGACGACCCCACTGGCCGGCGCACTGATCGGAATTTCCATCTTCATGGATTCGACAATCAACAGCGTCTCGCCTTCGCCGACGCTTTGGCCGACCGCTATCTCCACTTTCCAGACGCTGCCAGTTACCTCGGATCGAACTTTGTGCATAAAACCCTCAATCGCTTGGATTACATTGTTGATATTGTGATTGTTAACAATTCTACAAAAATCAATACTAGTAGAAACCCTGATTTAAGGCAACGATTGCCGGTCTGGACCCGCCCATGCAGAAGAAGCGAACCCGGTTGAGACCGGACAGGCGTGCCCAGTTTTCAGGCTCGGAGATCGACCGTGGCCGACCGAAACGCTATAGTATTTGCACAAAACACCTCGCCCCCCACACCGGCAGGAGCCTGAGGCGCTCACCCAATCGAAAGCATCGCCATGCCCACACCTGATGTATTCCCGCTGGAAGGCGGCTGCGACTGCCGGTACATACGCTACCGGATGAATACCCCACCGCTGTTTGTCAACTGTTGCCACTGCCGCTGGTGTCAGCGCGAGTCGGGCGCGTCGTTCGCGCTGAACGCGATGATGGAAGCCGATCGGGTGCTCCTGCTGGCCGGGCAACCGGAGATCGTGGACACCCCTTCCGCCAGCGGCGCCGGACAGAAGATTGCGCGCTGTCCTCACTGCCGCAT
This sequence comes from uncultured beta proteobacterium, assembly GCA_963763035.1. Lineage (GTDB taxonomy): Bacteria > Pseudomonadota > Gammaproteobacteria > Burkholderiales > Burkholderiaceae_C > Rhodoferax. The sequence continues at coordinate 268,525 of CAVXMS010000003.1, read as the reverse complement.
CGCGCTCTGGAGCAACTACGCGGGCGCCGGCCCGGTCGTCCGGTTCGTCCGCGTCGGCACCCTGGACCAGCCCGACCTGTTACCGCCCGACATTCACATCTTCACGCAGTCCAGGCAACCCTGGGTCGTGCTGCCCGACGGCACACCGTCGGTGCCCGAGTACTACGACCTGGAGCGGTACTGGCCCGCTGCAAGTCTGGCCCGAAGGCGGGCGCTGCTACCGGCGATCGAGGCTTACCGGGCCGGCCTGCGCGGCGGGTAATTTCGCGCTGCCGGATGGATGGCCGGCGCCGCTGTCGCAAACCCTGAATTGACGCTGCGCAAGCGACTTTTTTGTAACAATTGGTATTTACTGAAAGGTCTCTATCAAGCCGCTTTGCTTGCCCTCGCGGCTTGGGCGCAGGCGGCGCAAACGCAGGCTTTGTCGCGGGCCTGCTCCGGGATGCTGGCCAGCAGGGCGGCATCGAAGCTGGCCTCGGTGCACCAGCAGGGCGGCTGTTTCACGCCGGTCGCGCGCGCCACCTCCATGGCGCACCGGTTGACTTGCCCGCACAGTGGGCAGAGCCGGGGATTGACGGCAGGGATGACTTGCATGGTGGGGCTCCGGAATCGGTAATATCGCTGGCTGCAAAGTGTAGAGGGTGCGGCCAGCCGCCAATCGAAGATGATTGGCTGAAGCGGCTCCTGACGTAGTACATTCTTGGGTTATGGCCGCTGTCGATACCGCTTCTACCGAATCTCCCATCTCCGCCCTGCCGGGGCTGGGCCGCGCCCTGGTTCTGGCCGGCAAGATCGAGCAAAAGTCGGCGGAGGAAATCTACCGCAAGGCGCAACTGAGCCGCACCAGTTTTATCGCCGAACTCACCGGCTCGGGCGTGGTGTCGGCGTTTGACCTGGCGCATACCATGTCGACCGCGTTTGCGGCGCCGCTGGTGGACCTGGCGGCGATCGACCCGCAGCGCCTGCCGAAAGACTTGCTGGACAGCAAGATTTGCACCGACTACCGGCTGGTGGTGCTGAGCAAGCGAAACAACCGCCTGCTGGTTGCCACCGCCGACCCGTCCGACAGCCAGGCCGCGGAAAAAATAAAGTTTGCCACCCGGTTGAGCGTCGACTGGGTCATCGCCGAATACGACAAGCTGCTGAAGCTGGTCGCCGCCAACGCCGCCACGGCGGCCGAGACGATAGACAACATCATCGGCGACGACTTCGAGTTCGATGAAGCTTCGGTGGCCAGCCTGACGGAAAGCACCGATTACGCGGCGTCCGAAATCGAGGATGCGCCGGTCGTCAAGTTTCTGCACAAGATGCTGCTGGACGCTTTCAGCATGCACGCCTCCGATCTGCACTTTGAACCCTATGAGCACAATTACCGCGTGCGTTTCCGGATCGACGGCGAACTGAGGGAAATTGCCGCGCCGCCGATTGCGATCAAGGACAAGCTGGCCTCGCGCATCAAGGTTATTTCCAGGATGGACATCGCGGAAAAACGGGTGCCGCAGGACGGCAAGATGAAGCTCAAGATCGGACCTGACCGGGTCATCGACTTCCGCGTCAGCACCCTGCCCACCTTGTTCGGCGAAAAGATTGTGGTCCGGATACTCGACCCCAGCATCACCCGGATGGGCATCGATGCGCTGGGTTACGAGGCCGAGGAAAAAGCGCGGCTGCTGCACGCCATTGCCAGACCGTACGGCATGATCCTGGTGACCGGCCCGACCGGCTCCGGCAAAACGGTTTCCCTCTACACCTGCCTGAATTTGCTGAACCAGCCGGGCGTCAACATTGCCACCGCCGAGGACCCGTGCGAAATCAATTTGCCGGGCGTCAACCAGGTCAATATCAATGACAAGGCAGGGTTGACTTTTTCGGCGGCACTGAAGTCTTTCCTGCGCCAGGATCCGGACATCATCATGGTCGGCGAGATTCGCGATCTTGAAACCGCCGACATCTCCATCAAGGCCGCGCAAACAGGCCATCTGCTGCTTTCCACGCTGCACACCAACGACGCGCCATCGACTCTTTCACGCCTGCGCAACATGGGCATCGCGCCCTTCAACATCGCCTCCAGCGTGATGCTGATCACGGCCCAGCGCCTGGCGCGCCGGCTCTGCCCGCACTGCAAGACCCGGGTCGACCTGCCCAGGAAGACCTTGCTCGATGCCGGCTTTCAGGAGCACGAACTGGATGCTTCCTGGGTCACCTATCGCGCCGTCGGCTGCAGCCTGTGCAACAACGGCTACAAGGGGCGCGTCGGCCTCTACCAGGTGATGCCCATCAGCGAAGCAATGCAACGCATCATCCTGCGCGATGGCAATGCCCTGGAGATCGCCGAGCAGGCCGCGCACGAAGGTGTTCGCACCCTCAGGCAAGCCGGTCTGCACAAAGTCAAATTGGGTTTGACTTCGCTGGAAGAAGTACTCGCGGTAACCAACGAATAGACCCATCATCAAGAGGACACCATGGCAACTTCAAAGTCAAAGGGTATCAAGGAATTTGTCTTTGAATGGGAAGGCAAGGACCGCAACGGCAAGCAAGTCAATGGCGAAACAAGAGCCGCCGGCGAGCACCAGGTACAGGCCGCCTTGCGGCGCCAGGGGGTGACACCGGTCAAGATCAAGAAGCGCAGAATGCGCTCCGGCAAAAAGATCAAGCCGAAAGATCTGGCCATCTTCACGCGCCAGCTCGCCACCATGATGAAAGCCGGCGTTCCCCTGCTGCAGGCGTTTGACATCGTGGGGCGCGGCAACCCCAACCCGAGCGTCACCAAACTGCTCAACGACATCCGCACCGACGTCGAAACCGGAACCTCGCTGAGCGTTGCCTTTCGCAAGTTTCCGCTCTATTTCGACGATCTCTATTGCAACCTGGTGGAGGCCGGTGAAGCGGCCGGTATCCTGGACCAGTTGCTGGACCGGCTGGCCGTCTACATGGAAAAAACGGAGGCCATGAAGTCCAAGATCAAGTCTGCCCTGATGTACCCGATCTCGGTCTTGATCGTGGCTTTTGTGGTAACGGCGGTGATCATGATATTTGTGGTGCCGGCGTTCAAGGAAGTGTTTTCCAATTTTGGTGCCGACCTGCCCGGGCCAACCCTTTTCGTGATTGCCATGAGCGAGATTTTCGTCAAGTATTGGTGGCTTATTTTTGGCGGCATGGGCGGTAGCTTCTACTTTTTCATGCAAGCCTGGAGACGCAATGAAAAAATGCAGAACGTGATGGACCGCATCTTGTTGAAGATGCCAATTTTTGGCGTCCTGGTCGACAAATCATGCGTTGCGCGCTGGACCCGGACCCTGTCCACCATGTTCGCGGCCGGGGTACCTTTGGTCGAGGCCCTTGACTCGGTCGGCGGAGCCGCCGGCAACTCGGTTTATACATTGGCCACCAAGAAGATCCAGCAGGAAGTGTCCACCGGTACTGCGCTGACGGTGGCCATGAGCAATGTCCATCTGTTCCCGTCCATGGTGCTGCAGATGTGCTCGATCGGCGAAGAATCCGGTTCCATCGATCACATGCTGGGCAAGGCGGCCGATTTTTACGAAGCCGAAGTGGACGACATGGTGGCCGGCATCTCCAGCCTGATGGAGCCCATCATCATTGTGATTCTGGGGACTGTGATTGGCGGCATTGTGGTTGCCATGTACCTGCCGATCTTCAAACTTGGACAGGTGGTCTGATGCTGTTGACGCCCTGGCTTGACGCCAGCCTGTTCGGTATTCTGGGTTTGCTGGTGGGCAGTTTTCTCAATGTCGTGATTTACCGCTTGCCGGTCATGCTGGAGGCGCAGTGGCGCGCCGAATGCGCCGAGCTGGCCGAAAAAGAGCCTCCCACCACCGAGCGCTTCGACCTGCTGCTGCCGCGCTCGCGCTGTCCCAAGTGCGGCCATCAGATCCCCTGGTATGAAAACATTCCCCTTGTCAGCTATCTTTTTTTGCGCGGCAAATGCGCCAGTTGCAAGACCCCCATCAGCCTGCGCTACCCGATGGTGGAGCTGGCCACCGGTGCGCTGTTTTTCTACTGCGCCGACAAATGGGGCAGCGGCGGCACGGCGCTGCTGTGGAGCGCATTTACCGCCACGGTGCTGACGCTGGCCGTGATCGACTGGGACACCACGCTGCTGCCCGATGACGTGACCTTGCCGCTGCTGTGGGCCGGCCTGATTGCCGCCGCTTTGCACTGGACCCCGGTGGCGCTGCCGGCGGCGCTGTGGGGCGCCGTTGGCGGCTATCTGTCATTGTGGCTGGTCTATTGGGCGTTCAAACTGGCCACTGGCAAGGAGGGCATGGGCTTCGGCGATTTCAAGCTGTTTGCCGCGCTGGGTGCCTGGTTCGGCTGGCAGGCGCTGGTACCCATCATACTGATGGCTTCGGTGATTGGCGCGGTGGTCGGAATCGCCATGAAATTCTCCAGCGGTCTGCGCCCGGGCGGCTACGTGCCGTTCGGTCCCTTCCTGGCCGGCGCCGGACTGACGGCGATGATTTTTGGCCCGGATTCCATCCTGCGCTTCATCGGGCTCTGAATCGTGCCAGCGCTTGTGCGGCTTGGACTGACCGGCGGCATTGGCAGCGGTAAAAGCACCGTGGCTCAGCTGCTCGCCGAGCGCGGCGCCGTGGTCATTGATGCGGACGCCATTGCGCGCGAGCTGACCGCCCCGCAAGGTCTTGCCATACCTTTGATCCGGGCTGTATTTGGCCCGGATTTCATCAGCCCGGCGGGTGCCCTGGAGCGCGCGAAGATGCGGGCGCTGGCCTACACCGATGACGGCGCGCGCAAACGCCTGGAGGCCATCATCCACCCCCTGGTGGCACTGAAGACGCAGGAACTGGCGGCGACTGCCGCCAGCCGGGGCTGCCCCTGCACCGTGTTCGATATTCCCCTGCTGGTGGAATCCGCCAGTTGGCGGCAAAACGTGGATCGGGTGCTGGTGGTCGATTGCACGCCGGAAGTGCAGATCAGCCGGGTGATGGCGCGCAGCCTTTTGACGCGCCCGGAAATCGAAAAGATAATCGCCTCCCAAGCCCGCCGCGAGCAGCGCTTGGGCGCCGCCGATTGCGTCATCTTCAACGCCAGTCTGTCGCTCGGCGAGCTGACCGATGAGGTGCGCCAGATTTCACCTCGCTTCGGGCTATCATCCGGGTAGTAGCCGACCCGGCCTAGCAAAGAAATCAGCGTGATCCTTTACGAATACCCCTTCAACGAGCGCATTCGCACCTATTTGCGACTGGAGCACCTGTTTCTGCGCCTGACAGAATTTGTCGCGCGCGAGTCGGCACTGGACCACCACTTTGCGCTGGCCACCATTTTCGAGGTGATGGATGTAGGGGCCCGGGCCGACCTCAAATCGGATGTGCTGAAAGACCTGGACAAACAAAAACATGTGCTGGACGGCTATCGGAACAATCCGGCGATCGCGCACGAAGTGCTGGACAAGATCTTCGGCCAGGTTGACCGCTGCTTTCAGGCCTTGAACAACCTGCCCGGCAAAGCCGGACAGGCGCTGACCGAGAACGACTGGCTGATGAGCATCCGCAGCCGGGTCGGCATCCCGGGCGGCACCTGCGAGTTCGACCTGCCGGCCTACTACGCCTGGCAGCACAAAACCGGCGCCCAACGGCAAGGCGATCTGGAGCGTTGGGCCGGGACGCTGACACCGCTGGCCGACGCGATCTATCTTTTGCTCAAACTGCTGAGGGATTCCAGCGCGCCGCAAAAAGTGATTGCCGTGGGCGGCCAGTTTCAGCAAAACCTGCCCCAGGGCAGAACTTTTCAACTGCTGCGCATGGCGCTGGACCCGGCGCTCGAATTGATCCCCGAGATCAGCGGCAATCGGCTGATGGTGTCGATCCGCTTGATGCGCCAGGAGGACGATGGCCGACTGCACCCCAGCCTGGCGGACACCACTTTCAACCTGACCCTGTGCTCATGAAAACTGCCAGTACACCACGCTCCGCAGCCGCCAAGCGAGTCACCTGCCCAACCTGCGGCGGCGACAGTGTCTACGCCAGTTCCAACCCCTATCGCCCGTTCTGTAGCGAACGCTGCAAAAATATCGACCTGGGCGCCTGGGCCAGCGAGAACTTCCGCCTGCCCGTCAGCAATCTGCCGGAAGATCAGGTAACCGACGAGCCGCGTTCTTCCGCCAGCCATTGAAGAACCGGCAGCGTGCCCGGCAGCACCGGCGTGACCTGGACCGGCAAGCGTTGCCAGGAAAAGGATTGGCCCTCCCGCATCTGCAACTCGCCGCGCCATTGGTAGACCTTGCAAAAATTCAAGTGCACCAAGGCATGGGGATAGTCCACGGTGGCTACTTTCCAGGCGAGTGCCGGGCCGATCACAATGCCTAACTCTTCCAGCAGTTCACGCTGCAGGGCCTGCTCTACCGTTTCACCTGATTCCTGCTTGCCGCCGGGAAACTCCCAGTAACCCTGGTAAACCTTGCCGGGCGGCCGCGAGGTCAGCAGAAAATCGCCATCCGGCCGGATCAGCACACCCACCGCGACTTCAACCAGAGCCCGCTCCGGACCACCCTGACGCGCCAGTTCAGCGTCGGCAACCAGAGTTCGCTGGGTCATATATGCCCCCACGCTCGGCACTTTGTGTCCTCCCTGTACGGGCCGACGCCAAAGGCGTTGGCTCTTCGCCCTGTCCCGCCCTGCGCCAGCAGGCCGGGAGCCGCAGGGCTCAGCCCCGAGGGGGCGCTCGCTTGCTTGGGACGGCCCGGCGCGGCGCATATATGCCCCCACGCTCGGCACTTTGTGTCCTCGCTGCCCCCCGAGGGGGCGCTCGCTTGCTTGGGACGGCCCGGCGCGGCGCTCATGCGCCGGCAGCGTGTTGGCCGGCGTAGTCGCGCGCAAACTGGTAGGCCACCCGGCCGCTGCGGGAACCGCGCTCCAGCGCCCACACCAGGGCCGCCGGCCGGGCCGCTTCGATGGCCTGGGGCGCGACGCTGAATGAGGACAACCACTGGGCCACGATGGCCAGGTACTCGTCCTGCGTGAAAGGATAAAAGCTGACCCACAGGCCAAAGCGCTCAGAGAGGGAAATTTTTTCCTCCACCACTTCGCCGGGATGCACTTCGCCCTCCTCGGTATGGGTGTAGCTGAGGTTTTCCTTCATGTATTCGGGCAACAGATGGCGCCGGTTGCTGGTGGCGTAAATCAGTACATTGGGGGTCGTCGCGGCGACCGAGCCATCCAGAATCGACTTCAGCGCCTTGTAGCCCGGCTCCCCGTCTTCGAAGCTCAGGTCGTCACAAAACACGATGAATTTCTCATCCCGCTCGGACACCACATCGACGATATCGTGAAGGTCGGTCAAATCGGCCTTGTCGACCTCGATCAACCGCAAACCGCGTCCCGCATATTCGTTCAGGCAGGCTTTGATCAGGGACGACTTGCCGGTCCCGCGGGCGCCGGTCAACAACACGTTGTTGGCCGGTTGACCGTTCACGAACTGCAAGGTGTTGCGCAGGATTCTTTCCTTTTGCGGTTCGATTTCCTTCAGGTCCGACAAGCGCATGGCACCGACATGACGCACCGGCTCCAGCACGCCATGCCCGGAGCTTCGCTTGCGATAGCGAAAGGCCACGGCAGCGCTCCAGTCCGGCGCCGCCAGAGAGCGCGGCAGCACCGCCTCGATGCGGCCGATGAGTTGCTCGGCCCGCAGCAGCAAATGCGCCAACTGCTGCTTCATGAGCGGTAGTCGGCGTTGATAGAGACGTAGTCGTGGCTGAGGTCGCAGGTCCAGACCATGTCGGCGGCAGCACCGCGCCCCAGCAGCACCCGCACCGTGATTTCGCTCTGCTGCATGACGCGCTGAGCTTCTTCTTCACGGTACTCGGGATGGCGACCACCGCGCGTCGCCACGTGAACATCGCCCAGGTACAAATCAATGCCGGTCTGGTCCAGATCGCCGATGCCGGCGTAGCCGACCGCGGCCAGGATGCGCCCCAGGTTCGGATCGCTGGCAAAGAACGCCGTTTTCACCAGCGGCGAATGGGCAATGGCATAAGCCACCTGCCGGCACTCGGCCTGGGTTTTGCCGCCCTCGACCTTGATGCTGATGAATTTGGTGGCGCCCTCGCCATCACGCACAATGGCTTGCGCCAACTTTTGCGCCACCCCCAGCATGGCGGCCTTGAGGGCTCGGCCGTTGGCACTGTCCAGGGAATCGATCACCGCGTGGCTGGCCTTGTTGCTGGCAATCACCATGAACGAGTCGTTGGTGGAAGTGTCGCCATCGACTGTGATCCGATTGAAGGAGGCGTCCGCGAGTTGCGTCGCCAGTTGCTGCATCAATGCCTGGCTGATACAGGCGTCGGTCGCCATGAAACCCAGCATGGTGGCCATATTGGGCCGAATCATGCCGGCCCCTTTGCTGATACCCGTGATGCTGACCAGCGCACCGTCAATCATCAGTTGCGCGCCAAAGGCTTTGGCCACCGTGTCGGTGGTCATGATGGCTTCGGCGGCGCGCAGCCAATTGTCCTCACGCGCATCCGCCAGCGCACCGTCAAGCCCGGCCTCGATCCGCTCCACCGGCAGCGACTCCATGATCACGCCGGTTGAAAATGGCAGGATTTCAGCGCTCCCGACTTCGAGCTTGCGGGCCAGCGCGGCACAGGTTCTGAGCGCGCGCAAGCGTCCATCCTGGCCGGTGCCGGCATTGGCATTGCCGGTATTGATCAGCATGGCACGTACGCCGGCGCCGCCGGCAAGGTGCTCCCGGCACAGTTGCACCGGTGCGGCACAAAACCGGTTCTGGGTGAAGACCCCGGCAACCGTTGCCCCCGGCTCCAGCAACATGACGGTCAGGTCCTTGCGACCCGCCTTGCGCACACCGGCCTCGGTAACGCCAACGCGCAGGCCCGCAATCGGGTAGAGCTGCGCCGGATTGGGGGGGGACAAATTGACTGCCATGGGTTCCTCTCAATCAGTTGAGGACAGCGCCTGCGAATTTCCAACGTCCGGGTATCAGTTGAGGACAGAGCTTGTTCACTTCGTGTAACTGCGGTCTGTCCCACAAGCTTAGAGTTGGTAACTGCGGTCTGTCCCGTAATGTTTCAAACCAACTTGCCGTGGCAGTGTTTGTATTTCTTGCCGCTGCCACAAGGACAGGGCTCGTTGCGGCCGACACGGGGTAGCGGGCTCTTCACGGTCTCCTCATCGACCGTGGTTTGCACCTCTCCGGTTTCGGTCGGCGCACTGTAAGTCACGTTGGCAATGCTTTCACCGCGGTCTTCCAGATCTTCCGCCGCCTGCTCCAACTGCTCGTTGGACTGGATCTTGACGGTCATGAGGACTTTGGTAACGTCGTTTTTGACCGCGTCCAGCAACTGCCCGAACAGCTCGAAGGCCTCGCGCTTGTACTCCTGCTTGGGCTGCTTCTGGGCATAACCACGCAAATGAATACCCTGGCGCAGGTAGTCCAGTGAACTCAGGTGTTCGCGCCAGTGGGTATCGATGCTTTGCAGCAATACCATCCGCTCGAACTGGGTGAAGTTCTCACCACCCACCTGTTCCACCTTGTCGGCAAACACCTTGTTGGCCTCCAAGCGCACGCTCGCCAGCAGATCTTCGTCGGTAATGGCACTGGCGGCGCTGACCTGGCTCTGCAAGTCCAGTGGCATCTGCCATTCAGCCGCCAACACCTTTTCCAGCGCCGCAATATCCCACTGCTCCTCGACCGATTCGACCGGCACGTACTGCCGCACCAGGTCGTTGAAACAACCTTCACGCAGGGACTCGATCTGGGCCGACAGATCCTTGGCGTCCAGAATTTCGTTGCGCTGCTGGTAGATCACCTTGCGCTGGTCGTTCGACACATCGTCATACTCCAGCAACTGCTTGCGGATGTCGAAATTGCGCGCCTCCACCTTGCGCTGGGCGCTTTCGATACTGCGTGTCACGATGCCGGCTTCAATCGCCTCGCCGTCGGGCATCTTGAGCCGCTCCATGATCGCCTTGACCCGGTCGCCGGCAAAGATGCGCATCAGCGAATCGTCCAGACTCAGGTAGAAGCGCGAGGAGCCCGGATCACCCTGGCGGCCGGAGCGGCCGCGCAACTGGTTGTCGATGCGGCGCGACTCGTGGCGCTCGGTGGCAATAATGCGCAAGCCGCCCACCGCCTTGACCTGCTCGTGGTCTTTTTCCCACTGCGCGCGCAAGGCCTCGACTTTCTGCTGCTGCTGCGCCGCATCCAGCGTTTCGTCGGCCTCCACCGCTTCCACCGCCTTGCTGATGTTGCCGCCCAGCACAATGTCGGTACCACGGCCCGCCATGTTGGTGGCGATGGTGATCATTTTGGCGCGTCCGGCCTGGGCCACGATCTCGGCCTCGCGGGCATGCTGCTTGGCATTGAGCACCTGATGCGGCAGTTTTGCCTTTTCCAGAAGCTCTGCCAGTACTTCGGAGTTCTCGATCGAGGTGGTGCCCACCAGCACCGGTTGGCCGCGCTCGTAGCACTCCCGAATGTCCTTGATCGCCGCTTCGTATTTTTCGCGCGTGGTCTTGTAGACCCGGTCCAGCTGGTCTTCGCGCCGGCTCGGGCGGTTGTACGGCATGACCACGGTCTCGAGCCCGTAAATTTCCTGGAATTCGTAGGCTTCCGTATCGGCAGTGCCGGTCATGCCAGCCAGCTTGGCATAGAGGCGGAAGTAATTCTGGAAAGTGATCGACGCCATGGTCTGGTTTTCAGCCTGGATCGCCACCCCTTCCTTGGCTTCCACGGCCTGGTGCAAACCTTCGCTCCAGCGCCGGCCGGTCATCAAGCGGCCGGTGAACTCGTCGACGATCACGATCTCGCCGTTCTGCACCACGTAGTGCTGGTCGCGGTGATAGAGGTGATTGGCGCGCAAGGCCGCGTACAGGTGGTGCATCAAGGTGATGTTGGCCGGGTCGTACAGCGAAGCCCCTTCCGGAATCAGGCCCAGGTCATAAAGAATGCGCTCGGCGCTCTCGTGACCCTGTTCGGTCAGGAAAACCTGGTGGCTTTTTTCATCCAGCGTGAAGTCGCCCGGCTTGGTGACTCCCTCGCCAGTGTGCGGATCCTCTTCGCCTTCCTGCTTGTGCAGCGAGGGCACCACTTTATTGATCGCCACGTAGAGATCGGTATGGTCCTCCGCCTGGCCGCTGATGATCAGGGGGGTGCGCGCTTCATCGATCAGGATTGAGTCGACTTCGTCCACAATGGCATAGTTCAGACCGCGCTGGACACGGTCGCCCGCCTCATAGACCATGTTGTCGCGCAGGTAGTCGAAGCCGTATTCGTTATTGGTGCCGTAGGTGATGTCGGAACGGTAGGCCGCCTGCTTTTCCTCGCGCTGCATGTGCGGCAAATTGATGCCCACCGTCAGCCCCAGAAAATTGTAGAGTTTGCCCATCCACTGCGCATCGCGATTGGCCAGGTAGTCATTCACCGTCACCACGTGAACGCCCTTGCCGGTCAAGGCATTCAGATAGACCGGCAGCGTGGCCGTCAAGGTCTTGCCCTCGCCGGTTCCCATTTCGGAAATCTTGCCGTAGTGCAGTGACATGCCGCCCAGCAGTTGGACATCGAAATGGCGCATTTTCATGACGCGCTTGGAGCCCTCGCGTACTACCGCAAACGCCTCCGGCAACAAGGCGTCCACGGTTTCACCCTTGGTCAGGCGGTCCTTGAACTCCTGGGTCTTGTTGCGCAAGGCGTCATCCGACAATTTCTCAAGCCCGGCTTCCAGCGCATTGATGCGAGCCACCACGACGCGGTATTGCTTGAGCAAGCGGTCATTGCGACTGCCGAAAATTTTGGTGAGGATATTTGTGGCCATGAATGCAAGACCGACCGGCCAGCCCCCCTGGGCCAACCGAGCAGCGCAATCCTTTTTCTAATCTGGGTGAAATGGGGTCACTGTCACGAAACGCAAGCCTTGGAGCGGATTACGCAACGCTGAGAAAACCGAACAAGCGATTTTACCTGCGCCCGGGCCAGCGCCCGTCAGCCAGCGCCGTCCCGCTGGCGGCCGGCTTGTCGCCTGGCGCAACAAATTTGGCCAAGTGCTGAATGGGCAGCTTGCGACCAGCCGCCAGAAACTTCTCCGGATCCTGGAAAACTCCCTGTACCAGCACTTCAAAGTGCAAGTGCGTTCCGGTGGAGCGTCCGGTGCTTCCGACCTCGCCAATTTTTTGCCCCTGCTTGACCAGGTCGCCCTTTTTAACCAGTGTTTTAGAGGCATGGGCATAGCGGGTAATCAAGTCGTTGCCATGGTCGATTTCGATCATGTTCCCATATTCCGGATGAAACTCCTGTGCCACCACGACGCCGCCCGCCGCCGCCAGTATCGGCGTACCACGGTCGGCCTGAAAATCGAGTCCGGTGTGGAGTGCCGAGCGCCCGGTGATCGGATCGATGCGCCAGCCGAACAGGGAACCCAAATTGCCCACCGTGATCGGCTGCTGCGTGGGTATCATCATGGCGCCGATTTTCTGCTCGAACAGGCGCGACTCCATCACGGTCATCAGATCGGTGCGTTGCTCGGTCAGGCGATCGAGGTCGGCCAGGGTGGTTTGCAGTTCCTCGATCGACAAGGGACGACCCGACACCAGCGGCCCGCCCTGACCGGGCTTCGTCTTGATCTCGGCCGGATTGACCCCAGCCAAGCCGGAAACCCGCTCGCCCAGGGATTCCAGCTGCGTCATTTTGGCCTGCATTTCGCCCAGCTTGCGCGCCAGCAGATCCAGGTTCTCGCGCATGAAGCGGTCACGCTGCTCGAATTCGTCCTTGACCACCAGTCTGACCAGGCTACCCACTATCGGCCAACCCTCCCTGGCCCCCTTCAGAAACACCCAGTGGTACAGGCCAACTGCGCCCAGCATCAGGACCAGCGACGCCAACAAGCCGGTCAACACCAGCTTGGTCCCGGTGAGATGAATCGCCCGGCTTTTGGCGAGCCACGCATCCGTGATAATCAATTGCATTCGGATATCCCCTCAACAACTCTTTCATGCACCGCCGTCAACATCCGGTCACGCTGCTACAGGCCACGCAGGACTCGCCAACATTGGCAAGATTGACTGCGCTCAGTCGTGACTCGGTGGCGCGACTGAAGGCGATTGAAGCCCTCATTCCGGCCTCGCTGCGTCCCAGCGTCAAAGCCGGCCCGATCGAAGGCCCGCAGTGGTGCCTGCTTTTGGACAACAACGCCGCAGCAGCAAAAATCCGTCAGATTTTGCCGGCTCTTGAATCCCATTTGCGATCCAAGGGGTGGGAGGTTAACTCAATTCGGCTGAAGGTCCAAATCACGCGCTAAATCCGATTTCAGACCTGAAGTTTCATGTGATGCGGAACAACAAGCACCTTCTGATGGCGGCGGCCAGCCTGGTTGTCACACTGGCCCACGGGCAAAAACTGCCGCCGGAAGTGCTTGAAGGTGTCAAATCCATGGCCCTCGCCAGGGCCGCGCTAGATGTCTGCCTGGTCAGTCCTGATTTCAGAAAGTTGGCCGAGGCCACGCAACGCCAGACGGTGGCCATCAGCAACCGGATTGAACGCCTGGCCAACCAGATGCATGATTCGCCCAGGGGTCGGCTGCTGTTCGTTTCCTACACCATCACGGTTGCAAAATACGCCAATTCGGCTGACTTTCGCCGGCAACTGCTGGAACGCCGGGATGGCGCCTGCCAATTCAAGTCGATAGCGGAGCTGGACTCAACATTCAAACGCACCGAGCGCACGATAAAAATACACCTGTGACCGTGTCACCGGCCTCAGGGTCGCCGGACGGCGTCAATGCCCAGCACGCTGGCATCCTCGGCCGCATGCCCCAGCGCGATCAGTTGGTCCATTCTGGCCGCCACCAACGGCAGCACTGCCAGCGGCCGATCGCCGGCCGTCTCAAGCATCAGCTGCACATCCTTGCGCGCCATCGCCAACTCAAAGCTGGGACTGAAATTTCCCTTCGCCATGTTGGCGCCGCGCACCGCAACAGTGGAATTCAAGTCAAATAAACGGAACAGCTTGATGGCGTCCTCCGGACTGACATCGCTCGCTTGCGCCATCGTCAGCACATCAGCCAACAGCGCCGCGACACCGATGATCATGGCGTTGCCGAACAGTTTGTTGACCGCGGCAAGGTCGGCGCGCTCGCCGAAGTACTCCAGTCTGGCCGTCATTTTTTCCAGATCGGTCTTGACCTGTTCGAACAGCGGCTGCGGCCCGGCGACCATCATCGAACCCTGCGCATTGCGTGCCGCCGCCGGCCCCATGAAGACCGGGCAGTGCAGGTATTTCAGCCCTTGCGCATTGAGCCGTTGGGATCGCGCTGCCGTCAGCGCCGGCAGCGTCGTGGTGTGGTCAATGATGACCGCCTCCGGCTCAAGCCCCGCGCGCGCGGCTGCCAGCACCTCTTCAACGACGGCGTCGTCCTTCAGCACCAGGTGAACGCGTGAGGCGCCGCGGACGGCTTCGGCCGGGCTCGCGGCCGCGATGACGCCGAATGGCTTCAGGGCATGAACCTTGTCCGGCGACCGGTTCCAGGCGGTAACCGTATCGCCGCGTTTGGCGGCGGCTTCAGCGAAAGCGCCGCCCAGCAGGCCGGTACCGAGAAAAGCAATGTTTGACATGGACGGGGTCCTTCAGAGTGGGTTAAACGGGAGCGTGTCCGGCTCAGGCCAGATCGCCCAGAGACTGCGTTGCCGCCAGCCGCTGCATGAACACCTCGCACTGGGCCAACTGCGACAAGCTCACGTATTCGTCCGGCTGGTGCGCCTGGGCAATGCTGCCGGGGCCGCAGACTACCGTGCGGATACCGGACTGTTTGAAAATTCCCGCCTCAGTGCCAAAAGCCACTTGCGTGGTCGCACTTTGACCCGCGAGCTGTTGCGCCAGACGGGTGATGGGATCCTGGGCGCTGGTAAGAAAACTGGGAATTTCGCAGATGGTTTCAAACCGGAAACCGGCCTCCGGCGCCACCGCTTTCATGGCCAACTCCAGGGACCGCGCCTGCTGCAGAATTTCATTTTGCATGAGCTGTGCATCAGCAGTCGGCAGATCGCGGAACTCGTAGCGAAACCAGGCATCGCGCGGCACCACGTTGTCGGCTATGCCACCCTGGAATTGCCCGACGCTGGCCGTGGAGAATGGCACGTCGAAGCCCTGGTAGCGGGGTTCATTGCGCTCGAAACCCTCCGCCATGTCGCGCAACTTGCCAATCAGGCGTGCCGCCATCTCGATCGCGTTGACCGAGTTCGGTGTCAGCGAAGAGTGCGCCTCCTTGCCGCGCACACAGCATTGGTAGCGGTAGACACCTTTGTGGGCAATCGCCGGCACCATGCCGGTCGGCTCGCCAACGATGCAGGCCAGCGGTTTGATCCCGGCCTGGCGCAGGTCGGCAATCAGTTCCCGCACGCCAAAGCAGCCGACCTCCTCGTCGTAGCTGAGGGCCAGGTGGACCGCAAACGGCGCCGTGCTGTTCACAAAGGCTTGCGCATGGGCCAGTGCGACACCGATGAATCCTTTCATGTCGGCACTGCCACGGCCGTAAAGACGCGGTTCCGGGCCGTCCTTGACCAGGGCGCCAAGAGGCGGCACCGACCATTCCTGTCCGTCCCAGGGCACGGTGTCGGTGTGCCCGGACAAAATGATGCCGGCGGCCTTGTTCTCGCCCAGGGTGGCGAACAGGTTGGCCTTGGACTTGTCGGCGTTATAAGTGAGACGGCTGCTGACGCCCAGTCGCGCCAGTTCGTCGCGGATGAAGTGAATCAGTTCCAGGTTGGAATTCTGGCTCACCGTATTCATGCGAACCAGGGATTGAGCCAGATGAAGAGCGTTAGGAGAAAGCATGGGAAGATTGTCGAACATTTTCCGTAACACCGTAATTTTTGCTAGACTTCAGTCCTATTGGGGGGGTAGCTCAGCTGGGAGAGCGCTGCGTTCGCAATGCAGAGGTCGTGAGTTCGATCCTCATCCTCTCCACCAATCAAGAAAGGGCTTCGCGCTGACGATGAAAAACGTTCCATGGCGAGCCTGCAGGCGTCTGCCTCTTGTTCCCATGGAAATCGCATGGGTTCCCTGCTGGTAGCCCTGCAATTGGGCCTGCTGCTGTTGCAGGCGGCATGGGCGGCACCGCGGATTTTTCAAGGTGTCATTCCGCTCGCTGCCTGGGCTGCGGCGGGACTGTCGGTGGCGCTGGCGGCGTGGACGCTCAGGCACAACCGGCTTGGCAACTTCAACATCCGCCCGCTGCCCAAGGCTTCCGGCTTGCTGGTGACAAGCGGACCCTACCGCTGGATTCGCCACCCCATGTACACCTCGCTGCTGTTGGGCGCAGCCGCCCTGGCGGGTATCTCGGAGCCTTTCGCCGGATGGCTTACGTGGTTCGCCCTGGCCCTTGTCCTGTTCCTGAAATCGACACTTGAGGAGCGCTGGATGCGGGAGAAACATCCTGACTACGGCGCCTACGTGGCGAGCAGCAAACGTTTTCTGCCCTGGCTATTTTGAGTTCTGGAGAAACGCCGCCATGCCCGGCCAACACCAAACCGAGGCGGCCATTGTCGGGTCTTGGGACTGTCTGAACGATTGAGTGGTGCCGATTATCGGATTCGAACTGATGACCTACCGCTTACAAGGCGGTTGCTCTACCAACTGAGCTAAATCGGCACTGTTTATATTTTACTGGACGCGGCGCGCTTTCCAGCTGCGGGCAGGCTGCTATTTCACTCGCGTGAGCGTCGGCCGCGGGCCACCCGCCGCGGGCCGTGGCGGTTCCGGTTCGTCATCCGGCCCCTCCTTGCGCCGTTCCGACCCAACGCTGCTCAACTGGACGGCTTTCAACTCGGTCGCGGCGCCCGAATCGCCCGAAGCAAGGTTCAGCGACGACGTTGCGGCGGCGGGGTTTCCCGCTTCCGGACTGATCAGCGGAAAAGCCATGCCTTGTCCATTTTCTCGCGCATAAATCGCCATCACCTGGCCGATCGGCACCATGATTTCCCGGGCCGTCCCAGCAAATCGTGCCTTGAACTCTATGAAGTCGTTGCCCAGTTTGAGCGCAGTGGTGGCCTCAAAACTGATGTTGAGAACAATCTCCCCGTCTTTCACATACTCGCGTGGCACCTGTACCTGCTGGTTCACCGACACGGCAATGTAGGGCGTGAACCCATTGTCCGTGCACCACTCGTACAAAGCACGAATCAGGTACGGGCGCGTCGAGGTGGGTTCGGACGAGTCAGTCATTGGCAGGGCACCACAGGCTACTTGCGCATTACTTTCTCTGACGGCGTCAAGGCCTCGATGTAGGCCGGGCGCGAGAAAATCCGCTCCGCATATTTGAGCAGGGGGGCGGCATTTTTGCTGAGGTCGATGCCGTAGTAATCGAGCCGCCACAACAAAGGTGCAATGGCGACATCGAGCATCGAGAAGCCATCGCCCAGCATGTATTTGTTCTTCAAGAATACCGGCGCCAGTTGCGTCAGCCGGTCCCGAATATGGGCGCGCGCTTTTTCCAACGCTTTCTCATTGCTCTTGGCAGCGCGCGACTCCAGGGTCGAGACATGGACAAACAATTCCTTCTCGAAATTGAGCAGGAACAGCCGCACGCGGGCCCGGTCGACCGGATCGCCAGGCATCAATTGGGGGTGCGGGAAGCGCTCGTCAATGTATTCATTGATGATGTTCGATTCGTACAAGATCAAATCACGCTCGACCAGGATGGGTACCTGGCCGTAGGGATTCATGACATTGATGTCTTCTGGCTTGTTGTACAGATCGACGTCCCGAATTTCGAAATCCATGCCTTTTTCAAACAGGACAAAACGGCAACGGTGGGAAAATGGGCAGGTAGTGCCCGAATACAACACCATCATGGTGGGACTCCTAAAAAACCAAAATCAAGTTTCGGTGAAAACCAACTTGTACTCAAGCCAGTTTGAAACTAAAAGAGTGGGATGCGCCATGCAATCCCACTCCGAGAAACTCGGGCCACACCTTGCGACGGGTAGCCCAAACTGTTTATCTGCGCTACTTGACGTCCTTCCAGTAGGCGGCGTTGAGTCGCCAGGCACAGAACGTGAAGACCCCCAGGAACAGCAAAACCCAGACGCCGACACGAACGCGCGTGTTTTGAACCGGCTCACCCATCCACTGCAAATAACTCACCAGATCGCCAACCGCCTGGTCGTACTGCTGGGCCGTCATGGTGCCGGGTTTGACTTGCTCCCAGCCCTTGAAAACATGCACCGCGGCGCCATGCTCCTTGACTTCCTCATAGACCGGGCGCCGTTCACCCTGCAACTCCCACAAGACATGCGGCATGGCCACATTGGGAAACACCAGGTTGTTCCAGCCGCTCGGTTTGGTCTCGTCCTTGTAGAAGGTTCGCATGTAGGTGTACAGATAATCAGCGCCCGTTCCGCCGGCCCCCGCGCGGGAGCGCGCAATCACCGTGAGATCGGGCGGATTGACGCCAAACCAGGCTTTCGCCTGCTGTGGGTCAATCGCAGACACCATGGTCTCGCCAATCTTGCCATTGGTCAGCAGCAGGTTTGACTTGATCTGCTCCTGGGTCAAACCGATATCGCGCAAGCGGTTGTAGCGCATGAACGCCGCGGAATGGCAATTCAGGCAATAGTTGACAAACAGTTTGGCGCCATTCTGCAAGGCCGCCATGTCATTGGTCTTGTTGGGCGCCTTGTCCCACACCGGACCCCCGACGTTGGCTTGCACACCCAGTGTGAAACCGAACGCCAGCATCAAACCGAGAATTATTTTTTGCGTAAAACCCATGGTCTTCATGATTTTGTCTTCCGTTCAATGCGCCGTGTAGGTGACACGATCCGGTACCGGCTTTGACTTTCCAATACGGCTCCACCAGGGCATCAGAATGAAAAATCCAAAATAAAACAAGGTTCCAAGCTGCGCCAAGCGGCTGTAAACGGGTGATACCGGCTGCGTGCCGAGATAGCCCAGCATCAGGAAGTCGACGACGAAAACCGCATACAGGTACTTGTGCCAGTCCGGCCGGTAGCGAATCGACTTGACCTCGCAATTGTCCAGCCACGGCAGGAAAAACAGGATCACAACGCCACCGCCCATCGCCACCACGCCCCAGAACTTGGCGTCAATGGCCATCATCATCGCCACCACGGCCAGCGCCGCCAGCGCGACAATGCCCTTGAACAAAACGGGCATCTTGACTTTCGCCACCATCACCCCGGCACCCAGCAGCACGCAGGCAATCAGCACGTACATCATCTCCGTGGTCACGGCACGCAGCAAGGAGTAAAAGGGCGTGAAATACCACACCGGGGCAATGTGCAAAGGCGTCTGGAACGGATTGGCCGGGATGAAGTTGTTGTACTCAAGGAAATAGCCACCCATCTCCGGCGCGAAGAAAATGATGGCGGAAAACACCATCAGGAACACGCCGACCGCAAAGATGTCATGCACCGAGTAGTAAGGATGAAACGGGATGCCGTCCAGCGGAATCCCTTTGGCGTCCTTCTTGGCCTTGATCTCAATACCATCCGGGTTGTTGGAACCGACTTCATGCAAGGCAATGATGTGTGCCACCACCAGACCCAGCAACACCAGGGGTACGGCAATCACGTGAAAGCTGAAAAAGCGGTTCAAAGTGGCATCACCGACGACAAAGTCGCCGCGAATCAGCAGCGCCAAATCAGGGCCAACGAAGGGGATGGCGGAAAAGAGGTTGACAATCACCTGGGCGCCCCAATAGCTCATCTGGCCCCAGGGCAGCAGATAGCCCATGAAGGCCTCGGCCATCAATGCCAGGAAAATGCCGCAACCAAAAAGCCATGTCAGTTCGCGCGGTTTGCGGTAGCTGCCATAAATCAGGCCACGGTACATGTGCAGATAGACCACCAGAAAGAAGGCCGAGGCACCGGTCGAGTGCATGTAGCGAATCAACCAGCCCCAGGGCACGTCGCGCATGATGTACTCGACCGACCCGAAAGCCAGCGCGGCATCGGGCTTGTAGTGCATCACCAGGAAAATGCCGGTGACCAGTTGAATCACCAGCACCAACAGCGAGAGCACACCAAAAACATACCAGACGTTGAAATTTTTCGGCGCGTAATACTCGCTCATGTGCTCTTTGAAGAGCTTGGACAACGGAAACCGGTTGTCCACCCAGTTCAGCAGCTTTGCGCCGGCCGGCGCGTTGGGGGAAATTTCGTGGAATTCAGCCATGTTGTTCTTCCTTAGGCTTGCCTGTCTTCACCAATGAGCAGCTTGGTGTCAGAGAGATACATATGGGCCGGCACTTCGAGGTTGTCCGGAGCCGGCTTGTTCTTGAACACCCGGCCGGCCAGATCGAAGGTGGAACCATGGCAGGGGCAAAAGAAACCGCCCTGCCAGTCGTCCGGCAGGGAAGGCTGGGGACCGGTCTGGAACTTGTCGGACGGCGAGCAGCCTAGATGGGTGCAAATACCCACGGCGACGAAGTATTCCGGCTTGATCGAGCGGGTTGCGTTGCGTGCGTATTCGGGCGCCTGCTCGGACGGCTTGCGCTCCGACTTGGGATCTGCCAATTGCTCGTCCAGCTTGGGCAGGGCAGCCAGTTGCTCCGGCGTACGGCGCACGATCCAGACCGGCTTGCCGCGCCATTCGACCGTCATCTTCTCGCCCGGCTTGAGTGCCGAGATGTCGGCTTCCACGGCAGCGCCAGCCGCCAGGGCTTTTTCAGAGGGCTTGAAACTGCTGACAAAGGGGACGGCGGCAGCGATACCGCCGGCCACGCCAGCGCAACTGGTGGCGATCAGCCAGATCCGTTTGCTGGCATCGTGGCCGCTATCGGCAAGGGACTCACTCATGGGATTCCTCAATGAAAAACATCGCGACTGGGGGGGTAAACCGCCCATTGTAGCTGACCCTCCAGGATCTGCCAGACGCTAGCGGCGTGCCAGCGAAGACGCGCCGATCGGCCGCGTTTTGGCCGATACTTCGCTCCTGCAACTCAATAATGGAGTGATTTCAAATGGGCATGCTGCAGGAATTCAAGGAATTTGCCGTCAAAGGCAATGTGATGGACCTCGCCGTCGGCGTCATCATTGGCGGCGCTTTCGGCAAAATCGTCGACTCGGTGGTGAGCGATCTGGTGATGCCGGTGGTGGGGGCGATTATCGGCAAGCTTGATTTTTCAAATCTGTTTGTTGTGCTCGGGACCGCGCCAGCCGGCAACGCCATGACCCTTGATGCCCTGAAAAAGGCCGGCGTCCCGGTGTTTGCCTATGGCAACTTCATCACGGTGGCGGTTAATTTTGCGATACTGGCGTTCATCATTTTCATGATGGTCAAGCAAATCAATCGCCTGAAAAAGAGCGCGCCGCCGGCGCCGGCAGCGGCCCCGGCAACGCCCGAAGACGTGCTGCTGCTGCGCGAAATTCGGGACAGTCTGAAGAATTAAGCAGCCTGTCGGGCTGCTAGCCGTTTGACAGTTGGCGTGCCATGCGAATGGCCGCCAGCAGGCTGGCGGCGTCGGCCCGGCCAGTGCCGGCGATGTCAAACGCGGTGCCGTGATCCGGACTGGTGCGCACCAGGGGCAAACCCAGCGTCACGTTGACGCCTTGCTCCAACCCCAGATACTTCACCGGAATCAAGCCCTGGTCGTGGTACATCGCCACCACCACATCAACATCACCGGATCGGCCACCCTTGGAACGAGCCCGCATGAACACGGTGTCTGGCGCGAAGGGGCCGCTCACATGCAGACCCCGCGTGCGGGCTTGTGCGATGGCCGGCGCGATGACGTCAAGCTCTTCGCGCCCGAACAAACCACCCTCCCCGGCATGCGGGTTCAAACCGGCGACCGCGATCCGCGGTGCCCGGCCCAAAATGGCACTGAGCGACTGGTGGGTTATCAGCAGCGTCTGCAACACATTGGCAAAAGTCACCGCCTCAATGGCGGCACGCAAGGAGATATGGATGCTGACCAGCACCACCCGCAGCTCGTCATTGGCCAGCATCATGCGCACCGGCATCTCGGCCAGCGACTTGCCGGCATGGACCGCCGCCTGCGCCTGCAGCATTTCGGTGTGCCCCGGAAAATTGGAATGCGGCTCGCCGGCCAGTGCCAGTGCCTCCTTGTGCAGTGGCGCCGTCACCAGGGCTGCAATGTCGCCGCGCAAGGCCGCCTGCGCCGCCCACACCACGGCTTGGGCCGCCAGCGTGCCGGCGGCAGCGCTCAAGCGCCCGAACGCGGGCGGCTCGGTCAAGCTCCCAAGCTGTAACACCGGCAGGCAACGCGGCGGCAGGTTCAGCGCCTCGCCGGGGGTCTCGATCCGCGCCACGGCCAGCGGTATCCGGTTGCCAGCGACCAGTCGGGTGGCCCGCCGCAGGGTCGCCAGATCGCCCACCACAAAGCAGCCTCGCGTCTGGTCGGGCGCATCTTGAAACGCCTTGGCGATGATTTCGGGACCTATTCCTGCCGCGTCGCCGAGCGTGATGGCCATTGGTTTTTGCATACTCAAGCCGGGTTGTCGATCTCAATGAACTGATGCGCCAGGCCCAGTTGCGCCGCCACCTGCGCCGCCACCGCCGGGGCACCATAGCGCTCGCTGGCATGGTGCCCGCAGGCCAGGTAGGCAACGCCCGATTCGCGCGCGTAGTGGGCCTGCGGTTCCGAGATTTCACCGGTGATGAAAGCATCGGCGCCGGCGCCAATGGCCGCTTCAAAATAGTTTTGCCCGCCGCCACTGCACCAGGCTATTCTTTTGATAGGACCTGCCGCGACATTGACCAGCGCTACCGGCCGCTTCAGTTGCCGCTCGATATGCCGGGCCAGCACTTCGGCGTTCTCAAAACATGCCGGCCCGCTGCGCTCACCCAGAAAACCCAAGTCCTGCTCGCCAAAGCGGGAAGTCGCCTTGAGGCCCAGTTGCAAGCCCAGTTGCGCGTTATTGCCCAGCTCGGGGTGGGCATCGAGCGGCAGGTGGTAGGCAAACAGGTTGACGTCGTGCGCCAACAGCAAGGCCAGGCGCTGTTTCAGCCAGCCCGTGACGCGCCCGTCCTGCGCGCGCCAGAACAGGCCGTGGTGGACAAAGATGGCGTCGGCCTGCGCCGCGATGGCGGCTTCGATCAAGGCCAGGCTGGCACTGACACCGGAGACGATTTTGCGCACCTCGGCGCGACCCTCCACCTGCAAACCGTTGGGGCCGTAATCACGGAAACGCTCCGGCCCCAGCAAGGCATCGAAGGTCTCCAGCAGTTGGCTACGGTGAATCATGGCGGCAAGGAAGAAAAGCTCTGCTGCGCATTGTCGGCCAATTCTTCGGCTCTGGCGTGCGATGACCGGACAGCAAGCCTACAATTTGCCTTTCTGCTCCCGGCTCATCCACTTGCTGCGCGGGTCATGCACCCGCCCTTCTTCATGAAACGTTTCTGGTTGTTATTTTCCCAAGCCGTCACGGTACTGCTGGCGGCGTATTTTGTGGTTGGCACACTGAAACCCGATTGGTTGGGCAACCGGTCCTCGCGCGCCGGCTCGGTCGCCCTGCTGGAGGCGCCCGCCAGCGGCCCCGGCATGGTGCCGGCCGGCAGTTTCCGCTTCGCGGCGCAAAAATCCTCGGCGGCGGTGGTCAGCATCAACACCAGCAAGGCGGCCAGTAACAGGCAACGCAGCAACGACCCGTGGTTCAATTTCTTTTTTGGTGAACAAGGCAACGAGCCCCAAGTCGGGCTCGGCAGCGGCGTCATCGTCAGTGACCGCGGCTACATTCTGACCAACAACCATGTGGTGGAGAGTGCCGACGAAATTGAGGTCATCCTGAACGACAGCCGGCATGCGCGGGCCAAGGTCATAGGCACCGACCCGGACAGCGACCTGGCGGTCCTCAAAATCGATTTGGACCGCCTGCCGGTCATCGTGCTGGGCAATTCCGACACCCTGCAAGTGGGTGACCAGGTGCTGGCCATCGGCAACCCCTTCGGCGTCGGTCAAACCGTCACCGGCGGCATCGTCAGCGCGCTGGGGCGCAACCAGTTGGGCATCAACACCTTCGAGAACTTCATCCAGACCGACGCCGCCATCAATCCCGGCAATTCGGGCGGCGCCTTGGTCGATATCAACGGCAATCTGCTGGGCATCAATACCGCCATTTATTCCCGCTCCGGCGGCAGCATGGGCATTGGCTTTGCCATTCCGGTGTCGACCGCCAAGCTGGTGCTGGAGGGCATCGTGAAGGACGGGCAGGTCACGCGCGGCTGGATTGGTGTCGAGCCCAATGAACTCTCACCCGAGCTGGCCGAGACCTTTGGCGTCAAGGCGTCCGCCGGCGTCATCATCACCGGCGTGATGCAAAACGGACCGGCCGCGCAATCGGGTATCCGCCCCGGCGACGTCATCGTCCGCGTCGCGGACAAGCCGGTCAACAATGTGTCCGAGTTGCTGTCCGGCGTTGCGGCGCTGAAACCCGGCACCGCCTCCCGCTTCAGTCTGTTGCGCCGGGACCAGAAAATCGAGCTCGATGTGGTCCCCGGTGTGCGCCCCAAGCCGCGCCGGCCGGCTCAGTAGCCCCGGCAATCGGCAGGGTGCCCTTGAAAACAGGGGCATCGCCCATAATTGCCGGTTTGCCGCGCCGGTAAGCCGGCGCGCCAGTTTCCAACTTCATCAGTGAACCGTTCAACCCAAAATGACCAAGCAAACCCTCTCCTTCCAGGCCGAAGTGGCCCAGTTGCTGCACCTCGTTACCCACTCGCTGTACTCCAACAAGGAGATCTTTCTGCGCGAGTTGATCTCCAACGCATCCGACGCCTGCGACAAGCTGCGCTTTGAGGCGCTTGACAACAGTGCCCTGTACGAGGACGCGCCCACGCTGGAAGTGCGCGTTTCCTTCGACAAGGACGCCAAGACGCTGACCATCACGGACAACGGCATCGGCATGAGCCAGCAGGAAGCGATCGACCACCTGGGCACCATTGCCAAGAGCGGCACCAAGGACTTCATGTCCAGGCTGACCGGCGACCAGAAGGCCAATGTGTCCGAGCAAGGCCAGTTGATCGGCCAGTTCGGCGTTGGCTTCTACTCCGGCTTTATCGTGGCCGACAAGATCACGGTCGAGTCGCGCCGCGCCGGCCTGAAGACCCAGGAAGGGGTGCGCTGGATCAGCGGCGGCGCCGGCGACTTCGAGGTCGAACCGATGGCGCGCGCGGCACGGGGAACCAGCGTCATCCTGCACCTTCGCGAAGACGCCATGGACTACGCCAGCGCCTGGAAACTCAAGAGCATCATCGCCAAGTATTCGGACCACATCAGTCTGCCTATCCTGATGGAAAAGGAAGAGTGGAAAGACGGCGAGCTGATCAATCCAGGCGACGAAAAAGGCGGCCGCCAGCCCGGCGCCATGGTCAAGACCGGCGAATGGGAAACCGTCAACAAGGGCAACGCCATCTGGGCCCGCGCCAAGAAGGACATCACGCCGGAGAATTACAACGAGTTCTACAAACAGATCAGCCACGATTTCGAAGCGCCGCTGGCCTACACCCATAACCGCGTCGAAGGCAGCACCGAATACACCCAGTTGCTCTACATCCCGGGCAAGGCGCCGATGGACTTGTACAACCGCGAGAAAGCAGCCGGCGTCAAGCTCTACGTCAAGCGCGTCTTCATCATGGATGACGCCGAGGCCCTGCTGCCCACTTACCTGCGCTTTGTCAAGGGCGTGGTCGACTCAAGCGACCTGCCCCTCAATGTGAGCCGTGAGCTGCTGCAGGAAAGCCGCGATGTCAAGGCGATCCGCGAAGGCTGCACCAAGCGCGTGCTGGGCATGCTGGAAGACCTGGCCAAGACCGACAAGCTGCCGGCGCCGTCGGCCGACGGCGTGACCGATGTGGTGTCGGAGGAAGACAAGGCCAACCAAGGCAAATTCACCAAGTTCTACGCCGAATTCGGCGCGGTCTTGAAAGAAGGCCTGGGCGAGGACTTCGCCAACAAGGACCGGCTGGCCAAGCTGCTGCGCTTTGCCTCCAGCACCACCGACAGCGTGAGCGTGAGTTTTGCCGACTACAAGGCACGCATGAAAGAGGGCCAGGAAGCGATCTACTTCATCACCGCCGACACCCCGGCCGCTGCCAGGAACAGCCCGCAGCTCGAAGTGTTCAAGAAGAAGGGCATCGAAGTCCTGCTGATGACCGACCGGGTCGACGAATGGGCGCTGAATTATCTGCAAGACTTTGACGGCACGCCGCTGCAGTCGGTGGCCAAGGGCGCCGTCGACCTGGGCAAGCTGCAGGACGAGACCGAGAAAAAAGCGGCGGAAGAAGCCGCCGAAGCCTTCAAGCCGCTGCTGGCCAAGCTGAAGGAAGCGCTCAAGGACAAGGCCGAGGACGTGCGCGTCACGACCCGTCTGGTCGACTCGCCGGCCTGCCTGGTGGTGCAGGAGCACGGCATGAGCACGCAGTTGGCCCGCATGCTCAAGCAGGCCGGCCAGACGGCGCCCGAGGTGAAACCGGTGCTGGAAGTGAACGCCCAGCACCCGCTGGTGAAGAAGCTCGAAGGCTCGGTCCACTTCTTTGAGCTGGCGCACATCCTGTTCGACCAGGCGCTGCTGGCCGAAGGCGGCATGCCAGCCGATCCGGCTGCCTACGTCAAGCGGGTCAATGCGCTGCTGGTCTGAGCTGCGAAAATTCCCGCCTTCATGAACCCTCGGAAATCAATTATGAAATCTGCTCTTCGCCTCGCCGCCCTGGTCACCACCCTGGCCACCGTGCCCGCTGCCTGGTCGCAAAATGCCGTCACCGCCGCTGCCGCCAAGGAAGCCGGCGCGGTGGTCACCGCCAGCGGCCTGGTCTACCGCTCCCTGAAAGACGGCAGTGGCGCCAGCCCCAGTGCCAGCGACAAGGTCAAGGTGCATTACCGCGGCACCTTCCCCGATGGCAAGGAATTCGACAGCTCCTACAAGCGCAATGAAGCCATCGAGTTCCCCCTGAACGGTGTCATCAAGTGCTGGACTGAAGGCGTGCAGCGCATGAAAGTGGGCGGCAAAGCCAAGCTCACCTGTCCGCCGGCCATCGCTTATGGCGAGCGCGGCGCCGGTGGCACCATCCCGCCCAACGCCACGCTGCTGTTCGAGGTCGAGCTGCTGGGCATCAACGGCAAGTAAGCCGACTCGGCCGCCGCCACGGCCGCCTGGTGCAGGGCCAGCAGCCGGGCGCGCTGCAGTTTTCCGGTGGCCGTCAAGGGCAGCGCCGCAACCCAATGCAGCCAGTGCGGACGCCGGTAGGTCGGCAGCGCCGCCATGGCAGCCTGCATGCGCTGTGCCGCCAGTTCCTGCTGCTGCGGCGCGGCGATCGCCAGCAAGGACAGCGCGGTCAGTCCCTCGGCTGTCGGCACGCCGACGCAAGCCAGTTGCACGACGCTGTCGCCCACGGCGCTTTGCAGCGCCTGCTCCACCCACAAGGTGCTGACCCAGCGCCCGCTGATCTTGAGCAGGTCGTCGGTGCGGCCGGCAAATTCGAGATAGCCGTCGGAGCGGCGCAAAAACATGTCACCCGGGCAATACCAGCCATCGCAAAAGCCGTCGGCTTGCGCCTGCGGGCGCTGCCAGTAACCTAGCGCGACGCTGCTGCTGCGCAACCAGACACGCTGCGGCGGTGCCGGATCGACCCCGGGCGCATAACGCACTTGCACTTGCGGCGAGGTTTGCAACAGGCCGCTGTCGTCCTGGCTGTAAAGCATCAGGCACAGAGTCTCGGAAGTACCGTAGCCGCTGGTGATGGCCAGACCAGTCGCCTCACGCCAGGCCTGGCGCACGGCAGCCGGCAGGGTCTCGCCAGCCGATACAAAATGACGAATAGCGTGGCTGCCGAGCCGCGGCGCGACGCCACTTTGCAGCATCTTGCTGTACAGCGTGGGGACACAAAATAACAAGGTCGGCCGGTGCTGCGCCACCATCGCCAGCACGCGCTGCGGGTCCGGCCACTGGCGGTCCAGGATCACCGTGGCACCGGCGCGCAGGCCGGCCAACAAGCTGTTGCCCAGCGCGTAGGCAAAAAACAATTTGGAGCTGGCGTAGAGCCGGTCGGACGCGTTCAAGCCCAGGACGGCGCAAGCAAACGAGTGCGGCTGCAACGCCACCCGCTGCGCATGCACCACGCCCTTGGAAACGCCGGTAGTACCCGAGGTACCGATCCACAGGGCCGGCGCCTCTTCGTCTTGCGGCACCGGGTCGGCTTCTTGCGCCCGGCTCAGTTGGTCGGCCCATGCTGAAACGCCGGGTCCGCTGGCGACCAGGGTCGGCGGCGGCACCAGATCCGCCAGCAGTAGTGTCAGCGGCGCCACGCTGTCGGCCTCGCACCAGACAAAGCGTACTTCGCTCTCGGACAGAATCGGCGCTAGCTCGGTCATCGCCAGCCGGGGGTTGACGCCAATGGCAACGCCACCGGCCCAGATCACGCCCAGATAAGCCACCACCCAATCGATGCTGTCGGGCGCAAAAACGATCACCCGCTCACCTTGGCGCAAGCCCAGTTCCTGCCAGGCGCCGGCGGCCTGACGCACGCGCTGCCGCAAGCCCTGGTAACTCAGACGCTGGTCGCCGCACTCCAGCGCAACAGCCTGCGCCGCACCGGCTTGCAGCAGCGTCTGGGCGGCGTTCATGATCATGGTGTGGTGGGTGAAAAGTGGCAAGGCCAGTATGTTGAGCTTAACCAAACCTGTCAATTGGAGCCTGTCCTCAGACCCGCAGCGGCTCTTCCTGCATCGCTTCGATCTGCTCCTCCAGCATCTGCACCTGACCCTGCCAGTAATCGCTGGAACCGAACCAGGGGAAGTTGATCGGAAAGGTCGGGTCGCTCCAGCGCCGCGCCAGCCAGGCGCTGTAGTGAATCAGGCGCAAGGTGCGCAGCGGTTCTATCAGCGCGGTCTCGCGCCGGTCGAATTCGCGAAACTGCTCATAGCCGTCCACCAGGGCGCCGAGCTGGCGCGTGCGCTGCTGGCGGTCGCCACTGAGCAGCATCCACAAGTCCTGCACCGCCGCTCCGCTGCGGCTGTCGTCCAGATCGACAAAATGCGGCCCCGGCCCGCTGGCTGCCGGCGAGTCCAGTGGCGTCCAGAGAATGTTGCCGGGGTGGCAGTCGCCGTGCAGGCGCAGCAGCCGGATCGGTTCACGCTCGACATCGCCGGGGCCAGCGGCGCCTGTCAAACAGGGGTAGCCGGCAATCAAATCAAGCGCCTCCTGCGAGGCCTTGGCCCACGCCGATTGCACGTCCAGCGGCACTTTGTCATGGCCCAGCAGCCACTCGCGCGACGCCGTGCCGAAGCTTTGCAGATCGAGCGCCGGGCGGCAGGCAAAAGGCTTGGCGGCACCCACGGCGTGGATGCGGGCCAGAAAACGGCCAATCCACTCCAGCACCTCGGGGTCGTCGAGCTCGGGCGCACGGCCGCCGCGGCTGGGGCTGACGCTAAAGGCAAAGCCGCCAAAATGATGCAGCGTGGCGCCGTTCAGGGCGAGCGGCCCGATGACCGGAATTTCAGCCTCCATCAGCTCGGCGGAGAAGGCGTGCTCCTCCAGAATCTGCGCCTCGCTCCAACGCCCGGGGCGATAGAACTTGGCGACCACCACCGCGCCGTCTTCCAGGTGCAGTTGATAAACCCGGTTCTCGTAGGAGCTCAGGGCCTGCTGGCGCCCATCGCCGTAAAGCCCGACGCTGGCCAGCGCATCCATCACGACATCGGGCGTCAGCGCCTGATAAGGATGAGGACCGGAAGAGTTGGAGGCGTGCGGCAGCATGCCCTCATTGTCGCGCCTTCCGGGGCCAGTTTCAGCGCCGGGCCGCCCCAAGATGAAACAGCCCCCTCGGGGGGGCAGGGAGGACACGCAGTGCCGAGCGTGGGGGCCAGCCTCTTCAGCTATTGCTGTTGGCGCGCACTTCTTCAATGGTGGTCTGGCCGCTGAGCACCTTGTGGATGCCATCCTGACGCAGGGTGCGCATGGCGCCATGCTGCATGCTCTCGAACTGAAGTTGCTCCGGTCGGGCACCGGTCTGGATCAGATGCCGCAAGCCGGGCGACACCACCATCAGCTCATGCAATCCAACCCGCCCATGCAGGCCGGTTTCGTGGCAATGGCTGCAGCCCGGCGAGTGGTACTGGGTCAAATGGCCGTCGTGACCAAACTCGCTCAGCCACTCGTCGCGCACCGCCTCGCGTGCCGGTCGCAAGTCGG
Source organism: uncultured beta proteobacterium (assembly GCA_963763035.1). GTDB lineage: Bacteria > Pseudomonadota > Gammaproteobacteria > Burkholderiales > Burkholderiaceae_C > Rhodoferax. Next base: position 238,373 of record CAVXMS010000003.1, on the reverse strand, counting down.
CTGGAAACGAGTGCAGGTAGTCAGCCAGCAATTCCTCGACAAAGGCATCGCTGGCCTCCTGCGCGCTGCGGCACTCGGGGCACAGCCGCCGTACCAGGCGCTGCGCCAGCACCGCCAGCAGCGAATCGGCAAAGTTGAACGGGTCCATGCCCATGTCGATCAGCCGGGTGACGGTCTCGGAGGCGCTATTGGTGTGCAGGGTGGACAACACCAGATGGCCGGTGAGAGAGGCTTCGATGGCAATCTGGGCGGTTTCCTTGTCGCGGATTTCGCCCACCATGATGACATCCGGGTCGGCCCGCAGGAAGGAGCGCAAAGCCTTGGCAAAAGTCCAGTCGATTCTGGCGTTGACCTGCACCTGGCGCAGGTCGGGCTGGGTGATTTCAATCGGGTCCTCGGCAGTCCAGATTTTGCGCTGCGGCGTGTTCAGGAAACCCAGGAGCGAATGCAGCGTGGTGGTTTTACCAGACCCGGTCGGGCCGACGCACAAGACCATCCCGTAGGGTCGGCTCACGGCCTCGCGCAACTGGGTGAAGTTGCTGGGCGACAAGCCCAGCTTTTCCATGGCAATCGGTTTCGATGACGACAGCAGCCGCATCACCACGTCTTCTAGGCCGCCGTAGGTCGGAATGGTGGCGATGCGCAACTCGATCTTGTGTCGGCTGGAGAACTTGGCGAAGTCGATTTTTCCGTCCTGCGGCTTGCGCCGCTCGGAGATGTCCAGATCGGCCATGATTTTCAAGCGTGCCGTCAGCGCCGCGCGGTAGGTGTGCGGCAACTCCAGATAAGGCAGCATCACGCCGTCCTTGCGAAACCGGATGCGGGTCTTGGTGCGTCCAGGATGGGTTTCGACGTGGATGTCGGAGACGCCGCGGTTGTGCGCCTCGATGATCATGGTGTTGATCAGGCGCACCAGCGAATTGTCGGACTGCTCGATCTGTTTGCCGGCCTCCTCCTCATCCGAGTCCTGCAGTTCCATCGATTCCAGCAACTCGCTGGTACTGGCGGCATCGAGGTTGGAACTGTCGACGCCTTGCAGGCCATCACCCAACGTGCCGGTCGGCAAACCGAATCTTTCGTAAGTCTGCGTCAACGTTTGCTCGATCACCTGCTCGTCACCGAGCGTCGCGATGACACGCATGCCGACCAGGAATTCCAGCTCTTCAATCATGTCGCGCCGCGTCGGATCGCCGCTGGCAACAATCAACAGTTTGTCGCGCAACAACATCGGCATGACGCCCAGCCGCAGTGCCGTGGCCAAGGGAATCTTGCGCAGCGCATCGGCCTCGATCGGGAACTGCGTCAGATCTACCACCGGATAGCCCATTTTGCGGGCCAGCGCGGTATTGAGGTCGTGGCGCGACAGGAAGCCCATGTTCATGAGCAACTGGCCCAGCGGCACGGAACGCTCGGTCTTCTGCTTTTCCAGCGCCTGTGCCAACTGCGCTTCGTCGATGTAACCGAGCCGGGTCAGCGCCTCGCCGACCCGGATCATGGGCATCCTGGACTGTTGGTCCAGCGCCACCATGAGTTGTTCGGGCGAGACGATCGCCTCGTTCACGAAATGGTCGCCCAGCTTGCGGCTGCGCAAGCTCATTTGCTCGCTGGCCGCCTGCTCCACCTGCTGGCGCGTCACCGCGCGCTGCGACACCAGCAACTGCCCGATGTGCTCGCCAAAAGTGGCGCTCAGGTAGGCTTCCCGCGGAATGAACACCCGCTCCACGCCACCCCCGCCGTCGACCGGTGGAAAGACAAAAACGCCGAAGCCGGTTTCGATATAGCCGACGGTCTGACCGGAGACGGTCGTGCCGTCGTTGAGCTGCAGGTTGTAGTCCAGCGTCGGCCGGTGGCCGAAGATGTCGGCAAATTCGGTATCGCTGACCGTCTCCTGGGGGTACAGGACGGTCTTCAGGGTCAGCCGTCGAAACTGCGAGAACTGGACTCGCCCGGGCGAGGTCCGATTCGGTACAAAGATCATGACCGTCTTGTCGGCCGGTGTGATCAAGGCCAGCCGGCAACTGCGGACGGTGCCGGTGAGATCCTCGATCTCGCAGACTTGCGGCTCGGACCAGGGAACCGCATCACTGAAGATGGCAAAAGGCGGGCTGGGCCAGTAAAGGCCAGTGAACTTGCTGCCTGGGCCTAGTGAATTCCCATTGGCACCCCGACTTGGCGGCTTCTGCATGGGCGCGGAGGTTGAATCGATCATCTTGAGTGGCAAACAGTTAAACGGATGGTAACCGCTCGGCATCGATAAGGCGAGCCGGAAGCAACAAGCTGTTGATCAGAATGGCAGGTCCGGGTCATGCTTCAAATCCGGCTTGATGTTCGCTGCCTGCTCAGCCAGCAATTCAAACGGCAAGGCCTGTTTGACCAGTATCACGGTGCAGGGCGCTTCCATCGCCACCTTGATCGGCACGGTGGCGACAAAACGTTGCATCTTCAGGCCGTGGGTCGCCGCCCCCATGACGATGACGCTGACCTCGTTGCCCACCGCATAGTTGACCAGCGCCTGCGCCACATCGCCAGCCTCCAGCACGTGGTAGGAGGTTTGCTGACCCGGCAGGTCCAGCGGTTGCGCCCATTGGCGCAGGTTGGCAATGTATTTGCGCTGCACGCTGGTCTCGCTGCTGGCGTCACTGGAACTGCTGGTCTGGCCCGGCGAGATCACGGTGACGCAGGCCAGTCTGGCCCCCAGACGGGTGCCCAGCGAGCGCGCCACCGCCTGTCGCAGCGAGTACAGTGTGGCGTCGCTGACGTCCTTGTGCGGCACCGCCACCATGACGATAGGCACCTCCTCGATCTGGTGCACCGGCAAGGGACTGGGTTGGTAATGCATGCCGGCGGCCTTGAGCCAGCGTTTGAAATGGGTGCGAAAGCCGGTGCCCTTGGTGTTGCGGCCACGCTCGGTGACGACTATTTGCTCGGGGTGATGCAAATCAAACGCCAGATGCGCCGCCGACGGATAGCGTTTGACCGCCTCCGGCTCCAGGCAGCGCAATATCACTTCCTGCATCCACTCAGGTAGGCCCGGCTCCAGCTTGCGCGGCGGCGGCGGATCCATCCACAGGCGCTGGCGCAGCCCGCCGGTGGTCCGGGGTGCGCCAAACGGCAACTCGCCGGTGGCCAGCTGGTAGAGCATGACGCCAATGGCAAAAATATCGCTGCGCGGGTCGCCGCGCACGCCGACCACCTGTTCCGGCGCAATCCAGGCCGGCGAGCCCACCGCCTTGCGCAACTGTTCGGCCAAAAGATCGGGGTAGAGGGCGTTGCAGGACAGACCGAAGTCCAGCAGTACCGCGCTGCCATCGGCGCGGATCAGCACGTTGGCCGGTTTCAAATCCAGATGCACCGTGTTCTGCTGATGCAGGCTGTGCACCGCCATGGCCACTGCCGCGCCGAGCTGGGCCCACTCGTACACCGGCGGCAACGCCGGCGCCTCCAGCCAGTGCTCCAGCGTTTTTCCGTGCACATACTCCATCACCAGATAAGGCACGTTTTCGAGGTCCCCAGCAGCCACGAAACGCGGCACATGGCTGCCTGTCAGGACCTGCATGATCTGGTGTTCGACCTCGAAACTGACGATGTTCTCGGCGCCGTCACCGGCCGTCATGCGGGGCACTTTCATGGCCAGCGGGAAACCGGGGTCGCGCGCCCCTTCGGAGTAGCGAACGCGGTAGACGTGGGCCATGCCGCCCGAGTGGATGCACTCCTCGATCGTGAAACCGTCCAGTTCGGCGCCGGGTTCCAGCAGCTTCACCGTCCCAACTCCAGGCGATCGGCAAAAAATGCCGGCAGGGCGGCCTGCCGAATGGCCACCGCGGCGCCGCGATTGTCGTAAGACACGCGCTGAAACGTCAGTTGCAATTTTTCGCTGTCAAAAATGGCGTACATGGCCTGCGGATTGCGGTCCCGCGGTTGCCCGGCCGAACCGATAGTGGCCAGCCAGCGCCGGTGCCTTGGCACCGGTACCGCAACACCCGGGGTCGGCAGGAACTTCATCAAATCGGCGCCGGCACCCCGGTAATAAAGGGTCTGCACGTGCACGTGCCCGCCAAAAACATGGCGCACTTCCGGCGCCGCCGCGTCCAGGCTGGCACTGGCGGCCCGCTCGTCATAGACGTAACGCCACAGTGCCGGTCCGTCGACGCTGGCGTGCACCAGCAACAGGGTGTCTTGTTGAACGGTCAGAGGCAGCTGATCGAGAAACTGGCGCTGGCTGTCGTTGAGCTGGGCGTGGGTCCAGGCGGCGGTACTGTCGCCCACGGTGATCGCCTCCGCCGGCGGTCGCACCGCCAGTTCATCGTGATTGCCCTTGACCAGCAGTGCGCCCTGACCGGCCAGTTGCTGCGCCAGTTCGACCACCGCCACCGGGTCGGCACCGTAACCGACCAGATCGCCCAGCAGCGCAAACTGCTGGGCGCCATGCTCGCGGGCATGCGTCAAACAGGCCTCGAAAGCCTGAATATTGGCGTGAATGTCTGACAGCAAAGCCAGCTTCATGTTGCTCCTTGTCGATTTTTATCCAGCATCATGCCCGATTGTGCTGACGCCAAGTTTTCAACCGATCAGTTTCCCACCGGGCTTTTGGGGCCGGCCTCTAAACCCGGCCAAGGGTTTCGGGTAAGGTGCCGCCCAGGCACGGCGCAAAGTGAAGCGCCCGTGGCCGTGGAGGAATACATGTTCGATTACATCATCGTTGGCGGCGGTTCGGCCGGTTGTGTATTGGCGGCGCGCCTGAGCGAGGATCCCAAGCTGACGGTGGCGCTGCTGGAGGCCGGCCCGCCAGACAAGAGCGTGCTGATCCACTGCCCGACCGGCTTCGCTCTGATGGCCCAGACCGGCCAGGCCAACTGGAAATTCGACACCGTGGTGCAAGCTGGCCTGAACGGCCGCAAGGGCTACCAGCCGATCGGCAAGGTGCTGGGCGGTTCCAGTTCGATCAACGCCATGATCTACATCCGCGGCCAGCGCCAGGATTACGACCAATGGGCGGCCCAGGGCAACCCCGGCTGGGGCTACGACGACTTGTTGCCCTACTTCAAACGCGCCGAACACAACGAGCGCGGCGCCGACGCCTTCCACGACATCGGCGGCCCGCTCAATGTGATGGATTTGCGCAGCCCCAGCCGCTTTGGACCGATGTTTGTGCAGGCCGCGCAACAAGCCGGCTTTGTCCACAACCCCGACTTCAATGGCGCCAGCCAGGAAGGTGTCGGCATGTACCAGGTGACGCACAAGAACGGCGAGCGCTTCAGCGCCGCCAAGGCCTACCTGACGCCCAACCTGGGCCGACCCAACCTGAGCCTGTTCACCGGTGCCCAGGCGACCCGCATTCTGCTGCAGGGCAAGCGCGCCGTGGGCGTCGAATTCCGGCACGACGGAAAGCTCGAACAGCTCAGGGCCCGGCGTGAGGTGCTGCTGTGCGCCGGGGCGCTGCATTCGCCCCAACTGCTGATGCTGTCGGGCATCGGGCCGCGCCAGCATCTGCAGGAACTGGGCATCCCGCTGGTCCATGAGCTGCCCGGCGTCGGCCAGCATCTGCACGATCACATTGACGTGCTGCAGGTGGCCGATGCGCCCAAGGTGACCGATTTGTTCGGCCTGTCGCTGCGCGGCCTGGTGCGCGCCATCAAAGGCATCTTCGAGTGGCGCCGCCACCGCAGCGGCATACTGACCAGCAATTTCGCCGAAGCCGGCGGCTTCATCAAGAGCCAGCCCGGTGAGGCGACGCCGGACCTGCAATTGCACTTTGTCATCGGCAAGCTGCACAACCACGGCCGCAGCGTCACCCTGGGCCACGGCTACTCGTGCCACCTGTGCCTGCTGCGCCCGCGCAGCCGTGGCAGCCTCAAACTGGCCAGCAAGGACCCGCTGACGCCGCCCTTGATAGACCCCAACTACTTCAGCGAACGTGACGACCTGGAGCGCATGATTCGCGGCTTCAAGCTGATGCGCCGGATTCTTTCGCAAGCCGCCCTGGCAAGCCTGGATGCCCGGGAACTGGCGGCCTCGGCCGAAGCCCAAAGCGATGCTCAGATCGAACAATTCATCCGCGACCACGCCGACACCATCTACCACCCGGTCGGCAGTTGCCGCATGGGCCTCGGGGCGCTGGACGTGGTCGATGCAAAGTTGCGCGTGCACGGCATGGAAGGCTTGCGCGTGGTCGACGCCTCCATCATGCCGCAGGTGATCAGCGGCAACACCAACGCGCCGGTGATCATGATTGCCGAAAAAGCGGCCGACCTGATCAAGGCGGCGCAGTCCGCCTGATGCAGATTGCTTTCGCAAGTCAAGAACTGAGGCTCAAGCGTCTGTGGCTTGCGCGGGCCGAGCAGCCCCCATGGATCAGGCTGGTGGGGCGCTCAGCGCAGCGGCATAAAGGCGGAGGCCGAAGGCCGGGGGACAGCCGCGGAGCTGAGTGCCCCGCCAGTCTGATCCTCCCGGTAGGTATGCTGAACAGGGTTTGGTCATTTCGGAAAATGATCCATAGGCTCCTTGCGAGGAGCCACGGTGCCGTCGCCATAGGGCGCGGCCATGAACTCCGGCAGCGCCTCGGCCTGGCTTGAGAACTCGCGCAGCAAGGGGTACCGGTCGGAGCTGACGACCTCGGGCAGCATCTGTTGGGTGAAATGCCAGGCCACTGCGGCGCTGACGCCGGCCTGGTTGATGGCGGCGCTGCTGCACGCCGGCGGGCGGCGTGCCAGTTCCGATTCCAGCCCGGCGCAGGCTGCCAGCAACTGGCCGGTGACGCGTGTCACCCAGGGTTGGTGCAGCTTCTCGGCCGGGCGCAGGTTTCGTTCGTAGACGATCTGCACGCTTTTCTCGCAGGCGGCCAGGGCCAGCCCGATAACGCGCAGCGCATGTTGGCGCTCGGTCGTGCCGGCGGGCAGCAGGCTCTTGCGCGGCGCTGCCAGCGCTTCGGCCAACTCCAGGATCAGCGTCGAGTCCATCAGGACCTCGCCGTCATCGCAAATCAGCGACGGCGCCTTGGCCACCGGGTTGATTTCCTGAAACTGCGCGAAAGTACTGAAGACCGAAAGCGAGCGGTGCCGAAAGGGCAAGCCCAGCAACTGCAAGGAAATCGCCACGCGCCGGACATAAGGCGAATCGAGCATGCCTATGAGTTCCATGATTTCTCCTTGTGTCTGTGATCCAGCATCATGCCGGATTGTGCTGACGTCAATTCAAAGTCAGCAGTCGAGCCCTATAGCTGTCACTGCGCCAGGGCCTCGTCGCGCAGTCGCGCCTCCCAGGCTGCTATCCAACCAAGCAATTCGGCCGCCGGCATCGGGCGCGCGACAAAGTAGCCCTGTGCCAGGTCGCAGCCCGAGCGGCGCAGAAAATCCCAGTCGGCGCGGTCCTCGACGCCTTCGGCGACCACTTCAATGCCCAGTTGCCGCGCCAGATTCAGGTTGGCCTCGAAGATCGCACGCAAGGTCGGGTCGGCGTGGGCGCCATGGACGAAGCTGCGGTCAATTTTGAGTTCATCAAATGGCATGTCACGCAGTTGGGCGAGCGAGGAGTGCCCGGTGCCGAAGTCGTCGATCGACAGCCGGAAGCGTTTCAGACGCAGCCGGGTCAGAATTTCAAGCGGCACACGCAGGTCAGCCATCAAGCGGCTTTCCGTCACCTCCAGCACTACTTTGGGCGGCGGCACGCCGGCCGCCGCGGCTGCGGCGACGACAAAATCGGCGAAGGTCAGTGCCACCAGGTTGTCCATCGACACGTTGACTGCCACCCGCAGCGCCAGACCGGCGTCGCGCCAGACCCGGGCCTGCGCCAGTGCATCGTGCAGCACGACGCGGGTCAGGTCATCGATCAGGCCATGGGCTTCGGCGACACCGATGAACTGATCCGGAAAGACCAGACCATCGCTGGGATGGCGCCAGCGCACCAGCGTCTCAACGCCAACCAGGTGACCGTCGGTCAGCGCCACCTTGGGCTGGTAGTAATTGACCAGCTCGCCATTGGCAATGGCGACGCGCAGCGCGGCAGCGGCGTAATCTGCCTTGGCCGAGCGCGTGCGGCCGGACACCGGTGGCGACCACTGCATCAGCAGCGCCGCCAGTACTTGCGGCGAGACCGGTTTCTGCAAGTGGCCAAGCACTTCGATCTGGTGCGCCTGCACCAGCTTGTGGGCGGCTTGCAGGGTACGCTCGTCCTCGCCACTGATCAGCACCAGACTGCCCGCGTAGCGCCGCTCCACCAGGTGCCGGACGAACTCAATGCCGTCCATCTCCGGCATGTTGAGGTCAAGCAGGATCAGGTCCGGCTGGCCCGCCGGATCGGCCAGCGAATCGAGCGCGGCAGCAGCGCTGGCGTAGCGTGATAGCGAGGTGTAGCCCAGTGTCTCCAGCAACTCGCTGAGCAGCTCAAGCATGAAGGGTTCATCATCGAGCAGCATGACCTTGACTGCGGATTTTTTTATCTGGACCATTTCCGGTACCGTTGTTGCGATCTGCTGGCGCTCCTGCAACAAGGAATCCAGAAACGCTGCTACGGCGACCATTTCTTGCTCAAATCCGGGCAGCAATGCGACCAGAGTTGGCTGGTCGCCGGCCATGCCAGCTTGTTCCATCGCCTCACAAAGTTCGCCCAGTGCCAGCGCCCCCACGGCGCGGGCCGAGGACTTGAGCTTGTGCGCCGCCGCGCCAGCCGCGCCGGCCTGACCGCCCTGGCAGGCGGCACGCAAGTCCGCTGCAATCCTGGCTGAGCTGGTCTGAAAGCTGCGCAGAAACTTGTCGATCCGCAGTACATCGTCGCCCACCAGGCCCTTGAGTACGCCAAGGTCCAAGGCGGGTGCTGCTGCAATCGGCAGCCATTTGTTCAGTGTCGCCTTGAGTTTCTCCAGGGGCGTTGGTTTGCTCAGGTAGTCGTCCATGCCGACCTCCAGGCAGCGCTCTGCTTCGCCCGCCAGGGCATTGGCACTCAAGGCAACAATCGGCGTGTGGCGCAGACCCTTTTCCTCCGTGCGGATGGCCGCCGCCAACTGGTAGCCATCCATCTCTGGCATGTGCAGGTCGGTCAACAACATGGCGTAGTCACCGCTTCGCCAGCGCGCCAGCGCCGCGCGGCCGTCGTCGGCCATGTCAACCGCATAGCCCAGCAAACCGAGTTGCTGCTCTATCACCAACTGGTTGGTTTCGTTGTCCTCGGCCACCAGGATCAGCCGGCCCTGTCGCCGTGCCTGTTCGTGCGCGGGCGCTCCCACTGTTGCTGCGGACCTGCCGGCAGGCGCTTCTGCTTGCACGGCCGTTTCCAGCTCGGTCTCCGCTTCGGCCGGCGCCCGTCCGACGGCAATCGCCACTGCCCTGAACAAGGTCTGGCGTTGCAGCACGTTGCCGTCCACCACGACCAGATCGGGGGCGACGGCGCGCGGCTGGCGCCGGTACCCGCGTCCAATCAGCACAAAGCGAACGTCCTGATCGGGCCGGGCCGCAGCGGCAGCGCGCAGTTGCTCCTCTGACGGCGCTGCAGCACCGGCGTCGATCAACCACACCGACAGGCCGGCCGGACAGGCACTGGAGCGTTCCCGTGCCAGCGCCAGGTCGGGCGCGCGCTCGACGACGGCGCCGCCGTGTTGGAGATAGGCGGCCAAGTCGTCGGCCAGCCCCGGTGCGCTGCCGACCACCAGACAGCTAAGCCCGGCAACTTGCGAAGGCACTTGGAGCGCATCTGAACTTGCCGGCAGCGCCAAGAACGGCAGCCGCACCGTGAAGGTGGAGCCCTGGCCCGGCACGCTCTGCACCAGGATCGTCCCGCCCATTAGTTGCACCAGTTGGCTGGAGATCGCCAGCCCCAGCCCGGTGCCACCGAAACGCCGGGTGGTCGAGACGTCGGCCTGGCTGAAAGAGCTGAACAAACGCGCCAGGGTGGCATCGTCCATGCCGATGCCGTTGTCGCTGACCTCCATCTCCAGCGTCACGCCATCCGCGCTGCGCCCGGCCAGGCGCACGCGCAGCGACACCTGGCCCGTTCGCTGTTCCCCGCTGGAAAATTTGATCGCGTTGTTGACAAGATTGATCAGAACTTGCCGCAGACGCAGCGCATCGCCCAGGACTTGTTCGGGAATCGCCGGATCAGTGAACAGCCTGAATTCCACACCTTTTTTTGTCGCCAGGTGGTCCATCATGCTGCAGACCTGCTCCACCACCGCGCTCACCGACATGGCGGCCTGCTCGAGCTCCAGCTTGCCGGCCTCGATCTTGGAGAAGTCGAGAATGTCCTCGATGATGGCCAGCAGGGCATAGGCTGAATCGCGGATGGTGTCGACGATCTCCACCTGGTAGCCCTTGAGGCTGGTCTGCTGCAACACGTCGATCATGCCGACCACGCCGTTCATGGGGGTGCGGATCTCATGGCTCATGGCGGCGAGGAAAGCCGATTTGGCCCGGCTGGCCTGTTCGGCGTCAAGCCGCGCCTGTTCCAGGTCCTTCATGATGCGCACGCGCTCGCGAATGTCGCGCAGAATGCCGGTAAAAAAGCGTTGCCCGTGAACGAAGTATTCGTTGACCGACAGCTCCATCGCAATGCGCGTGCCGTTCTTGTGCAGACCCTCCACTTCACGGCCAATGCCGATGATGTGGGCCTGGCCAGTGTGGTGATAGCGCTCAAGATAGCCGTCGTGGGCGCCGCGGTGCGGTTCAGGCATGAGCATGGACACGTTTCGGCCCAAAACTTCGGCGACACCAAAGCCCAGAACTTTTTCCACCGCCAGGTTGGCGGACTGGATGACGCCCTGGTCGTCGATGCTGATGACGCAGTCCACCAGGTTCTCGACCACCGAGCGTATTTCCTCTTCCTTGCTCAACAGGGTCGCGTTGGTCTGTTGCAGTTCGGCCGTGCGCTCAAGCACATTGGTTTCCAGTTGTTCATTGAGCAGCCGCAGCGCCTCCTCCGCCTGCTTGCGCTCGGTGATGTCGTACACCAGACCGAGAATGTATTCTTCGCCGTCCAGTTCAATGATCTCGGCGGAAAGCAGTACCGTGCGCAGATCTCCTGATCGAGTCCGGAAAACGGCTTCGAAGTCTTCGGATCGGCGTTGTGCCTTGAGCATGGCGACCCAGCGCTTGCGGGCTTGCGGATCCACCCAGATGCCCAACTCGGCCGAAGTGCGGCCGATTGAATCCTCGCGGCTCCAGCCAAACGTTCTCTCGGAAGCCTGATTGACGTCCAGATACAGCCCGTTGGCAAGTCGGCTGAGGAAAATCGGTACCGGACTGGTGCGGAAAACCCCTGCCAATTTGTCCTCCGAGCGTCGCAGCGCTTCCTCCGCCTGCTTGCGTACCGTGACGTTCTCGTGCGCCATCACCACACGCACCGGCCCGTCCCCCGCAAAACGGGTGCCACGGCAGACAAACCAGCGCTGCTCCTGCGGGGAGTGGCAGGGATACTCGAAACTGCCCTCCAGGCGCTGCCCGCTGATCAGGTCCTTGATCAGTGTGGCGGCGACCCGCGCTGCGTCGTCGCCTACACCCCCCGCTTGCTGACAAACGCCCAGGTATTCGGCGCCTTCGCTAACCTGCTGCGGGGACTGCCCGTTCTGCTGCGCGAACGTTCGCCAACGCTGGTTGGTTGCAATGATGCGCCCTTCACCATCGAGCACGGCGATATGCGATGAGAGCGCGTCGAGCGAGGCACGCGCGAAACGCTCACTCTCCTTGAGTGCGCCGGCCACCTGCTGCTCGCGCACCAGAGCGCGCCACAAACGGTGCAGCAGCCACACCAGCATGCTCAGCAACAACAGGCCCAATCCGCCAACCGCTAGCGAACGCGCGCGCCATTCGGCCAATACTTCTTTTCGGCCGAGGCTGGCGGTGATATAGAAAGGATAGTTCTCCAGCACCTGAAAGCTGAAGATGCGCTCGGTGCCATCAATCAGAGCGGCAAATTGCAGAGTTGCCATCCTTTCACCAGCGACCAGACGCTTGGTGATTGGATTCTGCGAATCCAGTGGCTTGTTGATCTGGCTGGCCAGATCGGGCCAGCGCAGGACCAGCCTCTGGTCCTCGCTACGGCGCAACGAGATCACGCCCTGCTCACCGATGGCAAGAGACCGAAACAGCGCCTGGAAGTGTTGAAGTTCGAGCAGCGCATAGACAATGCCCATAAAATTTCCGCGCGCGTCCTTCAGTGCTCTGGCGATGGCAAGGACTGGTCGGCCAGTACTGCGACCGATGACCACCTCGGAAAACACCAGCCCCGCCTGGGGGTTGTCGCGCAACTGGATGAAATAGCTTCGATCGGCAATACTTACATAAGGGACGCTGGCGCTGGTCGAGCTGTAGAGCGTGTCGCCGTGGCGATCGGTAACACGGAAGCCGGCGATCTCCTTGTAACGGAACAGGCGGTCATCCAGATTGGCATTCAGCTCGCGAGCGTATCGCGGTACCGCCTGCTGGCTCAGCGCGGCAACCGGAACCATGTGCGTCATTGCCAACAAGTCGGCGTCGGCGCGGCGCAGCGTGGCGTCCAGCCGCGCTTCAAGTATCGCCGCATAGTCGTGCGTCCTGGTTTCGGCACTGTGGATCGCCGCTTGGTAGCCAGACCAGATCAGGTAGGCCATGATGGGCACCACGGCGAGCACGACCAGGCTCAGGAGGGCGATCAACTTCCTTTGGGAGCCGCGATCGGCGCCGAGGAAGTGTGCAGGACTCATGCGATGCGCCAAGTACGAACAAGCGTTGCAATTGAATCATCCACCGTGATCGACTCGCCGAACAAAGCCATATAAACCCCCAATCGGATAACAGCTTGCATCGTGACGCATATTACGCTGGACCGGCAGGATAACCGAATAACAAAACCACGCGCTGGAAACGGTGAATGCACCGGCAATCATGATTGCGGAGAAAGCAGCCAGCACGGCCATACTGGCGCAGTCGGCCTCAGTAAGACCGACTTCCGTACACACAATCCATCAGCAGCCATCCAACCCGCAGCCAGGGCTCCCTGCCGGTACGTCGACCGAAAGATAGCGAGATCGCCGCGCGCCGCACGTAGGGTGAATCGAGCATGCCTATGAGTTTCATGAATTCTCCTTGAGGATGCAAATTTTGCCGTGGGGTCAGGAAGCCAGCCTGGCCCAACGCTCGTGATCGCGCCAGCGGCCACCGATCTTGAGGTAGCGCGGCGAGTAGCCCTCGCGCGCAAAGCCGCAGGCCTCCACCAGCGGGATGGAGCGCCGGTTGCCTGGTTGAATATTGGCTTCCAGGCGATGCAGCTTCAGGGTCTTGAAGGCATGCCGGAGCACCGCCTGCAAGCCTTCACGCATCAGTCCCTGGCGCTCATGACCGGCGAAGGTGTAGTAACCCAGGTAGCCGCTGCGGAACAAGCCCAGAACCATGTTGCTGACGTTGATCACCCCGGCGATGCGCTGGTCGCCGCGCCGGCAAACCAGAAACGCGCAATTTTCAGGCTGCGCCATGCGTTCGATGTAGGCGCGAAATTGCGCCGGTGTCGCCGGTGCTGCGGTCCAGGGATGATGCAGCGAACGGCTGACGCGCACCGACGCCAGGAAGTCGCGCTGGTCTTCCGGCACCGGATGGCGAAGGTAGACGCGCGAGCTCATCCTCGAAAGCGCTTGCGCGTCAGCGCCAGCGCGATCCAGAAGCCAGCCACGGCATAGGCCGTCAGTACCAGCATATGCCGCAGCGCATGCTCCGGCCACTGGTCCATGAACAGGGGGCGCACCAGATCGACCGCATTGGTCAGCGGCAGCCAGCCCGACGCCATGCGCACCAGCGCCGGCAACTGATCGAGCGGAAAGAAGATGCCGCTCAGGAACATCATGGGCGTCAGGAACAAGGTGAAATAGTAGGTGAAAAAATCATAGCCCTTGGCCAGTGCGTTGAAGATCAGGGCGATGCAACTGAAGGTGATGCCGACCCCCAGCAACACCGGCCAGGCCAGCAACAGCTTGGGTGAATAGCTGATGCCAAGACCCAGCATCACACCCAGAATGGCGGTGACGGTAAACAGCGACTTGAAGGCCGCCCACAGCATTTCAGCCAGCACCACGTCATCCAGATTGACCGGCGCATTCATGATGCCGTCCCAGGTTTTTTGCACGTGCATGCGCGAGAACGCCGAGTACAAGGCTTCAAAGCTGGCCGCATTCATGGCACTCATGCAGATCGAGCCGCTGGCCAGAAACAGGATGTAGGGCACTTTGACCGGCCCCTCGGGACCGGTCAGCGTGACCTGCCCCACCAACGCCCCCATGCCATAGCCGAAGGCCACCAGCCACATCAGCGGCTCGGCGATATTGCCCACCAGGCTGGGGATGGCCAACTTGCGCCAGACCAGCAGGTTGCGCAAAAACACCGGCCACCAGCGCCACGAGAGCGCGGGCGCGCGCCAGACGCTCTGCGCCGCCGCGGTCAATGTTAGGGTCTGCATGTCAGGCCTCCTCTCGAATTTGGCGACCGGTCAGCTTGAGGAACAAATCCTCCAGGTTGGCCGGCCGGTGCAGTGTGCGCAGTTGCGGATAAACGCTCAGCGCCTGCATCAGCGGCTTGGCGTCCTGGGTGTAGAAAAAGACCGTTTCGCCACTCACTTCAACGCGCGCCGCCAAGGCTTTAAGCGGTGCCTGCACCAGATCCAAGGCGCCCGCGCCGTAGACCTCCACCACATCGGGCTCCAGATGCTGGCTGATCAAGTCGCGCGGCCGGCCCTCGGCGATTTTTTTGCCGTGGTCCAACACCAGCAGGCGCGTGCACAGGCGTTCCGCCTCGTCCATGAAGTGCGTCGTCAGCAGGATCGCCTTTCCCTCTTGCAACAGCAGTTGCAGGCGCTCCCACATCAGATGGCGCGCCTGCGGATCGAGCCCGGTGGTGGGTTCGTCCAGCAGCAACAGGCGCGGGTTGTTCACCAGAGCCCGGGCCAGACTCAGGCGGCGCTTCATGCCTCCCGAGAGTTCGCCCGGCTTGGCCGTCGCTTTGTTGGTCAGCGAAGCGAACGCCAGCAGCGCCGGAACGCGCTCGCGAATCTGCGCCGCTTTCATGCCGAAATAGCGGCCATAGACCAGCAGGTTTTCGGCGCAACTGAAATCGGGGTCCAGCGTGTCCATTTGGCTCACCACGCCCAACTGGGCCTTGATCGCCAGCGCATCACGCGGCATCTGCAAACCGAAGGCGGTGATGCTGCCGGCGTCCGGCACGCTGAGCCCCAGGCACATGCGGATGGTGGTGGTCTTACCGGCGCCGTTGGGCCCAATCACCCCCAGGCATTCGCCCGGCGCGATGGCGAACGACACATCATCGACCACCCAGTTGTCAGCGTAACGCTTGCGCAAACCCTGCACAGATAAAATTGACGTTTCCATGGTTTGATTGTGACTCAGGCTACCCGTCGGAGCCAATCCAGCCCCACCATTCGTTATCTATTTTCTGGACGCCACAGCGCGTTTTCACCATGATCACCATCGGCACACCGCTCTCACCCCACGCCACCAAAGTGATGTTGCTGGGCTCCGGCGAACTCGGCAAGGAAGTTCTGATTGCGCTGCAACGCCTGGGCGTGGAAACCATCGCCGTGGACCGCTACGACAACGCGCCGGGCCAGCAACTGGCGCACCATGCGCGCACCATCACCATGAGCGACCCGGCCCAGCTCAAGGCCTTGATCGAGGCCGAGCGGCCGCTGCTGGTGGTACCCGAGATCGAGGCCATCGCCACCTCCATGCTGGAAGAGCTGGAAGCGGCCGGCGTGGTGCGCGTGATTCCGACCGCCCGCGCCGCGCGCCTGACGATGGACCGCGAAGGCATACGCCGTCTGGCCGCCGAGACGCTGGGCCTGCCGACCAGTCCGTACAAATTTTGCGACTCGCTGATGGAGCTGCAGGCCGCCATCGACGCCGGCATTGGCTACCCCTGCATCGTCAAGCCGGTGATGAGCAGCTCGGGCAAGGGCCAGAGCAAGATCGCCGGTCCGGCCGATGTGCAAAAAGCCTGGGACTACGCGATGGCCGGCGGCCGTGTCAGCCGTGGCCGCGTCATCGTCGAAGGCTTCATCGACTTCGACTATGAAATCACCCAGCTCACGGTGCGTGCGCTGGCCGCCGAGGGCCAGATTGAAACGCATTTCTGCGCGCCGATCGGCCATATCCAGATCAACGGCGACTATGTGGAGAGCTGGCAGCCGCATCCGATGCAGCCGGCGGCGCTGGAGAGATCGCGCCAGATCGCCAAAACCGTGACCGACAACCTCGGAGGCCAGGGTCTGTTCGGGGTCGAGCTGTTCGTCAAGGGCGATCAGGTCTGGTTCAGCGAAGTGTCCCCGCGCCCGCACGACACCGGCCTGGTGACGCTGGCAACCCAGGTGCAGAGCGAGTTCGAGCTGCACGCCCGCGCCATCCTGGGTCTGCCGGTCAATACCGCGCTGCGTTGCCCCGGCGCCAGCGCCGTCATCTACGGCGGCGTCGACGCCAAGGGCATCGTGTTTGACGGTGTCGACGAGGCACTGCGCGTGCCCAACACCGACCTGCGCCTGTTCGGCAAGCCCGAGAGTTTCAGCAAGCGCCGCATGGGCGTGGCACTGGCGTTCGATGCCGATGTGGAGGTGGCGCGTGGCAACGCCAAGCTGGCGGCGTCCAAGGTGAAACCGCGGGCGGCTTGACCTGGGGGCCACTGCGCCCAGGTCACCTCACTGGCTCAAGAAGTAGTCGGCAGTGGTCTTGACCGATTTGATGCCGACCGAAATGGTGGTGCCGTCGACTTTTCTGCCGTGCAGAACGAACTCGCTCAACCCTATGTGATTGCTGCTGCCCCAATCATAGGTATAGCCCAGTCGGGTCCAGGGATAGGGGTTGGCACCCATGCTGTAGACGTAGCGGGTTCGGTTGTTGAACCAGTCTGGATAGGTCATGAAAACCCCGTAGTTGGGACCCTCCGTTGCCCTGACCAGGTTGCTCAGAACGGGGATCCGAAACGCGTCGGCGGGGAAGCCGATTTCACAGACCGTGTCCGAAATTTCCGTATCGGGACAGGGGCGAAAAAGGTCTTGCGGCGAGACCCACATCTCCAGCAGGTACTTGTACTCCTTTGGATTTCCCGCAACCGCTCCTTCCGGCGGTAGTCCCAGCAATTGGGCCATGCGCAGCGGCTCTGGCGCTTTGCCGGCGAAGAAGTTCCTGAGTTCCGGTACCACCGTGACCCATGAATCGTATTTGTAAGTCGGGCATTCGCCCCCTTCCAGGCAGGCTGTGTTGCCGCTGCAGCCGCCGGAGACATGGCATTGGTAGTATTTGCCGGCATCGTCCAGCCAGCTCACCACCAGCAGGCGCGATCCCACCACATTGTTTTCCCAGACGAGGTCCGGATTTTGAGCGTTGATCGGCGTCAGGAAGCGTGATATCTCCGACGGCAAGGCGACACTGGCATCGGCCACGGCGGCGGCATATTGTTCCTGCAGACTGACCGGAGCTGTCGATCCGCCACCGCAGGCGGCCAGCATAGAGACCAGCGTTGCGATTGACAACCTTGACAGACGCTTCGCAAACCACATGAAGACCTCCTTGTTCAACACCCGGTGCTTTCTGCGTTTTGAGACAAGCCAATTAAAAATCGTAGGTACCGCGGGAGGTGAATTCATTGATAGTTATCACGCGAAGAGCCGTAAGAAAGAACAATTTCAGCAAAGTCTCAGGTAGCTCAATAAGGCTTGAATCCGACCCGTCGCAGCCTGGTTGAGCGTTGTATAACGCGCTTTCACACGCCACACCGAGTCCAGCCGCCGCCATGGAAACGCGCCTTCTCAGCATCCGCCCGATTTTTGTCCCATGGAGACCCGTATGAAGCAAACTCCCAGCACCTCCGTTGACACCGGCACCGCCCGCTACCGCGACACCCCAACGCCGGGGCTCTCGCGGCGCGAGCTATTGCAGTTGGCCGGCTGCTCCGGCATCGGTTTGCTGACACCGGGCCTGCTGGCCTCTTGCGGCGCCTCCGGTTTCTCTTACGACACCACCATTGCCAGCGCTCGCGCCGCCATCCGAAAAGCCCTCACCGACACCGACACGCCGGCGATTTCGGTGGCCTTGATGGACCGTGACCGGCTCATCTGGGCCGAGGCCTTTGGTGTCATCGACAAAACCGCAAACACCGCACCCACCCCCGACACGCTTTTTTGCATCGGGTCGTGCAGCAAGATGATCGCGACCATTGCAGCGATGATCCTGGTCGAACGTGGCTTGATCGATCTGGACCGGCCGCTGGCCGCCTACCTGAGCGACTTCAGGATGGCGTCGCCCGAATACACGCAAATCACGGTGCGCATGCTGCTGAGTCATTCGTCCGGCTTCCCGGGCACCGATTACCGCGGAATCTTCAGCACCGAACCCCGCGCCGGCTATGCGGCGCAGGTGATGCAGACGCTGGCCACGGCGCGGCTGAAGCACGCACCCGGCGAAATGTCGGTCTACTGCAACGACGGTTTCACCATGGTGGAACCGCTGCTGCAGGCGCTCACCGGCAAGAGCTACGCACAGTTTGTGGCCGACGAGATCCTGACACCGCTGGGCATGCCCAGCAGCCGCTTCGCACTGGCGCCATTTGCGCGCGGCTCCTTCGCACCGGGCTTCTCGGGCGACACCATGCTGGCGCAGGAATACACGCTGGCCTACGCCTCCGGTGGACTCTATTCGACACCGACCGAAATGGGGCGGCTGGCGCGCATGCTGCTGAGCGGCGGGCAGCTCGACGGCAAGCGCATCCTGCAACCGGGCTCGGTGACAGAGATGGCCCGTGACCAGACGCTGACCCAGGCGCTCAGACCGGTGATCCTGCCCGACGGCTACGGACTCGGCTGGGACGGCGTGCGCGCCGGCGGTCTGGCCGCCGTGGGCGTCACAGCCTGGCACAAGAACGGGGGCACCAGCGTCTATGGCAGCGATTTCTTCGTGCTGCCCGATGAGGGGCTGGCCCTCATGATCAGCGGCACATCGACCGGCTACGGATCGGGCGCACTGGCCGAACTGATTCTGCTCCATGCGCTGCGGGAGCGCGGCCGCATCGCCGCCCTGCCCTCTGCCCTGCCGGCGACGCCACCGCCGCCAGCCAGCGCCAGCGATGCACAACTCGCCGCGCTGGCCGGCGTGTACGCGCACTACCAGGGCCTGCTGCGCCTGCAAATCGAGCCGGACCGGACTGTTTCCCTGGCCAAGTACAGCGCTGGCGCATGGGCGCCAGCGTCGGCGATCCTGAAGCTGCGCAGCGACGCGACGTTTGCCAGCGATAACAGTGCCGTCACCTACTGGGCCAGCCCATCGCAGGGCGAAGACTACCTCGTGGCACGTTTGCCGTATGGCATGGGTCACTACACGTTCGCGGTGACTTTCGCCCAGAAGCTGGCGCCCAAGGCGGCTTTGTCTGCCGCCTGGCAAGCGCGTCTTGGCCGCAACTGGCTGGCCGTCAACGAGCCGCCCGATTCGCTTGGCATTTCGGCGACCAGTCCGATCTTCACGCTGGCCGCGGCGCCGGACCTGCCGGGCTACGTGCTGGCCAAGGCCGGCCCGATCGACAAGCAGGATCAGATCGCCGATGCCAGCGGCAGCGACGCGCTGGCGCGGATGTGCCTGAAGATTCCGATGGTGAAGGGCCGCGACCTCGACGACGTGCTGATCGAGACGCGCAACGGCGAAGAGTGGGTGCGGGTCGGCAGCAGCGTGTTCCGCCCGGCCCAGAGCGTGCCGGCGCTGGGCCTCGGCAGCCACGCCGTCACGATAGTCCCGGAAGGCTTTGCCGAGTGGCGCAAGCTGCCGGCGCTGGGCTCGGTGACCCTCAGCGGCAGCTTGGCCTGGCGGCTCTATGACCAGGACTTTGCGCCCGTGACCTCCGGCAGCGGCGGCGGCGCCAGCGCCTTGCCCGGCCGCGGCACCGCCGCCTACCTGCTGCTTTATGGCGCCGCCAATTCCAGCATCAATGTGACGCTGTCCTGAAGCCCAAGGAATACTTTCGCGCCTTCACCCGGACCGTCCGCCCGAAAGAAACGCGGCCGGGCAAGCTGTCTTGCGTTCGGTTATTTTTAGAGCTTTTCGCGCAACCGGACGCGCGCTCCGTCCGTGACATCGTTACCCGGGTAACGCACCACCGTCTGCCCGGCGCTCAGCCCGCCGGTGACCTCGGCCTCGCCCAGGTTACGCTGCCCGACTGCTATGCTGCGTCGGCGCGCCCGGCCATCCTCGACGACGAAGACGCACCAGGCTGCCGCGCAGCGGAACAGGGCGCTGGCGGGCACTTTCAGGACCTTGTCGGCCTGCCAGATGACGATCCGCGCGGTCACCCGGAAACCGTCGCCGATGGCGCCCGGCGGGTCGACGAAGTCGGCGATGACGTTGACCCGTTTTTCCTCGATGCCCAGGGCCGAAACCTTGGTCACCGCATAGGGTTCGACGCGCCGCACCTTGGCGCGCAAGGCCTGGTTGCCGCCCCAACCTTCCAGCAGCACCGGCATGCCGGGCGCCACCTTCACCGCCTCGGACGACAGCAGTTCGATCACCACCTCCAGACCGCCGAGGTTGCCGATGGTCAGCAACGGTGTGCCGGCCATGACCACGCGCTCGCTGGCATCGGGTATGCGCAGAATCCGGCCCGCCATGGGCGCGCGCACCTGCACCAGCGAGCCCGCCACCTGAGCGCCGGCACGCAGGCCGCCAAGTCCTGACTTGGCGACCTTGACGTCGGCGGCGGCGGCGCGCCAGCGAAAGCGCGCCGCCTCGGCCTCGCTGGCCACCGTCACCGCCAGATTGCGCGCCTGCTCGACCGCCTGCGGCGCCATGAAGCCGTCCTGCACCAGCTTGCGCACGCGCTGGTATTCCCGGCGTGCCTGCGCGACGTCCTCGTCGGCGTGGCGCACGCGCTGCTGGGCCTCGCGTTCAAGGGCCTCGGCCGAGGCAACGCGGGCCGTGATCTCGTCCAGCTCGCGCCTCGACAGCGGCAGCGGCGCGATCTGCGCCAGCAACTGGTTCTCGCTGACCGCATCGCCATCGTGCAGCTCGATGCGCGCCAGCCGCCCGGCCACCGGCGCCGACAGCACGAAGCGGTCGTGGCTGCGCGTTTCGCCCTGGTCGTCCACCGTCACCTGCATGGCGCCCGTTGACAGTTGCGCGCCGTCGACCGCCAGCGCTGCCGGCCACAGGACCAAGACCAGCAAGGCGACTGCGAGCAGCGCGCCAGCGGCGATAAGGATTCGTTTCCAGGGCATGCGCTTTCCTCCCATTCATTCGCGGGTCTTGAGCACCGCGATCAGGTCCAGACGCCGAATTCGGCGCGCCACCAGCAGGCCGGAGAGGCCGGATGCGATCAGCGCGGCGAAGGCGGGATAGAAAAAAGACAACTTCTCGACCACCAGCGGCAGCCGAAACAACTCGCGGTCGAACAGCGGCACCAGCATGGCGCACAAGCCATAGCCCAGCAGCAAGCCGGCCGGAATGGCGGCCAGCATCAGAAGAACCTGCTCGCCCAGCAGCAGGAAGGTGACCTCGCGCTGGGTGAAGCCCAGCACGCAAAGGCTGGCCAATTCGTTACCGCGCTCCGAGAGCGAGATGCGCGCGCTGTTGTAGACCATGCCGACAATGATGACACACGAGAGCAGGACCAGCACCGTGCTGAAAAAGAAGAACGACCGGTCCAACGACTCGCGCAGACTCTGCTGCAAGGCGCTGCGCACCGCCACGCCGGCCACCGCCGGCATGTGCTTGAGACGCTGGTAGAAATTGGGAGCCTGGTCGGCCTCGATCCGCAGGTAGCCGCCCGAGCTGGTGTGGTCCTCGCCCAGCAGACGGGTCAGCGCGCCGGCGTCCATGTAGGCACCCAGGCCCAGCATCTCGTCGACGACGCCCACCACCGGGACCGCCAGCACGGCGCGGGTGCCCTCCAGCACTTCCATGGTCAGCACGTCACCCGGCGCAACGTCGAGAATCCGCGCCAGCTTCTGGCTCAGGACCAGGCCCTCGGGCGGCAGTTCGACCGGCCGCAACTGGCGGTCCAGCAGTTGGCGCAGTTCGCTCCCCGGCGCCAGCCCGGTCACCTCGATACGTTTGCCGCGGTGCTGGTGGCGCAGCCAGACCGGCAGCAGGCGAAACGCTTCGGCTTGCAGCACGCCCTCCATCTTGGCCAACGCCATGGCCGCGCCGGGTCCGCGGGGCTCGTTGTAGAGCACCGTGACGTCGTCGCGCTGCACCTGGTTGAACTGGACCGCCATCATGTAGTTGGCGGAGTCCAGCGCGAAATTTCCGATCACCATCAGGCCGATGGCAAACGCCATCCCGAGCACCGACAGCAGCGCCTTCCAGGGCCGGCGCAGCAGGTTGCGCAGGATCATGCGCAAGGAGGCCGGCAGGCGGCGCGTGAGCCCGTAGCGCTCCAGGGCGCCGGCGCGGAAAGCCGCCGGCGGCTCCGGCCGCATCGCCTCGGCCGGCGCCAGGGCCACGGCCCGGCGCACCGCCAGCAGCGCACCGATGCTGGCGGCAACGCCACTGACGCCGGTGGCCAGCAGCAGCAGCGCCGGGTCGACCATCAGTTGCAGCCGCGGAAAGTGGAAGTAATTGCGGTAGACATCGACGAACATCCGGCCCAGGCCGATGCCCAGCGGCAAGCCCATGGCCAGGCCCAACGCCACCGTCGCCAGGGCCAGGTACAGGTAATGGATGCCGACGCGCAGGTCGCTGCGCCCGAAGGCCTTGAGCAAACCGATCTGGGTGCGCTGGGTGGCGACCAGGCGCGACAACACGACGTACAGCAGGAAGGCGGAAACCGCCAGGAACAGGCTCGGAATGGTGGTGGTCATCACCTCCAGTTCCCCCAGTTCGTCGCTCAGGAAGCGGTGCGACAACTGCTCGCCGCGGCCGTAGGCGCTCAAGCCGCCGTAGCGCCGCAACAAATCGTCCAGCGCGGCGATCACCTCGCGCTCGCTGGCGTTGGCCGACAGCGACAAGGCCACGTCATTGAAAGCGCCCTGCATGTCGAACGCCGGCGCCAGCGCCTTGTCGGCCATCCACATCACGCCGAAGCGCCGGTTGTCCGGGAACAGCATGCCGCTGCCGACCTCGTAGACGAACTCCGGCGACAAGGCGATGCCGACAATCGCCAGTTCGGTCCAGCGCCCATGCAGCAGGACGCCCAGCTTGCTGCCCAGGGCCAGGCGATTGGCCTTGGCGAAGGCCTCGCTGACCAGCACCTGGTCGAGCGCATTGGCGTCGACGTAGCGGCCGCGCACCAGCTGCAAGTCGTTGAGCATGGGCGTGCGCTCGCCGGGCACCGAGACCAACCGCGCCACCGCCGGCTCTGCCAAGCCGGGCACGTCCACCGAGACATCCACCACGATGCGTGTGCGCACCTGGGCGACACCCGGCAACTGCCGGATCTGCTGGGCCAGCGCATCGGGGGCACGCTTGAGATGGACGAAGACATCCGCCAGCCGGTGCGTGCGGTAATAGTCATCGCGCGCCAGCAGCAGCGATTGGTAAGTGCCCCAGGTGGCGACCAAGGTGGCGATGCCGCAGGCCACCACCAGGGCCGCCGCTATGACCTGGCCGCGCAGATGCCAGAGGTCGCGCCACAGCATGCGGTTGAGCATCGTCACCATGAGATGTCGTCCGGCGTCGCCTTGCTGGCGTTGCGCTGGATGTCCACGATGCGGCCGCTGCTGATGCGAATCACGCGATCGGCCAGGGCCGCGATGGCGGCGTTGTGCGTGATGACGACCGTGGTGGTGCCCAATTCCTGGTTGACGCGTTGCAACACCGACAGCACCAGCTTGCCGGTGGCGTAGTCCAGGGCGCCGGTCGGCTCGTCGCACAGCAGCACGTCGGGCCGCTTGGCGACGGCGCGCGCGATGGCCACCCGCTGCTGCTCGCCGCCGGACAACTGCGACGGGAAGTGGTCGCGCCGGTCTGTCATGTCGACCAGCGCCAGCGCCGCGCCGGCCTCCATCGGTGACTCCGCGATCTCGGTCACCAGCGCGGTATTCTCGTACGCCGTCAGGCTGGGAATGAGGTTGTAGAACTGGAAGACGAAGCCGACATGCTCGCGCCGAAAGCGCGTCAACCCGGCCGCCGAGGCCGCCGTCAGGTCGTGATCGCGGTAGCGCACCTCACCCGAGGTCGGGCGGTCCAGTCCGCCCAGGATGTTGAGCAAGGTCGATTTGCCGCTGCCGGAGGCCCCCAGCAGCACCACGAACTCGCCCGGGAACAGATCCAGATCGACCTCGCGCAGCGCATGGATTTCAGACTCCCCCATGCGGTAGACCTTGGACACCTGGCGCAGGCGAAACACGGCAGCGCC
Source organism: uncultured beta proteobacterium (assembly GCA_963763035.1). GTDB lineage: Bacteria > Pseudomonadota > Gammaproteobacteria > Burkholderiales > Burkholderiaceae_C > Rhodoferax. The sequence continues at coordinate 214,086 of CAVXMS010000003.1, read as the reverse complement.
AGGCGCGGACATGGGCCCAGGTAACTCGTCAGGGGGAACTGCCGTGCTCTGCAAGGATCGCCTCACTCTCCAGGTTCTTGTCACTCCGCTTGACCAGGAATTATCGTCCGCAGCCAAACTACCACCACGCTGGCGCGCCGCCTGTCGGCCGGCCCGCTCAGGCCATCAAGCCGATGGTCTTGCGAAAACGTGCCAGCGACAACATGAACAGCGCCGAGCCAATCAGCAGCAGCGCCAGGAAGGAGCTCCAGACCACCTCCAGCCCGGCGCCGCGGTACAGGATGGCCTGGCTCAGTTCGGTGAAATGGGTGGTCGGCGCGAACCACATCAGGCGCTGCACAAACACCGGCATGCTCTCGCGCGGGGTGATGCCGCCGGAGAGCATCTGCAAGGGCATCATGGTCAACATCAGCAACAGGCCGAACTGCGGCATGCTGCGCGCCAGCGTGGCCATGAAGATGCCCAGGGAGGTGGTGGCAAACAGCAGCAGCGCCGCCCCCACCAGGAACAGCGGCAGCGAGCCCTCGATCGGCACTTTCAGGATCCCCTGGATGACCACGGTCAGCGACACGGTGGCGGCCAGCAGCACCACCAGCGCCATCGACCAGACCTTGGCCAGCATGATCTCGGCCGGCGTCACCGGCATGACCAGCAGGTGCTCCACCGTGCCATGCTCGCGCTCCCGGATCAGCGCTGCCCCGGTCAGGATAATGGACAGCATGGTGATCTGCGTGATGACCTCCATCAGCGAGCCGAACCAGGACGGCGTCAAGGCCGGGTTGAAGCGCGCGCGGATCGCCAGCTCCACCGGCAGCGGCGGGCTGCCGCGGTAGCGTTGCACAAACTCGCTGACCTCGCCGAACACGATCTGTTGCACTGCGCCGTTGCCGGCAAACGCCTGGCTCATCCGGGTGGCATCGATGTTGAGCTGCAACTGCGGCGCACGACCCGCCAGCACGTCGCGCTGGAAATTGGGCGGTATCGCCAGCACCAGGGTGTATCGCCCGGCGTCCAGCGCCGGGTCCACCTGGGCCTGGCTGATGCGCACCGGCGGCACGAACTGGGGCGGGTAGAAGGCCGAGCTGATGCGCGCCGACAAGGTCGAATCGTCCTCGTCCACCACGGCAATCGGGGTGCGGTAAAGCGTTTCCGGCATCGCCGTGCCGGCGACGTAGATCGCCAGCGTGAAGGTGTAGACGATCAGGAACAGCATCATCGGATCGCGCCACAGGCTCCACAGCTCCTTGACGCCCAGGCGGTAGATGTTGGACAGGTGGCGCAACATTTTTCACTTTTCCTGCTTCTTGAGCAAGGCAATGGACAGCCCCAGGATCACCGGCACCGCCGCCGCCAGCGGCCAGAACGCGGCGTGCAGGTCCGAGAACTGCAAGGCCTTGCTGAAGACCCCGCGGCTGATGGTGAACATATGGCTGGCCGGGTAGATCTCGCCGATCCAGCGGCCACTGCCCTGCAAGGACGTCACCGGGTTGATCAGACCGGCAAACTGCACCGCCGGGATCATGGTGCCCAGCATGGTGAAGAACATCGCCGCAATCTGGCTCCTGGTGACGGTGGACGCCAGCAGCCCCATGCCGGTGGAACACAGGCAGAAGATGAAGGCCCCCAGCGTCAGCGTCGCGAAGCTGCCGCTGACGGGCACGCCGAACACGGTGACGGCCATCAGACACATGAAAAAGAAGTTGAGCATGGCCAGGGCGACGTAGGGGATCATCTTGCCCAGCAGGAATTCCGCGCGCGTGGTCGGCGTGACATAGAAGTTGATGATGGAGCCCAGTTCCTTTTCGCGCACCACCGCCAGCGCCGTCAGCATCGACGGCAGCATCAGCAACAGCAACGGGATCACGGCCGGCACCATGGAGGGCATGCTGCGTACGTCCGGGTTGTAGCGAAAGCGCGTCTCCACGCTGGCCAGGCTGGTGGCGGCCATGCCGGTGCGCTCGCGCAACTGCTGCAGATACCACTGCTGGTGCATGCCCTGCACGAAGCCACTCACCGTCTCGGCCCGCTGCGGCATCGCGCCGTCGACCCAGGCTCCGATCTGCACCGCCTGCCCGCGCGCCACATCGCGCGCGAAGCCATGCGGAATTTCGAGGGCCAGCGACAGCTCGCCGCTGCGCATGCGGCGGTCCAGCTCCGCGTAGTCACGGATCGGCGGCTGTTCCGAAAAATAGCGCGAGCCGGCCAGGTTCAGCGTGTAGTTCTGGCTCAGCGCGGTCTGGTCGCGGTCCAGCACCGCGTAGCGCAGGTTCTCCACGTCCATGCTGATGCCGTAGCCCATCACGAACATCAGCAGCAGCGAGCCCAGCAACGCCATGGCGCCGCGTACCGGGTCGCGCATCAGATCCAGCGTCTCGCGCCACAGGTAGCTGTGGATGCGGCCCAGGCTGCGCCGGGCGCGCGCCCGCAGCCCCTGGTACGCCGCCGTGCCTTGGGCCACCGGCGGGGCCGGCTCGGCCGCCGCTTGCAGCCTATGGGACTCGGGTGCTTCACCGCCGCCGGCTTCGATCAGGTAGGCGATGAAGGCGTCCTCCAGATTAGCGGCGCCACGCTTGGCCGTCAGCGCGGCCGGCGTGTCGCTGGCCAGCACCTGCCCGGCGTGCATCAGCGCGATGCGGTCGCAGCGCTGGGCCTCGTTCATGAAGTGGGTCGAGATGAAGATGGTGACGCGGTCGCGCCGGGCCAGTTCTATCATCGATTGCCAGAAGTTGTCGCGCGCAATCAGGTCCACGCCGGAGGTCGGTTCGTCCAGGATCAGCAACTCGGGCTTGTGCACCATGGCCACCGCCAGCGACAGGCGCTGCCGAATGCCCAGCGGCAACTTGTCGGGCAAGGTGTCCAGCAAGTCCTGCAGGCCGAAGCGCTGCGCCATTTCCTTGACGCGACCGGGTAGTTCGCTCTCGGGCACGTGGAACAACCGTGCGTGCAGCACCAGGTTCTGCCGCACCGTCTGCTCGCCGTAGAGAGAAAACGACTGCGACATGAAGCCGACCCGCCGGCGTGTCGCCAGGTCGTGCGGATCCACCGGATGGCCCAGCAGCAAGGCCTCGCCCTCGCTGGCCGGCAACAGGCCCGTGAGCATCTTCATGGTGGTGGATTTGCCGCAGCCGTTGGAGCCCACGAAGCCGAAGATCTCGCCGCGCTGGATGCGAAAACTCACCCGGTCCACCGCCACGAAGCCGTTGAAGCGTTTGCTCAGGCCGCGCGCCTCGATGGCGATTTCGGCGTCCTCGCCCGGTGGCAGCGGCGGCATCTCGACGCGCCGGTGGCCGCTGCGCTTGGCCTCCGGCAACAAGGCGATGAAGGCTGCCTCCAGGTTGGCCTGCGCGGTCCGGCGCAGCAGTTCGCCGGGCGTTCCGGTCGCCAGGATGCGTCCCTCGTCCATCGCCACCAGCCAGTCGAAGCGCTGGGCCTCGTCCATGTAAGCCGTTGCGACCAGCACGCTCATGCCGGGGTGCTGCTGGCGGATGTTGCCGATCAGCGCCCAGAACTGAGCACGGGCCAAGGGGTCGACGCCGGTGGTCGGCTCGTCCAGGATGAGCAGGTCGGGGTCGTGGATGAGCGCGCAGCACAACCCCAGCTTCTGCTTCATCCCGCCTGACAGTTGACCGACCGGCCGCGTCAGGAACGGGTACAAGCCGGTGGACTGCGTCAGGCCGTCGATGCGGCGCCTCCGCTCGGCGCCGTCGTGGCCGAACAGGCGTGCGAAGAACTGCAGGTTCTCCTCTATCGACAAGGTGGGGTAGAGGTTCTTGCCCAGACCCTGCGGCATGTAGGCAATGCGCGGGCACGCCGCCTGGCGATGCCGGCGTTGTGCCATGTCGCCGCCCAGCACCTGCAGGCGGCCCCGTTGCAGGGCGCGGGCACCGGACACCAGGGCCAGCAAGCTGGACTTGCCGACACCGTCGGGCCCGATCAGGCCCACCATGCGGCCCGCCGGTAGATCCAGCGTGACGTGGTGCAGCGCGGTCGTCTTGCCGTAGCGCAGGCCAATATCTTGCAGGCACGCCACCAGCGGCAGGGACCCTGCGTCTGTCACGGCCCAACCTTCTGGTTCAGTTGCGCCGGCCAGGCGGCCTGCGGGTCGAGCTTGAGCCAGGCCACGCCGGGCAGGCCGGTCTTGACCTGGTCGCGGTGCTTGAGCAGCAGCTCGCGGTCAATCTGCGCCTTCACGCGAAACATCAGCTTTTGCCGTTCGCTGGCCGTTTCCACCGTCTTGGGCGTGAATTGCGCCGTGCTGGCCACAAACGATACTTTGGCGGGAATCACAAATTGGGGTGCCACGTCGAGTACCAGGCGCACCTCGCTACCCAGCGCAATCCGTCCGGCCACGGCTTCAGGCAGGAAGAAGGTCATGTAGACGTCCGACAGGTCAACCAGATTCAGCACCCGGCCGCCGCCGCCCAGCACCTCGCCGGTCTGGGCCACCAGGAACTGCACCCGGCCGTCACGCGGCGCCTTCAGTTCGCTGTCTGCCAGCTCCACATCGATGCGGCTCAGCGTGGCCTGCAACGCGCGCACATTCGCTTGCGCCCCCGAGACCTGGTTGCGCGCCGCGGCGATGCCGACCTGGGCCGCTTTGGCTTGCGACCCGGCCGCTGAAACGCTGGCCGCCAGGCTGCGCACCTTGGCCCGGTCGTCGTCCAGCAGTTGGCCCGAAAAAAAGCCCTCCTGCGCCAGTCTTTCGGAGCGGGGCAGGCGGCGCTGTGCGCTATCGAGATCGCTTTCGCGCTGCGCCACCAGCGCCAGCGCGGCCTGGAAATTGCTCTCTTGCAGGGCCACCTGAACCTCGGCACCGCTGACCGCCTGTTGCGCCTGCTGGAGCCGGGCCAGCGCTTCTTCGCGCTGCGCTTGCAGGCTCTCGATCTGCATGCGCGCCAGCGGCTGTCCGGCTTTGACGAACTCACCCTCGTTCACCAGGATTTTTTCCACGCGTCCGGCCAGCTTGGTTGCCACCGAGATCTCGGTCGCCTCGATGCGCCCGTTGCCGCTGACAAAGCCTTCACCCAAACCTCGTTCACGCCATGGCCCCAAAACCAGGGCGGCCCCGAGGGCGACGGCCAGCAACACTGCGGCGGCAGCGACGGTCTTGAAACTGATTTTCATGGGCGGATTTCCGGTGTGCAACAGGGCGCTTCTGGTGGCAAGTGAGCACCGGCACCATGTTCACCCGCCAAGCCTTTGGCGAAGTTGAGAAATGTCAAGACCGAGGGGGCTGTTCAGGTCACCGGCGCGGGATTGAACAAAACCAGGGCGTTGTGCAATTTCCAGTGTTCGGCCCAGGTCTTTTTGCGGCCGCTGGCGACGTCCAGCAGCAAACGGAAAAGCTCCCAACCCACGTCCTCGATGCTGGCCGATCCCTCGGCGATGGTGCCGGCATTGACATCCATCAGATCGTGCCAGCGCCGCGCCAGCTCGCTGCGCGTGGCCACCTTGATCACCGGCACCGCCGCCAGGCCGTAGGGCGTTCCGCGGCCGGTGGTGAACACGTGCAGGTTCATGCCCGCTGCCAGCTGCAAGGTGCCGCAGATGAAATCGCTGGCCGGCGTGGCGGCATAGGTCAGGCCTTTGGTCTTGAGCTTTTCTCCGGGTCCCAGCACGCCCGTGATGGCTGCGCTGCCGGACTTGACGATGGAGCCCAGCGCTTTTTCGACGATGTTCGACAAACCGCCGGCCTTGTTGCCGGGCGTGGTGTTGGCACTGCGGTCGACCTGGCCGCGTTGCAGGTAGGCGTCGTACCAGGCCATCTCACGCACCATGGCTTGCGCCACTTCGGGCGTGCTGGCACGCGCCGTGAGGTGCGCAATGCCGTCGCGCACCTCCGTGGTTTCCGAGAACATCACACTGGCGCCGGCGCGCACCAGCAGGTCGCTGCAAAAACCCACGGCCGGGTTGGCGGTGACGCCCGAGAAGGCATCGCTGCCGCCGCACTGCAGACCCACCACCAGTTCACTGGCGGGTACTGTTTCGCGCCGGCGCTCGTTCAGTCGTTGCAGATGTTCTCTGGCTTGGCGCAGGATGGCCTCGATCATCGACATGAATCCGACATGCGCCGGATCCTGCAGGCACAGCACGTCCAGCGGCCTGGCGGCGCCCTGGCGCGCATCGATCAGGGGCATCGAGCCGGCGGGCAGCAGCCGCTCGGGCTGCAGTTTTTCGCAGCCCAGACTGATCACCATCAGCTCGCCCCCAAAGTTGGGGTTCAGGCTGATGTTGCGCAAGGTGCGGATCGGCACGCTGGCGTCGGGCGCATCTATCGCCACGCCGCAGCCGTAGCTGTGCGCCAGCGCCACCACGTCATCGACATGGGGAAACAGCGGCAGCAGCTCGGCCTTGATGCGCTGGAGCGCAAATTCGGTCACGCCGGCCACGCACTGCACGGTCTGGGTGATGGCCAGGATGTTGCGGGTGCCGACCGAGCCATCGGCGTTTCGATAACCCTCGAAAGTGAAACCCTGCAACGGCGCCAGAGCAGCGGGCTTGAGGCTTGCCATGGGCAGGTCTTCGAGGCCGCGCGCCGGCGGCAGCTTCAGCAGGCGTTCATGCACCCAGCTCCCCGCCGCAATGTCGGCCATGGCATAACCGATGGGCACACCATAGCGCAGCACCGCCGCGCCCTGCTTCAGGTCAAGCAGCGCCACCTTGTGGCCTTGCGGCACCTGGTCGCGCAGTATCTGTCCGCTGGGCAGAAGGCTGCCGGCCGGCAATCCGCCGTCGTTGGCCACAATGGCGACATTGTCGCCCGGGTGCATCCGGACCGTGAACGGCGCCGTCGGCCTGGTTGGCGGGGTTTGCGGGGTTTGCGGCATCGATATCTCCTATCATGCGTTGCGCCCAGAAAGCATTTTTTGAAATATTGTAGACTCATTGGTAGCGGTACCATTGTAAAACCCAAATGAACAGCAAAGTCAACAGCAAGCGAACCCGGCGCGGCAGTGGGGCGATTACCCTGCGCGACGTCGCCAAGCTGGCCGGGGTGGCGCCCATCACCGCCTCGCGCGCCGTCAACACACCCGGGCAGGTTTCGCCGGAGGTCCTGAAAAAGGTGCTCGATGCGGTGCAGCGCACCGGCTATGTTCCGAACCGGATGGCCGGCGGTCTGGCCTCCTCGCGCAGCCGCCTGATTGCGGCGATCGTGCCCAGCACGGTGATGTCGGTCTTCATGGAAACCATAGAGGCACTCAACAGCAACCTGTTCGACGCCGGCTACCAGCTGATGCTGGGCCAGTCCGGCTACTCCGCGGCGCGTGAAGAGAAGTTGCTCGATGCCGTCATCGGGCGCCGCCCGGACGGCATTTTTCTGACCGGCGTCATGCACTCCGGCAAAGGCCGGACCCGGCTGCTGGCGTCCGGCATACCGGTGGTGGAGACCTGGGATCTGACACGCACGCCTATCGATATGCTGATTGGCTTCTCGCACCTGGACATCGGTCACGAAGTGGCCAAATTCCTGCTCGGCAAGGGTCGGCGGCGCCTGGCCGTGATCAGGGCCGAGGACGAACGAGCCGGACGCCGCGCCACGGCGTTTGCCGAAACCGTGGCGCGCGGCGGCCAGCGCGACGTGCTGGTGGTCAATGTGGGCGATTCGCGCTCGCTCAAGAGCGGACGCGAAGCGATGGTGCGCGTGCTGGCGCAGGCACCGGATACGGATGCCATTTTTTGCAGTTCCGACCTGCTGGCCCTGGGCGTCATGACCGAGGCCAGGGCGCGGCGTATTTCGATTCCCGAACAGGTCGCGCTGGTCGGTTTTGGCGACGTCCCTTTTCTGGCCGACATGGTTCCGGCGCTCAGCACCGTTCGCATCAATGGGGCCGCCATCGGGCAGCAGGCGGCGCGCTTCCTGATCGAGCGGGCCGAGGGCCGCCCGGTCAGCCCGCATATCGTCGACGTCGGATTTTCCATCGTTGAACGCGACACAACCTAGGGAAACCCTAGGGAAATCCCTGATCCAAATTCATTGACGTCCGCTAATGGTACCGCTACCATTCGTAGCATCAAGAATGGTACCGCTACCAAATTTGCTTCGTTGACGGCACTTTGCAACGCGGCCCCGCTACCGCTGATCACCCACCTCAAGGAGTCTTGAAATGAAGAAGTTGCTTTCCGCTCTGGCTGTTTCATTGGCCATGACCTCGGCCATGGCATGGCCGGACAAGGTCGTCACGCTGGTTGTGCCGTTCCCGCCGGGCGGCTCTACCGACCTGATTGCCCGAACACTGCTACCCAAGCTGCAGGAAAAACTGGGCGGCACCTTCGTGGTTGACAACAAAGGAGGTGCAACGGGCACCATTGGCGCGGGAATCGTCTCCAAAGCGGCACCCGATGGGCATACGCTGCTGGTATCGTCGTTGGGGCCGTTCGTGATCGCGCCGCATCTGCTGGCCAAAGTACCGTACGACGCGCTGAAGGACTTCGACTACATCACCGTCGCGGTACAAGCCCCCAATGTCCTGGTGGTACCAGCCAAATCGCCGCACAACTCGCTGACCGATGTCATCGCCTTCGAGAAGGCCAATCCAGGCCGGATGTCGTTTGCCTCTTCCGGCAATGGCAGCAGCGACCACCTGACGGCTGAACTGTTCTGGCTACAGACCGGCACCAGCGGCATCCACGTGCCCTACAAGGGCGGCGGACCGGTGATGACCGATTTGCTGGGTGGTCAGGTCGATTCGTCTTTCATGAACATCAACACCGCCATGCCGCAAATCCTGGCTGGCAAGCTGAAGGCGCTGGCCATCACCAGCGCCAGGCGCTCGCCGTTGTTACCCAAAGTGCCGACCATGGAAGAGGCGGGGGTGAAAGAAACCAACGTCTACTCGTGGCAGGCGATTGCCGCACCGCGCGGTCTGCCCGCCGACATCAAGGCCAAACTGCACGCCGCCATCGTGGCCAGCTTGAACGATCCCCAGATCAAGGCCCGGCTGCTGGACCTGGGCTTTGAAATCGTGGCCAACACGCCGGAGCAGTTCAGCGCTTACCAAGCGGCAGAATTCGCACGCTGGAAGAAGCTGATCGAAACCCGCAAGATCACGGCGGATTGAACGTGCTGAGCAGGCCAGCCATGGAGCAAGCGAAAGCGCCGGTCGTTACCGCACTGCGTGCCATACCGGTAGCCGGGCAGGACAGCATGCTGCTCAATCTGTCCGGCGCGCATGCTCCCTTCTTTACCCGCAATCTGCTGGTTTTGACCGACAGCGCCGGTCGAACCGGGGTTGGCGAAGTACCGGGCGGTGAAGCCATCAGAGAGACCCTGGCCGAAGCCGCGGAACTGGTGCTGGGGCAGTCGATCGGCCATGTTCAAGCGGTTCTGAACACCTTGCGCGCACGCTTCGGGGATCGGGATGCGGGCGGCCGTGGCATGCAGACATTCGATCTGCGGACCACGATTCATGCCGTTACGGCAGTGGAGTCGGCCATGCTGGACCTGCTGGGCCAGCACTTGAATGTGCCGCTGGCGGCCCTGCTGGGTGAAGGCCAGCAGCGCAGCGCGGTAGCGATGCTGGGTTACCTGTTTTTCGTTGGTGATCAAGCCAAAACCGACCTGCCCTATCGCAGCGAAGCCGACGCCGACGATGCGTGGTTGCGCTTGCGCAACCAGCCGGCCATGACGCCCGAGGCGGTGGTGCGGCTGGCGGAAGCAGCGCACGCGCGTTACGGCTTCAACGACTTCAAGCTCAAAGGCGGCGTACTGCGCGGGGCAGAAGAAATCGAAGCGGTCAGGGCCTTGCATGAACGTTTTCCGCAGGCCCGTATCACGCTCGATCCGAACGGCGGCTGGCTGCTGAGGGAGGCTGTTTCGCTGATGCGCGACCTGCGTGGCGTGCTGGCCTATGCCGAAGATCCGTGCGGCGCCGAGGAGGGCTTTTCCGGCCGTGAGGTGATGGCCGAATTCCGCCGCGCCACCGGTCTGCCGACCGCCACCAACATGGTCGCCACCGACTGGCGCCAGTTGAGCCATGCGCTGGCCTTGCAGTCGGTCGATATCCCCCTGGCCGACCCGCACTTCTGGACCATGGCCGGCTCGGTACGCGTGGCGCAGACCTGCCGCGACTGGGGGTTGACCTGGGGCTCGCATTCGAACAATCACTTCGACGTCTCGCTGGCGATGTTTACCCAGGTGGCTGCCGCTGCGCCGGGCCGCGTCACGGCGATCGACACGCACTGGATCTGGCAGGACGGTCAGCGCCTGACCAGGGAGCCCTTGCAGATTGTGGGCGGCCTGGTGCAAGTGCCCGCCAAGCCGGGTCTGGGTATCGAACTCGACATGGTCGAAGTCGAGAAAGCCCACCAGCTCTACCGGCAGCTGGGTCGGGGCGCGCGCGATGACGCCACGGCCATGCAGTACCTGATCCCGGGCTGGGCGTTCAACCCGAAACGCCCGGCACTGGATCGGTAGTTTTAGAACCTTGTGGGACAGACCGCAGTTACACGAAGTGAACAAGCTCTGTCCCCAACTGAATGGAAAGAGACCATGAGAGCAAACCGCTTACGCACCCTCTGGCAATCCGGTGGCGCCGTTGTCAATGGCTGGCTCGCCATCGCGAACAGTTTCTCGACCGAGACCATGGCGCACCAGGGCTGGGATTCACTGACCATCGACCTGCAACACGGGGTCGTCGATTACCAGGCGATGGTCAGCATGCTGCAAGCCATCTCGACCACCGACACGGTGCCGGTGGTGCGCGTGCCCTGGCTCGAACCGGGCATCCTGATGAAGGCGCTCGACGCCGGTGCCTATGGCGTCATCTGTCCCATGGTCAACACGCGGGAAGAGGCACAGAGACTGGTGGCCTGCACCCACTATGCGCCGCAGGGCACGCGCAGCTTCGGCCCGGTGCGGGCCCTGCTCTACGGCGGTGCCGACTACCCGCGGCACGCCAACGACACCATCGTCACCTTTGCCATGATAGAGACCGCCAAAGCGCTCGACAACCTGGACCACATCCTCTCGGTTGAAGGACTGGATGCCATCTACATCGGCCCCTCGGACCTGTCGCTGGCGCTGGGCTGCACACCGACCTTCGACGATCTCGACCCCAAGGCGGCAGAAGCGGTGGACCACATCCTGGCGCGTGCCAAGGTCCATGGCGTGGTGGCGGGCATCCATAACGGCAGTCCGGAGGCTGCGCTCAAGCGCATCGCCAAGGGCTTTCAGTTCGTCACAGTCAGTTCCGACGCGCGACTGATGGCCGCCGGCGCACAGCAGGTGGTCGCCAAAATGCGCGCCGGCCAGGCCAGCAAGTCCGCCGGATCGTGCTGATCCCCCGCAACACACCTTCACAACAAGCGACGCAACTCACTCAAGGAAAGAAGACTATGAAGATCGGATTTATCGGCCTGGGCATCATGGGTACGCCGATGGCGCTGCACCTGGTCAACGCCGGCCACCAACTGCTTGTCAACACGGCGGGCCCATTGCCCGACAGCATCAGCGCGTCGACGGCCTTGCCGTGTGCCAACGCGGCAGAGGTGACCCGTGGCGCCGACGTCGTCTTCATCATGGTCCCCGACACGCCCGATGTCGAGGCCGTGTTGTTCGGTGAAATGGGCGTCGCTTCCGGCTTGCAGGCAAGCGCCGGCGACAGCCGCAAGATCATCGTCGACATGAGCTCGATCTCGCCGATCGCGACCAAGATTTTTGCGCAAAGAATCAACGCGCTGGGCGCCGACTACATCGATGCCCCCGTTTCCGGCGGCGAAGTGGGCGCCAAGGCGGCTTCGCTCACCATCATGTGCGGCGGCTCCGAAGCGGCCTTCGAGACCGTGCGCCCCCTGTTCGAGAAGATGGGCCAGAACATTACCCTGGTCGGTGGCAACGGTGACGGCCAGACGACCAAGGTGGCGAACCAGATCATTGTGGCGCTGACCATTGCCGCCGTGGCCGAGGCGCTGCTATTTGCCAGCAAGGCCGGCGCCGATCCGGCCAAGGTGCGCCAGGCGCTGATGGGTGGGTTCGCGTCCAGTCGCATCCTCGAGGTGCATGGCGAGCGCATGATCAAGCGCACGTTCGCACCGGGCTTTCGCATCCGCTTGCACCAGAAGGACTTGAACCTGGCCTTGCAGGGTGCACGCGAGCTTGGCGTGGCTCTGCCGCAAACCGCCAACGCGGCCCAGCTGATGCAGGCCTGCGCGGCCAACGGCATGGCCGACCTGGACCACTCGGCGCTGCTGCGCGCATTGGAATTGATGGCCGCTCACGAGCTGGCCTGAGACCTCCAGCGCCGTGCCCGACGCCGCCGCTCAGTCCGCCAGCACCAGGCAACCGCGTCCCTGGTGTTTGGCCCGGTACAGGGCGGCGTCGGCACGCGTCATGAAGCCGGCCAGGGTGTCGTCCGCCGGCCCCAGCAGGCTCAATCCGGCACTGTAGTTGACGGCCAGTTGCGGCTGATCCCTGCTGGCGTCCCGCAGCGCCTGGCGCAAGCGCTGTTCGAACAAAAGCGCGGCGGCCCGGTCGGTCTGGGGCAGCAGCAGCGCAAATTCCTCACCGCCAAGACGCGCCGCCAGGTCGCTGCTGCGCCGGTTCTTGCGCAGTAGCGCGCCCAGCATCTTGAGCACCTGATCGCCCACCTCATGACCCAGCGTATCGTTGATGCGTTTGAAATGGTCCAGGTCCAGCATGATGAGCGCCAGCGGATTGGCGTGCCGTCTGGCCTGGTCATACAGCGCCGGCGCGCGCTCGTCCCAGCCGTGGCGATTGAGCAAGCCGGTCAGGCCATCGGTCAGGGCCTGCTCGCGCAGTTGGGTTTCGGCTTCTTCATGCCAGGCCACCATCAGCGCCAGGTTACCCAGCACCAGCGTCACGTTGGCCGCCAGCATGGCCATCAGATTGACCGGGGTCGGGGCTTGAAATGTGGGATACAGCTCGGTAAAAAAAGCCCCCATCACGCCACGCGCCGCCGTGAATGCCGCCATCGTCAGAGCGCAGCCGAACGCTACCCAGCGCCAGGCGCCGCCGAGTCCGGAGACTGGCCGCAGCGCGGCCTGGCAGACGATCAGCAGTTGCAGCGCCAGCATCAGGTTGGACCAGCCGACGCGGACCGGGTAGCTCTGGAATGTCAGCGCATAGCCAAGCGGTGTCAGCCACACCACCCAGAACAGCAGGGTCTGCCCACGGCGCGGTCCCAGCCAGCCTTGCAGCGCCTGGAACAGCAGCCACTGGCTGGCACTGAGGCAGGCCATGGACAGGGTAGACAGCAAATGGTCCTGCCACTGGTGAATCCAGAAGCCAGACAGGATGATGGCCAGCCAGCCCAGCGCCTGCATCACCAGCGAGGCCCGGGCATGCGTCGCCGCCGGACTGAGCTGGCGGCCCATGATGAACGGCAGGATGGACGCCATCAGCAGCAGGTTGGCCGCATTGACGACCAACAAGGTGCGAATATCCAGAGTCATGGCGAGTTACTGAAACGCCACTTCGGCAAAGCTGCGCAGCTTGCGGCTATGCAGCTGGTCCACCCCTTGCCGGCGCAACAGTTCGATGGCACGCATGCCGATGCGCAAGTGCTGGTCGACCCGTTCGCGGTAGAAATGGTTGGCCATGCCGGGCAGCTTGATCTCGCCGTGCAGCGGCTTGTCGCTGACGCACAGCAGCGTGCCGTAGGGCACCCGGAAGCGAAAGCCGTTGGCCGCGATGGTGGCGCTTTCCATGTCCAGTGCCACCGCGCGGCTCTGGCTGAAGCGGCGCTGCGGACCGTTGTCGGGCAGCAACTCCCAGTTGCGGTTGTCGGTGGAGGCGACGGTACCGGTGCGCATGACGCGTTTCAACTCGGCGCCCTTGAGCTGCGTGACATCCGACACGGCCGCTTCCAGCGCCATCTGGATCTCGGCCAGGGCCGGCACCGGCACCCACAGCGGCAGCTCCTCGTCCAGCACATGGTCCTCGCGCACATAGCCATGCGCCAGCACATAGTCGCCCAGCTGCTGCGAGTTGCGCAGACCGGCGCAGTGGCCCAGCATGATCCAGGCGTGCGGGCGCAGCACGGCAATGTGATCGGTGATGGTCTTGGCGTTGGCCGGACCGACACCGATGTTGACCATGGTGATGCCGCTGCGATCCGTGCGCATCAGGTGATAAGCCGGCATTTGCGGCAGGCGGGGCGGTACTTTGCCCAACTCGTCACCCGTAACCGCCGGCGTACCAACCCGGCGCGTCACCACATTGCCGGGCTCGACAAATGCGCTGTACTCACTGGGGGGATCGGCCATCGCCTCGTGCCCCAGGCGCACGAATTCGTCGATGTAAAACTGGTAATTGGTGAACAGCACAAAGTTCTGGAAATGCTCGGGCGCGGTGCCGGTGTAGTGGCGCAGACGGTGCAAGGAATAGTCGACGCGCGGCGCGGTAAACAAGGAGAGCGGCTGCGGCTCGCCCGGGCGCGGCACATAGGTGCCATTGGCAATGCCGTCGTCCATGGCGGCCAGGTCCGGCAGATCGAAAACGTCGCGCATCAACTGGCGCCGCTGGGGGCTCAGATTGCCCTCGATATGGTCGTTCTCGGCAAACGAAAAATGCACCGGGATCGGTTGTGAGCTGGTACCCACCTCCAGTTCAACCTGGTGGTTTTCCAGCAGCAAGGTGAATTGCTCCAGGTAATAGTCGGCGTACAGATCGGGCCGCGTGAGGGTGGTCTCGAAGCGCCCCGGTCCGGCCACAAAGCCATAGCTCAGGTGCGCTCCCTGGGCCGAGTTCAGGCGCGAGACGGTGGCGGTCTGGACCCGCACAAACGGGTAGCAGGCGCGCACATGGCCGGGCAAGCGCTCACCGGCCACAAAGCGCTGCATGGCGGAGCGCAGGTGAGCGATGCTGCCGTCATAAATTTCACGCGCTCGCGCCAGCGCACGGGCCGGATCGGTGAAGCGGGCGGGGGCAATGAAGGCAGGCAGATAAGGCATGGCGCTATTGTCCCTCCTCCGGCACCCGCTGCGCCAGCCCTGCCGCAGCCTGGAACAAGCCCCTTGCAGGCTGCTCTCAAGGCTTTAGAAAATCGGCAATCGTCTGATCTGCCAAAGCGCCTGGAACACTGCTTTTCGGATTGGAGGCGGTGAAACGCAGCGCTATTTCTTTTCGCTCGACGCCGCGGCGCGCAGTCTCAAAATTTTGCTGCCAGGTTTTGTCGGGATTAAAGCTGCCGCCAAACAATTCCCCAATGAAATAGGTGTTGTCGTCGCGGTAGCTGCAGCCGAACGAATTGCGATCGGCCGCTGCCGCCGTCAGCACAATGCGGTTATTTGCGGCCAGCGCTGGCACAAAAGAACCCGAATAGCAGGCAGACAGGATGACGACGGTCGGTGTGTCACCCAGTGCCTCCAGCCACGGCCGCAAATGCTTGGATTGAACCGGCGCGTAATAGTCATTGGCCACATTGCTCGACAAAACATCGACCGCGCCATGGGTGGCCACCAGCACCACCACCGTCAACGGGTATTTCTTTGACCATGCCGCGATACGCGCAAAAGTTTGCGTCAGCGTATGCAGCGTGGCGAACGGATAGACCAGTTTTGCGGTCTGCAGCTGGTTGCTCAAAATGATGCTCTGCACCTTCGGGTTGACGGCGGTGAGGCGTTTTTGAGCCAGCAAGACGTCGCGTTGAAAGGCCAGCGATTGCGAATGCTGCGCCGAGCCCAGGTACAAGACAAGGTGTTCCCCGCGGGGCGCTGTTTCGAATGCTTTTTCCACGGTTGCCAATTGCTGCGCCAGTAACTCGTCACTGGAAGTTCGCGATTCCGCACTCTTCGGGCTCAGCGCGCAGGCTGACAGCAGGAGCGCGAGACAGCCCAGCCAGACGATGCATTTGAATTTTTGAAGGTTCATCGGTATATCTCCAGCGTTGTTGTCGACCGTGCGCCCTGCCCTGGTACCCGGGCATTGTGATCGGCCAGCGCCACCGGCGTCCATCCCCCAATTGGGGGATGCTGCGGCGATGATCTTCCGGCAATTCGACCCATTGCTTCGGGTACAGTGAAGCCCTCCCTTGCAACCTGGAACTTTTATGGCGAACGCTTCGACCTGGATCAAACGTGTTTTGCTGACGCTGTTGGGGCTGCTGGTGAGCCTGCTGGCGCTGGTCGTAGGCGCACTGCTTTACCTGGGCATCCCGCAAAATGCCGCCGGCATGGCGGCCAAGGGGGTTTGTTCGGCTGCCTTTGTGGCCGGACGTCCCTGGCAGAAGATGCTGGCCGACGATGTGCTGCCGGCCAGCCCGGTACTGGGTCTGATCAGCATCGCCGTCGATGAGAATGCGCACGCCGTGACGGCCAGGTTTGCCGGTCTGTTTGCGCGCCGAGCGGCACTGCTACCGCAGCGAGGTTGCGTGCTGGATCTGGTGCCGGCCGGCGTACCGGCGCCGACGGCCAAGCGCGTCAATCCGGACCTCGACAAACCCTGGCCGCAAGGCGAGGCAGCTTTGCCGGTCGCGCAGTGGGACCTCGGCGTCGATGCGCAGGCGCTGCAAAAAGTGCTTGACCAGGCCTTTGTCGGGGCCGGCGACCCGGCCGCCGCCAATGCCCGCGGCGTCGCCATCGTGCACAAGGGACGCCTGCTGGCGCTGCGCAACGGGCCGGGCTTTGCCGCCGCTACGCCCTTGCATGGCTGGTCGATGAGCAAGACGGTCAACGGCATGCTGCTGTACAAGCTTGCGGCCGAGACGCAACTGTCGCTGGACTCACCGGTGGTGGACGCCTTCCGGCCGGCGCGCGAACCGGCCTGGGTCGCCAACTGGCGCCAGGACGAACGCAAGAACATCAAGGTCTCGGACCTGCTGTACATGCGTGACGGCCTGGCCAGCACGGAAGACTATGACCCCTGGGGTTCCGTGCCCAAGATGCTGTGGGGGCAGCCCAGCGTGACCGCCTTCGCGGCGGCATCACCCACGCAAGCCGCTCCCGGCACCCGCTGGCGCTATCTGAGTGCCACGGCCAATCTGCTGGCCGGCGTGGCGCGCGGACGCTTCAGCAACGACGCTGACTACTGGGCCTACCCGGCCAAGGCCTTGTTCGAGCCGATCGGCGCCAGTAGCGCGCTGCTGGAAACCGACAGCGAAGGCAACTGGGTCGGCTCCTCTTACGTCTGGGCCAGCGCCGGCGACTGGGCGCGCCTGGGCCAGTTGATGCTGAACGATGGCCGCTGGGGCGAGGCCCAGGTGCTGCCGCCGGGCTGGCTCAAGCGCGCCAGCACAGCGTCGACGGCGCAAGGCGAAGGCCTGGGCTACGGCGCGCACAGTTGGCTGATCGGCAACCCGGCGGCCGGCGAATGCAAGGCCAACCCAGGTGTACCGGCGGACACGGTGGCCATGATGGGACACTGGGGTCAAATCGTGGCCGTGGTGCCGTCGCGCGAGGCCGTGATCGTGCGTTTGGGCTGGACCTTCAAGCACAGCCAGTTCGACGCTTGCGCCTTTGTTGCCGACGTACTGCGTACCTTGCCGAAGTGACGGGCAGCCGGCGCGCAGGGCCAGTGCCGAATGCGCCACCAGATTGGCGATGGGCGCGGCCAGCAACTTGCTTTTATGGCTACTGCCCCCGACCAGCACTACTCGTAAAGCTGCTGCATAACGACCCTCACGGCGTCAATAACCTTCTGTGTTGCATCGCCGCCGTTGCTCAGAATGATGTAATCGATCCCTTTCTCATAGTTGATGCGCAGAATGGAATGGAATCCGTCCTTCTGCCCCGTGTGGGCAAAAAGGCTAAGGGGGCGAGTCTGAGATAGCAAGAACCAGCCATAACCATAGAACTCCCCTGTACTACTCAGAACACTGTAACCAGACTGGGGCGTTGTCATTGTCCTCAAGGTCTCAAGCGATACGACCTTCCCAGCAAGAAGACCCGCCACCAAAACGCTCATGTCAGCAGTCGAGCTGAAGATACCGGTGGGGCCCAGCGTGGCAAGCGTAATGCCGTTGGTCTTGGCGTCTTGCGCAAAATTGAGCGCCACTGCCGCATTGGCAGGAGGTACCGTCCCGAATACGAATGTTGACCCCATGCCGAGAGGGGTGAAAATATGCGCCTGCAAGTACTGCGCATAGCTCACCCCGGAAACCCGGCTGATGATTTCTGCCAGCACGACATAATTGCTATTGCTGTATTTGGCATTGGAGCCTGGTGCAAAAAGCAAGGTGCTGTCGACTGCAAACCGCTGAAGCAGACTCTGGTTGGTAAGGCCATCGAGGGCTCTGAGTTGGTCGAGGGAAACATCTGCCATGTAATCCGGTATCCCGGACTGGTGCGACAGCAAGTGATGGAGCGTGATGTTGTTCCAGGTTGAAGGGAGTTCCGGCAGCCATTTCAAAGCCGAGTCGTTGAGCGACAAGAGGCCTTTTTCAACCAATTGCATGGTCGCAAGTGCCGTGATGGGTTTCGAGGCCGATGCCAGTTCAAAGGCCGTGTTTTCTGTGATCGCGGCACCCTGGCCTTTATCGGCAAGCCCCTTGCTGCGGTTAAAAATGACGTTGCCATCTTTTCGGATAATGATCGCCACGCCAGGTTGGGCCGCATCCTGCTGGACGCCCAGAATTTCGTCAATGCGCGAAACCAGGTAAGCCTGTTTCTCGGCTGGCGAAGCGGATGGAGACACTGGCATCGAACCGCCACAGGCTGCAAGACCCAGCCCGAGCAACAATAGCGAAAAAAGGCGTCCGCCTTGCGTCACCAAATTAGCCGTATTCATCTTCATTGATTCCTGCTATGTCTCCAACTTAACATTCAAACCCGGCACAGGTATTGCGTACTTTGCCGAAGTGACGACCGGCCAAGCCTCGGTCCTACGCCAGCGCCACCCCGACCTCACCGCGACACTCGTGAATGCGCCTGCCCTGTGTCGATTTTCACGGCTCAACTGAGGTTGCCGGCACGCTCTGTCCGGCCCTGCTGCAAGTCCACCAACCTTGCTGTCCGCTGGCATTTGTGGGCGTATGGGATACGCCAAGGCGATCCAACTCCATTAGAAACTCGTCTGAGTACAGCGTCGCAAGCGCCTCCCGAGACAGGACCAGAACACCCCCACGGTTGGCAAGCAAGGTGTAGTCATAGATCGCTGTCAAAGTTTTTTCGGCCGTAGTCCAGACGGCCTGAAGCAGGCTCAGCATATTTGGCGCCTTTTGCAGATTTAGGTATACGTCTGGGTGATGGGTCCGCAACGCCTTCAAGTAGCTCAAAACATAAACCATGAAGTCGACCATTCCGCCAGCATTTCCATCAAAGGCATCAATCTCGCGGTTCAGTAACCAGTTGTACTCATTTGATCGAACGATGGACAATTCCATTCCTGCCGCCCCGGTGTAGGCGACAAATTCATCAAGTAACATGGAAAAATCAGATCCAGGTTGAACCCCATTGCCTTCCACGTATTGGCGATATCTGAATCCGCCTTTTAACGCAGAGGGCAGCGCATCGGCCATGATCGAATAGTTCGGCGTATCGCCGCGCGTGTGCTCGGTTTTTGAAGTGACGCCGTTGAGCTTGTATGTTGCAGCTCCCCCGTTACAAGCAGTCAACACCGCATCCACCGCGTGATTTGCTTCGTGAACTGCAACTCCAAGAGACTCAATGGATATTGACCCCATTGTGCGTACCCACCACATAACCTCGCCTGGTGCGACAGTCAACAACACATGTCCATGGCGCGGGCTTGTTGCCTTAAGGATTTCGTCCACGACCTTCACGTCGTCACCTTCCGCCATTGACACAGCCTTCGCTGTAGCTTGGTTGTTCATTTGCAAACACAGCGATGCGTCAAGCACTGGTTTGGGTCCTGCCGGTGCCGTCAGATGAGTCAGACGACCGGCTGCCACAACCGGTACCCTGCTCCCCCTCGTCGCAGTGATTGAGTTTGGCGCGGGGACATCTTGCGCCACGGCATTTTCCATGAACAACGTGGCGGCCATCAGACATAGCCCGGTCTGGAGAAATCGGAATTCTCTAAGCCGCTTGTCGTAACTCTTGATAGGCATTCGGCCTACGCCAACGCCGGGCTCAGCCCCGCCCCAGGCTTCGGCCGTAGCGCAGAGCCCACCAAGTCAGAACCAAGGCCAGCGCGCAGGTCAGTGCCGCATGCGTTGCGGCATTGGCGATGGGCGCGGCCAGCAACTGGGGCAAGGTCGCAATGGCGGACAGGGCCATCATCGCCAGCGCTACCCCGATCTCGCCGCGCCGCACCAATGCCCACAGCATAAGCACATCCAGCAGCATGGGCACAGCAAAAGCGACACCGGCAGAAAGGGTTTCGGCGGCGAACACGCCGCTCGCCGTCAGCACCGCAACCAGCGACCCGAGCAATACTGTTCGACCTCGCGTGCGGCAAAAATGCACAGCGCCCAAGGTCAACGCCACGGCTACAAATGCCACGCAGATGCCCCCAGCACCGCGCAACGCGGTGGTCAACAGCGGCTGGACCGAGTCCCAGGCACCGACATCTGGCAAGCCGGGGTTGTTTTCTGGGAAAAAGTGCTTCAAGGCCGATTCCACACCCTGAAGCGCCAGCGCCAGGCCCAGGCCACGCAGCAAATCGCCAAAGACGGCGGCTTTGTCGGGGCGCTGCTTGCCGTGCAGGTGCATCACCAGCAAACCCAGCAGCGCCGCCCCCAGCAGGTAACCGGCGGCGGCCAGCGCCACGCCAGTGGTCAACTGCGTGTTCCAGTCCTGCGCCAGGTTGAAACCCATCGCTCTGCGGTCGAAGGTGAGCGCGTATTCGGCCAGCCCCAAGACCAGGAACAGCGTGGCCCAAGTCAAACCCTGGCGCCAACGCAGTGTGCCCTGCACCACCTGGCGCAGCGCCGCCCCCAGGATCAGCAGCAGCAGTGCGGCGCCGGCCAGGCCGGCGGCAATCTTGAACGGCGTTTTGGCCGATTCTGCTTCCTGTTGCTGGCGTAGCCAGGCATCGGGCACAAACACATGTTGCCATGCATCAATCTCGTCCCCTCGAACATTGATCGATACGCGGGCGCTGCCGCCCTTGACGTTGAGGGCCTTCTTGTCATCCCAGCGGAAGATCCAGTCGCGCCGCGCCGGATGCTCGAATTCCTGCACCGAGGCCAGTTCCCACGGCCGATGGGCCAGCGCCTTCTGGCCGTCCATGAAAGCGCGCACCAGCGCTTGCGCCTGTTCGCGCTGGAGCCTGGCGCCGGGGCGCCCCTCGGGGATGTGGTGGAACACCGCCAGCGGCTCGCCATGACCGGTCAAGACGACCTCCCAATCTTCGCTGCGCTCCTCGACCGGCCCACTGGTGTGCCGGAACATGACCCGCCATTGCAGTGGCGATATCTGGCCGCCGTCCAGCAAGCGGGAGAACGCCTGGGGACCGGCTTCGCGCCAGACAAAGCGCACCGCCTTGTTGTCGCCGTCGGCCACCGGGAAGACGACGGCCAGGCGCTTCCAGTCGGCGTCCAGCCGAACCCCGCGCTGGGCCAGCACGCTCTCGGCGCGGGTGACGGCAGCGGCGTGGTCCAGGGTGAAAAGCGGCATGCTGACCTGGGGTGCTTGCCACAGCCACAGCGCCAGCGCACCCAGCACGGCAGCCAGCGCCAACGGTGTGCGGCGCAGCCACCATGGCCGCTCGGCGGTCGCCGCTGTAGGCAGGCAGGAGGGCAGCGTGGGCTCATCGCTGCCCAGTTGTGCGGCGACCTGCTCCGTTGGCGGCTCGCCGTTGCGCAGGGCCGGCGGCATCTGGGCCAGGTAACCCTGCTTGAAGCGAGCGCGCGCCAGCATCAGCAGCGGCAGCAGACCGGCCAACAGCACCAGGGCGCGGTCCAGCCACAGGCGTGCGTCGGTCGCCACGAACAGCGGCAAGCTCATCAGCGTCAGGTCGAAGGTGAAATGCATCACGATGCAGGGCACCAGGCCGAAACGCAGAAAGATCAGCCCCCACACCAGCGCCGGAAAAAACAATTCCAGCACGCGGCTGTAGCTGGGCAGGCCGGGGTAGCCGGCATGGCCGCCGGCAAACACCAGCGCCTGCAACACCAGCGCCACGGCGATGCTGCTGCGCCGCCAACCCAGCCACTGACCGATCAAGGCGGCGCCGGCCAACGGCACGGCGCGAAACAGCGCTTCTTCCGAGGTGCCGGCCATCAAGGCCTGGGCAATCGGGCCCAGCGCCGGACGCCAGGCGGACAGGATGTTGGGGTCGGTCAGCGATTCGGCCGGCACCCACCAGCCGAACTGGGTTCGCGCCACCAGGTAGAAGCCCACCACCAGCAACAGCTCAAAACCGGTCCAGGCGTAACCGCCCAGCGTGCGCCCCAGCGCCTGCGGGCTGGCTCCCGCCGCCACGCTCCAAAAACTGAACAGCCGCGGCTGCTGGGCAAAGGCGCGCCGGCTCAAGCCCTCGGCCACGGCAAAGATCAGGCCCAGTATCAGTGTGCTGCCAATACCCGTGCCGAAGGCGGCGGCGGCGTTGCGCCACAGGAAGCTGCTGACGGAATCGGTGGTGGCATAGCCAAACCAGCTCTGCGGAAGGTTGGACAGCACGGCCGCCGCCAGCAACACCCCCACCAGGCCAGCGGCGCGCAGTGCGCCGCGCCAGGCCAGGCCGCCACGGCGCGTCAGCCACAGCCAACCACCCAGCAGCCCGCCCAGGCCGAACAAGGTGCTCATGGCGATGGTGGCAACCTTGGCGATGGTTTCATTGCCGCTGCGCAACTGGGCAAAGCGCTGGCCAAAGGCCTGCGGCACAAAAGCATAGGGCGCGACCTCCACCAGGCGGTCTCCGGCCACCACCAGCTTGAGCCGAAAGCGCGCCTCGCCCCGTTTTTCAGTTCGGTGCTCGTAGACAAAGCTGTGGTCTATGCGCCCGCCGGGGCGGGTGATTTGCGATGCGCTTTGCGGCTCATAGGCGGCCCACAGCGCATCGCCCAGCAAGCTCAGGGTGCCGGTCTCGGCCAGCGTGCGCGCGGCGGCCTCCGTCAACGCCGCGCCCGGCGCTTTTTCCGGCACCTTGCGCGTGAATCCATAAGCCCGGCCTTCGGGTGTGAAGCGCACACTCAGCTCGTCCTCCTGCGACTCGGCAAAACGCCGCACCGTCCAGTGGTAGGGCGCGATAAACTGCCGGCCCAGCAAGCCGGTGAAGGCATCCACGCCGCCGCCCTCCAGCTCGACGTAGTTTTGCAGGCTGGCGTCGTGGTCGAAACGTGCCACCGCGCGGGTGGTGGCCAGTTCCGCAAAGCGCTGCGTTTGCAGGGCTTCGGCCGCAGCCAGCGCCTGGTCGCACGACATGCTGACGTTCAACTGAAGCAGCGGCATGGCGCGCGGAAAGAGCCACAGGGCCGTGCCGGCCGAGGCGACGGCCAGTGCCAGCAGCACGGCCCAGAATGATTTGCGGTTGAGTAGGGTCATGGTCGGTTTGCTCTTCTTTCGAGCAGCTGTTGCACAAAAATTGGGGGCACCCTCAATAGACAAGCTGTGCACGCAAATCGCGCATCACGGTTTGCCCAAAGGTGCGGAACTCAGCATAGTCTTGCGGCATCAGCAGCGGCCCGGGCAAGCTCAGCTCTAGTACGCGACTGATCGTGACAGTCGAGCCTTCCGCCTTGACCGACGATTCGTAGCTGCCGTGTGCCCACTTCAAGTGCGCGCCGCGTGGCAGCGCTGTCGGCTTGAAGTCTCCGGGTAGCAGCAGCGTGATTGTCTCTTGCACGCGCCTGCCCACCAGCGGCATCGGCAGCGTGCGTTGGGTAAGTCCCAATTGCTCGAAGGTCGCCGCGATGTTGGAGAAGCTGCCGAATCCCTGCGGCACAACAAACGCACCCGGTCCCGGTAGTTGCACATAGCCTGGCAGTGCGAAATCGGTGCTGTAACGGTGCGGGTGCGTCAGGTCACGCGGCTCGCCGCGCGTGAATGTGCCGCTGCCGTTCTGGCCCGTCATGGCCAGTACCTGACCCGTGACCTGTGCTTCGACACCCTGCGGAATGCTGTTCATCAACCCGCGCACAATCAGCCCGAACAGACCTTCGGATTCAACGTCGGCATGGCCGCGCAATGTGCCATCGGTTTCCAGCACGAGTTTCATCGCCACACGCACACGTTCCTGCGCCGGCGTGGCCAGCGGCAACGTCACCGCCTTTGCCTGGCCTTGGTCGACACCGATCACCAGCGCGGACTTGCCACGCAAGCTGATCGCCAGCGTGCCAAAGGGCGCCAGAGCGGCTGTGGAATCGAGGTACACGTCGAACTCGGGGATAAGCAGGATGACGTGATTGAAGACGCCTGGCGTCACCGCCACCGCGGGCTTCCAGAAGCGCAAGTCGGCATTCACCAACACCGGACTGCTCTGGATGCCCTTGGCCGCCAGCAAGGCGCCCAGGACAGTCGTGTGGTCCTTGCAATCGCCATAACGCGCCGTGGCAATCTCGTCGGCGGCGTGCGGCACAACACCGCCCACGTCCAGAAAAATCGCAACGTAGCGGATGTTGGCACTGACCCAGCGATAGATGGCCTCGGCCTGCGCACGGCGATCGGTCAGACCCTCCGTAATCTTGTCGGCCAAGGCCTGGATAGCAGGTGTCACAGCGGCTTGCGGCAGCGCGCGTGCGCGATAGGCTTCGGCAGCGGCTTGGTCACTGTTCAGAGTGGTGACTGCCACACGCGGGCTCGCGTCCTGATAGGCGACCGAGCCACCCTCGGTGGGCAACGCCTTCAGGCCCTTGACCTCCCAGCGCCAGCGCTGCTTTCCGGACGCATCAGGCTCAATCGCACCGCCCGTCAGATTCACCGCATCGGCGTACAGCTTGAGCGCAGCCGGTGCCCGCACCGTGATCACCTCCGACTCGACGTTGAATATGCCAGTGACTGTCTCCACCATGGAAAAATGGCCTGGAAACAGCGGCTTGAGTTGGGTCTTGAGCGTGTGCAGGTGCAGCACCGAACCCACCTCCACACCGGGGAAGACGATCACCTTCACCTTGCCGTCATCGAACATCGGCGCACCGGCGCTTTGCGGCGTTTGCTGCACCATGATGCGGTCGGCCGGCACGTCGGTGCGCTTGCCGTCCTTGCCAATCACATAGGCCTCCAGCACGTCCAATTGCTGTAGCGTACTGCTGTAGGACAGTGCCAGTTGGCCGAAGCGCTGTACCGCTTGCGGCGTCTCAATGCGCAGGGCGCCGCTCTCCTCAACCGTATAGCGGCCATCGGCCTGCACCTCGTAGTCGGTGGTGCTATTGACGATGGTGATGTCGGGCTGGGTCTGGGCGAAAGCCGTCGCGTGAAAGGCTGCCAGCAGCAATGCGCTCGCGATTAGTTCTTTGAACCTGTAAAGCATGGAACTCTTCCTGAAGATAGGTAATGGTCGCGTTGTTGAGACAAACTCTGGACCGGATAACGCGGCGCGAAGGTTCAAGACGATGATCTTGAGATCGGAGAACGGAGATCGACTGCGCGACGCGCAGTCCAAAGGCACAGTGCTCCAAGCCCAGCGCTTGCGACCTGCATCTGTTTTTACGAGCATCGCCTGCTCGCACGGCACACCCTCGGTGGCGCCGGGCAAATCCTCTTGCCAACTTTTCATGAGCCCCCCCTCATCTCACGGCGGCATCTATTTGTGCGCTTTATCCGTGCTGCTGGTTTTCATTATCATCGAAACGACGCCAGAAACCCTTGGTGTTAGCGCTTAGGACTTGACTTGCATAGGATCATGCCCGGTTTTCTTTCGAACAATGGTTGGGTCCACAGGTATCAAGCTGTGATTTGACTCGCCTCACGCAGCACCTCAAGCACCTTGCCCTGCTGCAATGCCACCACCCGCTGCGCGCCGGCGATAGTCTCGGGCCGGTGCGCCACGACGATGCGCGTCAAGCTCATCTGCGCCAGGGCTTGGGTGACACGCTGCTCGTTGGCAATGTCCAGGTGGCTGGTAGCTTCGTCCAGTGCCAGCACCTTGGGATTTTTATACAGAGCCCGCGCCAGCAAGACGCGTTGCTTTTGCCCACCCGAAAGGCTTGAACCCATGTCGCCCACCAGCGTCTGATAGCCCATGGGCATTTTGGCAATGTCCTCATGCACCGCAGCCACCGCGGCACAAGCGTGAATGCGTCCCTCATTGGGCTGCACATCAAAGAAACTGATGTTGTCGGCAATGCTGCCAGCCAGCAACGCGTCCTCCTGCATCACGGTGCCGATGCGTTGCCGGTAATTTTGCAGCCCCAGGTGCTTGACCGGGATGCCGCCGTACAACACCTCGCCCTCCTGGGGAGGCAACAAACCCAGCAGCACTTTCAGCAAGGTGGTCTTGCCACAGCCGCTGGGGCCGACAACGGCCACGCTTTCGCCCGCCACTAGCAGCAGGTTGATGTCTTTCAGAATCCAGGGCTCGCCGGCACCGTAGCGAAAGCTCACACCTTTGAGCTCGATGCTGGGGGCCAGATGCGCCAGATCGTTGGTCGGCACGTCATCTCTCTCGGTGGGTGCCAACACAATGTCGCCCAGGCGCTCGGCGTGCAAGCTCAGCATTTTGATTTCCACGCTGTAGTTGATGAGGGCAGACACGCGTCCCGTGAACTGTCCCTTGTAGCTGATGAAGGCAAACAACATGCCGATGGTGAAAGGTGATGACATCCCCGTTCCGGTGACGCCCGCCTGCATCACCAATCCAGCACCGATCCAGAACACCAGTAGATTCTCGATGCCAAATACCAAGGTGTTGGCGGTGGAAAAGGCGATGTTCATCTTGGCAGTCCGCACATCGCGGTTTTGCACTTCCACCAGCAGGTTCTGCCAGCGGGCGCGTCGTTCCTGTTCGCGGCCAAAGAGCTTGAGCGGGGTGATAGCGCGCAGGGTTTCCAGAAAATGCGTATTCTCCCGGGCCGAGACAATCAGGCGCTCGGACGCAGCACCGCGAAACGGCATGTAGGACAGCCAGCGCAACAGCCCGTACACGGCAACCGAACCCAGCACGACCACCGACAACTGCAGCGAATACAACAGCATCATGCACAGCGCCGCCAGGCCCATGATGCCGTCGAGCACAGCTTCGATCACGCTGGAGGTCAGCGTCCTCTGAATACTGCCAACTGATCCAAAGCGGGACACGATGTCGCCCAAATGGCGCTTCTCAAAGTACTCCACTGGTAGCTTCACCAGATGGGCAAACACATTGCTGGCCCATTGCAGGCTCAAGGACATGCCCAGCACCATCACCATCCAACTGCGCGCCAGACCGACCGCAGTCTGGATCACCAACAGCAAGGCAAAACCCACGATCAGTACCGTCAACAAGTCAGTGTCATAGGTGGCGATGGCGTCATCCACCACCAACTGGTTTAACAGAGGTGAGGTGATGGCAAACAGCTCCAGCACCACGGCCAGGGCAAAGACCTGGAACAAAGAACGCTTCAGGCCCAGCACCTTGCCGGTGAGCGCAGACAAGGCGATACGCTGGCGCTGATTGGCAGGTCTGAAATCGGCATTGGGCGTCAACTCCAGTGCTACGCCGGTAAAGTGGCGCGACACCTCCGACAAAGGCAAACGGCGCTCACCGACCGCTGGGTCAAGGATGGTGATGGCCCGACGCGCAACCTTCTTGAGAACCACAAAGTGATTCAAATCCCAATGCAGTATGCAGGGCAGTTGAAGCTGTGCCATTTCATCCAATTCCAGGCGCAGCGGACGGCTGCTGAGGTTAAGCGCACCCGAGTAGGCAACCAGTTGTGTCAGGGTCGCACCTTTCAGGGAAACGGGGAAGCGACGACGCAGTTCAGATAGGTCAACCTGTAAGCCATGCGCGCTGGCGATCATCGCCAAGCTGGCCAAAGCGCATTCGCTGGATTCGGATTGGAGGACTACTTGCACATGAAATCTTGGCTACCAAAATGCAATGCAATGGCAAGGTTTTCCCAGGAATTTCTGGCCACTTTGAAGTTTTCGAGATATTGAATTAAGGCTTGGACATCCGGAACTCGCGCAACGCTGTTGGCCATCGCGCGATTGGCGTGGAGGCGAAGGCCTCCATATCGGCGCCCACGTCTATCTGGGGCAACGAATGTTCCATCTTCAAACGCATCTCCAGCCCGATGACCCGGTTGCGTGCCTGCATGAAAAGCTCATTCATGGACAGAGATCGATTCAATTCCTTGTCCAGCAATGCCTGCATAAAAACTGTACTGGTTGAATTTTTCCCACAGCCGAAAGAAACCCGATCCGCGGCGGCGGCGGTGATGATAATGCGGTTCGGCGCGCGCAAAGCCGGGATGAAGGAACCGGAATGACAGGCAGAAATGATAATGACCGCGGGGCCGTCTCCCAAGTCATTCAAAAATGCCTGCAGGTAGTCACCTCGCACAACTGATCGCAGAGGTTCTTCGGCCAGACGCAGAACCAACATATCGTCACCGCCATGTGCACCGATGATTACGACGGCCAGCGCGGGCGTTTTGTATTGAAGCGCGTGTTTGTTCAACCATCGCCCGGCCGCTTTTGCCACGGTAGGCATAGTCCTCATGTCGGCGTGCGGTTCCACGTCGGGTTCCGCCTTCAGATTGCTTAACAGCAATACTGGGCCGCTAGCGATCTGAAGAAATAACCTATCCCGCGCGCGGCGAATATCACCATCGAAGGCAGGGGACTGCCCGTCCAAAGCCAACCCCAGATAAACCCCTGGCGTTACAGTTGGACCGATAAGGGGCTTGGGGTTAACTTCAAACGCTTCTTGCTCCAGGATCAACCGTTTGATCAACTCAGTATTTTTGGCTTCCAAACCCTGTGCATGACCAACACTTATACTTGCGACCAGCAGCGCCAGGCAAGCCATTGACCACAGAACCGATTTGAATAAATCCACCGAATGAAATCCATTCGGCTTATTGGTCTGGAATTTTTTCTTCCCTTTATTCGTCATAGCGGTCGAACTTCCACATTCCGTCTTCCTTCACGAAAACCATGCGCCAAGTAACAATCGGTGGCCACTTGAGCCCACCATTGGGCCCCATGTCACCATAATCCACCCGAACAGACAACTCTGAGTTAGAACGAATTTTCCAACCTGAAATTTGCATAGGGCCAAGCGGCACGATTTTGTTAGCGCCATACTTTGGAGGCCATTGCAGAAGCTCGATCCCGCGCTTTGTGGCCCTACTCTTTACCTTTTCATCGTTACCGGGAATCTTCCACAACGAAAGGCTATTACAGAATCGTATGACGTCGACAACAGCAGATTCCAAAACTACAGCTTCACCCCGTGTGTGGATGCCGTCAGTTGCAACCATCTGTTTTTGCTTTCTTGCGGGCTCGGTCCGGAGAAAAGCGAGATCGGCAGCGATCACTGGACTCTGATCGTTGCGCTTCTCCTCAGAGTAAAACTTTTGGGTGCTGCCCATGGCTTGTGTGCCTACCCACAGACAAAGACTCAAGAGAAAAATCACCTTGTAGCATGGAACTATCTTTATCATTTTATTCATCAGGTAGATACGTTGGGCGAGAGAAATGGACGCTACTCTTGTCGTAGGGCTCATCAATCACACAATGCTAAGGGCCGTTCCCACCCATATCCCCCATTGGATTACCAATAATCTGGTCTACCTTTAGAACGCTATCCCACATATTGCTAATAGATGTGCCGACTTTATCGGCAATTGTGCCCACAGTTATTCCCACGCCATAGATGGCCGCCACGGTGGTACACGCCACATTACCGTCGGTTGCGCATTTCAGCGCCATCGATTGCTTCATTTCGGCGTCGCATATTTCTCTTGAAGTACCAAGATCAATACACCCGTCATGGGCTTTGCATATGAGAGAAAAATCGTTCCCAAGCGGTGCCTCACGAGCCGGAAAATACGCGGTACCACACCAATCCCGAGTTCCGACAATCGTGACCGGAGCTAAGATTATCTGAACGATACTGGAGCCCCCTTCACTCGATCCAGGAGATGTGGTTCCAGCAAACGTGTCATTCACTGTATCTTGGGCATTGAGCTGACCTAGATCACGGGTATAGCCGGACGATTGCCCATCCATCCCCATTGTTGGATCTTCTCCTGGCATCGGATTCCAGATTCCTCCACCAAGAATATTTGTTTCCTCGATAGTCAACGTACGCATTTTATTTCCTTCCCAAAATTTCAGCCGACAATGCGCTCGGCCCTTGCGCTCCCAACACCTTCCTCCCTCAGCCGCCTTCGCGCGCTTTGTTCGGGTCAGCGTTTAGAACCTTCACTTGCTGCCGTGCCGCGAGCACCGGCTCCAGCACCCATTCCCAAACTTTTCTTCGTTCTTGCAATACATCGGCCTCCAGCGTCAGGCCGGCTTTGAGCGCCAGCGTTTCGCCATAGGCTTTGATGTCTTGCTCGTCCAGTTGCACATTGATGCGGTACAGCGCTTCGTTGCTGCCGGCCTGGGCGATGAGTTGCTGGGCCAGATTGGAGGGCAGTTCGCTGGGGGCAAAGGGCGTTGCCGAAACCGCCGTAATGTGGCCGGTGTACAGGCCAAACTTTTGATACGGGTAGGCGGCGTAGCGCAGGTACACGGTTTGGCCGGGGCGCACAAAACCTGCGGTACGGCTGGGGGCAAACAGGTGAGCTTGCAACACCGCAGCTTTGTTGGCGTCTGCCAACGGTACCAGTGTGGTCAAGGTCTGGCCCGTTTGCACAGATTGACCCACTTTCAGGTTCAGCGCAGTCACGGTACCGGCATAGGGCGCGGTGATGGCCATGCTTTTGCGGGCGGCATTTTCGCTGGCCTCTTGATCCAGGCTGGAGCGGCTGCGTTCGATCTGGTTCAGGTCAGTCTGGAGTTGGGCTTCCAACGCGGTGCGTTCACCGCGCAGAGCCTGCAAATCGTGCTGCAGGGCCAGTCGCTGCCGCTCCAGACTTTGCAGTCGCCCGTCCGCGTCTATCAATTCCTCCTGCCTACTTTGCACCTGAGCGGCTGCGACAAAGCCCTCAGCGGCCAGTTGTTCATTGCGCACCAGGGTGTTGCGGGCCAGTTGCACGCGGCGTTGCTGCAGGCCGCGTTCTTCTTCAGCTTGGCGCAATTGGGCTTGCAGGCTGCGGATGCGATCATTCAGCACTTGTTCGCGCTGGCTCCTTTGCAGCTCACGCAGCGTGCGTTCGGTGCTCAGGCTTTGTTGACGCGCTTCAATTTGCCGGGCCGCGCGCTCGCTGGTGTCGCCCAGTGCACCGTTAAGCATGCTGCGATGTTCGGTGTGCAGCACCAGCAGCACATCGCCAGCCTGGACGGTTTGGCCCTCAACAATGGGCAGTTCCATCAAGACGCCGGACTGCTGCGCGGTGATATTGAGGCTACCCTGGCTGGGCACCAGCAGGCCGGACAAACGAGCTTTACGGTTGACCTCGCCCCAAGCCGCAAAAGCGACCAGCGCCAGCGCCATGGCTAGCGCCACTGTGGTGACCAACGTGAACGACAAGGGCCTATGCAGGCGCACACTGCCCAACCATTGGGCAGCCTGCGCGGCGTGGACTTCCTCCCGGAACAGCTTCATAAAGCCACCGCCAGCTCGGCTGACATGCCCGCCACAATGTGCACCTCGTCTCCCTTGAAGAACTGAGAGCAATCAGATCACGAAGAAGAGGTTTTGATAACTACCAACTCTGGTAGGTTTGGGGGGCCGAAATAGCCGGTCAGCTCAAGAAGCCAAGCATCGCGGCGCGGGCGACAGCAGCAGTCTTGTTCGCGGTCTGTAACTTTGCGACGGCATTCTTGATGTGAAAGTTGACGGTGTTTTCGGAAATCGCAAGTATGTCCGACACCTCGGCAGAGGTTTTGCCGTCGGCAGTCCAGCGCAAGACCTCAATTTCCCGGCCGGTCAAAGCTCGCGGGAGTTGCTCCCGGAGTCTTGATAAAAAAATCCGGAACAGGGTCAAATGCGCAGTGTTGACCAGCCATCGCAACTCGATTTCGTGGCTTGCCAGTTCCACTGGAGACCGCGTTTCGTGCGAGCGCGACAGGGTTAGCATGCCGGCGACGCCAAGCGAATTAAGACTTGACCGCGTCCAGACAACGCGCAGACCATAATTCTGAGCCTCGTCCCGCAACTGGCGCGCCAAAGCAGAGACCTTGTCACTCCAAGTGAGCGAGATGTGGGTGCGATGGCAGTGTAAGACGGTCGAATCAGTACGCAGGTAGTCCTCGCTGACGTAGCGGGTCCACCATGGCGCAGCGTAGTAGTTCAGGAAAACGGTCTTGGGACAGGAGAACGGATGTGCAACGCGCAGCCCAAAGGCGCAATGCTCATAACCCAGCGCCCGCGCGCCAGTTTCTATTTTCTTGAACGCCGCGTGCTCGCACTGCACGCCATCAATGGCGCGGAGCAAATCCTCTTGCCAACTTTGCATGAGCCCTCCCTCACCTCACGTTGACGTCTATTTATGCGCCTCATTCGTGCTGTTGGCAGTCATTATCATGGAAATGGCTCCAGAAATTCCAGGTGTTAGCGCTTCCGCCAGATAATTGACATTTAGCCGCGGTCCGTCGCGCAAGGTTTCAGAAAGCAAGAATCAATGTTGAAGTTCACCTGCTGCGACGCGGTCCAGCAATTTTTCACCAGCGGCCAGGCGCAGGTGTTGCGCGGCATTACGCGCGGTTTCGAGCGCGAGTGCTTGCGCGTCGACGCGGCGGGCCACTTGGCCAAAACACCGCACCCGTTGGCGCTGGGCTCCAAACTGACGCACCCCTGGATCACCACCGACTACTCGGAGGCGCTGCTGGAATTCATCACACCGCCGTCGCAGGACCCGGACTTTCCGCTGCGCTTTCTGCGCGACATTCACCGTTACGTGGCGCCGCATCTTGCCGGCGAAACGATGTGGGCCGGCTCCATGCCCTGCGCCCTGGGCGATGACAAGGACATTCCGATTGCCGACTACGGCAGTTCCAACGCCGCTCGCTTCAAGTACGTTTACCGCGAGGGTTTGAGTTTGCGCTACGGCCGCAAGATGCAGACCATTGCCGGGGCCCATTACAACTGGTCGCTGCCGACGGACTTCTGGCTGGCGCTGAACGACTGCTGTCTGGGCAGCAGCAAGCTGGAAGATTTTGTCAGCCAGCGCTACTTCGGCCTGATCCGCAATTTTCTGCGCTACGGCTGGCTGATTCCCTACCTGTTCGGCGCCTCACCCGCCATCTGCGAATCGTTTCTGCAAGGGCAGTCATCGGATTTGCCGGAACTGGTTCCCGGCACCCGCTACGGCCCGTATGCCACCAGCTTGCGCATGAGCGATCTGGGTTACCACAACCGGGCCCAGGCCAACCTGCGCGTCAGCGTCAATTCGCTGACCGAGTACACCCAGGCACTGGAAGCGGCGATCCGCACGCCGGACCCGTTTTATGAGGAACTGGGCGTGCGCGACGGCGCTCGCTGGAAGCAGCTCAACGCCAACCTGCTGCAGACCGAAAGCGAGTTTTACGCCAGCATGCGCCCCAAACGCATCGGCAAACTGGGCGAACGCCCGGCCAAGGCGCTGCAGCGCTACGGCGTCGAGTATGTGGAGATGCGCTTGTTCGACCTGAACCCGTTTATCGACATCGGCATTGCCCCCGAGCAAAGCACCTTTGCCGACGTGCTGCTGCTGATGTGCTTGTTCCGCGACAGCCCGCCCATTACCAGCCGCGAGCAAAGCGAGAACGACGAGAACAAGCGCCGCGTCGTCAACCGCGGCCGCCAGCCCGGCCTGCAACTGCTGGCGCACAACCGCGAGCAGCCGTTTCGCCCGCTGGCGCACGAGTTGTTCGACGACATGCAGCCGTTTGCCGAAATGCTGGACGCGGCCTACGGCGGCAAGCGCTACAGCAGCACGCTGCAAGGTTTGCGCGGCCGCATCGATCAACCCGATAGCACACCCTCGGCCCAGGTGCTGGCCGGGGCGCGGGAACATGGCGGATTTTTCAGCTATGCCCTGCAACTGTCGCAGCAGCACCTCAGCGAATTGCTGGCGCAACCGCTGGACGATGTCAGCAACGCCAAATTTGTCGCCAGCGTGCAAACTTCGCTGCTGGAACAGCAGCAGTTGGAGGCCAAGGATCAGGGCACATTTGAAACTTTTGTGACAAGTTACTACGATTAAGCTCGGAATTCCCGAGTGTCAAGCAGAGGATTAAGGGGCGTAAAGTTTTGATGAACGTCAATAATCGGAAGCACCCTTGCCGTAAAATTGGCGTTCCCCTTTACCCCTGACCAGAATTGAAAACTGCGCCAACTCTCTCATTTTCCAAGCTTGCATGCAGTCGGGGGGGTCGGCAACTTTTTCAGGGCATCGATTGTGTTCTGGGAGCCGGGCGCTGGCTCTATGTGACCGGCGCCAACGGCGTCGGCAAGACCAGTCTGCTGCGCATGGTGTGCGGTCTGGCGCCGATCGAATCGGGCCAAATTCTCTGGAACGGCACGTCGATTCACGCGCAGCACGAGGCCTACCGTGAAGACCTGTGCTACCTGGGCCATCTGAACGCCTTGCAGGAGTCCATGACGGTTGACGAGAACCTGATTTTTACCGCCGCCCTGGCCGGCAACGCCACCGAAGCGGCGCAAAGGCAAGAAGTGTTGGCCCACTTTGGCGTGCGCGGCCGTGGCGGCCAATTGGTCAGGCACTTGTCGCAGGGACAAAAACGTCGCGTCGCACTGTCCCGGCTGGCTTTGAGCCAGGCCAGGCTGTGGGTGCTGGACGAGCCGTTTGTGGCGATGGACGAAGCCGGCGTGCGCATGCTGGCCGACCTGATCGCGGCGCATCTGGGCCGCGGCGGGCTGGCGGTTCTGACCAGCCATCAGTTGGTGGACATCGGCTCCGTGCCGGCGCAACTGCTGGAGCTGCGCGCATGAAGAAGCTTGGAATGGCGAGCGTCATGCTGGCGGTGCTGCGCCGCGAGGTGGCGGTGGCGATGCGGCAAAAAGGCGAAGTGCTGACGCCGCTGGTGTTTTTTGTCGTCATCGCCAGCCTGTTCCCGCTGGGCGTAGGGCCGGAATCGGCACTCTTGCTGCGCATGGCGCCGGGCGTGCTGTGGGTCAGCGCCCTGCTGGCGGCCATGCTGTCCCTGCAACGCCTGTTTGCGACCGACTATGCCGACGGCTCGCTGGAGCAGATGGCGCTCTCCAGCACGCCGCTGGGCCTGCTGGTGGTGGCCAAGGCGCTGTCGCACTTTTTATTGTCCGGCCTGCCGCTGGTGCTGATGGCGCCGGTGCTGGGCTTGCAGTTCGGGATGGAGCCGCGCTCACTGGGCATTTTGATGCTGACCCTGTTGCTGGGCACACCGACCCTGAGTCTGATCGGCAGCATTGGCGCGGCCCTGACCTTGGGCGTACGCGGTGCAGGGGTATTGCTGTCGTTGTTAATCCTGCCACTGTATATTCCGGTGTTGATATTTGGCGCCGGCGCAGTGGAAGCCGATGCCGCCGGCCTTGGTTTTGGCGGCCACCTGTCATTGCTGGCTGCCATGCTGGTGCTGTCGGCCTTTTTTGCCCCTTTGGCCACCAAGACTGCCTTGAGGATTTCCCTGGAATGAACACTCAAACGATTCACTGGTTCAAGTTTGCCTCGCCGCAGAACTTCTATTACTTGGCCGGCCGCATGTGGCCCTGGTTTGCAATACTGGCAACCGTATTGACAGCGGTCGGCTTGTGGATTTCGTTCTTTGTCGCGCCCACCGATGCGCAGCAGGGCGAAGGCTACCGCATCATCTTCGTCCACGTGCCGGCGTCGCAGATGTCGATGTTCATCTACCTGGTGATGGCCGCCTGGGCTGGCTTCGGCCTGGCCTTCAACACCCGGCTGTCGGGCATGATGGCCTCGGCGCTGGCCCCTACCGGCGCCCTGTTCGCCTTCCTGTCGCTGGCCACCGGGGCCTTGTGGGGCAAACCGATGTGGGGTGCCTGGTGGGTCTGGGATGCGCGCCTGACTTCCGAGTTGATCCTGTTGTTTTTGTACCTGGGCTTTCTGGCCCTGCAGTCCAGCATTGACGACCCGCGCCGCGCCGACAAGGCCTGTGCCGTGCTGGCCCTGGTGGGCGTGGTGAACGTGCCCATCATCTATTTTTCAGTCAAGTGGTGGAACACCTTGCACCAGGGCGCCTCGGTCTCCCTGACCAAATCCCCGACCATGGCCAGCACCATGTTGTCGGGCATGCTGATCATGGTGGTGGCTTGCTGGATGTACGCCATCACCATCGCCTTGCTGCGGATACGCAACATTATTCTTGACCGTGAACGTCATACGGAGTGGGTGAAACATGCAGTGGAATAGCGTTTCGGAATTTTTCGCCATGGGCGGCTACGCCTTCTATGTCTGGGGCAGCTTCGGCTTGACCGCGGTGGTGGTGGCCGGCGAAGTGCTGCTGCTGCGGGCCCAGCGGAAAAACATTCTGCGCAACTTGCGCAGTGAACTACTGTCGGAAAGAAACTCGTCATGAAGCCTCGTCACAAACGTGCCGCCATCATCGTCGGCGGCCTGGCTGCACTGGGTGTTGCGGCCTATCTGGTGCTCAATGCCTTTCAGAGCAACCTGGTGTTTTTCTTCTCGCCGACCCAGGTGGCAGCGGGCGAGGCGCCCAAGAACCGGACCTTCCGGATTGGCGGCCTGGTCAAGCCCGGCAGCGTCAAGCGCGACAACCTGACCGTCAACTTTGTGGTCACCGATACCGCCAAGGACATGGCCGTGGCTTACACCGGCATCCTGCCGGACCTGTTCAAAGAGGGCAAGGGCGTGGTGGCGCAAGGCAAGATCGACGCCGACGGCAAATTTACTGCCACCGAAGTGCTGGCCAAACACGATGAGAACTACATGCCGCCCGAGGCCAAGCAGGCACTGGACCAGGCGCAGCTTCAGAAAACCGTCAAGTCACTTAAGTAATTATCTTGTGGGACAGGCCCTCGGCTCTGTTCCCAACCGACGAGGATAGATCATGATTCCTGAAATTGGCCATTTTTCACTCATTCTCGCCCTCTTTGTGGCGTTGGCTCTGGGCGCCCTGGGCGTGATGGGCGGGCAGCAGGGACGCTCCGACTGGATGGCGCTGGCGCGCCCCGGAGCGCAGGCGCTGTGGGCGCTGGCAAGCCTGTCTTTCTGCTGCCTCACCTATGCCTTTTTTACCAACGACTTCTCGGTCTCGTACGTGGCGCAGCACTCCAACTCCAAGCTGCCCGACATCTACCGTATTGCCGGCGTCTGGGGCGGCCATGAGGGGTCGCTGCTGCTGTGGCTGGTGATGCTGTGTTCGTGGATGATGGCGGTGTCGCTTTTTTCCCGCCAGTTGCCCGACGTCATGGTGTCCCGGGTGCTGGCCGTGCTGAGCCTGGTGGCGGTCGGCTTCCTGCTCTTCATGCTGACCACCTCGAATCCGTTTGTGCGGCTAAGCGATATCCCGGCCGATGGCCGCGACCTGAATCCGCTGCTGCAAGACCCGGGGCTGGTGTTTCACCCGCCCATGCTGTACATGGGTTATGTCGGCATGGCCGTGCCTTTTGCTTTTTCCATTGCCGCCCTGCTCAACGGTCGGCTGGATGCCGCCTGGGCGCGCTGGACGCGCCCCTGGGCCACCGCCGCCTGGATTTGCCTGACCATTGGCATCGCCATGGGTTCCTGGTGGGCTTACTATGAACTGGGCTGGGGCGGCTGGTGGTTCTGGGACCCGGTGGAAAACGCCTCCTTCCTGCCCTGGCTGATCGGCACGGCGCTGATGCATTCCCTGGCGGTGACGGAAAAACGCGGACTGTTCAGAAGCTGGACCATCATGCTGTCCATCATCGGCTTTTCGCTCAGCCTGCTGGGAACCTTCCTAGTGCGCTCCGGCGTCCTGACCTCGGTGCATGCTTTTGCCACCGACCCCAAGCGCGGCATCTTCATCCTGCTGTTCCTGTCGGCTGTGGTGGGCGGCTCGCTGACCCTGTTCGCCCTGCGCTCCGGCAAGGTGCGCTCCGGCGGCGCTTTTGCGATGGTCTCGCGCGAAACCTTTTTGCTGGTCAACAACGTGTTGCTGACGACGGCCGCGGCGGCCGTGCTGCTGGGCACGCTGTACCCGCTGATCGTGGATGCACTCAACCTGGGCAAGCTGTCGGTCGGACCGCCCTACTTCAATTCGGTGTTTGCGCCCATCATGCTGCCGGTCTTGCTGTTCATGGTGCTGGGCACTTATGCACGCTGGAAGAACGACAGCCTGGCCGAACTGGGCCGCAAACTGCGTCCGGTGGCCATTCTTTCGGTCTTGCTGGGCTGCGCCACGCCCCTGCTGGCCGGTCCCTGGTCGGCCCTGGTGGCCTTGAGCCTGACGCTGGTGTACTGGATCGTGCTGTCGTCGCTGCAACAGATCTACCGTCAACTCAAGGACACCGCCAACTGGCGGGCCACGCCGATCTCGTATTGGGGCATGCACCTGGCCCACATCGGCATTGCCGTGTGCGTGGTGGGCATCACCATGGTGAAGGGTTACGAGACCGAAAAAGACGTGCGCATGGCGATTGGCGACACCGTTGAAGTGGCCGGCTACACCTTCCGCCTGACCAGCATCGGCGAGGTGCCGGGCCCCAATTACAACGCGGATCGGGGGGTGGTCGAACTGAGCAAGAACGGCAAGGTTCTGCGCACCCTGGAGCCGGAGAAGAGAACCTATTTCTCGTCCACCATGCCGATGACGGAAACCGCCATCGACAGCAACCTGGTGCGCGACGTCTACGTGGCATTGGGCGAGCGGCTGGAGGACGGTCCCACTCCGGCCTGGGCGATGCGGGTTTACCACAAGCCCTTTGTCACCTGGATCTGGGTCGGCTGCCTGCTGATGGCCTTGGGCGGTGCCATGGCGGCGCTGGACCGCCGCTACCGCCGTAAAGCCCTGGCGAGCACGGCGCCAAGCCACGCCAAGGGAGTGCCGGCATGAACAAGAAGGCATTGATTCCGCTCGGGATTTTTGCCGTCCTGGTGGTCTTTCTGGCGATTGGCCTGACCCGTGATCCGCACGAAATTCCGTCGCCCTTTATCGGCAAGCCGGCGCCCGCCTTTACCGCGCCGCGCCTGCAGGCGCCGGAGCAGCAGTTTTCCGGCAAGGACATGCTGGGGAAAGTCTGGCTACTCAATACTTGGGCCTCCTGGTGCGTCGCCTGCCGCCAGGAGCATCCGATCCTGATGGAGTTTGCCAAGACCAAGACGATTCCCGTGGTCGGTCTTGACTACAAGGATCAAAACACGGAAGGGCTGAAATGGCTGGCCCGCTTTGGCGACCCCTATGACCTCTCCATCACCGACAAGGACGGGCGCATCGGCATCGACTTCGGCGTCTATGGCGTGCCCGAGAGTTTCCTGATCGACAAGATGGGCATCATCCGCTACAAGCAGATTGGCCCGGTGACGGAAGAAGCGCTGCGCGACAAAATTATTCCCTTGGTGCGGGAGCTGCAAAAATGAAATATTGGCTGGCCCTTATCCTGGCGCTGCAATGCGCCCTCTCGTCCCATGCCGGCGAGGCCATACCGCTGGCCGAGGATCCGGTGGTGGAGCAACGCATGATTGCCATTTCGGAGGAGTTGCGCTGCCTGGTCTGCCAGAACGAATCGCTGGCCGGCTCGCGCGCCGATCTGGCGCAGGATTTGCGCCGTGAGCTGCGCACCCTGATCAAGGCCAACAAGACCGATGCCGAAATCATGGAATACATGGTCAGCCGCTATGGCGACTTCGTGCGCTACCGTCCGCCCATGAAGCCGACCACCTGGCTGCTCTGGTTTGGCCCGTTTTTACTGCTGCTAGGCGGCTTGTTTTTCCTGGTGCGCATGGTGCGCCGCGGTCAAGGCCGCAAGCAGCCGCCGGCGCTCGATCCGGAGCAGCGGCAAAAAGCCCAGTCTCTTCTCAAAGATACGGAACTCCCCTCATGACAGTCTTTATAGCAATTGCGGTATTGTTGACGGTGCTGGCACTGGCCTGGCTGGTGCGCCCGCTGCTGTGGCCGGCCGCCCGGGCCGGAGTCTCCAGCGAACGCCTGAACGCTTCCATCTACCGCGATCAACTCGAGACCCTGGAACGCGACGTCGCGCGCGGCGTCCTCACCGCCACCGATTACGAAGCCAGCCGCGATGAATTGCAGTTGCGTCTGCTGGACGACACGGCCGACTCGGCAGCCCTGCCGCCGCCAGCCAGCACCGGTTTCTGGAGCGGACGGCGCACCGCCGCCGCGATCGCACTGCTGTTGCCACTGGGGGCCGGTGGCATGTACTGGTGGCTGGGCACGCCGGCCGCGATCGACCCGGTGGCGGCGCAAAAGGCCAACAACGACCAGGTCGCGACCATGGTCGACACGCTGGCGGCGCGCCTGAAGGCCAATCCGGACAACCCGAAGGGCTGGGCCATGCTGGCACGCTCCTACAAGGTGATGGGACGTTTCGCCGAGGCCGAGCAGGCCTTTGTGAAGGCCGGCAACCTGGTCAACACCGAGCCGGACTTGCTGGTCGACTACGCCGACCTGCTGGCGGTGCGTGCCAACAACGACATCGAAGGCAAGCCGCTGGAACTGGTCAACAAGGCGCTGGCGCTGAACCCGCAGCATCCGATGGGCTTGATGATGTCGGGCGTTGCCGCCTACCGACGCTCCGACTTCGCGCTGGCCGTGAAGCAATGGGAGAAGCTGTTGACGGTGCTGGACCCGGGTTCGCCGGACGCCCAGCAAGTGGAAGCCGATATTGCCGATGCACGCGCCAAGGCCGGTCTGCCGACCGCCGCTGCCAAGGCGGCGCCGGGTGCCAAGCCTGGCGGCACCGGCGCTGGTGCCGACGCCGGTAAACTGCCGCCGGTGGACCCGGCCGCGGCGCCGGCCATGACGCCGGAAAAGATCAACCAGATGATAGACGGCCTGGCGGCGCGCCTGAAAGCCAACCCGGAAGATCTGCCGGGCTGGATACGGCTGGGGCGCGCCTACAAGGTGCAGGGACGCCTGGCGGAAGCGGAGCAGGCGTATGGCAAGGCCGGCAAGCTGATCGACACCGACGCCGAGCTGCTGACCCAGTATGCCGACTTGTTGGCCACGCGCTCCGGCAACATCGAGGGCCGACCACTGGCGCTGGTGAACAAGGCACTGGTCTTGAACCCGAAGCATCCGGTGGCCTTGATGCTGGCCGGCACTGCCGCCTACCGGCGCGCCGACTATGCGCAAGCGGTGGCGCATTGGGAAAAAGTGCTGACGGTACTGCCACCGGGGTCGCCTGACGCCAAGCAGGTGGAAGCTGAAATTGCCGATGCGCGTACCAAAGGCGGTCTCGGTCTGGCGCAGAAGGCCAAGCCCTGAGCCAGGCCTCAGGTCATTTCGTCGTTTCGCTTAACTGGCGGCCAAAGGCCTCGACCTGCTGCCAGTCGGTGAACTCGATGACAGCCTTGGGATCGGTCGGGCCGTTCGTCATGAGCATGATGAAGCGGATCATGAGACGGTCAAAAAAGCGGTAGCGCGGATAGTCCAGCTTGCCGGCGAAGACCTCCAGCAGTTTCGGT
Source organism: uncultured beta proteobacterium (assembly GCA_963763035.1). Taxonomy (GTDB): domain Bacteria; phylum Pseudomonadota; class Gammaproteobacteria; order Burkholderiales; family Burkholderiaceae_C; genus Rhodoferax. Next base: position 172,684 of record CAVXMS010000003.1, on the reverse strand, counting down.
TTCCAGCTGATCTGGCGCAGGAATTTGATCAGGTAGGGGTTGGTCCCGGGCCGGTTTTTCTCCGGTTTGCGGGCCACGATGTTGACCGTAAAAAATGCATTCGCCTTGCCCTCCAGCAAGGCCTGATGGCGGCTGATGAACTGCGCCACCTGCGGCTGGTGTTTGCCGTAGCGGATGCTGGCGCCGATGACGATGCTGTCAAAAGCCGGCAAGTCGAGCGCCTCGGCCTGCGCCAGCGCAACCACCGTTACGCTGTGCCCTTGCTGCTCGATGACTTGGCGCAAGCGCTCGCAGATCCGTACCGTGTGGCCGTCGGTGGTCGAATAGGCAAGCAGAAAGCGGCTCATCGAGCGGGTCCGCCCGACTGCTCATCGTCCAGGTTGACGGCCTTGAACTTGCTGGCGAGGTGCTGCTGGGTGGCGTCGGGTACCGGCGCGTAGTGCGAGAACTCGATGCTGTAGGAACCCTCGCCGCCGGTCAGCGACTTCAGGCGGCCCTGGTAGTCGCCCAACTCGGCCAGCGGAATCACGGCGCTGATGGCCACCGCCGCGGCCGGCCGCGGTTGCGTGCCGGTCACTTGGCCGCGCTTGCTGGCAAGGTCACCCGTGAGGTCGCCGATGGTGGCCTCGGGCGCCAGCACCTCGATATTGACCAGCGGCTCCAGCACAATCGGGCGCGCTTGCCGCACCGCATCGATGGTGGCCTTGCGCCCGGCGGCGGTAAAGGCAATATCCTTACCGTCGACGGCGTGAGTCTTGCCGTCATGCACCGTGACCCGCAGATCATGCAAGGGGTAACCGGCCACCACGCCCTCGGCCAGCGCCTGATGCACGCCTTTCTCCACCGCCGCCATGAAGACACCGGGAATGGCACCGCCCTTGACGATGTCGACAAATTCGAAACCGGTGCCGCGCGCCAGCGGTTCGACGCGCAGCATCACCTCACCAAACTGGCCGGCACCACCGCTTTGTTTCTTGTGCCGGCAGTGACCTTCGGCGTTGGCCGTGATGGTTTCACGGTAGGCGATTTGCGGCGCGCTGGTGTCGAGTTCCATCTTGTACTGCTGCTGCATGCGCGAGAGCTTGGCCCGCAAGTGCATTTCGCCGAGTCCACGGATCACGGTTTCGTTGGTGCCGGGATGGCGCTCGATCTTGAAGCAGGGATCTTCCAGTTCGAGCTTGTGCAGAATGTCGAACAGACGCTGCTCGTCACCCTTGCGTCGCGTCTGCACCGCCAGGCCGTGCATCGGCTGCGGGAACGCCAGCGGCTTGAGATGAATGTCGTCTTCATCGTGCGAATCGTGCAGCACGCAGTCGAATTCAATCTCGTCGACCTTGGCAACCGCACCGATGTCACCCGGCACCAGTTGATCCACTTCGACGTGGTCCTTGCCCTGCAAACGGTACAGATGGGCGACCTTGAACGGGCGTTTGGCGGAGCCGACGAACAGTTGCGCGTCGCGCCGGATGGTGCCCTGGTGCACCCGGAAAACGCCCAGTTTGCCAATGAACGGGTCGATCACCACCTTGAACACATGCGCCAGCACGTGCAGTTCGTCATCGGGTTGGGCCTGGAAGGCTTGCGGCTCGGCGCCAGGCTCGCCACGGTAGAACGGTGGCGGGTTGCCCTCGGCCGGATTCGGCGCCAGCCGTACCAGCGCGTCCAGCAATTGCGGTATACCGGCGCCGGTGCGGGCCGACACGAACAGGATAGGGATCAGATGGCCGGCGCGCAAGGCACGCTCGAACGGCGCATGCAATTCCTCCAGACTGGGGTCGGCGCCGGTTTCAAGGTAGCGCGCCATCAGACTGTCGTCTTCTTCCACGATCTGGTCGATCAGGCTGCGGTGCGCTGCCGCGATGGAGGCAAAATCGCTCTCGCCGTCTTCATGGCCCAGCAGTTCCACCACGTCTTGCCCGTTGTGCGTGGGCAGGTCCAGCAGCAGGCATTGCTTGCCGAAGCGTTCACGAATCTCCGCCACCAGCGCCGGCAAATCGACGTTATCGGCATCGATCTTGTTGACCACCAGCATGCGGCACAAGCCGCGTTCGCCGGCCAGCGTGAACATGCGCTCGGTGGCCAGTTCGATCCCGGTCTGTGCATTGATCACCACCAGCGCGGTATCGACCGCCGCCAACGCACCCATCGACTGGCCGGCAAAGTCCGGGTAGCCGGGCGTGTCTATCAGGTGAATCTGGCTGCCGCTCCAGTCGAAACTGACCAGGGAGGCTTGCAGGGAATGGCCAAGTTCTTTTTCGATTGGATCGAAGTCGCAAACGGTGTTGCCCTTTTCAACCGAGCCTCGGCTCTTGATGGCCCCGCTGGCGGCCAGAAGACTCTCGGCCAGGGTGGTCTTGCCGGCGGCACCGTGCCCGACCAGGGCGACGGTGCGAATGTGGGTACAGCTTGTCTGACTCATGAGTGTCCCTTAAGTTGCTTGAAGTGACGAAATCAAGCACACATCTTACTGGACAAAACAGGCGCCTCAGCGGCTGCGTCCGGCCTTGTACTTGCCGCTCCCGGCGCCAATCTGGCCATCGGCCCGCGCCAGGCGGGCCAGTGCCTTGGCGGCGTGGGCGTGGGTGATGGCCAGACCCAGGGCGTCGGCGGCGTCGGAGCCAGGGAGTCCCGGCAAGGTCAGCAGGCGGCGCACCATCTCCTGTACCTGGGTCTTGTCGGCGCGGCCGTAACCAACCACCGCCTGCTTCATTTGCAGCGCGGTGTATTCGGCCACCGGCAAATCGGTGGACACCAATGCGGTGACGCAGGCACCGCGGGCCTGACCCAGCAACAAGGTCGATTGTGGGTTGACATTGACGAAGACGATTTCGACCGAGGCGCAATCGGGCTGGTAGCGCGTTATGACCTCTTTGACGCCGTCGAATAAAACCTTCAGGCGCGCCGGCAGTTGGCCTTTTTCCAGCTGGGTGGTGCTGATGGTGCCGCTGGCCACATAAGTCAGCTCCGCGCCATCGACGTCGATCAGACCAAAGCCGGTGGTGCGCAGACCAGGGTCGATACCAAGAATTCTCATGCGCGAGTTATGCAGAGCATCCCTAAAGCCCAAAATACCAGCGCACCGAATGAAAGAAGACGGGTGCGGCAAAGCACAGCGCATCGACCCGGTCCAGCAGCCCAGCAGCACCGGTTACGGCGCTGCCCTGACCGCGCCAGATCGGGATGCCGCGGTCGCGCTTGAGGGCTTTCATGACCAGGTGCCCGAACGACCCGGCGACACAGGCAATAAAGGACAGCGCAAAAGCCTGCCCCGGCACAAAAGGAGTAATGCCGGCCAGCAAGGCGCCCAGCAGGCTGCCAACGGCGATGCCGATCCACCAACTGGGCCAGTTGAAACTCTGGCTGATGGCCGCTGCCGCCGGGGCTTTTTGCAGCCGGCGCGAGGCCAGGTGCTGGGCGATCATGCTGGTCTGCACCACCAGCACCAGAAAGAAAACCAGAAACGCGTTCTTCTTGTCATAGTCGGGAAAGTCGAGCAGCAGCAAAGCCGGCACATGGCTCATGCCGTAGATGCAGACCATGATGCCCCATTGCAATTTGGCATTGCGTTCCAGGAAGCGCTGCGGGTCGTTGGCCAGCGCGCTGACCACCGGGATCGCCAGAAACACATAGACCGGAATGAAGACGGTGAACAGGTTGAACAACTCGTTGCCGACCAACGCGTACTGCAGCGGCAGCACGACAAAAAATGCCAGCACCAGGCTGCGGTGGTCGCCGCGGCGGGTCACCGACAAAGTCATGAATTCACGCAGCGCAAAAAAAGACACCAGACCAAACAGCGTCAGTGCGACCCAGTCGCCAGCCAGCCAGCCGACCCAGAACACCAGCATGATGAGCCAACTGGTTCTGAGTACGCCTTCGAAGTTGTGCAGGTCACTGCGCTGGCGCTGCGCCTTGGGGCTGTCGCCGAATTCGCGCATGGACAACAACACGGCGGCGACACTGGCCAGCAGCAACAGGCCAAACACCAGGATGAACAAGGCTCCTACCTGTTGGTTGGGGTTAAGATTTTTCAGAAACTGGTACATCGTGCTTACACGTCGCGCAGTGCCATGACGGCGTTGCGCGCACGCTCCAGAAAAGCGCGCCGCTCCTCACCCGGCAGCAAATGAAGCGGGGCGCCGAAGGTGACCGAGCACAGCACCGGCACCGGCACCACCTCACCCTTGGGCATGACGCGCTGCACATTGTTGATCCAGGCCGGCACCAGTTCGACCGCCGGAAACTTGACAGCCAGGTTGTACAGCCCGGCCTTGAAGACCTGCGGTTCGTCCTTGTTGCCGCGCGTGCCTTCGGGGAACAGGATGATGGAGTCGCCATGCTCCAGCGCCTCGAACAGGGGCTCCAGCGGGTCTTCGTCGGCGCTGCGCTCGCGCGAGACATAAATGACGTTGAAGACCGCGGTCGTGATCCATTGCTTGAACGGGGTCTTGGTCCAGTAGTCCCTGGCCGCAATGGCGCGGGTGGTGGCGCGCAACTCCTTCGGCAGGGCGGCCCAGATCATCACCAGATCGGCATGGCTTTGATGGTTGGCGAAGTAAATGCGTTGCTCGGCCTTGGGCGGGCAGCCGTACCAGCGGGCCTGCGATCCGGTCAGAACCCGGATCAAACCGAGCAGGAAGTAACTCATCAACTTGGCACGCATGAAGACTATGATAATTGGATTGGGCGTGTCCTTGCCGTCATCAAGACGCGAAAGACCTGCGACGCCCACTCAGGGCAATTCGGCGCCAGCCAGGCGGTTGGCAATCACGCCGGCGCGCTCGGCCAGATAGCTGGAGTTGGGCAGCTTCTCAAAATACTTGGGGCGCGGCAGCATGACGGCCAGCCGGGCCGCCTCCAGTGCGCTCAGTTCCGACGCCGATTTGTGAAAATAGTGCTGCGCCGCTGCTTCGGCGCCAAAAACGCCCTCCCCCCACTCGACGCTGTTGAGGTAAATCTCCAGAATGCGCTGCTTGCTCAGCAAGGTCTCCAGCGCCAGCGTCAAAACCAGTTCCTGGCCCTTGCGCAGCAGGGTGCGCTCGCCGGTCAGGAACAAATTTTTGGCCAGTTGTTGCGTGATGGTGGAGCCACCCACCACTTTCGGTGAACGCACTGGTTTGCTGTTGGCCTTGGCAGCACCGGCTTTTTTCCCGGCCTGTGTTTTCGCCACCTGGGCCTCGGCCCTGGCATTCTTTTGCCAAGCCTTTTCCAGCGCGTCCCAGTCGACCCCATCGTGCCGGCTGAAACCATCGTCTTCACTGGCAATCACGGCCTGCTTGAGCTTGTCGGAGATTTGTTCGTAGGGCCGCCACTGCTGGCGCCACGGCAAGCGGCCCTTCTCCAGCCGCAGGCGCCAGGCTTCGGAACGTTGGAAGGCGGTCGACTGGGGGTCCAGCAGCGCCATGGCGGCGATCCGCAGGACAAAGAAAAGCTGCAAGGCGACAGCCGCCACTGCCAGCAAACCGAGCCAGCGTACAAAGGGCTTCAAAGGCTGTCATTGCGGACTTGATCCGCAATCCATGGATCCCGGATCGAGTCCGGGATGACGGTCCGGATCGGGCCTGCCCCGGACTCCGATCCGGGGTTCGGGATGACAGTCGCCAGCGCGCCAGCCGCGGGGGCCAATCCGGAGGTCCTCATGCGGTGCCCCGCATCGTCAGGCGCAACTCCGAGAGCACCTGCTGCGCCGGTGGGCGCACGCCGCGCCAGATCAAAAACGCCTCGGCCGCCTGTTCCACCAGCATGCCCAGGCCGTCACGCGCGCTGGCGCCCTGCTCGACCGCCCAGCGCATGAAGCCTTGCGCGGCAGTCCCGTACATCAGGTCGTAAGCCAGGGCAGCGGGCTTGAGGGTGCTGCCGGCCACCGGTATGGCGCCACCGCCCAGGCTACTGGCCGTGGCATTGATGACAACATCGAAACTTCCGGACAGCTCCGACAAGCCGCAGCAAAAAAGTTGCGTTTCTTGCGCCGCCGCGAGCACCCCATGGCGCGCCACCAGGGTCGCGGCCTTGGACCCGCTGCGGTTGGCCACGGTGATGCTGGCCGGCCGCGCCAGCAGCAGCGGGCCCAGCACACCGGCCGCCGCTCCGCCGGCCCCCAGCAGCAGCAGATCGCGCCCGCTCAAGTCAAAACCGGCGTTGCGCTGAATGTCATTGACCAGCCCGACACCGTCGGTGTTGTCGGCCAGGATGGCGCCATCCCGGAAAGTCAAGGTGTTGGCGGCCTGGGCCAGCGCCACACGGTCGCTGCAATGGTCGGCCAGCGCCGCCGCTTCGAATTTGAAGGGCACGGTGACGTTGCAGCCACGGCCACCTTCGGCAATGAAAGCGCGCACCGCCGGCACGAAGCCATCGAGTGGAACCAGTCGCTTGCCATAGAGCAGGGTCTGGCCGGTGAGTTCGGCAAAGCGGGCCTGAATCCACGGCGAGCGGCTGTGCTCCACCGGGTTTCCCAGCACGCAATAGAGATCGATGGACATGGTCAATGTGCCGTGAGTAAGGTTTCCAGCGTTTCGTCGCGCGTGAATTTGAAGCGCGAGACGACCCAGATCTGCTCGGCTTGACGCCGCATCGCCGCATTGAAGCGGCCGAACGGCGCCGCGCTTTTGACGATGGCCGCGGCACGCCGGTCGAGTGCCCGGTTGCCGGAGCTTTCGACAATCTCGATCTGGTGAATCCGCCCATCGAAATTGACGGTGATGCCCATCGTCAATTCTCCATACAACTTCCTGCCGGCCGCCTCGGGAAAGTTTTCGGTACCCTTGTCTTCGATGCGACGGCGCAACCGGTCGTAATAGATCGCATACACCTCTTCGCGGGTGGCGGGGCTGATGTAGCGCTTACGCGGGCGCGTGTTCTCCAGCTTGATACGCCGCTCTATCTCGGCCAGCAGCTTGCTCAATTGGCGCCGCATTTCTTCGCGCTGCACCTGGTCCGGCGCAGCATTGCTGGGCTGGCTGGGGTCGGATGGGGGCAACGCCGCCAGCCTGGCCTTGACCTCCGCCAGCAGCAGATTCTGTTGCTCCTGCAACTGCTGCAATTGACGCGCTACCTGGGCCTCGGTTTGGTCACCCACTTCAGCCAGCGGGGCCGGCGGCAGGGGACTGGTGGCACGCCCGCGCTCGGCCTCGCCGCCACCGGCCATGGCGGCCTGGGCGATGGCCAGCGCCTTGTCGGGGCGCTCGCTGGTACGGGCATTGACCAGGATGACTTCCAGTGGCGTGTCCTCAAAGACCCGGTTGAAGGCTTCGGGGTCGACAAAGCGCACCGTCAGCAGCGCGCCATGCACGGCGATGGAGACGCCGAGTGCGAGCTGGAGAGTGCTGAAAGACCGCAGGTTCACGGGGCTGGATTATCGCTGCCGGGGGTAGCGGCTGCGCTGTCGTTCTCGCGCAGGTCGACGGCAATCGCAATCGGGCCGGCGGCGGCGCTTTCGTCCTCCTCCTCGTCCCCGACAGCATCGCCCATCGCATTTTCAGTCGCCGGCACGCTGTCCAGGCGCGCCAGCACGGTGCCACCGACATCCAGCGTCACCTCGTCAATGGCACCCAGCTTGACGCGCAAGCGCGCGCCGCGCGGCAGACCCTGCGCACCCACCACCGGCAGTACCAGCGGCAGTTCGTCGGAGCGCACCATGTTCTCCTTGAACACGGTGGCGGTGATTTCAGTGATGTTGTTTTGTTGCAAGTACTTGAGCGTCCAGAAGCGTTCCATCGCCCCCTGGTAAGCGTTGTAGGCCGAATAAGCAGCGTCGAAGCTGGAGATGATGGAAAACAGGTCGGCGTCCTTGGGCTTGAACGGCGCCACCAGGGCCGCCGTCTTGCCATGGCGGGCGCAGGCAATGATTTGCCACTGGTTCACCAGATCGGTGTAGCGACGCAGCGGCGAACTGCTCCAGGCGTAGCTCTTGACGCCGATGCCGGCATGCGGCAGGGCTTTGCTGCCCATGCGCACCTTGACGCCCGGCAGTAGCGAAGCCTGGCTGCGGTAAATGGCCGGCACGCCCAACTCGGCCAGCCAGTTGCCCCAGGTGCTGTTGGCCAGGATCATGGCCTCGGAGACGATCAGGTCCAGCGGCGCGCCACGCTGGCGCACGCTGATGCTGACTTGCTCATTGCCTTGCGGTTCGGCACCGTCGTTGCCCACCAACCTGAAGTTGTAATCCGGCCGATTGAAAGTCTCTGGCTTGCCGCGCACCCGTTCGCGCCCGGCTTTCAGATGCTTGGCCAGCCGGTATAAAAATGACAGCTGCGGGCGTTTGTGCTGTAAGGGCTGGGGGTCCATCTGGTGTGAAAAAGCCGGATCCTCCAGCCACTCTTCGGTCACCACCGTATCGAGCTGATCGTGCCGCAGATTGGCGCCGATGTGGACCCGCTCCAGCTTGGTCTCGCTGGCCTTGATCTCCAGGGTGGCCTCGTCCAGCGTGAGGTACAGGGATACCGCCGGGCAATCGCGCCCCTCTTGCAGCGTGTAACTCTGCACCACCTCGTCGGGCAGCATGGTGACCTTGTAGCCCGGCATGTAGACGGTGGACAAGCGAGCCCGGCCGATCAGGTCGATAGCGCTGCCGGGCACGATGGCCAGGCCCGGTGCCGCAATGTGGATACCCAGGCGGATGGTGCCGGAGCCCAGGCCTTGCACCGAGAGTGCGTCGTCGATCTCGGTGGTGGCCGAATCGTCGATGGAGAACGCTCGCGCCGTCGACAGGGGCAGTTCGTCGCGGATCGGCGGCGCCTCCAACTTGGCAAAACCGGTGCCCTTGGGAAAGTTCTCCAGCAGGAAGCGGCGCCAGTGAAACTGGTAAGGTGAATCAATGGCCCCGGCTTTGACCAGCAACTCCAGCACGCCCAGGTGGGTGGCGCGCGACGCCTCCACCACGGCTTTGTATTCGGCTGCATTCTTGTCCGGTTTGAACAATATCTTGTAAAGCTGATCGCGCACCGGCGGCGGACAAATGCCCTGGCTCAGTTCCTTGACCCACTGCTCGGTCTGCAACGCAATCTGCTTCTTTTTTTCGATCGCCGCCAACGCCTGGGCAATGATGTCAGCTGGCGCTTTGCGGAAGCGCCCCTTGCCGGCGCGACGAAAGTAGTGCGGCGCCTCAAACAGACGCAACAGCGTACCGGCCTGCTGTTCCAGCGTGGCTTCCTTGCTGGCGCTGCTGCTGAAATACTCGCGCGCCAGCTCGGCAAAACCAAACTCTTCATCGGGCGAAAACTCCCAGGCCAGCTCCAGCTCAATCGATTGGCTGATGGCTTGCGCCGACGCCAGCAATTGCGCCGGCGACGGTTTCTCGAACTTCAGCAAGATGTTGGCGGCCTTGACCTTGACGCGCTTGCCGCTGTCGAGCTCGACCTGCGCCGACGACTCCGCTTCTGACAGCACCCGGCCGGCCATGAATTTCCCGGTTTCTTCAAACAATAAAAACATAGACCGCATTGTCCCAGCAAAGGAGGCGCGGCAGCGCCGGACTCAATCCGACCGGTTTCAGTCCAGCCCCAGAAACGCCATGACGGCCGGCAGGTGCGACTCAAAGTCGCTCAGGGCGTGGTCGCCACCTTCGAGCAGGTGGATGTGGGCGCCGGCGTAGCGCGCATGCATTTCGCGCCAGTCCAGCAACTCGTCGCCTTTGGCAATCACCGCCATGTAACGCTGCGCTTGCGTCAGTTCCGGCAGCGCCAGATCGCGCAACTCCTGGACGAATTCGCTGCGGAAGAAGAAACGCTGGGTCGGGTCGTGCCAGTTACTTTGCTCGCCGATGTAGGTTTGCAGATCGCGTGCCGGATCAACCGCCGGATTGAGCAGCACCGCCCGGCAGCCAGTGGTCTGCGCCACCCAGGTCGCGTAAAACCCGCCCAGCGAAGAGCCGACCACTGCCATGCTGACGCGCGGCCAGTCGGCAATACCCCGCAGCACCCCGGCCATGGCCTGCCGTGGCGAGGGCGGCAGTTGCGGGCACCACCAGGTCACGCTGGGGTGCCGGGTGGCCATGTGGCGCGCCATCAGGCTGGCCTTCTTTGACTGCGGTGAGGAGCGAAAACCATGCAGGTAAAGCAGATGGGTGATCGGTGGCTGAAGTGACATGGCCGCATCATAGTGGCGCCAACAGCCGGATCGGCGTGGCAAGGGATAATCGGGCCATGGCAGTCGTATTTAAAAACCCATCGCTCTGGCAGCGCCTGACGCCCTGGTTTCGCGGCTTTGACGGCCCGCTGGCATTTGCCGTCTTTTTGCTCGCTTGCATCGGCTTGCTGACCATGTATTCGTCCGGCTATGACCAGGGCACCCGGTTTGAGGATCATGGCCGCAACATGCTGCTGGCCGGCACCATTTTGTTCGTCGTGGCGCAGATTCCGCCGCAACGGCTGATGTCGCTGGCGCTGCCCTTGTACGTCGCCGGCGTGACGCTGCTGATTGCCGTGGCGATTTTTGGCGTCACCAAAAAGGGCGCGCGGCGCTGGCTCAATGTAGGCGTCACCATCCAGCCCAGTGAAATCCTGAAGATCGCCGTGCCGCTGACGCTGGCCTGGTGGTTTCAGAAGCGCGAAGGCCAGTTGCGCCCGCTCGACTTTGCAGTCGCCGCGGCGTTGCTGGCGCTGCCGATCGCCCTGATCGTGCGCCAGCCCGACCTGGGCACCGCGATTCTGGTGCTGTCGGCCGGCCTGTCGATTATTTTTTTCGCCGGCCTGTCCTGGAAGTGGATCTTGCCGCCGCTGCTGCTGGGCGTGCTGGGTGTCGCACTGGTGGTTGGTTTTGAACCGCAATTGTGTGCCGAAGGCGTGCGCTGGCCGGTTTTGCACGATTACCAGCAGCAACGCATCTGCACCTTGCTGGACCCCACCCGTGACCCCCTGGGCAAGGGCTTTCACATCATCCAGGGCATGATCGCGATTGGCTCCGGTGGCTTCTGGGGCAAGGGCTTCATGCAAGGCACGCAGACCCATCTGGAGTTCATACCCGAGCGCACCACCGACTTCATATTTGCTGCTTTTTCCGAGGAGTTCGGTCTCTTTGGCAATCTGCTGCTGATCGGCGTCTTTGGCTTCCTGATCCTGCGCGGTCTGACCATTGCACTGGAAGCGCCGACCTTGTTTTCAAGGCTGCTGGCGGGCAGCATCACCCTGATATTTTTCACCTACGCCTTTGTCAACATGGGCATGGTGAGCGGCATTTTGCCGGTGGTGGGCGTACCCCTCCCCTTCATCAGCTACGGCGGCACCGCCATGGCGACGCTGGGCATGGGGCTGGGGATATTGATGTCGATTGCCAAGTCGAAACGGCTGGTGCAATCCTGAAACCTTGTGGGACAGACCGCGGCCACACGCAGTGGGCAAGCCCTGTCCCCAACTGATAGCGGGATGTCCAACTTGCGGGACAGTCCGCGGTTACACGAAGTGAACAAGCTCTGTCCTCAACTAAAATCAAGCATGATCTCTCGCGAACCCACCATTGAACGCTTGGCCATCGCCAAGTCCCTGTTGCTCACGCCTTTCGGCCTGGACGAATCCCACTTGACCCGGGCTCTGGCGGAAATCAAGGCGCACCGGGTCAACGAAGCCGATCTTTACTTCCAGTACACCCGCTCCGAGGGCTGGAGCCTGGAAGAGGGCATAGTCAAAACCGGCTCCTTCAGCATCGATCAAGGTGTCGGCGTGCGTGCCGTCAGTGGCGAGAAGACGGCGTTTGCCTATTCCGACGACATCTCCGAGGCCTCGCTGCTGGATGCAGCCCGCACGGTTCGAACCATTTCCAGCGCGGCGCAGGCCGGGCGTGCCCGCAGCGCAACAAAAGTGGCGCGTGCTCGCTCGCTGTACCCGGGCCTGGACCCGATTGCCACTTTGGACAGCGCCAGCAAGGTTGCCTTGCTGGGAACCGTGGAGCGTCTGGCACGCGCCAAGGACCCGCGCGTGGCACAGGTCATGGCGGGCCTGGCCAGCGAATACGATGTGGTGCTGGTGGCGCGTGCCGATGGCACGCTCGCGGCCGATGTGCGACCGCTGGTGCGCTTGTCGGTGACCGTCATCGCTGAGCAGATCATTGGCGGAAAGAGCCGCCGCGAAATGGGCTCTGCCGGCGGCGGCGGGCGCTTTGGCCTGGCCTATTTTGACCCGGCACGGATCGGCCAGTATGTGGACGAGGCGGTGCATGCTGCGCTGACCAATCTGGAGGCGCGTGCCGCTCCGGCGGGTGAAATGACCGTGGTACTGGGCCCCGGTTGGCCCGGTATTTTGCTGCATGAGGCAATCGGCCATGGCTTGGAGGGCGACTTCAACCGCAAGGGTTCCAGCGCGTTCAGCGGCCGCACGGGGGAGCGCGTGGCGGCCAAAGGCGTCACCGTGCTGGACGACGGCACCCTGGCGGAGCGTCGCGGCTCACTCAATGTGGACGATGAAGGCAACGCCAGTCAGCGCAACGTGCTGATTGAGGACGGCATCCTCAAAGGCTACATTCAGGATGCCATGAACGCGCGCTTGATGGGCGTCGCGACCACCGGCAACGGGCGGCGCGAAAGCTATGCCTGTGTCCCGATGCCGCGCATGACCAACACCTATATGCTGGGCGGCGACAAGGACCCGAAGGAAATCATTGCCAGCATCAAAAAAGGCCTGTACGCCAGCAACTTCGGCGGTGGCCAGGTGGACATTACTTCGGGCAAATTCGTCTTCTCGGCGAGCGAAGCCTATTGGGTCGAGAACGGCAAAATTCTGTACCCGGTCCGGGGCGCCACCATCGTCGGCAATGGCCCGGACGCCCTGACCCGCGTCAGCATGATCGGCAACGACATGAAACTCGACAGCGGTGTCGGCACCTGCGGCAAGGAAGGCCAGAGCGTGCCGGTCGGCGTCGGCCAGCCGACCCTGCGCATTGACGGCTTGACGGTGGGCGGCACCGCTTGAAACCTTGTGCTTGCGATCCCCTGGGTTCTCATCGCCACCCATGTTGTCATTGCCACCCATGTTCTCATCGCCACCCATGTTGTCATTGCGGACTTGATCCGCAATCCATGGATCCCGGATCGAGTCCGGGATGACAGACCCTCTTGCCGGAACAGGCTTTCTTGTGGCACAGGCTTTCTTGTGGCACAGGCCCTCATGCCGGAGATGACGGCCGTCGACTGTGCTACATTTGACGCCATGAAGTCAGCCCCGTTTTACTTTAGCTACTTTTGGTTCTCAAGCGCCTGCGGCGGTAGAGAGTTCTGAACGTACCCAAAGAAAACGTCCTGATCTTCCAACAACCGCCGGCACCCCCGGCGGTTTTTTTATGCCTTTTTGACTTTACTTAAAACCTTGCACGACAGACCGCCGCTACAAACCAAGACCTTGCGGGACAGACCGCAGCCCGACGAAGTGGGCCAGCTCTGTCCCCAACACCTTGTCGGATGTTGGATGTCTGCTGGCTCTGTCCTCAACCATTTAGGAACCTCACGATGAAATCACAAGCCACTGTCGCCAGCACCGATGCCTGGTATGCGAACCCGGTTGCCCACGCCACCGACCGCACCGGTCAGACCGACGACGAACGCATCAAGGACATCACCGTGTTACCCCCACCCGAGCATTTAATCCGCTTCTTTCCGATTCAAGGCACGGCAGCCGAATCGCTGATCAGCGTCACACGCCGGCGCATCCATGACATCATGTCCGGCACCGATGACCGCTTGCTGGTGGTGATTGGCCCCTGCTCGATCCACGATCCGGCGGCGGCACTGGACTATGCGCGGCGGCTCAAGGCGCAGCGCGAAAAATATGCCGGTACGCTGGAAATCGTGATGCGGGTCTATTTTGAAAAGCCGCGTACCACGATCGGCTGGAAAGGCCTGATCAACGACCCCTACCTGGACGAGACCTTCCGCATCGACGAAGGCCTGCGCATGGCGCGTCAGTTGCTGATTGAAATCAACCGTTTGGGCTTGCCGGCCGGCAGCGAGTTTCTGGATGTCATTTCTCCCCAGTACCTGGGCGATCTGATCTCCTGGGGTGCAATCGGCGCCCGCACCACCGAAAGTCAGGTGCACCGCGAACTGGCGTCCGGCCTGTCGGCCCCGATCGGTTTCAAAAACGGCACCGACGGCAACATCAAAATCGCCACCGACGCGATTCAGGCGGCGGCCGGTGGACACCACTTTTTGTCGGTTCACAAAAATGGCCAGGTGGCGATCGTACAAACCAATGGCAACCCCGATTGCCACGTCATTCTGCGCGGCGGCAAGGCGCCCAACTACGATGCGGCCAGTGTGGCAGCCGCCTGCAAAGGCCTGAAACAGGCGAAACTTCCGGCCACCCTGATGGTGGACTGCAGCCACGCCAACAGCAGCAAGCAGCACGAGAAGCAACTCGACGTGGCAGCTGATATTGCGGCCCAAATTGCGGCCGGCTCGACCAGCATCTTTGGCGTGATGATCGAGAGCAATCTGCATGCCGGCGCCCAGAAGTTCACCCCCGGCAAGGACGATTCCCTGCAACTGGAATACGGCAAGAGCATCACCGACGCCTGCCTGGGCTGGGATGACTCGCTGCGGGCGCTGGAGGTCTTGTCGACGGCAGTCCAGGCCCGCCGCAAACCTTAGAACTTGTCCGTAATCACTTGGGGACAGAGCTGATCTGTCCCGCTTTTTCCAAGGCCTGCAGCAGTTTGAGGTGAATGCCGCCAAAGCCGCCATTGCTCATGCACAGGATATGGTCACCGGCTTGCGCCTGGGCCACGACCTGGGCCACCAGTGCCTCGATGCTGTCCGCGACTTGTGCCTTGGCGCCCATGCCGGCCAAAGCTTCACGCGCATCCCAGCCCAGCGCGCCGCCGTGGCAAAACGCCAGATCGGCGTCTTCCAGGCTCCAGGGAAGCTGGGCTTTCATGGTGCCCAGCTTCATGGTGTTGGAGCGCGGCTCAAAAACCGCCAGGATTCGCCCACTGTGCCCGACCTTGCGGCGCAACCCATTCAGCGTGGTCCGAATGGCGGTCGGATGGTGGGCAAAGTCATCGTAAACAGTGATGCTGCCGGCGCCGCGTGGCACGCTGCCACGCAGTTCCAGCCGCCGCTTCACATTTTCAAAGCGGGCCAAGGCGTCGGCGGCAAGGGCGGGTGAAACGCCGACGTGTTGGGCCGCCGCAATGGCCGCCAGCGCATTGAGCTGGTTATGCACGCCGGTAAGCGCCCACTTCACATGGCCGACAACCTGCCCCTGGTACAACACATCAAAGGCATCGGGCTCGCCGGCGGCAGTGAAATCACTGACGGCCGCGCCAAAGCTGCGCACCTCGCTCCAGCAGCCCATATGCAACACCCGCGCCAGACTTTCCTCCAGAGCGTTGACCAGCACGCGACCGCTGGCGGGCACGGTACGCAGCAGGTGGTGAAACTGACGCTCAATCGCCGCCAGATTGTCAAAAATATCGGCGTGGTCGAATTCGAGGTTGTTAAGCACCGCCGTGCGCGGCCGGTAATGCACAAATTTACTGCGCTTGTCGAAAAACGCGGTGTCATATTCGTCAGCTTCAATCACGAAGGTGGGGCCTTTGCCGAGGCGGGCAGAGACGCCAAAGTTCAAAGGCACGCCGCCGATCAGAAAACCGGGTTGCAAACCGGCACGTTCAAGGATCCAGGCGATCATCGCAGTGGTAGTGGTTTTACCGTGGGTGCCAGCCACGGCAACCACATGCCGGCCCTGCAACACATGTTCGGCCAGCCACTGCGGGCCGCTGGTGTAGGGCAGTCCGGCATCCAGAATGGCTTCCATCAGCGGAAACTTCGGACTGCCGTCGCTCAGGTGCGCGCGGCTGAGCATATTGCCAACCACGAAAATGTCCGGTTGGAGGGCCAACTGGTCGACGCCAAAACCTTCTATCAGGTCAATGCCCAGGGCGCGCAACTGATCGCTCATGGGAGGGTAGACGCCGGCGTCGCAACCGGTAACCTTGTGGCCAGCTTCGCGCGCCAGCGCAGCCAGGCCACCCATGAAGGTGCCGCAAATGCCAAGAATATGAATGTGCATGGGCGAATTTTAGGCTGACGCAACAGGGGCAAAATACGGTCTTATGGATACCCTGAAGTCAGAAATTTCGGCCGCCGCGGCCCGTCTGGTGGTGGAAGAGGGGCTCGAATATGGCGCCGCCAAGCGCCGTGCCGTCAAGCAACTGGGCTTGCCGAGGCATAGCGCGTTACCCGGCAATGACGAAATCGAGTCGGCGGTGATGCAACACATCGCACTTTTCTGCGCCGAGACACAGGCCCGCGAATTGCTGGCACTGCGCCGCCTGGCCCTGACCTGGATGGAACGCCTGGCGGCGTTTCGGCCCCACCTGGGAGGGGCCGTATGGCACGGCACGGCAACCCGTTTGTCAGATATCTACATCCAGTTGTTTTGTGATGACAGCAAATCGGCCGAAATTTCCCTGCTTGACCAGCGGGTGAACTATGTGCCGCGCAGCGTCACCGGCTTGCATGGCGAATCGGTGGAGGCACTCAGCGTGCATGCGTTTTGCCCGGATTTGAATGAAGAGGTGGGTCTGCATTTGCTGATTTATGACCGCGATGACCAGCGTGGTGCGTTGCGACCCGATGCCAAAGGACGCAGCCCGCGAGGCGATCTGGCCGCGCTTCGGCGTTTATTGCATGATAGTCAACCATGACCGATACAACGCCAACCGCCGGGATCGCGGAACCCGCCCTTCAAAACCGCAGGCGCTGGCTGCTGCGCGCAGTCGCCGCCGCGGCCACCCTGGGAGGTGCCGGCCTGGCTTGGCGAACTTCCAGGTCACCAGACCCGCCGCAAGCCATTGACTCGGGATTCTGGCAGTTGGAGTTTGCCACCCCGAACGGTGCCACGCTCCGCATGAGCGCCCTGCGTGGCAAACCTCTGCTGCTAAATTTCTGGGCTAGCTGGTGTCCGCCCTGTGTAGAAGAACTCCCGTTATTAAACGGCTTTTTCAATCAAAATGCCGCCAACGGATGGCAGGTTATTGGATTGGCGGTTGATCAACTCGAACCGGTGAAGCATTTTCTGGCGCGCACACCGTTGACTTTCCCGGTGGCCATGGCAGGAAATTCAGGGATCGAGGTCAGCCGATCCCTGGGGAACCTGATAGGTGGTTTGCCGTTCACTGTGGTGGTGAGTTCCAAGGGTCAGCTGGTACATCGTAAAATGGGTAAGGTGACGCCCGATGAGTTGCATGCTTGGGCGCTGCTGAAGTAAGCCTCGATTGCGGAGAGTTCGCACTTCTCTCGCTGATCCAGCTCATCAGGAGGCCTCTGCGGGGCACTGAAAAATCCTGAAATACTATAAAATAATAGAAAAAGACAGTATTTTGATCTAATTTAATGTAAATTAGATGCCTGTTACTTGAAATTCGTTGGAGACCTCATGGATCTAAGAAAACTGAAAACACTGATTGACCTGGTATCGGAATCAAATGTTTCGGAACTGGAAATCACGGAAGCAGAAGGCAAGGTTCGCATTGTCAAGGGCGGCGGCACCGCTCCCCAGCACTACGCAGTGCCAGCGGCAGCGCCGATCAACGTCCCCGGACCAGGCCTGACACCAACAGAACCTGCCGCCGCGCCTGCGCCCGCAGTTGTCGGCCATAGCGTCAAGTCGCCCATGGTGGGTACTTTCTACCGCTCTGCTTCCCCAGGTGCCAAGTCTTTTGTGGAAATCGGCGACTCGATCAAAGTCGGCCAAACCGTATGCATTATCGAGGCGATGAAGATTCTCAATGAAATCGAGTCCGATAAATCAGGCGTCGTGACCCAAATTCTGTGTGAGAACGGGCAAGCCGTCGAATACGGCCAGCCTTTGTTCGTGATTGAGTGAGGTTAAACGTCACTGTCTATGTTCAAAAAAATCCTGGTTGCCAATCGGGGCGAGATTGCCCTCAGAATTCAACGCGCCTGTCGGGAGCTCGGTGTCCGCGCGGTGATGGTCTATTCGGAGGCTGACCGTGAGGCCAAATACGTCAGACTGGCCGACGAAGCGGTGTGCATCGGGCCGGCCCAGTCAGCGCTCAGCTATCTGAACATGCCGGCCATCATTTCGGCGGCTGAAGTGACGGATGCAGAGGCGATCCATCCCGGTTATGGTTTTTTGAGCGAAAACGCCGATTTTGCAGAACGGGTTGAAAAAAGCGGTTTTCAATTCATTGGCCCGACACCCGAGTCGATCCGGCTGATGGGCGACAAGGTGTCAGCCAAGCAAGCGATGATCAAGGCTGGGGTTCCTTGCGTGCCCGGCTCGGAAGGTGAACTGCCCGACGATCCGCTGCAAATTCGTCGCATCGCGAAGGCGGTTGGCTACCCGGTCATCATCAAGGCGGCTGGCGGGGGCGGCGGGCGCGGCATGCGCGTGGTACACACGGAAGCAGCCCTGGTGAATGCCGTGGCCATGACCAAGGCGGAAGCTGGCGCGGCGTTCGGCAATCCCGCCGTGTACCTGGAAAAATTCCTGCAAAACCCCAGGCATATCGAAATCCAGGTTCTGGCCGACAAGTTCAAAAATGCGGTTTACCTTGGTGAGCGAGATTGCTCGATGCAGCGACGCCATCAAAAAATCATCGAGGAAGCGCCGGCACCCGGTATTGCGCGCAAGCTCATTGAACGCCTGGGTGAACGCTGCGTAACGGCGTGCAAGAAGATCGGCTACCGTGGCGCCGGCACTTTCGAGTTTCTCTATGAAGAGGGTGAGTTCTACTTCATTGAGATGAATACCCGGGTCCAGGTCGAGCACCCGGTGACCGAAATGATCACCGGAATCGATATCGTCAAGACTCAGATCATGGTGGCAGCCGGCGAAAAGCTGCCGTTCACGCAGCGCCAGATCGAGATTCGGGGTCACGCCATTGAATGTCGGGTGAACGCGGAAGACCCCTACAAATTCACTCCTTCACCGGGCCGGGTCACCATGTGGCATGCGCCGGGAGGTCCGGGCGTGCGGGTCGACTCGCACATCTATACCAATTATTTTGTCCCCTCCAATTACGATTCAATGATTGGCAAAATCATTGTGCACGGGGATACCCGCGAGCAGGCTTTGGTCCGCATGCAAACGGCCCTCGGTGAAACGGTGGTGGAAGGCATCAACACCAACATTGCCCTGCACCGGGAATTGATGGTGGATGCAAAATTCCTGTCCGGCGGTACCAACATTCATTACCTTGAAGAGTGGCTGAGCCACCACCAACGCTAAACTGAAACCTTGCGGGACAGACCTGGTCTGACATCCATGGATTGCGGGTCGGGCCCGCAATGACAACACCCCATCCGCTGCCGTGTAACAGTGTCGTGATTTTTGGAAACATCAATAGTGGTATCCATGTTTGAACTCAGTCTGCTATGCCGGCAAGATCAGGTCGAAACCCTGAGCGATGCCCTTGAGGCCTTGGATGCCTTGAGCGTCAGTGTGGAAGACGCTGACGCCCAGACCGATGCCGAGCAGGCCTTGTTTGGAGAACCCGGCATGCCGCCGCCGCAGGACGGCTGGCAGCGCTCTCGGCTATCGGCCCTGTATGCCTCCGAGGCCTTGGCCCAAAATGCACTGGATCTGTTGCAGGTCCAGGATTTTTTTGCCGACTGCAAGACGCTGGCGTTACGGGAAGTGCCGGAACAGGATTGGGTGCGCTTGACCCAGTCGCAGTTCACGCCGGTCGATATCACGCCGGAGTTCTGGATTGTGCCAACCTGGCACGAACCCCCGGCGCAGGCCCGCGTCATCATCCGGCTCGACCCGGGTCTGGCGTTTGGCACCGGTACGCACCCGACCACCCGGATGTGTTTGCGCTGGATTGCGCGGCATGGGCAAGGGGGCGAGTCGCTTGCGGCAAACAAACTCGGCCGGGTGCTCGATTATGGTTGCGGCTCCGGCATTCTTGCCATCGCTGCCGCCAAACATGGCGCCACCGACATCGACGCCGTCGACATCGACGCGGCCGCGGTTCAATCCACGGTTCAGAACGCACAAGCCAATCAGGTCAGGCTGCACACGGGTTTGCCTGACATCGTCACGGGCAGCTATCAGACCGTGTTGGCCAACATTTTGGCGACCCCGCTGAAGCTGCTGGCGCCGCTGCTATGGTCGCGGCTGGCGCCGGCCGGATCGCTGGTGTTGGCCGGCATCCTCGAGCGCCAGGCCGATGAGCTCAAGGAGGCCTACGCTCCGTACTGCCAACTTGCCATTTCGGATCAGGAAGATGGCTGGATTCTGATGACGGCCACCCGCTGATTTGCCTGGGGTACGGCTCTACAATTCCTGGCAAATGAGCATGATCACACGTTGCCCGGGATGCCAGACCCTGTTCAAGGTGGTGCCCGATCAACTTCGGATTTCTGAAGGCTGGGTTCGATGTGGGCAATGTGAGGCGATTTTTGATGCATCGCTGCACTTGGTGTCGCAGGCCCCGGACGCCCTGACACAGGATGCCGACAGCGCCCCCCAATCGACCCCGGTGGATGGCGGTGCTGCTACGCCGGAGTTGGCACCGGCGCAGCCCGAGCCCGTGACCCCGGCTGAGCCGGATACCAACGAAGACCAAGGCCCGGCTCTTCAGAGTGCCACCGAATCGGGTGAAGTTTCCTTTCTGCGCAAGCCGCGTCAGGACACCCTGTGGCACAAGCCACTCGTGCGCTTCGCACTGGTCTGTCTAAGCCTGACGCTAATGCTGGCTTTGGCCGGACAAATTGTGTTCCATGAGCGCGACCGGATAGCAGCCCAGCAGCCGGCCCTCAAACCCTGGCTGCTGGCGTTTTGCGAGGCCTTCAATTGCCAGCTGTCGGCGCTGCGGCAGAAAGACTCGGTGCTCATCGACAGCGCCTCGTTTACCAAACTCAGGGAAGACGCCTACCGCCTCAATTTCACTTTAAAAAATACTGCCGCCGTGGCGCTGGCGCTGCCGGCGATCGAATTGACGTTGACCGATTCGCGCGATCAGCCGGTGTTGCGACGGGTCTTCCGGGCGGCCGAACTGGGCGTTGGATCGGACTCCCTGGCAGCCGCTTCAGAGCGGCCGATTTCACTCGCTTTGGCTGTCAGTCTCCCTGCTACCGCCGAGCGCATCGTCGGCTACCGTGTTTATGCTTTTTATCCTTGAAACCAACCTGTAATAACTATGGCTTCCATCATCTGCGGCTCATTGGCCTTTGACACCATCATGAACTTCGAGGGCCGCTTTGCCGAGCAAATACTGCCCGATCAATTGCACATTTTGAATGTGTCGTTTCTGGTGCCTGCACTGCGCCGTGACTTTGGCGGCTGCGCCGGCAACATTGCCTATGCGCTCAAGCAACTTGGCGGAACCGCCTTACCCATGGCAACGCTTGGCAGCGATGGCGGCAGCTACCTGGAACGGCTTGCAGCTCAGGGTATTTCGGCCGAATTCGTGCGCACCATTGACAGTTCCTACACGGCACAGGCAATGATCATCACGGACCGCGACAACAACCAGATCAATGGCTTTCACCCCGGTGCCATGGAACACGCCCATCTGACCTCGATTACCGCTCGCAGCGACATCAAACTCGGCATCATCGCGCCCGATGGACGCGATGCCATGTGGCAACATGCCGAGCAGTTTGCCATTGCCGGGATCCCTTTTGTCTTCGACCCGGGACAGCAACTTCCGAGGTTTGACGGGACCGAGCTCAAGGCACTGCTGGGTCAGGCCAGTTGGGTCACGGTCAATGATTACGAAGGCCGGATGCTGAGTGATCGCACCGGCTGGAGTTACGCTGAAATTTCGCATCAGGTGCGAGGAATGATCGTCACCCTGGGCGCCGAAGGCTGCGAGGTATGGGTTGACGGCCAGAAGACCCATGTTCCAGCGGTCAAGGCCGCGGCGCTGGTCGATCCCACCGGTTGCGGTGACGCGTTTCGAGGTGCCTTGCTGTTCGGACTGGAGCAGGGTTGGTCACTGGAACGTTGCGCGGTACTGGGAAACCGTTTGGGAGCACTCAAAATTGCAGGACGTGGACCCCAGAATTACACGGTCGATTTGAAATTGCTCGGTTTGTAGCGCTCAAGAAAAAAGCCCGATGCGGTTAAGCATCGGGCTTGGAGCAGAACCTGCCTAGAGGTTCAAGGCTTGCTAGCCGTCGGAAATGGCCAAGCGGCCTGCGGGCTCAAAGTGGTCTGAGCAGCGGGGGCAGCTGGAGCAGGCGCTGCCTTGGCAGCGGGTGCTTTCGCGGCTTTCTTCGCGGCCGGCTTCTTGGCTGCTTTCTTGGCTACCGGTTTCTTGGCAGCCGGTTTCTTGGCTACAGCAGCCTTCTTGGCAGGCACCTTCTTGGCAGCAGCCTTCTTGGCTGGTGCAGCCTTCTTGGCTGGTGCAGCCTTCTTAGCCGGTGCAGCCTTCTTAGCCGGTGCAGCCTTCTTAGCTGGTGCAGCCTTCTTAGCTGGTGCAGCCTTCTTAGCCGGTGCAGCCTTCTTAGCCGGTGCAGCCTTCTTAGCCGGTGCAGCCTTCTTAGCTGGTGCAGCCTTCTTAGCTGGTGCAGCCTTTTTAACCGCTACTTTTTTCGCGGGAGCGGCCTTTTTTGCGGCCGGTTTTTTTGCAGTTGCCATTATTTTCTCCTTGATCAATTTACAAAGAGCACTTCATGCGAGTTGGAGTGCATGAAGCGATTCATGATGTTGGGCTCAATCCCAGCACCATGAACTCGGGTGCACAAAACGTTCTCGACCTCTTTGGGGCAATCAACGGTTTGTGAAATTCTGCTAATCATTTCGAGCCTCAATCCCAGGACAGCGCGCCGCCTGATTGGTATTCAATGACACGGGTCTCGAAGAAGTTTCGTTCTTTCTTCAGATCTATCATTTCGCTCATCCACGGAAATGGATTTTCTTCATTCTGGAAAAGTACATCCAGCCCAATCTGCGTCGCCCGCCGGTTGGCAATGTAGCGCAAGTAACCTTTGAACATCGACGCATTCATGCCCAGCACGCCGCGCGGCATGGTGTCTTCAGCGTACTTGTACTCAAGCTCAACGGCTTTCTCGAACAAGGCCTTGATTTCCGTCTTGAAATCTGAGGTCCACAACTGGGGATTTTCCAGCTTGAGCTGGTTGATCAGGTCAATGCCGAAGTTGCAGTGCATCGATTCGTCACGCAGAATGTACTGGTACTGCTCGGCGGCACCGGTCATTTTGTTTTGCCGGCCCAAGGCCAGAATCTGGGCAAAACCGACATAAAAAAACAGGCCTTCCATCAAGCAGGCAAAAACAATCAAGGACTTCAGCAGAGTTCGGTCGGCATCCAGCGTACCGGTCTTGAACTCCGGGTTCATGATGGCTTCTATGAAGGGAAGCAGAAACTCGTCTTTGTCACGAATCGATTTGATTTCGTGATAGGCGTTGAAGATCTCGCTCTCGTCCAGTCCCAAGGACTCCACGATGTACTGGTAGGCATGGGTATGAATCGCTTCTTCAAAGGCCTGACGCAACAAAAACTGGCGGCACTCGGGGGCCGTGATATGGCGGTAAGTACCCAGCACAATGTTGTTCGCCGCCAGCGAATCCGCCGTCACGAAAAATCCCAGATTGCGTTTGATGATGCGGCGTTCATCTTCCGTCAGACCCTTGGGATCCTTCCACAAGGCAATGTCGCGCGTCATGTTGACTTCTTGCGGCATCCAGTGATTGGCACAGCTCGAAAGATATTTTTCCCAGGCCCACTTGTACTTGAAGGGAACCAGTTGATTGACATCCGTCTTGCCGTTGATGATTCGCTTGTCGGCCGCGTTGACACGCTGCGGGAGGTTTGACACGGCTGCGCTTGCGGCGGCTGGGCTCGGTGCGATGGCACCATCATGAAGAGTGCGAACTGGAAGTGAGGACGGCGACAACTCCACCGGGCGACTGCCAGATGAGCCACGAGTGTTGGGTAATTGCGCAGAAGGCTTTATTTCTTCGTCCCAGTTCAACATAAATAGTTCCAATCAGGCGATTATGCGAGCAGCGAAATGAAATGAAAAGTGTTCATTCACATCACCACCTCCTTGGGTCGTCAAGTGTTGTGCAGCAGCATCGCAATGCGACACCGCTGGCCGCGCATCAGGCCTCATTGGCATGACTCACAAGTTGGGTCATCGACACCGCAAAACTTGATGTCCGTGGCGGGGCCCTCCGACATCTGCACCCTTGCCGCGGCAGCCGCGATATCCAGCGCGCTGCCGGCGCCACTATGGCCATGCGATTGATTGCCGGATGACACAGCGTTCATTCGCCCTGCGCTGACGGTTGATTTTTCGGCATGGGTGGCCGACATGGTGCGCAAATAATAGGTCGTCTTCAAACCACGAACCCAGGCCAGCTTGTAGATCTCGTCGAGCTTTTTGCCGGAAGCACCGGCCATGTAGATATTGAGCGATTGAGCTTGATCGATCCACTTCTGGCGTCGTGCCGCAGCTTCCACCAGCCAGTGCGCCGGCACCTCGAAGGCGGTTGCGTACAAGGCCTTGATGTCAGCCGGAACGCGGTCAATCGGATGCAGCGAACCATCGAAATGCTTGAGGTCCATCACCATCACATCGTCCCAAAGCCCCAGGCGCTTGAGGTCGCGTACCAGGTAGCTGTTGGTGATGGTGAATTCACCCGAGAGATTGGACTTGACGGACAGATTGCCAAAACAGGGTTCGATGGAAGCGTCGACACCGATGATGTTGGAGATGGTGGCAGTCGGTGCGATCGCGGTGCAGTTGGAGTTGCGCATGCCGTCACGGGCAATCTTTTGCCGCAGGGCGTCCCAGTCCAGCGTAGCCGAGCGGTCCACGTCCACGTAGCCGCCGCGCTCGCGCGCCAGCATGTCCAGCGTGTCGATCGGCAAAATCCCCTGCTGCCACAGAGACCCTTTGTAAGTGGAGTAAGAACCACGCTCGCGCGCCAATTCGGTGGAGGCCCAATAGGCGTAATAGCAAACCGCTTCCATCGATTGGTCGGCAAATGTCACGGCCGCATCGCTACCGTAGGCGATGCGCATTTCATACAAGCTGTCCTGAAAAGCCATCACGCCCAGACCCACCGGGCGGTGCCGCAGATTGGAGTCACGCGCTTTCTTGACCGCGTAGTAGTTGATGTCGATGACGTTGTCGAGCATGCGCATTGCGGTGGCAATGGTTTTTTTCAGCTTGGCATGATCAAGCACCTTGGCACCGGCCGAACTGGCGGGGTCGTCCTTGAGGTGTTGCAGCAAGTTGACCGAGCCCAGGTTGCACACGGCGGTCTCGGTATCGCTGGTATTGAGTGTGATCTCGGTGCATAGGTTGCTGGAGTGAACCACGCCGACATGCTGTTGCGGCGAGCGAATATTGCAGGCGTCCTTGAACGTGATCCAGGGGTGACCCGTTTCAAACAGCATGGTGAGCATTTTTCGCCACAAGTCGGCAGCCGGCAAAGTGCGGGATGGCTTGATCTCGCCACGCGTCGCTTTTTCTTCGTAAGCGACATACGCATTTTCGAAGTCGACGCCGAACTTGTCGTGCAGGTCGGGCACGTGGTTGGGCGAGAACAGGGTCCACTGGCCTTTTTCCATGACCCGACGCATGAACAGGTCGGGAATCCAGTTGGCGGTGTTCATGTCGTGGGTGCGACGGCGATCATCGCCGGTGTTCTTGCGCAACTCCAGAAACTCCTCGATGTCGAGATGCCAGGTTTCCAGATAGGTGCAAACCGCTCCCTTGCGCTTGCCGCCCTGATTCACCGCCACCGCCGTGTCATTCACCACCTTCAGGAACGGCACCACGCCCTGCGACTCGCCGTTGGTGCCCTTGATATGGGCACCCAGGGCACGTACCCGTGTCCAGTCGTTGCCCAGGCCGCCGGCAAACTTCGACAGCAGCGCATTCTCCTTGATGGACTCATAAATTCCATCCAGCTCATCCGGCACCGTGGTCAGGTAGCAGCTCGAAAGCTGCGAGCGCAAGGTGCCGCTGTTGAACAGCGTCGGCGTGCTGGACATGAAATCAAAGGAAGACAAGACTTCGTAGAACTCGATGGCGCGCGCCTCACGGTCAATCTCATTGAGTGCCAAGCCCATCGCCACGCGCATGAAAAAGGCCTGGGGCAGCTCAATGCGCGCTTTATGGACGTGCAGGAAATAGCGGTCGTACAGGGTCTGCAAGCCCAGGTAGTCAAATTTCAGATCACGCTGGGTCTGCAGCGCCGCAGCCAGCCGCGGCAGGTCAAACTGGAGCAGCTTTTCGTCCAGCAAAGCGTTGTCGACGCCCTTGCGGATGAATTGCGGGAAGTATTCAAGATAGGCCTGCGCCATCTGGTCCTGCGCCACGTCCTGGCCCAGCACTTCCTTGGCAATGGTGTGAAACAGAAGGCGCGCCGTGGCATAGGTGTAGTCGGGGTCCTTCTCGATCAAGGTGCGCGCCGCCAGTACCGAGGCCTTGTAAACCTCGTCCATCGGGACATCGTCATACAGGTTGCGCAAGGTCTCGGCCATGATGGGCGCCGCCTTGACGTCGGCACCCAATCCGGCACAGGCCGATTCGATCAGACGCTGCAAGCGATCAAGGTCAAGAACGATGCGTTCACCCTGGTCGATGGCGTGCAGCAACGGCGCCGCGGGCAACTCCCGAGTGACCTGCCGGGCGCGCTCCTGCGTGCGCTTTTCCCGGTACAGCACGTAGGCACGCGCAATCTCGTGATGGCCACCGCGCATCAGCCCCAGCTCAACTTGATCCTGCACGTCCTCAATGTGAAAAGTGCCACCGGCCGGGCGCGAACGCAGCAGCGCACGAATCACGGCTTGCGTCAAATCATCGACCAATTCACGAACGCTGGCGGATGCCGCACCTTGCGTGCCATGCACCGCCAGAAAAGCCTTCATCATGGCAACGGCAATTTTGCGTGGCTCAAAAGGCACCACCGACCCGTTGCGCCGGATGATCTGGTAGTGGCTCAGGGAATGGGTCGCCGCGTCACTGGCAGCGTCGGTGTTGCGCGGCGCAAAAACATCAGTCTCCCGAGTAGACGGCGTAGTCAAAACAGTTTGCATAAAATTTCTCGTCTGCGGCTAGGTATTTATGGCGATCCGGGAGCTTGGCGAAGCGCCGCGGATCTATTTTTGGATTTTTTCATTGTAAGCAGAATACACTATATGTGGTGTCTTCGGCAAATCTATCCACTACCGGTAGTGTGTCATCTTGGCAAGACGCCAATCGGAAAGTAATCCGCCGGCAAACCCAGTGCCTGCTGCAAGCGCGGCCAGTCAAAGCCGCTTCCGGGGTCGGTCTTGCGACCCGGGGCAATATGTTCGTGTCCGGCAATATGAGTGATCGGATAGCGTTGCAGGATGGCCGCACACAAGCCCGCCAGCGTTTCATATTGTGGGTCTTCAAAACGCTCGCCTTCGACCCCCTCAAGTTCGATACCGATCGAGTAGTCGTTGCAATTGCTGCGCTGCGCATAGCTGGAGACGCCGGCATGCCAGGCGCGCTCGTCGGCGCTTACAAACTGCAACAATTCGCCCTGACGACGGATGTAAAAATGCGACGACACCTGCAGTCCCTGAATGCTTTTGAAGTAAGGGTGCAGGTCCCAGTCGAGCTGATTGGCAAACAGGCGCTGCACAGCATCTCCACCGAACTGGCCGGGCGGCAGGCTGATGCTATGCAGCACGATCAGATCGATATTTTCCTGGCTCGGACGAGGGCCAAAATTTGGTGAGTCCAGGCGACCCGAAAAGCGGTACCAGCCATCTTTCCAAAACGAGCCCTGCGTCGACACTTCAGGCCGCCTCATCGGACGTATCGCCGTTGTGCGGCGCATCGATATGCAGCCTGGCGATGCGATAACGCATCTGCCGCAAGCTCAAGCCCAGCCGTGTCGCGGCAGCGGTCCTGTTAAAGCCGGTTTCACGCAGCGCCTGAATCAATATTTCGCGTTCCGTTCGGTCAAGATGACTCTGCAAGTCACTCGGAATGCTGACCTGCTCGTCCAGCGGCGCCGCTCCGCTGCTCATTTGGTCAATGTCCCGGGCCAGCGTTTGTCGCACCGATGGCTCAAGCTGCAGCTCGTTTTCCTCGCTCAAGGCGACCGCGCGGTGCAACAGATTCTCCAGTTCTCGCACGTTCCCGGGCAGCGGATCATTGGCCAACTGCTCCAGCACCGAATCGGACAGCGTCGGCACCGCAATACCTGATTCAAGGGCAATTCGGCGCAGCAGGGCAATGCAGAGTGCGGGCAAATCATCGCGCCGCTCGCGCAAGGGCGGAATCACAATTTGAATCACATTCAGGCGGTAATACAAATCTTGCCGAAAGCGTCCGGCCTGTACTTCAGCAGCCAGGTCCTTGTGCGTGGCACTGATGATCCGCACATCCACCGGCTCCTCCTGGGGCGATCCAATCTGGCGAATGCAGCGCTCCTGAATGGCACGCAGCAGCTTGGACTGCATGGCCAGCGGCAAGTCCCCAATCTCATCGAGAAACAGGGTCCCCCCGCTGGCGGCCTGAAAGAAGCCATCGCGATCTTGCGCCGCGCCGGTGTAAGAGCCTTTCTTGGCGCCAAAAAATTCGGCCTCGAGAAGGTTCTCGGGAATGGCACTGCAATTCACCGCAACCCAGGCACCACCGGTGCGGTGGCTGTTGGCGTGAATCGCGCTCGCCACCAACTCCTTGCCGGTACCGGACTCTCCGGTGATCAATATGGGGGCCATGCTGCGCGCCACCTTGACAATTCTTTCCTTCACCAACCGGATGCTGCTGGAGTCGCCGACCAGACGCGCCAGCGCCGCTTCACCGGCCTCCGCCGGCACCGACACGCTGCGCCCGCCGGGGCTGGTTCTCGACTTGGCATCCTGCACCGCTGACGCGATGACGCCGCGAAACTGCTTGAGATCAACCGGCTTGGTCAAATAGTCGAAAGCGCCCGCCTTCAGGGTCTCGACCGCGTTCTCCGCCGAACCGTAGGCCGTGATGACAACACAGCGTTCCCGGCGTTGTTGGGCCTTCAGGTAGCGTATCAGTTCGACGCCCAGACCATCGGGCAGGCGCATGTCGGTGATCACCACGTCAAAGGGGCGCTCACTCAAATGCTGAAAGGCCTGCGCCAGGTTTTCGGCCGTTTCCACGCCAAAGCCTTCGCGCAACAACGTCAACTCGTAGAGCGTTCGCAAATCGGGCTCGTCGTCGACCACCAGGATCTGGGCATTGCCGGTCACTCTGTTGGCATTCATGATGTTGCCGCCGCGCTGGTCTCTGGCGGGGCGCGGACCGGGTCGAACTGATCGGTCTGGAACGTCACCAAGAATTCATTGCCCTCGACCCGCTGGCCGTTGAGCTGTCGTGCGGTCCGGAAATAGGCAATGGAAGCCCCTTGCTCGTCACACAGTTCGCGACAAATATACAAGCCCAACCCGCTGGAGCGGCTCTCGGAAGAAAAAAACGGTTCAAACAAATGGCGCTCCACCGATTGATCCATGGGTTGCCCAAGACTCCACACCCGCAACACCCCTTGCCCCGATTTGACCAGGCTGGCCGACACCTCCAGGGCACCGGGCTGTTGCCCTGAAAAGCGCCGGGCATTGTCCAGCAGATTGACCAGAATCCGGCGCAGATGCTCAAATTCGAACCTTACCATGATGCGCTGAGCAGAAAGATCGAGGCGCAGCAATTGCTGTTCTGTTTTCGCCTGCTCTTGCCAGTCACGGCAAATTCTTGTCACCGCCTCGCTCAATTCAAGCACACTGGTTGCCGCCGCATTGTCACGCTGGCGGACCCGGGAAACATCCAGCACTTCCTCCACAATCTTTTCCAATCGCCGGGTATTCTGCCGCACCATCTGGGTCAGTTGCTTATGCCGCGGATCGGCCAGGTCTTCCTCAAGCAGGGCGTTGGCCTGAGCAATGGCGGCCAGGGGGTTGCGAATTTCATGGGCTACCGCGGCGGACATGCGTCCCATGCTGGCCAGCTTCTCGGTTCGCATGCGGGCTTCCATCTCGCGCTGGTCCTGCAGGAACATGACGCACAGGCTCTCGTCGTTTTCACCCGGCGTAGTGCTTATCTGGGTACGCACCCGCAGGCGCCTGGGGCCTTGACCCGCATGGTGGATGGTGACATCGGCTTGCCTGGCCGCATGGTCGGAAAAACTCAGTTGCATCAGCCTCACCAAACCCTGCCACCCGACCATGGATGCCAAACTAAAAGGGTTGCCCCCCAAGGCATATTCAGTACCCAGCAAGCGGCGTGCCGCCGGGTTGGCGGCCCGCACCATGCAGCCCGGGTCCAGCACCAGAATCCCATCCGTCAAAGACTCGATCACCAGTTCATTAACCTGTCTCTGGACGCGAACCGCCAGTTGGCTGCGCTGCGCCCTCAGTTCCACGGTGGCCAGACGGGTCGCGATCTGACTGGCCAAAAAGGCCACCGTGAAACAACCCGCTCCGGTCAGGGCTGCCTGCAAAAAATAGGCCGCCGTGTCGGCCGGAATTTGAATCGACAACCAGGCGGCGTAGCCAAACAGCAGCAAGGTCACACCTGCGGCACCCGCCATGGACAGCGACAAGGACCCCAGGACGGAGGTCATCAAGATCGGCAAGGCGAACAGAGGCGCGTAATTGATGCTGTTGCCCTGGACCATTTGCAGCACCGCAAAGGCCAGAATATCGACGCCGCTGACAGCGATCCATTGCACATCAAAAGTCTTGCCGAGGGGACGCACTCTGGCCTTCAATCTGACACCCAAGGCAACCGCACAATAGCCGCTGCAAATCAGGATCAAGGTGATGTCCTTGGCCGACCCGAGCTGGTAGATAACGCCCTGGAGCAACAGCAACACCAGCCCCAGCATGACGCGGGCGGTCATGAAGCCGCGCCACAATCGCTCAAACTCCTGTGGCTTGTCCGCCACCTCGATGCCGGGCTCAAGCAGAGTGGAATCGAACCAGGACTTGGCTGCTGGCTGCCAGCTCATTCAAGACTCCGCGCGCTGGCGGTGTTCAAGGCAACAATAGGTCCCTTTTTTTCCCTGGACGGCTTCCAACACCGGGACATGGACCGCGCACAGGGAACAACCAACGGTCTGCTGCGGCGGTGCCGCCGCCCGCGGTTTTTGTTCTTTCAATCTGGATTTTTCCTCTCGGTTGGAACGCCACAGCCAAACCCCGACCAGCAGCACCAACAGGACCAGCAGCAGCCTCATAGCGAGCGTCCGAGAATGATCTCCAGCACGAAGCGCGAACCGACATAGGCCAGCAGCAGCAAGCCCGCGCCGATATACAAGACCCGCACCGCGCGCTTGCCACGCCAGCCAAAGCGGGCGCGACCCACCAACAGCGCGGCAAAGGTCAGCCACGACAGAACTGAAAACCCCATCTCGTAATACCACTTCAGGGGTCTTGCCGATCTGTAGAGTTGACCTTCGAAAAGCAGACCCACCAGCAGCGTCGCTGACAGGAGCAGAAAACCGGCCGTCACAAATCTGAAGGTCAGGCGCTCCATGGTCAGCAGTGGCATGCCGCTGTTGGGCTCGGCGGCCAGCCGGAAGCGCTCTTCGGCCTGCGTCATGAACCAGGCATGGACCACGGCAGCGCCAAACAGGCCATAGGAGGCAATGCCCAGCGCCCAATGCAGCGGCAACCACGGCGAGGCATTGGGGTGCAACAGACTGCCCGGAAACAATACCGCCAACAGCACTGCCACAGCGCCCAGCGCCGACAGTGCCCAGCGCGTTTGCAGCAGCGGGTACAGGTGACTCTCGATCGCGTACACAGCGGCGATCAACCAGGCCGTGACGGACAAGGCCGGCGCAAAGCCAAAGCGTGGTTCGCCGCCAAACAGACCCAGGGCCAACAGCACGCCGTGCACCAGCCAGGCCAGCCACACCAACGTTTTGGCCACCGGCGTGCCCAAGCGGGCAGCCCCGATGGCCGACACCGAATAAGCGGCTGCCACGGCAATTGCCAAAGTCAAACTGAGCGGGGAAGCACTGGCTAAAATCATGCCTACAGTTTAGCGTTTTGCAGTTCGCCAATTTCGATTGGCCCCCAACCTTGGTTCCGTTCACCGGAATACCCTCTATGGCCTCCGCCCTTTCCGACAAACTCTCCCGCCTCGTCAAAGAAATTCGCGGCCAGGCGCGCATCACCGAAGCCAATGTGGCCGACATGCTGCGCGAAGTTCGCATGGCCCTGCTGGAGGCCGACGTGGCCTTGCCCGTGGTGCGCGACTTTATCGCCCGCGTCAAGGAAAAAGCACTGGGCCAGGAGGTATTGGGATCGCTGTCGCCGGGGCAAGCACTGGTCGGCATTGTCAGCAAGGAGCTGGTGGTCACCATGGGCGCCGGTGTTGCCGATATCAATCTGGCGGCACAGCCACCGGCGGTGATCCTGATGGCCGGTTTGCAAGGTGCCGGCAAGACCACCACCACCGCCAAGTTGGCCAAGCACCTGATCGAGAAGCGGCGCAAAAAAGTCTTGACGGTGTCGGGTGACGTCTACCGTCCGGCCGCCATTGAACAATTGAAGACCGTCACGGCGCAGGCCGGTGCCGAATGGTTTCCCAGCACGCCGGACCAGAAACCGGTGGCCATTGCGCTGGCGGCGCTGGACTACGCGCGCAAGCATTTCTTTGACGTGCTGCTGGTCGACACCGCCGGCCGTCTCGCCATTGACGAAGCGCTGATGCGGGAAATCAGGGAACTGCACGCGGCGCTGAATCCGGTCGAAACCCTTTTCGTGGTCGATGCCATGCAAGGTCAGGACGCCATCAACACTGCCAAGGCGTTCAAGGAATCGCTGCCACTGACCGGCATCATCCTGACCAAGCTCGACGGCGATTCGCGCGGCGGCGCGGCGCTGTCGGTGCGCCAGATTACCGGTGCACCGATCAAATTTGCCGGCACCAGCGAAAAACTGGACGGCCTGGAAGTGTTTGATGCCGAACGCCATGCCGGGCGCATTTTGGGCATGGGCGACATCCTGGCACTGGTGGAGCAGGTCACTTCCGGCGTCGACATGGCGGCGGCGCAAAAACTGGCAGCCAAGGTCAAGAGCGGCGGCGGTTTTGATCTCAATGATTTCCTGGCGCAGATCCAGCAAATGAAACAGATGGGTGGTTTGTCCAGCCTGATGGACAAAATGCCGGCGGCCATCGCGGCCAAGGCCGGTCAAATGGACATGGGCCGGGCCGAGAAAGACATCCAGCGCAAGCAAGGCATCATCCACAGCATGACACCCCTGGAACGCCGCAAACCCGAACTCATCAAGGCCACCCGCAAGCGCCGCATCGCCGCCGGCGCCGGCGTGCAGGTGCAGGAAGTGAATCGCATGCTGAAGGAATTTGAGCAGATGCAGGACATGATGAAGAAGATGAAGGGCGGCGGCATGATGAAAATGATGCGGCGCATGGGTGGCATGAAAGGCATGCCCAAAATGCCCTTCTGACGCATTGCGGGACGGACCAAGGCTACAGGAGCGAAGCGACTGAGTTTGCTCTGTCCTCAACATTTCAAGCTTGCGGGACAGACCGCAGCTACGCGAAGCGAACAAGCTCTGTCCCCAACTGATCATCGGATGTCGGATGCCCGCCTTGCGGGACAGACCGCAGCTTTATTACTGTCATCCCGGACTTGGCTGTCATCCCGGACTCGATCCGGGATCCATGGATTGCGGATCAAGTCCGCAATGACAACCTGGACTTGATCCGCGATCCATATCTGCCACACAATCATTCACATGAGCTACTTCGTGTACTTCATGGCAAGTCAGAAAAACGGCACTTTGTATGTGGGCGTGACCAACAACCTGATTCGACGCGTGTTTGAGCACAAAAATCACGCCGTCGAGGGGTTTACCAAGCGGTACCACGTGCACACTCTGGTCTGGTTTGAATCCACCAGTTCCATCGAAGCCGCGATTCAGCGAGAAAAGGAACTCAAGAATTGGAAACGAGAATGGAAGGTGGCTCTGATAGAGAATGAAAATCCAGACTGGAATGATCTCTATGAGGGTTTGCTTTGAGGTGCCTGAACCGTTTCCCACACTGGCTGTCACCCACACTGGCTGTCACCCACTCTGGTTGTCATCCCGGACCCCTGCAGTTGTCATCCCGGGCTTGACCCGGGATCCATGGATTGCGGATCGAGTCCGCAATGACAACCAGGAGGCAGTGGATTGCGGGTGCTGAAACCCCGGACCTGATCCGGGGCCGCAATGACAACCTGGGAGGCAGTGGATTGCGGGTCAGGCCCGCAATGACAAGTACCACACCGCAATGACAACTTGGGTGCTATGACAACGTACAAAGTAATGACTGCTCAGGGCCGACAACAATCCTGAGTCGGCGACGGCAATCAGGTCAGCAACTCGCCGCGTAGCGTATAGGAGCGGGTCTCGGTAATTCTCACATCCACCAACTGTCCAATCAGGGCTGGTTGTCCGATGAAGTTGACGACGCGGTTGCATTCGGTGCGGCCCATCAGTTCTGCCGCATCGCGCCGGGAGTGGCCTTCCACCAAGATGCGCTGTAACGTGCCCAGGCGGCTTTCGCTGATGCGCTTGATGCTATCGTTGATCACGCCTTGCAAATGCTGCAAGCGGCGCAGTTTCACGTCGTGCGGTGTGTCGTCGGCCAAATTGGCCGCCGGTGTGCCGGGGCGCGGACTGAAGATGAAGCTGAACGAGTTGTCAAAGCCAACCTCGTCTATCAGCTTCATCATCTTGTTGAAATCGTCCTCCGTCTCGCCCGGAAAACCGACGATGAAATCGCTGCTCAGCGCCATGTCGGGCCGGATGGCGCGCAGTTTGCGCACGGTCGACTTGAATTCCATGGCGGTGTAGCCGCGCTTCATGGCCATCAGAATGCGGTCCGAACCGTGTTGCACCGGCAGGTGCAGGTGGCTCACCAGCTTCGGTATTTTTTCGTAGGCCGCAATCAACGCTGGCGTGAACTCGTTGGGATGGCTGGTCAGGTAGCGGATGCGCTCAATGCCGGGAATGTCGGCCACATAATCCAGCAAGGTGGCAAAGTCCGCCATTTCCGCGGTTTCGCCCATGGGCACGCGGTAGGCGTTCACGTTTTGGCCCAGCAACGTCACCTCCTTCACGCCTTGGTCGGCCAACCCCGCCACCTCCACCAGCACATCGTCGAACGGCCTTGACACCTCTTCGCCCCGGGTGTAGGGCACCACGCAGTAACTGCAGTATTTGGAGCAACCCTCCATGATGCTGACGAAAGCGGTGGCCCCTTCCACGCGGGCCGGCGGCAAGTGATCAAACTTTTCAATTTCCGGAAAACTGATGTCCACTTGTGAGCGATTCTGCAGTTCGCGCGCGGCCAGCATCTGCGGCAGCCGGTGCAGGGTTTGCGGACCAAACACCACATCCACGTAGGGCGCGCGCTCGATGATGGCAGCCCCTTCCTGGCTCGCCACGCAACCACCGACGCCAATCAAAACGCCTTTCTTCTTCAGGTGCCGGACGCGCCCCAGATCGGAAAAGACTTTCTCCTGTGCTTTCTCCCGCACCGAGCAGGTGTTGAACAAAATCAGGTCCGCCTGCTCCACGTCGTCGGTCGGCTCATACCCTTGCGCGGCGTTCAGCACGTCAGCCATCTTGCCCGAGTCGTACTCGTTCATCTGGCAGCCAAAGGTTTTGATGAAAACCTTTTTGCTCAAGGTTTGCCCGCCATCTCACGCAACATGG
Organism: uncultured beta proteobacterium; assembly: GCA_963763035.1. Lineage (GTDB taxonomy): Bacteria > Pseudomonadota > Gammaproteobacteria > Burkholderiales > Burkholderiaceae_C > Rhodoferax. The sequence goes on along the minus strand of CAVXMS010000003.1, from coordinate 137,063 downwards.
CGCGCACGCGGTAGAGGTTGGCCAGCATGTCGGCCTGGCCGGCACGGTCGTAGTCCAGGGTGTCGTTCAGCAGACCGTGCCGAATGGCCGGTACCATGCCGTAGCCACTGGTGATGATGTTATCGCTGCCCCCTACCTTGGTCTCGATGCCATAGACCCACTGGTCAGCGCCACGCACGGTGGTCGGCCCGACAACGGTTGCGGCCGGGCCACCTAGGGGCATGCTGATTTCAAAACCGGCAAACTTTGTCCGCGGCATGACTATCGGTGAACTGGCTTCAGTGTTGCGGTAATAAAAGGTCAGGCGGTTATCCCCAAACCAGTGATGGCTTGCCAGTCGGATGCCACGATCCTGGTTGTAAAACTGCCCAGCTTGCGCTTCCCAATACCAGCGCCCATCGATGACACTCCAACGTGCAGAGCCCAAGGCCAGTGGGTGGCGGATGCGCTCAAACGTCCCGCCGCTGGTATCCGTTCCCTGGTAATAGCCAGCCAACCCACTCAGACGCAGCGTCCCCTGTGGGCTCAGCCAAGCCAGGTCCATTTGACCGCCATAATCGTTGTGCATGACATAGCCAACGCTCCCCTGAGCCCACAGCCGGGGTGCCAGTTCCATCTGAAGCGACAGCGTGCTGCTTTCCAGGCGACTCCGGATGCGGTCGCCGCCAAACGCCCCGTCGGCGCCAAAATTAGGGCTGTTTACCAGCGGCACGGTCACTTCACCCTGCCACATGGCACCACGTGACAAACCCATTTCCCACCGCAGACTCATCCCCACCGAGGCGTCAACCAAGCCAAATTCGGTGCCAACGCGCTGATGTAGCACAGGAGCTATTTCCAACTGAGGATGCCACCTATCCCGGCCCTGAGCAGGCACTACCAGCCAACGGGGCTCCGGCGAGCGCCCAACCAAGCCGCTATTCAACTTCAGCGCCGCTTGCCCGTCGCACCACCAACCGCCATCGGCAAATTTCGCCAAACAGGCGGCGCTGGTTTGAACCGTCAGCACCGGGTCCTGCAAGTAACTGAGCACCAGATGGAGCTGCTCATCGCTTTGCGCCATCTTTTGCCACACGCCTAAGGCCACGCCAAGGGCATCGAGCCGGTTCTTGCGCCAAGTCAGCGGCTCAGCCTGCACCACCCAGCGCCGCGCATCGTCAAAGCCAACCCAGACCGAAGTAAATCCGGTGCTCTTCAAGCGGCTTGCCAGTTGCTCAGCTCGTTGCGCCTGCGTCGCCGCCATTTCGGGTGCGGGTGGGGTTACCGGTGGTGGTGGCACAGGTACCGCCGCAGACGGTGTTTTCGGCTGTGCCACGGGCGCTGGTGTTGGCACTGGCGGCGGCGTCTTGGGTGCAGTCTGAAGCGCTGCTGGGGCTGGCGCGGCGGCGAGCCTGCGCGTTCCCTCGCCAAGTGCCGCTTTATCAAAGCTGTAGGTAAGGCCCAGTCCAGCCTGCCACGCCTGCTGGTCGGTGCGACTGCTGAGCTTGCGGCTGGCAGCAACTTCCAGTGCCAGCGATTCGGAGAGCGGCCGCGTATAGCGCAAGCCAGCGCGCAGTTCATGGCTGTCGTATTCGGCCAACGCCTGCCAATGCTGGTTCAAAAAAACCTGGGCGCTGCCAAACACGCCATCCAGCGACGAGTAAGCACGGTCTCCCTTGCCATACCCCAGCGAAAAATCAAACGCCCCAAGCGAGGCGGTTGCAACGCCGTAGTAGCTGCGGAAGTTGGTGGCAGCGCCGCCGATGTCGACCGCGCCAAAGGCCAGGCGCGTGTCCCACCCCAATCTAAGGGGCAGTTGGTACTTGGCGGAAGCCGACAGATCACGCAAGGCGCCCTGACACGGGGGGCTGATGGCGTACATGCTGCAATACAAATCGCCGTCATACGCGAGCCGACCTGCCAGTTCCAGACCCGGCAACACGCCGAAGCCCAGGTTGACAGAGCCAAACCCCCCAATGCCCGGATAGACACGCGGCTTCTCGGGGTTGCTGTTGTTCCACGCCGCGCTGACCGTGCCCGGGCTCAGTACATCGGCGGTGGGTGAGTTGATCGCACCGGTAAAGGCCGCCGGCGCCAACTGCGCAAACGCGGACCCACCGAGGGCCGCCGCACCCAGCCACAAAGTCCAAGAAAGTGATGGGCGCAAAAACATGCAGAGAGAATTAATCTGGAAAAATACAAATTCAGGGGGAGCCGTGGAGACTGCCGTGCCTTACGACATTGGGCACCTCACGGGTGTCTTTTTTTACCAGACAAGCCAACCCACTCCCAGCTAGCGTTTTGGCAACAGGAGGGCGCGCCCCGCGCCCTCACGCACACCTGTCGGGTCTTTAGTGGGCACCGGTCGAAGCACCCGTCGAAGCCTGTAGCGTCACGGTCCCGCCGTTAACACCATTGATGGTTACCACGCCAGTTGTCGGATCGATCGCCACAGAGCTCTGAGCTGCCGCTGAAGGAATTTGTCCCAGTTGCAACAGTATGTTCACGGTAGTGGCTTGTCCCGTGGCCTGAACACCACCGGTCTGAACATTGATCTGACAAGGATCGACCGTGATCACCTGACCCACAACCACTCCCGCAAGCGTACTGGCTGTCACAGTAAAGTGGCACGACCCAAATGTTGTGATACCCGTTACCGTGCCACCGGGCGCGGTAATGGTGGCGGTCGGTGTCGCAGAGGCCGTGTTCGTAAATTTCACTGTCGTAGCCGCCGTCGCCAAGGCCGGCACGCTCGCCGGGAAAGCCCCGGCGGGAACCGCAAAGACCACACTCTCAGCCGCTTTTACCGTGGCCGGATTCATCGCCACCACGGTGTCGGCTGTCGCAACCTGCGGCGCCGGGTTACCGCCGCAAGCAGCAAGCCCCGCAACAAAGACGGCCGTCATCAAGACTCGAATTGAAAGAGAAGAATTAGACATGAAACCCCCGTTAATGAGAAAACCGCGAAGAAGAAAAACCAGCACCGCTGCGGGTCTGACCAGTTTATACAGCCAGCCAGCATACTTGTCATCTATTTTTTCTGGCTGCATTGTTGCACAACTCCGCAAAATAAGCGTGCCCTGTTCCGGCGCACAAAATTTTGAGCGGTGCCAGAGTGGTCCCCCCGACGCGCGTGAGTTTCCAATTACACTCGCAAGCTACAAATCGTAGCGGACTATCGTAATAACAGCTTTCTTGGGAGCGGCATGGGCCAGTTGACTTATCGCACCGCAGTTTACCGAGGCGCGTACGCGGCCATCTTTGTGGCCGCCTACCTGTTGCTGGCGGCCTCCCTGCTGTCGGGTGACGATTCCGGGTCGGAGAGCAGCGCGGGTGTCTGGCGTCTGCTGTTGGGCCTGGCGCTGGCCGGCTTGGCAGGGGTCATCGCAGGCCCAACGGTACATAGACGGCTGTTCAAGCACCGCGCTACGCAGCGCCCAGCCCAAAAACCCGGCAAGCACTCGCAGCACCCTCACTCGCACGAATGAGTCAAGCCACCTTTTCCATCCTGGTGGTGTGCACTGCCAATATCTGTCGCAGCCCGGCCGGCCAAGCCCTGCTGGCGGCGCAACTGACAAAGCACAATGTCCGGATCGAATCGGCCGGCACCCGCGCGCTCGATGGCAACGCGGTTGACGCCAGGATGGCGCGCTTGTTGCAGGCGCGCGGTATCGACGCCATGGCCCAACACCGCTCGCGGCCCATCATGCCCACCATGCTGGCCCGTTACGACCAGGTGCTGTGCATGGAGGACCAGCATGTCCGGCAGGTGCTGGCACTGTACCCGGCAGGCCGGGGCAAGGTTCGACTGCTGGGCCACTGGAGTGGGCAACAAATCGCTGATCCCATCGGTCAGCCCAATACGGTGTATGCTGCCGCGCTCGACCAAATTGAAAGCTGCGCCGGGCAATGGGCGCAAAAATTGATAGACATGGGAATGATGAGATGACAGAACAATCCAAGGCCGGCGCGCTGGCAATCCTGCTCAGCGCAGCGCTGGCCGGTTGCGGCACGGCGCCGGGCATGTACATGGCCACGCCGGCCAGTGCGCAAACGCGCAGCACCTGGTTTGGCAGCCGTACTAGCGAGCCCGAGCCCAGCATCGACTTCGCCTTGATTCGCCTCTCGGCGGAAAACATGGGCAAGTACAGCCTGCCGAGCAACGGCTCTGGCGTCCCGCTGTTCAGCGCCAACAACAGCGGCCCGTACCAGTTGGGGCTGCAAGACGTGCTGCGCATCAACGTCTGGGGCCATCCCGACTTTTTGCCCACGCTCTCGGCCGTGTCGGCCGGTGGCGTTGCCAGTGTGCCTCTGGGGCGCACCATCAATGAAGACGGTAAGCTGTTCTTCCCGCTGGTGGGACCCTTGCCGGCAGCCGGCCTGACGGTGCCGGAGTTTCGTGTTGCGCTGACCAAAGCCCTGACCAAGTACATCAAGGATCCACAAGTCGACGTCGACATCGCCGCTTTTCGGAGCCAGCGCGTGTTCATGGCCGGTGAGGTCAAAGCCCCTGGCGTGGTACCCATTACCGACATCCCGCTCAAGATCACCGATGCCCTGGCCGCCGTCGGCGGTACCACCGCCGACGCTGACCTCGGCGTGGTCCAGCTGACCCGTGCCGCCCAAAGTTTTACCATCGACTTGAACCGCCTGTATTTTGGTGGCGAGCTGGCCTTGAACCTGACGCTGCAACACGGCGATGTGCTCACCGTGCCGGATCGGCAGGCGCGCAAGGTGTTCTTGCTGGGTGAGGTGATGCAACCCAAGTCCTACGTGCTGCACCGGGGCCGCGTCAGCTTGGCCGAGGTGCTGGCCGATGCCGGTGGCCCGAATCCGCTGTCGGCCAACGCCGGCGAGGTCTTTGTCATGCGCTTGGGCGCTGACGGTAAACCGCTGGTGTTCCAGCTCGACGCGCGCGAACCGGTGGCACTGCTGTTGGCGGACCGTTTTGATGTGCAGGCGCGCGATCTGGTCTACGTCAACCCGACCAGCATGACCCACGCCGTGCGCATCATGAACCAGTACCTGCCGCTGCTGCAAGGGGCAGCCAGCGTCAAACAAGTGGGTGGCTTCTAGCCCTACCGTTCAGCGCATAAGCAACAACATAAACTTTTTTTTCGGGCTCCCATGGCGACAGATTCCAGCGACCGCAGCAACGACAACCGCCCCCTCATCCAGGAGGAAGAGGGCCTGTCGCTCATCGATATTCTTGAAAACGTGGTGTATTTCAAGTGGCACTTCATCGTGGTGGCCAGCTTGGTGTTCGCGCTCTCGGTGTTTTACGCCATCATCGCCACGCCGATCTACACGGCTGATGTGCTGATCCAGGTTGAAGAGAAAAAAGGCTCCTCGCTGGGTGCCCTCAACGCCGTTGCCAAGGCGCTGGACGTGCAGCAGTCGCCGGTGATGGGCGAGATCGAGATCCTGCGCTCACGCAACGTCATCGGCCGCGCCGTCGAAGCCGAACTGGCCCACACCAGCATCAAGGTCGGCAACCGCCTGCCACTGGTCGGTGGCTGGCTGGCCCGCCTGAGCGAACGGGGTAGCGATGGTCTGGCCAAACCGCTGTGGGGCTGGGGCAATATCGCCTGGGGTGGCGAGACGCTGACGATTGATGAATTCGTTGTGCCCGAGCGCTACTTTGGCAAGCCATTCAACCTCGTCGTCGGCGCTGCCGGCGCCTGGTCGCTGGTTGATTCCGAGGACGTCACGGTACTGCAAGGCAAGGTTGGCCAGAGCACCCAGTCGACCGACGGTCAGTTCAAGCTCTGGATCTCGGGCATGAAAGCCCGCCCCGGCAACCACTTTGAGATCCGGCGCTATTCCGTGCCCTCACGCGTCAACCAAATTTTGGCCCAAATGACGGCCACCGAAACCAAGCGCCAGTCGAGTGTGCTCAAGCTCACCTACGAAGACGCCAACCCGGCCAATGCGGCCCGCATGCTCAATGCCATTGCCGACGCCTACCTCAAGCAGAACCTGGAGCGCCGCTCGGAAGAAGCCGACAAAAGCCTGAAGTTCCTGCAAGAGCAACTGCCCGAGCTGCGCAAGCAACTTGAAGTAGCCGAGAAAGCCTTCAACGGTTTCCGCAACCGCGAGAAGACGATAGACATTTCCGGTGAAATCAAACTCCTGCTCGACAAAACCACCAACATCGAAAAGCTTCGCATCGAGTCCGAGCTCAAGCGCAAGGAACTGCTGCAGCGCTACGAGCCCAGCCACCCGGTGGTACGCGCGCTGGACGGGCAAATCGCCAGCCTTAAAGGCGACTCGCAAGCCCTGGCGCGAGACATTTCCGCGCTGCCCAACACGCAGCAGGATTACATCCGCTACGCGCGTGACGTCGAGGTGAACAACCAGCTCTATGTCGGCCTGCTCAACAATGCCCAACAGTTGCAGGTAGCGCGCGCCGGCACCACCGGCAACGTCGCCATCATCGACCGCGCGGTGGTACCCGAGCGGCCGTCGCGCCCCAACAAACCTTTGACGGTGGCGATTGGTGGCCTGCTGGGCCTGCTGCTGGGCTTCTTGGCCAGCCAGTTGCTGGCGATGATGTCGGGCATTGTGCGCGACCCGAAAAAACTCGAACTCAAAACCGGCATCCAGACCTTTGCCATTTTGCCGCTGGCCGCTGAGCAGGCCGACTTTGACCTGGTGGACGACAAACCGTTTCTGCTGGCGCACGAGAAACCCACCGCCATTGTGGTGGAAGCGCTGCGCAGCTTGCGTACCGCGCTGTTGTTTGCCTTATCGGAAACCCCGCGCGCCAAGGTCATCCTGATCACCTCGGCGGCACCGGGGCAAGGCAAGAGCTTTATCTCAGTCAACCTGGCCTATTTGATGGCGATGGCCGGCAAGCGGGTGCTACTGATAGACGCCGACGTGCGCCGCTCGTCCCTGGGGCGCTACATCGCCCTGCCGGAACACCCACGCGGCTTGTCTGATGTGCTGAAAGACGGTCACTCCTTTGTTGACGTGGTGCGCCACGAGGTGCACCCGCATCTGGACATGCTGGCGGCAGGTGCCCGCGTCAAAAACCCGGGCGACCTGTTCTCAAAACAAGCTTTGGCCGACACCATCACCAGTGCCGCCGAGCAGTACGACTTTGTGGTCATCGACTCGCCGCCGGTGCTGCCGGTGAACGACGCAGCGGCGCTCTCCAAATGGGCCGACGTGACGGTGTTTGTGGCCCGGCAAGACGCAGTCAGCCAGGCTGAAGTGGCCGAAGCGCTGACGCTGCTGGCCAAGTCCGGCAAACCGGTCAGCGGCCTGGTGTTCAACGGTTACATCCCGTCCACCCTGCGTTATGGCTATGGTTACGGTTATGGCTACGGCTATCGCTACCGCAAATATGGTGGCCACTACGGTAAAGGTTACGGTAAAGGCTACGGTTATAGTAGTTACGGTGATGATGACTCGGAAAGTGCCTCGCAGAAGGCGCCCAAGTAAGGTGTAGAAAAATGGACAGGGGAATGGACCATGGAATTTTCTCAGTACGTTTGGCCCTTGGCGGCGTTTGCCGCCGGAGCCGCTGCCTGGTTTGCCGCCGTGCTGCTGGTATTGACCAAGGATCTGCACGGCCAGCACTCGATGGACTCCACTTTTGGCCCGCAGCGCTTTCACACCCAGCCCACTCCCCGCATTGGCGGGCTGGCCATTGTCTGCGGCGTGCTGCTGGGCACACTGCTCGTCACGGGTGAATCGCGCTACCTATTGCAGAACCTGGTGGTGGCGGGCGTGCCGGCGTTTGCGTTTGGCCTGCTGGAAGATCTGACCAAGCGCGTGAGCGTGGCCAGGCGCCTGTTTGCCACTCTGGGCAGCGGCCTGCTGGGCTGGTTTGTAACGGGCATTACCCTGACCCATCTGAATGTGCCCGGGCTGGACCAACTGCTGTTGTGGACACCGCTTGCCGTGCTGTTTACCGCTTTTGCCGCCGGCGGCGTGGCCAATGCCTTCAACATCATTGACGGCTTCAACGGGCTGGCCTCGGGCACCGCGGTGATCGTGCTGACGGCCATGGGCCTGCTCAGCCTGCATCTGGGCGACGTCCAGATAAGCCACGTTTGCGTGATACTGGCGGCCGCCGTGCTGGGCTTTTTGCTGGTCAACTGGCCGCTGGGAAAGCTATTTTTGGGCGACGGTGGCGCCTATTTTGTCGGCTTTGCCATTGCCTGGGTGGCCGTGCTGCTGTTGCAGCGTCATCCCCAGGTTTCGGCCTGGTGCCCGTTGCTGATCTGCGCCTACCCGGTGCTGGAGGTGCTGTTCAGCATGCTGCGACGGCGGCGGCGCCATCTGCACGTTGGGCACCCGGACCGCCTGCACCTGCACAGCCTGGTCATGCGGCGCTTGGTGTGCCAGCGCTTTCCCAACGGGAACCGCACCCTGTGCAATTCGACCACCGGCGCCCTGCTGTGGCTGATGGCGCTGCTGCCTGCCCTGTGGGCGGTCTCCTTTTTTGACAACACGCCCATGCTGGCACTGGGGTTGATTGTTTACGCCTTGGGCTACCAGGCTTTGTACGCCCGATTGGTGTGGTTCCGCTGGAGCCGGCAGGGGTGGTCCGGGCCGGTAGCGGCCATGCCCAGTCCCAAGTAAACAGCGCGCCATGCATTGGTACGTTATTCACACCAAACCGCGGCAAGAACAGCGCGCCCTGGTGAACCTGGCACAACAGGGTTACGGCTGCTATCTGCCGCTGCTGGCCACCGAGAAGCTGCGCCAGGGCGCGTTGAAAGTGGTGCAGGAGCCGCTCTTTGCGCGCTACCTGTTCATCAGCCTTGATACCAGCCAAAGCGGCAAAAGCTGGGCCCCCATACGCTCCACCCAGGGTGTCAGCCGGCTGGTGACCTTTGGCACGGAACCCGCCAAGGTCGACCCCACCCTGATCGAAGCCCTGCGCGCCAGCAGCGACGGCCTGCGTGAAAGACCTGAGCGTCTGTTCCAGCAAGGCGACCGCGTGCAAATCAAAGACGGCGCGTTTGCCGGCCTGGAAGCCGTCTACCAAATGCCCAACGGCGAAAGCCGCGCCATGGTGTTGATAGAGATACTGAGCAAGCCCGTTAGATTGACCCTGTCGCCGGCCAGTTTAAGCAAGGTAGTTTGACGCCGAAAACTTTGCCATGCCGAAGCCGCGGTAGTCATCCATCCGTTGGCTGTCATTGCCACTCAAGTTGTCATCGCCACTGAAGTTGTCATTGCGGACTTGATCCGCAATCCATGGATCCCGGATCGAGTCCGGGATGACGACTACCGAGTCCGGGATGACGGCTACCGGGGCAGGGATGACGGCTACCGGGGCAGGGATGACGGCTACCGGGGCAGGGATGACGGCTACCGGGGCAGGGATGACGGCTACCGGGGCAGGGATGACGGCTACCGGGGCAGGGATGACGACTACCGGGGCACGGATGACGACTACCGGGGCAGGGATGACGACTACCGGGGCACGGATGACAACTGCGGGGCCGGGATGACGACTGCGTGACCCCAAACAAAAGGTGGCGTCCTTTTCTCTCTGCGTAAAATGCCGTCATGCGACTCACGCTCGACCAAATTCAAGCCATCAAGGAAACGGCCCATGCGGTGCTTGGCGAGGGCGCGCGGGTTATCCTTTTTGGTTCGCGTGCTGACGATGCAAAAAAAGGAGGCGACATTGACCTGCTATTTGAAACCGATCACGCAGTTGCCAACCGTGCCACCACCGTCGGTGCACTCTATGTCTCGCTGATACGCAAACTTGGCGACCGCAAAATCGACATCCTCTTGAAAGATGTGCTTACCCCGTCAGCCCCCGTGCTGGAAATTGCACAACAAACCGGCATCCAGTTATGAGCCTCCGATACCTGCCTGAACATGCACACGCTGCACTGCTCGCGCTCGATTTGGCGCGCAAAGAGGCCGAGCACCTGCGTTACAGTCAAAGCACCCTGTTTGCGCTGCCCATTGATCTTGTTTGGGTTCAAGCTTTGGGAAATCGACCGGACGTTGCAGAAAAGGTTGAAGCTTTTGTCAGCCGCTTTGGCAGACTGCAAGACCACTTGGGCGACAAGCTACTGCCGCGCTTTGCTGCCCTGGTGGGTGAAAACAGCAAGACACTGCTCGACGCGCTGGCCGCAGCCGAAAAAACAGACTTGCTGGTCAGCGCCGATGCCTTTATTGCGGCCCGTAAACTGCGCAACGCCCTGGTACACGAATATATGCATGATGCGCAAACCTTCCTGGAAAGCCTGTTCGCAGCGCAGCAAGCATGCCAGATGTTTTTTGCCGTCATTGAAAGAGCCGAAGCTGAAATCGTTCGCCTGGGCGTCCGCCCGCCAACCCGTGACCATAACAATTGACTGGCCAACAAAGGGTAGCGTCCCCCACATTGTCATTGCGGTCTTTGTTTGACATTGCAACCTTTGTTTGTCATTGCAACCTTTGTTTGTCATTGCGGACTTGATCCGCAATCCATGGATCCCGGATCAGGTCCGGGATGACACCCTATGGCTGGGATGACACCCTATGGCTGGGATGACACCCTATGGCTGGGATGACACCCCTATGGCTGGGATGACACCCCTATGGCTGGGATGACACCCCTATGGCCGGGATGACACCCTTGTGGCCGCACTACTCCCTTTTCTACTGGCATAGAATGGCACAAATTGGCACACTTGGAGGATGGCACCATGTCGCTCAATATATCGCTACCGGCCGAACTTGAAAATCGTGTGCGAGACCATGTTGCTTCTGGCATGTACGGCTCGGCAAGCGAAGTGATTCGAGAGGCGCTGCGCCTGTTTGAGGCCTATCAAATCATGCAGGTTGCCAGTGTTGCTTCCTTGAAAGCTGACATTGCACAGGGTCTGGCAGATGTGCAGGCTGGGCGCGTTGGCAAGGCCGATATGGTGGCCATCAAGACGCAGGGACGCTCTGCATTGCAGTCAAGCACGGCTACAGTCTATTGAAAGCGAAGCCAATACTCTACTGCGTCAACCATTGATGGGTCGGGCACGTCCGGAACTGGGCGATGGAGTACGCACTTGGCCCACGTCAACGCCGTATATTCTTTTCTATTTGGCAGATGACCAAGGTATCACTGTGCTGCGTGTTTTACATCACGCCAGGGATGTGCGCCAAGTTGCTTTTTGAGGCTTGATCCGCAATCCATGGATGTTCGCGCAATTCTTCGCGAAGATGTAATATACTGGTGTAATATCACAATTGGAGCCAGCCATGACTATTACCGCCAAACTCTTCATGAGCGGGCGCAGCCAAGCCATACGCCTGCCGGCCAAACTGCGCCTGCAAGCCCAGGAAGTGCGCATCGAACAAATCGGCAAGGCACTGTGGGTGCAACCCGCAGCCGCAGCGAGCAGCAACATGGGCCTATGGCTGGAAGATTTTTACGCCACCACTGAGGCCTTGCCCCCCGACTTTTTGGCCGCCCGCCAAGATGCCCCGCCCCAAGAGCGCGACTGGACCTGAGCACCCCCCATGCGCCGCACACTGGACACCAACATCTGTAGCTACATCTTGCGACGTCACCCGGCCAGCATGATTGAGCGTTTTGCCACGCTCGAGCGCAGCCAACTGTGGCTATCCGCAGTGGTGGCTGCCGAGTTGCGCTTTGGTGCGGTCAAGCTGGCGTCGCCCCGGTTTAGCGCGGCGGTAGAGGCCTGGCTTGCCGACTTTGAAGTGCGCCCCTGGCCGTTGGAAGCCACGCATCACTATGCCCAAATGCGCGCCGCACTCGAACGCACGGGCCAACCCGTGGGCGCCATGGACATGCTGATTGCCGCCCACGCCATGGCAGAAGACAGCGTCATCATTACCAACAACGCCCGGGAATTTCATCGTGTGCCCGGACTGGCGGTAGAAGAATGGGCGCTTTAAGAACCGCCCTCATTACCAGCATCACCGGTCAGGATGGCTCCTACCTGGCTGAGTTTCTGCTGGAAAAAGGCTATATCGTGCACGGCATCAAACGCCGCCTTCGAAAGCCACGAATACACTGCCGATGTGGTCGGCATGGGCACGGCCTGCTGTAGTGCACCTGAGCCTGTAGCAACCAAGGCATGGTGGGCTCGGCCAATGTGCGGGTCCTTCTTCCGGTGTTTGTCATTGCGGCCTTTGTTTGTCATTGCCACTGAAGTTGTCATTGCGGACTTGATCCGCAATCCATGGATCCCGGATCAGGTCCGGGATGACAACTACGGGGTCCGGGATGACACCCATGGCCGGGATGACGACTACTGGGTTTGCGATGACCACCACTGGCCCGCAATGACAACGTCGAGTGCAGTGACAATTTGCAAGCTCTGGCGGTGAATTGTCATTTGCCTGTGCTAGTATCCGTTCAAAATATGAACAAACAGTGCCACTCGGCACTGCGGTAGCCTGCCTGATCGAAAGCGGTGCCGACAAAGCAGGCCTTGTTGCCGCTACGCGCCATGTCCGAAAAGAACCCCCTGCACGAAGAAACACACTTGAAAGTGTTGCGTCTGCTGGAGACCAATCCGCAAATCAACCAGCGCGATCTGGCCGCCGCTTTGGGTGTGAGCCTGGGCAAAACCAACTTCTGTTTGAAAGCGCTGCTCGACAAAGGCCTGCTGAAAATGCAGAACTTTCAGAGCAGCAAACGCAAACTCGCCTACGCCTACCTGCTCACCCCGGCCGGCATAGCCGAAAAAGCCGCCCTCACCAGCCGGTTTTTGAAGCGCAAGACCAAAGAATACGTGCTGCTCAAGGCCGAGATTGAATCGCTACAGCGAGAAAAGGATGCAAACGCCACCAGAATCAAAGGGTAGCGTCCCCCTCATTGTCATTGCGGGCACCCTTTGTTTGTCATTGCACCCTTTGTTTGTCATTGCGGACCTGATCCGCAATCCATGGATCCCGGATCAGGTCCGGGATGACAACCTTCTGCCCGGGATGACAGCCTTGTGCCCGGGATGACGACTATAGGGGCCGGGATGACAACTGCGAGTTCGGGATGACAATCCCCAACAAAGGGTAGTGTCGCCTTCGTTTATTTTTGGAGACAACGCAATGAGTACGACGACCAGACTTTACGACGCAATCAAAGATTTCCCGGATCCAGTGCTGGCTGAGGTGGTTGATTTTGCCGAATTCCTACGCGAAAAACGGCTGAATATTCGTTCTCAAACGAGCGACGAACCGCTTGGCAAACTGGCCGGCGGACTCGAAAAATCTAAAACCTTTGCCGAAGACTCGCTAACACTACAACGCCGGCTGCGCGATGAGTGGCATTAAATATCTTCTCGATACCAACTTCATCCTCGGACTGCTGAAGTCCCAGCCCGAAGTGCTCGCCGAGATTTCCCTACGCAAGCTCTCGATTGCGGAGTGTGGATACAGCTCCATCACACGTATGGAACTGCTCGGTTTCCATGGAATTAGTCCCGAAGAAGAATCACTGATCACGCAAAAACTGGATCGTCTGACCTACTTGCCCTTAACCCGCGCAATAGAAAATGAGGCGATCAGTATGCGTCAGAGCCGCAAGATGAAGCTACCAGACGCGGTTATTGCCGCAACCGCCCTTTGTACCGGAGTTGAATTGCTTACGCTGGACAAGCATCTGCTATCCGTCATGACGACGAGTGGGCTCTGAAACCGCCGCTGCGAACGGTGTGTCCTAGCACCAACCAAACAGGCACAGGCTGCACTCAAACAAAGCGAATAGCGTCCCCTTCTTTGTCATTGCGGGCACCGACCCGCAATCCATGGATCCCGGGTGCTGAAACCCCGGACCTGATCCGGGGCCGGCATGACCACCCCACGCCATCATGACTAACCAACCCAAAACCGCCCTAATAACCGGCATCACCGGCCAGGATGGCTCCTACCTGGCTGAATTCCTGCTGGAAAAAGGCTATATCGTGCACGGCATCAAACGCCGCGCCAGCTCTTTCAACACCCAGCGCGTAGACCACATCTACCAGGACCCGCACATTGAGGGCGCCAACTTCAAGCTGCATTACGGTGATTTGACCGACACCAGCAACTTGGTGCGCATCGTGCAGGAAACGCAACCCGACGAGATCTACAACCTGGGTGCCCAGTCCCATGTGGCCGTCAGCTTCGAGAGCCCCGAATACACCGCCGATGTGGACGCTCTGGGCAGCCTGCGCATCCTGGAAGCCATCCGCATCCTGGGGCTGGAGAAGAAAACCCGCTTCTACCAGGCAAGTACCAGCGAACTCTACGGTCTGGTGCAGGAAACGCCGCAGAAGGAAACCACCCCTTTTTACCCCAGAAGCCCGTATGCCGTCGCCAAGATGTACGCCTACTGGATCACCGTCAACTACCGTGAAGCCTACGGCATCTACGCCTGCAATGGCATCCTCTTCAATCACGAGAGCCCAAGACGGGGTGAGACCTTTGTCACGCGCAAGATCACCCGCGCCCTGGCCAATATCAGCCAGGGCCTGGAAGAGTGCCTGTTCATGGGTAACATCGACGCCCTGCGCGACTGGGGCCATGCCAAGGACTATGTGCGCATGCAGTGGCTGATGCTGCAACAAGACAAGCCGGAAGACTTTGTGATTGCCACCGGCGTCCAGTACAGCGTGCGCCAGTTCATAGAAAAGACGGCCGCCGCGTTAGGCATGCAAATCCGCTGGGAAGGAACAGGCATAGCCGAAGTAGGCTATTGGGACAAAAAACCCATCATCCGCATTGACCCGCGCTACTTCCGACCGACCGAAGTTGAAACCCTGCTGGGCGACCCGAGCAAAGCCAAGGAGAAGCTTGGCTGGGTGCCGGAAATCACGCTTGATCAGATGGTGCAGGAGATGGTGGCGACTGATTTGGCTGATGCCAAGAAACATGCGCTACTTAAACGGCATGGGTACCAAATTGCTGCGAGCGTGGAGTGAATAAGGTGAAACCGCGCGCTGTTCCAGGAATAAGCATCGAAAGAGTAGCTCAGTGAAGACCTTCGCGTTGATACCGGCCCGCGGCGGCTCAAAAGGCATCCCGCGTAAGAACATCAAGCTGATCGCGGGCAAGCCCCTGATCGTGTGGACAATCGAAGCCGCACTTCGTTCTTCCCTGCTGGATGCCGTCGTGGTTAGCACCGACGACCCCGAAATCGCGGAGGTAGCGCGCCGCGCCGGAGCTCAGGTGCCGTTCATGCGACCGTCAGAACTTGCGCAAGACAAAACACCAGGACTAGACCCGGTGCTGCATGCGCTTGACCAGTTGCCTCAGTACGACTCGGTGTTGTTGTTGCAACCCACTTCGCCCCTGCGCACCACGGAAGACATCGACGCCTGTCTGCGCCTGGCAATGCAACACACCGCGCCGTCAGTGGTGTCGGTCACTGAGGCGGACACGCATCCGTACTGGACCTACCGCCTGAGCGAGTATCAAACCCTGGTGCGGATGGTTGACGCCGCACCCATTGCACGCCGGCAAGACCTGCCGCAGGTTTATGCACTCAACGGCGCGCTGTACTTTGCTGACGCCGATTGGCTGCGACGCAATAACAGCTTCACCGGCACGGAGACGCTTGCCTACGTGATGCCGCGAGAACGCTCGGTCGATTTGGACATGCCGCTCGACTGGAAGTTTGCAGAATTGCTTTTGAAAGAGTTAGTGTGAAAAAGAAGATTCTTGTCACCGGCGCCGACGGTTTTATCGGCTCCCACCTAACTGAGGCGCTGGTACGTGCCGGCCATGATGTTCGTGCATTTGTCCTCTATAACTCCTTCAACTCCTGGGGTTGGCTCGACAGCTGCGGTGCAGATGTCAAAGGTAAGTTCGAGGTATTTGCTGGCGACGTGCGTGACCCCAACGGCGTGCGAACGGCCATGAAGGACTGTGACGCGGTGCTGCACCTCGCGGCCCTGATCGCCATCCCCTATTCATACCATTCACCCGACACCTATGTTGACACCAACATCAAAGGCACGCTCAACATCGTCCAGGCGGCGCGGGATCTAGGCGTGAGTAAGGTGGTGCAAACATCAACCAGCGAAGTCTATGGCACAGCGCGCTTTGTACCCATCACTGAAGACCACCCATTGCAGGGCCAGTCGCCGTATTCAGCAAGCAAGATCGGTGCGGACCAAATTGCCATGTCTTTCTATACTTCGTTCGCTACACCGGTCACTCTATTGCGGCCCTTCAACACCTATGGCCCGCGCCAGTCTGCCCGTGCCGTGATCCCGACCATCATCACCCAGATCGCCAATGGCCGGCGTCAGATCAAACTCGGCGCGGTATCGCCCACGCGCGATTTCAGCTACGTGGTCGACACCGTGGCCGGCTTCATCGCCGCCTTGGAGTCAGACCGCTGCATTGGTGAGGTCATCAACCTTGGCAGCAATTTCGAGATTTCCATCGGCGACACTGCCCATGCCATCGCAGAAGCAATGGGCACTACGATAGAAATCATCACCGACGAACAACGCCTACGGCCAGAAAAGAGCGAGGTTGAACGCCTGTGGGCATCCAACACCAAGGCGTGCGAGCTGCTCGGCTGGCAACCGCAATATGGTGGCCGCGAAGGTTTTTTGCGTGGACTGACTGAGACCATCGCGTGGTTCCGCGAACCATCTCACTTGGCGGCGTACAAAGCTGATATCTACAACCTGTGACGCCTATGGACACGCCACGCAATCTTCCTCAAGAAATCGTTCAGGCTATCCAATCGGTCGTGGGTGCCGGGCCGGTCACTTTGCACGAGCCGCGTTTTCGCGGCAACGAGTGGGTCTATCTGAAGGAGTGCCTCGATTCGACCTTCGTTTCCTCGGTTGGCAAGTTCGTTGACCGTTTCGAAGCCGACTTGGCGGCGTTCACTGGAGCCAAGCGCGCTGTCGCCGTGGTCAACGGCACAGCCGCGCTGCACGTGGCACTGCGCCTGGCCGGTGTGGAGGCTGGGGACGAAGTGTTGTTGCCCGCGCTCACCTTTATCGCCACCGCCAACGCCGTGGCCTATTGCCAGGCGACACCGCATTTTGTTGACAGTGAGGAGCGCTCGCTCGGGATGCACGCCCGAGCCCTGCGTGACTACCTCTCAAGCACAACCGAGATGAGTGGCGGCTATTGCATCAACCGCAGCACTGGCCGCGTAATCCGTGCGATGGTGCCGATGCACACCTTTGGGCATCCTGTTGACATCGAAGCGCTGCTCGCAGTCGCATGCGACTACCGCCTGCAACTGATCGAAGACGCTGCCGAATCTCTGGGCAGCACCTTGGGTGGTCGCCACACCGGTACTTTTGGCCTGATGGGCACCTTGAGCTTTAACGGCAACAAGACCATCACCACCGGCGGCGGCGGTGCCATCCTCACAAATGATGTCGAACTGGGCAAGCGTGCCAAGCACATCACCACCACGGCCAAGTTGCCGCATCGCTGGAATTTTGTGCATGACGAGGTGGGCTACAATTACCGGTTACCCAACCTGAATGCTGCACTGGGCTGCGCGCAGCTTGAGCAATTGCCAGGTTTCTTGCGAGATAAGCGCCGCCTATTCGAACGCTACCAATCGGCTTTTGCAAACGTTCAGGGCGTGCGCCTTGTTGCCGAACCAGCAGGTTGCAGCAGCAACTACTGGCTACAGACACTATTGCTAGATGAGTCTTACGCCGACCAGCGCGATGCCGTCTTAACTGCTACCAACGATGCTGGCCTGATGACACGCCCGATCTGGGCGCTGATGAATCGTCTTCCCATGTATACCAGCGCGCCGAAAGCGCCCTTACCTGTGGCCGAGTCGCTTGAGAGGCGTGTCATTAATATCCCAAGCAGTTCGGGGCTTGGTAGTGTCACCTCATGAGTAAACCTCATCTGATCCTGATTGGTGTCGGTGCGAATCTGCGTCTACCACATGGCTGACGTTGAATTCTCTTGGGCTTCGGAAATGGCAGGTGTTGCTGCACCGGTTTACATGGGGCACGCCTACCAGTCCATGCTGGCAGAAAATGACCGCAGCAAATCACGGTTTCTTAAGTGCATGACACGTGGTGAAGCCGTCTATCTACCTATGCTGGTTAAGGACCTTGGAGATGGATGCAAGGAAGCCTATTCTGCGTATGGATACGGTGGATTGGTCGGGGCGCTGACTTTGACTGACACAGACATCGAACACATGCGGCATTACCTTGCTGCTGAATCTATACTGGCCCTCTTTATTCGCCATTCCCCTTTCCTGACCAACCAGCATCGGTGGCCTACAAGCTTGACGGAGCTCAACCGCTACACCTATGCAACCACGCTACAGCCTTCCGACAGTTTCGATATTTATCTAAAAGGTATTCCGCAGAAATTGCGTTGGTCGGTCAACAACGCGCGTCGCGCCGGCCTCCAGGTCACCTTTCGCCCCCTTTCCGAATGTCCAACAGACCGGATCCGTACTTTCTACCAACTTTATTCCGGGCTGATGCATCAAAAACAGACCTCGGGCTATTACCTTTTCTCGGAAGATTTTTTCATCGAACATGGTTGCGCGCTCAGTGCACACTGTGAGTTGGCCGAGATCGTCGATGAGGAAAATGGCAATCTGCTGGCCGGTGCATTCTTCCTGCTTGACGAAACTGGGTGGGTTCACTACCACCTGAGTGCCGCAACTCCGAGTGCCATGAAGCTACAGGGCATGGAGCTTTTGATGACCTCGGCTCTCCAACGCTACGGCAACAGTGGCTACCGCAACATGCACCTCGGTGGTGGCCACGCCTTGGATGAGAGTGATGGACTGAGTCGTTTCAAGTCAAAGTTTTCGACGGAACGTCTGGATTTTTGCTGCACAAAACTGGTTTGTGATGTGGGAAGCTACCAACGCGAGCGCGAAAAAATACCGCTTAAAAATCCTGCCTATTTCCTTATCTCGGATGCGCGCGGACAATGATAGGCGGCGAACATTTCCTTAGTCCCCCTCATCCTGTCGAGAACAGTATGAGCAAATTGCTCGACAGCACGGCCGGGAGTGTTTCATTTTTTGCAACTGGCAGGGATGCCTTGCATACACTCCTGAGCACTCTTCCGCACAAAACCGTACACCTTCCGGACTTGATCTGTATTTCCGTCCATCAGGACTGCCTACAGGCAGGCAAGGCAGTTAGTGCTTACCGGATGAAGCCAGATCTCGTTCAACCAGCAGCCTTCGATCCCCCGCAGGAATCGCCCTCCTGCCTGTTGGTTACGCACTATTCGGTGTAACAAATAAAGACCTCATGCGACGCGCCAAGTCATTAGGGATGACAGTCATCTCGGATGTGACCCACATCCTTTTCGATCGGGATCAGATGTCGCTTATCGGCGAGCAGTCCGTTTACCTTGTGGCAAGCCTGCGTAAATCAGCCCCTTTTCCGGATAGCGGTTTCCTGTCGAGCCGCCACCATCCTGTGCCGTCGCCACCAAGTGGAATCAGGGAAGAATTTTTTGCATTGCGTGCGGCAGGGCTTCTACCCCGTGGGTTCTCTGCCAGGAGTGACTTCAACGATGACGAGAATTTGCACCTTCTTCGAAAAGCCGAAGGTCTGATCGACCAGTCACCGGCTGGCGACTACCAATCAAGTTACTACACCAGCGAGCTACTGCGAACCATCGGTGTTGACGAAAATGCAAAGCAGAGCACCAGAAACCTCACGACCCTTGCCACTTTGTCACAGGGGAGTTGCAGCCCGGTTAAGACCCCCACCGTATTACCTTTGCCTGTTTAAAAACCAAGCTGAGCGTGATGCCGTCCGTGCTCAATTTGCCAGCAACCAATACTTCTGTCCGATTCACTGGGCCACCAGCCAGATGCCAACCCCCAGTCCCTTGTCAAGCCACATCCTCAGCATTCCTTGTGATGCGCATTACAGCATCGTCAACATGGAATCGGTAGCAAAAGTCATCAACTCATGTCTCCAGAATTGAAGATTGCCATTCTCACGACAGCCCGTTCAGATTTCGGCCCGCTCAAGCGCGTCATTCAACACGCAGTTACGCGCTTTGAAGTCGACCTACTAGTTGCAGGCTCACATTTTTTGCCTTCGCGCGGTGAAACCATCAAGGAAATCGAGCGCGAGTGCGAGCAGTTCAAAAACATGAACCTCGTTCGCTTCGATGCCATGGACGATGTCAACACTGCTTCGGGGCAGGTCAACACGGTGGCCAACACCCAGTTAATGGCCTCACGTTGGTTCGCAAGCAACCGGTGCGATCTTTTGCTCTTTCTTGGTGACCGCTGGGAACTCTGGGGCGTAACGCTACCAGCTTTTCTGCACGGCATCCCGCTAGCGCACATCAGCGGCGGCGAGGTGACCGAAGGTGTCATCGACGACTGTGTGCGCCACTCACACACCAAAATCGCAGGCCTGCACTTTGCCGCGACGCAAGAATACGCAAGAAACATTAGCTTAATGGGCGAAGAGGACTGGCGCATCTCCGTGGTCGGCGAGTGCGGTCTCGATCTGATCCATGACTCCGAAATGGCGGCACCCGAGGAGGTCCAGGCGCAGTTTGGGGTCGACATTAACGAAGACACCCTTCTGGTGACTTTTCACCCTTCAACCCTGGATTACGACACCTCGGTCAGCGCTCAGATCAATGCGGTGCTTCAAGCCTTGACTCATTTTTCAACCTACCAGATCGTCTTTACCGCGCCGGGTGTCGAGCAAGGTTCCGAAATAGTCTTTGCCGCCATTCGTCAGTTTGTTGCCAATCATCCGAACACACTGTTGGTTGACCATTTTGGTAGCCGTAACTATCTGGCCGTGATGAGCCGGGCCAAGGCGGTAGTCGGCAATTCGTCGAGCGGCCTCGTTGAAGCGTCCTCCTTCGGTGTGCCGGCCATCAATGTTGGAAATCGGCAGAAAAACCGGCTGGCCGCTGACTCCGTTCAGCATGTGCCCTACGTCGCTAGCCAGATCGAGGCAGCCATCACTCAAGCCTTAAGTCGCGAGTGCCAAGCCGCTGCCAAAACCTGCCTCAATCCATACGACCCTTTCCGTGACGGCAAGAATTCATTGCGCGTCGTGATAGCGCTGGAGCACGCCTTAGCGACTTACACTTCTGCGCAGCTCCGCGTCAAGAAATTTGATACCACTGTTCAGCCTGATATGTGGAACACCTTGCTTAAAGAAAGTGCCTGAAATGACTCCTGTCTATATCATTGCCGAGGCTGGCGTAAACCATAACGGCAAGGTCGAACTGGCCCGCCTGCTCATAGATGCAGCCAAGGCCGCTGGTGCCGATGCCGTCAAGTTCCAAACCTTTAAGACGGAGAAGATTCTGACGCGCAACGCCAGCTTGGCTGCGTATCAAAAGGACAACTTGGGCACCGAGGGCACCCAGTACCAGATGATCAAGGCGCTGGAACTGTCATATGGCGATTTCAGTAGCCTGAAGACGTATGCCGAATCGATCGGAATCGACTTTTTGTCAACGCCAGACGAAGAAGAAAGCCTGGACTTTCTCGCTGACGAATTGAAGCTGCCTTGGATCAAAATCGGCTCGGGCGAGGTGACAAACTTACCCTTCCTGCGTCGTATTGCTGCCAAGCAAAAACCTCTAATTCTTTCAACTGGCATGTCCACTCTTGGCGAAGTTGAGCGTGCCGTCCGAGTTATCCGCGAGGGCACTACAAAGGAATTGGTCTTGCTCCACTGCACCACCAATTACCCCTGTCCATCCGAAGAGGTGAACTTGCGGGCCATGCAGACCATGAAACAGGCCTTTAGCCTGCGTGTGGGCTATTCTGATCACACCCTAGGCAGCGAAGTACCAGTGGCTGCCGTTGCCCTAGGGGCTGAATTTATCGAAAAACACCTGACGCTTGACAAAGAAATGGTGGGGCCAGACCACGCCGCCTCGCTTGATCCTACCGAATTCGCCGAGATGGTGTGTCAGGTTCGCGCAATCGAAGAAGCCCTTGGGGACGGCATTAAGTGGCCCAACCCCAGCGAAGAGAAGATCAAGCCGATGGTACGCCGTCGTATCGTGGCCGCCCTCGATCTTCCCGCCGGTACTTGTATAGATTGGGCGCACCTCTGCTTCAAACGGGCTGATAGAGGATTATTTGTAGAACAAGCAGATTCCATTATCGGAAGATGTCTTGCAACTGCAATAGTGGCGGATGCACCACTGGATTGGAATTCAGTCGGCGATTTTGCAGTGCAAAAAAATATTTGAACTACTAAGGAGATTTTTATGGCTTGGGATCCAGTTTGGGAACGGATTTTCACCAGTCAGGCATGGGGACGCTACCCTGGTGAGGATGTGATCCGCTTCGTTGCCCGGAATTACTATGCTACAGCTAATCGGGCATCGATTCGTTTCCTGGAGGTCGGCTTCGGCACCGGAACCAACCTGTGGTTTCTAGCGCGTGAGGGTTTCTCGGCTAACGGCATCGAGGGCTCTAAAGGCGCGGAGGCTATTGCACGCGAGCGTCTGGACAACGAGTGCCCCGCTTGGAATGTAGCACCACGAAATGGTGAGCTTGTCGTTGGCGACCTGATGCAGCTGCCATGGCCGGACGCCACTTTCGATGCGCTGATCGACTCCGAGGCCGTCTATTGCAATGACTTCGAAGAGTCGTGTCGAATTTATCGCGAAATGCATCGAGTTGCCAAACCCGGTGGCAAGCTGTTCGTTCGAACCTTTGCGACAGGGTGTTGGGGTGACGGCATTGGCACCTCCGTCGGTCCCAGGCGTTATGTTGCCGACGCTGGCCCCATGGCCGGCAAAGGCCCGAGCCGATTTACTGCTGAAGAGGAATTGGTTGAGTTGCTTGGGCCGTGGAAAATCAACGAAGTCAACCTAATCACACGCAGTTTGGATGCACAACAGCAGGTGATTCGCGAGTGGGTCGTCGAAGCGGAAAAAGTTAACCCATGACGAACATGGAAAAGCGGCTGATCAACTCTGATGCTATGCACGCCAACACCGCAACTAATCTGCGAGAGGAGCCGTGGCGCCAGGCCACAGTTCAAGCGAATGCCACCATTGAGGACGTGATTCATAATTTGAACCAGGTTGCGCTCAAGATCGTCTTGGTTGTCGGTGAGGGTGGAGAGTTAGAGGGAACAATATCGGACGGCGACATCAGACGCGGCTTGCTCAAAGGTTTGGATATCAATAGCCCAATCGCAAGCATCATCCATCGTAATGCGCTGGTGGTGCCGCCTGAGATGGACCAAGCGATGGTCATGCAACTCATGGTAGCAAACAAAATCCAACAGATCCCCGTTGTGGATGCGGACCGGCGCATAGTCGGCTTGCATCTCTGGGATGAGATCACTACGCCACCATCACGCCCCAACCTGATGGTCATCATGGCCGGTGGTATGGGCACGCGCCTCCTCCCGCATACAGAGAACTGCCCCAAGCCCATGTTGCTCGTTGCGGGTAAGCCGATGTTGGAGCACATCATCGAGCGTGCTAAGTTGGAAGGATTCAGCCACTTTGTACTTGCCATTCACTATCTGGGGCAAATGATTGAAGATCATTTTGGCAATGGCGAGTGTCTGGGCGTGCAGATCGATTACCTGCGTGAGCAGTCACCCCTAGGAACAGCTGGGGCGCTAGGCCTGCTGAGCCCTCACCCTGGAGTTTCTTTTGTCGTGACAAACGGTGACGTTATTACCGACATCCGCTACGGCGAACTGCTCGATTTTCACATCCGGCACGGCGCAGCGGCCACGATGGCCGTACGCTTGCACGAATGGCAGAATCCCTTTGGCGTAGTGCAGACTCAAGGCGTTGAGATTATCGGCTTTGAGGAGAAACCTGTCGCACGCAGCCATATTAATGCAGGAATCTATGCGCTTGACCCTGCAGTATTGGAACTCCTGAGCGAGGGTGGCCATTGCGATATGCCAACTTTGTTTACTCGCCTTCGAACCAAAGCCCAACGTACAGTTGCATATCCGATGCATGAACCCTGGCTCGATGTTGGCAAGCCGGATGACCTAGCTACAGCACAGTTAAATTCAGCAAATAGTTCTTAATCAAGTTACTGAACTTTATCCCGAGACGTGCTGGATTCAAACAACTACCAGTTAGAAATCCTGGCAAGCGAGAAATATCAGGATCTAAATGCTATGAAATTGATAATTTACTACTTGACTACAGACACAAACAATCCGAAGGAACTCGATGAGATTGATTTTTTAAAACAGATCGGTCACGTTGTATTAGTAACTACTACAGAACATAAAACGCTGATAAATGTAAAGCAATTACGCCTAAAAACATATACATCACTTCAATGGAATATACATATGTTTTGGATGCGCTTTTGTATCATATTTAGCTGGATGGCAGATTGCACGGCAAACCACGATTTCCCAGAGCGAAATATATACTTGAATAGCAAAATATTGACAAAGCTAATTAATGGCATTTGGCGCATAAAAAAAATGAAATGGATAAATAAAATACTACCGGTATATGACATTTTGTATTTTGCACCTTTCCGACTGTGGCAGGTAGTGAAAGGCCGGCACCACCCCTTAGCGACAAAAGTATACCGGAGAGTTATCGTTCACGACTCAGTCTTGGTAAGACTGGGTCCACTGACACCATTCGTATCCTGGGCACGAGCAAACGGCTTGAAATCAATAGCAAATGTAAAATCATGGGACAACCCATTATATACCCAGTTTTCAACTAGGGCGGATGGCTACCTCGTTTGGGGGGAATCCATGTGGCACGATATTAGGAAGATTCAACATATTAAAAATGAATGTGTCTGCTACTGGGGAGCAAGACAATTCACTAGATTTTTAGCCACTGTTAAAGCAGAATCATGTCAAAAACAAGAATATGATTTAGTAAAGCCAGGCAAGATTTTAATAGGATATGCTGCGGCCTTTGGTGATTTAAAAATGGGAGCTTATGAGGTTGAACTAATAAAATCAATCGCAAATTACATTGAAGAATTTTTACCCACCGCTATACTTCAATTTCGACCCTATCCTGCTGCACCTCCAAGTATGTATGACCCATTAGTTACATGTGCAAATATTACCATTCAGAATATTCAAGGACCAACACATGATAGATTTGGTGATGGGCGTGAATTTGTTCGCTTTGGTTCTGAAAGTGAACGCCTAAGCTACTTAGAGCACTGCGACTGCTTCCTAAGCTTGGCGACAACTTTTACCATCGAAGCAGCGATTGTTGGTGTTCCGATTGTTCATCTATACCTTGAATCAGATTCACGTAAGAGTATTGCGGAACAACAGGTATTTCGTAGAATAGATATTTCGTACCACATTATGAAATACTACAAGGATACTCTATATACTGCAAATAATTACAAAGACCTTATTGAAAAACTTTTATTCTCAGTAACAAAAAGGAATGAATGTTTAGTGCATGGCGGTATCTTACTAGAAAAATTGGGTATTACCTCATTAAGCAGTGAATCAAGAGAAATTAGTAATAATGTTTCTAAAATGCTTTTTCTAGCTGCTCATTCGTGAAATAAGCTGTGCTGACCTTTTTACTTCGATTAGCAACTCTCTCATTACGATTTTGCATGCCGTTGTTGATTCTGGTTTATTTGACCGGACCGGAGTTAGGAAAATACTATTTATTCACAATTACGGCATCAACTATCGTTTTCTTCATTTCACTTGAAATAGCTGTCCCATCATCCAAAAAGTACCTAAGAGCGTGGCATACAGACATTAAGAAAAATGTCTTTACTAGCCTGCTTTGTACTCAATTCTCACAAGGGCTGCTATTTACTTTTCCAATCATGTTAGTGTTTGGATCATATTTGAACCTTTCCCCCATAATGATCATCCTATCCACAATTTATCTTATTACGGAAGCGTGCGTCAACGAAACTGGTCGCTTTTTTTGGAATATTGGTGAGGTTTTCAATGCGTCAATCCGAGACTTCTTTCGGGCGCTTTTTTTTGCTGTG
This sequence comes from uncultured beta proteobacterium, assembly GCA_963763035.1. GTDB lineage: Bacteria > Pseudomonadota > Gammaproteobacteria > Burkholderiales > Burkholderiaceae_C > Rhodoferax. The sequence goes on along the minus strand of CAVXMS010000003.1, from coordinate 111,208 downwards.
TCAATTGGCATGGGCATATTTATCGACGGTGCAGCGATTGCCGTGACCGCGTTATCTCTTTTGTCAGTTTTTAACATGACGATTATTTTGTGGGAACAGTATAAATTTGGAAACCAAAAGAATGTAAGGCTTGTCGGATTTCGGGGCTTATTGGTCTCAATTAGAAAGACCACAATGCGCGCCATTCGGATGGTTCGCGCTGCGGTTCCGCAAGTGGCTCATTTACAGATACTGGGCATCCATCCCTTGTTGGAGCGCTGGTTTATTGAACGTTCAGTTGGCCTGGAAATGGTTGGATTGTATTCATTCCAATATTCCCTAGTTCAAGCAGGTTTTTCGCTCCTTCTACTACCTTATATTGCAAATTTGCGCAAATCCATCTTCGAAGCAAGAGTGGTAGCCAGTAAGAAATTGGCAATCCTAAATGCACGTAATTTCGCAATGCGCACTATGTTGATTGGTCTTTTGTGTTCTTTCGGAGCATATTTTTCATTACCTATTTTGAATTTATTACTTAACAAAAACTTTACCTCCCAAATTAGCGTAATGATCGCAGTATGGCTGTCTGCCAGCGCGTCTGTCTACGCCGCTGCTGTTGCTCCCTTGTACGGATCAAAAGAAAGAATTATCCCATCAAACTTCCACACATTTTTAGCTATGTTGCCATTAGTCGCTGGATTTTTGCTATCAGTGGTATATGGACATATCTCCTTCTTCCGTGTTCTTGTCATTTTGTCTTCTGCGTCCCTATTGCAACTTGCAATAAGGTATATATATTTTTCAAGTAACATTACGATCAAGGTTGCACGATGAGCAAATTTCTACTTCGCTCGTCAATCATTTGCACATTTGTCACTTATCTGTTAAGCCAAACGCAATTACTGAAAGATGATCGAGAGAGTTTGCAATATGTGATCGTTTCACTGATGATTCTCTCCATTATTTTTGTAATAAAATTGCATCCTCACGAATTTGGAAGAATATTTTCTAACGTGCGAGTAATGTTTGCATTTACATCTATTATTCTATTCAATTTGGTCTTCTTCGATCCGACCCAGTTCTGGGTTATAATATTTAAAGTCTTTTTCCTATTGACCTGTTTAGCCTTCTTATTTTCGCAAAGTGGCGCGAAGATTTACATCACTATTGCAGATTCTGTGGCTTTATCTGTATTAGTAATCGGAGTACTAGCTGAGTTGGGAATAGTGCCATCAACTATAAGCGAAATGGAAGCATGGACAAAGAATTCCGTCGGCTTCAACAATCCAAATACGCCATACTATTTCCTATTTTCATCATTTTTGATTTATTTTATTTTCAATTCTACTTTAAAGTTGATTGCATGTCTGCTATTGATGGTTGCGTTGATTGCTGTAGACTCATTCAGCAGAACTTATGTTATTGGAACAGTATTTATTTGCTTAATCGGCCTGTTCATTCGATATAGATTTGTGCACACCGTCATTCGTCCGATGCTTTTTGTTTTAATGTTGTTCTGCTCGGCGCTCGGAAGTTTATTTTACCTCACTGCGGCGGTGAATCCGAGCATATTACAACCGTTGGTGTTGACGCCATTGGATGTTGCGCTTTCCTATAGATTATCGTTGGCTTTAGAGGATATATATATACCCGCCAAAAATCTTGTCGGATTTTCGTTTGGAACCAAAGACTCTATCTATAATGAGTTATTATTTTTCTTGAGCCCTATATTTTTAATAATGTTTTTTCAAGGTATTTACCGTTGGTGGATTACCTCAAAATATGATTCAAACGCTTTAAGAATGCTCGCGGTCTTAAGTATGATCTCGGTTACTGGTTTGATGGAGACGATATTTCTGAATTTGACTCCAATTTCCGCAATATTTTTTTCTGTTGCAGTTTTTCTTCCAGCTAGAATATTGAATGTTATCAACGCCAACCAATTTGACGACCGTGCTTAGATATTTTTGTGATAGTGGCGATCATGGCTAGGGGACTGTTCATACATGCTACTAATGTTCATCAAGGTGGTGGACGATCATTGCTTGAGGCATTGCTTAAGGCACTTCAAGGCAAGGAACCGTTTGTGTTGTCTTTGGATGAACGCATGCCCATTCCGGCGGGCGTAATGCAAGAAATCGAAGTTAAGCGCGTAAAACCATTCCTTGTGTGTCGGCTGAATGCGGAAAGATGGCTTGCAAAAAGTGTTGCTCCAGAAGACATTGTTTTGTGTTTTGGCAGCCTTCCGCCATTGTTCAAACTACGTGGTCATACGGTGGTCTTTGTGCAAAATCGGTATCTGATTGATGACGTCAAGTTGAGTGGGTTTCCGCCTAGAGTGCGGATGCGGCTTGCCATGGAGCGATTGTTGTTATCTACAATGATGTCAAACGCCAATGAGTTCGTCGTACAAACTCCGTCGATGAAAAGATTGCTGGAGCTAAAGACACGAGGGAAGGTGCCCGTGCGAGTCCTGCCCTTTGTGGCGGATCCAAATGGCTATGGCCGTAGCGTTCAGCAACTGAAGCTGCCAAAGGAAATTTCTTACGATTTCGTGTATGTGGCATCCGGTGAACCGCACAAGAACCATCCACGGCTACTTGAAGCCTGGTGCCTGTTGGCTGTAGAAGGGCTTTTTCCCTCGCTATGCTTGACCTTGGATGAGACTCGCTTTGCTGGATTATGCAGAGAGACCGAGGCGATGCGGCAACGTTATGGGGTGAAAATAATAAATGTCGGTGAACTATCTCATCAAGATGTGTTGGCTCTCTACATAGAGGCTGGGGCAATGATCTATCCGTCAACCTTTGAATCGTTCGGTTTGCCGTTGATCGAAGCAAGGCAAGCGGGTATGCCAGTGTTGGCATCCGAGTTGGATTATGTGCGTGATGTGCTTGACCCTGAGCAGACCTTTGATCCCAATTCACCGGTATCTATCGCCAGGGCTGTAAAGCGATTTGTGGGGATGATCGAACAGCCACTACCACTATTGGACGCTTCACAGTTTTTGGCATCAGTATTTGGAGAGAATCTACAGTGAAGGTACTGGTAGTTGGTGCGAGCGGCATGATAGGCAGCACGGTGCTGCGTGCATTGAGCGAGAAAATCGAATGGGAAGTATTTGGCACGATTCGCGCCGGGCGCGATAGACGGTTTTTTACAACATCCATCGGCGAACGTCTGGTTGCGGATATTGATGTGGAACACCCTGATGCGCTGGTAAAGGTTCTAGACCGACTCCGTCCCAATGTGATTGTCAATTGTGCGGGTTTGACGAAGCACAAACTTGAAGCGGATGACCCGCTGGTGTCTATACCGATCAACACGCTGATGCCGCATCGCCTAGCGGGCTTGTGCAAATTGATTGGCGCACGTCTGATTCACGTAAGCACGGACTGCGTTTTTTCCGGCGAGAGGGGTGGATATGTTGAAGACGATTTTGCAGACGCGCGTGATGTTTACGGTAAATCAAAAGCATTGGGAGAGGTGCTTTATCCACACACGATTACCTTGCGCACCTCGACTATCGGCCATGAGTTGCATAGTGAATACGGACTACTGGACTGGTTTCTGTCCCAAGAAGGACAGTGCAAGGGTTATTCCCGCGCCGTTTTCTCTGGTCTGCCGACGGTAGTTTTCGCACAGATAGTGCGTGATGTAGTGATTCCGCAGACCAAGTTGTCCGGCTTGTATCATGTTGCTGCAAAACCTATCAATAAGTGTGAACTGCTGAAATTGATCGCCGACATATATGGCAAAACCATCGATATCGTACCGGATGATAAATTGGTGATTGACCGTTCTCTTGATGCCAGACGCTTTCAGGCGGCGACGGGATACATTGCTCCCGAGTGGTCCGAGTTGATCAACTTGATGCACGCATTTAGATAAATCTGGATTGTTATGTTTAAAAGAAAAGTATTGATGATTACTGGTGGCACAGGTTCTTTCGGGAATACGGTGCTGAAGCGCTTTCTTTCAACGGACGTCAGCGAGATTCGCATTTTCAGCCGCGATGAGAAGAAGCAGGAGGATATGCGTATTGCGTTTAAAAACCCAAAATTGAAGTTCTATATCGGCGACGTTCGCGATTACGACAGTGTTCGTCAAGCAATGAAAGGGGTTGACTATGTGTTTCATGCGGCAGCTTTGAAACAAGTACCGTCTTGTGAGTTTTATCCGATGGAGGCAGTGCGCACCAATGTTATCGGTACCGAAAATGTAATAAACGCTGCGACGGCCAGTGGTGCCAACCGGGTTGTAGTGCTAAGCACTGACAAAGCGGTGTATCCGATCAATTCGATGGGTATTTCAAAGGCAATGGCCGAGAAGCTGATGGTTGCCAAGGCGCGCGCTCAATGTGAAGGGGAGACTGTTTTTTGTGCCACACGTTACGGCAATGTGATGGCTTCGCGTGGTTCGGTCATTCCTTTGTTTGTGTCGCAGCTTAAGGAGGGTAAGCCACTCACAGTGACAGACCCGAACATGACGCGTTTTTTGATGTCATTGGAAGATTCTGTTGATTTAGTGCTGTATGCTTTTGAGCACGGTAAACAGGGCGATATCTTTGTGCAGAAGGCGCCAGCTTCGACCGTGGCTGACTTGGCACAGGCTCTAAAGGAACTGTTCAGTAGCAATGAGCCTGTGCGCGTTATCGGCACCCGGCATGGCGAGAAGTTGTATGAGTCTTTAATCTCGCGAGAAGAAATGGCCAAGGCGCAAGACATGGCCGGCTATTACCGCATACCGGCTGACAATCGTGACCTGAACTACGCGCAATATTTCAGCGAAGGCGAAGAGAAAATATCCCAGCAAGCAGATTACACATCGCACAACACAGAACGGCTGAATGTGGCACAAGTGAAGAAGCTGTTATTGAAACTGGACTACATCAAAGAAGAACTCAATGCTTAAGATAATGACCATCGTCGGAACGCGACCCGAGCTCATAAAAATGAGCCGGGTAATTGCTGAGTTCGATTTGCACACCCAACATATTTTGGTCCATACGGGCCAAAACTACGATTACGAGTTGAACCAACTTTTCTTTGAAGATTTGGGTATTCGCAAGCCGGATTATTTTCTAGAGGCGGTAGGCGACAACGCCGCGCAGACCATCGCGCGTGTGATTGAAAAATCTGACGCGGTGATGGAAAAAGAGCAGCCCGATGCAGTCATGCTTTATGGCGACACCAACTCTTGTCTGGCTGTTATTGCAGCCAAGCGGCGCAAGATACCTGTGTTTCACATGGAGGCCGGCAACCGCTGTTTTGATCAGCGTGTGCCTGAGGAGCTTAACCGCAAGGTGCTAGACCACCTGAGCGACATTAACTTGGTGCTGACGGAGCATGCCCGGCGCTATCTGATTGCCGAAGGCATTCGCCCCGAGACCATCATCAAAACGGGGTCGCACATGCGTGAGGTGCTGGACTACTACATGCCAAAGATTGTGAAGTCGGATGTAATACAGCGCATGGGGCTTGAGCCAGACAAGTTTTTTATTGTCAGTGCGCATCGCGAGGAGAACATTGACAGCCCGGAAAACATGTTGAATTTGGTGGAAACGCTGAATGCGCTTGCCGATGCTTACAACTACCCGGTGATTGTTTCAACGCATCCCCGCACTAAAAAGCGTTTGGACTCGATGGCGTTGGGCAAGCTTAATCCGCTCATTCAGTTTCTTAAGCCTTTTGGCTTTTGTGATTACATCAAGTTGCAGATGGAATCGTTATGCGTCGTATCTGACAGCGGCACGATTTCGGAAGAAGGCTCGCTGCTAAACCTACCTGCCATCACCATCCGCAACGCGCACGAACGTCCAGAAGGCATGGACGTGGGTACACTGATCATGAGCGGGTTGAAAAAAGAACGTGTGCTGGACGCGGTGCGCGTCATCATCGCTCAGCATGACAAGACCCAGCGCGTGATGCAGCCGGTTCAGGATTACGAAGGCGGTGCGGTGTCCAAGCAACTACTGCGGGTTGTGATGAGTTACGTTGATTATGTGAACCGCACCGTCTGGTCAAAGTGAGCTGATTGTGCGTATTGCTTTAATTGCGGATGCTTATCCGCCAATGCGCACTTCTGGGGCGGTGCAGTTGCGGGATTTATCGCGAGAGATGGTTCGGCAAGGGCACGCGCTGACAGTGATGCTCCCCACTGCGGGTTTAGGCACACCGTGGTTGCTTGAAGACTTTGATGGCGTGCAGGTGCTGCGTTTGCGTGCGCCTAAGACCAAGGACATTGATTACCTGCGCCGCACCATCAATGAATTTCTGATGTCGTTTGCCATGCTGCGCAATTTGCGCAAGAGCCCTCTGGCACAGGAGCGCTGGGATGGCGTGGTGTGGTACGCCCCCAGCATCTTTTTGGGTCCAATCGCAAGTGCGCTAAAAAAAACAAGCGGCTGCAAGGGCTACCTGATCATTCGCGACATCTTTCCGGAGTGGGCCGTCGACATGGGTTTGATGGGCCGTGGTTTGCCCTACCGGTTTTTTAAGGCGGTTGCCAATTACCAGTATTCGGTAGCGGATGTCATCGGCATCCAGACGCAGGGCAACCGTGCTTATTTTGCGGATAGGCCAAATTGCCGAGTTGAGGTGCTGCAAAACTGGCTGGCTGAAGCGCCCAATGTGGGGTGCAGTGTTTCGGTGGCTGGCAGCAAACTTGATGGTCGAACTATTTTTGTTTATGCCGGCAACATGGGCGTGGCGCAAGGCATGGATGTGTTCCTGAACCTGGCCGAACGCTTGCGCAACAGAACTGACATTGGCTTCCTTTTTGTAGGCCGTGGCAGCGACGCGCAGCGCCTTCGATCAGACGCAGACAGTCGCGGATTGGACAACGTAGCTTTCTACGACGAAATTGACCCCGCAGAAATCCCCGGCCTGTACGCGCAGTGCCATGTAGGCATAGTCGCCCTAGACCCACGTCACAAGACGCACAACATTCCGGGCAAGTTTCTCTCTTACATGCAAAGCGGTCTGCCCGTGCTAGCCTGCATCAACCCGGGCAATGATCTGGTGGAAATGATTGAGCGTGAGGATGTGGGACGAGTCTGTACAGACCAATCGGTGGACACGCTGCAACGTTTGGCGGAAGAACTTGCGGATGAAGTGGCGGACGCTGGCGCAGATCGAAAAGTCGTGCTTGGGCGCTGCCAAGCTCTTTCGGCTAAGCTCTTTTCACCCGAGACGGCGGTCAGGCAGATTGTTGCTGCGCTGGCGGGCTGAATTTGCTGTTCAACACAAAATCCGTGTTAAATTGGCAAGGTAGTCGGATATGACTACCTTTGAAATTGGAGCAACCAATGCCTACAACCAGTGTCGCGAATAGGCCCACCAGCTTGAAATTGCCTGCCGCGCTCAAAGCGCAACTTGAGGACGATGCACAAAATGCAGGCCTGAGTCTGCACGCGTTCATGCTTCAGACCCTGGCCGACTCGGTGCGCCGCACGCGCCAGCGGGAGGCTTTTGCGCTGGACTCCATGACGGCTCTGCGGGATATGAAGGCCAGTGGTCTGGGCCATGAACTCGGTGATGTTCGAGCTTATTTTTCTCAGTTGGCGAATCACCGAAAAGGGCTGCAAACCAAACCACAAGACCTCCTGCCAACGCGCATTCGGTGATGTATGCCGCGCGTGTTTCTGAGCCACGGCGCATTTGACGACTTGCTGCGGCTGGAGGAGTTTCTGTCCGAATCAAACGATCCACTGGCAGGTGAATTGTTGGATTTCATTCTGGATGCTTTGCAGGTTTTAACGCATCAGCCTGGTATTGGCCGACCCGTTGAAGGCGGACTGCGAGAACTCATCATCTCTCGCAGGCGCAGCGGCTATCTGGCGCGCTATGAACTTGACGAAGCCGACGATCTGGTTCTTGTGGCACGTATTCGCCATCAACGCGAATCGGGGTATCCGGACGGAGAATAAGGTGTAGCGTCCCCTTTTGCCCTTGCTTCCCACAGGATAATTCCAAATCATGATTTTTGTCACTGGCGGCGCTGGCTACATTGGCTCCCACACGGTTGTCGAGTTGCTCAACGCAGGGCACGAGGTCACGGTGTTCGACAACTTTTGCAACAGCCAGCCCGAAGCCCTGGCGCGTGTGGAACGCATCACCGGCAAGAAGCCGGCCCTGGTGCGGGGCGACGTTCGCGACCGGGCTGCCCTGGCGGCGGCTTTGCACCGCAGCGGCGCCAGTGCCGTGATCCATTTCGCCGGACTCAAGGCGGTGGGTGAATCGGTGCAAGACCCGTTGGCCTACTACGACAACAATGTGGTGGGCACGCTGCGCTTGCTTGAGGCCATGCGTGAGTGTGGTGTGAAGACACTGGTTTTCAGCTCGTCGGCCACGGTCTATGGCAACCCGCAACGCCTGCCGCTGACGGAGGATCATCCTCTGGCAAGCACCAACCCGTATGGACAAACCAAGCTGGTGATTGAAGAAATGCTGCGTGACCTGTTCCGCAGCGATCCAAGCTGGCACTTGAGCATCTTGCGCTACTTCAACCCGGTGGGGGCGCATGCCAGCGGCCTGATTGGCGAAGACCCGCGCGGCACGCCCAACAACCTGCTGCCTTTTGTGGCGCAAGTGGCCGTGGGGCGGCGCGAGTTCCTGAATGTGTGGGGCGACGACTACCCCACCCCTGATGGCACCGGGGTGCGCGACTACATTCATGTGGTGGACCTGGCGCTGGGGCACCTCAAGGCGCTACAGCGCCTTGAGCAGCACGCTGAATGCCTGGCAATCAACCTGGGCACGGGGGTGGGTTACAGCGTGCTGGAAATGGTGCGGGCGTTCGAGCAGGCCAGTGGCAAGCCGGTGCCCTACAAGGTGGCGCCGCGCCGTGCCGGTGATATTGCCTCCTGCTACGCCGATCCGGCACAAGCCTTGGCACTGCTGGGCTGGCGTGCCCAGCGCGGGCTGGACGCCATGTGTGCCGACGCCTGGCGCTGGCAAAGTGGCAATCCAGAGGGGTACCAGTCAAGGCCCGGGATTTCCCGTCCTTGAGCGCGGCAGTCCACGTGTTGACTTTGGTGTCCAAATTTGTCATCTGGCTGCTGTCTCCTTTGGGGACGTTTTTCTGTCTGGCTGGCTTGGCCTTTCTACTGGCATGGCGCAGGCGTTTGCGCGGCAGGTCGCTTGGTGCTCCTCCAGGGCTCAGTTGTCATCCCAGCCCTAGTTGTCATCCCAGCCCCAGCTGTCATCCCGGGCACGACCCGGGATCCATGGATTGCGGATCGGAGTCCGCAATGACAGGCCTAGTGGCAATGACAGGCCTAGTGGCGGCGCCGACGACTCTGGGGGCGTCGACAGCCCTGCGGACGCAACGGCGGCACTTGGAGGTGCCGACCGCTCTGCGGGTGCCGGCAGCCTTGGGGGCGTTGGCCTTGGTCTGGTTGTGGGCCTGGTCGATGCCGGTGCTTAGCCTGTGGCTGCGCGGCACCATCGAGGAGCAATTTCCGCAGCGGCCCGTCGCGGCGGTGCCGCAGGCGCAAGCGCTGGTGGTTTTGGGCGGTGGGGTTTCACCGCCATCGGGCAAATCCTCAGACATCAATTTGCAGTCGGCGGCGGACCGGGTTTGGTACGCGGCGCGCCTGTTTCATGCGGGCAAGGCGCCGCTACTGGTGCTCAGTGGCGGTAGCGACCCGGAGCGCGATGCCTATTCAGAGGCGCGCGCCATGGCCATTTTTTTGCAGGACTTGGGCGTGCCGCCTGAAGCCATGGTGCTGGAAGAAACGAGCCGCAACACCCGCGAAAACGCCGCCTTCAGCGCCACGCTGCTCAAGGCACGCGGCATTCACCACATTCTTTTGGTGACCTCCGCCCTGCACATGCCACGCGCCCTGGCCTTGTTTACCGCGCAAGGCCTGCAAGCAGTCCCCACCCCCACCGATTTTGAAGCCCACCTGGCGCCCCCCGGCCTGCTGGCTTGGTTGCCCGATGCGCTGGCCCTGGATGGCAGTGGCCGGGCGATGAAAGAACTGGTGGGCAAGTGGGTCGGGTGGTAGAAAATTGGGTCCCATCGCGACCCTGGCAACGGCCAAGAAACGCACGCCTCACTACCTGATGAAAGAAGCCATACTCGAATATGTGAAGAAGGAAGAGGCGCGGCAAAACTTCATCTCAGCTGCCCAAGCTTCCTTTGAGCATTACAAACAAACTGGCCAGCACATCACACTGGACGAATTCAATACTTGGGTAGATAAAGTCCAGCAAAACCCCGCTGCACCTGCGCCTGCATGCCACACGTAAGACTCTCGGCGCGGGCGCAATTTGACCTGTCCCGCCTTCACACATTTCTCGTCAACAAAGCAATTGGGGCCACCCGGCCTGACGCTCAATGCTGTACAGCGCGGGCATTTGCCAACCCGCATCTGCCATGCCGGGCCCCGTTGTCATCCCGGGCATGACCCGGGATCCATGGATTGCGGATCGGTGTCCGCAATGACAGCCGGGAACTCTGTGGTAATGACAGCCCAGTGGCACTGACAGCCTTGAAGCAATGACGGCCTTGAGGCAATGATGCCTTGACGATCAGGCGGCGCGTCAATCCGGAGTCGGCTGATCATGAAACCCGTGGACACAGGTTCGCAGCACGCTTCGGATCGATTCAACATCCTCTTCAGCGGCCGCTTGCTGTAGCTGCTGGAGCTGGCTCAGCAGGTCGGGCCAGGCCATGAAATCTTCATGGGCTTTCATGATGCGGGGATGTTCGGTGGGCGTCGGGTTGTTGCCAATCAGCAGCTCTTCGTAGAGCTTTTCGCCGGGGCGCAGTCCGATGAAAGTAAATTCGATGTCGCCATCGGGTTGCCGGGCGTCACGCACCTGAAGCCCGGACAAGGCCACCAGGCGACGCGCCAGATCGATGATCTTGACCGGCTCACCCATCTCCAGCACAAACACTTCGCCCCCCGCGGCCATGGCGGCGGCTTGCAACACCAGTTGCACCGCCTCCGGGATGGTCATGAAATAGCGGGTGACCTCCGGGTGGGTCACGGTCAATGGCCCGCCGCGCGCCAGTTGCGCCCGAAACATGGGCACCACGCTACCGCTGGAGCCCAGGACGTTGCCAAACCGAACCATGCTGAAGCAGGTTCCAGGCGTCTCAGTCTGGTTCGCCAGGGCCTGCAATACCAGTTCGGCCATGCGCTTGCTGGCCCCCATCAGGTTGGTCGGTCGCACCGCCTTGTCGGAAGACACCAGCACAAAGCGGGCGACCCTGGCGGCCTGCGCCGCCTGCGCCATGTTCAAGGTGCCGAATACGTTGTTCAAAATGCCTTCCGACGGGTTGCATTCCACCATCGGCACATGCTTGTAGGCGGCTGCGTGGTACACCGTGTCGGGCTGGTAGGTGGCGCAAATCCAGTCCAGCCGGCGCCGATTGCCGACGCTGGCCAACAAGGGCACCAGCTCGACATCCGATTCATGCGCTGCGCACCAGGTTTCCAACTCGCGGTGCAAGGTGTACAGACCAAACTCACTGTGGTCCAGCAACAAGAGTCGCCGCGGCAACTCCGGCAAAATCTGGCGGCATAACTCGCTGCCAATGCTGCCGCCGGCCCCGGTCACCAAAATAGTCTGATTGAAAAGACTACTGGCCAGCAGGTCGGCTTGCGGCGTGACCGCTTCGCGCGCCAGCAAATCCTCGACGTCAAGCTCGCGAAAATCCTGTAGCGTGACACGGCCGCTGGCCAGATCGGCCAAACCGGGCAAGGTTCTGGTGTGAACGTGCAGCGACCGCAGACTCTGGATGATCTTGTTGCGCCGCTCCCGGGTGGCGCTCGGGATCGCCAGCAAAATGTCGGTGATGCCGAGTTTCTTCACAAGAACAGGAACTTCGGTGGCCGAGAAAACTGGCACCCCATTGATGGTCTGTCCGATCTTGGCCGGATCTTCATCGACGAACCCGAGCAGTTTCAAACGCCCGGCAACGGCCATCGCCGAAGACGTCTGCACACCCGCCGCACCAGCACCAAATATCAACATGCGGCCTTGATCGGATTGTTTTCCAAGACTGAGGCCAGTCAACCAATACTGCGCCGAGACCCGGCTGGCACTCACCAGAAGAAAGAAAATGATGGGCTGCAAGACCCCCGAAGTGAGTGGAAAAACGGGCCGCATGGGCCACAGCAATACGGCAATAAGTGCCAGCGCATAGAGCGCAACCGCTTTCCCGGTAGTCAGCAAAGTGTCCAGGCCGGTGTAGCGAAAGATGGCGCGGTAAAGACCGAGCCGGGCAAAAATCGGGATGGCCAGGACAGGGCCCAGCAGGTAGACGCCCCACTGCCATCCGGTTGGCCAATGCAGTGTTTCAAAACGCAGGGAATAAGCCACCCAGGTCGCGACCAGGGACAGGATCACGTCAACGACGATGACCAGCGAGCGCTTGACGGAGCGTGGCCAATCCAGCACTTGCTTGAACATGGGCGTCACAAGTCTTGTTCGGGGGCTGCGGTGTGTTTGATAAACAGCTTTGCCGCCAGGATGCCCAACTCGTAAAGCAGGACCATTGGAATCAGCAAGGCAACCATGGAGACCGGATCGGGCGGCGTTACCAGACCGGCCACCGCCGCCGCGCCAACCACAAAGTAGGTCCGGAACGACTTCAACTGCGCAATCGTCACAATGCCCATGCGGGCCAGGATAACGACCGCAATGGGCACCTCGAACGCCACTCCAAACGCAACAAACATGGTGATGACGAAATCAAGATAGGCTTCGATGTCGGGACTGACGGCGACCGACGTCGGAGCCATTTTCTGGATCGCCGGAAAAGCCTGTCCGAAGACAAAAAAGTAGCAAAACGCAGCACCGGTGTAGAACAGGATGGTGCTGGCCGCGACCAGGGGCAACACCAGCTTTTTTTCGTGCTTGTACAAGCCCGGTGCGACAAAGGCCCAGATCTGGTAAAGAATCCAGGGCAGTGACAGCGCCATCGCCGCCAGCACCGAGACCTTGATCGGCACCAGAAACGGTGACACTACCCCCACCGCAATCATGCGCGAACCCTCCGGCAAGGCCTTGACCAGCGGCATTGCCAGCAAGTCATAGAGCTTGGACGGACCGGGATAAAACAGCAGCACCGCCAAGACGCCGACAATGCCGTAGATCGAACGCAGAAGCCGATCCCGCAGCTCGATGAGGTGCTGTACGAAAGGCTGCTCGGTACCGGCCAGTTCGTCTTCTTTTGGGGTGGGGTCGGTCATCAGCTCAGTCGGGTGGGTCGAAACCGGGCCACCCGGGCCGCCCCGGACAAGGCGTTGGTGCGCACGCCACTGCGGGCCTTGTACCAGCGTGGCGTGGCGCCCTGTTTGACGCGCCACTTCTTCCTGGGATGCTTGTACTCTGGGTAACTGGGGGCTAGGTCGCTGGCGAGCGTGTTGGACGCCATACCGGTGGTCTCGGCCCAGCTTTTCTCGAAATCGGCAGCGCTGGTCTGAATCGAGTTTTCGACATCACGCGCGGCGTTTTCAACCGTGTCTTTCATCTTCTTGAGTTCATCGAGCTCCATGGAGCGATTGACCTCATTCTTCACATCGGCCACGTAGCGCCGCGCGCGCCCCAGCAAAGTCCCCAGGGTCTTGGCCAGACCAGGCAACTTTTCAGGACCCACGACAAGCAGCGCGATGGCGCCAACGATGGCGAGCTTGGTGACCCCAATATCAATCACTTACAGGAATCTCTTCGACGCTTAAGCCTGCAACTTCAGGCCTTGGTCTTGGCTTCAACATCAATCGTTTCTTTGGCAGCACTGGCCGTGGCGCTCACCTGCTGGACCGGTGCGGTGGCGGCCGGGTCAGCCGGTTTGTCGGCTCCGTCTTTCATGCCGTCCTTGAAACCTTTGACTGCGCCGCCCAGGTCAGACCCGATGTTGCGAAGCTTCTTGGTGCCAAAAATCACCACGATGATGACCAGAAAAATAATCAGATGTGTTGTCGAAAGTCCCATGGGATTCTCCTAACGAGTTGCGCCGATTTTAGTCGGCAAATCAGCCTCTAAGCCAGGGCCGCGGCCCACCCATCACGTGAATATGGAGATGTTGCACTTCCTGTCGCCCCTCGGCCCCGGTGTTGCTCAAAATGCGAAACCCCCCTTGCGGGTACGGATTGCACCCTTGCTGCAGGGCCAGCTCGGGCGCCAGCACCATCATGCGCCCAAGCAAAGCGGCGTGCTCGGCGCCGACTTGGGCCATGGACGGAATGTGGCGCTTCGGAATCATCAAAAAATGCACCGGCGCCCACGGGTGAATATCATGGAAGACAAAAATTTCCTCGTCCTGATAAACCAGCTTGGACGGGATTTTGCCCGCCACAATCCTGCAAAACAGGCAATCCGGGTCGCTCTGAACCATCATCAGGCGCCTCCTTCCCGCGCCAACACCTTGCGCAAGGCTTTTTCTTCTATCCCGCTGGTGCCGACGCGGCGCTCCAGTTCTGCCACCACATCGGCCGGACTTAACCCGTAATGAGCCAGCGCAACCATGCAGTGAAACCACAGGTCCGCCACTTCAGAGACGATTTTTGTCCGGTCGCCGCCAAAGTCGGCATCCTTGGCAGCCATCACCACCTCGGTGGCCTCTTCGCCGATCTTTTTCAGGAACGCATCCGGCCCCTTGTGCAGCAGGCGCGCCACGTAACTGGCGTCCGGATCGCCGCCGTTTTGCGGCAGCCGGCTCTCAATCACACGCGCCAAGGCGGCCAGCGAATCGGGGGCGGAAACATGTAGAGACATAGGCGCTATTTGTAGATGGTTTGCGGGTCTTTCAAGACCGGTTCGGTGACTTTCCAGCCACCGTTCTGATACACGCTGAAAAAGCAGCTGTGGCGTCCGGTGTGGCAGGCAATGCCAGGCGTGTGCCCCATTTGGGTGACTTTGAGCAAAATCACATCGCTATCACAGTCCAGACGGATTTCATGCACAGTCTGCACGTGGCCCGACTCTTCACCCTTGAACCACAGCTTGCCACGCGAACGGCTGAAATATACCGCACGACCGGTCTCTGCCGTTTTTTGCAAGGCCTCGCGGTTCATCCAGGCCAGCATCAGGACATCGTTGCTGCCCTGCTCCTGTGCGATCACGGGGATCAGGCCCCGTGCGTCCCATTTGATGGTGTCAAGCCACTTCATAAATCCTTGGTCGGTTGAGGACAGCGTTGTTTCGCTGCGCGAAACTTCGGTCGGTCCGGCAAATTGCCTACATTCTCACCGGGATGCCGCGCTGGGCCATTCTGGCTTTGGCCTGAGCGATGGTGAATTCGCCGTAATGAAAGATGCTGGCGGCCAGCACCGCATCGGCACCACCGAGCTGGATGCCGTCGGCCAGATGGTCCAGTGTACCGACGCCGCCGGAAGCAATCACGGGCACGTTGACAGCGTCGCTGACAGCCCGTGTCAGCGCCAAATCAAAACCCGCCTTGGTGCCATCGCGGTCCATGCTGGTGAGCAAGATCTCACCGGCGCCGCGTTGCGCCATCTCGGTGGCCCAAGCGACCGCGTCGCGGCCGGTGTTGTGGCGCCCACCGTGGCTGTAAACGTCCCAGCCTGGACCCATGGGCAGGCCCTGGGCATCGAGGCGCAGGGCATCCGCTTCGGTACGCCGTTTGGCGTCGATCGCCAGCACAATGCACTGGGCACCGTATTTGGCCGACGCATCCACAATCACCTGCGGGTTGGCCAGTGCCGCGGAGTTGAAGCTGGTCTTGTCAGCGCCCGCATTGAGCAAGCGGCGCACATCGTCCACCGTGCGCACGCCGCCACCGACGGTGAGCGGTATGAACACCTGGGAAGCCACCGCCTCGATGATGTGCAGAATCAGATCGCGCGCGTCGCTGGTGGCAGTGATGTCGAGAAAGGTGAGCTCGTCGGCACCCTGCTCGTTGTAGCGCGCGGCAATCTCCACCGGGTCGCCGGCGTCGCGCAGCTCGACAAAGTTGACCCCCTTGACGACACGCCCACCGGTAACGTCCAAGCAGGGGATGATGCGTTTAGCAAGCACTATCGATGCTTCCGACATTCACGACACGTTGCACAGGAACGGATGCGGCCTTGTCATTGCGGGCCTGACCCGCAATCCATGGATGCCGGATCAAGTCCGGCATGACAGTGTGTTCCCTCGTGCGCGTCATGATTTATGAAAATCTCAATAAGTTCAGCCGTTAAGTTCGTCGGCCCGCCGTTGCGCGGCGGCGAAGTCGAGATCACCGGAATAGATGGCGCGGCCACAAATGACGCCTTCGATCCCTTCGTCTTCGACATCGCACAAGGCTTCAATGTCGGCGATGTTGGAGAGACCGCCGGAGGCAATCACCGGAATGCTCAAGGCCTGGGCCAGCTTGACGGTGGCGTCGACATTGATGCCGCTGAGCATGCCATCACGCCCGATGTCGGTATAGATGATGGATTCGACACCAAAATCCTCGAACTTTTTGCCCAGGTCGACCACGTCGTGGCGCGTCAGCTTGCTCCAGCCGTCGGTGGCCACTTTGCCGTCACGCGCGTCCAGGCCGACAATGATGTGGCCGCCGAAAGCGGTGCAGGCATCCTGTAAAAAGCCGGGGTTCCGGATGGCCGCCGTGCCAATGATGACGTAGCGCAAACCGGCATCCAGGTAGCGCTCGATGACATCGAGATCGCGGATGCCGCCGCCGAGCTGTACGTCCACTGCGCTGCCAACCTCCTTGAGAATCCTGCGAATCGCCTTCTCGTTTTTCGGATGCCCCGCAAACGCGCCATTCAGATCCACCAGGTGCAGGCGGCGTGCACCTTGGGCCACCCATTTGCTGGCCATCAGGACCGGATCTTCGCCAAAGGTGGTGGATTGGTCCATGTCGCCTTGTTTGAGGCGGACACAGTTACCGTCTTTGAGGTCAATTGCAGGAATTAAAAGCATGATGCTTCAGAGTTGATGAGGAAGAGTTGCGGCGAGAAGCTCAGGGCGAGCGAAGACTTCATGGATTCCAGTGAAGGAAATTCCGGTATAGAGACAGACCGTGATCGGCACTTTTTTCGGGATGGAATTGGGTGGCGAAAATATTATCACGCGCAATCGCCGAGCAGAAGCGGTGACCGTAGTCAGTCTCGCCCACGCTGTGGCGCGCATCCGACGGTTGTGCGTAAAAACTGTGCACAAAGTAGAAATAGCTGCCATCGGGCACCTCGCCCCATACCGGATGCGGTTTGCCGCCGTGGTTGTTGCGGTAGACCTGGTTCCAGCCCATTTGCGGCACTTTATAGCGGCTGCCATCCGGTTGCAACCGACCTATCAAGTCGAACTTGAGCACTTCACCGTGGACCAGACCCAAGCCTGGGGTATTGCCCTCGGCGCTATGGTCCAACAGCATTTGCATGCCGACGCAGACCCCGAATAGGGGCTTGCTGGAGGCCGCTTCGAGCACCGACGCCTGCAAGCCCGATTCACGCAATTCACGCATGCAGTCGGGCATGGCGCCCTGCCCTGGCAGCACCACGCGCTCGCAAGCCCGAACCTGCTCCGGGTCGGCGGTAATCAGCACCTGGTAGCCACTGCCCGCGGCAGCGGCTTGCACCGCTTGCGACACCGAACGCAAATTGCCCATGCCGTAGTCGACCACGGCAACGGTCTTTTTGCTGACGCCATTCACTGCTGAATTCATAGCTGCTTGCAATATCGACTGGAGTTTTAGAGAGTGCCCTTGGTCGATGGAATGGTCCCGGCGGCGCGTGGATCCTGCGCCAGGGCCGCCCGCAAGGCGCGGGCAAAGGCCTTGAACACGGTCTCAGCCTGGTGGTGTGCGTTCTCGCCGCGCAGGTTGTCGATGTGCAGCGTGACAAAAGCGTGGTTCACAAAGCCCTGAAAGAACTCATGCGCAAGCTGACTGTCAAAGCTGCCTATCATGCCGCTCTTGAAGGGCACGTTCATGATCAGACCGGGGCGTCCAGAGAGGTCGATGACGACGCGTGAGAGCGCTTCGTCCAGCGGCACGTAGGCGTGGCCATAGCGGCAAATGCCTTTTTTATCGCCGACCGCCTGGTGCACCGCCTGACCGAAGGCAATGCCCACGTCTTCCACCGTGTGGTGGCCGTCAACGTGCAGATCGCCTTCAGCCCGGACCTCGAGGTCCAGCATGGCGTGGCGAGCAATCTGGTCCAGCATGTGATCAAAAAACCCAATCCCGGTATGCAGCCTGGATTGGCCGCTGCCATCCAGATTGACCTTGACCGTGATTTTGGTTTCGGCCGTGTTGCGGGAGACTTCAGCGCTGCGATTCATGGTTAAGGCCTAGAGTGATTCCTTCAAGGCGGCCAGCATCTGCACGTTTTCATCGGCAGTGCCGACGGTCACACGCAGGCAGTTGGCCAGCAGTGGGTGCATTGTAGAAACGTTCTTGACCAGTACCTTGCGTGTTCTCATGCTGGCAAACGTTTTTGCTGCATCCGGTACCCGCAGCAAGATCATGTTGGCCTCGCTCTTGAACGCCCGGACGCCTGGAAAAGCCGACAGCGCTTCGAAAATAACAGCCCGCTCGACACGCAAAGCAGCAGCCTGCGCCGCAAAAACCTCTTGATGTTCGAGCGCAAAGAGGGCGCACTCGCAGTTCAGGACGCTGATGTTGTAGGGCGGACGCACCTTGTCGATCTCTGCGATCAGTGCTTTGGGTCCCATCAGGTAGCCCAAACGCACACCGGCGAGCCCGAATTTGGAGAGCGTACGCAACAGCAGCACATGGCCATGACGCGCCAACCGGTCGATGTAGCTCTTGCTGGAAAACGGCTGATAGGCTTCGTCCAGCACCACCAGGCCGCCCTGCTCGCCCACGGCCAGGATGATGTTCTCAAGCACCGCGTCATGCCACAGGTTGGCGCTCGGGTTGTTGGGGTAGGCCAGGTAGGTGATGGCCGGCTGGTGCTGGTCAATGGCGGCCAGCATGGCGGCTTCGTCCAATTCAAAGTCGCTGGTCAGTGGCACGCCGTGAAACGCCAGTCCCTGCAACTGCGCGCTGAGAGCGTACATCACAAAACCGGGCACCGGTGCCAGTACGCTCGCTGCTCTGAAGTTGTTCGCCGCGCACGCCGGCACATCGCAGGCCAGTGCCAGCAAGCTGATCAATTCATCGGAACCATTGCCCAACATGATGTCGAAACCCGCGGGCAGGTTGGCGTAAGTTGCCAGCGCCTGGCGCAAGTCATTGCTGCGGCCAGCGGGGTAGCGGTTGAGTGCCAGCGCGCCCAGACGCTGGCCCAATTTGTCCTGCAAATCCTGCGGCAGACGATAGGGGTTCTCCATGGCGTCGAGCTTGACCATGCCTTGCGAGTCCTGGATCGCGTAAGCCTGCATGGACTGGATGTCCTGGCGAATCCGTTGCAGGGGTTGGGGCTTGACTGATCTCATGTCGGTTTGCGCATCGGCGGCACCTGGGTCAGACGCAGTTCCGCGGCCCGGGCATGCGCCTGCAGGCCTTCGCCATAGGCCAGTTCAGCGGCCACCAGACCCAGAGACTGGGCCCCGGCTTGGCTCACTTCAATCAGGCTGCTGCGCTTTTGAAAGTCATAGACACCCAGCGGCGAACTGAAGCGTGCGGTACCACTGGTGGGCAGCACGTGATTCGGCCCGGCGCAGTAATCACCCAGCGATTCACTGGTGTAGGCGCCCAGGAAAATGGCGCCTGCGTGTTTCAGCAAGGGTTCCCAGCGCTGCGGTTCGCAGCTGCTCACCTCCAGGTGTTCAGGCGCAATGGCGTTGCTGATCTGGCAGGCCTCTTCCATGCTGCGGGTATGAATCAGGGCACCACGGTCATTGAGCGACTTGGCGATGATCTGGGCGCGCGGCATGTCCGGCAGCAGACGGTCGATGGCAGCTTGCACCTGATCGATGTAATGGGCATCGGGACACAGCAAAATACTTTGCGCCAACTCGTCGTGCTCGGCCTGGCTGAACAAGTCCATGGCGACCCAATCGGGCGGCGTCGTGCCATCGGCCAGCACCAGGATTTCGCTGGGTCCGGCAATCATGTCGATACCGACAGCACCAAAAACGCGGCGCTTGGCGGCAGCCACGTAGGCGTTGCCAGGACCGGTGACTTTGTCCACTTTGGGAATGGTGGCAGTGCCATAAGCCAAAGCCGCGACCGCCTGCGCACCGCCCAGCGTGAAGGCACGGGTAACGCCGGCCACGTAAGCCGCCGCCAGCACCATGGCATTCTTTTCGCCGCGTGGCGTGGGCACCACCATGATGATCTCGCCGACACCGGCCACATGGGCCGGAATGGCGTTCATCAGCACGCTCGATGGATAGCTTGCCTTGCCGCCCGGCACATAGATGCCAACGCGGTCCAGCGGCGTCACCTTTTGCCCCAACAATGTGCCGTCTTCATCGCGGTAGCTCCAACTCTCACCGCTGGCTTTTTTTTGCGCCTCGTGGTAGCTGCGCACCCGTTTTGCCGCCGCCTGCAGTGCCTCGCGTTGAGCGCCGGGAATCGCGTCAAACGCCGCCTTCAGCTCGCTTTGCGTGAGTTCCAACTCGGCAACCGTCGCCGCCTTCAAACCGTCAAACCGCTGCGTGTATTCCAGCACCGCCGCATCGCCGCGTTGCTGCACATCCGCCAGAATGTCGGCCACCCGCTGCTCGATCGCAGCATCGGCCTCGGCCGACCAGTGCAGACGCGCCTTGAATTGGGCCTCAAAAGTGCTGCTGGCGGTTGACAGACGGGCCGGGGTGGCTATAAAAGTCATCGCAATTCTTACTTATGTTGGATCAAGCATGGATCCCGGATCAGGTCCGGGATGACAGGGGAATGGCGGCAGCAAAAGCATCGATGATCCGGCGGATCGGCGCCTGCTTGAGTTTGAGCGCCGCCTGATTCACAACCAGCCTGGAACTGATGTCCATGATGTGTTCAACCTCGACCAGCTGGTTGGCCTTGAGCGTGTTGCCGGTGGAGACCAGATCGACGATCGCATCCGCCAGTCCGACCAGTGGCGCCAGCTCCATGCTGCCGTAGAGCTTGATCAAATCCACGTGCACGCCCTTGGCCGCGAAAAATTCGCGCGCTATGGCCACGTATTTGGTCGCCACCTTCAAACGCGAGCCCTGCCTGACAGCAGACGCGTAGTCAAAATCGGTGCGCACCGCGACGCTGATCCGGCACTTGGCAATTTGCAGGTCCAGCGGCTGGTACAAGCCCTGGCTACCGTGCTCCAGCAAGGTGTCCTTGCCGGTGATGCCCAGGTCGGCACCACCGTATTGGACGTAAGTCGGCACATCAGTGGCCCGCACCACCAGCACGCGCACGTCACTCTGGTTGGTGGTGAGAATCAACTTGCGCGACTTTTCGGGGTCTTCCAGCACTTCAATGCCGGCGGAGCGCAGCAGCGGCAAGGTTTCTTCAAAAATTCTGCCCTTGGAGAGCGCCAGCGTAATCATTTCACTCTTTCAATAGCGGCCGGCCGAACGGCACTCATTGAGGTAGCGCCGCCCATTCGGCCGGCGTGTAGGTCTTCATCGACAAGGCGTGGACCTCGTCGTTTTGCATCTTCGTCCCCAGCGTGTCGTACACCCGCTGGTGCCGCTGGATCGCCCGCTTGCCTTCAAATTCGGGCGACACGATGGTGGCGAACCAGTGCCGGCCATCCCCTTTGAGCGTAATGTGCTCGCACAAGAGGTTGGCGGCAATCAAGTCCTTGATCTGGTCTGCAGTCATTTCACTAATCCAAAATAAAAATAAACACCTTAAACACGAATCTTGTAGCCGACGCGAAGCAAGGTCACCGCCACTGCGGCGACGATGACGAAAGCCGCCGCCACGACACTCAAGCTCAACCAGGGCGAGACGTCGCTGGCGCCAAAGAAGCCGTAACGAAAACCGTCGATCATGTAGAAAAACGGGTTCAAGTGGCTGACCTTCTGCCAGAACGGCGGCAGTGAATAGATCGAATAGAAGACGCCGCTCAAAAAAGTCATGGGCATGACGACGAAATTCTGAAAAGCCGCCAGTTGATCAAATTTTTCTGCCCACAAGCCTGCGATCAACCCCAGCGTCCCCATCAATGCGGCGCCCAATACAGCAAATGTCAATATCCACAACGGTGCCGTAAAACTGACCTCGGTAAACAGGGCGGAAACCGCGAATACGCCCAGGCCGACGACCAGTCCGCGAATCACCGACGCACCGACGTAGGCGACAAACCAGTTCAGGTAGGACAGCGGCGTCAGCATCAGGAACACCAGGTTGCCCATCACCTTGCTCATGATCAACGAAGACGAGCTGTTGGCAAAAGCGTTTTGCAGCAGGCTCATCATCGCCAGGCCAGGCACCAGAAAAGCGCTGTAACTGATTCTGTCGTAGACCTTGACATGCGCCTCCAGCGCGTGGCCGAAGATCAGCAGGTACAACATCGCCGTCAACACCGGACCGGCCACCGTTTGAAATGCCACCTTCCAGAAGCGCAACACTTCCTTGTACAGCAGGGTTTGCCAGCCACTCATGATGTTGCCCCCACGCTGGTCGCTTCGCGTACTGCGCTGCCCCCCGAGGGGTCGGGTTTGGAAGAACCCTTCATGACGTCCAGGAAAACATCTTCCAGATCGGCCTTGCGTATCTCGACGTTGCGCGCCACCAGGCCAGCCTCGCGCACGGCCGCGAGGAACTGTTCGATCTCCAGGGCGTCGTGCGCCGGAAACTGGACGATGCGCCCGGTAATACGTGCCTTGTCCGTCAGCACCTTGGGCAGTTCACCATCGACTTTGAAGCGCAGCACGTTGCTCGATGCCGCCTTGAGAAGCTCGCTGGTGTGGTCCAGCGCCACGATGCGCCCGGTCTTGAGCATGGCGATGCGGCCGCACAGCGCTTCAGCCTCCTCCAGGTAATGGGTGGTCAACAAGACGGTGTGGCCTTGCTTGTTGAGTTTGGCAATGAACTGCCACAGGGTCTGGCGCAATTCCACGTCGACACCGGCGGTAGGCTCGTCGAGCACGATCACCGGCGGCTTGTGCACCAGCGCCTGCGCGACCAGAACGCGGCGCTTCATGCCACCGGAGAGTTGACGCAGGTTGGCGTCGGCCTTGTCGGTCAAACCCAGACTGTCCAGCAACTCGTCGATCCAGGCGTCGTTATTCTTGATACCAAAATAGCCGGACTGGAAACGCAGTGCTTCACGCACGTTAAAAAACGGATCAAACACCAGTTCCTGGGGCACCACACCCAGGCTGCGTCGCGCCTGAGCGTAATCAAGCTGAACATCATGACCCAGCACTGACACCTTGCCCGAGCTGGCGCGTGAAAGGCCGGCCAAAATGCTGATCATGGTGGTCTTGCCAGCACCATTGGGGCCTAGCAGCCCAAAAAACTCACCCTCTTCAATGTCGAGACTGACACGGTCCAGAGCCAGAAAAGTACTGCCTTTGGGTCCGCGCGGGCTTGGGTAGGACTTGGAGACGGATTGAAACGAAATGGCGGGCATGGGGAATCTATTCTGACGGCAATAATTCAATGATGCCGTACAGGGCAGCCAAATCACCCAGGCGGGCCGGCATACCCAGAATCGAAAATCGCTTGCCCAGGGCCAGACTCTCGCGCCGGAATTCCAGCAACACGGCCAGCGCCGCGGAATCAAATCGACTCAAGCCGGTGGCATCGACCACCACTTGCGGACCGGTCTGGGATCGCAAGCCCTGCACCAGCATGCGCAAGCATGCGGTGGCCTGGGAGTGGGTCAGTTCTTTCGGCAGCACCAACACGCTCAGCCCTTCTTGGCGTTGGCCTTGTTGCGCTCCGCCAAAGTGGCGATCAAGCCGTCGATGCCTTTGGCATTGATTTGCTGGGCAAAATCGCTGCGGTAGGTTTCCACCAGCCAGGCACCCAGTACGTTCAGGTTGTAGATTTTCCAACCTGCGCCTTCGCCAGGTGTCTTTTCCAAACGGTAGTCGAGTTGAATGGCGTCACCGCGGCCTTTGACCTCGGTCCGTACCACGACCTCTTTATCTTCCGCAGTGGCCCGCATGGGCTTGACGAAAATGGTCTGATCGCTGACTTGGGTCAGTGCACCGGCATAGGTGCGCACCAGCAAAATCTTGAACTCCTCCTGCAGGCGTTTTTGTTGCTCAGGCGTGGCCTGGCGCCAAGCCGGCCCGACCGCGGCAGCAGTCATGCGCTTGAAATTCACATTCGGCATGATCTTGCCATCGACCAGCACAACAATCCGCGACACATCGCCGGCCTGGATCGCCTTGTCGCCCTTGATGCTGTCGAGCACCTCCGAAGACAGGCGTTTGATCAAGACATCCGCCGCCTCGTCCGCGGCCCATGCCGGCCAAGCCATCAGACTGGATAAGCCGAGGACAAGAACAAGAAACCGGCGACTTAATAAGCGTGCATTCATGGTTTGACTTTCTGATCTGCCGAGGGAGGCTCGTCCTTCAACGTTTGGGCAGCGCCGTTGGTTGGCACCCCGGTATCACTTTGAACCGGGGACGAGGTCGAATCCGGCTGGTTGGGTGTTGCCTCCGGAGCGTCATTTTCGGGCGGGTTGCCATCGAAAATGACACTGCGACGACGCTGCAGAAAGGCTTCCCGGACGAACGTGTATCTGTCCAGCGCAGCCTCCTCCAGCATGGTGCTGGCTTTGAGTAAATCGGACCTTTCATCAACCACTCTGAGTGCCTCGGCGGTGTTGCGGGTCGGAATATGGGGAATGTTGGCAACAAGATCGCCCTTCCAGTCAACCGGCAGTGCCACGGTATCGCGCAAGGTTGAGGAGCCGAGCAAAGGCAGCACAAGATAGGGACCGCTGCCTACCCCCCAATAGCCCAGCGTATGGCCAAAATCCTTGGTATGTTTTTCGATGTCCATCTCGGTGGCCACATCGAAAATGCCACCCCAACCGAGAACGGTATTGACCCCGACACGCCGCAAACTGTCGATCGCCGCCTGTCCCTTGAACTGCAAGGCGTTATTCACAAACGACCAGACATCTTCCAGGTTACCAAAAAAATTACCAATCCCTTGCCGCACCCGCACCGGCATGAGATCCCGATAGGTGCTGGCCACCGGTTTGAGGACCGCCGTATCGACGGCATCGTTGAAGCGGTAAACCCCGCGATTGAACGGCTCCAGGGGATCACGCGGATCGGCGGTTGGCCCGCTGGCACAGCCGGCCAGTGACAAGGCAACAAGCAGCACGCCGGTCTTCAGGGCGCGAGCGAAGCCCGGCCGAGTAACACGTGACAGTGCCAAATTGACGGTCATTTCTTTCCCTTGGCGCCGTCGGTGCTACTGCCCTCAGCGGCCTTGCTGTACAAAAACTGGCCGATCAGGCTTTCCAGCACCATCGCCGATTGCGTATTGGAGACGGTATCTTCCGCCACCAGCGTCTTCTCGTCGGCACCCGGTTCCATACCCAAATATTGCTCCCCCAACAGGCCACTGGTCAAAATTTTCAGAGAGCTGTCCTTGGGAAACACGTAACGGCTTTCCATCGCCAATGTCACACGCGCCTGAAAGGATTTGTCATCGAAAATTATTTTTTCGACACGACCCACCACCACACCTGCGCTACGCACTGCGGCTTTCGGCTTGAGTCCGCCAACATTGTCAAACTTGGCGTAAATCGTATAGCTTTTCTGGAAACTCAGAGTCAGTAAATTGGCTGACTGCAAAGCCAAAAACAGGATGGCCACGGCACCAATCAGCACAAAAATGCCAACCCACACATCATTTTTTGAACGTTGCATCAAACTTCCTTCTAAGCGGTTGGGGACAGAGCTGGCTCGCGCAGCAACGCTGCGGTCTGTCCCACAAAGTGGACTTCCGACATCCCGGTATCAGTTGGGGACAGAGCTTGCCCACTGCGTGGGGCTGCGGTCTGTCCCACAAAGTATTCGGTATTCATATGGTAAACATCATGGCGGTCAGGATGAAATCCATGCCCAGCACCGACAGGGATGCCATCACCACGGTCCGGGTTGTTGCACTGGCCACACCTTCTGGCGTGGGCTGGGCATTGAAGCCTTGCAACAGCGCAATAAAGGTCACCGTGAAACCAAAAACAATACTCTTGATGACACCGTTGCCCACATCTTGCCAAACGTCAACACCGCCCTGAATCTGGCTCCAGAAGGAACCGGCATCAACGCCAATCATGAGGACGCCGACGACCCAGCCGCCGATGATGCCCATGGCGCTAAAAACCGCTGCCAGCAAGGGCATGGTGATGACGCCGGCCCAAAAACGGGGCGCCAGAACGCGCTGCACGGGATCCACCGCCATCATCTCCATGACGCTGATTTGTTCACCCGCCTTCATCAGGCCGATCTCGGCCGTCAGAGAGGTCCCGGCCCGGCCAGCGAACAACAAGGCAGTCACCACCGGCCCCAGTTCCCTGACCAGGCTGAGCGTCACCAACAAGCCCAGCGCCTCGGACGAGCCATAGCGCTGCAAGGTGTAGTAGCCCTGCAAGCCAAAAACAAAGCCAACGAACAAGCCGGACACGGCAATGATGGCCAGCGAGTAGTTGCCCAGGAAGTGAATCTGGTCACGCACCAGCCCGAAGCGTTTCAAGCTCCCGCCCAAGGTTGCCAAAAGGCGAATGAAGAGCCGGGCACCTTGCCCCAGATTGGCCAGCTGGCATCGAACCGCAAACCCGACATCCCCAGGCTTGTACCAACTCATGGCGCAGCTCCCGAACCAAAATCCTGCCCGACGGAGGGTCCCGGATAATGAAAACGCACCGGGCCATCGGGCAAGGCATTCACGTACTGGTACACCAACGGGTCGGTGCTGTGCAGCACTTGATCGGGCGTGCCCTCGGTTGCAACTTTGCCGTTGGCCAAAATGATGACGTGGTCGGCGATGGCCAAGGTCTGCTCAAGCTCATGCGAGACAAAGATGCTGGTCAGTCCCATGGAGTCGTTGAGCTGGCGTATCAAGCGCGCCGAGGTACCGGTGGATATGGGATCCAGACCGGAGAATGGCTCGTCGTACATCACCAATTCGGGGTCCAGCGCAATCGCCCGCGCCAGTGCGATGCGTCGGGCCATGCCGCCCGAGACCTCGCTGGGCATCATGTCACGCGAGCCGCGCAAGCCTACTGCGTTGAGCTTCATTAAAACGATATCCCGAATCAGGGCTTCCGGCAAATCAGTATGTTCACGCAGCGGGAACGCAACATTCTCGAACACCGACAGGTCGGCAAACAAGGCGCCAAACTGGAACAGCATGCCCATGCGGCGGCGTGCCGCATAGAGTTGCACTTGGTCCATGCGGGTGACGTCCTGTCCGTCGAACAGCAATTCACCGACCTGCGCCCGAAGCTGCCCGCCGATCAGCCGCAACAGGGTTGTCTTGCCGCCGCCCGAGGCACCCATCAGCGCCGTGACCTTGCCGCGCGGCACGGACACGCTGACGTCGTCCAGAATGACACGCCCACCATAGCCAAAGCTCAGGTGACGCAGTTCGACAAGAGATACCGAAGGTGAGGGCATGATAAATAACAAGGCCGGGTGGTGCCCGGCCCTGCGATCATACGGGATTACACCTATTAACGTGGCAGAACGCTGGCGCCCATCAAAAATTCATCGATGGCGCGCGCTGCCTGACGGCCTTCGCGGATAGCCCATACCACCAGACTCTGACCACGGCGCATGTCGCCAGCGGCAAAGACCTTACTGATGCTGGTAGCGTATGCAGCCGAGAAGTCAGTACTTGCTTTGGCATTGCCACGCGCGTCTTTTTCGACACCGAAGGCTTCCAGCAGCGACGCCACGGGGCTGACAAAACCCATGGCCAGCAACACCAGGTCGGCTTTCAGGATCTGCTCGCTGTCGGCCAGTTCCAGCACTTTGCCGTCTTGCCAATCGACACGAACGGTCCTCAAACCGGTAACTTTGCCCTTTTCGCCCAGGAACTCTTTGGTCGAGATGGCGAACTCGCGGCTGCAACCCTCTTCGTGGCTGGAACTGGTGCGCAACTTGAGTGGCCAGTAAGGCCAGGTCATGGGGCGATTCTCTTGCACCGGTGGCTGCGGCATGAGCTCAAACTGGGTGACACTGGCCGCACCGTGGCGCTTGGCTGTGCCAACGCAGTCGGAGCCGGTGTCACCACCGCCGATGACGACAACATGCTTGCCATCGGCCCTGATTTGGGTAATACCCTGGCCCTTGAGCTTGTCGCCGGCATTGACCTTGTTTTGCTGCGGCAGGAACTCCATGGCGAAATAGATACCGTCCAGATCGCGGCCCGGTACCGGCAGATCGCGTGACTGCTCGGCGCCGCCGGTCAACAGCACAGCGTCAAAATCCTTTTGCAGTTGGGCTGCGGAAACTGTCTCCTTTGACCAATTGGTCACCTTGGCGCCAGGACCGGACTTGGGCATCTCGCCCACCAGCACACCGGTGCGAATGGTGACGCCTTCCTGCTGCAGTTGCAGGACGCGGCGATCAATGTGCGATTTTTCCATCTTGAAGTCTGGAATACCGTAGCGCAGCAAGCCCCCCACGCGGTCATTCTTCTCGAACAGCGTCACGTCATGGCCGGCCCGCGCCAGTTGCTGCGCCGCCGCCATGCCGGCGGGGCCGGAACCGACCACCGCCACTTTCTTGCCGCTCTTGTGTCTGGCTAGCTGCGGCTGCACCCAGCCCTCGACCCAGGCCCGGTCAATGATGGCGTGCTCAATCGACTTGATGCCCACCGCACTGTCGTTGACGTTCAACGTGCAGGCGGCCTCGCACGGCGCCGGACAGACACGGCCGGTGAACTCGGGGAAATTATTGGTGCTGTGCAGCAGATCGGCCGCATTTTTCCAGTCTCCGCGATAGACCAGATCGTTGAAATCCGGAATGATGTTGTTGACCGGACAGCCGTTGTTGCAAAACGGCGTGCCGCAGTCCATGCAGCGTGCCGCCTGCACCTTGGCCTGCGCTTCATCCAGACCGATAACAAACTCTTTGTAATTTTTCAAGCGCTCAGGCACCGGCTTATAGCCTTCCTCAAGACGCTCAAATTCCATGAAGCCAGTGACTTTTCCCATGATTCTTTTCCTGTTCGTCTATACCTAATCCACCAAGCCATCTCGTCCGTTTGTCCTTGTCGATTGGGGCCGCGATCCATGGATCCCGGATCGAGTCCGGGATGACATCAGCGACGCCTATTTGACCGGAACGGTCTCTCTTTTTGTGGTCCCTTGTGCATGATCGGCAAGGTCTAGCGCTTCTCTCTTGGCATGAATCTGACCCAGGGCACGCTTGTACTCATTGGGGAACACCTTGACGAATTTCAGCCGTGACTGGTCCCAGTTGTCGAGCAATTCACGCGCACGCTTGCTACCGGTCCAGCGGTTGTGTTCCTCCAGCAATTTCTTCAGTTGCGCTTCATCGCTCTGACCGCGATGCCACAGGCTGGGGTCCAGACCGGCTTGCTGCTCCGCTGTCGTCAGCACTTTCTCCAGGGCCACCATGGCGCTATTGCAGCGTTTGGAAAACTGGCCATCTTCGTCGTACACGTAGGCAATACCGCCGCTCATGCCGGCGGCAAAATTGCGACCGGTCCGGCCCAGCACCGCCACCGTGCCGCCCGTCATGTACTCGCAACCATGGTCACCGGTGCCCTCCACGACGGCCGTGGCGCCTGACAAACGAACGGCAAAGCGTTCACCGGCAACGCCGCTGAAAAAGGCTTCACCGCTGGTGGCGCCGTACATCACGGTGTTGCCGACAATGGTGTTGCGAATCGCCTCGCCCCGGAAGTCGATGCTGGGGCGCACCACCACACGCCCACCGGAGAGGCCCTTGCCGGTGTAATCGTTGGCGTCGCCGATCAGGTAGAGCGTGATGCCTCGCGCCAGAAAAGCGCCAAACGATTGCCCCCCGGTACCCTCCAGCTGGATGTGGATCGTGTTATCGGGCAAACCCTCAGGGTGGATACGGGTGACCGCCCCAGACAGCATCGCTCCGACCGACCGGTTGACATTGCGGACCGGCTCTATGAACTGGACTTTCTCGCCCTTGTCGATGGCCGGGCGCGACTTGGCAATCAACACGTTGTCGAGCGAGCGCTCAAGACCGTGCTCCTGGTTCTCGGTCTGGTACTGGGGCACGTCGGCCGGGACCTTGGCTCGGGCAAATAGGCGACTGAAGTCGAGTCCCTTGGATTTCCAGTGCGCGATGCCCTTGTGGGTGTCGAGCAGATCGGAGCGGCCAATCAGATCATCAAACTTTCGAATCCCGAGTTGTGCCATGATGGCGCGCACTTCTTCTGCGATAAAGAAGAAGTAGTTGACCACGTGCTCGGGCTTGCCGGAGAACTTCTTGCGCAACACCGGGTCTTGCGTGGCGACGCCCACCGGGCAGGTGTTGAGGTGACACTTGCGCATCATGATGCAGCCCTCCACCACCAGCGGAGCGGTGGCAAAACCGAACTCGTCGGCACCCAGCAAGGCACCGATCACGACATCGCGCCCGGTCTTCATCTGCCCGTCGGCCTGGACCCGGATGCGGCTGCGCAAGCGGTTGAGCACCAGCGTCTGCTGGGTTTCGGCCAGGCCGATTTCCCACGGGCTGCCGGCATGCTTGATGGATGACCAGGGCGAAGCGCCGGTGCCGCCATCATGGCCGGCAATCACCACGTGATCGCTCTTGCATTTGGCGACACCGGCGGCGATGGTACCGACACCGATTTCACTCACCAATTTGACACTGATGCTGGAATGGGGCGCCACGTTTTTCAAATCGTGGATCAGTTGCGCCAAGTCTTCAATCGAATAGATGTCGTGGTGCGGTGGCGGCGAAATCAGGCCTACGCCGGGCACCGAGTGACGCAGCCGGCCGATGTACTCAGACACCTTGCCGCCCGGCAGTTGTCCGCCTTCGCCCGGCTTGGCCCCCTGCGCCATCTTGATCTGGATCTGGTCGGCGCTGTTGAGGTACTCGGCCGTCACACCGAAGCGACCCGAAGCCACTTGCTTGATGCGTGAACGCAAGCTATCGCCGTCCTGCAAAGGCAAATCCACTTCCACCACATCGTCACCAATCACGCTCTTGAGCGAGTCACCTTTCTGGATTGGAATGCCCCTCAATTCATTGCGGTAGCGCGCCGGATCCTCGCCGCCCTCGCCGGTGTTGCTCTTGCCGCCAATGCGGTTCATGGCCACGGCCAGCGTGGCATGGGCTTCCGTGCTGATGGAGCCAAGCGACATGGCACCGGTGGCAAAGCGTTTGACAATTTCCTTCGCCGGTTCGACTTCTTCCACGGCAATCGCCTTGGCCGCATCCAGTCTGAATTCGAACAGGCCGCGCAGCGTCATGTGGCGACGGCTCTGGTCGTTGATGAGCTGCGCGAATTCCTTGTAGGTGTTCCAGTTGTTGGCGCGCGTACTGTGCTGCAGCTTGGCAATGGCGTCGGGCGTCCACATGTGCTCTTCCCCCCGGGCACGCCAGGCGTATTCGCCGCCCGTGTCCAGCATGTTGGCCAGGACCGGATCGTCGCCGAAAGCCGCTTGGTGCATGCGGATCGCTTCCTCTGCGATCTCGAAGACACCAATCCCTTCAACCCGGCTGGGCGTGCCGGCAAAGTATTTGTCCACGGTTTCGCTGGACAGGCCAATCACCTCGAACAACTGCGCCCCGCAATAGCTCATGTAGGTGGACACACCCATTTTGGACATGATCTTGGACAGACCCTTGCCAACCGCCTTGACGTAGTTGTAAATGGCCTTGTCGGCGCTCAGGTCGCCGGCCAGGTCTTTGTGAACGCTGACCAGCGTTTCCATTGCCAGATAAGGATGCACGGCTTCCGCCCCGTACGCTGCCAGTACGCCGAAGTGGTGCACTTCACGGGCGGTGCCGGTCTCCACCACCAGACCGGCGGTGGTGCGCAAACCTTCGCGCACCAAGTGCTGGTGGATGGCCGACAAGGCCAACAGAGCCGGAATTGCCACTTGCGTGGCGCTGATGCCGCGGTCGCTGATGATGAGAATGTTATGGCCACCCTTGATGGCGTCCACCGCTTCGGCGCACAGCGACGCCAGCTTGGCTTCCACGCCCTCGTGGCCCCAGGCCAGCGGGTAGGTGATGTCCAGTGTGTAGCTGCGAAACTTGCCTTGCGTGTGCTTTTCGATGTTGCGCAGCTTGGCCATGTCGGCGAAGTCGAGCACCGGCTGACTGACCTCCAGACGCATCGGCGGGTTGACCTGATTGATGTCCAGCAGATTCGGCTTGGGTCCGATGAAGGACACCAGCGACATCACAATGGCTTCGCGGATCGGGTCGATCGGCGGGTTCGTCACCTGGGCGAACAATTGCTTGAAGTAGTTGTAGAGCGGCTTGTTCTTGTCGGACAGCACCGCCAGCGGGCTGTCGTTGCCCATGGAACCAATCGCTTCTTCACCCGCGCTGGCCATTGGCGCCAGCAGGAACTTGAGGTCTTCCTGGGTGAAACCGAAGGCCTGCTGGCGGTCCAGCAGGCTCGGTGAAATAGGGGTCGGATCCGAATTACCGGAGACGGCACCGGTAGGTGCCGGCTCGGTAGATTCGGCTCTGACCCCTATTTCACCCACCACATCATCGAGCTTGATGCGAAGATTTTCGATCCACTGCTTGTAGGGCTTGACGTTGGCGAGATGGGTCTTGAGCTCTTCGTCGTCTATCATGCGGCCCTGTTCCAGGTCGATCAGGAACATCTTGCCGGGCTGCAGGCGCCACTTGCGCACAATTTTGTTCTCAGGTACCGGCAGCACGCCGGACTCGGACGCCATGATGACCAGGTCGTCATCCGTGATGCAATAACGCGAGGGGCGCAAGCCATTGCGGTCCAGTGTGGCACCGATCTGGCGGCCGTCGGTGAACACGATGGAGGCCGGACCATCCCAAGGCTCCAGCATGGCGGCGTGGTACTCGTAGAAGGCCTTGCGGCGCTCGTCCATCGTGCTGTGCTGCTCCCATGGCTCCGGAATCATCATCATCACCGCCTGGGCCAGGGGATAGCCGGCCATGGTCAAGAGTTCCAGACAGTTGTCAAACGTGGCAGTGTCGGATTGACCGGGAAAGGTGATCGGGTAAAGTTTTTTCAAGTCGGCGCCCAGCACCGGGGACGACATCACGCCTTCACGCGCCTTCATCCAGTTGAAGTTGCCCTTGACGGTGTTGATCTCGCCGTTGTGGGCCACATAACGGTAAGGGTGGGCCAGCGGCCATTCGGGGAAGGTGTTGGTGGAAAAGCGCTGATGCACCAAACCCAGGGCCGAGACGCAACGCGGGTCTTCCAGGTCACGGAAGTAGGTGCCCACCTGATCGGCCAGCAACAAACCTTTGTAGATGACAGTCCGGCTGGACATGCTGGGCACGTAATATTCCTTGCTGTGCTTGAGCTTGAGGGCCTGGATGTTGGCGCTGGCGGTCTTGCGGATCACATACAGCTTGCGCTCCAGCGCATCCTGCACGATCACGTCGTTGCCGCGCCCAATGAAGACCTGACGCAGAACCGGCTCTTTTTCGCGCACCGTGGGCGACATCGGCATCTCACGGTTGACCGGCACATCGCGCCAGCCCAGCAACACCTGCCGTTCGGCTTTGATGGCACGCTCCATCTCCTGCTCGCAGGCCTGGCGGGAAGCGTGCTCCTTGGGTAGAAAAATCATGCCAACGCCGTATTCGCCCGGCGGCGGCAAGGTCACGCCCTGCGCCGCCATCTCCTGGCGGTAAAGCGCGTCCGGCAACTGAATCAGAATGCCGGCGCCGTCGCCCATCAGCTTGTCGGCTCCGACAGCACCCCGATGGTCCAGGTTCTCCAGAATCTTCAGTGCATTCTTGACAATCTCATGCGACTTGCTGCCCTTGATGTGCGCCACAAAACCGACACCGCAGGCATCGTGCTCATGGTCA
Source organism: uncultured beta proteobacterium (assembly GCA_963763035.1). Lineage (GTDB taxonomy): Bacteria > Pseudomonadota > Gammaproteobacteria > Burkholderiales > Burkholderiaceae_C > Rhodoferax. Next base: position 77,384 of record CAVXMS010000003.1, on the reverse strand, counting down.
GAAGAATACAAACCGTGTTCCTTGAGATGCAAGATCTCGGCAGCCGTCGTCATGGCGCGCTCCTAAAAATGTCAGAGTTCGGGAGAATACCGCAACGCAACAAAAGTGCCAAGCAAAATAATTGGGGTCAGATTCCAATTAATTATTTTTGATGTGGATCATTAATTAATTGGGGACATATTAAAACTGATAGCTGCACGCCAAATGCATACAGCGCTGAATACCTGTTTGTTATGCTTTTTGAACTGAAACCGGTCGCCCGGCGCTGCTTTTGGCGACCCGGCGTTGCGTTCGCTTCTGCAAATCGGCCACGAAATCGGGCTCGCCCAAGGCCCAGCCACTTAAGGCTGAGTCCGTCAGCGCCTTCTGCTGCGCAGCACTGACGCCAGACAACACCAGCTCTGCGTAGGCAGCTTCGCGAGCAAAGGGCGTGTTCCCAAGCTCCCACAACAAGGCGTGCGGCGTGATGAACTTGTCGGTACGCTGCCCGGTGTAATGCCCGAAGCTGGACCACGGATAGTCACACGCTTGAGTCACCAAGCCTGCACGCACCGGATTGAGGTCGATATACGCCATGCAGGCCAGTAAATAGCGTTCGCTCTGAATCAGGGTCGACTTGTAGCGCCCCTCCCACAAGGTGCCGCTACGCTTTTGAGCATTGTTGAAGTAGCGCACGTAGCGCCTTCCGACGGCCTGCATCATCTGCGGCAAACCGTCGGCAGTCCGCGGCGTAACCAGCAAATGAAAATGGTTGCTCATCAGCACATAAGCATGGATTGCGACGTCAAACTTATCGGCATTCTCAACCAGCAGATCCAGCAGGGTTTGGTAATCAGACTCTGTGACAAAGATAGCTTGACGGTTATTGCCGCGCTGAATCACGTGGTGCGGATAGCCAGGCAGTGTGAGGCGGGGAAGTCGGGCCATGTTATTGGTTCAGGACAGAGCTGGCGAACGTCTAGACAATCGGTTGGGGACAGTGCTTGTTCACTTCGTGTAACTACGGACTGTCCCACAAGGCATTTGGGTCGGTAGCTGCGGTCCGTCCCGCAAAAACCTAGAAAGTATTCTGGCCTCAATTATTGCAACTTAAAGCGCGTCTCAAGCAGATTTGTCAATCCGAATTCCTGTAGCAAATCTCGCAATCGTTGCGCCGCGGCGTTATTTTTTTGCCCCTTGTAGCGAGCAATGATGAGTTCGTTTTTCATGCTGTGCTCCCAGCCCACCAACTCGGTCACCGTAACCTGGTAGCCCGACGCCTCCAGATACAGGCAACGCAGCACATTGGTGATCTGGCTGCCGATCTCACGTGTGTGCAGCGGGTGACGCCACAATTCGGCCAGCGGCGTGCGCGACAAAGACAAGGCTTTGTGCTGACTCAAGACACGTGCCACCTCGGCTTGACAGCAGGGCACCAGCACCATGAACTTGGCGTGTTTTTGCAGACCAAAAGCAATCGCGTCATCCGTCGCGGTATCGCAGGCATGCAGCGCGGTCACGATGTCGATTTGAGTGGGCAGTTGATCAGATTGAACCGACTCGGCGACGCTCAGGTTCAAGAACGACATTCGATCAAAACCAAGCTTGACGGCCAGTTCGTGTGCTTTCTGGACCAGCTCGGGACGCGTCTCCACGCCATAAACGTGACCCCTCTGTTGCGCCTTGAAAAACAGGTCGTAGAGGATGAAGCCCAGATACGATTTGCCGGCACCATGATCCGCCAGCGTGATGCCTTTGCCACTTTGGTCCGCCTTGTCAGACAACTCGAGCAACAACTTCTCAATGAATTGAAATAGATGGTAGACCTGTTTGAGCTTGCGGCGAGAATCCTGATTGAGCCTGCCCTCGCGGGTCAATATATGCAATTCCTTGAGCAGCTCGATCGACTGACCAGGCCGGATTTCAGACGCCTCAAGGCCGGATTCCTGGGCCGCTGCGCGAGACCCTCTGGCGGTATGGTGATTGGCCTTTTTAGTTTTCATTGATTTTCTTGCCCGCTTCTTCGGCAGCAGGGGCTTCGTTTTCCGAAAGAGAAACTGGGCACCCTTGCGAGGCTCCTACCCGCAACGCGTCCCAGCCAGCGGGACCGAGCCGCTCCATGGTTTGCATGTTTTTCTCGAAAATGGCATCCGCCTCCGGAAAAGCATCCACCGCCCGATCAACGCTGTCTTCGCGTAACAAGTGCAGTGTGGGATAGGGCGATCGATTGGTGAAATTGGTGATGTCGTCGACACCGGTTCCAGCAAACTGGAACTGGGGGTGCAAACTGGCAATCTGGAATATCCCATCGAGCTCCAGATCCAGCAGGGCTTGGTCAGCCTCAGCCAGAAAATCATTGAAGTCAAGAAAGTCGGCAAGACAATTCGGCGCAATCAACAGCGTTGTGTCCCGCGCCGATGGACTTTGGGTCAACAGCTGCTTGAGCTCAAACACAAGGTCGGGTAGCAGTTCCCGGGCACTTCGGGCTTGACTCACCGCATAGTGGATTTGCCCTTTCACATGCACACTCTTGGCAAACGGGCACAGGTTCAAACCGATCACTGCACGCTCCAACCAGCCCCGTGTATCTTCAATTGCCTGTTGCGATGATGTAGTCATTTTCTATTGCCTTGGAGGAAGCAAGCGGGTCACCCGACGAGCAGCTTCAGATTCGTTAAACGCTCGTGCTCGCGCCCAGCGAAACGGTCTGTCATGCCAGCAATGTAGTCCGCCACCACGCGCTCCGGGCTGCTGGCCTTGTTCAAGGCACCACGCACCGCGTCCGAACGTGCCGAATAGCCGCCCTGCATCTCCTGTGGGTTGGCCCGATAGGCCGCAAACAGGGAACGCACCACCTGCTTGGCCTGCCCGGTGGTGCGCAGAACTCTGGGATGCCGGTACAGTTGATGCAGCAGAAATTGTTTAAGCCGCTGCGATTTGAGGCGCATATCTTCCCCAAATTTCAACAACGGCGCCATCTGGCGGACCGCGCTCACGCTCCGCGGCTGGGCTTCTTCAATTGCCACGGTGCTGGCTTCGATGACATCGAGAACCTGCGCGCTCAGCATGCGGCGAATGGTCTCGTAGAGTAGCCGGCGACCCTGCACCTGGTCCAGCAAATGCGGATACTCGGCCAGGGTCTGACGCCGGAAATCGTCAAACAAAGGCACCTCTTGAAGCTGCTCCAACGTAATCAGACCGGAACGCACACCGTCGTCAATGTCATGCGCGTTGTAGGCTATTTCATCGGCCAAATTGCACAGTTGCGCCTCCAGACTGGGTTGGCCATGGACCAGAAAGCGTCGGCCGACGCCACCCGGCTCGCTTAGCTCGAGTTGTTCCGCATGGCTGCGCGAGCAATGCTTGAGAATCCCCTCACGGGTCTCGAAAGTAAGGTTCAAACCATCAAACTGAGGGTAGCGCTGCTCGAGCTGATCGACCACACGCAGGCTTTGCAGGTTGTGCTCAAAGCCACCAAACTCCGCCATGCATTCATTCAGGGCATCTTGCCCGGCGTGACCGAACGGTGTGTGTCCCAGATCATGGGCCAGTGCAATGGCCTCAACCAGGTCTTCGTTGAGCCGCAGCGAACGGGCAATCGAGCGCCCCAGTTGTGCCACTTCCAGCGAATGTGTCAAACGGGTGCGAAACAGGTCGCCTTCGTGATTCAGAAAGACCTGTGTTTTATACACCAGACGCCGAAACGCGGTGCAGTGCACGATGCGGTCCCGGTCGCGCTGATATTCGGTGCGCATCGGTGCCGGCGGCTGCGCGAAACGGCGGCCGCGGGACTCTGTGGGATCACAGGCAAATACAGCAAGCATCAATCACCTCGCGCACCAGCGCATCCGGTGCCCCACGCAACACGGCACGGCTCGATCCGTCAAGCAGGACGAACCTGATTTCTCCGCCTTGCGCCTTCTTGTCCACCCGCATGAGTTCAAGGTAACGCCCGGCGTTGTCGGTTTCCGCCAGACGTGGCGCAGTCACCGGCAAGCCCGCTTTCCGAATCAGCGCGGTCAGACGCTGGGCCAGAGCCAGCTCCACCAACCCCAGGCGGTACGACAATTCAGCGGCCATGACCATGCCGCAGCCGACGGCCTCGCCATGCAACCAGGCACCGTAACCCAGGCCCGCCTCGATCGCGTGACCGAAAGTATGGCCAAAATTGAGAATGGCACGCAACCCGGCTTCACGTTCATCCTGAGCCACCACCCAGGCCTTGATTTCACAACTGCGCCGAACCGCATGGGCCAGTGCCGCCGGCTCGCGCGCCAGCAAGGCGTCAATGTTGTTTTCAATCCAGGTCAAAAAGTCGGGATCGGCAATGGGCCCGTACTTGATCACTTCGGCCAATCCGGCACTCAGTTCACGCGCCGGCAGCGTCTTGAGCGTGGCCAGATCGCATACCACCTTCAGGGGCTGATAAAAGGCGCCAATCATGTTCTTGCCCAAGGGATGGTTGATGCCTGTTTTGCCTCCGACTGAAGAATCGACCTGTGCCAACAAGGTAGTAGGCACCTGGACAAACGGCACACCGCGCATGTAACTGGCCGCAGCAAAGCCGGTCATGTCACCCACCACGCCACCGCCGAGTGCGAAGAGTATGGTTTTACGGTCACACCCGTTTTGCAGCAATACGTCAAAAATCATATTCAACGTCTGCCAGGTTTTATACCCTTCCCCGTCGGGGAGGACCAGTGCATGAACGTTCGCGTACTTGCGCTGCAACGCCCTCTGCAAGCGCTGGGCATAGAGCGGCGCGACCGTGTTGTTGGTCACAATCAATGCGCTGCTGGCAATCGGTAACTCGGCGTAGGTAGCCGGATTGTCAAAAAGCGACTCGCCTATGGCAATGTTGTAGCTGCGCTGCTGTAGATCAATCGAAACTGTTTGGGCCTTCATACCCTTGAGTTTAGAGGCAGTACGCCTGCCAACTCAAACTGCATCAGAATCGTGTTGACCAGGGTCGCCACCGACGGGCGCCCAGTTTCAATAATAAAGTGCGCGGTCTCCCGATAAAGCGGATCGCGCAGGGCATGCAAATCGCGCAGACGGCCCAAGGGGTCGGCCACCTGCAACAAAGGTCGCCGCTGGTCGTAACGCAGGCGTCGAAACAGCTCTTCAGGTGAGGAATTCAGGTAAACCACCTGACAGCGCTGATGCAAGTGTTGGCGATTGGTCGGCCGCAAAACAACGCCGCCGCCAGTTGCCAGGACACCTTGCGGATGCTGACTGAGCTGATCGATCACCGCTTCTTCAACATCGCGGAATCGGCCCTCCCCCTCCCGCTCGAAATATTCACGGATGGAACAACCCAACTGCTGCTCGATCACCTGGTCGGAATCAAAGAACGGAAGTTGAAGCCGTCGGGCGAGCTGTCGCCCGACGGTGGACTTTCCGGAACCGGGGAGGCCAACTAGGCAGATCACTGCGTAAAGGTCACCGTACTCACAGTCGCCTGGGTATTCCCAGCCGAGTCTCTAGCGACGAAATAAACTGTGTAAGCCGTTCCGGCCGTCAAACCGGTCAGCGTTGCAGAGACTGGCGTGTTCGCCGGCATCGCAATCTGCGGGCCGCCAGGTAACAGCAGAGCCGCAACAGAAGGCACTGATCCAGCGGGGGGCGGATTACCCGCCACAACCTTGTAATACCCGGTACCGGCTTCGTTCAACATCGCAGTCAGTCTGGCACTCGTCGGCAGGGTCGAGACGACCTGATCGATCGCCGGTGCCGAAGTGAAGATCGGCGGAGTGGTGTCCGGTGGCGACACACAGACGCCATTTTGCATGGTTTGTGGGGCCGTACAGGTCGGCACTGCGGGCACGTCGTAGGAAAAACCAGTAACCAAGCCACTAGGTGACGCCGCTTTGATAAAGATGGTCGTGCCGCCGCACCCAGTGAGTGGGATGGAATGACTAGACCCCAACTGCAGGCCAGCGGCTCCGGAGATATTGGGCACGATACTGGGCGTAATTGTTCCAATCACGCACGTCGCCCCCGAGCCGGTTGCAGAAATTGTCGTCCCCGCAGGCATCGGCAACAGGGAGTGGTCGGCACTGTTGACCCGCACCGTGATAAACGTAGGCGAAACCGGGGTCGCTGCCGTCGTCAAAGTCAACGAAGCAGAACTGGATGCAAACAATATCACCGCCTGCTGCCTGACAGTGGTTGCCTGGGTAGCTCCACCTGTGCAGGTATTGGCTCTGGCCGGAGAAGCACCGCCAGCACCGGCGCAAGCCACCGTACCGCCCTTTGGGATGACGAATTCGCCAACATCATACTGACCGCTTTCATTGTCATCACGGTAGGCGTCACCCAGATCCACCAAGGTATCAATGCCCGGGTCATAGGCATTGTTGCCATTGACATCAATGTATTCCTTCAAGCCTTCGGCATAGGCCAGAACCGAAACCCGACCGTCCGCAGGTCTGGGGTTTTGGCTGATGAATGCCACAGAACACGCCGCATGTCCCGACGCGTCACGCGCAGTCGCGCAACTGGGCGCGACCTGGCCACCCTCTGCAGTGAAATTGATCACCGTGCCATCGGGCACCGGATTACCTTGACGATCAGCAACTCGCACCGTCAACTTGGTACCGCTGCCATCCAAGTTCCACCCTTCGATGTTGAAAGTTTCAACCGACAAGCTAAGATGATTCTGGGAGGGTGGGCCGGAAGCCACCGTCAAGTTTTTCGAGGTTGTGAAAACCGTCGGGGCGCTAACCAAGGCCGCTTTGACTTCCACTGGACCAGGAATGGTTCCGGAGAAAACACTGACCGACGCAATACCCAGGGCATCGCTGTTGGCGGTCAGGTTTCCCGGGGTGCCGGAGGCACCCAGCCCGACGCCACCTGGGTTCACAGTCAAGGAAAAGACGACCGGAATATTTGGCATTGCAGCGCCCGTCGAGTCGAGTACCTTAAACTGTGCAACGGATTGCTCCGCCGCTCCAGAACTCTTGACGAAAATCTGGGACGGTGTGGCAGAAACAAAATTAATGGCATTGGCAACTGGCGCTGCGATGGTCAACGTTGCTTTTTGCGCCGCGGATCCAGCAGCAGAGGCGCTAAGCGTCACCGCGCCACTGCAAGATGAACCGCCAGCTTTTACCGCCGAATAGGTTGCGCTTGCCGAACCGCTACCATCGGTGGTCACCACGTTCGCAATGGTGCCGCAATCCGCGGTCAGCGACACGTTAACTCCCGCAACGGGTATTGAATTCGACTGCGCTGTGATAGTCACGGAAGTATTGCCGCCAGCGCTCAGTGAACTACTCCCCAGGGTCAGTTGACCAAGTGTGACATTGGCGGCTGCCACGGCAAAGTCCATGGAAACAGAATAAGTCGAACCGGCATCCAGGGCTTGCGCCGTCAGTGTTGCTGCCCCAACCGTGGAAATGGACGCCGGGGCAATAGACACTTGCGCCTCACCTAAAGAATTGGTAAGAGCTGTTGTCGGCGACACCAGCGCGATACCCGCACCATTCAAGGTAAAGCTGACCGTTCTGCCGGCAATGGGGACATTGCTGGCATCTTTAAACGTTGCCTTGACGTAATTACCACCGCCAAAAGTGACATTGGACACCGCAGCATTGGCAGAATTAAATATCTGAACAACCATGTACGGGCTGATCGGGAGCCCCGTCGCTGCCACAGCGAAGTCCAAGGTGCCAGTGAAGGTAGTCGTGCCATCGACCGCTTGCGCCTGCAATGTCGCGGCACCAGCCATCGCACCGACCGAGGGGTACAGTCCGACCTGTGCCTCACCCGCAGCATTGGTCAAAGCGGTTGTAGCCGCCAAAGTAGCGATGTTGGAAGTCACTGAGAATGTGACCTTGCGATTTGCAATCGGTACCCCGGCAGCATCCTTGAATGTTGCCTTGACGTAATTGCCACCGCCATAAGTCACATTGGAAACAGCGGCATTGGCCGCGTTGAATAGTTGAAGCGCAATAGAAGTGCCTACTGGCCCCCCTGTGGACACCACGGCAAAATCAAACGAAGCGGTTAGAGTACCGGTGCCGTTGATCACCTGCGCCTGCAAGGTGGCGGCACCCACCTTGGCACTCAGAATACCAATCTGTGCCTCGCCCACGGAATTGGTCAGAGCGGTGGCAGACACCAAGGTGGCAATGTCTGAATTTACTGAAAAACTAACCAAACGGCCAGCAATTGGCGCCCCTGTGCCATCCTTGAAGGTGGCCTTTGCATAGTTGCCACCGCTGGCAGTAATGTTGGCTACCGCAACATTGCTTGAATTGAAAATCTGCAGGGCAAACGTTGATGCTGGGGCAACTACCGAAGGCAGTGGAGCACCACTTGATGTCCCCGGATTGCCGCCACCGCCGCCACAAGCAACAAGCGCTGTCAGGACGATCACCGAAAAAACGTATCTCAATAAATTCATATTCTTCCTGCGATTCATTTTCAGCTCAACGCGTGGCGGCCTTGTCCGTGATGATTCTTGGCGTCACAAACACCAGAAGTTCCTTTTTGACCTGTGTTTTCGATTTGTTCTTGAACAAGTTACCGACCCCCGGCAAGTCCCCAAACCAGGGCACCTTGGCCTCATCGCCCTGCTCCTGAAGTTCAAAAATACCACCGATCACAACCGTGCCACCGTTGTCCACAAGTACTTGCGTAACGATATTCTTGACGTTGATTGCTGGCCCGGCAGTCAGGGTCTCGGCACCCTTCACGTCCTTGCTGACATCCAGGTCCATGATGACCGTGCCCTCGGGCGTAATTTGGGGTGTCACCTCAAGTCTCAAATTGGCATCCTTGAAAGAGGTGGTACAGCCGGTGGTACCACCAGCCGGGCAGGTTTGGTAGGGAATTTGCTCTCCCTGTTTGATGGAAGCCTTCTTGCCGTCGGCCGTTACCACGCGCGGACTCGACACGACACGACCCTTGCTGTCGGCCTCCAGTGCAGAAATTTCAAGGTTCAAAAAACGGTTGGCCACGGCGTTGAAAATTGACACGCCAAAAGTGGCGACGTTGCCCATCCCCATGCCACTGGCTGGCATGTTCACAAAGTTGCCCGACGTATTGACCGTTCCGCCGGCACCGCTGGTAGCCACCACATCGCTGTAACTTGTGCCAAAGGCAATGCGGTTGTCACCCGACAACTGATAACCGCCGTCACCCCCTCTATTTGCTCTCAGATCGGTAGCCCCAAACTTGACCCCCAGTGACTTCCCGAAAGTATCGTTGGCCTCAACGATGCGCACCTCGATCATGACCTGCCGCACGGCGACATCAAGCTTCTGCAGCAGTTGCTGCACTTGCTCCAGCCGGGACGCGACGTCAGTCACGAAGAGTTGATTGGTCCGCGGGTCAGCCGTCGCGCTCCCACGCGGACTCAGGGTTCGCCCGGAGCTCTTTTCGCCACCGCCAGCACCGGTCAACTGTTTTGCGATGTCCTCCGCCTTGGCATAGTTCATCTGGAAAGACTGCGTACGAACCGGCTCCAGGTTAAGCACGGCAGCCTTGGACTCCAACTCCAGCTTTTCCTTGGCGATAATTTCATCCTTCGGTGCAATCCAGATCACGTTGGCAGTCTTGCGCATGCCCAGCCCCTTGGCCTGCAAAATGATATCCAGGGCCTGATCCCATGGCACATCCTGCAGACGCAGCGTTACCCCACCCGTCACCGAGTCGGAGGTGATGATGTTGAAATTGGTGAAGTCGGCGATAACCTGCAACAGGGACCGAACCTCAATGTTTTGGAAATTGAGCGACAGCTTTTGCCCACTATAACCCGGTCCCTGGGTCAATTTCGACGGATCAATTCTGAGCGGTTTGACTTCCACCACAAACTGTTCATCGCTTTGATAAGCACTGTGAACCCACTGCCCCTTGGGCTCAATCACCATGCGCACACGGTCACCGACCTGGAAGGTCGTCACAGTTTGCACCGGAGTACCAAAATCGGTCACATCCAGACGCCGCCGCATGCCCTCGGGCAAAGTCGATTTCATGAACTCGACGACCAGAGTTTGCCCTTGCTGGCGAATATCCACGCCAACCTGGTTGTTCGGCAAGTCGACCACAACTCTGCCTGCGCCCTCGTCGCCACGACGGAAATCCAGATCTTTAAGTGGCAAGTTGTCACGACTGCGACTTTCCGCGAAAACAGGTGCCGCGGTCGCTGGTGCTGACGCCACCGCAACCGCATCCAGTACCACCAGCAGGGATTTACCCTGCAACTGCATCTTGTAAGGGGTGGCCTGCTTCAGATTAAGTACCACGCGCGTTCGATCCCCGGCTTGCACAACATTCACCGACCTCAAATTGCCTTGGTTGACCTCAACGGTAGAGCGGCCCATGGCGTTCGATATGCCGGGGAAATCAAGTGCAATTCTGGCTGGCGACTGGATTGAAAATCCACTCGGAAGGGTCCCCAGCGGCTGCGTCAAATCGATCCTGACGACCTCGACACCCCCTTGAATAGATCCCGAGACAGCTTCAATGGCGGTCTGGGCCTGCACGACAAGGGCCGCCAACATGAGTGCGACGGCCAAGCCTAGCCGTTGCCACAGTCGCCTGGCGACCCAATTGTTCCGATTGTTCATTTCGACCTCTCTTGCAGCTGCAAAGTAGCAGTGCGTTCAATCCATTCGCCGCTAGCGTCCTGCACAATTTCGCGCAGCGTGACCTCGGTCTCGGCGATCTTGGTCACACGACCATAATTCTGTCCAAGATAGTTGCCAGGTCGCACCTGGTACAACAAATTCTCAACTCTCACCAGCGCAACCGGCTGTCCCTCCTTGGTCAAGCTTCCCACCAGTGTCATCGCATCCAGGGGAAACGACTCCAAGGCCTCCCTGCGGCGCGCCAACTCGGGCGCGAGCAAGGCACCATTGGCGGTTGCTTGAGTCGACTCGCGCCTTAGGGCTTGCGTCAGTTTTTGGTTACTGAAAGGCTCCATCGACGTAACTTGGTTGTAACTCTCGGGTTTGAATTGCTTGGGCTCGGAAATTGGACTTACCTTGGGCCGGCTCTGACTTCTTTGTGCAGTCATCCATTGATGCAATTCATCTTCACCGGAGACGCTGCAACCAGCAAGGGCCAGAACCATGGCAACGAGAAAAAGTCGACACCCAGGCTTCATTTCTTGGCCTCTTTTGGTGCTGCCGCCTTGCGCTGTATGGCAACCTCATCGGCATCAAGATAGCGGAAGGTCTTGGCTGTAGCGTCCATCGTCAAAGATCCATCCTTGGCCGGCACAATGGCGATGCCATTGAGTGTCACAATACGGGAGAGGTTGGCAATGTCTGACGCAAAAGCACCAATATCGTGATAACGCCCGGTCACACGCACCGCTATTGGCAACTCGGCATAGTAATCCTTGACAGCAACTTGGCCTGGCCGGAACAGGTCAAACTGCAGACTGCGGCCCAAACCAGCCTGGTTAATGTCCGAAAGCAATGCGTCCATTTCGGCTTTACTCGGCAATTGCTTCTCCAACTGGGTGACATACTGCTGCACCTGCTCGCGCTGCTTCTTAAGCGTTTCAAGATTAACCGCCTTACCCAGCTTTAGCTTGTACTCGTCGCGCAACTTGACTTCCTTGGTGTGTTCCGCTTCCAACTCAAGCTGCGAGGAATTGAGCCACAAAAACCATAGCACCACAACGAACAAAATGGAGATGCCCACAAACAAGGCATAGCGCGGAAGTGCCGGCCAGTTAGAGGGGTCCTTGGGATCAAGATTGCGGAATTGCGCCAGCAACTTGTCCCGCCACGGGGCCAGTTCCAGTTTCAATGAAAGTTTGTTTGCCATAACGCCGGGCCCCTATTTCTTGACAGGAGTTGAGGCCGCGACCTGCGAAACTGTGGCGCTGGCTGAAGCGCGCATTTTTTCAGCCTCACTGGCACGTGTCAAACGAACCCGAATTGTGAAATTGGCAACGCGACGCTGATCCCTGGGCGACAGTGCGACCGAGCCGGCCACAATCTCCACCAACTCTGGTTTGGAAAACCAAGGCGTGTTGTTGCCCAAGTTTCGCAATAACTCAGACACCCGCTCGTTCGATTGCGCGACACCTTGCAGTGTCACATTCTGGTTTTCCTGGCGCATGCTGGTGATGTAAACCCCGTCGGGCAGTTGCTTGACAAGTTCCGTCAGCAAATGAACCGGCAAATTCCGGTCCGCCTGCAAGTCTTCCACCGCCTGCTGACGCGCTCGCAGTGCTGTGATTTCAGCCTCGAGACCAGCTATGTCCTTGATTTGTATATCAAAAATCTTGACCTCGTTTTGCAGAATCTGATTTATTCCTTGCTGTGCAGATATCTGAGCCTGATACCACAGGAAAATAACGCCAGCAAGCAGACCCCCAACAAGGGCGGAAAACCCCAAGCTGACGTTAAATACATCCTGGCGCCGTTTGCGTGCTGCCTCGCGATGCGGGAGCAGATTGATCAGGATCACTGCATGAACCTCCGCAACGCCAGCCCGCAAGCGGTGAGGTAGGATGGCGCCTCACGTGTCATTTTCTTCAAACGAACACCAGCCCCAACCTCCATCCCGTCAAACGGATTAACCAGGCTGCAAGGGAAAGAGGTATGCTCCGTCACCGCTGCGGTCAAGCCCGGCAACGCTGCCGAGCCGCCGGCCAACATGACACAGTCAACCTTGTTATGCGGTGTGCTGGTAAAGAAAAACTGCAAGGCACGGCCAATTTCATGCACCATGCTTTCAACGAACGGATGCAGTACGCTGGATTCATAGTCTTCCGGTAATTCACCGCTTCGTTTTTTACTTTCAGCCTCTTCCAGGGAAAACCCGTACTGGCGCACAATCAACTGCGTCAGTTGGGCGCCGCCAAACGCTTGGTCCCTGTCATACAAAACCTCGTCGTTGCGAATAACCTGCATGCTGGTAGTAAGCGCCCCCACCTCAAACAAGGCAACAATGCTGCCAACACCTTTGTTGGGAAGATTTTCAATCAGGCGATTGGTCGCCAGTCGCGATGCATAAGACTCCACGTCCACAATCACGGGCTTCAACCCAGCCGCCTCTGCCAGCCCCTGAATATCCTGCACCTTCTCCTTGCGTGACGCGGCAATGAGAACTTCAATATCTCCGGCGGAAGTGGCACTGGGTCCCACCACACAGAAATCAAGACTGACCTCATCCAAGGGAAATGGGATGTACTGGTTAGCCTCGGTTTCAACCTGTATTTCCAGTTCCTGATCAGACATGCCACCTGGAAGAACAATTTTTTTCGTAATGACGGCCGATGGCGGCAAGGCCATGGCCACATTCTTGGCTTTGGTCCCACTTTTTTTCACCAATCGACGAACCGCTTCAGCGACTTCGTCGAACTTTTCTATGTTGCCGTCCGTAATCCAGCCGCGCTCAAGCGGCTCAATAGCACAACGCTCAAGCACCAGGTTACCGGCCTTATCCTGACCCAGTTCAACCAGTTTGACACTCGAAGAACTGACGTCCAAACCCAACATAGGCGCGGGTTGACGACTAAACAAAGATCCCAAAGAGATCAAAACTATCCCCTGAAAGAGGCCAATCGACGATCAGCAAAACTTAAGAAATCACTTCAATACTAGCAGTAAGCACCTTGTCCAGCAAAGACTTTTCCGAATTTGTGGAATTTTGAACGTTGTCAAAAGTAGACGCTTTGTATTCTGATGTAACGTAGATTCGCCCCCGAGCAGACATCGACCAGCGAACTCGCAACAATAGTGGATACTACCGCGCCAAAGCGGCAAAAACATCGTTTTTACAATGACGAAGCGTTTCCACCAAGTTTTTATGCCCTCCAAACCATCGACTGGCGAACCCAGCCCTCCCCCCAACTCCAATCCGCGCCCCGGTGCGGCGAACTGGCTGTTGCGCCTTGCATTGTCCGGAGGCGGTCTGCTTCTGGCAGGAATAGCGTCTGTCCTGATCATTATTGCCATCGCACTGGCGGTCGCGTTCCCGAACCTACCGGATATTTCAGACCTGTCTGACTACCGTCCAAAACTACCCTTGCGCGTGTTCTCGGCGGAGGGCACCCTGATTGGAGAGTATGGCGAAGAACGCAGACATCTAACCCCAATCAAGGATATTCCAAAGGTCATGACCGACGCTGTCCTGGCGATCGAAGACGCACGCTTTTACGAACATGGCGGGGTTGACTACAAGGGCGTTTTGCGCGCTGCTCTGGCCAACCTGGGACACTTGAAAAGCCAGGGCGCATCAACCATCACCATGCAAGTGGCACGCAATGTCTATTTGTCTTCTGAGAAAACCTACACCCGCAAAATCTACGAAATCCTGCTGACCTTCAAGCTCGAACATATGTTGACCAAGGACCAGATCCTTGAGATCTACATGAACCAGATCTTCCTGGGTAACCGTGCCTATGGTTTTGCCGCTGCCGCAGAGGCTTACTTTGACAAGCCCCTGAAAGACCTGACTATTGCCGAGGCCGCCATGCTGGCGGGACTACCCAAGGCACCTTCCGCCTACAACCCGATCAGCAACCCCAAGCGGGCTCGTGCACGCCAGCTTCATATCCTTGAACGAATGCAGGAAAACGGCTTCATCACGGCTGAGCAGGCATTGGCCGCAAAAAAGGAAGAGCTGAAGGTCAAGTCCAACTCAGACAATTCGAAGGTGCATGCGGAGTACGTGGCTGAAACCGTACGTCAGTTAATGTTTGCGCAATATGGTGATGAAATCTACACCCGCGGCCTCAACGTTTACACCACACTGCGAGCAGCGGACCAGGATGCTGCGTACAAAGCACTGCGACGTGGGATTATGGACTTTGAACGTCACCAAATTTACCGCGGCCCCGAGAAATACGTCACCCTGCCGTCGAATCCGCAGGAACTTGATGACGCCATTGATGACGCGTTGGACGAGCACCCCGACAATGGGGATGTGATGGCGGCGGTGGCGCTGGAGGTGGACAACAAGAAGGTCAAGGCGATTCGCCAGAACGGAGAAACCATCGAAATTACCGGGGAGGGTCTCAAACCCGTGCAATCGGGCCTGTCGGACAAGGCTCCGCCTAACATCAAAATTCGACGCGGTGCCGTCATACGGGTCGTCAAAACACCTAAAAATACTTGGGAAATTACCCAGCTTCCGGAAGTTGAGGGTGCGTTTGTAGCACTGGATCCGCGCGACGGCTCAATCAAGGCGCTGGTCGGCGGATTCGATTTTGAAAAGAACAAATTCAACCACGTCACCCAAGCCTGGCGTCAACCCGGTTCGAGCTTCAAGCCATTTGTCTATTCCGCCGCCCTGGAGAAGGGCTTTACCCCGGCCACCATCATCAACGATGCACCGCTCTTTTTCGACGCCGGCGTAACCGGCGGGCAACCCTGGGAGCCGAAAAACTACGACGGAAAATTTGAAGGGCCGATGACCATGCGTCAGGGTCTGGCCAAATCAAAGAACATGATTTCGATCCGTATTCTGCAAGCCGTGGGCGCGCAGAACGCCCAGGAATGGATCACCCGCTTTGGCTTCGATGAAGACAAGCACCCCGCTTATCTGACCATGGCACTGGGCGCCGGATCCGTCACCCCCTTGCAGATGGCTTCGGCCTACTCGGTCTTCGCCAACGGCGGCTATCGCATCAATCCCTGGTTGATAGCCAAGGTTACGGAACAACAGGGCAAGGTCCTGTTGGAAACCAAACCACCGGTGCTGGACGAGTCGCTGCGCGCCATAGATGCGCGCAACGCCTTCATCATGGACAGTCTGTTGCAAACAGTTACCCGCTCCGGTACTGCCGCCTCCGCGCAAGCGATACTGAAGCGACCAGACTTGTATGGAAAAACCGGCACCACCAACGACTCCATGGATGCCTGGTTTGCCGGATTTCAGCCAACCTTGGCCGCCGTTACCTGGATTGGCTATGACACACCACACAAACTCGGGGACCGCGAAACCGGCGGCGGCTTGAGCTTGCCGGTGTGGATCCGGTTCATGGAGCATGCGTTGAAAAACGTCCCGGTCATGGAACCCAGTGCGCCCGAAGGCGTCATCAATTCTGGCGGCGAGTGGTTTTATGACGAGTACGCAAAAGGTGCCGGCATCAGCAGCCTGGGACTAACCGACAAATCAGCCACCCCAACCGGCTCCGACATGCAACCCTTGCCAGCGGCCGACGAGAAGAAAAAAATCCTCGACTTGTTTAGAAACTAATACCTTTGCGGGACAGACCGCAGTTACACGAAGTGAACCAGCTCTGTCCTCAACCGATTGTCGGATGTTGGATGTCCACCTTTGCGGGACAGACCGTTTCCTGAAAGCTTGCGGGACAGACCTCAGTTACACGAAGTGAACAAGCTCTGTCCTCAACCGTTCGTCGGATGTTGGATGTTTGCCAGCTCTGGCTCCAACCGATAGTCGAATGTTGACCATCAGCCTAGCGCGCCAGATCGGATGCAGCGAACACCAGGGGGCAAGCCGCCTGCGTGCTGGCAAAACGCGATAAATTGCTAAAAAACTCGCCCTGCCCTTTGGTATCCACCCAGTATTCGCCATCAAATTTGTAGTGATATCCACCCGATTTTGCCGCCAGCCAGACTTCATGCAGTGGCTTTTGCAGATTGACGACGATCTGGCTCCGGTTTGGAAATACCAGCGTCACCATGCCGCCGACGCGCTGATTATCAATATCCGCAGAATTCTGCTCATTGATACGGTCGCAGCCCGTCTCGACGGACCGTAGCAGAGATTCGGCACGATCCATGAACTCAGAGTCGGTCATTACAATTTCACCATGTTGCGTATTCTTCAAATTTTAGTCAATGTGATAGCCCTTGGCAGCGGTGTGGTGAGCCTGTTGGCCTGTGGTCAACAGGGACCACTGTACCTGCCGACAGAACCAACTGCCAAAAAACAAGCCGAATCGCCTGAAAAACCGTTGCCTTCCAGTTCGACCAACTCCGGCCCAGCACAGGCGATTCCTACCCAACCCGCCGCCCCGGCAACCAGCCCCGCTTCTCCATGAATTCCAACAATCTTCCCGGCCAACCCCATCTTGCCTATCGGGGTAATGAACTTTTTTCGGAAGATATCCGTTTAAGTGATTTGGCAAAACAATACGGCACCCCGCTTTTTGTCTACTCGAAGGGCGCCATGCTGGCCGCGCTGGCGGCCTACCAGCGTGGTTTTGCCGGACGCAACATTCAAATCTGCTATGCCATGAAGGCCAACCCGACTTTGGGCGTGATTCAGGTATTCGTGCAGGCCGGCTGCGGCTTTGACATTGTTTCGGGCGGCGACATGGACCGGGTACTGGCGGCGGGCGGGGCGGCCGACAAAATCATTTTTTCCGGCGTCGGAAAAACAAGAACCGAAATGCGCCGTGCACTGGACGCCGGCATTGGCTGCTTCAATGTGGAAAGCGAGGCCGAGCTCGAGGTCTTGAACCAGGTCGCTTTATCCATGGGATTGCGCGCGCCAGTGAGCCTGCGGGTCAATCCCAACATCGACCCCCAGACACACCCCTATATTTCAACGGGTCTGAAAGACAGCAAGTTTGGCGTGGCCCACGAACGCGCGCTGCAGACTTACCAGCGCGCCGCCAAACTGGCGGGGATACGGATCATCGGCATCGATTGTCATATCGGCTCCCAGATCACACAGGAAGGACCTTACCTCGAAGCGGTGGACCGCATGCTGGACCTGGTGGAAGCCGTGGAAGCAGCGGGCATTCCCATCCATCACATCGATTTTGGCGGTGGTCTGGGAATCAACTACAACGGCGAAACCCCACCCAGTGCAGACCGGCTTTGGGAAAAACTGCTTCACAAGCTTGATAACCGCCAGTTTGGCCAACGCCAGTTGATGATTGAACCCGGTCGCTCGCTGGTTGGCAACGCTGGGGTTTGCCTAACCGAAGTGCTGTACCTGAAACCCGGCGCGCAGAAAAACTTCTGCATCATCGACGCCGCCATGAATGATTTGCCCCGCCCCGCCATGTACCAGGCCTTTCACCAAATCGTGCCCCTGGAACCGCGAACCACATCCCCTGAAAATTGGGAGGTAGTCGGTCCGGTGTGCGAAAGCGGTGACTGGATTGGGCACGACCGGGCGTTAGCGGTACAGCCCGGCGACCTGCTGGCGGTGCTATCGGCCGGAGCCTATTGCATGAGCATGGCCAGCAACTACAACTCGCGCGGCCGCGCGGCAGAGATTCTGGTGGAAGGCAATCAGTCCCACCTTATTCACCAACGCGAGACGATTGCCGACCAGATGCGCGGCGAGACTTTGCTTTCAACCCTCAACTCAGAGTCAAAAGCATGAAACGTTGCACCGGGCTCAAGGCGCTCGCCTGCGTGGTACTCGAACTCACCGGGAAAAGGAGCAATTGGATCGCCGGTAGACCAAGTTCTGCGCCACCCACGCCTGGCGGCGTCTAGCTACGTTTCTTCTTCAGGTATTGAACCCCACGCCAACCCAGCAGCAAGGCAAGGATAGCGGCGTAAACATAGACTTCCGAAAAATTATTCTTGCCGGCGCGCATCCAGAAGAAATGCAGAATGGCCAAGACAGCCACAACGTAGATCAGCTTGTGCAGCAGTTGCCAGCGTTTGGCGCCCAGCAACTTGATGGCCTGGTTGAAGGATGTCAAAGCCAGCGGCGTCAGCAGCACAAAGGCAGAAAACCCGACCAGGATGAACGGGCGTTTGACAATGTCCTTGCCGATATCCGCCACTTCAAAACCCATGTCGAACCCGCTGTAACTCAGCAAGTGAAGAACGCCATAGAAATAAACAAACAAACCCAGCAGGCGTCGAAATCTGGCCAAGGCCGGGGTAGCAGTGATCACCCGCAAAGGCGTCACCGCCAACGCCAGGCACAGGAAGCGCAAAGTCCAATCCCCCAGCGACCGAACCAGGGCCTCTGCCGGGTTGGCACCCAATTGATCGCCAGCGGCCGCCAGCAGCAGCCAGAAAAACGGCACCAGCGACAGACCAAATACGAGTGGCTTGGCAAAGCGGTGCAGTAGCAGCGTTTTCACCTGCACAGAAGGCTGCGGCTTGCCGAGCGCAAGCATCAAAAGAATTTTTTCAGGTCCATGCCGGCGTACAACTGCCCGACCTGGGCCTCATAGCCATTGAACATCAGGGTCTTGCGCTTCCTGGCAAACAAGCCGTCCTCGCCGATACGCCGCTCCGTGGCCTGACTCCAGCGCGGATGGTCCACATTGGGGTTGACGTTGGAGAAAAAGCCGTATTCATTGGCGGCAGCCTTGTTCCAGGCGGTGGCCGGCTGTCGGTCGGTGAAGCGGATTTTGACCAGGCTCTTGCCGCTCTTGAAACCATACTTCCAAGGCACCACCAAGCGCACCGGCGCACCGCTCTGATTGGGCAATATCTCACCGTACATGCCAAAGGTAAGCAGTGCCAGGGGATGCATCGCTTCATCCATGCGCAAGCCTTCCACATAAGGCCAGGCCAAGACGCGGGAGCCCACAAACGGCATGGTTTTGGGATCGGCCTGGGTCACAAATTCGACGTATTTCGCATTTCCCAAGGGTTCCACTTTTTTGATCAACTCGCTCAGCGAATAGCCGACCCACGGTATCACCATGGACCAGCCCTCAACGCAGCGCAGGCGATAGATTCGCTCTTCCTGGACACTGAGTTTGAGCAGGTCTTCCAGCGTGTACCTGGCAGGTTTCTTGACCAGGCCCTCGATCTCTACCGTCCAAGGGCTGGTCTTCAGGGTGTGGGCGTTTTGCGCCGGATCGGACTTATCGGTACCGAACTCGTAGAAGTTGTTGTAACTGCTGGCGTCCTTGTAATCCGTCAATTTTTCCATCGTGACGGCGCCCGCCAGACCCGACTTGACGCCCGCTAAAGGAGCGAGCTTGCCAGGACGTGGCGCCGCACCTTGCGCCAGCGCCGTGCGTGACGCCCAGGAAGCCATGGTTGCACCGGCGAGCCCGCCGGCCATGAGTTTGACGAAATCGCGCCGCTGCCGGTAAACGTCCCGAGACGTGATCTCGCTGGAAACCGGGTGGTAAAAGCCGTCGCGGCAGGTTTTGATGAGCATGCTGTGGTCCTCGCTTCAAAATGAGTCGACGGACCACTGCAATTCTTACAGGAATTTGTTACCCACTTCAAGGCGAGGGCTGTGGCTGCCAGACACCTGTCCCGGCGGCCAGCAACGCCGACCGGCGCTTAGCGCAGACCGGCAATGTAATCGGCGACGGCCCTGATTTCGCGATCATTCATCTTGGCCGCCACCTGCGTCATCTGCACGCTGTTAGTGCGCACGCCGTCGCGAAAAGCGGTCAACTGGACCACCGCATAGTCGGCGTGCTGGCCACTCAAACGCGGGAACTGGGCCGGGATGCCAGCGCCGTTGGGGCTATGGCAACCAGCGCAGGCCGGAATCTGGCGATCGGCGATGCCACCGCGGTAAATGCGTTCCCCCAGCATCACCAATGTCTTGTCCTTGGCAAAACCGGGCTTGGCCGGCTTGGAGGTCAGCCAGTAGACGATGTTCTTCATGTCGGCATCGGACAAGGTTGCGGCCATCCCCAACATGATGGGGTTGGCGCGCTTACCTGCTTTGAACTCCTGCAATTGCTTGAGAAGATACTCCGGGTGTTGCTGCGTCAGCTTGGGGTTGACGGGAATGACGGAGTTCCCATCCGGTGCATGGCAGGCTGCGCAGACCGCGGTAAAGCTGGCCTCGCCCTTGGCCAGATCGGGCTTGACCGCCGCGGGCGCGGCGCTGACCGGGGCTTGCGGCACAGCCGGCTTGGCCTCTTGCGAAAAGGCTGAAAAAGCAGTGACTGCCAGGGAGGTAGCCAACAAAAGGGGAGCGAACAACTTCATAGGGAATGTCGTATCAGGTGAGCAAAACAGGCTGATTCTACAATGCAGCTCAGGGTTTTCTCCCTTTAAACAATGACCACCCACTCAAACCCACCGTCTCCAGTCCCCCAGTCCAGCGCACAGGACAGCACCAGCCAGACCGCCGTCAGCCTTGCTTTGGGCTGGCTTCACACCGCCAAATTCCTCACAACCGCGCCCCAGTTGCACTTCCTGCCGCCGCTGGAGGTACCGGAAATTGCGTTTGTGGGTCGCTCCAACGCCGGCAAATCGACCTGTATCAACACGCTGACACAGCAAAAGCAGTTGGCCTTTGCCTCCAAAAAACCGGGCCGCACCCAGCACATCAACCTGTTCTCGCTGGGCAAGCAGGGCCTGACCGATGCGGTTCTGGCCGACTTGCCGGGCTATGGCTACGCGGCAGTGCCCAAACAGGACAAGCTTCGCTGGCAGCAGGTGATGGCGAATTATCTGGTCACGCGCGAAAACCTGAAAGCCATTGTGCTGCTGTGCGATCCGCGCCTGGGCCTGACCGAACTCGATGAAATCCTGCTCGACATCATTCGTCCCCGGGTACAAGAGGGTCTCAAATTTCTGGTCGTGCTCACCAAAGCCGACAAACTGACCCGCGTCGAGCAGAACAAGGCCTTGTCCATCATGCAATTGCAAGCCGGCGGTGGCGAGGTGCGGCTGTTTTCGGCCACCAAGCGACAAGGGATCGACGAAATCGCGCTGCTGCTGTGGCAATGGGCGCACCCGGAACCAGTCTTGCCGGCATGACGATCGAGAAGTTCGCTCAGGTACTGCCCCACGGCATCACCTTGAGTTGCCGCACTGCCGGTGCGCGCGGACGACCGGTTCTGATGTTTTTGCATGGTTTCCCGGAAGCCGCTTTTGTCTGGGACTTCTCGCTGGAACATTTCTCGCGCCCCGAGAACGGTGGCTACCGCTGCGTCGCTCCCAATCTGCGCGGCTTCGAGCATTCAAGCGCCCCGCCGGAGGTCAGCGCCTACCGGCCCAAGCATCTGGTGCAAGACATCGCCGCCCTGATTGCGCTCGAAACACAGGACCAAGGCGGCCAACTCGCGGCCTTGGTGGCGCACGACTGGGGTGGTGCGGTGGGGTGGAATCTGGCCAACCAGTTGCCCCACCTGGCACAGCGGCTGGTGATCATCAATTCACCGCACCCCGGCACCTTCCTGCGTGAGTTGAAAGCCAACCCGGCGCAGCAGGCAGCCAGCGCCTACATGAACTTTCTGATTCGCCCGGACGCCGAAGAATTGCTGGCACAGGACGATTACCGCCGACTTTGGGAATTTCTGAGCCACACCAAGGCCGGATTTCAAACACCGCACTGGCTCACCGATGAAGTCAAGGCGCAGTACCGCGAAGTCTGGGCCGCCGGCCTGCGTGGCGGCTGCAATCTGTACCGCGCCTCGCCGCTGCGCCCACCCCGAGCGCAGGACCCGGCCGCCGCCGCGGTCGATCTGCCGCGCGACATGCTGAACGTGAGCCTACCAACCTTGGTGATCTGGGCACTGGACGATATTGCGCTGCCACCGGTCTTGATCGAAGGGCTGGCGAACTATGTTGAGAACCTAACGATCCGCGCCGTTGCCGACGCGACGCACTGGGTAGTGCACGAGCAGCCGCAACTTATGGCCCAACTCATCGCCGATTTTTTACCACCAAGCGCTTGACAACGTCGATAGCTGTCTACCGATACCGGTACCGAGGCCAAAACCAAATATGTTTCAGTACGCCGCCGGGAGCCCCGGCGGGCGGTCCTTGAAGCGCTTGTGAACCCAGAAATACTGGTCCGGCATGGTGGCTATGTAGCTTTCGAGTCGCCGGTTCATGAGCGCCGTGTCGGCAACCACGTCGTCCGACGGAAAGTCGCTCCATGGCGGCATGATTTCAACTTCGTAGCCGCTGCGCGTCATCCTGGTCAGCACCGGCACCACCTTCGCACGACCCAGTCGGGCAAAGCGCGACAGCGACGGCACGGTTGCCGCAGCAACACCATAAAACGGCACAAAAACCGATTCTTCCGGGCCGAAATTCATGTCCGGCAGCAGGTACAGCGGATCGCCGGCCCGCAATGCCGCCACAATGGTTTTGACGCCCTCGATCCGACCAAAAAGCCGGGCGCTGCCAAAGCGTCGGCGTCCGGCCAGAATCCAGGCGTCAATCACCTTGTCGGACTGATCGGTGTAGATGGTGGTGAAGTGCCGCGGCAGTTGCTGGGTCAAGGCCGTCCAGCCGGCATCCAGTCCGACAAAATGCGGTGCAAAGATAACCGTCGGCTGCTCGCCCTGCAATTCGTTGACCACACCGGACAGGGTCAGGCGCTGTCTGACCACTTCGGGAGAGCCGTGCCAGAGCCAGCCCCGGTCCAGCCAGGCCTGGGCAAAATGAACAAAGGTCCCAAGTGCCAAGGCCTGAATCTGTCGCGCCGACTGGTCCGGAAAACACAAGCTCAGGTTGGTCAGCGCCACCCGGCGCCTGGCTGCTGCCAGCACATACAACACGCGGCCCAGCACGCAACCCAGCGCACGCACCCAGGCCAGCGGCAGATGCGCCAACAGATGCATCACCAGAATGCCGAACTTGCTGAATAAGCGACTCTGCATCAGATTTCCTGCCGCGGCTGTTTGTAGCGCGCGTAGCCCCACAGGTATTGTTGCGGGCAGCGGCGGACCAGGTCTTCCATCGCCTGGTTGATAACCCCTGCCGCCTGCACTGCGTCCGCTGGCAAGACGGCGCCCAGGGGCTGCACGTGCACCCCGAAACCCCGCCCCCAGGACAAACGTTCACCCCAGGCCACCAGCACCGTCGCGCCAGTTTGCTGCACCAGACGCGCCGACAAGGTCATGGTGTAGGCCTCGCGGCCAAAAAACGGCAGCCACGACCCCTGGCCCAGCGGCGGCACCTGATCGGGCAGCAAACCCAGACACTGGCCCTGCTTCAACGCCTTCATCATCTGCTTGACACCTGCCAGCGTGGTGGGTGCCGTGTGCAGACCCGGGCGCGCGCGGGCCGCGGTCACCAGCGCGCGCAACCAGGGCTGGCGCGGTGGGCGAAACAGTACGGTGATGGGATGATTGGTTTGCCCGTAGCGTTGCGCATAAGCTTGGGCCGTGATCTCAAAGCAGCCCAGATGCGGGGTCAGAAACACCACGCCGCGCCCGGTTGCCAGCGCTTGTTCCACATGCTGCGCGCCGTCCCACCGCACCGCAACCGGCCGCCCCAGCCACAGCCGCGGCAACTCCGCCACCAGCTTGCCGCTCTCACCGACCGCGCCCAGCCACTGCCGCCAGCCGATGCCGGCTTGGCGCGCGTTCGCCAGAAAGCGCCCGCGATAAACCCCGGAGACAGCGAATACCAGCCAGCCCAGGCTCCAGCCCAGCCCATGCGCCAACCACAAGGGCAGTATGGACAAAATTTTGAAAAGACTGATCATCACTGGGATAAAATGCGCCGGTCGCTGAGTTACGGAACTACTTGCAGGGCGACACACAAAAGGCCGACTCCCACGAGTTGCCATTGTGCCTTGTCAATTTTGACAAATCTGCTAAAGCGTTCGCCGAAGCTCCCAAGCCCAAGCAACGCGAAATGTTGTTACCTTTGTTTTTGGAGCTTGAACCCATGGCGAACGATTTTCTTTTTACTTCCGAGTCTGTTTCTGAAGGCCACCCCGACAAGGTGGCGGATCAGATTTCCGACGCAATTCTGGATGCGATCTTCAAGCAGGACCCGAAGTCCCGCGTCGCCGCCGAAACCTTGTGCAACACCGGCCTGGTGGTGCTGGCCGGTGAAATCACGACCAACGCCCATGTCGACTACATCCAGGTGGCACGCGATACGCTCAAACGCATAGGCTATGACAACACCGATTACGGCATCGACTACAAGGGTTGCGCCGTGCTGGTGGCCTATGACAAACAAAGCAACGACATTGCCCAAGGGGTTGACCATGCCAGCGACGATCACCTGAACACCGGCGCCGGTGATCAGGGCCTGATGTTTGGCTATGCCTGCAACGAGACGCCCGAGCTGATGCCGGCGCCGATCTACTATGCGCATCGCCTGGTCGAGCGCCAGGCCCAGCTGCGCAAGGACGGCCGCATGCCCTTCCTGCGGCCGGACGCCAAGAGTCAGGTCACCATGCGTTATGTCGACGGCAAGCCGCACAGCATAGACACCGTGGTGCTATCGAGCCAGCACAGCCCGGAGATGAGCGACGGCCTGCGCATGAAGCCGTCTTTTACCGAGGCCGTGATCGAAGACATCATCAAGCCGGTGCTGCCCAAGGCATGGCTGACGGCCGACACAAAGTACCTGATCAACCCGACCGGCCGCTTCGTGGTGGGCGGCCCGCAAGGCGACTGTGGCCTGACCGGACGCAAGATCATTGTCGACACCTATGGCGGCGCCTGCCCGCACGGCGGCGGCGCCTTCAGCGGCAAGGATCCGACGAAAGTGGACCGCTCGGCCGCCTATGCCGCCCGTTATGTGGCCAAAAACATCGTGGCCGCCGGTCTGGCCCGGCAGTGCCAGATTCAGGTCGCCTATGCCATCGGCGTCGCCAAACCGATGAACGTGACGGTCTACACGGAAGGTACCGGAGTGATCCCGGACGAAAAAATCGCGGAATTGGTCCATCAGCACTTTGACCTGCGCCCCAAGGGCATCATCCTGATGCTCGATCTGCTGCGCCCGATCTACGAGAAGACCGCCGCTTACGGTCACTTTGGTCGTGAAGAACCTGAATTCAGCTGGGAGCGCACCGACAAAGCGCAAGCGCTGCGTGCAGCGGCGGGCCTGTAGACAGGCTATGACCATGCACCCGGACCCATGAAGCTGCAGACGCAACGCTGGATTGACCGCTGGCTGGGCCAGTTCCTGTGCGGCGTGCTGTCGATCTGGGTCCGGCTGCTGACGCTGGGGCGAGCGCAGCCGATACCGGCACAGGCGCCGCGCCACCTCCTGGTCATTCTGCTGTCCGAGATGGGCAGCGTGGTGTTGGCCGGCCCGATGTTTGCGGCGCTGCGATTGCGTTATCCCAGCGCCACCTTGCACGTGCTGCAGCTCAAAAAAAATCAGGAAGTGGCACTCCTGCTTGGACTGGCCCAGGCCCAGCACCTGCATGCGCTCGACGACAGCTCCGGTCCGGCGCTGTTGCGCGATATCTGGCGCGTCTGCCGGACGCTGCGCCGGCTGCCGCTGGACGCCGTGATTGACTGTGAATTGTTTTCCCGCATCAGCGCCTTGTTGTCTTACCTGAGCGGTGCACCGCTGCGCGCCGGTTTCACGCCGCACACGCAAGAAGGTCTGTACCGCGGCAGCTTCACCAACCGGGCCATTCCGTACAACCCGTACCAGCACATCAGCCAACAATTCCTGTCGCTGATCGATGCGCTGGACGCCAGCAGCATGCCGCGCAACAAGGCCGCACCGCTTCGTGAACGGCCTTCCGATACCGGCTTGGCCGTCACCTTTGAAACGGCGGAACTCGAGGCCTACCGGAACCAGATGCTGGTCGATCACCCGGCCCTCATGGGTCGCAAAGTCGCACTGATTTACGCCGGCGGCGGACTGCTGCCGGAACGCGCCTGGCCTGCCGCCCACTATGCCCAGGTGGCGCGCGGCTTGTGCCAGGCCGGGCATGCCGTGGGCCTGATCGGCTTGCGCGACGATGCGCAACTGGCGCAGGATCTGCAAACCCAAATCGGCAGCGAATGGTGCGTCGACCTGACCGGTTACACGCGCAGCATCCGCGAACTGCTGATGCTGTTTCATGGCGCTGATTTGCTGCTCACCAACGACGGCGGTCCGGGCCACTTTGCCAGTCTGACGCCGCTTCGCACCCTGGTGTTTTTTGGCCCGGAAACCGGCCGTCTGTATGGACCGCTGGGACCCCGTGCCCAGGTACTGGAATCAGGTCTGGCCTGCTCGCCCTGTCTCTCCGCCTACAACCACCGCGAAACTTTTTGCGATGGCGACAACCAGTGTCTCAAGCGCCTTGCCCCGGCTCCGGTACTGGCCGCTGCCCTGGCCGCATTGGCGCTGCCAGGCAAGGCAAGGTGATGGCCTCGCAGCAAAGTTTTCAGCAGCGGCTCTACCTGCTGATCGAGTGGCTCAAAGGCTTTCGATACATTAAATTTGGCCTGGTCGGCGCCAGTGGTACCGTGGTCAACATGGTTGTTTTGTTCATCGCACAAGAGTATTTGTTTGCCGCCATTGGCGCGCCGCGCAACCGGCTCTATGCCTCGCTGGCCTTGGCCATCGCCGTCGCCACAGTCAACAATTTCACCTGGAACCGACTCTGGACCTGGGCCGATCGGCTGCGTCAGGCTGCCGCTCAGGCCGGCCCCCATCCATCCGGCCGGAGTGGAACTGGTCTGCTGCTGGGCCAGTTCGGACGCTATGCACTGGCTTCGTGGTTCGGTATCGCTCTGCAATATGGCTTGACACTATGGCTGTCGCACAGCCTGCATTACCTGCTGGCCAACGTGATTGCCATCGTGCTTGCCAGCGTGAGCAACTTCCTGGCCAACGATCGCTGGACTTTTCGCCACCGCCCGACAAAATAAGCCATGCGCCGCCAATTGCACCCGCCACCCCAGGGGTTCCCAGATGCCCCGACGCTGGCCTGGCTGGCCCTGCTGCTGCTCGCCATCGGTGTCTACGCTTTCGGCTTGGGCGGGCAGTACGTTCCAAGCATTGGCGATGAGCTGGTTTACACCCATATTGCGCGCCTGACCGCCGTCTCAAACCACTGGCTGCCGCTGGTGTCCGAACTGGACCATATGCGCAATACCAAACCACCGCTGCTGTTTTGGCAAGCCATGGTGGCCGGTGATTGGGGTCACAACTGGAGCATGGCGGCGCTGCGCACGCCCAGCCTGCTCTACACGCTGCTGACCACCGGCGCGCTGGCCTGGAGCGTGCGCCAAATCACCGGCAATTGGCGTACCGCCTTCCTGGCGGCCTGCGTTTACCTGGCGTTTTTTTGCACCTTCCGCTTTGGCCGCACCTATCTGACCAGCGCCCCGGAAACCTTCTGGCTCAACCTGCCAATGTTCTGGCTGCTATGGCAACGCTTGCGACAGACACCGGCCGCGCAAAACAACGACCTGAGTTGGCCGGCGCATGCCGGCTTCGGTCTGGCGCTGGGGCTGGGACTGGCCTACAAGTCGTTTGCCCTGATTGCGCCGGCAGCGGCCACCCTGTGGTGCGCCCAGCTTTTAAGTGCACCTCACGTGAGTTGGCGCTCGGCAACTCGAACGACCCTCAAAGTGAGCCTGAGCGCGGTCATCGCGCTGGGCTTTTTTGCTCTTTGGTTCGTGCTGGACCCGAACCCCGCCGCGGTCTGGCAAGAGTTCGTCATCGGAGAAAACGCCGGCAAAATGTCGAGCGACCAGGGCTACTGGCGGGTCGCCTTGCTGGGGGGTGGCGCCAGCATCTGGGCGCAACTGCTGGCCTACGTGCAGAATGCCGGGCTGCTGGCCTTCGTGGTGCTGGGGCTGATCGGCTTTGGGCTGAAGCTTGGATGGTCGAAAACGAAACTGATCAGTAGCGCACTGCCCATCCACCTGCTGATCTTGCTGGTCTGGCTAACGGTCTGGCTGCTCGTCTTCACGCTGCCCAGTCAGCGCTCGGCCCGTTACGTCGTCCCGGCCATGCCGGCGCTGGCGATGTTGATCGCGCTTCTCTGGGAGCGCATTGCGCGTATCTGGTTTCTGTTGTCTTTGCTGCTGTGCGGGCTTCTGATCGCCGGTTTGGGGCGCATCGCCTGGGCCGCGTTGGAGGTCGGCATCGGCTCCCGCCTGGAACTCGGCGCCAGCTTGCTCGCCGTCCTGGCGGGCCTGCTGCTGGTGGTCGGTGGCTTGCTGAAACCGGCCTGGAGCCGCGCCTGCACGGTGGCCGCCTGTCTCACGGTGTATGCCTCGTTTGGTTTCAGCACTGCCCCCTTGAATGGCGCCGCCGGGCAGTACGCCAGTGCGGTGACGGCGAAACTTCAGCACGCCCGGGTGGCGGTACCGAACGGCTTCAATGGCCAGTTCGAACGGTTTCAATTTTTGCTGCCCGGCAACCAGTTCATCCCCTACGACAGTGACGAGCGTGCCGCCTCCCACGCCGGTGCCAATGACCAGGAACTGGATCGTCTGCTGGCCAGCCATGATGCGGTCATCTGGCTTCAGTCGGAACCCTCGGAACTGACGCCGCCCTGCCTGCCTGGATGCACTGTGCTGGGCTCGCGCTGGGAAGTCAAGGGACGCCATCGCAGCGGTGAGATTCATTGGGGCAATCTCTGGTACCCGCAACGCTGGCTGTTCAGGCGCGAGTGGCTGATTGCCGGCGCCGCGCCAGCGTCCAACGCCGCCACACACTGACCAGCCAGCCCAGCTGCAGCAGCAGCCACAGCAGGGGGTCAAGCAGCGCATCCCACAGGTTGCCGGTTGGCCAGCGGCTTAGCACGAACAGTGTCAACACCATCCAAGGCAAGACCGCCGCCAGCGATCCCCGCAGCAGCCAGAGCAAGCTGGCCGGGATCAGCATGGCGGCCACGGCGGCCGAAGCAAAGCCCCAGGCATAAACCGACACCGGCAAGCAGGCCAGCGTATCGAGCAACAACAGCCAGCCCAGCGCAACGCCAAAGGCAAGCAGAATTTTCAGCGCTCGCGGGTCCAGCGCCGCGATCCCGCAAGCCCGGCTCTCCCGGCGCCGGAAGCGATCCAGCACGCAGCCCAGGCAAAGCACGATGCTGGTCAAGCTGGGGGCCTGAAACACCAGCCCCAGCCAGTAGGCGGGGGACACCGGACCCGGCAGCAAAGTCCACACCAGCAGCGACAAACCGAGACCCCATTGATAGCGCTCGGCGAGCCTGCCGGCCAGCAGCACGACACCACTTCCCAGCACCAGCGCCCACCCCAAATGCAGGGCCAGCCAAATGGCCGTGCTGCTCGGTAGCAGCGGGTTTTCGGTCGAACCCAGAAGTTCCAGAAAAGCGTGAATGTCCATGCGTACCGAAGCCTTAACGTGCCGCGGCAGAAAAGGAAAACCGTTGCCAGGCGATCGCCCGACGCTGGTCGGTATAACTCACCCACAGGCTGTCATCGGCCCAGGCCAGAGCCGGGTAAGAGTACTCGGCGGAACCGGAGCCATGCGCCAACGCCCGCGCCAGGACCCAGTCCCGGCCGTCCGACGAAGCACTCAAATCCATCGCCGTACGATCCTGCGGCGAAGAATTGTGGGCCAACAGCATGCGCGCCGGCGCCAAAGCCAAGCCGGCTACCGACGAATCAGGATTGTGCAATGGCAGATCGGGCAAGTCGGTCCAACTCTGCCCACCGTTCAAAGTCTGGGCTACTGCTATCTTGCCGGCCGGGCGCTGATTGCGCATCAGCGCCAGCCAGTGTGATTCGCTCGCCATCAGCAGCGTCGGCTGCAGCAAATGCTTGCGACTGGAGATGCGCACCATGCCTTGAAACTCGCCGTTGGCGTCAAAGCGCAGGGCAATGGGATATTTGATGCCCAGCTCAAAATGCACTGGCAGTACCATGCCGCCGTCTTTCAGAGGGAGCGGTGCCGTACGCACCAGAAGACTGGTATTCCACAGCCACGACAAGGGCAGCACCCGCAGCGCCTCGAATGACAGTGCCGAAAAATCCTGACCCTGATTGCTCTGACGCAGATGCACGATGCGCGCCGCCGCCCAACCACCCAGGCCGGTCGCCACCACAAACAAATGAATCCGACCCTGACCGTCGCGCCACGCCACCGGATTGCCCAGCCGGCGCACGCCAAAACCCAACTGCCCCCCCAGGGCATGACGGTTCACGACAAAACGGGCGGCGCTCCACTGCTGGGTCGCGCGGTCAAACTGAGCGGCCGAAATCTGGACATCGGCGGCACTTTCACGCCTGCCGGCAAACCAGAACGCGAGCAGCGCCGAAGGGTGGGACGCCGGCAACGCCAGCAGGGAACTGGCGTGGGCGGCCGGCGTGTTGGCCGGCACTGGAATTCTTCCCTGCGCCTTGAGCACCAACAAACTGTCGGCAGGCACATTGACCCCGGTTGGCCAGACCGCGCTGGGTGGCGCTGGTACCGGCGCACGCCGCAGCATGTCCAGGGACAGCAGAACGCAGCAGGCCACCCCGGCGCAGGCAATTCGAAGCCCCAGAGAGTGAGCGAGCATGTGGAAAAATGATTTGAACACCGCGCTAGATCATACCCATCAAGCACGCCTGACGCGCCCAGGCCGCTCGTGACGGCGTAATCAGCGCTGCTGGCGCAGCAGCGCTGCCAGTTCCACCGCCGGCAACGGGCGCGAGAACAGAAAGCCTTGTTCGAAATCGCATCCATGGCGACGCAGGAAGTCGCGTTGCGGCTCGGTTTCGACGCCCTCGGCCAGGGAGGTCATGCCCAGGTTGTGCGCCAGTCCGATGATGGAAATGATGACCGCATCGTCGCCGGGGTCAAGGCCTATGTCCTTGACAAAACTGCGGTCGATCTTGAGCACATCGAACGGCAATCGTTTCAGATAGGCCAGACTCGAAAATCCAGTTCCAAAATCATCCAGTGCCAGTCGCACGCCCAGTTCGTGCAGCTGATGCAACACGGCGATTGGGGCCGGTTCGTTGGCCAGCATCAGACTCTCGGTGATTTCGAGCTCCAGGCGTTGCGGCGCGATGCCGGTTCGGGCCAAGGTATGGTGCACCGACTGCACAATGGCGCCCTGCTTGAACTGGCGCACCGAGACGTTGACCGCCAAAGTCAAATCGAGGGCAAGACCCTGTACCTGCCAGGCCTTGAGTTGATCGCAGGCGGCTTGCAGCACCCATTCTCCGATCGGTACGATGAGCCCGGTTTCCTCGGCTACCGAGATGAACTCCGAATGTGACATCAGTCCCCGCACCGGATGCTGCCAGCGCAGCAATGTTTCGACGCCAACGATGCGCAAGGTTTGAATGTCGATCTGCGGTTGGTAGTGCAGAACAAATTCCTGATTGGCCAGTGCCCGGCGCAAGTCGCTCTCGATTTCCATGCGCTGCACGACCCGGGCATTCATTTCCGGGACATAGAACTGAAAACAGCTGCGACCGCGTTCCTTGGCCATGTACATCGCGGTATCGGCGTGCTGTAACAGGATACCTTCGTCGGCACTGTCTGTCGGATAGAGGCTGATGCCTATGCTGCAGCCGGTGGTCAGGGCTTGGCTGTTGATTTGCACCGGGGTGGTCAGCGCTTCGAGCAATTTTTCGGCCACTGCGGCGGCGTCCATGGGCTTGTTCAGTCCGGGCAACAGCAGCACGAACTCGTCACCCCCAAGCCGGGCCAGCGTGTCGCCGACGCGCAAACAGGTGCGCAAGCGGTCGGCGACCCGGCGCAACAATTCGTCGCCAACCACGTGACCCAAGGAATCGTTGACCAGCTTGAAGCGGTCCAGGTCGATGAACAGGATGCCGACTTGTTGATCAGCACGCTGTGCACTGTTCATGGCCTGGCGCAAACGCTCCAGCAGGAGGTTGCGGTTGGGCAGATTGGTCAGCAGGTCGTGCGTGGCAAGGTGCTGCAACTGCGCCTGGGCCTCTTTCTCCTGCTGTATGTTTTCCTGCACGCTGATGTAGTGCGTGATGGCGCCCTTGCCGTCACGGATGGGCGTCACGGTCTGGCGCACCGGATAGTGGCGACCATCCTTGTGTCGGTTGATGACTTCATGCACCCACGCCTGGCCGCTCGCAATGGTGAGCCAGAACTGCCGCCAGAAATCGGCGGACTGCGCGCCCGAGTTGAACAAACGGGGCGTTTGTCCGATGATTTCCTCGCGGGCGTAGCCGGACATTTCGACCAGTGCCGCATTGACCCACTTGATACTGCCGTCGGCGCGGGCAATGAGGGCGGCGTTGACGGTGGTCTCCAGCGCGCTGTTGATCAGGCGCAGCCAGCGCTGGTCGGCTTCGTTGCGCATCAGCAAGCGGATACGCTCGGCAGTTGCCAGCATCGAAGTCTGGACTTCCGGGCTGAACACCTGAACGATGGTATCGAGAAAAATGACGCCCCCCATATGTTGCCCGGTGTGACCAAAAGACATGCCAAAGCCGGACCGGATGCCATAGCCGTCCATCACGTCGCGCCAGGCCTTGGGGAAATCCTCCAAATAGAAGGGTTTGGAGCTGGGCGGCACATACGGCATATCGCCATGGGCGGCGAAGTCTCTGGGGGTGACTTCGGTGCCACCCAGGGCCAGGTCTCGCAGTACCCCGTGTTCGCGCCGCGACAGTATCGTGATGCAGGCGTAGATGTCGGCCAGGCGGGCCGCCAGGATGGCAAGCAAGGCGCTTGAGTCGATGCCCCCTATCACCTCCTGCCCAAGTTGGTGAAACAAGGCGTCCAGCATGTGCCCTCGTGTGCGTGCCGTGATATCGCCCATGCTGCCGGTGTAGGCCTGGGTGCCCAACTGCGACTGCTGGAGATTGATTTCCACCCAGCACAACTGGCCATCGGCCCGGCGCAGGCGGTACTCGCCGCTGCAGCCAGCCCCGCTCACACCCTGCACAACTTGCTGGAATTCCGTTTGCTTGCGAGCGCGATCGCGGGCATCCAGGTTGTGCCACAGGAACTGGCCCAGGCTATCTTGTGCACGATAGCCAGTAACCACCTCCCAACTCGGACTCAAATAAGTGAAGCGACCCTGAGCGTCGACCTGGTAGACCACTTCCTTGATGTCTTCCACCACGCTGCGATAACGGGCTTCGTTGTCCAGCAGCAGTTGCCGGTCCTGTTCCAACTGCTGGGCCATAGTGTCGAAGGCGCGATCCAACTGCCCCACTTCATCGTCGCTACGGTTGTCCCCACGCCGTGAAAAGTCGCCCGCGCCGAAACGTTGCGCCGTCTGCGCGAGTTTGCGG
Source organism: uncultured beta proteobacterium (assembly GCA_963763035.1). GTDB lineage: Bacteria > Pseudomonadota > Gammaproteobacteria > Burkholderiales > Burkholderiaceae_C > Rhodoferax. Next base: position 43,663 of record CAVXMS010000003.1, on the reverse strand, counting down.
ATCGGCGAGACGATCATCCGCGCGGCGGCGCCGTGGATGACGGTGGCCACGGCCAGCGCCATGGCAACGAAGAGCAGCGCCAACAGCACGAAAAGCTGGTTCATCTGCGCCAGCACACTATCGACCGGAACCAATCGGTAGTAACGCCAGTTCAGACCTTCGAGGGGCAGTGAGAATACCGCGTAGTCCCGACCTCGGGAGCGAATCCGGGTGCCGTCGGCTACTGTCTGGCCGCCTTGCAACACGGTGCGCAACTGCGACTCGGCGGACAGATCGGGCCTGAAGTCGTGTGACCTGGCTTCCAGCGCCTGCTGCCAGGTCCCGGCCAGGACGTAGTTGCCAAACCCGTCGATCAGGAAATGCTCGCTGCCGGCGTAGGGGTCGTTATCGCGAAACGACTGCAGCAGATCGGTCAGCACCAGATCGTGACCCAGAATGCCTTCCCATTGGCCCGCGATGTCCAGTGGATAAACCGCGCTGACCACCCAGACACCGAGCGGCAACTCTCGAACCGCTGGTGTCCACATGGGGATTCGCTTCGGGTTCAGTCGGGGCGACGCCAACTGGTTCCAGGCGGTTTGGGTGCGATCCTGCCCGGCTGGCAGCTTGTAGATGAGGTCCGGGTCGCGGCGCTGGAAGATGACAGAAGTCTTGTTGAGTTGATCGAACCACACGCCGTCAAAATGGCGCAGGGCGCTGGCACCAAATTCCGTGAGCGTGTGTAAAACCCGCATCTGGAGGTGCCTCTGCGCAGCCGTCAATGCGACGCCCGGCGCCATGAACAAACCGGCCTCGCGCTTGCCATCGAACAACTCCCGGCGACTGCGAATGACCCCATCTTCGCCGCGCACGGTGAGCCGGTCAAAAGCGGCTGCTTCGTCCGGACGGGGCGGCTCTGCGAGCTCTTTCGTCAGCAAATCGCCCAGTTCGATCAAACTTCCCTCAGCCTGGCGCATGACGCCGATCTGATGATCGACCTGCCAACGCGTTTCGCGCTTGAGCTGGGCCATGCCGGCCTGCAGGAAGCGCGTGGAAGCCAGGCTGTACAGCAAGCCAACGCCGATCACACTGACGATGAGCGCGCTCACAATGGTGATGAAGGAAAGCTTGAGACGCAGCGTCACGGTAATTCACAAGAGGCGTGGAAGCAATTTTCGCACAGGGCTGGTGCATGTTGGAGGCGGCACAAGGGGCTTAGGTTAAGCGCTCAGACTCCGAGAATGGCTTATCCCTTGCGGCCGGAACAGCGCCTGACCCAGCACCCAATGGCACGCCCTTGTACACCCTGACGGCAGCGATTTGACCTGGTTTTGGCTGCCAAAAAACAGGTCAACAAACCTCAAGGCTTGGCAGTGGCCGATTTCTGCAATTGCGCGGGAGTGCCAGACCAGACCTCGAAGAAACCGTCGCGCCGCCTGATTTGCAACCAGGTTTCCCAGCGCGTTTGGGCCAACGCCGGGTCGGTCGCCGCCAGCGAGTCCTGAGAAACGCCGACACTGATAGTTCCGCCGCCTTTGCCTTGTGCCTCGGCGCGGGCGCGTTGCATGACGCCCTGGATGCGCACCAACTCCAACTGGGTTGACGCCGGCAGGCTGTAGAGCAGCCAACGCCGTCCGGCGCCGGGCGCGTCCAGCCCCATGGTGGACGACGCCGCCACCGACACCTGCATCGGCAGTTGCTTGTCGATGGCCTCAAAGCCGCCGGGCTCGCGCGGCACCAGCTTGATCATCAGCATCGGCACGGCGCCGGCCGGCGGCGTCATGCGCGCATCGACCTGCAAAGCCACCATCAACTCGGCCGGGTTGGCGTCCAGCAACTCCTTGGGCAACTGCATCAGGCGTGGCAGCGAGCGCAACGGCACCCCCGTACAGGCCGCCAGAGCAAGACAGAGGGCAAGACCACAGAGAAGTCGTTTCATGAGGATTGACAGACCTTGTTAGTTGACAAATAATTATCGCAATACAGAAATTAATTGTCAGTATACAAATATTTCACCGCAGTTGCCCCGTTTCACCCCATCCGTTCCAAGGAGCCGTCATGCACTCGTCGTCACTGGTATCTATGCCGCCCGCAGACCATCTGCAGCGAATCCGGCGCCTCAGCCGTGGCATGTCCTTGACCTGCATGGCGCTGATCGCGCTATTGCCCTGCGTCCTGGTGGCATATTGGGCCACCACCAGTGCCCCTGAACTGGCAGCGCAAGGCAACCTCACTGCCAGCGCCATCCAGTTGCCCTTGCTGCCCTGGCAGCGACTGGCCGGCGCCGCCGTCACGTCGGTGCCGCTGATCCTGCTGCTCACCGGCCTGTGGCACGCCAAGCAATGCTTTGACCAATTCGCCAAGGGGCAGGTGTTCACGGCCCAAGCGACCGCCCGCCTGCGCCGCTTTGCCGGCTGGGTGGCGGCGGCGGCACTGGCGACGATTGCGGCCGGCGCTGCGACCTCGGTGATCCTGACGCTGCACAACCCGCCCGGCACACGCCAACTTTCGGTGGGCATCAACAGCAACCACTTGTTCACCTTGTTCTTTGCCGCCGTGGTTTGGCTGATGGCTGCGGTTATCAGCCAGGGGCAGACGCTGGCGGAAGAAAACGAGCATTTTGTGTAGCCCGCCGCAGCTTGCCATGCCTATCATTGTTCAACTCGACATCATGCTGGCCCGGCGCAAGATGCGCTCCAAGGACCTGGCCGAACACGTGGGCATTACCGAAGCCAATATGTCCCTGCTTAAACAAGGCAAGGTCAAAGGCGTGCGCTTCGACACGCTGGAAAAAATTTGCGCCTACCTGCACTGCCAACCCGCCGATCTGCTGGCCTACCAGCCGCCATCCGACGCGCTGGAAAAGTAGATTGGCTCAATTCCTGACGCTACGCCCGCTGCAACGGGATAAAGTTTCACATTGCCCGGCGCTTGCTGTGATGCCGCCGAAGGCGCCCCCCCAATAACCACCTCGGCGTCTCAGATCGGGAACTGCGTCGTCGACAGGACTTGCTTGAGCACCATGAAGGAGCGGATTTGCCGCACGCCTGGCAGGTGCAGCAGTTGCTCGGCGTGAAGCCGGTTGAAGCTGTCGTTGTCCCGGGTTCGCAGCAGCATGAAGTAGTCGAACTCACCGGTGACGACATGGCACTCCATGCAGCCCGAGATTTTTACCACCGCCTTCTCAAAATCCGCAAAAGACTCTGGCGTCGACCGGTCCAGCACAACGCCGATCATGACCAGCATGCCGGCATCGAGTGCCTTCGGATTAAGCAAGGCAACTATGCCTGTGATAAGCCCCAGGCGCTTGAGGCGCTCCACGCGGCGCAGGCAGGCCGGTGGACTTAAATGAACCTTTGCCGCCAAGGCCACGTTGGAGATTGAGGCATCGCGCTGCAGCAAGCGAAGAATTGCCTTGTCGGTGCGGTCAACCTCAACTCTCGAGGGTGGAGAAGCGTCAGATCTTTGACGAACTTTTATTCGAGCTACTTGTTCTTTCATGCAATAAATTCATTTAATTACTGAATTTGTGATTTTAATGATGCGTCGTTTTGTGTCATTTCACAACCATGAATATCATGAATTCACCTAGCATTATTGCCTCTTCCACACCGATGAATGCCTGATCGAATATGCCTGCCTTGTTCGCCAGCCTGGATGGGTGGATACATGTCATTACCACAGGAGCACCCCCCATGAATCTGAAACGCTTTGCGCGTTATCCATTGACTTTTGGACCGACGCCTATTCAACCGCTCAGGCGCCTAAGCGCCCATCTTGGCGGCAAGGTCGAGTTGTTTGCCAAGCGCGAGGATTGCAACAGCGGTCTGGCCTTTGGCGGCAACAAGACCCGCAAGCTGGAGTACCTGATTCCCGAGGCACTGGCACAAGGCTGTGACACCTTGGTTTCCATCGGCGGCATCCAGTCGAACCAGACCCGCCAGGTCGCTGCCGTCGCGGCGCATCTGGGCATGAAATGTGTACTGGTCCAGGAGAACTGGGTCAACTACTCCGACGCCGTCTACGACCGCGTCGGCAACATCGAAATGTCACGCATCCTGGGCGCCGATGTGCGCCTGGACCCAGCCAGCTTTGACATCGGCATCCGCCCCAGTTGGGAACAGGCGATGGACGACGTGCGCAAGGCTGGCGGCAAACCGTTCCCGATTCCCGCCGGGTGTTCAGAACATCCTCTGGGCGGCCTGGGCTTCGTCGGCTTTGCGGAAGAAGTGAGGACACAGGAAGCCGAACTCGGGTTCAAGTTCGACTACATCGTGGTTTGCGCGGTCACCGGCAGCACCCAGGCCGGCATGGTGGTGGGCTTTGCGGCGGATGGTCGGGCAGACCGGGTCATTGGCATCGACGCATCCGCCAAACCCGAGCCGACCAGAGCCCAGATACTGCGCATCGCACAGAACACCGCCAAGCTGGTTGAACTCGGTCGCCCGATTACCGAGCAGGACGTGGTGCTCGATATCCGCTACGGTGGGCCTGCGTACGGTTTGCCGAACGAGGGCACCCTGGAGGCCATTCGCCTGTGCGCCCGGCAGGAGGGGATGCTAACGGACCCCGTTTACGAGGGCAAATCGATGCACGGCATGATCGACATGGTGCGCCAGGGCGAGTTTCCGAAAGGCTCCAAAGTGCTGTACGCCCACCTGGGCGGCGTTCCTGCGCTTAACGCCTACAGCTTCCTGTTTCGCAACGGTTGAACGGTCCCGAACCGCGCCATGGCGCAAGGATGCTGCCCGACGCCATGATCATCATCGCTGAACACAACTGGCAAATGACAAGGCCCTAGCCGATTCGTCCTTTGAGAAATCGCAAGCCGTCTGCCGCGACGCCACGCAGAATGGCCTTGTATTGCAACTCAGAGGTCAAGATGAAGCTTCCAGTTCAGATTCTGTTTCACGGCATGGAGCCTTCCGAGGCCCTTGCAACGAGTGCCCGTGCGCACGCCCACAAGCTTGAATCGTTTGCTCCCGACATCATGGCCTGTCATGTCAGCATCGACCTGGAGCAAAAGCACAAGCACCAGGGTCGCCCTTTCGGCGTGCGCATCGACCTCACGATTCCAGGTCACGAACTTGTGGTGAACCGGGTCCAGAACGAGGATGTGAACATTGCCCTGCGCGACGCCTTCGACAACATGAAGCGCCAGCTTGAGGACGTTGTACGAAAACGCAGAGGGCAGGTGAAACAGCACGCCGTACCTCTGCACGATGAAATCGAATCTCCCGGAGAACCAGAACCGAAATAAGGGAGCAACGCAACGTCCCACGAATAAAGAGAGGGGAAATATATGAGCGAACGTTTAACTGCCGGCGAAATATGCACACGCAGCGTGGTCATTGCCTTCAGGGGGACGGCCTTGAATGGCGCGGCACGGTTGATGCGGGAGAACCATGTCGGTTGTCTGGTTGTGGTTGAAGAGCTGGAGGGCGAGCGGATCGTGGTGGGCGTGCTGACCGACCGCGATATCGTGACCGCCGTTGTCGCCTCCGACATCGACCCCGGCATCATGCGTGTGGAAGATGTGATGACCACCGACCTGGTCACCGCGCGCGAAGACGATTCTGTGATTGACCTGCTACGCACCATGCGTCGCAAGGGGGTGCGACGCATTCCGGTGGTCGGCGGACAAGGCCAGTTGGTGGGCGTGGTAACGCTCGATGATGTACTCGATATCCTGTCGCAGGAACTCGGCTTGCTGGTCGCAGCCATCGACAGCGAGGGCAAGCGGGAACAGCAGGCGCGAAGGTAAGCGCAGCAATTCTTCAGATTCAATGAAACTCCCGGCTGACCGTCATCAAACCACCCAGCAAGGGTGTGAGGTCTTTGAGCCGTTTGGCGATCAGGTGGCGCACCTCTCCCCCACTCTCCTCATCGCGTTGCCAGATTCCGTAGACCGCCATCAGGCGTGAGCGCATCAGTTCGGTGCGTTGCCTGTCCCGAACAGATTTCCAGACGATCACATTGACACTGCCGGTCTCGTCCTCGATCGTGACAAACACCACGCCTTTGGCGGTTTGGGGTTGCTGGCGCATGATGACAATGCCGCAGGCGCGCACCAGTCGCCCGCTGGGCAGATCACGCAATTGGACCGCCGTCAGCAGTTTCTCTTTGGCCAGTTGGGCGCGCAGCAGCGACATGGGGTGGGACCTTAAGGTAAGCCCCAGCGCGGCGTAATCGAAGACCACTTCTTCGCCTTCGCTGGCCGCCGGTAACGCCAAGGCGTCTTCCGCGACCGGCACCGCCCGCAGCAGGCCCGGTGCCGGCTGGAGGGCAGCGGCCTGCCAGACCTGCTGACGGCGGTGACCCGACAGGCTGATCAGCGCATCGGCAGCGGCCAGTGCCTTGAGTTCCCCCTGATCGAGTTCAGCGCGCAAAGCCAGGTCTTCGGTGCTGGTGAAGGGTGCCTTGAGGCGCGCGGCGACGATGCGCTGCGCAGCAGCTTCGGCCAGGCCGCTGATCAGGCGCAAGCCCAAACGAACAGTGGACTCTTCCAGCATGCAATCCCAATCGCTGTGCAGCACATCCACCGCCCTGACCTGCACGCCATGGCGCTGGGCGTCCTGCACCAGTTGCGCGGGACCATAAAAGCCCATCGGCTGGCTGTTGAGCACGGCCACCAGGTAGCAGGCCGGCTGGTGCCGCTTGAGCCAGCAACTGACATAGACCAGCAGTGCAAAACTGGCGGCATGGCTCTCGGGGAAACCGTATTCGCCAAAGCCTTCAATCTGCTTGAAGATGTTGTCGGCAAATTCCTGCGTGTAGCCGCGCGCCACCATGCCGCCCACCATGCGCTCATAAAAATGGTGCACGCCGCCCTTGCGCTTCCAGGCCGCCATGGAGCGGCGCAAGCTGTCCGATTCACCGGCGCTGAAACCGGCCGCCAGCATGGCAATCTGCATCACCTGCTCCTGAAAAATCGGCACGCCCAGGGTCCGCTTCAAGGCTTCTTGGAGGGCCGGGCTGGGGTACACCACCTGATCCGGGTGCTCGCGCGCTTTCAGGTAGGGATGCACCATGCCGCCCTGGATCGGGCCCGGGCGAACGATCGCGACTTCGATCACCAGATCGTAATAACAGCGCGGCTTGAGGCGCGGCAGCATGCTCATCTGCGCCCGGCTCTCGATCTGGAACACGCCCACCGTGTCGGCCTTGCAGATCATGTCGTAGGTGGCCGTGTCTTCCGCGGGAATGTCCTGCATCCTGAAAGTGCTGCCGCGCCGCGCACTGACGAGATCCAGGCAGCGCCGAATGGCGCTGAGCATGCCCAGCGCCAGCACATCGACCTTGAGCAGGCCCACGGCGTCCAGATCGTCCTTGTCCCACTGGATGATGGAGCGCTCGGGCATGGCCGCGTTCTCCACCGGCACCAGGCGCGTCAGCCTGCCTTGGGTCAGCACAAAGCCGCCCACATGCTGGCTGAGGTGGCGCGGAAAGCGCTGCAACTGGGTGCTCAATTGCAGCCAGCGTTGCAATTGGCTCTCGGGCGGCGGCACATAGCGTGGGCCCAAGTGCTCCAGCGCCGACTGCAAGCGCTCGGCCAGCACCTCGCGGCTGTACATGCCGGGGTGCTCTTTGGCCAGCGCCGTGATCAGGGCTTCATCGATGGCCAGCGCACGCCCGACATCGCGCAGGGCGCTGCGCGGCCGGTAGCTGACCACCACTGCCGTCAAGGCGGCACGCTCGCGCCCGTATTTGGCATAGATGTACTGGATGACTTCCTCGCGCCTGTCATGTTCAAAGTCGACATCGATATCAGGCGGCTCATTGCGCTCGCGGCTGATAAAGCGTTCAAACAACATGGCCGTGCGGGAGGGGTCGACCTCGGTGATGCCCAGGCAATAACAGACCGCGGAGTTGGCGGCCGAGCCACGTCCCTGGCACAGGATATCGCGGCTGCGGGCAAAGGCCACGATGTCGTGCACGGTCAAAAAATACATCTCGTACCTGAGTTCGGCAATCAGCGCCAGTTCATGCTCGATTTGCTGTTGCACCGTGCTGCCAAGGCCTTGCGGATAACGCTTGACGGCCCCCTCCAGCGTGAACTGGCGCAGCGTTTGCGCCGCCGTCAGACCGGGCAGCATGGTCTCCAGTGGGTACTGGTAGCGCAATTGGTCGAGGCTGAAGTGGCAACGCTGTGCCACAAGCAAGGTGTTAGCTAGCAGTTCCGGCGGGTAGATGGCGGCCAGCCGCTGGCGCGAACGCAGGTGCGCTTCGGCATTGGGCTGTAACGCAAAGCCGCATTCCGACACCGGCTGCCCCAGGCGCACGGCGGTCATCACGTCCTGCAACGGCTTGCGCGAACGCAGGTGCATGTGCACGTTGCCGCTGGCCACCAGCGGCACGCCGCTAAGCCGTGAGACCTGCTGCAACTTGTGCAGCCAAAGCGCATCGTCCAGGCCCAGCAGCAACTCCACGCTCAACCACAGATGCGAAGCAAAAAGACTTCTGGAGCGGATGGCGATGGCGCAGGCAGTTTCGAAATTGACCGCCGGCGGGAGTGCCAGCAAAACCTCACAGCCGCCCAGCATGGCCCAGTGCGCGTCTTGCCAGCTCACTTGGTAGCGGCCTTTGGGCGCCGAGCGCCGCGCCAGGGTGATGAACTCGCACAAATCGCCCCAACCCGGCAAATCGCGCGGCAAGGCGATCACTGTGAAGCCGGCCGCGCTGCCGGCGCCGTCCAGCGCAAACTCGGCGCCGGGCAGCAGCTTCAAACCCCGTTTTTTTGCCTCGGTGTGGGCTCGTACCAGACCCGCCACCGAACACTCGTCGGTGATTGCCAGCGCCGCATAGCCCAGCGCAGCGGCACGCGCCACCAGTTCCTCGGGGTGCGAGGCGCCGCGCTGAAAGCTGAAGTTGGACAGGCAATGCAGCTCGGCGTAGGCCGGCAAAAGAATCTCAGGCAAACAGGCCATGCAAATACCAATTGGCGTCAGCGTCGGCGCCCGCCCCGGCCAGACGCTCGCGATAAATCCACAACAGGCCGGCCTGCTCGCTGCGCGCCAGAAAATAGTCGCGCAGGGCGCAGTCTGTGCCAGCCCAGCCATCGGCCTCCAGCCGCTGCGGGCCGGCCAGCAGCGTCAACGGGCCGGGATAGTGCGGACGCTGGCCGCGCACCACCAGTTGCTGCGGCGTGGCCAGCAGCCAGGTCGGGTAAAGCGCCTCTTGCTTGAAGCTTTTTTTGTCTGTAACCCGCACGCCACCGACACGAACGGTGCTTAACTGTGCGGCATCCAATAGCGCTTGCCAGGCCTGCATCCGCTCCGGCCGGTGCTCGGAGCGGGCCTGCACTTGCAACACCTGCTGCGCGCCCAAGCGGGCGCTCAGGCGCTCGATCATCTGCTGCAGGCTGTCACCGGTGGCTTGTTCGGTGGGCAGCAAACTGCCCGTTGCAGCGCGCAGCTTTTCGGTCTCCAGGGAACGCAAGCGCAGGTACAACACCGGCGCCGGCAAGCTGACGTGCGCCAGCTGTTCGGCCAGCAAACGTTGCAGGTGGGTCATGTCAGCGCTGGGCTCGGCGCTGCGCAACACCAGTTCGCCGTGGCTGGCGGTATGGCGCCGGGCGTCCATGGTCCAGCTAAGCTCCAACGCCAGCACACCCCAGTGGCGCAACTGCAGCCACAGTTGCAATTGATTGAGCAAGCGGCGCGCACCAAACAGCAACGCTGCCGCCGTCTCCACCTGCGCGGCAAGCTCCAGCGTGGCTTCAAACCTGTCGGGCATCTGTAGCCAGGGATAGAGGTCCGGCCCCTGCCCGTAGGCGCGGTCCAGTGCGTCAAGCAGGCTGGCACCAAAGCGCCGCGCCACACCATCCCGCGGCAACGCACGCAACTGGCCCCAGCGGCGGCAACCAATTTGCGCCAGTGTGGTCAGATGCGGCCGCGCCGCCGCCAGCGTCGCCAGCGGCAGGTCGTCTACTCTAATCAGTTGGGGACAGAGCTGGTTCGCTGCGCGTAACTGCGGTCTGTCCCGCAAGGAATCCGGCTTTAGTTGGCGACAGAACTGGCTCGTTTCCTGGAGTCGCGCCAGCGCTATTAAAGACGTAGCGCCACGTGCATACTTGAGATCGACTACCGGCTTGTCTGATGCATAAATCTGGCGCAGCAAGGGCGTTCTGCCACCCCACAGACGCTCGCTGCCAGACAATTCCAGCAGCAGCGCGTCGTCGACACGCGCCACCTTGGGTGTGAACTGCAAAGCCCACCAGCCCAGGGCCGTACCGTGGTCAACCAATTCAGGCGACTGGCCTTCAGGCAAGGCTTGCAATGCGACCCAGAGCATCGTCCACCTCCTGCAAAAATCCGTTGTGGCGCGGCCCTCGGGCGGCCGGCCCAGGCGCAGCAACACTCGTATCACCATAGTGCATTGCCAGCAAGGCGGCCAGCCGTGCCGGACGGGCCGGCAGTAGCAAGGGCTGATCGAGCGGCGGGCCGCGTCGTTTGAGAATGTGCAGCAAGAGCGTGTCACTGTCGGACTGGGTCGATGCCAGCAACCGCAGCACGGCCGGCGACGACTCGCTCTGCACCTGGGTCGGGCGCATGACAAACAGAAGCTTGCTGTGCGCTTGCGCGGCCATTTGCAAGCGCCGCAATTGTTCGGCGCGCACCTGCGGCAACCAGACCAGCACCGCCAGCACGCCAGCGCAGCGCAAAGCCTGTTCCACCGCCCACAGGCGCTCATCCGGCGCGCTGGCGAGCACCCACAAGAGCCGCCGCGCATCCAGCCCCTGGGCCGCCAAGCCGGGCCCAAACGGCACATGCGGTGCGCCTACCAACACCACCGTACCGGCGGAAAGTGTGCCATCGCTCACTCTCAAAGCGGGTAACAGCAGACGCCACTCGTTGTGCTGACCGTGCGGCTGCAAAACTTCACTGATGGCGCCGACCGGCCAGCCAGCGCCCGGCAACTGGGCGTCCAGTGCGGCATGACCGGTGGCCAGTGTGACTCCGGCGGCGCAACCCAGTTCAGTGGCACGCCAAACGGCAGCACCAAAGTCAGGCAAAGAATCAGACCGGAGACCGGACAGCATGGAAAATCACGTCAATTCATGACGTTTACTGTATAAATTAAAGGGGTATCCACTTAGCTCCAGTAAGTACTGGATACTGGATGGATATCCAGTTAACAGCATTCTATCGAATGCTCTGAAATGTTCAAGCTTTGGGCTGGATTTTGGGTTTGGTGGGCTTTCTGCGTTTGGTGTGACTCGCCACCTGCGCATACGTCACGGGTTCTGTGGCCACGGCCTGTTGCAATAGTCTGTAGAACAGCATGCCGCGCGAACTCGATGTGCGCCGATTGAAGCGGAACACGAACTCATCCAAGTAGGCATCCAAATGTTCGGGTTGAACCGAGCCATGGTGCGTGCCCAGAATCCAGCGCTGCACAAGCGCCGCTACCCGATGCACTCCGGCCATGGACACATGGGCTGGCACGTCCGAACCGAGCATGACAATGCGCTGGTGCTCATAGCCCAGTTCACCCAACGAGCGGTAGGTGGCTGCGCCATCGGTGCGCACCTGCGCGCCAGGCTCAATGACCTCCTGCACAAATGGAATCACGTTGGATGCGCAGTCCTTGTGAATGCGACGCAGGCGGATGCGCCCGAATCCCTTGGGCTGCAATATCTCCACGGCCATGACCACCAACACCTTGGCCGTATTGCTCTTGCGCCCCGCCGGGGAGATGGGTGCTTGTCGGTCGGTGATGGCTAGAAAGGTTTCATCCACCTCGACCAGCCCCTTGAGCTGTTCGCGGCCCGGGCGCACCATGGCGTGGCGAAATCGGTGCAACATCGTCCAAGCGGTTTGGTAGCTACCCAAACCCAACACGCGTTGCAGTCCCAAAGCGCTCACGCCCTGCTTCTGATTGGTCAGATACCACGCAGCTGCCAGCCACACGCGCAGTGGCGTGCGAGTCTTGTCGAAGATGGTGCCGGCAGTTACCGAACTCTGGTGCTGGCAAGCGCGGCACATCAGCCGGGTGCGGCTGGCGCGGTAGGCCTGCGCGACAGTGCCGCAACTCGGGCAGACAAATCCATTTGCCCAGCGTAGCTTCTCAAGGTATGTAAGACACGCCTCCTCGGTGGCAAACCAATCGAGAAAATCGTTCCAGTTCTGGGGATAGTCCTTGCCGGGGATTGGCGCTACTATATGGGTTTCCATCCAGCTATTTTGCATCAACTGGAGCTAAGTGGATACCCCTTATAAATTAACAGTATAGTGATTTATCGGCCGCAACCGCGGCTTTTCGATTTGAACAATGACAAGTTTGTCGTACCGGCTCAATCCTGAGCAGGTGACCAGCGTCTGTTTTCTTCGTCGCTATGGGCGTATTGCGCGCCGCAACTCCTCAAGCAAGGCCGGATCGGTCACGGGTTTTCCGGGACCGCCCTCGCCCTGCACGGGCGCTTGCTGTGGGGTGGTAATCTTGGCTTTGTCAGACTCTGTCACCTGGGGCACACCACTAGTCACCAAGGATGCCTTACCCGGTGGTGCCGTGGATTTCCCGCCAGTTGCAGCATCACCAGATCGCCTTGAGGTCGCCGCCGGCACTTCTATGACCATTGGATCCATTTGGCGTGGCACAGGCACATCGCCAACCTGCGGCTCGGAGGTCGGCGATGTTGGTACCGCTGGCACTGTTTCAGGCGCCGACCTGAGTGATGGGTCCGTCTTCAGCGGTGCAACCCTGTCGGGTGACGCCAACCACTGGCTCAGTGTTCGCCGGAAACTGTCAGTGATCGCCTCACCCTCAAAATCATCATTCAGGATATACGCCGTAATCAGGATCACCAACTCGGTCTTGTTGGAACTGTCTTTCTGCGTCTTGAACAGGTTACCGATCCCCGGCACATCTTTGAGTCCTGGAATACCGGAATTCCCATTGGTCGAGTCATTTGAAATCAATCCCGCCAACATCACTGTGCCGCCATCGCGTAAAGACAGCTTGGTTTCAACCCTGCGACTCGAAATGGTGGGACTGGTACTCACGCCGGTAGTGGTTTCGGCGGCGCTGCTCACCTCTTGCGCCACTTCCAGGTCCAGTCTGCCACCGGCCAGAATGATGGGCTTGACACGAAGTATGACCCCGGTAGAACGGTACTGAATGGTCTGCAAGATACCCGGGGTCGTAACCCCGGTTGCCGGCGTGCCCGACTGCTGACTGGTCACGATAGGCACTTCCTGACCGACCTGGATGGTTGCTGTTTCGGCGTTGCGCGCCAAGACCTTGGGACTGGACAATATCCGCGAATTACTCGAACTACCGAGAAAGTTCAGCAAGCCTCGAACCTGTCCCGCATTGTCAAGAAAAGACAGGCCCAAGCCCCCTGAACCAATACCCAAAGCGCCCAAGGTGCCGCCCGTAATCACGCCCCGACTCAAGACCTGATCTGCCATTTGCCACTCCACACCAAGCTGCTCCTTGGTGCCCAGCGTCAACTCCGCCACCACCACATCAATCAATGCCGACTTGACTGGCCGATCCAACTCCTGTAGCAATGCACGCCACTGGCGGTGTTCATCCGCAGTGCCACCCTGAATGATCAGGCTGTTGGTTGCAGAATTGACGACGACTCGGCCCGCGATCTTGCCAGCACCCGCCGCTGTGGGCACAGCCGTACCCGCAGCCATCAGGTCCGCCATCGTCTTGGCGAGTGTCTGCACATCCGAATATTTCACGGGATAACTGAGAAAGCCTGCATTGCCCGTTTTGGGTGGCGCCTGGTCAACCTCAGTCGCCCACTTCACCACAAACTCCGCCACAGCCTGACTGGCGGTGAATACAAACACAGTATTTAAAGAAACCACCGGCACCATCACAATGGCGGAACTCGCTCCCCCGGCCGCCTGGCTTGTCACTGCGTAGCCCTGTGCACCCAGCACCTCACTCAAACGCGTCACCAGTTCTGTCGCATTAAGAAATGCCGGCGTCAGGCGCTTGGCAATGCGTCCGCGCATTCTGGGCGCATCCAACGCTCGCACCATCTCCAGTGCCGCACTGACGTTTTCCGGCGCACCCGATACCAAAATAGAGTTCTGGTTGGGCACGTCCTGCAACTCCACCTTGTTGCCAAACATGGTCTTGATCCAACCCATGACTTCGCTTGAGCGTGTGACTTCCAACTCAACCAAATGAAACACAGGCCTGAGTGCCGCAGGGGTTTCCGCCGAAGCACGGCCTCGCCGGAACAGTGGTAAATCCCCCCCTTTCGCATCCGCCGGATTGACGCGCACCAGCGAGTCGAGTTCGGTGACCGACACACCGTAGCCCTGCAACAGCAGCTTCGCAGTTTCCGCCACCTGCCGAGCAGTCTGCGGATTGTCGCTGCGCAACGTGATGAGATCAGAGCGTTGTGCCAGCTTGGCGTCCAGCGCCACTGTTTTCTTCAGCAAATTGCCAAATACGAACTGGGTAAACGCCTTGATCGACATTTGGTCCACGTTGACCGTGACTGCTTCACCACCGGCGCCAACCGCCGTCGTCGTCGCCACGCCCGCTGCGGTGCCAGCAACTTCTGGCGTCGGGGCATTTGTCACACTCAGTCGCGGGAGATCCGCCCTGGGCGTCGTCAGTTCCTGGGCCGGTGCCTGCTCTGCGGCGGGCTCGGCGCCAAATCTCAACGTCGGCGGCAAGGCCATCGGCGGCACCGTACAACCCGCCAGCAGCAGCAGCATGACGATCCTGGTCACAAGCGAGAATTTTAGGGACTTAGAAATTATTGACATCAAAATCCAAAACAATCATTTTCCACTGATTTGCCACCCTCGTCTTCACCGTGATGCTCTTCTGATCCACGGCAACGATTTTGGCTCCATTGGGCAAAGTCTTGCCCACTTTCAAATACTCGCTGGCGCGTGGACTTGAATACTCCACAATCGCCATGCGTCCTTGCGGCGTCTCGAACACTCCGGAAATCTTCCAGAACTCGGGCGTCAGTGGCTTGGTTTTGCCATCGGGCGTGGCCACAAGCACTGGTGTAGCCTCCCAAATCCGCAACTCCCGGCTCGACCTTGCCGGCACATCACTGGCAACCTTTGCGAGTATCGGGTCGGCGGTCAACGCCACATCGGGAGCTTGTGCTCGCTGCGCCGTCTCCTTTGACGGCGGTGTTGGCGCTGACGACGTCCGTCCTTCGCCCCAGCCGACGCCATAACCCGTCGCAGTGGCCAACAGCAGCCAGAGCAAACCAGCGGCATGCCACTTGAATTCTCTAGCTTTTTGCACCCAGAGCTTGTTCATGCTATTTGCCGAACGGCTGTACCGTGGAACCCGATGTTGCGGCTTCGCTTGACAGCACATAAAAGACGATGTCCCACTCAGCCCGATTTTGCACAATATTCACACGCTCCATGCGGTACAGCAGCCCCGACTCCGCCAAGCTCCGGGCGAATGAATTCACGCCCTGCGCATCAAACCGTGCCAGCACATTAATGGCATGCGGTGCCAGCCGCGTGGACAGCCCGACCGGCGCCGCCGTTTGTGCCATGCCGCCGCTGCGCACACTGGATCGCCTAATCTGGCATTCGCTCAATCCCGAGGCTTCGCAAAACGCCTTGACCCGCTCCAGCATCGCCGCTGTGTTGTGGGCATCACTGCCGTGGCTTTGCGCCGCTGTTCGCCAAGCTTGCGCCAATGCCGCCACGGCGGCGCTATCGGCCATCGAAGGCCGCGCCGGCTGGGCCGTCGTTCGCAAACGCCGTACCTGCTGCTCCAGCGCGCGCGTCGCCTGCGCAGAGGCCGCGTTCTCGTCCTGTTGATCCAGTGTCCAGGCCAACAGCCCCACCGCCAGACTCATCAGAACCCAGGCAACAACACGTGAATAAACATTCCTCATGCGGGCGCTCCCAACCCGACCACCGCTTTCAATTTCAGCCGAAAACGAGCCAGTAGCGGGTTCGCAAAGTCAAGCAACTCGACTCGCTGCCACAGGCCAACTGCCTCAATCGCCGCAATCGCCTCATCCAGATCCACCGCCCCACCATAACCCGATACCAATCCCAGCTTGACTTCATCCCGGTCAATTACCAACTCGCGAATCAGCAGTCCACGAGCGGCCAGCGGTTCTGCCAACTGCCGTAACAGGTCATCCAATCGCACGCCACGCGTCAACTGCCGCACCTCGTTGACCCACTGCACATCCTCCGTCGACGCCCCGCCCGAACGACCCTTGGCATCGCGTGTGCCCTGATCCAGCAAGTGATCAAGTTCGGCTTGGGCTGCCAACTTCGCTTGCGCAACACGGTGCCCGCTGGCCAGTGTCCACCCCGCGTGGGCCCCCGCCAGCCCCAACGTCAACCAACCCAGTATGACCCACGCCAGCGGCGCCCTGAACCAGGCTGCCAAACCATGCACTGGCGACTCTGCACCGAATACTGGCACCGCTTGTGCCGCTTTGGCCCAGCGTCGCCGGCTGAGCACCCGTTCACGTGCCGAATCGGCCGCCTTCGATACCACTGTGTCGCCGGAAAATGCCTTCAATATTGGCTCGCCCGGCATCTCCGGCCACCACATTGCGTCCTGCAAATGTCCACCCTCAAAACGCAAAGCTTCAACCCCCGCCGCGCAGGTCTGAACCACCGTGCCTCGTGTCGGCACCTCGCCCCAAAGCGATTCCGGCAACACGCGCCAATGCGCCTTCCCCGCGCCCAACTTGAGTTGCAGGGCACTCACCATTTCTTGGGACCAAACCCACACGTGAATCTTGGCACCCTGACGCACAAAAATTCCAGCATAGTGGGCAAATGGTGCCAGGCGGGTCACCTGCAGACCGACAAAACCGGACACTCGGTGCCCTGGGACACCACTGGCGTCAAGCACAAAGTGCACGCAAAACTGCCGCCCCAACACCAACACCGGCCCACGCCCCCAGAGCTTGCCGGTCGGCAGCGGCAGCTCTTCAGGGTTGGACAAAAGGTAACAGGGGTAGTTGCGCATCAGAAACGTTTGCTTGACCAGGGGTCACCAAGAAAAAACTTGCCAGATTATCGGTGAACCGGTAACTTGGGCCAATCGACTGCCCGTCGGCCCCGACAGATGGGGTCGGCAGCCACTCGAACTGGGACAGCAAGAACGGCACCACGAGGTTATTGCTGCCCCGCTCCAGCACCAGACGGCGCGCCAATCCGCCCGTCTCCAGCGTCACCGTTAGCCGTACCTGCCCCCGGCTGCGTACTGCAAAGCGGCTGCCTCCCAAGCCAGCGCCCTCGTTTAGACTGCGATAAGCCAGCAAGTAGGGGGAAAGCAAAGGCTGCTCACGAGACTGATCGCGATCTGCCACCGCAGCCGCCGCCTGGTCCGCGGTGAGACCGACAGCTTGCAACACCGCTGCTGGTGCGGTCCACAAATTCAGCAGCGAATTGGGTGCCAGACTGACCCAGTCACTGCAACCCCGTTTCACCCACTCCGATTTGATCTGCGTCCAGCCAAACACCTGCCACAGCTCGCGCGCATCCAGCAAAGGCTGGTTGCGCGGCGCAGGCAAGCCAGCGGCAGAGTACTCGAATGCCTCCGCGCCATTGAGTCGCTTCAGTGAATCGGCGTCAATGTAATCCTGCAAGGTATCGCTCATCACATCGACCTGCTGCGGGTTGGCGCCACATAGCGCGAGCAAGCGCCGCACGTCGTCCGTCCCTGAGCTGTTCAATCCGACCAAGCCTTGCGTGTCCTGCAACAGCACGCTCGTCCCTTCGCCCATCTGATAACGGGTGGAACTGTCCAGTTGCAATATTCGCGGCCCCACTTGAACACCTGCTCCCAGCGTCTTGTATGTCAATACCAGATACGCGACATCGGCCACAGCACGCTGCTGCGCCAGCAAAAGGCGCAACCGTTCCTGCGTGTCATGGTTGGTACGGGAGACCGCCAACAGGGACGTGCTTGCACTGGCAATCAGAATCGTCAATCCGGCCAGCAACCAAAGAATTGCAGCCAGCGCAAAACCTTGCTGTCGCGGCAGGCCTTGCCCTGTCACTGCGATACTCCCAGCCCAAAGGGCCCTCTGAGACCAGCCTGCGCCAAGCCTGGTTGCGTCGGTCCAGCAAAGACCCACCGGTGCACAATGGACCGGCGAACACTGTCCACCACCTGTACCGCGCGCGGCAATGCCTCATAGGTCACTGTTTCTGGCGCCGAGGTCAATGGCGGCCACACATCGAACACCTCTCCCGCGGAATTCATGAATTGAAAGCTGACTTCCTGCTCCCAGCGTGCCAGCATGATCGCGGCGCCACCTTGAGACACCATGAACATACCCCAAGCAGCTGGGGTTTGCGCATCTTTCGATTCCAGTTTGCGCACCGACAGTGTCACCGGCACTGGTCGGCCGGCGTCCGCGTCCGCCTGCTCCAGCCACCAGGCCGAAAAAGTGCGCGCGCTGCCGCTGGCCGGCGGTTGCGCCGCCTCTGGTGCAAGCACCAAACCGTGAAAGAAGTCGTCCACCCCAAAACCGGTAGCCCATTGCCGTTGCCAGCCCACCGCGCTGCGTGCGGAAGCGCGCTCGAACAAACCAATTTGAAACATCGCTTGCGAAAAAACCGTGATCACCAGGGAGAAAATCACCACCGTGAGCAAAAGCTCCAACAAGGTCAAGCCACGTTGCCGGCAACTTCTATTACCGAGCACAACGCGTGCTCGTGTTGTGCCGGCCACCATCACGGCAAACCCACCAGCCCGGCAACACCACTGAGCGTGCTGCCGGCCAGCCGGTTCCAACCCGGCAAGCGGGTGTCAAACTCAACCCAGACCCGGTTGCTGCCCGGCTGCAGCAACCGCACATGCACGGCAAAGACCGCCAGTTCCATGCGCAGGGGGCCGTCATTTGCGTCCAGCGTGGTGCGCATAGGTGTGAGCGGCTGGGACTGCCATTCCAGCACAAACTCGGCAAACGCCTGCTTGCCGCTGGGGATGATCGCCGGATTGACAAGCCCTAAAAACTCCACGGCACGCAATTGCGCAAAGGCCTTTGCCTGTTGCTCGTTAAGGCTGCGCATGCGCGTATTGACCTGGTATACCCAATCAAACAAAAGGGTGGCACTGAGCGCCAAGATGGTCAGCGCCACCAGCATTTCCAGCAGGCTGATACCACTGCATCGAGGATGGCGTTTAGGACCGGCTTGCAACTGCCTGTTCCCCCAGGGAAAGGTCACACATCGGCGAGAGCAAGCGCACATAAACGTTCACCTGCTGCGCGACAACGGTCAACGTCGCTGTGCCGGCACGACAGTAACCCGTGCGCAAAAAACGCAAATTACCGGCATCCACGAGAGTCCAGCCCGGTGGCAGCACCACCCGGTAGCGTGTCGGCACCGTGGCCTGTGCCCCCAAGACCTCGGTCAGACTCAAATCCTGTCCCACAAACACCGCCACTGCTGGTAGCTGCTGCAACTGCGCCCGAACTTGAGCCAGCGCTTGACGTCTTTGCAGGCCAGCATACCAGCGGCTCATGTTCGGAAACACCACGGCCACCAGCAAGCCCAACAAAGTCAGGGTCACCATTACCTCAATCAAGGTAAAGCCTCGCACGACAACAGGCCCGCGCATCGGTTTTGCGCCTATTTGCTCGCAATATCAGCGGCCGTTCCCTCACCACCGGGCTGCCCGTCCGAGCCCAGTGAAATGACAGAAAACTCGCGCCCATTGCGCCCTGGCAATTCATACAGGAAAGGGTTGCCCCAACCATCCTTGGGCAATGCGCCGTCAATGTAGGGACCTTTCCAGAGCGTGCGCGCCGGTTCTGTATCGGGCTTTTGCACCAGCCAGTTCAAGCCGGCGCTGGCCGGCGGCGGCGCGTTGATATCCAGCGCCATCATGGACACCGCGTTTTCCAGCAATTTGATCTGCACCTGGGTGGTCTGTACTTTCGATGTATCCACCTTGCCAAACAGCCGTGGCCCGACCAGACCAGCCAGTAGGCCGATCAGCACCATCACCACCAGCATCTCCAGCAAGGTAAAGCCTGCTTGCCGCACCCGCCGGTCGCGGGACTGCAGGAGAAAAGTTTGGGATTTTTTCATTCAGATCCTTAAAGCAATCAACAATCAAATTACGTTGGTCAGGCTGGTTACAGCCAGGATCACTGAAATCATGACCCCCCCCAACACCACCGAAATCAGCAAAATGGTAACCGGCTCCAACAGTACCAGGAAGCGCTGAACACGTTGCTGGCTGGCGCTTTGGTAACGTGCAGCCAAAGTCACCAACGTCTTGTCGAGAGCGCCCGAGCGCTCGCCCACCCGCACCAGCGCTAGCGCTGGTGCATCGAGTAGGCGCTGCTCAGATAGCGCCGCCACCAAGGACTTGCCTTGACGCACCGAATCTGCAACGCGCTGTCCCCGAGCTGCCAGAGCCCGTGCACGCAAGGTACTGTTGGCTTGCGCCAATGCTTCCAACAAGCCGACCCGGTGCTGTGTGAGCACAGCCAGCATGGCGCTCCAGCGATAAAGTTCGGCGTCCACCACCCACAAACCCAGCACCGGCATACGCCCCAACAGTTCCCAAGCCCTCTGGCGCACCGGCGACTGACGCGCCGCCCACACCGTCAACAACACCGCAGCAGCGATTGCCACCATCAGCGTCACGGCATGCGAGGCCAGCCACAAGCCAGCATGCAGCACCCATAGACTGATCAAGGGCAAATCAGCTTTCGGATTGGCCAGAATCGTCGCAAACTTGGGCACCACAAAAACAAACACCACCAGCATCGCCAAGGCCCCGCTGCTCATCAGCACCGCGGGGTACAACAACGCGTTGCGCACCTCGCGGGCGAATTTGTCGTCGGCCAGTAGTTGCTGGGCAGCGGCGCGCGCCGCACCGGCCAGGCGCCCCGTGGACTCGCCGGCCCGTACCAGCTCTGTCACATAACGCGGCAAACCCAGCCCACTGCCAGCCAAAGCCACAGAAAAAGCCACCCCACCGCGCAGACTGGCATTCATCTTGCCCAGTGCCGCACCCAAGGCCGTCAGCGTGTGTCCTTGCTGCAGGCTGTCAATGGCATCGGCCAGTGCCACACCGGCCTCCAGAAGGGTAGCGAGCTCATCGAGTAGCCAGACGCGCTGTTGCGCCGTCACTTTCCTGTCACCAACCGCCACGGAGGCCGTGCCGACATCGATGGCCGTGCGCCCCGGACTAGCGGCCTGCAAATCAAACACGCGCAAGCCCTGGGCCGCTAGCACATCCATGGCCGCTTGCGCGTGTTCGGCTTGCAACTCGCCGCGGCGTCTTTGACCCGCGGCATCGGCAGCCTGGTAAAAAAAGTTCAACACAACGGGGCTACTTTCAAGGTACGGGTCTTAAGCGGAAGTTTAAGCGCAAGGGTTTTTACCAACGTTGCAAAAAAAATACAAGCATGCAAGATCTTTTGCCTTCAAGACAGTTGCTCTCTAGAAAAGCGCTGATATACTGCGCTGGCGGAGGAAATGAGCTACGCGCGGTCTTGCAAAGACATGTCGAAGCTGCTTGGCCTAAGCGATTACTTATTTTCAACCCATTTCTCATCAACTTCATGAAGGACTCGAGATGAACCAAAAAATGAAACTCGTAGCGGCAATTGTGGCGGGTATGTGTGCAGCGTCTGCGCAAGCAGGTCAGATGGCTGGTAACCCCACCACCATCTATGCGGCAGAGACAGTGACGAACGTGGCAAACGTTCCAGTGCCGACTTTCACCTACCAAACCTCTGAGCCTATCAACGGCCCCGTAGCTGGCACGAACACCATTTATGTTGTATTCAAAGCCAGCGCCGGCACCTGGAAGGCTGCCACCGGTACTGGTGGTGCTGGTCCTGCTGCAATCGTAGTGCCAGGCACGGCACCCACCGTGAAGTTGCTGCAAGCTGCGTCCGGCTCCAATGCACAGGCTGTGCCCCTGGATGGCGCGCTGGTCGCGGGTCCTGTGGTTATTGGTGGCGTAACATACACCACTGCCGCCGACACCTTGGTTTACAGCTTCACCATCCCCACCAACGCCATTTACGGCTTGGGCTCTAACATCTATGTTGGTTCGTTGAACGCTGCTGGCGGTGTTGGAACAGACCGCATTGGTTTCCTGACTGGCTTGTCTGCCTCTCTGGGTCTGGGTGCTTTCAATGACTGCGCAACTTTCTCTGGCGGCAGCGTGAGCGTCACGACGACGGTTGGTAACGCCACCGGTGGTCAGATTGACACGATCGCACCTTTTGCACCGACCAAGACTCTGCTGTCTTCGGCGCTGGGCATTGCGGTTGATGTGACGGCTTCTGCCGACACCTCAAAGATCGACGCCATTGGCAATGCCAGCAAGACCTTCACGCGCGTTGCGGGTGGTGGTGTTCCTAACGCTGTGAATCTGGGCACGATCAAGTTGACGACAGCAGTGCCTGGCACGACGGACCTGACCTTGACCCCGTACACCGTCGCCTCGATGGAAGCGGCTGCCAATACGGCCCAGTTCACCATCACGGGCGATTTCGCCAACCAAACCGCAGCGGCCGGCCGGTTCTTTGTATCTAACCTGGCTGACTGCTCGACCACCATTGGTGCCGCTGGCGCGATCGCTCTGAATACTGCCTTGACGCAAGGTTCGTTCAGCTACGCGACCAGCACATTTGCGCCGGCATCGGCTGCTGCCAGCTATGTTTGCTACCAGCCAATCGGCACCGTCGTTATAAACCCCGCCGCCTACACAGTGACCGCCCAACTGGCCGACACTGCTACGCTGACGGCATTTAACTACGGCAAGCTGGCTACGGGCGGCACCTGCCCGGCCGTGACTTTCACGTCGTCGCTGAATGCTTCGAAAGTGATCGTGCGTAACTACAGCCCCGCTGCAGCTAACGCCTACGGCTGGAACCAGTACACCCGCATCATCAACAGCGGCTCTGTGGATGCAGCGGTAACCGGCTTCTACCTGTATGGCGACGGCAGCACTGGTACCGAGAAGCAGATCGTTACCTCGGTGAAGAAGGGTGGCAACGTCACCATTCAGAACTCGGCTATCGAGGCTCTGCTGGGCGCACCGGTGCAACCCGCTGGCGTGACCACCAATCCGCGTCTGGTGATCCAGTCGCCGACCAGCTCGCTGCGCGTGCAGAACTACATTGTTCAGCCGAATGGCGCTTGGTTTGAAACTTCTGGTGCACAGAATGAAGGCGGAGCTTTGGGTGTTAGCTCGCTGCAAGAGTAATCAGTCTGCGTACTCTAAAAAAGGCCCTTCGGGGCCTTTTTTCTTGGTGGCTACGGCGTTGAAAGTCGAGCATGACGATGTACCTGTCAAACGGGGTAATATTGCAGGATGAATAGCACGTTTTTGTCTTGGCGTTGTTGCGCCTGGCTGCGCAACATAGGCTGCCTGGCGGCACTTTGTTGCTTGAGTCCGGCCTGGTCACAGACTGCAGAGGCTCCACCCCTACCCGCCGTCTGGCAAAGTTTGGGAATCAATGCTTGGCCCGCGCCGTCACCCTCTCTCGCTCTCTTGTTCGATGAGATCGTTTTACCTGGCACAGTGAAGATGCGCTTGGGCAGTGGGGTGCAGTTCACTCAAAAATTTGTGCTCTTTGCCTACCCGCCGGGGGCCCCAGAGGCCATGACTCAATTGGCCAGCTATCCCGTCACGGCAAAGACACCGGCGAAAATATCGTTCGACTATCAGGCCAGCCAAACTCGCAATGTCGTTTTGTTGGCCCAGACCCCTGGCGGCTGGCTCCGGGTCGAACGCCAACTCAAGGTGGGGCGCGCACCGTGATCGCTACGCCATGACAAATCCGAATATGCCCGAGAGCGTTGACTGCTTGATGGATGAATATGTGCAGCGCTGCCTTCAACAGCAGGGTCTGCTCTCAGCCACGGCCCTGCAGAGTGTGCTGCACATTCAGCAGACCAGCGCTCAGACCAGCTCTTTACTAAGCTTGCTGCTGCGCACCGGTGCCGTTGCGGAGCAGGGTGCATTTGTCGCTTTGGCTCAATCTGCCAGCTTGCCACTGATCAGCCGCGAGGTATTCCGAGAATCCTTTGCGGCAAGTGCACAGGCGGCTCAAGCCATGGGGCTGAGCCTCACTTGGTGCAAAGACCAACGCCTTGCGTTTCTGCCCAACGGCGAGAGTCACTGGCGGGTCTTGCTCGCTGGCACACCTAGCCCGGTGGCGCGCGAGTTGTTAGCCCAATTGGGCATGCAGCATGGCAGTGTGCTTGAGTTCGCGCTGGTTGCGACAACCGACTTTCTGGCCTGCCACGAGCAGTCTGCGCAAGCAGAGACTCAGTTTGGTGGCAGCCTGGACTTGCAGCACTTGAAGGAGCTGGCGGAAGAGGGGCCAGTGATCGAGTTGGTGAATTCCGTACTCTCCAGGGCGGTCAGCCTGCGCGCGTCTGATGTGCACCTGGAGCCAGCAGAAAAGGGGTTTGATGTTCGCCTGCGCGTGGATGGCAGCATGGTGGAACTGGAGCATTACACCAGCATCCCGTACGAGGCGGTAGTGTGTCGTGTCAAGATTTTGTCGGTGATGGACATCGCCGAACGCCGCCTGCCACAGGACGGCCGCTTGGATGCCCGTGTCAACGGCGTCAATTTTGACGTGCGAGTTTCGGTGATACCGACTGCGCGCGGCGAATCTGTCGTCATGCGCCTGCTGCGCCAGGAGCGCATGCCGCAAAGTTTGCATGACCTGGGCATGTCTGACGCTGACGCGCACCTGCTGGAGCGTTGGCTGCGCTTACCGAATGGCCTGGTGCTGGTTACCGGCCCCACGGGTTCTGGCAAGAGCACCACGCTGTACACCACGATTGATCTGCTCGGGCGACGCACCGACAAGATCGTCACTGTGGAAGACCCGGTTGAGTACAAGCTGAACGGCATCAGTCAGATTCAGGTGAACGCAGAAATCGGACTGGACTTTGCGCAGGCCTTGCGCTCCATCTTGCGGCACGACCCGGACGTGATCTTGGTCGGCGAAATCCGCGATGGAACGACCGCGCAGATCGCCACCCAGGCGGCATTGACCGGACACCTGGTGTTATCAACCCTGCATACCAACACGGCTGCCGGCGCCGTGACGCGGTTGTTGGACATGGGGGTCGATTCATTTCTGCTGGCTGACAGTCTGAAAGGTGTGATGGCGCAACGCCTGGTGCGACGCCTGTGCCCAAACTGCGCAGCGCCACAAACTCCAATTCCTGACGCAGTGTCGCAGCGCCTGCACCGCGCGGGCGTAGCCCAACCCAAAGTGATGCAAGCAGCGGGCTGTCCGCGCTGCAATCAAACAGGCTTTCTGGGACGAATCGGGATTTACGACTTGATCGCATTCGACAATGCGTTAGCCGCGCAGATCAAGCCGGGCATTACGGCACGCGACATTGAGCAGGCGTTTCACGCAAGCCAACAAAGCATGGCCTGGGCGGATGGCTGGCGCAAAGTGGGGGCCGGGCTGACCACGGTGGAAGAGATCATCGGCAACACGACCGAGGTGGCGCTTGCGTAGAGCTGCGGCGGGCGGGCCGCTGCTGGCTTTTGTGCGTCTGGCGACGAGTCAGCGCGCACTGATCGGCACCATGGTGCGGCGCGAAATTGCCAGCCGCTACCAGGGCACCACGGCTGGCTGGGTGTGGGCGGTGGTA
Source organism: uncultured beta proteobacterium (assembly GCA_963763035.1). GTDB lineage: Bacteria > Pseudomonadota > Gammaproteobacteria > Burkholderiales > Burkholderiaceae_C > Rhodoferax. The sequence continues at coordinate 18,089 of CAVXMS010000003.1, read as the reverse complement.
CAGCCACTGGTGACGCTGACGGTTTATACAGTGGTTTTTGGCCTGATCCTGAAAGTGCGCTGGACCCAGGGCGGTGGCCCGTTTGAATTTGCGCTGGTGCTGTTTGCCGGGTTGATGGTGTTCGGTTTTGTCGCCGACGCCCTGACGCGCGCGCCGTTGGCTGTCGCGGCGTATCCGAACTACGTGAAGAAGGTAGCCTTCCCGCTACAGGTGCTGGTCTGGCAATTGGTTGGGGCAGCCGCATTTCAGTTGCTGGTGAACTTGGGCATGTGGCTGGTCTTTTACGTCCTGCTGACGCATCAGGCCCATTGGTCATGGCTTTGGCTGCCCTTGCTGGCGCTTCCCTTGGTGCTGCTGGTCACGGGGCTCAGTCTGGCGCTGTCGGCCACTGGCGTCTTTGTGCGTGACTTGGCGCAGGCAATGGGCCCGGTAATGATGATCGTGCTGTACCTGTGCCCGGTCTTCTACAGCACCAGCATGGTCCCGTCCGAACTAGCCAATCTGATGCGACTGAACCCCCTGGCGCCCATCATCGAGCAATGGCGCGCCAGTTTGTTCGGCCAAGCCATGAATTGGCTCGATGTCGGCCTCTTCAGTATGTACGCCATGCTGGCGATGGCGTTTGGCGCGTGGTTGTTTGAACGCACCCGCCCTGGATTCGCAGACGTGCTCTGAACGGCTTGTGGCGGCGATCATGCATTCTATTGAATCGGACACGCACCGACCCCGGGTACGGGTGCAAAACCTATCGAAGACCTATTCCACCGCGGTCCACCCCGGCTGGCGCTTTTGGGATTTGATTCTGAACCGCGCCAGCAAAGGTGAGCAGTTTGTTGCGCTCAGGAACGTCAGTCTGGAGCTGCCACCAGCGCACACACTGGGCTTGGTGGGACGCAATGGCTCAGGCAAGTCCACCCTGCTACAGATCCTGTGCGGCACCTTGACTCCCAGTTCGGGCCAAGTCCGTGTGGAGGGAAAGATTGCCGCGTTACTGGAGCTGGGCAGCGGCTTCAATCCAGAGTTCACAGGACGCGACAACGTTTTTCTGAACGGCAGCTTGCTGGGCATGACACGACGCGAGATTGAACTGGCGTTTGACAGCATTTGCGCCTTCGCTGAGATCGGTCACTACATTGACCAGCCTGTCAAGACTTATTCCAGCGGCATGTTTGTCCGATTGGCGTTTGCCGTTGTCATTCATACCAAGCCCGACCTATTGGTCGTTGATGAAGCGCTTGCGGTTGGTGACGCGCGCTTTCAGGCCAAGTGCCTGAATGCGATCAGACAGCTCAAGGCCGGCGGTGTTGCGATTGTGCTGGTGACCCACGACGTCGCGATGGTGCGCCAGATCTGTGATTCGGCGGTGTGGCTCCACGAGGGCGCGGTGATGATGCAGGGCGACGTGAACCAGGTCACTTCGGCCTACACGCAGCACTTGTTTTCCGGTGAAGAATCAAGCGCCGAAAGATCAAGTGCGGTGCCAGCTTTGCTTGGCGATGGCCCACCAGACGCAGCATCCCCCCATCCGGATTTCGATCAGGTACCGGTGACTGCGTGGCAGCCCAACTTGCCACCGCTGAGTCGCTGGGGCTCAATGTCTGGCGCGCTGACTGGTTGTTTGATCCGTGGCAGCGCGGGGTTTCCCATTCAAACATGGCAGGGCTGTGAGACGGTTGCCATCAGCGTGCGTTTTCGACTGACACGGCCGGTGCCACTGGAGACGCTGTCGGTAGCACTGGCGATCAAGGACGTGCGCGGTCATGATCTCTTGGTGCTGAGCTCCTGGGATCGGGGTTGGCGGTTCTCAAGGCTGTTGGTGGGGCAGGAAGAAATCGTGACCTTCAGCTTTGCCAACCCGTTGAATGCGGGAAAATACACACTGGTCACAGCGCTGGAGGACCGCCAACAAGCGATGCCGCACTACTATGATTTCATTGAGGGCGCACAGTTTGTAGAAGTACAGCATGAGTCAGCTTACATGGGCCTGATGGTGATACCCACAGAGGTGGATGGCAAGTCACTGGTTCGGATGCAATACACAGAACAGGGTTTGAGATGACGGATCAGCCGCAGGTCAATTCGCCGCTTTGGTGGGAGCACTACTTCAAGAGCGAGTGGGAGGCACATGGCGGGCGGGCCCAAACACGTGCTTTCAGCCAAGCGGCCATCGACGGGCTGGCCGTGGAAGAGTCCTACTGGCTGGCACAAGCTGGACGCACGATGTGCGATTGGGGTTGCGCCATGGGTGATGGCGTGGCCCTGCTGGCGCAGGCGTTCCCGAGAGCCGAGGTCTGTGGCCTGGATGCGGCGCAAACGGCCATCCTGGCGGCCCGCGTGCTCTACCCGGCTCTGCGCTTTGGCTCAGTTTGGGATGAGCTGGTTGCCGAGTCGGACAAGTTCGATGCCCTGCTGTGCAGCAACTGCCTGGAACACTTTGACGATCCCAGAAGCGTGGTTGCAGAACACCTGCAACACGTTAGAGACGTTTATGTGGTGCTGGTGCCTTACCGCGAAACACCTTTGTCAGAAACTCATAGGCGCAGTTGGGACGAACACACTCTGCCTGAAGCGGTAGGCGAATTTGTGCGGCTTTATTGGAAGCTGGTTCCGATTGACCCGACAATCTGGCCAGCGGGCGAGCAATTGCTCATGGTCTACGGATCCAAGGCGTACCGAAGCCAGCGCCAAGCGCTGTCTGCGACGGCACAGGAAAAGGCGAAGTGGGACGCGATCTACGCTGACATGCCGTTGATCGACATCAGTCGGGATGATGTGGTGACCGCTTTCAACGAGGAGTTACTGGACATCTTGACACCCCTCTTGGACAGAGGAAGCAAAGTCCTTGAAGCAGGTTGCGGCGGAGGTGCACAGAGCCTGACGCTGGCGCAGCGCGGCGGGTATGAAGTGAGTTTGTTGGATTTTTCACCGAACGCGCTGGACTACGCGCGCCGTCTGTTTGCACAGCACGGAGAGAGAGTTCGCACGATCGAAGCCGATGCCTTTGCATCTGGCCCAGCTGAATATGACTTGGTATTCAATGCGGGCGTGCTTGAGCATTACAGCTTCGACGAGCAGGTGCGGTTTCTCAAAGGCATGGCGAGCCGCTCGCAACGCTACGTGATGGTGCTGATACCCAACCGGGCCTGCTATTGGTACTGGATTTGGCGCCTGCAAAAGGCCTCAAGCGGGCAGTGGCCGTATGGCCAAGAAGTCCCGTTAGTAGACATGCAGGCTGTCTTTGAAGCAGCGGGTTTGAGCTATTTGGGACAGTCCTTTGTTGGCAGGCGCTGGAGCCAGTCGTTCGTCGAAGGGCTGGACGGTCTGTCGGATGAGCTGCGGGCGCTGATCTTGCAGGCACAGCGCAGCTCAATACTGCCTTCGCCCACAGAAAGCTACCTGGTAGCGGCTCTGGGCGCGGTAGCACCGGAAAAACACTTGCCCCCGGCAAGCGGCTGGTCGAAACCAGGTGTGACCGAACTCAGGGTCCAGGCTGATCAGACCGCTCTGCTCGCGGATGCCATCGCCAGCAGCATCAGTGCCGGCACGCAGCTTAGACGCATGAATCAGGAAGTGGATTTGGTGCGCCACCAGAGTGAGGAGCGGGAGGCGCTTTGGCTCCGCAATGCAGCACTGCATGAAGAGGCGCTGCATGACGCGCGTCAGCGAGAGGCTAGCGCCCGGGAAGAATCACGGAGTGCCGTAGAACAAGCCCATGAGCGCAGTTTGCAGGCTCAGCAGGCGGCCCTCGCGGCTGTACAGGAAGCCCACCAGCGGGCTCAGACCGTGCAGGAAGACGCACTGCGCCAGATCGATTTGACACGCCGAATTGAAGGCGAAAAGGCGCAGCAGTCGATTGACTTGATGAAGCTTCAGCTGGATGAGTCGTTGACGCGCGCCCAGGCAGAGGCGAAGGCCAGGGCCGATGCGCAGGCCCTAGGCCAAGCCGAGCACAGCCGACGTTTGGAGGTCGAAGAACTTGTTGCGCAGATGCGCAGCAGTCTGTCGTGGCGCCTTACCATGCCCATGCGTTTGGTGACGCGGATACTGCGCCACGGTTGGGTAGCACAGGACAAAGCCCGTCTGCGCCAAATCGCCAGAACAGCGTTTCACCGAACGCCCATGCCCGGCTCGATTCGTCAGCGAATTCGAAATGCATTACAAGCACGTTACGGCGCCAACTCTTACGCTACCCTCAGGGCGCCGACGCTGACCACGACCGATCTTCCGAATCAACCTCTGCCGTCTGTAGCTCGTGTTGATGGACATTCCGACTATTTTTTTTGGGGTGTCATCGACTGGCATTTGCGATACCAACGCCCGCAACACATGGCCAAAGGGATCGCCGAGCACGGGCGACGCGTGTTCTATGTTTCCTCGGAATTACGCAAGAATAAGCAACCCGGATTTGATCTGGAGCCGCTGGACACATCAGGGCGTCTTTTCCAGGTGTACTTGTGGGTGAACATGCCACTGCCAATTTACGGACAACTGCCTTGTGAAACGTTACTGACCGATCTCCGCTCAAGTTTTGGTGCGCTGATGCGCCATCTTCAGACAGAGAGTTCTGTTCAGGTGGTACAGCACCCGTTCTGGACCGAAGTCGCGACTGTGATTCCAAACAGCCGTTGCGCCTACGATTGCATGGACCACCATGCCGGCTTTGACAACACGGCGTCCACCATGGTGGACGCGGAGCAGTTGCTGATCAGGCGCTGCGATGACGTGACTGTGACATCCCAGTGGTTACTGGATGAAGTTGCCAAATACCAGCGTCCAACCCACCTTGTGCGTAACGGCTGCGAGTACGACCACTTTGCAATCAAACCGGCTATTGTTTACGCCGATCCACACGGGCGCAAGATCATCGGCTATTACGGGGCGATCGCGCCGTGGCTGGATTTGACCCTGCTGCGCTGCGTGGCGCTGGCAAACCCTGACGCGGTCGTTCTCATGATTGGCGCAGACACTACTGAGGCACAGAGCCAACTGAGGGATGTAACCAACATCGAATGGGTCGGAGAAATTTCTTATGCGCAGTTGCCCTACTACGCGCATGCCTTTGACGTCGCGTTATTGCCCTTCAAGGTCATCCCGCTGACCCTCGCCACCAACCCGGTCAAGGTCTATGAGTACCTCAGCATGGGGCTGGAGGTCGTTTGCATAGAGTTGCCGGAAACGCTGGCCTTTACCCAGGTCGCACACGTGACAGCCGGCTCTGAGGCCTTTGTGGCAGCGGTCAGCGCAGCGCTGAATGCCACCATCGACCCGATCACAATCCGCGCGCGGCAGGACTTTGCCCGGCTCAATACCTGGGACTGTCGCGTCGAGCAACTGCTCGGCATCTTCGAACCACCTGCCTTTGAGCGCAAACCGCAAATCAGCGTCGTCGTGGTGACGTACAACAACATCGACTTGACACGTGCCTGCCTAGCCAGCCTTGAGTCGAGTTCACCGTTAGAAGCCCTTGAAATAATTGTTGTCGACAACGCATCAGGCGACGGCACACCGGCCATGCTACAGGAGTGGCAAGCACAAGGGCGTTGGCGCAGGCTCGTATTGAACGCAGAAAACCGAGGGTTCGCGGCAGCGAATAACCAGGGCCTGAGTCTCAGCACTGGAGATTACCTTTGCCTGTTGAATAACGATACCTACACCACTTCTGGTTGGGCAAGTACGCTCAAACGTTTCCTGCAACGACACCCTGATGTAGGCTTGGCAGGGCCTGTCACAAATAACATTGGGAATGAAGCCCGCATTGACATCGAGTACTCAGACATGGCAGAAATGGCACAGCAAGCCTTTCAGTACACGACGCGTCATATTGGGCAACTACTGAACCTGAAAGCAGCGGCATTCTTCTGTGTCATGTTGACCCGCAGCACGTTTGAGAAGGTAGGAAATCTGGATGAGGCCTATGGCCTGGGGTTCTTTGAGGATGACGATTACTGCATGCGCGTCAGAAAAGCCGGCTTGCGGGTGGTGTGCGTCGAGGATGTCTTCGTGCATCACCATCTTTCGGCTTCTTTTGACAAGTTACCGTCAAAGGCACGCCAGGATCTGATGGCAAAGAACAAGGCCTTGTACGAGTCGAAGTGGGGTAAGTGGGAGCCACATGCGTATAGACAACCCGCGTGACATCACATGACTTACTTCCTCGACCCTGACTCGATCTACCTCGTGAATGTGCCAGCGGGTCATCCACAGACAAATCGATGGATGGCACCGGCACACATGGGCGCTGTCCGACCCGCCATGATTTTGCTTGCAGGAGAACGGTTGACAGTGCCTTTGTGGGATTACGGCTTCGCACAGGAGTGCGTACTGACTTTTTGTGGCGGACTCCCCGAAATCTCGGTAGATGGTCTTGAATTGGAGTTAGGCGTCTGTTCGGACGAAGGCATTAACGTCTTGGCACGGCTCCCATTGCTGAGAGGCGCCGAGTCGATTGAGCGCACGGTCCATATTTCGATGACTGCGACAAGGAGGCAAAATTCACTCTATGTTGCGTGCCTTGCCGGTCCGATGGGCGATCCATGTGCCGACTGGTTGGCGATACGAGAACTGGTTATTGCGCCACGTGAACAGATCAATTTGGCGCGGGCACGGACATTTTCCAAGTTGCGGATTGAAAACGAGCGCGCCCACTTTTCACGGGCGTATCTACATCCGATGTACCAAGAGCGCTTCCAGAGGGCGACTTCGATAGATGCTTTGATTCCTTCCGCTCGTTCGTTGACAACCGCGGATGGATGCTCGAATGCGTTTGACCTTGCGCTCGCGTGGCTTGGCCAACGTAGCGGGGAAGACGTGCCGGATTTCACTACGCGATTACGCGCGCATGGACAGGCCCTCGGTCGTCCTGTGCGTATCGCATCGCTGTGCTCAGGCACTGCGGTAACCGAGGCGGCTCTGATACGTGGAGCTGGCGTGGAAGTGGAACTAACATTGTTTGACATTAACGCCACGCTGTTGGCGATGGCGAATCAACGTGAATGGGGCACGTCTCGTGTCACTATTCATCACGCTGACGTGAATCGCCTCTCATTACCCGAGGCAGCATTCGATATTGTTTTGTGCGTATCTGGCCTCCACCACTTAGTGGAGTTGGAACACATCTTCGAGGCGGTTCGATTTGGTTTGTCCACCGCAGGCGAGTTTTGGGCGATTGGAGAACAAGTAGGACCCAATGGCAATCGACTCAATCCAGACGCATTGTCGGCCGCAAATCGAGTGTTTTCTGCGCTGCCCGCCCGTCTGCGTATCAATCAGCAAACCAACTTGGTGGATGAGGAACTGTCAAACCAAGATTGCTCCGAGGCTACTTTTGAAGGGATCCGCAGTGAGGAGATTGAAACAATTCTGGCACGCACTTTCTCCTCGGTGGAAAACTGTCGGCGAAATTCGTTCTTGTGGCGCATTGTTGGACCTGACTATGTCTTGAATTACGACATTTCGATTGAGGCTGATCGGTCGTGCATTTCGTCGCTGGTGAATGCTGAAATACATGAATGGTCAAGTGGATGTCAAGTCACCGAGTTGCACGGCGTATACAGGCCACTTCCGCGCCGAGGAGTGAGGGTCGCACGCTGTGAGGCTGACCACCGAGTTCACTACGGGCGACTTCCAGCACATTAGTCAGATTGAATGTCATGAAAAAGAAGATTCTGTGTGTGGTCGGAACAAGACCTGAAGCAATCAAGATGGCCCCCGTGATACTGGCGCTCAGGGCCGAACCCTGGGCCAACGTGCGCTTACTGGCTACGGCGCAGCACCGCCACATGCTTGACCAGGTGCTCGACTTTTTCGGCATTGCGCCAGACATCGATCTGAATATCATGCGGCCCAATCAAGCTCTAACGACACTCACAGCCAGGCTTTTGCTCGAACTCGACCTTGCGCTAGAGGCAGAGAAACCGGACGTTGTCCTTGCCCAAGGCGACACAACGACAGTCATGGCGGCAGCACTGGCCTGTTTTTATCACCACATCCCCTTTGGCCACATCGAAGCTGGCTTACGCACCGGCGATCTGCAAAGTCCATTCCCGGAAGAAGCGAATCGCGTCATCGCCGGTCGGTTGGCACGCTGGCATTTCGCACCCACTGAGAGTTCACGGGAGAACCTGCTTCGTGAGGGAATTGCTGACTCCAACATTGCTGTCACTGGCAACACTGTCATTGATGCGCTCTTGATGACTGCGGCCAGGGATTGCGCGCTGGGAATTGACCTAGACACGGACAAACGCCTCATTCTGGTTACCTCTCATCGACGGGAAAACTTCGGCACGCCGTTCCGCAACATCTGCCGTGCGTTGCAGGCGCTGGCAGAGCGCAACCCCAATGTTCAGTTCCTCTACCCGGTGCATCCGAATCCGAATGTGAAGGATGTAGCGTATGAGCTGCTCGGCCCGTTCCCAAATATTCACCTTTGTGCACCGCTGGAGTACGCCCCCTTTGTCACTGCTATGAAGCGCGCCTACCTCATCATCAGCGATTCAGGTGGTGTGCAAGAAGAGGCACCGGCGCTAGGCAAGCCCGTGCTGGTGTTGCGGGACGAAACCGAGAGGCCAGAGGCAGTCGACCAGGGTGTCGTAAGACTGGTGGGGGCCAACTTCGACAGAATTTTGGCGGAAACGCAACGTCTGCTGGACGATGCAGCGGCCTACCGCGCTATGGCCCGCGGAGTTTCACCCTATGGAGACGGCCGAGCATCGGAGCGAATCGTCGGCGTACTTCGGGAACACTTTGGCTGATGAAACTAATATACCTGTCGCCGCTTCCTTGGGCCAGCTTTGCGCAGCGTCCCCACAGGTTCGTCGAGTGGTTTCACACTAGGTTTCGCGGGGACGTGCTCTGGTTTGATCCCTATCCAACACGATTTCCGAGGCTATCTGACTTCAGGCGGAGAACCAGCCACACGCAACGCGAACCAGGTCCAGCAGCCGATCTGCGCACCCCTGCATGGCTTACCGTCATTAAGCCACGCGCAGTACCTATCGAGCCGCTGGCCATTGGCGCGAAGCTTAACCGCTTGCTATGGCGCCAATCACTAGCAAACATAGATCGTTTCCTTTCAGCAGAGGATTGCCTGCTTGGGATTGGCAAACCTTCTGAGCTGGCCCTCCAGATCATGGCTCGTAATCCGGATGTGCCTTCACTGTATGACGCCATGGATGATTTTCCGGCGTTTTACGATGGGCTGTCGCGCAGAGCCATGGAGCGCCGCGAGCAGGAGGTGGCAGCACGCGCCACCAAGATATCGGTTTCGTCGACGGCATTGCTGACCCGATTTCGCTTCCATAAAGAAAAGCTTTTTAGCGTTTTGAACGCCTGCTCAACCGATTCCCTTCCACCTCCTGGCGATTTTGGCAGGTCGGGGCCGGGCGTTATCGGCTACGTCGGGACCATCGGGCATTGGTTCGATTGGGAATTCGTGGCTGCACTGGCGACCGCAAGTCCGTCGACACTTGTTCGCTTGATCGGGCCGGTCTATAAAACTCCACCAAGGTCCCTGCCGCTCAATGTGGAGCTGCTTCCTGCTTGCGCACACCCGAACGCCATGCGACTAATGCAGGAATTCTCAATCGGCCTTATTCCTTTCAGTCGGACGTCGCTAACAGCATCAGTCGATCCCATCAAATACTACGAGTACCGTGCATTGGGGTTGCCCGTTATCTCTACTCAATTCGGTGAAATGGCGCTAAGAGGCGATGAACCAGGTGTCTTTCTCGCCGACGAGTTCTCTGATCTTGCGAACTTGACCAACTCTGCGGTCAATCACCGCTACAGCGCCGGTGAAGTGGAGGATTTTCGAACGAAGAATTCCTGGGACGTGCGCTTTGACTCCAGTGGTATTTTGCCTTAGAGCCGAGTTCCTGCGGCCAGCCACTCACAGCTCCATGTCTGCAAAACCACCAAGTCAACCCCATCCAGCGCAAGAATCACCGCCAATCGGACCGTACAGTGGTGATGCGTGAAATATACGGGCTACACTGAGGCTTCTCACGTTGAAATCATGCCTTCATCACGTTCCCCGCGAATATGTCCATTGATCTAACCAAGTTTCGGATCGCGCTGATCGTCCCTTGCTATAACGAAGCGCAAACGATTCGCAAAGTGGTCATGGATTTTCAGGCTGCCGTGCCGGACATCGCGTGTTGCGTCTTCGACAACAATTCTTCTGATCGAACCGTTGAAGTGGCGCGTGAGTCGGGTGCAAAGGTTTGGCAGGTCAACCTGCAAGGCAAAGGCAATGTGGTGCGTCGCATGTTTGCCGACATTGATGCCGACATCTATGTGATGGTGGACGGTGACGCCACCTACGACGCCGCCGCCGCCCCGCAACTGATTCGGACCCTAATCGAGGGTGACCTGGACATGGTCGTCGGCAGCCGGGTGACCGACGCTGTTGCCGCCTACCGGCCGGGCCATCGCTGGGGTAACAGGATGCTGACAGGTTTTGTCGCCATGATCTTTGGCCGGGCATTTCAGGACATGCTTTCTGGCTACCGTGTTTTCTCGCGCCGTTATGTCAAGTCGTTTCCCGCGCATGCCCGCGGCTTTGAAACCGAGACCGAGCTGGCCATCCATGCGCTGGAACTGCGCATGCCCATCGCCGAAGTCAACACGGCTTACGGTGCCCGGCCCGAAGGCTCGATCAGCAAGCTCAACACCTACCGCGACGGGCTGCGAATCTTGCTCGCCATCGTGAAACTTTTCAAGATCGAGAAACCTTTGGCCTTCTTCTCGATCGGTTTTGTGCTGTGCCAACTGATCGCGCTGGGTCTTTCCATCCCCATCATCAGCACCTTCCTGGAAACCGGTCTGGTACCGCGCATGCCGACCGCCATCCTGTGCTCGGCCCTGGTATTGTTGGGGTTCCTGTCGCTCACTTGCGGCCTGGTTCTGGATACCGTGACGCTCGGTCGAATCGAGGCCAAGCGCTTCGCCTATCTCAGAATTCCCGCGGCGAGTCACGCATCCCAACCCAAATCATGACCCCGCAATTGCTGCGCTTCGGTGTGGTCGGCGGAGTCGGTTTTCTGGTGGACAGCGGCGTCCTCTATGCCTTGATGGCATGTGGACTGGGCTTCGGCTCGGGACGCATTTTTTCCTTCTTGTCCGCGGTGACTATCACATGGCTGCTGAACCGGCGTTTCACTTTCGATGCGGCTCAACAGACATCGCTCGCCCGCGAGGGCCTGGCCTACCTGGCCGCGATGTCCCTGGGAGGACTGCTGAACCTCTGCACCTACGCGATGATCATGGTGCTGTTGCCCTATCACCCGGTGTTGCCGATCGTGGGCGTCGCGGCCGGATCCCTGGTCGGCATGGCGGTCAATTTTGCCGGTGCCAAGTGGTGGGTCTATAGCCCACCGATGCAGGCAGAACGCTGGCGTCTGGAGCGGCGTGACCTGCTCGCACTCGCGCTGCTGCAACTGATCTTCTGGGTTGGCGTCCTGCACGACGTGGACTTGCCTGGCCTATACATGGACGCCGTCAACCCGGAATACCTGGCCGCCCGCGCCCTGAATCCTGCATTGCACAACCCCGTGTCCATGCTGCCCACTGCCTTCATTCCCTTGCTAGGCAATCTGTACCATGGCGTGCAAAACCTCTACGTCGGTTTGCTCCTGTTTGTCGTCCTTGGTCTGAATCTTGTGGCGTTGCGCATTGCCCAGGCGCTTTTTGGCGCAGTCACCGTTGGCATGGTCTATGCGGTCGCAAAGCGTGCTACACACTTGCGCTTGCCCGCATTCCTGGCGGCAGCGGGTCTGGCCACTGACGTTGCCTTTATTGCGTCGTTCCGGACCCAGTTCTACATCGTCCTGGCCGGCACAGCCTGGCTCTTGTGTGCGGTCTACTTCGCCCTACCCAGGCCCAATGCGGCGCCGTTGCAGCGACGCGTAATGGCAGCCGGTGTGTTCTTCGGCCTGGCGGTGTATACCTACTTTGTGTATTTGTTCTTCCTGCCCGTGGTGCTGGCGTGCGGGCTGCGCAACACCCGCAACTGGCGCACCGTTGCCGTCTGGCTACTGGGCTTTGCAGTCGGCATGCTGCCTTATGTGGCTGGCTATTTGTCGCTGACGATTGCCTTGGGTGGTCTTGAACCTGCGTGGCACTGGCTCACCAGGAGCATCGCTGACCTTGCCCCACTATCGTCCAGTCTGACAGTGTGGGAGAGTCTTTCCAACTCGCTTCGCAATGCCCGCTATGCCCTGCAGAACACGGGCAATGAACTGATGATCTTTGGCGAATCACCCGGCACCTTGTGGCCCCAGATCAAGGTATGGATATTGGCTGCCTGTCTGCTGTGGCTTGCCGCCTGGAGATTCAAATCGCGGCCGGAAGCGGCCAGGGCGACCAGGCCGAGCAGCTTGAGCGTGCTCACGCCTGGGCAATTGGTCTGGCTGCCTGTTTGTTATTTCGGTGTTTCATTGCTATTGGGCAATCGCATCTGGATACATCATTTTTCCGTGCTCCTGCCTCTCTTGTACATCATGGCCGCACTTGCGCTGCAACCCTTGCTGCAAAAGCCGCCATCCTGGCTACGCCCCTCCTGCCTAGGTCATGGCGTCATGGTTCTGACCGCTGCAATGGCCGTGGCCAACGTGTATCAGCAAAGCGACTTCTTCCGCCGGATCGAGCAGACCGGCGGCGTCGGCAAAATGTCCAACGCCATCAACCGGATGGCTGAAGACGCGCGTGCCTCGCCCCTACACGTGGTCTACATCTTTCCGGAGTGGGGATTCTTCATGCCGTTCAGCTTTCTCACTGCCAACCTCAGGCCCTATGAGGTGGACATTTCATCTGCCACCCTGCAAAGGCACGCCCGGCAAAAGCACGAGATCCGCGTGGCCTACTGGAGCCCGGACGATGACGCCAGGTACGAAAAAATCCTGCGTGAAAACGGCTTCCAGATCGCCGGAATCGTCAGCTACCTTCAGCGCGACCAGCGACCTGCCTTCAGAGTTATCCAGGCAAGCCCTTGAAAGCATCCCCCCGGTCTACGCAAGGGTTGCCAGTTGAGCCGTTGCCATTCGACTGTGAACGACTCTCGCCCAAAGGTGAGGGTTCCTTGGTTGAATCGCCCCATGTTTCATGGAGGCTGGTTCCTGAGCAGCCTTCCAGTGGCGGCAAACAGAATCTGCTGACCGCTTGATTACCAAACTACGATTGAGGGCTGACGCCTAACTCGCGCGACCGGAATATGTGATGACGGCCGCGCTATTGTTGACTTGGGAACCAATCCGGATGGTCGCATCGGGGGTTGGGTACTGAAGTTCCAGTAGCTGATCCCGCTCGTTCAAAAGAAATCTACAGCCCGGCACCATCCATCATGGCGACGGATGGACAATGTATTGTCCGATGTCCGGCCAAATTCTGCGCAGGTAGATCCAGGCGAGCAGTCCAACACACATCATCGCGAGCGAAACCGCTGCCATGGCAACCGTTGAATGCATAACCAGTGGCGCAATGATGCCGGCCACAAAACCATTGGCCGTTGAGGCGATGAAGGCTTGCAATGAAGACGCCATGCCACGACGCGCCGGGTGAAGATCAAGCACCAACAGCGTCACTACCGGCACCATCATGGCCCACCCAAAGGAAAAAATAGCAATCGGAATAAGGGCCCATGAGACATCGGCCTTGAACAATAGATTGGCTCCCAGATTGGTCAACGCAATCAGCAGCATGATTAAGAACCCATACTTGATTTGCTGCTTGGGTGCCAGCCTGCCAGCCACCCGACCACTGACCCAGGCGCCCGCCATGATGCCACCTATCGAGAGTACGAAAAACCAGAAAAACTGGGTTGGAGCCAGGCCGAGATGTTGACCCAGAAAAGCAGGTGCAGATAGAACATAAAGGAACATGCCATTGAATGGCACGCCGCTGGCCAGCGCCAGTAGAAAAAAGCGCGGATCGGATCCCAGTTGCCAATAACCCTGCATCAGGTTGCGCGCGTTGAACGGCTGCCGATGCGTGAGGTGCAGTGTCTCAGGCAACAGTTTGTAATTGGCAATCCACAGGGTAACGCCCACTGCCGTCAAAAACCAAAAAATGCTATGCCAATTGAAGTGCACAAACAACCAGCCGCCAATGATGGGAGCCACAGCCGGAGCGACACCAAAATAGATGGTGATCTGGCTCATTACTTTCTGCGCCTGGGTCGGCGCAAACATGTCACGCACCACTGCGCGCGCCACCACAATACCAGCGCCAGTGGACAAACCCTGCATGGCGCGAAAAAATACCAACTGACCAATGTTTTGCGACGCCGCACAGCCGATCGACGCCAACGTGAAGGCTGCCAAACCCCACAGCACCACTGGTCGGCGCCCCAGACTGTCAGAAATTGCACCATGAAACAGGCTCATGAAAGCAAAACCAAACAGATAGGCCGACAGTGTCTGCTGCATCTGCACCGGTGTCGCTGCCAATGAGTCAGCGATACCCGCAAAAGCCGGCAGATAAGTGTCAATGGAAAACGGGCCCAGCATGCCCAGTACGGCCAGTAAGACTGCCAGCGCCCAACGCGGCGCGCGCCAGAGTTTTTGTGCATCCGGATTCATGCCTTAAGGGTAGCGTAAATCGAGGGTATGGCAGCCTATTGTTAAACAAATAACCCAGATAGACTCGGCGTTTATATGGAAGCCACACAGATCATTCGCGACGCGGTCACGCAGGTATCGCTGATTCGACAAATCGCCGCCGACAAGCCGGCGCTGGCACGTGCCATTAGCGATATCAAAAATTTTCAGGCTCGACGATTTGCCGGCACCTACTATGATCTGCTGAACTCGGATCAATACCAGCCCGCCGCTCAATTTTTTTTGGAGGAGCTCTATAGTGAGAGAGACTACGCAGAACGCGATGCTCAGTTTGCACGCATTGCCGCTGCACTGGAGCGCCTGTTCCCGCAGCAGGTGGTGGAAACTGCCGTGTCGCTGGCGCAATTGCATCGCCTGACAGAAGATCTGGATCTGGCAATGGCCCGAAGTTGGATGAAGAACGGCAACGCACCCGAGGTAACGCGCTACGTATGTGCGTGGCGGACCGTCGATCGGCGCTCAGATCGAAACACACAGCTAAGCGCAGTGTTGAATATCGGTCACGAACTGGACCGTCTAACCCGAACACACGGCCTTCGCATGCTACTGAAGATGATGCGCGGACCTGCAAATCTGGCCGGAATGGGTTCTTTGCAGCGGTTTCTGGAGGCGGGCTTTGACACCTTTGCTGCCATGGGACGCAAGGGCGATGGAGCGCGCCATTTTCTGGCCACCGTGATGACGCGTGAAGCCAATCTGATGGACCTACTTTTTGATGCCGACGCTGTCACCTGCGAGACGGAAATCTCCCGGGTACTGGGGCAACCCCGGTAGTCTCAAAAGCTGGTCCGGGCACAAAATGTGCGCAAAGGAATTGTTATGGAAAAAATCTGGCTCAAGAGCTATCCCCCGGGCGTTCCGCATGACATTAACCCGGATCAATATCGATCATTAACACACTTGCTGGAGGAGTCCTTCCAGAAGAATGCAACCAGTCCTTTTTCGGTTTGCATGGAGAGCTGGATGAGCTATGCGCAGCTTGACCGTCTTTCCGCAGCGCTGGGAGCATGGCTTCAGAGTAAAGGATTGGAACCAGGTGCGCGAGTGGCGATCATGCTGCCCAACATTCCCCAGTTCCCCGTGACCATGGCAGGCGTTTTGCGTGCCGGCTTCACCTGCGTCAATGTCAACCCGCTGTACACCGCCCGCGAACTGGAGCACCAACTTAAGGACTCCGGCGCAACCGCCATTGTGATTCTTGAAAATTTCGCCGCAACACTGGCGGATGTGATTGAGAACACACAGATCAAGCATGTTGTGGTGGCGTCGATGGGCGATTTGCTGGGGTTTTGGTACGGTCGGTGGGTCACGTTTGCGGTCAGGCACCTCGCTAAAATGGTGCCTGCTTATAGGTTGGTATTGTCAGATGGACAAACCGCCACGTCTTTCCGGCAGGTTATTTCACAGGGTACGTCGATGGCATTCAAGTCGGCTGCCAGCACACTGGATTCCGTTGCATTTTTGCAATACACCGGTGGCACGACCGGGCTGAGCAAAGGAGCTGTGCTTACCCACCGTAATATCGTTTCAGCCATTTTGCAGGCGGAGGCATGGTTTACACCCGCGCTTGCACGCGTGGGCGACATCAGGAAAAGCAATAGCATCGCCGCTCTTCCGCTGTATCACATATTTGCGCTTACTTTGTCTCTTCTGGCTATCCGCTGGGGCTCGCATCTGACCATGATTCCGAATCCGCGGGATTTTTCTGGTTTTGTCGCCACGCTGAAACGGCGTCCGTTTCATTTACTGCCCGCAGTGAACACGCTATTCAACGCGTTACTACAGCACCCGCAATTCAAGTCAGTTGATTTTTCCAGTCTCTGTGTGTCCCAGGCAGGCGGCATGGCGGCGTCGGCTGGCACTGCCAAGCACTGGTTGGAAACTACCGGCTGCCCAATGGTGGAAGGCTGGGGTATGAGCGAAACGTGCGCAATAGGGACTAACAACCCGGTTCTGTCGAAGGAATTTTCCGGAACTATTGGTCTGCCACTTCCAAGCATCGACATTGCCATCAAGGATGATGAAGGTAATTCACTGGCGCAAGGCGAATCCGGTGAAATCTGCATTCGAGGTCCGAACGTGATGACGGGTTACTACAAGCAGCCTGAAGAGAATAAACATGCATTTACACCTGATGGCTTCATGCGTACGGGAGACATCGGCATCATGGATGTGCGCGGCTACACAAAAATTGTCGATCGAAAGAAGGACATGATCCTGGTGAGCGGCTTCAATGTTTTCCCAAGCGAGTTGGAAAACATCATTTCACTATGTGATGGCGTTGTTGAGTGTGCCGTCATTGGCGTGCCTGATGAGAAACAGGGCGAAGCCATCAAGGTCTTTGTGATCAAAGACAACCCACATTTGTCCGAGGAAGACGTCGCCCGATATTGCCAGCACAACCTGACGGGGTACAAGCGACCCAAATACATTGAGTTTCGCGATGAACTGCCCAAATCCAATGTCGGCAAAGTTCTGCGGCGCGAACTGCGCGCTGGGAAATAGCCTTGCGCCTGTAAGTTCACATGTCTAGTCGACCGCCCCTTCCCGATGAGATCATCCTTTTGGAGCGCGGTTGGCTCTCGTCGAATAACATTTTGGTTTGTGGCCACGACTCATGCGCGCTCGTTGACAGCGGTTATGTCTCGCATGCTAAGCAAACCATTTCGCTAGTCGAAACAGTACTTGCTGGACGTCAACTCAACGTATTGGTAAATACCCACTTACATAGCGACCATTGTGGTGGTAACGCTGCGCTGCAAGACAACTACCCTGGTCTGACAACTCTGATACCCCCTGGGTTGTCGGAGCACGTACGCAGTTGGGACCCGCAAGCCCTTACTTACACCCCAACCGGGCAAAGTTGCCCACAATTTCAATTCAATTCAGTGATGGAGCCAGGAACTGAGATCAAGCTCGGCGACCTGAGCTGGCAGATTCACGCCGCACCTGGCCATGACCCACATTCGGTCATCCTGTTTGAACCCAGCTCCGGTGTCTTGCTATCTGCAGATGCTTTATGGGAAAGTGGTTTCGGTGTTGTCTTCCCCGAGTTGGAGGGGTCAGATGCATTTGACGAGGTAGGACAAACGATTGACTTGATTGAATCACTTTCACCGAAGATAGTGATTCCGGGTCATGGTCCAGCATTTTCCAACGTCAAAACTGCCATCATGGCAGCACGCAGACGTTTGGACGGCTTTATCGCCGACCCGGCAAGACATGTTAAATATGCGAGCAAAGTGCTTTTGAAGTTTAAGCTACTTGAAGCTCAGGCTGTTGAACTACCCCTATTTACTGCCTGGGCCCTTTCATCGCCCTATTTCAGGCTCATTCACGCCAAGCACGTTTTCAACATTGATTTTCCTGAATGGATCGATCAGTTGACACTGGAATTAGTCAAATCCGGCGCCGCGTCACGCGATGGGTTAACCGTCAGGAACACCTAAAACGGAGACAAGAGAAGTTTTTAGGCAA
>CAVXMS010000002.1:0-127551 GCA_963763035.1 uncultured beta proteobacterium | reverse complement strand
ACAGCTCATCCGCTAGTTTTGCAACACTAGTCGGTTCGGACCTCCAGTACCTGTTACGGCACCTTCATCCTGGCCATGGATAGATCACTTGGTTTCGGGTCTACACCCAGCGACTGAATCGCCCTATTCGGACTCGGTTTCCCTACGCCTTCCCTATTCGGTTAAGCTTGCCACTGAATGTAAGTCGCTGACCCATTATACAAAAGGTACGCAGTCACCCTTGCGGGCTCCTACTTTTTGTAAGCACGCGGTTTCAGGATCTATTTCACTCCCCTCCCGGGGTTCTTTTCGCCTTTCCCTCACGGTACTAGTTCACTATCGGTCAATGATGAGTATTTAGCCTTGGAGGATGGTCCCCCCATATTCAGACAGGATTTCTCGTGTCCCGCCCTACTTGTCGCAAGCTCAGTACCGCGTTCCGTTTTTCACATACGGGGCTATCACCCGCTATGGCAGACCTTTCCAGATCCTTCTGTTAAACAAAACGTTATCACTTGCAGGCTTCTCCGATTTCGCTCGCCACTACTTTCGGAATCTCGGTTGATGTCTTTTCCTCGAGCTACTGAGATGTTTCAGTTCACCCGGTTCGCCTCGCATACCTATGTATTCAGTATGCGATACCTTTCGGTGGGTTTCCCCATTCGGAAATCTCCGGATCAAAGCTAATTTGCCAGCTCCCCGAAGCTTATCGCAGGCTATCACGTCCTTCGTCGCCTATCATTGCCAAGGCATCCACCACGTGCTCTTATTCGCTTGACCCTATAACTTTGACATCTCTTGCGAGATTTAAAATTGTTTTCAAGGAATGTTTGATTGGTCTCTCACCAATCGCGTTATGCCGTATTCAATTTAACTTGAATAACTCGAATTTCAAACGTGAAGTCTGATATTCATTTTGACGCAATCAAAAATTGTCGCTAGCGGCACGGTGTGCACTAAACCTTTACGAATGTGCACTTTCCGCTAGCAACGCTGATTAAACTCTATAAATTGTTAAAGAACAGCCGATTGATCAAGTTATCCTGATCAACAACAAAGCCGCCTCTTGCGAAGCAACTTTGGTGTTGAATACTATTGATTCGATAAGCAACGAGAAGATTGGTGGAGGTGACAGGACTCGAACCCGCTACCTACTGCTTGCAAAGCAGCCGCTCTCCCAGCTGAGCTACACCCCCCAAACCAGAAGGACGTTGGACGACAATGGTGGGTCTGGTTGGTCTCGAACCAACGACCCCCGCCTTATCAAGACGGTGCTCTAACCAACTGAGCTACAGACCCAAGCCGGCCACTTGTGACCAGGCGCGAGCCTTAGCCGTCAGCGACAACCTTCCAACAACCGATAAGTGTGAGCGTTTAAATTAGATTGCAGTTTCCAGAAAGGAGGTGATCCAGCCGCACCTTCCGATACGGCTACCTTGTTACGACTTCACCCCAGTCACGAACCCTGCCGTGGTAATCGCCCTCCTTGCGGTTAGGCTAACTACTTCTGGCAGAACCCGCTCCCATGGTGTGACGGGCGGTGTGTACAAGACCCGGGAACGTATTCACCGTGACATTCTGATCCACGATTACTAGCGATTCCGACTTCACGTAGTCGAGTTGCAGACTACGATCCGGACTACGACTGGCTTTGTGGGATTAGCTCCCCCTCGCGGGTTGGCAACCCTTTGTACCAGCCATTGTATGACGTGTGTAGCCCCACCTATAAGGGCCATGAGGACTTGACGTCATCCCCACCTTCCTCCGGCTTGTCACCGGCAGTCTCATTAGAGTGCCCAACTGAATGTAGCAACTAATGACAAGGGTTGCGCTCGTTGCGGGACTTAACCCAACATCTCACGACACGAGCTGACGACAGCCATGCAGCACCTGTGTTACGGCTCTCTTTCGAGCACGAAGCTATCTCTAGCGACTTCCGTACATGTCAAAGGTGGGTAAGGTTTTTCGCGTTGCATCGAATTAAACCACATCATCCACCGCTTGTGCGGGTCCCCGTCAATTCCTTTGAGTTTCAACCTTGCGGCCGTACTCCCCAGGCGGTCAACTTCACGCGTTAGCTTCGTTACTGAGTCAGTGAAGACCCAACAACCAGTTGACATCGTTTAGGGCGTGGACTACCAGGGTATCTAATCCTGTTTGCTCCCCACGCTTTCGTGCATGAGCGTCAGTACAGGTCCAGGGGATTGCCTTCGCCATCGGTGTTCCTCCGCATATCTACGCATTTCACTGCTACACGCGGAATTCCATCCCCCTCTACCGTACTCTAGCTATACAGTCACAAATGCAGGTCCCAGGTTGAGCCCGGGGATTTCACATCTGTCTTATATAACCGCCTGCGCACGCTTTACGCCCAGTAATTCCGATTAACGCTCGCACCCTACGTATTACCGCGGCTGCTGGCACGTAGTTAGCCGGTGCTTATTCTTACGGTACCGTCATTAGTTCGCCGTATTAGGGCAAACCGTTTCGTTCCGTACAAAAGCAGTTTACAACCCGAAGGCCTTCATCCTGCACGCGGCATTGCTGGATCAGGCTTGCGCCCATTGTCCAAAATTCCCCACTGCTGCCTCCCGTAGGAGTCTGGACCGTGTCTCAGTTCCAGTGTGGCTGGTCGTCCTCTCAGACCAGCTACAGATCGTCGGCTTGGTGGGCTTTTACCCCACCAACTACCTAATCTGATATCGGCCGCTCCAATCGCGCGAGGCCTTGCGGTCCCCCGCTTTCATCCAGAGATCGTATGCGGTATTAGCACAGCTTTCGCTGCGTTATCCCCCACGACTGGGCACGTTCCGATATATTACTCACCCGTTCGCCACTCGCCACCAGGATTGCTCCCGTGCTGCCGTTCGACTTGCATGTGTAAGGCATGCCGCCAGCGTTCAATCTGAGCCAGGATCAAACTCTATAGTTCGATCTTGAATTTTTTCGCTCTCTCGAGCAACTCATAAAAACGGAATTGAAGTGAACTTCACTTCTATCTCTATGAGCGTTTGTAAGTCAATTAAGACTTAGTTCCGAAGAACTTGGCAATCGCCTTCAAACGCCCACACTTATCGGCTGTATGTTTTTAAAGATCCAGAGCACTCCACTTGACTTCCGTCTAGCTTCTCAGCCCCTCTTCACTGTGATCAGCGAAGCCTTGAATTGTAGCACGCTTTCGCGTTTTTTTCAAAACTCTTTTAAAAATTCTGAAAAAAACGCCCAATCTTTACGATTGGGCGTTTCGGTTTAATAGCCTGACGATGTCCTACTTTCACACGGGAATCCGCACTATCATCGGCGCAGAAGCGTTTCACTGTCCTGTTCGGGATGGGAAGGAGTGGTACCACTTCGCTATGGTCGTCAGGCATAACTTTTTGTCATCTTGACCAGGTCAAGACAACCAATTTATAGAGCTAATCAGCTTCGATTTAACGATCCAGTTTTAGCTGGATATTTTGAATGCGTCAACTTGGCATAACTTCCTTGATACCACTCACATGGATCAAAGTTATAGGGTCAAGCCGCACGAGCAATTAGTATCAGTTAGCTTAACGCATTACTGCGCTTCCACACCTGACCTATCAACGTCCTGGTCTTGAACGACTCTTTAGGGGGCTCAAGGCCCCGGCAGATCTCATCTTGAAACGAGTTTCCCGCTTAGATGCTTTCAGCGGTTATCTCTTCCGAACTTAGCTACCCGGCAATGCCACTGGCGTGACAACCGGTACACCAGAGGTTCGTCCACTCCGGTCCTCTCGTACTAGGAGCAGGCTTCCTCAAATCTGCAGCGCCCACGGAAGATAGGGACCAAACTGTCTCACGACGTTTTAAACCCAGCTCACGTACCTCTTTAAATGGCGAACAGCCATACCCTTGGGACCGGCTACAGCCCCAGGATGAGATGAGCCGACATCGAGGTGCCAAACACCGCCGTCGATATGAACTCTTGGGCGGTATCAGCCTGTTATCCCCAGAGTACCTTTTATCCGTTGAGCGATGGCCCTTCCATACAGAACCACCGGATCACTATGTCCTGCTTTCGCATCTGCTCGACTTGTCAGTCTCGCAGTTAAGCACGCTTATGCCATTGCACTATCGTCACGATGTCCGACCGTAACTAGCGTACCTTCGAACTCCTCCGTTACGCTTTGGGAGGAGACCGCCCCAGTCAAACTGCCTACCATGCACTGTCCCCGATCCAGATAATGGACCTAGGTTAGAACCTCAAACACACCAGGGTGGTATTTCAACGTTGGCTCCACGATACCTAGCGGCACCGCTTCAAAGCCTCCCACCTATCCTACACAGATCTGTTCAAAGTCCAATACAAAGCTACAGTAAAGGTTCATGGGGTCTTTCCGTCTTTCCGCGGGGAGATTGCATCATCACAAACATTTCAACTTCGCTGAGTCTCAGGAGGAGACAGTGTGGCCATCGTTACGCCATTCGTGCAGGTCGGAACTTACCCGACAAGGAATTTCGCTACCTTAGGACCGTTATAGTTACGGCCGCCGTTTACTGGGACTTCAATCAAGAGCTTGCACCCCATCATTTAATCTTCCAGCACCGGGCAGGCGTCACACCCTATACGTCCACTTTCGTGTTTGCAGAGTGCTGTGTTTTTAATAAACAGTCGCAGCCACCGATTTTTTGCAACCTCATTGGGCTCCCCAAGTAAATGGTTCACCTACTAAAGGCACACCTTCTTCCGAAGTTACGGTGTCAATTTGCCGAGTTCCTTCTCCTGAGTTCTCTCAAGCGCCTTAGAATACTCATCTCGCGCACCAGTGTCGGTTTGCGGTACGGTCGTGTGTAGCTGAAGCTTAGTGGCTTTTCCTGGAAGCAGGGTATCACTCACTTCGGCTGCAAGCAGCCTCGTTATCACCCCTCATCTAAGCCCGGCGGATTTACCTACCAGGCACGACTACAGGCTTGAACCAACATATCCAACAGTTGGCTGAGCTAACCTTCTCCGTCCCCACATCGCACTACACATCGGTACAGGAATATTGACCTGTTTCCCATCGACTACGCATCTCTGCCTC
The DNA here is from genome assembly GCA_963763035.1 of uncultured beta proteobacterium. GTDB lineage: Bacteria > Pseudomonadota > Gammaproteobacteria > Burkholderiales > Burkholderiaceae_C > Rhodoferax. The sequence goes on along the minus strand of CAVXMS010000002.1, from coordinate 122,524 downwards.
GCCTTAGGGGCCGACTCACTCTACGCCGATGAACGTTGCGTAGAAAACCTTGCGCTTACGGCGAGGGGGCTTTTCACCCCCTTTAACGCTACTCATGTCAGCATTCGCACTTCTGATACCTCCAGCACGCTTTACAACGCACCTTCACAGGCTTACAGAACGCTCTCCTACCACTTGCAATAAATTGCAAATCCGCAGCTTCGGTAACTGGCTTAGCCCCGTTACATCTTCCGCGCAGGACGACTCGATCAGTGAGCTATTACGCTTTCTTTAAATGATGGCTGCTTCTAAGCCAACATCCTGACTGTTTTAGCCTTCCCACTTCGTTTCCCACTTAGCCAATTTTAGGGACCTTAGCTGGCGGTCTGGGTTGTTTCCCTCTTGAGTCCGGACGTTAGCACCCGGTGCTCTGTCTCCCAAGCTGTACTCGTCGGTATTCGGAGTTTGCATTGGTTTGGTAAGTCGCCATGACCCCCTAGCCAAAACAGTGCTCTACCCCCAACGGTAATACTTGAGGCACTACCTAAATAGTTTTCGGAGAGAACCAGCTATTTCCAAGTTTGTTTAGCCTTTCACCCCTATCCACAGCTCATCCGCTAGTTTTGCAACACTAGTCGGTTCGGACCTCCAGTACCTGTTACGGCACCTTCATCCTGGCCATGGATAGATCACTTGGTTTCGGGTCTACACCCAGCGACTGAATCGCCCTATTCGGACTCGGTTTCCCTACGCCTTCCCTATTCGGTTAAGCTTGCCACTGAATGTAAGTCGCTGACCCATTATACAAAAGGTACGCAGTCACCCTTGCGGGCTCCTACTTTTTGTAAGCACGCGGTTTCAGGATCTATTTCACTCCCCTCCCGGGGTTCTTTTCGCCTTTCCCTCACGGTACTAGTTCACTATCGGTCAATGATGAGTATTTAGCCTTGGAGGATGGTCCCCCCATATTCAGACAGGATTTCTCGTGTCCCGCCCTACTTGTCGCAAGCTCAGTACCGCGTTCCGTTTTTCACATACGGGGCTATCACCCGCTATGGCAGACCTTTCCAGATCCTTCTGTTAAACAAAACGTTATCACTTGCAGGCTTCTCCGATTTCGCTCGCCACTACTTTCGGAATCTCGGTTGATGTCTTTTCCTCGAGCTACTGAGATGTTTCAGTTCACCCGGTTCGCCTCGCATACCTATGTATTCAGTATGCGATACCTTTCGGTGGGTTTCCCCATTCGGAAATCTCCGGATCAAAGCTAATTTGCCAGCTCCCCGAAGCTTATCGCAGGCTATCACGTCCTTCGTCGCCTATCATTGCCAAGGCATCCACCACGTGCTCTTATTCGCTTGACCCTATAACTTTGACATCTCTTGCGAGATTTAAAATTGTTTTCAAGGAATGTTTGATTGGCCTCTCACCAATCGCGTTATGCCGTATTCAATTTAACTTGAATAACTCGAATTTCAAACGTGAAGTCTGATATTCATTTTGACGCAATCAAAAATTGTCGCTAGCGGCACGGTGTGCACTAAACCTTTACGAATGTGCACTTTCCGCTAGCAACGCTGATTAAACTCTATAAATTGTTAAAGAACAGCCGATTGATCAAGTTATCCTGATCAACAACAAAGCCGCCTCTTGCGAAGCAACTTTGGTGTTGAATACTATTGATTCGATAAGCAACGAGAAGATTGGTGGAGGTGACAGGACTCGAACCCGCTACCTACTGCTTGCAAAGCAGCCGCTCTCCCAGCTGAGCTACACCCCCCAAACCAGAAGGACGTTGGACGACAATGGTGGGTCTGGTTGGTCTCGAACCAACGACCCCCGCCTTATCAAGACGGTGCTCTAACCAACTGAGCTACAGACCCAAGCCGGCCACTTGTGACCAGGCGCGAGCCTTAGCCGTCAGCGACAACCTTCCAACAACCGATAAGTGTGAGCGTTTAAATTAGATTGCAGTTTCCAGAAAGGAGGTGATCCAGCCGCACCTTCCGATACGGCTACCTTGTTACGACTTCACCCCAGTCACGAACCCTGCCGTGGTAATCGCCCTCCTTGCGGTTAGGCTAACTACTTCTGGCAGAACCCGCTCCCATGGTGTGACGGGCGGTGTGTACAAGACCCGGGAACGTATTCACCGTGACATTCTGATCCACGATTACTAGCGATTCCGACTTCACGTAGTCGAGTTGCAGACTACGATCCGGACTACGACTGGCTTTGTGGGATTAGCTCCCCCTCGCGGGTTGGCAACCCTTTGTACCAGCCATTGTATGACGTGTGTAGCCCCACCTATAAGGGCCATGAGGACTTGACGTCATCCCCACCTTCCTCCGGCTTGTCACCGGCAGTCTCATTAGAGTGCCCAACTGAATGTAGCAACTAATGACAAGGGTTGCGCTCGTTGCGGGACTTAACCCAACATCTCACGACACGAGCTGACGACAGCCATGCAGCACCTGTGTTACGGCTCTCTTTCGAGCACGAAGCTATCTCTAGCGACTTCCGTACATGTCAAAGGTGGGTAAGGTTTTTCGCGTTGCATCGAATTAAACCACATCATCCACCGCTTGTGCGGGTCCCCGTCAATTCCTTTGAGTTTCAACCTTGCGGCCGTACTCCCCAGGCGGTCAACTTCACGCGTTAGCTTCGTTACTGAGTCAGTGAAGACCCAACAACCAGTTGACATCGTTTAGGGCGTGGACTACCAGGGTATCTAATCCTGTTTGCTCCCCACGCTTTCGTGCATGAGCGTCAGTACAGGTCCAGGGGATTGCCTTCGCCATCGGTGTTCCTCCGCATATCTACGCATTTCACTGCTACACGCGGAATTCCATCCCCCTCTACCGTACTCTAGCTATACAGTCACAAATGCAGGTCCCAGGTTGAGCCCGGGGATTTCACATCTGTCTTATATAACCGCCTGCGCACGCTTTACGCCCAGTAATTCCGATTAACGCTCGCACCCTACGTATTACCGCGGCTGCTGGCACGTAGTTAGCCGGTGCTTATTCTTACGGTACCGTCATTAGTTCGCCGTATTAGGGCAAACCGTTTCGTTCCGTACAAAAGCAGTTTACAACCCGAAGGCCTTCATCCTGCACGCGGCATTGCTGGATCAGGCTTGCGCCCATTGTCCAAAATTCCCCACTGCTGCCTCCCGTAGGAGTCTGGACCGTGTCTCAGTTCCAGTGTGGCTGGTCGTCCTCTCAGACCAGCTACAGATCGTCGGCTTGGTGGGCTTTTACCCCACCAACTACCTAATCTGATATCGGCCGCTCCAATCGCGCGAGGCCTTGCGGTCCCCCGCTTTCATCCAGAGATCGTATGCGGTATTAGCACAGCTTTCGCTGCGTTATCCCCCACGACTGGGCACGTTCCGATATATTACTCACCCGTTCGCCACTCGCCACCAGGATTGCTCCCGTGCTGCCGTTCGACTTGCATGTGTAAGGCATGCCGCCAGCGTTCAATCTGAGCCAGGATCAAACTCTATAGTTCGATCTTGAATTTTTTCGCTCTCTCGAGCAACTCATAAAAACGGAATTGAAGTGAACTTCACTTCTATCTCTATGAGCGTTTGTAAGTCAATTAAGACTTAGTTCCGAAGAACTTGGCAATCGCCTTCAAACGCCCACACTTATCGGCTGTATGTTTTTAAAGATCCAGAGCACTCCACTTGACTTCCGTCTAGCTTCTCAGCCCCTCTTCACTGTGATCAGCGAAGCCTTGAATTATGCCATGCTTTTTAAGCATCTGTCAAACCGCTGGCTGCTTTTTTTAAAGAAACAACCAAGACCGCTCGACCCCCGCGCTTGATACGAATATGCTTACGTCCCTTTAGCGAAGCCTTCTACTATAACACTGCTGCGCCGGCTTTGGCGATTTTTTCCCTCCCAAGATGTTCATGGGGAGCAAGCCGACGAATCCGAGCAGGGCCAAAGGGTCGCAGTTCCAGGTACAGCGCCGGATCGAAGAACAGCATTTGTAGCTTGACCAAGGGCGCATGATGATTTCGATACCATCAAAACATTCGGCATCGAATGTACCGGACAACATCAAGGGCAAGGTGCCATTCATTTGCTGCAGGTGTAAGCCGAGTGCAGGGGAAACTTGGTCGGGCAGCACTTCTGGTGATCGATGGCATTTTGTCTCGACGGCAGTGGGAAATGAGCGATTGATCCGCAGCTGCATACAGCACCAGGAGCAGGGAGACGCAAAATTGGAGCAGCTTGGGCTGTAGCAATAGGGCTCCGCCGTTTTGGTGGCGCAGGGCCGAGCTGCCGGAATCCGACACCGTAGCAGGCTGCTTGCGGCAGCGCAAATGAGGCGACACAGATAATCGGCCCATGCGCCCTTTTCCGAACGTCACCATTCTGCCCAAACGGACCGCCATCATCGTCTTTCTGGTTTTTGCCTTCGCCTACTTTTTTTCGGCACTCATCCGCGCCATTACCGCGACACTGGCACCGATTTTGACGCACGAATTTGGGCTTAGTGCCAGTGACTTGGGCTTGCTGGCGGGGGGCTACTTTCTGGGTTTCTCGGCCACTCAGTTGCCCTTGGGTACGTGGCTGGACCGGCATGGCCCCAAAAGAGTCATTCTCTACTTTTTGACAGTAGCCGTGGTGGGATGTCTGGCCTTTTCTTTTGCCACCAGTTTTTCCGGATTGCTGGCGGCGCGGGTTTTCTGTGGTGTAGGTGTCAGTGCCTGTTTGATGGCGCCGCTGACCGGCTATCGTCGTTGGTTTGCCGCATCAACCCTGATGCGCGCGAACTCCTGGATGTTGATGACCGGCTCCCTGGGCATGGTTGCCTCGACCCTGCCTGTGCAATGGCTGATGCCGCTGGTCGGCTGGCGCGTGTTGTTTGTAGTCTTGGCCGCGCTGGTGCTGATATCCATGGCATTGATCGCCTGGTGGGTACCTGGTTGGGATATTTCGGAGCCGCATGAAGGGGAGCCAGTGCGAACCACACCCAGCTATGCCGAGGTCTGGAAGCATCCCTATTTTCGCAAGATGGCACCCATCGGTTTTTTTTGTTACGGCGGTTTGGTCGCCATGCAAACGCTGTGGGCAGCGCCCTGGATGATCAAGGTGGCCGGTTATAGCCCGCTGCAAGCCGCCGCCGGATTATTCTGGATCAATGTAGCAATGCTGTGCACTTTTTGGACCTGGGGCTTGCTCAACCCCTGGCTGACCCGCAGTGGTTTCCATGCCGATCGTCTGATTGCGTTTGGCCTGCCCTTGAGCTTTGTTCTTCTTGCCATGATTACCATGGCTGGACCCAGCCTGTCAAAAAACTCGGGGGCATTCTGGGCTCTATATTGCATGAGCTGCACCTTTGTTTCATTGGCGCAGCCAGCAGTCGGCATGGCCTTTACGCCAGCGCTCGCTGGGCGGGCACTATCGGCCTACAACCTGGTGATATTTGCAGGTGTGTTTGTGGTGCAGTGGGGAATCGGCCTTGCCATAGACGGATTCAAAACGCTGGGGCTGACCGAAATACAAGCATTCCAGTCGGCGATGAGCGTATTTTTACTGTGCTGTGTCGTGTCATATGTCTATTTCCTAACTACAAAAAGCCATAATCAATCCATTTGAAATGTTCCGGGCGGGACCGACTTGGCCAACGCCTGACTGCGGTCTACCCCTATAGTTACCAAATGAACGGGATTCTCATCATCGCTCACTCACCGCTGGCCAGCGCACTGTGCCAGTGCGTTTTGCATGTATTTCCAGATGGTGCCGCCGGGGTGGCGGCGTTTGATGTGCAGCCCAACGTTCCTCCCGAAGAAACACTGGCTGGCGCGGCGCAGGCGCTGGCTCTGCTCAACACTCCCCAGACCCTGGTGTTGACCGATCTGTTTGGTGCGACGCCCTGCAACGTAGCGCAAAAACTGGTGGATGGTTTGAATTCAAAGCTGATAGCCGGAGTCAATCTGCCCATGCTACTGCGCACAGTAACGTATCGTCGTGAATCGCTGGATGCGTTGGTCGCGCGGGCCTTGGCCGGCGGCACGCAGGGCATCATGCAGGTAGCAACGACGGCGCCGCAGAACCAGGTGAAAAGGAAAAATGATCAAAGCGACAACAACCATCAACAATAAATTGGGTCTGCATGCACGTGCTTCGGCCAAGCTGACCAAATTGGCGGGCAGTTTTCCGTGCGAGGTCTGGTTGGCCAAGAGCGGACGGCGCGTCAACGCCAAAAGCATCATGGGCGTCATGATGCTGGCGGCCGGCATGGGCAGCCTGGTTGAAATTGAAACCAGCGGCGAGCGCGAGCAAGAAGCACTGGACGCCTTGCTGGATTTGATATACGACAAATTTGGAGAGGGTGAGTGATGACGCCCCCACGCTCGTCACTCTGTGTACTGCGCTGGACAAGCCACTGCCGGAGGCCGAGTCTCTTCGCCCTATCCCAATGTGCGCGGACACATTGGGAGCCGCAGGACTCAGCCCCGAGGGGGCTGTTTCGCCTAGCGGTGGCCCGGCGGCGAAACTTGCCCCCACGCTCTCCACTTTCGCAATGACACGGGCCAAGAAATGACTTTCTCCATTCACGGTCTGGCGGTTGCCCGCGGTATCGCCATCGGGCGCGCGGTGCTGGTCGCCTCTAGTCGGGTGGATGTGGCGCACTACTTCATTGAGGCGTCCCAGGTTCCCGCCGAAATTGACCGGGTCCGCATCGGGCGCAACGCGGTGGTAGACGAAATTCACCGCCTGCAAGCCAGTATCACGCACATGGGTCCGAAAGAAGCGCCCCATGAATTGACCGCGCTGCTGGACGTGCACTTGATGCTGCTGCAGGATGACGAACTGATCAGCGGCGTCAAACACTGGATCACGGACCGCCTGTACAACGCCGAGTGGGCGTTGACAACGCAGTTGGAAGTGATTGCGCGCCAGTTCGACGAAATGGAGGACGAATACCTGCGTGAGCGCAAGGCCGATCTCGAGCAAATCACCGAAAAAGTACTGCGCGCCATGAAAGGCGTGGCCTCGCCCGTGGTCCAGCAATTGGGCCGCGCGGCACGCAAGAAGTCGCAGCAAGATCTATTGCTGGACGACACCGTTGATGTGCCCTTGATCCTGATTGCGCACGACCTGTCACCGGCCGACATGCTGCAATTCAAGCAAAGCGTGTTCGCGGGCTTTATTACGGATGTCGGCGGCAAGACCTCGCACACCGCCATCGTGGCGCGCAGTCTGGACATCCCTGCGGTGGTGGGCGCACGCCTGTCGAGCCAACTGGTGCGCCAGGATGACTGGGTCATCATCGATGGCGATGCCGGTGTGGTGGTGGTGGACCCTTCTTCCATCATCCTGGCGGAGTATGGTTTCAAGCAACGCCAGGGAGAGCTTGAACGCGGGCGGCTGGGCCGCTTGCTGCACACGCCAGCCATCACTCTGGACGGTCAAAAGATTGAGTTGCTGGCGAACATCGAAATGCCGGAAGACGCGCCCATTGCCATCAAGGCCGGTGCCGTAGGTGTCGGCTTGTTCCGCAGCGAATTTCTTTTCATGGGCCGACAGGGCAAACTGCCCAACGAGGAAGAGCAATACCAGGCTTACCGGCGCGCCGTCGAAGGCATGCAAGGCCTGCCGGTGACCATTCGCACGGTCGATGTCGGCGCCGACAAGCCGCTGGACGAGTCCTTGCAAGACTCTGCGCACCTGAACCCGGCCCTGGGGTTGCGCGCCATTCGCTGGAGTCTGGCCGACCCGGCCATGTTCCTGACGCAGTTGCGCGCGATCCTGCGTGCGGCGGCCCATGGCCGGGCCAACCTGCTGATACCGATGCTGGTTCATGCCAGCGAAATTCGTCACACTTTTGCCTTGATTGACCGTGCCCGCGCCGAGCTCGACAACCGGGGCGTTGCCTACGGGCCGGTCAAGATCGGCGCAATGATCGAGATCCCGGCGGCGGCCCTGACGCTCAAGGTGTTCCTGAAATATTTTGATTTCCTGTCGATCGGCACCAACGACCTGATTCAGTACACCCTGGCGATCGACCGTGCCGATGAGTCGGTTGCCCACTTGTACGACCCCTTGCATCCGGCCGTGCTGCGGCTGGTGGCTCAAACCATCGCCGAATGCCGGGCCCAAGGCAAAGGAGTGAGCGTATGCGGTGAAATGGCGGGCGATGTCAGCCTGACCCGTTTGTTGCTGGGCATGGGCTTGCGCAGCTTTTCCATGCATCCGGCCCAAATCCTGGCGGTCAAACAAGAGGTGTTGCGCGCCGATGCAGGCAAGCTGGTCGCCTGGGCCGAACAGGTACTTGCCAATGACGAGCCCGGCCTGCTGATGAAGAACCACCATTGATACAACGCATGGTGGCTGGCGCCACCCGCAACAAGAACTGCCCTCAGAACTTCACACCCTCCGTTGGCGCGGGACAGAATTGGACGGAAATTGGAAAATTCTTCTGACAGCAGTACGCAACTGAGTCGCCGCAATCTGGCGAAAAGCGCGGCCCTGGTTTTGGCCGCATCCCTGTTGCCGGGATCCGGCGAGGCGAAAGCCTCGCCGAAAAAAAGCAGGCTCATCAAACCCCCGCGTTTGAAAGAAGGCGATGTAGTGGGTTTGATCACGCCTTGCGGCTTCCTGGAGCAAGACGGCATCGACAAGGCGATACGCAACATCGAGGATCTTGGGGTCAAGGTAAAACTCGGGAAACACGTTCTGGCGCGCCGCGGACGTTACGCGGGCACCGTTGAACAGCGGCTGGAGGATTTGCACGGCATGTTCGCCGACCCGACCATCAATGCCGTGTGGGCCGCTACCGGTGGCTCCGGCGGCATCTCACTGCTGCCGCATATCGACTACGCACTGATTCGAAAACATCCCAAAATTTTTGTCGGCTACTCCGACGTCACCTGCCTGCATCTGGCAATACATCGAAAAACCCGACTGGTCACCTTTCACGGGCCGGTCGGCATATCCACTTTTTCGGACTACTCAAAAGGGCATCTGAAGGCCATTCTGATGCAACCCGAGAAGAAATACCTGATGTCCATGGCCGATGAAAATCGCGTCAAGGCAGAGACCGCGTCCCAGTACCAGATCAGAACCGTGCGCCACGGCGCCGCCGTCGGGCGCTTGACAGGTGGCAATTTAAGCTTGGTGGCGGCCTTGTCCGGTACGCCTTATGCGGCCGAGTTGCGCCAGCACATTCTGTTTTTGGAAGATATCAAGGAAGAGCCGTACCGAATTGACCGGATGCTGACGCAGCTTGACCTGAGCCTGGGACTGAACACGACGGCGGCCATGATGTTGGGAGTTTTCGAAAAATGCGAGGCCCCGGAAAGCGAACTCTCCCTGACGTTGAATGAAACAGTGGATGATCATCTGAACCGCTTGACCGTTCCGGCCGTGACCGGCTACTCGGTCGGACATATCGCCAACCAGATGACGCTACCCCTGGGTGTCACGGCTCGCCTGGACACGCAGACCCAGACTTTGACCCTATTGGAAAGCGCTGTCTTATAACGCCGCCAAGGCCGGCCCAGCTTATTGCAATGGCGTCGTCAAGACATCCAGAATCGCTGCCGTCTGCGCATCCGGTGTGCCGTCAAATTTCGACGGGCGGTATTTCATTTGAAAGGCACTGACAACGTTGCGCGTGGCTGGGTCCAGCTCGCCGCTCTGCACCAGGCCGAAACCGTGCTCTGCCAGCTTCTTTTGAAACCACGCCACGTCGGGCAGTTGGCGCTCGAAGCCCGCCAGGCGCAGCGCCACCTGCTTCTCGTCGGGCCACAACACCAGACCGGCATCGGCCAACTGTTTCCAGGGAAACATGGGGCCCGGGTCCTGCTTACGTTGCGGCGCGATGTCGCTGTGCGCCAACACCCGGTCGGGCGCAATGTCGTGGCGCTTGACGATGTCTTTGATGAGCGGAATCAAGCGGTCAATCTGCCCTTGCGGAAACGGTACCCAGACCCGCCCCTGGTCGGTGTCACGCCACCCCGGATTGACAATTTCGATACCGATCGAACTGGCATTCAGGCTGGTATTGCCCTTCCAGGAACTGAGTCCCGCGTGGTAGGCGCGGCGACTCTCATCCACCAGCCGGTAAATCTTGAAGCCATCGCCATCGTCCACCAGGTAATGCGAACTGACCTGCTGCTCAGTCAACTCCCGCAAGGAAGTCGGAAAGTCGCCGAAGGTGTAATGCAGCACCAGGTAGCGCACACGACTGTCCTGACTGACAGAACTGAAACTTGTATCGATGCGCGGTCCGCTAGCGCAGCCGGTCAGCAACGCGACAAGAAAGATCAAGACGATTTTTTTCATTTTGAAACCTGGGCACCCGTTGTCGGTTTAGGAATTGAAGCGCAGGCCATGTGGGCCGCGGCAATATGGGCTTGCAAATGTACCTGACGCAAATCACCGCCCGGCAGCAGGCGCTGGCGCATCGATTGTTCTATCACCGGATGCAGTTGCGGCACCCGCCCCGCCAGAACCATGGGACGCTTGCCGAAGCGCCTCAGCATGGCGTTGCCAAGACGGGCCAACTCAAAACCCGCTCGTTGCAGGATGTCGTGCGCTACGGGGTCAATGTCTGCGGTGGCGGCAACGGCCAGCGCCAGCAGGCCGATCCGGCCACGGCTGGCACCATAGACCAGTTGGCGCGACAAAGACCAATCGCTGCCGCCGATTTCCTTGAACAGGGCAAGCGCCATCGGCGAGTCAACCCAGCAACCGGGCGCTTCATCTTCCGCGCGCCAGATGTGGCGCAAGGCTTCAACCGCAATCCAGTAACCGCTGCCGCCATCGTCCAGGATGCCGCCGCGGCCGCCGGCGCGATGAAATTCACCCGGCTCATCGACAAAACCCGCAATCGATCCGGTGCCGGCATAGACCAGATAACCCTTGCCCGGCTCAAATGCGGCAAGGCACGCCAGTTCGATGTCATTGCTGATAACAACAGCCTCCCCGGACACCTTCAAAGCCTTGACCAGCAAGGCCTGCAGGGTTTGTCCCGAGCGCTCGTGCAAACCACCAAAACCTGTGACACCGGCACGCACCGAAGACACGCCGCCATAAGGCGAAAGTTGGACCAGCAGGTTCGAGAGAATGTCGGTCACCTGCCTTTGACCGGATTCGCTACCCATCTGCAAGGCGCTAAAACCGGCCACCGTCCCCTGGGCGATGACGGCGCCGTCCGGACCCGCCAGAGCCCAGCGGCTTTGGCTGCCACCGGCGTCAATGCCAAGACCTGTTCTCATGCCGTCAGACCGAGCCTAACCGCGGATTGGCCCTGGCCAGATAAAACCACTCGTGTCCAGGGCTGGCTTTGGCGTTGGGAAACAGGATATAGCCATCGCTCTGCGCGTGTACCAGTTGGCCGTCCTGTCGCGTACCGATCAGGTCACCGGCCTGCAAGGGGTCAAAGCTGGACCACGGCCGGCTGAAGCTGTCGTCCTGGTGAACCTTGTCGATCACATCGAAAATCCGCAAGGCTTCGATATTGGCCACGGCGGCCGGCTTGGGGGCGGCGATGTGCCCCAAATGGGCCAGTGTGTTCAGAATCGCTCTGTAGGCGACCTCGGGCGCTGCCGGGTCATCGTGTTGACCACATTCCAGAGTCAGCGCATAACCGCCGACGGAACGCATGTACTCGGTGGTGCCAACCCCGTAGCGTGGATCCGTGTCAAGTTGCTGGCTGCGGCTGGAGACCGTGCCCATGGCGGCGCGCCGGCGCTCCACGCCTTGGGCATAAGTGCTCAGCCAGCCGTCCACAAAACGGCCAACGCCCAGGCGCAAGGCCAGCGCCACTTCAGCCTCGGCCTGGCTAAAGGGCTCCAGCGCGCCGCTGTTGTTCTCCGGTCCGACCATGACAAAGGCGCGCCCCTGGGCCTGGAAGGAATGCAGGTCCAGCAACACGTCATGCCTGGCCATCAGGGGACACAGCCAGTTGGCGATATGGTCCTCAAATTCCTTCGGCTCCGCGCTAGGCCCCAGATTGCGGTTGAGGTTGCGCTCGCCAATCCGTTGGCATCGCTCATAAGCCAGCGGGTTGGTGATCGGTACGAAGGTCACGCTGCCAGCCACCAGACTCAGCGTTCTTGCATCAAGCTCCCTGAGGACGCGCAGAATACCTTTCGTCCCGGCGGTTTCATTGCCATGCACGGCCCCCAGCACCAGCAGGCGCGGACCCGGTTGAATGGCCTGGTAGGAGACGGCTTTGAAATAATGTGTTTGCATGAAAAAGTTCGTTTGAAAATAGGAATGGTGACACGGCAATTCACAACCTTTTACCGAAGTTCGGATCGACCCGAATCGTTGCCGTTGCGATGAACGCCGGAACAGCGGCAAAACAAACCCAGATGAAGAAATTGGCATACCCCAGTTGCGTCTGCACCCAGCCGCTGATCATGCCCGGCAACATCATGCCAAGGGCCATGAAACCGGTGCAGATAGCGTAGTGTGCCGTCTTGTGCGGCCCGTCGGAAACCATGATCATGTACAGCAGATACGCGGCAAAGCCAAAGCCGTAACCAAACTGCTCCAAGGCCACCGCGGCGCCGATCTGCCAGATGTTGGTCGGCAGCGCGTGGGACAGATAGACATAAACGAGGTGCGGCACGTTGACCGACAAGACCATGGGCCAAAGCCAGCGTTTCAACCCATGCCGGGAAATCACATAACCCCCCAGCAGGCCACCCACGGTCAAACACAGAATGCCGACGGTGCCGTAAACAATGCCCACTTGTTGCGTGGACAAGGCCAGCCCCCCTTTTTCCGCGCTGTCGAGCAGGAACGGGGCCGCCAGCTTGAGTAATTGCGCCTCGCCAAAGCGATACAGCAGCAAAAACGCCAGGATGGCGACGATCTCCCTCTTCTTCAGGAACGCGGCGAACACGGCAAAAAATTCCCGCACCGGCGCCGTCACCGCAGGCCGCGCTGCGTCGCTGTCGGGTTTCGGCAAGACAAACTTGTGGTAAACGCAGAGGGACACAAACATGGCGGCCAGTATGACAAATACCATGGACCAGGCGAAGGGCACATTGCCGGTCGCCTGTTCGACGCGGCCGGCCACAAAAACCAGCCCGCCCTGGCCAGCGATCATTGAAATTCGGTAAAAGGTGCTGCGCACGCCGACAAACGCAGCCTGCTCATGTTCCTTCAGGGCCAGCATGTAAAAGCCGTCGGCGGCAATGTCGTGCGTGGCCGAACTGAAGGCCATCAACCAGAACACGGCCAGTGTGATCTGAAAGAATTGCGGCAACGGAATGGTCAAGGCCACCCCTGCCAGCGACGCGCCTATGAGCAGCTGCAGGCTGACGATCCAGAACCGCTTGGTGCGAAACATTTCAACGAACGGTGACCACAAGGGCTTGATGACCCAAGGCAGATACAGCCAACTGGTGTACAGGGCAATGTCGGTATTCGAAATCCCCATTCTTTTGTACATGATGACCGACAGCGTCATCACCACCACGTAGGGAATACCTTGGCCGAAATAGAGCGAAGGTATCCACCACCACAGGCTCCTGGGTACCATTTCGCCCTGAACATCGGTTGGCTTCATGGCTGTTTCAGGATGGCGCGTCGGTACAGTGCATCAAGCACTTTTTCTTCCCACGCATTCCGACTCGAGTACCGGCCAGGGTCCAGCTCGGGATCAAAGCCGGTCCCCCCCATGAGGTAAATCATTCCAAAGCGTTTGATCGGATCAAAAAAGAAGGCACTCTGAAGGCCATAGGCAAATCCAACATGACCGTAGCCGCTGACGCCGCCGCCGGCCACCAGGCGATCGCCATGCTGGGGCGCACCGAGATCGAGAAAGCGCTGCACACCCAGACCCCAGGCGTTGAACAAGCCCTTGTAGTTGTCGCCATTCTGTTTGTTTTCATCGTGGCGCCATTCTTCATGCAGCATGGCCGCAACCGAGTCCTGGCTTAGCAAGCGGATGCCGTCGACTTCGCCCCCGTTGATCAGCAGCAACATCAGCTTGGCCAGACCAGCGGCGCCGATGCGCAAGCCGCCCTGGGGACTGAAGGGCGTGGCATTGCGCCCGGGCCGGTAGTGCGCCATGCCGACGCGAGGCGCCGGCGGCTTACCCTGATAGTCATCGATCTCGGCAACCCAGGGGCCGGTCGGGTCCCAGACCTCGTTGCGACGCTTGCGGTACAGGACTGCCAGATTCCGGATCTCGCTAGCGGACAATTCTTCGGTATTGAAATTGCCCGGGATCTGCAAAGGCGACAGCACCGCCTGCCTCATGTAGCGGTCAAAACGCTGTCCGCTGACCGCCTCCATCACGGTCCCCAGCAGCCCCCAGTTGAGGTTGACGTATTGGAAATACTTGCCCGGTGCCCGGTCGCCGGAACTGTCGACTGCTGCCCACTGGCGGCCGCTGCCGTAGTTTTCGCCTGCCGGATCCAGCACGCTTTGCAGGCTCTGTTCCAGCGGGAAAGAATAGCCGCCACCGTCGCGCAGGGATGAGGTGTGGTTCAGCAGCATACGCGTGCTGATCCGGGCGTCGGGGAAATTGGGATTGCGCACCCTGAATCCCAGATAGCTGCTGATGTCGGCGTCGAGGTCGAGCTTGTTCTGCTCGACCAATCGCATGGCGCCGATGGCCGTCACCAGCTTGGAGATGGACGCTACCCGGTACAGCGTCTGCGTATCGGTAGTCAAATTCCTGGCGGGCATGGCGTTGTCAATGAAACGGTAGCCGAAATGCCCTTCATAGACGACTTTCCCGTCGCAAATCGCCACTGCGGACAAACTGGCAAGCGGCTTCGCCGGATCGTCCAGCACGGCTTTCAGTTCGGCATTCAATGGGCCCACGCCGACAGCGCCAGGCGCTTGCGGGGCAATAGATTGGGCGACACAAAAGTCAGTCATCAAGGCAGTCAACACGGCAATGGCAAAAATCCAGCGGCTTCGAATGGTAACCGGGACCGGCAGCAGCCCCAAGCAGCGGCATTTCATGGTTCTTCCTTGCCAAACCGGGGATCGACTTCGATCAAGGCGGTGGCGGCAAAACAAGGAATTGCGGCTGCGCAGACCCAGATAAAGAAATTGGCATAGCCGATGCCCGCTTGAATCCAGCCGCTGAACATGCCCGGCAGCATCATGCCCATGGCCATGAAGCCGGCGCAAATGGCGTAATGCGCGGTCTTGTGCTCGCCGTCCGCCGTCATGATCATGAACAGCACGTAAGCGGTAAAGCCAAAACCATAGCCCAGTTGTTCAAAGGCCACGGCGGCGCCAATCAGATACAGATTACTGGGCAGTGCCAGTGCCAGATAGACATACACCGAATGCGGCACATTGATGGCCAGCGCCATCGGCCACAGCCAGCGCTTCAGACCATCGCGCGCAATCAGGTAACTGCCCAGCAAACCGCCCACCGTCAGCGCCACCATGCCGATGCTGCCGTAGACGATGCCGACCTGGGCCGTCGACAGCGCCAGGCCGCCACTGGCCTTCGAATCAAGCAAAAAAGGCGGCGCCAGCTTGACCAGTTGAGACTCGCCGAAGCGGTACAAGAGCAGGAAGGCAAGCACCAGCCGGATGTTTTTCTTGGCCAGAAATTTTCTAAAAACCAGCAGGAAGGCGACCCCGACATGGCTCTCCCCGGCCAGGGCGTGATCGGCCGCCGGCGTGGGCAAGACCAGACGGTGGTAGACAAACAGCGAGATGAACATGGCCGCCAGGACAAAAAACACAACCGACCAGGCGAAGGCCGTGTTACCGGTCAGCTCCGTCAATCGGCCGGCCAGGAAAACCAGTGCCCCTTGACCGGTCAGCATGGCCATGCGGAAAAACATGCTGCGCACCCCAACATAGGCCGCCTGCTGGTGCTGCTTGAGCGACAGCATGTAGAAGCCGTCGGAGGCGACGTCATGGGTGGCGGCACTGAACGCCAAAAGCCAGAAAACAGCCAGCGTCAGTTGAAAATAACTGGCCAGGGGAATTGCCAATGCGACCAAGGCGAAGCCAGAGCCAATCAGCAACTGCATGGTCAGAATCCACCAGCGTTTGGTCCTGAACATGTCGACAAACGGCGACCACAGCGGCTTGATGACGAACGGCAGGTACAGCCAACTGGTGTAGAGGGCGATATCGGTGTTGGAGAGGCCCATGTTCTTGTAAAAAACGACCGACATCGTCATCACCGCAACATACGGTAGCCCCTGTGCAAAATAGAGTGACGGCACCCACCACCACCAGACTCTGTTTGACGTTTGACGCAACTGTTGCATCGGCTCTTTATAGTTGAAATCCGCTCGGAAAACCGGGCCTGAATAAAGTAAGCTGTGGCAAGCCTCCCGCAAGCGATCAAAACCAACCATGCTGAACACGGAAACACCCAGTCTGGCACATGCCGCCCTCGACCAATACGCGACCGATCAACTGGTCAATGCCTTTGTCGACGACCAGTTCAACGCCGTGCAAGCGGTGCGCGCAGCCGGCTCGCAACTGGCCAAGGCGGTCGACGCCGCGGTGCCGCGCGTCATGGATGGCGGTCGGCTGATTTATGTCGGTGCCGGGACCTCCGGCCGTCTGGGCTTGCTCGACAGCGTTGAGCTTTACCCGACCTTTTCCTGGCCCAGGGAGCGCGCCGTGGCACTGCTGGCCGGCGGCGCGCAAGCCGTCTACCAGGCTATCGAAGGTGCCGAGGACAACTTCGAGCAGGGTGCGATGGACCTCAGGGCCGTCGGCGTCACCGCCCTTGACGTCGTTCTGCTGCTGGCTGCGTCGGGCAGCACGCCTTACGCTCTGGGTGCCCTGGCAGCGGCCCGCGCGGCCGGCGCACTGACCATAGGCATCGTCAACAACCCGCAGGCGCCGCTGGCCCTGCAGGCAGAAATTGGCATCACACTGGACACCGGCTCCGAAGTCATTTCCGGCAGCACGCGCCTGAAAGCCGGTACCGCGCAAAAAATTGCCTTGAACACTTTTTCCAGTTCCGTGATGGTGCGTCTGAACAAAGTGCATGGCAATTTGATGGTGGATCTGAAGCCGACCAATGCCAAACTGGTGCGGCGCGCCATTGCCTTGACCGTGCTGGCCACCGGAGCCAGCGAGGAGGCGGCCAGTGCCACCTTGCAGGAGTGCGAGTTCCAGGTCAAGGTGGCGATCGTGGCACTCAAAAAAAACGTGGCTGCTGGCGCGGCCCGGCAACTGCTGGAGCAGGCCAGGGGCAGCGTGCGACTGGCGCTCCAGGATCGATGAAGCGCCGCCGTTGGCAGTCCCTGAATGCATTTCGTGGCCTCACGCTGGCGGTCATACTGCTGTTGGCCAGCTGTGCAAGCCATCGGGTTGCGCTTGAACCGCTGGCAGACGATCTACCACCGCCCGCACCGCGCGAATTCCGTGCCGCCTGGGTCGCCAGCGTCGCCAATATCGATTGGCCCAGCCGCGCCGATTTATCGGTGACGCAGCAGCAGGCCGAAATCATCGCCATGCTGGACCAGGCGCAAGCGCTGCGCCTCAACGCCATCGTGCTGCAGGTGCGCCCCAGTGCCGATGCGCTCTATGCCTCGACCCTGGAGCCATGGTCCGAGTACTTGACCGGCCGGCAGGGCCAGGCGCCTGTGCCTATTTACGACCCCCTGAAGATGTGGATTGAAGAGGCGCACCGGCGCGGCATCGAGTTGCATGCCTGGCTCAACCCGTACCGCGCCCGCCACGCCAGTGCCAAGTCCCCTTTGGCCGCCAATCACCTGGCAAGCACCCACCCGCAGGCCGTCAAGCAGTATGGCGATGTGCTGTGGATGGACCCGGCGGAACCGGCGGCACTCCAGCGCACGCTGGACGTGGTGGCCGATGTGGTGCGGCGCTACGACGTGGACGGCATTCACATCGACGACTACTTTTACCCTTATCCGATACAAGGGCCTGACGGCCTTGAGCTCGATTTTCCTGACCAGCCGGCCTGGCAACGCTACCTGTCCTCGGGTGGCCAAGCGTCGCGCGCCGACTGGCGGCGCCAGCAGGTCAACCAGTTGATTGAACGGATGTACACGCTGATCCACCAGGAAAAGCCCTGGGTGCGCTTTGGCATCAGTCCGTTCGGGCTGGGCCGTCCGGAGCGCCGCGCCCCCGGCATCGTCGGCTTCAGCCAGTACGACAAGCTGTATGCGGACGCCGAACTGTGGTTGCGCCAGGGTTGGCTGGACTATCTGTCACCCCAGCTTTATTGGCCTGTTGACCAGAGCCCGCAAGCGTTCGCCGTGTTGCTGGACACCTGGGCACGGGAAAATACACAACAGCGTCACCTCTGGCCGGGGCTCTTCACCAGTCGCATCGATGACTCGCCAAAATCCTGGCCGGCGCAGGAAATTGTCAGGCAAATCGCCCTCACCCGGGCTCAGCCGGGCGCTGGCGGGCATGTTCACTTCAGTCTGAGCGCCTTGCTGCAAAACCGGCGGGGCATCGCCACGCTTTTGAAGTCCAGCGTGTACGCCGACGCGGCACTGGTGCCGGCAACGCCCTGGCTGGGTGCCCAGGCGCCCAGCGCACCCCGGCTTTCATTCAAGCGCGCTGACGGCCCCGGCACGCCGGACTTCTTCCTCATTGAAACCGAAGACGCTGCAACCATCCGCCAGTTCGCGATCTGGAAAAGATACGGATCAGAGTGGGTCTTCACAGTACAGCCCGCATCCAGAACGCAGGTAGAACTGGTCGCTGACCCAGAACGCGGGCAGCTCAACGCCATGGTGGTCAGTTCGGTCAATCGCCTGGGCCTGGAGAGCGCCCGAACAGCGGTGCAACTGCCGCCTTAGCGGCCCCCCCGCGCCTCAGTACCAACTCGGCACCTTCAGCGTCCTGCCATTGCAGCCTGTCAAGGACGAAAAAAAACTCTCTGCCGGCACAGTGCCGACAGAGAGCGGTAGTTCACCGGATCGCTACAGAGCCGGATCAGAACTTGTAGGTCGCCAGGAACGTGAAGGCACGGCCGCGTGGATCGGCAATCCGTGGTTCCCAGGAACTGCCGGCACCCGTGTTGCTATCGTAGGCTGCCGAGAACGGCGGGTCGGTGTTGAACAGGTTCTTGATACCGAAGGTCAGACCCACGTCCTTGAAGCCGGTATAGCCGATGCTCATGTTGTAAAGCATATAGGCCGCCACATTGGGGTTCCAGTCCGGTGGCACGATGCTGCCATTGGCGACACCCGGCAACACGTAATCCTTGTAGCCGCTACGATAGAGCTGGGTCAGCGTGGCGGTCCAGGAGCCGCGTGTATAGGTGCCGGTGAGCGCATGCTTCCAGCGCACACCCAGATCGCCGGCGCGGGTGAAGGTGGCCACCTCGCTAGCGCCGAAGGGCGCGCTGGCAACCAGACGCGATTTCTTCTCGATCAGGTAGCTGCCTTCCAGATTGACGCCCCACCGGGCGTCCCCGATCTTGCCATTGGCAGCGGCGTTGATATCGATGCCCTTGGTGATCGACTCGCCGGCGTTGACCCAGCGCTGGTCGATAAACGTCACGTTGCCATTGGCATCCCGGATGAAGTTCTGCGGGAACAAGGCATAGTTGTTGACCAGGTCAGTCAGACTGAGCGTCTGAATGGTGCCGGTCTTGTTGATGCTCCACCAGTCGGCGCCAAAGCTCGTGCTGTTGGTCGGCGCCCAGACAAAGCCCACGGTGCCCTGCTTGCTCTTCTCTGGTCCGAGGTCGGGCCTGCCGCCCGACAGCGTGCTGGGCGTAATGGCCTGACAGGCGGGGGTGGCGTCAACCTTGCCGCTCGGGCACTTGGTGGGGTCCACCAAGTCCTTGCCGCTGTAGGGCGACTCGGTGATCCCGTTGAACAACTGGTTGAAGGTCGGTACCCTGAATCCGGTGCTGTAGGAACCGCGCACCAGGAACTGCTCCACCGGCGTGAAACGCAACGCAACCTTGGGATTGGTGGTGCCACCAAAACCGGTGTAATCGTCGTGGCGGGCCGCGATCGTCGCCTCAAGTTTCTTGGTGATAGGCACCAGCACCTCGGCATAGACGGCCTTGATGTCGCGCTTGACGACATCGAGCGTGTTGATGCTGTCAAACGGTGCGTTGAAGACCCGGGCCTGCGTCGCCAGGTCGGTGGCGTTGCCGTTGAAGCGGTACTCCTCGGTACGCAGATCAACGCCCACCGCTGCCATCACATCGCCGGCCGGCAGCTTGAACACCGGCCCACTGGCCGTCGCATCAGCTTGTTGTAGTGTGAATTTGCCGCCGTACAGCGTAACGCCATTGGCCGAAGCCGCCTGCAACGCTGCCAGCGCCTCCGGGGTTTGCGCCTGACCAGGCATCAGGAACGGATTGAGCAAACCGCTGTTGATCGTGGCGGCAAACTCCTTGCCAAAAAAGTAACCATTGCCCAGCACCGAGGTGGCCGAACTGCTGGCCTTGGAGATGCCGGCACGGTAGTCCCAGCCGGCCAGCCATGGCAGCGGGCCTTCGGCGCCGAGCAGCAGGCGGGCGGTGTCGCTGCTGGTATCGAGCTCGCGCGAACCGCAGGGCAGACAGCGCCAGCGGAAGGCCATCGGTTGCCCGCGATTGGCTTCCACTGTCGGAAACACGGCGACCAATTGATTGAACACCGAGTTGTAGGAGGCACCGGTACTCGGGTAGGCCAGTTTATAGAACGGGCTGGTTGTCGAATTGCTGCTTGTAATCTGGTTCGCCGAGAAGGTCTTGGCGGATTCGACCCTGGCACCGGTGAACTCGGCATAGAGCTGGTGTTCACCGACCCGCAAGGTGCCACGCGCGACCAGATTGGTGTTCGAGACCGGCTGCTGCAGCACGGCGGCACGTCCGGTATCCCAGGCGCAAGCCCATTTGGCATTGGGCACGGCCCACAGCACAGCGTCGTAGGGCGCCTGACCGTCGACCGAACCGCAACCGGCTCCGCCCGGCAGATTCAGTACATTGATACCGCCCGACATGGGCACGGTGGTGCCTGGCTGGATCGGACCATTGCCACTCTTGTTGCTGAGCGCGGTCCACGTGCTGCTCAGCGGGAACAGCGTGGCGAAAGGCGTGCCGCGGGTGTCGACCGACAGGCCGCGATTCGGTTGAAAGGTATTGACGAAGCTGCGCTGGTCGCCGCGCAAGGCCTGGTTTTCGCTGCGCCCCAGGGAAAACAGCAGGTTGTACTTGTCTTTGTCGAGGTCGCCAGCGCCACCGGTCAGGCTGACGCGGCTGATGTTGCCGCCCCCCTGCTGGGTGACATCGGTGAAGGCCTCAAGCTCCAGACCCTTGTAGTCCTTGCGCAGGATGAAGTTGATGACGCCACCAATGGCGTCGGTGCCGTAGATGGCCGAAGCGCCATCCTTCAGGATTTCAATGCGCTCGACGGCGGCCATCGGGATCGAATTCAGGTCCACCACGCCACCATTGAGGCCATGCGCCGCCACCCGGCGGCCATTGAGCAGCACCAGCGTACTGGTGGCACCCTGGCCGCGCAAATTGGCTGCCGACGCGCCGTTGTTGCCGCGCTGGGCACCCGCCACCACATCGGCGTTGCTGGCCAGGTTGTCCAGGCCATTGCCATTGACACTGAGCGTGCTAATCAACTGCTCGGCAGTGGTGATGCCCTGGTTCTTCAGGTCCTGGCGGGTAATGATTTGCACCGGCAGGGAGCCTTCCGCGGCAATGCGCTTGATGCTACTGCCGGTGATTTCGACCCGCTGCAGCGAGACGTCGGAGGTTTGCTGCGCAGCCACGCAACTGGCGAATCCAGCCAACGCCAGACATTGCGATATTCGTTTCAACTTCACTTGGGATGCTCCTGAAGGGTAATCGAATATCTTTACACATATTTACATCGTCTTCACTTAGGGGAATCACGTATGGACCCCAAAGGCGGAAGCGATCCGAGTGTTGAACAGGGGACTGCAAAGCTGCTAATCGATGCGGCGATAGCCTTGCCTGACCAGGGCCCGATCGCCAAAATCAAAGTGCCACCACTCGGTTGCGATACCGGAGAAACCGCTGTGCGACATGGCCTGCCGCAGTATCTGCCGATTCGCAATCTGAGCTTCACTGAGCAAGCCCTGAGCCAAATGCACGGGCTCGTGTTCGGGGTGGGAAAGTTCTGTCATCTCGTCAAAGCCGCTTCCCATGTCAAGTTCCACGCCGGCGCCATCGAGCAGCGTGACATCGACCGCCATGCCGAAGGAGTGAATCGAGCCTTGGCCTGGATCCGCCAGATACTGCTGCAAATCGGTGCCGGCCAGCCATTGCCAAAGAGTCTGCTGCACCCGGTGCGGACGCAAGGCGTCCAGCACCAGCAAAGTGTGGCCGGGATGGTGTGTGCGCAGGTACGCCACCACGGCGTCCAGGCCGGCGGCGGCTTCCCGGTGCAACCAGGCGCAGTTCAGTTCGCCATACAGCTTGCGTCCGACAAAATTGTTGTCACCGGCATACCTGAGATCGACGCGGATGCCGTCAATCGTGGTGAGGGGCCGAAAATCGGCTTGTTCAGCTATCAGTTCACTCAGCATGGGTTTTCAAAATGTGGTGTCGTGGCATCAGGGTGCCGCTCATGAGGGGTCGGGCCGCGACGGCCTCGGGTGTGCGACTTTACCAGCCGCCAGCGACCGCCGGCAGTGATGCCTGATGGACAATCGCGCTGAATTACGCGGATAAGCCATGAAACAACATCCAGGCAAAGCTCTCTTCCTCAAATTTCTCTGGCTCGCAGGCTTCCTGTGCGCGGCGATCAGCGCTCAGGCGCAAAACAGTTTGCCGGAGAACGTGGCGGCGGCGCTACGCGAAGCCGGCATGGCCGAGACCTCCATCAGCGCGCTGGTGCTTCCGCTGCAAGGTGGCGAACCGCGCCTGGCCCACATGGCGGAGCGACCGATGGCGCCAGGATCGAGCATGAAGCTGGTGACCACCCTGGTGGCACTGGAGCAACTAGGCCCCACATTTCGCTGGCACACCCAGTTGCTGACCGCTGGCAGCATCCAGGGCGACAGATTGCGCGGAACGCTCTACCTGCGCGGCGGTGGCGACCCGAACTTGACCTGGGACGGCCTGCGTTCCATGTTTCGTTCCTTGCGTGCGCAAGGTGTTCGACGCATCGACGCCGATCTGGTGCTGGACCGGGCCTATTTCCAGCCGGCGCGCCCGGACATCGACGCACCAGCCTTCGATGAGACACCCAATGCCTACTACAACGTGATACCGGATGCCCTGCTGTTGAACGGCAACATGATCGAATTCGCACTCGAATCGACCGACCGGAAAACCTTTGTTCGCAGCCTGCCGGCGCTGGACCGGTTTCGCATCGATGCGAAACTTGCCCTGACCGACACGCCCTGCCAGGACTGGGATGACGACTGGGATGCGCCGCAAACCCGGATCAATCAAGCGGGTAGCGTGACGCTGTTGCTGCGCGGCGCTTTTCCGCGCAACTGCAAAACCAGAACCCGGCTCAGCCTGCTCGACCGCAACCTCTATATCGAACGCTTCCTGCGTGCGTTCTGGCACGAGCTGGGCGGCAGCTGGAGGGGCAGGACCAGCGACGGGCTGACACCGCCGGACGCCCGGCTGCTGCTGGAGCGCAGCTCCGACACCTTGGCCGATTTGGTGAAGACCACCAACAAGTCTTCCGACAACGCGATGGCCCGCACGCTTTACCTGACGCTGGGCACGCAGTGGCCAAAAGAGGGACGCAGCGAGAACACGCTTGACAACGCCCAGGCCACGGTTCGCGCCTGGTTTGCCAATAATGGCATTGCTGACCATGGCCTGGTCCTGGAAAACGGGTCCGGGCTGTCACGCCTGGAGCGCATCAGCCCACGGCAACTCGCTGGCCTGTTGCAAGTGGCGGCCAGGAGCAACTGGTTTGCCGAATTTGCCAGCAGCCTGCCAATCGTCGCCATCGACGGCACCATGCGCAAACGCCTGCGGGAATCGCCGGCGGCAGGACGCGCCCGCATCAAGACCGGCACTTTGAAAGACGCCGTGGCGATTGCCGGCTACGTGCGCGATGCACGCAACCAGGACTGGATCGTGGTGGCCATCATCAACGAGCCGGAGGCGAAAAAAGGGCGCGCCGCGCTGGACGCCCTGATCAACTGGGTTGCCGGTTAGGGCCTGTTCACACTATTTTTGCAAGATGCGTTGTGAGTCAAAAAAGCCATGCGCAAAGCGCAAAACGCCGCCGGGGTCGGCCCCCGGCAAGGCTTTGCAATGCCGCGCATGGTTTTTTTGGCCACAACCCGCAGGGAACGGGATGAAAAAAGTGCCACTCGGCGTTGCGCTCCTAGGCAAGGCCTCGGCCTTGCCGTTGTCACGCGCCTTGATTGGCGCATTTTTCATCGCGTTCGCACTCGTAAAAATAGTGTGAACAGGCCCTAGCCTATTGAGTGCGCGTGACCTTGGCCAGGTGCCGGGGTTGATCCGGATTCATGCCGCGGGCACGGGCCAGCGCTTCCACCATGGTGTAAAAACTCTGGACTATCGAGATCGGGTCCAGTTCTATCGATCCGGTTTCCACCAGCGGCAGATTCGCGCCCGGTGTGCCCGGCGGCGCCGCCAACAAAACGCGGGCGCCGCGGGCGCGCATTTCATCCGCCAGGGCCAGCAGTCCGGCCTGCGCCGGACCGCGCGGTGCCAACACCAGCAAGGGGTAGCCCTCGTCAATCAAGGCCATCGGGCCGTGCTTGATTTCAGCGCCGGAAAAGGCCTCGGCCTGAATGCCGCAAGTCTCCTTGAATTTCAGCGCCGCCTCCAGCGCCACCGACAATCCGCTGCCGCGACCCACCACCAACAGACGATCAACGGGGCGCAGCGTCTCCACTGCCACCGACCAATCGGCGCTCGCGGCGCGCGCCAGGGCAGCGGGCAAATTCAGGAGCGCCGTCTGCAATACCGGGTCTGGCTGCCAGGCCGCGACCACGCGGACTCCGGCCACCAGTTGGGCAATGAAACTCTTGGTGGCGGCAACACTGGCCTCGGCCCCCGCGTGCAAGGGGAACAGCCATTGCGCGGCGCGCGCCAGCGGCGACTCGGGATCGTTGACGAAAGCCGCGGTACAGGCGCCGCCGTCGGAAAAGAAGCGCATCGGCGCCACCAGATCCGGGCTTTGCCCGGACTGTGAAAACGCCAGCGACAGCAGACCATCGCAGCGAATCCGGGAATGGTAGAGGGTGATCAGTGACATCGGCAGCGAAGTCACCAGCCGCCCCAGGCGCGCCATGATGAGGTAGGCCATGAAGCCGGCGGCGTGGTCCGAACTGCCACGCGCTACCGTCAGGATGGCGCTGGGCGTCCGGGTCCGAAGAAACTGACCGAACGCGCCGTATTCCTTGTCGTTGTGCGCCAATTGCCGCGCCACCGCCGCCGGTGCCTCAAGCGCCTCAACCAGCATTTGCGTGTTCAATGGAACGTCCTTCAAGGTAGACATCGAGCAGCTTCAAATCGCGGTCCAGCAGCACGACGTCACCCCAGGCGCCCACTGCAAGGCGGCCTCGGTCGGTGAGGCCCAGATAGTCCGCCGCATGGGTGGAAACCCGGCGCGAGGCGTCTGGCAATGTCAGCCCCAAGGCATTGACCAGGTTGCGCAAGGCCTGGTCCATGGTCAGCGCCGAGCCGGCCAGCGTCCCATCCGCCAGCCGCACGCCACCCAGGCATTTGGTCACGGTGTGGCTGCCCAGTCGGTACTCGCCGTCGGGCATGCCCGAGGCCGCGGTGGAGTCGGTCACACAATACAGACCGGGAATGGCGCGTAGCGCGACCCGGATGGCGCCGGCATGAACATGAATCAGGTCCGGAATGATTTCCGCGTAATCGGCATGTGCCAGCGCCAACCCGACCATGCCGGGCGCGCGCTGCTGCAAGCCGGTCATCGCGTTGAACAAGTGGGTGAAGCCACCGGCCCCCTTCGACAAGGCGGCCAGCCCCTCTTCGTAGCTGCCCAGCGTGTGGCCGATCTGCACCCGAAAACCGGCGGCGCACAGCGATTCGATGACTTCCATGTTGCCCGGCACTTCAGGCGCCAGCGTGATCAGGCGGATCGGAAACAGGTCGTGCAGGCGCTGCAATTCACTCATCGCAAAGGTGCGCGCGAAGTCGGGCTGCGCGCCCAGCTTGCCCGGGTTGATGTAAGGTCCCTCCAGGTGCACGCCCAGCACCCGCGCGGCACCCGGCTGGCGCTGCGAACCGAGCGCTCGCATGGCAACGAAAGCGCTCTCCAGTTCCGACGCCGACGCCGTCATGGTGGTGGCCAACAACGCCGTGGTGCCATGCCTGGCGTGCAACTGGCTGACGCGCGCCAGGGCATCGCCGCCCTCCATGACGTCGCGCCCGCCGCCGCCATGCACGTGCAGGTCGATGAAGCCGGGCAGCACCAGTGCCTGACGGTCGTCGCGTGCCTCCTGCTCGGTGACGGGTTCACCGGCAATGCGCGCCACGCGGCCGTCGTCGCCCAACTCAAGCTGGCCCCGCACAAATCCCTGCGGCGTCAGAATGTTGCCGGCCAGTGTTTTCATCGCCCCCCCGCGTAGCGCACCAGTCGGGCCATCAATTGGTCCAAATCCGACGCCAGCTTGGGAAAGCCGGCGCTCGGCTCCACGCTGCCACTGTGCAAATAGAGGCGCTTGTTGAGTTCGATCTGCAAGCTGTGCCGGCCCTGCAAGGGCGCCGAGTACATGCGCACCAGCTCGACCCCCTTGTACGGGTCGTTGATCGCCACCGAGTAGCCGCGGCTGGCGAAGAAGTCCGCCACACAGCGGGTAAAGCCGGGCTCGCAGGTGGTGCCGTCGCGGTCGCCGATCACCACGTCGGCACGTGCGCGCCCCGTGACACCTTCGGCCATGGCGCCGCCCACCGGGTCCATCGAATGGCAGTTGATGTGGTACACAACGCCGTGCGCCGCATGCGCCAGGTCCAGCAAGCTCTTCAAGGCCGCCTGGTAGGGGTGCAGGTAATGCGTGATGCGCTGCACAACGGTGGCCACGCTCAGCCGCGACGCATAGATCGCTTCGCCATCGTCCAGCGTGCGCCAGACCAGCGCCTTGCCCAGGCGCGCCTTGCCGCTGGGTTCATAGTGATGGGGCCAGGGCCCGTCGAGCAGTTCCAGATCGATGTCGCCGGCCGACCGGTTGGGATCGATATAGCTGCGCGGGAAACAGGCTTCCAGCAGGTGCGCCCCGTGCGCCGGCGCGCCGGCATAAAGCTGGTTCACCAGCACGTCCTCGGCGCTGCGCAGTCGCTCGGTGCTCAGGGTGGCGCCGAAGTCAGCCGGGAACTGGTGGCCGGAGTGCGGTGAATCGAGCACCAGCGGCGCCGGCAGGCCGGTCGGTCGGTGAATTTTGAAGATGTTTTCGGGTCGCATGGCGGGTCGGATCAAGCGCGCAGGTGGCAGGCCACCCAGTGGCCGTCGCCACTCTGCTTGAGTTGCGGCGACTCGCTGCGGCACAAGTCCTTCTGCGCCATCGGGCAGCGGGTGTGAAAGTGGCAGCCCGACGGTGGCTTGATGGGGCTGGGGACATCGCCTTGCAGCATGATGCGCTTGCGCTTGAACTGCGGGTCGGGCACCGGCATGGCCGACAGCAAGGCCTCGGTGTAGGGGTGCAGTGGTTGCGTGTACAGATCGCGCGCCGAGGCCAGCTCGACGATGCGCCCCAGGTACATCACGGCGACCTGGTCGCTGATGTGTTCCACCACCGAGAGATCGTGCGCGATGAACAGGTAAGTCAGATTGAACTTGGCCTGCAGGTCTTCCAGCAGGTTGATCACCTGGGCCTGGATCGACACGTCCAGCGCCGACACCGCCTCGTCGCAAACCACCAGTTTGGGGCTCACCGCCAGGGCTCGCGCAATGCCGATGCGCTGACGCTGGCCACCCGAGAATTCATGCGGATAGCGTCGCATCTGATCGGCGCTCAAGCCCACCGTTTCCAGCAGTTCGACGATCCGGTCCTGGTACTCGCGGGCGTTTCGGGTCAGCTTGTGAATGGTCAAGGCCTCGCCGACGATGGCACCCACCGTCATGCGCGGGTTCAGCGAGGCGTAGGGGTCCTGGAAAATGATCTGCATGTCGCGCGCCATGCTGCGCAGCTCGGTCTTGCCCATGGCGGTGACGCACTTGCCGCCAAACCAGACCTCGCCTGCGGTCGGCTCTATCAAGCGCAGGATGCAGCGACCGGTGGTGCTTTTGCCGCAACCCGATTCACCCACCACGCCCAGCGTCTGACCGGCCGCCAGTTCGAAGCTGACGCCATCGACGGCATGCACCTGGTCGACGACGCGCCCCAGCATGCCGCCCGTGATCGGGAAGTGCTTGACCAACTGTTTGACTTTGAGCAGTGCTTCGGTCATGACGAACCCAGGTCGAAAATACAGGCTACTTTGTGCCCCGGCACCACCTCGCGCAAGGGCGGTGAGGCCTGCGTGCAGGCGGGCGTCGCCAGCTTGCAGCGCGGCGCGAAGCGGCAGCCCTCCGGCGGCGCAATCAGCTTGGGCACGACACCGGGAATGGTCTCCAGACGCAGCTTGTGCAGGGCCGCCGTGTCTATGCGCGGAATGGAACGGATCAGGCCTTGCGTATAGGGGTGGCGCGGCTGCGCGAACAGCTCTATCACCGGCGCCTCCTCAACCACTTTGCCGGCGTACATCACGACCACGCGCTGCGCCACTTCGGCCACCACCCCCATGGCATGCGTGATCAACATGATGGCCATGCCCAACTCGTCCTTGAGCTCGGCCAACAGGTCCAGGATTTGCGCCTGAATGGTGACGTCCAGCGCGGTCGTCGGCTCGTCGGCAATCAGCAACTGGGGCTTGCACGACAGCGCCATCGCAATCATCACGCGCTGGCGCATGCCGCCGGAAAACTGGTGCGGATAGTCGTGCACACGCCGCTCCGGCGTTGGAATGCGCACCAGCTTGAGCATCGCCACGGCCCGCTCCAGCGCCTCCTTGCGACTCAGTCCTTCGTGCAGTCGCAGGCCCTCGGCAATTTGCTCGCCCACGCTGTAGACCGGGTTCAAGGAGGTCATCGGCTCCTGGAACACAATGGCGATTTCCTTCATGCGAATGCCATGCATTTGATCTTCGGAGAGCGGCACAATGTCGCGCCCTTGCCAGAGAATTTGCCCCGCAACAATGCGCCCCGGCGGCATCGGCAGCAGCTTGAGCACCGACATCGCCGTCACCGACTTGCCGCAGCCGGACTCGCCCACCACGCACACCGTCTCGCCGCGGTCTATGCCGATATCGACGCCGTCGACCGCATGCAGCCAGCCGTCGTCGGTTTTGAAATGCGTCTTCAGGCCGCGAATATCGAGCAGCCGCTGCGGTGCGCTGACCACGCTTGAAGATGCCAGGTTGCTGCTGCTCATGCTTACATCACCTTGCGCGGGTCGAGGGCATCGCGCAGACCGTCGCCGATGAAATTGATGGTCAGCACGGTGAGAAAAATCGCCGCCCCCGGAAACATGGCCCAGTGCGGCGCCACGTCCAGGTAATCCTTGCTGTCGAACAGGATACGGCCCCAGGTCGGGATGTCGGGCGGGAAGCCCAGACCCAGGAACGACAGCGTCGATTCGGCGATGATGGCCGCCGCCACGTCGATGGTGCCGGCGACGATCACCGGACCCAGCGTATTGGGCAGAATATGCCGCACCACCTGGCGCAGCGTGGACGCGCCCAGGGCCCGTGCCGCCTCCACATATTCCTTCTCGCGCAAGGAGAAAAACTGCGCCCGCACCAGCCGCGCCACCGGCATCCAGCGAAAGCCCCCTATCACCAGCACGATCAGGATGAAGACACCCACCTCCGGTCCGAACACGGCCTTCAGCCGATCACGAAAGAGGTAGATCAGCAGCAGCAGCAAAGGCAATTGCGGCAGCGACAAAAACAAATCGGTGAACCACATCAGTGCCGCATCGACGGCGCCGCGCGAAATGCCGGCGACGGCGCCAATGGTCACCCCGACCAGAATCGCCATCGCCATCGCCGCCAGACCCACCGCCAGCGAAATGCGGCCGCCATACAGAATCCGGGCCAGCAGATCCTGGCCCAGATCGTCAGTGCCCAGGGGATGCCCCAGTGACGGTCCCTTGAGGCGCGCCGTGAAGTCGATATCGTTGATCGCGACCTGCCACAGCAGCGGGCCGAACGCCACCAGCAACACCATCGTCAGCAACACAACCAGGCTCGCCACCGCCATCTTGTGGCGCCGGAAACGTCGCCAGGCCTCACGCCCAAGCGAGATGGGAGGTGCCGACTGCGGCGCCTTAGCGGTAACTGATGCGGGGGTCGAGCCAGCCATAGAGCAAATCGGCAATCAGGTTGAACAAAATCACCAGGCAGGCGAACACGAAGGTCACCGCCATGATGACCGGTGTGTCGTTGCGCAGGATGGCGTCGATCAGCAGCGATCCGATGCCGGGGATGCGAAAAATCTGCTCGGTGACGATGGCGCCACCGAACACCGCCGGCATTTGCAGCGCCACCAGCGTGACCACCGGAATCAGCGCATTGCGCACCACATGCTTGAGCACGACGACGCGCTCTTTCAGACCCTTGCTGCGCGCCGTGGTGACGTAATCGAGCCGGATCACATCGAGCATGGCCGAGCGCACATAGCGCGTCCAGCTGGCGCCCTGGAACAGCCCCAGCACCAGCACCGGCATGATGGACTGGCGCACCTCTTCCCACCACCATTGCCAGCCGCTGGCCGAGATGTCGGCGCGGTAGACAAAGGGCAGCCAGTCCAGCGTGATCGAGAACAGAAAGATCAGCAGCAAGCCGGTGAAAAACGTGGGCAGGGAAAAGCCGACAAAAGCCAGCGTACTGGCAATCCGGTCAAACCACGAGTAGGGTTTCGCGGCCGAATAGATGCCTACCGGCAAGGCGATCAACAGCGCCAGCACCTGTGAAGCGCCAATCACCGCCAGCGTGACCGGAATGCGTTGCAGGATCAGCGTGTCGACATCGACCCGGCTGATGAAGGAAAAGCCCCAGTCGCCTTGCAGCATCGCCGCCAGCCAGCGAAAGTAGCGCTGCCAGATCGGATCGTCCAAGCCGAACTTGACGCGTAGCGCGATGCGCACCGCA
This sequence comes from uncultured beta proteobacterium, assembly GCA_963763035.1. Lineage (GTDB taxonomy): Bacteria > Pseudomonadota > Gammaproteobacteria > Burkholderiales > Burkholderiaceae_C > Rhodoferax. Next base: position 91,504 of record CAVXMS010000002.1, on the reverse strand, counting down.
GCCGGCACATTGGGGTTGGTGGCCAGTTCCTCGAACGGATCCCCCGGCGCCAGGGCCAGCACGGTAAACAGCACCACGCTGATGCCCAGCACACTGGGCAGGGCAATCAACAGGCGCCGCAGGATATAGGTGCCCACGGCTACGCGTTCCGGCTAACGGCTCAAGCTTCGCGATACCAGTTTTGCAGTGTCGAGAAGTCCAGATCCCAACCCGACAGACTGGCCACCAGTTTCAGGTTGGCACCGCGCGCACGGGGCCGGCTGATCAGCGGAATCACTGCGTTGTCCTTGATCACCATGTCGTTCATGCGAATGAACAGCGCCGCCCGCTTGACCGGATCAAGCTCCGCCTCGGCCGCAAGGTAAGCCTTGTCGTACTCTTCGTTGCGGTAGCGACAGATATTGCGACCCAGCCATTTGTTGGCCTTGGAGGAGACCTCCCGCGAGGTGTACTGGTCCATGAAACGCTCGGCATCGGGCTGCGTCATGGTGGTGGTGTACATCTGCATGTCGCACCAGAATTTGCCGTAGGTATCCGGGTTGGCGACATCCGAAGAGAAGAATACGGCGCCCGTGACGGACTTCAATTCCAGCTCGATGCCGGCCTTCTGACACGCCTGCTTGACGACCGCCTGTTCCTTCTGGCGGATCGAATTGACCGAGGTCTGGAACACAAACCGCATCTTCTTGCCGCCCTTCTCGCGGACGCCGTCGCTGCCCTTCTTCCAACCGGCACCGTCAAGAATCTGGTTTGCCTTGTCGATATTGAATTCCCACTTGGTGTTGGGCGAGCGAAAACGCGGCGGGTTATTCAGGAAATTGCTGGTCGCCACGCCGGTGCGGCCATAGATGAAATCCTGCACCCCCTTGCGGTCCACCAGCAGCGCCATGGCTTCCCGCACGGCCGGCTCGCTGAAGGCGAAGTGCTTGGACTTGATGCTGGCGCGCTCGCCGTCGACCTCGTTGAATGGATCGGTCGGATTGAGCTGGATAAACTCGATATCGCCGCTGTCGATCACGCGCACCTTGCCCTTGCCACCGGCCTCCATGCGCTTCAGGACTTCGTCTTCCACCTGCAGGTTCCAGGCGTAGTCGTACTCGCCGGTCTGCAATACGGCACGCGCCGCCGAAGTGGCGTCGCCGCCGCCCTTCATTTCGATGCTGTCGAAAAACGGGCGATTGGGCATGTGGTAGTTGTTGTTGATCTCGCCGCGCACGATGTCGCCTGGCTTGAAATCGACAAACTTGTAGGGGCCGGTGCCTACCGGCTTCAGGTTGTTGGGCGCCTCGCGCGACTTGGCGCCACTGTAGGCCGCGAACAAGTGCTTGGGGATGATCATCCCTTCCGCCGCGACGAAAGTGGTGGCCCAGAACGGTGTCGGCTTCTGAAAGATCACCCGAACGCTGTGTGAATCGATTTTCTCGACCTTGACATCCTTGTAAACGCCACTCGTCACCGCGGCAGTCGCCGGGTCCCGCGCAAACTCCCAGGTGAAAACGCAATCGTCGGCGGTAAAAGGCTTGCCATCGTGCCAGGTGACGCCTTTTTTCAACTTCCAGACCACCGATTTGCCGTCCGCCGCCAGACCACCGTTTTCGCGCGTCGGGATCTCGGCTGCCAGGATGGGCACCAGATTGCCCTCGTTGTCCCACACTGCCAGCGGTTCGTAAAAGATGCGCGAGCCTTCCTGGTCCTTGGTGCCGGAGGCAAAATGCGGCTGCAACAAAGTGGCGCCCTGCCACCACAAGGCTTTGAGCGCGCCACCACCACCGCGCTTGGTGGGCTTGTAGGTGGAGGCGGTTTGCGCTTGCGCAATGCCCGAATGCATGAGCAACTGCGCCGCCATCGGGGCCGTCAGACCGAGCGACACCAGTTGCTGGATAAAGTGGCGGCGCGGCAATTTGCCGACGCGCACGTTCTCGATCAGTTCACGTATCTCGCGCTCTTGCATGACGGTTCTCCTCATTTTTGAATAACAGATTGGCTGGCAATAATATATGAACAGCGGGCTCAGGCGTGAAAAAACAGATAGGCGACAAAAATGGCCGCCACCACGCCAGCCAGATCCGCCAGCAGCCCCATGGGAATCGAATAGCGCGTCTTGCGGATGCCGACCGAGCCGAAATACAGGGCAACGATATAAAAAGTCGTGTCGGCGGAGCCCTGAAAAATGCAGGCCAGACGACCGACAAAGGAATCGGCGCCATAGGTTTTCATGGCATCCACCATCATGGCGCGCGAGCCACTGCCGCTCAAAGGCTTCATCAGTGCGGTTGGCAAGGCCGGCGTGAAATCGGTATTGATGCCAAGCTGCGTAAAGACCCAGGTAAAGGCCGAGACGATCAGATTCAGCACCCCTGAATTGCGCAGCACACCAATCGCCACCAGCATGCCCACCAGGTAGGGAATGATGGTCAGCGAGGTCTGGATGCCGCCCTTGGCGCCCTCGATAAACGCCTCATAGACATTGACGCGCCGGCGCATGGCCCCCAGCATGAAGGCGACGATGATGGAGAACAGCAGCAGATTGCTGCTGAGCTTGGAAAACACTTCGATTTCGGAGCGGCTCATGTGCTGGCTCATGGTCCAGACCAGGCCCACGATGAAGGCGCTGATGCCGCCCAACCAGCCCAGCACCACCGGCTGCAGCAGATTGATGCGCTGGCGCAGGGCGACGCCGATCAGACCGACCACGGTGGCCACATAAGTGGCAATCATGCAGGGGATGAAAATGTCCGACGGGTCTTGCGCGCCCAATACCGCGCGCTGCGCCATGATGGCCAAGGGGATCAGGGTCAGGCCCGAGGTGTGCAAGACCAGAAACATGATCTGGGCATCGGTCGCCTGGTCGGGATTGGGGTTCAGGCTTTGCAGACTTTCCATCGCTTTCAGGCCGAACGGCGTGGCGGCATTGTCCAGGCCCAGCAGATTGGCCGAGAAATTCATCACCATGTGGCCATTGGCCGGATGGTTCTTCGGCACGCCGGGAAAGATGCGCTCGAAAAATGGCGCGATGATTTTGGCGATGAAATCGATCGCGCCCGCCTTCTCGCCGATCTTCATGATGCCCAGCCAGAGCGTCATCACGCCCGCCAGCGGCAGCGCGATGTCCATGACAGCGACCTTTGCCGACTCGAAAGTCCCGTCGACGATGCGCTTGAAAACCTCCACATCACCCAGAAAAAGCCATTGCCCCAAGGCCGCGATGAAGCCAACCAGAAAAAAGCCGGTCCAGATGTAGTTAAGTACCATGGTGCGTTGAGGTCGGAGTGTCGAAGGGCAGCGGGCTTTGTAACATGAATCGCAACCGGCTTGATCGGCCGGGCTACCGGGCACGCTGGTCGCCGGGAGGGCCTCACCGAATATTTGCCTTGATCAGAGCGGGCAACCGGGAATCCACCAGCCGCTTCCACTCTTCAATCATCTCCGCAAAAGCGGCCCCTTCAAACGAAACCAGGGACTCTTCGCCCTTCGGCGTCAATGCGGTCAGGGTGTAGCTGACCGTAACCTCCGTGGCTGTTTCGCTCTGGGCTCTGCACTTGATTTCAACCGTCCCGGTGCGCAATGCCGGCGTGACCCTTGAGTAACGGGAGTAGTGAGTCTGCGGGTCGAAGTCGACCAGATTCCAAATCGTAAAGTCATCGCCGCTACCGGTCGTGAAAATCATGCCGCGCTCGGTCCGCCCATCCGTGGGAAACAGGTAGCTGGGCTGCCAGCCATCAACCCACAGTGCTTCACCGGCAGGGGTAAAGAAACGGTGGCATTGATCGATCGGTGCCGCGATAAGGATTTGATGCGTTGCGCAGCAATGTTTCGACATTCGAAATCTCCATGGGTTGATAAGGCAAGGCGAGTGATAATCCTAGCTGACAGCCACAGTTCCTATTCCAATATGTCCATTTTCGAAATCGAAGGCGGTGTTCCACTGCGTGGCACCGTGCGTGCATCCGGCAACAAAAACGCCATTCTGCCCATGATTGCCGCCTGCATCCTGACCGATCAGGAAGTGGTTCTGGACAATGTGCCCGACATCATCGACGTCCGCCACATGCTGGAGGTGATCACCGATCTGGGCGGCACGGTGGAACGCAGCGGCGAGCGCGTCAGCATCCACGTGGCCAAGCTGAACAAGAGCGAAATCGGGCGCGAACTGTGCAACAAGGTGCGTACCTCCATCCTGTGCGTGGCGCCCCTGCTGCACCGCACCGGCAAGGCAAAACTGTTCCCGCCGGGCGGTGATGTGATTGGCCGGCGCCGGCTGGACACGCACTTCTACGGCCTGCAAAAACTCGGCGCCAGCATGACACTGGGCGAGAGCTACGATTTTTCCTTGCCCGGCCCCTTGACCGGTGCCGAACTGTTCTTTGACGAACCCTCGGTGACCGGCACCGAACACATCCTGATGGCGGCGGTGGTCAGCGCCGGCCACACCTTGATCCGCAATGCGGCGAGCGAGCCGCATGTGCAGGATCTGGCGCACATGCTCAACGCAATGGGTGCCAGGATCACCGGCATCGGCACCAATCAGCTCACTATCGAGGGGGTCTCATCGCTGACTGGCACCACGCACCGGGTTTGCCACGATCACATCGAGGCCGCCTCTTACCTGGCCCTGGCGGCGGCCACCGGCGGCGAGATCAAGGTTGAGGGAACCGATTTGCACTCGTACTGGATGTGTCACCGTGTCTTTGCCACGCTGGGCGTCAAGATCGAGCTCTACAAGGATCACATTTTTCTCTCCGGCGACCAGGAGATGCGCGTCACGCCCGATTACGACGGCTCCATGCCGGTGATCGACGACGGTCCCTGGCCACAGTTCGCCAGCGACCAGATGAGTTGCATGATCACGCTGGCGACCCAGGTCGAGGGCAATGTGCTGTTTTTCGAGAAGATGTTCGAGTCGCGCCTGTACTTCGTCGACCGTTTGATTGCCATGGGCGCCCGTGCCGTCGTCTGCGACCCGCACCGGGTTGTCATCAGCGGACGATCAAAACTGCGCGCCACCACCCTGAGTTCGCCCGACATCCGGGCCGGCATGGCCTTGCTGGGTGCCGCCCTGTGCGCTACTGGCAAGTCGACCGTGCAAAACGCCAACATGATTGAGCGCGGCTACGAGCGCATCGAGGAAAAGCTGCTCGGGCTGGGAGCCCGCATCACGCGCCGAACTTGAGCTGCGGGTTACCCGCGTTTCAGGCCAGTCATTGACGACGACGACGCCGCATCAAGATACGCGCTCGACCTTCAACCCTCTGATCTGCTCGCTCCAAGCCGGCTGTTCAAATATGCCCTCGAAGGTCGGAAATGTGGCGATTGGTTCGTCAAACCGAGTACCCGCCAACGGCCTGAGCAGTCGATCACAGGACCTCACCTGTCGGGCAGCACGCGACCCATCAGAGACTTCTGATTTGACTGCGCCGGTGTCCGCTTTGGGCACTCTGGAGGCGCTCCCCAATGACCGAAGTCTGGAAGGCTGACTTCAAGACCGGCTTTGTGGTTGGCCAATCAGATCAGGCAATCTCAGGAATCGACAAACTTCGGCGCTCCCCCTTGACGACGTCATACGACATTCAACGCGGCCGAGATGTCGACAGTTTGCGTGGGGCGCACCAGGCGCGCTACTTCCTGCCCGTCACGCAGTAGCACCAGCGTGGGCCAGAGCTTGACGCGGTAGCTACGCCCAAGCGGGTGGCCAGGTCCATCTTCAACCTTGATGTGGCGCCACTGCGGGTGTTGTGACAGCACCTCGACAAGTGCAGGCTGGGCGGCGCGGCAATGGCCGCACCAGATTGTGCCGAATTCAAGCAGGGTCAGGCCTTGCAGGGCGTCGACCTCGGCGCGACCTGGGGCTTCGGTTTCGCTGAGGTAGGGTTTGGGCGTGCTCATGCCCGGATTGTGGCTCATGCTCCTGCGAAGGACCATAGGAAGTCGATAGCAGCCGTCTGCGTCCGCAGTCTCCCCGCGAAAATCGCGTCCGCATGCCGGCCCGATATGTGCGATCACTGGCTTGGTTGGCGCTGGCCTGCCAGCGTTCACTTTCCGAGCAACTTGGCCATGTGCTGCCAGGTGCGCAGCAGCAGGCCCGCGCGTTCCACATCGGCCTGCGCGACGAGCGGGGCTTCGCCTATTGGCTTACCGTTCGAGGTCGCGACCACCTTGCCGATCACAGAGCCCTTGGTCACCGGCGCCTCCAGGCCCGCCTTGAGCTCCACCGTTGTCTGCACTTGCTGGCCGCGCGGCACGGTCAACATCCACGGTGCTCCCAGACCCGCGGCCACCGTATCTGCCTTGCCGAAGCTGACTTTGGCCGTCGTGACCACTGTGTTCGGTTGAATCGGGGTGGCCTTTTCGAAGTTGCTGAAGCCCCAACCGAGCAGCGCTCGGGTCTCGTCTGCACGCGCCTGAGCGCTGTGGGTGTTGAGGATGACCGTGATCAGGCGCATCCCGTTGCGCTTGGATGAGGTGACTAGGCAGTAGCCGGCCTCTTCGGTGTGGCCAGTCTTCAGTCCGTCAACGGTGGGATCGGTGTAGAGCAGGGCATTGCGGTTGCCTTGCTTGATACCGTTGTACTTGAAATCGTGTTCCGCGTAGATCGGGTAATAGTCAGTGCTGTCGTGGATGATTGCGCGCGCCAGGATGGCGAGGTCACGCGCAGACGACTTGTGCGCCGGGTCGGGCAGGCCCGTGGGGTTCACGAAATGCGTGTGCGTCATACCGAGGCGCAGGGCTTCGGCATTCATCAGCTTGGCAAAGCCCTCTTCGGTGCCGGCCATGTGCTCGGCAATCGCCTTGGACGCGTCGTTGCCCGACTGGATGATGATGCCGCGCAGGATGTCGATCACCGTGGCCTGGCTGTTCAGCGGCAGATACATGCACGACTCGCTGCTCGTACCTCGGCACCAGGCGTTCTGACTGACCGAGACCAGGTCGGTTTGCTTGAGCTTGCCGGAGCGCAGCGCCTGCTCGACCAGGTAGCTGGTCATCATCTTGGTTAGCGACGCCGGCGGCAGCGGTTCGTCAGCGTTGGCCGAGGCAAGCACCTCGCCGGAGTCGAAGTCCATCAGCAGCCATGCCTTGGCGGGCAGCGCCGGCGGGCTGCCCGCCAAAGCGGTCTGAGCAGCAAGTGGCGGCGGGGCGTTCACGGTGGCGGCGGCCTTCTTGTGAGACGCGGGCTTGGTTGCATGGTGTTTACCCGCGAAGGCCACCGAGCTAGGAACCAGGGCGCCCACGGCGATTGCGAAGAGGACAGGGAGGATGGAGAAGGTCTTGGTTTGCATGGCGTTTACCGGCAAAGCGCCGATTGTCGCGAATCGGCGTCAGTTGTCTATCGTACGATGTTGCCGATCGGACTGGAAATGACCCGCATGATCGGAAAATTCTGACCCGGCTGTAGTGCGCAGGGGCCCTTTTCGACACTAGACGTTGCGCTTGTTTCTCGCCGGCTTGGTTGGAAGTCTGTCCGGCTTGTGTGGACCCCAAACCCGGCTGAAATAGGTATCCGCCAGATGCAGCGCGCCGACCGGGTTGTGCGCCAGTACTCGATCCTTTGTCACGAGCGTGGTGACCAGTGCCCGAGAATTGCGGATGAACAAGCTGTCATGCCCCACGCACAAACCCATGATCACGTTGAGCTCGCAGCCGGCGCGGTTGAGCAGTTCGGCCTGGGCGATTGGATTGCACATTGGCTCGAAATTGCCAGGAATGATCTTTTCCTCGTCTTTCAGACCTATGTCTTCCTTCGGCACGCCGCCGTTCTTGCAAGCGACCGATGTCACCTCCAAGCCGTGACTCTCGAGAATCGCGCTGAATACGCGTGCCAAATCAACAAAGGAAATGCACATCGCGATCCCCACCTTGCGAAAACCCATCTTCTTCGCGAACTCGCAGATCTCTTCCACTCGTGACCACTTGCAGTAGCCTTCGCTTTCAACCACTGCCGCCATGTGCGCCACGTGTTTGGTAAACGGGTCGTCGTAGTGTGCCCAAGCTGCGGCGAGGCCGTCGGGGTCGATCTTGGACGGACAATAGGCGGGACCGCGTTCCGTCCCCTCTCCCTTTCGGCAAGCGCGGACGGTACTCGGACAATAGGCGCAGCCAGGAGTGTCGTAGCTTGCGTTATCACCAGGTAGGTTGTTGCTCATCCAGTTGTCTCCGCTAATAGTGGTTGCGTGCTGTCCGTCGTCGCGATTTCAATACGGTGCGCAAGCGCCTCAGGCGCTGCAGCGGTATTGTCAACATGTTGAACTGACGTGATTGTCGTGGACAATTGGCGAATGAACCCAACCGGCTTAGCCATCTGATCGAGGGTAGCGAACCGTTTGCCAGCAAGATTCGCAAGGCGGGCAGCCAACATCCCGCTTCGTGTTGAGGACAGAGCAAGCTCAGTCGCAGCGCTCCTGTAGCCTTGGTCCGTCCCACAAAGTGGACTTCCAACATCCCGGTATCAGTTGAGGACAGAGCTGGCTCGCTTCGCGTAGCTGCGGTCTGTCCCACAAAGTTTCAGAAACGTTCCAGCTCCGGGAACTTCAATTTGCCACCGCGCACCAGCATCTTGCCGTACTCGGCGCAGCGCTGCGGCGTCGGGATCACCTTGCCGGGATTGAGCAGGCCTTTGCCGTCAAAAGCCCTCTTGACGCCGAACATCTGCTCATTTTCCGCGACTGAAAACTGCACGCACATGGAATTGAGTTTTTCGATGCCGACACCGTGCTCGCCGGTCACGGTGCCGCCCATGGCGACGCTGGTTTCCAGGATGTCGGCGCCAAACAGCTCGCAGCGGTGCAACTGGTCCGGGTCGTTGGCATCGAACAGAATCAGCGGATGCAGGTTGCCGTCACCGGCGTGAAATACGTTGCAGCAACGCAGCTGGTATTTCTTCTCCATCGCCTGGATCGCCAGCAACATGTCGGCCAGGCGCTTGCGCGGAATGGTCGAGTCCATGCACATGTAGTCGGGGCTGATGCGGCCGCTGGCCGGGAAAGCGTTCTTGCGGCCGCTCCAGAATTTGAGCCGCTCGGCCTCGTCCTTGCTGACGGCGATGGCAGTGGCGCCATGCCGGCGCAGCAGCTCGCTCATGCGGCCAATTTCTTCCGCCACCTCTTCCGGCGTGCCGTCGCTCTCGCACAGCAAAATGGCCGCGGCGCTCAGGTCGTAGCCAGCATGCACATAGTCTTCCACGGCGGCGGTCATCGGCTTGTCCATCATCTCCAGACCGGCTGGCAGGATGCCGGCGGCGATCACCGCCGCGACAGCGTCGCCGGCCTTGCGGATATCGTCGAAGCTGGCCATGATGGCACGCGCCAGTTGCGGTTTGGGCACCAGCTTGACCGTCACTTCGGTGGTGACGGCCAGCATGCCCTCCGAGCCGATGACGATGCTCATCAAGTCAAAGCCGGCTGCATCCAGCGCATCGGAGCCGAATTCAACCGCCTCGCCGGTCATCGTGAAACCGCTGATCTTCTGCACATTGTGCAGGGTCAGCCCGTACTTCAGGCAGTGCACGCCACCGGCGTTCTCCGCCACGTTGCCACCGATGGTGCAGGCAATCTGGCTCGACGGGTCCGGCGCGTAGTACAAGCCATGTGGTGCGGCGGCCTCGCTGATGGCCAGATTGCGGACACCGCACTGCACCCGCGCCGTGCGGCTGGCCGGGTCGACGCTCAGGATCTTGTTGAACTTGGCGAGCGACAGCGTGACCCCCAGGCGATGCGGCATGGCGCCACCCGACAGACCGGTGCCGGCGCCGCGCGCCACCACCGGGACTTCCAGCGCGTGGCAGGTTCGCAGTACCGCCTGCACCTGCTCTTTTGTTTCCGGCAGCGCCACCACCAGCGGACGCTGCCGGTAAGCACTCAAGCCATCGCATTCATAGGGCGTTGTGTCCTCCTGCTGCCACAGCAGCGCATGCGCCGGCAAACAGGCGGTCAGCTCCTTGACCACTTGCGCCTGGCGCTCCGCTCTGTGCAGCAATTCCTGTTGCTCCGGCAAGCTCGGTGGATTCATGTGGATTCCAATTGTCAATTCAGCAAGGGTTGTAAAAGCAGGGGTCGGCCAGACTCGCCGCCGCGGCCGACCGCCAGACTGTTATTGTCACATTTACGCCGGCACCCCCAAAGCCGGCGCCAGCGGACCCATCGGTGGCCTGAGCGCTGGCTAAAATCAGGCCTTCAACACTTCCCTCAATTGACGGGAAACACCCCTCGGAGACTCCATGCCGCCTAAAGCCGCCAGCGCAGGGCGCCGACTTTGGCTGAAATGGCGGCCGATTTGGCCTGCGCTCCCACCCAAGGATTTGCTGCGCGATGCCACCTACCGGCGGCTCTGGACCTCGATCCTGATCAGTTCCTTTGGCGGACAGATCACCATGCTGGCCCTGCCCTTGACGGCCGCTGTATTGCTGGCTGCCACGCCGTCGCAGATGGGGATTCTGACGGCGATGGAACTGGCCCCTTTTGTCTTGCTGTCGTTGCCGGCCGGCGTCTGGCTGGACCGCGTGCGCAAGCTGCCGGTCTATGTCGTCGGCGAAGGCATCATCGCCCTGGTGCTGGCCAGTGTGCCCCTGAGCTGGTATCTGGGTTGGCTCAGCATGCCTTTCATGTACGGCGTGGCGTTCGCCATCGGCTGCGTCTTTGTGACGGCCGGCACGGCGGCGCAAATCGTGCTGACCCAGGTGGTGCCACGCGCGCGGCTGGTGGAGGCGCATGCCAAGAATGCGCTGGCCTCGTCCGGTGCCGAAGTCGCCGGCCCCGGCGTCGCCGGTGCCCTGATCAAGCTGGTGGGGGCGCCACTGGCCTTGTTGGCCGATGCCGCGCTGCTGCTGGGCAGCGTCTGGATTCTGCGCGGCTTGCGGGTGACGGAGAACCGCGCTGCCACGCAAGCCACCCACTTCTGGCGTGACTTGCGGGCCGGGCTGCGCTTTGTCGCCGATCACCGCATGCTGGTGTCCCTGGCCACGGCGGTCGGTTTATGGCAGATGTGCCATCAATGCGCCATGGTGGTGCAAATCCTGTTCGCCACCCGGACCCTGGAACTCAACGAACACCAGGTCGGTCTTTGCTACATGGGCCTGGGTCTGGGCACCGTGGTGGCCAGCACCCTGGGCAACCGCATCTCGCGCCGCGTCGGCCCCGGCCCCTGTCTGATTCTGGGTTTCGCGGTGTGCGGCCTGGGCTGGCTGCAATTGGCACTGGCGCCGCTGGGGCCCTGGGGCGTCGCCTCCTTCGTCTTCATGCTGTTGTGTTTCAGCGCCGGTGCGGTGCTGATCTTCATCAACTTTCTGGCCTTGCGCCAAGCGGTGACGCCGGAACCGCTGTTGGGGCGCATGACCAGCACCATGCGCTGGCTGATTTTGCTGCCGGCCGGTCCTGGCGCCCTGCTGGGCGGCTACCTGGGCGAACATCTGGGCCTGCGTTACGCCTTGGCCCTGGGTGGCACGGGTTCGCTGGCGCTGGCACTGTGGGCCTGGCGCCATCCGGTGCTGCGCAATGTGCGGACACTGCCGACGGCGCCCTGACCCGAATGGCGCTCGGTACAATCCGCGCCATTCCCAACTCCGGTAGCCATCCATGTCCGACCGTCTTGCCGTGCTGCCGCAATACCTGCTGCCCAAACAGGCGTTGACGAGGTTGGCCGGGCGGATTGCGCGCGCCCGCGGTGGCCAACTGACGACGCGGCTGATAGCGTGGTTTGTGCGACGCTACCAGGTCAACATGGGCGAGGCGGCCAACCCGGACATCGCCAGCTACCCTACGTTCAACGATTTTTTCACCCGTGCCTTGCAAGAGGGCGCCCGACCGCTCGCCAGCGCCGACCTGATTTGCCCGGTCGATGGCGCCATCAGCCAGTTTGGCGCGATGGAGCGTGATCAGATCTTTCAGGCCAAGGGGCACCACTATTCCAGTACCGCGCTGGTCGGCGGGGACGCGGCCTTGGCGGCACGATTCACTGACGGCAGCTTTGCCACGCTGTATTTGAGTCCGAAGGACTATCACCGCATCCACATGCCTTGTGACGGGCGTTTGACCCGCATGATTTATGTGCCCGGCGACTTGTTTTCGGTGAATCCGACCACCGCCCGCGGGGTGCCGGGTTTGTTCGCCCGCAACGAACGCGTGGTCTGTGTTTTTGAATCCGGGCACGGCCCGTGGGTGCTGGTGCTGGTCGGTGCCACCATCGTCGGCAGCATGGCCACGGTGTGGCATGGCGTGGTCAATTCGGAGCGCAGCGGGCAATTGCGCGAGTGGCGTTACGACGATCAGAGAGTGCAACTGCGCCAGGGCCAGGAGATGGGCCGCTTTCTGCTGGGCTCAACGGTGGTCATGCTGTTTCCCAAAGGCCCGCTGCAATTCAATCCGGCATGGCAACCGGGCGTCGCGATACGGCTGGGCGAGGTCATGGCCAACCGGCCGCAGCTTGCCTAGGCCGGGCCGGACTGCCACAATGTTTCCATGAACTACCAACACCTGCTGCTCTCATCCGATGGTGCCATCACCACCATCACCTTGAATCGCCCTGAAAAGCGCAACGCCCTGGCCATGAACGTCATGCTGGAGTTGACGCAGGCTTTGCATGAAGTGGCGCGCAGCGACGCGCTGGGCGTGATCCTGGCGGCCAACGGCCCGGTCTTCAGCGCCGGGCATAACTTTGCCGACATGGCTGGCGCCACGCTGGAGCAGGCGCGCGAATTGTTCCGTGTCTGCACCGACATGATGGACGCCGTCCAAGCCATGCCGCAACCGGTGATTGCCAAGGTGCATGCACTGGCGACAGCGGCCGGCTGCCAACTGGTGGCGAGCTGCGATCTGGCGATTGCCGCCGACAGTGCCTCGTTCGCAATACCGGGCGGCAAGGGTGGCCTGTTCTGCCACACCCCGCTGGTGGCCGTCGCGCGCAGTGTTGGCCGCAAACGGGCGCTGGAAATGGCAATGACCGGTGACGCCATCGATGCCGCCACCGCCGCCCAGTGGGGGCTCATCAACCGCGCCGTGCCGGCCGACCAGTTGGACGCCGCGACCCTGGATCTGATCAGCCGCGCCAGCCGTGGCAGCGCACTCTCGAAAGCCATGGGCAAGCAGGGCTTTTACCGGCAGGTCGGCTTGCCGCAGGATCAGGCCTACCAGCTGGCAGTCGAATTAATGGCCTCGGCAGCCCTGACGCCGGACGCCCAGGAAGGGATTCGGGCTTTTCTGGAAAAGCGCCACGCGCATTACACGCAGCGCCCCGCCATCACTTGAAAATCACGGTTTTGTGACCGTTCAGCAGCACGCGGTGCTCGCTGTGCCATTTGACGGCGCGCGCCAGCACCTGGCTCTCGGTATCACGGCCCAGCGTGGTCAGGTCTTCCACCGTCTTGCTGTGGTCCACGCGCGCCACGTCCTGTTCGATGATGGGGCCTTCATCCAGTTCGGCGGTCACGTAATGGGCGGTGGCGCCTATCAGTTTGACACCCCGGTCATGCGCCTGGTAATAGGGTTTGGCGCCCTTGAAGCTGGGCAGGAAAGAGTGATGGATATTGATCGCCGAGCCTGACAGCTGGCGGCACAGGTCGTCACTCAAAACCTGCATGTAACGCGCCAGCACCACCAATTCGGCCGCTTCGCCGTGGATGATTTCCAGCTGCTTGGCCTCCACCTGAAGCTTGTTGGCGGCGTTGACCGGCAAGTAATGAAAAGGCACGTTGTAGCTGGCGGCGAGTTGGTAAAACGTGCGATGGTTGGAAATGATGGCACGGATGTCCAGCGGCAACAGACCGCTCTTCCAGCGAAACAGCAAATCGTTCAGGCAATGGCCTTCCTTGCTGACCATGATCACCGTGCGCATCGGCTCGGCACGGGCGTGCAAACGCCACTGCATCTGATACGGTTGGGCAAATGCGGCCAGTTGCGTCTTGAGTTCCTCATGCGTCAGTTGCGCGCAGGCAAACTGCACCCGCATGAAAAACAGTCCGGTATCCAGGTCGTTGTACTGGGCCGCCTCCTCGATGTTGCCGCCGCGCTGGGCCAAAAAGCCGGACACCGCGTGCACCAAGCCCAGGCGGTCCGGGCATGACAGGGTAAGAATGTAAGAAGGATTCATGACAGAGAGGGGGGATCAGTTCAAGCCGGTGGGCGCCGGGTGGCGCCAAATTTTGCGCAATAGTCGACCGGGGGCGCCGCTTGGGCCGGCCAGATGGCATCGAAATTTGCAACGTTGTTTTTATCTTCCGACGCCTGTTCCGATTGCATCAGCACGGCTTTGGCCTTGATTGTCGGTGCCAGGTGCAGTGGCACGCCCAGGCTGCGATCGACATGCCCGCCGCCCGCTAGCAAAACAACTATTTTGCCGGGCCGGGTCGCCTGGGTGACGGTTTGCGCCATCGCCATGTCGCGCGCAATCTGGACCCGCGTCATCGGTGCGATCTGGCTCTCGGGCAGCATCTCGCAGTGACCCTGGCGGATATTTTGCTGCTGGGCTTGCAGCGCCGGTCGGCTCAGCAGTGTCTCCAGTTCCTGGTTCGCCATCGCCTCGCGCAAACGCGCGTTGGGCAGGTTGGCACCCAGCACCGGCACGCCGGCCCTGACGGCAGTCATGATCGTGGCACCGTAGGCGGCCCAGGGCCAGCCCTGGTTGTTCCACTGCAAGGCGGCGCGCACCGCTTCTTCACTGGCGTCGGGCGCCAGATGCAGCGTCGACTGACCCTGGCTGGCCATCTCCAGCGTCAGGGCGGCCAAGGCGTGCTGTGCAATCAGCGCTTGCACCACCACCCGCTGCGCCTGCTGGTGGTCCGGCGCATCGTGTTGCTCGCCGAGCAGGATCGCATCAGCGGGCAGCAATTGCCCCAGGCGCTGGATTCGACTGGCGTCGGTATAAGAGGTGGGTGAAATGGGGAGGGCACAGCCGGCCAAGCCAACTGTCAGTACCACCGCCCAGAGGCGTCTGACGGTCATCAAGAGCTTGTGCCGGCTGGCGTCTGGCCTGTCAGTGAACCACCACCGGGTTTTGCGCCAGCTCGGCGTACTGTTCCAGTGTGTCCTCGACCTCTTCCTGGGTTGGGGTATTTTGTTGCCAGGCGGAAATGTGCTGCTGAAACAACTCGGCCCACGAGCCGTCCAGATAGACCTCTTTGCCGGCGCGCTTGTCGACGATCTCGAAGCCGTGGCGCGCCAAAGTGGGCACCAACAACACCTGTTCGACGCGCTGACCATCGACCTCGCAGGAGGCGTCCGCCGCCACTGCATTGGCCAGCATATGTGTCACCGAATAGGTGTCAGAGTCATAAAGCGTGTGCATGGTTAATTATCTCTCAATTGTCCTTGGCATGCAGGTGGCAGCGCAGCGTCCAATTTCAAGAGCAGCAAGCTCCAGGGTCTGTTCACATCCAGCAGCCTGTCGGGCCTGGAACGTGGGTGCGTTCCAAGCCCGACAGGCTGCTAGGGCTCGCTGGCCAGCCACTGCTGGTCGACGAAGTCGCCATTGGCCTCGGTGATCCGGATACGCACCGGCAGATAACCCAGTGCCGGGGCCAGCCACAACTCGACCTTCTGGTCGAACTCCTGACGCGGGTTGCGCATCAGCTTCAGGGTTGCCTGGTCACCCCCCGGCAGTGTCAGTGTTTCCTCGCCCCCCACGGTAAAAAGCCAGGTATCGGCAGCGCGTGGTCCCACGGTCTGAAGCGCTATGGTGGTGGCTTCCGGGTAGTGGCCGGGGTCGCCGGCGATCATGCTGGCCAACTGCACCATGATGCTCAAGCGGTCCTGCGCATCGGCCAGCAGAGGTGCGTCGGGTGTATTCGCGCTGAAAACAACCTTGCCTTGCTCACGCACAAAGTGAGCCGCGACTTCACTGCGCCTTTTGTCGGAATAGCGCGACGGGGCCAGCCCCTCCGCAGTGATCTTTCCGCGACTGGTTTGCAGCAGGACCGGCAGAAAACCGGCGCTGAATGCCAGCTTGGCGTCATAAGTGTCGCCATCTTGTTGCCACACCATTTCGGCGCTCAGGCGGTAGGGAAACTTGTTCCCTTTGACCTCATACTGGAGTCGCACCGAACCGGGTACCTTGTAGCTTCTTGGAGCGACCGGCCGCTCGCCCGGCGGGCGCGGCACGGCGGCCGGTGGATCGGCGTCGGCGCTGGCGGCGTCCTGGGGTGGCGCCTCTGGCGGGCGACTTGAAGCCGCGTCATCGTTCACGCTGACTGGCGGCGGTTGCGTCGCCTCTTCGCTGACCGTCCCGATGGCCGAGGTGGCGGCAGCCGGACTTTCCGGCTCGACCCGGGTCGGCACTGGCGGCCTGCTTTGAATCGGTTTTGCCGCCGCTGGTCGGACTGTTGGTTGCGCGGGGGGCTGCCCGGTGGCGGGGAACTCGATGGCACGCGTGCTGAAAGCGCGGCTTGGCGCGCTTGGCATCGAACCGAAAGTCATGGGGAGACCCTGCAGCAGGATCAGATGGACCCACAGTACAACGACGCCAAGAGATGCCAGCACCTTGAACGACACCCCCGGATTGACACGTTTCATTGACCAACATTTCCTGTGAAACCAAAGACACGGATCGCACCACCGTCAACTGCTTTTCGTCGCACGCCATCAGTGCACCCCGGCTTATTCCGGTGGCAGCGCGAACCGGCTGAAGCAGCTCATTGACGCCTGGCTTGAGGCGCTTGAATGGCCTACCCGTCTCATACAATGCGGGCTCACTTTTAATTATGACAGCGGAGACAGCTTGAGGGACAAAGCACAAACTTTGGCGGACTTGTACCGCACCATGGTTCGCATTCGCGCCTTCGAAAACGCGGCCGAGGCCGCCAGCCAGGGCGGCGTCAGCGCCTACGGCAAGGCGGCCGATGGCAGCGCCAAGGTACGCGGGCCGCTGCACCTCTCCACCGGGCAGGAAGCCGTGCCGGCCGGCGTTTGCGCCCATCTGCGAGACGACGATTACCTCACTTCGACCCATCGCGGCCACGGTCACACCCTGGCCAAGGGTGCCGATTTGCAGCGCATGATGTGCGAGCTGTTCGGCAAGGCCGGCGGCACCAATGGCGGCAAGGGCGGCTCCATGCACATTGCGGACTTTTCTGTCGGCATGCTGGGCGCCAATGGCGTGGTGGGCGCCGGCCTGCCGATTGCCGTCGGTGCCGCGCATGCGCAGAAGTTGCAAGGACGCCAGGGCATCACGGTCTGTTTCTTTGGCGACGGCGCCATCAACCGGGGACCGTTTCTGGAAGCCCTCAACTGGGCCCGTGTCTATCAGTTGCCGGTGCTGTTCGTCTGCGAAGACAACCGCTGGAGTGCCACCACGGCCAGTGGACCGATGACGGCCGGCGCCGGTGCTTCGGCGCGCGCCCTGAGCCTGGACATTGTGGCGGTTCAAGTGGACGGCAACGATGTGTTGGCGGTGCACGCCAGCGCGGCTGAACTGGTGCAGCAGGTACGCTCTGGCAACGGCCCGCGCCTGCTGCATGCCATCACTTACCGCGTCAAGGGCCATGTTTCTGTCGACCTCGCGGCCTACCGCCAACCCGAAGAGCTACAGGCCGCCTTGAAGACCGACCCGATTGCCCGGGCCCGCGCTCAGTACCTGAGCCTGCCCGGCACCGAGGCCCGGCAGCTCGACGCCATCGAGCAGGCAGCCACGGCGGAAGTCGCCATGGCACTCAGGGTCGCCGAGGCCGCGCCCTGGCCGGAAGCGGCCGCCGCCTTCACCGACGTCCAGACCACGGGAGCCGGCCAATGGCGTTGATGACTTACGCGCAGGCCGCGGCGCTGGCGCTACAGCACGAGATGGCAGCCGACGCCAATGTGGTGGTGATCGGCGAGGACGTGGGCCGTGGCGGCATCTTCGGCCAATACCAGGGCTTGCAGCAACGGTTCGGTGCCCAGCGCGTGATCGACACGCCCATCAGCGAGGCCGCCATCATGGGGGCCGGCGTTGGCATGGCGCTGGCCGGGCTGCGTCCGGTGGTCGAGATGCGCGTGGTCGACTTCGCGCTGTGCGGCATGGACGAGATCGTCAACCAGGCCGCCAAGAACCGTTTCATGTTCGGCGGCCAGGGCCGTGTGCCCCTGGTGGCGCGTATGCCGATCGGCATCTGGGACGCCTCGGCGGCGCAGCACTCGCAATCGCTGGAGAGCTGGTTTGCCCACTTGCCGGGCCTGGTGGTGGTCTGCCCGGCGACGCCGCAAGACAACTACTCCCTGCTGCGCTCGGCGCTTGCCAGCGGCGACCCGGTGGTCTACATGGAGCACAAGACGCTGTGGGGACTGACCGGCGGGGTGGATCAATCCCACGCCGTGGCGCTGGGCCGCGCCAACACCTTGCGCACCGGCGCACACCTCACACTGGTGAGCTGGAGCAAACAGGTACAGGCTTGTTCCAGTGCCTGCGAACAGCTCGCCAGGGAAGGCATGGAGGTCGAGCTGATCGACTTGCGCACCATCTGGCCCTGGGACCGCGATGCCGTGCTTGACTCCTGCGCCAAAACAAAGAATCTGCTGGTGGTGCACGAGGCGGTGCAGGTGGCCGGCTTTGGCGCCGAGATTGCGGCCAGCGCCGCCGAGGCTACCGGCTGCAAGGTCAAGCGCCTCGGCGCGCCGCGCATTCCGGTCGGCTATGCGCCGGTGCTCGAAGCGCAATCGCGCATCAGCGCCGAGGACGTTGCCGCCGCAGTGCGCGCGATGCTTAAATCTTCAACTTAACAAGGGTATCTCCTGATACCTGGTGCACTCCTTCACCTCTAACCTCTTCCCCTTCGCCCCATGCCCCATCTTCACGAACCCACCCATCTACCCGTCGAAGTGCCGGATCCCGCGGCGCAGGATGAGGTCACCGTCATCCCGCTCAAGATCGAGGACTGGCTTACCGTCATCGTCATGGGACTGCTGGCACTGATCACCTTCGGCAATGTGCTGGTGCGCTACTTCACCAGTCAGTCCTTCGCCTGGACCGAGGAGTTCTCGGTTTTCCTGATGATTGTGCTGGCGCTGGTGGCCGGCTCGGCCTCGGTGGCGCGCAATCGCCAGATTCGCATCGAATACTTTGCCGACAGCGGCTCGCCAGCGCGCCAGCGCGCTCTGGCGCGCTTTGGCGCCATCATGGTGTTCCTGCTGTTTGCCCTGATCGCCGCACTCAGCACGCGCATGGTGTGGGACGACATCCGTTTCGGCGAAACCTCGCCCGGCATTGGCGTGCCGCAATGGTGGTACACGATCTGGCTGCCGGTGATGTCGGTGGCCATTGCCGGACGCGCCCTGGGCCTGTTCATCCGCCGGGGGCGTAGAGCATGATCCCGACCCTGCTGTTTGTCGCCTTCGTCGTCATGATGCTGCTGGGCGTGCCGATAGGCGCGGCGCTGGGTCTGGCCGGCGCCGCCTGCATCGCGCTGGCCAACACCGATGCCTTGTGGTTCGGCTTGCTGGCGGTGCCGCAGAACTTTTACGCCGGTCTGGGCAAATACCCGTTGCTGGCAATCCCGATGTTCGTGCTGGTGGGCTCCATCTTCGACCGTTCAGGGGTCGCCTTGCGGCTGGTCAACTTCGCCATCGCCATCGTCGGCCGCGGCCCCGGCATGCTGCCGCTGGTGGCGATTTTGGTGGCCATGTTCCTGGGCGGTATTTCGGGCTCCGGTCCGGCCAACGCGGCGGCGGTGGGCGCGGTCATGATCGCCGCCATGTCACGTGCCGGCTACCCGGCGGCATTTTCGGCCAGTGTGGTCGGTGCCGCGGCCGCCACCGACATTCTGATTCCGCCTTCGGTGGCCTTCATCGTCTACTCGGTACTGGTGCCCGGCGCCTCGGTGCCGGCGCTGTTTGCCGCCGGCATGATTCCTGGCGTGCTGGCCGGCCTGGCGCTGATCGTGCCGACGGTGCTGCTGGCGCGCAAGCACAAGATGGGCGCGCTCGAAGCCAGCCTGCCGCGGCCTCCCTTCTGGCAGAGCTTCAAGGAAGCCACTTGGGGTCTGGCGGCGCCGGTGCTGATCCTGGGCGGCATGCGCGCCGGCTGGTTCACGCCGACCGAGGCGGCCGTGGTAGCCGTGTTCTACGGCTTGTTCGTCGGCATGGCGATCCATCGCACCATCAAGGTCAAGGATCTGTTCGTCATCCTGCGCGAGTCGGGCGAGCTTTCCGCCATCATCCTGCTGGTGGTGTCGCTGGCCGGCATCTTTGCCTATTCCCTGTCCACCCTGGGCGTCATCGACCCCGTGACCCGCGCCATCGTCAATTCGGGACTCGGTGAATACGGTGTTTTGTCGCTGCTGATTCTGCTGCTGATCACGGTCGGCATGTTCCTTGACGGCGTCTCGATCTTCCTGATTTTCGTGCCGCTGCTGTGGCCCATCGTGCAGTTCTACAAATGGGACCCGGTCTGGTTCGGCGTCATCCTCACGCTCAAGGTGGCGTTGGGCCAGTTCACGCCGCCGTTGGCGGTGAACCTGATGGTGTCGTGCCGCATCGCCGGCGTGCGCATGGAGGAAACCGTGCGCTGGGTTGGCTGGATGCTGTTTTCGATGTTCCTGGTGATGGTGGCGGTGATCGTCTGGCCCGAGCTCGCGCTCTGGCTGCCACGCTATCTGGGCTATTGAACCGGGTCGATTTTTTGCTTTTTTTAAGGAGACTTCCACTATGAAATTCCGCAGAACCCTTCTCGGCCTGCTGGCCGCGGCGGCGGCGCTGGGCACCTTCTCGGTCGCTGCGACTGCGCAAACCGCCTACAAGGCCGAATACCGGATGTCGCTGGTGCTCGGGCCGCCGACGCCGTGGGGCCAGGCCGGCAAGGTCTGGGCCGACCTCGTCAAGGAACGCACGCAGGGCCGCATCAACATCAAGCTCTACCCCGGCGTCTCGCTGATCCAGGGCGACCAGACACGCGAGTTCAGTGCACTGCGCCAGGGCGTGATCGACATGGCTGTCGGCTCCACCATCAACTGGTCGCCGCAGGTCAAGGAGCTCAACCTGTTCTCGCTGCCCTTTCTGATGCCCGACTACGCCGCCATCGATGCGCTGACCCAGGGCGCAGTCGGCAAGCAGATCTTCCAGACCCTGGACAAATCGGGCGTGATGCCGCTGGCCTGGGGCGAGAACGGCTACCGCGAAGTGACCAACTCGAAGCGGCCGATCAAGTCGCCCGATGACATGAAAGGGATGAAGATGCGGGTGGTTGGCTCGCCCATCTTCGCTGACATGTTCAGCGCCCTGGGCGCGAATCCGACCCAGATGAGTTGGGCCGACGCGCAACCGGCACTTTCCAGCGGCGCGGTGGACGGCCAGGAGAACCCGCTGTTCCTGTTCACCATCCTCAAGATGCATACCGTGGGCCAGAAATTCGTCACCACCTGGGGTTACGTGGCCGACCCGCTGGTGTTCGTGGTCAACAAGGAAATCTGGAGTTCCTGGACCGCCGCCGATCAGGCCATTGTGCGGCAAGCCGCGCTGGACGCAGGCAAACAGGAGATTACCGTGGCCCGCAAAGGCCTGGTCGAGGCTGACAAGCCGCTGCTCAAGGACATCGCTGCCATGGGCGTGACCGTGACGCAACTGAGCACCGCCGAGCGCGATGCCTTCGTCAAGGCGACCCGCCCGGTCTATGACAAATGGAAGGTGACTGTTGGCGTCGATCTGGTCAACGCGGCAGAGAAGGCCATCGCCGCACGCAAGAAGTAATTTCTTTCGATCCGCCGCCAGGGGCCTCTCGTTTCGGGAGGCCTTTTTTTATGCTCCAGCCGCTGTACAAGGAAACTATTCCCGCACGAACTCCGTAACGTGTTGATTTGCTTGACGTTTCTCAGCGTTACCGGAGAAGTGCCGAAATTCTATGTACAAAATCCATGTACTTGAGTCCGTGACGGAGTCGGTCAAAGCCCCTCTGCGCTTCCTTCAATCAGCGCTAACTCGTTGATATTCATAGACTTTTCTCCAAGATAAATGGCTGGCATGGGTAATGCTTATAGCTTGGCAGTCTGGTTCCAAGTTCGTTGAAGGAGAAATATCATGAGTGCACTGCGTAAAGTTCTGGTTGTCGATGACGACGCTGTGGTTGGGAAGAGTTTCAATCGTGTTTTGTCGAAAAAAGGTTACATCGTCACAACCGCCCAGAATGCCCACGAGGCCTTGAAGCAGATTCGCGAGCAGGCCTTCGATGTGGTCTTCACCGATATCAAGATGCCCGGCATGGACGGCGTCGAGTTGGCCGAGCGGGTCAAGGCCAGTCAGCCCTGGACGCCGGTGGTCATCATCACCGGCTATGGCACGACCGAGAATGAGGTCAGGGCCAAGGCGGCCGGGGTCTCGGATTTCATGCGCAAGCCACTCTCGCCCGAGATGATCGAGGAGAGTGCCGCCCATGCGCTGCGCGAGCCGACTGCGCTGCTGGCGCCAGAAGTGGCAGCCCGGCCGGTCGAGCCGGTGCAGGTCGAGGTGCTGGAAGAGGAAAGCCGGATCAAGAACATTGCGCTCTTTCTGGCGGCGCCCTTCATTGGCCTGCTGTATGCGGTGATGCTGCCCCTGGTCGGGCTGGCGATGTTGGCCTGGACCGGCTGGAAGGCTTTGAATGCAATGCCGGCGGGCCGCAAGGCGATCAGCAACGTGAAGAACGTGGCGCTGTTCGTAGCAGCACCCTTCATCGGTCTGGTCTACGCGGTGGCACTGCCTTTTGTCGGAACGGCCATGCTGCTGTGGGTTGGTGGCAAGGCGCTGCTGGCCACCAAAACCGCCTGATGGCTTGATTCGAATCTGGCAGAGTTCTTCAAGGCGCCCTCGGTTAACAGCCGGGGGCGTTTGCTTTTCTCAACCGATAGTTTGATCTTGCGGGACAGACCGCCGTTAGGCGAGAAGCCAACAAGCTCCGTCCCCAACCGATTGTCGTGATGAATAGCTACAGCCCGGTCAGTTGCTTGGCAAAGACTTTGATCCCGCGCAGCATCATTTCAATCGCGACTGCCACCAGCACCAAGCCCATCAAGCGTTCCAGCGCGACCACGAAGCGGTCGCCGGCGACGCGCTGGATGCGCTCCGCCAAGACCAGTACGATGGCACTCACCGCCATGGTGACGCACAGTGCGGCAATCCATTCCAGGCGCCGTTCCGGCGCCTGCGAGACCAGCAGCAACACGGTCGCCAGGGCCGACGGTCCGGCAATGGCGGGAACGGCCAGCGGAACAATCAGGGGCTCACCCAGCACTTCCGCCGTCTCCGAACTCGGTGGTGGGAAAATCATGCGCAGCGCGATCAGGAACAAAATCACGCCGCCCCCGATCTGAAGCGAGAGTTCGCTCAAATTCATCACCCGCAAAAAGCCGCTACCGACAAACATGAAGGTCAGCAGCAGGCCAAAAGCAATCAGGACCTCGCGCAAAATGACCCGGGCCCGGCGCTCCACCGCCACGTGTTTGAGCGCGTTGGCGAAGATCGGAATATTGCCGATCGGGTCGGTGATCAAAATCAGCAGGATGGTGGCCGAGATAAAGGTGTAATTCATGCCAGCAGGATAGCAGGGCAAGCGGCTATCACTGCTCCATTTTCCCCTGACAGACGATGCAGCGCGGCGCTTCAGGTGCCGCATGGAGTCGGGCGGCGGGAATGTCCACGCCGCAATCGATGCACTGGCCATAAGTGCCTGCCTTGATGCGCTCAAGGGCGGCGTCCAGCAGCCTGAGTTCCGCCGTTTCACGTTCATCCATTGCAAATTCCAGGTCGCGGGCGCTGTTCAGTTGTGCCTCGGAATCCTCCGCACGCTCGAAGTGCTCGGCTGAAGCCTCGGCGCGGCCGACGGTACCGCCGCGCAGATTGGCCAGTTGCTCCAGCAAATTGGCGCGCTGGGCCAACAGTTGTTTTTGGAACGGGGCTGTGTTTCTTGTGTTCATGAGGAAGTTCTCCATTGTTGTGACGTTTCATCATGCGCTGCCGAACAGTTCGCATGTTTGATGGAAGTCAAGCGAAAATCGAAAGCTGAGGAAGGGCCAGGGCCTGTCACGCAGCCTTGCGCATCAGCCACGTCCTGGCTCCACCGCACCATCGGTAATAATCCCACCAATGCAAACCCTGCGCAATGCCCACCTGATCGCCCGCCTGGTGCTGGCCTGGTTCGCCTTGTCGGTCGGGGTGGCGATGGCCTCGCCGATTGTCAAGCCGCAGGGCGTGGAACTGATCTGCTCCGCCTCGGGCCTGATGAAACTGCTGGTCAAGACGGATGGCGGCGGCAAGGTGGTCTCCTTGCACACGCTGGATTGCTCCTTGTGCGCCAGCGGCAATGCGCCACCGCCGCCGCTGCTGGGTTGGAGCGGGGAGCCGGCGCAAGCCTTGGCCCATGTGCTGCGCAGCATTCCGGCGGCCCACATAGCCTCCCTCACTGCGGCGCCGCTACCGGCGCGCGGTCCTCCGGCTTTCTCCTGAACTGTTGAGCTGACAACACCTCAGGCCCGTTGCACCGGGGCTGGAGCCGTGTTTTATTGGCCCCTTTGGGGGCTGCCCCTCAGGGGACCGGCTCGGCCGCCGCACCGGCGCGTCGGCGTCGCCTTTCGTTTATTTGTAGCAAGCAAGGAAAACCATGAAACTCAAAGCACTGACCCTTATCGCCGCGCTGGCCTGCGCCAGCGTTCATGCCCAAACCATAGAGATCAAGGACGCCTGGGCCCGCAGCTCGGTGCCGGGCCAGAAAGCCAGCGGCGCCTTCATGAAAATCAGCGCCAGGGACGGCGCCAAACTGGTCGGCGCCTCTTCGCCCGTCGCAGGGGTGGTGCAAGTCCATGAAATGACGATGGAAGGCAACGTCATGAAAATGCGCGCCGTTGCCGGGGGTCTGGATATTCCGGCTGGCCAGACGGTGGAACTCAAGCCCGGTGGCTACCACGTCATGCTGATGGACCTGAAGGCGCCCCTGGTGAAAGACAGCAGCGTGGCCCTGACCCTGGTGTTCAAGGATGCCAAGGGCGCGGAAAGCAAAGTGGACCTCAAAGTGCCCGTCGCAAGCAGCGCGCCGGGGGCCAAGGTAGGCGACATGCCGGCCATGGACCACAGCAAGCACAAGCCCTGAGCCGAGCCGCTGACCCATCCATCCCCCAGCCCGCTTTGAACTGATGCCGCCGCTGCCGCATTTCGCCCAGTTGCGCCGCCCCTTGGTGGTGTGGCTGGCGCTGCTGATTGCGCTGTTCGGTGCCACGGCTCCCAGCTTGTCGCACGCGGTTGCCTTGGCGCGCGGCGACGCACAGGGCTGGACCGAGGTCTGCACCAGCAGCGGACCGCGTTGGGTGGCACTCGATGTTGCGGCGGATTCCCCTGACGGGCAGGAATCCGCCCCCACCTTGGTGCATTGCCCGTTTTGCCTGCTATCGACAGACCGTGTGCTGCCTGCGCCGCACTCTTTAGTTCACCTCTTCTTAGTGTCAGGCGAACCCGAGGCGCCCACGGTCCGGCAGGTATTTTTCTTCTTTACCCATGTCGCGCCTCTGCCGCCGCCGCGTGGGCCGCCTGACGGTTTCTGATCCCCTGAACTCCTAGCGTTGCCGCCTTGAAGTGCGGTGCGCTGCGCTGCTCGACGTGCTTCGATCAAGCATGGCGCGGCCCTCATTTTTTTCCTCATTGCGCCTGTCAGGCGAAAAAACGTAACAAGGTATCCCCATGTCAATTCCAAAACTCCGTGTCCTGCCCTGGTCGCTGGCGCTGGCTTTTCCGGCCGCCAGCCTGCTCTGTGCTCAGGCGACAGCGGCCGACGAGAAAACCGTCACCCTGCCCCTGGTCACGGTCAGCGACGCCAAACTCGACCAGCAGCCGGTTGGCAGCCTGTTGCTGGACCAGGCCAGCCTGGTCGGCAAGAGGCCCAGCAGCAGCGACAGCGCTCGCCTGCTGAGCGATATTCCCGGCGTCAGCCTGTATGGCGGCGGTGGCGTTTCCAGTTTGCCAGCGATCCACGGCCTGGCCGATGACAGGTTGCGCATCAAGGTCGATGGCATGGACCTGATCTCGGCCTGCGCCAACCACATGAATCCGCCCCTCTCCTACATCGATCCCAGCCAGATCGGCAGCATCCAGGTGTTTACCGGCATCACCCCGGTCAGTGTCGGTGGCGACAGCATTGGGGGCGCCATCGTGGTCCACTCCGCGGCGAGCGAGTTTGCCAAGGCCGGCGCGGGTATATTGCTGAAAGGCCAGGCCGGCGCTTTTTACCGCGGCAATGGCGGCGCCAAAGGCGGCAATCTGGCGCTGACGCTGGCCAGCGAGACGGTGAGCCTGAACTACAGCGCTGCCACCACGCAGGCCGCCAACTACGAGACGGCGGAGGCTTTCAAGTCGTCCCTGCCGGCCGGCACCACGGTCAAGGTGCCGGGGCCCAAGGAAGTCGGCTCCTCCCTCTACAAGTCTGAAAACCAGTCGCTGGGACTGGCGCTGCGGCATGAGAAGCATCTGCTCGAATTGAAGCTGGGGCAGCAGAACATCCCCTACCAGGGGTTCCCGAATCAGCGCATGGACATGACCCGCAACGATAGCCAGCAAGCTAATCTCCGTTATACCGGCCAATACCTGTGGGGCACTCTGGAGGCCCGCGTGTACCAGGAAAATACGCGGCACACGATGAATTTTCTGGAGAACAAGTTGTCCTCCCCGACCTCCCTGGGCATGCCGATGGACACCGAGGGAAAAAACACCGGTGTCACGATCAAGGCCGACCTTGTGCTGTCCGAACGCGACACGCTCAAGCTCGGCGGCGAGTTCCAGCGCTACCGCCTGAACGACTGGTGGGACCCGGTGAGTGCCAGCGTCGGCATGATGTCGCCCGACAAGTTCTGGAACATCAGGGACGGCCAACGTGATCGGCTGGATGTTTTCGGCGAATGGGAGACCCGCTGGACTCCGCAGTGGCTGGCGCAAATAGGTGTGCGCGGCAGCCGCCTGCGCATGGATGCCGGCAAGGTGCAAGGCTACAACAGCATGGGCGGCATGATGGGCTACGGCGATCCGGCCGATCCGGCCTCCATCCCGGGCGCCTTCAACGCCCTGGAACACCAGAAAACCGACAACAACATCGACTTTTCCGCGCTGGCGCGCTACACCCCGGATGCCGAAAAAACCTGGGAAGCCGGCATTTCGCACAAGACCCGTTCGCCCAACCTGTACGAGCGCTTTGCCTGGTCAACCAACAACAACATGGTCATGAACATGATCAACTGGAGCGGCGACGCCAATGGCTATGTCGGCAACCTGGACCTGAAGCCGGAACTGGCCAACACCCTCAGCGCCGGCGTCAATTGGCATGACGCCGCACGCCAGCAGTGGGAATTGCAAGTCACTTCGCACTACAGCTACATCCAGGATTACATCGATGCGGTGCCCTGCGCGGTGGTCGGGAAGACCTGCCCGGCGCGCAACGACAAGTTCGTCAACCTCAGTTTTGCCAACCAGGGCGCCAGACTCTACGGCCTGGATGTCTCGGGCCACCGGCGACTGGTGAGCAGCCAGGATTACGGCAGCTTCACGGCCAGCGCCGTGCTGAGTTATGTCAAGGGCAAGAACAGCAGCAGCGACGACAACCTGTACAACATCATGCCCTTGAACGCGAAACTGGCGCTGTCGCAGCGTCTGGGCGCTTGGTCCAACACCCTGGAGGCGCAATTCGTGAGTGCCAAGTCGGACACTTCGCAAGTTCGCAACGAAATCAAGACCGCCGGCTATGCTTTGCTGAACCTGCGCAGCAGCTACGAGTGGGACAAGCTTCGGCTGGACGTCGGCATCGAAAATCTCCTGGACAAGTTCTACGCCAGCCCACTGGGCGGCGCCTATGTCGGGCAAAACCCGAAAGCCTGGGGTGTTGCGGTGCCGGGTGCCGGGCGTTCCCTCTACGCCGCTGTCAACTTGAAGTTCTGACGCCATCGCCATCCGGTCCGCATTGGGGTAAGCTGTCATCAGTTCAATGCTGACAGTTCCCTCAATCCCTTTGGAGATGCTATGAGCGATTCACAAAATTCCGGTTTCGGCAAATTCGTCCCTGGTTTTGACTTTCTCCAGAACCTGGCCAAGGGGGCCAGCCAGAATATTCCGCAAATGCCCAATCTGGCCAACTGGATAGCGCCCACGCTCAATCTGGAGGAGTTGGAAAAACGCATCGAGGAGCTCAAGACCGTGCATTTCTGGCTGGAGCAAAACTCCAAAGCGCTGGGCGCCACGGTGCAGGCGCTGGAGGTGCAAAAAATGACCTTGGCGACCTTGAAGGGCATGAATTTCAATATCGGCGACATGGCCAATGCCCTCAAGCTGAAGGCCGCCGATACCGTGTTCTCGGGTGTACAACGGGTTTCCGACAAAGCCGCTTCCACCGCCCAGAGCATCTCCGAGGTGGCGGCCGATGCGCAAGCCGTTGCCAAGAAAGTAAGCAAGGCAGCCAAGCCCGCCGCCAGCGCCGCCGTCGGGATGGTGGACCCGCTACAGCTATGGGGTTCGCTGACGCAGCAGTTTCAGCAAATTGCTGCCAGCGCGATGAAGGATGTGGGCAAGAACACTGCCATCGACGTCACCAAAAACATGGCGGCCGGTTTTGCCAAGGAAGCCGTTAAAGCAACCAAAAAGGCAGCTTCGAACGCCGTCAAAAGGCGGACCACGGCCAGCAAGGTCGTCAAAAAAACCGTTCGCGGCCGTTGACGCGTGGGCCGCAATTTCGATCGACCATGAAGCTGTTTCCCTACGGCCATGCCACGCACCCCCAGTGGCGCATGGCCGCCGGCCTGGTGCTGGCGCAAGTGCGCGCCCAGATGGCGCTGCACGCTTATGCCGGCAGCCCGACCCTGGCCCTGCTCTACATCACCGACCACTACGCAGCGCAGGCACAGGAGATTCTGGACCACCTGAGCGCCGAATTGCCCGACATTACCGATTGGTCGGGCACTGTGGGCATCGGCATTGCCGCCAACAACGTGGAGTATTTTGATGCGCCGGCGCTGGCGCTGATGTTGTGCGAGCTGCCCTCCGACCAGTACCGGGTGTTCTCCGGCGTGGCGCCACTGGGCCTGGGTTTTGAAGCCCACACCGCCCTGGTTCACGTCGATCCCGAGACGCCCGACCTGAGCGAACTGATTGAAGAAATGGCGTCTCGCACGACATCGGGCTATCTGTTTGGCGGTTTGTCCTCAAGTCGTGCCCGCAGGGTGCAATTTGCGGTCGGTGGCAATGGCAACATCAAAGGGCAAGGCGCCGCCACCGGCGTTTTCAGCGGCGGTCTCAGCGGTGTCGCATTTGGCGAGCGAGTGAGCCTGGTGTCGCGTGTCACGCAAGGCTGTTTGCCGGTGTCGATAGCGCATCGGCTTAGCGCCGCCGAGGGCAATGTGGCTACCCAACTGGACCAGGAACCGGCGCTGGATGTGATGCTGCGCGACCTGGGTGTCTCGCTGGACCAGCCGCGCCAGGCGCTGGCGGCGGTGCGCGCCACTCTGGTCGGCTTGACGCCGGCGGCCGGCCGTGCCGGCGCCGCACGGGACGCTGTGGTGGTCGATCGGGCCGGCAACTTTGGCAGCGACGTGATGGTGCGCCACATCATTGGTCTGGACCCGGCGCGGCGCGGCGTGGTGCTGTCGGAGCAGCTTGAAGCCGGCATGCAACTGGTGTTTTGTCAGCGCAATGCGCAGGCTGCCAAGGCCGACCTGATGCGCGTCTGTAGCGAGATCCGGGAAGAACTGGAGCCCGAAGAATTACCGGTCGAGGCAGCCATGGCGCTGGCGGCGTCCGGCGCCGAGTCGGCACCCCACCCGGCGCGTGGCATCGCCGGCGCGATCTACATCAGTTGTTCCGGGCGCGGCGGCGCGCATTTCGGTGGCCCCAGTGCCGAACTGCAAATCGTGCGCCGCGCGCTGGGCGATGTGCCACTGGTGGGGTTTTTTGCCGGTGGCGAGATCGCCCACAACCATTTGTACGGCTATACCGGAGTGCTGACGGTATTTACCAACCATTAACCTGTGGCGCCACGACAGCAGGCACAACAAGCAGTTCATTCGAAAGCGACACCAGACCATGACCGATTCCCCAACAACAAACAAAACAGTCGAATTTCTGAATTCCCCCGCGTTTTCCGCGCTGGGCCTGCCGTTCTCCGAAATCGTGCGCGTCGGGAATACGCTTTACCTGTCCGGCCAGATGGGTAACCTGCCGGGCACCTTGACGCTGGCCCCCGGGGGCATTGAAGCGCAGGCGCGACAGACGCTGCAGAACATCAAGAGCACGCTGGAAGCGCATGGCTACTCGATGGCGCATATCGTCAAGTGCACCGTGATGCTGGCAGACATGAACGACTGGCGCGCCTTCAACGCCGTCTACACCACGTTCTTTACGCCGCCGTATCCGGCCCGCAGTGCCTTTGGTTCCAGCGGCCTGGCACTGGGGGGGCGGCTGGAGATGGAAGTCATTGCGGTGGCCGACATTCGGGGACACTCGGCATAACCCGGATCAAACCCCGCGTGCCCGGTCGACCTTGAATTGCGCCACAAAAGCGCCAAAGCGTCCGGCGTCCAGCGCCGCGCGCACTTCGCGCATCAGGTTCAGGTAATAGTGCAGGTTGTGAATGCTGGCCAGCATGGCGCTCAGCATTTCACCGCAGCGGTCCAGATGGTGCAGGTAGGCACGGCTGAAACCGGTGCGACCACCTTGGGTGTAAGACACGCCGGAACTGCCGGCGCAGGCATAGCAAGTGCAACTGTCGTCCAGCGGCCGCGCATCGGTCTTGTGCCGCGCATTGCGGATTTTCAAGTCGCCAAAGCGCGTGAACAAGGTGCCGTTGCGCGCGTTGCGGGTCGGCATCACGCAGTCGAACAAGTCCACCCCTTGCGCCACGCCTTCCACCAGGTCTTCCGGCGTGCCGACGCCCATCAGGTAGCGCGGCTTGTCGGCCGGCAGGCGGTGCGGCGTGTGCGCCATGATGCGCAGCATCTCGTCTTTCGGCTCGCCGACGCTGACGCCTCCGATCGCATAGCCGGGAAAATCCAGCTCCACCAGTTGCTCCAGCGACTGCTGGCGCAAGTGCTCGAACATGCCGCCTTGCACAATGCCGAACAGCGCGTTGGGATTCTCCAGCCTGGCAAATTCCGCCTGGCAGCGCCTGGCCCAGCGCAGACTGAGTTCCATCGAATGGCGCGCCTCGGCTTCGGTGGTGAGCTGGCCCTTGGTCTTGGCTTCGACCGAAATATAAGGCGTGCATTCGTCAAACTGCATCACGATATCGCTGTTCAGCACGGTCTGGATCTGCATCGAGATCTCGGGTGTCAGAAACAGCTTGTCGCCGTTCACCGGGCTGGAAAATCTGACGCCTTCCTCCGAAATCTTGCGCATCTCGCCCAGGCTCCAGACCTGAAAGCCGCCGGAGTCGGTCAGGATCGGTTTGTCCCACTTCTCAAACTGGTGCAAACCGCCGAACCGGGCCATCACATCCAGCCCGGGGCGCATCCACAAATGGAAGGTGTTGCCCAGGATGATTTGCGCCCCCATCTGCTCCAAGCTGCTGGGCATGACGCCCTTGACCGTGCCGTAGGTGCCCACCGGCATGAAGATGGGGGTTTCCACGACACCATGGTTGAGCGTGAGACGGCCGCGCCTAGCATGCGAGCCTGGGTAAACGCCGGTCGGGGTGGTGCCAGCAGGGTCGGTGCCCAGAAGTTCAAATTTCAGCATGGGCGCTATTGTCTATCGGCGCCGGCTTAGAACTTGTCCGTAAATAACTGGGGGTCGCACTTATTTACGGACAAGTTCTTACATCTCGAAATGCTGACGCACGCGGTCTTCCAGCAGTTGCCGGGCATCGGCCTCGGAGCTGTTGGCCAGCCGATCGAAGATGGTTCGCGCCATCGGCCTAAACACTGCCATGACGGCCGGATCGAAATGAGTTCCCGTATCTTTTTCCAGAATCGCCATCGCCGCATCAAAATCCATGGGTTCCTTGTAGGGGCGTCTGGAACAAAGCGCATCGAACACATCGGCCACGGCAAAAATACGCGCCGGCAGGGGAATGTCTTCGCCCGCCAGTTGACGCGGATAGCCGGCACCGCTCCATTTTTCGTGGTGCGCCGCCACCACCGCATTGGCGCCATCGAGCCAGCCCATGCCGGTCACAATTTCTTCGCCTTGCGCGACATGGGTCCGCATGGTGACGAACTCCGCATCGTCAAGCCGGCCGGGTTTGAGCAGAATGGCATCCGGAATTCCGATCTTGCCCACGTCATGCAAAAAACTGCCGGCAATCAGCGCCTGCATGGCACTGCCCGTGATGCCCATGCGTTCGGCAATACTGGCGGCAATCCAGGCCACCCGGTAGTTATGGGCGCCGGTATCGGAGTCGCGCTTGGCAATGGCGCGGCCCAGCGCTTCCATCATCGAGATATGGGAGTCGAGAACTTCGCGCGCCTTGCGTTCGTTGTCCGCCGACAGATGTACCACCACTGGATAGAGCGCCGCGCCGCAGAACAAAGAGGCCAGACCGACCATCAAGGCGACCGTCAAAGAACTGGTGAAAATTTGATTCCGTTGCCATGTCGGCACGACGCGCACGCCCTCGAAATAGCCGGTGATGGGCAAGCTCATATCGATGGCTAACTTGCGAAGGGGAACAAACACCCGCAAGACCCAGACATCTCCCGCCAATTTCAAACTCTTGTAAGAAGCCTCCGTGTAGTTTGGGACACCATGATGTGGCAGCGACGACTCCACTGCGGTTCCCTCTTCGGTCAGCGATTCAGCGAGTTTTTTCCCCTTGCTGTCGTAAATTTCAGCGATGTCGAAGAGGCCGCCAGAAATAGTTTTTGCAGCCGCCGCCGCATGCGCAGTGGCATCCGGGTCACTCAGATTGATGGCGTTGTAGTGATGAAGCAATTGGTCTGATTCTTCGATCGCCAGGGAAACGATGCTTTCCTCCGCGCTTTCGCGGGCAACATACCATGCTATGGGGCTGGCCAAGGAGGCCAGCAAAATGCTGACCGCCGCGATACGGATCGCAGTGCGCTTTTGAAAGGTGTTCATCGTCTCGTATTCTCGCCCATCAGTATGCGCCCCAGCGCGGGCGTGAATTACCGAATGTCGGGCCGCTTTACACCCCAGTTCTCAAGACGACTGGGCGTAGCTCGCGGGAACTATTGAGGCAAGTCAAATTCAAGCGTGGCCGCTCTGCGGTGTTGCGCGTGCCAGGATGGCGGCGCAGTCCACACCGCGCGGCAGCGTGCCGTAGTTGTGCTGACCCACTTGCGCCAGCCGCGAATGGCAGAAGGCATCGCTGACAAAGGCCGGCGCGTAACGCACCAGCAAAGAGGCTTGCAAGGCCAGCGCCATGCGGTCCACCAAGTCGCGGGCGCGGTATTCGATGTCGCGCAGATCCTTCAGCTCCTTGGCCAGATCGGCAACCCAGTGGTCCAAGCCCGCATGGGCGCCCCGCGCCTGGCCGACCTCGGCAAAAAAGGCATCCAGCACGGCCGGCGTCTTGGAGAGGGCGCGCAGCACGTCCAGGCATTGCACGTTGCCGCTGCCTTCCCAAATGGTGTTGACCGGCGCCTCGCGATACAGGCGCGGCATCATGCTGTCTTCCATCACGCCACTGCCACCAATGCACTCCATGGCTTCGTAGGCATGGTTGGGGGTGCGTTTGCAAATCCAGTATTTGCCAACGGCGGTCACCAGGCGCACCAGCAGGTCTTCCTGTTCCTGATCCCGCTGGTCCATGGCGCGCGCCATGCGCATGCTCAGCGTCAGCGCCGCCTCGCTCTCCAGCGCCAGATCGGCCAACACGTTTTGCATCAGCGGCTGCTGGTTCAGAATCTTCCCGAACGCGGAGCGAACCCCGCAATGGTGCAAGGCCTGCGAAGTGGCCATGCGCATGCCGGCGCTGGAGCCTATCATGCAGTCGAAACGCGTCATGCTGACCATCTCGATGATGTTGCGCACGCCGCGCCCCTCTTCGCCCACCATCCAGGCCAGGGCGCCGCGCAGTTCGGTCTCGCTGGAGGCGTTGGAGGCGTTGCCCATCTTCTTCTTGAGACGCAACACCTGCAGCGCGTTCTTGCTGCCGTCGGGACGCCAGCGCGGCAGCAGAAAGCACGACAGACCGACGGCGGTGTGTGCCAGCACCAGAAACGCATCGCACATCGGCGCCGAGACAAAATATTTGTGCCCCACCAACTCATACGCTTGGCCGGGCCCACCGACGCCCAGGGGATAGGCGCGCGTGCTGTTGGAGCGCACATCAGAGCCGCCTTGTTTTTCGGTCATCGCCATGCCGATGGTGACACCCTGCTTGTGCTCCACCGGAACGTTGCGCGGGTCGTAAACCGGGGCCGTCACCTTGGGCTCCCAAACGCGCGCCAGGTCGGCTTGCAGGCGCAGCGCCGGCACCGCGGCGAAAGTCATGGTGATGGGGCAGCCATGACCGGCCTCGACCTGGGCGTGCAGGTAAGTCCTGGCGGCGCGCGCCACATGGGCGCCGACGCCCGGCTTGGTCCAGGGCGAGGCGTGCAGGCCATGCTCGATGGCGGTTTTCATGAGCTGGTGGTAAGCCGGGTGAAAACTCACCAGGTCGACGCGCTTGCCGAAACGGTCGTGGCTGTCGAACTCGGGGGTGAACTTGTTGGCCAGACGGCCCAGCTCCAGGTAGTCGGCCGACCCCGTCATCTTGCCAAACTCGGCCAGCTCCGGCTCGGCCCACTGGCCGCCCTCGCGCCGCACCGCCTCGGTCAGGGCGGCGTCTTCGGTGTACATGTTGTAGTCGCACAGCTCGGTTGAGAGGTTGCTCAGTTCATGCGTGTCGGCCAGGTAGAGCGCGGCTTGCGTGGTTTTGGTTCGTGTGTCCATTTCTTGACTCCAAATTTGCCGCAAGCATGATGACAGCGGCGCCAGATGTCAACAACCCGGGCGACACGGCTTTGGTGCCCAACTACCAATCCACCAGGCTCAGGCCGATGCTCAGCACGGTGCGGTGGCGGTTGTAGTCCACCAGCGAGTCGCCATAGCCGGTGAACAACTGGGTGTGAAAGCGCAAGCCATTCTGGCTGCCCGGAACACCGCTGATGCCCAATCTTCTGAGCCATTCGAGGCGCAGCGAGCCGTTGCTGTCGGCGCGCAGGGAATGGCGCAGCGTGGCACCCAGCGTGCTGTCGGGGTTGACGTTCCAGAAACCGGACAACTCGGCGCGGCCAATTTTGTCGCTGATATCGGGGTTGTCGTCGTCGGTCGGATTTTCATTCAGGCGTTGCCAGACTTTTCCCTCGATCCGGAACCGGTCGCCAAGTTCCATGCCGGCCATCAGCACGGTGCGGTTCCAACTGCGCGACAGGGGCAGCGGCTGGCCGTTGGATTGGTGCACTGCGCTGATGCCGCTGTAGCGCAAGCGCCAACCACCGGGCAGTTGCGCGTCGGTCGGATAGATGTAGGTGATTTCAGGTTCGTGATCGGTGGTGCGAAACGGGCGCGACAGGTCGCCACTGAAAATCTGCCAGTTGGATTGCTGGCTGTAGCCAAACCACAGGGAATCGCGTTTGAGCGATTGTTGATGGGTCAGCAGCCCCTGGGCCATCTTTGTCCGCACCGACAACTGGATGCGGGTTTCGCTGGGGCTGTAGCCTATGGAGGCCGCCGCCGTGTGATCGGGCGAGGGTGAACCGGGTTGGGTGTTGACGCTGTCGGAGCCTATCCACGACAGGCTGATGGGGCGGTAACCGCGAATGCCGAAAGTGCCGCAGTCGCTGCCGGCTTCCAGCTCCCAAAAGCGCGAAAGTTCTGAAAAGCGGCTGCTCTTGCAGTCGTGGGCAGCGGGCGCCGTCATGGTGATAAGCACCGGCGCGGGAGTTGGTACGGGTTGGGGTACAGGTTCGAGGACGCCGGCCGGCTGCTGCGCCGCCCATTTGTCGAAGCAGGCCAGGCGCGCCTCCCGGTCACCCGTCAGACTGGCGCATTGCTGCCAGGTGGTGGCGCTGGCCGGGGCCGGCGATGGTTGGGCCCAGGCCGCGCCGCCCAATGCGGCAACGACCATTAAAACGACAGCAGATAAAGTCTTCATAGGGTCAGTGATGAAACCTGGAATTGCTCAAGCCGGCCGTGCCAGTGCCAGCGCCGCGGCACTGTCCTGCGTCCTTTTGGCAAACTCGGCGCGCAGTGCCCTGAGTTTCTCGCGCGGATCTTCACGGACCGTGGCCTGGTCCAGCCCCATCTCGGCAATGAAGCGGCTGGGCTGGGCGGCAATCATATCGCGGCCTTTTTTGCGTTTGCGCGTCCAGCTCACCGCCAGGCTGGCTTTGGCACGGGTGATGCCCACGTACATCAGGCGGCGCTCTTCCTGCAAGCGCTCCAGAATGCCCTCGCTCATGGGGCCGTCGGCGCGTCCCGTGGGGTTGGCCTCATCGCCCAATTTGAACGGCAACATGCCCTCGGTCACGCCCACCAGCATCACGTGCGGCCACTCCAGGCCCTTGGCCGCGTGCAAGGTCGACAAGGTCACCACGTTCTGGTCGGTCTCGCGCTCGCTGATGGTGGACAGCAGCGATACGGTCTGCGCCACCTCGAGAAGAGATTTGATTTCGTTGACGCTCGACACACCGGCCGCATCGTCGATCTGACCACCGCAACGGGCTGCCATCCAGTCGCAGAAATCGATCACATTCGCCCAGCGCGCGGCCGCCAGTCTCTCGCTGTCTTCCCCGTCGTACAGGTGTTTTTCGTAGCCGATTTCCTTCAGCCAATCCAGCAGGAACACCTTGGCCGCCTCGGCCCCCGCGGTGTGGCGGGCGCGAAACGCCAGGTCATTGACGTAGCGGCCGAATTCGTGCAAGCTGCCCAGCGCCTTGCCGCCCAGTACGCTGCCCAGGGACGACGAGAACAAGGCCTCGAACATGCTGACCCGGTAGCGGCTGGCAAATTCGCTCAAGTGCGCCAGCGTCTGATGACCGATGCCGCGCTTGGGGACCGTCACGGCGCGCAAAAAAGCCGGGTCGTCGTCGTTGTTGATCCAGAGCCGGAACCAGGCGCACAAGTCCTTGATTTCGGCGCGGTCGAAGAAACTGGTGCCGCCCGATACCTTGTACGGAATCTGCGCCTTGCGCAAGGCTTTCTCGAAAGTCTTGGCCTGGTGGTTGGCGCGGTACAGCACGGCAAAGTCCTTGAATTCCAGAGACTGCGGCCCGCTGCTGGCGCTACCGCCGGCGCGCAGGCTCTGGATGCGTGCCACCGTGCGCTCGGCCTCATGCTCCTCGCTATCGGCGTCGACCACGCGCACCGGCTCGCCCTCGCCCAGGGCGCTCCACAGGTTCTTGGCAAACAGCTTGGGGTTGGATGCGATCACATTGTTGGCGGCGCGCAGGATGGCGGAAGTCGACCGGTAGTTCTGCTCCAGTTTGATGACCTTGAGGGCGGGGAAGTCGACGGGCAGTTTTTTCAGGTTGTCCAGGGTGGCGCCGCGCCAGCCGTAAATCGACTGGTCATCGTCACCCACCGCCGTGAAACGCGCGTTGGCCGCCGGATTGCCGCCCACCAGCAGCTTCAGGAATTCATATTGCGTGGCATTGGTGTCCTGGTATTCATCCACCAGAACATGCCCGGCCAGAGCCTGCCACTTCTGTCTGACCGTTGCATGGTTTTGCAGCAACTTGAGCGGCAGGCCGATCAAGTCGTCAAAGTCGACACTTTGGTAAGCGCTGAGCCGCTCTTCATAGAGCGCCATGACCCGGGCGATGATGCGTTCGTTATCGTCGGCGGCCAGCGCCGCGGCGCCTTGGGCATTGAGCCCCTGGTTCTTCCACAGGCTGATGGTCCATTGCCATTGCCGTGCCGTGGCGGCGTCCACCGTGCCGCCGGCGTCCTTCAGGATGCTGGTGACGTCATCGCTGTCCAGAATCGAAAAATTGGGTTTCAGGCCCAGCGCGCTGCCGTCCTGGCGCAGCATGCGCACGCCCAGCGCATGAAAAGTGCAAATCAGCACGTCCTTGGCGGCCTGGCCAATCAGTCCCCGGGCACGGTCCCGCATTTCGGCGGCAGCCTTGTTGGTGAAGGTGATGGCGGCAATGCGCTGCGGCGCCAGGCCGGCCTGGATCAGGCGCGCAATCTTGTGCGTGATGACGCGCGTCTTGCCGGAACCGGCGCCCGCTACCACCAGGCACGGGCCGTGCATGAAGTTGACCGCTTCCTGTTGGGCCAGATTCAGGCCGGTTGATGCAGAGGGAGGTGGGAGCGACATTCAGATACGTTGAGCGAAGCCGCGAATCATACAGACGCAGC
The DNA here is from genome assembly GCA_963763035.1 of uncultured beta proteobacterium. Lineage (GTDB taxonomy): Bacteria > Pseudomonadota > Gammaproteobacteria > Burkholderiales > Burkholderiaceae_C > Rhodoferax. Next base: position 53,330 of record CAVXMS010000002.1, on the reverse strand, counting down.
CGGCCGGCCCCTCTTGCGGGGCACTCCGTCAACCTCCTTCGGTGCACCGGCTCAAGCCCGGCGCCAGGAAGCGATGGCCACTGACACCTCAACGGTACACCAGGACGGGAATTTTGCTGTGGGTCAGCACCTTGTTGGTTTCGCTGCCCACAATCAATGCCCGCACGCCGCGCCGGCCGTGCGATGCCTGGAAGATCACATCGCAGCCGCGCTCTTGCGCCAGCGTCACGATTTCCTCGTACGGATGCTCGCTGCTGCGGTGCACCAGCTCGCAATCGACGCCGGCTTTCGCTGCCGCCTCCTTGAGCACGTTCAGGTTGCGCGCGGCAAGCGCCGCCACATCGGTGCTGTAGCGCTCCGCCGTGTCGCCGACCTGCAAGGCCTCCACGGCGAAAACATGAAATGGCGTGGTCACCGTAAGGCCAGTAATCTTGGCGTTGATCTCCTTGGCAAATTTGACGCCATTGACGATGGCAATGTTCGAGAGTTCCGAGCCATCCGTGGGAATCAGGATATGTTTGAACATGAAAAACTCCTTCACCGTCTGCCGGAGAAGCCTTCAAGACAGGGTTTGCTGCGCCGTCGCAGGAAACGCCCACACAGACTCCAGGCTTCCAAAATAGAGCCCGTCCGATCGCCACGCCGGGCGATCAGACATTGTCGGATGATCCGCAAACTCTTACAAGTACCTTACAAGATCGGATCGATCCTCTGGCGGCCTGGAACCCGAGGCCGCCGGGTGCTGGGACAATAGCTGCCGTGCTGCACATCCTGTCGATTACCTTTCCCTTCTTTGCTCTGGTGCTATGCGGCTACCTGGCGACGCGCCGGCGCCTGTTGCCGCTGGATGCGATCGCCGGCTTGAACAGCTTTGTGCTGTTTTTTGCCCTGCCCTGCATGTTGTACCGCTTTGGCTCGACCACGCCGCTGGTCCAGTTGCTCGATGGCGGTGTTTTTTTCACCTGGACACTGTGCGCGCTGATCATGGTGGGCGGCACCATAGCCACCAGTCTGAACCAGCGCATCGGCTGGAACGATGCTTCTTTTGGCGCGCTGGTGGCAGCGTTTCCGAACACCGGCTTCATGGGCGTGCCCTTGCTGGTCAGCTTGCTGGGGCCGCCAGCGGCTGGACCGGTGATCCTGACCATGCTGATCGACATGGTCATCACCACCTCGCTGTGCCTGGCCTTGTCCCGGCTCGACGGGGCGCAGGAGCACGGCGCCGGCAAAGCCGCAAAAAATGCACTCAGGGGCGTTGCCACCAACCCCCTGCCCTGGTCCATCCTGCTGGGCGCGGCGGCCTCGGCCGTCGGCCTGGAGTTGCCCAGTCCGGTGCTGCAGACGGTGGGCTTGCTGGCGGATGCCGCTTCGCCGACCGCCTTGTTCACCATCGGTGGGGTACTGGCACGCTCGCAGATGCTGGCGCTGGCCCACCAGCATGCACCGATCCCGCTGCGCGATTACCTGCCGGTAGCGGCCAGCAAGTTGTTGCTGCATCCACTGCTGGTGCTGCTGGTCGGCGCCGGCGCGGCGGCCCTGGGTCTGCCGCTGAACAAGTTTGCACTGACCGTCATGGTGCTGGCGGCGGCGCTGCCCAGCGCCAGCAACGTGTCGCTGCTGGCGGAGCGCTTTGGCGCCGATAACGGTCGCGTGGCGCGCATCATTCTGGTCTCCACGGCGGCGGCGTTTGTGACCTTCTCGCTGACGGTGACCTGGGTGACTTGAGGCTGTTTACCTTGATCAGTTGGGGACAGAGCTGGCGAACTTCCAACATCCGACAAACGGTTGAGGACAGAGCTGGCGAACTTCCGACATCCCGGTATCGGTTGGGGACAGAGGTGGCAAACATCCAACATCCGACAAGCGGTTGAGGACAGAGCTGGCCCACTTCGTGTGGCTGCGGTCTGTCCCGCAAAGTAATAGGTTGGTAGCTGCGGTCTGTCCCACAAAGTATTCGTTGTTCAGATGGCCATTGGATCGACGTCTATCGCCCAGCGGATCAGGCCCCGGCCCGCGGGCTGGTGCCGGGTCGCCTGCAACGTGTCCTGCCAGGCCGCCAGGAAGCGCTGTAGCGCCGTGCGCGACGGGCTCTCGATCAGCATCTGGGCTCGTTCCACATCGGCCACGCGCTGCACGCTCATCGGTACCGCGGGGTACAGGGTAATGTGCTCGGTCAGTTGCTGGGCCTCCAGCAACGCGACAGCGCCGGCACTTGCCGCCAGCAGAAAGCCCTGCGCCACCTCCTGCGTGCGCGCCTCCGATCGGACCAAGGCCTGAAAACTGAAAGGCGGCATGCCCGCCTGCGCGCGCTCCTTCAGTTGGCCTTCGGCAAAAGCCGGGTAATCGTGCCGTTTCAGGGCCTCGAACAAGGGGTGTTTGGGATGAAAAGTCTGCAACCACATCTCGCTTTCGCCACCCATGTCAGCGTCGCGCCCGGCCCGTCCGGTGGCCTGCATCAGAAGACCAAAGAGCCGCTCGGGAGCGCGGAAGTCGCTGGAAAACAAGGCACTATCGGGGTTGATGGCGGCCACCAGCGTAATGCGCCTGAAGTCGTGCCCCTTGGCAATCATCTGCGTGCCCACCAGCACATCGACTTCGCCTGAGTGAACCCGCGCCAGTTGCGATTCCAGTTGGCCTTTAAGCCGGGTGCTGTCGGCGTCGATGCGGGCCATGCGCACCGGCTCACCCTCGGGCCATTGTTCGGACACCGAGTCCGGTCGCCGCAGCCCGGCGAGCAGATCGGCCAGGTGTTCTTCCAACCGCTCGGTGCCCCGGCCCAGCGCGGCGATATCGGGGTTGCCGCAGGCCGGGCAGGCGCGCGGCACGCGCTCGGTGTAGCCGCAGTGGTGGCAACGCAAGGTGCGGTCAATTTTGTGAAACACCCGGTAGGCGCTGCAATGCGGACATTCGCTTTTCCAGTCACAGTCGGCGCAATGCAACACCGGGGCATAGCCGCGACGGTTCAGGAACACCAGGCTTTGTTCACCGCGCGCGACCCGCTGCCCGATGGCCTCCAGCAGAGGTGGCGAAATGACACATCTTTTCGGCTGGTGGTTCATGTCCACCCGCCGCACCAGGGGCAGGGCGCCAACCGAGGCAGCCAAGCCAGTGCCGCTGCCGATGCGACTGGGCATCTCCAGCCGCAGGTAGCGCCCGCCCTCACTGCGCGGCCGGCTGTGGTACCAGGTCTCCAGCGACGGCGTGGCCGAGCCCAGCAGCACTTTGGCACCCTCCAGCCGGCCCCGGTACAGCGCCAGATCACGCGCCGAGTAGCGGGCCCCCTCCTGACTCTTGTAACTGGGGTCATGCTCCTCATCGACGATGATCAGTTTGAGACGCGGCAGCGACGCAAAAACGGCCATGCGCGTGCCCAGTACAATGCGCGCCGCGCCGCTATGGGCCGCCAGCCAGCTCTTTAAACGCTGGGCCGGGCTCATGCCGCTGTGCAGTGAAACCACTGCCTGCTCGCCGAAGAGCGGGTTGAAACGCGCTCTGAAACGCTCTTCGAGCTGCGGCGTCAGGTTGATCTCGGGCACCATCACCATCGCCTGGGCCGTGACGTCACTTGAAAGCAACTGACTGACGCAGCGCAAATACACCTCCGTCTTGCCGCTGCCGGTGGCGCCGAACAATAAAAAAGGCCCCGCTTCGGTCTCGAATCTGGCGATCGCGCCGGCCTGTTCGGGGGTCAACGCCAGCGCGTCGGCAAGCGTCGGCTGGTCGCTCCCCCTGGATGGAGGGATTTTGGCCTGGCGTTTAAGCAAACGTGCCACTTGCACGCTGCTCAGATCGCGCAACTGCGGGGGCAAGGCGGCCAGCGCCACTTCCCCGACCGAACGCTGGTAATAGTGCGCGGTAAAGGTGAGTAATTGCCGCCAGGTCGCGCTGAGCGGCGCGATGCCGTCCAGGACAGCGGCAATGGGACGCAGTTTTTCGGCTGCAATTTCCTGTTCGGTCACACCGGGCGCGGCTTCGGCTTGGGCCTCCCACACCACACCCAGCAACTCGCGCTTGCCCAGCGGTACCCGGACCAGGGTGCCGACAGCGAGGGAAATCTGACTTCGGTAGCTCAACGGTCCGGCCAGCTGGCTGTAAACCGGAGTCTGCACCAGGACCGGGAGCCGGTGGCTCATGTCGGCGTCCGAGTTAATGGGCAAAGTTGATGTGAACTTGCGAAAACTCGTTTAAGTCTTTGATTCATAAACGATTTATGCAGCATCCAGAGTTTCTGTGGATAACTTTGTTGATAGCTTGTCCTCAATGCCCTCAAGGCCTTGAAAATCAAGGCTTTCGCTGAAATGCCCATAAAAAAAGCAAATTTAAAAATCTTTATAAATCAACCACTTACGGTCGCTATTGGTTTTGTAGCAAGGCTTGTCCCAAAAACGGCATCTTGCGCAGTGCAGCAAAAATTTTGTGCATAAGTCAGGCGCCACTAACCCAACTTGAGGAAAAAAGAGTGTAGGAGATCAGGGCAAAAAAATCTAAGCCCGCAGTTTGCGGGAATACTCATGCACCGCCTGCACCAGGGACGCCACATGATCGGGAGGTGTGTGCTGACTTATGCCGTGACCCAGGTTGAAAATGTGCGTAGGTCCGGTGCTGGCGCCGCTGTGCGGTGTGCCGAAACTGTCCAGCACTTTGGCCACTTCCGCCTCAATTTGCGCCGGTGAGGCAAACAGCACATTGGGATCGAGATTGCCTTGCAGGGCTTTGCTGTTGCCGACCAAGGCGCGAGCCTTGGCCAGGTTGACGGTCCAGTCCAGCCCCAACACGTTGCAGTCGAGCTGACCCATTTCCTCCAGCCACAAGCCGCCGCCCTTGGTGAACACGATGCTGGGAATGCGCGCGCCGGCATGTTCCTTCTTCAACTGCGCCAGCACCCGCGCCGTGTAGGCCAGGCTGAACTGCTGGAAGGCACCGTCGGCCAGCACGCCGCCCCAGCTGTCGAAAATCATCACCGCCTGGGCACCGGCTTCAATCTGCGCGTTCAGGTACTGGGCCACGGCATCGGCGTTGATCTTCAGAATCTGGTGCATCAGGTCGGGCCGGCTGTACAGCATGGTCTTGACCAGGCGATAGTCGTCCGAGCCGGCCCCCTCCACCATGTAGCAGGCCAGCGTCCAGGGGCTGCCCGAGAAACCGATCAGCGGCACCCGGCCATTAAGGGCTTTGCGGATCGAGGTGACTGCGTCAAACACATAGCGCAGTTTGTCCATGTCGGGCACCGCCAGCTTGGCGACGGCGGCTTCATCGCGCACCGCGTGGGCGAACTTGGGCCCCTCGCCCAGCGCAAACGAGAGACCCAGCCCCATGGCGTCGGGCACGGTCAGGATGTCGCTGAACAAAATGGCGGCATCAATCGGAAAACGCTCCACCGGCTGCAGCGTGACTTCGGTGGCGTAGTCGGTATTGGTGGCCAGGCCCATGAAGCTGCCGGCTTTGGCGCGGGTGGCGCGGTATTCCGGCAAAAAGCGCCCGGCCTGACGCATCATCCAGATCGGGGTGTAGTCGGTGGCTTGGCGCAGGCAGGCGCGCAGGAAGGTGTCGTTTTGCAGGGGCGCAAAGGCGCTGGGGTGGGCAGGTGTATTCATGGCTCAATTGTCGCAGCAACAAACCAATTATTTTGCGGGACAGACCGCAGCGACCAACCTATTACTTTGCGGGACTGACCGCAGTTACACGAAGTGAACAAGCTCTGTCCCCAACTGATACCGGGATGTCGGAAGTTCGCCAGCTCTGTCCCCAACACTTCAAGGTTTGCGTGGCGGTATGCGCATGGCGGCGTCCAGGAAGGTGCCGGCCTCGGCATCGCTGTGGCAGGCCGCGCAGTTGCTCTTGCTTTTGACAAGAGGCGACTGCCAGTTGGCGGCCGCGATGTCGCGGTGCTTCTTGACCCAGTAAGGCGTCTCAGTGATGCGCAGCGGCACATCCTGCGGCTTGATCGAACGCTCGATTTTGACGGCCGCCTCGGTGGCCCGGCGATCGGCCGAATTGGCGCTCAAAAAGGCCAGCACGGCAGCACTGGTGGCGGCGTCCAGCCCCAGATCGGCGCCAAAGTGCTGTTGTTGTTGCGCCATGATGCGCTCCCAGGAACGACTGGGCAGCAAGTTCGGGTGAAACGCCATATGGCAGCTACCGCACTCTTCGCGCCATTGGGCGTTATCCGCCAGCTTGGCGCCGACGAACGCGACATTGGGTGTCTGCGGGTTGCCGACAGGTCGGCCAAGTTGTCTTTCCAGTGGCGCGTGCAGGGCGTAGAAGAACCACCAGACGCCAAACGCGGCCATGCTCACCAGCAGTAACCCGGCCACCAGCCAGCGCGGCCGCGCCACCGGGGCACCGGCATCGGCCAGCTTGCTGCCGGTGAGCATGGCGCGCGCCAGGTTTTCCCGGTGCAACAAGCTCTCTACCACGACGCCGGCGAGGTGCCCCAGCACCAGCAGCAGCATCAACCAGGCCGACAATTCGTGCAGTTTCTTGAAGCTGCGACCCTGCACGATGCCCAGCCAGCCGGCAATAGCCCCCTGCTGTTCCTCGCCACCCAGCGTGAAGAAGCCGGTGACTCCGACCACCAGCGTCAGCAGCAGCAGCAAATAAATCGCCAGACTGCCGGTCGGGTTATGCCCGACGTGGCGCGGGGCGTGGCCCGCCAGCACTTTGCCCAAGTAAGCCAGCGCGTCTTTCGGTCCAAACCAGAAGGAAGAAAAACGGGCATAGTGCGTGCCCAGAAAACCCCAGACCAGCCGAAAGCCCACCAGGCCCAGCATCAGGTAGCCCAGGAAAACGTGCACCGAGAGCCATTGGTCGGACTCGCTGCTGAGCCAAGCACCGGCAAAGCTGGCTGCCAGCGTCCAATGAAACAGCCGGGTCGGAACGTCCCAGATCAGAATGCGTTGCATGGGGGTCTCAGTCTCTTGTTGGTTGGGAGGCACGACCCGGCGCCAGAGGCGAAGCGTCTCGCCAGTCGCAGCCTGCATGGCCTCGCGCAGCACACGCAGTGACAAGCGTGGGGGCCACTTTACTTTGGAATTTTGATGCTGCGCTCGTTGAAATCGCCCTTGTCGGCTCCGGCGTGGCAGGCCATGCAGTTGCTGGGGCTCTTGACCGAGGCGCGCTTCCATACGCCAGGCGCAATTTCACCACTATTGTGCTTGGTTTTGAACCAGGCCGACTCGGTGATGCGCAACGGTGCCGTGGCTGCCGTCCAGCGGTTGGAGGCGTTCTTCACCAGGAAATCGGTGATTTCCGTGGTTTCCTGCGGCGTCAGCGAGGCGTCGGCGCCAAAATGCTGGTCCAGCCCCGACATCAGCTTGCGCCAGGAGGCAGCCGGTAGCAAACCAGCGGGAAAGGCCATGTGACAGCCAGCGCATTCCTGCTGCCATTTGGCGTTCAGCTGGGCCGGCTGCACCGGGCGACCCCGGTCCTCGCCGTTGTATCTGCCCTCGGCCTGCACCCCCAGTGCGGCCACGCCCAGCAGCGTCAGAACAAACCAGCGGTTCATGCGGTACTTCATGCCACTCACCTTACTTGACGGACAGGACGTAGGTCATGAAATCACCTTTTTCCTGGGTGGTGCAGGCGCGCTTCAAGACGTCGTTGCAATTGCGCTTGAACCACTTTTCAACATTGGCCGCATCGGAAAAACGCTTGGCGTTGGCGGCCGGGGCGAGCGGCAGGATTTCCTTGTTGGTGGTTGCATGCTTGCCCTTTGCCAGCGGTGAATCGGTGTGGCAGGAGGCGCAAGCCAACTCGCCGACCTTGGTGGCATACAGCTTTTGCCCGGCGGCTACGGAGAAGTCCTTGAACGCCGGGTTTTCCTGTTTGGCGGCGGTCCGATAGCCATCCAGAATCGGATTGGCGGCAGCGCACAGCGGCAGGGCCAAGGCCAGGGCGGCCAGCCAGCTTGTTTTGTTCGAGGTTGAGTTCATAGCAAGTCCTTTGATTTGGAGAACAGAGGCCCACGCCGCCATCAACACGACGTGACCCAATCTTAAAAGTGTCAGGGACCGGACTCTAGCGAACGCACATTAAGGCAAGCTTAAGTGCGCAGGCGCCAGCTTCTATCGGCGACTGCCAGCAGCCTGTCGGGCTGCTAGAGCGCCGCCAGCGCCGAGCGAAGCTCTGGCACCGATAAGATTTCGGATAGTAGCACCGGCGCGCGACCGGCCTGGTACAGCACATAGACCGGCACCCCGTTGCGCCCCAACTGGCTCAGGGCGGCGCTGATGGCGGGGTCGCGCCGCGTCCAGTCGGCGCGCAGCAGCGTGACCTTTTTGGCCTCCAGGTCGGCCAGCACATCGACGTTGGCCAAGGTGGTTTTCTTGTTGTACTGGCAGGTCACGCACCAGGCGGCGGTGAAGTCGACAAACACCGGCGTGCCGCTGGCCAGCGCCTGTTCGACCCGGCCCGGTGCCCAGGGCTGCCAGCGGTCGGCACTGGCACTGGCCGCGCTGACCTCCAACGGCCGGGTGACATTGCGACCGATAGACCCCAACAACAATGCCAGGACAACGATTGACAGGCCGGCAACCACGCTGCGGCTGCGCCCCGTCAGTGTCAGCGACCACAGCACCCCGGCGAACGCCACCAGCAGTGCCAGCAGCGCAGCGGCACCGTCAATGCCGGTTTGCTGGCCCAGCACCCACAGCAGCCATACCACGGTGGCAAACATGGGGAAGGCCATGGCGCGGCGGAAGGTGTCCATCCAGGCACCGGGACGCGGCAGCGCCCTGGCCAGCGCCGGCAACAGGCTGGCAGCCAAATAGGGCAAGGCCATGCCGACACCGATGCCCGTGAAAATCAGCAAGGCCTGCAGCGCCGGCAAGGCCAGCGCCAGACCCAGTGAGGCACCCATGAAGGGCGCGGTGCAGGGCGAGGCAATGGCCACCGCCAGCACGCCCGACAAAAACGCATTGATGGCCGGGTTCTTGGCCTCCAGCAGCAACACCCGGCTGGGCAGGAACTGGCCAAATTCAAACAGGCCCGCCAGATTCAAGCCCATCACCGTGAACAACACCGCCAGCGCCGCCACCACCGCCGGCGACTGTAGTTGAAAGCCCCAGCCGAGCTGCTCGCCGGCGCTGCGCAGGCCCAGCATCAGGGCACCCAGGGCCAGGAACGAGAGCACCACGCCGGCGCTGTAGGCCAGGCCGCTGATGCGGTGACCGCGACGGTCATTGGCATGCCGGGTGAAGCTCATGACCTTGATCGCCAGCACCGGAAAGACGCAGGGCATCAGGTTGAGCAGGGCGCCGCCCAGCAGCGCCCCCAGCAGGGCCAGCCAGAAGCTCAGAGGCGCCGCGCTGCCGGCCGGCGTGGCAGGCGCGGGGCTGGCATTGGCCTTGATTGCCGCGGCCTGTGGCCAATCGCCTGTGACCTTGGCCTGCGTCACGAAACCCTGGCGTTGCCCCTGGTTGTCGAGCACCAGCAGCAGCGGCATCACGCTGGGGCTTTGGCTGCGCTCGGCGGACAAGGGCACCTTGGCCGTCCACACGGCTCCCTGCCAGCTTTGACTCCACTGCGCCGCGGTCTCTATCACCTCCGGCGTCTCCGGGAAGAACTCTAGCGTCTTGCCTTGCAGCGCGGCCGGCAAGCCGGTGACCGATACCTTGATGTCCTTGCCCTCGACCTCGACCCGGCTGTCCGCGCTCAGGGGTGTCGGTTGCGCCTTGAAGCTGGCCGCAAAAGCGGCAGCGTTGAGGGCGGTCGAGCCACGCACCGGCAAACGCAGGGCAAATTCACCTTGCTCGGGGATGCACTCCTGGCGGCAGACCAGCCAGTTGGCCTTCAGTTTGACTTCGATCTCGTTGTTGGGCAGCGTCGGCTTGAAGTCCGGGCCTATGCGCAAAGGCACCGGCAGCAGCACCGTGCCATCAAAACCGTAGTTGGCCAGGTTGCCCAGCGCAATCTTCTTCGGCACCGGCCAGGCGATGTCGCCGGCCGTGACGCCGGCGGGCAGCGTCCACTGCAGCGTGGTCGGCAAGCCGGAGTCGCCCGAGTTCTTCCAGTAGGTGTGCCAATCGGGCTGGTGCGTCAGCTGCAAACCCAGCCAGACCGTTTTGCCGGCATCGGCACCGTCCGGTGCGTGCGCCATCAGCTCGGCCCGCACCTGCCCCGTTGTGACCACCGTACCGGGTGTAGTTTGAGCGCCAACCCCTGTTGAAACGACGCCGGCAGCTATCAAAATCGCAGCAGCAAGTGCTCGACCGAAAAATTTTGAAAATATCATTTCAGTATGGGAGTGGATCAGAAGGGCAAAGTTCCCTGCGCAAACACCGCCGGTAGTATTTTTGGCGCTTTGATGCGCAGTTGTTTGTTGACATTCATGCGGCCAAACACCACCTCGATGTCGGCCGCCGTCACGCCAAACTGGGGCGCCAAAAACCGCACCATGTGGTCGGTCGCCTTGCCGCCCACCGGTGCAGCGGTGACGCTGACCTTGAGCTGCGTGCCTTTGGGCTTGCCGATGGCGTCCTTGCTGGCACTCGGTTTGCCCAGAATGTTGACCACCAGCACATCGCCCTCCCAGGCAAAAAAGGAGTCGCCGGTGGCGTTCTTGACGTTTCCCCGGCTCATGGCGCAAAGCCCAGCACGACGCGGCGCGTGCTGGCGGACTTCTTTTCAATCTTGGTGACGATGACCGGCCCGATCTCCGCCGTGTTGGCCACATGCGTGCCGCCACAAGGCTGGAAGTCGATCAATTCCTCGCTGCCAATCCGTATCGTGCGAATCTTGCCGCTGCCGCGCGGCGGCTGCACCGACATGCTTTTGACCAGCGCCGGATTGGCGTCCAGTTCTTCGTCCGTGATGGCGCCGACCGTGACCGGATGCGCTGCCGCCACCAGCCGCGCAATGCCGGCCGTCAGTGCCTCCTTGTCCAGCGCGTCGGTCATATTGAAGTCCAGCCGCGCGTAGTCGGGCGTGATGGAGCAGCCGTTGACCAGTTGCGGCACCAGATGGCACAGCAGATGGGTGGTGGTGTGGAAGCGCATCAGGCGATGGCGCCGGGCCCAGTCGATGCGGGCCGTCACGCTGTCGCCCACCGCCAGCCGGACACCGACTGGCGCCGGCGCCAGCAAATCCGCCAGCACTTCGGCTGCCGGCAAATGGCAAATATCCTGATTGAAACTGCCGTCCTCGGCCTTGCCCTTGCGGCTGTCGACAATCGCGATCTGGCTGCCGTCAGCCAGCACCAGAGAGCCCGTATCGCCGGCCTGTCCGCCGCCCAGCGGGTAAAAAACCGTGCGGTCCAGCACGATGCCCTGGGGCGTGATAGCGCTGACCGTGGCTGAGCATTCGGTCAGGTAGGCGTCAGTGCGAAAAAGGTCTTGTGTCATACCGCCCATTGTCGCCTCTGCGCGCCCTCAAAGCTGACGGCAATGTCGTCGCGCTTCAAGCGCGGGCAGCAGCGCTGGCTCGATCAGGTCTTCGAAGATGAAATTCGGCTTGGCCTGGCCAATGCCCGGTCAGGCCGCTTTCTTCAAGGATACCAGCGGTACCTTGGCGGTCTTGGCATCAGCGGCCTTGATTTGCTCTTCCAGAATTTCCTTCATCGCGCCTTTTACAAAGCGCTGCAACACATCGCGCATCAGTGGCTGGTAGCCGACGCCATGGAAATGCGAAATCAGCTTGTATTGGTTGATCAGTTGCTTGGGCAAGCGGATCGAGATCGATTGCAGGCCCAGCGCTTCGTCCAATGCGGCGTCATGCGACTCATCCACTGCCACTGCATATTGCGCATCCCGTCCAAGTTCACCCGTGTCCCAGGCTTCGGGGCCATATTTCTTTTTAGTGGTCGCCATTTCAATTTCTCCAGTGATTCATTAATCTTACTGTGTCACAAACGCAGATGCAGATCGACTGAGCTGCAATGCGGGCAGTGTCCCAGAGCGATTGCGAGGGCGACGCCCAGTTGCAAGCGCAACGTTGTGATCGAGTTTGACACGTGACGCTGCGCGCGCTGGGCTGCCCCGAGGGATGTAATCGTCGGGAACGGCAGGTACTTGGCGTTCGACGAAGTTTTTTTTACCACTGGTATCACTACCAGCCTTCAGCCGTTGCGCCATCAGGAAGCCGTAGGCTGCAATGCTCAGAGTCGCATGGTGATGAAAGCCCCGCCAGCCCCTTCCCTCATAGTGTCCCAATCCCAGATCCTGTTTCAAGTCCTGGTAATCGCGCTCAATGCGCCAACGCATGTGCGCGGCGCTTACCAGATCGTTTAGCGGGGTTTCCTGCGGCAGTGTGGATAAGTAGTATTTCTCAGGTTCGGCCTGATCGGCGGGCCACTCGATGAGCAGCCATTGCTCAGGAAGAAGACGGGCCTTGCCAACGTTGCCGCCCGCGCAGCGTACCCGCAGCGATGCAAAACGGCCCGTCAGGCGCTCATTGCTACCCTCGCGCCAACTGATGTTGTGAAATGCACTCTCGGGCAAACCCAGTGCCAAGGTCTTGACGTTGACGGGCTGGCGCTTGATTGTGCGCCGTGGCATCACCGGCGGACGGCCCATTCCGCTATAGGGTTTTGGCGGTAGCGGCTCTACGCCTGGGGGCCAGACAACGACAGCAGAGGTGATGCCCACCATGTAGGCAAGGCCTTGATCGGTCAAGCCCTGACGAAACGCGTAGTCGATTCCATAGCCGGCGTCGGCCAGCACGCAATGGTGGGGTGCTCCTTCTTTGAGCAGTCCCTGTATCTGTTGCAATGCAATTTGTGGTTTGGTTGCAAACTCGATGTCCTCGGGGATACCTGCCTTGACTCTACGCGCGTTGTCTTCAGCCCAGATGTGTGGCAAGTACAGTTGCCAAGCCACCGGCAGGCTGGCATCTTCGCAGGTCAACGAAACGCTTACAGCCACTTGGCAGTTGTCCTGCTTGCCCAGTAAGCCGCAGTATTGGCGCGTTACGCCGACCGAGTGCTTGCCCTTCTTTGGGAAGCCGGTGTCATCGATGATCCACCAACCCCCAGCACCGAAGTCCATAAGTGGTACCACCCACTGCGCGACGCGTCGCAGCAGTTCGTGGTCGCTCCACTGTGCCTTAGCAACAAAGTGGTGCAGCGACTGGTGCTTGGCGCTGGCGTGCAACGGGTCAACCCGCGCAGCCATAGGCTCGACGCTCTTGCGCGACAACGGCAGCATCAGACCGGTGCAATAACCACTCAATCCCGAGTGCCGGTCCGCGTGACCAAGTCCTTGCATCAAATAGGCCATATAGTGGTCGAATTCTTTGGCAACGTCCATCTCATCCCCTCAAAAGGAAAGAAGAACATATCATGCCTCATTTTTTGTGACACAGTAAGATTAAGCAATAAGCCGGTTCAGCGACTACCCGTGCAGACGGTAAATTTGTTTTTCAACTTCATTCGGTTCGTAAGCCGTTTTGAGGTGGATTTTCATTTCAATTTGTATGTACACAATCTTCAACACACGCCCTTTGTTGGTCTCGGCAATAAACCAAAGTGTCGGCGGATTGGTTTTATGCAAGGCCCGGTTGTCAGTGAGCAAGCGACCCAACTTGTTCTCAAAGCATTGTTTCACTTCCCTCAATTCAACCTTGTGTCGGGTTTTCAACTTGGCCTTGATGGCGTCAGTGACGATCAGGTTCTTCATTTTGATGGAATCTCCCTGTAGGAAGGAGATCATACCTCTTTTGTATATACAAAAAGGTGGCTAATGCCTGCGAGTGGGGCGCCACAGCGTCGTCACACCACCAATTCCGCTCGCATCCTGCGGTCTACCGCTTGCGCCATGCTTGGTCATGGTCCGCGCCAACCTTCAGCTTCGAGCTTCTTGAGTTGTTCTTTGTTCCTGCTTTGATAATACCGGCATGCCTGATACGGTAGCCGCACCCTCTGTTGTCCTGTGCACCCTGAATGCCAAGTACATCCACGCCTCGCTGGGCTTGCGCTATCTGCTGGCCAATATGGGCGATCTGCGCTCCAGCACGGTGCTGCGCGAATTCACCATTGCGCGCCAACCACAGGAGATCGTTGAGGAGTTGCTGGCTGCGTTGGGAGAAGCTCAAAGCGGTGCGGTGCAGATCATCGGTTTGAGTGTCTACATCTGGAACGTGACGCAAACCACGGAGGTGGTGCGCTTGCTCAAGGCCCAGCGTCCTGCGATCAAAGTGGTTTTAGGCGGTCCCGAGGTCAGCCATGAAGTCGACCTGCAAGAGATCGTGCGCCTGGCCGACTTTGTCATCACCGGCTGGGGCGACCTGAGCTTTGCCAAGCTGTGCCGCGCGCTGCTGCGTGGGCCGCAACCGTTGATGAAAATTATCCAGGGCGAGCAACCGCCACTGGACCAAATTGGCCTGCCCTATGCCGAGTACAGCGACGCCGATCTGGCGCACCGCCTGCTCTATGTCGAGGCCTCGCGCGGCTGTCCGTTCAAATGCGAGTTCTGTTTGAGTTCGCTGGACCAGACTGCCTGGGCCTTCGATCTGGACGAGTTTCTGGCGCAGATGCAGGTTCTGCATCAACGCGGGGCTCGCAATTTCAAGTTTGTCGACCGCACCTTCAATTTGAAAATCGACGCTTCGGTGCGCATCCTGCGGTTTTTCCTGGAGCGGCTGACGAGTGATTTGTTCCTGCATTTCGAAGTCGTTCCCGACCACTTGCCGGAGCGCCTGAAGGCCCTGCTTGCGCAGTTTCCGCCCGGCGTGCTGCAACTGGAGATCGGCATCCAGAGCTTCAACCTGGAAGTGCAGCAGCGCATCTCGCGCAAGCAGGACAACGCCCGGACCGAGGCCAATCTGCGCTGGCTGGTGAAAGAGTCGCAGGCCCACTTGCACACCGATCTGATCTTCGGCCTGCCCGGCGAAACGCTGGAAAGTTTTGCCGCCGGCTTTGATCGCCTGGTCCGCCTGCGGCCGCACGAAATTCAGTTGGGGATTTTGAAGCGTTTGCGTGGCACGCCCATCGCCCGCCACACGGCCGAGTACGCCATTGTCTATGACACCAACCCACCCTATACCGTGCAGCAAACCGGCGCGGTGGACGCCGCGACGCTGCAACGTTTTACCCGCTTGGCGCGCTACTGGGATCTGGTCGCCAATTCCGGGCGCTTCAAGCAAACCCTGAGTTTGTTGCTGGGGGCGGATACCGACCCGGCCACGTCGTCACCGTTTTACGCGTTCCTCGCTTTTACCGATTGGTTATGGCAGCGCAGCGGGACAACCAGCGGCCTGTCGCCCGAGGCACTGGTGGATGCCTTGTTCGACTACCTCTGCGTCCATGGCGGCTGGCCGGCGCAGACCGTGCAGCAAACCCTGCTGGTCGACTATGTCGCCAGCGGTGCCCGCGCCAGCCCGCGGGCGCTCCAAGGCCTGTTGCCGAAACAGGCAAAGCCCAGCAGGCACACCACCGGGACGCTGGCCCCGCGCCAGCAACGGCATCTGTAGGCGCCCCTATACTTGCCGCCTTCTTATTCAATCACCTGCCATGCAAAACCTGCCCGCCTGCCCCGTCTGCTCGCTCGAGAACACCTACATCGATGGCGATAACTACGTCTGTCCCGATTGCGCGCACGAGTGGCCGCTGCACGCCACCACCGACGAGGCCGAAGACGCCGGCGGCGTCATCCGGGACGCCAACGGCAACCCGCTGGCCGATGGCGACGCGGTCATCCTGATCAAGGATCTGAAAGTCAAAGGCTCGTCCACCGTCCTCAAGAAAGGCACCAAGGTCAAAAGCATCAAGCTGAGCTCGGGCGATCACGAGGTCGATTGCAAAATGGACGGTGGGAGCTTCATGCTGAAGGCCTGCTTTCTGAAAAAAGCCTGAATTGCCCCACGGCCAAGCTGCTGACCCAGACTCCCCCGGCAGGCTCTAAGATAGCGCCATGACAACCCCAACCAGATTCTGGGCCGACCTGTCCACGCGGGACTTTGCCCAACTGCTCGGCAGCGGCCAGGCGGCGCAGACCATTGCCGTGTTGCCGGTTGCGGCCACCGAGCAGCATGGACCGCATTTGCCCCTGAGCGTGGATACGCTGCTGGTGGACGGCGTGGTGGCGGCGGCGCTGCCGCATCTGGCGCCGGACTTGAAGGTGCTGTTTCTGCCGACACAAGCGGTGGGCTTGAGCCCCGAGCACGCCGCCTTCCCTGGCACACTAACGCTTAAAGCCGAGACCATTCTGCGGCTGTGGACCGACCTTGGCGAATCGGTGGCGGCAGCGGGCATCAAGAAACTACTGCTGTTCAATTCGCACGGCGGCCAGGTCAGCGTGATGGACCTGGTGGCGCGCGATCTGCGCGCCCGGCTGGACATGCTGGTGTACAGCGCGAGCTGGTTCAATCTGCCGCTGCTGGATGCCAAGGGCCAGGATGTCAACGCACTGTTCAGTGCCGACGAACACCGGTTTGGCATCCATGCGGGCGACATGGAAACCTCCATGATGCTGGCTTTGGACCCGGCCCGCGTGGACATGGCGCAAGCGCAAAACTTTGCCTCTACTTCGCAAGAACGGGCGCAAAAGTTTGACATTCTGGGCAACGGCAAAAGCGCCAAGCTGGGCTGGCAGATGCAGGACTACAACCCGGCCGGCGCGGTCGGCAACGCCGCCGCCGCCAGCGCAGACAAGGGACGCGCCGTGCTGGAGGCAGCGGGGCTAAGTCTGGCCAGGCTGCTGGCCGAAATTGACCAGTTGCCCCTGAGCACCCTGGTGGCCAAACCCGGGCCTGCTTCGCATTAATTTTCCCGTCGCATGTTTGCGCCATTTGACTTGCTGGCCCTGGGGGCAGCTGCCTGCTGGGCCGTCGGCAGCCTGCTGTCGGTGTCGCCGTCGCGGCATCTGGGCGCGTTTGCCTTCACCCGCTGGCGCATGCTGATGGTGGCGCTGATGCTGTGGGCCGTGACGTTGGTGAGCGGCGGCTGGCGCACTTTTCCACTGGATTCATGGGGCATGATGGCCCTCAGTGGCCTGATCGGCATCTTCGTCGGCGACACCGCCTTGTTTGCCGCCATGAACCGGCTCGGGCCGCGCCGCTCGGGCGTGCTGTTCGCCACCCATGCCATGTTCAGCGCGCTGCTGGGCTTCTGGCTGCTGGGCGAGCGCATGAGCCTGCAAGCGGCCTGCGGCGCCGGCCTGACCATGATGGGCGTCATGACCGCCATCCTGCTGGGCCGGCGCAAGGAAGAAAGCCACGAATGGGAGTCCGACCGGGGCCATGTCGGCGCCGGTGTTGCGCTGGGTTTGCTGGCCGCACTGTGCCAGGCTGTCGGTTCGCTGATTGCCAAACCGGTGATGAGTGCCGACATCGATCCGATTGCCGCCTCGGCGGTTCGGGTGTCGGTGGCCTGCTTGGCTCACTTCATCCTGCTGTGGTTAGGCCTCCCGTTGGCGCACGCGCAGCAGGCGCCAACGCTGCGGGTGCTGGCACAGACCGCGCTCAATGGCTTCATTGCCATGGGTGTCGGCATGACACTGGTTTTGCTTGCGCTGAAGAAGGGCGATGTCGGCATGGTCGCCATTTTGTCCTCGGTATCGCCGGTGCTGGTGCTGCCCTTGTTGTGGCTGCGCCTGGGCCGCGCGCCGGCGCTGGGCGCCTGGCTGGGGGCCGGTCTGACCGTGCTGGGGACGGTGCTGCTCTTGCTGCGCTAGCAGCCGCAGGGCACCAAGCTGGCACAGCCATTGCTTACCGTACCGACATGCACATCGATGCCCAAGAGCTTCTGACATCGCCCAGCGCGCCGACCGAGCAGGTTTGGCAGAACCAGCTTGCCTTGTTGCTGGAGTCCACCGGCGAAGGCATCTTTGGCATCGACATGGAGGGCCACTGCACCTTCATCAACCACGCCGGGGCGCGCATGCTGGGCTGGGCGCCGTCGCAGGTGCTGGGGCGCAACATGCACTACCTGACGCACCACTCGCATCCGGACGGCAGCCACTATGCCGTCGATGAATGTCCGATTTTCAACGCCTTTCGCGCGGCGCAGCCCTGCCGCATCGACTCCGAGGTGTTTTGGCGCCGCGACGGCAGTGCTTTCGCGGTGGAGTACTCCAGCCACCCGATTCTGCAGGCGGCCCAGGTGCGCGGCGCGGTGGTCACCTTTGTCGACATCACCGAGCGCAAGCGTGCCGCCGATACCTTGCGGCAAGTGAACGCCGAGTTGGCGCACGCCAACCACCGACTGGCCCTGGCCAACGACGAACTGGAGCGGCGCGTGGGCGAACGCACGCAGGAACTGTCGGCCGCGCTGGGCCAGTTGCGTGAACTGGCGGCCTATTCCGAGAAGATACGCGAGGACGAGCGCACCCGCATTGCCCGCGAGGTACATGACGAGCTGGGCAGCCTGCTGGTGGCGCTCAAGATGGATGTGAACTGGATGGACAAGCGCCTGGGCGAGCAGCAGCAACGCGCGCCGCAGGAGGCCGAGGCGATGCGGCAGCGGCTGCGCGCCAAGTGCCAGAACATGAGCCGACTGATCGAGGCCGCGGTCGATAACGTGGGGCGCATCATCACCGACCTGCGCCCCAGCATCCTGGACCATCAAGGCTTGTGGGCGGCGCTCGAATGGCAGGCGCATGAGTTTGCGCAATCGGCCGAGCTGGTGCTGGACTGGGACATGCGGGGCACCGAAGCAGTCGAGTTGCCGGAGCCAGTGGCGATGGCGGTGTTCCGCATTTTTCAGGAAATGCTCAGCAACGTGGGGCGGCACGCCCATGCCAGCGAACTTGTCTTGCGCATCCGGGTCGAGGCCGGCGCCTTGACGGTGGCGGTGCAGGACAACGGTTGCGGCGCGGCGGCCGAGTCGTTTGAAGCGCCTACCGCCTATGGCGTGATGGGCATGCGCGAACGGGCCCGGCATTTTGGCGGCGAGCTTGAAATTTCAAGCCAGATCGGCTCCGGGTCGCTCTTCAAGCTGCGCCTGCCGCTGCGCAATATTTGGAGCTTGTCATGATCAGGGTGCTGATTGGCGATGACCATCGCATCGTGCGCGAGGGACTCAAGCAGGTGCTGGCCGATGCACCAGATGTGGGCGTGCTGGCGGAAGCGCAGAGCGGGCCGGAGGTGCTGGAGCGGGTTGCCGCGTTGGGCGGCGCCAGCGGGCTGGACCTGGTGCTGCTGGACATCGCCATGCCGGGCCGGGATGGCCTGGAAGTGCTGCAGATCCTGCGCCGCGAGCATCCCACGCTGCCGGTCTTGATGCTCAGTACCTATCCGGAGAATCAGTACGCGGTGCGTTGCATCAGGCTCGGTGCGGGCGGCTATCTCAACAAGAGCGCGGACCCGGATGACATGCTAGCGGCGGTGCGCAAGGTAGCCGCCGGCGGCATGTACGTCACCGCCGCCACGGCAGAGGCGCTGGCCACTGCTGTCGCTGGCGCGGCGGCCAGATCGGGCACTGGCAGCGTGGACGCCTTGTCGCACCGCGAGCATCAGGTGTTTCGTCTGTTGACGGCGGGGCGCACGGTGAGCGAAATTGGTGCGCAACTCAAGCTGGCACCGAATACCGTGAGCACTTACCGGGCCCGCATCCTTGAAAAAACCGGTGCCAAAAACGATGTCGAACTGGCGCTTTACGCCGAGCGGCACGGCCGCGTCGGCCCCCAGACCTGATTGACGCGCCGGCGTGTAGGGCTGGCCCTACAGCCTGTCATCGAGCTTGCCGCGAATTTCCGTGAGTAGCCGGTCAGCACCCCAAGTTGGCCCGACCTTTGCATCGGCAAAGGCATCCAATCTTCAGAAATGCCGCCATGACCACTTACTTCGATCCCTACAACGCCGATCGTCCCCTCCTTCTTAAATGCAGTTGCGGCAAGGATCACACCGTGGCCCAGCACCAGCAGGAAGCGTCTGCCGCCAGCGCCACGCTTGAGCTCAAACGGCGCAGCCTGAGCAGCGCGTTCGAGGCCTATTCCAATGAATTCATTGAAGCCACGCTGGTCAAGGCGCTCTTTCCGCAAGACCAGGTGCGACGCCGTTTTCTGCGCGCCGTCGGCAAGGGCACGGCGATGGCCGCCATCGCCAGTGTGCTGCCGCTGACCAGCCTGCAGGCGATGGCGCAGGATAAAAATGCACTGGAGAAAACCAAGCTCAAAATTGGTTTCATCCCGATCACCTGCGCCACGCCCCTGATCATGGCGCATCCGCTGGGCTTTTATCAAAAGCAGGGGCTCGACGTGGAGGTGGTCAAGACGGCCGGTTGGGCCCTGATCCGCGACAAGATGATCAACCAGGAGTACGACGCCACGCACCTGCTGTCGCCGATGCCGCTGGCCATGTCGATGGGCGTGGGCTCGAATCCGGTGGCCATGAATGTGGCGACGATCCAGAACACCAATGGGCAGGCCATCACGCTGGCCAACAAGCACAAGGACAAGCGCGACCCCAGGCAGTGGAAGGGCTTCAAATTCGCCGTCCCGTTCGAGTTCAGCATGCACAACTTCCTGCTGCGCTATTACGTGGCGGAGGCCGGGCTCAACCCCGATACCGACATCCAGATCCGGGTCGTGCCGCCGCCTGAAATGGTGGCCAATCTGCGCGCCGGAAACATCGACGGCTACCTCGGTCCGGACCCGTTCAACCAGCGCGCGGTGTACGAGGAAATCGGCTTTCTGCACCTGCTGACCAAGGACCTGTGGAACGGCCACCCCTGCTGCGCCTTTGGCACCAGCACGGCGTTCATCCAGAAGAACCCCAACACTTTTGCCGCCCTGTACCGCGCGGTGCTGACGGCCGCAGCGATGGCGCGCGAGCCGAAGAACCGCGAGCTGATTGCCAAGGTGATCGCTCCGGCGCAGTACCTGAACCAGCCCGAGACCGTGATCGCCCAGGTGCTGACCGGCAAGTTTGCCGATGGCCTGGGCAACATCAGGAATGTGCCGGACCGGGCCGACTTCGACCCCATTCCGTGGCAGAGCATGGCGGTCTGGATGCTGACGCAGATGCAGCGCTGGGGCTACATCAAGGGCGAGGTGAACTACAAACAGATTGCCGAAAAAGTGTTCCTGCTGACCGACGCCAAAAAACACATGAAGTCGCTGGAGCAGAAAGTGCCGGACGGTGCCTACCCCAAGTTCAAGATCATGGGCCGCGAGTTCGATGCCGCCAAGGCCGCCGAGTACAGCAAGAGCTTTGCCATTCACAAGGTGGCCTGAGATGGCGCTCTGGAAGACACTGGGCTTTCGCGCGGGACTGGTCTCGGCCTTGGTGCTGGCCTTGTTCCTGGGCGCCTGGCACCTTGCCACGCTCTCATCCGGTGCGCCGGCGCAGGCGGCCGGGCTGAGTGCCGAGCAGATCGAGTACCAGAAGATGCTGGGCAAGGATCCTGGCTCTACCAAGTCGACGGGCTTCCCGACGCTGGCGCAGATGGGGCAGACGGTGGTCAAGCACGCCAGCCATCCGTTCTACGACAACGGACCCAACGACAAGGGCATCGCCATCCAGTTGGGCCATTCTCTGGGACGGGTGGGCCTGGGCTTTTTGCTGGCCTGCCTGGTGGCGATACCGCTGGGTTTTGTGATCGGCATGTCGCCGCTGCTGCGCCGCGCGCTGGACCCGTTCATCCAGGTCCTCAAGCCGATCTCGCCGCTGGCCTGGATGCCGCTGGCGCTCTACACCATCAAGGACTCGTCGGTATCGGGCATCTTCGTCATCTTCATCTGCTCGATCTGGCCGATGCTGATCAATACCGCCTTCGGTGTCGCCTCGGTCAAGCGCGAGTGGCTGAACGTGGCCAGCACGCTGGAGGTCAAGCCCTTGCGCCGCGCCTTCCTGGTGATATTGCCGGCGGCGGCGCCCACCATCCTGACCGGCATGCGCATCAGCATGGGCATTGCCTGGCTGGTGATCGTGGCAGCCGAGATGCTGGTCGGGGGCACCGGCATCGGCTACTTTGTCTGGAACGAGTGGAACAACCTGTCACTGACCAATGTGATCTTTGCCATCGTCATGATCGGCATCGTCGGCATGTTGCTGGACCTGCTGTTCGCCCAGGCGCAAAAGGCGGTGACCTATGTGGAGTGACACAGGCGTTGTCATCCCGCGCCCCCAAGGGGTCACCCCAGGCCCGCAAGGTGTCATCCCGAGTCCGCAAGGTGTCATCCCGGGCTTGACCCGGGATCCATGGATTGCGGGTTCTGAAACCCCGGACCCCGGATCAAGCCCGGGGCAGGCTCTGATCCGGGGCCGTGATGACGACCGAAAGGATATGGCGATGCAGGGCTTACTCAAAGTTGAAGGGCTGAGCAAGGCCTTTGTGCCGGCCCGGCCGGTTTTCGCCGACGTCGGCTTCACGCTGGCACGGGGCGAATTTGTCTGCATCATCGGCCACTCCGGCTGCGGCAAAACCACCATCCTCAATGTGCTGGCGGGACTCGACAGCGCCAGCTCCGGCAACGTCTTCATGGATGGTCGCGAAGTGGTCGGGCCGGGCCTGGAGCGTGGCGTGGTGTTCCAGAGCCACGCGCTGATGCCCTGGCTGACGGTGCGCCAGAACATTGGCTTTGCCGTGAAGTCGCGCTGGCCCGATTGGGGCAAGGCCCAGGTCAACGCGCAGGTGGAAAAATTTGTCGCCATGGTGGGCCTGAGCGCCGCCATCGACAAGAAACCGGCGCAGCTCTCGGGCGGCATGAAGCAGCGTGTCGGCATTGCGCGCGCCTTTTCCATTCAGCCCAAGATGCTGCTGCTCGATGAACCCTTTGGCGCGCTCGATGCACTGACGCGCGGCACCATTCAGGATGAGCTGATGGGCATCGTGCGCCAGACCCAGCAGACCGTCTTCATGATCACCCACGATGTGGATGAAGCCATTTTGCTGGCGGATCGGATTCTCCTGATGAGCAATGGCAATGAGAGTGCCGCCGGTTACGTGCCGGGTGGCATTGCCGAGGTGGTGGTCAATCCGCTGCCACGGGACCGTGTGCGCGCCAGCCTGCACCATCTGGACGGCTATTACGAGCTGCGCAATCACATCGTCGATTTTCTGGTCTCGCGTGCCATCGCGCACTAAGGGATGTGGAAATTGCAAAGCACCAAAACCACTGCTTGTCATTGCGGACTCGATCCGCAATCCAGTGCACCCGATTGCATGGATGCCGGATCAAGTCCGGCATGACAAAGGTGCTTCAGCATTTGCATGCTCCCTAGAACCTTTTCCTCACCATTTTCAACTCAACTTAAATCATGGAATCAATATGAACCGCCTGGAAGTCACAGAAAAAATCATCAGCACCAAAGTCTCCAAAGGCATCAAATGGGAAGACGTGGCGAAAGAAGTGGGCCTCTCCAAGGAGTGGGTCACGGCCGCCTGCCTGGGCCAGATGACCTTCGACGAGAAACAGGCCAGGATCGTTGGCAAGATTTTCGGCCTGAGCGCCGAAGAGCAAAAGTGGTTGCAGGTAGTGCCCTACAAAGGCTCGCTGCCGACGTCGGTGCCGACCGATCCGCTGATCTACCGCTGGTATGAAATCGTCAACGTCTACGGCAGCACGATCAAGGAACTGATCCACGAAGAGTTCGGCGACGGCATCATGAGCGCCATCGATTTTTCCATGGACATCCAGCGCCAAAGCGACCCCAAAGGCGACCGCGTCAACGTGGTCTTGTCAGGCAAGTTCTTGCCCTACAAGCAGTACTGAGGAGAGCCCTCCTCAGGCGGCTCGGGTAGCGGCCCGCCTGGGTCGCAAGTAAGAGAAAATGGCGCATACCCCGTCAACCTCAGGCCCGCCATGAACCCATCGCCTTCCCCTGCTTCGTCCATCACCGCCCTGGACGCCAATGCCTTGTCGCGGGCCATCCACGGCAGGCGGCTATCCTGCCGCGAGGTGATGTTGGCCTACCTGGCGCGTATTGCCGAGTTCAATCCCGCCTACAACGCCATCGTCAACCTGCAGGACGGCGATCAGTTGCTGCGCCAGGCCGATGAACGCGACGCGCAACTGGCGCGCGGCGAGTCGCTGGGCTGGATGCACGGCATGCCGCAGGCCATCAAGGACCTCTGCAACACGGCCGGCATTGCCACCACGCTGGGCTCGCCGCTGATGCGCGACTTTGTGCCGCAGCAAGACGGCTTGCTGGTGCAGCGCATGAAGGCGGCCGGTTGCATCGTCATCGGCAAGACCAACACACCCGAGTTCGGTCTCGGCTCGCATACCTTCAACGAGGTGTTTGGCACCACCCGCAATGCCTATGCGCCGGCACGCTCGGCCGGTGGCAGCAGTGGCGGCGCCGCGGTGGCACTGGCACTGCGCTTGCTGCCGGTGGCCGATGGTTCGGATTTCATGGGCAGCCTGCGCAACCCGGCCGGCTGGAACAACGTCTTCGGCCTGCGCCCCAGCCAGGGCCGGGTGCCGCTGTGGCCGGCGCAGGATGTCTGGGTGACCCAGCTCGGCACCGAAGGGCCGATGGGGCGCAGCGTGCAGGACCTGGCCCAACTGCTCGCGATACAGGCCGGCTTTGACCCGCGCGCGCCCCTGTCCATCGCTGACGGCGTCGATTTCACGCGGCCGCTGGACGGCTTGGATTGCAAGAACACCCGGATTGGCTGGCTGGCCGACCTGTCGGGCTATCTGCCCATGGAGCCAGGCATTCTGGAGCTTTGCCAGCAAGGCTTGCAGCGGCTGGAAAGCGTGGGCTGCGCGGTGGAGACTGCGCAACTGGGCACACCACCGGAAAAAATCTGGCAGGCCTGGCTGGTCTGGCGCCGCGCGCTGGTCGCATCGCGCATCGCGCCCTTCCTGTTGAACCCGAAGAACCGCGCGCTGATCAAGCCCGAGGCTTTGTGGGAGCACGACCAGGCGGCCCGCCTCACCGGCACCGAGTTCCTGAGCGCCAGCGTCCAGCGCACGGCTTTTTACCAGCACATGCTGTCGCTGTTTGAACAACACGACTTTCTGGCGTTGCCGGTGGCGCAGGTCTGGCCATTCGATGCGGCGGAGCGCTGGCCCAGCCAGATCAACGGTGTGGCGATGGACACCTACCATCGCTGGATGGAAGTGGTGATTTACGCCACTTTTGCCGGCTTGCCCTGCATCAGCGTGCCGGTCGGTTTCGATGCCCGCGGCCTGCCCATGGGAATGCAATTGATTGGCAAGCCGCAGGGCGATTTCGAGTTGCTGCAACTGGCGCACGCTTACGAGCAGGCGGCGCAAGACGTGTTGCAACGCCTACCACCTGTCATGCGAGAACTGCCATGAACCGAATCAATCCCGTTGCTTTGACCCAATTGCTGGTGCGTGCCGACACGGTGAATCCGCCGGGACATGAGGATCTGTGCAGCACAGTGCTGGCCGACCTGCTGTCGGCGGCCGGCTTCGCCTGTAGTCTGGTGGAGTTCGCACCGCGTCGCAGCAGCCTGGTGGCACGCATCGGCGGCAGTCCGGCGCGCCAGCCCCTGTGCTTCACCGGCCATGTCGATGTCGTGCCGCTGGGCGCCGCGCCCTGGCAGCACGATCCCTTTGGCGCGCAGATCGTCGACGGCCTGCTGTACGGCCGTGGTTCCAGCGACATGAAAAGCGGCGTCGCCGCCTTCGTGGCGGCGGCTATCGATCTGGCTGACTCGCTGCGCGACGGGCCGGGCCTGAGCCTGGTCATCACCGCCGGCGAGGAAACCGGCTGCGAAGGGGCGGCCCATCTGGTCGCTTCGGACGAGGCCAGGCTGCTGCTGGGCACGGCCGGCGCGCTGGTGGTGGGGGAGCCCACCGGCAACCAGCCACTGCTGGGGCACAAAGGCGCTTTCTGGTTGTCAGCCAGTGCGCAAGGCCGCACCGCGCACGGCTCCATGCCGGAGCGTGGCGACAACGCGGTCTACAAGATCGCGCGCGCCGCGCTGGCGCTGGAGGATTTCAAATTCGAGACCGCAGCGCACCCGTTGATGGGCCGGCCCACGCTCAATGTGGGCACCGTGCACGGTGGTCTGAACATCAATTCGGTGCCCGATGCGGCCGAGCTCGGGATCGACATCCGCAGCGTTGCCGGACAAGACCACCGGCAACTGCTGCAATGCCTGTGCCGCACGCTGGGGCCGCAGATCCAGTTGCGCACACTGCTGGATGTGCAGAGTGTCTTCACCGCAGCCGACGACCCCTGGCTGCGGCGTGTCTTTGGCCTGTGCCAGGCGCGCAGCGGGCAAGCGCCGCAGCCGCAAACAGTGTCCTACTTCACCGATGCGGCCGTGCTGCGCGGTCCGCTGGGCATGCCACCCACCGTCATCCTGGGACCCGGCGAGGCGGCCATGGCGCACCAGACCGACGAGTACTGCCGCGTCGACCGCATCCTGGAGGCGCATGTTCTGTACACCGACCTGATTCGGGACTGGTATGCCGCTGCCGCTTGAGCTGGAGCCGGTGCGGGCGGGTGCGATTCAAACTGATGTAGGTTTTTTGGAATCCGACCCCAATAAACCGGGGCCAACCAGCACAGCCCTCGTGCTTTGCACCCTGAACCCGCAGTTATTGGGGTCAGAGTCCAAAATGACCTGCCCGTTGGGCATCCCTGCGGGCGCTGCGCGGTCATATTGGAATCCGACCCCAAAAACTACTCTGGTCGCATACCAACCCTGCTTGAAAGATCAGGTTGGTGGGGCGCTCGGCGCAGCGGCATAAAGGCGGAGGCCGAAGGCCGGGGGACAGCCGCGAAGCTGAGTGCCCCATCAGCCTGATCCACCCACTATGCTGAACGGCGTGTCGGCATCCAGCGGATAAACGGGGCGACGCAGGCGTGTGAAGTTGAACAGTCCGTAGTCGGAACTGGTCACGCCGCGGCTGTCGCATTCCACCAGTCCGCGCGAGATCGGCACGAAACTGGGCCGGCAGTACATGCGCGATTTCAGGATCAGGAAATCGAAATCTGACGGATCGACGCCGACGCTGGTGAATACGCCCAGGTCCAGCGGCTCCATCGGCCGCTCGGTCACCAGCAGCAGGCCGGCGGCATGTTCCAGCACAACGCTACGCCCCATGGCCCAGGTCTCGCCGGTGTAGATCGGACCGCTGATGCGAAAGCGCCCGTCGCTGATGACTCGCACCCGGACATCCAGCGCCAGCGGCGGCCGCTGCGGGCCGTCCAGACCCGAAGGCATCTTGTTGCCCAGAGCAACCCGCAGGCGGCTGCCGACACCGGCGGCGATGGCCTGGGCCACCGTTTGCGGATCGGCCAGCGGGCCGGCAGCGATGCGCTGCAAACCCTGGCGCAAGCACTCTTCCAGCACCGTGGTGGTGTCGCAGGTGCCGCCCGACATGACGTTGTCGCCGTGGTCCAGCAACAGCACCGGACCCCGCTGGCCGCTGCTGGCGGCCTGCAGGGTTTTGGCCTGCACCACGCTGCTGGCCAGCGGCTCGCTACGGTAGACGAAGTCGGCGCGCTGGTCCCAGATTCTCTGCGCCAGCGTGTCGGCGCCGGCCTGGGCGGCGTGCTGATCGCGGCCGCACACCACCACGCTGACGCCGGCATCGCGGATGTCGGCCAGCGAGAAACCGGCGAACACCGATGCGCCGTACAGACCCTCGGCCTCGAGTTGCCGGGCGTGTTGCACGGCACGCTGCATGGCGCCCTCACCGGTGGCGCTGCGCAGCGTGTGCGACAGCAGCGGCAGTTGCACCCACGCCAGCGCCGGCGACTCATGGTTGTCCATCATCTGGAACGCCAGCCGCGCCACGTGGGCACCGGTTTCGAACATGTCGATGTGCGGATAAGTCTTGAAGCCGACCATCAGGTCCGCGCAGTCGATCATGGTTTGCGTGATGTTGCCATGCAGGTCCAGCGCGACCGCAATCGGCGTTGCGGGCGCCACGGCGCGCAGGCGGCGCAGCAACTCGCCCTCGGCATCGTCGAAGGACTGCGTCACCATGGCGCCGTGCAAGTCCAGCAGGATCAAATCGCAGCCCTCGCGTGCGGCCGCGACGATGCTGCCGGCCATCTGCTCGAAGGCCGCGTCGTCGACCCGGCCGCTCGGGTTGGCGGTGGCGTTGACAGCCACCGAGATGCGCGCGCCGCGTGCCTCGGCAGCGGCGATGAAGGCGCCCAGGGCAGTCCGGCTGCCCCGGCCTTGCGCATAGGCTTGCGTGCCGAAGGTCGGACCGTCGGGCCCGAAAGACGCCAGCGGCGTGGGCACCGGCGAGAAGGTGTTGGTCTCGTGGTTCATCCGAGCGGCAAGAATGTTCATGGTGTACTCCCCGTGGCGGCGCGGCGTATCACCTGACCGGCACGGGCGCCGGTGCCCGCGCCGTCCTGCCAACTGAGCTGGCCGTTGACGTAGACCTGGTGAATGCCCGAGGCCGGCCGCATCGGGTCGGAAAAAGTAGCGTTGTCGCGTACCTGCTCCGGCTTGAAGACCACCAGATCGGCGGCGCAGCCGACCTCAATCAGGCCCCGGCCCGGCAAGCCGAAGCGTGCCGCCGGCAGGCCGGTCATTTTGTGAATGGCGGTCTCCAGCGAAAACAGCTTGCGGTCACGCGCATAGTGGCCCAGCACTCGCGGAAAGGCGCCCCACAGCCGTGGATGGGGAAAGGTGTCGTGCGGCAAGCCGTCCGAGCCGATCATGGTTTGCGGATGGGCCAGGATGCGTTCCACATCAGCCTCGTCCATCGAGAAATAGATGGCGCCGGCCGGTTGCAGCACCGCGATCAACGGGTCCAGATCCAGGCCCCACTCCAAAGCCAACTCGTCGAGGTAGCGGCCGCTGGCCTGGGGCTGTGTTTTGGACCAGGTGATCAGGGTGCGCGAGGCCTGCTGGGCGGCATCCTTGCGCAGCACCGTCGAGGACGCGGTGTAGGGGTAGCAGTCCAGGCAGACATCGCCTTGGCTGCGGGCCTGGTCCAGCA
Organism: uncultured beta proteobacterium; assembly: GCA_963763035.1. Taxonomy (GTDB): domain Bacteria; phylum Pseudomonadota; class Gammaproteobacteria; order Burkholderiales; family Burkholderiaceae_C; genus Rhodoferax. Next base: position 24,564 of record CAVXMS010000002.1, on the reverse strand, counting down.
AGGCCAGGGTCTGGCTGGAGCGGCCGAAGTTGGCCTGGCCCAGAACCTTGTGGTGCGACAGCACCTGGCGCACGCCCAGCGCATTGGCGATGGTCATGGCCTCGGTCATCGCTTCAAGTACCTGGTCGCCCTCGTTGCGGATATGCGAGGCGATCAGCGCATTGGTACCCCGCAAAGGCGCGCACACTTGACGGATTTCGTCGGCCGTTGCCGCCTGCGCCGGTGCATAGTAGGTGCCGGTCGACAGACCCAGCGCACCGGCCTGGAGCGCTTCCTGCACCAGGGTCTGCATGCTGGCAATCTCCGTGGCGTTAGCCGGCCGGTCCAGGGCCTGCATCGTCACCGCGCGCAAGGTGGTGTGGCCGACCAGCGCGGCACAGTTGATGGCGGCCGGATGGCGGCCCAGTGCCGCGAAATAGGCCGCGAACGAATCGAAGCGTTGGCCCGGCCCGTTGGCGATCAGGTTCAGCGGCGCTATGGCCTCGTGCGTGCCCAGCGGCGCCAGGCTGATGCCGCAGTTGCCGGTGATGACCGTGGTGACACCCTGGCTGAGCTTGGGTGCCATCGAGGGATCGGACAACAGCAAGCGGTCATCGTGCGTGTGTACGTCGATGAAACCCGGCGCCAGCGCCCAGCCTTGCAGGTCGACAGTGCGCGCCGCCTGGAACTGCTGCGTGTCGCCGACGGCGCAGATGACGCCCTGACGGACGGCCACATCGACCTGTCGCCGGGCCTGACCGGTGCCGTCGAAAACCGTGGCATGGCTTAGCCGTAAATCGCAGGTCGTCATGTTCTCGTCGCTTTCCAGTGAGTCAAAAAAGAGGCTGTCACATCAGATGCCTGCTAACTCCCAAGCATCAGGGATTCCCCCCATTATTCACGACGGCACGCTGTGTTACCGTCAAAAGCAGATGGCGACCATGCACCGTGCCGGGTAATTGAAACTGGCACGGGTATTGCGTCATTCTTGTTTGTGGTTGTTGGCGGGTGCTACCGGTTCCGCGCCATTGACCCTGTTTGGATTCAGTCACAAGAAGGAAACGCAACATGATGAAGATTTCAATGCCCAGTCTGCGTCAGCACGGGCGCGCGGCCGCGCTCGGTTTGGCGCTGGCGCTGGGTGTCGCGGCGAGCGCTCCGGCGCTGGCGCAGGGCAAGGTTTTGAAGTTCGTGCCGGAGGCCGACCTGCGCAGCCTGGATCCGATCTGGACCACCGCCTACATCACGCGCAACCACGGCTACATGGTGTACGACGTGCTGTTCGCCACCGACGCCAACTTCCATATCCAGCCGCAGATGGTGGACAAGTGGGAGGTCAGCAAGGACAAGCTGAGCTACACCTTCACGCTGCGCGATGGCCTGAAGTTCCACGATGGCGCGCCGGTGCGCTCGGCCGATTGCATTGCGTCGGTCGAACGCTGGGCCAAGCGCGACGTCTTCGGCCAGCGCCTCGGTGAGCTGACCGAGTCGTGGACCGCGGTCAACGACAAGACCTTCCGTCTCAAGCTCAAGAAGCCTTTCCCCTACGTGCTGGAGGCGCTCGCCAAACCGTCCTCCAACGTGCCCTTCATCATGCCCGAGCGCGTCGCCAAGACCGATGCCTTCACCGCCATCACGGATGCCACCGGCTCCGGCCCGTTCAAGTTCGTCAAGGAGCAATGGGTGCCCGGCAACAAGGTGGTCTATGTGAAGAACACCAACTACGTGCCGCGCAAGGAGGCACCTTCCTGGGGCGCCGGCGGCAAGGTGGTGAAGGTGGACCGCGTTGAGTGGATCTACATTCCCGATTCCGCCACGGCAGCAGCCGCGCTGAACACCGGCGAGGTCGACTGGTGGCAGCAGTTGCCGGTGGACCTGGTGCCGGTGGTGGCCAAGAACAAGGACATCAAGGTCGAGAGCGTGGATCCACTGGGCTCCATCGGCATGCTGCGTTTCAACCAGCTGCAGCCACCCTTCAACAACGTCAAGATGCGTCAGGCGGTGCTGGCGGTGCTGGACCAGAACGACTATGCGATGGCGATTGCCGGCGATGTCAAGAACGGCAAGCCGTGCGCCTCCTACTTCACCTGCGGCACGCCGATGGCCAGCAGCGCCGGCGCTACGGCCCTGACCGGCAAGCGTGATTTCGAGCGCGCCAAGGCGCTGGTCAAGGAAGCCGGCTACAAGGGCGAGAAGATCGTGCTGCTGTCGGCCACCGATCAGCCTATCGTCAACTCGCAGGCGCTGGTGACGCAGGAGCTGCTGCGCAAGATCGGCCTCAACGTCGAGCTCGCCGCCAGCGACTGGGGCACCATGATTACGCGCCGCTCCTCCAAGGAGCCGGTGGAAAAAGGTGGCTGGAGCATCTTCCACACCTGGTTCGTCGGGCCGGACATCACGACGCCGGCGCTGAACACGGCGTTGCGCGGTGCCGGCGACAAATCGTGGTTCGGCTGGCCGACCGATGCCAAGCTGGAAGAATTGCGCGATGCCTGGTTCGACGCGCCGACGCTGGCCGACCAGAAGAGAATTGCCGAAGAGATGCAAAAGCGCGCCTTCGAGACCGTGCCCTACATCCCGACCGCGCAGTTCATCATCCCGACCGCCTACCGTTCCAACCTGTCCGGCGTGATCAACTCACCGGTCACCTTCCTCTGGAACGTAGAGAAGAAGTAACACCAGCCTCTTGCCGCACCCCGGCCCGGGGTGCGGACCCTGCAATCGCGTGGACCGGGTTCGCGCGTTTCCGAGTCCTGCCAGCCCTTCCATGTTGCGTTACCTGCTCAAGCGCCTGCTTGCAACCATTCCCGTCATGGCACTGGTGGCGCTGTTCGTTTTTTCGCTGCTCTACCTGAGCCCCGGCGATCCCGCCGCCGTGATCGCCGGCGACATCGCCACCGAAGCCGACATTGCCCGCATCCGCGCCCAACTGGGACTCGACCAGCCCTTCCTGGTGCGCTTTGGCGGCTGGGCCTGGGGCTTGCTGCACGGCGATCTGGGTACTTCGATCTTTACCGGTCTGCCGGTCGCCACGCTGATCGGCCAGCGCATCGAGCCAACGCTGGCTTTGACGCTGTGCACGCTGATCGTGGCGGTCGGTCTGGCGGTGCCGCTGGGGGTGCTGGCGGCGGCGCGCGCCGGCGGCTGGATGGATCGCAGCGTGATGGCGCTGTCGGTGCTGGGTTTCTCGGTGCCGGTGTTCGTGATTGCCTACGGCCTGATCCTGTTGTTCGCGGTCCAGCTCGAATGGCTGCCGGTGCAGGGTTACCGCAGCCTGAAAGAAGGTTTGTGGCCGTTCCTGCGGCACATGATCCTGCCCAGTGTGGCGTTGGGCATCGTCTACATGGCGCTGATCGCCCGCATCACGCGCGCCACCATGCTGGACGTGCTGTCGCAGGACTATGTGCGCACCGCCACCGCCAAGGGCCTGGCGCACAACACCGTGCTGACGCGCCATGCCCTGAAGAACGCCGCGGTGCCCATCGTCACTATCATCGGCATTGGCGTGGCGGCGCTGATCGGCGGTGTCGTCGTCACCGAAACCGTGTTCGCCATTCCGGGCCTGGGCCGGCTGACGGTCGATGCCATCCTGCGTCGCGACTACCCCATCATCCAGGGCGTGACACTGCTGTTCTCGGCGGTCTACGTGCTGGTCAACCTGCTGGTCGACCTCAGCTACTCGCTGTTCGACCCGCGCATAAAGTACTGATGATGCCCAGCACCGTGACTGCCGCACCGCGCTCCGCGTCGCCGACCTGGCTGCGCTTCAAGGACGCTTTCCGGCGCCATCCGACGGCCATCGCCGGCGCCATTGTGCTGCTGCTGATGCTGCTGGTGGCGCTGCTGGCGCCTTGGCTGGGAACGGTAGACCCGCTGGCTCTGGCGCCGGTCAAACGCTTGCGCCCACTGTCGGCCGAGCACTGGTTCGGCACCGACATGATGGGCCGCGACGTCTACAGCCGCGTCATTTACGGCAGCCGCGTTTCCCTGACGGTGGGACTGGCGGTGGCCGTGCTGGCGATCGGCATCGGATTGGCGATCGGTCTGGTGACCGGCTATCTGCGCTGGCTTGACGCCGTCATGATGCGCGTGATGGACGGCCTGATGTCCATCCCCTCGGTGCTGCTGGCGATTGCCCTGATCTCCCTGACCAAAGCCAGTCTGGACAACGTCATCATCGCCATCGCCATTACCGAAATCCCGCGCGTCGTGCGGCTGGTGCGCTCGCTGGTGCTGAGCTTGCGCGAGCAGCCTTATGTCGAGGCCGCAATCGCCTCGGGCACCGGGTTGCCGGCGATCTTGCTGCGCCACATCCTGCCCAATATGGTGGCGCCGCTGCTGGTGCAGGCGACCTACATTTGCGCCTCGGCCATGATCACCGAGGCGATCCTGTCCTTCATCGGCGCCGGCACGCCGCCCAACATCCCGAGCTGGGGCAACATCATGGCCGAGGCCCGCAGCCTGATCCAGGTGGCCGGCACCATTCTTTTGTTCCCCGGCCTTTTTCTCTCGATCACCGTGTTGTCGGTCAACCTGCTGGGCGACGGCATGCGCGATGCGCTCGATCCGCGTCTGGCGCGACGGCTATGAACATGTCTGGCAATAATGGTTCACCGCTGCTCCGGGTCGATGGCCTGAAGACGCATTTCCACACGCGTGACGGCGTCGTCAGGGCGGTCGACGGCGTCAGCTTCGACGTGGCCGCCGGCGAAACGCTGGCCATTGTGGGCGAGTCGGGCTGCGGCAAGAGCGTCACCGCGATGTCGATCCTGCGGCTGCTGCCGATGCCGCCGGCCCGCATCGTCGCCGGCCGCATAGAGTTCGACGGCCGCAACCTGCTGGACCTGAGCGAGGATGAGATGCGCAGCGTGCGCGGCAACCTGATCTCGATGATCTTCCAGGAGCCGATGACCTCGCTGAACCCGGTTCTGACCATCGGTCGCCAGGTCGCCGAGGCGCTGGTGCTGCACCGCGGGCTGTCGCAGCGCGAGGCGCTGGCGCGCGCCGCCGAGATGCTGCGCAAGGTGCAGATTCCGGAAGCGCAGCGGCGCCTCAAGCAATACCCGCACGAGCTCTCGGGCGGCATGCGCCAGCGTGTCATGATTGCGATGGCGCTGGCCTGCGGTCCGCGCCTGCTGATTGCCGATGAGCCGACGACGGCGCTGGACGTGACCATCCAGGCGCAGATCCTGCAGTTGATGCGCCAGTTGGGTGCCGAGACCGGCGCCTCCATCATCCTGATCACCCACGATCTGGGCGTGGTGGCGGAAATGGCCGACCGCGTGGTGGTGATGTACGCCGGACGCAAGGTGGAAGAGGCACCGGTCAGGCAGTTGTTTGCCAGGCCGCGCCATCCCTACACGGTCGGCTTGCTGGGCTCGATGCCGCATCTGGGCGGCTCGCTCAATGATGTGCCGGGCCAGCGCCCCAAGCGCCTGGTCGAAATCCCGGGCATGGTGCCATCACTGAAGGAAGCGCTGCCGGGCTGCCTGTTCGCGCCGCGCTGCCCGCAGGCCAGCGCGCAATGCCGCAGCGAGGTGCCGCCGCTGGCGGCGTATGAATCCGGCCACTGGGCTGCCTGCTGGCATCCGGCCGGCAGCGCGGCCCCGGCCGCCACCGAGGCGGTGAGCGCATGAGTCAATCAGCAAGCCACGATCCGGTGCTGCTCGAAGTGCGCGAGCTGCGCAAGCACTACGCTACCCAACAGGGCTGGCTGGGGCGCAGTGGCGCCAGTGTGCGCGCGGTCGATGGCGTAAGCTTCTCGATTGGCGCCGGCGAGACGCTGGGTCTGGTCGGCGAGTCGGGTTGCGGCAAGTCGACCACCGCCAAGCTGATCCTGCGCCTGCAGGACCCCAGCAGCGGCGAGATTCTGTGGAACGGCCAGCACATCGAGGGCCTGAATCAGACCGGCATGCGTCCGGTGCGCCGCGAATTGCAGGCGGTGTTTCAGGACCCTTACTCGTCGCTCAATCCGCGCATCCGGGCCGCCGACATCGTCGCCGAGCCGCTGCGCAACTACGAGACCATGAGCACGCGCCAAGCGCGCGAACGGGTCGCCAGTCTGTTTGAGCGGGTCGGTCTGCGGCCGGATCAGATGCTCAAGTACCCGTTCGAATTCTCCGGCGGCCAGCGCCAGCGCCTGGGCATTGCGCGCGCGCTGTCGGTGCGGCCCAAACTGATCGTCTGCGACGAACCGGTCTCGGCGCTGGACGTCTCGGTGCAAGCCCAGGTGATCAACCTGATGATGGACTTGCAGCATGAGTTCGGCCTGTCGTATCTGTTTGTCGCGCACGATCTGGCGGTGGTGGAGCACATCAGTCAGCGCGTCGCCGTGATGTACCTGGGCCGCATCGTCGAGATCGCGCCCAAGAGAATGATCTTTACCCGGCCGCAGCATCCCTATACCGAGGCCTTGCTGGAGGCGGTACCGGCGAACGACCCCGACGCGCGCCGGCAGCGCCGCGTGCTGGCCGGGGATGTGCCGAGCCCGATCAATCCGCCTTCGGGTTGCCACTTCCACACGCGTTGCCCGTACGCCGAGGAGCGCTGCCGACGCGAACAGCCGCTGATGCAGGAAGTCGCGCCCCAGCAGTTCGCCGCCTGCCATTTGCGCCAGCCGCTGGCGCTCTCACTCAAGCAGGAAACACCGGCCTGATCGTGCCGGAAGCCCGGGATGATGGTGTGCTACGGGCGCTTGCCGCGTGCGATGTGATTGAGATGTGAGCCATCTTGAATCAGGGGGCCTTATTGCCCTCGGCAGTGCTCAAATAAACCGTGCCGGTGCGCACCTGCGTAAGATGCCACGTGGTCTGCCCGTCTGTCAGTGCAGCTCCGACTCCTTGATGAAGCTTTCCAGCAGCCGCTTGAGCTGGTTGGTCTTGCGCGGACCCAACGCATCTTCGATCACGTCATGGTGTGCGTCCACGCTTTTCTTCAGACGCGAAACAGTTTCCAGCCCCAGGTCGCTGATGTAAACCAGAACCTTGCGGCTGTCCTGAGCATCGGCCGCCCGCTGTACCAGGCCGCGGCTGACCAGCTTGTCGATGTTCTTGGTCAAGGCCGGGTGGTTCAGCAAGACCATTTCGGCCAAGTTACCCATGGACTGCCCTTGCTCGTTTGACAGCGCATGGAGAATGCGCCACTGCTCCTCGCTGACCTCCTCGGTCGCGATGGAGTGGGCCAAGCCGATCCGCATGCGTCGGTTCGCGGAGGCCAGCAAATAAGCGAGGTATTTGGAGATGTCTTGGTTGGGCATGATAGTTGCGTTGGCCAAGTAGTTGTTGCCTTACGCACTTCGAGATTTTACGTGCAATCGCTTTCCTTGGAAACTAATCTGGTGCTATCGGCGCGAAGCTTGTTCATTTAACACCAACTTGGTGCATGGTCGGAGACTTTCTATGTTGTCATCGCCTGGACTGACCTCTCGCGTTGCGCTCGGTTCGCTGCCGGGCCGTCCGCCGCCTTTTCCCTGGCGCCCGCACATGCCGGCAGGCAAATGGCAAAGTCCCGTCGCGCCGCGACGTGAGTTGAACATCGCATTGTGCGTGCCGCTGGGCGGTTCGGCGGGCATCTGGGGCCCTTCGGCGCTGTCTTGCGCGAGGCTGGCGGTGGCCGAATTGAACCGCAGTTCCGGGATCGCCGGACGGGTCTGTCGGCTGATCACTGTCAACGCTGCCGACGATGCGTCGGACATCGAAGCCACGCTGATCGACCTGCTTGGCTCCGGCGACGTGGATGTGTTGGTTGGCATGCATACCAGTGCGGTTCGGCAGCGCATTTTGCGCGCGGTCGGCGGGCAGATTCCGTTCGTTTACACGCCGCTCTATGAAGGCGGCGAAGCGACGCCCGGTGTGCTCGCGATTGGCGAGACGACGGATCGCCAACTGCAACCAGCGATTCGATGGTTGGGCGAGCACAGGCGGCCCAAACGCTGGCTGGCGGTCGGCAACGACTATATCTGGCCGCACGTGTCACATCGCCTGGCGCGGAAGTACATCGCTGAATCGGGCGCCGATCTGGTCGGAGAAACCTACGTGCCTTTTGGCACGTCCGATTACTCCGAGGTGCTCGATCAGTTGCGGCGCAGTCGTGCCGATGCAGTGCTGCTGTCCTTGGTCGGGCAGGACGCGATCGACTTCAACCGCGCCTTCGGCAGCCATGGTTTGGCGCGTTCCGCGCTGCGCCTGTCGTGCGCTGTTGGCGAGAACGAGTTGCTTGGCATAGGCGCCGACAATGCAGAAAATCTCTACGTCGCGTGCGGCTACTTCGGGACACTCGATACCGATGCCAACATCGCCTTCAAAGAGCGCTATCACAACCACTTCGGCGAGCGCGCCCCCACACTCAACACCTTCGGGCAATCGACCTACGAGGGGGTCCACTTTCTGGCGGGTTTGGTCGGTGAATCCCTGCGCTCGTCGGCCGGCTGGGATCAGCTCGGGGAGACTCCGTTCGCTTACCAGAGTGCGCGCGGCGCCGCCTATGCCGGTGCCGGGGTAAACCATACACCGATCTATTTGGCACGCGCCGAAAACAACGTGTTTCGCGTCATCACCCGTCTCTGATGGCGCTGTTTCAACCTGGGGAAATTGTTGTTAAATAGTTTCCAAAGCAACTATATTGCTTGCCTAGGAAACGAAAATGAACTAGAATCAATTCACGATGAGCTCGTGAATCCATGACCGTTGAAGCGGTGCGGTGTCCGGGTATCACCGCAAGCTACCCCTACCTGAATCAACAACCACTCGGAGTCTTTATGGCCATCAAACGACCTACCCTCAATCAGCTCCAGGATGTCGCACTGAGCTTGGGCATTCATTTGTCTGAAGAGCAGGCAAGTACCTACAACACCCTGCTTCAAGGCAACTTCGACGCCTACGATGTCATCGACGCGATGCCGGACTTTGTGCCTCTGGTGAACTACCCACGCACCCCCGGTTATCGGCCGTCGGGCGCGGAGAACAAATATGGCGCCTGGTATGTGAAGTCCACAATCAAGGGAGCGGCGAGCGGCAAGCTCGCAGGCAAGACGGTGGTGCTCAAGGACAACGTCTGCGTGGCGGGCGTGCCGATGATGAACGGGGCCTCGACCCTGGAGGGTTACGTGCCCAACGTCGACGCCACCATCGTGACTCGCCTGCTCGATGCGGGCGCCACGGTCGTCGGCAAGTCGGTGTGCGAGTACTTCTGCTTTTCCGGCGGATCGCACACCAGCGCCTCAGGCCCGGTGCACAACCCGCATCGCATGGGCTACTCGGCCGGCGGCTCGTCCTCGGGCAGCGCGGCGCTGGTCGCGGTCGGCGAGGTCGAGTTGGCGATCGGCGGCGACCAGGGTGGGTCGATCCGTATACCGGCGTCTTACTGCGGCGTCTACGGCATGAAGGCAACGCATGGCCTGGTGCCCTACACCGGCGTGATGCCGATCGAGCTCACCCTCGACCATACCGGTCCCATGACTTCGACGGTAAGCAACAACGCACTGATGCTCGAAGTGCTGGCCGGCCCCGATGGCTTGGACCCGCGCCAGCACGCCGGCGAGACCGCCAAACCCTACAGCGAGCTGATGAAGGGTGGCGTCAAGGGTTTGAAAATCGGCATCGTCAAGGAGGGGTTCGGCTGGCCGCAATCGGACGCGGCGGTCGATGCGAAGGTGCGCAAGGCCGCCGAGGTGTTCACCCAGCTCGGCGCCGAGGTCTCGGAAGTGTCGGTGCCCATGCACAGCGTAGCGCCCGCGATCTGGCTGCCGATTGCCGCCGAGGGGGCGACCCAGCAGATGATGAAGGACAACGGCCACGGCTTCAATTGGAAAGGCATGTATGTCACCAGCATGGTTGACTTTCATGCTGGATGGAAAGAGCGCGCCGACGAGTTGTCGGAAACGCTGAAACTGACGATGGTGCTGGGCGAGTACTTCATAAAGCACTATCGCGGTCACTTCTATGCCAAGGCGCAGAACCTCGCGCGCCAACTGACCGCGGCCTACGACGGCACACTGGCAGACTTCGATCTGCTTCTGATGCCCACGCTGCCGCTAACCGCCACGCCACTGCCCAAGCCTGGAGCATCAGTCGAAGAGGTGACCGCACGGGCGTTCGAAGTTCTGCCCAACACCAGCGCGTTCAACGTGACCGGCCACCCAGCGATGACCGTTCCTTGTGGCATGGTCGACGGCCTGCCAGTCGGCATGATGCTGGTTGGCAAGTTCTACGACGAGGCCACCATCTACCGCGCTGCCTATGCCTTCGAGCAGGCCGGCGACTGGAAGTCGATCTGACATCCGTTTCTGCTTTCGTTTTCCAACCACGACGGCGACCGCCGTCACATACTTAGGAGTTGACCTCATGGATCGTCGTTCTTTCATCAAGACTTCCGGCGCGGCGCTGGCCGGCACAGTGGCGCCGATGTTTCCACTGGCGGCGCTGGCAGCCGATGAAATGCTGATCGGCAGCATTCTCGATCTGTCGGGCGGACTGGACATCTACGGCAAGCCGATGGCCGATTGCATGACCCTGGCGATCGAAGAGCAGAACGCCGCCGGCGGGCTGCTCGGCAAACAATTGAAGCTGGTCGCCTACGACCCGCAGTCCAACATGCAGCTTTACACGCAGTTCGCGCAGCAAGCCGCACTAAAGGACAAAGTGGCCGTGCTGATGGGCGGCATCACCTCGGCTTCGCGCGAGGTGATCCGACCGGTTCTGGACCGTTACAAGACGCTCTACTTCTACAACACGCAGTACGAAGGAGGCGTTTGCGACCGCAACACCTTCTGCACTGGCGTAACACCGGCGCAGACGGTGGCCAAACTTGTTCCTTACGCGATGAAGAAGTGGGGCAAGAAGGTGTATGTGGTGGCCGCCGACTACAACTATGGCCAAATCACCTCGCAGTGGGTCAAGAAGTTCGTGCAGGAGAACGGCGGTTCGGTCGCCTCCATCGACTTTTTCCCGCTTGATGTGACCAACTTCGGCCCCACAATTTCGAAGATCGAAGCCGCCAAACCCGACATGATTGTCTCGGCACTGGTCGGTGGCGCGCATATCTCGTTCTATCGCCAGTGGGCGGCCGCGGGCTTGACGAAGAAGATCCCGCTGGCCTCGACCACCTTTGCCGGCGGTAACGAGCATATCGTCCTGTCACCTGCCGAATGCGACGGCTTCCTGGTTTCGTACAACTACTTCCAGAACCTCGATACACCGGAAAACAAGGCCTTCAAGGAACGGTTCTACAAACGCTTTGGCAAGGACTACCCCAACATCACCGAACTGGCGATGGGAACCTACCAGGGATTCAAGCTGTGGGCGGCAGGCGTGAAAAAAGCCGGATCGCTGGACCGCATGAAAGTGATGGACGCACTCGAGTCGGGTATCAGCTACGACGGCCCCAGCGGCAACGTAACGCTGGATGCCGAAACCCACCACTGCGTACTCAACGTGAGCATTGCGGAGGTGAAGAACAAGCAGCTCAACATCGTCGAAACCTTCAAGCAGCAAAAGCCCAGCGACACCAGCGCGGTATGCAACCTGAAGAAGAACCCGAACGACAACCAACAGTACGTGATCAAGGCCTGATTCCACGCACCCAGCACTGGTATCCCCATGAACCTTGCCTTCGTCGTCATCATCCAGGTGCTCTATGCGGTCGCCAGCCTGGTAATCATCTCTGCCGGGCTGGCCGTCATCTTCGGGATGATGAAGGTGATCAACCTCGCCCACGGTGAGTTCATGATGCTGGGGGCTTACGCCACCATCGGCGCGAGCCGGCTTGGCGTCAACCTGTGGGTCGCAATGTTCCTGATCGCGCCGATCGCAGTCGGCCTGGTGGGCGTGCTGCTTGAGCGGCTGATCATCCGGCGCCTGTATGGGCGCATGGTGGACACGATGCTCGCAACGTGGGGGCTTTCGCTGCTGCTGGTGGGCATCGTCACGTCGATTGCAGGCAACACCACGGCCGGCGTGTCGACGCCGCTCGGCAGCTTCTCGATCGGCGCTTATTCGGTCAGCGGCTACACCCTGGTGATCATCGCCGTCGCTGTGGTGCTGGCGCTTGCAGTCCGCTGGGTACTGCTGCGCACCCACTGGGGCTTGATCGCACGGGGCACGATGCAAAAGCCCGATATGGCGAACGCGCTGGGCATCAGCCCGAGCCGCGTCTACTCGGTCACCTTCGCGCTCGGTGCCGCGCTGTCGGGGCTGGCCGGCGGGCTATTGGCGCCGCTCACCGGTGTTGTGCCGACGATGGGTGCGGCCTTCGTCGCGAAGGCTTTTATCACAGTGATCGGGGGCGGTCCGGCCATCCTGGCCGGCTTGGTCGGCGCGTCGACGCTGTTTGGCGCCATCAACCAGCTCGCCACCTTTGTGACCACGCCGGTGTTGGGCGAAGTGGCCCTGCTGGTCGCCGCGGTCGTGATGCTCAGGCTGCTGCCGCAAGGCATTACCGGTCGCTTCTTCAAGGGGGCGCTGTGAACCGCTTCGCAAAATCATGGGTCAGCGCCGCGCTCAGCCTGACCATCGGAATCGCGCTGCTGCTGGGCTTACCCGGCGTGATGGACGAATACACGTTGATCCAGGTCACCATTTATGCCGTGATGGCTATCCTGGCCGTCAGCCTTGCTTTCATCTGGGGCTATGGCGGCATCCTGTGTTTTGGGCAAGCCGCGTTCTTTGGACTGGGGTCGTACACCTATGCGCTCGCGGTGATCAACATGGGCGACAGCACTGTGCCATTCCTTCTCGCCATCACCGTTCCAGCCCTGTTCGCAGCGCTCCTCGGTTATGTGATCTTCTTTGGTCGGTTGTCTGACGTGTACATGGGCGTGATCACACTCACGGTCACCTTGATCTTATTCAATTTGATCAACTCGACTGCTGGTCCGGAGTGGAAAATTGGAACAGCGGCACTTGGTGGTTTCAACGGCATCCCAGCCATTCCAACGCTCAACTTCCCCGGGCAGCCCGGCAAGTTGCTGAGTCCCAAGGACCTCTTCAGCCTGACCCTTATCTGCCTGCTGACCGTCTATCTTGGTCTGCGTGTGCTGATCAGTTCGAAGATCGGCCGGGTCATCATCGCAGCGAAGGAGAACGAACAGCGCGTGCTGTTGCTGGGATATGACGCACGGGCGTACAAACTCTTCACCTTCACGCTGGGTGGCGCCATCGCCGGGCTTGCTGGCTGCCTGTTCGCCAACTGGGGCGCATTCACGAGCCCGACTATCTTCGGCTTGGCACAGTCGGCGCAAATCATCATCTGGGTCATCGTCGGCGGGTTGGGCACACTGGTCGGTCCGGTCGTCGGCTGCGTCGCGATCCAGTGGTTGACGATGCAGATAGGAACGCAGCAGACCCTCAACTCCAATCTCGTACTTGGCGCCATACTGGTGGTGTTTGTGTTGCTCGTACCCCGGGGTATCGTTCCCAGTCTGGGGGATCTTGGCGAGTGGTTGTTTCGGCGGTCTCGCAGGCGCAAAGCGCTTGCTTCAAAAACGGTCAAAATGGCCGGAATTGCCGAATCCATTGTCGTGAAGGAGGAAGCAGCGTGACACCTCTGATAGAGACCCGCAACCTCAACGTGCGCTTCGGTGGTGTGCATGCTACGCGCGACGTCAACTTCACACTGGCCGAGTGTGAGTTGCGTTGCGTGATTGGCCCGAACGGAGCGGGCAAGAGCACATTCTTCAAGCTTCTCACCGGACAGGTGAAACCGACCTCAGGTCAGATTCTGTTTCGCGGCAAGGATATCTCCAACATGCAGCCGCACGAACCTGGGCGGCTTGGTATCGGCATCAAGACCCAGGTGCCAAGCCTCTTTAACGGCCTGAGCGTATGGGAAAACATCTGGCTTTCAGCTCGACGCGTGAACAGCACGGAGCAAGCTGACCGCATCACGCGGGAGATACTCGAACGCGTAGGCATGACCTCGCTGCGAGATGCGACCACCGGGTCGCTCGCGCACGGCCAGCGCCAATGGGTGGAAATTGGCGTGGTGATCGCCGCCGATCCACCGCTCATATTGCTGGACGAGCCAGCTGCCGGCATGAGCGACGCGGAGGTTGCGCGCACCGCAGAGTTGATCCTCGAGATCAACCGCCAGCACGCGGTGGTGGTTGTGGAGCATGACATGAACTTCATCCGCATGATCGCGAGGAAGGTCACGGTGCTGCACCAGGGCGCGATCGTCCGCGAGGATACGCCGGACCGCATCATGAGCGACCCGATGATCCAGCAGATCTACCTCGGCAAGAAGCCGCACTGACGCAGGAGCCGCCGATGTTGCAAGTTTCAGGTCTACACGCCGGTTACGGGGCGATCCCCGTGCTGCACGACATTTCGCTCGCTATCGCAGAGGGCGAATCGGTCGGCATCCTTGGCCATAATGGCATGGGCAAGACCACGCTGCTGCGCACGCTGATTGGTGCACTGAGGACAGATGCCGGCAGCGTGCTCTTGCACGGCGCCGACATCACGCGTGCAGCACCTCACGCACGCGCCAGACTCGGCATGGCCTATGTGCCACAGGGTCGCGAGATCTTTCCGGGGTTGAGCACCATGGACAACCTGCGCATGGGCTTGGTCAAGACCGGCGAGCGTACGATGCAAACCATCGACAGTCTGCTCGAAGACTTTCCGCGCCTGAAGCCGCTGCTTGACCGGCCTGGCGGTTCGCTGTCGGGTGGCGAACAGCAGCTTCTGGCGCTGGCGCGTGCACTCGCCGGCAAGCCAACGCTGCTGCTGCTCGATGAGCCTACCGAAGGCATCCAGCCTTCGATCATCGAAGAGATAGCTGAGACCCTGGCTGCGCTGCGAGACCGCATGAAGCTCACCATCGTGTTGGTGGAGCAGAACCTCGAGTTCATTGCGACAGTCTCGCAGCGTGTGTTGGTCATCAAGCGTGGCCAGATTGGCGGCGAAGTTCCCCGCGAACACTTGGGCGACCTGGCGATCATGAGCGAGTACACGGGGGTTCACGGTTGAACGACATCGGACGCAACGGTAGGTGAGGTGAGACATGGAATGGTTGAATCAATCGATCATGCGCACCCGCGGCATGGCCCAGGGCCGTACGCCCGACACGCACGCGTTAACCGAAGCGAAGCACGGCAAGTACCTCTACACCATCGGACCCTATTCCGAGCCCGTGCTGCTGGTTCGCCCCGGCGACCGCGTGGTGGTTGAGACGCGCGACGCGTTTGAGGGTGCGGTGAAGACCGAGCAGGACCTGCCATCGCGCGTGCTGACCATGCCTTTCGTGAACCCGCAAAACGGCCCGATCATCGTTGAAGGCGCAGAGAAAGGCGACGTGCTGGCGGTCTACATCGAATCGATGCTGCCGCGCGGCCCGAACCCGCGTGGCACCTGTTGCATGATCCCGCAGTTTGGGGCGCTGAGCGGCACCTCGTTGACCGCGCTGCTGACCGAATCACTGCCGGAGATAGTGCGCAAGATCGACGTCGATGAAGACGGCGTGTACTGGAGCAAGCGCGTCACGCTGCCTTACAGGCCGCACATCGGCACGCTGAGTTGTTCGCCGGAGATCGATTCCATCAACACGCTGACGCCAGACGCGCATGGCGGCAACATGGATCTGCCCGACATGGGGCCGGGCAGCATCACCTACCTGCCGGTGCGCAGCGCCGGCGGGCGGCTCTTCATCGGCGACGCGCACGCCTGCCAGGGCGATGGCGAGGTCTGTGGCACCGCAGTCGAATACCCCAGCACGACGACGATCCAGGTCGACCTGATCAAGGGCTGGCAGCTCGAATGGCCGCGTCTCGAAAACGAGGCCATCATCATGGCGATCGGCAGCGCACGACCGCTGGAAGATGCGACGCGCATTGCCTACAAAGAACTGATCCTGTGGCTGGAGGCCGAGTACGGCTATGAGCGATGGGATGCTTACATGATGCTGAGCCAGTGCGGGCAGGTCCGGCTTGGCAACTTCGTCGACCCCAAATACACCGTCGGCGCGGGCATCAGCAAGAAGTACCTGGCATCGGTCTGAACCGGGTGCCGTAGGGTTTTGCAGTCGGTTCGGCAAAGGGGAGAGCTCATGGATCTTGGACTCAGGGGTTTGAAAGCGCTGGTGACCGGTGGCACCAAAGGCATAGGCCGGGCGATCGCGCAGACGCTGGTCGCCGAAGGTGTGCATGTGGCACTGTGCGCGCGCAATGCCGACGAGGTGGCGCTGACCGTCGCCGAGCTCTCGGCGTGCGGTGTCAAGGTCTTCGGCCGCGCGGTTGACGTGGCCGATGGCCCGGGCCTGGCGGACTGGGTGCACGATGCGGCCGAGGCCCTGGGCGGCATCGACATCGTGGTGGCCAACGTCAGCGCGCTGGCGATCGCGAACGACGAAGCCGGCTGGCAGCGAGGCTTTGACGTTGACATGATGGGCACAGTACGGCTGGTGAACGCCGCCATGCCCCTGCTGGAACGCAGCGCCAGCGCAGCCATCGTCACGATCGCCAGCGTCTCGGGCCGTGAGATTGACTTCGCAGCCGGTCCCTACGGAGCGTTCAAGGCGGCCATCGTGCATTACACGCAGGGGCTGGCCTACCACTTGGCGGGCAAGCGCATCCGTGCCAACACGATCTCACCAGGCAATACCTACTTCGCCGGCGGCGTCTGGAACCAGATCGAACACGGTAACCCCGATCTCTACAAACAGGCGCTGGCGATGAATCCGACCGGTCGCATGGGCACGCCGCAGGAAATGGCCAACGCGGTCGCCTTCCTTGCCAGCCCGGCCGCCAGCTTCATCAGCGGCACCAATCTGGTTGTCGACGGTGCGCTCACTCGGGGCGTGCAACTCTAGGCCGCCCGGTCGAGCCAGACAGCGACAGAACCTCCATTCCACGCGGCCATGAAGCCGCGGCCCGTCACCAACCGACCACGGCGCCGTCGGTGCGTGGCTCAGTGCCGCCGCACAGCACGCCCGCCTGGTCACGCCAGATGATCTGGCCGCGGCCAAAGGCGAGCCGGTTGTTCTGCCAGTTGACCTCGTGACCGCGCGCCGCCAGACCGCGAAACAAATGCTCGCCGGTGCTGTGTTCAATGTTGACCGTTTGGCCTTTTTCCCACTCCCAGCGCGGCGCATCCAGCGCCGCTTGCGGATTCAGGTGGAAATCGACCGTGTTCATGACCATCTGCACATGACCTTGCGGCTGCATGAAGCCGCCCATGACACCGAACGGTCCCACCGGTCGGCCACCCTGCGTCAAAAAGCCCGGGATGATGGTGTGATACGGGCGCTTGCCCGGTGCAATGCAATTGGGATGCGCGTCATCGAGCGAGAAATTATTGCCCCGGTTGTGCAGCGCGATACCGGTACCTGGCACCACCAGGCCGCTGCCAAAACCCATGTAGTTGCTCTGAATCAGCGACACCATATTGCCCTCGGCATCGGCCGTGCTCAGGTAAACCGTGCCGCCGCGCGCCGGCGTGCCCGGCAGCGGCAGACTGGCCGCTTCGCCTATCAGTTGGCGCCGCTCGTCGGCGTAAGCGTCCGACAGCAGGTCGGCCACCGACACCCGCATGTGCCGGGGGTCGGCGATGTGCGCCTGGCCGTCGGCAAAAGCCAGCTTGATGGCCTCGATCTGGCGGTGGTAGGTGAGCACCGTGTCGCGCTCGGAAAAATCGAAACCCTTGAGCAGGTTCAAGGCGATCAACGCCACCAGGCCATGGCCGTTCGGTGGAATTTCCCAGACGTCGAAGCCGCGGTAGTTGACGCTGATCGGATCCACCCACTGGACCTCATAGGCTGCTAGGTCCGCGGCGCTGAGATGACCGCCGGCGCCCTGCACGCAAGCGGCGATGCGCTCGGCCATGGCGCCGCGGTAAAAACTGGCGGCGCCGTCTTCGGCAATCGCCTGCAAGGTATCGGCGTGTCCCGCCAGGCGCTTGATTTCACCGGCCAGCGGCGCGCGCTCCGGCGCAAAAGTGTCGAACCAGGACTGGAAGTGCGCCTCCTTCAAATTGGCGCGAAACAGTTTGGTCGCCTGTTGCCAAGCGTAGGCCACCGACGGCGACACCGGATAACCGTCGCGGGCGTAACTGATGGCCGCCGCCATCGACCGGGTCAGCGGCAAGCGGCCGAAGCGCTGCGCCAGTGCCGCCCAGGCCGCGGGCGTACCGGGTACCGTCACTGGCAACGCTCCGTACTTGGGCATGACGCTGTGGCCCAGTTGGCGCAAGCCCTGCGCCGTGCTGGCCGCCGCCGCCGGACCGCTGGCGTTCAAGCCGTGCAGTTTGCCGCTGTGCCAGACCAGAGCGAAGGCGTCGCCACCGATGCCGTTGGCGCTAGGCTCCAGCACCGTCAAGGCGGCGGCGGTGGCGACGGCGGCGTCTATGGCATTGCCACCAGCTTGCAAGACCTGCAAGCCGGCCTGGGCCGCCAGCGGCTGCGAGGTCGCGACCATGCCGTGGCGCGCATAGACCACATTGCGGTGCGATGGATAAGGATAATTTTGGGCGTCGAAGGACAACATGAGGGGCACTTTTCAAAAAATGGGAGGATAGATCGGCGCCTACTTCAGGCACGCCGTGCGCCGCGCCGGGCCGCCCCAAGCAAGCACAGCCCCCTCGGGGCTGATGCCTGCGGCTCCCAGCCTGCCTGCGCAGGGTGGGACGGGTAGAAGAGTCGTTGCCTCTGGCATCGACCTGTACAGCGCAGTACACGAAGTGACAAGCGTGGGGGCCATATTTATTTGTGACGTGGATCGAGCGCGTCGCGTAAGCCGTCGCCCAGGAGGTTGAATGATAGAACAAGAAGAAAGATCGACAGGCCCGGCCAGATCGCCATCCAGGGCGCGTTGTCGACGTAGTTTTTGGCGGTGTTGAGCATGCTGCCCCAACTCGGTGCCGGCGGTTGCTGACCGAGTCCCAGGAAGGACAGGCTGGCCTCGGCAATGACAGCCGCCGCGATCGCCAGCGTGGACTGCACGATCAGGGGCGGCAGCACGTTGGGCAGCACGTGACGCAAGGCGATGCGCCAGTGCGGATTGCCGACCGCGCGCGCGGCTTCGATATAGTCCTCGACCTTGACCGCCAGCACCTGCGCGCGGGTCAGGCGGATGAACACCGGCGTGGCGGAAATGCCGATGGCCAGCATCGCATTGCTCAGGCTGGGGCCCAGAAAAGCCGCCAGCGCGATCGCCAGGATCAGGAATGGCACCGCCAGCATGGCGTCGGTCAGGCGTGAAATCAGACTGTCGGTCCAGCCGCCCAGATAGCCGGCCAGCAAGCCAATGGGAACCCCCAGCAGCATAGAAATACAGACCGAGACCAGCCCCGCCATGAGCGAGGCGCGGGCGCCCCAGACGACACGCGAGAGCACATCGCGCCCCAGTTCATCGGTGCCCAGAAGGTAAGCTGCCGAGGGTGCTTTGCGCACCGCGCTCCAACTGGTGGCCAGCGGGTCGTAGGGTGCGATCCAGGAGGCGCAAACGGCGGTGACGACAAACAGCAAGACGATCGCCAAGCCCAGCATCGCGCCGCGCCGGTGCACCAGGCGGCGCCAGGCGCGCCGCGCCGGTGATGCTTCGCGCGGCATCAGTGTCGATTTGATAGCAGTGTTCATGTGATTCGGCGCCGGGCCGCCCCAAGACGAATCAGCCCCCTCGGGGGGCAGGGAGGACACGAAGTGCCGAGCGTGGGGGCCATATCTTTAGCCCCGTAGCCTTGGATTGACGAAAAAGTAGGCCAGGTCGGCCAGCAGGTTCAGCACGATGTAGACGGTGGAGGTGAACAGCACCACGCCTTGCACCACCGCATAGTCGCGGTTGAAGACGGCATCGACGATCAGTTTTCCGAAACCCGGAATCGAAAACACCTGCTCGGTCAGCACCGCCCCCGACAGCAAGGTGCCGAACTCCAGCGCACCCAGCGTGATGATGGGTGTCAGCGCGTTGCGCAGCGCGTGCTTCAGCACCACGCGACGCTCGTTCAAACCCTTGGCGCGGGCGGTGCGCACGTAGTCGGTATTGAGCACTTGCAACATGGCGCTGCGGGTGTGGCGCATCAGCACGGCGGCAATCGCATTGCCCAGCACGAAGGCCGGCATGATCATCGCCGCCAGATTGGCGCGCAAGTCCTCGAACGGGCTGACATAGCCGGACGCCGGCAGCCAGCCCAGCGACACCGAAAACAGCAGGATCATCAAAATCCCGAGCCAGAAGTTGGGCGTCGACAAGCCCCACAAGGCGACCATGTTGGCGGCGTAATCCCAGGCCGAATCCTTGGCCACGGCCGAGATGATGCCGGCCGGAATGCCGATCAGCAAGGCGATCACCATGGCCAGCGCCGCCAGCTCCAGCGTGACCGGCAATTTCTCCTTGATCAGTTGCAACACCGGTTGCTGGATGCGCAGCGACTCACCCAAGTCGCCCTGCAGCACGCCGGCAATCCAGTAGCCGTAACGCACCGGCAGCGCTTCGTCGAGGTGCATCTTCTGGCGCAGATAGGCCACCACATTGGGGTCCTGATCCTCGCCGGCCAGAATCACCGCCGGGTCGCCCGGCAGCAACTGCTGCAGGCAAAAGATGATGATGGAGACGAAGAAAATCGTCGGAATCACCGCCGCCAGGCGTTTGACGAAATAAGTAAGCATGGAGCGTCTTTATCACATCTTCAGGCCCTGCACCCGCATCAGGCCATCGGGAATGGTGCGCACGCCGGTCAGCTTCTTGTTGTAAGCCCACAGCCATTTGCGGTGGTACATGTAAACGATGGGCCGGTCCTTCAGCACCTGGGCGGCGATCTGCTCGAACAGCTTGCCGCGCAAGGCCGGGTCCAGCGTGCTGCGCGATTTGGTCAGCAGCTCTTCGACCTCCGGCTTGCAATAACCCGAATAGTTCAGCGGTTGCTTGCAGCCGTAGAAGCTGAACAGGTTGCCGTCCGGGTCGGCGCGGCCGCTCCAGTTCAGCAGATAGGCTTCGAACTGCCCTTTGTCGGCCAGGTTCAGCGAGGTGGCAAATTCGGTCGACTGGATCTTGATGTCGAAGCCGGCTTCCTTCGCCATCGCCTGAATCACTTGCGCCACTTTCTGGCCGTCCGAGGTGGTGGGCGTCATCAGGGTGAAGCTCGGGTTGGGCACGCCGGCTTCTTTCAGCAAGGCCTTGGCACGTTCGACATTGCGCTTGGGGATAGGGACGTTCTTGGCATAAAACGTGTTGGAAGGCGACAGCCACTGGTTACCCGGCTCGCCCTCACCATCCACCGCCACTTGGACGATACCGCCGCGGTCGATCGCGAGTTCCAGCGCTTCACGCACACGGGGGTCGCGCCCCAGCGGATTCTTTTGCGCCATCTCGCTTTTGCCGGTGTTGATGGTGATGCCCTGGTAGCCCAGTTCGGTGATGCGCGCCACATTGAACTTGCTGTCGGACTTGAGTGCCGCGATGTCGGAAGAAGCGACGCGCTCAATGAAGTCGAGCTGGCCGGAGCGCAGATTGGCCAGCCGCACGGTGGCGTCGACGATGGGCTGGTAAATCACTTTGTCGAAATGGATCGCGTCCTTGTTCCAGTAGTTGGGGAAACGCTCCAGCACGATGCGATCCTGCGCCACCCGCTCGCTGAATTTGAAGGGACCCGAGCAGACCGGCTTGGCGCCGAAATTGGGGTTGTCCTGCGCCGCCTTGGGCGAGACCATCATGCCGGCGCGGTCGGACAGCACGCTGAGCAAAGGCGCAAACGGCGCCGTCAGCGTCAGCCTGGCGGTCAGCTCATCGACCACCTCAACGCTGGTCACCGGCAGCAATTCGCCACGCCGATTGGAGCCGGCCAGATTCTTGTGCCGCTCGATATTGAACTTGACGGCCGCCGCGTCGAACTTCTGCCCGTCGTGAAAAGTCACGCCCGGACGCAATTTCAAGGTCAGCACCTTGTTGTCCGGCGACCATTGGTAAGAGGTTGCCAGTTGCGGCACGATGGCAAGTTTTTCGTCGACGTCGAACAGCTTGTCGCACAGCGAGGCGAACACGATGCGGCCGACAAAAGTGCGCGCCAGCGTCGGGTCCAGCACATCCGGGTCCTCGGCCAGACCGATGCGCAGCGTTTGCGCGCCGGCGCCGGCCGCACTCAGCGCGGCGCTGACAGCCAGTGCCTGCACGAGGGTACGCACAAGCCGGCCAGTGGGTAAAGAAGTACGCATGGTATTAATTCTCCTGGTGGTTGATGAGGAACAGGCGCTGGTGCGCCCGCTGAAAAAAAGGGGGTCAGACATGCAGGGCCTGCTTCGGTAAAAAGGCTGCCTGCAATTGCTCAAGCCGGCGATTGATCAGCGGCGCGCTGGCGTCGCCGCGCAGTGCCGCCGGCACTGCGATATCGCGCCAGAAGTGGCAGGCAACGCTGTGCCCGTCCTGCGCACTGAGCAGCGGCACTTGGTCGGCGCAAAGTTGTTGTGCGTGCGGGCAACGGGTGCGAAAGCGGCAGCCCGAGGGCGGCGCTATCGGATTGGGCACATCACCCTGCAACAGCACCGGCGGTCGCTCGCGCCCCGGCTCCGGCAGCGGAATGGCCGACAGCAAGGCCTGGGTGTAAGGATGACGCGGCTGGGCAAACAAGCGCTCCTTGTCGGCGTATTCGACGATCTGGCCCAGGTACATCACGGCCACGTGCGAGGCAATGTGCTTGACCACCGCCAGGTCGTGCGCGATGAACACATAAGCCAGACCCAACCGGCGCTGAATGTCCTGTAGCAGATTGACCACCTGTGCCTGAATCGACACGTCCAGCGCCGATACCGGTTCATCGCAAACGATCAACCGCGGCTCCACCGCCAACGCCCGGGCAATGCCAATGCGCTGACGCTGGCCGCCGGAAAACTCGTGCGGATAGCGTTGCAGGTAGCTCGGCGCCAGACCCACCAGGTCCAGCAGCTCAGCGGCGCGCTCGTGCCGGCGTCCCGCCGCCAAACCATGCAGCAGCATGGGTTCGGTCAGGGTTTGCTCCACCGTCATGCGCGGGTTCAGCGACGAATAAGGATCCTGAAAAATAATTTGCAGGTCACGCCGACGCGCCCGCATGGCGGCTGGTGGCAGACTCATCAAATCCTCGCCGTCGAGCCAGACCTGGCCGGAGGTGGCGTCCAGCAAGCGCAGCAGCAAGCGGCCCACGGTCGACTTGCCGCAACCCGACTCGCCCACCAAGGCCATGGTCTCACCCGCTGCCAACGTAAAACTGACGCCGTCGACCGCGTGCACGACGGCATCGCCGCGCCCGAACAGACCGCGTGCCAACGGAAAATGCTTGACCAGATGCTCGGCCCGCAGCAGCGGCTCGGGCACCGGCACAGTGGTGACGGTATCGGGGTTGGGCGCGGCACTCATGGGGTTTTCTCCCAAGGCAGCGGCGCTTTCCAGCAGGCCGCGAAATGGCCGTCGGTCAGTTCGGTCAGGGGCGGCCCAGAAGCCTGGCAGCGGGCCTCGGCAAACGGGCAACGCGGGGCGAAACGGCAGCCTGCCATGACCGTCGTGGGCGTCGGCACCTGACCCTCGATGGCGGCCAACCGGCTTTGCTTGAGATGCAGTTTCGGGATCGAGCCCAGCAGGCCTATGGTGTAAGGATGCTGCGGCTCGGCGAACAGGCGCTCGACGCTGGCGCGCTCGACCACGCGGCCGGCGTACATGACCACCACTTCATCCGCCAATTCGGCAATCACGCCCAGGTCGTGCGTGATCAGCATGATGGCGGCACCGGTGTCGGCGCGCAGGCTGCGCATCAGGTCCAGCACCTGCGCCTGGATCGTGACGTCCAGCGCAGTGGTGGGCTCGTCAGCAATCAGCAATTGCGGCTCGCAGGCCAGCGCCATGGCGATCATGACGCGCTGGCGCATGCCGCCGGAGAGCTTGTGCGGATAGGCGTCCATGCGCTGCTCGGGGGACGGGATGCGCACCTTGCGCAGCATCTCGATGGCGTGTTCGCGGGCCGCCGCCTGGCTCAGATCGCGATGGCAGCGGATGGCTTCAATCAACTGGTCGCCGATGGTGAAGGCTGGGTTCAGCGACGTCATGGGCTCTTGAAAAATCATCGCCATGCGGTCGCCGCGCAAGGCGCGCATGGCGGCGGCTGGCAACTGCACCAGATCGGCGCCATCGAACTTGATCGAGCCGCCGGCAATCCGGCCCTGGCCCTTGGGCAACAAGCCCATGATGGACAGCGAGGTGACGCTCTTGCCGCAGCCGGACTCGCCCACAATGCCCAGCGTGCGGCCGGCCTGGACTGAAAAACTGACGCCGTCGACGGCCGTGAACTCGCCGCCGTCGACCTTGAAGCAGGTCGTCAAATCCCGCACCTCCAGCAAAGCGCTCATGCTGGTGTCTCGGACCTTGGCTGGCGCGCCGCCTGAAAAGCGGCGATCCGGGCGTCGATCAGGCTGCGATCCAGGATGCCCGCCGGCAGCTCGCGGCTGGGCAGGCAGGTCAGGAAAGGCTGAAAGCGTTCCAGGCTGACCTGGTACAGACGGCGCAGCTCGATGAGGGGCTCCGGGTGATCGTCGACCCGCATATCGAGCGCCGGGTAGTCCTGCCCGCTGTAGATCAGCAGCGCCGCGCTTTGCTTGCCGCGTTTGTCGCCGCCGGCCGCTTCGCCGGCCGCCAGT
>CAVXMS010000001.1:0-645276 GCA_963763035.1 uncultured beta proteobacterium | reverse complement strand
ACGTCAACGAGCTTGCAGTTCAACCAGACGATTTCGAGTATTCGACGCTTGACATCGAAATCTGCCGTAACCCATCGCTCGCTAAGGGTTTGCGAAAGTTCAAACACTTTGATCGCCAGATCCGCATTTTCGTCTTTTGTTCGGTCGATTATGTCCAATTGCAGTCGAATCGTTGCGATTCTATCTCGAATTTCCGTCTGCTTTTTGGCAAACGTCGAATCGTCAATTTGGTCGTCAATGCGAAGGTTCAACAGTCGATCTTGTTGAGTATCAAGCAATGATTCTTGCCGTTGAAGTTCGGCACGTTGGGATTTGGTTTCTACCTGGGAGTCCTTAGTTTTCGAAGCCAAAACGGCTCGAAACCAGTCACGAATTTCTTCGTTGTCGATTCGGATTTTTGCAAAAAACGCCAACACCTGGCGATCTAGTTCTGCCTCGGTTACACGAATTCGAGGGTGATCCGGTTGGTTGTATTTGGTGCATCGATAATAAATGTATTCTCGCAGACCATTCTTGGTTTTCTTGATTTTCACCTCGCCCGTGATCTTGTGCCCGCAATACGCGCACGATATCAAGTCGGAAGCATAGGTCGTTGTATGCGTTAGTTGCTGACCATTGCCAAGTAACGCTTGGACACGGTCAAAGATGGAGCGATCGACAATGGGCTCATGCGTTCCAGGGAACCAATTCTCCCGGTACTGGATCTCCCCGATGTAGGCTCGGTTTATGAGGATTTTGTGAACCGTCGTTCGACTCCATTTTGGCGACGACGGACGGAATACCACACCGTCTTCAAAGAAGCGTTTTGCGATCGAGTCGATCGTGTGACTTTCAAATGCGTACATCTGAAACATTCGATGAATGGTATCGGATTCCGTTTTTACAGATTCAACAATGCTGCGACCGTTTTTTCGAACGTTCCGATATCCATAAGGTGCCTTTCCAGGAAAAAGCCCTTCTTTCCCAGAAGTTGCGAAAGAACAAGCTGGGGATTGCATGTAATGTGCCAAACGGTCAGGGCTTGCGAAATGTATTTCGCAAGTGACTGTAATTGCTGGATAAAACCCTGAAATGTTTATCCGAGGGCGTGCTTCCTACTGCTCGGGGTACCCGGAAATCTTGCATGCAAGCGCACCGATATGGTCAGCCTGGCACCAATGTTGTATCCAAGGCAAGGCGGTGAAACTCGATGCAGCGGCTGCTTGCCCGGCTTGGCCGGCTCGCCTACCAGGTCACGCAGAAGAGCGGCGAGCGTTGCAGCGCCTGATCGAATCAAAACCCTTCGATGCCATACGCGGCAAAATGCTGTACCAGACACGCATTGAGGATCCGAGGGGCATGGAACAGGACATTCGCAACCGGGCCGATGCCCAAAACAAGGACCAGACAAACCCATGAAAGAACTAAGCTACGCGCTGCTGGCAGCACTGATTACCCTGGCAGCAGGCTGCAGTAAAACCACCGGTACAGGCGGCAGCGCCGGCGACGCCGCGCAGGCCACGCTGAAAACCAACGCGCAGGCAGCCCAGCAACTCAAGCTCGAGGACACGCAGGATCTCGAAGACGCCAGGCGCGGCTTCATCGCCCGGCCGGAGGGCAAGATCCTCGGTGCCGACGGCACGGTCCTGGTCGACTTCGACGCCTTCAAGTTCGTCGATGGCAAGGCCCCGGCCACAGTCAATCCCAGCCTCTGGCGGCATGCCATTCAGAATGCACAAATTGGGCTGTTCAAAGTAAGCGATGGCATTTATCAACTGCGCGGCTTCGACATCGCGAACATCACGCTGATCGACGGCAAGACCGGCTGGATCGTCGTGGACACGCTGACCGCGCGCGAAAGTTCTGCCGCGGCCATGGCTTTTGCCCGCAAGCATCTCGGCAACAAGCCGGTATCGGCCATCGTCTTCACGCACAGTCATGCCGACCACTTCGGCGGCGCGCTGGGGGTGGCATCGGCTCAGGAAATCGCTGAGCGCAAGATTCCCGTCGTCGCCTCCGAGGGTTTCATGGAGGAGGCCACGAGTGAAAACATCCTGGTCGGTAGCGCCATGGCCCGGCGCTCGATGTATCAGTTTGGCAAGAACCTGGATCGTTCGCCCAAGGGTCTGGTTGACACCGGCCTCGGCAAGAACGTGGCCTATGGCGCCATCGGCATTCTCCAGCCCACGCAACTGATCACCCAGCCGACGCAGCAGTTGACGCTGGACGGCGTGCGCTTTGTCTTCCATAACGCCCCGGGTGCCGAGGCGCCGGCCGAGATGAGCTTCAATATTCCCGAGATGAGAGCCTACGGCGGGGCCGAGAATCTGTCCCAGCAAATGCATAACCTGCTGCCGATGCGCGGTGCCAAGGCACGCGATGCGCTGCGTTGGAGCAACTACATGCAGCAGGCGCTGGACAATCTCGGCAACACCGAGGTGTATTTCGGTCAGCACAATTGGCCGGTCTGGGGCAACGCGCGCATTGCCGAACTGATCACCATGCACCGCGACGTCTACAAGTACCTGCACGACCAGACGGTGCGCCTGATCAACGCCGGCTACACCCCGAACGAACTTGCCGACATGATCAAGCTGCCCAAGTCGCTGGCGTCGTTCTTCGGAACCCGCCCCTATTATGGTGATCTACATCACAACATCCGGGCGATTTATCAGTTCTACATCGGCTTCTACGACGGCAACCCGGCCAACCTGGACCCCTTGCCGCCGCAGGAATCGTCCAAGCGCTACCTGGAAGTCATGGGTGGTGCCGACAAGGCCGTGGCGGCGGCGCAGGGGGCCTTCGACAAGGGCGACTACCGTTGGACCGCCGAGTTGCTCAATCACGTGGTATTCGGAGCACCGGACAACAAGGCGGCAAAGGAATTGCTGGCGCGCACCTATGACCAGCTTGGCTTCCAGGCCGAATCGGCCACCACGCGCAACAGCTACCTGACGGGAGCCGACGAGCTGCGTAACGGCCCGCCGAAGCAGGGCGTGGACCGCTCATTCCTGATCGAAATGCTCAAGGAAACACCTGTGGAACGCTTTCTCGAAGCGATGGCCGCCAGTCTGGATGGCCCCGCCGCCGAAGGCAAAAACCTGAAAATCAATCTGGTGATGACCGACACCCAAGAGTCCTTTGTGCTGTGGATTGAAAATGCCGTGCTGCATTTCAAGAAAGCGGCTCCGGCAGGCGACGCCAATGCCACACTGACGCTGACCAAACGCATCTTCATCAAGATGATGGCTGGCACGGCCGGTGTGAAGGATACGCTGCTCAGCGACGATCTCAAGGTTGACGGCAGCAAGATCGACCTGGTGCGCTTCTTCACCTTGATCGACAAGGCACCGGGCACTTTCGCCATCGTCACGAAGTAATTCATCCGCAACAAAGCAGGACTCCGATGGGAAGAAGATTCAATGCCGCCGATGATTCGAAGCTTATAAAGTCAGCGTTCAAGATTCTCCAGCTGTTGTCCTGGCCGCCTGATGCGGATACTTCTCGGTGACCCGCCGTGCATCAAAGACTGAGTATGCAGCGCGTGTTTGCCCAGTGAAGTCTGCCACTTGAATGACGGCCGACGATGCGCCACTGACGCCTGGCTAGCGTGGCCGCCCCGGTTCACGACTCCTTGCATGACCCGGAAGTCAGCAGGCCGAGCCAGCTGCTGTAGTGCTTGAACGACCACTGGCCCTCGAAGCGGTCCAGCGTGATGACGCTGATGTCGTCGTCCTGGGCCACGCCCGAGTCCCGGATCAGCACCGAGAATTCATGGTCGCTGGAACGCAATACCTCGACCTTGTGGCCCTCGGTCTGGTAGATCAGGCTGCCCTTGATTTGGGCCGTTCGGGTCAACACCGAAAACACCTCGTCCAGAATCTTGGCGTCGCGATTGGTCGCCGCCTGGACCTTGACTTTGCCTGGCGTCTTCTGGGCGCCGTCCAGCACCTTGCACTCGAACACGCCGGTGCCATGCGCGCTGCCGGCCAGCGTCAACGCCATCATCAGTATCAGTTTTCTCATGCACTACCCGTTGTTTTGATGTCAGACCCGACTCAATGTACAGGATCGGGGAACCCTGTCTATGATGGCGCAATGTGCAGCCACTATCAAGCCCCCTCGGTTTCTCTTGCATGAGCACGGTTTCTGTCTTGTTTGTCTGCATGGGCAATATCTGCCGCAGCCCGACCGCCCACGCCGTGTTTCGGCATAAAGTCGGGCTGCAAGGCTGGTCTGACGCGGTCGCGGTGGATTCCGCCGGGACCCACAACTACCATCCCGACAGCCCGCCGGACGAGCGCTCGCAAGCCCATGCGGCCAAGCGGGGCTACGACCTGTCGGACCTGAGGGCGCGGCAAATCCAGGATGCAGATTTCGAAGCGTTCGACCTGATTCTGGTGATGGACCTTGACAACTTGGCACTGGTGCGGGAGCAGTGCCCGCCCTCACATCTGCACAAGGTCCGGCGCCTGACCGAGTTCTGTCTTCAGTTCGACAGCGCGGTGGTCCCCGATCCGTATTACGGCGGCCGCAAGGACTTCGAGCAGGTGCTGGACTTGGTGGAGGATGCCTGCGACGGCTTGCTCCAGCACGTGTCACGGCAAGCACAACTTCAATGAAGGAATAGCAATGGAATTGTTACAGGGCCTAAGCAGCCGGCGCAGCGTCCGCGGCTTCAAGTCGACCCCGGTGCCTGAGCAGACGCTGCGGGCGATTCTGCAAGCGGCCATTCGCAGTCCCTCTTACACCAACACGCAACCCTGGGAGGTGGCAGTGGTCAGCGGCCGCAAGCGCGATGCGCTGAGCCAAATCCTCCATGACCTGGCCAGTGCCGGCACGCCCAGCAGCGCCGATGTGCCGGCACCCACCCAATGGCCGCAAGCATTGGCCAGCCGGGCCGCCGAGCACAGCGCGCGCCGCTTTCGCGTGCTTGGCATCGAGCGCGACGATGCCAAGGGACGGAACGAACTGCGGCTGCAAAACTACCGCTTCTTCGGTGCGCCGTGTATTATTTTTCTCTTCCTGGACAGCACACTGGGCGCCTGGTCGACGTTCGATCTGGGCTTGTTCGCGCAGACCCTGGCACTGGCGGCGCACGGCCTGGGTTTGGGCACCTGCCTGCAGGCGTCCGTCACGCACTACCCGGACGCTGTCCGCAGCTTTCTTGACCTGCCCCCGAACAAGAAACTGGTGCTGGGCATTTCGCTGGGCTATCCCGACCCCAGCGCACCGATCAACCGCTATGAGAGCGCAAGAGCGGGCCTGGATGAGGTCGTGAAGTGGTACAGCTAGGCAACTCGGCGCAGGGACGGGCCTCTTGTCGGAGTTGACAACACGCAGCTTGTTGTCGAAAGCGGCTTGCACGCGCGTTTGAAAAGGAGTAGCGTGCGCGTTGGGATGTGCTGAGCTGGAGGTAAAACCTGAACCGGCCGGCCTACCCGCTCTAAAGTAGGAGACTCGCTATGTTGACCCTGCATTTACCGAGAAAATTTGAGCAAATCAGCCAAACCCTGAAGAGCACCGATCCCACCGCATGGATCGTTCTGGGTATCGCCGGCGGCTTGTTGATCACGATTGTTGCGGCGTCCTTTCTCCGTTGATTCGCTTTGACGCAAGCAGGCGAAAAGTCTCCCTTGCCAACTCCCGGAAGCGACCCATTCGGGAAGGCAGTTGAGACTTGAACCTGCGCCAGGCTGGGGGCAGCAGCCGACCCTTCACCTGAACGGTGGTCATGGCCAAACGCTCTTATCCCCTGCCCAAGGTTTACCGCCTGCTTGAGCCGGGGCCGGTGCTGTTGCTGACCACCGCGCACAACGGTCATGCCAACGTGATGACGCAGTCGTGGCACAGCATGATGGAGTTCGAGCCACCGCTGGTGGGCTGCGTCGTCAGTGGCCGCAACTTCAGCTTCGAAGCCTTGCAGGCGACGCGGCAGTGCGTGCTCAACATTCCCGGCGTGGAACTGAAGGCAGCGGTAGTGGGCTGCGGCAATAGCTCCGGTAGACGGGTGGACAAATTCAAAACCTTCGGCCTGACGACCAAGCCGGCGGCGTTGGTTGACGCGCCGTTGATCGCCGACTGCTACGCCAATCTGGAATGCCGTGTCATCGATGCGCGACTGGTGAACCGCTACAACTTCTTTGTGCTTGAGGTGCTCAAGGCCTGGATAGACCCGACCTGCAAGGACCCGCGCACGCTCCATCACCGGGGGCACGGCGTCTTCATGGTGGCCGGCGAAACGATCAAGCTGCCATCCAAGATGAAGTAGCCACCCGAGGGGGTGGCCAGCCGCTGCAACACCGGTCCTTGAGGGCCTGGAAAGCGGCTCGTTCAGGGGTCGCGACTGCAAACCTTTGGTTACCCCTTTTTCTCGGCGTCTGCCGCTGGGCGGGCTCTATATTCCGACACACAAAAACGGCTCTGTCTTACATCGGGCGAAGCGGGTAGTCGGTATGCTGTTCAAGCGGGACGAGTTCGCGCCCGGTGCGTCGTGCGCAGCGGCAAATATTTTCACGAAAGAGGTGTTCCATGAAGTTTCTCAAGCATTTGCATCTGGCTCTGGGAGGTCTTCTGGTGGCCGCCCTGGCGGCCTGCGGTGGTGGTGGCGGTACCGCCGACAGCGGCACCTTGCGTCTGGCGCTGACCGACGCACCGACCTGTGGTTATGACGCTGTCAAGGTCACGGTCCAGAAAGTCCGCGTGCACCAGAGTGCCAGCGCCAGCGACACGGACAGTGGCTGGTCCGAAGTGGTGTTGAACCCGGCCCGGCGCGTGGATCTGCTGACGCTCACCAACGGGGTGCTGGAGGAACTCGGCCAGACCCCGCTGCCGACCGGCAAGTACACCCAGCTCAGGCTGGTTCTGGCCGATAACAGTGCCGCCAGTCCGCTGGCCAACTCGGTCACGCCCAGTGGCGGCACCGAGATCGAACTGAAGACGCCCAGCGGCCAGCAATCGGGCGTCAAGGCCAATATCGATATCGACATCGCCGCCAACAAGATGGCCGATTTCGTGCTCGACTTCGACGCCTGCAAATCGGTTGTCACGGCGGGCAACTCGGGCCAGTACCTGCTCAAACCGGTGGTCAGCGTGATTCCGCGCTACATTTCCGGCGTTGTCGGCTTCGTGGCCACTGCCCTGGCCAACGGCAACACCAGTGTGTCATTGCAGCAAAACGGTGTAGTCGTCAAAGCCACCACGCCCTACAGTAGCGGCGTCGACATTGGTAAGTTTTTGTTGCAGCCGGTGGCTCCCGGCAGCTACACGCTGGTGCTGACGGCACCCGGGCGCAGCACGGCCGTCGTCACCGGCGTCACGGTGGTCACGGAAAGCGTGACCCCTGTCAACGCCATCGGCACGCCGCTCAACCCGGCGGCTTCCGCCAGCGGGACCGTAACCGGCACTGCGCCGGCGGACACTCTGGTGCGCGCCCTGCAGCCCCTGACAGGCGGCCCCACGGTTGAAGTCGCGGGTCGTCCGGTCGACGCCAGCACGGGCGTTTACACCTATCCATTGGCTGTCGGCGCCCCGCTGGTGGCACCCTATGTTGCGCTGCCGGGTGTGCTGCTGTTTGCTGCCGATACAGCGGTGGCCGGCAAGTACACACTCAACGCCAGCCTGACCGGATTCGCAGCCAAGACAGTAGTGCTCGACACCTTGAGCGCCGGGGCCACGATCACCCGCAATTTCACTTTCCCTTGAACCATCAAGAGGCCGAATATGAGGATCTCGGTATTTAAATCTGCCGGCGCGCTGCTGCTCCTGATCGCCGGTCTGTTTGCCACCTGGTCCAGCGCCGAAAAGCCGGAGTGGGCCGGCGCCGGCAAGCACGGCAAGGCAAAGCAGCTGGAAAAACAGGACCCGGCCGGAAGCCCGCAGGGCCAGCCGGAGCGGGCTGGCGGGCACTTCGGCGATGCGCAGCGCGCCGTGGTGCGGGACTACTACAACCAGCAGTACCGCGCCGGCCGCTGCCCGCCGGGGCTGGCCAAGAAAAACAATGGCTGCATGCCGCCGGGGCAAGCCCGCAAGTGGGTTGTGGGCCAGCCATTGCCGCGTGAAGTCGTGTACTACAGCTTGCCGCCGGCCATCGTCGTGCAACTGGGCGTGCCGCCGGCCGGACACCGCTACGTGCGGGTGGCCTCCGACATCTTGCTGATCGCCATCGGCACCGGCTTGGTGATCGACGCGATCCAGGACCTAGGCCGCCAGTAGCCAAGCCCGCGTTCGCTCAGGCGTGGGTGATCCAGCTCGCGTGGTCCGCATGCTCCAGATGCGGCAGCGTGTTGAAGGTCACCAGGGTGTGGCGCTTGGGGCTGAAGGCGAACTCGGTGATGGCGCTGTTGCGGATGCGCATATTGAGTTCGATGGTGGTTTCGGGCGTGGTGCCCAGTACGTGGCCAATGGCGGTGGCAATCGGTCCGCCGCTGGAGACGACCAACACATTGCCTTCGCAGTTCTTGCGGATGTGGTCCAGCGCGCTGGTGACACCCAACTGGAATTCGAGATAGCTGGGCATGCCCTTGGGGCTGACGACGCCGTTCATCCACTGCGTCAAGCCGTCGCGCAGCAGGCGAAAGTGATGGCGATAGAGCTCCGGCGTGTCGGGCTTTTCCAGCTCATAGGGATGCACCGTGGCGATCACCGCCTGGCTGTCGAATTCGTTCAGGCCGGGCCACTGCAAGGCTTCCAGGTCAAAGGCGCCGCCCTCCCGGATGGCGGCGTAAGTTTGCAGGTGGCGGCGCAGGGTGCCAGTCAGCACGGCATCGAATTTCAGGCCTTTCTGGCGGAAGTAGTCGCCCAGCCGCAGGCTTTGCTGTTGGCCTAGCGCACTCAGTTGGTCGTAGTCGGCGGCGCCAAACGAAGCCTGGCCATGGCGTACGAGGTAAAGGGTTCCCATGCCGCGAATCTAAACCAGCAAGCAGCCTGCCTCTTGTCGCGCGAGCGACGATGGCCAGCCGCCGGGCAGCGTCACGTTGCGCTGTCGATTACGCGCTCTTCTCCGAACTGTCGGAATGTTTCAGCCCGGATTCGAAGAGGGTGAACACCCGCTCCGCAATTTCCTGAGGGCTGAGTTGTCCGTCCGGCCGGTACCATCGGGCCAGCCAGTGCATGGCACCATAGATCGAAAACGTGGTGATTTTGGTGTCGCAAGGCTTGATCGATCCGTCTTGGATACCCTCTTCCAACAGTTTCCTGACAAAGGTGTCCAACAGCCGGAAGGTCGGGGTCAGTTCGTCCCTGCTGGCCGGCTCCAACGGACCAAGGCCTGACAACACCATGCATTTTCCGAAGACACCGGTCATGCACACCGTGTATTGAGTCACAAAGATCTTGAGTTTTTCCAGCCCGCATAAACCGGATTCTTCGGCCAGGGCCATGGCCGGCGTAAATTGAATGGTGGCCTGATTCAGGATCTGAAGCAGGATGTCATCCTTGTTTTTGAAATAGTAGTAAAGGCTGGGTTTGGTGACGTTCAAGTGCTTGGCCAGCTCGTTCAGCGAGGTCTCGTAAAAGCCACGTTCGTTGAACAACTCCGCCGCTTTGCGCAGAATCGCAAAGCGCTTGAGGTCGCCCTGCTCGGCACTGCTTTGAATTTCATTGCCCCAACGAGCGGCGCTGGGCTTTGCCGCAGTCGGGCTTGCGTCGGAACCGGCGCGCCTGATCTTTGCGTCTCTCGTTGCAGTCTTCATGGTCGGGGATTCTAGCAGTCAGGGAAAATACCTACTGGACATTTTACTTACCGGACGGTAACATTGCGCGGTCGTATCAACCCGATTGCTGCTTCTTGCGGCAATCCTGAAAAGGAGATTCACCATGTACCTGACCCAAGGCCTGCACCGGGCACTCCAGCAGAAGCCGGACAGCATCGCGACCATTTTTCAGGGCCGCAAGCGCAGCTTCGCCGAACTTGCCGGGAGGGTCGCGAAATTGGCCGGTGCCTTGCGTAGCCTCGGTCTGAAAGCCGGGGATCGGGTCGGCATGCTGTCGCTCAATTCCGATCGCTACCTGGAATACTACCTGGCGGTGTACTGGGCCGGCGGCGCCGTCAACCCGGCCAATATCCGCTGGACCGCAGCCGAGATCGCCTACTCGATCGACGACTGCGAAACCGCCATACTGATCTTCGACGACACCTTCAAAGCCATGGCGCAAGGTCTCAAGGACAATTGCAAGTCTTTGAAAGTGCTGATCCATGCCGGCGATGGAGAAGCCCCTGTGGGCATGCTGTCGTACGAGGCTTTGGTGGCGGATAGCGCGCCGGTCGAGGATGCCTACCGCAGTGGCAGTGACCTGGCGGGTGTCTTCTACACCGGTGGCACCACCGGTTTTCCGAAGGGCGTGATGCTGTCCCATACCAACCTGGCCAGCAATTGCCTGACGGTGCTGGCCAACGGCGTGGTGGCGCCAGACAGCGTGGGCCTGCACGCCGCACCGATGTTTCATCTGGCCGATGGCGCCTTCATGAATGCCTTGCTGGCCGCCGGAGCGACGCATGTGATGATTCCCAGCTTCACCCCGGTCGGCGTCCTGGAGGCGATCCAGGGCCAGCAGGTCTCGGCCAGCCTGCTGGTGCCGACCATGATTCAAATGCTGGTGGACCATCCGGAAATCGGCAAGTACCAGCTCGACAGCCTCAAGTCCGTTCTGTACGGTGCCTCACCCATCAGCGAAGCGGTGCTCGACCGGGCCACCAAAGCGCTGCCTTCAGCCGCTTTCTGCCAGGCTTACGGGATGACGGAGCTTTCGCCCATTGCCACCCTTTTGCTGCCGAAATACCACCTGCCCGGGCAGCGCTCGCTGGGCAAAATGCGCTCGGCCGGGACGGCCTGTACGCTGGCCGAGGTTCGCATTGTGGATGCAGAAGGAAAAGAGGTACCCCTTGGTACGGTCGGTGAGGTGGCGGTGCGTGGCCCTGGCGTCATGCTGGGCTACTGGAACAAACCAGAGGAAACCGCCGCTGCTGTGCGCAACGGCTGGATGCACACCGGCGACGGCGGCCGCATGGACGAACAGGGTTTTGTCTTCATTGTCGATCGCATCAAGGACATGATCGTCACCGGCGGCGAAAACGTCTACAGCATCGAAGTCGAGAACGCCGTACTGAAGCACCCGGCCGTTGCCATGTGCGCCGTGATCGGCATACCCGACGAGCAATGGGGCGAGCGTGTTCACGCCGCGGTGGTTCTCAAGCCGGGGTCGCAAACCACGCCGGACAGCATCATCGAGCACTGCAAGACCTTGATCGCCAACTACAAGTGCCCGCGCAGTGTGGCTTTCCTGGAAGCACTGCCGCTGTCGGGAGCCGGCAAGATTCTGAAGACCAAACTGCGCGAGCCTTTCTGGAAAGACCAGCAGCGCAGCGTCGGCTAAGCCGTGCGTCCCATCGGCCACACCAGCCCGCCGGTGCCCGGGTACCGGCATGAAATTTCATCCAAAGGAACACCATGACAACACAAATTCTGGTCGCCGGAGTCGGCATGATTGCGTTCAAGAAGCCGGGAGCCAGCCTGCCCTATTTTGAAATGGGGGCACAAGCCATTCGGCTCGCATTGGCCGACGCCGGGCTGGGCTACGAGCAGGTGCAGCAAGCCTACGCCGGCTACGTCTACGGCGACTCGACTTGCGGCCAGCGCGCGCTGTATGAGGTGGGCATGACGGGCATTCCGGTCATCAACGTCAACAACAACTGTTCCACCGGCTCCACCGCGCTGTTCTTGGCGCGCCAGGCGATTGCCAGCGGCGCGGTTGACTGCGCCCTGGCTGTGGGCTTCGAGCAGATGCAGCCCGGCGCCCTGGGCACCCACTGGACCGACCGGCCCAGTACGTTTGAAAAGTTCGATACGCTGTGCGCCGAAATAGCGGGTGGCGCCGAGCTGCCCCTGGCCTTGCGCTACTTCGGCGGCGCCGGCCAGGAGCACATGCGCAAATATGGCACCAGGCTGGAGACTTTTGCCAAGATCAGGGCCAAGGCCAGCCGGCATGCGGTCAACAACCCGATGGCCTTGTTCCGCACCGAGATGACCGAGGACGATGTGATGCAGTCGCCGGCCCTGTGGCCGGGCGTGCTGACCCGTTCCATGGCCTGCCCACCGACTTGCGGTGGCGCCGCGGCGCTGCTGGTGTCGAAAGCGTTTGCGGACAAACACGGTCTCTCGCCCCAGGTGCAAATTCTGGGGCAGGCGATGACCACCGACTTCCGGAGCACTTTCGAATCACGCTCGATGATCGATCTGGTCGGTTTCCGGATGACGGCCGATGCGGCGCAAAAAGTCTACGCGCAAACCGGCATCGGACCGGACCAGGTGGACGTCTGCGAGTTGCATGACTGCTTTGCCCAGAACGAATTGCTGACCTATGAGGGTCTCGGTTTCTGCGCTGTCGGTGAAGCCGAGCGCTTTGTGGAAATGGGCGCCAACACCTACGGCGGCAAAGTCGTCACCAACCCTTCCGGTGGCTTGCTGTCGAAGGGCCATCCGCTGGGTGCCACCGGCCTAGCCCAGTGCTATGAGCTGACGCGCCAATTGCGTGGCAACGCCCAAGGCACGCAGGTCGAGGGCGCCAGGATTGCCCTGCAACACAACCTCGGTCTGGGTGGTGCGGCGGTGGTGACCATGTACGGCCAGGCTTAGGCGCAGATCGCAAAAACCTTAGCCATCCGTCAGAAAGGAAACCTGATGATAGACAAAAAATGGATAGGCCATGAGCTGCCGACCTCGGTGCTGCCGATAGAACGCAGTCGACTGCAGTTCTTTGCCAAGGCCATCGGCGAGACCGACCCGGTCTACACCGATGCCGCCGCCGCACGCAACGCCGGTTACCCGGATCTGCCGGCCCCGCCAACCTTTTTGTTTGCCGCCGAACTCGACTCGGGAGCCTCGGACCGTCTGCTGGCGGATCTGCAGATCCCGATCGCCAAGTTGCTGCACGGCGAGCAGAGCTTCACCTACTACCGGCCGGCCTGCGTCGGCGACACGGTGACGGTGCGCTCCGTCATCACCGACATCTACGACAAGAAGAATGGCGCGCTCGAGTTCGTGGTGAAAACTTCGCGCGCATGCA
The DNA here is from genome assembly GCA_963763035.1 of uncultured beta proteobacterium. Classification (GTDB taxonomy): domain Bacteria; phylum Pseudomonadota; class Gammaproteobacteria; order Burkholderiales; family Burkholderiaceae_C; genus Rhodoferax. The sequence goes on along the minus strand of CAVXMS010000001.1, from coordinate 632,235 downwards.
ACCAAGGCAACGAACTGGTGGCGGAGCTGCGCTCGGTCATCGTTTGCCGCCATTGACCGGAGCGCCGCATGAACCCACCCACTTTTGACGCCGTTCAAGTTGGCGACCAACTGCCGGCGCTGCAACTGGCGCCGGTGAATCGCACAACGCTGGCTCTGTTTGCCGGTGCTTCCGGCGACCACAACCCGATCCACATCGACGCCGACGTGGCGCGCCGCGCCGGCATGCCCGACGTCTTTGCGCAAGGCATGCTGGGCATGGCCTGGCTGGCGCGCGTGGTCACCGGTTGGGTGCCGCAAAGCCAGTTGCGCCGCTTGGACGCCCGTTTCCAGGGCATCACCCACTTGGGCAACGCCATCTGTTGCAGCGGCCGCGTGGTTGAAAAATTCGATTGCAACGGCGAGCACTGTGTGCGCATCGAGCTCAAGAGCGCCAACCAGTTCGGCCAAACCAAGATCGTCGGCGAGGCCCTGGTCGCCTTGCCTTAACCCACATCAGGAGAACCCTTCATGACACGCAAACTCGACGGCAAAGTCGCCCTCATCACCGGCTCCGGCCGCGGCATCGGCAGATCGATCGCACTCAAACTGGCCAGCGAAGGCGCCCGCATCGTGGTGAACGATCTCGACGCGGAGCCGGCGCAGCAGACCGTGCAGACCATCCTTGACGCCGGCGGACAAGCGGTGGCCTGCGTCGGCAGCGTCGCTGCACCGGACTTTGCCGATCGCTTTATCGGCACGGCGGTCAATCAGTACAAAGGCATCGACATCATCGTCAACAACGCCGGCTTCACCTGGGACAACGTGATCCAGAAGATGAATGACGAACAGTGGTATGCGATCCTGGACTGCCACGTGACGGCACCGTTTCGCATCCTGCGGGCCGCGCAGCCGGTGATCCGGGCGTTGAGCAAGGCCGAGCAGGAAGCGGGCCGGGAAGTGTTTCGCAAGGTGGTCAATATTTCTTCCATTGCGGGCACTGCCGGTAATGCCGGGCAGGCCAACTACTCTTCCGCCAAGGCCGGCATCATCGGCCTGACCAAGGCCTTGTCCAAGGAATGGGGCCGCATGAAGGTCAACGTCAATGCCGTCGCCTTTGGCCTGATCAACACACGGCTGACCGAAGCCACCGCGGATGGCCAGGCCTCGATCGACATCGAGGGCCGCGCCATCAAGGTGGGTGTCAACCCGGGCCTGATGAAGCAGATGGAAGCCACCATCCCGCTGGGTCGCGCCGGCACGCCGGCCGAGGCGGCGGGCAGCGTCTTCCTGTTCTGCATTCCGGAGTCCGACTACGTCTCGGGTCAGGTGCTGGTATGTGGCGGCGGCTTCGAATGAAGCCGAGCAAAACATCATGATTGAACGCACACTTTTTGACGCCGACCACGAAGCCTTCCGCGACAGTTTTCGCCGTTTTCTTGAGAAGGAAGTGGCTCCTTTGCACGAGCAATGGGAGGAACAGGGCTACATGGACCGGGAGCTTTGGCGCAAGGCCGGAGAAATGGGTTTTCTGTGCATGTCGATCCCCGAAGCGTACGGCGGCGCCGGGGCCAGCAAGCTGTTCTCCGTGGTGCAGATGGAAGAGGTTGCGCGCTCCGGCTTCAGTGGCCTGATCGGTGTCACGCTGCACAGCGAGATTGTCGCCAAATACATCCTGAACTACGGCACCGAAGCGCAGAAGCTCAACTACCTGCCCAAGATGGCCAGCGCGGAAATGGTAGGCGCGATTGCCATGAGCGAGCCGGGCGCCGGCTCGGATCTACAGGGCCTGAAAACCACGGCCATCCGGCATAGCGACGCCGCTGGTGACTACTACCTGCTCAACGGCAGCAAGACTTTCATCACCAATGGCTGGCACGCCGATCTGGTGGTGGTGGTGGCCAAGACAAATCCGGCGGTGGGAGCCAAGGGCACCAGCTTGCTGCTGGTCGAACGCGGCATGCCGGGTTTCGAAAAAGGCAAACGCCTGAAAAAACTGGGCATGAAAGCGCAGGACACGTCGGAGTTGTTTTTCAATGATGTCCGGGTGCCGGCGGAGAACCTGCTGGGCGGGCCGCCGCAGGAAAACCAGGGTTTCATCTGCCTGATGCAGGAGTTGCAGTGGGAGCGCATGCAACTGGCGATCAGCGCGGTGGCGGCGGCGCAGGCGGCAATTGACTGGACGGTTGATTACGTCAAGGAACGCAAGGTGTTTGGCCAGGCCGTTTCGACCTACCAAAACACCCGCTACACCCTGGCCGAATTGCAGACCGAGGTTCAGATCGCACGCGTCTTTGTCGACAAATGCATTGAAGAACTGCTGCGGAACAAGCTCGACGTCGCCACTGCCAGCATGGCGAAATACTGGTGCAGTGACCTGCAATGCAAGGTGATGGACGAGTGCGTTCAACTTTTTGGCGGCTACGGCTATATGTGGGAATACCCGATCACCCGGGCCTACGCCGACGCCCGACCGCAACGCATTTACGGCGGCACCAATGAGATCATGAAGGAACTGATTTCACGCTCCATGGGCCTGGCCGCCAAGTGAGATGACAATCTGGCCGGAGTAGACAAGCCTTCGTGAATACGTAAGGAGATGGAGATGGAGAAAAAAATCCTCTGGAGCGTGGACCAAGGCATTGGCCGTCTGACCTTCAACCGGCCCGAGCGGGCGAATTCAATGGGCCTGGCCTGTCGCGCTGACATGGTCGAAGGCATCAATCGGATGGCGCAACCGGATGTTCGGGTGGTGCTGATCACGGGGCTGGGCAAATTCTTCAATGCCGGCGGCGACATTGGCGAGTTTCAAGAAAATTTGGAGAAATTGGACCACTTGGTGGACCAGGTTCTTCAGTTTGCGCACCCCGCGCTGCACCAGTTGGCAAGCGTGCCAATCCCCGTCATCAGTGCCGTCAATGGTCCCCTGGGTGGCGCCGGAATAGGGTTCGCGCTGTGTGCCGATTTTGTCTTGGCCTCTGACAGCGTCAAGTTGCGCGGGGGCTACTGCGGCATTGGGTTGTCGCCCGACATGGGGTCGTCTTACTTTTTGACACGGCGCGTCGGCGCCGCCAAAGCGAAACAGATTTTCATGCTGAACCGTGCCTTGTCGGCGGACGAGTGTCTGCGCCTGGGGATCGTCGACCAGGTCATCCCGCCAGACCAGCTCGGCGCTGCCGCCGACAGCCTGGCGCGGGAACTCGCCAGCGGACCCACCTCATCCTATGGGCGCGTCAAGCAACTGTGCGATAAGGTCTTTTCTCATGACCTCAAAACACATCTCGATCTGGAGCATCAATTGCTGGTGCAAAGCGCGAAGTCGGCGGATGGCAAGGAAGGCGTCGCTGCCTTCATTGAAAAGCGGGCCGCCCACTTTGTCGGCTTGTAAGTGCCTGGGCCTGGGTGCAGAGCTATAGACCCGATAGCACTTTGGCCAGCACGACTGCGTCCACGTTGGCGCCGCTGACGACGGTGCCCACGCAGCGGCCCTTGAGCTGGCCGCGCTCCTGCATGGCGGCGGCAAAGCTGGCGGCGCCGGCGCCCTCGGCCGCGTTGTGGGTATCGGTGTAAATGCTGCGCATGGCTTGCGCCACTTCGGCATCGCTGACCTTGACGAGGTGGTCGATGTGTGGCGCCAGGATGCTCAGCGCCGCCTGATCGGCCACGCGGCAAGCCATGCCGTCGGCCAGTTCGGTGCTGACCGGCGCCTCGACGATGCGGCCCGCTGCCAGTGAATCGGCATAGGTGGTGGCGTGCGCGCTGACGACGCCGACGATTTTGGTCTTGTGCCCCAGCGCCAGTTTGGCGGCGATGGCGGAGCAGGCGCCGGAGCCCTGGCCGATCGGCACATACACCACGTCGAGCTGCGGCACGGCCTTGAAGAACTCCCACCAGTAAGTGCTGACGCCTTTCAGCAAATCCGGGTGAAAACTGGGCACCATGTGGGCGCCGCTCTGCGCCGCCAGGCCGATCGCGTGCTCGCGGCTCTCCTGGAAATCGCTGCCGTGCTCAATCAAGGTCACCCCCAGAGCGCGCATGGCGGCATTCTTTTCGGGCGAGTTGCCCAGTGGTACCACGATGCTGCACTGGACGCCGTACGCGCGAGCCGCCCAGCCTATGCTCTGGCCATGGTTGCCACGGGTGGCGCTGATGACTCTTTGGGGCAAGGTTCCGTGCTGACTGAGCTGGTGGAAATAGGTCAGGCCACCGCGGATTTTGAAGGCGCCGACCGGCGTGTGGTTCTCGTGCTTGACCCAACAGTCGGTGCCCAGGCGCTGGCTCAATAGCGCCCAGCGGTATTGCGGCGTGGCCTGAAATTCGCGGTACACGACCTGGGCGGCGGTCTCGATCTCTTGCAGTGTTGGAAGGTTCATGAGTGGAGCTCCAGAATGCCTTTGGGGGTTTGAAAAGTGGCGCTCAGGCGTGCCGGCCCGGGCTGCGCCGTGACTTGCTTCAGGCCGATGCCGAGATAGGCAGCTTGCAGCGCGGTGGCCTCGGGGTGACTAACTTGCAGCGACAACAAGGTGACGCCGCTGGCGGGCATGCTGTCGGTGGGGTGCACGTCGCCCCATTGGATGAGCGTTGGCAAGCATCCGTCGAACAGGCGCTGGCCGTCGTCGCGCACGCAGATTTGCCATTGCAGCAGGCCGCCGGCTGTCAGGCGCGAGGCCGCCAGCACCGGGCCACGCTGGATGCCTTGCGTGGCAAGGGTTTGCACCGCGGCATGGATGTCCGGGGTGGCCGCCACGCAGTGAATCAATCGGGGACCGGTTTGCGCCACCTGTTGGCGCAAGACTGGATCATCCATATCAAACCAGCGTCTCGCTCCTGCCCTGCCTTGGCAAGAAGCGTCTGGATTGATGGCAATGATTTCCAGGTAGGCACGCGCAAATGCGCTGGAGTCAATGCGAAACAAGCGGTTGTGTGTGCCCATCAGCGGGTGCTCGCCGCCGGGTCCGGGCCTGATGCCGAATGCCGCTTCGCACCAGGTCACGCCCTGCGCCAGGGTGCCGGCCATCACCACCAGATGGTCCAGCGCCGCGGCCTGACCTGAAACCGCCCAGTTCGCGTTCACAGCGTGACCTGGCCGGCTATGCAGGTCACGCAGTCGCCACCGACCCAGACCTGGCCCACATCGTCTTGCGCAATGTGCACACGTCCGGCGCGGCCCAGGCAGCTGCCTTGCGCGGCGACATAGGTGCGGGGCGCGAACCCATCGGCGATCAGCCACTGGGCCAAGCTGGCGTTGAAGCTGCCGGTGACCGGATCTTCGTTGACGCCTATAGGCGCGGCGAAGGCCCGCACTTCGATCTCGACCTCAGTCTCTGCATTGCCGGCGGATTCGCTGGAGCGCGGACCAAAGGCACGTGCTTCACGGTTCGATCGTGCGATCAAGGTCGCTGCCGGTGGCGCCGCTTGGACGCTGGCAACCCCCACTTTTTGCCCCAGGTTCTTGAGCTCCAGGTGGTTGGGCGCGAGTTGCAGCACGGTCTGCGGGCTGTCCAGCAACAAGCCCAACCATTGCGGTCCGTTGTCCAGCAATTGCGCGGCGACGATCTGACTGGCTTTGAGTCCCAGCGCCGCTGCCACCTTGGCCAGCAGGGCCGGGCCGGGATTGCTGCGTTGCAGGGGCGGTGCGGCAAAGGCCAGGCCTGTGCCCTGGCGGCGAATCCGGATCAGGCCGACCTTGCATTCCTGCACGATTTCTTTGTTTGTTCGCTGGGCGCCCCCCGCTTCCAACCAGGCGTGGCATGTGCCCAGTGTCGGGTGGCCGGCGAACGGCAGCTCACCGCCGGGCGTGAAGATGCGCACGCGGTAGTCGGCTCCGGCGGCGGCACCCGCGTCGCTGGGGGGCAGCAAAAAAGTGGTTTCCGACAGATTGGTCCAGCGTGCAAAGGCTTGCATCTCCTGGTCGCTCAAATCGGTGCCGTCCAGCACCACGGCCAGCGGGTTGCCAAGGTAGGGCGCGGCCGTGAAGACGTCGACTTCGCTGAAGGCGCGTGCTCTCATGGCTCCACCCCGGTGCCGTAGCTCTTGATGGCCGCCGCCAAGGCCGCCACGCCGCGCCGGATTTCTTCCGCGCTGGAGGTGACGAAAGACAAACGCAGGGTGCGCGGGTCGGCGTCCCCGGCATAAAACGGCGCGCCGGGAACAAAGGCCACGCCTTGTTCCACCGCATAAGGCAGCAGGTCCACCGCGCTCATGCCGCGGGGCAGGCGAGCCCACAGGAACATGCCGCCGGCCGGCGTGTTCCAGGTCAGCGTGGTATCCGGGTCGCCCGCCGGCATTTCGCGCTTCAAGGCTTCCAGCATGGCGTCGCGCTGCGCTTTGTACAGAGCACGTATGGTGGGCACATGGCGGTCCAGAAAGCCGTCTTTCATGACCTCGGCAATCACACGCTGGTTGAAGCCGGGGCTGTGCAGGTCGGCCGCCTGCTTGGCTTGCAGCAGTTTCGGGAAGACCGGCTTGGGCGCCACCACAAAGCCCAGCCGCAGGCCCGGCGCCAGCACCTTGGAGAACGATCCCAGGTAGATGCAGCCCTCCGGGTTGCGCGCCGTCAACGGCGGCGGCGGGGCGCTGTCGAACCACAGGTCGCCGTAGGGGTTGTCCTCGATGAGGGGCAAGCCCAGGCGCTGGGCCTCAGCGCTCAGGGCGGCGCGGCTGGCCTCCGACATGGTGCGGCCGGTCGGGTTCTGGAAGTTGGGCAGGGCGTACAGAAAGCGCGCACCGGCGGCCTTGGCGCGCAGGTCGGCGATGTCTATGCCTTCCTCATCGTTGTTCACGCCGACGATCTCGGGCTCCATCGGCGTGAAGGCCATCACGGCTCCCAGGTAGGTGGGCGACTCCACCAGCAGCCTGCTGCCCGCATCGACCAATACCTTGGCCACCAGATCCAGACCCTGCTGCGAGCCGGTGGTGATCAGGATCTGCGCCGGATCGACCTGCCACGGCAGTCTTGCGGCGACCATTTCACGCAACGGGCCGAAGCCTTCGCTGGCGGCGTATTGCAGTGCCGCCGGGGCATCGTCGCGCAAGACCTTGGCACAGGCGGCGGCGAACTCGGCCACCGGGAAGGTCTTGGGCGAAGGTAGGCCGCCGGCAAAGCTGATGATGCCGGACCGCTCGGTGACCTTGAGGATCTCGCGGATCACCGAAGGGTTCATCTTGGCGGCGCGCCGCGCCAGCGTCCAGGGGCTTGTTTTTTGAGGGTGGGTGGATGTCATGTTTCAGTCTCCGGGGTATTCAAAGAGGGTTGCGCCAGTGGGCGCGCTGGCGCTGGGGCGTGAACCGGCATCTTCCGGCCGACGAACACCACGGCGATGACGGCCAGGCCGAAGCCCAGCGTGACCGCATCCAGCGATTCGCCCAGCAAGGGTACGGCGAACAGCATGCTCAGGAAAGGCTGTAGCAATTGCACCTGGCTGACGCGCACCGTGCCGCCCAGCGCCAAGCCGCGGTACCAGGCAAAAAAGCCCAGCCACATGGAGAACACGGCGACATAGGCGAAGGCGCCCCAGGCCTGCGCTTTGATGGCTGTTTGCGGCCACTCCAGCAGCGCCAGCGGCAGGTTGATAGGCAGCGACAGAACCAATGCCCAGCAAATGACGAATTCAGGCCGCATGCGCTGCGAGAGCTGCGCTCCGACGCCATAACCCATGGCGGCACAGGCCATCGCCAGCAGCAGCAAGGCATCGGCCGGCGCCAGCGTCAAGCCGTCGCGCCCGGAACGCAAGATCGCAAATACCACCACCAATGCGGTGCCCAAACCGGCGCATAACCAGAAGCCGTTGGACGGGCGCTGGCCGTGCAGCCAGGCACCCACCGCCGCCGTCGCCAGCGGCAGCACGCCCACGATCACGCTGGCGTGCACGGCCTCGACGTGGCGCATGGCAATCGAGCTGCACAGCGGAAAACCGAACACCACCCCCAGCGCCACCGCGCCCAAGGGTAGCCAATCGGCCCGACGCGGCCAGGGTGCGCGCATGGCCAGCAGAAAAGCGGCTGACAGCAGGGCCGCAATCACAGCCCGGCCCAGCGCAATGAAAATGCCCGACAACTGCGGCGCCTCCGGCGTGCCGACGGCGAGGCGCGTCATGGGCAAGGTCAAGGCAAAGATGGCGACCCCCAGGGTACCCAGCCAAAGTCCCATGCGGAGCTGGTGTGCGTTCGTTGTCATGCTGCTCGCTGCGGTTTGTTAAATCGTGGCCATCCAGGCGGCGGTCACTACCAGCACGGCGGCCATGCAGCGATTGAACCAGCGCAAGCGCGTGCCTGAGTTGTCGGGCCCGCTGAGCCACTCGCGCAACAGGGAGCCGATCAAGGCATAGCTGAGATTGCTGCACAGACCGAACAGCAGCAGCACCGGCAGCACGACGCCAAAGCGCGCCAGCGCGTCGGGGCGTCCGGCGAGCCAGCCGGCGACCACGGTCAGCGCCAGCATCCAGGCCTTGATGTTGAGAAACTGCAACATGACACCTTGCCAGAAAGTGACGTTCAGGCGCGAGCTGTCGCTGTGCCAATGCGTTTGCGCCTGCGACCAGGTTCTGCTGCGCCACTCGAACCGGAGGCCGCCCAGGCGCCAGGCCAGCCACAGCAGGTAGCCCACTCCAACCAAGGTGATGCCCAGCCGCAGCGCCGGCACCGCCAGCACCAGGGCGCCCACGCCACCCGCGCACAAGCTGAACAGCAGGCCCCAGCCGACCGGCACGGCCAGCACAAAACGCAGTGCCCGCTTCAAGCCCAGGTTGGCCGCCAGTGCCGTCGACAGTGTGGTGTTGGGGCCAGGGGTAAAGCTGGCGGCCGTCGTCAGCAACAACAAGGCGGTCAGTTCAACGCTGTTCATGGAGAGAGGCTTGCCGGTTCATGGATTTGACTTTATAGTTGAAACCAGCACACTAGCAGTACAGTTTTACAAACAATTTTCTAATCTGTACTGCTTAGGTTGGCAGCACAGCCTGGTTGAAGGGAAGCCCATGTTAATGAAAACAGCGTCGCATTCGCTGACCGAGCAGTTGGCCGGCCGCTTTGCCGAGCGCATTCGCAGTCGCTTGCTGGCACCGGGCACGCGCCTGCCTTCGGTGCGGCAGTGCGCCCAGCAGCAGGGGGTGAGCCCGTCCACCGTGGTGGCGGCCTACGACCAGTTGCTGGCGCAGGGGCTGGTGCAGGCGCGCCGAAACCGCGGCTTCTTTGTGCGGGAAATGACCGTGGCACCCGAATTGACGGCGCAACAGACGCCGGCTTCAAGCGCCTCTTCAGGCCCCAGGCGGACCCCGGCCGGCTTTCAGGCCCAGCACGTGCCGGTCAATGCGACGGCGCTGATTCGCGGCATGTTCCATGGCAGCAACGACAAACCGCAGCCCGGCATGGGCGCCTTTCCGCCGGACTGGCTGGAGACCACCTTCATGGCCGCCGCCGTGCGCCGCGTCACCAGCACCCGGCAATTGCAGGCGTTTTCGCTCCAGTACGGCGAGCCCGCCGGCGACGCCGGCTTGCGCCAGTCGCTGGCGCAAAAATTGGTCGGCTTGAACGTGCCCGCCACGGCGCAACAGATCATCACCACGGTAGGCGCCACCCATGCGCTGGACATCGTCAGCCGCACCCTGCTGCGCGCCGGCGATTACGTGATGGTGGAAGAGCCCGGCTGGGCCATTGAGTTTGCGCGCCTGGATGCCTTGGGCATGCGCATACTGCCGGTACCGCGGCGCGCCGAGGGCCCTGATCTGGAGGTGATGGCGCGCTATTGCGAACTGCACAGTCCCAAGCTGTTTGTCAGCGTCAGCGTGTTCCACAATCCGACCGGCTACTGCCTGACGCCGGGCAGCGCACACCGGGTGCTGCAACTGGCCAATGCGCACAATTTCCATATTGTCGAGGATGACACCTACAGCCACATCGCACCCGAGCACGCCACCCGCCTGTGTGCGCTGGATGGTTTGCAGCGCACCATTTACGTCGGCGGCTTCGCCAAAATTCTGGCGCCGGGCTGGCGCATCGGTTTCATGGCCGCGCCGCCGGCGCTGTTCGAGCGCTTGCTGGACACCAAGCTGCTGGCGACCCTGACGACACCGGCCCTGCTGGAAAAAGCACTGGCCTGGTGTATCGACCAGGGTCAGTTGCGCCGCCATGCCGAGCGCATTCGGACCCGGCTGGACTTGGCGCGCGCGCGCAGCGTCAAGCTGGCACTGAGCCACGATTGCAGTTTTGCGGCACCGCCGGCCGGTTTGTTCGGCTGGGTGGAAACCGGCGTCGACACCGACACGCTGGCGCAGCGCATGCTCGACGTCGGCTACCTGCTGGCGCCGGGCGCGCTGTTTCATGCCAGCCGCCAGCCCAGCACGCTGATGCGCATCAATTTCGCAACGACGCAAGAGGCCCAGTTCTGGCGCGTCTTCGCAAAGATTCGCGCCGAGTTATAAGTGGGTGCCGGCCGACAGGGCTGTCGACATCAATCGTCTTGCTCAGCCGCAGTGCCGACCCTTGGCAAAAAGATTCACTCGCCCGAGAGCTCTTCCCATCGCGCCAGTGCGCCCAGCAATTCCTCGTCGATGGCGGCGTCGCGCTGGTACAGGGCGGTGGCGTGCTTCGGGTCCTTGGCGTACAGATTGACATCAGCCAGCGCGGCCCTGAGGGCTGCCTGCTCCCGCTCCAACTCCTCTATCCTGCCGGGCAGGCTGTCGAGTTCGCGCTGTTCCTTGTTGCTGCGCTTCTTGATCGGTGGCGCTGCCTTGGCGGCTGTCGGCTTGCTGTCGCTGGCGGCCTTGGTTGTTGCCTTGATGGCGTTGAGGGCCATTGAATTGCCGGCATTTTGACTCTCCCGGCTGCGTTTCGATTGAATCAGCCAGTCCTGCACGCCACCTTCGTATTCGCGCCACAAGCCGTCTCCCTCGAAGGCAATGGTGCTGGTCACCACGTTGTCGAGAAAGGTCCGGTCGTGGCTGACCAAAAACACCGTCCCTTCGTAGTTCTGCAATAACTCTTCCAGCAATTCCAGGGTCTCGATGTCCAGGTCGTTAGTCGGCTCATCGAGCACCAGCACATTGGCGGGACGGGCAAACAGGCGCGCCAGCAGCAGGCGATTGCGCTCGCCGCCCGACAGGGAACGCACCGGCGAGTTGGCACGGGCCGGGGAAAACAGAAAGTCGGCCAGGTAGCTTTTGACGTGTTTGCGCTGGTTGCCGATCTCTATCCATTCGCTGCCCGGACTGATGAAGTCCACCAGCGCGGCATCCAGGTCCAGCGCGTTGCGCATCTGATCGAAGTAGGCGACTTGCAGGTTGGCGCCTTGGCGAACCTTGCCGCTGTCCGGTCGCAATTCACCCAAAATGAGTTTCAGCAGCGTCGTTTTGCCGGCGCCATTGGGCCCGATCAGACCAATTTTGTCGCCCCGTACCACGGTAGCGGAAAAGTCCTTGATGATGACCTTGTCGCCGAAGGACTTGCTGGCCTGCGTCAGCTCCGCCACCAGTTTGCCACTCAGCGCGCCCGAAGCCACGTCCATGCGCACCTTACCCACCGCTTCGCGGTGCGCGGCCCGGCTGGCGCGCAGTTTTTCCAGGCGCACGATGCGGCTTTGACTGCGGGTGCGCCGTGCCTCGACACCTTTTCTGATCCAGATTTCTTCCTGCGCCAGCAGTTTGTCGGCCTTGGCGCTAATGACGGCTTCCTGCGCCAGTTGCTCCTCTTTGAGCAACAGGTATTGGGAAAAATTGCCAGGATAGGAACGCAAGATACCGCGGTCCAGTTCCACAATGCGGGTCGCCACCCGGTCCAGAAAAGTTCGGTCATGGGTAATGGTGACGACACTGCCCTTGAAGGCGATCAGCAGATCCTCCAGCCATTCGATGGAGTCCAGGTCGAGGTGATTGGTCGGCTCGTCCAGCAGCAGCACATCGGGCTGTGCCACCAGCGCCTGTGCCAAAGCGACCCGTTTTTTGGTACCCCCGGAGAGTGTGCCGACCACGGCGTTTTCGTCCAGGTGCAGGCGGTGCAGGGTTTCGGTCACGCGCTGCTCCCAGTTCCAGCCGTGTTGCGCTTCAATCGCACTTTGCAGGGCGTCGAGGTCCCCCACACCTTCGCAGTATTGGTCGATCAGGCCGATGATGCCCGAGAGACCGGCGCTGGCGGCGACAAAAACCGTAGCCTCCTGATCCAACACCGGTTCCTGGGCCACATAGGCCAGACGCAGGTTTTGCTGCAACTGCAAGGTCCCGTCATCGGCTTTTTCAAGCCCGGCCAAAATCTTGAGCAAGGACGACTTGCCGCTACCGTTGCGGCCAATCAGGCCCACCCGCTCGCCGGATTCGAGGACAAAGTCGGTGTGATCGAGTAGCGCGACGTGGCCAAAGGCGAGTTGGGCGTTTAGAAATGTAATAAGTGCCATAGGGGGAGGATTATCCAGCCCAATGATTTGCTTTGTGCAGAATCAACGCACAATACGCGCTGCAAATTAAGGAGGTTGCTACCTATGTCAAACACGGTCAGGGTCTGGGATTTGCCAACCCGGGTCTTCCATTGGGCGTTGGTCGCTTGCGTTATGGGTTTGGTCACGACGGCACAGCTCGGCGGCGGCGCCATGCCATGGCATTTCCGCTGCGGCTACACGGTGCTCAGTCTGCTGCTGTTTCGCATGGTTTGGGGGCTGGTGGGCGGGCACTGGTCTCGCTTCAGTTCGTTCCTCTATTCACCGGCGACCGTGCTGCGCTACCTGAAAGGCCAAAGAGCACCGGAACATTCCATCGGACATAACCCGTTGGGCTCTTTTTCGGTGTTCGCACTGCTGGGCTTTCTTCTGCTACAGGTGGCATCAGGGATGCTCAGCGACGACGAGATCGCCGCCGCCGGCCCGCTGGTCCGGTTTGTCTCCAACAGTTGGGTCAGTAGTGCCACTCATTACCATGCGAACATTGGCAAACTGATCCTGTTGGGCTTGCTGGTGCTGCACATTGGCGCCATTCTTTTCTATCGTTTCAAGAAGGGGGAAAACCTCGTTACCCCAATGATTCGGGGCGACAAGCAAGCCTCCATTGCGGTCCAGAGTTCGCGCGACGATGGCCGCTCACGCCTGCTGGCCAGCGTCATCTTTTTGAGCTGCGCGGCGCTGGTAGCGTGGACGCTGGGACAAGTCGGATCATGAAACACCCCAGCCTTCGATTCATCACGCCCAACTCGCCCGAGGAGTTCAACACCTTGCGCCGCCTTTTCCGCGAGTACGCCGAGGCGCTCCAGGTTGATTTGTGTTTCCAGGACTTTGAAACGGAGTTGGCACAACTGCCCGGAAAGTACGCAAAACCAGGTGGTGCCTTGCTGCTGGCCATGGTGGGGAAAGTGCCGGCCGGTTGCTGCGCACTGCGCCCACTGGACCTGGCCGAGCACCCCAATGCCTGCGAAATGAAGCGACTCTACGTGCGACCGAATTCCCGCGGCACCGGCATCGGACGCCAGTTGGTGGAGGCGATTCTGGACTGTGCCCGTCTGGCCGCTTATGACTGCGTGCTGCTGGACACACTGGACGACATGGAGCGCGCACGCGCGCTCTACCAAGACCTGGGCTTCGAGGAAATACCCCCCTACTATCACAACCCGATAGCCGGGGCGCACTACCTCAAGGTCGTACTGTAAACAACGCCCCCGGCTGCCGGGTGGCGCCGGGTTCAGCCTTTGGCCTGCGCCAGCAAAGTGGCGGCGTCACTGACTTCAAATTTGCCAGGCGCCTCAATGTTCAACGATGCCACTTTGCCATTCTTCACCAGCATCGAATAACGGTTGCTGCGCAAGCCCATGCCCTTGCCGGTCAGATCGAGTGTCAAGCCGGTTGCCTTGGCGAAGGCGGCATCGCCATCTGCCAGCATACGCACTTTGCCATCAGTTTTCTGATCGCGTGCCCAAGCCCCCATGACAAAGGCATCGTTCACGCTGACACACCAGATCTCGTCCACGCCAGCCGCCTTCAGTTCGGAAAATTTCTGGATATAGCCAGGCACGTGCTTGGCGGAGCAGGTCGGGGTGAAGGCCCCAGGCAATGCAAACAGGGCAATGGTCTTGCCTGCGCTGGCCTTGGCCACGTCCACCGGATTTGGACCCAGACTGCAGCCGCCACCTTCGACCTCGGAATATTCCATCAAGGTGCTTGCCGGAAGACTATCGCCTACTTTAATCATTTTCTACTCCTGAAATAGTTGACTGAAACTTGCGGGACAGACATTGCGCCGTCCTCAGCTGATGAACCAATGAAAACGGCTCACATTGTGAGCCGTTTTTGAGAAGCTTGCAGTCTGGCGACCGCAAAGGCTTAAACCTCGATGGCCTTTTGGACCAGACGGGTTGCGGCCCAATTCTTGGTTTTTGAAATCGGCTTGCTCTCCGCAATTTCAATGATGTCACCCACTTTGTACTCGCTCTTTTCGTCATGCGCGTGGTACTTGCTGGATTTACCAACGATCTTGCCGTAGAGCTCGTGCTTGACCCGGCGTTCAATCAATACGGTAACCGTCTTGGCGCGCTTGTCACTGACCACCTTGCCAATCAGGGTACGCTTGAGGGATTTTTTAGCTTCCGTCATTTATAGCTCCTTATTTGGCGGATTTTTCAGCGCTTTGCTTCTCGACAAGAATGGTCTTGGCGCGAGCAATATCACGGCGCGTGGAGCGCAGCGTAGCGGTGTTGTTGAGTTGTTGCGTGGCCTTCTGCATACGCAGGCCAAAGTGGGCTTTTTGCAGCTCTTTGACTTCCGATTGCAAAGCGGCAACGTCTTTCTGGCGCAGTTCAGTAGTTTTCATATCATGTTCTCCTGATTACTGGCCAATCATGCGTGCCACAAAAGTGGTGCGCAAAGGCAGCTTCGCGGCCGCCAGACGAAAGGCTTCACGCGCCAGTTCTTCCGGCACGCCGACGATTTCAAAAACGATCTTGCCGGGCTGGATCTCGGCCACGTAGTACTCGGGATTGCCTTTGCCGTTACCCATGCGGACCTCGGCCGGTTTCTGGGAAATCGGCTTGTCGGGGAAGACGCGAATCCAGATCCGGCCACCGCGTTTGACGTGCCGGGAAATGGCACGGCGTGCCGCTTCGATTTGCCGGGCCGTCAAACGGCCGCGGTCGACACACTTCAGACCAAAATCACCGAACGCGACCGAGCTGCCTCGGGTCGCAATGCCGGTGTTACGGCCTTTTTGCTCTTTGCGATATTTGCGACGAGCGGGTTGCAACATAATTATTCTCCTTTGCCGTCAGCTGCTGCAGCTGGCGCGGCTACCTTGCGGACGCGCTTAACGGCGGGTTTGTTTGCATCGGCGCCAACGGCCTCAGCGGGTTTGTCGCTGCCATCGGCAGGCGCGACGTTGCCAGCCAGTGCCGGACGACGCGCGCCACGCGGAGCGGGACGGTCGGAGCCCGGACGCGCATCGCGGCGCGGGCCACGCGGGCGCCGCTCTTCATCAGCACGAGGCTCCACAGCGGCCGGCAGATCGTTACGACCCAGCGTGTCACCCTTGTAGACCCAGACCTTGACACCAATGATGCCGTAGGTTGTTTTGGCTTCGGAAGTACCGTAGTCGATATCGGCACGCAGTGTATGAAGCGGCACGCGACCTTCGCGATACCACTCGCAACGCGCGATTTCAATACCATTCAAGCGGCCCGATGACATGATCTTGATGCCCAAGGCACCCAAGCGCATGGCGTTTTGCATGGCGCGTTTCATGGCCCGACGGAACATGATGCGCTTTTCCAACTGCTGGGTAATGCTGTCGGCAATCAGCTTGGCATCGATTTCGGGCTTGCGCACTTCCTCGATGTTGACGGCCACCGGCACACCTAGCTGGCGTGACAGTTCGCGCTTCAGGTTCTCGATGTCTTCGCCCTTTTTGCCGATCACGACGCCCGGACGCGCCGAGAAAATCGTGATCCGCGCATTCTTGGCCGGGCGCTCGATCAGAACGCGCGACACGGAAGCGTTTTTCAGCTTGGCCTTCAGGTACTCGCGCACCTTGATGTCTTCAGCCAGCATGCCGGCAAAGTCGCGGTCGTTAGCGTACCAGCGTGATGCCCAGTTGCGGCTGATCGACAGGCGAAAGCCGGTTGGGTGGATTTTTTGTCCCATATCTTCCTGGCCTCTTTCAGTTACCAACCGTCACATACACATGGCACGTGGGTTTTCTGATTTGGTTGCCACGACCTTTTGCGCGGGCCGTGAAGCGCTTGAGCGAGGCACCTTGCTCGACGTAGATGGTTTTCACCTTCAGTTCGTCGATGTCGGCACCGTCATTGTGTTCAGCGTTAGCGATGGCGGACTCCAGAACTTTGCGGATGATCACGGCAGCTTTTTTCTGCGTGAACTGCAAAATGTTCAAGGCTTGATCCACTTTCTTGCCGCGAATCAGATCCGCGACCAAACGGCCCTTGTCGACCGACAAACGAACGCCACGAAGGGTTGCACGTGTTTCCATGGTCACCTCCTTATTTCTTTTGGACTTTTTTGTCCGCTGGATGGCCCTTGAAAGTACGGGTGAGAGCGAACTCACCCAACTTGTGGCCAACCATTTGATCGGTGATATAGACCGGCACGTGCTGCTTGCCGTTGTGCACCGCGATGGTCAGACCGATGAAATCGGGCAGTACCATGGAGCGACGCGACCAAGTCTTAATCGGCTTTTTGTCTTTGCTGGCTACAGCTTTGTCGGCCTTTGCCACCAGATGATGGTCAACAAACGGACCTTTTTTGAGAGAACGAGTCATTTACCTGCCCCTTACTTCTTGCGACGCGACACGATCATGACCTGCGTGCGCTTGTTGTTACGGGTACGGTAACCCTTGGTCAGATTACCCCAAGGATCGACTGGATGACGGCCTTCGCCGGTCTTGCCCTCACCACCGCCATGGGGGTGATCCACCGGGTTCATGACAACGCCGCGAACCGTCGGGCGAATACCCATCCAGCGCTTGACGCCGGCCTTGCCCAGGCGCCGCAAACTGTTTTCTTCATTGGCCACCTGACCCAGCGTCGCACGGCATTCAATGTGGATCTTGCGGACCTCACCGGAACGCATGCGAACTTGAGCGTAGGTGCCTTCACGCGCCAGCAGGGTTGCCGAGGTACCGGCGGAGCGCACGGTTTGCGCGCCCTTGCCGACCTGCAACTCAACACAATGCACGATGGAGCCGACCGGGATATTACGGATTGGCAAGGTGTTGCCAACCCGAATCGGGGCTTCGGCACCGCTCATGATCGACGCGCCGACCTCAAGACCGCGCGGGGCGATGATGTAGCGACGCTCGCCATCGGCATAGCAGACCAACGCGATATGGGCCGAGCGGTTGGGATCGTATTCGATGCGCTCGACTTTGGCCGGGATGCCGTCCTTGTTGCGCAGGAAGTCAACCACACGGTAATGGTGCTTGTGCCCGCCACCCTTGTGCCGCGTCGTGATATGCCCGTTGTTATTGCGGCCGGCGTGCTGGAACTGAGGTTCCAGCAGCGCTGCAAAGGGCTCACCCTTGTACAGGTGGTCACGCGAGATCTTCACCACGCCACGACGGCCGGGTGAAGTTGGTTTCATTTTGATAACAGCCATGATTACGCAGCCTCCCCGCCAAGGTTCAGCTCTTGACCGGGCTTCAGCGTCACATAAGCCTTGCGAACATTGTCACGACGGCCCACTGACTTGCCAAAACGCTTGGTCTTGCCCTTAGTGTTCACCACAGAGACGCCCTTGACCTCAACTTTGAACATCAACTCCACAGCGGCTTTGATTTCATACTTGGTGGCATCCTGCAGCACCTTGAAAGTCACGGCATTGCTCTTTTCACCGATCATCGTTGCCTTTTCAGACACGATGGGAGCCACCAGCACCTGCATCAGGCGACCTTCTTCGAACTTGGTAGTATTTGGACCGTGGCTCATGCGAACATCTCCTTGAGTTTGTCCATGGCGGCCTTGGTGACAAGCACTTTGCGATAGTGAACCAGAGACAGCGGATCAGCGTAACGCGGTTCAACCACCAGCACGTTCACCAGATTGCGGGAAGCCAGGTACAGGTTTTCGTCGACTTCATCGGCGATCACCAACACGGACTCCAGATTCATGGCCTTGAACTTGGCCGCCAGGGGCTTGGTTTTCGGCGAGTCCACAGTGAGGGAGTCAACCACTGCCAAGCGGCCTTCGCGGGCCAACTGCGAGAAGATGGAGGCCATGCCGGCACGGTACATCTTCTTGTTGATTTTCTGCGCGAAGTTTTCATCCGGCATGTTCGGGAATATCCGACCGCCGCCGCGCCACAGAGGCGACGAAGTCATACCGGCGCGAGCACGACCAGTACCCTTTTGCTTGAACGGCTTCTTGGTCGAGTGATGGACCTGTTCACGATCCTTCTGGGCACGTGTGCCTTGACGGGCATTGGCCTGGAAAGCCACTACGACCTGATGTACCAGGTCTTCGTTGTAAGCACGACCAAACACGGTTTCCGGCACTTCGAATTTTGAAGTGGCCTGACCTTGGTCATTCAGGAGTTCGAGCTGCATCAGTTCGCTCCTTTCGTGTCAGCATTTTTTGCCTTGACTTTGACGGCGGGACGAACCGTCACAAAGCCGCCAGCCGAACCCGGAATTGCACCTTTGATCATCAGCAATTGGCGCGCTTCGTCAATCCGGATCACGTCGAGGTTTTGCGTGGTCACAGTGTCATCGCCCAGATGGCCGGTCATGCGCTTACCAGGAAACACGCGGCCCGGATCCTGTGCCATGCCGATTGAGCCCGGAACGTTGTGCGAACGGCTGTTGCCGTGCGACGCCCGTTGCGAACTCATGTGGTGACGCTTGATCGTTCCAGCGAAGCCCTTGCCAACGGTGGTACCCTGCACATCAACTTTTTGACCGACGGCAAAGACCGCCGTCACAGGCACCGTAGCACCTGCTTTGTACTGGGCCGCCACATCAGCGGTCAGGCGGAATTCTTGAATGATTTCACCGGCTTCGACACCTGCTTTTGCAAGGTGACCGGCGGCAGGCTTGCTTACACGCGAAGCTTTGCGCGCGCCAAATGTCACCTGCAAGGCGACATAGCCGTCATTCTCTTGGGTTTTGACCTGGGTCACTCGGTTGTTTGATACATCCACCACCGTGACAGGGATTGCATCCCCCTCATCGGTGAATAGGCGCATCATGCCCACCTTGCGGCCCAGCAACCCTAGGGAGTTGCTCAGACTCATTGTTTTCTCCGTAACTCTCACCACTGCAACTTCAATTGGCTACAGTGTTTTGCGTGAGAGACTGTTAATAAAACTCCGTCGGAAACGCACAGCGTCACCAACAGAGCCGTCTAGTATATCCCGAACCTATTTATCACGCAAGCTCATTCAACACCAGAACTCTCAAGGAGTTTCGGCTTGCACCGAAACTCCATCTGACTTACTGCAACTTGATCTCGACATCCACGCCGGCCGGCAAATCGAGCTTCATCAAGGCATCAACGGTTTTATCGGTCGGGTCCACGATGTCCATCAGGCGCTGATGGGTGCGGATTTCAAACTGGTCGCGGCTGGTCTTGTTGACGTGCGGCGAACGCAGGATGTCGAAGCGTTTCATGCGTGTCGGCAAGGGCACCGGACCCTTGACAATCGCGCCCGTGCGTTTCGCGGTGTCCACAATCTCGGCGGCCGACTGGTCGATGAGTTTGTAGTCGAAGGCCTTCAGGCGAATGCGGATTTTTTGTTTGGTAGCCATGGTAGTTCTTTCTTAATCAGTTAGGGACAGCGCCGACGCGCTTAGCGTCGCAGCGCACTGTCCCGCAAAACATCAGGCTATGATCTTGGCCACCACACCCGCGCCCACCGTCTTGCCACCTTCACGGATGGCAAATCGCAGACCTTCTTCCATCGCGATCGGGTTGATCAGCTTCACCGTGATCGATACGTTGTCGCCTGGCATCACCATCTCTTTGCCTTCTGGCAGCTCGATCGCTCCGGTCACGTCCGTGGTACGGAAGTAGAACTGCGGACGGTAGTTGTTGAAGAACGGGGTATGCCGTCCTCCTTCGTCCTTGCTCAGAACGTAGATTTCACCGACAAAATGGGTGTGCGGCTTGATCGAGCCGGGCTTGCACAGCACTTGGCCGCGCTGCACGTCCTCGCGCTTGGTGCCGCGCAGCAAAATACCTACGTTGTCGCCGGCCTGGCCTTGGTCCAGCAGTTTCCTGAACATCTCGACGCCGGTGCAGGTGGTCTTCTGGGTGTCGGCAATGCCGACGATTTCGATTTCTTCGCCGACTTTGATGACGCCGCGCTCGACCCGTCCGGTCACCACGGTGCCGCGACCCGAGATCGAGAACACGTCTTCCACGGGCATCAGGAAGGCGCCGTCAATGGCACGCTCGGGCAGCGGGATGTAGGAGTCCAGCGCTTCGGCGAGCTTGATGATGGAGCCTTCGCCCATTTCGCCTTTGTCGCCTTCCATGGCCAGTTTGGCCGAGCCGTGGATGATCGGGGTCTTGTCGCCGGGGAAGTCGTATTTGTCCAGCAGTTCGCGTACTTCCATCTCCACCAGTTCGAGCAGTTCGGCGTCGTCCACCATGTCGCACTTGTTCAGGTAGACGATGATGTAGGGCACACCCACCTGGCGCGCCAGCAGGATGTGCTCGCGGGTCTGGGGCATCGGGCCGTCAGCGGCGGAAACAACCAGAATGGCGCCGTCCATCTGGGCTGCGCCGGTGATCATGTTCTTGACGTAGTCGGCGTGGCCGGGGCAGTCAACGTGGGCGTAGTGGCGGTTCGCCGTCTCGTACTCGACGTGGGCGGTGTTGATGGTGATGCCGCGTGCTTTTTCTTCCGGTGCCGCGTCAATCTGGTCGTACGCCTTGGCAGTACCACCGAACTTGGCCGCCATCACGCTGGTGATGGCCGCCGTCAAGGTGGTCTTGCCGTGGTCAACGTGCCCAATCGTGCCCACATTGACGTGGGGCTTGGTACGTGTGAATTTTTCTTTTCCCATTTTCAATTCTCCAAAGAGCAAATTCCCGTGTACAGGTTTAATGTTTGCACGGTGTTGCTGATTCGCCCCGCACGGGAACAGGGCGGCACACCGTCGCAGACAGCTTGAATTTACTTGGCCCGGGCCGCCATGATGGCTTCGGACACATTACGCGGTGCTTCCGTGTAATGCTTGAATTCCATGGTGTAGGTGGCACGGCCTTGTGACATGGAACGCAGCGTCGTCGAATAACCGAACATTTCCGACAATGGAACTTCCGCTTTGATGGCCTTGCCGCCACCGACCATGTCTTCCATGCCCTGCACCATACCGCGACGCGACGACAAATCGCCCATCACGTTACCGGCGTAATCCTCCGGTGTTTCAACTTCCACCGCCATCATCGGCTCCAGAATCACCGGACCGGCTTTGCGGCAACCTTCCTTGAAACCAAAGATGGCCGCCATCTTGAAGGCGTTCTCATTCGAGTCGACATCGTGGTAGGAGCCGAAATGCAGAGTGACTTTGACGTCCACCACCGGGTAACCCGCCAGCACGCCGGAAGTCACCGCCTCGTGAATGCCTTTTTCGACCGCAGGGATGTACTCACGAGGAACCACGCCACCCTTGATGGCGTCGACGAACTCAATCCCCTTGCCGGCCGGATTCGGTTCAATCTTCAGTACCACATGCCCGTATTGACCCTTGCCGCCCGACTGGCGCACAAATTTACCTTCACTGTCTTCGACTGTCTTGCGAATGGTCTCGCGGTAGGCCACTTGCGGCTTGCCGACATTGGCGTCAACGCCAAATTCGCGCTTCATGCGGTCGACAATAATTTCGAGGTGCAACTCACCCATGCCGGCGATCAAGGTCTGACCCGATTCTTCATCCGTCTTGACACGGAAAGACGGATCTTCCTGCGCCAGCCGCTGCAGCGCGATGCCCATCTTTTCCTGATCGGCCTTGGTCTTCGGTTCAACCGCCTGCGTAATCACAGGCTCCGGAAACACCATGCGCTCAAGCATGATGATGGCTGCTGGATCGCACAGGGTTTCGCCGGTCGTGACATCTTTTAAACCAATGCAGGCAGCAATGTCACCAGCGACGATTTCGCTCACCTCTTCACGCTTGTTGGCGTGCATCTGCACAATCCGTCCGATGCGCTCTTTCTTGCCACGGATCGGGTTGTAGACCGTGTCGCCCTTGGTCAACACGCCGGAATAAACCCGCACAAAAGTCAACTGCCCGACAAACGGATCGGTCATCAACTTGAAAGCAAGAGCGGAAAATTTCTCGCCGTCGTCGGCCCGGCGGGTAACGGGCACCTCGTCGTCGTCGGTGCCTTTCACCGGGGGAATGTCAACCGGTGACGGCATGAACTCGATCACCGCGTCCAGCATGCGCTGCACACCTTTGTTCTTGAACGCCGTGCCACACAGCATGGGCTGGATTTCGGACGCAATGGTACGGGTACGAATGCCTAACTTGATTTCATCGTCCGTCAAGTCACCCTCTTCGAGGTACTTGTTCATGAATTCCTCGGACGCTTCAGCGGCAGATTCAACCAATTTTTCGCGCCACTCCTTAGCCTGCGCGATCAGATCGGCTGGAATTTCCTTGTATTCAAACTTCATGCCCTGCGACGCTTCGTCCCAGATGATGGCCTTCATCTTGATCAGGTCCACCACACCGACAAAGTTCTCCTCGGCGCCGATCGGAATCACAATCGGCACCGGGTTGGCCTTGAGGCGCAACTTCATCTGGTCATAAACCTTGAAAAAGTTGGCGCCGGTACGGTCCATCTTGTTCACGAAGGCCAGACGCGGCACCTTGTACTTGTTGGCTTGCCGCCAAACGGTCTCGGACTGTGGCTGCACGCCACCGACGGCACAGTAAACCATGCAGGCACCGTCCAACACGCGCATGGAACGCTCGACCTCGATGGTGAAGTCCACGTGGCCAGGTGTATCGATGATGTTGATCCGGTGTTCCGTGAAGTTGTTTTCCATACCCTTCCAGAAACAGGTGGTGGCAGCCGAAGTGATCGTGATACCGCGCTCCTGTTCCTGCTCCATCCAGTCCATGGTGGCAGCGCCGTCGTGCACTTCACCAATTTTGTGATTCACGCCGGTATAAAAAAGAATGCGCTCGGTAGCAGTGGTTTTACCGGCATCAATATGAGCCGAAATACCGATATTGCGGTAGCGCTCAATGGGGGTATGGCGAGCCATGATGGATCCTTGGTTGCTCTTTAAATAAATCAAACTTGGCGACACCGTGAAGACTCGTGATCTCCCCGGTGCCGCGAGCAATGTTTAGGCTAGGCGCGTCGCCGCAGACAGTGCCAGAAGCACGGCAAGACGGCGCAACAACGCATAAACTTTGCGCAGTAACCGCTTAAAAGCGGAAATGGGAGAAGGCCTTGTTGGCCTCCGCCATACGGTGAACTTCGTCCCGCTTCTTCATGGCGCCGCCACGACCTTCAGTGGCTTCCATCAGTTCATTGGCCAGACGCAGGGCCATGGACTTTTCGCCACGTTTACGGGCAGCTTCCTTGATCCAGCGCATGGACAATGCCAAACGACGCACCGGACGCACTTCGACCGGCACCTGATAGTTGGCACCGCCGACACGGCGGGACTTCACCTCGACCATGGGTTTGACGTTGTTGATGGCCATGGTGAAGGCTTCAACCGGGTCTTTGCCAGGGTTCTTCTTCTCGATCTGCTCAAGGGCACCATAGATGATGCGCTCGGCAACCGCTTTTTTTCCGCCTTCCATGATCACGTTCATGAATTTGGAAAGTTCTACATTGCCGAATTTGGGATCCGGCAGGATTTCACGTTTAGGGACTTCGCGACGACGTGGCATTTCTTCACCTCTTTGCTTCAGTTGACATCTTCATCAGATGCCGCGAAAACCATCCTGGTTTTCACTTACTCGACCCAACAGCGGGTCACTACGTTGCATCACCGCGCCACGCGGAGAAACAACACCTTTATTCTTGATCAAACGTTGGCTTATTTGGCCTTCGGCTTCTTGGCACCGTACTTGGAACGCGACTGCTTGCGATCTTTCACGCCTTGCAAATCGAGCGAACCGCGCACGATGTGGTAACGCACACCCGGCAGATCCTTGACGCGACCGCCGCGCACCAGCACCACCGAGTGCTCCTGCAGGTTGTGGCCTTCACCGCCAATGTAGGAAATGACTTCAAATCCGTTGGTCAAGCGCACTTTGGCAACTTTACGCAGAGCAGAATTGGGCTTTTTGGGCGTCGTGGTGTACACACGCGTGCACACACCGCGACGCTGCGGAGAGTTTTGCATCGCAGGGCTTTTGGACTTGATCGTTTCGACCTCGCGCCCCTGACGTACTAGCTGATTGATGGTTGGCATTAAAAACGTCCCTAAACGTTTGGTAACTAAAAAACTCGAACACTTCGAAAACGTGTAAGCCTTCGGAAATTCCGAAAAGCCTTCAATCATATCAGGTCAAGGGTTTTACCGCAATGCCGTTTTGCGGTTTATGCAACCAGAATTGGCTGCGATCAAATTCCCGAACCCTGGCTTACTTGATCCACAGACGTATGGCGTCCCACGCGCGGCCCAAGACGCCGGCCTGTTCAACCGCTTCCAGAGCGACCAAGGGCACATCGACCAGGGCTTGCTCCCCGTTACTGATCTTCAAAGTAGCCACCTGCTGGCCTTTGACGAATGGCGCCACCAAGGGCTCCGGGCGAGCCACCTGGGTCTTGAGCTTGCCCGCGGTGCCGGCAGGGACAGCCACCACGATCGCTTGTGGGCGACCCAGCTTGACCGTCGCCTCCTTGCCTTTCCAGATCGCTGGCGACGCCACAATTTGATTGGCGTCAAACAACTTGACCGCTTCGAAGGCGGTGTACCCCCAATTCAGCAATTTTTGCGATTCGTTGGCACGACCATTTTCACTGGCCGCACCCAGCACAATTGACAGGAGGCGGCGACTTCCGGTAGCACCCGGCGAACCAGCGGCGGCGCCCGGCACCCCCAAACTGGTGAAGTCGCGCTTGGCGGTGGCAACCAGGCAATAACCCGCCGCATCGGTGTGCCCGGTCTTCAAGCCATCCACCGATGGGTCACGAAACAGCAACAGGTTACGGTTGCTGTCGTTGGCCGCGGGCGTTCCGGGGTAGCGGTATTTCTTGATGGCGGAGTAAACAACATACTCCGGAAAATCGCGCATCAGCCTGGCAGCCAGCAGACTGAGATCGCGTGCCGTGGTGGTGTGGCCGGCCTCGGTCAAGCCCTCCGGATTCTTGTAGCTGGTGGACTTCATCCCCAGCGCCCTGGCCTGCTCATTCATCAGTTGGACAAAGCGCTCAGCAGTGCCTCCCACCCCCTCGGCCAGCGCCATGGTGGCATCGTTGCCGCTTTGCACGATCATGCCTTTGAGGAGGTCTTCCACCGGCACCATCATCTTGGGATCGATGAACATGCGTGAACCGGGCATTTTCCAGGCACGCTCGCTGACTGGGAGGGTCTGCTTCAGGTCGATCTTCTTGCTGCGCAAGGCATCAAAAACCAGATATTCCGTCATCAATTTTGTCAGCGAAGCGGGCTCCACCGGGACATCAATGTCTTTTTCCGCCAATATCTGGTTCGCCGTCACATCCAACAACAGGTAGGAACGTGCCGCGATTTCAGGCTGTTGCGGCATTTGCGCCGCGACCGAGAAAGACACGGCGGCGGCAATCATCAAAAGAAAGGTTTTCATGGGGAAGTAAGCCTGTGCGCATCGCAACCGGCAATAACTGAATGAATTGCAGGGAACAAAATAGTTGATTGCGCCGGTTTGACGCTACCCAAAGTCAAAAATGCCTAACGGCCCAGGGTCGCAGGTATGAGCAGGCGCTCCACTACCTTGCCATTTTTCAGATGCGACTCCACGATTTCATCGATGTCATGATTGTCCACGTAGGTATACCAGACTGCCTCCGGATAAATCACCGCCACCGGACCGGCGGCACAGCGGTCCAGGCAACCCGCTTTGTTGACCCGAACCTGACCCGGCCCGGACAGGCCCGCCGCCTTGATCTGGACCTTGCACCGATCAAAGCCTTCTTGCGCAGCATGGCGGGAACAGCACTCCTCACCCATCTTTCGCTCATTCAGGCAGAAAAAGATATGCCGCTGGTAATAGGAAACCGTCGACGGGGAGTCCGTGTCGTCGCCAACTTCTACGTCACTTCTTATTTCAGTCATAGGCCCGATTCTAGTTTTTTGGCTCGCGACCCCCGACCTGGGTCAGCGCATACACCAGGACCGCATAAGGCCACAGCCACCCCAGCCACTGCGCCAGTCCATGAAAGCGGATAAAGCGTCCCTGCTCCCAAGTCGACAAAGTCTGCGCGAAATAAGAACTCGTTGGCGCCTGGTTCAACAAACTAAGGTAGATTCCCAACGCCAGCAACACCAGGGCAGCACCAACACGTCGCGGCACCCACAGCAACAGGACTCCAAGCACCAGTGCAGCTATCAGTCCGGCCTCAACCGGCAAGCTCAACCAAGCCCACGCGTGCCCCGGACCATAGCTCAAAGCCGCCGAAAGCGCCGTCACCGCCACCCCGAAAGCGAACACCAGAAGCAGGAACAGCGCGCGCCGCGCGATCGAGTGAATGATGCAATAACCCAATAGACACGGGATCAGCAGGCCCAGCGCCACGCAAACCAATTCCACGCCGGGGACCAGGGGCTGCAACTCAATATCCCGCACCGGCAGCCAATCCAGGAACGGCGTGTCGTGCAGCCCACCAGCCAGCGCCGCTTCGAGCCGCTCCAGCACCTGCCCGAGTCCGAACGGCACGGCGGCCGGGAACAGCAAGGCCAGCGGCCACACTGCCAACAACACCAGGCCACCCCGGGCATCCGCCACGAACCAGCGGACTCTGAGGCGGCTCCAGCGGTCAAGAACCCCCAGTTTTTCCAGCCGCCATGCCAGCAAGGCGCCCAACCAGGCACCAGCCAGGTTGAGCCCCAGGTCCACGTTGGACGCGACACGGGCCGGCAAATAACTCTGCAGCGATTCCATCGTCGCCGACAAAGCGCCCGCCAACAGCGTCGCCAGCACTACCGCATGCCGTGTTCTTTGGCTACGCAGGGCACTGAGCACCAGCAAAAACCCGAGTGGCATATAACCAAGCACATTGACCGCCACATCGAAACCGGTCCAGTATTTAGGTAGCGGGCTGCTCAAAAATGCCCACGGCACGATACCTTGGTAACGCCAGTCGGAAAAAGGGTACAGACTGGCGTAAAAAATGAGCCCGGTGTAGATCAGCGCGAGAGGCCGGGCCGAAGTTCGGTGCATCGGAAGGCTCAGGAACAGACCGACTCGAATTCCGTCAGGCCCCACGCCACAAGTGCCCTGGCGGCGGTAAAACGCGGCAAGCCGGTGATGACAACAACAAGCCCAAGTAACTGAGTCCAGCGCATGGGGCGCAGTTTAGGGCAAAAAAAACCCCAGCACGAGGGCTGGGGTGGTAAGCCTATTTGCTGTCACACATCAAGGCCCCGCTCAGGGAGGAAAAGCGGGAGGTAGCAAGCTACCCGGAGCGCAATGTACCAAATATTTCGATTCATGACAAGAGGGTGTCAGAAATATGGGCATCCTTTACAAAGAGGCAACCAGGCGACGCCCGACACCAACCCGCCCCAGCCGGTTGGCCGACCGAGCGCCGGGCCTAGGGGTCAGAATCAGGATTTGCTTGGCCGCACAAAATTCAGGCACAATTTAACCCATGACACCTCATGCACCCTTTCCCCTCGGCCGGCCGCGCCGACTGCGGCGCGACACCTTCACGCGCAATCTGGTGCGTGAAAACACGCTCACCCCGAACGACCTGATCTACCCGGTTTTTGTGCTTGATGGCACCAAGCAGCGGGAGGCGGTCGGGTCGATGCCGGGGGTGGAACGCCTGAGCCTGGACCTGTTGTTACCCGTAGCCGAAGACTGCGTCAAGCTGGGCATTCCCGTCATGGCCCTGTTCCCGGTGATTGATCCGGCGCTGAAAACGCCGGATGGCCGCGAAGCCCTGAACCCGGATGGCTTGGTACCCCGAGTGGTGCGTGCCTTGAAAAAGGAATTTCCTGAGCTGGGGGTCATGACCGACGTGGCATTGGACCCGTTCACCAGCCATGGGCAGGATGGCCTGCCCGACCCGAATCCGGCGGCGGATGGCTACATCATGAACGATGAAACGGTTGCCGTACTAGTGAAGCAGGCACTCACTCAGGCCGGCGCTGGCGTCGACATTGTGGCTCCCAGTGACATGATGGACGGTCGTATCGGGGCCATTCGGCAGGCGCTGGAGGCCAACCATTTCATTCACACCCGCATCATGGCCTACAGCGCCAAGTACGCCAGTGCCTTTTATGGGCCGTTCCGTGACGCCGTCGGCTCGGCGGCGAACCTGGGCAAAAGCAACAAAAAGGTCTACCAGATGGACCCCGGCAACTCGGATGAAGCCCTGCGCGAAGTCGCAATGGACATTGCCGAGGGGGCCGACATGGTGATGGTGAAACCGGGCATGCCTTACCTCGATGTGGTACGCCGCGTCAAGGATGAGTTCAAAATACCTACTTTTGCCTACCAGGTCAGCGGCGAGTACGCCATGCTCAAGGCCGCCGCCCAGAACGGCTGGCTGGACCATGACGCGGTGATGCTGGAAAGCCTGCTGGCGTTCAAACGCGCCGGGGCCGATGGGGTGCTCACCTACTTTGCCAGGGATGCCGCCCGCTTGCTGAAAAAATAGCACTTGCCGGTGCCAGATCAGCGCTTGCCACGGTCCCATTGGTCACTTTATCCGGTACCCGGGACGGCATGCGAATTTTCACCATCAAGGAAGGCGGTGTCGCGGAAACCGATCGCCTGATGCCTCCTGCCAGTGAGCACTTGCCGGAGCATGGTTACCTGTGGATCGCTTGCACACGTCCCGAGTTCGCGCTCATGCAAGCGCAAATCCAGGCCGCATTACAGTCCCTGTGCGGCATGCAGCTGGTCGATCTGCATATTTCCGACCTGCTGAACCAACAGTTACCCTCGCGCTACGACTACACCTCGCAGTACGACCTGCTGGTGTTCCGCCGTCTGGCCGCCGGCAGCGCGCAGACCCACCCCACCGAAGCCGGACTGCCCCTGAGCCGCTTGCCGGCGCGTGGTGGCCCACCGATCCTGCGCCGCATAAACACCAGCCCGGTCGGGTTTGCCGTGTTTGACCATATTCTGCTGACAGTTCACCCGACCGATTGCGCGGTGCGCGACGCCTACGCCGCCAAGTTGCTGAATTCCGCCTCGACCGAAGCGCATTCCGCCGGTGCCCGCTTGCCCAGTAGTCCGGCTGACCTGATGCTGCGCATCGTCAACCAGATGGTGGACGGCTACCTGGAGTTGCGGCGCGAGCTCAGCCATCAACTCGAACACTGGCAGACTGAGTTGCTAAACCCCAGGACTCGCTTCAACAACTGGGCTTCCCTGTTGGAAGCGCGCTTGTCGCTGCACCATCTGGACGAGATCTGCGAAGACCAGCACGCTGCCGTGCAGGACTGGATCGAAGCCCTCAAAACCTGGCCCGACGCCACCACGCCCGCCAGCCAGCGGGAGCGCGACCTGCTGCAAGTGCGCAGTCGCGATGTGCTGGAACACATAGAGCGCGTGGTGCACCACGTGCGGCGTCTGGAGCAAAGTGCCGAAACTGCCGTTCAAATGCACTTCAACGCCCAAAGTCACCGCGCCAACGAGATCATGCGCACGCTGACGGTGTTGACGGCCATTTTTCTGCCCCTGAACCTGATCGCCGGGATTTTTGGCATGAACTTTGAGTTCATTCCCTTTTTGCACCAGTCCAATGGCTTCTGGTTTGCCATGGGCGCCATGCTGCTGATTGCAGTCACCCTGGTGCTCATCTTTTCACGCAAACGCTACCTGGAACGCTCGGCGCGCTAACCGGGTGCTGTAGCTCAATGGGCGGACACCGCTTCCAGTTTGCGTTGCACGAAGTCAAGCCGGTCCTGCCCCCAGAAAATTTCACCGTCAATACAGTAACTGGGGGCGCCAAAAACACCCGCGTCAATCGCCGCCTGGGTGCTGGCTTCATATTGCTGTTGCACCGCCTGACTGCGCGATTGCGCCAGCCGCTGCGCCGGCAGGCCGCATTCACTTAACAGTTCCGCCAGCGTCTGGGCACTGGCAATATCGCGCTGCTGCACCCAGACGGCCGCCAATACCGCGCCGCTGAAGTGCAGCGCGGCCGGCGCGCCGTCCTGCAAATCGACCGCAATGATCAGGCGCGCCGCATCATCCCCGGCCACCGGGAAATGGCGTGGCTGCAGATTCAGCGGCAGTTTCAGAAGATCACGAAAACGGGCCAACTCCTGCAAGCGGTAGGCCTGGCGTTGCGGGGCACGTTTGGACAAGGGAAGCCCACCCGAAACGGCAAACACCTTGCCGAAGTCCACCGGCAGCACGCGCACCGTGGCCTGCGCCGCCTGCGCCAGCGCCGCGAAGCGCTCATGACCCAGGTAAGTCCACGGGCTTTGCGGGGCAAAGAAGTAGTCGATAGTCTGGTTCACCTGATCTCCTTTTGAATTCGCAACGACAAACGGATTGGGGTCTCTGCCGCCCAGTATCCCATCTCGCGAGGCCCGGTGTATTTCCCGGCTCCAACCCAGTTGACCTTAACCAGTCGGTGGCCGCGGGCGTGATTTTTTCGGCCTGACGGTGGCGGCATCCCGTGTCGCGTTCTCGCGCGCCAGCCTGGTGAAACTGCTCTCGCTGGTACAGGCACCAACGACTCTGGACAGCCGACGGCTGACGCTGATGTAGGCATGGCCGATGCGGCTGTCGAAGTAGATCGAGTCGCCGCGCGCCAGCCGCAACAGGGAGCCGTCCTCGAAATACACTTCGACCGCACCGCTGAGGATATGCACAAACTCCTCGCCCTCGTGGCGGGCGAAGTCCTGCGGCCCATTGATGCGGCGTGCATGCACCGTCCCCAGCAGAGGGATCATCTGCTTGCCCAGCGCGCTGGTGCCGAGAAACTCGTAGGACACCGCCTGCCCCTGGTACAGCACACCGGCGCCGGCGCGCGTCACCACCGGCCGATCGAGTCGAGCGACCTTGGCGTCGGCCTGGGAGAACATCGCCGCCATGTCCATTTGCAGGGCATTTCCAAGCGCCGAGAACTTCTCGTAACTGAGGGCCAGCTGTCCGCGCTCGGCGCGTGAAATGGTGGTGATGGAAACGCCTGAGCGCTGGGCCACCTCGGCCAGCGTCAGGTCCAACTGTTTGCGCGTCGCGCGCAGGCGCTTGCCGAAGGTCACGCGATCCAGCGTGTGCGGCCCCTTGTTATGTTTGAGCTTGGGTACGGTTTTCAGATTTGCCATTTGACATTTCCAGCGGCCCTAGTTTAGCCACATAATTTGCAGATACGCAAAAATATAATTTGCGTATCTGCAAATTTCATACTAGACTGGTTTCAGGCTCACGAATTTCCGAACGCCAGTACAGCGGTCTTGACGTACTGTGACGACCCCCTTGAAAACATGCAATGGCTGAACAGACTGACTTCCTCATCATCGGCGGCGGCATCGCCGGCGCCTCGGTCGGCTACTGGCTGGCAGCGCACGGCCGCGTGACGCTGCTGGAGCGCGAGTCGCAGCCGGGCTACCACTCGACCGGACGCTCGGCGGCGGTCTTCATGGAGAGCTACGGCACACCCCAGGTGCGCGCCCTCACCATGGCCAGCCGCTCTTTCATGGAACAGCCGCCGGCCGGCTTCAGCGAGCATCCGCTGCTGGCGCCGCGCTGCGCCATGATGGTGGCGACGCAAGGGCAAGAGGCCTTGCTGGCGGAGCACTGGGAGGTCCTGCGCGGCATCTCGCCACGGGCGCAATTGCTGGACAGCACCGCCGCCTGTGCCCGGGTGCCGGTGCTGCGGCCGGAAAAAGTACTGGGCGCCGTGTTCGAGCCCGATGCCGCCGACATGGACGTGCATGCCATTCACCAGGGTTACCTGCGCGGGCTGCGGCGCGCCGGCGGCAGCCTGGTCTGCGACGCCGAAGTGACGGCGCTGCAACGCGTGGCGGGCCACTGGCAGGTGCAGGCCGGCGGACGCGCCTTCGAGGCGCCGGTGCTGATCAACGCGGCGGGTGCCTGGGTCGACGTGGTGGCGGCGCTGGCCGGCTTGCCCGGTATCGGGCTGGAGCCGCGGCGGCGCTCCGCCTTCATCTTCGCGCCGCCCGCAGGCTTGGCCAGCGCCAACTGGCCGCTGACCATAGGCATAGGGGAAGACTGGTACTTCAAGCCCGATGCCGGCATGCTGCTGGGCTCACCGGCCAATGCCGACCCGGTGGCGCCGCAGGACGTCCAGCCCGAGGAACTCGACATCGCATTGGCCATAGACCGCATTCAGGCGATGACCAGCCTGACCATCCGCCGGCCGACGCGGACCTGGGCCGGGCTGCGCTCCTTCGTCGCCGACGGCGACCTGGTGGGCGGTTTCGATCCCCGGGCACCCGGTTTCTTCTGGCTTGCGGCGCAGGGCGGCTACGGCATCCAGACCTCGGCCGCGATGGGCGAGGCCTGCGCTGCGCTGGTGCGCGGCCTGTCGCTGCCGCAGCGCATTGCGGCTTACGGCTTGAGCGCGGAAATGCTCAGTCCAGCGCGCCCCCGTCTTTCCTCCCTCCAACATTGAGTCCCACCATGCGTGTCTTCAGCGCTTCCCTGGCCACCGAAACCAATACCTTTGGTCCCATGCCCACCGGTCTTTCCTCGTTCCGGGATCGCGGTTACTTTCCGGCCGGTCAGCACCCGGACCAGATGACTTTTTTCTCCGGCCCGCTGTGGGCCGCGCGCCTGCGTGGCGCCGAGCAGGGCTGGGATTTGGTCGAAGGCATGGTGGCCGGTGCCCAGCCCAGCGGCATCACGACCCGCCACGCCTATGAAACCCTGCGCGAGGAATTGCTGGCCGATCTGCGCGGCGCGCTGCCGCTCGACATGGTGTTGCTGGGTCTGCACGGCGCCATGGTGGCCGACGGCTACGACGACTGCGAGGGCGACCTGCTGGAGCGCGTGCGCGCCACCGTCGGACCGGGCGTCGTGGTCGGCGCCGAACTGGACCCGCACAATCACCTGACGCCGGCCATGGTCCGTTACGCCGATGTGCTGATCGCGTTCAAGGAGTACCCCCACACCGACATCCTCGAGCGCGGTCTTGAACTGGTCGATCTGTGCGCCGCCAAAGTGGCCGGGAAAGTTCACCCGGTGGCCGCCGTGGTGGACTGCGAGATGATAGTCACCATGCACACCTCGCGCCAGCCGGCGCGCGGTTTCGTCGACCGCATCCAGGCCCTGGAGGGCCAGAACGGCGTGCTCTCGATCTCCATCTCGCACGGCTTTGCCTGGGGCGACGTGGCCGACATGGGTACCAAGGTGCTGGTCTATAGCGACGGCGACGCGGCCCAGGCCCAGGCACTGGCGCGGCAACTGGCCGATGAACTGATCGCCCTGCGCGAGCAGCTCACGGTGCACTACCCCAGCATCGATGCCGCCCTGGACCAGGCGCTGGCGTTCGACGGCGGCCCGGTGGTGCTGGCCGACGGTGCCGACAACCCCGGCGGTGGCGCGGCCGGCGATTCGACCTTCATCCTGCGCCGCATGCTGGAACGCGGCATAGTCAACGCGGCGCTGGGTCCCCTGTGGGACCCGGTGGCGGTGCGCATCGCCTTCGATGCCGGTGTCGGCGCCCGCCTGATGCTGCGCGTCGGTGGCAAGATCAGCCCGCTGTCGGGCGCGCCTATCGACCTGGATTGCACTGTCAAGGCGCTCCAGAGCAATATGGTGATGACCGGTCTGGCCAACACCCCCAGCCAGTTGGGCGACTGCGCGCTGATCGAAGCCATGGGCATCGAGATCGTGCTGATCACCCTGCGCAACCAGGCCATGGGCACCGATCTGTTCACGCAACTGGGCTGCGACCTGGCGGCGAAGAAGATCATCGTCGTCAAATCCTCGCAGCACTTCTACGCCTCCTTCTCCAAACTGGCCCGCCATGTCATCTACGTGGCCGCTCCGGGGGCCGTCACGCTGGACCTTGGCACGCTGCTATACCGCAAGATACACCGACCCAAATGGCCGCTGGACGCCTGAAACTTCACTTGTCAACACCCACACTACAGGAGACTTCACAATGAAACGACAAGCCGCACTCACCACTCTCTCTTCACTGCTGCTGGGCGCTGCCATTGGCCTGGCCAGCTTGCCGGCGCTGGCGCAAACCAAAACGCTGCGCATGGTGGCGCACGCCGACGTGAAAATCCTGGACCCCACCTTCACCACCGCCTACATCACACGCAACTTTGGCTACATGGTCTACGACATGCCGTTCGGCCTCGATGCCAAGAGCGTGCCCCGGCCGCAGATGGTGGAAAAATACACGACCTCCAAGGACGGCAAGTTGTGGACCTTCACGCTGCGCCCCGGCCTCAAGTTCTCCGACGGCAGCGCCGTGACCGCCGCCGATGCGGTAGCCTCGATGCAGCGCTGGACCACGCGCGACAGCATTGGCCGCGCCATGACCGCCGTCGCCGCGCCGGAATGGAAGGCGCAGGACGCCCGCACCTTCACGCTGACGCTGAAGGAGCCGTTCGGCATGGTGCTGGAGGGCATGTCCAAGCCTTCCGCGTTTCCACCGGTGATCATGCCCGAGCGACTGGCCAAGCTGCCCACCACGGCGCCGCTGACCGAAGTGCTGGGCTCGGGGCCTTTCATGTTCAAGCGCGACGAATGGGTGCCGGGCAACAAGGTGGTGTTTGTGCGCAACCCCCATTACGTGGCGCGCACTGACCCGCCCAGCGCGCTGGCGGGCAGCAAGAAGCCGGCTTTCGACCGGGTTGAGTGGCTCTACCTGCCGGACTCCAACAGCGCCGTCGCGGCACTGAAAAAAGGCGAGGTCGATTACATAGAACAGGTACCGCCCGACTACATCACACCGCTGCGCAGCGACCCCAATGTCAAGCTCGGCGCGGCCGGCTCCTACCAGGGCTTCCTGGTGATGAACCAACTGCATCCGCCGTTCAACAACCCGAAGGTGCGCCAGGCGGTGCTCAAGGCCGTCAGCCAGGATCGCTTCACGGCGGCCATGGGTTATCCGCTGGACATGCGGGTGACCTACTGCCCCACCTTCTTCATTTGCGGTGGTCCCAATGAAACCGCGGCCGGTGCCGAGCCATTCCGCGTGGCGGACGTCGCCAAGGCCAAGCAGATGCTGGCCGACGCCGGCTACAAGGGCGAGAAGGTGGTGCTGCTGGTCCCCAGCGACGTCACTTACCTGAACGCCGAGGCCTTGATGGCGGCGCAGACCCTGCGCAGCATTGGCATGAACGTGGACGCGCAGACCATGGACTGGGCCTCCATCAGCGGTCGGCGCTCCAAACGCGAGGCACCGGAAGCCGGCGGCTGGAACATGTACGTCACGGTGGCCGGTGAATTCGACGTCAACTCGCCGATCAGCAATGCTTACCTGAGCGCGGCCTGTGGCAACGGTCTGCCCGGCTGGGTCTGCGACAAACAGCTCGACGAACTGCGCTCGGCCTGGATCAAGGAAACCGTGCCGGCCAAGCGCAAGGCTTTGCTCGATGCGTTCCAGAGCCGGGCCTACGAGGCTGTGCCCTATATCAATGCCGGTCAGTACTCGCCGGCCTTTGCCGCGCGCAAGGAACTCAAGGGTGTCGACAAGCTGTGGGGCGGACTGCCCCTGCTGTGGCTGCTGGACAAGTAAGTTGCACCGCTTGACGCACTAGCGTGGGATACATTCTGCGACGACTGTTGGCCACCTTGCCGGTGATGGCGGTGGTGGCGCTGGTGGTATTCCTGCTGATCCACCTGTCGCCCGGCGACCCGGCGACGCTGATTGCCGGCGACATGGCCAGCGAGGAGGACATCGCCCAGTTGCGCTCCGCCCTGGGCCTGGACCAGCCGCTGCTCCAGCAGTTCCTGCTCTGGCTGGGGCGTCTTCTCACAGGCGACCTGGGTACCTCCATCTTCACCCAGGTGCCGGTGTCCCAACTGCTGGCGCAAAGGCTGGAGCCGACGCTGTCGATTGCTGTCCTCACCATGGCGCTGACGCTGCTGGTGGCGGTGCCGCTGGGAACCCTGGCGGCCTACCGCGCCGGCAGCTGGATTGACCGCGTCGTCATGCTGTTCGCGGTGCTGGCGTTCTCGGCGCCGGTGTTCCTGATCGGCTACCTGCTGATCTATGCGCTGGCGATCCAGCTCGACTGGTTTCCGGTGCAAGGCTATGCACGTCTGTCGGAAGGGCTGGGACCGTGGCTGCGCAGCCTGGTGCTGCCCTGCATCAATCTGGCGCTGGTGTACATCGCACTGGTCACACGCATGACGCGCGCCACCGTGCTGGAGGTGCTGCAGGAAGACTACATCCGCACCGCCCGCGCCAAAGGCCTGGCGGTGCTGCCGGTGCTGGGCCACGCGCTGCGCAACGCCGCCATCCCGATCGCCACCACGGTGGGCGTCGGCATCGCGCTGCTGATCGGCGGCGTCGTGGTGACCGAGACCGTGTTCGCCATCCCCGGTGTCGGCCGCTTGGTGATCGATTCGGTGCTGCACCATGACTACCCGGTGATCCAGAGCGTGCTGCTGCTGTCGGCCGGCGTTTACGTGCTGATCAACCTGCTGATCGACTTGAGCTACCGGCTGTTCGATCCGCGCATCCAGTACTGATGCACAGCACCATGAGCAGCCACGCCACCATTCACCCTGACCTCACGCCGGGCGCCGCGCCGCCGCTGCGCCGCTGGCGCTGGCTGCGCAAGAACCCGACGCTGATCCTGGGCGCGCTGTTGCTGCTGGCGGTCGCGCTGCTGTCGCTGGCAGCACCCTGGATCGCCAACTACGACCCGCAGGATCTCGACCCGCTGGTGCGCATGCAGGGTCCGTCGGCCGAGCACTATTTCGGCACCGATGCGCTGGGTCGCGACGTCTTCAGCCGCGCCGTCTGGGGCGGGCGCGTCTCCATGGTGGTGGGTTTGACGGTGGCCGTGCTGGCGACGCTGGGCGGCGTACTGTTGGGGCTGCTGGCCGGCTTCGTGCGCTGGGCCGATGGCCCGGTGATGCGCGTGATGGACGGGCTGATGGCGATTCCCGGCATCCTGCTGGCGATCGCGCTGATGGCGGTGACCCGCGCCAGCCTGAGCACCGTCATCGTGGCCATCATCGTGCCCGAAATTCCGCGCGTGGTCCGGCTGGTGCGTTCGCTCTCGCTGACCTTGCGCGAGCAACTGTTCGTGGAAGCGGCGCACGCCGTCGGCACCCGGCTGCCGGTGATCCTGTGGCGCCACGTGCTGCCCAACATGATGGCGCCGCTGATCGTGCAGGCCACTTTCGTCGCCGCCTCGGCCGTGCTGATCGAGGCCTCGCTGTCGTTTCTGGGGGTCGGTGTGCCAGCGCAGACGCCCAGTTGGGGCAACATGATGGCCGAGGGCCGCAACTTTGTGGCCGTCGCCTTCCACATCATCCTGTACCCGGGCCTGTTGCTGGCCGCCACCGTGCTGGCCATCAACATGGTGGGCGACGGGCTGCGCGACGCGCTGGACCCGCGGCTGGCCCGGCAACTGTGAGCAGCACCATGACCGCGCTTGACGCCCCCGCCAGCGCCCCTGAATCAGGAGTCGAGGTGCCCCTGCTGGAGCTGGACAAGCTGTGCACCTGGTTCGACACGCTGTCGGGCACCGTGCGTTCGGTAGACGGCGTCTCCTGGTCGATCCGCTCCGGCCAGACGCTGGGCGTGGTCGGCGAGTCGGGCTGCGGCAAGAGCGTCACGGCGCTCTCCATCCTGCGCCTGGTGGCGACGCCGCCGGCGCGCCACAGCGGCGCGGTGCGCTACCACGGCAGCAATCTGCTCGCGCTCAGCGAACGTGCGATGCGCGACATCCGCGGCAACCGCATCTCGATGATTTTCCAGGAACCGATGACCTCGCTGAACCCGGTGCTGACGGTCGGCCGGCAGATCGCCGAAACTGTCTGCCTGCACCAGAAGACCAGCCGCGCCGAGGGCCTGGCCCGCGCCGTCGAAATGCTGCGCCTGGTCCAGATCCCGGAAGCCGAGCGACGCGCCAACGAATACCCGCACCAGCTCTCGGGCGGCATGCGCCAGCGGGTCATGATCGCGATGGCCCTGGCCTGCAAGCCCGAACTGCTGATCGCCGACGAACCCACCACCGCGCTGGACGTCACTATCCAGGCACAGATCCTGGCATTGATCAAACGCCTGCAAAAAGAGCTGGGCATGGGCGTCGTGCTGATCACGCATGACCTGGGCGTGGTGGCCGAAAGTTGCGACCGGGTGGTCGTCATGTACGCCGGGCGCAAGGTGGAGGAAGCCGATGTGCTGGACCTGTTCGACCATCCGCTGCACCCCTACACCCGGGCCCTGATGGCCTCCATGCCCTCGATCAACACCCACAGCGCGCGCCTGACCGAGATCCCGGGCATGGTGCCGGCGCTCAACCAGCTGGGTCACAACTGCGCTTTTGCCGAGCGCTGCAACTACGCCCAGGCACGCTGCCGCAGCGAGGTCCCGAGGCTCACCACGCAAGGCCCAGGGCACCAAGTGGCCTGTTTTGCGGTGGAAGAAAAGCGCATTGACCTGGAGTTGCCTCTCGCATGAGCGCGCCCGCCGTCACGCCCACCGACCCGCCGCCTTTGCTGGTGGTGGAGAATCTCAGGAAGCACTACCTGGCGCCACGCAAGTGGCTGCAACCGGCCAGTCCGGCAGTGCAGGCGGTGGACGATGTGACGTTCTCTCTGGCGCAGGGCGAGACGCTGTCGCTGGTGGGAGAGTCGGGCTGCGGCAAGACCACCACCGCCAAGTCGGTGCTGCGTCTCGTAACACCCACTTCGGGCTCGGTCAGGCTCAACGGCGAGGAACTGCTGACGCTCAGCGCCGAGCAGATGCGTTTGCGCCGGCGCAACCTGCAAATCATCTTTCAGGACCCCTATGCCTCGCTCAATCCGCGCCTGTCGGCCGGCGACATCGTGGCCGAGCCGCTGCGCAACTTCGCCAGCGTCTCGGCTGCCGAGCGGCGCGAGCGCGTGCAATGGCTGTTCGCCAAGGTCGGGCTGCGGCCGGAAGCAGCCAAAAAATTCCCTTATGAATTCTCCGGCGGGCAGCGCCAACGCCTGGGCATCGCCCGCGCCCTGGCGCTGAACCCGAAACTGATCGTCTGCGACGAACCGGTCTCGGCGCTGGACGTCTCGGTGCAGGCGCAGGTCATCAACCTGCTGATGGACCTGCAAGCCGAGTTCGGCATCGCCTACCTGTTCGTGGCGCACGACCTGGCGGTGGTGCGCCACATCAGCCACCGGGTCGCCGTCATGTACCTGGGTCGCATCGTCGAAGTGGCCGACCGTGACACCTTGTTCTCGGCGCCGCTGCACCCCTACACCCAAATCCTGCTGTCGGCCGTGCCGGTGCCCAATCCGCGCACACCGGCCCAGCGCATCCTGCTGCAAGGCGACCCGCCCAGCCCGGCCAGGCCACCGCCGGGCTGCCGCTTCCACACCCGCTGCCCGCTGGCCCAGCCGCTGTGCAAGGAGCAAAGCCCGGCACTGACACAACGCGCCGCCAATCTCAAGGGTGGCCAATGGGTCGCCTGCCACTTTCGATAAGGCCGGGCGCAGCCGAGCCAGCAACCGAACCACAGACCGAGGAGATGCCATGACACAAGTTCAACACTACGAGCTACTGATCCGCGGCGGCACGGTGATCGACGGCACCAGGGCGCCGCGCTTTACGGCTGACGTGGGCATCCGCGCCGGCCAGGTAGCCGCCATCGGCGACCTGAGCGGCCACAGCGCCGACGAAATAGTGGACGCGCGCGGCCGCATCGTGGCACCCGGTTTCATCGACTCGCACACCCATGACGACGAGGCCGTGCTGTCGCAGGCCGACATGACTTTCAAGCTATCCCAGGGCGTCACCACCGTCATCGTCGGCAACTGCGGCATCAGCGCCGCGCCGCTGCGGCCGGCGCTGGACCTGCCAATGCCCTTAACCCTGCTGGGCCTGCCGGCCGACCGGCGCTTCACCTCCTTTGCCGCCTACCTGAAGGCCTTGCGCGCGACACCCTCCAGCGTCAACGTCGGGGCCCTGGTAGGGCACTCCACGCTGCGCGTCATGAGCATGGCGGCGCTGGACCGCGCAGCCAATGGCGACGAGATCCGCGCCATGCAGGCCTGGGTGCAGGAGGCCATGGAGGCCGGCGCGCTGGGTCTGTCCAGCGGCACTTTCTACCCGCCGGCCAGCCAGGCCAGCACCGAGGAGATCATTGAAGTCGGCCGCCCCCTGTCGGCGCACAAAGGACTCTATGTCACCCACATGCGCGACGAATCGGACAAGGTCATGGAGGCGCTGGAGGAAACCTTTCGCATCGGCCGGGAGCTGGCCATCCCAGTCGTGATCTCGCACCATAAGGCAATGGGCAAGCCCAATTTCGGCAAATCGGCGCTCACCCTGCCGTTCATCCGGGAGACCATGCAGCACCAGTGCGTCGCGCTCGACTGCTACCCTTACAACGCCGGCTCGACCATGATAAGAACCGATCGCGGCATGCTGGAAGGCCGCGTGCTGATTGCCTCCAGTACGCCGCACCCGGAGTGCGCCGGCCGCGATCTGGACGACATCGCCGCCGAGTGGCAGGTGTCGAAGGAACAGGCGGCACAGCGACTACAGCCCGGCAGCGCGATCTACTTCCTGATGGACGAGAACGACGTGCAGCGCATCCTGGCTTTCGACGAGACCATGATTGGTTCGGACGGCATCCCGGTCGGCGACAGCCCGCATCCGCGCCTGTGGGGCACCTTCCCGCGCGTGCTGGGCCATTACAGCCGCGACGTCGGTCTGTTCCCGCTGGAGACTGCAGTCTGGAAGATGACCGGGCTGACGGCGCGCAATTTCGGCCTGCAGCGACGCAGCACCCTGAAAGTGGGCCACCACGCCGACGTGGTCGTGTTCGACGCCGCCACGGTACGCGACACCGCCACTTATGCGGCGCCGGCACAAGCCGCGATGGGCATCGACGCCGTAATCGTGAACGGCGTCATTGCCTGGCGCATGGGCCGGCACAGCGGCGCCCGCAGCGGCCAGGTCATCACCCGGGCGCCGGCAACTGCGGCCTGAACACCGCTTGGCAGTCAGGCCCGGTTTGGAGGTAAAAATCCAATCCGGGGGCGACCCGGCACCGAATCTGGTGTAGATTGCGCGTGTCAGCCGTGCCAGCCGCAGGAAACCGCCCATGACCATCACGATCCGCCACGCCGAACCCGCCGATTACGCCGCCTGTGCCCTGATCTACGCGCAGCCGCGGGCTGCTGCCGGCACCCTGCAAATCCCGCTGCAGTCGGCCGAGGTCTGGAAGAAGCGCCTGGAAAACATGGCGCCGCAGGACCGCATCCTGGTC
Organism: uncultured beta proteobacterium; assembly: GCA_963763035.1. Classification (GTDB taxonomy): domain Bacteria; phylum Pseudomonadota; class Gammaproteobacteria; order Burkholderiales; family Burkholderiaceae_C; genus Rhodoferax. The sequence continues at coordinate 590,789 of CAVXMS010000001.1, read as the reverse complement.
GCCGTACTGGGCGGTGAAGTGGTTGGCAATCTGGGCCTGCATCCGGTCGCCAACCTGCGTCGCGCCCACGCTGCCGGCATCGGCATGGCGGTGCGTGATGACGCGCAGGGCAAAGGTGTAGGCAGCGCCTTGCTCGGAGCAGCGGTCGATCTGGCCGACAACTGGCTCAACCTGCTGCGCCTGGAACTTACCGTATGGACCGATAACGAGGCGGCGCTGCGCCTGTACCGGGCCCACGGCTTCGTGCTGGAGGGCACGCACCGGGCCTATGCCTTGCGCCATGGCCGCTATGTCGACGCGCATGCCATGGCGCGGCTGCACCCGTCGCCACCCTCTGTTGCGGCGCCGGCATGAAATCAAAAACAGCGGGGGCTCAGCCATGCGCAATATCACACTCATCCTCCTTCTGGTCGCCGGCGCCCTGCTGTCGGCTTGCGCCGGCATGACCGCTGCCACGCCAGATCCGACAGTCCTGCAGCAGGCGGTTGGGGACACCGAGCGCGCCTTCGCCAAGTCGATGGCGGACCGCGATCACGCCGCTTTTACCTCCTTCCTGTCCGAGGAAGCGGTGTTCTTTTCGGATCCCAGGGTGCTGCACGGCAAGGCCCAGGTGGCACAGGCCTGGAAGCGTTTTTACCAGGGCGCGACGGCACCGTTTTCCTGGCAGCCGGAGCAGGTCGAAGTACTGCCTTCGGGCACGCTGGCCCTCAGTTCCGGGCCGGTACGTGATGCGCAGGGAAAATTGATTGCCACTTTCACCTCGATATGGCGGCTGGAAGCCCCAGGCGTCTGGCGCATCATTTTCGACAAGGGCAACGAAGTCTGCGACTGCCGCAAACCTTGACCCCGCGAGGAAGAAAGATGTCCGTCGATTTCAAACCCCTGGTTACCCTGCTGGCGATCGTCAATCCGCTGGCGATCGTGCCGTTCTTCATTCACTACACGCAGGATTTCACAACCGAGCAGCGGCGCCGCACGATCTGGATTTCATCCTTCAGCGCTTTTGTCGTGATCGCTATCAGCGCCCTGATGGGTCTGCGCATTCTGGAATTTTTCGGCATTTCGCTGGCCAGCTTCCAGGTTGGCGGCGGCATGCTGTTGCTGACCTCGGCCCTGGCCATGCTCAATGCGCAACCGGCCGAAGCCAAATCGAACGAAGAGGAAATGCACGATGCCGCCGCCCGTGCCAGCATTGCCGTGGTGCCACTCACCATTCCCTTGCTGACCGGCCCGGCCACCATGTCGACGGTGGTGATTTACGCCGACAAGGCCAAGACTTTCCTGCAATTGAGCACGCTGGTAGGCTACGGCGTGGTGATCGGCCTGGCCACCGCCCTGTGCTTTGCCTTGGCACGGCCGATTGCCCGGATCTTGGGTAAAACCGGGATCAATGTGATGACCCGTTTGATGGGTTTGATTCTGGCGGCGCTGGCGGTCGAGGTGATGTCCGACGGTCTGGTGAAACTATTTCCCATCCTGGCCAAATAGACCGGTCCGCCGCCGTATCCTTCCCTATCCAGATCATCCCAGCCGGCCACCCCAGCATGACCCCCAACAACAACTCCGTGCGCTTTGTCCTCGACGGCGCCATCGTCGAAGCCGGCAGCCAGCACCACAGCAGCAGCGTGCTGGATTACCTGCGCGAGCAATTGCAGCGCAGCGGCACCAAGGAAGGCTGCGCCGAAGGCGACTGCGGCGCCTGCGTGGTGCTGCTGGGCGAGCTCGATGCCAGCGGCGCGACGATCAATTACCGGCCCGTCAACAGTTGCCTGCAATTGCTGCCGACACTTCATGGCAAGTCGGTCAAGACGGTGGAAAGCCTGCAACGCGGCAACGGCGACCTGCACCCGGTGCAGGAAGCGATGGCGGCCAGTCACGGCACCCAGTGCGGCTTTTGCACGCCCGGCATCGTGATGAGCCTGACCGGTTTGCTGCAGACGGTCGCCCAGCCGACGCGCAGCCAAATCAACGACGCCCTGAGCGGCAACCTGTGCCGTTGCACCGGCTACCGGCCGATCGTCGAGGCCGCCCAGAAGGCCGCCGCCGCGCCGGCCGACCAGTTGAAACTCGACGACAGCGCCGACCTGCCCCTGCTGCGCCAACTGCGGCGTGAAAACGCGCAGCCGGCAGTGCTGCGCAGCGCCGAGGGTCACGAGTTCTTCACACCGACAACGCTGGCGGCGCTGGCCGATTACCTGAGCCAGCACCCGGACGCGGTACTGCTGGCGGGGAGCACGGAAATTGGTTTGCAGGTGAACAAGCAGTTTGCGCGGCCCGGCAGAATTGTTTATCTCGGCGGCGTCGGCGAGCTGCGCCAGGTCGAAGACCAGGGACCGTTCTGGCGCATAGGCGCTCAGGTTTCGCTGACCAGCGTGCAAAATCTGGTGGCCAGTGCCTACCCGGACTTTGCCGAGGTGCTGCGCCGCTTCGGTTCGCCGCCGATACGCTCCACCGCCACGCTGGCCGGCAACATCGCCAACGGCTCGCCGATCGGCGACAGCATGCCGTGTCTGCTGGCGCTGGGCGCCAGCCTGCAATTGCGCCGGGGCGACAGCACACGCTGGCTGGCCCTGGAGGATTTCTATACCGGTCAAAAAAAGAACGCCTTGCAGAGCGGCGAGTTCATCACCGCGATTGATCTGCCGAAACCCGGTCCCGGCGAAGTGTTCAGGGCGCACAAGGTCAGCAAGCGCTTCGACCAGGACATTTCCGCCACCTGCTGCGCGCTGCGCTACCAACTGGTGGACGGCAAGTTCACCCAAGTCCGGCTGGCCTACAACGGCCTGGCGCCATCGCCCTGCCGCGCTCCCCGGCTGGAAGCCGTGATCAACGGCCGCACGCCGGAAGCGGTCAGCGCGGCCGAGCTGGACCAGGCCATTGCCGCCAGCTTCACCGCGCGCGACGGCTTGCGCGCCAGTTGGGCTTACCGCTCGCTGTTGGCGCGCAATCTGGTACTGCAATTTGTTGAAGAAGCCGTCAGCAGCGTGCCGGAGGAGACGCCATGAACGCACTGACCTCGTCCAGGGAACTGGCCCCCGCCACCGAGCAGGGACGGGAACTGCCGCACGAATCGGCCCGCTTGCACGTGACCGGCCAGGCCATTTACACCGACGACATCCCGGAGCTGCGCGGCACCTTGTACGCCGCGCTGGTGCTGTCACCGGTGGCGCACGGTGAACTACAGGGCGAAGGCATTGAGCGCGCCGCCCTGCTGGCGCAAGTCGGGGTGGTGGCGGTGTTCACGGCCAAAGACATTCCCGGTGAAAACAACTGCGGCCCTATCGTTCACGACGATCCGTTTCTGGCCAATGGCAAAGTCGAGTTCCTGGGCCAGCCGGTGGCCGTGGTGGTGGCGCACAGCATGCGCCAGGCCCGCCAAGCTGCCAAAGGTGCGAAGGTTGCCGTCAAGGAGCTGCCTGCCATCCTGAGCATAGCCCAGGCACTGGCCCAGCAGAGCTTCGTCATGCCGTCCAAGGGCATCACGCGCGGCCAGCCGGAAAGTGTCATCGCCGGCGCACCGCAGCGCATCCAGGGCCGCACCGAGTGCGGCCAGCAGGAGCAGTTTTACCTGGAAGGCCAGATCGCCTACGCGCTGCCGCGCGAAGACGGCCAACTCACGCTCTACGTCTCGACCCAGCACCCGGACGGCAACCAGCGCGAGGCGGCGGCCGCGCTGAAGCTGTCGGCCAAGGATGTGGCAGTGATCTGCCGGCGCATGGGCGGCGCTTTCGGCGGCAAGGAGGGCAACTCCAGCATCTTCTCGCAAAGCGCGGCGCTGGCCGCGTTCAAGCTACAGCGGCCGGTCAAGCTGCGCGTCAACCGCGACGACGACATGATGATCACCGGTAAGCGGCACGACTTCCGCATCGACTACGACTGCGGTTTCGACCAGCACGGCCGCATCCTGGGCCTGGACGTGGTGCTGGCCTCGCGTTGCGGCCACAGCACCGATTACTCGGGTCCGGTGAACGACCGCGCCCTGCTGCACATCGACAACTGCTATTACCTGCCGCACCTCAAGATCGTCAGCCACCGCTGCAAGACCCACATGCAGAGCGCCACCGCGTTTCGCGGCTTCGGCGGCCCGCAAGGCATGTTCGCCGTCGAGACCGTGATCGAGGAGATCGCGCACCGGCTCGGCAAGGACGCGCTGGAAGTGCGCCGTGCCAACCTGTACCGAGACCCGGCCTTGTCCGGCGATGCCGGCTCCATGACCACGCAATACGGCCAGACCATCGAGGACTGGGTCGGCGACCGGGTGATTGACCAGGTGGCGCAGGAGGCCGGCTACGCCGCGCGCCGCCAGGCCGTGAATCAGTTCAACGCGCAAAGCAAAAACCGCAAGCGCGGTCTGGCGCTGGTACCGCTCAAGTTCGGCATCTCGTTCACCGCCACCATGCTGAACCAGGGCGGCGCCCTGGTTCACATCTACCAGGATGGCTCGGTCAGCGTCAACCATGGCGGCACCGAAATGGGCCAGGGCCTGAACACCAAGATGGCGCAGGTGGCGGCCGACGGCTTGGGCATCCCGGTCAGCCTGGTGCGCGTCACGGCCAGCGACACGCAAAAAGTGCCCAACGCCAGCGCCACCGCCGCCTCCAGTGGCGCCGACATCAACGGCGCGGCCATCAACAACGCCTGCGACCAATTGCGCGCACGGCTGGTGCCGGTGGCGGCCCGGCTGCTGGCTTGCGATGCGGCAGCGGTCGAATTTGTCGCCGGCTTGGCCCGCAGCACGGTGGGCGCTGGCAAGGCCGCTGCGATGCAGACTGTGCCCTGGCAAACGCTGGTCACACAGGCCTGGCTGGAGCGCGTCGGCCTGAGCGTGACGGGCTTCTACATGACGCCCGACATCCAGTACGACTTCAACACCTTGCAAGGCCGTGCCTTCTACTACTACTGCTACGGCGCCGCCGTCAGCGAGGTGGAGATCGACACGCGCAGCGGCGAGTGGTGGCTCAAGGCGGTGGACATCGTGCACGACGTCGGTCAGAGCATCAACCCGGCCATCGACAAGGGCCAGATCGAGGGCGCTTACGTGCAAGGCATGGGCTGGCTGACGATGGAGGAATGCATCTGGGACGCGCACGGCAAGCTGCTGACCCACGGCCCCAGCACGTACAAGATCCCGGTGGCCAGCGACGTGCCGGAGCATTTCAGGGTCAGCCTGTTCGACGGCAAAAACGTCAGGCCCACGCCCTACCGCAGCAAGGCGGTGGGCGAACCGCCACTGATGCTGGCGCTGTCGGCTTTCTTCGCCTTGCGCGATGCCGTCAGCGCATCGGCCCAGCACCGTTCGCGCGTCGACCTGGTGGCACCGGCCACGCCGGAGCGCATCCTGCTGGCCTGCGAGCGCGCCAAGGCCGCGGGCGCCGCCGGGTTGCCAACCTGACCGCCGCAGGGAGACAAATTGTTGCTGAAGAATGTTTTGCTCTGGATGGCTTTGAGTGTCTGCGTCGCCCGCGCGGGCTGGGCTCAGTCTTCTTGCGACAGCGACGGCCAGACCCCGCCGCTGACGCTGGTCGAGCACTTCATCAGCGCCGACTGCGCGGCCTGCTGGAGCGCCGCGCCAACGGCCAATCCCGGGCCGCGGACACTCAGCATCGACTGGATCGTACCCAGTGACCAGGGCGACGAGGCGCCCCTGTCGGCGGCGGCCCTGCGCGAGGCACAGACGCGGCTGGCCACCCTGGGGCGCGCCAGCCCCGCCAGTTCGATCATGACCCGCAGCCGGGTACTGAACCGACCCGGCCAGCAACTGCGCGTGGCGCAGGGCGCGCCCCTGGGCGCCTACCTGGGCGCCATCATCGAATACCAGACCAGTTCCAACGCCCGGCGGCAAAAACCCCTGACGGCCTGGCTGCTGCTGGTGGAGACCGTCCCTGCGGGGGTCGAAGGTGCGCTGGTGGAAAAAAACCTGGTCCGCAATGTGCTGATCTCGACCTGGGACCAACCGGATCAGCACTCGGCAGCCGGGCCGGCCAGTTACCGGGAACTGCGTCCGCTGAATGTCCCGGAGGGCGCCAAGCCGGAGCGTCTGCGCCTGATCGGCTGGGTTCAGGATGCGCGCGGGCAAGTGCTGAGCGCGGCGCAATCAGTCTGTGCCACAGCGATTGAAACTCACTGACCAGCAGATGCCAGGCTCATTGCACCGGGGGATTTAGCGCATCAGACCGGTGTTGCCAGCAGCGTGAAAAAAGACTGCCAAGTAATCGAAAAACAGGCAATAAACAGCAATCGGCAAGGGCAAGCCGAGCAGGGTTCCGGCCATGTATTTCCCGAAGCCTATGCGCGACAGCGCCAGTGCGTAATTGAGCGCCGGCAGGGTCTGGAAAAAGGTTCTGAGGATGGCGATGTTGCGCACCGGGTGAGCCTGCAAATGCAGCAGCAGCTTGTTGGCCAGGCGGTTGTCCAACTGGCGAATGGCATCGCCGCCAATCCAGGCGATGGCGACAAAAGTGACAGCACAGGAGGTAACCGCCGCAATGTAGGTGACGACGCCGCCGGCGGTTCGACCGAGTACCAACACTGCGGCAGCGAGGAAGATCCAGCCGGGGATCTGCACCAGGTTGCCCAGGGTAAAAAGCAGCACGAACAGCGCCAGTCCACCCAGCCGGTTGGCCAGCAACGCCTGGCGCAGATAGTCCAGGCTGAAGTTCTCCCGCAAACCGGTCAGCTGCACCATGACCAGCAAGGTCAGCAGAAATATGGAAACCGCAAGAAATCTGCCATACCGTTCCAGGAAACGTTTCAAATCCATGAGGGGCGCCCGAAAAAAGAGGAGTCAACTGCCTTGCAGGCTGGCACTCTACAAGAAAATACAAATTGGTCGTTCACGAACCGGGTTTCTTACAAGGTGTTGGCTGCTTTCCGCAAGGCGCCGGACAAGCCCGCGGTGGCGCAAGTCCGGTCGGGCCGATTACACTGCGCAGTCCATCATGACCGACACCACCACTCCCTCCTTCGAGCAGCAGTTGCTGGGACAGCGCGACTACCTGCTGCGCTTTGCCCGGCTGCAACTGCGCAACGAGACCTGGGCCGAGGATGCCGTGTCCGAGACGGTGCTGGCGGCGCTGGCCAAACCGCAATCGTTTGCCAACCGCTCGCAGCTCAAGACCTGGCTGGTCGGCATTTTGAAACACAAGGTGATCGACGCGCTGCGGCATCACAGCCGCGAGGTCTGCGGCCTGGAGAGTTCCGAGGACGATGAGGCCGATCCGCTGGACTACCTGGGATTCAAGGCCGACGGACACTTCCAGCAACAGCCGGCCGACTGGGGCAACCCCGAGCAGCAATTGAGCAGCCGCCAGTTTCTGGAAGTGCTGGACGTCTGCGCCAAAAAACTGCCGGCGGTGCAGGGCCGATTGTTTTTGATGCGCGAGTGGCTGGAGCTCTCCAGCGAGGAAATTTGTAAGGAGTTGAGCCTGACGCCGACCAACTTGTATGTGCAACTGCATAGAGCCCGGCTGCGCTTGCGCGAGTGCCTTGAATTGAACTGGTTTGCCCAACCGAAAACGACATGACGCCATTTCGCAGAACCTGCAGGGAAGTCAGCGCGCTGGTGATTGCGCGGGAAGACCGCGCGTTGCCGTGGCGCGACCGGCTGGCACTGCGTCTGCACATGGCTGTTTGCGCCGCTTGTCCCACGTTCGAGCGTCAGGTGTTGACGATGCGCAACGCCATGCGGCAGTGGCGAAATTACGCGGCTGGCGAGGTCAGCGATGAGTCACCCGACAAGCCCTGAGATCCTGGCCAGCGGGATTCGGCGCTACAGCGGCGAGCGCGCCAGCCATGCGCACGACCATGTGCAGATCATGTTTGCCTTGCAGGGGCGCATGGAGCTGGAGATCGACGGTCATTGCACGTTCGCCGACAGCTCCTGCGGCATGCTGATTCCGGCCGGTGTCGAGCATGGTTTTCTGGCCGCCTCCGAGGTGCGCATGTTCGTGCTCGATGTGCCGCCGCTGCCCGGTCTCGACCAGGTGCGGCGCTTTGCCGTCACGCCGGCCTGCCGCGCCAGCGTCCGCCAGCCGGATGCCGGCCTACAGATCGCGCAACTGCTGCAAGCGCCCCGGGTGCTGGCACGCCGCGGCATTGATCTGGCGCAGCTCGATGCCGCGTTGGCGGGCCGCTTGCACCAGCCCTGGCCGACCGCGCGCATGGCGCAACTCTTCTTCCTCAGCGCCCCGCGCTTTCATGCGCGGCTGCTGGAACTGACGGGGCTGACACCACAAGCCTATCTTCGGGGGCGTCGACTGGACCGCGCCGAACGGCTGCTGCGCCAGGGCATGGCGCTCGACGCCAGCGCCCTGCAAGTCGGTTATCAGTCCGCCAGCGCCCTGAGCTTTGCCCTCAAGCGCGAGCGTCAGTTCAGTACCCGGCAATTGCGCGCGCACTAAACCGGGATTGTCGCTAGCCAAGGTCGAGCGTTGCTCGAAAGTCTCAGGGGCCAACCGGCCGCATCATGGCGGCATGAAGAACCCGTCGCTCACCGGTGCCGCCATGGGACTGGCGGCCGCTGTCCTGTGGGGCACCACCGGCACCGCCCAGACCTTTGCCGGCGCGCAGTCCTCGCCCTATTGGATTGGCGCCTTGCGGCTGGCGATCGCCAGCGTCTTCTTTGCCGGCCTGGTCTTTTTCGGTCGCGCCGGTCGGGCACAGGCCGACTCCCGGCTGCGCCGGGCCTGGCCCTGGATCGTGCTGGGCGGCAGCGCCATGGCGGCCTACAACCTGTGCTTTTTTGCCGGCGTGAAGGCGACCGGCGTCGCCACCGGCACCGCCGTTGCCATTGGCAGCGGACCGGTTTGGGCCGGCCTGCTGCAAGCCCTGATCACCCGGCGGCCGCCTGGGCCGCTCTGGTGCCTGGGGACGGCATTGGCGGTCATGGGCATAGGCTTGATGCTGTCGGGCACCGGCAGCGCTACCCGCTTCGATGCTGTGGGCTTGGCCCTGTGTCTGACGGCCGGTCTGGCTTACGCCAGCTACACCCTGGTCAGCAAGCATCTGATAGGTATCAGCTCGCCGGTGATGGCAACGTTTTCCGTTTTCACAACGGCCGCCCTGATTGCGGTGCCGGTTGCGGCGCTGACCGCCGGCACTTTCTCGGCCACCGGTTCGACCTGGCTCATGGTGGCTTACCTGGGACTGATCGCGACCGGGATTTCATACCTGCTGTTCAGCCATGCACTGCGTCACGTTTCAGCCGCGACCGGAGTGACATTTGCACTGGCTGAGCCGGTGACCGCTTTTGTGCTGGCCATCGTGGTCGTCGGTGAGCAGCCCGGGGCGGCAGCCTTTGGCGGTCTGGCTTTGGTGATTGCCGGTTTGCTGCTGGTGGTGTGGCTGGAAACCAGAAGGAAATGAAGGGCACTGCGCCGGCACCACCGCATCTGCTGGGCTAACATGAGCCTCTTGCCAACGCCTGTTTTGGTCCCTCTTTTTTACCTACAGAAAACACCATGAACCCAATCCTCCTGATTACTGGCGGCTCGCGCGGCATTGGCGCCGCCTGCGCCCTGCTGGCGGCGCAACGCGGTTACGCCGTGGCCGTCAACTACAGCGCCAACGAAGCGGCGGCCGCCGCGGTAGTGCGGCAGATTCAGGCCGGCGGGGGCCAGGCCATTGCCGTGCAAGCCGATGTGGCGCTTGAATCCCAGGTACTGGCGATGTTCGAGGAAATCGACACCCGGCTGGGGCGTCTGACGGCCCTGGTCAATAACGCCGGCGTGGTGGACATGGCGCAGCGCGTCGATGAGATGAGCGTGGCGCGCCTGAAGCGCATGTTCGATATCAACGTGCTGGGCAGTTTCTTGTGCGCCCGGGAAGCGGTCAAGCGCATGAGCACGCGCCATGGCGGCAGCGGCGGCGCCATCGTCAATGTGTCCAGCGCGGCGGCGCGTCTGGGCGGCGCCGGCAACTACGTGGACTATGCCGCCAGCAAAGGTGCTATCGATACTTTCACGGTCGGACTGGCGAAAGAAGTGGCGGCGGAAGGCATTCGCGTCAACGCCGTGCGCCCAGGCATCATTGAGACCGAAATCCATGCCTCGGGCGGCCAGCCGGACCGTGCCAAACAGATGGCGCCTATGGTACCCATGCAACGCGCCGGCAGCGCGCTGGAAGTGGCGCAGGCGATTGTCTGGCTGCTGTCGGACGAGTCCAGCTACAGCACCGGTGCGCTGCTGGACGTGGCGGGCGGCCGGTGAACCCGACGGGTCAGCCCAGCGCTTGACCGAAACGCTCCCAGCGCGGCCACCAAACACCAAGAATATCCACTGACAGTAGCACCCGAACCGCTTTGCCGGTCAGCAGTGGGCGTGGCACCAGACCGATGTAGCGCGAGTCGGCGCTGTTGTCGCGGTTGTCTCCCAGCATCAGGTACTGCCCTTCGGGGACGGTCAGCGCCTCGAAGTTGTCCAGTGCCTGCACACCGGGCAGCCACTGGATGGTGCGCTGGTTGCCGGCCAATTGTTCCAGGTAGGGTTGGGCCTGCCAGGGCGCATCAAGGGCCGCGCCACCGGCCGGCGGTGCAACGGCGACATAGCTGGCACGCTCGCCATTGATTGTGAGTTGCTTGTCAAGCATGGCGATGCGGTCGCCCGGGAGGGCAACGATGCGCTTGATCAAGCGCACACCGTCGCGGGGCGACGTGAACGTCACAATGTCGCCGCGTTGCGGATCGCCCAGGGGCATCAGCACCCGCTCGGTCAAGGGCAGCTTCAGGTCGTAAGCCAGGCGATTCACCAGCACCACATCGCCCTCCAGAATATTGGGGTGCATGGAGCCCGAGGGGATCGGGTTCCAGTCCGCTACCGCGGTACGAAACAGCCCCAACAACAGCATGAAAACCAGGAAACCCCGGTTGTGCCTTATCCAATGCCTCATGTTGACCTCAGGAAGAGTGCAGCAGCGGCAGGCCGCGCTCCAGCGGCACAAAGATCCAGAGCGCCAGGTAGGCCAGCAGCCCAAACCCGGTGCACAGGGTCATGACGAATACGATGCGCCAGATCCAGGCCTGCATGCCGGTGGCGGTGGCCAGCCCGCCGCAGACGCCGCCCAGCCAGCGGTCGGTGGCGGAGCGATGCAAACCGTTGATGGCCTGCAATACCGGCTCCGTCGGCGGGGTATTGAGCAGCTTGTTCTTGGCACGCTGGAATTCGTCAGCGCTCAGGCTGGCGCGGTCCCGCAGTTGTTCCAGTCGGATCAGATCGTCGGCAATAGACATGAGGTTCTCCAAAAATGCGGCCTTCCTGACCGCCTGAACCAAAGCTTAGGCCAGGCTCCTCCGGCGCGACAGCGCCATGCGATGAAGTGCAGAAAGCAGGCGCCGGAGAGTCAAATCCGGCGATGAGTCAGCCGCCAGCCGGACCATTCGACCGCCGGCTTGAGCCTCACTTTTCGGTCAGCGCAAGGCTCGCCCCGAGGCCGGCAAACGTTGCCGCGAAGCCGCGCCGCAGCCAGCTTTGGACGCGCGGCGATTCGATCACCGCCTTGCGGAACACATGCGCCAGGGAGCCATAAAGCACGAACACGATAAACGTCATGACCATGAAGGTGGCGCTCAGCAGCAGCAGTTGGAACAGCGGTTCGGTGCTGCCCGGCTGAACGAATTGCGGCAGGAAAGCCAGGAAGAAGATGGTCAGCTTGGGGTTGAGAATATTGAGCAGGAAGGCCTTGACGACCAAACCTGTGGCACTGCTGGTGGAGGGATTTCCGTCCAAGGCGAAAGCCGACTTGTCACGCCAGGTGGCGTAGGCCACGTAGAACAGGTAGGCAACGCCGGCGTACTTGAGGGCCTGAAAGGCCAGCGCGCTGGTGTGCATCACGGCGGCCAGACCCAGCACTGTGGCCAGCAGATGCGGCACGATGCCGGCCGTGCACCCCAGTGCCGCAAACACGCTAGCCTTGCGACCCTGAACCAAGCCGGTGGAGACGGTAAAGATGACCCCGGTGCCAGGGATCAGCACCACAATAAACGAGGTGATCAGGAATTCAGCGCTGAGCATTTGATCAATCTCCTTGGCAATATCGGTAGCGTGAGGGTGTTGGCCGGCTCATGACGCCAGCCAGGAAAACGCCAGCTTGACGAGAACCAGGATGAGCGTCCCCAGGTAAAACAGAAGCTCAAGCAGGGACAGCTTCCAAACTGCGCGAAGGGACGCGAACCAACGCAAAAGCCGCCTGGCTTGAGACGGTCGCTCCATTTCATTTGAAACCAGCATCATTTTCCCCCTGCGTCGGTGATGTCATTGTGCCAGCACACCGTCGGATCCTCCCGCGCACCCATCCTGTTGCCGCGGGATGATCAGACTGCTGCCCAGACCATGACCGTCCCAGGCTTATCAATTTTCGTATTGGCTTTTGGACGGATGAAAATTTCGACATCCCGATTGAGAAGCGTGATGTAGTGCAACAGCCGCTCACTGGAGAAACGGCTGAGTTTGTAGTTCTTCAACTCCGACACATGGGGTTGCGCAATTCCCAGACGTCTGGCTGCGGCCGCTTGCGTCAACCCTTCGGCTTGCAGCAAATCGTTCAGGCGTGTTGCCAATTGCACGCGCAAGCGACGCTCGTCGGGGTCTGACAAACCGAGGTCGGCAAACACGTTGCCGGTACCCATTTCAATCTTTTCTGCGGTGGCTGCTTTCGCGTCAATGCTCATGATGGTCCTTGTAATGTTGCTGGGCGAGCTTGAAACGCTCGTGAATCAGGTCGATGTCGCTCTGCGCGGTTCGAATACCACTGGGTGACTTTTTCTGGAAGCAGTGCAACACGTACACCGCCTTGGCAAAACGCACCGTGTATACCGCCCTGAACGTATCGCCGCGATGGTTATCGACCAACTCCAACACACCGGAGCCTTCGCCCTTCCACAGTTTGGCCTGCGGCGGCGTGGAACCCATTTGCACCGCGCCCAGGGCGTAACCAAAATCATCCACCACCTCCGGCGGCAAGGCCAGCAAATCTTTCTTTGACGATCCGACCCAGTGCAGGGGTTTTTCAGTGGGCTGGCTTGTCATGTGCTAAATTATACCTAATTCGATATCAATAAGCCGCAAACCAGATTTGCTGCCTCTGGGCAACCACCAGGGTATGCCGATGATCGCGCTGCACAGACTACCGGGCCGGGAATTTCGAAGTCAAGTCATCCAAGGCGTCCGCGACTATCTGCGCGGCTTGTTGCTTCCCTGCCAGAATCAATCCAGCGACATCAGTCGAACGCCCGGTGTAGTACAGGTTGTCGAGTGTGCTTATAGGGGGATGGACCGCTGTCAACCGTAGCTCGACATTGCTCTTTTTCTCGGCAACGAGGCAAGCTCTGATGCGGTAGAAAACATTCGGCTCATTGTGGTCAACACGCTTGAACTGCCATAGAACCGACACCGCTTCGCCGGGACGGTCTACCGCGCTTTGATTCACTGGCCCGGTAAATCCATGCTCTCCGGCAATCGCACCTACCCCTGATGCGACCTCAACCACAGCGCTCATCAAATTTTGTTCGATCTCATCGATTTGCTCGTCCACGGCAACTCGCATCGCATGATGACTGGCCAAAGCCTCGCGCAGTCGTGTGTCAGCCGAAAGCTGGGTGCCATTTGAGAAATTGATGACTCGGCGCAGCGCTGCCTGCAACTCTACGGCGCTTTGATACCGGTGATCCGGGTTGATTGAGAATCCGACATCGAATATGGATTGAACCAACGGCCAACGCTGGTCCGCCACTGCATCACTGCGGAACCTGGACGCCATATCTGTCCTGTGCGGTGGTCTTGCGTCGGCATCACGCAGTTGCACGGGCTTCACACCGGCGAGCAGAAAGAACAGGATTCCAACAGCAAACGTCAGATCGCTCCGGTGGTCTCGCTTGTCTTGGTTCCCGTAGAACTCAGGTAGCACCAAGAAGAAGTTTCCCAGTCGCGTACCATGCACCTCGGTCAGTTCGGATATAGGGTCTTGCCGGCTGAACCAAGCAATTCCGAAATCGACGAGGCTCAGACGTCCATCACAATTCAGGATCATGTTGTCCGGCTTGATATCGCGGTGAACAACTTTCTGAGCATGAATTTGCTCCAAAATATTGACCAGTTGGCTGCAAATATCCAACGCCTTTTCCAAGGTCTGCGGTTGGCCTGAAACAAACCCCTGCAACGTGAGGCCTGGCTTCCACTCACTAATAAAATACGGCGCTCCATTTTCGTCCTTGCCATCTTCCAAAACCCTCGGAACATTCGAGCAGTTCAGATGCCTTAATGCAGCGATTTCCATCTCGAAACGTTTTGTCCGCTCTGTGTTGTTCCGGTCAACCACCTTCAACACTTTTAGAGCCCCAACAGCACCGTCTGCTCGACGTACTACCCGCGCCACGATTCCTTGATTGCCGGCAACTGATTTGCTGGCCTTGTCGAGATCCCAAGTCTGGTGATACGTCATGACGACAATCTTGAAATAAGTTAGGCTTTTTGGCGTTGCTGAGCGCAAGCTGTGGTGTATGTTAGCCGGTCACTGCCCAGCGTTCACCTTGTTGGTTTTGGCCTTTCCGTGGCCAGTGATCCGACCCCATTCTTCCTGGCTGCTCGCCAACATCGGCGTGCTCTACCCTTCCAGCCCCCGCCCCAACCGCCACTGCTTGACCAGCGCGTAGATGGCCGGAATGACGGCCAGGGTCAGCACAGTCGAAGAGATCATGCCGCCCACCATGGGTGCTGCGATGTGGCTCATCACCTCCGAGCGGTGCCCCATAGGAAGAGACTGGAAGAGATGAATCTTGATTTTGTGTCGTCTATAAACGATAATCAGCCATGTTTAATGTCCGCCACTACCTCACTGACGATCAAAAGGACGTCTACCTGGAATGGCTGAAGAAGGTGCGTGACCCGTTGGCTAAAGGCCACGTCATTCGTCGGGTGAACAGGCTAGCGGAGGGAAATTTTGGTGACCACAAGTTTTGCCGGGACGGCGTATGGGAATTGCGCATCGACCAAGGCGCAGGCTACCGGGTGTACTACGCTTGTGCCCAGGGCCTGCTGGTATTGCTGCTGTGCGGCGGCGACAAAGGTACGCAGAACGCTGATATCGAACGTGCCGTGGGTTATTGGAAAGATTGGCAACGAAGGATAGAACCATGAGAGATCGTGACCATGACGAAGCGATGGCGGAACTGTTCAAGGACGACCCGGTTTTTGCCGCGGAATACCTGAACCAGGTCCTGCAGGACGGTGAGCCGGCCGACTTGTTGGTGGCGCTGCGACAAATGGCGCAGGCGCACGGTGGCGTGCGCGTCCTTGCCAAGGAAGCAGAACTGAACGCGACACAGCTTTATCGCACCTTGTCACCCAAGGGCAATCCAGAACTGCGCAGCTTGTCGGCCGTGCTGAACGCGCTGGGCCTGCGTCTGGCGGTGCAACCTGCGCAGCCGCATGTTGCTGCAGGCTGATCGGCCACGGGCATCAGCCATTTCGACTCCCGCGCGGCAACTTAATACTTTCCGACTGAAACGAAAAACGGGGTCAGAGCACGTACCCGCTGCCCGGTCAGTGATCCGACACGATCCCCTCTGGATTCCGGCCTTCGCCGGAATGACAAATAGGAAGTGCACGCCCTGTTGCTTCAGCTCTCCAGCCCCCGCCCCAACCGCCACTGCTTGACCAGCGCGTAGATGGCCGGAATCACGGCCAGCGTCAGGACGGTCGAAGAGATCATGCCGCCCACCATGGGTGCGGCGATGCGGCTCATCACCTCGGAGCCGGTTCCGGTGCCCCACATGATGGGCAAGAGGCCGGCCATGATGGCCACCACGGTCATCATCTTGGGCCGCACGCGCTCCACGGCGCCTTCCATCACGGCCTCATACAGATCGGCCACGCCGGGCTCGCGGCCCGCGGCCCGGGACTTGGTCTTGACCGCTTCCCAGGCATGGTCCAGGTAGATCAGCATGATGACGCCGGTCTCGGCGGCCACGCCGGCCAGGGCGATGAAGCCGACCGCCACCGCCACCGACAGGTTGTAGCCCAGCGCCCACATCAGCCAGATGCCGCCGACCAGGGCGAACGGCACCGAGAGCATCACGATCAGCGTCTCAGTGATGCGCCTGAAGTTCAGGTACAGCAACAGGAAGATGATCAGCAGCGTCACCGGAATGACCACCTTCATCTTTGCGATGGCGCGCTCCATGTTCTCAAACTGACCGCTCCAGGTCACGTAATAACCGCTGGGGAACTTGACCTGCTCAGCCACCGCCCTCTTGGCATCCGCCACATAGCCGCCGATGTCGCGGCCACGAATATCGACGTAGATATAGGCCGACAACAGCGCATTCTCGGTGCGGATGCCGGGCGCCCCCTTGGCGACCAGCACCTTGGCCACCTGGCCCAGCGGGATCATGGCGCCATCCATGGTAGGCACCAACACCTCGCGGGCAATCTGCTGCGCATCGCCCCGCAGCTCGCGCGGGTAGCGCACGGTCACGCCATAGCGCTCGCGGCCCTCCACCGTGGTGGTCACCATCTCGCCGCCCAGCGCCGCACCAATCACATCCTGCAGGTCGCCCACCGCCAGGCCGTAGCGTGCCAGCTGCTCGCGGTCCGGCTCGATGTTGAGGTAGAAGCCGCCGGTGATGCGCTCGGCAAAAGCACTGCTGGTGCCGGGCACGGTCTTCACCACGGCCTCGATTTGCCGGGCCAGTTTTTCCATCTCGTCAAGGTCCTTGCCGAAGACCTTGATGCCGATCGGGGTGCGGATACCGGTGGAGAGCATGTCGATGCGGGCCTTGATCGGCATGGTCCAGGAGTTGGCCACGCCGGGGAATTGCAGCGCCTGGTCCAGTTCGGCAATCAGTTTGTCCATGGTCAACCCCGGACGCCATTCGGCTTCGGGCTTGAGGTTGATGACGGTCTCGAACATCTCGGTCGGCGCCGGGTCGGTCGCCGTGTTGGCGCGGCCGGCCTTGCCGTAGACCGAAGCCACTTCGGGGAAGCTCTTGATGATCTTGTCCTGCGTCTGCAGCAGCTCGGCCGCCTTGGTGATCGACATGCCCGGCAGGGATGCCGGCATGTAGAGCAGCGAGCCCTCGTTGAGCGTGGGCATGAACTCGGAGCCGAGTTGGGAGGCCGGGTAGTAAGAGACACCCAAGGCCAGCAGTGCCAGAACGATGGTGATCTTCTTCCAGCGCATCACGCCCTGGATGATGGGTCGGTAGACCCAGATCAAAAAGCGATTCACCGGGTTCTTCGCTTCCGGCATCACCTTGCCGCGGATGAACAACAGCATCAGCACCGGCACCAGCGTCACCGACAGCAGCGCCGCGCTGGCCATGGCGAAGGTCTTGGTGTAAGCCAGCGGCGAAAAGAGCCGCCCTTCCTGGCCTTCCAGGCTGAATACCGGCAGGAACGAGACGGTGATGATCAGCAGCGAGAAGAACAAGGCGGGGCCGACCTCCTTGCAGGCGGCGAGGATGGCTTTGGCGCGCGCGGCGAAATTGGGGGCCGAATCGGTTGTCTCCAGTCGCTCCAGGTGCTTGTGCGCGTTTTCGATCATGACGATAGCGGCGTCTATCATGGCGCCGATGGCGATGGCAATGCCGCCCAGGCTCATCAGGTTGGAGTTCATGTCCAGCGAGCGCATGGCGATGAAGGCCATCAAAATGCCCACCGGCAGCATCAGGATGGCGACCAGCGCGCTGCGCATGTGCAGCAGGAAAATGACGCACACCGCCGCCACGATCAAGGATTCCTCCAGCAGCGTGCGCTTCAAGGTCTCGATGGCGCGGTGAATCAGCTCGGAGCGGTCGTACACCGTTTGCACCGTCACGCCGGGGGGCAAACCGGGGCCGATCTCGGCGATCTTTTCCTTCAGGTTGGAGATCACTTCCAGCGCGTTCTGGCCATAGCGCGCCATCGCGATGCCCGAGACCACTTCGCCTTCGCCGTTGAGCTCGGTGACGCCGCGCCGCTCGTCGGGTATCAACTCGACCCGCCCAATATCCCGAACCAAAACCGGTGTGCCCTTGTCGACCTTCACCACCAGCAACTCGATGTCGCTCTTGCCCCGCAAATAGCCTTTGCCGCGCACCATGTACTCGGTCTCGGCCATCTCGACGGCGCGGCCGCCGACATCGCGATTCGAGTCGCGTATCACCTGCGCCACCTTCATCAGGGGAATGCCGAACGCGCGCAGCTTGACCGGGTCCACCGTCACCTGGTAGGTCTGCACAAAGCCGCCCACCGAAGCCACTTCGGCAACGCCGTGCGCCTTGGTCAGTTGGTAGCGCACATACCAGTCCTGGATCGAGCGCAGTTCGGCCAGCGTCTTGTCCTTGGCCAGCAGCGCGTACTGGTAGACCCAGCCGACGCCGGTGGCGTCGGGGCCTATTGCAGGCGTGATGCCGCGCGGCATGCGAGCGGAGGCGAAGTTGAGGTACTCCAGCACGCGCGAGCGAGCCCAGTAAATGTCGGTGCCGTCTTCGAAGATGATGTAGACGAAGGAGGCGCCGAAGAAGGAAAAGCCGCGCACTACTTTCGATTTGGGCACCGACAGCATGGCGGTGGTCAGCGGGTAGGTGACCTGGTCTTCCACCACCTGCGGTGCCTGGCCGGGAAACTCGGTATAGACGATGACCTGCACGTCCGACAGGTCGGGCAGTGCGTCTATCGGCGTGCGCAGCACGGCAAAGACGCCCCACAGCGTGATGAACAAGGCGGCGAGCAGGACCAGGAACCGATTCCGGCCCGACCATTCGATGATGTTGGCCAGCATGCTTATTTCTTGACGCTGGTGATGACCCATTCGCCGGGTTGCCGCTCGACGAACTCGACGGCAATTCTGGCCCCCGGCTTCAAGTCCTTCAGCAGCGAGGCGTTGGCGGCCTTGAACTCCATGGTCATGGCCGGCCACTTCAGGCTGGCCACCGGGCCGTGATTGAGGCTAATGGTGCCGTCTTTCAAATCGATGCTGTCCACCGTTCCTTCAGCCTGGTGACCGGCCGCCTTGAGCGCTGGCGCGCTGGCCGTTGCCGCTGGCGCCGTGGCGGCTCTACCGGCGTCGCCAAAGCCACCCACCGCCGCCTTGAGATTGCTCTCGGCATCGATCAGGAAGTTGGCCGCCACCACCACCTGTTCACCCTCTTTCACGCCGCTGAGTACTTCCACATGGTCGTCGCTGCGGCTGCCGAGCAAGACAGAGCGCGGCTCAAAGCGGCCTTCAGCTTGCTGAATCAGCACGATCTGGCGCGTTCCGCTGTCGATCACGGCCGACAGCGGCACCGTGACAACCCTGGCTTTGGCGCCGACCGCCACTTCCACCTGGGCAAACATGGCCGGCTTCAACAACAGACCCGGGTTGGCAAGCTCCACCCGCACCGGCACGGTACGCGTCTCGGCCTTGAGCGTGGGATAAACGTAGCTGACGGTGCCGGTGAATTCCTTGTCCGGGTAGGCATTGATCCTGACCTTGGCCTTGGCACCGGACTTGACCAGGCCGATGTCCTGTTCGAAGACGTCGGCGACGACCCAGACATGGGACAAATCCGCCACCTGGTACAGCATCTCGCCGGGCATGAAGCGCATGCCTTGCACCGCTTTTTTCTCCATCACAATGCCAGACGCCGGCGAGCGGAAGGTCAGCGTGCGTTGCGTCGCGCCGGACTTGCTGAGGGCCTTGATCTGCTCATCGGAAATATCCCAGTTCTTCAGGCGCTGCAAGCTCGATTGGGCCAGCTGTTGCATGCCCGACTGGGCCTGACTGCCGGCCTCCTTGAGCGCCTCCACACCTTGTGCCGCGATGGCGTATTCGCGCTGCGCCGACACCAGTTCCGGGCTGTAGACCTCGAACAGGGGTTGGCCCTTGGCGACCGGCTGGCCAGTGACATTCACATGCAGCCGTTCCACATAGCCTTCGAACTTGGCCGCGATGGTGAACAGGCGGCGCTCATCGGGCTCGATCCGGCCGGCCGCGCGCACCGAACGGTCCAGGCTGCGCAGTTGCGCCGCCTCGCTGCGCACACCCAGTTTTTGAATCTTCTCGGTGCTGATCCTGAGCTGGTTGGCGGCCACCGGCTCTTCGTCCGCCCCGCCGGCGTAGACCGCGATGTAGTCCATGCCCATGGGATCCTTTTTGGGTGTCGGCGAGGTGTCGGGCAGACCCATGGGGTTGCGGTAATAAAGGAGCTTCTTTTCTGGAGTTGCACTTGGGGCTGGCGTATGGCCGGCTTGTGGCTGTGCTACCGCGCCCTTGTGGCCAATGTAATAGCCGCCAGCCGCAGCCATTGCAAGCACAATGACGCCAATGATAATTTGAAAGCGTTTTTTCATCGGAATATTTCTACAAATTTGTCGACAAGCAGGTCATGGATCCCGGATCGGGTCCGGGATGACAGCAAAGAGTGCTCACAAATCTTCCCCGATCAGTTTTTCAATTTCAGCGAGACGCATTTGCCCTTCAAACTGCGCCTTGATCCGGGTTTGTCTGGCCTGGCGGATCTGCCGCTGGGCGTCCAGCAGCGTGGCGAAATCGACCTTGCCGTTCTCGTAGCCGGCCAGCGCCGAACTGAAGGTCAGCTCGGCCTGCGGTAACAAGTTGTTGCGCGCCAGCGCGGCGCTGCTTTGCGCCGCCGCCAGACCGGCCAGGTTCTCGGCCAGGTCCGACAGCAACTGGTTGGCGAGCGCTTCCTGGCGCGACTGGGCCGCCGCGTACATGGCTTCGGATTCGCGCTCCTGGGCGCGCCGCGAGGACTGCTGCAGCGGGATGTTGACCTCCAGCATCAAACCCCATTCCTTGACCGCGCTCTGGTACTGGGCGGGTGAAATACTGAGCGTGAAATCGGGGTAGCGGTTGAGCCGCGTCAGGTCACGGTTCTTCTCGGCCGCCCGGCTGCGTGCCTCCTCGGCGAACAGTTGCGGATTGCGGCTGCGCGCGCGCGCCGCCAGCGTGCCATGGTCGAGTTGGCTGGCGCTTGGCAGCGCAGGCAGTAGGTCCGGCGGCGCCAGCGCGGCGCTGGCGGGTCGTCCCAGCAAGGTATTCAGGCGCACATCGGCCTGCGCCCGTTCGGCTTCCAGCGCTACCAGTTCATTGCGCATATTGGTCTGCTCGACCTGAGCCCGGATGACGTCCTGCTGGGCCGTCAGACCGCCGGCATAGCGCACCTGTGCAATTTTCTCCAGGCGCAGCATCAGATCGAGGACTTCCCGCGTCAGTGTTTCATTGCCGCGCAGGTAATGGCGCTGGGCCTGGGCGGTCTTGATCCTGGCCGCCAGTTCGGTCCAGGCGCCGTCGGCCTTGCCCCGGCTGCCGTCGGCTTCCAGTTGCGCAATGTCGCGCCGCAGGTCGCGCTTGCCGAACCACGGCAAGTCCTGCATCAAGGTGTAGCGGGTGCTGCCCACGTTGCCGGGCAGAAGGGTGGGGTTCTGCTCGCCCATCCGGGTGATGTCCATCAGCTCGGTGCGAAATCTGGGGTCCGGCAGGGCGCCGGCCGGCGTCACGCGCTCGGTCGCGGCCTGCGCCTCGAAGCGCATGCTGGCGTAGTCCGGATTGCGCTCTTTGGCCAGTTGCAGAAGGCCCTTCAGGCTGGCACCTGGCAGCGCTTGCGTGGTCTGCGCGCCGGCCGCGCCGGCCAGGCTCAACAGCACGACAAGGGCGCTGGTCCGCACTAGGTTTTGCATGGGACGTACCTTACTTGACGTTGGCATGGGCCAAGGCATTCTCGACCAGCATTTTCAAATCCTCGTAGCCAAATTTTGGCAGCGGCTGGCCGTTGACAAAGAACTCCGGCGTCATGGCCACACCCAGGGTGTTGGCGTCCGCCAGGTCCTGCCGCACCCGTTGCGCGATGTCGGGCGAGTTCATGTCGACTTTGAGCCGCTCCAGATCCAGGCCCAAGCCGCCCAGTGGCGCCCAGATCAGATCCAGTTGCGCCCGGTGGTTCACCACCCAGTCCGCTTGCGACGCGAACAGCGCTTCCAGCGCCTGCCGGAACTGGCCTTGCTGGCGCGCCGCCTCCAGCACTTTCACCACCTGGTCGGAGCCCGGATGAAACGGCGCATAGCGAACCGACAGCCCGATCTTGCCGGGGTGCGCCGCCATCAGTTCCTTCACGAACGGATAGAAGTCGCGGCAGGTGCCGCAGGCCGGGTCAAAGAACTCGACGATCTGCACCGGCGCATCGGCATTGCCGAAGGTTGGCGAATGCGCGCGCAGCAGGGCGATCTGGTTTTGCGCCGCGATCTGCGCGGTCTGTTCGGCTTTCTGGCTCCGGTAAATCCAGGCGCCCAGCAGCAACGCCAGCAGCAGCAAGGCCGCGGCGGCAATAAGAATATTCTTCTGTTTCATTTCACCAACTCGAAGCGCGACACCAGCATGGGGTCGGTCGGGTCAGTGGTAAAGCTGATTTTCTGTCCCACTTTCAGTTTGTCGAGCCAGGCGGCGTCCTTGACGCGGTAGACCATGGTCATCGCCGGCATGCCGTCTTTCTGCGCGCCGTGGGCCAGGGCGATCTTCCCGGCGGCCTTGTCAATCTTCTTCACGATCGCCTCTTCCATGGCCACGGCAGTGCCAGCGGGCATTTGCTTTGCCGCCGGGCTGCCGTGCATGCTATGGTCCATCTGGGCGATGCCCGGCGCGGAAAAGCCGGCGCCGGCCAGGGCTAGGATCAGAAGGGAGTGGGTACGCAGTGCCATGACAAAACCTTTCGTGATTGGAGTGGGGGTAGTTTGCATGTTGCAGCCCAACAGAAAGTTGACCCGGAGATTACATTTTTGTTATTTTCAGGCTCCCGCCAATTGTGCCGGGTCCATCTCAAGTGCCACCGCCAGTGGCGCAAACCTCGTCTACCGGCTGAGCCGGACCGCAAGTTGATCCACCGCGGCCGACCAATCGGAATCGTCGGCCAGGGCTTGCGCCAGAAATTTGGCCTGCATGGGCGTCCAAAACAGCGCTTCCGGCATGGCGCTACCGGCTTTCAGGCGGTGCCTGGCGACAAAGATGTCGATATCGCCTGGTCCGCCCGGCAGCCCCAGCTGGAGAAACAGGCAGCTCAAATCATGCGGGCTGGTTTCCACGTCGAATCTCTCCATTCAAGGTCGGCTGCGTTGCCGGCGTGACTCCGTCAGGCGAGCGAAGTCTTCAGTGTGGCGTGCTGCAGTTGCCAGTCTATGCGCCACACTAAGAACTTGTCCGTAAATGACTGGGGGCCCCAGTTATTTACGGACAAGTTCTAAGTCCTGGGTCGCGAGATGGGCATCGAAAAGGTCGACAAGTGCGCCGGATAGCCGGCCGCGGTCAGGGCGGAGACCACGAAATGGCTGCCGTGCGGGAATTCGCCGCTGACCCGGACATGGCCGGACTGACGATTAACCGCCACGCCGTTGATGCCCGCCAGTGCCTGCAGAACTCGCGTCACATGCAGGCCCGTCGAGCGCGAACCCATGCCTTCGACTTCCATATCAATAGTTGTCATATTCGGTCACTTGTCATCTCGCTTGAGGAGCCAGGCCACCAGTCCGGCAACGACGATAACCAGCAGAAGCGGCATCCCTATCCCGCCGTAGCCACCCATCCAGCCGACGCCCCAGGTGCCGCCATTCATCATGTTGCTGCTCTGTGCGAACGAAAAGCCGGTGCTCAACAGCGCAATGGTGGCAAGCGCCATGGCAAAAAAGGTCTTCATGGATTTCCCCAGCAATAACGAGAAGGCAAATCTACGCCGAGACCCTGCGCGGGTCTGTGCGACAACGCACTCACGGAAGCAGTGCAGAATGACGGCCATGAAAATTCTCATCGTTGAGGACGAACCCAAGACCGGCGACTACCTGAAGCAGGGTTTGGTGGAGGCCGGTTTCGTGGTCGATCTGGTGCGCGACGGCAGCGACGGCCTGCACCACGCATTGACCGAGGCCTACCACCTGGCGATCCTGGACGTGATGCTACCCGGCATCGACGGCTGGGCGGTGCTGGCCGGCATCCGCAAAGCCGGCAAGGACATGCCGGTGTTGTTCTTGACCGCCCGCGACCACGTCGACGACCGCGTCAAGGGTCTGGAACTCGGCGCCGACGACTATCTGGTCAAGCCCTTTGCTTTTTCCGAATTGCTGGCCCGCGTGCGAACCCTGTTGCGCCGCGGAGCCAAAGCCACTGCAGCGGAGTTTTTGCGGGCCGCCGATCTGGAACTCGACTTGCTGCGCCGGCGCGTCACCCGCGCCGGCCAGCGCATCGATCTGACGGCCAAGGAATTTGCCCTGCTGGAGCTGTTGCTGCGGCGTCAGGGCGAGGTGCTGCCGCGCTCGCTGATCGCCTCGCAGGTGTGGGACATGAATTTCGACAGCGACACCAATGTCATCGAAGTCGCCATGCGCCGCCTGCGCGTCAAGCTGGACGACAATTTCGAGCCCAAGCTGATTCGCACCGTGCGCGGCATGGGCTACGTGCTGGAGAACCCGGATTGCGCCTGACCGGCCGAACCTCCATCACCCGGCGTCTGACGGCGCTGTTCGTCATTGCCTCCACGGCCGTGCTGCTGGCACTCGGGCTGGTGATTGCCTCCTCGGTGGAAAAGCACTTCGAGGACCTGGACATGGAAATTCTGGTGAGCAAAATGGATCTGACACGGCATGACCTGGCGCTGCTCAAATCACAAGACGATCTGACGCGCTTTGGGCAACAGTTGAACCACTCGCTGGTCGGCCACCACGGTCTTGAAGTGATGATCATCGGTACCAATCAGGCGGTGATCTTTGCCACACCCAACGCCACCTTCGCCCCCGGCCTGGTGAGCGCCAGCGCCACTCAAAACCCGCAGCGCCCGCTGCTCTGGACGCTGGGACAGCAAACCTACCGCGCGATCGCGGCGGAACTGCCCACCGGCATCAACCGGGAGGTCAAGGTGTTCGTGGCGGTGGCCACCGACATCGCGCACCATCAGTCGTACATGCGCTCTTTTCTGCAAACGCTGTGGCTCTTTGTGGCCGGCGCCGCGGCACTCACCGGCGTGCTGGGTTGGGCCGCAGCCAAGCGTGGCCTGGCACCGCTGCGCGCCATGCGCGAGCAAACGCAAGCGGTGACGGCGCAACAACTGAGCTATCGCCTGCCGGTGGAGTCGGCACCGCTGGAATTGGCAGAACTGGCGCAATCTCTGAACGAAATGCTGGCGCGACTGGAAGAGGCGTTTCGCCGGCTCTCGGATTTTTCCTCCGACATCGCGCATGAGTTGCGCACGCCGGTGAGCAACCTGATGACGCAAACCCAGGTCGCCCTGTCCCGGGCACGCGGCGCCGACGACTACCGCGGCATTCTCGAATCGAATGCCGAGGAATTCGAGCACATGGCACGCATGATTTCGGACATGCTGTTGCTGGCCAAGGCCGAAAACGGCTTGGTGGTGCCGAACCGGGAAACCGTCGATCTGGCGACGCAGGTGCGCGCGCTGTTCGACTATTACGATGCGGTGGCGGAGGAAAAGGAACTGCATCTCACCCTCGAAGGCGAAGCTGAGGTGAACGCAGACCGGCTCATGCTGCGCCGGGCGCTGGGCAACCTGCTGTCCAACGCAGTACGGCATTCGACTGTGGGCACGACGCTACGCGTCAATATCGACACCAGCCCGGACGCGATCTCGATTGCCATGCAAAACACCGGCGACACCATTCCACAGGAATATCTGGAGCGGGTTTTCGACCGCTTCTTTCGGGTCGACCCCTCGCGCCAACGCTCCAGCGAAGGCACCGGCCTGGGCCTGGCCATCACCAAGTCCATCGTGCTGGCCCATGGCGGCACCATCTCAGTCGCCTCCAACGACGGTGTAACCACATTCATGATGAGACTGCCGCGCACCGGGGCGTAATCCGGTTCAATCTTTGGCTGTGTGCTGGCGCACAGACATGGGCCGTCGGGCAATGTAGATTTGCTGGCATGACGCCTTTCTTCAACGCACGACGAACCCGCTACACCACTGCCGTGATGTTATTCGTCTGGTTGATGTCATTGGGAATAGGCGTTGCAAACGCCTGTCTGGTACGGCAGGGCCATGAATGGCATGAACATTTCAGTCACAGTCATTCAGGCATGACGTCCGAAGCGCTTGCTGAAGACGATCGGATTTTGGACAAGTTGGGCAAGGTTCATGTTCAGGCTGATGAGAACGACCAGTCACCAGAGAAAATGGCATGCCTTAATTTCTGCGTGGCAGAACAAAATACTCTGGTCAAACACCAGGCGGACGGGCTGGTCGCCCAGGATATGGTCCCGCTGCCGTTTTTGACCAGACTGCTGGTGCCAGCCGCGGACCAGACCTCTCCGCTGGAGGCCTTCGCCAGCCCGAGCGGCTCGGAACCCCCGGTCTCTATCCGCTATTTGCGGCTCACCATTTAGCGCCTCTCAAACAGGCCTGCCGCTGCGCGGATTGATCCGCTTGGCGGCGTGTCTGCATCTGTTCTCGGGTGACCCATTCGGTCACACCGCGACGCCACTTTCCTCTCACTCTCTTTTTACTTTCACCATTGGAATTCACCATGTCACAGCTTCGTCACACCGTACTGACCATCGCCCTCGCTACAGCCGCCATCGGCTCCTGGGCTCAAACCGCTACCGAACACGCGCAACATCAGGCCAACGTCCTGGCCACCGAACTGGCGCCTACTCAAAAGTCTGATCTGACGAGCCCAAGCGGCAGCGCGGAGAAGATGGCCGCCATGGACAGCAAGATGAAGGCCATGCACGAGATGCACGAAAAAATGATGAGCGCCAAAACGCCTGACGAGAAAATGGCTCTGATGACCGAACACATGAAGACCATGCAGGAGGGCATGGCGATGATGGGCAAGATGGGTGGCAGCGGCAAGGGCGGCATGCAAGGTAAAAAGCCGATGCCGGGCAACATGAAGGAGCGTCAACAGATGATGGAGAAACGCATGGACATGATGGAGACCATGATGCAAATGATGATGGATGGCATGCCGGCACCGGCCGCCAACTAAGGGCATCGACCTGGCATGTTTTTTTGAATGTTAGGAGGAAGGCATGGCTGTACTGATTGATCCGACCCGATGCAAGGTGCTGCGAGCGGCGCCGCGCCTCCTGCAAATCGTGCGTGTGCTCATCCGGCACAAGTTCATGGGAGCCCTGTTCGGCCGGGGCCATTGGCCGGCACCCAAGGAAGTACGGGAAACGTTCGAGGAATTGGGGCTGGTCTTTCTCAAATTCGGGCAGGTGCTGGCTCTGCGACGCGACTTGCTGCCGAGCGCCTACATTGCCGAGTTGGAGTTGCTGCACGACCAGTTGCCGGCGATGGGCATTAAGGTGGTGCGGGCAACGGTCGAAGCGGAACTGGGCGCCCCACTCACCAAGTTGTTCGCATCGTTCAGTCAGGCGCCGCTGGCCGCCGCCACCATCGCCCAGGTGCATGAAGCGACGCTAAACGACGGCCGTCACGTGGCCGTGAAGGTGCAGCGGCCCTGCCTCAAAACCATCATCGCCACGGACATCGCGGCATTGATTTCCCTGGTCGCACTGGCAGAGGGGATCTTTCCCAGGCTGCGCGCGCTCGACTTCCCGGTTGTGGTGCGTGAATTGGCCAACAGTCTGAATCGGGAAACAGACTTTGGTCGCGAAGCGCGTTCCATCGTGCTGATTCGCGCCGCGCTGGCCGATGTGCCCGATCTCTGGATACCGGATGTGGTGGCGCAGTGTTCCGGGGCAACGGTGCTGACGATGGAGTACGCGGCCGGCGAACGGGTCGATCTCTACGCCAAGTCACACCCACAGGCGATGCCGCGGGCGGTCAATACCCTGGTCAAGCTGATGCTGCACTCGATCTTCGAAGAGGGCTTGTTTCATGCCGACCCGCATCCCGGCAATGTCTTCGTGCTGCCCGACGGGCGGCTCTCGCTGCTCGATTTTGGCAACACCGGCGACCTCGACGAACCGATGCGCGAGTCCTTGACGCTGCTGCTCGAGGCGGTGGTCAAAGGCGACGCGCGGGCCGCCACCGAGGCCTATCTGGAAATGGCCCCGGCCAACGAAAAAGTCAATCACGTGGCGCTGCTGGTGGACATCAAGGCCGTGCTCTATGAAATCCGCCGGACCAATCTGGCGGATGTCTCGATCGGCAATGCGTTCGAATCCCTGCTGCGTGCCGGTAGCCGCAACGGCGTGCACAATCCCGCCGAATTCGTCCAGCTGACGCGCGCATTCGTCATCCTGGAGTCCATGATTACCCTGCTCGCGCCGGGCTATAACCACATGGAGTCGTTTCGCGAGGAGTTCTCGCGCCTGAGCGCGCAGCATTTCGCACCCGGGAACATCAAGGCGAAGACGACCAAGCTGGCACGCGAAATGGAGCGCCTGGTAAGCGATGCACCAGGCGACACGCGACGCGTCCTGCGACGTTTCGCCGAAGGCAATCTGGGCCGACTGCCAGGTTTGGAGGCGGTGGGCCGGCGCTTCAACCGCAATCTCGAACGGCTCACCGGTGCCATCGCTTTCGCGGCACTGGTGATCGGCGGCTCGATGCTGTTGATGACGCCGATGGGCGGCTGGCATGACACACTGGGTGAGCTGATGATTTTCTGCGGGTTTGCTGGCATTGTCGTTTCCCGAGTTCGTGCCTTGCGACGCGACCCAGACCAGCCGACATAGCATGAGCGAACCGGCCAAGGGCTGATTCAGCAACAACTTGCGCAGTTGGCTTGGCAGAGTCAGGTGTTGCGCCTGGCGTCCACGCTCCAGGCGCCGGCGCCAAAAGCGCTCAGCATCAGCAGACCGCCAGCGAGTGCCAGATTCTTGAAAAACATGATCTGCTGAAGCATCGCCTGGTCGGCTGCGGCAGCCCAGAATGGGTGAAAAATCAAAGCCGTCGCCACACAGAAAGCGGCCAGCAGCAAAGCCGCCCAACGGGTCTGCAAACCGGCCAGCAGGGCCAGCGAGGCGCCGACCTCCAGCGCAATGGCCAGCAGCGCACCCTGTTGCGGCCATGGCAGGCCGGCGCTGGCGATGTAGGCCGCAGTGGCAGAGAACTGGGAGATCTTGCCAATGCCTTCCGGCAGGAATAAAAGCGCCATCAGGATGCGGGCCGCCAGCGCCAGCGGGTTTTGCAGACGGGTCAGCATGAGCGCCCCTTCAGCGCGGCTGCCTGGCCTCGTAAGCGGCAATGGCAAGCTTCAAATCCTTGTATTCCTCGCAGCCAAAAAAGCACAGCTTGTCCAGTGCTGACAACTGTTCCCTGGCCTTGGGCAAGTTGTTCGCCATCAGGTAAGCCTCGCCCAGGTATTCGTGCGCACCGCGATGCTTGGGGTCGATGCGCAGGGCTTCAAGGTAGTGGCTGAAAACCTTTTCCATGTCGGGATTGGCCGACTTGCGCAGGGCGTAGGCATACAGGTTGTGGTAATCGGCATTTTGCGGATTGCCGGCCAGTGCTTTGAGCAACGTATTTTGTGCCGCAGCCCAGTTCTTCTGGGCAATCTCGCTTTGGGCGGCCGCAACCACCGGATCAGCGGACACCGTCTCGCCACCACCGCCTCCACCACCACCACCGGCGGCCAGCGCGGCGTAACTACTGCACAGCAAGACGGTTGCAATCATCCGGTTCCGGTACTTCATGGTGGAGATCTCCTGAGGCTGATGCATCAGATCACAGGCAGGTGATGACAATCTGATGCTGGTGGTCAAAAGCCATTGACGAGGTGGTGGTGACACTGGCGCCGGTTTTGAGGGTGCGCAACTGGGCCACCGTCAGAAGCACGCTGTGGCTGTGATCGGCATTGCCCTGTATGTCGTAAGTCTTGTCGGATGCCGAGTCAAGGTCTGCCAGTGCAAGCGCCAGAACATGCCCATGGTTGGCGCTGATGGTGTTGCTGCAACCGACGCTGGCGCTGGCGCCGACCGGTGTTGGTGTTGGTGTTGGTGTTGGTGTTGGTGTCGGTGTTGGTGTCGGTGGAGAGGAGGAGGACGAGGGTGCCGGTGTCGCCGCGGCAGCGCTGTAGTCCGAGCCGCCGCCGCCACAGGACTGGATCAACAAGAGCACGCTGCCGCCCAGTAACGTGCCGCAAAAATCTTTACGTGTCATGCCGGTTGTCATGGTTGCCCCTTGTCTTTGCAGTGGTAGTGCGGTTATTCTGCCCAGGCGGGCAACCCCGGGCCAGGCCCCAAGTGCGCGATTTGGTGGGCCCCAAAGTCGCAAAAATGTTCCGACCTTGGTCCCTGGCGCCGGCGCCGGCGGGCTGTTACATTGCGCTGCGAAAGCTCCAGATGAAAAATGTTTTCGGTCGTTTGTCCTTGTCGAAGCAGTTCCTGATGCTGAGCTTTCCGATCCTGCTCGCCGGCACGCTGGTGATCGGATGGTGGATCGGCCAGCAGGTGAAGAACAGCGTGGTGCATCGGATTGGCGGCGTGACGGCGCTCTATGTCGGCAGCTTCATCGCGCCGCATCTGCAAACGCTGCTGGAGGCCCAGGATCTCAGCGCGGCCGACCGCGAAGCGCTGCACTCGGACCTCAGCAGCACGCCTCTTGGGCAGAAGATCGTTGCCCTGAAAATCTGGCGCAAGGACGGCTACGTGCTGTTCAGCAGCGATGCCCAGATGACAGGCCGGACATTCCCCATCGGCGAAGGGCTGGCCGGCGCGCTGGCCGGCAATATCTTTTCCGAAATCAGCGATCGCTCCGCCGCCGAGCAGGCGCAGCATGGGCAACCGATGCCGCGCCTGATCGAAACCTACACGCCGATCCACGCCGACCGGACCGGTGGCGTGATTGCAGCCGCCGAGTTTTATGTCAGACCCGATGAGGTCGACCGCGAGGCCGCGGTCGCGCAACTGCGCGGTTGGTTTTTGGTGGCGACAGCCATGCTGACCATGTATTTGCTGCTGTTCGTGCTGGTCCGCCGGGGCAGCCGAACCATCATCGACCAGCAAAACCAATTGAGCGACAAAGTGAACCAGCTCACCGCTTTGAACCAGCAGAACCAGCAGTTGCAGGAGCGCGTGATTCGCGCCGCCGAACGTGCCACCGCCTTGAACGAGAACTTGCTGCAACGCATCGCCGCCGATATCCACGACGGACCCGGACAAGACCTCGGTTTTGCCTTGATGCAGTTGAAGAACATGAACGATGCCTGTAGCGCCGCCGACCCCATGCGGCCGGCGGCGTGGGCCGGCAATCTGGGGCCGGCCTGTATTGCGGTGCAATCGGCGCTGACGGACTTGCGCGCCATCTCGGCCGATCTGGACCTGCCGGATATCGAGCAGCTCGGGCTGGCTGAAATCGCCCACCGTGTGGTGCGCGATTTTCAGGTGAAAACGGGCTGCCGCGTCACGCTGGCAACCCTGATTCCGGACGTCGACGCTACTTTCAGGGTGAAAGTGACCCTGTACCGCCTGCTGCAGGAATCGTTGGCCAACACCTTCCGGCACGCCCAGGGCAAGGATTGCCGTGTTGCATTGCACGGCGACGCAGCGCTTCTGGTGGTCGAGATCAGCGATCAGGGTCCGGGGTTCGATCCGCAGGCGGCGGCAAAAAAAGGGCGGCTGGGCCTGCACGGGATGCGCCAGCGGATTGAGGTGTTGGGCGGCTCCTTCGATTTGAAGAGCGAACCCGGATTGGGGACCCTGATCCGGGTCACGCTGCCCTTGAATTCTCCGGCCAAAGAAGATGAATGATTCAATCAACATTCTGGTCGTCGATGACCATCCGCTGTTCCGCCAGGGGGTGCTGAACTCGCTGGCCATGGACTCTGAATTCAAGGTCGTGGCGGAAACCGATTCGGGCCAGGAAGCATTGGCGCTGGCGCGCAAACTTCTTCCCGATGTGGTCTTGCTGGACATCAGCATGCCGGGCTGGAGCGGCATCGTCACCGCCGAAAAAATCGCCATGGCCTGTCCGGCCACGGTGATCGTGATGCTGACCGGCTCCGACGACAAGGATAAATTGCTGGCCGCGCTCAAGGCCGGGGCCCGGGCCTACGTCCTGAAGGGCGTGTCGGCGAAGGAGCTGGCCGGCGTCATCCGTTCTGCGGTGGCCGGCGAGGTTTATGTGTCGCCTTCGATCGCGGCCGAGATGCTGGTGTCCCTGACGCAGGGGAAGGCGCCCGATCCCCTGCAGGAATTGACCGACCGGGAACGCGAAATCCTGGCCCTGATAGGCACCGGACTCACCAATCGGGAGATTGGCGAGCGGATATTTTTATCGGAAAAGACGATCAAGCATTACGTCACCAACATCCTGCAAAAGTTGCAGGTGCGCAGCCGGGTCGAGGCGGCGCTGGTCGCCAACAGCCACGCCAGACCGCTGCAACGTTAGGGCGTCGTGCTGCCTGTGCGCAAGTGCATGCCCGACATCATGCCGGTGACCGTGCTGGCAACGATGGCGCTGGACATGCCCGCGTTCTGCATCGCAGTCTGTAGCGACTGAACCGAGGTCAGGTCGGCCAACTGCATGCCCACAGTTCCATTGGCCATGATGATGGGCATGTTGGTCGCAGTGACGTTTTGCGCCAGCAGCGCCGCCATCATCGCGTCCGCCTTGGTTCGGTCAAAAGTCGTCGGGCCCGTCATCAATCCCGCCATCATGTTGACGGCGCACGCGACTTGCTGGTCGGCCGCCGTTGCGGCCGCATTGCAGGCCACACCGTTGGCATTCGTGAGCAGGCTGGAGCTCTTGGCCGCCATCACCACCTTGGTCAGTTGCGCCACCATATTGGCCTGTTGGCCCATCAGGGTCGCGTCGCCGCTGCTGTTCTTCAAATCCACCATGGGCATTACGGACAGGTCAATGCCCAGGCTGCTCATCAAGGTCTGCACGGTGCCCATCGCCTGGCGGATCTTGTCGGCGTCGATGCTGCTCGTTCCCATGGCATTGGCCACCATTTCACTGAACGGCGTTACATAGACGGCGGTCGACGCCGATAGCGCAGGAACCATCGCCCGCAGTGTCATGCTGTAGGGGATGTCGCCACCGGTGGTTTCATCCAGCATCATGCTGCCGACTCCCGCCATCACCTTGACCAGCACCGGACCGGTAAAGCCGTCGCTCAGGGTGACGCTGAAGGAACCATCCTTGCCCGAAGTCGTCGACAGACAGGACGCATCGGCCTGCACGGTGCCGTTGACGATGCGGCAGACCATGACCTTGGCATCCTTGACCAGGCCTTTGGAGGCGACACCACTGAGCATGGTGGGAGCCGCTGCCGGACCTGGGTTGCCGCTGCCGGCAGCACCGCCGCCGCCGCAGGCCGACAAGGCCAGCAAGCCTAAAGCGGACAAACCGAATTTCGAAACCATCTTCCAGTACGTGTTCATAAGTTACTCCTAAAAAAACAAGAAAACAAAGAGAATGTGATTTTGAAAACTACGCATCACCACAGGTTTGCGGGCCGGCGCGGTCAATGCAGCAAGGTGATCGCAGTTGCCATGTATTGCCCGCCGGTCAGCAGCAGGTCCACTGCCACCGTGGAGCCGGACATCATGTTGCCGCCGCCGCCCATCATCCCGCCGCGCTGCACCGCCACGCCATTGGTGTGGATCAGTACACCGTTCAACATCAGGCTGGTCGGCGTGACGTTGTAGGCGATGCCCTCCATGTGCAGGCTGCCGCTTGACGGTGCGACGCTGGTGGACGTGAAATTCAGCACCGCAGTCGACAGCATGCCGCCCGCCAGCATGCCGTTGACCGTGACCATCTGGCCGACCGCCAGGTTGGCGGCCGTACCGTTGTTGTAGAACATGGAAGACCCGAGCTTGCCCTGGAGGGTGGCGCCGGAGGCCAGCGTCATGCTGTAGCTGCCGCTGGCCGCGTCATAGGCGGTGAGGGTGCCGCTGACATCGATCACTGCGCCGGCCGGTGCTTGCAGCGGGGAGATGGCCTGGATGGCGACACTGGACGCCTGCACCACGTTATTGACCACCGTGCCGTGCACTTCCACATACACACCGTTGGCCAGTTGCGCCGCTGCGCCGCCGCTGAAAGTGGCGGCGCTGGCGTCCAGCACCACGCCGCGCACCGTAAAACTCGAGGCCGAGACAAAATTGGCCACCGTGCCGTGCAATTCGACCTTGGTCGGTGCCGCCGCGGTAAAGACTGTGACGCGGCTGGCGCTTACCTTGTTGCTGCTGGCGTCAAAGGTGCCGACCACCACCACGTACTTGTCGGCGCCCAAGGTCGCTCCGCTGGGGGCGATCTGCGCCTGGCTGGCATCCACCGTCAGATTGCGCACCTTGAAACTGGCGGCGCTGACAAAGCTGCTGATGGGGCCGGACAGGGTGACGTTCTGGCTGACGCCGGCCAGACCCTTGACGCGGATGACGCTGGCGCTGATGTTGTTGCCCACCGGCTCACTGGCGCTCCATACCGTCACCAGCTCGCCGTCGGCCAGCGCGGCGCCGGCCGGGCTGATCAGCGCCGCGCCCACCTTGACGCTATTGACGCCGATGACGAAGGTGCCGGCGCCGGCGTTGTATTGCGTCACATAGCCGGTCAGCCGCAAGCCGGCGGCCGGCGCTTGCAGAACGATCAGCGTGGCTTGCACAGACAGCACGCCCTGGCTGTCGGTTTTAAGCAGGCCGTGGACCTCGATCCGGTCCGCCACCTTGATGTCCGCCAGCGACGCATAGCCGACCAACCGGGTCACCGGCGCCAACGCCGCATCGGTATTGATGAACACGCGGGTACCGAGCAGCGTCACGCTGTTGGACCCGACCGCCGTCACGCTGCCAACCAGTTCGGGTGAAATCAGGGCCGACCTGATATTGCCGTTGCCGTCGTAGGAAAACTCGACGCTTTGACCGACCGTGGCGCCGGTGGGGGCCAGCGCCATGGCGCTACCCTGCTCCTGTTCCGACCAATAACTGGCGGCGCTGTCGTCATGGCGCATGCCGTCCACGATCAGGCTGCCAAATCCGGTGGTGACTCCGAACCCGGTGCCGCCGGAGCCGACGCCGGCCAGCGTGCTGTCGCCACCGCCGCCGCAAGCGGCTGCCAGCAGCACCGCCAGGCCCAGCACAAGCATCGTCCGCAGGCGTGCCATAAAAGAAGAGAAGTTGGCCATTGGTGGCTCCTTGAAAAACAAAAATAGGTTCATCGATAGACTAGGACTTGGCGTCCGGTCCGTGATACAAATACATGCCGACACGCAGCCGTCGATCGGCACCCGGCTGGCCTTGGTCCCGATCGCTCAAGGCGGTGGCCTCGGGCACGAATTCGTGGAACGCCTTGAGCCAGATCTGGCGTGCCAGTGCGCTCAAGGCCGCCACCGACTCGGGGCTTAGCTGGTCGGCAAAAATGCTCTGCTCCAGCATCTGGGTTCCGCTTTCGCTCAGGTTGTGCACCGCCGCCGCAAGATGGTCGCCGACGTTGTCGGAAAACAATTGCAACATCTCGGCGCTACCCTGGCTGGGCACGAAGGCTTGCGCGCACAAGCTGATCCGGTCGGCACTGGCGCCGGGTTCGGCATCGACCGGTCGCGCCACGCCCAGGCGGATCAATTCGCGCAGCAAGGTATGCGGGTGCACGTCGTTCGAGGCCGCCGCCGCCAGCGCCTCAAAAGTGCCAGCGCCACCGCTGCGCTCCAGCACCCGCGGCTGGCCTTGCTCGTCGCAATAGTCCGGGTCGTTGGCCCAACGGGTAAAGACCTCCATCACGGCGCCGAAGGTCTTGGCCGGCGGACGTGGTTGCCCCACCGCGCGCCACTCCCGCACGTCCTTGCGGTGGATGCCGGTCAGGGTGCTGATGCTGGAATCGTTGACCCGCGTCGCACTGGCCTCCAGCACGCCGGTGGCCGCTTCAAGAAAAGTCTTCTTCAGTGCATTGGCAAAGCGCGGGTAGGTCACGCCCTCGCGCAACAGCAAAGTCACCAACGGCGCAAGCAGGCGCAAGGCGGCGGCAAGGGAAAGATCAGCACGGGATTCGGACATAGCCTGGTCATCAATTCAATTAAATGGGAATATATCCCATATTGAATTGGGGCACAAGCACTGTTTCGTCAAAAACTGATATTTCTCCGTTCGAGACCTGTTTTGAGGCCGCTCGTTGGCGCCCATTGCCACGGCCAACCAGCCCTGGCGCGGCTGCCGCCAGAGCGCGGCGATTCAAGAGGTGGCACGCGCCGGCACCAGCCGCTGGTCCTTGGCGATCTCGACCATGCAGCGCAGCGCCGCCGTCTCTGGCGTGTCCTGGCGCCGCAGCAACACCGTTGCCACGCGTGCGATGTTGTTGGGCAGGGCGTGGCAGCGCAATGCCCGGCGATCCTGACGGCCCTCGATCACCGTCCGCGGCAGCAGCGTGACGCCCATGCCGGCAGCCACGCAGGACAGGATGCCGTCCAGTGTGCCGAGTTCCAGCACCTGCTGCGGCACCAGCCCGGCTCGCTCCAGCCAACGCTCGAAGGTCGAGCGGTAGAAGCAGCCGGTCTTGAACACCAGAATCGACTGCCCGGACATCGCACGCTTGAGCGCCTTCAAGGTTTCCAGGCGACTGCTGCTGACCAGCACCAATTCCTCCTCGAAGACCTGTTCCTGCTGCAGTTCCGGCATCCGGTGAAAGCCGCCGACGAAGGCGGCGTCCAGACGGCGCTCCAGGACGCCCCGGATCAGCTCGGCCGTGGTTCCGGTGACCAGCGACAACTGAACCTCGGGGTGGCGCTGTCGGTAAGTCATGAGTACCGCCGGCAGCCGGATCGCCGCCGTGGTTTCCATGGCGCCCAGCCGGAGCAGACCCCGTGGCGTACCGGAGTCCAGCAGGACCGTTCGGCTCTCATCGGCCAGCTGCAGGATGCGCCGTGCATAGTCCAGAAAAGTGCGCCCGGCGGCCGTCAACGCGACGCCGCCGCGACTGCGCAGAAACAGCGCCTGTCCCAGCTCGGTCTCAAGCTCCCTGACTCTCATCGTGACATTGGACTGGACACAGTGCACGGTCTCGGCGGCACCGGTAAAGCTGCCCTGATCCGCCACCGCGCAAAAGATCCTGAGTTGGCGCATTTCCATGGGTTGAACCCTCTTTGCTTTCCCGCCACTGCCTAGTACTGGCATGATCCGGCAGTGTCGGTTAATGAATCAGTTTTGATGATGCCATAAATCAATATAAATCAGTTTACAGGATGGGCGATGCGGGTTATCTTTGTCCGTATGTTCGGCCCGCCGTGGCCACCTTTTGCAGGGAGATTAAGGGATGCAGTTGCACGATACCGGTCTGAGGTTCTCGCCGCTGACGCTCTTTCTGCACTGGGCGGTGGCCGCCGCGGTGCTGGCCCTGCTGGGGCTGGGCCTTGCCGCCGCCCGGCTCGAACCGGGTGCCGGCAAACTGGCGCTGCTGGGCTGGCACGGCAGCATCGGCCTGTGCGTTTTGCTGCTGTCGCTTTACCGCCTGTGGGCACGTCTGCGCTTCCACCATCCGCTTCCGGTGGGCGCGGTCAGTCCGATCGAGCTGATCGTCAGCCGCTCGCTGGCGGTCGCGCTGGTCGCGGCCACGGTGGTCCTGCCGCTGCTGGGCTGGACCGCGCTGTCGGCCACCGGGACCCAACTGTGGATGTTCGGTTGGGTCGCGCTGGCGCCGCTGGTCGACCCGGCGCCAGGCTTGGCCGGCATGGCGCGCCTTCTGCATAGTCTCGGTGCCTATGCCTTTGCCGCCGCTCTGGCGCTGCATGTCTACGGTGCGTTGCGGCATCATGTCGTCAACAAGGACGACACGCTGCGCCGCATGCTGGGCAAGCAGGTCGAACTCTGAGCAGGTGCTGAACCCATGAACACAAACCAGGCGAACGCCGCCGACCGCTGCGGCGTCAAGTTCCCGGTGTTTCAAGCCGGCATGGCCGGCATAGCCGGACCGGCGCTGGCCGGGGCGGTCTCCAATGCGGGGGCTTTGGGCCACCTCGGCGGCTTGCGCCAGCCTCCGCTGCGGCTCAGGCAATGGATACGCGAAACCAAAGCCCTGACCGACCGTCCGTTCGGCGTCAACCTGGTCCCGGTGTGGGGTGGACCGGAGGTGTTCGAAGCGCAACTGCGGGTGGTGCTGGAGGAACAACCTGGCGTGCTGTCGCTGTTTTATGGCGACTTCGGTGCCGTCATCCCGCGCGCCAAGGCGGCCGGCCTGACCGTCATGGTCCAGGTCGGCACGGTCGCCGCGGCGCGCCGCGCGTTTGATCAGGGCGCCGACATGGTGATTGCACAGGGCGCGGAAGGCGGCGGTCATCTGCATCTGGGCCGGATCGGTCTGCTGTCGCTCCTTCCCGCGGTGGTGGCGTTCGCGCAAGGGCGCCCGGTATTGGCGGCCGGCGGCATCACGAACCGCCACGACGTCAGGGCGCTGGTCGAACTGGGGGCCGCCGGCGTCTGGGTTGGCACCGCCTTCGTGGCAACGCATGAGTCCCTGGCGCACGAGGTCTACAAGCGCCGGCTGGTGGAAGCCACAACCGACGACACCGAGTACCGCACGGGATATTCGTTTGGCTGGAAGTTCGGTACGCCGCACCGGGTGATTCCGAACCGCGAGCGCTGGAACCCGTTGCGTTTCATTGGCGGCGGCGCGCGCCTGATGGACACCCCGCGGGTCGCCGAGAAGCTGTCACTGTTCGCCGGTCAGGGCGTCGGCCGCATCGACTCCGTCGTGTCGGCAGCTGAACGCGTTGCGGAACTGGCCTGCGGGTTTGGTTAACGGGAGCAGGGCTGCTGTTCGAGTGTTTGCGCGGCCGCCAGGACTGTATTGCATCGCTTGTGCAGATCAAATGCCAGATTCATGAAGCATTCCGCAGCGCCGCCTTGCAGCTATAGTTCGGTGCCCCGATTTCATGTTTCAATGGACCCCATGCGCTGGACCCTTCGCTTGACCGAGACACCGGAAACACTCCGGTCTGTCACTTTGCGCGCCAGCACGCTGCTGGCGCTGCTATGCGCCGCCCCTGCCGGTCTGGCCAGCACGCCGGCCGCCAGCGAACGCGCGCTGCACACAGCCGAATGCGTTGCCGCGCTGGATGTCAAGTCGCTTGAATTGGCCAAACAGGTGAAGGCCGGGAAGCCCGAATTGGAGGCCCCGCTGACGGCCACGCTGGAAGCCGGGGCGGCCTTCATCGGGCACGCTTACCTGCAGGGCGATCGCGACGAGGCACGCTCGCAGGCCCTGCTGAATGCCGCGCTGGAAACGCAGAAGCTGCTGCCCGAGGCCGAGCTGGCGGCGCGTCAAGCCAGTTGCACGCAGGAAGGCGCACGCCTGCTGTCGCAAGCCGATGTGATCGGTCGCTTCGTGGTATCGCGGCTGGTGCAGCGGCGGCTGCAGAAGTTACTGGGGGATTAAGAACTTCAGTCTAAATTCCAGCCGCCGCCCAGCGCCTTGACCAGAAACACCGTGGTCACCAGCCGCTGCCCCAGCAACTGGACCGTTTGGCGCTCGCTGGCCAGCAACGCCTGCTGTGCCACGACCACGTCCAGGTAGGCCGAGGCACCGCCCTCGTAACGTGCCGTCGTCATATCGAACACCCGGCGCGCCGCCAGCAAGGCAGCGTCGGCCTGCT
Organism: uncultured beta proteobacterium; assembly: GCA_963763035.1. GTDB lineage: Bacteria > Pseudomonadota > Gammaproteobacteria > Burkholderiales > Burkholderiaceae_C > Rhodoferax. The sequence continues at coordinate 551,325 of CAVXMS010000001.1, read as the reverse complement.
GCGCCGCGCGCTCCAGCGCCGCCAAGCCGGTGATGCCGTCCTGCACCTCCTGCATTGCCGTCAACACCACGCGCCGGTAGTTGGCCACGCTGGCGGCATGGCCGGCGCTGGCGAATTCGAGGTTGGCGCGGGTCCGGCCGCCGTCGAATAGCGTTTGCGCGGCCGACAGGCCCAGCGACCACAGCAGGCTGGGCGCATCCAGCAGCGTGGCCAGTTCCCGGCTGTCAACGCCCAGCGCCGACCCGAGCGTGATGCTGGGATAGAAAGCGGCATTGGCGACGCCGATCTGGGCGTTGGCGGCAGCCATGGCACGCTCGCTGGCGGCAATGTCGGGGCGGCGCTGCAACAGATCGGAGGGCAGGCCCAGCGGTACCGCCGGCGGCACCAGTTCACGGCGCTCCGGTGGCAAGCTGAACTGCGCTGCGGCCGTCCCGGTCAGCGTCGCCAGCGCATGCTCGAACTGGCCGCGCTGGCGGCGCAGCAGCTCAAGCTGCACCAGCGTTGTTTCCAGCAAGGCTTGCTGCTGGGCCAGGTCGAGTCCGGAAGCGGCGCCCAGGTCATGGCGCGCGCGCACCAGCTCCAGGGCACGCCGCTGCAATGCGATAGCACGCCCCAGCAGATCCAGCTCGGCGTCGATTTCGCGCAGGTTGAAATAGTTGGCCGCCAGATCGGAGGTCAGCAGCAGGCGGGTGTTCTCAAGATCGGCGACCGCTTGTTCGGCCGAGGCCTTGGCCGCGGCTATCGTCTGCTGCACGCGCCCCGCCAGATCGAGCTCGTAGTTCACCGTCATCGACACGCTGAGCTCGTTCTGCACGGTGGAGAAATTGGGGCTGGCGTAGTTGCTCAGCGGCCGGTTGGCGGAAATCTTCTGGCGTGCCGCGCGCTCGCTCAAACCCAGTTGCGGCAGCGCACTGGCCCCAGTCGCCGCCAGCGCGGCGCGCGCCTGTGCCAGTCGCGCCTGCGCCAGGGCCAGCGTCGGACTGTTGTCCAGTGCTTTCTGTTCCAGCGCATCGAGTTCCGGGTTGTCGAAAATCTGCCACCAGGCGCCCTTGCTCGCCGCATCGGACGGCCGGCCGGCGCGCCAGGGCGCCTCCAGCTTCCAGTCGGGCGGCAGCTCCAACGTCGGCGGCTGATACTCCGGGACAGCGGCGCAGCTGAACAGGACCGAAAGACAGACGGCAGGGAAGATACGGCGCACGGTCACAGGCCATCCTTGCCCGGACTCAGCACCACGGTTTGGCCGTCGGCCAGCCAATCCGGCGGATTGAGTACCAGACGATCGGTCTCGGCGATGCCGTCCAGTACCTCGAAATCGACACCGTAGTTGCGTCCAACCACGACCCGGCGCAGCATCACCCGGCCGTTGCCATCGACCACCGCCACCATGGTGCCCTCGGCGCGAAACAGCAAGGTGTTGGTCGGCGCCAGCAGCGACCGGCTGGCAGCCAACGACAGCTCGACCTTGACGTAGGACCCGGGCAGCAGAATGCCGTCATGGTTGGGCAGCGCCACTTCGAGCTGCATGGTCCGGGTGGCGCTGTCGATGGCCCCAGCGGTGCGTACCAGTTGTCCCGGGAAACGCCGTCCGCGCAACTCGGTTTGCGTCACCAGCACCGGCTGGCCGGGCTTGACCAACTGGGCGTAGGCCTGCGGCACATTGATGTAGACGCGCAGCGGATCGGTCTGCGACAGCATGAACAGCGCTCGCGTGCTGTCGATCAGATCGCCGACGTCCACATTGCGCCGCGTGATGACACCGGCGAACGGCGCCAGCACGCGCTTGAAATCCTCCAGCTGGCGCAGCCGCTGCACGTTCGCCTCGGCCGCCGCCAGGAACGCCTTCGACTGCGCGACGGCGCTGCGCCGCTCATCGAGATCCTGCTGCGACACCACATCCTTCTTGCGCAAGTCCTCCCAGCGCGCCAGCGTGCTGCCGGCCAGTTGCAGGCTGGCCGCGGCCTGATCGCGCGCGGCAACAGCCTGGCTCAACTGCTGGTCGATCTCGGGCGTCTCGATCTCGGCCAGCAGTTCGCCCTTCTCAACCTTGCTGCCAATGTCCCGGGTCCAGCGTTTCAGGTAACCGCTGGCGCGGGCGGCGATGGGCGACTGCACGAAGCCTTGCAGCGTACCCGGCAAGGCCAGCGTCTGGCCGGCGGTGCCGCGCCGGGCCAGCGTCGTCTTCACATACTGGCGTGCCTGCTCGGTGCTGCTGGCGCCCAGCGCTTGCGCATTGGCGATCCGGCTCAGCACCGTGCGCGCCGCACCGGCAGCCAGCAGCAGGAGCAGGATCAGGGCGGTGAGTTGGGTCCGGCGCACGATCTGGCGGCGCTTGAGCAGTTCCACCGGCGCTTCATCGGCGTCGAACGCGATCGGGTGCAAACCCAGGGCCGAATGGCGTTGCTCGGTCATGCTTCAGGTCTCCAGGTTATTGGGGTCAGACACCAATTTCGCTGCGGCGGGTAACGCCGCACCCTGCGGGGGAGCCGCAGGCTCCGCGAATTTGGGCTCTGACCCCAAAAACCGATGCACAGCGGCAAACACCACCGGCACAAAAAACAGCGTGGCGATGGTGGCAAACAGCAGGCCGCCTATCACCGCGCGCCCCAGCGGCGCATTCTGCTCGGCGCCCTCGCCCAGTCCCAGCGCCATCGGAATCATGCCGATGATCATCGCCAGCGCCGTCATCAGCACCGGGCGGATGCGGGTGGCACCGGCTTCCAGCGCCGCCGCCAGCGGTGGCACCTGCGCCGCCATGCGCTGGCGCGCGAACGAGATCAGCAGGATGCTGTTGGCGGTCGCCACGCCCATCGTCATGATGGCCCCGGTGAGGGCCGGCACGCTCAGCGTGGTGCCGCTGATGAACAGCATCCAGGCAATGCCGGCCAAGGCCGCCGGCAGCGCCGCAATGATGATCAGCGCATCGATCCAGGACTGGAAGTTGATGACGATCAGCAGGTAGACCAGCACAATGGCCATGCCCAAACCAAGGCCCAGCCCGACGAAGGACGACTGCATGGTCTCGATCTGGCCACGCAGCACTATCTGGCTGCCGCGCGGCAACCGGGGACGAATCTGCTCAATCAGGGTCTCGATGCGCGCCGCCACGCTCGCCAGATCGGTGCCCTGAACGCTGACATAGACGTCGATGGCCGGCAGGATGTTGTAGCGTGAAGCAACCGCCAGCATTCGGCCCGGCGTCACCTCGACCAGGTTGCCCAGCAACTGGGTGCCGCCGCTGGCCGGCCCGCTGGCGCCGCTGCCGACCGGCATGTTGAGCAGCGCGTCCAGCGAATCGATCTGGTATTGCGGCGTCTGCACTGCAATGTTGTAGACCACGCCATTTTGCGGATTGAGCCAGAAGGCCGGCGCCGTCTGCGAGCTGCCGGAGAGCGAGATCAACACGTTTTGCCCGACGTTGGCGGCAGTCAGACCGACCTGTTGCAGGCGGCTGCGGTCCATCTTCAGGTTCAGCGCCGGCGCATCGAGCCGCTGGTGCACGTGGGCGTCCACGGCACCGGGGATCTGACGGATCTGCTGAGTCAGCTCGGCCGCCAGCAGCGCATTGGCCGCCAGGTCGGCGCCGGTGAACTGGACGTCGATCGCCGCCGGCAGCCCGAAGTTGAGGATCTGGGTCACGATGTCGGCCGGCTGGAAAAAGAATTCGATGCCGGGAAAACGCCGCGGCAACTCAGCGCGCAGGCGCGAGACAAAGACCTCGGTCGGCGCGTGACCTGGGTGCAGGGACAGCAGAATCTCGCCGTCCAGCGTGCCAATGGTGCCGGCGTTGCTGTACGACAGGTTGATGCCGCTGTTGGGAACGCCCAGGTTGTCGAGCACGGTCTCCAGCTGCTCGCGCGGGATGGTCTCGCGGATGACCGCCTCCACCGCATCGGCCAGGCGCGCCGTCTCCTCGATGCGGGTGCCGGTCGGTGCCCGCAGGTGCAGGCGGATCTGCCCGGCATCGACACTGGGGAAGAAATCGCGCCCCAGCACCGGATACAACAAGCAGGAACCCAGACAGAAAGCCATGAACAGCAGGGCAAAACCGCGCCGCTGCGACAGCAGGGCCGACAGCGCCAGCGTGTAGGCGCGCCGGACCCGCTCGAAGCGGCGGTCGAAGGCGCGGTACAGGCGTTGCAGCAGGCTGTCGCCGGTCGGCGCGCCTTGCTGTTTGGCCATCAGCAACAGCACCAGCGTCGGCACCAGGGTGCGCGACAACAGGTAGGACGCAACCATCGCCAGCACCACCGCCTCGGCCATGGGCACGAACAGAAACCGCGCCACGCCGGAGAGGAAAAACAGCGGCACGAAGACGATGCAGATGCACAGCGTCGAGACGAAGACGGCCACGCCGATTTCGCCGGCGCCGGTCTCGATCGCCTCGGCAATGGGCTTTCCCATGTGCAAATGACGCTCGATGTTCTCTATCGTCACGATCGCCTGGTCGACCAGAATTCCCACCGACAGCGCCAAGCCGCCCAGGGTCATCAGGTTGAGCGTCTCGCCCAGCATCTTCAGCACCAGAGTGGAGGCCAGAATCGACAACGGGATGGTCAGCGCAATGATCAAGGTGCTGCGCCAGTTGCCCAGGAACAGCAACACCATGGCGGCGGTCAGCGCCGCCGCAATCACGGCTTCCAGCACGACACCCTTGACCGCCGCCTTGACAAACACCGACTGGTCGAACAACGCTGTCACCTTGACGTCTGGCGGCAGCACCTGGGCCACGCGCGGCAGCAAGGCCCTCAGGTTGGCGACGATATCGAGGGTGGAGGCGCCGCCGTTCTTCAGAACCGACAACAGCACGCCGCGCTCGCCGTTCTGGCGCACGATGTTGGTTTGCGGCTGGAAGCCGTCGCGCACCTGCGCCACATCGCGCAAATAAGTGGTGACGCTACCGCTGGTGCGTACCGGCAGGTCGCCCAGGCCGGCAATGGCGTCGGGCGAGCCATTCATCTTGACGGTGTACTCGGTGCCGCCGAACTTGGCGGTGCCGGACGGCAGAATCAGGTTTTGCAGGTTGATCGCGTTGACCACGTCGACCGGCGCCAGGCCGCGCGCCTGCAAGGCTGCGGTGTCGAGGTCAACCGAGATCAAGCGGTTCTTGCCGCCGTAGGGATAAGGCACCGCGGCGCCCGGGATGGTGATGAGCTGCGGGCGCAGCACGTTGACGGCGTTGTCGAACACGGCCTGCTCCGGCAAGGTCGGACTCGACAGCGCCAACTGAACCACCGGAATGCTGGAAGCGGAATACTTGATCACCAGCGGCGGCGTGATGCCAGGCGGCAACTGGCGCACCTGCGTCTGCATCGCCGCCACCACCTGGGCGATGGCGGTCTGGATATTGGCGGTCGGCTGAAAGAACACCTTGATGATGGAGACGCTGGCCAGCGACTGCGATTCGATGTGCTCGATGTCGCTGACCGTCGTGGTCAGGCCGCGCTCGCTCTGACCGGCGATGCGCTGCCCCATTTCCTGCGCCGACAGGCCGCCATAGTTCCAGATGATGCTGACCACCGGAATGTTGATTTCCGGGAAGATGTCGGTCGCCATGTTCAGCAGCGCCATCACGATGAAAGTGTAGGGGCGACGCAGCGCCAACTGGACCATGGACATCGGCAACAGTTCTCCTCGTTATGCGGCAAATGATAGCAAGCGGGGACCGGCCTGTGCGATGGCTACAGTTTGCGCGGCATCACGCAGGACGCCGACTCCTCTGTACCGGCAAGGTGATCTGATCTCCAATCAACTCCTTTACCACCTTCGTCATTGAGCGTGCTTTTGTCGAGCCCTAGACAGCAGACCTTGAACTGAAGTGCCGACGTCATCCAGCCCTTCGCTGATGCCAGGCAGCCATGTAGTAAACATGACACATAAATGTAGTGATTGCAACATTGATGGATGTAGAATGGCGAAAACAGGAGCGTTTCAATTATGCGCAAGTATCTACACATCAATCTCGTGGACCGCTCGATTAAATGCGAAGAGCTTCATGGCGAGGCCATTGTTCGTTCCGGCCGTTACTTGATTGCCAAGACATTGCTTGAAATGGGTGCGGCCAGCGTCGATCCGATGTCGCCACTGAATCCCCTGATTTTTTCCGCCGGACCGTTTGCGGGCACCAATTTCTCCAATGCGAACCGGCTTAGTGTGGGATGCAAGAGCCCACTGACGGGTGGCATCAAGGAAGCCAATGCCGGCGGCACCTTTGGCTTCGCACTGGGTCAACTTGAAATCGCGGGCTTCACCCTGCACGACGCAGCGCCCGACTGGATCGTCATCCGCATCACCAAGGATGGACAGATTGCGTTCGATAGCGCCAAACCGTACATGGGCAGGGGCAACAACGAAGTCGCCCGCATGCTGATCGAAAAATACGGCAAGAAGACGAGCTTTGCGATCTGCGGCCCGGTCGGCGAATACCTTGGCCTGATGGCCGGCATTTCGTTTGCGGATACCGACGCACGTCCCTCAAGGCTGGCGGCACGGGGTGGCGTTGGCGCCGTGATGGGCAGCAAGAAAGTCAAGGCCATTGTTGTCGATACGCACAAGATGCCGACTTTCCACGACCGTCAGAAGGTGATGGGCGCGGTCCGCGAATACGGCGCCAAACTCGGCCAGGAGCCGGCGATCGACAATTTCAAACGCCTGGGTACCGCCATGGTGGCCGATCTGACCAACTATATCGGCGGCCTGCCGGTGCGAAACTTCAGCGTCGGACGCCTGGTGGAGGAAAAAGACGGCCCACTCAAGCTGGGTGGCACCTACATTCGCGAGCGCAACCTGGCACGCGGCGGCAAGACCGCGCACGATTGCATGCCTGGCTGCATGATTCAGTGCAGCAATGTCTACTTTGACGAGCAGGGCCAGGAAATGGTGTCGCCGCTGGAATACGAAACGCTGGGTCTGATGGGCAGCAACTGCGGATTGCAAGACCCGGACGACGTGGCGCGCCTGAATGCCGTGGCCAACGACTTGGGCATAGACACCATAGAACTCGGCGCCACGCTGGGAGTGCTGATGGAGGCCGGACAAGGCGCTTTTGGCGATGTCGCTTTCATGGCGGCAGCGCTGGAGGATATTCGCCTGGGCAATGAGCGTGGCCGCCTGCTGGCACAGGGCACCGCCCAGGTCGGCAAGCATTACGGCGTCACGCGCGTGCCGGTTATCAAACGCCAAGCCATCAGCGCCTACGACCCGCGCGTGATCGAAGTGACTGGCATATCCATGATGCTCACCGCGCAGGGTGCGGATCACACCGCGGGCAACCTGCCGGCCTTCGATTGCAAAGGCAAAAGCACCGAAGATCTGGTAGCGGTCAGCCTGGCTGCACAGGTGGCAGCGGCAGCAGCGGATTCCCTGGGTTTCTGCATCTTCGGACGCTCCGTGACCGACACCCATCCCCAACTGATCGTTGACGCGCTGAACGACGCGCACGGCACGCAGCTCGATGAATCGTTCCCCAAAACGATGGGGCTCGAGGCGTTGCAACTGGAATGGAAGTTCAACCAGCTGGCCGGCTTTACCGACAAGGACGACGAACTCCCGGCCTTCTTTTACGACGAGGCACTGGCGCCCACCGGCAATCTGGCGCGCCATCGCGGCAAAGCAGTCAACCAGAGTTTGGATCAGCTCATTGTCCGCCATCTTGATCAGCGTCTGTGAGAACCCCCCATGACTCATGTCGTCACCGAAGCCTGCATCAAATGCAAGTACACCGATTGCGTCGACGTCTGCCCGGTCGACTGCTTTCGCGAAGGCCCCAATTTCTTGACCATCGATCCGGCTGAATGCATCGATTGCGCGGTTTGCATTCCGGAGTGCCCGGTGAACGCCATCTATGCCGAGGAAGACGTGCCAGCCGATCAACGGCACATGACCCTGCTGAACGCTGAATTGGCCCAGTTACCGAGCTGGAAAGGCATCAGCAAGCGCAAGGCCCCCATGCCGGACGCTGACCATTGGAAGGACAAAAGTGGCAAGTTGTCGGATCTCATTCGTTGAACTCCGCACTTCTTTCTTGACCTAAGCGAGCCGAAGCCGCAATCTCAATCACAATGCCATGACTGCCAAATCCAAGCGTCTCCCTTTATCGGCTTCCCGCAGCGCTGCAGCGAATCAAACCGGCGCTCGAGAAAGCGGAGCCAACAGAACCCGCAACAACATTCTTCGTGCCGCCACCAAAGTCTTTGCCCGTTACGGCTACGAGGGCGCTAGCGTGGAGAAGATTTCGAAGGCCGCAAAATCATTCGACCGGATGATCTACTACTACTTTGGCAGCAAGGAAGGCTTGTTTATCGAGGTTCTGGAAGATATGTACCGGCGCATGAACGACGCCGAAATGGAATTGCGACTGGACATCGAGCAGCCGGTTGAATCCCTCACGGAAATCATTCGCTTCGTGGCATCCTACTACCACAAGAACCCTGAATTCATCACACTGCTGAATACCGAAAACCTGCATCGAGGCAAACATATCTCGAAGTCGGCGCGCGCCCGGGACTACTCGTCGCCCGCCATAGACATCATTCGTCAGCTACTGGAAAGCGGGGCGCGAAAAGGCGTCTTCAGAACCGATGTCTCGGCACGCAATGTCTACCTGCTGATTGCCGCCATGGGCTACTTCTATATCGCCAACGGCTACACGCTATCAACCTTTCTCGGCGAAGACCTGAAGACGCCAGAGGCCCTGGCAGAGTGGCAGACCTTCGTGATCAGCGCGGTGCTGCGCACCGTCATGCAGAAGCCGTGACTTTTCCCGCCGCGCGCAGCCGTCGCATCTGACGTATTCATCAACCTTAAAGAAGGAAACCCATGGCAACCCAAGGCGCAACCGAAAAATCAGGCAAGGTAGTCATCCGGAACATTGGCTTGCTGTTGTCTGGCGATATCGACCAACCGATTCTCGACGCGGACACGATTGTCGTGAACGACGGCCTGATCGTGGCCGTTGGCAAAGCCAAGGACTGCGACCTGGAGCAGGCTCAGACCACGATTGATGCCCAGCAGACCTGCGTCGCTCCGGGCTTGATCGACAGCCACGTTCATCCTGTGTTCGGCGACTGGACGCCGCGCCAGAACCAGAGTGGCTGGATCGATTCCACCATGCACGGCGGCGTCACCAGCATGATCTCCGCGGGTGAAGTTCACTTGCCCGGGAGACCCAAGGATATCGTCGGCCTGAAAGCGCTGGCCATTACCGCACAGCGCGCGTTCGACAATTTTCGCCCCGGCGGCGTCAAGGTCTTGGCCGGCGCACCGATCATTGAAAAAGGCATGGTCGAACAAGACTTCAAGGATCTGGCCGACGCCGGCGTCAGTTTGCTGGGCGAAGTGGGTCTGGGTTCCGTCAAGGCTGGCTACGAGGCTGCGGAAATGGTCCGCTGGGCCCGCAAGTACGGCATCCAGAGCACCATTCATACCGGTGGCCCCTCCATTCCGGGATCGGGTCTGATCGACAAGGACGTGGTGCTGGAGGCCGATGCGGACGTCATCGGTCATATCAACGGTGGTCATACGGCCTTGTCCGAGGCCCATGTTTGCGAACTGTGCGAAAAGTCGTCACGGGCCATCGAGATCGTGCACAACGGCAATGAAAAAGTGGCTATTGCAGCGGCGCAGGCCGCGTTGCAACTCAAGTGTCCGCACCGTGTCATCCTTGGCACCGATGGGCCGGCCGGCTCGGGTGTTCAACCGCTGGGCATGCTGCGCATGGTGGCCTTGCTGTCCAGCCTGGGCGGCATTCCGGCCGAGCTGGTGTTCTGCTTCGCCACCGGCAACACAGCGCGCATCCGCAATCTGAACTGTGGCCTGATCGAAGTCGGTCGGGCTGCTGACTTTGTGTTTTTGGACAAGGCACAGCATACGGCGGGGCGCGACATCCTTGACAGCATTCAGCGGGGCGACATCCCGGGCGTTGGCATGGTCATGATCGACGGCATTGTGCGCTGTGGTCGCAGCCGCAACACGCCGCCAGCCACGGCGATCCCCGTCGTGCTCGGCGTCGCCTGAAGACCGACCAGCATGGGAGACTGAAAATTGACTAACAGCACGGGTGTTTATCTGCGCCCAAAGACGATTGATGAGGCCTTGACCGCATTGGCCACAACACCTTTGACGGTGCTGGCGGGGGGCACTGATTTCTATGCTGCGCGCAGCGGGCAGGCCATCACGCAGGCCCTTCTCGACATCACGGCCATTGCGTCATTGCGAACCCTGGGCGAGGAAGGCTTGCATTGGCGCATTGGTGCCACCGTCACCTGGAGCCAAGTGGTTCGGGCCAAGCTGCCGGCGCAATTTCGCGGGCTGCAGTCGGCGGCGCGGGAAATTGGCGGCGTGCAGGTGCAAAACAGCGGCACCGTGGCCGGCAATATCTGCAATGCATCGCCCGCTGCCGATGGCGTCCCAGCCCTGATGGCACTTGATGCGCAAATCGAAATTTCGTCCTTGGCTGGCAAGCGCAGCGTGCCACTGACCGGGTTTGTGCTGGGTCCGCGCAAGAGCGCCCTGCTCCCTGGCGAACTCGTGACGGGCATCCTGGTTCCCAAGCGCAACGCGGCCAGGTCCAGCTTCATCAAGCTTGGACACCGGCGCTACCTGGTGATTTCAATCGCCATGGTGTCCGCTGTCATCGACGTCGACGCCGCCGGCGTGATTACCTATGCCGGGATCGCGGTGGGGTCCTGCTCGGCGGTGGCCCAGCGCCTGCGGACGCTGGAACATAAACTGATCGGCAGGCAGGCCTCGCCCGGCCTGTCGGGATTGGTCGAGGCGCCTGACCTCGCTTCGCTGACGCCGATCGACGACGTGCGCGGCAGCGGAGTCTACCGGCGTGACGCGGCGTTGACGCTGGTTAAGCGAGCCATTGAAGAGGCACTCCATGAATGACCCACTACAGATGACGGCGCCAGCTCAAGCGCCGCAGACTATCCGTTTGAATTTGAACGGCAAGACGGTTGACGTTTTGACTGCACCCAGCAAACGCTTGTCGGATGTGTTGCGCGATGACCTTGGTTTGACCGGAACCAAAATCGGCTGCCATGCGGGTGATTGCGGCGCCTGCACCGTGTTGCTCGACGGCGAACAGGTTTGCGCCTGCATTACCGCGGTCGGCCAATGCGCGGACCGGGTCGTCACCACGGTCGAGGGGCTGGCCTGCGACGGCCAGCTCAATCGCCTGCAGCAGGCCTTTCTTGCGCATGGCGCGGCGCAATGCGGCATTTGCACGCCGGGCATGCTGATGGCTGCCAGCGACGTGCTGCGTCGCTATCCTGATCCCACCGAGCAGCAGGTGCAGGATGGCCTGGGCGGGGTGCTGTGCCGCTGCACCGGTTATCGGAAGATTATCGAAGCGGTGCTGGCGGTGGCGCGCGGTGAATTCGTTTTGCCGCAGCCGCAGGCAGGTCAGGCTGTAGGCGCGCGCCTTGCCCGGCTCGACGGCGTGGCCAAGATCACCGGCGCGGAGAAGTTCGGCGCCGACCAGTACCCGCCGGATTGCCTGTGGCTGCGCACGGTGCGCTCACCGCATGCCCGGGCCAGCTTCACGCTCGGCGACCTGGATTCCTTCAAGCGCCGGCACCCGCAAGTGGTCGCGGTGTTCAGCGCCAAGGATGTGCCTGAAAACAGTTTTTCGGTGTTTCCGGAACCGAAGGATCAACCGGTTCTGGCGGAAAACCATGTGCGCATGCGGGGCGAGGCGGTGCTGCTGATCGTCGGCGCCATGGCGGCGGTGCAGGCCATTGCCGAGTCGGATATCCCGATCACCTGGCAGCCGGAGGCGGCGCTTGACACCAGTGAAGAAGCGTTGGTGGCGACCGGTGATCTGCTGCACGATTTCGCGCCTGAAAACGTGTTGTGCCGTGGCCGCGTGGTCAAGGGCGATGTGCAGACCAGTCTTCGCGAATCGGCCTTCATGGCGGAAGATGAGTACCGCACCGGCTACGTTGAGCACGCCTACATCGAACCGGAGGCAGGTTATGCCGAAGTATTCGATCAGCTGGGCGAGCAGCGCCTACGCGTCTTTGTCTGCACCCAGACACCGGTGATGGACCGGGATGAGGTGGCACATGTGCTGAAACTACCCAAGCATGCGGTGCATATCGTGCCCTCTGCCATCGGCGGCGGATTTGGCGGCAAGCTGGACGTCTCGGTCCAGCCCTTGTTGGCGCTGGCAGCCTGGCTTCTGAAGCGGCCGGTGCGCACGGTCTACAGCCGGGCTGAATCCATGCAATCGACGACCAAGCGCCATCCGTCACGCATCCGCGCCCGCTTTGCTTGCGACGCGCAGGGCCAACTGACTGCGCTCGATTTTCATGGTGATTTCAACACCGGCGCCTACGCCAGTTGGGGTTCCACCGTCGCCAATCGGGTCCCGGTGCATTCAACCGGGCCCTACCATGTTCCAAACTTGCGGGCACTGACGCGGGCGGTGTTTACCAACAACGCGATCTCCGGCGCTTTCCGTGGTTTTGGCGTGCCACAGGCCCATATCGTGACCGAGGCCTTGCTCGACGAATTGGCCCAGAAAGTCGGCATGGACCAGCTCGAATTCAGGCTCAAGAACGCGATCCGTGTCGGTCAGTCCACCGCCACGGGACAGGTGTTGACGGCCAGTGTCGGCATGGTGCAGTGCCTGGAGGCGTTGCGCCCGGCGTGGCATGGCGCGCAAGCGATGGTCAAGGATTTCAACCGCCAGGCCGAGGCCGGCGCTGGCGTGTTGCGACGCGGCGTTGGCATTGCCAGCATGTGGTACGGCATCGGAAACACGGTGATCGCCAATCCGTCGACCATGACCGGCGCGCTGCGCCGCAATGGCCGGCTGTTTCTGTACAACGGCGCGCAGGAAATCGGCCAGGGCAGCGGCACCGTGATGCCGCAGATTTTTGCCGACGCGGTCGGGCTGCCGGTGGCGCTGGTCGACCAGGTCATGGGCGACACCGATCTGACCGAGGATGCCGGCAAGTCGTCGGCCTCGCGCCAGACTTTCGTCTCGGGCAATGCCGCCAGGTTCGCAGGCGAGGATATTCGCCAGCAGTTGCTGCGGTTGCTGGGGCTAGCGCCGAATGCCATGCTGAGCGTGGCGGGAACGGTTGTTAGCGGCACCGAGGGGGGAACTGAAAGACACCTGGATCTGGGCGCCCTGCCGGCCAACGAGCACGGCGACCTCATCTCTGGGCGCGGCTACTTCAACCCGCCGACGGTGCCGCTCGATGCCAACGGCCAGGGCGTGCCCTATGCCTGCTACGGTTTTGCCGCCCAGATTGCAGAGGTTGAGGTGGATATCGAAACCGGTACGGTCAAGGTTTTGCACATTCATGCCGCGCATGATGTGGGCCGCGCCATCAACCCGACGCAGGTTGAAGGACAGATTCACGGTGGCGTGGCGCAAGGACTTGGCCTGGCCCTGATGGAAGAATACATCAGCGGTCGCACCGACAATCTGCACGACTACATGATCCCCACGGTGGGCGACGTTCCGCCGATCACGATTCATATCATCGAAGACAAGGAGCCGCTCGGACCGTATGGTGCCAAAGGAGTCGGTGAGCCGGCGCTGGTGGCCACTGCGCCAGCCATTCTGAATGCGATTTACGACGCCGTCGGAGTGCGTGTGCGGCAAATTCCGGCGACGCCGGATCGCGTGCGCGGCGCCATCCTGGCGCGATGAGGGGTAAATACCGATAGCGTGTCCGTTTTCGCATGCTACAGTTTCCAAAATGTAGCATGCACAACATATTGATTAAGGTAACACTACATTAATAATCATGGCCGAACATACTAGAACCGACGGCTTGCCAGGCATGGAGGCCTCGACGCCGGCGCAGGCAACGCAGCCGCTGCGGCCGCGCGGCGAGCGGCTGATCGGCGACAAGATTGAGTGCAATGCCTGCCCGGTGCTGTGCCAGATCTCGAACGGCCGCAGTGGTGCCTGCGACCGCTATGCAAACCGCTGCGGTACCCTGGTGCGGGTCGATCCGGTGCTGATGTTGCGTCGTCACCTGGCTGACGGCGAGGCGGCGCCGGTCCCGCTGGGCGGACGCATCGCGGTTGATGGCAGCATTGCGCCAACGCCACCGGCCAGCGCGGAGATCGCGCTCGCCGACGATGTCTTCATTACCGGCGTCGGCGCATCGACCACCTATCCCGATTACAAGCCAGCCCCCTTCATCGTCTCATCCCAGGCCGCCGGTGTTGATCTGGTGACGGTGGTGACGGAAGGGATCTTCAGCTACTGCAGTTTCAAGGTGAAGATCGATACCGACCGCTACCTTGGCCCTGAGCAGGCCAACGTGCGTTGCAAGGGTGAAGTCGTCGGCCATGTGACAACGGCCGAATACGGCTCACAGATGCTTTCGCTGGGCGGTGTCCATCACTTGACCGGCGGCAGCAAGAAGGAGGGACGCGTAACCGCCGAAATGATGGCCGCGTTGGGCAACAAGCAAGCGGTCGAGTTCATGATCGACGGCGGCTCGCAGATTCTGATTCAGGCCGGCCGTGCGCCCATTGTCAATGGTGTCGAAGAAAAACGCATGCGACTGGGCTGCGGCTCGGCCACGGTCGGTATTTTTGCCGAGCAGCTGGCGGGTATTGTGGACGAAGTGGTGGTGGTTGACGATCACATCACCGGTGTACTGACGGAACACCAGTCAGGTCATTGTCTGGACATGCGCGCCTCCGGGATCAAGATGCAAGGACGAAAGTCCACGCCCGGACGTTATTTTCAGGTCGCCAATCCGGGGACTGGATGGGGCGGCACCGACCTCACCGATCCCTTGTCCATCATCGAAGGTTGGGATGCGAACAAGGCCTGGCCCGGTTTGCGCCTGCTAATGACGTCGACCACCGGCGAGCACGCGAGCTGGTACATACTGGATCAACAACTGCGCCCGGTCGAGCAGGAGATGCCGGCCGAGGTTCGCCGTGTCGTCGAGCGCATTGGTGAGAATTGTGAACCGTCGCTCTCGACGGTACTCTTTCTCGCCGGTGCCGGTGGCAGTCTGCGCGCCGGCGTGACCCAAAACCCGATTCTGCTGACCCGCGCCATCAAGAGCGCTCTGGTCAATGTAACCTGCGGCGGGGCGCCCGCCTACGTCTGGCCTGGCGGCGGCATCACGGTGATGGTCGATGTCATGCGCATGCCCGACCACAGCTTCGGCACCGTGCCGACACCGGCGATCATCGCGCCGATTGAGTTTTGCATGAAGCTTGATGACTACCGCGCGCTGGGAGGCCATATGGACTATGTGCGCACCTTGACAGAAGCCCTTGAGCGGGGCGCCTGGCACGATGAAGGTGCACCCACGGCACGGCAGTGGGCGCCGCAGCCAATCGGCAATCCCTGGCCGCTGGGGCAGGCGCCCATGTTGGGCTGAAATGCACTCGCCATGAACGCGCAGCGAACCCAACTCCCGAACGGCCGCTGGCATTTTCAGCACGGTCCGATCGACCTCATCATCGGAGCCAGTGGCACAGCGGAGGCAATGGCCATGGCGCACGCGGATGCCTGGCAACGCTTCACCGGCATCCTCGATGAACTGGTGCAAGAACTTCCCGTGCTGCGTCGTCCGGTCGGCGCCGAGTGCCCCATGCATGGCGCCATCGCCCGGCGCATGTGGCAAGCCTGTCGGCCTTTCAATGCCGCTTTCATCACCCCCATGGCCGCCGTGGCTGGCGCCGTGGCGCAGGAACTTGTCGGCTGTTACGAGCGGGACGGCGTGTCGCGCGCCTGGATCAACAACGGGGGCGACATCGCCTTGCACCTGACGCCGGGCCAATCGTTGCGAATCGGTCTGTATGCGGATTTGGCCAACCTGGATCTGGAAGAACTCCAAAGCGGCATTGGCACCGACGCTCAGTTTGAAGTTTTCAGTGCCATGCCAGTGCGCGGCATCGCCACCAGCGGTTGGCGTGGTCGCAGTTTTTCATTGGGCATTGCCGACAGCGTGACGGTGCTGGCGGGCACGGCTGCGCAGGCCGACGCGGCGGCAACCGTGATTGCCAATGCCGTCAACCTGACCGACGCACGGATCCAACGTAGCCCGGCTTGCGAACTGAGCGACGACACCGACCTCGGCGCCCTGCCAGTGACGGTGGGTGTGGCGCGGCTCGAACCCAAGCTGGTGCGCCAGGCCTTGTCCGCAGGGCTGACGCGTGCCCGGGAATTGCGTGGCGCAGGCTTGATCTGGTCTGCCGCACTGGTGTGCCAAAACCAGTTTGCGACCACCGGCGGCGCGTGGCTGCCGACGGCGGCAAATCGGCTCCCGCAGAGGCAGACTGGCATGGTATTTGCGTGAAATCAGTGGAGTCAAATCAATGATTGAAATTCGACGAATCTTTACCCACGTGGAGCAAATTCACCACGAATTTGGTCCGGTTGCCGCCACGCCTTTGCTGCGCGGTGCCATTGCCGTGGTACTGACCAACCCCTTTGCGGGTCGCTACGAACCTGATATCTTGCCGATGATGGAGGCACTGCAACCGGTTGGGGTCGACATGGCGCAGCGCCTGCGCTCGGCGATGAACGTGCCGGTGGAGCGTATCGAGGGTTACGGCAAAGGTGCCATTGTGGGTGCCGCCGGTGAGCTGGAGCACGGTGCGCTGTGGCATGTACCGGGCGGTTACGCGATGCGCGAACTGCTGGGCTGGAGGGGCGACCCCAAGGCCTATGCCAAGGGGCAGGGCGAGCTGAAAACGGGGCAACCGGGAAATGCCTTGGCGATCGTGCCGTCGACCAAAAAAGTGGCCGGGCCTGGCGCTGCCCTGGATGTGCCGCTGACGCACATCAATGCCAGTTACGTGCGCAGCCATTTTGACGCCATCGAAGTGCGGGTTCCGGGCTCGCCCAAGTCGGATGAAATTGTTTTCATTCTGGCGATGAGTACCGGAGCGCGTGTCCATGCACGGGTCGGTGGCCTCGCCGCCAGTGCCATCAGCCGGTGGGACGGACTGCGTTGAGACCTTGAACAGCCGTCGCTCCAACATTGAAGGAAATAGCATGAATGCAAAGATTCGAAAAGTGATTGTCCAAGTCGATGAAACCCGCATCGAGATGGGCCGGCCGGTCGAGCCGCCGACCCGCCGGGCGTTGGCCATGGCGGTGATTGAAAACCCTTTTGCCGGGCGCTATGCGGAAAATCTCGACGCGTTGATCGCGATCGGTGAAGAGCTCGGCGGCCTGTTGGGACAAAAGTGCGTGCAGGCCCTGGGCATCCTGCCGAGCCAGGCGCAAAGCTACGGCAAGGGCGCGATCGTTGGCGAAGCCGGTGAGCTCGAACATGCGGCGGCCATCCTGCACCCCAAGCTGGGGGCGCCGCTGCGCAAGGCGGTCGAAAAAGGTGCCGCCCTGGTGCCTTCGGCCAAGAAGATGGGCGGGCTGGGCACGGCGCTGGATGTGCCTTTGGGTCACAAGGATGCGGCTTTTGTGCGCAGCCACTTTGACGCCATGGAGGCGCGGGTCAGCGACGCGCCCAGGGCCAATGAAATCGTGGTGGCGGTGGTGGTTACGGCCAGCGGGCGACCGCTGGCGCGCATTGGCGGATTGCAAGTGAGTGAGATAGTGGGTCAGGATGGATTGCACTAGGGCCTGTTCACCCTATTTTTGCGAGATGCGTTGTGAGTCAAAAAATGCCATGCGCAAAGCGCAAAACGCCGCCGGGGTTGGCCCCCGGCAAGGCTTTGCAATGCCGCGCATGGCTTTTTTTGCCACAACCCGCAGGGAACGGGATGAAAAAAGTGCCAGTCGGCGTTGCGCTCCTAGGCAAGGCCCCGGCCTTGCCGTTGTCACGCGCCTTGATTGGCGCATTTTTCATCGCGTTCGCACTGGTAAAAATAGGGTGAACAGGCCCTAACCTGATTCGCCGGCGGTAGTTTTACTTTTTTTAATTGAGGAGACTTTTGATATGAAGATGCTACGAACGATGCTGCACTGGGCCAGTTTTTCGGCCACCCTGGTTCTTCTGACATCGGCGCATGCCCAGGGCGTCGTGAAGATCGGCGAGGTCAACAGCTACAAGGCGCAGCCCGCTTTCCTGGAACCCTACAAGAAGGGCATGGAGCTCGCCATTGCAGAGGCCAACGCAGCGGGCGGTGTCAATGGCAAGCAGATCGAACTGGTCACGCGTGACGACAACGCCAATCCTGGCGATGCCGTGCGCGTCGCCGAAGAGCTGATCTCCCGCGAAAAGGTCGACGTCCTGATGGGTACCTTCCTGTCCAACACCGGCTTGGCAGTTGCCGACTTCGCCAAACAGAAGAAGTTCTTCTTCCTGGCCGGCGAACCCCTGACCGACAAGATCATCTGGGGCAGCGGCAACAAGTACACCTACCGCCTGCGCCCGGGCACCTACATGCAGGCCGCCATGCTGGTGCCGGAGGCCGTCAAGTTGAAGAAGAAGCGCTGGGCCGTTGTCTATCCCAATTACGAGTACGGCCAGTCGGCGGTCGCCGCGTTCAAGCAGTTGCTGAAAGCGGCGCAGCCGGATGTGGAGTTCGTCGCCGAGCAGGCGCCGCCGCTGGGCAAGCTCGACGCGGGCAGCGTGGTGCAGGCGCTGGCTGACGCCAAACCGGACGCGATCTTCAACGTGCTCTTCGGTGCCGATCTGTCGAAGTTCGTTCGTGAAGGCAATACGCGCGGGCTGTTTCAGGGTCGCGAGGTGGTCAGCGTGCTGACCGGCGAGCCCGAGTACCTGGATCCGCTCAAGGACGAGGCGCCCAACGGCTGGATCGTGACCGGCTATCCCTGGTACGGTATTCAGACACCTGAGCACAAGGCGTTCCTGGACGCCTATCAAGGCAAGTACAAGGACTATCCGCGCCTGGGGTCGGTGGTCGGTTACACCGCCGTCAAGTCGATTGTGGCGGGCCTGAAGAAAGCCAAGAGCAGTGAAACAGAAAAACTGGTGGCGGCCTTCAAGGGTCTGCAGGTCGATAGTCCTTTCGGCAAGATCAGCTACCGTGCGCAGGATAACCAGTCCACCATGGGGGCCTATGTGGGTAAAACCAAGAATGATGGCGGCAAGGGCGTGATGGTCGATTACACCTATCTCGATGGTGCCAGGTACCTGCCATCCGATGCTGACGTCGCCAAATTGCGCGCGCCGGACTGATCAAGTCGCTTTGTCGGGGTAGCTTTCTCGCGTTGGGACCGGCTCTGGTCCGGTCCCAACGCGCCAGGTCAGGCCCATGATATTGAAGGGATGGAATGAATTTTTCAGGCTTTTTGGCCCAATTGCTTAACGGGCTGGCGGGTGCCTCGTCTCTGTTCCTGGTGGCGGCCGGTCTGTCGCTGATCTTTGGCGTCACGCGCATCGTGAATTTTGCGCACGGTTCGTTCTTCATGGTCGGTATCTACATGGCCTACACCCTGGTGAGCCATCTGGGCACCGGACTCGGGTTTTGGCCGGCTCTGCTGCTGGCGGCCGTTGCCGTTGGCGTGCTGGGTGCGCTGATTGAAATGCTGCTGCTGCGGCGCATCTACAAGGCGCCCGAACTGTTCCAGCTGCTGGCCACTTTTGCGCTGGTGCTGGTCATCAAGGATGCCGTGCTCTGGTTCTGGGGTCCTGATGAACTGCTGGGTCCCCGGGCGCCCGGACTCTCGGGCGCGGTGCAAATCCTGGGGCGTTCCTTTCCGTCCTATGACCTGTTCCTGATCGTGGTCGGCCCGGTCGTGCTGGGCCTGCTCTGGTTGCTGCTGACCCGCACGCGCTGGGGCACGCTGGTTCGGGCCGCAACCCAGGACCGGGAAATGGTGAGCGCCCTTGGGGTGAATCAGGCCTGGTTGTTCACGGCCGTATTTGCACTCGGCGCGTTGCTGGCCGGCCTGGGTGGCGCCCTGCAACTGCCGCGCGAGCCCGCCAGCATGGAGATGGACCTGAACACCATCGGCGCCGCCTTTGTCGTGGTGGTGGTGGGCGGCATGGGGTCCATTCCCGGCGCCTATGCAGCGGCCCTGCTGATTGCAGAAATCAAGGCGGTCTGCATCTGGCTGGGTGTGGTGGAGATTGCGGGCATCAGCCTTTCGTTTTCAAAACTGACCCTGGTGGTCGAATTTCTGGTGATGGCCACCGTGCTGGTGGCCCGCCCCTGGGGCTTGATGGGGCGCCCCCAGGCGCCCAGCCGCTACGTCGGGCTCCCCGAAGAGCCGCTGCGTCGCGCCAGCAAGACTTACCTCATTGCCGCCGCCTTGCTGGGCCTGGCCTTGGTCGCGTTGCCGGCCGTCACCGCCGGCTCCCCCTACACCGTCGTGCTGATGATCGACCTGCTGGTGGCCGCCCTGTTTGCGGCCAGCCTGAACTTCATCATGGGACCTGCCGGAATGCATTCGTTCGGGCATGCCGCCTACTTCGGCCTGGGTGCTTACGGCGCAGCGCTGCTGGTGCGCAGCACCGGCATGCCAATGGAGGTTTCCCTGCTGGTGGCGCCGCTCGTGTCAGCGCTTGGCGCCCTGATCTTCGGCTGGTTCGCAGTGCGCCTGTCGGGCGTCTACCTGGCCATGCTGACACTGGCGTTCGCCCAGATCACCTGGGCCATCACGTACCAGTGGGATAGCTTCACCGGCGGCAGCAACGGCCTGACCGGTGTCTGGCCGGCCCAGTGGCTGGCCGACAAGCAGAACTACTACTACCTTACCTTGTTCATGGTCGTCGCCGGTGTCCTGCTGCTGCGTCGCATCCTGTTCTCGCCCTTTGGCTACGCTTTGCGCGCCGGACGCGATTCCGTGTTGCGTGCTGATGCAATCGGCATCGACGTCAAGCGGATGCAGTGGCTGGCCTTCATGATTGCCGGTACCTTTGCCGGACTGGCCGGCGCGCTCTATGCCTTTTCCAAAGGCAGCATATCGCCCGAAACCCTGTCCGTTGGAAAGTCCGTGGATGGCCTGGTGATGGTCTTGCTGGGCGGCATCCAGACGCTGGCCGGGCCGGTTGTCGGTGCCGTCACCTTCACCTGGCTGCATGACACGGTGGCCCGCAATACCGATTACTGGCGCGCCATGCTGGGTGCCATCATCATCATTCTGGTGCTGTTGTTCCCGCAGGGAATTGCAGGTTTCGTCAAGCAATTGGCCGATCGCCGCCGGGAAAAACAGGAGACCGGCGCATGACAGCCATCGCCCCAACATCATCCGTGCCGCTGTTGCGGGTCACTGGTCTTGGCAAATCGTTTGGTGGCGTGCGGGCCGTGGACGGCATTCATTTTGACCTGGCTGCGGGAGAGTTGCTGGCACTGATTGGCCCCAATGGCGCCGGCAAATCCACCACATTCAACATGGTGAACGGGCAGTTGCGTGCCGACAGCGGCTCGATCCAGCTCAACGGGCTGGAACTGGTGGGGCGCAAGCCGCGCGAGATCTGGCGGCGCGGCGTTGGCCGCACCTTCCAGATTGCGGAGACCTTTGCCTCGCTGACAGTGGTTGAAAACGTGCAGATGGCGCTGCTGTCTCAGGACGGGAAGCTATTCTCGATGTGGCGACGTGCCACCGACTACCGGCGCGATGACGCCTTGGCCGTGCTGGAGCAGGTCGGCATGAAAGCGCAGGCGGAGCGCTCGTGCAACGTGCTGGCCTACGGCGACGTCAAGCGCGTGGAGCTGGCGATCGCCATGGCGAATAACCCGGCGCTGCTGTTGATGGACGAACCGACCGCGGGAATGGCCCCGAAGGAGCGCAACGAACTGATGGCGCTGACCAAACAGCTGGTCATTGACCGCAATATCGCGGTGCTGTTCACGGAGCACAGCATGGACGTGGTGTTCGCCTATGCCGACCGCATGATCGTGCTGGCACGGGGCCGCCTCATCGCCGAGGGCGCGCCGCTTGAAATCCGTGATCACCCCAAGGTGCAGGAGGTCTACTTCGGCAGCGGCAAAACCTTTGAGAGATTGAGCGCCGAAGTGGCTGGGGAGAACGCATGATGGCCGCTACCAGTACCACATTGCTCGAGGCCCGTGGCCTGGCCGCCTGGTATGGCGCGGCGCAAATCCTTTATGACGTGGACCTCAAGGTCCAGCGCGGTGAAGTCGTGGCACTGATGGGGCGCAATGGCGCCGGCAAATCGACGACGCTCAAGGCCCTTATCGGCATGCTGTCCAAGCGGCGCGGCACGGTGACGTTTCTGGGTCAGGATATTTCCCGCAGTGAACCGCATCAGGCGGCGCGCCTGGGTTTGGGCTATGTGCCGGAAGACCGTCGCATCTTTACCGATCTGACGGTGATGGAAAACCTGATGGTTGGCCAGCAACGCGCGCGCCAGTGGGCGGACGGCAGCGCGGCGCCATTGTGGACGTGCGAGCGCCTGTTCGAGTTGTTTCCGAACCTGGGTGAGATGTGCAACCGGATGGGTGGCAGCATGAGTGGCGGCGAGCAGCAGATGCTGACGATCGCACGCACCTTGATGGGAAACCCCTATCTGGTTCTGCTGGATGAACCCTCCGAGGGCGTGGCGCCGGTGATTGTGGAGCAGATGGCCCACATGATCCTGGCACTCAAGGCGCAAGGCGTGAGCATTCTGCTGTCCGAGCAGAACATGCACTTTGCCGAGTTGGTCTCTGATCGGGCCTATGTGCTCGAGAAGGGACAGATTCGTTATCAGGCGAGCATGAAGGAGCTTTCGCACAATGAAGAGGTGCGACGCGCTTATCTGAGCGTATGAGGGCTTCATTCATGGCGGTCATTTTTCCACCCCACCAAGGAGCGTAAGCATGTACAGCTCGCAAGGCAGAAGCGTTTTGCAATCGGCAACCGTAGGCCTGATGGGAAGTCCCGGTCCGGGCCTCGCCGGCACGGTTCTGGCCGCAGGCAAGATCAAGCCATCGCATACTGCGGCGCTCATCGTGGTCGATGTGCAGAACTGCTTTGTCGACGGTGGCACGCTGCCGGTTGGCAAAGGTGCCGAGGTGGTGCCTGTCATCAACAAGCTGGCCAGTGCCTTTGAGAACATCGTGCTGACGCAGGACTGGCACCCACAGGGCCACGCTTCTTTTGCGAGCAGTTATCCGGGCAAGAAGGTTTTCGAGACGACCGAGCTGTCCTATGGCACGCAGGTCCTGTGGCCCGATCATGGCGTGCAGGGCACTGACGATGCCGCCCTGCACAAGGACCTCAAGCTGCCGACCGCCCAGATCATTGTGCGCAAGGGCTATCACAAGAATGTGGACAGCTACTCCGCTTTTGAGGAAGCCGACCACAAGACGACAACCGGGCTGGCCGGTTACCTGAAGCAGCGCGGTATCACAACCGTGTTCGTGACTGGCCTGGCGACCGATTTCTGCGTAGCCTGGACTGCCATGGACGCGCGCAAGTTCGACTTCGAGGCCTATGTGATCGAGGATGCAACCCGTGCCATCGATCTCAACGGTTCGCTCGCGGCGGCCTGGAAGCAGATGAGCGCCAAGGGTGTCAAACGCATCCAGTCGGGCGATCTCGAACTGGCCTAGAAAAAAACTTCCGGCAGGCTCATCCTGCCCGAAACCGCCTGAGTCGCCAATGCGAACCGGTCGCTCGCGGTCAGCGCCTCAGAGGTTGAGCATCTGCATCGACGCCGGCATGTAGCGCTGCCCGATGGCGGCACCGGCGGGCATGACACTGTCCAGGCGCGCGAGAATTTGGGGTGAAAGCACCAGCTCATTGGCCGCGATGTTTTGCTCCAGCCAAGGGATGCGCTTGGTGCCGGGGATGGGAACAATGTCGGTGCCTTGCGCCATGACCCAGGCCAGGGCCAATTGGGCCGCCGTACAAGCCAGACCGGCAGCGATGGCCTGAACTTCTTCCACCAGGGCCAGATTCTTCTGGAAATTCTCTCCCTGAAAGCGCGGCGCATGACGGCGGTAGTCGTCCGGCGCAAAGTCATCGGGCGTCTTGAAGGCACCGGTCAGAAAACCGCGACCCAGGGGACTGTAGGCGACAAAACCGATACCCAAAGCGCGAACCGTGGACAGCAGTTCCTCCTCGGGCTCACGGCTCCAGAGCGAATATTCGGTTTGCAAGGCGGTGATCGGATGCACCGCATGGGCGCGTCGAATCGTGTTGGGGGCAGCTTCGGACAAGCCTATATAGCGCACCTTGCCGGCTTGCACCAGTTCAGCCATGGCCCCGACCGTGTCTTCGATAGCCACATTGGGGTCCACGCGGTGCTGGTAATAGAGGTCGATGACCTCCACGCCCAGGCGCTTGAGGCTGGCATCGCAGCAGGCACGCACGTAGTCGGGCCGTCCGTTGACGCCTCTGAAGGAGCCGTCCTGGCCCCGCATGTTGCCGAATTTGGTCGCCAGGATGACGCCATCACGGCGGCCGGCGATGGCTTTGCCGACCAGTTCCTCATTTTTGCCGACGCCATACATATCGGCGGTGTCGAGGAAATTGACGCCCAGGTCCAGCGCGCGGTGGATGGTGGCGATGGATGCCGCGTCGTCGCGCCCACTGTAAAACTCGGACATGCCCATGCAGCCAAGTCCCTGCATTGAAACCTGGAGGGCGGATTGACCCAGTCGGCGTGTTTGCATCGTGCTTCTCCTTTGAAATCACCATTTTGGCTGGAGTCGGGCTTCCTTGCTGTGATGCAACCAGTAGCCGGACATCGGGTCGACGTTTTTAAGCACCAGAAACCATTGAAAACAGGACAAAATTGAAACCGTTACATTAAATCCGGGTAATATAGTTAAAGTATGTTTTATCCGGGTACAATTTGCACTCCTTCAATGTCCGAAGAAAGACCCCAGTGGACCCATCAGTTCCCTCCTACATCGCCTTTGATGGCAATCAGAAAATAGCGGCCGGCCCGCTCCCGGCGGTGGCGCTCAAGGTCAAGGAAATCTCCGACGCGCACCCGCTGGCCAGAATACTGGTATTCCATGCCGCGACCAGCGAACTGATCGATTTCGATTGCCGCGGCACCCCGGCCCAGATGTTGCGCCGGCTCAATGCGTCCGCCAAAGAGGCGACACCGCCAGCCGATGAAACGCCGCGGCGCGGCGCGCCGGCCGGGCCGGGCCGGCCGCGGTTGGGTGTGGTGGCGCGCGAGGTGACCTTGCTGCCGCGCCATTGGGAGTGGCTGAGCAGCCAGCCCGGCGGCGCCTCGGTCGCCCTGCGCAAGCTGGTGGAGCAGGCAAAGCGGGCCAGTTTGACAAGCGACAGCGTTCGCCAGGCGCAAACGGCAGCCTACCGGTTCATGTCCGCCATGGCCGGCAATCTGGATGGTTTTGAAGAAGCGGCGCGCGCGCTTTTTGCCGCCGACCGCAGCAAGTTCAACGCGCTGCTGGCGTCATGGCCAAGCGACGTGCAGGCGCACCTGCACCAGCTGGCCGAGCCAGCCTTTCAGAGCGCTGCCGACGGGTCGGTTCAGGACGCCCGCCATGCTTAAGACCCTGCGCTCGCGTGACGCCGCGATGCCCTTCATCATGCTGACCGTGCTGCTCGACATGGTGGCCATCGGCTTGATCATTCCGGTGCTGCCGGCGCTGGTTGGCAGCTTCTCCGCCTCCAAAGCCGATCAGGCTTACTGGTACGGCGTGATCGCCTTCTCCTTCGGCTTTTCCAATTTCCTGATGTCGCCGGTGTTGGGTGCCCTGTCCGACCATTTCGGTCGACGGCCGGTGTTGCTGCTGGGTTTTCTGGGTTTGGGCGTCAGCTTTTTCGGCACCGCGCTGGCCACCGCTTTGTGGGTCTTGATCGCCGTGCGGGTGGCGACCGGTGCCATGCAGGCCAATGCCGCCATCGCCAACGCTTACGTGGCCGACATCACGCCGCCCGAGCAGCGGACCAAACGCTTCGGCTTGCTGGGTGCCATGATGGGGCTGGGTTTCATCATCGGCCCGGTCATGGGTGGGCTGCTGGGCGCCATCAACTTGCAGTTACCGTTTCTCGTCGCCGGGGTTCTGGCCATGGTCAATTTGCTGTACGGCTATTTTGTGCTGCCGGAGTCCTTGCCCAGCGCGCAGCGCAAAGCGTTCAACTGGCGCTCCGCCAACCCGGTGGCTTCCCTGCGCAAGCTGGCGCAGCTCAGGGGGGTGGGTCCGCTGGTCGGCGTGGTCGCCTTCAGCGGGCTGGCGCAGTTTGTGCTGTACACCAGTTGGGTGCTCTACAGCAGCTTCAAGTTTGGCTGGGGCCCGCTGGAGAATGGCTGGTCGCTGGCCATGGTGGGCCTGGTGTCGGTCGCCGTGCAGGGGTTCCTGCTGGGACGTCTGCTGAAGCGCTTTTCCCCGCAGCGCCTGGCCATCCTGGGCCTGATCTCGTCGGCGCTGGCCTGCGCCCTGTGGGGTGCCGCGACCGAGGGCTGGATGATGTACGTCGTCATCGGCGTGAATATCTTTGGCGTGACGGTGGCCGCATCGGTGCAGAGCCTGATTTCATCAGCGGCGGACAGCCGCAGCCAGGGCCAGACGCTGGGTGCCGTGAGCTCGCTCAACAGCTTGATGGCGGTGCTGGCGCCGATGCTGGCAGCGCCCTTGCTGGCCCTGGTTTCGCACTACCCAAGGGGTGACTGGCGCATTGGCGCGCCGTTCTATTTTTGCTCGGCACTGCAGCTGGCATCGCTATGTTTGGCCGTCCTTCACTTTCGTCGCCAGCGCAACACCTCTGGTGCGACCCAGCGTCAAGCAGAAACACTGGAGCCGCACTGACCTCGGCTGCCTTCATGTCCCGACCGGCCTGAGGTCGGTGCGCTAAAGTCGCGCTCATCATGGCCTTGGAAACAGAAATTGGAAAACATCGCTATTTGCCTGCCGACCGGCGCCGCCGTCGCTTCACTTGACCGGAGCCTGGCTTGACCAGCCGCAGCGACGCCCTACCCGTCAGCGCCTACCAATGGCTGGGCAGCGGCGCCTACCGCGCCAGCGTGCTCACGCGCGGCCCCTGGCATCCGGAGCACCAGCACGCCGGACCGCCGATCGCCCTGGTGTGCCGCGCCATGGAACAGGCCGCGGCAAAGCATGGCTTGACCCACATCGCACGGTTGACCGCCAACCTGCTGCGTCCGGTGCCCATTGGCGAGGTCGCGATCGAGGTCGCCACCGACTACGCCGGACGCAACGCCGGTCATTTTTCGGCGCGACTGATGGCTGCGGGGAAAGAAGTTGCGCGCTTCACCGCCCTGGCCCAGCGCGAGAACGACCTGCCCATTCCGGACGGCTTGCCGGGCCATCCGCTGCCGCTGGCGCCGCAAGGTCCGCAGGAATCGGCAAGCTGCGTATTCCCATTTGCCGGCACGCACACCGGTTACGCCGACCTGGTCGAGACCCGGCTGGCGCGTGGCCGCATGTTCGACGGCCCCTGCGCCGTCTGGTTCCGCCTGCGCCACCCGCTGCTGGATGGCGAGTCGCCAAGCGACTACCAGCGCGTTGCCGTGGCCGCCGATTCGGGCAACGGGATCAGCGCGATTCTGGACTTCGAGCGCTACAGCTTTGTCAATTCGGACCTGACCCTCCATCTGCTGCGCAAGCCTCGGGGTGAATGGATCTGCCTGGATGCCCGCACCCACCTGGGCCCCAGCGGCGGCGGGCTTGCTGAATCGGCGCTCTATGACGTTCATGGCCTGGTCGGCCGGGCCATGCAAAGCCTGTCGGTGAGTCGCCGCGGCTGAACAGGTCTTGAACGGTGGACCATCATTCGCAATGGAGCTGCCGGTGACTGGCTCAATGATTGAACGTTTTGCGCTCGCGCCAGGACCGCGGCGCATCGTCTGCCTGACCGAGGAGACGACCGAGTGGCTGTACCTGCTGGGACAGCAACACCGCATCGTCGGCATTTCGGGTTACACGGTGCGGCCACGCCGTGCGCGGGACGAAAAGCCACGGGTCAGCGCTTTCACCAGCGCCAACATCGACAAGATTCTGGCCTTGCGCCCCGATTGTGTTTTTGGTTTTTCCGATCTGCAGGCCGACATTGCCGCGGCGCTGATTCGCCATGGCGTTCAGGTCACGGTGTTCAACCAGCGCAGCGTGGACGAGATCTTTTCCGTTCTGTACCAAGTGGCGGCCATGCTGGGGCAGGAGCGGCTGGGTCTTGAAAAGATTCGAGACATGCAGCGCCAACTGGTGGCGCTGGCCGACGCCGCCAGTGGCCTGGCACGCCGTCCGAAAATCTACTTCGAGGAATGGGACGAGCCGCCCATCAGCGCCATTCGCTGGGTCTCCGAACTGATCGGAATGGCCGGCGGCGATGACTGTTTTCCGGAATTGGCAATTCAATCCTTGGGCAAGAACCGGATCATTGCCGACCCGGCAGAGATCGTGCGGCGCAATCCCGACATCATCATCGGCTCCTGGTGCGGCAAGAAATTTCGGCCCGAAAAAGTGGCGGCACGACCGGGCTGGGAAAAAGTCAGCGCCGTGCAAGACCGCCAGTTGCATGAAATCAAGTCCGCCGACATCCTGCAACCCGGCCCCGCCGCCCTGACCGATGGCGTGACCCAGTTGCATCGCATCATCATGGATTGGGGTCGTCGGCAGGGCTGAGCCGAAGCACGTGACAAATGCGAGTCAACCCGCCCCGCCCTGGCGGGCCATGTGCACCTGGTGCAGCGTGATTTTGCGGACCTCGGCCTGACTGGTCTCGATGTGGGTGCGCAGCAACATGGCCGCCTGCTCGCCCCGCTTGCGCTGGATCGCTTTGAGGATCTTGGCGTGCTCGTCGTAGGTCGCCTCAATACGGGCCTGCTTGGTGAAATCGAGCCGGCGGATGATGCGGATGCGATCGGTCACGTCGCGGTGCACCCGCGCCATTTCGGCGTTGCCGGCCGCCGTCACCAGGGCGCAATGAAAGGCTTCGTCCCACTGACTCACCTGCAGGGTATCCGAGCTTCGCTGCGCCGACGGTACCAGCCAGATCGCCGCCAGTTCATCAAGCAGCGCTCGGTTCACCGCTCCACCACGGTGCAGACCATCGTCGCTGAGCCGGTGGGCCGCCGCAGTTTCCAGCACCATGCGAAGGTCATAGAGCTGCTCGAATTTGTCGAAGTCAAAAGGCAGCACGCGCCAGCCACTGCGAAACAGAACCTCCACATAGCCTTCTTGCTGGAGCCTGAACAGGGCCTGGCGAACCGGTGTGCGTGACACCCCCAGGCGTTCGCTGATTTCGTTTTCCGTGAAGCGATCACCCGGCACCAGTTTGAACTGGCCGACATCACCCTTGAGCTGTTCATACACTTCATCCGCGCGCGAGCGGCGCGCAGTCGCGTCGGCAGCAGTGGCAGGTCGGCGGATCAGAGTGGACATCAACACGAACTCTATCAGTATTGCTCAAGCCGGCTGGCCGGTCAGTGCCTGTAGCAACGCTTTGCTGGACGCCGTCCAGCCCACGATGGCGCCCTGGGCCTGGATCATCTGGATGGTCGACGCCTTGAAATGAGGGAAGTAGCTTTCGGTGCAATCCACCAGGAGCAGGCTGTCGTAACCCCGGTCATTGGCTTCACGCATGGAGGTCTGCACACACACTTCGGTGGTCACGCCCATGAAAACCAGATGGCTGATGGCCCGTTGCCGCAGCATGGCCTGCAGCGGTGTCGCATAAAACGCCCCCTTGCCCGGCTTGTCGATCACGATCTCTTCCGCCACCGGTGTCAGGTCGGGAATGATCTGGTTGCCAGGCTCACCGGCCACCAGGATGCGACCCATGGGCCCCTGGTCGCCAATGCGCAGCTTGGGGTTGCCCCGGTTGCGCTTGGCCGGCGGACAGTCGGACAGATCGGCGGCGTGCGCCTCGCGGGTGTGCACTACCAAGCCTCCGGCGGCACGCCACGCCATCAGCACCGTCCTGCAGGTCGGCACGATGCTGGCGAGCAGCGACACATCGTTGCCCAGTGTTTCGCCAAAGCCGCCGGGCTCGATGAAATCGCGCTGCATGTCGATGATGACCAGCGCGGTGCGTTCGACGCTGAAGGCGAAGGGGAAAGGGTTGGCGGCCAGTTGCATGGTGGGTCTTGCGGCGTGGATTGCGGTTCAGGGCCGCAATGACAAGGGGGGTTCGGTTGACTGGCTGGGTCCGGGTTCAAGGTGGCCGCCACCCATGTGGGCACCGAGCACCTGCCGGTCGGCCGCGGCAGCCGTGGTCTCGAACACGACGCGCCCTTCGCTCATCACAACGATACGGTCGGCCAGTTCCAGCAATTCGTCAAGGTCTTCGCTGATCAGCAGCACCCCCGCGCCCCGCTGGCGAACCTGGCGCAGGCGGGTGTGGATTTCGCTCACGGCAGCGAAGTCCAGCCCGAACACCGGGTTGGCCGCGATCAGGACATTGATCTCGCCCGCCAGCTCCCGCGCCAGCACGGCGCGCTGCACGTTGCCGCCCGACAGGCTGCGAATCGGCGCGCCCTCGCCCTGCGTCTTGACACCGTACTGGGCAATCCAGGCGCGTGCGCGGCTGCGCCAGACCTGAAACCGCAGCACGCCGCCCCAGCGCCCGCGGTACGCCAACGGGAGCTGGTCAAAATCACGCAGCGCCATGTTCTCGGCCACACTGAGCTCGCCCACGCAGGCATTGCGCAAGGGCTCCTCGGGCAGGCTTCGCACCTTCAGGCGGCGGTTTTCTGCGCGCGTGGCGGCATAGGGCACGCCCATCACGCGCACCTGCCCGGCAAGCCGCGGGCGCTGTCCCACCAGCGCTTCGACAAGTTCACGCTGGCCGTTGCCCGAGACACCGGCAACGCCGAGGATTTCACCCGGCTTGACGGCAAAACTCAACCCATGCAAGGCCAACGTGCCGCGGTCACTCATCACGGTGAGGCCTTCGACCTGCAGGGCGCTGGAATCCTTCCTGGCTGCGCCGCTCGGAGGTCTTTCAGGAGTTGCCGCCCGATCTGCCTCAGAAGGGCCGGCAGGTGCGGCGGCTTCGCCCATCATCGCCTGAGCCAGCAGGGCGGGCGTGGCGTCGGCGACGCGGCCGTGCTGCACCGCCTTGCCGCGGCGCAGCACGGTCACGCTGTCGGCGTAGGCCATCACCTCGCGAAACTTGTGGGTGATGATGATCACGCTGCACTGGCCGCTGCGCGCGAACTCGCGGACATGGCCCAGCACTTCGTCGGCCTCCTGCGGCGTGAGCACCGAAGTGGGCTCGTCCAGAATCAACAGGCGCGGTTTGAGGTAGAGCTGCTTGAGCAGTTCGAGCTTCTGCTTTTCGCCCGCCGCGAGCCCGGCCGGACGGGCATCGAGGTCCAGCCTGAAAGGGGTGGTCGCCAGGAAGGCATGGAGTTCGGCGCGCTGCGTCCGCCAGTCGATCCATGCCGGCGTCTTGCCACCAGCCAGCAACAGGTTCTCGGCCACCGTCATGCCCGGCGCCAGCGTGAAGTGCTGGTAGACCATGCCGATGCCCAGGCCGCGGGCGATCACGGGGTTGGCGATATCGTGCTCGCGCCCGTCAAGCAGGATGCTGCCCTCTTCGGCACGCTGGAAACCGGCCACGCATTTGACCAGGGTGCTCTTGCCCGCGCCATTCTCGCCCAGCAGGGCGTGAACCGTGCCCGGCTCCACCCGCATCGAAACGCTGTCCAGGGCGGTAAAGCCGCCGAAACGCTTGGTCAACCGCAGGGTCTCCAGCGTGAGCGCGCCGCAGGCCGTGGGCAAGCCGCCAATGGGGTGAGACGGGATGTCAGGGAGGGCAGACATGGATTTTTTGGGTTGCGCCTAGAGCGAAGCCAGCGCGTCCAGCACGGCGCCGGAGGCCGCGTGCGCGCCGAACACGCCGTGCTGCATGGTGATCATGTTGAGCGCCGCCTGGTGGTTGGCGGGGTCGGTGGCGGCGGTGCAGTCGGACAGCAGCAGGCATTCATAGCCCCGGTCGTTGGCGTCGCGCATCGTGGTGTGCACGCACACGTCGGTGGTGATGCCCGTCAGGATCAGGTTTTCGATCCCGCGGGTGCGCAGCACCAGGTCCAGGTCGGTGGCATAGAACGAGCCCTTGCCCGGCTTGTCGATCACCACCTCGCCGGGCAGGGGCACCAGCTCGGGAATGATCTCCCAACCCGGCTCGCCGCGCACCAGGATGCGCCCGCAGGGGCCGGGGTCACCGATGCCAGTGCCGTCGGAGCCGATCTGGCGCGAGCGCCAGCGCTTGTTGGCAGGCAGGTCCGACAGGTCGGGTCGGTGACCTTCGCGGGTGTGCAGGATGTGAAACCCCAACCGACGCAGCCGCGCCAGCAGGCGGGCAATCGGTAAGATCGGCGCGCGGGTCAGTGAGATGTCGTAACCCATCACGTCCACGTAGCCGCCCGGGCCGCAAAAATCGGTCTGCATGTCGATCACGACCAGCGCCGTGTTGTCCGCACGCAGGGCACCGTTCCAGGGCCAGGCGTAAGGATTGGCATTGACGAAACGCGCCATCGTCAGCCTGCCGTTTTTTCGGCGCTGAATGGCTGTGCGCCGGGGACCAGGGGATGCTCTTCGGGGCCCTTGTAGCTGCGCAGCGGCGGCGCAAAACCGCAGCTTGTGCCGTCGGTGACCTGCACCGTCCATGGCAGTTGGTAGCGGCCCGCGGCCATGTCCCGCATGTAGCTGTAGGGGAAGTCCTGTGCACCGCCTTTCACCGCCACATAGCCGCGGTGGTAGAGCTGGTACAGGTTGTTCTCCACACCCCAGCCAGCGCGCGCCTCGCGTACCAGGTCGGGCCGCAATTCGGCGGTGACGATCTCGTCGGGTCGACCGCCGCCTTGCACCAGCACGGTGCCGTCAAAGTTGCAGAACATCGCCTCGCCCATCGAGTCGAATGTGCCGTCGCTGCCGCACATGCAGACACTGGCGGTGTACGCGAGGTTGCAGAACGCGTTGGCCTGGTTGGTGATCTGCCAGGCGTGGCGGATCGGCGCCGTATAGCCCGCGGTGCGGAGGATGATTTCAGCACCCTTGTAAGCGGCCTCGCGCGCCATTTCCGGGAACATCCCATCATGGCAGATGATGAGCGAAAGCCTGCTGCCGTTGGGACCGTCACACACCGGCACGCCCAGATTGCCTGGCTCCCAGGGCTCGACCGGCACCCAGGGGTGCAGCTTGCGGTAGTAGAGCCGGATGGCGCCGCTGTCGTCGATGATCAGACCGCTGTTGTAGGGGTAGCCGTCCGGGTTGGCCTCCATGATCGAGAAGCAGCCCCAGATGCGGTGGTCGACGCAAGCCCGCATGAAGGCCGAGACTTCGGGCCCGTCGAGCGCACACAGGATGGCCGGATCGGTGTCCATGCTCAGGCCATGCAACGCGTATTCCGGAAACACCACCAGGTCCATCGTGGCCTGGTTGCGACGCGCCTTGGCCACCAAGTCGCAGATGCGTTGGGTCTGCGCCGCCAGATCGGCCGGCGTCTTCACCACCGGCAACTGCAACTGCACCAGGCCGATCACGACCCCGTGCTGCGATTTGTTCAGTCCACCAAGACCACTCATGTCTTTCTCCTTCAATGTGTCGATGAGAGTTCACCAGGGCTGCCCGCCGCCACGCTCCCGGGTTTGCAGGTCAGCACCAGAATCACCAGGGTCAGCACATAGGGCACCGTGTTGAACAGGTGGTAGCCCCAGCCGATGCCAACCGACTGTAGCGCCGGGCCGATCGCCCCGGCGCCACCAAACAGAAGTGCCGCGCCAACGCAGCGCAACGGGCTCCAGCGCGCAAAGATCACCAGCGCGACAGCAATCAGACCCTGGCCGCTTGAAATGCCTTCGTTCCAGCTACCCGGGTAGAACAGCGTCAACGAGGCGCCCCCCAGACCGGCGAGAAACCCGCCTGCCGCCGTGGCGGCGATGCGGATGCCGGATACGGAATAGCCCAGTGCCCGCGTCGCATCGGCCGAGTCCCCGGCCAGGCGTACCAGCAGGCCCCAGCGCATGCGGGCAAAAGCCCACCACAGCGCCACGGCCAGCGCCAGACCCAGAGGCATCAATGCATTCACCCGCAAGGCCGACTGGATGACCGGCGAGTCGCTCCAGTTGCCCAGCGGCAGCACCATAATTTGCGGCGCCTGTGGCTGGATCAGCGGCTTGCCCAGGTAGAAGGCCAGGCCCGTACCCAGCAGCATCAGCGCAATGCCGGTGGCAACGTCGTTCACCCGCGGCAGCGAGCACAGCAGCCCGTGCAGCGTCGCCAGCAGGGTGCCGGCCAGCGCACCCGCCAGCACACCCAGCCAGGACGATCCAGTCAGGTAGGCACCGCCAAATGCGGCCATCGCCGACAGCACCAGCACACCTTCCAGACCCAGGTTGATGCGGCCGGATTTCTCCGTCAGGCACTCGCCCAGACTGACGAACAGATAGGGCGTGCCGACGCGCAAAGCGCCACCGACGATAGCCGCGACCAGCGCCACCCATTGATCCGTGCTCATGCGATCTTGTCTCCCATCGCCACTTGCGCTGGGCTGGCTTCGGCGGGCCCGCGAAGCCGCACCAGCAAGC
Source organism: uncultured beta proteobacterium (assembly GCA_963763035.1). Lineage (GTDB taxonomy): Bacteria > Pseudomonadota > Gammaproteobacteria > Burkholderiales > Burkholderiaceae_C > Rhodoferax. Next base: position 516,976 of record CAVXMS010000001.1, on the reverse strand, counting down.
GCCGCCACTCGGTGTCGCGCAAGGCCTCACTCGCCAGGATCAACACAAAGGCAATGCCCTGCAGCACCATGACCGAGGCGTCGGGCAAGCCCAGCCGCCGCTGCAACAGGCTGCCCGCCGCGCCGAAGCCGCCAAACAGCACCGCCACCGGAATGATCGCGATCGGGTTGTGCCGCGCAATGAACGAAACCAGGATGCCCGCGTAGCCGTAGCCCGCGATCAACGAGGCGTTGGCGCTGTTATGCACCGCTGCCACTTCCACCGCACCGGCCAGGCCGGCGCAGGCGCCCCCCAAAGCACAGGCCGTCAGGATCAGGCGTGTGGCTGGCAGGCCCACCAGTTGCGCCGTGCGAAGATTGCCACCCACGATGCGCATGGCAAAGCCCGAGGCGGTCCAACGCAGCCATAAGCCCAGGGAGATACAGGCGAGCACGCCCATCACCAGCCCCCAATGCACGTCCGATCCTGCGATGGTGCCAATGCGCAAGCCTTCAGCCAGGGTGTGGGTGGAAGGTTTGCCAAGGCTGGCCGGATCACGCAGAGGACCTTCCACCAAATGCTTGAAAAGACCAATGGCGATATAAGCCAGCAGCAGGCTGCTGATGGTTTCGTTGATACCTCGGTACTGGCGCAGCCCGCCCGCCAGCATGATCCAGACCGCGCCGCTGATCGCACCCGCCAGGCACACCAAAAGGGTACCCATCAGGTTGGCCGGCAGAGGCAGGACGGAGGGCAAGGCCGCGCCTGCCAGACCGCCCAGCACCAGCGCACCCTCACCGCCGATGATGATCAGTCCGGCGCGCGCCGGCAAGGCGACGCACAACCCGGTCAGCATCAGCGGAGCGGCCCGCTGTAGCGTGTTTTGCCATGAGAACCAGTCGCCAAACGCGCCCTTGAACAGGGTCAGCCACACATCGAGCGGGCTGACGCCGGCGAACCACACAAAGACGCCGAACAGCAGCAGTGCAGCCAGGATAGCCGCGACCGGCAGCAGGATGTCATTGGCCGTGGAGCGCATACGGGACGGGCAGTCTGAAGCCTTCAGGCTCGAAGCAGCATGATTCAGACGGAGCCGAGCACGCCTTCAACCAGGTAGTTCATCTTCTCGAGCTCGATATCCGTCTGCTTGAAGCTCTTGCCCGCGGCAATCACGACATTGCCCTTGTTGTCCTTGAGCGGCCCCTTGAAGATATCGAAGGTGCCGGCCACCATGCTGGCCTTGATGCTGTCCGCCTTCTTCTTCGCGGCGTCGCTCACCATCGCACCGTAGGGCGACATCTTCACGTAGCCTTCCTTCAGGCCGCCGCGCAGGAAGTTGGGGTGCGGCTTGCCGGACTGGGCCGCCTCGATCATGGTCTTGTAGGCCGTCAGCCAGTTCCATTCAGCGCCCGTCAGATAGGCCTGGGGCGCAAGTTTGGCTTGGCTGGCGTGGTAGCCGCAGACCATTTTCCCGCGCTTCGCGGCAGTCTCGACAATCACCTTGGGGCCGTCCACGTGCATGGTGAAGACGTCGCAGCCCTGGTCCGCCAGGCTGTTGGTCGCCTCGGCCTCTTTCACCGCCATCGACCAGTCGCCGGTGAAGATCACGCTGCAGGTGATGCCGGGCTTGACCGAGCGCGCGCCCATGGCAAAGGCATTGATGTTGCGCAGCACCTGGGGGATCGGCTTGGCCGCCACGAAAGCGATCTTGCCGCTCTTGCTCATGTGACCGGCAATCACGCCATTGAGGTATTGGCACTCGTCGATGTAGCCGAAAAAACTGCCCACGTTGCTGGGGTGCTTGCCCGCGGTCCACAGCCCGCCGCAATGGGCAAAGCGCACATTGGGGTGCTTTGGCGCGAGCGCCAAGATATGCGGATCGAAGTAGCCGTAGGACGTAGGAAACAGCAGGGCGGCGCCATCCTGGAGGATCATGCCGGTCATGGTTTTTTGAACCGCGGCGGTCTCGGGCACGTTCTCCTCCTCGACCACCTTGATGCCGGGCAGCTTCTTGATCTCCAACGCCGCCTGCGCCTGCGCCTGGTTGTAGCCATAGTCGTCCCGCGGGCCAACGTAGATCACACCGACGGTCAGCGGTTTTTGCGCCAGCACCAGGCTACTCCAGCCACCCAGCGTTCCAGCAGCGCCCAAGGCAGCCAGGGATTTGAGAGATTCGCGACGGTTCAGTTTGTTCAAGCTCATGGGCTTTCTCCAGTGGGTTGATGAGGTGGTTGGGAATGCTTCAAAACAGTGCGGATAAGTGATGCGCCATCTTGGATACAAGACGGTATGCAATATGTGTGCCGACCTGAAGTGACAGCTTCGTGATCTCGCCGATGTCCGGGCGGCACACGATGTGACAAGCCCCGCGCAAGCGTCTCAGTCCAGCAAGCTGACATGGGCCGTGACCACGCGCCAGCCCTCGGGGGTGCGCATCCAGGTCTGGCTCTGGCGACCGGTACGGGTACTGCCGACGCGCTGGAACTCGATGTTGGCGGTGGCGAAATCACGCCCGTAAGTGGTGATCACCGTCTTCTGTACGCTGCGCGCCAGCCCCTGCGCCGGGCGCGCGGCACGAAAAGCCCGGATCGCGTCGTAGCCGTAAAGATTTTCCGTCGCACCATAACGCAGGGTCCGCGGACTGTTCCAGAACAGCTCGTCCAGCACGGCAATATCGTTGCCCACCAGCGCACGCTCGTACCGCTGGCACGCGAACTCGACTTCAGACAGCACGTCCGGAAGATTGATATCCATGCTAACAACTCACTGTCTGAAGATGCGCCACGCCTGCGCTTTGCAGGGCCAGTGCGGCACGCAGGGTCAGGTCTTCACGCCAGGGCGCGGCAATAATTTGCACTGCAATGGGCATCCCGCCGGTACCCGCCGGCCACATCGGTGCAGCGACCACCGGACAACCGGCGAAGGAAATGGGCTGCGTCAGCAAACCCATGGCGGGCCGGCAGGGCTGCTGCGCGCCATTGAGGTCGAGCCACTCCGTGCCGATGAGGGGCGCACTCACCGGCGTGGCCAGCGCCAGCAGCAGGTCCCAGTGCTGAAACAGCGCATTGACTTTATCCCGGTAGAGGCGGCGAAAACGCTGGGCCTTCATGTACCAGGCAGCCGGTTGCAGGGCACCTGCGATGAAGCGGTCCACCGACAAGGGCTCGAAGTCATCCACCCGTTGCCGCAAGTCCTGCAGGTGCAGGCTGCCGCCTTCGCTGGCGGACACGATGAAGGCCGCCGCCCGGGCCAGTGCAGGATCAGGCCACGCCACCTCGTCGGTCGCACCGAGCGTCCGGGCCGCGGCCATTACTACCTCGCGGGCCGGCGGGGTGGCGTTGTCGAGAAAATAGCCGCCCAGCAAGCCGATTCGCAAGCCCGTGATGCCGTGCCGCAGACGGCGGCCCACCGGCTGCACCTGAAGCGCCTGGCAGCCCGGGTCCAGCGGGTCGGGGCTCTGCAGCACGTCGTAGGCCAGCGTCAGGCTTTCGACCGAATCGGCCAGGGGACCGAGGTGGTCAATGCTGTGCACAAACGGGTAGCTGCCACGGCGCGACAGGCGCCCGAACGTAGGCTTCAAGCCCCAGACGCCGCACAGCGACGACGGCACGCGGATGGAGCCATTGGTGTCCGAGCCCAGCGCGATGGGCACCTGCCCTGCCGCCACCGCAGCGCCCGAGCCACCGGACGAGCCCCCCGCCACGCGTGAGAGGTCATGCGGGTTGTGGCATGGGCCGTAGTGCGTGTTCTCGGTGGTGAAGCCATAGGCATATTCGTCCATGTTGAGCGAGCCCAACAGCAACGCGCCCGCCGCCCTCATCCGGGCCACCAGAAAGGCGTCTTCGCCCGCGGGAGCGTGGGTGCGGTTCACGATGGAGCCCGCCAGCGTGACCTCGCCTTCGATGTCGAACAGGTTCTTCACCGCATAGGGCACGCCCGCCAAGGGCGGCAGGACCTCGCCGCGCAAGCGCCGTGCATCCACCCGGTCGGCCTCCTGGCGGGCCCGCACATAGCTCTTGCCCGTAAAGGCATTGACCTGCCCATTGGTGGCCTCGATGCGGGCGATGCTGGCTTCGACCACCTCGCGCGCACTGACCGCGCCCGCGGCGATCGCCCGGGCCAGTTCGAATCCCCTGGTTGGCCTGTTCTTCATGGCAGGCTGCGCCCTTCGGGCAGGATGACAAAAGGCGCCGGCCGGTAAATCTCGGCCGGCTCGTCCGCAGGTCCCAAAGGCGCGCTGTCGAGTGACTGCGCCAATGCCGCCGTGCGCTCCAGGTGGACCGCCACGCGCCGGGCCCGCGCCTCGTCCAGCGGCAGCGCCAGCAGGCTGGCACTGCTCCTGACGTAGTTCAGGAGGTCGTCGTCGCTCATCGCCGCACCTCCCGCTGGAAGATCTCCAGGCTGCGTTTCTTGGCACCGATGAAGCTTGCTGCCGACAGGGTTTCCACGGTGCGCGGGCGGGGATCACCGTAGTTCAGGATGTCGGCCACCTTGGTAGGGCGCTTGCTCAGCAACAGCACCTGGTCCGCCAGGTACACCGCCTCCTCCAGATCGTGTGAGACCAGCAACATGGTGGTGCCGGTCTGCATGAACACCTCCTGCAGTTTCTCGCGGATGAAAAGCGTCATCTCGAAGTCGAGCGCGGAAAAGGGCTCGTCCAGAAACAGAACCTCGGGCCGGGGCGCCAGCGCCCGCATGATGGAGGCCGTCTGCTGCTGGCCGCCCGACAGCTCGTAGGGGTAGCGGTTCAGGTCGAACCTCACATCGAAGGAAGCCACCAGTTCGGCCATGCGGCGGTCCACCTCGGCCTTGGACTTGCCCTCCAGCTTGAGCGGGTAGGCGATGTTGTCAATCGTGCGCATCCACGGAAACATCGCTTCGCGGTAGTTCTGGAACACGTAGCCGATCTTGGTGTCCTTCAGTGACTTGCCGTCAAACAGGATCTCTCCAGCGTCGATCGGCACCAGCCCGGCGATCATGTTGATCAGCGTGGATTTGCCGCAGCCATTGGGGCCGAAGACGGAGACGATTTTGTGCTTCGGAATGTCGAGATTGAAGTCCTCGTAGAGTGGCCAGCCGGCAAAGTACTTGGTCAGGCCGCGGATGGTGATGTGGGTGCCGGCGGGGCCGGGCTGGAAGGCGGGCACGGGCACTTCCGCGAAGACCGGGGCATTGAGTACTTCGCTCATGTCAGGTCTCCGCCGGGCCGCCCCAAGGCGACCTGGGTCCCCTCGGGGGGCAGTGCAGTACACGCAGTGACAAACGTGGGGGTCATCTTCCACTCCAATGAACAATGCGGCGTTCCGCCACCAGGAACAGGATGTTGAGCGCATAGCCCAGCGCACCGGCGGCCAGGATGGAGGCGTACATGTCACGCACGTTCATGACCTGCTGCGCGTTGATGATGCGGTTGCCCAGGCCGCTGTCGGCACCGATGAACATCTCGGCCACGATCACAATCACCAGCGCCATGGACACGGCCGAACGCAGGCCGACGAAGCTTGGCTGCAGGCTTTCCCAGATCAGCACGTCCTTGAACACCTGCCAGCGCGAGGCACCCATGACCCGCGCCGCCATCACGCGCTGCTTGCGGGCGTTGATCACGCCATAGGCGCTGTTGAACACCACGATGAGCAGGGCGCCGAAGGCGGCAATCGCCACCTTGTTGATGTCCGACACGCCGAAGATCATCAGGAACAGCGGGATCAACGCGGAGGACGGCGTGGAGCGGAAGAAATCGATCAGGAACTCCACACTGCGGTAGGCCTTCTCGGAACTGCCCAGCAGCACCCCCAGCGGCATGCCGATGACAGCGGCGATCAGGAAGGCCTGGACCGTGCGCCACACGGTCACGGCAAAGTCCTTGAGCAGCGGGCCACCGGCCAGGCCGTTGATCAGCGCGCCCAGCGCGTCCAGCGGCGGCGGCAGCAGGATGGCCTTGATGAGCCCCAGGCGCACCACCAGGTCCCAGACGATGAACAACGCCAGCGGGCCAATAAAGGGCAAGGCCTTGTCCCAGGCCGGTTGGCCCGGCGCACCGACCACCGGCTTGACCACCGGCGCTGCCCAGGGCGCACTGGAACTGGCTGGTGGCGCCGGGACGGAAGAGGTGGCGGCCAATGTCGGGGTGGTCATTTGTTTCAGCCCTTGTAGAGCATGGAATTGACCATCAGGCGCGACGTGAAGATGCCCTTGTCGGAGAACAGGTCGAAGAACTTCTGGAAGTGCGCAACGGCGGCCGGCGTGAATTCGTTGAACATCGTGTAGGCCGCCAACGGCACTTCGCCGGTCAACGGACCTTCAATGGCGGTGTAGCCCTTGAGGTACTGGCGCGCCTCGACCGCCTTGGCGCGCACATAGGCCACGCCCTTGCCATAGGCGGTGATGAATTTCTTCGCTTCTTCCGGGTGCGCCTTGATGAAGCTGGAGGTCAGCGAGGCCGAGCCGCCAAACCACGGCGCCATCGGGTCGCCCAGCACGTAGCGCGAGATCACGCCAGCCTCCAGCACGCGCGTGGTGCCGTTGAGGCGTCCGATGGTGCCGGTGGGCTCCAGCGTGTAGGCGCCGTCGAGCTGGCCCGCCGCCAGCGCGGCGATGTGCTGGCCGATTGGCAGCTCAACCACAGTGGCCCCGGTGGCGCCGCCGCGCTCGAGCACCGTCTTGGCCAGTGTGACATTCTGGATGCCCGGGCCGGAGCCGATACGCTTGCCCTTCAGGTCGGCCATGGTTTTGGCCGTGCTGGCCACGGGAACGATCACCTCGTCCAGCACGTTCTTCACATTGCTCGGGTTCGAGCAGAAGATCTTGAAGGTGCCGGGTGCGGCGAGTTCACCGATGGCGATGTTGCCCGACCCGGTGCCGTTGGCGCTGCCGTCGCAACGCTCGGACAGCATGCCTTCCATGATTTGCTGGGCACCAGCGAACTTCAGCACCTCCACGTTCAGGCCCGCCTCCCTGAAATAGCCGAGCTCAACCGCCGCGTAAAAAGGCAGGCCGGCGGCGATGGGCCAGTAGCCGATGCGGATTTTGGGGCCGGCCTGCGCGCGCACGATGGCCGGCATGCCGAGCACACCCAGTAGCGACGAGGCTGCCACCGTTTTGAGCACTTGTCGGCGGGAAGCTGGCGCCGCGGCGCAATTCATGGGGTTCATAACACTCTCCTGAAAGGTTGGGGGGAAAACGGGGTTCGGTTCAAGCGGATGCGCCGGACTGCAACGCGGCCATGTAGGCGCGCCAACCGCCAAAACGGGAGATCTCCTGTGCGCCGCCGAGCGCCTGGGGTTCGCAGATAAAGCCTTGCACGCTGCTGCCGTCCGACAACTGCAGCGTGCCGATGCCCAGCGGCGCCGCAATCAGCGCCACGAACGAACCGTAATGCTGTACCGGCATGCTCCAGACTTCGACCGCTATGCGACTGCCCTCGCCGTCTGCCACACGCAGCAGCCCGGGCTTGGGCGGCACCGTACCAGGCAGGGCGAACAGCTTGTAATGCGGCGCGGTTTCCGTGGCGCCCAGCAGCGTGGCATCGCGCTCGGTCAGTTGGGCATTGAGCGGCATGCCCGACAGGTGCGCACCGACCACCGCCACCCTGACCGTTGCTGCAGGCCGCAGGCCGCCAATCGGCAGCGGGCCAGGCAGCGGCACGTCGAGCGCGCCCTGCATCAAGCCGCTGAGGTGGTGGTAGCGCTGCCCCAGATCGGCCAGTTGCCAGTCGCTGCCGCACGGGCCGATCAGTGTGATGCCAAACGGCAAACCGTCGGGCCGGATGCTGCTGGGCACCGAGATCGCGGCATAGTCCAGCAGGTTCACGAAGTTGGTGTAGGCCCCGAGGTTGCGGTTCAGCGCCACCGGGTCGGCCTGCATCTGCCCGATCGTGTAGTGGGTGGGCGCGGTGGGCACCAGCAGCAGGTCGATGCCGTCCCACATCCCATCGGCACGCTGGCCGAAGGCACGCAACTGCGCCTGCGCCTGGTACAAATCGGCGGCGCTGTAATCGCGCCCGCGGGCGATGATGCTGCGCACCGGTTCGATTACCTCGTTTTCGTTGGCATCGAAGAACTCGCGGATGGCCGCATAGCGCTCCGCCACCAGCGCACTTTCATAGAGCAGCGCAGCCGCCTGTGCCAGCGGCGTGTAGTCGATGGTCACGGGCGTGCCGCCCATCCGCACCAGGCGATCCACCGCCTGCGTGAACGCCGACTGCGCCGCGGTGTCACCGAAAAACTCCAGCACTGACGGCACGCCAAACCGGAAGCTCGCGCCCCAGGCCTGCGTGGCCAGCGCCAGCTTGCGCGAAAACGGATCAAGCGGGTCATGGCCCATGGCAGCTTCGAGGACCGCGGCCGCCACCCCCACGGTGCGGGCGAGGATCGAGACGCAGTCCACGCTTTGCGCCGCCGGCAAAACCCCGCGCGTGCTGATCAGGCCCTTGCTCGGCTTGATGCCGACGATGTTGTTCAGCCCGGCCGGCACGCGGCCCGACCCGGCCGTGTCGGTGCCCAGCGCGAAGTCCACCTGGCCCGTGGCCACCACATAGGCCGAGCCCGAGCTCGACCCGCCTGACACGCGGGCCGCATCGAAGGCATTGGGCACAGGGCCGTAGGGCGAGCGCGTCCCATTGAGTCCGCAGGCAAACTGGTCCAGGTTGGTCTTTCCCAGCAGCGCTGCACCGGCATCGAGCAGTTTTTGCACCACCGCGGCGTTGACCAAAGGCGTATAACTGAACGCCGGACAGGCCGCCGTGGTAGGCAAACCCAAGGTGTCCATATTGTCTTTGGCGGCGAAAGTCAAGCCCGCCAGCGGACCGCACGTACCGTTGGCGAGCGGTTCGGCAAAGCGCGATATCCAGGCTCCCGCTGCCAGACCGGACGCATCCGCGCTTGTTTGCAAGGCCTGCGATCGGCGGTTTTGTTCAGGGAATGTGCCAGGCACCATAGTTGAGCATCCAAACTTGTATACATCAAAGAATGCAAGAGGCATGCCAATTGAAATGGCTGGTCACCAGTTCCATTGGAAGCTGGCAGGAGGAGAGCGTTAACTGCCGGGCGCGGTCACTGACCGACGACCGCAAGTGGCAACCCGCAAATCAGGATTGGAGATGTTGTGCCCGGAGCCGTTGTTGGCGCCGGCCGAAACCGCACGCCCAAAGGCCTCGCCGATGGACCAGGTGCAGGGGTCCGCCGGTCTGGGGACAGGGCGGCTGTCAGTTACGGATTCTTCTTGGCGATTTCATTGCCCAGGTAGCCACCCCCCACGGCGCCGGCAATGGTGGCCAGGGTTTTGCCGTTGCCGCCACCCATCTGATTGCCCAGCAGGCCGCCGACCACCGCGCCGACACCGATTCCGATGGGACTGTTTTGCGCAACCGGCGCTGCTGCCGCCTGCGGATGCGACGGCGCAGAGGCCTGTTGCCGCGCCGGCTTGGCGGCAGCAGCTGTGTACGGATGCGTTGCCGGTTCGCGCGGCATGGTTTCACTGCCACTGTTTTTGCTTGTTGCAGCCGACGCTGCCGGCAGCGAGGCAACAGCGCTGGTCTGTTGTGCGCTGTCGGCGGGGGAACCGTGTGAACTCGGCAGGACGCCGGTAATGGCGGCAATGCCCACCAGGCTGACCAGCGTGACGGATACCGCGGCGGTGGCCAGCAAGGGATGGATACGGTTGGAAGTTTGGGTCATGCTCATAAAGAATCCCTTCAAGTAAAGCACCAATTGGCGCGCCTAAGAATTAAACGTTCGAACCAGGCAATGGGCTGTACTCAGACTGTTTCGTTTGTAAAGACAGGTAACGACGACACTGAAGAGCGGGAAGCGATCTCCTTGCTCGCAGGGGCATGAAAAGCCTTGCGTTAGACTGACCGGCAACATCCCCGACCGGAGAAACCAATGCCCGCCAAAATCAACCACATCGATTTGCCCAGCATGACGCCGGGCTCACACAAGCAGATCCGCTGGCTGCGCTTCGGCAAAGCCGGTGCCCGCCCCAAGGTCTATCTGCAAGCGGCCATTCATGCCAATGAAATGCCCGGCACCATGGCCTTGCACCACTTGATGCCGCAGTTGCTGGCGGCCGAAAGCAAAGGCCTGATCCAGGGCGAAATCATCGTCGTGCCCACGGTCAACCCGATTGGCCAGTCGCAACTGGTGGGCAATGCGCATACCGGTCGCTACAACCTGCTGAGCTACGAGAACTTCAACCGCAACTGGCTGGACCTGAGCGACGCCGTCGCCGAGCGTGTCGGCCAACGACTGGGCGCCGACGCCCAGGCCAACGTCAAGCGCGTTCGCAAGGCGGCGCGCGAGCTGCTGGCCGAGATGAAGCCGGTCAATGAATTGCAGACGCTGCGCGTCGAAATCATGAAGCTGAGCGTCGATGCCGACTACGTGCTGGATTTGCACTGCGACATCCATGCGGCCTTGCACTTGTTCACCTCGGCGTGCGACTGGCCCAGTGGCGCCATTCGGGAACTGGCCGCCGACCTGGGCGCCCAGGCCAGCCTGTGCAACCAGCCTTATGCCAAGAGCCTCACTTTCTCCGGCGTGCATGCGTCCTTGTGGGGCCGCTTGCGCGAGCGCTTTGCCCAGGCCGCCCTACCGCAAGCCTGCATGTCGGTCACGGTGGAGATGCGCAGCCAGTTCGACGTCAGCGACGCCTTGGGCCGCAGCGATGCCAACAACCTGTACCGCTGGCTGGTGCGGCGCGGCGTCATCAAGGGCCGTGCACAGCCGCTGCCACGCCTGCTGTCGCCGGCCATGCCCATCAGCGGCATGGATGTGGGCTACAGCCAGGGCACCGGCTTCCTGGTCTTCCATGTGAAGCCCGGCGCCCAGGTCAAAAAAGGGCAAGCCATTTGCGACGTCATAGACCCCGCCAATCCGCACGGCCCGAAGGCGCGCACCAGCTACAAAAGCCAAACCAACGGGGTCTTGTTTTCCTGCCGGCTGGACGGCTATTTGTCCTGGCCGGGCCAGGTGATGTACCGCATCGCTGGCGCCCAGCCCTTGCCACATCGACTGGGCATGTCCGGCCTGGACGATTGACGGAGCAGTTCAGCCCGCTCTTCCGGTTCGGGTCGGCCCTGGTGCAGCGCCAATGGCCGTTGCCCGCGGGCCGCTCATGCGTCCCGCATTTTTACTTCGTATTCACCTGGAGCGAATAAGCGCCACTGGTGATCGTCTGGATACCCACGGTGAATTTCCCATCGTGCGACGCCTGCCCATGGTAGGAAGAATTGCCGGCGATGGATACCGTACCCGATGCACTGATTGAGCCGGTGTACGCTGTGCCGGGCGCAGTAACCACGGGGTTGCTTGAGACCCAGTCGCTAAAGGTCATGCCGCCGCCGCTGGCTATCGTGATGGTGTCATGAACCCAGAACGGCGCGGGCGCGACCCCGCCGGCAAGCATATGAGCAACTGACGATTCAGCCGGCAAGGGGCCAGCCGTGTAAGTCTGCCCGGTAATCTGGACAATCATCAACCGATACTGAACATTGCCGCCGCCATTGTCGTTGGTGTAGGTGCCAACGATCGTCTTCTTGTCGTCGGAAAGGAATCCAACGTAGTTAACCGAACTCATAGTGACAGTCCCATCGCTAGCCACCGATAGTGTTCCCTGCGCCCCCGGCGTCACAGACCCGGATGGATCGGTCTCACTGGTGGTGGTGAATAATCCGGTTGCATCAATGGTCCCTACCCCATACGACCATTTGTATTGCGAGCCAACGCTCAGTTGATGGAAAACGAATGATTTGTTCTGCAAGTCAGCGCTGCTATAGACAGTCCCCGGCACCACTTTCTGGACAACCCGCAACTGGCTGCTGCCGTCAGATCCGGTACCGGCAATGAAATTCTTGTTGGATGTCATCGTCATATGAACCTGGCTTCCGGCATTGACACCAGATTCAGCTAAGACGCCGCTGCCACTGATGGTCCACTGCATGGAGCCGGCGGCCGGTGGAGTGCTGTTTCCGGTATCAAGGAACGACGAAACAGTCATCAGACCGGAGGAATCGAGTGTCCCGGTAGCACGCACCCATCCGTCCATGCTGCCTGTTCTCAGCATATTGATGCGCCATGTTCCGGTAAGGTCGGCTTGGCTATAGGCGGCCGGGCTCGCAGTGGCCACAAAATTCGCGCCTGAAATATTTGCTCCGCTGACGTTGGCCGCGGCGCTGGTCGGGCTGAACGTGTAACCGGACATGGAGGGTGTCACCGTATAGTTGCCGTTCACGAGGCCCGAGAAAGTGTAGTTGCCGCTGGCGTTGGTGGTGGTGGTCGCGGAACCGGCACCGCTCAAGGTGATGGCCACACCCGACAGCACGCTCCCGCTTACCGCGCCGGTGATGCTGTAAGTCGACGCAGCATTGGCTGCCGCGACAAAATTCTTGCCAGCGATATTTGCTCCGCTGACTGTTACGGCCGAGCTGGCGGGGTTGAATGTATAACCGGTCTTGGACGGCGTCACGGTATAGCTTCCATCGTATAGACCAGTAACGCTGTAGTTCCCGCTCCCGTCCGTGGTGGCGCTTGCCGTCGCCGCACCGGTCACTGTGATCGTCACGCCCGACAGGGTGTCGCCACTGACCGTGCCGGAGATGGCGTGGCTTGTTCCAAGGGCAGTGGCCGTGAAATTCATCCCGGTCACATTGGCACCGTTCACGAGGGCGGTCAGGCCACTCGGACTGAACGTGTACCCGGTCTTGGCCGCTGTAACCGCATAGCTGCCGTTCGCGATGCCTGTGAAACTGTAATTTCCGTTCGCGTCGGAGGTGGTGCTGGCGCCACCCGTCAGGGTGATGGTCGCCCCTGCCAGGGCAGCACCGGAGCTTGTGACAGTGCCGGCAATTCCGTAGCTATCGGGGGTAGAACTCCCGCCACCACCACAGGCGGCAAGTGCAATGCTGAAAAGCATTGCGATGAGGAATCTGACAACCTTCATGATTATTCCCTTTCGCCTAAAAGGCCAGCACATACAGAGGACGATGCAGGCCAGGTCGCCTGCACCCGTGCATCAAATACCGATAAATGAAGTTGGCGATTGATAACTATCAATGGCGTCGCGCGTGAACCGCAATTCCGGGTAAAAAGGTCGAACCGGTTGCAAATGCGACGGACCAAGGCATCGTTGATTTACCGGCGCTGTTGGACAGCACAGGGCGCCACCTGGGCGGCGCGGCCGACGATGCTTCCGGGATCGCCGGGGAAACCGGAAATCACGAAGCCCGCCATGGTTCTGTCGAGTCGTGCTGTACCTTGGGTTGCCAGCCTCGCAAAAACCTCCCCATACGCCACTCGGCGTATTTCCCGATCCCCTTTGCTTCCCTAAAGTCACCCCATCGCTGCGCAAATACCTGTCTCAAACAAATAGGCACGGCGTAGCGAAATGGTTTCTTTATTCACTACCGGAGAAGCACTCAATGCAACGTCGTTTTACTCTCAAGGCGCTTACTGCCGCCGTCGCTCTGGCGGGCCTCTCAAGCCTGCCAGCTTTTGCCGCCGACACCATCAAGGTGGGCGTTTTGCACAGCCTCTCGGGCACCATGGCCATCTCGGAAACCGTGTTGAAAGACACGGTGCTGATGGCCATCGACGAGATCAACGCCAAGGGTGGCGTGCTGGGCAAGAAGCTGGAGCCCGTGGTGGTCGACCCGGCTTCCAACTGGCCCCTGTTCGCTGAAAAAACCAAGCAGTTGCTGGGACAGGACAAAGTCGCCGTCATCTTCGGCTGCTGGACTTCGGTGTCGCGCAAATCGGCGCTGCCGGTGCTGGAGGAAATGAACGGCCTGCTGTTCTACCCGGTGCAGTACGAGGGTGAAGAGCTGTCCAAGAACGTGTTCTACACCGGTGCCGCGCCGAACCAGCAAGCCATCCCCGCAGTGGACTATTTGATGAGCAAGGAAGGCGGCGGCGCCAAGCGCTGGGTGCTGCTGGGCACCGACTACGTGTACCCGCGCACCACCAACAAGATTTTGCGCGCCTACCTCAAATCCAAGGGTGTGAAAGAGACCGACATCGACGAGAAGTACACGCCGTTCGGCCACTCCGATTACCAGACCATCGTCGCCGACATCAAGAAGTTCTCGGCCGGTGGCAAGACCGCCGTGGTGTCGACCATCAATGGCGACTCCAACGTGCCGTTCTACAAGGAACTGGGCAACGCCGGCCTGAAGGCCAAGGACGTGCCGGTCGTCGCCTTCAGCGTGGGTGAGGAAGAGCTGCGCGGCGTCGACACGAAACCGCTGGTGGGCCACCTGGCGGCCTGGAACTACTTCATGTCGATCAAGAACCCGACCAACACCGAGTTCATCAAGAAGTGGACGGCTTACGCCAAGGCCAAGAACCTGCCCGGCGCCGACAAGCCTTTGACCAACGACCCGATGGAAGCCACTTACATCGGCATCAACATGTGGAAGCAGGCGGTCGAGAAAGCCAAGTCGACCGATGTCGACAAGGTGATCGCCGCCATGGCGGGCCAGACCTTCAAGGCACCCAGCGGCATCGTCAGCAAGATGGATGAAAAGAACCATCACCTGCACAAATCGGTGTTCATCGGCGAGGTCAAGGCCGACGGCCAGTTCAACGTGGTCTGGAAGACCCCCGGCCCGGTGAAAGCCAAGCCCTGGTCGCCCTATATCGAGGGCAATGCCTCCAAGCCTGACGAACCGGTGAAGAAGTAGGAAATCAAGTTGCGCCCTTGACTGTTATCGCGGGACTTTCAGATGTTGTCATTGCGGGCTTGACCCGCAATCCATGGATCCCGGATCAGGTCCGGGATGACAGCCTGGGAGACCGGGACGACAGTGACGGGCCGCAATGACAACCAGAGAGACCGGAATGGCAGCCGTGGGGTGTCATTCCGGGTTTTCGTGCAAACAACCTATCCCATTCAGAGACTCTGTCAATGCTTAGACGTTTGATCCGATTGACAGCATTCGTCACATTTTTTGCGGCTGCGCACGCCCACGCCTTGACGGTGGACCAGGCCAAGGCCATCGCAATCGGCGAATCCGACACGCGTGTGGAAGCCTTGAACAAGGCCGTTGCCACAGCGGACGACAAGACCGCCGCCTTTTTGCAGGCGCTGTCCGATGACGCCGTCAAAGTAGCCGGCGACAAGGTGTTTGTCGTCAAGGACGGCAAGGGTTTTGACCCGGTGAGCGGTGCCGAGACCGCCATGCCCGACACCGCCGAGGACGTGATCAACAACAATCGCATGCGCGGCGAGCTGGACTCCGCTTTGGCCGCGCTCAAGCTGTTTTCCAAGGACGAGAAGACCCGCATTGCCGCCATCAAGCAGTTGCAAAGCGATGCCGATGAAAGCAAATTTCCGCTGATCGAGAAAGCTTTTGCCGTGGAGCAAAACGCGCAGATCAAGGAACAGTTGGGCCTGGTGCGCGCTGCAGCCTTGCTGAACAGTTCTGACAAAACCAAACGTCTAGAAGCCGCCAGGTTGCTGAGTAGCAGCACGCAGGCCAACACCAAAACCGTGCTACTGGCGCAACTAAGCAAAGAGACCGAGCCGGACGTCAAATCCGCTTTGCAAAACACCTTGCGTCAGGTGGAAGCCGCGCTGGCCTGGGGCGACCGCTTGGGCGCCATCTTCAGCGGCATCAGCCTGGGCAGCATCTTGTTGCTGGTGGCGCTGGGCCTGGCGATCACTTATGGCTTGATGGGCGTCATCAACATGGCGCATGGCGAGTTGATGATGATTGGCGCCTACGCCACCTACGTGGTGCAGGGCCTGTTCCAAAAGCATTTGCCGGCGGCTTTTGACTGGTATCTGCTGGCTGCGGTGCCGGTGGCCTTTATGGCGTCGGCGCTGATGGGGGCGGCACTGGAGCGCAGCGTGATCCGCTTTCTGTACGGCCGCCCGCTGGAAACCTTGCTGGCCACCTGGGGCATCAGCCTGATGCTGATGCAGCTGGTGCGCACCTTGTTCGGCGCGCAAAACGTGGGCGTGGAAAACCCGTCGTGGATGAGTGGCGGCGTGCAGGTACTGGGTAATTTGTCGCTGCCCTACAACCGGCTGGTGATCGTCGGCTTTGCCGCGTTCGTGTTGGCGGCGGTGGCGTGGCTGATTGGCCGGACGCGCCTGGGTTTGTTTGTGCGCGGCGTCACGCAAAACCGTCCCATTGCGGCCTGTATGGGTGTCAACACGGCGCGCATTGATACCTATGCGTTTGCCCTGGGCTCCGGCATTGCCGGCCTGGCGGGTTGCGCCTTGAGCCAGGTCGGCAATGTCGGGCCGGACCTGGGGCAGGGCTATATCGTGGATTCCTTCATGGTGGTGGTGCTGGGCGGTGTCGGCCAGTTGGCAGGCACCGTCTATGCCGCCATGGGGCTGGGCATCCTGAACAAGTTTCTGGAGGGTTGGGCCGGCGCCGTGCTGGCCAAGATCGCGGTGCTGGTGTTCATCATCATCTTCATTCAAAAGCGCCCGCAAGGGATTTTTGCCATGAAGGGCCGGAGTGCCGAAGCATGAATGACGCAGGTGGAATTTTCAGGGGAGGGACAGGCCGCAATTTTTCATCTGTCATCCCGGCCCCGGATCAGGTCCGGGGTTTCAAGGCTGTCATCCCGGACTCGATCCGGGATCCATGGATTGCCGATCAAGTCCGCAATGACAACCATGGGGCTGTGTCGCACGGTATCTGGGAACGGTTGGTAACCTCATGCTAAAAGTCAGAATTCAAGCAGTCAGGCCGCTGCTCTCTCGCTCTGGCTGGACTGCCTTCATCCTCGCCTTGCTGCTGGTCTGCGCCGTGGCACCGGTGCTGAACCTCGCGCTGCCGAAAGACAGCCTGTTCCACCTTAGCGACTACGCGGTGGCGTTGGTGGGCAAGATCATGTGCTACGCCATCTGCGCGCTGGCGATGGACTTGATCTGGGGTTACACCGGCATTCTGAGCCTGGGGCACGGCGTGTTTTTTGCGCTGGGCGGCTACGCCATGGGCATGTACCTGATGCGCCAGATCGGCACGGACGGCAACTACAAAAGCAAGCTGCCCGACTTCATGGTGTTTCTGGACTGGAAGACGCTGCCCTGGCACTGGAGCTTCAGCGACAGCTTTGCCGCCACCTTGTTGCTGGTGCTGGCGGTGCCGGGGCTGGTGGCCTTTGTGTTTGGCTACTTTGCCTTCCGCTCGCGCATCAAGGGTGTCTATTTTTCCATCATCACCCAGGCCATGACTTTTGCCGCCATGCTGCTGTTCTTCCGCAACGAGACCGGTTTTGGCGGCAACAACGGCTTCACGGATTTCAAGCGGATTTTGAACATTCCGATTGCCACGCCCAACATGCGCATGACACTGTTTGTGCTGACCGGCGTCACCCTGCTGGCTTTCTTTCTGCTGGCGCGCTGGCTGATCAGCAGCAAGTTTGGCCGGGTCTTGCAGGCGGTGCGCGATGCCGAGACACGCGTCATGTTCAGTGGCTACAACCCCATCGGCTACAAGCTCACCATCTGGACCATTTCAGCCATGATGTGCGGCGTGGCCGGCGCCTTGTATGTGCCGCAAGTGGGCATCATCAACCCGAGCGAGATGAGCCCGGCCAACTCGATCGAGATCGCGATCTGGGCCGCCGTCGGTGGCCGCGCCACGCTGATAGGGCCCATCATCGGCGCCTTCCTGGTCAACGGCGCCAAGAGCTGGCTGACGGTGGCCTACCCCGAGTTCTGGCTGTACGTTCTGGGCGCGCTGTTCATTGGGGTGACGCTGTTTCTGCCGGACGGCGTGGTTGGATTGGTCAGGAAGTTGAACAAATCAGGAGATGCCAGAAATGACGCCTGATCTGATGGAGCAAGGCGCGCGCCGCATTGAAGCGCTGGCGCAAAAGAAGCAGCAAGGCCGTACCGAGTCCGGTGGCCGCGCGGCCGGCTTCGCGCGCATCGCGACGCCGGGCGAGGTGGATGTGACGCATGGCCGCATCCTCTACCTGGAAGACGTCAGCGTCAGCTTCGATGGTTTCAAGGCCATCAACAAACTGTCACTGGACATTGCGCCCGGCGAGCTGCGCTGCATCATCGGGCCTAACGGCGCCGGCAAGACGACGCTGATGGACATCATCACCGGCAAGACCCGACCGGATGAGGGCACCGTTTTCTTCGGCAGCACCATCGACCTGCTGCGCCATACCGAGCCGGAAATTGCGCAGTTGGGCATAGGCCGCAAGTTCCAGAAGCCCACCGTGTTCGAGCATCTCACCGTGTTCGAGAACCTGGAGCTGGCCCTGAAGACCAACAAGGCGGTGACGGCCTCCCTCTTCTTCCGGCTGGATTCAGCCCAGAGCGACCGCCTGCTGGAGGTGCTGCACACCATTCACCTGGCAAGCAGTGTCAGCGCCCAAGCCGGCAATTTGAGCCACGGGCAAAAGCAGTGGCTGGAGATCGGCATGTTGTTGATGCAAGACCCCAAACTGCTGCTGCTCGATGAGCCGGTGGCCGGCATGACGGACGAAGAAACCGAACGCACCGCCGAGCTGTTCTTGTCACTCAAGGGCAAGCACTCCCTGATGGTGGTGGAGCACGACATGAGTTTCATCAACACCATCTCGGACATCGTCACCGTGCTGTGCGAGGGTTCGGTGCTGGCGCAAGGCACCCTGGCGCAGGTACAGGCGGATGAAAAAGTGATTGAGGTGTATCTTGGCAGGTGACTCTTTTTCTCTGTGTAGAGATGTTGGCCGGGTTTTCGGCCCGGCGACCGACTTGCTTTTCTTTGCTTCGCCAAAGAAAAGTAAGCAAAAGAAAGGCGACCCCGCTGTCTGCGTCCCGCAGCAAAGCTGCGGGCAACCTGCGGTGCTCGCTGCAGGTGGGGTCCCGCTCGAACTCGCTACGCTCAAACAATCGCGGGCCCTGATCCACCTGCAGCTGCGCTCCTCGGCGCATACAGAAGGGGCTTGGGGAACGGCGCTCGTGGCGCTGCGCGCCACATTGCAACCGAATCACGAACCGTGCTGCAATGCCCGGCGCAGCCGGGCGAGCAGCGCTGTCCCAAATGCCGTGATGCGTCGGCGAGTAGCGCAGGGCTGGGCGGATCAGGGCTCGCGATTGTTTGAGGCGAAGCCGAGTTCGAGCGAGACCCCGACCAGACCGAGCAACGCAGCGTACCGGCACGCAGTGCCGGGCGACGAATTCGGCTCGCCTTTTCTTTGCTTACTTTCATTTGGCGAAGCAAAAGAAAGTGAGTCGCCCGCCGGGGCGCGACCCGGCTTGCTTGCGCCGCAAAAACCATTGCGAATAACTGTTGATTTGTTTTCGCGCGCCAGTGCGAGACCGGGCAACTGCGGGGAAGGATACCTTTGATGCTGACCGTCACCAACATCAACCAGTACTACGGTGGTTCCCACATCCTGCGCGACGTGAGTTTGCAGGCCACGCTGGGCAAGGTCACGGTGATCCTGGGCCGCAACGGCGTCGGCAAGACCACCTTGCTGAAAAGCCTGATGGGCCTGGTGGCCATCAAGACCGGCAGCATCGAGTTTGACGGCAAACCGATTCACAACGCCACGCCCTATGAGCGGGCGCGCGCCGGCATCGGCTTTGTGCCGCAGGGGCGCGAAATCTTCGCACGCCTCACGGTGGAAGAAAACCTGCGCATGGGCCTGGCGTATAAAAGTGCCGGCACCCCGATTCCGCCCGAGCTGTTCGAGTTGTTCCCGGTGCTGAAACAAATGTTGCAACGTCGCGGTGGCGATCTGTCGGGTGGGCAGCAGCAGCAATTGGCCATCGCCAGGGCACTGGCGGCCGGTCCCAAGCTGCTGCTGCTGGACGAGCCGACCGAGGGCATCCAGCCCAGCATCATCAAGGACATAGGCCGCGTCATCCGCATGCTGGCCGATCGCGGTGACATGGCGATTGTGCTGGTGGAGCAGTACTACGATTTTGCTCAGGAACTGGCCGACGATTATGTCGTGATGGAACGCGGCGCCGTGCTGGCGCGCGGCAAGGGCGCGGCCATGGAAGCCGACGGCGTGCGGCAACTGGTCGCGATTTAAAGCCGCTGCACCAGCGCGCTTGATCTTGTCAAGTTGACCCGCAGTGGCGCCTCGCCGCCACTGCGCTGGGTTCGCTGGCGCACAGACCCTTCTGGCCTGGATGGGTATCTTGCCAAACTTGGCAACCGATCCACCCACCCGAGAAAAACCATGCTGAAATCACGCGAAGGCCAAAAAGTTCCCGACGTCACGTTCCCGATCCGGGTCCAAGGTGAATGGCAGAAAGTCAGCAGCGACAGCTTGTTCAAGGGCAAGACGGTGGTGCTGTTCGCGCTGCCGGGCGCCTTCACGCCGACCTGCTCCAGCACCCACTTGCCGCGTTTCAATGAACTGGCGGGTGTGTTCAAGGCCAATGGCGTCGACAGCGTGATCTGCCTGTCGGTCAACGATCCCTTTGTGATGGAAACCTGGAAAGAAGAGCAGCACGCCGAAGGCATCTACTTCCTGCCCGATGGCAACGGCAAATTCACCGAAGGCATGGGCTTGCTGGTGGACAAATCGGAGATCGGCCTGGGCCAGCGCAGCTGGCGCTACTCCATGCTGGTACGGAATAGCGTGATTGAAAAAATGTTCATCGAGCCGCAAGAGCCGGGCGATCCGTTCAAGGTGTCGGACGCCGATACCATGCTGAAGTACATCAACCCCAAGGCCAGTGCCCCACCGCGCGTCACCTTGTTCAGCAAACCCGGTTGCCCGCACTGCGCGCGTGCCCGCAAGATGCTCAGCGACAAGGGCTATCGCTTTGAAGAGATCGAACTGGGCAGCCACGGCATCAGTTACAGCTCGCTGCAAGCAGTCAGCGGGCGCGGCACCACGCCCCAGGTGTATATCGATGGCCAGCACATCGGCGGTGCCGACGACTTGGCCAACTGGCTGGCGAAGTGAGTTCCTGCCCATGAACCCGCTGCATGTCGATGTCGCCATTATTGGCGCCGGTACCGCTGGCATGGGCGCCTACCGGGCGGCCCGGGCGCATACCGATTCGGTCCTGCTGATCGAAGGCGGTCACTACGGCACCACCTGCGCCCGTGTCGGTTGCATGCCCAGCAAGTTGCTGATCGCCGCGGCGGAAGTCGCGCATCAGGCGCGCCATGCCGATCGCTTCGGAGTCCAAGTCAAAGACCTGGCGATTGACGGGGCGGCGGTGCTGGCCCGCGTGCGGCGCGAACGGGATCGTTTTGTCGGCTTTGTGCTGGCGTCGGTCGAGGCCATTGCAGCAGCCGACCGCCTGGCGGCCAAAGTCACATTTCAGGACGCCAACACCTTGCTGACGGAACTGGGCCAACGGGTCCACGCCAAGCGCATCGTGATCGCCAGCGGCAGCGTTCCGGTCGTGCCGCCGCTGTTGAAAGAACTGCGCAGGCGCTTGCTGACCAACGAAACCGTGTTCGAGCTGCCTGACTTGCCGAAGAGCCTGGCGGTGTTCGGTCCAGGCGTGCTGGGTCTTGAATTGGGGCAGGCCCTGAGTCGCCTGGGCGTTGACGTCAAGATGTTTGGCGTGGGCGGTGGCATCGCCGGCATTCATGACCCGGCGATTCGCGACTACGCCAACCAGGCCTTCAACCAGGAGTTCTATCTGGATGCCTCGGCGCAGGTGAAATCGGTGATTGAATCCGCCACCGGGGTCGAAGTGCATTACCTGCACCGGGACGGTGTCTGGCGAACTGAGCAGTTCGACTATGTGCTGGCGGCGACCGGTCGCACGCCGGATGTCAAAGAGCTGGCGCTGCAAAACACCGGGCTGGCGTTGAATGAGCGCGGCGTTCCCTTGTTCGATCGCTTCACTCTACAGTGCGGCAACAGTTCGATCTTTATTGCCGGCGATGCCAGCAACGAGTCTCCTCTGTTGCACGAAGCTGCCGATCAGGGCCGCATCGCCGGCGACAATGCCGGACGCTATCCGGATCTGCGCTCCGGCTTGCGCCGCTGGCCTCTGGCGGTGGTCTTTACCGATCCTCAAGTGGCCTCGGTCGGATTCAAGCTGGAGCAACTGAACCAGCAGTTCAAGGATCGCTTCGCAACGGGATTGGTATCCTTCGAGGACCAGGGACGCAGCCGGGTCATGCTGCGCAACCAGGGACTGCTGAAAGTCTATGCCGAGCTGGGCAGCGGCTTGTTCCTGGGCGCCGAAATGTTCGGCCCGGCGGCCGAGCATATCGGGCATCTGCTGGCCTGGGCGGCGCAACAACGCATGACGGTCTCTAGCATGCTGGAAATGCCTTTCTACCATCCGGTGATTGAAGAAGGCTTGCGCACCGCACTGCGCGACCTCAACCATCATCTGCACATCGGCTCGGCCGTGGTCGAGCGTTGCATGGACTGCGGTCCGGGCGCATAGTATTCAAATCCGGAGGCCGGGAGTCTCCCGATCAAGACCACTCAGCAGGCACACTGGCATGACCGACACACGTACCGAGTCCGACAGTTTTGGCGCCATCGAGGTGCCCAGCAGCGCCTTGTGGGGCGCTCAGACCGCGCGCAGCCTGCACTTCTTCGCCATCGGCGAGCAGCGCATGCCGCTGCCGGTGATCCACGCGCTGGCCTGGCTTAAATGGGCGGCTGCGCGTGCCAACCGCGATCTGGGTTTGCTCGACGCGACCAAGGCGCAAGCCATCGCGCAGGCTGCGCAGCGCGTGGCGGCGGGCGAATTCGACGCTGAATTCCCCCTCTCGGTATGGCAAACCGGATCGGGCACGCAGAGCAACATGAACGTCAACGAGGTCGTCGCCACGCTGGCCACGCGCGCGCTGCACAGCGACAGCGGTACGCCGCGCCGGATTCACCCCAACGACGATGTGAATCTGGGGCAGTCTTCCAACGACGTCTTTCCGAGCGCCATGCACATCGCCGTGGCCGACCAAGCCAAGCGTGGTCTGCTGCCAAGTCTTCGCGATTTGCGCAGCGCGCTGGCGGCCAAGGCGCTGTCGTTTGCCGGCATCATCAAGATCGGGCGCACCCATTTGCAGGACGCCACGCCGCTGACGCTGGGCCAGGAGTTTGGTGGCTACGCAGCGCAGCTGGCGCTGTGTCAGCAGAGTATCGAGCACGCCCTGCAAGCCGTGCACACGCTGGCCATCGGCGGCACGGCGGTCGGCACCGGCCTGAACACGCACCCGCAATTCGGGGCCCGGGTGGCGGCCCTGCTGGCCGGCCAACTGGAACTGCCCCTGGTACAAGCGGACAACCTGTTTGCCGCCATGGCCGGTCATGAAGCCCTGGTGGGCTTGCATGCCAGCCTGCGGATGCTGGCCATCGCCTTGACCAAGATCGGCAATGACATCCGGCTGATGGGCAGCGGGCCGCGCGCCGGTTTGGGCGAACTCCTGCTGCCGCAAAACGAGCCCGGCAGTTCCATCATGCCGGGCAAGGTGAATCCGACCCAGATCGAGGCCCTGACCATGGTTTGCGCCCAGGTCATGGGCCATGACGCGGCGATTGGCTTCGCCGCCAGCCAGGGGCAGTTCGAGTTGAACGTCTACAAGCCGCTGATCGCGCTGGACACGCTCGACAGCCTGCGCCTGCTGGCGGACGCCATGCGCAGCTTTACCCGGCACTGTGTGGACGCTCTGGCGGTCAACACGGCGCGCGTGCAGGAGTTGCTGCAGGGCTCACTGATGCTGGTCACGGCGCTGGCGCCGCACATCGGCTATGACAGTGCCGCGCAGCTGGCCAAGCACGCCCAGCAGCACGGCCTGACGCTGCGCCAAGCGGCCTTGGCGCTGGGCGTCGTGACGGCCCAGCAGTTCGACACCTGGGTCGACCCCCGCCAGATGCTGGGGCCTAGCCCGCATATTTCACACAACACCACTGTACGGTCCGATTTGGGCTGATTCCGGTACTCGACAGGTCAGAAGTGAACGTTTTGCAGACTTGGAGTTGTGATTTGTTGGCAATCGAGCTGGTTGGGACGCAGTTGCCCCCACCCCGACTTGGGTTGCGGGCCTTTTGGCGTCATCGTGCGGGCCAGGCACTGTATGGGATTTACGGTGAGCGCAGCGCCTTCATGGCGTGTGCAAAGATGGCGGCGCTGGGCCAGTTGGAGGCGAAGTACAGGCGAATTCGTCTGGTATTGCGTGTGATCACACCACCGAGCTTGAGCAGCCTGCTGCGCAGCGTATCGACCTGGGCTTTGGCCAATGCGGTGCCTTGCAACGCCAACGCACGCAGTCTCTCGATGAGCACGTAGCTCAAGGCAGCCAGCAGCATACGAAACTGGTTGCTTTGAAAGTGCTGGCAACTCGTGCGTGTGGCAAATAGGCCGACCTGAGCTTCCTTGATCCGGTTCTCGGCCTCGCCGCGCTGGCAGTACAGATCGTCGTAGAGTGTCTGTGGTTGACCCGTGAGGTTGGTCACCACGTAGCGCGGGTTGTTGCCTTGTTCGCCGTACTCCAGCCTTGTGATCACCCGGCGTTCCTTGCTCCAACTCTGTGCGGCATAGACAAACTCACCGACCTCGCGCTGCTTGCATCCGGTGGCGACAAACTCCTGCCGCATGGCCAGTTCCAGGAATTCGGTGATGCTCTGTAGGCGTGGGTTGCGAGCCAGACCAATGATGTAGTTCACACCGGCACGCTCGCAGTAGTTGATGATGCGCTGACGGCAAAAGCCTGAGTCACCACGAAAGACGATGCGCACTTGGGGCCAGCTTTGGCGCAAGCGTTTGACCAGCAACTTCAGAATCGCTGCCGAATGCTTGGCACCATCGATGCGGCTCGGGCGCAGGTAGGCGCACAGCAACTGTTGGCCGCAGAACACGTACAGCGGCAAATAGCAGTAGCTGTCGTAGTAGCCGTGAAAGAAGCGGCCCTCCTGCTGCCCGTAAAGCGGGTTGTCGGTGGCGTCAAAGTCGAGCACCAGTTCCCGTGGTGCGTCTTTGAAACTGGCGATGAACTGCTCGACCAGCACCTGATGCAGTCGCGCTGCGGTAGCACGATCAGCCCATTTCTCCAATCGGCACAGCGTGGGGGCGCTGGCCACCTCGCGATCAACACCCACCGCCGTTTGCATCGCCACGTCTTGGCGCAGCGCGCCGTGGTCGTTCAAGTCTTCCCATCCAAGAGCCAAGCCATAGACGCGCTGGCGCAACATGTCGACAACGCGGTGCTTGGTCAGAAGGGGGCTGCGCGGATCGGCGATACAGTGCGCTGCCGCCTGCATCAGACCAAGCTTGCGGTCGGTGGCCCCCAGCAACATCACTCCGCCATCACTGGTCATGCTGCCACCGTCAAAACAGCCCTCCACGACTCGTCGGCCAAGGTGGCCAAATTCAATCTTGCTTGTTCCAAATTCTTCGGTACAGTTTGGCATTGGCAGTCCCAGTTGTTGTTTGGCGTCGAATACCAATGACAACGCGCCTTCGGGCGGGACTGCCGACTCATTTGCGTGAAATATTCAGGCTAGCGACAGCACGGCTCAGAGTTGAAAAGCCACCAGGCGCACCACGCCTTCGAGCAACTCGCGCGCCAGTCCGGGTTTGCGTGGCCGGTAGCGCGTGGCGCTCTTTTGTTGCGCCTCTATCCACTGGGCAAAACCGGTCACAACCGATGCTTCATAGAACGCCACCATCAACTCGAAGTTGACAAACAGGCTGCGCTCATCGAGGTTGGCCGATCCAACCAGGGCCAGGTCGTTGTCGAACAGCACGGCCTTGGCGTGAATCATGTGGGGCGCCAGCCAGATCCGGCCGCCGGCGCCGGCCAGCTCGCGCAGCGCGGCATGCCGGGCCACGTCGGCCAGCCTGTGGTTCGACTGGCGCGGCAGCAGCAGGTCGACGGCAACCCCGCGCCGCGCCGCCAGCGTGAGCGCCATGAGCAGCGTCGAGTCCGGCACGAAATAAGGGGTGACCGCCAGAATCCGGTTTTGCGCCTGGAAGCAGCCTGAAACCAGCAGCGTGTAAATGGTGTCGTCCGACTGGTCCGGACCACTGGCCACCAGCCGTGCGCCCGAGTCCAGGGCACAAGCGCTGCCGGCGCCGGGTCTGGCCACGCCGGCCAGCGTTCCCTGGGTTGCGAAAACCCAGTCCTGATCGAATCTCTGCTGGGCCTGCACTGCCAAGGCGCCGCGCAAAGCAAAGCTCAGATCGATCCAGGCCGGCTTGCTGCGCAAGCGCCGCGGGTCGCCTGCAAAGTACTCGGCCGCCAGATTGCGCCCGCCGCACCACAGCCACTGAGCGTCGGCGATCACCATCTTGCGGCGGTTGCGCAGGTTGGTGCGGCCACGCAAGGCCGAACGCAGAGGCGACACAAACAAGGCCACCTGCACGCCGGCGGAAGCAAGGCGCTGCAAGTCCGGCCGGCCACCCAGGTAGAAGCCAATGCCATCGAGCAGCAGGCGAACCCGCACTCCGGCGCGGGCACGCTGCATCAGAAGCTGGGCGATTTCATCGCCAACCCCGTCACGTCCCAAAATGAAAGTGCACAGATCGAGCGTACGGCTGGCGCCCTGGATGATCTGCCGCAAGGAGTCAAGCGCGTCTTGGCCATCCTGGTGGATTGCCAACTGCTCGACGGTGACGCTGTCCGGCAGCCCGATGGCGGTGGCAAGTTGCCTGCTTCTATAGGCCGGCGCTGGCAGCTCGCCGGCCGCGCGCAGCGCCGTTGGCGCCGCCAAACCTTGGCGGTAGCCGACGATCTTTCTATTGCCCAGCATCAGGTACAGCGGCAGCGCCAGGTAGGGCAGCAACAGCAGCGAGATGACCCAGGCAATGGCGGCGGACGGATGGCGTCGCTGCTTGCGGGTGTGCGAGGCGACGCTGTAAAAAATCAATCCCAGCAACACCACCAGGCTGTGCAAACTTACCCAGTGAAAAGCAGACAAGTGGTTCAGCAGGGTCATGCGGGAGCCGTTCGGTGAACAGGGCGGTTTCAGGTCGACCAGATGCGCGGACTCGGCGCTGGCAGTCCCCAGAAGTGCTGGCGCCAGGCGGCCCAGAGCCGGCGCAGCAAGTCCATCGCCGGCTCCACCACCGGTGCCAACAGCCTGACCACAACCACCTGGCCGTCCGGGCTGGTGGCGCCGGCCCACTGGCGCAGCGGGTGCGCCGCAATCACTTCACGCGCCAGCTCCAGAGATCCTTGGCGCCGTTCTCGCGCCAGACGGCTGCCCGCCACAAAAAAGATGGAGGCCAGACAGCGCTGGCCGGCCAATCCCAGCGGGCCGTTCATCAAGCGCTGATCCTCGGCCGCGATGCGACCGCGCTCCAGCCAGACGCCAGGCACCTCGATGTGTTGCAGAAAGCTCCCGATCTCGAAAGGCTGGTTGGCGTGCGGCAGTCCCAGTGCGGTCATGTCCCAGCCGATGAACTCGGCTTCTGGACTCAACGCCAGCGTCAGCTGGTTTTCGGCCAGGCACTGGTTGTAGCCAATCGCCTCCAGCGGCAGCCATTCCAGCCGCGCCCGGTCTGCCAGCGTGATGTGGGTGCGCTGCACCGCCAGCTCGCCATTGGAGCGGTAAAAACGGGTTGCGCCCGGCGTGGTGATCAGACCGTGGGCGCCGCCGCCGGCGTTGATCCGGAGATCGAGTGTGTCGCCGCCGACCAGCCCGCCGGGCGGATGCACCAGCACGTTGTGGCAGACGCCATCACCTTCTGGGTAAAGGCTTTGCAGAATCCGCAAAGGTCCGCTATGGCTGTGTCGGGCCACAGTGCGCGCGGCCTCAAGGCGGTAATCAAGTTGTAGGTTGGCGTGCCAGGACATGGAGGAAGTGTACGTTTACCTGGTGGCGGCGGGGGCGTGTTTTGCCCGATTTCTGAAGCGTGATCCTGACCCTCATTGTGGCCATTCTTTGATGTCACTTTTGTTCAATACATCCGACCTCGTGGTCTGGAAGATGACCCCTGCCTGAGAAGCAGGTTCGCCCTGACCGCGAACAGCCAGCGTCGAACCGTTGCCAATCAAGGCCAACTGAAATCTTCTACTAAAGGATGAATTGTCATGGTCAAGTCTGAAAACATCCATCAGGGCATTGTCAGCTGCCTTGGTCGTCTTTCGCTGATTGCAGCGACATTGCTCGCTGGCGGTCCTGCTCACGCGCAAGCAGACCTGTTGCGCAGCCAGACAAGGGTCATGATCGAATACTCGATACCGTTCGGGATCGGCACTGGCGGGGCACATCAGGGACCTTATCTTGGCTTGTCTGTGAACCATGCCATGGGACATCAAGCCATCGGGTACGCGAACTGGGCACCGAACCGGATTTCGATGGTGGATATTCGATTCGATCCCGAAGCCGGATTGGTCACGAAATTCGGCGTCGGCGGAATCGAGTTTGCCAATCGCCAGCGCGTCCATGCGACGGAGGGCGACAGCGGACCCGGCAACAGTGAATGGACCCCTGGAACCATTCTGGCCGGGATCGCCTTGACCGGTGGGGTTCTGGCACTTTTGTTGCACGAGGCGGCGTCGGTACAACCCCCGGGTTGCACGATCGCCAAGGTGATCGTTTGCAAGTAACTGGCCACCCGCGGAGCGCCGCTGTGGCGTTTCAGTCACGCCCAATCGTCCTCGATGCCCGGTAGATCCAGGCCGACTCTTCCTCTTCAAATTCACGCAGGAAGGTGCCGGGGGTTCTGCCGGTTACCGTCTTGCAATCTCTGGAGAGATGCGCCTGGTCGGCGTATCCGGCGTGTGCGGCAATATCTGCCAGCGAGATGCTCCTGGAAGCTTCCAGTCGCGCGTTGAGTTCATTGAAGGCAGCCTCACCGCGGGCGAATTTTCTCAGATCCGCTACGCCTACGCCCAGTTTATTCTGCGTTGCCCTGATCGTTTGGCGCTGCCCGACCTTCAATAATTTCGACAACAGACTGACGGAAATGTGAACCCCAGCCCGGATCGCGGCGGTCCACAGGCTGACCCTGAAAGTGGCCGCATGGGCTTGCAAAAATCCCTCGAAGAGGGCGATTCGTTCTTCGTCAGATGGGGCAACGCCGATCGCATCAAACAGTGCAACGCCTTGCGGTGGCAGAACCTCGTCCGCATGGAGGAACTGGCCTTCCAGATCTCGTGGCGTGATACCGAAAGCGGCGGCAAATGCATCCGGATACATTGAAATTCCGAAATACAGAATGTCGCCGCAACTGTGCGTGACCAGGGGTCCCTGCTTGCCGATGATCAGGCGGCGCGGTAACACCCGCGCCGGCGTGCTGTCATCCGCAGAAGGCAGCTCCACCGACCCGACAAGGAACCAGTGCAAAGAGATGAAAGACGTCGCGGGAAACCGGTTTTCCAGCTCCTTGCCGCAGAGGCCGCAGTCGAGCGTGTTGCGACTCAGGTAAGCGTACACGCAGGAGGACCAGCGCGATGTGGGTTGCCAAAGCCTGGTGGTGGGTCGCATCAACATGACTGGTAAATGCCAAATCGTTCCAATTTGAATTGAGGTTAGCGTGAGTCAAATGCCGCGTCAAGCGACGCCCTTGTACGCATCGAAATACACCAGCCGGCGCAGCGGTCGCGGTGCAGTGGAGCGAGGGGAATAACCAAAAAAAAAGTCCACCAGAGCATGCGCTCTGGTGGACAAACCCTTGAAGAAATGTAGTTGCTATCGATCTGCCGCGCCGGCCTGGGCCGCGCGGCAGATTGCCGGCTTAGCGGCTGTAGGCGGTTTCGCCGTGCGAGGTGATGTCGAGGCCTTCGCGTTCGTCTTCTTCGCTGACGCGCAGACCCAGCGTCAGGTCGACCAGCTTGTAGGCGACGAAGGAGACCACGCCCGACCAGACGATGGTGGTCAGCACGGCCTTGAGCTGAATCCAGACCTGGTCCGCCACCGGCACCGACGACACTGCGGCCGTGACCCAGTCGCCAACCAGGCCGGGGCCACCCAACGCCTGGCTGTTGAAGACACCGGTCAGCAGGGCGCCGACGATACCGCCGACACCGTGCACGCCGAAGACGTCCAGCGAGTCGTCGGCACCCAGCATTTTCTTCAGGCCATTGACGCCCCACAGGCAGGCGAAGCCGGCGACGAAGCCGATCACGATGGCACCCATCAGGCCGACGTTGCCGCAGGCCGGGGTGATGGCCACCAGACCCGCCACGGCGCCGGAAGCGGCACCCAGCATGGAGGCCTTGCCGCGCATCAGCGCTTCACCCAGACACCAGGCCAGCACCGCGGCGGCGGTGGCCGAGAAGGTGTTCATGAAGGCCAGCACGGCGGTGCCATTGGCTTCCAGGGCCGAGCCGGCGTTGAAGCCGAACCAGCCGACCCACAGCAGGGAGGCACCGACCATGGTCAGCGTCAGGCTGTGCGGGGCCATCGATTCCTTGGCATAGCCGGTGCGCTTGCCCAGCACGAAGGCACCGACCAGGCCGGCCACGGCGGCGTTGATGTGGACCACGGTACCGCCGGCAAAGTCCAGCGCGCCCCACTGCCAGATCATGCCGGCCTTGGCGTTCATGGCGTCAACCACGCCTTTGCTGGTGTAGGCATCGGGACCCATCCAGAACCACACCATGTGGGCAATGGGCGTGTAGCTGAAGGTGAACCACAGCGCCATGAACAACAGCATGGACGAGAACTTGATGCGCTCGGCGAAGGCGCCGATGATCAGGCAGCAGGTGATGGCGGCGAAGGTGGCCTGGAACGCCATGAACAGCAGTTCCGGAATCACCACGCCCTTGCTGAAGGTGGCGGCATTGGCAAACTCGCCCTTCATCGGATCGAACAAGCCTTTCATGAAGAGCCGATCGAAACCGCCGATGAACTGGTTGCCCTCGGTGAAGGCCAGGCTGTAGCCGTACAGGCACCACAGCACCACGATCATCGAGAACGTGACGAACACCTGCATCAGGATCGACAGCATGTTCTTGCTGCGCACCAGGCCGCCGTAGAACAAGGCCAGACCGGGGATCGACATCATGATGACGAAAGCGGTGGCCACGATCATCCAGGCCACGTCGCCCTTGTTGGGCACCGGGGCCGGCGCCGCGGCGGCGGAAGCGGCGGCTGCCGGAGCGGCTGCGGTGGCCGCGGCCGGTGCCGCGGAAGCAGCCGCTTCAGCCGGCTTGGCGGCCTCCGAGGCGGCGGCGGAAGGTGCCGCCGGCGTCTGTGCCAGCGCGATGCTGCCGCCAGCCAGCAGGCTCAAGCCCAGGGCCAGGGAAAGAAGTAATTTTTTCATATCGGTGTTCTCCTGATCGGGGTTAGAGCGCTTCCTTGCCGGTCTCGCCGGTGCGGATGCGTACGACTTGCTCGAGGTTGTAGACAAAAACCTTGCCGTCACCGATCTTGCCGGTGCGGGCCGCGCTCTCGATGGCCTCGATGACGCGGTCCACCAGGTCGTCGACGACGGCTGCTTCGATCTTGACTTTGGGTAGAAAGTCGACCACGTACTCGGCACCGCGGTACAGCTCGGTGTGGCCTTTTTGACGGCCAAAGCCTTTCACTTCGGTGACGGTGATGCCCTGCACGCCGATGGCCGAGAGTGCTTCGCGCACCTCGTCGAGCTTGAAGGGTTTGATGATGGCGGTTACGAGTTTCATGCGTTCTCCTAATGGATTGACGACGGGGCGAAATCAGAAGCTGTATTTGAGGCCGACGGTGACGACACTGTCACCCAGGAACTTGCCCTTGGTGTCGGTGTAGAACGGCTTGTCGGCATTGGTGCCCATGGCGGCGACCGAGACCGCCAGGCCATTGCCGAAGTCTTTCGCCAGGGTCAGCGCGTAGTCGGTGTAGTCGCCGGCGTTGTTGGCGATATTGGGGATCGATTGACGACCGATATGCGGCGTCAGCGAATAGCCGTTGCCCAGATCGAAAGTGGCCGCCACTTCGAAATAGGCGCTGCCCGAGCTGTTCGGATTGGCGATGAAATTGCCGGCGCTGCGGCTGTATTTGGCGGTCACCAGGCCGTAGGTCAGGGCACCATAGAACTCGGTGGTGTTGGCGTTGGTGGCGGCCGTATTGCCGGGGTACTGGTAGCTGATCAGGCCCAGGTCGTAGCTGAAATCCTTGCTGATTTCGCCCTTGTAGCCGCCGTACAGATCAAGCTCCAGAGAGCCGTCGGTGGCGCCGGCGTAATCCTTGATCCAACTGATGTTGGAGGCCCAGGCGCCCAGATAAAGGCCGCTCTTGTGGGCGAAGTCGACGCCGCCTTGCAGGGCCGGATTGGTCGAGGTCTGGGCGATCGCGCGGAAGCGGTAGTCGCTGGTCACGCCGACGTTGTATGACAGCGTGTAATCGGGTTCGGGCGCCTTGGTTTGGGCCATTGCAGCGGTACCGACCAACAGTGTGCTCAGGACCATTGCGCTTGTAATTTTCAGCTTCATACAGTTCTCCGGGAGGGTTAAGGGATGAGGGGCTGTATGCACAGTCCGTGCCAACTGCCGCAGGCCGGCCACGCACCCCGGTAAACCGCTGGCTGGCAGGTGCGTTAAGATATCTGTATAAAAAAACAGGTGGCACTTCCTTGGTGCGCACAACGGGGCGTTTGACAAATGTCGGCGCACCTTTTTGGAGAGGAATCCCTATGAGTCTGTCTTTGGTGCAAAGCCGTGCACTGCTGGGCCTGGAGGCGGCAGCGGTCACGGTGGAGGTGCATCTGGCCAACGGCCTGCCCAGCTTCACCCTGGTGGGGCTGGCCGACGTGGAGGTGAAGGAGGCCAGGGAGCGAGTGCGCTCGGCGATTCAGAACTCGGCGCTGGAGTTCCCGCACAACAAGCGCATCACGGTGAACCTGGCGCCGGCCGACCTGCCCAAGGATTCGGGGCGTTTTGACCTGCCCATTGCCCTGGGCATCCTGGCCGCCAGCGGTCAGATCGACGCGGCCAAACTGGCGGGCCATGAGTTCGCCGGGGAATTGTCCTTGTCGGGTGATTTGCGGCCGGTGCGCGGCGCGCTGGCCATGAGTCTGGCGCTGCATGCCGGGCGGGTTGTGACCCGACTGGTGTTGCCGCCCGACAGCGCGGAAGAAGCCGCCCTGGTGCCCGATGCCCAGGTTTACCGGGCCTGTCATCTGCTGGACGTGGTGCGGCAATTTTTACCGCAACAGGCCGATGCACCGGCGCCCGAGCCGACAGCAGGCTGGTCACGGGTGGCGGCAGCGCCGCAGGTGATGGTCCGGCAGTACCCGGACCTGGCCGACGTCAAAGGCCAGTTGGGGGCCAAACGGGCGCTGGAGATTGCCGCGGCCGGCGGCCACAGCATGCTGCTGGTAGGGCCACCGGGGGCCGGCAAGTCGATGCTGGCACAGCGTTTTGCCGGCCTGTTGCCGGCCATGAGCACCGAGGAAGCGCTGGAGAGTGCCGCCGTGGCCAGTCTGGGCGGCCGCTTTTCGCTCGCCAACTGGGCCCAGCGTCCCACCTGCAGTCCGCACCATACGGCCAGCGCCGTGGCGCTGGTGGGCGGCGGTTCGCCGCCGCGGCCGGGCGAAATTTCGCTGGCGCACCATGGCGTCCTGTTTCTCGATGAATTACCCGAGTTTCCGCGCGCCGCGCTGGAGGCCTTGCGCGAGCCGCTGGAGAGCGGCTGCATCACCATCTCAAGGGCGGCGCGACGCAGCGAGTTTCCGGCCCGCTTTCAACTGATAGGGGCCATGAACCCCTGTCCCTGCGGTTACCTGGGCTCGCAGCAAAAAGCCTGTCGCTGCACGCCCGATCAGGTGGCGCGCTACCAGAGCAAGCTCAGCGGTCCGCTGCTGGACCGCATCGACCTGCACGTCGAGGTGCCGGCGCTGGCTGCGGCCGATCTGCTGCAAGCCCGCCCCGGTGAAGCCAGTGCCACCGTTCGCGCGCGCTGCCTGGCGGCGCGCGAACGCGCCCTGGCGCGCCAGGGCAAGCTCAACCAGGCACTGCAAGGTCAGGAAATGGACGCCCGTCTGTTGCTGGACGAGGCGGCGGCCAGGTTTCTCAACATCGCCGCGGCCCGTCTGGGTTGGTCGGCCCGCAGCACGCACCGGGCCTTGCGGGTGGCCCGTACCATTGCCGATCTGGCGGGGGCGCCCAACACCCAGCTGACGCATGTGGCCGAAGCCATGCAATACCGGCGCTCACTGATGCAAGCGGGTCGGGCGTGATTTCTGGGCTGACGGCAACAGGCCGACGAAGAGGGCGGAAATGGTCGCCAGGCGGGCGCTCGCGGCCGACTCTCCCAGGGTTTCGGCCAGCAGCGTCATGACATCGCCGCGCAGATACCAGAGCGACTGAACGTCGGGGGCGTACAGTATGCGAGCACTCACCTTGGTCAATTGATGGCTGGCCGCCACACCGTCAAGACTGTCCAGCATGGCCTGACGAATGTCTCCGATACGGGCCTTGGCGCTCGGCTTCGATGTCGATTCACCCAACAAGCCCATCAGACTGGTCGTAAATTTTGAAAAAGCGCCACTCATGTGTTTCCTGAAATCTTGCCGGACAGACCAGCGCGGCGCACGGCGAGCCCGCTCTGCCCTCAATTCACCAAAGGACTGCGCCTCGACAGCTTAACGCCAAACCCGGACCCTGCCAAGGGTCCCACCTTGGCGCCAGAGCAACGGAAAGAGACCTTGATTGGACCATCAAGTCGCCCTGTCGGCGGTGGCAATTATGTGATGACTTGTAACAGGTCGCTGGCGGCCATCTTGCTTGTCAAAAGCCTGTCGCCGTCTGTACCCCCGGGGCGATAAGGGTTCGTCCATAATCCGGCGATGCAAGATCCGGTTCAGCACGACCGTCGCCTGGTGGGCTGGCTGTCGCTCGCGCAGTTGATCAGTTGGGGCAGCGTTTTTTACACTTTTGCCTTGATCATGGCGCCGATAGAGCGCGAGCTGGGCTTGAGCCGGGCGCAGTCGTCGCTGGCTTTCAGCCTGGCCCTGCTGGTCGAGGGTGTGCTGGCGTATCCGGTGGGGCGCTGGATTGACCGGGGCCACGAACGGCTGGTCATGACCGGCGGTTCGGTACTGGCCGGCGCCTGTCTGGCGCTGCACGGCCTGGTGACCGGCGTGGTCGGCTTCTATGCGGTTTGGGCCGGGCTGGGTGCCGCCATGGCGGCCATTTTGTATTCGCCGGTCTTTGCCGTGGTGACGCGCCGCTTTCCCAACGATTTTCGGCGCGCCATCATCACCATGACGTTTCTCGGCGGGCTGGCCAGCACGGTGTTCATTCCGCTGACGGCCTGGCTGATCGCGCACTGGGGCTGGCGCCAGGCCATGGTCAGCCTGGCACTGCTGCACTGGCTGGTGTGCGCGCCGCTGCACCTGCTGACATTGCGCGGCGCTCCGGGCGGTGTGCTGCCGGGCGCCGTTGACGACAAGCGGGTCGCAAGAAGCCTGGCGCGCTATGTCCGCAGTGCGCCCTTCCTGTTGATCGGGGTGTTTGTCATCCTGATGATGGCGGTGACGGTGGCGCTGCCGGCACACATGGTAAGTCTGCTGCGGGAAAACGGCTTGAGCGAGGTCTGGGTGATTGCGATCCCGGCCAGCATCGGTGCGGTGCAGGTGCTGGGTCGTTTGCTGCTGTTCTTCTTCGAGCATCATTTCGATGTGCATGTCGCCAATCGCCTGATTCCCTGCCTGATCCCGCTGGGGCTGATCGCCCTGCTGGTGGCACCCCTGTTGCCGGCCACGCAAGTCTGGGTGGTGCTGCTGTTTGTCTTGCTGTACGGCATGGGCAACGGCATGCTCACCATCGTGAAAGGCACAGCGATGGCGCAGTACGTGAACCGCGACCACGTCGCCACCCTCAACGGCGCGCTGGGGCTGCCGCTGGCCCTGGCGCGCGCCGGCGCACCGCTGCTGCTGGGCTTGCTGTGGGCACCGCAGGTCGGCTACCGCAATGGCGTCTGGCTGCTGCTGGCACTCAGCCTGTTGGGTGTCGCTGCCCTGATGCTGGCGCAGCGATTTTCTCTCTCAAACCGCGTTTTGACGGCGCAACTTCCATAGCGCCCAGCGGCGCTTGGCGTGGCTTGGTTGGCGAACCGGGCGGCAACTACAGATTCGGTGCCAACAGGCGCTGTAGCGCCTGCTCACTCAGCTGCCGCCGGGCTGCCAGGTCTTTCAACTGGTCGTCACCAATCTTGCCGACGCTGAAATAGCGGCTGTCGGGGTGGCCCAGGTAGAAGCCGCTGACACTGGCCGCTGGCGTCATGGCCAGACTGTCGGTGATGCCCATGCCGATGTCGGCGCATTGCAGCAAGTCGAACAGGTCCTTCTTGACGCTGTGGTCCGGGCAGGCCGGGTAGCCCGGCGCCGGCCGGATGCCCTGGTATTTTTCGGCGATCAGTTGTTCCGTGCTCAGCGCCTCCTGCGACGCGTAGCCCCACAGGTCGGTGCGCACTTTTTGGTGCAGGCACTCGGCCAAGGCTTCCGCCAAGCGGTCGGCCAGCGACTTGAGCATGATCGCCGAGTAGTCGTCATGGTCGTCGGCAAAGTATTTTTCCTTTTTGTCGACGCCAATGCCGGCCGTCAGCGCAAAGACGCCCGCGTAGTCCGGCGCCACGCCTTTGGGGGCGACGAAATCGGCCAGACAGCGGCTGGGCCGCGGCACGCCATCGATGACCTGCTTTTCGGTCTGCTGGCGCAGGCCGTACCAGGTCAGCGCCACCTGCGAGCGGGTCTCGTCGGTGTAGAACTCGATGTCGTCGTCATTGACCGAGTTGGCCGGGTAGAGCCCGATCACGGCATTGGCAGTGAGCCAGCGGCCCTCGATCAGGCGCTTGAGCATGCGCTGGCCGTCGGCGTAGACACGCACCGCCTCCGACCCAACGACCTCGTCTTTGAGGATCGCGGGGAACGGCCCGGCCAGGTCCCAGGTCTGGAAGAACGGACCCCAGTCGATGAAGCGGGCCAGTTCATTCAAATCAAAATTCCGAAAGACGCGCCGGCCCAGGAATTTTGGCCGCGTGGGGGTGTAGCGGGTCCAGTCGACGCGGGTCTTGTTGGCGCGCGCTCGTGACAGCGGCCACAGCGGCGTCTGCTTTTTGCTGGCGTGCTGTAGACGCACCCGTTCGTAATCGCTGTTGAGTTCGGCGATGTAGCTGGCCGCCTGCTCCGACAGCAGGCCTTGCGCCACGCTGACGCTGCGCGAGGCGTCGGGCACATAGACCACCGGTCCCTCGTAATGCGGCGCAATCTTGACGGCCGTGTGCACGCGCGAGGTGGTGGCGCCGCCTATCATCAGCGGGATCTTCCGGATGCGGAAATGTTCGTCCTTCTGCATCTCGCCGGCCACGTATTGCATCTCCTCCAGGCTGGGCGTGATCAGGCCCGACAGGCCCACGATGTCGGCGCCCTCCACCTTGGCGCGCGCCAGAATTTCGTGACACGGCACCATCACGCCCATGTTCACGACATCGAAGTTGTTGCACTGAAGCACCACGG
Organism: uncultured beta proteobacterium; assembly: GCA_963763035.1. Taxonomy (GTDB): domain Bacteria; phylum Pseudomonadota; class Gammaproteobacteria; order Burkholderiales; family Burkholderiaceae_C; genus Rhodoferax. Next base: position 479,722 of record CAVXMS010000001.1, on the reverse strand, counting down.
TGACGATGTTCTTGCCGATGTCGTGCACGTCGCCCTTGACGGTGGCAATGATGATCTTGCCCTTGCTGCGCACGTCGCGCCCGGCCGCTTCGTCGAGGCGCTTTTCGGCCTCGATGTAGGGAATCAAATGGGCCACCGCCTGCTTCATCACGCGGGCGCTTTTCACCACCTGCGGCAGGAACATCTTGCCCTGGCCAAAGAGGTCACCGACGATGTTCATGCCGGCCATCAGCGGGCCTTCGATCACGTGCAGCGGGCGCCCGCCTTTTTTCAGGATCGCCTGATACGCCTCCTCGGTGTCTTCGACAATGAAATCGGTGACACCGTGCACCATGGCGTGGCTCAGGCGCTGCGCCACCGTGGCCGGCTGCTCGGGCGTGCCGCGCCATGCCAATCTTGTGCTCTCGTCCCTGGCCGCGCCCTTGGCGTTTTCGGCAATCTCGACCAGGCGCTCGCCGGCATCGGGCCGGCGGTTCAGCACCACGTCCTCGACCCGTTCGCGCAACTCCGGCTCTAGGTCGTCATAGACCCCCACCATGCCGGCATTGACGATGCCCATGTCCATGCCGGCCTGGATGGCGTGGTACAGAAACACGGTGTGAATCGCTTCGCGCACCGGGTCGTTGCCGCGGAACGAGAAGCTCACGTTGGAGACACCGCCCGACACCTTGGCACCGGGCAGGTGCTGCTTGATCCAGCGCGTGGCGTTGATGAAATCGACCGCGTAGTTGTTGTGCTCTTCGATGCCGGTGGCGATGGCGAAGATGTTGGGGTCGAAGATGATGTCTTCCGGCGGGAAATCAATTTCGTCGACCAGGATGCGGTAGGCGCGCTCACAGATCCCGATCTTGCGCTCGTAGGTGTCGGCCTGGCCCTGCTCGTCGAACGCCATCACCACGGCCGCTGCCCCATAGCGGCGCAGCAGCTTGGCCTGGCGCTTGAACTCGGCCACCCCTTCCTTCATGCTGATGGAGTTGACGATGCCCTTGCCCTGCACGCAGCGCAGCCCGGCCTCGATCACGCTCCACTTGCTGGAATCGATCATGATGGGCACGCGCGAGATGTCGGGCTCGCTGGCGATCAGGTTCAGGAAGCGCACCATGGCGGCCTGGCTGTCGAGCATCGCCTCGTCCATGTTGACGTCTATGATCTGGGCGCCGTTTTCCACCTGCTGGCGCGCCACCGCCAGCGCCTGCTCGAACTGGCCGTTCAGGATCATGCGGGCGAAGGCTTTGGAGCCGGTCACATTGGTGCGCTCGCCAATGTTGACAAAAGTGGCGCTGGGGGACTGACCTTCAGCGCTGCCGCCGACGGGATGAATGGTGCCAATCTGCACCGGCTCCAGGCCGGACAGCTTCATAGTGGGAATAACGGTATCGGACATGCATCTCACCTGTAAATGTCAAAAAGCAGGTGAGCGTCGTTGGCAATATCCAAGCCTGACGGACCGGCTGATCCGCTGCAACGCTCCTTGGATACGCCGATTTTAAGGGACAAGCCCGACCTGCGGTTGGTCGGCGTATTGCGCCGGCTTTACCGGGTGGGCCGCCTTCATCGCGCTGGCCGCCATCGCATAACCGCCTAGCGCGCCATCGATGAAATGAACGTGATTGGAACTGCTGGGCGACGGTGTGAAGCAGGTCATCATGGCCGCCTGCTGACGATGCGTTCCGAAGCGCACGATGCCCTTGGCGGCGCTGGCCTCCAGCTGTTGCTCGATCTGGTCGGCCAGCGCCGGCGTGCAGTCGAGCACCATGCGCAGCGAATCGTCGAATTTGCGGAAGTCGGAGTTGTCTATCAGTTGCCGGGTGTACTTCGCAGGGACGAAGCCGCCGACCGCGATGCCCAGGCGCATGATCAAAAAATAGAACAGCGTCCACAGGAGAAGCTTCGCCTTGCGTGCGCGGATCGACTCGCCGACGCGCCGCGAGGCCCGCGCCTCGAGGTCGGTACCGGTCGGCGGCCAGGTGATGCGCAGCCGTTGGCCGGGCACCGGCCGCGACGCATCGGGCGTCTTCTCCACAATGCGGGCGATGTCTTCGATGGCGGCGCGGAAGGTCTCGGGCCGCGCTTGCGGACCGGGCGCGACGACCAGCGACAGCACCAACCCGCGCGAGGACGGAATTTCTTCATAACGGCAGGACAGGCCGCTGAGGTCGGGATGCGCGCCGGACGGCGCCGGCGCCACGGCAATCTGGCCACGCTTCATCGCGGCATCGGCCCAGGCCATGCCGCCGCCCGAGAACATGGCGATCGCGATATTCTCCGAGGGCGCATAGCGGGCCACGCGAACGTCGAGGCCCAGCGACCGAATTTCGGCGACCGGCAGCAGGCCCACCCGCAGGCCCAGATCGAGGTCTTCGCGGACCCAGGTGGCGGTCTCCGCCAAGGCCTGCCGGGCCAGCGCCGCGGCTGCCCCCGGCACCGCGAAGCTGGCGCCGTCGCCGCCGAACACGAACGGAAAATCGCGACCCGCCAGCGCGTTGGTCACTGCCACGATGACCGCGGCGCCGGCCATGTTGACGGCTTTGTAGCGGTTCTCGGCAATCGCCTTGGTCGATTGCATCACGTCGGCGACGCCCACCATCCAGTCGCCGGGCAGCGGCTGGAACAGCGTCGGATCCATGACGCTGGTGAAGTCGCGAAAGACCGGCAGGCGGGCGTAGAAATCGTCGGGTTGAGTCTCCGCTTTCATCGGACCTAGCGATAGAACGCTTCGACCTGGCCCTTCAACTTGATCAGCAGCGGTTGGCCCTTGCGGTCCAGGGTCTTGCCGGCGGCGACCTTGATCCAGCCCTCGCTGAGGCAGTATTCCTGGACATCGGAACGCTCCTTGCCATTGAACCGGATGCCGATGTCGTGTTCGAACACGGCAGCGACGTGATGCGGGCTGCGCGCGTCAATCGACAAATGATCCGGCAGCGGGGGGCGTTGAGTGGTTTCGGTCATGGGAAGTTACTTGTTTCAAGGGTTCAACTGAAGGCGCAGGAACCCGGCCCACCGGCGTGTCCGCACGAGTCGCAGGGGCTGGGCAGCGCCGGTGCGGCGGCTTGCGAGCCGGCAACGGTGGCGAATACCGACAGCAATTTTTCCAGCTTTTTCGAGTGGCAGGTCGGGCACTCCGGCGTGTTGCCGGAGCGCACCAGTGCTTCAAACTTGTGACCGCAGTCACCACAGGCATATTCGTAAATGGGCATCTCGACTCTCCAGGTCAGGTTCCAATTATCGACCCAGGCGGGCGGCAGGAACGAAGCTCGACCCCGCCAGACCGGGTGCAGGCAGACAAGACAACTGGAAAGCCGACGTTGAAGTCAAGGCCAGCGCCAAGGTAGGCGCGTCCCAGCGACCAAAGGGAGCGAACTTGAGCGTAGGGTTAGGTGCTAGAGCGACCATGACGAACCCATTTATAAAGCTTTGGAAGAAGAATAAACCATTGTGCGTAACCTGCAAGTACTGATGCAACCCAATATGGGATTAGGTCGAAGAACGGTTGATAGGCGATGCCAAAATGAGTAGTGATTGCGGCTGAGCAAACGCCAACAACGACCGAAACGGCAAAGCCACACGGAAACGCTAAAAAAATCATGAACCAGACAAACGCCTCGGGCATGTCATGGATGTGTTGCTGCTGATAACCAAACCCTAGAACCCACAAGCATGCGGCGAACCATAAAACAGCAAGAGCACGACCAATAGTAGAGGCGGGGAACACGGTTGCACCTAACGTGAAGGTAACAGGCTTTGCGCGGCTTTTCGCGCAGGGTCCGTGTTGACCGCAGGGTTAGAGTGCTGGACGGGACTCATGAGCGCCACATGAATGCAGTAACCATAAGGGACACCCACAGGAGTAAGGAAACAACTGCGTACACTTTGGCGAGCGCACTGAGCGGCGATACCTCACCCGCACCCGCACCGGCACAGCGCCAAATGCTCACGGACGCAAACCCTTGGCACCCAAGAAAAATTGCTATGTCCAACAGGGAGGCGAGATTAGGATCAAGGTTGGTTCGTGACAGAGCCCTGCCCGAGTAAGCGAACACTGCGAATGCTGTTACCGTTCCTAAAACCCCGAGCCCCCAGAATGCCTGCCAAAGTGGAGCTTTTCCTGACCAGCAACGAGCAAAGAAACCGGAGGGTGGTAAGGAATCGTGCATCAGGATGGCTAGTTGGGTAAGCATCTAACGTGCAGCTAAGGGGCGCGCCGAAGGCGCGTCCCAGCGACCAGAGGGAGCGAACTTGAGCGTAGGGTTAGAGCGCGTTTGCAAAGTTTTCATGATCATTGCCATTGGTGGATAAGCCACGGAATAGCGCCAGTGATTAAGTAGCCGAGAAAGAGTACTGACGAAAGTACCAAGGAGTAGAGAAAAGTTTTCCGAAGCCACAGCACCGAGTGAAACTTTACACGGGACGCAACCAGAACCGCAACAGAAGAGACTGCAAAAGCGAACATGAACTCCCAAACAGCCCATTCGGCGGACTCCTTCGGCGCAGATGGCGCTAGAGCAGAGGATGCCAGATGGTAAAGCCCAGACGCCAGCAGATACCAGGCGACGCAGAGAAGTGGTAGAGCTATGCCTATGTGAAGGTACTGTCGCATCTAGCGCTCTAACGTAGAGCTAAGGGGCTGCGCGCTTTTGCGCAGTCCCGCTTGAGCGCAGGGTTAGGGCTATTGCGCACAACCACCCGAACTGGCGACATATTGATAGCTTGTAACCAGCTCTCTAAAGGCCGGGTAAGCAGCCTTAAATTGCTGGGGAGTTTTTGCGCTAAGCGTGACAGAGACATAAACGTCTTTTTCCTCCATGTAGGCAACCGCTTCATGGTTGTCGTAACGATCACCTGCAAATTTCTTTATAACGAGCTTTCTTCCATCCGCTTCGAGAGTTCCAGCGTCACTGATTTTCAGATTGGGATTTTTGTTTTTCAACTCTTGGACCTCATTTTTGATGAAGGCCTCCAAACCTGTGCCAGGTTGGCAGGCTTTTACAGCAGTATTTGCATACATCACAACAGGTGCATTATCCCAAGATTGCCCCGACTGGTAATAGACGACCGGAACCCCATCTCTTTTTCCGCTGTCAGTATCCATCTTCCACCCGGCAGGCTCTGCGAGTGCAAAAATGAGACCTCGCCCAACGACGGTAAATCTCTGAGCTTCGGCGTATGACGCTTGCGCCATCGCGCTTAACCCAAGAAGTAAAACCATAGCGATAATTTTCATAGGCCTAACGTAATGTATAGAGCAAAACTTGCTCTATAAACTGGGCGCTGCTCGATAAACTGGACATGAAATCCTCCCTAGAACGGCTTGCCGCCTTGATTTCAGCGACTATGTTGAATCGTCATACAGGTATAAAAAGTCAGACAGACGCCGCAGATCGTTTCGGTCCATTCTACGTTTCAACCAAGCCGACCTGAAGAAATTGGGGATCTCATCTCGAATGACGGCAAACGCTGCACAAGAGCCGGACATGGCCAAAATCCGATTCAGCACAACGGGTGACCGCTTTGGACAATTCGCATCGGCGAAGGGCCGCTTTAGCGCGACGGCCCCATGCCAGCCCCTGGTCCGTTGGCGACCGTCAGTCACCGCCGCTACTGCGCCAGATGCGGTAGCAGTTCAAGTTGTGGCCCGGCTTCGCAATACCCACGCGCCCGCGGGAGGTGCAATGCGCCACACCGGGCACGCCCAGTGCCACCAAAATCCGCTGACCCCTCAAAGGACGCGCGCGGCTGGTCGGTGCACTGCACCAGCCTCGAACCGGGGACTCTGCGCAGCAACCGCGCGCTGCCGATAGCGACCTGGTCAGCTTCCGTCAGGCCTTTTTGGCCCAGGCACTGCACCAGCCTTTGGCCGTCACGTTCTTGCCCTGGAAAACCGGGCAGCCACCCGCTGAATCACCCGCCTTGCCCAAGTACAGGGCACACCCGCTGCACTGGCTGCCGGCAACGTAGGCCTTGAACTTGGCTTTGTCGACCCGGACGGCGTCATCCACATAACCGAGCGCGACGGCTTGAGCATCTTTCTCGCCGACCAGCGCGGCGACGCCCGTCACCGGCGGGGTGGCCGCGTAGACGGACTGGATGCCTGCCGAGCAGGCGGCGAACAGCGCAGCGCCAGCTGTAGGCGCGATTTCAATGAAGCGGCGACGCGTGGTGGTGATGTTCATTTCGATTTCCTTCAATTGATTGATTGACTTTGGGACCTTCGGGCACTGAAAAGACGCTGCTGTCACAGCTCGGACGACTCAACTCAAAGAATTCAGCTTGCGCCAAATGACGGCATTCGTCAGACGTAGCCACCGCTTCAACGAGGGAGAAGTCGCGCGCTGACAATTGCAGCAACTAAATTGGGTCGGTCCGCCTTCCCTGTTTCAGGGTAGGTTGGACAGGGCTACTCATCTGTACGCTCACGCACATTCGGAGGATGAAAATCTGAGTGCCGCCGTCGAAAGGTTGTCCGCTCTTGATCGGCAGCGGGTACCGGCGTTTGCGGAGCAAGAGGCCCAGCGAGCGATCCGATCGGCAGCGCAGGGCCAGACCGTGCCTATCTTGCCATTGACCGCCCGTTACCGAGCCGCCGCTGCTTGCGGCAACGCGTTGGCGATGACCTCGGCAAAAGGCTGCAAGCTTTTGGCGACTGCCTCGGGGAGGTTGTCAACCGGGGTGACTTCATAGGTGCTGGAACGACTGGCATTGCCGGCAAGGGCGCTGAGCACGGACAGCGCCACATCGGTACCGCTGGTCGCCTTCTTCTCCACACTGGCGGCGATGTAACCCGGCAGGATGACCTTTTCCTTGAACGGAAAATCCACCCCCCGGCTGCCTTCCACGCCATCCACACCGGCGTAGGCCCGGACAAAGCCACTTTTGACAAACAGCATGGGTTTGTGCTCAACCGATGCGCTGGCGCCGACGATGCTGGTGCCGCCGTGTCCGTCTTTTTTGAAATCGGCAAAGTCCACTGTGAAGTCCAACTCCAGCACCAGCGGGTTATTCAAGGCTTTGGACAGAGCCACGTAGCCCAGACGACCATCGAACATTCCCGAGAACTGCGCAGTTTGCTTGGCAAAAGCCGTGACCGACGCGGTGTTGGACATCATCCCTTCGGTGAGTACCGGACTTTTGGTTTGGGCAACGGCGGCGGCGAACTCGGCGTTGGCCATCAGTTGGTCCTGCGGCAGCACGGCAAATCCCCGGCTGGCCAGCAATTTGACCAAGTCAGTATAAAAATTGTCGGCAATGGACTGCACCACTTCGGGCTTGACGCCCAGCAGCTTGTAGTCCACGTAGGCACTGGCCCACCTTGACGAACCCCAACTGGTTTGGGTGCTCGCCGCTGAGGTTTGGGTCGCGAAGTTGATGCGAATTTTCCCAATGGCCACCTGGGCCGGCCCGGTCGCTGCCAGTTTGGCCGTCTTTTCAAACGCCGAGCCATCGCCAACCAGTTGCTTGAACTCTTCAGCCCGGTTGCCTTGGGCTTCCAGAACGACCGGTTTGGGTTCCTTGTCAAAAATCCCGGCAGCCGCAGGCAGGGCGGCCAGCAAACTCAGGGAAAGAATCGCTGTGGTTCCAAATTGCTTCATCAAACATGCTCCAAAGTAAAAATATCCATGAAATTTGATCGCCCTACGCCATGGGCCAAGCGACCGGTTCCAATAAATTGCAGGAATCTGTTTTTTGAAAGATGCATGGCTTGGCGTTCCAAATGACGTGAGGGGTTGATCGATGGTCAGACAGATCGTCCAGGCGGGCTGGACGTCGAGCTGCACTCGGTGAAGCAAGCTCTCATTGGGATACGCCACAAAGCGCGGCCAAAAGGCTCAAGGCGCGAAACTATTTGTTCCGGGCGGTCAGCACGGCACAGTGCGCCCACTGCAACTGCGCTTGTTTGGGGTCCGGCGCGTATTCCAGGTTCATGCGGTGTTGGTCCTGGAGGCACTTGAATGCCGCTGTGGGCTCGCTGGCCCGGCGGCATTGCGGTCGCCCGCTTGCAGCGCGGCGTTCGAGTTCAGTCAGAACTTCAGGCCTGCTATCGCTACCGGTTTCAGCAGCAAAGTCCAGTAGCTGTCAATCAGGCGGCTTCCGGGTAGAAGAAGGACTTTTGCAACACGCGCGTCGGCAGCGGTGCCACGGCCGCGTGGATGGCGCTGATGTGTTCGGGGGTGGTGCCGCAGCAGCCGCCGACCATGTTGACCAGCCCCTCGGCGGCAAATTCGCGCAGCAGCCGGCTGGTGTCCGCCGGGGTTTCGTCAAAGCCGGTCTCGCTCATCGGGTTGGGCAGGCCGGCGTTGGGGTAGCAGCTGATGAAGGTGTCGGGCGCCACGCGCGCCAGCTCCTGGATATAGGGCCGCATCAGTGCCGCGCCCAGCGCGCAGTTCAATCCTATGGCCAGCGGCCGGGCGTGGCGCACGCTGTACCAGAAGGCGGTCACGGTCTGGCCCGACAGGATGCGCCCGGAGGCGTCGGTCACGGTGCCGCTGATGACGAGCGGCAGGCGCTCGCCGGAAGCTTCAAAGTATTCGTCGATGGCGAACAGGGCCGCCTTGGCGTTCAAGGTGTCAAAAATGGTCTCCACCAGCAGCGCGTCGGCACCGCCCCGCACTAGTGCTTCGACCTGTTCGTAATAAGCCGCGCGCAACTGCTCGAAGCTGACGTTGCGGGCGCCGGGGTCATTGACGTCCGGGCTGATACTGGCGGTCTTGGGCGTAGGCCCCAATGCGCCCAGCACAAAACGCGGCTTGTCAGGGGTGGAGAATTTGTCGCAGGCGGCGCGCGCCAGTTTGGCCGAGGCAAGGTTCATCTCAGCCGCCAGGTTGGCCATGTCGTAGTCGGCCTGGGCAATCGACGTGGCGCCAAAGGTATTGGTCTCGATCAGGTCGGCGCCGGCCGCCAGATAGCGCTCGTGGATGCTGGAGATCACGTCCGGCCGGGTCAGCGACAGCAACTCGTTGTTGCCCTTCACGTCCTTGTGCTGACCTGGGGTTTTGCCAAAGTCCTTGAAGCGCTCACCCCGGTACTGCGCCTCGTCCAGCTTGAAGCGCTGAATCATGGTGCCCATGGCGCCGTCCAGAAACATGATGCGCTGGCGCAAAATCTCCGGCAAAGCCTGGCCGCGGGTGTAGACAAGAGGTTTCATAGAGCACTATTGTAGAAAGCCGGACCTGCGGGCGTCGCCGGATGGGACAATTGGGGTTTTGGTGCCGGGTATTTAACGTTAACGTCCGGATGGCGGCAGTGGCCCCTCAATTTACAGCAGCAGATTTTGTCTATCCAGCACATTCTTCAGGAAATCTTTGGTTACCGTGAGTTCCGTGGGCCGCAGCAATCCATCATCGAGCACACGGTGGCCGGCGGCGATGCACTGGTGCTGATGCCCACCGGCGGCGGCAAATCGCTGTGCTACCAGATTCCGGCCATTGCGCGCCAGCGCAGGGGCCTGGGCATCACGCTGGTGATCTCACCGCTGATCGCCTTGATGCACGATCAGGTGGGCGCTTTGCTGGAAGCCGGCGTCAGCGCCGCCTTCCTCAACTCCACCCTGAGCGGCGAAGAGGCCTACCAGGTGGAACAGCGTCTGCTGCGCGGCGACATTACCTTGCTCTACGCGGCGCCCGAGCGGGTCACCACGCCGCGTTTTCTGGCGCAGCTCGACTCTCTGCACGAGCGTGGGCAACTGAGCCTGTTTGCCATCGACGAGGCGCATTGCGTCAGCCAGTGGGGCCATGACTTCCGACCCGAATACCGGGCCCTGACGGTGCTGCACGAGCGCTACGCCAGCGTGCCGCGGATGGCGCTGACCGCCACCGCCGACACCCTGACCCGCGCCGACATCCTGGAGCGCCTGCAATTGCAGCAGGCACGCCAGTTCGTCAGCAGTTTCGACCGGCCCAACATCAGCTACACCATCGTCGAAAAGCGCGATGCCACGCAACAGTTGCTGCGCTTCATCTCCAGCGAACACCTGGGCGACGCCGGCATCGTCTACTGCCAGTCACGCAAGCGGGTCGAAGACATCGCCAATCTGCTGTGCGACGAAGGCATCGCCGCCCTGCCCTACCACGCCGGGCTCGACAACAAGATCCGGCAAGCCAATCAGGACCAGTTTCTGCGCAGCGAGGGCATTGTGATGGTGGCCACCATCGCTTTCGGCATGGGCATAGACAAGCCCGATGTGCGCTTTGTGGCGCACCTGGACATGCCGAAAAACATCGAGGGCTATTACCAGGAAACCGGCCGTGCCGGGCGCGACGGCGAACCGGCCGACGCCTGGATGTGCTACGGCCTGCAAGACGTGGTGAACCAGCGCCGCATGATCGACGAGAGCCCGGCCGAGGAAGAGTTCAAGCAAGGCTTGCGCGGCAAGCTCGACGCCTTGCTGGGCCTGAGCGAGGCCACCGATTGCCGCCGCGTGCGTCTGCTGGCCTATTTTGGCGAAGCCAGCCAGCCTTGCGGAAACTGTGATAACTGCCTCAGCCCGCCGGCGGTGTGGGACGGCACCGATGCGGCGCGCAAGCTGCTCAGCACCATCTACCGGGTGCAGCAGCGCGACGGCATCAGTTACGGCGCGCTTCACATCAGCGATATTCTGCGCGGCAAAAACACCGAAAAGATTTTGCAGCGTGGCCATCAGACCCTCAGCACTTTCGGCCTTGGCGCGGCCTTTAGCGAACAGCAGTTGCGCGGCGTGCTGCGCCAGTTGATCGCCATTGGCGCCGTCACGGTCGATGCCCAGGCCTTCAACACCTTGCAACTGACCGATGCCTCGCGCGCCGTGCTCAAGGGCGAGGTGGCGGTGCAGTTGCGCCAATCGGTCTCGACCCCAGCCGCGCGCAAAGCCAAACGCGCCAGCAGCAGCGCCGCGGTCAAGCTGCCGGCCGCACTGGACGCGCCGGCGCAGGACCGCTACTTGGCGCTGAAGGCCTGGCGCGCCGAGGTGGCCAAGGAACACAACCTGCCGGCCTACGTGATCTTTCACGACGCCACGCTGGCGGCCATCGCCCAGCGCGCGCCGCAGTCGCTGGACGATCTGCAAGGCATCAGCGGCATCGGTGCGAAAAAGCTGGAAGCCTATGGGCAGCAGGTGCTGCGGGTGATGGCTGGCGAGTAGCAAACTGCCGGTCGACCGGCGCCGACAAGGGCATTGTCGGATCGGTAATATGGCGGTTTGAAAGCAGAGAGGGCATCCCGCATGACGAAAATCCAAAACCGGTCAGCAGCGCAACGCGTGGCGCTGATTACCGGTGCCAATACCGGCATCGGCCGCGTCACCGCGCGCGAGCTGGCCAGGCAGGGCGTGCACGTCTTTGTCGCCTGCCGCTCGGAACAGCGCACCCAGCCGCTACTTGATGAGGTCCGCGCCGTGGCGCCGGGCGCCAAAGTCGAATGGCTGGCGCTGGACCTGACCAGTTTCGAGTCGATCCGCCACTGCGCCCAGGCCTTTCTGGGGCGCGGCTTGCCGCTGCACCTGTTGATCAACAACGCCGGCCTGGCCGGTGCCAAGGGCCTGACCCAGGACGGTTTCGAGCTGGCCTTCGGCGTCAATCACCTGGGCCATTTTTTGCTGACGCAGTTGCTGCTGGAGCGCCTCCAGAGCTCGGCTCCGGCGCGCATCGTGACGGTGGCCAGCCGGGCGCACCGCCAGGCGCCGGGTATTGACTGGCAAGCGCTGCGCCAGCCGACCAGGACCGCCTCCGCCATCGCCGAGTACGGCGTCTCCAAGCTGGCCAATATCCTGTTCAGCGCCGAGCTTGGCCGCCGGCTCCAGGGCACGGGTGTGACGACTTATTCCCTGCATCCCGGCGTGGTGGCGTCGGACGTCTGGCGCAGCGTGCCGTGGCCGCTGCGCACTGTCATCAAACTGTTCATGCTCTCCACGGAACAAGGCGCCGCCACCACGCTTTACTGCGCCAACAGCGAGAGCCTAGCTGCCGAGAGCGGGCTTTACTACGACGCCTGCCGCGTCAAAGTGCCCAGCAAGCTGGCGCAGGACCCGGCCCTGGCCGCCGAACTATGGAAAGTCAGCCAGGACTGGGTGCGCCAGGTCTAGCGGAGCCCGGCGCGCCAGGCCCGCAGGAAGGCTTGCACCTCTGGCGCGGGGCGTTGCGGCTCCTTCCAGTATTCGCTGCAATCGCTCTTGCGGCCCAGCAGTTTCATGTTGACCAGTTCGCGGCGCAAGGTGGCCTGGTCGCCAAAAGTGTGAAAAGCATTGGTCACCGCATTGACCTCTTTCTCGGTGTAGCGCCGGTGGGCCGCGAACTGCGTCCACAAAGCCCACATGGTCATTTGCTGCACCGAGAGCTTGTTGGGCAGCCGAACCAGCCGGCCCGCGTGGTCGAATTGCAGCAAGGCCTTGCGCGCCGTCGTTGACAGGGTGGACAAGTCCAGCGCATCGCCTTTCTGTGCTGCCACCGGCACATCGGCTGGCACGGCGGTCGGGGCCGCCGCCGGTGCCGCCAACGCCGTCTTTTTCAGGGTCGCGAAGTTGCGCAGGCCGACCGCGCGTGCCAGCAGGTTGAGCAGTTCCAGATGCGAGGGCGGCGCCTTGCCGGCCGCATGGCGCTGGTCCAGAAAGTTCTTCAGGGTTTTGCCAAACGCCGATACATCGGGCGTGGCCAAGGGAACAAGCAATCGTGTCATCAACATTCCTCATGTGCCTTGGGCTCAAGGATGAGTGCTGGGGTTGCCGCTTGCAGCGTAGGCACACAGAACATGTCAAGTGCTTGCCAAGGTAGGCAGGTTTAGCGTGAGCACAAGGCTCCGGCAACGCCTGGGTGAACTGTTGACCCGGGCGAGAGTATAACGGCAGCCTTTGGCGTGGCTCAGGGCGCCGCGCCACCGTCGCTCCAGCCGCCGCCCAGCACGCGGTACAGCGTGACCTGGTTTTGCAGGTACTGGGTCTGCGTTTGCACCTGTGCCTGCTGCGCGGTGAACAATGAGCGCTGGGCGTCCAGCACGTCCAGGTAGCTGGCAGCACCATTGCGGTAGCGCAGCTCGGCCAGCCGGTAGCGGTCCTGCTCGGCCAGCAACTGGGCCTGCTGCGCGCGCAACTGTTGGCCCAGCGTGGCGCGGCCCGCCAGGGCATCGGCAACTTCCCGGAACGCCGACTGGATGGCGCGCTCGTATTGCGCCACGGCGATGTCGCGATTCACCTCGGAGAGCTTCAGATTGGCCTGATTGCGGCCGGCGTCGAAGATCGGTTGCAGCAACTGCGGCGCAAAACTCCAGGCCAGACCGTTGCTGAACAAGGCGCTGAGCTCGCTGCTGGCCGCGCCCAGGCTGCCGGTCAGCGTGATCCGGGGGAAGAAGGCGGCGCGCGCGGCGCCGATGCTGGCGTTGGCGGCAATCAGTTGCTGCTCGGCCTGGCGCACGTCGGGGCGGCGCACCAGCACCTGGGACGGCAGGCCGACCGGCAGCTCCGGCATGCTGGCGGCCGCGGTGAGCGGCCGTCCCGGTGGCAATTCATTGGGCAAGGATTGCCCCAGCAACAGCACCAGCGCGTTCTCGTCAAGCGCGCGTTGCCGCGTTGCCTGCGCCAGCGTGACGCGCGCCGATTCCAGCAAGGATTCGGCCTGGCGCAGGTCGATCTGCGAGCTTGCGCCATGGTCAAAACGCAGTTTGATCAAGCGGTACGAATCCTCGCGCGTGAGCAGCGTCTGCTGGGTCACGCGCAGCAGTTCTTCGTCGCCCTGCAGCGCAAAGTAGCCGTTGGCAACGGTCGCCAGCAAGCTGATCTGCACCGCCTTGCGCGCTTCCTCGGTCGCCAGGTACTGCGCCAGGGCGGCATCGGCCAGGCTGCGCACGCGCCCGAACAGATCCACTTCATAGGCCGTGACCAGCACGCCGGCGCTGTAGCTGCTGGCGATGCCGCCCGCCGCCGTCGGCTGGCGCGAGCCGCTGACTCCGGCGTTGACGGTGGGCCACTGGTCGGCGCGCCGCAGGTCGAACTGCGCGCGCGCCTGCTCGATGTTGAGCAGCGCCAGACGCAGGTCGCGGTTGTTTTCCAGCGCCAGCGCGATCAGCTTTTTGAGGCGGGCATCGCCAAAGAATTTCTGCCACTCGACAGACAAAGCGGGTGCCAGCTCCGGCGCGGCCGTGACGACACCCGGAAAGCTGGCTGCCACCGGCGGCGCCGGCCGCTCCAGGGTCGGTGCCATGGAACTACAGCCGCCCAGTGCCAAGGCCAGCAGCAGAACGCCTGTTTGGCGCGGCCGGAAGGTTCCGGCGTCAGAGATGCGCTGGCTCATGGTTTGGCCTCCGTCGCGGCCGGCAGCGCCGGCGTATCGTCATTGCTTTCGTGGGCGTATTTGCGGCGCTGGCGCTCGCTGCCCTTGAACATGCGGCGCACCACGACAAAGAACAAGGGCACAAAGAAGACCGACAGCGAGGTGGCCGAGATCATGCCGCCCATCACACCGGTGCCGATGGCATGCTGGCTGGCCGAGCCGGCGCCCGACGCCACCACCAGCGGCAACACGCCCAGGATGAAGGCCATCGAGGTCATCAGGATCGGCCGGAAGCGCAGGTGCGCCGCCTCCAGCACCGCATCCACCAGGCTGCGGCCCTGCGCATGCAGGTCTTTCGCAAACTCGATGATCAATACCGCGTTTTTCGCCGACAGGCCGATGATGGTGATCAGGCCGACCTTGAAGTAGACATCGTTTTCCAGACCGCGCAAGCCGGTGGCCAGGGTTACGCCCAGCACACCCAGCGGCACCACCAGGATCACGGCGAACGGGATCGACCAGCTCTCGTAGAGTGCGGCCAGACACAGGAACACCGCCAGCAGCGAGAAGGCAAACAGGAAGATGGCGGTCGAGCCGGAGAGCTTTTCCTCGCGCGACTGGCCCGTCCACTCGTAGGCGAAGCCGCTCGGCAACTGGCCGGCCAGGCGCTCCATCTCGGCCATCGCGGCCCCGGTGCTTTGCCCCGGTGCCGGCTCGCCGGCGATGCGCATGGTCGGGTAACCGTTGTAGCGGATGGTCTGCATCGGCCCGGTCACCCACTGCGTGCTGGCAAAGGCCGACAGCGGCACCGGTTGACCGGCACTGTTCGAGGCATTGATCTTGAGTAGATCTTCGGGCTGCATGCGGGACGGCGCGTCGGCCTGGACCACGACACGCTGCACCCGACCGGCATTCGGGAAGTCATTCACGTAGGAGGAGCCGAGCGCGGTCGAGAGCGAGGTATTGATGGCGCTGAAACTGACCCCCAGGGCGCTGGCTTTGTCGCGGTCGATGTTGAGTTGCAGTTGCGAGGCGTCTTCCAGGCCGTCCGGACGCACCGCCGTCAACAGTTTGCTTTGCGCTGCCAGACCCAGCAACTGGTTGCGCGCTGCCACCAGCGCGTCATGGCCGCTACCGCCGCGGTCCTGCAGGCGCATGGCGAAGCCGTTGGCGCGGCCCAGCTCGGGAATCGGCGGCGGACTGACCGGGAAGATGATGGCATCGCGAATGCCGGCCAGGGCACCAAAGGCGCGCCCCACCAGTCCCTGCGCCGAGTGGGCCGCGCCATTGCGCTCGCGCCAGTCTTTCAGCGTCACGAACGCCAGACCCGTGTTCTGGCCGCTGCCGGCAAAGCTGAAGCCCAGGATGCTGACCATGCTTTCAACCTCGGGCTGCTTGAGCATGAATTCTTCCACCCGGTTCATGACGCCGCCGCTGCGGTTCACGGTGGCGCCGGGCGGCAGTTGCACGTTGACCAGGATGTTGCCCTGGTCTTCATTGGGCAGGAAGGACGTCGGCAGGCGGCCCAGCAGCAGGATCACCGCGGCGATGATGGCCAGGTAGAGGATCAGGAAGCGCCCGGTTTTCTTCAGCAGCCGCGCGACCCAGTTTTCGTAGCCCTTGGCGGTGGCGGAAAAGCCGCGGTTGAACCAGCCGAAGAAGCCGGTCTTGGCGTGGTGGTGGCCAGCCTCCACCGGTTTGAGCAGCGTGGCGCACAGCGCCGGCGTGAACGACAGCGCCATGAAGGCCGAGAACAGGATCGAGCTCAGCATCACCACCGAGAACTGGCGGTAGATGTTGCCGATCGAGCCGCTGAAGAAAGCCAGCGGCACGAACACCGACACCAGCACCACCGTGACGCCGATGATGGCGCTCGATATCTGGCCCATCGCCTTGCGCGTGGCGGCCAGCGGCGACAGGCCCTCGGTGCTCATGATGCGCTCGACGTTCTCCACCACCACGATGGCGTCGTCGACCACGATGCCGATCACCAGCACCATGCCGAACATGGTCAGCACATTGATCGAGAAGCCCAGCGCCTGCAGCACCGCAAAAGTACCCATCAGCGCGATCGGCACCACCAGCGTCGGGATCAAGGTGTAGCGGAAGTCCTGCAGGAACAGGTACATCACCAGGAACACCAGTATCACCGCTTCGATCAGGGTTTCAATCACCTGACGGATCGAGATCTCGACAAAGCGCGAACTGTCGAACGGAATGACCGCCGTCACGCCCGGGGGAAAATAGGGCGACAGCTCTTGCAGGCGCTTCTTGACCGCCTTGGCCGTGGCCACCGCGTTGCCGGTCGGCGACAACTGCACGCCGATGCCGGTGGAGGCCTTGCCGTTCAGGCGCGACTGCGTGCTGTAGGACTGGGCGCCCAGTTCGACCCTTGCCACGTCCTTCAGCCGCACCGTCGAGCCGTCGGCGTTGGCCCGCACCACGACTGCACCAAACTCATCGGCCGAGGTCAACTGGCCCTTGACGACCACGGTGGCGAAGATCGCCTGGCCCGGCACATTGGGCAGGTCGCCGATGGTGCCCGACGCGACCTGCGCGTTCTGCGCTCCAATGGCCGCGATCACGTCATTCGAGGACAAGCGGTAGCCCACCAGCTTGGCCGGGTCGATCCAGATGCGCATGGCGCGCTCGGTGCCGAACAGTTGCGCCTGGCCGACGCCGGGGATGCGCTGGATCTCGGGCAGCACGTTGCGCGAGGCGTAATCGCCCAGCGCCACCGGGTCCAGTGCCGCGTTGCTGGAAGACAGGATGGTGAACAGCAGGAAGTTGGTGCGTGCCTTGTCGACCCGCACGCCTTGTTGCGTCACCGCCTGCGGCAGGCGCGGCGCGGCGCGGCTGAGGCGGTTTTGCACGTCCACCTGCGCCAGATCGGGGCTGGTGCCGGGCTCGAAGCTCAAGGTAATGGAGCCGGTGCCGTCGGCCTGCGCCACCGATTCGACATAGATCAGACCGGGCGAGCCGTTCATCTCGCGCTCGATCACGCTCAGCACACTGTTCTCCAGGGTTTGCGCCGAGGCACCCGGGTAGGCGGCCGAGACGATGATCGACGGCGGTGCCACCGAGGGGTATTGCGCCACCGGCAACTGTGTCACCGCGACGCTGCCGAAGACCACGATGAAGAGGGCAATGACCCAGGCAAAGATGGGCCGGTCGATAAAAAATTGCGCCATGCCGCGCCCCTTATGACCGTGCGGCCGCGGAGCTGGCCGAGGCTGGTGCGGCTGGGGTTGCCACCGCTGCGACCGGGCTCCAGGGGACCGGCTTGGCCCGGGCCTTGCCCTGGAGCTTCTGGAAGCCGTCAACGATGACCTGCTCGCCCGGCTGCAAACCTTCCAGCACCACCCACTGTTCATCCTTCGCGGTTCCCACCTTCACCGCTCGCGTGCTGACGCTGCCGTCGGCCGCCACCACCTTCACGCTGTCACCCTGGGAACTGCGTTGCACCGCCTGTTGCGGCAGCAGCATGGCGGCGCTGACAGCGGCCTGCTCAAGCCGGGCTCGCACATACATGCCGGGCAGCAAGACGCCCTTCGGATTCGGCACTTCGGCGCGCAAGCTGATCTGTCCGGAGCTCGGGTCGACCGACAGGTCGGAGAACAGCAGCCTGGCCGGCAGCGGGTAGACACTGCCATCGTCCAGCACGATGCGCACGGCGGCGCTCGCCTTGTCGCCGGCCGTCTTGAGCTTGCCGCTGGCTATTAGCCCGCGCAGGCGCAGCACGTCGGCCACCGGTTGCGTGATGTTCACGTACATGGGGTCGATTTGCTGCACCAGCGCCAGCGGCGTGACCTCGCCCTGCCCGACCAGCGCACCTTCGGTCACCAGCGCCCGGCCGATGCGACCGGCAATCGGCGAACTGACCGCGGCATAGCCCAGGTTGATCTGTGCCGTCTGCACCGCCGCCTTGCCGGCCGCGACATCCGCCTCGGCCTGCTTTTGCGCCGCCACGGCAACGATGAAATCCTGCTGGCTGATGGCGTTGGCTTCGATCAGCGGCTTGTAGCGCTCGGCTTGCGCCTGTGCCTGCATCAGATTGGCCTGGGCCCGCGCCGTCGTTGCCTGGGCGCTGGCCAGCGCCGCACTGTAGGGCGCGGCGTCGATCTGGAACAGGGGCTGGTCGGCTTTGACCTCGCTGCCTTCGCGGAATAGCTGGCGCTGCAAAATGCCCGCCACCCGGGCCCGCACCTGGGCCACGCGGGAAGCCTCGGTTCGGCCGGGCAGTTCGGTCAGCAGGCCCACCGTGGTCGCCGTCACGGTGACGACGCCGACCTCGACCGGCGGCGGCGCGCTGGGCGCCGGTGGGGTAGCCGCGGGACCGCAGGCCGCGAGCCAGGTTGCCGCAAGCGGGCCAGCCAACAGGGCGCACCGGCGCGCTGAAAAAGCGAAACCCTTCATGACACATTGCCACGCAACCATGGAGAACCTTTCGAAGATGAAAATCCGGGCCAGGCGCCTGGCCACGGAAAAAGCGGCTGCCAAGACTGCGCTTGCGCAACAGCAATAATGAATCGGACGTAGTGTAATGGGCCTGTACCAGGGCTGCTGGCGGCCGGCAGCACTGTCGTCAGTTGTTCAGGATCAACTGCAGGATGATGCCGGTGGCAATCGCCACCAGAAGGTAGTCGCTGCCGGATTGAACCCAGTGGTAACCCCGCGGCGGTGCGCTCAGGCCATGGCCGTGCCAGTCATCGACCACGTAGTTTCTATGGCGATACTGGGGCGGCAGACGATCGCCGCGGTGAAATTGGTGGTCCGGGCCGGCGCCGCGCTCGTCCCAGCGCTGGTCGTCGCCGCGCCGGTCGCGGCGCTGATCGTTGCGCGCGCGATCCTGGCCTTGATACGGGTTCGGCTGCTGTGCCCGGTCGTTGCGGCGATCTTGCGGGCGCTTGTGCTGTGACCGTTCCTTGAGGTCCGCGTCTCTTTGCGTCTCATAGTTGCTGGCTTGAGCGAAGGCGGACCCACCAACGGCCATGGACAGGGCCACGATGGCGCAAACAACGGCTTTGATTTTCATGTTCGGCTCCTTAGGGTTGGCGGGTTCAGCATTCGTCGCAGGCAGATCGTTTCGTGCCATGCACAGCGCCTGTTCAGTGTAGTGGTCAGGCGCCATTGCTTCTTGATAAAGCGCAAACCTGGTCTGCCCCGGCCTGTCGGGCGGCGGCTGAATCAGTTGCCCAGCCCCACTCTGTTGAGCAGGGGATGCCAGCGCGGATCGTCGTGAAGGTTTTTCAGCAGCACGTCGATCTTCATGGACGCCATGCCGGCGTCGCGTTGCCGGTAAGCCCGCGCTAGCCATTCGAAGGCCGGGTCCGGCTCACTCCGGTAGGCATGCGCTTGGGCAATCTGAAAGGCCGCATCTTTTGCATACTTGACGGTCAGCTTCTGTAGCGCGTCCTCTGACTTCCTGGCCTGTCCGAGCGCGTGCTGCGTCAGCACCCATCCAAGTAGACGGAAGGTCTCATGTTCTTCTTTGGCAACCTCGGCCAGCGCCACCTCCGCATGCCCCTGGAGCAGCTGCAGACGAGCCAGCCAGTAATGCAGTCTCACGTGTTGCGGGCTGAGTTCCAGCGCGGCTAGATAGGCGCTCCGGGCTTCCTCCAGACGCCCGCTGATTGTCAGTTGCAGCCCCGCAGTGATGTGCGCCTCGACGTTCAACGGGTCCAGTACCAGGGCTCGTTTCAGCAACGCTCCAGCCTCCTCCAGCCGGCCCAGGTTCTGCAGCAGGGTCACCGCACCCACAATCAGGATCGAGTCATCGGGCGCGAAGTGCAGGGCGCGCTGAATGGAGGCTTGCGCCGCCCGCCAGTTCCAGTCGTAGTACATCAGCACGGTGCTTTGCGCCCAATGACTTTCGGCCACTTCAGGGCCTACTTCCAGAGCTCGTCTGGCGGCTTCCCAGGCGCGCTGGGCACCCTCGGCGATGGGTGCCCAGGCGTTGGCGCTCTGGTGCATGTAGCAAAACGAGAGCGAGGCCCAGGCCAAAGCGAACTCGGGATCATGGTCCAGTGCATTCCTGAAGTAGCCGATCGCCTTGCTCATGTCCTGCGCGTTGTAGCGCTTGCGGAAGAAAGCGCCCTGCAGATAGAGCCGGTAGGCTTCCGCGCTCTGGCTGCGCCCTTTCACCGCGGCCCGTACTTCGTCAGCCAATTCGGTGCTGCCCAATTCGTCGGAAGATTCGCCCATCAAGGTGGTGCGCAATTCCATCACCACGGAACGGGCAATGTCATCCTGCACGGCAAAGATATCCTCAAGTTCACGGTCGTAGTTCTTCGACCAAAGGTAGGAATCCGTTGCAACCTGGACCAGTTGCGCATTGATGCGGACACGCAAACCGGCCTTGCGGACACTGCCTTCCAGCACCGCCGTCACATTGAGCTTGCGCGCCAGCGTCGGAATATCCACCTTGGCGCCCTTGAAGCTGAACGCGGAAGTCCGGGAGACAACCCGCAGCCCGCGAATCTTCGACAGGACATTGATCAATTCCTCCGACAGGCCGTCGGCAAAGTATTCGTTCGCCGCATCGTCGCTTAAATTGACGAAGGGGAGCACCACAATGGAGGGTGTTTCCTGGGGCGTCCTGGCACCTGTCTTCTGCGCTGTCAAAGACTGCTGCGGCAAGTCCACGGAATCGATCGGCAAGGTGAAACGATAGCCTCTGCCGACCAGCGTGGTGATCGCATTGGGCCCCAGGATCTTGCGCAAGGTCGAAATCTGCACCTGCAGATTGTTTTCCTCAACCACCAGACCCGGCCAGACCAGATCCAGCAACTCAAGCTTGGATACGACTTGTCCGGCACGCTCGACCAGCGCCACCAGCAAATCGAAGGCACGCGGCCCCACCGTAACCGCCTTGCCATCGACCAGCAGGCGCTGCGCCGCTGGCTGCAGAACAAAGCGTCCGAAGCGATAAAGATCATTCGAAGCGGCGCGCTGAGTGGCCGTCAATGTTGGAACCTCCGCAGTTACGCCAGCGGCTGGGGATTCAGAAGGTTTCAGCAAGGTTTCAGCCCGCTTAAGGACTTGGCTGGCCCGGCGGGCGGAACATACGCCTCATGAAACCGAGAAGCTATCGGAACCGTTGGCCGAAAGGACTTTATCATGAACGCCAAGCCAAACCCACTATCGAATGCCACCAAAGCCAAGTCGCTGGTGGCCGCCGTGACCGTTGCCGTCGGATTGCACGGTGCCCTGTTGTGGCAGATGAACGAAGTCGCCAACTCCGGCCCACTGAGTGCCATGCTGGCGGCACGCGCACCAGCACCAACACCAGCAACAGGGCCGGCACCAGCGTCACTCACCCCGACTTGTCGGCTGACGCTGGAACCGGTCACGATCGTCGCGCGCCGGGAGGCCAAAATTTCCGAATCGAGGGTTGCGTCCGTCAACAAACAGGCTGCGAGTTCCGTCGTGGACCGGGCGACAAGCGCCATGTAGGGCGGCGCGGCAAAGTCCTTTTGGCCGCAACAGAAGAAAGGGATTTCACGGTCAATATTCTGGCGGCCGGCACGGTTACCGTGCACTTTGTCGCCGGGATGTTCCTTTACGGGAACAATAGCTGCCCGACCCAGCGGAAAAAACGTGTTCAATACTTCGCTCACCTTCGGCGCCGCCCCTTGCGCGCTGCCAAATCAGACTGCATCCGGCGTTGCCTTGACCTACCCTGTGGGTAATGGCACGCATCAGCTTGTTGGCGGGCTCGTTACGCCCTCACAAACCGCGGCCATTGCCTTCTTTGCCGTGCGTTAATCGAAAGCGCGCCGGGCCCGGCGGCGGCTCTTTGCCGGATGTGCCTGTATCCGCGCGGGAGAGCGACTCAGTCTGCGCCGCCAAACAGGTCATTGAACTTCCTGGCGCCATCTGACCCGGCACTGGAGCGCATCGGTTGGCCCTTTGGATACTCCTCGGCGATTCGGTCCTCCCAGTAGGTGGTCGGGTTGGGGGCGCTGCAAAGTCGCCGGTACACCTCTTGCGGAACCTGCTTGTAGGCCAGGACGGTCTTGTTATCCCAATGCAGGTCCAGCTGTTGCGAAGCGGTGTCGTAGTCGGCCTTCCTGATGCGGCCGTTTGTGAACGTCTTGGTCGGCATGTCTGTGGTCTGTCTTGAAGGGTCGGTAGGGAGTGATGCGGCAAGTCTAGTTTGAAGCCGTCTTGAATTCGCTGGACTCGATGATTGCGCAAAAGATACGCATCAGTTCCGGGTCGTGTCTTTCGCCGGTTTCGGCCTGCAGGATGGCCATGATTTCGGTGTGCGTTTTCGCGCGATGGTAGGACCGGGTCGCGGCCATCGCGTCGTAGCTGTCGGCGATGCTGATGATGCGCGAGAAGATTGAAATTTGCGCTCCCACCAGTCGATCCGGATAGCCACCCCCGTTGTAATGCTCGTGGTGGTGCCGGATGACCAGCGAGGCTGCTTGCGCTCCTTCGATTTCTGTTGCGGCCAGGATTCGCTGACCCATTTCGGAGTGCTGTTTCATCATGACCCACTCGGCTTCGTCAAGCGGCGAGGTTTTCAGCAGGATGCGGTCCGGTATGCCGATTTTTCCGATATCGTGAAACGCGGCGGAAATCTTCAGCAGTCCCAGCTCCGCGCCACGCAGGCCACAGCCCAGCCCGATTTCAGTGGCAAGACCAAGCACACGCTCGGAGTGAAGCCGGGTCAAGGTATCGCGATAGCCCAGCGCCGACGTCAAGGCTTTGGTGTACTTGTGGAGAACGACGTAGACGGGGTCTTCCTGGTCCAATTTACCCACCTCCCGGAGAATAGGATTTTGCTATCGCGTTGACTTCTTGGGCGCCATTTCGATGCACTATACCCGGGCCAAAAAACCATTGCTGGCGGCGCTTCATTAGCCAGGCGTCCTCTTCATAGCGCGCCAAGGCATGCCCCCCGAGCGCCGGCGGTGTCCGGATTTCTTATGCCGCGGCGGAGAAGCCTTTTTCCCGCAAGCGCGCGATCTGCTCGGCCGGCAGCGGACGGCTGAACAAATAGCCTTGCACCTCATCGCAGCCCGACTGTTCGAGGAACGCCAGTTGAGCCTCGGTTTCCACGCCCTCGGCGATGACGGTCAGTTGCAGGTTATGCCCCAGCTGGATGATGGATTTGACGATGGCGGCGCCATCGGCATCGGTCAGCATGTCCCGTACAAACGATTGGTCGATCTTGAGCTTGTCAACCGCCAATTGCTTGAGATAAGAGAGACTGGAATAGCCGGTCCCGAAGTCGTCGATGGAAAGCTTCACGCCCTGGGCCTTCAGGGCCTGCAGCGTATGCATCGTTGCCTCGACGTCCTGCAGCAGAATGGACTCGGTCAGTTCCAGTTCCAGACGATCCGGCCGCAAGCCGGTGGCGGCCAGCGTCCGGGACACCAGTTCCAGCACGTTGCCATGCTTGAACTGCAGGGCCGACAGATTGACCGCCACCACCAGCGGCGTCGCCTCCTGCTCCTGCCAGAGCCGGGCCTGGCGACAGGCCTCATTCAGCACCCACTCGCCGATCTGCATGATGTGACCACTGCGTTCCGCCAAGGGAATGAATTGGCCCGGCGCAATCAGCCCGTCGACCGGATGCTGCCAGCGCACCAGGGCTTCCACACCAACGATACGGCGGCTGCGAATATCGATCTGCGGCTGGTAGTGAAGCAAAAATTCGTGCTTGCGCACCGCTTGGGTCAGGCCTCCCGTGAGCCGGATCTGCTCCAGCAGGCCGGTATTCATGGCGCGCGTGAAGAAGCGATAGCTATTGGGCCCGGCTTCCTTGGCGCTATCGACCGCCGTGTGGCTGTGCTTGAGCAAGGTGTCGAAGTCTTCGCCATCGCCCGGGTACAGGCCGATCCCGATGGCGCAGGAAACGTTCAGCGGGCTGTTGTCGATCCGGATCGGCTCGGCAAACACATCGTGAACGGCATTGGCGACTCCCACCACGCCGGCGGCATCGTAACTGCCGGTCAGCAGGACGACGAACTCGTCGCCGCTCAGGCGACTGATGGTGGCGCTGGCCGGGATGCACAGGCGCAGCCGGTCGACCACCATGACCAGCACCTGATCGCCAACGGCATAGCCCAGGCTGTCGTTGATCTGCTTGAAATCATCGAGATCGAGGTACAGCAAGGTGATGCTGGTGTGTTCGCTCTGCGCAATGAGTACCGCCTGCTCGAAACGATCGCGCAGCAGCAGGCGGTTGGGGAGTTGCGTCAGTGGATCGAAGTGGGCCAGGAAGTCCAGCTTCTCCTGCGCCGCCGCGTGCGCCGCCCGCGTGCGCAGCGTCACAATGCCGTAGGCAAGATCGCTGGCCAGTTCCTGCAACAGCAGCAACTCTTGCGCATCGAAGGCCCCCGCCTCACGCGCATACATGGTGAGCGCGCCCAACACCTTGGCCTCGCAGACCAGCGGCAAGGCGACGCTAGACTGATAGCCGCGCTGCTTTGCCGCCTCGCGCCAGGGCGCCATTTTGGGGTTCGTCAGGATGTTCTGGTTGACGCTCGGCTGAGCGCTGCGGATCGCCGCGCCGGTGGGGCCCTGGCCCAGCTCGGTATCGGCCCAGGAGATGTCGATCCCGGCGAGATAGCCTTTCTCGTAACCGGATTGAGCGATAGGCCGCACCGACTTGGCTTCGTCATGCTCCGCGTAGCCAACCCAGGCCATCAGGTAGCCCCCGCTGTGCACGCACAGACGGCAGACTTCGGTCAGCAGCTTGTGCTCATCTTGCGCCTGCACCAGCGCCAGGTTGCAGTCGCTGAGCAGTCGCAAGGCGCGATTGAGTTTTCTTTGCGTGGCTTCGCTGCGGCGCAACTCTTCGGTCATGCCGGCGGCCGTGGCCAGGGCCCGCGCGCGGCCCGTCACCAGCAGCCAGACCACCAGGGCCAGCAGCGAACTGGCCAGCGCGCCGGAGACGGCAATGAGGTTGGCCTTCTCGCTTTTCAACCGGGCCTCGAAGGGCGCCAGCGAATTCACCACCACGGTCCACGGGTGGCCCATCACGACGACCCGTTTGACGCTGTGAAAGGCCGCTCCGGCGCTGCCGGCGCCGCCATTCGAGTCGAACATCAGGGTGCCCTGGTCGGCCGTATCGCCATCGTGGATTTCGAGGTCCAGCGTGGCGCCGACTTCGCCAAAGCGCTGGCCCAGGATGCCTGCCATCAAGTCATTCAAGCGGAACGGCGCATAGACCCAACCGATCAGGTTGGCACGGCGCTCCTCCAGGGTCCGGTGCGGCAGCTGCGGGCGGTAAACCGGCAGGTACATCAGGAAACCGGACTGCACGTCCTGTTCGGTTTCCTGCACCAGCCGCACCTTGCCGGAGATGCTGGTTTGATCCGTATCCCGCGCCCGCTCCATTGCCAGGCGACGCACCGGTTCGGAATGCATGTCGTAGCCGAGGGCACGCCGATTGCGCCAGTTGGAAGGTTCCAGGTAGACGATGGCGGTGTAAACATCGCGCTGACCGGCGGGATGGACATCGTAGTCGGCAAGGCCCGCGGCGCGCTGGGCGGCGATGTGGTCCGCTTTTTCCGACGGCAGCAGCACCCGGGCAAAGCCGACCCCCTGAATGCCGGGGTACTTGCCTTCGAGTTTCAGGGTCCGTACATACTCGGCGAACTGCTCCCGGCTGACTGCTTTCGATGCCGCGAACAGACCTGTGGTGCCTTCCAGCACTTGCTCGTAACTTTGCAGGCGCCGGCTGATGTTGCCTATGATTTCGTTGGCGCGGAAGTCAAACTCGGCATGCAGCGCCTGCTGCGCCGACTCACGGGGGGCTTGCTGAAGCACATAGGTCTGCCCCAAGGCCAGGATCAGGATGACCCAAGGCAGAAATCGAAAGCCGCTGGAAGAGGTCTTTCCACTTGACATCGTCCAACTGTAGCAAACGGCCGGGGCGAACTGGTGATCGCGCGCCCGCCCAATTCATGGCGCGATATATCACAAATTCGAAATGATTGACAAAACCCGGACATCCTCACCCAGGCCAGGCAAACCCATGTCCAGACCGATCCGCCCACAAAGTCCGCATCGGCAGCGCAAACAGACGTGGCCCAAAACGCAGGCTGGCCTCACCGTCGTACAACACCACGCCACAGGCGAAACGTTGTCCGGCAATTTCCTGGAGTTTTCGCAGGCCACGAAAATCTTCCGTTCGCACCGTGCCAGAGGCCTTGACCTCGACACCGGCCAACACCGCCCCTTGCTCCAGCACGATGTCCACTTCATGGTCATCGCGATTGCGAAAATGATAGAAGGCAATGACCTCGGCGTGGGCGCTGGCTTGGCGGCGCAACTCCTGAAAAACAAAGGTCTCCAGCAACTGCCCCAGCAACGCCCGGTTGACATGCAAGGCCCCGGCATCGAGTCGCAACAACGCGGCTGCAATCCCGGTATCGCCCAAATGCAATTTCGGCGTCTTGACGAGGCGGTTGATGTGTCGCACGTGCCAAGGCGGCAAGACATCAACCAGAAACACCCGCTCCAGCAGGGTCAGGTAATCTCGCACCGTGGGGCGGCTGAGGCCAAAGGGGCCAGCCAACTCGCTGACGTTGAACAGGTGCGCGGTTTGACCTGCCGCCAATTCCAGCAAACGTGGCATCACATCCGACGCTGCTATGCGTGCCAGGTCGCGCACGTCGCGTTGGATCAGAGTTTGCACATAGGCCTGGTACCAAGCCCGTCGACGTATCGCAGGACGCGTCAGTGCCGCCGGAAAGCCCCCCGCAACCACCAGCTCGGCCAGCGCCAGGCCCATGCGTTCGGACGCAGTGGATTTGAAATCCGCACTAAAGAGTTGCCCTAAAAAACAGGCTTCCTGCTTGCGCAATTCGACTTGCGCCAAGGGATGCAAGCGGATCACTTCGAGCCGCCCGGCGAGAGAATCAGCCAGCTTGGGCAGCAAAAGCACGTCTGCCGAACCGGTCAGCAAAAACCTGCCCGGCTGACGATCGCGGTCGACAACCAGCTTGAGGGACGTAAAAATCTCGGGCACGCGCTGAACTTCGTCCAGCACCATCCTGGGCGGCAGGTCGGTCACAAAGCCCAATGGATCGGCCTGCGCCGCGCGCACCAGGTTGTCATCGTCAAAACTGATGTATCCGTAGCCGGCAGGTTCTGCCACGGTACGCGCCAGAGTGGTTTTGCCACATTGCCGAGGGCCTTGAATCAGCACCACCGGGGTATCCGCCAAACTGGCTTGCAAGCTCGCTTGCGTCATGCGAAGCAGCGCTGGGGCAGCGGGTGAGAGTGGCAAAGTGAGCACCGGCTAATTGTAATCGTAGGGTACGGCTAATTGAAACCTTTTATGTTCGCCAATTGAAATTGAACTGGCACGATGCACGCTTCCATCCCCCAAGCCATCGGGCAGTCGCAGCGGATGAAGCCGTGCTGGCGAGCCACCCCGCGCCACCGGCGCTGCCCAGCGTGCTTATATCGCAGCCGCGTGAGCGCGCCAGGCACCGGGCGCCAACCCCAGGTGATTTTTGAAAGCGCGGTTGAATGCCGCCGCGCTTTCGTACCCCACGTCAGTGGCGATCTGGTCGATCCCGCTCTGCGACGTGCTCAGCAGCCGACACGCGACATTCATGCGCAATTTGGCGACGTAAGCCATGGGACTGTCGCCCAGCGAATCGGAAAACCGGGCCGCGAAGCGTGACGGCGACATGGCGACCTCGCGGGCCAGTCGCGCTACCGACCAGTCGGTGCCGGGCTGCGAATGAATCGCCGCCATGGCGCGACCGACCACCGGGTCCTGGATGGCACGCACCCACCCCGCCGGGTGACGCGGCGCGGACTGCAAATAGGCGCGCACCGCTTGCGCGCAAAGCACTTCCAGCAAACGCTCGATGACATAGCCGCCACCCAATACGCAGCTCTCGATTTCCTCCCGCATCAAGCGGGCAATGCCCGACAGGTTGTTCAACTCGCCAGGTCGCGACAAGCTCGCCCGCATGAGCGCCGGCAGTGCGGCAAGCAGGGGATTGAAGGCCGTGTGCTGGAGCAGGAAGACACCGCAAATCAGCGACGCGCTGGCCGGCCTTCCGGTAGCGTCCGGATGCTGCAGATTCGGCCCGCCCGCCAGCAAGGCTTCAACGGTGTCAACACGCGAGGGCTTGCCTTGGCCAATCCGGTGCTCTTCGCCGCCAAAGCAAATCACCATCTCACCAGCTTGCAGGATTTCGGTGGCGCCGCTGGCGGTCTGAACTTCGCAATGGCCAAATTCGACCAGGTGAAAGGCGACGACCCGTGTCCCGGGCTTGACGTCCAGCAGCGGCAGCAGCGCGTCAGCGCAGGGAATGGCCACCGCCCAGGGCGACGAATAGACCTCGCGCAGCAACAGCGTCCCACTGACGTGCAGCGAGCGCAAGGCACTGCTCAGCAGATCATCGGCACGACCAGGCCCGGAGCCAACGGGATTTGGCTTGACTTGCATTGCGGTAATTCCTCTTGCGGTTCACGCCGCTGCGACGGCAAGGTGTTTTGAGAGAACGGCGGCGCTTGCATTTTGTTCCGCCACCTCTGTGTCTGAGTACTAGAGCCAGCCAAAGATGCGGGCGGCCATTACGGCCTGAGCCCCAAAGCCAACGACGAAAGCCATGGTGCGCAGCAAGGGGATGCCGAAGGTATAGATCAAGGCATGCGCCACGCGGCTCAGGAAGAACACGCTGGCGGCGCTTGCCGTCAGGGCGTTGCCAGCGCCCAGTATATGAACCGTGATCGCCAGCGGCGCGAACACCGCCAGGTTTTCGATCGCATTGCGGTGCGCGCAAGCGAGGCGGTAGGCCCAGTTGGCATGCGGGCGGACATCAGGCTCGGGGTTCTTCAGCGCCTTCCACGGCCCCATTTCAAGCAGGCGGTTGACGATGATGGGGATCCAGAGGATGCCGGTCAACATCGCCGACATGGCGACAGAACTCAGCTCGGGGGACAGGGGCAGCAGCGGTGTGGACATTGGATTAGCTTTCACGGAAGTTGGAGTAAGAACTTGTCCGTCAATAACTGGGGGCCGCGTTGGGACGCAATCGGGATGAGTTGTCCGCCAACATTTCGCAGCATGGGCTGCCTGCCCATGCAAGGAATTTGGTGGGCAAATCGCCCGATTTCGACCCAACCCTGCGGGCAATGGGATTTTCGGGCGGTCTGCTTCGTTACAAAATCAGCCAAGGCAACCAGCCTTGGCTTGGATTTTGCGCCTCGCATCCCATCCCGAAAATCGATTTGCGCGACCCCCAGTTATTGACGGACAAGTTCTAAAGCTAATTTAGGTCTTTGCCGCAGTTGTGAAAATCACTGAAACAACTTGTTTGCTTGCACAAACTATCGCGTCAAGCGTATTTCTGGACGTTTTAGCGTCTTGGCACCTCTTTCATCCATACGACCACCAACCGGGTCCGGGTTGGTGTTGGCGGCGCTCAAGCCATCGGATAGTCGTAGCGAATAAAACCGTGATGGCGGGCGACGCGGTCGTAGAGCCGGCGCGCGCGCTCATTGGTTTGCTGCGTCAGCCAGTACAAGCGGGGGGCGCCGCGCTGGCGGGCCGCACGCGCTACTTGCTCAATCAAGGCCTGCGCCAGGCCCTGACCGCGCGCTGCCTCGTCGACGAACAAGTCCTGCAAATAGCAAACCTCCGCCGACCAGGTGCTGGCGTGGAACAGGTAGTGCGTGATGCCCAGCATCTGCCCATCGGAGCGGGCCACGAACGCAAAGACGCCGTCCCCCTGCCGCAAGCGCTGCCAGGTCTGCTGGTAGGCCGATTCGGGTAGTTCCGTTTCGTAGAAAGTCTTGTAGCCGCGCGCCAGGCGCAGCCAGGCCGCATAGTCCTCGGGCCGCAGGGTATCCACCGTGATGGGCCCGCCGGCTTGCGTTGTCGTGCTCATGCTCATAGCTTGCTTATATGGATGCCTCCCGGGTAGCAAGAAGAATTTGTGTCGTGTTGCGAAGAAGTCGGCTGCTCACTTATATCCGGCCTTGATTGCGTGGTTTGTCTAGTTTCCCAGACTTGCCCGCTGGCCCCGATGCATATCCGCTGACAAGCTCCTCATCTCCGTGACGGACTATCTATGTCCGACAAGCAATCCAGGTTTAGCTTGCCCCGGTCTGACCTGTTTCACATCACTTCACTCTTTACTGCCTCACTACCCTACAAAGACTGACCATACCCTTTCATTTTGGTTGGTTGATAAATCGGCTTTTTGCGTGTCACGCCGCTTGCGGCCTGACGCTTTGAAAGCCCCGTTGGTAATCTTGCTGCTTGGCCGTTACGGCCCAGATCGTTCTGGCCGTCTTGGCCGCCTGTGCCACCATCACTACGTTGGCCGGTCTGCGCTGCTTGATCCCTTCAAGCCAGGCACTGGGTTCCTTGGCATGTGTGAGGACACTTCGAGCGCCATGAATCAGCAAGGTGCGCAAGTAGGTGTCGCCACGTTTTGAGATTGAGCCCAGTCGAACCTTGCCGCCAGTGCCGGTTTGCTTGGGCACCAGCCCCAGCCAGGCACAGAACTCTCGGCCTGACTTGAACGCGCTGGCCTCTCCCATGGTGGCTATTGCCGCTGTTGCCGTAAGCAGACCCACTCCTGGTATCTGGGCAATGCGCTGCATTTGCGGGTCTGCCTTGAGTTGCAGCGCGAGTCGTTTCTCTATGGCCAGCATGTCCGCGCTCATGGCCTTGATGCGTGCGACTTGCTCACGCAGGCTGTCTCGGACCATCTGTGGCAACTGCGCTGAGAGTTCTTCCAGCGCCTGTTCCACATCTTTGAATAGCGCCTTGCGGCCTTTGGCAAAGGTGGCGCCGAATTCGTACAGAAGCCCCCTCAAGGAGTTGGTCTGCATGTTGCGCATCTTCATCATCAGTTCGCGCTGGCGGTGCAGGGTCAGTGTGGCTTGCTGCACCTCTGTCTTGATACCCACAAACTTGATGTCAGGCTGTTGCACGGCCAGCCAGATGGCTCTGGCGTCTGTTGCATCGGTTTTGTTGCCCGAGACAAAGGGGCGCACTATCTTGGCGTGCAGCAGGCGAACGCTGTGACCCTGGCGCTCAAACTCACGTGCCCAGTGATGTGCGCCACCACAGGCTTCGATGGCAATCAGGCGTGGCGCCATGTTGACAAAGTGCTCCAGCACCTTGGCACGCTTGATTTGTATGTTGATCATCTCGCCCGTATTCATGTCCACCGTGTAGAGCTGGAACACGTGTTTGGCGATATCGAGCCCGATGACTTGTTGGCCGTTCATGGTGCCGATCACTTGTCCTGCTTTGGTTCCTGTATTACGATTCATGTCGGATCCTCTATGGTGTTAGTGAAGACCTTGGTCTATCACACCCTGGGCACCTTGATGCCGTATCCATCAGAGGATCCACCCCGCTTGAGCAAAGTTTCTCTTCTTGATAAACGGCTGTTCATCTCAGCGCTCCAATTTCTTTGCCCGTGGGCAGGGAGGCATCCATAGCATCTCCTTTGCTGTACCAGGGCCGCCATCTGCGCCGCTGCCTCGCTGCCTTGGCCGCTCAGCCCGGCGGCAACACCTTGCTGGTCGGCGGCCGGGCGGTTCTGGCTGACCTTCCATTTACCGACCCAGCGCTGCACCGGGATCTCGATGCCAATGATGACCTTGAGCAGGCTGGTGATGTAGTCGGCCGGCGCGTCGGACACCTGCCAGGGCAGGGCCTGCCCGGCCTCATGCACCTGGGTCAGGCGGGTAACGATATCGAGTACCCGTGCCGGGTCGTCAACTGCCTGGGGCACGCCATGGGCATGCACGGTGGCGTAGTTCCAGGTTGGCACGGCCTTGCCGTGAGCGTGCTTGCTGGGGTACCAGTTGGGCGACACATAGGCTTGCGGTCCGGTGAACACGGCCACCGACGAAGCCCCTGTAGCCAGCGCCTGCCAGACCGGGTTGGCGCGCGCCACATGGCCCAGCAAGGTCCCGTGTTCTCCACGGGTGGGGTCCAGCAGCAGCGGGATGTGATTGACCAGCAGTTCACCTTGGTGCTGCACCACCCAGGTGGCCAGCGGGTGCGCGCGCACCAGCGCCTGTAGCGTGGCGCTGTCGGTCTCTTCAAAGAGCGGTGGCAGGTAGGTCATGGCACAGGCCTGGCTTCGGTTTCTAAAACGGGTTCGCACAGCACCTCTGTCTTGACGGAGTTGGCGATAAAGCACGCCTCGTGGGCCCGATGGTGCAAGGCCCGCAGCTGGTCCGGCGTGGGACTGCGCCCGGCGCCAAACTGCACGGCCGGACGCAGCGTGACACGGGTCATGGCCTGTTGGCCCTGGGCGTTGCGCGCCATCATGCCCACGGCCTGATCGCGGTAGCTGTCCACCAGCCAGCCGTCCTTGGCGGCAAAGCCTAGAAACCAGAGCATGTGGCAGCTCGACAAGGAGGCGACAAAGGCCTCTTCGGGGTCCACCGCCGCCGGGTCCGAGAACGGCAAGGGCACAACATGTGGCGACGACGAAGCCGGCACCTGAGCGCCGCCGTCGAAGTGCCAAGTGTGGCGGCGGCTGTAGCGCTGGTCGACAAAGGCTTGCGTGTCGCGCTGCCAGATAACGGTGCAGAGGTGCTGGGCCATGATGGACTTTCGGCTGGCTTGCAGTGGCAAGAGTTTATAAAATGGCTCTTCAGTTTATAAAACTTTACTGTATTAAGAAGGGCCAATTGACGATGCTTGAAAGAGCCATTGCAACCAAGCCGCGCGGCGAGACCCTACGCCAGCAGGTTTACCTGGAACTGCGCCGCGCCATCGAACAAGGCACCTTCAAGCCCGGCAGCCGGTTGCCGGCCTCGCGCGAGCAGGCCCGCACCCTGGCCGTGTCACGCAACACCGTGCTGTGGGCGCTGGAGCGGCTACAGGCCGAGGGCTACGTGGTGGCCCGCGTCGGCGACGGCAGTTATGTGGCGCCGGACCTTGGGGCGTTGGGAAGGAAGTTCAACCAGCGCTCCGGCAAACCCCCGGCGCGCCCGGCGCTACGCCCGGCCATCGTCGCCGGTCTGTCGCACCGAGGGCAGTTGATTGCCGACACCGCGCTGCGCTGGAACCCGCCGTTAGAGCCGGCGCAGCCGTTTCGCATCGGTGTACCGGAGGTTGCCAGTTTTCCCTTTGCCGTGTGGGACCGGCTGGCACGCCAGTCGTCCAAAGCCGAGCAGATGGCGCAGGCGCAGTACCAGGACCCGGCCGGTGCGCCGGCGCTGCGCGAAGCCATTGCCCAGTGGCTGTGGGCCTCGCGCGGCATCCGCTGCGAGGCGGCTCAGGTACTGGTGTGTTCCGGTTCGCAACAAGCCATAGACCTGATCGGTCGCCTATTGCTGGACGTCGGTGACGAGGCCTTGGTGGAGGACCCTGGCTACCCCGGCATCCGCGCCAGCCTGACCGGCCATGGCGTCGCCGTGCGGCCAGTGCCGGTGGACGGCGAGGGCTTCGTGGTCGAGCAGGCCGCCGCGCGCTGGCCCGCCGCCCGGCTGGCCGTGGTGACGCCGACCTCGCAGTTCCCGACCGGCGTGCGCATGAGCCTGAAGCGCCGGCTGGCGCTGCTGGACTGGGCCAACAGCCGGCGCGGCTGGCTGGTGGAGGACGACTACGACGGCGAATTCCAGTACGGCACGCACCGGCTGCCGGCCCTGTGCAGCCTGCCGCGGGCGGACCGGGTGCTGTACGTGGGCACGTTTTCCAAAACCCTGCATCCGGGTCTGCGCCTGGGCTTCATCGTGCTGCCGCATGTGCTGGCCAGTGCTTTTGCCATGGCCCGGGCACTGAGCGACCGCCACGCCCCCGGCGCCACCCAGCAGGTGCTGGCCCGCTTCATCACCGAGGGCCACTTGCTGCGCCACTTGCGCCGCATGCGCGAGCTGTACCCGCAGCGCCAGGCGGTGCTGATAGAGGCGCTGGCGCAGGCCAGCCGCGGCAGGCTGGTGCTGCAGCCGAGCGAACAAGGCCTGCACTTGCTGCACG
Organism: uncultured beta proteobacterium; assembly: GCA_963763035.1. Lineage (GTDB taxonomy): Bacteria > Pseudomonadota > Gammaproteobacteria > Burkholderiales > Burkholderiaceae_C > Rhodoferax. The sequence goes on along the minus strand of CAVXMS010000001.1, from coordinate 445,555 downwards.
AACTGCGCCTGGACCAGGACGACCAGACGCTGTTCGCGCAGGCCCAGGCCGCCGGTGTTTTTGTGGCACCGCTGTCACGCTACTGCATCGAATCGCCACGCCGCGGCTGGTTGTTCGGCTACGCCGGCTATGACACGGCGGCGCTGCGCGCGGCGGCCGCCGCGCTGGGGAACTTGCTGTGCGACAGATCCTCAGGCATAGTCGCGACCTTGCAGACAGCGGGGCACAGTAGCCCGCCAACACGGTTCATCGATCCCGGCAGGAGAACACCATGAAACTGGAAATCATCTCCCGACTTCCCTCGCAACCGGCCAGCCCGACGCCGTTGCTGTTGGTGCACGGCGCCTGGCATGGCGCCTGGTGTTGGGACGTTCATTTCATGGATTACCTTGCCAGCCAGGGCTTCATGGTGCACGCCGTCAGCCTGCGTGGGCATGGCCACAGCGAGGGCCGCGAGAAATTGCGCTGGACCCGGATCGCCGACTATGTCGAAGATGTCACTCAAGCGGCGGCCCAACTGCCCAGCCCGCCGATTGTGATCGGTCATTCGATGGGTGGGCATGTGGTGCAGAAATACCTGGAACGCCACGCTGCGCCGGCGGCTGTCTTGCTGGCGTCCCTGCCGCCGGCCGGGGCGCTGGCCACCACGCTCCGACTGGCCAGACGCCACCCTCTGGCTTTCGCCAAAGTGAATCTCACTCTGAGCTTGCTGCCGCTGGTGGCCACGCCGGCGCTGGCGCGGGATTGCTTTTTTTCCGAGGCAATGGCGCAGGAGCAGGTATTGACGTACTGGCAGCAACTTCAGGATGAATCCTACCGGGGCTTCCTGGACATGCTGGCACTTGACCTGCCGCGCCCGGCCAAGGTGAAGACGCCGATGCTGGTATTGGGAGCCGCAGAGGACACGATTTTCAGCACTGCGGAAGTCGAGGCGACGGCCCGCGCCTACAACACCAAGGCGGAAATCTTCGCCGCCATGGCGCACGACATGATGCTGGAGCCCCAATGGGAATTGGTGGCGCAGCGGATCGCCGCCTGGATCAAGGCCTTGCCCATCCGACCCTGATCCCGGGCGGGATGTTCCAGGGCGCGGCCGTTCAGTTGTCCGGCAGCAGGCTATCCTCACGGCCATGAACCGCCCGACAAATTTGACTGCACAGGAACTGGCTGCCATCGCCGAGGGCACTTTGGCCTACTACAACCAGCACGCCGAAGACTTTTTTGCCGGCACGCGCGAGCACGACGTCAGCCAGAACCTGGCGGCCTTGCTGCAATTTATCGAAGGCGCGGCGCCGTTCACGCTGCTGGACTTTGGCTGCGGACCGGGCCGCGATCTCAAGGTATTCCGGCAACAAGGACATGTTGCCGTGGGACTGGAGGGTGCCGCGCGTTTTGCCGACATGGCGCGCGCCTACAGTGGTTGCGAGGTATGGCAGCAGGACTTTCTGGCGCTTGATTTGCCGGCCAGTCACTTCGACGGTGTCTTTGCCAACGCCTCCTTGTTTCACGTGCCGCGCCAGGCGCTGCCGCGGGTCTTATCGGAACTGCACGCCACCCTCAAACCCGGCGGTGTGCTGTTCAGCTCCAACCCCAGGGGCAACAACGACGAGGGCTGGAGTCGGGAGCGCTACGGCGTCCACCATGACCTGGCAAGCTGGCGCAGCCACATGACGGCGGCCGGCTTTGTCGAGCTGCTGCACTTTTACCGCCCCCCCGGTTTACCCCTTGCGCAGCAGCCCTGGCTGGCCAGCGTCTGGCGCAAAATGGATTTGCCGCGGCAAGCGCCCTGCGCTATCGGGTAGCGGTCGGTTTGCCCAGCGGAACCCAGCGCGGCAGCATGGAGAGCAGCACGTCGTCTTTGAGCACCAGGTGATGGTAAATGGCGGCTAGCGCGTGCAGGCCGGCGAGCCACAGGATGGCGTCGCCCAGCCAGGCGTGGATCTCGGCGATCGTCACGCCGATGCCGTGCGACAGGCCGATCAGCGATGCAATTTGCAGGTCGCCCAGCAGCGTCAAGGGGTGGCCTTCGAGCCAGGCGCCGGTGATGGCCGTCAAGGGGACGGCAAAAAGCAGCACGTAAAGCGCCACCTGCACCGCCTTGGACGAGAGCTCCATCCAGCGCGCCAGCGGCTCCGGCTCGGGCCGCCTGTCCAGCATGCGCCACAGCAGGCGCAGCACGGCCAGCGCCAGCACGCACAAGCCCAGCGTCTCGTGCAATTGCCGTTCGAAATCGTGGGTTGGCAGGTAGACGCGCTGCTCGGAACCCTCCGGACCGAAGATGAACGCAAGCAAAACCAGAATCGCCGTCAGCCAGTGAAAGGCCTGGGCCACATTGCCGAAGCGGGTGAGCGAGCGTTGTTCCAATTCATTTCCCCAAAAAAGCAATTCAGGGAATGGTAGCGCCCATTCAAGGCTGCTTGGCGCGCTCCTCACCTCGCCCATCGCCTTTCTCGCGATCTTTCTGCGAACCTTGTTGCGGTCGTTGCTTTTGATCCTGGGCGGCCGGTTCTCGCTGCTGCGCTGGCGCCTGGGGCGGCGCTGCGCGCTGAGCCTCTTCGGCTCTGCGTTGTTGCGGCGGCTGCGGACGTGGAGCGACGGGGGCGGCCTGCGGAACCCGCTGCGCCGGCGCTCTTTGCAGGCCTTGCTCCTGGTAATGCTGCTGCACTACCGCGTCACGCGGCTGGTAACGGTAATTCTGGCCCTGGATCGTGTGCTGCTGTGGCGCGTCGGGATAGCGTTCGCCCGAATAGCGTCGCTGGTAGGTCGGCAGCGGCGCCGGCGCCGGCGCAGAGCGGCGGTTCCACCGGTCCCAGCCCTCGCGCTGGCGCTCCCAGTCATTGCCCCAATGCTCGCCCCAGCGCGGCGGCGCATCGGCGCGCCAGCCGCCGAAGTACATCGGCGGATTGCGGTAGTAGCGCACCGGGATGCGCAGCACAAACAGCGGCACCAGGTCGGGGTTCACCAGCCCCCAGGGTCCGTTGTACCAGGAACTGGCGTACCAGTTGTCACTCTGGTAGACCCAGTACATGCCGTCGTAGAAGAAAAAGTTCGAGTCCAGTTGCGGTGCGTAGTAAACCGGATAACCCGGTACCCGGACCAGTTGCGGGTAGACCGGCAGGTTGATGCCGATACTGACGCTCAACTGAGCCACGGCCGAAGTCATCGACCCCAATAGCAGGCAAAACACAATCACAAGGTAGCGCATCTTCTGTCCTCCAAAAAACTGTCCTGCTTCGATTGTCCGAACTCCCGCTTGAGCGTTCCGTGCGTTACCGCACGGTCCGGCCGGCCGGCTCTGGATATCCTGCGAGTCGCCCCCACGTCACACCCATGAATTCACGCCAGTCAATCACCTTGACCAGCCGCCAGCGCCTTGCTGGAGCAGCCATGCGAACCCCGTTTTGGTCCAGCGCGCTGAGCTGCTGGCGCGGCCTGTTGCTGCTCTGCGCGGCGGCCGTCGCCAGCGCGGCCATGGCGGCGGTCGACCCGGTGGCAACCCTGCGCGCGAAGTACTGGGCACTGGAGCCGCAACTGCGGCAGAATCAATTCAAGCAGCCGCTGGTTCTGGATTCCATTGAAACGCCCAACCGTTTGACCGGCGACATCTACGCCGTCATCGCCCACCCGTTTGACGCGGTGAGTAGCGGTCTGAACAGTCCGGACCATTGGTGCGACGTGATGCTGCTGCACGTGAATACCAAATACTGCCGTGCGCTGGTGCAGCCGTCGGGCACCACGCTGCGCGTCCACATCGGCAAGAAGACGCCCGAAGCGCTGTCCATTGCGCCGCGTTTCGATTTCAGCTACAGCCGCGCGAGGCTGAGCCCGGAATATCTCGACATCGTGCTGAAGGCCAAAGACGGCCCGCTGGGCACCAGCGACTATCTGATCGAGCTGGAAGCGGTGGCACTGCCGGATGGCAAGACGTTTTTGCATCTGACCTATTCCTATGCCGTCAATTTTGCCGGACGGCTGGCCCTGCGGACCTATCTGGCAACGGTAGGCAGCGCCAAGGTCGGGTTTACCGTGGTCGGCCAGCGCTCCGATGGAGAAGCGGAATATATCGGCGGCATGCGCGGCCTGATGGAGCGCAACACGATGCGCTACTACCTGGCCATCGATACCTATCTGGATGCCGCCAACGCCGCGCCGCCAATCCAGCTGGAGCAACGTCTGCAGGCCTGGTTTACGGCGACGGAGCGTTATCCGCGCCAGTTGCATGAGATCGATCGGGCGGCCTACCTTGAAATGAAGCGTGCCGAGGATCTGCGCCAGCGAACGGTGCAATGATCCTGCAATCGAATCGGCTCCGCGTTGCGTGCGCTTCTCAGGCGCTCACGAAGTCGATAAAGCCACGCTCCACGTTGGTCGATACCAGCTTGACGCGGACTTGGGCGCCGACCTTGAAGTGATTCTCGCCGCTCACCAGCTTGCCCTCGGCCGGCGGGGTGAACAGCCGGACCCAGACGCCGTCGGCGCCGCTGCCGGTCACGATGCCATCAAAGCGCTGGCCGATGCGCGACTCCAGCAGCAGCGCCGCTTCCGACTTGCGCATGCGCCGCTCCACTTTCTGCGCCGCGTCTTCCTGCCGCGTGCAGTGTTGGGCCAGCTCGCCCAGTTCGGCATTGGAGTAAGGCGGCGCCTCGCCCGCCAAGGCGGCTTTCAGCAGGCGTGAGGTCACCAGATCGGGGAAGCGCCGGTTCGGTGCCGTGGAGTGGGTGTAATCGCGCACCGCCAGACCGAAGTGGCCGATCGGCGGACCGCCGGGCGTCTCGACCACGTACTCGCCGCGGCCCATCAGCTTGACGACGACCAGTGACAGGTCCGCAAAGCGCAGCGGGTCGGCCTTATGGCGTTTCGCCAGAAAGGCTTCCAGTGCCTTGGAGTCGGGTAGCTCGGGCAGGGCCTCGCCGTATTCCTTGGCCAGCGCCACGATGCGCAGCCAGCGCTCGGGCGAGCGCACCACGCGCCGCAGGGAGGCGTCGCCGCGGCCGGCCAGGTAGCGCGCGGTGCAGCCGTTGGTGGCGATCATCACTTCCTCGATCAACTGGCGGGCGCGGTTTTGCACCTGCTGGCGAATGTCCACCACCTGCTCGCCGTCGAACACGGCGCGCGGCTGGAAGGTCTCCAGCTCCAGCGAGCCTTCGGCATGCCGGCGCGCGCGCAATTGCTGGGCCAGGCCGTCCTGCCAGCGCAATTGCGCCTCCATGCCGGGTACCGCTTGGGCGGCGGCGGGCAGCGCGGCGGCACCGTCGATCCAGGCGCTGATGGCGTCATAGGCCAGCTTGGCCTTGTTGCGCACCGTGGCCCGGTACACGGTGGCGCCGGCCAGCGAGGCGTCGGCGTTGAACACCATCTCGGTCACCAGCGCCAAGCGGTCCTGGCCAAAGTTGAGCGAGCTCAGGTCGGTCGACAGGCGCTCGGGCAGCATCGGAAAAATGCGCGCCGAGGTGTAGACCGAGCTGGTGTTGATAAGGGCGTGCTCGTCGATGGCGCTGCCCTTCTTCACCAGCGCGTCGACATCGGCGATGGCGACCCAGAGCCGGACGCTGCCCTGCGCCAGCGGCTCGCAGACGGTGAGCTGGTCCAGGTCCAGCGAGTCGTCGTTGTCGATGGAGCACCAGAGCAGGCCCGTGAGATCGTGGATCTGGGCGCCGGTCTCGCTGGCGGCACCGCTGATGCCGGCCAGTTGCTGCTCGACCCGCTCTGAGAACTCGGGCTCCAGCCCGCGCTCGGTCATGGCGCCGATGGCGATGCGGACCAGGTCCGAGCGGTGATGGTGGTGGCTGTCATGAGGGTTGTGCATGGTGTCAATATACCTGCAAGCTCAATGCCGCTTCGCTGCCAGCGCGGGCGCCCGCGGTACGCCGCGCCAAAATACAATGCCCGGTCACCTCGACCACCTTCTGCCACCCATTCCTTGAAGGGCAAGCCTCATGCAACTTATCGACTGTAGTCATGCGGCGCACGCCGGCGCCATTCTTGAAATTTTCAATGAAGCGATCGTCAACTCGACGGCCTTGTACGACTACAAGCCACGCGCACCGGAGAGCATGGTCGGCTGGTTCAAGGCCAAGGAGGCCGGCCGATTCCCGGTCATCGGCATGGTCGACGACAGCGATGAGCTGCTGGGCTTCGCCAGCTATGGCACGTTTCGGGCCTGGCCGGCCTACAAGTATTCGGTGGAACATTCGGTCTACGTGCACAAGAACCAGCGCGGCCAAGGCATCGGTGAGAAGCTGATGCAGGCGCTGATTGCGCGCGCCCGGGAACAGCAACTGCATGTCATGGTGGGCGGCATCGATGTCGCCAACAGCGGCAGCATTGCGCTGCACCGGAAACTGGGATTCGAGCACGCCGGCACCATCAAACAAGCCGCCTTCAAGTTCGGCCGCTGGCTGGACCTTGGCTTCTACCAACTGGTTCTGGCAACGCCAGAACATCCGGTTGACGGCTGATTCGTTGGCGCGCAGAGCGCGCGCCTTCATCAGGTGTCAAGGCAGGGGGAAAGCCCCCCTCCGGTAGGCGGCGGGAGTGACTCCAAGCTCCCGTTTGAATACGGCGTACATGTACTGCAGCGTCGTAAATCCGGCGCGTTGAGCCACCTCGGCGGCACGCAGGTCGGTGTCGCGCAGCAGTTGTTGCGCCAGTTCCAGCCGGTGCGCCAGCAATGCCGCATGCACCGTTGACCCGAGCTCGACGCGGAAGCATTGTTCCAGTGTCGAGCGCGAGACGCCCACGTACTCGGCCACCTGCTCATTCTTGATGCCCTGGCAACCGTACTGACGAATGTAATAGCGCGCCTTCATCACATGGCCGCTGAAGGGCCGGGTGTGCCGGCTGGAAGCTTGCGCATTCAAGCCCGCGGGCGGTACCAGCACACGCTTGCCGGCCATTGGTGTGCCATGCAGCATCTGGTGCAGGAGCTGAGCCGCCGTACGGCCCATCTCGTGGGTGCCCTGGCGCACCGAACTCAGTCCGATGCGGGTCAGCGACTGGGTCAAGGGATCGTTGTCGATACCGACAATGGCCACTTGTTCGGGCACCGCCACGTCGGCGACCATGCAGGCATGCATCAGGTGCCGAGCGCGCGCGTCGGTGATGGCGATGATGCCTACCGGTTTGGGCAGTGACAAGATCCATTCGACCAGGTGTTTGATCGCGCTGTTCCATTGAACCGCGCTGGTTTGTATGCCGCAGTAGACGCGACCCTGTGGCGCCAACTGGGCGAAGGCTTTTTCCCGCTCCTGGGCCCAGCGGTTGCCGGCTGCTGGGGGCACGCTGTACAACGCGATCCGCGGCAGACCCGCTTCAACCAGGTGGTCATGCGCCAGTTTCACCAGCCGGAAGTTGTCGGTGGCCACGTAAGGCATGCCCTTGGGGTAACTGGAAGCATCGGCATAGGAGCCACCCACCGCCACCACCGGCAGCGTGGTACCCGCCAAAGCCTCGCCAATGCTGGGGTCATCGTAGTCGGCGATAAAGCCGTCCCCCTGCCATTGGGCGATGCCGGCCAAGCGGGCTCGGAAGTCCTCTTCGACCAGCAAATCCCACTCTTCGCGGGTTGAACGCAAGTAGCCGCCTATGCCCGCGATGATCTCGCGATCGTAGATCTTGTTGGCATTGAACAGCAGCGCAATGCGGTGCGGTCGGCGTTGTGGTCGGCGTGCCGATGGGGGTGGCTTGACAGGGTGGGTGGACAAGGGTTTTTCCGAGGTGGATGACGCCAGAAACGATACCATAGTCGGCGGATTTCACAATAGGCAGGCGGCCCTGCCAACCCTAAGATCAGGCAAGTTGTCGAGGTGCCAGCGAGTGCTCCGGCGCCTTCCCCCACCAGCGCCTCGCTGCCGCCAGAAACGGCAGCGGGGACCAGGAGACATTCACGATGAGCGTATTCGATTTCGTTGACCGCGTCCGCTACGAAGGGCCCGCCAGCCGCTCGGCCTTTGCCTTTCGTCATTACGACGCCGAGCGCGTGCTGCTGGGCAAAACCATGCAGGAGCATTTGCGCATGGCGGTTTGCTACTGGCACAGCTTCTGCTCGCCCGGTGCCGATGTGTTTGGCGACGCCGTCTTCCTGCGGCCCTGGTTTGCCGCCGAGCCGATGCTGCAGGCCAAACGCAAGGCCGAAGCGGCGTTCGAATTCTTCCAGAAGCTGGGTCTGCCTTACTACACTTTTCACGATACCGACGCCGCGCCGGACGGTGCGACATTGAACGAATACCGCAGTAACCTGGACCAAATCGTCGACCTGATGGGCCAGCACCAGGAACGCACCGGCGTCAAGTTGCTGTGGGGTACCGCCAACCTGTTTGGCCACCCGCGCTACGCCGCCGGCGCAGCCACCAACCCGGACCCCGAAGTTTTTGCCTGCGCGGCAACCCAGGTCTTCAGTGCCATGAACGCCACGCAGAGGCTGGGTGGAGCCAACTACGTGCTGTGGGGCGGCCGCGAGGGCTACGACACGCTGCTCAACACCGACCTGACGCGCGAGCGCAAGCAATTCGGGCGTTTCATGCAGATGGTGGTCGAACACAAGCACAGCATAGGCTTCCAGGGGCAGTTGCTGATCGAACCCAAACCGCATGAACCGACCAAGTACCAGTACGACCGCGACGTCGCCACGGTGCACGGTTTTCTGCAGGAGTTCGGCCTGGAGGGCGAGATCAAGCTCAACATCGAAGCCAATCATGCCACCCTGGCCGGCCACAGCTTTCACCACGAAGTGGCAACGGCGATAGCGCTGGGCATCTTCGGCAGCGTCGATGCCAACCGCGGCGATCCACAGAACGGCTGGGACACCGACCAGTTCCCCAACAGCGTCGAGGAACTCTCCCTGGTGCTCTACGAAATCCTCAAGGGCGGCGGCCTGGGTCAGGGCGGTTTCAACTTCGACGCCAAGGTGCGACGCCAGAGTCTGGGCCTGGAGGATCTTTTTCACGCCCACATCGGCGCCATCGATACACTCGCCCTGGCGCTGGAAAAAGCAGCCCAATTGGTCCAACGCGACTTTCTTGGCGACTTCCGCAGTCAACGCTATGCCAACTGGAGCTCTGAGTTGGGACGTGCGATCCTCGGCGGCGACCACACCCTGGCCACTCTGGCCGGCCTGGCCACCGAGCGCGGTCTGGCGCCGCAACCGGTGAGTGGGCGGCAGGAAATGCTGGAGGCCAGCGTCAATCAGGCCTTGTTTGGCTGAGCGCTGCCGGCATTGCGCAAGAAGAAACAACGGAAAATCCGACCAGATGGCATCAGTTTCGATTCGCGGGGTTCACAAACGCTACGGCAGCGTGTCGGTGCTGCCGGGCGTGGACCTGGAAATTGCCGACCGCGAGTTCGTCACACTGGTGGGGCCGTCGGGCTGCGGCAAATCGACGCTGCTGCGCATGATCGCCGGGCTGGAAAGCGTCACTGCCGGCGACATCGCGATTGGCGGCGAGCGGGTCAACGACATGCCGCCCATGCACCGCGATGTGGCGATGGTGTTTCAGAGCTACGCGCTCTATCCCCACATGAACGTGCAGCAGAATATGAGCTTCGGCTTGCGCCTGCGCCGTCTGGCCGCCAGCGTGATCACTGAGAAGGTGCAGCAGGCAGCCGCCATGCTCAACCTCGGCGCCTTGCTGGCGCGTCTGCCCGGTCAGCTCTCCGGCGGCCAGCGCCAGCGTGTTGCGATGGGCCGGGCCATGGTGCGCCAGCCGCGCGTGTTTCTGTTCGACGAGCCGCTGTCCAATCTGGACGCCAAGCTGCGGGTGCAGATGCGCACCGAGATCAAGGCGCTGCACCATCGGCTTGCCAGCACCAGCATCTATGTCACGCACGACCAGATCGAAGCCATGACCATGGCCGACCGCATCGTTGTGATGAACGCCGGCCATATCGAGCAGGTCGGCAGCCCCGAGGACTTGTACGACCGGCCGGCCAATCTGTTTGTGGCCGGCTTCATCGGCTCGCCGGCCATGAATTTCCTGACCGGCAGCGCGCAACCGGACGCTACCCTGATGGTCGATGGCGGGCTGCGCCTGCCGCTGCCGTGCCCGGTTGCGGCGGGCCGCCGAATCACCCTGGGGGTACGGCCCGAGCATGTGCGCCTGGCCGGCGGCGGCGCTGCGCTGGCCTTTGAGGCTCGCGTGGTGTCGGTCGAGCCGACCGGCATGGACACCCACATCGTTTGCGAAGTGAACGGCACGCCGCTCACCATCAGTGTGCGCGAACGCGCCCGTCCGGTACCGGGCGACAGCTTGCGCCTGGCGCTGGACCCGGACCACCTGCACTACTTCGACGCCGACACCGGCGCCGCGCTTCGCCGTTGAAGCCCCTACCCCTGTTCCCAGTTAACCGTTTAACCAAAGGAGACAAGATCATGACCCCCTGGACCCGCAGAACCGCGCTTGGGCTCGGTATCGCTACCGCCGCTTGTGTCGCCGTGCCAGCCAGCGCACAGACCGTCACGATGTGGCACATCTTCGGTCAGCCGACCGAGACCGGCCTGATCAACATCAAGCGCTGGAACGACGCCAACCCGGGCGCCCAGATCGATCACAAGTTCATCCCGTTCGGGCAACTGTCGCAGCAGTTGGTCAAGGGCATCGCGACCGGTGACGTGCCTGACCTGATCACGATCGACAATCCGACCACGGCAAGCTTCGCCAGCCAGGGCGCGCTGGAAGATTTGACCGATCTGGTGGCCAAGTCGAGTGTCATCAAAGCCGACAATTTCTACAAAGGCAGTTGGGGCGTGTCCCAGTGGAAAGGCCGCCAGTGGGCGGTACCGGGCGAGGCCAACACCATCGCGCTGTACTACAACGCCGACATGTTCAAAGCCAAGGGGCTGGACCCCGACAAGCCGCCCAAGACCTGGTCCGAGCTGCTGGCCGCCACGGCCAAGCTGACCGACAAGAGCAAGAATGTCTATGGCCTGGGGTTCTCGGCAGTGCAGAGCGAGGAAGGCACTTTTCAGTGGCTGCCGTGGCTGGAGCAGGCCGGCGGCAGTCTGAACAACCTGAACTCGCCCGAGGCGGTGGCGGCACTGCAGGTGTGGACCGACCTGGTGGCGAAAGAGCAGGTCTCGAAAGATGCCTTGATCAAACGCCAATTCGAGATGACCAGCGCCTGGATCGGTGGCGGCTCGGCCATGGTCATCAGCGGTCCGTGGGAACTACAGCGCACCAAGGACGTCAAGTTCGACTGGCGCGTCGCACCGCTGCCGGTGCGTGACGGCAAGAACATCCAGGCCTCGGCACTGGGTGGCTTTGTCTGGGGCATTCCGAAGGGTGCAAAAAACAAGGCCGGTGCTTTCAAGGTGATCGAGTTCATGTCGATGCAGCCGCAGATGGCGCAGGCCTGGCTCGGTGGCCGGTTGCCGCCGTCGCCCAACGTGGTGATCGAGAACCCGCAATTCCCGGCCGCCTATGCCGCCTTCAAGAAACAGATGGAGTTTGCCCGTCCACGTGGTCCGCACCCCGATTGGCCCGCCATTTCGGCCGCCGTGCAGACCGCCATTCAGGAAGCTTTGACCGGCCGCGCCAAACCCGCGCAAGCGCTGGAGAAAGCTTCCAAGGTGATTGCACCGTTGCTGCAAAAGAGCCCGTTGCCGACCGCCACCCACTAAAGCTTCCGTAGGCCCAAGCACGCGCCCATCGCGGGCCGCGTGCCGGCCGTTGGCTTGAACCTACCAGTCCCTCATCCGTGCCATCCATTTCCCGCGCGCCTGCTCCAGCGCCCGATCACGCGTCGCTGCGGCGGCGGGTCGACCGGGCGCTCGACTCGCGCTGGATCTGGCCGGTACTGGTGGGTGCCACGGTGGCGTTCCTGGCGCTCTTTATCGGCTACCCGGTTGTCTACAACCTGGTGATGAGCTTTCAGGAAGTCAACGTCGGCAACCTGCGCAGCATGGACCGGCCCTTCGTCGGCCTGGCCAACTACGCCAAGCTGCTGGACGACCCGCTGTTCTGGGTGGTCGCCCGCAACACGGCCAACTTCGTGATCGGCAACGTCGTCCTGCAATGCCTGGGCGGGCTCGGACTGGCCCTCTACTTCGCGCAGCGTTTTCCCGGTGCCGGCTGGCTGCGCGGCGTCATTCTGGCCGGCTGGATGCTGCCACCCCTGGTGATAGGCGCGGTCTGGAAATGGATGCTGATATCCGACAACGGCATCGTCAACTTCATGCTGCAATCGCTGGGACTGGTGGCCGGCAAGATCTACTGGCTGTCGGACCCGGAGATGGCGCTGGTCTCGGTGATGGCGGCCAACATCTGGTTCGGCCTGCCTTTCAACATGATCCTGATCGCGGCCGGCCTGGCCGGCATTCCCCAGGACATCCTGGAGGCCGCCGCGCTCGATGGTGCCGGACCGGTGCGCCGTTTTTTCTCGATCACGCTGCCCTTGCTGGCGCCCACGCTGTACGCGCTGGTGGCGCTGACCACCGTTTACACGATGCGCGCCTTCGACCTGATCTGGACCATGACGCACGGCGGCCCGGTCGACGCCAGCAACATCTTCCCGGTCTGGTCGTACCGGCTGTCGTTCGAGGTTTTTGATTTCGGCACCGGCGCGGCGATCTCGACTGCCATGCTGGCGATCGTTTTCCTGGTGGCGCTGGTCTTCGTGCGCAGCGTGCGCGCCGAAACGAGATACTGAGGCGAGCATGGAAAAGATTCTTGCCATCCCGCAGCGCGATCCCATTCCGCTGCGCCAGTGGTTGCTGCTGGGCCTGGGCTTGCTGATCGCCTCGACCTATCTGTTTCCGGTCTATTGGATGGTGGTCTCGGCGTTGAAGACGGCCGGCGAAGTGAACGCCGCGACGCCGACGCTGTTTCCGCACGAACCGACGCTGGCCGCCTTCCGCTGGATCTTCGAGCGCGAGAACGTCGGACGCTACCTCGCCAACAGCTTCCTGATTGCCGGCGGCGCGACCACCTTGACGCTGCTGCTGGCCACCGGATCGGCCTACGCCTTGTCGCGCGTGCGCTCGATCTGGATGGATGCCGTGCTGGTCGGCGTGATGCTGTCGCAGGTGCTGCCGCCGCCGTTGCTGGTGACGCCCATGTTCGTCATCCTGCGCCAGCTCGACCTGGTCAACACCTACAGCGCCGTGATCCTGGCGACCACCTCGAAGACCTTGCCGTTTGCGGTGATCATGTTGCGCACCACCTTCGCCCAGATCCCGATCGAGATCGAAGAGGCGGCGCGGGTCGATGGCTGCTCGCGCCTGATGGCTTTTCTGCGCGTGACACTGCCGCTGGCACGGGTCGGCTACATCGTGGTCGGCTCGCTGGTGTTCCTGCAAGCCTACGGCGAGTTCGTCTACCCGGTATCGCTGATGAACAAGCAGTCCATGCAACCGGCCACCGTCGGTCTGTACGGTTTCGTCGGCGCCGACTACTCCGACTGGGGCAATGCGATGGCCTTTGCCACAGTCATGGTGCTGCCGGTTTTGATCATTTTCGTCGCGCTGCAAAAACGCATCGTCAGCGGCTTGACCTCGGGCGCGCTGAAGTAACCCAACCCTATCAGGAGCAATATTCCATGACCCCTCTGTTTACCGTCAGGCCCGATGGCCTTGAGTGCCGCATGAACCGCGAGACTTTGCTGATCCAGGGCTGGGGCCAGGGACTGCGCGTGCGCGCCACGCCGGCACGTGAGTTTCGTGACGACCAGTTGTCGGCGCTGCTGCCGCGCCCCGCGGCCAACCCGGTGGTTGAAGTGGTGGGACTGAACGCAAGCGTCACGCAAGGCGGCGTGCGGGCCGAGATCACCATGGTCTACCCGCACGGCGAACCGCGCCAGGAACTGCACCTGCGTTTCATCGATGTGCGGACCGGCCGTGAGTTGCTGTCGGAGCAGCGCAGCCATTTCGCCTGGCCGGGGCCCCGGGCTTTCAGCGCCAACGCCTATGAAAGCTGGCGCATCGAGGCGACCTTCAAGTCGGCACCCGGTGAGCGCATCTACGGCATGGGCCAGCGCCAGCATGGCCGGCTCGACCAGAAGGGTTGCGTGCTGGAACTGCTGCAACGCAATGCCGAGGTCAGCATTCCGTTTGCCGTCAGCAGCCTGGGCTATGGTTTCCTGTGGAACAGCCCGGCGGTCGGGCGCGTCGAGTTCGGCCATTCCCTGACACGTTGGGTGGCTGACGCGGCGCAGCAACTCGATTACTGGATCAGCGCCGGCAACCCGGCCGAGCTGCTGCGCAACTACGCCGAGGTCACCGGCCATGCCCCTGACTTTCCCTACTGGGCCAGCGGCTTCTGGCAGTGCCGGCTGCGCTACCGCAACCAGCAAGAGCTGCTGGCCGTGGCGCGCGAGCACCAGCGGCGCAAGATCCCGCTGGCCTGCATCGTGATCGACTTTTTCCATTGGACCAAACAAGGCGAGTGGAAGTTCGACCCGGTGGCCTGGCCCGACCCGGCGGCGATGGTGGCCGAGCTGAAGGCCATGGGGGTCGAAGTCATGGTCTCGATCTGGCCCACGGTGAACCCGAATGCCGACACCTACACCAAGATGAACGACGAGGGCTGGCTGATCCAGGCATCGCGCGGCATGCCGGTGTTCAAACCCTTCATCGATACCGACACCGGGCCGCTGTACAAGGTGGCGGTGACCTACTACGACCCGACGCATCCGCAGGCGCGCGAGTTCGTCTTCGAGCAGGTGCGCCAAAACTACCACGCTTACGGCATCAAGGGTTACTGGCTGGACTCGTGCGAGCCCGAGGTGCGTCCCGTCAACCCCGAACTGATGCGCCTGCACCTGGGCACCGGCTCGGAAGTGTTGAACGCCTACCCGCTGTTTCACACGCGCGCCTTTTTTGAAGGCATGCAAAAGATTGGCGAGACCGAGGCCATGTTCCTGTGCCGCTCGGCCTGGGCCGGCAGCCAGCGCTACGGCTGCCTGCTGTGGTCGGGCGACATCCGCTCCAGCTTCCAGGCTTTTCGCGACCAGATTCGCGGCGGTCTGAACGCCGGTCTGTCGGGCATCGGTTGGTGGACCACCGACATCGGCGGTTTTTACGACGGCAACGGCACCAAGCCCGAGTTCCGTGAACTGCTGGTGCGCTGGTTCCAGTGGGCCGTGTTCTGTCCGGTGTTCCGGCTGCACGGCTTTCGCATCCCGAATGACGTGGCTCAACTGGAACACGCGCCCGACAAGCCCTATGGCAAGGATTCGGTGCTGGTCTTCACCGACACCGGCGGCGACAACGAAGTCTGGGCCTGGGGCGAGGAAATCTACCAGATTCTCACCAGCTACATGTTCATGCGCGAGCGCCTGCGCCCCTACGCCATGCAGCAGATGAAAAGCTACAGCGAGACCGGCGCGCCACCGCTGCGACCGCTGTTCTTCGAATTCCCCAATGACCCGCAAGCCTGGACGGTGGAAGACCAGCACCTGTTCGGCCCCGACCTGCTGGTGGCGCCGGTCTTGGATTACCAGGCACGCACGCGCTCGGTCTACCTGCCGGCGGGCAGTCGCTGGACCGATGTCTGGAACGGCCAGTCTTACGCGGGTGGTCAGCGCATCGAGGTGGCGGCGCCGCTGGAGCGCATCCCGGTCTTCAGCCGGGACGATGCCAAGCTGCCGGTAGTGGGCTGAGCCGGCGATGTTCCTCGGCATTGATCTGGGCACCTCCGGCCTGAAAGCCGTGCTGCTGGACCGCGCGCACCAGGTGCGCGCCAGTGCGACGGCGCCGTTGACGGTGCAGCAGCCACAGCCGCTGTGGCGCGAGCAGCAGCCGGCCGACTGGTGGCAGGCCTGCGAAGAGGCGCTGGCCGGCGTGCTGCGCGATGCGGCGGCCCAGGGCATTGCGGCCCAGCAGATCGAGGCGATCGGCTTGTCGGGCCAGATGCATGGCGCGACATTGCTGGATGCAGGCGACCAGGTACTGCGGCCGGCGATCCTCTGGAACGATGGCCGCTCGCACGGTGAGTGTGCCGAGCTGGAGCGGCGCGTGCCGGCCTCGCGGCAGATCACCGGCAACCAGATGATGCCGGGGTTCACGGCACCCAAGCTGCTGTGGGTCGCGCGGCATGAGCCGCAGGTATTCGAACGGATCGCCAAGGTGTTGTTGCCCAAGGACTACCTGCGCCTGCGCCTGACCGGCCAGCATGCCAGCGATCTCTCCGACGCCGCCGGCACGCTGTGGCTGGACATGGCCAGGCGCGACTGGAGCGACGAACTGCTGGCGGCCACCGGATTGACAAGACAACAGATGCCGACGCTTCACGAAGGCCCGGAGATCACCGGCCGCTTGCGCGCCGAGGTAGCCCAGAAGTTTGGCCTGCGCCGCATTCCGGTGGTGGCCGGTGCCGGCGACAACGCGGCGGGCGCCATCGGCATGGGCATCGTGCAACCGGGCCAAGCCATGCTGTCGCTGGGCACGTCGGGGGTGTTTTTCGTCGCCACAGACGGTTTTCTGGCCAACCCGGCGCAAGGCGTGCACAGCTTTTGCCATGCGCTGCCACGCACCTGGCACCTGATGTCCGTCATGCTGTCGGCCGCGTCCTGCCTGGACCACACGCAGCGCCTCACCGGCCAGGCCGATGTGCCCAGCCTGCTGGCTGCCGCCCAGCGACGTGGCATCGGCGACGCGACGCCGTACTACCTGCCCTATTTGAGTGGCGAGCGCACCCCGCACAACAACCCGGCGGCCAAGGCCGTGTTCTTCGGCCTGGATAGCGGTACCGATGCATCCGACCTCGGCAATGCCACGCTGGAGGGCGTCGGCCAAGGTCTGCTGGACGGTATCCAGGCGGTCGAGGCCACCGGTGTGCGCGCCAATGAGATCGTGCTGGTGGGCGGCGGCTCGCGCAGCGACTATTGGGCGCAAATGCTGAGCAACATCGTCAACCGACCGCTGATCCGGCGTGAAGGCGGTGATTTTGGCCCCGCGCTCGGCGCCGCACGGCTGGCGCGGCTGGGCGTCGATGGCGGATCAGTAGCCGAGTCGTGTCCGGTCCCGGCATCGCTGGGCGAGTTCCTGCCGGCCCCCGAACAGCACGCGCGTCATGCGCAGCGCCGGAATGCTTTTCACCAACTCTATCGGCAATTGGAGCCCTTGTACGCAAGCACTTGAAGCGCTTGCCCAAGCGTGGCCTCTTTTGAAGCCGTGCGCGCAACGCTGGCCGGAACGCCCCGGCTTCGGCTCCACTTGAGCTTGCAGCATAATCCTGCGCTCAACCGGCTGGCGCGTTGAGCATCAATTCATTTACACAACATCAAGGAGTCCCCATGTCTCTTAAAGTATGTTTGGCCGGTGCCACCGGTTGGGCCGGGTCGGAGCTGGCACGCGCCCTGGCCGATGCACCTGAGCTGGCGCTGGTCTCGGCGGTATCGCGCCGGCATGCCGGCAGCACGTTGGGCGTCGCGCTGAATGACCCGCGCCTGGGCGCCCCGGTCTTTGCGTCGGCGGCCGAAGCGCTGCGCCAGCCCTGCGATGTGTTCGTCGAGTACACGCGTCCGGCCAGCGCCAAAGCCAACATTCTTGCCGCCCTGGAATGCGGCGCGCATGTGGTGGTCGGCACCTCCGGTTTGACCGAGGGCGATTTCGAGGAGATCGACCGTGCCGCACGCCAACAAGGCCGCGGCGTGCTGGCCTGCGGCAACTTTGCCCTGACCGCCGTCTTGCTGCAGAAATTTTCAGAAATGGCGGCCAAGTACATCCCGCATTGGGAAATCGTCGAATACGCCAGCGACTCGAAAATCGATGCCCCCAGCGGCACCGTGCGGGAACTGGCCTCTCGCCTGGCCAAGGTAGGCCAGCCGCACACCACTGTTCCGCTGGAACAGACCCTGGGCCCCCGAGAGAGTCGTGGCGCCACGGTGTCGGGCACCCAGGTTCACTGCGTTCGTCTGCCAGGCCGGGTTCTCGGTGTGGACATCCACTTCGGCATGCCGGATCAAACGCTGACCATCAGCCACAACTCCGGCAGCAGCGCGCGCCCCTACGTGGACGGGGCGCTGCTGGCGATCCGGAAGGTGCCTTCGCTGGTGGGCCTGCACCGCGGCCTGGATTCGGTGCTTGAGCTTTGAGGCCAGCCCATCCGGAAATATCATCAACCGACGCCCGAAGGTCCAGATGTCCACTCCCGTCTTCTGTTACGACCAGTTCATCGCCAGCTTTGATGCATCGCCAGTCGCGCCTTGGGCATTAGTTGCGCCATGGGAATTGACCAGCCAGTCCGAACACATTGTTCGTCGACTGCTGGCGAAGCTCCCCGGCACGGAGTACCGGATCTCGAACGAGGTGGCGGTCCATGTCACGGCAATCGTGGAACAAGGTGCGGTGCTCAAGGGGCCGTTGATCATGGGACCCGGGTGCTTCGTCGCCACCGGCGCCTACCTTCGGGGTGGCAATTGGGTCGACCAGCGTTGCACCTTCGGCCCCGGCGCGGAACTGAAATCTTCCTTCGTCTTTGCCGGCACCAAGCTGGCCCACTTCAACTTTGTCGGTGACTCCATCCTCGGCGAGGATGTCAATCTGGAGGCTGGCAGCATCATCTGCAACTACCGCAACGAGCGCACCGACAAGGAAATCCGCGTGCGCCTGGGTGCCGCTCTGCATCCCACGGGTTGCCAGAAATTTGGGGCTGTCGTTGGCGATCATTCCCGCATCGGGGCCAACGCGGTTCTGGCACCTGGTTGCATGCTGAGCGTCGGAACTGTCGTGCGGCGTGCGTCCTTTCGCGACGACGAAGTTACCCCTACAGAAAATGAAATCAAATGAGCAACTTTGCCAGCTTCGTCAAACCGCAGCCATCAGAGGAGACCGAAGCAGAGCTGATCCGCTGTGCGTCCGAGTGCCTTGATCGCTTCACGTCCTGCTTCAATGCGTGCGACGCCGACGGCATGGACCGCGAACTGCACTTTCCCCATCTCATGCTGTCCGGCGCACAGCGCCTCGATTGGCCAGTTCCAGGGCAACACCCCAGCGACTTCTTTGAAAAGCTGCGGACCTCCGGTTGGCATTGCACCCAGTACGAGGCCAAGGAGGCGGTGCTGGTAAGTCGGGACAAGGTGCATTTCGTCGTCACCTATTCCCGGCGCAACAGGAATGGTGATGTCCTGAGCCTGCACAAGAACCTCTGGATCGTGACCCGCGTTGCCGGCAAATGGGGTATCGCCCTGCGGTCCTACTAAGGTCGGCTCACGGGTAATACTGACTGCGCATGCGATCGCAGTAGGCCTCCAGTTGCGAGTATTGCAAGGCGTGCTGCTTCAGTGCCGACGCCAGCGGCGGCCAGATCAGGTTGGCCAGAAACGCATGGGCGGTAGCATCCAGTGAGCAGGGCTGGCTGCCCATGTCTCAGCCCGGTGTGGCAAGCGTTCGAAAAAAAGAGGGGGAAGAATGTCAGATAGCAAGGCGGTCAAGCGACCGGGTTGGGCGCTGCATCAATGCGAGCCACAATCTCGCTATTCAGTAATCAACGGTTAACCTGCTTCCATGCTCCACCACATTTCCATTGGCGTTCGTGACTTGGCGCTGTCGGGTGCGTTCTATGACGCTGCTCTCGGCGCGCTCGGTTTTCGCCGCGTGTTTGAAGACACAACTGCAATTGGCTATGGATTGGTCGATGGCAAGGATTTGCTCTGCTTGAAGCTACGTCCCGATGCCTCACCACCTGGCCCCGGCTTTCACTTGGCTTTCTCGGCGCCGTCGAGGTTTGCGGTGCATGCCTTCCATGACTCAGCGCTGCGGGTTGCTGGAAAAGACAATGGCGCGCCAGGCTTGCGACCGGACTACGGGCAGAACTACTACGCTGCGTTCCTGGTGGATCCTGACGGTCACAAAATCGAGGCGGTTATCAATCTACCAGCGGGCTGACCGGTCGCTCGAATCGACCTCCCTTGGCAAGCCGAGCGGAGCGGAGACAAGTCAAGCTGTTTGTGCGTCAGGGCTTGACCTCCTGCGGCTGACTGGCGAATCCGCTCATGTACCTGATGGCATCGCCAATCGTTTCGCGCCAGACTGACCATTCGTGGTCGCCGTCGACAACACGAAATTGAACATACTTCGGCTGGTACTCAAACAGTTTCTGGAACAGCAGGGCCGAGTGGTAGGCGATGGAAAAAGTGTCGTGGTCGCCGCTGTTGAGGTACAGGGGCACAATGATTTTCCGGCTCTTGTACGACTCCCAGTTGGCCGTGTAATTGAGCCGGTCCCAGGAGGCCTGGTCGAACTTTCCGTCTTTCTGAAAAGGCGCGACGCGCATGGCCGACGAATGCTTGGGCGGTGTCGGGCTGTAGATGGCGGGGCTCATGGCCGCGCCGGCGATAAACAGCTCGGGGTATCTGAAGACGGCGCTCACGGTGCCAAAACCGCCGGCCGAAAGGCCCGCGATCATGCGGCCCTCGCGCGCAACTATGGTTCTGAAAGTGGCGTCGATATGCGGAATGAGTTCCTTGATGAGCGCGGTCTCGGCCTGGTCCTTGTTGCCGTCCACCCACCAGGTTGCGCCGCCGCCCGGCATCACGATGATGGCGGGCTGCACCTTGGCCTGCCTGATCAGCGCATCCATGGTGGCCTGCACATGACCGTCGACCAGCCAATTGTTTTCGTTGCCCCCGTTGCCGTGCAGCAGGAAGAGAACCGGGTAACGCAGCCGGCCACTGTCATAGCCATCGGGTAGATAGATGGTGTAGCGGTAGTCGGCGCCCATGGCCCTGGAACTGAATGACCTCAGGGTCACTTCGCTGGCGTGAGCCAGCGAAGCCGAGACGGCGATGAGCAACAAGAACAAGCAGTTCCATAGCGCGCGAACGCTCAGCCCGGGCAATGGGGTCTTTCTCATGATTTTCCTTTCTTTCTCAGGTCGGGTCGGGCATGGGGTAGTAACGGCTGCGCATGCGATCGCAGTAGGCCTCCAGTTGCGGGTACTGCAAGGCGTGCTGTTTCAGTGCCGACGCCACCGGCGGCCAGATCAGGTTGGCCAGAAACGCATAGGCGGTGGCATCCAGTGAGCAGGGCTCGCTGCCCATGAAATAGCGCTTGTCACCCAGAAAATCGGCCAGCGCCGTGATGTCGCGCCGGCCAATGCCGAGGATTTCCTCCCGGCTGTGGCGGCCCATGCCGTGACCGTGCATCTCCTTGATCAGTCCGCGCCGCGCCATCGGTGGCACGATCCATTTCAAGGGCAGCGGCAGAGCGCCGAAAAATGCGCTCCTGGTTTGCGGCCAGGCCGCCGGCTCGACCCAGCGCGTGTAGAGCAAGGCCCAATAAAGGTTCTCTTCCATCAGGCGTTGAAAAGCAAGTGCAACAGCGCGCTGCTGGGCATCCAGCCAGCCGTCCAGCGGGTCACCGTAGCTGGCCTTCAGATAGTCGATGATGAGCGTCGTGTCGGCCAGCGTCTTGCCGCGGTCCTCGATGTAGGGCATCTTGCCCTTGGGCGCAGTCCTGAACGCGCGCAGGCTGGCCGGCTGAATCTCGAATGGCAGCCTGGCCATGCGCAGATAGGTTTCCAGCTTCATGCAAAAAGGGCTGGCGTTGGGCAGACCCAACGCGGGGTCGAATTGGTAAAGTTTGAGCATGCCCATTCCCTCCAGCGGTCAGGCCCGGCGTGCGGTATGCAGCCGGCTTGCCGGGCTCCAGTTTAGCGGTCCGCTACTTCTTGTGGGCGCGGACCTTTGAGCTGGCGGGTTGGGCCGCTTTGTCCGAAAATAGCACTGATGGCTGCAACGCTCCAGGCCGGATTCAGCGTCAGCATGTTGTGGCCCATTCCCTTGGCCTGTAGATGCACGGTCTGCGCCGGCAGCAAGCGCAGGTGAAATTGCTGCTGAAACGGGTAGCCGATAAAGCTGCATTCGCTGCTCAGCAGCAGCAGTTGGCCCTGGTAGGCGGCGATGTTTTGGGTGAGGTCCTGCGTGAAGTTTTCCGGATCATCGAGCACCGGCTTGAGCATGTTCGAGAAGGCGGCGTAACCGGCACGCGCAAAAGCATCCGGCGGCATGGCCTGCCCGGCACACTGGTACGGTCCACCCGGCTTGGAGCGGTTCATCAGCCGCGTCATGACGTAGTCGAAACGTTCATGGCCATCCTGGCTAGACACGAAAGGCGTCAGCAAGATGTATTTCAACAGCGCCAGCGCATCCCACCCGGACTGGGACGACTTGAGGCGACGAACGAACTCCCTGGCGGAGTCGGCATTGAGCATGCCCGGCTCCACCAGCACCGCGTGGCTGACCTGTTGCGGGTGCCGGCCCAGATAGCCCGCCACCAGCATGGCGCCCCAAGAGTGACCGATCAACTTGACCGGCCCAGGTCCGCCGTAGTGGCGCACGATCCGGTGCAAATCTTCCAGGCTGCTCTCCAGCGTCAGAAGTTTCTTGTCGACTCTCGGCGACAGCCCGCTGCCGCGCTGGTCATAGAAGACCACGTAGTTGTTCCGGGCCAGATCCTGCATCGGGTACAGGTAATTGGAATCGCCGCCCGGACCGCCATGGACGACGATCACCGGTGGCAGGCGCTTGTCGCCATAGGTTCGAACGTGAAACCTGTAGCCTGCCAGTTCGACAAATTCAAGTGCCGCATCATGCGCGACCGTGGGTGGCACCGAAGTGCAGCCGGTTAACAGTCCCAGCAAGGGAAAAACCATGGCGGTCACGAGGCAAATTTTGAGAGCTGATCGAAGCATCTTGCTGACGCCATTCAGGACTGCCAGCCATCCAGCAGCGCCTCCAGATTTTTCCGGGTACCGGCGACAACCGGCGCGGAGAACTCCTTCAAGTGCGTGTGGCGCAGCACTGCGGCACCGTGCACCAGGGACCAAACGCCAAAACTCAAGACCTCGCCATTGCGCCGCCCCTCGCCGAGAAAATCGTTGACGCGCGCCAGCAGGAAAGCGTAGGGCGAGTTTTCGTCCGGCGGCTCGCTCAGGCCACGGCGCCGGGACTGTGTTTCTGTCAACAGCAACGCAAACAAGGACGGCTGCTCTTGCGCAAATTGAAGGTAGCCGAGCGCCGTGGTGACCAGGCGCGCCCTGGCGCCGCGTCCCTTGCAGTGCGCCCGCAGGCCATCCCCGAGGGCCGTAGTCGCCGAGCGGCGTGCCTCGTCGACCAGCGCCTGCTTGTTCTCAAAGTGTTCGTAAATGGACGGCGCCTTGATGCCGATCCGCTCGGCCAGCTGGCGCAGCGAGAACGCCGCCAACCCGTCCTGCGCAATCATTTCGGTGCAAGCCAGCACCAGATCATCGCGTGTGCTCATGTCATTCCCTAACGATGTAAGGTTATGATCCTAACATCGTTAGGCTTGCGGTGCAAGCACCGCCACGGGCAGGCAAATGGGTGGTGCTCCGCCGACCGCCAGGCGGTCAGTCCGGCAAAATCTTCGCCCCTACTCGGGCACTATCCCCGCCGCCTTGATGATGCGGCCCCACTTCTGCGACTCGGCCTGCTGGAACTTGCCCAGCTCGGCCGGCGTGGTGGTGTAGACCTCGGTGCCGGTGCTCTGGTAGAAGGAGACGGCGCCGGCCGATCGGGTGGCCTGGAGCAGCAGTTTGTTGAGCTCGGCCACCACCGGCGCCGGCGTGCCGGCCGGCACATAGGCGGCAAACCAGTAGCCCATCTCGTAGCCCTTCACGGTTTCGCCGATGGTCGGCACATCGGGTGCCAGCACGGTGCGCGCGGCGCCGGAATAGCCCAGCGGGCGCAGCTTGCCGGCTTTGACCTGGGGCATGCCGGTGGCGTTGTCGGTGATCATCATGTTGATCTGGCCACCCAGCAGATCGGTCACCGCCAGCGGGTTGCTTTTGTAGGGTATGTGCAGCAGCTTGATGTCGGCCATCTGCATCAGCAACTCGCCGGCAATACGGCTCGATGAGCTGCCGCTGCCGAAGCTCAGTTGGCCCGGCTCCTTCTTCGCCAGCGCAATGAATTCGGCTACTGTTTTGACCGGCAAGCTGGGATTGACCACCATGATCTGGCCGCCCTTGCCCAAGGCGGTGACCGGCGCAAAATCCTTCACCGGATCGTAGGGCAGTTTCTTGTACAGGTGCTCGTTGGCGGCGTGCGTGGTGTTGGTGGTGATGAGCACCGTGTAGCCGTCGGGCGCCGCCTTGGCCGCTTGCTGCGCGGCAATGAAGCCGAAGGCACCGGGCTTGTTGTCGATCAGCACGGGCTGCTTGCTGTCGCTGGCCACACTCTGGCCCAGCGCCCGCGCCAATTGGTCGGTGGCGCTGCCGGCCGCGAACGGCACCAGAAACGTGATCGGCTTGGCCGGGTAAGTTTGGGCGCTGCCTGGCAGCGCCGGCAAGGCCAGCAGCAAGGCGCTGAGCGCGAGCAGGGGTCGGCGGGGGATCAAGGTCATGGTAAGTCTCCGGTTGTTATGAATTCAAAAGCCGTTCTCTGCGGCAGCGAGGTATTGGGTCAGCGTGGCGGGTACTTCAATGCCCAGATCCAGCAGGAAGAAGGACAGCGCCTTGCCGTGGCTGTCGAGGTTCAGCGCGTCGTTGACGCCACCGTCCAGCGCCTGGTCCAGCACAAAGTTCATGGCCTGTAGGGTCGGCAGCAGGTAGCGCTTGACGGCGCTGGGCCGGCGCGTGGCGAAACGATGTGCCACACGCTCTTCGGTGAGCTGCGCCACCAGCAGCGGATAGAGCTCCGGGCAATAAGCGATGACGCTGATGTTGGAGCGGTTGCCCTTGTCGCCGGTGCGGCCATGGGCGGCGCGGTACAGGGGCACGGTGGTGGTGTTTGGCATGATCAGTCCAGCATCGAGTAACTGGCCGGCACCGCCTCGCGCGGCACCAGGCAGGACAGCGTGTTGAGGCGCGTGCGCAAGCCGGTTCGCACACCGCCGCCGCCGGCCGGGCCGCAGGTGTAGAGCGCATTGACCTCGCGCGCCAGTTGCTCGGCCACGGCACGGTCGGCGTGCGTGGCGGCAACCCGCAAGCGGATGTCTTGCCCCTGGCCGGCGGGCGTGGCAGCGAGCATGCGGCCGGCGTCGTCGCCGAAGATGCTGAGGGCACCGATCAGATCGACGCGCAACTGCAGGCTATCGCCCAGGCGGCGCTGTAGCACCTCGGCCGCCAGCCGGGCGCGCGCCTCAGCGCGAGGGCCGGCATACGAAATCTCGCCTTCGGCAAACCAGCCGCCCTGGTAAAACACATTGACCTTGAGCTCGTCGGGGCGCGCATGGCCGCGTACACCCCGGAGCTGCACCCGGTCCGGTCCGACTTGCTGGACCGTCGCCTGGCTGATGTCGGCCACCACGTCCGGCGTCAGGTAAGCGCTGGGGTCGTGCAGCTCGTACAGCAGTTGTTCCTTGACCGTCTGCACACTGACCAGGCCGCCGCTATCAGCCGCCTTGCCGATGACGCAATCGCCCTCGGCATCGATCTCGGCAATCGGAAAGCCCACGTTGTACAAATCCGGCACGTCCTTGTAGCCGGGGTCGGCGAAGTAGCCGCCGGTGACCTGAGCGCCGCATTCCAGCAAGTGGCCCACCATGGTGGCACGCCCCAGGCGAGGCCAGTCGTCGGCGCGCCAGCCGTAATGCGCCATGGCCGGCCCCACCGTCAGAGAAGGATCGGCAACGCGCCCGGCGACGACGATCTGGGCGCCCTCGCGCAAAGCCATGGCGATCTGTTCGGCGCCCTGGTAGGCGTTGGCGCAAACAATGTCCTGCTGGTCGCAGACGGCGCCGAGGCGCTGACGCAACAGGGCGCGGTGCTCGGGGCCCGATAAATCATCGCCCGCCAGCACCGCGATACGCGGCACAGGCAGACCCAGCTCGCGCGCCAGGGCCCGGATGCGCAGCGCCGCGGCGGGCGGATTGGCGGCGCCAAAGTTGCTGACGATGGGGATGCCATGCTGCAAACACAAACCCAGAATCGGGCTCAACAGTTCGTCCAGCAGCGGCTCGTAGCCGCGCGTCGGATCGGCGCGCCGCGCCAGTTGCGCCAGCGCCAGCGTGCGCTCGGCCAGCGTCTCGAAGATCAGCGCTGAAGGGCCGGCGTGGGCGATCAGGCTGCGCACCACCGGCAAGGCGGCATCGGTGCGGTCGCCCGAAAAGCCGGCGGCCGAGCCGATGTGAAGGGTATCTGTCATGGCGCGATTCTGGCCATTCGTGATACAAAGGAGAAATGGATTATTTGAATTAGCTGATCGGAAAAACAGGTGAATCTGTCGGTCAAACATTTGCGTGCCTTCCTGGCACTGGCCCGGCTGCGCAACTTCACCCGCGCGGCCGAGGCCTGCCACCTGTCGCAGTCGGCCTTCAGCGCCCTGATCCAGGGGCTGGAAGAAGATGCCGGCGCGCGTTTCTTCGACCGCAACACGCGCCGCGTCGAGCTGACCGCCGAGGGCCGCTTGTTCGAGCTGTCCGCCGCGCGCCTGCTGGCGGACTTCGAGTCGGCCTATACCGAGTTGAAAGACCATGTCGATTTGCGCAAGGGCCGGGTCGCGGTGGCGGCCTTGCCCTCGCTGGCGGCCGGCACCCTGCCCAAGGTTCTGGCGGCGTTTCACGGCCGTTATCCGGGCATCGCCATCGAGTTGTTCGACGGCTTGTCCGACACCTGCATCGCGCTGGTGCAAAGTGGCCGCGTCGACTTTGCCCTGGCACCGGCCAGCAGCCCGGTGGCCGGTCTGCAGACCGAACTGCTGTGCTCCGACACGTTTCATGTGGTGTGCCACGCCGCGCACCCGTTGGCCAAGGCGCGATCGG
Organism: uncultured beta proteobacterium; assembly: GCA_963763035.1. GTDB lineage: Bacteria > Pseudomonadota > Gammaproteobacteria > Burkholderiales > Burkholderiaceae_C > Rhodoferax. Next base: position 418,902 of record CAVXMS010000001.1, on the reverse strand, counting down.
TGCGGCCGCCGGACCTGCTGCCCTATCCCTTCATCCATTTGGCGCGCAGCACCAGCATCCGCCAGCATCTGGAGCATGCGCTGCACCCGCTGCGTCTGAACAGCATGATGGAGGTCGAGCATCTCGCCACCGCCGCCGCGCTGGTGGCGCAAGGCCTGGGCATCAGCGTCATTCCGTCGCTGGCGCTGTTCCAGTTCAAGCTGCCCGGCATCGTGGTCAAACCGTTCAAGCTGCCGGGACTGGTGCGCCATATTCACATCATTCTTCCGGAGGGACGCACGCCCTCGGTCGCCGCCGGTGGCCTGCTCAAGCTGGTGCGCGCCAGCTTTGCGCGCTGAGCTTCCATCAGGTAGCCCAGCCCACGGGCCGCAAAAACCTTATCGCCGATGGCTGAATTTGACAGCGGGCATCCGGTCCGGTGACACTTCGCGGGTGGCGATTGAAATTCTTGTTCTTGCCGCCACACCGGGGGAGAGCAGCATGGCAACCAAGACCACCAGCGCCACGGCCACCAACAAGGCCAAGGCGATCTCACTGCATATCGGCCTGAACGCTGTCAGCGCCGCTGCCTACGCGGGCTGGGACGGCCCGCTGGCGGCCTGCGAGTTCGATGCCAATGACATGGCGGCCATCGCCCAATCCAGGGGCATGAACAGCAGCCTGCTGCTGACCCGCCAGGCGACGCGGGCCAGGGTGCTGGCGGGCCTGCGCCGTGCCGCCAAGGCATTGAAGACGGGCGACCTGTTCTTTCTGAGCTACTCGGGCCACGGCGGCCAGGTGCCCGACGTCAGCGGCGACGAGGCTGACAAACAGGACGAAACCTGGTGCCTGTTCGACGGCCAGTTGGTAGACGACGAGCTGTATTTCGAGCTGGGCCAATTCGCCGTCGGCGTGCGCATCCTGGTGCTGTCCGACAGTTGCCACAGCGGCACCGTGACGCGCGCCGCGCCGCCGGTGCCAGCCAGCCCGCAGCAGCGCCCCAAGCTGATGCCGGCCGCGGTGGCGATGCGCACTTACCGTGACCATCAGGCCTTCTACGACAAGCTGCAACTTGAGATCGCCCAGGCCGCGGGCCAGGCCGAAGTGGACCCCGACACGGCGCTGGCCCAGGTCGCCGCCAGTGCGCGCCTGAGCGCCATCGTCAAAAACTTCAAGCCCGCAGTCATCCTGATCTCCGGCTGCCAGGACAACCAGACCTCGATGGACGGCCAGCACAACGGCGCCTTCACCGAGCAGTTGCTGAAGGTCTGGAACCACGGCACCTTCGCAGGCAACTACGGCAGCTTCCACGCCCGTATCAAGGCCGCGATGCCAGAGAGCCAGTCGCCCAATCTGTTCACGCTGGGCGCAGCGGGGGCGTTTTTGGCGCAGACGCCGTTCAAGGTGTGAGGCGGGCGGTGGCTTCGGCGCTTTCGATTGCAGTCTTCAATTTTTGCACCGCTGCGCGCAGGACTTTGTGATTGCCGCTTGAGGGTAGCAGCGCTATCAACCACTGCAATTGCCTCATGACGCTGTCGTGGTCGCCCGCATTGCCCAGTCGCGCGAGCAACTCGCGGTGGGCGCTGATGATCGCCATTCGTACCTTGGCGTCGTCCAGGCGCCCGCTGGCACGGCGGCTCAGCATGGCCCACAGCGCATCGACCCGCAACGCCTGCACGCCGCAGTAGGCATGAGAGAAGCAGTGGTCTTGTGTGTAACGATCTTGGCCGTTGCGGCGGGCCTGCTCCAGCCAGCTCAGGTGGTTTTTCTTGAGCGTTTGGTAGGCATCCGCATCGCCGCGCGCGGCCAGCACGATGGCGCCGTCCAGTGCGTTGAGCGTCGAGGCGTAGTCCCGCTCGCCATCACGCTGCAACGACAGCTCACAGGCCTCAACGTAGGCCGCGGTCATCTGCCGCAAGGCAGCGTTGATGTTTTCAGCGGTGATGTCTTCCGCAGTCAACAAGGTGCAGCGCTTCCAGTGCGAGCCCAGCAGCGACAGCCGCCCCACTGTCTTGACGATGGCCAGCAGCGCCTGTAGCCGCTGTAGACCCGTCTTCATCAGTTCCCGCCCGTCCTGCGCGGTACCTGGCTGCTGCGCCCGCTCTTCACCCAGACGGATCTCGATGTTGGCGAGCTGCTCGGCGGCCGGCAGGCCCATGCTGCCATCGGCCTGCAAAGCGGCGCGATAGTGCTCGATGGCCCGGCCTTTCTCGTCAAGATCGGCCCACACGGCGCCTAGGCTTTCGCGCACCTCGGCGAGATGGAAAAAACGCGCTCGGATGGCTGTTTCGATCTTCTCCAAGCGACCGCCATAGAGTGCTTTCTCGTCATCGTTGGCCGGACCCATGCGGGCTCGAATGCGCTCCAGCTCACTGATGACCTGGCTGACATGCAGGTAGTCAGGCGCCTGCCAGTCGTCGCCCTGGTCGTCGATCAGGCTGTATAGCTCGTCGCCATAGGCCTGGTAAGCGCCCCAGGTGTTGCTGGCGGAGTGAAGCCGCCAGGTTTCATAGCGCGCAGTCCGCACGGCAACGCCGAACGACGCGCCGTCCAGCATGCCGCGGTAGAAGGCAGTGGCAAAGGTGTCGGCGGCCGCGTCGTCCACTGCCCAACCGGCGGCGACCACGGCCTTGCAGCCCATCTCGATGAACTGCGTGGCCAGATTGGCCGCCAGCTCACCCCAACGCGGGCGCTCCTCCGCTTTCATGCTGCCAAGGTGACAGCAGTTGATGAACACCAGTTCGGGCACATGGCGCAGCTTGTTGATCTGTGCCGTGGTCAGGTAAGTGTCGGGACCCAGCACCATGCCGGTATAGCCTTTGCCGCCCTCCGCTACGCTGCCATGAGCGGCAAGATGGATGACCCGGTAGCGTTCATCAAACAGGTTGACCATCACCTGCTGCCCATCGGGCTTTTCAAGCAGGTTGACCCGATGGCCCTTGTCACGAAACAACTGGGCCACGTTGCGCCCTTCCTGCACGGCGGCAGGCAGGTCGGGCAGACCCGATTGGGTGTCGCCCACCACCAACACGTTGTTGTCTTTGACCGTGATGACGCGGCTACGGCCCAGCGGTGACGCCAGTTGCCGCACCAGGCAAACCCGGGTTGCCAGTGGCGCATCGACACTGTCCGCTTGGTCGCGCATCAGCTCCCAGGGATAAGCGGCGGCCTTGACATCCACGGCAATGATCACGCCACCCAAGTCGGGCAGGGTCTCCTTGAACCCATTGGGTAACATCAGCTCGAACAGGGCGCGCGACAAGCCGGGCTGGTCCAGCGTGGTGGTGGTGGCGCAACGGATCAGCCCATCCACCGCCTGGCGTTGGTCGGGCTCATCGTCCACCTCGTTGCGGGCGCGGCCCGACACCAGCGTGAAGCGCAAGCCGCCTTGGTCGAGATCGGTGATGTGGACGCGCTGCCAGCCGTTGGAGCCGCTCTGGTCCATGTTGGCACCGGCATAGCGCCCTTGCGCGTCGCGAATGCGGCCGTCGTAGCTGATGACGCCGGCGTATTTGCGGTCGCGGGCCAGGTTCTGTGCAGCCGTTGCCGCGGCGATGGCACGCGATTCCTCATCCTCGAACAGGCACAGGGTGCCAATGCGCAGCGCCATGCCGGCCCGCTCAAGCAGGCGATTGCCGCGGTACAGGGCTTCGAACATGGAACGCATGCCCGTATCGATGCTCAAGCCCGCAAAACCGGTGCCCACCAGCACCGCAGACAACTGCAAGGACTGTGCGGCATGGCCGTCGATTGATGGCGTCTGCGTGCTTACCCGCGCGTACTCCACCAGACCTTGCGTCAGCGCGCGGGTCAAGTCGCCGGGTTGCAACGCTCCAACCGCCCCCAAGCCCACCACGATGGCGCCGCCCGGTTTGGCCCCGGCACCCGTTTGCGGGAACACCATGGCTTCGCCCGGCTGCGCTGGGTAGCGCCCGATGGCCATCGCCCCCTGCAAGCTGTTCCCAAGGTGCTTGTCCAGAAACTTTGCGCTGCCGCGCAATGAATCGTTGGCATAGGCACCCATCAGGACTGGCGTATCGGCGGCGGCCAGGCTGCCGTGATAGATCTGAACGCTGACGGTTGAGACTAGGCCCTGCGCTCTCTGGCGCAGCACGCTGGGCGCTCGGCCGCCAAGCGCTGCGGCCACCACTTCTTCTTCGCTCGGGTACAGCGTGTAGGGGGTCAGAGGTGCAGGAGTGAACACGACGTCAGCGCCATCGCGCGCGCCGCCGCTGGTGGCCAGTGCGCAGTCCCCGGTTTCCAGCAGTTTCACGTAGTCATCGAAAGCCGCTTCATACTTGAGCAAGTCGCCGTGGGCGGCGTCCACATACCAGGCCTTGACGCCTTGCGGAATGCCAGTAGCCCAGGGCACGCGACCGTCGCCACGCTCGGTCCAGCCGATTTCCATCTGCCCATTCAGCACCCGGATGGCCACCGGGGTTCTGGCGCTGCCGGCCACGTACAAGGTGTGATCGGGTTCCAGAGCGGCAGCGATGATCTGCCGCACCGCCTGTTTGGCGCTCGCCAGCAGCGCTGCCAGCGGTGCATCCCAGCCATCGCCTGCGCCCTCGGCGCTCTCCCAGGCCGCCGCAGCATCGCGCGCCGGTCGATGCTGGTTTTCGGCGTCGTCGTCGCGCCATTGCTGCCACAGAGCGGGGTCGAAATAGTCCAGCCCGTCGCTGGCCTTGCCATCGTCGCCGGGCCAGGGCAACAGTTGCAGCACGCCTGGGAACGCACGCACGATGTCCAGAAACTCGCGCATGTCGTGCTTCCAGTCCAGCCAGCGCTCAATCATCTGCACAAAGCCGTCGCGCCCGGTCAGCACGGCGGCAATGCTGTGCGAGCCAGCGTTGGGCGTGCCCAACTGCAGCAGCCGGCTGCCCTGGATGGCCTTGAAGCGCGGCCAGCGCTCCTTCAGGGCCAGACGCGCCACCAGGCCACCCAGTGAATGCGCCACGATGCGCAAGGGCTTGTTGCGCTGCTCGGCATCCAGCATCGCAGCGTCGAGCAAGGCACCGAACTTTTCAGCCGCATCCGCGATCGACAGCCGCCAGTCGTAGGCAAAGGGCCGCACCTCGTGCGACTGTGCCAGATGCTGGGCAAAGCGCTCAAAGTACTGATCGATCCACCCGTCTGGCGTCACGCCGGTGGCGTCCACGCGCAGTTGGTCCATGCCGCCAGCGATCATCTCGAACGGGTTCATCCAGATGCGTCGACCTACCGCCAGGTGGCTGCCCATGATGCCAGGCAGCATCAGTGCGATGGGGCCGTCCGGCAGTGGTTTGACATGCACGCCGCCACGCGCAATCACTGCTGTAGACGGGCCGGCCAGTTCGATATAGCCCAAGTTGGAGCCGCCCAGTGCCGACAGGAGCGCGTCCGCACTTTCGGCGCGTTTGAAGTAACTCAGGTGATGTACCGCCGGGCCTGCTACCGACTTGAGCCAGATGCCCTGCTTGTGCTGGGCGCCGCCGCTCATGGACGGGGTGTTGACCACCAGGTCGGTCTGGCCACCATAGAAGGCCTCTGACAGGCAATCGCCCAGCCATGACAGCAGGCTGTCGCCATCAAAGTCGCCGTCAATCACATGCAGCGGGTACTCCAATCGCACATCGGGCGCATTCAGCAGCGCCACCAGGGGCGAGTCGGGCATCATGGCCTCCAGCCCCGGCAGTACGCGGGCGTCGGTGCGCTCTTGCACCACTGCCAGCACAAAGTTTTGCAACAACGCATAGCCGCCAGCGATGGGCTGTAGCAAAGGCACTGCGGCCAGCCCCTTGCCCAGCAGATTGAGCATCACGGTGGCCCAGCGGTCGAGCCGGCCCGAGGCCAGCGTGGTGCCGCGCGCGGTGGCGGCCACGCGCACAAAGCGCTCGACGCAAACAGCGCGCTCCTGCATCAACAGGTTCAGCGCGCGCAAGTCTTTGGCGTCTTGCTCGAAGCCCTGGCGGCCGGTGCGCTGGGCGTGCTCGGTGAAACGCGCGATGTCGGCCTCGGTAAACGGATCGCTGTCAAGGCGGTTGGCGCGCGCCAGCAACTCGCCCAGCATGCCGCCGCGCGAATGGCTTACCAGATGCAGGCGTGCGCCCTTGGGTAGCGCCCCGACCAGCGCCAGCAGGTTGGCGATGGGGCTGTCGGTCAGACTGCGGTGCTCAAAGCCATAGACCCGGTTGCCATAGGCTTGCGCAATCCGCGCGCGGGCATCCACTTCGGAGTCGCCGCCCCACAGCGCGCGAAAGCTGCCGCTGGTGGACGAGGCGGTGCCGTGCAGAAACAGCAGTACCGGCTCGGTTGAATGCGGCATCTGCGCCAGCGGCGAGAGCTTCCACTGATCGGTTTGCAGTGCAAACAGGCCGGGGCCTTGCTCCAATTGCGAATCCTGAAAGGCGCCCGCCGCCGCCAGCGCCGTCATGCTGGCCGGACCGCGCTTGAACACGTGCAAGGCCTTCAACACCCAGGCACCGACACCGTCGCGGCTGATGCTGGGCGGCAAGTGCGCGCCGCTCAGGCGCAGGGCCAGTCCCACATCAATCACCCCCGGGGCGCCCGCACCGCCACTCCCATCGCGCGCCGGGGCTTTGCCCAAATAGCGCTCGGCATCCTCCGCCGCCACCAACAGGTGCGTGCCGTTTTCCAACTCGATTTGCAGCACATCGTCAGCCGCCAGCGCCACTTTTTGAGGCGCCTGTCCGGGCCCGCGTGCCGTGCCGCTCAGGGCGTAGCGCTCGACCTGCCAACCCGCCACGGTGTCAGTGCTAGGCGCGTCGGCTTGCAGATTCAGGGTGAGGCTTGGGTTCATGGTGTGAGTCCTCCGGCTTGTTGTCTGCTATTGGATTCGGGCGGGTGAGACGGCGGCGCGGGATATGCGCTCAAGCCCGTGCGGCAGCGCGCCGGTCTTGCCGCGTTTCGTTTCCGCGGCGGTAGCTGATGAATACCCGCGCCATGATGGTCGGCCTCCCCCGCTGGTGGGCATGTTGCCCTGTTGGCGCATTCTAGGGCGGCGGATTGGTTTTGGTAAGTGGGGTTCAGCCTGCCCGTCAGGTCAATATTTGTGGGTAACTTCAGACGCAAGAAGCGCCTCCAGTCGAGGCCAACACATTGGCCGCCTGAATGGCCCCATGTTCAGTGAAGGCATGGGGCAACACCTTCGAGAATTTGAGCTTCTGGAGGTGGTCACAATTTGCGACCACCTCGGCCTTCTCGGCCGGTGTGAGTTGAAGTAGAAAATCCGCCGGGAAGCTACAAATCAGCGGCGTAGCGCGCCAGCATTTCTTCCTGCGTTTCCGCTGGCGCCTCGATTCCCGTTTGGCTGTTGATCATTTGCCCCATGGTCGGCAGCAGCGAGCGCGGCACTTGGGAGGACGCCTGCCACAAACCGGAGCGCATCAGCGCCTTGGCGCAGTGCAGGTAGGCCTCGGCGACCGATACCTCGATGACCAGTTTGGGCCTGTGCTTCTCGCCGGCGAAAAGCTGGAGCTGCTCCTCATCGCACGACAGGCGCGCCGCGCCGTTGACGCGCAAGGTCTCGTCGATGCCCGGAATCATGAACAGCAGACCTACTTTGCCAGTGCCAATGATGTTTTCCAACGTGTCGAGCCGGTTGTTGCCCGGTGCATCGGGGATCAGCAGGGTACGTTCGTCCAGCGCCTTGACAAAGCCGGGCGCTCCGCCGCGCGGTGACGCATCCATTGCCTGCGTCACGTTGCCGCTGGCAATGACGACAAAAGGCGAAAGCGCGATGAAACGCCGGCAATGCGGGTCCAGTGCCGAGAGCTGTTTCCTGACCGCCCGCTCTTTCGCGGCGGGGTACAGGGCGCGGAGTTTTTCCAGGGTGTCGATGTTCATTACTGCCTCAGTGTTCGGCGTCAGCGGATACCGGCTTGCCAGTCCCCGTGTCGATATTGCGCGCCGTGCCCAGCAAGGTGGCGCACAGGGTCTCCGCGCCGCTGTCGCTCACCGCGTAGACGTCCGACGCACAGACCGTCAGCAGCTTGCTGGCATGCAGCACCCGGCCGCCGGCGCGCAGCCGCACGCCTTGGGCCGGCGCCACCAGTTTGAGGGTGGCATCGATGGTGGCATTGGTCCAGCCCCGCGGCAGCAGGGTTCCCGCGGCCGCCACGGCGGCAAAGTCGGCAATGGCAAACACTGCTGTCGCCTGGAGTTGGCCGGGGCGAAAGGTAAAGGCTTCCAGCACCGGTATTTCGAGCTCCACTTCACCGGCCGCGATGCGGCTAAATACCAGGCCCAGCGTGCGCGCCATGGGCATGGCCAGCACCAGTTGTTCAAGCTGCTGAAACTGCGGGTTTGATGGGTTGCTTGCTATGGCCATGGTTTGGTTTTCCTTCGTGCTGTGTGTTCGCGCTGCTGTTTTTTCAACCACGCGATGTGTGATACCACCTGGCTGCGCTGGGCTTTCAGGGCCCGGGTCTGCAAATCGATTTCGGCCACCCGCGCCCGTAGCGACTGCACCATCTGATCAATGCTGAGGCGACCGGCGCGGTAGGCGGGCAGTTGCTCCGCAATCGCCTTCAGGGAAAAGCCGATGCGGCGCGACATGGCGATGAAAATAGCCTCGCGCCGTTGCGCCTCGGTGTACTCGCGGTAGCCGCTGGCGCGCCGCGCCGGCTGGAGCATGCCGAGGCGTTCGTAGTGCCGCAAGGCATGCACCGAGACACCGGTGCGTTGAGCCAGTTCAGAAATCTGCATGCGACCAAGATTAGCAAGCTTCGCCTTGCACCAAGGTTGCGGCTCTGTCGCCTGAGCGACGCCCAGGGCCTGTTCACACTATTTCTGCGAGTGCGAAAATAGGGTGAACAGGCCCTAAACCACCTGGTTGCGTCCGCGTTTCTTGGCTTCGTACAAGGCACAGTCGGCGTCGCTATACAGACTCTCGAAGCCGGCGGGGTGCTCCGGCGTGGCGGCGGACAAGCCAACGCTGACGCTGGTGGGGATCGTCAGCTCCTGCCAGACCAGCGAATGAGCGGCGATGCGCCGGCGCAGTTTTTCGGCCAGCACGCGCGCCGCCTCGGCGCTCGTGTCCGGCAACAAAACGATGAATTCCTCGCCGCCCAGGCGCCCCACCAGATCGGTGCCGCGCACCGTCTCCGTCAGCAGCGCCGCCACATGGCGCAGCACGGCGTCGCCGGCCGGGTGTCCATGGCTGTCGTTGATGCGCTTGAAATAGTCCAGGTCCAGCAGCAGCAGGGCGGTGGCCCCGGCGTGGCGCCGCGCCCGCGCCAGTTCCTGTTCGGTCAACGCCACAAAAGTGTGGCGGTTGAACAAGCCGGTCAAGCCGTCACGGCTGCTCAGGTGCTCCAGTTCTGTTTGCCGGTCTTGCAGTGCGGCATTGACTTCGGCCAGTTGCCATTGCTGGCGCGTGATGGTGGTGAAGTGGCGCCACATGAGGACCGTCAAGGCCCAGCCCAGCAAGCCGGCGGTAATGCCGTTGAGCCGGTTCGAGAACAATTGATCCGGGTTGCCCTGGGTCAGGCTCAAAGCATAAAAATAGCTGACAAAAGCCAACAGATACAGCAGCGCGGAGCGCAGCGGCCGACTGTAAAAAACCACGCCGATCAGCAGGCAACTGATGAGAAACGGTGTGACGTTGGGCGTGACCCATTGATCGATGGTCACAATCACGACCGCAAACAGCATGCCGATGCCGGCCGTGCCGGCAGGCAGCCAGACGCGCCAGGGTGAGGAACCGGCGTAGCGCAGCGCCACGGCGCAGCCCAGCATCGTCAACCCCATGGCCAGATGGGCCAGCAACAGACCGGTTCGCCAGGTCAGCGCCAGCCCCGCATGCTGCCCGGTCCACAGTTGCCCGCCCAGTACCAGCACGTGCACGGCATTGACCACGGCCACCAGCGGCGCCAGCCAACGCAGGCGTTGCAGGTTGATGCTGTTGGCCGCGTCAACCACGCTGGCGTGCTCGGCCTGCCAGCGCTGGAGGGTGCGGGTCAGATCCGTCAGCCGGAGCATCACAGAGCGGACCGAAAATTTGGACATGGCGCTTCGAGTATCGCACTTGGCCGATCCCGCGAATCGCCACACCGGACCCTCTGGCAGCCCTGCATGCAAGGGATTCTTTTTCGTCTACCCCTCAAACTGCGGATGCAGTTGCCGGATGCGGCTCATCGCCATGCCGGCGGCGGCGGTGCGGGTCTCCACGCCCAGCTTGGCAAACACGCGCTCCAGGTGTTTCTTCACGGTCATCGGGCTGCTGCCCAGGATGTCGCCGATGTCGCGGTTGATCTTGCCCTTGACGACCCAGTACAACACCTCGGCTTCGCGCGGCGTCAACTTAAAGCTTAAGGACATGGCTTCGATCACCGACTCGTCGGACACCTCCTGCATGATGATGAGCCAATCGCCGCCGCCCTCGGAGTCGCCGATTTGCTGGTGCAGGCGAAAGGTCAGGCGCTTGGGCCCCTGCTCCACGCTCAGGCGCGGCGGCTCTATCAGCACTTCGGCCCCGGCCACGTGGCGGCGCAGCCACTGGCATACCGGCTCGGGCGTGCGCGGCGCCTCGCTGCCGTAGTAGCGCAGCAGCAGTTCGCGCGCCAGCGGCGTTTGCCACATCAGCTTGCCGTCGCTGGCGCGCACCGTGATGCTGGCGTAGCCGAAGGCGTCCAGCGCGGATCTAGCCTGGCGCTTCTCCCGCGCGCCCTGCAAGTGCACGCCGATGCGGGCCAGCACTTCCTTCGGCTTGATCGGCTTGGTGACGTAGTCGACCCCGCCGGCCTCCAACGCTGCCACCAGGTATTCGGTCTCGGTCAGACCGGTCATGAAGATGATAGGAATGTGCGCCGTCAGCGGCGCCGCCTTGAGCCGGCGCGCGACTTCAAAACCGTCCATGCCGGGCATCATGGCGTCCAGCAGCACGATGTCGGGCAGGACTTGCGCGGCGCGCGCCAGGGCCGCCTCGCCGTGGGTCGCCAGCAGCACGGTATAGCCGGATTCATCCAGCGCGTCGTGCAGCAGCGACAGGTTGTCGGGCACGTCGTCGACGATCAGCACGACGTCGCTATTGGCGCGGTCCAGCGTCTGGTCCAGGGATGAGTGGGGCCGGCTAACTTTCATTGCACACCCGCATCAACTGCTGGCTCATGGCCTCGAACTGGAACTGCTTTGCCAGCGCCCTCATCTCAGCGACGAAGGGCGCGCACAGCGCCTGGCTGTGCTCGATCTCATTGAGCTTGTTCATGATGCCGCGGTAATAGCCCAGGCCCACCACCTCGCGCAAGGCGGCCAGCGACTTCGGCTCGGGATAAATCAGCGCCGGTGGTGCGGCGCCGGCAGCGAGCGGCGCCGGCGCGGCCGTCTCCAGCCAGCTCAGGGACAGGCGGCGTTCCAGCCAGTCCAGCAGTTCGGAGTGGCGCACCGGCTTGACGATGAAGTCTTCGGCGCGGATGCCCACGTCGTGCTCCAGCCCCTTGTCAAAAGCATTGGCCGACACGATGGCAATCTGGACGCCGGCGTGCCCCAGCGCGCGCAGGCGCCGGATGGTCTCCCAGCCGTCGATGCCGGGCATCGCCAGGTCCATGAAGATGACGTCGGGCTGGTAGCCGGCAGCCAGCAGGTCCAGGCAGTCGTGGCCGCTGGCAGCACTGCGCAGCTCGAAGCCCAGCGGCTGCAGCAAATTGACCAGCAGCTCGCGGTCAGCCTCCTCGTTGTCCACCACCAGCACGCGCCGGCGCGGCCCGGCATAGCCCAGGCGCGCCCGGCTGGCAGGGGAGCGTGGCAGCTCGGTCCAGGCTGACGGGGAGGCACCGCAGGCAGCCAGGGTCACATGCACTTCCGGCAAAAACAGCTTGACCTTGAATGTCGAGCCAACGCCCGGTGTGCTGGTCACGGTCAGCTCACCGCCCATCAGGTCGGTCAGCATCTTGGCAATGGTCAGGCCCAGGCCGGCGCCGCTTGCCGTCAACCCCCGCGTGTTGGCGCGCGTGAACGGCTCGAAAATCCGTTCGTGTTCCTGCGCGGAGAAGCCCGGCCCGGTGTCTTCGATGGCGATCGCCGCCATCTCGCGGGCGTAGCGAATGCGAAACCGCACCTGTCCCTTGGCCGTGAACTTGATGGCGTTGCCCAGCAGGTTGATCAGAATCTGGCGCACCCGCTTTTCGTCGGCCCGCACCAGCGCCGGCAGCGCGCCTTCGGTCTCGAAGTGAAACTCCAGTCCCTTGGCCTGCGCTTCGAGCTCGAACATGCTGGCCAGCTCCTGCACAAAGTTGGCGAAATACATGGGCTTCTGGGCCAGGGTGAGCTTGCCGCTCTCGATCTGCGCAATGTCCAGCGTGCCCTCGATCAAGGAGAGCAAATGCTCGCCGCCACGTTTGATGACGCTCACCGCCTGCTTGCGATGCGCCGGAATCGACGCATCCTCACCCATCAGTTGCGCATAGCCCAGGATGCTGTTGAGCGGTGTGCGCAGCTCGTGGCTGATGGCGCTGATGTAGCGGCTCTTGGCCTGGTTCGCCAGGTCGGCCGCCAGCTTGGCCTGCTCCGCCACCCGCTTGGCGGTTTGCAAGGCCTGGTCGGTTTGCCGGTGCGACTCGATCTCCAGCATCAGCAAATGGGTTTGCCGGTTCGATTCTTCCTGCGCCACCTGGCGGCTCTTGTGCGCCAGCACCACCCACCAGACCACCAGCCCGGCGATCACCAGCAGCGCCATATAGGCTTTCAGAAAACCCGAGCGCAAGGCCTCGTGCGGCGCCAGCAACAAGTCGCGGTCGCTCACCGCCAGCGCCAGCGCCCGCAGCTCCTGGTGATAGAGCAGACCGAAGACGCTGGCCAGCAGCGGGACGATGACCGCCATCAGCAACAGAAAGTTGCCGAGTCCGGTGTCCAGGTACGGCCAACTGCGCCGCGGCAGCAGCCGGTGCAAGGTGGCGGCCCATTGCGCCGACAGGCTGGCGTGCGGTTTGCACAGGTCGCCACAGCGCGCGTCCAGCGTGCAGCACAGCGAGCAGATGGGCCCCTGGTAGGCCGGGCAATGCGCCATGTCAGGCCCCTCGTACTCGCGCTCGCAGATCACGCAGCGCTTGAGCTCGACGTTCGGTAACGAGCCTGATGAAACCTTGTCATCCCGGCTTGCGCCGGGATGACAGTCAAAGGCGGATGTGCGCGCGATGTAGTACTTGCCTTTTGTCGCCCAGGCAATCAGCGGCGCAGTAATGAAGGCGGTGCCCAGCGCGATCAAGGCCGAGAACGCCTGCGCCATGGGGCCGAACAGCCCCAGATGCGCCGTCACCGAAAGAATGGAGGCCAGCGCCATGGCGCCGACACCCACCGGGTTGATGTCGTACAAGTGGGCGCGCTTGAACTCTATGCCCGGTGGCGACAGGCCCAGCGGCTTGTTGATGACCAGGTCGGCCACCACCGCCATCATCCAGGCGATGGCGATGTTGGCGTACAGGCCCAGCACGTCGCCCAGCGCCTGGAACACGTTCATCTCCATCAGCATGAAGGCGATCAAGGTGTTGAACACCACCCAGACGACACGCCCCGGGTGGCTGTGCGTCAGGCGCGAGAAGAAGTTGGACCAGGCCAGCGACCCGGCATAGGCGTTGGTGACGTTGATCTTGAGCTGCGAGATCACCACAAACAGGGCGGTGGCGGCCACCGCCCAGCCGTAATGGGGAAACACATATTCGTAGGCCGCCAGGTACATCTGGTTCGGGTCGACGGCCCGGTCCGGTGGCACCGCGTGACTGATGGCCAGCCAGGCCAGCAGCGCACCGCCCAGCATCTTGAGCACACCCAGGCCGACCCAGCCAGGACCGCCCACCATGACCGCCAGCCACCAGCGACGGCGATTGCGCCCGGTCTGCTGCGGCATGAAGCGCAGGTAGTCGGCCTGCTCGCCCATTTGCGTGATCAAGGCAATGCCCACCGTCAGCGCCGCACCAAACAAGGGCAAACTGAAACCCGGCGCGGCGCCATGCTCCCCTTTGTAGTGCAGCACCCCGGCGAAAGCACCAGGATCAAGCGCAAACACATAACAGAAGGGCAGCACCAGCAGCAGCAACCAGAAGGGCTGGGTCCAGACTTGCAGGCGGCTGATGGTGGAGACACCGTGCGTCACCAACGGAATCACCACCAGCGCGCAAATCAGATAGCCCCAACTGGGCGGGATACCCAGCGCCAGCTCCAGCGCATAAGCCATGACGGCCGCCTCCAGCGCGAAGAAGATGAAAGTGAACGAGGCGTAGATCAGCGAGGTCAGGGTCGAGCCGATGTAGCCGAAGCCGGCCCCACGCGTCAGCAAGTCCATGTCCACGCCGTAGCGGGCGGCGTAGATGCTGATCGGCAGACCGGCGAGGAAAATGATGAGACCGGTGGCCAGAATGGCCCAAACAGCATTGGCAAAACCGTATTGCACCAGCAGCGTGGCGCCGACCGCCTCCAGCACCAGGAAGGAGGCGGCGCCGAAAGCGGTGTTGGCGACGCGCCACTCGGACCACTTGCGAAAGCGCTGCGGCGTGAAGCGCAGCGCGTAGTCTTCCATGGTCTCACTGGCGACCCAGGCGTTGTAGTCGCGCCGCACCAGCGTGATGCGTTGCAGCGCTTCGGGCGCAGAGGATGGAGGGGCGGTGGATGTCACACCCTTGTGGTGCACGTTTCATGCCACGGCACGGGATTTGCATGGAGGTTGGCATGGAACTTACCCCTCGTGTTCGGCCGGCATTTGCGGCCGCACGAGCCAGCTAATCAAAGCATTGAGTGAAACGAAATGGAACTTACCCCTCGTGAAAAAGACAAGCTGCTGATTTTTACCGCCGCCCTGCTGGCCGAACGCCGCCAGGCGCGCGGCCTCAAACTCAACTACCCCGAGGCGCTGGCCCTGATCAGCGCCGCCGTGATGGAAGGCGCGCGCGACGGCAAGACCGTGGCGCAGTTGATGAGCCTGGGCCGCACCGTGCTGACGCGCGCCGACGTGATGGATGGCATCGCCGAGATGATCCCCGATATCCAGGTCGAAGCCACCTTCCCCGACGGCACCAAGCTGGTGACCGTGCATCAACCCATCGTCTAAAACTTGCGGGAAAGACCGAATCATGGAACCTCGCGGGACAGACCGCAGTTACGCGTAGCGAACCAGCTCTGTCCTCGACATTTCAAGGCGAACTTTGCTCTGTCCTCAACTGATTGGAGAATCATGACACCTGGCGAAATCATCACCGACGGCCCCGACCATGTTCTCAACCCGGGGCGCCGCACCTTGACGCTGGTGGTGCAAAACACGGCGGATCGCCCGATCCAGGTCGGCTCGCACTACCACTTTGCCGAGACCAATGGCGCGCTGGGCTTCGACCGCGCCGCCGCCCAGGGCATGCGACTCAACATTGCGTCAGGCTCGGCGGTGCGCTTCGAGCCCGGGCAGCAGCGCACGGTGGAGCTGGTGGACTACGCCGGTGAGCGGGTGGTGTTTGGTTTTCGCGGACTAACCCAGGGACCCGTTGACGCCAGCATCAAGGGAGCTCTCTGATGGCAACGATTGGGCGACGCGCTTACGCCGAAATCTTCGGCCCCACGGTGGGCGACCGGGTGCGGCTGGCCGACACCGATCTGCTGATCGAAGTGGAAGCGGACTACACGCTGCGCGCCGGCGAGGGCCGCACAGACGCCGCTGGCAACGCCATCGGCTATGGCGAAGAAGTCAAGTTCGGCGGTGGCAAGACGATACGCGACGGCATGGCGCAATCGCAACGGACACGTGATGGATCAGGAACCGGAGCGCAGGCCGGGGGCGCGGTCGACTGCGTCATGACCAACGCCCTGATCCTGGACCACTGGGGCATCGTGAAAGCCGACATCGGCCTGAAGGGCGGGCGCATCGTGGCCATCGGCAAGGCCGGCAACCCGGACGTGCAGAGCGGCGTCGACATCATCATCGGCCCCGGCACCGAGATCATCAGTTGCGAAGGCAATATCGTCACCGCCGGCGGCGTTGATGCGCACATTCACTTCATCTGTCCGCAGCAGATCGAGGAAGCGCTTTGCAGCGGCGTGACGACCATGATCGGTGGCGGCACCGGTCCGGCCACTGGCACTTTTGCCACCACCTGCACACCAGGCCCGTGGAACATCGAACGCATGCTGCAGGCGGCCGACGCCTTTCCGATGAACCTGGGTTTTCTGGGCAAGGGCAATGCGTCTCTGCCGGCCGCGCTGCACGAGCAGGTCAAGGCCGGCGCCATGGGCCTGAAACTGCACGAAGATTGGGGCACCACACCGGCCGCCATCAGCAACTGTCTGGACGTGGCCGAAGAGGCCGACGTCCAGGTCTCCATTCACAGCGACACGCTGAATGAATCCGGTTTTGTCGAGAACACCATCGCCGCCACCAAGGGCCGTGGCCTGTGCGCGTTTCACACCGAAGGCGCTGGCGGCGGCCACGCGCCCGACATCCTGAAAGTTGTCGGCGAGGCCAATTTTCTGCCGGCCTCCACCAATCCGACCATGCCCTATACGGCGAACACCGTGGACGAGCATGTGGACATGCTGATGGTGTGCCATCACCTCGATGCCGGCATAGCCGAAGACCTGGCCTTTGCCGAGAGCCGCATCCGCAAGGAAACCATCGCCGCCGAAGACGTGCTGCACGACCTGGGCGCCATCAGCATGATGAGCAGCGACAGCCAGGCCATGGGCCGCGTCGGCGAAGTCATCATCCGGACCTGGCAGACGGCGCACAAGATGAAGCAGCAGTTCGGAAAACTCCCCGAGGACAACGAGCGCAATGACAACTTCCGTGTCAAACGCTACATCGCCAAGTACACCATCAACCCCGCCATCACCAAGGGCGTTGCGCACGAAGTGGGCAGCATCGAGGTTGGCAAGTGGGCCGATCTGGTGGTCTGGAAGCCGGCCTTCTTCGGCGTCAAGCCGGCCCTGATCCTCAAAGGCGGCTTTATCGCCATGGCCGCCATGGGCGACCCCAATGCCTCCATCCCGACGCCGCAGCCGGTGCACTATCGCCCCATGTTCGGTGCCTATGGCGGCGCCCTGGCGCGCGGCTCGCTGACCTTTGTCTCGCAGGCCGGTCTCAACGCTGGCATCCAGCAGCGCTATGGCCTGGCCAAGACCCTGAGCGCCGTGAAAAACATTCGCGGCGTGCGCAAGCAGCACATGGTGCATAACCACTACCTGCCCAAGATGGAAATCGATGCGCAAACCTACACGGTACGCGCCGACGGTCAGTTGCTGACTTGCGAGGCGGCCGTGAGTTTGCCGCTGACGCAGCGCTATTTTCTGTTTTGAGGCCAGGCCAGAAATTGCCGCTCTACCACGGTAAAGTGATAACGCGGTGAGTTGCCACGCTGGCGCAGTTCCGCGCCTGGTGCTAGATGCTCACCGCCGTGTTCCGGCCTTTCGCTTTGGCTGCGTACATTGCCTTATCCACTATCTGAAAAGCGGCTGCAAGCGACTCGGGTGGATGGTCAAACGTAGATGCCCCTATGCTTGCCGTGACTTCCAGGTGTAATTGGAGCATGCGGCTTTGAATCTTTGAAACCAACTGTCCACATACGATTTCGCATTCGCTTCTTCTGGTATTGGGTAACAGCACCGAGAACTCGTCCCCACCAAGTCTGGCAGAAATATCAGAGTCTCTGGTTGACCCCTGAAGGATTTCGCCTATGACCCGCAGTGCTCTGTCGCCTTCCGCGTGACCGCGAGAATCGTTTAATTGCTTGAAATTGTCCAAGTCAATCAGCACTAAAGAAAATGTGCCCCCATAGCGTTTTTGCCGCTCCATCTCGGCTTCAACTTTTGCCTCAAACCCGCGTCGATTTTGCAATCTTGTCAGTGAGTCGGTCTGCGATAGCGCTGCCAATTCCAGGTGATTGTGTCGCACAGCGTTTGCAAGAGTGCCTACCAAGAGTGCTGAAATCAAGCCGACTGTGATATCGGTAATAAGTGAATCAAGCGCCATGGCATCGCTCACCGCATTGATGGTCTGAAATAGAACCGAAAGAAAGATGGCTGCGACCAGCGGCTTGCGTCTATCGGAATGCAGGCCCACAAGTGCTATTGGCAATACATAGAGTGCGCCCAGTCGGATTTCGGTCCCGGTCCCTATGTCAAGAAGAAATATCGTCAGCATCATGGCGACACTTGCGCCAAAAGCCTTGCGCTCGCTGAGGGAACCCGGGTTGAAAAGGTTTAAGACACGACTGCGCATGGACGTATGTTAGAAGAAGTGTCCAAACAAGGCGATCTACACTCAAGAAATATCTTATTGCGATTCACAAGAGGTCCTGATTTGCCACTGCCACCACCGCAACCCCGAACTCATTCCCATACCCGAGACGTCGTTTACCGTGGTTTTCAGAGAGAAGACCGGTTGTGGGACATTGAGGCCGAAATGTGCGACACGAAGACACACGCTATGGACATCCCTGGGGAAAGGACCTGGCAGCCCGGAGAGCCTATTCACAAGCTTTCGATACGGGTAACGATCGACGACGGATTTGTGGTGCGCGAGATGGCGGTGGCGATGGATGACGTGCCGCACCCGGAGTGCCCGATGGCTCAAGCTCCGATGCAGAAGATGGTGGGATGCACCATGGGGCCTGGCTGGCGTCATGCCATCCAGACAAACCTGGGTGGCGCTCGGGGTTGCACCCACCTGCGCGAACTTCTTTTCAACATGGCCACGATCGCCTTCCAGACCCTGCCCGAAGGACCGCTTCCTGACGCTGCCGCGGACTCACCGCCGCACTTCGTTGGCCAATGCCTGGCTTGGGATGTCAATGGATCAGTGGTGCGACGTCACTACCCGGCTTTCGCCGGGTGGCACCGCAAGACTGGGGTCGAGGACTCCAAGCAGCCGTAGCAAATGGTGGTTTCTGATTTCAGGCAAGGCGAATTGAAAGCCCAGGCATAACGGGAGAGAATTGAAATGGCATTGAACGACCTGCAAACGGTGCAATACGTGGTTGACAAGGGCATCGCCACCGTCACCTTGAACCGGCCCGAAAAGATGAACGCGTACACGCCCCGTATGCGTGACGAGCTCATCGCAGTATTTGACGAAACAGACGCAGACGACGCAGTCCGGGTTGTCATTGTTACGGGTGCCGGCAAAGCGTTTTGCGCAGGGGCCGATTTGTCGCGTGGCGGAGAAACCTTTGACTACGCCTCACAGTCCAATCCGCAGCGCGAGTCCACGCGCGTCGGCGATGTGTACCGGGATGGTGGGGGATTGCAGACGCTGCGAACATTTCGCAGCCTTAAGCCCGTGATCGGTGCTATCAACGGAGCCGCTGTCGGGATCGGGGTGACTATGCTGCTGCCCATGGATATCCGGATGGCATCGAGTAACGCCCGCTTCGGTTTTGTCTTTGCGCGCCGGGGCATTGTTCCAGAAGCTGCTTCTTCCTGGTTTCTCTCCCGGCTTGTGGGCATGCAGACAGCGCTCGAATGGTGCTACACCGGTCGTGTCTTTGATGCGTCGGAGGCGCTCAATCGCGGATTGGTACGCTCAGTCCATGCTCCGGAGGATTTGCTGCCAGCGGCGCGTGCATTGGCCCGGGAAATCGCGGATAACACGGCACCGGTGTCCATTGCGCTGACCCGTCAGATGCTATGGCGCATGTCGGGTGCAGACGATCCAATGCGAGCCCATCAAGTTGACAGCAGGGCCTTGCAAGCGCGTGGCCGATCGGCCGACGCCAAAGAAGGCGTTAGTGCCTTTCTGGAAAAGCGCTCCCCGGTCTATCCGGATCGGGTATCAACAGACATGCCAGAGTTCTTCCCGTGGTGGGACGAGATGCCATTCCAGTGAACCCATGAAGTGACTGTCCATGCAGGGCGAAGTGCAGGGGAATATCCATGATTGACGAACAAGAGTTCTTGAGCCGCAGGGAGCGTTTGCAGACCTTACTGAGGCAGCATGACGCCAGCCACTTTGTGGCCACCAGCAGCGACAGCATCTTCTACCTGTGTGGCGCCAGCTTCGAGGCCCTGGAGCGACCGTTCTTTCTGATTGTTCCGCGGCAGGGAGTGCCGCGCCTGGTGGTTCCGTTTCTTGAAAGGGACCACCTCAAGAAAGCCAAGGCTTTGAACCACGACAAGATCTTCACTTACTGGGACTATCCTGCGCCTGCGCAGCGCAGCTGGCAATATGTGCTGGAGCAGCAAGGTCAACTCTCACCAGGCTTCATGTTCGATAGTGCCTGCCCAATCGAGATTACCCAAACCCTGCAGAGGCTGGGCGGCCAGCACGCACCGCTGATCGAGCAATTGCGTTTGATAAAGAGCTCTGCGGAAATTGACATGATCCGTCGTGCGGCACGCTATGCCGACCAAGGCGTGCATGAGTTGTTTCAGCATTCGTACTATGGATCAACTGTCGCTGAAGGTTTTGCCCGCACCAGCCACATCACGCAACGCATCATTCGCGAGAACCCCGATTGGGACCCCCTCACCACCAAAGCATTGATGGTCAGCTTTCCAGCACCGTGGAGCGCCATGCCGCACTCTGTTCCGGCGGCACAAGCGTTGTTACATGAGGGGCCGCACGTAGCCCTGGTCCTCACCCGCGTCAATGCCTACGCGGCAGAGTGCGAGCGCACCTATTTCACGGCACCGCCCAGCGCAATCGAGCGTGATATGTTTGCCTTGATGCTGGCAGCGCGCAACGTAGGATTGTCGATGCTGCGCCCGGGTGTACCCTGCGCCGAAGTGGACACCCGTGTCAACGCCTTTCTTGCCGACAAAGGGTTCAACGCTCCCGAGCAACGCTTGCATCGTGTTGGCCACGGTTTTGGCTTGGGCAACCATGAAGGCCCATGGCTTTCCGAGGGCTCCGAAGACCTATTGACCGCCAACATGGTGGTGTCAATTGAACCCGGAATCTACCTGGATGGATACGGCGGATATCGCCACTCCGATACCATCTTGATTACGGACAGTGGTTACGAATTGCTGACCCATGCACCGGGTGTTGACGCGCCACTGGTCTTCAACGAGAAGACCTTACGAAAACGATTCTTCAGATTCATGGTGTCAAGGGCTCTTGGACTCAAGGTGTGAGTCATTGACACGCCGAAAACACACGCGGATCGCTCAATGGCGCAGGCGAGGACCGGCCGTTTGCGACCGCGGCTTCACGCTCACCGCGCCGAAAGTATCCGTGATTCATTCGGACACTCGCGTTCAAAGCGTCGTCGTGTAATCGTTCATCGTCGGCCTCGACGTGACCGGCTTGCCCCTGACTACCGTACCGACCGCCATAAAGCACAGCAATTGCTCTGCGTCAGCCAGTTGGAAAAACTGGCCGAGCCGCTCCGAATAGAGCGACTTCCCCGTCAGGAGTCCACCGCCAAAGCCCATGGCATGTGCGGTAAGCAACATGTTCTGCAGGGCACATCCCGCTGCGATCAGGCGCTCCTGGGCCGGTACAGTGCCCAACGCGGGGCTCAGGCGGGCGATAACCGCCACCAACAAGGGACCTCGATAAGCCTTTTCACGGGCTTCTTGCAGTTGCGCCTCGGTGGCCTGACTATCGCGCTCGCCAAGCGCTTCGGCAAAGGCTTCAGCCAGCAGAGGCCGCTTCTGCGCCGGAATGATCACTAGGCGCCAGGGCGTCAATCGCCGATGATCGGGAGCGGCGCCGGCCGCGTCCAGAATGGTTTCGATCTGTGCGCCATCCGGTCCGGGATCGCCGAGGAACCTGGACGAAGTGCTTTGTCGGGTGTGAATCAGGGTCAACGCGGAGCCCAGCGGTTCCTGGTGTTCGTTCCAATGCACGTTAATGTCCTATTGCTGCTGCCAGCGTTTCATAAATGTCCGGCTTTGCCCGCTCTTTGGATCAGTTCGCGCCAGCCCGGATAGCCGTCAGGGGTAAGTGCGTACTTGCTGGTAAATTCACTGTGCGGCGCACCGCTGGTCAGCGCCGCAACAAACCCTTGGCGGTCCCTTATCCAACTCCCTCCGAGCAGCGTAACACCCCGGGCGAACAGCGCATCGGGCAGGCAGCCGGCACTGGGTCCTATCATGGCGAACCAGCGGGCATGGCGGCACTGGGCCAGCATTTCATCCAGCGTGTCGTTCAGGAGCAAGGTGCTGGTGGAAATCACCTTGCTGCAGGCGGCGAGTTCCTTGGCATCCAGTGTCACGCGGTAGCCCTCATGCTGGCCCACAAGATCGGCTTTCAACTCGACCACAGTGAGTCGGGCTCCGCTCTTCAAGATGCGTCCCAGCAGGGGTCTGAACAGTCCGATCATGCCGATAGCCTCACCCGCTTGTGGATTCATCTGTCCGATCGAATCGCTGCTGTCATGGGGGCGAAATCCGGCACGGTCAAACAGGCAGCGCGCGATGGCATTGGCGGTCGCCAAACCGATCGCCCTGCCAGGCCCCCGGTCGCCGACGAAGCGCCGGGCCAGCTCAAGCGCATCGGCTCCCGCGGGGAGGAAGGCTGTGGTCCCCTGACGCAGTTGCGCCAGCGTGTCGCCGAGACGAACGTAACACAGGCCCAGCGAGCCGTCCGCCAGCTCCACGGCGCAGAATTCGCCCGCGTGACCCTGGACCGGCTGCAGTGGCGGCAAATGCAGGGCACGCACCCGCGGCAACGGACTCTGCTCAGAAAAAGCGGCCAATTGGGCCAGGTATTCGCTGGCGAAACTCATTGCGGGGGGCATACATCGCACGGAATAGTTCTGATGCCGAAATCATAGCGACTCCTGATGCCCAGCACTGTTTCGCCTCCGATTTGATCGACATCGCGGAGCCAGACTGTGCCTATCTTGCCATTGACCGCCCCGTAGTCTGGCGAGCATGGCGGCGCGCACTTCTATTTTGCAGTTCGCCTGGCCGGTCTGCCCCAGCAGTCCCTGCGTTTATGCCTTGTAGGGCCGGAGGTTTTTTCGAATCCAGTTCGCGAGGTCAGCTTCCGGCAAATTGCCAGAAGCAACCGACAGCATGATCAGCGTGGCATCTGCCTGCGTCGCACTCAGACGATAACCATTGAGCGCAAGAAACAAACCGACGGCCAAAAAAGCGGCGCGCTTGTTGCCATCGATAAAGGCATGGTTTTTGGCCAAGCCGACGCCATAAGCCGCCGCCAAATCAGCGACATCCGGCGTTTCGTAGAGCGCCAGATTGACGGGCCGCGCAAGGGCGGATTCCAGCAGACCTTGATCGCGCAATCCGCTGGCGCCGCCGTGTTCCGCCAGACTCTCGTCATGCAGCAGCAGCAAGACCTCATGGTTGATCCACTTCCAGGCGCTCATTTGGCAAGCTGATGAAAGGTGTCCCGGTAGTCATGCATGAACTCGCGACCCAGCTTGAGTTGCTCCTCCATGTCAGGGTTGTAGGCGCTCAGGTTGATACCGTTGGCGGCCTCGGTCAAAAAAACCGTGTCACCCTTGACCAGCTTGAGCCGCGCCAATACTTCCTTGGGTAGGATCACACCCAAGGAGTTGCCAATTTGCGTGAGTTTGAGGGCTGACATGACGGCTCGTAAAGTTATAACAATTGTTATACTAGCTGAAAACCCCGACGCCATCAAGCTGATCCAGCATGCTTAGCAACCCCAGGTCCACCAGACGATGGCAGTTAGCCTTGTGCGGGGCCATCTTGTCAATCAGCGGCCGCGTTGGCCACGCCGCGCCCGATGAAGAACTGCTGGGCAAAGCGGCCGGTTACCCGGCGGCGCCCAGCCTGGCGCAGGCGTTCCAGGAGCGCTACCGGGTCGGGTCCTTCAGCGCCATGGACAGCCTGTCAGCCCACTGCACGCTGGAACCTTCGGCCCAGCCGCTGCCATTGCCCAAGGCCGCCAGTGAAACCGTATTTCAGTACCGCTTCGAGGGCAAGGCTTTGACCCTGGACGACTACATGCAGCGCCAGCGCGCCACTGCCGTGCTGGTGCTCAAGGACGGCCAGATCGTGGCCGAGCGCAGCAACTACCAGCGCCAACCAGAACAGCGCATGCTGTCCAACTCGACGGCCAAAACCATCGTCGCGCTGGCAATCGGTAAAGCACTGGAAGAAGGGCATATCCGGTCCCTCGATGACCGCGCCGCCGACTACGAGCCGCGCCTGGCCGGCAGCTTGTATGGCCAAACCAGGCTGATCAACCTGCTGCGCATGGCCTCCGGTGCCCAGTTCATCGAAGACTATTCGGGTCATGATGATCTGGCCCGCTTCCACCAGACCATGCGCAAGCAAGGCAGTATCGCGGCAGCGCAAACCGTCACGCAGCGCGCCGCGCCGGAGGGCAGCGTGTTCAACTACGCCAGCGCCGAAACCCAGATGCTGGCTCTGATGCTGCGCGCCGCCACCGGCCAGACTTTGTGCCACTACATCGGCGACAAGATCTGGCAGCCGATGGGCGCCGAGTCGCGCGCCACTTGGTTGCTCAACCCGGTTGACCAGACCGAGATGGCGGCCGGCAACTTCAACGCCACGCTCAGGGACTACGCGCGACTGGGCTGGCTGATGGCCAACGACGGCCAGCGCGACGGACGCCCGGTAGTGTCCAGCGACTATCTGCTGAACATGACCGAGGCCAGCCGCCAACCCGAGGCTTTCCGGCCGGGACGCATGCAGCACAAGGGCAGCAGCTACATGGGCTATGGCCTGCAAACCTGGCTGCTGCCGGGCCGCACGCGCCGCTTTGCATTGCTGGGCGTTTACGGTCAAGCCATCCTGGTCGACCCGGCCCTTAAACTGGTGGTGGTGCACCTGGCGGTGGCCAAGGACGCGTCGGGCGATGCCAGCGGCACCCACATGGGCGCGGAACGCAACGCCTTGTGGCACGGCATCGTGGCGCGCTATGGCCAATGGTGATGGCACAAACTTGACCCGAACCCGGACTTTTTGACATCCTCTCAACCAGCGAATCATTCACATGCTTCAAGTATCCAAACTCGTTGTTCAAGGCCAGGGCCTGGCAGCCGCTCTGATCAGACGTGCCGCCACGGTCGAACTCGACTGGGACGTGCGCCAGAAGAGCCGTTTCGACGCCACCGACTCAAGCGGCCGGCAACTGGGCGTCTTCCTGCCGCGCGGCAGCGTGGTGCGCGGCGGCGATGTACTGGTGGCCGAGGACGGCTCACTGATCAAGGTGCTGGCCGCGGCGCAGCCAGTGCTGCGGATCAGCGCCTGCGCCGAGCACGGCAGCGCCTTCGATCTGACGCGCGCCGCCTACCACTTGGGCAATCGCCACGTACCGATTGAACTTAAACCCGACCATCTGAAAATCGAGCCCGACCATGTGCTGGCCGACATGCTGCGCGCCATGCACTTGACCGTGCGCGAGGAAAGCACCGCCTTCGAGCCGGAGGCTGGTGCCTACGCCAGCGGCGGGCACAGCCATGACCACGCCGCGCCAAAACCCAAGCCCATCAATATTCCGATTGCGGCCGCAGCACCCCACGTTCATGGACCTGACTGCAAGCACGACCATGGCCACGGGCACGGCCACGGTCAATGACGCGCCACAGAACATGAGCGATTCCAGTTTGATGCAGCTGATGTGGCTGGCCTCGCCGGCGCTGCCGATAGGCGGCTTTTCCTACTCGGAAGGCCTGGAAGCGGCGGTCGATACGGCGCGCGTCAGCACGGAAGCAGAAGCATCTGAATGGTTGCTGGACCAACTGCACTTGCAACTGGCCCGCGCCGACCTGGCGGTGATTGCGCAAGCGGTGCCGGCCTGGCAGCGCGCCGACCATGAGCGCATTGCCCAGCTCAACGCCTGGGTGTTGCAGACCCGCGAGAGCAGCGAGCTGCGCGCGCAGACCGAACAGATGGGCCGCTCGCTGCTGGAATGGCTGCGCAACCACACGACAGCAAAATCAGAACAAATCGACACGCTGGCCGCGCTAGGCCCCAGCTACCCGCTGGCCTTCGCGCTGGCCGCCAGCAGCACGCAAGCCAACGTGCGCGACTGCCTGCTGAGCTACGCCTTCGGCTGGGCCGAGAACATGGTGCAGGCGGCCATCAAGTCGGTGCCACTGGGCCAGAGCGCGGGGCAACGCATTTTGTCGGCGCTCACCGCCCAGATACCGGCCGCCATCGACCTCGCCTTGGCGCTGCCGGATGGCGAGCGACAAGCCTTTTCTCCCATGCTGGCGATCCTCAGTGCCCAGCATGAAATTCAATACTCCAGACTGTTCCGATCATGAGCTTGCACCACATCAAGAATCGCACTAAGAAGCTACCCCCCCTGCGTGTCGGCATCGGCGGCCCGGTCGGCTCCGGCAAAACCACCTTGCTGGAGATGCTGTGCAAAGCCATGCGCGACCGGTACGACCTGGTGGCCATCACCAACGACATCTACACCAAGGAAGACCAGCGCCTGCTGACCGTCAGCGGCGCGCTGCCGGCCGAGCGCATCATGGGCGTCGAGACCGGCGGTTGCCCGCACACCGCGATCCGCGAAGACGCCTCCATCAATTTAGAGGCCATCGACCGCATGCTGGTCGATTTTCCGGACGCCGACATCGTCTTCATCGAGAGCGGCGGCGACAACCTGGCAGCCACCTTCAGCCCCGAGCTGTCGGACCTGACGATCTACGTGATCGACGTCGCGGCCGGTGAGAAGATCCCGCGCAAAGGCGGCCCCGGCATCACCAAGAGCGATCTGTTCGTCATCAACAAGACCGATCTGGCGCCGTACGTGGGAGCCGATCTGGCCGTGATGGAAGCCGACACGCGCCGCATGCGAACCACTGCCAAAGGCCTCAAGCCTTTTGTCATGACCAATCTGAAAACGCTGGCCGGGCTGGCCGACGTGGTGTCCTTCATCGAGACCAAAGGCATGCTGCTGGCCGGCGACTCGAAGCTCGTCTCAGGGTAGTGCCGGCCCACGCTCGCGCAGCTCGCGTTTGAGCACTTTGCCGATGGCGTTGCGCGGCAGCGCGTCCAGCAACTCAAGCCTGGCCAGCCGCTGCGTCTTGCCGACCCGCGCATTGACCCATTGCAGCAGTGGCTGCGCCTCGATCCCGCTGCCGGGCCGGCGCACCACAAAAGCCACCGGCGTTTCACCCCACTGCGCCGAGGGCACGCCCACCACCGCCGCCTCCGCCACCTCGGGATGCGCGCGCAGCACCGCCTCCAGATCGCTGGGGTAGATGTTGAAGCCGCCGGAGATGATCATGTCCTTCTTGCGGTCCAGCAGAACCAGAAAGCCGTCGTTATCGAAGCGTCCGATGTCGCCGCTGCGGATAAAGCGTTTGCCGCTGCCATCAAACCACTCCACTTCCCGTGTTTTGGCGGGCTGGCGGTGGTAGCCGATCATCATGCCGGGCGAATGGCCCACCACTTCACCGGCCATGCCGGCGGGCAGTTCGACACCGGCGTCGTCAATCAGGCGGATGTCGTGACCGTCAGCCGGTTTGCCCACCGTATGCAGCTTCGCGGGGTAGCGCTGCGCTTCCAGAATGCAGGTGCCGCCGCCTTCGGTCATGCCATAAAACTCCACCAGCGCGCCGGGCCAGCGCTGGAGCACGTCCGCCTTCAGGCTGGCGGCAAAAGGGGCGCTGGTGGAAAACTTGACCTGGAAGCTCGACAGGTCAAAG
Organism: uncultured beta proteobacterium; assembly: GCA_963763035.1. Taxonomy (GTDB): domain Bacteria; phylum Pseudomonadota; class Gammaproteobacteria; order Burkholderiales; family Burkholderiaceae_C; genus Rhodoferax. The sequence goes on along the minus strand of CAVXMS010000001.1, from coordinate 391,390 downwards.
TCAGCAAAATCGGCGCGTGCCAGCAGGCGTTGGTATTGCACCGGTACCAGCATGGTGTGGGTGACACGATGCCGCTGCGCCAGTTGCAGGTATTCCAGCGCCTGGAACTTAGGGCTCAGCAGGACCGTGCCGCCGTAGCCCAGGGTCGGGAACAACACCACCAGCGTGGTATTGGAGTACAGCGGCGTAGCCAGCAGCGTGACGGTCTGCGGCCCGTAGCGGTAGGCCTGGCCGCGGCGCACGTGCGACCAGCGCATGCCGTGCGACTGCACGATGCCTTTGGGCTCGCCGGTGGTGCCGGACGAATAGATGATGTTGAAAGGTGAGTGCGGCGTTACCGGCACGCGCACCGCGGGCCCTCCCGCCGGGGCCAGCCAGTCATGCAGGGCGCGCCCCACGGCGGCGCCATCCAGCGTGACGCGCGGGATGGCTGCGTTGTCGGGCGCGGCCAGCGCGCTGGCGTTGTCGGCGTCGGTGAAGACGATCCTGGCCTGCGCGTCGGCCAGCATGCCGGCCAGGCTGGCGGGCGTGGCACCGGGCGCCAGCGGCGCCACCACCACGCCGGCGCGCAGCGCGCCCAGAAAGACGGCGGCATACTCGATCGACATGCCGGCGCAAATGGCAATCGCGTCGCCAGCTTGCAGGCCATCGCGCTGCAAGGCGGCGGCGATGCGGTCCAGCAGCAGATCCAGCGAACGGTAGTCAAGCCGCTGCTGGCCTTCGATCAAGGCGCTGCGCCGCGGTGCTTCGACCGCGTGCTGGCGGATCAGGTCGCTGATCTGCCCGAAATCCTGCTGCAGCAGTGCGGCGGCCTGCATCATGGAGCCCCCGCGTGCAAGCAATTCAGAACAAGGTGCCCAGCGCAGCGGGCGAGAAGTCCAGCAACTCGGCGTTGCGGCCGTCGCGCACCTTGAGCACCCACTGCGGGTCGTTGATCAAGGCGCGGCCCACCGCCACCAGATCAAAGTCGCCGCGATCGAGCCGGCGCAGCAGCTCATCGAGCGAGGCCGGCTTGGACGATTCACCGCCGAAGGCGGCGATGAACTCACCCGACAGTCCGACTGAGCCGACCGTGATGGTCGGCTTGCCAATCAGCTTCTTGGCCCAGCCGGCAAAGTTCAGATCCGAGCCGTCGAATTCGGGCTCCCAGAAACGCCTTTGCGAGCAATGGAAGATGTCGGCCCCGGCATCGGCCAGCGGGCGCAGCCAGGCTTCCATTTCCTGCGGCGTTTTGGCCATCCGCACCGCGTAATCCTGCTGCTTCCATTGCGACAAGCGGATGATCACCGGGTAGTCGGGACCGACCGCGGCGCGCACCGCGCGCAGGATCTCGGCCGCGAACTGGCCGCGTTGCGCCAGCGTGGCGCCGCCATAGCGGTCGGTGCGCTGGTTGGTGCCGTCCCAGAAAAACTGGTCGATCAGGTAGCCGTGGGCGCCGTGCAATTCGATGGCATCGAAACCCAGCGCCTTGGCGTCGGCGGCGGCGCGCGCAAAAGCGGCGATGGTGTCGGCAATGGCCGCATCGGTCATCGCCTCGCCATACAGTTTGCCGGGCGAGGACAAGCCCGAGGGACCGTCCACCGGGCCCGGCGGGACCCAATCGGTACGGCGGTTGCGAACCGCCCCGACGTGCCACAACTGCGGCGCCATGACGCCGCCGCCGGCATGCACGCTGTCGATCACCTGCTGCCAGGCCGGCAAGGCATCGCCCCAGAAGCGCGGCACATTGGGATCGTTGGAGGCGGCCGGGCGATTCACCACGGTGCCCTCGGAGATGATCAGTCCGACCGCCGCTTCGGCGCGGCGCCGGTAATACTCCGCCACCTGGGCCGTGGGTACGCCATGAGGCGAGAACGAGCGTGTCATGGGTGCCATCACGACCCGGTTGGGCAATTTCAGCGACTTGAATTGAAAGGGGGAAAACAGGGAATCCAGCGACATCATTCGTCCTTTGCGTTGTACCAGGGTCAGCGTTTCAATTGTAGGGTTGCGCCGCCAGGGCGCAGCCCCAACGCGATCACCTTGGCGACCCGCGGCAGGCTGCTAGCAGGCCCGCTAGCAGGTCGCGCCGGCCTGGATCGCCTGGACCGCCTGCAGGGCGGCGGCAAAGCGTCCGTCGCCTTGCCCGGCGATGCTCGCAACCGGCAGCGCCAGGGCGCCCAGCTCGCGGCTGATCATCTGCGTCACCGGCTGGCGCACCTGCTCGCCGTCGCGCTGCAGGCCGTCGGCGACCCAGGCGATATCGGGCGCCAGCAGCAGCGTCAAGGCATAACCGGCATGCAGGGCGCGGGCGCGCGCATAGAGCGACCGATCACCGAAGATGTAGTCGCTGTAGATGGCGGTCAGCAGCGGAGCGGTGTCGCAGAAGACGAACGGCGACGCCAGTTGCCCGGCTTGCGCCTGCGCCGCCAGCTCGGCCTGGTGCTGCATCTCCAGCACACTCTGCTGCTCTTCACGGGTCGGCGTTCTGGCGTGCTGCTGGCAGAAGTGACGCAGATACTCCGGCACCCAGGGGCAAGCAAAATGCGCCGCCAGGGACTGCGCCAGCGTGGTCTTGCCGGTGCTTTCGGCACCCATGATGCAGATCAGCCGCAGTGTCTTCATGGCGTGAGCCCGGGGGCACTGGCCATGCGCTTTTTCCAGCCCTGCCAGCCCCAGATCGCCAGCAGGAAGAAGATGACGTAAAGCAGCACCGTCAGTTGCAGTCCCTTGTAGGCGAACAAGGCCACACTGGCGGCATTGACCAGCAGCCACAGGGGCCAGTTGTCGATGAACTTGCGCGCCAGCAGGACCGTGCCGACGACGCTGCCGGCGGTCACAAAGCCGTCGGCCCAGGGCACCTCGGAATCGGTGACGCTGCGCAGCAGCAGCGCGCAGAGCAGCCACAACAAGGCGTAGCCAAGCAGGCACCACTGGAGGCCACGCCGGTCCAGCCGCGCTATGCGCAAGGGCGCGCCGGAGCCAGCCCGGTGACCGTGCAGCCACTGCCACCAGCCCCACAACGCGGTGACGGCGAAGAACAGGTTGACGCCCGCTTCACCGTAGAGTTTGCTGGCGTAAAACAGCCATGCATACAGCGCACTGGCAACGATGGTCAGGGGCCAGCCCCAATGGATCTCGGCCACATTGCACGCGATGTTGGCCAATGCCAGCCCAAACGCCACCAGCTCCAGCCAACTGACGGCCGTGCCAAGCAGCGTGAAGGCGGTGGCCAACATTCGTTAGAGCTCGATGGTGACGCTCAGGCGCAGGGTGCGCGGCGTCGATGGGAACAGATAGATGCCACCCCAATCGGTGGTCGGCGCCTCGCGCCAGTAGGTGCGGTTGCTCAGGTTTTCAACGTTCAAGCGCCACTGGGTGGAGCGCCCCACGATGCGCTGCTGGTAGCTCAGCCCGGCATCGAGTTGCCAGGCCGCCGGCAGTTCGACGCTACCGTCGGCGGTGGCGGTTTTTGTGCTCTCGAAGCTGGCCGTGGCATTGAGCGCCAAACCGGGCACGGCGGCCACCTTGTAGTCGGCAAACAGGGAACTCTTGAAGCGCGGCACATTGGTGACGCGCTGGTTCACCAATGCCGGATCGACCGCCTGCGTGTAGCGGGCATCCAGCGCCATCAGACTGGCCTGGATAGAGAGCGCCTCGCCGACGCGGCCGCTGGCCGAGAGTTCAAGTCCGCGATGGCGTGCCGTCTTGGCCCCCGCCACGCGCACTGGCAAGGGGTCGCTGCCGGTGGCCGGCAGATCATCGGCATAGGGTTTGGCTATGCTGAACGCGGCGGCGCTCAGCAGCAGGCGCGAATTGGCTTGCCATTTCATGCCGATCTCGGTCTGCTCGCTCTTGAGCGCCGGCAACGCCTGGCCGTAGTTGGAAAACAGCGCCGGACGATTTGGCACCACTTCCAGTTCCACGCCCTGGCCCCAGGAGACATAGAACATGCTGGTGGCGCTGGGCGACCAGGCCAGTCCGGCCCACGGCGTGCTCACCGTCTGCTCGTAAGAAACTGCTTGCGTGCCGTCGCTGAGTTCGCTGCTGCGGCTCAGACGCGAGCTGCGCACGCCGACGAACGATTGCAGGCTGGCGCTCAGCCTGGAGCTCAGCGAGGCATAGGCGTCCAGCGCGCGCTCGCGGCTGTTGGTGTTGAGCACGGTGAGCGAGGGATCGGCCGGCAGCGCAACAGGCGTATAGATGTTGCTGGTGCCCACATAGTTGTAGGCCTGCATGGGCGCCAGGTCGGCGTGGGCGCTGCGGCCGCTGAGCCCAAAGCGGGTGGCGTGGCTGACACCCAGCGCGCTGAATTTGCCGTCCAGGTGGGCGTCCCAGCTCGACAAGCTACGCTGCTCGCCCTCGCTGCGGTAGTCGTAGACATCGACATCGCCGTTGCCGCACAAGCCCGGATAGACGTAGTTTGCGGCGCTGGAGCAGCCGTCCGGGAAGGCAATCCGGTCGTTGATGCTGCTGCTCTGCCGATGGGCCGCGAAGCTGGCTTGCCAGTCGTCATTGAGGCGCTGCTTGACGGCGATCTGGGCAGTCGTGCTGCTGGCCTGAAACGGCAGCGACCAACTTTGATTGTTCAGGTTCAGCCGTGGATTGATGAGCGCCGGCAGCGTGTCGGCTACACCATCGCCATTGCTGTCGAGCAGTCCCAGGCCCGGCACCGAGGGCTGACTCTTGTACTGGTATTCCAGATCGGCCGAGACCGAGGTGTCCGCGCTCAAGGCCCAGCCCAGGGCCAGGCTGAGCAACTGGCGCGTGCCGTTGGCGTGATCGAAATGGGAATGCAGTTGTTCATCCACCAGATTGAGGCGCAGGCCGATGGCGCCAACGCTGCTGTTGGCGTCCAGATGAACCTTGCTGCCGCCGTTGCCGTCCAGGCCCACAGTGGCGGTCGTGAACGCTTCCTTCTGCGGCGCCTTGGTGACGTAGTTGACCATGCCGCCGGGCGCCGAGACGCCCGATTGCAGGCCCGCCACGCCCTTCAGAATTTCGATGCGCTCCTTGTTCTCCAGGGCAATGGGAACATAGTTGGAGACCGCCAGACCATTGCGGCTGAAGTTGCCGCCCTGGTCCAGCAAAAAGCCGCGAATCGAAAGGCTCTCGATATAGCCCGTGGTGTTGTAGCTGTCGGCCAGGGAGGCGTCGAGCCTGAGCACCTGGGACAGCGATTGGGCGGCCGTGCCGGCCAGCAGATCGGCGGTGAAGACCGTCACGCTTTGCGGTGTCTTGGCCAGCGGCGCGCCGAAGCCGCCGACCTCCGCGCTGCTGGCATCCAGCGTCGGCGCCGCCTTGGCCGTCACCGTGATCGGATCGAGGCGCGGCGACGCGGTCTGTGCGAGTACGGGGAAAGTGGTGCTTGCGGCAAGTGCGGCAAGAACCGGGGTAAGTCTCAAATCGAATGCCATCGAAAATCCTTTATCGACGGCAGGGGGTTGCAGAACGAGTCGGGTTGACGGCCAGACTGAATTCAGCGACGCTTCCCTGCGCAAGTATTATCTTGATCAAGTTCCAGGGTGTCATCTCAGCCGGGCATCTTGCGACACCCAGCACCCCTAGCGTTTACCGGCATGCCCCGGGGCAGCCAGCTCGCGCATTGTAGCTGCGGGTGCCGACCCGGACTTTGTCGCTGGTCAATGGAGCATGACCCTTCTTCAGTCAGCCTTAAGACATGGCACCTATAGTCGGGCCGTCGAATCCAACAGCCCGCGCCATGCCGGAGCTGACACCTTCACGGGTATTCACTTTATTGTTTGCAGCATTTTTCTCAGGAGTCAGATCCATGAATAACACCCCTCTCGCCACCTTCCGTTTTCCGGAAAACACCTGCATCCCGCAAGCCCAACCGAAAGCCAAGGGCGCCGTCACCTTGAGCTCGCCGGGGCTGGAAGTGATGACCGATCTGGCGCAGGTGAAAGCCGCCACCATCGAGCCGCAAACGCCGCTCGACAAGGCCGAGAAGGCGATGATCCAGCAAGGCGTTCGCTCGCTCTTCGTGGTGCGCGATTTCCCTTGCGTCGAGGGGCTGCTGACGGCGGCTGATCTGATCGGCGAAAAGCCGACCCGGCTGGTCAACGAGCGCCGTATCCATCGCCAGGATTTAAGCGCCAGCGATTTGATGACCGGGTTGTCGCAACTGGACTCCCTGGACTACGACGAACTGAAATCGGCCAGCGTGGGCCGCGTCATCGCCACCTTCAAGAAAACCGGACGCACCCATCTGCTGGTGATTCAAGCCGCCACCGGACAAGGCCCGGCGCGCATTCGCGGCGTCATTTCATTGACCCAGATCGAGCGTCAACTGGGCCACGCCATCCTGTAGCGGGCCCGGCGGTCGTCCGGCCACCCTATTTGGTCGTCAGTCCCAGCTTCAGCGCCACCGTCTTGCCGGCTGCGCCGTCCACGCTCTCGGGCGCGGCGACAACCACACTGGCCGGGGCTACACCGTCTTCTTGCAGAGCCGCCAGAATGGCGTTGGCGCGTTGCGCGCCCAGATCGGTCAGGGCGGCGGCCGGTAGCGGCTGCTGCTGCGCCAGATCGTCCTGCAACGTGCGGTAGAAGGCGCTGGCATCGGCGACTTGCGGCTCGCCCTGAAGCAGCTTGCTGGCGCGCTGCCACAACGGCAATTTCTCCGGCGCAACGTCGGTCTTGCCGTCGGGCGCCGTCGGCGCGCTGGCCGCCGCCTGCTTCTGCCGGTCCAGTGCCGCGGCGCCAAAACGCTGGGCGTACCCATCGCGCAAGGCAAGGCGAACACTGCGCTCACCCAGGGCCAGCGGCCCGGCCTGCTCGCCGGCTTCCAGCTTGATGCCGGCCCGTTGGGCAATTTCCAGCCGCATCGCACGCGTCCGCAGCGCGGCACCATCGGCCACCTCGCTGTAGTGGCCCGGCACCAAAAGCTTCAGCTGTGTGCGCTTGGCCAGAATCTGCGCCACCCGCTTGAGCTTCTCGCGCTCGGGCGGCAACAGCGTGGCGCTGCCCGGATCGAAATCGATGGCCTCCAGTTTGTCGCTGCCCAAGCCCAGCAGGCTGCCCAGTGCGCGAAACGGTGCCGTCACGATCTTGCCCAGCACATTGCCAATCGCTTTCCAGATGACGGCCCCATAGCTGAACTGCGGATCGCTCAGGTCGCCGGTAACCGGCAGCCCCAGATCGATGCGCCCATCGCTGTCCTTCAGGACCGCGATCGCCAGTTCCAGCGGTAGCTTCAGCGCATCGGGGCTGTCGACCCGCTCGCCCAGGGTCAGCCGATCGATGATGATCTGGTTGGCGCCTTCGAGCTGGCTGTTGCGCACCTTGTATTGCAGATCGAGCGAGATCCGGCCTTCGGCGATCCGGTAGCCGGCGAACTTCATGCTGTAGGGCGAGGCCGGCACCATGTCGACGTTCTTGAACACCACGTTGAGGTCGGTGTTGTTGCGCGGCGCGAACGGGTTGAGCTCGCCGCGGATGCGCGCCAGACCGAACTCATCGACCCGGCCGTCGAGCTCGATCTGGCTGCGTGAATCGCGGTTCGACGACAGGCCGGTGACAACGCCGTTCAGCTCAACGATCTTGGCCGCAAACTGCGGCCGCAAGCTGAGGTCGGTGAAGTCGAGCTTGCCGTTCTGCAAGCGCAGGCGCGGGATGCGTACCGGAAACGGTTCGGTCGACGCCGCTTGCGGGGTCAGCGCCGGCGCCTCGACGCCGGCCGCGGCGGGGTCAGCTGGCACCAGCAGACGCGCGGCATTGAAGCTGCGGTCGTTCTCGATGATCAGCTTGGCGTTGGGCTCCAGCACGCGCAGTTCCGTGATCGCCAGCAGATTGGGTTGCAGGCTGAAGGTGAGCTGCTGGGCGCCCACATTGTTCCAGGAGGCGAACATATCGCCGTCTTCCTCGTTCAGCACCAGGCCGGCCACATCCAGGCCGCCGACGTAGCGCAGGGCCGCGCTCTTGGCCGTCCCGCTGCCCGTCGTCACAAGCCCTTGCGCAGAAACGCTGCCGCCGGCAATTTTGAGCTTCAGGTAATGGTCCAGCCAGGGTTGCAAGGGACGCAGCGCCAGTTGTTTGACCCGGACTTCGGCCCGCATGGCGCCGCTGCTGGGCAGCAGGCTGCCCTGCGCCGACAACTGGCCGCCTTCACTCAGGCTCAGACCGGCATTGAACTTGACCGGCCGCTTGAGATCGCTGCTGACACCCTCAAGCTTCGCGCCAAGGTCTTGCGCATGGACCTTGACGCCGCTGCCCTGGTCTTCCAGGTCGGCGCCAAATTGGCTCAACACAACGCTGCCGGCGACGGCGCTCCAGGGTGCGCCTACAGGCTTCGATGGCGCGCCAGGCGGTTTGGTGCCGGCGGCGCCGAATTTGGGCAAAAGGCGCAGCAGATCGAGCTGCCCTTGGCGATCGCGCGTGAGCCGCAACTGCCCGCCCGCGGCAAAGATCCGCCCGAAACTGGCATGCCGCGCGGCGGAGTCGACCACCCCATCGCTAAAGCCCAGCCGGGCCAGTTTGACCGGTGTTTGCGTGCCGCTGGAGAGCACCAGATCCGCCAGTGAAAAGCCGGCGTCGCTGATCTTCCACTGGAAGTCGGCCGCAGCCTGCTGGGCCACCAGTTGCAGACGCAATTGGACTTTGTCCGCGCTCATCCTGAGCGGCGGGCTGACGCTTTCATCGAGCGCGCTGACCGCCACCTGATCAAAAACCAGTTGCTTGACGGCCAGCTTCCAGTTGTTGACCGGCACCGGCTGAACCGCAACCGCTGCCGGTGCCAGCGCCACCTGCATGAGATGGGCCAGATCGAGTTCACCCTTGGCATTGCGCCGGAGCGCCAGCCGGCCGCCCTGAGCCCGCACCTCGCCCAGCGTCGCCTCGCGCCGCGCCAGATCGGCGGCTATGTCGCTGAGCTCCAGTCGTGTCAAGGTGGCGAAGGAATCGCTGCTGCCCTCATGCGCCAGCGCCAGCTCGCGCAGCGCCAGCTTGGCACCGGCCAGACTGGCCTCCAATTTGCCGTCCGCAAGGGAGAAGCGGTAAGGCAAGGTGGCTGTGAGTTTGCCGGCGGCCAGCGTCGCGCGGGTATACGACTTGAGGTAGACCGCCAGTTCCGGCAGGGAGGCGTTTTCCAGCGTCAGCTGGCCGCTGCCGCCAAGCGGAGCCAGCGACAGCTCGCCGCTGGCGTGCAGGCTGGCGCCGCGCGCCGACGTGGCGCTGAAGGTATAGCGGTTGCCCTGGCCCGGCAGGGTGCTGAAATTGTTCAGCGTGAAGTTGATCGGTACAAAGCTTTCCGTGTAGCCAGCGTGGTGATCGCTGAGCTCCACCTTGCCGCCTTCCAGCAGCAGTTGCCCGACGCTCAGGCGCGGCAGGCGCTTGGCGCTGGCGGGGTCTGGGGGGCCACGCTGCAGCGTGGCCAGCAGTTGGGCCAGATTGAAGCTGCCGTCCGGCGCGACGGTCAGGCTCGCGCTGGGCGCCGTGATGCGGATTTCGGTAAAACTCCAGGCCCGCCGCAGCAGCGACCGCCACTCCAGTTGCAGCGCCAGTTGGTCAACCACCAGCAGCGGCGCGCCATCGGCCTCGGACAAGCGCAGGTCCTGGGCTTGCAGGCGCAGGGTATAGGGATTGAAACTGAGCTGACCGATGCTGGCCTGGCGCGCCAGCTGGGTCTGCGCCAGCCCGGGCAGTTGCTGCCTGACCAGCAGCGGCAGCAGCACAAAGCCGGCCAGCGTGTAGAGGCCCAACACGCCGACCAACCCTGCCAGCCACCACTTCCAACGAATCTTCATCACCTCTACCTGTGCCACCCCATCCAACGCGGAAATCAGCGCCGCGCCTGCGAGTATGCCTCTTTGCGGTGGCAACACCGTCCTGAACCGCCGCCCAAACCCGAAAAGCCGCGTTTCAGCACAATTCCGTCTTGACCCACGGCGAGCGCACTTATCTTTGCCCCATGACCGACAAAGCATACCCCAGCGCCGGCGCTCCCGGCCGCGTCGGCAGTGCACAATGCGGCCAGGAGAAATCATGGCATCGAGTACCGAACCCGCATCCGACATCACGCCCTGGCACAGCGTCACCAGCCAGCCCTGCAGCCTGGGCGAATCGCCGTTCTGGCAGCCGCAGGAGCAGATGCTGTACTGGGTCGATATTGCGGCCAGGCAGGTGCTGCGCAGCAATGTCTACATGGGCACGGTGGAGCACTGGGACCTGCCGTCCGAGCCCGGCTGCATCGCCCCCGCGGCGCGTGGCGGCTGGGTGCTGGCGTTGCGCCACGGCGTCTTTCGGGCACGCCACTGGCAGGGGCCGCTGGAACGCATCGCCACGCTGGACTACGACCCGTCGCAGATGCGTGCCAACGACGGCAAGTGCGACGCCCTGGGGCGCTTCTGGATTGGCACCATCGACGAAACCAGGGTCAATGGCAACGCCGCCCTGTACTGTCTGGACTGCCGCGCCGGCGGCACTCCGGTGTTGGAGCGCATGACCGATCCGGCGGTCTTGCCCGCCACTACCGGCAACGGTCTGGCCTGGAGTCCGGACGGGCACACCCTGTACTGGGCCGACACCTCCAGCCACCGGGTGCACGCCTGGGACTTTGAGCCGCGCAGCAAGGCCATGACGGCGCACCGGACTTTTCATCAGTTCGCGCCCAAGCCGGCCGACTGGCAGTTTGACCATTCTGAGCTGTCCGGCACCGCTGCCCGCTACGGCGGACGCCCCGATGGCGCGGCGGTGGACCAGCAGGGCAACTACTTTGTGGCCATGTACGAGGGCCGCCGGGTCTGCCAATTGGCCCCCGACGGCAGCTTGCTGGACCAATGGGCGACGCCGGCGCAATGCCCCACCATGCCCTGCTTTGGCGGCGAGGACTTGCAGACCCTGTACCTCAGCACGGCGCGGCAAAAGCGCAGCACCGAAGAGCTGGCGGCGCTGCCGTTGTCGGGCTGTGTTTTTTCGCTGCGCGTGACAGTACCGGGCTTGCCGGTAAACTTCTTTGTTGACTAGACATCATGTATTGACCCGCCCTCCATGAACCCCACACTGAGCCAGATTACCGACCGCCTGCGCGCCGCGCTGGCCGACCGCACGCCGCTGCGCATTCGGGGCGGCGGCTCGAAAGACTTTTACGGCCAGTCGCTGCAAGGCGAACTGCTGGACGTCAGCGCCTTGCGCGGCATCGTCAGCTACGAGCCGACCGAACTGGTGGTCACGGTGCGCGCCGGCACACCGCTGCTGGAACTGCAAGCCGCGCTGGCCGAGAAAGGCCAGCAACTGGCGTTCGAGCCGCCCGCCTTCGGCGCCGGCGCCACCTGCGGCGGCATGGTGGCGGCCGGCCTGAGCGGTCCGGCCCGCGCCAGCGCCGGTGCCGTGCGCGACTTCGTGCTGGGCGTGACCCTGCTCAATGGTCGCGCCGAGTTGCTGACTTTTGGCGGCCAGGTGATCAAGAACGTGGCCGGCTACGACGTTTCGCGCCTGATGGTGGGTGCCCTCGGGACGCTGGGCCTGCTGACCGAGATTTCGCTCAAGGTCTTGCCCTGCGCGCCGGCCGAAGCGACGCTGCTGTGCCGTGGTCTGAGCCAGCAGCAGGCGCTTGATCTGCTGAACCGCTGGGGTGGCCAGCCGCTGCCTTTGAACGCCAGTTGCTGGCTGTTCGACGCTAGCGTCAGCCCGCCCTGCGACAGCTTGTTTGTGCGCTTGCGGGGTGCCGTCGCCGCAGTGGAGGCAGCCTGCCCGCGCATGCTGGCCGATGTGCAGGCACTAGGTGGTGAGGTCACTCAAATCGACAACGCGCAAGCCGGCCCCGACTGGGCTGCCTGCCGCGATCAGACCCTGCCCTTCTTCATGGCGCCGGCGCCCGAGTTGGGCCTGTGGCGGCTCTCCATGCCGCAGACCGCGCCGGCGCTACCCCTGCCATATGCGCAACTGATCGAATGGCACGGCGCCCAGCGCTGGCTGTGGGCGCCGATTGAAGCCTGGGCGCCACTGCGCCAGGCGGCCGCCGAAGTCGGCGGCACCGCCACCCTGTTCCGGGTGCCGCAAACCGCGCCGGCCCAGTCCGTGGCACGTTTCAGCCCCTTGGCGCCGGCACTGTGCCAGATTCACCAGCGGCTGAAGAACGAGTTCGATCCGGCCGGCATCCTCAACCGCGGGCGTATGTACCCCGATTTTTAAAGGAAGTTTGTCATCCCGGCCCTGAGCCGGGATCCACCATGACCTGTGAACCTCCTGGATTCCGGCTCAAAGCCGGAATGACAGCGTTACAAGGCCGGAATGACAACATTGATATGCATACCCATCTCGCCCCTGAATACCAGGACAGCGCCGACGCCAACGCGGCGGCGGCCATTCTGCGCAAGTGTGTGCACTGCGGTTTTTGCACCGCGACCTGCCCGACCTACCAATTGCTGGGGGATGAACTGGACGGACCGCGCGGCCGCATTTACCTGATCAAGCAGGTGCTGGAGGGCAACGCCCCGACCCGCAAGACGCAGGCCCACCTGGACCGCTGCCTGACTTGCCGCAGTTGCGAGAGCACCTGCCCGTCGGGCGTCGCCTACGGGCATCTGCTCGACATTGGCCGCAAGCTGGTGGAAGCCAAAGTGGCACGCCCGCCGGCCGAGCGCGCCCTGCGCTGGGTCCTCAAGGAAGGCCTGACCTCGCCCCTGTTTGCCCCGGCCATGAAACTGGGCCAGCTGGTGCGCCCGGTGCTGCCGGGAGCCCTGAAAAACAAGGTGCCGGCGGCGCAGGACGCCGGCGACTGGCCGACCGCCCAGCACGCGCGCAAGGTACTGCTGCTGGCCGGTTGCGTGCAGCCGGCCATGAGCCCCAACATCAACCGCGCCAGCGCCCGCGTGCTGGATGCGATGGGCGTCCAGACCCTGATCGCACCCGATGCCGGATGCTGCGGCGCGGTCAAGTTCCATCTGAATGACCAGGAGGGCGGCAAGGCCCAGATGCGCGCCAACATCGACGCCTGGTGGCCGCTGCTGCCAAGCGTGGAGGCGATCATCATGAACGCCTCCGGCTGCGGCGTCACCGTCAAGGAGTACGGCCACCTGCTACAGGACGATCCGGTCTATGCAGACAAGGCCAAGCGCGTCAGCGAAATGACGCAAGACCTGAGTCAATGGCTGCCCCAGCTCAGCGCCGCACTGCGCGGCAAGGTCCGGCCACCGGCCGGGCCTGTTGTGTTTCACCCGCCCTGCTCGCTGCAGCATGGCCAGCAATTGCGCGGCGCGGTCGAGCAGCACCTGACAGAGCTGGGCTTCCAGATCAAGGTGACGGGGGCCGAGTCGCATCTGTGCTGCGGCTCGGCTGGCACCTACTCGGTGCTCAACCCGGAGCTGGCCTACCAATTGCGCGACCGCAAGCTGGACCACCTGAACAGCACTTTTGGCGCGGCAAAACCGGCCCTGATAGTCTCCGCCAACATGGGTTGCATCACCCATCTGCAAAGCGGCACCAGCACGCCGGTGCGGCACTGGATCGAAGTGCTGGATGAAGCACTCTTAAAATCGCCCTGAGGCGCCCTCTGCGTCCGCCCATTTCCAGACCTGCCGCCGCCATGACTTTCCCCACCGCCCTTGAAAACCTGAACATCGTTTCGCAACATACGCTGTTGCCACCGAGCGAGTTGCACGAAGACATCCCGGCCAGTGCGCGGGCGACTCAGACCGTAAGCGCGGCACGCCGTGCGCTGGCCGAGATCCTGAGCGGGCGCGACCGGCGCTTGTTTGTGGTGGTCGGGCCGTGCTCCATCCACGACACCCAGGCGGCGCTCGAATACGCCCACCATTTGAAGGCGCTGGCCGACGAACTGGCGGACCAGCTTTTCATCGTGATGCGGGTCTATTTTGAAAAGCCGCGCACCACCGTCGGCTGGAAGGGCTTGATCAATGACCCGCGCATGGACGATTCGTTCCGCATCGACGAAGGCCTGCACGTGGCGCGCCGTCTGCTGGTGGACCTGAACGACCTGGGGCTGCCCTGCGGCACCGAGGCGCTGGACCCGATCACGCCGCAGTATCTGGGCGACCTGATTGCCTGGAGCGCGATTGGCGCGCGCACCACCGAGAGCCAGACGCACCGGGAGCTGGCCAGCGGCTTGTCGAGCCCGGTCGGCTTCAAGAACGGCACTGACGGCAATCTGGAAGTGGCCATGAACGCCATGCTTTCGGCGGCCCAGCCGCATGCGTTTCTGGGCATCAACGGCGACGGCCAGGTGGCCGTCACGCAAACCCGAGGCAATGCCTTCGGGCATCTGATTCTGCGCGGCGGCACGGTGCCCAACTACGACTCGGTAGCGGTCGCCGAGGCCGAGGCGGCACTCAGCGCCGCCAAGTTGCCGGTCAACATCGTGGTCGATTGCAGCCACGCCAATTCCCGCAAGAATCACGCCCTGCAAACGCTGGTGCTGAAGGACGTGGTGCATCAAATTGCCGATGGCAACCAATCGATCAAGGGCGTGATGCTGGAGTCCAACCTGTTCGAAGGCAATCAGAAACTGGGCCGCCCGCAGGACTTGCGTTATGGCGTCTCCATCACCGATGCCTGCCTGGGCTGGGATACCACGGCCGCCTGCCTGCGCGAAGCGGCGACGCGCCTGCGCGCGCGCGCCTGACTGCACGTTAGATCTCTTCTTGAACCAGCCGCTCCGGGGTGCGGGCGGTGCGGACGCCGGGGGCTCATACGCTTCGCTTTTTAAAATCGCCCCCAACATCCGCCCCACCCACACTCCGGAGCAAGTTGTAGCGTAAAAGCTATTCATCCGGACTCGCACAGCGCCAGTTTTGCAGCCTCCGCCAACATACCAGGACGCGGTCCAATGGGCTATAGTCCGGCAACATGAAGTGTCGGGAATAGCGAGCTCGGCATTGACAGAATTTCGCCAGCATAGGCGACACGGTTCAAGGGGACGGACATGACTTCAATATCCAGTGCAGTTGACGCAACCTGTGGCCTCATGGGCATTGCCGCGTTGTTGGTCAACGCCGTCCGCAGACGGCATCCCAGGATATCCCGTCGTCTAGTTTGGGATTGCCAAGATAGACGCTCGGCTACATCACGTTAGGTTTCATATGCGCGACTCTGCCGAACCGCTGTCTATGTCACCTCGCGACTACGAGTTGCTGGTGAAGGGCATCCTTGATGCGGCTGGTGGGCAACTTGTTGAGTACCAGTCCGAACACCTCTCTCCGTTAGTCGGCGCAGACGGTGAATACATCATCGATGTTGCCGCCACGTTTTCGGCGCTTGGTGCAAAGTTCTTAGTTCTGGTGGAGTGCAAGCACCACGGGCGCAAGGTTGAGCGTCAAGATGTTCAGGTTCTTCACAGCAAACTTCAATCCTTGGCAGCGCAAAAAGGCATGCTCTTCTCTGTCTCGGGGTTCCAGTCGGGCGCCGTCGAATACGCCGCTGCACACGGCATCGCGCTTGTAGAGGTCGCAACTGGAATCTCCAATTGGCACACACGAAGTGCTGAACCGCAAACTCCGCCACCGCCGTGGGTTCCCATCCCTAAATACATCGGCTGGCTTTGGTCGGGGAACGCGCGCTCTTTACTATCGGAGGGGCATGGTGAATACACGCGTAAGTTCCTTGGGTTCACAGAAAATGAAACCTAACCCTGCGTTCGAGGCGACCTGCGCGAAAAGCCGCGCAGGCGTCTCAACTCCACGTTGAGCGTCTTTCCTCGCTAGCAAAATCTCCGAGTATTCCTATGACCATAGAAAACGTCCTCTTCGATGCCGATGGTGTTCTCCAACACGCAACGAGACACTGGCAACCAGCGCTACAGTCAGTGCTCGGGCTCGAAGATGAGTTGCAAGCCAAGGCCGTCGTTGACGACATATTTGAAGCCGAAACCGATGTACTCGAATCAACAACAGGTTTCACAGACAAGCTCGAAGCAGTGCTGGCAAAGTGGGATCGGTCAAGTTTCATGCCCGAAACACTGAATGTTCTTCACGCCATCGAAGTGCACCAGGATGTCATGCAAACCGTTCAAGCCGTTCGTCGCTCGGGCATCCGATGCCACATTGGGAGCAATCAACAAGCCCTTCGTGCGAAGCACATGTCTGAGGGCCTGAACTACAGATCTCTATTCGACACTGAGTTCTATTCGTGCTTCGTTGGGGCAGCCAAACCTCAGGCCAGGTTTTTTGAGAAAGTCGTTGCACAACTCGGTTGCGATGCGAGCGCTGTGTTATTTCTGGACGACCGAGTTGAGAACGTTGAGGCGGCGAAACAAGCAGGGCTGAACGCTGTGGTCTTCTTTGGAGCAGAGGGCGCGCTTTCACTTCAGCGCCAATTGGCCGGCTTCGGCGTGTTCGTGAATCACTGAGCACAATGATCGAGACGCCCAGCCACTCGAACCACTCGGTCAACACGGACGCAGCGTGATGAAGCCGCGCAGCGCTGGTTACCTCAACGTTACGACTTCTTTGGAGCGGTACGAAAGTCGGGAATGCGTCTTTTGCCCTTCCCCGCCACCAATGCCCAGCTTATGACCGATACCGCTGGCGTCGTTCTGCCCTGATGCCAGTGGGCTTGGACGACCAACAGCGCAAGGCGGGGGTGGGGCGGATGTTGGGGGCGATTTTAAAAAGCGCAGCGTATGAGCCCCCGGCATCCGCCCCGCCCCCGCCGCCCGTGCTCCAACAGGCCATCCGTTGGGTCGCCCATGATGCCATAAGGCACACAGGTGTAATATCAGCGGCATGAAACCTGTGAACTGGAATACCGAGAAAAATATCCGTCTCAAGGCTGAGCGCGGCGTATCTTTTGAGGAGGTCGTGTCAGCCATGTCGAATGGTGGACTTCTTGTCGTGCTAGACCATCCAAACACAGATCAATACCCGAACCAACGCATGTTTGTGGTTCGCATTCGTGGCTACGCCTATCTGGTGCCGTTTGTGGAAACAAAGCAAGAGGTCTTTCTGAAAACGATCATCCCGAGCAGGAAAGCCACACGAATCTATCTGGAGCATTGAAATGGACAAAGAAAGAAAACTTGAGGAAGAAATTCTGGCCTCCTTTGAAAGAGGTGAGTGGCAGCCCTCTCCAAAAAGCAAAAGTGAAATTACACGTTTTGCGGTAATGGCCTCCGCCTCTCTGGCTAAAGACAAACGGGTCAACATTCGCATCTCATCCCGAGACCTCGACGACATTCAAGCCAAGGCCGCGGAAGAAGCAATCCCTTATCAAACACTGATGTCCAGCGTCCTTCACAAGTACGTCACAGGGCGCCTTGTAGAGCCACAGGCCAGCTTGACGAATCGTTCAAGCGGAACGCGCCAAAAGCGGCGCGCCTCTTGACTTGACGTTGAGCGTCTGCTGTCTGGAAATCGGTTGGCCTGGACGACCAAAAGCGCAAGGCGGGGGTGGGGCGGATGTTGGGGGCGATTTTAAAAAGCGAAGCGCATGAGCCCCCGGCATCCGCCCCGCCCACACCCCGGAGCAACTTGTAGCGTAAAGCCATGCGCCTCGTGGATTTCTTGCAGCAAATGACGGGCGGGCTGCGCATTGTGGCGAGGCGTCGATACGGCGCCTCACGCAAGCTCATCCCCGCTTGGACCGGTTCACTACACGCCTCCGGTGACCTGTGTCAAGGTGCCGGTACCGACCACCACGCCGAAGATCTGAACCGTGCCGTTGCTGTTGATGGTGACCGGAACCGACGAGCCATCCGAGGTGATATTGCCAAGTGTGAGCGTCACGCTGCGAGTGCTCGCAGAGCCGCTGGCCGGTGCACCTCTGGTCCCGACCACCAAGTTGCACGGGTTGATCACGATGACCTGGCCCCTCGCCAACGGCGACCCGGTCGGGAAGGTGGAGGCCAGGATGGTGAAGTCACAGGAGCCGAAGGCGGTGGTGCCGGTTGCCGTGTTGCCGCCGGATGCAATGCTGAAATCGGGTGTTGCGGAAGTGCCCGAGAAGACCAGCGTCGTGGCCGCAGTGGTGCCGAATGCCGGCACCCCACTCGGGAACGCCATCGGAGTAGCAGTTGTCGATAGTGCCGCAACCGTGGTGCTGGTGACCGGCGCCGTTACGTCATTGGTTACGACAGGGGTCGAGACAGTACCGCCGCAGGCGGCCACCAGCAGTGCTGTCGAAATAGCGGCGGCAACGCCAGCGCCCCATTTGATGTTTGTATTTTTCATGGTGGATCCTCTAAAGCTTTCCTTTTCACCTGGTGACACACCGGCCGCCAGTCCGCTAATCGCGGGTGTTTAAATGATTGAATGTTTCGAAACGAAAATATTCGGAAGCTCGCTGTTCAAGGCGATTTCCAGCACGGCGGAGCCCGGACGCCGTTTTAACTTTCAGGCGCCGGGACAATACCACATCTAATTGATTTGCGTCATTTCACGATGTTTTTCAACGCGGCACGCGTGAAGCAACGGGCCGGGACGGCCGACAGCGCAAGGCGGGGGTGGGGCGGATGTTGGGGGCGATTTTAAAAAGCGAAGCGTATGAGCCCCCGGCATCCGCCCCACCCCCGCCGCCCCGACACAGTCGGCAGTGGCAGCCCCTAAAAATCAGACCGAAAATTCCAGCTCGGTCACCCGTAGCACTTCACCGGCCATGCTGCCCTTGAGTTTGACCTTGGCGCCCACCTTCAGGTCAGCCGCTGTGCCGTGACCAAAGGAGGTCAGGCCTGATGCATCGCAGCGTTGTCCGCGGACCGTAAAGTTGCTCAGACTGTTGAAGGCTTCCACAGAACCGGAGATCTCCAGCGCCTGCGGGGCTTGTTCATCCTGCAGTGCCACGCTGGTGGCTTGCAGCACACCGGAGCGCCAGGTGCCGTTCACCTCGACCCGCGCACCGATGAAAAGCTGTGCGTTGGCCGGGCTGTAAACGGCCTGGCTGGCATCGACCACGATAGTGCCCAGGCTGAAACCACTGGCTGAGGGCGCGGTCGTTACCACGCCTTCAATTTCCGCGTCGCCTTGTGGTGATGCACCGCCCGAGCCGCTCAGCGGCTTGGCACTGAGCACCTCGATGCTGCTGCCGTTGCCAGATAAAGTGCCCTGAACCCGCACCAGGGCGCCCTGCGCCAGAGTGCCAGCAAGCGCCCCCGTCAGCAGCAGTCCGTTGAGCGTGCGCTGCGAATCTTCGACGCTGAGCAAGCCACTGCTGACGACGGCGCTGGCCGCCACCAGCGCGACCCGCGTGGCACTCCAGCTGCGGCCATCGGCGCCGGCCTGCAAGCCCCACACCGCGACGCGCTGACCCACTGACAGCGGCGCCGTCGCGCTGAAGCCGTCGAATACCGTGTTCGGGTCGGTCAGCAGCGTCATGCCGGCCACACGGAACTGGCCGCTGGCACCGGGCGTCGCTTGGCCCTGGGTCACCAGACCCTGTGCGATTGCCCAGACCTCGATGCTGCTGGCCGTCCCCAGCGTGACGTCGGCGCCGCGCTGGCCCTGAACACTGGCCACCATGCCCAGACGCAGGTCCGAAGAACTGGCGGCCAGACCGTCAAGCTGCACCGTCGCTGCCGTGTCGTCAAAGCGGATGCCGTTGAGGATGACGCTGCCAAAGCCCGAAATGGGGCCTTGCGCAAACAGACCCGTGCCGCCGGTACCCGGCAAGCCGGCCATGCTCACGCTGCCACCGCCACCGCAGCCCGCCACGGCAGACGCCGCCAACACCAGCCAACTGCGCCGCGTCAGCGGCCAATTCAGATTTTCAGGTTGACTCATAAAACTTTTTTCCTTTTGCTCTTGCGCGCCTTCGGGCCGACGGGCGACGCCGGCGGCGCCTCTGCCTGCAAGCTGTCATGAAAGTAGACGCCAAAGCAAACCCGATGCTTGGGCCCGGCCGCGGCTTCGCTGCGCTGCTCGGCGACCGTTGCCGTGCGCAAGAAATGCTGCAGCACGGTGGCCCACAGGCGGCGCGCCTGCTGCTGCAACTGCTGCGCCTGCTCGGCCGACAAATTCTGCGAAAAAGCGCTTTGGTCCAGCATCAGCGGGGTGCGCCGATGCGGTGCCAGATTGTGCACCGCGGTGGCCAGGTGGTCGCTGACGTTGGCGGCCAGAAAGTGGAACGATTCGCGCAAGCCCTCATGCGGCACAAAGGCGCTAGCCTTGAGCGCGACGTAGCCGTCGGCCAGCAGTTCCACCACGCCCAAGCGCGCCAGTTCGTCGAACACCGCGCGGGCCCCGACATCGCGGCTGACCTCGGCCACCAGTGTCGTGAAGTCGGGCTCGCCGGCGCTGCCGCGGCCGGGCGTGCGGGCCAGGGCGCGGGCCGTTTGGTCGGCATTCAAATAGCGCGGTTCACTGATCCAGCGCGCCACCACCGTGGCCGCCACCGGCACCATGGGGCTGGCCGGCTCGGCGCTGACCGGCGCCTCACGCAGCCGTCTCACGTCCTTGCGGTGCACCCCGGTGAGCAAGGCAATGCGGGTATCCGAGCTGCCCTTGTCAGCCAATCCATAAGCCGCCACCGCCTCCTGCACCAGCGCCTTCTTCAGCAACTCCACCAGCGAGGGCAGTTGCAGCCCGTGATCGATCATCAAGCGTGCCAGCGGTTGCAACACCAGTGCAATGGCCTGCGCCGCCAACGCCGGCTCCGGCAGGCCGGCGTCAAGCGCTGGCACTGTGTCGGTGGCTGGTATCGGAGTCGTCATGGAGCAGTGCGGTCTTTCGAGAAGAGGATTGTGCACGAACCAACTGCGGCATGCAAATTTAGGGCTTTTTTCCCGAATTTATTAAACGGCGAAGCCCGGAAGGACGCTGGCGTGGAACAAACCTTTACACATTTTCAGTATCGGTCAAGCAATTTTAGTGGGAAAATTTCCCTAAATTTTGAGATTAATAGCTTTCTCACCCCTTTTTTCACCCTGTAGGAGTTTCACCATGAAATATGCCACCACCCCGTTCACGCTCGGCTTGCTGACCGCCACCGTTGTCGCACTGACCGCCTGCGGTGGCGGTGGTGGCGGCAGCAGCAGCGCAAGCACGCCGGTCCCCAGCACTGCCAAATCGATCACCGTGATGGACGGACTGATAGAAAACGCCCTGGTCTGCGTCGACAGCAACCAGAACGGCGTCTGCGACCCGACGGAAGTCCAGGGCCGCACGGATCGCATGGGCCAGGTTACCTTGAACATCCCGACCGCCGATCTGGCCAGCGCGAAACTGGTCGCCAGCGTCACGGCGGGCCTGGCCACGGATGCCGATACCGGCGCCGTCACCAGCAGCTACACGCTGCAAGCACCGGCCGGCAAACTCGACGTCATCAGCCCCCTGACCAGCATGGTGCAAGCCAAGATCAACGCCGACAAGGCGGCCGGCAGCACGACCAGCGCGGCAGTTGCCGATTCCTATGTGATGGGACAACTTGGCCTGGATCCGACCCAGGTTTCCGCCTTCGACAACTTCGTGGCCAAGCGCGGCAACAGCGCCCAGCACAAGAAAGCCGGCGAGCGGGCGCATTTGCTGGTGGTTGGCGCCCAGGCTTCGGCCAGCCAAAACGAATCCGATTTGCTCGACAAACTGGGTGCCATCGGTAAGGTTGCCGACGACATTGAAACTCTGTCCTGCGCCAGTGG
Source organism: uncultured beta proteobacterium (assembly GCA_963763035.1). Classification (GTDB taxonomy): domain Bacteria; phylum Pseudomonadota; class Gammaproteobacteria; order Burkholderiales; family Burkholderiaceae_C; genus Rhodoferax. The sequence goes on along the minus strand of CAVXMS010000001.1, from coordinate 369,876 downwards.
CAGCGACAATGTGGCGCATGACTGCGAAACTGAAATAGAAGACCATGTCAGCGCGGTGACAGGCCCCAACGCCATGCTGGGGGCATCCGCCAGCAACGGCGCGGCGCTTTATGCCGCCAACGGTTGCGGCAGTTGCCACGGCACGCCGCCCCGCAGCAAGGATGTCCTGAATGGCGCCAACCGGCCCACCGCCATTGGCAACGCCATCAGTGAGGTCGCCGGGATGACTTCCTACAAAGGCCTGTTCAGCAGCGCGCAGTTGGCCGACATGGCAGCCTACCTGGCCGCCCCCAATACCGCCGCTACGCCTGCTCCCGCGCCTACGCCAACTCCCACACCGACTCCCACTCCCACTCCCACTCCCACTCCCACTCCCACACCTACACCTACACCTACACCCACACCCACACCCACACCTACACCCACACCTACACCTACACCTACACCTACTCCAACACCTACACCGACACCCACACCTACACCGACTCCTACACCCACGCCCACTCCAACCACGGCGTCAGCACTCAATGGCAAAGCGCTTTACTCGGCCAACGGCTGCCAGGCTTGCCACGGCACCCCGCCCAGCACCAACCTGGTCCTGAATGGCGCCAACTCGCCCAGCATCATCCTCGCGGCCATCAATGGCAATCGGGGCGGCATGGGGAAATACATTGGAAAATTAACTGGCACGCAGTTGAGCGACGTGGCGGCCTATCTGGCCACCCCAACAATCTGATACGTCCAGTACGCCGCCAGCCAAGCCTGCGCCGGGTCCTGACCCGGCGCAGGCCGTTCAAGCTGCCAGCGCGGCCTCAATTCATGAATATCTGCGCCGGCCAAATGACAGCACGGCCAGCAGCGAGGCCAAAAGAATCAAGCCGCCGCCCAGCAAGGTGCGCGTCGACAACGCGCCGGCACCGGCCAGAACCGAAGAGACACTGGCGAACACCACTTCCGACAACATGATGAGTGAAGTGGTGCCGGCGTTCAAATGGGCGGCACCGTATTGCAGGGCCAGATTGGCGGCCAGCATCGCCACACCGGTGAACAAGGCCAGCGCCGCCCAGCTCATGTCGGGCGCCGGCGGCGGCGCCACCACACCCAGGCCCAGGCCCAGCAGCGCCGTGCAGGTGGCCATCAGGGTACCGCCGGCAAACATCGCCAGCATGCGCGACGGACCCGGTGTCTGGTTGAGTTTGCGCAGCAGGATGTTGGTCAGCGCAAAACAGAAGCCACCCATCAAGGCCAGCCAGTCGGCCAACACCTCGGGGATAGGCCACGGTGAAGCCGGCGTCTTGAGCACGATCACGACACCGGTGAGCGCCAGCGCCAGACGAAAGAGCGAACCGGCGCTCGGCTTTTCGCCCAGCAGCGGCCACGCCAACAGCACCACCCAGGCCGGCATCAAATAGAACAGCAGGACTACCCGCACCACGTCGCCCACCGTCACCGCCCAGTTGAACCCGACATTGGCGCTGCCGGAGGCCAGCACCAGCCACCACAGCGCCGGATGCTTCAGCAGGCCGCGCCAGGCAGCGGGCCGTAGCAGCAGCAAACAAACCAGGGCAAAACCCAAAGTAATGGCGGTGGCCCACAAAGGGTGCAAGCCATTTTTTTGCAGCTCACGAAACGGCCACCAGGAAAGCCCGAAGACAAAGGCGTTGAGTAGCAGTGCCGCCGCTGCCAGGGCAGCGTTATTCAATTGCGGTCCGACCTATCAACCATGAAAATTGTCGTTGCGGGCAATGCTCAGCAGGTGATCGACCTCGGCGCGGTGCAGGACGCAATTACTGGCATGCCAGCGCCGGATCAGCCACATGAAGCCGGCAATCACCAAACCAAACATGGTGATCGCTGCAAAGGTCGGCAGGCCCAGACCGGTGGACAGGCTGTAGACCGCGCCCAGCGCCAGGATACAGGCCTGTTCGTTGAAGTTCTGCACCGCGATGCTGCGTCCGGCGCCCATCAGATTGTGACCCCGGTGCTGCAACAAGGCATTCATGGGCACCACCAGAAAACCGCCCAGGGCCCCGAGCAAAATCAAAAAGGGTGCCGCCACCCAGACATTGGTAATAAAAATCAGCAGAATGATCAGCACACCCATGCCGATGCCCAGCGTGATCACGCGGGGCCCATCGACCAGCCGCATGCGCAGGGACGCCACTACGGCTCCGGCTGCCATACCGACGGCAACCACCCCCTGCAGGGCGGAGGCTTGCGTCACGGTGTAGCCCAATGCGAGGGCGGCCCAGGTCAGCACAACGGTTTTCAAGTTGCCGGCGGCGCCCCAGATCAAGGTGGTGGACGCCAACGAAATCTGGCCCAGCTTGTCACGCCACAAACGGACGTTGCAGGTCCAGAAATCGGGCAGCAAAGAGGTCAATTGCTTCGGCATGGCCCGCATTTCCACCCCGGTCAGGGGGATATGGGTGTTGAACCAGGCCGCCAGCAGGTAGACCAGTATCAGCACGCTGATGGCAGCCTCCGGTGCCGTTTCGACGCCGGTGTCGATCAGCGGCAGGTCAAATGCCAGCAGCCAGTGCGACACCGTGGGCCCCACCAGCTGGCCGCCCAGCAAGACGCCCAAAATAATGGAGGCGATGGTCAAGCCTTCGATCCAGCCATTGGCTTTGACCAGTTGCGAGGCCGGCAGCAATTCGGTCAGGATGCCGTACTTGGCCGGTGAGTAGGCGGCCGCGCCCAGGCCCACAATGGCATAGGACATCAGGGGATGGGTTCCAAAAAGCATCATCACACAACCGCCGACCTTGATGAAGTTGCTGATCAGCATCACCCGGCCTTTGGGCAGGGAGTCGGCAAAAGCCCCGACAAAAGGCGCCAGAATTACGTAGAACAGCGCAAACATGGGCACCAGGGCAGCTTGTTGCCATTCCGGCCCCTTGCCGCTTCTAAGTAATTGAACGGCGGCAACAAACAGTGCGTTATCGGCCAGTGAGCTGAAAAACTGCGCCGACATGATGGTAAAAAAACCGCGTTTCATTGTCTGCGAGCGCGCATAAGTGACTCTGGCATGGTGTTCTTGTGATGTGTTTCCAAACGTTGCAGGGTTATAGCACGTCGCCGAGTGTCAAAATCCGGTCTCCCGTCGTCACTCCTACAACACCATGCCACGCCCGATACTCGCCACCATCCATACCCAAGCCCTGCGCCAGAACCTGGCGCGGGCCCGCGCCGCCGCACCCGATTCACGGGTCTGGGCCATCGTCAAGGCCAATGCCTACGGGCATGGCATCGAGCGGGTGTTTGAGGGTTTGCGCGGCGCCGATGGCTTTGCGCTGCTGGACCTGGAAGAAGCCCAGCGCGTGCGGGCTCTGGGTTGGCGCGGTCCTGTCCTGTTGCTGGAGGGTGTCTTTGAGCAACGCGATCTGGAGCTGTGTTCGCGCCTGGACCTCTGGCACACGGTGCACTGCGACCAGCAGATCGACATGCTGGCCACGCACAAGACCAATGTGCCGCACCGGGTGTTTCTGAAAATGAATTCCGGCATGAACCGGCTCGGTTTTACGCCGCAGCGTTACCGCGCGGCCTGGACGCGGCTGAACGCCTTGCCGCAAGTCGATGAAATCTCGCTGATGACCCATTTCAGCGACGCCGATGGCCAGCGCGGCATCGCGGCCCAGATGGCGGTCTTTGCCGCCGTCACGCGCGACCTGCCGGGCGAGCGCTCCTTGAGCAACAGTGCCGCCACCTTGCGCCACCCGCAGGGAGCCCGGGATGCCAGTGCCGACCCGGCCGGCTATGTGGCCTCGGACTGGATCCGCCCCGGCATTGCGATCTACGGCAGCGCGCCCGATTTTCCGGAGCACAGTGCCGCCGACTGGGGCCTGGCGCCGGGCATGACACTGGCCGCAAAAATAATAGGCACCCAGAATCTGTTGCCAGGCGACAGTGTCGGCTACGGCTCGGCTTTTGTGGCAGAGCGGCCCATGCGCATCGGCGTTGTGGCCTGCGGTTACGCCGACGGCTACCCGCGGATCTGCCCCAGCGGCACGCCGGTGCTGGTGAACGGTGTTCGCACGCGCACCGTGGGACGCGTCAGCATGGACATGCTGAGCGTCGACCTGACGCCCTTGGCCGACGCCGGCTTTGGCAGCGCGGTCACCTTGTGGGGCCGCGCCGCCAACGGCCAACTGCTGGGCATCGACGAGGTGGCGCAGTGCGCCGGCACCGTGGGCTACGAATTGATGTGCGCGCTGGCGCCGCGGGTGCCGGTCAACGTGGCCGGCGACGACTGAACTTGATCGCTTCAAACCACAACACGCTGAGCAAGCCCAGGGCGATAGCCGTCAGCAAGTCGGGGATTGTCAAAGGCGCGAACAGGAACAAGCGCGTCAGCCAGGGCAGATAAAGCACCAAGCCCAGGAATCCCAGCGTGACGCCGGTCACCAGCCACAAGGTGCGGTTGGGCACCCGCAACGTCGCCCACAGCGAGCCGGTGTGCGAGCGGTTGGAAAATATCAGTGCCAGATTGCCTATGACCAGTGTCGTGAAGGCAAAGGCACGCGCCGCCGCCTCCGTCAGCGCGCTGACGCCCCAGGCGTAGGCCGCCATCACCACCAGCAAGACGCCGACACCTTGCAGCAGCGCCAGGACCAGAGTCTTGCCGCCAAACAGGGGGCTGTTCACATCACGCGGCGCTCGCTGCATCACATCCCGCTCGGATGGCTCGTTCTCGAACACCATGGAGCAGGCCGGGTCGATGACCAACTCCAGAAAAGCGATGTGCAAGGGAAACAGCGCGGTCGGCCAGCCCAGCACCACCGGCAGCAGGGCCATGCCGGCGATCGGCACGTGCACCGCCAGGATGTACGACATGGACTTGCGCAGGTTGTCGAAAATGCGCCGCCCCAGCTGCACGGCCCGCACGATGGAGGCGAAGTTGTCGTCCAGCAGCACCAGCGAAGCCGCCTCGCGCGCCACATCGGTGCCGCGTCCGCCCATCGCCACGCCCACGTGCGCGGCTTTCAGTGCCGGTGCATCGTTAACGCCATCCCCGGTCATGGCCACAATCTGGCCATCGGCCTTGAGCGCCTGCACGATGCGCAACTTTTGCTCCGGTGCAATGCGGGCGCAGACGTTCACGGTTTTCATGCACGCCTGTAGCTCGGCGTCGCTCATGGCCGCCATCGCATCGCCGGTCAGAACCTGGCCCGCGTCCAGTTGCGCCTGAGCGGCGATGGCGCGGGCCGTTGCCGGGTAGTCGCCAGTGATCATCACGATCCGGATACCGGCGCTGCGGCACTGGGCCACCGCTTCCCTGATCTCGCTGCGCAGGGGGTCTGCCAGCCCCAGCAAGCCGATGAACTCGAATTCGAAATCGTGCTCCTGCGCCGGCCATTGCTCGCCCCGGAAGCGCGCCTGCGCCACGCCCAGCACGCGCAAGCCCCGCGCCGCCATGGCCTCCACGGCGGCGGCCAGCTGGGTCTGTGCGGCGGCATCCAGATGGCACAGATCAATGATGGCTTCGGGCGCACCCTTGGCCGCCACCACATGCGCATCCCCGTCCACTGCCTTCCAGACATGGGCCATGGCGCGCAACTGGGGCGTCAGCCCGTATTCCTGCATCAATGTCCAGTCGCGGTGCAGGTGCTCGGTGTTCTCAAGAAAATGCTGACCCAAACGGTGAAAGGCCTTCTCCATCGGATCGAAGGGATCGGCCACGCTGGCCAGTATGGAAAATTCCACCAGTGTGTGGAATGACTCGGGCAATTCCCGGGTCACCGTGTAGTCGACGTCCAGACTCTGGCCCGCTGCCTGGGTGTCTGCCTGCGCATAGAGCTGCACCACGGTCATGCGGTTTTCGGTCAAGGTGCCGGTCTTGTCCACGCACAGCACCGAGGTGGCGCCCAGCGTCTCGATGGCGGCGATGCGCCGGGTCAACACTTTTTCCCGGGACAGGCGCCAGGCGCCCAGGGCCGGCAGCACCGTCAGCACCACTGTGAATTCCTGCGGCAACAAGGCCATCGCCAATGCAATACCGGCCAACAAAGCGCCCAGCCAATCGCCACGAAGCAAGCCGTAGGCCACGACCAGAAAGAGGCTGGCACCGAAGGCAATCACGGCCAGCACTTGCACCAGCTTGGCAGTTTGCTTTTTAAGCGGTGAGCGTTCGCTGCTGAGTGTCTCCAGCGCGCTTCCAATGCGCCCAATTTCGCTGCGTGAACCGGTAGCGCTGACACGCGCCGAGCCGTGACCCTTAACCAGCAATGTGCCGGAGAACAATGCGGCTTGGCCGTCACCGCCGGGGCGCGGCGGCGCTGAGGCCTGCGAGGCCGCTGACACTGCCTCGGACACCTTGCTCACCGGCACCGCCTCGCCCGTCAACAGAGATTCATCGACCTGCACATCACTGCCGGAAATCAGCACCGCATCGGCCGCAACGCGGTCGCCCTCGGCCAACAGCAAGACATCGCCGCGCACCACCTCGCTGCCGGCAATGCGCCGCGGCTGGCCGTCGCGCAGCACCAGCGCCCGCGGGCTGGTGAGGTCGCGCAAGGCGGCCATCGCGCGCTCGGTTTTGCCCTCTTGGTACAGCGTCAGCGCCAACACCACCAACACCAGGCCGAACAGGATCAGCCCCTCCTGCAAGTCACCCAGTAGCAGGTAGAGCGAGCCCGCCGCCAGCAGCAGCATGAACATGGGTTCGGCCAGGGTCTCGCGGGCAATGGCGCGCAAGGTGCGCCGCTGATCGCCCGGCAGCGCATTGGGGCCGTCTTCCAGCAGACGCTGTGCGGCTTGCGCCGTGGTCAAGCCTTCGCCAGATGTTTGTAAAACCATTGCTTGGCTCCTTCAACCATCAGCAGGTACGAAATCAAGAGCACCGCCAACAGGCCAAAAAATGACGCCGGCAGCGCCGTGAAGCCCAGGTAGGACGCCAGCGGCGTGAATGGCAGGATCATGGCCACCGCGACCACCGCCAGCGAGGTCAGGATCAGCCAGCGGTTGGGGCGGCTGCGCAAGGGGTTGCGCCGCGTTCGAATGACAAATATCACCAGCACCTGGGTGGCGATCGATTCGACGAACCAGCCGGTGCGAAACAGCGACTCATGCGCATTGAACAGGTGGATCAGCAGGTAGAAGGTCAGGAAGTCGAACAGCGAACTGACCGGACCGATGGTCAGCATGAAATTGCGGATGAATGCCATGTCCCAGCGTTTCGGTTGCGCCAGGTCTTCGGCGTCCACATGGTCCAGTGGCAGCGTGACTTCCGATACGTCGTAGAGCAGGTTGTTGAGCAGGATCTGCAACGGCAGCATGGGCAGAAACGGCAGGAACAAGGTCGCCGCCGCCATGCTGAACATGTTGCCGAAGTTGGAGCTGGTGGCCATCATGATGTACTTCATCACGTTGCCGAAGGTGCGCCGCCCCTCCAGGATGCCCTGGTACAGCACCATCAAGTCCTTTTCCAGCAGGATCATGGCGGCCGCCTGCTTGGCCACGTCCACCGCGCCCTCGACCGAGAGGCCCACATCGGCGGTGTGCAGCGAGGGCGCGTCGTTGATGCCGTCGCCCAGATAACCGACCACGTGACCCCGTGCCTTGAGGGCCAGGATGATGCGGTTCTTCTGCGCCGGATTGACGCGGCAAAACAGGTTGACGCCTTCCACCCGCGCCCGCAGCGCGTCGTCGTTCATGGCGGCCAGCTCGCTGCCGGTCAGCACGCCCTCGATGGCTACACCCAGCTGGGTACAGACATGGCGCGTCACCAGTTCGTTGTCGCCGGTGACGATTTTGACCGCCACGCCGCTGTCCGCCAGCGCCTTGAGGGCCTCGCCGGCACTCGCCTTGGGCGGGTCCAGAAAAGCGGCAAAGCCGGCAAACATGAGTTCACTCTCATCCGAGACCACGGCATGCGGGTGATCCATGGGCACATCGCGCCAGGCGATGCCCAGCACCCGGAAGCCCTCCCGGCCCAGACTGTCGAACAAGGCATCGATGCGGCTGCGCGCCGTGGCATCCAGGGCCACGCCGGCACCGGTGCTGTCCTGGTAGTGGGTGCAGAGCCGCAAAATATCTTCCGGAGCGCCCTTCACCACCAGCCGACGCGCGTCGGAGCGCTGCACCAGCACCGAGACGCGGCGGCGTTCGAAATCGAACGGCACCTCGTCGATCTTGCGCCAGCCCGACACATCGATCTCTTCGTGCGCCAGGATGGCATCGTCGAGCGGACTTTTCAGGCCGCTCTCGAAATAGCTGTTCAGGTAGGCCAGCGCCAGCACCTGCGGGCTGTCCTGCCCGGCCGCGTCGACGTGACGCTCGAGCCGGATGCGGGCCTCGGTCAGGGTACCGGTCTTGTCGGTGCACAAGACATCCATCGCACCCATGTCCTGGATCGCCGAAGGACGCTTGACAATAACTTTTAAGGCGGCCATGCGCAGGGCGCCGCGCGTCAGCGTGACCGACACCACCATGGGCAGCAACTCGGGCGTCAGCCCCACCGCCAGCGCCACCGCAAACAGGAAGGACTCCAGCAGCGGCCGGTGGAAGGCGACATTGACCAGCAAGGTGAACAGCACCAGCAGCAGGGTCAAGCGCATGATCAGCAGGCCGAAGCGCCGGGTGCCGATCTCGAAAGCGGTGGGCGGCGCCGACTCGTTCAGGCTGACCGCAATTTGGCCCAGAGCACTGGCGCTGCCGGTACGGCCGATCAGCACGCGGGCCGAGCCGCTGACCACGGAACTGCCCATGAAAACGCTGTCAACCGCGTCCAGCGCCCAGGCCTCGGCCGGGGTCGCTGCGGTGCCGGCTGCTGGCGCCGGCAGGACTTTCTTCTCCACCGGGAAAGGCTCGCCCGTCAGTTGCGCCTGATTGACAAAGAAGTCGTCGGCTTCCAGCAGCCGGGCGTCGGCCGGTATCAGGTTGCCGGCCGACAACAGCACGACGTCACCGGGCGCCAGCTCGGTCACTGGCAGTTGACACGGTTTGCCGTCACGCAACACCGTGGCCGTTACCGCCACTTGCAGGGCCAGACGTTCCGCCGCCCGACCAGCCCGGTAAGCCTGTACGAAATCCAGCGTGACACTCATGATCACGATGAGGCCGATGATGAGAGCGCCCGGAAGATCGCCGGTCAAGGCGGAAATACCGCTCGCCACCAACAGGATGAGTACCAGGGGATTACGGAATTGAGCCAGAAATTGCAGCAGCACCGCACGTTGTAAAGCGGGCCGGAGCCGGTTCGGGCCGTATTGCTTGAGCCGGCCGGCTGCCTCGGCGCTGGTCAGACCGTTCAATACAACCCCCGCACCCGCGCCTGCAATCGCGACAAGCCCAGCAAGGCATCGGTAAATGGCGTGGGAACTTCGGTCAAAACTCCAAGTTCCCGCACCACCGTCACCAGGGCATCGAGTTCAACGGCTTTGCCCGCCTCCACATCCTGCAGCATGGAAGTCTTGAAAGCGCCCAGCTTGAGGGTGACCGCGTGGCGATCTTCGGGCTGCTGCTGGATCGGGATACCGATACGCGCACCGATCTCCTTGGCTTCCAGCATCACCCTGGACACAAAGCCGCGCACCAGTTCATCACCCAGAATCAGATCGGTGGTGGCGCCGGTGAGGGCGCTGATCGGGTTCATGGTCATATTGCCCCACAGCTTGTACCAGATGTCTTTCTGAATTTGCTCCGAGACACTGGCCTCGAACTCGGCGCCTTGAAAAAGCGCCGCCAGTTGCGCCGCCCGTTCGGTCTGCTCCCCCGAAGGCTCACCGATGATCAACTTGTTGCCGAAGTGGTGCAGCACGCGGCCCGGTTCCGAGGCGCAACTGGCGTGCACCACACAGCCAACGACGCAGGCCGCGGGAATGGCGGCGCCAATCTCGCCGCTGGCGTCGACAGCGCTGAGCCGGGTGTTTTCAAATGGGCCGCCAAAGCCCTGAAAGAACCACCAGGGCACGCCGTTCATGGCCGTCAGCACGACGGTGCCGGGGCCGATAAGGGGGCCTATGCAGCGCGCCACCGCCAGCAGCGCGGGCGCCTTGACGGCTATCACGACCAGGTCCTGAACACCCAGTTCGGCGGGCTCGGCACTGGCCTGCACCGGCCACGCAGTCTCCAAGCCGGCTTCGCGCAGTCGCAAGCCTTGCTGCAACAGGGCATCGAGAGTCGCGCCGCGCGCCACCATGCTGACCTGACAACCGGCGCCAGCCAGCCGGGCACCAATCCAGCCGCCAATGGCGCCAACGCCGTAAATGCACACCTTGTTGAAGTTCTTGAAAGTCATATCAGGGCTCATTTTGCGCCCTAAGACTGCCTTAAGGCTGGACCCCGAAGATAGCGGCATCGATTCACTTTACCCGGGAGCTGGTCCATGAATTCATCCTTGCGCTTGTTCGTCAGCCAGTACCTTGGCGTTGTCGCCGCAACATTGGCGCCGGTCATCCTGATGGCATTTTTATCCATCCCGTTCAGCCTGGGCGGACACCCCGGCGATGCGCGCCTGAGCGCTGGCGCCGCAACTCAGCACATGACTTAATTCTTGCGCCGTCTTACACTCTGCTGGTTATGAAATTTACCGAGCTTGCAGACGACGGCGAAGACTTCGAGCATAGCCCAGCCGAACGTATAGCGGCGGCCTCCCGCAGCACCTGGGTCAGCGTCGGCGTCAACCTGGTCCTGACCATCACCCAGATCGTGGTCGGTGTCGTCGCCAAGTCGCAAGGTTTGATCGCCGACGGCATTCACTCGCTGTCTGATCTGGTCGCCGACTTTGTCGTGTTGTTCGCCAGTTACCACAGCAAGAAAGACGCCGATACCGATCACCCCTACGGCCACCAGCGCTTCGAGACGGCTGCCTCGCTGGTACTGGGCGCCCTGTTGCTGGCGGTTGGCATCGGCATGTTGTGGTCGGCGGCGCGCAAGCTGGAAGCGCCCGAGACGGTGCAAACCGTCCATATCCTTGCCCTCTGGGTCGCCGCTGGCGCGCTGATTGCCAAAGAGCTTTTGTTTCGCTACATGTTGTCGGTGGCGAAACGCGTCAAGTCGAGCATGCTGGTGGCCAATGCCTGGCATGCGCGCTCGGACGCGGCGTCGTCGCTGGTGGTGGGCATCGGCATCATCGGCAACCTGGCGGGCTACCCGATCCTGGACCCGATTGCAGCCCTTATCGTCGGCTTCATGGTGACCAAAATGGGCTGGGGTTTCAGTTGGGACGCGCTGCACGACCTGATGGACCGGGCGGTGGACGAGCAGGAGGTGCAAGCCATTCGCCAGACGCTTCTTGAAACACCGGGTGTCAGTGACGTGCACGATGTGCACACGCGCAAGATGGGCGACATGATCGTGGTGGACGCGCACATCGAGGTCGATGCCGCCATCACGGTCGAGGCCGGTCACGACATTGCGGTTGCGGCCAGGCAGCGCGTGCTGCAGCGCCATCGCGTGCTCAACCTGATGACGCACGTGGACCCCTGGCGTCGCCCCGATCTGGACCACCCGGCACCTACAGCGCCACCGCAGGCCAATTGAATTGAACCAGCTCACCCAGGGTCCGTTCACCCTGGTTTGACCGAACGAGTGACCGGTACAAAGCGGCCGGACTGCCATGTAATACTGGGAACTGCGGACGCCGGTTTAACATAGCGCCTGCACGCACGAAGCACCGGTTATTTTGAGGAGTCCCAATGTTTCCTGAATACAGCGATCTGATCGCCAAGTTGAATGCCGCCGATCAAGAGTTCATGCGCTTATTCGAGCAGCACCACGCACTGGACCAGAAAATCAAGAACATGGAGACGCGCATAGAACCCGCCACCCATGAGCAAATTGAAAACTTGAAGAAGGAAAAGCTCCTGATCAAGGACCACCTCTACGTCATCCTGAAAAAAAACCTGGCTACCAAGGCTTGATGCCTGCGCCGGCAGGCGGCACCTTGCTCTGGCACTCGCTCGCGTCAATGCCTGCACGGCAAGCTGCGACGCATCTCCCCTGCGACCCCGCAATTGGTGGCGCCGAAAACAGCCTCTTGACTGAAGTCACTGGTTTCAATACACCCCTCAACTTGTTAAAAAGGATCACGCTGCCATGAAGACCAAGATCACTGAAATGTTCGGCATCCAGCACCCCATCATCCAGGGCGGCATGCACTTTGTCGGCTTCGCCGAACTGGCCGCCGCTGTGTCGAACGCGGGCGGACTGGGCCTCATTACCGGCTTGACGCAGCGCACGCCGGAGTTGCTGGCCAATGAGATCCGCCGCTGCCGCGCGATGACCGACAAGCCGTTCGGCGTGAACCTGACCTTCCTGCCGATCGTCAACTCGCCCGACTACCCCGGCTACATCCGCGCCATCATCGACGGCGGCGTCAAGGCCGTGGAGACGGCCGGCAACAACCCGCAGAAGTGGATGCCGATGCTGCATGAGGCCGGCATCAAGGTGATTCACAAGTGCACCTCGGTGCGCCATGCGCTCAAAGCCGAGGCGATCGGCTGCGATGCGGTCAGCGTCGACGGTTTCGAGTGCGGCGGCCATCCGGGCGAAGACGACGTGCCCAACTTCATCCTGCTGCCGCGTGCCGCCGAGTCGCTGAAGATTCCCTTTGTCGCCTCCGGCGGCATGGCCGACGGCCGCTCGCTGGTGGCGGCGCTGGCGCTCGGCGCGGACGGCATGAACATGGGCACGCGCTTCATCGCCACCAAAGAGGCGCCGGTGCACGAGAAGGTCAAGCAGGCTATCGTGGCTGCCAGCGAACTCGATACGCGCCTGGTGATGCGCCCCCTGCGCAACACCGAGCGCGTGCTGCACAACGCCGCAGTCGATCGCCTGCTGGCCAAGGAGGCGGCCCTGGGCGCGAACCTCAAGTTCGACGACATCATCGAAGAGGTGGCCGGGGTCTACCCGCGCATCATGCAGCAGGGCGACATGGAAGCCGGCGCGTGGTCGTGTGGCATGGTAGCCGGGCTGATCCACGACATTCCGAGCGTCAAGGAACTGATTGACCGCATCATGCTGGAAGCCGAGGGCATCATCCGGCAGCGCCTGACCGGCATGATAGGTGCCTGAACCCTGGTTTTTATCATCACCGGCGATGTCACGAGTTCATTCCAATCCATTTCACCCAACCCTGCGTGCATGGTTGCACGCCGAAGGCTCTCTCACGGCACGGCTGCGTGACCATGGCGCCGTTGAAGTGGTGGTCCTGCGCCAGGGCGCCCAGCGCTTGTGGCCCGCCGAGCAGGGCGATCTGAATTGCCTGAGCGGCTACGTGCGAGAGGTTGCGTTACTTCTGGATGGCGCTCCCGTTGTATGGGCACGCAGCGCGGTATCCCATCACGCACGCCAGGGCCCGTGGAAAGCGCTGACCAACCTGGGAAACCGTCCCTTGGCAGAGTTGTTGTTCCGGGACAAAAACATGGAACGCAACCGGCTTGAACCCCACTATCTTCCGCGCCACGGACTGATGGAATGCCAGCTGCGAAATTCGTGGGCCGGACTCCATGCAGCGATGCCGGCAAGTTTATTGCCTCGATGGGCGCGTAGTTCGGTGTTCTGGCACCAGGGTCAGCCATTGCGTGTGCTGGAGGCTTTTGCGCCGCGAATTGTTCGGTTGAAAGTGCACTGACTCGCCAACGACGGGTAGCTCTGGCCAGCTTCGCACACACACTGAAACACCCGGCACATCTCCAATATGCCTTATTTCAGCCGAGGCAATTCTGTGACGGCACAGACCTCGTCAGAAACCTCGTCACAAAAGCAAAACGCCAACATAAAGTTGGCGTTTGCTTACGGCGTCAGCCCCGTATCTATTGGTTGCGCGAGCAGGATTTGAACCTGCGACCTTTGGGTTATGAGCCCAACGAGCTACCAGACTGCTCCATCGCGCGGTAGCTTTATATTGTAACCTATCAGGGCTTGTCTGTCTCAGCCGCAGGCACTTCCATCGGTTCAGGGCGATCCAGCAATTCAACCAGGGCCATGGGCGCGTTGTCGCCAACACGGAAACCCATTTTCAGAATTCGGGTATAGCCGCCGGGACGCGTCTTGAAACGGGGCCCCAGGTCGTTGAACAACTTGACCACGCTATCGCGGTCCCGCAGACGGTCGAATGCCAGACGGCGGTTCGCCACGGTGGCTTCCTTGGCCAGCGTGATCATGGGTTCGATGACGCGCCGCAGTTCCTTGGCTTTGGGAACGGTGGTCTTAATGACCTCGTGCTCGATGAGCGAGTTCATCATGTTGCGCAGCATCGCCAAGCGGTGCTCGCTGGTGCGATTGAGTTTACGTAGTCCGTGTCCGTGACGCATGGTGCTTTCCTTTGGTTTTATAACAAGGCAGCCGTATCAGGTACTGCCCGTGGCACTGAGCCCTTCTTCAGGGCTCAAAAATCAACGCTTTTCAAGAGCGGCTGGAGGCCAACTTTCAAGCTTCATGCCCAAAGTCAGACCGCGCGAAGCCAGCACTTCCTTGATTTCGTTAAGTGACTTGCGACCCAGATTCGGAGTTTTCAACAACTCGTTTTCGGTGCGTTGAATCAAGTCACCAATGTAATAAATATTCTCCGCCTTCAAACAGTTGGCCGAGCGAACCGTCAGTTCGAGTTCATCCACCGGACGCAGCAGGATCGGATCGAACTGGGCGCTGCCACGTGGTGCCGGCGCATCAAACGCAGCCAGTTCCGTGCCTTCGAGTTGCGCAAAGACAGCCAACTGCTCGACCAGAATTCTGGCCGACGCGCGGACTGCTTCCTCGGCTGAAATCGCACCGTTGGTTTCGATGTCAACCACCAGTTTGTCAAGGTCGGTACGCTGCTCGACACGTGCACTCTCGACGGTGTAGCTGACGCGCTTGACGGGAGAAAAAGAGGCGTCCAGCACGATACGGCCAATTGACTTGGTCGGCTCATCGCCATGGCGGCGCATCGTGCCCGGAACGTAGCCGCGGCCTTTTTCAACCTTGATCTGCATGTCCAGTTTGCCGCCCTGCGACAAGTGAGCAATCACATGCTCCGGATTGACGATTTCCACATCATGGGGGGTCTGGATATCGCTGGCCGTGACAGCTCCCTCGCCATCTTTTCGCAAGCTAAGCGTGACTTCCTCACGGTTGTGGAGCTTGAACACCACGCCTTTGAGGTTCAATAAAATATTGACCACATCTTCCTGCACACCGTCGATTGACGAATACTCATGCAAGACGCCGGCAATCGTGACTTCGGTCGCGGCAAAGCCCGGCATGGAGGACAATAAAACCCGGCGCAAGGCGTTGCCAAGGGTGTGCCCGTAGCCGCGCTCAAAGGGTTCGAGCGCAACTTTGGCGCGATTCGCCGCAAGATGCTCGACGTTGATGGCTTTTGGTTTCAGTAGACTATTTTGCATGCAGACTTCCTCTCAATACCCCCGGTTCGTTACACCGGTAAGGCTGGCGAAGCACCTGAGACGCAGTACTTCGCCTCAGGAACGATTTTGAACGAAAAAATACGTTTAATTCTATTAACGTGAATACAATTCAACAATCAACGACTCATTGACGTCAGCGGCAAACTGATCCCGATCAGGAACCGACTTGAAAATGCCCTCGGCCTTTTCAAGATTCACTTCAACCCAGGTCGGCATGCCAACTTGTTGCGCCAACTGAAGTGCCTCTACAACCCGATTTTGCTTCTTCGACTTGTCGCGCACGGCAATCGCATCACCGGCTTTGACCAGATAGGACGGGATGTTGACGCATTTCCCATTCACGGTCATGGCTTTATGCGAAACCAGCTGACGCGCTTCGGCGCGCGTCGAGCCGAAACCCATGCGATACACCACATTGTCAAGACGCGATTCCAACAGAGACAGCAGGTTCGCACCGGTGTTGCCTTTGCGGCTATCGGCTTCCTCGAAATAGCGGCGGAATTGCTTTTCAAGCACCCCGTACATGCGTTTGACCTTCTGCTTCTCGCGCAGTTGCAGGCCATAGTCAGAGGTGCGAGCGCCCGAAGTGCGTCCGTGCTGACCCGGTTTGGTATCGAATTTCGCCTTGTCTCCAATCGAGCGACGGGCACTCTTGAGAAACAGGTCAGTGCCTTCACGGCGGGATAATTTGGCCTTGGGGCCTAGATAGCGTGCCACTTGATCTTCCTTTATGTCATCTGCCGTACATCGGTACGGGAGCCACGGGCGCTGGGCCAGTGGCGGTGGGCTTGGTTAAAAACTGGATGTCGAATCAGATCCGACGGCGCTTCTGTGGGCGGCATCCGTTGTGCGGCACCGGGGTCACGTCCGCAATCATGTTGATGCGAATGCCAAGGGCAGCCAGGGCCCGAACTGAAGATTCACGGCCAGGGCCGGGGCCCTTGATTTCAACGTCGAGATTCTTGATGCCCTGCTCAATGGCAGCCCGACCGGCCACCTCGGAGGCAACCTGAGCCGCAAACGGCGTCGATTTACGGGAACCTTTGAAACCCTGACCACCGGACGAAGCCCAGGACAGGGCATTGCCTTGACGATCAGCGATCGTGATGATGGTGTTGTTGAATGATGCGTGAACGTGCGCTATGCCGTCAGCCACGTTTTTACGAACCTTCTTGCGGACCCGTTGGGCCGCGTTATTGGCGGGAGCTTTTGCCATGTTGGTCTTTCAATCCCTGTTATTTCTTCAATGAAGCAGCAGCCTTACGGGGGCCTTTGCGGGTGCGGGCGTTGGTGCGCGTACGCTGTCCGCGCATAGGGAGGCCACGCCGATGACGGAAGCCACGGTAGCAGCCAATGTCCATCAAACGCTTGATGTTCATCGTCGTCTCACGACGCAGATCACCTTCGATGGTGAATTGGGCAATATGGTCGCGAATTTTTTCCAGTTCCAGGTCGGTCAAATCCTTGACCTTCTTGGAATAAGGGATGCCACAAGCCTCACAGATTTTTCGTGCGCGGTTGCGACCGATCCCGAAGATGGCCGTCAGGCCAATTTCGGAATGTTGTTGCGGCGGAATATTGATGCCAGCGATACGTGCCATTTTCGTCCTCTAAAACTATTGCAATTAACCCTGGCGCTGCTTGTGACGCGGATCACTACAGATCACACGCACAACGCCCTTGCGCCGAATTACCTTGCAGTTACGGCAAATTTTTTTGACCGAAGCCGAAACCTTCATTTCATTCTCCTAAAACCATTCTCAGTGTTTCTGCAGCAGGTTGCGCGAAACACATGCCATTACTACTTAGCTCTGAATACAATCCGTGCCCGACTCAAATCGTAGGGCGTCAATTCAACGGTGACCTTGTCCCCCGGGAGAATCCGAATGTAATGCATGCGCATTTTCCCGGAAATATGCCCAAGGACGATGTGCCCGTTTTCCAGCTTGACACGAAATGTCGCGTTGGGCAGGTTTTCAACCACCTCTCCCTGCATCTGAATAACATCGTCTTTTGACATATTTACCAATCGCCCTATGAAGACTTGAAGTTAGCCTTCTTCAACAGCGACTCATACTGCTGCGACATCATGTAATTCTGCACCTGCGCCATGAAGTCCATGGTCACAACAACAATAATCAAAAGGGATGTTCCACCGAAGTAAAACGGCACGTTGTACTTCAGGATCAAAAATTCAGGCAGCAAACATACCAGGGTGATGTAAATGGCACCAGCAAACGTCAGACGCAGCAAAATTTTGTCAATGTATCTGGCCGTTTGATCACCCGGCCGAATGCCGGGAATAAATGCGCCGCTCTTTTTCAGGTTATCTGCAGTCTCACGGCTGTTGAACACCAGCGCCGTATAAAAAAAGCAGAAAAACACAATCGCGGCAGCATAGAGAATCACATAAATCGGTTGCCCCGGGGTCAATGAACCAGCGATGTCTTTTAACCAGCGCATCGAATCACCGGTACTGAACCACCCAACCACCGTCGCTGGCAACAAAATAATGGAGGAGGCAAAAATCGGAGGAATCACACCCGCCATATTGAGCTTCAGAGGCAGGTGGGATGACTGCCCACCATAAACCTTGTTGCCAACCTGACGTCGCGCATAATTCACCAGGATCTTGCGTTGCCCGCGCTCGACAAATACGACAAAGTAAGTAACCAGAGCCACCAGAACCACAATAAACAAGGCAATGATGATGCTCATCGCACCGGTACGCACCAATTCAAGTAAGCCGCCAATTGCGTTGGGCAAACCGGCCGCAATACCGCCGAAAATCAGTATCGAAATACCATTGCCGAGTCCGCGCTCCGTAATCTGCTCGCCCAGCCACATGAGAAACAGGGTTCCAGACGTCAAAGTGACAATAGCAGTCAGGCGAAATCCAAACCCCGGTACCAGTACCAGACCGGGAGAGCTTTCCAGTGCGAGTGCAATACCCATCGACTGAAACAGGGCCAATCCAAGGGTCCCGTAGCGGGTGTACTGGGTAATTTTGCGACGCCCGGCCTCGCCCTCTTTCTTCAATTGCTCGAAGGTAGGCAGCACATAGGTGAGCAACTGCATGATGATCGATGCCGAAATGTACGGCATGATCCCCAACGCAAAAACAGTAAACCGTGACAGCGCGCCGCCGGAGAACATATTGAACATACCCAATATGCCACCTTGCTGGCCTTTAAAGAACTGCGCCAATTGCGCAGGATCTATGCCAGGAACCGGGATATGCGCGCCAACGCGGTACACCACCAGCGCGAGCAGCAAAAAAACGAGCCGACGACGCAGATCGCCGAATTTGCCAGTTTTTGCCAGTTGAGCTGCGTTAGTTGCCACGGGTGGAGTCTTTCTCGATTACGGTCTTAAGCGATGCTTCCGCCAGCCGCTTCAATCGCAACTTTGGCAGCCGCCGTCGCACCAATGCCAGTGAGCTTCACGGCTTTGGTGATTTCACCGGTTTTAATGACCTTGACGACCCTGGCGAGTTCACCCACCAGACCAGCCTGCTTGAGCGTCACCAAATCGACTTCGGCAGCGCCCAGCAGTTCCAGCGAAGTCAACGTGACCTCAGCATTGAACTTCAACAAATGGGATTTGAAACCGCGCTTGGGTAAACGCCGTTGCATAGGCATTTGACCGCCTTCAAAGCCTACTTTGTGATAGCCACCGGCGCGCGACTTCTGACCCTTGTGCCCGCGCCCGGCGGTCTTGCCCAGACCAGAGCCGATGCCACGACCGACACGACGCTTGTAGTGCTTTGCACCATCAGCGGGCTTGATGCCATTGAGTTCCATCATCAACCTCTTAAAGCACTTTGACCAGGTAACTGATCTTGTTAATCATGCCGCGGACCTCGGGTGTATCCACCAATTCGCTGACGCTGCGAATTTTGCGGAGACCAAGGCCACGAACGGTGGCACGGTGCGATTCCTGGCAGCCAATAGGACTGCGAACCAATTGCACTTTGACTGTTTGTTGTGTTGTCATCTTTAGGACTCCCGGTTAAGCGAAGAGTTCTTCAATGGTCTTGCCGCGCTTGGCCGCCACGTTTGAGGGCGTGGTGGCATGAGAAAGCGCATCCAATGTGGCGCGAACCATGTTGTACGGGTTGGTCGAGCCATGGCTTTTCGCCACGATGTCGGTGATACCGACCACTTCGAACACGGCGCGCATCGGACCACCGGCGATAATGCCGGTCCCCTTGGGGGCCGGCGCCATCATGACTGCCGCGGCACCGTGTTGACCCATCACCTTGTGGTGGATGGAGCCGTTTTTGAGCGAGACCTTGGTCAGGTTACGGCGCGCTTCTTCCATCGCCTTCTGCACTGCCGCCGGCACTTCTTTGGACTTGCCTTTGCCCATGCCGACACGGCCATCACCATCACCGACCACGGTCAAGGCAGCGAAACCAAGAATACGGCCGCCCTTGACCACCTTGGTAACGCGATTGATCGCGATCATCTTTTCACGCAGACCGTCTTCAGGCCCTTCAGCCTTACCCTGCATTTTCGCTTGAACTTTAGCCATCTTAATTTCCGATCTGCTTAGAACTGCAAGCCTGCTTCACGTGCCGCATCGGCCAACGCCTTGACGCGGCCATGGTACGCAAAACCTGCACGATCAAATGCGACTTTCTCGACACCAACCGCTTTGGCTTTTTCAGCCAGGCGCTTGCCAATAACTTGGGCAGCGGCAACATTGCCGCCTTTGCCCGAACCACCTAACGCTTTGCGCACTTCGGCTTCCGCAGTCGATGCGCTTGCCAAAATCTTGTCGCCATCGCCGGAAACCACGCTGGCATAAATGTGCGAGTTGGTACGGTTCACCGTCAAACGAACGACGCCCTGGGTGGCGATCCGGATACGGGTTTGACGGGCTCTGCGCAGACGCTGCTCTTTTTTGGTCAACATGTTGCAGCTCCTTATTTCTTCTTGGTTTCTTTGATCGTGATTTTTTCGTCCGCATAACGGATACCCTTGCCCTTGTAAGGCTCGGGAGGACGAATTGCACGAATCTCGGCAGCCACCTGACCGACGCGCTGACGATCAGCACCCTTGATCACGATTTCCGTGGGCAGGGGAGTCGCAACGCTGATACCAGCAGGCATATCTTTGTTGACCGGATGGGAGTAGCCAACCGTCAGGTTGAGTTTTGCACCTTGTGCCTGGGCCTTGTAACCGACACCAACAAGAGTCAACTTCTTCTCGAAGCCCTTGGTCACACCAAGCACCATGTTGTTCACCAGTTGCCGCATGGTGCCACTCATGGCATTGGCTTCGCGCGAATCGTTAGCAGGCAGAAAACTCAGCTTCCCAGCTTCACTGCTCACTTTAACCAAGGCGTTCTGAGCCAAATTCAAACTGCCACCAGAACCCTTGACACTGATCTGGTCTGCTCCAACGGACACATCCACGCCAGCCGGGACGGCGACGGGCATTTTTCCTATACGAGACATTTTCTGTTTCTCCTCAATGTCACGCTTTAGGCGACGTAGCAAAGCACTTCACCGCCGACACCGGTAGCGCGCGCTTTGCGATCAGTCATGACGCCCTTGGGGGTTGTGACGATCGCCACACCCAGGCCGTTCTGGACTTGGGGAATGGCATCGCTGCCACGGTACACTCGCAGACCGGGGCGACTGACACGCTCGATGCGTTCGATCACTGGCCGGCCAGCGTAATATTTCAAGGCAATTTCAAGCTCAGGCTTGCCGTCTTCGGTATTAACCTTGAAGCCGTCAATATAGCCTTCGTCCTTCAATACCTGGGCAATCGCCACCTTGACTTTGGAAGAGGGTACGCTGACAGTAGTTTTCGCCACCATTTGCGCATTGCGAATGCGGGTCAACAGGTCGGCGATGGGATCACTCATGCTCATATCTATGTCTCCTACCGCTTACCAGCTGGCCTTGATGATGCCGGGGATTTCCCCGGCAAAAGCCATTTCACGAATCTTTGCACGCGCCAGACCGAAATGCTGGAATGTGCCACGAGGGCGACCGGTGATCGCACAACGGTTGCGCTGGCGCGTCGGGTTCGCATTGCGCGGAAGTTTTTCCAAACCCAGTCGCGCCGCGGCACGCTCTTCGTCACTGCGTTGCAGGTCGCCCGCAATCGCCTTCAATTCGGCGTGTTTTTTTGCGTACTTGGCAACCAGTTTGTCGCGCTTGAGCTCGCGCTCGATTAAAGCCTTTTTAGCCACGGGTCACCTCAATTCTTGAAGGGGAAACGGAAGCCCGCGAGCAGTGCCTTGCACTCTTCATCGGTCTTGGCCGTTGTGGTAATACTGATATTGAGACCGCGCAAGGCATCCACCTTATCGTATTCAATTTCAGGGAAAATGATCTGCTCTTTGACGCCGATGTTGTAGTTGCCACGGCCATCGAAGGCACGACCGGAAATACCCCGGAAGTCACGCACCCGCGGCAAAGCGACGGTCACGAAGCGGTCAAGAAACTCGAACATCCGGACACCGCGCAGCGTGACCATGCAGCCAACCGCTTGATTCTCGCGAATCTTAAAGCCGGCAATGGCTTTCTTGGACATGGTGACCACTGGCTTCTGGCCCGCGATCTTGCTCAGGTCGGCAACCGCATGATCCATCACCTTCTTGTCAGCCACCGCCTCACTGACACCCATGTTCAGGGTAATTTTGGTCAGACGCGGAACCTGCATTGCCGAGGTGTAGCCAAACTTGGCCATCAGCTCCGGCGCCACTTTTTCACGATAGTGTTTTTGCAAACGAGCCATGTTTATGCCACCTTGATTTCTTCACCGCTGGACTTGTAAACGCGAACGCGCTTACCGTCAGCCAGCAGCTTGATGCCGACACGATCTGCCTTGCCGGCAGCGGTGTTGAAAATCGCCACATTGGACTGGTGAATGGGCATGGCCTTCTCGACGATGCCGCCAACCGTACCCTTGAGGGGATTTGGCTTGGTGTGCTTTTTCACCAAATTGACACCCTCGACCAGAACATGCGAGTCGTCTTTACGCGCCGCAACTTTGCCGCGCTTACCCTTGTCGCGCCCTGTCAGCACGATGATTTCGTCGCCTTTGCGAATCTTGTTCATGGCGCGTCCTTACAAAACTTCAGGGGCCAGAGACACGATCTTCATGAACTTCTCGGTGCGCAACTCACGCGTCACCGGGCCGAAGATACGGGTGCCGATTGGCTCCAATTTGGCGTTCAGCAACACTGCCGCATTGCCATCGAATTTAACCAGCGAGCCGTCACTGCGACGGATACCCTTGGCCGTACGAACCACCACCGCGCTGTAAATCTCGCCTTTTTTGACGCGACCGCGCGGAGCAGCTTCCTTAATACTCACTTTGATGACGTCGCCAACACTTGCATAGCGGCGCTTCGATCCACCCAGCACCTTGATGCACAGAACGGACTTTGCGCCAGTATTGTCGGCAACTTCTAATCGAGATTCAGCTTGGATCATTTCAATTATTCCCAACTTGCACCGGAAACCATCAGGTCGCCAACTTTCCGGTTGGCGACCGACCGTTTGCCAGTCAGTCTTGGGCCCGTCGTTTGCGATATAAACCACTTACATCACAGCCGTTGGGCAGACACTTCATGCTTTTTCAAGCGAAGCCCTTTATTATGCACACCTTTCGCAGACCCGTCAAGCGTAATCGTTCCGGCCCGCTCAAATAGTGCCGCGCAAACCTGCTTACGGCGCAGGCGGATTGCCGGGGAACGCACCTCACCCGGATCAGCGCGCCGTGACCCGACCTGCGCGTGACACAAGCCAAGGCCGTGCCGAAGGCCCCGCCACCGATGACGCCATGGACGCCATCGTTTTCTCCCTTATGCCTCCAACCGCCGGCCGCTGGCCGGATCGAACAGGTGCAGGTGCTGCTCCTCAAAACGCAGCGGTAGCGCGCCATCATGGGCCTGCGCCGATGTCGCATGCAGGCGTGCCGCCAGGCGCACGCCGCGCTTGTCTGCGCCCAGGTAGCCGTACACCAGCGAATCCGAGCCCAGCAACTCGACGAAATTGATCATCGGCGTGAGCAGCGCGGAAACCTCGTCGCAGGCCTCCAGGTGCTCGGGGCGCACGCCCAACAACACTTGGCGGCCAGCGAGAGCAGCGATGGTGCGTGGCAGGCGCACACGCGCTTGCTCTTCAGTGAGCAGCGCGGCGCCGTCTGCCTCGATCCGTCCGGGGATCAGATTCATCGGCGGCGAACCGATGAAGCCGGCGACGAACGTCGTGGCCGGGCGCGTGTACACCTCCAGTGGCGCGCCGATCTGCTCGGCACGACCCTGGTTCATGACCAGCATGCGCTGCGCCAGCGTCATCGCCTCCACCTGGTCGTGCGTGACGTACAAGGTAGTGGTCCCAAGGCGCCGGTGCAATGCCTGCAGTTCAGCCCGCATCTGCACCCGCAGCTTGGCGTCCAGGTTGGACAGCGGCTCGTCGAACAAAAACACCGCCGGCTGGCGCACGATGGCGCGCCCCATGGCCACGCGCTGGCGCTGGCCGCCGGAGAGCTCGCGCGGCGCGCGTTGGAGCAAGGCCGACAACTCCAGTGTTGCGGCAGCGCGCTGCACCAACTCCTCGATCTTGTCTTTCGGCAGGCCCCGAATCTTCAGGCCGTAGGCCATGTTGTCGTAGACGCTTTTATGCGGGTACAGGGCGTAGTTCTGGAACACCATGGCGATGTCCCGGTCCTTCGGCTCGACCCGGTTCACCACCCGCCCCCCAATCGCGATATCGCCGGAACTGATGCTCTCCAGCCCGGCAATCATGCGCAGCAACGTTGACTTGCCGCAGCCCGACGGCCCCACCATGACCACGAACTCGCCGTCCCCGACTTCCATCGAAATGCCCTGAATCACCTTGACCGGGCCGAAGGATTTGTAGACATTGCGAATCGAAACGGCGGCCATTCATTTCTCCTGCTCGACCAGGCCCTTGACGAACCATTTCTGCATCAAGATCACCACCAGGGCGGGTGGCAGCATGGCCAGCATGGCGGCGGACATGACCAGATTCCAGTCGACCGAGGCATCACCGCCGGGGATCATGCGCTTGATGCCGATCACTGCCGTGTACATGGACTCATCGGTGGTGACGAGCAGCGGCCAGAGGTACTGGTTCCAGCCGTAAATGAACAGGATCACAAACAGCGCAGCCATGTTGGTGCGCGACAGCGGCAACACCACGTCCCAGAAAAAGCGCAAGGCGCTGGCCCCGTCCATGCGCGCGGCTTCCATCATCTCGTCCGGAATGGTCATGAAAAACTGGCGAAATAGAAAGGTTGCCGTGGCGGAGGCAATCAACGGCAGCGTCAGCCCGCCGTAGGTGTTGATCAAATGCAGGTCCGACACCACCTTGTAGGTCGGGAAGATGCGCACCTCCACCGGCAGCATCAGAGTGATGAAGATCATCCAGAAGAACACCATGCGCAGGGGGAAGCGGAAGTACACGATGGCAAACGCCGACAGCAACGAGATGATGATCTTGCCGACGGAAATCGACAGCGCCATCACCAGGCTGTTGAACATCATGCGGCTCACCGGCGCCGCACTGGCGCCGGCCACGCCCTTGAGCAGCACGGTGCGATAGTTGTCCAGCAGTTCAGTGCCCGGCCACAACGGTATCGGCACCGTGAGCATGCGCTCGGCGGTGTGGGTGGAGGCAACGAAGGCAATCCACACCGGGAACGCCAGCGTGAGCACGCTCAGCAGCAGCATTGCGTGGCAGAAAAACTTGAGGCCCGGCCGGTTCTCGATCATCAGTACTGCACCTTTCGTTCGATGTACCTGAACTGCACCACGGTCAGCACCATCACGATCACCATCAGCACCACCGATTGCGCTGCCGAGCCACCCAGGTCGCCGCCCTTGAAACCGTCGTGGTACACCTTGTAGACCAGCACCTGCGTGGCCTGCACCGGGCCGCCCTGGGTCGTTGCGTCAATCACGCCGAAGGTGTCGAAGAAGGCATAGACGATGTTGACCACCAGCAGGAAGAAGGTGGTGGGCGAAATCAGCGGCAGCACTACCGTGAGAAAGCGTTTCAGGGGTCCGGCGCCATCGATCGCGGCGGCCTCGATCAGCGACTTCGGAATCGCCTGCATGCCGGCCAGGAAGAACAGGAAGTTGTAGGAAATCTGCTTCCAGCCGGAGGCGATGATGATCAGCGTCATGGCCTGGTTGCCGTTGAGCATGTGGTTCCACTCGACGCCGAACCAGCTGTGCAGCACGTAAGTGAGAATGCCCACCGACGGGTTGAAGATGAACGACCACAGCACCGCCGCCACCACCGGCGCCACCGCATAAGGCCAGATCAACAAGGTCTGGTACACCTGCGCGCCGCGCACCAGGTAGTCACAGCTGCCCGCCAGCAGCAGGGAAATCAGCAGCGCGCCCACCGTCATCAGCACGCTGAACACGGCCGTGACCTTGAATGAGTTCAAGTAGTACGGGTCGGCCAGCAGCTCACGAAAATTGAGCAGGCCCACGAACTGCACATTCAGGCCGAACGAATCCTCCACCAGCAGGGATTGCCACATGGCCTGCGACGCCGGCCACATGAAGAACACCAGCGTGATGGCCAGCTGCGGCGCCACCAGTGCGTAGGGCAACCAACCGGCCGGGAAGTAAGCGCGCTTTTCAGCAGCCATGGGCAAGGTCTTACTTGGCAGCCCCTTTGTTGGCGCGCTCAAACTTGCGCAATTCCTCGTTGCCGCGTTTCACCGCTTCGTCCAGCGCCGCCTTGGCGCTC
Source organism: uncultured beta proteobacterium (assembly GCA_963763035.1). Lineage (GTDB taxonomy): Bacteria > Pseudomonadota > Gammaproteobacteria > Burkholderiales > Burkholderiaceae_C > Rhodoferax. Next base: position 343,770 of record CAVXMS010000001.1, on the reverse strand, counting down.
TTCTTGCCGGACCAGACGGCTTCCAGTTCCTCGTCGATGATGTCGCGGATCTGCACCAGGTTGCCCAGGCGTATGCCCTTGGACATCTTGGTCGGGTTCTTCAGCAGCAACTGCTCGATGGCCACATTGGTGCCGGGGTTCTTATCGTAGAAACCCTGGGCCTTGCTCAGCTCGTAGGCCGCGGTGGTGATCGGCACATAGCCGGTGGCCTGGTGCCAGGCGGCCTGGATTTTGGCCGAGGACATGAAGGTGAAGAACTTGGCGACGCCGCGGTAGTCCTCCTTGCTGCGTCCGGCGTACACCCACAGGCTGGCGCCGCCGATGATGGAGTTCTGCGGCGCACCCTTGACGTCCGCGTGATAGGGCAGGGCGGAGATGGCGAACTCGAACTTGGAACTGCGTTTGATGTTGCCGTAAGCCGCCGACGAGGTGGTGATCATGGCGCACTCGCCGCTGTAGAACTTGGCCTCCGGCTGGGTGGTGCGTCCGGCGTAGGTGAAGCGCCCGTCCTTGGCCCAGTCACCCAGCATGCCGATGTGGCGCACCAGCAGCGGGTTGTTGAACACCAGGCGCGCGTCCATGCCGCCAAAGCCGTTGTCCTTGGTGGCGAAGGCCACGTTGTGCCAGGCACTGGCATTTTCCAGCTGCACCCAGGACTGCCAGGCGGTGGTGTAGCCGCAGGGCAGTGTGTTGGTGTCCTTGATTCTCTTCGCGGCCTCGCCCACTTCGGCCCAGGTCTTGGGCGGCTGGTCCGGATTCAATCCGGCTTTGCGGAACGCATCCTTGTTGTAATAGAAAACGGTGGTGGAGCTGTTGAACGGCATCGACAGCATGCGTCCCGTGGTGTCGGTGTAGTAGCTGGTGACCGCCGGCATGTAGCTCTTGGGATCGAAGGTCTCGCCCGATTCGGCCATCACCTGGTACACCGGTTTGATGGCCTGGCGCGCCGCCATCATGGTGGCGGTGCCGACCTCGAACACCTGCGCAATGTGCGGTGGACTCTTGGCCCGGTAGGCGGCGATGGCGGCGGACATCGATTCGGCGTAGCCGCCCTTGTACACCGGCACCACCTTGAACTCGGATTGCGAGGCATTGAACTGGCTGGCAATGTCGTTGAGCTGATCGCTCAGGGCGCCGGTCATCGAGTGCCACCACTGGATCTCGGTCTCGGCGTGAACCAGCGCCGGTGAAAGCAACGCTGAGGCCATCATAAGTGCTATCAATTTGCGAGTGCGCATGAACTCTCTCCTTTATCTATGAGCGGCACAGCGCCACCCCATGAACAAACCATAGCCCCGTCCCCCGGTGCCGGATTGAGAAAAATCAACATGGCCTCAGGTTCCGGTGGCCTGCGCCATCAGCGAGCGCCAGCGCCGGTAACGCTCGGCGAGTGGCGGGTCGCCCGTCACCGGGAAGACCTCTTCATGGGCCGCGTTATTCCATTCGGCTGGACGCTGCGCCGCCAGGTAGGCGATGCCGCGCGCGCTGGCTTCCGGATCGTCGCGGCGGTGAACCGGCAGGCCACTGACCGAGGCCAGGCGTTGGCACAAGCCGTCGAGCTGCGATACGCCACCGCTGACGCGGATGCGCCGCGCCGCCGGAACGTAGCGAGCCATGTGCTCGATATTGGCTTGCAGCAGGAACACAATGCTCTCGACCACCGCCACGGCTTTCTGCCAGGGCTCGCCCTCGCCGACAAAACGCGAGGGGAACTCGGCTTGCCAGAAGGGCCCGCCCAGGCCGGCAATGCCATTCAAAAACAGTGGCGGCTCCTCCGGGCGCTCGAACCACTGCGGCAACTTCTGCGTCAAGTGGTCGAGACCCAACTCGCCACTGATCCAGGCCAGTGCGGTACCGGCACCGTTCACATTGCCCTCCACCATGTAGACGCGGGTTGCGCCATCGTCCAGGATGATGCCTGTGAGCTGGCGCGGCACGTGGCCGGGAAAGGCCAGTAGCGCGCGCTGCACGAAGGCGCTGCTCCCAATGTTGATGTAGGCCGAATCGACCTCGGGCCAGCCAAAGGCAAAGACGGCGGCCGACTGATCGCCATTGACCGCCGTGAGGGGAATATCGGCCGCCCCCGCTTCCAGCGTGCCCCAGGCATGGCAGGTCGGCACGCTGCGCGGCAAGAACCCGGCCGGCAGACCGAACAGCGCCAGCAGTTCGGGGTCCCAGTCATGAGTCTGCAAGTTCCACAGTTGCGTGCGTGCGGCGCATTGCGGGTCGGCCAGCAACGGCCGCTCGCGGCACAGGCGAAACACCAGAAAGCTGGCCAGCGGCCCCCAGCACAAGGTCTTCGCCGCCAGCGCCTGACGCACGGCCGGCAGGTGGTCCAACGCCCAGCGCAGCTTGCTGGCACCGTAGTGGGGAGAAAGGAACAAACCGGTCTTGCGATGCACCGCCTCGCCGTGCGCCTGCAACTGGTCAATCCAGGCGTGGGCGCGTCTGTCCTGCCAACTGAAAACGGGAGACAGCGGCTGGCCGCTGAGCCTATCCCAACAGATGGCACTGGCGCGCTGACTGGCCAGACCGGCCGCCACCACGTCCTGAGCGCGCTCACCCAACGCCAGCAAGGCCTGCCGGGCCGCCGTTTGTACCGAGGCCACCAGCTCGTTGCCGTCCTGCTCGGCCCAATCGTCCCGCGGCTGGCTGAGGGACACCGCCACCGTGCCGCTGGAGAGCGCCTGCCCGCGCCGATCGAACACCAGCGCACGGCTGGCATGGGTGCCCTGGTCAATCGCCAGGTAGAGCGGATCCGCCGGCGCGGAGGCGGTCTGGTTCACGGCAACGCTTTGAAAAACATGGCCCTCTCACTCTAGGGCTGAGAGTTGCTCCGGGCTTGAGAATAATCAAGGGAGCGACTGGCACCGTGCGTAGAGTGTGCTCCCGTATTGACGCTCTTGTTCATGAAAAGTTGGGGGATGCCATGCTCTATTACCTGAAAAAACTTGCCATTGCGATTGCTGCCGCCTCACTGGCCACGGGTCTGGTTTCGGCGCAGCCAGCGGCGACTGTCATCGAGGACGAACTGGTCCTCATCACGCCGGTCGCCAAGACCCTGACCGACCCGGCACTGGCGGACTTTGCCAAGTACGCCAAGGAAACCTGGAATATCACCGTCAAAACCAGCGCCCTGGCCGCTGGAACGCCAGTCGCCTACGGGCGCATCCTGGAATGGAAGGGACGCCCGGAGGTCGATATTTTCTGGGGTGGCGAGAGCGCGCTGTTTGACAAGCTGGCGGAGCAAAAGCTGCTGGTCCGGCTGGAGCTGCCGAAGGCTGTGATGGACGCCATTCCAGCCACCATCGGCAAGCCCAAACCGATCTACCTGAAAGACCCGAAAGGCTTCTGGACCGGGACCGTGCTGGAGCCCTATGGCCTGGTGTACCAGCCGACGGTTCTGAAGCGTCTGGGGGTGCCCGAGCCCAAGGACTGGGACGACTTGCTGCACCCCAAACTCAAAGGCCAGGTGGCGCAGTGCGCCCCCAGCCGCTCCAGCAGCAGCCACGCCACTTACGAGGTGATCCTGCAACGTGACGGCGACGAAAAAGGCTGGGCCTGGCTCAAGCGCCTGGGCGCCAACACCGGCATGTTCACGGCCCGCAGCCGCGACGTGCCTTCGGTGGTGGCACGGGGCGAGTTCGCCGCCGGCTTTGCGGTACCTAGCTACATGGCCTTCGAAGACCGACTGGCCGGTTTTGACATCAAGTTCGTGGCGCCGAAGACGGCATGGATCACGCCCGAACCGATAGCGGTCCTGGCCGGGGCCAAACACCCCAAGGCGGCGCGCGCCTTCATCGAATACCTGCTGTCCGAGCGCGGCCAGAGGGTGGCCATGGAACGGGGTGTCTTTCCCATCACACCGAAGTTCCGCGTGCAGGGCGCAGCCGGTTCGCGTGCCGAAATGGCGGTCGAATTCACCGGCGGCATCCGCTCCTACTTTGACATCGACGTGACCAACATCTACGAAGATGACAAGGCCCAGGGCCGCTACGAGCAGGTGAACGAACAGTTCCGCAAGGACATCGAGTCGGTCTGGGATCAACTCAAGCGCTAGTGCCCGCAGCGCCGGCAAGGAGGCACGGGGAGTAAGGCATGCGCATCACGGTGCAGGATCTGTGCAAGAGTTTTGGCAAGCAGGAGGTCGTGAGCCACGTCAGCTTCTCCATCGAGGAGGGTGAGTTGTTCACTCTCCTGGGTCCCTCGGGCTGCGGCAAGACCACGCTGCTGCGCCTGATTGCAGGGTTCAATCCGCCGGACGGCGGTCAGGTGCTGTTTGACGACCGGCTGGTCAACGATTTGCCGCCGCATGAGCGCGGCATCGGCATGGTGTTCCAGAACTACGCGCTGTGGCCGCACATGACGGTGTTCGAAAATGCCGCCTACGGACTCAAGCTGCGCAAGCAGCCCCAGGACAAGATTGCCCAGCGCATTGGCGCGGTGCTGGAAAAGGTCAGGCTGTCCGGTTTGGCGGACCGCTATCCCGGTCAACTCTCCGGCGGCCAACAACAGCGCGTGGCGCTGGCGCGAGCGCTGGTCCTGAACCCCCGGATCCTGCTGTTGGACGAACCCCTGTCGAACCTGGACGCGAAAGTCCGGATCCAGGTGCGCGCCGAGATTCGCAAGCTGCAGAAAGAGCTGGGCATTACCACCGTCTATGTGACACACGATCAGGAAGAGGCGCTGACGCTGTCCGACCGCATCGTGGTCTTCAACCAGGGCCGGGTGTTGCAGATCGGCCCGCCCAAGGCCTTGTACGAACGACCGGAAAACCGCTTTGTGGCGGATTTCATCGGCATCAACAACCTGATCGAGGGTCGCGTGGAAGCAGTGGTCGCAGCCGATTCACCGCAACGCCATTTGCGCGTGAAAACCGCGCTGGGCGAATTCAGCACGCTGATGAATCAGCACTTGCAGCCGGGCGATCCGTGCGTGCTTTCCATTCGTCCGGAGAACGCCGCTCTGGACGGCGCCAGCGCAGCCGGGCATAACCAGGTCCAGGGCCGCATCGCCTTTGCCGCCTATCTGGGTCACACCGTGCGTTATGACGTCGACCTGGGGCAGGGCATCCTGTTCAAGGTGGACATCCGCGATCCCTGGCACCACGACCCGCGGCCCACCGGTACGCCGGTGACGGTCAGCTTCGAGGCCGCCAGCACAGTGGCGATTGCAGCCTGATCATGAAACTGCCGCGGGCACCCCTGTCGGTATTCGGCTTTGGCCTGATCTGGGCCTTCCTGCTGTTGTTCGTGCTGTATCCGCTGACCCGCATCTTTTATGACGCTGTCACCAATGAAATGGGGCAGTTCACGCTGCGCAACTTTCAGGACTTTTTCACCGACTCGTTTTATTTGCGCGCGTTCTGGCGCTCCATGGCGTTAGGCCTGGCGGCGGTCGTCACGACCTCGGTGATCGGGATCGCGGTGGCTTTTCTGATCGTGCGTTACGACTTTCCCTACCGCACGCTGTTCTCCTACCTGACCATGACACCGATGATCCTGCCGCCGCTGGTGGGGGTGCTGGGTTTTGTCTTTATCCTGGGACGCGCCGGCACCGTCAACATCCTGCTGATGGACTGGTTCGGCATGCAACAACCCATCAATTTCATGTACGGCATGCACGGCATCCTGCTGGTGGAGACGGTGCACCTATTCCCCATGATGACACTGAGCATTCTGGACGCGCTGGCCAAGGTCGACCCGACGCTGGAGGAAGCGGCGCAAGGCATGGGAGCCAACGGCTGGAAACGCTTCTGGAGCATCACCTTGCCGCTGACGACGCCGGGCTACGTCTCCGGTGCGCTGCTGGTGTTCATCTGGACCTTTGCCGACTTCATCACGCCGTTGGTGCTGGGCGTGCAAGACCTGCTGGCGCCGCAGGCCTACCTCAACATCATGCAGTTTGTCGATCGCAAGATCTTCCGCATGGGCATCGTCATCTCGGCCCTGTTGGTGCTGCTGGCGATCGTCTTCGTGCTGGCGGCACGCCAGTACGTGGCGATCAAGGATTACAGCTCGCTGGCCTATTCCAAGGTGGAACGGCGCCGCCTGGGGCCGGTCAAGCGCTGGCTGGCGGTGGGCGTACTCTCGCTGCTGATGCTGGTCTGCGTCATTCCCCAGGCCGGAGTCATGTTTGCGGCAGTCGGGCGCGGCTGGGCGCTGACGCCATTCCCTGTCAACTACACGCTGGAGTTCTTCAAGGCGGTCAGCATCGATACGCCCAAGTTCATCGTCAATTCCTTCCTGTACGCCGGGCTGGCCTTGCTGCTGTGCCTGATTGTGGGCGTGCCTATGGCCTGGATCATGGCGCGCACAAGGGCTCCTGGGCGCAAGACGATGGACGCGTTGACGACACTGATTCTGGCCATTCCCGGCACGGCCATCGGCATCGCCTACATCCGCGCCTTCAATGTCCCGCTGCCTTTGATCGGCATCCCGCTGACCGGCATGTGGATCGTCCTGCCGCTGGTGCTGGCGGTGCGGCGTTTGCCCTACACCGTGCGCGGCAGCTTCTCCTCTTTGCAGTTGGTGCACCCGGCGATGGAAGAGGCGGCCGCCAACGTTGGCGCCTCCAAGCTGCGCACCTTCCGCGACATCACGGTGCCGCTGGTCTGGAAGGGCATTCTGGTCGGCGCACTGTTCTCCTTCATCATGTCGATCCAGGAGGCCTCGGCCACCATCTTCCTGACACTGGGTGGCTGGGAGATGATTCCGTTCGGCATCTTCACCTTCTACATCGCCGGCTCGCAGAGCCAGGCGGCCGCCCTGGGCGTGATCCTGATCGCTGTTTGCGCGGCCAGCCTGTACGTCGTGAACCGGATTGCCGGCACGCGGGTTGGCGGGTTGTTCGGCTGACGCGACCCGCGCGCAGATCCTGACCATGTCGCCCTTTATTCTGCTGGTGACCCTGTTCGTGCTGGCCTTGCTGTTCGACTTTCTGAATGGCTTTCACGACGGCGCCAACGTCGTCGCCACCATCATCGCTTCGCGCGCCATGAGCGGGCGCGGCGCGCTCGCCCTGACCTCTCTGGCCAACCTGGCCGGACCCTTTCTGCTGGGCGTCGCGGTGGCGCACACCGTTGGCACGGAAGTGGTTCGTCCGCAGGCGATCGGCATCGCGGTGCTGCTGGCAGCACTGGTCAGCGCCTGCCTGTGGGACTTTGTCACCTGGTATTTCGGCATTCCCGTCAGTTCCTCACATGCCTTGCTGGGCGGCATGCTGGGCGCGGCGCTGATGGAGGCTGGCCCCGGGGCGATCCAGTCGGCCGGACTGTGGAAGATCGGAGCGGCGCTGCTGCTGGCACCTCTGCTGGGCCTGGCGGCCGGGCTGCTGGTCATGCTGGCCACGCGCTGGCTGCTGCGCGCGGCCAGCCCGAAGGCAAATCTGCTGCTGTCGCGCGCGCAAATCGTTACCGCCACCGCACTGGCCCTGAGCCACGGTGCCAACGACGCGCAAAAAACCATGGGGGTGCTGGCCCTGGGCCTGCTGATACTCGGCTATACACCCAGCTTCACGGTCCCTTGGTGGCTCATTACGCTGTGCGCAAGCGCCATGGCCTTGGGCACGGCGCTTGGGGGCTCGCGCCTGATACGCACGCTGGGCCTGGGCCTCTACCGTGTGCGTCCGATCCACGGTTTCAGCGCGCAACTGGCCTCCGGCATGGTCATCCTGGCGGCGTCGGTGGTCGGCGGGCCGGTGAGTTCGACCCAGGTCACCAGCATGGCGATCGCCGGCGCCGGTGCTGCCGAGCGGCGCTCCAAAGTACGCTGGGCCGTGCTGGGCGAGATTGCGCTGGCCTGGCTGTTGACGCTGCCGCTGTGTGCCCTGCTGGCGCTGCCCGTTTACCTGATGACAAGGGCGATATTGCAAAGGGGAGGCGGATGATGAGTATTTTCGACTTGGGTGTGAAGGACGGAAACCGCTTTGTTTCGATGCTGATGGCGCAGTCGGCCAATACCGTCAAGGGCGTTGGCTTTCTGGAAGCGTCGCTGGACCAGGTCAATGACGCCGCGGTGCAGCAATTGCGCACCCTGGCAGATGATTCGGGCGAGTTGCGCCGGGTGCTGGTCGACGAGTTGCACCGAACCCTTATCACGCCGCTGGACCGGGAAGATATCTTCAACCTGTCGCACGAATACCAGGGCATGGTGACTTACGCGCTGACCACCCTGGAGGAAATGAACATTCTCAACGTTGCCGCCGACGACCACATCCGGCACATGGTGGCGCTGGTCTGCGGCCAGGCGCAAGAGCTGCAACTGGCGATTGCGCGGCTGGCCAAGAATCCGCGTGTGGCGACCGACCACGCGCATGAAGTGGGGAAAAAAGAGCGGCAGGTGGAGCGTTTGTACCGGGCCGCGATCAAGGACTTGTTTGCGCCGCCGCTGGCGCTACAGGACCTGCCGGCGCTGTTTTACCGTCGCGAGGTTTATCGGCACATCTCCAACATGTCGCATCGCGCCGACGCCGCGGCGAACGTGTTTGGCATGGTGGTGATGAAACTCTCGTAAACGCCAGACGCCCCGCAGCGGACCGGCCAACCCGTGCCGCTCGGCGCCCCCTATTCCGGCAAGCGCAAATAGTGTTGTGCCAGTTCCGTAAAGGCTGCAAGCTGCGGGTCCAGCCCGGTTTCCTGAAACAGGATTTCACCCACCCGCGCCGCCAGGGAACTTGCCAGGCGGGCATCCAGGAACAACAAGCGGGAGCGGCGCGCCAGCACATCCTCGACGTGAACAGCGTACTCATGGCGGGCGGCAAAGCGGACCATCGCTTCCGTCAACCCGGCGCACAGCAGCGTCTGCGCGCCCGGCAGGCTCATCACCTTTGACTGTTCGTTGCCATACGAGTGAATGCCGGGCGGCTGGCTGATGGAGTGTGTTTCCACGCCCGCCTCATCGGCACCCACCAACTTCAAGTGAACGGTCACGCCGGCGCTTCTGTTCTCGATCAGCGACTTCGCGGCACACTGGCGCAACACGTCCTCCGCCATGGCGCGGTAAGTGGTCCACTTGCCGCCGGTCACCGTCACCAGCCCACTGCGGCTGACCAACACCGTGTGCTCACGACTCAAACCCTTGGTGTTATCGCCGTCGTCGTCCTGCGGCTTGACCAACGGGCGCAAGCCAACCCAGACGCTCTTGACGTCGGTGCGTTGCGGCGCGCGCCGCAAATAACGCGCCGACTCGGTCAGGATGAAATCGATCTCTTCCTTGAACGGCAGCGGTTCCCGCGCCAGGTCATGGCGCGGCGTATCGGTGGTGCCGAGAATCACCTTGCCCAGCCAGGGCACCGCAAACAAAACCCGGCCGTCGGCGGTCTTGGGCACCATCAAAGCGCTTTCGCCGCCCAGAAACTCGCGATCCACCACGATATGGACACCCTGGCTGGGCGCCACCATGGGCTTGGTCGGGCGTCTGCCATCGGTGCTGTTGGCGGCGCCGTCCTTCTGGCGCAGTTCATCGACCCAGACGCCAGCGGCGTTGACGACGCAGCGCGACTGGATCTGGTAAGCCTGGCCGGTAAGACTGTCTTCGCACAGCAGGCCGGCGACCTTGCCACCTTGGTACAACAAATCGGTCGCGCGGCAATAATTCACCAGCAGGGCGCCACGCACCGCCGCCGTGCGCGCCAAGGCCAACGCCAGGCGCGCATCGTTGAACTGGCCGTCCCAGTACTTGACGCCACCTTTCAGGCCTTGCGGCTGCGCGGCAGGCAACAGGGCCAGGGTTTGCGCCCGGCTCAAAAACTCGGTATGGCCCAAACCGGCCTGACCCGCCAGGGCGTCGTACAGGGTCAGTCCGATGCCATAAAAAGGAGTCTCCCACCATTTGTAGGACGGCATGACAAAGGCCAGCGGCTGTGCCAGATAGGGCGCATTGTCCAGCAGCGTGCTGCGCTCGCGCAGTGCCTCGCGCACCAGTGAAATATTGCCCTGCGCCAGGTAGCGCACGCCGCCGTGCACCAGTTTGGTGGCGCGTGACGATGTGCCCTTGGCAAAATCATGCGACTCCACCAGTACGACACTCAAGCCACGTGCCGCCGCATCCAGCGCCACTCCCAGGCCGGTGGCGCCGCCACCGACAATGGCGATATCGTATTGACGCGGTTCAGCAAGACGGGCCATCAATTCCTCACGGCGGGTTGGCAGGGGCGGCACTTCGGTAGTCATCGGTGGCACTTTGAACATAAATCTGAGGGGTCCAATTATTGTTCGCTTTATGACTCTTCTTCCTTCACTTTGGGTTAAAAATACCGGCATGAATCCAAGCCCCGGACAATCCACATGACTTATCTGCTTGCCCTGGACCAGGGCACCTCCAGCTCCCGCAGCATTGTGTTCAACACCAAAGGGCATGTCGTGGCGCAGGCACAGCAGGAACTGGCACAAATTTACCCGCAGCCGGGCTGGGTGGAGCACGACCCGCAGGAGATCTGGCGTACCCAGCTTGCCACCGCGCGCCAGGCGCTGGCCAAGGCCGGCATTCAGGCTCGCGACGTGCGCGCAGTCGGCATCACCAACCAGCGTGAAACCACGGTGGTCTGGAACCGGCTCACCGGCTTGCCAATTCACCATGCCATCGTCTGGCAGGACCGGCGCGCCGAACCCACTTGCGTTGCCCTGCGCCAGCGCGGCCTGGCCGACATGATCCAGGCCAAAACCGGATTGCGGGTGGATGCTTATTTTTCCGGCACCAAGCTGAAATGGCTGCTGGACCATGTGCCAGTGGCGCGCCAGCAAGCGGCCGATGGCGAACTGCTGTTCGGCACGGTCGATAGCTGGCTGATCTGGCGCCTCACCGGCGGCGCTGTTCACGCCACCGATGTCAGCAATGCGTCGCGCACCATGCTGTTCAATATCCACAGCAACCAGTGGGACCCGGCGTTGCTGCAGGCGCTGGACATTCCGGCCAACATGCTGCCCAGCGTCAAACCATCGAGCGCCCTGTACGGCGAGGTCAGCCCCACGCTGCTGGGTCATGCCATTCCGATTGGCGGTGTCGCCGGCGACCAGCAAAGCGCCTTGTTCGGCCAGGCCTGCTTCAAGGCCGGCATGGTCAAAAACACTTATGGCACCGGTTGCTTCATGCTGATGCACACCGGGGACCAGTCCCGAACCTCTGACAACGGCTTGATCACGACCAGCGCGGCGCAACCCTACTCGCAGCCCGCGTTCGCCCTTGAAGGCAGCGTGTTCGTCGGTGGTGCCGTGGTGCAATGGCTGCGCGACGGCTTGCGCGCCATCCCCAGCAGCAGCGAAGTGCAGGCGCTGGCCGAAAGCGTGCCGGACGCCGGCGGCGTGATGGTGGTGCCCGCCTTCACCGGCTTGGGCGCCCCGTACTGGAAGCCGGATGCCCGCGGCACCATTACCGGCCTGACGCGCGGCACCACCCTGGCGCACATTGCGCGCGCGGCGCTGGAGAGCATTGCCTATCAAAGCGCCGCCCTGCTGCAAGCCATGAGCCGGGACGCCGTGGCGGCGGGCGACGCCACAGTGGCCGAACTCCGGGTCGACGGCGGCGCCTGCGTCAATGATCTGCTGATGCAGTTCCAGGCCGATTTGCTGGGCATTCCGGTGGTGCGTCCGGCAGTCACCGAAACCACGGCGCTCGGCGCCGCCTACCTGGCGGGCCTGGCCATCGGCGTCTACCAGAGCACCGACGAACTGAGCGCGCTGTGGCGACCGGAACGGCGCTTTTTGCCAACACTGGAGACCGAGCGCGCCAAAGAATTGATGGAACGCTGGGAGCATGCGGTCAGACAAACCGTACTTTGATTAGACTCTCGCGTTAACACCACAGCGTGTGGTGATCCCCAAGGAGATTCATGAGCAAACGTATTGCATTCATAGGCGGCGGCAACATGGCCAGCGCCATCATCGGCGGTTTGATCGGCCAGGGCTTTGCAGCGAGCCAAATTGACGTGGTGGAACCGTTTGCCCCGGCCCGGGAAAAACTGAAAAACAGCTACGGGCTGAGCGCCCAGGCGCAGCCCGGCAGGTTTTTAGATCAGGCCGACATGCTCATCTGGGCCGTCAAGCCGCAAACCTTCAAGGAGGCCGCGCTGCTGGCTTGCCCGCACACCTCAAACGCCTTGCACCTGAGCGTGGCGGCAGGTATTCGCAGCGACAGCATCGCACGCTGGCTGGGCACCGAGCGCGTGGTGCGCGCCATGCCCAATACGCCGGCCCTGATCGGCAAAGGCATCAGCGCCCTGTTCGCGCGGCCGGCAGTGAGCAGCCAAGACAAAGACTGGGTTGGCCAAGTGATGGCGACCACCGGCGAGTTTCTGTGGCTGGACGCCGAGGAAAAACTGGACGCTGTGACCGCCTTGTCCGGATCCGGCCCGGCCTACATGTTCTATTTCATGGAGGCCATGACCACCGCCGGCACCGAAATGGGTCTCACGCGCGAGCAAGCCCACCGCTTGACCGTGGCCACCTTCATTGGCGCCGGTGAGCTGGCACGCAGCGCCAGCGAGCCGCCCAAAGTCTTGCGCCAGCGCGTCACCTCCAAAGGCGGCACCACTTATGCCGCCCTCTCGTCGCTGGAAGACGATGACGTTCAAGCCCAGTTGATCAACGCGATTTACGCCGCGCGCCAACGCGCCAAGGAACTGGGCGATGAGTTTGGCGCTGCCTGAGAGTAAACCGGCAGTGGCTGCCAAACGTTACAAGGGCTCGTGCTCACGGTCATCCGACCGCGAGTGCGCGACGGCGACCCACCTCTTCTTTACCGACAGGACCGATTCATGAAAAAACTGCTTACCGCGCTCATCAGCGCCGCCTTGATCGCCATGCCGCTGGCTGTCATCTCCACTCCGGCATCGGCTGCAACGACGACCCAGGTCAAACATGCCAAGAAAGGCAGTAAAGCCAAAGCCAAGGCCAAGTCGAAAGCCAAGAAAAAGGCCAAAGCCAAAAAATCCAGCAGCGCGCCAACGCAGTGATCCTCGCGGTGCCGGCGCAGCGTTGAAAAAACGGCTGCCCTTGCCTACCCAAGCCGCCGACCCGGGCGGTATTTTCACTTCAAGGCGTAACTCGCCGCGATACCGGCAAACAGGGTGAAGCCGAGCCAGTGGTTCAGGCGAAATGCCTTGAAACAACCGGCGCGCGAGCGGCTGCGGATCAAGGTGTAATGCCATGCCACCTGCCCAAAGGCCAGCGTAAATGCCAGGTAAGACCAGGTGCCTTGCGCATACGGCATGAGCGCCACGTCCCAAACCACCAAATAGACAAGATAGCTGAGCATCACCGCCGGAACGTCCCATTGGCCCAAGGTGATGGCCGATGTTTTCATGCCAATGGCCAGGTCGTCATCCCGGTCCACCATGGCGTACTCGGTATCGTAGGCCAGGACCCAGAACAGATTGCCCAGCAGCAAGACCCAGGCCAGCAGCGGAACCGTGGCCTGCACCGCGGAAAAAGCCATCGGAATGCCAAAGCTGAAGGCCACGCCCAACACCGCTTGCGGCATTGCAAAAAATCGTTTGGCGTAAGGGTAGATCAAGGCGATGGCGAGCGCCGCGAACGACCAGCCGATGGTCGCGGCGTTGGTGCTGAGCACCAACCCAAAAGCCAACAGCGCCAGCACGGAACCCAGTAGCAGCGCCTCTTTGACCGACACGGCACCGGTGGTTACCGGGCGCGCTTGCGTGCGTTTGACATGCCGGTCGAATTCGCGGTCGGCCACGTCGTTGAAGCAGCAACCGGCACTGCGCATCAAAATAGTACCCAAGGTAAATACCGACAGCAGATGCCAGCCCGGAAAGCCGTTGGCGGCAATCCACAGCGCGCTCAAGGTCGGCCACAGCAACAGCAGCCAGCCGGCCGGGCGGTTCCAGCGAACCAGATCGTGGTACAGGACAAGACGGGGATAAATAGATTTCACGCCATGACTCTCAAGATAAACGCGTCACGCCCGGCAACTCGCAAGCGTAAATCGCGTTGCGCAAGGCGGCAATGGCCTCGTAACGGGTAAAGCTGCGGCGCCAGGCTAGCACCACGCGCCGGGTTGGTGGATCGCCGGCAAAGGGAAGGTATTTGATATAGGGATCTTCATCGCGCTTGCGCCGCGGCTTGGGCGTCAGCGCTTCTTTCGGCACGCTCAGGCGCGGCACCAGCGTGACGCCCATGCCGGCCGCCACCATGTGCTTGATGGTCTCCAGGGACGAGCCTTCGAAGTTCTTGCGAATGCCCTCAGTCTGGTTGGAAAAGCGGGCAAACTCCGGGCAGACCTCCAGCACATGGTCGCGAAAACAATGACCACTGCCCAGCAGCAGCATGGTTTCGCGTTTCAGTTCCTCGGTGCTGACCTGGTCGTGCTGGGCCAGCGGGTGATGACTGGGAACCGCTGCCAAAAAGGGCTCGTCGTAGAGAGGGGCAATGGCCAAACCGGCATCCGGGAAAGGCTCGGCCAAAATGGCGCAGTCGAGCTCGCCGGTACGCAACATCTCAAGCAGCTTGACAGTGAAATTTTCCTGCAGAATCAGCGGCATTTGTGGCGTGTGGGCAATTATCTGACGCACCAGATCGGGCAGCAGGTACGGGCCTATGGTGTAGATCAAGCCCAGCGTGAGAGAGCCGGATAGCGGGTCCTTGCCGCGCTTCGCAATCTCCTTGATATTGGCCGCCTGCTCCAGCACGCTTTGCGCCTGGCGCACAATTTCTTCCCCCAGCGGGGTCACCGAAACCTCGTTGGCACTGCGCTCGAACAGTTTGATGTCCAGCTCTTCCTCGAGTTTCTTGACGGCCACCGACAGCGTCGGCTGGGACACAAAGCAAGCGTCCGCCGCCTTGCCAAAATGGCGCTCACGCGCCACCGCCACGATGTACTTGAGTTCGGTCAGGGTCATGGCGCTATTGTCCTACCAGTGCGCAGTCGCCTCAGCGCGGCATCAAGCTGCCGCAATTCCAGCACTGCTCGAAACCGCCTTCCACCAGTTCGCCACAGCCACAGTGCCAGCGACGCTGCGGCACATGCTGCAAGTGGTACAGCAGTTCACGCGCCCGGGGCTCCTGCGCCGGATGCGCAATCCAGACCTCCGGCAGGCATTGATCCGGCGGCAGTTCGCCGGCCACACCCGCCAGGTACTGACGCTGCACGCTGGTGACTATGCCCTCGGCGGCAAGGGCGTCGGCCCATAGCGTGGCGATCGCCAGGTTGGGGGCTTGGGTCAAACGAAGCATGGTGCGTAAGCCTATACGGGTGTCGCAAGCCCGCCTCAGGCCTTCAAATAATCCGCTTTGCCGCCCAACCAGCGCGCGATGTGCTGGTCGACCAGTTCAGGATACTGGTCAAGCATCACGGATGCCAGGCGGCGCGCCGACGCCAGCAGCGCCGTGTCGGTTGCCAGGTCGGCAAAGCGCAGCAGGGCCGCGCCCGACTGGCGGGCGCCCAGAAACTCGCCGGGGCCCCGAATTTCCAGATCGCGCCGGGCGATCTCGAAACCATCGTCGGTCTCGACCATCGCTTTGAGACGCTCGCGTGCCGTTTCACCGAGTCGGGAGGCATCACCGGTGGAATACAGCAGCACGCAGGCCGATGCCGCCGCGCCGCGCCCGACCCGGCCGCGCAGCTGGTGCAACTGCGACAGGCCAAAGCGCTCCGCATGCTCGATCACCATCAGGGAGGCATTGGGCACATCGACCCCGACTTCGATGACCGTGGTACTGACCAGCACACCCAATTGGCCACTGGTGAACAGGGCCATCACCGCTTTTTTCTCGGCTGCCGACATGCGTGAATGCAGCAAACCGACCCGTACTGGCGCCCCCCGGTAGGCCGGAGCGCCTAGCAAAGCCGCGCTCAGTTGCGCGTGCGTCTCGGTGGCATTGACCAGATCGAGCGCTTCGCTCTCTTCAATCAGGGGACAGACCCAATACACCTGTCTGCCTTGCGCCAACTGGGCGCTGATGCGCGCTATCACCTCCTCGCGGCGCGTGTCGCTCACCAGCTTGGTGACTATGGGCGTGCGTCCCGGCGGTAGCTCATCGATGGTGGAGACATCCAGGTCGGCGTAGTAACTCATGGCCAGCGTGCGGGGGATCGGGGTGGCGGTCATCATCAGCAGATGGGGCTCCTGATCGCTCTCGTCGAGCTTGCCGCGCAGCGCCAATCGCTGCGCCACGCCAAAGCGGTGTTGCTCGTCAATGATGGCCAACGCCAGGTTTTTGAACTGGACCTTGTCCTGGATGATGGCATGCGTGCCCACCACCAAGGAAGCCTCGCCACTGGCAATCAGCGCCAGCATCTGACGCCGCTCCTTGGCTTTTTGGCTACCCGTCAGCCAGGCCGTTTTGACGCCCAGAGGTTCGAGCCAGCCTATCAGTTTGGAGAAGTGCTGCTGGGCCAGAATTTCGGTCGGTGCCATCAAGGCGCACTGCCGGCCAGCGTCCACGCAAATGGCCCCAGCCAGCGCCGCCACCACGGTTTTTCCGGAACCGACGTCGCCTTGCAGCAGCCGGTGCATGGGCACCGGACGCGCCAGGTCGCGTTTGATTTCCTCGCTCACGCGGCGCTGCGCCGGCGTCAGCACAAACGGCAGCGCCGCAAGCAATTGCTGCGGCAGAGGCAGGCCCCGTTCAGCCGGCTGCTGCACCGTTTTCAGCACTGGTGCACGCAGCCCGGCGCGCTCGCGTTTGGCCTGCAATTGCGATAGTTGCTGGGCCAGTAACTCCTCCAGCTTGAGCCGTTGCCAAGCGGGGTGGCTGTGGTCCTCCAGCGTCGCCAGTTTCACGTCGGGCGTCGGGTTGTGCAAAAAAAACAGGGACTCACGCAGGCTCCATGGGGAGTCCAGGCCGACGCCTTTCAAATTTGAGAGTGGCAGCGTTTCCGCCAGATCTGCACGGACCAGCCCCCCTTGCACCGCGCGCCGCAAATACGCCTGCGGCAGACCGGCGACGCTGGGGTAGATCGGCGTGAGTGCCACGGGCAAGTCGCCCCCCGCGGCCTTGAATGCCGGGTGCATCATCTGCCGCCCCAGGAAGCCACCCCTGATTTCGCCGCGTGCCCGGATCCGCTTGCCTACCGCCAAGGCCTGTTGCTGTGACGGGTAAAAGCTGAAGAAGCGCAGCGTGCAAGTGTCGGAACCATCGTCAACCGTCACCAGCAACTGGCGGCGACCCATGGCGCGCACTTCGCAGGCGGTTACCACGCCCTCGATCTGAGCCAGATCGCCATCGCGTACATCGCACAATTTGACGATCCGGGTTTCATCTTCGTAACGCAGCGGCAAGTGCAACGCCAGGTCAATCGGCCGCAGCAGACCGAGCTTGCGCAACGCCTTTTGCGGGCCGGTCAGAGGTGGCGTCGGCAATTTGGCAGCTTGCAGATTCATGCTTGGATTTTGCCTGTTCCTTCCAATGTTGGGGCCTGCGCCAGCCCGGCACCCGGTTAAACCACTTTCCCGTTCGACGGCAATGGCAATATCGCCTCTTCAGACATGGGACAATTCGGTCCTGATCTTTCAACTTGGTACGGGTTTGTCCGACCCTCAAGCATCATGTCAACGTCTGTGCCCCGCGCCGCCCGCCCTTTCACCTTGAGCGACTTCGACTTCGTGTTACCCGAAGCGCTGATCGCCCAGCGCCCTGCCGCGGAGCGCAGCGGTTCGCGCCTGCTCGACGGCACCGGTGCAACACCGGTGGACCGGATTTTTCGGGATCTGCCGGCCCAACTGCGCCGCGGCGATCTGTTGGTCTTTAACGATACCAAGGTCATCAAGGCTCGCTTTTTCGGAGAAAAACCCAGCGGCGGCAAGCTCGAACTTTTGATAGAGCGGGTACTTGGCGGCAATCGGGTGGCAGCCCAAATGCGGGTCAGCAAAAAGCCGGAAGCCGGCACCACGGTGACTCTGACCGGTGCGCCCGGCAGCCATGACAAGTTGCAGGCCACGCTGCTGGGCCGCTGGCCGGACGCCAACGGGGCGCTTTTTCGATTCGTGCTCAGCAACGAAGCCGGCGACGATCCCTATACGCTGATGGAACGTCACGGCCATGTGCCGCTCCCGCCCTATATCAAGCACGCCGATTCGGTTGAGGATGCAGCGCGTTACCAGACCGTGTTCGCCAAAAACCCCGGTGCCGTTGCCGCCCCGACCGCAGCGCTGCATTTTGATGACACTCTGCTCGCCACCCTGGAGGCTAGCGGCATCCAGCGCGCCCACGTCACTCTGCATGTGGGCGCGGGTACCTTTCAACCGGTCAAAACCGAAAACCTGGCCGAACACCAGATGCACAGCGAATGGTATGAGGTGCCTGCCACCACCCAGCGCGCGATTGCCGATTGCCGCGCCCGCGGTGGCCGCGTGGTGGCGGTTGGCACCACCACCGTGCGGGCACTGGAATCCTGGGCAAATTCAATGAAAGACGGGGATCCGGCCAGCGGCCAAACCATAGGCGACACGCGTATTTTCATCACGCCGGGCTTTGACTTCAAACTGGTGGACCTGCTGGTGACCAACTTTCACCTGCCCAAATCCAGCCTGATGATGCTGGTGAGCGCGTTTGCCGGCTACGACCATATCATGGCCTTGTACCGGCACGCGATTGCCGAAAATTACCGCTTTTTCAGCTATGGCGACGCCATGCTGCTAACCCTTGCCACGCCCCGTAATTCAGACCGCTAGCGATGGTGTTCGCGCCGCCGTTCTTCAAAAACAAACTCTTCCAGATCAGGGTCCATCGCATTGCGCGACGAGACGATGCCAATCGGGCGGCCATTCTCAACCACCGGGACATGGCGAAAACCGTTCTCCTGCATCAGAAGCAGGGCATGTCCGTAGGATCTGCCGGGCTCCAGCGTCTTGGGCTCCTTGGTCATGACCTCGGTCAGCTTGGTGATTTTGGCATCCAGCCCCTGTGCAATGACGCGGAACACGACGTCGCGCTCGGAAAAAATACCGACCAGACGTTCGCCTTCGACGACCAAGACGGCGCCGACATTTTTGTGTGCCATCAGCTTGGCGGCATTACTAACGGTTGTCTCTGGTGGAGCAGTAAGAAATTTCTTCTTCTCCATGATGTTTCTGATGGGTTGATCAAACATAGCAGCCTCCAACGGTAAATGCTAACTACCTTTTGAATTACTTCTTTGACCTATGTCAACCGTCGCGTACGGCAATTCAGCAAGCTGATCGTGCTTCCTCAAAAGCCCTGCCGTCCGGCAGGGCAATTCGAAAGACAGGCAGCTTGGATTTTTCGGTTTTACGCGGGTAACCCCAAAGTGCCAATCGGATGGCTGGACACTCCGTGGCTGGCATCAGGGCCAGGCCAATGACGATCAGGAACGCGCTGCCAATCTGCTTGATAGCGCCTTGTAATGGTGCGGCTGGCGGGGATCGAACCCACGACCCTTGGCTTCGGAGGCCAATACTCTATCCACTGAGCTACAGCCGCTTTCCCGAGCCAGCATTGTAGGTGCTTTCGCAGGGGTGGCCGCTATAATCGCGGCTCCTTTCACGCCCCACCCGAGAACACCATGAGTGACAACCACCACGCCCCAGTTGACGATGAGGCCCACAGCGGGCCTATCAAAAACCCCAAGCAGTTGCTGCTTACTGTTTTCTTCTCGTTTGTACTCCCCATATTCGTGATTATCGGCATCGTGTACTACGTGACCTCAGGCGACAAACCGGCCGCTGGCGCAGTGGACGTTGAGCAAGCCGTGGCGGCCCGCATCCAGAAAATTGGCAGCATCGAAATTCGCGACGCCAACCGGCAACTCAAGACCGGTGAAGAAGTCTTCAAGGCCCAGTGCACCACTTGTCACAGTGCCGGGCTGGTCGGCGCACCCAAGTTCGGTGACGCTACTGCCTGGGCACCGCGCATCAAGACCGGCTATGAGGCACTGTTGAACTCCGCCGTCAAAGGCAAGAATGCCATGGCCCCGCAGGGCGGCGGCAACTTTGAAACGCTGGAAATCGGCCGCGCCGTGGTTTACATGGCCAACGCCGCCGGTGCCAAGTTCGAGGAACCCAAGGCACCTGTGGCTCCGGCTGAGGCGGCATCTGCGGCGGCTTCAGCGGCCAAATAAGCTGGCTGCGAGCCAGCCGCAAAAGCCGGTCATGGACCGGCTTTTTTTCTCCTTGGCCCAGGCGCGGACTACGCCTGAGACATCTTTCCCTGCCGCCTTTGCGGGCTCGTCACATAGCCGAAACGACGCGGCAAGTCGGCACTAAGCACCTCCTGCGGAGCCCACAAGCCCTGTTCGACGGCGTCTGCCGCATGAACCATGTCCAGGCTATGGACCAGACCGAAGCCGGCATCGGTTTGCAGGTACAGGCGGCCGTTCTCGTCCAGCAGACAACTTTGCACACGAACCATTGCGCCGGTCTGGTCCTGCACCGACAAATCACCATTCACACGCCAGATCCAGGGCGTGGTTTCCAGTTCCACATAAACGCGTTGCGGACCATTCTGAAAGAACCATTGCCCCTGTGTATCCGCTTGGTAGTTGCGTCCTATGAAGTCGATCAGTTTCTCGTGCTTCAACAGTGAGCCTTTGCTCTGCGCCATGTCCGTTGAAAAAGGTCCCCGGGCCTGAACACTGTCGTCGCGCAGATACCAATTACCGCGCGCGTCCAGACCCAGCCAGCCGTAGCAATAAGGCACATTGGGCCATTTGGCCAAGGCTTGTTTGACGATCTCGTCCATGGCGCTACGCGGCGTCAGAAGAGGCTTCAATGGGGTCGACTGACCGACTGCCGATGGCCGCATGTTTTTGGGCTTTGAACATGATACGGGTTGTGAAGATTGACTTTCATTTTGCCGCGAAATCGGCGCAGGTTCTTGTCAAGGCAAACCTTTGTTCAATGGAAATCGTGATCGGGTGCCTGGTTTGTGCTACTGTTACGTTTCACAAGTTGGAGTTACCTATGACACGCTGGCTTCTGATCCTGATGAGCGCACTTACCCTGGTAGGGTGCGGCTATAACGATTTTCAACGCCTCGATGAGCAAACCAAGTCGGCTTGGAGCGAAGTGCTCAATCAGTACCAACGCCGCGCCGATCTGGTACCCAATATTGTGGCCACGGTCAAAGGCGAGGCCGCGTTCGAACAGGAAACGCTGACCAAGGTGATAGAGGCGCGCGCCAAGGCCACGTCGATCCAGGTAACGCCGGAGACCTTGAACGATCCGCAAGCGTTTCAGAAGTTCCAGGCCGCGCAAGGCGAACTGGGATCAGCCTTGAGTCGTCTGATGGTGGTGTCGGAGCGATACCCCAGCCTGAAAGCGAATGAGGGGTTTCGGGATCTGCGGGTCCAGTTGGAGGGGACCGAGAACCGTGTCACGGTGGCGCGCAACAGGTACATCAAGGCGGTGCAGGAATACAACGTGCTGACCCGCAGTTTCCCCAGCAACTTCACTGCCATGGTGTTCGGCTACCAGACCAAGCCCAGCTTCGCCGTGCAGAATGAGGCCGCCATCAGCGCCCCGCCAGTGGTCGATTTCAACAAGAAATAGCTTGCTCTAGTCCGGAGCCATCCGTGCCCGTGCTGCTTCCCTGGTCGAGCTGGTCATTTTTTGGCCGCTGGCTAGCGGGTCTGTGCTGGGTACTCCTGCTGTCGCTCGCGCCCGCGTTTGCGCAACAGGCGGTGCCGGCGCTCACCGGGCGTGTCATGGACACCACCAACACGCTGAGCGCCCAGCAGTTGCAACAACTGGAAAGCAAGCTAAGCACCTTTGAACAAAGCGCCGGTGCGCAAATCGTGTTGCTGCTGGTGCCCACCACCCAACCCGAGGATATTGCCAGTTACGCCAACCGCGTCGCCGACACCTGGAAAATTGGGCGCAAGCAGATTGGTGATGGTTTGCTTCTGGTGGTGGCGAAAGACGATCATAAAGTGAGTATCGAAGTCGCCAAAACACTGGAAGGTGCAGTCCCCGACTTGGCGGCCAAACGCGTCATCACCGAAGCCATCGCTCCGCGCTTCAAGCAGGGCGACTTTGCTGGCGGACTGGACGCTGGGGTGGATCAAATCATGAAACTCGTCGCCGGCGAGGCCTTGCCGGCGCCGCCTTCTGAATCCAGGCGCTACAAAAGCGGTTTCGGTTTCGATTGGATGGACCTGGCGATCTTTGCTTTTTTTGCGGTTCCCATCGTGGGCGCGCTGGCACGCCGCATCCTGGGTCCCAAGTTGGGAGCTCTGGCGACCGGCGGGATCGTTGGGGCGCTGGCGCTGTTCATCACTTCCAGTCTCGTCATCGCCGGCTTGGCAGGCGTGGGCGCACTTTTGTTTGCACTTGTTTCCGGCGGTCCCCGCGGCGGCAGCGGCTGGGGCTCTGGCCACTCCGGTGGCGGCTGGGGGACTGGCGGCGGCGGTTTTGGTTCAAGCGGCGGTGGCGGCTTCAGCTCCGGCGGCGGCGGTGACTTTGGCGGCGGTGGCGCCTCGGGAGACTGGTGATGCTGAGACGAATCCAACGCATTCTGAAACATCGCTGGCTGGACCGGGCCACCACGCATCGCGCCATCCCGCCTGACATGGTACGCCGGCTGGGGCAGCGCGTGGCCGCCAGCGAGCAGCGCCACTCCGGCGAAATTCGCATTTATGTCGAAGCCGGCATGCCCTTGAGCTACCTCTGGCGCAAGGCAACAACGCGGCAAATCACCCGGCAACGCGCGCTGGCCATGTTTGGCAAGCTGCGCGTCTGGGACACCGCCCACAACAACGGTGTGTTGATTTACTTGCTGCTGGCGGAACGATCGATTGAGCTGGTGGCCGATCGGGGGCTGAACAACGTGATCGAGCCGAAGGTCTGGCAGGCCATGGTTTTGCGCATGCGCGACGCATTCCGGCAAGGACAGTTCGAGGATGGCCTGACGACGGCACTGGAAGAAGTGTCGGCCCTGCTGGTGCAACACTTCCCGCTGCAGCCGGGCGAGAGCAACCCGAATGAATTACCGGATGCCCCGGTATTGAATTGAACCGTCCTGCGGCGACAATGCCGGCGGACTGGTCCTACTTTTTCTGACGGTATTTGCGCAGGGCGGCGATCTGCGCCGCCATCACCGCCAATTCGGATGTGGCCTTGGCCAGATCGAGATCGGTCTTGGCGTTCTTGATCGCTTCCTCTGCGGCAAGCTTGGCCTCGTTGGCTTTCTCGTCGTCCAGATCCTTGCCGCGAATGGCGGTGTCGGACAACACTGTGACGCACTGGGGCTGTACTTCCAGGATGCCGCCGGCGACAAAGATGAATTCTTCGCTGCCATCGGCTTTTTCAATACGCACCGAGCCCGCCTTGATGCGCGTGATCAGCGGTGTGTGGCGTGGGTAAATGCCAAGCTCGCCGACTTCACCGGGCAAAGCTACAAAACGCGCCTCGCCGGAGAAGATGGACTCTTCGGCGCTGACCACATCGACGTGGATGGTGTTCATGGGATTCCTAATCTATTGGGGACAGGGCCTGCCGCTAAGCGACCGCCGACCGTCCCGCAAGGTTGTTAGATTTTCTTGGCCTTTTCGAACGCTTCATCGATCGTGCCAACCATGTAGAACGCTTGTTCGGGCAGGTGATCGCACTCGCCGGCCACAATCATCTTGAAGCCGCGAATGGTCTCGGCCAGGCTGACGTATTTACCCGGTGTGCCGGTGAACACCTCAGCGACGTGGAACGGTTGCGACAGAAAACGCTGGATCTTGCGGGCACGCGCCACCGCCAGCTTGTCTTCCGGCGCCAGTTCGTCCATGCCCAGAATGGCGATGATGTCGCGCAGTTCCTTGTAACGCTGCAAGGTGCCTTGCACGGCACGCGCGGTTTCGTAGTGATCGGCACCCACCACCAGCGGATCGAGCTGGCGGCTGGTCGAGTCCAGCGGGTCCACCGCTGGGTAAATACCCAGCGAGGCAATATCGCGGCTCAGCACCACGGTGGAATCCAGGTGGGCAAAAGTGGTGGCGGGCGACGGGTCGGTCAAGTCATCGGCCGGGACGTAAACCGCCTGGATCGAAGTAATGGAACCGACCTTGGTGGAGGTAATACGCTCTTGCAGGCGGCCCATTTCCTCGGCCAGGGTGGGCTGGTAACCGACGGCTGACGGCATCCGGCCCAACAGCGCGGAGACTTCGGTGCCGGCCAGGGTGAAGCGGTAAATGTTGTCGACGAAGAACAGAACGTCCTTGCCTTCGTCGCGGAACGACTCGGCAATGGTCAGACCGGTCAGCGCCACGCGCAGACGGTTGCCTGGCGGCTCGTTCATCTGACCGTACACCATGGATACCTTGGATTCACCCAGGTTCTTGCTGTTGACGACGCCCGAGTCCATCATCTCGTGGTAGAAGTCATTGCCTTCGCGGGTACGTTCGCCGACGCCGGCGAAGACCGACAGACCGCTGTGCGCCTTGGCGATGTTGTTGATCAGTTCCATCATGTTGACGGTCTTGCCTACGCCGGCGCCGCCGAACAGACCGACCTTGCCGCCCTTGGCAAACGGACACACCAGATCGATCACCTTGATGCCGGTTTCCAGCAACTCTTGCGACGGGCTGAGTTCGTCATAGGTCGGAGCCTTGCGGTGAATCGACATCTGTTTATCAGCATTGACCGGGCCACGCTCGTCGATGGGCGTACCCAACACGTCCATGATGCGCCCCAAAGTGGCCTTGCCTACCGGGATCATGATCGGATGCCCCGTGTTGGACACCATCAGGCCACGGCGCAGGCCGTCGCTGGAGCCCAGCGCAATGGTACGCACGATACCGTCACCGAGCTGCTGCTGCACTTCCAGCGTCAATGCCGTTCCTTCGAGCTTCAGAGCGTCATAAACCTTGGGCATCTGATCGCGCGGAAACTCCACGTCAACCACGGCACCAATACACTGAACAATTTTTCCTTGGGCTTGAGCCATCACGTTTGCTCCAATAAATTAAATCTTGCTAACTGCTTGCATCTGCCGGGCCTAGGCCCCGATCGCCGCAGCCCCGGAGACGATCTCCGACAATTCCTTGGTGATTGCCGCTTGACGGGTCTTGTTGTAGACCAGTTTCAATTCGCCAATCACATTGCCCGCGTTGTCCGTGGCCGCCTTCATGGCCACCATGCGCGCGGCATGTTCCGAGGCCATGTTCTCGGCGACCGACTGGTAAACCAGGGCCTCCACGTAGCGCACCAGCAGTTCATCGATCACGGCTTGCGCATCGGGCTCATAGATGTAATCCCAGCCATGCTTGGCGCCGCTGGCGGTCTCGCTGGCCTGAGTTTCAGCCTGCATTCTGGCCGCCGACAAGGGCAACAACTGTTCCAGCACCACTTCCTGCCGCATCGTGTTGATGAAGCGGGTGTAGGACAAATAGACGGCGTTGATTTCGCCCTTGGCATAGGCGTCGAGCAAGACCTTGACCGGACCAATCAGACGCTCCAGATGCGGTTTGTCACCCAGGTGCGTCACATGCGACACCACCTTGGCGCCAATACGATTGAGGAAACCGAAGCCCTTGTTGCCAATCGCCACCGCCTGCACCGCTACGCCGGCCGACTGCAGCTCACGCAGCTTGTTGGTCACACTGCGCAACAGGTTGGTATTCAAACCGCCGCACAGCCCCTTGTCGGTGGTCACCACAATCATGCCGGCCACTTTAGCGTCGTTGGACTTCATGAAGGCGTGAACGTATTCCGGATTGGCCTGCCCCAGATTGGCGGCGATGTTGCGCACTCTCTCCGCATAAGGCCGCGCCGCACGCATGCGGTCCTGCGCCTTGCGCATCTTGGACACGGAAATCATTTCCATGGCCTTGGTGATCTTCTTCGTACTCTCGAAGTTCTTGATCTTGCCGCGTATTTCCTTGCCTGTAGCCATGAAAGCCTCCTTCGCTGTTCTAAGGTGACCTTAAGCGAATGACTTCTTGAAGGCGGCGATGGCGGCGTTCAATTCAGTCTCGGCGTCTTTGTCCATTGCCTTCTCGGCTTCGAGCTTGGCCAACAACGCCGCATTCTTGTCCTTCAGATAACCATGCAGACCGTGCTCGAAAGACAGCACCTTGTTGATCGCGATATCGTCCAGGTAACCCTTGTTCACGGCAAACAAGGTGACCGCCATCAAAGAGATCGGCAAGGGGCTGTACTGCGCCTGCTTGAGCAACTCGGTCACGCGAGCGCCGCGGTCAAGTTGTTTGCGGGTCGCTTCATCCAGGTCAGAGGCGAACTGCGCGAACGCAGCCAGCTCGCGGTACTGCGCCAAGTCGGTACGGATACCACCCGACTGAGCCTTGATCAACTTGGTTTGCGCTGCACCGCCGACGCGGGACACCGAAATACCGGCATTGATGGCAGGACGAACGCCAGCATTGAAGAGTGAGGTTTCCAGGAAAATCTGGCCGTCGGTGATCGAGATCACGTTGGTCGGCACGAACGCCGACACGTCACCGGCTTGCGTTTCAATGATGGGCAACGCGGTCAGGGAACCGGTCTTGCCCTTGACTGCACCTTTGGTGAAGTCTTCAACATATTTTTCATTCACGCGAGCGGCGCGTTCCAGCAGACGGCTGTGCAGATAGAAGACGTCGCCGGGGTAAGCTTCACGGCCTGGCGGACGGCGCAGCAGCAAGGACACCTGGCGATAAGCAACCGCCTGCTTGCTTAGATCGTCATACACAATCATGGCGTCTTCGCCACGATCCCGGAAGTATTCGCCCATCGTGCAGCCAGAGTAGGCGCTTACATATTGCATCGCCGCCGACTCCGAAGCGGTCGCGGCTACCACAATGGTGTAAGCCATGGCACCGGCTTGCTCCAGTGCCCGCACCACGTTCTTGACGCTGGAGGCCTTCTGGCCAATCGCGACATAAACGCAGGTCATGTTCTGACCTTTCTGGTTGATGATGGCGTCGATCGCTACCGCGGTCTTGCCGGTCTGACGGTCGCCAATGATCAACTCGCGCTGACCACGCCCCACCGGCACCATGGAGTCGATCGACTTCAGGCCGGTCTGCATCGGCTGGCTCACCGACTGCCGTGCAATCACGCCAGGCGCCACTTTTTCAATCACGTCCGTCATCTTGGCGTTGACCGGACCCTTGCCGTCGATCGGCTGACCCAGCGCATTGACAACGCGGCCCTTGAGTTCGGGGCCGACCGGCACCTCCAGAATACGGCCCGTGCACTTGACGGTGTCGCCTTCGGAAATATGCTCGTAAGCACCCAGAATCACGGCGCCCACAGAGTCACGCTCCAGGTTCAGCGCCAGACCGTAGCTGGGTTGACCCTCGGCGTCAGCCGGGAATTCGAGCATTTCGCCCTGCATCACGTCCGACAGGCCGTGAATGCGGCAAATACCGTCGGTCACCGACACGACCGTACCCTGATTGCGAATGTTGGCGCTGGCAGACAGGCCTTCAATACGACTCTTGATCAGTTCAGAAATTTCTGCGGGATTGAGTTGCATGACTCTTTCCTTCTTTCGTTAGTTGGGCCTGCGCCAACCTGGGGCTTGCGCCTCAAGCGGTCAAGGCCATTTTCATTTGTTCCAGAGAGGCCTTGACGGAAGAGTCAAGAACCTCATCACCCACCACCACACGAATGCCGCCGATCAAATCGGGCTGCAGTTGAACGCTCACATTGAGTTTGCGCGCGAAGCGTTTTTCCAGCGTTGCGGTCAAATCCACGAGGGCCGCGCTATCAAGGTCGAAAGCGCTGTACACGACAGCGTCCGACGAACCGCCTTGCACATTCTTCAAAGCCCGAAACTGCTCGGCAATTTCAGGCAAAGCGCTCAAGCGTCCGTTTTCGATCACGGCACGCAGAAAGTTTTGCGCCATCTCCGGCAACGCCACTTTGGCGACACCGGCAATCACATCGAACACTTGCGCATTGGTGACATTGGGGTTGTCAGCGAATTGCTGCAGCTGCGAGTCTTTCGCAATTTCCTGCAAGACCTGAACCCAAACTGCGACTGCGTTCAAGTCAGCTGCCGCAGCCTTGAACAAGGCTTCGGCGTAAGGGCGGGCGATGGTGGCAAGTTCGGCCATGGTTGTCCTCTTACAGCTCGGTCTTCAAGCGACCCAGCAACTCGGCGTGGACACCAGCATTGACTTCCCTGCGCAGAATCTGCTCAGCACCCTTGACCGCCAATGCCGCCACTTGCTCACGCAGTGCTTCACGCGCCCTGACGGTTTGCTGCTCGGCCTCGACTTTTGCAGCGGCAACGATCTTGTTGCCTTCCTCGACCGCTTTTGATTTGGCTTCTTCAACGATGGCTTGTCCGCGACGCTCCGCTTCTGCCAGACGGACCGTAGTCTCGGTGCGTGACTTGGCGAGCTCAGCTTCAACGCGCTTGTTGGCGCTCGATAGCTCAGCCTTGGCTTTGTCGGCAGCGGCCAGGCCATCGGCAATTTTGCTGGCACGTTCATCCAATGCAGCCGCGACAGGCGGCCACACGAACTTCATCGTGAACAGCACCAGCAATGCGAAGACGATAGCTTGCGCTACCAGAGTTCCATTAATGTTCACAGTAAATCTCCTTCAACAAGTTGTTGCAGGCAGCGCTTACTTGACCAGTTTTGCAATTTGACTCAGGAACGGATTGGCGGTGGCGAACCACAGGGCAATACCGGTACCGATAATGAAGGCCGCGTCGATCAGACCGGCCAACACGAACATCTTGGTTTGCAGTTCGCCCATGAGTTCCGGCTGACGTGCAGCGGCTTCAAGGTACTTGCTACCCATGATGCCGATACCGATACAGGCACCCAGAGCGCCCAGACCAATGATCAGACCAGCGGCCAGAGCAGCAAAACTAATAACTTCCATGATTGACTCCTAAATTAACTAAAAACAAACCAAAACGAAACCAAAATTAATGCGCGTCATGCGCCTGCCCGATGTAAACCAAGGTCAACATCATGAACACGAAAGCCTGCAACAGAATGATGATGATGTGGAACACCGCCCACGCCCACCCGGCAATCACATGCAGTAACAAAAGCATCAGGCTCCCGGGCTCCGCCGAAAACGCCCACGAGCCGCCCAGCAAGGCAATCAGCATGAACACCAATTCGCCCGCGTACATATTGCCAAACAGCCGCATGCCATGCGAAACGGTCTTGGCGGTAAAGGAAATCAGCTGCTCGGCAACGTTCACCACCGCCAGGATGACGGCAAAGATGGGATTCTTGCTGGTGCCGAAGGGCGCGGAAACCAACTCATGCGCCCAGCCGCCAACACCCTTGATCTTGATGTTGTAAACAAGGCAAATGAACAAAACCGACACCGAAAGACCCATCGTCACAGACAGGTCGGCGGTAGGCACCACTCGCAGGTAGGCGTGATGCGGATCATGCCCGGCGGCGCCATAGATCCAGCCCCATACCATGGGCAACAAATCCAGCGGCAGCAAGTCCATGGCGTTGAGCAGGAAAATCCAGACAAACACGGTCAGCGCCAACGGAGCCACCATCTTGCGGCTCTTGGCATTGTGAACAATGGATTTGGCCTGGCCATCCACCATTTCAATCAGAATTTCGACCGCCGCCTGAAACCGGCCTGGCACACCAGAGGTAGCGGTGCGGGCAGCTTTCCAAAGAAAGAAACAGCCGACCACACCCAACAAAATCGAAAAGAAAATGGAATCTATATGGAAGACGGAAAAATCAACGATTTCCGTCTGCGGCTTGTTTTGCCAATGCGTCAGGTGGTGAACAATATAGTCACTGGCGGACGGGGCTGCTTCTGCGGATATGGCTTCTGCGGACATTGTTAACTTTTCAATCTATTTTTTAGTTGCGACTTAACTTAAGTACAAGTTAGTCTCCACTGAAACTACGTTTTGATTTCGGGCGCATCAACAGCGCCACCCAATACACCTTCAGGGTCACGATCAGGCCAATCAGCATTGCCAACCAGTCCAGATCCGGAACCAATCGCGGGGCTGCAGCCAACATACCGACACTGACGGCAATCTTGACCGCTTCCCAGACAAAAAAACCAAAACCGGCGGTCGCCGCGTTAAAGGACGAGAACTGACTCATCAAGCCTCGCGCAAACAACACAGCGGG
Organism: uncultured beta proteobacterium; assembly: GCA_963763035.1. GTDB lineage: Bacteria > Pseudomonadota > Gammaproteobacteria > Burkholderiales > Burkholderiaceae_C > Rhodoferax. The sequence goes on along the minus strand of CAVXMS010000001.1, from coordinate 313,786 downwards.
AATGACCACCGCCAAACCACCATAACCAGCCGACCATGCCGCGCCCGGCCTTCCGGTGAAGCCCCAGGCAGCCAATGCCACCAGCAAGGTCACCGCCACCTGCAAAGCCACGATCCGCCAGGGTGAAACCGAGGGCTGCCGCTCGCGCAGCGCCTGCGCTTCTTCGGCACTGAGCCGCTTGAACGCCACCTCCTCAGACTCATCAGAGTCAAATCCGGAAACTGGCGTGATTATCGACATCTCAAATTACACGCAGGTTACGTCCGACGGCCATCGCAAAGCCTTGGATTATACGTAGAAACCGGCAGCGTCTTGACCTGTTCTATTGACAAATGTCAACTTGGAAGCGACTGACATGATGGCCAAACGCCCCGGCATAATTCACCCATGAACACTCTTCCCCCTCTTCCCTGCTACCTGAACGGCGAGTTCACCGAACTCCCCAAGGCCAAGATCAGCGTCATGGACCGTGGCTTCATTTTTGGCGATGGTGTCTATGAAGTCGCGCCGGTCTATGGCGGGAAATTGTTCCGCTTTGAGCAGCACATGGCGCGCCTTGACCGCAGTCTGGCTGAAGTACGCATCGCCAACCCGATGTCGCGCACCCAGTGGACTGAACTTGCCCTCAAATTGGTGGCTTCTTACGCTGATTACGCCGGCGCCAAGACTGAAGATATCAATCAACTGATCTACATTCAAATCACCCGCGGCGTCGCTATGCGCGACCACGTCATGCCAGCCAACATCGCACCGACCGTGTTTGTCATGGCCAACCAGATGAATCTGGCCAGTGACGCGCAGCGCAGCCAGGGCGTGGCCTGCGTCACGGCGAATGATTTCCGCTGGGCAAAAGCCCACATCAAAAGCACCAGCCTGCTGGGCTCGGTCTTTGCCCGCCAGATCAGCTTTGACGCCGGCGCGCTGGAAACCATCATGTTCCGCGACGGTTTTTTGAGCGAGGCCGCCGCCAGCAACGTTTGGGTCGTCAAGGCCGGCAAAGTGCTGGGCACACCGAAAGACAATCTGGTCCTGGAAGGCATACGCTACGGCTTGATTGAGGAAATCTGCCGTAACAAGGGCATTGGCTTCGAGTTGCGCCGCATCAGCCGTGAAGAAGTCCTGAAGGCCGACGAAGTGTTGCTGTCTTCGGCCACCAAGGAAGTGCTGCCCGTCACTACGCTGGACGGCCGACCGGTCGGCAGCGGCCAGCCCGGTCCGGTGTACGCGCAGCTTTATGCCGGCTACCAGGAGGCCAAAGCTCAGGAACTACAGGGTAACGCCCCGTGACCACTTCAGCCACCGAGTCGTTGATTGAATACCCGTCACTGTTCCCGATCAAAGTCATGGGTGTCAAGGCCGAGGGGCTGGTGCACGCCATCACGCTGATTGCGCGGCAGTTTGACCCCACATTCGATGCTGCCACGATTGAGTTGCGCGAGAGCAAGGGCGGCAAGTACCTGGGCGTGACCATTACCGTCACCGCCACCAGCCGCCAGCAGCTCGACGAGTTGTACCGCACGCTCTCGACACACCCGATGGTCAAGGTGGTGCTGTAAACCGCCATGACCATGTCACCCCGTCAGCTCGGTCTGGTCGACTACCTGCCGACCTATGCCGCCATGCAGGCATTCACCGCCGCGCGCACCCCCGAAACCCCTGATGCGCTATGGATTTGCGAGCATCCTGCGGTTTACACCCAAGGCTTGGCTGGCAAGTCCGAACATATTTTCAACCCAGCAGAGATTCCCGTGGTGCAAACCAACCGCGGCGGACAAGTCACCTACCATGGCCCGGGCCAGGTGGTGGCCTATCCGCTGATCGACCTCAAGCGGGCGGGCTATTTCATCAAGGAATACGTGTACCGGATCGAGGAAGCGGTGATCCGCACGCTCCGGCATTTTGGTGTCACGGGGCATCGCGTGGCCGGTGCGCCGGGCATCTATGTCCGGCTGGAGGATCCCGGTTCGCACGCCATGCTGCCGCAGCGCCCGATGAAAATAGATACCACCCCGGGCTTGACCCGGGATCCATGGATTGCGGATCAAGTCCGCAATGACAGGCCGGCCGGTGCTGCGATCAATGCCCCTGACTTCACGGGTCTCGGCAAAATCGCTGCCCTGGGCATCAAGGTCAGCCGCAATTGCACTTACCACGGCGTGGCGCTCAACGTGGCCATGGACCTGGAACCCTATTCACGTATCAACCCGTGTGGTTATGCCGGGCTGCAAACCGTGGACCTTTCTACAATTGGGGTATCCGTCGGCTGGGCTGAAGCGGCCGACGTCCTGGGCCACAAGCTCGCAATCCATCTGGCGCCCTGACGCCACCCTGAACGCCCCGTATTCACCATGAGCCTTAGCCACGACACCCCGGCAGCCAAGCCGACGCTGCGCGAAGCCCCGCCGCAGACAGACTACGACCCCTCGGCCAAGCAGAAGGCCGCCGCCAAGCTGTCGCGTATTCCAATCAAGGTGCAGCCTGGCGAGGTGCTGAAAAAACCCGAGTGGATTCGGGTCCGGGCCGGCTCGCCGAGCACCCGTTTTTACGAAATCAAGGACGTGCTGCGCTCCAACAAGCTGGTGACGGTGTGCGAGGAGGCGTCCTGCCCCAACATCGGCGAGTGTTTCGGCAAAGGCACGGCCACCTTCATGATCATGGGCGACAAGTGCACCCGGCGCTGCCCGTTTTGCGATGTCGGCCATGGTCGCCCGGACCCCCTGGATGTGAACGAGCCCGCCAACCTGGCCAAAACCATCGCGCAACTCAAGCTCAAATATGTGGTGATCACCAGCGTCGACCGGGACGATTTGCGGGATGGCGGCAGCCAGCACTTTGTCGACTGCATCCGCCAGACCCGGGAGCTGTCGCCCTCCACACAAATCGAGATTCTGGTGCCCGATTTCCGGGGTCGCGACGACCGCGCGCTGGAAATCCTGAAAGCCGCACCGCCCGACGTGATGAACCACAACCTGGAAACCATACCGCGCCTGTACAAGGAGGCGCGGCCCGGCAGCGACTATCAGTTCAGCCTGAACCTGCTGAAAAAATTCAAGGCCCTGTTCCCCAATGTGCCAACCAAGAGCGGCCTGATGGTGGGCTTGGGCGAAACCGACGACGAAATTCTGGCGGTGATGCGGGACATGCGGGCTCACGGCATCGAGATGCTGACCATCGGCCAGTACCTGGCACCCACCACTTCGCATCTCACCGTGAAACGCTACGTGCACCCCGACAGCTTCAAGATGTTCGAGTCAAAAGCCTACGAAATGGGCTTCAGGCACGCCGCCGTGGGCGCCATGGTAAGGTCCAGCTACCACGCCGATTTGCAGGCTGGCCATGCGCTGGGGAAACCCGCCGGCTGATCGGAATACCTCTTTCTGAAAACCTCTTGCGCCTATTCCGCCGCCCTCGCTGACCCATGCCCAGTACTGTCATCCCTTCTGAATCGGCCCTGCGTCACGCACTGAATTCAGCCCAATGGGCGGGACTGCGGCATTCGAGTGAAACCACGACCCAACGCGTCGTGCGCAACGACCGGCCAGAGCGAAACCAGAGTTCTCTCGAAGAAGGTGCCATGTGCGAGGTGCTGGTGGACGGTCATTTCGGCTATGCCGCCACCGCCGATCTCAGCGGCCCGGGTTTGCAGCGCGCCTTCGACCGCGCCATTGCCACCAGCCGCGCCACCAGTCCCTACAAAGTGCACGCCTTCGGGCCCAGCCAACGGCCCGGGGCGCAAGGCAGCTACCGCAGCCCACGCCAGCGGGATCTGGACGCCACCAGCCTGGCTGAGATTACCGACTGCCTGGTGGCTGCCTCGCAAGCCATGAAGCTATCGGATGCGCTGGTCAATCGCAGCGCCAGCGCGATGCTGATCCAGACCGAGATCAACTTCTTTTCGTCCAACGGGTCGGACACCCGCCAGAGCTTCGATATGGCCGATGTCACCTTGTCGGCGACGGCCGCCGAAGGTCTCGAGTCCCAGACCCGGAGCTGGTCCCGGACCGGCCAGTTAGGTGGTGAAGTCTTTCATCGCGCCGCACTGGCACAGCAAGCCGAAGACACCGCCCGTGAAGCGCTGGCGCTGCTACAGGCCGACAACTGCCCCTCGGCGCGCATGGACTTGATCCTGATGCCCGACCAGATGATGCTGCAAATCCACGAATCTGTGGGCCACCCGCTGGAACTCGACCGCATCCTTGGCGACGAGCGCAACTACGCCGGCTGGAGCTTTGTCAAACAGCAGGATTTCGGCCACCTTCAATACGGATCGGCCCTGATGAACGTGTCCTTCGATCCGACCATGGCGCATGAACTTGCCAGCTACGCCTTCGACGATGGCGGCCACGCAGCCCGCAAGGAATTGCTGATCGAGCGCGGGGTGCTGAAGCGGGGTTTGGGCGCCCTCGAGTCGCAACTGCGCTCCGGCTTGCCCGGCGTCGCCAATTTTCGGTCGTCCTCCTGGAACCGGGCGCCTATCGATCGAATGGCCAACATCAACCTGGAACCTGGCAACGCCTCCCTCGGTGAGCTGATTGGCCAGGTCGAGCACGGCGTTTTGATGCGCACCAACCGGTCCTGGTCGATTGACGACTACCGCAACAAGTTCCAGTTCGGCTGTGAACTGGGCCAGTTGATCGAGAACGGAAAGCTTGGGAAAGTGGTGCGCAACCCGAACTACCGTGGTGTCACGGTGGACTTCTGGAACCGGCTGGCCGGCGTCGGCCGCGACCCGACCACCCACGGCACCGCCTTTTGTGGCAAGGGCGAACCCAGCCAGGTCATCCGGGTTGGCCATGCTTCGCCGCCGTGTCTGTTCCGGGATGTCGAGGTGTTCGGGGGTCAAGCATGAAAGCGCGCAATTTCACGACCCGGGTGCTGCGGCATTTCGACCAGCTCTCCAGCGAGCTGCTGGCCCAACTGGTTACTGGCGAAGAAGCCAACCTTAACCTCAGCGCCGAAGAAACACTGTACGTTCGCTTCAACGGCAGCCGCGTGCGCCAGAATACCGACGTCGAGCAGCTCAACCTGGCGCTACGCCTGCAAAGCAATGGCCGCACGGTGGAAAAGAGCCGAACGCTCACGGGCCAGATCGAGGTCGATCGGGCGGCCATGACGCGCTTGCTGGAGAGTTGTCGCCATGAGGCATCGGCGCTGCCGCTCGATCCCAACCAGGTGCCGCTCCAGAACCATGGCATCAGCCATGAGGAATTCCGCGGCCAGTTGCTGACACCGGAAGAGATCGTGCCGGCCGTGGTGGGACCCGCCGCAGGCTGCGATCTGGCCGGTCTCTACGCAGGTGGCTGCGTCATTCGAGGCAATCGAAACTCCAAAGGCCAGAGCCACTGGTTTGCCACCGAAACCTTCTTCCTGGATTATTCACTCTACAACGGACCCCAAGCCGCCAAGGGCAGCTATGCTGGCTCTCATTGGAACGCGGCCGACTGGGCGGCCAACCTGCAACGCACCAAGGCGCTGCTGCAAGTGCTGAGCCGGCCGCAACAGGATGTCAAACCAGGCGCTTACCGGACTTATCTGGCGCCGCGCGCTTTTTCTGACCTGCTTGGAATGTTGGGCTGGAATGCTCTCTCCGGCGCCGCCTGGAAGCAAGGCCGCAGCCCGTTCAAGAAGCTCGCCGAAAGGGAGACCCGCCTGTCGCCGCTGCTGCACATCGACGAGAACTTCGCTTTGGGCCTGACTCCGCGCTTCAACAGCCTCGGCGAGGTTTCTGCAACGACGTTTCCACTGATCGAGGACGGCGAACTCAAGACCTTGCTGGTGAGTTCGCGCAGCGCCAAGGAATACGGTCTGCTGGCCAACGCCGCATCGGAAACTGAAGCGCCGCGCGCCCTGGATGTCAGACCCGGATCGCTGAAGGAAGAAAATGTCCTGCCAGCGCTTGGTACGGGTCTTTACCTGTCCAACCTGCACTACCTCAACTGGAGCGACCCGGTTTCGGCTCGCGTCACGGGCATGACGCGTTACGCCTGCTTCTGGGTTGCCGGCGGCGAGATCGTCGGCCCGATCAAGGACTTGCGCTGGGACGAAAGCCTCTACCGTGCGCTGGGCAGCAAGCTGATGGCACTGACAACGAAGGCCGAGATCGACCCTGCGGTCGACACTTATTTTCAACGCGCCCTGGGCGGCTCACGCACGCCTGGCGCATTGATTGACAACTTCACCTTCACCCTTTAAACGCCGGCGCGAGCGGCGGCGGGGTGCGCGCCGGTCGGCTGGCGCAATTGCTACTGGCTGATCGCCAAGGCAAGCGCTTCAACAGGCGATGGCGCACGCGATGGCCCTGGTATGGATAAAATCGAGCCTGTTGCGTATCCCAAAACTCAAGGAATCACCATGTCCAACCCCACCCCCAGCACGCAAGTTGCCGAAATTGACCCGGTCGAAGCAGTCGTCTCTTCGATCCCTCTGGTGTTGCCTCTGGCCGGTGCCGTACTGATATTTTTATTGGCCTTCATTGCTGTTTCAATGGCCTGACGAATCGATCCTCCCGATTGTTCGGGACAACTCACCATCAAAAATGCCACCGATCGGTGGCATTTTTAATAGGCGGCGCAAACCGCGCCGAATCATGGCTCGCTCCTGCTTTATCAGGATTCGCTACGCGACCGGGCGGCATCAAGATCGGCCATCACACGCGGATCGGCCTTGGCCAGCGCCCACAGGCGTTCGTCGGCGCGCGCCCTCGCGAGGCGCTCGGACCAAGCGTTCAGGGCTCTCACTGCAGTAACCGCCAACTTACGCGCCGGCGCTGAAAACAGGGCCAATGCGGCAAAGCCGATCAACCACAAGGCGACCCAGGCGGCCAACAAATGGCCATCCGCCCAAGTGTCAATCAACTGGTCCGCAACCACCACCAGTGCCGACACCATCGCCGCCAGCAACATGACGCTCAAGCCCCTGGTGCTATCGAAGCCCCGGCGTATTGCCGTCACCGCAGCAACCGCCGACTCAACGCGGGCAAGACCCAGATGCCGGGAGGGGAAACTGGGTTGTATAAAACTGGCCATGATCAAATCCTTGCTTCAACAGCGCGCCATAAACGGCGCGAACAGGCCTTATATTAGGGTTTACACTAATATGTTTCAAATTTATTTTTGTGATTCAATATATTCACAATAATGATTAATGTCTTCCATGAACCCAAGCAATTTCCGCACACTTGATTTGAACCTGCTGCGGGTTTTCGATGAAGTGATGACCGAACGCAGCCTGACCCGGGCGGCACGCAAGCTCTCACTCACGCAGCCGGCGGTCAGCAATGCGCTGCGCAGATTCCGCGAGGCCGTGGGCGACGAACTGATCAAGCGCAGTGGTCAGGCGATGGCGCCGACGCCCCGCGCCCTGGCGCTATGGCCGGCAGTACGCGAAGCACTGCGCCAACTGCAAGAGGTACTGACCCCCAGCAACTTTGTTCCGGCACAGGCCAGCACCACCTTCGTGCTGGCCATGGCTGACGCCACTGCGGCGGCACTGATACCGGGCCTGATCGAAGTCATGGACCGCGAGGCCCCCGGCGTCTCGATCCGGGTGGTCCCCCTGACCACCCGCGACCCGCGCCGTCTGCTCGAGGACGAAGCGGTCGACCTGGCTATTGGCTACTTTCCAGCAGCTTTCGCTGATTTGACAGCCCGCGCGCAGGCCGGCGAAGCCATCGCGTTCAGCCAGCAACGGCTTTACAGCGGCGAATACGTGTGCGTGATGCGTCGCGATCATCCCCTGGCGAAGGGGCCCTTCACCCTGAATCGGTATTGCGCTGCACGCCACTTGCTGGTCAGTTTTTCGGGACGTCCTTTTGGTTTCGTTGACGAGGCTTTGGCGCTGCTCAAGCGCGAGCGTCGCATCGTGCTCACAGTGAATCAGTTTTTTACCGCCGGCAAGGTAGTAACTCACTCCAATTTGTTGACCGTTTTGCCACGCCATTTCGTCAACAGTACCGGTTTGACGGACCAACTGGTCCTGCGGGAATTGCCTTTTGCCGTGCCGACAGTTCATGTTGACGCCCTCTGGCACCACCGCTTGCACCGCGTCAGTGCCCATGAGTGGTTGCGCGCCACCATCTCCGCCGTAGCGAATGCCGCATTTACCGTCTGAAAACAGCCTGATGAAGATCCAGTTGCTGTCAGACCTGCACCTTGAAGTGCACCCCCACTGGTCCGCCACCCCGGCACCAGGGGCTGATCTGTTGCTGCTGGCGGGCGACGTCGGCTCCTACCAGGTTGGCTCACTGCTGCCGGATGACGACTTTGGCTTGGCTCGCTTTTCGCCCAACCGTGACTGGCCGACACCGGTGCTGTTTGTACCCGGCAACCATGAATACGACGCACTGGACTTCGACCAGGCACACGCTCGCCTGCGCGAAACTTGCAGGCGGCTGGGCATTGGCTGGCTGGAGCGGGAAATCATCACCTACCGGGGCCCGCATGGCAGGTCGGTTCGCTTTGTCGGCACCACCCTGTGGAGCGACTTTGACGCCCTCGGTCCGCTCGCGACAGACGCGGGCACCTCCCCTAGCGGACTGCTCACGCAACAACTCAGGGCACGCGACAAGGCATTTCGCGCCGCCAACTATTACCTGAAGAAAACCGGTACCACCCGGCAGGGCGTGCCGATGCTGGCCGAGAGTGTGCGTGAGCAGGCCCTGCTGTGCCAGGACTGGTTGACGAAAGCGCTGCTGGAACCATTTGACGGTATCACGGTGGTGCTAACCCATTTCGCCCCCAGCCTCCTGAGCGCCGATCCGCGCTATGGCGTCGCGCCAGGCACGGCGGGGTTCTGCAATGCCCTTGATCACTTGCTGGCCCGGGCCCAGTTTTGGCTGCATGGGCACCTGCACGCGCCCAGCAACTACGTCAAAAATGGCTGCCGTGTTATTGCCAACCCGCTGGGCTATGCCCGAAAGAACGAGCAAACTGCTTTTGATGCCACGTTCTGCATCGAGCTTTGAGGACCGCAAGGTCCTTGGGTACACTGGCGTTTTGACAGAGGAACTCAAATGAAAATTCTTCTCGCCGTCGATGGCAGTCTGTACACCAAAAAGATGCTGGCCTACCTGACCACGCACGATGATTTGTTTACTCCGGGCAACGACTACACCGTGTTCACGGTCCAACCCGTGCTGCCGCCCAGGGCACGAGCCGCTGTTGGCAAGGAAATTGTCGACAAATACTATGCCGAAGAGGCCGAGAAGGTATTAGCGCCGGTGTCGAAATTTCTGCTGCGCCATGGCATCGACGCCAAGAGCAGCTGGAAGATCGGCCATGCTGGCGAAAGCATCGCCAAGTTGGCCGACAGCGGAAAATTCGACCTGTTGATCATGGGCTCGCATGGCCACGGCACCCTGGTCAATCTTGTGATGGGTTCTGTCGCCACCCAGGTGCTGGCCCACTGCAGGGTGCCGGTACTGCTGGTGCGTTAGGTCAGCGATACTGCGGCCGCTGCGGTCAAGGCAGTCGTGAGCGCATCCAGAACCAGAGAGTCCAGATTCCAGCAATGCCAGTACAGCTCAACCGGCAACGCATTCCCGGCTGCAATGTCCACCAGACTGCCGTCATTTAGCTGTTCGCGCACCTGCAATTCCGGCACCACGCTGACACCCCATCCGTCCAGCACGGCACGCACCTGTCCTTGCGAGCTGGGCACATACAACTGGCGTAGCGCGATATGTTTGAGATTGAGGGCGCGCGCGACGAACTCCGACTGCAAGTCGTCCTTGCGGTTAAAGGCAATGAAGGGCAAGGCGCGAAAATTGTGCGGTGACAAACCATCCGGGCAATGCTCGGCGGCGTAGGCCGCCTGCGCCACGGCCACATAACGCATGGCCCCCAGCGGCACCAGCCGGCAACTCCTTAAAGCCTGCTTGACAGTGGTCACGCAACCCAGCACCTGACCTTCGCGCAGCCACTCAATGGTGAAATCCTGGTCATCGGTGATGATCTCCAGACCCAAACCCTGACGTGCCACCCGCCCGAGCGCCGGCAAGGCCCAGGTGGCGATGCTGTCGGCATTGATGGCGATCGAAATTCGCTCCACATCCTGCCCACCGCCCCCGGCGCCGGGCGCCAGATCCTTGAGATCACGCTCCAGATCGGCCCGCAACAGCCGCATCTGCATGGCATGCTTGAGCAACAAGCGCCCCGCCGAGGTGGCCCGCAAGGGTCGGCTGCGCACAATCAGGACGGTTCCAACCTGCACCTCAAGCGAGCGCAAGCGCTGCGACACGGCGGACTGGGTGATCGAGAGGCGCACCGCGGCGCGCTCAAAACCGCCCTCTTCGACGATGGCGGCAAGACATTCCAGGGCGTTCAGGTCAAAGGTATTCATGGCAGAAGAAATTTTGATGCTTCTTCACAAAATTCAGTCTGGCTTCTATTATTTCACGACCTCACCCAGGAACCAGTGGACCAACTTGCAAGCCGTGGCAATGGCGCGATCTGACTTGATAAGAAACAAGTCGTCCCGATGCTCGGTGGCATAGGCTTGCAAATGGAGGTCTGTATGCACAAAGTCCGTGAACCTGCTGTTGCTGGTGCCTTTTATCCCGGTCGAAGCTCAACCCTGTCCAGCCATGTCATGGCCTTGCTGGCCAACGCCAACTCCAGTGCCGGCAACGCCACCGCGCCCAAGGCCATCATCGTGCCCCATGCCGGCTACATCTACTCCGGCGCCACGGCCGCGTTGGCCTATGCGCGTCTAGCGGCGGCCCGAACAAGCATCCGGCGCGTCATCTTGCTGGGTCCCGTGCACCGGGTACCGGTGCGGGGTCTGGCCCTGCCTGGTGTTGATTTCTTTGCCACGCCCCTGGGTCAGATCGAGATCGATCAAGCCGCGGTTGCGGCGATCACGCCGCTGCGCCAGGTGGTAGTGAGCCCGGCAGCCCACGCACCGGAGCACTCACTGGAGGTGCAACTGCCGTTTCTGCAGGCGGTGCTGCAGGAATTCAAGCTGGTACCGCTGGCGGTGGGCGATGCGACGCCAGCAGAAGTGGCTCAAGTGCTGGAGGTGCTCTGGGGCGGAGCGGAAACGCTGATCGTGATCAGTTCCGACTTGTCGCACTTCCTGCCTTACCGCGCCGCACAAGCCGTCGACCAGGAGACCGTGCAAAACATTCTTGCCATGGACGGCGAACTGACGCACCAACAGGCTTGCGGCGGCACACCGGTGAACGGCTTGCTGCTGGCTGCCACGCAGCACCACCTGCAGCCCCAGTTGCTGGGACAGTGCAATTCCGGTGACACCGCAGGCGACAAGGGCCGCGTCGTCGGCTACGCCGCTTTTGCCTTCATGGAACCTTGCGGGACAGACCGTGGCGACACGAAGTGCGCAAGCTCTATCCCCAACATTTTGTCGGCTGTCGGAGGTTCCCCTTGCGGGACCGACCGTGGCAACACGAAGCGCGCAAGCTCTGTCCCCAACATTTTGCCGGATGTCGGAGGCCCACCTAGCGGGACAGACCGCAGCGGCAGGGGCACCGGCACCTTCCTCAACACTTCAGGATCCCATGATGTCCACTGATTCAACAAAATCGGGACTTGGTCACCCCAAGCAAACGCCGGCCCCTTCGAGGGATCACGACGACACGCAGCTCACCGCTTGGGCGCTACCTGACCCCGGCACTACATTGCTACCAATCGCCCGCGCCGCCATCTCGACAGCTCTGGGGCGCAGCCACCTGGCGCAGGAGGACGCGGTCTGGCTGCAGGAACTGGGCGCCTCTTTTGTCACCCTGACCCAGCGGGGGCAATTACGCGGCTGCATTGGCACACTGGAAGCGCGCCGCCCGCTACTGGCCGACGTGAAGGCGAATGCGGTCGCTGCCGCCCTGCGCGACCCCCGCTTTTTGCCGCTGGCCGTCGCGGAGCTTGAATACACCGAGATCGAAGTATCTTTGCTGTCACCGATGCAGGCCATGCACTTTGACAGTGAGGCGCATGCGCTGACCCAACTACAGCCCGGCATTGATGGTGTGGTGCTCGAGTTTCAGCATTTCCGCAGCACTTTTCTGCCGCAGGTCTGGGAGCAACTGCCAACGGCACCCGAGTTCATGTCCCATCTCAAGCGTAAGGCGGGACTACCAGCCGACTTTTGGGCCAAGGGCCTGCGACTACAGCGCTACGGCGTTCGCAAATGGAAGGAAAAAGATCTCCGGCCCGCGGCCCACGCGCTGGCTGGAGCGACCGGTCGCGGGAAGCCATGATGCGGGAATCGAGTTACCCCGGGCGCTACTGGCACATGTTGCCCGACGGCCGCATGCAGTGCGATCTATGCCCGCGCGACTGCCGCTTGCATGAGGGCCAGCGCGGCGCCTGTTTTGTGCGCGCCCGCCAGGGCGGGCAGATGATTCTCACCACCTACGGGCGTTCCTCCGGCTTTTGCATAGACCCGATCGAGAAAAAACCGTTGAACCATTTCTACCCCGGCAGCAGCGTGCTGTCCTTCGGCACCGCCGGCTGCAATCTGGCCTGCAAGTTCTGTCAGAACTGGGACATCAGCAAGTCGCGCGATATGGACCGCCTGATGGACCAGGCTTCACCGGAGACCATTGCCGCCGAGGCCCTCAAATATGACTGCCGAAGTGTCGCCTTCACCTACAACGACCCGGTGATCTTTGCCGAGTACGCCATGGACGTGGCCGACGCTTGTCATGCGCTGGGCGTGCAGGCAGTGGCGGTGACTGCCGGTTACATGCACGACCAGGCGCGACGTGATTTTTACGCCAGTATGGACGCTGCCAATGTGGACCTGAAAGCCTTTACCGACGACTTCTACTTCAGGCTCACCGGCGCGCACCTGCAACCCGTCCTCGACACCCTGGTCTACCTCAGGCATCAAACCCGGGTCTGGCTCGAGATCACCACCTTGTTGATCCCGGGCCACAACGATTCCGACACGGAAATCACAGCCATGAGCCAATGGCTGATGCGCGAGCTCGGGCCTGATGTGCCGCTGCACTTCTCGGCCTTCCATCCCGACCACAAGATGCCGGAGGTACCCGCCACCCCGCCAGCCACACTGGTACGGGCCCGCAACATCGCCATCAAGGAAGGCCTGCACTACGTCTACACCGGCAATGTGCATCACGCAGAAGGTGACACCACGTACTGCCCGGGCTGCCGCACGCCGCTGATCGTGCGCGACTGGTACCAGATCAAACAATACCGCTTGGGCGCCGACGGCCACTGCCCGGACTGCGGCGCTGCCGTGGCCGGGCGTTTTGGCACAAACGCCGGCAACTTTGGCCGCAGACGGATTCCGATCGCCATCAACACGGCTTGAAACTCTGGGGCCAGACCAGGGTCTGGCGCAGCCTTCTCCGCAACTGATCAGGAGACAGATCATGAACTCGCAACTGCTAAGCATCCCGACCGAAGGCGTCCATCTCGAAGGACTGCTGGAACTCCCTGCGACGGCCCCGGGCATCGTGCTGTTCGCCCATGGCAGCGGCAGCAGCCGTCACAGCCCGCGCAACAATTACGTGGCGCGGGTGTTGCGCGACAAGGGCATTGGCACACTGTTGCTGGATTTGCTCACAATCTCCGAAGACCTGGACTACCAGACCCGCTTTGACATTGCCTTGCTGACGCGCCGCCTGCTGCTCGCCACCCACTGGGTCAGGAAACACACGCCCCCGACGCGGCAGTTGACGATTGGCTACTTTGGTGCCAGCACCGGAGCAGCGGCGGCGCTACAGGCTGCGGCAGCCTTGGGCGATGAGATTCACGCCGTGGTATCGCGTGGCGGTCGTCCGGATCTGGCCGGAACGCAGGCGCTGGCGATGGTCAAGTCGCCCTCCTTGCTGCTGGTAGGGAGTCTGGACGAGGAGGTTCTCGAACTCAACCGCGAGGCCTATGCCCGGCTGCGCTGCCCCAAGGAGCTGGCCATTGTTCCCGGGGCGACGCACCTGTTTGAAGAAGCAGGCACGCTGGAACAGGTGGCGGATCGGGCCGCCAGCTGGTTCAACCGGTATCTGGGCCCCCGACTCAAGACCCTTTCAATATCTCGATGACTTCTTCATCGTCAACCTGCGGGAAGTGCTGGTAAAACTGTCCCACCGCCTGGAAGAATACCGGTGCCTCGAGACACACCACCTCATCCGCCAGAGCAGCCACTTTGTCCAGCGTATCGGGTGGTGCCACCGGCACGGCGCAAATCAGTTTCGCCGGTTTACCGGCACGCAAACCATGCAGTGCCGAGATCATGGTGGCACCCGTGGCCAGGCCATCGTCGATCACGATGACGATGCGTCCCTTGGTGTCTATCGGCGGGCGAATCGGCGTGTACTGGGCACGGCGCCGGCGGATGGTTTCCATCTGGGCCTGCTTCTCGGATGCGATGTACGCCGCGTCCGCGCCATAAAGTTCGGCGTAGTCGGACTGATAAGTCCAGCCGCTTTCATTGACCGAGCCAATCGCCAGTTCCGGCTGCTGCGGTGCGCGCAGCTTGCGCACCAACACCACATCAAGTTCACCCCCCAGTTGGTCGGCGATGATTCTGGCCATCGGCACCGCGCCGCGTGGAATCGCCAGGATCAGCGGATTTTTGCCGCGGTAGGCTTGCAGTCTTTCGGCCAGACGACTGGCCGCGTCCTTGCGATCACGAAACATGGTTGCCACCCTCCATCTGAATGAAGTTTGATGCGTTGCGCTGGCGAAAGCTTGATTTTTCTCAACGCGGCGCCTCCGAGCCAGACTATTCTGAAACCGTTTGGGTGGCGCGATTGGCGGCCACTTGGCTGTTAACTACGGGGGCTTGGCAAGCAGATGGTGACTCAACTGAAGGACTTCGCAACCTCGGCGGTCGCCGTGGTTGAGCCGGAAACCCCCGCATTGGTGGTCGCCCAACTGATGCGCCGGCATCACATTGGCGCCTTGGTGGTGGTTGACGCACAGGAAAAGACCCGGCCCGTCGGCATCGTGACGGATCGCGACCTGGTGCTCGAATTGGTGGCCGAAGAGCTCGATCCGACGGTCTTTACCGCTGGCGACATCATGTCGGTCGATCTGGTCCTGGCCGACCCCGAAATGAACGCCATGGATGCAGTCCAACTGATGCGAACCCACCGCCTGCGCCGGCTGGTTATTGCGGACGAACAGGGTCGACTGGTAGGCATCGTCAGCCTGGAGGACGTGCTTGAACTACTGACGCATGAACTCGCCGATCTTGCCGCAAGTCTTGCCGGCGCCAGGGATCGCGAGATCGACCAGAGAGGCTAGTAGTCAAACAGGACGCATATGGAGAGACCCTCCGTCATTCACAAAACCGCAGCCGATTTTCGGTTGCCACCCCATTGGACCGACTACCTGGGTGGGCGCGGCGCTTTCTCGTGGGAAGCTGCGCGGCAAGCGTTGCAGGGCTTGCCGGGAGGTGGTCTGAACATTGGTTTCGAGGCAGTTGACCGGCATGCCGAAACAGCCTTGCGAGACCAGACCGCGTTGCACTTTGTGGCCCGCAATTCGCCTGCCATCGATCTGAGCTACGGCGAGTTGGCGCGGCAAACCAATCGCTTTGCCAACGTATTGCAAGGGCTTGGCGTCGGCAAAGGCGACCGCCTGTTTGTGCTGGCCGGACGCATTCCCGAGCTGTACCTTGCGGTGCTGGGCGCACTGAAGAATGGCACGGTGGTGACGCCGCTGTTTTCAGCCTTCGGCCCGGAGCCGATTGCCAAGCGCATCCAGCTCGGCGCTGGCCAGGTCTTGGTGACCACCGATTCTCTCTACCGGCGCAAGGTCAAACTGTGGCGCCAGCAGATGCCCACGCTGCGCCACGTGCTGCTGGTGGCCGAGGACGGCGGCATCAGCAACGAGCCGGACACGCTCGACTGGGCGACCCTGATGGCAGCCGCCCCGGATACTTTCACCACCGTGCCGACACAGCCGGACGACCCCGCCTTGCTGCATTTCACCAGCGGCACCACCGGCACTCCCAAAGGCGCGCTGCACGTGCATGGCGCGGTCGTCACCCACCATGCCACCGGGCGCTATGCGCTCGACCTGCACCCGCAGGACCGCTACTGGTGCACCGCCGACCCGGGTTGGGTCACCGGCACCTCCTACGGCATCATCGCACCACTGCTGCAGGGTGTGAGCTCGCTGATCGACCGCGAGGAGTTCGATGCCGAGCGCTGGTACACGCTGCTGGAGCAGGAAGGCATCACGGTCTGGTACACCGCACCGACCGCCATCCGCATGCTGATGAAGGCCGGCGTGGCGCTGGCGGACCAACATCGCAGGCCGGCCTTGCGTTTTGTCGCCAGCGTCGGCGAGCCGCTTAACCCCGAAGCCGTCTGGTGGGGCAAGGAAGTGTTGGGCTTGCCGATTCACGACAATTGGTGGCAGACCGAGACCGGCGGCATCATGATTGCCAACACGCCAGCCTTTGACATCAAGCCGGGCTCCATGGGCCGACCGCTGCCGGGCATCGAAGCCTGCATCGTCGAGCATCTGGAAGCCGAGGGCGAGCCGCCGCGGGTGCGCGTGATCGACACCCCTGACGTCGAAGGCGAACTGGCCTTGAAGGCCGGCTGGCCGTCGATGTTCCGCGGCTACCTGAACAACGAGGCGCGCTACCGCAAGTGCTTTGCCGGAGAACTCTATTTGACGGGCGATCTGGCGCGGGTCGACGCCGATGGCTATTACTGGTTCGTCGGCCGCGCCGACGACGTTATTAAATCGGCCGGGCACTTGATCGGCCCGTTCGAGGTCGAGAGTGTGTTGATGGAGCACCCGGCGGTAGCCGAGGCCGGTGTCATCGGTAAACCCGACCCCATGGTAGGCGAAGTGGTCAAGGCCTTTGTCTCGCTCAAGAACGGCTACCAGCCCGGTGAGCCACTGCGCCTGGACATCATGGCGCATGCCCGCAAGCGCCTGGGGGCGGCCGTGGCGCCGAAAGAAATTGCTTTTCTGCCGACCTTGCCGCGTACCCGCAGCGGCAAGATCATGCGCCGCCTGCTGAAAGCGCGCGAACTGGGTCTGCTGGAAGGCGATACCTCGACGCTGGAGGGCGGCGCATGACTGATTTTGAAGTACCGGCTACGCCAACTGGCCCGGTGCCTTGGGACAAGGCCTTTGCGCTGGCCGTGTTGTCAGACATGCTGCGCATTCGCCGCCTGGAGGAAAAGGCGGCCGAACTGTACGGCCTGCAGAAAATTCGCGGCTTTCTGCACCTGTACATCGGGGAAGAGGCAGTGGCCGCCGGTGCCTTGCGGGTACTCCAGCCGCAGGACAATGTCGTTGCCACTTACCGCGAGCACGGTCACGCGCTGTTGTGCGGCCTCCAGATGAGTTCCATCATGGCCGAGATGTACGGCAAACAGCAGGGTTGTTCGCGCGGACGCGGCGGCTCCATGCACTTGTTCGACCGGGCCCACCGCTTCTTTGGCGGACAAGCCATTGTCGGCGGCGGCCTGCCACTGGCGGCAGGCTTGGCGCTAGCCGACAAAATGTCCGGGCGCAAAACCCTGACCGCCTGCTTTTTCGGCGAAGGCGCAATGGCCGAGGGCGCGTTTCATGAAGCCCTGAACCTGGCCACACTGTGGCAGCTGCCGGTGCTGTTTTGCTGCGAGAACAATCTCTACGCCATGGGCACGGCACTGGCGCGCTCCGAATCGCAGACCGATCTGTGCCTCAAGGCGGCGTCCTATGGCACACCCACCGTGCGGGTTGACGGCATGGACGTGGTGGCGGTGCATGAGGCTGTGCAGCGCGCCGCGCAGCAGGTACGCGAGCAGCAGGGCCCGGTATTTGTGGAACTGCGGACCTACCGCTTTCGCGCCCACTCGATGTTCGACCCCGAGCTGTACCGCGACAAAAAGGAAATCGAGGCCTGGAAGACGCGTGGGCCGATCCACACCTACAGTGCTCGCCTGAAAACGCAAGGCAGCCTGACGGAAGCCGAATTTCTGGCCCTGGACGCGGCGGCGCAAGGCGAGGTCGAGGCCGCCGTCGCCTTTGCCGAAGCGGGTACATGGGAACCGGTGGAAGACTTGCTGCGCGACGTGCACACGCCTGCGGGGCAGCAAGCCAGTGCAGACGTCACTCGGGGGGTTGCCTGATGGGCCGGCGCATCAGCTACCGCGAGGCTTTGCGCGAGGCGCTGCGGGAAGCGTTGCAAGCCGACGCCCGCGTTTTTCTGATGGGCGAGGATGTCGGCCGTTATGGCGGCACCTATGCCGTATCCAAGGGTCTGCTGGACGAGTTCGGCCCGGACCGCATTCGCGATACGCCACTGTCCGAGCTCGGCTTCGTCGGTGCCGGCATCGGTGCCGCGCTGGGCGGCATGCGCCCGATTGTCGAGGTCATGACGGTCAACTTCAGTCTGCTGGCGCTGGACCCCATCGTCAACACGGCCGCCATGCTGCGCCACATGTCGGGCGGCCAATTCTCGGTGCCGATCGTGATCCGCATGGCGACCGGCGCCGGACGCCAGGTCGCGGCCCAGCATTCAAACAGTTTCGAGGGCTGGTACGCCCATGTGCCGGGCCTGCGCGTGCTGGCCCCGGCCACGGTGGAAGATGCACGCGCCATGCTGGCACCGGCGCTGGCGGACCCGGACCCGGTGCTGATCTTCGAACACGCGCAACTCTACAACCTGGAGGACGTTCTGCCGGACGGCGCACCGCCCGTGGTGGACATCCACAGCGCCTGCGTGCGGCGCACCGGCACCGATGTCAGCCTGATCACGCACGGCGGCAGCCTGCCCAAGGCTTTGCAGGCGGCGCAGGAGTTGGCGGCGCAAGGCATCGCCGCGGAGGTGATAGACCTGCGCGTGTTGCGCCCGCTCGATGACGCCACCGTGATGGCTTCGGTGCGCAAGTGCCGCCGTGCGGTGCTGGTGGACGAGGCCTGGCGCTCCGGCAGCCTGGCGGCCGAGCTCATGGCCCGTATCATGGAGCAGGCCTTCTTCGACCTCGATGCGCCGCTGGCCCGGGTCTGCAGCGAGGAGGTGCCGATTCCGTATGCCCGCCACATGGAAGAGGCCGCGCTGCCGCAGGTGGCGAAGATCGTCGCCGCCGTGCACGCCTTGCTGGGACACACAGCATGATCGAGTTCAAACTGCCCTCGCTGGGCGCCGACATGGACGAAGGCACGCTGCTCAGTTGGGCCGTGAAGCCGGGCGACAGCGTCAAACGTGGCCAGGTGGTGGCCGTGGTGGATACCTCCAAAGCGGCGGTGGACGTCGAAGTCTGGCATGACGCCGTGGTGCATACGCTGCTGGTGCAACCGGGCGAGAAGGTGCCGGTGGGCACGCTGTTGGCGACGCTGCTGGAACCGGGCGAGCTGGCGCCGACGTCAGCCGAGTTGACCGCGGCGGCTGAGCTGACGCCAGCCCCCGTCCCGACATCCGCTCCAAGGCCCGAAACGCAACACCTGCCGCAGCCCCCCGAAGCGCCAGTCGCCACGCGGCATGCCGTATCGCCCTCGGCGCGCCAGCGGGCCAGGGTTTTGGGAATCGACCCCGACAGCGTGCGCGGCACCGGCACGCAGGGGTCGGTCACGCTGGCCGACATCGAAGCGGCGGCCGCCGCGCCAACGACGCAAGCGGTGGGAACGGCACCCAGCCCCAGCGCAGCAGCTGATCGGCAGACGGAAATGCGCAAGGCCATTGCCGCCGCCATGAGCCGTTCCAAGCGCGAGATTCCTCACTACTACCTGTCGGAGACCATCACTATGGCCAATGCGCTGGCCTGGCTGCAGGAACGCAACCAGGACCTGCCCATTACCGAACGCATCCTCAGCGCCGCGCTGCTACTCAAGGCCGTGGCCGTGGCCTTGCAACGCACGCCCGAGCTCAATGGTTTTTACCGTGACGGGAAGTTCCTTCCCAGCGCCGCGGTGCACGCCGGCGTCGCCATCTCGCTGCGTGGCGGCGGACTGGTGGCACCGGCACTGCACGATGTGGCCGACAAGCCGCTGGCGCAGCTCATGCGCGAGCTGGCCGATCTGATCAAACGCGCGCGCGCCGGCTCGCTGCGCAGCTCCGAGATGAGCGATCCCACTGTCACCATCACCAACCTGGGCGAGCAGGGCGTGGCATCGGTGTTCGGCGTGATCTACCCGCCGCAGGTGGCGCTGGTGGGCTTCGGCGCGATTGCGCCACGCCCCTGGGTGCTGGGCGGTGAAGTGCGTGTGCAACCGCTGGTTTGCGCCACTTTGGCCGCCGATCACCGGGCCTCGGATGGACATCGCGGCGCCCTGTTTCTGGTCGAGCTGCGCGAGTTGCTGCAGCAACCGCAAACACTGGCCGGCGCTTGATCAGGATCAGCCATCACGCGAGGAACCTCAGTATGAAAGTCGATCAACGAACGCTACGGGAAACCGTTTTGTCCTTGTTGCGCGCGATTGCGCCGGAACTCGATCCCGACGCGTTGGCGGCGGAACGGCCCTTGCGCCACCAGGTCGATCTGGATTCGATGGATTGGCTCAATTTTCTGGTCAGTCTGCAAGAGCGCTTTGGCGTGCAGGTGGCGGAATCGGACTACGCCCGGCTGATCTCTCTCAACGACGTGCTGGACTACTTGCAAGCCAGACTGGTCTAAGGGCTCGTTCGCCAGGATTCAGGCATGATGTGCCGATGGAGCCATCATGAACGAAAAAATCCGCCAGTTGCTGGACCAGATGAGTGTTCTTGAGGGCGATTTGCGCAAGGCCGTGCAGGAGCAAGAGGTCAGCGCCTTATTCCAGATCAAGGGCAAGCGAGTCGAGTTCGAAGCCTCCATCCGCCAGGCCCACCGGCAACTCAAGAGCGGATTTTTCCACTGGCTGGTGACCTATCGGCCGCAGAACCTGCTCACCGGCCCCATCATCTACAGCATGATTGCTCCGCTGCTCTTGCTGGACTTGTGCGTGAGCTTCTATCAGGCCACCTGTTTCCCGATTTACGGAATTACCAAGGTGCGCCGCGGCGACTACATCGTGTTTGACCGGCAGCAGCTTGAATACCTCAATTTCATCGAAAAATTTCACTGCAGCTACTGTGCCTATGGCAACGGGCTGATGGCCTACATGAGCGAGATCCTGGGGCGAACGGAGGAATACTTTTGCCCGATCAAGCACGCGCGCCAGTTACTCGGCACGCATTCGCGCTATGCGCGTTTTCTGGCCTATGGCGAGGCTCCCGACTATGAGGCCAAGCTGGAGAATTTTCGCGCCGCGTTAGGAGAAAAGGCAGCCCCCGACAAGACCTGATCGGGCGGCGTTCGCTATTTTCCCGGAAACGCCGCTCGCACCAGCCGGCCTTCGGTGAGCTGGCACTCGCCCTCGCCGCCACCCGACATGCCGCGCACCGGGTCGACCAGATGGAAGCGGCAGCGCATGTACTGCTTGCCCTGCGACTCCAGCGTGGCAACCACCTTGCCCGAGTAGTGCGTGATGAACTGGGTGGTCGGGTACGGCGACGCCAGCGGCCGGCCCCAATAAGGCCAGTCGTTCCAGCCGTTGTGCCAGTGCATCCACAGCGGATTCAACATCTCGGCCCGCGTCTGCTGGGTGATTTGAAAGAACCGGCCCTGGAACGTCACGCCCGGAAGCGTCGCCACCATGCTGCCGGACATGCCGCCGTCGGTGCTGGTCCAGCTGAACGTGACAGGTTCGTCCTGAGCCCCGGTGCCGGACAGTTGGCCGCCACCGATACCGGTGGTGGTACACGCCGCCAGGGTAATCGTGAACAGCAGAAACGTGAAAAAAAATCTTGCGATTTTCATGATGCACTCCAAGACAAACGTTCGCCGAACTCCCCCGCCGGCAACGTGAAAACATCCAATAGGGCAAAGCAATTGCAGCAGTTGAGTCTAAGGCCGTGCCACTGTGACACGTTGATCTTTCGCAAGACCGCCAACGCAGGCGCCGACCACCGCATCAAACGACCCAGACCGGACCATCCGGCATATGGCCAGCAGACGCTCCTACCTGAATCCGAACTTTGTTTGGGCTCGCGAATTTGGCTTTGGTTCCCTCTGCCTCCCATCCTCCCAGGCTTTCGTTACGCTTGTTACATGCGCCCTGGGGGTTTATTTTGCGGGCCGGCCGGTCGATCCATGCGCCTTCAGCAAGCATTCCTGAAACGCCCGCGTCACCCTTGAAGGCTGCGGGGAACGCCGCACGATGCTGAAAAAACTGCAGCTGTAGCGAAACAAAGCCGGTTTGACGGCGCGCATCTGAGCGCTGAGCACAAACGCCTGCGCGTAATGGTCGGGCAAAAATCCCAGGTACTTGCCCGACAGGATCAGCGTGGCGATGGATTCCTGGTCATAGCCGGTGGCCTTGCGCGACAAACGTTGCTGCTGGCTGATTTCCATATTCGGTGAGTGGTAGCCCAGCCCGGCGAAGTTATACCTGCGCAAATCGTCCCAACCCATGGCCGCCGGTTGGGCCTCGAACAGCACACTCCGGGCACCGCAGTACAGCAGCATGGTCTCGTCAAACAGTTCCTCGTAAACCAGAGTCTCCGAGCTGCGGTGCCCCGGAATGACCCCGACCTGAAACTGGCCATCAATGACGCCGCGCTCTATCGTGTTCAGCGGCGCAACGAACAAGTGCAGACTCACTTCCGGTGCCAGCTCCGAAAACAGGGCGATGGCGCTGCCAATGTGGGCGGCCGGGTTGCTGGCGGTTTTATCGAACACCGCAATGTTGAGCTGCCCGCCCATGCGCCGGTGAATCTCGTCGACACTGGCGCGAAAGGCATCGGCTCCGGCCAACAGCCGCAGCGTCTCGGTATAAATCTGCTGGCCCTCCGTTGTCAGGGCGAAGCCGGCGCGGCCACGCCGACACAGGGTCAGCCCCAGGCGGGTTTCCAGATCCTTGATATGGCGACTGACGGTGGAAGTGCCGATGTTGAGTTCCAACTCCGCCGCTGCCATGCCGCCGCACTCCACCACACTCTTGAAGACGCGCAGCAGGCGGATGTCCATATCGCTCAGCTGCCCCAGTGCGGCTCGACCTTTTACTTGCATAAATTGACAACTTAATAGTGATACTTATACATTTACAAGAGTAACAGAGCGGCTCAAAATTGCCAACTCTTTCCCCACCCACTCCGGAGACAGCATGAACCTGAACGATGCCCAACACTTGGCCACACCCCGCCTAGACGCCGCCTGGCTGGACGCCCACTGGATGCCTTTTACCGCCAACCGCGAGTTCAAAGCCAACCCGCGCATGATGGTGGCGGCCAAGGGCTGCTATTACACCGACAGCCATGGCAAGCAGATTTTTGACGGGCTGTCAGGCCTGTGGTGCTGCGGGCTAGGCCATGGCCGCACCGAAATTACGGAAGCGGTAACACGCCAGATGGCTACGATGGACTACTCGCCAGCCTTTCAGTTTGGACATCCGCTATCGTTTGCGCTGGCCAATAAACTCAAGGAGCTGACGCCGGCGGGACTGGACTACGTCTTCTTCACCGGCTCTGGTTCCGAGTCTGCCGACACCTCGCTCAAAATGGCACGCGCCTACTGGCGTGCCAAGGGGCAGGGCCAAAAAACCCGCCTGATCGGACGCGAAAAAGGCTACCACGGCGTCAACTTTGGCGGCATTTCGGTCGGTGGCATCGGCGGCAACCGCAAGACCTTTGGTCAAGGTATCGAGGCCGACCACCTGCCCCACACGCAGTTGGCAAGCAATGCTTTTTCGCGCGGCATGCCGGATAAAGGCGCCGAGTTGGCGGACGACCTACTGAAACTCATTGCCCTGCACGATGCCAGCAATATTGCGGCGGTGATTGTGGAGCCGTTTTCGGGCTCGGCCGGTGTGGTGATTCCGCCCAAGGGTTACCTGCAACGCCTGCGCGACATCTGCACCGCCAACAACATTCTGTTGATTTTCGATGAAGTGATTACCGGCTTTGGCCGCGCCGGGGCTTACACCGGGGCCGAGGCTTTTGGCGTCACGCCCGACATCATGAATGTCGCCAAGCAAATCACCAATGGCGCGCAGCCGATGGGTGCCGTGCTGGTGAAAAAGGACATTTACGACACTTTCATGGCGCAAGGCGGGCCGGACTATATGCTGGAGTTCGCCCATGGCTATACCTACTCGGCCCATCCAGTACCGTGTGCGGCCGGCCTGGCCACACTGGACCTGCTGGTCAAGGAAAATGCAGTGGCCCAGGTGAAAGCACTGGCACCTCATTTTGAAAACGCGGTGCACAGCCTCAAAGGTGCCAAGCACATTACCGACATCCGCAACTTCGGCCTGGCGGCAGGGCTGACCATAGCCGCCTTGCCGGGTGAGCCGGCGCGCCGTCCTTATGAGATTGCCATGGCGATGCTGAAAAAAGGCTTTTACGTACGCTACGGTGGCGATACCATTCAGTTGGCGCCGCCTTTCATCACCACCCCAGCTCAGATCGACAGCCTGATCAACGCGCTGGGTGAATCCATCAACCACACGGCTTGAAGCCACTCCCTTGACCTATCCTCTTATGCAAACACTCCCCTTGATTCAACACCTGATTGACGGCCAACTGGTGGCCGGTGGCAGCCGCTCGCAAGAAGTTTTCAACCCGGCCACCGGCAAAGCTGAAAAGCGCCTGTTGCTGGCCGACAAAACCACGGTCCAACAAGCCATCGCCTCGGCTCACGCGGCCTACCCGGCCTGGCGCGCGACGCCGCCGCTCAAGCGCGCCCGGGTCATGAGCAAACTGAAGAATTTGCTGGAAGAAAACGCCGAGGCGATCTGCGCCCTGGTCACCGCTGAGCACGGCAAGGTGCTGAGCGATTCCATGGGTGAACTACAGCGAGGCATTGAAAACGTCGAGTACGCCAGCTACGCCCCCGAGTTGCTCAAGGGCGAGCACAGCAAAAACGTCGGCCCGGCGATGGACTCGTGGAGTGAATTTCAGGCGCTGGGCGTCACCGCCGGCATCACCCCGTTCAACTTCCCCGTCATGGTGCCCTTGTGGATGTGGCCCATGGCGATCGCCTGCGGCAATACTTTTGTGCTCAAACCGTCCGAGCGCGACCCCAGCAGTGCGCTGCTGGTGGCGCAGTTGGCGCTGCAAGCCGGGTTGCCACCGGGTGTGCTCAATGTGGTGAACGGCGATAAAGAGGCGGTGGACACATTGTTGACTGACAAACGCGTGCAGGCCGTCAGCTTTGTCGGCTCGACGCCGATTGCCGAGTACATCTATGCCACCGGTTGCGCCAACGGCAAGCGGGTGCAGGCGCTTGGTGGCGCCAAGAACCACGCCGTGGTGATGCCCGACGCCGACGTCCCCAACGCCGTCAGCGCCCTGATGGGCGCCGCCTACGGTTCCTGCGGCGAACGTTGCATGGCGATTCCGCTGGTGGTGGCGGTGGGCGATGCGACAGCCGACGCCGTGGTCGCCGGTTTGAAGGTCGAAATCGCCAAAATGAAGGTTGGCCCCGGCACCGATGCGGCCAACGACATGGGCCCGCTGGTCACCCAGCAACATTTCGACAAGGTGAAGGGCTTTGTCGACCAGGGTGTCGCGGAAGGCGCGACGCTGGTGGTGGATGGCCGCCGCGTCAAAGTGAATGGCGCTGAAGGCGGCTACTTCCTGGGCGCCTGCCTGTTCGACCATGTGAAACCCGGCATGAAGATTTACCAGGAGGAAATCTTCGGCCCGGTGCTGGGCGTGATGCGCGTTAAAACGCTACAGGAAGCGATGGACCTGATTGACGCCCACGAATACGGCAACGGTACCTGCATCTTCACCCGTGACGGCGAGGCAGCAAGGTACTTCAGCGACAACATTCTGGTCGGCATGGTAGGCATCAACGTACCGTTGCCGGTCCCGGTGGCGTATCACTCCTTTGGCGGCTGGAAACGTTCGCTGTTCGGTGACCTGCATGCCTACGGCCCGGACGCCGTGCGTTTTTACACCAAGCGCAAGACCATCACCCAACGCTGGCCCTCAGCCGGGGTGCGTGAGGGAGCGGTTTTCAGCTTCCCGACCAACCGGTAATTCGGTAAACACCGCCTGGAGACGATGGCGTTTGGGTGGCAGGCCCGGGCACTTTTCGACGCAAAAGCCAAGTTGTCCGAGTTCTTCGCGCACGCTCCGGGCCACCGTGTAGCTGGCAAGGGTGGTGCCAGTTCGGCAATGCAGCGCCACCGCCTGCAACGTCGCCTTTGACCACATTTCCGGATTGCGCGCAGGACTGAAGCCATCCAGATATACCGCATCGGCTGCGGCAACAAGACGCTCCAGCATGGGCTGCACTTGACCGACAGCCAGGGTCAATTGCACGCGTCCGCCGGCAAAACCAAAAACATGAAGGCCCGGTGACAGATCACGCCAGACTTGAGTGAGTTCCTGCGCCAGGGCCCGTAGCCGCGCCAACAGCGGGGAGTCTGCCGCGTTGGCCGCTTGAGCGGTCTGCGCACTGCGCACGATGTCGGTCGCCGCCACCGGGTAGGCTTCAATCGATACAAAATGCAGATGCTCACAGCGCTGGGGGTCAGCCTCCCATGCCGCCCAGGTCGTAAGGAAGTTCAAGCCCAGGCCAAAACCGGTTTCGAGCACCGTGAATCGGTCCTTGCCGCGCCAGTTGGCGGGCAGGCCACAACCGGCGAGAAAGACCGAGACTGCCTGCGCCAAGCCGCCCGAACGCGAGCGGTAGCTGTCATTGAAACGGGGACTGTGCGGGCTACCGTCGTCCATCCAGAGCAGAACTTCGTTCATGGGATAAGCAAGAAGCGTTATACCAAACAAGGACCGATCAGATTCCTCATTAGACATATGAATGAAGCGGTTGAAATATTAATTGTTGTTCTCTTATTCCCTGTCTTGCCACACACTGCAATCTTTCGCAACAATGAATCTGGAGAACAGCATGCTGATCGGACTACCCAAAGAAATCAAGAACCACGAATACCGAGTCGGCCTGACGCCGGCCAGCGTGCGCGAGCTTACCTCCCATGGCCACAAGGTGTTGGTGCAAACCGGTGCCGGTGCCGCCATCGGCTTGACGGATGAGCAATACACGGCGGCCGGCGCCACGCTGGCCGCAGACGCCAAAGCGGTGTTCGCCCAGGCAGACATGATCGTCAAGGTCAAGGAACCCCAGCCGCAAGAGTGCGCCATGCTGCGCCCTGGTCAGATTCTGTACACCTACCTGCATCTGGCGCCGGACCCGGAACAGACCGCCGCCCTTATCAAATCGGGCGCCATCTGCATTGCCTATGAGACCATCACCGGCCCCGGCGGCGGTTTGCCCTTGCTGGCGCCGATGAGCGAAGTGGCTGGACGCATGGCAGTGCATGCGGGGGCTTCGCATCTGGAAAAATCCAAGGGCGGCATGGGCGTGCTGCTGGGCGGGGTACCCGGTGTACCAGCGGCCCACGTAGCCATTCTCGGTGCCGGTGTCGTCGGCACCCACGCCCTGCAAATGGCGGTGGGCATGGGCGCGCGCGTCACGGTGCTGGACAAGAACGTGGACCGTCTGCGGCAACTCGATCTGGTGTTTGGCAACCGCATCAGCACCGTCTATTCCAACGCGCAAAGCGTGGAAGATGCCGTGCTGGACGCCGACCTGGTGGTTGGGGGCGTCTTGATCCCCGGTGCCGCGGCACCCAAGCTGGTGACACGCAGCATGATTTCGCGCATGAAAAAAGGTGCCGTGATCGTCGACGTGGCGATTGACCAGGGTGGCTGCTTCGAGACCTCGCACGCCACCACGCACGCCGACCCGACCTATGTGGTTGACGGCGTGGTGCACTACTGCGTGGCCAACATGCCCGGCGCCGTGGCCCGGACCTCCACCTTTGCCCTCAACAACGCCACCATCGGACACGCCGTGGCGCTGGCCGACAAGGGCTGGAAGCAGGCCTTGAAAGACAACGCACATCTGAAGAACGGCCTGAATGTGGCCAATGGTCAGGTTACCTACGAAGCAGTGGCGCGGGACCTGGGCTACGCTTACGTAAGCGCCGACAGCCTGCTGGCTTGAGGGGTTCATTGCGCCGGGCGGCGCCGTGGCAGGCCCCGCTCTGCCAGTGATGACCAAGCTTCTCATGTGGCTCGGCGCAAAATGACGCCGGATCGGGCCCACAACGCGGGCCCGATCAATTTGCTGGCGCCGCCTCAGTCAACGCAAAACTGGGGTAAATTGCGTTCATGTCTTTGTTTGATTCAGGCCGCAAGGCACGCGCCCCCAATTTTTCCCAATCCGAATTCCGAGCCGCACTGGGCATGTTTGCCACCGGTGTGACGATCATGACCGCCCGCACTGCCGAGGGCGGTCTGGTGGGGCTGACCGTCAACTCCTTCAACTCGGTCTCGCTGGGTCCGCCACTGGTGTTGTGGAGCCTGGCCCGGGCCGCTGCCTCGATGCTCGCTTTCAGCACCGGATCGCACTACGCGATCAACATTCTGGGGGCCGATCAACAGGCACTGGCCAAGCGTTTTGCCGCCAAAGGCGTGGACCGTTTTGCGGATGTGGCGTTTGTCGACGGCGTCGGCGGTGCACCCCTGCTGGTGGGAGCGGTAGCCAGTTTCGAGTGCTTCAACCGCAGCCGCTACGAAGAGGGCGATCACGTCATTTTTGTCGGCGAGGTGGAACGCTGCTCGCACCGCGCTGGCGCCTCACCCCTGTTGTTCCACGGCGGCAAGTTCTACACCGAGCACCCGCTATAGCGCGACCGCCCACCCATCAATCTGACAACCAGCATGACCTCGCGCAAAAGTCAGCTCGACGGGCTCGCCATCAGCTTGCTGCTGGGCTGCTGCCTGTTCTGGGGCTTCCAGCAAGTACTGGTGAAAGCCACCATCCCCGATTTGCCGCCGGTGTTCCAGGCCGCCATTCGTTTTGTCGGCGCCACGCTGCTGCTTTACCTGTGGTGCCGCTGGCGCGGGGTACGCCTCTTTGAGCGCGACGGCTCACTCTTCACGGGACTGCTGGCGGGCTGCTTGTTCGCCCTTGAGTTTGCCTGCCTGTACGCCGGTCTGCAGTTTTCCGCCGCCTCGCGTCTGACCGTGTTTCTCTACACCTCGCCGTTCTGGGTGGCGCTTTTGCTGCCTCTTTTTGCACCGTCGGAGAGACTGCGCCCCATGCAATGGCTGGGCCTGGCCTTCGCGTTTTCTGCGGTGGTATTTGCGCTGCGCGAAGGCTTGACGGCGACACACAATGCCCAACAATGGCAGGGTGACTTGCTGGCGCTGGCGGCCGGCATGTTTTGGGGACTGACCACGGTGGTCATCCGCAGCTCAAGGCTGGCGCAGGTATCGCCCGAGAAGTTGCTGTTTTATCAGGTCGGCGTCAGTGCGCTGACGCTGCCGCTGCTGTCATTGCTGCTGAACGAGCATTGGGTCTGGACTTTCGGCGCCTTCGCCATCAGCTCATTGCTGCTACAAACCGTGGTCGGCGCGTTTGCCAGCTACCTGGCCTGGATGTGGATGCTGGGGCACTACCCGGCGACCAAGATTTCATCCTTCGTTTTTTTGACGCCGGTCTTCGCCCTGCTGTTTGGTTCACTCTGGCTGCATGAGCCCGTGACCGTCAATCTGATCGCCGCCTTGTTCATGGTGGCGGTCGGCATCGTGCTGGTGAACCGCCAGCCGACCGCGTAGACAGAACCGGCTCACACCACCCCGGCCAGGTGCAGAGCGGCAATGGCGGCGCCGTCCAGCCCGATCTCGGCCAACACCTCGTCGGTGTGCTGGCCCAGCGCCGGCGGCGCCCGACGCAGCACCGGCGGCGTCGTCGTCAGACGTAGCGGACTGGCCACCGTAGCTATGGACGCAACCGCTGTCTGTGCGGTGGCGGCAGGATCCAGTGCTTGCTGCACCACCAAACCGCGGGCTTTGACCTGGGCATCGTCAAATGCCTGCCCTATGTCGTTGATCGGACCGCAGGGAACCGCCTTGTCCTCCAACAGCGCAATCCACTGCGCCGTGCTGCGCGTGCGGGTTACCGCCTGCATCAGGGAGATCAGCGCTTCGCGGTTCTTCACCCGCAGCGTGTTGCTGGCGAAACGGGGGTCGGCGGCCCATTCGGGGTGTGCCACAGCCTCGCAAAAACGGGCAAACTGTCCGTCATTGCCAATCGCCAGCAGCATGGCCCCGTCCAGAGTCTGAAAATCCTGGTAAGGCGCCAGACTAGGGTGGCTGTTGCCTTGGCGCTGCGGTACCTGGCCGGTGTTCAAAAAGCCGGCCGCCTGATTGCCCAAAATGGCCATCCCGACATCCAGCAAAGCCATGTCGATGTACTGCCCCTGGCCGGTGCGATGGCGCACTTCGATGGCCGCGAGGATGGCGCTACAGGCGTAGACACCGGTGAAGATGTCCGTCAGGGCGACCCCCACGCGCTGCGGCCCACCCCCCGGCACTGTGTCGGAGCGACCGGTGATGCTCATCATCCCGCTCATGGCCTGGATCATCAAATCGTAGCCGGCACGTTCGGCATAGGGTCCGTCCTGGCCAAAACCGGTGACGGAACAATAAATCAAACGCGGATTGACGGCTTTCAAACCGGCGTAATCCAGTCCGTACTGCTGTAGACCACCAACCTTGAAGTTCTCCACCAGAATATCGCTTTGCATCGCCATCTGGCGAATCAATTGCTGCCCCTGCGGCTTGGCCATGTCGATGGTGACAGAGCGCTTATTGCGGTTGCAGGCGGTGAAGTAGGTCGCCTGCGAGGTGTCGTTTCCTTGCGCGTCTTTCAGAAATGGGGGACCCCACTGACGTGTATCGTCTCCCAGGCCGGGGCGCTCGACCTTGACCACGTCGGCGCCCAGATCCGCCAGCATCTGCGTGCACCAGGGGCCGGCGAGTACCCGCGAGAGATCCAGAACCTTGATGTGGCCCAGTGCCGATTGTTTTTCGCCCATGAATGTTTCTCTTTTGTTCAACCGTCGATTGTTGGCCTGCCATAGGGGCTTAAGGAGGGGGCCGATACCCCGCACACTGCTACCACCAAAGCACGTAAAAACTAATTGGCAAACGCCGCAATACCGGTTTGCGCCCGGCCCAGAATCAGGGCGTGGATGTCGTGCGTGCCTTCATAGGTATTCACCACTTCCAGATTCACCAGATGGCGGGCCACGCCGAATTCGTCCGAGATGCCGTTGCCGCCCATCATGTCGCGCGCCAGACGGGCAATGTCGAGTGCTTTGCCGCAGGAATTGCGCTTCAGGATCGAGGTGATTTCGCTGGATGCCGTGCCTTCGTCCTTCATGCGACCCAGGCGCAGGCAGCCTTGCAAGCCCAGTGCGATCTCGGTTTGCATATCGGCCAGCTTTTTCTGGATCAACTGGTTAGCCGCCAGGGGTCGGCCAAACTGCTTGCGGTCCAACACATATTGGCGGGCGCGCAGCCAGCAGTCCTCGGCCGCGCCCAGGGCGCCCCAGGCAATGCCGTAGCGGGCTGAATTCAGGCAGGTGAAGGGACCCTTCAAACCTTGCACCTCGGGGAAGGCGTTTTCTTCCGGGCAAAAGACACCGTCCATCACGACTTCACCGGTGATGCTGGCGCGCAAGCCCACCTTGCCGTGGATGGCGGGCGCGCTCAAGCCCGCGGCGCCCTTGTCCAGCACAAAGCCGCGGATCGGTCCCACCTGACCGCTCGCGCTCACCTCTTTGGCCCAGACCACAAAGACGTCGGCAATCGGGCTGTTGGAGATCCACATCTTGGATCCCGACAGCTTGTAGCCGCCGGCCACCTTGTGCGCGCGTGACGCCATCGAACCAGGGTCCGAGCCATGGTCCGGCTCGGTCAGGCCGAAGCAGCCGATCCACTCGCCGGAGGCCAGTTTGGGCAGGTATTTTTGCTTGGTGGCAAGGTTGCCAAATTCAAAAATGGGCAACATCACCAGTGAGCTTTGGACGCTCATCATGGAGCGGTAGCCACTGTCCACGCGCTCCACTTCGCGCGCGATCAAGCCGTAGGCCACATAGTTCAGGCCCGGACCGCCGTAAGCCTCGGGAAGGGTCGGGCCTAGCAGACCCAGCGCGCCCATTTCGCGGAAGATTGAAGCATCGGTTTTTTCCGCGCGGAAGGCTTCCAACACGCGCGGTTGCAGCTTGTCCTGACAGTAGGCGGCGGCGGCATCGCGCACCATGCGTTCATCGTCGCCAAGTTGCGCGTCAAGCAAAAAAGGGTCTTGCCAATTGAAAGATGCATGGGCCATGAAGGATCTCCTGGTAAAAATGTTGAATCGCTACAGCGGCACTTGAGAGCGAATGGTAGCGCCGGGTGGTCGGCAACAGCAAACGATTTGTTGTCATCCAGTTATGATGTTTACTGATATATAAATTCTTATTGAGTTTTTCAAGATTTTCAAACATGAGGTGATGGGTCACATTTTCCAATGTTTATTTCTTATACGGCTACCAATAACATGGCAATTGCCATCTGGCCCAACGAGTGCATTATGTGTATTTAGCACATCATGCGGAATAAAATACCCTCTCTTCAAGCCCTCTTGTGCTTTGAAGCGGCGGCCCGACACCAAAGTTACACGCGCGCCGCGCAGGAGCTGGCGCTGACCCAGGGTGCGGTGTCGCGCCAACTCGCGGCACTGGAAGCCTTCCTGGGCGTTGCCCTGTTTCGGCGCACCCGCCACGGCGTGGCGCTGACCGAACGCGGCGCCGAATACGCGGCCCAGATAGCGCCGCGCCTGCAGGCACTGGAACAAGACACGCTGGACGTGATGTCCGCTCAGGGCAGTGGCGGCGGCATCCATCTGGCGGCCGTACCGACGTTTGCGACACGCTGGCTGATACCGCGCCTGCCGGAACTGGCCGCACTGCACCCGGACATCACCGTCCATATCGAAACCCGCACGCGTGCCTTCATGTTTGCCGATACGCCGTTTGATGCCGCGCTGTACGCCGGGTCCGCCGAACAGATGGGCAATTGGGCCGGCACCCGCTCGGTGCGCCTGCTGTCCGAAGACGTGGTGCCGGTATGCAGCCCCAAGTTTTTGGGCACCCAGCACACGCTGACGCCGCAGGCCATTGCGCAACTGCCCCTGCTGCAACAAAGCACCCGGCCAAACGGCTGGCGCCAGTGGTTCGATGCCGTTGGGATAGCCGCGCCATTGGCCCTGGCGGGGCCGCGCTACGAGCTGTTCTCCATGACCGCCGCGGCGGCGGCGCACGGGCTGGGCTTGGCGTTGCTGCCGCGCCTGTTGATCGAGGCTGAGCTGCTGCGTGGCGAGTTGGTGGTGGCGTGCGAGCGGCCAGTCCGGGGCGAGCGGGCTTACTATCTGGTGACACCCGACCGTGCTGACGAGCGGCCGGTCATGAAAACCTTTCTGGCTTGGCTGAAGCAAGCCGCACTGCAAACGACATAGCCGGCTATCCAGTGCTGCTACCGTGGGCCGCCCAGGACCCTTCCAGTATCAGGGTCTACAATCCCGACCCCGTATAGACGCTGACAGGCTGGCCGTTCGGTCATACTGATTGCAGCAGGAGAAGAAAATGCCCCAGACCCCGGTAACTGCCGAAGACAAACGCGCCATCCTGCGCCGCGCTGCGCTTGAATACCACGAGTTCCCGACGGCCGGAAAAATAAGCATTGCAGCCACCAAGCAGTTGGTCAACCAGCATGATCTGGGGCTGGCCTATTCGCCGGGGGTGGCGGCACCGTGCGAGGAAATCGTCAAAGACCCCAATAACGCCTTCAAGTACACCAGCCGTGGCAATCTGGTGGCCGTCATCACCAACGGCACGGCCGTGCTGGGCCTCGGCGACATTGGCCCGCTGGCGGCCAAACCGGTGATGGAAGGCAAAGGCGTGTTGTTCAAGAAATTCGCCGGCATCGACGTTTTTGACATCGAGATCAACGAAAAGCACGACCTCGACAAGCTGGTGGACATCATCGCCTCACTGGAACCCACCTTTGGCGGCATCAACCTGGAAGATATCAAGGCACCCGATTGCTTCTATGTGGAACGCAAGTTGCGCGAGCGCATGAAGATCCCGGTTTTCCATGACGACCAGCATGGCACCGCCATCTGCGTTGGTGCGGCCATTCTGAATGGCCTCAAAGTCGTCGGCAAAGACCCCAAGAACATCAAACTCGTGACTTCCGGCGCCGGCGCGGCGGCACTGGCCTGCCTGGGTCTGCTGGTCAAACTGGGCATCCCCCGCAAGAACATTTATGTGACCGATCTGGCGGGCGTGGTCTATGAAGGACGCACCGAGCTGATGGACGAGGACAAGATCGGTTTTGCACAAAAGACCTCGGCCCGCACCTTGGGTGAAATCATAGAAAGCGCCGACGTATTCCTGGGTTTGTCCGCCGGTGGCGTGCTCAAGCCCGATATGGTGAAGAAAATGGCGGCCCGGCCGCTGATTTTCGCGTTGGCCAATCCGACCCCCGAAATCCTGCCTGAGGAAGTCAAGGCCGTGCGCGACGACGCGATCATCGCCACCGGTCGCTCGGACTATCCCAACCAGGTTAACAACGTATTGTGTTTCCCGTACATCTTTCGCGGCGCCCTGGATGCCGGCGCGTCCACCATCACGGTCGAGATGGAGATCGCGGCGGTGCACGCCATTGCCGAGCTGGCGCAAGCCGAGCAAAGCGAGGTGGTGGCAGCGGCCTATGCCGGCGAACAACTCGCCTTCGGCCCGGAGTACCTGATCCCGAAACCCTTTGATCCGCGCTTGATGATGAAAATTGCGCCGGCCGTGGCGCAGGCGGCGGCCGACAGCGGTGTCGCGGTGCGCCCGATCCAGGACATGAACGCCTACCGCGAGAAACTGCAAAGCTTTGTCTACGCCTCGGGCACCGTGATGAAGCCCATTTTTGCCGCCGCCAAAGTGGCACTCAAAAAGCGCGTGGCGTATGCCGAGGGCGAGGAAGAGCGCGTTTTGCGCGCCGCCCAAATTGTGGTGGACGAAGGGCTGGCCCGGCCGACGCTGATCGGGCGCCCGCTGGTCATCGCCGAACGCATAGAAAAATTTGGCCTGCGCCTGAGCCAGGATGACGACTACGACGTGGTGAATGTGGAGCAGGATCATCGTTACCGGGATTTCTGGCAAACCTACCACCGCATGACCGAACGCAAGGGAATGACGGCACAGGTAGCCAAGATTGAAATGCGCCGCCGCCTGACCCTGATTGGCGCCATGTTGCTGCACAAGGGCGATGTCGACGGCATGATTTGCGGTACCTGGGGCACAACCGCCATTCACTTGCATTACCTGGACCAGGTGATTGGCAAGCGTGCCGGCGTCCACACCTATGCCTGCATGAATTGTGTGCTGCTGCCGGAACGGCAACTCTTTATCGTCGACACACACGTTAACTACGACCCCAGTGCCGAGCAATTGGCTGAAATCACCACCATGGCAGCCGAAGAAATGATGCGGTTCGGCATTCGGCCTAAAGCTGCCCTGCTATCCCATTCCAACTTCGGCAGCAGCGATCAGCCCAGCGCACTCAAAATGCGCCGTACCCTGGAATTACTGCGCATCCAGGCCCCCTGGTTGGCAGTGGACGGCGAAATGCATGGCGACGTCGCGTTGGACGGCAAGGCCCGTGCTGCCCTGATGCCCAACAGCACGCTAGCCGGAGACGCCAACCTGCTGGTGCTGCCCAATATTGATGCCGCCAATATCGCCTACAACCTGCTCAAGACTGGCGCTGGCGGCAACATTGCTGTTGGCCCGGTCCTGCTGGGCGCGGCCCAACCGGTGCATATTTTGACAGCCAGCGCCACGGTACGCCGAATTGTCAACATGACGGCACTGACTGTTGCCGATGCAAATGCGACCCGCTAGTTCTCGCATCGCAAGTTAGCACCAACTAATAAACAAAATTCCCTTTTTTGGCTGCCTATTTATTAGGCAATCACTTGCATTTTTCGGCCAAATGCGCGACACTACAGCCTTGAAATTTCGGGGTTAACCCGAGGTGTTGTGGGAATTTCAGTTTTCATGTCGCGTCTAACAAGCTTCAAGTTAGTACTCACTGGCTTTGCGCTTGTGGCGGTTTTTGCCTCCGGTATTTTGCCGGCCCACGGGTCTGCCCTGACCAACACTTCGGCCACGGTATCGCTCGCCGAGTTACCCAGACCAGGCGCGCAAACCTATGAGCTGATTCGTCAAGGTGGCCCGTTCGCACATGAGAAGGACGGGGTCGTGTTTGGAAACCGTGAGCGCTTGCTACCTGTCCAGAAACGCGGCTACTACCGCGAATACACCGTCGCAACACCGGGTTCACGCGCACGGGGAGTCCGGCGCATTGTATGCGGGGGGCAGGTCCGAATGCCGGACGCCTGCTATTACACAGACGATCACTATGCGAGCTTCCGCAGGATCGTGCCCTGAGTTTGGTTTTTGTCATTTTGAAAAGTGAAGCGGAAATGAATATGTCACTTACTCTAGAAACGCCAGCATCGCAGCATGCGGCAACAGACCTGCCGTTGCGCGGCGTGCGGCCCAACATCGTTCAATCAATCCGCGCTTTTCGGGTGCAGGAATTGCAGGATGCGGCGCAATCGCTGGGTCAACATTTCCTGTATGCCAATCTGGCCAACGCCCAGACCAAGCAGGACGTGCTGGACCTGATCGGTCAACAATTCATGCTGTCTGTCCATGTCGGGAAGAATTTCGACGCACTCTATGACAGCATGACGGACCCGCTGCACAAATCGGGTCCACAACCCGGCTTTATTGTGGTGCTGGAGCATATCCCGGCCAATGCCAAATTCGACAAGGAAGCGCGCGAGCAGTTGCTCGATATCTTCCGGGACGCGGCCGATTATTGGAGTGATCGAAAAATACCGTTTCGATGTTTCTATTCTTTTCTGTAGCCCGTTCTGCACACACCAGCCAAGCAGAACGGGCGAACGAGGCAAAAAGCGTTGAAACCGGCAGTCACACAGTGTCCGGCATTGACCTGACTACCGAAACCGGTGAAAAAATGCCGACCGACAAGCTGTTGGACATATCGCCCCTGGCGCTGCGCATGAGCAGTCCTTTCAATGCCGGATATTGGTTGACTGCGGCCTAATCCTGAGAGTCTGCGGGACAGACCGCAGCTACAGGTCGGATATCTTGCGGGACAGACCGCAGCCACACGAAGTGGGCCAGCTCTGTCCCCAACTGGAAACGGGATGTTGGCAGTTTGCCAGCTCTGTCCCCAACTGATCAGGCCCCGGGGGGACTAATTTTGGCGTACGCCGAACTTCGTTTCCTATGGGGCGGCGCTTTGAACCTGTTGCGCCAGGGCCAGATATTCGGACACGGGCACTTCCTCAGCCCTGCGCTGCACGTCAAACGCAATGTCGCAAGCTCTCTCCTGCAACCACTTGCCCAGCGTGTGACGCAACAACTTGCGGCGTTGACTGAAAGCCACCCGCACGATTTCGCTTAATAGCTTCCCGTCCAGCAGCGTCGGATGTTCGCGCGGCACCATGCGCACTACGGCACTGTCCACCCGAGGCGGCGGGTCAAAACTGGCAGGCGGCACAAAAAGCACCATTTCCATGGCGTAACGCCACTGCAACATGACGCTCAAACGGCCATACTCCGAGGTTGCCGGCGACGCCACCATGCGGTCAACCACTTCCTTTTGCAGCATGAAATGCTGGTCCTCAATGACGTCCACGCAGTCCAGCAAGTGAAACAAAATCGGGGTCGAGATGTTGTAAGGCAGGTTGCCCACCACTCTCAACTTGGTACCGCCCAAGGCAGAACCCGTCGTTGCCAACGAACGCGCCAGCTGGGCAAAGTCAACTTTCAGTACATCGGCCTCAAGCACCGTGAGCTGCGGGTGCGCGCGCAAACGCGCCGCCAGATCGCGGTCCAATTCGATCACGGTGAGGTGACCCAGGCGTTCCACCAGCGGTTGCGTCAACGCCGCCAGACCGGGTCCGATTTCGACCATCAACTGCCCGGACCTCGGTCCGATCGCGTCCACAATCGCCGCCACAATGCCGGCATCGGCCAAAAAATGCTGACCGAAGCGTTTACGCGGAATATGTTTCATGCGATGAGCATGGGGGCAGCGCAGTACGCGAAGCGACAAGCGTGGGGGCCATATCTATTGCGGCGGCTCGCGCAGCTCGACGTAGGCACGGCCACGCAAATCCTGCGCCCAGGTGGCGTAACTCTCATCGAGCTTCTTTTCGCGCAACATGGCGCGCACCGCCTCACGCTGCTCGCGCTGGCTTAAAGTAGCTTCACGACGCTCCATTAACTGAATTAAATGGAGGCCAAAGCGCGACACCAACGGGTCGCTGATCTGAGCTGGCGCGAGGCGGTTCATGACCTCCTCAAATTCCGGTACAAACATGCCCGGATTGGCCCAGCCCAGGTCGCCCCCTTGCGCGGCGCTGCCGTCCTGCGAGTTCTCGCGCGCCAGCACCGCAAAATCGGCCTGGCCGGCGACAATGCGCCGCTTGAATTCATTCAACTTGTCGCGGGCCGCGGCCTCGCTGAGTTGCGGACTGACGCGCAACAAAATATGCCGTACATGGCTCTGCGTCACGGTCATGGCGGGCATTCCAGGATTCCTCTTCTCAAGCACTTTGAGTATGTGAAAACCGGCGCCGGATCGCACCAGGGCGGAGATCCCGCCAACCTCAAGGGATTGGGTCGCCTCCATGAACAGGGGCGGATAACGGTTGGCGCTGCGCAGGCCCAGTTGCCCGCCGTTGGCTCGGTCCGAGGCATCCGAAAATTCACGCACCAGAACTGCAAAATCTTCGCCGGCACGAGCCCGCGCCAGCGCTTTCTGTGCCTTGGCCTGCAAAGCACTGACCTGTTCGGCCGTGGCCCCATCCGGTACGCTCACCAATATCTGCGCCAGGTTGAATTCCATCGCCGCGGGATCGTTGTTGTTCTGCTGATCCCGCAGGTATTGATCGACTTCCAGGTCAGAAATCCGCACCCGTGGCTCCACGTCCCGCTCACGCAAACGCGTCAACATCAGTTGCTCACGCAGTTGGGTGCGAAACTGGCTGAGCACAATGCCCTCGCTGGCCAGACGACGCTGCAACTCGGCCACCTCCATCTGGTTTTGACGGGCTATGTTTTGCACGGCCTGATCGACCGACACGTCATCCACCCGAATGCCGGACTCATTGGCCAGTTGCAGTTGTACTCTTTGGTTGATGAGACTCTCCAGCACCTGCCGCGCGAGTTCCTGGCGATCCGGCTGGGGCCTGCGTTGCTGGGCCAATTGCTGTGTCACGCGTTGCACCTCACGCTGCACCTCGCTATTCGTGATGGGTTCGGAATTGACCACCGCCACGATGTAATCGGCCGGCGCTTGAGCCTCGGGCTGCGCCCGGATGACAGGTGCGGTGAGAGCAGCGCCGGAGGATGGCCGCAAACCCTGTGCCAGTGATGGCCAGCTGGCAAGAAGGGATAAGAAACTGGCCACGGTCAGGGCGACAAAACGATGGGTCATGATGGATTATTCGTAATTGCTGAAACGACTGGGAGCGCTTTTTTGCTCCCGCAGATATTGATAACTTGGAATATTGTCCTTCAAGGTTGTTAAAGGGTTGGCGCCTACACCCAAGCGTGCAAAGCCGACAAACTCAAGCTGGAAACTGATCCGCTGACTGGCGGTTGAAGCACTGGTCTGCAGTTTTTCCAGCACCGCGCGGCCCAGCCAGCAACCCGCATCGTACTCAAAACCGAGGACCGCATTCACCAGCTTGCGCTCATCGAGGCTGTAGTTGAGGCGTCCCACGCTATACCAGCGTCCCTCACCCTGGCCGCGCCCCGGCCCCAGATTCTGCCCCCGGTCACCCCACAGGTCATTCACCGGCCACTGCCAACCGAGGTCAATCTGCTCGCTGACATCGCGCTGATAGCGGTAGGTTGTCGTCACCACCCGGTAGTTGCCGGGGTTGTAGCGCGCACCTATGGTCGCGAGCGTCGACTGCTCTGTTTTCGGGTTGAACTGGACGGTCGAGTCGAAAGCCCATTTCGGATCCCAATTGACAGACGCGCCCAGCAACACATCGCTCAGCCGGTCGACGACCGGGGTGTCGGTCGGCAACAAGGTAACGTTCTGGTCCTTGAAGCGCAAGCGCTGGGCCACCCCAAAACGCGCCGCTTCAGCGCCGCTGTCAGGATTCAGGAGACGGGTCGAAACCCCCAGCGTCAGCAGGTTGCTGTCAGAAATGCGGTCGTTGCCGACGAAGGCGTTCTCCGTGTAGATGGTCGCAAAATTGAAGTCTTTCAGAGCCGAGTCGTAATTGGGCAGCAGGCTCTGATTGCGGTACGGTGTGTTGACATAAAAGGCCCGCGGTTCCAGCGTTTGACGAAAATTGGTCCCGAAATAGCTGGTGTCGCGTTCAAACACCAAACCACTGTCCAGGCTGACGGTCGGCACCACATTGCTGGCCGAGGTGGCGGCGTTGCTCAGCGGCGTGTCGAACAGGTAGTTGCTGGTATGCAGTTGCAGTTTCGGCGTGATGAAGCCGGCAGCGGCAATCCAGGGTCGGCTAATCTGCAACAGTGAGAAGGTCCGTTGTGCGTTGGGCTGCAGCGTCAAGGCACTGTCGGCCTGAAAACGGGTGTAATCGGCCTCCACCGAATAGTCGAAGCCATTGACATTGGTTCTGGCATAGCGCGTTGCCAGCTGCGGCAAGCGGTCGTAGGGTGGGGTGATGGGCGCCGTCAGGTCCTGCAGAGTCTGCCATTTGACCATCCGCACGCTGTTCGAAAAATAGCCCTTGTTCCACGACAGCGAGGCGTCATTGGACAAAAGGCGTTGTGTCAGAGACATCGAGGTCCCGGCGAAGTCGCGCCAATAATTGTCGTCACTGACCCGGTTCAGGTTCAGATTGAAGGCCATCCCGCCATCCGCCACAAGATTTGCCAGACCGCTGTTCTTGACTGAAGTTTGATGGCCGTAGCTCAGGCCCCAGCGGTTGCCATCGCGCAACTGATCCCGGGGCATCAAGTCCAGACGCAACTGGCCCGCGTAACCCGGCTCCAGGTAGCGAAACTCGCTGCCCAGGTTGACGCCCCGCTTGCTCATCAACGTGGGGGTGAAGGTGGCGTCCAGGTTCGGTGCAATGTTCCAGTAATACGGAACCGCCAGCATCGCCCCATTGACATTGTCCAGCCCCAGGGTGGGCGGCATGACGCCTGACTTGCGTTTGTCACTGAGGGGAAAGCTGAGGTAGGGAATCGGCAGCAAAGGCAGTCCCTTGAAGCTCAGCACAGCCCCTTCAGCCGTGCCCACGTCCTCCTCGTTGTCGAGGCGGATGGTGGCGGCACGCAAAATCCAGTCCGGCATCCAGCTCGGTCCGGGCAGACGCCGGCAGCTGGTCAGACTGGCATTGTGGATGACAGACCGTTGTTCATCGATAAAGTCGACCCGGTCGGCCTCGCCGTTGGCGTCGTTCTTTAGAAAATAATAACGGGGCTGGTTGAAAAACCCTTCAAAAGCGTCCAGCTTGAGTTCCAGCAACGGGCCTTCATACACGTTGCCGGCCCGGTTGATGCGCACCTGGCCACTGGCTTTGGCGCGGTCGCTCGGTTGGTCATACTCCAGCCGGTCCGCCTTGATCACCATGTCGCCCCGGCGCAGCATGGCGTTGCCTTCCAGCACGGTTTCCCGATCCGGGTGCCCAAACAAACGCTGGCCATAGACAAAGGTCGGCAAGGCCTTGCGCGAAGCGGGATCAATCGTGTCCCCCAAGAAGGGGCTGCTGCTCAGGACCAACGGGGCTTCTTCTGGCGCCACTTGCGCCCAAAGCGGAGCCCCCTGCAGTGCAGCCCAGGCGACCAAGGCGACCGGGCAGCGAAAAAATGGAGGCTGGGGCGCCCAATTTTTCAAGTCGTGCAGCAAAATGCGCATGGAGTCGGCGGCGGTATCGATCTTGGAAGCAGGTTGAAGGCGAACTTGCGGAGTTCGGGTTTGTAGAATGGATTATCCATGAGCAACGCCCCATCACCCGAATCCACCATGAGCCGCCAACCGACCTGGTCGGATGCGCAACGCCAAGCCGATTTCAACACCTGGCTGAGCGGGCTGATACCCAGCCATGGCCTGCTGATCGACTCGCTGCGCAGTGCCTCGGTGGACGCCAGTTTTCGGCGCTATTTCCGCATCGATTCGCCGCACGGCAGCCGCATCATCATGGACGCGCCGCCCGAACTGGAAGACTGCCGACCCTTTGCCAAGGTCGCCCAACTGATGCATGCCGCGCAACTGAACGTGCCGCAGGTACTGGCATGGGACCAGGCCAAAGGCTTCATGCTGCTCACGGACCTGGGCCGGCAAACCATGCTGCAATGCATAAACCGGGACAATCCCCGCGCCAACCAGGGCTATTACCTGCAAGCAGTCGACGCCCTGATTGCCTGGCAATGCGCTTCCAGCCCCGGCGTATTGCCGCCCTGCGACGAGGCGCTGCTGCGTCGCGAAATGGAGTTATTCCCGGACTGGTATCTGGCCCGGCACCGCGGCGTGGCGGTCGAGGGCGACATCCGTCGCGTGCTCGACGAAACGTTCCAACGCATCATCACCGACAACCTGAGCTGGCCCAGTGTCTACGTGCATGGTGACTTCATGCCCCGAAACCTGATGCTCGATGTTGCCCCCACGCTGGCCACCTCATGTGCCGCGCCGGACCGGCCGACCTCCGAGGCGGCGAGGCCGCAGGTTGCCCGGATTGGCGTATTGGACTTTCAGGACGCCGTCTACGGCCCCATCACCTACGACATTGCCAGTCTGATGCGCGACGCCTTCCTGAGCTGGGAAGAAGACTTTTGTCTGGACATCACCATCCGTTACTGGGAAAAGGCGCGCCAAGCCGGCCTGCCGGTGGGCGGCGACTTTGGTGCTTTCTACCGTGCCGTGGAATGGATGGGCCTGCAACGCCACTTGAAAGTGGCGGGCATCTTTGCCCGCCTCACGCTGCGCGATGGCAAACCCCAGTACCTGGCGGACACGCCGCGTTTCATCAACTACCTGCGCGCTACCTGCGCCCGCTACCGCGAACTCAAACCACTGCTGCGCCTGATCGAACGGGTCGAAGGCATCGAAGTTGCGGATGGCTATGCCTTTGGCCGAGTCTGAGCCCAATTGGCGGCAGGCACTTCTGTAAGTGGTTTTTGCCAAAATTTGCCAAAAGTGCTAGGCTTCGCCTCATGAGCACCATGAATATTTCACTGCCCGACGGCCTAAAGGCCTTTGTCGATGAGCGCGTCCAGGCCGAGGGCTATGGCACCTCCAGCGAGTACGTGCGCGAGCTGATTCGCCGCGACAAGGACCGCAAACAATTCAGGGAGCATCTGCTTGTCGGACTGCGCTCTGGCACCGAGGGTCCCATGGATGCCACTTTTTTTGCCAACCTGCGACAGCGGATAAACCCGGTGCCCAAACCGATTTGATGGCGGCCATCAAGCCCGCCTTGCGCAGCCCCCAGGCGCGCTTGGATATCGAAGCAGCGCTGGACTATTACGCGCTACAGGCGCCCCACATGGTGGCCTCTTTTGTTGACGCACTGGAACGCGCCGTGGCGCACATCCAGCGCTCACCGGGCACTGGCTCGCCCCGCTACGCATCCGAACTGGATCTGCCGGGCCTGCGCTTCTGGACCTTGAACAAGTTCCCGTACGGCCTGTTTTACCTGGAGCAAGTTGATCACTTGCTGGTGATTCGACTGGTTCACATGAGTCGGGATATACCGGCATCGCTACAGAGTCCCGCGCCATGACCCTCACTGGCTTTTAGATTTCATGGCTTCCATCCCTCCCATGCCCCGCTTTTATTGCCCCACCCCCCTGGTCCCCGGCGCGCTGCTGGAACTGCCCGCCAGCGCTGCCCGCCACGTGCAAGTGCTGCGCCTGCAACCCGGCGACAGCATCACGCTGTTCAACGGCGGACCGGGCGGCGCCGGCAGCGCCGGCGAGTTCAGTGCCAGCGTCACGCGCATGGGCCGCAGCGAGGTCCAGGTGCAGGTCGGAGAGCACCACCCTGCGCAACGCGAAGCCGCCCGCAGCGTGCATCTGGCGCTGGGCATGCCAGCCAACGAGCGCATGGACTGGTTGGTGGAAAAAGCGACCGAGC
Organism: uncultured beta proteobacterium; assembly: GCA_963763035.1. Taxonomy (GTDB): domain Bacteria; phylum Pseudomonadota; class Gammaproteobacteria; order Burkholderiales; family Burkholderiaceae_C; genus Rhodoferax. The sequence goes on along the minus strand of CAVXMS010000001.1, from coordinate 269,812 downwards.
TGGGTGTCGCCAGCATCCAGCCCCTGATGACCGAGCGCAGCGTGCTGCGGCTCGCCGGGGAGCGCGCCGAGAAAAAAGTGGCGCACTGGCAGAGCGTGGCAATTGCGGCGTGCGAACAATGCGGCGGCAACCGGGTACCGCTGATTCATGAGGTCGCCAGTTTTGCCAACTGGACCCAGGCCTGGTCGGCCAGTCAAGCAAGCAAGCCCCTGCTGCTGTCCCTGCGCCCCGGCGCACGCGGTCTGCGCAATGCCGTCGCCACACTGAACGCGTCCGTTGCCGTCACCTTTTTGTCCGGCCCGGAAGGCGGCCTGAGCAGCGCCGAGGAAGACGCGGCGCTGGCCCGTGGTTTTGTCCCGGTCACACTTGGTCAGCGCGTACTGCGCGCCGAGACCGCCGCCCTGTGCGCCTTGGCGGCACTTCTGGTGTAGCCGCCTCGGCCCTCTTTTTTACCTGGCGGACAGTAGCGTCGCCGGGTATCATCCCGATTCGTTCTCACCAACAGGAGCTGCACATGGGACTGATGGACTTCATCAAGAAACAGTTCATTGACATCATTACCTGGACCGAAGACGCGGACGGTACCTTGGCCTGGCGCTTCCCGATGGCCGACATGGAAATCCAGAACGGCGCCTCGCTGACCGTGCGCGAGTCGCAGATGGCCCTGTTTGTCAACGAGGGCAAGATTGCCGACCAGTTCGGCCCCGGCATCTACAAGCTCACGACGCAAACGCTGCCGGTGCTGACCTACCTGAAGAACTGGGACAAACTGTTCGAGTCGCCCTTCAAAAGCGATGTCTATTTTTTCAGCACGCGCCAGCAGATCGACCAAAAATGGGGCACACCGCAGCCGATCACCATCCGCGACAAAGACTTCGGCGCCGTGCGCTTGCGCGCCTTTGGCAATTACAGCTTCCGCATCGCCGACCCGAAACTGTTTTATACCGAGATTTCGGGCACGCGCGAGAGTTACGGCGTCACCGATCTGGACGGCCAGTTGCGCGGCCTGGTGCTGCAAAACATCAGCAATGCGATTGCCAGCAGCGGCATCCCGTTTCTGGACCTGGCCTCCAATCAGTTGATGTTTGCCCAGGCGCTGACAACGCAACTGGCGCCGGAGTTTGCCAAGCTCGGTTTGAAGCTAGAAGGCATGACGGTGCAGAACCTCTCGCTGCCGGAAGATCTACAGAAGATCCTGGACCAGAAAATCGGCATGGGCATGGTCGGCAACGACATGGCCAAGTTCATGCAATACCAGACGGCGCAGGCGATCCCCAAATTTGCCGAAGGCGCTGGTTCCGGTGGCGGTGGCATTGCCGGCGACGCCATGGGGCTGGGTGCCGGCGTCGCGCTGGGCCAGGTACTGGCGCAAAACCTGGCGGCCGGTTTGCAGGGCGGCGCACCGGCCGGACCAGCCGCTGTCGGCGTGAAAGCCGAGGACGTGATGGCAACACTGGAAAAACTGGGCGACCTCAAAAGCAAAGGCATCCTGACGCAGGAAGAGTTTGACGCCAAGAAGGCGGAGCTGCTCAAGAAGCTGGTCTGACCTCAAGCGCTGGATTGCGGGTCAAGCCCGCAATGACAACCCCTGGCCAATGGCTACCCAATCCCCTCAACGCAGCTACCGGGCTCCGTGCCCGGGCTGCGGTGCGCCGGTTGAATTTCGCAGTGCGCAGTCGACCCACGCGGTCTGCGCTTATTGCCACAGCACGGTGCTGCGCAGTGGCGAGACGCTGTCACGGCTGGGCAAGATGGCCGAGCTGTTCGACGACCACAGCCTGCTGCAACTACAGGTTTCGGGCCAATGGAAGGGCAAGGCCTTTACGCTGGTGGGCCGTCTGCAATACAAGTACGCCGAAGGCACCTGGACCGAGTGGCATGCCGTGCTGGAGGATGGCGCCAGCGCCTATCTGAGCGAAGACAACGGCGCTTACGTCTTTGGCACGCCGGTGTCAACGCAACGCGAGTTGCCGGCGGCCGAACAGTTCCGGGTCGGCGCCAGCACGGCGATCAACGGCAAGCCCTACAGCGTCGCTTCCAACAACCAGGTCGCCCTGCTGTCGGCGCAAGGTGAATTGCCACGCCTGCCGGTGCTGGGCCAGTCGTTCGCCATGGTCGAGCTGCGCAGCCAGGGCAACGGGGCCATCGGGCGCGCCGCGGCTGAAGTGCTCAGCATCGACTACAGCAGCCAGCCGCCTACCGTATCGATAGGTCAGTCGGTTCTGCTGGACGACCTGAAACTCAGCGGCCTGCGGGATCAATCGGTCAAAAACGAGATCGGCCGCCAATTCAACTGCCCCAACTGCGGCGCGCAACTGACAGTGCAACTGGCCAGCAGCCAGAGCATGACCTGCACCTCCTGCAACAGCATCATCGACCTCTCGAAAGGCATGGGGTCGGAACTCAAGCACGCGATCCAGGACGAGCCGATAGCACCCCTGATCCCGCTCGGCAGCCTGGGGCCTCTGCAAGGCGTGCTGTGGCAGGTGGTCGGTTTTCAGCACCGCATGGGTAGCGACCCGAGCGAGCCCGATGAGCAATTCGGCTGGGAAGAATACCTGCTCTACAACGCCAAGCGCGGCTTCATTTTTTTGGTCGATTCAAGCGAGGGCTGGAGCGTGGTGCAACCCTGCACCGGCGCACCGGTGCTGAGCGACAACGGCCAGAGCGCCAGCTACCTGGGCAGCCGCTACCAGCTCAAGGAAAGCTACGCCGCCGAGACCAACTACGTGGCCGGCGAGTTTTACTGGCAGGTCGAGCGCGGGCAGAAGACTTCCAACCGTGATTTTGTCAGCGGCAAAAGCCTGCTGAACATGGAGCAGTCGGCCAATGAGGTGACCTGGTCGGTAGGCAGTCAAATCGACAGCGATGCGGTCGCCAAAGCCTTCAAGCTGGAAGACAAAAAAGACCTGCTCAAACGCAGCGATGCAGGCCCCGGCAGCGCCGCCAAAGCGGTCGGTGTTGGCACCGTGATCGTGCTGGTCCTGATCCTGTTGCTGTTCCTGTTATTGCTGAGCCGCTGCTCAAGCTGCGACCCGAACGTCGAGAATTGCAGCGGCGGCAGTGCGCGCAGTTCCGGCGGCTCATTTGGCGGTTCTTCCAGTGGCGGCGGGCACAAATGACGCGGCCGATGTCGATCCGACGAACTCAACTTTTTTGAAGGAGATAAGCATGGGTATGGAATGGATTAAACCGGGGGCCATCCTGGGCTCTCTGGTGTTTGCGCTGATGGGCGTGCTGATTTTCTGGCTTTGTTTTGTGATCATCGACAAGCTCACGCCTTACCACTTGTGGAATGAAATCATCGAGAAGCAGAACCGGGCGCTGGCGCTGGTGGTGGCCGCCATGTCGCTGGGCATTTGCATCATCATCGCGGCCGCCATTCACTGATGAGCGCGCCACGGCCGGGTCCACGGCCGATTGAAGTCGCCCTGCTGGCGTCGGTTTTCATTGTCTCGGCTTGCGGTCTGGTTTATGAACTGGCGGCCGGCGCGCTGGCCTCCTACCTGCTGGGCGACTCGGTGCTGCAGTTCTCCACCGTCATCGGCACCTATCTGTTTGCCATGGGTGTCGGTTCCTGGCTGTCGCGCTACTTCGAGCGCCAATTGCCGGCCCATTTTTTGCGCATAGAGCTGCTGGTGGCGCTGGTCGGCGGCACTTTGCCGGCGCTGCTTTTCATAGCGAACGCGACCTTGCCAAACGCTTTTCGGCTGGTGCTGTACGTCCTGGTGCTGCTGGTGGGCATGCTGGTGGGGCTGGAGATTCCGCTGGTCATGCGCATCCTCAAGCGCAATGTGGCACTGAAAGACCTGGTATCGCAGGTGCTGACCTTCGACTACCTGGGCGCCCTGGCGGTGTCGCTCGCCTTCCCGCTGGTGCTGGTACCCCAGTTGGGCCTGATCCGCACCGGCCTGCTGTTCGGGCTGATGAACGCGGCCGTGGCCTTGTGGGCGCTATGGCTGTTTCGCCATGAACTGCGACGCTTGCGCGCCCATGCACTGGCCTGCCTGGTCACCCTGGCGGCCCTGTCGGGCGGCATGGCCGGCGCCGGGCACATCACCAGTTGGGCCGAAGACCGCCTGTACCAGGACCATGTGGTGTTTGCCGTCACCTCGCCCTACCAGCGCATCGTGGTAACCCATGGTGGCGGCGCCGGCTACCGCCTGTTCCTGAACGGCAACCTGCAGTTTGCCCAGCGCGACGAGTACCGCTACCACGAAGCGCTGGTGCACCCGGTGCTGGCGGCGCACGGCGCACCGAAAAAAGTGGCGGTGCTGGGCGGCGGCGACGGCATGGCGGTGCGCGAGATTCTCAAATACCCCGGTGTTCAAGACATCACCCTGGTCGATCTCGATCCGGCCATGACCGACCTGTTCTCGCAGCAACCGGTGCTGGCGCAGCTCAACGGCGGCGCCTTGAAGTCGCCCAAGGTCAAGGTCATCAACGCCGACGCCTTCAGTTGGCTGGAGAGCGGCAGCGAGACCTTTGACGTCATCGTGGTGGACTTCCCCGACCCGACCAATTTCAACATCGGCAAGCTCTATACCAACTCGTTCTACGCCCTGCTGGATCGGCATCTGGCGGCCAGCGGCTATGCCGTGATCCAGACCACCTCGCCGCTGGTGGCACGCAAGAGTTTCTGGACCGTGGTCAGCACCATCGAGTCGGTCGGACTCACGGCCACGCCCTACCATGCGCACGTGCCCAGCTTCGGCGAATGGGGCTACGTGGTGGCCAGCCGCCGCCCCTACCGGCTGCCCACCGCCCTGCCCGAAGGCCTGCGCTTTCTGAGCCTGCAAAGCCTGCCGCTGCTGTTTGATTTTCCGCTCGACATGGCACGTGTTCCAACCGAGGTGAACCGCTTGTCGAATCAGGTGCTGGTGACCCCGATGGCCACTTCAAATTCCCCCACCTATGGCCGGTCAAATTCCCCCAGGCAGGACGGGCAAATTATCAGTTGTTTGATGTATCGCGTGCAATGCGCGCAGCGGCCTCCTTCAGTCGGTAGCTCTTTCCCTCGAATTCCAACAGCGTCGAGCGATGCATGAGCCGGTCCAGAATGGTGGTGCTCATCGTGTTGTCGCCCAGGTATTTGCCCCAGTCCTGAACGACCCGGTTTGATGTCACCACAATGCTGCGACGCAGCTTGTAGCGTTGGTGAACCACAGTTTGTAGCAACTCGGCGCTGGCGTCCGAGATTCTGCGAGCCAGGAACATATCGTCGAGCACCAGTAGGTCGGGCTCAAGCAAACCCTTTAAGCGCTTGCTTTGCTCATCAGGGCCGGCCAGGCAGAACTGTGCAAACGCACCGTCTGCCTCGCAGTACCGTACGTTGTAACCCTGCAGAGTGGCCTGATACGCCAGCGCCTTGGCGACGTGACTCTTGCCGGTGCCGGGCTTGCCGATGATCAGGGCGTTGGCGCCCTCGGTGATGAATTTGAGGGTGTGCAACTCAAAGCATGCCTGGCGAGGCAACTTGGGATTAAAACGCCAATCAAAGTCGTTGAGCGTGGCACGCTCGTCCAGAGCGGACTGGTGGTAACGCCGCTCGGTCAGTCGCGAGCGACGCCGGTCAAGTTCGTCTTGCAAGACCAGGGAGAAGGTTTCAAGGAACGACTGCTGAGTGGCCTGGGCTTGCAGGATGCGCGTATCGAGCGTGGCGCGAATGCCTGACAGGCGCAGCTCGCGCAGGGTGCGTTCAATCTCATTCATGCTCATAGTCATTGGGAATCCTCTTCTTGGTTAAACGGTAGTTCGGCGTTTTGCTGTGCCCCCAGGGTGAACAGATCGGCATAGTCATCACCCGCGCGGATCAGCGGGTGGCTCTGGGTCAGGGGTAATTCGATTTGTGTGGGCGCATCTATGAGGCTGAGCGCTTCACCCAGAAGTTGCTCGGTCAGCGCCTGAATTCGGCGGTAGCTGTACACCCCCTCAGCCATCGCGCGCTCAGCCGCGGTGTCGATCAAGCGGCGCGGGTAGCGCCGTGCCAGTCCGACGATGCCCCAAAGCTTGCGCTGACCGACCCGACCTTCCCTGGCGAACAGGGTCTCGCAAAGCTGCAGCGTTGCCGGGCCAATCGCTTTGGCTTGCTTGAGAATGTGGCGCGTCTCGCGTGACGGGTTAAAGATACGCTCCTCGTCTGGCAACACCACGGTGCCGGGTCTGTCAACTCGGGCATGGGTGCGCAGCAAGGCCTGCGTCTTGAGGTCACGGATCTCCAGACGATGCTCGAACACTCGCACCAATACCAGGCTGCCAATGACGGCTGGGCGTGCCGCGTAGCTGCTGTGATCGACGCGAATGCACGAATCGTCACAGACCGTACGCTGCTCTTCGGTAAAGAATTGCATGCCCAGCATCGGCAGGGGCAATAGGTGAGTTCGCTCTTCCTGGAACATGGCCTCAACCTGGCGGCGCGCGCTGCCGTGAATGCGAGGCGCGGCCCACTTGGTCTCCCAGTGTTCCAGGTACTCGTTTTGCTCAGCGATGGATTCAAAACGACGTCCCTTGAGCGCGGTGCTCTGGGTGTGGCCGATGGCGTTTTCCACGCTGCCCTTGCGGTTTGGATCACGCACCCTTGCCGGGTCGCCCACCACGCCGTAGTGGGCCAGCGTAGCCGCATAGACTGCATTGAGCTCGGGCTCGTACAGATCGGGCTTGAGCACACCCTCTTTGAGGTTGTCCAGCACCACGTAGCGGCAGGCACCGCCAAAGTAGCGCCAGGCCTCTTCATGCAGGCGCGCCCACGTCTCTTGGCTGGACTTCCACACCACGCGACGAAAGCTGCGCCGCGAATAGCGCAAAGTCATCACGAACAGGCGTGGCTTGCGGTAACGCTCACTGCCAACAACACGGGTCGGCGCACCTTCGCCGTAGTCGACCTGGGCTTCTTCGCCGGGGGCAAACTCCAGGCGGTCGAATTGCTCGGGTTCGCGCTGGCGCAAGCCGCCCGCAAAGCGCTTGACGCTGTTGTAGGCGCCGCTAAATCCATGAAGATCGACCAGATCCTGGTAGATGGCCATGAAGTTTCGGTTGAGCCGCAGTTGGGCCTCGACAAAGGCGCGGTAGGGCTCGCAAGCGCTGACCGTTGGCTGGAGCTGAGCCGGTGGCCGGGGTGGGGGAATTTGCGCTGGCGAGCCGGTGGCCACCCCGGGGGAATTTGACTGCTCGGCGGCAAAGCGCTGCTGATAGGTGCGGATCGTCTTGCGATCAATCCCTGTCACCCGCTCAATTTGGCGCTGGCTCGCGCCCGCCTGCAACAGCGTCGTTATCGTCGTTTGTCGATGTGCTTTCAAGACGTTCAATCCAGTTTCCCCTCGTGTATGAGGGGGTTGAAGGTAACGTCCTGCCTGGTACGACCGAGGCGGCTAAACGATGGCGGTTAACCGATCGTCAGATCGCGCTCAGGGTGGGGGAATTTGAGGTGGCCATAAGTGGGGGAGTTTGGGTGGCCATCGGGGCTGGTGACAACCTACGAGGCGGAATGGGGGAAAGTGGGGCATTGATTTTCCCCACTCACACCCCCCCGCCCCTCTCCCGCCCCGCCGGGCGGAAGAGGGGAGCCAACAGCCCTATTTGGTCGCGTGTTTTAAGCGAGGAAGTACCCGTGCCACGGGCCACGTTGAAACGCGCTTGTTGGCCCGCGCAAAGCCCAGTCGGGGCAACTGTGGGTCTGTGGCGGGGCGGGTATTGATGAAGGGCTGCTTTCTGGCAGCCCAACTCATTGCCTAACAACACTATCGGTCGGCACGCAGAAAGTCCTGCCGAGTTGCCATCGGGATCGGCCAAGCGTCTTTGTTCTGATGGATTCGGACTGCTCAAGGTAAACGTTCACTCTACGCAAGAATGACGTTACTAATCTCACCGGACCTTAGAAAAAGAGGACGCCATGGTAACTGCCAATCGGGGCTATCCGGATCTGGGCTGTATCGTCCTGGGCACCAAAGGGCGGTGTAAGTGGAGGACGGTACGTTGAAGGCCGTAACGAGCAGACCCTCAAGGTTGTCGTAGCCCAATGCCTTTCTCTGGCATTCGCTTTCAAAAACCTCTACGGATGGAGAAAGCAAGTCCCCGTTTGGGCGGCACCTGCGAACACCAACGCCAACAGTGCGAAGAAAGCCCCGCAAGTCGTCACCAATGGCAAAGGCTGAGTCCTTCTTGCCACTGACCTCCAGCAGAGAATAGTGGAAGCGAATGCTATCGGCGCTTACTTGAAAGCCGAGTTCGGAGAGTTCCTTGGCCGCTCGCTGCACGCCGTTGACTTCGCCTGAGTCATTCCCGACAGCGAATGCAAACAACAGCTTGCGGCTTTTCAGTTTGCCAAGACTTGCTTTGGTCAGCGGCTTGGACCAGTAGTTGGCTGAAGACTCCTTCGGTGCAATTTCGCTTGCCCAGATTCTGAATTGCTTCGTGAGCTGACTCCCGGATGCGATGTTGTCGTCGAAGAAAACTATCTCGTCTCCGTCTTTGGTTCTTGAAATGGCGGCGTCTAGATGCTCGCAGATACTGCGCGTCACCTCGGCCTGAAGTTTGATAAAGCTCCAAATTTGACTGCCGCTGCTTGGCGAGAGGGGAACATAAACACGCTGATGCTCGGCAAGCACTGGAAACTTTCGAATTGCCTTTAGCACATAGTCAACCACCGTGTCTCGATCTAGCACAGTGACATGCTGAAGCATAGTTACCGCAGCTTCCCGCAGATCCTCGGGAAACTGGTTCAAGAATCCTTCAACTTCCTTGCATGAGCCACCTGCTGGCCTAATTTTCCAGTCTTTCTCGCCCTGGACAGATTGAAACCCGCCGCCAAGCTTCTCGTATCTCTTGTCCGGCACTACAGCAATGAGTGCGGGCATTGATCTGTATAGGTTGGACAACCTAGTTTGGAGGTCTATCACACCCCGCCAGTCGAGCCCGCAAGCATTTGCAGAGTCTCTGATGTCCAGAATCGGCCGAAACATCGCAGCCAGAATCAGCGGTGAATCGGTAGGACCCGCTAGCGAGCGGGAATTGTCCTGCGCACGTTGCGGGGGCTCGCCTTGCGAGGGTCCGAGCAGCGCGCGGTACAGGACGCGTTGTGTCGCTAGCAAGGCCAAGTCGCGCCAGTCTGCGGGGGCAAGCAAAAAGGCCCGCTCTCGACCAAGGGCTGCGGTCGCGGCGTAAGTTGGTCCGCGATCTTCGGTTTGAATGATTTGTGCTGAAGTGCTAAGAGCGAGCGCTGTCGGGTAGTTAGATGCAACTGGATCAAGTGGTGCAATGAGGCGGATCACAGATGGAAGCTCGTCATCGGGAAGCTCAGATTCTGGCCAGTCTTTTGCTAGCAAGGCCTTTTTTAGACTGCCGCACTCAACCTTGATGAGTTCACAAATACCGGTCTGAGCACTCCCCTCGCGGATCTGCTTCATCAATTCATTGAACACATATTGACGAAATTTCTCGATTTCCTCCAGCCAGGGTGCCCATGCGCGCTTGTTCTCGGTGTAGCCCGATAGTTGACTTCGGAGCACGTCAATCGAAATAAAGGCACCACGCTTAAGCAAGCGCCTCGTGGACAGGGCGAAGGCTGCTTCCCTCACGCCGACATCGCCGCTTCTGCGCAACTCGTGCATCAGCGACGCATCGTCCAGCGAAAGGGCAGTGAGTAGTTGGGCTGCTGGGTTCTCGTCAGGGCGGCCAACTTCTCGCGCTTTGTCCAAGAGATCGGAGTATTGCGCCTCAGCATTGAGAGTGAGTTGGTGGTGATAGACCCGTTGATAAAGAGAGGCGCGGGCGGCGGCTAGCTCGTTCAGCCCATCTCCTCTTGCCTGATCCAACAAGAAGAGCTTCGCGCCAATCTGGGTAATCTTTTGCACTTCGTCGGGTTCGGATCGGCTGTAGTTGGCGAACGCTTCAATGCTGGCGACCTCAAACGCCGCAGCCCGAAGAAATATTCTGGAAATATCGATGCCGATGCCGACGCCGCAGGCCCGTGCGTCGCGCAACATGTAGTCAATTTTGTCTGCATCAAATGGTCCTGATATGACTGCGGGTAAGGCGTAGTCAAGGTCGTCTATCCGTTCTCCGAGAATTAAGGTGGCGATTTTGTGGCTGGCGGTCCTCGGATTTTGAGCGCTCACGCTATTCTCTTCGGAGCCGTAGGCAATGCTCAGAAGAAACTGAAATCTGGCGCTGGTAACGATTGCCGCAGAGATCAGCTCAGACAACTGCTTTCGCTTGCCTATCCCGGCAGAGGCGTAAGCGCGCCGGAATCTTGCGCGAAAATCTCTGATTGAGTAAGGGCCAATGTTCGTCCTAAGTTCGTTTTTCTCGAAGTAGCTCTCAGTTGCATGGGAGAAGGGAAGATGTCCGACATCATGTAGAAGCGCAGCGAGTAGCGCAAGTCGACTTTCGAGGGAGCCGATTGCATAGCTAACCGCCCGGATCTTAGCTGTGGGTCGCGGGGTTCGCTTCTCGGCTGCCTCAGACCGTCGAAAGGCCTCCAGTAGCCGTTCCGTGACATGAACGGCACCTATCGAGTGTTCAAAGCGAGTGTGAACGGCGCCGGGATACGTTAGATAACTGAATCCCAGTTGCTTGATCAGGTGCAGACGCTGAACAATCGGCGAGTCCAGGACGAAGAGCACAGCGGGATCCAGCTCGACCATCCCCCATACGTTATCCTTTATCGCCTTGGTTGTTCGCGTGCTCAACGTGGGCCGACTCTTGTGTTCTTTTAGGTAGTCCTCTGTAAGCCCAATTTTGTCAAAGAAGCCATTCAGCGAGGCTACCCATGCAGGGTCTGCATTCAGGTCATCTGCCCATTGAGCTATCGCTTGCAGGGGACTCGGCATTGGGTGTTTTCTGCCTTCGGATCATCGAAGTTGATCGGCACAGCGCGCGGCGAGATCGCGTATACGTGGTGCAGTGCGGTGCAATACAGCACGACCAACAGCTTCGTCGACATCGAATTTCATCGAATACTGCGTCGGATTCTCGACCTTGGCGAAGGTCGGCTGCAGTGCACGCAGTCTAGCGAGGAAGTTGTCATATGCGCCGGTGTTCGAATCTGGAGTAAGGTCTTCGACGAGTTCTAGTAGTTCGTCACCATCTTCGGTTTGCCCCGCATTGAGCAGTTGGATCGCTGCATCCCTTATGAGGGCAAGTACGCAGCCAAGCTTCCTATAGGTCGCAAGATCGTCAAATGGAACCCCAGGTATGTCGTTGGAGGCAGCCTCGCAGGCGAGTGCCTCCAGGAAGTTTCGCGTTGAAGTCGGCATGGCGTTTATGCTCAGGTTGTGCTGATAAAGTGATCAAGTTGCGAGATGGGCCGCCCCGATATGACTTGAGGCGCAATCGACACCGGAAGACGCTTCGCGGCCTCTCCCTTTCATACAACCGAGCATACGGGACAAGTACCCGGAGGTTCGGCAGTTTGAGCAGGCATGTTTGGCGGACATTGTGTCGGTCGGGCGCTGTGCTCTCCTTGTTTCGGGCCGAGACAATTGTCTCATGGCTAACCTTTTGCTCGACATAGGTATGGTAACGCGAGTTGCACCCGACTGATTCGCGACATGCGAGGCACGCCGCTTGACATGAGACACCTTCATCAGCAACCCAGTGAAGGCCGATCAATGGATAGGTAATTCAACCACACAATGCCAAGTATCGCTCCCTGAACAATCATGAAAACCCTCCGCTTTGCACGCTGTGTTGCCCACTAGCCACACCACAGTCCAAGTTTATAGCTCGTCCAAACTATTTCCAAACTCTTTTGGCTTCTTGGCAGGACGACCGGTACAACCCCCTCCGCAGCGAGTCTGAGTCGCTGGTTTGGAGTTCACCAATCTGTGCGGTGATCAACCGAGGCGTCGGATGCGGTTTGGCCTGATCCGTCGCGCTCAGATTCGGCCAGGACATGCTCCCAACGCCGCCCGCGGCCCGCCCATCGTAGTCATCCCAAAGCGGTGGCGCGGGTGCAGGGGCAATATAAGGCGGGACAAAATCCTTCCTTCCAACACAATTGACTCACACCAACCAACGACTGGTTTGGGGCGAGCAGGCCGAGAAGTTGAATGTCAAGACCGCGTCAGAACCAGTAGTTCCCCTACCATAACTGGAGCAAGCAGCAAACCAAGACGGGGGTGGGGCGGATGTTGGGCGCGACATTAAAAAGTCCGTAGGACGCGGAGCGCCCGGCATCTGCCCCACCCGCGTCGGCGTCGTTTAGCCTTGGCCGTCAGCCCGGCACACAGCCTCAGGTATAAAAAGGGGCCATGGATTGATCACAATACCCCCTATGCCTTGTGATTACTTCACTGCCCTGACCGATCGCGCAACCGCGTCGCCATGAAACGCCGCCACTTCATCGCCGCCTCTGCCTTGCCCATGCTGGGCTGCGCCAAATCGGAAAACATTCTTGGTGGCTTCATCGGCGTCAACCCGCAACGCGGCCATCTGGTGAGTGACAACCGGCTTTGGCCGACGCCGTCGGTGCTGCGCAAGACCCATGTGCTGATCGCCGGCGGCGGGGTCGCCGGCCTGGCCGCGGCGCGTGCCCTGCGCCTTAAAGGCATGGACGACTTTGCCCTGCTGGAACTCGAAGACACGGCCGGCGGCAACAGCCGGGGCGGCGCCGTGAATGGCATCGCCTGCCCGCTGGCCGCGCATTACCTGCCGCTGCCCAGCGACGCGGCGCCCGAGGTGCAGAACTTGCTGGAAGAGCTGGGCCTGCGCCAGCGCATCGCCGGGCGCTGGCAATACGACGAGCGCCACCTGTGCCACAGCCCGCAAGAGCGGTTGTTTTTCAACGGTGCCTGGCAGGACGGCTTGCTGCCGCCGCAAGATGTGGGTCCCGCAACGCTGGCGCAATACCAAAAATTATCGATCCTGGTGGAGCAGGCACGCAAGGCCGCGCACTGGACCATCCCGCTGTCCCACAAGCCCCTGGCGCCGCTGCAACGGGCACTGGCAGCGGTCACTTTCGCAGCCTATCTGGACCGGCAAGGCCTCAATGACCGGCACCTGCGCTGGTACCTGGACTATTGCTGCCACGACGACTACGGCGCCGGCATCGCCACTGTTTCGGCCTGGGCCGGCATCCACTACTTTGCCAGTCGCCACGGCTTCAACGTTCCCGGCATGGAGACGCAGGAGCGCGACAGCGTGCTGACCTGGCCCGAGGGCAACGCCTGGCTGACGCGGCGCCTGGCAGAGCCCTTGCAGGAGCGCCTGCACGGTGCTCGGGTGGTAGTGCGCATTGCCAGCGTCAAACACGGCGTCGAGGTCGACGCCTTCAACACCGCCACACTAACGCTGGAGCGCTGGCAGGCGCAGCGCGCCATCGTGGCACTGCCGATCTTTGTCGCGGCGCGCGTGATTCAGGATGCACCCGATTTCTTGCGCCAGGCCGCCGCCCAGACCCGCTACGCACCCTGGCTGGTGGCCAATATCCACATCAATGCGGCCTTACACGACCGCCCGGGAGCAGCCCCGAGTTGGGACAATGTGCTGTACGGCGCGCCGGGTCTGGGCTACGTCGACGCCATGCACCAAAGCCTACAGGCGGTGCCCGGCGCCACCGTGCTCAGCTATTACCGCGCGCTGGGCGGTTTGCCCGAGGGGCGGCGCCTGCTGCTGCAAAAAACCTGGGCCACCTGGCGCGACGACATCCTGGCCGAGCTCTCGGTCGCGCACCCCGATCTGGCGCGCAAGACCAGCCGCATCGAGATCAGCCGCTACGGCCACGCGATGGCCATCCCGACGCCCCGCGCTTCAGGTCAACTGCCTCTGCACCTTTCGTCAATCGCGCAGCGGCAGCCCGAAAGATCGGAGCGCCCGGCGATCAGCCACGAGCGCCTGAGTTTCGCCCACAGCGACTGGGCCGGCTACTCGGTGTTTGAAGAGGCGTTCACGCTAGGGCATTACGCGGTGTGAGAAGTACAGAAGCGGCAGCCGCGTCACCATCAACCGCGCTCTTGCCCTGCGACACCTCCGGAAAACAGGGTTGCCGCCCGGGTCGCGACGAAGCTCGGGAAGGCGCAGGACTTGCGCAGCTCGGTGTCCATGTGCACTGCCTTGAGCGTCGTTCTAGCCACCACCTCATGGCTTTCCTCGTTGCTCATTTCGTGCACGAAGCGAATGCTCTTTTCCTTCACCTCGATCAGCGCGGTGCGCACCGCCACGACGTCACCGGCGTGCAGCTCCTGCAAGTAGGAAATGTGCTGATCGACGGCCGCCATGCCGCGCTTGTGCGTTCGCAGAAAAGTGGGCGTCAGGCTCAGCATATTGAAGAACTGCCAGGTCGCTTCGTCGAACTTGCCGACGTACCACATGACGTTCATGTGGCCGACATGATCGCAGTGCCAGGGATAAACCGTTCCCCGATAGGTAAGCAGCGCTTCAGACATCAGGCCTCCTTGAAGTACGCCGTCCATTCTAGGCAAATGAACCTGCCATTGACAGCCATGCCGCCGGCTGCGGCATGGCGCCACTCAGCGCAGGCTGCCCCGCTGCAAGCGGTTGCGCTCAACGTGTCCGGGCTCGAAGCGGGCTTCCAGCGCCGCCAGCAGGGCCTGCGCCTTGGCACTGTGGTCGCCACCAAAATTGCAGACGTAAACATCCAGCGTGACGGCGCCTTGCTCGGGCCAGGTGTGCACGCACAAATGCGATTCGGCCAGCAGCACGGTGGCCGTCACGCCGGACGGGCCGTTGGCGGTCGGGGGAAATACATGGAACAGCTGGGCCACCGCCTGCAAGCCGGCCGCCTGTACCGCTTGCACACAGTATTGGCCCAGCAGATCAGCCTCCAGCAACCAGCGCGGGTCACAGCGGCATTGGTGAAGATCGGCGGTCAGGTGCAGTCCTTGCATGGATCAGACTATACGCAAAGCCACCGACCGGGGCGACTACCGGATGCGCGGCTCGGCCAGCAATTGCTCGGGCGTTGTGAAATAGGCGGCGGTGGCGCCGCGGGTTTCGCGGGCCTGCGCCAACTCGTGGCGGGCCACGCTGCGCAAATGCACTTCGTCCGGGCCATCGAGCAATTGCAGGGCGCGGCCCCAGGTCCAGAAATAAGCCAGCGGCGTATCGGGCGACAAGCCCATGGCGCCGAATACCTGCATGGCGCGGTTCACCACCCGGGTCTGCAAACGCGCCGTCACCACCTTGATGGCGGCGACATCGGAGCGCGCCTCGATTTGCTGGCCCCTATCGAGCCGCCAGGCGGCGCGCAACACCAGCAGACGGGCCTGGTCGATTTCCAGCCGCGACTCGGCAATCCACTCCTGCACATTGGCAAAGTCCGCCAGGTATTTGCCAAAGAGGTGACGCTCCAGCGTGCGCTCGCACATCAGCGCCAGCGCCAGCTCGCACTGGCCGATGGTGCGCATGCAATGGTGCACGCGGCCCGGCCCCAGACGCGCCTGCGCCATGGCAAAACCGGCGCCCGGCTGGCCCAGCAGGTTGCTCAGCGGCAGGCGCACGTCGCGGAACACAATTTCGCAATGCCCCTCGGGAGTGTGGTGCTGCATGATGGCAATGTTGCGCTCCAGCGTGACGCCGGGCGTATCCATGGGCACCAGCAGCATGCTGTGGCGGGCGTGTTTGGCGGCCTCCTCGTCGGCACTGCGGCACATCACGATCAGCAGTTGGCAATTCGGGTGGGCGGCGCCGGTGACAAACCATTTGCGCCCGTTCAGCACCCAGGCGTCGCCGTCCTGGCGGACCCGGGTCTGCAAATTGGTCGGATCGGATGAGGCCACATCCGGCTCCGACATGGCAAAAGCGCTTCTGATCTGGCCCTCCAGCAGGGGACGTAACCAGCGCTGGTTCTGCTCTGGCGTGGCAAACAAATGCAGCAGTTCCATGTTGCCGGTGTCGGGCGCGCTGCAGTTGAACACCTCGGAGGCCCAGGGCAAGCGCCCCATGATCTCGGCCAGCGGCGCGTACTCCAGGTTGCTCAGCCGCAGGCCGGGTTCGTCCGGACGCAAACCGGGCAGGAACAGATTCCACAAACCTTCAGCCCTGGCCAGCGCTTTCAGGTCTTCCATGAAGGGCGGCGGAAAGACCGCTTGCGCGACCGACCGGTGCCAGGCCGCGTTGTACGGCAACACGTAGCGGTCCATGAAGGCTTCCAGATGCTGGGCTAGTGCCTGCACCTGCGGTGAATAGTCGAAATCCATGGCGAGTCCTTCTGCCGAGGCGATTGATTCGCCTCACAAACCCGGAGTCTGCCCAACTTGCGCCAGTTTGGCTGTCACTTTGGCGCCGCCGGTGGGCGCACCGTGGCGCTCGGGCGCCGGTGCCGTGCCCAGCACCGGCTTGCTTGCGCTACTGGGTGATTTCCAGAAACACCAGGTGGTTCTCTTTGGCCGGCCAGGTCCGGCCCACCAGCCGCTCCACCGTGTCGGCACGAAACTCCGCAACAATGGCGCGATCCTCCGGCTGGCTCAATTTGATTTTGCTCGAAGCCATGCCAGCCACGGGGGCCAGCGGAACACCCGGCGGTGGCGACTGGCCGTCAAAAGCGATGCGCTGGCGGGTCGGGTCCAGATAGCCGCGCGGACGCACCAGTTGAACGATGGAAAAGGCCGCCAGATCGGCACTGGCAATGCGCTCGGCCTTCAGGTGCACGACATCGCTGCTGCGCGGGAACGGGCTGCGGTAGGTGTGCGTGGTGGCGTAGCCCGGCGCGCTCACGACAAACTCGTAGGGCACACCGGAGGCCGCCTGGAACGGACCCCAGCGGCCGTCGGCACCGACCACCTTGCTGTGCACCGGCCGACCGACGCGCAAGCCGGTCTCCGGCTGCACCGCATAGACCTCGACCCGAGCGTCTGGCAGCGCCAGGTTGTTGCTGAAATCGCCGCTGGCGACGTCGGTCGAACGGACACCCAGGCCGGTCACCAGGCCATCGAGCACAACGCTTGGTTCAGGCCGAATCCGCAAAGTTGCCGGTGCCTGACCGGTGATGAAGCGATAGGCCAGATCGAAGGCGTCCGGCGAGAACGAGGTTTCGCGGTGGTCCAGTCTCGGGATCACACTGTTTTGCGCACCTTTGAGGGCCGGGTTGTCATAACCGACAAAAGTCGGCTTGCCTTTGGCCCCAATCCATGCGCCATCCGGTTGCGAGTACTTGTCGTTGTTGTCCGAGCGGATGGTGAGCCATTTGATCGGGCCTGTCACTTCATCGCCGGCCGCGTTCTTGGGCGCGTTCAGGGCTTTCAAAAAGGCACCGGTGCCAGCGAACTCGCTGCCCTCCAGATAGCCGGGGATGGCCCACACGCCATGGTTGGGCGTGCCGCCCAGAATGGCGTGGCTGACGGTCTTGTCACCGCCACCGTTCTGGATGTAGTTGCGAATCGCATACCCAGCGCGCGAGTTGCCCATCAGCACCACCTGTTTGGCACCGGTTTGAGCCAGCACCCTGTCAACCTCGGTCTTCAAAAAGGCCATGTGCTGGGCGCTGGAGCTGCGGCCGGCCTGCTCCTTGGCATCGGCATCGCGGGCCAGCGGGTAGGGCTGCTGCAAGGCGAACAAGCGCTCCCGCGGCCAGCCGTTGGACTCGAAGCGCCACAGGGTGGTTTGCCACAAGGCGGCCGAGTCGCCATTGCCATGCACAAAAACAATGGGCGGCGGCGCGGCGGCCGGCGTCTGGGGCGCGTAAGCACAACCGCCCGAGGCGATGGCCAGCGCCAGCGCCAAGGCGGCCGAGGCACCGAGAAAGAGTCGTCTGAACATGGCTACTCCAATCAAAAAAGAGGTCAACGCAGAGGGACAAGAAATTCGGCTAAGGCCCGCCAAGTATCCCACTGGAAGTGCGTTTGACAAATGGGTGCTGCTGGTTTGACGCGCATCATCCTGCGAAGCGTTTAAATGTCCTATTGACAGGACAATGGAACCGTTAGTAGGATGCCGCCATGCCGCAGTCCATGCCGATGACCAAATACCATCAGATTTATCTGTTGTTGCGCGAGCAGTTGCACGAAGGCAAGTTTGCGCAAGGCTTGCCGGGCGAATTGGCCTTGATGAAGCAATTCTCGGTGGCCCGCGTGACGGTGCGCCGGGCGCTGGAGCAACTGGCGGCGGAGGGCATGATTTCCCGGGAACCGGGACGCGGCACCCGCGCCCTTGATGTCAGCGCCGCCGGTACACCGGCGCACGCTGAAAAAGGGCAGCGGGCGCAGCTCACCGGCTTGCTGGAGAACCTGGTCAGCATGGGTTTGAGGACGTCGGTCCGCGTGCTTGAAGTGGAGACCGTGACGGCCTCGGCCAACGTCGCCCAGGCCTTGCAGCTGGCGGTCGGCGACCCGGTACAAAAAGCGATTCGGGTGCGCAGCACCAAGGATGGGCCACTGTCGCACATCACGACTTATGTGCCGGGTGATATTGGCCGCAAGTTTGGGCGGCGCGAACTCTCGCGCAAACCGATTCTGGTGCTGCTGGAGGAGTCCGGCGTCAAGGTCGGTCGCGCGCAGCAGACCATCTCCGCCAAACTGGCCGATGTGCTGGTGGCCCGGCATCTGGAGGTGGCGGTCGGCTCCGCGCTGCTTGCCGTGCGCCGTCTGATCTACGACGACCAGGATCGCCCCATCCAGTGGCTGCACGGGCTGTATCGACCCGACCGGTATGAATACGAAATGCAGTTGTCGCGGGTTGGCAGCATCGATGCCAAAGTCTGGGTCAGCAAGGAATTGTCAGCTCAATTTAAATAGCAACCTGTCCGTAAACCACCAAGGAACCATCATGACTACACGCCGCCAGTTCGTCGCCCACAGCGCTGCCACCGCCTCGGCCCTTGCCTTCCCCCTGGTCGCCGGTGCACAGCCCAAGACCGTCAAGATCGGTGTTCTGCACCCGGTCACCGGCGCGCTCGCCTACTCGGGACAACAATGTCGCGAAGGCGCCCTGATGGCGATTGAGGACATCAACAAGAGCGGCGGCATCAAGTCGCTGGGCGGAGCGAAGATTGAAGCCTTGCTGGGCGATGCGCAATCGACGCCGCAGGCCGGCAGCGCCGAGATCGAGAAGATGAACGAGGCCGGCGTCTCGGCCGTGGTGGGCGCGTTTGCCTCGGCCATCTGCCTGGCCACGACCCAGACCGCGGCCAAATACAACCTGCCGCACGTGGTCGACGTCGGTGTCGCCGACCAGATTGTCGAGCGCGGCCTGAAGAACACCTTCCGCTTTGGCCCGGGCTACCGCAAGTGCGCCGAGGTGGCGGTGGCCAATCTGCACGTGCTCAACACCGCGGCCGGCAAACCGGCGCGCACCGTGATGATCATCCACGAGGAATCCTTGTTTGGTTCCGGCACGGCCAATCTGCTGGCGCGCGAACTGCCCGGTTATGGCTATGAGGTCAAGGAAATCATCAAGCATGCCAACCCGACGCGCGACTTCAACAACATCGTGCTGCGCATGAAGGCGGTGAATCCGGACATCGTGATTCCGGCCAACTACTACAACGAATACGCGCTGCTGGTGCGCACCATGCAGCAGCAAAAAGTAACGCCCAAGGCCATCTACTCAGTGCTCGGTGGCGCCGCTTCGAGCTACAAGTTTGTCAAGGAGTTCCCGCAGGCCGCCAACGGCATCATCGACTGCAACCACTGGTTCAACCCCAGGGACAAACGCAGCGCCGAGCTCAAGAAGCGGGTCGAGGCCAAGGGTCTGTTCTTCAGCTACGAGGTCTTCATGACCTACACCGCCATGCGGCTGCTGGCCGACGCCATCGAGCGCGCCAAATCGACCGAACGCGCCGCCATCATCGATGCACTGGAGAAAAGCGCTTTTGCCGATCACATCATGCCCTACGGCGCGACCAAATTCGTCAACGGCCAGAACCTCGGCGCGCAGCCCCTGATGACACAGGTGAGCAAGGGCGACATCAAGGTGATCGTGCCGCGCGAGTACCGTGAGATCGATCCGATCTTCCCGCTCAAGGCCTGATCCGGCAGCGCTGATGCTCGATATCGGGATCCTGTTCCCGTCCCTTCTCAACGGCCTGACGACGGGGGCCGTTTATGCCCTGATTGCGCTCGGTCTGACGCTGATCTACGGCGTGCTGCACATCATCAACTTCGCGCATGGCGCGTCCTTGATGCTGGCCTTGTACGGCGTCTATTTTCTGAAAGAGCAGCTCGGGCTCGATCCCTACCTGGCCTTGCCGCTGGTGGTGCCGGCAATGTTCGTGCTTGGTTATGGCTTGCAGCGCATCGTCATCAATCGCGCCAGCCATGGCCGGGACGAGAACATCTTGCTGGTGACGCTAGGCCTGTCCATCGTCATGGAAAACCTGGCGCTGCTGTTCTTCAAGTCCGACACGCGCAGCATAGACACCGCCTACACGCTGACCACGATAGCGATCGACATCGGCATTGCGCAGGCGACGATCTCCCTGCCCAAGCTGGTGGCCTTTGGCGGGGCGCTGGTGACCTCGGCGCTGCTGATGCTGATCGTCGGGCGCACCGACCTGGGTCGCGCGATCCGGGCCGTGGCCAAGGAAAAACACGGGGCCAAGCTGATGGGCATCGATGTCGACCACGTGTATGCCATGAGTTTCGGCATTGGCCTGGCGTGCCTGGGCGCGGCCGCCTGTTTTCTGCTGCCGGCTTACTACGTCAACCCGCAGGTTGGCGGCGGCTTCGTGCTGGTGGCCTTCACCGTTGTGGTGCTGGGCGGCATGGGCAGTTTCATGGGCGCGTTGCTGGGTGGTTTGCTGATTGGCGTGGTCGAATCACTGGGTGGCCTGTTTCTGGGCGAGTCGCTGGGGCAGATCGGCATCTTCCTGATCTTCATCGCCGTCTTGCTGTTCCGGCCGCAAGGCATGTTCGGGGCCAAGGCATGAGTGCCTTGCAGAAAGAAATGCTGCGCATTGCCGTCTTTGCGGCGATGGTGGCGCTGCTTCTGACCAGTGTCTCGTCCGGCGTGGCGCTGAATTTTGTCATGATGGCCCTCTACGCCGCCTTGCTGGCGCAGGCCTGGAACATTCTGGGCGGTTACGGCGGGCAATTCTCTTTTGGCCACGCGCTGTTCTTCGGCACCGGCGCCTATGTGCAGGCGATCGCGCAACTGCAAATGGGCCTGAACCCATGGCTGGCATTGCCCCTGAGTGCGCTGGCCGGCGCCGTGATCGGTCTGCTGGTGGGCGCCTTGAGCTTTCGCTACGGGCTCAAAGGTTCTTACTTTGCCCTGGTGACGCTGGCCTTTGCCGAGGTCTTTCGCATTCTGGCGCTGTCGGTCCCCTTCACCGGTGCCGGCGTCGGACTGATGGTGCCTTTGCGCGAGGGTTTTGCCAACATGCAATTCGATTCCCGCCGCGGCTATGCGCTGTTGATTCTGGCCCTGGTGGTGCTGGCCTTGTCGGTCAGCTGCTGGCTCCAGCATTCGCGCTTTGGCGCCTATTTGCAGGCCGTGCGCGACAACGAGGACGCGGCCCGCGCCAGCGGTGTCAATCCATTTCGCATCAAGCTGGGCGCCATCGCGCTCTCGGGCGCTTTCATGGCCGCCGGCGGCGCTTTCTACGTCCAGGTCTTCCAGTACCTTGACCCCGGCATCGCCTATGGCGCGCAGACCTCGGTCGAAGCCCTGGTGGGCGCCATCGTGGGTGGCATGGGCACCCTGTGGGGACCGGTCCTGGGGGCGCTGGCGCTGCACGTTCTGGCCGACCTCACGCGCAACCTGTTTGGCCAGTTGCCCGGCATCAACATGGTGATTTACGGCAGCGTGCTGGTGTTGATGATCATGTTCGCGCCGCGCGGCCTGAGCGGGGCCGGCCAGAGCATCCGCGCACTCTGGAAGGGCAAGGCGAAATGAGCGCGCCCATGCTGCGGGTCAGCCATGTGTCGAAAAGTTTCGGTGGTCTCAGAGCCGTGCAAGACGTCAGCCTGGCGCTTGCGCAAGGCAGTCTGACGGCACTGATAGGCCCCAACGGCGCCGGCAAGACCACGCTCTTTGCGCTGCTCTCGGGTTTTCATGTGCCGGACTCGGGGCGCATCGAGTTTGACGGCCGCGACATCACCGGCCAAGCACCCGATGCCAATGCCCGTGCCGGCCTGGCACGTACGTTCCAGATCGTGCAGCCGTTTGCGGCGCAGACGGTGCGCCAAAACATCGCTGTTGGCGCGCATCTGCATGAGCCACGCCGCCTGGCGGCGCTGGCCGCGGCGGAATACGTGGCGCAGAGGGTCGGCCTCACAAGCCAACTCGACAAGCCGGCGTCCCAGCTGACCGTGGCCGGGCGCAAACGGCTCGAACTGGCACGCGCCTTGGCCACGCAGCCCAAGCTGCTGCTGCTCGACGAGGTGCTGGCGGGCCTGAACCCACAGGAAATCAGCGACATGATTCCGGTCGTGCGCGGCATCGCGCAGTCGGGTGTCACGGTGCTGATGATCGAGCACGTGATGCAGGCTGTGATGAATCTGGCCCAACACGTCTGGGTGCTGGCGCAGGGGCAACTGATCGCCCAGGGATCTCCGGCCGAGGTAACCTCCGATGTGGCCGTCATCGAGGCTTATCTGGGCCACGGCACGGCGGCCAAGCTGCGCAAGATGGCCCACTCGACAACGCAGGCAACCGCATGACGGCACTGCTTGACATCCAGAGCCTGCGCGGCGGTTACGGCGCGGTAGAAGTGCTGCGCGGCGTGGATCTGCATGTGGACGAGGGCGAGATTGTGGCCTTGCTGGGCAGCAATGGCGCGGGCAAATCGACCCTCAACAATGTGCTGTGCGGCATCTACCCAGCGTGGGGCGGGCGCGTGCAGTTTGACGGGCACAATTTGACTGGCGCGCATTACCGCGATGTGGTCAAGGCCGGACTGATCCAGGTGCCCGAGGGCCGCAAGATATTTCCCAACCTGTCGGCGTTGGAAAACCTGGAACTCGGTTCTTTCACGCGTGCGCGCCAACGCCGTGCGCAAAATCTGGAACGCGTGTTCGCCCATTTCCCGCGCCTCAAGGAGCGCCGCGCGCAATTGGCCGGCACCATGAGCGGCGGCGAACAGCAGATGCTGGCGATCGGGCGCGGCTTGATGGCCGAGCCGCGTTTGCTGATCCTCGATGAACCCTCGTTGGGTCTGTCGCCCTTGCTGGTGGAGGAGTTGTTTACGCTGATCGCCCAACTCAATGCGCAAGGGCTGGCGGTGCTGCTGGTCGAGCAGAACGTGGGCCAGTCGCTGGAAGTGGCACAGCGCGCTTATGTGCTGGAGAACGGGGCGCTGCGTTTTTCCGGCTCCAGTGCGGACTTGTTGGCCAGCGACGAGTTGCGTCGCAGCTACCTGGGTGTTTGATGAAACCGCAATCGCTGGCCCAGAAGATCATTGCCCGCGCCGCCGGACAGGCGTCGGTGCGGGTCGGCCAGATCGTCACCTGCAAGGTCGATCTGGCCATGTTCCACGACTCGTCCGGGCCGCGCCGCCTGAAACCCATGCTGGAAGAATTGGGCGCGCAAATCTGGGACAAATCGAAGGTAGTGCTGGTGCTGGACCACTATGTGCCAGAGCGCGACGACGCGGCGCGGCGCATCGTGCGCATCGCGCGCGACTGGGCGCACGAGCAGCAGTTGCCCCACGTCTATGACAGCCAGGGCATCTGCCATGTGGTGGTGCCGCAGCACGGCCACATTCAGCCCGGCATGTTTTGCGTCGGCGGCGACTCGCATTCGCCCACCGGAGGAGCCTTTGGCGCCTACATGTTCGGCATCGGCAGCACCGAGATGCTGGGCGTGGTGGTGAAGGGCGAGATCTGGCTGCGCGTGCCGCGGACCATCGCCATGCACTGGTCCGGGCAACTGGCCCGCGGCGTCTGCGCGAAAGACATGATGTTGTCGCTGGTGGCACGCTTTGGCATGAACGGCGCCGACTACCAGGCCGTGGAATTCACGGGCAGCACGGTCCAGGCCTTGTCGATGCAGGAGCGCATGACCCTGTGCAACATGAGCGCCGAACTGGGCGCGCAAACCGCACTGGTGGCGCCTGATGAGGTGACGCGGCGATGGCTTGAAGAAGCCGCTGGGACGCCATCCCCTGCTGGACCCGATTGGGCAGCGTGGAGATCCGACCCCGGCAGTATTGACGTCCAGCATGACTTCAATGCCGGCACGCTCAGCCCGCAACTGGCCGCACCGCACAGCCCGGCGCTGGGCGTACCGATTGCGGAGCATGCCGAGACACGCATAGACGTCGCTTACATCGGCGCCTGTACCGGCGCCAAGCTGGACGACCTTCGCTTTGCGGCACAAGTGCTCAAGGGGCGCAAAGTGGCCAGCGGCGTTCGGCTGCTGGTGGCGCCGGCCAGCCTGAAGGATCGTGCGCAGGCCGAGATGGAGGGCACGCTGCGGGCGCTGACCGACGCCGGCGCCAGCCTGTTGCCCAGCGCCTGCGGTGCCTGTGCCGGCTATGGCGACAGCTTTGCCGACGGCCAGACTGTCATCTCCAGCACGGCGCGCAACTTCAAGGGCCGCATGGGACCGGCCAGCACCCAGGTCTTTCTGGGCTCGGCTTACACCGTGGCGGCATCTGCCTTGCGCGGCCGCATCACGGACCCTCGGACGGTGTTGCCATGAGCGCAGCGCCGGGCCGCCCCAAGCTAGCTCGCACCCCCTGGGGGCTGAGCGCCGCGGCTCCCGGTCTGCCTGCGCAGACCGGGACGGCGCGAAGAACCGCTGACTTTGGCAGCGGTATGTCCAGCGAGGACACGCAGTGCCGAGCGTGGGGGCAACTATGAATTCAGCCGCAACGCCTGCCACGGTGTGGCACAAGATCTGGCGCCTGGGTGACGATGTCGACACCGACGCACTGGCACCCGGCGCCTACATGCAGCACGGCATTGAGGTGATCGCCAGGCACTGTCTGGAACATCTGCTGCCGACATTTGCAGCCGAGGTGCGCTCCGGTGATGTCATCGTGGCCGGCGCCAATTTCGGCATTGGCTCCTCGCGCGAGCAGGCCGCCGCGGTGTTGGTGCAGTTAGGTGTGGCAGCCGTGATTGCACCCAGTTACGGCGGTTTGTTCTTCCGCAATGCCTTCAACCTCGGTCTGGTCTTGCTGACCTGTCCGCAGCTTGAGCTGCTGAAAGATGAAGAGCAACTTTGCATTGTGGCGCCGGCCATGTCTCTGCTCGGCCCTGGTGGCAAGCAAGTGGCATGCGAGCCGGTACCCGAATTCTTGCTGCGGATGGCGCGCGCCGGCGGTTTGATGGCCAGCCTGAAGCAAGGACTCAGGCCCGGCCTTCCAAGCAGCAGCATCAAGCTGAGTGAATCTGAAATTTTTGTCAAGGAGAAAACATGAGCAAACCCGAATTTGACCTGATCATCAAGAACGTGCGTGTGGTGCGTCCGCATGGCAATGTGGTGCACGAGGCCGACATTGCCATCAAGGACGGCAAGGTGGCACGCGTCGCCCCCGGCATCGACGTGGCTCGCGCCAAGGCGGTGCACGAGGGCAAGGGCCGGTTGGCCTTTCCGGGCGTGGTCGATGCGCACATGCACAGCGGCATCTACTCGCCGCTGGCCGAAGACGCGGTGTCCGAGAGCCAGGCGGCGGCCATCGGCGGCGTCACCTCCAGTCTGAACTACTTTCGCACCGGACAGTACTACCTGAACAAGGGCGGCCCCTACCGGAAGTTCTACCCCGAGGTGCTGAAGACCGCCAAGGGACGCTTTCATGTGGACTATGGTTTTCACCTGGCACCGATGGACGGCGCGCACATCAAGGAGATTCCGGAGCTGATCGAGAAATATGGTGTTTCCAGCTTCAAGATCTTCATGTTCTATGGCTCGCACGGCTTGCATGGGGCGTCGGACGCGCAGCGCGACTTCCTGATGATTGGCAAGGACCAGCGCTACGACTACGCGCATTTCGAGTTCATCATGCGTGGCGTGCAAGCGGCGCGCGAACAGTTTCCCGAGCGGGCCCGGCAGATTTCCCTCTCGCTGCACTGCGAGACCGCCGAGGTGATGACGGCCTATACCAAGATTGTCGAGAAAGACAAATCGCTCAAGGGACTGGCCGCCTACAGTGCCTCGCGGCCCCAGCACTCGGAAGGTCTGGCGGTCTTCATTGCCAGCTATCTGGCCAACGAAACCGCGCTGCCCAACATCAACCTGCTGCACCTGTCCTCGCGCAAGGCGGTGCAGGCAGCGCTGATGATGGCCGATGTCTTCCCGCACATCGACTTCAAACGCGAAGTGACGATTGGCCATTTGATGCTGGACATCAACTCCAAGGCGGCCGAACTGGCCAAGGTGAACCCGCCCATCCGTCCGCGCGAAGATGTTGAATTTCTGTGGGAAGCGCTGCTGGCCGGTGAGCTGGACTGGGTCGTCAGCGACCACGCCTGCTGCCGCCACGAGATGAAAATCCCGAAGCATTATTTCGGCAACATCTGGATGGCCAAGAGCGGCTTCGGCGGCACCGAATACCTGCTGCCGGCACTGATCAGCGAAGGCACGCGCCGCGGCATGGGCTACAACCACATGGCGCGGGTGACCAGTTGGAACCCGGCGCAGCGCTACGGCCTGAATCGCAAAGGCGATATTGCCGAAGGCTTCGACGCCGACATTGCGCTGGTGGACCCGGCGAAGACCTGGACCATAGCGGCGAAAAATTCACCTTCAACCCAGGGTTACACCCCGTTTGAAGGGCTGGAGATGTCGGCCCGCGTGGAAGCCACTTTCCTGCGCGGTCAACTCATCTGCCAGGACGGGCAGGTGATTGGCAAGGCGCGCGGCGAATACCTGTTCCGCCCGACCGCCTGAGCGCCGATGACGCCAAGCCTCGTTAGCGGGCCCTTGCCGCCAGACACGCCGCACGTTCCTGTGGCCATCGTCGGCGCCGGCGCCTGCGGCCTGACGGCGGCGCTGATACTGTTGGATGCCGAGGTCGACTGCGTGCTGCTGGAGCGCGACGCCGCACCCAGTGGCTCCACCGCCCTGTCCTCGGGCTTCATTCCGGCGGCCGGCACGCGCGTGCAGCAAGCGCAAGGCATTGAGGACAGCCCGGCGCGCTTCGCCGCCGACATCCAGGGCAAGGCGCACGGCACGGCGGCGACCCATCTGGTCGCTGCGTATACCGAGGCGATAGTACCTGCCGTCGATGCGCTGCAAGCCAGGCACGGGATCGAGTTTGTGCTGCTCGACGGCTTTCTCTACCCGGGTCACAACACGCAACGGATGCACGCCGTGCCAGAGAAAACCGGCGTCGGCCTGATGACGCGGCTGCAAATAGCGGCGGTCCGCGCCGGCCTGCCGGTCATCGCCAATGCGCTGGTACGCCAGCTTTGGTTCGATGGCGGCAACCCAGCGCACAAGGTACGCGGTGTCAGCTACCAGCGCCCGGATGGCACGCTGGAGCATCTGTCCTGCGATGTCCTGCTGCTGGCCTGCAACGGCTTTGGCGGTAACGCCGAGATGGTGCGCGAGCTCTTGCCCGAAATGCGCGACGCCACCTTTGCCGGCCACAGCGGCAACGAT
Source organism: uncultured beta proteobacterium (assembly GCA_963763035.1). Classification (GTDB taxonomy): domain Bacteria; phylum Pseudomonadota; class Gammaproteobacteria; order Burkholderiales; family Burkholderiaceae_C; genus Rhodoferax. The sequence continues at coordinate 242,371 of CAVXMS010000001.1, read as the reverse complement.
GGCAGCGCCATCGCCTGGGGCAAAGCCCTTGGCGCCCAACTGGCCGATCTGGGCGGCTACCAGGGCCACGGCTCCTGGGCCGTGCCGCAGGGTGCCCTCATTTCCTGGGCCTTGATGATGGAAGGCGGGGTGCAGATCAACGCTGCCGGTCAGCGCTTTCATGACGAAACCCAAGGTTACTCGGAAGCCTCGGTCAAGGTGCTGGCACAACCCGGCAAGGTGGCCTGGAATGTATTCGACGCGCCGCTGCTGGCCTTGGCGCGCAGCTTTCCGGATTTTTGTGAGGCCGAGGCGGCCGGTGCCGTCAAAACCTGTGCCGATGCAGCGGCACTGGCCACTCTGCTGGGCTGTGATTTGGAAGTGCTCGGCAAGACACTGACATCGATCAACGCCGGCGCGGTCAGTGCCGACGGCCGCATTTTCAAGCGCGCGCTGCAAGCGCCGTATTACGCCGTCAAGGTCACCGGCGCCTTGTTTCACACCCAGGGCGGGCTGGCCATTGACGCCCAGTGCCGCGTGTTGCACGACGATGGTTCGGCGCTGCCCAACCTGCTGGCCGCGGGCGGCGCGGCGCGCGGCGTGTCGGGCAATGCGGTCTGGGGCTACCTGTCCGGCAACGGCCTGTTAAGCGCCGTCGCCGGCGGCTACATTGCAGCGCAAACCGCGTCTCTCCTGCTTAAGGACACCCCACACCATGTCTGAGCCCCTGACCTTTCGCCGCCGACTGGCCCAAGCTGGCATCGTGCTGGCGCCCGGTGTTTACGATGCCCTGAGCGCACTGCTGGCAGAGCAAGCCGGCTTTGAAGCGCTTTACCTGTCGGGTGCGTCCATCGCCTACACGCGACTAGGTCGCTCCGATGTCGGCCTGACGACCTACTCGGAGCTGGTCGACACCCTGGCCCACATCACCGAGCGGGTCAGTCTGCCGGTGATCGTCGATGCCGACACCGGTTTTGGCAACGCCCTGAACGTGATGCGCACGGTCAGGGGACTTGAGCGCGCCGGCGCCGCCATGATTCAGCTGGAGGATCAAACCTTTCCCAAGCGCTGTGGTCATCTCGATGGCAAGACGCTGGTGCCGACAGCGGAGATGGTGGGCAAACTCAAGGCCGCGCTCGATGCCCGCAGCAACGTCAACACCTTGATCCTGGCCCGCACCGATGCTGTCGCGGTGGAGGGGCAGGAGGCCGCCTTTGAGCGTGCGCAGGCCTATCTGGAATGTGGCGTCGATGCCTTGTTCATCGAAGCCTTGCAAACGCCAGCTCAAATGGATGCCGCTTGCCAGCGCTTCGCCGGCCGCGTTCCTCTGTTGGCCAATATGGTCGAAGGTGGCAAGACGCCGCTGCAAAGTGCCCCGGAGCTGCAAGCCAGAGGCTTTCGCATCGCCATTTTCCCGGGCGGCACGGCGCGCGCCGTGGCACATACCCTGCAAGCCTACTACGCCAATCTGCATCAGCATCAGACCACCAGCGGCTGGCGGGACAAGATGCTGGACTTCGACGGCCTCAACAAAGTCATTGGCACCAGCGAACTGTTCGCCACCGGCAAGCGCTACCAGGCGCCGTGACGCCGGCCGCTTGCCGGTGACGGCGTGGCTGCGAAATGCGGAACAATGCGCCATGTCCCAAGAACTCGAATACCTCGCCAACGCCCAGCCCGGTCACACCTTGCGCCACCACTGGACGCTGGAGCCGTCCATGCATTTCTTGAACCATGGATCGTTTGGCGCCACGCCCAAATATGTGCTCGCGGCGCAGGACGCATGGCGCGCCAGGCTGGAGCGTCAACCGGTAAGGTTCATGAGCAACGAGCTGCCCGACGCACTGCGCGCCACCCGTGAGCGGCTGGCGGCGTTTCTGGCAACCTCGGCCGAGCGTCTGGCGCTGGTGGAGAACGCCACCGACGCCGTCAACGCGGTGCTGCGCTCCTTCCCCTGGCGCAGCGGCGACGAGATTGTGCTGGCCGACCACGCCTATCTGGCGGTTCGCCATACGGTCTGCTTTCTGGCCCAGCGCCACAGTCTGGTCGTGAAGCTGGCGCAAATCCCGTTTCCGCTGTCCGGCGGACAAGCCATCACCGATGCCTACTGCGGCGCCATCACAGAGCGCACCCGGCTGGTCATCGTGGACCACATTTTTTCCACGCTGGCGCTGCAGACGCCAGTGGCCGACATCGTCGCCTTTTGCCGGCCCCTGGGAGTCCGGGTGCTGGTCGACGGCGCGCATGCTCCGGGGCTGCTGCCTTTGCAGCTCGACGCCCTGGGCGCTGACTGGTACACCGGCAACTGCCACAAGTGGCTGCTGGCGCCCAAGGGCTGCGCTTTTTTATATGCTTCGCCGACGGCCGCTGCCAGCCTGCACCCCACGGTGATTTCGAACTTTCATGAACAAGGGTTCCCGCGGGAATTTGATTGGCAGGGCACGCGCGACTACAGCGGCTGGCTGGCGATCACGGCCGCGCTGGATTTCCTGGCCGCCTTCGGTATCGAGCGCTATCGAAGCATCCTGTGCCAGCAAGCGGCGGCAGCGGCCCGACTGCTGAGCGACCACTGGCAAACCGCCCTGCCGGCGCCGCTCGAACTGTTTTCCGCGATGGTCACCCTGGCGCTGCCGGGCAAGCTTGAGGCGAGCGACGAACTGGCCCGCCATTGGCATGAGCGCTTATGGCATGAGCACCGGATCGAAGTGCCGGTGCTGGCGTTCAAGCAACAACTGTGGGTGCGTATTTCGGCGCAGATCTACAACGAGCTGTCCGACTACGAAGCCCTGGCCCGGGCGATCCGGCCGGCGTGAACGGCCCTCGCAAAGCGCGCTCGCGGTTAGGCGCCGGGCATCGGCGGAGGCGGGGCACTGGTCTCCAACGGAATAAATATCCACAGCAACAGGTACAGCAGGACGCCGATGCCGCCGGCCAGGAAGGTCAGCGCCAGCAGCAGACGCCAGAGCCAGCTTTCCATGCCGGTGAAGGTGGCCAGTCCACCGCAAACGCCGCCCAGCCAGCGGTCGCTGGCGGAACGCCGCAGACTGTTGATGGCGCTGATCCGGGGCGCCGGCGCCACCGAGGATTGCAGCAGCCGGTTTTTGGCCTGCGCGAACTCGGCCTCGCTCAGGGCGCCGCGCTGGTGCATTTGTTCCAGTTGGGCCAGTTCTTCAGACAATTTCATGGCGTGCTCCGTACAGTGAAAATGCGGCACCTTCCGAACCCCGCCTGCCGTGACAGCGAGCGCTCAAGACGGTGCCGCGTGGGCCGGTCTTGATGGGCGAAGAATACGCGCCCGGGCCTAATTGCGCCAGCGGCATCCGACCCACTGCAGGGTTTGGCGCACCAAGCGCCGTTGGCGCGGCATGGTTTACAGTGCCACCCAAGAGTCAGCACGCTTTGACTGCCTTGCGGGCTCCGCGAGGCGCCACCAGGAGACCCATGTCATGCCCACGCCCCCCACCCGCAAACCCTTTGCCATGATTCGGGAATTCCACCTGGCCGACTGGTTCACGCTGGGCAACGCGGTGTCCGGCACCGGGGCCTTGTTTTCCATCATGAGCTATCTGCAGACCGCCGACGTCCTGCACATCTACCTGGCCTGCGCCCTGATCCTGGCGGCTTTGATTTTTGACGTGCTGGACGGGCGCATCGCGCGTTGGCGGCAAAAATCATCGGCCCTGGGGCGCGAGCTCGATTCCCTGGCCGACGTCATTTCCTTTGGCGTGGCACCGGCGCTGATAGCCTACGGATGCGGCATGCAAGGCTTTTACGACCGCATCGTGCTGGGCTACTTTGTCGCCTGCGGTGTCTCCCGTCTGGCGCGTTACAACGTGACCGCCGAGGAGCTGTCCGGTGGCACCGGCAAGGTGCAGTACTTCGAGGGCACGCCGATACCGACCTCGTTCGTTCTGGTCTGCCTGCTGGCTGTTGCCGCCTGGTTCGGGGCCGTCGGTGAAGACCTGTGGCTGGGCCGGCTGCAACTGGGTGGCTTCACACTGCACCCGCTGGTCCTGCTGTTTGCGCTGTCGGGCTCGCTCATGATCAGCCGCATCCGCATTCCCAAGCTGTAGCCCCCGGGAGCGACGGGCAAGCGTTGCCCGGCCGATTTTTTGCTATATATTTGACTGCCTGCGACACAGTCGCACCAGCCCCCGGCGCCAGGGGCCCAGGGACCGGAAACATGTCGAGTGAACCGGTCGCCACCAAAGAGCGCCAGCCTTTTGTACAGCCTGATCGGGGAGGACCTGCGATGCCTGTGATCGATTCGTTGTTGGAGCGCAAGCTTGAAGGCTTGACACTCCCGCTCGCAGTACTGCTGCCGGATGGCCGTCGCATAGGCCCGGCCGACGCGGCGGTCACGATCCGGCTGAAACAGCTCTCGGCGCTGGCCCACATCGCCTCCGGCGACGTCGGCAAGGTGGCGCAGGACTACGTCGAGGACCGGCTCGATTTCGACGGCAGCGTGCGCGACCTGATGGTGATCGCCTCGCAGATGATAGGTTCCGACCCGACCCGCGACAGCGCCAGCAATGCCACGCTGGCCTGGTGGCGCGAGATCCGGCTCAATGCCCGCTCGCGCGCGCGCCATCTGGTGCACCTGGATGCGCAGCAGATTCAATTCCATTACGACGTCTCCGATGCCTTCTACGCGCTCTGGCTGGACCCCGCGCGCCTGTACTCCTGCGCCTACTTCGGCGACGCCGACATGACGCTGGCGCGCGCCCAGCAGGCCAAGCTGGACCACATCTGCCGCAAGCTGATGCTGCGCCCGGGCGAGCGCTTCCTGGACATCGGCGCCGGCTGGGGCGGCCTGCTGCTGTGGGCGGCCGAGCATTACGGCGTGCAGGCGCACGGCATCACGCTGAGCCGCAACCAGCATGAGCATGTGAACCGGCTGATCGAGGCGCGCGGCCTGCAGGGGCGCGTGACGATGGCGCTGCGCGACTACCGCGACCTGCCCGAGGGCGAGCCCTACGACAAGATCGCTTCGGTGGGCATGTTCGAGCATGTCGGCCGGGCCCAGCTGTCGACTTATTTTGCGAAGATTTACCGCCTGCTCAAGCCGGCCGGCCTGCTGCTCAACCACGGCATCACCGCCGCCCGCAGCGACACCCACCAGCTCGGCGCCGGCATGGGCGATTTCATCGAGCGCTACATTTTCCCGGGCGGCGAGCTGATTCATGTGTCCAAGGTGACCGAGGTGATGAGCGACGCGCAGTTCGAGCCGCTCGACCTGGAGAACCTCAGGCCGCACTACGCGCGCACCTTGTGGGCCTGGAGCGATGCGCTGGAAGCGCGCCTGACGCAGGCGCGCGAGCTGACGCGCGAGAACGTGGTGCGTGCCTACCGCGTCTACCTGGCTGGCAGTGCCATGGGTTTCGAACAGGGCTGGATGAGCCTGTTCCAGATGCTGGCGGCGCGCCCTGACGGGCAGTTGGCGCTGCACGCCATGCCTGGCGCACAATCGCAGTATCCGTTCAACCGCCGGTACATGTACGCTTGATCCGGCATAAAGCGAGGAGCAGAGTCTATGAAACTGTGGAGCAACAACTGGTCCGATGGGACGCGCATTCCGGCGCGCTTTGCTGCCGGCAAACTGGACGTGCAGAGCGGCGTCACCTTCTCCGATAACGTCAGCCCGCATCTGGCCTGGAGCGAACTGCCGGCAGGCACCCGGTCGTTGGTGCTGATCTGCCACGACTTCAATGTGCCCAGCCGCGGCGACGATGTGAACCAGCCCGACCGCGAGGTGCCGGCCGACCTGCCGCGGGTCGACTTCTTCCATTGGGTGATGGTCGATCTGCCGGCCACGCTGAGCGAGATCGCCGAGGGCCAGTTCAGCCGCGGCTTCACCGCGCGCGGCAAGCCGGGGCCCGAAGTGGCGGCGCTGGCGGGCGCGCGCCACGGCCTGAACGACTACACCGGCTGGTTCGCCGGCGATGCCCAGATGGCCGGTCAGTACTTCGGCTACGACGGCCCATTTCCGCCGTTCAACGATTCGCTGATCCACCACTACGTGTTCACGCTGTTCGCACTGGCCGTGGCGCGCGCGCCGGTCGAAGGCGCGTTCACCGGCGCGCAGGCGCGCGCCGCGATCCGCCCGCACATCCTGGCCGAGGCCACGTACAGCGGCACCTACACCTTGAACAAACGCCTGATGGGCTGACCCCGGCTACGGCCTGTTCACAAGGCGAGCCACTTGCCGCCGACCCGGTCGAACACATCGCCCAAGGCGCCATCGGCTGCCTGCACTATCAAGTGTTTGGCAATTTTGTTGGAAGAGGTGCGGGGAAACTCGTTGACAAACTGCACGTAGCGCGGCACCTTGAAGGGCGCCAACCCGCTGCGGCAATGCGCCAGCAGGCGCTCCAGCGGCAGGATGTCGGCGGCGGAGCGGCCGCCGGCCAGCAGATCGGGTTGCAGTTGAATCATGATCTTGACTTCTTCCTGGCGCACCGGATCGGGCACTGCCACCGCCGCGCAGTCAAAAACCTCTGCCAGTTCCCGCACCACGGCCTCCACCTCGCGCGCCGCAATGTTCTCGTTGGAGCGGCGAATCATGTCCTTGAAACGCCCCACGATGCGGTAAAAGCCGTCTTCATCGCGCACAAAGGCGTCGCCGGTGCGAAACCAGGGCCCGTCGAACGCGGCCTGGTTGGCTTCAGGTTTGTTGAAATAGCCCTTGAATAAATGTTCGCCACGAATCTGCAACTCGCCGGCCACGCCAGGGCTCACCGGCTGGCCCGCGCCGTCCACGATCCGCGCTTCGCGCCGCAGTGCCGCCAGGCCCACCGAAACCGGCTTGGCGGCTGACGGGTAGCCTTGCGGCATGGTCAGGCCCAGGCCGATCTCGGTCATGCCGAAGGACTCGATGGCCGGGACCTTGAAGCGCTGCTCGAACAGCTGCCTGGATTCGGCGCTCCAACCGAAGGTGAACACCTGGCGCAAGTCGAGCTGACGCGCGTCCACGCTGGAGAGGAACTTCAGCGCCAGTTCGGGCAGTTGCGCCCACTCGACATGGTGATCGGCCAGCCAGCCAAGAAACTTGCTGGCGCTGATCTTGTAGGCGGCAATCAGCGTTCCGCCGGACATGGCCGCCATCAGCAACTGCCAGAACGGGTCCATGTAAAAGAACGGCTGGGCCGTGAAAAAGCGCCGCATCGGTGGCAGTCCGGCCTTGGGCTCTGGACACATCAGGCAGGCGCTTTGTGCCAGGTTGAGCCAGTAGCCATGCGTCAACAGGCAGCCCTTGGGAAAACCGGTGGTACCCGACGTGTACTGGATATTGGCCAGCGTCTCCAGCCCCGACTCCGCAGCCTGAAAGAGTGCCTCGCTGCCCACGCCGGCCCGCTCCATCAGCGCCTGCCAGGAGCAAGGGTCGCCCAGGCGGGGTGCTGCGGCCCAGACCCGATCGCCCGGCAACTGCGCCGGCCACTGTAGCAATTGGTCCAGCACCGCCATGCGCTCGCAGCCCAGCACCCAGGCACCGACCTGGGCATCGGCCAGCACGTACTCAAGTTCACGCGCTGTATAGCTTGGATTGACCGGCACCACGGCGGCCCCCAGCTTGAGCACCGCCAGCCAGGTCACGTGCCATTGCAGGCAGTTGGGCAGCATGACGGCGACCCGCATGCCGGCCCCGACACCGGCGGTGCGCAAGCCGATCGCCAGCCGCGTGCTCAAGGCATCAAACTGGGCGTAGGTGATGTGCTGGCCGTCCTCGAACAGATCGATCAGCAACTGGTCCGACCTGGCCTGGGTCAGTTGCGCGAACAGGGCCGGAATGCTGGCCGGCAGCGGCTGCTGCGCGGCCTCACGCAAGCGCGACTGCCATTGCGCAATGATCACATCGGCAGCCGGGTTGGCCTCGGGGGTCATGTTTTCAGGCATACGTTCTCAGCCGGCTTTGGCTTCGGTTTTTTGCCGCTTCAAGAAACCGCTGCCGGCGCCGAAGCCCTGATAACCCAGCCGTTGCAGGCGGTACAGGTTCATGCTGTAGCGCAGGTTGTCATCGCGCCCCAGATCGAGCGACTGGTAGTAGGCCTCCATCTCGACCCGCACCGCGATCGGCGGCTGCGCGGCGATCTTGCCGGCCAGCGCCAGCGCACGCTCCAGCAACTGGTGGTCCGGCACCACCTCGTTGACCAGGTTGTAGTGCAGCGCCTCGGCGGCCGACATGAACTCGCCGGTCAGCAGGAAGCGCATCGCCACCACATGCGGAATCTGCCGGCCCAGCCGCGTGATGCCGCCGCCGCCGCCCATGCCGTAAGCCACCTCGGGCAGGCCGAACTGGGCGCGTTCACTGGCAATCCGCAGATCGGTCAGATGCAGCAAGTAGATCATGCCCTGCCCCAGGCAATAGCGGTCCACCGCACCGATGATGGGCTTGTAGCGCTCCAGCTTCATGATGTCGATGTCCCAGGCCGGCCGATGCGGCGGCGAGCCGTCCCGCTCGGCGTGGTGCAGGAACAGGTAGCCCTCGAGCTCCTGCTGGCGCGAGCGCTCGGGCAGCGGGTTCTTGATGTCGTCGCCGGCGCAGAACGAGCCACCGTCGCGCCCCTTCAAAATGCCCACGTGGACATCCGGGTCGGCCAGAAATTCGACCAGCATCTGGTACAAGGTCTTGTGCATGGCCGGCGTCAGGACGTTCAGATCGCCGTTGTCGATGGTGAAGAGGCCGATGTGGTTTGTTTTTTCGTAGTGGATGGTCATGCGGAGTCCTTGAAGGTCATGTCGTGCGCTGCGCGGGACTGCGGCGCTGGCGCACGGCTTGCGCCAGCAATACCGCGGCGCTCATAAACAGGAAGATGATGGTGGAGGCCGCGGCCAGCGTTGGCGACACGCGCAACAGCGCTTCGTCCCACATCTGCTTGGGCAGGGTGGAACTCAGGCCGCCGGTGACAAACAAGGCAATCGTCAGCTCGTCCAGCGAGGTCACAAAGGCGAACAGAAAAGCCGACAGCGCGCCTGGCGCCAGCAGCGGCAAAGTGACCTGGCGCAGCCGCATGGCGGTATTGGCACCGCAGACGGCGGCGGCCTGGTCGAGGCGCTCATCGTAGGCCTGCACCACGGCAATCATGGTGACCAGCACAAAAGGCAAGGCGATCACCGTGTGCCCCAGCACCAGCCCCAGCCAGGACCCGATCAGGCCGATGCGCGCAAACAGGTAGAACAAGCCGATGGCGATGATGATGCGCGGCACGATCATGGGTGCAATCATCAACACCAGCACCGGCAGGCGGCTGCGCCGCGCCTGGCGCACCAGCCAGACCGCGGCCGGATAGGCCATGGCCAGCGACAAGGCGCCGGTGGCCGTGGCCACCGTGAGGGAGCGCCAGGCGGCGCTGCGCCAGGTCGGCGTGTCCAGCGCGGCGTACCAGCGCCAGGAAAAGAACTGCGGCGGCCAGTCGATGATGCCCGATACCGTGAACGACACCGGCACCAGGAACAGTGCCGGCAAGGCCAGGAACAACACCAGCAGCAGCGGTCCCAGCCACAGGCAGTGACGCAGCAGATGGGGCAACAGGGGCAGGCGACTCAGGGGCAGCACCACGCTGTCCCAGGCCAGCCAGCAACGGCGTTGCAACTCCAAGCGGCGCCGACCAAGCTCTCTGGCGGCACCGCTCTGGCGTGGTGTGCGTCCCCGACCGACCAGCGACTCGATGCCGAAGCTGCGGATGTAGAGCGCGAACAAAGCCGCGACAACGACAAACATCAGCAAGGCGGCGGCCGTTGCCAGCGGCCAGTTCAGCAGATCCAGCACCATCTCGATGATGACGTTGGCGACCATGGTCTGGCGCGGCCCGCCCAACAAGGCCGGCACAATGAAGAAGCCGACCGAGGTGACAAAAACAATCAGTCCGGCAGCGGCAATGCCCGGCAGCGCCAGCGGCAACAACACCTTGATGAAGCCTTCCGCAGGACGCGCACCCAGCGACGCTGCCGCCGGCGTCAGGCGCGGATCGATGGCGTCCAGCACCGGCAAAATGGTCAACACCGCAAACGGCATCAAGCCGTGCACCATGCCGATCAGAACGGCATTCAGGTTGAACAGCAGCGAGCCGCTGGCCGGCGCGCCGGTGAGCGCGATGATCAAGGCATTGACGGCGCCGTTTTTGCCCAGCAACACCAGCCAGGCAAATGACTTGACCAGAAAGCTGGTCCACAAAGGCAGCAACACCAGCAGATAGAGGCTGGTTTTGGCGGCGCCGCGCAAGCGGTTGATCAGCAAGGCGATCGGGAAGCCGCCCAGCAAACACATCACGGTGGTCCACAGGGAGATCTCCAGCGTGCGCAGCAAGGTGGTGCTGTAGACCGGTGTCAGCAGGATGCGCTTCAGCGCGACCAGGCTGAAACCCTCGGCGGGCGACCACAGCGCCAGCGAAAGCACCGTCGCCACCGGGACGAAAAACGCAATCGCCAGAAACACCAGCAAGGGCGCAACGCCGACGTTCTTGCGAAGAATGGCGAACACGGCTTTCATTCAAGCCTCGACCACATGGCAGCGCGCCGGGTCAATCCACAGTTGCACCACCTCGCCGGACCTGAACTTTTGCAGATCGAACAAGGAAGTGGTGCGTTGCAGGACCCGGACCTCGGTCTCGCCGACGCGCAGCATCAGCCGCGTGGTGGCACCCAGGAATTGACAGCTCAGGATGCGCGCCGCCAGCGCCAACACGCCGGCCGGCGGGCTCTGCGCAGTGCTGGCTAGCTCTATCGATTCGGGACGCAGTAGCAGCAAGGCCTTGCCATAGTCCGCCGCTGCCGCCGGGTAGGGCAGGCGGATTCCCAGTGCCGCTACCGTCACCGCGCAGGCTGACCCGTCATCGGCTTTCTGGACCTGGCAGGCGAACAGATTCGATTCACCCAAAAACTCCGCGGCAAAACGGGTCCGCGGCCTGAAGTAAAGCGCTTGCGGCGCAGCGATCTGCTCGACCCGGGCCTGGTTCATCAAACAGATGCGATCCGACAGCACCAGCGCTTCTTCCTGGTCATGCGTCACATAGACCACGCTGGTGCCCAGTTCGCGGTGCAGGCGGGCGATCTCGAATTTCATTTCCTCGCGCAGGTTGCGGTCCAGCGCGCCCAGCGGCTCATCCATCAAAACGATGGCCGGCTGGTAGGCCAGTGCACGGGCCAGAGCGACACGCTGCTGCTGGCCACCGGACAGTTCCTTGGGCAGGCGCTGGGCAAAGGATTCCAGCCGCACCATGGCCAGCGCATGCTGCGTTTTCTGCTGCACCTCGCTGGACGGCAAACGCCGCGCCTGCAACCCGAACGCGACATTCTCGGCCACCGTCAAATGCGGAAACAAGGCGTAGTTCTGAAACACCATGCCCAGGCCGCGCCGGTACGGCGGCAGGCCCGAGATGTCCTGCCCGTCCATCAGGATGCGACCACTGTCCGAGACTATCAGTCCGGCGATCAGCGACAGCAAGGTGGTCTTGCCGGAGCCCGATGGCCCCAGCAGAGTTAAAAACTCGCCGGCCGCCACGGTCAGCGTGGTGGCGGCCAGCGCGGTGACCTGGTCGTAGCGCTTGCTGACGCCTTCGATGCGCAGTTCCTGCATCAGGCGGTCACCCAGCCATTGAAGCGCTCGGTCACGGCATCACGGTTTTTCGCCCAGTAGGCGACGTTCCATTCGATGCCGCCCTTGATGTTCTCGGGATGCGTCGGGAAGGAGCGGGCGCGCTTGGCATCGATGAAGTTGTAGGCCTTGGGCAGCGTCGGCCCGTAGCTCAGGTATTTGGTGAACACCGCCTGGCGCTCGGGCGAGTTGGCAAACTTGATGAATTCACGGCACAGATCGGCTTTCGGCGATCCCTTCGGAATGATCCAGCCTTCGGTGGTGTAGAAGAACTGGCTCCACATGATGGCCACCGGCGCGCCTTCGTCGGCCACCACCTGGGCCCGCGCGTTCCAGGTCGGGCACAGGTCGACTTCGCCGGACTTGAGCAACTGCGAGGTTTGCGCGCCGCTGGTCCACCAGACACCCACTTCCTTCTTGATGCGCTCAAGCGCCTTGAAGGCACGGTCGATGTCCAACGGGTAGAGCGATGCCGGGGGGACACCATCGGCCAGCAGGGCGTATTCCATGGTCTCCATCGGGTTGCGGCGCAGCGCGCGGCGGCCCGGGAAAGCCTTGGTGTCCCAGTAGTCCTTCCAGCTACGCGGCGCCTTGCCGGCGGGGAATTTGTCGGTACGGTAGGCCAGGATGCTGCCGACCACGTCGACGCCGGCGTAATGCGGCGCCTTGAACTGGGGCGGCAGGTCTTTCAGCGCGTCGTCCAGGTTCAGCGGCTCAAGGTGCCCCAGGCCCGCGAGCGCCTCATGCACGTCCTTGCTGACGTGCGCCATGTCCCAGGTGTAGGCTTTGGACTCGACCATCGAGCGGATGAATGCGGTCGGTTGCGCCTGGCCAGTGGCCGGCACGATCTCGATGCCGGTGGCAGCCCGAAAAGGCTTGTAAAAAGCCTCGCCGAAGCCCTCGGCGTAGGGGCCGCCCGGGTCACGGATCACGAGGCGCTTGTCCTGCGCCAGCACTTCGGTGTTTTTAACCCAGATCATCAGGCCCAGACCGGTGCCGACAGACGATTTGACGAATTGGCGACGCGAGGGATCGATACGCATGAATGGCTCCTAAATAGTAATGAGGAATCGAAGAGTAGATAGAATATGACAGTACTGTCATTTTTTGTCAAGCGGGAAAACTCCCGGCTTCACGCCATACTGTCGGCCATGAAACCCAGTCCTGAAAATACCCTGGATGAAAGCACCCGTGCGCCGGCCTTGCCCAGCCGCTTCGTCGACTGGCTGGTCGAGCGCGGCGCCGAGGTCGACTTGCTGCGCAAGGGCGAGCGCACGCGTTTCGCCCTGAAGTCCGCCGCCGCGCGCTTGCTGGAAGAAAAAGGCTACGACCGCTTTTCGACCGGCGATGTATCCGACTACGCCGTGGTCACACGGACCGCCTTCTACAACTACTTCCCCAGCAAGCAAGCGCTGGTGCTGGAACTGCTGGAAGACTTCCTGACATTTCTGCGGCTCGCCTTGCGGCCGCGGCAGCGGCTGGCGGATCCGGCACAGGCGGTGCTGCAAACCAACCTGGCGTATGTGCGCTTCTTCGCGGTCAATGCGCGCGTGATCCTGTCGATCCAGCACGTGCGCCGGGCCTTGTCGGGCGCCGAGCGGCAACACTTCGACCTGAACGACTGGTGGGCGCGCAAGGTGGCGCAGGCGATCCTGCAAAACGGCCGCGCCGACACCCAGAAACACTCGCGCCTGGCGCTGGCCACCGCCTATGCGCTGGAGACCATGGTGGATGGTTTCCTGACCGAGCTGTATGTGCGCAAGAACCCGAACCTGCTGGCGCTGGAGCTGAGCGAAACGGAAGTCGCACAACTGCTGTCCGATATCTGGAACAGCGCCACCGGTCAGGGCACTCCCGGTGCGGTGGCGGTGCGCTCGTCAACCCCGGCCAGCACGGCGCGAAAGAAACCGATGGCGGGCCGCGCTGCGAAGGGCTAGCCGTGGCTAGAAAGCCTTCAAATTTGCTATTTCAAGATTGAATCTTGAAATTGCAAATTTTCGGTGTCCCATTGGCTCACAACCCCAGCGTCTGCCAGACCTGGTCCACTCCGACCGTCACTTCGACGCTCATGCTGAGCGCATTTGGCGCCGGTGCCTGGAGTCTTGACGCCAGACATGCCGCCTGATTTCAGGGTCTGCTTGCCCCGACTTATCCGACTTTGCGTTTTCTCAATTTGTGAACACGGGTGAGCGAGCTTAATCGCCCGTTTGGGAGTAAGTTTTCACGGGTCGGACTGACTGATTCGTCCGATGTACGGGTGAAGCAAATACCATGTTCATGAAAAGCGGGGGGCGCCAAACATGGCGGCTGCGCGTCTGGTTCCTGCTGCCGCTCGCCAGCGTGCTGGTACTGGCTACGCTGATCCTGGTAACGCTGATCCATCTCAAGGCGATCGCAGATGTCGACCGCTTTATGGTGGAAGCTGTTGCGCGCGCCGAGCATGTCTACCAGGATCAGATCAGGCTCGAGGCTGACATGCTGGGGGCCGCCATGGCGGTTCTGGCCAACGACAGATCCCTGCGTCAGGCACTGGCGCAACGTGACCGCGAGCAATTGCTGCAGGGCTCCGCCGCCCTGTTTGCCGAACTGAAGAAAAAATACGGCATCAGCCATTTGTATTTTTCCGATCCGAACCGGGTCAATATCCTGCGCGTGCACGAGCCGGAGCGCTTTGGTGACACGCTGGACCGCAGCACCACCGTGCAGGCGCAGCAAGGGAGTCAAGCCGTTCACGGCGTCGAACTAGGGCCGCTGGGCACATTTACCCAGCGCCTGGTCACACCGTGGTTTGGCAGCGACGGCAAATTGCTGGGCCTGGTCGAGTTGGGGATGGAAATTGACCATGCGCTGCGAGCCGTGCAGCAACAGGCGGGCGTCAAGGCGTTCATCCTGATTGACAAGCAATTCCTCGACCGTCAGGCATGGGAATCGGGCATGCGCGTACTGGGGCGTGTGCCGGACTGGAACCAGTTCACCGACGTGGTGCTCAACGTCCAGGCGAACGAGCATCTACCGCCGGACCTTGTGCGTGCCCTGCAGCCCGGTCCTGCCGGCGAGCAGCAGGTGGTGATCCCGCCTGCGGCCACCTGTCAGCGCGCCGGGTGTCACGCCAGCCCTGCTGGCGGGACGGAGGTGGTGGCCATACCCGTGGTGGACGGGAGTTCCGCCTATCAGGCGGTGGTGTATCCGCTCAAGGATGCGGCCGGGCGCAGCGTGGGAAGCAAGGTGTTGCTGGTTGATCTGTCGCCCGAGGTCGAGACGCTCCAGGCCAAGACGCTCGCGGTACTGATCCGTCAAAGCGCCTGGGTGGGTGGCATCAGTTGCGTCATCCTGCTGGTATTTTTCTACTGGCTGGTGGGCAAGGTCGGGCAGCGGCTGGACGAGGATCAGCAACGCCTGCGCGAGCTCGCCGACCACGACGGCTTGACCGGACTGTTCAATCATCGCATGCATTACCTGCGGCTCAAGGAGGAGTTTGCCCGCGGCGCTCGCACCGGCAAACCGACTTCCTTGCTGCTGCTCGATATTGACCACTTCAAGCAGGTCAACGATCGTTACGGTCACTTGGGCGGCGATCAGGCGCTTAAAACCATCAGTGCTTTGGTGGCGAGTACCTGTCGTCAGATGGATCTGGCCTGTCGCTATGGCGGCGAAGAAATCACGGTGATTCTGCCGGAAACCGCTGCCCAAGCCGCCCTGCTTGCGGCCGAGCGCCTGCGCAAAATCATCGAAACCCACCTCTTTGCTTTCGAAGACCAGCCGGACGTTCATATCACGGTCAGCATCGGCGTGGCGACTTCCTCGGAGCACTGTGCATCAGCCACCGAGCTGACCGCAGGCGCAGACCGTGCCATGTACCAGGCCAAAGAAAAGGGACGCAACCGGGTGGAACGCGCGTCACAGCACGCTGATCAAGGTGCTGTGGGCTGAGGAGCCACGATGGGCTCTTTGCGGCCAGGCGGCAACGCCAGGGCCCGATTGGGCTTATAAACCCAGCGTCTGCCAGACCTCGTCCACCCGGGCCGTCACGTCCAAGCTCATGCTGAGCGGCTTGCCCCACTCGCGGCTGGTCTCGCCGGGCCACTTGTTGGTGGCGTCCAGCCCCATCTTGCTGCCCAGACCGCTCACCGGCGAGGCAAAGTCCAGGTAGTCGATCGGCGTGCTGTCAACCAGCAAGGTGTCGCGCGTCGGATCGACCCGCGTGGTCATGGCCCAGATCACGTCTTTCCAGTCGCGGATGTTGACGTCGTCATCGACCACCACGATGAACTTGGTGTACATGAACTGGCGCAGAAAACTCCAGATGCCGAACATCACGCGGCGGGCGTGGCCGGGGTAGGACTTCTTGATGCTCACCACCGCCAGCCGGTAGCTGCAGCCCTCGGGCGGCAGGTAGAAGTCGGTGATCTCGGGGTACTGGCGCTGCAGCAGCGGGACGAACAACTCATTCAGCGCCAGCGCCAGCATGGCCGGCTCGTCGGGCGGCTTGCCGGTGTAGGTGGAGTGGTAAATCGGGTCCCGGCGCATCGTGATGCGGTCTATGGTGAAGACCGGAAACCAGTCCTGCTCGTTGTAGTAGCCGGTGTGGTCGCCGTAGGGCCCTTCCAGCGCATGCTCGAAGCCGCTGGCGTGCGATGGATCCGGGTTGATATGCCCTTCCAGCACGATCTCGGCCGAGGCCGGCACCCGCAGCTCGCTGCCCAGGGCTTTGACCAACTCGGTGCGGCTGCCGCGCAATAGCCCGGCAAACTGGTATTCCGACAAGCTGTCGGGCACCGGTGTGACGGCGCCCAGAATGGTGGCCGGGTCGGCACCCAGGGCGACGCAGACCGGATACGGCTGACCGGGATTGGCCGCGCAATGCTCCCGGAAATCGAGGGCGCCGCCGCGCTGCGCCAGCCAGCGCATGATGACCTTGTTGCGAGCCAGCACCTGTTGCCGGTAAATGCCCAGATTCTGTCGCGCCTTGTTAGGCCCCTTGGTAATCACCAGGCCCCAGGTGATCAGCGGCGCCACATCGCCGGGCCAGCAATGCTGAACGGGCAGGCGCGCCAGATCGACATCGGCGCCTTCCCACACCACATCCTGGCAGGCGGCACTGCGCTGCTCCTTGGGCGCCATGTTCCAGAGGGTTTTCACCATGCTGGAGAGGCCCACCAGGTCCTTGAAACCCTTGGGCGCCTCGGGCTCCTTGAGCATCGCCAGCACCTGGCCGAATTGGCGCATCTGGCTGACGTCATCGATCCCCATGCCCAGGGCAACACGGCGCGTTGTGCCGAACAGATTGCCCAGCACCGGCATGCTGTGGCCGGTGGGGTTTTCAAACAACAGGGCCGGGCCGCCAGCGCGCAGGGTGCGGTCGCACAAGGCGGTCATTTCCAGGTACGGCGAGACCGCCGCCGTGACTCTTTTAAGTTCGCCCAGTTGTTCCAGTTGGGCAATGAAATCCCTCAAGTCACGGTAAGCCATATAGCGGGGCACTCCTACAAATTTGTCATGCCGGACTCTGATCCGGCATCCAGTGCCTCGCAACCACTGGATCCCGGATCAAGCCCGGGATGACGGTCGCTCGCCTTGAGACCGTCCCAACGCGGCGCGTTGGAAAGCGGCAAGCCGAGCAGATCAAGCACCCGGCTCACGGTGTGGTCCACCATCTCGGCCAGCGTCTGCGGCCGGTGATAGAAACTCGGCAGCGGCGGAAAAATGATGCCACCCATTTCGGTGACGCTGGTCATGTTGCGCAAATGGGCCAGGTTCAGCGGCGTCTCGCGCACCATCAGGATCAGGCGCCGGCGCTCCTTCAGCATCACATCGGCGGCGCGCGTGATCAGGTTATCCGACAAGCCATGCGCAACCGCCGCCAGCGTGCGCATGGAACAAGGCGCCACCACCATCGCGTCGCACTGGAAGGAGCCGCTGGCAATGGCGGCGCCGACATCGTGCACCGGATACACCTGGTCGGCCAGGGCCTCGACCTGGGCCTGACCCATGTCGAGCTCCTGCCGCAAATTCAGCAGCCCTGCGTCGGAGACGGTCAGATGCGTTTGCACATTACTCAGTTCCCGCAGCACCTGTAGCAGACGAACCGCGTAGACGGCACCGCTGGCGCCGGAGATGGCGACAATGATCCGCTGCTGTGGCGATGAGTGAGCGAGGTGCACAGGCGCTCGGTCTGGCCGGCTCAGTGGCGGTGCGCCAGCGTGGCCTTCAGGCGCGCCAGCACTTGCGCCGGCTTGAACTGCTCAAGATTGAAAACCGGCAGTTCGATGGCGTCTATGGTGTTCTTGACCAGCAAGCCCAGTTCGGTATCGCCTTCCATCGCCAGCCGGCGGCTGAAGAACAGCGTGTCGGGGTCTTCCTGGCGCCGCGCCAGCAAGACGAAATCATAGGCACTGGCGCTGATCGTCAGGTCCGCTTCCGCCTTGTTTTGACAGGCCGAAAAACGATCCTTCAACCACTCGAAGTCAAAGGCCAGCTGTGCATCGGTGACGCGCAGGCGCAACTTCTTCCCTAGCAACATTTGTTTCACATCGGGGGCCAGATTCTTTGCCAGGGCCAGATTCAAAGCCGTCACGAACATCAGCGAGCCCGGATAGGCCGGCAAGTAAGACAATAGATTCCCAAGCGGTTTGGGCAGCAGATAGGGGCTTGCTTGCATATTCAAATCCTCTTCATCAGGCGTGCGCCGCCAACTGTTCCAGCCCCGGCTTGCCGTACCAATAACCGTTGCACGGCTGGTCCGGCATCAGCGCCAGCAGAGCCTGCTGGGCATCGGACATGGGAGTTCTGTGCGTCAGCACGCCCTGGAATAAATCGATGATTTCAGGCGTGTGCTGGGATTGCGGGCTGATGCGCACCACATCGACGCCGATCTCCCGCATATTGTCAAGCTCCGGCAGCAGGTTGTAGACTTTTGCCGACTGTGTTTGCGTGCCATTGAGGACCAGAAAATTCTCGTTTTCGCGCGTGCGCATCAACAAGCCATCGGCGTGCTTGATACAGCTGAACTGGCAGTCGTCCTTGGGCAGGTTGTAATGCCGCGCGGTAAAGCAGCGCGCCGAAAATGCCAGCGGCATGCGGCCATAGGAGAAGACCTCCGTTTGCAACCCCGGCGCGCGGCCCTGTTGCAGCAACTTGAGGTCGTCGCGCCCCATCTCCAGCGGCGCCACCCAGCGCTTGAGACCCAGTGCCGTCATCCATTGCAGCGTCGGCAGGTTGTAGATATTGAGGTGCGGACCGCCGACAAAAGGAACCTTGCCCTCCAGGCAGTGCACCGCCCCCATGTCGTTGGCCTCGACCATGAAGTCGCCGTTGACGGACATCTCGGCCATCTTGTGCAGCAGCGTCACGTCCGAGCCCGATTCGATCAGCACCTGGGTCGACAGCACCACCTGCTTGCCGGCCTCGGTCAAATTGGCGGCAATGCCCAGCCAGTCGGCCAGCCGCAACTCGCGCCGGCGCGAGCAAACCGTCTCGCCCAGATAGACGATATCCACCGGTGTTTTTGCGATCGCCTCGTAGAAGCCAAACACCGCATCGCGCTGCCAGTAGTACAGGACAGGACCCAATGCAAGTTTCATCATTTCCATGGCCTGTGGTAAGCGCCCAGCGTGTGCTGCTGGCCTTCGGCCACCTTGTCCAGATCGCTCATCCAGGTCGGTTTGGCGGAGTAACGGTGCGGGTTGTCGCGACAGCTGTCAATCGCTTCGCGCCAGACCTTGGTGACCTGCGCGACATAAGCCGGGCTGCGCTGGCGCCCCTCGATCTTGATGGCCCGCACCCCCATCTTCATCAACTGGGGCAGCAGTGCCAGCGTGTTGAGGCTGGTCGGCTCCTCGATGGCGTAGTAGTTCTTCTCGTCACCGACGTCGAAACGCCCCTTGCACAGGGTCGGATAGCCGGCGTTTTCGCCGGCGGCGTAGCGGTCTATCAAGACCCCGTTCAAACGCGACTCGCGCCCCTGCGGCGTCTCGACCCAGCGCACCGCTTTCGGCGGCGAGCAGACGCCGTTGGTGTTGGGGGCCTCGCCGGTCACGTAGCTTGAGAGCGCGCAGCGCCCCTCCACCATGACGCACAGGCTGCCAAAGCCAAACACCTCGATTTCAACGGGGGTTTTTTCCAGCACCTGCTCGACCTGGGTCAGCGACAACACGCGCGGCAAGACGGCGCGCGAGATGCCGAAGTGCTGATGGTAAAAATTGAGCGCCTCGTAATTGGTGGCAGAACCCTGCACCGACAGATGCAGCCTCAAACTGGGGTGGTGCTTGACAGCGTAGTCCATCAAACCCGGGTCGGCCAGGATCACGGCGTCGACACCGCTCTGGGCGGTTCGGTCCACGGCACTGCGCCAAACCTCGGGGCTGGCGGCTTGCGGATAAGTGTTGAGCGCGACAAAAACCTTGCGCCCGCGTTCATGCGCGTAACGGATGCCGGTATTGATGGCCGCTTCGTCAAAATTGAGCCCGGCAAAGTTGCGCGCGTTGGTGGCGTCCCGAAAGCCCAGGTAAACGCAGTCGGCGCCGTTGTCAACGGCGGCTTTCAGCGCCGGCAGACTGCCGGCCGGGCAAACCAACTCCAGGGGCGCAGCAACCGGCGCCGCCTGGGTAGCTACCGGGGAGTCGTCAGAATTGGAATTCATCATGATTTGGGATTGAACCACCCTGGACGGGTGTATCGCTGCCGGCCGTCACATGCAGACAGAATTTCATGCGATTGAGTTTACAGCGAAAATGCAGCTCACTTTCTGCGCAACATCAACTACTCCCATGAACCGACACCTCTGGCTGCTGGCAATATGCCAGGGACTTTTCTTGACCAACAACGTCACCTTCATCGCCATCAACGGCCTGGTCGGCTTGAGTCTGGCGCCGCTGGGCTGGATGGCGACCCTACCGGTCATGGCCTACGTGGTCGGCGGCGCCCTGTCGACCGGACTGGTGGCCAGAACGCAAACCCGCTTTGGGCGCAAGAGCTCGTTTCAACTGGGGCTGCTGGTGGCGCTGGGGTCCAGCCTGCTGTGCGCCTACGCCGCCGTCAACCGGAATTTCTGGCTGTTGTGCACGGCCACTCTGGTCGCCGGCTACTACAACGCCAACGCCAATTTGTACCGCTTTGCCGCCGCCGAACTGGCCATGCCGGCCTGGCGCGAAAAAGCCGTCTCGCTGGTGATGGCGGGCGGCCTGCTGGGCGCGGTGCTGGGACCAAATCTGGCGCAATACACGCGCGGCCTGGTGAACGTGCCGTTTGTCGGCGCCTACCTGGCCTTGAGCCTGGTAGCACTGCTGTCCATGGCCACACTCTCGTTCATTGATTTTCCGGCGCCACCCGTCCGGCAATCCAGCAGCGGTGGCCGGCCACTGAGCCAGATCATGAAACAGCCGGTCTTCATCGTCGCTGCCGCCACCGGCGCCCTGGGCTACGGCGTGATGAACCTGCTGATGGCGGCAACGCCCCTGGCCATGCAGCAGTGCAGCCTGCCGTTTTCCGATGTGGCGCTGGTGCTGGAATGGCATGTGATCGGCATGTTCGCGCCCGGCTTTTTCACCGGCCACTTGATCAAGCGCTTTGGCACGCTGAACATCATGAGCCTGGGTGTCGCGCTCAACGCGGCCTGTATCGCGGTGGCCTTGTCCGGCGTTGAATTGCACCAGTTTCTGGTGGCTTTGTTCTTACTCGGTGTCGGCTGGAATTTCCTGTTTACCGGCAGCACCACGCTGTCGCTGCAAACCTATACGCCCGAAGAGAAGGACCGGGCGCAGGGGGCCTTGAATTTCTTTGTTTTCGCGACCCTGGCGCTGAGTTCATTCTCGTCCGGTGTGCTGGTCACCACCAGCGGCTGGACGCTGCTCAATTACGGCTCGCTGGTGCTGGTGACATTGACCGCCGCGGCGCTGCTGTGGCTCAGGTCGGCCAAGCGTCGCGCAGTATGATGCGGGCTCCGACGGAGCGCCATGCACGCCCCGCATTTTGAACCGTCTTCAGGAGACAAATCATGCAAAGACGACATTTGTTGGCCAGCGGCCTGCTGGCTGCCGCGCTGCCCCATTGGACACAGGCCCAGGGACTGGAACAGCCCAAGCTCACGATCGCCGTGGGCGGCAAGAACCTGCTCTATTACCTGCCGCTGACGGTAGCCGAGCAGTTGGGCTACTTCAAGGCCGAGGGGCTGGACGTGACCATCGTCGACTTTGCCGGCGGCTCGCGCGCCTTGCAGGCGGTGGTGGGCGGCAGCGCCGACGTGGTGTCCGGCGCCTTTGAGCACACGGTCAATATGCAATTCAAGGGCCAACGCATGCGTGCCTTTGTGCTGCAAGGCGCGGCACCGCAAATTGTGCTGGGCATCAACCCCAAGACCATGGCCAACTTCAAGACCATCGCCGACCTCAAGGGCAAAAAGGTGGGTGTCACGGCCCCCGGCAGCTCGACCAATGTGATGCTCAACTTCGTGCTGGCCAAAGCCGGGCTCAAGCCCAGCGATGTCAGCGTGATCGGGGTCGGCGCCGGCAACGGGGCCGTGGCCGCCATGCGCGCCGGCCAGATCGACGCGATCAGCAATCTGGACCCGGTCATCACGCTGCTGCAACGCTCCGGCGACCTCAAGATCATCTCCGACACACGCATCCTGGCCGAGTCCGACAAGGTGTTCGGCGGCCCGATGCCGGCCGGTTGCCTGTACGCCATGCAAGCCTTTATCGACAAGCACCCCAACACCACCCAGGCGCTGGCCAACGCCATTGTGCGGGCCGACAAATGGATACGCAACGCCGGCGCCGCCGACATCATCAAGGCCGTGCCGGAGAGTTTTCTGATGGGCGACCGGGCGGTCTACATCGACGCCTTCCTGGCGGCCAAGGGCGCGCTCTCGCCGGACGGCATGATCCCCGAAAAAGGTGCGCAAACAGCGTTCCGGGCATTGGCCAGCGTGGACGACAAACTGGCCGCCGCCAAACTCGACCTGACGGCCGTCTACAGCAACGACTTCGCCAAACGCGCCAACGCCAAGTACCCCAAGGGTTGAGATGACGGCAGCGCTCGATCTGCAAGGCGTCGCCTGCACCTTTGTCAGCAGGAACGACCCCCATCAGCGCTACACCGCGGTGCAGGACGTCTGCCTGACCATAGGCGCCGGAGAGTTTGTCAGCGTGGTGGGGCCGACCGGCTGCGGCAAGAGCACGCTGCTCAACGTCGGCGCCGGCCTGCTCGAACCCAGTACCGGCTCGGTGTCAGTTTTTGGGCAACCCCTGGTGGGCATCAACCGGCGCGCCGGCTACATGTTTCAGGCCGAGAGCCTGATGCCCTGGCGCACCGCGCTGGACAACGTGCTGGTCGGACTCGAGTTTCATGGCCGGCCGCCGGCAGAGGCCAGGGCGCTGGCCCAAGACTGGTTGCGCCGGGTCGGGCTGGGCGGCTTCGGCGACCGCTACCCGCATCAAATGTCGGGCGGCATGCGCAAGCGCGTCAGTCTGGCGCAAACACTGGTGCTGGACCCCGACATCATGCTGATGGACGAGCCTTTTTCGGCACTCGACATACAGACCCGCCAATTGATGGAAAACGAACTGCTGTCGCTGTGGGCGGCGAAGAAGAAAGCGGTGCTCTTCATCACGCACGATCTGGACGAGGCGATTGCCATGAGCGATCGGGTGGTGGTGCTCAGCGCCGGTCCTGGCAGCCACCCGATTGGCGAGTTTTCGATCGACATCCCGCGCCCGCGCGACGTGGCGGAAGTCAAGATCACACCGCGCTTCATCGAGCTGCACCAGGCCATCTGGTCGGTGTTGCGGGAAGAGGTTCTGAAGGGCTACCAACAACAACTACAGGCGGCCTGAAGGCACGAGACGCTTATGTGGAAATTGATCAAACCGCGCAGCCAAACCTTGTGGCTGTGGCAACTGGGCCTGTTGCTGGCGCTGTTTGCGTTCTGGCACCTGATGACCACGCCCGGGCTGATCCCGCCCATGATGTTTGCCGACGAACGCCAGGCGGCTTTCTTCTTTGGCGAACCGGTCAAGATATTTGCCCGCATCTGGTCCTGGTTCGTGCGGGACGCCGACATCTACCAGCACCTGGGCGTGACGCTGACCGAAACGCTGCTGGCCTTTGCCGTCGGCGCCGCGCTGGGCCTGGCGGGCGGCTTGTGGCTGGCGCTGGCACCGCTGGCCTCGGCCCTGCTGGAGCCCTACATCAAGGCCTTCAACGCCATGCCGCGCATCATCCTGGCGCCGATTTTTTCGGTCTGGTTTGGCCTGGGCATGGGCTCCAAGGTCGCCCTGGGTGTGACGCTGGTCTTTTTCATCGTCTTTTTCAATGTCTACCAGGGCGTCAAGGAAGTCAGCCCGGTGGTGCTGGCCAACGCCCGCATGCTGGGCGCCAGCCAGCGCCAGTTGCTACGCCAGGTCTACCTGCCCAGCGCCACCAGCTGGGTCTTCAGCTCGCTGCACACTTCGGTTGGCCTGGCCTTTGTCGGCGCCGTGGTGGGTGAGTACCTGGGCTCCAGCCAAGGCGTGGGCTACCTGATTTTGCAGGCCGAAGGCAGCTTCGACATCAACACCGTGATGGCCGGCATTCTGGTGCTGACCGCTTTTGCCCTGGTGCTGGACGAACTGGTCGGGCGCATTGAAAAACACCTGATGAAGTGGCAGCCGCGCTCCGGTGAGACGGAGAAACTGTAAGTCCGACCTGTAGCTGTGGTCTGTCCCGCAAGTTTTTTAGAACCGAATATCCAACCACTTCTTGAGCTCGGCAAAAACCGGTTCGGCGTCGAGCTCGTTGAATATCTCGTGGTACAGGGTCTCGAAACAGTGGGCGCTCACCACCTCTTTGGGCGCGGCGGCGGCAAAGGCCCGGCTGCCGGCCGGATTGACCAATTTGTCGGCGCCGGCGTACAGCAGCAGGGTCGGCACTTTCCAGCTGGCGGCCAGCGCCACGGTGGCCGGCCCGCCATCGGCAATAAAGCGTGCCAGCCGGCCTGAAACCCGGTCATGCACCAGTTTGTCGGCGCGGTAAGCCGCAACCACCGCCGGATCATGTGAAATGAGGTTGGGATCGAGCCCGTTGCCGACCCGCAAATCGGGCGCAATTTTGGGCAGTATCGCCAGCAGCAATTTCTGCACCGCATTGAGCCCCGGGTCCAGCGCCGGGGAAGACAACACCAGCGCTTCCACCGGACGCATGGCCAGTGCCACAAAGCGCGCCGCCACCAGCCCGCCCATGCTGTGACCCAGCAGTATCAGCGGCGTCTTGCGCTCCATGCGGGCACGGGTGCTGTCCACAATATCCGCCAGATCGTCCAGCAGGCGCGTGTCCGTGGGCAAGCCGCCGCGCGCCCCACCCGACTCGCCGTGGCCGAACTGGTCATGCCCGCGCACCGCAAAACCCCAGCCATTGAGCCGGCGCGCCACATGGTCGTAACGGCCGGCATGCTCGCCCAATCCATGCACCAGCAGGACCACACCGCGCAGCGGTCGCCCCTGTCCCAGAGGCCAGTCCTGGATGGCAACATTGTCGCCATCACTGGCAACAAAAGTGGAGAGCGTGCTTTCGGTATCCATTAGAAAAATCGGGAAATGCTGGCACATATCATGCCACGTTCGGGATACGATTGCCGATTCTCCGGACAACCCCCACTTCAGCACAAAGGCGCGCTTATGACCCCGTTGATTTCCCCGTCAGGCCAGCAAGCCAGCGTCCGGCGTCGCACTTGCCTGGGCCTGGTCAGCGCTTTGTGCCTGACCGCCGGGCAGGCGTTCGCGCAGAGTCGGCGCTTGCTGCGCATTTCCACGCCGGCGGTTCCGGACGACTGGCACGCCAGGATGTGGACGGTCCTGAAGGAACAACTGGAGCGGACAGCGCCCGGCCAATTTGAGGTCCAGATCAGCTTGAATGCCGCCCTCTTCAAGCAGGGCGCCGAGCCGGTGGCGATGGCCCGCGGCAATCTGGAAATGACCACGCTGTCGGCTTTCGACATTGCCAAACTGGTGCCCGAGTTCTCCCTCTTCACCGCCGGTTACGTGATCCGCGACCCGGCTCATTTGCTGCAGGTGTTCAACGGTCCCATTGGCGAGGAACTGTTCCAGCGGGTCAGCGAAAAAATGGACATCACGGTACTGGCACCGCTCTATTACGGCACCCGCCAGCTCAGCCTGCGCGAGCTGCGCAAAGTCAATACGCCGGCCGACCTCAAAGGCGTCAAACTGCGCATGCC
Source organism: uncultured beta proteobacterium (assembly GCA_963763035.1). Taxonomy (GTDB): domain Bacteria; phylum Pseudomonadota; class Gammaproteobacteria; order Burkholderiales; family Burkholderiaceae_C; genus Rhodoferax. The sequence goes on along the minus strand of CAVXMS010000001.1, from coordinate 216,599 downwards.
GGGCAGCCGCGAGTGGCTGTTTCTGGGCCAGGCGCTGGGCGCCACGCCGACACCGCTGGCCTTTGGCGAGGTCTATATGGGCCTGCGGACGGGCACCATAGACGCGCAGGACAACCCGCTGCCGACGCTCAAGAGCGCCAAGTTCTACGAGGTCACGAAACAGATCACGCTCACCGGCCATCTGGTGGACGTGCTTTTCATCGGCGTCTCCAACAAACTGTGGAACGGCCTGAGCCCCGATCAGAAAAACAAACTCAAAAGCGCGGCCCAGAGCGCCGCCGCCTACAACAACGAGAAGCGCCTGGCCGATGAAAAGCAGCTGGTCGATTACTTCAAGAGCCAGGGCCTGAGCGTGACCACACCGGACCTCGATGCGTTCCGCAAAACAGTGCAAGCCGCTTACCTGCAATCCGATTACGCCAAGGCCTGGCCCAAAGGCCTGCTGGAGCGCATCAATACCACCAAATGACACCCAATGTTGAAACTCTTGCACACCCCCATAAGTTCCTCGTTGCGAGCACAAGCTGGCACTCCATGGCTTCAAATTTGTCATGCCGGACCTGCTCCGGCATCCAGTGCCACGCATACCCTGGATTGCGGATCGGGTCCGCAATGACAGCGGCCGCCACCCCATGTTGAAACTCCTGCGCAGCGCGTCCAATGCTTTCGGCGTCCTGCTGTTTGCCTTGTTGTTCCTGGTGTTTGTGGTCCAAGTGGTGGCGCGCTTCGTGTTCAACACGCCCTTGGCCTGGACCGACGAGGCCGCCGTCATCCTCTATTTGTGGGCCATTTTGTGGGCTGCCGCGCTGGTCTGCAATGACCGCGAAAACGTGGCCTTTGACCTGCTCTACCAAAAAGCCAGCCCGCAGCTACAGCGCATCATGGCGCTGGCCGCCTGCGCCCTGATTGGCGTGCTGGCGGCCTGGGGTTTGCCGGGCGCGCTGGACTACATTCACTTCATGCGGCGCGAGACGACACCGGTCCTGGGCCTGCCCTTCAATTGGGTCTTTGCCCCGTTTGCCCTGTTGCTGCTCGCCCTGGCCGCGCGTTACGCCTGGCGCATCTACCGTCTGCTGGGCCGCGACTGGCGGAGCCATCTGTGAGCGCCGCCCTGATCACCCTGCTGGCGGTGCTGGCAGTGGGCATGCTGCTGCGCGCGCCGATCGCCTTTGCCATGCTGGCCAGCGGCATTGCCTACCTGGTGGTCAAGGGGCAAGACCTGGGGCTGGCCGCGGAACAGATACTCAACGGCCTGTACAACGGTTATGTGCTGCTGGCCGTGCCCTTGTTTATTTTTGCCGCCAACCTGATGAACGCCGGCAGCATCAGCGAGCGGTTGTTTCAGCTCTCGCGCGTCATGGTCGGGCGCATGCGCGGCGGGCTGGCGCAAGTCAACATCGTGGTCAGCGTGATTTTTTCCGGCATGAGCGGCAGCGCCATCGCGGACGCCGCCGGACCGGGTCTGGTGTCGATCAAGCAGATGCTGAAAAAGCCGCAGTACTCGCCCGGCTTTGCCGGCGCGGTGGTGGTGGCCGGGGCCACCATAGGCCCGATCATTCCGCCGTCGATTCCGATGGTGATTTACGCCCTGGTGTCGGGGACCTCGGTCGGCGCCCTGTTCCTGGGCGGCGTGCTGCCCGGCCTGCTGATGGCGGCGCTGCTGATGCTGGGGGTGCACATCATCGCCAAGCGGCGCGACATGCCCAAGGACGACCCGATTAGCGCCGGCGAACTGCCAGGCATCGTGCTGCGCGGCTTGCTGCCCCTGACCTTGCCGCTGGTGTTGTTGACCGGCATTTACACCGGCGCCTTCACGCCCACCGAGGCGGCCGCCGTGGCCGCGCTGCACGCCCTGGTGCTGGCCGGCGGCGTCTACCGCGCGTTTTCACCCAGGGCCTTGTTTGCGGTGACGCTGGAGTCGCTGCGCGCCAGCGCCGTCATCACCATGATCATCGCCGCGGCCTACCTGCTCAACTACGCGTTTGCCACCGAGGGCATCCCGAACCAGCTGGCGCTGTGGGTCAGCGGCCTGCACCTGAGCCAACTGCAATTCCTGCTGCTGGTGAACGGCGTGTTTCTAGTGCTGGGCTGTTTTCTGGATGTCTCGGTGATGCTGCTGGTGTTCGTGCCGATGCTGATCCCGACCGCCACCCTGCTGGGCGTTGACCTGGTTCACTTCGGCGTGGTGGTGGTGGTCAACATGATGATAGGCTTGGTGACTCCGCCGTTCGGCATGCTGCTGTTTGTGACCAATGCGCTGACCGGCATCCCGCTCAAGGATATGGTGCGCGAAGGCTGGCCGTTCACGGCGCTGCTGGTGCTGGCGCTGCTGCTGATGACGCTGTTCCCGCAAATTGTGCTGTGGCTGCCGCAGTCCATGGGCTATGTGACGCACTGAACCGCGGCGCACCGCGCTCATTAACCTAATCCTCAAAACGACTTCCGGCGTCACGATCATGGTCGTAGCGTCGCGTGAGCGCAAACGCCGGCAACCAGGACTCGCGCCGAATGATCCAGCTTTCGTAGCTTGGCATCAGTTGGTCAGGGGCATCCAGGGACCCCAGGTTCACTTCGATTTCGTCTGCGGTGCGTGCGAAGATGGACGAGCCGCAGCGGGGACAAAAAAACCGCCCGGCGTAGTCGCGTGTTTCGCCATCGATCGTCACCGCCTCCTGAGGGAACACCGCGGAAGCGTGAAAAAGAGCCCCATGATGCTTGCGGCAGTCGAGACAGTGACAAAGACCGACCCGGTAGGGGCGTCCCGATGCCACGAATCGGACGTCGCCGCACAGGCAACCGCCCGTGAATGAGTTCATGCTGCGTCTCCTCAAGAATCAAGCGGAGTGGAATGTTTACCACGAACCGCACTGTCACCGCAATTGCCCACTGCGGGCAGGGGACTTTGAGGCCTGTGCCAAAACGATAACGCTCGCCGCATGCGGTGCGACAGCGTTTACTGCCGTGGCAACGGCTTCGACGTACGCTCTGCCATCACCGAGCGTCAAACGCTTAAGGAAACGGCCGTTGATTCAACCGGTTTTCAATTCGCACAACAGGTCCGGGTGGCGGTCTAACAGGCGAAAGAGGTTAATCACAGCAGCCATCGGCTTGGCTTGCCCGCGTTCATAACGGGAAAAGGCGTTTTTACCGCCGCCCGCCAGTTGTGCGGCTTGCACTTGGGTGAGCTTCAGTTTTTTGCGAATACGGGCCAGTTCGGCGACCTCTGCGGCATCCACCTGATCACGAAAGGCCAGCCAGGCGGCTTCTTCCGCGGCATCGAATTCCACAAAACCGTCCGCGCAATGATCACAAAATGACCCGCGGACTTCCGATTTAAAGACCTGTCCCTTGTATTTCTGCACAATGGTTTTGACCCCATCATGCAGTGTCCCTGCCCCGCATAGGTGGCAGGGCTGACCATTCCATTTGCTTGCCACGTCACAACTCCTTAAACGAAACCACAAAATACTCTCCGGTTCTGGCGGAGACCGTGAGATTCATCGCCTGCACCGTTGTCATTTGGACCTGAATTTCGGCCAGCGGATAGTGGGGTGTGCACTTTTCCATTGGTTTCATTATCCCCTTTAAGGGGAATTATTTCAAGTCAAATTCCGTCGATAAGGGCAGCGGTACTTAAAGCCAAATTGCGTCGATTTTTCTCGCCATGTTTCAATAGATAGTCAAGACAACGGTTTTATTGCCAAATAAAAATCTAGAATTTGGCGATCCGATAGTTGACAATCAGACGGCCATGGAAGCCGAAATCGACCGCATTGACCGCAAAATTCTGACTGCATTGCAGCAAGACGGCCGCATCTCCAATCTGAAGCTGGCGGAGACGGTGGCGCTCTCGCCCACCGCGGTGCTGGCGCGGGTGCAGCGCCTGACCCGCGACGGCTACATCCTGGGTTACGAGGCGCGGCTCAACCCGCTCAAGCTGGGGGCCGGCATGATGGTGTTTGTCGAAGTCTTGCTGGACCGCACCAGCCACAATGTGTTCGACCAGTTCAAGGCGGCGGTCCAGGTGCGCCCCGAAATCATGGAGTGCTACATGGTGGCCGGCGGCTTCGACTACCTGCTCAAGACCCGTTGCGCCGACATGAACGCCTACCGCGAATTTGCCGGCACGGTACTGTGGCAGCTGCCCGGTGTGCGCGAGACGCGCACCTATGCGGTGATGGAAGAGGTCAAGAACACCCAGGCGCTGGCGCTGCTTTGAGAACTTGTCCGTAAATAACTGGGGGTCGCGCAAATGGATTTTCGGGATGGGATGCGAGGCGCAAAATCCAAGCCAAGGCTGGTTGCCTTGGCTGATTTTGTAACGAAGCAGACCGCCCGAAAATCCCATTGCCCGCAGGGTTGGGTCGAAATCGGGCGATTTGCCCACCAAATTCCTTGCATGGGCAGGCAGCCCATGCTGCGAAATGTTGGCGGGCAACTCATCCCGATTGCGTCCCAACGCGACCCCCAGTTATTTACGGACAAGTTCTAAGGCGACGCAGGCGATAGGGACGGGTAGCCCGGCATGCTGAATTGGGCCTCGCGCAAGGCAGCCAGCACGCTCTGGCTGCCGGCGTCGTCCAGCGCCAGCAGCGGCGGGCGCACTATTTTCCAGTCGGGGTCTCCGGAGAATTCAGCCAGCACCCGCTTCATCGCCGGGATCATGGGCGCGGCCTGGAAGATCTTGCGGATCACGTCGGCGCTGGCTTGCAGCGCCGCGCCCTGCGGCGTGTTCCAGCCCTGGTACAAGGCATGGATGCCCATTGGGTTCATGTTGACGGTGGCACTGATGCAGCCGACGCCGCCGATCGGCAAGGCCTTGGAGAGCAGGGATTCGCTGGCCGGAAAAACGTCAAAGCCGTCTTTCGCAAAGTTGTCTATCATGGCCTGGGTGTTGTCCCAGTTGCCGGACGAATCCTTGGCCCCGACCACCGTGTCGGGATAGCGCTTGCGCAGCATCTCGATCAGGTTCAGGGTGATGGGCACCTGCGTGAATTGCGGGATGTGATAAAGATAGACCTTCAGACGCTCGCTGCCGACCCGCTCTATCACTTCGGCGTAGTAGGCAAAAAGCCCGGCATCGGACACCCCCTTGAAGAAAAAAGGCGGCAGCATCAGCGCCCCGCCCGCACCGTTCCTGACCGCGTGCGCGGTCAGCCGGGTAGCGTCCGCGAGCGAGCAGCCACCGGTGCCGGGCATCAGCCTCTCGGCCGGAATGCCCGCTGCCAGGAGCGCGTCGGTCAACGCAATGCGTTCGTCCACCGACAACGATGCGGCTTCCGAATTGGTGCCGAAAATGGCCAGCCCGACCTGCTGGGCTATCAGCCAGCGGCAGTGCGCTATGAAACGTTTGACATCGGGCTCAAGGCGTTGGTTGAAAGGTGTCAGTACCGGGGCGAAGACGCCGCGTAGTCGGGTGCTCATGCTGCAATTTCCTCAAAAGCCAATGATAAAGGCTGCCTCGTCCTTTGGATGCGCAGCGCAATATCACCGCAACGCCGGCACACTCACTGGCTGGCGACGACGGCGGCACCGCCCAGGCTGCCCTCGCGGTACACGGTGCAGCCCTTGAGCCCAAGCTCCCAGGCGCGCAACAAGACCATCTCCAACTCCTGAACGGTGGCATTCTCAGGCAGGCACACCGTCTTGGCGATGGCGTTGTCGACAAACGGTTGCAGCACCGCCATCAGATTCAACTGATCTTCGGCCGACACGTCCGCCGCCTGCACGAAATGGGCCGGCCGCTGGGCGTGGGCACCGTGGAGTTCCTTGAAGCGGCGCCACGCATTGTCTTGCAGCGCAAACATCACCGCTTGCCCATCGGCCCCGCGCACGCGCCGCGTTGCCTCAAAGCCGAACACCGGCTCAATGCCGCTGGAGACATTGTTGGCCAGCAGGCTGACCGAGCCGGCTGGCGCCAGCGCCAGCAGATGGCTGTTGCGGATGCCGTGCCGGGCAATGGCGTCCTGCAGTTCGTGCGACAGCTCCAGCACAAACGGGCTTGCGCCGTAGCGGATTTTGTCGAACGCCGGGAACGGACCTTTCTCGCGCGCGATCTCGATCGAGGTGCGGTAGGCGCAGTCGCGGATGGTGGCCATGATTTCACGACTCAGGTCCAGGCTGGCCGGCGCGCCGTAACGCAGCCCCAGCATCAGGAACATGTCGGCCAGCCCGGTGATCCCGAGCCCGATCCGGCGGCTGGCATGCGCCGCCTTTCCCTGGCTCTTCAGCGGAAACAGTGAAATGTCGTGCACGTTGTCAAGAAAACGGGTTGCGATGCAGGCTGTGGCCCGCAGCGCGTCAAAGTCCAGATCAGGATGCGCGGCAAACGGCTGGCGCACGAAGCGGCTCAGGTTGATGGAACCCAGGTTGCAGCCGCCGTAGGCCGGCAGCGGCACTTCGCCGCAGGGATTGGTAGCCGAGATCTGCTCGCAATACCACAGGTTGTTGGCGCGGTTGATGCGGTCGATGAACAGGACACCCGGTTCGGCGTTGGCGTGTTGCGCCTGCACGATCTGGTCCCACAAGCCACGCGCCGGTATCCGCCCGTGGACCCGGCACAGCTGCGGCCCGGCAGCGCCCGACCAAATCCGTTCGCAGACCTCGGAACCAGCTGGAATCGGATGGGCGCCGAGGGGAAAGAGCAGAGGCCAGGCCTGGTCTTCCTGGACCGCCCGCATGAAGTCGTCGCTGATCAGCACCGACAGGTTGAAGTGCGACAAGGCGCCGGTCGTGCCCTTGGCCTGGACGAAGGCTTCGACGTCCGGGTGGTCGCAGCGCAGGGTCGCCATCATGGCACCGCGGCGCACGTTGCCAGCCTCCAGAACGGCATTGGCGGCCTCCCAGATTGTCATGAACGGGACCGGCCCGGAGGCCACGCCGGCGCTGCTGACCGCCACCGAGCCGGCCGGCCGCAGCGTGGAGAAATCAAGGCCGATGCCGCCGCCGGCCTGCAGCGTGACCATGGCTTCGCGCAAGGCATTGAAGATGCCCTGGATCGAGTCCTCGATGGAACCCATGACGAAGCAGTTGAACAGCGTGGCGCCGCGTGTCGTGCCGGCGCCGGCCAGAATGCGGCCGCCCGGCAAAAAGCGGAAGTCCTGCAGGATGGAGCGGAAGCGCTCGCGCCACTGGTCGCGGTGGTGCGGCTCGGCCAGCGCCACCGCCAACGCCACCCGATCCCAGGTGGCGGCAATCGACGGCTCCTGCATGTGACCGTCCTCGCACCACTGGTATCGGGTGCGCCAGACATGTTCGGCAACAGCTTCGGTGAACAGGGCATTCTTCATGGCGAGCACTCCAAAATCGCTACCCGATCCAGCCTAGCCAAAAGACGCCCCTTCGGCTTGAGAATTCGCAAAACCTCCCCGACCGTCCGGCCTATGCCTCGACATGCGACTGGACGTGACCGAGAAGGGCGAGGATGGCGTCCTGACCCTTGAGCTGCCCAAGAAGGCAAGCACCGCCTCGAAGCGGATAGCGATCCAGTAACCGGTCCAGCGCCGCTTCATCCGTAGCGCTGCAGTACCAGATAGTCCCCGCCAGGCGTGGCCCCTGACTGCGCCAGGACATAGCCATCAACCAGCCATCGCAAGGGCGGCCCGATCCGCGTGGGCGCTGGCTGGAAGTGACGCCGCGCCAATGTGAGATGCGGCCGAAAGGCGCGCTGTTCCACCGGCAAGCCCAACCGGCGCAGCACCTCGTTCAACGCAGTGTGCAGATGAACCATTGGCGCAGGAACGGCATCCGGAATGGCCACCACCAAGCCATGGCGCCACTGTTCGCAACGGCTGAAGTCGAGTTCGAACGGCTGGAACGGCACATGCAGGGCCGGCACCAGTTCCGCTATCCGCTGGCGCGGCACATTACCCAGAAAATTCAGGGTCAGGTGAATACTGTGCCTGACGACCACCGGCCGGGCATCGGCGCCGACGGTGTCACTGCCGCACAAGATAGCCAGGGACCGCGCCAGCGCGGGGCCCGGCCACAGGGCGATGAACAGGCGGGCGACGTCGGCCGCGACTTTTCCCGGCCCTGCTGCGCTTGCGGACAGATCAGCCATCGCCACGGCTCCCGGTCACGTCCGGCCTGAAATGGCGGTCAAGGCACAACCACGGTCCTGGGCCGCCCAACGGTTTGCGCCAGCAGAATCTGCTGGTCGTTGTTCAATCCCATTGCCTGCGACAGGGCGGTGCGGTCCAGCCAAGCCCGAATGACGCAGGCCAGACCGGCACTGGCGCAATAAAGGGAGACGTTTTGCGCCATCGCGCCGGCGGCCGCAAAAGCGTACGACTCCCGTTTCGTCACCGGCACCAGCTTCATGCGGGAATGGTCGACCACGTACACCAGGTCCATCGGCGCGGTATCGACAAAGTCCTGGTAACCGGTGACGCGGCGTACATCGACGGCGCTCACCATGCGCAGCACGTGGGTCACTGCAGCGTAGCGGAACAAGCCGTTGGGAAGGGCGGCATAAACATCGACTTCCTGCGAGTTCATGGCGCTCGGGACGGTACGTCCCCCCAGCATCGGACGGTTGATGCCGGCCGCGGCCCACAGCAGGTCCGAAAGCGTTTGCTCAGACAGCGGGGCCGGGTCGAATTCCCGCGCCGACTGGCGCTGCGCCAGTGCCTGCATCAGCGGCATGCCGCCCATGGTGTTGGCCGGCGGCAGGTGGGTGGTGCTGATGGCGTCCGAGATCGCCCATTGCGGCTTGTCTTGGCCAAGCAGACCCTGTGCCATCTTTGTCAGTAGGTTCATGCATGTGCTCCTGATAGGGGGTTGAATTCAAGTGACACGGAAGTTTTTGAACTGCCACGGTTGACTACGGTCCAGGTCTTCGGTGAACAAGCGGCCACGACCGGTGAGCGGAGTCCAGTCGGTGTAGACGCCCACCACATTGCCGAGGTAGGGTCGGCACAGTTCCAGGATTTCATCGAATGGCATTTCATCGGGCTCCAGCAGGCCGCGCGCCGGGTTCCTCATGGCCCACACCACGCCGGCCATCACGGTCGCAGTGACCTGCAGGCTGGTGGCGCTGTTGTGCGGGCAAAGGGCACGCGCCTGGTCGATCGACAACTGCGAGCCATACCAGTAAGCGCCAGAGGGGTGGCCCATCAGCAGGACACCCAGTTCGTCCATGCCGGACGAGATCTCCTCCTTCAGTACCCGCTCACGGGTCTGCGGCTGCCAATTGCGCCCGGCCAGTTCATGCAGCGAAAGCACGCCGTCATCGCAGGGGTGATAGGCATAGTTGACGGTAGGTCGATAAGTCGGGTTCGCACCCTCGCCCAGCGTCAGGTAGTCGGCCATGGAGATAGCCTCCGAGTGGGTGATCAGAAAACCGTGCATCGGTCCTGCCAGCGGCGTCCAGGTCCGAACCTGGGTACTGGCACCGGGTCGGTTCAGGTAGATGGAGGCCTTGCAGCCGCTGTCGTGGCGCGCTGCGTCCGCCGGAAAATACTGCTCGTGACTACCCCAGCCCAATTCCGCCGGCTGGCAGGCCTCGTCCACGAAGGCCTCGACCGACCAGGTGTTCATGAACTCGTTGGCCTGCTTGCGCCTGGTTGCCAGCTGGGTGTCGCGCTCGGCAATGTGAATCACGCGGATATGCAGCTGCTGTGCCAGTTGGGCCCAGGCCAGACGTGAGGTGGGCGTCGCCACCGCCAGGCGATTGTGCTGTGCGATGTTGAGCAGTGCCTGCTTGAGCAAATGGGAAACCAGTCCCGGGTTGGCGCCGTGCGTGAGCAACGCCGTGGGTCCTGTTCGGTCTTTGGCGCGCAAGGCCAACGCGGCTTCCCGCAGTGCGTAGTTGGTGCGTTGGCAGACCGGCAAGGCCGGATCGGTATAGCCACCAACCCAGGGTTCGATGCAGGTGTCCAGGTACAGCACGCCCAGCGACTGGCACAACGCGATCAAGGCGACGCTGCTGACATTGACGGACAAATTGAGCAGAAAGTCGCCGGCAGTCAGCCGGGGTGCCAGCACGGAATTGAGATTGTCTTCGCTGAGCGAGCTGTGCAGACAGGGAACGCCATGGCGTCCGGCCAGGGTCAGGTCGACGTTGTCGGGGCTGACAATGAGCATTTTCTGTGGCGGCATGTCGATGTGCCGCAACAGCAGCGGCAGCACGCCCTGACCGATGCAGCCGAAACCGACCATCACCAGGCGACCGTGAAACTCATGTTCTTTGCGAAAGGCAATCAAATTTCCACCCTGGGGTTGTGCGCGTTTCCGGCATCGGTCACAGCGCCACGCTCAGTCTGCGCAAAGTGAGGTTCAAATCACTTCCGTCGTCAATTCTTCTCCCTTGGTCCCTCGGTGATTTGAGATTAATCAAGCCCGGCACGATTGCGCCTCCGTGAATCGTGCGCAGCGCGTCGGCGCGCGCCTTGCGCCGGTTCGGGTTTCGACCAGGGGCTCAGCGGTCTGAGCCGGCACTATTCCGAAGAAAACCGGATGCGCTGCCTGGTTTGGCGCGGTTGAATGATATGGTCCAGCGGCAGGACACTGGTCTGCTTGATCTTATGCAGCGAGATGGTCGATTTGACGGTCGAAACACCGGGCAGGTGCAATAGATGCCGGGTCATGAATTCCGACAGCGCGGCAAGGTCGTAGGCAACAATGCGCAACACGTAATCGGCCTCGCCCGCCACCGAAAAGCATTCAAGGACTTCCGGCAAACGGGCAATCTCGCGCTCGAACCTGGCACCGTGCGTCTCGCCCTTGTCCGCCGGTGTGCCGGCATGACGCTCCAGCACCACGTGGGTAAATGCCATGACGCCCAGGCCGACGACGGCCGGGTCGATCACGGCGGTGTAGTGGTCAATCACGCCGGCTTCCTCAAGTCGCTGCACACGACGGCTGACTTGCGACGTCGACAAGTGAATGATCTCGCCCAGGGCGGCGTTGGTGGCGTGCCCGTCGCGCTGCAGTTCAGTCAGCAGCGCCAGGTCATGCCGATCCACAGTGATACCGGCCACAATATCTCCTCGTTCGTATTTTGATGCACTCATTGTGCATTAATCAGGTATTTCAGTACACATAACAATCAAACAATGCATCCATTGCGGGCTAACATTTCTTCATAAATCGTCTCGGCAGAGTTCTTCAGAGACGAAGAAAAACAACGAGGTCGGACAACCCGAAAGCCGTCAGGAAGCAAGGTCCAGCATGGATGCGCGAGCGCCGCCGGCTTTCCTTTTATCAATCTTATTGATGGGGCCAACATGGCAGCAATCCAGGTCTTAGCGACGCCAGCGCGCATGCTCTTTTCCGGCAACGAAGCGGTGGCCCGCGCGGTCTGGGAATCCGGCGTTCGCGTCGCCTCTGCCTACCCCGGAACGCCGGCCACCGAAATGCTGGAGAACCTGGCCAACTACCCCGACATCTACACCGAATGGTCGGTCAACGAGAAAGTGGCGCTGGAGGTTGCCATCGGCGCCTCGATCGCCGGCTCGCGCTCTTTTTGCGCCATGAAGCACGTCGGACTGAACGTCGCGTCGGACCCGCTGATGACGCTGACCTTGACCGGCGCTGCCGGTGGCATGGTGATCGCCGTGGCTGACGACGTGGGCCTGTCCTCCTCGCAGAACGAGCAGGACTCGCGCTACTGGGGGCGCTTTGCGCACCTGCCGCTGCTGGAGCCAGCCGATTCGCAGGAAGCCTACGACATGGTGATTGCCGGCTACGCCTTGTCAGAGCTGTTCCAGGTGCCGGTGATCCTGCGCTTGACCACCCGTATCTGTCATGTCAAGGCGATGGTCAGCGTCGGCCAGCGCGTGCCCCACGAATCGCCCGGTTTTGTCAAGGACCCGCAGCGCTGGGTGATGGTGCCGGGCCATGCCAAAGCGCGTCTTCCGCTGATGTTCGAGCGCGAAGAAAAGCTGCGTGCCTGCGCCGAGATCTCGCCGCTCAATTTCGTTGTCGCCGGAAAGGACCGGCGCGTCGGCTTTATCGCTTCAGGGCCGGCCTGGATGCATGTGCAGGAAGCGTTTCCGGATTCGCCGGCACTCAAGCTCGGTTTTTCCTACCCGGCACCGATCGAGAGAATTCGCGCTTTTAGCAAGACGGTGGAGCAGCTGCTGGTGGTGGAGGAAACCGAACCCCTGCTGGAAATGGAACTCAAGGCCGCTGGCATCGCCTGCCATGGCAAGGACTTTCTGCCGCGCAGCGGCGAGCTGCCGCCGGAAGTGCTCAGGCCGGCGGTTGCTCGCCTGCTGGGTGAGGCACCGGCGAATGACGAAACCCAAAGTTCGATTCCGCCGGCGCCGGTGTTCCCGCGGCCGCCCACCTTGTGCGCCGCCTGCCCGCATCTGGGCGTCTATTACACCTTGGCCAAATTGAAAAACATCACTATTTCCGGTGATATTGGTTGCTACTCGCTGGGTGCCGGCCACCCCTGGAATGCCCTGGACTCCGTTATCTCCATGGGCGCCTCGATGGGCGTGGCCCTGGGCCTGGACAAAGGTCGCGCCACGGTCGACAAGGACCGCAGGATACTGGCCGTGATCGGCGACTCGACCTTCATGCACATGGGCATGCAAGGGCTGCTGGACATCACCTACAACGGCGGCAATGTGACCGTGCTGCTGCTCGACAACCGGACGGTCGGCATGACCGGCGGCCAGGACAATCCGGGCACCGGCCGCAACGTCCACGGTGCGCCGGCGCCGAAGATCGATTTTGTCAAGCTCTGTGAGGCGCTGGGCGTCAAAGCGGAACGCATCCGCAAGGTCGACCCCTACCAGTTGCCGGAACTGGCCAGGGCGCTGCGCGAGGAAACCAAAATCCCCGAACCCTCGGTGATCATCACCGACCGCCCTTGCGTGCTGATTGACGAATTCAGGAAACAGCCGGCCTTGCGCGTGGTGTCCGACCAGTGCACCGGCTGCGGCCTGTGCCTGGACGTCGGCTGTCCGGCCATCAACGAACAGCGCCGCGAGGTCCTGCTGAGACCCTCCGGCAAGGAAGTAACGCTGCAATATGCCAGCATCGAAAGCGCCGCCTGCACCGGCTGCGGCATCTGCCTGCAACTGTGCGCGCCGAAAGCCATCGTGCCGGCGGTGCCGTTACAGACGATCAACTTCGTGAAGAGCTGAAAATGAAAAATAACGTCACCAATATCCTGGTCGTCGGCGTCGGCGGCCAGGGCGTCATGACGGCCACCGAAATTCTCGCCGAAGCCGCCATTTCGCTGGGCCACGATGTCAAGAAGACCGAGGTTGCCGGCATGTCGCAGCGCGGCGGTGTGGTCAGCTCGCACCTGCGCTTCGGGAGCAAAGTGCTCTCGCCAAAGATCGCCCCCGGCGCGGCCGACATCCTGGTCGGCTTCGAGTCGGCCGAGGCCTTGCGCTGGAGCCACTACCTGAAGCCGGGCGGACTGGTTCTGATGAACACCGCACGCCTGGTGCCGCCGGTGGTGAGCAGCGGTCTGTATGCCTACCCGGCCGATCCGGTGGCCCAGATTCGCGCTCTTGGCATTGAGGTGCATGCGTTCGACGCCCTGGCCATCGCCAAGCAACTGGGCGACCTGCGCCTGGGCAACAGCGTCATGTTGGGCGCCATTGCCGACCACCTGCCGTTCCGCGCCGAAGTGCTGCTGGAATCCATACTCAATCGCTTCCGGACGCGAAAGCCGGAGATGGTGGAACTCAATCGCCGCGCCTTCAGCGCCGGCCGCGACGCCATCGCCAGTCTGGCGCGGGCCGAAGCACTGACCTGTTGATCTTTCCCGAAATGATGACATGCCAGACCCCGTTCAGCATAGCGGGTGGATCAGGCTGGTGGGGCACTCAGCTCCGTGTCCCCCGCCCTGCGGGCTCCTCCTTTACCTGCGCTGAGCGCCCCACCAGCCTGATCTTGCAAGCGGGGTTGGTATGCGAGCAACGCAAACCACCAGCGCCGCTGCCGAGGGCGCTGGGGCGGGTGGCGTAGCGTGGACTTGGGGTTTTGCCAAATAAAGGAAGAGCCCAAAGGGCGGGGGACATTCGCGGAGCTACCCACCCCAGCACCCTCGGGCCACAGACGCCGGGATCTGAGCTCCTGACTTGCGAACGCAATCTGCATCAGGTCGGCTTAGCTGGAACGGCGTCGTGAATTTCGGAACTCAATAGCTTTGCCTGACAAATAGCGACACCCTGATCACCTTGGTTCATGCTGTCCGGGGCAGCGCCATCCTGGCCACCGGTTGCACCTTCTGTTTCCTGATATCGGCGACGATGCGCTCGATCCGCGGCACGGCATGGGCAAAGAACTGCTGGAAGCCGGAGCACAGGTAGTTCAGGCCCGGCTCGCCATCCACCGTGCGCAGGATACGGTTCTTCGGGCACTCGCCCCAGCAATCCGTCAGGTACGCGCACTGGCGGCATTGTTGGGGCAAGGTCTCGCTCTTGGCATAGCCGAACTTCACTTGCGCGCGCGACAAGGCCATGTCGCCTAACTCGGCACCGCGGATGTTGCCGACCCGGTATTCGGGATAGACGTAGTGGTCGCAGGAATAGACGCTGCCCTCGTGTTCGATCGCCAGGCCTTTGCCGCAGATTTCGCTGTAGACGCACATTTGGGACGGCAAACCCATGTGCTGCGCCACCAGGGTTTCAAAATGGTTGACGTAGGCCTTGCCGATATCGCGCTGCTGCCATTCGTCAAAAACCTTGCTCAGGAAATAGCCCCAGTCCCGGGGGTCCACCGACCAGTCCGTCACGATGGAGTCCGGCTGCCCGGGGCGCGCCCTGGCCTCGTGCTGCATCGGCAGCGTGGCAGTATCCCAAGTCTGCGGCGCCGTCGTCTCGAAGCCCCGGTACTCCACAATGGGAATGAACTGCATGTGCACGGAGCCCACCTCGCGGCGCAGGAAACGGTAGACGTCCAGCGGCCGCCTGGCGTTGTGGCGATGCACGCAGGTCAGGGTGTTGAATGAAACACCATGCTGTTTCAAGAGCCGCACCGCGTTCATCACCTTGTCGAAAGTCGGCTCGCCGTTCTTGGCGTAGCGGCACTGGTCGTGAATGTCGCGCGGGCCGTCGATCGAGAGGCCCACCAGAAAGCGGTTCTGTTTCAGAAAACGGCACCATTCGTCGTCCAGCAGCGTACCGTTGGTCTGCAAGTCGTTTTGCACGGTCTGCCCCGGTTTGGCGTATTTCTTTTCGAGTTCGATCACGCGCCGAAAGAAGTCGACGCCCAGCAGCGTCGGCTCGCCGCCCTGCCAGGAGAACACCACCTCCTTGCCGGTAACACCTTCGATGTACTGGCGGATAAACAACTCCAGCGTCTGGTCCGACATGCGGCCACTGCGTGAGCCCTCCGGCAGCGTCGCCTTGGCCAGGTAATAGCAGTAAGAACAGTCCAGATTGCAGGCCGGACCGATCGGCTTGGCCATCACGTGAAAGCGCCGCCCGCCCTGCTTGGCGTAGTGCAGCGGCGCATCGTACTTGTCCAGCGCGCGTACCGTGCCGTCGGAGTCCAGAACGCTGCGCGCGGTGTTTTGCGGGGCTGGCTGGCTTGGCGCGGAATGCATGCGTTGGAGTTTAGGGCTGGTCCGCCGCGCCTGCGGTCGGTGTGGCCTTTATGAAGCTGGCGATGGCTTGCGCCACCTCGGCCCCCTTGTCTTCCTGCAAAAAGTGGCCGGCGCCGCGCGTGATGGCGTGCGGCTGGCCCTGCGCTCCCGGCACGCACTGTTGCCAGACCTTGTGGCCGCCGCGGGTGATGGGGTCGCGGCTGCTGAACAGCGTCAGAAAAGGCTTGTCCCAGTGCTTGAAGAACTCCCAGGCCCGCTCGTTGTTCTGGCGCTCCGGATCGTCCGGGGCGGTCGGCACAAACGTCGGGAACAGACGCGCCGCCAACTTGTAACGCTGCGACGGAAAAGGCGCGTCGTAGGCTGCCACCTGCTGCGGCGTCAGCCCCTGGGCGCAGCCGCTGCTGACGATGCGCCCGATCGGAAACCAGGGGCTGTAGCTGGCAAAAGCACGCCAGATTTTGAACGCCTTGGGCGTTGCGCTGGTGCCGGTCGGCAGGCCGCCATTGGCCAGCACGATGCGCGCAAAACGGTCCGGCGCATCAACCACCATGCGCAAGCCGATCAGCGAGCCCCAATCCTGGCAGAACAAGGTCACCTGCCGCAGATCGACGGCCGCCAGCCAGGCCGTCATCCACTGCACGTGGTGCAGGTACGAATAGTCGGCCTTGTGCGCCGGCTTGTCGGAGCGCCCGAAGCCCACCAGATCGGGTGCAACGACGCGGTAACCGGCAGCAACCAGTACCGGAATCATCTTGCGGTACAGATAGGACCAACTGGGTTCACCGTGCATCAGCAAGACTGGCGGCGCGGCACGCGGCCCCTCATCGATGCAGGCGATGCGCAGGCCGCCGACCTCCGTGTAATGCGGTGCGTAGGGAAAGTCGCTTAAGTGCGCGAAGCGCTCCTCCGGTGTACGCAGAATCTTGCTGATGACGGGTAGTTGTCGCATGCTGCACCTCGGTCAAAATCTGCGGCTCACATTAACCTGATTCGAGCCGACCGGCAAGCTGACGAAATCACCATCCCTGCCGACCCGGATCGGTCCGGCGTAAATCTTCCCTGCGTCGCCCAGGAACGCTGTTTCCATGCCCGGCACGGGCAGGGGCGGCGCAATATGGTTGAGCAGCAGGTAGCGCACTTTGGCGTCGCGCGCTATTTCTGCCGCCTGCTCCGGCGAGCTGTGGTAATCCACGATGTCCATCATCAACTGCCGTAGCTTGGGTCGGTCGGCTTTGCCGGCAGCTTCCTGCAAGATCGCCATCAAGGGTGTGGACATGGCTTCGTGCACCAGCAGATCGGCGCCAGTGGCCTCGCGCTGCACTGCCGCCGATTTTCGGGTGTCGCCACTGAGCACCAGGCTGCGCCCCTTGTAAACAATGCGATAACCCACCGCCGGGTGCACCGGCGCGTGATCGACATTGAAAGCGATGATCTCCAGATCGGCGTCCTTCAACACCACGGCGCGGCCCTCGGCGCCGACGGCAAAAGGCAAGGCCTTGCCGCCAAAGCCGCTGGACGGCAGCGTCGCTTCGCCGTGGTGCGCCACCCGGTAATGCTGGTCTTGCGCGTAGGCTTGCATGAATCCGGCGACCACCATTTCCACGCCGGTCGGCCCGTAAACGGGAACCGGCGCCGCATTGGAAGCGGAGACCCAGCGCTGCAACATCAGTTCGCCCAGGCCGTCGATGTGATCGGAGTGAAAGTGGGTCAGAAAAATGGCTTCGATGGCACCGTGGCTGAAGCCCATTTTGCCGATGTTGCGCACGCTGGCGCTGCCGGCATCGAAAACGAACATCCTCTTGCCCGCCAGCACCAGCGTGCAGGGACCGCCGCGTTTTTCATCTGACATCGGTGAGCCGGCGCCGCACAAGCCCACGTGCAAGCCATCAGGCAACTCGGCCAGCGCGTCGGCGCCCAGCCGACTCGCCGCCATTCTGCTGGCCAGGGCCACGCTCAGCGGCGCCCGCAAGACATAGGCCGCAAGCGCCAGCAAGACCAGCAGCACAACGACCGAAAGAAAGAAGGTCCGAACTTTCATGCGCTCCCTTTGCTCTGCCCAGGGGTAACAAAAATCCGCGTCAACCGGTCCATCGAGCACCAGTAAAAATCGCGTCCCCAGCCGACGCTTGGAAATACCACGCCCTGCATCAAGCCGCCGCAGCGTGCACGTGCCATCTCCTCCCCGGATTCGATGTCCAACACGACCACTTCCTCGCCGCCCCGGCGATAGTCGTTGACCACCAGTTCGCCTGTGTCGGGGTACAGCAGCATGTGGCTGGCGCAGCCAAAGGCGGTCTTGCGCCACAGCGGCGTCAATGCCCTGGCAATGGGGTCGAAGCGCCAGGCCCGCAGGTGACGGTTGGCCGAGTCGTAGCCGACCACGATCTGACGCGTCAGGTCAATCAGGGGCGGGTTGCTGATGCTGCCGCCGTCAACACCGCAGACCGGCAGCATCTGGTGGTCACTGGCGTCAAGCAGGGAGACGCGAATCAAACGATTGGGCGTAGCGCTGACGCCGTTGCCAATCATCCTGACAAGGTAGCGGTGCTTGCCGTTGTCCATGAACCAGGCGTTCTTGCCGTCCAGCACCACGTCCCAGCCATAGGTCTGCTCACTTTCGCCTATGTAGTTGAAGCGCCAATCGGTATCGAACAGCAGGCCGCCGGCAGTGTCATCCCAGTGGTAACGAAAGATGGAACGCACACCCACCACGTAAACGGTGTTGCCGCTGGCGCTCAAGCGTGCAACCGACGGCTCGGGGCAATCGGTATCAGCGCAGGCCAAGCGCATCGTGTCGGGGTCGATGACACTCAGGTGCGCGGGAGTCGTCTCGGACAGGTTCTTGCAAACAATCAGGCCGTTGTCCAGAATGACAAAAGAGTTGTAAGGCTCATGCAGCGGCAATGGCAGCGCTGCCAGCGGTTGGCAGGCACGATCCAGCCGGTGCGCATGGCGGCCATAGACCACGTAAATATCGCCGTTGCGGTGGATCGCCATACCGCCCGGCCACATCGGGCCGCCGGCCAGCCGTGGCGAGCGGCGCAGGGTCTTCAAGGTCTGGGGGTCGATCAGCTCGACGCAGGCGCTGGTGGACAAACCCAGCCTGGCCCGCAGTGCTGAGTGCGTCAGCAAGTAGACCTGGCCCGGCGCGCCCAACACGGTCATGGTGGACAACCAGGTCCTGCGACTGACGCAGCCCAACTGCTCGCCCGCACGCAGTCCCAAACCGGAACCGCCGCGCGACAGTTGCCAGCGCTGGGGACCGCCGTCTTCACCCGGCCAGGGCGTGGCCAGATAACCGGCGTTGCTCACTGGAGTACCTTCGTGCTGCGCACTGCGGTGCGAGCTTGCTTGGGGACGGCCCGGCGCGGCGCTCATGCGGCCATGTGGCGCTTGCGCCGACGCATGAACACGACCCCGGCCATGAATGCCACCAGCAGGGAAGCCCAGATCAACACCGGTTTGCGGTAGTGCGGAATCCAGTAATTCACAAAGCTGTTGATCATGACTTGGCGCGTCGGGCTGTAGCCCTGCGGCATGGTCAACACGCCGTGCGACTGGGCATAGGCGTCGTAGTCGGTCTGCATGGATTGAAATACTTCCGGCATCTGCTTCTGCAGATCCAGCGTCTCGCCCGGGTCGCTGCGCAGGTTGTAGAGATGCCACAAGCCGTCGCCCACCGGCGGCAGGTTCTTCAGCAATTTCAGGTCGCCCTTGAACAGCGCCTGGTTGCCCGACAGCTCGTAGCCTATGGCCTCGTCGGCCGGGTGCACTCGTTGCGCCGCGCCGGTCAAAACCGGCAGCAGGCTACGGCCCGCCATGACCTCGATGGCCCGACCCCGGTAACTGCTGCCGGGGTGCGGAATGCGGGCCAGATCAAGCAAGGTCGGGGCGATGTCGGTGACATGGGTCAGACTGTCTTGAATCTGGTTTTGCCGGATTCCGGGAACGCCCGAAATGATCAGCGGCGTGCGGATGCCGCCCTCGCCGGCATAGAACTTGTAGCTGTTGAGGGGCGCCGCGGCAGCGCTGGCCCAGCCCGGCCCCATGATGGTGTAAGCGCCCTTGGCACCGAGCTGGTCGATCGCCTGGGTGTACTGCGTCCACAGCCAGACCTGGGCATCGGCATAGTCGGAAGCCTCGGGGCCGTTGTCGGACAGGAATACAAACACCGTGTTGTCAAAGTCGCCGCTCTGCTTCAAGTGGGCGATCAGGCGGCCGACGTGGTAGTCCATGGCATCGGCCATGGCGGCATAGACCTCCATGCGCCGCGCCTGGTATTGCTTGTCCTTGGCACTCAGGGCATCCCAGTCGGCGGTGGTCTTCATGGTCACCATGGAAGTCGCTTTGGGGATCAGTCCCAGTTCGGCCGCCTTGTCGCGCCGCGCCTGACGCAGCGCCGTCCAGCCGTTCTGGTAGCGGCCCTTGTACTTGTCGATGAACGCCCGGGGCGCCTGTAGCGGCACGTGGTTGGCCTGGAAACCGACATAAGCGAAGAACGGTTTGCCGCTGCTGGCGCCGGAACGCAGGTAGTCGATCATCTTGTCGACAAAGAATTCGGACGAGTAGTACTCGGCCGGCATGACCGGCTCCTTGCCGTCCTCGTACCAATGCACTTTATCGGTATGCGGCAGGTAGCGCTGGTTCGGTTCCCAGTTGTCGGAACCGGTGTCGCCCTGGATCAGGGAGCGGTCGAAGCCGCGCTGGTTGGGCAGGTTGTAGGGCTCCGTTCCGACGTTCCATTTTCCGGCGATGTAAGTGCGGTAGCCACTGTCCTGAAGCAAGCTGGCAACCGTGACGACGTTGGTATTGAGCGAGCCCAGGTAACCTGGTTTTCCCAGGTGCTCCTGGGGCATGGTTTCAATCAGGTTGCCAACCCCGTTGCGGTGGTTGTCGACGCCCGTCAGCAGCATGGAGCGCGTCGGCGCGCAGGAAGCGGCAACATGGAAGTTGGAGAAGCGCATGCCTTGGCGGGCCAGCGCATCGATGTTGGGCGTGGCGATCTCGCCGCCAAAAGCGCCGACGTCGCTGAAGCCCCAGTCGTCGGCCACCAGCACCACGATATTGGGGCGCGCCCTGTCGGCCGCCAGCACGCTGGCGCAGGCACTCAAAGCCAGTGCGCAAACCAGCGCCCGACTTTTTGTCCGATAGCCCGCTGCTGGCTTCATGCTGCCCCCTTCAACAGCGCTTCTTGCACCGCCCACAAGCGGTCCTGCCCCCAGACCGCCGTGTCGCCCACTTTAAAGGACGGAACGCCCCATAGCCCCAGAGCAAACATTTCCTGCCGATTCTGTTCCGCTACCTGGCGCCAGGCCTGGTCCTTCAGGGCCAGCCGCGCCTGGTCCCAATCGAGGCCGGCACGCTGGACGATTTTGCGCAAGCCCCGCTCGCCGCCGGCATCGATGCCCTCGGCCCAGACGCCACGCATAAAGGACAGCAAGTACTCCTGCCCCTTGCCGGCACGCTCGGCAAAAGGAATCAACGCCAGGCCGCGTTCGGTCGGTCGTCCCAGCGGGTCGTTCAAGCGGCCGAACTGGATGCCTCTGACGAAGGCCTCGCGCGCCGCGTCCTGGCTGATGTAGCGGCGCTTCTCGGGCGGCACCGGCAGGCCGCGCATCACCATGGGCAACAGGTAGCGCAGCCGAACCTGGGCACCGGTAAGCCGCGCCAGATCGAAGACACGCCTGGCCACAATCGCCGAGTAGGGGCTGCGCAGGGAAAAGAAGAAATCGATCGGCGGCGGATTGGCCAGGGGCACCGCTTGCGGCAAATCGCCAGCCGGTGGAAACATCAGGTCGTCGACGCCCTCGCGTCCAGCGCCCAGCGCTTGCAGACGCCGCTCCAGATGGTGCAGACGGTCGATACCCCAATACCACTCACCGCCGTAGTAAAAGGTGGCGCCAAGGTAATGGCCCAGGCGTTTTCGCAAGGCCTCGGCGGCGGCCAGATGGGCTAATGTTGACGCCAGCGTTGCCGCGCTGGCAGCCTCTTTATCCACCGCGCCGGCCCACAGCGAGGCCGACATGGGCCCCGCCAGTGCGACAAAGTTGCCGGCTTCCACGGCGGCCACCAATTGCGCCGTGGCGCGCACCAGCGCCGGCCTGGAGGGCTGGGCACCGCAGTCGTGAAATTGCAGGCCCCAATGCTGCGCCAGCAACTGGGCGTCGCGCCGGCTGTAGGCGATCAGCTTGTCGCGCTGGGGGGCCGCATTGTCCGGCGGCGAGCCCACCACATGCGCTGCCATGTCGATGTCGTAGCGCGCGGCGAAGCGGGGCAGTATGGACGCCGCCAAAGCGCTGTAGGGATCGTCGACCTGGTGAAAGTAATGCACCACATGCGGCGCGGCCCGAGCAACCCGGATTCGCTCGGCGCGCTCGCGCCGCCTCAGCAAACGCTCTCTGGAGAGAAGGCGTTGACTGATGGCCGGCATCAGCCAGCTTTTAAGCGACATCGGTCAAACCCGCTGCCTACCAGGCCTTGACGAAGCGCAACTGCAAGGACTTGGCAACCAGCGCATTGCGGGCACCAAAGTTGTCGCTGTACTGCAGGTTGAAGCCGGCGTCCTTGCCCGGGATCTTGTACGACAGGAAAGGTCCGACGCCGTAGCTGTGGTAACGGTTGCCGTCAGCTGGGGCACCGGTTCCGCTGTCGTCGGTGACCTGCTGGGTCGCCAGCAAATTACTGCCGAAGGCCCAGTTGCCCATGACCTTGATGACGCCCAGCTCGGCGTAGACAAAGTTGCCGCTGCGGTAATCGGTTTCGGTGTTGGTCGTGTTGATGCCGTAGGACAGGCGACCCGCCAGCGTGACGCCGGCGTCCCAGGCCGCTGCGGCGTGATCGGGGTTGAGGGCATAGGTCAGCGCCACACCGGGGCGCAAGGTGTAGAAATTGCCGAAACCGGGGTTCGGGCCCCGGGTTTTGTCGTAGACGCCCGTAGGCAAAAACAGGGACACGCCGGCGGCTACTTTCAGACGGTCCTGATGACGTATCCAGAGCATCGACAGCTCGGCATCGCCAAAGCCGGAGACCTCGGCATTCTGACTCGCTGCGGCAGCGGCCACACCGGCCTGCACCTGGTTATTGACCGCCGTCGCGACCGCGGCAATGGCACCGCGCAGTGGCGCAGGCAACGCGCCGGCAGGTGTTGGCGAGACGCTGCCGGCCGGCTGCTGGGCGATGAAACGGCGAGTCTGTTTGATCAGCGGAAGGTTGATGGCAAAAGCCAGGCGACCGTCGCCATACAGGCTCTCGGTCAGGTAGCCGCCTACCAGGTTCAATTGCGTCTGCTTCTGGTTGAAGTCTATGCTTCCGGCCGGCACGCTGAGCGCGTAAGCGCCGTTGGCGATGAGACCTCCGGTCGGGGTGGCGGTGGGCAAGGGCAGGGTTTTCGGCGACAAGGAAATCGCTTGGCCGCTGCCATCGACCACCTGGTAGATGTTCAGGTAGGTCAGGCTCGCTGTGCCAAACAGACCGGGGTTGTCCACCGGCGCGGCAATCTCGCCGCCAAACGCCCCGACCGGTGACTGGCGCAGCTTGGAGCCCTCGCCAGCACTGGCGTGGCTGGCGGCCACCAGCAGCGTCAGGCAGAAAGCAGCTTGGAAGGTCGTGAAGCGGGACGAAGGGTGATGCGGGTGAGTCTTCAAGAGATGTCTCCGGTTTGTAATGGGCGAGCAGGTGAGAACTCGTTTTCCATACACTTATGTACGGTAAGATCAATATAGCAGCCCGGGCGGTTCTGTGTGTCAGGGTTTTCGCTAGGCTCATACCTGTCCCAAGGTCACAAGCGAGGTGAGAATAGAGCCATATTTGAAAGAGCAGGAAGCAGATGAAAGCAGCGACCAAAGCCAGAAAGCGCTCTGTGGCGCCCCGGCTATCTCGCGAAGATTGGCTGGATGCGGCCTTCCAGGCCGTGGTGGAGGGCGGCTTCGACAACGCGCGCGTGCTGGTAATCGCCAACGCCCTGGGGGTAACGCGGGGAAGTTTTTACTGGCATTTCACCGATCACGCCGACCTGATAGGGGCACTGCTGGCACGCTGGCGCAAGCGCGAGATCGGCATCGACCACGCCTTGCGATCGGAACTCACGGCCGACCCGCAAGCCGATCTGGAGCGGCTGCTGGACGCCGCCCTGGCTTACGCCGGTGCCGATCTGGAATTCATGCGTTTTGAGCTGGCCTTGCGCGGCCGCGGCCGACGCGACCCGGAGGTGGCCAAGTTGCTGCTGGAGGTGGACCAGATGCGCTTCGATCTGTTCGAGCAGAAGTTCATGCGCCTGACCGGCGACAAAAAGATGGCGGCCGAATTGGCTGCCCTGTTCTACCTGGCCATTGTCGGCAGTCACCAGGCGTTGAGCCGGCCTTCCAGCCCGCCGCAGGCGAAGGAATACCTGAAGGGCATCATCGCCAAGTTTCTGATTCACGGCCAAGCGCCGGCCCCAACTTAACGCTCCAGAATCGCCACAACACCCTGGCCGCCGGCGGCGCAGATCGAGATCAGACCACGGCCCGATCCCTTTTGCGCCAGCAGCTTGGCCAGCGTGGCGATGAGGCGGCCGCCGGTGGCGGCAAACGGATGACCGGCAGCCAGCGAGCTGCCCATGACGTTGAGTTTGTCCAAATCGATGGCACCCAGGGCTTGCGCCAAACCGAGACGCTCCCGGCAGTATTTTTCGTCTTCCCAGGCTCTCAAAGTGCACAGCACTTGCGCCGCAAAAGCCTCATGAATCTCGTAGAAATCGAAATCCTGCAACTTCAGATTGGCGCGCGCCAGCATGCGCGGCACGGCGTAGGCCGGCGCCATCAGCAAGCCCTCTTTTTTGTCAAAGAAGTCAACCGCCGCCACTTCGCTGAAAGACAGATAGGCCAGCACTGGTAGTTGGTGCGCACTGGCCCATTCCTCGCTGGCCAGCAGCACGGCCGAGGCACCATCGGTCAGCGGCGTGGAATTACCGGCGGTCAGCGTGCCCTGGTCAGGCGCCACCTTTTTGTCGAAGGCGGGTTTGAGCGCGCGCAGTTTCTCGATGCTCAGGTCGGCGCGCAGGTTGTTGTCGCGGCTCACACCCTTGAACGGTGTCATCAGGTCAACGAAGAATCCAGTGTCGTAGGCTTTGGCGAGGTTGAGGTGGCTCCTCAGGGCCAGCGCGTCCTGCTCTTCACGGCTGATGCCCCACTCAAGCGCCATCAGTTCGGCATGTTCGCCCATGGAGTAGCCGGTGCGCGGCTCGCCATTTCGCGGCAGGGACGGACGGAACAACATACTTGGCCGCATTCTTGACAGGATCGCGATGCGCTGTGCAACGGTCTTGGCACGGTTGGTGTCGAGCAGGATACGGCGCATTTTCTCGTTGACGCCGATGGGCGCATCGGACGTGGTATCGACGCCGCCGGCAATGCCGCATTCAATCTGGCCCAGGGCAATTTTGTTGGCCACGATGATCGCGGCTTCCAGGCCGGTGCCGCAGGCTTGCTGCAAATCGAAGGCCGGCGTTTCGCGCGCCAGGGTGGTCGACAAGACACACTCGCGCACCAGGTTGAAGTCGCGCGCATGCTTCATCACCGCGCCGGCGGCGACGTCGCCCAGGCGCTGGCCATGCAGAGCAAAGCGGTCCACCAGGCCTTGCAGCGTGGCCGTCAGCATCTCTTGGTTGCTGGCGTGCGCGTAGACCGTGTTGGAGCGGGCAAAAGGGATGCGGTTGCCGCCCAGGATAGCGACCCGGCGAATAGTATCGTTCATGCTCAATAGTCCTACTGGTAGCTGAGTCGACCGCGCAAATGAGGTTTGTCGCCTTTGGCATTGCGAACTTCGAACACCACATTTTGTGTCAGTGAGTCACCCAGGTCACAGGCGGTCCAGAGCGACGCGCGCCCCGGCAAAAACAGGGGCGTCTTGAATTCGACCGCGACCTTGGCCTGCGCTACCGGTGCCTGCGGCAGCAGTGCCGCCAGTGCGCGCGCCTGGGTCCACAGGCCATGCGCGATGGCCCGGCGAAAACCGAACAACTTGGCCGACCAGGACCAGAGATGGATCGGATTGAGGTCGCCCGACAGGCGGCCATAGCGCCGGCCAATGTCGCCGGCTGCAACAAAGTCGGCCTGGTGCGACAGTGGCAGATCCCATTTCAGGTCGCTGGCAAAGGGCGCTCCGGCCGGCTGTGGAACGCCCAGGCGCAACAGGCTCTGTGTAGCTTCCCATACGAGATCCCGATCGCGCAGGATCTTGATATCAAGTTCAAAAACCTGCCCTTTTTCGTGCGCCAGCAAACGCCCGGTGCTGACTTCCACACGCAGCGTGTCGCCAGCGTTCAAGCTTTTGTGTTGCACGATCCGGTTCGCCAGATGCACTGTTCCCATCGCTGGCCAGGGGCAATCCGGTGAGGTAAAAAAAACCATCGCCAAGGGGAAAGTGAGCAACTGAGGGTAGCTGACGGGCACCCCCTGCGCCGCACTGAAGCCGCAGATTTTTGCGTAACGCTCAATCTGTTTGGCGTTGAGCACGACCTGGGGTCGAACATAGGTGATCGCCGGCAGTTCGGTGATGGCCTGCGGCCGCTTGCGGCTGGAGCGCAGAGCCCCGAAATACAGGGCGGCGGTACTGGCCGGCTGTGTGATCTCGACCGTCTTCATGGGCGGTCAAGCGCCGATCAGACTTTGCCCGCAGACGCGCAGCACGTTACCGGTCAAACCGCTGGAGGCCGGGCTGGCAAACCAGGCGATCGCCTCCGCCACATCCTGCGGCAGGCCGCCCTGGCTCATGGAGTTCATGCGCCGGCCGGCTTCACGCAGTGCGAAGGGAATGGCCGCCGTCATCTGGGTCTCGATGAAACCCGGCGCCACCGCATTGATGGTGATGCCACGCTGGGCCAGGATAGGCGCCATGTATTGCACCATGCCGATGACACCGGCCTTGGACAGCGCGTAATTGGTTTGCCCCACATTGCCGGCGATGCCCGAGATCGACGAGACGCAGACAATGCGACCGCCACTGTGCAGCGCACCGGACGCCAGCAGCGCCTCGTTGATGCGCTCCTGCGCCGACAGGTTGACGTTGACCACCATTTGCCACAAGTGTTCCTTCATGTTGGCAATGGTCTTGTCGCGCGTGATGCCGGCGTTGTGCACCACCCCATCCCAGCCGCCCTGCGCCTTGGCGGCAGCCACCAACTGTTGCGGCGCGTCCGGCGCGCCAATGTCCAGCGCCAGGGCGCTGCCGCCCAGCCTGGCGGCGATCTCATCGAGGCCGCTCTGCGCCTGCGGCACGTCCAGGCAAATCACCGTGGCGCCCTCGCGCGCCATGACTTGGGCGATGGCCGCGCCAATGCCGCGCGAAGCGCCGGTCACCAAAATCTTCTTGCCGGCCAGCGGCTTGCCCCAGTCCAACGGCGCCGTCGCCGTGCCGACCGGTAATGCGATGCGAATGACCTGCGCCGAGACATAGGCCGAGCGCGGCGACAGCAGGAAGCGCAGGGTCGACTCGATCTGCTCTTCGGCGCCGTCGGCGACATAGACCAACTGGACGGTGATGGCTTTCTTCAGCTCCTTCGCCAGCGAACGGCTCAAGCCTTCCAGCGCGCGTTGCAGCGTGGCCTTGCGCGGGTTCTGGCATGACTCGGGCGGGCGCCCCAGGATCACGACTCGGCCGCAGGGCAGCACCGAGCGCGCCGTGTCATGGAAGAAGGTGTAGAGCGCGTCAGACTGGGTGCTGTCGTCCATGCCAGTGGCGTCGAACAGCAGCGCCTTGACTTTCTCCCCCGGTTGGTCGGCCACGCCCCAGCGACCGGTCAGCAGGCCGGCCTGGTTGGCCACCGGCGTCCATTGCGGCAACTGCGCATGCGCCAGCGTCGTGGCGCCGATCGACTTCAGCGTGGTGGCCAGCGCCGCCAGCAATTGCGGCGCGGCGCCACCGCCCAGCAGCACCGTCCCGTTGATGACGGGTTGGCCTTCGCTATAACGTTCCGGCACGATCGGTTTCGGCAGACCCAGCGCACTGGCCAGCCTGGAGCCCAGCGCCGAGTTGGCGAAATTGAGGTAGGAGTCAGTCATATTTGGCTTTCATTATGGTGAAGCGATCACCATCGATCTACTCTCTATGCGCAGAAAATTACCCCACAATCAAAGTCCTGCGTGTGTCGCCCAAAACTTCGCTGGCGCGACGATTGGATAGCGTTCAGCCAACGCCAACAAGTCCTTGTCCCCGGTGATGAGATAGTCGGCTCCCGATGTCTTGAGCGCCGCCAGCAAAGTGCCCAGCACGGGTTGGTCGTCAATATCACGCAGTTCCGGTTCCACTACTGGCGACGGCTCAATGACTTCAACCTGCATGGAAAGAGCGTCCACAAAATCGTCAATCTCTGCCAACGTCAAGCCATGGTGTTGTGCCAACCGCGGCAAGACGCGTCGCAACTCGTCCAGAATGTAAGTAGAGAGCAGTACCTCCACCGAACCGTGGCGCCAGGCCGCCATGATTTTGCCCGGCACACTGGCCGGATAAGCAATGCCCGAGACCAGCACATTTGTATCGAGTACTACTCGCAAGGTCGCCACGGCGGTTCATTGCCTCTCGGTCGACAAGCGCGCCCGGGCTCGTTCAAGCTCAACAGCTGCCTCAATTTCCGCAAACCCTACCGCCTCTGGCACATTCGCAAAACCACTTTCTATGCGCTGGCAGAGTGCGTCAAAGCGCCCCTGCATGCGCCGAATGCGCTCGAACAAGCGGGCATCAACCAACGCAGCCACCGGCCTGCCGTCCTTGTTGATGACCACACTGTCGTGCCGATATTGCACCTGGTTAAGCATTTCGCCCAGGTTCTGTCTAAAGTTAACCGCACTGGTTTCTGTAATCATGATGCTTTAATCGTTATGACCATGCTGGTCATTATGGCTTAATAAGCAACCGAGATCAAACCAGTAGCACCAAAGACATTTTCCGGATGACGCATCTCGGCCGAACTGAACCGCACGGGTCAGGAATACCCGAGAGATTGCAAGTGGTGTCAGATCACGCGGACGAACCAGTCGACGGGATCGCGCAAGGCCCATCAACTTTCGGTGTGTTTTCCATGCACGGCATCCCGTTCCACTGAGGATGACGGACTACCTGGTCGGTCACGAACTCGACCTCAGAGCGCTGGATGCCCAGTTCAAACCGATGAAGTGGGAGCCAGTGCCTATGATCCGCGCGTCACGTGTTACAGATCTGCTGCAACTGCAACTGCAACTGCCCGAGCACATCGACGTGCGCCGCGTGCTCAAAGCCATCGACGCCTGCGGGTACGGCCCGTCGGCCAGTAGCCGCTCGTTCACCTGAAACGCAATGAGCGAGGGACCAAAGGCTGATGCTTGTCCGCTGCGCTTACTCTTCGGCAGTGAAACCCGAAGCCTTGACGATGGCACCCCACTTGGCCATGTCGGCTTTTAACAAGGCCCGTGCACTGGCAGGAGTGCTCAGCGTTGGCTCCAAGCCCTGCTTGTTATAAGCCTCCTTGAGTTCCGGCAGTTTCAGCGCCTCGTTCACAAGCTCTGAAGTCCTCGCGACAATGGCATTCGGTGTTTTGGCGGGCATGAACAAGCCAAGCCAAGGTTGCGCCACCAAGTCCTTGTAGCCCGACTCCACCATGGTCGGCACATCGGGCAAGAAACCGCTGCGCTTGGCGCCTGTCGTTGCCAGGGCGCGCAATCGGCCGCCGCCCAGCCGTGAAAGACTTTCCTGCATGGTAGTGAACGTGAAAGGAACCTGGCCGCCCATGACATCGGCCAATGCGGGGCCACTACCCTTGTAAGGCACGTGCAGCAAAGGGGAATCGATTGCCTTGGCGAACATCACACCGGTAAAGTGCGGCGTCGTGCCGGAACCGCTGGAGGCGTAAGTCGCCTGACTGGGGTTGGCCTTGCACCAGGCAGCCAAGTCCTTGGGCGTCTTGACGGATTCGGGCACGCCGGGCCCCACGCACAGGACAAGCGGACTCGAACAAACCACGGCCACCGGAGTGAAGTCGGCAATCGGGTCGTAGTTGAGTTTCTTGTAGCTGAAGGGGAACAGCGTCAGCGTGAAGTCCGTCGTGAACAGCATGGTAGTGCCGTCGGGTGGACTGTTTTTGACGTACTCCGCGGCCAGCCGCGTCGCGGCGCCGGCCTTCGATTCGACGATCAGGCCACCCGGGTAGCCCTTTTCCATTTTTTGAACCAGCGGGCGCAAGGCCACATCGACTCCGCCGCCAGCCGGAAATCCGATGATGACGCGGCTCAATTTTGAAGGTTGGGCCAGCGCTGAATTCAGCAGGAGTCCGGGAACGGAGAGGCCGGCAACCGTGGTTGACAGCATGGAACGGCGTGTGAACATCATTGAACTCCTAGTAGCAGTGTTGATTGCATCAGAAGGCGTGGCGAATGCCAACGTTCACACCCGATTGGCTGACCCCCGCAGCCGGGTTGCTGCCCGGCGCACCACCGCTAAGTGACGCGGTGGCCGCGCTGCCGTTGGCTATTTGTCCGATTTGACCGTAAATCGCGGTGCGGCGTGACAGTTGGTGGTTCACCAGGGCGGACAGAATGGTCGAATTGCGCTGCGAGTCGTCGGGAAAGCGCAAGCTCATTACCTGCACAGCCACGCTTGTCTGCGGGGTGATCGGTGTCACGGCGCCCAGGTGCCAAAGATTGCTGCGCGGGGCAACAGGCAGGCCATCATTGTTTCGGCGAATGACGCCGGCGCCGACCTTCGTGCTGGCGAAGAGCACGTACCCGTTGAGTGCCAGCCGATCATCAGCCTTGTCGCTGCTGTTGAGTCCTCCGAAGATCGCATCCGGAGCGGCGCCGACGGTACGACCTTGCTGCCGGTCGAACGCAACGGTTGCACCCCACGCCGGCGTCACGTACTTGGCCATGGCGGACCACGCGCGGCACGCTTTCGAGTCGGTGGCGCTTTCGCCGGGGCAGTTCGTGCCCACCGGGCTCGGCCCCGCGTTCACGACATCACGGCCGAGACTGTAGGTCGCACCGAGATCCCAGGCGCCGAACCGGCCTCGCCAGCCGATCGCGTTGTCCATGCGGGCGTTCGGTATGTAGGCGTCCAGCCCGCCGACACCGAAAGATATCGGGCCCAGGACATCGGCCTCAAATCCAGAAAAGAACATCATCGAATACAGGCGGCCGGCCGTCACGGTGCCCCAAGGTCCCTGCAGGCCCACGTAGGCTTGGCGCCCGAACGCACGGCCACCCTGACCCAGTGAGCCGCTGTCCGGCCCAAATCCCATCTCCAGGGCAAACACCCCTGCGAGCCCACCCCCCAAGTCTTCGGTGCCGCGAAATCCCAAGCGTGAAGGCGTGGAACTCGTGTTGTTCGGC
Organism: uncultured beta proteobacterium; assembly: GCA_963763035.1. GTDB lineage: Bacteria > Pseudomonadota > Gammaproteobacteria > Burkholderiales > Burkholderiaceae_C > Rhodoferax. The sequence goes on along the minus strand of CAVXMS010000001.1, from coordinate 185,747 downwards.
ATGCGAAGCAGGCCGCCCGTTGAAGGGCCAACGTTGGTCAGGTATTCCACCCCGACGTCGACGATTCCGTAGATCGACACGGTAGACGCAGGAGCGGGGGCCGCTTGTGCGAATGTGTTGGAAATTGGCAAGGCGAGGCTGGCGCCCAGGGCCACAAGGTGTTGAAGTTTCATGGGATTCCTCTTTAGATGAATTGGTGCGTTGCTGACAATGTCGCGTCCTTGCGATCGATCACCGACAGACCGGCACTCTTCAGAAGTTCATAGATCGTGTCGATCTCGATTTGCTTCGGCGCCGGCATCGGGGGACGCATCAACGGGTTGGGAATCAGCCCACGGAGCCAGGCAGCGACCTTGTACCGAACGTGCAGGCGGCCCATGTCAGCCACATACTCGTGCAACTGGACCAAACCACCGTTCCATATTTTGCAAGCAGCATCGATGTCGCGGCGATCCCATGCATCCAGGTGGTCTAGCATGGGGTCCATGCCGTAGTTCCAAAAGCCGCTCAGCGTTCCGTCAAACATGTCGGTCGCTCGGTACTCGTGAAAGCGCGAAGCGAGAGCGGCCATCACCGACACGCGGCGCGGCAGCTTGCGCAGTGCCTTGCCAACGATCCGGAAGCCTTCGTAACCGTAGGTCATCTTCCAGCCCACGATGTTGGGGATCTCGTTGCAGATTGCCACGACGGCGTCCACCGGAAGGCCCGGGGTGAATGGCGCCGCAGATCCGGACACTGGGTGGGTAATGATGGGCAGATCGACGGCGCGGTCTTGGGCCTTGATTTGATCGGCCCAGACTTCAGGATATTGATCGGCGTCCCAGCACGAAGTGATGTCCTGCGCACCACCGGGGGGAGTCACGAAAATGCCGTCGACGCCAAGGGCCTTCGCGTCGCGCGCTGTGTCCACGACCTCGGACGTCGCAAGGGCCCATGTCCCGGCGATCAGCGGCACCGCGCCGTTGTTCTCCTCCATGGCGATTTCGAGAACGCGACGCTTCTCCTGCCGCGTGAGGGTGAAGATCTCACCCGCTTCTGGGTTGATGCACAGGCCGCCGCGCTCGCGAAAGCGAGAATTCTTCAGAAAGTGTTGGATGAACTTGCGGTAGGCTTGCTCATCGACCTTCAGGTCGGAGGTGAACGGAAGCAGAACGGCTGCGTAGCAGACATCGCCTAGAGATTTCATCACAGGATCCTTTAAGAGCGCCGTCAAAGCGCCTGCTTCAATCGGTGTTGCTCTATTATGACTGCGCTCATTTGTGAGTTGAATCGGTGTTTTCCCTTATACTTGGTGTATGGACCGGAGACATGAGAAACGGGTGTGCGGGGACATAGGAAACACTTCTTCAACCCGCCCCCACCAAGGAGGAAACGCCATGAACACCCCCTTTCAGACCGGCCATGCGCCCGTCAACGGCCTGCAAATTTACTTTGAGATCCACGGCATGGCCAACCCGGCGCGACCGCCACTCGTGCTGCTGCATGGCGGCGGCGACACCGTCAAGACCTCTTTCGGCTACATCCTGCCTGAGCTTGCGCGTGAGCGGCAAATCATCGCGTTCGAGCAGCAGGGCTACGGGCATACGGCGGACATTGCCGAGCGGCCGTTCAGCTTCGAGCAATTGGCGGACGACACGGCCGGTGAAGCGCCCACCAACTACCGCCGGCTGCTGGCACAAGGGCCGGCGTTAATCCCCAAGCAAAAGAGGCGACTCCTTTCCCATCAGAGCTAACGCTTAGCAGCCGATGCCCTCCGGCCAGACACTACTGGCGGGCTGTACCGACACAGCACGTCACAGAAGAATTCTGCTGCCGGCGTCAGGGGGAGATCGGGTCGTCTGATCAAGACAATGTTGGGCGCCGGAAGAATTTCGCGGATGCGGATGGTCTGCAGCGTGTCGCGGGTCATCGGAAACTCCTCCCACTGCACGGGAAGCATGGCCAGCAGGTCACTGTGCGCCAGCGCGACCATCATCGACATGGCTGAACGCGCGCGCAGCAATACGCTTGGTGCAGGCAGCCCATGGCTGGCAAACAACCGACCGATATCGTCCTCTGCGTTGTAGTCAACCCCTGTGATGGCCCATTCCGCGTCAGCCAGCGCCTTCAGCGAACGGGCGCCCGACAGCGGATGGCCCTTGCGGCACACCACGGTGCGCCTGTTTTCAAACAACAGATCCATGGCCAGCCCCGGTGCGGGCGCCACTCGAGGGGCGGCGCCCAGGTAAAAGTCGATACTGCCCTCGCGCAAGGCACTCTCCACGTCTGGAAACAGGCCCTCAATCAGTTGCAAGCGCACCTGGGAATAGCGCTGGCGAAACACATTGAGGGCGTAAGGCAGCATGCCCACGTGCGGCATGATGGACAAACCCGCCACCACCGAGCCTTGCAGCCCACCGGCCGCTTGTTCCAGCTCTTCACGGGCACGCCGGAGTTCATTCACCACGAAGCTGGCCCGCTGGTAAAACAGCTGGCCCATGGGCGTGAGCACCATGCCCGTGGCCTCGCGCTGAAACAAGGTGGTGCCCAATTCACGCTCCAGCGCGCGGATGCTTCGGGTCAGAGCAGGCTGCGCCAGCTCAAGGTGGCGCGCTGCAGCGCGCAGACTTCCCCTTTCAACAATAGCCACCATGTCCCGCAGTTGGTTTAATTTCATGAAAGAGATATCAAATTTGCATCACTCGGATGATTTTGCCATCTTTTTTAAATCATGGCGTCCTCTAAAGTTACCTCAGACCGCTGTTTCAACCGGTTAATAACAGATGGAGACAAACCATGAAACTTTTTTCCGGAACAGGCCCCAGGTCACTTTCAAGGAATTCTGCAAGCGCTGCGCTCAGGCGCAACCTCGCTCCGACTTTTGTTGCCATCCTCGCGTTCGCAGCGACCATCACACAGGCCCAGACCTGGCCAACCAAACCCGTCAGAATCATCGTGCCGGTTCAGGCGGGCGCTGCGCCGGATGTGGTGGCGCGGCTCATTGCAGACCGGCTGGGTGCGGCCTGGGGCCAAGGCGTCGTGATTGACAACAAGCCGGGCGCGGGTGGCATTCCTGGCATGTCGGCTTTGGCGCGCTCGGCCAACGATGGCTACACCATCGGCTTTGTGCCCGCAGCCATGGCCACCATCACGCCGCTGGTCTACAAAAACCCGCAGTTCAATGCGGATGCGGATTTGCTACCCGTAGCGACCGTGGGCATCAGCCCCTTGATGCTGGTGACACTTGGCAGCAATGGCATTCACTCCCTGAGCGATCTGGCCAAGAGTGCCAAGGCCATTCCGGCCAAGCTCAACTTTGCAGCACCCCAACCCAACTCACTGCCCCACCTCGCGGGCGAAATGGTGAGCAAGGTGGGCAACATGGGCTTGTTCACGGTGCCCTATCCCGGCCCGCCAGCCGCGATTACTGCCGTACTTGCCGGCGATGTGACGGTCACGGCAGATGGTCTGCCGGGGCTTGTCCAACATATCAAGTCGGGTAAATTGCGTGCCTTGGCGGTGACGTCAGCCAAGCGTTTGCCCGGCTTTGACGATGTGCCGACCGTGGCCGAGACCTATCCCGGATTTGAGGCCATTGGGTGGTTCCAGATCTTCGTTCCCGCAGGTACACCTACCGCCATCATCGAGCGTATCAACCGGGATGTGAACACGATCACGCAAGACCCCGATCTGGTGGCCCGGCTGGGCGACTTTGGTGTCTATCCCCGCCAAGACAGCTTGACAGGCGCACGCGAGTTTTTCGCGAGCCAGCAAAAGGCCATGAAGAAACTGGTCAGCGAACTCGGCGTTCAGCCGCAGTAAGCAGCCCCTTCACCCACCCCACTGCCTGGCAAAAACCGCGTGGATGGATTTCCATTGCCCAAATTAGGAGAGAAATCATGACTGAACGAAAGAAGGCGCTTGTCACCGGCGGCGCCACCGGTATTGGCCGCAGTGCCGTGCTGGCCCTGGCCAAAGCAGGCTATGACGTGGCCATCAACTACGCATCCAGTGCCAAGGCCGCCCAGGCCACCGCCGCAGAAGCCGAGGCCCTGGGCGCCAAGACACTGCTCCTGCAGTGCGATGTGAGTGACGACGCCGCCGTGCGCCGCATGATGGTCACCATTGACGAGTCCTTCGGACATCTGGATGCCCTGGTCAGCAACGCCGGCACCACAGCGACCTGGAAGGTCAAGGACCTGGAGAGCTTCGACATGGCGGAATGGGATCGCACTTTTGCCGTGAATGTGCGGGGAACTTTTCAGGTGGCGCGCGCCGCCGTGCCCCTGCTTAAAAAAGGCACCAACCCCTCCATCGTGAACACCGCCAGTATCGTCGGTTTGCGCCCCGGCCCCCAGCCGCTGCCGTATGCCGCCAGCAAGGCTGCCGTGGTCAACCTCACTAAAACCCTGGCCTGGAATCTTGGCCCCGATATCCGGGTGAATGCCGTGGCCCCTGGCTGGATGGAAGGCGACTGGATGGAACGCATGCTGGGTGACAAATATGAAGACCTGATGGGCAAACGTGCCCGCGCCACGCCACTCAAACGTTGCGTCACCGCCGACGATGTGGCCGAGACCATGCTCAACCTCATCCAATCCAACCGTTTCGTCACCGGCGAAGTCATCGTCATCGACGGCGGCTTCACCATGTCCACCTGAACCGGAGTCAAACCATGTTGCAAGGATTTGTCCCCTTTCCGCCAGAGTTCGCCGCCCGCTACCGCGAGAAAGGCTATTGGCTCGACCACTCGCTGGCGCAAGAATTCGATGCCGTTTTCAAGCGGTTTGCCGAACGCATCGCGCTGGTCGATGGCGAGCGCGAATTCACCTACGCCGAGCTTGACCGGGTAACGAGCAACCTGGCGCTCAACCTGCTGGAGATCGGCATTCAGCCGCTGGACCGGATCGTGCCGATGCTGCCGAATGTGCATGAGTTCGTGCTGCTGTACTTCGCTCTGCAAAAGCTGGGCGCAATTCCGATTGCCGCGCTGGTCAGCCACCGCTACGGCGAGATCAGCCAGTTCGTGAACCTGTCGGGCGCCACCACCTGTGTCTACCCCGAGACCTCGGGCGACTTCAGCTTTTCGCCCATCATTGACCGCATTCAGGCAGAAAACGCGTTGCTCAAAATCCGCATCGTGCTGGGCACCCCCAAGGCCGGCGAGCATTCGCTGCGCGAGCTGATTGACCGGCCGGCCAAGCTGCCCGCGTCAAGACTGGCGGACATCGAAATTGACCCGACAGACCCCTGCATCTTCCAGTTGTCAGGCGGCACCACCGGCATTCCCAAGCTGATCCCCCGCACCCATAACGACTACGCCTACAACTCCAAGGTGGCGGCCTCGGTGTGCGAGATCAATGCCGATTCCGTGCTCTTGCTGGTGCTGCCGATTGCGCACAACCTACCGCTGGCGTGTCCCGGCATCCAGGGTTTCATGTTCAACGGCGCCACGGTGGTGGTCCATGCCAACACCCGGCCGGCCGAGATGTTTGCGCTGATCCAGAAGCACAGGGTCACCCACCTCAAGGTCGTGCCTGCGCTGCTGATCCGCCTCATCAACGACCCCTGCGCGGCTGACTACGACCTCTCCAGTCTGAAGCTGATTCAAAGCGGTGGCCAGCGCATGCAACCCGAGGTGCGGGCCAAAACCCGTGCCCTGATTCCCGGTGTGTTTGTGCAGGAAAACTTTGGCATGTCCGAAGGCACACTGATGTTTGTGCGGGCCAGCGATCCGGAGGAGGTCAAGTTGGAAACCTGTGGCCGTCCGGTCTGCGCCGACGACGAAGTGAAACTGCTGGACGAAGAAGACCGCGAAGTGCTGCTGGGTGAAGTGGGCGAGCTGACCGTGCGCGGTCCCTATACCTTGCGCGGCTACTTTGGGGTGCCCGAATACAACGCCAAACAATTCACCAGCGACGGTTTCTACCGCTCGGGTGACCTGATGCGTCTGCACGCTTCCGGCAACTACGTGGTGGAAGGCCGCAAGAAAGATCTGATCAACCGGGGCGGCGAAAAAATCAGCGCCGAGGAAGTCGAAAACCTGGTCCTCATGCACCCCGCCGTACAGAACGTGGCCTGCGTGCCCATGCCCGACGCCAACATGGGCGAGAAGATGTGTGCCTTTGTGATTCTGAAAGCCGGCCAGTCGCTCACGCTTAAAGGGCTCGTTGAATTCTTGATGACCAAGGAAATTGCCAAGTACAAGCTACCCGAACGGCTGGAGGTGTTGGCCGACTTCCCGGTGTCCACCTTCGGCAAGGTGTCCAAGAAAGTGTTGGGCGAACTCGTTGCCGACAAACTGAAAGCGGAGCAGCTTGCTCGCTCAGCCTGAATCACTCACTGACAAATTAGGAATAACCATGAGAATCATCGACCTGCATTGCTACCCCGGCACCCAAACCTGGATCGACGCCCAAGGGCCTTACCCCGAAGCACTGGCCACCTATTGGAAACGCGACTGGGTCGCCAAGACCGAAGACGACGTGATAGCCGAGTTCACCGACGCCGGCGTGGATGCCTGCCTGGTGGCGCTTGATCTGGAAACCACGGTGGCCACGCCGCCTTGCACCAACGAGTATGTACATGACATGTGGAAGCGCCACCCCCAGCGCGTCATTCAGTGCTGGGGCGCAGTGGAACCCGCCAAGGGCGAAATCGCCATTCGCCAGGCCACCAAAGCCGTGAAAGAACTGGGCTTCATCGGCTTTCACTTCCACCCCATCATGCAGCACTTCGCGGTAAACGACCGGCGCTACTACGACCTGTTTGAGGTCATCAACGCCTTGGGCGCCGTTGTCATGATTGATGTCGGCACTACCGGCATGGGCGCGGGCATGCCTGGCGGCCATGGCGCCCTGGTGCGCCATGCCCACCCCTCGCATATTGATGAGTTAGCAGCCGACTTCCCAAACCTCAAGATCATCATCGCCCACCCCGGCTGGCCCTGGGTGGAAGAAGCCACTGCCGTGGTTTTGCACAAAGGCAATGTGTTCTGGGAAATGTCCGGCTGGGCACCCAAGCACTTCCCCGGCAATCTCAAGGTCGACATTCGGGGCCGTCTGCAGGACAAGATTATGTTTGGCAGCGACTACCCGAGCATGCCCTACGAGCGCATCCTGCGCGAATGGCGCGAGCTGGGCTACAAGGACGAAGTAATGGAAAAAATCATGCACAGCAACGCCGAGCGGGTGCTGGGCTTGTGATGAGCCAAGCCTTCATCTGCGACGGCGTTCGCACGCCCATTGGCCGCTATGCCGGCGCCTTATCGGGTGTGCGTACCGACGACCTGGGCGCGGTACCGCTCAAGGCCCTGATGGCGCGCCACCCGTCCCTGGACTGGGGGCAACTCGAAGAGGTCTACTACGGCTGTGTCAATCAAGCCGGAGAAGACAACCGCAATGTCGCGCGCATGAGTGCCTTGTTGGCCGGGCTGCCCGTCACCGTGGCAGCAGCGACCGTCAACCGTTTATGCGGCTCGGGGCTGGAGGCAATTGCCAGCGCCTCGCGCGGTATCGCCACCGGCCAGCTTGACCTCGCCATTGCTGGCGGGGTCGAGAGCATGAGCCGGGCGCCGCTGGTCATGCCCAAAGCCAGCACGGCGTTCTCGCGCCACGCTGAAATCCATGACTCCACCATTGGCTGGCGTTTTGTGAATCCCGAGATGAAACGCCTGTACGGCGTGGATACCATGGGGGAGACGGCGGAGAACGTCGCGCAGGAACACGGCATTTCGCGGGCCGATCAAGACCTGTTTGCCTGGCGCAGCCAGCAGCGCGCCTCGCGAGCTGTTTCGTCGGGTGTTTTGCTTGAAGAGATCGTGCCGGTGGCTGTACCTGGGCGCAAGAAGGGCGAAACCCTTCAAGTCGCCCAGGACGAACACCCGCGCGCCGACACTACACTGGCCAGCCTTGCTCAACTCAAACCCGCCTTCCGAGCGGGCGGCACGGTAACGGCGGGGAACTCGTCTGGCGTGAACGATGGTGCCGCCGCTTTGCTGCTGGCCAGCGAAGCAGGCGCCGCCCGCGCAGGCTTGCAGCCACTGGCCCGTGTGATCGGCATCGCCACGGCTGGCGTGGCTCCGCGGGTGATGGGCTTTGGGCCGACCCCTGCGGTTCAAAAGCTCTTGGCGCAAACCGGCCTCGCCATTGGCGACTTCGACGTGATCGAGCTGAACGAGGCTTTCGCCGCGCAAGGTCTGGCGGTGTTGCGGGCGCTGGGTCTACCCGACGATGGCGAGCACATCAACCCCCATGGCGGAGCGATCGCCTTCGGCCATCCCTTGGGCATGTCCGGCATTCGACTGACATTGACGGCCTTGCGCCAGTTGCGGCGCACGGGTGGCAAACGGGCGCTGGTCACGATGTGTATCGGCGTGGGCCAGGGCATTGCGCTGGCCATCGAAAGAATCTGAGAAACCCCATGAACAAGGAACCCATCCTCTGCGAGATACGCGGCCATGTCGCCTTGCTCAGGCTGAACCGGCCCGACACGCGCAACGCCCTCAGTGGCGAAGACATGTTCGCCGCGTTTGAGAAGCTATTCGAGCGACTCAACAACGACATGCGCATTCGTGCGGCGGTGCTCACAGGAGAAGGGAGCGCCTTTTGTTCGGGCGGCAATGTGGCCGAGATGCGCGACCGCGCCGGTATGTTTGGCGGCTCGCCCGAGCAGATTGCGGCCAACTACCGAGCGGGCATCCAGCGAATACCTCGGGCATTCCAAAAACTACAGGTACCCATCATTGCCGCCGTCAACGGCCCAGCCATCGGCGCGGGCAACGACCTGGCCTGCATGTGTGACATTCGCATCGCAAGCAGCATCGCCCGTTTTGCCGAGAGCTTTGTCAAGGTCGGCATCGTGCCAGGTGACGGTGGCTGCTGGTTGTTGCCGCGCGTGGTGGGCGCGTCCAAGGCGGCTGAGTTGGCGCTGACGGGGGATGCGGTCGATGCCGACGAGGCCTTGCGCATCGGCCTGGTGTCGCGCGTGGTGGCACCCGAGGTGCTGCTGAAAGAAGCCATGGCCCTGGCCAACCGCATCGCCGCCAACCCGCCCCAGGTGCTGCGCTGGACCAAGCAGCTGCTGCAACAGGCCCGAACCGGCACGCTGGACGCGGCGCTGGACACTGCGGGCGTGCTGCAAGGCCGGGCGCACCACACGGCCGACCATGCCGAGGCGGTGACGGCCTTCTTTGAAAAACGTGTGCCGGTGTTTGGCGGCTGAGGACGGACATGGACCACATTCTTCTGGAAGAACAGCCCGCCCCTGGCGTGGTGCTACTGCGCATGCACCGCCCGGCGGTACTGAACGCGCTGAACCTGGCGCTGCGCCACGCCTTGGCCGAGGCGTTTACCCGGCTGGATGCCGACGCGGCGGTACGTGTGGTCATTCTGGCGGGCAGCGAGCGCGCCTTTTGCGCCGGGGCTGATCTGCATGAATACGTGGATGCCACCCCGCCGGAGATCATCGCCCGCCAGATGGACCGGCTGTGGGGTGCCATCAGCAGTTGTCGCAAGCCGGTGATCGCCGCCGTGCGCGGCCACGCCCTGGGCGGTGGTTGCGAGCTGGCCATGCATGCTGACATCCTGCTGGCTGGGCAGGGCGCTCGCTTCGGCCAGCCCGAGGTGCTGATCGGCCTGATGCCGGGTGGCGGTGCAACCCAGCGCCTAACCCGCGTCGTGGGTAAATTTCGTGCAATGCAACTGTTATTGACCGGCGCACCCATCACGGCGGCTGACGCGCTGGCCATGGGTCTGGCCGGCGAGGTGCTGCCTGATGCAGAGGTGGAAGCCCGTGCCCTGGCGCTGGCCCAGCAACTGGCGGCGGGGCCGCAGCAGGCCTTGCAGTTCATCAAGGAAGCTGTGCTGCAGGGCATGCAACTGCCGCTGGAACAGGGCCTACAGTTCGAGCGCAAGTCGTTCCAGCTGCTGTTTGCCATGACCGACAAGACCGAGGGCATCCGCGCGCGGCTGGAGAAGCGCCTGCCGCAATTTCACGGACAGTAGGCCGAATATGTATCGGGTGCAACTGGGCGTTTGTTGCAGCTATCGCAGTGGCACGAGCGGACCGAGGAATTCATCGCAACCGATGTCCGATAGTCGAAAACTCCCGTATTCAGTGATCGCTGGCAAAAGACGTCCAGCCTAGACGTGCTCGCCCAGCCCGCGTCCAAAGAGCGAAAGCGTCTGTTTCAGGCTTGCCAAGCCTCGCTCAAGATCCGGCGTCGGTTCGCTCAGCCAGAGGCGAACCTCGCCGGAATACAGAAAGAAAAACGACCTGGCAATACGTGCCGGGTCTTCGCTCTTCACGACTTTCCCGCTGTCGATAGCTTGCGAGGCCAGCCGTTCGAGTTGCGTCTGGATTCTCTGGCGGTTCGCGAGAAACTGGTCTGCCTGCTTGCCCTCGGAGAAGAAAACAAGCTCGCGCAGCAGGATCCGCGCGAGATTTGCTCTTGGATGAAACGCCTCGTAAAAGTGGGAAAAAACCGCGAAGGCTTGGAAAGAGAGTGACTTTCGTGCGTTGACGTGTGCAAAAGCTTCTTCAACGACTCGGTCTAGGTCGTCATTGAAAATAAGAAATAGCAGGTCACGCTTGTCGTTGGCGTAAATGAACACCGTTCCGATGCCGACATCCGCCAGTTCTGCGATCTCGCGAGTCGTCGTGGCGTCATACCCCTTGGTCTCGAACAATTCGAGCGCGGCAGACCGGATGCGCGAAATCTTGTCAAGTTTATTTCGTTCACGAAGGCCCAGCCTGACGGGCTTGTCGTCCGGCAGGACGCTAGTTGTCGTTAAAACCATCTCTCTCCAATTTCCGACTGTAGTCAGAGTTGACAATGATCATAGCAGCGCGCGATGGCCGGATAATTTCTGCGCACAGTGCCAAGGCGGGCAAGAATGTAGATTGAGCTGCGCGCTCTTGACCCTCAGGACCCGATGTGAATCAATCAGCGCCCGCAGTTCAGAGTACGTAACATGGCACAACGCCTGCATCTCTCAACTTCATACTTTGAACCTCCTATGCCACCAACCATCCTGATCGACGTTCCAGAGCAGATCGAAACGCCCAGGCTCCTTCTACGCTGCCCGAGAAATGGTGATGGCGAGGCAGTTCACTGCGCCGTGGTCGAGTCGCTGCCCGAATTGCGCCAGTGGGGCGCCTCTGTGCCTTGGGCCATGTCTGAGCCCTCGGTCGACGCCTCGGAGAGTTTTTGTCGCGAAGCGCAGGCCAACTTCATTCGGCGGGCCTCGCTGGTGTATCTATTTTTCTCCCAACAAAGCGGCGAGTTGGTCGGCAGCAGCAGCCTGCACAACATCAATTGGACCGTTCCAAAGTTTGAAATCGGCTACTGGTGCCGTTCCTCCCAGCACCGTCAAGGCTATACCACTGAGGTGGCCGCGGCTCTGGCATCGTTGGCCTTTGACGCGCTCGGTGCACATCGGGTGCAATGCATCACTGATGAACTCAATCGCCCAAGTCGCCGCGTATGCGAGTGCGCCGGCATGACCCTCGAAGCCACGCTGCACAACGAACGCTTGGGCCTCCAGGGCGAGCTTCGCAACACCTGCATCTACGCCAGAACCCAGTGAGCCGCTAAGCCGCCAATCGTTCCGGCGGCCGCGTCCGCTGCGCGCTACCATCATGCCCTCCAGGCCATCACGAAAGGGTTGCCAATGACTACGCCGATGACAGATTGCGAAACCGTCAGCCACTCTCGCGCTGTCGAGAGGCTGATTTCCGGGCAGCTTACCTCGGACGGCGCCGGTGTCAAACTGACCCGGGTGCTGACGCAGGATCTGCAACGCCGACTCGATCCGTTTCTGATGCTCGATGCCTTTGGCAGCGACGACCCGGATGATTACATCGCCGGTTTTCCGGACCATCCGCACCGCGGTTTCGAGACCGTGACGTACATGATCGCGGGTCGCATGCGGCATCGCGACAGCGCCGGGCACGAAGGCTTGCTGGAGAGCGGCGGCGTGCAGTGGATGACCGCCGGCCACGGTGTGATTCATTCTGAAATTCCGCAGCAGGCCGATGGCGTGATGGAAGGCTTTCAGCTTTGGCTCAACCTGCCGGCGCGCGACAAGATGATGGCACCCTGGTACCGCGATTTCAAGGCCGCTGATTTGCCCCGCTTCGTGACCGGGCAGGGCGTGGCGGTGACGGTGATTGCGGGCAGCAGCCACGGCGTCACCGGTGCCGTGACGCGCGATGCGACGGCGCCGCTTTACCTGGACCTCCATTTGCCGGCCGGCACGTCATTCGGTCAGGCCTTGCCGGTTCACCACAACGCTTTTGTTTATGTCTACCGCGGCCAAGTGGGCATTGCCGGGCAGACGGTGCCGGCGCAACGCATGGCCTTGCTGGCCAATGAAGCCCAAGCCGATGGTGTGATGATAGTGGCCGGTGCCGACGCCAGGGTGTTACTGATTGCGGGCCAGCCGCTGAAGGAACCGATTGCCCAGCACGGCCCGTTTGTGATGAACACGCAGCAGGAACTTCACCAGGCCGTCCGGGATTTTCGTGAAGGTCGCCTGGGCGAGTTCGCACCATGACGGCCTCAGCCCGAACCTATATCGAAGCGCTCGGGTTGCAGGCGCATCCGGAGGGCGGCTTCTTCAGGGAAACTTACCGCAGCGATCAGATGATGGCGGTGGCGGTGGCTGGCGCTGGCGCGGTCGTTCGAAGAAACGTCTGCACCGGGATTTACTTTTTGCTGGAGCAAGGTAACTTCTCCGCCTTTCACCGCATCAAGTCGGATGAGATGTGGCATTTCTACGCCGGCCAGGCGCTGGAGGTGCTGGAACTCAGCAGCACCGGCGAACTGCGCTGCACCCGTCTGGGACCTGACATCTTGCAAGGCGAGGTTCCTCAACACGTGGTGCCGGCCGACACCTGGTTTGCGGCCCGGGTCGCGGCCGACAGCGCGTTTGCGCTGGTCGGCTGCACGGTGGCGCCGGGCTTTGATTTTGCCGATTTTTGTCTGGCGCAGCGGGCAACCTTGCTGGCAAGTTTTCCGCAACACCGTCGGCTCATTGCCGGGCTGACCCGCTAACGTACTGATCGGTTTGCCTTAAAGACCGCGCTGCCAGGCCGGGCGCAGGCCGGCGGCGTCGGGCCGGCCGATGGCCATTCTGACCTCCTGCAATAAGCGCTCTTTTTCGGCACCCAGAACGCCTTTGAGGACCAGCCAGTTGGACGCATGGTCGCTGCGAAACACGGTGCGCTTGAGTTCCAGGGCTTGCAGGAATTGTTCCATCTCAGAAAACAGTTCCTGTTGATCGAGCGGCTCCCATTGCGGAAATCCCTGGCGGAATCTGGCCTCGCCCTGGGGAAAGCTGACCACCAGGGTTGCCAGAAATTCTGGCTGGGTCAGATTGACCAGGCGGGCCGAGTTTTCCGCATGCTGCTGTGACAGCAGACGACCACCCAGGCCGTTGAGCAACATCACCGAACGCGCGATGCCGGCGGCGCCCAACTTGTCCAGGGCCTCCCGCGTGGTCTCGGAAGTTTCACCCTTGTTGACCTTCTGCAGCACCTCGTCGTCGCCGGACTCGGCGCCGACGTAGACCAGTGACAAGCCGGCGGCGTGCAATTCGAGCAACTCCGACACCGATTTGCTGCGCAGGTTGCGCGGCAGGCAGTAGCTGGAGATGCGCCGCACTTTGGGCAGATGTTCCTTGATCGCCGCCAGCACGCTCATCAAGCGCCGGGTCGACAGAACCATGGCGTCGCCATCGCCCAGAAAGACCCGCTGCACCTGGCTGGCAAACTGTTCGCCGCAACGCCGGATGGCGTCCAGCGTCTCTTGTTCATCGCGGGCGCGAAACTTCTTTTGCGGCGCGCTGTACATCTCGCAGTAACTGCACTTGTTCCAGGAACAGCCGTCGGTGACCGGCAGGATCAGCGACTGCGCTTCGCTGGGCGGGCGAAACACCGGGTTGACATAGCGGATGGGGAAGTCTTGATTCACTGGCTGGATTTTGCCTTTTTGCGCGCCGGCTTTTTGGCCGGCGTGGCCTTTGCCTTGGCGCGCGAAGGCAGCAGCGCCTGTTCCAGCTCGGCAATCGACTCGTCGGTGTAGTCCAGCATGCGCTGCAAAGCCGGCACCGAGCGGCGGCAGGCAATGTAGCCGAAGCCCAGCTTGTCGGCGTAGCCGCTGATCGTGATGTTGAGCGCCAGGTACTGCGTGGGAATTGAAACCGGGTAGACCTCGTCGAGCCGGGCGCCGTTCAGGAACAGTGTTTCACGCGCACCCGGAACGTTCGAGATGATGACGTTGAACAGCGGGTGCTGCTTGGCGCTGCCGGTCAGCATGGCAGCCCCCATGGGGGAAATCGAGGTGATGCCGTGCGCCAGTTTTTGCAGGCGCGGCATGCTCCTGAGCCGCTCCTTGGCCTGGCTGGTCGATTGCACGATGCGCGCCAGACGCTTGAGCGGATCACGCAGATGGGTGGCCAGATTCGCCAGCAGCAGCGAGACCTGGTTGCCGCCGGCATCGGTCTCGCCCCGCAGCGAGACCGGGACCATGGCAATCAGCGGCTTCCTCGGCAACGCCTTTTGCGCTTGCAGGTACTTGCGCAGGGCGCCGGCACAAATCGCCAGCGTGACATCGTTGACGGTGGCCCCGGCGGCCTCGCCAATGCGCTTGAAACGCGCCAGCGAATAGGACTGCGCGGCAAAACGCCGGGAGCCCGATATCTCGACGTTGAAAGGCGTCGGCGGCGCCTGGAACGGCAGCGCCGCCGCGTCGTCGCCCTGGCCCAGGTGCAGCAGGTCCAACAGCCCGCTGCCGATGCCCGGCAGGATCTCGCGCCCGGCGCGCGCGGCATTGGCCAGTTGCGCCAGCAGGCCCGGCGGCGACCGGTTGGAAGTGCTCTGCTGCTCGTATTGCTGCGCCCACAGCGGCGGCTTGTTTTCTTCGGCGGTCAGTGACAAACCTTGCGCCATGATTCTGGCGCCGCTGACGCCGTCCACCAGGGCATGATGGATTTTGATGTAGGTGGCAAAGCGGCCCTCCGGCAAACCTTCGATCAGGTACGCCTCCCACAGCGGGCGGTTGCGGTCCATCAGGTTGCCGTGCAGGCGCGACACCATGGCCAGCAGTTCCCGGATGCGTCCGGGCCGCGGCAAAGCCAGATGCCGCAGGTGGTAGTCCAGTTCGAATTCTTCGTCCTCCTCCCAGTACCACAGGCCCAGCCGCAGAACGGGGCGCAGATTGAAAGGCGACAGGGCCGCCAGATGCTGGCGCCACTCGGCCAGCAGTTCGGCGATGAAATCAGGGCCGGCGCCAGGCGGCGGCGTATACAGGTTGAGGCCCGCCACATGCATCGGTTGATGGCGCGTTTCCATCCACAGAAAGGCGGAGTCGGTCGGGTTGAGGGCTTGCATGGCTTGGGTTCTCGGCGTTGCCTGAGCGCCAGTGTAGTGACGAATCAGTCGACGCGCTCGACCGCCGGCATGCCCCACTGGCCGTTCAATGCTGGCGTCTTGGGCCAGTAGAGCCGCGCATTCAGCAGAAAGGGTTGGCCCTCCTTCACCGGCAGCCAGTTGTTTTTTTGGTCGCCTTCGGGCGGCGCGGCCTGCACCAGCAAATCGAGCGATCCGTCGGCGTTGTAGCGCAGCGGGTCGCGGTCGCCCAGGGCATAGCGATGGACAGCGTTGTCGAGAAAGAAGTCGTCGGCGCCATAGGCCGTGATCGACCAGAAGGCATGCACCGGCGGCAGTTCGCCGGCCTTGAAATGCAGACGGTAGCGGTGACTTCCGTCCAGCGCCTGCCCCGTGCCGTCGAAGCGCGTGTTGGGATAGACGGCGTCGGCCGGCAGGTTGGCGCCCAGGCCGACCATGGCGACCACGGCGCGGGTGTTGTAGAAGGTGCCGTAGTTGCCCAACATGGCCGGTGGCGTCTGCCAGCCGCGTACCAGGTCGCGCGTCTTTTTCAGCTCCTTGGCGACCGTGAAGTCCGCGATCCAGCGCCCCAGGGCGACGCTCCAGCGCTCCAGCAGGCTCCAGTGCGGCGGCTGCCCCGGTGCGATGCCGATGCGCGAGAGTTTGACCAGCATCGGGCCGTCGGCCGCTGCCGGCGGGTTGGCCACCAGCAGCCGCGCCAGACGGTTGAAAAAGGTCTGCGTGCTCATGGCCTGCATCTGCTGCACCGGCGGCAGCGGCTTGCCCGCAGCGGGTTGCCAAGTAGCCGAAATTTTTTCGGCACCACCGGGGTCGGCCTGCCAAGCGGTCAGGGCGCGCAGCTTGATGCCGTCTTGCAGACGGTGCACCAGAGGGTAGTCGGCGACACCGTTGGTTTGCGTGCGTCCGATCAGCCACACCATCTGGGTCGGAGAACGCAGCAGCGTCAGCCCGGTCGGGGTCTGGCCTTGCCAGCCCGGCCCCACCAGCAGAAAGCGGCCACCTGCCGCGCCCAGGGTACGCGTGCCGGGCGCCGCGAAGACGTTGGTCCAGGCGTCCATGAAAGGCATCACTTCATAGCGCTGGTCGTTGGCCCCCATCTCGAACACCCAAGGCCCCTTGGCCATGTCGATGAAGCCGCTGGTGTAGAGCGTATCGGCGTTGGGCCGAACCACTTCCTTGAAGCCGGCCTCGGGAAACTGGCGCACCCGGTGCAACTGGTTTTCCGGGCCTTGCGTCGACACCGCATTGGCCCGGGTGACGTCCATGATGACCAGCGGATAGCCGTAGATATAGGCCTCGGCACCCAGCACGATGTGCTCAGCCTTGACGTACAAGACGCCACCAAGGAGCAGGACCAGGCCGAACAGGGCAAGCAAGACCCCCTTGAGGCCCACTAGCCAGCGGGACGAAGCACTTGTTTCTGACTTGTTCATGACGTTGCGGGCCTGGCTTTCAATTGGACCAGTAGCTGTACTCGTCGTCGGCTGTCTTGGGCTGGTCCAGCGTTTTGTCTATGTACACCGGAGCCTGCAGAAATGACGGCCAGAGCGACGCCGGCATGCCGGCGTGGTGCGCTTGCAGCAAGGCCTTCAGTTGCGCCAGTTTCCGTGGCTGGGTGGCCGCCAGGTTGATCTTTTCGGTGGGGTCGTCGTTGAGGTTGAACAGCCAGTCCTTCTTCGGCCGCTCGGAGCGAATCAGCTTCCAGCCGCCCTCCTGCACTGTGCGCAGGGGGCCGTCGCGCCAGAACAGGGCGCGCGGCGGCGGCGCCGGCGCATCCTTGCCAAGGAAAGGCAGCAGGTTGACGCCATCGATCACGCGGTCGGTCGGCAGACTGGCGCCGGCGGCGGCGGCCAGCGTCGGCAGGATGTCGATGTTGGACACCGGCGCCTGGTACTGGGTGCCGGCGACGATGTGGCCCGGCCACTTGGCGACATAGGGCACGCGCACACCGCCCTCGAACTGGGTCAGCTTCCAGCCCCGGTAAGGCTTGTTCACTTCGGGCAATCCGATGTAGCCGGGGGCGCCGTTGTCGCTGGTGAAAATGACGATGGTGTTGTCCTCCAGCCCCTGCTCGCGCAGCGTCTGCAACACTCGCCCCACGCTGCGGTCCACCGACTTGACCATCGCTGCATAAACGCGGCGCCTGTGGTCGGCAATGGTCAGCAGGGAATCGTAGTCAGCCTTGCTGGCTTGCAGCGGCGTGTGCACGCCCCAGTGCGCCAGATACAGGAAGAACGGCCGGTTCTTGTTGCGCTTGATGGCTGTGACGGCCTCGTCGGTGTAGTAGTCGGTGAGGTACCTGGCGGGCTCGAACCACTTGCCGCCGTTGTAGCTGGTGGCAAAGCGCATATTGGGCCAGAGGAACTGGTCAATCGGATCGAAGTCCTGTTTGGAGTTGACGACATTGGGGTCGTTCTCGGGCAGGTAGAGCCCGCTCTCCATGAACAGACTCTCATCGAAGCCCTGGTTGTTGGGGCGCATCTCGGGCGTGCTGCCCAGATGCCATTTGCCGATGTGGATGGTGTGGTAGCCGCGGGGTTTCAGCAGTTCCGCAATGGTTTGCTCGGAGGCGGGCATGCCCAGGTCGTTGAAGTCCTTGACTTGCGCCGCTTTCTGCGGGTCGAAGATGGGCGGATGCAGGGGGTCGGCATCGGCATACAGCTTGCCCACCACCCGACCCATGGCGCCCGGTATCGGCGTGAACTCCAGGCCGAAGCGCCACGGGTAGCGTCCGGTCAGGAGGGCGGCGCGCGACACCGTGCAGACGGCGGCGCCGGCATAGCCCTGGTCGAAACGCACACCGTCGCGGGCGATGGAATCGATGTGGGGCGTGGGCGCGCCTTGCGCCGCGTAGCCACCGCCCCGGGTCGTCACGTCGTTGGACCCCAGATCGTCGGCCAGGATGATGACGATATTGGGCGGCCGCTCGGCCAGCGGCTGGTCGGCCTGGCTTGGCCCGGCCATCCAGGGCACCGGCTTGTTGGCGTCGCGCGGCCAGCGGATGTCGGTGTACCAGCCCAGCGAGTACTGCAAAATGGTGATGCGATTGGCGTAGCCTACGGCTGCAACCGCCGTCAGCGCGACGGCAGCGGCAATCAGGGTTTTACGCAGCTTCATTGGCGCGTCTCTTCTTCGCTGAAATCGTTCACGCCAAGCCCGGCCAGCGAAGCAGCAGAAAAGGAGCCGCACCGAGCAATGTCAGCAAGCCGGCCACCGCGCTGCGCACGAAAATCAGGCTGACCACAGGCTGCACCGGGAAGATATGCGTCTTCTCCAGCGCGGCCCATTTGTGGACCACGATGCCTTGGCTTTGAATCGCCAGCGCGAAGCGCAGGAAGTCGCGCCGGCTGCGGTAGCGCACCATGGCAACGTAGTGCCAGACATCGGCACCCTCGGGTTCGATGAAGCTGCCGCAACGCCTGGCGATAAAGACCGGCAGGCTGCCCTGGCGCAGCAAAGGCCCCAGGATGGCTTTGCCATAGCGTTGGTCAGCGGCCCTGGGATCGTCGTTGTAGCTGTAACCGGCCGGGTACAAGGCTTTCGGACGGTAGCGCACCAGGTTTTGCATGACAAACTCCTTGCCGTCGTCCTTGGCCAGCAAGCGTCGAATTTCAGGAATCATTTCCTTGTCGCCATCGGTCAGGGCCAGTTTGCCGATGGCTTCGAAAAACGCTTCGATTTCGTCCGGTCGCAGCGGCTTGCCATTGCCGCCATACCAGAGCAGAAACAGCATGTAGAGTGCCAGCAAAGGGATGGCAATGTCAAGCAAGAGTGTCATCTCTGAGAGTTCTCCCCGCCTACCGAAAACTGCGGTCTGTTGGTGTTGAATGCTGTTTTCAATACACTAGTGTACTGTTGTCGCAATACCCAGCCATCGGTGAATACCCGAAGCGCAGCCTCAAGCCCAGCCCATGGCCCGCAACCCCCAGCCGGCCAGTGCGCACGCCGTAATCACGGTGATGACGCCCAGCTTGTAACGCAGCAGGGCCACCGCAGCACTGAGTGCCAGCGCCAGCGCGGCCCAGTCAAACCTTGCCAGGAAGCTGCCGCCAGCGCCGTTGCGGTAGGCGATATGCGCGACAAAAAACAGCGCGAGGCTGGCAATGACCCCGACCACGGCGGCGGTGATGGCGGTCAGTGGCGCGGTGAACTGAAGCTTGCCGTGGGTTGATTCAACCAGCGGACCACCGGCCAGAATGAACAGGAACGAGGGCAGAAAAGTAAACCAGGTGACGACCGTGGCCGCCAGCGCAGCACCCAGAAACAGCGCCTCCGGACCCAGCACCTGCTTGCCCCAGCCGCCGACGAAGCCGACAAACGCCACCACCATGATCAACGGGCCGGGCGTGGTTTCGCCAAGAGCCAGGCCGTCCATCATCTGCGGCCCGCTCAACCAGGCGAAGTGCTCCACCGCGCCCTGGTAGACATAAGGCAGCACGGCGTAAGCGCCGCCAAAAGTCAGCAGCGCAGCCTTGGTGAAGAACCAGCCCATTTGCGTCAAGGCGCCGCTCCAGCCCTGCCAGGCGACGAGCCCGCCCATGGGCAGCAGCCAGAGCAGGGCACCCACTGCCAGCACGCTGGCCAGGCGGGATTTTTTGAAGCGTGCATGGATGGGCGTGGGCGTATCGTCGTCGATCAGGGCGCGCCGGTGCATCCCCTGCTGCGCCCTGGCAGTGCCATGTCCGCCGGCGGCGGAAAACTGGCGCGGCAACCAGCGCTGACCGAACCAGCCGATCAGTGCCGCGATCAACACCACCCACGGAAAAGGGATGTCGAAAAATGAAATTGCGGCAAAACTGGCAACGGCTATGGCCCACAGCAAAGGGGCTGCCGAGGGCGTTTTCAATGTCTTCGAACCGATACGATGCACTGCCTGCAAGACGATGGCGGCGACGGCCGGCTTGATGCCGTACAACAGACCCGCCACCCAGGGTACGCTGCCAAAGGCCACATAGACCCAACTCAGGCCAATCAGGATAAACAGCGAGGGCAGCACAAACAAGCCCCCGGCCACGATGCCGCCCCAACTGCGGTGCATCAGCCAGCCGATGTAGGTGGCCAGTTGCTGTGCCTCCGGACCCGGCAGCAGCATGCAGTAGTTCAAGGCATGCAGGAAACGGCCCTCCGAGATCCAGCGTTTTTCTTCCACCAGCTCGCGGTGCATGATGGCAATCTGCCCGGCCGGACCACCAAAGCTGATGAAGCCCAGTTTGAGCCAGAACTTCAGGGCGGCAAAAAAAGACACCGCAGGCAGCGCTGGACGGCTGGCTGCGGCAGCCGCCACAAGGTCCGGCGCTGCCTGTTGCGCCTTCATGCGGGCTTCCAGTTGTGCTGTTCGTCGGTTCCGGCCACCGCGTCGCGGCACCAGGCGTAGAGGGCATCGTAAACCGGCATCATGGCCTCCAGCATGGCGTGATCCTCGGGGCAGGTGCGCGACATGCCCAGCGATACGGCCAGCAAGCCGGCCGCCTGCGGCGCGAGCTCCAGCCGGTCGGTATCCGCCCCGCGCACAATGTCCGCCAGTTTGGCCAGTGCCGAGTCATTGCCCAGGCGGTAGATTTTGATGAAGGCATCAAAACTGCACAGCGCGCCGTCATGGGTAAAGGGCGTGTCGGCCACGTCGGCGTTGACGTCATAAGGCGTGGCGTTTTGCGCATGCGCCACGGCACGCACCTGCGCCGTCGGCAGGTACAGGAATTGCGCATCGGCATCGACAAAACGGCACAGCAGCCAGGGGCAGGCAATGCGGTCGATTCTGGGGTGCTCGCGGGTCACCCAGCGGGTGGCGCTGCCAGCCGCCTTGGCGGCCGTTTCGGCCGGTGCGCAGGAAGTGGCAGGTGCGTTGGCAGTCGAAAATAGAGACGGATTTGGGGTGTCCATGGTAAGTCCAATCAAGGTTGCAGCCATTGGACGGGACACCGTCTTGGGGCTCTGCTGAGCCCGATGCCGGGGAGCTGAAACCCCGACCGGGAAACTTTAGCACAGCCGCCAGAAACATTCCACGCAGTGAGGTATTTGCCGGCGCCGCTGCTTAAGCGCCGGTCACCCCTTGCGCCAGAAACTTCTCCACCAACCGCGTCCAGTAAGCAGCGCCAATGGTCAGATTGTTGTCGTTGAAGTCGTACTTGGCGTTGTGCAGCATGGCGCCGCCCTCGCCATTGCCCAGGCGCAGAAAACAGCCCGGTTTGCGCTGTAGGTAGTAGGCAAAGTCTTCGCTGCCGGTGACCGGCCCAAAGGGCGCAATGGTACGCGCCGGACCGACCAGCTCTTTGGCCACGCTCAGCGCAAAAGCGGTTTCGGCAGCACTGTTGACGACCACCGGATTGCCTTGCTGGTAGTCGATCTCGACCGTGCCGCCATAGCCTTGCACATGCAGCGTCACAAGTTCAGTGATGCGCGTGCGCAGCCGCTCGCGCACCTCGGCACTGAAAGAGCGCACGCTCAGACCCATGCTGGCGAACTCGGGAATGACATTGGGCGCGATGCCGGCATTGAGTGTGCCAACGGTGACGATGGCGGTTTGCGTCGGGTCGATATTGCGCGACACCACCGTTTGCAGGGCCATCACCAGGCTGCCGGCGATCAGCACCGGGTCTACCGTCAGGTGCGGACGCGCCGCATGGCCGCCGCGGCCATGGACCGTGATGAAGACGCTGTCGGATGCCGACATGAAAGGCCCGCTGCCGAACATGAAGGTGCCCACCGGGTAGCCCGGGTGGTTGTGCAAACCAAAAATGGCGTCGCAGGGGAAGCGCTCGAATAAACCGTCGGCAATCATGCGCTGGGCGCCGCTGTCGCGGCCGGCTTCTTCGGCCGGTTGAAAAACCAGATTGACGGTGCCCGAGAAGTTGCGTGTTTTGGCCAGTTGGCGCGCCGCCCCCAGCAGCATGGCGGTGTGGCCGTCATGGCCACAGGCATGCATGACGCCGGTATTCTGGCTGGCGTGCGCGCAGTCATTTTCTTCCAGGATCGGCAGCGCATCCATGTCGGCGCGCAGGCTGACACTGCGGCTGCCGTCGCCCTGTTTGAGCCGACCGACCACGCCGTGGCCGCCGATGTTGCGGGTCACTTCATAGCCCCATTCGCCCAGCCGCAGGGCGACCAGTTCGGCGCTGGCAAGCTCCTTGAAGGACAGCTCCGGGTGCTGGTGCAGGTGGCGGCGGATTTGGGTCAGAAAGTCCTGCGAGTCGGCCAGGTCGGCAAGCCGGCAAAAGTTTTTGTAGTCAACGTTCATGGTGCGCAATCATTCGAAGTTGTCAAAGTCAGGCTCGCTGCGGCGTGTTGCCATCGCCCAGATCCCAGTACAGGCCGGTCATGATGCCCAGCGCCTCGCGCAACAACGCGCTGGGCAAATGCTCATTGGGGGCATGCTGCGAACAGCCCGGGTAGGAGTGCGGCACCCAGAGGGTGCGCAGGCCCAGCACATCGGTAAAGATATCGTTGGGCAGCGAGCCGCCCAGATTCGGCAGCAAAGCCGGTTTTTTCCCGCTGCTGGCAGCAATCGACGCCAGCACCCACTGGACCCAAGGATCGTCCGGATCCAGGCGCGTGGCCTGAAACACTTCATCACGCGCCGACACCACCTGCACCATGGGGAAGCCCTGGCGGTCGAGGTGGCGGCGCAGCGCCGGCAGGATGTTGTCGGGGGCTATGCCGACCACGAAGCGCAACTGGCAACGGGCCCAGGCGCGCGCCGGAATGGCATTCACCGGCGTCTCGGGATTGCCGGTCTTGTAGGCCAGCACTTCAAAAGAGCACCAGCCGAAAACGCGCTCGGCCGGTGACAGGCCGGGCTCGCCCCAGCCCGGCTCTATGCTGGGGCCGTCGCTGCCGCCATCCACCTCGCAGTCGGCCAGGGCGCGCCGCACCGCCGGCGGCAATGCGCTTGGCACCCACTCCGGAATACGGATTTGCCCGGTCGGGGAGACGATGCTGGCGATGGCATGCGCCAGTTGGATGCCGGGGTTCGAGATCAGACCGCCCCAGTTGCCCGAATGGTGCGCGCCGGGGCGGGCTTCGATGCTCAGATCGAAGTTGAGAGCCCCGCGCGAACCGAGGAACACGGTCGGTCGCTGGGCGCTCAGGCGCGGGCCGTCGGAGGCGATCATGACGTCGGCCTGGAACAAATCCTTGTGGCTTTGGCACAGCGCGCGCAGACCGGGCGAGCCGACCTCCTCGCCCATCTCGATCAGCAGCTTGGCGTTGAAGCCCAGCTTGCCGCGCGCCTTCAGCACGTTCGCCAGCGCTTGCAGATTGACCGCGTGCTGGCCTTTGTTGTCGGCAATGCCGCGGCCATACCAGAGGCCGTCGCGCTCGCTTAAGTGCCAGGGTGACAAGCCTTCTTTCCACTCAGACTCCTGACCCCGAATAACGTCGCCATGGCCGTAGCCGAACACGGTGGGCAGACTGGCATCTTCAATCCGCCGGGCAAACAGGAACGGGGCTTTGGCTTGCGCGTGCGTCAGTGTTTGGCAACTAAAACCCATGGCCTGCAACGCCGGGCGCAGCTCGGCCTCCAGGTAGCTGGCCAGCACCGCGCCGCGCTCCGGGTTCTGGCTCTCGGTCGGCATGGCGATGCGGCGCGCCAGGGTTTGCTGGAACTCGCCGGAGTCGAATTGCGTGTGCGCCAGCGCTATGGCTTCGGATCGGGTCATGGTGGAAATCGGTTGTCGTGGGTTCTGCAATATACAGCGCTGGCCGCGCCCCTGCGGCGTCCGGGGCATCGGTAAAATCGCCCTACCCTGACTCCGTGGTGCGCCATGAACCCCAACTCGCCGGATCCCGACACGCTCAAGCCGACCTCCCTGATCGACAGCGACCACCCGGCGGTTCAAGCCTTCGCCCAACAACACGGCAACGGGACCAGCCAGCGGGAATGCGCCGTCGCCCTGTACTACGCGGTGCGGGACGGTTTTCGCTACGACCCTTACCGCATCGACCTGTCGGCCTCGGGCATGAAAGCCAGCAGCGTGCTGGCGGCCGGCTTTGGCTGGTGCTTGACCAAGGCCACGCTGCTCGCCGCAGCCTGCCGTGCCGCGGGCATTCCAGCCCGCCTGGGCTTTGCCGACGTGCGCAACCACCTCTCCACCGAACGCCTGCGCCAGGCCATGAAAACAGACATCTTCGCCTGGCACGGCTATGCCGACCTCTGGCTGGACGGCGCCTGGCGCAAGGCAACGCCGGCTTTCAACCTGCAATTGTGCGAGAAATTCGGGCTGCTGCCGCTGGAGTTCGACGGCATCAGAGACTCGATTTACCACCCGTTCGACCGCGCCGGCAACCGGCACATGGAGTACGTCAGACAACGCGGCACTTTCAACGACCTGCCGCTGGCGCAGATTGTGGCAACTTTTCGGGAGATCTATTCCAACTCGATGCCCGGCGACAGTTCCGCCGGAGCCCTTCAAGGCGCCGACTTCCAGGCTGACGTCGCCAACGAAGTCAAAGCCGTTTAGCGCGACAAGGTATAGACCGAAGTGCCGGCCCGCAAATTGGGCGCAAAGCGGACGGTCCGCCCGTCCTGAAGGCCGAAGCTGTCGAGCACACGCAAGTTGCTGCGCTGCGCCAGCACGGCCAGATCGGCATGCGTGCCGACGCGGATATTGGGCGTGTCGTACCACTGGTAGGGCAGGCGACGGGTTACCGGCATGCGCCCGCGCAACACGCTCAGCCGATTTGGCCAGTGCGCAAAGTTGGGGAAGGCGACGACGCCGATGCGACCCACACGCACGGTTTCGCGCAGCATCACCTCAGCGTTGCGCAAGTGCTGCAAGGTGTCGATTTGCAGCACCACGTCGAACGAGGCGTCGTCAAACAAGGACAGGCCTTCGTCGAGGTTAAGCTGGATGACGTTGACCCCGCGCTTGACGCAGGCCAGCAGGTTGGCGTCGTCGATCTCGATACCGTAGCCGGTGCAGCCACGCGCCTGCTGCAAATAAGCCAGCATGGCGCCGTCGCCGCAACCCAGGTCCAGCACGCGCGAACCCTCGGGCACCAACTTGGCAAGGGTCTGCAGAGTGGCCAGATCGCTCATGATGTTGCTCCCAGCTCTTTGCCAATGCCGTCGAAATAGGAGCGCACCACCGCCATATAGCGCGCGTCGTCGAGCAAGAACGCATCATGCCCGTGCGGAGCGTCGATCTCGGCGTAGCTCACGTCGCGTCGGTTGTCGAGCAAGGCCTTAACGATCTCACGGCTGCGTTTGGGCGCAAAACGCCAGTCGGTGGTGAAGCTCACCAGCAGGAACTTGCAGCTGGCGCGGGCCAGCGCGTGGCTCAGATCGCCGCCATAGGTGCGGGCCGGGTCAAAGTAGTCGAGCGCCCGGGTGATCAGCAAATAGGTGTTGGCATCAAAGTAGTCGGCAAACTTGTCGCCCTGGTAGCGCAGATAGCTTTCGATTTGAAACTCAGCTTCCAGGGTGCTGTAAAGGTACTCGCCCGGCTCCCCGTCTTGGGTGGCGGCTCGCAACTGGCGGCCAAACTTTTCGTTCATGACGTCGTCACTGAGGTAGGTGATGTGGCCAATCATGCGGGCAATGCGCAGACCGCGCTTCGGGATAACGCCCAGCGCATAGAAATGGCCGCCATGAAAATCCGGATCGGTCACGATGGCGCGGCGTGCCACCTCGTTGAAGGCAATGTTCTCGGCCGTCAGATTGGGGGCACTGGCCACCACCACGGCGTGGCGCACGCGTTGCGGGTATTGCAGTGTCCAACTCAGCGCTTGCATGCCGCCCAGGGAACCGCCCATCACCGCCGCAAGCGTCTCGATCCCGAGGGCGTCCAGCAAGCGGGCCTGGGCGTTCACCCAGTCCTCGACGGTAACCACGGGAAAATCGGCGCCGTAGACACGGCCCGTGTCCGGGTTGGTGTGCATCGGGCCGGTGGAGCCGAAGCAGGAGCCCAGGTTGTTGACCCCGATAACGAAGAACTTGTCGGTGTCGAGCGACTTGCCAGGACCGATCATATTGTCCCACCAGCCCTCGGACCGGTCCTGCCCCGGATATACGCCGGCCACATGGTGCGAGGCATTCAGCGCGTGACAGATCAGCACCGCGTTGGATTTGTCGGCATTGAGCGCGCCATAGGTCTCGAAGCTCAAAGAGTAGTCGCGGATCTGTGCACCGCTTTGCAATAGCAAGACGGCGGCAAAGTGCATGGACTGTGGCGTGGCAATCATCAAATAAAAACCCGGCGTCGCTAAAGGCGAGGCCGGGCTGGCAGGCGTCTTTAGCTGAACTTATTAAGCGCCCGCAAGCTGTAGCAAATCGGCGCTGGTGCAGTATAGCAACCCTGGCCCGGCCGGGCAAATTCGTTGTCTTCACAATTATCCGTATCGCTTCCCCGAACTTGGCTCGTTCCGGCAAGTATTTGCACAGTTATGGGCTTATTGTCAACGTTTTGGCGCGCTTTTTGCTTTAGTTTGGTGCGTTGTGCAATTCATCCGAATTTACGCACCAATACAACTCATTTCATTCAAAGAGGTTTTCATGGAAGCACTAAAACAGGGCGCAGACACCCTGTTCATTCTTCTGGGCGCAGTCATGGTGCTGGCCATGCACGCCGGTTTTGCGTTTCTGGAGCTTGGCACCGTGCGACGCAAGAACCAGGTCAATGCCCTGGTCAAGATCCTGGTGGACTTTTCGGTTTCCACGGTGGTCTATTTCGTGGTTGGCTACGGCGTCGCTTACGGCACCAGCTTCTTTGTCGGAGCGGAACAACTGGCAATGAAGAACGGCTACGAACTGGTCAAGTTCTTCTTCCTGCTTACTTTTGCCGCAGCCATTCCCGCCATCATCTCGGGCGGCATTGCCGAGCGCGCCAAATTCTGGCCGCAGTTGATCGCGACCGCCGTGATTGTGGGTTTTATCTATCCCTTCTTCGAAGGCATTGTGTGGAACCAGCACCTCGGCGTACAGGCCTGGATCAAGGCCCTCACGGGGGCGGAGTTTCATGATTTTGCCGGCAGCGTTGTGGTGCATGCGCTGGGCGGCTGGATTGCCTTGCCCGCCGTCATCCTGCTGGGCGCCCGCAGCAACCGCTACCGCAAGGATGGCGCGATCTCGGCCCATCCACCCTCCAGCATTCCTTTTCTGGCGTTGGGGGCTTGGGTGCTGACCGTAGGCTGGTTTGGCTTCAACGTGATGAGCGCGCAAACCCTGGACAAAATCTCGGGTCTGGTGGCAGTCAATTCCTTGATGGCGATGGTGGGCGGCACGCTGGCGGCATTGATCGCGGGCAAAAACGACCCCGGCTTTGTGCACAATGGTCCGCTGGCCGGCTTGGTGGCGGTGTGCGCCGGCTCTGATTTGATGCATCCCTTGGGTGCATTGGTTGTGGGTGCCGTGGCGGGCGGCATCTTTGTCTTCATGTTCACGCTGACGCAAAACAAATGGAAGATCGACGACGTGCTGGGCGTTTGGCCGTTGCACGGCCTGTGCGGCACCTGGGGTGGACTGGCAGCGGGTATTTTTGGCAGCAAAGCTTTGGGTGGCCTGGGCGGTATCACGCTTGGCGGACAATTGATAGGCACCAGCTTGGGCGTGGCCTGGGCCGTGCTGGGAGGACTGATGATCTACAGCCTGCTCAAGTTGACAATGGGCCTGCGCCTGAGCCAGGAAGAAGAATTTGACGGTGCCGACCTGTCAATTCACAAAATTAGCGCCTCACCGGATCGGGAAGCCAACTGGTAGGAATGCAGGGCTCCGCGCGACCCGAACCCTGAGCCGCCAGCCTACACTAATTTTGGTCTTTCAGCAAAAAATTTGTGAAACTATTAAAGTTGACGCATAATGCGCTCGTATTGCCAAAAATCGGTTATACAAGCTTGCGGTGTTTAGTCAGTTTCGCGTCTGCTTTAAGTCTACATTGGTTTGTTGATTGCGGGTTAATTGCGGTTTTCGACTCCATCGCGTTTTGAGTCATTTTGAGGAGTCCTTTCGTGGGCAACAAACTTTACGTGGGCAACCTGCCCTACACTTTCCGTGACGAAGACCTGCAGCAAGCATTTGCTGCACACGGTACGGTCACCAGCGCCAAGGTCATGATGGAGCGCGACACCGGCCGCTCCAAAGGCTTCGGCTTTGTGGAAATGGGCAGTGATGCTGAGGCGCAAGCCGCCATCAGTGGCATGAACGGTCAACAATACGGTGGTCGCGGTCTGGTGGTCAACGAAGCCCGTCCGATGGAAGCTCGTCCTCCCCGCACCGGTGGTGGTGGCTTCGGTGGCGGTGCTGGCGGCGGCGGCGGTTACGGCGGTGGCGCTGGCGGTGGCCGTAGTGGCGGCGGCGGTTACGGCGGTGGCGCCGGCGGTGGCCGTAGTGGCGGCGGCGGCGGTGGTGGTTACGGCGGTGGCCGCAGCAGCTACTAAGCTGACCTGGCAAACGCCAGATAAAGAACTTGAAAGGGCCCGCGTGGCCCTTTTTCATTGCGCCAACCGGCGCATGTTGCAAGCGATCAGGCGTTGGTACTGCGAGGTTTTCGCGGGCGCCCGGCAAATATTTTGTCGAACAACCGGTTGGGAATAAGCCGCAGCAGCTTGGCGACCACCCCCATTTGCCAGGGAATCACGCGGTAACTTACGCCCGCCTCTATGGCTCGGAACGCCTTTTCGGCAAAGTCATCCGCGCGCATTAAGAACGGCATGCTGTAGCTATTCTTCTGTGTCAAAGGCGTATTGATATAGCCCGGGCACAGGGTCACCACTTTCACACCCGTACCACGCAGTTCGCCACGCAGACACTCGCAATAGCTGATCAGGGCTGCCTTGCTGGGGCAATTCGCACCATGACCCGGGAAGCCCCGGATACCATTCACGCTGCCAATTCCAACCACCACACCCGATCCGCGTTCAACCATGGGTTTGAGAAAAGGGTGAAAAGTTGCTGTCGTACCGGTGTTGTTGATGGCAAAGGTTCTGGCGATGACCTCGATATCCGAGCGCTGGCTGGTATCCACGCCAATGCTGATGCCAGCGCACGCGATCACCACGTCGGGAATCCCCTGGCGCATCAGGCAATCCTGTCCGGCCGTCACGACGCTGTCAGGTATAGAGACATCGGCACTGTAGATTTGATAGCGCGCCACGCTAAGCTGATGCTCCTTAACCCACGCTTCAGTCTCCGCGACACGACGCACCACCAAGCCCAGAGAATAGCCGGCCTGATAAAAACGCCACGCCAGCGCTTGACCAATGCCGCTTGATGCGCCGGTGATAAAAACCAGTTTGGACACAGCGGTCTTCGGTTGGGGTTATTTGGCAACGTCCGGCTTTAGCGTGCCTTTGACGTGGCCCTTGAGCAGCAGCACGCGGTCAAGGTTGTCAAAATCCATGGCGTCGGCTGTGAACCGATCGTTGCCGCGTATCAATTCCACCGGTTGGTGCGACTTGATGCGCTCGGTATTCAGGAACGCATGTAAAAACTCGCCGCGAAACTCGCTACGCAGTTGCGCCTGTCCGCTATTGTCCAGGCCTGGTTCGCGCACCACGCGAGCATCGCCGAATAACTGGACTTCCGAAGCATCGCCATTGGTCACGGCGCGTTTGGCAGTCGCGGTAGTCAGGCGATTACCCTGGTCAAAGGAACGGATTCGAACCAAATCAATTTCGAGTGTGTCTGTGTCCGGGAAATGACGGGCATCTGATCCCATCACCTCGCTTTTCAAGCGTCCGGCGTCATCGAACGTTTTGACGGAGAATTTACGCATGAAGTAGTCAGGTTCATGCCGGGCCGGTGGCGCAGGCTCGGGCGCCAGCAACTGCGGCGTACTCCGAACCAGCCAGTAGGTCCCAAGCGCCAGCACACCCATGAGAACGACCGGAAGATAAAGCGACAGTTGCTTCCAACCGGTGCGCAATAGCTCAATCACCGCGTGCTCTCCGCCAACAGGCCAGCGTACTTGCCACTGGCAACCAGCAACAAATCACACAGCTCCCTGACGGCCCCCTGGCCGCCAGCGGCCTTGGTCACGTAATGCGACATCGCCCGGGCCTCCAGGTGGGCGTTGCTCGGTGCGCAGGCAAACAGACAGCGCCGCATCACGGCCAAATCCGGCCAATCGTCACCCATCGCCGCAGCCTGGCACCAGTCCAACCCTAAGGCCTTGAGGGTTTGCTCGGCGGCCGGGCACTTGTCCTCGGTGCCATAGTGCACCTGTTCGATACCCAGGGCGGCAAGGCGCAAACGCAGCGCCTTGGAATCGCGTCCGGTAATCACCGCCGGGGTGATGCCAACCCGTTGAAGTAGTTTCAGACCATGGCCGTCAAGTGTATGAAAACGCTTGATCGTTTCGCCGCTCTCTGTGAAATACAGGCCGCCGTCAGTCAGAACCCCGTCCACGTCAAGGAAAACCACCCGTATGCCCTGCGCCTTGAGCAACAACTCCGGAGGGAAATTGAGCGCGGGGGTCATATCACTTTGGCTCGCATCAAGTCGTTGCTGTTGAGGGCGCCACACAATTGGCCGGCCTCGTCCAGCACCAGCACACTGGTAATGCAGCGGTGTTCCATCAGCTCGGCCGCTTCCACCGCCAAGGCGTCACGGGAGATGGTGCTGGGCTTGGGATGCATGACCTGCTGTGCCGTGGTGGCGCGCAAATCGATGCCTTTCTCCACCAATCGGCGCAAATCGCCATCGGTAAAAATCCCCAGCACTTTTCCTTGGTCGTCCACAATCGCCGTCGCTCCCAGGCCCTTGATGCTCATCTCCCGCATCAACTCGCTGAAACTGGCCTGCGGCGCGACTTTGGGCACCGCATCGCCCGAGCGCATCACATCGCTGACGTGGGTGAGCAGCTTGCGCCCCAGGGCGCCGCCGGGGTGAGACCTTGCAAAATCCTCGGCTTTGAAACCCCGCGCATCGAGCAGCGCCACCGCCAGCGCGTCACCCAGGGCGAGTTGCGCCGTGGTGCTCGCAGTAGGTGCCAGATTGAGCGGACAGGCTTCTTTCTCGACCCCGCAGTCCAGAAACACGTCTGCATGCCGGGCCAGTGTCGATTCAACTTTGCCGGTCATGGCAATCAGCGGTGTCCCCATGCGCTTGAGCACCGGCAGAATGGCCGTCAACTCTTCTGATTCCCCACTGTTCGAGATGGCCAGCACAAGGTCCGCCGGCTTGATCATGCCAAGGTCGCCATGACTGGCCTCGGCCGGATGCACGAACATGGCCGGGGTGCCGGTCGAAGCCAGCGTGGCGGCGATCTTGCGCCCGATATGGCCGCTCTTGCCCATCCCCATCACCACCACACGCCCGCTCACCCGCAGCATCATCTCCACGGCGTGGGCAAACGACGGTCCCAAGTGCTGCCTCAAGCCCAGCACCGCCGCTGCTTCAATATCGAGTGTCTCCCGGGCCAGACGGATTGCCTGTTCCGCCTCAAATGTCGGAGCCGTCGCGTGTTGACTTGTCATGGCGCCATTTTATAGACGACCGCGCGACTTGCTAGTATCCGGGCATGAGCCCGCTTGAACTCACGCTTCTCTACCTGCTGGCCGCCGTGCTGGGGGTGGTGGCGTGCCGGTCTCTCAAACTGCCTCCCATGCTGGGCTATCTGGCGGTCGGGGTGGTGATAGGGCCCAACGCGCTGGCCGTGGCAAAAGATGCCGACGGGGTACGCCATCTGGGTGAGTTCGGGGTCGTCTTCCTGATGTTTGTCATTGGACTGGAGTTCAACTTGGCCAAGCTGCGCGCCATGCGCAACCACGTGTTCGGGCTGGGCTCTTTTCAGGTCCTTCTGACCATGCTGGGTGGCACGGTGGCGGCTTTGGGTTTGGCACTCGTTGCACCCAATCTATGGGGCATGAGTTGGCAAACGGCTCTGGCACTGTCAAGCGCGTTGGCCATGAGCAGCACGGCGATTGTCGTCAAGCTGATGACCGAGCGACTCGAAATGGAGTCGGAACATGGCAAACGCGTCATGGGAATATTGTTGTTTCAGGATCTGGCCGTGGTCCCCCTGCTGGTACTGATCCCGGCGCTGGGCGCCACTGGCGAGCGGCTGTTCGAAACACTGGCGGTCGCGGCACTCAAGGCCATGATATTGATTGCCTTGCTCCTCGTCGGCGGGCCGCGTGTGATCCGATGGTGGCTGACCCTGGTGGCACGGCGCAAAAGCGAAGAGCTGTTTGTGCTCAACCTGTTGTTCATCACTTTGGGCTTGGCCTGGCTGACCGAATTGGCCGGCTTGAGTTTGGCACTGGGGGCTTTCATTGCCGGCATGCTGATCTCCGAAACCCAATACAAACAGCAGGTCGAAACTGATATCCGGCCGTTTCACGACGTGTTGCTGGGTCTGTTTTTCATCAGTATCGGGATGATGCTGGATTGGCGGCCGGTGCTGGAGCGATGGCCTCTGGTGCTGCTGTTGGTCACGCTACCGGTTCTGTTCAAGGCCGTGCTGGTGACCTTGCTGGCGCGCGGCCTGGGCGCCACCACCGGTGTGTCGCTACGCGCCGGGCTCTATCTGGCGCAGGCCGGTGAATTCGGATTTGTGCTGCTGACCCTGGCCCAGACCAACGCACTGGTACCGCCGGCACTGCTGAATCCGATACTGGCCAGCATGGTGCTGTCCATGCTGGCAACACCTTTCATCATTCTGTACAGCAACCGCATTGTGCTGAAACTGGTCAGTAGCGAGTGGCTGCAACAGTCCCTGCAAATGACCTCCATTGCCCGCAAGTCGATCAACGTCAACAAGCATGTGATTATTTGCGGCTTCGGGCGCTGCGGACAGAACCTGGCACGCATGCTGGAACTCGAAGCCATTCCCTACATCGCACTGGACCTTGACCCGGACCGGGTGCGCCAGGCCGCCGCCGCTGGCGACTCGGTTGTCTTTGGGGATGCTGCCCGCCTCCAGGCACTGATTGCGGCAGGTCTGGCGCGCGCCAGTGCCGTGGTCATCACTTACCTTGAAGTACCGAGTGCCATGAAGGTGCTGGCCCATACCCGGGCCCATGCACCCCAGGTTCCCGTCATCGTGCGCACGCAGGACGACCATGATCTCGAGCGGCTGCAGCAAGCGGGCGCGACCGAGGTGGTGCCGGAAGCGATTGAGGGCTCGCTAATGCTGGCCAGCCATGCCCTGGCCTTGGTCGGTGTGCCGATGCGACGCGTGCTTCGGATCGTACAGGTGCAGCGTGATGCGCGCTACAACCTGCTACGAGGTTACTTCCATGGCGCCGACGACAACTCGGCGGATGAACTGCACCAGGAACGCCTGACCTCCCTGACACTGCCCTCGGGTGCCAAATGCATTGGCGAAGCGGTCAGCCATCTGGCCCGCTACGGGTTGGAGGTTCGCATCGTCAGCTTGCGTCGACGCGGTGGCAAGGTCGTCGCCATCGCA
This sequence comes from uncultured beta proteobacterium, assembly GCA_963763035.1. Lineage (GTDB taxonomy): Bacteria > Pseudomonadota > Gammaproteobacteria > Burkholderiales > Burkholderiaceae_C > Rhodoferax. The sequence goes on along the minus strand of CAVXMS010000001.1, from coordinate 152,013 downwards.
ACCGATCCCCTGATTGAGGAAGGCGATACGCTGGTTCTCTCGGGCAAGACCGAATCACTGGTGTTAGCCGAGCAGAAATTGCTCAAGGGTTAGGGCCCGGCACAAGGCACAATACGTGCTCAAACCCTAGCCCGATGCGCCATGCAAAACCTCAGTGTCAACCAGTACCTCAGAGATCACATCCGCACCGTATCCGACTGGCCGGCACCGGGCGTGCAGTTTCGCGACATTACGCCGCTGTTGCAGGAAGCCAAGGTATTTCGGGTGCTCATCGATGCTTTTGTCCATCGCTACATGGACCCGACCATGCGCCCCGACGTGGTGGCCGGGGTTGATGCGCGTGGCTTTATCCTGGGCGCCGTGGTTGCCTACGAACTGAATGTGGGCTTCGTGCCGATACGCAAGAAAGGCAAACTGCCATTCACCACGGTAGAAGAAACCTATGAGTTGGAGTACGGCAGCGCCACCGTTGAACTCCACACTGACGCCGTCCGGCCGAATGACCGAGTGCTGCTGATTGACGACCTGATCGCCACCGGCGGCACCATGATGGCCGGCATGAAATTACTGGAAAAACTGGGGGCTCAAGTAATCGAAGGGGCCGCCATTGTGGACCTGCCGGAGCTTGGTGGCTCCGACAAACTCAAGGCCGCCGGTCTGCCCCTTTTCACCCTGGTCGATTTCGCTGGACACTGAAGACGGGCTATTTGCCGATACAAAAGCTGGAAAAAATTGCGCCCAGCAGATCGTCAGAAGTAAATTCTCCGGTTATTTCACTCAAGGCGTTCTGAGCCAGGCGAAGTTCTTCCGCCAACAAATCCAGCGCGCCAGCGTGAGCCGCCAAATGAGCGCTGGCTTCCATCAAATGGTCCGCCACCCGACGCAAGGCCTGGACATGCCGCTGGCGGGCAATATAGATGCCTTCGGGAGCAGCTTGCCAACCCGCAAGCTCCAGCAACTTGCGGCGCAAGCTGTCTACGCCGGCGCCGGTCTTGGCCGACAGGATCAGCCCATCATCGCGCCGCGGGGCAACTACCGCGTCAGCCTTGTTCCAGATATCGATAACCGCCACCCGGGAAGCCAATTTTTGCGCCAGAGAGGCGGCAATAACGGCGTCATTCGCCTTGTAATCGTCAGCATCCTGGCGCGTCAAATCATGCAAAAACAATACGGCGTCAGCGGTTTCGATAGCATCCCAGGCATGGGCGATACCAATTCTTTCGACCTCATCGTCACTGTCGCGCAAACCCGCCGTGTCAATCACATGGACCGGCACGCCCTCGATCTGGATCGTCTGCTGCACCTTGTCGCGGGTAGTGCCGGCAATCGGCGTCACAATCGCCAGCTCGGCCCCGGCCAACGCGTTCAGGAGCGACGACTTGCCAGCGTTGGGCTGACCTGCGATCACCACCTTGATGCCTTCACGCAGCAGGACCCCCTGGTGCGCGTTTTGCGCCACGGCCTGCAGAATTTGCTGCAACTTCAATAGCTGCCCCTGCGCATCTGCCTTGCGCAGGAAATCGATTTCCTCTTCCGGAAAATCCAGCGTTGCCTCCACCAGCAGACGCAGTTGCAGCAAGGCGTCGCGCAGGGCATGGATTTCTTTCGAGAAGGCGCCAGACAGGGAACGGCTGGCGCTACGCGCCGCCGCCTCGGTGCTGGCATCGATCAGATCGGCAATCGCTTCCGCCTGCGCCAAGTCGATTTTGTCGTTAAGAAAAGCACGCTCGGAAAATTCGCCTGGCAGCGCGACCCGCAATCCTGCCAACCGGGGTTGCTGGCCCATGTTCTCGACCTCAGCCCCCGCTTCGATCACCCGCGCCAGCAGCAGTTGTAGCACCACCGGCCCACCATGGGCCTGCAACTCCAGTACGTCCTCGCCGGTGAATGAGTGGGGGGCACGGAAATAGATTGCCAGGCCATGGTCAATGGCCTGACCTGCATGATCGAGAAATACGGTGTAGGTGGCCTCGCGCGACGCTAGCCGCCGCCCGCAAATTGCCTGCGCCAGCGCCTCCAGATTTTTTCCGCTGACCCGCACAATCCCGACCGCGCCGCGCCCGGGGGCGGTGGCAATGGCCGCAATCGAGTCCAGATGACGCGGCAGAGACATACTCAGGCACCGCCAGCAAGGCCTCGCGCCGCACACAAAGTGGCCAGCGACGGGGCCATGGCAGTTAGAACTTGGGCAGGTTGAACTGCGGCGGCACACCCATGCGGGTGTTGATGACCCACTGCTGCGCAATCGACAAGACGTTGTTGGTGATCCAGTACAACACCAGACCGGCCGGGAAGAAGAAGAACATCACACTGAAGGCCAGCGGCATGAACCACATCATCTTGGCCTGCATGGGGTCCGGCGGCGCCGGGTTAAGGGCTGTTTGCAGCACCGTGGTCAAGGTCATGACGATGGGCAGAATGTAGAACGGATCGGGTGACGAGAGATCGTGGATCCACATCACCCACGGTGCATTGCGCATCTCGACACTCGACAAGAGAACCCAATACAGAGCGATGAACACCGGGATCTGAATCATGATCGGGAAACAGCCGCCCATCGGATTGACTTTTTCCTCGCGGTAGATGCGCATCATCTCCTGCTGCACCTGCTGCGGATTTTCCTTCAACCGCTCCCGCATTTCAGTGATTTTCGGGTTGATGGCCTTCATCTTGGCCATGCTGGCGTAGGCTTTGGCATTGAGCCAGTAAAACGCCACCTTCAGCAACAGCACCAAGGCCATGATGGACCAACCCCAGTTACCGATCAGGGTTTGTATCTTGTCAAGCAGCCAGTACAGGGGTTTGGCCAGGATCGTGAGCCAGCCATAGTCCTTCACCAGTTCCAGCCCGGGTGCCAGTGATTCAAGCACTTTTTCCTCTTGCGGACCGGCGAAGAATTTGGCTTCCACCGACTTGCTGGCGCCCGGTGCAATATCGTTGAGCGGGGTAATCATGCCCACGGCATACAGATTGGTGTCGACTTTGCGCATGAACAGATCGCGCTTGATACCGTCACTCAACAGCCAGGCGCTGGCGAAATAATGCTGCACCATTGCCACATAGCCGTTTCCTGCGGTCTTTTCAATATCGACTTTGTTGTTCTCGATGTCCTTGAACTCGACCTTCTGGTATTTTTTGGCATCGGTATAGATCGCCGGTCCGGTAAACGTGGAATAGAAGGACGACTCGCCCATGGGCTTGTTGCCATCACGGACCAACTGTAAATAGAGCTGCGGCGACACTGCAACCGCACCGACGTTGATCACCTCATGTTTGACGGCAATCGCATAAGCGCCTCGGGTCAAGGTGAAAGTCTTCACCAATTTGACACCACCGAGTTCAGCCGACTCAAAGCGGACGATCAACTCTTTGGCGTCGTCCTTGAGGCTGCGTTCACCCGGTGCGACACTCATGACTGTCTTGTGAGTCGGAAAAGCCCCGCCCGCAGCCCCCGCGATCAAGCCCGTTTGCGCTACGTAGGTACGATCCTTATTCTCATCCAGCAAAACAACGCGCTTGGTTTTGTCGGTCATGTCAACATGCTTGAGGAACTCGGTGCGCACCAGCGATCCGCCCTCCGTGTCGAATGTCAGTTTAAGCACATCCGTTGTCACCTCCAGGCGTTCGTGGGGCAGCGTCGGCGCATTCGCAGCAGCGACGCTCTGCGCAGCAACCCCCGCGACCGGTGCGCTCGGCGCCACCGCGTTGACCGCAGGCACTCCGGTTGGAACACTGGAGGCGGTGGCGGGAGGGCTGGCTGTCCCGGCTGTTTTGCTGGTGCCCGGAAAGAAGGTCGCTTTGTGACCGTTATAAACTTGCCACTGATCCCACAGCAGAACCATGGAAAAGCCAAAAATCACCCACAAAATGGTGCGGCGAATATCGTTCATGAAGACTTCTTTTGAGTGGAAGAGGGAATCAGCTGGGTAAAGAGCCGGGGTTTTACGGTCGGCACGGGATCAGACCCGCCCACACACCAAGGATGGCAGCGACCAAGTCGTGCCAGCGTCATATAGGTACCCGCTGCGGCGCCATGCAACTGCAAGGCTTGCAACGAATACGCGGAGCAAGTGGGCTCAAACCGGCAGGACGACCCCAGCCAGGGGCTGAACAGCAAACAGTAGCCTTTGACCAGGCCAATCAACAAGGCCTTGATCATGATGAAACATCATTAGCCGGGCGCGCCACGGCGTTTGCGAACAATTGCTGTAACTCCTGGCGAACAGTGGCTTTCAGCATATCAGAGGTGGCGCTGATGAACTGCTGGTGGCCAAAACCGGCCCGCAAACGCACCACATGGGCGGCGACCGGAAGGGCTGACTCAAAATCAATGCTGACGCTGTAGATCTGGCGTTTGATGGCGTTGCGCGTGACCGCTCGCTTGGCCCAACGCTTGGGCACCATGGCGCCGATCCAGACCTCGTGCATGATACAGCGCGGCCACAACGACTCTCTTGGTGCCTCAGGCGGGTTCTGCTTGGCAATGGTCATAGCCAGCCCAGCGCGGTGCAAGGCAAAATGTGGCGTCCTGGCCACCGTGCCGCCAGCCAGCACAGCCTGAAACTGGCTTCGGGTTGTCAGTCGCTGCACTTTGCTGGTAACGCCAGAACTGCCGGTCAGTGACGCACTGTGCGGGCAACTGAAATCAGACAGCCAGACGCTTGCGGCCCTTGGCACGACGGGCATTAATCACCGCACGACCGCCACGGGTTTTCATGCGAACCAGGAAGCCGTGGGTGCGGGCGCGGCGAATCTTGGAGGGTTGGTAAGTGCGTTTCATATCGAAAATCCTAAAGGGCTCAATGACGACCTGCTGATAATCCATCAAAGCAGGTCACAGTCTGGTCTCCCCCAACACAGTCAGGGGAACCGGAGATTATCGCAAATTTTCTCCATACCGGCAATACCTTGCATTGGGCGCAGCTTGCGAGGCCGAAACTGGGGGGTCCTTCTTCCGACTTGTGGATAAAATCTTGATAAATTACAATCCGCAGCGCAATAATTGAAAACTATCCACAGAAGTTGGTACGAACAATGACAGAGGGACAATACGCCAGTAGATCAGGCTTCACTGGTCAAGACGCTGGCCAAAGCCTGTGGCAAAGTTGCATTGACCAGTTGGCCCAGGAACTGCCCGAACAGCAGTTCAATACCTGGATAAAACCCTTGTCGGCAGAGGTTGCGGACGACCTCTCCAAAGTCACTATTTTTGTCGCCAACCGGTTCAAACTGGATTGGATCAGGGCCCAGTACAACAACCGAATTTCCACCTTGCTGGAGAAGCTCTCTGGTCAATCAGTACATGTCGAGCTGGCACTTGCAGCGCGGGAACCGGTAGCCAAAGCGAATTTACCCCAACGTTCGGTGGAACCGATCCCGATGGAGGAGTCCAATGAGATTGGGGAGGAACGCACGCCCAACAGTCTGAAGAACCGGCTCAATACATCGCTGACTTTTGAAACCTTGGTTGAAGGTACCGCCAACCGGATGGCCCGCGCCGCGGCCATGCACGTCTCGGGGATGCCGGGCCACCTGTATAACCCGCTTTTTATTTACGGCGGTGTCGGCCTGGGGAAAACTCACTTGATGCACGCCGTGGGCAACCGTCTGCTAAACGACAGACCGACGGCCAAAGTTCTCTACATCCATGCCGAACAATTTGTCTCGGACGTGGTGAAGGCCTATCAGCGCAAAACTTTTGACGAATTCAAGGAACGCTACCATTCACTCGATCTGTTACTGATCGACGACGTCCAGTTTTTTGCCAATAAGGAACGTACCCAGGAAGAGTTCTTCAATGCGTTCGAAGCGCTACTGGCGAAAAAGTCGCACATTGTGATGACCAGCGACACTTACCCCAAGGGCCTGACGGATATTCACGAGCGACTGGTATCGCGCTTTGACTCCGGCTTGACGGTGGCCATCGAACCTCCCGAGTTGGAGATGCGGGTCGCAATATTGATAAATAAGGCGCGGGTGGAAGGCATCGAAATGCCGGAAGAAGTTGCTTTCTTCGTGGCCAAAAATGTGCGCTCCAACGTGCGCGAGCTGGAAGGCGCTTTACGCAAAATCCTGGCTTACTCTCGTTTCAACCAGAAAGAAATCTCGATTCTGCTGGCGCGAGAAGCGCTGCGCGACCTGCTGTCCATTCAGAATCGCCAAATTTCGGTGGAAAACATCCAGAAGACAGTGGCTGATTACTACAAAATCAAAATCGCCGACATGTATTCCAAAAAACGGCCGGCCAGCATTGCACGACCACGCCAGATTGCGATGTACCTGGCCAAGGAACTGACACAAAAAAGCCTCCCTGAAATTGGCGAATTATTTGGCGGACGTGACCACACCACAGTATTGCATGCGGTACGCAAGATCGGCGGCGAACGCCAGCAAATGACAGAACTGAACCAGCAACTTCACGTGCTGGAACAAACCCTCAAGGGCTGAATTGCAGAAAAAAAGGGGAAAATGGCGATATTTGCGATAACCCCCTTAGCGTCCCTTATCAATTTGATTTGCAGATATTTAACAAGAGGTTGACATGATCGTCCTGAAGGCCACACAAGATAAAGTACTCGCCGTTTTGCAATCGGTAGCAGGCATCGTCGAACGTCGGCACACCTTGGCCATTCTGGCGAACGTACTGATTCGAAAGACCGGCACATCGCTGCAACTGACCACCAGCGACCTTGAGATTCAAATCCGCACCCATGCTGAACTCGATGGCGATGCGGGCGACTTCACCACGACAGTGGGCGCACGCAAGCTGATCGATATCCTGCGTACCATGCCGGCGGATCAGACGGTGTCACTGGAATCGAGCGCCGCCAAGCTTATTCTCCGGGGCGGCAAAAGCAAGTTCACGCTGCAAACGATGGCTGCCGAAGACTTTCCATTGGTGCAGGAAGCCGCCAGTTTCGGACCGGTCTTCAGTGTGCCGCAAAAAACGCTGAAGGACCTGCTGAGCCAGGTGTCGTTCGCCATGGCCGTTCATGACATCCGCTATTACCTCAACGGCATCCTGTTCGTCGCTGAAGGCAAGCAACTGAGCCTGGTGGCGACCGACGGCCATCGCCTGGCCTTTGCCTCGGCCACGCTGGACGTGGATGTGCCCAAGCAGGAAGTTATTTTGCCGCGCAAGACCGTTATCGAACTTCAGCGGCTGCTGTCCGATGCACAGGGCGCCATTGAGATGCAGTTTGCCAACAACCAGGCCAAGTTCAGCTTTGACGGCATGGAGTTTGTCACCAAACTGGTCGAAGGCAAATTTCCCGACTACAACCGCGTCATTCCAAAAAACCACAAGAACTGCATCACGCTGGGTCGCGCGGCTCTGCTGGCCACCTTGCAGCGCACCGCTATTTTGACCAGCGAGAAATTCAAGGGTGTACGCCTGAACATCGACCCCGGCACCCTGCGTGTGGCGTCCAACAATGCGGAACAGGAAGAGGCCGTGGACGAGCTCGATATTGATTACAGCGGCGACAGTATCGAGATCGGCTTCAACGTCACCTACCTGATTGATGCGCTGGCCAATATGACGCAGGAAATGGTCAAGCTGGAACTGTCAGACGGCAACAGTTCAGCTCTTTTCACCATCCCCGACAACGACACTTTCAAATACGTTGTGATGCCGATGAGAATTTGAGAAATTATTGAAACCTTGCGGGACGCGGCTGCGCGCAACGCGCAAGCCCTGTCCTCAACCGTCTTGAGACCTTGCAGGACCGACCGGAGCGGAGCGTGGCTCTGTCCTCAACTGATTAGAGAGAAGCGATGAGCGAAGAAAACAAGCCAGTTCAGAACCCTGAAAATGGCGGGGACACAGTCCACACGGGTGAGGGAAGCACCGACAGTTCAAACTTTCAACCCACCATTGACGCCAACCAGGCCGGCGCATCGGAGGCTTATGGCGAGGACTCGATCCAGATTCTGGAAGGCCTGGAGGCGGTGCGCAAGCGCCCCGGCATGTACATTGGCGACACCTCGGATGGCACCGGCCTGCATCACCTGGTATTTGAGGTGGTGGACAACTCGATCGACGAGTCCCTGGCCGGTCATTGCGACGACATTCTGGTCACCATTCATTCCGACAACTCGGTCAGCGTGGTGGACAACGGCCGCGGCATTCCCACCGGCGTGAAGATGGACGACAAGCATGAACCCAAGCGCTCTGCCGCCGAAATTTCCCTGACCGAGCTGCACGCCGGCGGCAAGTTCAATCAAAACAGCTACAAAGTCTCCGGCGGCTTGCACGGCGTTGGCGTGAGCTGCGTCAACGCCCTCTCCAAAATGCTGCGCCTGACGATCCGGCGCGACGGCAAAGTCCATGTGATGGAGTTCAGCAAGGGCTTTGTGCAGAACCGCATCACCGAAGTAGTTAATGGCGTCGAAGTGTCGCCCATGAAAGTGATAGGCAACACCGAAAAACGTGGCACCGAAGTACATTTTTTGCCGGATCTGGACATCTTCCAGATCAACACCGACTTCCACTACGACATTTTGAGCAAGCGTCTGCGCGAACTCAGCTTCCTCAACAACGGTGTCCGAATCCGTCTCAAGGACGAGCGCAGCGGCAAGGAAGACGACTTCTCGGGTGCCGGTGGCGTCAAAGGCTTTGTCAATTTCATCAACAAAGGCAAAACCGTCCTCAACCCCAACATTTTTCACGCCATGGGGGACCGCCAGAGCGACCAGAACACCAACATCGGCGTCGAGGTGGCCATGCAATGGAACAGCGGCTACAACGAACAGGTCCTGTGTTTCACCAACAACATCCCGCAACGTGACGGCGGCACCCACCTGACCGGGCTGCGCGCCGCCATGACGCGCGTCATCAATAAATACATTGACGACAACGAACTGGCCAAGAAGGCCAAGGTCGAGGTGACTGGCGACGACATGCGCGAAGGCCTGTGCTGCGTCCTCAGCGTGAAAGTGCCGGAACCCAAATTCAGCAGTCAGACCAAGGACAAGCTGGTCAGCAGCGAGGTGCGCGGCCCGGTGGAAGACATTGTCAGCCGCTTGCTCTATGACTACCTGCAGGAGCGCCCGGCCGACGCCAAGATCATCGTCGGCAAAATCATCGAGGCGGCCCGGGCTCGCGAGGCGGCCCGCAAGGCGCGCGACATGACGCGCCGCAAAGGCGTGCTCGACGGCATGGGCTTGCCGGGCAAACTGGCCGACTGCCAGGAAAAAGACCCGGCACTGTGTGAAATCTACATCGTTGAGGGCGACTCGGCTGGCGGTTCCGCCAAGCAAGGTCGCGACCGCAAATTCCAGGCCATCCTGCCCTTGCGCGGCAAGATCCTGAACGTGGAAAAGGCGCGCTACGAAAAGCTGCTCACCAGCAACGAAATTCTGACCCTCATCACCGCCTTGGGCACCGGGATCGGCAAGGCCGGCGGCAGCACCGGCAACGATGATTTCGACGTTGCCAAGCTGCGCTACCACCGCATCATCATCATGACCGATGCCGACGTTGACGGCGCCCACATCCGCACCCTGCTGCTGACCTTCTTCTACCGCCAGATGCCGGAACTGGTGGAACGCGGCCATATCTACATTGCACAGCCGCCCCTGTACAAAGTGAAAGTCGGCAAGGAGGAGCTGTACCTGAAAGACGGCAGCGCGCTGGACAGCTTTTTGTTGCGCATTGCACTGGTCAACGCCTCGGTCCATACCGGTGGCGAAACCGGCAGCACACTGAGCGGCGACACGCTGGCCGAGCTGGCGCGCAAACACCAGGTGGCACAGGCCGTGATTGCGCGTCTGCGCAATTTCATGGACGCCGAGGCGCTGCGCTCGGTGGCCGACGGCGTGGCGCTGAACCTGGACACGCTGGCCGAGGCGCAAGCTTCGGCCATTGCGCTGCAAGCCAAACTACCTGATGCCGAAGTGGCCGGCGAGTTTGACGCGCGCACCGACAAACCTATTTTGCGCATCAGCCGGCGTCATCACGGCAACGTCAAGAGCAGTGTCCTGACGCAGGATTTTGTGCACGGCTCCGACTACGCCGCACTGGCCGAAGCGGCCAATACCTTCAAGGGTTTGCTGCGCGACGGCGCCAAAGTGACCCGCGGTGAAGGCGAGCGCCAAAAAGAAGAAAAAGTGGCCGACTTCCGCGAGGCCATGGCGTGGCTGATTGCGCAAGCCGAACACGCCACCTCGCGCCAGCGCTACAAGGGTCTGGGCGAGATGAACCCGGCGCAATTGTGGGAAACCACCATGGACCCGACCGTGCGCCGCTTGCTCAAGGTGCAGATCGACGACACCATCGAAGCCGACCGCGTCTTCACCATGCTGATGGGCGACGAGGTGGAGCCGCGCCGCGACTTCATCGAAACCAACGCGCTGCGGGCGGGCAATATTGACGTCTGACCAGGGCAGGCTGTGGCCCCACGAAGTGGGCACCCGGTCCTGAACAGTCAGCTGCTGATGTAATTCGTCAACTGCGAGATGGTTTGTTCTTGCCCGGCGATGATGTCGTTCATGATGTCGCGTATCGAGATCATGCCCAGCACTTTCGACCCCTCCACCACCGGCAAGTGACGGATGTTCTTCTGACTCATCAGCGTCATGCAGGCCCGGGTGCCGGTCGTGGGCGTGACCGTGATGACGTCACGGGTCATGATGTCGGCGACTGTAATTTCTTTGGAATTTTTGCCTTGTAACGCAACTTTACGGGTGTAGTCACGCTCGGACACCACGCCGACCAGCTTGCCCTGGTCCAGCACAATCATGGCGCCCACACCGTGTTGGGCCAGCAGTCCAAGCGCTTCAAAAACGGTGATCGAAGGGCCAACCTGAAAAATCGTTGAATCACGATTCTTTAATAATTCCTGAACGGGTTTCATCGAAGCTCCAGTTTTTGGGTTGACATTGAAGTGCAGTGTAAACAAACTATTCTGTAATGCAATAGGCCTCACTCCGGGTTGCCCGATGAACCCGGATCCGGACTATAGTGGTGTCGCTTTGTGCTTCTGTTGAGGAACTTTCATGACTTATCTGATTCTCGGTCTGATTATTTTTCTGGGCGTGCATTCGGTGCGCATCGTGGCCGATGACTGGCGCACACAAACCCGCTCGCGCCTTGGCGAGCTGCCGTGGAAAGGCTTGTATTCGGTGGCGTCGCTAATAGGTTTTGGCTTGCTGGTCTGGGGCTTTGGCTTGGCCAGACAACAGCCGGTGCAACTGTGGAGCCCGCCGCTGGCGATGCGTCATCTGGCGGCGCTGCTAACCCTGGTTTCATTCGTGCTGCTGGCGGCGGCCTACGTGCCCGGCAACGGCATCAAGGCACGCCTTCACCACCCCATGGTGCTGGCGGCCAAAGTGTGGGCGCTAGCCCATTTGCTGGCCAATGGCAACCTGGCGCATGTGCTGCTGTTCGGCTCATTTTTGGTGTGGGCTGTTTTCGACTTCAGCACGGCCCGTCGGCGCGATCGTGTTGCCGGCACGCAATACCCGCCCGGCAGCGCCGGCGCGACTGCCATCACCGTGGTCGTCGGGCTGCTTGCCTGGCTCGCATTTGCAATGTGGCTACACGGCTGGCTGATCGGGGTCCGGCCGTTCGGCTGAAACCGCTGGGGCTAGAGCCGTGAGCATCCGCAATCTCGACTCGCTGTTTGAGCCGGCCTCGATCGCGGTCATTGGTGCCTCCCAGCGCGTCGGCAGCGTCGGTGCCACGGTTTGGCTCAACCTCAGCACCGGCAATTACCAAGGTAAGCTGTACGCCGTCAATCCCAAATACCATGTGCTTGGCACGCACCCAGTGGTGGCCCGCGCCTCTGATTTGCCGTCGGTGCCGGTGCTGGCGGTCATTTGCACGCCACCCGCCACGGTACCGGCACTGATCAAGGACTTGGCCGAGCTGGGTACGCGCGCTGCCGTCGTCATGACAGCGGGCATGGACCAGCGGCAGAAGCTTGCCATGTTGAAAGCGGCACAAGGCCACTTGTTGCGCATACTGGGGCCAAATTGCATGGGGCTGCTGGCGCCACACAAAGGCCTGAATGCCAGTTTTGCGCACATCGATGCACTGCCCGGGGAGTTGGCCTTTGTCTCGCAGTCCGGCGCCTTGGTGACCGCCATGCTGGATTGGGCGCAAGGACGGGGCATCGGGTTTTCGCATTTTGTATCCCTGGGAGAACACGCTGACGTGGACTTTGGCGACATGTTGGACTATCTGGCCAGCGACGCCAAAACCCGGGCCATTTTGCTGTACGCTGAATCCATAGAGTCCGCGGCAAAATTCATGTCCGCGGCGCGCGCGGCAGCCCGCAACAAACCGGTGATTGTGGTGAAAGCCGGGCGCTCGCCGCAAGGGCAACGGGCAGCGGCATCCCACAGCGGGGCCTTGGCCGGCTCCGACATGGTGTTTGATGCGGCTTTTGCGCGCGCCGGCATGTTGCGGGTCGATACGCTGCAGGAGTTGTTTTTGGCGGCCCAGATGCTGTCGCGCTTTCGAAACAACAGCAGCGATGCCATCACCATTCTTACCAATGGCGGCGGCGCCGGTGTCATGGCGGCCGATGCGGCCGCCCGCGCCGACGTCAGACTGTCCGAACTCAGCGCGGCGACCCGGCAAGCGCTGGATGCGGTGCTGCCGCCCAACTGGTCACATGGCAACCCCATTGACATCATTGGCGATGCGCCGGTGACACGCTATGAGCAGACCCTGAAAATTCTCCAGGCCGACCCGGCCACCGGTGCCGTGCTGTTCATCCACGCCCCCACCGCCATTGTGCCCAGTGCCGACATTGCACGTGCCCTGGTGCCACTGGCACAGCATCCGCAGGGTACGGCACCACGGCTGCTGAGCTGCTGGCTGGGTGACCAGGCCGTAGCACAGGCGCGCCAACTATTTCAGGATGCCGGCATTGCCAACTTTGATACGCCGGAGCAGGCGGTGAGTGCATTTTCCATGCTGGTGCGGTACCGACGCAATCAGGCTGAACTGACGGAAGCACCACCCGCCCTGCTGGCCGACCGTCGTCCCGACACCGCAAGCATCAAGGCGCTGGTGCAGGCGGCGCTGGCCAGTGGCCGTGAAATGCTGACCGAACCGGAAGCAAAAGCAGTGCTCGAGGCCTGCCACATTCCGGTGGTGCCGACACAGCAAGTCGACGCAACGCCCGAGGCGGCGGCCGCGGTTGCACTGAGCATCGGTTTTCCGGTGGTGCTGAAGATATTGTCTAAAGACATTTCGCACAAATCGGACACCGGTGGTGTAGCCCTCAATTTGCTGAATGAAGGCGACGTCCGCGACGCAGCGCGGACCATGCTGGAGCGGGTTCGGCGTGAACGGCCTAAAGCCTGCATCCAGGGTTTTACGGTACAGGCCATGGTGAGAAGACCTCACGCCCAGGAACTGATCGTGGGCAGCACGATTGACAGTGTGTTTGGCCCGGTGATTCTGTTTGGCCAGGGCGGCACGGCGGTTGAGATTCTGGCGGATCGAGCGGTCGCCTTGCCACCTTTGAATCTGCCGCTGGCCAAGGCTTTGATTTCACGCACCCGGGTGGCGCGCCTGCTGGCGGGCTGGCGCGACACGCCGGCCGTGGACCAGGCGGCGCTGCATGGGGTGCTGCTGGCGGTGTCGCAGTTGCTGGCCGAAGTACCGGAGATTGCCGAACTCGATATCAATCCTTTGCTCGTCAATTTCGAGGGCGCCATGGCACTCGATGCCCGCATCCGCCTGAGCGCCAGCGCGCCGGCTGGAGCGAACCATTTCGCCATCCGGCCCTACCCGGCGCAACTGGAGGAAACCCTGCAATGGCAGGGGCGGGACCTGACTTTGCGGCCGATTCGTCCGGAAGACGAGGCGCTGCACATGGCATTTCTGCAGCAATTGGACCCGGAGGATGTCCGCATGCGCGTGTTTTACAGCAAGCGGACCATGGAGCGCAGCGAACTGGCACGGCTGGTGCAAATTGATTACGCCCGCGAGATGGCTTTTGTGGCCTTGGCTGCCGGCCCGGACGGTCAGCCGCAAACGCTGGGCGTGGTACGCGCCATCACCGACCCGGACAACGTGGAGGCCGAGTTTGGCGTCATCGTCAACTCCGGGCTGAAAGGCGGCGGCTTGGGGCTCTTGTTAATGAACAAGATGATTGCCTATCTGCGCACCCAGGGCACGCAACGGCTGGTGGCCACGGTATTGGACTACAACGAACGGATGCTCAAACTGGCCAAGGAACTCGGTTTTGAGGAAAACCGGCGCGGGCCAGAAAGCAATGGCACGAGAGAAATTTTTTTGTCCCTTACTTGATGCCGATAACCCACTGGATCAGGTATTTCGCAACGAAACCCGTCATGCCGAAAGCCAAGCCCAGAAATAGCACAAAAGTGCCAAATTTGCCGGCTTTCGACTCCCAGGCCAGATGGCCGATGATGAACAGCATGTAGAGCATGAAGCCGCCGACGCCGAAGGTCAGGCCGAAGGCAGCGATTTGTTCTTCTGAATAGCCGAACATCAGCAAAGCCTTGACGGTGACGGTAGCGGTAACAACATGGGCCTTTCGATTTTAGGGCGTTGCGGGTGGCAACGCATAATGCCGGTTTCCCCGTTGCAAGGAGATTGCCATGCCCCGCCCGATACTTGACGAATCGAACATTCATCCCGCCATCCGGGAAAGGATCGCCAACCACGAACAGGCCATTGTGCGTGAAGTTCAGGCCGCGGTCGCCAAACATCCGGTGGTGGTGGTGGGCATGGGCATGAACCCGTTCCCCAAAAAGGCTTGCAAGGCACTGGATGCCGCCGGCGTGGCGTACCAATACCTGGAATACGGCAATTACTTCAACACCTGGCGCCAGCGCAATGCCCTCAAGCTCTGGACCGGCTGGCCCACCATGCCCATGGTGTTTGTGAAAGGTGTGCTGGTCGGCGGCGCCGATGACCTGATCGCACTGATTGGCAGTGGCGAGCTGAAAAAACTGCTGGCCTGAATGAAACAAGGCCGGCGTTCGCTGACTGCGAGCACCGGCCTTGCCTGACGGTGGTCTGCGACCCGGTTTACGGCTTGGGCTGGACCGGACCCTTGCCATCGCGCGGGCCACCCCTGTGACCGGCAAAAACCCAATGGCGCAGCGTGCTGGCGTCGAACACTTTCTGTTGCTCCGGCATCAGCGTGGCGTAGAAGGCCTTGGTGGCGTCACCCCGCTTGTCCATGGCCGCGTTCATGTCGTTCACGTGCTGGGCGTGCAGTGCCTTCATTTTGTCGATGCGCTCGGGTGTAGTCAGTTTCGCCATTTCGATGGCGTCAGGGCGTTTGACCTTCATGTCGGCGGGCGGCTTCAAGGCCGCCGTGAAAGTAGTCCAGGCACCTTCCTGAGCCGGTGTCAGCTTGAGCTGCGCCTTCAGCACGGCCAGGCGTTTTTCCATCCGGGCCTGCATCCTGGCGGGATCCATCCCGCCCATGCCGGGATGACCCATGCCCTGGTGCATGGGGCCGCCAGGGCCCATCATGGCGCCACCCGGTCCCATGCCGGGAGCTTGTGAAAAGGCGACAAAGCTCGCGCTGGCCAAAATGCCGGCGAGCAAAAGGGGTTTAAAGACTGATTTCATGTGCGCTTCCTCTTGAATAGGTCTGACGCTCGAAACTTGGCATCAGGCTGAACCCGAGTGTCGGCTGTATCTGTATCTGTTGCGTGAGCCCCGGATGAGGGTTTGTAAAGTTGCGCAAAAGATTCGGCCCGGTTTGATGGGATGATCAACGTTTCGGCAATCGAATTCATCGTCAAAAAGGGTGCAAGTGTTCAAGAACGTGATCGTGTATCGAATCGGACCTGGGTGGTCCGCCAGCGTGGCGCAGATGGAGCAAGGCCTCCAGGCTGCGCGCTTTGTGGAATGTGGTGCCAGTCAGGAGAAATCGCTGGGCTGGATCGAGCCCCGGGGCGAGGCGCACGGCCCGCTGGTGGAGGCGGTGGGCGGGCAGTTGATGCTCAAACTGATGATAGAAACCCGCAGCCTGCCGGGCTCGGTGGTGACGCGCAAGGTGAAAGAGCGCGTGGCCCAGATCGAGGCCAGCAGCGGGCGCAAACCGGGCAAAAAGGAAACCCGTGACATCCGGGACGACATCCGGCTGGAACTGCTGCCGATGGCGTTCACCAAACAGTCCAGCGTCGTCGTATGGATTGACCGGGAGGCACAATTACTGGTCATCGATGCCGCCAGTCAAGCCAAGTCGGATGAAGTGGTGACGGCGCTGGTGAAGTCTCTTGATGGCTTGGCCTTGGCCCTGATCAACACCCGGGTTTCCCCGACTACCGCCATGTCTGAGTGGTTGACCAGCCAGGAGGCGCCGGCCGGCTTCAGTGTCGACCGCGAGTGTGAACTGAAGGCGGCCGACGAATCCAAGGCAGTGGTGCGCTATTCACGCCACCCGCTGGACAACGACGAAGTCAAAAAGCATGTGATGGAAGGCAAGCTGCCGACCCGATTGGCGCTAACCTGGGACGACCGCGTCTCCTTCGTGCTGACCGAGAGCCTGCAACTCAAGAAGCTGGCGTTTCTGGAAGTGGTGTTTGAAGGCGCCTCCGCGGGCAAGGACGACGGTTTCGATGCCGATGCGGCCATCGCCACCGGCGAACTGCGCAAGCTGTTACCGGATTTAATGGAAGCGTTGGGTGGCGAGATGCTGCCGGCGTAACCCAATAGATTCCACCCTCGCCGCGATGGGGCGCTGGCTTGGCCGGTGCTGCCGGCACCGTTTTACGACAACAGCAGGGGGCGCAAGTTCTCCAGCATGTCCAGCACCATGGCCTCCAGGTCGTACGCGGCGCGCCAGCCCCAATCGGTCTGTGCGGCCTGGTCATCGATTGAGCGCGGCCAACTGTCCGCGATGGCCTGCCGAAAATCAGGCTCGCAGCGCATTTTGAAACCTGGAACGTGGCGCTCAATGGCCGCCGCGAGCTGACCCGGCGTAAAGCTGATGCCGGCCAGGTTGTACGAGTGCCGCTCACGCAGGCGCTCGGCCGGCGCCTCCATCAGCTCCAGCGTCGCCCGAATCGCGTCGGGCATGTACATCATGGGCAAGGCCGTGCTTTCTGCCAGGTAGCTGGTGTACTGGCCCAGCTTGAGTGCGGCATGGAAAATGTCGATGGCATAGTCGGTCGTTCCCCCTCCAGGCAAGGTCTTCCAGCTGATCAGGCCCGGATAGCGCAGACTGCGCACATCGACACCATGGTTGCGGTGATACCAGGCGCACCAACCCTCGCCGGCGAGTTTGGATATGCCGTAAACGGTGGCCGGGTCCATCACCGTTTTTTGCGGCGTCTGGTCGCGCGGCGTGGTCGGGCCAAAAGCGGCGATGGAGCTGGGCCAGAAGACGCGCTGCAGCTTGTGGCTGCGAGCCACCTCCAGCACATTGAGCAAGCCCTTCATATTCAGATCCCAAGCCCACCTGGGGTGTTTTTCACCGTGCGCCGACAAAGCCGCCGCCAGCAGATAGATTTGCGTGATGCGATGACGCTCCACCACTTCGATCAAGGCACCGGTGTCGGTGGCATCCAGCAGTTCGTGCGGCAATCCCAGAACCCGCCCGACCGGCACCAGATCGCTGGTGACCACTGAACCGAAGCCGTGGCGTTGTATCAACGCCTGGGTCAGCTCGGTGCCAATCTGGCCATTGGCGCCGATGATGAGAATGCGGGTATCCATGGGCCACCCTTCAGGCCAGCAGGCCCAGGTCGCGGCCGGCCTGCGCGAACGCGGCCACCGCGCGTTCCAGATCCTCGCGCTGGTGCGCCGCGCTCACCTGCACCCGGATGCGCGCCTGGCCCTTGGGAACCACCGGGAAAAAGAAGCCGACCACATAGATACCCAGTTCCAGCAGCCGCGCCGCCAGTTGCTGCGCCAAGCCGGCGTCATAGACCATGATGGGCACGATAGCGTGCTCGCCCGGCTTGATGTCAAACCCGAGCTGCGTCAGGGCACTGCGGAAATAGCGCGTGTTGTCCGCCAGCTTGTCGCGCAAGGTGGTTGAGCCTTCCAGCAGGTCCAGCACCGCAATGGTGGCACCGACGATGCTGGGCGCAACGGTGTTGGAAAAGAGGTAGGGACGCGAGCGCTGGCGCAGCAGCTCGATCACCTCACGTCGGGCGCTGGTGAAGCCGCCCGAGGCGCCGCCCAGCGCCTTGCCCAGCGTGCCGGTAATGATGTCAACCTTGCCGAAGACCCCACGATGCTCGTGGGTGCCGCGCCCGCGTGCTCCCATGAAGCCGCTGGCATGGCAGTCGTCGATGCCCAGCAAGGCGCCATATTGGTCGCACAAAGACCGCATGCTGCCCAGTTGTGCAACGGTACCATCCATCGAGAACACTCCGTCGGTGAAGACCAAGGTGTAGCGCGCACCGTCGCTGGCCGCCTGGCGCAAACAACGCTCCAGATCGGCCATGTCGTTGTGCTGGTAGCGATAGCGCTTTGCCTTGCAAAGACGAATGCCGTCAATGATGGAGGCATGGTTCAGTTCGTCGCTGATCACGGCGTCTTCCTGGCCCAGCAGGGGTTCGAACAAGCCGCCGTTGGCGTCGAACGCCGCCGCGTACAGAATGGTGTCCTCGGTGCCCAGAAAGCGCGACAGGCGGGCCTCCAGTGTCTTGTGCAGGTCTTGGGTGCCGCAGATGAAGCGCACCGAACTCATGCCATAGCCATGCGTGCGAAGCGCTTCGTGCGCTGCCGCGATGACGGCCGGATGCGACGACAAGCCCAGGTAGTTGTTGGCGCACAGGTTGAGTAACGGGCGCGCGGAGCCGTCGCCAGCCAAGGTGTCAATTCGGGCGCCCTGAGGTGAGGTAATCACCCGTTCCGTCTTGTACAGTCCGGCCGCCCGGATGGCCTGCAACTCAGCGCTCAGGTGGGCGTGGAAGTTCTGTGTGTTGGTCATGATCTTCGTTCCCCTGTTTGTCGGGCACAATGGTGATTTCGTGAATCTGTGAGATTTGCAGTATATCGAACAATGTCCAGTATATAGGATTTTCTATGGCAAAACAGTCTGCCAAGATCGCCACCAATGAACCGCCACGCGTCGGCGATACCTTGGCCACCCTGCGCCAGGCTCAGTCGCTGTCGCTCGATGAGCTATCGCGTAAAGCCGGGGTCTCCAAGTCAATGCTGTCCCAAATCGAACGCGCTCAGGCCAACCCGACGGTGGCCGTGGTCTGGCGACTGGCCAATGCGCTGGGGGTGTCGATGGGGGATTTGCTGGGCAATCCAAGACAACCGGCAAAGCCGGCCATTGAGTTGGTTCCCCTGCACGCCACGCCCTCGTTGCGCAGTCCCGATGGTTTATGCGAGTTACGGATTTTGGGTCCAATCGAGCTGGCTGGCCAGTTCGAATGGTATGCCTTGTCTTTGCAGCTTGGCGGCGCCCTGGAATCGCAGGCACACGAGCACGGCACCCGGGAACACCTGACCGTCTTGTCCGGTGCGCTGGAAGTGGTTTCAGGCGATACGCAACAGCGTCTCAAGAATGGAGAAACGGCGCGCTACGCGGCGGACCGGCCGCACACCATTCGCAATCTGGGTAAAACACCGGCCAGCGCCTGGCTGGTGGTGATGCATCCGACCTGACCCTGGCGACGCTGCTACGATGGCCGCACCGATCCCGGCAGGCCAGCGAGAAAACCGATGAACTCCTCCGATGAAAACGCCTCAGCCAATCTGGAGAACAGGCGATTGTTGCCCTTGTTGCTGGCCGTTTCCCTGGCCCTGGCGTGGATCCTGCTGCCATTCTTCGGGGTGATCCTGTGGGGCTCCATCATCGCCTTGTTGTTCGCGCCGGTTTACCGCCGACTGGCGGCGCGGCTGCGGCAGCGCCGCACGCTGGCGGCACTGTTGACGCTGCTGCTGGTGTTGCTCATCGTCATTTTCCCGTTGGCGCTTCTGACCGCCTCGCTGGCGCGCGAAGCGGCTCTCTTGTACCAAGAACTCCAGTCCGGTGAGATCGATCCGACGCTGTACTTCCGTGGCCTGTTCGACGCACTGCCCAACTGGGTGACGACGCTGCTGGATCGCTTCGGTCTGGTCGACTTCGGCACGCTGCAACAGCGGCTGTCGGCTGCGTTGACGCAGGGCAGCCAGTTCATCGCGACGCAAGCACTCAGCATCGGTCTGAACACCTTTGAATTCGTCGCCAGCCTTTTCATCACCTTGTACCTGGCGTTCTTTCTGATTCGCGATGGCGAGGACGTGGTACGTGCCATACGACGCACGCTGCCGCTGGCGCCCAGACACAAGCAGGAGTTACTCGACAAGTTCATCACCGTGATCCGTGCCACGGTCAAGGGCAATCTGCTGGTGGCCGCCATTCAGGGCGCGCTGGGCGGCGTTGCCTTCTGGTTCCTCGATGTCAGGGCCGCCTTGCTGTGGGCCGTGCTGATGGCTTTTCTGTCGCTGTTGCCGGCGGTCGGCGCCGGCCTGGTCTGGCTGCCGGTCGCAATCTACCTTCTGGTCACCGGCGCGGTCTGGCAGGGTCTGGCACTGATCGCCTGGGGCATGCTGGTGATCGGGCTGATCGACAACCTGCTGCGCCCGGTGCTGGTGGGCAAGGACACGCGCATGCCCGACTACGTGGTGATGATCACGACGCTGGGCGGCATGGCGGTGTTCGGCATCAACGGCTTTGTGGTGGGCCCCACGATCGCGGCGATGTTCATCGCGGTCTGGCACATCTATGTGGCGACGCGGACCAACCCGATCCCGTAGCCGTTTCGCGCGGCAAGCGTCACGTCTTGTTTTTCGTCGCGCAAGTGCTCCAGCCAAAGAGGGCATACGGTGGGCACCAGCCGATGGCACCGGTGGCCACCAGCACAACGCCCAGCCAACCCCAGACACCGATGTTGCCGTTGAGGGTCAAACCAATCAGCACCAGACCCACCACGATGCGCAGAATGCGGTCAATGCCGCCGACGTTTGATTTCATGGGGTTTCCTCAAGAAGTTGTTGATGACCGCATTAGACGCCTGGTTTGCCTCAGTGTCTGTGACTGAAGTCACGCAGGGCAGTGCTGTTGATGATTTGTATCTGTTCGCGGCCCAACGCGACCCAGCCCTCGCGCTCAAAGCGGCGCAGCAGCCGGGTGACTATTTCACGCACGGTGCCCAGCTCATTGGCCAGAGTCTGATGGCTGATGGCCAGACGCTGGCCATGGCCCAACAACGCCAGCGCCAGCCGCCGATCAAGTTTTTGAAAAGCCACCGCATCGATCAGACTGGTGAGGTCGGCCATGCGCTCGGCAAACAAGCCCAGTACCTCGTTGCGAAATGCGGGCGTTTCAAGCCAGCGCCAGAAGATGTCGGGTGGAATCAGCAGCAAGGTGCTGGCTTTGCTGGTGCTGCCATGCGCCGACAGCGGCTGGCTGCGAAACAGGCAGGCCGACGACACCAGGCACAGCTCGCCCGGCAGCACGCGGTACAACTCCAGCGAACGGCCGTCGGCCGAATTGCGCGAAACCTTGATCTCGCCGTCGAGCACCAGCGGAAAACCCTGGCAGGGTTCATTTTCACTGAACAAGGTGGTGCCCGCCGGCACCTGCATAGTCGCCAACGCCGGGCTCAACTCGGCCAGCGACGGACGCACTTGCGTCAACGCGGGGTAGAGTGTTGCCGGTAGTTCAGTGGAAGCCATCACGCGGTCTGGCAGCAGTGGCCGGCCAGATCGTCCAGTATCGGGCAATCGGGCCGTTCGTCGCCGTGGCAGTGGTCCAGCAGGCAAGCCAGGGTGCGCTGCATCGCCTGCATCGCTTCGATGCGTTGTGCCAACTCGTTCACATGTTTCTGGGCAATGCGCTTGACGCTGGCGCTGGCACGTTTGCGGTTGTGCCACAAACCCACCAATTCGGCGATCTCGGCCATCGAAAAACCCAGATCGCGGGCACGCTTGATGAACTGCAGGGTGCGCACATCGGCCTCGGTGTATTGGCGGTAACCGCTGTCGGTCCGCGCCACCTGAGCGAGCAGCCCCAGCGATTCATAATGCCGCACCATCTTGGCCGACACATTGGAGAGACGCGCTGCCGTGCCAATGGCGACCGGCCACAGCGTGTTGCCCAACGTACCGACCTTGATCGGCGCTTTGCCGCCGGCGCTCACTGGGGTACCTTCGTGCTGCGCACTGCGGTGCGAGCTTGCTTGGGGACGGCCCGGCGCGGCGCTCATATATGCCCCACGCTCGGCACTTCGTGTCCTCGCTGTCCCCCGAGGGGGCGCTCGCTTGCTTGGGGCGGCCCGGCGCGGCACTCATGCGGCGACGGCGTAGCCTTCTTCGGCGATCGCCTGCGCCAACTGCTCGCGCGGTCGTTCCGACTGCACTTCGACCTTGTTGGCGGCGCGGTCAATAGTGACTTCGGCTTGCGGGTCGGCTTGTTTGACGGCACGCGTGACCGCTTTTTCGCAATGGCCGCAGGTCATGCCGGTGACGGTAAAGGTTTGCTTCATGAAGATACTCCTGTGTGTGAAACGCATACCCATGGTTGGGTATGCAGCATAGCGTGAACCTTACCACCATGGCAAGGTCAAGCCCCATGCCGTCTGCACTGTTCCCCAAAGGGCTGAAATGCACCCGGGCTTGACCTTGCCATCATGGGAAGGATTAGGATGACCCACATGAATATTGTTACACCCTCGTCGCCCGCCGCCGTTTCGCTGGATATTGGCATCGGCGGCATGACTTGCGCCTCTTGCGTGGCGCGGGTCGAAAAAGCACTGAAAAAAGTGCCCGGCGTGCAACAAGCCACGGTCAATCTGGCGACCGAGTCGGCGCGCATCGTGCTGGCACCCGGCGAGCAGATGGAAGCCCGGTTGCGCCGTGCCGTGCGCGACGCCGGCTACGAGCCGCGCGCCGCTGGTGCCTCGCTGCTGGCCGAAGACGCCTCACCCTGGGCCGGCTTTGCGCCGATCGCGTTCGGTCTCGCCTTGTCCGGCCCGCTGGTGCTGCCCATGCTGGGGGATCTGTTGGGCCTGCACTGGATGCTGCCGGCGTGGCTACAGTTTGCGCTGGCAACCCCGGTGCAGTTCATTCTGGGAGCGCACTTCTACAAGGCCGGCTGGCATGCGCTCAAGGCGCGCAGCGGCAACATGGACTTGCTGGTGTCGATCGGCACCACGGCCGGCTGGGCGCTGTCGACGTGGCTGTGGCTGACGGCTGCGCCCGGCGCCATGGTGCACCTGTATTTCGAGGGCTCGGCGCTGGTCATCACCCTGGTGATGCTGGGCAAGTGGCTGGAACAGCGCGCCAAGCGCCAGACCACCTCGGCGATCCGCGCCCTGCACGCCTTGCGCCCGGACGTGGCGCACCTGATCGGCCTGGACGGCGAAGTGGATGTGCCGGTGGCGGAGGTGCTGGTGGGCGACCGCTTGGTGGTCAAACCGGGCGAGCGCTTTCCGGTCGACGGCGTGCTGCTGGAAGGCCAGACGCAGGTCGACGAGTCAATGCTGACCGGCGAGCCGCTGCCGGTGGAAAAACACCCGCGTCTAGGTGCCGCCGGCGACCCGGCAGCGGCGGCGCTGACCGGCGGCTCCATCAACGGTGAGGGCCGCGTCGTGATGCAGGTGCGCGCGGTCGGCAGCGAGACCGTGCTCTCAAGCATCATCCGTCTGGTGGAGGACGCGCAGGCCGCCAAGGCGCCGATCCAGCGCCTGGTGGACCAGGTCAGTGCGGTGTTTGTACCGGTGGTGCTGCTGATCGCGCTGGCCACCTTGCTGGGCTGGTGGCTGAGCGGCCACTCGTTCGAGCTGGCGCTGATCAACGCGGTGGCGGTGCTGGTGATTGCCTGCCCCTGCGCGCTGGGGCTGGCGACGCCGGTGGCCATCATGGCCGGCACCGGTGTCGCCGCGCAACATGGCATCCTGATCAAGGACGCGCAAGCGCTGGAGCTGGCGCACAAGGTCGACATCGTGGCTTTTGACAAGACCGGCACCCTGACCGTGGGGTGCCCGAAGTTGACCGACTTGCGCGTAGCACCCGGCATGGTGGAAGACGAGGTTTTGAAGGCGGCGGCCAGTCTGCAAAGCGGCAGCGAACATCCGCTGGCGCGCGCCGTCGTCAGCCGCACACTGGAGCAGGGTTTGAAGTTCGACGCCCCCGACAATGTGCGCGCCGTGCCGGGCCGTGGCAGCGAAGGCGAGGTCGGTGTGCGCAGTTTTCTGCTCGGCAGCCTGCGTTGGATGGAAGAGCTCAACATCGATCTCAGCGCCATGGCCTCAGAAGCGGCCGCGCTGCAAGCGCAAGGCGCCACCGTGTCGGCCCTGGCCGAGCGCACCACCAGCGGCCTGACGCTGCGCGCCTTGATGGCTTTTGGCGACGAGCCCAAGCCCGGCGCCAAGGAGGCACTGGCGGCGTTGCGGGCCCGTGGCATCAAGACCGTGATGATTTCGGGTGACAACCGCGGCGCCGCCGAGGCCATGGCGCTCCGCCTGGGCCTGCGCCCGCAGGAGGGCGAAGTGATGGCCGAGGTGCTGCCCGGCGACAAGGCGGCCAAAGTAATGGCGCTGAAAGTGGGCGGCCACACCGTGGCAATGGTCGGCGACGGCGTCAACGACGCCCCGGCACTGGCCGCCGCCGACGTCGGCATGGCCATGGGCAATGGCACTGACGTCGCCATGCACGCCGCCGGCATCACCTTGATGCGCGGCGACCCGCTGCTGGTGGCGGCGGCGCTGAACATCTCGGATCGCACTGTGGCCAAAATCCGGCAGAACCTGTTCTGGGCGTTTGCCTACAACGTGGCCGGTATTCCGCTGGCCGCGCTGGGCTTTTTGAACCCGGTGGTGGCCGGGGCCGCGATGGCCATGAGCTCGGTCAGTGTGATGAGCAATGCGCTGCTGCTCAAGCGCTGGAAGCCGGGGAAGTCATGAATGAAAAGTGGATCCCCTTCCGTCAGCCTGAGCGCCGCCTCTGAGACTATAAGGATGAACTTCACTACCAAAGGCCTCCAGCGCTTTGTTGAAGCGCAGGACCGCGTTTATGAATCGGTTTGCAATGAACTGGCATTGGGAGAAAAAACCAGTCACTGGATGTGGTTTATCTTTCCTCAGCTCAAGGGCCTGGGCCGCAGTCCCATCGCCAAATATTACGGTTTGGAGTCCGCTGCCGAGGCGCTTGATTTTTGGCGGCATCCCGTTCTGGGCCAGCGCCTTCTTGAATGCACAAAGCTGGTGCTGGCGCAGCGCAACACCACGGCCCATGAGATTTTTGGTTCGCCCGACGATCTCAAGTTCAAATCCTGCATGACGCTGTTCGCCCAGGTCGCACCGCGGGAGCCGGTTTTCAGGGAAGCGCTGGCGCGTTTCTTCAGCGGCCAGCTTGACCAGGCTACGCTCCGGCTGCTGTCGTAAATCTGTGCATTGGCAAATGACAGCTTCGCAGGGCTTGAAGCTGCGCCCAGGCACACCATCTACAGCGTTTATCGCTCCACCGCAACAGCCCGGCTTTTGCGCTTCTTTTTTATGGCCCTGGCCCCTGTCTTGCTGTTTTCCTTTCTTTTGCATGCCTTCATCGGTTGGCGTCTGGCGCCGGGTCTGGTGGCCGTTAGCGCGTCGCTGGGCGTGGCCCTATGGGGTGGGCTGCTGCTGTCCGCCTTACTGATGCCCATGGGCTTGCTGGCGCGACGCATCGCCAAGCCACCGCTGTCCGGGGTACTGACCTGGCTGGGTCTGCTCTGCATGGGCGCGTTTTCTTCGTTGCTGGTCCTGACGCTGCTGCGCGAGCTGGCCTTGCTGGCCGCCTACGAGATCGATTGGCTGTGGCCCTCGGCGATTGCACTGCCGGCCTTGCGCGCCGACAGCGCGGTGACCTTGTTGGTGCTGGGCCTGCTGGTCACGGCCTGGGGCTTCTGGAATGCACGGCGCACCGCGGCCGTGGTTAGGGTCGATGTGCCGATTGCCAATTTGCCCAGCGCACTACAGGGTTTTAGCGTGGCGCAGATCAGCGACATTCACATCGGCTCCACCATCAAAAGCCGCTATCTGCAACGCATCGTCGCGCGGGTCAACAGCCTGGGTGCCGACATGGTGGCCATCACCGGCGATCTGGTGGATGGCAGTGTGCACGAACTGCGCGATCAGGTGGCGCCGCTGACCGGGCTGACTTCCACCCACGGCACTTTTTTTGTTACCGGTAACCACGAGTATTACGCCGGTGCCCATGGCTGGGTTGAAGCGCTGCGCGGCATGGGCGTACGGGTGTTGATGAATGAGCACGTTCTCCTTTACCACGGTACCGAAAGCCAGGATACCGAGCAAGCCATGCTGGTGGTGGCCGGTGTGACCGACTTCAGCGCCCACCACTTTGACGAGAGTCACCGCAGCGACCCCCATGGCGCCATCGCCGATGCACCGCCGCACGCCTTGTTCAAGCTGCTGCTGGCGCACCAGCCACGCAGCGCCACCGCGGCGGCGCAGGCCGGCTTCGATCTGCAACTGTCAGGTCATACGCACGGCGGTCAGTTCTGGCCCTGGAATCACTTCGTCAAGTTTCAACAGCCGTTTACTGCGGGCCTGCACAAGCTGCAATCGCTGTGGGTCTACACCAGCCGCGGTACCGGCTACTGGGGGCCACCCAAGCGCTTTGGCGCACCGTCGGAAATCACCTACTTGCGGCTGGTCCGGGCCTAAGGGCTCGTTCAGCAATAACTTGCACATTTGTCCTGCCAGCTTCGGGCGCCCTGCGTCGTTGCGAATCGCTTGTGTGGCAGAGCCACACGGCACGCTTCGCGCCTAGCATTGCATCCCGAATCCGGCGGCCAAATGCACAACTTATTACCGAACGAACCCTAAGAAGAATTCAGGCGCTCTGCGCTTTTCCTGACCTTCAGGTCGGCCGGGTAAATATTTTTTTTCAGTGGCACTTGTTCTCCTGCTTATCTTCTAAGTCTTCTATTTAAAGATAGTAGTAGTAGTAGGGATTGCACTCATCTGTGGATAACAGGTATTTCCACTTGTCAATCAAGCGCTTAGACAAGTTCAACGGATGTAGGTGACCCTGCTTTGGTTTTGCAGCGCAAACTTGATAACTTCAAGGTTTTAAAATTTTTGTGGATAAGTGCTGGTTTGTGCCTAAGCTATACACAGCCTTGTTATTTGACAATGACGGGAAAATTGGTGTAGAAAAACCATGTTTCAGCGGCGGGGAAAGGAAGCTGCTTCGAGGAACTGCTGAAAATAGGGCGCGTTGCTATGATTGCAGTTCTTTCCCTTCGGGGCAGGCACGCGATAGCCGTTTGGGTTGCATGGCTGGCGCGAGACACCAGCCGGCGTTTTAACTTCAAATTCTTGTTATGAAACTAAAACTATTGACTTCTTTGGCCTGTACCGCTCTGGCCTTGCCAGCACTGGCGGCGGACGTGACTTACCGCAATGACATTCGCCCACTGATCAAGGCTCAATGCATCGAGTGCCATGGCGACGACTCGCCGGCGCTGATTGACTTTTTGCAGGAGCAGGAAAAGTACAAGAAGGACAAGCAGGGCCCGCGTCTGAGCTCTTACGGCGATCTGATTCAGTTGATCGGGTGGCCCGATTCAGGCGCCCTGATGCGCCGTCTGGACGACGGTAGCGGCAGCGCCGACAAGAAGCCCGGCAATATGTACAAGTACCTGGGCGAAACCGATGCCCAACGGGCCGCCAACCTGAATCTTGTGAAGGCCTGGCTAGGCGATGGCGGCTGGAACCTCAACCGTTTTCAAAAGCGCGGTGAGATTCCAGCCATCACCAAGGAGCAGATGGAAAAGCTCAAACTCCAATACTGAGTCGCCACTGCAACCCGCAAGCCTTACTTGATCAGGCCTTCGGCTTTCATGGCTTCAATCACGGCCGGGCGAGCGCCGACACGAGCGCGATAAGCCAGCAGATTGGCGTAGCCGGACAGATCGATTCCGACGTGCTGCGCCCAGTTGCTCACGGTAAAGAGATAGCCGTCGGCCACCGTGAAGGAGTCACCCATCAAGTAAGTCTTGTTCGCCAGTTCGCCATCAAGCCATTGCAGGCGTGCGGCGAGACGCGTTTTGGCGATGGTCTTGGCTTCTTCCGGCATGCCGGGGGTGAACAGTGGCGAAAAGCCCTTGTGCAGCTCGGTGCCAATGAAGTTCAGCCATTCCTGGAGCTTGTAGCGGTCCAGGCTGCCATTGGCCGGCGCCAGTTTTTTCGCTGGCACCTGGTCTGCAATGTATTGCACGATGGCCGGGCCTTCGCGTAATTTTGTGCCGTCATCCAGCACCAGCAACGGCACATAGCCCAGCGGGTTGATGCTGTAGTAGTCGGTACCGTCGGCCAGCTTGTGGGTCTTGGTCGGTGCGGCAATGGCTTCATAGGAAAGACCCGATTCCTGCAGTGCGATATGCGGCGACAGCGAACAGGCGCCCGGTGAGTAATAGAGTTTCATGGATTGTCCTTTGGGTAGTTCGGAAGCTGGGTTTGGAAAAAGCGGAACTCCGATGCTAGCCGTTGCAGGAAAGTTTTGCAGCCGTGTGCTTTTGGGGCGGGTTGACGCCGCTCTGGGCTGCCGGTCGATCAGGGCAAAATGTCCGGATGAAGCGATTTATAAGATGGACGGTGCTGGCAGCAATATTGGTGTTGCCTCTGTTGGCGGCAGGGAGTTGGTCTTTACAGCAGTGGCTAGGGACCGAGGATTTCAGGATCAGGGCCGAGACGGCCGTCGGCACGGCCCTTGGTGCGAAGGTAACTATCGAGCGCCTGGAGGTCGCTGTCTGGCCACTCCCTGGTCTCGTTCTCGAAGGCATCCAGATTCAAACCCGTCCGGCGCTGACGCTGCAACGGGTGGAGTTGCGTCCGGCCTGGCGCAGTCTGCTGCTGGGGCGGCTTGAACTGGCGACCGTACTGGTGCGCGGCGCGCTGCTGCCGCAGGCCGGCATCGACGCGCTGCTGGCGTTGCTGGAAAAAAGAAGGCTTTCGGCGCCGCCGGCACAACAACGGGAGCTTGAGGGCAGCCAGCGTTTCCAGTACATCCCACGCCGAACGGTGCTCGACAAGGTGACTTGGGTGAGCACCAAGGGTGCCAGCAGCGTGCTGGAGGCAAGCGCCGAGCTGGACGGACAGGGGCTGCCCGAGGATGTGTCAATCAAGATACTGAAGGGGCCATTCCAGGGCGCAAGCGCCGATCTGAAGCGCCAGGGCAATGATTGGACCCTGGCCATGGCAGTCGGCGGCGGCAGCGTCAAGGGCACTGTTCAATTGCAACCGGCGGCTCAGGCCGGCGCCGCCTTTTCCCTCAAGGGACAGTTGCAGACCCGGGCGGTGGAAGTGGCGGCACTGTCGGGCGGGCCGCAAGCCGTGTTGAGCGGACGGCTGGACGGGGATACCACGCTGTCGCTGCGCGCCACCAGCGTCGGTGCCCTGGACCAGGCTTTGCAGACGCAGAGTAAATTCACCGTGCGTCACGCGGTGTTGCACGGCATCGATCTGGCGAAGGCGGTCAAGACCCTGGGACTGAGCCGCGGTGGCGAGACACCGCTGGATGTCTTGGGGGGTCAGGTGACAAGCCAGGGCCGCACCCTGCATCTGACCAATCTGGCGGCCAGTTCCGGTGTCTTGAGCGCCAGCGGCAACGTGATGGTGGCGCCCAGCCGGACCCTGAGCGGGCGCATTGACGTGAACCTGGCTGCTGCTGCTTTAGGGGGTGCGGTGGGCGTGCCCCTGGTGCTGGGCGGCACGCTGGATGCGCCTGAGCTGACGCTGACGCGCGCTGCCATGGTAGGCGCGGCGATCGGCACCGCCGTCATGCCGGGCGTCGGTACCGGGGCCGGGGTCTCGCTGGGCGACAAGATCGGCCGTGGTTTGAAGAAGCTGTTCAAACAGTAGCGTCGGCGGCCCGCTTGGCCTCGGCCTTGATCATGTCCGCCGCCTTCTCCGCAATCATGATGGTGGGTGCGTTGGTGTTGCCGGAGACCAGTTGCGGCATGATGGAGGCGTCCACCACGCGCAGCTTCTCGATACCGTAAACCCGCAAGCTGGCATCGACCACCGCCATGGCATCGCTGGCCGGTCCCATCTTGCAAGTGCTGCAGGGGTGGTATTCGGTGTCGGCGTGGTCGCGCAGGAATTGCTCGATCTGGGCCGGGTTGTTGCGCTCCAGCGGGTACAGCATGGCGCCGCGGTAAGGGGTAAAGGCCGCGCTTTGCATGATGTCGTAGCCGATCTGCGTCCCCTTGACCAGGGTTGCCAGGTCGCGCGGGTCGGACAGGAACTGCGGATCGATCAAAGGCGCATCCTTGGCGTTGGCGCTTTGCAGCGTGACGCTGCCGCGGCTCTTGGGCCGCATCAGGGTGACGTGCAGCGTGTAGCCATGGCCCAGGTGATTTTTGCGCGTGTGATCGTCCACGATGCCGGTGCACAGCGCCAGCTGGATGTCGGGCGAGGGCTCGGTCTTGTCGGCAAACATGAAGCCTTGCGATTCGGCGACGTTGCTGGTGATGATGCCGCTGCGTTTGTTGCGCCATTCGAAAATGCTGCGGACTATCTTCACCAGGCCGGCCCAGGAAAAACCAAAAGTGGATTCCTTGCGCCGTGTGCGGTAGATCAGCACCGCCGTCACGTGGTCGTGCAGGTTTTGACCGACGCCGGGCAGATCCTGCACGACGCGGATGCCCAGTTGTTGCAGATGGGCCGCCGGACCGATGCCCGAGAGCATCAGCAACTGCGGCGAGCCGAAGGCGCCGCTCGACAGAATCACCTCGCGCCGCGCTTTGACCTGCCGGGTTTGCCCGTCTTTCAGGAACTCGGCGCCGACCGCACGTTTGCCCTCCAGCACAATGCGCTGGGTATGCGCCTGGGTGATGACGCTGAGGTTGGGCCGCGCCAGGTGCGGCGTGATGTAGGCCTTGGCGGCGCTACAGCGTTCGCCATTCTTCTGGGTCACCTGGGCCGGTGCGCAGCCCAATTGGGAGGCACCGTTGTAGTCCTTGGTTTGCGGCAAGCCCTGTTCGGCACAAGCCTGCAGAAACGCTTGGTTGATGGGGCTGGGGCTGCGCAGGTAGCTGACGTTGAGCGGGCCGCCCACGCCGTGGTAGTCGTTGGCACCAAAGCATTCGCTGTTCTCCGAGCGTTTGAAGAGCGGCAAGACTTCTTCATAGGACCAGCCCGGGTTACCCTGTGCCACCCAGTGCTCATAGTCCAGCCGGTTGCCGCGGGTGTAAACCATGGCGTTGACGGAACTGCTGCCGCCCATGACCTTGCCGCGCGGCTGAAAACCGCGCCTTCCGTTGAGGCCCGGCTGCGGCACGGTGTTGAAGTTCCAGTTGTGAATGCCCAGCGCCGCCGTGGCGGCAAAACCCAAGGGGGCCTGGATGAAGGCCGAGCTGTCGGGTCCACCGGCTTCCAGCAGACAGACCGAAACGCCGGGGTCCTCGGACAGGCGGCTGGCCACCACGCAACCGCCGGCGCCGCCGCCGATCACGACGTAATCGAATTCTTGTGCTTGCATTTTTGGATACTTTCCTGGAGGTTGATTACTTGGTCAGGAAGGCCAGGTATTTGGTGGCAAACTTTCCATAGGGCGGCCACAGGAATTTCACCGCGCTGAAGGATGCCTGGTAGAACACCGGACGCATTTTGGAAAAAGTGACGAAGCCTTCGTAGCCGTGGTAATGGCCCATGCCGCTTTCACCGACACCGCCAAACGGCAGGTCATGCTGGCCGACGTGGAACAAGGCGTCGTTGACACTGACGCCGCCCGACATGACGCGCTCCAGCAGCGTCTGGATGACCTGTTTGTCGTTGCTGAAGGGGTAGAGCGCCAGCGGCCGCGGGCCGCTGTTGATGGCCGCAATGGGCTCTTCCAGCGAGCTGTATTCAATCACCGGCAGGATCGGGCCGAAGATTTCCCGCCGCAACAGAACGCTGTTGGCCGGTGTGTTGAGCACCAGGTGCGGCGCAATTTTGCGGCTGGCGGCGTCCCACGGCTGGCCGGGGATCAGTTGCACCAGTGTGGCGCCTCCGGCGCGGGCCTCTTCCAGAGCTGCGGTCAAGCGCTGGAAGGAACGCTCATCGATGATGGAAGTGAAGTCCGGTGATGCCAGTTGCGGATAGCGCTTGGCGACAATGTCCTTGGCAAGGGCCACAAATTCAGCGGTCTTGCCTTTGGGCAGGTACAGGTAATCGACCGTGGTGCAAATCTGACCGGCATTGAGCAGCTTGACGAACAGCAGCCGCTCGGCCGCTTTTTGCAAAGGGTAGTCGTCGCAGACGATGGCCGGGGACTTGCCGCCCATCTCCAACGTTACCGGGCAAAGATTCTGGGCGGCGGCGGCCATCACGGCGCGCCCGGTCTGGCCGGAGCCGGTGAACAGCAGGTGGTCGAATTTGAGTTTGGAGAATTCGATGCCGACACCGCCTGTCTCATCAAAAAAAGCCAGCTTGTCGCGCGGAAAATAGGCCGGAATTTTCTCGATCAGGAATTGCGCCAGGTGGCGTGAGTTTTCCGACATCTTGACCATCGCCCGGTTGCCGGCGGCAAAAGTGTAGATCAGGCCCGTGAAGCTCAGATTGATCGGGAAATTCCACGGCACGATGGCGCCCACCACGCCCAGGGGCTGCGGCAGCACGCGGTTGCTGGCACCAAAGAAATTGCGCAGGTCGACGCCGCGGCGCTGCGGCTTCATCCACTTCTTCAGGTGTTTGAGTACGTGGTCGACGCCGTCGATCACGGTGAAGATCTCGGTGAACAGGGTTTCGTGGCGCGAGCGGTTGCCGTAGTCGGCGTTGACCGCCGCCACCAGACCCTCTTTGTTGTCACGGATGAGGGCTTGCAGCTTCAGCAGATCGGCCCGGCGCTCGTCCAGGGTAGGTATGGGACGCGCAAAGTAGGCGTCGCGCTGTAGCTTGAGGGTGGCTTCAAGTTCGTCACGGACCCGGTCCATGGGGTTGGCGTTGGGCAGTGGGATGGTGCTCATGAGGTACCTCTGGAAGAATGAATTGGGGCCTGTTCACACTATTTTTGCGAGTGCGAACGCGATGAAAAATGCGCCAATCAAGGCGCGTGACAACGGCAAGGCCGGGGCCTTGCCTAGGAGCGCAACGCCGAGTGGCACTTTTTTCATCCCGTTCCCTGCGGGTTGTGGCCAAAAAAGCCATGCGCGGCATTGCAAAGCCTTGCCGGGGGCCAACCCCGGCTGCGTTTTGCGCTTTGCGCATGACTTTTTTGACTCACAACGCATCTCGTAAAAATAGTGTGAACGGGCCCCTAGGCCGTGCAGGTTCCGGGTTCAGTGCGTTTGACATCTTGCGACGCTGGGGCGCAAGCCGTCAAGCGCTTCAGAGCGTAAGCCCAAGTGTGACCCTTAACTGTCCAGAATTTGACAGTTAAGGGTATTTACCATGGGGAAATAGGGAGTTCTTTCCAAATCCAAAATCTCTTCTGTCCTGTCTGTCAATCGCAGGCTTGGCGAGACGTCCCGCTTGGATCGATGGCCGTGCTGGCGGCAAAGGGCGGGATTGGCTGAATGCAAAGTCCTGCTGAAAGCCTGCATTCGCTTGGGCTACAGCCGGTGTGGTCACGGAAGACCCGGCTGAAATGGGACAGGTTGCCGAAACCCCAGGACAGCGCGATGTCGGTGATGGGGCGCGCCTGCGGCCCGGTTTGCTGCAGCTCGCGTACACAGGCTTCGAGCCGCAGGCGCAGGATGTGGCTGGCCAGTGTGTTTTGGTCGCCGGCAAAGGCGTTGTGCAGATGGCGCTTGCTGCAATTGAGGGCGCGCGCGATGTGTTCAACCGACAGGGCTGGGTTCCGCAGGTTCAAGGCGATATAGCGACGGATGCGATCTTTCAATATCTCCCGTTGTGTCAATGCGGTTGGCTGGCCCGAGAGCTCCAACAGAGAGAGCCGGACCAGCTGCGTGATCAGTTCCCCGGCAGCCCTGGCCGCGTCGGCACTCATGTGCGGCAGTTCCTGGTAGGTGCTGCGCATGGTCGTCAGAGCCACCCGCGAGATGCCGCTTGCGCCGCCCACGTAACGTGCCATCAGGGGGTCCAGGTGCAGACCGCGCTCGCTGATCTGGGCCTTGGGCAACATCACGATCAAGTGCTCTACGCGCTCGGGATTGTCGACGGCATAGCAACCGGTGGTGTCATAGATGGTCCAGGCGCCGGAGCCGACCATGGCCTGACGACCGTGCTGCTCGACGGCAGCACGTCCCAGCGTGGGGGCGACGAGCTTGAGATAACCGGCATCGCTGGCGCGCACCATGTCCTGGGTGCGCACCACGCGGTGGCGGTTGGCTTCGAGTTTGGTCAGGATCACCTCCCCGGCGCTCACTGACGCCATGTGACCATCGAATTCCGTGTCGCCATAGAGGTTGGATTCCAGGCCGCCGAAGTGTTTCCAGATCCATTCGCGCCACACCGGTGCCCGCTCGCGGGGCGCGACATGATCCGTCGTGACGACAGTGCAGACAGGCATGGAATTCCCAGTGAATGAAGGTAGGAGAAAGCGCGAATTATGGGCTTTGTGCCGGCTTTTGTCGCAGCCCCGGAATTGAGGGTTAACCCGCAGCCGAGTGCGCTTTTGGTCAAGTGAAAAGTGCGCGCTGAGCAAAGCGCGGGGCGGTCATGTTCCCTACCATTTGTCCCTCAAGCCCCGCAGTGGGCGCCTACAGGAGACATCATGGTTCAACAATCCAAACGCAGCTTGCTCAAGGGCGCGGTCGCAGCAGTCGGGGCCGCCGCATTTGCCCCCCATCTCTTGGCCCAGGCCAAGCCGGTCCGAATCGGCTACGCCATGGCGCGCACCGGCCCCTGGACCGGCGGTGCCCAGATCAGCCAGGAGCCCAATTACCTGTTATGGGCCGAGCAGATGAACGCGGCCGGC
Organism: uncultured beta proteobacterium; assembly: GCA_963763035.1. Lineage (GTDB taxonomy): Bacteria > Pseudomonadota > Gammaproteobacteria > Burkholderiales > Burkholderiaceae_C > Rhodoferax. The sequence continues at coordinate 117,197 of CAVXMS010000001.1, read as the reverse complement.
GGTCTCGATGTCAAGGGCGTCAAGCGCCCGATCGAACTGATCAGTTCCGATGATCGCAGCGACGTTGAAACCTGCGTGCGCTCGTACGAGAAGCTGATGGGTAGCGACAAGGTTGATCTGATCCTGCCGCCCTGGGGTTCGAACGCCAATTTCGCCGTGGCGGCGCTGGCCAACCGCATGGCTTATCCACTGCTGGCGCCTACCGCCCTGTCGCGCAAGCTGGTCGAAATGAAGCTGCCGTATTTCTTTTTGCTGCTACAGCAGCCTGACCGCATGGTCGGCGCCCTGGTCGACATGCTGGTAGCCAATGGGGTGAAGACGCTGGCCGTCATCTACGTGGATGACTTGTTTGGTCTGGAGAATCATGCGGCGCTGAAAGATGCTCTCAAGGGCACCCCGATTCAGCTGGTGGAGGAAAAGAGCTATCCCGGCGATATTCAGGATCTGTCACCCGTGCTGCGTGCCATCAGGGACAAGAAGCCGGACGCCTTTGTTGGCCTGAGCTACCCGCCCGACACCATTCTGGCCAGCAAACAGTCCAAGGAGATCGGCTTCAATCCAAAGTTCTACTACGCTTCAGTGGGCACTGCGTTCCAGCTCTACCGCAACGTGATGACGCCGGCCGGCGCCGAAGGTGTGCTGGGCATGGGTTCGTGGAACAGCAAGACCAGCCCGGGCGCGAAAGCCTATTTTGATGCGCACAGCAAGAAATTTGGTGGCAAGGAGCCCGATCGCTGGGCCAGCGGCCACTGCTGGGCGGGGCTGGAGATCATGCAGGCGGCGGTGGCCAAGGTCGGTCTGGACCGCAAGGCGATCCGCGACTACGTGGCTGGCAATACGCACAAGACCATCATCGGCGACATCAAGTTCACCGGCAGCGAAAACACGGCCACACCCGGCACCGTGAGCCAGTGGCAGAACGGCGAGTTCGAGGTGGTTTGGCCCGTGAAAGTCGCCACCGCCAAGCTCAACCCGAACAAGCCGGCGTGGAAGTAAGTTGTCGCTTGCAGCCTGGCTTGAACTGATTGCCTCTGGTCTCATTACCGGCGGCATTTACGCGCTGGTTGCGCTTGGCTTGAACCTTCAGTACGGGTTGATGCGCATCCTGAACATTGCTCATGGCGAATTCCTGATGGTCGGCGCCTACCTGACCTGGATGGCGCAGACCTCGCTGGGCTTATCGCCCTTGTGGATGGTGCCCGTGTCCTTTGGCGTCATGATGGCGTTGGGCCTGCTCATTCACTGGCTGTGCTTTCGCCGGCTCGCTGCCACTTCGCCCAACGTCGACGTCTTTGAGGCACGCGGCCTGATGGTGGCTTTTGGCTTGATGTTCCTGGTGCAGAACTTTGCCTCCTATATGTGGGGCGGCGATCTGCGCGGCTACGACTACCTGACCGATCCGGTCAAATTCGGTGAGGCCCAGTTTGCCGGCAACAAGTTGCTGGTGTTCGCGCTGGCCCTGCTGTTCAGCGGCGCCCTGATTGTGCTGCTGCGCTACACCTTGCTAGGCAAGGGGGTGCGGGCCTTGATGCAGTCACCGGTGGGTGCGCAACTGGTCGGCATTGACACCCGACGCCTGCACCCGCTGATGTTTGGCATCGGTCTGGGTTTATCGGGCGTGGCGGGGTGTCTGCTGTCAATGGCCTATACCATCACCCCGTCCATGGGCGAGCCCTACACGGTGACGGCGTTGATTGTCATCACACTGGGCGGCTTCGGCAGCATGAGCGGCGCGCTGGCCGGCGGACTGCTGTTGGGTGTGATCGAAGCGCTGGGTATGCACTTCAGCAACCCGTCGCTGAAAGCTTTGCTGTCCTACAGCGTGTTCATTGGCGTGCTGCTGCTGCGCCCACGGGGTTTGTTTGCAAGATGAGTCAAAAGCAGATTCTTGTGCGGGACTTATTGCTGTTACTGGCCTTTGCCGGCTGGGCGCTGGCGCTGCCGCATTACGGTAGCGAGTTCGTGGTGTCGATGGCCCTCACCTGTCTGATGTACGTGGCCCTGTCATCGAGCTGGGGCTTGTTTTGCGGCAGCACGCGCTACCTGTCGCTGGCCACTTCAGCCTTCTTTGGCATCGGCGCCTACACAGGCGCCTTGGCGCTGGAGAGAATGCCTTGGCTCGCATCGATTGCACTGGGGGCGGGTTTGGCTACGGGGGTCGCCGTGGTCATGGGGGCGGCCGTGCTGCACCTGCGCGGCACCTATTTTGCGGTGTTGACCTTCGGCATGACCGAGCTGATTCGCCACGCTGTGACCTACTTTGAAAAAAGGGTCACCGGCACGGTGGGTCGCATGCTGACGGTGATTCCCGAGCGCGACACGATCTACCTCACGGTGCTGGCACTGGCCGTCGTGGCGGTGCTGCTGTCCATCGTCGCGCGACGCAGCCGCTTCGGTCTGGCACTCATGGGCATCGGCGCCGACGAGCAGCGCGCGCAGACCCTGGGCGTGAACACGCGCCTGATCAAGATCATGGGCTTTGCGATCACGGCAGCCTTTGCCGGTGCCGTCGGCGCCGCCATGGCGGTGCGCTGGACTTATATCGACCCGCACACGGTGTTCAACCCTTTCATCGGCTTCCAAACCGTGTTGATCGCGCTGATTGGTGGTGCGGTGACGCTTTGGGGGCCGCTTGTTGCCGCGATTGTGTTCAGCGTGCTGGCCGAGACGCTGCGCCTGCAGGCACCACAGGTCTACATGATGGCGCTGGGCTTGTTGCTGATTCTGAGTGTGCTGTACCTGCCGGGTGGTTTGGCGTCGCTGCGCTGGAGCACCTTGAGCGGCGGCTGGCGCGGCAGCCGCCAAGCGGTGCGCGCCTTGCTCGCCAAGGGGCGCGGGCATGTCTGAAGTTTTATTCGAGGCCCGTGATGTGACGGTGCGCTTTGGCGGCCTGACGGCGGTGAATGCTGTCAGTGCGACATTTCATGCCGGCGAGCTGGTGGGCATCATAGGCCCCAACGGCGCGGGGAAAACCACTTTTTTCAATACCATCTCGGGCGTGCTGGAACCGAGCTCGGGCCAACTGATGGCGGGCGGCAAGAATTTGCGCGGCAAAGGCCCGCACCGTTTTGCAGCGGCCGGTATTGCGCGCACCTTCCAGACACCGCGCGTGTTTGCGGATATGCCGGTAGCCGCCAATGTAGCCTTCGGGTTGAAGTTTGCCGGGCGCCAGCGCCAGGGTTGCTGGCAACTGCGCGATGAGTTGAGCATTCTGGAACTGATCGGTCTGGCCGCTCAGGCGGACCTGCCGGCGGGAGCCATCACGCCTTCACAGCAACGCTTGCTGGAGATCGGCATGGCGCTGGCGACGCGACCGCGCCTGCTGCTGCTGGACGAGGTGGCGGCTGGCCTGACGGAGGTCGAGGTGGAGAATCTGGCGCAGCTGATCCGGCGCATGCGCGACGAGCTGGACCTGACGGTGGTGTGGATTGAGCACGCCGTGACGACGCTGCTGCGCTACGTGGGGCGCGTCATCGTGCTACACCAGGGGCGCAAGATAGCCGACGGTACCCCGGCCGAAGTGGTGCGCAATACCGAGGTGATTGAGGCCTATCTGGGTGACGAGATGATGGAGGCGGGCGCATGATGTGGTTTGAGCCCAACCCCTTTGTACTCAGCGTACAGGGCCGGCACGCCCATCTTAAGGTCGAGGGTTTGTGTGCGGGCTATGGCTCTTTCCTGGTGCTGCGTGACCTCAAGCTCGAGGTCAAGCCTGGTCTAACCGTGATTCTGGGACCCAATGGTGCCGGGAAGACCACCTTGCTCAAGGCCTTGGCCGGTCTGATTGCGCGCGGTGGCGAGGTGCTGCTGGACGATATGGCGCTGCCGGGAAAGACCGATCAGATCGTGCAGCGCGGTCTGGCCATGGTGGCCGAAGGGCGCCAGCTGTTCCCGCAGATGACCGTGACTGAGAACCTGGAGCTGGGCGGTTGGCTGGTTGACAAGACGCAGCGTGCCAGTCGGCTGGAGCAGGCGTTTGCTGACTTTCCGAAACTGCGGGAACGGGCCCGGCAACTGGCCGGCACCATGAGTGGTGGCGAGCAGCAGATGGTGGCGGTGGCGCGCGCCATGATGAGTGCGCCGCGGCTGCTCATGCTGGACGAGCCTTCGCTCGGTCTGGCGCCAAAGATGGTCGACGAACTGCTGGCGATGGTGCGACGCATTGCCGATGCCGGCACCACGGTGCTGATGGTGGAGCAGAACGTCAAGAAGGCGCTGGCGGTGGCTGATCGTGGTTACGTGATGGAGCGCGGTGTGCTGGTGGCGAGCGGCCCGGCGGCGCTGTTGGCGCGCTCCAGCGTGATCCGCGAAGCCTATCTCGGTGCTCAAACGGCGGGTAAAACCGCCACTTCGACGGCTCTTGAGGCGACTCGCCAGCGGTCGACCCCAGTTACGGGCTGAACAGATTTTTGTATTTTTTTACGCAAGGAGTTTCATCATGTCGGACCTGTCCATGCTCATCAACGGCCTCAAAGTCACGGCCGAAAAGGGTGCCACCTTCGAGCGTCGAAACCCGCTGGACGGCAGTGTAGCTACCCGCGCCCCGGCCGCCTCTCCCACTGACGCGGTGATGGCGGTCGAGGCTGCGGCCGAAGCCTTCAAGAGCTGGAGCCAGGCCGGCCCCAGCGAGCGCCGGGCGCTGCTGCTGAAGGCGGCCGATGCATTGGAGGCCAAGACGGCGCAATTCGTCGCGGCGGTGGCGGCCGAGACCGGCGCTTCCGGCATGTGGGCCGGCTTCAATGTAATGCTGGCGGCCGGCATGATCCGCGAGGCGGCATCACTCACCACGCAGATCAGCGGCGAAGTGATCCCGTCGGACGTGCCCGGCAGCCTCGCCATGGGTGTGCGACAGCCTGCCGGCGTGGTGTTGGGCATCGCGCCGTGGAACGCGCCCGTCATTCTGGGCGTGCGCGCCATCGCCACGCCGCTGGCCTGCGGCAACACGGTTGTTTTTAAGGGCTCGGAGAATTGTCCGCACACGCACCAGCTGATCACCGAGGCCTTCTCCGATGCCGGCTTCCCGCCCGGCGTGCTGAACTACATCACCAACGCCCCGCGTGATGCCGGCGCAGTGGTGGAGGCGATCGTGGCCCATCCGGCGCTGCGCCGTGTCAACTTTACCGGCTCGACCCGGGTTGGCAAGATCATTGCCGTGACCTGCGCCAAATACCTCAAACCGGTGGTACTGGAGTTGGGCGGCAAGGCGCCGCTGCTGATCCTGGACGATGCCAATATCGAGGATGCGGTGAACGCCGCAGCCTTCGGCTGTTTTGCCAACTCCGGCCAGATCTGCATGTCTACCGAGCGCATCATCGTCGACCAGAAGATTGCCGACGAATTCGTGAAGAAGTTTGTCGCCAAGGCCGCCGCCTTGCCGCTGGGCGACCCGCGCAAGCCTGAGCCGGTGGTGCTGGGCTCGGTGATCGGCATGAGCACGGTGGAGCACTGCAACGCGCTGATCGACGACGCGCTGGCCAAGGGCGCGAAGCTGCTGTGCGGCGCCAAGGCCAGCAACACGCTTATTCCGGCCACCGTGCTCGACTTCGTGACGCCCGCCATGAAGATCTACCACGAGGAAACCTTCGGCCCGGTCAAGTGCATTGTGCGCGTCAACGGCGTCGAGGAGGCCGTCGCCTGCGCCAATGACAACGAGTACGGTCTTTCGGCCGCAGTCTTTGGTGGCGACGTGGCGCGGGCCTTCAATGTGGCACGTCGCATCGACTCCGGCATCTGCCACGTCAACGGTCCCACCGTGCATGACGAGGCACAAATGCCGTTTGGCGGCGTCAAGGGCAGCGGCATAGGCCGCTTTGGTGGCAAAGCCGGCGTGGCCGAGTTCACCGAGTTGCGCTGGATCACGATTCAGACCACACCCCGTCATTACCCTTTCTAAGTCCTTGCGGGACAGACCGCAGCCACACGAAGTGGGCAAGCTCTGTCCCCAACTGATGCCGGGATGTTGGAAGTCCACCTTGCGGGACAGACCGCAGCGTTGCTGCGCGAGCCAGCTCTGTCCTCAACTGACCGTCAACCTACGGCGCGGTCTCAGTTTCCAGCCGCGTGAGGTAATGCATGGCCTGCGCGTCCGTCTCGCCGCACATGCCGGGCGCGGGCGCAAGACTGGCGCATACCGGTGGCCGCCCGGGCTGGCCGAAGATCATGCAGCGCTTGGCCGCGTCCAGCTGTACGCAGGGCACACCGGCTGGCTTGCTGACCCCGTTAATGACGGGCATCCCCGGAATCGGGCTGGAAATGGAGGGTGCGATGCAGCAGGCACCACAGCCGGCGCGGCAGTTCATGGGATGTTGCTATGAATTTGGTAGCTATAGGGGCCCGTAGCGCAATCGGGAGGGCTCGAGCAGAGTCCTTGATTGTCGCGTAAATCGGTGCCGCCGGCTAAAATTGCGGGTTCCTCCTCCAGCGCAGACTGCCACGCAGTCACTTCCTGCACCATGTTGTACCCTCAAGAATTCGATGTCATCGTCGTCGGCGGCGGCCATGCCGGGACCGAGGCAGCACTGGCGGCGGCTCGCATGGGCTGCAGGACTCTGCTGCTGACCCACAACATCGAAACGCTGGGCCAGATGAGCTGCAATCCATCCATCGGCGGTATCGGCAAGGGTCATCTGGTGAAGGAGGTGGACGCGCTGGGCGGCGCCATGGCGGCGGCCACCGATGAGGGCGGTATTCAGTTTCGCATCCTCAACTCCAGCAAGGGACCGGCGGTGCGCGCCACCCGCGCCCAGGCCGATCGGGTGTTGTACAAGGCGGCGATCCGCCGCCGGCTGGAAAATCAGCCGAATCTGTGGCTGTTTCAGCAGGCGGTGGACGACTTGATGGTGGCGGGCGACCGGGTCGTGGGCGCCGTCACGCAGGTCGGCATCAAATTTCGTTCCAGAACCGTGGTCCTGACGGCTGGGACTTTTCTGGACGGCAAGATTCATGTGGGGCTCAACAACTACGCGGCCGGGCGGGCCGGAGACCCACCGGCGGTGCGCCTGAGTGCCCGATTGAAAGAATTGAAGTTGCCGCAGGGAAGGCTGAAGACCGGTACGCCGCCGCGCCTGGATGGTCGCTCGATTGATTTCAGCAAATGCCTGGAGCAGCCCGGTGACGGCATGCCCGGCGGCATGAGTCCGGTCATGCCGGTGTTCAGTTTCATCGGCCGGCCCGAACAGCACCCGCAACAAATGTCATGCTGGACCACCCACACAAATGAGCGCACGCACGACATCATCCGCAGCGGCTTTGACCGCAGCCCCATGTTCACCGGCAAGATCGAGGGCGTGGGTCCGCGCTATTGCCCCAGCGTGGAAGACAAGATCAGCCGTTTTGCCGACAAGGAGAGCCACCAGATTTTTCTGGAGCCCGAAGGCTTGACCACCCACGAGTACTACCCGAACGGCATCTCCACCAGTCTGCCGTTTGACATTCAGTACCAATTGGTGCGCTCCATGGCGGGGCTGGAAAATGCACACATCCTGCGGCCGGGCTATGCCATTGAATACGACTATTTTGATCCGCAGCAGCTGAAAAGCAGTTTCGAGACCCGGTCCATTGGCGGTCTGTTCTTTGCCGGGCAGATCAACGGCACCACCGGTTACGAAGAGGCCGCCGCCCAAGGCTTGTTTGCCGGCGTTAATGCCGCCCTGCAAGCCGGTGCCCAAACCGCCTGGCAACAGGAGACCTGGGTTCCGGGCCGCGACCAGGCCTACCTGGGCGTGCTGGTCGATGACCTGATTACCAAAGGCGTAACCGAGCCCTACCGGATGTTCACCAGCCGGGCCGAATTCCGGCTGCAATTGCGGGAAGACAACGCCGACTTGCGCCTGACCGAAGTGGGGCGTCAGTTAGGCCTGCTGGATGACGCGCGCTGGGATGCTTTCTGTCGCAAGCGGGATGCTGTTTCACGTGAAACAGAGCGGCTGCGGGCGATCTGGGTCAGTCCCAAGAATTTGGCGGCGGCCGAAGCGGAGCGCGTACTGGGCAAAACCATAGACCACGAATACACGCTGGCGGATTTGCTGCGGCGCCCGAACGTGAGCTACGCAGGCCTGATGTCACTCGATGGCGGCAGGTATGCGGCGCCCGAGTTGAGTCCGCCAAACGCTAATGTTCCATGTGAAACAGGGGCCGGTGCGTCTGTTGCCAACGAGTTTACTGCCAGCGTGATCGAGCAGGTGGAGATTGCCGCCAAGTACTCCGGCTATATCGACCGTCAGCGCGGCGAAGTGGAACGGGCAGCTTATTATGAACACCTCAAGCTGCCGGCCGATCTGGACTATGCGCAGGTTGCTGCGCTGAGTTTCGAGGTGCGCCAAAAGCTGGCTCAGCACCGACCCGAAACACTGGGTCTGGCCTCGCGGATTTCGGGCATAACGCCAGCGGCGATTTCCTTGCTGCTGATCCACCTGAAGAGGAGCCGCTGGAAAGACGGCGCTACCGAGGTTCCCGCCGCCTCCGATGCTGCCGGGTCGGATTTCGATCCGGCCGGTGGAGCGGCGGCCTGATGCGTCCACTGGAAGCTGATCTGCGCGCCGGCCTGCGGACGCTGGCGCTTGATTTGACCGCCGTTCAGGTCGGACAGTTGCTGGATTACCTGGACCTTATCCAGAAATGGAACAAGGTCTACAACCTGACGGCGCTGCGTGATCCGGCGACCATGCTGACGCACCATTTGCTCGACAGCCTGGCCGTCGTTTCCCCCCTGCGGCGGGTACTGGCTGGACTGGCGCGCCCGCTTGTCGACTCGGACAGCGCGTCGTTCCGGTTGCTCGATGTCGGGGCCGGTGCCGGCCTGCCGGGCGTGGTGCTTGCCATTTGCTGCCCGGAAGTGGCGGTGACCTGTGTCGATGCGGTGGCCAAAAAGGCTGCGTTTGTTCAGCAGGTGGCAGTGACCTTGAAGCTGCCCAACCTGCGCGGGTTGCAGGCCCGGGTCGAGACGCTGGCGAGCAAAAATGGCGAAGGCTACGATATCGTTAGTTCCCGCGCCTTTGCCTCGCTGGCGGAGTTCGCGCGCTGGTCTGTTGCTGCGCTCGCCGCCGACGGTGTCTGGCTGGCGATGAAGGGGAAGGTGCCGGACGAGGAAATGGCCCAATTGCCACCGGAAGTGAAAGTGTTTCACGTGGAACAACTGCTGGTCCCGGCATTGCAGGCCGAGCGATGCATTGTCTGGATGCAAAAAACAAGCACCCCACTGGAAAATGTCGCGCCAAAAAACTTGCCGTAAACTCAATCCCTGTCCAGAAAGAGAGTTTCCATGTTTGGCATTGTCGACTACGGCGCGTTTGTCGTCGCAATCATCGTTTTTCTGCTGATTCCAGGTCCCGGGAATTTGGCCTTGATCACATCCACCGGCAAAGGCGGCATCAAGGGTGGCCTGGCCGCGACCCTGGGCGTCATTTTTGGCGATCAGGTCCTGATGTGGCTGGCGGTGGCCGGTGTTGCGGCATTGCTGAGCGCCTACCCGACGGCGTTCAGCGCGGTGCAATGGCTGGGGGCCGCTTACCTGGCCTGGCTGGGCGGGAAAATGTTGCTGGCAAAACCAGGTGCCGCACCGGTGCTGAATATCAAGCCGCATCATTATCTGCGCCAGGCGCTCATGATCACCTTGCTCAATCCCAAGGCGATTGTGTTTTACATGGCATTTTTCCCGCTGTTCGTGGATCCGGCCCGGCATCAAGGCTTGACTACTTTCGCCGTCATGGCGCTGACCATTGCGGCACTGACTTTTGCCTATGGCTTGACGGTGGTGTTGCTGACCCACTTTCTGGCCGAGCGCCTGCGGGCCAATCCGCACATATCGGGCGCACTGGAGAAACTGGCCGGTTTGTTCCTGGTTGGCTTTGGCGTCAAGCTGGCGCTGTCGCACTGAACCTTCATTCTGTTTTCACTCCTACCCCGGGGCAACACTTCATGGCCAAAATATTCTGCGTCGCCAATCAAAAAGGCGGTGTCGGCAAGACCACTACCACCGTGAATCTGGCGGCGGGTCTGGCCAAGGTAGGGCAGCGGGTGCTGATGATTGACCTTGATCCGCAGGGCAACGCGACCATGGGATCTGGCATCGACAAGCGGCAACTGGAACGCACCATTTACGACGTTCTGCTGGAGTCGGCCTCGATCACGCAGGCGCGGGTCAAAAGCGACAAGTTGACGCAAGGCGGATGTAGCTACGACATCCTGGGTGCCAATCGTGAATTGACCGGTGCCGAGGTCGAGCTGGTGGATGTGGAGCGGCGCGAAAAACGCCTGAAGCAAGCGTTGGCGCAAGTTCAGCAGGACTACGATTTCGTCCTGATCGACTGCCCGCCGTCGCTATCGATGTTGACGCTCAATGGCCTGTGTTGCGCGCACGGCGTCATCGTCCCCATGCAGTGCGAGTATTTTGCGCTGGAGGGGCTCACCGATCTGGTCAACACCATCAAGCAGGTGCATGCCAACCTGAACAAGGAGCTGGTCATCATCGGTTTGTTGCGCGTCATGTTCGACCCGCGCATCACCTTGCAGCAGCAGGTCAGCGAGCAACTCAAGACCCATTTTGGCAGCAAGGTGTTCGATACCGTCATCCCCCGCAATGTGCGCCTGGCGGAAGCTCCCAGTTACGGCGTTCCCGGGGTCTTGTTCGACCCCGCAAGCAAGGGCGCGCAAGCCTATGTGGCGTTTGCCCAGGAGATGGTGGAACGCATTGAAAAAATGTAGTTGTTTTGCTCGTTCCGCAATCAAGCAAGCGTCTCTAGCTACCAAACTTATAGCAAAATGAACCGTTACGACGTGTTGCTGCTGCCGGGTTGGCAAAACTCCGGTCCTGAGCACTGGCAGAGCCAATGGGAAGTCATGCACGGCTATCAGCGCGTCACGCAGCACGACTGGATGCGGCCGCTGCGCGGGGACTGGATTGCCCGGTTGGAAGAGGTTTTGTTGCAGCGCAGCGAACCGGCGCTTCTGGTGGCCCACAGCCTGGGTTGTCTGCTGGTGGCGGCGTGGGCGGCGCACTCCAGCAACACGCACCTTGTCAAAGCCGCACTGCTGGTGGCCCCGGGCGATGCCGAACGCGACGAGTTGCGCCCGGTTCTGGCCAGTTGGTCGCCCATTCCATTGCAACCGTTGCCCTTTAAAAGTATTTTGGTTGGCAGCCGCAACGATCCCTATTGCGGCGTCGAGCGGGCGCGCCAGTTCGCCAGTGCCTGGGGCTGCGACTTCATCGATTACGGCCAGCGGGGCCACATCAATGCCGAGTCGGGCCTTGGTCCCTGGGCGGAGGGGCACGCATGGCTGCATCGACTTAAGCAGTTGGGGACAACGCTGAAAGTCCATCCTGCAGATATTCACGAAGGATAAATAATGGTCACCAAAACTCCCAAGGGCCTTGGCCGCGGACTCGAAGCCTTGCTGGGGCCCAAAGTCAATGAGAGGGCGGCGTTCGATGGCTCCGTGGGCAACCCGATCAGTCCTGGTTTGCCGGCCTCGCTGCTGCTCTCCGACATGCTGCCGGGCATGTACCAGCCGCGCACCCGGATGGACGAGGGCGCTTTGTACGAGTTGGCGGAGTCCATCAAGGCCCAGGGCATTTTGCAGCCGATCCTGGTGCGCCAGCTTCAGGACGGCCCGAACCAGGGCAAGTACGAGATCATTGCCGGCGAGCGGCGTTTTCGGGCCGCCAAATTGGCCGGTCTTGACAGTGTCCCGGTGCTGGTGCGCGACGTCCCCAACGAGGTCGCCGCCGCCATGGCCTTGGTTGAGAACATTCAACGCGAAGACCTCAATCCCCTGGAAGAAGCCCAAGGTTTGCAAAGGCTTATCAAAGAGTTTGGGCTCACTCACGAGCAGGCAGCGCAAGCCGTTGGGCGTTCCCGCAGTGCCACCAGCAATTTGATGCGTCTGCTTAACCTGGCCGATCCGGTGCAAACCATGCTGATGGCGGGCGATCTGGACATGGGCCATGCGCGCGCCTTGCTGGCGCTGGACCGGGCGACCCAGATCACAGCAGCGAATCAGATCAGCGCCCGAAAATTGTCGGTACGCGAGGCCGAGAGCCTGGCCAAAAAACTCGCTGCCGAGTTCACGCTGACCTCGGTCAAACCGAAGAAAGAAAAATCGCGTGACATGAAACGGGTCGAAGAGGAATTGTCGGACTTGCTCGCCGCCGAGGTCGAAGTGCGGGTCAAAAAACGCGTCAAGCGCGCCGGTCGGCTGGAAGAAATGGGCGAACTCAGCATCCGCTTTGGCTCGCTCGATGAACTCAACGGGCTGATTGACAAGCTCACGCGCGGCGCTGCGCGTTGAAGCGCCACGACCCTGAAACCCCGGGCTGTCAGGCAATCGGCTGCGGTCTGTCCCGCAACGAAATTGAACTGTGGCTGCGGTCTTTCCCGCAAGGTTATCAGAGCGTGAAAATCTTGCCCGGATTCATGATGTTTTTCGGGTCCAGTGCGCGTTTGATGGTGCGCATCATGTTGACCGCCGGCAGACCCGTCTCGGACAGCAGGAAATCCATTTTGTGCAGGCCGACGCCGTGCTCGCCGGAGCAGGTTCCTTCCAGACGCAGGGCGCGCTCGACCAGGGCATGGTTGAGTTTTTCGGCACGCTGGCGCTCCTCCGGCTTGTCGGGGTCTATCAGATAGCCGAAGTGGAAATTGCCGTCGCCGACGTGGCCGACCAGAAAGTACGGGATACCGCTGGCGTCGGCTTCCGCCACCGAGTCCAGCAGACAGTCGGCCAGGCGGGAAATCGGGACGCAGGTGTCGGTTGAAATGGCGCGGCAACCGGGCTTGGACTGAATGGCGGCAAAGTAGGCGTTGTGCCTGGCGGTCCACAGACGGGTACGCTCTTCCGGCGTGGTGGCCCACTCGAACGCGGTGCCGCCGAACTCGGCGGCGATTTCCTGCACCGCCTCGGCCTGTTCCTTGACGCCGCTGGGCGAACCGTGAAACTCCATCAACAGCAAAGGCTCTTCCCGCAGATCCAGTTTGGCGTAGCCATTGACCATGCGGACAGTGTTGCCGTCCAGCAGTTCCACGCGCGCAATCGGTATCCCCATCTGGATGATCTGGATCGTGCTGCGCACCGCCGCTTCTATGCTGGGAAAGGAACAGATCGCCGCCGAGATCGCTTCCGGCAGCGGGTAGAGTTTGACCGTCACCTCGGTGATGACACCCAGCGTCCCTTCGCTACCGACCAACAGCCGCGTCAAGTCATAGCCGGCACTGCTTTTTTTGGCGCGGGTGCCGGTGCGCAGGATCTCGCCGCTGGCGCTCACCACTTCCAGCGCCAACACGTTTTCGCGCATGGTGCCGTAGCGCACGGCGTTGGTGCCGCTGGCGCGGGTGGCGCTCATGCCGCCCAGCGTGGCATCGGCACCGGGGTCGATCGGGAAGAACAGGCCGGTACTCTTGACCGCTTCGTTGAGCTGCTTGCGCGTCACGCCGGGCTGCACCGTGACGGTCAGGTCTTCGGCGTTGATGGCCAGTACCTGGTTCATGCGGCTGACGTCCAGGCTGACGCCGCCTTGCACCGCCAGCAGATGGCCCTCAAGAGAGGTGCCAACGCCAAAAGGAATCACCGGCGCGCTGAACTGGCTGGCCAGTTTCACGGCGTCGACCACGTCCTGTGTGCTCTCGGCAAAGACCACGGCGGCCGGCGGGGGCGCCTCGAAAGACGACTCGTCGCGCCCGTGCTGTTCGCGCACCACCAAGGCGGTCGAGCACTGCTCGGCAAAACGAGTCTTGAGCGCGTCCAGCAGCGCCGGCGGCACCTCGCGTTGCTGGATGTGGGGGATCAGGTCGGCGGGCTGGGGCAAGGAGTTCACGGGTTGGTCCTGTCAAATCGGTTGAGTCTGTATTTTGCTGCAACAATAGCACCGATCAAGGAGACCTTCATGGGACAACGGCTGACTCAAATCGCTACCCGCACCGGCGACAGCGGCACCACCGGTCTGGGCGACAACACGCGCGTCTCCAAGGACAGCTTGCGGGTGCACGCCATGGGCGATGTCGACGAGCTTAATTCCAACCTCGGCGTTCTTTTGTGTGAAGAGCTGCCAGCCGCTGTGCGGGCCCTGTTGGTCGAGATGCAGCACCAGCTTTTCAACCTGGGCGGCGAGTTGTCGATTCCCGGATTTGAGTTGCTGAAACCCGAGGCGGTGCTGACGCTGGATGCCGCCTTGGCGGAACACAACGCACAACTGCCGCGCTTGCAGGAGTTCATTCTGCCGGCCGGCACGCGCGCCGCGGCACTGGCCCATGTCTGCCGCACCGTGGCGCGCCGTGCCGAGCGTGCCGTGGTGGCGCTGGAAGGCCAGGAGCCCCTCAAGGACACGCCGCGCCAATACCTGAACCGGCTCTCCGACCTGCTGTTCGTGCTGGCCCGGGTGCTGAACCGTTACCGTAGCGACGGCACGCCGGGCGACGATGTGTACTGGAAAAGCCAGCGCCTGGCGCAATCGGCGTCGGAGTGAGTGGTCGCTCTAGCAAAAATCTTTGACTAAAATGGCTGGACGAAGATTAGAAAATCTGGTTGCCGCCCAGACCGGGCGCTAACGCGGCGCCAAGATCGCCATCGTGATGCGTGACACGCAAGTCAATTGGCCGGCGTCGTTGTGCAGGTCGATCTGCCAGACCTGCGTCGTGCGACCCAGGTGCACCGGGCGCGCGACGCCGGTCACCCAGCCGCTGGTCGTGCCTTTGATGTGGTTGGCGTTGATGTCCAGTCCCACCGCCCGGTAGCCTGGCGGGCTGGAGAAGGCGGCACCGCAGGAGCCCAGGGTTTCGGCCAGCACCACACTGACGCCGCCGTGCAGCAAGCCGTAAGGCTGCTGGGTGCGCGGATCGACCGGCACGCGGGCGCGGATGAAGTCATCACCCACTTCCAGAAACTCGATGCCCAGATGGGCCACCGTGGTGTTGACGTGAACAGCGGTGAGTACTTCCACCGAAACCGGTATTTTCCAGATGCGCATCAAGGCTCCAAATCGATAGGTGCTGGCAACTATAAACAGAAGCACCCACCGGAGCCTGTCAAACGGGTGTCAGCAGCGATTGTCCTGACGCTGAGGGCCGGATCGCAGCTCAGGCGCCCAGGGCTGGCAGCACCTCGCCGCGGCATTCGCCGAAGCCAATGCGCACACGGCCCGGCGCCTCGCACCAGCCGCGCAGGATGACAGCATCACCATCCTGCAAAAACGCCCGCTGCTCGGTGACGCCATCGGCGTGCGTCAGGGTGATGGGTTCCCGGCCGCCCTTGGTCAGCTCAACCATGGCCCCGGCCTCCTGCGGCTGGGGACCCGAGATGGTGCCGGTGCCCAGCAGATCGCCGGTTTGCAGGTTGCAGCCGCCCACAGTGTGCTGGGTGACCATCTGCGCCAGCGTCCAGTATTGGTGGCGAAAACTGGTGTGCGACACGCGCGTGCCGGGCTGTCCCTTGCCGCGTTGCCGCGCGGTCTGGAGCAGCACTTCGAGCCGCACATCCAGCACGCCCTGGGCACGGTTGCCGGCACTCTCCAGATAGGCCAGTGGCTGGGGTTCGTCGGCCGGTCGCTCGAACGGCAGCCGGAACGGCGCGAGCGCCTCCAGGCTGACCAGCCAGGGCGACACGCTGGTGGCGAAGTTCTTGCCCAGAAAAGGACCCAGCGGCGCCATTTCCCAGAACTGGATATCACGCGCCGACCAGTCGTTGAGCAGACACAGACCGAAGATGTGTGACTCGGCTTGCGCCAGCGCAATCGGTTCGCCGAAGGCATTGCCTTGGCCGATGCAGATACCCAACTCGAGTTCATAGTCCAGCCGTGCACAGGGGCCGTAAACAGGAGTCGACGCGCCCGCAGGCATGAACTGGCCCATCGGACGCCGAAATTTCTGGCCACTGACGACGATGCTGGAGGCGCGGCCGTGATAGGCAATCGGCAGCCATTGAAAGTTGGGCGTCAGGGGCGGCGCATCCGGCCGCGCGATGCGCCCGACGTTGCGCGCGTGGTGAATCGAGGTATAGAAATCGGTGTAGTCGCCAATGGCCATGGGCACGGCGTATTCCACCGCGTCCTGCGGCAGCAGGCAGGCCCGGACCGCCGCCACCGATGTGCCGGGGGCGCTGCTTTGCAGCAGCCCAAACAAGGCGTGGCGCAAGGCTTGCCAGGCCGCTGGGCCTAGCGCCAGGAAGCCGTTCAACACCGCTTGGGCGCACGCACCGGCCGCTTGCGCCGCCAACCCTTGCAGGCACGCGGTACCGCTCAAGGCCGCCAGGTCCAGCACCTGATCGCCAATGGCGACACCGCCACGAAAAGATTCGTCGCTGCCGCTGCGCCGAAATACCGCGAGCGGCAGATTCTGGATCGGGAAGTCCGTGTCGGTGGCGTTGGCCGATGGCAGCCAACTCCGGGTGGCGGGATCGTGGGTGTGGTTGAGTTGCATGGTGGGGTCAATCAAACTTGTGGGACTTGACAGGGCCTGGGCTCAGGCGCCGGCCGTCAGTCGCTCGTCAAAGATCGCTACGGCGCGGGTCCAGCCGGCCGAGGCGCGACGAACCTTGTGCGGGAAGCACGAAATGTAAAAACCGGTGGCCGGTAAGCATTCGAGGTTGTGCAGTTTTTCCAGATGGCAGTAGCCGATATCGCGCCCGGCTTTGTGGCCCTCCCAGATCAGTGCGGCGTTCCGGGTTTCGGCGTATTTTTTGGCGGTGTGTACGAACGGTGCGTCCCAGCTCCAGGCGTCAGTCCCGGTCAGGCGCACGCCTTGCGCCAGCAGGTACATGGTGGCTTCATAGCCCATGCCGCAACCGGATGACACGTAATCCGGCTGGCCATAGCGGGCACCGGCGCGCGTGTTGACGACCACAATCTCCAGCGGCGACAGCCTGTGGTCTATGCGCTTGAGCTCCGTTTCGACATCGGCGGCGGTGACCACATAACCATCCGGCAATTGGCTGAAATCGAGCTTCACGCCAGGCTGGAAACACCACTCCAGCGGCACCTCGTCGATTGCCAGGGAGGGCGTCTTCGCGCCCAGCGCCTTGTCCATCGTGCTGTGAAAGTGGTACGGCGCGTCGAGGTGCGTGCCATTGTGGGTGGACAGGCTTACCCGCTCCACCGCCCAGCCTTCGCCATCGGGCAGGTCTTGCTTGGCCAGGCCGGGGAAGAAGGGCGCAATCTGGGCAAAGCTGTCCTGGTGGGTGAAGTACTCGATCTTGGGCTCCAGACCTGGCGGATCCGAGGCGACGTCGTTTTCCAGAAAGATCGACAAGTCTACAAATTTGCGTGTCATTTTGACTCCCGGTTTGGTGATTGAAAAGTTGTTCCGGCAGGCCCGCCGTTACGGTTTTTGCCATTGCAAAAATCTGTGTTCCAGCTTTGCCAGCAAAGCACTGCTGGCAAAGCCTATCAGGCCCAGCAGCACGATGCCGGCAAACAGTTCACTGGCGCGAAAAGACCGCGCCGCCAGCAGGATGGCCTGACCCAGACCTTCCTGCGAGGCAATCATTTCACCCACCACGGCGACGATCAATGACACCGTCAGCGACAGCCGCATGCCGGCCAGAATATCGGGCAGCGCGTTGGGCAAGCCGACCTTCCAGGCGAAGTCCGGGCGCGACAGTTGCAGGCATTGCGCCACTTCCCGCAGGCGCGGCTCCACCGCGGCAAAGCCGTGCACGGTGGCCAGCAGCACCGGCCACATGGCGCCAAAAGCCACTACCGACAACACCATGTTGGGACCCAGGCCAAACAGGGAAATCGCCAATGGCAGCAGGGCCGAGGCCGGCAACGGCCGCATGAATTCCAGTGTGGGTTGTAGATAGGTCCGGGCGGTCGCCGAGATGCCGATCACGGCGCCCAGCCCGATGCCAATGCTTGAGGCCAGCAGCCACCCCTGCAACATGCGACTGACGGTGGCGCCGCTGTAGGCCAGTAGATCGCCAGTCACCAGACCCTCGCGCAGACTGTCCAGCGTTGCCTCCGGGGTCGGCAAAAAGACCCGGCTGACCCAGCCCCCATGGCTGATGGCCCACCACAGCGCCAGCAGCGCCAGAAACAACAGCGCCGGGCCGAACCATGAGCCGGGTTTGAGGTCTTGCGCCTTCATGCTGTCACGCCCATGCGATGCCCCACCCAGCGTTGCAGCCGCAACGCGGCGACGTTGATGGCGTAGCCCAGCAGCCCAATCCAGACCAACCAGCCCAGCATCAGGGCTGGCTGTAGACTCTGTTGCGCGATCATCATGGCGTAGCCCATGCCGTTCGGATTGGCCGCCACCTCTACCGTGACCGCCACCACCAGCGCCAGCGACAGCCCCAGGCGCAGCGCCACAAACAGGCGCGGGACGATGGCTGGCAGGATGATCTTGAGGCTGCGCTGAGCCGGACTCAAGCCCAGTACATGGCTCACCTCCAGCAGACGCGGCTCGACCTGCTGCACGGCGGCCTGTGTCAGAATCAGCAGAGGCCAGAAGCAGGCGAAGGCGACGATGCTGAATTCCATGCGCAGACCAAAACCGAACACCAGCATGGCCAGTGGAATCAGCGCGACCGAGGGGATGGGGCGCAGCACTTCAATCGAGAAAAAACTCACGTGCGCAGCCCGCTGCGATAAACCCAGCGCAATCCCGAAGGCGATGCCCAGTACGGTCGCCACAGCCAAGCCCAGGGCGGCGGCACTCAGGGTGAACGCCGTGGCCTCCAGCAGCGAGCCATCCAGCGCAGCGGCGCCCAAGGCCCGCAACGCCGCCGTCGGGGGCGCCAGCGCATCACTGTCTTTGCCTGCGCTGCGGCTGTACCACTCCAGCACGGCGAGTGCCGATAGGGGGAAGCACCACGGGCGCAGCCACTGAGCCAAGCGCTTTGGCTGGCTAGTCATGACTGTGCTCAATGAAGGTGAAGAGTTCACGGCGCAGGGTCAGAAACTCCGGCTGCTCCTTGGTGCCAAGCTGGTCGCGCGGGCGTGCCAGGCGCACATCAATCATGCGGGCCAGGCTGGGCCGCCTGGGGCCGGGATTGGCCTGTAGCGCGATCACGCGGTCGCCCAGGTAAATCGCCTCTTCCAGATCATGAGTGACAAACAGCACCGTCAGACCTTCTTCGTGCACCAGGCGCGCCATCTCGTCCTGTAGGCCTTGTCGTGTCAGTGCGTCGAGGGCACCAAAGGGCTCGTCCATCATCAGCACCTCGGGGCGCTGCGCCAGACAGCGGGCAATCTGTGCCCGCTGCTGCATGCCGCCTGAGAGTTGCGCCGGAAACTTGTCGGCGTGGCGGCTCAGTCCGACCTTGGTCAGCACCTCGTCGATGCGTGCCGGGCGCTGCGCCGCAGGCACGGCCGCGGCCTCCAGCGCCAGGCTGACATTGCCTTCCACCGTACGCCACGGCAGCAGGGCGCGCCCATAGTCCTGGAACACGAATGCCACTTCGCGTGATGGCTGGGTGACGACCTGGCCCATGCGGCGCACCTGGCCGCCGCTGGGCCGCATCAGACCGGTGGCCGCACGCAGCAGCGTGGTCTTGCCGCAGCCGCTGGGTCCGACAATGCAGACGAACTCGCCGCGCGCCACATCAAACGAGGTGGGCGACAGAATCTCGCGCCCGCCCAGATGAATCGAGACCTGGTCAAAGCCCAGAACAATGTCTGCCGTCATTTGACAATCAGCAGTGACACCTTGGGCTCGGTCTTGAGCATGTCCTGGTCTTTCATCAGGCTGACCCAGTAATTCAGCTGCTTTTCCGACACCAGCGGACCGGCCGGGGAAATCTGGATTTTGGCCAGAATCTCTGGCGGCAGCTTGATGTACTTGCCAATGGCAGCGCGCACCGCCTTGTCGTTCGTGGCTTGTTGCATGAAAGCGGCCGCTTCCTGCACCGCCTCACGAAACGCCTTGACGGCAGCCGGATTCTTTTGCGCCCAAGCGCGCTTGGCCGTGTGAATGATGGTGTGGTTTCCCGCAGTCAGAAAGGTTGAGTAGTACGAGGCCACATAGCCGGCGCCGCTGTCGGTGATGCGGCTCATGAAGGGGTCGGCGGTGACCACGGCATCGAGCGAGCCGCCGCGCAGCAAATCGCCGTGCTGGGGAAAAGAAGCCTCGACGAAGTTGACCTTTTTATAGTCGACGCCACTTTGCTTGAGCCAGGCGCGAAAGGTCACATGCAAGAACGCACCCAGACCGGGCACGCCGATTTTTCGGCCGACGCAATCCTGCGGCGTCTTGATGCCCGAACCGGCCCGCGCCACCAGGCCAAAGCCGGTGATGGTTTTGGAGGTCACGCCGCCGCCGGCCAGCACCACGTGGTCCAGCCCGCCGTCCACCGCCTGTAGAAATACGGAAGGTGTGGGGCCGCCGATCTGTAGCGAATCCGACTCGATCGCCGCCGGAATGGTGGAGTTGATCGGAATGAACTTCAGTTCGACGTCGAGTTTGCGTCTTTTGAAGTAGCCCTCTTCAGCAGCGACAAAGACCGACGCGAAATCGGTTACGGCGGTGTAGCCAAAAACGATTTTGGTTGTTTGACTCCACGTGGGCAGCGCCAGGCCGGCGGAAGTGGCGGCCAGACTGGCCAGGATGGTACGGCGTTTCATGCTTGTCTCCTTTTGGGTTTTTGAATCACGGCGGTCTGCTCTTTCTGGATACGCTGAGGCGCGGGCAAGGCAGCTATGATGCCGCCCACAATGAAGTCGTTGAGCAGGGTGCCGGCAGCCGGGTCGCCCACCACGCTTTCGCCCCGGGACAGGCGCTCCACCCGGGTGTCGCTCAAATGGTGCAGCAAAGCGCCCAGCGCAAACTGGTAACACCATGCGACCTGTCCGCGGGCGGCATGGGGCAGCGCTGCATTCAGCGCGTTGATGAACGCATGGGCCAGCGGGTCGAAGCAGGCACGCAGCACCCGGTCGGTTTCGGCGCTTGCATGGTACAGCTCGCGCGCCACCAGCAGTGCGTAGTACTCGCCTTCGGCACTGGCGCGCAGCCGCAGCACGGGCCCGACAAAGGCTTCGACAATGCGCGCCAGGGTGCGCGGGTCTTGCGGGTCATCAGGAATGCTGTGCAGTTCGGTCAGACGCTCTTCGATGGTGTCGTTCCAGTGCTCAAAAATGGCGTGAAAGAGCTCATGTTTCTGGCCGTGGTAATAGGCCACCAGGGCCAGCGGCACCCCCGCCTCCTGCGCAATCTGGCGGATGCTGACGGCGTGGTAACCGCGCTGCGCAAACAGCTTTTCCGCTGCCAGCAAAATGGCGGCCTTCCGGTCGGGACGTGCCGAAGTGTGCCGCGTCGCTCCGGCCTGGCGTGTGCTTGCGGGGGCAGTCCGTGAAAGCGGGTTCATGCCGTTATTGGACAACTGTACAAACAATTGAACATTCGTACAAACCCTGACGCACAGGCGCTTGCGCGATGGGGTCGAGTCACGCTACCCTTGGCCAATGCCCCAATCCCGAATACCACCCAACGTTCCCCAGATTCGCCTCTACCAAGACTGGCTGCGCCAGACCCACGGCCTGTCATTCGATTCGTATGACGATCTCTGGCGCTGGTCGACGACCGAGCTGGACGCCTTCTGGCAAAGCATCTGGGACTACTTTGAGCTGCAATCGCCGACAACGCACAGTGTGGTCTGCGACGGCGCGCCTATGCCCGATACCCGCTGGTTTGTCGGCGCGCGCGTCAACTACGCGCAGCAGGTGCTGCGGCATGTGGCGGCTGCGCATGGCGCCGGCTTTGCGGCCATCGTCAGTCACAACGAAAAAAGCCTGGCACTGGGAGCGCCGCGCGAACTGAGTTGGCCGGAGCTGCGGCGCCAGGTGGCCGCGCTGGCCTTGCACCTGCAGGCGCAGGGGGTGCAGCCGGGCGACCGGGTGGCGGCCTATTTGCCCAACACGCCGGAAACCATGGTGGCGTTTCTGGCCACGGTGAGCATCGGCGCCATCTGGAGCGTCTGCGCGCCCGACATGGGCAGCAATGCGGTGCTGGACCGCTTCCGCCAAATCGAGCCCAAGGTGTTGATCGCCTGCGATGGCGTGACTTACGGCGGGCGCGATTTTGACCGCACGACGGTGGTGGCGGAACTGTGTGCGGCGCTGCCCTCGGTGCAACACCTGATCGTGCAGCACAACCTCGGGCTGCCGACCGAGGCCATCAACTTTGCCGGCTGGACCGATTTCGCGCAGGCGACGGCCCGAAACGATGCGCAAACAGAGGCTTTCGAGCCGCTCTGGCTGGCCTTCGACCACCCGCTATGGATTGTCTATTCCAGCGGCACCACCGGCCTGCCCAAACCCATCGTGCACGGCCACGGTGGCACCGTGCTGGTGGCGCTGGCACTGAAGTGCCTGCACAACGATGTCGGCTGTAGCTATGAACCCAATACGCTGGGCGAGCGCTACCACTGGTACAGCTCCACCGGCTGGGTGATGTGGAACGCGCAGCTCAGCGGTTTGCTCAGCGGCACCACCTGCTGCATTTTCGACGGCAACCCGGGCGGCAGCACGGTCGATGCCCAGGGCAACAAGCAAGCCCCCGACTGGACCACGCTATGGCGTTTTGCCGCCGGGCTAGGTGTCACCTTCTTTGGCGCGGGTGCGGCGTTTTATGCCAATTGCCAGAAGGCCGGCGTTGACCTGGCGGCCTGCGGCGACCTGTCCCGTGTGCGCGCCCTGGGCACCACCGGTTCGCCCTTGAGCGCCGAGGCCCAAGCCTGGGGCACGGACCAATTTCAAAAGTTATGGGCCGCCGCCCCGTCCAGCGAGCCACACGCAGCGGGCGGGCGTGGGGGCGAAGAATTTTCCGCCGGGCCGCCCCAAGGAAAATTAGCCCCCTCGGGGGGCAGCGCAGCACACGAAGTGGCAAGCGTGGGGGCCATCTGGTGGTGCAATATTTCGGGTGGCACCGATTTTTGTGGCGCTTTCATCGGCGGCAACCGCGAGCTGCCGCAAGTGCCCGGCGAAATGCAGTGCCGTTTGCTGGGCTGCGCGGTGGAGGCCTGGAACGAACAGGGCCAGCCGGTGATAGACGAAGTGGGCGAGCTGGTTTGCCGCCAGCCGATCCCCAGCATGCCCTTGTATTTCTGGGGCGATGAGGGCAAGCAGCGCTACCTGGCCAGCTATTTCGACATGTACCCCGGGGTCTGGCGTCATGGCGACTGGCTCAGGATCGGGCGCAACGGCGGCTGCATCATCTATGGCCGCAGCGACGCCACCATCAACCGGCACGGTCTGCGCATGGGCACCAGCGAGCTGTACAGCGCGGTGGAAGCCTTGCCCGAGGTACTGGACTCGCTGGTGGTGGACCTCGAATACCTGGGGCGCGAGAGCTACATGCCGCTGTTTGTGGTGTTGCGCGAGGGCCAGACGCTGAACGCTAGTGTGCGCGGCAAAATCGTCGAGGCCATCAAAACCGCGCTGTCACCGCGCTTCGTGCCCAACGAGATTTTTCAGGTGGCCGAGATCCCGCGCACCCTGTCGGGCAAAAAGCAGGAGCTGCCGATCAAGAAGCTGCTGCTGGGCCAGCCGCTGGAGAAAGTGGTGAATCGCGAGGCGATGGCCAATCCGGCTTGTCTGGACTGGTATGTGGCGCTGGCCCGGTCGCGCCAGTGAGTGGCAACCGCTAACCCGGGTCCAGTTGGCCGTAAGCGGCGCGCACCCAGACGCCCGACAAACTTTCGGCCAGTGCGTCATCTGACAAATTCAAGGCCGCCAGGTGCGGGTTCTTGAGTACGAACAGCTCACGCAGAAAATCGTCGATCATGGATTCCAGCGCATAAGCCGTCAGCAGGGCTTGCTTGGGAGACAGTGGTCCGCCCCGGCTGATGTGGGCGGCCAGCCGCTCGGCCCATTTCCGGTTGACGTCCTGCTGCAGGCTGATCAATTCCGGAATGTCCTGCCGCAATTCCCGCACGCGTTCCATCAAGGCCGCGTTCTCGCGGTAGAACGCGATGTATTCCCGGTTCACGTCGGTCACCAGCGTGAGCAAATCATTGGTCTTGCTGCGCCGGGCTTTGCCGGTACGCTCGACGAACTGAAACACGATGGTCAGAAACTCGGACAGCACATCGAACACGCAGTCGCGCTTGTTGGCGTAATACTGGTAAATGGTGGGCCTGGAGACGTTGGCCTTGCGTGCCACCACATCGAGTGAAAAGCTGGCGTAACCGGCGCCTTCCAGAATCGCCGCGGTGGCCCAGCGGATGGTGGCGCGAGTCCGTTCACCCTTGGTAAAACCGGGATCCTGGATACGCGCTTCCAGCAAGCGCAAGAAGTTGGCTGAGTGGTCAGGGTTCATGACCGGATTGTAGAGACTGGCGCGCAAGGACAAGCGGGGAGGAGCGGTGGTAACAGCGGCATTTGCAAAAAGCTGACATGGATGTTACTATTATCTGACGTCTATGTCAATTATGCGCAAACAACCCCAAAGAGGAGAACGCCATGCCTTACGCGCAAGTCAATGATGCCAAGCTGTATTACGAAGACACCGGTGGCGACAAGCCGGCGCTGTTGTTTACCCATGGCATCTTCTTTTCCAGCGCGATGTTCGCGCCGCAATTCGAGGCGCTGAAAGGGCAGTACCGCTGCATCGGTCTGGACTGGCGCGGCCAGGGGAAGAGCGAAGTCACCCTGGGCGGCTACGACGTCGACAATCTGGCGCGCGACGGCATGGCGCTGATGACGCATTTAGGTCACGAGCAATTCCACTGGGTCGGTCTGTCCATCGGCGGCGTCGCCGGCATCCGCATGGCGGCCGAGCAGCCGGCGCGCATCAAGAGCCTGTTCGCGATCGGCGCGGCGGCCGATTGCGAGCCCTACGAAAAACTCGCCAAATACGAAACCCTGTTCGAGAAAATCCTCAAGGAAGGATTCGAATCGATTCGCGCGCCGATGGCGCCCATCATCTTCGGACCGGATTTTCTGGCCGACGCCTCGCGCGCGGCGTTGCGAGAGCGCTGGCTCGACATCATGTGCGCCAACGACCCGGTCGCCTGCTGCCGCGCGGCGGCGCCGATCTTGCGCCGGCGCGACATTCGCTATCTGTTGCCGCACGTGAAATGCCCGGTCTTTGTCACCACCGGCCAACACGATGGGGCCAATGGGCCGCAGCGGGCGCAGATGATTCATGCCGGCATTCCTCATTCGCAGCTTGAAATCATCCCGCGCGCCGGGCATACGGCGACGATAGAGGAGCCCGCTATCCTGAACGCCATGCTGCTCCAGTTTCTCGCACAGCAGGCCTGAGCCGCGACCGGCCTGAAGCGCCGCGCGACCTGGCGAGCGATCACCACAGCAGCCTCGGCACAAGTGCTTGCAGAAAGCTGACATAGCTGTTAGTATTCTCTGACGTATATGTCAGGTATTTACGGCAACGACTTTCATATCGAGAGCTTGATCCTTCGGTCGGCCTTGCAAGTCGGGCAGACCGAGCGTTTCCTTTGCAACTAAACGAACGATGGAGAGACAAATGACACTGAACCGACGTCAACTTCTTGCCGCAGGCACCTTGGCCGCAGGCATTCCCCTGCCGCTGTGGGCGCAAGGCGCGCGTGCGCTCAACATCGCGATCCACCCTGAACCACCGACGCTGCTGGCCGCCTTCGGGGGCGTGGCACCGGCGCAATTGGTCAATGGCAACATTTACGAGAGTTTGCTGCGCTTCGACGAGAAGCTGCAACCCCAGCCCAACCTGGCCACCGAGTGGGCGGTCTCCAAGGATGGTCTGGTCTACACCTTCAAACTCAAACGCGGCGTCACCTGGCACGACGGCAATCCCTTTACCGCCGCCGACGTCATCTACACCGCAGACATCTTCATGCGCCAGCTCAATCCGCGCTTCAGACTGGTACTACAGTTGATGCACGGCATGCGGGCACTGGACTCCCACACGGTGGAGTTCCGGCTGAATTACCCCTATCCGCCCTTCCTGCAACTGTTCGATGTCAACAGCTTTCCGATTGTGCCAAAGCATCAGTTCGAGGGCGTCGATCTTTCACGTCCACCCGCTTTCAAACCGATCGGCACCGGTGCCTACAAGTTCAAGGAGTGGCAGCGTGGCTCGTTCATTCAGCTCGAACGCAATGCCGCCTACCACGTCGCCGGCTTGCCGGCGGTGGAGAACGTCTACTTTCACGTGATTCCCGACGCGGCGTCACGGGCTGCGGCGTTCGAGTCCGGCCGCATCGACGTGCTGCCAGGCGGCACCGTCGAGTTCTTCGATGTCGGGCGCTTGGCCAAGCTGCCCGGCGTGGCGGTCAGCACCAAGGGTTGGGAAAAACTGGCGCCGCTGTCCATGCTGTGGATCAACCACCGCGTGCCGCTGCTACAGGATGTGCGCGTGCGCCGCGCGCTGATGCATGCCATCGACCGCGACGCGCTCGCCAAGGTGGCGTGGCAAGGCTTTGCAACCCCGGCCACCGGGCCGCTGAGCCATCTGACGGCGTTTTACACACCCAAGGTGCAAACCTACCCGCACGACGCGGCCAAGGCCAGGAAACTGCTGGCCGCGGCAGGCTACAAAGGCGAGCCGGTGCGCCTGCTGGGACTGCCCTACGGCGAGGTCTGGACGCGCACGGCGGAGATGGTCAAGCAGAACCTGTTGGCGGCGGGATTCAACGTACAGCAGGTCAGCGCCGACCTGCCGGGCGTCGTGGCGCGCCAGTCGAACTGGGACTTCGACCTTGCGTTCACCTACTTCAATCAGTACGGCGACCCCGCGGTCGGCGTGGCGCGCAACTACATGGGCAGCGAGATCCGCAAGGGCTCACCCTACAACAACGTCGGCGGCTACCAGAGCGCCAAGGTGGACGCGCTGTTCGAGCGTGGCTCGCGCGAAAGCGACCCGAAGAAGCGCGCCGAAATTTACGCCGAGGTACAGCGCACCATGGTTGACGACGTCGCCGCCGGCTGGCTGCTGGAGCTGAACTTTCCGACCGTCTACCGCACGCGCATCGACAACCTCATCAACAGCGCCCTGGGCCTGAACGACAGCCTGGCGCGGGCGGCTCTGCGCGGCTGAACCAGGGACCTGCGATCCCATGAACAAGCTCTGGTTTCTGGCGCGCCGCCTGCTTCAGGGCGTGGCCACGCTGCTGGTCATCGCCGTGGTCAACTTCGTGCTGATCCGGATGGCGCCGGGCGATCCGGCCATGGTGATGGCCGGCGAGGCGGGCGCGGGAGACGAGCAGTTCCTGCAACAACTGCGCCAGCGCTTCGATCTGGATCGCCCGCTACCGGCACAGCTTGCCAGTTACCTGGGCCACCTGTTGCGCGGCGACTTGGGCGATTCCTACCGGCAGCAGCAGCCGGTGCTGGACCTGATCGTGGAGCGGCTGCCCGCCACGCTGCTGCTCACCGGAACGGCCCTGATCCTTTCGCTGCTGCTTGGCGTGATCCTGGGCGTTTGGGCCAGCGCGCGCGTCGGAACCTGGAAGGACAACGTCATCTCTGCGCTGGCCACACTGTTTTACGCCACACCGTTGTACTGGCTGGCGCTGCTGGCGGTGCTGGTGTTCGCGCTGTGGCTACCGTGGTTGCCGCCATACGGCCAGGAGACGGTCGGTGCCGGCTACACGGGGTTGGACCACGTGCTGGATGTCGCGCGCCATCTGGTGCTGCCGACAAT
The DNA here is from genome assembly GCA_963763035.1 of uncultured beta proteobacterium. Lineage (GTDB taxonomy): Bacteria > Pseudomonadota > Gammaproteobacteria > Burkholderiales > Burkholderiaceae_C > Rhodoferax. The sequence goes on along the minus strand of CAVXMS010000001.1, from coordinate 89,634 downwards.
GGTGCTGGCGATGTTCTACATGGCGATTTACGCGCGCATGACACGCGCCGCCATGCTGGAAGTGGCGAGCCAGGACTTCGTGCGGGTCGCGCGTGCCAAGGGGCTTTCCCCCGGGCGCATCCTGCGTGCTCATGTCTTGCGCAACGCGCTGCTTCCGGTGGTCACGATGGCCGGGCTGCAGGCCGGAGCCATGGTCGGTGGCGCCGTGCTGATCGAAACCGTCTTCGCCTGGCCTGGCATCGGTCGACTGCTGTACGACGCGCTGGCGCAGCGCGACTACAGCTTGTTGCTGGGCACCTTCCTCTTCACCGCGGCGCTGGCCGTCGCCTTCAACGTCGTGACCGACCTGGTGTACACGCTGGTCGACCCGCGCATCGAACTCGCATGAACAACGGTTTCTGGAGGCGCTTTCGGCGCAACCGCGCGGCGGTCGTCGGCGCGGTCCTATTGGCACTGGTCGCGCTGTGCGCTTTGGCAGCACCCTGGCTGGCCGGCAACGACCCCTGGGCGATGGTGCAGCAACCTTTCCTGGCGCCGGGCGCGCTGGCCGGACTGCCCATGGGATCCGACGCACTGGGTCGCGACGTGGCCGCCGGCTTGCTCTACGGCGCGCGCGTCTCCATGCTGATCGGACTCACGGCCACGACTGTCGCGCTGCTGCTGGGCATAGGCTTGGGTGCCACGGCCGGTTACCACGGTGGCTGGGTCGATGCGTTGCTGATGCGCTTCACCGAACTGTTCCAGGCGATTCCGGGATTTGCCTTCGCCGTGGTGCTGGTGGCGATCTTCCAACCGTCGGTGCAATCCATCGTCGCCGCCATTGCCATCGTCTCCTGGCCGCCGGTGGCGCGCCTGGTGCGCGGGGAGTTCCTCTCCCTGCGCGGGCGCGAGTTCGTCGCGGCGGCCCAGCTCGCCGGCCAGAGCAGCGCAAGAATCATCTTCACGCAAATTCTGCCGAACGCGGTCTCCCCGATCGTGGTCATGGGTTCGCTCATGGTGGCCAGTTCCATCCTGCTGGAATCGGCGCTGAGCTTTCTCGGCCTGGGTGACCCCAACGTGATGAGCTGGGGCTACATGGTGGGCGCCGCGCGCACCGCGCTGCGGCAGGCCTGGTGGGTGGCAATGTTCCCGGGCTTGGCGATCATGCTCACCGTGCTGTCGCTGAACCTGGTGGGTGAAGGGCTGGCCGATGGCTTGAACACGCGGCTCGATGGGAGAACCCGTTGAGCGCGCCGCCGGTGTTGCAGGTGCAAGGCCTGTCTATCCGGCTGCCGGTGGGCGCGGAGCGGGCGCTGGCCGTCGAGGGCGTGGACTTCACGCTGAGTGCCGGCCAGACCCTGTGCCTGGTAGGCGAAAGCGGATCGGGCAAGTCGATGATTGCCAGCGCGGTGATGGGGCTGCTGCCCAAGCCGCAGGTGGCACCGGTGGCCGGGCGCATTCTGTTCGAAGGGCGCGACCTGCTGGCGCTCGGCGAGACCGAACTGCGCGCGCTGCGCGGCAAGCGCATGGGCATGGTCTTTCAGGAACCCATGACGTCGCTGAACCCGGTGCTGCGCATAGGCGAACAGATCGGCGAGGTACTGGATGCCCACTGCGCACTGCCCGCCGAGCAACGGCGCGCACGCATCATTAGCGCGCTGGCCGATGTGGGCTTGCCGGAACCCGAACTGATTGCGCAGTCCTTTCCGTTTCGCCTGTCGGGCGGCCAGCGCCAGCGCGTGATGATTGCCGCGGCGCTGGTGCTTGAGCCCGCGCTGTTGATTGCCGACGAGCCCACCACGGCGCTGGATGTCACGACCCAGGCCCAGATCCTGGCGCTGATGCGCGAACTGCAGCAGCGCAAGGGCATGGCGCTGCTGTTCATCACGCACGATTTCGGTGTCGTCGCCGACATTGCCGACCGGGTCGCGGTGATGCGCCTCGGCTGTGTCGTCGAATCGGGCACCGCGCAGGAGGTGCTGCGGGCACCCCGGCATCCCTACACCCGCGCGCTGATTGCCGCCATTCCGCATGGCCGAGCGCGCGCCAGCGGCGCGTTCGAGGCCGCGCCGCTACTGAACGTGCAGAACTTGTGCAAGACCTACCGCAGCGCTGGCAGCCTGCTGCGCCGGGGCCGCGAGGTGCCGGCCGCTCGCAATCTGAGCTTCACCCTGTCACGCGGCGAGACGCTGGGCATCGTCGGTGAATCGGGCTCGGGCAAGTCCACGCTGGGGCGGCTGCTCACCGGGCTGATTGCCCGCGACAGCGGGAAAATTCAGTTTGATGGCCGCGAACTTGCGCCAGAACTGCGGCACCGTCCTGCGAGCGAACGCGCCCTGATCCAGATGGTGTTTCAAGACCCGTATGCCTCGCTCAATCCGCGCCATACAGTGGGCGCCGCGATCGGTGCCGGGCCACTGGCGCAGGGCCAGCCGCGCGACGAGGTCAGCGCCCTGGTGGCTGAGTTGCTAGCCAAGGTCGGGCTCGGTCCGGACGCCGCCCAGCGCTACCCGCACGAGTTCTCGGGTGGCCAGCGCCAGCGCGTCGCCATCGCCCGGGCGCTGGCGCTGCGGCCGCAATTGCTGGTGGCGGATGAGCCGGTTTCGGCGCTGGATGTCTCGGTGCAGGCGCAGGTGCTGGAGCTGTTCGAGCAGTTGCGGCGCGAGTTCCAGCTCAGCATGGTCTTCATCACGCACGATCTGCGGGTGGCCGCTCAGATGTGCGATCGCGTCGCCGTGATGCACCGCGGCAATATCGTCGAGATGGGCGAAACGGCCACCGTGCTGGGCCAGCCGCAGCACGACTACACACGGGAGTTGATTGCCGCCGCGCCGAATTTCGGCCGCAGTCAACCGAAAGGATTTGACGCATGAAGCGCGAACTCGAAGCGCTCGATGCCGTGGCCACGGCGCAGTGCGTTCGCAGCGGTGCACTGTCCGCCCTGGAGGTGGTGCAAGCCGCCATCGAGCGTCTGCATGAGCGCAACCCGGCGCTCAATGCCGTCATCGACAGTTGGGAAGACGAGGCGCTGGCGCGCGCCCGCGGCCCGATCCCGATGGGCTTGCTGGCCGGCGTTCCCTTCCTGCTGAAGGACACGGTGGATTACCCCGGGCGGCGCTTCGCCAGGGGCTCCCGGCTGCGCATGAATGTCATGGGCAGCCGTGTTGACCCGTGGGTTGCGGCCATGCAGGCCCAGGGCGCGATCTTTATCGGCAAGACCAACACCCCCGAGTTCGGCCTGATGGACGTCACCGAGCCGATGGCATTCGGGCCGACGCAGAACCCCTGGCGCGCCGATGTGGCCAGCGGCGGCTCCAGCGGCGGCAGCGCCGCGGCGGTGGCAGCACGCATCACGCCGATCGCGCACGGCAGCGATGGCGGTGGCTCGATCCGTTTCCCGGCCGCCTGCTGCGGGGTGTTCGGTTTCAAGCCCTCGCGCGGGCGCACCACGGCGGCAGCGCCCGAGTTTGACGCGCGGCTGCAGTCGGTCGTGGCGTCTCATGTGCTCACGCTCAGCGTGCGCGACAGTGCGCTGGCGTTCGCGATCGCGGAATCCGCGCGCCGCCACCCGTTGGGCCAAGTTGTAAAGCCGTGGGGACCTCAGCCGCTGGGTCGCAAGCTGAAAGTCGCGCTGATCATGCGCCCCTTGCACGGCGGGCCACTGGCCGGTGTTTTCGAGGCGGCGCTGCTGCGCGCGGCCGAGCTGATGCGAGGCCTGGGCCACGAAGTGGTTCCCTGCGACTGGCCGATCGACGCATCCGGCTTGCATGCGGCGTTCTTCGACCGCTGGGCTTATTCGGTCCATACCGAAGTGGCGGCCATGCCCGAGGCGCAGCGGCGGCCCTTCCTCGACGGCGTCGAGCCCTGGACGCGGGGGCTGGCGCGCGAGGGGGCGGCGCTCGCGCCCCAGCGCGTGGAAGCCATGGTGCAACACTGCCTGATGGCCAGCGCCCAGATGGAACAATTTCATCGCGAATGGGACGTTCTGATGACGCCCATATCGGCCGAGCATCCGGTGCTGCGGGGCCAGCACGCGCCCGACCTTGACTACGCGACGCTGCACGAGCGGGTCAGCCGCAACGTGGCCTTCACCCCGCTACAGAACATCACCGGGCAACCCGGCATGTCGCTGCCCTTGCACTGGACCCCAGACGGCCTGCCGGTCGGCGTGCACTTTGCGGCCGCAGCCGACGGGGACGAATTGCTGTTCCAGCTCGCCTACCAACTCGAAGCCGCGCAACCCTGGGTGCAGCGGCGCCCTCCCATCCTCAAGGAACAACACCCATGACTGTTCGCCACATCGCGCTGCTCGCCTACCCGGCGATGACGGCGCTGGACCTGATCGGCCCGCACCACATCCTGTCCATGCTGCCCAACGCGCGCGTGCATCTGGTCGCCAAGACGCTGGAGCCGATCACCAGCGACCTTGGTCTGGTGATCACGCCCAGCACCACTTTCGACGACTGTCCGCAGCAGTTGGAGGTGCTGTTTACCCCCGGTGGAACGCGCGGCACCCTGGCAGCGATGGAGGACCAGGCGACCCTTGCCTTCATGCGCTCGCGCGGTCAGCAGGCCCGTTGGGTCACCAGCGTTTGCACCGGATCACTGATTCTCGGCGCCGCCGGGCTGTTGCAAGGGCGTCGCGCCACTTCGCACTGGGTGGCACGGGATCTGCTGAGCCAGTTTGGCGCCACGCCAGTGGACCAGCGGGTGGTCCAGGATGGCAACCTTGTCACAGGCGCCGGTGTCACCGCCGGTCTCGATTTCGCCTTGACGCTGGCCGCCGCGCTCACGGATACCGAATTCGCACGCAAGATTCAACTGGTGGCCGAGTACGACCCCGCTCCACCGTTCGACGCGGGCTCCCCGGCGCGCGCGGGACAAGCGACGACCGATGCGATGCGTGAAATGCTCGCGCCTTTCCTGGCGCTGGCAACGCTAGCCGCACAGCGTTGGGTTCCATACGCCGCGCCAGTGAATCAGGGTCGCTATGGATCTTCCCCGAATTGATGACATACCACACGCCGTTCAGCATAGCGGGAGGATCAGGCCGGTGGGGCACTCAGCTCCGCGGCTGTCCCCCGACCTTCGGTCTCCTCCTTTATGCCGCTGCGCTGAGCGCCCCACCAGCCTGTTCCATGGTGGCTGTTCGGCCCGCGCAAACCACTGATGCCGCTGCCGAGGGCGCTGGGGTGAGTGGCGTAGCGAAATAGAGAAGGAGGCCGCAGGCCGGGTGACATTCGCGGAGTCACTCACCCCGGCGCCCTCGACCCCCAAACGCCCGGGCCTCAGTTCTTGACTTGCGAAGGCAATCTGCATCGGCCTGGCTCGCTCTGGCCGGTACCGACGCAAGTTCAAGGATCGTGAAAATGGGTGGTAGGAATGGGGTATTTGCAAAACCTGACATATGTGTTATTATTTATTGACATATACGTCAGAAACCAATTGCTTGCACCGATGATCATGGACTTTCCAACCCCTGCCGACACCGCAGCGCTGCGCTGCGGGAACAATCCATTCGCTGCGCCAGCCGGGAGGACGGCGCCATGACGCGGCTGACACGTGCCGAGATGCGGGGACGGGCGCAGACCGTGCTGGGCTTGCTGGACCCGGCTGAACTGGGGCCGACGCTGATGCACGAACACCTGTTGTGGGACATCCGCACGCCCGGCATGCGCGCCGATCCCGACCAGGGGCCGGAAATCAGCTTGTGCAATTGTTTTGCCATCAACTACGGGCGCCGCAAGGCCTACGGCAATTACCGGCTGAGCGACGAGGCCTGTGCCACCGAAGAGCTGCGCCTGATGGCGGCGGCCGGCGGGCGCACGGTGGTGGAGTTGTCTTCCGGCGGGCTCGATCCGCGGCCGCACGGGCTGCTGGCGCTGGCGCGCGACGCCGGCGTGCAGGTGGTGATGGGTTGCGGCCACTATGTGCACGAATACCAGCCGGCGGCCAACCATGAGCGCGGCGTCGACAGCTTTGCCGGCGAGATGATCGACCAGATTCAGGTCGGCGCCTGGAACACCGACGTGCGCGCCGGCATCATCGGCGAGATCGGCTGCCAGGCGCCCTGGACCGATCTGGAAAAGCGCGTCATGGCCGGCGCGGTGCTGGCGATGGCGGAGACCGGCGCGGCGCTCAACGTTCATCCCGGCCGCCGTCCGGACCAACCCCAGGAAGTGGCGACTTTCGTGCGCGCGCTGGGGGCCGACCCGTCGCGCGTCATCATCAGCCACATCGACCGGACGATCTTCGACGAGGAGCGCCTGCTGCGCCTGGCCGACGCCGGCGTGGTGATCGAATTCGACCTGTTCGGCATCGAGCAATCCTATTACGCGCTGGCCGACATCGACCTGCCCAACGACGCGGTTCGGCTGAAAATGATTCGCCAACTGATAGCGCGCGGCCATCTGGAGCGCATCCTGATCAGTCACGATATTTGCTACCGGACCCGCCTGACCCGTTTCGGCGGCCATGGTTACGCGCACATTTTCAGCAACGTGATTCCGTTGATGGCGAGCCGCGGCTTTTCCGCCGCCGAGATCGACGCCATCCTGGTCGGCAATCCGCGCCGTCTGCTGACTTTCGTCTGACCCACGGGAGCCCATGGTGTTTGGCGTTTTGATCTATCCCGGTGTCGAGGAGCTTGATTTCCAGGGCCCCTGGGAAATGGCGGGCATGTGGCATAAGTATTGCGGCGGCCCGAAACCGGTGCTGGTGGCGCAGTCCGACGCGCCGGTCGCTTGCGCGCATGGCATGCGGGTGCTGCCGGACCAGACCTTCGCCAACTGCGGCGCCCTGAAGTACCTGCTGGTGCCGGGCGGCTATGCGGCGTTCGAAGAGATGAAGAACCCGCAGTTGACGGATTTCGTGCAACAGCGCTCGGAGCAGGTGCAGGCCATTCTCTCGGTCTGCTCGGGCAGCTTCATTCTGCTGGCGGCCGGTCTGCTGCGCGGGCGCCAGGCGGCCACCAATTGGAAGGTGATCGGCATGCTGCGCCAGGCCGGAATCGACGTGCTGGAGCAACGCTTTGTGCAGGACGGCAAGGTCTGGACCTCGGCCGGTGTCTCGGCCGGCATCGACGCCACGCTGGCGCTGATTGCACAGGAAGCGGGTGAAGCGGTGGCCTCCCAGGTGCAGCTCAACGCCGAGTACTACCCCAGCCCCAAGACCTATGGCACGGCGCACCGCGCGCCCGCCGGAGCCGCCTATTTCCGGTCGCTTTGAGGCTTGCACGGGTTGGTCGCAAGGCAATGGTTTGAGATATTTTTAAGGAGACAGACATGCAGGTAAAAATCAGAAAACTGAGCGCAACCATGATTTCGCTGGGATTCGCGGCGGCGCTTTATGCCGCACCGACGCTGGCGCAAACCGTGCGCATCGGTTACATCGATCCGCTCTCGGGCGCCTTTGCCAATGTCGGTGCCAATCAGCTCAAACACTTCGAGTATGTGGTCGAGCAGATGAATGCCAGCAAGGCGGCCGGTCCCAACGTCAAGTTCGAGGTGGTGCCGTTCGACTCCAAGGGCACGCCGCAGGAAACGCTGACGGTGCTCAAGAGCGCGATCGACAAGGGCATCCGTTACGTCACCCTGGGCGCATCCGGATCGGGGGCCGCGCTGGCTTTGATCGATGCCGTCAACAAGCATAACGAGCGCGAGCCGGATCGCTCGGTCCTGTTCCTGAACTACGGTGCGGTCGATCCCACGCTGACCAATGAGAAATGCAGTTACTGGCATTTCTCGTTCGATGCCAATGTGCCGATGAAGGTGGAGGCGCTGACCACTTACTTGGCCAAGGACAAGGGCATCAAGAACGTCTACCTGATCCATCAGAACTATTCGGCCGGCCAGCAGTCGGCGCGCTACGTCAGGGACATGCTGACGCGCAAACGGCAAGACCTGAAGATCGTCGGTGACGACCTGCACCCGCTGGGCCAGGTGAAGGATTTCTCGCCCTATGTGGCAAAAATCGTCAGCTCCGGCGCCGATACGGTGATCACGCAAAACTGGGGCAACGACCTGGTGCTGTTGATCAAGGCCGCCAAGGACGCCAATCTCAAGGCCAACTTCTACACTTTCTACGGTGACCTGGTCGGCAGCCCGGCCGCTTTTGGTGCCGCCGGTGAGGGGCGGGTGCACAACGTGAGCAACTGGTCGCGCAATTCCGACAAAAGCACCATCGAGCCGGTCGCCGCCGGTTTCAAGGCGAAATACAAGGAAGATTTTGCCCGCGCTTCGGTCTACTCGACGATGGCCTTCCTGAGCGCCGCGGTGGCCAAGGCCCGGTCGGTCGAGCCTTTTGCCGTGGCCCAGGCGATGGAGGGCCTGAAAATCAAAGGCGTGTCAGGGGAAGAAGAGATGCGCCGCGGCGACCACCAACTGCAACAGGCGATCATGGTCACCAGCTTCACCAAAGTGGATGGCAAAAAAGTAAAGTACGACGTCGAGGGCACCGGCTTTGGCTTTGCCCCGGACAGCGTGATGGAGTCTTACGTCGCCGCGCAACCCACTTCCTGCCAGATGGCACGCCCGGCAAAATGACTGAAGCTCTGAAACCGACCTTGTCCTTGTTTCTCACCGACCGTCCGCAAGACCTGGTGGGACAGGTGGTGGGGCAATCGCCCTGGTTCCAGGTCGACCAGGAACGCATCGACGGCTTTGCCCGCAACACCAACGACTGGGACCAGATGCATGTGGACCCGGCGTGGTGCCGGCAGAACAGCCCTTTTGGGCAACCGATCATGTTCGGTTTTCAAACGCTGTCCATGCTGACCTATCTGCTGAACGAGGCCATACCGCGCCCGGACAACCAGGCCTACGCACTGAATTACGGCTTCGACCGGGTACGGCTGGTCAACCCGGTGCTGGTGGGCAGCGAAATCCGGGCCACTTTCGTGCTCAAAAAGGTAACCCGGAAGAACGACAAAACAACCTTGAACACGCTGGCCACGACGGTCGAGATCAAGGGCCAGGCCAAGCCGGCGCTGCTGGCCGACTGGTTGATCATGATGGTGCGCAAGTAAATGAGCACCACCCAAACTGCCGCTTCGACGGCCGGTGTCGCGCCATCGTTCACGCCCCCCCTTGTCGCGCAAGGTGCCAGATGGACCAGGGGACTCAAGGCGCTGTTCGTGGGCGCGGCCTTGCTGGGAAGCTTTTTGGCCCAGGCACAGGGCTTTCCCAATCGACCGGTTCGGCTGATCGTGCCGTTCCCGCCCGGCGGTCCCAACGACGTCATTGCGCGCGTCGTGGCCGAAGGCATGCGCGAATCGCTGGGGCAAGCCGTCATCATCGACAACCGGGCCGGCGCAGCGGGCACCATTGGCAGCGATGCCGGCGCCAAGGCGGCGCCCGATGGCTACACACTGACCCTGGGCAGCACCAGCACCCATTCACTGCCAACCCTGCTGGGGCAGAAGATTCCGTACGACCCGAAGCGCTCGTTTGTGCCGGTCGGGATGATAGGCGTCTCGCCCACGGTGCTGGCGATCTCCAACAAGGTGCCGGCCAGGGACATCAAGGAGTTCATCGAATTTGCGCGCCAGAATCCCGGGCGCCTGTCCTATGCGTCGTCGGGCGTAGGCACACTGGCGCACCTGGCCGGGGAGTCGTTCAAGCTGGAGACCAACACCTTCATCGTCCATGTGCCCTATCGGGGCACCGGACAGGCCATGACAGACCTGGTGGCCGGGCAAATCGACATGATGTTCGACGGCGTGGTCACCGCGCGCACGCAGGCCGATGCCGGCAAGATCAAGATCATCGCGTCCGGTGGGCGCTCCCGCATCAAGGGCCTGAGCGGCATCCCGACGCTGGAGGAGGTCGGGCTGAAGAAATTCGAAGCCTCGCTCTGGCTTGGCCTGTTTGCCCCGGCCGGCACCGCGCCGGAGCTGGTGGAAAAACTCAACGCCGCCTTGAACAAGGCCTTGCACGCGCCGGCGACCGAAGAGCGCCTGGCCAAGTTTGGCGTGGTTCCGGCGCCGGGCCCGCAAAAAGAGCTTGCGCTGCATATGCAGGAGGTTGAAACCTACTGGCGCAAGATCGTGGCGGCGCGCCACATCAAGCCCGAATAGAGCATGATCCAGCGTCCGCCCACCATCGCCCGTCATCTGGTCGCCACCTCGCAACACCTGGCGGCGCAGGCCGGACTGGAGGCCATGCGGCGCGGCGGCAATGCCGTCGATGCGGCGCTGGCGACGGCTATTGCGCTGGCCGTGGTGGAGCCGGTCAGCAACGGTGTCGGTGGCGACTTGTATGCCATCGTCTGGGACGGCCAGCAGGCGCATGGCATCAATGCCTCGGGCGCGGCGCCCGCCGCCTGGTCGCCAGCGCGTTTCGCCGGCCGCAGCGCGATGCCGCTGACCGGCTGGGACAGCGTCACCGTGCCGGGTGCCGTGTCGGGCTGGGTGGAACTGTCCCAGCGTTTCGGTGCCCTGCCTTTTGCCCAGTTGTTCGAGGCCGCCATAGCCTACGCAGGCGACGGATTTCCGGTCAGCCAGGTGGTGGCCGCGAAATGGGCACGCGAACTGAACCGGTTGAAGGACGTGCCCGGTTTTGCCGACAACTTCGCGCCGGTCTTTGCCCCGTTGGGGCGTGCGCCGCAGCCCGGCGAAACATTCCGCAACCCGCAACTGGCGCGCTCGCTCCAGTTGATTGCCGATTCCGGCGGCGCCGCGTTTTACCAGGGCGAGCTGGCGCGCGCGCTGCATGAGGCGGCGCAAGCCCATGGCGCGGTTCTGTCGGCGGCGGATTTGCGCAATCACCGCGCCGAGACTATGCAAGCGCTGCGCATCCCCTACCGCGATTGCACAGTGCTGGGCCTGCCGCCCAATACGCAAGGCCTGGTCACGCTGCTGACACTGGCCTTGCTCGACCTGTGCCCGGTGGCGCCCGACGCGGTCGAATCGGTGGCCTGGACGCACCGCCAGGTCGAGGCCATCAAACTGGCGTTTGCGCACGGCTACGCCACGCTGGGCAGCGATGCGCTGTCGGCCGCCGCACTGGCGCCGCTGCTGGACCTGGCACAGCGGCAAGCCATGGGCCAGCGCATCGACCCGGCTCGGGCGCAGGATTTCGGTGGCGGCAAACCGCCCTGGGGCGGTACGGTTTACGTGACCACGGCGGACTCCGAAGGGCGCTTGGTGTCGCTGATCCAGTCGACCTTCTTTGGCTTTGGCTCGGGCGTGGTGGTCCCCGGCACCGGCATCCATTTGAACGACCGGGGTGGCTGCTTCTCGTTGCAGCCGGGGCACCCGAATCAGGTCGCCGGCGGCAAGCGGCCGCTGCAAACCATTATTCCGGGCCTGGTGTTGCGCAACGGGCAGGCCTGGGCCAGCCTGGGCGTGACCGGCGGGCCGGTACAGCCGCAAGGCCAGGTGCAATTGCTGACCCGCATGATCGATGCCGGCTGGGATGTGCAGCGCGCGGTCGACGCACCGCGCTGGAAGGTGGAGCATGCGCACGGCTCGGTGCAACTCGATTTGGAGGCCGGTATGGCGCCTGGCTTGGTGACCGGTTTGCGCGCCCTGGGACACCGCGCCGACAGCCCCGGCCTGACCGGCCTGGACTTTGGCGGTGCTTTTGCCATTGCGCGCTGCGGCGACGCCTGGGCCGGCGCCAGCGACCCGCGCCGCGACGGTGCGGTAGTAGGCTATTAGTTTTCATCAGCCTTTGAACAAGGTCATACGCGACGCAAACAACAATGGCGCAAATTTGCCGCAGGCGCAGACTTCCATGAATCCAGAATCCGATAACCCGAGCCGCAGCAGCGGCAAAGTATGCGTCAAGGCGTTCACGCCCTGGGACGACAGGCTGGCCTTCTCCCGCGTCGTCTGCATCGACGACGAAGCCTGGGTTTCGGCCTGCGCACCGCTGGATGCGCAGGGCATCATGGTGGGCATCGGCGATGCCTACGCGCAGGCTTGCCAATGCATCAAGAACATCACGCAGGCCCTGGCCAAGGTCGATTTCAGCGCCGATGACATCGTCCGCACGCGCATCTATTTGCGCTCATTTCAGGATCTGGATGACGTCGCCAGAGCGCACCGGGAAACCTTTGCCCAGATCAGACCGGCTTGTGCGGTGCTGGCCGTGGCCGACCTGGTGCTACCGGAGATGCGGGTTTATATCGAAGCCGAGGCGCGCCGGATCGGAGCCGCCCCGGCAACAGCCCAGGAAATTCAATGACAAGACCGCCCAACCCGTTGGCCAAGTACACCGACGGAACCGTGCCGGCGCTGGACCGGATCGAGCACTACCTGAGCTATTGGGCGGCCAGCACGCCAGCCGCCGATGCCGCCATCGAAGCGGAACGGTGCCTCAGCTATGCGGCCCTGGCGCAGCGGGTAGCCGCCGCGGCCGGCGGCCTGAAGGCCAGGGGGGTCCAGGACGGCGACGTGATCGCGGTATTGGCGCCGCCCTCGATCGACTTCCTGGTCCTGTTTCTTGCCGCGCAGCAGGTCGGAGCAAGCTGGTTAGGCCTCAATCCCAAGTACACACGGCATGAACTGGCCGATGTTCTGTGCGATGCCAGGCCCAAGCTGGTCCTTTCCCGGCAAACCCTGGCCCAGCGGCACTACGGCGCAGACCTGGCGGCTGTTGCCGCACTGCCGGAGTTGCTTGAGAGCCAGTTTTTCTGGCTCGGCCAGGTCCAGGCGCCGTCCCAATTTGCGGTCTTTGCAGCGCCGGCGCTGGACGCCAGGCGCGAGCCCGCGCCGCAGCCGGCAACGCAGCCGCAGAACGCTGTTGCGGCCCTGGTCTATACCTCAGGCTCCACTGGCAAACCCAAGGCCGCGTGCTTGTCGCACCGTGCCTTGATCAAGGGCGCCCTGATGCGCGCGCGGGTCTGGAAGGTGGAGCCGTTTCGCACCATCAACAATCTGCCGATCAACCACATCGGATGCCTGGGCGATATTGTCTGCACCTGCCTGGTGAGCGGCGGGGCGCAGGTGTTCCTGGAAAAATTCAGCGCCAGCGGCACGCTGGAGGCGATAGAGCGGCACCGGCTCACGTATTGGTATCAGGCGCCGGCCATGTTTCAAATGTGCCTGGATGCGCCGCAAGCCGCCAGCACCAACTGGTCGCATCTGCAGGCGGCGATCTGGAGCGGCGGACGGGCCTCGGAAGCGCTGATAGCGAAACTGGCCAGCGTCGCCGGCAAACTGGCCGTTGATTACTCGATGACCGAAAGCGTGGGCGCGATCACCTTGTCCGAATTGACGGCTGACCAGGCTGCGCTGCACCAGAGCGTCGGCTGGCCCGATCCGGAGCGCCATCTGCGCATAGTCGACCCCGATACGGAAGCGTTGCTGGCGCCCGGTGAAGTGGGCGAGGTCCAGATCAAGGACCCGTGGATGTTCGACGGCTATCGCAGCACCCAAGCCGTCGCCGCTGCCTTCAGTACGGACGGCTGGTTCAAGACCGGCGATCTGGCGGTGGAAAACGCCGACGGGTCCTGGCGCATTGCCGGACGCTGCAAGGAGATGTTCAAGTCCGGTGGCTACAACGTTTATCCACGCGAGGTGGAGCAGGTGATCGAGAGCCATCCGCAGGTGCGCCAAGTGGCGCTGGTCGATGTGCCGGACCCCTTGTTCGGGGAAGTTGGCGTTGCCTTCGTCGTCTTGAACGGCAACGCCACCGCGCTGCAATCCCTGCTTCCCTATTGCCGTGAACGGCTGGCCAATTACAAGCTTCCAAAGCGGGTCGTGATCGTCGACGCCTTGCCGATGTTGCCCATAGGCAAGGTCGACAAAGCCGCTCTCAAGCTCCTGGCCCTAGAGGCTGCGTAAAGTCCGGCGCGTCTGACCATGGACGCCAAGCCACGGTACAAACCCTGATGAGTTTTTTGGCACGAAACTGGCTTGCGTCGCTAGAATAAGTTGACCGGTCGGTTAACTTCCCGCTGGCTTCGCTTCTTTATGGTGCGGCCCAACCTTTATCGTGCGTGTCAATGAAAAATCCTGAGGTGTTGTCAAGCTTGCCGGCCAGCGCCAGCAACCGCGCGCGGTTGGCCGTCGAAGTTCGCCACGCCAGTGTCGTTTACGAAACGGCTGATACCCCGGTGCATGCGCTGGAGGATATCGACCTGGATATTCATGAGGGCGAATTCATCGCCTTGATCGGCCCGTCGGGCTGTGGCAAGACCACTTTGATGCGTGTCATCGCCGATCTCGAAAAAATCAGCGCCGGCCAGGTGCTGGTCAACGGTGTGACGCCGCATCAGGCCCGGCTGGCACGGGCCTACGGCTATGTGTTTCAGGCGCCGGCCTTGTTTCCCTGGCGCACGGTGCTGGCCAACGTCACCCTGCCCTTGCAGATTCAAGGCCGCTCCAAGGCCGACTGCAATACCATCGCGCTGGAGCAGTTGGCCCGCGTCGGCCTGACCGGCTTTGAGAGCAAGTACCCGTGGCAACTGTCCGGCGGCATGCAGCAGCGCGTCTCGATTGCGCGGGCGCTGTCGTTTGAGCCGCGCATTTTGATGATGGATGAGCCTTTTGGTGCCCTGGACGAAATCACGCGCGACCGGCTCAACGAGCAGTTGCAGCAGCTGTGGCAGCGGGAACGCCGCACGGTGGTGTTTGTCACCCATTCGATCGCCGAGGCGGTGTATTTGTCGACCCGCATCGTCGTCATGTCGCCGCGGCCGGGGCGCATCGTCAAGGTGATTGACTCGCTGTTGCCGGACGAGCGGCATCTGGGCTTGCGCGACACCCCCGCTTTCATCGAAGTGGCGCACGCGGTGCGCGAGGCTTTGGCCGATGGCCATCATGACTGACACCTGGCGGCAAAACCCGGTGGCGCGGTTCCGGCAGCAGGGCTTGCCGGTGGCGATCCTGCTGCTGGCGCTGTTGCTGGCCTGGTACGGCGCCGCCTGGGCGCTCAACGCGCCGGGAGCGATCGAACGCGTGCTGCCCCAGGATGGGGCGTGGACCTGGCGCGACCTGCTGCAGGCCACCATGGTGATGCAGCGCCCGCTATTGCCAGCGCCCCATCAGGTGGCGCTTGATCTCTGGTCGAGCCTGCTCGACTGGCCGCTGGACTCGCCGCGCAACCTGCTGTACCACGTGGCGGTGACGGCCGAGTCGACGCTGTGGGGTTTTGTGATGGGCACCCTGCTGGGCCTCGTGCTGTCGGTTTGCATTGTTCATTCGCGCACGCTGGACCGGGCCCTGCTGCCCTGGATCGTGGCCTCGCAAACGGTGCCGGTGCTGGCGATCGCGCCGATCGTGCTGGTGATTCTGGGCAGCCTGGGTTTTGCCGGCGTGGCGCCCAAAGCGGTGATCGCCATGTACCTGTGTTTCTTCCCGGTCACGGTGGCCATGGTGCAGGGGCTGCGCTCGCCCCAGCGCATAGAGACCGAGATGTTGCACACCTATGCCGCCAGCCGCTGGCAGGCTTTGTGGTTGTTGCGGCTGCCGGCGGCCCTGCCGTTCCTGTTTCCCGCGCTGCGGGTCGGCATCGCCGCCGGTCTGGTGGGCGCCATGGTGGCTGAATTGCCGACCGGTGCGCAGGCCGGTTTGGGCGCGCGGCTGTTGACCGGCTCTTATTACGGCAACACCGTGCAAATCTGGTCGGCCTTGGTGATGTCGGCCCTGCTGGGCCTGACGCTGACCAGCGTGGTGGCGGGCGTTGAACGCGTGGTGTTGCGGCACCGGAGCCAGGCATGAAGCGCGGCACACAGGCCACCGCGCTACTGGTGCTGGCCGGCCTGGCGGGCGGTGTGCTCCTGATGCAATTCCCGGTCGCCGCCGGTGAGGCGCCGACGCCGCTGTTCTGGCTGGCAACGACGCTGCTGGCGCTGCTGGCGGTGCAGTCGATCCGGCGTCTGGCGGCACTCGATGGTGCCCGCATCTATGGCCTGTTGACGGCGGCCCTGTTTGGCGTCTGGGTGGTCTATTTCTGGCAATTGCTGGTGGTAGCGTTGGAGGTACCTAGGGTCCTGCTGCCGCCGCCCAGCCTGATCCTGCAATCCATCGCCAGCCATGGGCCTATCTTGTGGAGCGACTTTGTACAAACGGTGCTCAAGGCGGTGCTGATCGGTTGGGCGCTGGGCTCCGGGCTGGGGTTTGCGGTGGCCGTGGCGATTGACCGCCTGCCCTTTCTGCAACGCGGCCTGCTTCCGCTGGCCTCCCTGACCAGCACCATTCCCCTGGTGGCGGTGGCGCCGATCGCCGTGATGTGGTTTGGCTTTGAATGGCAGTCGAAAGCGGCGGTGGTGGTGCTGATGACTTTTTTCCCGATGTTGGTGTCGACCCTGGCCGGGCTCAAGGCCGCCGGCAGACTGGAGCGTGAGTTGATGCACAGTTATGCGGCAAGTTATGGGCGCACCCTGCTGGCACTGCGTTTGCCGTCCGCGCTGCCGTTCATGTTTGCGGCCCTCAAGGTGAATGCCACGCTGGCCCTGATCGGCGCCATCGTGGCCGAGTTCTTCGGCTCGCCCACCTCGGGCCTGGGCTTTCGCATTTCGACCGAAGCCTCGCGCATGAACATGCCACTGGTCTGGGGCGCCATTGTGGTGGCGGCCGCGACCGGTTCCGTGGCCTATGCCTTGCTGGTACAACTGGAGCGACGTGCCGCGTTCTGGCACCCGTCGGTGCGGGAGGGCTGATGTCTACAGCGTTCATCCAGGTTAGAAATTCTGTCATTCCGGACTTGATCCGGGATCCATGCTGGCGTCAAGTGGATCCCGGCCTGCGCCGGGATGACAGCTGTGGCGCATTCTCTTTTTCACCACCCCCAAGGAGCTTCCCATGATTCGTTCTTCCAAGTTCACCAACAGCCTGCTGGCCGCGCTGCTGGTCGTCTGCGGTGCCAGCGCCAGCGCGGCGGACAAGGTCACTGTCCAGCTCAAATGGCTGCCGCAAGCGCAGTTTGCCGGTTACTACGTGGCCCAATCCAAGGGTTACTACAAGGCCGAAGGCCTGGACGTGACCATCAAACCCGGTGGCCCGGACATTTCGCCGGTGCAGGTGATTGCCGGCAACGGTGCCGACGTGGTGGTGAACTGGATGCCCGACGCGCTGGCCGCGCGCGAAGCCGGTGTGCCGCTGGTCAACATCGCCCAGGTGTTCAACAAATCCGGCTTGATGCTGACCTGCAAAAAATCCAGCGGCGTTGCCAGCCCGAAGGACTTCAAGGGCAAAACCCTGGGTGTCTGGTACGGTGGCAATGAGTACCCGTTCCTGAACTGGATGGCCAAGCTGGGTCTCAAGACCGACACCGACATCAAGATCCTGAAGCAGGGTTTCAACGTCGATCCGCTGCTGCAAAACCAGGCCGCCTGCATCTCCACCATGATTTACAACGAATACTGGCAAGTGGTGGATGCCGGCGTCAAGGAAAGCGATCTGGTGACTTTCTTCTATGAAAAAGAAGGCGTCGCTTCGCTGGAAGACGGTTTGTACGTGCTCGACTCCAAGCTCAAGGACCCGGCTTTCGTGGCCCGCATGGGCAAGTTCCTGAAGGCCAGCTTCAAGGGCTGGAACGATGCTGTGAAGAACCCGGCCGAAGCCGCCAAGATCGTAGTGGCAGCCGACACCTCCGGCAGCGCGTCTGAAAAAGTGCAGAAACGCCAGATGGAAAACGTGGCCAAGCTGATCAGCACCGCCGGCACGCCCAAGATGGGCTACCTGGAACCGGCCGCCTTTGAGCGCACCGTCAAGGTGTTGCTGGCCGCGGGCAGCTCACCGGTGATCAAGAAAGATCCGGGCAAAGCCGCTTACTCGCACGTGGTGTGGGAAGCCGCCTCCAAGTAAGCCACAGTTGTTGTCATCGGGGGTCTTATCCTGACGGGTAGGACCCCCTTTTTCCAGAATTTGCGGGACCGGCCGCAGCTTTGCGCAAGCGGGCCGGCGCGGTACGCAAGCGATTGTCAGATGTTGGATGTCCCAGATGATTCCTCTCTCCACCAGCAAGTCGACGGTTGCCGCCGAGGAGGCGTCCAAAGGCCAGATTCGCCAGGCCAATGAAGCCTTGATTCTGGCCGCCGCCGAGCGCGTGTTTGCCGGCGCCGGCTTCGGCGGTGCCACCATGGCGGCGATTGCCGAAGCCGCCGGCCTGCCGAAAGCCAATTTGCACTACTACTTCGGTAGCAAGCAGGAGCTCTATCGCACCGTGCTGGCGCGCATCCTGGAAGACTGGCTGGTGCCTACGCATGGCATTACGGCGACGGCCGATCCGAAGACGGCGATCGAGCGCTATATCCGCGCCAAAATGGCTTTGTCGGCGCAACGCCCGCACGCCTCCAAGGTGTTCGCCAATGAGTTGTTGCATGGCGCGCCGGTGGTGAAAACCCTGCTGGCCACCGAGTTGCGCGAGATGGTGGCGGCCAAGGTGGCGGTGATTGACGGCTGGATTCGCGCCGGCCGCATGGCACCGGTGGACGCGGTGCACCTGTTCTTCACCATCTGGGCGGCGACCCAGACCTATGCCGACTTCGACGTCCAGGTGCGCGCCGTGCTGGGTCGGCCCGAGTTGACGGCCCAGGACCACGCCCGTGCCACTGAGCATGTGGTGTCGCTGATTCTGCGCGGCTGCGGCCTGCAGGGCAACCCCACAAACTGATTGCAAGACTGCGGGAGCGCTTATCCGATCTGCTCGGTTGGTGCTCTGTCAGTGCTCTTGTTACAGGTTCTAAATGCGATAGAATCTCATTTGCATTTGGGCCGGTCCGATCCGGTTCGATACTTTTGAGGGTCTGCTGCATGCTTTTGTCTCAATTACCGAAGGGCTCGCACGCACTGGTGGCGCGTGTGGTGTCGACTTCCGCCGAGGTCGGCGCCGCCACTTTGCGCCGTCTGGGCGAGTTGGGTTTCATCGCCGGCGAGCCGGTTCGCCTGTTGCGACGCGGTCCCGGCGGCCGCGAGCCGCTGGCCGTGCAGGTCGGCGAGACGCTGCTGGCGCTGCGCCTGCTGGAAGCGCAGTGCATTGAAGTGCACACTGTCGAAGCCGGCAGCGCCTGAGGTTCTTATGTCCGATGCTGCCGTAGCCAGTTCTCTCGCCGCCGTCAAAAGCATCGCGTTGGTGGGCAACCCCAACTGCGGCAAGACCGCCTTGTTCAACCTGCTCACCGGTGCGCGCCAGAAAGTGGCCAATTACGCCGGCGTCACGGTCGAGCGCAAGGTCGGTCTGGCGCGTCTGCGCAACGGCCAGACGGTGTCGGTGGTGGACTTGCCGGGCGCCTACAGTTTGTCGCCGGCGACGCCGGACGAGCAGGTGATGCTGGAAGTGATTGAAGGTCGGCGTGCCGGGGAAGAGGCGCCCGACATCATCGTGGCGGTGGTGGATGCCACCAATCTGCGCATGAACCTGAGGCTGGTGCTGGAGCTCAAGCGCACCGGGAAACCGTTGCTGGTGGCGGTCAACATGGCCGACGTGGCGCGCGCGCAGGGCTTGAAACTGGACCTTGACCGGCTGGCGCTGGAGTTGGCTTGCCCGGTGGTGGAAACCGTGGCCGTCCGGCACGACGGCCATGCGCAGTTGCTGGCCCAGCTCGAAATACAGTTTGCCAAGCCCGGCGCGACGCAGCCGAGCCCGGTCGCCGAGCCGGCGCCGGTCACATCCACCGATCTGCAACGCGAAGTGCGCCGCATCCTGGCGCTGGTGGCACCCACGGCGCCCACCTTGAGCCGTTTTCAGCACCGGCTGGACGCCGTGGTGATGCATCCGGTAGGGGGACTGGTGATGCTGGCGGCGGTGCTGTTCCTGATTTTTCAGGCGGTGTTTTCCTGGGCCAACCTGCCCATGGATCTCATCAAAAGCGCCATGGCGGCGGTGGGCGACTGGACCATCGCCCATATGGTGGCCGGGCCTTTGCGCAGCTTGCTGGTCGATGGCGTGATTGCCGGTGTCGGCGGCGTGTTGGTGTTTTTGCCGCAAATCCTGATCCTGTTCTTCTTCATCCTGCTGCTGGAAGACTCGGGTTACCTGCCGCGTGCGGCTTTTCTGCTGGACAACCTGATGGGCAAGGTGGGTTTGTCGGGGCGCGCCTTCATCCCCTTGCTGTCCAGCTTTGCCTGCGCCATTCCGGGCATCATGGCGACGCGCACCATCGCCAACTGGAAGGACCGGCTGGCCACCATCATGGTGGCGCCCCTGATGACTTGCTCCGCGCGTTTGCCGGTCTACGCCTTGCTGATCGGTGCTTTTGTGCCGCAGCGCGACATCGGCGGGTTCAGCCTGCGCGGCCTGACCTTGTTTGGCCTCTATCTGGCCGGTGTCGTCTCGGCCATGGGCGTGGCCTGGGTCTTCAAGCGGGTCTGGATGAAAAGCGGCTACCAACCGCTGATGCTGGAACTGCCGCCGTACCGCCTGCCCAGTCTGCGCAACCTCGGATTGGGCTTGTGGGAGAGGGGTCGCATTTTCCTGCGCCGGGTCGGCGGCATCATCTTTGCGCTGATGGTGGTGCTGTGGTTTTTGTCGACCTACCCGGTGCCGCCGACCGGCTGGGACGCCAGCCAGGGTCCTGCCATCCAGTACAGTGCGGCGGGTCTGCTGGGTCAGGCACTGCAATGGCTGTTTGCGCCGATCGGGTTCAACTGGCAAATCTCGATCGCCCTGGTGCCCGGCATGGCGGCCCGTGAGGTGGCGGTGGGGGCGTTGGGGACGGTCTATTCGCTGTCGGCGGCAGACAAATCGGTGGCCGACGCCTTGTCGCCGGTGATCGCGCAGGGCTGGTCGCTGGCCACCGCTTACGCGCTGCTGGCCTGGTTTGTGTTTGCGCCGCAATGCCTGTCGACGCTGGCCGTGGTGCGGCGCGAGACCAACTCCTGGCGCTACCCACTTTTCATGGCGCTGTACCTGTTCGGGCTGGCCTACGCGGCGGCTTTCGCGACCTACCGCATCACCTTGTTGCTGGCGGCTTGAATCATGACGCTGCAAGCCCTGATCGTGTTCCTGCTGGTGGCCGGTTGCTTTGCTTACGCCGTCTGGGCTCTGCTGCCGCAGGCGGCCCGGCGCGCCCTGGCCAATGGCTTGCTGCGCTTGCCTTTGCCCCGGTCATGGGTGTCCCTTTTGCAACAAGCTGCCAATGCCGCCGCCGGTTGCCAATGCAGTGGCTGTGAGCATGCCCAACCCAAGGCGTCCCCGCCGGGCACGCAAGCGCTGGTGTTCTACCCGCGCAAACGCCAGTAGGCGCTGTGCCGGCCCAGCCTCCTCTTCAGGCCACAAAAACCCGTGCCTTGCGCGGCGTCAGCACCAAAGTCTCATCGGTCTGGAAACCGAGTGCCTGGAACTGTTGCGCCGGAATCTGAGCTTCTATCAGCTCCCCATTGCCGGTGGACGCGTCCAGCGGCAACAACTCCAAGCGGGCAATCGGCCCCACCACAACGGCACGCGTCAGCTTGGCAAGAATGCCGCGCGGCCGATCCGCCGCGCTCAGGTCCGGCGTGTAGCGTTGCACATCCAGGTCATGCGGGCGCACGTAGGCAAAGGCTTTGGCGTCCTGTGCGTCGCCGTGCTCGGGCGTGGTCAGGCGCAACCCGTGGTGGTCTTCGCCAATCAGCATCTCGCCTTCGTGGGCCCGGCCATGGAATAAGTTGACGTCACCCAGAAAGCCGTAGACAAAGCGGCTTGCCGGATGGTCCCAAACCTCCTGCGGTGAGCCGATTTGCTCGACCACGCCGCTGTTCATCAGCACCACGCGGTCGGCCACTTCCAGCGCTTCTTCCTGATCGTGCGTGACGAAGATGCTGGTCACGTGCAAGTCGTCGTGCAGGCGCCGCAGCCAGCGCCGCAACTCCTTGCGCACCTTGGCGTCCAGCGCGCCGAAGGGCTCGTCCAGCAGCAGCACCTTGGGCTCCACCGCCAGTGCGCGCGCCAGGGCGATGCGCTGGCGCTGACCGCCCGAAAGTTGCGCCGGATAGCGGTCGGCCAGCCAGTCCAGTTGCACCAGGCCCAGCAGCTCATGCACTTTCTGCTTGATTTTGTCTTCGCTGGGGCGGCTGGCGCGCGGCTTCATGCGCAGACCGAAGGCCACGTTGTCGAACACGCTCATGTGCCGAAACAGCGCGTAGTGCTGGAACACAAAGCCGACATTGCGCTCGCGCACATGCACCTCGGTGGTGTCTTCGCCGCTGAACAGGATGCTGCCGTTATCAGCCGTCTCCAGGCCGGCAATGATGCGCAGCAGCGTGGTCTTGCCGCAGCCCGACGGCCCCAGCAGCGCCACCAGTTCGCCCGAGGCTATGTCCAGCGACACGTCGCGCAGAGCGTGAAAGTCGCCAAACTGTTTGCTGACGTTGCGGATTTGGATGCTCATATCAGTTTCTCTTCGATTCCAAGGTTGTCATTCCGGACTCCAAAGCCGTCATCCCTGACTCAAAGCTGTCATCCCGGACTCGATCCGGGATCCAGTGCCACGCACCCACTGGATTGCGGGTTCCTGAATCAAGTTCAGGACAGGCTCTGCCCGTAATGACAAGTCAATCAAGATTGCGGTTTCTCTTGCGGCAATTGGGCGACGGCTTTTTGCTCCCGTTCAAACCGCCACTCCACCACCGACTTGATCAGCAGCGTGGCAACCGCCAGCAGCGCCAGCAACGAGGCCACGGCAAAAGCCGCCACCGACTGGTATTCGTTGTACAGAATTTCCACATGCAGCGGCATGGTGTTGGTCTGGCCACGGATGTGGCCTGAAACGACCGACACCGCGCCGAACTCGCCCATGGCGCGGGCGTTGCACAGAATCACGCCATAGACCAGGCCCCATTTGATGTTGGGCAGCGTCACGTGCCGGAAGGTTTGCCAGCCGCTGGCGCCCAGCACCATGGCGGCCTGCTCTTCCTCGGTACCCTGCGCCTGCATCAACGGGATCAGCTCACGGGCGATGAACGGGAAGGTGACGAACACCGTGGCCAGCACAATGCCCGGCACCGCGAAGACGATTTTGATGTCGTGCGCCTGTAGCCAGGGACCGATCCAGCCATGCGCGCCGAACAGCAGCACATAGACCAGGCCCGCCACCACCGGCGAGACCGAGAATGGCAGGTCCACCAGCGTGGTCAGGAAGGCCTTGCCGCGGAATTCGAACTTGGCGATGGCCCAGGCCGCCGCCACGCCGAACACCAGATTAAGCGGCACGGCAATGGCGGCCGTGAGCAGGGTCAGGCGGATCGCGGTCCAGGCATCGGGCTCTTTCAGCGCTTCCAGATAGGCCGCAAAGCCCTTGCGCAAGGCCTCCGTGAAAACGGCGGCCAGCGGCAGCAGCAGGAACAAAAAGACAAAACCCAGCGCGACGCCGATCAGCGTCCACTTCACCCACGCAACTTCGCCGGTGGGGGATTTACGCGCGGAACGCCGCGGAACCGGCTTTGCCGGGCCGCTGGCGTTGTCCCCCTGGGGGGAAGACGGGCTCGCTGCGCGAGCCGGGGTCAGGGGGGTACTCATGTTTTTCGGCGCTGCCAGGCCTGCAAGGCGTTGATGAACAGCAGCAGTACGAACGAGATGAGCAGCATCACCACCGCCACCGCGGTGGCGCCGGCGTAGTCGTATTGCTCCAGCTTGCCGATGATGATCAGCGGCGTGATCTCCGAGACCATGGGCATGTTGCCGGCGATGAAAATGACCGAGCCGTATTCGCCGACCGCGCGCGCAAAAGCCATGGCAAAGCCGGTCAACAGGGCCGGCGCAATGGTGGGAAAAATCACAAAGCGAAAAGTCTGCCAGCGGGTAGCACCGAGGCAGGTGGCGGCTTCCTCCAGCTCTTTCTCGGCGTCTTCCAGCACCGGCTGCACGGTGCGCACGACAAACGGCAGGCCGATGAAGATCAGCGCGATCACGATGCCGTTGCGGTTGAAGGCCAGCTTGATGCCTTGCGGCTCCAGCACCTGGCCGACCCAGCCGTTACCGGCCAGCAAGGCGGTGAGCGCGATGCCGGCCACGGCGGTGGGCAGGGCAAACGGCAGGTCCACCAGCGCGTCGATGATCTTCTTGCCGGGGAACGGGTAGCGCACCAGCACCCAGGCCAGCAGCAGGCCAAAAAACACATTGACCAGCGCCGCGATGAACGAGGCGCCAAAGGTCAGCTGGTAGGAGGCCAGCACGCGCGGGCTGGTCACTGCCACCCAGAACTGCTCCCAGCTTAGCGTGAACGTCTTGAACAGCAGGGCCGAGAGCGGAATCAACACGATCAGGCTCAGGTACAAAACTGTGTAACCCAGCGTCAAACCGAAGCCCGGCAGCACGCGCCGGGTCGGCCGCTTGCGCGAGGCCTGGCCCGGTGCCACCGGCAGCGCGGAAATCGTGGCAGCGCTCATTTACTTGACGGCGTAGAGCTTGTCGAACTGGCCGCCGTCATTGAAGTGCACTTTTTGCGCTTCCGACAGGGAGCCGAAATACTCGCTGACCGGGAACAACTGAATCGGCTTGAAGGTGCTGGCGTATTTCTTCAGGATGGCGGCTGAGCGCGGACGCAGGGCGTGCCTGGCGGCAATTTCCTGCGCTTCGTCGGAATACAGATAGTCCAGATAGGCCTTGGCCAGTTCGCCAGTGCCCTTTTTGGCTACCGTGCGCTCCACCACCGCCACCGGGTTTTCCGCCACGATGCTGACCGAGGGGTGCACGGCATCGACCTTGCCGGCGCCGAACTCGCGTTCCACCGATACCACTTCGGACTCGAATGTCACCAGCACGTCGCCGATATTACGTTGCAGGAAGATGGTGGTGGCATCGCGCCCGCCTTTCGCCAGCACCGGCACGTTCTTGAACAGCTTGCCGACAAACTCGGCGGCTTGCGCATCGCTGCCGCCCTTCTTGCGCACATAGCCCCAGGCCGCCAGATAGGCCATGCGGCCGTTGCCGCCGGTTTTGGGATTGACCACGATCACCTGCACGCCGGGCTTGACCAGATCGTCCCAATCCTTGATGTGTTTCGGGTTGCCGTTGCGCGTCAGGAACAGCATGGTGGAGCTGGTGGGCGAGGCATTGCCGGGGAAGCGTTTGGCCCAGTCCTTGGCCACGACACCGGTACTGGCCAGAAACTCGATGTCGGTGGTGGTGTTCATGGTCACCACATCGGCGTCCAGCCCATCGTTGACGGCGCGCGCCTGGGCGCTGGAGCCGCCATGCGCCTGGTCGATCTTGACCGCCTTGCCGGGGGTCTTCTTGTAGTGCGCAATGAAGGCGCTGTTGTAGTCCTTGTAGAACTCGCGCGCCACGTCGTAGGAGGCGTTCAGCAAAGTGGTTTGTGCCACTGCCAAATGGCTGGCAGTCAGCGCCAGGCTGGCCAGGGCCAGGGCTATATTTCTTTTCAGGTTCATACGGATTCCAGTTGCGATTTCGAAAGGGATTGAGCGGTGGACGGGGCCTGCAAGGAGCTGTCCCCGGTCAGAGACTGCAACAACGCCAGCCCCAGCGGCCAGGGTCCGAAGCCGGCCTCGATATTGATGTGGCCGGCCATTTGCAGCCGCACAAACTCGGAGCCCCAGGCGCGGGCATAAGCACCCGCGGTACGGACCGGGCAATAAGGATCGTTGCTGCTGGCGACGATGATGCTGCGGTACGGCAGCGGCTGGTAAGGCACCGGTGCAAAGTCGGCCAGCACGCTGCGGCGCTCCGGGTCGGCCGGGGCCACCAGCAGGGCGCCCGGCAAGGTTTCCGCCCACAGGCTTTGCCAGTGACCCGGGGCCGGAGTCGCGCCAGCCGGGAACGATGATGATGCGGGCCATAATGGGTCGGAAATAGTGTTTTTGGAGAGGCGCTGGCGGATTGTGAAGGGCACTCCTTAAAACGCAAACTACTTATTTCGCATTTGTTTATCGCCTATTTGGCATAACGATTTTTGCGATCATTGCCCCATGAATCTTGAAACCCCGGCTTTGCCCGCCTCCGTTCTGGTCGTCTGCCTGTGTGCCGAGTGGTGTGGCGTCTGCCGCGAATACCGCAGCCGTTTCTCGCAGTTGCAGTCCAGCTTTCCGCAAGCGCGCTTTCTCTGGATCGACGTCGAAGACGAGGCCGATCTGCTGCATCCGCTCGATGTCGAGGACTTTCCCACCCTGCTGCTGGCGGTGGGCCAGGAGCCGCGCTTTTTCGGCCCGGTCACGCCGCAGGCCGAAATGCTGGAGCGCCTGATTCACTCGCAAATCCAGAACCCCGGCGCGTCAGCGCTGAAAGATCAGGCGCTTTCGGACCTGGTGGCCAGAATCTGGGCCAAGGCGTCGACCCCGGAGTAAGGTCGGCTGGGTGGCCCGCAAGCCGCTTCAGCAGAGCTTGAAGCTTTCGACTACCATCCAGCCCTTATGCAGACCCTGCGCCGCAACATGCTCTCACAGCGCCACCTGGCGTGGCTGTTGTGGCTGGTGTTGCTGCTGCCGATGGCGCAGACCGCCGCCACCTGGCACCTGCTGTCGCACGTACGGGCAGACCAGGCGGACGTTGAGGGTGGCAAGCCGGCGATCCACCTGAGTCAATGCGATCTATGCTTGAGCGCCGCAGCCGTGGTCGGCGGAACGCCGCTGGTCTCGGCCCCCGAGCTGTTCCAGGCCGGGGTGTTTCATGAGGCGCCGGTTGTCGATTTGCGCGGCATTGTGTGGCTGGCGACTACGCCGGCCTACCACAGCCGGGCGCCACCTTCTCCCCTGCGTTGATTGCCAAATCCTAGCGTCCGGCTGGCGCAGCGCGCGGCCGGGTGTCGTTGGTTGAGGACCGAGCCAGCTCGCTTGGCGAAGCTGTAGTTCGTCCCGCAAAATTTCACAGAAGGAAACCCATGTCCAAATTATTGTCGGCGAGCCTTGCGCTTGCCTTGGCCGCGCCGTTTGCCGCGCTGGCCGCCCCGCCCCTGGACACAGCGTCCGAAATACAAGGGCTGCGACAGGAAATAGAAGCCCTGCGCGCCGCTTATGAAGCGCGTTTGCAGGCCATGGAGCAGCGCCTGCTGGCCGCCGAGCGAAGCGCCGTAGCGCCAACGCCGGTCGTTGCCGAGTCAGCTTCGCCCCAGCCCGCCGCGGCTCCGGCACCAGCGTCGACCAGCGCGGCGGGTGGCGCCAACGCCTTCAACCCGGCCATGTCCCTGATCCTCTCGGGTGGCTACACCCGCACTTCGCAGGACCCGGCCGGCTACCACCTGAGCGGCTTCCAGTTGCCGGCCGGCGCCGATGCGGGGTCCGGCTCACGAGGCTTTGGCTTGGCCGAATCCGAACTGGGCCTGGCCGCCAATATCGACCCCTGGCTGCGCGGCGCCGCCAATATCTCGCTGCACCCGGACAACACGGTGTCGGTCGAGGAGGCCTTTGTCCAGACGACGGCACTCAGCAATGGTTTGTCGTTGAAAGCGGGGCGCTTCTTTTCCGGCGTCGGCTACCTCAATTCGCAGCACGCCCACACCTGGGACTTTGTCGACAACCCGCTGGCCTACCAGGCATTTCTCGGCACGCAATTGGGTGATGACGGCCTGCAACTCCACTGGCTGGCGCCCACCGATCAATACCTGGAACTGGGCGCCGAGCTGGGTCGCGGCCGCAGCTTTCCGGGCAGCGACACGGGCCGCAACGGCGCCGGCATGACGGCCTTGAGCGCCCACACCGGCGGCGACATCGGCGACAGCCACAACTGGCGCGCCGGTCTGTCGGTGCTGACGGCCCAAGCCAACGACCAGAGTTTGACGACGGCGGATGCCAATACTGGCACCGTCATCAACAGCGCCTTCACCGGCAACACACGGGTCTGGTTGCTGGACGGGGTCTGGAAGTGGGCGCCCAACGGCAACGCCACGCGCACCAGCTTCAAGCTACAGGGCGAGTACCTTCACAGCACGCGCAGTGGTAGTCTGACCTACGACCCGGGCAACGCCAACCTGTCGGACGGCTACCGCGCCGAGCAGTCGGGCTGGTATCTGCAAGGCATCTACCAGTTCATGCCGGCTTGGCGCGTCGGCCTGCGCACCGAGCGACTCAATCCCGGAACGCCCGACTACGGCCTGAATGCAGCCGCGTTCGCCAACAGCGGTTACCAGCCCAGCAAGAACAGTTTGATGTTCGACTTCAACCCCAGCGAGTTCTCCCGCGTGCGCTTGCAACTGGCGCAGGACAAGTCGAGAGAAGGGCTGACCGACAACCAGGTCTTCCTGCAGTACCAGATGAGTCTGGGCGCGCATGGCGCCCACAGTTATTGAACCCCTAGCCCATTCAAGGAGCCTTCATGATGAATCGAAAAACTTTGTTCGCCGTGCTCGCTGCGCCTGTGCTGCTGCTGGCGCTGCCGGCGCAGGCCGCGCTGCGCGTCTTTGCCTGCGAGCCCGAATGGGGCGCCCTGGCGCAGGAACTGGGCGGTAATCTGGTCGAGGTGGCTGTGGCCACCAGTGCCTTGCAAGACCCGCACCAGATCCAGGCCAAACCAAGCCTGATCGCGCGCGCCCGCAACGCCGATCTGGTGGTCTGCACCGGCGCCGAACTGGAGATCGGCTGGTTGCCGGTGTTGTTGCAACAGTCGGGCAACGCCAAGGTTCAGCCAGGCCAAAGCGGCAACTTCGCGGCCGCCGACTTTGTCCGCAAGCTTGACGTGCCGGGCCAACTGGACCGCTCGCAAGGCGACGTGCATGCGGCCGGCAACCCGCACATCCAGACCGACCCGCGCAATATTGCTCAGGTGGCAACGGCGCTGGGCGCGCGCTTGCAGCAAGTTGACGCTGCTCACGCCAGCCAGTACGCGCAGCGCCTGAGCGATTTCTCGCAACGCTGGCAGCAGGCGATAGTGCGCTGGAACACGCAGGCGGCGCCGCTCAAGGGAGCGGCGGTGGTGTCGCAGCACAAGGCTTTTGTCTACCTGTACGACTGGCTGGGAATGAAAGAAGTGGCGGTGCTGGAGCCGAAACCGGGCGTCGAGCCCACCGCCTCGCATTTGCAGCAGGTGCTGGCCTCGCTCAAAAACGCGCCGGCACGCATGACCTTGTACTCGGCCTACCAGGATCCGAAACCGGCCGAGTGGTTGAGCAAGAACGCTGGCGTGCCGGCGGTCAAGATCCCCTTCACGGTGGGCGGCACGGAGGGCGCCAAGGACTTGTTCGGCCTGTTCGATGACACGCTGGCGCGGCTGCTGGCGGCTGGAGCCAAGCGATGAACTGGAGCGCCCTTGACTGGGGCATCCTGGGCCCGGCCCTGATCGCCGGACTGCTGGTGCTGGCCACCCACGTGCCGCTCGGGATGCAGGTGCTGGACCGCGGCATCGTCTTCATCGACCTGGCGATTGCCCAGATCGCCGGCCTGGGCGTCATCGGCGCCGATGCGCTGGGCCTGCCCGAAGGCGGCGTTGCGGTGCAGGTGGCCGCCGTGTCTGCGGCCCTGCTGGGTGCCTTGTTGCTGACCTGGACCGAGCGCCGCGCACCGCAGCAGCAGGAAGCCCTGATCGGCGTCATGTTTATTCTGGCGGCCTGCGCCGGCATCCTGCTGCTGTCGGGCAATCCGCATGGCGGCGAGCATCTGAAAGACCTGCTGGTGGGGCAAATCCTGTGGGTCAACTGGGCCCAGTTGCTGTGGCTGGCCGGCGTCTCGGCGCTGCTGTTGTTCGCCTTGTGGCGGGGCTGGGTGCACCGCCTCGGGCGCTTCGGCTTCTATGCGGCGTTTGCACTGGCCGTCACGGCCTCGGTGCAACTGGTAGGGGTCTACCTGGTGTTCTCCAGCCTCATCATTCCGGCGCTGGGCACGCGCCGGTATCAAGGCCGCCGGCGCCACTTGATGGCCTACGCCATCGGTGTACTGGGTTACGCCAGCGGCTTGACGCTGTCCGCCCTGTTCGATCTGCCCTCTGGCGCCGTGATCGTCTGGACGCTGGCGGCCTGTGCGTTGGTCGCCGCCACTGTGGGCGGTCCGAAAAGCGCGCCGCCCTGAAGGGCCTGGGTGTTACGCAGCTTCTGTCCCGGCCCTCGTCCCGCAACGGATGGAAGCAAATTTCAGGTGGTGCATGAATTCGCGCAGGATCAGGAGCGTTGCGGCAAACGCGGGATTGTCTGGAATTCCGGCGCTCGAAGCCGGCCTTCCAGACGAGAGCGCAGCCAGCAGGTCAAACAGGCGCTCCACGGCTTCGAGCGAAAGAAGCAAGGTCGCTCCGTCGGCGACCCCTGCGATTCGCGCGATCTCATGGATGGCCGTATCCGTCGTGACCAGCGTTGAGTTGCCCGCCACCATCGATCGGGCGCGGGTCACCTCATCCTCTACAAACATGATGGCGGTCTCCATTTCGCCCGGAGTGGGCGGTGTGTGTTTGAAGAAATCAGCCGCCGTCCGACGCGAACCCATGGCAAGCAGCAGCACCGCGTCCGGCTCCGCACCGGCGCCACAGGCCAGCGCGGTTTGTTCCTCGCCGATATGAAGCACGGTGACGGGTGTGGCTTGGGGTAGGCTCCGCCGCAGGGCGCCATAGTGCCGGCGACTTTCAGGTTCCAGCAGTGAGTCCGAGCCACCCATCAAGGCGCGTCATCCCGGCGTTGATAAACGCAGACCCGGTTGCGGCCCCCGTGCTTGGCTTGATAGAGCGCTTGATCGGCCTGACCGAGCAGCGTGTCGATGTTGCTGCTGGCGCCGGCGAACGTGGTTACACCAATTGAAACCGTGAAGTGAAGCGGTCGCCCGCGGTCCAGGGCGACCTCGGTATCGGCAGTCAGCCGGCACAATCGTTCCGCAACTTCCATGGCGTGTTCGCCATCGGTCTGCGGCAGCACGACGGCGAACTCCTCGCCGCCGACGCGACCCACGGCGTCCACGTCACGCAAGGTTTGCCGGACCAAGCCGCCGAACTTCTGCAACACCAGGTCGCCGATCGTGTGGCCGTAGGTGTCGTTGATGCTTTTGAAGTGGTCGAGGTCCATCATGAGCACCGACAGCGGACCGCCGTAGCGCAGCGTGCGCGACAATTCCTGTTCCGCCAGCTCCATGAAATGACGGCGGTTGGCGAGATTGGTCAGAGAGTCGGTTTGCGCCAGTTGCTTGAGTTCCCGGTCGGCCTGCTTGCGCGCAGTGATGTCGCGGGTAACGGCCAGCAGGCCCGTGATCTGCCCGTTGGCGTCGCGCATGGGCACGGCATGGGTATCCATCCAGCGATGGGTGCCCTTGAGGCCGACGAGCTCGAACTCCAGCGTTCCCGACTCCCCCTGACTGACCCTCTGGTTCAAGCCGTCGAACGCGTCGCGGTACTCGGGCGTGACGAGTTCCGTCAACTTGTGTCCGACGACCTGCGTGTCGGACTCCGCCTCAATCATTTGAAGGCCGGCGCGGTTCATCTGTAGCAGGGTACCGTCGGCCGCCAGCACTTTCACGCATTCGGGTTCGGTCTCGATGATGGTCTTCAACTTCCATTCGCTTTGCGCCAATGCCTCGACGATCTCCGCCTTTTTCAGGGCAAATTCCCGTTGCCGACGCCGGTAGGCATAAAGTCCCAAGGTGGCGCCCAGGGCCATCAGTCCGAACAGTCCGCCCTGTATTTCGAGATCATGGCGCCATCCGGCATAAACCACATTCAGGTCGCGCGCCACGGCGACCACCAGCGGTTTGTCCTGTCGCAGCTTGGTCGGCTGTATCGAGCGCAAGGCCATCATGCGTTCCTCGCCGGTCGCAAAGACGATGCCGGTAAGGATACTGGTCTCCTTGCCGCTGTCGCGGTGCCGGCTGAAGAACGAACCCGGTTGTGCCAGGTTTTTGCCGACCTGGCCTTCCCGCTCCGGCACCACCGCGACCTGAAGACCATCGCCGTGGGCAATGGCGACCCACATGTCGGGCGCATAGAGCACCGAGTTGATCAAGGTCCTGAAATACTCCGGGTCCAGCGTGGCGACAACGATGCCGGCAAACTCGCCATCGGGCCCCGGGATGGTTCGCGCCACGTTGACGCCGTAGACGCCCAGCGTGGTCTGGAACGGCGCCGAGACGAACAGCATGTCGGGGTCAGGACTGTGGCGGGCGATCTTGAAGTAGTCCCGGTAGGCGAAGTTCTTGCCCTCCAACTCCGGCCGGGTCGATGCCGACACCGTACCGACGGCATCCAGCAGCAACAGCGTGCGGATGCCCGGCATCGCGTCGGTCAGCAGCATGAGGTGCTCGCCCAAGCCCGGCTTGGCCTTGCCTTGTGGCGCGTCCTTGCGCAGATCCGCCAGTACCCGGCTGACCGCCGTCAGATTCTGCTCAAGATTCTCCTGAATCACACGCGCCTGTGTCAGCAGCCGATTCTGCTCGCGGCTCTCGGTGCGAGCGCGCTCCAAGTAGAGGTTGAAACCGGTCGCCCCGCCCAGCGTCAGCAGCGCGACCGCCAGGATCGCCCATTGGGTAAAGAACGAGTTCCTGTTCAGGTGGTGCAGCACGGGTTGCCTAAGTCGAACCAATCAATGAGGGGCGCCGGCGAGTGGATTCGCCAGACCATTCTATGCCGCTCGGGCTGCGGTGCAATCCTCGCTACCCTCGATGCCCTCCCTCATTCAGTCCAAGCGCGGAGCCCGCCGTGGAAGGGCGGTGGCTGAACCGGCTACTGGAACTTGCGCAATCTCTCGCTTACCGGAAAACGGTATGAAACTACAGACGGTGTTCGTCATGTGAAAATTGTGGATTACCACTGAATTGGAGGAGCTCGCCATGCCAATCAATGCCCCGAAAAATGGTCTTCGCCCGGTTCACCCCGGCGAAGTTTTGCGCGAGGACTATCTTTGAACCTTGGAGAACCCCCCATGAGCACGCCAACCGAGTCTTTTTCCGACAGCTATGCCCAGGCCCGCGCCAAGTTTTTGCAAGCCGCCGACGCGGCCGGGCTGGCGCTCACTTGCTACCCGCTGGACCTGCCCGGCGTCGATGGTGAGGCGCTGGCCATCGACGCCGCCTGGCAGGGGCCGCGCGACGCCCAGTGCGTGCTGCTGGTGAGCAGTGGCGTGCATGGCGTGGAAGGCTATTGCGGCTCCGGTGCGCAGACCGCGCTGCTGCGCGACGCGGCCTGGATGCAGGCCGTCAAACAGGCCGGCGTTGCCGTGCTGTACCTGCACGCGCTCAACCCGCACGGCTTTTCGCACACCCGGCGCGTGACGCAGGAGAACGTGGACCTGAACCGCAACTTCCAGGACTTCAGCCGGCCCCTGCCCGCCAATCCGGCGTATTGCAAGCTGCATCCCCGGCTGTTGCCGCCGATCTGGCCGCCCACCTTGGGCAACCGCCTTGCCATCCTGGGGCTGATCCTGACGCAGGGCTTGCGCCGCCTGCAAACAGCTATTTCCGGCGGTCAATACGAAAGGCCCGACGGCTTGTTCTTCGGCGGCAGCGCACCGAGCTGGAGCAACCTCACCTTGCGCCGCGTGCTGCGCGAACAACTGGGACAGGCGCGCCGTCTGGCCTGGATGGACTTGCACACCGGCCTGGGCAAAAGCGGTCATTGCGAACGCATACTCATGGGCACGCGCGACCAGGCCGAAACCTGTGCGCGCGCCAACCGCTGGTGGGGTCAGGGCACGGCGCTGACGCATCTGGGATCGGCCGCCTCGGTCTCGGCCGATCTGAACGGTCTGGTATGGGTGGCCGCCTTGCAGGAATGTCCGCAAGCCGAGTTCACCGGCATGTACATGGAGTTCGGTACCCAGCCGCTGCTGGAAGTGATGCACGCGCTGCGCGGCGACCACTGGCTGTACCAGCACGCCGAGGCGCCGGCGGCGTTAAAGAGCGAGATCAAGCAGCGCTTGCGCAAGGCGTTCTACGTCGATACACCGCAGTGGCAGCAAGCCGTGCTGACCGAGGTGCGCCAGGCCGCGCTACAGGCGCTGGACGGGCTGGTCCGCTGAACGAGGATCGCGGGCAACAGGCAGCCGTGTGGCGCAGTTACGGCATAGGCTGGATGACCGCCAGGCGCCCCAGTGCCGCAACCGCGTGATCGACGAAGGCGCGCAACTTGGGCGCCATGTGGCGCGCGCTCGATAGCACGACATGAACCGGCAACGGCGCTGGTTCCAATTCCGGCAGCAGGCGCAGCAAGGCGCCGCTGGCCAGATCTTCGGCCACCTGGTACGACAACACGCGGGCCAGCCCGCGTCCGGCCTTGACTGCCAATAACACGGCTTCGATTTCATTGACCGTCAGGCGCGGCGTCAGGCGCACCAACCGGTCGCGCCCGCCTTGGCGGAAGCGCCACTCGGTCGCGCTGGCCACGCCCGAACTGAAAATGACGTCGTGCCGCGCCAGCTCGGCCAGCGATTTCGGGCTGCCGCGACGCGCCAGATAGTCCGGGCTGGCGACCAGCATGCGCCGCACTTCGCCGACCCGGCGTGCCACCATGCCGGCATCCGGCAAGGGACCGATGCGCACCGCAACATCCAGGCCCTCCTCGATCAAATCCAGATTCCGGTCGTTGAGCACCAGCTCGACCTGCATCGCCGGATAACGGTCCAGATAACTGTTGACGACCGGGGTGACGTGACGCCGGCCGAAGACGGCTGGCGCCGTCACCCGCAACAGGCCGCGCAAAGGCGCGGCCGCGTCTTCGCGCACCGCCGCGTCATAGTCCATCAACAGTCGGCGCGCCTTTTCCGCCAGGCGTTTGCCGGCTTCGGTGGGGGCCAGTTGGCGCGTGGTGCGCTCGACCAGACGGGTGCCGAGCCGGGACTCCAAGGCGGTGAGGGCACGGGTGACGGCCGGCGGCGAGCGGCGCAATTTGCGCCCGGCACCGGCGAGGCTACCGCTGTCGAGAATGGCGATGAATATTTCAAGCTCGTCGAGGCGGTCCATGAGGTGTCACATTCTTCCGATTGGCGGAACGCTAAATTCCAATTTGGCCTAATTTACATCGATTCCGGGAATGCATAACATGGTGTGTTCGAACCCTCAGGAAACCCCTTCATGAATACACCCACCCTTACCTTGTACGGCACGCCCACTTCAGGCCACGCGCACCGCGTCGAATTGCTGCTGCGGATGCTGGAACTTCCCTTTGCCTACGTGGAAGCTGCGGCGCCGGTGCGTCGCACGGCTGAATTTCACAAGCTCAATCCACTCGGCCAGATACCGGTGCTGAGCGACGGTGAACTGGTGCTGTGCGACAGCAACGCCATCATGGTGTACCTGGTCAAACGCTATGCGCCGGACAGCGCCTGGTTGCCCGCCGAGCCGGTGGCTGCCGCTCAGGTGCAGCGCTGGCTGTCTATCGCCGCCGGCGAACTGCGCTACGGACCGGCGGCTGCGCGCATGGCACTTCAGTGGGGCATGC
The DNA here is from genome assembly GCA_963763035.1 of uncultured beta proteobacterium. Lineage (GTDB taxonomy): Bacteria > Pseudomonadota > Gammaproteobacteria > Burkholderiales > Burkholderiaceae_C > Rhodoferax. The sequence goes on along the minus strand of CAVXMS010000001.1, from coordinate 54,505 downwards.
CCGGGGACCCGGTGCGTGCGGCCGAAATCGCCGACCGGCTGCTGCGCTTCATGGACGCACACCTGACGGGCAGAAGTTTTCTCGCTGCCGAGCAAGCGACGCTGGCCGATCTGGCCTGCTACGCCTATGTGGCCCACGCGCCGGAAGGCGGTATTTCACTGGCAGCATTTGCGCAGGTCCGAGCCTGGCTGGCGCGGGTGGAGGCGCTGCCGCGTTTCAAGGCTATGCCGGCTTTGCCGGTCAAGGTCGGCGCGTGACCCATTCTGCGGCACCGGCCGGGCCGTTTCATGCGGGCGAATTGCGGGCGCAGGCCTTGGCCGGCGTCAGCGCATCGGGCGCGGCGATCCGCGAATTCATGCCGGAACAGCACCGCACCTTCTTTGCCGTACTGCGCTTCCTGTTGCTGGCAAGCACCGATGACGCGGGCTGGCCGGTGCCGACCCTGCTGGCCGGGGCGCCGGGTTTTGTCTCCTGTCCGAATGAGCGCAGCCTGCGCATCGAGGCAGCGGAAGACGCGCCAGACCCGGTCCGCGCGCTGTTGCGGACGGGCCGCCCGGTCGGCCTGCTGGGCATCGATTTCAGCAGCCGCCGCCGCAATCGGGCCAACGGCATCGTCAGCGCCGCCGGCGCCGATACGCTGGGCATTGCGGTCACGCAGTCGTTTGGAAATTGTCCCAAGTACATCCAGCCGCGCGAGCTGCGCGTGACGCCCGCAAGCGCCCGGCCGGCGGCAGCGGTCGGCACTCTTGCCGGGCTAGATGATCAGGCGCGCGCTTTGATTTCGACGGCGGATACTTTCTTTGTCGCCACCAGCTCGGGCCAAGCGGGAGAGCGTCCTGGCGGCGTCGATATGTCGCACCGCGGTGGCGCGCCGGGTTTTGTCAAGATAGCCGGCGATACCCTGGTCTGTCCCGACTATGCCGGAAATCGCTACTTCAACACGCTGGGCAATATGCTGCTGGAGCCACGCGCCGCGCTGCTGTTCATCGATTTCTCGAATGGCGACTTGCTGCATTTGCAAGGCCGCAGTGAGATCGTCTGGCGTGCCGAGGACAATCAGGACTTCCCGGGCGCCGAGCGGCTGTGGCGGTTTCGTGTCGAGCGCGGCTGGCGCAGCGCCGGTCCGCTGCGGGCCGAATAGCAAAGAGAACAGAGCACCATGAACACTGCGATGACGGTTTTGAGTATCGGCAGCGCCATTGCCATTGGCGCCATCAGTCCTGGGCCAAGCTTCGTGATGGTGGCACGGACGGCGGTGGCTTCGACGCGCGGAAATGGCCTGGCCGCTGCGCTGGGCATGGGGGCCGGCGGCATTGTCTTTGCCACCGCCGCGCTCTTGGGGCTGCAAGTGCTGCTGGCTTCCGTGCCCTGGCTTTACCTGGCATTCAAGGTCGCGGGCGGCGGCTATCTGGCCTATCTGGGTTATCGAATCTGGCAGGGTGCCAACGCGCCTTTGACGCTTCCGGCCAGTGCTGGGCCGGACTCACAGCCGAGCTTGAAGCGCGCCTTCATTTTGGGATTGGGTACGCAACTGAGCAACCCGAAGACGGCCATTTTCTATGGCAGCATCTTTGCTTCACTGCTGCCGCACGACATTCCCGCGGCACTCTTCGTGGCCTTGCCGGTTGTCGTCTTCTGCATTGAAGCGGGCTGGTACAGCATCGTCGCGTTGCTGTTGTCGTCGGCTTCTCCGCGCGACGCCTACCTTCGCTACAAAAGCTGGATCGACCGCGTGGCCGGCGGCGTGATGGCGCTATTGGGACTTCGATTGGTCATCACCGCCGCCAATGTCTGAAGTTTCAGACAGCGGCCAGGGCTTGTGTCAGGTCCACCACCGCGCCCTTGAACCCGGTCGGCACGAACTTGCGGATTTCTTCCGACTGCTAGGCCCGAACAATGGCTGAAATTCAATCACGATTGGTCCCATGAGTCGGCGATGGACACTCTTGTGTGACGGCGCTCGGCCTACTTTTTCAGGTAAATCTGGTCAAAGCTGCCGCCGTCGGCGAAGTGGTCCTTGTCGGCTTTGGCCCAGCCGCCAAAAGCTTGCGCTATGGTGAACAGGTTGAGTTTGGGCAACTGCTTGACGTACTTGGCCTGGAACTTTTCTGAAATCGGGCGGTAGAAGTTCTTGCCGGCAATGTCCTGGCCTTCGTCGGTGTAGAGGTATTCCAGATAGGCCTGGGCCACCGCGCGGGTGCCTTTGCGATCGACGTTCTTGTCCACCACGGCAACGGGCGGTTCGGCCAGGATGCTCAGCGACGGGTAAACGATGTCGACCTTGTTGCCGAATTCCTTTTCCAGCAGGTGCGCCTCGTTCTCCCAGGAGATGAAGACGTCGCCCTGGTTGCGCTGGGCAAAGGTGATGGAGGAGCCGCGGGCGCCGGTGTCGAGCACCGGCACGTTCTTGTAGAGCGCCTGCACAAAGTCCTTGGCCTTGGCGTCGCCGCCGAATTTGCGCTTGGCAAACTCCCAGGCCGCCAGATAGTTCCAGCGCGCGCCGCCCGAGGTTTTCGGATTCGGCGTGATGACGCTGACGCCCGGTTTGATCAGGTCGTCCCAGTCCTTGATGCCTTTCGGGTTGCCCTGGCGCACCACCAGCACGATGGTCGAGGTGTAGGGCGCCGAGTTGTGTGGCAGGCGTTTTTGCCAGTCTGGCGCCAGCCATTGGCCGTTCTTGACCAGGGCGTCGACGTCGCCGGCCAGGGCCAGCGTCACCACGTCGGCGTCCAGCCCGTCGATGACCGAGCGCGCCTGCTTGCCGGAGCCGCCATGCGACTGCTTGACCGTCACATCCTGGCCGGTTTTGGCTTTCCAGTGCTTGGTGAAGGCGGCATTGAACTCGACGTACAGCTCGCGCGTCGGGTCATAGGAAACATTCAGCAGCGAGACCGCGGGTTGGGCCGCAGCGCCCAGCGCTGCGCCGGCCAGTACGGTGGCCAGGGCAAGGTTAGAAAAGCGGCGGCTTGTGGCCATGGGTTCGACTCCTGAAATTGACTGCGAAATTGCGATGCAGTGGATTCTGGGAGTTAACGCTTAAAACAGGAACTACTGAATCGTCAGTTCTAAATTACCAAAACATCTTTGTAAGTCGCTACCTGTCATCAGCGCGCCTGCGCTGATTGTCATAGTGCTCTGTGTGCTGGCAAACAGACCGGGGCTTGCCTGCCCCCTAAGCTTCAAGCAAAGGTACAGCGCAAGCGCCAACTGCACCCCGCCAATTGACCATCACTTGAAGGACACCGCAATGAACTGGGATCGCATCGAAGGCAATTGGCATCAGCTCAAGGGCAATGCCCAGCAGTGTTGGGGCAAGCTCACGGCGGATCATCTGCACGTACTCGCCGGCAGGCGTGATCAGCTGGCCGGCAAGATCCAGAAAAGGCGTGGCCTCTCCAGCGACGCGCAGAAGCAGCAGCTGAGTGACTGGAACAAGCGCCTCAAGGCCAGCAATACCTTCAAGTAAAGCAGTGCCAAACCGGCCGCCGTGGCGAGTCAGTTCGCTTTGGCGGCGTTCGCAGATTCAATCAACCAAGGAATAAGCATGAACAAATTCAGCAGCAGCGCAATGGCCATCGCGGTTGGCCTCGTCTTCAGTGTCGGCGCGCTGGCGCAAAACATGTCGCGCGATCAATACAAGGCGCGCAAGGACGGCATTGCGGCCGACTACAAGTCGGCCAAGGCAGCGTGCGCGTCCCTGGCCGGCAATGCGAAGAACATTTGCCAGGCGGACGCCAGCGGCAAGGAAAAAGTTGCCAAGGCGGAGCTGAGGGCCAGCTACAAGCCGTCGGAAAATGTCAGTTACCGGCTGCGTGTCGCCCGGGCAGACGCCGACTACTCGCTTGCCAAGACGAAATGCGATGACAAGGCCGGCAACGTCAAGGATGTCTGCGTGAAGGAAGCCAAGGCCATCGAGGTAGCCGCCAAGGCCGACGCAAAAGCCCAGATGAAGATCGTCGACGCGAATGAGGTGGCCAACGACAAGTCCGCCAAGGCGCAGAGCAGTGCGCTCAAGAAAGGCACTGACGCGCGCCAGGATGCGGCCGCCGAAAAGAACAACGCCGACTACGCTGTAGCGAAAGAGAAGTGCGACGCTCTGGCGGGTGACGCCAAGAGCAATTGCATCAAGAATGCGAAGTCGCGTTTCGGCAAATCCTGAGGCGCCTTTGATTGCAGATCATCCCTCCAGCCAAAGAGCCATGCACGTGACCGCACTCGAAGTTCTTGCTCAACCGATCACCGTGATGCCTGCGCGTTCAGGCGCGGGTGCCGCGGTGGCTTGCGTGTCCAGGTCGCATTGCGCCCACTGTCAACTGCGCCAATGGTGCGTGCCCAGCGGCATTGTCAGCACCGATGGCGACCGCGCGGACAGCCTTATGTTTGGCCGGCGCCGGGTCCGGGCCGGCCAGCGGCTGTACCGGGAGGGAGAACCCTTCAAATACCTTTATGAAGTGCGCAGTGGCAACCTGAAATCGAGCCTGACAACGGCGCAAGGGTTGGCGCGGGTCAGCGCCTTTCACATGACCGGAGAACTGATTGGGCTGGACGGCGTGGCCGAAGGCCAGCATGCCAGCAGCGTCACCGCGCTGGAGGATGCCGAGGTGTGCGCCGTTTCCTATGCATTGCTGACTGAATTGGCGCTAAGCAATGCCCAGTTACAGCAGACGCTGATGCAGCACATGAGTCGTGAGATCGTGCGCGAACTTCGCATGCTGGTGTTGCTGGGCAACATGACGGCCGAGGAGCGACTGGCGGCCTTCCTGCTGAACCTGTCGCAGCGGCTGGCGGCCCGGGGCTATTCGTCCAGCGATTTCCACATGCGCATGACGCGCGCCGATATCGGCAGCTATCTGGGGCTGACGCTGGAGACCGTCAGCCGAACCTTCTCTGCGTTTCAGAAGCTGCGTTTGCTCGAAGTCGATCAACGCCACATCCGTATCACCGACCTGGGCGGCTTGACGCGCATCGGCGACCTGCGGGCGCACAAAGAACTCCACTGATCCTCAGGCCCTAACAGTTGTCGCAGGCCTGCACGGCGCGGTTGATTTCGGAGCGGGTCCGCTCGGTCAGGTACTCCAGAAAAACGCGCGTGCGCTCGGGCAAAAACTTGCGGCTGGGGAGCGCAGCGTACAAGCTTAGCCGGCAGGCGATCCACGGACGCAGAACACGCACCAGCTCGCCGCGCGACAGGTAGGGTGCCACCAGTTCCACCGCAGAAGAAGTGATGCCGGCCCCATCCAGGGCCGCCCGCAGCAGGGTATCGGTGTGGTTGACCCAAAGACCCGGCTCCACCACCAGATCCAGAGCCTCGTCCTGGCGTTCGGAATTGAACAGGCGCCAGGCGCGCGGGCTCAGCCCCGACGTTTTGAGGAGCAGGATTTCATGCTGTGCCAGCTCAGCCGGCGTGGCCGGTGTGCCCTTGCGTTTCAGGTACTCTGGCGAGGCCACCAGGATCGCTTCGGTCGAGGAAATCTTGCGCGCGATCACGTCGCCATCGAAAGCCTCGTCGGTCGGTAGCAGCGTGATGTCGTAGTCCTCGATCGGCGGCTCCTTGAAGGATGCCACCTCGATGTTGAGCAGGATCTTGGGGTATAGCTGCCGGAATCCAGCGATCAACGGGGCCAGCACGTGCGTCGCCAGCACCGGCGGTGCCAGCACACGCAATACGCCGGCGAGTTCATGGGTCTGGGAACTGGCCAGGCCATGGGCGTCATCGATGTCCTGCAGGATGGAGCGCACCCGGGTCAGATAAGTTTCTCCCGCCACACTGAGGGACAGGCGGCGTGTGGTGCGGTGCAGCAGCCGGGTTCCCAGATGGTCTTCCAGATCGGCCACCAGCCGCGTCACGACCGCCGGCGACATGTCCAGCGCTCTTGCGGCGGCCGCAAAGCCGCCCTCATCGATGACTTTCTGAAAAACCCGCATTGACATCAATCGGTCCATGGCGCTCTTAATTGAGGTTTCAAGGCCTCTATTATTGCGTATATAGCAACGTATCTGTGTATTTGAGCTTGTTTATCTTTAGCAATAGAAACTTTAAAGTTCACCCCATCGATGAGACGAAACCTTAAACGCCGCACCGATGCCGCCTTGAAAGAGCGAAATCTTTCAGGCGGGATCTTCAACTTTGAAAGGATTTAAATCATGAAAACCTCTTACGCCGTCACCATCGCCCTCGCCCTGGCAACCCTTGGCGCAACTTATGCCAATGCCGCCGACCTGTCGGCAGCCGGCAAGACACGCGAACAAGTGCGCACCGAGCTGTTGGCAGCCCAGCGCAGCGGCGACATCGCCTATGGCGAAACCGGCGCGAAATTGAACGAACTGTTTCCCGGCCAATATCCGGCCAAACTGGCAAGCCAGGGCCTGACCCGCGATCAGGTCAAGGCTGAACTGTTTGCCGCTCAACGCAACGGCGACACCATCGCTTATGGCGAAATCGGCGCCAAACGCAACGAGTTGTTCCCCGGCCAATACCCGGCCAAGTTTGCAAATCAAGGTGTGACCCGGGATCAAATCAAGGCGGAGTTGTTTGACGCCCTGCGCAGCGGCGACGCCATCGCCAACGGTGAAACCGGCGTCAAGCTCAACGAGCTGTTCCCCAACCGCTACTCGAAGAAGTCCTGAAACCGTTCACCCCTGGCGGCCAGCCATCGCATGGGTAGCAGTGATGGCTTGCCAGTGGCGCGGCTCGACCGGCGTGATGGAAAGGCGGTTGCCTTTTTTCAGCACCAGCAGGTCGGCCAGCTCGGGCCGGGCGCGCAACTGGGCCAGGGTCAACGGGGGGATCTTGCGCAGCAGCTGCACGTCCACCAGCAGCCAGCGCGGCGCCTCGGGCTTTGAGGCCGGATCAAAGTAGGGCGACTTGGGATCGAACTGCGTCGGATCGGGCCGGCATGGGGAAGCCACGCGGGCAATGCCCACGATGCCCGGCTCGGCGCAACTGGAGTGGTAGAACAGCACGCCGTCGCCCACGTGCATGGCGTCGCGCATGAAGTTGCGGGCCTGGTAGTTGCGCACACCGGTCCAGGGCACGGTGGCCGCGGGCGCGGCCAGCGCGTCGTCCACCGAGCATTCTGTGGGCTCGGATTTCATCAGCCAGTAGTTCATGGCCGCCAGTTTGCCAGCATCCGGCCGCTGTTGCACGCGCCGCTTCAGCCCTGCCTAGAATGGCCGGTCCTGTTCCACCCACCAGAGTTCCACCATGGCCAGCACCCCACTCAGCGAAACCCATGCCGCCAAGAAAGGCTTCAAGGTCGCCGTGATGGGCGCCGGCGCCGTCGGCTGCTACTACGGCGGCATGCTGGCGCGCGCCGGGCATGAGGTGGTGCTGATCGCGCGGCCGCAGCACGTGGCTGCCATCACCAGAGCCGGCCTGCGCCTGCAGACCACAAGCTTCGATGAGCAGGTGCGCCTGGCCGCCAGCACTGAGCCCAGTGCCGTGCAGGGCGCCGAACTGGTGCTGTTGTGCGTCAAGTCCCTTGATACCGAAGCGGCTGGCGCCCAGATGCTGCCGCACCTGGCGGCCGATGCACTGGTGCTGACCCTGCAAAACGGCGTCGACAACGCCGACCGCTTGCGCAGCGTGCTGCCGCGTCACGCGGTGGCCGCCGCTGTTGTGTACGTCGCCACCGAGATGGCCGGCCCCGGCCACGTCAGGCATCACGGCCGCGGCGAGCTGGTGATCGAACCTTCCAACGCCAGCGCAGTCGTGGCGCAAGCCCTGATTGCTGCCGGCGTGCCGACCGAAATATCGGGCAATGTGCGCGGCGCGCTGTGGGCCAAGCTGATCCTCAACTGCGCCTACAACGCCGTCTCGGCCATCACCCAACTGCCCTACGGCAAGACGGTGGCCGGTGCGGGCATCCAGGATGTGATGCGCGACGTGGTGGCCGAATGTCTGGCCGTGGCCCAGGCCGAGGGCGTGCCGGTGGCGGGCGATGTGCATGCGGCCGTGGCCCAGCTCGCCGCCAGCATGCCCAGCCAGTTTTCATCCACCGCGCAGGATCTGGCGCGCGGCAAGCGCAGCGAGATCGACTACCTCAATGGCCTGATCGTGCGGCGCGGCGAAGCGCTGGGCGTTGCCACGCCGGCGAACCGGGTGTTGTGGGCGCTGGTGAAGTTGCTGGAGGGAAAGCCCCTCAATCAGGACTATGCTCCAACACTTTGCGTCAAGGCATCATGACAGTCGATACCCCCGAACCGATCCAGCAAGCCCGCGTATGGAGCGATGCGCAGTGGACAGCGCGCGTCATCAAGAACGAAGACGATGATGGCTGGGCCGTTGCGATGTACCTGGCAGGCCAACCCGAGCCGGCTTTGGTCGGCCCATGGACCATGGGGCGCGACAAAAAGAATCCCAAGCCACTCGACACTGCCGCCTTCCATACGCTGGTCAAGACGGCCAAGGAGTTCATCCGCCGTTCCGAGCAACAACGCTATGCGCAGCTCAACAAGAACCTTACCCTGACGGTGCAGGGCCGACCCATTCGAGTGCTTTTGTCCATCGTGCCGGACGAAGAAGGCGCCAGCGCAACACTGAGTGCGCAGGACCAATTCGGTGAAGAACTGGCCCGGGTTCGCGTCTCGCCGGCCTTCAAGTTGAATCTCGACAGTGCGCAGGCGTGGATCGCGTCTGGCTACGCGCGGCCGCATTGACGCCCAATCGGCTCAAGCCAAAAAAAGACCCCGAAGGGTCTTCTTTCAAAAGCACAAGTGCTGCCGGAGAAGATTACTTCTTGGCAGCCGGCTTGGCCGCCTTCTTCGGCGCTGCAACCTTGGGGGCAGGCTTGGCCGCTGCCTTGGGAGCTACCGGCGCTGCGGCCGCTGGCACAACTTTCAACGCGGCACGTTGATCCCGCAGGGCTTTGATCTCGGCAAAGATTTTGTCTTTGCGTTCGGTCAGTTTCGCGATGCTGGCGCTGATCTTGGCAACGGCCTTGGCTGTTTTGGAGACCGGAGCTTTCTTTGCCGGTGCCTTGGCGACGGGCTTCACCACTTTTGCGGGAGCCGTTACCTTCTTCGGAATTGCCGCAGCCTTGGGCGCGGATTTTTTCGCAGTTGCCATTTTCAAATTTCCTTTTTGTTGACCTGGTTCAAATATTTCGCCAGTGCCCTATTGTCTCAAGTATTTTGATGGGGAGGAACGTCCTGTACATCGGCCGCCGTTGCGGGCGACGTGCCTGCGGCCATGGCCCTCGACCTCGCAGGCCGTGACGTACGATGCGGCCATGGCGCGGTCCATCATTCTTTTTGGCGCATTCGATCGGCACAACTTCGGCGATCTGCTGTTTCCGCACATCGCGGCAGCGCTGTTGCCGGATGAGGATCTGGTGTTCGCCGGCCTGGCCAGCCGAGACCTGCGTTGTCATGGCGGCCACCAGGTCAGGGCCCTGGCGCAACTGGCCGCCGACGGGGCCGAGCCCACGGGCGCACTGATCCACGTCGGTGGCGAAATCCTGACCTGTAGCGCGTGGCAAGCGGCGGTCATGCTGCTGCCGCCGGAACAGGCGCAGGACAGCATCGCCTATCTGCACGCCAGACCTCGGGCGAAGAGGGAATGGGTGCGCAGCCTGCTGGGCAATGCCGCGCTGGCACCCTACACGCTTTCGCGCAAGCTGCTTCCCGGTCTGGCCCGGGTGATCTACAACGCGGTAGGCGGCGTCGGCCTGGACCAATGCAACCCGGCCTTGCGCGCCGAGGTCCTGGCGAACCTCGCGGCGGCAGACGATGTGAGCGTGCGGGACCGGCAGACGCTGGCGCAACTGGCGGCAGCCGGCATCCCGGCGCGCCTGACGCCAGACCCCGCTGTGATGGTGGCCGAACTCTTCGGCGCGAGGATCGCCCAGCGTGCGCGGGAGGGCGAAGTTGCGCAAACTCTGGGCGCGTTCCCACGGGGCTACATCGCCGTGCAGTTCAGTGCCGACTTCGGCGACGACCCAACGCTGATGGAAGTCGCCGCTCAGCTTGACCGGGTAGCCGCCGCCAGCGGGCTTGGTGTGGCTCTGTTCCGCGCCGGAGCAGCACCCTGGCATGACGATCTGGCTTGTTTGCAGCGCGTCGCGACACGCATGCGCGCGCCATCGGTGACGGTGTTCGGGTCCCTTGATGTTTGGGACATTTGCGCGCTGATCGCCAACAGCCGGGCTTATTGCGGCAGCAGCCTGCACGGCCGGATCGTTGCCATGGCATTCGCGCTGCCGCGCGTCAACCTGCGCCATCCGCAAGCCACAAAACATCCCTGCAAGCAGGCAGCGTTCGCCGCCACCTGGGAAGAGCCGGGCGTACCCGCCACGGTTGACGTGCGTGAAATCGCGCAAGGGATTGGCGATGCCTTGGCGCTGGACCCGGCACAGCTCAGGCGCAGCGCCAGACTGTTGGTCACGCAGTATCGACAGGGCTTCGATTTGGTCCGCGCCGGGCTGCCATAAGCCATCTTCCTGCAGCGGCCCGGCGTCCGCTTGGCAATGGCGCAGTTTTCAGCGTATGACCAGGACCGGGATCTCGGAATGGGTAAGCACTTGCAGCGTCTCGCTGCCCAACAGGACGCGCTTGACGCCGCCGCGCCCATGCGAGGCCATCACAATCAGGTCCGCTTTCGATTTCTTCGCCACCTTGAGCAGAGCCTCGGAAATATTGCTTGATTTTGTGACCACGGCATTGACGCTGATGTGCTGGGCAACGGTCGTCTTGCGCAGTTGATCGAGCGATGCCCGTGCCTGCTCTTCCCATTCTTTTTCTATCGCCGTCATTTCCTTGATGCTGAGCGTGGACGAGCCATCGAAGAACGTTTTTTGATAGGGCGGCACGACGCGGACGATGGTCAGAACCGCGTCGAAATTCACAGCCAACGCAGATGCAGCCTCAACCGCCATTCGGGATAGCTTGGTGCCGTCGGTAGCAACCAGAATCTTCTTGTACATATGTCGCCCTTTCAGTGCTGGCAGGTGTCATCGGACCACGGCAGACATGGCTGCCGATTCAGACTTTGTACACCAAGTACGGTAAAAGTCCATAGGCAGCCATTGTGGGCAGACTGCAGGCAAGGAACTTGATTTTTCGCATTGCCGGTGTTGTTTGGAAGGATGTGGCCGTGGCGTTGCTTTGAGTGCGAGGGGCCCTGGCTGGATTAGTGCCCATTGCGGTCCGTTACAGTGGCAAGAAGCGGATGCTAGACGTTTGAGTTCAGTGGCCGCCGGAATGCATCGGTTATTGCATCAAAACCGCTTCCGTGGCCCTTGAAACCTGCTTTGGTCATTTCATTCAAAGGGCTAAGCTCTTCTGATTCGCAGAGTACGATGGCCCAATGGTGTAATCATCCAAATCGAGCGACGGGTTCATCATTGAAGTCGTGAAGACGATTTGGAATGGAACGAGAAGCTCCGTTGAGCGCTTGACCAGAATCTCCTGGAACAAATGAGACCGCTCTGTCTCCATGCCCTTATCTTCAATGTTGTCTATCAGCAGAAACATGGGATGAAAGAAGCCCTGATCTACACCGGCAGCAAGCAGCAAAGAAAGAACGGCGGTATTCTTGAGGAAAACGTTGCTGCTTTCAGCGAAATTAAGTTTTTCATCAACAAAGATGGCATCGTCCCGGAAGTTGAGCCTCACACTGTTTGCATTGGAAAATTCGTCCTGACGATGTAGGTCATCATTGAGTATGGTGGAACCGATATCCGACACCGCACTTAAAGCGGTCTGGCGTCGGGCTCGTGCTTGACGCTGTAATGCATTTTCTCGTTGCTTGAGCTTTTCAAGCTCGGTTGCGAGTTTGCCTGATTGCGAATTCAATTTGTCAATTTCCGCGGCAATCCCAAGACCTCTTATGAGATATACCGTCTCAGCTTCTATGTGCCCAATTCTTGTGGTGCGTTTTGCTAGGTAGGCCTCTCTTGGGCCATTGGAGCCAGAAAAACGGATCTCAAAATCGGTGGCCTCTTTGGAGTACTCCTGTTGAGCTTTCCTGATGTCCTGTTTCAATGTCTCCAAATCAGCCAACTTGGTTGACATCAACTGCTTCGTCTCTCTCGTCTGAATCTCCAAATCAAGCCGTATCTTGTTGTAGTGGGACTTCTCATTTTCAGTATCTGTCGACGTATGGCACACAGCGCACTGGCCATTTTCTACGGAAGGTGTTAGCTTTTCCCCGCATGCCGGGCAATGCGTAAACGCAATTGACCCAAAGGCCAAGAACGATTTCTCGGCATATTCAAGGCGTTCCAATGTACCAACAAGATAGTCCTGAAAGTCCTTGATCTCTCGCACCTCAAATTCAAGTGACTTCAATCTGTTTTCATAATCGTAGAGTACCGCCTGAACTCTAGAGACGCGACTTTGCGCGTCGCGGCGATCTTTTAGGTGCGCCTTAATCTGGGCCTCGTCAAGAATCTCGTCAACTTTGGAAGCCTCTCGAAGAAGATTAGATTTTTCCGCATCAAGTTCACGCAGCTTCTCGTGAATCAACTCGGTTGTCTGCAACGCCGTATCCGGTGGCAGAGTTTTCAGCAACCCATTCAGGCGGGTGCGTACTTCTTCATGCTCTTTTGTCAATTCGCGTAAACGCAAACCGATTTCATAAATTTCATATCCACCTAGGCCACAAACCAAATCACCAACTGCCTCCCTAATTGCAGGAGTATCAAATGACTCAAATCTGAACAACCTTGCCGCTGGCGATCTCTGATCCGAATAGCAAAGGCGCATCAGTTGATGCATGGTTACGTTAGATGCACCCTCGCTTTGCGCCTCAGGGATACCGATGGAACGAAACATGACTTGAGAAAAACTTTCACTTTTCTGCTGCCTTCTGACAGGAAATGTTTCCCAACCGTCAAGTCCATGGCCTTCTGCATCTTTCATGGACCCAAAAAACACTTCTATTGGAGTGAGCTTGGTGTCTATCGTCCTTTTGAGAGTCAAAAGCCCACGAGATGTCAGCAATTCCGCTTGCACAGATGTGCATTGACGCGCCGCATCCTTCCAGTCGTCGAACTCGCCGCCAAGAATGTAGAAAATGAAGTCGGAAATAGTCGACTTGCCCGATCCGTTCTGGCCGCGAATGATATTGACACCTTCGTGAAATTTCTGGTCGTACACCACCTTCGTCCCCCGAGCTACTCGAAGGCGATTGATTTGCAAGCGAGGTAGCAGAGTGGTCATAACATTCGGTGTAAGCCGGTTCGGCTGCGTAATTCTGTATTGGCGATTGCGCCAGGCGCGAGAAGCTTCTGTGTAAGAAAACGGCTGAGCTCCGATTCGCTCATCAAGCACAAATCTCCAGTGGCAAAGACATCATGGCCAGCGGGCGTCAGCGTGACTTTCCCTTGCGCAAATAGCTCCATATCAACAAGTTCGCGCCCGCGAAGCTCAGTGAGCGCTTGTCTTTGTACTGGCGCCATCCTGTGGAAAAGAAGTTGAGGGGCGGGAAGAGTCACATAGCTTTTTTCCGGCCTGATAACTTCAAGCTTCTTGAATGAATTGCGAACGTCAAATGGCATTGTTGTCTTGTGGAGCAACGGTGGATTCGCTAAAAAAAAGTCCGCGATACATAGGCGCTCCACTCCGGGAGCAATCTCGAATGCTTTCAACAACACTGTCATTCGTCGAATAGTGTCGTATATGTCAAGCTGTGGGTACCATTGACGTGAAATCATTGGTCAAAGTCCCATCGAATATGACATTGCTCAGTTAAGAAATACAAAGCGTTATACACATCATTCTCGGTAAACACAGTCTCACTACACACTTTATTGGCAAGAGGAGAAATCACCTCATCCTGCAGGGCTTTTCGAATGGCGGCGTCACTCTGCCTCTTACAAATCAATGGGTGGTAGACATGCAACGTAAAGCGAGTGCAGACATCAGATAACAACTGTTCATAGTCATTGCGTGCGCTGGAAAATAAACCATTCTTTGCCAATCGCCTAGCAAACTTGTTCTGAGCATTATTCGCAAAATGGTATTCATGCTCTCGGCCTGCATCAACTAACTTTTGCAGAAGGTCACGTCGATCAGTGTCTGATTTATTTAAAAATTCTTCTTCTGATTGGGCGTTGATATTGATTGATTTACATAAGTTGGTTAAATGACGTCTAACTCCAAGAAATACGACATCATCTCTATCTGGCGGCTTACAAATGTCCACATGGTCTCTGTCAACGGGGACAGGTGCCGGGCCAGAAACTCCGGGGTCGGCAGAATCACGTTCAACGACCAAAATAGCGTTCTTTGTTTTGAGCTTTTCGTAGTATGTATGGGTCTGTAGGTCTGATCTTTTCGATACGAAGTTTCGATAAAACTGGTTCAAATCTTCTAAGGCACCGCTTTTGTTGGCAAGCGCGCTAACTTGTTTCGATGCGCCTGGTATCAGATCGACCACACGAGCGAGTGATGCGCCCTTGTGTGGAGTCGCCAAGAAAAACACCATTCGTGTCAGATTGGATATTGATTCATAGTCTTTATCCCCTGAGTCAAGGGAGCGGCGTAAGAGAGCCTTGACAATTAGGCCTCCAAGACTATGTGCCACAAATACAATCGGACGCGATCCAATGCCCTTACCAGCTAAAAGTTCAAGAATGTTATTCGCTCGCTCGGGCAAATCCATTTCTATTTGGTCCCACTTCGCGAATAAAGATGACGGATATCCCAGCGTGTAGATATCCAGCCTATTCAGCTCGTGGACTAGCCAATTTGGCCAGAACTCTTGGCTAGGACCACTGCACCACGTGTCTTTTGGATCACCCGTTAGCCCATGAACGAATATCACATCGACCACGGGGCTTTCAGCCGCATGCATCTCCGTCAGACTTGACTCTGTACTCATGCCTTTTTTGAACTATTTTTTTGCTTGTGTCTACTAGAGGGGATTCCCAGTAGTTTTTCCCTATTTCGTGGAACTATAGACCAGATTGGCAACTCTAGGTCACTTCCGCAGCACAAGAGCCTACCACGCTCACCGTCTGATGTTTCACAGTGTATGTCTGTTTTGGAGAATTTGATTCGGCGAGCAGCCGCGCCTGGTCGTGACACGACGACCACCCTCAGATTTCGACCGGATCTACGACCGCAACGGGTCCAAAAAAACCATCCCCTCCAGTTGCTTTCACGCCCGTGAAAAACCAACCGCGCCGGGCCTTCCCGCCACGTGCAGCTTCGCCACCACCTCCGGCGTCTCCGCCAGCAGCATCCCCTTCTTCCAAACCTTCAGCCGATTCGCCCGCAGCCGGATCGCTTCAATCGGGTCGCGCGCCTGCAGCAGCACAAAGCTCGCATCGCAGCCCGCCTCCAGCCCGTAGCCTTGCAGGTGCATCACCTTGGCCGCGTTGGTCGTCACCGCGTCGAAGCACTGGCGCATGGCGGCCTGACTGGTCATCTGCGCCACGTGCAGGCCCATGTGCGCCACCTCCAGCATGTCGCCGCTGCCCAGGCTGTACCACGGGTCCATCACGCAGTCGTGGCCAAAGGCAACGTTGATGCCAGCCGCCAGCAGCTCGGGCACGCGCGTCATGCCGCGGCGCTTGGGATAGCTGTCGTGTCGGCCCTGGATGGTGATGTTGATCAGCGGGTTGGCCACCACCTGCAACTGCGCCTCCATCATCAGCGGTATCAGTTTTGATACGTAGTAGTTGTCCATGCTGTGCATGGAGGTCAGGTGCGATCCGGTCGCACGGCCTTGCAGACCCAGGCGCTGGGTCTCGAAGGCCAGCGTCTCGACGTGGCGCGACAGCGGGTCGTCCGATTCGTCGCAGTGCATGTCCACCGGCAGGCCGCGCTGGGCGGCCAGTTCGCATAGCAGCTTGACGCTCAAGGCGCCATCACTCATGGTGCGCTCGAAGTGCGGGATGCCGCCCACCACATCCACGCCTTTGTCCAGTGCGCGCTTGAGGTTTTCCACGCCGCCCGGGCTGCGCAGCACGCCGTCTTGCGGGAAGGCCACCAGTTGCAGATCGATGTAGGGCGCGACCTGTTGCTTCACCGCCAGCAGCGCGTCCACTGCCAGCAGGCTGGGGTCGCTGGTGTCGACATGGCTGCGGATTGCCAGCAGGCCCTTGGCCACCGCCCAGTCGCAGTAGGTCAGGGCTCGCTCCATCAGCGCTTCCTGCGTCAGCAGTGGTTTGAGCTCGCCCCACAGCGCAATACCCTCCAGCAGCGTGCCGGACTGGTTGACGCGCGGCAGGCCGTAACTGAGCGTGGCGTCCATGTGAAAGTGCGCGTCGACAAACGGCGGGCTCAGCAGAAAACCCTGGGCATCCACTGTGTCTTGCGCGGCCGCCATCAGCCCGGCCGCGACTTCGACAATTTTTCCGTCGCGCACGGCCACCGACATCTGCTTGCGTCCATCGGGCAGCGTGGCGTTTTGAATCAGAAGATCGAGCATTTGGCGTTTACCTTTGCAAATAGGGATGAATCAATTCGGTGACCCATTGGCCAGCGCAAACTCGCGCCAGCCGACCACCTCACAGCCCTGGCGCGTGTAGCGGTCGCTGCCGCCGTAAACAATTTGGGGCGGCAAGGGCGAGCCGCTTAGCTTCACCCATTTGAGCGCGGCCTGCGGCCAGTCGCTCGCAAAAGTGCGGCCGGACTTGATCTCGATGGCTTGTAGGCCTTGCGGCGCCTCAAACACCACATCCACTTCATGGCCCACGTTGTCGCGCCAGAAAAAGAGCTCAGCACTTTGCCCGGCATTGAAGCGCCGCTTGACAAGTTCCGAGACCACCCAGGTTTCAAACAGCGCGCCGCGTGCGGCGTGGGTTTCAAGCGTGGCCGCATCGCGCAGGCCCAGCAGCCAGGCCATCAGGCCGACGTCCAGAAAATACAGCTTGGGTGTTTTGACCAAACGCTTGCCAAAGTTGCGGTGGTAGGGTGGCAGGCGCATCACTAGATAGCTGGTCTCCAACACCGACAACCACTTGGCCGCGGTGACGGCCGAAATACCGCAGTCGGCCCCTAGTGCCGCCAGATTGAGCAGTTGCCCGGAGCGCGCCGCGCACATCTTCACAAAACGGTGGAACTGGTTCAAGTCGTGCACCGCCACCAGTTGGCGCACGTCGCGCTCCAGGTAGGTGGCCACATAGTTCGGGAACCAGTCCGTGACTGCCAATGGGCGGTCATACAGCGCCGGGTAGCCGCCGGTGTGCAACAAGGTATCGAGCAATTCTGGGAGTCTCGCGTTTCCTAACTCTGCGCCGGACAAAGGCAGTAGTTCCACCCGGCCAACCCGACCCGCCAGGCTTTGGGTGATGCCGGCCATCAAATCAAACTGGGCCGAACCGGTGAGGATGAAGTCGCCCATGCGCGAGCGTTCGTCCACCAGTTGTTGCAGCCAAGACAGCAACTGCGGGCAACGTTGCACCTCGTCCAGGACAGCACCTTGCGTGAAGCGTTCCAGAAAGCGCTGCGGGTCGGTTTGGGCAAACTCGCGCTGCTCGGGGTTTTCCAGCGAGACGTAGGGCTTGTCGGCAAACAAGGCCCGCGCCAGGGTGGTTTTACCCGACTGTCGTGGCCCGGTAATGGCCAGCACCGGAAAGCCCCGAGCCAGACGGGTCAGTGTGCTCGCAGCTTGGCGCGGAATCATTTTACAAATCGAAAGTAAAAAGTTTGATTTGTAATTATAGATAGATCTTTGGGTCTATGGGTGCTGCGCATCAACGTTCCCCTTGGCGATAGGGCTTCAACAAGGTCAGGCGTCGAGTCTACCTGCCCTTGCGGCGATCACCGAGTTGAAACGCCGCGCTGAGTGGTGTTTGCAGTATGTAGCCAAAAGGCTACAATGGGCCCATGTACAGCGTGATTGAAACTGAGGAGTTCAGCGAGTGGCTGGCCAGACTCAAAGACCGTGCAACCCGTATCCGGTTGAGCCGCAGATTGGACAAGGCACGGCGCGGAAATCTGGGCGACATCAAGCCCGTGGGCGATGGCGTATTTGAGATGCGCGAAGTCTTTGGCCCCGGCTGGCGAATGTACTACGTGGAGCGCTCCGGGGCGCTCATTCTCATGCTGGGTGGTGGCGACAAATCGAGTCAGACCCGTGACATTGAACGAGCCAGGCAACTGGCCAAGGAGTGGCAATGAAAAAGACCAAGACCCGTCCGTTTGACGTGGCCAACTACCTCAATGACGAAGAGGATGTTGCTGAATACCTGCGCCAAGTGCTCGAAGAGGGCGACCCGGTCGAATTGGGTGCCGCACTGGGAGCCATTGCCCGCGCCCGTGGCATGTCGCAACTGGCGCGCGACACGGGCTTGTCACGCGAGAGTTTGTATAAAAGCCTCTCTGGCGAACGTGCACCCAATAGCGACACACTGTTCAAGGTCATGAAGGCCCTGGGGTTCAAGCTGACAGTGCAGCCGGCGACTCCGGTGTAGTTTTCGGGGCTACGACTGTAGCCATGGCCAGATTTTGAATCCAGGGAAAGGCACAAGTCTTGATCGCCGCTTTTCATCGACATGATTTTGGTTAAACGATATACTTATCGATATGCAAAACCAAACCGTCATCGTTTCGCCCAAGTACCAGGTTGTCATCCCGCGTGAAATTCGGGAGGCTCGCGGCATTAAGCCGGGTAGCCGCATGAGTGTGTTTGAAATCAACGGCGTGATTCAACTGGTTCCGGTCAAGCCGGCGGCGCAGTACCGTGGCTTGCTCCAGGGGCTCAGCAGCACCGATGTTGCCAATGACCCCGAGCGTTTTTAATGGGCACCAGGAAAGCGGCACGGCCGGTTGAGCGGGTCGTCCTTGATTCTTCCTGCTGGCTGGAGTACTTCAGCAACTCACCCAACGCGGGCCGGTACGCCGATCACATTGCCAATACGCCGGAGTTGATCGTTCCCATCATCACCATTTACGAGGTCTACAAAGTCGCACTGCGCGAGTTCGGGGCGGCGCATGCCAATCAGGCAGTGGCCTTGATGCGTGAAGGTCAGGTGGTGGAGGTCGGTTTGAACCTCGCGTTGAGTGCAGCCGCCAGTGGCCTGCCGATGGCGGACAGCCTGATTTACGCCACTGCGCAAGCGCACAAAGCCACACTTTGGACTCAGGACCAGCATTTTGAGGGACTGCCCGGCGTGAAGTACTTGGCCAAGGCCAGCGCCTAGCGCTCCCCCTTGCGATACGGTTTCATCAGCGCCTGCGGGTAGCTGGCTTTGCGCGCCACCAGGATCAGCGCCACGATCGACAGCACATAGGGCAGCATCAGGTACATCTGGTAGGGCAGCACGGCGTCGCCGGATTGTTGCAGGCGCAGTTGCAGCGCGTCGAAGAAGGCAAACAGCAAAGCGCCCAGCAAGGCCTTGCCGGGGCGCCACGATGCAAACACCACCAGCGCCACGCAGATCCAGCCGCGCCCGTTGACCATGTTGAAGAAGAAGGCGTTGAAGGCCGCCAGGGTCAGGAACGATCCGGCCACCCCCATCAGCGCCGAGCCGGCCACGATGGCGCCGGTGCGCATTGCCGCTACCGAGACACCCTGGCCCTCGGCCGCCTGCGGGTTTTCTCCCACCATGCGAACCGCGAGCCCGATCGGGGTGCGGTACAAGACGTAGCTGATCAGCGGCACCAGCAATAGAGCCAACAGCGTCAGCAGCGTTTGCTGCGCCAGAATCGGCAGGCCCAGCCAGCTCATTTCACCAAACGGAATGATGGTGGGCGGTGTTGTGACCTTGGGAAAACTGACGCGGTAGCCGTAATAGCTGAGCGAGGTCGCCAGCAACGTGATGCCCAGACCGGAGACGTGTTGCGACAAGGCCAGCGCCACGGTCAGAAAGGCGTGCAGCAGGCCGAACGCGGCGCCGGTGAGCGCCGCCACCAGCACACCGGCCCAGAGCGGCGCGCCGGCGTAGACCGCCAGCCAGCCACTGAAAGCGCCGGCCACCATGATGCCTTCGATGCCCAGGTTCAGGACGCCGGCGCGCTCGCACAGCAGCACCCCCAGCGTGCCCAGGATCAGCGGCGTGGCGATGCGCAGCACGGCGACCCAGAAGGCCTGGTTGGCGAGGATGTCGAAGAGTTCCACTATTTCAAAGCCGCAGCGCCGGGCCGCCCCAAGCAAGGCATGGCCCCCTCGGGGGGCAGCGCAGTACACGAAGTGACAAGCGTGGGGGTCATTTCAGTTTCACCCGGTATTGCGTCAGCAGTGTGGCCACCAGCACCGAGATCAGCGAGGCGGCGACGATCACGTCGGCGATGTAAGTGGGCACACCGATGGCGCGGCTCATGCTGTCGGCGCCCACCAGCACGCCGGCGACAAACACGCTGGCGGCCACCACGCCCAGCGGGTGCAGGGCAGCCAGCATGGCGATCACGATGCCGGAGTAGCCGTAACCGGGCGACATGTCCAGCGTCAGGTAGCTGGTGCGCCCCGCCACCTCGATGGCGCCGGCCAGACCGGCCAGGGCGCCCGACAGCATCGCCACCATGACCACCGTGCGCGTCACCGAGACACCGGCAAAAGCGGCAGCGCGCGCATTGGCGCCGACGGCGCGAATATCGAACCCCAGCACCGTGTATTTCATCAAGGCCCAGAGCCCCACCGACAAAGCCAGGCCCCACAGCAAGCCGCTGTGGACGCGCGTTTGCGGGATCAGTTTGGAGAGCTCCAGCTCACTCATCAAGGCCACGCTTTGCGGCCAGCCCATGGCGGTGGGGTCTTTCATGGGGCCGTCCAGCATCAGCGACACCAGCAGCAGCACGATGAAGTTCAGCAGCAAGGTGGTGACAACCTCGTCGACGCCCAGCTTGGCCTTCATCAGCGCCGGGCCCAGCAGCAGCAGCGCACCGGCCAGCGCGGCGGCCAGCATCATCAACACAAACAGCAGGGCCGGTGGCAGCGCAAAGCCGGTGCCGCCGTGCAGGCCACCGACCGCGATGGCGGCCAGCGCGCCGACATAAAGCTGGCCCTCGGCGCCGATGTTGAAGAGCCGCGCCTTGAAGGCCACCGTGGCGGCCAGGCCGGTGAGCATCAGTGGAATGGCGCGCGTCAGGGTCTCGCTCAAGGCAAAGACCGAGCCAAAACCACCTTGCAGCAGCAAACCGTAAGTCCGGCCCACCGGAGCGCCGGCCCACAGCACCAGCAGGGAGCTCACCAACAGGGTGAACAGCACGGCGCCTATCGGTGCCAGCAGCAGCGCGGCCGCCGAAGTCTGGCTGCGTTTTTCGAGCCTCATGCCACCACCTCGGCCGCATCGTGGCTATTCCGGTCGGCAGTGACGCCGGCCATCGCCAGGCCTATGCTTTCGCGCGTCCATTCGAGTGCTGGCAGAGCCGGACTGAGGCGACCGGCGTGCATCACGGCGACGCGGTCGCCCAGGGTCAGGACTTCATCCAGATCGTCCGAGATCAACAGCACCGCGGCGCCGGCGTCGCGCGCTGCAATCAGTTGCTGCTGCACGTAGGCAACAGCGCCAATGTCCAGGCCCCAGGTCGGTTGATGCGCCACGATCAGCTTGGGCGCGGTGGCGCTCTGACCTTGGGGCGCGCCGGCCGGATGCGTCAGCGCGCGTCCCAAAATCAGTTTTTGCATATTGCCACCGGACAGCGCGCGGGCTGCCGTGCTGGCGCCGCCGCCGCGCACGTCGAAAGCCTTCAGCACGCGCTGCGCATAGGCTTGTGCCGTCGCCCGGCGGACCCAGCCAAAACGCGAGAAGTGAGGGCTGTGCAAGCGTTCCGAAGCGGCGTTTTCCCAGATCGGCAAATCCCCAATCACGCCGACGTTGTGGCGGTCTTCCGGAATCCGCGCCACCCCCAGCGCCACCAGGCGGGTCGGCTGCGCCGGCAGCGCCAGACCCATGAATTCGATGCGACCGCTGCCGGCTTGCCGCGTGCCGCTCAGCAGCTCGGCCAGCGTCACCTGGCCGTTGCCCGAGACGCCGGCGATGGCCACGATCTCGCCGCTGTGCAGCGTGAGGGACGCCTGCTCCAGGCGCTCCCGCCCGGCGCCGGCGCTGACCTGGTGCAGCTGGCACACCGCCTGGCCGACCGCCGCGGTGGGGCGGCGCTGCGGCGCCTCGATCGCGTGGCCCACCATCCAGAGCGCCAGTTGCGCCTGCGTGGTTTGCCGGGCGGCCGCCTCGGCCACCAGTTTGCCGGCGCGCAGCACGGCAATCCGCTGCGACACGCGCAGCACCTCGCCCAACTTGTGGCTGATGAAGATGATGGACAAACCCTGTGTCACCATTTGCGCCAGCACCTCGAACAAGGCTTCGCTCTCGGCCGGTGTCAGCACGGCGGTCGGCTCGTCCAGGATCAGGATGCGGGCGCCCCGGTACAGGGCTTTGAGAATCTCCACGCGCTGGCGCTCGCCAACCGAAAGTCGGCCGACGATTGCGCTGGGATGCACGCCCAGACCAAAGCGTTGCGCCACCGCCAGCAGTTTGGTGCGTGCCGCCCTCTGACGGATGAACGGCTGCCACAAGGGCTCGGATCCCATCATCACGTTGTCCAGCACGCTCAGGTTGTCGGCCAGTGTGAAGTGCTGGTGCACCATGCCGATGCCGGCGGCCAGCGCCGCCTTCGGGTCGCCCGGCTCCAGGCGCTTGCCAAACACCTCAATCTCACCGGCGTCGGCCGTGTAGTGGCCAAACAGGATGGAAACCAGGGTCGACTTGCCGGCGCCGTTCTCGCCCAGCAACGCCAACACCTCGCCGCTTTGGAGTTGCAGTGAGATGTCGTCGTTGGCCACCAGGCTGCCGAAGCGCTTGGTGATGTGCGAGAGCTTGAGGACGGTGCCCGTCATGGGTAGGTCAAGAGAGCGGGAAGCGTCATCCCGGACTCGATCCGGGATCCATGGATTGCGGGTCAAGCCCGCAATGACAATCTTCCTACTTTGCGCTCGACTTGGGCTGGCTGTCGTCTACCTTGACGGTGAACTTGCCGTCCAGGATGGCTTTCTCCTTGGCCTTCATCTTGGCCACGATCTCGGCCGGAACCTTTTTCTCGAAGGTGCCCAGAGGCGCCAACTCGGAGCCCTTGTGCTTCATCATCGAGTATTGGCCGTAGTCCTCGGCGGCAAACTTGCCGTCTTTCACCAGCTTGATGGCGCGGTCTATGCTGGGCTCCATGTTCCACAGCGCCGAGGCCACCACCGTGTCGGGGTACTGCGCCTGCGTGTTGATCACGTTGCCGATGGCCAGCTTGCCTTTTTCCTTGGCCGCGTCGCTGACGCCAAAACGTTCGGCGTACATCACGTCGGCACCTTTGTCTATCATGGCAAAGGCGGCTTCCTTGGCTTTCGGCGGATCGAACCAGCTGTTGATGAAGCTGACGCTGAATTCAACTTTCGGGTTGACTTCCTTGGCGCCCATCATGAAGGCGTTCATCAGGCGATTGACTTCGGGGATGGGAAAGCCGCCCACCATGCCGATCTTGTTGCTCTTGGTGACGCCGCCGGCGATCATGCCGGACAGGTAGGCCGGCTCCTGGATGAAGTTGTCGAAGACGCTGAAGTTGGGCGCCTGCGGTTTGCCGCTGGAGCCCAGCAGGAAGGAAACCTTGGGGAAGTCCTTGGCCACCTTGCGCGCCGCCGCCTCGACGGCAAAAGCTTCGCCCACGATCAACTGGTTGCCACCGGTGGCGTACTCGCGCATGACGCGCTCGTAGTCGGCGTTGGAGACGTTCTCGCTGGCCTTGTATTCGATATCGCCGCGCGCCTCGGCCGCTTTGAGTGCCTTGTGCAGGCGGCTGACCCATTGCTGCTCGAACGGGACGGTGTAAATGGCAGCGACCTTCAGCTTGGCCTGCGCCAAAGCCAGGGTAGGCGCCAAGGTGACCAGCGCAGTGGCCAGGACGACCACCTGACGGCGGTTCAATAGATGCTTGGACATAGTTTCTCCGGGTTGATGACGGCACAAAAATAATAGCCGCAAATTCCCGCTTATTGAGGATTTGCGGCCGGGGTCGGACAAAAATAATCAAGCACTTTACGTGCCAGCGCGCTCCAGCATGGCATGCAGCAACACGTTGCAGCCGGCCGTGATGTGCTCCGGCTTGGCATACTCGATTTCGTTATGGCTGATGCCGTCTTTGCACGGAATGAAGATCATGCCGGTGGGCGCCAGTCGGGCCATGTAGACCGCATCGTGGCCGGCGCCGGAGACGGCAGGCATGTTGGAGTAACCCAGCTTCTGGGCGGCACGGGCCACCGCGTTCATGCAGTCGGGGTGGAAGGCCTGCGCCGGGTAGCTGGAGACCAGTTCGATCTTGACGTCCAGCCCGCTGTCCTTGGCCACCTTGGTCGCATAGGCCTTGACCTCATCGGCCATCTGGTCCACCAGCGCGTCGGTGGCGTTGCGCAGGTCGATCGAAAACTTGACGCGCCCCGGAATCACGTTGCGGCTGTTCGGGTGCACTTGCACCATGCCCACCGTGCCGCGCCCGTGCGGTGCATGGCGCAGAGCTGTTGCCACGATTTCCTGCATCAGCTTGGCCGCGACTTGCATGGCGTCCTTGCGCAGCGCCATGGGCGTCGGGCCGGCGTGCGCCTCCATGCCGGTGACGGTGCAGTCGAACCAGCGGATGCCCAGCACACCTTGCACCACGCCGATGGTCTTGTCGTTGTCTTCCAGCACCGGGCCTTGTTCGATATGGGCCTCGAAATAAGTGCCGATGGGATGGTCTCCCGGCTCCTGCGGGCCGACGTAGCCGATGTTGGTGAGTTCGTCCTTCACCGTCTTGCCCTCGGTGTCGGTGGCGGCGTAAGCGTGCGCTAGCGTGAAGACCTTGGCGAAGACGCCCGAGCCCATCATCACCGGCACAAAGCGTGAGCCTTCCTCGTTGGTCCAGAAAGCGACCTCCACCGGCGCCTCGGTCTCTATGCCATGGTCGTTCAGGGTGCGCACCACTTCCAGCGCGGCCAGCACGCCGAAGTTGCCATCGAACTTGCCGCCGGTGGGCTGGGTATCGATGTGGCTGCCGGCCATGATCGGTGGCAGCGCGTTGTTGCGGCCGGGGCGGCGCATGAAGCCGTTGCCGATCTTGTCGATGGTGACCGTCAGGCCGGCCTCGCGCCCCCAGCGCGTCACCAGGTCGCGGCCCTGGCCGTCGAGTTTGGTCAGGGTCAGGCGGCAGACGCCGCCTATGGGCGTGGCGCCGATCTTGGCCAGCTCCATCAGGGAGGCCCAGAGGCGATCGCCGTTGATGCGCAGGGTGTTGATGTCTATAGTGCTTGCAGTGCTCATGGTGTTCTCCGAATTGTCTTGCCGTTCTGTATCCGTTCTCATCGCCGACTTCCACGCTTGTCATTGTGAACCGCTAGACCTGTCATTGCCTCCAAGGTTGTCATTGCGGACTTGATCCGCAATCCATGGATCCCGGCCTGCGCCGGGATGACAGTCGTGGTTGACTGCGATGACAATCAATTTCTCAGCGCACCACTGCCGTCGGTGCCAGCGCTTCCGTGCGCAGGTTGGCGGCTGTGAAGTTGGCGCTGAAGGCGGGGCGCTTGAGGTAGCGGCCTGCGCCGCGTTCGGCGCGCAGATCGCCTTGCACGTAGACCAGCTTGCCCTGGCTCAGGGTGTGGCTGGGCAGGCCGCGCACGGTGCGGCCTTCGAAGACGTTGAAGTCGCCTTTGCTGTGCTGGGTCTTGGCCGACAAGGTCTTGCTGCCCTGTGGGTCCCACACCACCAGGTCGGCGTCGGCGCCGACCGAGACGCTGCCTTTTTGCGGGTAGATATTGAACAGCCTGGCGGTGTTGGCCGAGGTAACGGCGACGAACTCGCTGGGCGTCAGGCGCCCCGTGTTGACGCCGGCGTCCCAGATCACCGTCATGCGCTCTTCGACACCGCCGCAGCCATTGGGGATCTTGGAGAAGTCGTCCTTGCCAGCGGCTTTTTGCGCGGCGCAGAAAGTGCAGTGGTCGGTGGCGGTGGTGTGCAGGTTGCCCGATTGCAGGCCGCGCCACAACACTTCCTGGTGCCCCTTGGGCCGGAACGGCGGGCTCATCACATGCGCCGCGGCAGTAGCAAAGTCGGGATGCCGGTAAACGCTGTCGTCCACCAGCAGATGGCCGGCCAGCACCTCGCCGAACACGCGCTGACCGCGCGCCCGGGCGCGGGCAATCGCCTCGGCCGCTTCGCTGCACGATACGTGCACGATATAGATCGGAACGCCCAGCACATCGGCAATGGCGATGGCGCGGTTCACCGCTTCACCTTCGACGATCGGCGGCCGGGACAGCGGGTGGCCTTCAGGCCCCAGGATGCCTTTGGCCGCCATTTCCTTTTGCAGCCGGAACACCAGCTCGCCGTTCTCGGCGTGCACGGTGGGCATGGCACCGAGTTCCAGCGCACGCTGGAAGCTGTTGACCAGCGTTTCGTCGTCGCACATGATGGCGTTCTTGTAGGCCATGAAGTGCTTGAAGCTGTTGATGCCCTCTTGCTGCACCAGCGTTCCCATGTCGCGCCGGACGGTCTCATCCCACCAGGTGATGGCCATGTGGAACGAATAGTCGCTGGCCGCCTTCTCGGCCCAGCCGCGCCAGGTCTGGTAGGCCTCCATCAGGCTTTGCTGCGGATTGGGAATCACGAAGTCGATGATGGTGGTGGTGCCGCCGGCCATGCCGGCCGCCGTGCCGGTGAAGAAGTCGTCCATGGTGGTGGCGCCCATGAAGGGTAACTGCATGTGGGTGTGCGGGTCTATGCCGCCGGGCATCACATACTGGCCGCCGGCGTCGACCACACTGGCGCCGGCGGCCTGCAAGCCTTCGCCCACAGCCGCGATGCGGCCGTCCTGACACAACACATCGGCTTTGAAAGCGCGGTCAGCATTGACGACCGTGCCGCCTTGAATCAATACGCTACTCATCATTTCTCCTTAATCAGTTGGGGACAGAGCTTGCCTTCGCTACGGACTGTCCCACAAGGTCATACAAATCAGGAACGTTTGGCGGTGGCGAAATAGTACGCTCCGGCCACGGCCAGGCTGAAAAACCAGCCAAAGTCGAACAAACCGACCAGGCTGGCATTGACCGATGCCTTGTCCAGCACGCCCGACACCACCAGGTAGCCCGGCAGGCACGGCAGCACCCCCAGTGCAAAAGCGATCACCGCCTGAATATTCCAGCCACCGCTGTATTCGTAGGCACCATTGCGGCGATAGAGGTCATCCACTTTCAGCGCGCCCTTGCGCACCAGGTAGAAGTCGGCCAGCAGAATGCCGGCAATGGCACCCAACAAAGTGCCATAGCCGCCGAGCCAACTGAACAGGTAACCGCCGGAGGTGGCCAGCAGCCGCCAGGGCATGAACAACAGGCCGATCACCGCCGCAATCAAACCGCCGGTGCGAAAGCTGATCTTGTCGGGTGCCAGGTTGGAAAAGTCATACGAGGGCGACACCAGATTGGCGGCCACATTGGTGGTCAGGTTGGCCAGCAAGATAACGATCAGGCCAAGCGCCGATGCAAAAGTGCCCATCTGGGTCAACAAACCATCGGGGAACAACTGCGCCTTGCCGTACAGAATCTGGGAAACCGAGAAGCCGATGATGCCGACCATCGAAAACAAGGCCATTGGAATCGGCAGGCCGATGGCTTGACCTACGACCTGTTCGCGGTTGCTCTTGGCAAAGCGTGTGAAGTCGGGGATGTTGAGTGCCAGCGTCGCCCAGAAACCCACCAGGCCGGTCAAGGCCGCCCAGGTTTTGGGGCCGCCCTCGACCACCTTGGCCGGCAGGTCCAGCAACTTGCCCGACGGTACCGACATGAAGGCCCACACCACCAGGGCCAGTGAAGCCAGGATCATGAGCGGGGCGGCGACGACTTCGAGCTTGCGAATCGATTCCACGCCATTCCAGATGTAGTAGATGTGCACCGCCCAGAACAGATAGAAGCACACCAGCTGCGAGGTACTGATGAACTCGCCCGGCGCCGGGCCGGCCAGACCCATGCCGACGACGTTGAAAAATCCGTGCAAGGCCAAGGCACCGAAATAGCAGTTGATGGAGAACCAGCCGCAGGCCACCAGTCCGCGCAGAACGGCCGGCAGGTTGGCGCCTTTGACGCCAAAGGAGGCGCGTGCCAGCACCGGGAATGGAATGCCGTACTGAGTACCGGTTCGACCCAGCAAGATCATGGGAATCAAAACAATGCAGTTGGCCAGGAACACCAGCCAGATCGCCATTTGCCAAGTGAAGCCCTGGTCCAGCATGCTGCTGGCCATGGTGTAGGTTGGCACGCACACCACCATGCCGACCCACAGCGCCGCGTAATCACTCGCCTTCCAGTGGCGCTGGGCGTCCGTGGTGGGCTTCAGGTCGTCATTGATCAAGGGGTTGTCGCTTGCAAAAGAACTCATTCCTATCTCCGGTTGGTTGTTATGAAAAAACTTCCTCGATCCAGCGCAAGCCCTTGCACAAAATCACCAGCGTACGAACACCAGGTAGCCGTCGGATGTTACGCCAGGGTTGCAGGGGTCAAACGCGTTGGATTGTTGGGGTGCGTGGTCCAGTCGGCATGCTCCGCACTGACTGTTTTGCCGGTGCGCTGGTCCACTTCTCCGGGCTTGAGATCGCGCAGCGTGAGGCAGTCCGGCACCGGGCACACCGTCACGCATAGATTGCAGCCCACGCACTGCGACTCGATCACCTCGAAGTGGCGCTTGCCGTCCTTGCTGCTGCTGATGGCCTGGTGCGAGGTGTCCTCGCAGGCAATGTGGCAACGCCCGCACTGGATGCAGGTGTCCTGTTTGATGGTGGCCTTGCAGATGTGGTTCAGGTTCAGGTAGCGCCAGTCGGTCACGCTGGGCACGGCCTTGCCGCGAATATCGTCCAGCGAGGCGAAACCCATCTGGTCCATGTAGTTGGACAGGCCGTCGCTCATCTCCTGCACGATCTTGAAACCATAGACCATGGCGGCGGTACATACCTGCACCGTGCCGGCCCCCAGCGCGATGAAGTCCAGCGCATCGCGCCAGTTGCCGATGCCGCCTATGCCCGAAATCGGCAGGCCGGCGGTGAGCGG
Organism: uncultured beta proteobacterium; assembly: GCA_963763035.1. GTDB lineage: Bacteria > Pseudomonadota > Gammaproteobacteria > Burkholderiales > Burkholderiaceae_C > Rhodoferax. The sequence continues at coordinate 25,560 of CAVXMS010000001.1, read as the reverse complement.
ATCGCGCGCAATCTCCAGCACCATGTTGAGGGCAATCGGCTTCACGGCCGGGCCGCAGTAGCCGCCGTGCGAGCCCTGGCCGCCGGTGGCCGGCGACATGGTCAGGGTGGCCGGGTCTATGCCCATGATGGAGTTGATGGTGTTGATCAGCGACACCGCGTCGGCGCCGCCGCGCTTGGCGGCGCGTGCCGGTTGGCGGATGTCGGTGATGTTGGGCGTCAGCTTGACGATCACCGGCAGTTTGCTGTACTGCTTGCACCAGGCGGTGACCATCTCGATGTACTCCGGCACCTGGCCGACGGCGGCGCCCATGCCGCGCTCGCTCATGCCGTGCGGGCAACCGAAGTTGAGTTCGATGCCGTCAGCGCCGGTGTCATCCACGCGCGGCAGAATGGCTTTCCAGGACGCTTCTTCGCAAGGCACCATCAAGGAAACCACCATGGCGCGGTCCGGCCAGTCGCGCTTGACCTGGGTGATCTCGCGCAGGTTCAACTCCAGATCGCGGTCGGTGATCAGCTCGATGTTGTTAAAGCCCAGCAGCCGCCGGTCGGGGGTCAGCAGCGCGCCATAACGCGGGCCGTTGACGTTGACCACCGGCGGCCCGGCTTCGCCCAGCGTTTTCCAGACCACGCCGCCCCAGCCGGCTTCGAAAGCACGGATGACGTTGTAGGCTTTGTCGGTCGGCGGCGCCGAGGCCAGCCAGAACGGGTTGGGGCTCTTGATGCCGGCAAAAGTAGTTTGCAGATTAGCCATGGTGTTCTCTCAAATCTCGGGTGTCGTGTAGGTGGAGGGTGCTTTGGCTTTGTCATTGCGGGCGAGACCCGCAATCCATGGATCCTGGATCGGGCCTGCCCTGGACTCCGATCCGGGGTCCGGGATGACAAAGGGGATCAATTCAGGGATGGCGTCGATGGGTTGGTGATGTAAGTGTGGATGGCCAACGCCGATTGCTTGCCGTGCGCCACCGCTTCGACAGTCAGGTCCAGGCCGCCGGCGCGGCAGTCGCCGCCGGCCCAGACGCCTTTCAAATTGGTTTGACCCACTGCGTCGGTGGCAATGCGTCCGCCTTCGAGCTTCAGCCCGGCTTGTGCCAGCACCGGGTTGCCCAACTGCTGGCCGATGGCCTTGAACACCATGTCGGCGGCCAGTGTTTCCACTTCGCCGGTGGCGCTGAGCTTGCCACCCGCCAGGGTCTGGCGGGCGAAGCGCACCGCGCTGACATGGCCCGAGTTGGCCAGTATTTCAAGTGGTGCCAGCCAATGGTGAATCGTCACGCCATTCGTTTGCGCCCACTCCTGCTCGGCATGGGAGGCCGACATCTGTTGCGGCCCGCGCCGGTAAACCATGTGCACTTCTTCGGCGCCCAGCAGCCGGGATTGCACGGCGGCGTCCACCGCCGTCATGCCGCCGCCAATCACGACCACGCGCCGGCCGATCGGCAAGCTGGAAAGATCGGCCGTCTGGCGCAACGTGGCGATGAAGTCGACCGCGTCCTGCACGCCAGTCAGGTTCTCGCCCGTCACACCAAGCTGATGCGTCTGGCCCAGGCCCATGCCCAGAAACAGGGCGTCATGGCCCCGGCGCAGTGCATCGAGCTGAGCCACCGTTTCGAGCTTCCAGCCGGTGCGCAGTTCAATGCCGCCGATGTCCAGCAGCCAGCGCACCTCGGCTTGGGCGAAGTTGTCGGGCGTCTTGTAGCTGGCCAGACCGTATTCGTTGAGGCCACCGGCCTTGGCGCGGGCGTCGAACACCGTCACCGCATGGCCCAGGCGCGCCAGCGTATGGGCGCAAGCCAGTCCGGCCGGGCCGGCACCCAGTACCGCCACCTTCTTGCCGCTGCTGGCGGCGCGCGTGAAGATTTGCGGCCTGGGGCTTTCCATCAGCGCGTCCACGGCGTGGCGTTGCAGGCGGCCGATGGCCACCGGATTGCCACTCTGCGTGGTCCGCACGCAGACCTGCTCGCACAGGTTTTCGGTCGGGCAGACGCGCGCGCACATGCCGCCCAGCGGGTTGGCTTCCAGAATGGCGCGGGCGGCGCCGCGCAGGTTGCCGTCGGCAATGCGTTTGATGAAGGACGGCACATCGATGTGCGTCGGGCAGGCGCTGGCGCAGGGCGCGTCGAAGCAGTACAGACAGCGCTCCGCTTCCAGCGCGGCCTGCGCCGCCGTCAGGCGCGGGCTGGCATCGGCAAAGCGTGTGGCGTATTCGTCGGTGCTGAGACGGCCGGGGCGAACGTCTGGATCAAGAGAGGTGGACACGCTGGCAACTCCTGTGCAGTGGGGCAGAAAAACCAAAGTTGACCGTTTAGTCAACTTCTAGTTTGAATACTAGCAATACATGTGCCACGCTGTAACTAGGGGTTTGCCCGGATCAGCGGTTTGAAGCGCGGCGCGCGCTCAGCTACCATGCGGTATCTGCTGACCTTGCCGCTTTTTATTGTTTTTCAGCTTTACCCGGAGATGCCATGAGCGCTGCCCCACCTGCCACCCCTACCGGTTTTGAAGTGCTGGATGCATGCCATCAGCAAATCCTTCAGCACTTGACGCTGTTGACCGAGTTGGCGCAACGCATCCAGGCTGAAGGTGTCGACAGCCAGGTGCAACAAGTGGCTGCTGCCGTCGAGGCGTTCTTCTCCGGAACTTCGCGCCAGCATCACCAGGACGAAGAAAAAAACGTGTTTCCGCTGCTGCTCTCGAGCGGTAATGCCGAGCTGGTGGCGCTGGTGCATGTCATGCAGCAGGATCATGGCTGGATCGAAGAAAACTGGTTGGAGCTGGCGCCGCAACTGCGCGCCATGGCCTCCGGCAACGCCTGGGTCGATGAGGCAGAGTTCCAGCACAACACGGACGTCTTCCTGACTCTGTGTCGCAGCCATATCGAGCTGGAAGAGAAAATGATTTACCCGGAAGCCAAGGCGTCCCGGGCGCGCAGCGTGGCCAGTCGGCTGGCGCGCGTGCCGCTTTGACGCCCGGTCCGGGGCGCGGCAGCGTCGATCGCCGCCCATGAAGCCACCCAAGAGACTGCAAGCGCTGGTGGAGGAAGGCCTGATCGACAGCGTCGTGCGCCAACTGATGAGCGGCAAGGAGGCGATGGTCTATGTGGTGCGTTGTGGCACCGATACCCGCTGTGCCAAGGTCTACAAGGAGGCCGACCAGCGCAGCTTCCGCCAAGCGGTGGACTACACCGAGAACCGCAAGGTCAAGAACACACGTCAGGCCCGCGCCATGGCCAAGGGCACACGCTTTGGCCGGCAGGCGCAGGAGGCGGCCTGGCAAAGCGCCGAGGTCGATGCGCTGTACCGCCTGGCCGACGCCCATGTGCGGGTGCCCAAGCCGTACAACTTTTTTGACGGCGTGCTGCTGATGGAACTGGTGACCGACCAGCAGGGCGACGCGGCGCCGCGGCTGAACGATGTGCTGCTGACACCCGAGCAGGCACGCAGTCACCACGCCATGCTGTTGCGGCAAGTGGTGCGCATGCTGTGCGCCGGCATCGTGCACGGCGACTTGTCGGAGTTCAACATCCTGTTGGCGGCCGACGGCCCGGTGATCATCGACCTGCCGCAGGCGGTGGACGCGGCCGGCAACAACCACGCCCAGCGCATGCTGCTGCGCGACGTGGCGAACCTGCGCGCCTTCTTCGGCCGCTTTGCGCCGGAGCTGTTGGACACAAATTTTGGCCCCGAGATCTGGGACCTGTACCAGCGCGGCGTGCTACAGCCCGAGCTGCCGCTCACGGGCCACTTCGAGCGCAAGAAGGCCGCGGTGGACGTGGGTGGCGTGCTGCGCGAGATTGACGACGCACGGGCGGAGAACGCGGCGCGTCATCTGCGTTCGCAGACGGCTGGCTGACTGCGAGGGCTGGAACTTGGCGGACCAGACCGCCTTCCATTTCAACCTTGCCCAGACGTTTTGAGCAAGGGTAAACACCTAATATTTCCTTCAAAATTCTCCTTTATTTAATTATTGGTTATAACCATAATTCAACAAAATACAAATTGCTCGCAAGTTTGTGACGAGGAAGACAAATCGTGAATATCGCTGACGATCTTGAGCCAACTGCGGCATTGACGTCCGGTCGAATCGCCTGACACCGAAGCCGCTGCGGCAACCATGTTTTCATCGCTTCCGAGGGGCGCGCCCCAACGAGCGAACACCGTATCTACAACAGGAGACGATATGAAAGTAAAGAAGTTCGCGCTGGCGCAAGCCCTTGCATTGGTTGTGGTGACCGGTTCGGCCTGGGCCGACGTGACCATTGGCGTTATTGTTTCGGCGACCGGTCCGGCGGCCTCGCTGGGCATTCCCGAAAAGCAGACCTTTGCCCTGCTGCCGCAGACCGTCGGCGGGCAAAAGGTCAAGTACATCGTGCTGGACGACGCCACCGACCCCAGCATGGCGGTGAAGAATGCCCGCAAGTTGACGGCCGAGGACAAGGTCGATGCGATCATCGGCGCGTCGGCGACGCCGACCTCGATGGGCATTCTTGAAGTGGCGTTTGAAGCCAAGACACCGCAGATCGCCATGGCGCCCCTGCCGCCGGCCGGGGAGAAAGCGCCCTGGGTCTTCACGACGCCGCAGAGTTTCCCGCTGATGGCCGTGGCGATGGTGCAGCACATGGCGGCCAACAACGTCAAGACCCTGGGTTTCATCGGCTACGCCGATGCCTACGGCGAACTTTGGTTGAAGGCGATCCAGGATGCGGCGGCAGCCAAGGGCATCACGGTCAGTCCGGTCGAGCGCTACCAGCGCAACGACACCAGCGTGGCCGGGCAGGCGCTCAAACTGTTCGCGGCCAAACCGGACGCGATCCTGATCGCCGCTTCGGGCACACCGGCCGTGCTGCCGCAATCGACCCTGATCGAGCGCGGCTACAAGGGCAAGTTCTATCAGACGCACGGCATCGCCAACCGTGATTTCCTGCGCGTTGGCGGCAAGAATGTCGAGGGCACGCTGTTCCCGGTCGGACCGATGCTGCTGGCCGAGCAACTCCCTGACAGCCACCCTTCCAAGAAGGCTTCGCTTGAGTACATCAAGGTCTACGAGGGCGCACATGGCGTCAACAGCCGTTCCACCTTTGGCGGTCATGGCTGGGATGCCTATCTGCTGCTCAATCGCGCCGTGCCCGAAGCGCTCAAGAAGGCCAAGCCTGGGACGGTCGAATTCCGCGTTGCCCTGCGCGATGCCCTGGAGAATGTGAAGGAGCTTCCGGGGGTGCACGGCGTCTTCAATATGTCGGCCAAGGATCACAACGGCTTCGATGGCCGTGCCGCCATCATGGCCACGGTCGAGAACGGCGACTGGAAAATTCTGAAGTAAGCCGGCCTGTTCTTGCAGCGCTCGACTTGGCCCGACCCGCGGCCAAAGTCGAGCGGCGCCATCGAAGCGCTTCAGCCAAGGGCAAAGAAATTTATCCCTTGGCCTCTTTACTTCGTTATGAAATATAACCATAATTCAACAGAATGCAGATTGTTCGCAAGGCTGTGACGAGGAAGACCAATCATGAATATCGCTGACTATCTTGAGCAACATGCGGCGCAGACCCCGGAGCGGATTGCCATCCGCTTCGAGGGTCGCACCATCACTTACGGGCAACTCAACCGTGATGCCAACCGCCTGGCGGCTAGCCTGCGCGCGGCCGGCGTCTCGGTCGCCGACCGGGTCGCCCTGTACCTGCCCAACGTGCCCGAATTCGCCGTGGCCTATTACGCGGCGCAAAAGCTGGGGGCCATTCCGGTGACCATCAACGCCATCCTGAAGACCGAGGAGGCGCGCTACCTGCTGGACGATTCGGGCGCCGCCGTGGTGATCACCATGGACGAGCTCAAACGCTACGTTCCAGACGACTGCGCGGCTTTGCATCTGCGGGTGGTGGTGGACCCGAAAGCGGAGTTGATGGGATGGGTCGCCCTGGCGCAACTGCTGGAACGCGGCGCCGACACGTTCGAGTCGGTGCAGCGCTCGGGCGACGATGTGGCGGCACTGCTCTACTCGTCGGGGACCACCGGCTTTCCGAAGGGCGTGGCGCTGACCCAGCACAACATCCATAGCAATATCGCGCTGCCACCGCAAGCCAGGTATTCCGACTACCGGCCGGGCGACCGGCTGGCGGCCTTCCTGCCGCTGTTCCATGTCTACGGCCAGAACTACATCATGAACGCGGCGATCCTGGCCGGCGCGACCATCGTGCTGTTCCCCCGCTTTGTGCCGGACGTGGTTCTGCGTGCCATTGGGGAAGAACGCATCACCCACTTCTTCGCCGTGCCGACCATCTTCATCAATCTGCTGGCGATGGACTTGTCGGGCTACGACCTGAGCAGCTTGCGCTATGAAATGTCCGCCGCCGCCACCATGCCGGAGGAAATTTCGCGGCGCTGGACCGAGCGTTTCGGGCGCCGCGTCTACGAGGGTTACGGCCTGACCGAGTGTTCACCGTTCTCCTGCTACAACGACGTCAAGGAACATCGATTCGGTTCCGTCGGACGGGCCATCGAGGGCTTTGAATTGAAGATCTTCGATGAATCGGATCACGAAGTGGCAGCCGGTGTGCAGGGTGAAATCGTGATTCGCGGCGACGGTGTCATGCAAGGCTACTGGAGGCGCCCGGAAGAAACCGCAACGGCGCTGCGCGGCGGCTGGTTGCACACCGGCGATGTCGGGCGCATGGACCAGGACGGCTACGTCTACATCACCGACCGCGTCAAGGACATGATCAATGTGTCGGGCTTCAAGGTCTGGCCGGCGGAAGTCGAGCAGTACCTGTACAAGATCCCCGGCATTCAAGAGGTTGCGGTGTATGGCATCGCGGCTGCGGCGCAGGGCGAGAAGGTCGCCGTCGCCGTGGTGTTGAAGTCTGGCGTGAGCCTGAGCGCCGAGGACATCATTGCCTACTGCCGGGAACATATCGCCGCCTACAAGGTTCCGGCAAAAGTCGATATCGTCAGTGAACTTCCCAAGAGCGCCAGCGGCAAGATTCTCAAACGCGTGCTGCGTCAGCAATCCGCCTAGTCAGATAAGCAAGCTTCTCCCTTCAAGAAAACGAAATCTCCCATGACCGACACCGTAAGCTACGCCATCCACGACGGCATTGCCGTGATCATGATTGACAGTCCGCCGGTCAATGCCGTTGATCGCGTGCTGCGCGCCGGTCTCAAAAAAGTCCTGCTCGAACTGCGCGACCAGAGCGCGGTCAAGGCCATCGTGCTGGGCTGTGCCGGCAAGACCTTTGTCGCCGGGGCCGACATCAAGGAGTTCGACACCGGCATCGCGGAACCCGGTTACCACGAGGTGTTGCGGCTGATCGAAGACAGCGCCGTGCCGGTAGTTGCCGCCGTGCACGGTACGGCGCTGGGCGCCGGCACCGAGATCGCACTGGCTTGCCACTACCGCGTCGCGCAGGAGAGCGCCCGCTTTGGCCTGCCCGAACTCTCGCTGGGCATCATCCCGGGCGCCGGCGGTACCCAGCGCTTGCCGCGCGTCGTGCCGCTGGAGCTGGCGCTCGACATGATGCTCAGTGGCAAACCGCTGGCCGCCGGCAAGGCGCTGGACGCCGGCCTGGTCGATGCGGTGCTGGAGGGCGAGATCGTGCCGGGCGCGATCGCTTTTGCGCGTGAACTGGTGCGCCGGGGCAGCGGCCCACGCCGCACGCGCGAGCAAGCCGTCAAGGGCGCCGCCCAGGCCAGCGAGTTGTTCGCCGCCAAACGGGCGCAGGTCGCCAAAACGATGCGCAACCGGCGCGCCCCGGTTGCCTTGATCGCCGCGCTAGAGGCCGCTGTGGAGCTTGATTTTGACGCCGGCTTGAAAGTCGAGTCCTCACTCTCGGCGCAGCTTGAACAAGCGACCGAAGCCAAGGCGCTGCGCCATCTGTTTTACGCCGAGCGCGAAGTGCGCAAGATCCCCGGATTGGCGCGCGATATCGTGGCGCGGCCGGTGGCGCGCGTCGGCATCGTCGGCTCCGGCACCATGGGCGGCGGCATTGCCATGTGCTGCGTCAACGCCGGTATACCGGTGACACTGGTGGACGCCACGCAGCAGAACCTGGACCGGGGCCTGGCAACGATCCGCAAGAACTATCAACGTTCCGTCGAACGGGGCAGCCTGCGGCCGGAACAAATGGAGCAGCGCATAGCTCTCATCACGCCCAGCCTGGACTTCGCGGCGCTGGGCGATGCCGACCTGATCATCGAAGCGGTGTTTGAGAACCTGGCCCTGAAGAAGGAAATCTTCGTCAAACTCGATACCGTCGCCAAACCAGGCGCCATTCTGGGCACCAATACCTCCACGCTGGACATTGACGAGATCGCCGCCGTCACGCGGCGCGCGCGGGACGTGATCGGCCTGCACTTCTTCAGCCCGGCCAACGTCATGCAACTGCTGGAGATCGTGCAAGCCAGCAAGACCGCGCCCGACGTGCTGGTCACGGCGATGGAACTGGCCAAGCGCATCAAGAAGACCGGCGTCGTCGCCAAGGTTTGCTACGGCTTTATTGGCAACCGCATGATGGACCCCTATGGCCGCGAGGCGGAGCGCTGCCTGCTCGAAGGCGCAACACCCGCCGAGGTCGACGGCGCGCTGGAGCAATGGGGCATGGCGATGGGCATACTGGCGGTCTACGACATGGCCGGCGTCGACATCGGGCACCTGACCCGGCTCGAGCGTGCCCATCTGTTGCCCAAGGATCCAAGCTTTTACCGGCCGTCGGCCTTGCTCAACCAGCGGGGCTGGATCGGCCAGAAAGCCGGCCGTGGCTACTACCGCTACGACGGCGCCGAGCGCAAGCGCACGCCCGACCCCGAGGTGATTGCCATGCTGGCTGAGGAGGCCAAGCGCCTGAACATCCCGCAGCGCCACCCCGACGCCAGGGAAATCCAGGAACGCTGCCTGTACGCGATGATCAACGAAGGCGCGCTGCTGCTGGAAGAAGGCATCGCGCTGCGCGCCAGCGACATCGACGTGGTCTATACCGCCGGCTACGGCTTTCCGCGCTACCGGGGTGGGCCGATGTTCTACGCCGACACACTGGGGCTCAAAGTGGTCTACGACCGCATCGTCGAGTTCCAGAAGACCCTCGACCCGCAGTACTGGCAAGCGGCGCCGCTGCTGAAGAAGCTGGCACTGAGCGGTTCCAGCTTTGCCCAGTGGCAAGCCCAACAGACCCGATAAACTGGAGTAACCCATGACGCGCGCATTCATTCCCTACGGCATCTACTGGTCCACCCCTTTTGCCAAATGGCAAGGACCGATCGGCCACCTCAACAGTTTGCGTCTGGCCGCCAATGTCGGCAAGCAGGCGCTGGCCGCCAAGCGCTTCCCGATGGACCGGATTGATCTGGGCATTCTTGGCCACACCAATCCACAGCATGGCAGTTTCTATGGTTTGCCATGGGTCACCGGCATGATGGGCATCGACCAGGTGGCCGGTCCGACCGTGCAGCAGGCCTGCGCCACCAGCGCGCGCGCCTTGCAGATGGCGGCGGCGCAGGTGGCCGACGGCTCGGCCCAATGCGCCCTGCTGGTGATGGCCGACCGCTGTTCCAATGGCCCCATTGTTTACTACCCCGACCCTTCGGCCCCGGGCGGCACCGGGATCACCGAGCGCTGGGTGCTGGACAACTTTGCGATGGACCCTTACGCCAGGAACGCCATGCTGGACACGGCCGAGAACGTGGCCGCCAAGTTCGGCGTCAGCATGGCCGAGCAGCACGAGGTGGCGCTGGCGCGCTATGCCCAGTACCAGCAGGCGCTGGCCAATGACCGCTCCTTCCAGCGCCGCTACATGGTCGATGTGCCGATCACCGACTCGGGTTTTCGCAAACAGACCGGGACGCTGAGCGCCGACGACGGCATCTTCGCCACCACGGTGGAAGGACTGGCCAGGCTCAAACCCGTCAAGCCGGGCGGCACGGTGACCTTCGGCTCGCAAACCCATCCCGCCGACGGCAATGCCGGCGTTATCGTCACCACCCGCGAACTGGCGCGCGAAGTGGCGAGCGATCCGGCCATCGTCGTCGAGTTGCTGGGCTTTGGCCAGGCACGGGTCGAAAAAGGCCATATGCCCATGGCGGTGGCACCGGCGGTGATGGCGGCACTGAAGAATGCCAAGCTCGACATCAAAGAGGTCGATGCGGTCAAGACGCACAACCCGTTTGCGGTCAACGACATCGCCTTTGCGCGCGAGACCGGCTTCCCGCTGGAGAAGATGAACAACTACGGCTGTTCACTGATCTGGGGCCACCCGCAAGGCCCGACCGGCTTGCGCAGCGTGATTGAGCTGATCGAGGAACTGACACTGCGTGGCGGCGGTGTCGGTGTCTTCGGTGGCTGTGCCGCCGGTGACTCCGCCGTGGCGTTGGTGCTGCGCGTCGGTGGCGCCTGATCGGAGCGCCATGAGCCGAGTCATCGTCTACGAGGTCAACGTGATGTTTGGCGACTGCGATCCGGCCGGCATCGTCTTCTTTCCCAACTTTGCCAAGTGGATGGACGCCTCGTCGCTGAATTTCTTCATGCAGTGCGGCGTGCCGCCCTGGCGCGAACTGGTCAAGACCACCGGCATCATTGGCGACCCGCTGCTGGAGATCCAGGTCAAGTTCATGCGCCCCGCCACCTACGGCGAGACGCTGCAGATTTACACCAACATCCAGGAATGGCGCGCCAAGGCCTTCATGTTCCGCCACGTCATCAAGCGCGGCGACGATCTGCTGTGCGAAGGCGTCGAGACACGGGCCTTCTGCATCCGCCCGCCCGGCGAGCCGGACCGCATCAAGGCGATTGCCGTGCCGGAAGAAATCAAGGCCAGGTGCATGTGACTTGGTATCATCAAAGCCGCCACCGTCTGCCCGCCGCCAGCTCTGTCGGCGGCCGAAAAACACCCCAGATCCAGCCAGCCCATGCCCACCGCCAGTCCAACGCAAAACGCCGCCATCGACGAAGTGGACACGCGCTACATTGAAACGCTGCTGGGCTACAACGCGCGTCGCGTGTCGCTGGCGGTGATCGAAGTGTTCCTGCAGCGCATGGCGGTCTACAAGCTGCGGCCGGTTGACTTTTCCGTGGCCTCGCTGATCGTGCACAACCCGGGCATCACGTCGCGCCAGTTGTGCGGCACGCTGGGCCTTCTGCCGCCCAATCTGGTGGGTTTGATCAATGGCCTGGAAAAACGCGGCTTGCTCCGCAAGCGGCCGCACCCGCGAGATGGACGGGCCAGCGGCCTGCATGCCACCGCCGCCGGAATGGCACTGATGCAAGAGGCTGAAACAGCCGCCACCGCGCTCGAAGACGAGGTCGCCGCGCGCCTGACCGCCAGCGAGCGCAAGACACTGCTACGGCTGCTGCAAAAAGTCTATTTGTAGGGTTTCGAGGCAAGGGGACGGGACCACCCGTGGAGTAAGCTTCGCCTGCTATGAAAGAACAGCAGAACATGGAGTGGAAGGAGTCCTGGCGCGACGACTATCTGCGCTGGATTTGCGGCTTTGCCAACGCCGAGGGCGGGGTGCTGGTGATCGGGCGCAATGACCGGGGCCATGCGGTGGGCGTGGCCAACGCGGCGCGTCTGCTGGAAGAAATTCCCAACAAGGTGCGCGATGTGCTGGGCATCATGGTGGAGGTGAATTTGGTGCTCGAAGACGGCAAGGAACTGCTGGAGATTCGCGTCGATCCCTACCCCAGCCCGGTGAGCTACAAGGGCGAATACCACTATCGCAGCGGCAGCACCAAGCAGGAACTCAAGGGGGCGGCGCTGTCGCGTTTCTTGCTCAAGAAGCAGGGCCTGCATTGGGACGGTGTGCTGGTTCCACGCCTGACGCTGGGCGACTGCAACCCTGCGGCCCTGCAATGGTTCAGGGACAAGGCCGCGAAGAGCGGACGCGTGGATGAACAGGTGCTGGCCGATGGCGACGCCGCGCTGTTGGCCAGCCTGCAACTGGACGACGGCGAGCACCTGAAGCGGGCCACCCGCCTTGCTGTTTGGCAAGGAGCCGGAACGGTTTGTGCCAGGGGCGTTCATCAAGTTGGGTTTTTTCGTCACCGACGATGACCTGCGCTACCAGGACGAAATTCACGGCGATTTGTTTTCGCAGGTGGAAAAGACACTGGAGACCCTGCGCGCCAAGTACCTCAAGGCCTACATCAGCTACGAGGGCTTGCTGCGGCTTGAAACTTATCTGTTCCCCCTGCCCGCCTTGCGCGAGGCCTTGCTCAATGCGGTGATGCACAAGGACTACAGCAGCGGCATTCCGATTCAGATCAGCGTCTATGCGCATCAAATCATGCTGTGGAACGCAGGCCAGTTGCCCGAGCGCTGGACGCTGGGAAAATTGCTGGGCAAACATCCGTCCCATCCGTTCAACCCCTTGCTGGCATCTGCGTTTTTCCGCGCGGGCTATGTGGAGTCCTGGGGGCGCGGCATCGAGAAAATGCGCCGGGAATGCGCTAACCACGATGCCCCCGCGCCGATTTTCGATACCAGCATGTCGGGGCTGATGCTGACCTTCAAGGCCAATCCGGAACACCTGATAGCGGCCGTGGGCGAAAAAGCTGCCAAGGCGTTGCTGCAACCGGCAGGTGAAGTCACAGGTGAAGTCACAGGTGAAGTCAAAAAGCTGGTGCTGGTCTGCCGCGACAGCATGAGCCGCAAGTCCTTGCAGGATGCGCTATCGCTGAAGGGAGAGGAAAACTTCCGGGTGCTTTACCTCGTGCCGGCGCTCAAAGCGGACTTGATTGAAATGACCATCCCCGACAAACCCAAGAGCAGCCAGCAGAAATACAGGCTGACCGCCGAGGGCAGGAAATTGCAGGCAACCCTTTTGAAAGCGGGAAAAGCATGACCATGCGACTTTTCTTCATCGTTGCTTGTCTAATATTTTCGGGTGTCGGCCTTGCCCAGCAGGTTGCTCCCGAAACGCCAGCTACACGCGTGTTAAGTGCTTGGCTTGCCGCCTTCAATTCCGCGGACACTGTACAAGTCAAGGCGTTCGATGACATCTACAAGCCGACGCCCCCGATGGCCCAGCTGGCCCGTTTTCGCAAGCAAACAGGCGGCTTCACATTGGTACGTGTCGAAAAAGGCGATGCGACCTCCATCACTGGTTTGTTGAAGGAGAATGGATCGGACAATATTGCCCGTTTCGAGTTGACGGTGAGCGCTGATGAGCCGCCGAAGATGACCGGCGCAAACATTAAGCTAATTCCGACGCCCCCCGACCTCGCTCCGCCGAGGCTGTCGCAGTCTGAAGCACTTGTCGCGCTCACGCGGCATCTCGACGTCGCTGCGAGTCAGGACAAATTTTCTGGTGCCGTGTTGATCGCAAAAAGCGGCAGGGTTTTGTACGAAAAGGCTTGGGGTCGTTCCGACCGCGAAACCAGCGTACCTGTTTCGCTTGATACTCAGTTTCGCCTGGGTTCGATGAACAAAATGTTTACCGCCATTGCCACGTTACAACTGATAGATGCGGGCAAGCTTTCGTTCGATGACACGCTTGGCAAGCACCTCTCCGACTACCCTAACAAGGACATTGCGAACAAAGTGACGATCCGTCACCTTCTCACTCACACCGGTGGTACCGGAGATATTTTCGGACCGGAGTACGACCAGAATCGCCTGCTACTGAAGTCGCATGCCGACTATGTGAGCCTCTACGGCAACCGGAGTCCCGTGCATGAACCCGGCGCCACCTGGCGCTACTCCAATTACGGCTTCGTGTTGCTCGGGGCGTTGATCGAAAAACTGAGCGGCATGTCTTACTATGAATATGTACAGAAGAAAGTGTTCGCGCCGGCCCTGATGAACGCCACCGCCTCGCTGCCGGAAACCGAACCCGTCCCCATGCGCGCTGTTGGTTACATGGAAGAAGAGGGCAAGTGGATACCCAACACCGACACCTTGCCGTGGCGTGGCACCGCTGCCGGTGGAGGCTATTCGACCGTTGGTGATTTGTTGCGCTTCGCCGATGCGCTGCAATCTGACAAGCTGGTTTCAAAAGCCCTGCTCGCGCAGGCGACACGCGCGCAGGCACAGGCCTACGGCTACGGTTTTAGCACAGCGGGTGAAGGTAAATGGGCAGGTTATGGCCATAGTGGCGGTGCGCCCGGCATGAGCGGCGAGTTGCGCGTCATTCCGAAGCAGGGCTATGTGTTCATCGTGCTGAGCAATCTCGATCCGCCGGCAGCCACGCGTGTTGTGAGGTTTGTCGAAGCGAGGTTGCCTGAGGAGCCGTAAGTCCGGCCAGAGGGCTTTCAGCCGGCCTGGACCAAAGTGTCTTTGCATCTGGACGAAGTCTTGTGCTGGTTGACAACCCGCACCGGCTGTATTGGGCATCCGACGTTTGGTCCGGCACCTGACTCACTGCGAAAGCAGCACCTCGTTGAACTGGATCAGCGGAACAATGTTGGTGTAGTTGGGCATATCTCCCTGAAGCGTCGCCGCGTGCGGCGTGAAAGCGGCGATGAAGCTATCAACGGCGTCGAACAGGAAGTGGCACATCGCGACGTAGGGTAGTCCGGCCTGCGGATCTGCACCGGCCAGTCCGCGCTCGACCGACACACTTTTAAAACCGGGATGGGCACGCAGCAGGCTGATCGACAGCGGCATGTGCTGGTTCACGTAGTAGGCAAAATCGAAATGCCCGTCCGGCGTGTGAGGGTAGAGGATGCTGACTTTGATCATGGGTTTGGCTTGGTTGCGGGTTTTACCCGGTAGTGGACGAAGCAGCGCAGTCTATCGTTCACAATATCCTGGATCAACAGCCTGGAAACGAATTGATTATTCCGTTTACTGAACAATGAACAAATTTCTGGCGATGGAGGTTTTTGTCCGCGTGGTCGAGACCGGCGGCATCACGCGCGCCGCCGACAGCCTGCGCCTGCCCAAGGCGACGGCCAGCACCTTGCTGCAAAAGCTGGAAGGGGCGTTGCGCGTCAAGCTGCTCAACCGTACCACCCGGCGCGTCAGCGTGACGGCCGATGGCGCCGCCTACTACGACCGCTGCGTGGCGATCCTGACGCAGTTGCGGGAGACCGAGGAGTCGCTGGCGCAGCAGCACGCCACGCCGCAGGGCCGCTTGCGGGTCGACGTGCCGACCTTGATGGCGCGCTGCGTCATCGTTCCGGCCCTGCCCGATTTTTTTGCCCGCTACCCCGGCATCGAGCTGGAACTGGGTTGCAGCGAGCGCCATGCCGATCTGATCGAGGAAGGCATCGATTGCGCCCTGTGGAGCGGCAAGCTGGAAGACTCAAGCCTGATTGCGCACCCGGTCGGCCAGCTCTACTTTGCCACTTGCGCCGGACCGGGCTACCTGGCGGCGCACGGCCAGCCGCGCCATCCGCGGGATCTCAAAGAGCATTTGTGCATCAATCACTTCTCGCCGCGCACGGGAGAGATTTTTAACTGGGTGTTTGAAAAAGACGCGGCCCGGATCAGCGCCGCGCTGAAGGGCCACATTGCGCTGAACGATGAAAACAGCTACGTCGCCGCGGCCGAAGCCGGGCTGGGCGTGGCGCAGGTTCCGGCTTTCATCTTCAAGGAGGCCAGCGAGCGCGGCACGCTGGAGCTGGTGCTGGGCGACTGGTTGGCCGACCCGCTGCCGCTGCAACTGGTGTACCCGCAAAACCGGCACCTGTCGGGCAAGATCCGTGTTTTTGTGGACTGGATCGCCGAACTGTTCAAGGAGCACGACGGCATTCAGTTGCGCTCCACCTTGCGCCGTCCCTGATGCCGCACAAAATGACGGCTGACCGGCCCCCGGGTGAATACCGTGGACAGCAGTGCGCCGGGTGCGGTAGTGTTGGGCTGTCCCTCGATTATTGAATGGTCAACATGTTCGGCTACCTTCATCTGCCTGAAGCCGGTGCGCTCAAAGGCCTGCTCGACAACCTGCTGCAAGCGCAAAGTCGCACGGCGGCGTTCGCCACGTTTGCCCATGCCATGTCCGACATCGGCTTCCAGGGTGTGATGTACATTCACCGCGATGACGGCATCTGCCAGGGCATTACGGCCACCACCTACGACAAGGCCTGGATCGAGCACTACGTGGCGCGCAACTACACCCGTACCGACCCGACCCGCCAGCACGCGATGTACCGGCAGCAGCCGTTCTTCTGGAAAGAAATCTACCCCTTGCTGCGCAAGAAGGAGAAGTCCATTTTTCAGGAGGCTCGGGATTTTTCCATGGTCGGCGGCATCGCGGTGCCGATCTTCGAAGGCGGCATCCTGATTGGCGGGGTCGGTCTGGCAACCGACCGGGCGGCGCTGGAAGACAGCCGGCTGAAGGTGTCGCTGGGCATGGCCGCCAGCATGTTTTGCGCCATTGACGGCGACCTGTACCGCCATGAAAAAAAAGACCGGAACGCCAGCCAAACGCTGGTGCTGTTGACCCGGCGCGAAATTGAAATCGTCAGAAGAATGGCCGACGGCTACAGCAATACCGAAATCTCGGACAAGATGAACATCGCCATCGGCACGGTCGAATACCATGCGCGAAATATCGCCACCAAACTCACTGCACCGAACCGCACCGCCGCCGTCGCCAAGGCGTTCCGCATGGGCTTGATCTAGTCAGTGAGGAGAACCCCGGCCGGGGGCGCCACTGAGGCTCGACCAGGCTCGCCGTGACGGTACACGCCGCATGGGCGAACGTCCAAAGTTGATACCGCAGTAATGTCTTTGAGAGGGTGTGGACAACGTTCACTATCTTTGATATCCTATTGTGTACAGTGTTCACATGATCTATTGGAAGGACTCTCAAGTGAAGCGATTTTTGGCAATCTTTACCGGCAACTCAGCGGCCATGCGCAACTGGATGGCCGAAGATGAAGAGGCACGCAAGCAAAAAACCCAACAAGGCATGCGGGCGTGGAACGCGTGGGTGGAGCAGCATCGCAATGCGATTGTCGAGATGGGTGCCCCTGTGGGCAAGACCAAGCGAATTGGCCGTGACGGCGTTTCCGACATCACCAACAACATAGGAGCCTATAACGTGGTTCAGGCGGAGTCCTATGATGCGGCGGCGGCCATGTTCGTCAACCACCCCCACTTCACGCTGTTCCCGGGCGACGCGGTGGAGATCATGGAGTGCTTGCCCATTCCGCAAGCCGACTGATGTCAGGGCTCAACCTCTCAACAGCCGGAAGGAGACTCACCAAGCATGCGCAAGCTGATCGTCTGCAACATCATCTCGCTCGACGGGTTTTACTCCGGCCCGGGCGGGAACATCATGGCCATGCCGTTCGACAAGGGCTTCTCCGACTACAACGCGGAACGGCTCCGGGCGGCCGATACGCTGCTACTCGGGCGTAAGTCGTTCGAGGCCTTCCGGTCCTACTGGCCCGCGATCGCCGAGGACGCGAGCCAGTCGGCCGTGGAGCGCGAGATCTCGCGTCTCAACAGCGCCGTCGAGAAGGTCGTGGTTTCGAACAGCCTGAAGCCCGACGAAGTCCAGGGCTGGGGCCCGACCCGGGTCGTGCGGCGTGCCAGTGCGCACGCGGAGGTCGCGGCGCTCAAGCAGGGGCCGGGGCGGGAAATCCTGCTATTTGGCAGTCACATCCTCTGGAACGACCTGCTCGCCGCCGGCTTGGTCGATGAGTTGCATTTCATGATCGGGGCTGGCGTTGTCGGTGAGGGTGTCCGGGCGTTCGAGGCCCGGCCGCCCGGCTCGCTTCGCCTGCTGGACAGCCGCAGCTTCGATGGCTCGAGCCTGCTCCTGGTTCGGTACGCCGTCGAGCGCTGACTGCCGGTGCACGACCAGGCATGCATTGAGTTAGGCCGCACACTCGCTTCACGACCGACATCAATCTCCAAACGAAATAGCTCCATGGCCAAGTACCTGATCTCCTTTCCCAGCGCGGCAATGGTCGTTCCCGAAGACGCGTGGGAGGCGGTAGGCCGCGACGCGCATGCCGTCATCGATGAGACGAAAGCCGCTGGCGTCTACGTCTTCGGCGGCGGCATCGACGAAGGCGTGCCGCCCGTGCTCGTCTCTGCTGACGGCACGGTTGCAATGGGCGGCTATCCTTGGGCGCCCACGCTCGATGGCGGCTTCGCCGTGTTGGAACTGCCTTCGCGCGACGAGGCCATCGCGTGGGCGGCGCGTCTCGCCAAGGCCTGTCGGTGCGACCAAGAACTGCGCGTCTTCGGGTTCGACCCGCGGTCCTGAGGGCGGCATAGAAATGGCTCAGAAAGTGCGGCCCAACCCATCATTCCACCGAACGCTGCGCGATAAAGCCGCGCAGCGCCGGTGAATTCCAACGTTTAGGCGTCACCAAAACCTTCACCGAGGCTGTTCATGACAAACCCCACCGACCTTTCCGCCCGTCTGATTCGCAACGTCAATGAAGTCGAGCTTCGGCACGCCTCGCTGGAGCCGAAGTACGAGTGCAGTCACGCCCGCCTCACCGAAGGAATGGCGGCAAAGAAGCTGGCGGCTGGCGTCAACGTCGTACCGCCCGGCAAACGTGCCTGCCCATATCACCTGCACCATGCGCAGGAAGAGATGTTCGTGATCTTGGAAGGAAAAGGAACGCTCCGCGTAGCCGGCGAGATGCTCGCTGTCAAAGTCGGTGATGTCGTCGTCATCCCGCCAGGCCGCGACTACCCTCATCAACTGATCAACACGTCCTCGGAGGCTCTGAAGTACTTGGCCATTGGCACAACTGACGAGCCAGAGATCTGTGAGTACCCGGACTCAGGAAAATACCTTGCTGAGGTCGGCGTCGCGACAGAGCATCCCTTTGGCGTAATAGGTCGTACGAGCACCGAAGTCGATTATTGGGAGGGTGAAAAGTGACGCCAACCCTGCGGTGCAGGGGACGCTGCGCGATAAAGCCGCGCAGCGCCGGTGACTTCTACGCTTAGGCGTCAATCGAAAGGAAGGCATGAAAATGACACGCGTCCGAGTTGAGGGTTTTACCATCTCGCTTGACGGATACGGGGCCGGTCCGAATCAGGATATCGACAATCCGCTCGGCGTGGCCGGGACAGATTTGCACCAGTGGTTAGTCCCGACACGCACGTTTCAACGAAACCTGTTTGGCGCCGACGGTGGCACAACGGGGATTGACGACGACTTCGCTGCGCGAGGCTTCAGAAATGTGGGAGCCTGGATTCTCGGAAGGAACATGTTCGGACCGGTTCGCGGACCCTGGCCCGACATGAACTGGAAAGGCTGGTGGGGGGACAACCCACCCTATCACGTTCCAACTTTCATCTTGACGCATCACGCGCGTGCGCCGATCCAGATGGAAGGTGGAACGACGTTCCACTTTGTTACGGGCGGTATTCACGAGGCGCTCGACCGGGCGCGCGAGGCAGCCAAGGGCATGGATGTGCGCATTGGCGGCGGACCCAACACCATCCGGCAATATCTTCGTGCGGGCCTCGTCGATGAACTGCACATCGCCATCTCGCCGGTCCTGCTGGGCGGGGGAGAGCGGCTGTTCGAGGGGATTGACGCGCGCGCTCTGGGATACGAATGCGTTCAGTTCGTTGCGTCGGAGAAAGCCACCCATGTGGTACTCCGGCGCCAAGGGCACGATGACCAACCTGTCAATCCAAGCGGGACGCGCTAAACCGCGCATCTCAATTTAGCGTTCGGTTACAGGAAAAGTCATGACGCAGTATTTGGTTGCCATTCACCACCCCGACAACTACGACCCGTTCGTCGCGGAGGACGCAGCGCTGATGTGGGGGCGCAAGGCCACCTTCGCCTGTCGGGCACCGGTAGAAGTGCGCCCGTTTAACTGATCGGCGCCGAGCGGCTCATCACAATGGAGAAATGACATGGATAACCGGTCGCTGCACTCGGACGCTGCCGCAAGCGGCAGCGCCCCAGGGCTGGCACGGTTAGAGCGCATGCCGCGTTACAACCGCTCTCTTGCTCGCCGGCGCAGGAAATTTCAACCGAACCCAAGTGAGCTAGCCAGATGAAACTACCCAATCTCAACTCAACCTTCATGGTCATTGGACCTGATCTTTCATGCACCCAGGCACCAGTTACTCCAACACTCTACGAGGAACTTGACTCCAAGTTTGCTGGCTTCAAGTCATGCCTTCTCGTAGCTGAATACGCATTCTCCGAGGATTGGCCAACCTGGGAAGTTCATCCCCATGGTGATGAACTCCTGTACCTGCTTTCAGGTGAGTGCTCGATTCATCTTCTGGTTGATGGCGTTGAAGAAATTGTTCATTTCACGGACATTGGTTCTGTCATCAAAGTCCCAACGGGGACATGGCATACGGCCAAAGTCAAAAAACCATGTCGAATTCTCTTCATCACCCCCGGTGAGGGTACGGAGAATAGTGCCAAGCCTCGTTCCCGGAATACCTGATCGGGTATTCCCGGGTCGATTTCAGGAAACCCCGTTCATCGTTCCAAATGCCAGGCCGCTGACGCCGGCTCAAACAAGGAGAAAGACCATGCGTGTGATGGTGTTCGTGAAGGCAACCGAAGACAGCGAAAAGGGCTTCGTTTTCCCCACGCCCTGGACCACCGAGATGATGGCGGCGATGGGCCGATTCAACGACGAGCTGCGCAATGCCGGCATCCTGCTGATGGCCGACGGCCTCAAGCCCTCGTCGCAGGGCAAGCGTGTTGCGTTCGATGGTCCCTCCCGTAAGGTCATCGATGGACCTTTCGCCCCGGCCCGCGAGCTGGTCACCGGCTTCTGGCTTTGGGAAGTCAAAGACATGGACGAGGCGGTCGCCTGGGTGAAGCGCTGCCCCAATCCCATGCCGGGACCGAGCGAGATCGAAATCCGGCCGCTCTACGAGATGGCGGATCTGCAATGAGAGTCTGACGCCGGAGGGGCTCGTTACTTGCCAACAGCCGAGCAACTCACCTACTTTCGACATCATTCAACAAAGTGGTTGACTTTCTGAAAAGGCGCGATTAATATTCAACTATATGGTTGAATTAGAAACACCCCAGATGAATGCCGTCTTTCACGCGCTTGGCGACGCCACGCGCCGACAGATGCTTCGTCAACTCACCCGTGGCGAGCGAACGGTTACCCAACTCGCGGAACCCTTCACGATCTCGCTGGCGGCGGCCTCCAAGCACATCAAGGCCTTGGAAAACGCCGGCCTGATCCGTCGCGAGGTGCGTGGCCGGACCCATTTTTGCCGCCTCGATCCCGGACCGCTCGCCAGTGCCCAGCAGTGGCTGAGCTTCTATGAGCGTTTCTGGACCGACCGTCTGGATGTACTCGAACAGCTCCTCCACGAGGAGGACACACGCAAACCCCCCAACCCCAAGAAAAGGAAATGACCCATGAACGAATCTGCAATTTTGGACAGCCACGGCGTGCTGACCGAGCCTGCCACGCTGAAAATCCAGCGCCTTCTGCCCGGCCCGATCGAGCGCGTCTGGGCTTATCTCACTGACAGCGAGCTGCGCCGCCAGTGGCTGGCGGCGGGCCTGATGGAAAAGAAGGTTGGTGCGCCCTTCGAACTCGCCTGGCGAAACGACCAGCTTACCAACCCGCCCGGCCAGCGGCCGCCCGGTTTTCCCGAGGAACAAAGGATGCAGTGCCAGATCACCGAGCTTGAGCCGCAGCGCAAACTCGCCTTCACCTGGCAAGGCAGTGGCGACGTGTCCTTCGAACTGGAGCCAAGGGGCAAGGAAGTGTTGCTCACCGTCATCCATCGTCGCCTGCCCGAACGCAAAACCCTGCTGATGGTCGCCGCTGGCTGGCACATGCACCTCGACATTCTGGTCGCTGTTGCGACCGGCCAGGCACCGGCGCCATTTTGGGACGGATGGAGTCGACTGCAAAAAGACTATGACCGGCGGATTCCCGCCTAGTGAGGTTGTGCAAGGACCTTGTTGGCGCCCATCTCCGCGCCGGTGTGAAGCAAAACTAAGGATTTCATGAGGTGTTTATTACCTCCCGAATCCCTACACTGCACCTCCATTCACGTTGCCTGCCTGGAGATGTTCATGTCTATTCCCAAGAGTATCAGCCGTTCCACTTGTTTGTACCTCGCCTCGGCGCTGCTGGGCCTGGCGCCGCTGGCACCGGCGCTTGCCAAAACCGTCAAGATCGGCGTGCTGGCACCATTGACCGGTCCCAGCGCGGCGGATGGCCAGGAGTTTGTCAACGGCGTCAAGTGGGCGGTCGACGAGGCCAATGCCGCCGGCGGCGTTGCCGGCCATACCTTCACAGTGGTCACTGCGGACGTGAAAGACGGCTCGGCTGCCAACGTCACCAGCGCGGTGGAACATCTCACCGGCACTTCCGGGCTGGAGGTGGTGATCACCGGCTACGCCAACCTGTCGATGTTCGAAATCGACTTGTTCAAGGAGGCCGGCATTCCTTACCTCTCGGCTGGCCCGTCGCCCTCGGTGGCGGCCATTGTCAGCAAGGCGCCGGCCGACTACTGGTGCTGCTGGTCTTACACCGCCGACTTCACCGGCTATGCCACCGACCTGCTGCCAGCGGTGAAGGAATTCGCGGCCCAGGGCAAGATGAGCATTGCCGACCAGACGGTGGCCATCATCTCCTCCGACAACCCGTTTTCCAAGGGCATCTCTGAAGGCATGAAAAAAGTCTTCGGTGGCAACGGCTGGAAGATCACGGTCGACGAGATCGTCCCCTATGGCCCGGTCGGCGACTGGCGCGCCATCCTGGCCAAGGTGCGCGCCAGCAAGCCCAATCTGATCGTCAACACCGACTACCTGCCCAGCAATTCGGCGCTGTTCCTGAAACAGTTTCTGGAGAACCCGACCAACAGCACGGTGTTCCTGCAATACGCACCGTCGGTGCCGGAGTTCATCAAGCTGACCGGCGCCCAGTCCACCGGCGTGCTGTACGACATGATTGGCGCGCCGCTGGACAGCCCGAAATGGCCGCGTGCGCCCAAGCTGCTGGCCGGCTACAAGGCCAAGTACGGGGTTGAAAGCGGGGCTTATGGCGTCGGCCTGTACGAGATGACCCACATGTATTTCGATGCGCTGAAAAAAGTCGGCAATCCGGCCGATCACAAGGCCATCGGCCTGGCCATCGGTGCCGCCAGCAAGGAGTCGGCCGCCGGCGTCATCAAGTTCGATCCCAAGACCCACGTGGCGCTGATCGGGCTCGACTATGTGCCGACCTCGTTCTGGCAAATCCAGGACGGCAAGCGCGTCATGGTGGGCCCCGGCAAGTACGCCAGCGGCTCGTTCCAAACCCCGCCCTGGGTCAAGAAATAAGGTCGCAGCGTCTGCCTGTTCGCGCTTGAAGAGGGCTGGGCGCAGGTGTCTTGATTTATCCGAAGTAGCTCGCCTTGCCGCCCATTCTTGAAGTCCGGGGTCTGTCGAAATCGTTCGGTGGCCTGCATGCCGTGGCCGCTGTCGATTTCAGCGTCGCCACGCGCGGCATCCTGGGTATAGCCGGACCCAACGGCAGCGGCAAAAGCACCCTCTTCAACGTGCTGACCCGGATTCCATTTGGCGCCGATAGCGGCGTCGTGCTGTTCGAGGGCCGTGAAATCCAGTCACTGCGAGCGCACAGAATAGCCCGGCTGGGCCTGGCCCGGACCTTTCAGCGCGAAAGCGTATTCCCCGGCCTGAGCGCGATCGACAACGTTTTGCTGGCGGTGGAAAATTCCGACACGACCGCGCGCTTCCCGCAGCGGGTGGCGCAGGCCCAGCGCAGCCTTGATGAGGTGGGGTTTCCCGCCACCTTGCACAACAGCCCGGCCGGCCAACTGCCAATCTTCCTGCGCAAGCTGGTCATGATCGCTTCAGCGCTGGCCCTCCAGCCGCGGCTGCTGCTGCTGGACGAGCCGGCCTCCAGCCTGACGGCGCAGGAAATCGAGCGCATCAAGGCTCAGGTGGTTAGAGCACACTGGCTCATAATCGTGGTGTCGCGGGTTCGAGTCCCGCCCCCGCTACCACCAGTCACAACACCGGCAGTCTCAGCAAGCCTCACCACTACCCAGCAACGAGAAGGTTCTCCCATGGCCAGCAAGTCTTCTGACGTTCGCCCCAAGATCACGCTCGCGTGCCGGTACCGAGCTGCAAGGAGCGCAACGACATCACCAAGAAGAACCGTCGCAACGACCCCGACCGCATCGAGCTGAAGAAGTTCTGCCCGCGTCTCCGTCCCAACCACACCGCGCACCGACACCCGCTGACGTTCAGCTGCGTCACACCCTGACCCGTCCGAGCGCCTCGGACGGGTCGCTGTGTTTCGCGGGCTCGCTGGCGCGTGCCATCCCATTCGCGGGTCTCGACGCGAGGCCGCGGCTTCGCGAGCTCAGCCGCGCGCTTGCTCGACCTCCCGACCCACGCCATGCGCGACTGCGTCGCTCCCGGCTAGGGTCGTGACATGCCTGTCGACCCCTCGCTGGTGGGGCGCGAGTTCCCCGCCCCTGTGACCTTTTCCACTGTCACCCCCTGACCGGGTTGCTGCTTCGCCGCCGCCCGTCGGCGATCCGGGGGAGTCCGTGCCGCCGACCTTCCCGATCGTGCCTGCCTTCGACGCCATGCAGGCCTTCCTCGACACCGAGCGGATCGACCTGCACCGCATCGTCCACGGCGAGCAGCGCTTCGCCTACGCCCAGCCGCTGGCCGCGGGTGACGAGCTGAGCGCCACGCTCACGGTCACCGGCCTGCTCCAATCGGCGACGCCGACATCATCGCCACCACGAGCGAGATCACCGACGTCACCGGGGCGGTCGTCTGCACCGGCAAGGCGACCCTCGTCCACCTCGGCTGGTGCCGCATGAACGCCGGCGACACCCTCGAGCCCAGGACCTTCACCGTCACCCGCGCCGACCTGGTGGCGTACGCCGACGCGAGCGGCGACCACAACCCGATCCACCAGGACGAGGACGTCGCCCGCAGCGTCGGCCTGCCTGGCGTCATCGCCCACGGGATGTACACCCTGGCCCTGGTCGGCCGTGCCGTCGCCGAGTGGACCGGAGGAGCCGAGGTCGTCGACCTCGGTGCGAAGTTCACCAGCCCCGTCGTGGTGCCGGCCAAGGGCGGCGCCGAGGTCGTGATCGGGGGGACGGTGAAGTCCGTCGCCGACGGCCTGGTCACCCTCGCCCTCGAGGTCGCCTGCGAGGGCCAGAAGGTGCTCGGCATGCCGAAGGCCGTCGTCAGGCAAGCCGCCCGTGCCTGACCCGGTGCCTGATCTCCGGGACCACACGACGCTGCGCCTCGGCGGCCCCGGTCGCGAATGGGTGCGCGCCACGACGGAGGCCGAGCTGGTCGCGGCGGTGTCCGACGCGGATGCCGCTGGCACGCCGGTGCTGCTGCTCGGGGGCGGGTCCAACCTGGTCGTCGCCGACGAGGGCTTCGACGGCCGGGTCGTCGAGGTCGCCACCGCCGGCATCAGCGCCGACGTCGACTCCTCCGGTGATCCCTCCTGCTCGGGCGCGACCGTGACGATCGCCGCCGGCGAGGGGTGGGACGACGTCGTGGCCGAGGCCGTCGAGCGGCGTTGGGTCGGGATCGAGGCCCTGTCCGGGATCCCCGGCTCGGTCGGTGCGACGCCGATCCAGAACGTCGGCGCGTACGGGCAGGAGGTCGCCCAGACCATCGCGCGGGTGCGGGTCTGGGACCGCAAGCTCAACGGCGTACGCACCTTC